>OZ245034.1:10000-4810000 GCA_965224055.1 Myxococcota bacterium | reverse complement strand
GGATTCACCGGCGTGCTCGGCCACGAGTGGGTCGGCCAGGTCGAGGAGCACCGCGATTCCAGCCTGGTGGGCGCGCGCGTGGTGGGCGAGATCAACTGCCCCTGTGGGCGCTGCGCCACCTGCCTGGCGGGTCGGCCCACACACTGTCCCGACCGCACGGTCCTGGGCATCGACGGCCGCGACGGCGCGTTCTCCGAGGTGTTCCACCTGCCCGAAGCCAACCTGCACGTCCTGCCGGATGCGGTGTCGGACGACGCAGCGGTGTTCGTCGAGCCCCTCGCGGCCGCATTCGAGATCCTGCAGCAGGTGCACGTCCGGCCGAGCTGGCGCTGTGCGGTGCTGGGGGTGGGTCGACTGGGGCAGCTGGTGGCGCGGGTACTCGCGCTGACGGGCGCCGAGGTGGTCGCGGTCTCTCGCAATCCCGCACGTCTCGAGCTCCTGCCAGTGGGGATCGAGCGACGCACTCTCGCTGAGAGCCCGGAAGAGCGCTCGTTCGACCTGGTCGTCGACTGTACGGGCGCGGCAGACGGGCTGCAGCTGGCCACCCGCCTCGTCCGGCCGCGCGGCACGCTGGTGATGAAGACCACGGTGCACGCTCCGGAGGCCGTGACGCCGATCCCCTGGGTGCTCGACGAGATCACGGTGATCGGAAGCCGCTGCGGGCCGTTCGCGCCGGCGTTGCGGGCCCTGGAGCGGGGCCTGATCGACCCCACCCCCCTGATCTCCGCCCGGTTCCCGCTGTCCGATGGCGTTGCGGCGCTCGAGCACGCAGGGTCGGCCGTGAAGGTCCTGCTCACTCCACGGTGAGCGACACGAACCGGGTCGCGCCCACCACCCCGCGGCTGAACGCCAGGTTGACGTCCTGGAGCGCTTCGGGCTGGTCTTCGAGGGCAGCCACTCCGATGGCGTAGGGGCCGGGCGTCGGAAAGGCCTCGGGAGGCAGGTCGACGCCGGTCACGGGGTCCTCTGCGCTCAGCAAGCCCTGCCAGCCGTCTTCGAGGTCGGGGATGCTCGAGAAGGTCAGGCCGTCGGGCCCCACGACGAGCGCGACGCCGATGGCCCAGGCCCGATCGTCGGGGAAGTCGACGGACAGGCCCGTGTCCGCAGGGTGGGTGAGCGGCAGATCGACCTCGACCGGCGGCGGGAGCACGGGAGTGAACAGGCCAGCGATCGCGCTCATGTCGGTGTCGGCGCGGATCGTGAACGTCTCGCCCGGCACGTAGTCCAGCCCCTCGGCGACGTAGCGTCCCACGGGGTCTGCGGGGTCCATCGGCACGCCGTCCGCCGTCGGAACGAGCCCGTCCACACCGGCCCGATCGCGCAGGTCCACCACGAACGCCTCGGCGATGGCGTCGGTCTCGACGCCCGCAGCGTCCAGGAGCGGCGCGAGCTCGGGCGGGGGAGCCTCGGCCCCCAGGACCACGGTGTTCAGCCCGATCGGACTGCCCACCACGACGGGTTCGAGCTGCAGCTCCCCGGCGAGCACGGCGGTGAGGGCCTCGTTGAGCCCTTCGATCCCTTCGACGGGCGCGCGCTGCATGCCCGCGACACCCACCACCACGGCGCCTTCCTCGGGGAACGCATCCCCGGGCAGGACGACTTCTTCGACGGGGTCTCCGCCCGGCAGGACGAAGTCGATGATCGCGTCGTTGTCGTCGGGCGCGTTCGTCCAGAGCTCCTCGCCGTTCAGGTCGTAGACCGCTGCGAACGCGAAGTCGTAGCCCTGGCCGGACAGGTCGACCGTGAGCGCCTGGCGGGGAGGTTGGACCAGCGGCAGGACCGCCGCAGCGCCTTCGGGGAGCGGGATCGAGACGGTGCCGGGCAGCACGCGGTCGGGGAGCTCGGCCGAGAGCATCCAGGTGTCGCCCGCGACGTAGGGCGGGCCAGGGGGCGCATCGAGTGTGAACCAGTCGTCGTCGCCCACGGTCAGATCGACCGAGGTGTCGGCGTCCAGGGTCACGAGGGCATCGGTGATGAGGGCCTGCTCGACGTCCTGCAGCTCGAGCGCGTCCGCGACCGCCAGCTGGACCTCGGTGCGCTCGGTGACCCCGTTGTCCTCGAGGGCAGCCCGCAGCTGAGGGTCGTCCGGCAGCCGGGTTCCGACGATGAGTCCGCCCACCAGCACCGGGTTGGTGAGCCCGATGATCTTGTCGCCGATGCGGGTCACGGCACCGCAACCCGAGGTGCCCACCACCCCCGTGTACAGGGAGGTGACGACGAGCACACCGGCCAATCGACTCGTGAATCCGGCCCTCACAGGAATGCGATGCCTCCGGAGACCCCGAACACCGGGACCACCAGCGGGATGGGCCGGATGCTCTCCTGCACGCGCGGAGCGTCCACGCTCGCGAGGCCGATCTCGACCCCGCCCCAGGTGAGGTTCTGCTGCACGCGGACGCCCACCCGTCCGTTGAAGCCCGCGTTGGTGGTGACCTCGCCCTTGGCGTTGATCCGGAACTGGTGCCAGCCTGCGGCGGCGTACAGACCCCGGGCCGAGCGGGACGGGTAGATGCGGACCGTCGGCCCGATGTAGACCATCGACAGCCCGTTCCCGGGCAGGTAGCTGAAGTCGCCGCCCACCGAGATCGCCGGACCGACGGGGATGGGCAGCACGACTTCGGTGTCGACGCCGAAGATGTTCAGGAATCCGAGGCGCGCCCCCAGTCGCACGTGGCGCACGGGCTGGAGCTGGCCGGCCTTCACCAGGAGCTGCCGGGCGCGCTTGGGATCGCGCTCGACCCCGCGTCCCCGGCGGTAGAGCAGCCCGAGCTCGCGACAGCTGTCGGTGCGCCCCGCTTCGCAGGCCCGGTCGAAGTAGTCGGCGGCGACCCCCGCTTCGTAGTGGGTGTCCAGCGACAGGTGGGACAGGCCTGTCTGCTCGCATCCCGCGAACTGCCCCGCTTCGCAGGCGGTGCGGTACGCGGCGAAGGCCGGGCTGTTCGGCGTCGCGACGTCGCCGTCGGCCAGAGTGCGACCGAGCTGGAAGCAGGCCTGGGCGTCGCCTTCGTCACACCCACGCTGAAAGACCTCGCCCGGATCGATGTCCATCGAGATCGAGGCGTTGTGCTTGCCGTCCAGCACGAGGGTTCCGAGCATCGTGCAGGCATGGGCGTCTTCGAGGTTGCAGCCCTTCTCGAGGACCTGGATGGCCTCGGGGACCCGGCCGCGCTGCCCGGCCAGTCGGTCGCCCAGCGCCCCGCACGCCGGAGCGTGGTCGCGGTCGCAGGCGGTGCGGTAGAGCGCTTCGGCGGACGGGAGCTCGGTGCGTCGGGCAGAGCCGGTCCAGTTCTGCGATGCGCCCTCCATGCAGCCGATGTCGCTGCCCGCTTCGCACGCTGCCGAGTAGAGCTCGCGCGCACGGGCGTAGCGAGGGTCGCGGTCGTCGAGACGCACCAGCAGGTGTGCCGCGCCCACACAGGCTTCGGTCTGGCCGGAATCGCAGGTGGAGAGCAGCTGGGCGGTGGCGTCCTTCACCCGGGGGTCTTCGATTCCCCACCGGTCGACGTAGGGCGCCATCGCGCGGCACGCGTTGTCCTCCCCCGCCGCACAGGCCCGTTCCCACGCGGCGAACGCCTCGATCCCGATCTCGGCTTCCAGAGCCGCACGGGGTGCGGCGTCGAGGTCTTCCAGGAACTGCGCCAGGGTGATGCAGCCCACGGCATCGGGGGGCGACTTGTCGCAGGCCTTCGCGATGCCGACGGCGAACGTGCGGTCGCGGCGGGCCTCGACCTCGTCACAGGCGTTCCGATCGCCCGACACACAGGCGCGATCGAGCATGAGCAGCGCGTTGTGGGGCAGCTCGCGCTCGTCGAACATCTGGGCGGCTTCGGTACACGCGCCGGGAACACCCTGATCGCAGGCGAACTCCAGCATCCGCTCCCCCGCGCGGGAGCTCTGCCCCTTCAGTCGCGCCTCGGAGTACACGCTGCCGGCTACCGTCGCGCAGGCCTCGGGCTCGTCGTCCAGGCAGCTTCGCGCAGCGTCGCCGAGCTTGCTGTCCTGCAGGCTCACCCCGATGAAGCAGGCCCGCACCACGCCGTCGTTGCACGCCCGGCGGATCTGGGCCCGGGCCACCTTGTCGGCCGTGGGGTCGCCAGCGTGTTCCTTGAGGATGGTCATGGCCGAGGCCAGGCAGGACTCCGGGACGGACGCGAAGCAGGTCGGGAACGCCTGGAAGTCCGGCGGCGGGGTGACGGAGTAGACGTCCAGCGCGCGTCGGTCCAGTCGCACCAGCGCCTCGCGATTGTCCGCACCCCAGCGGGTCGCGAGGAAGGCCCCCGTGAAATCGGGCCCGTCCTCCAGGGGCATCTTCTGGCTTCCGTCGACGACGAGCCAGGGGTCGTCCCACCGCTCGAAGTACTTCATCGGAAAGCGGTAGGCCGAGCGTTCGGCGTTGGCGCCCGTGCCCTCGACCAGACGGATCGCGCGTCCGGCCTGATCGAGCGCGAACACCTTGTCCTCGCTGTCGACGAGCAGGGCCTGTCCGAAGCGATTGGTCTTCCAGGTGGGCCGTTCGCCCTCGAACTCGTCGGGGAGCGGCAGGCGCTCCTGGAACACGACCTCGACGGTGTGACCCTCCCCGTCGACGGCAGCTTCCGACCCGGCGTCTTCGGCGTTGGCGGGGGTCTGTCCGAAAGCGATGGCGCACAGCACCAGCACGGCGGCTCCTGGTCTCTGGCGCCCGGAGCAGCCAGGCGCTCCGAGACTCTACCAGCCCCTTCGCAGCCGCGTCCCAGCCTCGTCCGGGGCAGAGGGTCTGGTCGGCAGGGGGTCCCGTGAATACGTGTCGCGGGTTGCGGAAACCGAACCCGACGAACCCCCGAGGATCTGTATGAGCTTCTTCGACTTCTTCCTGTCCGAGGAAAAGAAGATCACGAAGAACCGGCACCGGCTGACCAGCCGCGACAGCCAGCCCGAGGATCGGGAGACCGCCGCGCGCTGGCTCGCCGAGAACGGCAAGCCCAAAGCCATCCTCGCGCTGTTGAGCCGGTTCGACATGAAGCTCGACCACCAGCTGCACGACAAGGGCGAGAAGGAGTTCGTGTCGTCCATCGTGCTCGAGCTCGGCGACGACGCGATCAAGCCCCTGCGCAGCTGGCTCAAGCAGTGCAAGCAGGTGGGCATCCCGCTGCAGCTCCTGTCGGACCTGTCGGACGAGGAGACCACCATGCAGACCGTCTACAAGCTGCTGGCCGCCGAGCTCGCCCGCGACGACTTCAAGCCCGTGAAGAAGAACGCGTTGCTGGTCTGGCTCACCGACCACCAGCACCCCGGCGCCATCGAAGCCGCCGCCCCGTTCCTCGACGACTTCGACGAGAACGTGCGCTGCTCCGCCGCAGAGGTCCTCATCGTCCAGCAGGATCCGGCCGCCGCCGAAATACTGGCCACCCGGTTCACGAACGAGGAGGAGGACAGCAACCGCCTCCGGCACCGCATCGCCGAGATCTTCGCGGCGCGTCGCTGGGAGGTCCCCGACCCCGAGGCGTTCGAGGCCCATCTCCCAGACGGCTACGCCATGCGCGACGGACGCGTGGTCAACCGTTAATCGGCGGTGGAGTCGCCCGAGTTGTCCTTCGGAGACGAGAGGCCGCGAATGACCGAACATCACATCCAATCCGGCACGAACACGTGGTCCCCCCCGAGCGAGCCCATGGTTCCGCGCCTCTCGGCGCCCCGGGGTCGCGTCGGGTCCATCTCCACGGGGGCTCTCGCCACTTCGCAGCCCGACGCCCAGGCCACGCAGCCCGCGGCCGAACCCCTCGAGCCCGTCTCCCGTCTGTCGCCGACCGGCTGGTCGCCGACCGCCTGGCGCTTCTCCCATCCCGATGGCTCGGAGGGCACATGACCCGCACCACCTCCTTCTTCGCTCTCGGCGTTCTCGGCACCTCCCTCGCAGTCCTCGTCGGCTGTGGGCCCAACTGCCAGAGCACCTGCGACCAGATCTACAACGTGTGCGGCATCGTTCCCGAAGGGCAGAGCGCCGCTGAAGCCCAGCGCGACTGTCGCCAGGAATGCGAAGACGCCATGCGCAACACCGGCGAGGTGGGCGACTACGATCCCTTCCAGCGCCGCAGCGGGAGCGGGCAGAGCATCGTCCTCGAGAACGAGGCTCAGGCCGTCCTCTGGATGGACTGCGTGTTCACCCAGGCTCCGGATGGCACACCCGAGCAGTGTGCCCAGCTCGATCCGCGCTCGGGGTTCTGTGCGCCGATCTAGCCCGAGCTTCGGCCGCGCCGCCCTCGTCGGGGCATCGGTCGTCCTGATCGCCGTGTCCTCCGCGCTGCAGGCCGGGTGTACGCCCCGCTGCCAGGAGACGTGCACCAAAGTGCTCGACTGCGGCCTCGAGTCCACGCGGGTCGCCCGCGACGAGTGCATCTTCGCCTGTCGCGAGCAGCAGGACCTCTACGCCGAGTGGGAAGACGAGACCAAGATCGAGGCGTTCAAGGAGCACAAGCGCTGCCTGCGCGCCGCCACCTGCGACGAGATCGAGGCGGGGGTCTGCTACGACCCCGAGCTGTTCGTCATCGACGCACCGGACGCCGCCGAGCCCGAAGGCTGAGTTCGCACACGTTCTCGGCGTGGACTGTGGCCGTCACCTGGTATACAGGGCCGCGTCGAACCAGAGGACTTCATGCGACTGCTGACCTCCGTCATTCTCTCCGCCGCCATCGTGGGTGTTGCGGGCTGCGGCAAGAAGATCATGCCGAAGAAGCCTGTCCTCACGCCGTACGAGCACGCGCGCAATTTCTCGGCCGTGCAGTACTCGGGCGCCAAGTACACCAGCGGAACGCACTACACCGATGCTCCCGTGCTGCCGTTCATGGGCTTCGGTGCCGACTTCGATCTCGACATCGTCGTCGGGCTGAAGGACGACCGCTGGGACATGATCGAGGTCGCCAAGGTCCGCCGCCCCAGCGAAGACGGTGCCGCTCGTCCCATGTGGATCGTGCTCGAGTCCCGGGCGGGCAGCAAGGATCAGTCCATCGTCGCCAACGTCGAAGACATCAACGGCTGGATGCCCGAGCTTCCACTGGCCCGCAAGTCGGGTGGCCTGCAGGTCGAGGATCGCACCACGAGCGACGGCATCGACATCACGGTCAAGTACGACAACATCGACAACGAGCCCGTCGAGCTCGTGCTCCAGGGCGATCCGCCCGACAAGATCGCCAAGAAGCGCAACGGCAACACGATGGGCCACAGCGCCAACGATCTCATCGCCGTGCTCGACGTCTCCAGCATGCAGAGCCTGTTCAAGGCCGACGTCCGCATCGACGACCGCAAGGTCCGGACGCGCAAGGTCGCGGCCATCGTGCCGATGCAGTTCGCCATGACCCAGGTGCAGGGCGGCGTCGCTCGCGGCGAGTACTGGCAGGACCTGACCGGTACGGTGCCTCTCGATGGCGACCAGGAGTTCGCCGTCGGCATGAAGTGGGAGCCGCCGCCCCCGCCTCCCGAGCCGCCCACCATCCCCGAGCCGCTCAACCCGGCCGGCGAAGATGTCGTGCTGATGGACATCGAAGAGTGGGAGATGCTCGACGACAAGGCCATCGACAAGGCGCTCGAAGCCAACGAGACCAAGCTCGACGTCTGCCTCACACCCGCCCTCATCGCAGACCCCGCCTACAAGGGTCTGGTGGTGGTCGACTTCCACGTCAAGGGCGGCAAGCCGTGGGAGATCACGGTGAACCCCGAGTCCACCGCCAGCGAGCTGGTCATGAGCTGTGCGCAGCAGACCATCGCCGAGTGGACCTTCGACGCCAAGCTCGACGGCGCCATCCGGGTCGACCTGGGTGTGTTCCCGGCCGACCACGAGCCCACGAACGACCTCGAGAAAGCCTGGCTCGAAGCCAACCCGCCCGAGATGGAAGAAGGCGAGGACATGGAAGAGGGAGACGGCGAGGACGAGATGTCCGAAGACGAGCTCCCCGAAGACGGTGACGAGGGAGAAGACGGCGAGGGCATGGACCTCCTCGACGGCGACGACACCATCTCCATGGGCCCGACCGAAGACGAGATGGGCAAGAACATCCTGCGCGCGTTCAACACCGTGCACCGCATGCCCGACGGCTCCGACGTCTCCCAGGCCTGGGAAGTCGAGCAGCGCGGCGGGCGCGTCTGGGTCACCCAGGACGCCGGCGTTCGCAAGATGACCTACGAGTTCCTGGTGTTCGGCAAGGACGCCCTGGAGCTCCGCAGCATCCGCGTCGAGAACTGGGGCAGCCCGGTTCCCTCGTTCGCGATGACCTTCACGCCGGCGCTTCCCGACCTCGGCCGTCCGTTCAGCGGCAAGGTCGAGTCGCGGTTCGTGATGGACGTCGGTGGCCAGCTGGGCCACGCCACGGGCACCGTGATCTCCGAGAGCGGCGATCAGTCCGCCAAGGTGCAGATCAAGCCCGACGAGCCCAAGTGGGTCGCCGATCGGCCGATGGTCTCCGAGATCTCCTTCGAGGACGGCACGCCCAAGGTCATCACCCGGGTCGCGCAGTAGCGGCGCGTTCCAGCCACCGGGCCGTCTGGGTCGGGTGGCGGAACCACAGCAGTCGCGTTTCGTCCGATCCAGGCGGGTCGGATGAGAGGTCGAGCTGCGGGACGTCTGCGAACCGTTCCAGCACGCCCGGCCGCTGGTCGCGGTGCCAGTTCCACACCCACGCGATGAAGTCCGGATCCAGCTTCTCGGGGCAGCCGTCCCCCATGTCGGGCCGCACCACACCCCAGGTCGTCCGGATGCGGTGCAGCACGCGTCGCATGCAGATCCGGCGGGGGTAGTCGAGCCAGCCGGCCGACCAGTGCAGCTTGTCGCAGTGCACCGCCGGTAGACCCAGGCGCTTCGAGAGCGTGCGGGTGAGCGTGGACTTCCCGGCTCCGGGGCACCCGATGATCGTGATCCGTTCGACGCCATCGAGGCCGAAGGGAATCACGACCAGTCGTAGAAGCCCTGCCCCGACTTCTTGCCCAGCTTGCCCTCGGCCACCATGTCGCGCATCAGCTGCGGCGGCTCGAAGGCGGGGTTGTTCAGCGCACCGGCCAGGTAGCTGCCGATGTGCATGCGGACGTCGAGCCCGACGAGATCGGTGAGCTTCAGCGGCCCGATGGGGTGGCGGTAGCCGAGCACCATCGCGGTATCGATGTCTTCGGGGCTCGCGACCCCCTGCTCGACCATCCGGATGGCCTCCATGCCCAGGCACACGCCCAGACGGGAGGTCGCGAAGCCCGGGGCGTCCTTCACCACGATGACCTGTTTGCCGATGGCCTCGCCGTACTTCCGGACCACCTGGAGCACGGCATCGTCGGTCTGCTCGGCGACGATGACCTCGAGCAGCTTCATGATGTGCACGGGGTTGAAGAAGTGGGTGCCGATCACCCGGCCCGGGTTCGGGACGGCTTCGGCGATCTTCGCGACCGACAGGCTCGAGGTGTTGGTGGCGAAGATGGCCGTGCTGGACGCGGTCTTGGCGACCTGGGCGAAGATCTGCTGCTTGAGATCGAGGCGTTCCGGCACGGCCTCGATGATCAGTCCTGTCTGGGCGACGTCTTCGAGGGACCCGGCGCGCAGCGATGCGATGGCGGTGGCCCGGGTGGCCTCGGAGACCTTGCCCTTGTCGACCCCCTTGTCGAGGTTGGCGACGACCTTGGCCATGCCGCGATCGATGGCGTCGGAGTCGGCATCGGTGAGAACCACGGGAATGCCCGCCATGGCCGAGACCTGAGCGATTCCGTGGCCCATCGTGCCCGCACCGATGACTCCGACCGACGGGAGATCGGCCAGATCCGTCAGCTGTTCGTTCTGCACGTCGTCCTTGCTTCCCTGCACGGCCACTCCCCGGATAGTTGGTGGGCCCACATAGCCCGGGAGCCCTCTCATGCGGAATGCCGTCCTCGTCGATGCCCTGCGAACCCCCATCGGTCGTTTTCAGGGGGCCCTGTCCGCCGTGCGCGCCGACGATCTCGCGGCGATCCCGATCCGGGCTGTCGTAGAGCGATCCGGCGTCGATCCCGAAGCGATCGACGAGGTGTTCATGGGCTGCGCCAACCAGGCCGGCGAGGACAACCGCAACGTCGCGCGGATGGCCCTGCTCCTGGCGGGCCTCGACCAGCACGTTCCCGGCATCACGGTCAACCGGCTCTGTGCATCGGGGCTGTCGGCGGTGAACCAGGCCGCGCGGATGATCATGGTGGGCGACGCCAGCTTCTGCGTGGCGGGGGGCGTGGAGTCGATGTCCCGCGCGCCGATCAGCATGCCGCGCGGGCCGCAGCACCCCAAGGCCGGCAACCTCACGGCCTGGGACACCAGCCTGGGCTGGCGCTACCCCAACCCCCGCATGGAGGCGCTGTTTCCCCTCGAGGCCATGGGGCGCACCGCCGAGAACCTGCTGGAGCGGGTCTCGGACATCCCCCGCGAAGAGCAGGACCAGTTCGCCCTCACCAGCCATCAGCGTGCGATTGCCGCGTCGGAGGCGGGTCGTTTCGACAACGAGCTCACGCCGGTGACGGTGAAGCTCCGCAAGACGACGAAGACGGTGGAGCGCGACGAGAGCCCGCGACCCGACACGTCTCTCGAGAAGCTCGCCAAGCTCCGCACCATCTTCAAGCAGGGCGGGTCGGTCACGGCCGGGAACAGCTCGCCGCTCAACGACGGGGCGGCAGCCCTGGTCCTGGCCGACGAAGAATCCGCGCGTGCCGAAGGCCTTCCGGTGCGGGCGCGCATCCGGGCGATGGCGTCTGCAGGCGTCGACCCCACCATCATGGGGATCGGGCCGGTCCCCGCCACCCGCAAGGCCCTCAAGCGAGCGGGCCTGCAGGTCAACGACATCGGGGTGTGGGAGCTCAACGAAGCGTTCGCCGCGCAGAGCCTGGTGGTCATGCGGGAGCTCGATCTGGCTGCCGACAAGGTCAACCTGAACGGGGGAGCCATCGCGCTGGGCCACCCGCTGGGATGCTCAGGGGCGCGCATCCTGACCACGCTCCTCAACGTGATGGAGCAGCAGGACAAGACCCTGGGCTGCGCCACCCTGTGCGTGGGCGTCGGTCAGGGCGTCGCCACGATCATCGAGCGGGTCTGACCCTGCCCCGACGCTGGAGACGGCCGCTCAGCGCTTCCGGCTGCGTCGGCCCTTCCGCTTCTTCGGCTCGGGCTCGGGCTCGGGGTCTGGCGCGGGTTCTGCTGCCGGAATGATCGGAGCGGGCTCGTCTGTGGGCGTGCTGGACGGGGGCTCGGCCGACCCGGGCGGCAGCACCAGCACCTGATTGTCGCCGTTGCCGATGAGCAGGGTGGTCTCGAAGTCCAGCCCGGCGTCCGGGTTCACGACCCACAGCTTGTGGGAGCCGGCGAGGATGGGGAACCGCATCAGCGGGGCGTCCCGCGGCAGGCGTTCGTTGTCGAGCCACACCTCGGCGGAGTCGATCCCCCGCAGCTCGATGCTCAGGCGGCCGGGGTCGCCGTCGGGATCGAAGCCCTGGGACGGGACCTCTGGGGCCGGAACCGCCTCGGGCTCGGGGCTCGGAGCGCTCGCCGGAACGGGAACTGGATCGGGAGCAGGAGCGGGGGCGACGGGTTCGGCATCGGGCGGGTCCCACGGGTTCTCGAGCTCTTCGGGGGCTTCGGGTTCTTCAGTCGCTTCGGAGGGCTCGGGCGGCGCCTGCACGTCTGGGATCGCAGGTGCGGGGTCCCAGGGATTGACGAGCTCCTCGTCCGAGGGCTCCGGTGCGGGTGCTGGCGCTGGTGCGGGCTCGGGATCCGGCACGGGTTCGGGGCTGTCCCACGGATTGGTGAGGTCGGTCCCCTCCGACTCGAAGGGCTCCTCGGGCGGTGGGGGCTCGATTCGGGGCTCGGGGGCGGGCTCGGGAGCAGGGGGCGGCGCTGGAACGGGAGCGGGCGCGGGTGCGGCGACCTCGGACTGCTCCAGGATCGTGAACTCGACGCGGCGGTTGGTCGCGCGGCCTGCAGAGGTGGGGTTGGTGGTGGTGGGCTTCGACTCGCCGTAGCCCTTCGAGACCAGTCGGTCGGTGTTGATTCCCGCCTCGACGAGGTAGGTGCGCACGGACGCTGCACGGCGCTGGGACAGATCGAGGTTCAGGGCGTCGCCGCCCACATTGTCGGTGTGCCCTGCGACCTCGACCTTCGTGATGCCCGACTTCCGCCGCAGCAGGCCGGCCACGGCGTTCAGCAGGGTGCTGCTGTTGGGGTCGAGCTCGGCGCTCCCCGTCGCGAAGCGGACCTTCTCGCCGATCTTGATGGAGGTGCCTTCGACCACGGCCAGGGTCGGACAGCCATCCGACGTCGCGGGGTCGACCCCTTCGTCGATCGGGTCGTCCGGACAGGCGTCTTCGGGGTCGATGATGGTGTCGCCGTCGCGGTCGGGGCAGCCGTCGAACTCGGGCTTCCCGGGCAGCACGGGGCAGGCGTCTCCCGAGTCCGCGATGCCGTCGCCATCGGTGTCCGGGCACCCCGCGAGCTCCGGCACGCCGGGCTCCAGCGGGCAGAGGTCCTCGGTGTCGACCACGGTGTCCAGGTCGTTGTCGAGGTCGGGACACCCATCTTCGTCTTCGTACTCGTCGAAGTCCTCGGGGTCGTTCGGGCACACATCCCGGGTGTCGACGATGGTGTCGACGTCGTTGTCGACGTCCGGGCAACCATCCTCGTCTTCGAACTGGTCGAAGTCCTCGGGGGTGTCGACGCACGCATCGGCGGGGTCGAGGATGCCGTCTCCATCGCGGTCTTCGATGGTGGTGCCGTAGGTGAGGGCCGCGAACATGCGGTAGTTGGGCGCCCCCACGCCGTTCAGCAGGCCCGTGCCGGCTCCGACGGTCATCGCGAGCCCGGCCGGGAGGGCGGTCTGGCCGTAGACGTGGCCCGTACCCACCACGTTGTTGCCCTGGCTCCCGCCCACCAGGCCGACCTGGGATTCGACCTCGGCGCCGAGGCGGTAGCCGCCCCGAACCCCGCCGGGTTGCCACCAGCCGCCGGCGAGCAGCTCGACGGCACTGCCGGTCCCGATCCCCTCGAACTCTCCGGCTTCGCTGATGGCCAGGCCGGCGTTGGTGACCCAGCCCACCGAGCGGTATCGACCCGCCAGCGCACCGGACAGACCCACCTGGAAGCCCCGGCGGGTGAAGGCGTCCTTGGTTCCGGTCGGCAGCTCGATGCGAGGCACCAGGCCGAACCGGATGTCGTCGCGCGACTGCCACAGGGGCACGTTGGCCTGGATGCGCAGATCGCCGAGCGCCGTGCCGTCGTAGCTCGACACCGGGGCATCGACGTGGGTGTAGACCGGCAGGAACGCCTCGACGCGCACGCGCTCCGCGAACGTCCACCCGCCGTAGACCTCCACCGGCAGCACGCTCCGCACGAGCGACTCCTCCTCGCCATTCCTCCGGCTCTGGACCGCGAGATCCTGGGCGAAGCTGGCGAACAAGCCGGCACTCAGGCCTTCGCCCAGCAGGTAGGGCGATTCTCCCTGGAGCGAGCCCTGGCCCGTCGCGAGCGATGCAGACGGGCGAAACGGGTCGACATCGGCTGCGAGGGCCGTCGACACGGGGCCGATCAGCACGAGTGCTGCGAGGAGCCCGGAGATGCGGGAGAAGTGGGCGCGGGGCCGTGGAGGTTCGTTCGTCACGGCCCCCAGGCTACACCGAACCGGCACCGACCCGCAGCTGGCACCGGATCACGGTGGGGTGAGCGGGGGATCAGCGACGCGGTGGGTACTTGCGGAGCTTGCGCTGGAGCGACTGTCGATGCAGGCCCAGACGGCGTGCAGCCTCGGAGATGTTGCCCCCGGTGGCGTTCAGCACGGCCTCGATGTACTCGCGCTCGTGGCGGGCGAGGCTGGGGGGATGATCCGGCACCGGCACGGTGGGGTCGCCCTTGTCGGTCTTGAACGCCTGGTCGATCGCATCTGGATCGGCCGGCTTGGTGAGGTAGTGGTGCGCGCCGAGCTTCATCGCCTCGACCGCGGTGGCGATGGACGAATAGCCCGTGAGCACGACCGCGCGGATGCCGGGCAGGCGCTCGACGAGGTCTTTGAGGACCTCGAGCCCGCGCTCGCCCTTCAGTCGCAGATCGATGACGGCGAACGGGGGTCGATGAACCGCCGCCAGACCGAGTGCAGACCGGTGGTCGGGGGCGCCGATGACCTGGTAGCCGCGGTCGGAGAACTCGAGCTCCATGGATTCGCGGAAGTCGTCGTCGTCATCCACCACGAGCAATTTCGGCCGGTTGTCCTTCGCCATCGGTCCTCCTCGTTGCGGGGGCGACCGGCGCCGACTCTTCAGCGAGAGGAGTGGGGTCGTCCGACGAGCTCCGGGGAACCGGACGGGACTTGGGCGCCGTGATCGGGAACCACCAGCGAGCGGTGGTTCCGTCGGTATGGGAGACGTAACGCAATCCGCCGCCCGCACCGTCCGCGACCTGTCGAGCGACGAACACGCCCAGGCCGGTGCCCGTGGGTTTGGTGGTGAAGAACGGGGTTCCGACCTGCTCGGGGTCTTCGCTGGGCAGGCCCGCACCGTGGTCCCGCACCTCCACCACCACGTCCTCGCCTTCGGTGGTGAGTCGAACCACGAGCGGGTCGAAGCGCCCGGCCTCCTCCTGGGCCTGGCGCGCGTTCTCGAGCAGGTTGGTCAACGCCTGGCTGAACGCCACGCGCGGGAGCTCGACCAGGGCGTCGTGGCTGTGATCGACCAGGTTCACCTGGAGGGTGGAGCTCTTCTCCCAGAACCGGATGCACTCCTCGACCATCTTCGACAGCGGTGCGCGCTCCAGGCCCACTGCACTCGGGTCTCCAGCGCCCGCGAGCAGCTGCTGCACGATGCGGGTGCACCGGTCGAGCTGGGTCTTCATCACCTCGAGGTCGCGGGTGGTGTCGGGGTCGTCGTAGCGCCGACCGATGCGTCGCAGCCGGAGCCCGAGGGTCGACAGCGGTGTGTTCAGCTCGTGCGCAGCGCCCGCAGCCAGGGTCCCCACGCTGCGCAGACGATCGATGCGCGAGGTGCGGTCGCGGGCCTCGAGCAGCTGGGTCTTGCGACGGCGGAGGGTGTCGGACAGGCCCACCGTGAACCCGGCGATCGACAGGGTGGTGACCATGAACGCGAGCACCTGGCCGAGGGGGCGCAGCAGGAGCGGCGGCAGGGTGTGGTTCTCGAAGTGCAGCGGCAGGTGCCACAGGTGCGTGACGCCGTAGCAGACCATCACCAGCAGCGCGAGACCGCCCGCCAGCACGGGCCGGAGCATGATCGAGCCCATGGCGATGTGGATGAAGTAGAGCACCACGAAGGGGTTGTCCGGACCCCCGCCCACCAGGAAGAACGTGGTGAGCGCCAACACGTCGACCGCGAGCTGCCAGAGCAGGGTCTCCTGGCGGATCGGGCCATCCCGGCGGAGCACCTGCAGCGCGCGGAGGTTCGCCAGGAGCAGCATGCCCATCAGCGCCGCGAGGGGAACCAGCAACGAGACCGCGTCCAGCAGCGGAAACGCGAACGCCAGGGTGATGAACTGAGCCACCAGCGCGACCCAGCGCAGGCGCGTCAGCCAGGACAGCCAGAGATGGCTCTCGTCATTGGTGTGCGCGTTCTGCACGTACGGCCTCCGCGGTGGCCTGGACCAGCTTCACGATCTGCGTATCCGAGATCGCCAGGGGCGGGTTGAGGACGACCGTGTCGCCCAGCGGACGCAGGATCACTCCGTGCTTCCGGGCGCGCATCACCACGCGGTGCCCCTGCTGTCGATCGGCCGGCCACGGGGTGCCGTCGCGCTGGACGAGGTCGATGCCGACCATCACGCCGGTCTGGCGGACGCTCGCCACGCCGGGCGTATCCACGAGGTGTTCGTCGAGCTGGCGCGCCAGCAGGGCCCCGATGGCCTTCGCCCGTGCGAGGACCCCGTCGGACTCGAACAGATCCAGGTTCGCGAGTGCTGCGGCACAGGCCAGCGGGTTGCCCGTGAAGGTGTGGCCGTGGAAGAACTGCTTGTAGGTCTCGGGATCGCCGAGGAACGCCTCGTAGACCGCCTCGGTGGTGAGCGTCGCGGCGATCGGGAGGTAGCCGGCGGCCAGCCCCTTCGCGACCGCCATGAAGTCCGAGGCCACGCCCACCTGCTCGGTCGCGAACATCGAGCCCGTACGCCCGAAGCCCGTCGCCACCTCGTCTGCGATGAGCAGTACGCCCTTCTCGCGCGCCTTGTCGCACAGCGTCTTCAGGAAGTGCCGGGTGTGCATCTTCATGCCGGCCGCCCCCTGGACCAGGGGCTCGAAGATGAACGCCGCCAGCTCGTCCCCGTGCTCCTCGAGCAGCGTCAGACCGCGATCCAGGCACGCTTCTTCCTCTTCGGAGCCGGGCTCTGTGGGAGCGGGGATCGCGACGGCATCGAAGAGCAGGGGCTTGTAGACGCGGTGGAAGAGGGGAATCGCGCCCACGCTCACCGCTCCCAGGGTGTCGCCGTGGTACGCATCCGACAGGGCGGCGAAGCGGGTCCGCTGGGTCTGCCCGGTCTGCTGCTGGTACTGGAACGCCATCTTCAGCGCGACTTCGGTGGCCGTGGACCCGTTGTCGCTGAAGAACACCCGCTCGAGGCCCCACGGAACCAGATCGACGAGCCGGGTGGCGAGCTCGATGGCAGGGGGGTGCGACAGACCGAGCAGCGTGCTGTGGGCGAGCCGATCGAGCTGTTCGCGCACCGCGGCGTCCAGGACCGGGTGGCGGTGGCCGTGCACGTTGGTCCACAGGCTCGACACCCCGTCGATGTACGACCGGCCCTGGACGTCGAACAGCTCGCAGCCCTCGCCCCGCTCGATGATCAGGGGAGGGGAAGCGACCCAGCGCTGCTGCTGGGTGAACGGGTGCCAGAGGTGGCGGTGGTCCAGCTCGGCGAGTCGCTTGGGGTCGTTGGGTGCAGTCATCCGCGTGGACTATCCTGAGGGCCGATGTGGATCTTGTGGGCCCTCGCGACAGCTCAGGCATTCCCGGGGGAGGAGCACGCCTTCGTCTCCTACGGGCGCATCCCGACGTGGACCGGTGTGGCCAGCGACCTCGCCGATGGGCCCCGCACGCCCGTGCGCGTGGATGTGTACGACCCCGATCGCTACCCGGGGCACGCCGACTTCGCGTCGACCGGCCTGAAGACCGGTTGGACCTTCAAGCAGTTCAAGGCCGCCGTCCGAGATGCCGATCGTTCCCACCTGCCGTTCTTCCTCTACGACCTGCGGGGCCAGGCCCCACGGGTGGCAGGCCGTGCGCGCACCTGGGCCGTCCGGATCGAGGACTACGGCTACACAGACTCGGGTGAGACCCTGGGAGAGGACGTCGTGCGGGTGGCCGATGCGGTGGCGCGCCTCACGGGGTTCGCCAGGGAAGACGGACTGATCGTGCTCGCGCGCGGGGAGATCCGGCCCGGAGAGGACTGTGCAGCGACCGTCTCGGCTGCCGGCTGGGCCCACGCCACGCTGTCCGGCCTGCGCTCGGGAGAGCCCGCGCCCACCGAGGTCCTCAACCCCGGCGTCGCGGTCGGAGTGCTGAAGCGCTTCGATGCAGACGCGCCTTTTGCGGTGGGGCCCCGCGACATCGTCGTGTACGACGCACTCCCCGAGCGCGTGCCTCCGGTGGCCGGCATCCTCACGCTCGCCGCGCAGACCCCCCTGTCCCACGTGAACCTGCTGGCCCGGAACCGCGGCACCCCCAACGTCCATCTCGAGAGCCTCGCCGCCCTCGACGCCCAGGGAGCCACGTTCGGAACGCCCGTACGCCTGGTCGCATCCGAAGACGGACTCACCGTCACCCCGATCGACCGGGCCACGATGGAGGCGTTCTACGACCGCCAGCCCGCCCGGCGCCTGGCGATTCCGACTCCCACCGATGCCGGCTGGGTCGACTTTCCCGAGCCTGGGTCCGATCGGCCGCTCCCGCCGGTCGAGGACGTGGGGGCGAAGGCCGCCAACTACGCTGCGCTGCGGGAGCTGTTGCCCGAGCACGTGCGACCCGGCGGCGCGCTGGGCTTCGGGGCGTACCGGGCCCATGTCCGCGCAGCACGGCCCGCCATCGACGCCCTGCTCGCCGACCTCGAAGCGCTCGATGCCGCGCAGATCGCCGACCGGCTCGAAGCCATCCGCACCACCATCCGCAAAACCCCCGTCGACGCGGGTCTTCTGGACCAGCTGGAAGCCACGCTTCAGTCCCGCTGGCCGAACACCCGCGTCCGCCTGCGCAGCTCCACCAACTGCGAGGACCTCCCGCGGTTCAACGGGGCCGGCCTGTACCAGTCCAAGGGCTTCGACGTGGGCGAGGACAGCCGGAAGAAGCTCGAGAAGAAGCTGAAGCAGGTCTTCGCCAGCCTGTGGTCCGAGCACGCGTTCGCCGAGCGCACCTTCTACGGAATCGACCACCACGACGTCGCGATGGCGGTGCTGGTGCACGAGGCGTTCCCCGACGAAGCCGCGAATGGCGTCGTGCTCACCGTGCCACGCCGGGACGGGTCGGGCGTGGACGTCGTGGTGAACGCCAACCCGGGCGAAGCCGCCGTCACCAATCCCGAGCCCGACGAGCAGCCCGAGCGGCTGTCGTTCCCCATGGGCGGCCCCACCAGCCAGGCAGAGGTCGCGGGGCACAGCTCCATCGGGCCCGTGTTCACGGGGTTCGCAGCAAGCCGTCTCCCGGATCTGGCCGCCCACATGGCCACCATCCACGCCCGGTTCGCCGCACCCCAGAGCGAAGCCGACGGCCAGGCCTACGGCGTCGACGTCGAGTGGAAGCTGGTGCACACGCCCACCACCGAATCCCAGCCGGGCGGGTTGAAGCTGGTCTACAAGCAGGTCCGGCTGCTGTCCGCTCCGTCGCCGGAGTGACTCCTCGACGCCGTCAGGTGGGCCCGAAGGCGTCCGCGATGCGGCGGAGATGTTCGCCCGTGTGTGCCGCGCTCACTGTGATCCGGATGCGCTCGGCGCCCTTCGGCACGGTCGGGTAGCGGATGCCGGGCGCAAACACCCCGTGCTGGGCGAGGCGATCGGCCACCTCCATCACCTGGCTGCCGCACAGCACCGGCAGGATGTGCGCCGTGCCCCGCACCTTCCAGCCCAGCTGACGGAGGTGGGCCCGGAGCGTGCGGGCGTTCTCGAGGACCCGGCTGCGGAGCTCCGAGTGGCCGTTGGCGGCCTGCAGACCTTCCAGAGCGGCGACCGCGACGGCTTCGTGGGGGGCCGTGGTGTAGATGAACGACCGGCCCGCGTTGATCAGCAGCTCTTTGAGCTCGGGGGGCCCGGCCACGAAGGCGCCTGCGGCTCCGAAGGCCTTTCCGAACGTGCCGATCAGGATGTCGGGTGTGACCCCGGCCGAGGCCGCGACGCCTCTGCCCTCCGGCCCCAGCACCCCGATGGCGTGGGCTTCGTCGACCGCGAGCAGGGGATCGCTCGGGTAGCGGGCGATGGGCGGCGTGTCGCCGTCCATGCTGTAGAGGCCCTCGATCGCCACCAGGTCGACGTCGTTGGGGATCGACTCCGGATCGGCGTGGGGCACCACCAGCCGGTCGGCCCGCGACAGCCGCATCCCGTCGATGATGCTCGCGTGGTTCAGCGCGTCGCTCGCGATGGTCTGACCCGCCGTGCACACCGTCGAGAACACGGCCAGGTTGGCCTGGTAGCCGCTGCCGAAGAACAGGGCCGGGCGGCCGAGCCAGTCCTCGAGGTGCCGTTCGAGGGTGACGTGGGCGGGTCGGGTCCCGCTGATCAGGCGGGAGCTCCCGGTGCCGCGCCCCTTCAGCCGTCGCTCCCAGGCCAGGCCCAGGTAGTCGTTGCTGCAGGCCACGATCATCTCGCGGCCGTCGACCATGGCGGTGACCGGGCCGGTCGGGAGCACGGCGCGCAGGCTGCGTTCGAGGCCGTCTTCGCGGATGCGCGACAGGCGGGTGCGCCAGGAGGCGTAGCGAGACGCGCGCTTCACAGGTCGTCCGGCGGATCCTTGAACACGGGCTGGAAGCCGCCGTCGACGTAGCTGCAGCCCACGGTGCGTGCGTATTGCACCACGCTGATGAACCGGTCGAGGTCGGGCATGTCGCTCTGCTTGGCTTCGGAGAGCGTGCTGGTGTCGGCCGGATCGTCGGGGTCGAGGGTGTTCGCCACGGTGGAGACGACCGGATTGCGGTCTGCGCTCGCTTCGAGGGCCTGCAGCTCGGCGATGGCGTGCAGTGCGGCGCGCCACTGGCGGCGACGGCGCTCGGCCTTGGCCAGGGACGCATCGATCTCGCCGAGCTGGGCGATGTCGAACCGGTCGATGGCGAAGACGTAGGGCGGAATGGTGCCCAGATCGCTGGCGTTCAGCAGGGACTGCACACGGTCGAACGCCCTGCGGTATTCGCCGGCGATCCGCTCCATCTCGGACTGGGTCGAAGCCATGGGCGCCTCTCTACTTCGTCGGGGCCGGCTGCGCGAGGTCGCGGAGCTCGCCCTTGGGAGACGCGACCAGCGACCGGTCGAGCTCGGTGGTCCACGGCCCCGTGCGCGCGGTCTCGACGAGCTCCAGGGCCTGGTCGTCGTCGAACAGGTGCAGCCGGTGGAAGACCAGCTTCGCCAGCCCCTTCGTGCGCTCGCCGGTGGTCCAGGCAGCGATCACGTCGGGTTTTTCGTGGGCGTGGTTCTCGATCAGGCAGGCCGCCGCGTGCATCGGGGCCCAGGGCGGCATGGTGACGTTGTCGACCACGCGCTGGTAGCTCTCGGCGGGCTCGGGGACCATCGCAGCCAGCTGTTCGCACGGCGGCGCGCCATCGCGGGACGAGAGCGCGCGGACGAGCGTCTGCTCGGCGTCGGTGGGGGTCCAGGCGGAGGCGGTCATCGTCAGGGAGAGCACGATCATGGGGGCAGCTTAGCCTGTCCGGCGGGCTCTGGATGCGGTTCGTATCGGCGGTCTACGTCGTCTTCGTCACGGGCGAACAGGGTCGGGCACGGCGGACTCCAGATTCCACGCAGAGGCTCGGAGGGCCGAAACGGCGGATCCTGGGGCGCCGTTGTGCGGGTGCCGAAGGCGACGAGTCAGGCCAGCAGAAGACGCTGGCGGATCCGGCGAAGAACGGTGCGTGTCCCCGATGCCATCGGTTCCAGCTCCAGAGCTGCTTCCAGCGGCACCCAACGGGCATCGAGCTCGTCTGTGATGCGAGGCTCGGGACGCTCGAGCGTCAGATAGGCGAAGTTGTCCAGCTTCCAGGCACGTTCCCCGTCGCCTACGGTGAGCGGGGTCTTCAGCGACCAATGGCCGTAGGGCAACACAACGCCCGTCTCTTCTTCGAGCTCTCGGGCGGCGGCGTCTTTTGCGGACTCGTCGTCTTCGACACCCCCGCCCGGGAACGCCCAGTGGTCCGGGTAGGCGCCCACCAGCCGCTTCCCCAGCAACACCTCGCGCGCGCGCGCGTGAACCAGAGCAACGCTCGCGGCGGGTCGAAGATGAGGATGCCGGACCAGGGTGTCTGGACCATCCGCGATGAACCCGCGGGCGACCCAGAACTGCTTCGCGCGGTCGTCGGGCGCCCACACCCGCGTGTCCTCCCGCAGAGCCAGCACCCGCGCCAGGTCGTCTGCATGGCCATGGTTGCGACAGCGGGGGGCGATGAACCCGGTGGTGGCGGGCCCGTCTGCGTCCACCGTCGCCATCAGCCCGACCAGGCGCGGCCCGATGACGACCGGCGCCACCGACAGGACTGGCACGCGCTCTGTCACCCAGGATGTGAATCCCGCGGCGATGTCCTGCCAGGCCTGAACCAGGACCGGACCGGGGTCCTCGATCAGGAACGCCCCACGGATCGGGAACAACGAGGGCCCCGACTCGCCTCCCCATGCGAACGCGTGATTCCGGAGTCGCCCGTGCGTCGCGGCATCGAGCGCGATTCGCTCTGGCCGCTCGTCGACGCGTCGCATTCCTGAGACCAGATCCGCCACCTCGCCCGAGTCGTTCACGCCCCCGAAGCAACGCCAGGCCTCGGGGACGTACAGGGCACGCGCCCAATCCAGCGCTCGGGCGTGCCCCGCCACCCACTCGGGAACGGCGTCGTCCGGCCACACCGCCGAACCTGGAAACGCCTGCTGGGCCGGGGGCGGAGCGCCGTGCCGCTCGAACCACCCCGCCAGGGCGGCGTCGGCGACGACCTCCGCCATCTGTTCCTTGCTGCCGGCGTGCTCCGAGACCCGTCCGTCCGCACCCACCACCACGATCGGATGTCGGCCCGGCGCGAACGTCGCCGCGTCGTTCGCCACCGTCATGTCCAGGCGAGACCCCGCGATCTGACCCCGTGCGACCTCGACCAGCTCGTCGGTGGACACCCCCGACAGCAGCTTGAACCCCACCAGCCAGCAGTCGGGCCCACACCGCTCCCGCAGCGTCTTCAGCAGCTTGGGGTTCTTCGTCATCTCGACGACCAGCCGGTCTTCGGTGCTCCGGATCTTCCCCGCCGCGCGAACCGGGCTGTAGTCGCTCACCGCTGCCGCCATGAACAGCAGGTCGGGCGGGTGCTCGGTGTGCTCGGTCAAGGCGCGATCGAGGTCTGCGAAGCTCCCGTCCGGACCGAACGGAACGCAGCGGACCTCGGCATCCAGCAGGTGCTCGCGGGCCAGGAGGGCCGGCCCGGCCAGGATGGTGACCTCGACGCCGCGCCGTGACAGGGCGTTCGCGATGGCGGCTCCGAACCGGCCCGTGGACAGGTTCGTCACCACCCGCACGTCGTCGATGGGCTCGCTTGTCCCGCCGGCCGTGATCAGTGCGCGCATCAGGGGTCCTCGCCGAGGTAGCCCAGCGCCTTCAACGCCTCGACGGTGTCGTCGTGCAGCGTGACCCCGTTGTCGGTGTACGTGCCCGCCGGCGTGTCGCGCTCCCAGGCGGCGCGCGCCTCGGTCAGGGCGTCCGAAACGGGCTGCGGATCGGATTCCGCCCCGCGTGCATCGAGGGAATCTCGGGCATCGGGTGCTGGAAGCGCGTACTGCTCGGCGCCATCGGGGGTCCAGATCGCCTTGGTCTTCCCGTCGATCGACATCGCGAGCTTGTCGCCCCGCTGCGTGACCAGCAGCTGGGCATCGTGAGGGGTGGGCCAGGTGACCTCGAGGTCGAGGGACTCCGTGATGATCGCCGGAATCGACGCCCCCGAGACCTGTTCGGGGAGGGGGATGCCGCCCTCGACGATCAAGGGCACGTGCGCGAGCTCGTCCCACACCCACCAGCCGTGTCCGCACACGTCGTGCTCGCCCAGCAGCTCGCCGTGATCGGAGGTGACCACGATGAGGGTGTCTTCGCGGTGCTCCCCGAGGGTGTCGAGGATGGCCCCCAGCCGGGCATCGGAGTCCTCGATCACCGCGTGGTACGCCTTGCGGTACGCCTCCCGAACCCCGGGTTTCTGGTTGCGCTTGGCTTCGCCGATCAAGAACCCCAGTCGGTGCCCCTCCATCCAGGCGGGGTCGAGCTCGTAGTGCGATCGGCTCGTCTCCTCGGGCTTCAGCGGGCTGTGGGGCCCCAGCAGGTGGACGTACAGGAACTGCTTGTCGCCCTCGGCCTCCCAGGTCGACACGGCCTTGCGGACCCGCTCCGGAGCCTGGGCGTCGGTCATCCGGTCGAAGGTGTCGAATCCGCGGTCGAAGCCCAGCTTCGGGTCGATGAAGGCGTTGCTGACGAGTGCGTGGGTGGTATAGCCCTTGCCCTTCAGCACCTCGGCGAGCATCGGGGCTGTGGGGATGGCGGGAAAGTGCTTCACGTTGCCCGGTTCGCGGTTCCATCCGTGCTGTCGGACCGGCATGCCCGTGAAGGCCGAGATCATCGATGGCACCGTCCAGGTTCCGGACGCCCACGCGTTGTCCACAGAATCCCCAGACTCGACGAGCGCGTCGAGAACGGGGGTGCGCGCGGTGCGTGTAGCGTCTGCCCGCAGGGTGTCCACCACCACGAAGAGCACGTTCCGACGGGGCTCATGGCGGGGTTCGGGTGCGCGGGGAGCGCTGCAGGCGAACAGGAGGAGCGGCCACATGGCTTTCGCTGTAATCGCCGAAAACCTGCTCGGTGTAGTTGAAACGTTCGCGGTTTTGCGCAGACGATCCGCAACCAGAGGCCACATCCGGCCTTTCCTGGAGGAACGTATGTCCAACTCCCTCGTGAACTCGGTGCTGAAGAGCGCCCTCGCCGGCCTGGTGGCCGGCGCCCTCGCGACGCCCGCTCTCGCAGCAGGCGGCGAAGAGAACGCGTCCGAGGCGAACGGCTGCAGCGGTCACACCGACAAGACCGCCGATGCCGAAGCAGACAAGAACGGGTGCAGTGCATCCGAAGAAGACGCCACCCACGCGGCGGCAACCGAGACCGAAGAGTCCTGCGGAGCCGGCTCCTGCGACGCCAAGGAAGGCTGTGAGCAGAAGGCCGCCGACGCCGAGCACAGCTGTGGCGGCAACGACTGTCCGGCCAAGGAAGACGAGACCACGGCGTCCACCGCCTCCGCCGAGGAGATGGAGAAGCCCGCCGAAGAGATGGCCGCAGAAGACGACGGCAAGAAGAAGAAGAAAAAGAAGAAGAAGAAGAAGGGCAAGAAGGAAGAGCCCGCTTCCTGAGCGGCTCCTCTGCGCGCGGAGATCAGGCGCCCAGCCGCTTCTCCGCATCTTCTGTCGCCTCCGCGGTCCGATCGACCGGCGGGGGCGCTTCTGTCTGCCAGATCAACCGACTGGCGCGCTCGTAGGTGAGCCATGCCCAGGCCCACTTGATGAAGACGAGCAGGCGGTTGCGGAAGGTCACGAGCACCATCAGGTGCACGAACACCCAGGCCAGCCAGGCGAACAGGCCCGACATCTTCAGGCGCCCGCTCTGCAGGATCGCGCGCCGGCGGCCGATCGTCGCCATCTGGCCCTTGTCGAAGTAGGTGAACCTCCGCCGGGGACTGCCCGCGCGGTCGGCGAGGATCATGTTCGCCACGTGCGCGCCCATTGCGAGGGCGACCGGCGCGACGCCCGGCAGCACGGACGGATCCGCGCCTTCCTCCTCTGGAGGCTCCTCGAAGTGGGCGATGTCGCCGATGGCGAAGATCTCGGGGTGGCCGGGCACGCTGCAGTCCTCGGCGACGATGATCCGGCCCATGCGGTCCAGCTCGACGTCGAGGGTCTGGGTGATCTCGGGGGCCTTCACCCCGGCCGCCCAGATGACGTTCTCGGTGTCGATTCGCTCGTCTTCGAGGTCGACACCGGTCTCGTCCACGTTCTGCACCGGGCTCGACAGCCGCACCTCCACCCCCAGGTCGCGGAGCTGCTCCAGAGCCTTGTCCTGCAGGTCTTCGGGGTAGGTCCCGAGCACACCGTCCGCGGCCTCGACGAGCAGGACCCGGGCATCGCGGGTGTCGAAGTTGCGGAAGTCGTCGCGGAAGGTGGTGAGCGCGATCTCCGAGATCGCACCTGCGAGTTCCACCCCGGTCGGCCCGCCGCCCACCACCACGAACGTGAGCAGCCGTCTGCGCTCCTCGTCCGACTCGGCGAACTCGGCGCGCTCGAAGGCCATCAGCATGCGTCGGCGGATCTCGAGGGCATCGCGCAGGGTCTTCAAGCCCGGAGCCGCTTCTTTCCAGGCCTGCTTGCCGAACCAGCTGGTCTGCACGCCGAGCGCGATCACCAGGTAGTCGTAGGGCAGCCACCCTGGCTTGCTGTCGGTCCCCGGCACGCCCGTCAGTCGGACCCGTTGCTGGTCTTTGTCGATGGAACTGGCTTCGGCCAGGCGCACCGTGATGTTCGGAAAGCGCGCCACTGTCGAGCGGATCGGCTCTGCGATGTCCGACGGGGCCAGCGAGGCGGTCGCCACCTGGTAGAGCAGCGGCTGGAACAGGTGGTGGTTGCGCCGATCGACCAGGGTGACCCGCACACCTGGATCGGCGGCGACACGACGAGCAGCCTGCAGCCCGGCGAACCCGCCCCCCAGAACGACGACGTGGGACGGGGACGATGCGGGCATGGGACCTCCAGCGGTCCGGGGGGGGATCGAAACCCTAAGCACGTCCGCAGCAGTTGCCACCGTGTCGTGGCACCATGAAGGTACGGGGCCGCGCAGGATGCGTCGCCCACCCCCTCCTCGGAGCACCCCATGACGTTCACCAGCCTCATCGTCCTCCTCGCCCTCGATGCCCGCGCCGGTGTCGATGTGTACGGGAACGGCAACGGCCAGGACGGGTCTGTCACGCTGGATGGGTCTGCGTTCATCAACGAGGCGTCCGGAGTCACCGCGGGATCGGCAGCGGGGTCGACCACCGTCGAGGTGGCGAACGGCGGACTGTTCGAGGTGGGCGACCTGATCCTCATCCACCGGACCCTCGGGACCAACGCCGCCTCCGGGGATCAGTCCCCCATCGATCTGTCGGGTGGGGATGTGGGGCGCTACGAGTTCGCGCGCATCACCGCCATCGCAGGCGACGTGCTGACCATGGATCAGCCGCTGCTCTACCCGGCTGTCTCGGGCGAGTCCCAGGTGGTGTCGGTGCCCGAGTACACCGACGTGTCGGTCACGGGCGTCGTGCGTCCGCGCAACTGGAACGGGTCTCGCGGCGGCATCCTGTCCTTCCGGGCCGGTGGGAACGTGTCCATTGCGGCATCGGGCACGGTCGAGGCCGACGGGCGGGGCTTCCGGCCGGGCAACTTCGTGAACGGCGACAACGAGTACAGCTGCACGGACTTCGATCCGCCCGTGGGCGAAGGTGCCGAGAAGGGCGAGGGGATGAACCCCGGTGAGTACGGGCCCACGGTGGTCGGCAAGGGCAATCGCGCCAACGGTGGGGGCGGGGGCAACTGCCACAACGGTGGCGGCGGTGGCGGCGGTCACGCGGGGCTCGGGGGCCAGGGCGGGCTCACCTGGCCGGGATCGATCAGCGCACTGCCTGACGGGGGGCTCGGAGGAGCGCCTCTGGAGTACGACCTCCGAGAGCACGCGGCGCTCGGCGGCGGGGGTGGCGCCGGCCACGGGAACAACGACGTCGGCGGCAGCGGTGGACGCGGCGGCGGACTGGTCCACCTGCGCATCGGTGGCACGCTGACCGCGAATGGTCCGGTGCGGTCCGATGGCCGGAACGGCGTCGACGCTGCCGACAACGATGCCAGTGGGGGCGGAGGCGCCGGCGGAGCGGTGTACGTCCGCGCGGGTGCGGTGAGCTGCGACGCATCGGTGACCATCTCCGCAGACGGCGGGGACGGTGGGAGTGTTCCCAACACCAACGATCACGGGCCCGGTGGGGGAGGCGGCGGCGGACGCGTGCTTCTCGTCAGCAATTCGGTGGACTGCACGCTCTCGGCCGACAACGGAATCGCTGGAGAGGACGACGGCACTGGGCTTCCCGGCGACAACCACGGTGCCGGGCCCACCCTGCCCGGGGATGCGGACAGCGTCGGTGACAGCGGCTCCACGGATGATCCGGGTGGGGTCGACACCGATGGAGACGGCCTCACCGATCTCGTGGAAGTGGACGTCATCGGGACCGACCCGCTGGATGCAGACAGCGACGACGACGGGCTGTCCGACGGCGAAGAGGTGAACGACGACTTCGGTGCGGGAACCAGCGATCCGCTGGATGCGGACAGCGACGACGACGGGCTGTCCGACGGGGTGGAGGTGCTCGGTGCGGACTCCACCGACGGCACCGGAGACGAGACGAACCCCAATGCCGCAGACTCCGACGGAGACGGGCTGTTGGACGGGGTGGAGGCCAACGGCGCCGTGATTCCGGGCGGGTCCAGCGCCACCTTCTCGATTCCCTACGCTGGGACGGACGACACCAGCCCGAACTTCGCGACGGACGGGGACGCGGGAGCGACCTCGACCCTGCCCTACGCCGACGACAGCGACGGGGATGGCCTGCTGGACGGCGACGAGGACCTGGATCAGGACGGCGTGTTCGCCGGTGATCTGCCGGGCACCGCCGACGACGAGACCGATCCGCTCGAGCCCGACAGCGATGGCGATGGGCTGGACGACGCCGCAGAAGGGGGGGCCGCGGGTCCGGACTCCGATGGAGACGGCACGATCGACGCCCTCGATCCCCTGGACGAGGACTCCGACGGCGATGGGCTCTCCGACGACGACGAGGTGACCGGGGGCACGGACCCCTTCGATGCCGACACCGACGACGACGGGCTGAACGACGGCGAAGAGGTGCTGACCTTCGGCAGCGACCCCCTGGATGCGGACACCGACGACGACGCCCTGTCGGACGGCGAAGAGGTGCTGGGCCTGGACGGAGTCTCCGGCAACGGCGACGAGACCACGTTCGACGACCCGGACAGCGATGCAGACGGCCTGACCGATGGCCTGGAAGCGGGGCGCACCACGGGAATCCCGGCCGGCACGAGCGATTCGGGGATTGCGTACGCCGGAACCGACACCACCAGCCCCGACTTCGTGCCGGATGGCGATGCGGGCGCGACCACCACGCTTCCCTACGATGGCGACTCCGATGCGGACGGATTGCTGGACGGCGACGAGGACCTGGACCAGGACGGTGTGTTCGACGGCGACCTGCCGGGAACGGCGGACGACGAGACCGATCCGAACAACCCCAACAGCGATGGCGAGGGCGGCGACGACCTGGCAGAGGGCGGTGCAGGCGGGCCCGACAGCGACGGGGACGGCACGATCGACGCCCTCGACCCCACGGCCGACCAGGACTCCGATGGCGATGGACTGTCCGACCAGACCGAGATCGACGTCACCAACACCGACCCGAACGACGCCGACACCGACGACGACGGGCTGGAGGACGGGGCCGAGGTGAACAGCGTGGGCTCTTCGCCCCTGGATGCGGACTCCGACGACGATGGCGTGTCGGACGGCAGCGAGGTGAACGGCGCAGATGGAGTGGCCGCGAGCGGCGACGAGACGAACCCTCTGGACCCCGACAGCGATGGTGACGGCCTGAACGACGGGCTCGAGCTGGGGGTCACGGCCCCGATCCCGGGCGGAACGAGCGACGACGGCGTGGCGTACGTGGGCACGGACGACACCTCGCCCGACTTCGTGACCGACGGAGACGGGGGCGCCACGACCACCCTGCCGTACGAGGCCGACACCGACGGCGACTCCCTGGCGGATGGCGTCGAAGACCTCGACCAGGACGGCGTGTTCGCGGGTGACCAGCCCGGAACCGCCGACGACGAGACCGATCCCAACCTGGCCGACACCGATGGCGACGGCCCGAACGACGCGGCGGAAGGGGGTCCCGGAGGTCCGGATGCGGACGGCGACGAGACCATCGATGCCCTCGATCCGGACGCCGTGGGCGACGATGCCGACGGGGATGGGCTGACCGACGACGACGAGACGAACATCTACGGCACCGACCCCAACGATGCGGACACCGACGACGACGGCTTGACCGACGATCTCGAGGTGAACGGGCCCACCGATGCCCTCGACGCCGACACCGACGACGACGGCCTGGCAGACGGTGCGGAAGACCTGGGCGCCGATGGCGTCGCAGCCTCGGGAGACGAGACCGATCCGACTGTGTTCGACACCGATGTGGACGGGCTGTCGGACGGCCTGGAGCTCGGTGTGGACACCCCGATCGCAGCGGGGACCTCGAACACCGGCGTGGCCTACGCGGGCACCGATCCCGCGGTGTTCGTGGCCGATGGCGACCCCTCCAGCACCACCGATCCGAACGACGACGACAGCGACGACGACACCCTGCTGGACGGCGACGAGGACCTGAACGGCGACGGGGTCTACGACTTCGACGTCCAGCCCGGGTTCGCGGACGACGAGACCGACCCGAACGACGACGACAGCGACGCCGACACCCTCGACGATGCGTTCGAGGGCGGCGCAGGGGGGCAGGACACCGACGGCGACACGCTGATCGATGCCCTCGACCCCGACAGCGACAACGACGTGCTCGACGACATCGACGAGGTCGCGGCGGGCACAGACCCGTACGACCCCGACACCGATGGAGACGGGCTGACTGACGCCGAAGAGCTGATCGGGCCCGACGGCACGGCGGGATCCGGCGACGAGACCGATCCGCTGGACGCCGACAGCGACGACGACGGGCTGTCGGATGGCGACGAGATCCTGGGGCCGGACGGCGCTCCGGCGACGGGGGACGAGACCGACCCGAACCTGCTGGACAGCGACGCGGACGGGCTGTCGGACGGGCTCGAGCGCGGTGTGCAGACCGGTGTTCCGGCAGGGACCTCCGACGTGCTCGGAATCGCCTACCTGGGCACCGATGCGAGCTTCGTCGGCGACGCCGATCCGTCCAGCACCACCGACCCCACCACCCCCGACACCGACGGCGATCTGTTGAGCGACGGAGCCGAAGACCTCGATGGTGACGGAGCGTGGGCGGGCGATCAGCCTGGAACCGCGGACGACGAGACCGATCCGAACGTCGCGGACACCGATGGCGACGGGGCGTCGGACTTCGCCGAGGGCGGCTCGGCCGGGCCGGACAGCGATGGCGACGAGACCATCGACGCCCTCGATGCGGATGCCGTGGACGACAGTGATGGCGACGGCCTGTCGGACGCCGTCGAGGACATCATCGGGACCGACCCGAACGACCCCGACAGCGACGACGACGGGTTGAACGACGCCGAAGAGCTGCTGGGCGACGACTCGCTTCCGGGGACCGGAGACGAGACCCTGCCGCTGGACGCCGACACCGACGACGATGGAATCGGCGATGGTGCCGAGCTGATCGGCCTGGATGGGCTGATCGCGAGCGGGGACGAGACCGATCCGACCGATCCCGACACGGACGCGGATGGCCTGCAGGACGGAACCGAGCAGGGCATCACCACGGGCGTGGCTGCGGGGGTGACCGATGGGGACGGACGGCCGTTCAGCGGCACCGAGACCCCGCCGTTCGTCGCGGACGCAGACCCCACCTCGACCACCGACCCACTCGCCCCCGACACCGATGGCGACGGGTTGTTCGACGGCGACGAAGACCTCGATGGAGACGGGCTGTTTGCAGGCGACCTGCCGGGAACCCTCGACGACGAGACCGATCCCAACAGCGTCGACAGCGATTCCGACGGCCTGGACGACCTGCTGGAAGGCGGGGCTGCGGGGCCGGACGGCGATGGCGACGGCACGATCGACGCGCTGGACCCCGATGCCGGCGACGACACCGACGGAGACGGGGTGCCGGACGCGGTCGAGGACTTCATCGGGACCGACCCCACCGATCCCGACAGCGACGACGATGGGCTGAACGACGGCGAGGAGCTGATCGGGCCGGATGGCTCACCGCTCACGGGCGACGAGACCGGTCCACTCGATGCCGACAGCGACGACGATGGCGTGTCGGACGGCGACGAGGTGCTGGTGGTTCTGACCGACCCGAACGATGCCGACAGCGACGACGACGGGCTGAACGACGGCCTGGAGTCGGGGGCGACCGACCCCGTTCCCGGCGGCACGTCGGACGGCGGCGTGACGTTCACCGGGACCGACGGCGACTGGCAGCCCGACACCGATCCCACGACCACGACCGACCCCAACGACGCCGACACGGATGGCGACGGCCTGCTGGACGGCGACGAGGACCTGGATGGAGACGGGGCCTGGGACGGCGATCAGCCCGGTACCCAGGACGACGAAGCGGATCCGAACCTCGAAGACACCGATGGAGACGGGCTGGATGACGGGGCCGAGGGCGGAAGCGCCGGTCCGGACAGCGACGGCGACGGCATCATCGACGCGCTCGACCCCGAGCTGATCGACACCGATGGCGATGGGGTGAGCGACGAAGACGAGCTGGTGGACGGCACCGATCCCACCGACCCCGACACCGATGGCGACGGCCTGACCGACGGCGAAGAGCGCGACGGCCCCGATGGCATCCCGAACACCGGCGACGAGACGTCCGGAATCGATGCCGACAGCGACGACGATGGCCTGACGGACGGCGAGGAGCTGCTCGGCGCCGATGGGGTGGCCGAGACCGGCGACGAGACCGACCCCCTGGATCCCGACAGCGACGGCGACGGCCTCACCGACGGGCTGGAGTCCGGCGTGACCGACCCCGTTCCCGGTGGTACCTCCGATGGAGGCGTGTCGTACGACGGCACCGATCCGGGCTGGATGGGCGATGCGGATCCGTCGACCACCACCGACCCGAACGACCCGGACAGCGATGGCGACGGTCTGCCGGACGGCACCGAAGACCTCGATGGAGACGGGGCGTTCGCGGGTGACCAGCCGGGTGTGGACGACGACGAGACCGATCCGAACGACGCCGACAGCGACGACGACGGCGCAGACGATCTCGCAGAAGGGGGGCCGGGAGGGCCGGACACCGATGGAGACGGGACCATCGACGCCCTCGACCCCGATGACGACACGCCGAGCGAGCTCGACAGCGACGACGACGGGCTGACCGACGAGGAAGAGGACGCGCTCGGAACCGACCCGTTCGACCCCGACACCGACGACGACGGACTCGAGGATGGCGAGGAGGTGAACGACTTCGGCACCGATCCGCTCGACGACGACACCGACGACGGCGGCGTGCCGGACGGCGAGGAAGTCGACCGTGGCTCCGATCCGCTCGACGGGAGCGACGACTTCCCCGATACGGGGATTGCCGCCGAAGGCGACTACCTGGGCGGCGCCTGCGGAGGTTGTGCAGCGACCGGTGGAATGGGTGGCCTCGCGGCCGTGTTGCCGTGGTTGCTGGCGGTTTCGCTGGTACGGCGGCGGCGGTCCGTGGTTGAATAGCGCGCCCCCGCACCCCCCATGGAGGATGGATGCGCACTTTGAAGACCACGCTCGCTGGCGTCGCGCTCGCAGGCCTGTTGGCCGCAGCACCGGCGCTCGCAGAGGACGAGGCCTCCGAAGAGGAAGCCGAAGAGACCGAAGAAGATTCTGAACCCGCGCACGACTTCAAGCGCTTCGACCTGCCGATGAAGGCCAAGGAGGCCCGAGAGGCCGGACTCGATGCCGATGTGGTGGCCGCCGTGATCGATGCCACCGTCGAAGCCGAGCTCGGCCCGGCGGACGCCGCGCACGTCCTGGCCATCACGGCCCCCTTGGTCGAAGAGCACGGCGCGCTCGACGAGTACGCCGAGCTCGTGGCCCACAAGCTGGGTCAGGGGCTCCGCGGCGAAGAGCTCGCCGAGTCGCTGAAGGAAGCCCACGAGAGCCCGGCTGCCGAGGCCGGTGCCGCCTCTTCGCCCAAGTCGAAGAAGCCCACCAAGCCCATCGGCAAGAAGCCCAACTTCAACAACCGCAAGCCCCTCAACCCGAAGCCCGTGCGCAACGGCAAGCTCACCCGCCCGGGTAGCAAGCCGAAGCCCCGGCCGTCCGGTGGTGGCGGTGGTGGCGGAGGCCGCGGTGGCGGCGGTGGTCTGACGCGTCCGGGAGGTGCCCGATGAACCGGTTCACACTCGTACTGGCTGCAGGGCTCACCCTCGGCTTCACGCTGGGCTGCATGGGCGGCGGCGAAGAAGCCGTGGTCGAAGAAGAGAAGGTCGATGTTCCCGACTCCCCCGAAGGCAAGGCCGCCTACGTGGCCAAGGCCGGGGATGCGGATGCGGCAAAGGCCCTCGAGGACGTCGGGATGAGCGACGAGGAGCTCGACACGCTCCTGGTCGACATCGCCAAGGACGCCGAGCGCACCGACAAGTACCTCGAAGCCATGGAATCGTCGGACTGATGAGTCGAAGCGGTTGATTCGCTTCGACGACGCCGAACGCACCCTTCAGCTGTCGGTGCGCGACCTCGTCGAGGCGAGCGCTCCGCGTGGGCACCTCACCCTCGATGTCGTGCGCCGCAGTCGTGCGCGACTCGCGGCCGGGCAGTGGGTCCACACCACCTGGCAGAGCGCGCGGGAGGCCGAGGACACCGGCTTCACCCGCGAGGTGCGCCTGGAGATCAGTCGGGTCGTCGACGACTGGACCGTACGCGTACACGGCCGGGTCGACGGGCTGGTGGACGCCGGCGGGCACTGGGTGGTCGAGGAGGTGAAGAGCACCGCGCTCGATGCCGACCGGCTCGGGCCCACCACCCTCGAAGACTGGCCGGAGTACGTCGAGCAGCTCGAGATCTACCTGTGGATGCTCCAGTCCAGCAAGCCGGCCTCCACCGTGAGCGGCCGACTGGTGTTCGTGAGCCTCTCGGACCGCAGTCGGCACGTCCTGGCCGTGTCGCTGGACGAGATCGACGTCGAACAGCGCGTGCTGGAGCGCGTTTCGGAGCTCGTGGCTGCGCGGGAGCGTCGGCTCGCGTGGATGCAGGCCCGGCGCGAGACTCCCGTGAACTGGCCGTTCCCCGTGCGCCGTGCGGGGCAGGACGAGGTGCGCGAGACCGTGGCCGGGTCGCTGAAGACCGGGCGTCCCATCCTCGTGCAGGCACCGACCGGACTGGGCAAGACCGTCGCCGTGCTCTCCGGGGCCGTCGACGTCGCGCTGCGCTCGGGGCGGCAGGTGTTCTGGGCCACCAGCCGAACCACCCAGCAGCCCGTCGTCGAGGCCACGCTCGCGCGCCTGGCCGAGGCCGGAACGCCCCTCCGTGCGGTCACCCTCAACGCGCGCTCCAAGGTGTGTCTGAACCGTCCGGAGCCCGATGCCGAGCCCCAGATCGTGTGTCGGCCAGAGTCGTGTCGCTTCGCCGAGGGGTACTTCGACAAGGTGCGCGAGAACGCGCTCGTTCCGAGGCTGTGCACCCAACGCCTCGGCAGGACGGGGCTGTCGGACGCCGGCGCTGAGTTCACGGTGTGTCCGTACCAGCTGGCGCGCGACCTCACCCATGCGGTCGACGTGGTGGTGGGGGACGTGAACTACGTCTTCGACCCCGGTTCGCGGCTCAAGGAGTTCTTCGAGGGCGACCCCGACGGCTGGATCGTGGTGTGCGACGAAGTCCATCAGCTGGTCGACCGGGCGCGCGGGTGGCGGTCTCCCCGGCTTCCCGCAGCGATGGCCCAGGCCGCTGCGCGGTGGCTCACGGGGTTGGGGTCGCGCTTCGAGCCCTTCGCGTTCCTGGCCCGTCAGGTCGAAGACGCCATCATCGAGGCCCAGCACCAGGTGACGGGTCCGACCAAGCGCGGAGAAGGCGTGGCCGACCTGGATGCCCACGTCTGGGACGACCTCGCGGACCGCATCGAGGAGGTGGGGCTCGACTACGCGCTCTTGAAGGCCGAGCTGGGAGAGGTCCCCGAAGATCCGTGGCTCGACCTCGCCCGCGCCGTGTTGCGGTTCCACACCGTGCTCGAGCAGGCCGACGAGGAGACGGTCGCGGTGGTCGATGCCCGGCCCCGCCGGGAAGCCGTGTCGCTGCTGTGTCTGGACCCGAGCGGGTGGCTGGGCCCCCAGATCGCGCGCCTGGGTGGGTTCGCGGGCTGCTCGGCCACCATCCACCCCGTGGAGTTCCATCGCGATCTGCTGGGTCTCGACGCCGAGCGGCTGGTGCACCTCGAGGTCCCGTCGCCGTTTCCTCCCGAGAACCAACGGGTGCTGTGCGCGCCGCGCGTGTCGACCGCGTTTCGGGATCGGGTCGCGCATGCGCCCGCCACAGCGGACCTGTTGGCCGATCTGATCGCTGAGGTCCCGGGCAACGTGGCGGTGTACTTCCCCTCGTTCGCGATGCTCGAGGACATCAGCAAGCGCTGGTCGATCGAAGACCGGACCGTGCTCGTTCAGCCACGAACCCTGGCCGAGGAGGACCGGACCGCGTGGCTCGCGCAGCTGGGGGAGGACGGTGGGCGCCCCGTGGTGCTCGGAGCCGTGCTGGGCGGCATCTTCGCCGAGGGGGTGGATCTGCCCGCGGGGGCGCTCTCGGCGGTCTTCGTGTGCGGTCCTGCGTTTCCTCCGGTCGGCCTGGAGCGCGACCTGCTGCGCCAGTTCTACGACCTCAAGTACGAGGCGGGCTTCCTGTATGCTTCGCTGGTGCCGGGCCTCACACGTGTCGTACAGGCTGCCGGGCGACTGATCCGACGCCCGGAGGACCGGGGAGCCGTGGTGCTGGTCGGACGCCGCTTCCGGTGGCGGGAACTCGCATCGCTCCTCCCTTCTGCGTGGGAGGTCGACACCCCTGCGGACCCCACGGACGCTCTGGCGGAGTTCTACGGCACCGAGGGTGGGGAATGACCCCCGACACCCCGCGTCTGGCGCGGCGCAGACGGGTCTTCGACCAGCTCGAAGCCCGCGTGGTGAAGCTGTATCTGGAGCGTCCGGACGCCGACATCGTGCCCCTCGTCCAGGCCCTGCGCTACGCGCTGTCGTTCGCCCGCCTCACCACCGTGCAGAACCGCGATGGGGTGGACGTCGAGGTGGATGGGCCGCTGCAGCTGCACGCCTGGGCCATCCGCGATCAGCTGGCGGGGCCCATCACCGATGCCTCGTCGCTGTGGGAGGTCGCGCGGGTGCTGCCCGACGTCGTGTCCAAGACCCGCCAGGCGCGCACCAGCCTGCTCGAGCACCTGCCCATCGACCGGGACAGCCTCGAGGCCGAGGTCACCACCCGGCTGCTGGCCGTCGCGAGCGGGGGCGGCGGCGGGGCGGGGTACGTCTACCCGGGCTGCTACGAGATGCTCGAGCGGCACGGCCTGGCGCCGTCGCTCATGGTCGGGACCAGCATCGGCGGGCTCATGTCGATGTTCCGCGCCCGACGCGAGCGCTACGACTTCGCGCCCCTGGTCGCGGCCGCCCGCGCGCTGTCGTGGGGTGAGGTCTTCCGCGTGTTCCAGACCGAGAACCGCTACGGCCTCCCCGCCACCCTGCGCCTGCAGCTCCGCCACGTGCTCGGTCCGATGTTCCGGGACGACGAGGGCACTCCGCTCAACCTGTCGGACCTCGGCATCCCGCTCTACATCATCGCGACCGGCATCACCGTCGACGCGCTGAAGCACGACCTGGCCTACTACGAGAACCTCCTCGACGACGACCTGCAGCGTCACGGCGTGCGCGCGAACGTCCGGTCGGGCTTCAAGGCGATGGGCGTGCTGCGGGAGTTCCTCTCCAACCGCGAGGCGCTGGAGGAGGTCGTGCTGGGTCGGACGCCGGGCACCGAGGACTTCGACGTGCTCGACGCCACCGGGTTCTCCGCCGCCATTCCCGGCATCATCCACTACGACGTGCTGCGCGACGACCCCCGCATGAAGCGCATCCTGGACGCCCTGTACGCGGAGCACGGCATCACCCGGCTCGGCGAGGGCGGCATCATGAGCAACGTGCCCGCTCGCGTGGCGTGGGAGAGCGTGGTGCAGGGCCGCTTCGGTCGTCGGAACGTCTTCGTGCTCGCCCTGGACTGCTTCGCGCCGAACCCGCGCAGGCTGGGCTGGTATCCGATGATGCAGGCGGTGCGGTCGGCCAACGTCGAGGACGACCTGCTGTTCGCGGATCAGTACGTCGACTTCCCGCGTACGCTGTCGCCGATGAACCTCGTGCCGCCGCTGCGCGACTCGCTCACCGCCATGCGCTGGGGCCGGGAACGGATCCGCCGGCACATGCCGTACATCGTCGAGATGATGCGGCCGATCGAGGTCCTGCGCGACGCCTGAGCGCATCACGAGAGCGAGCGAGGTATCCAACGGATGATCTGTGGAAGCGTCGGCTTGACCATGCCTCTCGCCTGGGTCGCTCTGGCGACACTTCCCGCAGCTGCCGGGGTGCTGCCGGAGACGCAGGTGCCAGGGACAGTCGATACCAGAGCTGCCAACGGCGTCCACGTTTCCGTGGCTACTTCGGGCGCCTACGTGCCCATTGGGCTGCATCTGGGTGTCTCCGCGCTCGCGGACGTTCCGTTGGGAGACGTCGTGAGGCTGAGCGTTGGCCCTTCGCTGGAAGTGACCCCCAATCTCCTGGCGGCCGGATTGCGGGTACGAGGATGTCATCGGGTCGGCGTGTGCGTGTACTCCGATGTGTTCGGCGTGGGGTATTTCAGCAACCACGGTGGTCCGGTCGCGATGTCCGACCCACGCGAAGCAACGCTTCGACAACGGCAATTCATGTACGAGACGAACCAGTCTCTCGGCACGGGTGGACCGGCGGTCTCGATTGGGCTCAGCGGGGATTTCGAGCGACCTGTCGGCGGTTTGAACCTTCGGATACGCGGAGAGTTCTCCCAGCTCTGGCTGCGGCTTCCGGCGCCGGATGGACCGAGACCGTTGATCTTCGAACCGGGTCGCGGAATGGTCGTCACGCCCAGGTCCAGATCTGGCGCTGCGACTGTGGCCGCGACACTGGATTTCCGGGGTGTCGTCGGGGTTGGTGGGGTCGTGCGTTGGCTTCGCGTCGAGACGCTCGCGACGAATCGGGTGCTGGTCGGACCCGCACTCACGGCTCGCGCACCCACTGTCGATGTCATCGCTGCACTCGGATTCTACGTCGTCGACCCGGTCTTCCCGGCAGGCACCCCGTTCGTCACCATCTCTGGAGCATTCACGAGGAGCGTGGAGTACGGCCAGCGCGATTCCGCAATGTGAACTTATCTAGAGGCGCGCTGCGTTGCGGGAATCGACAGCAGCAGCGCCCCGAACATCAACATCGCGCCCACTGCCATCGCGCCGCCGTCGAACCAGTAGGTGTAGATCAGCCCGGCGGTCTGGGGAGCCGTGGCCCGTGCGAGGGCCGAAAAACTCTGGTTCACGCCCAGGATCGCCCCCTGCTCGTCTTCTGGCGCCGCCTTGCTGATCAGCGACTGCAGGCTGGGGTTGGCCAGCGAGCTGCCGACCGCGAGCAGCGCCGCAGCCGACCACATCGAGGCCCCACCGCCGGAAACGGCCAGCAGCACGAGCCCCATGGCGTTGCAGGTGTAGCCGACCCCCACCAGCAGGGGCTCTCCGAAGGCCTTGCTGAGCCGACCGATGAGCCCGCCCTGGATCACGATGCCGATGATCCCGATCAGCCCGAACACCCGGCCGACCTGCGCGGCGTCCATGGCCCAGCGGTGCTCGGCGACCAGGGCGAAGGTACCCTCCATCATCGCGAAGGCGAACACCGCGATGAACGTCAGCCCGATGCACAACCCCACGACCGGGTGGGAGACGCCTCGCCAGAGGGCGCCCGGATCGAGGGTGCGACGGTGGACGGCACTGTCGGCATCGGGACGCCGGGACTCGGGCAGGCGCAGCAGCACCCAGACGAAGTTCAGCGCCGACAGCCCCGCTGCGAGCAGGATCGGGGCTTCGTAGCCGAACACCGACAGCTCGCCGCCGATCCAGGGCCCCAGGGTGAACCCGACCCCGAACGACGCGCCGATCAAGCCCATCCCGCGGGCACGGGTCTCGGGGGTGGTGACGTCGGCCACGTAGGCCTGAGCGGTGCTGATGTTCGCGGCGGCGGCCCCGTGCAGCGTGCGGAACAGGAACAGCAACCACAGCTGGTTCGACAGCGCGAAGCCGGTCAGCATCAGGGCGGTCATCCCGACCGAGACCAGCATGACGGGCCGGCGGCCGATGCGGTCGGACAGGGTTCCCCACACGGGCGCCATGAAGAACTGCGCGATGGAGTAGCAGGCCATCAGCAGCGTGACCTGCAGCCCGCTCGCGCCGTACTCCTCGGCGTAGAACGACAGCAGGGGGATGACCAGCCCGAACCCCAGCAGGTCGAGCAGCACGGCGAGCAAGACGGGTCCGAGCCCGGGGGTCGTTCGCTCGCCGGAGTCGCTCATCTCAGCCGACGCGCTGCATCAGGTCGAGCACGGCGTCGTGGATGGCGCCATTCGTCCCGCAGACCCCGATGTGGAGGGGGTCGGGGCGGTTGAAGGTGTAGTCCTCGCCCTTGCCGTTGGTCGCGCGTCCTCCCGCAGCGCGAATGCACGCGACGCCCGCACACAGGTCCCACTCGTTGCGGGGCTTGGGGGTGAAGCTGGCTTCGGCGCGGCCGATCGCGACCAGACCGAACTTCCACGCCACCGAGCCCATGGGCTGCAGCTTCGCGATGTCCTCGTAGTCGTCGAACCAGCCCTTCTTGTGCTCGCTGCGGCTGACCAGGAACTGTGCGCCGTCGACGGCTGCGTGGCGGGTCACCGTCGCGGATTCCCCGTCGACCGTGGTGCCCTCGCCGACCTCGCCTGCGATGAGCTCCTTCGTGGCGGGGTTGTAGAGCGCCCCGACCACGGCCTGACCGTCGACCACGAAGCCCACGGACACGCAGAACTCGGGGATCTTGAGGGTGAACTCGCGCGTGCCGTCGACGGGGTCGATGATCCAGCAGCGGGCGTTGGACAGACGAGCGGGCGTGTCCTTGGTCTCCTCGGAGAGGATGGCGTCGTCCGGGAAGGCCTTCGAGATGTGCTCGATCAGGATGCGGTTCGCGGCCAGATCGGCCTCGGTCAGCGGGCCCTTCCCGCCGTCCTTCTCGACGGTGGAGAAGTCCTGGCTCCAGATCTCGGCAACGGCGAGACCCGCGGTGCGCGCGGCGTTCTTCGCGACCTCGAGCTCTCGGGCGTACGTGGACATCGGCGTCTCTCCAGCTCCAGTGGGGAGCGCCAGTAACGCGTCAGTTCGCGCTCGGGTCGGGGGCCCGGACGGGCTGCAGCAGCTCGGCGCTCCCGTCGCCATCGAGGTCGACCAGGTGTGCGCCGACGCCGATGGCCAGGAACGGCTGGGTGCCCCGGATCTCGTAGTCCGAGGGCGGCTCGAAGCCCTCGGTGGTCCAGCGGAATCGCCCGGCACCCTCCCAGATCCAGGCGCGCCCCGTGTCGTAGCGGGTGCGCACATCCCCAGAACCGCGTCGCTCGCGCCACTCGGGTGCGCCGATGAGCAGCTCTTCGAGGCCATCCCCGTCCAGATCGCCCGCTGCGAGGCCGCGACCGAAGTGATCGGGCTCGTCGCGCGGGTTGGTGAACCAGGCCTGCTCGACATTGTCGGTGGGCATCAGATCGCGGAACACGGCCACCCGACCCCGGCCCCCATCGAAGCCGGCCGCGCCCACGACGAGATCGATGAGCACGGTGTCGTCGGTGACGATGGCCGGATCGGCCGTGCGCGTCGCGAGGGCAGACCCGAACCAGCCCGCCACCTCGGGGCCGGGAGCGAGGGTCCACGCATCTTCGTCCGTGGGAGAGCCGCTCTCGAAGCCTTCGGTCGCGGTTCGGATGTAGACGCGGCCCTCGTCGTCCGGCCCGGCGAACGGCGCCCCGATGGCCAGGTCTGCGAGGCCGTCCCCGGTCAGGTCGTCGTCGCACGTGAGCGCGCGTCCGAACGCATCGCCGGCCGCGGCGCCCCACCAGGTGACGCCCAGCTCCCAGGGCGTGGCGGTCTCGGCGGCCGTGGCCCGCAGCTCCTCGGATGGCCACATCCACACGGTGCCCGCCAGCGGGGGAACGACGGGGTCGCCGCCCTCGTGGGCATCCCGCCAGTCCGCGGTGGGCGACCAGCTGGGTGCGGTGACGACGAGGTCGGCCTGCCCGTCTCCGGTGAGGTCTTCGCACGCGTGCACCCGGGTGCCGAACGCGTCCGCGGGGGTCTGGCTGCGCACGGTCAGATCCGGCGTGGAGGTCGGAGACAGCGCATCGACGTCGGGAAAGCGATGGACGGCACCGCGTCCGCCCTCGGCACCCGGAGACCCGACCCACAGCTCGACGATGCCGTCTGCGTCGGTGTCCGCGGTCGCGACGGCGGTTCCGAAGCCGGGTTCGTCGACCGTGACCCGGGTGAGGACGAGGTCGGTGGTCGCCTCGATGCCCTTGGGCGGCTCCAGCACCAGCACCTCGCGCCGATCGGGCATCCCCACGAACATCCGCCCGTCGAGGGTGGCGATGCTCCAGCGCCCGCCGTCGGCGAGAGACCCGTCGATGCGATCGGGCTGCTGGAGCAGGTTCTCGCGGACGGCCAGGGCCTCCTGATCGGCCACGACGATCCGCGATGCGGGGTAGGCATCCTCGCAGGCCGGACCGGTGCAGTCTCCGACGCACGCCCCGACCAGCAGCAGGGTGAGGATCATCGGGCGTGCACCGTGAGCGTTCGCACCCGCCCCCCTCTCGACCGGGCGAGCTGCACGGTGTACTCGCCGGCCGGGACGCCTTCGAAGCGCGCGGTCTGCCGCGGACCCAGCTCGCCGATCTCGAGCCCTTCGAGGGTGACGATCATCCGTGCGGTGGTGGGGTTCTCGATCTCGAGCATCGCAGACGATCCGCTGGAGACGGCCTCCGAGACGGGCGGATTGCCGGTGGGCATGCGAACGGCCACGGTGGGGAGGGGCCAGATCGACACCACATCTCCGATCCGGGCGCTCTGGTCGGCCTCGGTGAGGGGGTGGTCCAGGACCGCGAGCAGGTCGGGGTGACGCACCACGATGCCGTTGCCGTTGTCGTGGGGCTGGACCTCGAGGATGCCCGGCACCCCTCGAATGGCGTCCACCAGCGTGTCCTGGGCCACCCCTTCGTCGCGCACCAGCAGGGCTCGGCCGGACGGGTTCAGTGCGTGCGGAGCCCCCACCGTCGCCCCGGACGGTGCTCGTGGCGCAGCAGGTGGGTTCGCCCGCGCCATCCGTTCGCCGATCGCGGCAGGTTCCACCCAGAGCGCCACCATGCCGTCGATCCGTGGCGGAGGTGGGGCGTCGTGCGCACGGGCGGAGTGCAGCAGCGCGAAGACAGCGGCGATCCAGACCATGAGGGGTTGTAGCATGGGCCTCGGAGGGCCGGATGCGCGACACCGACAAGGACACGTTGATCACGGGGATCGACACGGTCCTCACGATGGACCCCGAGCTGGGAGAGGGCCCGCTCGGGATCCTGCACGATGCCTCGATCTACGTCGACAGCGGGGAGATCGGCTACATCGGGCCGGCGAAGAACGCGCCGTCCGCCCGTCGCGAGATCGACGGCTCGGGATGCATCGCGCTGCCGGGTCTGGTCGACTGCCACACCCATGCCGTCTGGGCGGGCTCGCGGGCTCGGGAGTTCGAAGCCCGGCTGGCAGGGGCGAACTACACCGACATCCTCCGCGACGGCGGCGGAATCCTCTCCACCGTGCGCGCGTCCCGTGCCGCCACCGAAGAGCAGCTCGCAGCCGCGTGCGCCAACCGGCTGGCCCGGATGAAGGCGAGAGGGGTCGCCACGGTCGAGATCAAGAGCGGCTACGGCCTGGAGCCCGCGACCGAGGTCAAGCTCATCCAGGCGGCCCGCCGCGCCGGAACGGTCACCGGGATGCGCGTGGTGCCCACCTTCCTCGGAGCCCACGCCATCCCCCCGGACTGGCGCGACGATCGCGAAGGCTACGTCGAGCAGGTCATCGAAGATCAGCTCCCGCTCATCGCGCCCTATGTGCGGTTCATCGATGTGTACGTCGACGATGGAGCGTTCACGGTCGACGAGGGGGAGCGGATCCTGCGGGCGGGCAAGCACACCGGGCTCGGCGCGCGGATCCATGCCGAACAGGTCGCGTGGACCGGGGCTGCAGCGATGGCCGCTCGCCTCGGAGCTCTGTCGGCCGACCATCTCGAGCGCATCGATGCAGATGGGATCGCGGCGATGGCCGAGGCCGGCACGGTGGGCGTCATGCTGCCCGGAGCCATGCTCTACCTGAAGGACACCGCGCCCCCGGTCGGTGCCCTGCGCGAAGCGGGGGTTCCCCTGGCGGTGGCGACCGATCTGAACCCCGGAACATCTCCGGTGGACGATCTGTGGACCGCTGCGACCCTGGCGTCGGTGACCATGGGCATGACCGTCGAGGAGGTGCTGCGGGGGATCACGTGTGTGGCCGCAGACGCCCTGGGCCTGCCCGAGGTCGGACGGTTGCGGGTCGAGGGGCCGGGGCCGGTGGTCCTGGTGCGCCCGCCCCCCAGCGAACCCGCCGAGCCGGCGGTGTTGGTGCAGCACATGGGCGCGCCACGCATCGTGGCGGTGGTGTAGGTCCAGACGCACGAACGCCCGTCCACCCTGCGGTTCGTGCGGGATCGGACGGGCTGTTCGTTCAGCGAAGCGGGGTCAGCCGGTCAGGCGGACTTGGTGACTTCCTCGGCGTTGTCGCCTTCGAGCTCGCGCCGGGACGACACGTCGATGGACTCGTCCTTCTGAGCGTCGCGGAAGCTCTTGATGCCCTTGCCGAACGACTCGAACACCTGAGGGAGCTTGCCGGCCCCGAACAGGATGAGGACGAGCACGAGGACGAGACCCAGTTCCATGGGTCCGAATCCGCCGATGAATGCGAGCATGATGCACTCCCGTGGTCAGCACACCGAACGGCGCGCTGCCTGTAGCATAACCGCCGGCTTCCGCTGGGGTCCACACACTCGAGAGCCCCCTCTGACCGGAACCCACCGCTTGAGATGGAGGAGACGCAAAGAACTTTGCTGGGTGTTGCGCCGGCAGAGGAGGCTGTCGAGTCGTGTGATGCTTCAATCGTACGTCCACACGCGACGCCTGTCAACCAGTGAACGCGCGTTTGACGCGGCTTGACGGATCAGAGACATCCTGGAGACATCCCGTGGAGATTCGAGAGCCCGCGGGAACGCGATGGGCTGCATTCGGCGGCGATCGAGGGTCCAGGAGACGGCGATCGTCGGGGGTGGATTGCGGCTCACGTCGTGCTCACGGAGGCGCGGAAGGCGATCGCCCGAGCGGAAGTGGGGTGCCTGAACGACGAAACGCCGGCCGAGGCCGACGTTTGTTCGTGGTGGAGGATGTTGTGCGTGAACATGCACCCGCTTCCGGGCTCCTCATGCAACCAGAGGGTTGCACCCGGAAGCGGGTGTGGAAGATCCAGAAACCGGAGTCTCCATGTTCCACAGGCCCCGAAGGGCTTCGATGACATGAATATAGCGGCTGCTCGCTGGCGTGACAAGCCTTGCGTGTCGCCATGTGTCATTCGCTGGGCGCGGGCTCCGGAGCCTCGTCGGGAACCGAACAGTCGTCGGACTCGTAGCCAGCGGCTGTGAGCGCTTCGATGGCGGATTCGCACGCGGCGTCGGTCTGGTCGAGGAGGGGGGGAGGCTCGCCGATCCCCGAAGGTGCGATCGCCAGCATGTAGGGCGGGCTGGTGAGGATGGCTCCGCACACAGCGCGCAGGTCGTTGCCCACGACGTCTTCGGCGGGCGCGGACAGCGGGCCGACCAGGGCTTCGAGCAGCGGACGCTCGGCGTCCTGCAGAGCGCCGTTGGTCAGCAGACGATCCTTCATCGTGACGACGAGGTCTTCGGTGGTGTGCTCGGGACCCGCGGCGTCGATCAGGCTGGTGATCCAGTCGTTGCCCTGGTTGCGCGCGCACACCGCGTAGCGATCGTGCACGGCCAACAGCCCCTGGAAGTCGACCCCGTTGAAGCCGGGCTGGGACTCGCGCAGGAACACGCCCACGCTGGCCTGGAACTCCTCTTCGTTGTCGGACAGATCCCAGGCGCGCGGGGGCCCCCAGCCCAGGTGGCTGTTGGCGGAGTTGAGCAGCACCCGGGCCGTGAGCCGCTGGACGAGATCGCCGGGCGAGTTGCGCTTGCGCTCCTCGATGTCGTCTTCGATCGACCAGGGGTTCGCGACGGGGGGCAGGCCGTAGGTCGCGACGTCGAGGGGCTGGCCGGGATCGGCGGGGTCGACGCACTCGGCGGGCAGGCCGGGGTTGAACAGCTCGTCGGCCGTGATGTGCACCAGGAGCTCGCGCAGGGAGAAGCCGTTCTCGACGAAGGCGTCGGTGAGCGACTCCAGCCGGCTGGCCTGATCCAGATTGCGGGGGAAGCCGTGTGCCACCGTGAGTCGTGCGCCGGTGGCCTGGGCGAACACCAGGTCGGTGATGCGCGCACCCATCAGGTAGGCGAGGCTGTCGCGGCCGTCGGTGTTCTCGTCCTCGTCGAACTGCAGCCCGTCGGTCGAGAGTCGGTCCGCGCCCTCGGCGAGGTTGCGCTCGAGCTGCCACACGCTGCCTTCGCCGCCGTAGCTGTAGACCAGGAACGTGTCGTCCTGGCCGATGAAATCCGGACCCGACACGCCGTTGGGCCCGCGGAACCGGCCGCAAGCGTCGTTGATGCCGTAGGGACGCCGCCCTCCGCCGTCTGTGCGGACCACGTCTTCGGTCCGGAAGATCGCGAACGCCTCGTCCTTGCTGAAGTTGGCGTTCGAGCCGAGGATGGCGGTCTCGTGACGCCCCGGCAGCTGCCAGGTGCGGTCGAATCGGGCATCGGGGTGGTCGGTGACCGACACCGTGGAGTTGTGGCAGAGGACGCAGTCGAGGTTGCGGTTGAGGTAGCTCTCGAAGAAGACCTCGCCGAAGTTCACGCGGCGGTTGTACTCCAGCTCCTCGATGCTCACGTTGGCGCCCTGGACGGGACGGTTCATGCGCGCGAACAGGTTGACCTGCCACGCCACCGCGAGGTCGTCGGCCACCAGCGCATCGGCGATGACGTCGGCCATGTTGAACGTGCCGTCATCCGGGGTGCCCGCCCCCCAGGGTTCGTCGATCGACCGGATCCACTGGGTGAGCGAGCCGTCGTGGGTGTCGCGCAGCGGCCCGGCGAAGCAGGCGCTGTACTCCTTGTCTCCGGTGCGGGCGACGGCGAGCTTGTCGGTGACCCACTGCCGCCACCACAGAGCGAACTGGGGGTCGTCGGCCATGGCGCGGACCACGGCTTCGCGACCGTGCTGGGCCACCATCCCGGCCCAGGCGCGGACCTCGGCCGACCCGTGGGCACGACGGCCCCACATCAGGGGAATCACGCGCTGCACCCAGGCCTCGTCGCCCGCGTCGCAGGTGCGGGCCTGCTCTTCGACGGGGGGTTCGGTGGGGATGCCGGAGTCGACGGGTTCGCCGTCGGACTTGCAGCTGAACGCGAGCGCCAGGGGAAGGGCGATGGCGAGGGGTCGGACGTTCATGCGGACCTCCCGAGGACGCGTTCGGTGAGCATGGCGAGAGCGTCGCGCTCGGTGGGGACGTTGCGGACGTCGCCGACCGCGAAGGACTCGTGGCTGAAGGGGTAGATGCCCACCGCGGCGAGCAGCGCGGCCCGGAGCTCGGGGGGCGAGACGTAGTCGCTGGCCACACCGTCGGGCCCGATCGCGCCCACCACACCGGCCTGATCGGGACCCACCGGCCCTCCGATGACGACGTTGACGTAGCCGTACGGGTGGTGGTTCGTGCCTTCGCCGCCGAACTGCTTGAATGGGGTGCGCCCGAACTCGGTGGTGAGCAGCACCATGGTGTCGTCCAGGTCGACCTTGCCGGGGTCGTTCTCGCCGGGTTCGTTGATGCGCTGGGCCAGCTCGTCCATCAGGAAGTTGACGTTGCGGGCCTGGGGGTAGAGGTGGTCGAAGTGGGTGTCGTACCCGCCGCCTCCATCTGCGAGGCGCAGCCCGGTGTCGACCACGTTGACGTAGCGGGCCGGTGCCGTGGGGTGGGTGAGCAGCTTCACCGCGGCTTCGACGCCCATCGCGGTGTAGGCCGGCGAGTTGGCGTCGAGGCAGGAGCTGCCACCCTGCGAGGCCATGAAGTCGTCGCCGAGCACGTTGCGGATGGCTTCGGACTGCCGGATGGACGCGCGTGCGCTCTCGTGGTCGTCGAGGCCCGCGGATCGCAGGAGCTCTGAATCCGCGGTGCCGTCGCGGGTGTAGCGGGCACGTGCGGCGTCGGCGTAGAACGACTGCAGCGCATCCCAGGCGGCCCGGCGGTCGCCGAGGTTGGCGCGATCGAGGTTGTCGAGGAAGCGCTGGGAGCTGTTGATCTTGAGGGCGAGGGGCCGGGCGGCCCCGGGATGCAGGCCGATGGCGTCTGCGGCGCGCGTGTTGTCGGTGCTGAACACGTTCTCGGGCTGGAGCACGTAGCTGTAGGGCTCGGCGCGGGTCTCGAGCTCCATGAAGTAGCGCTGGATGTGCGCGCCCATCCCCACCATGCGAGGGCTGCCGAGCCGCATGCCCGACAGCGCGAGGGGAATCGCGGCTTCGTGGGGCTCGAGGGTGTGGGCCATCACCACCACCCGCATGCGCGCCAGGATGTCTGGCCGGTTGCGGAAGGCCATGACGAGCGGGCCGAGGTTGACCTGTGCGCCGTTGGAGTCGGTGGCGAAGGGCTGCAGATACTGCGACGGAGCCACGCCACAGGCGTTGAACACGTTGGTGTGCTGGTCGGCGAACAGGTGGAACTGGGTGTCGGGGTAGTCGGGGTCGTCGGAGCGGCCGTACTGCGGAACGGCGTAGAACGACTCCCACGGGGACATGCCGCCGTACATGAACACTTCGAGCACGCGGTTCGCGCGAACGCCCTCGGGAAGGATGAGCGGGACGGACTCTTCGGGGGCTTCGCCCCACCGTCGGCCCCAGGCAGGCGGGCTCGCGAGCATCAGGCCGGCTCCGGCCGTCCCCGCGATCGCGCTGGTCAGGAAGTCGCGCCGTCTCACCATCACCTCCGCACGTTCATGTGCAGTATCACAAGCCAACAAGCGCCCTGTCGTTCGAGAATCCCGAATGATTGGGCGCAGGTGAACCGAACACCGATCGCTCTCGCGGAGCGGGCTCCACCCGGACACACGGTACCGACAAAGTGGCGGTTCTGCGCGTTCCGTTCATCGGTTCAGGTCAAGGTCCCGTCAACGTCGTGCCAACGTCGCGGCTGGCGGCGGGAACGGGACGATCAGTCTTCGTCGACCAGCGCCTGACGGGCCTCTGCGAGACGGTCCTTCTCGGCCTTCGGCAGCTCGGGGTACTGCAGATCCAGGCCCTTGAGGGCATCGACCACGATCGTCGCGACCATCGCCCGCATCGTCCGCTTGTCGTCGGCCGGAATCGCGAACCACGGGGCCCACGGACGGCTGGTCTCGTTCAGCGCGCGCTCGTAGGCGGCCATGTACCTGGGCCACAGCGCCCGTTCAGACAGGTCTCCGTGGGAGAACTTCCAGTTCTTGGCGGGGTCGTCGATGCGCGACAGGAACCGCTGCTTCTGCTCCTCGCGGGAGACGTTGAGGAAGAACTTGAGGATGAGCGTGCCGTTGGTGGCCAGGTGGTGCTCGTGGTCGCGGATGGCCCGGTAGCGCTGGGCGAACAGGGCCTCGAGCTCGGAATCGCTCGGCTCGCGCGGGAGATCCGGCAGCTTCTGGTGCTGGAGGATGCCCGGATGCACGCGCACGATGAGCACCTCCTCGTAGTACGACCGGTTGAAGATCCCGATGCGTCCGCGCTCTGGCAGCCGCTTGGCCGTGCGCCAGAGGAAGTCGTGGTCGAGCTCCAGGCTGCTGGGCTTCTTGAACGAGTACACCTGGCATCCGGCGGGGTTCACGCCCGTCATCACGGCCCGGATCGTGCTGTCCTTGCCCGCGGCGTCCATCGCCTGGAACACCAGCAGCACGCTGCGACGGTCGTCGGCGTACAGGCGTCGCTGCAGGTCGTAGAGCTGGTCGACCTGGTCTTCCAGCATCCGCTTCGCCTTCTTCTTCTTCGGGACGTCCTCGGGCAACGTGGGGGCGGCACCGATGTCGAAGCTGCCGTCGAACGGGACCCGCCAGGGGCTGTCGGTGGGATCGGGGAAGGTCGACATGGGGGCTCCCGGTCTGGGGTGCGGTGTGGCGGTGGGGCCGGGCGAGTGTTTCGCCGGGGTCCGAGGGGATACAGTCTGCCGGCAATCGCCAGGAGGTCAACGATGGGCAGTCGCGAAGCGGCCGGGAGCACGGCGTCCAGCGCGCTCGAAGTGACCCAGCACGACGGCTGGGTCGAGCTCGCGATCGACCGTCCCGCACGGCGCAACGCCCTCGATGGCCCCCTGTGGGACGCTCTCGCGGCAGAAGGGGAGCGGCTGCACGGGCTCGAAGGGCTGCGGGCCGTGATCCTGACCGGCGCGGGCGGACACTTCTGCGCGGGGATGGACCTCACCCCCAGCAACGCGGTGTTCCAGGAGATCGTGCCGCTGGTGGGCGCGGGGGATCAGGAGGGCCTGATCGCGGTGATCGAGCGCCTGAAACGGTCGTTCTCGGTGTTCACGACCCTGCCGGTTCCGGTCGTGGCGGCGATCGAGGGCGCGTGTGCCGGAGGCGGGCTGGAACTCGCGCTGGCGGCCGATCTGCGGATCGCGTCGGAGTCCGCGTTCTTCAGCCTTCCCGAGACGCTGTTCGGGATGGTGCCCGATGTGGGCGGGACCACGCGCCTGTCCAAGCTGGTGGGGTCGGCGCGGGCGGCCGAGCTGATCCTCACGGGCTCGCGCATCGATGCGGCCACGGCCGACCGCTGGGGCCTGGTGAACCGGGTCGTTCCGGAGGGGGGCGCGCTCGATGCCGCACGGCAGCTGGTCCAGCGGATCCACCACGCGGCGCCGAAGGCCACGGCCGAAGCCCTGGCGGCCCTGAGGGGGGTGACGGGTCTGCACGACGAGACGCGCTTCCACATGGAGACCCGCGCAGGCGCGCGCGCGCTCACGAGTGGAGAGGTGGCCGAGGGCATCGCGTCGTTCTCCGAGAAGCGCCGGCCCAGCTGGGCTCCCAAGCCGTCGGACGCCGAATGACCCAGGGCTCGAAGGCGGACCTGCTGGTCCGGGTGCTCGTCACCCTGGTGGCGTGCTCCTTCATGGCGCTCGAAGCGCCGCCGAGCAACGTGCACCTGCTCCAGTGGGTGGGGCTGCTCCCGATGTTCTGGGTGATCCGCCCCTCTCCGGAGCCGGCCGAGGGCGAGAAGCCGCGGTGGCGCCGGTCGAACCGCTGGCTCGGCTACCTGTACGGGCTCGTGGGCGTGGCCCTGATCTTTCGCTGGCTCGTCTACACGATCGACACCTTCAGCAACCTCCCCACGGTGGTCGCCATCGGGGTGGTGCTGCTGTTCAGCTCGGCGTTCGGTGCGCCCTACGTGGTGCTGTGGGGCAGCGTGCACCCGCTCCGCAAGCGGCTCGGAACCGCCTGGATCCTGGCCTGGCCGGCGTTGTGGGTGCTCATCGAGTTCGTGCAGATGAAGCTGTTCCTGTTTCCGTACAACCACGGGGTCGGGCAGTACCAGGTGCCGCTCGTCTGGCAGTCGGTGGGCATCACGGGCATCTGGGGGCTCACGTTCCTGATCTTCGTGGGCAACGCGGTCCTCGGCGAGTGCTGGTATCGCTGGCAGGAGACGCGGCCGGGCGGCGCACGGGCCGGAGAGCCCTTCGAGCCGCCGGGTTTCGCAGCACTGGGGTTCGCAATCGCCCTGCTGGCCGTGCTCGTCTACGGGTCGTGGCGCTTCGAGGCCGTCGAGGCGGAGCTCCGCGAGGCCCGGGTCGTGCGCGTCGCCCAGCTGCAGAGCCATCGCGACATGGTGGAGCGGATGCTGGTGGGGGCCCGGGGCGACCTCAAGGAATGGGTGCAGAAGACCCGGTCCATCCCGCGGGGAACGGTCGATCTCGTGGTGTGGCCCGAGGGCTCCACGCCCTATCTCAACGACCGGGGGAATCGTCCCAACCGGATCCGGACGCAGCTGGCCGCGATGGCGCGCCGGGGCGGGTACGGCATGGTCGTGGGCGGTGGCGCGGTCATCGACATCCCCCCCGACGACTACGAGGTCTACAACAGCGTCTACGCCTTCGACGACAAGGGGCAGATGGTCGGGCGCTACGACAAGATGATCCCGCTGCCGTTCGGGGAGTACCTGCCGTTCGGGGAGTACGTGCCCTGGCTGCGGGATGCCATCGGTGGCATCGGCAACTTCCGGGCGGGCACCGAAGCCACCATCCTGAACGTCGCCGACGCCCGGATCGCCGCACCCATCTGCTACGAGGCCATCCTCCCGGACTTCTGCCGGGGCTACGAGGACGTCGACATCCTGATCAACGTCACGAACGACGCCTGGTGGGGCGACAGCGCAGGGCCCTGGCAGCACGGGATGTTGGCCGCTGCGCGCTCCACGGAGCTCGGGGTCCCGATGATCCGGAGCACCTACTCGGGCTCGTCGTTCCTGGTCGAGCCTCACGGCGTCATCCATTCCCAGACCGGCCTGTTCGAAGCCGCGGAGCGTCGGGTGGAGCTGCGTCTGAAGACGTTCCCCACGGTCTACGCGCGCTTCGGGGACTGGTTCGTGGCGGTGTGCGCCCTGCTGTTCGTGGGCTTGCTCGGCGCTCGGCGGTTATCCCCGCGCGGTCCAGCGAACGGAATCTAGAACTGGAGGAACCGTGCTTGCAGAGTGGATGCGCAACGCCGTGGTCGGAGGGCTGGCTGTGGTCGCGCTGGCCGGATGTGGGGTGCCGCAGGCCGAGCACGACAAGGTGGTGGCCGAGCGAGACGAGCTGAAGGGCCGGGCGGCCAAGCTCGAGAACGAAGTGGCCATGCTCGAGAAGAAGCTGCGCGCCAAGGACACCCGCGGCCGCCGCATGCCGCCCAAGCCGCAGCCTCCCAGCGAGGAGAAAGTGAACCAGTGGCTCGAAGAGGCCGGAATCACGAGGGATTCCAAGCTCTCCGCCACGATTCGCACCAACCAGGGCGACATCGCGTGCACCCTGTGGCCCGACAAGGCGCCGCTCACCGTGGCCAACTTCGTGGGTCTCGCCGAGGGCACCAAAGAGTGGAAGGACCCCGCGAACGGCCAGATGGTCAAGCGCAAGCTGTACGACGGCACCAAGTTCCACCGGGTCATCAAGAACTTCATGATCCAGGGCGGAGACCCCCTCGGTACGGGTCGCGGAGGCCCGGGCTACCGCTTCGAGGACGAGACCGACAACGGTCTGAAGTTCGATGAGAAGGGGCTGCTCGCGATGGCCAACGCGGGTCCGGGCACCAACGGCTCGCAGTTCTTCATCACCGACAGCCTGCCGGCCCACCTCAACGGTCGGCACACGATCTTCGGCAAGTGCGATCTGCCGGTGGTCCAGGACATCATCAACGTCCCGCTCAAGGGCAGCACCCCGGTCGAGGACGTCACCATCACCACCATCTCGATCGCGAGGAACTGAGCCCGATATGCACACGCACAGACTGCCCCTGATCTTCGCCGCGTCCTCGGTCCTCGCGTTCACCCTCGCCTGCACGGGCGGAGGAGAGACCGAGCCCACCTGCGACCTGTCGATCGACACCATCGCCGGACGCGAGTTCGTGATGTCGGAAGCCCAGCCGGACGGGCCCAACAAAGAGAACCCGATCGCCCGGATGAAGTTCGTCGAGGAAGACGGCCAGCTGAAGGTCAAGTACACGGCCATGTCCCGCCGCGACATCTACACCTACGACTGCGAAGTCGAGGAGGAAGAGGACGGCGAGAAGGAGCTCAAGTGCGCCGAGAAGCCGCGCCTGCAGGACTGGTGTGAAGCTCTGCTCGCCCACGACAAGGCCTGCACCAAGAAGAAGCTCGAGAAGCTGGGCGCCGAGGGCGTGCCGGAAGAAGAGCTGAAGAAGGTCATCGCCGCTGCCAAGGCCGCCGAGAAGAAGGCGCAGGAGAACGAGGCCGCCTACGCGCGCTGGAAGGCCATCCGGGCCAGTCTGGGCAACAAGCTGCAGGGCACGCTGTACGCGAAGGTCAACACCAAGCGCTGCCGCCTGTCGATCTCCGACCTGTACTGGACCCTGAACAAGGGCGAGAAGATCGAGGACTCCAACCCGGTCGGGTCGAACCCGTTCGTCGAGTCCGAGACCTCCTACAGCTACGCGGGCTGCGACAACTACGGCACGCTGGTCGACCTGAAGGAAGACGCGATGCCAGAAGCGCTTCCGCAGTCGCGTCCCACCCACGAGGTGGGCAAGCCGATCTACTACTACTTCATGGGCGAGACCGCGGCCGAGGCCGAGGAAGGCTGCACGTACAGCTTCGATTCGCACGCCGGCTGGCTCCCCAAGGAGCAGGGCGTCGAGGCGAAGGTCGAAGACGGCAAGGTGGTCTGGCGGGCCGAGCACACGTTCTCGGACAGCGAGGTCCGGTCGGTGCAGGGCAAGCAGGTCGGGATGATGCTGCTCGAGCGCTACAAGGACTGCGGCGAGGGCAAGAAGCCCATCGACACGGTCTGCAACACGGTCATCTTCGAGTAGCTGCTGGATCGGGAGCCGGTGTTGCGAGCTGCAGGGCTTGAACGTATGTTCAGGTCATGCCCTACGCCGAGCTCCTGACGCGGTCGTGCTACTCGCTGCTCGATGGCGCCTCCCAGCCCGCCGAGCTGGTCGAGACCGCTGCGAAGCAAGGCGTGGCCCACATCGGCCTGGCCGACCGGGATGGGGTGTACGGCGTCGTCCAGGCCCACAAGGCCGCGAAGGAGCACGGCGTCCACCTGCTGTGCGGCGCGACCGTCACGGTCATCGACCGGCCCGCCATCGCGCTCTACGCAGAGACCCTGGCCGGATGGCGCTCCCTGTGCCGCCTGTTGACCGCTGCCCGTGAGAATCAGCCGAAGGGCACGGCTCGGATCGAGGCTGCGCGTGTGGCGGAGTTCGCCGACGGGCTGACCTGCATCCTCCGACCCGGCTGGACCGCAGCACAGGCCGAGGGGCTTCGGGAGGCGTTCGGGGAGCGGCTCGCCGTCGCGCTGTGCCGCAACCTCACCCCGGCCGACCGGATCCGGGTGTCGCGGGCGCTGCAGACCGCCGCCGAGCTGGACAGCCCCCTGGTCGCGAGCAACGACGTCCGCTACCACCGCGCGGGTCGCAGACCGGTGGCCGACGTGCTGACCTGCATCCGGCGCCGGACCACCCTGGATGCCGCCGGCACGGCCCTGCACAACAACCACACGCGCTACGTCCTGTCCGAAGCGCAGTTTCGAGACCGCTACCGCGACTGGCCCGAAGCCGTCGGGGAAGCGACCCGCATCGCCGAGCGCTGCACGTTCAGTCTGGACGAGCTCACCTACACCTACCCGCGCGAGGTCGTTCCCGAAGGCCACTCGGCGATGAGCTGGCTGACGCACCTGACGTTGAAGGGCCTGGAGGAGCGGTACCCGGGAGGGGCGCCGGGCCACGTCACCGCCCAGATCGAGCACGAGCTGACCGTCATCGAGGAGATGCAGTTCCCGGCGTACTTCCTCACCGTGCACGACGCGGTCCGGTTCGCGCGCAGCCGGGGGATCCTGTGCCAGGGGCGGGGGTCGGCCGCGAACTCCGCGGTCTGCTACGCGCTCGGCATCACGGCCGTCGATCCGAGCCGGTCCACGTTGCTCTTCGAGCGGTTCATCAGCAAAGAGCGCGGCGAGCCGCCCGACATCGACGTCGACTTCGAACACGAGCGGCGCGAGGAGGTCATCCAGTACATCTACGAGAAGTACGGGCGACACCGCGCGGCGCTGGTCAACGAGTTCATCTGCTACCGGCCCCGGAGTGCCGTGCGCGACATCGGGAAGGTGTTCGGCCTGTCCCTCGATCAGGTCGACCGGCTGGCGAAGTGCATGGACTGGTGGACGCCCGGGATGAACGCAGACATCCTGGCCGAGAGCGGGCTCGACCCCGAGTCGCTGCCGCTGCGCCAGACCGTCGCGATCGCCCGGCAGCTCAAGGGGTTTCCGCGCCACGTCTCGATCCACGTCGGGGGATTCGTGATCGCCGATGGGCTGCTCATCGATCTGGTGCCCGTCGAGCCCGCGACCATGGAGGGCCGCACGGTCATCCAGTGGGACAAGTACGACGTGGATGCGCTGCGCTTCGTGAAGGTCGACATCCTGGCGCTCGGGATGCTCACCGCCATCCGCAAGGCCTTCGAGCTGATCGCGGGTTTCCACGGGCAGGTGTGGAGCCTGGCCAGCGTGCCGGCCGAGGATCCGGCCGTGTACGACATGTTCTGTGCAGCCGACACCGTGGGGGTGTTCCAGATCGAGAGTCGGGCCCAGATGTCGATGCTGCCGCGCCTGCGTCCCCGGACGTTCTACGACCTGGTGGTCGAGGTTGCGATCGTCCGGCCGGGGCCGATCCAGGGGGGCATGGTGCACCCGTACCTGCGGCGTCGGACCGGCGAGGAGCCCGTCACCTACCCCCATCCACTACTGGAGCCGATCCTGGAGCGCACGCTGGGGGTTCCGCTGTTCCAGGAGCAGGTGATGGCGATGGCGGCGGCAGTCGGCGGGTTCTCGGCGGGCGAAGCGGATCAGCTCCGACGCGCGATGGGGGCGTGGCGCAAGCGGGGCAACCTGGACGAGATCGGCCGACGGCTGGTGGACGGGATGATCGAGCAGGGCATCGAGCCCGAGTACGCCGAGAAGATCTTCGCGCAGATCCTGGGATTCGGGGAGTACGGCTTCCCCGAGTCGCACTCGGCCAGCTTCGCCATGCTGGTCTACGTGTCGGGCTGGGTGAAGTGCCACCACCCCGCGGCGTTCGCTGCGGCGCTGATCAACAGCCAGCCGATGGGGTTCTACTCCCCCCGGGCGATCACGGCGGACGCCCAGCGACACGGCATCGAAGCGCGTCCGGTGTGCGTGGTCCACAGCGACTACGACTGCACCCTGGAGCCCGGAGAAGACGGCCAGCCCGCACTCAGGTTGGGAATGCGCCTGGTCAGTGGATTCGGGGCCGAACACGGGGCAGCCGTCGAACGGGCACGTGCAGACGGGCCGTTCTCGAGCCTCGCGGACTTCGCACGCCGGACCGCACTGGACAAACGACGCCTCCAGGCGCTGGCCGAAGCCAACGCGTTCAAGATCTTCGGAGCGAGTCGGCGCGAGGCGGCCTGGGTGCTCCAGGGGTTGTGGACCGAGCTGCCGCTCTTCGCCGGCCTGTCCCGCAACGAGCCCCGTCCATCCCTGCCCGAAGCGGGCCTGGTCGACGAGCTGAAGGCCGACTACCGGACGGTGGGATTGAGTGTGGATCTGCACCCGGTCGCCCTCGCGCGCCCCCTGGTGCCCGACCGGGTGGTGATGCTCGACCGCCTCGCGACCCTGCCGAGCGACACCCGGGTCTCGATCGTGGGCCTGGTCTCGTCGCGCCAGCGTCCCGGAACCGCCTCGGGAGTGGTGTTCATGACCCTCGAAGACGAGACCGCGATGGCCAACCTGGTGGTGTGGCCCAAGATCTGGGAGAAGTACCGGCGACTCGCGCGCCACGCGAGCCTGCTGGGCGCCGACGGCGTGCTCCAGCGTCAGGGCGATGCCATCAGTGTAGTGGTCCTGCACTTCTGGGCGTGCCCGTGGCCGGAAGAACAGGCCGCTCCGGCGATCCGGGCGCGCAACTTCCACTGAAACATCCGGGCGGTCCCCGACGGTTTGCTCGGACGGGTGCCGAAACCCGTGTCGGATACGTGCCGATTCCAGGCCGGGGGACTATAGTGCGCGGCGGACGCGGCCTGAAGCTGATGCCCCGTCCGGGAGGCACTTCGTGAAATCCCAGCTGCTCTTGCTCACCCTGGCTCTCGTCGCCTGCGATCAGACCGTCGAGACGAAGACCTCGGGTACCACCGACCCGACCATCGAGTTCGTCCAGCCGCCTCCCGGGGTCGACACCGGCTTCCCGGATCTGAACAGCGACGCCGACACCGACGCCGACACGGATTCGGACACCGATACCGACACGGACACCGACTCCGACACCGATACCGACACGGGCGACACCGCTGGTGACACGGGCATGGTGATGACCGGCGACACCGGCATGATGATGACCGGCGACACCGGCATGGTCACGGCCACAGGCGACACCGGCACGGTCACCCCCACGGGCGACACGGGCGCAGGCGACACCGGGCCGTTCACCACCTTCGCGGCCGTGAACACGATCTTCGCTGCCAAGTGCGCCGACTGCCACACGGTCGACAACTTCGGCGGCCACAACATGGGCGGTGCAGACGTCACCAGCGCCTACAACGACTCGCAGCTGTCGGCGTCGATCGCAACCTGCGCCACGCTCACCAAGGGCGAGTGCGCACAGGTCCGCATCCTCTCGGGCGCGATGCCCCAATCCGCTGGGTGCACAGGCGATCCCACGGTCGACGACCCCACCGACTGCCTGACCCAGGCCGAGCTCGACACCCTCGCGGACTGGATCGCCGACGGGCAGCAGCAGTAGGCGGTCGAGCGTCCTCCGGATTCGTTCCAGGAGGACAGCGCAGACGCTCGCAGACCCCGGATCGTCGAAGACGCTCCGGGGTTTCGTGCGCCGTTCGACGCCGTTTTTCCACAATCCACAGCGGATCCATAGGGCAGTTGATGCGCTGTGGGGGGGAATCTCGAAAACAGAGGTTTGTCCGTTGCGGGTCGGTGACGGGTCTGCAACGCCGGATGATCGAGGATGACCGGGGATCCCCGTGAATCGATCGGTGGGTGCGTTATCCCCAACATGTTGATGGCGAACCCCTGGAACGGTTGTAGCGTGGGCGTAGGTAATGAAGCTTGACCCGGCAGGATCGGAGGGGTACCAATGCTCCGCCGGACCCCTTCCGGCTTCCTTCCCCGCTCCCCCCCGGCGCCTCCCGCGTCGTCCCTCCCGACTCGAAGACCATGAGCCGGCAACGTGCTCGTGTGTCTTCTCCCCCCGACCCCACAGGAGGCGCCCGGGAAGGGTGCGGAACATCCCGTCCGGGCGGCCTCCTCAGGTCGGCCTCCTCGTGGTCTCGCTCGGGATCGCGCTGATCGTGGGCGTGATGGGATGTTCTGGGGAGTCGGAGGCCGTGCAGAAGCGGCTGGAGGCCTGCGAGCCGGTGAAGCGCGGGATCCGGGCGTTGTGGCGGGGCGATCGCAGGGCGCCGTGCGGAGAGGCCTGGCTGCTCGAGCACGCTCCGACCATCGACGCGCCGAACAGCCCACTGGGACGCGCTCGAATGACGATGCGTGCGCTGCTGGACGGCGACGTCCCCGACCCCGTGTACTCCCTGGACCTGCGACCCGAAGGGCTCCCCAGCGACGTGGCCGACGCTCACTGGGCGCTGCTCGAAGAACGTCCGCTCCCCGAGGGGTTCGCCGACCCGTGGCTCGAGGCCTGGCACGCGACACACTGGGAGGACGAGCAGGCCGCTTCGCGTCTGGCCGCCTGGAGCGCCTGGGATCCCGATGTGGAGCGCCGGGCGTCTCTGGCCACGGTCATCCGGGAGCGCTTCGACCGGGATCTGGCCTGCGACGAGCCCCAGTGCTGGTGGGATCTCGCGGACTCCCTGGCAGGTGAGGACGGGCCGGTCGGGCGCCGCGACGCGGTGTCGGACCCACTGTGGATGCAGGACCACCCTCCGCACATCGTCGGTGCGGCGGGAGACTGGGTGGCCGCCTGGAGGGCCTGGGTGGACGAACGGCCCCGTCGCCGCCGGGTGGTTCACGATGGCGTGGGACGCGACCCCGCCACGGCACTGTGGGTGGGCGGCACGTACCGCGGCCGGGCGCTGCTGGATGCCGAGCTCGGCTTCGTGCCCGTGGACGACGTCCAGGCCATGCTCCCCTCGGCCGTGCCTTCCGACACCGTGGGAGGCCGGGCGGCGGGCCTGATCCCCTGGTAGCGGACCGGGGGGGTCAGCGCGGCGAGAGGCAGACCTGGGCGTAGCCCTGCGCGTAGCCCGTGGGCTTCTGGCCGATCTCGAAGTCGATCGAGAACAGGTCGTACAGATCTTCTTCGCTCTGAATCCAGCGGCCGATCTCGGTGTTCAGGTCGTTGGTCTCGAACATCGAGCCCGCACCCTGCAGCGGAACGGTGAACATCTTGCAGAGCAGGCGAGGCGGATCGCGGAACACCTCGGCATCCCCGGCGAGGGGGTCTGCGGCGTCCGAGCCGTTCGTGGTGGGGGTGTCCTGTGCCCATGCCGGCGGCATCGCCTGCCCGACGAGGATGCCGAGCTGAAGCAGGATCAGGGCGCCGAATGCCATCCCGAGCAAGCGTGTGGACATGGGACCTCGCAGGTGACGTGGGGGGTGCGCGTGCCATGTACCGCGATGGGTCCGCTTCTCGCCACATCGGACATAAAATGGTCGGCGGACAAAAATTGGTAGTAGATGGTGGGGGTACAGTTCAGTACGTTGAAGACGTCACCGACCACGGAAAGGAGGTCGCTCATGTCCATGCACGCAACAGCCCCTTCGCTTCGAGCCGCTTCGCCGTCCCACGCCCGTCCCGCAGGTATCCCTTCCTCCGCTCAGGTGTTCAGTGTCGCGCGGGATGGAGAGTTCGGTGGCCGGTCGTTCCGCTCCGGAGAGCTGGTGATCGTGTCGGGCACTCCAGAGCAGGGCGATTCCGTCGTGCTGGTCGCCCGGGGTCCCGGTCGGCCGATGCTGGGCCGGGTCGATGGCCTCCGGCTCCTCGGCGACCACGGAGAGCCGTGTCTGCTGTCGCGCTGGTCGGTCGCGGGTCGGTTGGTCGGTGTCGTCCGGTCCGTGGGCAGCCGGTGGTCGATCGAGTGGTTCGGTGCCAGCACCGCACAGGGTGCCGGGGGCGAAGCAGTCGATGCCTCGAATCGTCCGATGCTCGCGGGGGATTCTCAGGGGTCGGTGGCGTCGGGCCTGCCTGCGCCTGCCAACCGCACCATGGTGTCGTCGCGAGGCGCTGTGCGCGCGGCTTCTCCGGTCGAGCCCACCACGCAGCTCAGCCTGTTCGCGGCGTGATCAGAGGGCCGTTCAGAGGGCTTTGCGCATCGCCTGAACCCGTTCCAGGTCCAGGGGGGCTTCCAGCTGGCCGTCGTGATGCAGCCAGGTGCCCACGATGGCGCCATCTGCCTGGAGCTGGCGTGCGCTGTCGGGCGTGATGCCAGACCCCACCCAGACCGGCCGGTCGGGTACGGCGTGCTTCACCACGGCCACGCGGTCGGGGTCGTGGGGTTGGCCGGTGCCGCTGCCGGTCACGATCAGGATGTCGGCGAGCCCGCGATAGGCCGTGTCACGAGCGACGTCCGCGATGTCCGGTGCGCCCAGCGGAACGGCGTGCTTCACCAGCACGTCGGCGGCGATGGCGATGCCTGCGGCTTCTTCGCCGAACCGCACCCGGTCGAGGAGGGTCTGCCGGGCCTGGCCTTCCAGCACACCCTGGTCGGTCACCATCGCCCCTGTGTGCACGTTCACGCGGATCATGTCCGCCTCGACCGCTGTGGCGATGCCGAGCGCACTCGCCGCGTCGTTGCGGAGCACGTTGATCCCCAGCCTCTGGTCGGGGGCGATGCGGCGGATGTCCCACGCGATGCGGGTCATGCAGGCCACGGTCACGGGGTCTGCGGCGCCCGACGAGAAGGGCGCATCGCCGAAGTTCTCCAGGATCAGCCCGTCTACGCCGCCCTGAACGAGGGTCCGGGTGTCGGCGAGGGCCCGGGCATGGACGTCCTCGAGGTCTGCCGCGCGAGGGCTGCCGGGCAGCGGCTTGAGGTGAACGACCCCGAAGAAGGCGCGACGCGGCATCAGAACGCCACGAGGGACATCACGATGAAGATCGGCACCAGGAAGGCCGCGGCGTAGGCGGTGTACCCGAAGAAGCTGGGCATCTTGTAGCCGGACTGCTCGGCGATGGCCCGGACCATGAAGTTGGGCCCGTTGCCGATGTAGGAGCCTGCACCCAGGAACACGGCCCCCAGGGAGATGGCCGCGAGAACCGCGGCCGACTCGGGCTGGGTGGTGAGGGTGGCGAGGTTCTCCTCGGTGGTGCAGTGGTCGTAGTTCCCGCACGCCAGGGCTGCGAAGGTGACGTACGTGGGCGCGTTGTCGAGGAACGCCGACAGGGAGCCGGTGGCCCAGAAGTACTGCCAGGGCTCGGTGACGCCCAGCGCCGCCCCGTGCTTCTCGAGCAGGGACGTGGCCGGGATCATCGCCACGAAGATGCCCACGAACAGGGCCGCCACCTCGAGGATCGGCCCGTAGTTGAACGCGTTGCGCTCCCGGATGGACTGGGACGTGGCGACGAGGGAGATGCCGGTCAGGACGGCCATCCCGATCTCGCGGGCGTAGTAGTCGCGGATGTCGAATCCGTGCTCGACGCCTTCGACGTGGGCGACGGGCGAGAGGAACAGGACGCAGGCGATCACGCCGGCGAGCAGGAGGAAGTTGATGTTCCCCTCGAGCCGCAGGGGTTCGATCTGAGCTCTGTCGATGCGGGTCGCGGCTTCGTCTTCGCGGCCGTACAGCACGGTGTCGATGGCGAAGAAGATCACGAGGAGCAGCACCACGACGGGCAGCCAGTACATCCACAGCGCTTCGAGGGTCCAGAAGAACGGGATTCCGCGCAGGTAGCCCAGGAACAGCGGGGGATCGCCGATGGGCGTGAGCGCGCCACCGATGTTGGACACCAGGAAGATGAAGAAGATCGGGATGTGCCAGGTGTGCTTGCGCTGGTGGTTGGTGCGCAACATGGGCCGGATGAGCAGCATGCTGGCGCCGGTGGTGCCGATCAGGTTGGAGATCACCGCGCCGATGGCCAGGAACGCCGTGTTGACGGTGGGTTTACCCTGAAGATCACCGCGCAGCAGGATGCCGCCGGAGATCACGTACAGCGAACCCAGCAGGGCGATGAAGCTGACGTACTCGATGACCGCGTGGTGCAGCTTGTGCGTGGCGTCGTGGCCCAGGTGATGGAAGTCGGTGAGGCCCGCGTAGACCAGGAACAGGAAGACGGGCGCGGCCCAGCCCACGGCGACGAGCAGCTGATTGCGGTTCTTGTGCCACCAGTGCTCGGCGAACATGGGCAGGATCGCGATCGACAGCAGCAGGCCCGCGAACGGGATGACCGACCACAAGGGCAGGAACTCGCCCAGTTTGGCGTGCTGCTCGGCCGCTTCGTGACCGCCACCCGATGCGGCGAGCGCGACAGCCGAGATCCAGGACAACCAGAGCACACTTCCCCCATGGACGAGCGGAGCGGGCTCTTAACGTCTCGGCCGGGGGATGCCCGCGGCGATTCAGAGCGGGAGCAGGTACGCGGACTTGACCGTGTAGAGGCCGTCTGGAAGGGGTTCGAGCGAGACCGGTAGGCCGACCCCCTGAAGCTGTTCGGGCGTTCCGGCGTACCCAAAGACCCACAAGCCGTCTCGACTGCTGTTGGGGGTGTACAGGCCCCGGCTGTGCCGGACGGAGGCGTCGTCTTCCTCGAGCTCGGGCCACAGGGTGGGCAGCAGCGGGCCGAGCCCCACTTCGAAGGTGAGCGGAAGGTCGGGGCAGAGGCCGACATCGACGTCGTACCGCCACAGGCCGAACAGCGAGACCTCGTCGTCGGGTTGCTCGGCTTCGATGGGCTCGCCCACCAGACGGGCCCCGCAGTCGACGGGATTGAGGATGCCTTCGGCGTCGCTGGCCTGGACCTCGATCGTGATGTCGGTTGCGACGGGTTGGCCGTCGAAGACCTCGATCGTGCCCGAGACCGCCATCCAGTCGCCCTCGAGGGTGGGGACTTCGCCGGTGTCGAGGGGCCCCGTGTCGACGGTGGGCGGGATCGCGTCGGTGTCGTCGAAGTCGACGTCGGCCCCCGCCGCGCAGCCCGCTTGAACAGCGAAGCACGCGGTGAGGAGTACGGCGGAGAGTCGTGGCATGCCCAGAATCACTGCACACAGCGTACCAGGATCGGACGACCCTGAGATCCGTGCGTGTGGACGGGCCTCTTCGCGACTCATGGCGTGGCGTCGTCCGCGGGATCGATGGCGAGTCGCGACGTGGATGTCGCACTGCCCGCCGCCAGCTGCCAGGCGAAGGCCGGAGCCATGTCGAAGGCCTGAGACCCGTCGAACTCGGCGACCTCCGGGGCCGGACCCGAGACCGCGGCTTCGGGGTAGGCCCAGCCGTGGACCTCCCAGCCGAGGCCGTAGTCGGCGTAGCCAGGACTGGAGAGACCGGGGTAGGGCGCGTTGGCGTCATCCGACACCGGACCGAAGCCGATGCGCGTCAGGCCGGTGAAGAGAGGATCGTCGCCCAATGGTGCGGCGCAGTCGGTGAAGTCGACCTCGGGAGTGACGGTGTACGACCGCACGCAGTCCGGACAGTCGGGGGTGTCTTCGACCCCGTCGAAGGTGACGAACACCGAGCAGAGGAAGTGCTTGCCCTTGAAGTTGCGCTGCCACCCCTTGCGGTAGACCTGCCAGGTGGTCGAGCCCGTGATGTCGGTATCGGTGGCGTCGGCCGGTGCCACGAACGTGATGTCGAGGGCCCAGGTGGGCTCGTTGGACGCACAGCCAGCGAAAAGGAGGGCCATTGGAACGGAGAGCAGGAGTGGAGAGCGCATGCGATGCACTATCATCGGTCCACGCGGTCCGGCGAATGATCCGTCCGGTCGCGACCCGGGAGCATCCACGGTGATCATCCTCCTCAGCAGCCTGGCATCCGCGGCCTGTCCAGACGACGCAGCTGCGACGCTGCGGGCCGAGACCACGGCACTCGAAGCCGCCTACGAAGACGTCGACGAAGCGGCGTTCGGGCGGCACTACCAAGCGATTCACGACGCGGGCGCGTGCATCGACGCCCCCCTCGACCAGGCGACCATCGTGGCCTGGCATCGGGCCCGTGCGCTGGGCGAGTTCTTCGAGCGCGAGATGATCGCCAGCAGCAAGAGCTGGGCGGCCGTCAAGCAGCTCGACCCCGACTACGCCCCGCCCGAGGCGTGGATTCCAGAAGGCGGGCCGCTGTACCGTGCCTGGATGCTCACTCCCGAGCCGGGGGGCGAGAACCCCATCGAGCGGTCACCCGAGGGCGGGTGGCAGGTGGATGGCGCCGACGCGACCGGCGTTCCGGCGGAGCGGGCCTTCGTGATTCAGGGGTTCGATGCCGGCGGGGCCGTGGTCCACACGGGCTACCACTACAGCATCGCCGAGGTTCCGGTCGTCGACTTCGGCGCCCTCGATGCCACCGCCCGGGAGCGGCGCCGCAAGCGCATGCGTCGCTATGGCACCGTGCTGGCGGGCGTTCTGGGGGCCGGTGCCGTGGGGACGCTGACCGCTGCGTGGACCCAGGAGCGGGCGGTCAACGACTTCGACACCCCGCTCGAAGACGTCCCGGTGCGGGCTCAACGTGCAAACGCCCTGTCCGGCGTAGGCGTCGGACTGGGCGTTGCGGGAATCGGCGTTGCCACCACCACGTGGGTGGTGCGCTGGTAGGGGCTACTGCGGCCCGGGGATCAGCAGGTCTGCGGGCTGCACGATGGCCACGCCCTGTGCCACGTAGGCGCCGACTGCCGGCTGAGCAGCACCGGCGAACCACACGTCGCCCGAGTCGAGCAGGATCGGGGCGCCTGCGCCGTCGAACTGGGCGTTGAAGTCCACGTCGACTTCCTGTGCGAAGGCGTAGCCGCCATCGAGGTAGCCGCTGGCCTCGAGGCCGAACACGGCGTTGCTGTACCAGCCGCCGCCGATCACGGCGGGCTCGACCACGGCCCACTGCGCGCCGAACACGCCCGGGAGCTGTGCTTCGATCGCGGGGTCCATCTCGGCGAGGCCGACGCCCCAGTCCCACTGGGCGAGGACGGACGCGGGGTCTCCGCCCCAGGTGCTGGGGAACTCGAGATCCTGGCAGGTGTCGGTCACCACGGGCGTGCCAGCGGGCATCGTGAGGCCCCAGTAGATCCCGACGGTGTCTGCCCAGGCGGCGGAGTCGAACGGGCCGTCGCCCCCGAACGAGACGGTGCAGCTGTTGGCGCTGTTGACGGGCGAGCCGTTCAGCACGGAGTCGTCGACCACGAGCACGGTGACGACCGCAGGTGCCTGGACGGTGGCGCCGGTCTGGTCCTGGCCGGTGTAGCCCACGGCCTGGCCCTGATCGTTGATCGCGAACTCGCCGAAGGCCGCGAATGCAGCCGGGACGAAGCCGCCGCCGCCACCACCGGTGTCGTCTGCGGTGTCGGTGGGAACGGGCGTCGGGGTCGGGGTGGTGTCGGTGTCTTCGTCGTCGCCGCCGTCGCATCCGAACAGCACGAGGGGAAGCAGCACCAGGCTCCAGCGCATCATGAGGACCTCCATCAGTCAGAATCGTCGTTCTGCCCGACGTAGCGCTCTCAAACGGACGAGACCAGCTGGTAGAGGATGAGTAGACTTCCCATTGACAGGATCACCAGGCCGATCAGGGTCAACACGAGCAGCCAGCCGGTCCACGGGGCGAGCCTGGAGCGTCTCGGCGGCTTGGTCTCGTCGTCGAGCAGCACGGTGGGTGCAGCGGCCAGGCGGGGGTCGAGCTTGGGCCGCTCGCTCGTGTCGAGCCGCTCCATCCGCACGCCCTGAGGTGGACGCGGCGTCCGGGACGGGGCTGCCGAGAGCCTCGGGCGCTCGGAGTCCACCTGGGTGGGGCTGTCGGCGTCTGCGGCTGCTCCGCCCCGCGAGGTGGTGCGGGGCTCGGGGGCGGGCATCGGTGGTGCGGACGCCGGGGCGGTCACCTGTTCGGATGGGCGAACTGCGCGCGACCGCCTGGGCGGCGTGGAGGGCTGGGATGCGTTGGAGGGCTCGGACTCCACCTCGGTCGGCGCTTCGTCGTCCCCAGTCGAGTCCCCAGCCTCGTCCCCCTCGTCGGTAGGCGGGTGCTTCGGGAAGGCATCGCGCGACATGCGCTTGAGCGTCGGGGCGTCGGACAGCTTCGGTGGATCGGAGGCCGCGCGGTTCGGCGTCGCGTCGTCGTCGGGTTCGCGCGCGCCCTGGGGCTCGGTACTTCGGGGCTGCCCGGGGGGATCGGAGGTCTTGCGGGCTCGCGGGGGAGCGGGTTCGACGGTGACCTGCGGCTTCTTGCGCGGACGGATGAACTCCGCACCTTCGTCGTGGATGTTCGCGCCTTCCTGGACCCGGTCCCGGCTGGGATCGAGGTGGATGCGCCCGCTCTGCGTGTCGATCTGGGTGTCGGTGTCGGCGGGCCCGTGTCGCGACCGGCGACGGAGCACGATGTCCTCGTCTTCGGTCTCGCCCTGCAGAGCCTGTTCGGCCGCCCCGAGGTCGAATGCGCCGTCGATCAGCGTGTCGCCGGACGAGCCGTCCGGTTGGTGCCCGGTGGTGCGGACCACGTGCATGATCTGGGTGTCTTCGCGGCCGTCGGTTCCGCCGCGGCCATCGGTGGTCTGGGTCTCGGTCTGCGTGGTCTGAGTCTCTCCGGCCAGGATGCTGGACACCTGGGTGGCCTGGGTCACCTCGCGCTCACCGGTGCTGGTGGGGGTGCCCCCGAACGCCTCGGTCTGCTCCTCGAGGTTCTTGAACAGGGTGGGGAAGGCCGCGCCCTTGCTGTCCTCCTCGTCGGCGAGCTCGGGAGGAACGCTCGCCTCAGCGGTGAAGTCGGTGTCCTCCGGCAGATCGGCGAGGGACTGGGTGGGAGCGGCGTGCACGCGTGCGAGATCGGCCAGGGTGACGCCGCGCAGCCTGAAGTTGCCATCGAGTGCCCACAGGAGGTCGGCCGTGCGCGTGTGGTCGGGATGACTGCGGCGCACCTTCTCGAGCAGGCGTCGGGCGCGCAGCGGTGCACCCTGGATCAGCAATCGCTCCGCCAGACGGGCCTGGCCGTCGGGATCCTCGTCGAGGGGATCGGTCAGGTCGAGCTGGGTGCGGGGCTCTTCGGACTCCGCCAGCATGGACTCGATCTGCTCGTCGTCCGGGAACAGCGACCGCCCCCGCGTCAGGGTCTTGCGCGCGTCGTGGACGTCTCCGCGGTCGGTGAGCAGGCGCCCGGCGAGATGGAAGGGCTCGGGGCTGGTGGGGGACTCGAGCAGCGGCTTGAGGCGGGTCCAGGCCCGATCGAACGACCGCAGCTCCATCAGCGCCTTGATCTGAGCGACGCGCGCATCGAACGACGGCTCGCCGATGTCGGACCATTCCTCGACGACACAGATCAGCAGGCGCAGGTTCCCCTTGCGTTCGAGGGACAGCGCGGTTCGCTCCAGCTGCGACGGCGCCGGGGGCGCGTTGCGGTCGCTGGTCGAGAGAATGATCGGCCTCCGTGCTGCCGAGAAACTACCACGTTGCGGCGCTCAGGAGAAAAGCCCGCTCGCCGGTGGGGTCGAGCGGGCCTGGAGTCGTGAAACCGCCTGTGTCGCGGGCGGGTTCAGGCGTTCTGCAGCTCTTCGGTCAGCGCGGGCACGACCTCGAACAGGTCGGCGACGATGCCGTAGGTGGCGTGCTGGAAGATGGGGGCATCGGGGTCTTTGTTGACCGCGACGATCACCTTCGAGCTCCGCATGCCCGCCAGGTGCTGGATGGCGCCGGAGATGCCGAACGCGAGGTAGAGGTTGGGGCTGACGGTCTGGCCGGTCTGGCCCACCTGCTCGGCGTGATCGGCGTAGCCGGCATCCGTGGCTGCCCGGGAAGCGCCCACGCCCGCACCCATCACCTCACCGAGGTTGCGGATGAGGCTGTCGAAGTTCTCCTTCGACTTCAGGGAGCGACCGCCTGCGACCACCTTGTCGGCCGAACCGAGGGCGATCCCCTTGGTCTCGGGCTCGAGGACTTCGACCACCTCGGTGGTGGGGGTGGTGGCTTCGAACGAGACGCTGACCACCTCGGCCGACGACCCGTCGCTCTCGGGCTTGTCGAAGCTGTTGGGGCGCACGGTGACGAAGGCGGGCTTCGCCTGCAGCGTGACGTCGGACTCGATCCGCCCCGCGTACATCGGACGACGCGCGACGAGGTTGCCGCCCTCGACCTTCAGGGCGAAGGCATCGCTGGCCATCGCGCTGTCGAACCGGGCGGTGAGGCGCGGCAGGGCATCGCGGAAGGCGAAGTGGGCCGGTGCCAGCACCACATCGGCGCCCGATGCCTCGATGATGGCTGCGAGGGCGTCGATGGTCTTGCCCGAGTCGTAGGGCTTGAAGCTGCCGGAGGCCTGGTAGACTTTGGCTGCACCGAAGCCGCCCAGCGAGGCTGCGTCGGCATCGCCCAGGACAGCAGCGCTGACCGCGCCACCCAGCTCGCCCGCGAGGGCCTTGGCCTTGCCCAGCAGCTCGCTGGCCGTGGCATCGAAGTTTCCGTCGGTATGGTCTGCGACGACGAGGATTCCGCTCATGATGTGTTCTCCTGCGTCCGGGTTCTCAGAGGACCTTGGCTTCGTCGCGCAGAAGGCGGACGAGCTCTTTGGCTGCGGTGGCGGCGTCGCCTTCGATGATCTTCCCGGCGGGACGCTCGGGAGGCGGCGCGAAGTTGCTGGTGGACAGACGGCCGGACCCGGCATCGACGCCGAGGGCGCTGGCATCGACCTTGTCGAGCGGCTTCTTCTTGGCCTTCATGATGGCGGGCAGCTTGGCGTAGCGCACCGTGTTGAGGCCGTCCTCGCAGGTGATGACCGCGGGGAGCGTGCCCTTGACGACCTGGCGCACACCGGCGTCCATGCCGCGCGTGGCCTTGAAGGTGTCGCCGTCGAACTCGATGCCGATCACCTGGGTGACGTGCGCCCAGCCGAGCAGCTCGGCGAGCATGGTGCCGACCTGGAAGTTCTGGTCGTCGATGGTGGACTTGCCGGTGAAGACGACGTTCAGATCCTCTTTGGCGATGGCGCCGTGGAGGAGCTTGGCGATGGCCAGCGAATCGCCGGCTTCTTCGGTGACGACGACTGCTCGATCGACGCCCAGTGCCAGGGCACCGGAACGCAGCTGCTTGTCGTTGCTGGCGTCTCCGACCGTGAAGGACACGATCTCTCCGCCGTGTGCTTCCTTGGTGCGGATGGCCTCTTCGACCGCGTATTCGTCGTAGTCGCTGACGCCGAGCTTGACGCCGTCGAGGACGACTCCGCTGCCGTCATCGGCGACCTTGATGCGGGCATCCGCATCGGGGGTGATCTTCGCGCAGACTCCGATCTTCACGATTCCTCCGAGTGTTTCTGGGAATTTTCGAGCATGCCGCGGATGAAGATCTCCGCGACCTGATCTGCGGCTTCTTCGAGCTGGATGCGCTCCTGATTGCGAGCGAGCACCCACTGCATGGCGATCTCGTCGAGACCACCGAAGAAGCCCCACATGGCGATGAAGGGGTCGACCTCGGCGCGGAACAGACCGGAGGCCTGGCCCTCGCGCACGATGGTCGAGAACAGGTTGAGGTACGCCCACAGCTTCTCGGGGCGGTATTCCTTGAGGAACTTGTTCGACAGCCGCAGCTCGACCTGAAGGACCTCGGCCGCCGCGCGGTTCTCGCGCACCTGCATGAAGTGGTGGCGGGCGAAGACGCGCACGCGCTCGACGGGGTCGGTGACGCCATCGAGTGCGGCGTGCATGCCATCGAGGAGCACGTCCATCTTCTCCTCGAAGATGGACAGCAGCAGATCCTCTTTGTTCTTGAAGTACAGGTAGATCGTGCCGTCTGCGACGCCGGCCTTGCGGGCGATGTCGCTCACGCGCGCCTGATGGAAGCCCTTGCGCGCGAACACGTCCACGGCGGCTTCGACGATCAGGTCGCGCTTCTCGGCGCGTTTGCGGCTGGTCTCGCTCAAGCGACCCACTCCACGATTGGCTGCACGGGCGCGCGGTGTTCCCGCGCACTGAATGAGGGCTCACTCAGTACCGCCGGGAACCCCCCGATTCAACCGCCGGGTGCATTTTTCGTGACCATCGTCGTCGGCGGGCCGGACGAGCGGGGCTCAGTTCTGGGCGTTCCACCGCTCGACGGCCGCGGTGATGTCGCGCTGATCCTCGGGAACCTTGTCCCAGTCTGCGAGGAACCGGGTGTTGCCAGAGTCGGTGAGCGGGTGCTTGATCGCCTTCTTGAGCACGGCGTAGGGCACGGTGGCCACATCGGCCCCCGCCATGGCGGCCTGGACGAGGTGCTGGGGGTGGCGGATCGAGGCGGCGAGGACCTCGGTGCGGATGTCGGGGTCGGCCGAGTAGATGTCGACGATCTGGCTGATCAGCTCGTTGCCGTCCCACGAGATGTCGTCGATGCGTCCGATGAACGGGCTGATGTACGCGGCTCCGGCCTTGGCGGCGAGCAGGGCCTGTGCGGGCTGGAAGCAGAGCGTGACGTTGACGTCGATGTCGTCGGCGGCCAGCTGTGCGGTGGCGGCCAGACCGGCTTCGGTGAGGGGGCACTTCACGACGACGTGCTCCGACAGGCCCGCCAGCAGGCGCCCTTCGCGCACCATGCCCTCGACGTCCTGGGCCACGACCTCGGCCGAGACCGGCCCTTTGACGATGTCGCAGATCTCGACCACGCGCTGGATGAAGTTCCCGCCCTCGCGCGCGACGAGCGACGGGTTGGTGGTGACCCCGGCGAGCACGCCCCAGCTGTGGATCTCGCGGATCTCGTCCAGATTGGCCGTGTCGATGAAGAACTTCATGGCGCCCCCGTTGCAGCGTCGTTCGTGACGGCTGCTGGCTCGGTGTGGAGGCGATCCCTACAGAACTGCTCTCGGGAACGCAAACGCAGCGACGGGAACCGCGCGCGGACCGGACGGACCGGGGAGATCGCGGAAGGGGGTCGCGGTGCGCGGATCGGTGGCGTCGGGCCAGATCTCGAGGAGCGGCGTGCGGACGAACGGACGATCGGCGATCGCGGGATGGGGCAGCGTGAGCGTGGGCGTGTCCAGGACGCTCTCACCGTGGAGCAGCAGGTCGAGATCCAGGGTTCGGTCGCCCCAGAACCGGGCCCGACGGCGACCGGCATCGTGTTCGAGCGTGCGGCACAGCGCGAGGAGGTCGGGGCCCGACAGACCGGTGCGGACCAGCACGACGCCGTTCAGGAACCACCCGGTGGCCGTGCCGCCCCGCATGGGCGGAGTGCGGTACCACCGACTGCAGCGCAGCACCTGGATGGATGGATGGGCGTGCAGCTTGCGAACGGTGGCTTCCAGGCGGGCCCGACGGTCGCCCAGGCTGCTGCCGAGCCCGATGGCGGCCAGCACGCCGTGACCGGACGTTCGCGGGGTGCGGATGGTGTGCAGCGGAGGAGCGACCGTCATCGCGACTCCTCGGCGCGTTCCCGGAGCGATCGTGCGGCTCCGGACCACACGGGAGACGGGTCGACCGCAGCCGCGCGATCCAGCCAGTCGGCAGCCGTCGCGGGGTCGTCGCGGTCGCGCCAGTGGTGCATCGCCAGGGCCCAGGGGAACCACGGGTCGTCTGGAAAGCTCTCGAGCCCCGCCTCGAGCACGGGCTGCACGCGGTCGCTCCCCCCGGTGTAGCGGAGCAGCGTGGCCCCGTTGGACATCGGGGGCTGGAGCGTGGGGTCGAGGGCGATGGCGGTGTGGATGCCGGCCTCCAGCGTGTCGGGCCGAGGGGTGGTGTTGGCGTAGTGGAGGACCGTCGCGCACCACGCACCCGATGCGGCGACAGAGCGGTGACCGACGGAGAGCCCCGCCAGCACGGGCAGAGTGGGAGGTTCGAGTGCGACGGGGTCGCGCGGCACGGCCCCGTGCAGGCCCGCAGCTGCGAGCCATGCGCCCATCGCGATGGCTCCGGCGAGGGGAGCCCCCGTGAGCGGAAGGCGACTCGTGGAGCGGTCGATCAGAAGATCGAGGTGTCCGTCTTGGACGCGGCTTCCTCGCCGACGGTGGCTTCGAACCGCGCCAGGTTCTTGTCGTCGTCGACGTCGCAGACGCCGGTCACCGTGAAGTCGTCGCCGCGGGCGGCCACGGTGTAGGAGCCGCGGACCTCGTTCTCCTCGGGGCTCCAGGAGAGCTTGCGGAAGCCGGACGAGGGCTCCCAAGGCACGGCGATGCTGTCGACCTGGAGGGGGTCGCGCGGAGCGGCCTCGCAGGAGACGAACGCCTCGAAGGCCTCGTTGTAGGTGATCTCGGCTTCGCGGATCTCGTTGACGTTCTTCGGGACCTCGGCACGCAGGGACTTCTGGTTCACCGAACCGAGCAGCGGCAGGGTGATGGCCAGGATGACCAGCAGGACTGCGGCTCCGATGATGATGTGCGTGCGGCCGATTTCGAACGGCATGGGCCCTCCGGCCATCAATGGCGACGTTGGTTGATGAGCGACTAACGGGGTGCGCTCAGTGGGTCACGCTGACGATACCGACCAACCGGGCTCCTTCGCCGTCGAGGTCGGCTGCGAGACCGAGTGCGCTGTCGTCGTCGAAGAGGGCGCGGCGGTTCTCGGGCTGCCAGACGACCCGGTCCAGACAGGCCTCGACCGTGGACCCCGTGCAGTGGAAGATCATGGTTCCGGCGGGATCGAGTGCCAGGCTGTCGCGCACGCCTTCGATCGAATCGGCGTCGCCGCGCAGCAGGGAGCGGGCCCCGGCATCGAGGACGAAGTCGCGCTGCAGGACCGATGCCCCGTAGACCTCGCGGATGTCGGAGAGCAGGGTCTCGGCGCGCTCGACGACATCGGCTGGCGAGCGCACCACGGCGGTGTCGCGGATGAGCGGCAGATCGGGGGGCACCATGCCGACGTAGACCGGGAACAGGGCGCCGGGTGCGGTGCTGTTCGCATCGGCGGGCGTGATCTGCACCACCCACTCGCCCACGGAGTTCGCTTCGATCTCGGTGGCGTCGTCGAGCGTGCCCTCGAGCAGGAACCCGTTGGCGTCTGCCACGCGATACTGCCCGCCCGGATTGGCTGGAATGGTGAACGTTCCGCCTTCCGGGACCTGGCGCGGGATGCGCCCGACCTCGACCGTGGGTGTGCTGCGCAGGGCCACCCAGACGTCGTGGTCGCGTCCGCGAGCGCGTACCAGGCCCAGATCGTCGCCTTCGGGAAGCCCGTCGAGCCACGACACCAGGGGCGCTGGCGGAGCCCCGTCCTGTTCGGCGGGCCAGGCGCGGGCGTCGCGGGCGGGGAAGGGGTAGCCGGCCTTCCACATGGCTTCGCGGACCCGCCAGCGGGTGAGGCCGGGACTCTCTTCCGGGCCCCCGATCTCGCCGACCAGCTTCAGGGCGAGACCGGCAGCGGCACCGGACAGCGCGCCATCCCACGGCTTGCCCTCGACGAACGTCGCGAGGGCGGGGTCGGAGGGGGTCTCGACGGAGCGTGCGTACACCCCGGCGGACGGTGCGGGCAGGCGCGGAACGGCCTCCCAGACGGGCGTGACCTCGCCGGGATCCTTCGGGCAGCCCGCCGACCCGAGGGCCACAGCCGCCAGGACCGGAACGACGACCGCCCGATACCTGCTCAACCGTCGACTCACCCCACTCCTCACCCCAGATCCGGCAGGCTGTCGGTGGTCTCGGTGGCGTTGTCGTGACGGATGAAGTGGTCGTCGCCCACTTCCACGAGCTGCAGCGCGGTGAGTCGCTGGCCCTTCACGAAGGGGACGAACGAGTGCCCGTCCTTCATCCACGACAGGGCGGTCTCGCGGTCGAGCTCCCGGTCCGGCAGGCCGTGCAGCTTCACGTGCAGCTTCTCGATCTTGCCGTCGGCGATCTTTCCGCCGGTCACGAGCACGTCGCCCATGGGTGTCCTCCAGTCGGGGGGTGTGCGGCGGTCGTAACCAATCCGCGCGGGGGCGCCCCGTCGGTCGATGTCACGGGACGTCTCACATCACGAGGCCGGTTAACGCCCGTCTGGGCCGGGACACCTGCAGGGTGAAATCTCGGAGAACCCATGCTGGCCGTCCTGATCGCACTGTTCGTTCCCTCCTCCACCCCTGCGCCCGAGGTGCAGTCGGAGGCGCTTCCGACCTCCGTCTTCGAGCGGCATCCTGCGCTGCGGCCCCTGTGGACGGTTCCCGGCGGACCCCCGGTGGCACCACCCCGGTCGCCAGCTCCAGACCTCCGAAATCCCGGCGGGGACCGTCGCGATGGACGGGACGAGCGCGGGATCAGCAACGGGATCTGACTCAGAGGGTGCGCGTTCCGAACGCCGGGGCGATGCAGTCGTGGGTCAGCACGTGGTGCAGGAAGGCGACGATGTCGGCCACTCGCTTGCTCGCGGGTCGGGTGAGGGCGCCGGACAGCTTCACGAGCCCGGACGGAACCGGGAGCAGGCGCACCGGGCGAGAGGGGTCGCCCAGGCGGCGCCCGATCTGGGCGCGGGTCAGCACCTCGGGCCCCCCGCAGTCGACGTGGGCGGGGCCCTTCTCGAGATGGTCGGCGATCACGTCGGCCAGGTCGGCTTCGTGGATGGGGTTGGTGCGTGCGGAGCCATCCCCGACGCGAACCGACACCCCGAAGCGCGCCGCAGGCCGCAGGAGGTCGAAGCTGCCGAAGAACCCCGTGGGGCGGATGGCCGTGAACGACAGCGATGACGTGCGGCCGGCCTCCTCGACCGCCCGGTGGGCCTCGACGTAGTGCAGACCGGGCGGGAAGTCGCCGAACACCGACAGGTAGACGAACCGCTCGACGCCGGCTCGCTGCGCTTCGAGGAGCAGGGCGATGTTGCCGTCGCGATCGACGGCTTCGAACGTGGGGTCGGGCACCATCGGAACGGGGTCGAGAGGGGCGCCGACGAGCGAGATCACGGCATCGAACCCATCGCAGATGCCGGTCAGGGTGTCCGGCTGGGTGACGTCCGCCTGGACCCCTCGGGTGTCGGGTTCCGGTGGGCGCCGCGACATCGCGATCGGTGTGTGTCCGTCGGACTCCAGGCGAGCCATCAGCGCAGAACCCACGGTAGAGCGGCCTCCGGCGACGAGTACCTTCACGGGAGCCCGCTCACGAGAGGGTGTTGAGCAGCTGGTTCAGGATCGTGCGACGCAGCTCGATCTCGGCGGGATCCTCGGACTCCAGAGCCGCTCGGAACTGGGCCAGGGCCTGACCCAGCCGGTCGCGTGCGGCACCCGTGAGCTCGACGTACAGCGCTTCGGCGCGGTGGATGGCCGTGGTGTTGGGGAGTGCGTCCCGGGGGTGGAACTTCAGTTGCTCCATGGCCTTGCGCGCCGCTTCGATCTCGTCGTCCGACAACTTGCCCGGGGCCTGTTCGATCACCAGGTGCTCGACGCGATCGGTGCCGATGACCCGCATCTCGACCTCGAGCAGGCCGTTCAGGTCGTAGGTGAACCGGACGTCGATGCCCTGTTCGCCGCCGGGCCGGGCCGGCAGATCGCTCACGGTGTAGTGACCGAGACGGGTGTTGTCCCGGGTCATCGGGTGCTCGCCCTGGTAGACCTGGATGGTGATGGCCTGCTGCAGGTCTTCGACGGTCCAGAACTGCTCGGTGCGGCTGCACGGGATGACCGTGCCCCGGTCGATGATCGGCGCGAAGATCCCCTCGACCCGCTGGGAGCCTGCCCGGGTGGTGGTGGCGATCCCCAGCGTGAAGGGCGCGACGTCCGTGACCACGACGTCGTCGACGCTCTCGTCTCCGCTCTTGAGCGCGGCCTGGACGGCGGCTCCCATCGCCACGGCCTCGTCGGGTGGCAGGGTGCGGCGGGGCATCTTCCCGAAGATCGAGGCCGCCAGCCGGACCACGCAGGGCATGCGGGTGGCTCCGCCGACCAGGATGACCTCCTCGACGTCTTCGGGTCGGAGGTCGGCATCGCGAAGCGCCCGCATGATCGGGGCTCTCAGCCGCTCCAGGATGGGCGCCCACACCTCTTCGGCGGCGTCGCGGTCCAGGGGGTACTCGAGGTCGACGCTCTGCTTGCCGAGCTGCAGGCCGGGGATGACCACCGATGTGTGGTTGGACAGGGTGAGGCGCTTCTTGGCGGCTTCGCAGGCTTCGCGGATGCGCGCTGCGGCGCGGGGATCGTCGCGGGGGTCGACCCGGTGCGCATCCTGGATGTGCAGAGCCACGTGATCGGCCAGGGAGTCCGCGAAGTCCTCGCCGCCCAGCCGGCTGTCGCCCGCGCTGGACTGGATCTCGATCACGCCCTCGATGATCTCGAGCACGGTGACGTCGAACGTGCCCCCACCGAGGTCGAGCACGACGGCCTGCAGCTCGCGATCCTTCTCGTGCAGGCCGTAGGCCATCGCAGCTGCGGTGGGCTCGTTGATGATGCGCTCCACCTTCAGCCCCGCGATCTGGCCGGCGTTGCGGGTGGCCTGCCGCTGGCGTTCGCCGAAGTAGGCGGGCACGGTGATCACGGCTTCGTTCACGGCTCGACCGAGCGCGGCTTCGGCGTCGCGCTTGAGGACCTTGAGCACCATCGCGGACAGCTCGACCGGCGTGTACTTCTTCAGGCCGAGATCGAAGTGCTTGTCGCTACCCATGTCGCGCTTGAAGGCCGTGGCGGTGCGCCCGGGATGGGTGGTGACCCGCGCGCGTGCGGGGGGCCCGACCAACACTTCGCCATCGTCGGTGAGGCTGACGGCGGACGCCGTGAGATGCTCGCCGATCGCGTTCGGCAGGACGACGGGCTGGCCGTCCTGGAAGACCGACACGAGCGAGAAGGTGGTGCCGAGGTCGATGCCGACGATGGCGCCGTCGCTTGCGTCGCCGTCGTTGGGGTGGACGATCCGGGGCCGGGTCATGGCGGGTCTCCGGTGGGCGGCGGGGGAGCGAGGGGTCGGCGCTGACGACACGCATCGATGCGGTCGTCGACGAGCTGCAGCAGATCCGAATTCGGGGAGACGGGCTCTGCTGGAACGGGTGTATCGGGCGGCTGGACGCCGTTCACGTTCGGCCCGTTCGCGAGCTTGGGCTCCTCCGGGAGCAGGCGGGCCCGAAGGCGGTCGCGACTGATGCGTGCGGCGATGCAGTCGCCCAGCTGCAGCTGGAGATCCAGGGTGCGCAGGGTCAGGCAGATGGTCAGATCGGCGGGTTCGGGCTCGCGCGGGCAGTGCTCCGCGACCATGTCGGGCGGGAGGCCGGCCAGCAGGGGCTCGATCGCCTCGAGCCCCTGGAATCCCTCGAGTCCACGGAACCCCCCTTCGAGCTCCAGCGGATCGACGGTGGGGATCTGGATGGGCTCGAAGGTGGGCGGGGGCGGGCGCGCGAAGTCGTCGGCGCACACCCGGAGGCCGACGGTGATCAGGATCCCGATGAGGATGGCCCACCCGACGCTCCAGCGGTCTTTGGTGTCGCCAGGCCCGGGGGCCTCGGGAAGCGGGTCGGAGGGGCCGGAGGTCCCGGCCGGGTCGCGCAGGGCCGTGCCGAACATGCCGAACAGGTTGGGCGCGTAGGCCTCCAGCAGCTCGGCGGCATCGAGGGCGGTGTGCGGGCGCTCCCGGTACAGCTCGAGCAGGAGCTGGCGTGCGTGGGCGGGGTGCCGGTCGAGCACGGCGCTGGCCAGGGTGCGGCGGACCTCGGGCGGGTAGTGCGCGGGCAGATCGGACAGCTCGCGGGTCAGCGCCAGCCACACCGACACCGAGTTGCCGACCCGCAGCCCGATTCCCGCACCCGAGACCCAGTCCTGGACGGTGCTCCAGCCCTGCTGGGCCTGGTGTGCGGCGCCCGAGCGGTGGAGGAGCAGCACGACGCGGAGCAGATCGGTCAGCGCGGGCTCGGGCTGGCGTCCGCCGAGGGCATCCGAGCAGGCGATCCGCAGCGATTCCAGCGCAGCAGAGGCGTCCACCTCGGCCGTGTCGATGGCCTCCTGCGCGCGCCGAGCAGGAGTAGGGCCCGTCCACACCGGGCGCTGCGGAGGAGAGGCCGTGGAGGGGCCGTGTGTGTCGGGCTCGTCGCGGAGGACCCACGCGTCGATGTCCGCGGCCGCGACCGGTGCAGCCCACGTCGCGGGTTCGGGGATGGGTTCCGGGTCGGGGATCGGTTCCGGCTCGGAGATGGGGTCCGGGTCGGGGATCGGTTCCGGCTCGGAGATGGGGTCCGGGTCGGGGACGAACTCCGGCTCCACCAGAGGTGGTGACGGCTCGGTGGGGCGCGCGCGCTTCGGGAGCAGGGGACGAACGGCATCCCAGGCTTCACGGATCCGCTGGAATCCCTCGGGATCCTGCTCTGGCTTGTGGAGTCGGACCAGGCGCAGGTAGGCGCGTCGCGCAGTCTTCTGATCGGTCTGCGCGTCGATTCCGAGGACCTGCAGAGCGTCAGCGAACCGCACGACTCTGCGTAACTTCCGCTAGGCGGTCTCGGGGACGGCGGGAGCGGGGGATTCGCGCAGCTCGAGCATCCCCTTCATGGCGTAGCCGGGGGTCTTCACGCGCTCTTTGAGCCAGGCGACCTTCTCTTCGTGGGTGCGCTCGGGGGCGCCGGGCAGGTCGACGAGGTGCTCGGCGAGGTAGTCGTAGCGGCGCACCATCAGGTTCCAGAACACCACCTGGTTGTCGGGGATGCCGGTGAACACGATGGCGTCCTGCTTTCCGAACTCCTCGATGTGATCCTCGTACCACTTGGCCATGTCGGCCCAATGCAGGTTGGGCTTGATGTGATGCACGATGTGGTAGCCGTCGTTGTAGGCCTTGTGGTTGTACCGGGTGTTCGTGAGGCAGGTGCTGTTGCGGTAGGGGTTTGCGGCGTCGTTCACGTCGATGAACGCGTGCTGGCCCCAGTTCCCGCACATCATGAAGAACCGGATGAGGAACCACGGAATCACGAACACCACCAGGGTGGGAACGGGGTTCCAGAACAGCAAGGCGGCGATCACGAGGGTCCAGGAGATCTCGCCGATGATGAAGTTCTTCGCGAGCTTGTTGCGCTTGCGGTCGAGGAAGTACTTCGGCGTGTGCAGGTAGCCGGTGAAGAAGAACCGGGCCCAGTAGTGCAGGAAGTGCAGGAAGTTGTCGCGCTGGTAGCCCATGGTCGAGGAGAGGTCCTCCTCGAGGTTGTTCTCGGGATGGTGCATCCCGATGTGGTGGGCGAAGAAGCTGGTGGGGGTCATCCCGAAGAACGGACCGATGAACCACGGAATCCACTTGTTCCAGGCGTTGTGATCGCGCTTGAACAGCGGGCGGTGGCACGTGGCGTGGAGCATCAGCGTGTAGCGGCCGCACAGGCCCAGGAACACGAGGCCGAGGTAGGGCGGCGCGAGCGCGAGCACGACCCAGCTGGGCACGACGTAGGGGAGCACGAACAGCAGGGTGGCGAGCGGCACCAGGATCTGCGTCAGCCGCAGAGCGGTGCGGGGAAAGATGAGGTCGCGCTCGTTGCGGATGCGGGCCAGGAAGAACCGGTCTGTGGCGGAGAGGTTCTCGTGGGGAACCCAGCGCGGATCGGTCGTGGGAATCGTGGCTTCGGCCATGCCGGCCTCCGGGGCATCAGCGTCGGGTCAGAACGGTCGGCGCAGCACAGCGCTCGGTGAGTGGGGTCAGAGACCCAGGCGGGCCTTCTTGGCGGCGGCGGTGGGGAGCGGCTCGGACGACTCGGTGATGTGCTGGATGTCGTCGTCTTCGCACCGGTCGGCGTTGATCTGCACCCACTTCTCGAGCTCGGAGGGCAGGTCGTCTTCGTTGAAGATGGCCTTGACCGGGCAGGCGAACTCGCAAGCGCCACAGTCGATGCACTCGTCCGGGTGGATGTAGAGCTGCTTGGCATCTGCGTAGAAGCAGTCGACCGGGCACACTTCGACACAGTCGGTGTAGCGGCAATCGACGCAGTTCTCGGTCACGACGTACGGCATTCGAACTCCTTGGGGCGCCGTGTAGCACGCGCTCGCAGGCCTGGCACTGCAACAGTTCGCTTCGGCGTGGGGCGAGGCGTGGCCACGGGAACGACCCGTGGTCGGGAGGAGCCGGATATACGGCGGCAACTCAGCAGAGGTGGACCCCTTGGCAGACGCGGCAAGCAGCACAACCCCGCCGGCAGTCCGACCGTATCCCGAGCTCTCCGTGATCGCGGTGGTGTTCGGGACGCTGCAGGGCATCATCATGACGGCGTCGTTCGTCTACATCGCCCTGAAGCTTGGCTTCGGCCTCGGCGGGTCGACGGTGGCGGCGATCCTCGGATTCGTGGCGCTTCGCGGCGTGATGCGGCGCAAGTCGATCGTCGAGAACAACATCAACCAGACCGTGGCGTCGGGCATCAACACGGCCAGCTCCGGCGTGGTCTTCACCCTGCCCGCACTGATGCTCCTGTCTGTGACCGACCCGTCTCTATCGGACTTTCCGGTGGGTCCGCTGATCTTCAGCGCCATCGCGGGCTCGCTGATGGGGATCGTCCTCATCATCCCGCTGCGCAAGCAGATGGTGGAGTTCGAGCGCCTCAAGTTCCCGAGCGGTGTCGCGGTCGCCACCCTCCTCCGGTCGCCGGGCGAGGGGCTCACGCAGGGCACGATCCTGGTCGCGGGTGCGTTGTCGGCGGCGGGTCTCACCCTGCTCGTGAACTTCGGGCTCATGCCCGAGGAGCTCGATCTGGGCCACGTGGCTTCGCTGCCGCCCTGGCTTCCGTTCGCGCTCTACATCTCGGCCGCCAACTTCGGCGCCGGACTGCTCTCCGGTCGCGGCGGGCTTCCGTTCGCGCTCGGGGGGGTTCTCGCCTGGTGGCTCATCTCTCCGGTGGCCGTCAGCATGGGCTGGGTACCGCCTCACGCTGCGATGCCGGAGCCACAGGTCGCAGCCTGGCAGGCGGGAGAGGTCTACGGTCAGATGCTCCGTCCGCTGGGGATCGGGATGCTGATCGGCGGCGCGCTCGCGGGGGTCGTCTCGGCGTTCCCGGCGGTCACCGGCGCCATGAAGAGCCTCCAGGCCGCCGCGAAGCTGGCACGGGAGCAGGGGGCCAGCCCAGACGAGCTCTCGCCCACCGTGCTGGGCGGTGCAGCGGCGGCCTCCCTCGTGATGCTGTTCCTCGCGGCGCTCTTCAGCAGCGACTCCGTGGGGGTCGGTACCGCGCTGGCCATCGCGGTGGTGGGCGGCTTGTGGCTCGCGCTGGCGGGCATCATCGTGGCTCAGGCCACGGGGGCCACCGACATCAGCCCCTTGTCCGGGCTCGCCCTGATCGCGGTCACGCTGATGTTCTTCATCACGGGCGGCGACGTCACGGCAGCCGTGCTGATCGGCGTCGCCGTGTGCATCGCCACCAGCCAGTGCGCCGACATGATGCAGGACCTCAAGACCGGGCACATGGTGGGCAGCAAGCCGCGCGAGCAGCAGCTGGCGCAGCTCATCCTCTGCTGGATCGGTCCGATCATCGCCATCGGGGTGCTGTTCCTGCTCTGGGATGGCCCCGGAGACGCTCCGGGCTTCGGTCCGATGTCTCCGGACTGCCTGGCCGAGGGCGGCAAGGGCAACCAGTTCTGCTTGCTCGCTCCTCAGGCGGGTGCGCTGCAGGGGATGATCGAGGCACTCCAGTCCAGCGATGCCGCCCTCGACAAGTACATCTCGGGGGCCGTGATGGGCGGCGCCCTGTCGATCTTCCCCATCGGCGGGATCGCCGTGCTGGTGGGGCTGGCGATGTACCTGCCCTTCCCGATCACCCTGGCCTACGGGGTCGGGAACGTGGTCGCGATGGGCCTCGAGCGGGCGTTCGGTCGGGCGTTCATCGGTCGCAAGCTGGTGCCCTTCGCGGCCGGGCTCATCGTGGGCGAAGCGCTGACCCAGCTCACCTGGAACCTGGTCCGAACGGGCATGTCCTTCGTCGGAGGTGGCGAGTGAAGATCAAGGGAATCATCGGTCTGTTGCTGCTGATCCTGGGGATCGGCATCGCCGCCGCAGCGGGGTCCCGGAACGGGCCCGAGATGGTGGCCAACCGCCAGGCCAAGGCCAAGCACGCCGCGGTCGAGGAGCTCCAGAAGGTCGTCGAGGACGGGCGGAAGCTCAACCAGACGCTCAAGGAGGAAGGGCACGACCTGTCCAAGATGACCTACGAGCAGCACGAGCAGCTCCGGGAGGACGACGAGCGCCTGGCCGAGATGGTGAAGCGCTCCGAAGAGGCCGTCGAGAACGTGCGGAAGTGGGGGCTACCCGCTCAGCCGCCGGACGTCCTGGCCCACCTCACCGAGCGCGAGCTGAAGGATGCACCCCTGCCGGGCCCGCAGCAGCGCGTGGCGAGCTGGTTCTCGGTCGGAGGCATCGGGTGGCTCGTCGGCATCGTGCTCATCGTGTGTGGAGCCGTGCTCGCACGCCTGCAGCAGCGCGAGGACAACGCCGGGGGGCCTGCGGGGTCGGGCAGCCGTCTCGACTTCACCGCGTCGATCACCGATGCACGCGAGCGGATCGCCTCGATCCGGGGAGACATCGCCGAGCTGCCGATGGACGACGACGCTCCCGCAGCACGCGCAGCCATCGATCGCCTCACCACCGACGTGCTCGAGCCCATCGTCGAAGCGCGCGGCCAGCTCATCGCCCGGCACGGGTTGGCGGGGTTCGCCGAGTACTTCGGTCCGTACTCGGCCGGAGAGCGCAACGTGAACCGGGCCTGGTCCGCGCTCACCGACGGCCATGCGGTGGTCGCCCGCGAAGCCCTCGAGGCGGCCGAGGTTGCGTTCGATGCGGCTCTGTCCACCTTCGAGAGGGTCGATGCCCGCAGCTGACGAGGTCCGGCGCTTCCAGATCCAGCGCTGCCTGGGCAGTGGGGGCTTCGGGGAGGTGTACCTCGCACAGATGGTGAGCCCGGGCGGCGTCGAGACCGAGGTGGCGGTCAAGGTCCTGCACGACGGGCTCGATCCGCGAAGCCAGGCCGTGCAGCGGCTGCGAGACGAGGCCCGCCTGCTGGGTCGCCTGAACCACCCGGCAGTGCTGAAGGTCCGCGATCTGGTGCTGCTGGCCGACCGGGTCGCGCTCGTCATGGAGTACGTCGCTGGCGCCGATCTGGACGCCTGCCTGCACACCCCGCCGACCATTCCGCTCCGAGCCGGTATCGAGACCTGTGCGCGGGTCGCCGACGCGCTGGCGACCGCCCATGCGGCGACCAGTGCCGACGGAACCCCTCTCGAGCTGGTCCACCGCGACATCAAGCCCAGCAACATCCGCATCGGGCAGCACGGCGACGTCAAGCTGCTCGACTTCGGGATCGCCCGAGCGGCGGACGGCAAGCGCGAGGCGAAGACCCAGACCCGCGTGACCATCGGGAGCCCCTGGTACATGGCACCCGAGCGCTTCGACGGCGTGAGCGACGACCCCGCGAGCGACGTGTACGCGCTGGGGTGCACGCTGTTCGAGGTGTGTGCCGGTGGGGCGCGGTTGTTCGATGCGCTCTCGGGGCGCGAGCACTTCCTGCTGTCGGTCGACCCCGGGCAGCACGACGCGCATCTGGCCAAGCACATCGGGCCTCTCGAGCTGCCCGGGTCCGTTCGAGACGTGCTCATGGGCATGTTGGCCTACGAACCCTCCGAGCGCCCCGCTGCAGCGGGCCTCGCACACGCTCTCGACGATCTGGCAGAAGACCTCGGGCGCGAGGCAGGGCCGGGTCTGCGTCGCTGGGTGCGGGCCAACGAGCTTCCGAGCGCCGAGGCCGCCGAAGGCGTGCTGGTGGGGCGCACCCTCACCGAGCAGCGGTTGTCGGGCATGTTCTCCGGCAGCATCTCCCAGGACCTGAAGGCCTCCGACCTCGCCGCACAGCCCAAGCACGATGGGCCCACCAACGCTTCGGCCAAGCCCAGGCTCTCCGGGTTGTTCGAAGCGAAGGCCCTCGGGTCGTCCAAGGGCGGCGATGCTCCATCGGGCGGCGCTTCGGAGACCATGGACGACTCGGTGTTCGGCGACGTCGAGGGTCTCGACGAGCTGAAGAAGGACATCGCGAACGGGGAGGTCCCACGGGATGCACCGGATGCACCGGATGCACGGCAAGAGAAGGGCGGGCAGACCTCGGAGACCTTCTACGATGTCCGTCTGGACGACGGCGAAGAGGATGTGCGCGATGCACCCATCGCCCCTCCCGAAGACCTTCCTCGAAAGCGCCGGAAGGGCGGTGGTGGTGCGGTCGCAGTGGGGGCCGGCGCGGTCCTGCTCGGCTTGCTGGGCGTCTTCGGGCTCGCCATCGTGCTCTGGTTCCTGGCCGTGATCATCGCGTTCGGCACGGATGGCGTCGACACCGGGTTCTGACAGCGAGCGGGACTCTTCAGCGCTGTTTGCAGATGCCCGTGCTGCCCGTCTGCTGGCAGTACCAGGTGCCGGGTCGGATGTCCCGGGCCTTGGCGGGGGCCGAGCCGCCCTTCCAGAACATGTCGCAGTCCTCGTTCTCGGGAACCCCGTCGAACACCGCCGTGTTGGTCTCGACCGAGGCGCGGTTGCGGTACCCGCTCGGGCACTTCAGCTCGAGCAGGCTCGTGCTGCCGTCGGTGATGATGATCGTCACGCGACCTGCAGCGGCCTCGACCGTCCTGTGGATGACGTCCGTCTCGCGGCAGCCACCGGCATCACAGGTGTACTCCCCCGGGCCGTCGAGCGACCCGACCTGCTTCACGAAGTGCACCGAGCAGTTCGACACGCCCTGGCTGAACACCGCCGTGCCGCCGCGAACCGGGGCTTCGAGCATGCTGCCCCCGCAGTCCAGCAGGACCTTGCTGACGCTGGGGTCGCTCACCTTGATGCGCACGGGATCCGTGGCCTGGGAGAGGGGGACGAGGGCGAGGAGCACGGTGAACACGGGACCTCCGGAGGGTCGGACTGAGAAGACCACCGCAGGGGCAACCCGGTGGGCGCCCCAGTCTATTCCGAATCAGTCCTTCACCCGAGGGGTGATCCAGCTGCAGATGGGGCAGGCGTCGATGTCGTGTTTGCGGGCGGGGCAGTGCTCGCGGCCGAAGAAGATGATCTGCAGGTGCAGGTCGTTCCAGATGGACTTCGGGTAGATCTTCTTCAGGTCCTCTTCGACCTTCTTCACGTTCTTTCCGCGCGAGAGCCTCCAGCGACGGGCGCAGCGGAAGATGTGGGTGTCGACCGGGAACGCCGGCACGTCGAAGGCCTGGGCCATCACCACGCTCGCGGTCTTGTGGCCGACGCCCGGGAGCTTCTCGAGCCCCGCGAAGGTCTGGGGAACCGCCCCGTCGTACTCGTCGACCAGGGTCTGCGACAGCTTCCGGATGTTCTTCGCCTTCGTGGGCGCCAGCCCCAGGGTCCGGATCTGCTCGAGAATCGCCTCGACCGGCTGCTCGGCCATCGCGAACGGGTCGCCCGCGAGCGCGAACAGCCCGGGCGTCACCTGGTTCACCCGCTCGTCCTTGCACTGGGCCGACAGCAGCACGGCGACGAGCAGCGTGTAGGGATCGGTGTGGTCGAGCGGAATGGGAGGATCGGGGTAGAGATCCTCGAGAATCGTTCGAATTCGGCGGGCGCGTTCGGGCTTTCGCATACCCGCATGTAGCCCTCAGAGCGCGTACACGTCGATGTCGATCGTGGCTTCCTTCGGAGCGGCGCTGCCCCGGTCGCCACGGATGTGCGCGCTGACCTCGTGCTGGATGCGGAGCTTCGCATCCCCGCTCTGGTCGACCGTCACCACGAACGAGCGCAGGCATTCCTGCTGGATCTCGCAGGTGGCGAAGAGGCGACCCGTGAACAGCTCGACGAACGCGGGCGATTCGGAGGTGACGTCCGCTTCGATCTCGTCCAGCAGCACATCGCCGTCTTCGGTGGTGCGCCACAGGCCGACGACCACCTCGGTGTCCTCACGGTTGGTGCCCAGGGTTCCCCGGGTGTCGATCTCGAGGATCACGTCCAGCTCCGAGGTCAGGACACCACCGGGTTCCTCGTCGACGAGCACGTCCTCTTCGGGGCCCTCCACCTGCGGCTCGCGACCGGCCGGCGGAACGGGCTCGTCCACTTCTTCGGGGGGCTCTTCGACGACGGGCGGCGGCGCGGCGGGCATGGGGAGGGCCTCGGCGCTCGCGAGCACGTCGATCCCGAGCTCCAGGTCGTCTCCGCGGTCGACCGTATGTGTCCCCTTCACCCGCTCGTACACAGAGAACACGGGAGGCGAAGTGGCGATGGAGGAGAGGAGGGCCGCGGAGACGATGGAGAACGAGAACAGGGTGCGCATGAGAAGCTCCAGATGAGATGTCCAGAGCAGAAGCAAGAGGTGTGCCAGATCCAATAGTCCAGGTTGGTCCGATGTCGGGCAGGGGTGCCCGGCGGGAATCGCGACATCGGGATCGTTCTGTACGGTTAGCGGGCGCGTCGTTTCACTGGAGCGTGTCGTGCTCTTCGATCCCCAGACCGCCCTGACGTCTCTCGCCAGCGAGCAGCCGTGCCCGCAGGACACCCCGCTGCCGTCGGGGTTTCCGCGCCGTGACCACCTACGCAGCCCGGCCAGTCAGCGCGTTGCGCGCCTCGCTCAGCGGGAGGGCCTGTTCGGCTTCCACTTCGAGCACCGCTTCGCGCTGGACGTTCCGGATGCCTGGGTGGCGGACGGTGCCGATCCCAGCCCGTCCATCTGGAGTCAGGGCGTGCTCCCCGAGCGCAAGTACATGAGCTTTCGGCACGATCTGGCCATCGCCAGCTTCCATCCAGGGCATCGGGGGAAGTGGACGAGTCACGAGCTCTGCCATGCGCTCGTCGGCTTCGCCTGGAAGCCCGGCGCCAGCCCGTTCTTCCACGCCACGGCGGGTCGTCTCGCGGAGCTGCTGCCGGTGGTGCTGTACTACTTCCTGGACGAGGTCCGGCTGCAGCGGTGTCCGGACCACGCTGGAGGAGGGCCGCTCTACCGCTCGTTCTGTCCGGCCTGCGAGCGGGTGGCGGGATTCCGGGACGTGCAGCCCGAGGACCGCGACCACCTGGAGGCGGCGTCCCGCTATCTGGACAGGGAGCTGGCGGCGGTGGCGCGCAGTCGCCGATTGGGTCGCCCGATCGGGCATCGCTTCGGCAGCCTGGATCTGTGCTCGGACGGGCTCGCGTACGCCCACGCGCACGGTCCGCGGCTGGCGAGCCCCGCCATGGAACGCTTCGCGGCGCTGCTGGTGCCCGAGGGGGGGTGGTCGGCGTCTCTGGATGCCCTGGAGGAGCGGGTGGTCGCCGTGAGCCGGTCGCTGGCGACGGGCGAGCCCCTGGCATCCCTCGGAGGAAGCCGCGCGCGCTGGGTGGCTCAGGACCTCGGGTTCCGGCTGCTGACCATCTGGTCGGACACCGCCGGGGATGCGGCCGATGCGCTGCTCGGTCTGGTCGATGAGCTGGTGGAGGTCGTCCACGGAGAAGTTCACGGAGGAGAAGCCGCACGAGCCGATCTGGACGGGACGATTGCGCGGATGCAGCGGGACTGGACCACGCTCACGGGCGAGTTCGAGCTTCCACGGGCCATCGACGTGTTCGCCGTGGGCTATCCGGTGGGCGAGACCCCTGGCCCCGTGGGTTCGCACATCGATCAGCTCTCGGCCGGGCTTCGAAGCGTGGTGCCGATGACCGTCGAGCTGCTGTCGGACGCCGGACACGACGTGCAGGACTTCGTGGTCGTCGATCAGGCCGAGCCCCGGAGGGCGAACCTGGGCGAGCGCTTCGCGGACTGGCTGGGAGGGCCGGCGGGTCAGCTGGCACGGGTCGAGACCGCGGTCCGGGCCGTTCGGTCGGACGGGGTGGTGACCGCACTGGGCGCAGGGCAGGGGCCCTGGGAGCTGGCCGAAGGGGCACGGGTGGTGACGGCCGCCGAGGATCTGTTCGCGGTGCTCGAAGCCATCGACACCGGCGAGCTCTCCGGCCGACCGACGTCGATGGGCCCGTGCTGGCGGGACGATCCGCCAGACGAGCTGTCGTGGGCCGCCGTCATCGGGCGCGATGCGACGGGCGAGCTGGTGGTGGCCCAGCTGGATCCCGAGGATGCCCGGGCCATCGGCACCACAGCGCTCGATCCGGGCATCGCGGCGTCTCTGGGGGAGCTGGCACTGCTGCGGGGAGCGCGCTTCGACTGCGGGCGGTGAGCCCTACTCGCGTCATTCCAACGCCTCGCTCCACGGCGGCTCCCACACGCTCTGCAGCCCACCGCCGAGCTCCAGGCGCTCGAACAGGTCTGCGAACGCCGGGTTCCCGCCGAGCGTGACCGAGTCCCCGACCACCACCAGCAGGTGCTTCGCACGGGTGAGCGCCACCGTCAGCCGGCGTCGATCGGCCACGAACCCCAGCTCGCCATCGGGGTTGCTGCGCGTGAAGCTCACGATCACCACCGACTTCTCGCGGCCCTGGAACGCGTTCACCGTCGCGACCTCCACACCCGATGCCTCCGAGAGCCCCGCCAGACGGGCGACCTGAGCGGAGTAGGGAGCGATCACCCCGATGTCCGTGGGCGCGACGCCCGCATCGAGCGCTGAACGCAGCACCCGACCCACGATCCGCACCTCGAGGGGCTCGTAGGTGGAGTGGCTCACGGGATCCTTCGCTTCGGCCCCCGCTCCCGCCGTGTCGATGCCCAGCACCGGCCCCCAGCCGAGCGCCTCGACCGCCGGGGTGGTGTGCGCCGCCACGGAGTCGTGCGGCAGGTAGACGTCGCCGTACACGCCCTCCACCAGCTCCTGGATGGCCTGGTGCATCCGATGCTGCACCTCGAGCATCGGAGCCGGAACGCCCATCGCCATCAACCGGTCCATCAGCCCGTGCTCCAGGGGGTTTCCGGGCTCCAGCACCACCGGGCCCAGCTGGTGGGGGTCTCCGGCGAGGATCAGCCGCTGCACGACCGGTACAGCGGTCCAGATCGCGGGCTCCACCGCCTGGGTGACCTCGTCGACCACCGCCGTGTGGATCGGCGGCAGGCGGTCGCTGCGCGTCACCAGGGTCCCGAACGTGCACGCGATCACGTCGGCGTTGTCGAGGAGATGGTCCCGGGCGGCCTGCAGCAGCTCCCGGCGTGCATCGAGGAGCTTCCACAGGGCAGGGCCCCCGGCCTTCCGCGCGAACGACACGTCCCGATCGAGGGCGGCGAGCGCTGCACCGTGAGGGCCGGTCTTCACCCGCTCGTCGAGGGACAGGGCCGCCGCCGGCCCCGACATCCGGTAGGGCGAGCCCACGCGCACCACGTCCAGACCTGCGGCAGAGGCCGTCACCGCCAGATGGTCGACCGCCGCGTTCGAGTCCGCGAGGGCCAGGCTGCGTCGGGTCTCGGTCCGCTGGGACAGCGCCTTCAGGATGGCCACCAGCGTGCGGGTCTTCCCGGTTCCGGGCGGACCGTGCAGCAGCGCCAGGGCTTCGGCATCCAGAGCCTGCCGGGCGGCCGCGTGCTGGGCCTCGTTGAGCCCCGACCCGTCGAGGGGCACCGGCTCCAGGGGCTCGAAGGGGTCCGGGCCCTCCAACAGGGCCGTCTTCACGGGGGATTTCGCGAGGGCGTCCGCGCGCTCCAGCGCCTGGCGGTACCGGATCAGCGTTCCCGGATCGAACACCTGCTCCACCACGCCCGCAGCACCCTCCCGCTCCAGATCCTCCTCGGTTCCGCGCACCGACAGCTCCGCCACGCCGCGTGTGGAGCCTCCCGGGCCTCCGACGACGTCCAGCCCACGCACCCGACCCTCCAGGCTGCCGATCCGCACCCGGTCTCCCGACCCGATCCCCTCGTGCAGCTCTCCTCGGACCACCACCCGGATCTCGCCCCGACGCCACGAGGGCTCGGCTTCGAACCGCACGCCGGCCCAGGCCGCCCCCATCGCCACCCGGTCGGCCAGGGGGAGCGCCGCGATCCGATCGTGCTCGCGCCGGGCATGGGTCTCTTCGGACTTCAGAGCCGCGTGCAGGCGTTTCAGGTGGGACGACTGCCAGGGGGCGTCGTGCAATGTTCCGTGCGGCGGGTCCGTAGGGGGCATGGCGGCGCTTATCTCATATGCTGCCTGGCACCCGAGGAGGTCTCTCACCGATGACCCGCGCGCTTCCACTCTCCATCGGCCTCGTCGCCACGGGCCTCTTTGCAGGTGTACACCCTGCATGGGCCGCTTCGGACGACGCCGATGCCCGCAGGGGGTCCGATGACCCCTTCCACGTCGAGACCCGTGTCGAGACCCTGGCGAACGGCCTGACCGTGATCCTGGCCGAAGACCACAACACCGACAACATCGCGCTGCACCTGCACTACGGGGTGGGCGCGCGCGACGAGCAGGAGGGCGAGTTCGGCTGCGCCCACCTGTTCGAGCACCTGATGTTCGAGGGCTCGGCCAACGTCCCCAACAACGCCTTCGACGAGTGGCTGACCGCCGCAGGCGGCTGGAACAACGCGTTCACGAGCGAAGACGAGACCGCCTACCACGAGACCTTTCCGTCCGGAGCCCTCGATCTGGCGCTGATGCTCGAGTCCGACCGGATGGCGTTCCTCGAAGCCGGACTCGACCAGGCCAACCTCGAGAACCAGCAGAAGGTCGTCCTCCAGGAGCGGGCCGAGGGCTATGCCGAGCCCCGGGGCCGCAACTGGGATGCGCTGGCGCTGATCTCCTGGCCGAAGGGCCATCCCTACCAGCACTCCGTGATCGGCACCGTCGCCGACATCGAGGGTTACGATCTGGAAGGCGTGGTCGACTTCTGGAAGCGCAGCTACCGCCCGCAGAACGCGGTGCTCGCGCTGGTCGGGAACTTCGAGACCGAAGCGGCCCTCGAGAAGGTGGAGCTGTGGTTCTCGGACGTTCCGGACCCCGGGCCCGTCGAGCCGCGTGCCGAGCCCATCCCGAGCGAGGAGTGGGCGAAAGACGTCGCAGGCGACTGGTACATCACCGACCGCGTCGACGACCGGACCATCTACCTGTCCTGGCCCACCGTTCCCATCGGGCATCCCGACGAGCCCGCGCTCGAAGTGCTCGGTCGGGTGCTTTCGGGTGGGCGCGGAACCCGCCTGGACGACGCGCTGCAGTTCGACAAGTCGATCGCGAGCGCCCTCGGTGCGTTCCAGAGCAGCTCCGAGATCGGCGGGCAGTTCATCCTGGTGGCCATCTCGGACGGCCTCACGCTGCCGAAGCTGGTGAAGAAGATCGAAAAAGAGCTCGCGAAGTTCGGACGGAAAGGGGTCACCCCCGCTGAGATCCGCCGGGCACAGCGAGCGCATCGGGCCTCGTCGCTCTACGCGCTGGAGGGCCTGGAGAACCGCGCCGAGGTGTTGGTGGACTGCCAGCGACTGGACGGCGACCCCAACTGCTCCGACGACGAGCAGGCCCGCATCGATGCCGTCACGGTGGACGATGTGATGCGGGTGTTCGAGACGTACGTGGTGCCCGAGCACCGCATCAGCCTGTCGGTCGTTCCGGCCGACGACGTGGACGGCGAGGCCGGTCGGATGCCGGGCGCCGCGGAGGTCGAGATCCAGTGATGCTCTCCATCTACCTGAGCCTGATGGGGGGATTCGCCTCCCCGGCGAACGCTGCCGAAGACGCTCCCGAAGAGACGCCCGGTGCAAAGGACGAGCCGCTGTCCGAAGGCCCCCGCGACGACATGCCGATCAGCGAGTCGATGCTCGAAGGCCCCGACCGCAGCGTGCCTCCCGAGGTGTTGCCGCCCGTTCCGCTCGATCTGGACGACCTCTCCCACCACGACCTCGGCGACGGCCTGGATGTGTGGATCGTCAACGTTCCCCGGCTCCGCAAGGCCGAGATCGAGGTCGTCTGGTGGAAGGGCCGGACCGACCTGTCGGACCAGTACGAGCCCGCCCACTCCGCGATGGCGTCGATCTGGGAGACCGCCACCGAGGCGTACGACGGCGATGCGCTGTCCGAGCTCACCGATGTGCTGGACGTCGATCTGTGGGCCTACCTGGGCGACCACCGCGCTGGAGCGGGCGTGCAGGTGCCCCTCGAGGATCTGGACGCCGGTCTCGACATCCTCGCCGAGGTGGCGCTGCGGCCCGTGTTCCCGAAGCGTGAGCTGAAGCTCGACCAGGAGCAGACCGATCGGTACTACCGGGTGATCGGCCCGGCCAGCCCGTCGCGGGTGACCAGCTCGGCGATGTCCTACGCCTGGAACGACCCCACGCATCCGTACGGGTACCGGCCCGATCCCGAGGCCTACGACAGCCTCAAGCGCAAGGAGCTCGTGGCCGTCCACCAGCAGCTGCTGCAGCAGGGCCCCGTGTCGATCGTGGTGGTGGGGGATGTGACCTTCGAGGACATGGAGCCACGACTGAAGGCGAGGTTCGGCTCGCTGGGCTCGGGCGGAGAGCGCTCCGAGACCCTGGATGCCCCGACTCCATCGGCCGATCGCGTGATCACCATCCCGATGGACGACGCCGAGCAGGTGAGCCTGATGATGAAGGTCGCGGCCCCGGACCGGCTCGAAGACACGTACGCGCCGATGTCCGCGGTCTCGTACGCCCTCGGCGGGCACTTCCTGGCGCGGCTGAACAAGAACCTGCGCGAGGAGAAGGGCTGGACCTACGGCGTGGGCGCCTGGTACGCGGCGGGCGAGAAGCGCGGCAGCTTCAACGTGTCGGTCGACGTCCCGGGCGACAAGGCGGCGGCTGCGGTCGGGGAGATCGAGTCCGAGCTGGATGCGCTGATCGCGGACGGCGTCACGAAAGAGGAGCTGGACGCGTGGTGGCGCGCCGAGGTGATGGAGTTCAACACCGTGCGCGGCACCCTCGACGATGCGACTCGCTTCTACAGCGCGCTGCTCGTGGAGGACGTGGAGGTGGCTCAACGAAAAGCCCGGCTCGACGCCTTCGAAGCGGTGTCGATCGACGACACGAAGGCGATCGCCAGCGAGGTGCTGGGCGAGGATGCACCGCGGATCTGGGTGATGACCGGGCCGCAGGAGGCGCTGGACGCCGCGGTCGAGGAGCTGGGCTGGGAGGCCGAGCTGGTGACCCCGCGCAAGGCGATCGTGGGCGATCTGTAGGAGACGTGTTTCGCGCGGCGGAGTCGCGTTTGCTAGTGTGCGGCCGCACAACGACTGCGAGACCCTTGCATGCGTGACGAAGACGACAACGATGGCCTCGACGATCTCGACGACGATCTCGACTACCAGCCCAGCAGCGCCATTCCAGCCTTCATCCTGCCGTTCGTCACGGCGGGGGCTGCACTGCTCGTGGGGTCGCTGCTCGGCGGCCTGGTGATCTGGCTGCTGAAGCCCGCCGAGACCCAGATCAAAGAGGTTCCGCGCGAGCTCACCCAGGCCGAGCTCGAAGAGGTGTGCGCGCCGTTCATCATCGAGAAGGACGACGAGGTCCAGGCCGTGCAGGCCAAGATGGTCACGCTCGCCAAAGACCTCAAGGCCAAGCGCGAAGAGGTCGAGGAGCTCAAGGCCAAGATGAAGGGCGGTGGCGGCGGTTCCGCGCTGCGCGCCGAGCTCGAGAAGGCCAAGCGGCAGCTCGCTGAAGTCACCGAAGAGCTCGAGCAGGTCAAGGCCGAGCGCGACCAGCTGATCGTCGATCTGCGCAAGACCATCGTGCAGCTCGAGGAAGCCGAAGCCCGCGCCGAGTTCGAGGCCGAGCAGAAGGAGCTCTACAAGGCCGATGCGCTCATCAACAAGTGGAAGACCTTCAAGGCCCAGTCCACGATCGACATCTGCGACCACGGCGGTCGGCGGAAGATGGGCAAGTGCCGCGACAAGATGGAAGAGGTCATGACCGACCAGGTCTGGCAGGACTTCAAGCACTGCGTGCTGGCCGGCCAGGCGGTCCCGACGGTCAAGGAGATCGAGAAGAAGGAGACCCCTCCGGAGTACTCCCGCTACATCGACGAGGACAGCCGGATCACGCGGGACTGGGTGATGATCTTCTGCGACCCCACGCTCCCCGAAGCCGACCTCGAGCACGAAGACGTCGCGATCACCGACGTCGCTCCGCCGGACTGATTGGGCTGGCGAATCAGCGGAGCAGCTCGGCCGACGGAAGCGCCCCTTCTCGCAGGACGGTGGGGGCGCCGACCAGACAGAGCACCGTGCTGGCGGTTCCGATGGAGGACGCACCTCCGTCGAGCCCCGCAGACACGGTGCCATCGAACGCCTGCATCGCTTCGGCGAACGTCTGGGCCGGAGGCTCGCCCGCTCGGTTCGCCGAGGGCAGGGCCACCGGGCCGACCGCCTGGAGGATCGCGCGCAACGCCGGATGATCCGGGCAGCGCAGCCCCACGGTGGCGATGCCGTCCAGCTGGCCGGTCAGCGCGGGGTGCAGCGACGTCAGCGCCGGGAGCACCAGGGTGAGCGGGCCGGGCCAGTGGGCCTCGATCAGCGTGCGTGCGCGCTCCGACAGCGAGGCCAGCTGGGCCGCCTGGGCCGAATCCGCGACGGCGATGCTGAACGGCTTGTCCGGGGGCCGGCCCTTCAGCGCGATCAGTCGGTCGATCGCCCGGGCGTCCGTCGCGCGCACAGCCACGCCGTACACCGTCTCCGTCGGCACGATCGCGGGCAGGCCGCTGTTCAGCGCCTGTACGACGGGCTCGATGTCGGCACTCATGGCGATGCCTCCACATGGTCGGGAACGGGTTCGGGGTCGGGCGGCACCAGCACGGGCTTGTCGCGGGGATCGCCGCTGCTCGGAACCAGCTCGACCTCGCGCACGAGGATGTCGGCAGCCGTGAGGTGGGTGGCCATGCCCTCGGTGGGCCCGAGCCCGGAGTAGTCGCCCGAGGCCGGAGCCAGGTAGGACTTCGCAGCGGTGTCGCCGGCGAGGGCGATGTCGCGCAGCACGAAGCGCTGGATGGACGCGAACCGGGCGCCGCGCAGCACCTCTTCGCTGCCGTCGGCGGACACCCGGACGACCTCGACCGGTGGAGGCAGGCGCAGGGCGTCCTCGCCGCCGAGGTCGAACACCGTGGCATCCGAGGCCGCTGCGCGCACCGCATCCTCCTGCAGGCGCCGGACCACCAGCACGTGATCCCGCCCGTAGGACGACGCCATCTTCAGGGCCTTCTTGAGCAGCTTGCGACGCGGCACCTGCTTGTCGGGCGCGACCACCAGCTGGGTGACGCGGGCCTTGCTGCGCTGGCCGAGGAACCCGCGCGCGTGGCCGTTGGAGCCGCGGATCTCGCCACCGATGCGCCGGGGGACGTTGTTCATCAGCAGATCGCGCACGATGCCGTCCTCGACCAGCTCGACATCGCGGGACGGCGTCCCTTCCCAGTCGTACGGCATGTGGCTCGGGTGGGTGGGGTCGGCCTGGGGGCGGTCGATGGCGGTCCAGCCTTCTGGGAGCACGCGCCGGCCCACCCGCACGGTCTCGGAGCGCTCGCCCAGGTCGCCGAACCAGCTGTCGTAGGGGATCTCGGCGGGGGTGCCCTCGAGCTGTGGGGTGAGCAGGTAGCGGAAGACGTCCACCGCCGCGTCACCCTCGAACAACACGGGCCCGACGTACTCCTCCTCGAGCTTCGGCGCGTCTGCACGGGCCTCGAGCGCATCCCGCATCGCGATCACCTCGCGGGACATGGCGTCTTCGGAGGGCAGCTGGCTCGGCTGGCGGGCGGTCCACAGGCGGCTGTCGGTGAGCAGCTGACCGTCGTCGGTGCGCAGGTGGGCGAAGGCGCGCAGGGTCACTTCCTCCATCGGCCGGACCAGCTCGGTGCCGTCCAGGTCGACCAGCAGCACGCCGCCGGCCTCCTGTCCGAGCACCACGCGTCCGATCGACAGCTTCGACCCGAGGGGCGCCAGCTCGCTGGACAGGTCGATCGCCCGCTGGCGCATCTCGTCGGTCTGCATGGGAACCGCCCAGCCCAGATCGGCTTTGACCGGCTCGGGAACCTGCCAGTCGCCGGGGTAGTCGTCCGGCGCCTCGAACTGGGCGGACTTGCGGGCGTACTGCTCCACCGCCTGTTTGTAGGCGCGGTCGGTGATCAGCCAGGCGGTCCGACGCAGGCTGTGCGGGGTGGGGTGCAGCGCGAGCCCGCCGCGAACGAAGCCGTCTTCCCAGCCGCCGAACCCGGTGTTGTCGTAGTCGGGCGACCCCACGCGCAGCTCGACCCCGAGGCCGTGGAACGGTTGGTGGTCTTCGCGCAGCACGCTGCCCAGCTCGGCCACCACGCTGTGCGATTCGAGCATCGCCAACCGGTAGCGCAGCGCGTACAGCTCGGGTGCGTCGGGGAGCGAGAGCTCGTTCGCGCGCTCCATCTCGGCCCGAAGGGCGTCCACCCAGGCCCGGTCGGGCTCGTGGGAGGTGACGTCGCTCGTCGAACCTGACTGCGCCAGCGCCACGGACAGGAGCAGCCCGATCACAGGACACCTCCTGGTTTCTCGGTGGGCTTGGGCAGGAGAGGGGGCCGGTCCTGGCGCTTCTCTTTCAGCTGGAACTCCAGGCGGTCGAAGAGGATGGCCGGGCTGACCGCACTCACCGGCACCCAGCCGCTCTCGGCGCCACACGTGCCGTTGAACACCTGGGGGCTGTCGTCCACTGCGGAGAGGTTCGAGAACGCGGCGAAGGGCGTGCCCACCAGATCGATGCCGCGCACCAGCTCGTCGGGTCGACCGTCGGCGAACACCCGCCAGCTCGCGACCGCGCGGATGTTGAACGCGTTCGGCATCATCCGACCCGTCAAGGCGAAGCCCCCTTCGATGTCCTCGACGACGTACCCGTACTCCAGGCCCTGTTCGCGGACCTTCTTCAGGAGTCGCTCGCGAAGCGCCCGTCTGGACAGGGCTCTCGAGGAGTCGGCCTGCACCAGGGTGTTGCCCATGCGGGAGGTGGGGAGGTTGCCCGGGCTGCGGCGTCCGTGGCCGTTGGTGTGCTCGAAGCCCGGGATCGGCGAGCGGCTCATCAGGAACCCGACGAACCGCCCATCGTCGACCAGCGGCGCGGGCATCGCGGGGATCCCCTCGTCGTCGTAGTGGTAGAAGCCGTTGAGATCGACGGGGGCGCCGTCGACGTCGATCGTGGCCACCCGGGGGTCGTCCACCACGTCGATGTAGTCGGGCAGGATGCGCTCTCCGACGTGATCGGCGAAGGTCTGCCCCTCGTCCTCGCGCTTCTGGCGGTGCCCCTCCACCCGGTGGCCCATCACCTCGTGGAAGAACACGCCTGCTGCCCGTCCCTCCAGGATCACCGGACCCGAGTAGGGCTCGCCGCGGGGGGCGGAACGCAGGGCTTCCAGGCGCTCCACCCGCGTGTCGACCCAGCGCTCGAGCGCGTCGGGGTCCGGCAGGCCGCTGGGATCGCGGACGTCGAACGCATCGAACACCTGGACCTGATCGCCGTCCTCGGCGGTGGTGTTCAGATCGATGTAGAGCCGGGTGTGCAGGCGACCGTCGACGATGCGCACCCCGTCGCTGTCGACCAGGAAGCGCTCGGTGCGCGTGACGCGCAGGCGGAACAGGTCGCGATGCACGTTGGGGCTGCGATCGGCCCGTGCCGACAGGCGTTTCAGGACGGGGGCCCACTCGGCGGTGAAGGCCTCGAAGTCGGGGAGCTCCTGCACGGCCATGTGGTCGCGAACGGGCTCGCCGAGCTCGGCATCCCGGGCTTCGAAGTCGTCAGCGGGGTTCTCCTCCTCGACCAGCACGTTCTGGTTGGCGCGCAGGACCAGGAGGTGCTCGCGGGCTTCGCGGTAGCGGACGTCGAGCTCGCGGGCGAGGGCGTGACGAAGCGCGTAGCCGTCGTCCATCGGCAGGCGGAGTCGGCTGCGGGTCTCGCCTTCGAGGGCGCTGAAGCCCCGGAGAGGGTGGGTGCTGTCGAGCGCTGGCGTGCCCACGCGCAGATCGACATCGAGCCAGCGACTGCGGCTGTCGTCGATCAGATCGAGGGTGCCCGCCCGGGTGTCGAGGGTGAGCGTGTGCTCGTCGGTGACGGTGACGGCCGTGTGATGGGGGGTCTCCTCCTGCTCGTCGAAGACCGCTTCCGCGCGCTCGAGCTCGGAGGCGAGGACCGTGATCAGCCCGTCTGCATCGGGGGATTCTGTGGCCGGGCTCGCGATCGACACGAGGAGCCAGAGCAGGGACATGGACGCTCCACGACTTGTTTTGCGGTTGGACCCAATATCGGGCGCGGGGTTCCGTTGTCGTCGATGATGATGGACGTCGTGATGCCACTCCCCCCGCAAACCTCCCCGCCCTCCGGTGCCGATCCCGCGCTGCAGGACCGGATCGCCCGGATCCACCCGGAGCTGGTGGGGTTCCTGCGCAAGCGGGTGGGCGACGATGCCGAGGAGGTCGCGCAGGACGTGTGGGTGAAGCTGTCCGCCGCAGAACCCGACATCGACGACTTCGCGGGGCTCCGGGCCTACGTGTTCGTGATCGCTCGGAGGCTGCTGATCGACCGGTACCGCTCGGTCCAGGCCCGCACCGCACGTCTGAGGCTGGTCCCGCTCGACGACTCTCCCGACGTCGGACGCCCTCCCACCGCCGACAGCGCGGTGGCCGCGAGCCAGAGGGCGGCACTGGTCGAGCACACGCTGCAGGGCCTCAAGCCCGAGCTGGTCGAGGTCTTCTGGATGCGCACCCGTGACGACCTGCCGTTCAAGGAGATCGCCAGGCGCCAGTCCTGCTCGATCAACACGGCCCTGGGGCGGATGCACCAGGTGGTGAAGAAGCTGAAGGCCGCCATGGCCGAACAAGGATGGACCTGATGTCTGGAGCCTGCGAACAGACCGAGCGCACGCTGCTGTGGGTGTACGGCGAGCTGCCCGATGCCGAGGACGCTGCGCACCTGGCCCACGTCGGCCGGTGTGCGTCCTGCCAGGCGGTGGTCGCTGAGCACGAGGCTGTGGGTGCGTTGCTCGCTGGAGCCGCGAGTGCCGATGCGATTGCTGCGGATCCCGTCGAAGCACCCGTCCAGACGAGCCGTTCGTGGGGTGTACCCGCATTGGCCCTCGCTGCGGCAGCCCTGCTGACGGTGTGCGGTGCAGTGTGGATGGCCTCCGGGCCCGCGGTTCCCCCGCCCGAGCCCGTGGCGACCGTTCCCGAGCTCCGCGATGTCGCGCGTCCAGCCGAGCCCGTCGCCGACCTGTCGGAGCCCCGCATGGGCTCGTACGGCACCTATGCAGGCGATCTCGACGCGCTGGACGCCGACCTCGACGCGCTGGACGCCGACCTCGACGCACTTCTCTTCGACCTCGAGGACGTCGACGCCCTCGACGCCCTCGATGATTCCTCTGGCCAGGAGGCCCCATGATGTCCCGATTCTCCCTCGCTCTCGTCCTCACGGGACTGTTCGTCGGTCCGGTGTCCCTCGCCGGGCCAGGAGACGACCCGCGACCCGAGTTCGGCGCCTCGCTGTCGATCTCGGACGACGAAGAGGCTGCGTTGCTGGAGTTCGTGGAGGAGCACGCTCCCGATCGCATCGAGCAGCTGCAGCGGTTGAAGCGGCGCGATCCGGCTCGGTACGCCCGTGCGCTCCAGCGCATCCAGCGGCAGGCCGAGCGGGTCGAGGACGATCCCGAAGCGATGGCGCGCATGGAGCGACTCCAGGGGTTGCGCCACCAGATCAAGGCTCTGGCCATCGAGCATCGGAGCGCCTCCGACAAAGACCAGAAGAAGCTCCGCAAGGAGATGGAATCGCTGGCGAACCAGGTCTTCGAGCTGCGTCAGGAGGAGCGTCGGCAGCGCATCGAGCACATCAAGGCCAAGCTCTCCGAGGCCGAAGCCGAGATCGCCGACCAGGACGCGCGTCGCGACGCGGTCATCGCCGAGCATCTCGACCGGCTGCTCGACGACTGACGTGGTAGACGGGGCCGTTCGGAGGTCTCGTGGACATCTCGGCCGTCCTCAAGCTCGCGCCCGTGCTGCTCGCCCTGATGATGCTGGGCATGGGCATGGGGCTCGTGCCGGACGACTTCTCGCGGCTCTTCCGTGTGAAACGCCCCGCGCTGACGGGCCTGCTCGGCCAGATGGTCGTGCTGCCCCTGCTGGGGTTCGGCCTGGCGTTCGTGGCCCCCGTGAGCCCGGAGGTCGCATGTGGCGTGGCCATCCTGGCGTCCGCACCCGGGGGGCCGGGGTCGAACCTGGTCGCCTTGCTGAGCGGGGCGGACGTCGCGTTGTCCGTCACGCTGACGGCCGTGAACAGTCTGCTGGCCGTGGTGACCGTTCCGCTGCTGGTGGCGGGCGCGACCCAGCTGTTCCTGGGCGATGCGCAGGTTCCCGCGCCCACGAAGCTGGCCGTGCTGGGGGTCGGGGTGTTCGCGCTGACAGTCATCCCGGTGTCGATGGGCATGGCCGTGAAGCACTGGCGTCCGGAGTGGGCCAAGCGGGCGGATCGGCCGGTGCGGGCGGGGTCGTTCCTGCTCCTGCTGCTGCTGATCGTCGGCGTGGCGCTGAAGGAATGGGACCGGCTGCCGACGCTGCTCGCACAGGCGGGGGCCATCGACGTCGTGCTGTGCGGGCTGGGCATGGCGGCAGGCTACGGGTTGGCCGTGCTGGCGGGGCTCCCGGGGCCTCAGCGTCGCACGCTGCTCATCGAGGTGGGCGTGCAGAACGGGGCGCTGGCGTTGCTGGTGACGGATGTGCTGGGGAGCACGGCGCTGGCGGTGCCGGTGCTGGTGTACTCGCCGGTGATGTTGGGGGCTTCGCTGCTGGTGGTGCTCTTGTCCCGGCGTGCTTGACGTGGTCAGGGTGGGCTGGCGTTCTCGACGTGTTCGAGGTGGAGGGGTTCACGCAGAGGCGCAGGGGGCCGGGGTGGATGGACGGGGTCGCACGGACCGGTCGGGGGACGGCCCTGTGGAGACGGGGTCGTCAGAGGTACAGAGCTCGGACACCCCCGTGGATACGAGAGGGTCGGCGACTACGCATGTGGTTGCCAGATGCCGGTGGGCACAAGCGACAACCGGTAGACGCGTCCTGGACGGTCGATTCGGGAGACGACGCTCGAACACGGCCGCCACGACGGGCTCGTCGAGACATCCGAGCTCTGCGGCTCTCTGCGGCTCTCTGCGGATCCCTCTGCGAGCGAAGCGGCTCTGCGTGAACCCCGGGCGCCGAACCCTCCATTCACGCCCGCACACGCACCAGGACGCCGGCCCCGCAAATCACCCGAACTGCTTCGCCAACCTGAGCGCCTGCCCCTGGTAGTTGCTCCCGATCTCGCCGTACAGCGCTTCCGGACGGTCCTCGTTCCGCATGAACTCCACCCGGAACAACGGCTGACCGTGCTCCAGCAGGAACGGCACGTCGTGGGTCCGGATCTCGAGCACCAGCTTCGCGCCTGCTTCTCCGGCCTTGGTCTCGTTCGAGCTCCAGCCGAACCCGCTGTCGATGAACCCTGCGTAGTGGGTGCGCAGCTCGCCCTTCGTCGCGTCGAAGGCCACGAGTTCGGCACACAGGTCCGGGGGGATCCGCAGCCGCTCGCGCGTCGCGAAGATGTAGAACTGCTCGGGCTCCAGCACGTGGCCCTCGGCGCCCGCGGGCGGCAGCTTGACCCAGTAGCGCTCGGTCTTCAGATCGCGACGCGACAGGTCGACCGGCGGCATGTGCCGGCGCGCGATGTAGCCCACGGGCGCGCCCGGATTGCCGGGAGGGCTCTCGAGGTCGACGGACAACAACACGCTGGGCGGCACGCCGTGATCGACCGGAGCCGGGCTGCCGTCCGACCAGATGCACAGGGGGTCGGACGCTTGGCGTTCTTCGAGCTCGGAGGCCGGAACGCCCGGAACACCCCGCGCGAGGCGCAGCTGACCCAGGGTGTCGCCGCGACGTACGGCCACGTGGAAGGACTGGGGCGTGATCTCGAGGAACAACCGACCCTTGTAGCCATCCGGCACGGTGTCGAAGGCATATCCGGACTCGGTGAGCAGCCGGACGAACACGTCCAGCCGGCCGGTCGAGCTCTTGGGGTTGCCGCGCCCCCAGATGCCCTCGGGAAGCTCGAGGACCTCTTCGATCTCGGCGAGGTAGACGCCCCCGCGATGCAGCACGGTGGGGGTGTCGCGATCGAGGCGATGACTGGCGGTGGCCAGGCGCCCCAGCTTGCGCTCGATGCCCTGGGGGCCGGGGAGGAAGCTGCACTGGAGCTGCCACAGCCGGGCCCCGAGGCGCAGGTCGAGGCTGCTGGGCTGGATCTGCCGCGGACCCAGCGGGAGCAGGGCCTGGATGTGGCCGGCCTCCGAAAGCGCGTGCAGGGACCGGTCGATCAGGATGCCGTGCTGAGAATCCCCCGTGTGCGCGGGGCTCATGCCAGGCCCGCTTCGCGGAACCACGCCACGGTCTTCTTCGTGCCTTGGTCCATGGGCACGCGCACGTGGTAGCCGAAGTCGTCCTTGGCAGGCTGCATGTCGTACCAGTGCGACCGCGCGAGGCCGGCGGCCACGAACTTGGTCATCCGGGGCTCGCCCTTCAGTTTGAAGGTCTTGTGGGTCCACTCGAGGACGTTGCCCAGGATGGTGGCGGTGCGCAGGCTGACCTTGCGCTTGATGGGCGGGATGTCGAGGTCGCCCAGGAAGCTGTCGAGCCAGTCCCACAGCTGGACGGGCTCGTCGTTGCTGATGAAGTAGGCCTTGCCGGCGTTGGGCGCATCGGCACCGGTCAGCGCATCGAGGGCGTCCAGGTGGGCCCAGGCGGCGTTGTCGACGTAGGTCATGTCGACCTTGTTGGCGCCATCCCCGATGATCGGGAGCTTGCCGGACTTCGCGCGGTCGACGACGCGAGGCAGCAGGTTGTTGTCGCGCGGGCCGAAGATGAGGTGGGGGCGCAGGGCGGTGGTGGCGAGGTGCTCGCTGTTGGCGGCCAGGACCATGCGCTCGGCCTCGGCCTTGGTCTCGGGGTAGGGCGACCAGTGCTCTTCGGCGTAGGGCGTGTCCTGGGGCGCGTTCTCGCACTCGTGGGCGTAGCCGACGACGCTGGGCGTGCTGGTGTAGACGAGCTTGCCGACGTCGTGCTGCTCGGCGGCGTCGATCAGGTTGCGCGTGCCGTCGACGTTGATGGCGCGGTAGTCCTCGACGGGGCCGTAGAACCCGGCCTTGGCGGCGACGTGGATGATGGCGTCCATCCCGTGCACGGCGCTGCGGACGGCCTCGGCATCGCACAGATCGGCCTGGATTCCGTGGGCTCCGAGCGCTTCGACCTCGGGGTAGTGCCCACGAGCGAGGAACGAGACCTCGTCGCCGCGCTCCAGGAGCAGCTCGACGATGCGTCGACCGAGGAAGCCTCCGCCACCTGTGACGAGTACCTTCATGGATGCCTCCAACCGCGGTGAGTGACCGGCGGCGGGCGAAGTAACGCACGCCTGGGCTATGGTCCCCACGCTTTACAGGAGCCGTTCCGCATGCCCACGTTCCCCGATTCCGCTCTCCCCCGCGTCCTGCGCGGCGCTTCCAGCATTCCCAGCCTGCTCGTGGGCCTCGCGCTCTGCGTGGCCAGCCCCGCCTGCAAGAAAGCGGACGGACCCGCCAACAACACCGAGATGACGGACGCTTCGGCGGGGTCGGACGAGATGGTGGCCGGGATGAAGCGCTCGATGCCCCTGCCGGTCGACGAGGGCATCCGCACGGGCACGCTCGACAACGGGATGACGTACTTCATCGAGAAGAACGGCAAGCCGGCCAACAAGGCCGTGCTCCGGCTGGCGGTCGACGCGGGGTCGCTGCTGGAGGAGGACGACCAGCTGGGCATCGCGCACTTCCTGGAGCACATGGCGTTCAACGGCACCGAGAAGTTCCCGAGCAACGACCTGGTCAAATACCTGGAGTCGGTGGGCACGCAGTTCGGCCCGCACCTCAACGCGCACACCAGCTTCGACGAGACGGTCTACAAGCTGACGGTTCCGACCGACGACGAGGAGGTGTTCGACCAGGGGCTCGAGATCCTCAAGGAGTGGGCCTGCTGCCTGGCCCTGGACGCCGAGGAGATCGAGAAGGAACGGGGCGTGGTGCTCGAGGAGTGGCGGCTGCGCGAAGGCCTGCAGAAGCGGGTTCAGGAGGTTCAGCTGCCGCTGGCCTTCAACGGGTCGCGCTACGTCGATCGCCTGCCCATCGGCACCGACGACAGCCTGAAGACCTTCGATCCGGCGGTGGTCGGGAGGTTCTACGACGACTGGTACCGGCCCGATCTGATGGCCGTCATCGTGGCCGGAGACGTCGACGTCGATGCGGTCGAAGCCGACCTGAAGGAGCGGTTCGGAAGCCTGCCGGCCGCCGAAGACCCCCGTGAACGCGAGCGCTTCGACGTTCCGGACCGCGAATCTCCCGACACGGTGGTGTTCACCGACCCCGAGATGACGGGGAACGTGGTGCTGATGACCACCAACTTCGACGACCCGCAGGCGAGCACCTGGGGCGACTGGCTCGAGCGCGAGGCGGCCGCACTGGCCCAGGCGGTGATGCGCGAGCGACTGAACGAGATCGCCCGTCAGCCCGACTCGCCCTACCTCGGGGCCGGGGTGTCCCAGGGCCGCATGAGTCCGACCGAGAGCAGCCACACCGTGCAGATCGGGGCGAAGGAAGGCCGGCTCGAAGAGGCCATGAAGGTGGTGCTCACCGAGGTGAAGCGGATGCGCGAGCACGGGGTGACCGAGCCCGAGCTGGAGCGCGCCAAGGCCCAGCGCATCGCGTTCATGGACAAGTACGAGCGCGAGGCCGAGGACACCGACAGCGTGTCGCACGCGAACGAGATCGTGCGGCACTTCCTGCAGAACGAGCCGATGCCGGGCACGGTGGTCGAAGCCGACCTCACCCGCAAGGCCACCAACGCGCTCTCGAAGGCCGAGGTGGACGCCTGGGCCAGGGGCTTCCTCACGGCACCCGTCGCGACCATCGCGCTGCTCCCGGACAAGGAAGGGCTCGAAGCGCCCACCGCCGAAGCCCTGGATGCGATCAAGGCCGAGGTGGACGCGATGGAGGTGGAACCGCCCGTCACCGAGGAATCGCTCGATTCGCTCACGGAGCCCCCGGAGGGCGGGAGCATCGCCGAGCGCGACGACACCTGGGCCGAAGACCTCGGGTTCACGGGCATCGTGCTCGACAACGGCGTCACGGTGTACTCGAAGAAGACCGACCTGAAGCCCGGCGAGGTCCTGTTCCGGGGGTTCCGCGAAGGCGGGGTGTCCTCGGTCGACGACGACCTGTTCCTGAACGCCTGGGCCGCTCCCCGCATCAAGGGCCAGAGCGGGCTCGGCGAGCACGACCCCAACACCATCCAGCGCTACCTGGCCGGGCGCACCGTGTCGGTCTCCCAGAGCCTCGGGAACTACTTCACCAAGTTCACGGGCAGCTCGGCCACCGACGATCTGGGCGTCGCGCTCGAGCTCGCGTGGATGAACGTGGTGGAGCCCGGGTTCACCGAAGACGGCATGACGGTCGCGATGGACAGCTGGGAGGAGTCGCTGCGCAACCGCCGCAACTTCCCCGACCAGCAGTTCAACGACACCTGGCGCAGCCTGTTCTGGCCCGAGGATCCGCGTCGCCAGATCGTCGAGCCCGCCGACCTCGAAGTGGTGGAGCTCGCCGAAGCCAAGCGGATCTGGAACGAGGCGATGGGCAGCCCCGACGAGTGGACGTGGGTGTTCATCGGCGACCTGCCCGACGACCACGAAGCGCAGGTGGCGCAGTGGTTGGGTGCGCTTCCCGAGGCCGAGGCGGGTCTGGGGATGACCGACCGCGGCTATCACCGTACGCCGGGGGAGTTCCGCGAGGTGCTGGAGGTCGGGTCGGCCGAGCGGGCCCGGTACCGCACCGAGTGGTGGATGCCCATCGACGAAGCCACGCGCACGCGGGAGTGGCGCGTGAAGCTGTCGGCGTTCCGCGAGGTGCTGAGCGTCCTGCTGCGCGAGAAGCTGCGCGAGGATCTGGGCGGTGTGTACGGCGTGTCCGTGAGCACCTCCTCCTGGATCCGCCCGTACGCAGGGGTTCGCGTGCGCGTCGAGTACCAGTGTGATCCGGAGCGTCTGGAAGAACTCGAGGCCGCGATGATCGAGGTGATGGAGACCCTGCAGGAGGAGGGCCCGGAGGCGTCCTACATCGAGTCCACCAAGGCGAAGAACCGGGAGTGGTGGGAGGACACCCAGCAGAACAACGGCTTCTGGATGCGCTTCGCGGACGCCCTCGAGGACGACGAGGACCCGACGCAGTTCCTGAAGTTCCCGGAGATGAACGCGAAGATCACGGCCGACGACGTCCAGGATCTCGCGAAGATGCTGTTGCTGGGCGACAACCGCGGCACGGTGGTGTTGCTGCCGAAGGGTGCGACCGACGAAGAGTAGCGCCCTGGCCGGGCCAACAGGGGGTCAGGCCTCCAACCGCTCCATGCGGGCGGGGCCGATCCGCTGTTCGACCTCGGATGCGCGCGCCACCGGGCTCTTCTTCGCCCACTTGCCGCGCGGGAGCAACGCCAGCTTCAGCAGGTCGTCACACGTGTCGGGCACGCGGCCGTGGAAACTCCACACGGTGGCGATGGCCAGGGCGCGCGTGGCATCCTGTCGGTCGACGGCCATCCGGGCCTCGACCTCCAGCTTGAGGATGTCGTCCGGGTGCAGGTAGCGAACGGCGTTGGGCTCGTGGATCACCCGGTCCAACAGGGGTTCGAGCGGCCACACGATGCCGGGCAGGTCGGGGTGCTCCGAACCCTCGGGCGGGATCAGGGTGGTGTCCATCGCCTCGGAGGGCCGCGTGGTTTCGTCGCCGGGCGCCGCCTGTTCGCCGGAGGGCTTGGCGCCGAGCTTGTCGAGCAGTCGGTCGATCATCACGACCTCAGCGTATCAACCTCGCTCACAGGCCGGGCTGACGGCTGGCCCAGTCCGCGAGGTCTCCACGCCGGATCTTGCTGTTGTGCCGGGCGTCGGTGGGGAACCCGGGGTGGGGGAGGAAGGCCGTGACCGTTCCCTCCCAGCGGGTGCCTTCGGCCAGGCGACGCATCGCGGACTCGACCGCCCCGTCCCAGCGCTTGCCGGGCTGCATCTCGACACACAGCACCGGTTTCTGCTGGCCCGGGGCCCCCACACCGACGAGGGCCGTGCGGAACACATCGGGGTGCTCGTTGAACACGCCTTCGACGGGCACGCTGGGAACCAGACCGGACGAGGTCTGCAGGCGATGGCTCTTGCGACCGCAGAACCACAGCCGGCCCTGCTCGTCGAAGTAGCCGAGATCGCCCATCCGGTGCAGCACGGTGTCGCCGTCGCGGATCTTGGACGCCGCGTTGCCCTCGGGGCTCTGCTTGTACTTCACCGAGACCTGGCCCCCGGCCACGACGATCTCGCCGATGGGCAGGGCGTCTTCGTCGCTGGTCTGCACCTTCAGGTCGTCCGACCAGGTGGAGATGTCGGCGTCGGTGACGTCGATGATGCGGATGTCGATGCCCTTGGCCGGCCGTCCCACGCAGGTTCCGGCGCCTTGCGCGGTCTTGGCGACGCAGTCCTCGAGCAGCTCGCGGCTGCCGATGTGGCTCACCGGAATGGCCTCGGTGGCGCCGTAGGGCGTGTGGAACTCGACGCCTTCGCGCAGGATGGTGGCGTACTGCCGCACCATCTCGGGAGGCGTGGGCGCGCCGGTGGTGAGCGCCTTGTCGAGGCTGTGCAGCGTGAGCCCCCGCTGGGCGCAGTACGGCGCGACCGTGCGCCAGATGATGGGGCTCGCGAAGGCCATCTGGGCGTCGTGGGCCTGGATGGCGGCGACGAACGCGGCGGGGTCGGCCTTGGCGGGCTTCGACAGGTCGAACTTCGGGATGACGGCGGTGTGGCCCCAGCAGATGTCGTAGATCGCGAACGCGGCGAAGGCCTGGACGCTGACGTCGCCGGCCTGCACGTCGAGCATCTCGCGGATCGCGTCGACGGCGGTGTCCCACATGCCCTGGTGGTACGACACCCCCTTGGGCGTGCCGGTCGAGCCGGAGGTGAACGCGATGGCGGCCCCGTCCATGGCGTCGAGCTCGGCCAGGGGGAACGCGCCCTCGCTCGCGGCCTTCTGCTCGCCGTTGCGCCGGCAGGTCTCGAGGGTCTGCCCGCCCCACCACAGCTTGGGGCCGACGGTGATGAAGACCTCGGCTGCAGCGAACGGTTTGCGGAACAGGGTGGTGCGGAGCGCGTGCAGCAGGGCCTCAGCGAGCACGACCCTGCAACCGATGCGCTCGATGCACTCGAGCAGACGCTTGCGGCCCATCCCGGGGTCGAGGATCACGGGCACCGCGCCCACCTTGAACAGCGCGAACAGCACCACCCACAGGTCCATGCGCGGCTTCATGAGCATCAGGACCTTGTCGCCGCGCTTCACGCCCATCTGCGCGAACCCGTGGGCGTAGTGGTCCGACCGCGCATCGAACTCGGCGTAGGTGAGCTGATCCCAGGCTGGGCTGGCATCGGTGTACGCCTTGCTGGGGAAGCGGATGGCGGCTTGATCCGGGCGCTCCCCGGCATGCCGGCGGAGGTGGCTCGCGACGTTGTAGGCGCCGTCCTTCATGCAGATTCTCCGTCTGCTGCGCCGGCTGAGGGAAGCGGGTTGCGCGCCATCCAGTCGGTCATCCAGGGCACGATGCGCTCGTGGGCGTCCTCGACGATCCAGTGGCTGCACTCGGGCAGGCTGTGGACCTCGGCGTCGGGGAACCGCTCCATGAAGCCGTCGCGGAAGTAGGTGGTGAACACGAAGTCCTTCTCGCCCCAGACGATGAGGATGGGCTTGTCGGCGAACTGGCGGATGCCCTCGTCGACCGCGTGCAGCGTGTCCCAGGTGGGGTGGTTCTCGTCGATGGGGATGTCGCACACCATCCGATGGGTGGCGATGCGGCTACGCCAGCTGTCGTACGGCGCGAGGTAGCCCTTGCCCACCCCGTTGCGCATGCGCTTGCGGTCGGCGATGGCCGAGATCAACCCGCCGCGCACGAAGCCGTTGAAGCCCCGGACGATGACCGAGCCCACGACCGGGACGTGCACGAGGCGGAGCGCCCAGGGAATCGGGCCCATGAACACGGCCGTGTTGAAGATGACGAAGCGCTCGAACCGCTCGGGCATGCGCGTAGCGGCACCCAGGCCGATGGCGCCGCCCCAGTCGTGCACGACCAGGGTGATGCGCTGCAGATCGAGGTGCTCGATGAGCTGGCAGAGGTTGTCGATGTGGTCGTCCAGGCGGTACGGCCAGTCCTGGGGTTTGTCGGACAGCCCACACCCGATGTGGTCGGGGACCACGCAGCGATGGCCGCTCGAGAACGGCTCGACCAGCGTGCGGTAGTAGAACGACCACGTGGGGTTGCCGTGCACCATCAGGATGGGGTCGCCTTCGCCCTCGTCCAGGTAGTGCATGCGGAAGCCGCTCTTCAGCAGCAGGTCCTTGCCGGGCCACGGGTAGTGGGCCTGGACGGCGGCAGGGAGGTCTTCCCAGCGGCTGGGTCCGAGGGACGGGGGAAGGGAAGCTGCGGGACTCATGGGCGTTCCTCGGGGGTCATCGGACGCATGGGGCTACCACGACACGCTCATCACGACGCAGCCCAGCCCGGAGCCCACGGCCCACAAGCAGAGCTCCTGGCCGGGCTCGATACGGCCCTGGGCCTCGGCCAGACAGAGCGTGAGGGGCAGCGAGCAGGGCCCGCAGTTGCCCAGGTAGGGAAGGGTGAGCGTGGCCTTCTCGAGTGGCAGACCGAGCTGCTCGAAGGCGTGGGTGAAGTGGGCGACGGAGACCTGGTGGCAGACGTACTCGTCGACCGTGTCGGGCCCCCAGCCGAACTCCGCGCGGGCCTTGGGGAAGGCTTCGACCGCGAGCCCGACGCCGTGGACCAGCAGACCGTGGGCATCGCTGCGCATCTCGGTGTGGTTGGCCAGGCACAGGGTGTTGCGTTCGGGGGCTGCCCGCAGAACCGCGCCGTTGAGACGGTGGTCTTTGCGGGAGACGTCGCGATGGCTGACGATGGCGGCGACCGCTCCGGCTCCGAGGGTGAGCGTGGCGAAGTTCTCGCGGAAGGTGTCGATGGTGGCATCGGGGCTCGCCAGGCGCTGCAGGGTGGCGGACACGCCGTTGCGCACGACCTCGCCGCACACCACCAGGACCCGATCGACGTGGCCGAGCTGCACTTGACAGGCGGCGGTGTACAGGCCGTTCAGGAACCCGACACAGGCGTTGCCGACGTCGAAGTTGAACACGTCGTGCGAGCAGCCCAGGTGCCCGGCCACCATCGCGGCGGTCGCGGGCTCGAGCCAGTCGCGCGAGACGCTGGTGTTGATCAGGCAGCCGATGTCGTCGACCGTCAGCCCGGCGCGATCGAGGGCCCGTTGGCCGGCCATCGCCGCGACGGTGGAGGGCTGCACGCCTTCGTCCCACCACCGGCGTTCTTTGATGCCAGACAGCTTCTCGACCTGGCCCGGGGGCATGCCCAGGCGCTTCAGGGTCTCGGCGAAGTACGCCTCCAGCTGTGCGCTCTCGACCACGTTGGGCGGGAGCACGTGGCCGACTTCTTCGATGCAGACGTCAGAAAAGCGCATGTGGCGGCGTAACCCCCCGTCTGGACGGGGTCGACTGGCCCACCGGCCAGCTTCTGGACCCGGGTGGAGCCTTGTGAAGCACCCTTGAAGCTTCGGACGTGTGACGGGTGTGAGAGCGTGAGGGTGGAGCGTTGCTATGGGGGGAGCGACCCTCCCTCCCTTCTTCCATGAGGACTCACCTGCCCGTGCCCTTCTCCGCTTCACCGACATCCCTCTCGCTGCTGGCAGGGGCGTTTCTGGCTGGGTCGCCTGGATGGGCGGCCTGCCCGGAGCCGCTCTCTCCCGATGGACTCGATCAGCGACTCGAAGCCGCCGAGCGCGATCTGGGCGACCTCGACTCCGACGCCTTCCTGGCCGACACCGCCGACCTCGACAAGCAGGTGGCCTGTCTGGACGCCCCGGTGGACGCCAAGCTGGCGGCCCGTATCCACCGGGCGTTCGCGCTCCGCAGCTACCTCGGTCGCGAAGAGAGCCAGGCGCGCGTGACGCTCGTGTCGAGCAAAGCGGTCGACCCCAACTACGTGTTCCCGTTCTGGCTCCTGCCCGAGCGGCACGAGCTGCGGGACATCTACGCCGAGGTCCCCGACGACCGACCCATGCTGCCGGTCCTGCCCGCCAAGCGGGGCGAGCTGCGGTTCGATGGCGTGCCGGTGGACGACCGACCTCAGCTCCACCCCGCTGTGGTCCAGGTGCTCGACAACGAGGGCAAGGTGCTGCGCAGCGAGTGGGTGCGCGCCACCGATGTGCTGCCGGAGTACGACGAGGCACGCCCGGTGCTCCCGCGATTGGCGGGGTCGGCGCGCACGGTCCGCACCACGCTGCTGGTCACCGCTGCGAGCACGGCGGTGCTGGCGGGCGCTTCGTACGGCGTGGCGGGCATCGCGAACGGGCGGTTCAACAACACCACCAGCCGCGACACGGTCCTGTCGAGCCAGCGCCTCGCGAACACCATGGTCACCACGTCGGCGATCTCGGGGGGCGTCGCGGTGGTCTCGTTCGGCAGCGCGTTCTTCGTGGGGCGGTTCTGATGGCGGACGTCGCGGGCATGCGTCTCGAGAAGTACATCCTCGAGTCGCGCATCGGGGAAGGGGGCATGGCCACGGTCTACAAGGCCCGGCACGCCGATCTCGACACCCTGCACGCCATCAAGCTCCTCAAGCAGCGCTCGGGTGCGGTGGCCGAGCGCATGTTGCAGGAAGGCCGGATCCAGGCCCGGCTGCGCCACCCGAACGTGGTGGGCGTCACCGATGTCATCCGTAAGGGGAAGGACGTCGGCCTGGTGATGGACTACGTCGAAGGGCTGTCTCTGGGCTTGCTGACCTACGGCTTCCGCATGCTGCCCGACCAGATCGACGCCGCTGTCGCGGGGATCCTGGATGGCGTCGAGATGGCGCACGGACTGGGCCTGGTGCACCGCGACCTCAAACCCGACAACATCCTGATGGAGTACCTGCCGTCCGGCGCGCCGAAAGAGGAGTGGAACGACCTGCGGCCGCGCATCATGGACTTCGGCCTGGCCAAGGCCGTGCGCGACGAGCTCCGCGTCGGCCGCTCGACCCGGGTGGGTGCGATGATGGGCACGCCACAGTTCATGGCGCCCGAGCAGTACCAGGACGCCTCGGGGGTCGATCGGCGTGCCGACATCTACAGCCTGGGCGCCATCTTCTACGAGATGATCTCGGGCAAGCCCGTCTTCGAAGACGCCGATCTGCCCGTGCTGCTGGCGCGGGTCCAGCGCGGCGAGTGGACCCCCCTGGACGAGGTCGCTCCCGGAACCCCGTCCACCTGGGTGGACGCCGTGCACGCGTGTCTGCACGTCGATCCGGAGGATCGCCCCGAGGACATCGCGGCGCTGCGACGCATCTGGAAGCCCCAGCCGCGCACCGAGTCCACGTGGTCGAAGAAGCAAATCGCCTACATCGGGCACCTCGAGCAGGCGCTGCCGGAGCCCGAGTCCGACCTGTTCGAGACGGGCCTGATCGGCTCGGCGGACGATTCTCCGGACGAGTCCGGGGCCCCGGGGTTCCGGCGCTCGGGCCCGCTCTCGGACGAGGACACGATGCCGAGTCCGGTGGTCGATTCCCCGATGGCGAGCGGTGCGTCTCTCCCGTCCCGGCCGTCGACGCCGGGACCGGGCGCATGGCTCTCCCTCGGTGTCGGGGGTGTGCTGATCTTCGTGCTGTTCCTGCTGCTGGGCATCGGTCTGGCGACCTGGATGAGCGGGAGCTTCAGCTCGCGCATCGGAACCGCCGAGGCGGACGCCGGGGATGCGGGCGACGCGACCGCGGGGATGGGCCCATCCCCCGAGACTGAGGAACCCGAGGAACCCGAGGAACCCGAGCCGACCGAGCCGACCGAGCCGGAGCCCGCCGTCGATGCTGAGCCGACGGACGTTCCAGAGCCCGCCGAGGACCCAGAGCCCGCCGTCGCCGACGGGCCGACTCCAGCGCCCCAGCCCGGTCCGACCACCGCCCCTGTTCCCGCACCTGTCGCGCCGGATGCCCAGGAACCGCGGGTCGAAGCGCCTCGACCCACCGAAGAGCCCGTACCCGTCGAGGCGCCGGACCCCGAGCCTGCGATCGACCCCACCCTGGCGTCCGTTTCGGTGGACGGGTTCGATGGCTATCTCTACCAGGACGGCCGGCGTCAGCCCCTCACGGGCGTACAGCCCGGGGACTACGACCTGTACGTGTTCTTCGACGACAACCAGGCCGCGTCGAAGGCCAGCAACGTCACGCTGGGCGTCGGTCAGACACTCAACATGAAGTGCGACCGCGGGCTCAAGGCCTGCAGGCCCGTCCGATGATGCGTTTCACACCAGGTTCTCCCATGCGATCTCTCTCCCTGACCTCTCTGATCTCTTCGTTGTCCGTCACCTCGTTCGTGGTGGTGGCCGCCTGTGCGGTGATCACGGATGCCGAGGTGGACGAGCGGCTCGACAACGACGGCGACGGCTTCGAGAGCGCCGTGTTCGGTGGGCGCGACTGCAACGACAACGACCCCACCGTCAATCCCGACGCCGAGGACGCGTTCTACGACGGGGCCGACACCAACTGCGACGGCCTGTCGGACTTCGACGCCGACCTGGATGGCTTCGATCAGGATGTGGACTGCGACGACAACGACAACAGCATCAACCCGGGCGCGGAAGACGCCTGCTACGACGGGATCGATGCCAACTGCGATGCGTCGGACGACTTCGACTGCGACGGCGACGGCGTGCCGCGAGACGAGGACTGCAACGACCGGGACTCCACGATGTTCCCGGGGAATGCGGAGGTCTGGTACAACGGCATCGACAACGACTGCAGCGGGCCCGTGAGCACCGATGTCTGTCCGAACGCCGCACCCAACGACCTGGGCGACTACGACCAGGACGGCGACTGCTCGGCGCGGCAGGGGGATGGCGGCAACGACTGCGACGACCTGAACCCCAACCTCAACCAGCTCGACGCCGACGGCGATGGTGTCAGCACCTGCCAGGGGGACTGCAACGACGACGATCCCGCGGCGACGGTCGACAGCGGCGTGGACGCGGACGGCGACGGCTACACCCCCTGCGACGGCGACTGTGACGACAGCGATCCGTCCATCGTGCCGACCGCCACCGAGGTCTGGTACGATGGGATCGATCAGAACTGCGACGGCAACGACGACGACCAGGATGGCGACGGTTCGCCGGTCGACCTGGACTGCGACGACCTCGACCCCACCGTGTTCCCGGGCGCGCTCGAGACCTGCGACGACGGCATCGACCAGGACTGCAACCCCGACAACGAGGCCGATTGCGACCTGGATGGCTGGGACCCCTGTCCCAACGGGGTGATCGAGGACTGCGACTGCGACGACTCCACTGCACTCGCCTATCCGGGCAACCCGGTCGATCTCTGCTACGACGGCATCGACGGCGACTGCGACTACGGCGACGACTTCGACTGCGACCGCGACGGCTTCCGCATCCTCGTCGACCCCAACGACACCGGGATGACGGTGATCGGCACCGACTGCGACGACTCCAGGACCGACACCTACCCCGGTGCGCCAGAGATCTGGTACGACGGCGTCGATCAGGACTGCGACGGAGCCCCGGACGACGATCAGGACGGCGATGGGTTCTCGCTGGCGACCGACTGCGACGACGAGAACCCGGCCATCCGACCCGACGCGACCGAGCAGTGCGGCGATGCGATCGACCAGAACTGCGACGGCCAGCTCGATCTTCCGGACTGCGATGGCGATGGCGAGCCCTCCATCGCGTTCGGCGGCGACGACTGCGACGACACCGACATGGGCGTGTTCCCCGGAGCGGTCGAGCAGTGCGGCGATGCGGTCGATCAGGACTGCAACGGCTTCGACGATGCGCCCGACTGCGACGGCGACGGCGAGGCGTCCATCGCGCAGGGGGGGCTCGACTGCGACGACAGCAACGACAGCATCCGGCCCGGCATCCCCGACGTGTGCGACGACGGGATCGATCAGGACTGCGATGGCGATCCCCAGGGGCCCGACTGCGACTTCGACGGTGTGGACTCGATCTCCCAGGGGGGCACGGACTGCGACGACGACGACGCGACGGTGAACCCGAACGCGCCGGAGGTGTGCGGAGACGGGGTCGACAGCAACTGCGACGGCTTCGAGCGCAACGCGGACTGCGATGGCGACGGCTTTCTGGCCAGCGACCGCGGGGGTACGGACTGCGACGACGACGTCGGCACGACCTTCCCGGGTGCCGTGGACACGTGCAACGACGGCGTGGACGCGGACTGCAGTGGGTCGGACAACGCGGACTGTGATTTTGACGGCTACGACGGGGGAATCGACTGCGACGACAGCGATCCGTCCATCGCACCGGGCGCGCCCGACACCTGCTACGACGGGATCGACAGCAACTGCGACATGTCCGACGACTTCGACTGCGATGGGGATGGGCAGACGTCGAGTGCCTACGGCGGGGACGACTGCGACGACATGGACGCGTTCATCTTCGAGGGTGCGATGGACACCTGCTACGACGGGATCGACAGCAACTGCGACGGCGCGAACGACTACGACTGCGACGGAGACGGCTTCGCGATCAACGGCCCGGGTGCCGCAGCGGATTGCGATGACACCGACCCCGACATCAACCCGAACGCAGACGACATCCCGCTGGTGCCGCCCGATTCCAACTGCGATGGTCTGTAGGGAACCCCTGGCGGATCAGGCGGACCGCATCATCTCGCGGGTGTCGCGGGGGGCGCCCAGCGATTCCAGGAGCTCGGACAGGCCCGTCAGATCGAGGCCGTAGTCGACTTCCGGTGCCTCTTCTGCAGCCTGGATCGGACGACCGGCCTGTTCGTTCTCGCCGAGGGATTCGCCGCAGGCTCCACAGTAGCGGGCCACGGCAGACCACCCCGTTCCGCAGCAGGTGGTGTGCAACCCCGAGAACCGATGTGCGTCCACGGTGACCAGGTCGTCCCACTCGGGGAAGTGTGGGACGCGCGACCGGGGGAAGGAGCAGTTCGGGCAGTGTGCGTGGGCCTCGGCGAGGAGCCCGGCAGAACCACAGATGTGACAGGTCCACTGGCGTTCGAAGGTCTGACTCACATGCACTCCAGGCGGTCGGCGTGACGCATGTGGAAACGTACTGTGCGTGAATGAGATTCCGGGTCACACCGAGGTGGCACTCGGGGCACACACGCCACTGCACGATGGCGGACAGGTCTGTCATACTGGGGTCGTGAGGGGACTGGTCGGCTCGAAGAACCGCTGGAAGACCTGGGTGGGTCTGGGGTGGCTGGCGTGTGTGGCCACCCCCGCGTTCGCCACACTGCCGTCCTCCACCGAGACGTGCAACGGCGAAGACGACGACCTGGACGGGTCGATCGACGAGGGAGCCTGCAGCGCGACCGGCTGCGACGTGCTGATCGACAGCTCGGGTACGTATCTGGTGTGCGACGCGGCGTTCGTCGACCGGGCCGATGCGGACGCGTTCTGCGACAGCTGGGGCTACCACCTGGCAGATGTCGGTTCCGAGGCCGAACACCAGACGCTCGTGTCGCTGCTCGATCCCTCCCTGTCGTACTGGCACGGCGTGAACGACCTGGCGTTGGAGGGCGACTACGTGCAGTCGGATGGGAGCGCGCTGTCGTACACCAACTGGGATGCGAACCAGCCCGACGGCCTGACCTCCGAGAACTGCGCCACCTTCTACCATCAGGCGGCCACTCCCTTTCTGTGGCACGACGCCGACTGTTCGTACGCGCTCGCTGGGGCCGTCTGCGAGATCGAGTGCTCGACCGTGCAGGTGTGGGACGACGACGACGGCGATGGGTTCGGCGAGGGGTCACCGGTCACGATCTGCGGCCCACCTCCGCCGGGCACGGCCACCCAGGGCGGAGACTGCAACGACAACCGCTCGGCCAGCAATCCCGACGAGACCGAGGACTGCAACGGGTTCGACGACGACTGCGACGGCGAGATCGACGAGCTGTGGACCGATGGCGACAGCGACGGCGTGCTGGCGTGTCTCGGCGACTGCGACGATGGCGATCCCACCGTCCACCCGGGGGCTGCCGAAGCCTGCAACTTCCGGGACGACGACTGCGATGGCGTGATGGACGACGGCCACGACCTCGACGGCGATGCCTTCACCACCTGTGCCGGCGACTGCGACGACGCCGATCCCGACACCTGGCCGGGGGCTGCAGAGGATCTGGATACCGAGGACGACGACTGCGACGGCGACACCGCCGATGGGCCGTCCACCTACCAGGACGCCGACGGAGACGGCTTCGGAGACCCCTCCACCCTCGGAGCGACCGGCCCAGACGTGGTGAATGCGGGGGGCGACTGCGACGACCAGGCCGCTCTGCGCTACCCCGCGGCCCCCGAGCGCTGCAACGGCGTCGACGACGACTGCGACGGGCAGATCGACGAAGGCGAGACCTGCGGGTCCAACTGTCAGCCCGTCGAGACGCCCAGCGGTTGGTTCCTCCGCTGTGCCGACTCGATGGAGTACCCCGAGGCCTTCGACACCTGCCGGGCCATGGGCTGGCAGATCGCCACGCCCCAGGACCTCGACGAACACGACGACATCCTCCAGACCATCGGGAGCACCATCGACCGCAGGTGGTGGCACGGTGCGGTGGACATGGCCGAAGAGGGCGTGTGGACCGCCGCGGACGGTGGCCCGGCGCACGTCCTGTTCGACACGGGGCAGCCCAACGACGACGACGAGGGGCAGGACTGCCTGCTGTACGACCCCCGGCCGTACTTCGTGGTGCACGACCGCAACTGCAACGACTCCGCCAGTGTGGTGTGCGAAGCGTGTACGTCCAGGGCGTGGTTCGTCGACCTCGATGGAGACGGGTCGGGCGCCGGAGAACCCGTGTTCGCGTGCGAGCGTCCCGACGAGGGCTTCTCGGCGGACGGCAGCGACTGCGACGACACCGATCCCGCCGTCTGGACCGGGGCTGCGGAGAGCTGCGACGGCGTGGACAACGACTGCGACGGCACCACCGACGAAGGCCCCGCCATCGCCTGGACCGATGGGGATGGAGACGGTCATGGTGGCGTGGGCACGCTGGTCTCGGTGTGCGGCCCCACCCCGGTGCTCCCCGGCGACTGCGACGACAGCGAGTCCGCGCGGTTTCCCGGGGCGACCGAGGCGTGCAACGGGGTGGACGACGACTGCGATGGGCGCGTGGACGAAGACGGCGTGTGCGACTGCGAGGTGGTGCAGGCCAACGGGTACGTCCACAGCGTGTGCACGGACAGCCGGACCTGGGCGTCGGCACGGTCGGCTTGTCAGTCGGACGGCTACGATCTCGTGGTGCTCGACACCCCCGAAGAGCACCGTCAGGTCGGCATCGAAGCGTACGCACGCGAGGATCGGTCCTTCTGGCTCGGGTTCGATCGGCAGTCCAGCACCGATTGGGCCTGGGTGGACGGCACACCCTGGACCTACGACCGCTTCGCGAACGACCAGCCGAGCGGCAACGGCGACTGCGGTCACTACTGGAACGGCGGATCGATCCCCCGGTGGAACGACTTTCCGTGCGACATCCCCGAGAACTTCATCTGCGAAGCGGAGTGCGACGCCGTCACGGTGTTCCGGGACGCCGATGGGGATGGAGACGGCGACCCAACCCAGTCCCGGGTGCTGTGTGGTCCCGCCGTGGGTTGGGTCCTGGGCGCCACCGACTGCGACGACAGCGACCCGCTCAAGAGCGGCGCGTTCTCGGAGATCTGCGACGGCATCGACAACGACTGCACGGGGATGGCCGACGACGCGCTGCAGTTCGAGACCTGGTACGCCGATGTCGACATGGACGGGTTCGGCGACCTGACCAGCGGGGTGCAGTCCTGCGACCAGCCCCCTGGCACCGTGACCGACTTCCAGGACTGCAACGACGGCGATCCCGACATCAGCCCGGCGGCCGAGGAGGTCTGCGACGGGGTCGACAACAACTGCGATGGCCTGGTCGACAACGCCACCCAGGGGGGCACCGCGGGGTTCCTCGACCTGGATGGGGATGGCTTCGGAGACGACGCGACCGCCGACAGCTGGTGTCCCAACTCCGTGCCGTCCGCGTTCGTCCAGATCGGCGGCGACTGCAACGACACCGACCCCGCCATCTCGCCGGCAGAGATGGAGGTGTGCGGAGGGCCCGACGAGAACTGCAACGGCCTGCAGGACGACGACGACCCCACCGTCGACCCCACCTCCCAGACCACCGTGTGGCCGGATCTGGACGAGGACGGGTTCGGGAATGGTCAGCAGCTGAGCTTCACCACCTGCTTCCCCACCAACCTGCAGGCGCCCAACACCGACGACTGCGACGACACGTCGGCCGACATCAACCCCGAGGCGGTCGACATCCCGGGGGATGGGATCGATCAGGACTGCGATGGGATCGACCCGGCTGTGGACGTCGACACCGATGGCGACGGCCTGACCGACATCGACGAGATCGCGCTGGGGTCCGACCCCGAGGCTTCCGACACCGACGGCGATGGCCTGTTCGATCCCGACGAGCTCGTGCAGACCCCCGACGGCTGGACCACCCAGGACTCCGACGGCGATGGAACGCCGGACCACGCCGATCCCGACGACGACGGGGACATGATTCCGACCGCCGACGAGCTCACCACCGACAGCGATGGTGATGGGGTGGCGGACTACCTCGACACGGACAGCGACGACGACGGTGTGCTGGATGGCGCCGAGCAGGACGCCGACTCCGATGGAGACGGCGTGATCGACCGCCTCGATCCTGGCGGAGACGTGGCCTCGGCACCCCCCGTGGTGGAGCCCGGTTGCGGGTGTGCCTCCGCACGCGCCCTGTCCGGCGGGCCTGTTGGGCTGTTGGCCGTCTTCGGGCTCGTGTGGGTGCGGCGCTCGCGGGTGGCCTGAGCGTCAGGCAGTAGAGCGGATCAGCGCCGGACCGACCGCTGTGCGGCGCGCTTCTGGAGCTCTCGACGCGCAGCATCGGCGTGGGCTGCCTCTTCCCGTAGGCGGTCCAGGGCCCGGGTGGCGGTCTGCGTGGGCTCGGGTTCGGCCAGCAGCTCCCGGCGTACGCGGGTGGCCGTGCTGGCGATCTCGAGGAGCTCGGCGGTGGCCTGGGTGAGCTGACTGTCGAGCTGGGCGAGCAGGGCTTCGGAGGCCTGATGGCTGGCCAGTGCGGACTCCAGCCGGTCGATCTCGGCGGCGTCGACGGGTTCGCCTGCACGTTGTTTGGTGTGCAGCCGGGCCAGGCGGGGTTCGATCCAGCTGCCGTCTTCGGTGTTGGCCTCGAGCTCGGCGTCCAGGCGGTCGATGGCGTCCGACAGATCCAGCGCGCGTTCTTCGAGGTCGCGGGCGGTGTCGCGCAGGTCGTTCGCCGCGATCGTCGGCAGGTCGAGCTCTTCGATGGTGGTCTGCAGCGCATCGAGCTGGCGGAGCACCCGCTGGGCCAGCTGTTGGCCGCGGGTCAGGGGGGCGTCGTCGGTGTCGGAATCCGGTTGCGGTGCGGGACGTTCGGACGCGCGTTCTGCGGACGGGGAAGCCTCGTCCAACGGATGGGTTCCGGCCACGGGGCGATCGAGCCAGCGGGTGAGGTCGGGCCCGAAGGCCACGGGCAGGTCGCCCACCTTCAGCTGGGGCCGGGTCTGGTTGTAGCGGCCCACCAGGATCGTGACCCCCACCATCATCGCGATCCACAGCCGGATGTCGATGTAGGCGCCCACGAAGGCGGTCAGCACCCAGCCCGTGACCATCAGCGCCGTGAACAGCGCGGACAGACGGGCGGAATCGGGGGGTGTGGTGTCGCCCACCTTCGCCTTGAAGCCGGCCGTTCGCACCTCGCGCTCCAGGCGCTTGGCGGTGGCCTCGCTCACCCCTTCGACCAGCACGAAGCGCTTGCGCAGCACCGCTGGCGGCAGGGCGAGCTTGGCGTCGGCCGGCAGCCGGGCTTCGTCGACCACGGCCTGGACCAGCAGATCCTCGGGGGTGGGGTCGTCTTCGCTGTGCAGCCCGACGTACGCCAGGACCCCGTTCATCAGCTCCCGCGCCCGGCGACTCACCTCGGTCTCCAGGGTCTTGCGTTCCTTCCTGGCATCGACACGCAGCTGGCGGCGTCGGGCCCGGTCCTCGTCGTGCTCGCGCACCAGCACGGCCCAGTTCCCGGGCTTCAGGTGGGCCTTCCGCCCGGATCCGCTCGCGGCGGCACCCCTCGTTCCGCCCGTGCTCACGGGACTGTCGAGCTCCTCTCCCGCGGGAACGCCCGCGCGCAGGGCGTCAGCGACCTCCCGTGCTCCCTGGGGCCGGTCTGCGGGGTCTTTTCTCAGCAGCGCCTCGATCGTCCGTGCGACGTCGTCCGGAATCGATGGACTGCGCTGCTGAACCGGCGTGTAGGATTCCTCGAGCTGGCGCTGGAGCGCCGCCATGGGCGTGTCGGTGCCGAACGGCGTCTCTCCGGTCGCGGCCAGGTACAGCGCGCATCCGAGGCCGTACAGGTCGGCGCGGGGGTCGGACCGTTCTCCGCTGTAGACCTCCGGGGCGGCATAACCGGCGGTGCCGAGCATCCCCGTGCTGCGGGTCGCCTGGCTCTCGACGCGGGACAGCCCGAAGTCGGTCAGGACCGCCTGGTCGCCCGACTCCAGCAGGATGTTGTTCCCGGTCACGTCGCGGTGCAGCAGCCCCGAGCGGTGGGCGGTGGCGAGGGCTTCGGCGATGCGGATCCCCAGCGTGCGCACCTTGTCGGGCGGCAGCGGGCCCTCGGCGCTCACGACCTCGGTGAGCGTCTGGCCCGGGTGGTAGGGCATCGACAGCGCCAGGTGCCCGTCGAGCTCGTGCAGATCGTACGGAACGAGCGCTGCGTCGTGGGCGACCAGGGTGGCGGCGTTCACCTCCCGGCGCAGGCGTCGCTGGGTGGCGGGGTCGGAGGCGAGGTGGGGGTGGACGACCTTCAGCGCGATGCGCTCGCCCCGCAGCTGGTCGACCACCAGGTAGACCGTAGCCGTGCCTCCCGAGCCGAGTGCACCCACGACGGCGAATCGGTTTCCGAGGATGGTTCCGGGCGGGAGGTTCGTCGACATCGGTGGCATCGGTGGGACAGAGCCTAATCCGTCTCCGACAACCATCCGTGCTTCGTTAGAGGTCGCCATGGACCCCGGCCCCTTCCAGCCGCCCGCAGAGGATTCCGAAGCGTCGTCTGCGGTGCTCGTCGAAGCGCCGGTCGTCCAGCCCGGGGTGCTCTACGCCATCCTGGTCGCGAACCTCGGCGTCTACACGCTCTGGCACACGGTCGGTCTCGACCATCCCGACCAGATGCGCGACCACTTCATGCTCTCGGTCGACACGGTGTTTGCGGGCCGGGTGTGGACCCTGCTCACATCCGGCCTGTCGCACATCGACGCCACGCACCTCATCGCGAACATGCTCGCGATCTACACCTTCGGGCGCACGATCGAGCGGGTGATCGGCTCGGTGGCGCTCGTCGGCGTGTACGTGAGTGGCGTGCTCACGGCGTCCGTGGCCCACCTGCTCTGGGACGTCGTCACCGCGAGCGGCTCGTTCGCGCTCGGGGCATCGGGGGCCGCGGTGGCCTTCGCCATCGTCTTCGCGATCTGGTTTCCGCGGAAGGTGGTGTTTCTCCTGTTCATCCCCGTGCCCGCGGCTCTGGCGGCGGTGCTCTTCGTCCTCTTCGACATCACGGGGGTGTTCGTCTCGAGCGTCGATGCCTTCATCGTCGGGCCCAGCGTCCAGATCGCGCACTTCGCCCATCTGGGCGGGGCCGTTGCAGGGCTCGTGCTGGCGCTGGCCGTGCTGCAGGGCATCGGGCGGGAGGGCATCGCGAAGCGCCTGGAGCTGACGGCCCCGCCGAAAGAAGACGACGTAGAGGACGAGGCAGGGGACGAGGAGTGAAGTGAGGCGCTACTGGGCCTGTTCGCGGCGCATTCCCTGCAGCGCGGCGGGGGCATCGGGGATGTCGGGCTCCGATGGGGTCGTGGCGGCGCGCACCAGGTGCGGCACGAGGTCGGGAGCGACGCTGGGCACGAACAGCGTCCGGCCGTCCTTCAACGTGATGTGCACCCCGCCGTCCCGGGGGTCGATCGCCTCGAAGTCGTCGGGCGACAGGGTCTCGTTGCCCAGGGTCACGCCTTCGGCCCGGAACAGGATGCGTCGGCGCCTACCGGCCATCAGCGCGACGAACAGCAATCCGCTGGTGAACAACGCGCCCAGGGACGCTGCGGCGAATCCGGCCGTGGTGCTGTCGAGGGCGCGAAGCTCGGTGGGCGCGGAGTGCAGCATGGGCTCACGCTCGAGCAGGGCCGACTCCAGGGCTTCGGTGCGGCGCTCCAGCTCCAGAATCCGAAGCTGCACGGGATCGGGGGCCTGGACGTCCCGAACCACCACCAGCGCCAGCGCGAGCCCGATCAACAGCGTGGTGGGGATGAGCGCGCGGATGGCCCGGGGAACGGCGCCCGTGGGCTGGACGAACCGGTCGATGACGGTACGGGAGACGTGGTCGGGGGCATTGCTCACGTGCGCACCGCCCGGCGGAGGGTCGACATCGCTTCGGGCTCGGTGCCCACGGGCTGCTCGAGGGGTTCACGTGCGGCCGAGCGCAGGTGGGGCAGCAGCGCGGGCTCCACCGACTCCACGTCGAAGCAGCGTCCGTCGGACAGGGCCAGGTGCAGGTCGCCGTCCGTGAGGTCGAGCCGCGTGATCTGGCCGGGCCGGATGCGTCGACTGTCGAGGTACAGGCCGTCCGGGCAGAAGCGGAGCTGGCGGCGGAGCCCGAAGACCCCCAACGATCCACCCAGCAGGAGCAGGGCAAGCCCACCGAAGGTGGCGCCCCCCGCAACGACCAGGGCTGAAACCGGCATCGGGATCTGGGCGCGGGGCATGGGTGGCGTGTCGACCACGCCCGGGGTCTGATTCTCGATCCTGCGCTCCAGGTCGTCGACCATCTCCTCGAGCTGGTGAATTCGAGCTGCGGGCGGCACGGCGTGCTCCACGCGAGCGTCCGAGAGCGTCACGCCCACCAGCAGGAGCGCACCGCCCACCAGGAAGGCAGCGAGGCCGAGTCCGATTGCGCCGAAGATGGCGGAGAGCAGTCCGGGATTGCGGAGGGGCTGCTCCCGGGCGGTGAGCGTGATGGAGCCGAGGTCGAGGCGCGGCTCAGCCATCGGAAGCGGGCGGGGCTTCCGTGGATTCCGGGGCCTTCAGGAACGCCATCACCGTGACCGGCACCAGCGCAACCAGGGTGCCGATCGCGGCGTACAGCGCAATCGTGGCCGCGCTGTACATCCGCGACAGGCTCTCGCCCAGCGCCGCCATGCTCTGGTCGCCGGTGTAGGACGCGCCGGCGAAGATCAGCGACAGCAGCCAGACCGCACCGCCGACGTAGACCACGCGAGGGGCCCACGACAGCCGGATGGCGAGCCACTGGGACCAGGCCATCGCCACGACGAGGAGGATGAACGTACCGAAGAACCCGCTCATGGCCGCAGCCTATCAGGATCGACCGGCCTCCGGGGTGTGGCCCGCTCAGCGTTGGTAGTGCACGCGGACCGTGCCGACCAGCGTCCGCATGGCGTCTTTGACGACCTCGGTGTCGGGGTGCCGCACGATGGCCCAGCCGTCGCCCTCGTACGACGCGGACTTCGTGGCGCCGACGCGCGGGAGTCGGGCTTCGTGGACCAGGTGCCCCACGCGTCGCTGAGCCTCGTCGAGCCCGTCGATGTGGGTGATGCGCCCGCGGCCCGACCCTCGAAAGAACGCGATGCCCACGGCGTATCTGCGATGCCAGGGGCCATCGAACGCGCCGTCGACGGAGGCCCGGGCCCACGCGCGGTACAGGTCTGCGTCGTAGGCGAGGCTCATCAGGCGCACGAACTCGGCGCCGGGCGGCCGCATCGCGATCTCGCCCACCGCCACGCTGCCGTCGGGACGCCGGAACCACTCCATGTGCGTCATGCCGTCGGCCATCCCCAGGCGTCGGACCGCGTTCAGCCCCACCGCCGCGGCGTGTTCGAAGCCGTCGAGCTCCCGGGGCAGCACCACCACCCACTGCAGCCACTCGTTCTCCATCACCTCGAGGGGCGTGGGGTAGTAGCGGCTGATCGACCAGAACCGCGGCTCGCCCCCCACCACGATGGTCTCGAAGCTGTACTCCGCCCCGGTCAGGAACTGCTCGGCCAGCACGGGTCGACTGGGAGACGGGCGCGTCTGGGCGATGGCCTGCTCGAGGGCAGACAGGCTGTCGCAGCGGTAGGTCGCGCGGCAGCCCATGCCATCGGGCGGCTTGAGGATGACCGGGAACCCGTGCCGCTGCACGAAGGCCGTGGCCTCGCGGGGATGGGTCAACCGGGCGTGTGCGGCACAGGGGATCCCGGCCGCGCGCAGGGCGTCCTTCATCAGACCCTTGTCGCGGAACCGGCGGGTGGTCTCGAGATCCGTGCCGTAGATGCCGAAGTGCTGGCGGGCCGTGGCCAGGGACTCCTGCAGGTTCTCGAGGATGCCGAGCACCCGGTGGATCTCGCCGTGATGCTTGCGGATGTGGTGCATCGCGCGCACCACGAGCTTGGGCTCGAACACGTTGTCGACCGTGACCACGTCGTGGAAGACGCGCCTGGCGAGCCCGCTCGGCTCCTTGTGGAACAACCCGATCAGCCTCACGCCGTCCAGGCTGGCCAGCGCGTGGGCGAACCGCATCGTGATGCGCATCGGGAACGGCGCGACGTACACCACCGTGCGGAGTGCGTCCGGGGATCTGCGACCTGGCATGGCTGCTCGCTCCTGGGGGCGCGCCCGTCTAACCCGGGTTACCCGCCGGCCCCATCCTGTGATCCGAGGATCCGTGGAGCGACCATGAACGTCGTGTTCCTCTCCCCGCACTACCCGGCCGAGATGCGTCAATACACCCGAGGCCTGTCCGAGGTCGGGGCCCGGGTGTTCGGCGTCGGCGACAGTCCGGTGCACGCCATTCCGCCCGAGACCCGCGGGCATCTGTCGGGCTACCTGCAGGTCCCCCGCATCCTCGACGAAGCCGACGTCGCCAAGCGTGTCCGCGAGTGGATGCGCGGCAAGACCGTGCATCGGGTCGAGTCCAACTGGGAGCCGCTGGTGCTCCTCGCCGCCCGGTTGCGCGAAGCGCTCGGCTGTCCCGGCATGACCTACGACACCGTGCTCGGGTTCCGCGACAAGCAGGTGATGAAGGAGCGGCTCAAGAAGGCTGGCCTCCGGGTGCCGCACTCCTTCCGCGCCGACACCACCGCCGGGGTGCGCGAAGCGGTGGAGCGCATCGGATACCCCGTATGCATCAAGCCGATTGCGGGGGCAGGCAGCGCAGACACCTACCGCGTCGACACCGATGCCGATCTCGAGCGCGTCGTACGCCTGACCGCGCACGTCCCCGAGGTCAGCGTCGAGGAGTTCGTGGAAGGCGAGGAGTTCACCCACGACACCATCTGCATCGACGGCCGACCGGTGCTCGAGAACGTCGCGCAGTACATCCCGCGGCCGCTGGACGCCCGCAGCAACGAGTGGATCAGCCCCATCATCTGCACGGTGCGCGACCTCCAGCAGCCCAAGCTGCGCGCGGGTCTGAAGCTGGGTCGCGATGTGCTGCAGGCCCTCGGCATGGGCACCGGGCTGACGCACATGGAGTGGTACCGCAAGTCGGACGGCGAGGTGGTGTTCGGCGAGATCGGCTGTCGGCCCGGGGGCGCGCACCTGATCGACCAGATCAACTACACCTGCGACACCGACGTGTTCCGCGAGTGGGCGCGAGCGGTGTGCTGGGGCGCGTTCGAGGGTCGCACGGCGCGTCGGTACAACGTCGCGATCATCTTCAAGCGCGCACAGGGCCAGGGGCGGATTCGCCATCGCCAAGGACTGGAGCGCTACATGGCGCGGTACGGCATGGGCGTGGTGTGGGAGAACCTGCTCCCGGTGGGCGCGCAGCGTCGCAACTGGAAGGCGACGCTGGTGAGCGACGGGTTCCTGATGGTGCGCCACCCGACCTGGGAGGGGGCCATGCACATGGCCTGGGCGGCGGCGACGGACATCACGCTCTACGCGGGGTGAGTGGGGCAGGGGTCACCGGCGTGGCTGGGCATTTGGACGCACTCGAACGTTCAGCGCGTCAGCTGGAATGCTGTGAAGTCGTCGAGGTGTCTTGTGCGCACCGTGTCGATCCAGCGCTGCTCGTCGGGAGAGGGCTGCACGCTGGACGGCACGACCGCGATGCTCCCCACGAACCGGCCGTCTGGGTCGGGCGGCGCGAGGTGGACGTGCTCCGGCGTGGTCTCGATCAGTGCGGCCAGGCTCTCGGGGTCGATGGGCGCATCCGCCGCGAACACGACCGTGCAGGGGTAGACGCGGCACGAGACCTCGAACTGCTCCAGCTCGAACGCCAGGGTCGACTCCAGATCTCGTGCTTCCCCGAGCGCGCTGTGCCACTCCGGGGCCGCCAGCGGTGTTCCGAGCCGCTCGTGGAAGTCGGCGCGGCGGTTCATGAGCGCGGTCACCGAGCCGTCCAGCGCACCGTCCAACCCGCCCTTGGTGTCTGGGGAAGCCGGACCGGGGGTGCCGCCAGGATGGGGTACATCGGACTGCTTCGTGGGTTCGGTCTTGCTCGGACCCATCGTGGTCCGCAGCCAGGCCCCCAGCGCGAACGACAGGATGGCACCGCCCAGCCACGCAACGATTACTGCGGAGCGGTGCATCAGCGCTCCCGGTCCTGTGCGGCGAACATCGGGGCCCAGCGCTCGTGTACCCGTCGATCCTCGGCGGTGGTGGGTTCTCGCGACTGCTGGCCGATCACCAGGGTCATCTCGCCACGAACCGGGCTCGTGCGAGCGCTGAATTCAGCTTCGGGGTCACCGCCGTTGTTCTGCACCCAGCCCATGATCTCCGGCACCGTCGCGGATTCGCCAGGCACGTCGTGCATGCGGTAGGTCGCCAGACACGGGTGCTCGCGGCAGTCGACGTCGACGAGCTCGAGGGACTCGAACGCCTCGCCCATCTTCGTGTAGACGGCCCGCATCTGTCGGGCTTTCTCGGGGTCGGGGGCGCGACTGCGCGCGGTGACGAGGGCTTCCAGCCGGTCGAGCCGCTCGATCTCGTCCTGCAGCGCGTCCTCGGCCAGGTTCTGGATTGGGGATGGGTTGGAGGGGGTTGTCGACGTCGAGGGTAGAGGCGCGGGCGCGGATGCGCTCGAGTGCGGGGTCGACGGGGTGGCGTCGTCGACTTCGACGTTCCCAGTCGTGTTTTCGACGGGGGACCACAGGAGGTAGCCGGCGACGGCGGCGGCGCTCCAGGACGCCAGGAGTGCTGCTGCGACGGCGAATCGGCTCATGGTTCGCTGGGCTCGTCTGGCGTTGCGGGCGCTTCGATCGAGTCCGTGGACACGGCGCAGCGGGCCTTCACCGCCGCGACGGTCTCCTCCCAGGTCGGCAGGCCGGAGCAGTCGCCCGTTGGGCGCTTGTCTACCTTGATTCCATCTGCAAACGTGAGGAAGCGTCTGGTCGTCGACGCGGTCTCGAGATCATCGAGTGCATGTGGATAGTGTCCGGTCCGGGTGCAGGTGGTCTCGCCCTCCTTCGGCAGTGTTTGGGCGAGAAACTCCAGTGGTCGTTGGAACTCAGCGTCCTTCGGGGTCCAGCTGATCAAGAGATTGGAGCCGATAGCGATGATGTTGGGGTTCACATGGCCGTCCATCGTGCCGTTCATCCGGCCGTGTCTCGAGGTTCCGCCGGGAATCCGGAACGCTACCGGGTCCTCTGGTTGTTCGCCCCTGACCATCTCGGCGACCTCGAACGAGAGCAGGGTCACCGTGATTCGGCCTGGATAGGTCCATTCGAGGTCGGTGATTCGGCCGAGCGCTTCAGCGCTCGCCAGAACTGACCCCTTCCTGCTCGTCAGAACTGACCCCCCGAGATCGGTCGGCTGGGCGGCATCCCCCTCGAGCTACTGGCATACCGCCCTCTCCGCCTCCGGCAAGGTCGGGAGCACCCTTCGCGCCGAGCAAGCTCGGCCCTGCAGGGACCCGCTCCCTCCCCTGCCTCCGTCTCCGTGGGCTCGGTAGGCGGCCAGCACGAGGAGCATGCAGCCCTGTGGCCTGACGCGTGGTACACTGCCGGTCGCCCGAACACGGCAGCCGTACGCCGTGTTCGCCCCCGCGAACAGGCGTTCGCCCCCGCGAACGTGGGGGGTCATTTTTGGCGAGCGGAAGGGGGTCACTTTTGGCGAGCGCTCAAGCCGAGCGCAACGTTGTTGCCCGGCAGCCGGGCGCAAAGCGGATCGACCTCGTCCGACAATGCCCCTGGATGGGCCGCCTGGATTAGCGTGACCAGTGAGAGAATCACAGTCGCCTCCTTTGACATGGGCACGCGGTCTCGCCGACAAGGCTATCGGCGAGACTGGTGGCCCTCACTTACAGTCAGGGAGTTTCGAACTTGATCATGGCGTCGGTGCTCGGTCCGTCTCCCGGACCCCATACTGTGCTGCACGCCTTTGGCGTTCCACACTCACACGACGCCACTCCAGGGGTGTCGTCGTACACGCAGGTGTCGCCGCCACACTCCTTGTTGAAGCATTGATGGTACATGCTTCGGATCAACGAGAAGTAGTCGTTGCCGAATGCCGCCACCTGGGTTCGCCCACAGTCCCAGTCGCCCGTGATGCCCTTGAACCGGATGAACCAGTCTCCGCCCGAGCTCTCGAGGTAGTCGAACTCCAGCGTGCCTTCCACGGTGCTTCCATCCACGACTTCCATGGTGCTCGACCTGTACGCGACGGCAGGTTCATGCTCGTTGATCCAGATGCTGGAGAGCGTGAACAGCTTCTCGGTGCCGATGACGCAGTCCAGCGCGTCTTCGATGGCGTCTTCGCCTGCGGAGTTCCACTGCAGGTCGAGAGCAGTGTCGGTGTGGCGGTCCGCGATCTCGTCCATCACATCCTCGATGTCCGAGGAGTTCAGGTGGGTGGTCGTGCCTGAAACGACCTTCAGGTTCAAACCGGGATTCGCGGACTCGGCGGCCTCGTAGCAGTCCTGCAGGTCAGAGGAGCTGGCGTGAGCAGGGCTCAGGAGAGAGAGAGAGAGAGAATCAAGGTGACTCCAGGTCAGGTTTGGCGAGAGTGCCGGCGGAACCGTACGACCGGCAGTCTTGCATTGTCAAGTTCGTCCTCCCCAGGCCCATCTGCACGGGCGGCGTGGCCTGCGCGTTTCCATGCACGTTGGCGCACGGCGGTGGAGACTGCCTGGTCGGAGCGTCCGAGCTCTGTGCGACCTTCGCGAGCGAAGCGCTCTGTGAGCGATAGCGCACTGCGGTGAAACGGAGCGCTGGCGCTGCCAGGGACGCTCGAGGCCTGCAGGACGATCTTGTGGAACGACGTCGGAGGGCCGAGCGCTCAGGAGACCGGACCTGTCGGAGAAGTCAGCTCAACGGTCTCCTGTTTTGGAGCTTCCCGAGCGCGCTGGCGCGCCCGTTTCCTCCAAGGTGCAGAAGGGGCCTGCGGCCCTCGGACACCACCGCTTGCAACGGGTTCGTTGCGCCCTTGGGAGTAGGCGAGCGCGGTGGACACGAGCGGGGATCGAAGTCGTACGAACGAACGCCGGAGAGCTCGCGCCCATCGGCCGCACCACGATCGGACGCTCGAACACGGCAGCAGGGCGGGCCTCTTCCAAGACTCGGCGCTCTGCGCGACCTCCGTGAGCGAAGCGCTCTGCGAGCGACAGCGCACTGTGGTGAACATCGGGGGCTGAATCCTGCTGAAGCGCTCGAACGGTCGCATCGTTCGTCGGGCCCGGAACCGCTGTCATCCTCCTGGCGTCACTCCAGGACCGCGTCCAGCGCCTTCGTCAGCTGCTTGAGCGTGTACGGCTTCTGCAGGAAGGTGGCGTCCACCTCGCCGATGTCCGCTTCGCTGTAGCCACTGGTCAGGATCGCCCGCGCTTCCGGGTCGATCGCCCGAATCTTCGCCAGGGCCTCCGGGCCGTCCATGCCCGGCATGGTGATGTCCATGATCGTGGCGATGATCCGGTGCTTGTTGGCCTCGAACACGTCGATGGCCTCCGGGCCGTCACAGGCCTCGATGACCTCGAACTCGAGGCGCTCGGCCATCCGAACGGTGACGCGCAGCACGACCGGATCGTCGTCGACCACCAGAAGCGCCCCGTGCTCACGGGCCGCCCAGCCGGTCGCGGTGCTGGTGTGCTCGGTGGGCAGGTCCTCGTCCTCGTCGACGGCCTCCGCAAAGGGGAACCAGACCGAGAACGTGGTGCCTTCGCCCACCGTGCTCTCGACGTCCATCGTGCCTCCGAACCGCCGCACGATGCCCAACACCGCTGCCAGTCCGAGCCCCCGACCGGTCTTCTTGGTGGTGTAGAAGGGGTCGAAGATCCGGGACAGGGTCACGGGATCCATGCCGCAGCCGCGGTCGATCACGGTCAGCCGTACGTACACGCCCGCGGAACAGGTGATGCCGAGCACGGTGGTGTCCAGCGCGTCCCGGTCGAGGTGCACGATCTCGGTCTGGACCGTGATCCGGCCCGTGTTGAACGGCGGATCCTGCATGGAGTCGGCAGCGTTGGTGATGAGGTTCATCACGATCTGCCGGATCTGGGTGGGATCGGCGACGATGAGCGCGATGCGACCGCAGAAGGCGTACTCGAGCTCGACCCGGCGGCTGCCGGTCGCGAGTAGGTCGCCCATCTCCTGCACGAGGTCGTTGAGGTCGACGGGGGTGGGGGACACGGTGCCCTTGCCGGCGTAGGCCAGGAGCTGACCGACGAGATCGCGGGCGCGCTTGGCGGCGGTCTCGATCTCGCGCACCGGCGCGCGAACGGAGTCGTCTCCGCCGGCCTGCATCAACGCGAGGCTGGAGTTGCCGAGGATCGACATCAGCAGGTTGTTGAAGTCGTGCGCGATGCCCCCGGCCAGCACGCCGAGGCTCTCCAGCTTCTGTAGCTCCAGGGTGTGGTCGAGGTCGGCAGGAGGCAGGCTGCTGTCGAGGGGTGGGGTGAACCGACGTCCGCTGGACAGGTCGGGGGTCTGGCTGCCCCCATCGAGGCGGAGGCGCTGCAGGTCGGCTTCGGACAGGCTGCGGGTGCGGGATCGGGTGCCGACCGGTGTTCCCTTGTACGGCTCGTCGGGTGGGGTCCAGTCGGCCCGTGCGGTGCGGCCCGCGCTGCGCTGGACGGGGAGGGGCAGGGTCGGCGCCACGGGGGACGACACCATGAAGGCGATCCCGCAGCCGAAGACCACGACGGCCCCGTTCAGACCGAGTCGAACGACCGTAGATCCGTCGATCCGGCCGCTCCCGGTGGGGGTCCAGGCGGGGCCCCATGGGAGCAGGTCGAGGGCGCCCGTGGCCGCGATCGCCACGAGTCCGAGCACCCCGAGCATCAAGACGCCGACCGCCCAGCCTCGCCCGAGCAGGCGGGCCGTCAGTGCGGCTGCCAATGGGATGCCGACGCTGGCCATGGGCGTGTCGGCGCCGAAGAGGAACGCCAGTCCGAGGAGTGCTGCGACGAGGGCCAGAGCGATGCTGCCCTGCACCGAGGCCGTGGCGCGTTCGGGGTCGGAGCCGAGGAGCCCCGCGACCAGTGCGCCCGCGAAGGCGAACACACCGGCGCCCACCGTCGCCGGCGCGATCGCGAGCTGACCCGTCGATGTGCCCACCACCACGGCCACACCGAACACCATTCCCGCGAAACCCACCGCCAAGAGCAACCCGATGCGCAGCGTGGTCGCGGCCGACTGACCGTTGGACTCCACGCCCTGTGATACCGCGGATCGGCCCTCCGCGTCACCGTGAGACCGCTGGCATGGCGTCGAGACGTCCAGCGTGGCAATACTGGGGGGTGCCTGGACCCCTCCTTCTGCTCGGCCCCCAACGGCCCGACCCCAACGTGACCCCCGCGCTCGAGCGGGTGGGCGGCGAGGGGCCGGTCGTGACGATCACGGCGGGTTGGCGCCTGGACGAAGCCGAGACCGATGCGCTCCACCGCGCGGTCGGCCCCGATGCCGTGCACCTTCCGCTGTACCAGTGGTTCGAAGAGTGCATGGAGGAGATGCCGGACACCCGTGAGATGTACAAGGAGCGCCAGGCGCAGCTGATCCGGCTCAAGCGGGTCTACCGCGAGCGGCTGCATCGCGCGCTGGATGCCGTGCGGGCCCTGATCCTCACGCGCGACGAAGACCCCGGCATCCTCAATCCCCAGCTCGAGTGGGCCCTGGCGGACGTCCGCAGGATCGATCGGCAGTTCGTCGACCAGTCCCGGGCGATCTTCGGGGCGTATCCCGAGGTGGGTCGGCCCTGGGAGCTGAAGCGCGTCGCCGAACGTCGGGCCGAGAGCGCCGAGCTGCTGTCGGCTGCGCGGGCGGTGTGCATCGCGGGTGGGCACGTGGCGGTGCTGCGCAACCGGATGATGTTCTTCGGCGTGCACCAGCAGATCTTCCAGGCCTGGGCGCAGGACACCGGGGTCCTGGCCTGGGGCGCGGGCAGCATGCTGCTCACCGACCGCATCGTGCTGTTCTACGACGATCCTCCCGACGGTCCGTCGCACCCCGAGATCCTCGACACGGGGCTGTCGCTGCTCCAGGACGTCGTGCTGCTTCCAGACGCGCAGACGCGGCTCCGATTGGGGGATCAGATGCGGGTGGCCCTGCTGGCCGGGCGGTTCCGGCCGGCGCGCTGTGTGGGGCTCGAGAACGGCGCCTGGCTGGAGCTGGAGGACGATCGGCTCGTGCAGCGCGGGGTCGAGGGGTCGGCCACCCTGCTCCAGGCCGACGGAAGCGTGGTGCCGCTGGAGAACGCCGAATGAGGATCCACGAGCTCATCCGGTCGATCCGGCGACAGCCCACGCGGGCCACCGCACTGCTCGAGGAGTTCGTCGAGAACCACGAGTTCCCGGTGGTCGAAGGCGACACAGCCACGTTCTTCTTCTGGGACGGGCAGCGCACCAAGGGCGTCAACCTGATGCACTGGGTGTTCGGGCTCGAGACCCGCCAGGCCTTCAATCGCATCCTGGGTACCGAGGCGTTCTTCCTGCCGCTGGAGCTGCCGCACAGCGCTCGGGTGGAGTACAAGCTCGAGCTGTTGCGGGGCAGCACCCGGCAGTGGATCCGTGACCCCCGCAACGACAAGCGGGCCTTCGACCCGTTCGGCAGCAACAGCGTGGTGGCGATGCAGGGCTACGTTCAGCCCGCCTGGATCGAGGCCGAAGCGGGGTGCCGGCGCGGGTCGGTCGAGTCGTTCACGATCCATTCCGACGCCTACGACCAGGATCGGGAGGTCACCATGTACCTCCCGAACGAGTACAAGCCCCACAAGCGCTACCCGCTGCTGATCTGCCACGACGGGCGCGACTATCGACGCTTCGCCGAGATGATCGAGGTGCTCGACAACCTCATCCATCGTCGCGAGGTGCGGCCCATCGTGGTGGCGTTCACCGATGGCGTCGACCGCAATCCCGAGTACGGCGCGAATCCGAGTCAGCCCACCTGGCTGGTCGAGGAGCTGCTCCCGGCGGTTCGCGAGCGCTATGGCGTGAGCAACGATCCCGTCGATCTGGGCTTGATGGGCGCGAGCTTCGGTGCGGTCTCGTCGCTGTACGCGGCCTGGCATCACCCCGGCGTGTTCGGCAAGCTGCTGCTCCAGTCCGGCAGCTTCGTGTTCACCGACATCGGTCACCACGGTCGTTCGGCGCTGTTCGATCCCGTGGTCGACTTCGTGAACGAATACCGCAACGACCCCGCGCGCATCGGGTCTCCGCGCATCTACATGTCGTGCGGCGTGTTCGAGTCGCTCATCCAGTTCAACCGCGCCCTCGTGCCCCGAATGCGCGAAGCGGGCCTTCGGGTGCGGTTCTCGGAGGCCCAGGACGGCCACAACTGGATCGCATGGCGGGACCGGCTTCGCGACGGGTTGTCCTGGTTGTACCCAGGCCATCTCTGGATGTGGTACGACTGACTACTCCAGGAGGTCGAGCACGACTTCCTGGCCGTAGTGGTCGGAGGGCTCGTACATCCCGGCTTCGAGTTCGATGGGCTCCACGAAGGTGCGCCGGGCCTCGCGAGCCCGGACGCGTCCCGTGCCATCCCTGAGAAACAGCAGGTCCATACGGGCCGGGAGCTCGGTGGCCCCGTAGTTCTCCCGGTACAGCCGGTTGCAGTCGGTGGCCGTGTACGGATGCAGCCCGTCACAGACGGACGCATCGCCGAACGCCTCGTCGAGCCAGGCCTCGCTCGTATCGGTCGGGATTTGGTCGCCTGCGGCCGGATCCTGCTGGAGCTCGGCGAGGTTCGCGAGGTCGGACAGGCCTCCGTAGTACGCGAGCAACGGGGGCATCGACGCATTCCGGAACCAGCCCTCGTGTTCCTCGTCCTCTGCGTCGACCCACACATCCACCGGGTAGTGCCAGCCGGCGTTGAAGTCGCCACCCAGCAACACGATGGCGTCGTCGGGGGTGTCGGCCATCGCCAGACCGAGCTCGCGCACCTGCAGGTTGCGGGTCTGCCACTCGGTGTAGAACGGGGTCAGGTGCGTGTCGAAGAGATGGACCTCGACGTCGCTGTCGGCCAGGACGAACGACCACTCGAGCCACCCGCGCTTGAGGTTGGGTCCGGGAAAGTTCTCGGACTTCCACTGGGCCTGGTACTGCACGCCCTGCTGGTCGAGCTCCGAGCCGATGAGGTCGTCCTTCACGGCGATCATCAGGCCGGTCTCGCGCTGGAGCTTGCGGGACTCCCGACCGGGGACGAACACCCGGTAGCCGGCGTCTTCAGCAGCGACGGCGAGGGCTTCGGCGTCGTCGACCTCCCAGACTTCCTGGAGCAGCAGGATGTCGTGGTCGCGCTCGAACAGCACGTCGATCTGATGCGCGAGCCGCTCCTCGAGGTAGGGCACCTCGACCTTGAAGAACAGGTAGGTCCGCTTCAGGAGCCCCAGGTTCCAGGTGAGGACGGACAGGGAGCGCTCGCTGGCGCCGTCGTCCAGGGTGAGGTGATCCTGGTGCATCGCTTCGAAGAGCAGCGACGGATCGGGTGCGGAGTCGAACTGCAGGTCGTCGTCGAACAGGTCGAGCACGGTGGCGCCGGGGTCGGTCAGCGCGTCTGCCAGGTGCATCAGCTCGGGGGTGTCGGCGAGCACCGCATCGTCTTCGACGGCGTCTCCGAGGCCCTTCGCGGGGTTCTTGCAGCCCAGCACCGCGAGTGCGATGAGCCAGCTCCAGCGCGTCATGTCCACTCCTGTCGTCTCGGCAGTCTAGCGTGGCCGGGCTACGTCGGGCGGCGCTACGGCAGGCAGTCGAGCAGGTCGGTCGCGAAGAACACGATCAGAGGCCCACCCACGACCAGGTCGGCTCGACCGTCTCCATCAGCGTCCCCGATGTCGACCGGCGAACCGAAATCCCCTGTGGCGGTCCCGCCCTCCGGTGCGACGTGGAGGAGGATGGACCCGTCCTGGGCGGCGATGAACCCGCCAGCCGAAGTGCCGACGTAGACATCGAGGACGCCATCCCCGTCGAAGTCCGCTTCGCGCATCAATCGTGGCGACCCGAACGTGAACGGCGTGGGGTCGACGGTGTTCGCGGTGAACCCCGCCGCTGTGATCTCGACGATCCCATTGGGTCCGGGGGTGTAGAGACGGTCGGTCCCGTCTCCATCGAGATCCATCGCCCACCAGGCGTCGTCCAGTCCTTCGAACACGCCGGGCGCAGGACCGATCCCGGTCGGGCTGAGATCGAATCGCTCGATGGAGGTCTGAGAGATGACGTAGAGCTCGTTCACCCCATCGCCGTTCATGTCCGCGGTCAGGCCCCGATCGCTGTACACCGACGGGCGAGTCCAGTCCGCGACCCCGTCGAACGGCGTCAGATGCACTTCGGCCACGCTGCAGAGGTCTTCGAGGCCGTCACCGTTGAGGTCGCCGCAATGTGGAATCGGGTTGGTCAGCGTTGCTGGAAACCACGGGGCTGGGATGGCGTCGGGGTGTTCGAGGACGGGTTGGGGGATCTGGGAGAGGGGGCCGGGCAGGATGAAGTACTGGACGGGCTCCGAAGAACCATCCCAGATCAGGAGGTCGTCGATGCCGTCGCCCGTAAGGTCTCCGAGGTCGGCGCCTCCACCCGGTACGACCTCTCGATCGATCCCAGGGGCGGGAAGGAGGGTGTGATCCCACCATCGCGCGCCCACGCTGTTGCCGGGCACGTTGCTGGTCCAGGAGAAGCCGACGACCGAGTCCAGGATGAAGACTCCGGACAGCCAGCTGTAGTCCTCGGGTCCTCCGGTCCCTGCCGCTGGCGGTATGTACAGGGTTGGCGGACCGCCAGCGGGGTCGGGGACCGCACGCGGCACACAGGGCGGACCCGTGTCGCCGGTCGGGGTCGTCAGGCCCGTCTCGGACGTGTCGGTTGGCGGGGAAACGTCCGAATCGCCCGTTGGGGTGGGCGTTTCGGTCGGGGCAGCTGTGCAGGCGAGCAGGAGGAGGAGGATGCGCGTCTCTCGGTCGGAATGGCTCCGAAGTGGGTCCAGTGGCCAGGATAGCGGAACGAACGTCGACCCGCACAGCGCTCACCCCGACGCCGACGAGTCCGTTGCCACATCCCCATCTGCGGCCTTCCCGCGCTCGCGAATTCGTCGGTAGACCACGATCCCGGCCATCAACGCGGCCGCGAACACCACCAGTCCGACCGCGCCGTAGACCAGCGACAGTCCCTGCTTCACCACCACCAGGAACACGATGCTCACCAGCAGCAGGGTCGGGGCTTCGTTCCAGATCCGGTACTGCCGCGGCGTCCACGCGGGCTCGCCGTTCACCAGGCGCTTGTACTGCACGTGGCACATCCCGTGGTACGCGCACAGCAGCACGACGAGGCCCAGCTTGATCTGCAGCCACAGGGGCGGCGGCCACCAGGTGTGGAGCAGGGACAGGCCGAACAGCACGGTGGCGATGGCGCTCGGCCACGTGATCCCGAACCACAGGCGCTTGGCCATGAGCGACAGCTGCGGCGTGAGGATGGCCTGCTCGGCCTCGGGGCGTTCCCGGGTCTCGGCCAGGTAGACGAACAGGCGCGCGATGTAGAACAGGCCCGCGAACCAGCACACGACCGCGATGATGTGCAGCGCCTTGAAGTACAGGAACATGACCCCATGGTAGCCCCGGATCGCAGCGGAAGTCGGCTGGACTGACAAAGCGGGTCCGTACGGTTACCCGCGGCCTCCCAGTGCCGAGGCGCTCGCGGAGCGTCACAGGGGGCGAGAAATGGCGACTGTCACGCGGAAGATCGGACTCTCACTCGGTGCGGACCTCTGCTGGCCCGCGGCCTTCGAAGCGCTGATGTCGAAGCTGGATCTGGCCATCCCGCACGAGGGCGACACGGTGCGGTTCTCGGTCGATCGCGTCACGGTCGAGCCCTTCGATCTGCGCTACAAGCCGTCCTACGACATCGTCCTCGACCGGCTCACCCACTGGCACAACACCACGCGCGAGTGGGTCAAGAAGATCACCCTGATGGACGGCGTCTACGTCCTGAACAACCCCTGGGCGATCCAGAGCGTCGAGAAGCACACGAGCTACTGCGCGATGATCCGGCTGGGTATGCCGATCCCCGAGACCTGGATGGTGCCGCCGAAGGAGCCGCGGTCGGACACCTGGGTGGTCTCCCAGAGCGACATGGAGGCCACGGTCCGGCGCAGCCACAAGCTCTTCGACCTCGGTGCAGTCGGGCGTTCCGTGGGGTACCCCGCGTTTCTGAAGCCCTACGACGGGGGCGGCTGGGTCGGCGTGCGCCGCGTCACCGACGATGACGGTCTGCAGGAGGCCTACGACCAGTCCGGCGACCGCGTCCACCACCTCCAGGCCGGCGTGAAGGACTGGGATCTGTTCACCCGCTGCATCGGCGTGGGGCCCCAGGTGAACATGGTGCGCTACAACCCCGACGCGCCGCTGCACGCCCGCTACGAGGTGGACTTCCACTTCCTCGACAGCGAGGAGTGGGTCCGGGCCACCCGCATCGCCCGCACGATCAACGCGTTCTTCAACTGGGACTTCAACAGCTGCGAGCTGCTCCGGTCGGGGGGCGTGCTGCATCCCATCGACTTCGCGAACGCCTGCCCGGACAGCCAGGTCACCAGCCTGCACTACCACTTCCCGTGGCTCGTCAAGGCGCTGCTCAAGTGGTCGATCTACTGCGCCACCACGGGTCGCCCGATGCGACTCGACACCAACTGGCAGCGGTTCTTCGACGCCCACGACCCCGACGCCACCTTCGACGAGAACCTCGAAGCGTACGACGCCATCGCGCGCGAGCACTTCGAGGTGGAGGCGTTCAACGCGTTCTGCGAAGAGCACCTGACCGCCCTGGACGAGCTGGCCATCGAGTACTTCCGCTCCGATGCGTTCTACGACGTGGTCGAGGCAAAGGTCCGGTCGCTCTTCCCACCCCACGAGATCCGGCAGTTCACCGATCACTTCTTCGGTATGGTGCAGTTCTGGTGCCGAACCGAGGCCGATCGGCTCGGGCTGGCGACCGGCGAGTCATCCGAGGAGTGAGCGTGGAGCGCGTCGAGACGACCTGGAACAGCCCGACGCTCGAGCGGGACGTCCAGATGGTCCGCTGGGGCTGGTACGGCAAACCCGTCCTGCTGTTCCCCACGACCAACGGCGGTGCGACCGAACTCGAGGACTTCGGGCTGGTGGGCGCGCTGGAAGACCTGGTGAACGCCGGTCGGGTGAAGGTGTTCGCAGTCGGGTGCCCGGAAGCGTCCGTGTTCATGGACCGCGACGCGGATGGCGCCGAGAAGAGCTCGGCGCTGGCGGCCTATGCGGAGTTCGTGGCGACCGAGGTCGTGCCGCGCATTCGGCAGGACTGCGAAGACGACGAGATCCTGCTCGGTGTGGCCGGCGCGAACGTCGGAGCGTTCCACGCGGTGAACGTCGCGGCGAAGCATCCAGAGCTGTTCGACCTGGCGATCGGGATGAGCGGGACGTACGACTTCGACCCCTGGATGGGCGAGCACTTCGACCAGGACTACTACTTCAACCAGCCGATCCGCTTCCTGCCCAACCTGGAGGGCGAGGATCTCGAAGCGGTGCAGAGCGGCCTGTTCGTGCTGGCGAGCGGCACCGGACGCTGGGAGGAGCCCGAGCAGACGCGCCGGTTGGCGGGGGTGCTCCAGGGCAAGCGGGTGCCGGTGAGCATGGAGATCTGGGGCCCCGACGCCGACCACGACTGGCCGACGTGGCGGACGATGCTGCCGCTGTTCCTGGGGCGGCTGGCGTGATGCTCTGGCTGCTGGGATCCGCGTTTGCAGCGGACTTCTGGGTGGGGCCGGGCATGCCGTACACGCTGGACGACGCCGTGACGTCTGCGAACCAGGGAGACCGGATCCTGCTCCTGCCGGGGACGTATTCGGGGACTCTCGACGGACTCGACGAGGTGGAGATCGTCGGGGTCGGAGGTGCCGCGAACACGACCATCGAACGGCCCGCTCCAGGCGTGGCGATCTGGGAGATGGGGTCCGAAGACGGCGTGCTGACGGGCGTGACGCTCGATGGGCTCGGGGATGCCCGGCCGGTGTTCGTCGGGCCGTTCAGTGAGCTGCGGGCCGAGAACAGCCGGTTCGTGAATGGCGCGTCGCTCACCGACGACGGGGGCTGCATCCTGGTCGAGGGCCATCTCGAGCTCGACGGAAGCCGGGTGGAGGGCTGCACCACGGGCGTCGACGAGAACGGCGGCGGCATCTACGTCCGCTACGCGTCGATGAACATGGACCAGAGCTGGGTGGCCGACAACACGGGCCGGAACGGCGGTGGCGCCCTGTGTCTGGGGTCGGCGTGCACGATCGACCGGTCGTGGTTCTTCGGGAACGTGGGCGAGCGGGGCGGCGCGCTGCACCTGTGGTCCGAGACCGCGACGTCGTCGGTGACCAGCTCGTTGTTCTGCGGGAACACGGCGAACATCGATGGTGGGGCGATCCGCATCCGGGATTCCGACGTGCTCGTGGAGGCGTCGGCGTTCATCGAGAACACCGCCGAGTTCGACGGCGGGCACATCGACGTCTGGCAGAGTGCTGGGGTCGCGGGCCTCGAGGTCCGGCACGGGATGTTCGTCGAGGGGTCCACGAACATCGGAGACGGCGCGGCCATCCACGTCGAGGACGCCGCTGCGACCGTGGAGAACAGCCTGTTCGGCCTGCAGTACGGCAGCCCGGACATGGTCGCGACCAGCGATGTGGGCACCGGCACCATCACGGCATCCTCGTCGATGAGCTGGGGCAACTTCCAGGGGGGAGCCGGGGTTCCAGGCGTGGTGAGCGCCGATGCGGATCTCATCGACCCGGACCTGTGTCTGTGGTCCGCCTGGACGCTCGGGGTCGGCTCTCCGGCCATCGACGCCGGCACCGGCACGGACCTCGACGGCAGTCCAGCCGATCTGGGCGTGCTCGGAGGGCCGGCACCGCTCTCGGACGCCGACGGAGACGGGGCGCGTACGGGGGTGGACTGTGACGACGACGACCCGGATGTCGGTCCGAACCTCCCGGAGGTCTGCGACGGCAAGGACAACGACTGCGACCTGGAGATCGACGAGGGGCTGCCGACCCTGGACTGGTTCATCGACAGCGACCTGGACGGCTTCGGCGAAGGTCCGGCCATCGCATTGTGCGGCGGGTTCTACGACCTCGCGGCCGAGGCGGGGGACTGTGCGCCGGACGACCCCGACGTGGCGCCGGGTGTGGTGGAGCTGTGCGACGGCATCGACAACGACTGCGACGGGTCGGTCGACGAGGACCTGGCGCTCTTCGACTTCTACGAGGACGCCGACGGAGACGGGTTCGGCGCTGGAGCTGCCGTGCAGGCCTGTCAGGCGCCGACGGGCTTCGTCGACAACGCGCTCGACTGCGACGACGGCGACTCCGGCATCTCGCCGGATGCGCTCGAGTTCTGTGATGGCGTCGACCGGGACTGCGATGGGGACGTGGACGAAGACGCTGCCGATGCGTTCCCGGTGTTCGACGACGCCGATGGAGACGGGTTCGGAGCCGGTGCAGCGGTCGATCAGGTGTGCGACGTACCGCAGGGATTGTCGGACTCGGATTCGGACTGCGACGACTCGGATGGAGCCATGTTCCCCGGGGCCGACGAGACGTGCAACGGCGATGACGACGACTGTGACGGGTCGATCGACGAGGATCCCGTGGATGCGCCCGTGTTGTACGCGGATTTCGACGGGGATGGATTCGGGGATCCGGACGTCGAGGTGCAGCAGTGTCCGGGCGGCGATGCGGTCCCGGACGACACGGACTGCGACGACACCGACCCCTCTGTGAACCCGGACGCCGAGGAGATCCCGGGCAACACGGTGGACGAGGACTGTGACGGCGAGAACGAGCTGTTGTACTCCGACACCGACGACCCCACCGAGACCGGAGAGGATCCCGGCGACCGGAGGGGCTTCTGCGGGTGTTCCGCCACCGGGCCGATGTTGCCGTTCGCCCCGCTCCTCCTCGCCGGGCTGGTGGTTCGTCGTCGGAGGGATTAGCTGCGGCGGATGCTGATCCTGCTCCTCGCCTGCGCGACGAAGACCCCTGTGCCCACCTCCAGTGCGGAGGCGGAGCCGGCTCCCGCCGAGAACGCACCCGACGCCACGGAGCCAGTCCCGAAAGAGACCGCGGCGACGCTCGCGTGGAATGGCGAGGCGTGGACCGTCGCGCTCACCCCGCCGCCTGGCGACATCTTCCTGTTCGAGACCCAGCACGGTCCGTATCGAAGCGAGTCCTGGTCGATCGAGGGCGGGCGCATCGAACCGCACGGGTTCGACGTGTTGATCCGCGAAGCCGAGACGGTGCACATCACCATCACCCCGCCGGACGAAGCCCCGCCACATCTGCCCATCCTGTCGTATGCGGACGGGTCTTCGCTCTTCGGAACCTCGCAGCTCGCACTGGCGACTGTCGCCGACCTCGAGACCGCGGTGGCCCTCGAAGGCCGCTGGCGGAACTGGTCGGGCACGCAGCTGCCGTCGATCGTGACCCTCCCGTCGGGAGAGCAGGCGCAGGTGCACCACGGTGCTGGGCCCTACGTCCACAGCGAGACCGGGCTCGGCTCGTCGCTCGACCCCGGGCTGCCGGACTGGATCGCCGGCTCGTTCCCGGAGGACTGGACCCGCGTAGAGGCCGCGCTGCTCGAGCGATTCTCGGACGCGTTGCCGCCTGCGGTCACCCATCTCGCGCATGCGGGAGAAGGGGAGGGCTGGAACAACACGGGCTTCGCGATCCCGACCACCATCGCGATGTCGATCCAGACCAGCTCGGATCCGGCCGACAACGAGGAGCACCTGGCGGCCATCCGATGGTTCTTCGCCCACGAGCGCGTGCATCACCACCAGCTGTCGGCCGGGGTGGGTGTGCGCGGATGGCCGCTGGAGGGCGGGGCCGACACCTTCGCCAGTGCCACGATGGTGCAGCTGGGCTGGGCCGACGATGCCTGGCTCGTCGAGCACTACGAGTCCGTGCGCGCCGACTGTGCGGCGGAGCTCGTGCGGGGGCCGGTCCGCAATGCTCCCGGTCGCGTGCAGTACGTGTGCGGCGATCTGCTGAACCTCGCGACCTGGTCGGCGACGGGCGACCTGGTCACGTTCTGGGAGTCGCTGCTCGGCGAAGCGAAGGGTCAGGGTGCCCGTGTAGACGGGAGCTTTTTCGTGTACGTGCTCGGAAAGCACGTCGAGCCCGAGGTCGCGCTGGCCTTCGAGCACTTCGAGACCGCCCGGCACGACGATCCCGACGCTGCCATCGAGGCGCTCCTGGAGGCCTCGGGCGTGCGAAAGCGGGGGCAGTGGGCCCTGGGCTTCGTGGAGTAGCCCTACTTCGGGGGGGCGGCGCCGCCAGCTCCGTCGTCGGACGACTCGGCGGCGGCCGCTGCGGCTTCGGGCTTGGCCACCAGGGCTTCTGCCGATGCGGCCTCGGGCCCGTTCGCCCAGCCCGACCACTTCACGCCGGTCTTCACCGGACGCCCGTTGCAGACGATGCCGGCGGTCCAGCAGCCGGTGTCGTGGCGCACGCACTTGTCCATCGCGGCCCGCTCGACGGCGTCGGCGCTCCGCCCGTAGGCCCAGGCGATCTTGCCGGCCTTGCCGGTGGTCGCGGCGGCACAGCGCTCTCCGCGCGTCCAGACCGCGATCTCGCAGGCACTGTCGCCACAGTCGGACAGCGCGGCCCGCTTGGCCTGATCGAAGGTGGGGAAGTTGTGGCCGATCCCGCGCTCGCCCTTCGGGCCGATGGCGATGGCGGCGTAGATGTCGGGGTCGTCGGCGTGGGCCGGACCGACCGCGAGGAGCGCGAACAACAGGGACATGGGGTCTCCGGGGGTTCAGCCGTGCTTGGCGATGAACTTCTGCAGCTGAGCGCCGGCCTGGCCGCGCACCTTGTTCTTCACGATGGGGGTCCAGCCGAGCAGCAGCCCGGTGGTGCCCAGCGCCATGCGCGACCAGCGGTAGAAGTCGAAGGTGTCGACGTGGGTGCGGATCAGCCCGTCTTCGAAGGTGAACTCGGCATCGATCACGTTCTTTACGAAGCGGCCGGTGGCGCTGAAGGTGTAGTCGGCTTCCCAGTGTGCCTTGCCAGCAGTGTCGTCGGCCTCGATGCCCGAGAACCGCACCACCAGGTCGTCGGCGCGAGCGGTGAGCATGCGCCACATCGCCCCGGGTTCCTTGCCCTTCAGCTCGGGGAACACGGGGTCGGAGAACTCGGCGTCGGGGTGGTAGCAGGCGGCCATGGCGTCGCCGTCCCGCTCCGAGAAGGCGGTGTAGAAGCGGGTCAGCAGTGCGGCGTTGTCGTGCACGGAGTCTCCCGTCCGGTCGGCTGCCGGGGTGCCGACGCTACCGCGAACGCCGGGCGAGCACCACCATGGATGCCCCGACGGGCAGGGGGATGCCTCGCGCGACGAGGTGGCGTTCGGCCCCGACCAGACGGGCCAGGAGCGCGTTGATGGGGCGGGGCGGCAGGCGCACGTGGACGTCGTGCGGCGGGCGGATGCGGGCCTTGAGGCGCTCGGCGAGGAAGGGGAGGAACAGCGTGGACAGCCACCAGCTGTGGAGGACCGGTGAAAAGCCGCTGTCGGCCAGCACACGTCGCAGGCCCGACCAGGTGTAGCGGCGCACGTGGTGGTGGTGGTCGTCGTGCACGGTCCACAGCGCCGGATGAGCGGGAACGGTCGCGAGCAGGTGGCCGCCGGGCTTCAGCAGCCGATGGACGTCGGTCAAGACGGCCTGGTCGTCGGGCAGGTGCTCGAGCACGTCGAACGCGGTGACGACGTCGAACAGGCCCGGTGCACGCGAGGGATCCGGAAGCGGATCGGTCCAGACGCCCTCCAGCACGGACGCATCGAGGTGCTGCCGCGCTGCGGGGTCGATCTCGAGGGCGGTCACGCGCCCGAACCGCGTGAGTGCGCTCGTGGTCCCGCCGGTCCCCGCTCCGAGGTCGAGGATGCGCGCGTCATCCGGAGAAGCACGGAGGGTGTCACGACTTGTCGTGAAACGCCCTCCGGGCTTCGGAGGTCTGGGTTCCGGCAGGTCGAGGGTGGCGAGCACCTCCAGCACGATGGCGCGACGCGCGCGGAACCACCAGTGGTGCTGCTCGACCTCGGCCATGTTGGAGAAGAGGTCGGGATTCATCGCGGCCGGCGGTCGTCGAGGCTGCTGTCCGCCACCAGATAGAGCGGCCGACGCCGCACCTCGTCGTAGATCCGCCCGATGTACTCGCCCAGGATGCCGAGCATCACGAGCTGCACGCCGCCGAGGAAGAACATCGACACGGTCTGGAAGGCGTAGCCTTCGATGTCCAGCCCCAGGAACAGCCGCTGGACGACGACCACGATGGCGCCGAACGCCGCCAGGGCCGTGACGAACAGCCCCATCCAGCTCGAGATCCGCAGGGGGATGGTCGAGAACCCGGTGAGCGCATCGACGGCGAGCGCGATGAGCTTGACGGCGTTGTACTTGGTCTCTCCGCCGATGCGTGCGTCTCGCTGGTAGCGCACTTCAGACGTCGGGAAGCCGGTCCAGGCCACCATCCCGCGCACGAAGCGGTTGCGCTCGTCCATCCGCAGGAACGCGTTCACGGCGGACCGCGACATCATCCGGTAGTCGCCGGTGTCGAGGGGAAGCTGGAAGTCCGTGATGAGCGCGGCCATGGTCCGGTAGAACAGGGCGCTCGTGAGGAGCTTGGCCCAGTGCTCGCCGTCGCGGGAGTCGCGGCGGGCGGTGACGATGTCGAAGCCCTTCTCGCACTCGGCGAGGAGCTGTTCGATGAGCTCCGGAGGGTCTTGCAGGTCGGCGTCGATCAGCACCACCCAGTCGCCTCGGGTGTGCGCCAGGCCCGCCGTGCTCGCGGCTTCGTGCCCGAAGTTGCGGCTGAACGAGACGTAGTGGAACCGGGCATCCGACTCGTGGATCTCCCGCATCACCCCCAGCGTGCCATCGGTGCTGCCGTCGTCCACCAGCACGACTTCGAAGTCCCCGAGGGGTTCGAGCACGGGGATGAGTCGCTGCCTGAGGTGGGGAAGGGCCTCCTCCTCGTTCAGGCACGGAACGACGACGCTGATCCGGGGCGGTCTGGCGCTCGTGGTGGGCGATGGCGTCACGGGCGGGCAGTATACGCGCTCTGTGGCGGTGCGGGTTACGGGCGCGGGTCTGAAGCGATGGCCTGCAGTGTCGCTTTCGAGGGAGTTCCATGCAGTTCGACCGCCGCATCGGTGCCATCACCTTCCTGATTGGCGTCGTCAGCCTGATGTACGAGCTCGTTCAGGTCCGGATGCTGGCCTTCTTCCTGGGCAACAGCATGCACATCCTCGCGATTCCCATCGCGTTGCTGGGCCTCGCCATCGGCTCGATGTTCCGCCACTACCTGTACAAGGGCTCGCCCGAGGCGTTGATCGACCGGCTGTGTCAGGCGGTCTTCCCCTTGATGCTGCTGTCGTACCTGGTGCTGTTCGGCGTCGCGAACGCCTTCTTCAGCGACGTGCACATCGCGGTCAGCACGCCTCCGCGGGAAGCGACGCGGGTGGTGGTGTACTCGCTGATCTTCCTGCCGCCCTACATCGCGTTCGGCGCGCTCTTCGCCACGCTGTTCAGCGCGTTCTCGGACCGCATCGGCCGGCTGTACTTCTTCGATCTCGCGGGGGCGGCACTCGGGTGCTTGCTCACCCCGCTCCTGCTCACCTGGTTCGGGCTTCCCCCGGCCATCGCCTTCAGCCTGCTCGGTGCAGCCGGGCTCTTTGCCATGTCGGGTCGCTCGACCCAGGCCCAGAAGGGCGGCATCGCGGTCGGCTGGCTGGTCACCGCGGGGCTCGCGGTCGGCGGGATCCTGTTCGTCGAGCAGCCCGAGCCCAAGCTGCTCTCGCGGTCGGTGCTGAAGAACTTCTGGGACAACGGCGTCACCCAGGTCGATGCCCGCTGGAACGAGCTGGCGCGCACCGCATTGATGCGGGCAGAGCCCGTGAAGGGCAAGCACGGCGCAGTCTGGGCGGTGGTCCAGGACAACGGGCTGTCGAACGTCCGGGTCCGCAGCTACGACCCCGACTACCTGCCGCGCGACAAAGCGGTCGACCACTACTTCCACTACGGCATCCCGTTCCGGCTGGGCATGGAGCCCCGAAAGGTGCTGGTGATGTTCGCGGGCATGGGTCGCGACATGCTCGGGTTCAACGAGATCCTGCAGGGCGACGCCGAGATCATCCGCGGAGTGGAGATCAACCGCACGGTCGTGGCCTGGAGCAAGGATCCCCATCCCGTCCTGGGCTGGACCAACCTGAAGGCGTTCCACGCGCTGCCCCACATCGACCTGCGCAACGAAGAGGGGCGCGACTTCCTCAACACCGACGACACGATCTACGACGCCATCTACGTCGCGAACAACGGTGCGGTGCAGGCCTCGCGAACCGGTCACACCCGCAAGTTCCTCGACACGTACGAGGCGATGCAGTCGTACTTCGACCAGCTGGACCCCGACGGCATCATCCAGTTCACGGCGCAGCCGGTGGTCGACAAGATCCCGGCGCTGCGGATGATCTTCGAGGAGAAGGGCTACCCGCCGCTCGAGGACTGCATCTACGTGTTCGGGCCGGGAGCCGAGACGCTGGACACGCTCATCGTCAAGCCGTCGGGTCTGAGCCGGTCGGACATCCGCGCGCTCGACGACCACGTGCTCGGGCGCGGTGCAGACAAGGTGTTCTACAAGCCCGGAACCGCGCGGGGGCTTCCCCGGGTGACGCGGCTGCTCACCGAACCTCTCGAGACCCTGCCGCTCACGACCGACGACCGGCCGTTCACCGCGCGCATCGAGTGGGAGGAGTTCTCGGTGCTGCCCGACCCCGACCGCTACCACGACGCCCGCTACGTGAGCGGGTGGGTGAAGGTGTTCACGGTCATCGTGTTCGGTGCGGTCAGCATCGGCGTCGCGATCCTGGCCGCGGTGCTGGGTACTCGCGAGCAGCGCGTTCCGGCCGTGTGGGTGGGCTACCTGCTGCTCACGGGCATCGGCTACATGTGCGTCGAGATCCCGCTCATCGCCAAGACCGAGCTGTTCATCGGCAACCCGCTCTACGCGGTGTCGGTCAACCTGGCGACCTTCCTGGTGTTCAACTCCATCGGGTCGTATCTGCAGGACGAGTACCGGATCATGCGCGGTCCCCTGCATCTGGCCGTGGCCGTCGTGCTGTCGGTCGGGTGGGGGATCGGGCTGGCGACGGTCGCCGCGACCACCCTGCTGTCGGTGCCGCTCATCGTCAAAGCGGTGGGTGTGGCGGTCATCGTGCTGCCGGCCGGCGTCGTGCTCGGCACCTTCTACCCGTACTGCGTGAGCAAGCTGGTGAACGCCGACAAGGGCACCGCGGTCCCGATGACCTACGGCCTCACCACGCTGTCCTCGGTGCTGGGCAGCGCGTTCGCGATGGCGGCGATCATCAACCTGGGCTTCACCAACGTGATGCTCGTGGGCACGGCGCTGTACGTCGCAGCGGTCGGCGTCTCGATGGCGCACCGACAGTAGGCCATCCACTGTAGTCTGGGCCCATGAGTCGGTTGGTCACGTCCGACGGGGTGGACTTCGAGCTGCGCGGCCCTCGCGACGGAGATGCCGATCTGCCGACCCGGTTGCTGGGTCAGATCGCGGTCACGCCGGCCACGATGGCGCTTCCGCTGGTCGGCGTGCTGCTCGCATGGCTCCAGGGCCAGCCCGTACCGAACCCCCTCGGGGTGCTCGCGACCATGGTGGCCTGCGGGGTGTTCGGGTCGCTCGCCGGCGTGGCGTTGACCGAGGCCTGGTGGGCGGCCGGAAAACCCCGCGCGCTCTCGATCCGGTCGTGGGGCCTGCTGCTCGATGGAGAGCGACTGCCCTGGGACGCGATCGAGGCGGTGGGCGAGTCGAAGCACTCGTTCTCGGTGGTCTCGCGCACGGGTCGGCACTGGAGCTTCTTCCAGCCCGAGTACGACGCGGGTGCGGAGGTGGCCGAGGCCGTGCGGCGCGGACAGGCCCTGTCGGACCAGACCGTGTCCCTCGCCCAGCAGGACGCGATGCACGCCCTCACGCGGGGCTGAGCGGGGTCGAACACGAAACGAGCCCGCTCCAGACGGGTCTGAAGCGGGCTCGGTCTGAGAGGGAACCGCTCGAAGGCTCCCGCTCATTCGGCTATTCGTCGTCGTCCGGCTTCTCGGCGATCATGCACTCGGTGGTGAGCAGCAGACCGGCGACGGATGCGGCGTTGGACAGCGCGGTGAGCGTGACCTTGGTGGGGTCGATGACGCCCGCCTCGACCATGTCGCCGAACTCGCCCGTGGCCCCGTTCCAGCCGTAGCCATCGGCGCCATCGCGCACCTGGTGCACCACGATGCTGGCGTCCTGACCGGCGTTGCTGGCGATGATGCGCAGCGGGGCTTCGCAGGCGGTGCGGATGATGTCGACACCGAACTGCTCGTCGCCCTTGAGGGTGACGCCATCGAGCACCTTCTGGGCGCGGATGAGGGCCACACCGCCACCGGGCACGATGCCGGCCTCGGCTGCGGCGCGGGTGGCGTTGAGCGCATCCTCGACGCGGGCCTTCTTCTCCTTCATCTCGACTTCGGTGGCGGCACCGACGTAGATGACGGCCACGCCGCCGATCAGCTTGGCCAGGCGCTCCTGGAGCTTCTCGCGGTCGTAGTCGGAGGAGGTCTCCTCCATCTGGCGACGGATCTGCTTGACCCGGGCCTTGATGGCCGTGGGGTTGCTGTTCCCGTCGATGATGGTGGTGTTGTCCTTGGTGATGACCACGCGCTCGGCGGTTCCGAGGTCTTCGATGCCGATGCTGTCGAGCTTCAGGCCGAGGTCTTCCATGATCGCCTTGGAGCCCGTGAGCGTCGCGATGTCGCCCAGCATGGCCTTGCGGCGGTCTCCGAAGCCCGGCGCCTTGACGGCGGCGACCTGGAGGGTCTTCCGGATGTTGTTCACGACGAGCGTGGCGAGGGCTTCACCATCGACGTCTTCGGCGATGATCAGCAGCGGCTTTCCGGCCTCGGCGACCTTCTCGAGCACGGGAAGCAGGTCCTTCATGTTGGACAGCTTCTTCTCGTGGACGAGGATGAGCGGCTCGTCGAGAACGGCCTCCATCCGGTCGGCGTCGGTGACGAAGTACGGCGAGAGGTAGCCGCGGTCGAACTGCATGCCTTCGACGATGTCGGACTCGGTGCTCATCCCCTTGGCCTCTTCGACCGTGATGACGCCTTCCTTGCCGACCTTGTCCATGCACTCGGCGATGATGTCGCCGATCTCGGTGTCTCCGTTGGCCGAGATGGTGGCGACCTGCGCGAGCTCCTTCTTGGACTGGGTCTCGCGGCTGATGGTGCGCAGCTCGTCGCTGATGAGCTTCACCGCGTGGTCGATGCCGAGCTTGATCTCCATCGGGTTGGCACCCGCGGCGACCAGCTTGCTGCCGGTGGTGAAGATGGACTGGGCGAGCACGGTGGCGGTGGTGGTGCCGTCGCCCGCGACGTCGGAGGTCTTGCTGGCGACCTCCTTGACCATCTGAGCGCCCATGTTCTGGAACTTGTCGGGGAGCTCGATCTCCTTGGCGACGGTGACGCCGTCCTTGGTGATCACGGGGCCGCCGAAGCTCTTCTGGAGAACGACGTTGCGGCCCTTGGGCCCGAGCGTGACGCGCACGGTGTTCGCGAGGGTGTTCACGCCCTCGAGCACCTCGTTGCGTGCGGCTTCGCGGAATTCGATCTGCTTGGCCATGGTGGACCTCCGGAGTTCAGTTTTCGATGATGGCGAGGATGTCGGACTCGCGCAGGATGATGTGGTCCTTGCCTTCGAGCTTGACCTCGTCGCCGGCGTACTTGCCGAACAGGACGCGGTCGCCCTTCTTGACGATGAGCGGGACGATCTCCTCGCTCTTCGTACGGCGGCCTTCGCCCACGGCCACGACTTCGGCCTGCTGGGGCTTCTCCTTGGCGGACTCGGGGATGAACAGGCCGCCAGAGGACTTCTGCTCGGCGTCGACGCGGCGGACCAGCACGCGGTCGTAGAGGGGACGGAAGTTCATGATGCACTCCACGGTGTGAATGGGCCCGCCTTCGGCAATCGACCGGGCGGGAGGTCGCAAGGGGTAGGCACCTGCCAGGCCACGTCAAGGGATCCGGTGGAGTTCTTCGTGCAACTCGCGTCGTTCGCGCATCCTCCGTCTGCCGATTGCGCACGGACCGCGCGGGAGACCCCACCCGAACGATCCGATCCCTCGGATCGTCCGGCGTGACATCTCGTGGAGAGTCGCCCCCTTTTCGAATGGCATTCGCGGTTCAATACTTGTCGTGTCGGAGCGATTCCCGGTCCTTCTCGGACGCTTTTCGGACGCTTTTCGGACGAACGCTCCGCCGCCTTGACGCTCGGGGTCGCGAGCTTACCCATTGGCCGTCCCGAGCAACACGGCTGCTCGAAGACGCCTGCTGCGGGGTTTCGCGGTGGCGCTTCCGGGCGGCTCATCCACCCCTTCTTCCAGTTCATCCCACATCACGCATCACACCGGCTCTCGCCGGGAGGAGGCCCTACATGGGCAAGATCATCGGTATCGACCTCGGCACGACCAACTCGGTCGTCGCGGTGATGGAAGGCGACTCGCCCACCGTCATCGTCAACGAAGAAGGCCAGCGCACCACTCCGTCCGTCATCGGCTTCGGCAAGGACGGCGAGCGCATGGTCGGCATCGTCGCGCGCCGCCAGGCCGTCACGAACGCAGAGAACACCGTCTACTCCGCCAAGCGCCTCATCGGACGCCGCTTCGACGAGTCGCAGAAGGAGATCGAGCGCCTTCCCTACAAGGTGGTCAAGGGCAGCAACGGCGCCTGCCGCATCAAGATCCAGGACAAGGAGTACAGCGCGCCCGAGATCTCGGCGATGGTGCTCCAGAAGCTCAAGCGTCAGGCCGAGGCCTACCTGGGCACGTCCGTCACCGAGGCCGTCATCACGGTCCCCGCGTACTTCAACGACAGCCAGCGCCAGGCCACCAAGGACGCCGGCAAGATCGCCGGTCTCGAGGTCAAGCGCATCATCAACGAGCCCACCGCGGCGGCCCTGGCGTACGGTCTGAACAAGAAGGCCGACGAGCTCATCGCGGTCTTCGACTTCGGTGGCGGTACGTTCGACATCTCGATCCTCGAGGTCGGTGAGGACGTGGTCGAGGTCAAGGCCACCAACGGCGACACCCACCTCGGTGGCGACGACGTCGACGAGGTCCTGATCCAGTGGCTCATGGACCAGTTCAAGAAGGACACCGGCATCGACCTGTCGGGCCAGACCATCGTGCTGCAGCGCCTCAAGCAGGAGGCCGAGCGCGCGAAGATCGAGCTGTCGACCGCCCAGAGCACCGAGGTCAACCTGCCGTTCCTCACGGCCGACGCCACGGGTCCGAAGCACCTTCAGACCTCGCTGTCGCGCGCCGAGTTCGAGCGGATGATCGACCCCATCATCGAGCGCACGCTCGAGCCCTGCCGCAAGGCCCTCAAGGATGCCGGCGTCTCCGCCGCGAACATCAACGAGGTCATCCTGGTCGGTGGTTCCACGCGGATCCCGCTCGTGCAGGAGAAGGTCAAGAAGCTCTTCGGCAAGGACCCCAACCGGTCCGTCAACCCCGACGAGGTCGTGGCCATGGGCGCCGCCATCCAGGGTGGCGTGCTGGCGGGCGACGTCACGAGCATGCTGCTCCTCGACGTCACGCCGCTGTCCCTCGGCATCGAGACCCTCGGTGGCGTGATGACCAAGCTCATCGAGCGCAACACCACCATCCCGCACTCCAAGAAGGAGACGTTCAGCACCGCGGCCGACAACCAGACCGCCGTGGACGTCTACGTCTTCCAGGGTGAGCGCGAGATGGCGCGCGACAACAAGATGATCGGCAACTTCCGCCTCGACGGCATCCCGCCGGCACCCCGCGGCATGCCCCAGATCGAGGTCACCTTCGACATCGACGCCAACGGCATCCTGTCGGTCAAGGCGCAGGACAAGGCCACCAACAAGGAGCACTCGATCACGATCGAAGCCAGCAGTGGCCTCACCGAGAACGAGATCGACCGGATGGTGAAGGAAGCCGAAGCCAACGCGGCCGACGACAAGCAGCGCCGCGAGGTCATCGAGAAGCGCAACAACCTCGACAACCTCGTCTACCAGGTCGAGAAGACCCTCGGCGAGAACGGCGACAAGCTGTCCGAAGACGACAAGAACAACGTCAGCGCTGCGCTCGAGAAGGCCAAGGAAGCCAAGGACTCCGACGATCCCGACACGCTGCAGACCGCGTTCGATGAGCTCACGTCCGCTTCGCACAAGCTGGCCGAGATCATGTACCAGCAGCAGGGAGGCGACGCAGCAGGCGCGGCTCCGGGCGCAGGTCCGGCTCCGGCTGGGGGCGACTCCAGCGGCGGAGACAACGACGACGTGATCGACGCCGAGTACGAGGACGCCTAAGGGGTCCGCATCCACGCACCGGCCCGGGTCTCCCACGTGGAGATCCGGGCTGCGTTCGTGAAGGACAACGACCAGGGAGGCGGCGGTGCCGCGCGACTACTACGACGTTCTGGGAGTGGAGAAGGGTGCGGATGCGGGGGCCATCAAGAAGGCCTACCGCAAGGCTGCGCTGAAGTACCACCCCGATCGCAACCCCGACGATCCCGATGCCGAGTCCAAGTTCAAGGAGGTGTCGGAGGCGTACTCCGTGCTGTCCGACGACGAGAAGCGGCGGATCTACGATCAGTTCGGCCACGACGGGCTGAAAGGCCGGGGCTTCGATCCCAACTTCACCGATCTGTCCGACATCTTCTCGGCGTTCGGCGACCTGTTCGGATTCGGGGGCTTCGGTGGGCGCGGAGGCCGGAGAGGCCCGCGTCCAGGGGCCGATCTCGAATACCCCCTGCGGCTCGAGTTCATGGAAGCCGCGCTCGGCACCGAGAAGACCATCGACGTCCCCAAGCACGTGCACTGCGACACCTGCAGCGGCAGCGGCTTGAAGGACGGCGCCACCAAGAACACCTGCAGCACGTGTGGCGGGGCCGGCCAGGTCATCCAGGCTCAGGGCTTCCTCCGCATCCGCACCACCTGTCCGTCGTGTCGTGGTCAGGGGCAGAGCGTCGATCCCGGCGATCGCTGCGAGGACTGCAGCGGCAGCGGCCGGGTCCGTGAGACCGAGACCATCCAGGTCCGCATCCCGGCGGGGTCGTACTCCGGGCTGCAGATCCGCCATCCGGGTCGCGGAGAGGTCGGCGATCCGGGCGCGCCCACGGGCGATCTGTACGTCACGCTCGACGTCGAGCAGCACGAGGTCTTCAAGCGCGACGGCGCCGACACGTACGTCTCGGTGCCCGTGCCGTTCCCGATCATGGCGCTGGGCGGCAAGATCAACGTCCCCACCGTGCACGGCGAAGAGGAGTTCGAAGTCCCCCGCGGCACCGAGTCCGGCCACATCGAGGTCATGCGCGGCAAGGGTCTCGCCAGGCTCCGGGCCCGCGGGACCCAGGGCAACCACCACGTACGGCTGGTGGTCGACGTGCCCAAGAAGCTCTCCGACGATCAGGAAGACCTGCTGCGTCAGCTCGCCGAGACCCTCGAGGTCGGGGTGGCCGAGAAGGGGTTCTGGCAGAAGCTGTTCGGCTGATCCCCCGTGATCCGCACCCGCTTCGAGGCGCTCTTCGTTCGTCGCAACGGCGAGCAGTGGGGGAGTGGGGGGCGCACCGGGAGAGGCCTGCGCGGCAACCCCCGGATGATCGGGCTGTCGATGGCAATCGGCATCAGCGCGTTCGCTGCTGCGTGCATCGGGCTCGGGCAGTGCGTGTTCACGTTCCTCCTGGCTGCAGCGGCGCTTCCGCTCATGGCGTTCGCAACCGGCCGTTCGTCGCGCTCGACCGGCCAGACGTTCATCGTGGCGGACGCCCAGTACCTGGACATGGACCACATCCGCGTCCGGTGGACCGACGTCGAGCGCCTGGAGCATCGACTGGTGGGGGCGCGGTTCGGAGAGGCGCCGTGCATCGCCGTGCACACCACCCGCGGCATGTTCCTGATCGGGATGGCTTCGCTGCCCGAAGTCGATCAGCGCCTCGAAGAGCTCCGGTCTCTCCACGCACGCGGGCAGGGGAGTGCGTCCGACGTTCCAGATGCGCTCCGCTCGATGAAGCGGCGCAAACCCGAGCGTCCCTGAGTCACTGAATCACTGAATCACTGAGTCACGGCGCGGGCGGGTGGTCGTAGCGCTCGCAGGTGAGCGTGGCTTCCAGCGCGTCCAGGCCGGGCCGTAGCGGCTGCCCGTCCGAACGACGGAAGGTGTACCGGGCTGTCCAGCGATGGTGGTGCGGATCGTTCGTCTTCACCGGGGTCGGGTCGGACGACGTCACCTTCAGGTCGACGCCCTCCGTCGAGCGGACCTCGGCACGGCGGATCGTCTCCGCAACCACCTGGCCGTCCTTCACCACGGTCGACGTGGACACGACCAGGCCCGGATAGGGAGCCGGACCGCCGGCGTAGGTGGTGGTGAGCCAGCCCACAGTGTCATCCCGCGAACGGCAGCGCGTCGTGCCTGGCCCGGGCCGATCGTGGGCGTACCAGGTGTCGAGGTCGACCGGCCGGACGAATACCCCCGCTTGCTCGTAGTGACACATCGATGTGAACGTCTTCGACACGCCGTCCAGCGTCACCTGCAGCTCCTCGCGCCAGGCCTGGGTCTCGGAGTCGACTTCTGGGGTGGGAGACGATCGGGCGATCGCGCCCTTCTTCAGGGGAGTCGGCTCGGAACGGACCCCGTGATGGGTCCACGTACCGTCGACGCGTACGTAGCGGTCGTCGCCCACGACGCACTCGAGGTCTCGGTCCTGCGAACCCGGCGAACCTGCAGCGGAGGCCATCAGAGCGGACGTCAGGAACAGGACGTTCATCGCGTGAACAGCCGTTCTTCCAGCAGGGTCCACTCCGACGCCAGGGGATCGGTGCGGAGTGCGCTCGCCAGGCCATTCGCCTCGTGCATCAGGTGCTCGAAGGTCTCGGGCCCCCCCATCGTGATCTGGATCCGGCCGCCGCAGATCGCTTCCTGGACGATGGGTTCGGAGAGGACCTGACCGTCGAGGTGGATGGCGACCACCTCGCCCACAGACTGGCCGCTGAGCGTGCAGAACTGCTTCCCGCCCGAGTCGGTGAGCGTGAGCTGCACGAGCGGCATCTGGTTGTACTCGCTGGTCGCGGCCTCGGCATCGGCGATGGCGTCGTTGGAGAGCACCTCGCCGTTCGGGAACCGGATCTCGACCACCGAGCGGGCCAGCAGCGCGGAGCGATCGAGGCTCACGTCGATGCCCTGGAGCTTCAGTTCGACCTGGTTCGGAGCGAGCACCTCGGCGGTGGCGTCCACACCGACATCCTCGAAGCGGGCCGCCAGCACGGGTGCATCGACGTCTGCTGTCTCGCTCGACCCCTCCAGCACGAGCTCCAGACCGCCATCCCCCGAGAACGGCCCGGATGCCCCGAAGCCCGTACAGGCCAGGCTGCTCCCGAGCGCCACGGCCGCCAGGTGCAGCGACCTCATGTGGGGTCCGGCCAGCGACCGTTCTCGGCCAACGGGCGGTAGTGGTGCTTCCAGGCGGCCACCATCGCGTCGAACGGCACGCCGGCGTGGGTGCCGTGGTCGGTCGCGTACTCCATGAACCGGCGCTGCTCGGCGTCGTACTCCTGGAAGATGCTGTCGGTCTGGCCGTCGAACTCCAGCGGGGCCACGCCCAGCTTCTCGCACAGGGCCTTGTTGAAGGCCGGGGTCGCGGCGACCCACCGACCATTTTCCGCCTGCCCACCCTCGCAAGCGAGGGATGAACCGACCGAATCACTTCCATCGAATGTCTCGACGCGTTCAGGTACCCCCGGAAAATGTGCTCGTTCCTCCGCGCATTTCGGGGGCACCGTTCTCTTGACCGTCGAGACATTCAGGAACAGCTCGGTGTAGCCGTGGAAGACCAGCAGGTCGGTGCCCAGGCGCTGCTCCAGGCGGGCCGTGCCGATGTGGTTGCGCACGTTCGCGAAGTGCAGCCGGCTCGGGATGCCGAACACGCGACACGTGGCGGCGAGCACCAGCGCCTTGTCGATGCAGTGCGCACCCAGATCGCGGTCGCGCTCCAGGATGGCGCTCGCGGCGTAGGCGGCCTTGTCGAAGTGGACGTTCCACGGGTTGTACCGCCAGCCGTCACGGATGGCGTAGTACAGCGAGACCGCCCGCGCGACGGGGTCTGGATCGTCGCCTGCATGGGCGTGGGCAAACGCGACGACCCGCGGATCGTCGCTGTCGACGTAGCGATTCGGGCTGAGGAACGGCGCGAGGTCTTCGGGGGCCGACGGGGGGGACGCGGACATGCCCGAAGTGTATCCGGCCCGGGCTATGCATCCGACGTGGCTGGTCTGCACGAACCCCACTCCATCGCCCGGCTCGCCGAGGCCGTCTCCGCTCGCCCCATCACCGGCGGTCGCCTGTGCATCGAGCTGCCGACCCGGCGTCGCTGGCGCCTGCACGTGCGTCTCGAAGCCGTGGTCGCTGCGCTGCTGTTGAACGCCGTCCTGCTGCTGTTCGTCGCGCAGGTCGTCTTCGCACCGGAGTCCACCGCCGTCCCGGCGACTGCCCGGGCCAGCTCCTGGGTGCCGCTCACGCTGTTCGGGGCCGCAGTGCTCGCCGATCTCGCCCTCTACGCCACGCTGTTCACGCGGCGCGATCCCCTCGATCTGTGGGTGGACGAGCGGGGCATCGGGGTGCGATCCGGTCCAGAGGTCGTGCGGTTCGTCGCCGCGGCCGGGAATTCGCCGGCCCACCCTCGCAAGCGAGGGATGAACCGACCGAATCTCTTCCAGTGAATGTCTCGACGCGTTCAGGTACCCCCGGAAAATGTGCTCGTTCCTGCGCGCATTTCGGGGGCACCGTTCTCTCGACCGTCGAGACATTCGCGCGGCACGGTGGAGAATGGCCCGTGGGGGATGGGCGATTCTCGAGGTGGACGTCGGAGAGGCCGGCACGTCCGGGACGATCGGGCTCGTTCACGTCGCCTACTCCGGTGCACGGGGGCCCGTCGGCGACCGCACCCCCTGGTCGGCGACCCAGCTCGACGCGCTCGTGGCCCTCGTCGAAGCGCTCGCACAGCAGGCCGCGGGGCGTCGGGGTTCATCACAGGACGTGCCGGCGCTGCTTCAGCACGTCCGGGAGCATGTTGGGATTGCGAACGGAGGTTAAGGCCGGTTCCCGAGCGAGGAGCAGCGGTGGACATCCAGCAGGTCGAGGCCCAGGTCGCCCGCCAGGCACAGATCTTCGAGAGCGCACGCGCAGAGATGGGGCGCGTGCTGGTCGGCCAGAAGTACATGGTCGATCGGTTGCTCATCGGGCTGCTCGCCAACGGCCATGTGTTGATCGAAGGCGTTCCCGGCCTCGCCAAGACCACGGCGGTCAAGGCCCTCGCGCAGTCCATGGCGCTGCAGTTCTCCCGGATCCAGTTCACTCCGGATCTGCTCCCCGCCGATCTGCTCGGAACCCAGATCTACCAGCCCGCCACCGGCGAGTTCACGACGCGGCTCGGTCCGATGTTCGCGAACATCCTCCTGGCCGACGAGATCAACCGCGCGCCGCCCAAGGTGCAGTCCGCGCTCCTCGAAGCGATGCAGGAACGGCAGGTCACGCTGGGCGACCAGTCCTACCCGCTGCCGTTCCCCTTCCTCGTGCTCGCCACGCAGAACCCCGTCGAGCAGGAGGGCACCTATCCGCTTCCCGAAGCGCAGATGGACCGCTTCATCCTCAAGCTCTCGGTCACCTACCCGAGCCTCGAGGAGGAGCTGGAGATCATCAACCGGTCCAACACGCCGCCTCCGGAGCTGAAGGCGCAGATGACCGTCGACCAGCTGGTGGGCGCGCAGAAGCTCGTGCGCAACATCAAGGTCACCGACGTGCTCATGCGGTACATCGTCGACATCGTGCGGGCCACGCGAGAGCCCCAGACCATCGACAAGAAGCTCGCGAACACCATCGAGTTCGGCGCCTCTCCCCGTGCTTCCATCGCGCTCGCCGCCGCCGCGCGGGCCCACGCCTTCCTCGAGGGTCGGGGCTACGCCACCCCCGAAGACGTGAAGTCGATCGGCAAGGACGTCCTGCGCCACCGCATCCTGCCCACCTACCAGGCCGAGGCCGACGGGCTCGACTCCGAGAAGCTCGCGGGCATGCTGCTCGACAAGGTCGACGTCCGCTGATGGGCCGGGGAGGGCCACCGCCGAAGGGGCCCTCCAGGGGAGCGCGGGGATGGGCGCGTCGTGGGAACGACGGCTGGTTGCCGGGGGCTCCCTCCCAGGCTGGACTCTCCAGTCGCGAGAGGCGGCGTGCTGAGCGTCGACGGTCCGAGGAGCCCGGCGGTCCACCACCGGGTCTACAGGTGCTGCCCGGTTCTCCGGACGGCTGGACCATCGCGCTGCCGACCCGGGTGGAGCGGGATCATCGCGCCCGCATCGCGATCGGCGTCGTGCTGGCGGTCCTCATCGCGTTCGCGGTCGCAATCGAGCCCGTGTTCGCGGTGCTTCCGGCGTTCGGGGTGCTGGCGCTGGGGGCGATGTGGATGTTCGAGGAGACGGGTCCGGGAGCGGACGCCATGCAGTTCCTGCACATCGGTTCGGCGGGGGTCCGGATCGAGGCGGATGGCGACGTCGTGCAGTCGGTGCCGGCGTCCGGGCTTCGGGACGTCTTCTGGCGATCGACCGTCGGGGGCGAGAAGCAGCTCGGCGTGCGCGGACCCGCCGGCGAGCACCTCCTCGTCTCCGTGCCGACGAACCCACCCTTCCGCAATGGGATGAGCGACGAACAGCGGGAGTGGGTCGCCCAGGTGATCCGGACCGTGGGGCGCCGGAGTCAGGGCCGCGCGGGCACCGAAGCCGACGTGCCCGATGCGCTGACCGCCATGCAATCCAAAGAGGCTCGGCAGCCCGAGGGTAAGGGCGGGTAATCGAGACCCGCGCGCGGAGCGCCTACCTCTATGAACGAGGAGGATGCATGCGACGAGACCTGCGTGGCCTGGAGCGGTCGCTGGTACAGCTCGGACCCCGGATGGGGCCCGATGTGGTGGTGGGGTGTGTCGAGGGGCCCCTGCGGCCCGGCGTTCTCTGGGAGGCCGTCAGCCGCCTGCAGATGCAGTACGCCACGCTGCGGTGTCGGGTGGAAGACGGTCAGCTCGTCGTCGGCGGCCCCGTGCCGGTCTCGGTGGAGTGGGTGGACGGCGACTGGCGGGACCACGCCGAGAGTGAGTTGTCCCGACCCCTGCGCCTGGAGCACGGCGACGCCTTTCGGGTCGTGCGGGCTCCCGGAGCGCTGATCCTGTCCGTGCACCACGCGCTGGTCGATGGGACCTCGCTGCTCCGCATGCTGGGCGATCTGCTGGAGCACTGCCGGGCCGTCGCCGCTGGAGAAGAAGCGACCCGGGACGTCGAACCCCTCGCTCCCGCCGTGCTCGATGCGGTGTCGGGTCCCCGCTGGCACCGCTGGCTCGCGCCCTTCGCCGGTCGTCTCGCTCCGTGGGTGGTGGATGCCGAGCAGCGTCACCTCCTCGCGAACGGGGCCGTGGAGGGCCGGGTGGGCTCGCTGTGCGTGTTCGGAGAGGGGTCGGACGCCGGCCTGTCGAGGCTCGTGGCGAGCTGCAAGGCCCATGGCGTGACGGTGGGGGCAGCGGCGATGGCGGCGGCGTCGTTCGCGTTGGGGCGGTTCCGGGCGGAGCGGACCGGTCAGCTGGCGCCCGTGCCGATCGAAGTCGAGATCGATCTGCGTCGTCGCGCGCAGCCTCCGCTTCCGACAGACCGGGTGGGGTTCCACACCGGGGCTTCGAGAACGGCGACGCCCCTCGCGCACCTGGACTTCTGGTCGCTCGCCGAGGCCCTGAAGACCGATGTGGAGCGCGACATCCACTACGGACTGCCGCGGTTCGCACACGCACTGGCGGAGTCGCTGGACTGGGCGCCGCGCGAGGCACCCGGCACATGGGTGGGACTGTCGAACCTGGGTCGCGTGAACACCCCGCTGCAGCACGGCGATCTTCGCGTCACGGGCATCTACGGGATGAACGGCGCGGTTCCCGGCGGTCCGGCCGTCATGCTCTGGCTGCGGTGTGTGGATGGACGGCTGTGCTTCAACGCCGTGGGCAGCTCCCCGACGGTCGACCGCGCGGATCTGCAGCGCATCGGGCAGGACTTCCTGAACATGCTGGAAGCGCCGTGTGCCCTGCGGATCGGAGAGTGGCAACGGGCATCGCCGCGCGCCGCGTGAGCGAGCTCGGGTGACGCGGTCTCAAGCGAGGAGGCTCCAGCGTTGTGGCGCTTCTCGGCGCAGCATCGGATCCCAGACGGGCCGGGGCGGAACGACGGCGATGCGGCCGGCGCTGTGGCGCTCGAACACCCCCCGATGCGCGTAGTACAGGGCGCGATCGAGGGCCAGTGTGCGGAACGGCCGGTCCAGCAGGGCTTTCACGACTGCGGGCTGTAGCGATTCCGAGTCCCAGTCCAGCACGGGCACCCGCCGGATCTCGAGCCGCTCCAGGTGCGGCGTCTCGACGTCGAGCCACTGGGCGAAGTCGTCTGGGGTGAGCACCCGGATGCACAGCTGCGTCACCGACAGCTCGGCGCGAACCGGGTGTTCGAGGCGCATTCCAAGCCCGATCAGCCGGGGCAGGTCGGCGACCGGCTCGAAGGGGCAGGGAACATCGAGCAGGTCGAGATGAACCAGCTCCGGGCGGGCCTTCACCAGCTCGGAGAGCACCCGGGGGACCGCCGAGCGCGGCCGGAAGCTCGACAGGTGGACCCGGTCGGCGCGTGCGAAGGCCGGACAGCGGAGCAGCGCGGGCAGCGCGTCCGGATCCTTCACCTCCCACGACAGCGTGGACAGCAGGGGGCCGGACCACGACTCCTGGAGGTCGAACAGGGGCTGGTCGGTCTGCCGGAGCTTCCAGCCCGCCTTGCGAACGAGCCGCTTCAGCAGGCGTCTTCGCGCATCGCCCTCGGAATCGTCCCGGATCCAGCGGGCCCAGTGCCGCTCGCCCTGCTCTTCGAACCAGTCCGCCAGGACCGCGCGTGCAGCGGGCTGGTCGAGCTGGTCGAAGAGCGGCGGCGGGTCGGGAATCAGACGCGGACCCGCCAGGTGGACCCGCCGGCGTGGTCCATCACCACGATGCGCTTGTCCTCGAGCTCGGCGCGGATGGCGTCGGCACGCTCCCAGTCCTTGTTCTCGCGGGCGGACTGACGATCGGCGAGCATCTGGTCGACCTGCTCGGGGGTGAGTCCGAGAGACGGCAGCCGCTTGCCCTTCACGATGTCCTGGAAGAGCTCGACGCTGTTGGTGAGCACGCCCGTGGCCTCGGCGAAGGTCGACAAGCCCTCGAGGGCCGGCGCGACCACTGGACCGCCCCGCTTCTTCGCCTTCTTGTGGTTGCTGAACCGGTTGATGGCGCGGGCCAGCTCGAACGCGTTGCCCAGGGCCTGTGCGGTGTTGAAGTCGTCGTCCATCGCCGCGTGCAGCCGGTCGACGAACGAGGTGCCGAGCTCCCACACCCGCTTGGCATCGGCGCCGAACTGGTGGATGAGCATCTGCACGTCTTCTTCGCCGCCCATCGCCTCGGCCGCTTCTCGGGCTTCGTAGAGCCGGGCGAGCATGCCGAGCGCTTCTGGAAGCGCCTCTTCGTTCCACGGAAGCGGGCTGCGGTAGTGGTTCTTCAGGTAGTACAGGCGCACGGCCTCGGCGGGCCAGTCTGCGAGCACGTCTTTGATGTTGAAGACGTTGCCCGTGGACTTGCCCATCTTCTTGTCGCCGAGGTTGAGCAGGCCGTTGTGCATCCAGTAGCGGACGTAGGGCTTGTGATGCGCGCACTCGCTCTGTGCGACCTCGTTCTCGTGGTGTGGGAACACCAGATCGAGCCCGCCGCCGTGGATGTCGATGGTCTCGCCGAGCGAGCTGACCGCCATCGCGGAGCACTCGATGTGCCAGCCCGGCCGGCCGGGGCCCCAGGGGCTCTCCCAGCTGGGTTCGCCCGGCTTGTGGGCCTTCCAGAGCGCGAAGTCTCCGGGGTGCCGCTTTCCGCTGTCCGGATCGGCGCTACGGAGCTCGTCGACCTGCTGGCCGGACAGCTTGCCGTACCGGTCGAAGCTGTCGACCGCGAACCACACCGAGCCGTCGGCCACGTACGCGTTCCCGTTCTCGACCAGCTTGCCGATCATCGTCTGGATGGCGTCGATGCTGGTGCTGACACGGGGTTCGTGGTCGGGGCGCGCGAGCCCGAGTGCGTCGACATCGCGATGGAAGTCGTCGATGTAGCGCTGCGCCCAGTCTGCGGGGTCGACCCCGGCTTCGGAGGCGCGCTGGATGATCTTGTCGTCGACGTCGGTGAAGTTGCGGACGAACGTGACGTCCCACCCGCGGTAGCGCAGGTAGCGCGTGAAGACGTCGAAGGTGACCATCGCGCGGGCGTGCCCGACGTGGCAGTCGGCGTAGACGGTCATCCCGCAGACGTACAGGCCGACCTTGCCGGGCTGCTGGGGCTCGAAGGCCTCGACGGTGCGGGTGTTGGTGTTGTAGATGCGGAAGGGATGGGGGGTGGAGGCGCTCATGGGGCGTTTCTCATTTCTCGAAGATGGCGTTCAGCTCGCGACGGATGGTGGGCTCGTCGACGTCTCGTGCGTGGACGAGCTCCTGGACGACGAGGGTGTGCGCGCGGTCGTAGATGCGGCGCTCACCGGAGGACAGGGCCTTGCCCTGCTGGATACAGGACAGGTCGCGGAGGACTCTTGCGACCTCCACTGGATCCCCCGACGCGATCTGGCTGTTGTAGGCGCGGAACCGCTGGTTCCAGGGTTCTCGGCGCGGCTGGATGTCGTGGTCGCGCAAGACGGCGTCGACCTGGGCCAGGGCCTCGGGACCCATGATCGGCCGCAGCCCGTTGGCGCTGGCGCTCTGGACGGGGACCTGGAACATGCTTCCGTCGTCGAGGACCTTGATGGTGTACACCTCGTACGTCGCCCCAGCCATGTCGAGGGACTCGATCGCTTTGACGATCCCCACGCCGAGCGCCGGAACGACGACCTTGTCGCCGACCGTGTACTGCATAGCCCACTCCTGCCGCCGGACCCTCATGGTCCGCGCATGCGGAGCGCTCGTCGTATACGGTTCGGACGAGGAGTGCACCTGACCCCATGAACCACCGGATGATCGGCGCTTTGGTGAGCCTGGTCGTGGCCCTCGGCCTGTACTGGGTCGCGTTCGGGACCGGACCCACGGGCGAGCCCTCCATCGAGCCGCAACCGGTGGACGTCGGCGAACCCGAGCCCGTCGTGCGCAAGGTCGTGCCGCTCGCCCCTCCCGAGCCCGAGCCGGCCCCCACGCCTCGACCCGTCGAAGCGCCGCCCAGCACGGAGCCTCAGCCGTCCGACCCCGCCTGGGCTCCTCTGCACGGGCGCTTTCGACGGGTGTTGTCCGAGACCCCCGACGTGGACGTGCCTCCCGACGTGACGCGCTACGAGGCCTACGACCTGGAGATGGATGCCATCGACCGGCGCACCACCGAGCTCGATGCCCTCATCGTCGAGCTGACCGAGCTGGCCGAGAGCACGGGCGACCCCCTGACCCGGGTGGATGCGCTGACCAGCCTGGGCGAGACCTACCAGGCCCTGTCCGACAACTACGCCGAGACCCCCATGCCGGACTGGGCGCGCCCGCGGAGGCGCCAACAGCTCCAGAACGACCTGGACCAGCGCCAGGCCATCGCCGACGACAAGGCCCGGATGGTCTACCAGATGGCCCAGCAGGAGGCCGGCACCAGTGGCGTCGCGCTCGGAGCCGATCTGTCGGGCCGCTTGCAGGCGGGTCTGCAGAGCACGCGCTCGCATTGACGGAGGGCCCTCGACCTCATCGAGGCCCGATGCTGCGCGCCCCCCGAAAACCGAGGATCGTGGCCCGGTGGTCCTCCAGACGGTTTCGGGTCGCACACCGCCCTCGATCGAGGGCACTGGCCCAGCTCGAGCCGCGAGCCGTGAAATCGACGGTGCTCGAATGCGCATCCGTGAAGTGCAGATCGAGTCGGTCGCTGTCGGCCGTACTGCGAACCCACAGCTCTTCGCACATCGTGACCACGTTCCCGGCCACGTGTCGCACGCCGTACACACTCTCGTCGGTCGGGAACGCGTCGATCGAGACCGGTTTGCGGGCACCGGCATGGCTGGATCCGACACATGCCCAGGCGGGATCCCCGACGTCGCCCCACGGAAAGTACCGGGCGTCCACACCCCGTGCCGCTTTCTCCATCTCGATACCGAACGGTCGTCGATCCCGCGCGATCCGGGGAAGATCGACCAGCCCATCACGGGTGGCGCGCCAGGCGAGGTAGCCGTCGACGCAGGCGCGGTCGACCAGGACCACCGGCACGTCGGGGAGCCAGGGGTGGCCTTCGGAGTCCCTGCCGAGCTCGAAGTGGCCGTCCGACGTGCGGCCCAGGATGCAATCCCCCGACAACCGATCTCCCCGGTGCCGTTCCCGAGGCGCCAGGCGCTCGGCATCGTCCGGCCGGCCCGCGTCCACCAGGGTGTTCAGGAAGTCGACGTACTCCTGGTTGGTCACCGGGAACCGATCCACCGCGAACCCATCCACCCAGATCCTGGATTCCGGGAGGGGATGGTTGGCGCGGGGGTCCCCGCCGACCGTGCACCATCCTGCAGGGACGTACACCTCGAAGGGTCGCAGGGCTCCACGGGGCGGAAGCCACACGGGCTCGGTCGCTGTCGCCCCCGGGGGCACGGCGTCCCAGCGACCTTCCCGTTCGATGACCACGGGGTAGCGGACGGTCTCGCGCCCGGGGTGGCTCAACTCCAGCAGCACCGAGCCCATCGCCAGAGGGATGTCGAGCGGCGTGGTGCCCAGCACGCGGTCGGGACGCGGAACGAGCCGGCGATTGCAGGTGTCGAAGCGCCACAGGCGAACCTGGGCTCCGGAGGGCTCGGTGTGCAGGATCAGGCGCCCATCGCCGACGAGCCACGAGCGCGCGCGCTTCCCGGTGGGATGCGATGGGGGGAGCCGAGCTGCGTGATCGGACAGCGCGACCTCCAGCCGTCGCGCCGCGGTGGCGTCCCGTTCGGCGATCGCCACCCGGTGGTCCTCGATCCCCTTTGTGATGAGCCGCTCCAGGGCTTCAGGGAGGTCGGGGACCAGACGGAGCGCACCGTGCAGCAGCCGGTCGGCTTCGAGGTCGCCTCTCTGCGCGGTGATCCGGAGCGCGCTCGCCTCGTCCTGGAGCGCCCACGCCGGTGCCTTCTCGGACTCGGGGGCGTGGCTCGCGATGTCGGACAGCAGGGCGTCTCCCCGCTCCTGCAGATGCTGGGCCTCGGCGCGCAGCCGGCGAGCCGCCTCGCGTTCCACGTCTGCCTCTGCGATGCGGTCCAGGGCGGTCTCCCGCTTGCGGATGCCGTCCAGCCAGTCTCCGATGGCCGACGCAAGCGCCCCGGCGTGGGGATAGCGGTCGGCTGGGTCGTGAGCGAGGGCGGTCCGCAGGAGAGCCGCCAGGCCGGGTTCGTCGACGGGGATGGCCAGTGGAGTGCCCGTCGCCACAGCGTCGATCAGCTGTTCGACCGTGGGCGCCGAGCGCGGAGGAGTGCCGGTGAGCAGGTGGTGGAGCGTTGCCCCCAGTGAATACACGTCCGCAGGAGGCCCGGCTTCGTTCGAGCGGCCCTGGGCCTGTTCTGGCGACATGTACAGTGGGGTTCCGCTCACGGTTCCCACGCGGGTGGAGAGGCAGCCGCTGTCGGTGAGGTCCTCGCTCGGGGCGAGCGGTTCGAAGACCGTGGCGTCCGTGGACTTCGCGAGGCCCCAGTCCACCACCAGGACCTCGCCGTACCGTCCGAGCATGATGTTCGCGGGCTTCAGGTCGCGATGCACGACCCCGTGGGCGTGCGCGTAGCCCACGGTCTCACAGACCCGTTGGAACGCTTCGAGCACCCGGCGTCGGGTCCAGTCCTCCTGCTCCATCGCTGCGTCGAGGGTCTGTCCCCGGACCTCACGCATGGTGAACCACAGGCGACCGTCGTCGAGGCGCCCCAGATCGTGGACGGGTACGATGCCGGAATGCTGGAGCTTGGCCGACAGTCGGGCCTCGGCTTCGAACCGCGCCCAGGCCCGCGGCGAGCGGGGTCCATGGAGCACCTTCATCGCCACGTGGCGCTCGAGTTGCGTGTCCCACACCCGCCACACCACGCTGGACGCGCCCTGGCCGATGCGTTCCCGGAGCGCGTAGCGGTCGGCGACGGTGTCTCCGGTCGGTACAGCAGGGTGCCCGTTCTCGGGGTCGTGGGTGGGCTCGGAACTCGCGAAGGGACGCAGGGAGCAGGCTCCGTCGGTGGTCCTCTCCAGCCAGGCGAGCAGGGTCTGCGTAGCCTCGGTGCTCATGGTGCACGATACCGCGGACGACGGGGTGGAGCGTCAACCGACCAGGCGCTCGCTCTCTCCGAGTCACTGTACGACGAGCCGCCGCATTGGTTGGGTCCTGACGCGCGGCTTACCGTGGGGGTAGGCTAGCGATGGAGGGCGGTTCGTGGCCGAGACGACACTTCGCATTCGGAATCTGCGCGGCCTGAAGAGTCTGGATTGGACGTTCGGAGGCGTCTGCTTGCTCGCTGGCGCCAACGGTGCGGGCAAGACCACGGTGTTGAATGCGCTCCGGTTCCTGCAGGTGGCCAGTCAGCGAGGTGTGACGCAGGCCATTCAGTCGATCGGCGGCCCATCGCAGCTCAAGACGCATGGAGTCGACACGACGGAACCTGTGCGCGTCGAGCTCGAGCGGGGCGGTGTTCGGTGGTCGATAGCGCTTGCAAAGGACGGCCCAGCGGTCCACCAGTACCACGGGGAGTCCGTCACCCACGATGGCGAGCAGGTGTTGACGGTGCCGATGCTCCAGCCCGGATTCGAGCTGGACGGACGATCCCGACAGCGTCAGCCGCATGCCGAGATCAAGACGTTGAACACCGTGCTGCAGCCGGCATGGCTGGGCGCCTTTCTGGAGGTCGTCGATGGACTGCGGGTCCACGGCACCTGGAACCTGTCGACTGTCCGGGATGCCCGGCAGGTGTTGCCCGAAGACGTGTACCTCGTGGCGGATGGGCAGAATCTGGAGCGGGTGCTGAACATCTGGAACGGGGAGCCCCGCAGGTTCGTCGACGCATTCGAGTGGGTGAAGTCCCAGCTGAGGCGAGCGTTTCCCGGGGTAGTGGACGACCTGACGTTCTTTCGGCGTAGCCTCGTGATCTATCAGCCAGACAGCGAACCCGAGGAGTACATCCCAACGGCGCTCATGGCGGATGGCGTGCTGACGGCGCTTCTGCAGTTGACGGCTGTTGCTGGTGCGCCGGAGGGTGGAATCGTCGTGTTCGACGAGATCGAGAACCAACTGCACCCCCACGCCATCCGTCATGTCATCCGCGCAATCCGGGAACGTGCCGAGGAGCACGACCTCACCGTCGTCATGACCAGTCACTCCCCCGTCGTGATGAACACGTTTCGCGAGGTTCCCGAGCAGTTCTTCGTCCTGCAGCCCGAGCAGGGATTGGTGTCTCTCGATGAGCTGCACGACGAGGACTGGCTGCAGCAGTTCGCGCTCGGAGATCTCTACGATCGCCTGGAGTTCGGCCAGCCCGACTTCGCTGCGGAGGTCGATCCGTCGTGAGGGTGGGGGTGCTGACCACCGGACAGATGGAGCACGTCGCGCTTCACCGGTCTCTGCAGCGGGTGTTTCCCGACCACGACTTCGTCGCGATGCCCGAGGATGCTGAAGTCGCTTCTCGCGGGATTCCCCAGTCGTTCACGAGCTCGGACGTCAGCCGTCTCATCGGCGAGCCAGGCAACAACGCCGAGAAGCTGCTCCAGCGGGCGGCAGCTGCGGCGCTGGGCGATTCTCGGGCGAAGCGGAAGCCGCTCGACCTGGTGCTGATGGTCGACGACGTGGAGCTCGTCAACGCGCACCAGCCCAGCACAATCGTCGACGTCATGCGGGATTGCGTGGATCGGCACCTCGAAGGCCTCCCCACCAACACCCGGAAGCGGACCGAAGTCGCGCTGCGCGAGCGGGTCTCGCTACATCTCGCGATGCCGATGGCCGAAGCATGGTTTTTCGGGGATCCGCAAGCACTCGGCCGGGCAGGTGTCGTCCCGGGTACGGCGGTTCGGCAGGTGGGCGCAGATGTGGAGGCCTTCGAGACGGACGACTCCAGGTTCCTTCGAGACGAAGGCCTGGGGTGTCAGAAGTGGACGACCATGCCGGAGGACTCGCTCAGACAAGTCAAGAAGAAGAGGAAGGCTGCGCCGACCTGGCTGCGAGAGAACCGAAATCGCCATCTGAAGGCGTACCTGGCCTGGCTCTGTCGGGACTTCACCATGAAGGGCTGCACCACGTATCGAGAGACGCACGAGGGCGCGGCAGCACTCGAATTCCTCGACTGGCGCGGGCTCGTTGCAGCAGCTGGCGCATGCCCGTTCACCCGGGCCATGCTCTCCGACATCGCCGACGCGCTCGGAACCTCGCCGATCTGGTCTCGAGCTGCAGAGGCGCCGGAGACGTCTCGCCATTCCCTTCCGCGCCACCCGGTCCTGCGGAACCTCTGACCGGTTCGCGGGTCAGGTTCCCAGCGCGTCGTCCAGCACCGCGTCGTCGGCCTCGACCGGCAGGGTGACGCGCATCCGGTCGTCGCCCTCCATCGCTCGTGAGATCGCCGTCACCGCGCCCTCGTTGCGGGCCCAGGCCCGGCGGGCGATGCCGTTCGCGACGTCCCAGTCCAGCATGCTGTCGGCCTTGCGTGCCGCTTCGGGCGAGCCGTCCAGCACCATCCCGAAGCCGCCGTTCATCACGCGTCCCCAGCCGACCCCACCGCCGTTGTGCAGGCTCACCCAGCTCGCGCCGCGCAACGCGTCACCGATCACGTTGTGCACCGCCATGTCGGCCGTGAACCGGCTGCCGTCCTTGATGTTCGCGGTCTCGCGCCAGGGGCTGTCGGTGCCGCTCACGTCGTGGTGGTCGCGCCCGAGGACCACCGGAGCCGACAGCTCGCCAGACGCGATGGCGTCGTTGAAGGCCCGCGCGATGGCCCTGCGCCCCGAGTGGTCGGCGTAGAGGATGCGCGCCTGGGACCCCACCACCATCGCGTTGTCCTCGGCTGCGCGGATCCAGCGCAGGTTGTCGACCATCTGCTGGCGGATGTCCGAGGGCGCGTCTGCAGCGTGCTTCTCGAGAACCTCGGCCGCGATCCGGTCGGTGGTGCGGAGGTCGTCGGGGGTTCCACTCGCAGCGACCCACCGGAACGGTCCGAACCCGTAGTCGAAGCAGATCGGGCCCATGATGTCCTCGACGTACGACGGGTAGCGGAACTCCCGCCCGTCGCCCTCGATGTCGGCCCCCGCAGAGCGGGCCTGGACCAGGAACGCGTTGCCGTAGTCCCAGAACTGCATCCCGCGGTCGGACAGCGTGTTCACGGCCGCCACGTGACGCCGCAGCGAGTCCTGCACGCGCGCCTTGAAGCCCTCGGGGTCGTCCCGCATCATCACGCGGGATTCCTCGAACGACAGCCCTGCCGGGTAGTAGCCGCCGCCGAAGGGGTTGTGCAGGCTGGTCTGGTCGCTGCCCAGATCGATGTGCACGTCGTTGTCGACGAAGTGCTCCCACAGCTCGACGATGTTGCCGAGCACCCCGAGCGACAGGGCCTCGCCGGCTGCCCGAGCCTTCTCGATCCGCGCGACCACCTTGTCGAAGTCGCTCTCCACCTCCTGGACCCAGCCCTGGGCGTGCCGTTTCTCCAGCGCAGCCGGGTTCATCTCAGCGACGACCCCGATCGCCCCCGCGATGACGGCGGCTTTGGCCTGTGCACCGCTCATTCCGCCCAGTCCGGACGTGACGAACACCTTGCCGGCCAGCCCCGCATCGCCGGTGCCGAGGTACTTCCGACCGGCGTTGAGCAGGGTGATGGTGGTGCCGTGCACGATCCCCTGTGGCCCGATGTACATGAAGCTTCCGGCGGTCATCTGCCCGTACTGCGTGACCCCCAGCGCGTTCAGCCGCTCCAGCTGCTCTGGCGTGGAGTACTCGGGGATCATCATCCCGTTGGTCAACACCACCCGCGGCGCGTCGGGGCTGCTGGGGAACAGGCCCAGCGGATGCCCGGAGTAGAGCACCAGGGTCTGCTCGTCGGTCATCTCCGAGAGCAGCCTCATGGTCTGCAGGTACTGGGCCCAGTTCTGGAACACCGAGCCGTTGCCGCCGTACGTCACCAGCTCGTAGGGATGCTGGGCGACAGCGGGGTCGAGGTTGTTCTGGACCATCAGCTGAATCGCAGCTGCTGCCGTGCTGTTCGCGGGGTAGTGCCCGATCGGGCGCGCGTGCATGGCGTAGTGGGGACGCAGCCTGCGCATGTAGATGTGGCCGTCTTCGCGAAGCTCGCGGGCGAGCTCGGGTGCGTACTCGCGATGCCAGGATCGGGGCAGGTACCGCAGGGCGTTGCGCAGCGCGAGTCGCTCCTCTTCCGGCGTGAGCCCAGGGGTGCGCTTCGGTGCGCGATCCACCGTCGGATCCGTGGGCGGCGCGTCGGGCAGGGTGTCTGGAAGACCCTGACGGATGGCGTCCTGGAAGGCGGCGATGGAGTCGGTCGACACGGGAACCTCGGGCGATGGGAAGAGCGAAGCGGCGGTGTGGCTGGCTCCAATATCCAAAAGGGATAGTCGCCGCGCGAACGCAGGAGGCTCGCGTGCCGCACGTCATCTTCGTCGCTCCCCACTTTCCGGCCAACCAGCGGCGCTACGTGCGCGGCTTGAAGAACGTCGGGGCTCGGGTCACGGGCATCGTCGACGTCGATCCCCGACATCTGGACCCCGAGACCAAGTCGCTGCTCGACGACGTGGAGTACGTGGGCAACCTCACCGACACGAACGCGCTCTACGAGGCCGTGCGTCGGATCCAGAAGCGGGGTCCGTGGGTCGATCGGCTCGAGTGCACGGTCGAGGTCCACATGGGCTTCACCGCCAAGGTGCGCGAGGCCTGCCACATCCCCGGGATGACGTCCGCGCAGGTCGAGCTGTGCCGCGACAAGTACACGATGAAGCAGTTCCTCCGGTCGAAGGGCATTCCCTGCGCCCGCAACGCCGAGGTGTCGAACGCCGAGCAGGCCGTCGCGTTCGTGAAGGAGGTCGGCTACCCCGTCATCCTCAAGCCGCGCGACGGTGCCGGAGCGCACGGAACCCACAAGATCACCGACGCAGACGGGCTGAAAGCAGCACTCGAGGCCGAAGGGCTCACCCACACCGAGCGCTGGTTCACTATGGAGGAGTTCATCTCGGGGCACGAGGGCTTCTTCGACACCCTCACCGTGAACGGCCAGGTCGCGTTCGAGGGCATCACGCACTACTACCCGAACGTCCTCGAGGCGATGCGCACCCGGTGGATCTCGCCCCAGATGGTCACCACCAACCGCATCGAAGCCGACGGCTACGACGAGCTGCGCCACTTCGGCCGGCAGGTCATCTCGGCGATGGGACTGGGGACCACGGCCACGCACATGGAGTGGTTCGCGGGGCCGCGCGGCCTGCTGTTCAGCGAGATCGGTGCGCGTCCGCCGGGCTGCAACTTCTGGGACCTGTACTGCGAGATGAACGAGATCGACCTGTACACCGAGTGGGCGCGGGCGGTGTGCCACGGCACCATCGAACAGCGTCCCAGCCGACGCTTCGCCGCGGGGCTCATCGCGCTTCGGCCCAGCCAGGACGGGCACATCGTCGGCTACCAGGGCGTCGACCGGATGATGGACCGCTACGGCGGGCTGATCTTCAAGTGCCACCTGCCGCCGGAGGGCCACCACACCCAGCCGGTCGAGGCGGGCTACCTGGCGAACGCCTACGTGTGCGTGAAGCACCCCGACTACGACGTGGTGCGGTCGATCCTGACGGACATCGGCGAGACGGTGAAGGTCTACGCGCGGTGACTCCAATGCCGGGAGAACCGGGATACGACCGGTGCATGGACGAGGATGGGCAGCGGCTGACGTACGAGGACTACCTCCAGCTGGAGGTGGAGACCGGCATCAAGCACGAGTACTACGACGGCGCAGCGGTCGCGATGTCGGGTGGGTCGTACGACCATGCGCGCATCACGACGAATACCGTCGTGGCGCTCAGCGGACAGGTCCGCGCGCCCTGTGAGGTATTCACCTCGGAGCTTCGGGTGCAGACCGCGGACGGGTTCACCACCTACCCGGACGCCTCGGTCGTGTGCGAGAACCGACGCTCCGAGACCGACCCCAACGCCGTCGTCACGCCGTCGGTGCTCTTCGAGGTTCTGTCGCCCTCCACACGTGACCACGACCTCGGCTTCAAGTTCGAGCAGTACCGGCGCATCCCGACCGCCACCCACATCGTGTTCGTCGACTCCGAGCGCATCGCCGCCACGGTTGCGACGCGGCAGGAGGAGGGGGCCTGGCAACTCGTCGATCTCGAGGCCTCGGGTCGCATCGAGCTCGGTGAACACGGGTCGATCGCGCTGTCCGACCTCTACCGGGCCACCGATCTCGCGCAGTCCGAATCGCGTTCGGACGGTTAATCGCGGCGAATCGAAACCGATTCCGCGAACACCCACTGTCAGAACTGCGGAGAGCCTCTGCACGGGCGGTTCTGCGCGTCCTGCGGCCAGAAGGACCTCGGCACCCGCGTCGATCTGCGCGAGCTGGTCGGGGAGTTCGTCAGCGAGACCTTCGAGCTCGAGGGGCGCCTGCCGCGAACGCTGGGGTCGGTGGTGTTCCTGCCCGGCTGGTACCTCTACCGCTACCTCGACGGGAAGCGGCGCCGATATTCGAGTCCGATCCGGTTCTATCTGCTGGCGGTGTTCGTCTGCGTCCTGGCGCTCGGGTGGCGGGTCGACCGGGCTGCCAAGGTGGCGACCGACTCCAGCCAGCTGTTCATCGTGCCGGATGGCGCGGGCGGCATCGACATCGTCTTCGGGACTGGAGACCGCGCCGATGAGCTGCGGGCCGCGCGGGAGCAGGCAGATGTCGACCGGATCTGGCGGGTCACGGAGCAGGCGGTGTTCGCGCCCATCTGTCCCGAGGATCGCTCGCCGTTCCCCTGGAATCCCACCTGCGAGGACTGGGCGTACGACTGGGTCGCGTCCATGTACACCCATCCGTCCGAGATGTCGTTCGTAGACGATGGAATCGAAGACCGGATGGGGATCGCGCTCCTGCGTCTGCTCTACGACAAGCCCGGCAACGAGGCGCTCAGTCAGCTCGTCGCCGCTGCGCTCGAACAGATGCCCGTGGCGATGAGCCTGATGATCGGGGTCTTCGCGCTGTTCCTCAAGATCGCCTGGTGGCGCGAGCCCACCACGGTTCACGTCCTCACCTCTCTGGTGTTCCACGCCATCGTTCTGTACGCCCTCACCCTGCTGATGCTCTGGCCCGCCGGCTGGACGCTGTGGCTGGTGTACGGCTGGGTTCAGGCCCACGCGCTGTTCAGCCTGCGCGCGGCCTACCCGTCGGGCTGGCCGCGGCTTCTCGTGAGCTACGCCGTGCTGTTCGTGACCTGGCTGGTCCTGGCGTTCTGGGCACTGATCCTCTGCCTGGTGCTCGGCGTCTATCGCCTGTCCACGATGCTCTGACGCGAATCAGGCCCGCTGCTGGTCGGCCAGTGCAGCGCGCTCGATCGCAGCGAGCTCGGCGGCTTCGGTCTCGATGGGGTCGGTCGCCAGGAACGCGATGCGGTCCAGCATCTCCACGAAGTCGGCCTCGGGGCTGTGTGGCGCGGTGAGGCCGGCTCGGGCCCGGTCCCAGGCGTGCTCGGCAGCGGGGTCGTCCAGCCCGACGGCCACGAGCGCGAGACCGATGTCGCAGGCCAGTGCTGCGTGGGGGCTGTAGGCGGCGTAGTCGAGCACCCGGGCGGCCATGGTGGCGGCGCGCCCGAACGCATCGCGCTTCAGGGCCAGGGTCATCAGGTTGATCGCGGCGTAGGCGGCCTGGTGTGCGCTCTCGCCGAACTCCGCGAGCTCCAGGGCTTCTTCGAGGAGGGGCTCGGCTTCGTCGGCGCGACCTTCGGCTGCGAGCACGGCTGCGTACTGGACGATCGACTCGGGAAGCGCGCGAGGACGGGCGTGTCGGGCGATCTCGACCTGGGCTGCGAAGTGGAGCAATGCGGTCTTCCGGTCGTCGCGGGCCTGGGCGAGCAGCCCCGCCATCCGGTGGAAGAGCAGCCGCGACCGGGCATCGGACTGGGTCGAAAGCGCATCGCGGGCGTGCTCCATGTCGGCCATGTGCTCGCGGGTTCCCTGCTCGTGCGACAGGCGGAAGCGCATCCCCCACAAACGCCCCTCGACGTCCGCGGCGGATTCGCGACCCTCGACCAGCGCGAGCCCGTCCTCCACGGCCTGCATCGCGGCTTCGGGCTCCGAGACCCCCGCTGCGACGGCCTGAACCCAGCAGCACAGCGCGGCGGCCCGGTTCCAGCCCCGCTGTTCGAAGGTCAGGCGCGTCACCTCGGCCAGGCGCGCGGATTCGTCGCGGCGGTCCAACAACATCACCATCCCGCACAGGTAGCGGGTGTCGATCTCGCCGTGGACGTCGGGGGCCAGGGGCAGCTCGTGGGCCACCACCCGGGCCGTGCCCCACAGCTCCACGGATCGTCGGCGTCCGTGCTCGTCTTCGATGCGGTCGGCCTGTCGGAGCCAGGTGCGCAGGGCCTGTTCGGGGCGCCCGGCCGACAGCCACAGTCGCCCTCGCCGCAGGGGGTCGTCGTCCAGGGCTTCCAGCGCGGATGCCGCAGCAGCGTAGGCGTCTTCGAGCTCGTCCCGGATCGCCAGGCGGTGGATGAGGGTCTCCCGAAACACCTCATCGCGGAACACCCACCCGCCAGATCGTCTGCGCGCCACGCCGCGTCGCACCAGCTCGTCTTCCAGGCCGATGCGCTCACCAGCCTGGAGCTCGACCATGCGTGCCCACACCGCTCGATCGACGGGGCCCAGCACCGCGGCGCGTTCGACGGCGTGTCGTTCAGAGGGCTTCAGTCCGGCCAGGGGTTCGAGGGGGGTGGCGTCGAGCGCGTGATCGAGGTCGTCGTGACGGGCCAGCTGAGCGACCGCCTGGCGTGGGGTCAGGCCGGTGTGGGTGATGGCGTCCACGGCTTCGGCGTGCGACGGACCGGGGATGTGCAGCGAGGTCCAGCTCTCGGGGACCTCCGGAGAATCGGTCTGCGCGGTCTGCACGAGGACGAGGTCGGGAATCGCCCGTGCCAGTCGGGGGATCAGTGCCTCGAGGTCCGGATCCGCCTGCACGCCGGTCGCGATCAGGATGGCGCCGCGCTGGCGGGTGAGGGCATCGAGCAGGGCGACGAGTGCGCCGTGGCGGATGGGCGTGGTCTGGGAGCGCCCTCCGAGCAGGGTGTGGACCGCGAACAACACGGGATCGACGCCTTCGTCGGCGGTGGGCACCCGGTAGCGGCCGATGGCTTCGATGCCGGCCCGGACGGGATCACGGGCGTTGGCCATCCCGAGCATCTCGTCGACCAGGCGGAGCAGCGCGGCGCCGGGAGGATCGCCGGGGTGCCCCTCCACCTCGACCACGACGTGTCCGCAGGTCTCCCGAAGCGCGCGAACGGCCCATCCAGCGAGGGCCCGGGCTCCCTGTCCGGTCAACACGACCCGGGCGCCGGGATCGAGGTGGCGCCAGAGCAGGACGCGGTCGTCGTACCGACCCACGAGAGGCTTGTCGCGCAGGCGGGCGAGCGAGGCGTTCGGCCAGGGACGGTGGGTGGGAGACGGCGGCTCTGTTGGCCGGGGTGCGGCGGGAATGGGCGGCAGCGGCGGGATGGCTTCGGGGGTCTCCTGGGTGGGGTCCAGCTCGGACACCGTGGGCAGGGCGGTGGCGTCGATCTCCTCGGTGGCCGAGCCGTCCTTCACGTCTCCGAGCGCGTCGAGGGCATGGCGGAGGTCGGCCGCGCACAGATATCGACTGCCGCTACGGGGGTGGAGCAGCCGCAACAGCAGGTCGTACAGGCCATCCGGTACGTCGAAGCGCGGGAGGAAGGGCTCGACGAGGCGCAGGGCTTTGCGCTGGAGCAGGGGGTTGGGTTCCAGGCGGGGGAAGGGGCGCATCCCCGTGACCAGGTGCCAGATGACGATGCCGAGGCTGTACAGGTCGGTCCACGGGCCCAGTCGGGTGGGTTCGGTGGTGAACTGCTCGGGGGCCATGTAGGCGGGGGTTCCACGGGCGCGGTGGAGGGCGGCTCCGTCGAGGATGGCGATGCCGAAGTCCACCAGCTTGATGCGTCCGTCGCCACCGACCAGCAGGTTGGCGGGCTTCAGATCGCGATGCACGACTCCCCGGGCGTGGGCGTGGGCCAACCCGTCGAGCACGGCGTGGATCAGATCGCGAGCGTCCGACCAGCCGGTCAGCCCGTTCACGCGGTGCTCGTAGCGCTGGGGGCAGTACTCCATGGCGAGCCAGGCGGCCCCGTTCATGCCATGCATCCCTTCGAGGCCCACCAGCGCGGCTTCGTCGAGCAGTCCGTAGTCGTGGATGCGCGCGATGTTGGGGTGGTCGAGTCGCGCGAGCGCGTTGAGCTCGGCCGCCCAGGAGTGCGTGCGGCGGCCTTCGCTCCGACCCACCACCTTCACCGCGGCGTCCAGCCCGGAGCGGCGGTGGGTCGCCCGCCAGACACGGCCCTGCGCCCCGACCCCGATGGGTCGCTCGAGCTCGAAGTCGCCGAGGGTGGTGGGACTCACGAGGACAGTGCGCTCACCACATGAACCAGCAGGCGTCCTCGGGCAGCGAGCCCAGGATGGCGATGGCGGCGACGCGACGCATGGATCCTCCAGAGGCCGGAGCATAGCGCCCTACGCGGTCGACTGCGCGTCAGGTCCCGGTGTCGGACGCGTTTCCGTCCACACCGTCGCAGTTCTGATCGATGCCGTCGCCTTCGGGGTCGTCGGCGCCGGGGTGGATCGACGCGTCGGAGTCGTCGCAGTCATCGCCCTCGAGGTAGCCGTCGCCATCCTGGTCGACGGCCGGGGCTCCGTAGAGCGCCTGGGTCTGGTTGGGACAGCCCGTGGCCATCGACAGGCCCATGAGGGCGGCGAGTGCGGGGGAGAGTCTCGGCTTCTTCTTCATGGTGTGCTCCGGTCCGGCCCGCCCGAATTCTACCCGGCCGGACGACCCGTCGTCAGGTCCAGACGCAGAAGAGCCCCGCGACACCGGGGTGCTGCGAGGCTCGTGTCGTGAAGAGAGCGACGACTACGCGTCGATCAGAGCCTGTGCCCACTCGGCCCGGATGACCGCGGCCTTCTGGGCTTCACTGCCGATCGGGTGGGTGTCGATGTCGGCATTGGCCTCGGCGAGCTCGGTGGCTGCGGCGGCCTTGTCGACCTGGTCGAGCGGCACTGCGCGGTCGGTGAGCAGCGTGACGTGCTCCCCACCGATGTCGGCGAAGCCGCGACCGATCACCCACTGCTTCCTGGAGCCGCCCTCGACGACCTCGCACAGGCCGGACTTGAGCAGCGACAGCAGCGCATCGTGGTCGGGGAGCACACCCAGCTGGCCTTCCCACGCGGGGAGCAGGACCTCGCTGGCCGTGCCCGAGAACACGGCGGCTTCGGGCGTGACGATCTCGACGGTGAGTGCGGTAGCCATCAGACCCCCGCCGCCAGTTCCTTGGCCTTCTCGATGGCGGAGTCGATGTCGCCCACCAGGTAGAAGGCGTCCTCGGGCAGGTCGTCGTGCTTGCCGTCGAGCAGCTCGCGGAACGACCGGATGGTGTCCTCGAGCTTGACGTACAGGCCCTTCTTGCCGGTGAAGACCTCGGCCACGTGGAAGGGCTGCGACAGGAACTTCTCGACCTTGCGGGCGCGGGCGACCGTCAGGCGGTCCTCGTCGGACAGCTCGTCCATGCCGAGGATGGCGATGATGTCCTGGAGCTCCTTGTAGCGCTGGAGCACGGCCTGGACGTCACGAGCGGTCTGGTAGTGCTCTTCGCCGAGGACGTCGGGCTCGAGGATCCGCGAGGTGGAGTCGAGCGGGTCGACCGCCGGGTAGATGCCCTTCTCGGAGATCTTCCGGTTGAGGACCGTCGTGGCGTCGAGGTGCGCGAACGTGGTGGCGGGCGCGGGGTCCGTGAGGTCGTCTGCGGGGACGTAGACGGCCTGGACGGACGTGATGGAGCCCTTGGTCGTGGTGGTGATGCGCTCCTGCAGTGCGCCCATGTCGGTGGCCAGCGTGGGCTGGTAGCCGACTGCGGACGGGATGCGGCCGAGGAGTGCGGACACCTCGGAGCCGGCCTGCGTGAAGCGGAAGATGTTGTCGACGAAGAGCAGCACGTCCTGGCCTTCCTCGTCGCGGAAGTACTCGGCCATCGTGAGGGCCGACAGGGCGACGCGGGCGCGGGCACCGGGCGGCTCGTTCATCTGGCCGTAGACCAGAGCGGCCTTGGACTTGTCGAAGTCGCCGGGCGTGATGACCGCGGCGTCTCCGCCTTCCTGCATCTCGTGCCAGAGGTCGTTGCCCTCGCGGGTGCGCTCGCCGACGCCGGCGAACATCGAGTACCCACCGTGGCCCTTGGCGACGTTGTTGATGAGCTCCATGATGAGGACGGTCTTGCCGACGCCTGCACCGCCGAACAGCCCGATCTTCCCGCCCTTGGCGTAGGGAGCGAGCAGGTCGACGACCTTGATGCCGGTCTCGAGGATCTCAGCCTGGGTGGACTGCTCGGTGAAGCCGGGTGGCGGACGGTGGATCGGCCAGTTCTTGGTGGTCTTCAGCGGACCGAGCTCGTCGACCGGCTTGCCGATGACGTTGAAGATGCGACCGAGCACCTCCTTGCCGACGGGGACCTGGATGGAGTTGCCGGTGTCCTTGCACGGCTGGCCGCGGCGGAGGCCGTCGGTGCTGTCCATCGCGATGGTGCGGACCGTGTTCTCGCCGAGGTGCTGGGCGACTTCGAGGACCAGGTTGTCCTCGGTGTCGTCGATGCTCGCGTTGGTCGTGGTGATGGCGTTCAGGATGTTCGGAACGGCGCCGGGCGGGAACTCGACGTCGACGACCGGTCCCATGACCTGCTTGATGGTGCCCGTGGATTCCATGGGGGAGCTCCTACTCCAGCGCGGCTGCGCCGGACGTGATCTCGATGATTTCGGTGGTGATGGCGGCCTGACGGGCGCGGTTGTAGTCGAGCGTCAGGTCGTTGATGAGGTCGCCTGCATTGCGGGTGGCGTTGTCCATCGCGGTCATCCGCGCGGCGTGGTCGCCAGCCTCGGTCTCCAGGAAGGCCTGGAGCACGAGGGTCCGCAGGTAGAGGGGAAGCAGGTTCCCGATGATCTCGCCCGCGCCGGGCTCGTAGCGGTAGTCGCCGCTGGCGAGCCGGTCGACGTCGGAGTCGCTCTCTTCGACCGTGAGCGGGAGCACGGTCTCGAACGTGGGCTCCTGGACGAGCGTGTTGACGAAGTGGTTGTAGATCAGCACGGTCTCGTCGTGCTGTCCGTCGATGAAGCCTGCGACCATGGCGTCGGTGAGCGGACGAACGAGGTCCATCTTGGGGGTCTTGCCGTAGTCGACCACCACATCGGCCATGTCGTAGCCGCGGTTCTTCAGGTACTCGCGACCCTTCTTGCCGAAGACCCGGATCTCGACCTCCTGGCCGAGTGCCTTCCGCTCTTCGTACCAGGGCTGGAACTTGCGCAGCAGGGCGTTGTTGAACGGCCCGCACAAGCCCTTGTCGGACGTGAGGATGACCGCCTGCACGCGCTTGATGACGTCGCGCTTCTGCAGCAGGGGCTCCTCGTCGTCTTCGGACGTGGACCCTGCAACCCGGCCGAGCACCTCGGCGAGCTGCTGACGGTACGGCTGAGCCGCGAGGGCAGCAGCCGTCGCGCGCTTGAGCTTGGCCGCGGCGACCAGCTTCATGGCGCTCGTGATCTGCTTCGTCTTCTTGACGCCAGCGATCCGACCCTTGATTTCCTTCAGGTTCGCCATGGAATCAGCTCCAGCTGGCCTTGAACGCCTTGATCTCGTTCTCGACCCGGTCGCGCAGACCGTCCTTCTTGAGCGTGCCCTTCTCGACGATCTCGGCGAGCAGCTCGGGCTTGTTGGCGAGGAAGTGGTCCGTCATGGCGTTGATGAACGGCAGCACCTTGTCCATCTCCAGGTCGTCGAGCACACCGATGTTGCCGGCGAGGATCTGGATGACCTGACGCTCCGCGGGCAGCGGCGCGTACTGCGGCTGCTTGAGGATCTCGGTGAGGCGAGCACCGCGGGTGAGCTGAGCCTGGGTCGCAGCGTCGAGGTCGGACGCGAACTGCGAGAAGGCCGCGAGCTCGCGGTAGGAGGCCAGGGTGAGGCGCAGGGTACCGGCGACCTCCTTCATGGCCTTGATCTGGGCGGCACCGCCGACGCGGGAGACCGACAGACCGACGTTGACCGCGGGACGCTGACCGGCGTTGAACAGGTCGGTCTCGAGGTAGATCTGGCCGTCGGTGATCGAGATGACGTTCGTGGGGACGTACGCGGAGACGTCGCCGCCCTGGGTCTCGATGACCGGCAGTGCGGTGAGCGACCCGGCGCCCTCGTCGTCGGACATCTTGGCCGCGCGCTCGAGGAGCCGGCTGTGGACGAAGAAGACGTCGCCCGGGTACGCCTCGCGGCCCGGCGGGCGGCGGAGGAGCAGGGACAGCTGGCGGTAGGCGACCGCGTGCTTCGACAGGTCGTCGTAGATGACGAGCGCGTGCATGCCGTTGTCGCGGAAGTACTCGCCGATCGTGCAGCCGGTGTAGGGCGCGATGAACTGCAGCGGTGCGGCGCTGGCGGCGGGCGCGCTGACGATGCAGGTGTACTCGAGAGCGCCGTGCTGGCGGAGCTTCTCGGCCACCTGCGCAACCGTGGACTGCTTCTGGCCGATGGCGACGTAGATGCAGTGCATCTTGCGCTGCGGGTCGTCCTTGAACACGCGCTGGGCGATGATGGCGTCGATGGCCACGGCGGTCTTGCCGGTCTGGCGGTCGCCGATGATGAGCTCGCGCTGGCCGCGGCCAACGGGGGTCATGCTGTCGATGGCCTTGATGCCGGTCTGCATCGGCTCGTGGACCGACTTGCGCGGGATGATGCCGGGGGCCTTCTGCTCGACCACGCGGGTCTCGACGGCCTCGATGGGGCCGAGCCCGTCGATGGGGTTGCCGAGCGCGTCGACCACGCGGCCCATCAGGCCCGGGCCCACGCCGGTCTCGACGATCTTGCCCGTGCGCTTGACCTCGTCGCCCTCGTGGATGTCGGTGTCGGCGCCGAAGATGGCGGCACCCACGTTGTCCGACTCGAGGTTGAGGACCATGCCCACCATTCCGCCGGGGAACTCGATGAGCTCGCCAGCGAGCGCGTTCTCGAGGCCGTGGATGCGAGCGATACCGTCGCCGACCGAGAGGATCGTTCCGGTCTCGGTGACCGTGACGCGGGACTCGTAGTTCTGGATCTGGGCCTTGAGGATCTGGCTGATCTCGTCAGCACGGATTTCCATGGGGGGCTCCCTGATATGCGAGAAACGTAGAAAAGGGGGGATGTCCGGGGCGCAGCGCCTTCTGAATCAGGCCTGCGCGACGATGAGCGAGTGCTTGAGCTGCTGCAGGCGAGTGCGCAGCGAGCTGTCGTAGACGGTGCCGCCCACGCGGGCGACCATCCCGCCGATGAGCGACGGGTCGATGTGGTGCTCGACCAGGACGGTCTTGCCGGTGCTGCGCTCGAGCGCGGCCTTGATTTCGGTCTCGAGCTGGGGCGTGAGGGCTTCGGCCGTGCTGACCTTCACCCGGACCCGGCCGGCCTTCTCGTCGGCGAGGGCGTCGAACTGGCGACGGAGCTCGGGGAGCGCCGCGAAGCGCTTGTTCTGGTTGAGCACGCGCGCGAGGTTGTTCGACAGCGGGTGCAGGCCGAGCTTGGGAAGCACGTCGAGCAGGACCTTCTCGCGCTCTTCGACCGTGAAGACGGGGCTCGTCATCACACCGGAGAGCAGACCGCCATGGGCGTCGAGAGCGGCTTCGATCGTGCGCAGGTCGGTGCTGATCCGCTCGACTTCACCGGCTTGCACTGCGACATCGATCAGCGCGTCGGCGTAGCGCCGCGCGACGTTCACATCAGACACGGGATTCTCCGCTTGCGTCGTTGTTGGCGTCGTTCTTCAGGCTGTCGAGGAACTCGCGGGCGAAGCGCTGCTGGTGGTCGGCGCCGACCCGTTCCTTCAGCGCGTTCTCGGCGAGGTCGACTGCGAGACCGACCGCGTCGCGCTTCAGAGCTGCGCGGGCGCGCTGGACCTCGTCGCGGATGGTGCGCTCGGCACCCTCCTTGATGCGCTCGGCCTCGGCGTGCGCACGCTCGATCAGGGCTTCCTCGGCGTGCTGGGCGTCCTGCTCGGCTGCGCTGCGCATCCCGGCGATCTCGTGCTCGATCTTGTCGAGGCGGGCCGCCAGGTCGTCGTTGCGCTGCTTGGCCTCGTCGCGCAGGCGGGCGGACTCGGTGAGCTCCTTGCGGATGGACAGCGCGCGGTTGGCCAGGGCATCGCCCACGGGCCGGCGACCGAACCAGAACAGCACGCCGAACAGGATCAGGAAGTTGACCGCGTGCGCGAGGATCGCCCACAGCGGGAAGTGCGTGTTGGGCTCGGAACCGTCGGTGGGGTCGAGCCAGTTGATCGTGCCGTCGCCGTCGGCATCGGCCGTGTACTCGTAGTGGTGTTCGCCGCCGTGATCGCCGCCGTGGGCATCCCCGTGGTCGTCGCCGTGATCTCCACCGTGGTCGTCTGCGTGATCCCCACCGTGGTCGTCGTGGCCTGCATCGTGGTCGGCGGCATGGTCGCCACCGTGCCCGTCTCCGCCGGAAGCGAGCGCGGGCGCAGCGAACGCCAGGGCGGCCGCGAAGGCGAGGGGAGCGAAGGACCGGAAGGACGTCATCGTGTGCTCCTAGGCCAGCAGGGTGTCGACGATGTCGGTCGACAGGGTCTGAGCGGTGGTCTCGAGCTGCGTGCGGGCGCTCTCGCGCTCCTTGCCGATGCGCTTCTGAGCTTCGGCGATCCGCGCCTCGGCCTCGTTGCGGGCGGCGCCGATGATCTCGGCTTCCTTGGCCTGGGCACGGGCCCGCGCGGCGGCGTGGAGGTCGGCGATCTGGGCCTTGGCGGCGGCCAGCTTCTCTTCCAGGGTGGCTGCGCGCTCGTCGGCCTGGGCGGCGAGCTCGTGGGCTTCGTGCCGTGCGCCGTCGGTGGCGGCTTCGCGCTCGTCGAGGAACGCCATCAGGGGCCGCCAGAGGATGACGTACAGGCCCAGGAATGCCACGAAGAACGGGAGGGCCAGGGCGATGGATGGCCCGAGTTCCGGGATGATGTGCATCTTCGAATCCCTTGGGTGGGGAGCCGCGCAGTAACCGCTGTGCTCCGCACGGCCAACCACCTGCAACCGTCTATGGCTGGGCGCCTTCGGATTCGCTGTGGCTGCGCTCCCGCTTGCGGGTGTGTGCCGCGCCGAACTCGATGGAGGCGAACAACGAGGCCTCTCCGGCGACCCAGCTGCTGAGGGTGTCGGCATCGCTGCCGGCGAGCACGGTCTGCTGCCAGTACACCGCGTACTGACCGCCGACGTGCACCCCCTTGCCCACGTGCACTTCGGCCCCGATCCCCAATCGACCCCCGAAGCCACCGAGCCGGATGCGGTCTTCGGCGGCGGTCTCGTCGGCGATCTCCTGCTCTTCTTCGGTGTACGCGTTGGACACGTCGCGTGCGGACGGGATGTCTCCGTGCACTCCCACCACGGCCCAGGCCGACACCATGTGATCGTGACGCCAGGGGGCCAGGCGCACGTCGAGAGCCGGCCGGATCACGCCCCAGTGCCGCGACCGGTACGTGTCTTCGCCCTCGCCCCCGTCCGTGAACGTCGTGCTCGTGAGGCGGGCGACCCCGATCGAGCCCAGCAGGGCGACGCGGTTCGACACCCATGCTCCGAAGAAGCCCGACAGCGCGGGGCGGACGGCACCATCCAGCTCTCCGACCGCGAGCCCGCTGGTCCGGCCTTCGTCGACCCAGGTGAGGTCGGCACGGGACAGCGGACGCCACTCCAGACCCAGGACCGGTCGGATGCCGTGGTTCTCGGCCGGAGGCTCCGAGGGTTCCTCGGCGACAGCAGGGCTCGCCAGCGACAGCAGCACGGCTGCCAGCGCGAACCGGCAGGGGGAGCAGGAGTGGTCGCTGGATCGGCAGGGAGTGAGCACGGGGCCGCGTAACCCGATAGGTCGGCTCCATGTGGGTTTCGTCCATCGATGTTCGAGGACTCCTCCTGGCCGGGGATGCGCGGGAGCTCGACCGCACGGCCTCGCTGACCGCTCCGCTGGTCGACGCCCTGGGGCTGTGGGCCGCTGCACTCCACCCCCACACAGCACGGTGTCGCAGCCCTCGCGAAGTCCATGGGCTGGGGCCCCGTCACGGTCGACGAGAACGAAGTCGCGCTCGGCATCCCCGCCTCCGTCGCCCGGGTGGTCGAGCCCGCCCATCGGCCCCAGATCACCATCGAGCTCGTGATCGAACCCGACCCCCCGCTGTTCGGACGCCTGCGCGACGCCGCGCTGCGCAACCCCAAGCTGGCTGGCGGGTTGTCCGAAGGCACCCTCACCATCCGCGCCGGGTGGCTGTTCACCCCAGACTGCGCGTTCGCCACCCTCGACGTCATCGGGGTCGCACTGGGCGATGCTGCCGTGCCGCTGGCCGACGTCCACGAGCGGCCCGCGTGGCTCGGCGAAGTCGCGCGCGATCTGGCGCACCGGGTCGGAACCGTCGACGATCGAACCCCCATCGAGCGCGTCGCTGCCGAGCTGATCGCCGCCCAGCACGCACCCGACCCCGATCGCCGCGACGCCGCCCGGCGTGCACTCGTTGCTGCCGCATCCGCACCGTTCGATCTGCCGCTCCACCTCGTGCGGTTCCCGGCGAGCGAAGTCGTCCCCGAAGCCGTCGAGCTGCGGGTCGGGCCCGACCTCACGCCGCTGCACTGGTGGCCCGAAGCCGCCCAGCTCGCCCGCCTGCTGCGCTCGGTGTTCCTCGAGCAGCCCGACATCCTGGCGCTCCGCTCACCCGTGTCCGCCGCAATCGAGTCGTGGTTGTCCGACCAGCTCGACAGCGACGACGCCACCCTCGAGCAGGTCCTGTTCTTCGAGCCGCTCCACACGGCCGTGCACGAGGCCGAGGCCAGCGGTGGCTGAGGCCGAGAGCCCCGCGGTGGCGGGCATCTGCGTGAAGTGCGGTGCCGACAAGCCCCGCTTCGACGGGGTGTGCGCCACCTGCGGTCACCGGCCGGCCGACGAAGGCCTGCTCGTCGCGTGGTTGCTCTCCGAAGCCAACCTCGGGGTGCCGGAACGCGAGGCCGCTGCCCGTCGCATCACCGCGGGCGAGTCCATCCGCCCCAGCGCCAAGATGCTGCGCAAGGCCCGAAGAGCCCTCGGTCGCGATCTCGCCTCCGACCCCGGCCTCACCGTCGGGCAACGCGTCGCCCTGTTGTCGTGCTCGCTGCTCCTCACCCCCCTCGTCGGGTGGACCTGCTGGTTCTGGCTGCGTCGCGATCGGCCCCGGGCCGCGCTCCAGAGCCTCGCGCTGTCGCTTCCGCCCACCGTGTTGCTCACGGCCATCTGGCTCTACCTCCGGGTGTACGGAACCTGACACCTGTCGCGACGGCCGTCACGTTCACAACCGTACAACCCCCCGTTTCGCCCGGCACGGCCCTTGAACATCTCCCGAGTGGAGGTGCTCCATGTCCTGGGTTGTTTCAGTCGTCCTGCCGCTCGTTCTCCCCCGACCCGAGATCCCGTACGACGGCCGGGATCAAGACGGTGACGGCGTCGATCTGATCGACGTCGACGGGGATGGGGAGGCCAGCGTGCTGGCGTGGGGGCGGGACTGCAACGACCGCGACCCCACCGTGCACTCCCGCGCTCCCGATCAGCCAGGAGACGGCATCGATCAGGACTGCGACGGCTCGGACTCCCGGCGACCCTGGCTCGCGCGCCTGCTGCGCTGATCGAGCACCGAGGCCCCGAGCGCTTCGAAGTGGGGGTCGGCATGGCGCACGCCCCACACGAGCGTCGTGGCGCCATGCAGTGCGATCAGCCCGTCCAGCACGGCCTCGTCGATGGTTGCATCCGCTTCGTAGGTCGACCGGAACGCCGCTTCGAGATCCGGACGGTCCGGCCACACCTCCGTCGCCAGCTTCACGACATCGACGAGCGGGTGGTCCGGCCGGGCATGCTCGAAGTCGATCACCTGCAGCCGCGTGCCGTCCCACACCCAGTTGTCCGGCCGGAAGTCGCGGTGGCACCACACCCGCTGACCCGCGAAGCTCCGGGGATCCAGGCCCTCCAGGGCGTCCACCGCCACCTGGAGCCCCAGCGTTCGGGCACCTCTCAGCGTCGCGTCGATCCTCCGCTCGAAGGCCTCGTCGAGAGGCATCGCATCCGAGCTGTCGACCTCCTGAAACCCCCGGAGCCACTGGCCTGCAGCGGCATGTACCCGCGGATCGTCCGACCCGGCGGCGCCCTCCACCCACCGCAACAGCAATCGACCCGTCTGCACGGCCTCGATCCGGTCGGGGTCCACACGGCGGAGCGCCTCCACGGCCTGCTGAAGCGCCCGTCCCTTCAGCGTCTTCTGGACGAATCGCCCCTCCGCCGTCTCCAGCAGCACCGGGTCGGACGACGTCCCCGGAAGCGCTCGACTCGTGTGTGCGCCCACCCCGAAGGAGTCCCGCTGACCCGCCAGCACGGTGCGGATGCGCGTCAGCCCCTCTCGCAGCTCGTCGGGGGTCAGTGCGGGGAACCCCAGCCGGAACGCACGCTCGGCAACCCCGTCGAAGCGGACCTCCCGCGCTGTCAGAAACCCCACGTCCGCGTCGCCTGCGGCGGACTTCAGCGCTTCGACGTCGATCGACGGTGCCCGACACCAGATCCCCAGACCGCCGGGGGGATCGTTCGGCTCCAGGTCCGGCAGATCGAGGGGCAGTCGCTCCAGCACCACCTCGCGTCGTTCCCGGTACAGCCGATGCATCCGCCGGATGTGCCGATCGAGCTCGCCGTCCTCCATCAGCTCCGCCATCGCGTGTTCCACCACCTGGTCGCCCTGCCGGTCGACGTACCGGCGCAGCCGGGTCATCCGCGTGATCGCCTCGCCGGGCCCGGCCACCCAGCCCATCCGCACGCCGGGCGCGAACGCCTTCGACAGGGTTCCGATGTAGACCACCACCCCGTGCCGGTCGAGGGACGCCAGCGGCGCAACCGGGTGGCCGTGCCAGTGGAACTCGTGGTCGTAGTCGTCCTCCAGGATCACGAACCGTCGCTGTCCAGCCAGCGCCAGCAGCGCCTCGCGACGGGGTGCCGAGAGCATCGCCCCCGTGGGGTACTGGTGGTGCGGAGTCACGTACACCCCGCGCAGATCGGGTTGTTCGCGCAGCGCCTCCACGATCAGCCCGTCTGCATCGACCGGAATCGGGACACACCGCACGCCCGCCGTCCGCAGCGCATGCCAGGCCGGAGGGTAGCCGTACGCTTCCACCGCCACCGTGTCGCCGGGCTCGAACAGCGTGTGGGCGGCCAGGTAGAGCGCTTGCTGAGCACCCCGGGTCGACAGCAGGTTCTCGGGGGCGACCGACAGGCTTCGTCGGGCTGCCAGCCAGCGGCTCAGCGCCTCGCGGAGTCGCCTCGACCCCTGAGGATCCCCGTAGTCCGCCAGCTGGACGCCCCGCCGCTTCATCGCTCTGCGGATCGCTCGGGTGAACGCGGGAATCGGGAGGTGTCGGAGATCGGGTTGCCCGGCCAGGAAGGGAAACCGCCGCTTCGGCCCCTCGTTCCGGTCGGGGAGTGGTGGCCGTGCCGGCAGCCGGAATCCCGCGCGTCGCTTCTGCCGTTCGCCCTCCGGTTTCGGCAGCTCGGTCGGGAGTGACTGCGCGATCCGGGTGCCGCTCCCCACCCGGGCGTCGGTCCAGCCCTGGTGGGTCAGCTCGGCGTACGCGCGCACCACCGTGTTGCGATGGAGCCCGACCACACGGGCCAGTTGCCGGGTGCCGGGCAATCGGTCCCCGGGCTGCAGGCGTCCCGCGCGGATGTCGCGCACGATGGCGTCCGCCAGCGTCAGGTAGCGCGGACTGCGCGTGTCGGAGTCGGGGTGGGGGACGTACATCTACGCCTCAAGTGGCACGTGCATTGTCTCGAAACTGGACCCAACGAGTGTACCAATATCTCCTACGTTCGGGGCAGGAGGTGTTCATGTCGTTGCCCCGTCCCACGCTGCGTCGCCGCGAGAAGCAGGCGTCCCCCGACGTCGGCCTGGACCTGTTCGAGCGGGTGTCGGTCGCCCACCTGTGCCATGTCGATGCCGATGGTCCCCACGTCCGACCGCTCCATCCGGTCGTCTGGGACGGGCGGGTGTGGTTCCACGGTGCGGCGAAGGGCGAGAAGACCCACTGGATCGAGCGTCAGGCCGTGCTCACCGCTCACGAGATCGTCGCCGAGGTGCCGTCCACCGCCTTCGACGACCAGCGGGCCTGCCCGGCCACCACCTGGTTCCGCAGCGCCGAGGTGCGCGGGCGACTCGTCTCCCTCGACGACCCCGAAGCCAGGGCCCAGGTGCTGAATCGGCTGATGGCGCGCTACCAGCCAGAGGGCGGCTACCGACCCCTGGCCGCTGACGACCCCCTGTACACCGCCGCGATTCGGGGAATCGCCGTCACCGGCATCGAGGGGCCCATCACGACCAAGGTGTCGCTCGGGCAGGCCCTGTCGGACGACAAGCGCAACCGGGCCGTGAGCACCCTGTGGAGACGGGGGGCTTCGGGGGTCGACGCCGCGATCGAGTCGATCTGGCAGGCGGCTCCGCCGGGCAGTCGGCTCCCGGATCTGCTCCAGGGTCCGTCCGGCTGCCGCCTGCTCACGCGGATCCCCGACCACCGCGTGTCCGAAGCCGTCGACCTCGTGGAGCACGAATACTGGAACGTCCGCTGGACCCGATCCGACATCGCCCGCGCCATGCTCGGCTGCGTCGCGTTCGTGGGGGCCGAGCGCGAGGGGCGCATCGTGGCCACAGCCCGGGCCATGACCGACCGCGGCAAGCTCGCCTACATCGGCGATGTGGGGGTGCACGCCGACCTGCAGCGCTCGGGAATCGGCACCGCAGTCATGCGCCTGCTGCTCGACCATCCCGCGATCCGCTCGGTTCCCACGGCCTGGTTGCGGACGCGGGATGCCCAGGGCTTCTACGCACGGCTCGGCTTCGGGCTGGCGAAGCGGACGGCTGGCGTCGAAGACCTGGTGATGCGTCGCTGAACCTGCCAATGCCTCGACGGTCTAGAGAACGGTGCCCCCGAAATGCGCGGAGGAACGAGCACATTTTCCGGGGGTACCTGAACGCGTCGAGACATTCAGTGGAAGGGATTCGGGCGGTTCATCCCTCGCTTGCGAGGGTGGGCCGGCTGAATCAGGCCCGCCTCCCGAGGTGGATCGCCACGGCCTCGCGCGGTCCGCAGGTGTTGCGGACATCGGGTGCCGCATCGTCGCCTGGAGCCGGTCGAGGGCTGCAGGTCCGCGCCGGGGCGGCCGCGACACCGGCCGGTGCGGGCGCTGCGCGCCGGACGTCGATCACCCGCCTCGTTCCGGCTTCTTCAACTGGCGAAGCCTGGCGTGTTCACGCCGGGCCTCATCGCGCTCTTCGTCCGTGGGAGCGGTCTCGCTCCACGCGTCCAGCGCGGCTCGCAGCACCCGATGCAATCTGCCGTCGGGGTCGTGGAACACCACCGGCAGTCCACTCGCGAGGACGGTCAGCTGGTCGTCCTCCCACTGCAGCGATCCCAGCGTGTCGAACGACACCCGGTCTCCGTCGTCGACCTGCAGCCAGCTCGCCCCTACGCGGACCTCCATCCCGTTCTCGGGCCGGACGAACACCACGAACAACAGCGGCAGCAGCATCGGAAACCCGAGTGCGACGCCCCAGAAGCCCCAGGCCAGGTGATGGTTGGGGCGCGCGGGCCCCATCAGCAGCTCCAGGACCGGGATGCTCATGCCCATGCAGGTGAGCAGCGCGCCGAAGCCCATCAGGATCATCCCTGCAGTCAGCATCCATCCGCCCAACTCGGACTCCGCCAACCGCTGTACGGGGTGTCGCGCATCCCCGCGGGGCCGTCGAAGTCGGACGATCTGGTGATCGTGGGCCTGCTCGATGCTCATCCGTCGTCCACGTGCTGGGTCAGCGACTGCAGACGCTTCTGCTGCCGCGCTGCAACGGACCCGTCTCCATCGGCTGTTTCTCGGGTCTGCCACGCGTCCAGCGCGCGGGACAGCTCGTCGTGCACCTCGCCGTCCGGATCGGGCACCGTGGCGGTGTGTTCGCTCGCGACCACGAGTACGCCGGGCTCGGTCTGGAGGAGCGTCACGGTGTCGAACGCCACCCGCGGACCGTCCCCGATCTGCACCCATGAAGCGCCGACGCGGATGGTCACGGTCGGCCCCCTCCGCATGGCGCGGATCTGCTCCAGAGCGATGCCCAGGAACGCCACCAGGCCACTCCCCACCAGCCCGGCCTGCATTCCCAGGCCCCACTCGCTCGTGTGAGTCCAGGCGGGGCCGCCCCCTGTCTGCGTGAGCCCGAGGCCCACCATCGAGAGTGCGACACCCCCACCGCCCAGCAACGTCACGCACCCGAAGCTCCATCGCGGCGGGTCGTACGCCGGGTTGGACCAGAGGCCCGCCACGTGCAGCACCCGATGATCGTGGGCCTGCTCGACCTTCATCTCTCTGAGTCCGCGCGGTGGGTCAGCGACTGCAGACGCTTCTGCTCCCGGGCTGCAATGGACCCGTCTCCACCGGCCGTTTCGCGGGTCTGCCACGCTTCCAGCGCACGGGACAGCTCCGCGTACACCTCACCGTCCGGATCGGGCACCGTGGCGGTGTGTTCGCCCGCGATCACGAGCTCGTCGTCGGTCTGCAGCAGCGTGACGGTGTCGAACGCGACCCGTGGACCGTCGGCCACCTGGAGCCAGGAGGCCCCGACCCGGACGGTGACGGACGGACCGCGCTTCGACTGCTCGCCGAGGTGGTAGAACACGCCCGCCAGGGTGAGCAGGGCTGTGGCCGCGAACGCCAACACGAACATCCAGGTCCCGCTGTAGGGATCGGAGGGGATGACGTGGACGAGCGTCCATCCTCCAGCGACCGCGGCCATGCCGACGACGCCGATCACCGTGACGGGCCCACATCCCGGAGGCGCGCTCCCTCGACCGGCCTCGGCTCGCCGGCCAGGGATCCGCAGGATCCGGTAGTCGTGGGCCTGGTCGATCCGGAGCACGGGTCAGGGCACGTCGATGCGGTGCATCCAGATGCCGGCGAACAGCGTTGCAGCTGCCCAGATCAGCACCGCAGCACTCCAGCTCACGACGTAGTCGGGGCCGGGAATCGACGAGAGCACCCCTTCGGTCTCGGGCAGGATCCAGGACCAGCTCCCGAACGCGGCAGACGGCAGCGCCGACCACTGGTTGAGCAGGGCGGCGATGCGCGGCGGAATCCCGACCCCTGCCGCGATGACGCTGCCGGTGAGCATCGCCCAGCCGAGCATCTTGTCGAGCACGAAGAACACGATGAGGCTCGCGATGGTTCCGACCGTGGACCGGGTGAGCACGCCGATGGCGAACACCACGGCGATCACGCCCGCGTCGCACACCCAGGCCAGGGAATACGCGAGGATCGTGGCCAGCCAGGGCCCATCCGTGCCGAACGCCAGCACGCCGATGAGCGTGGCCGCACCGAAGGTGACGAGCAGGCTCACGGCATCCCACACCAGCAGTGCCGCGAACTTGGCCGCCAGCACGCTCCACCGCGGAACGGGTCGCAAGAGGTCCTCCCGCAGCGTCTTGGCGCGGAACTCTCCGGCCAGCATCTGAGCCCCCAGGATCACCAGGAACGCGCGGATGCAGACGGGGAACGAGCGCACGTAGAGCGCGTAGACGAGCGTGTCGTTCGGGCTGACCGCGAACACGGTCGCGGAGTCCTCGTAGTTGACCTGGATGCCGCTGTTCATCAGCAACACCCACCACAGGGGCAGGCCGAGGCCGATGCAGAGCGACAGCAGCAACCCGACCTTGGCGGACATGCGGGACAGCAGCTTGAGCAGCTCGGCGCGCACGAGGTTGGGAAGCAACGCGACGACCGGGGGGGAGGACGGTGCGGCAGTGGTCTGGCTCATTGGACCGCCTCCATGAAGACGTCTTCGAGGCTGCGTTGCTCGGCGGACAACGCCGATAGTGCGATGCCTTCGCCGTGCAGCCACGCGTTGAGGTCGGCGGGGCTCCGTGCGGTCTGGACGCGCAGCAGCCCGTCGTCTTCGGAGGTCAGCACCTGGATGTCGTCCGCGCCCTCGAGTGTGGTGCGGAGCGCGTCGAGATCCTCGGCGGCGACCGTGTAGACGGGGTCTCCGGTGGACGTGAGCAGCTCGGTGACCGCCCCTTCGGCCCGCAGCTGGCCGTGCTGGAGGATGGCGACCCGGTTGCAGATCGCCTGGACCTCGGCCAGCAGGTGCGACGAGACGAAGACCGTGATCTGGTCGTGCAGCGCCAGCGACCGGACGAGCTCGCGGACCTCGCGCATCCCCGCGGGGTCGAGGCCGTTGGTGGGCTCGTCGAGGAACAGCATGCGGGGCTTGCCGAGCAGCGCCCGCGCGATGCCGAGCCGCTGGCGCATGCCCAGGCTGTAGCCGCCGGCCTTGTCCTTGCCGCGCTCCTTCAGCCCGACGCGGTCGAGCACCCGCGCGATCTCGTTCTTCAGCTCGCTGCCCGACAATCCGGCATACCAGCCGGCCTGGCGGAGGTTGTCGGCGCCCGAGAGCCAGTCGTGGAAGGAGGGGGTCTCCACGACGGCACCCACCCCAGAGCGCCGCTGGACGGGGTCTTTCACACCGAACATGGCGATCTCGCCCGTGTCGGCGGGGATCAATCCCAGGATGCAGCGCATCGCGGTCGTCTTGCCGGCCCCGTTCGGACCCAGGAACCCGTAGACATCGCCGGTGTGCACGGTCAGGTCGAGGGCGTCCACGGCCTTTCGCGCGCCGTAGCTCCGGGTGAGCTGGCGCACCTCCAATGCGGGGTGGGCGGTCAAGAGTCCTCCGAAGAGTCGCAGGTGCGGATAGGCGGATAATCCGAATTCCGGTGGCGCAGCACACGTACCACCTGGCGACACCCCGTGTACGGACGATGGAGGAGCGATGCGACTTGGACTGCTGGCGGCGGGGGTGCTGGGGTTCTTCACCCTGGTGGCGTGCGAAGACCAGCCCTGCGACCGCTACGTCGACTACGTCTGTGCCTGCCACGACGACGACCCCGAGTTCGACTGCGAGGAGCTCCAGGTGGTGCTCGCCGACGCCGATCCCGAGATCCAGGACACCTGCGCGGTCGATCTGGCCGACCTCGAGGAGATGGACGCCGAAGAAGGGCTGTCCTGCTCCGCTGACCGCTGACCACTGCTGGTCGGTTCGGACCCGGTCAGTCCTGCTCTTCGAGCTCGGCCTTCGCAGCCTCGTACGCAGCGACGGCCCGGGCCACGGTCGCCTTGTCGCTGCGCGAATCCGAGTCGCCCCACTGCTTCATCGCGGCCGCGGCCCGGATCTTCAGGAGCTTGACGCGGCGCTTGGCGGCGACGTCGTCGGGCCACTGGTCCAGGTGCTCGAGACCCAGGGCGGCGAGGTCCCAGGCGCTCGCGTGGTCGCCGGTCTGGCTGTCGGCCAGCGCGACCTTGTAGACCACGTCGGTGTCGATGTCCTTCGAGGCGATCTGGCGGTTCAGCTCGATCTGCGCGCGCTCACGCCAGGCCTCCCGTTTCCCGGCCGAGAACCAGTGCACCATCAGCATGCGGTTCGCCTTCTCGCCTCCGCTGGCTTCGAGGCACGCCACCTCGTCGTCCGCGAGGCGTCCGGTCAACGCGCGCGTCTCCATGGCCTCGTCCATGGTGCAGGTCGCAGACGCGCCGCCTCCATCGAGCCCATCGGGCATCGACGCCTGCTGGACCCCCACCAGGGTGAGGGTGGCGAGGGCGGCAGCGGCGAGAGTCAGTTGGGTCGCGGACATGGTCCAGCTCCGGGGTCGGGGGGAAGGGGCCGAAGAGGCCTCCGGCTGTGGCAGCGGTCGGGACGCGAAGGCATCCAGGCCGCGATCGAGGTCGGTGTGTCGCTCCAGCAGCGCATCGACGAGGGCCCGACACTGAAGGCACGGCGTGTCGCCTGCGAGATGTGGATCGGTCGCCCGCATGTCCGACAGCTCGTCGATCGACGCGGTCAGGAGGCGCTCGCGCGTTCGCTCGCAGGGGGTGTTGCTGGGGGGGACGGACATCGGGATCTCGTGGGGGTTCAGGAGCGAAGGAGGTCGAGCAGCTCGGGCCGATCGGCGAGCAGGGCACGGCGGAGCGTGCGGCGGGCGGTGTGCAGAGTGGCCCGGACGGTTCCCGGGGCCAGGTCGAGCTCGCGGGCGGCTTCGCTGGGGGTGAGGCCCTGGTGGTCGACCAGCTCCAGGATCTCGCGCTGGCGGTCGGACAGCAGGGTGAACGCGTCGACGGCCGACTGGGCGGCGCCATCCAGGTCGAGCGCGCGATCGAGCCCGTCAGCACGGCTGGATTGCGGGGTGGGATCGCGGACCTCGGACACGACCGGACGGTCGCGATGGGCGTTGCGAGCCGTGTTGCGCGCGATGGTTCGGATCCAGGGGCCCAGGGGGCGGGTCGGGTCGAAGCGGGGCAGGGCGCCGAGCACCTTCACCATGGCGTCCTGCGCCACGTCGTCGGCGACGCTGGGGTCTCCGGTGATGGCCAGCGCCACGCGGCGCAGATGCGGCCAGACCCCCCGGGCGAACCGGTCCTGAGCTGCGGGCTCCCCCGTGCGGGCGTCGCGCAGATCGCGGTCGCTCACGAGGGAGGCGGTTCGAGCCAGGGAGTCGTCCGACATGCACCCCGGGTACCCGGACCGGCCGAGGTGCGTTTACCGCACGTCTGATCTTTTTCGCCGTCTCGAGCAGAAGACCAGGAAGAACGTGGACAACATCCCGAGAGGTGCGGGGCGTACGGGGGATGCACAGCCACACCCGGCCGCCGGCTGGGCATCGATGGGGTCGTCGAGCACGCCGGCGGGCAGCACGTGGATGTCGACGTCGATGGGCGAGGTGCGGGCGGGCTCGCCGTCGTCGGTGACCTCGAACGACAGTGGGGTGACCCCGATCTGGAAGGGGTCGGCCGTGAACAGGAACGCCCCGGGATCGTCCGGCAGGTCGGGGTCGTTCTCGAGTCGACCCTCGGTGGGGCCCGTGATCACGGCCCAGGTGTGCAGGTCGTCCGCATCGGGGTCGCCCGCATCGATGCGAAACGCGACCGAGCGTCCTTGCGTGACTTCGAGGGGCTGCTCGGGCTCGACGGACGGGGCGGGAGGCAGGTTGACGCTCTCGCAGTCGTCGGGGCGAGGCAGCTCGGTGCCGGTCACCTGTTCGATCCAGGGGGCGATGGCGTCGCTGCGCACGTAGATCCCGCCGTCTCCGCAGATCTGGCTGGCCGGGAACGCGGCCCGGGACACGACGCCCGCGAGCAGCTCGCCACCGGGGGTCTCGGGCGTGGGGTCGAGGTAGAGCGGCCCTCCGCTGTCGCCGATGCAGCTGTCGAGCCCTTCGCCACCCGCGATGAGCTCCCCGCCGGGGGAGACGGCTTCCCGGCAGCCGCGCGACAGGTCGGAGCAGTCGGCGTCTCCGATCGTGATGTCGGCGGCGATCAGCAGGTCTTGCGCGGGACCACTCCCGTCGCGGTAGCCGAAGCCGGCCACGGTCACGTCCGCGCCGTCGACGTAGAGCCCGGCCAGGCAGTCGAGAACCAGGGGGCGCGGGGGGTGCGCGACCACGTCCACCGGCTCTGCGAGTTCGAACACCGTGATGTCGAAGGTGGACGTGGCGTCCGGATGGTCGTAGCGGGCCACCACCTCCACGAGCTCCCCGTCGTTCGTGTCGGTCACACCCACCTTGGCGCCCGAGATCCCGAAGCAGTGCTCGGCCGACAGAACGAGGTCCGGGGCGATGAGGGTGCCCGTGCAGAGGGGCTCCAGGCCCGAGAACAGCGCGACGGCGTCCGGATACACCCCGTCTGGAACGGGTTCTCCGCCCACCACCCGCGGAACGCCCTGTGCAGACGCGCTGGTCAGGGCCATGGCGAGCAGCAGCACGGTCAGATCGACACGGGGACGTGCCCCTGGATGCGGCCGCGGCGGACCGTGAACAGGGCGGAGGGCTGGTGGCGCGCCTTGGCCTGCTCGAGGGCGCGGGTGAAGTCGTCGGCGGTCTTGACCCGTGCGCCGTCCACGGCCAGCAGGACGTCTCCAGCGCGCAGTCGGGCCTGGGCCCAGGTGCCTTCGGGGTTGGCATCCGTGACGGCGATTCCCCGGCCGTCGAGCTCGGCGAACGCGATGCCGAGTCGGGTCAGGGCCTGGAGGCTGGCGTCCTTCGGGAGGTCGGTGCTGGACAGCTCGCGCGCGACGATCTCGTTGCGGTGCACGGCCTCGAGGACCACGCGCTCACCGGGCTTCTTCTCGGCCAGCCACGCGTTCAGGTCGGCGCGGCTGGCCGTGGGGCGGCCGTCGATCTGGAACACGATGTCGCCTCGGGTCAGACCGGCCTCTTCGCACGGGCTTCCCGGGTGCACGGACATCACGGACAGCGCGCCCTGCAGGCCGGTTCCCTGGAGTCGTCGCGCGCTGATGTCGGCGAAGTCGCAGCCGAGCCACGGAGCGCGAACCGAGCCGTAGAGCAGCAGGTCATCGGCGATCTTGCGCGCCCGGTTGGCCGGAATCGCGAACCCGATGCCCTCGGCTTCGGCGCGGATGGCGGTGTTGACGCCGATCAGCTTGCCTTCGAGGTTCACCAGCGCGCCGCCGGAGTTGCCCGGGTTGATGGCGGCGTCGGTCTGGATGTAGCTCTGGTAGATGCCGTTCTGGATCTCGACCTGGCGCTCGATGGAGCCCACCACGCCCGTGCTGACCGTGAGCCCGAGTCCGTAGGGGTTGCCGATGGCGATGGCGATCTCGCCCAGCATCAGGTCGTCGCTGTCGGCGATCTCGATGGCGGCGAGACCGGTGGCGTCCTCCAGCTTGAGCACGGCCAGGTCGAGGTCGGTGTCCAGCGCGATGGGCCGGGCGTCGTAGACCTCGCCGGTGGACGTGTGGGCGCGGATGCGGGCAGCGCCCTGGACCACGTGGGCGTTGGTGAGCACCACCCCGTCGTCGTCGATGATCACCCCCGACCCCTGGCTGCTGCTGATCGAGGGCCCGCCGAACATCCGGAACGGCGACTGGGTGGGGACGTCGACCTCCAGCGCCACGACGCTCGGGGTGGCCTTCTCGACGGCCCGAACCGTGGCAGTGCGCCTCAACGCGCGCATGTCGACGGGGTTCTCCGGCGCTTCGACGGCTTCGGACCCGTCTGCACCGTCGGAATCCGAGGTGCGGTCGTCTGCGGGAGCGGCGAGTGCGAGAGGGATGAGGAGCAGCGGGAGCATGTCGATCCGATACGCGGGAGAATCGGGGTTCGCAACCTCCTCAGGCGGGGTTCCTCGCGGGGTCGGGTCCAGCTTCTCTTGGAGACCGGGCCCGTCCTTCGAATGGATCGCCACGGCCTCGCGCGGTCCGGGAGGTTCACGGGCATCGGGTGCGCATCTTGGCCCGTCCTGAATCGAGCAGGGCAGGTCCGCGCGTGCCCGGCCGCGACACCGGCCGCTGCGGGCGCTGCGCGCCGGGCTCACCGTCGGACGGCAATACTGGCGACGGGCGGCGGTTGGCGAGCGCTCTGGATTCACTGGCCCGGCGATTTGGGCCGGCGAACTCGAGGTTTTTCACGCAGAGCCGCAGAGGGGTCGTCGGTCCGGTGGACGAGAGGGCTACGACCAGGGGACGTTTTCCGCAAGATGTCGCCCTCAGAGACGCAGAGTACAGAGGGCGTCTGTCTGTCGAGAAGGCTGGCGCGGGTTCGCCTTCGAGCGTGTCGTTGCTGGGCTACTGGCCCAGTTTCTGGGTTGCTTTCAGGGCTGTGAGAGCCTGGGGAATCTCGGAGGCCTCACCGGACCCGTCGGCGTCGGCGGTCACTCCGCGCAGGACGGGTACGAGCTGCTCGAGGGCCGCCGCCTGGCCCCGCACCACGAGTCTCTGGGAGCCGTTGCTCAAGGTGAGCGTGCCGGGCGGACCGTGCTCGATGCGCTCGTCGGGCTGCCCGAGCAGGAACGTCTCACCGTCCACCGTCAGCGTGCGACCCCGCAGGGTCATCTGCGACGCCGAGCGCTGGTAGGTCTCGTAGGCGAGCATCAGCGGGAACAGGGCGGGGAGCTGGAGCACGAGCACACCCACCACCGAGAGCAGCGACAGGACGATCCAGGCGCCGACGTCCGCAAACGTGGTGGGAGCCGGTGTGAGCAGCGTCCACAGCATTCCGAGTGCCCACAGAACGGCGGTCGCGGAGGCGGATCGCACGGCTGCGATCAACATGTCCGGTCGGCCCGAGGCCTGAGGGGGGATGGACAGCTGGAAGCCGTCGAGCTGGGGCTTCAGATCGAGGGGCGCGAGCGGACGGGGAGCATCCTCCAACCCGGTGAGTGAGCCGCGCGTCACCCAGTAGGTGCGGTGGCCGGCCTGCACGAAGGCCCACCCGAACGCCGTGCCCCAGTCCCGGATGACGCGGTCGTCGGGAACCGCCCGTCCGGGTCGGTAGCCGAACAGGCTGATCACGAGCGCGGGAACGGGGAGGAGCAGGAGCATCACGAGACCGGACAGGCCCTGCACACCCTGCAGGACCACCCCGAGGAGCGGCAGCTGCGCCAGGCTCATCAGGATCCAGACCGCCAGATTCATCGGGCGGGACTGGGCCACCTCGAAGCGTGGGCGAGATCCGCTCGTCTCCGCGGGACTCTCGGGGGGGTCGGGTCGCGTCGGATCCGGGGCTGGGTCGTTGGGGGCGATGGACACTCCAGCGGTCGAAACGTCTTGACGGCCGAGAGAACGGTGCCCCCGAAATGCGCGGAGGAACGAGCACATTTTCCGGGGGTACCTGAACGCGTCAAGACGTTCAGTTGAAGGTATTCGGTCGGTTCATCCCTCGCTTGCGAGGGTGGGCTGGCCGAATTCGAGCAGACCGGAAATCCAGAGCACGTGGCCCCGCATCGCTCGATGGCCATGTAGCGGACCGGATCCCGTGACGGTACATCGACCTCGTGGACCTCGAACGGCTGTTGCTGGCGCGCTTCGGGTTCGGCGAGTTCCGGCCGGGCCAGCGGGAGATCTGTGCCCACGTCGCGGCGGGTGGCGATGCGCTCGTGGTCATGCCCACCGGCGCGGGCAAGTCGCTGTGCTACCAGGTTCCCGCGCTCGCGCGAGGCGGCCTCACCATCGTCGTCAGCCCGCTCATCGCGCTGATGAAGGACCAGGTCGATGCCCTGGTCGACAAGGGGATCCGCGCCACGTTCCTCAACAGCTCGCTGAACACGGAGGAGTACCGGGCCCGCAGTCAAGCCGTGCGCGAGGGGCAGATCGAGCTGCTCTACGTGGCGCCGGAGCGCTTCAGCCCCCGGTTCCTCGAGTTCATGCGCGGGGTCGACATCCGCTTGCTCGCGGTCGACGAAGCGCACTGCCTGTCGGCCTGGGGGCACGACTTCCGGCCCGACTACCTGCGGCTCGGCAAGGTGCGGCAGGCGCTCGGCAACGTCCCCACCGTCGCGCTCACGGCCACGGCCACGCCGGAGGTCCAGCGCGACATCGTCAGCACCCTCGGCATCGAGCAGGGCGAGGTGTTCATCCGCGGGTTCGACCGCGAGAACCTCGTGCTGGAGGTGGTCGCCACCGACGGCAAGCGCGACAAGGACGCCCAGCTCGCCGATCTGGTCAACCCCGGGCCCTCCATCGTCTACGCCGCCACCCGCAAGAACGTCGAGCGGGCCACCAAGGCGCTCCGCGTAGCCGGCGTGCGGGCGGGCATGTACCACGCGGGTCTCGTCGCCAACGAGCGCACCCGGGTGCAGGACGACTTCATGAGCGGCCGGGTTCCGGTGGTGGTCGCCACCAACGCGTTCGGCATGGGCATCGACAAGCGCGACATCCGCAACATCGTCCACTACGACATGCCGGGCACGGTCGAGGCCTACTACCAGGAGATCGGCCGGGCCGGTCGCGACGGGCGGATGAGCCGCGCGGTGCTGCTCCACCACGGGTCCGACCGGAAGATCCACGAGTTCTTCATCAACACCAGCCACCCGCCGGTCGAGTGGGTCCAGGCGGTGTGGCGCTGGCTGTGCAACCAGCCCGACAACCCCGTCTTCATCCGGATGGAGGACCTGTCGATGCAGGCGCTTCCCCCCGAAGCCGGGGATCGCGGGGCCTATGCGGTGGTGAACATCCTGCGTCGCGAAGGCCGGGTGCGTCGCATCGCCCCGTCGGACCGCGCGGCCACGCTGAAGATCCTGGCCGAGCCCGACAAGGAGCCCACGGGCCAGCGGGGGGCGGTCTATCGGCTGCTCACCGAGCGGCAGATGGGCGTGGGCGACACCGTCGAGTTCTACCCGGACGACTGGAGCGAAGAGCTCCGCATCGAGCGCATCCAGCTCATGGCGGCGCTGCGGGGTCTGGCCGACCGCGGCGTGCTGAAGGTCCATGCAGGCGGGCGAATCGGCGGGCTCGAGCTGATCGACCCCGACCGCAGACTCGAGATCGACGACCGGGTGATGCGCGACCGCCGCAACCGGGAGTACGTCAAGCTCGACAAGATGCAGGGCTACACCGGCAGCCCGTGCAGGCGGCGCTACGTGGTCGAGTACTTCGGCGAGAAGGCGCCGTTCGAGAGGTGCGGCACCTGCGATGCCTGTCGGGCCGGCGTGGCGATGCTCGAGACCGATCGCGTGCTCACCCCCGACGAGAAGACCGTCGTGCTGAAGGTGCTCTCCAGCGTGGCCCGCATGGAGCGGCACTCGAACAAGCGGGGCTTCGGCGTCGACCTGGTCGCTCGCACGCTGACGGGCAGCCGCGAGAAGAAGCTCACACGGTGGGGATTCCACACGTTGTCGACGTACGGATTGCTGGCCGCCCCCGCTCAGAGGCCCGGCTGGACGCTCGGAGAGGTGGCCGACCTCGTGGAAGCCCTGGTGGCCGCGGGCTGTCTCGAGGCCGAGTACGTGACGCGCTCCATCAACGGCCGGGAGGTCACCTACAAGGAAGTGCGGCTCAACCCGCGCAGCTGGGAGGTCATGAAGGGCGAAGGCGACGAGGTCGTGATGGCGTTCCCCCACGCCCGCAAGCTGTCGCGCAAGCGGCCGGCCACCGGGGTCGAGACCGTGCCCGGCGACCTGATGGCGATGCTCAAGGAGACGCGTCGCCAGCTGGCCGACACCTCGAACGTGCCCGCCTACGTGGTCGCGTCCAACAAGACGCTGGAGGACATGGCGCGGCTGCGGCCCACCACCAAGCGCGCGATGTTGTCGGTCCACGGCATGGGTCCGGTTCGCTACAAGCGATACGGCTCGCCGTTCATCGATGCGATCAAGGTCTACGCCGATGATGCCCGCGAACGGGCGGCGGCGGGTGGTCCCGGGTAGAAGGGCGGCAACGGAGGCCGTCATGCAGGGAAGGAACACCATCGTCGCGCTGTCGATCACGCTCGGGTTCGCCCTGGGGTGTGGCGGAGCGCTGATTCCCGACGACAACGAGCTCAGCGCGTGCTCGACCTACATCGACAGCGGGTCGATGCCCGTGTGGTCGGCCGAGCAGGTGTTGCAGGGCAACATCGACGCGCTGAACGACGAGACGCTGGACTGCTACATGGGCGTGTTCCACGAGGACTCGCCGCAGATCATCGGCACCTACGGGCTCACCCAGCAGCTGTACGACCAGTACGACCTGGTCGCGTCCTTCGATGCACCGCTGAAGGTCGACATGCAGAGCAACGGCGATGCACGGGTGACGTTCTCCCAGGTCACGCGGAACAACAACAGCGAGCCGTTCAACGCCAACCGGTCGATCGGTGTGCACCTGATGCGGAAGAACGACGCGGGTCGGTGGCGGCTGGTGAGCACCGAGATCCAGCAGGCCACGCCGATTCCCTAGCTGTCAGTCTGCGAAACACCCGCGCCAGTCGCCCTGATTGCCAGACCACGACAGCATCTCGCCCGAGTAGCAGCCGTCGGGGTCGAGCTCGCCCGAGTAGACCGTGCCGCTGCTGAACTCGATGGCGATCCGATCCGTGCAGCACTCGTAGGTCCAGCTCCCGATGTAGCCCTCGGCCGTACTCCACGTGCCGTCGGGGTTCAGGAACCACTGGCTCTCGCCACACGAGGACGACGACCAGCAGAAGTCGAACAGCAGGGGCGTGGTCTCGTCGGTCACCGGGCCCGTGCAGGTCTCGTAGAGGCACCAGCCTTGCTCGGCGACGCCGTGGAGCGCCACCACGTTCGGCGGTCGGTCCCGGGAATCCTCCGGCGGGAGCGGGTCGATCGCGAGGCTGCCCATCGAACGCACCCGGTACAACCGGATGTCGAGGGGCCGGGCCAGGCGGAGGTCGCCCACCGGGATCAACACGTCTCCGTCGTCTTCGATCACGCGGGTGGTGACCAGAGGAGCGCCATTCGCGGAGACCCGCTCGCGGAGCTCCAGCACCATCTCGGCGCCGGGTTCGGTGGCCGGGATCCAGGACAGCTCGACGTAGGGGTTGAAGGTGTCGGACAGGTCGATCGGCTCGTCGGGCGGGGGCCAGACGCCCTCGATGCGCTCGGGGAGAGGGACCACGGACTCGTCGTCGAACGACCCCCACTCTCCGCCGGCGAACTGCAGGGGGTAGGACTGGAGGAGCACGGTGCCGCTGACGTCCTGACCCCGGTAGCCGCCCACGCTGGCGTCACCGTCGCGCAGGGTGACGTCGAAGGGCGCCACGATGTCGCGGAGCACCAGCTCGTCGCCGAGCCAGGCCGACGATCCGCCCGTGCTCATGGGGTCGGTCGAGAAGAGCAGCCGCGAATCGGTCGTGTCGATGGGGGTCTCGAACGGGACGTCTTCGGGCATGCACAGCCGGTCGCCGAACAGGCAGGCCGCCGGGTAGCGCAGCCCGGTGAGCGCGTCGCCGAAGGTGGCCGCGACCCTCAGGATGCGCCCATTGCCGATCGAGCTCTCCTGGCGAACCAGGGTGAGATCGCCCACCTGGCCGTCGACCAGCCAGGGGTCTGGAGGATCGGGGGGGAACTGCGGCGCGACCTGGACCGGCGTTGCGGCCTCCTCGACGGGCCCCGAGCATCCGGACACGAACGCGCAGCCCACCAGAGAGGCGATGGCGCCCCGGAAGAGCGATCTGGACCGACTGGAGAATGCGCTACGTGCCCGCATGCAGGCAGTCTATCCGACGTCTGGTGCGACTTGTCCCACCGCGGCATCGTGGGCTTCGGCGAGGGCTCGAAGGGCATCCCGGCCGGCTTCGCTGTCCTGCCAGTGATCGAGATGACCCGCTCGCCAGGCGGCGATGGTGGCGGCGAGCTCGGGGCTGCTCGACCCGGATGCCAGCTGGAGCGTGGCCTCGGTGGGCGTGAGGACGTGGCCGGGACGACCGGCGACGAACCCGCGGAACTCCGCCGTGGCGTTGCGACGCTGGTTGAGCAGCGAGAAGGCGTCGGGGCCCAGAGACTCGCGCAGGTCGAGGATCCGCGTGGCGTCGGCGCCCACCACCACGCGCTCGAACACGGTCTCGCGCGCGAGGCTCTCGACGATGGCATCGACCACCAGGGACGGATCCTGCGGGGGCTCGAGCACCCCGAGCTTGCGGGTGTCCCACAGGCCGTGGAGCGCTCGGTACGGAGAGGCGGGATCGCGATCCGGGCTCGCTTCGGCGGCGGTCTCGAGGAAGCGCGTGGCGAAAGAGCCCGGCTCCACGAGCCGGATCCGGATGCCGTGTGTGACGACCTCCTGGGCCAGGGCCTCGGTCATGGCTTCGAGTGCGTGCTTGGTGGCGGCGTACCACCCGGACTCGGGGAACACCGAGCGGCCGGCCATGCTGGAGATCTGGACCACGGCGCCCCGTCGCTCCCGAAGGGTGGGCAGAAGCGCGCGGGTGAGGCGTGCGGGCCCGAACACGTTCACGTCGAACATGTCCTGAACCAGCGAGAGATCGGTCTCCTCCTGGGTGCCGAAGACCGCGTAGCCCCCGTTGTTGACGAGGATGTCGACCGGGCTCCACACGTTGGCGGCCGCGACGACCTCCTGAACGGCACCGGGGTCGCGGACGTCGAGCGCCAGCTTGAGACACTCGCCGTCGAGGGACGACAGCGTCACGGGATCCGGATCGGTGGCCACCACCCGGTGACCCGAATCGAGCAACCGCTGGGCCAGAGCCGCTCCGAAACCGGAACCGCACCCTGTGATCAGGACCGTCTGCGTGGGCGTCTTCATGCTCGGGATCTATCGCCTGGGCAGAAAATGTCGGGGTCCTTTTTCGGTTCGGGTGGGGTCGTGGGTCCAACGGACGAACCACGGAGCGACGCTCCACCCCTTCTCGGACCTTCTGGAGGACCCATGCGTACGACCACCACCCTGACCCTCGCCGCCCTCGGACTCGCCCTCGCCACCGCCTGTGGGGAGCCGGCCAACCAGCCCGACAGCTCGGAGTACGAAGCGGCCCTGCCCGACGAGCGCATCCTCATCGCGATGCCCATGGGCGGTGACCGGGCCCTCGGCGCGACTGCGGACACCTACCTCACCACCGCCGAGGTCACGGCGGACGTGAACGGCTTCATCGAAGAGGTGCTCGACTCCGTCAGCCACGTCACCGACTTCGAGCCCACCTGGACCGAAGACGAGAACAAGTTCCTCTGGGGTCCGTGGAACGAGGGTGGCCTCGACCCGAACGAGACCGCGCTCTACGTCGAGTACGACGAAGCGGCCGACATGTACGGCTGGGCGGTCGTCCAGCGGCCGAAGGGCACCACGGACGACGACTGGGTCGGCATCATCGGCGGCGAGTCGTTCCCGGGAGCGACCGAGGACGAAGGCAGCGGGTTCTTCGCCGTGGACTTCGACGCCATCGCGACCCTCAACCCCACCGAGACCGCCGCAGGCGTCTTCTACACCGAGTACGTCGTGACCGCCGAGGGCGTCGAAGCGGAAGCGGGCTTCGAGGACTTCACCGACGACACCACGCAGCCCGAGCGGCTCAACGCCGGCTACCGGTTCGGTCAGAACGCTGCGGGCGACGGCTACATGGACCTCGGCTACCTGGCCGACATCCACGAGGACGGCAGCGCCGAGGAGACCATCGTTCTCCGTACCCGTTGGCAGGCCGACGGGCAGGGCCGGGGTGACATGGTGGTCTTCGACGGCGACCTCGCGCCGCTGGCCTACCAGGGAAGCGAGTGCTGGGACAGCAGCTTCGCCGTGGTCTACGAGGAGAACAACGCGGACCTGACGATGAACGGCGACGAGTCGCTGTGCGCGTTCGGCGACGCGGAGTGGAACGAGGACGCCCCCGAGTCCTGAGTCGGCCGGCCCACCGTCGCGCCGTCGCCCTCGAAAGAGGTCGGCGGCGCTTCGTCGTTCACGGGGAGAGCGCGCGAAACGCCATGCCCATGCGGCCGGCCAGGGTCTTCTCGGCGGAACCGCCTACCAGCACGGTCTGTGTGGGGTTCAGGTCGTGGGCGAGGAGCAGGTCGACCACCATGCCGGGCAGGGGCTTGCGACACCAGCAGCGGGCCGGCCCGGGTGGATGGCTGCAGGTGCGGACGTCGAGCAGCGGATCTCCCCAGCGGGCCCGAGCGGCGTCGAGGCGAGACCGGCGAGGGGCGTCGGGGGTCCACACGGCCGCGAAGCACGGCGTGTCGAAGGCGTCGGGGCCGGCCTCGAGGGCGTCGAGGTTCAGGATGGTGGCGGATGCCGTACCCCAGGAGAGGTCGGGTGGGGACAGCCGCTCGACCCCGAATCCCTCGTCGTCCGTCAGGGGCTCGAACCGCTCCCGCATCCGGAACAACACCTCGGGCCCGAACCAGTGGGGCCTGGCGTTCTTGCGGAGCTCCTGCGGATCCGGAAGACCCTGACCGTCGGCGAGGATGCGTCGGATCGCCTGCACCTGGCACTGCTCGAAGGGGGTCTCGACGACCGCGGCCGTGACCCGACAGCCATGCCGGGCGGCGACGCGCACCACCCGGTGTCGGAGGTGGCGATCGGTCCAGGTGTTGTCCAGCACCACCCGGCGGTCGGACGCCTCGTCGATCGAGTCCAGAAGAGCATCCAGTCGCTTGATGACGCCCTTCAGCGTGCCCCCCAGCGTGTCGCGGTTGAGTCGCTCGTAGCCCTGTTCGACGTAGCGGTGGGCGTGGGTGGTCTTGCCGGCCGCAGGCAGTCCGCAGATCAGCGCGACATGCCCGACGCCCGACGCGTCTGGGACGTCCGTCGCGAAGCGGGTCACCGGCAGGGCCTCGCGCGCGGCCTGCAGCGCTTCCGGAGGCACCGCACCCATCGCGTCCTTCAGGGTCTCCACGCGGGTACAGCCGATCACGGGCTCCACGCCGAGGGATTCGAGCCAGCGCAGGGTCAGGCGTTCGTGGGAGACGGCGTGTTCGCGGCAGAGGTCGCGGAACGCCCGCACGGTCCGGCGCTTGCGACGCCATCCCCCGACCGGGCTGTGGGCCTGGACCTCCACGTCGTTGTCGCGACACAGCCGGACGATGCCGGACTCCAGTGCTTCGGGCGCGAAGGGGGACAGCGCGATCTGGACGGCATCGAGATCCCCGAGCTCCAGAGCGCGCTGCACCTCGTGGTAGCGCGGGTTGGACAGCCCGATCCGACGGACGATGCCTTCGGACTTCAGCTTCTGCAGGGCGCGCCACGACCGGTCCAGGCCCGTGGAGGGATCGACGACGTGGAGGAAGAACAGGGCAGGGGTCCCGAGCAGCTCGGCACTGCGTTGGGCCCGTGAGGTCAGGTGTTTCGCGGTGCCGCACGGCCGCCAGCGTGGCCCCGTGGTCTTCAGTCCGGCCTTCGTCTGGAGCGGCAGGGATGTGCCGAGCTCGGCGAGCAGGGCTTCAGTGCGATGGGGGCGTGTGCCACCCGCGCCGTACACGTCGGCCGTGTCGATCGCCGAGACCCCGAGGCGCGCTGCGGCGGTGAGCAGGGCAGCGGGATCGGGACTGTCGTGGAGCTTGAGTGTTCCGAGAATCACGCCGGACGATACCCTGGAACGCCTGAACGCCCGGTTCGGGTCGGAGGCAGCGATGGTGGACGGCAGCGGGTCGAATATCGAGTGGATCGAGGCGTTCCCCACGGACAGTGTCGCGATCGGCAGCGCCCGGGTGGTGCGGCACGAGGGACGGCAGATCGCGGTGTTCCGACTCGCGGACGGCACCTGGTCGGCCATCGACAACCGGTGCCCCCACGAGGGCTACCCGCTCTCCCAGGGCCAGCTGTGCGACGGCGTGCTCACCTGTTCCTGGCACAACTGGAAGTTCTCGCTCGCCGACGGATCGTCCGACCGGGGCGACGCCGTCACGGTCCACCAGGTGAAGGAGGCCGACGGACACGTGTCGATCGGCGTGGTCACCCCCGATCCGGCCGAGGAGATCGAGCGGATCCGGACCTCCTGGCGCGACGCGATGAACGACGACCGGCCGGGCCAGGCCATTCGCGATGCGGTCCGCTTGCTGAAGCTGGGGCTCGACCCCGAGGACATCGCGGCGATGATCGCCAGCTACGACGCCGAGCGCGGCCCCTGGGGGATCCGTCACGGTGCAGTGACCACCCACGAGTGCCTCGGGTTCGCCGAACCGGGGCCCCAGAGCATGCGGGCGCTGGCGGTGCCGCTCCAGCTGGCGATGCGCAGCCACATCCGGCGGCCCGTCCGGGTGGACGTTCCCGACGGCACCCCGATTCCGGCCGTCTCCGACGTGTCGAGTGCGTTGCAGGCCCTCGAATCGTGCGTCGAAGCCGAGCAGATCTCCGATGCCCACGTGCAGCTGCGCGCCCTGCTGGACGCGGGCTGTGGTCGGGACGTGCTGGAGCCCGCGTTCTGGCGGCTGAGTGCGGCGCACTTCCTGGACTTCGGCCACTCGGCGATCTACGCGGATGGGCTGTTCGACTTCCTCGACCGGGTGGGGTGGGCGACCGCACCGGTCCTGCTGCACGGCTTCCTCCAGCAGATCCTCACGGCCACGCGCGAGGACGTCCTCCCCGCCTGGTCGCGCTACCGGTCCTTCCTGGCCGACGTCGATCCCACGAAGTTCGCGACGCAGCCTTCGGGCGCTGGGTGGACCCCTCCGACGTCCATCGACACCACCCGCGATGCGCTCCAGGCCGTGTACGACGCCCTGATCGCCGGAGAGCGAGCGGCGTTGTCGGACTGGCTGGTCGACCTCGCCACCGAGCGGCTGTTGCGGTTCGATGCGGCCATCGATGCCCGCTCCGACTGTCAGGACACCTGGTTGTCGGTGACCCACTGCCTCACGTTCGCCCATGCCATCCGGCGCGGAGTACGGTTCGACGGCTGCTGGACGCTGTTCTTCCAGTCCGCGCGGTTCAGCGTCCACCACCGGGTCCTGGACGGTGAAGACGGGGCCGGAGCAGCCTGGACCCCGAAGGAGGGCGGTCTGGACGCACTGATCGACGCCATCGATCACAACGAGCGGCAGGACGCCGTCGATCGCGCGGCCTGGTGGGTGGAGCACGATCGGTCCGCCCTCGTGACGGCCCTGCGCGCGTGGTCGCTGTCCGACCCCCGTGTGCGCGGCATCCATGCGGCCCATCAGATCAAGACGTTCGAAGCGGCGTTCCGTGAATCATCTTCCCGTCCGCTGCTCGCGGCTGTGGGCTATGCGGCGTCTCCGGTCCGGGAGCGGCTCACCGAGCGTCGGGTCCACGAAGCGCTGGAGCTGGTGCTCCACGGCCGCACGCCGAAGCTGCTCGCGCCCTGATAGCGTTCGACCGGAGGTCGATGTGCTCGCACTGCTACTCGTGCTGTCCGGCTGCAAGGCGCTGACCGGTCTGGAAGAGCTGGAGACGATTCCCGCAGACGTCCCCATCGAGGTCGACGCCGATCGGGTGGGGATCATCACGCGAAGCAGCCACGGACAGGTGAGCTTCGACCTGGCGCATGCCAAGCCGGAGATGGCCGAAGCGGCGTTCGAAGCCCTCGAGAAGCAGGCGGTCGAGAAGGGCTTCGAGCGGCGGAAGAAGCTGATGCTGAAGAAGCGCGAGGTGCACGTGATGCACGGGCCGGGCGGGCGGCTGGAGCTGTCGTGTTGCCCTCAGCGCGCCGACCGGCAGCAGCTGGTGTTGGTGAGCTGGTTCCCGGAGTAGGTCACGCGTCGGCGGGCGCCGGATCCCCGGGCATCAGCGCGAAGTAGGTCGGCGTGGGGATCTTGAGCGGGCCGAGGTCCACGTACGACACACCGAGCAGCAGGTCGTGGGAGTCGGGCTCCAGGGCGACGATGGGGTCCTTCATCAGACCCATGGGCTGCCAGGCCTTGTGGGGTGGGCGGTAGTCGATGAGCAGGCCGCGGTCCCAGGAGCGCGGCACCGACGTGTCGTTCACGGGGCGGAGCTGGAACGGCCAGTACCGGACGGGCTTCCCGCGTCGTCGGGCTGAGATCCACGGCTCCGACAGGGCGTTGTCCTCCACCGCTTCGTTGTAGCCCCGCACCGTTCCGTCGTCGGCGTCGACGAACACCTTCTTGAACTTCTTCCAGGTGATGCGCTCGACGAGCTTCGGGAGGCCCAGGCTCACGCCGTTGAACTCGCGGTTGCGCAGGGCGTCGATGTCGACCGGATGGCCGGCGGCGATGAGGGCGGAGAGGGCACGCCGGTCGAGGTGGAGCAGGTCTTCGAGGGTCATGCGGCCTCCTTCTTCAGGCGGGTCTTTGCAGGCTGCGGTTCGGGAAAGCCCGGGATCCGGGGCGAGAAGTCGAGACGCCCCTGTCGGGCGAGACGCAGGGTGGCGCGGAGCGAGTCGGGCTGAGCCGCGCACCAGCGGAGGAAGGCGGTCAGCGTGGCGTCGGGATTGGTGCCGTCCAGCTCCAGATCGCCCGCCAGCCAGGCGTCGATGCCGCTCAACAGCGCCTCGTGGTAGCCCTCGTACACGCAGAGGTCCTTCAGGAACACCGCGTCGGGGTCGGACTCGTCGACGATGCGCTGGACCCGGTCGCGCAGGGACTCGAGCACGCCCGGCTCGTGGGCGATGAGCGCGAGATCGAAGTGGAAGTCGTCGGCATCGTGGTGGGCGCCGAGCAGGTGGCGGATCACGTGGTCGACGCTGCTACCGAGCCCGGTGTGGTCGAGCGGATTGACCCGGGGGCCGCCGGACAGGCCGAGCACGTCGAACAGGAAGACCGCACGCGCGGGACGCCAGCGAAACACCCGTGCGCGCCGGGTTTCTCGGACGGGGGCGGTGGACAGGCCGATGGTCTCGGGTCGGAACGTGGCGCGGTGCCACATGTAGGCCACGCCGAGCCAGAGCTGCCAGAGGGTGGGGCGGACGTCGATCGTGCCGGCCCGGTACAGGGCGTCGACCCGGGCTTCGATGCGCCGGGGACGGAAGTGCAGCACGTGATGGCGGAGCTTCATGGGGACTCCTCGGTGAGGGTGGCGAGGGTGGAGGCGTCGAGGGCTTCGAGCACCACGCGGACGGTCTCGCGCGCGGCATCGGGGTCGCCGGCGCGCATCAGGGCGACGATGGCGGGAAAGCTCTGCCGGACGCCGTCGGGGTCGGCGAGCATCGCGGTCTGGATCTCGGGTCGGGCCCGGTAGACGCGCGCGACGGTGTTGAACAGCAGGCGCATGGGCAGGTTGCCAGCGAGCCCGATGATGTGGGCCGAAAAGCGCAGGTTGCCCTCGACCAGGTCGTCTCCGTGGGCCTGTTGGAGGGTGGTGGCGAGATCGGCCAGTCCTGCCAGGTCTTCTTCGGTGGCCTTGCGCGTGGCTTCGGCCAGGGCTTCGGCGGCCAGCGCACGGCGGAGCTGCAGGAACGACGCGAGCAGCTGGGGTGTGCCGAGTGCCCCCGCGGGCTGGCCGGACTCGAGGAGGTGGGGCAACAGCTCGACACCGGCGTGCTCCTCGATGGCGAGCACCCGGACCCCGTCGCCCTGGCGCGGCTGGACGAGGCCCTCGGACTGCAGCCGTGCGAGAGCGGCCCGCAGGGTGAGCCGACTGATCCCGAGCTCCGCCGACAGCTTGCGCTCGGCCGGCAGCCGATCGCCGGTGGCGTAGGTGCCGTCGAGGATGCGGGTGCGGAGGGTGTCGGCGGTGATGTCGACGGTGCGGGGGGCCTGTCCCATAGGTGGGTTCCTTGATTGGTTCAGTGGTTTAACCAATTCAAAATGAGCACGCCAGCCTCCACCTCCACCAAGGTGAGACCTGGCAATCCGGCCTGTCGAGGACGGACGGCCCGCGGAGTCAGTCAGGCGGACGTCTGGATTCACGCAGAGGCTCAGAGGGCGGACCCTGCGGCGGACACGAGGCCAGGACCAGGGGATGCTGTCCGGTAGACGGCGTCGTCAGAGTCGCAGAGCAGAGTCACGCCGAGAAGGCCAACGTCGGTCCGCTTCGAGCGGGTCTGGCGGTGTTGTTTGGGGTTCAGGGCGTCTCGATGGCCCGGTACGTGATGTACAGCGTGCTGGATTCACGGGCCGCGGCGATCAGGTCTTCGCGGCCGTCTCCGTCGACGTCTGCGCTGTCCATGCCGCTGCCCAGCCCGTCGCTGCCGGGGTCGTAGACGCCTTGCAGTGTGGATCGCACGGTGCCGTCGAGCTCGATGATCTGGATGGTCGAGTCGCTGGCGACGGCGAGCTCGGGGTCCCCGTCTCCGTCGAAGTCCCCCACATCGAGGTCGTCGCACCCCCTGGAGAGCGTCAGGATCGGGGCTGCGTCCTGGAATCCGTCGAGGATGCGCAGCTGCGTGACCGTGAAGGTCGACACGCCCGAGCACACGGCCAGCAGGTCGTCGCCCGCCGTCGGCACCGCGACGAGTGCCGAGATGAAGTCGCCATCGTCGGGCGCCCAGAACGGCAGAGCGTCGAGGTCGACGTTCCCCGTCGCCTGTCCGAGATCGATGGCGGTGACCCCACCGGACCGGGCGACCCATGCGGTCGTGGTTGCTCCCGTGCGTCCGATGGCGATGCGCTCCCAGGCGTAGGGGACACCAGGATCCCAGGTCGCCTCGGGCGTGCCGTCGATGGGTCCGAGATCGAAGCCGCGGGAGGTGCAGAGGTCGGGCTGGCCGTCTCGGTCCGCGTCGCAGGCGATGGGGAGAAAGCCCACGGCGGTGACGGACTCCCCAAGGGTCGGGTCGCCCCAGACCACGGGGGGTTCGACGCTCCAGTCGTCGGGTTCAGGCAGGATGGCCGTCCGAACCACGATGGCCCCGAGGTTGGCGGCGATCTCCACTGCGCCGTCGCCGGTCACGTCCCCAATGACGACGACCCGAGCGTCAGAGGGGCCGAAGTAGGAGTCCGACCGAAAGACGTGACCGATGTTCGTCGGCTCCGATTCTCCGTGGACCCAGCGCTCGATTTGCGCACGTGCCGAGGCACCGGAATTCGAGTCCCGGGGGTCTACGAACCCACCGCTCCCCGTGATGAAGGTGGGAGTCTCCGCTTCGATCCAGGCGGCGTCGACGTAGGAAAGCGGCTCGCCCAGTACTCTGTGAATCTGGTCCCACTGCGAGGGCGGGAGGACAGAAGCAGTATCGCCGGTATCATCGACGGCTGTGTCGGTCGGGGGCGTGGCAGGCACGATGGTGGGCGTCGTAGAGCCCGAACATGCGAAGAGGATGGGGAGGAACGACGTCAGCGGGGACTCCTGCAGGTCCAGAGTATGTCCTCCCACTTGCCGAACCGCTGCCGCCGGGCTTCGGGACGCTACGAGCCGAGGCCGGAATCCGTTTCGTCGTCACCAGGCAGTCGGTGGATGGGCTGTCTTGCAGACGACCTCCGAACGCGGCGGAAAGAGGCCGATGAACCTCGATCAGCGCAACGTCGCCACGGAGTCACGGAGGACACCGAGGATTTCACGGAGAGGTACGGAATGGTCGACGAGCATCCGAAGCCTGGTCCGTGAACGCTCGAAGACGACGAAGCACTCGTTCACCCGACCAGGCTGGCTCTGCGACTCTGGCGGCGTGGTCCACCAGCGGCGCCCCCCGATCGACACCCAGACTCGCCCCCAGGACGACGCTCGAACACGGCGGCTCAGATGGCGCGATCGGGGCGTCCAGGCTCCGCGATTCCTCAGCGCAACCCTCTGCGAAGCGAAGCGCTCAGCGGTGAAAATTTGCGTTGAATCGATCGAAGCCGTTTGAGCGAATGCCCCGGGTCGTTCGCCCGGAGCCGATGTTTCATCCTCCTCGGACGCCCGACGGGCGGGGTCGGGCTCAGCGGTGAAACCTGGCGTTGCTCCTGCATACGCTGCTCGGATCCTGGCGGTGGAGACGGCCTGTTCCGGGCATCGGAACTCCGTGCGACCTCTGCGAGCGAAGCTCTCTGCGAGCGATGTCACCCAGTCCGCCAGCCCATCCTCCTCAGATCGACCGGACCGCCGCCAGCCCCTCTTCGTCCCGCAGCTTCTCCAGCTGATGCACCGCAATCGCCTTCGCCCGCTCACACCGCTCGTCTTCGCCGATCTTCCGCAGCAGCTCCGCCGCTTTTCGCGCCGACGTCGCGCTGTCCCGTTCGCCCGTCCGCACCGAAGGAAGCAGGGCCTCACACGCGCTCAAGGCCTCGTCGAGATCCGCCAGACGCCCGGCCTCGGTGAGCGCCCGGATCCGCACGGTCTGCACCGCGAAGCGCAGCGGGTCGCGATCGACCTCGACCGCGTTCGACAGCGCGCGGTCCAGCTCCTTGAGCGCTTCGCCCAGCAGGTCCTGATCGAGCAGCACGATGGCGAGGTTGCAGCGGAGCAGGGCCAGCTGCGCGTCTCCGATGAGCTCGAAGACCTCGATGGCCTTGCGCAGGTGGTCGGCTGCACCCAACAGATCCCCGCTGCGTCGTGCGACCTCGGCCGCGAACGACAGGCAGTTCACTTGCTGGGGGAGGTCGCCGATCTCGACCGCGATCTTGCGAGCGCGCTCGGTCAACGCGGCGCAGGTGGCGGGCTGCCCGTCCTCGATGGCTGCGCGCGCGAGGTGGAGCATGGCCTGAGCCCGGCGTCGCGGGTCTTTGTCGCGCATCATCCAGGTGCGGCCGGCCTTCATGAGCTTGGCGACCTTCTTGGCACTGCCGCCCGCTTCGCGCTCGATCCGACCGAGCAGGAACAGGGCCTCGCCGACCAGGAACGGGTGCTGCTTGGCATCGACCTGGTTCGTGACCCGCACCAGCCGGGCGTTGGCGAGGTCGTAGTCGCCCTTGCGCATGGCGGCGCGCGCGAGGCGGAAGTTGGCGGAGGCAGCGATGAAGGTCCACCCGTAGCGACTGGCCTCCCGACCCGCCTTCGCGGCCCACTTCACCGCCCGTCGGTGCTGGCCGAGGTGCTCGGACAGCAGGGCCCGCTCGATGTACATCCGCCCCCAGCGGTCGTCCGAGCGGGGCAGGTCGAGCTTGCGCAGGGTGTGCTCGATGGTGTCCAGCAGCCGCCACGCACTCATCCGTCCGACGGTGCCCTGAACGGCGGGAACAGCCCGGAGCAAGGGATCGATTGCGGCTTCGCGTCGACCGGCGCCCAACAGGTGACGCCCGTACCGCTCGAGCTCGGTGTTCTTCACATCGGGCCCGAGCTGACAGGCCGCATGGTGATGGTGCTGCGCGAGACGCTTGTGGGCACGGGCCCGATCGAGGATGGCGTCGCGGAACTGCCCGTGGGTGAAGGTGAATCCGGCGTCCGTCTCCTCGGCCAGGTTCATCTGCAGCAGCTTGTCGATCAGGGCGAAGCGACGCTTGGCGTGCTCCGGGATGACGACGACGTGCCCGCGGCGTCGGTGGCTGCCGTCGGGGTCGTCGCACATGCCGACCCACTCCAGCTCGTCGACCTCCATCCCGAGGACCGCGGCGGCTTCGAGCATCTGCTCGCTGACGGGGTCCGGCGGATCGAGGACGCGGGCGAGTCGCTTGACCCAGACGTACTTGAGGCTGGGAGGAAGCTGTGGCTTGACGCCCTTCTTGAGCTTGAAGCCCCGACTGCCGAGGCGGAGCTGGTCGCGCTCGACCCAGTCGCCGATGAGCTGGGTGGCGAAGAGGGGGTTGCCGGCGGTGCGCTCGACGACCTGCTCGGCCAGGCCGGGCTCGAGGCCGAGCAGCTGCTGGACGAGCTCCTGGGTGGCTTCGCGCGGGAGGGGCTCGACGGGGAGCGTGTGGGTGCGCCGATCCGAGGCGAGTGCTGCGATCTCGCCGTCCAGGCCCTGCTCTTCGAGCCCTGCATCGCGGTAGGTGAGCAGGACGAGCACGGGGAACGGCCGGACGACCTGGGCGTTCATGAGGTGGCGCGCGAATCGCAGCCCGTCCAGCCCGACGTGCAGATCGTCCATCACGACCACGACGGGACGGTCGGTGGACATGGCCTCGAGGATGAGCCGGATGACGACGTAGCGACTGGCGCCCTGGAGCTGCTGACCGGCGAGGAGCGTGCGGGCGTGCTTGCGCAGCTCGGTGTTCGCGATGCCGATCTCGTCGAACGCATCTTCGAGGCGCTCGGCGAGATCGAGTTCTTCGAGCCCCTGAGCCTGGAACGCCCGCAGCAGCATGTTCCGCAGAGCGGCATCGGCGTCGTCGGCCCCCGAGAACCGGGCGGTCAGGACCCGTGCGGCACCGAGCTCGGCAGCACGCTGGGCAGTCCAGTGTGCGAGGCGGGACTTGCCGACGCCATCGGCCCCCGAGATGAGCACGGTGTGGGCACGCTGACGCCGGTGCACCTCGGCCACGACCTCCCAGAGCGTGTCGCGCTCGCTCTCGCGCCCGACGAACGGGGGCCTGCGCAGCCCGAACAGCTTGAGGCCCGCACCCACCAGATCGAGGGTGGGTCGGGCAGGGGCCGGGCGTCGCCAGTCCAGCGGCATGCGCGCACGGATACGGGCCAGATCGGCGTCGTCGCTCGCGCGGCCCTGCAGCGTGGGCTTGTCGAACACCAGGGTCATCGGCTCGGCGGCGAGGCTGGCGGTGTCCGAGGGCACGACGGTGTCGGGATCGGCCGGCGGTGCCGCGGGCATGTCGTGGGTGAGGCGGACCGGCCGCATGATGCCGGTCATCATCTCCTCTTCATCGTCGATGTCGGGGGGATGTCCGAGCTCGATGAGGGCCCGCGCGGCATCTGCAGCACAGCGGAACCGGTCGCCCGGCTTCTTCTCCATCAGGGTGCGCACCCACTGCTCCATCCCGGCGGGAACAGGCGTGGGCGTGATGAGGGTGGGCGGATCGTCCTTGAGCTGGGCGAGCATCAGCTGGGTGTTCCGCTTGCCGTAGAACGGGGGCGCCCCGGCCATCATGCGCCACGCCAGGCACCCGAGCGCGTACAGGTCGGTCCACGGCCCCTGCTCCCGCTGGCGGGCCTCGAGCTGCTCCGGGGCCATGTAGTGCAGCGTTCCCGCGACCAGCCCGTCGTCCTTGACCTCCTCCATGGCGAACGCGATGCCGAAGTCACACAGCTTCAGGCCGGGTCGCACATCGGTGCGCGAGCAGAGCAGCACGTTGCCGGGCTTGAGATCGCGATGGACCACTCCGCGGGCGTGAGCGTGGGCGAGGCCGTCCAGCAAGGCCAGGAGCACGGCGCGCAGCTCGGTCCAGTTGTAGGCGGTGCGGATGTCCGACAGGGTGCCGCGACTCGCGTACTCCATCACCAGGTAGGGGCTGTCCTCGAGGAGGTGGCCTTCGGTCGCTTCTGCGGCTCCGGCACCGACGGTTCCGTAGTCCAGCACCCAGGCGATGCCGGGATGATCGAGCTGAGCGACCGCCCGGACCTCGTTGAAGAACGACTTGACCTTGTCGTCGTACCGGGCCTCGCGAGCGGTCATGACCTTGATGGCGACCGGGATGCCGGAATCGCGGTGGCGGGCCTTCCAGACCTCGCCCATCGCCCCGCGTCCGACCGGACGCTCCAGGGTGAAGGGTCCGAGGTTCAGCTCTGGCAAACCAGGTCTCCGGGACAGTCGACGTCGTACGCGTGCGAGAGAGGACGTCCATGATGCCGGAATCCTGGCGTGGCGACAAATGTCTTGACCGTGGGTCCGGGCTTCACGCGTAGCGGTTGTAGCGCGTCCCGGTGACGAAGCCGTACAGCGCCATGTCGGCGTCACGCGCGAGGTCGACCGCGAGCGTGGTCGCCGCTCCGAGGGCGATGACCGTGCCGATCCCCGCGACCCTCGCCTTCTGGACGATCTCGAACCCCGCGCGGCTGCTGACCACGAGCGCGACGTTGTCGCAGGGAACCCGGTCGCGCAGCAGTCTCCATCCGAGCACCTTGTCGACGGCGTTGTGCCGACCGACGTCCTCGCGAACCACCTCCAGGCTGCCGTCCGCACGAGCCAGGGCCGCACCGTGCAGTCCGCCCGTGGCCGCGAACCCGGGCTGATCCCCACGCAGGGCGGCGGGGAGACCCATGAGCACGGCCGGATCGAGCTCCAGGACCGTGACGGGGCCCGTGGCGACGACCCGGATCCGGTCGATGCTCGCTTTGCCGCAGATGCCGCAGCTGCTGGTGGCGTACAGCTCCCGCGTGGCCCGCTTCAGCGCTTCGGCATGGGCCTCGACGCCTGCCGCCAGTCGGCACTCCACCACGTTCCCCGAGTCGCCGATGGCCCCAATCGCCAGCACGTCGTCGGCGGACTCGAGCACGCCTTCGGACAGGAGGAACCCCGCCGCCAGCTCGTCGTCGTGACCGGGCGTGCGCATGGTGACGGCGACCGACTGCCCCTCGACCCGGATCTCGAGGGGTTCTTCGATCGCCACGTCGTCCGGGCTGATCTGGTCTTCGCCCTCGCGGAGGACCGTGCGGGTCTCCCAGGGGTTCAGAGAGACTCCACGCGGACCTGGGTGTTGTAGTCGGGCTCGCGGGACTGGGGATCGTAGACCCGCGGCACCAGGACGTTGGCTTCGGGCCAGTAGGCCTGCAGATGGCCGGGTTTGATGGTCTCGATGCGCACCACCCCTTCCATCGCCCCGTATTCATTGGTCAGTCGGATGGTCGACCCCTCGTTCACCCCCAGCTCGTCGGCGTCTTCCCGGGCCATGAAGATGTCGGTGCGGTCGAGCCCGCCCTGCAGCGTGTCGTCGTCGGCGAAGATCATGCTGTTGAACTGCTTGCCGCGCCGGTTGGTGAGCAGGAACAGGCCGGGCTCCCGGTCGGTCTTCGGAGGCACCATGGGCACGAACCGGGCCTTCTCGTCGGGCATGTTGGGGAACCGCCCCCCGGCTCCGAGGTGGGGCCCACCCCACTGGATCCAGTCGCCCTCGCGCTTGAGCGTCTCGATGCCCTTGTAGACCGGCATCACTTCACCGATCTCGTCGCGGATGGCCTGACTGGACTCGAACAGCAGCGCGTCCTTCAGCTCGGGACGGGCCGCACAGGCGATCTGAGCTGGGATCTCGTACTCGGGGCGACACTCGCCCACCACGGGGTGCCCCGGGATCTCGGGCGAGAAGCGGATGCGTCGCTCGGTGCTGGTGCTGGTGCCACCGCCGCGCTGCTCGTAGCGGGTCTGGGCCGGAAGAAGCAGGACCACCTCGCCGGGCTCGATGAGGGTGGAGGTGTTGACGTTGATGTCCTGATGGATCCGCAGGCGGATCTTCGAGAACGCCTCTTTCATGTACTCGGGGTCGGGCATCGTGGCGTAGAGGTTGCCGCCGACGTTGTAGAGGGCGTCGATCTCGCCCCGATGTGCGGCGTCCATCATCCCGCCGGTGTCGAGACCGGGCTCGCTCGGCACGGGATGGCCCCACATCTCGCTGAACTTCTTCGCGTTCTCGGCGTTGACCTTGGGGCCGCCCGGGAACTTGGTGGGGCTGACGCCGCACTCGCCGCCTCCCTGGACGCCGCTGTGACCGCGGATCGGGACCAGCCCGTTGAGGGGCTTGCCGAGCGCGCCCTGGGACAGGTGCAGGTGGGTGACGCCCACCACGTTCTCGGTGCCGAAGCGGTGCTGGGTGAGGCCCATCGACCACACGCTCACCATGTCGTTGCTGCGGGCGATGAGCTGCGCCAGCCACTCGGCTTCGCCGCGGGTGACGCCTGCGGTGGCGAGGAGCTCGCGGAGATCCTGCTTGTCGAGCGTGGCGACGAAGTCGTCCCAGCCGGTGGTGTGCTTGTCGATGAAGTCGTGATCGACGGCGTCCCAGCGGATCAGCAGCTTCATCACGGCGTGCATCAGGGCCAGATCGCCGCCTGCGCGCACCTGGATGAAGTCGTCCATCAGCCGCGAACCGAACAGCGCGGACTTGACCTGACTCGGGATCCAGTACGCCGCGAGGCCCTTCTCGTAGACCGTGTTGATCACGACGATCCGGGTTCCGAGCTCCTTGGCCTTGGCCAGGTACTTCACGCTGACGGGCTGGTTGTTGGCCAGGTTGGTGCCCCAGAGGATCAGCAGATCGGTGCCGATCCAGTCGGACAGCGAGCAGGTGGGCGCGCCGTAGCCGATGGTCTGCATCAGGCCGGACACGCTGGCCGCGTGGCAGAGCCGCGCGCAGAAGTCCACGTTGTTGGTGCCCATCAGCCGCGCGGTCTTGGTGAACGTGTAGTAGGTCTCGTTGGTGAGGCCCTTGCTGGTAGCGAACCACGCGGTGCGGTCGGGCTCGGTCTCCTTGTAGATGTCGCCGGCGATCTTCAGCGCCTGGTCCCAGCTGATGCGCGAGAACCCGCGGTCTCCCTTGCGGTAGACGAAGGGGTAGGGCACCCGCCCCAGTGCGCGGAGCTCGTCGTTCGACATCCCGCGGAGCTTCTCGATGTCGGCGATCGCGCTGGGATCGAAGGGCCCCACGGTGTTGTTGCGCAAGAGCTTCATCCGGCTCATGCACACGTGCATGCCGGGCAGCACGTCGTCCTGCATGCCGCGTGGCCCCAGGCTGCACCCGTCGCAGACGCCGTGGTTGAGGATGCGCCACGCGTACGGAAGGCTGTCGCGATTCTCCCAGAGGACGCCCAGCGCTTCGCGGTAGTGGCGGGGCTTGGTGGTGTCGAGCCCGAACGGCACCAGCCCGGCGATTCCAGCTTCTCCGCGTACGGGGGGACCCGCGAGCTCGTCCTTCATCAGACCTCCAGACCAGCCCTTTAGCACGCGTGTGGATGCGGCTGGGAGTGGAACGGAGAGCGCAACCGAGAGCGCAATGGTGAACGGAGCGGTTACGCTCGGGCGTTCGACCCCTCTGTCTGCCGGAGATTTCCATGGCGTTCGAACGCTGGACCGTGAAGCTGACCCATGCCGACGGTGAGCCCGCCAAGCGAGAGCTGCTGGCCGAGATCGGCGCCTGGCGTGCGTCTCACCTCACCGACATCCCCGGGCTGCGCGAAGCCGCGTTCGCGATGTCGCAGCTGTACAAGTCGCTCGGCGAGCACGAAGCTGCCGTACGCGAAGCCCGATCCCTGCTGTCCCTGTGCCAGACCACGCCGGTCGCCACCAAGGAGGAGCGGCGGACCGCACAGGCCTGGATCGGGGGTCTGGGCGAGAAGGCGCCGGATCTGAAGCTCCCCGGCTCCAACACCCGGAGCACTCGGGGCTCCAACAAGCCCGGTCGGGGCGGGAAGAACGCGTCGAAGGGCTCCAACAAGCCCGCACGGTCGGATGTCTCGGCGATCGACGCCGCGCTGATCGCGACCACCCAGGGCGATCACGACTCCGCCCTGCGCATGCTCAAGGGCAAGAAGGGCCGGGGAGAGCTGGCCCGCGCCTGGGTCCGGCTGGATCGCGCGCTGAAGACCGACGATGCCGAGCAGCGCGAGAAGTACCTCCAGGGGCTCGACCGCTGGTTCCAGCAGGTCCTGCGGATCCGCGAGCTGACCCCCGCGCCCGCCAAGCAGGACGCTGCCCCCGACAACACCCCGCCCACCGAAGAGGACGGGCCGCTGGCTGCGCTGCTCGGCCGCAAGCTGCCCCGGCGTCGGGAAGCGCGCGTTCGGGCGATGGAAGCGTGGCTCGAGCAGCACTCCGATCGCGCCGACGAGCTGGCTGCCACGGCACTCCGGTCCCACCTGGCCGAGTCGGGCACCGACGTCCCGGCTCCGTGGTTGGTCGCGTTCGTGGCCCGGGCCCGGCTGACGGGCAGCAGCACCCAGACCGACGCTGCGCTGGCCGAGCTCGAAGCCGCGGGCTCCAACGCCGTGACGATCTACGGAGAGTGGGCGTTCAGCCGAGCGGTCGACTTCGCGAGCTCGGCGCCGGAGCGCTTCTCGGGCCTGCGTCGCGGGGTTCTCGGACGCAAGACCGAACCCGACGACCGACGCGTGTGGACCCTGCGGCTGGACGGCGACGACCGGATGCTGGCCCTGGTGCCGACCCACGACCAGCCCTACCCGGCCGATGTCGCCGCCAAGGTCGCGAAGCGGCTCCCCAACCTGTGCGCCCGAACCGTCGTGCTGGCGCCGGGATCCGGCAACGCACCGCTCCGGGAGGCCGTCGCAGCCGAGGGGATCGTGGCTCTCGACGGCGATCCGTCCGACACCGAGCTGATCTCCGCACTCGAAGCCGTCAAGCCGGTGAAGGCTGCGGGCAAGCCGCCGAAGGCCTCCGAGACCCCGAAGCCGTCCACGTCCGGGGCCGCGCAGCCGAAGCCGAAGGCCGAAGCACCGCCGAAGCCCGAGCCCGAGGTCGATCCCCGGGAAGCCTTCCAGAAGGCCCTCACCACCGAGGCCGTTCCGACGCCGGAGTCTCTCGCGAAGCCGGTCGAGGGGCTGCACAAGCTCCGCGATGCGTTCCTGACCGCCGATCGCACCTGGTCCGATGGGTTCCCGGCAGACGCCAGCGAGCGGCTGGGTGCGTTGATGGTCGCCGCGAACGCCGCCGCACCGGAAGGGCTGTCCGTGCCGGAAGCCACCACCCTCGCACTCCGGGTGGGCGCCGAGCAGGGCGGTCCTGCTGTCCAGGCGCTGACCGACGGTCCCACGGCCGAGCGGTTCGGCGGGCCTGGCATGGCCGACGTCATCACGCTCGTGCAGGCTGCGAAGCAGGCAGGGTGGGGTGTTCGGCGGGCGTTCCTCGGAACCACCCGTCGGGAGCGGCGCCACAACCCGGTGCTGTCCGAGCTGTCCACCGCCCTCGATGGCGTCTGGCGGCTCGGGCTCGAGCGGGGAACCGGAGACGACCGCCAGCGTCGCGAGCTGTGGTACGTCGCCGATCTGCCCATCGAAGGCCGGGCGGCCGTGCCTCAGCTGCTGCTCGAGGAGCGGGAACGCACCGTGGTGCTGCCCATCGATCCCGAGCTGATGGCCTGGTACGGAACGCTGAGCGGCCCCGAGGCCATCGGCTGGACCCCCGAGGATCCGTCGGCGGTGATCGACGCGCTGAAGTAGCCCTCAGGGCTCCGCGGCGAGCTGGAGCGCCAGGGCGAGCTGCGGGTCGGCGTCGAGAGGCGGCAGGCCCGGATCGACTTCGGGGCCCGTGTAGGCCATCGCCGACCCGTCTTCGTGCACGGCCAGGGCTTCGCGGCGGGCCGCCATCACCCCGACCACGAAGCGCTCGGTGGGTGTGAGCGGCAGCAGGGTGTCCGGCGTGATCCCCCAGGTCTCGGCGCCGGGGCTTCGATGCACCCAGCGGCCGTCTGGAAGCGCCCAGGCCAGGTTGGTGAACTGCAGCGCGAAGCCTCGCTGGTCGTCGACCCGGAGCACCTGGCTCACGCCTTTGCCCGTGGTGCGCGCGCCGATCACGTGGGCATCCGCGGCTTGCTGCAGCGACCCCGCGACGATCTCGGCCGACGACGCACTCTCGTTGTCGACCAGCACCACCAGGCGCTTGCCCTCCCAGGCATCGCCGGGCGTCGCCACCGTGCCTTTCGCCCGCTGCTCGAGCAGGGCGGCATCGGTCTCGGCATCGCCGGTCATCCGACCTTCGAGGACCAGCATCGGCCCGTCGGACACGAAGCGATCGATGACGGCGGCTGCGATCGACAGGTCTCCGCCGCCGTTTCCGCGCAGGTCGAGCACGACCGCCTCGGTGTGGGCGGCGTCTTCGGCGGGGAGCACCGCATCGAGCTCGTCCAGCGTGTGGGGCCGGAACGACGCGATGTGGACCAGCTTCACGCCATCGAGGGGAGGATCCGCCCACGACAGCCCGTCCCGGGCGTACCCGAACACCGTGCGCTCGGGGACCGTGGCCCGCGCGAGCGTGAAGGCTCTCTCGTCCGCCAGGCCCTCGCGCTCGACGAACAGGGTGATCGCCGTGCCGTCGGGCCCTCGCAGCGCATCCACCGCGACCTGCAGCACATCCTCCCGATCCTCGGTGAGGTCGGCGGTGCCGTCCTCGTGCCGGATCCGGACGAGCCGATCCCCCTGGTGCACCCCGGCCTTCCACGCGGGGCCTCCCTCGACCAGCGACTGCACGACGACCCCGTTCGGCCCCCGATCCACAGTGATGCCCACGATTCCGGCCCGAACACCGTCGTGGTGCCGTTCCCACGCCGCCACCTGGGCTGGCCAGACCGGCCCGCTCCAGGGATCTGCGGCCTCGAAGATCGCTTCGGTGAGCTCGGCGATGGCGACCTCGCGGGGGACGTCGTGCTCGGCCGAGAGCGCCAGCAACGCGTCGAAGCCCTCCACCACGGGGGTCTCGGCGGGCGGGGGCTCGATGGGCGCGTCGACACCGGGCAGGATCGACAACCGATGCGCTGCGCCCGCCAGCAGGGGGTCGGGCTCCAGCGGGCGGACGTACTCGGCCAGCAGCGTTCGGATCGCCGCGTGGGCCATGTCGACGGTCACCCCGTCCTGCTCGGCGCGGGTGAGGGCCGTGGACTCGTCGGTGGCGTAGCGCGCCTGCACCCGTGCATCGGTGGTGATGCGGCGGTGCCGCGCCCGTTCGTCGGGATCCCGCTCGGTCTCGTACAGCGCGTTGTGGATGCGCGCCCGCACCTCGGGTGCTGCCGTGGCGGCACGGGCCTCGAGCTCCTGTTGCATCGCCTCGAAGACCGCACCGTGATCGGGCAGGTACCGCCCGGCGGCGATGGTCTCGGCCGCCGCCACCCAGTCGGCGGGCGCATCCGAGGCGAGTCCACCGCGCGCCGCCCCCTCGAGACGCTCGGCCTCGACGGCCTGAAGCGCGTCCCGTTGTGCTGAGAGCACGTGTTCGTCGGGGCTCGTTCGACCCGCAGGTGTGTCGGTGGACGCGGCGTCGGGTCCGACCGCACAGCCGGCCAGCAATGAGAGGGGGAGGAGAGTCGGGAGCATGGGTCGTTCGACGCGGGCCGGCGCGCGCGGTTCCTCTCAGGTCGTCAGGAGCATGTAGTATCGCCGCCGGAGGACCTCCCATGCATCCCACGGCTCGCACGTTCGCGTCCATCGTCGCCCTCGGGGCGTCGGCGGGGCTGGCTGTACTCCCGTCCACCGCCGAGGCCGCCCCCCCGATCCGGAACGGTGGGAACATCGGACTGGGCGTGGGGGCCACCACCGACTTCGCCGGCCTCGACATCAAGTACTGGATCGACCAGAAGATCAGCGTTCAAGCCGTGATCGGCTTCCACGACCTGCAGGGCGGCGTCGACCCCATCACGGTCGGCATCGACGGCGACGTGCTCTACGAGATCCCCTTCGTCACGGGCGAAGGAGAGGTCGACGTCGGGATGTACATCGGCATGGGCGGGATCTTCGCGTCCGCTGGAGGGGCCGACTACGTCGGGGCGAACGTGGTGATCGGCCCCGAGCTGAACATCGACGCCGTGCCCATCGACATCGCCATCGACTACCGCCCCGGCCTCTTCTTCATCGACGAACTGGACGGTCTCGACGGGGGCCAGGCCAGTGTCGGCGACTTCCGGTTGGACCTCGTCGAGTTCGGCGCGCACATCCGCTACTGGTTCTGAGGCCGCGCTGAACCGATCGTTTGCCGGGCGGCTCGACGCGCTGGTGTACGCGTGTCGTACGCAGACCGTGCAGGTGTTGCGCGACAGCAGCACCCTGATGCTGCTCGGCTTCCCGATGCTGCTCTACCCCCTGATGATCTGGGGCATGCTCCAGGCGGCGTCCTACGTGATGAACGCCGAAGACGCCGTCTACACCGTGGCCGTTGCGGATCGAACCCCCGACGCGGCCCATCGGCCGGACCTCGCCTCGCTCGACGGTCTCGACGTTCAGAGCGCCGACAACGCCGATCTGGAGGGGTTGGACAACGGCGACGTCGATGCGTTCGTCGAGCTCGATGGGCGCACGGCCCGGGTCCACCATCGGTCAGGCTCCGCTGCTTCGCGCAACGCGCTGGAGGCCGTCGAAGCCGCGCTCGACGACTGGGCGAAGGACCAGGCGACCCAGGATGGTCTGGATGCCGGCGGCGACCCCGACAAGCTCGACCTGGACCAGTTCGACTTCGAGGTGGAGCGGACCGAAGGCGACGAGCCGCTGTCGCTGTTCCTGATCGCGCTCGTGGCCTGTGGGGTCGTGCCGATCAGCGTGGTGGTGGGCGCGTTGAACCCCATCGTCGAGCTGTTCGTGTCGCAGCGCGAGAAACAGACGCTGGAGACGACCCTGTCGCTGGCGGTCCCTCGCGTCGACCTCGTGCTGGCGCGGCTGTTCGCGGGGGCGGTCGTGGCGGCTGCGGCTGCGGTCGGGAACCTGGTGGCGCTGTGGTTGACCATCGCGCACGTCGAGCTGGTGATGGTGGACGACGTTCCCGTCGATCTGCCGATTCCAGGGGTGCTGCCCCTGGTCGCCGTTCCGCTGGTGTTGCTGGCCCAGTCCGCGATCATCGTGACCCTGCTGGCTGCGGTGATGAGCCTGGCGCAGACCTACCGCGAGGCCCAGACCCTGGGGTCGGTGGTGCTGTCCACGCTGATGCTGCCGTCGATGGCCGGAATGCTCGCGATCATCGCCGAGCAGGGCGACACCTATGCGCTCGTCCCGCTGGTCCACACGGGCATCCTGCTGAACGGCGCGGTGCGCGGAACCCTCGGTGTCGGCGAGCTCGCAGTGGGGTTGGGCATCGACGGGCTCGTGTGGCTGGTGCTGTTCGGCGGGTGGTGCGCGGTCTTCGGGCCCACCCGGATGTTGTGGGGATTCCAGCGTCCCGCGTGGGTCGAGAAGTGGTTCGGAGGGAGCGCGTGAGCGGAGCGAAGGTCGGATCGGCAAACGAATCGACAACCGGATCGGCGATCGAAGTCGAGGGGCTGTGCAAGACGTTTCCCGGCAAGCCCCCCGTGGTGGCGGTCGACGACGTGTCGTTCGAGGCCCGGCGCGGCGAGGTGTTCGGGCTGCTGGGCGCGAACGGAGCGGGGAAGACCACCACGCTCCGGATGCTGGTGACCCTGCTGTCTCCGGACTCCGGAACCGCCCGGGTGAACGGCTTCGACGTCCGGGAGAATCCCGAAGAGGTTCGCGCGAACCTGGGTTACCTGGCCGTGACCACCGGGGTGTACGAGCGGCTGACGCCTCGAGAGCTGCTGACCAGCTTTGCGCGCATGCAGGGCATCGACGACCCGCGTGCGCGCACCGAAGAGCTGCTGGAGCGGTTCGAGATCGGGGACTTCGCCGATCAGCGCTGTGGTCGCCTGTCGACCGGGATGAAGCAGAAGGTGAGCATCGCCCGGGCGGTGGTCCACGACCCGCCTGTCCTGGTGCTCGACGAGCCCACGGTGGGACTCGACGTGCTCGTGTCCCAGACCTTCATCGAGTTCGTCGAGACCGCGCGGGACGAGGACCGGGCCGTGGTCTACAGCACGCACATCATGAGCGAGGTCGAGCGGTTGTGCGACCGGGTGGCCATCATCCACGAGGGCCGGATCGTGTCGGCGACCACCGTCGACGCGCTCAAGGCCGAGCACGGGTCCGTCGAGGCCGGGTTCGTCGCGACCGTCCGAGCCGCCGAGGCCGCCAGCGCGGGGTCTTCCGGGGAATGAGCGGCGAATCGCCAGTCCAGGACGGGTCGGAACGCCGGTTCCGTCGCACGCGCCGCACCCCGATCTCGGGGGTCCAGGCGTGGTGGGCCGTGGTCCTGCACGAGGTGCGGCTGCAGCTCCGTCAGCCCATGGTGCTGGGCATCAGCGTGTTCATGGCGCTGCTCACGGGGCCTCTCGGGATGAACCTGATGGAGGCGTGGATGACGACCTCCGAGAGTGCTGCGAAGTCCAGCTCCGAGGGCAAGCCGCTGCGCATCGCGGCCGACGACCCCATCCCGTCCTGGATCACGGAAGACGACCTGCTCGAGGTCGCCAGTGGCCGCGTCACCACCGACGACGAGCTGGACGACGACGAGGTGTACGGCCACGCCTGGCTGGACGGCACCACCCTGCACTTCGAGCGGCCGTTGTCTGTCACGAAGGCCGGGCGGGCTCAGGAGCGTCTGGAGGACGTGTGGTGGCGGCACGTGGGCGACCAGTACCGCGCGGAGCTCGACCGGGTCGGCATCGATAGGGATGCGTACGACTTCGAGGTCGAGGCCGTCGAGCGCAACGCCGCCGACCGCGAGGGCGACCAGGTGGGCCGGATCCTGCCCGGGCTGCTCGTGTTCCTGCTCATCGCGGTGTCGCTGTACGGCGCACTCGGGACCATCACGGGCGAGAAGGAGAACGACACCGCCGAAGCGCTCCGCGTCACCCCCATCTCGCCGCGACTGCTGCTGCTGGGCAAGGCCACCATGGTCTACGGCCTCACGCTTGGTGCGGGCGGGATCTGGGCCGTGTCGCTGTTCGTCGCTCAGGCCGCCGGCTGGCTCGCGCTCCCCGAGCTCCTGGGCGACAGCCAGGTCTTCACGCTCCCCACCACCCTCGTCCTGCTCGGCATGGTCGCGTTGCTGGGGGCCCAGCTCACCGCCGTGAGCATGGCCGTCGCCGCCTGGGCTCCGAACATGCGCCAGGCCGGCGTCGCGTCCACGCCCCTGTTCATCCTGGTCCTCGCGCCGACCGGGATCGCAGCGGCGCCGGGCGTCGATCTGTCGCCTGCGCTGTCGCTCGTGCCCATCGCCAACGTCACCCTCGGGGCGCGGGCCTGGCTCGCCGGCGACCTGTCCATCGGGCTCGCCTCGCTGCTGCTGATCGCGACCGTGGCCCACACCGGGCTCGCCATGGCGGGCGCGGTCTGGTGGATGCTGCGCAACGACCCCCTGGACAAGGGGCTCGATGCCGAGTCCCGTCGCGCGGTGGGCAACTACGCGCCCGATGCGTTCACGCTGTTCGCGGTGGTCTTCGTCTCGTTCTGGTTCTTCGGCCAGCTCGCCCAGGCCAACCACCTGCTGTTCGGCCTCGCGTTCAGTCAGCTCGTGGTCCTCGCTCCGCTCGCGCTCGGTGGCGTGTGGTTCTTCGGGGCTCCGCTCAAGCGCACCCTGTCGCTGTACGCCCCCAGCCTGCGCAACGTCGCACTGGCCGTGGTCGCGGGTCTGGCGATGCCGGGGCTCGGTCAGCTGGTCCAGTGGGTGCTGTCGTTCGTCGTCGTCATGAACGAGGGCTCGATGGAAGCCCTGCTCGAGCTGCGCGGGTACCCGATCTGGGCCACCATCTTCGTGGGTGCGGTGCTGCCTGGCGTCTGCGAGGAGCTGTTGTTCCGCGGCAGCTTGTTCGGCCTGCTGCGGACGCGGGTGGGGTTCGGCATCGCGCTGGGCGTCACGTCGCTGATGTTCGGCTTCCTGCACGCCGACCTCGTGCGCATCGTCATCACGGGCGTGCTGGGCCTCATGTTGGGCTGGGCCCTGTCGAAGGCGGGCAGCCTGGTGATCCCGATGATCATGCACGCGCTGAACAACGGGGTGGCGTTCTCGACGCTGTACGTCGACGCGGACGCCTGGATGCCGGCGGCCGGGTCTCCGGTGTTCCTGGCGGTGTCGAGCGTGCTGACGGTCGTGTGCGTCGCGTCGGTCTGGGGGATGCGCCGCGAAACGGTCGGTGGGGACGGGGGGGTTGCGGGGTCGGCTTGATCGAGGGGCGAGCGCCAGGTGGCCGGTCGACGGTCTGCCGGGTCGGTTCGGGCATTCACGCAGAGGCGCAGAGGGCGGCCGGGTTGCGCGAGGTCGAGTGAGTGGGTCGGGGTACGGCACGGCGCAGATGGGCTCGTCAGAGGCTCAGAGCGCGAACGTGGCTTCAGGGCTCCGAGAAGAAGCGCTGCGCCCGTTGGATGGCCAGCGCAAGTGTGTATGCCGAGGGGTCCACACCGGTTTCGGTACGTACAGCGTCGTAGTGCGCGGCGTCCCCAGCGGACATCGGCGCCAGCGCGTAGGACCAGGTGTGCATGGTCCCGTCGTCCATGCGCAATCCCGGAATCGATACCCCTTCCGTCCTGGACGGGTCGATTCCGTGGGCGTCGAGGGTGGCGCAGCCGCGGATGCACTGGTGCAGCAACCAGTCCATGCCGGTCGGATCCACCCGTTCTGGCCCGAAGAGGAAGCAGGGGAATGCGCGACAGTCCACGCTCAGGCCCTCGGTTCGGCACTGGCACTCGTCCTCGATGAGTTCGACGACCCGAGACGCCTCCGCGAACGCACGGTCTCGCTCCCAGCCTTCCGGCGGAGGCGGGTCTTGCACACCGAACTTCGCAAAGCCGTCTGCGAGACCATCGAGAGAGTTCGAGACCTTCTGGCGCTCCTGCCTCGGCATCATGACGCTCGGAAGCGGCGGAATCTCGTCCGGTGCGGGCTCCGTGTCCAGGATGGGGGGCGAGGGACCGCCCATCGTTTTCTGTGTGCGCTCGGGAGGCGGAGTCGTGGGCGTCTTCTCTGCCGGTGGGTCCCCGGTGCGGGGTGGCAGCGCGTAGATCAGGGCGATCGCTGACAACACGAAGAACGTCGCGGCACTGAACAGGTACAGCATGCGCCTGGATTGCACTTCGTCCTCGCTCGGGGCTGCGTCCGTGCGTACAGGATGCACCGGGCACCGTCTGTCGCGCCAGTCGGGGTCTTGGCGCTTGGGTCCAGCCCGTCGGTTCGGGCATTCACGCAGAGGCGCAGAGCGCGCCCGCGTTGCGGGAGTCGAGCGAGCGGGTCGGGGGACGACACTGCGTAGACGGTCGCTTCAGAGGCGCAGAGCATGAACGTCTCGATGCAGACGGGGCCTCCGAATGCACCCGTTGTGGGCGGGTTGCGAGTGGCGTTGCCGCGCCAACCCTCTGTGCGACCTCTGCGAGCGAAGCGCTCTGCGAGCGATAGCGCACTGCGGTGAAACCAGGCGTTTGCCCTGCCGGTTGTCGCTGGCATCATCACCCACGCCGCCGGCCCGAAAGAAGCCCGAGGCTACGGCCGGAACCCCGGACTCAGCACATCCGGAGGGTTCGCCAGGCCCGACAGGAACACGATCACCGCGATCAACGCACACAACCACAGCAGCGCGGGTGCGACGATCGACAGCATCACCGTGCTCTGGAACATCCACAGGAACGGCCGGAACTCGAAGCGCCAGCCGAACCACTTCTTCATCCGGGCCTGGAATTCCTGGGGATCGACCGGACCCTGTGCCCCCTCGATGCCCGAGCGGGTGAGGGTGACCGGACCATCGGGCGTGTCCAACACCCAGTCGAACCACGGCAACCCGCTGTCGGCGTCGGCCAGCTGCGGTTGTTCGCACACGCAGCGACCCACCACGATCCGCCCGTCTTCGCGGGCCTGATGGATGGTCTGCCAGGCTGCGAGGGCCGGGTGGACGGCCGGCTTGCGGCTGCCGCCCTCCATCGATGCGGTGTGGACGTCGCCATCCCAGTGCTCGACGCGGTGACAGCAGGGGCAGCGGACCTGGATGCCCGGAGGGGGCGAACCAGCGGCTACTGCTTCTCGCCGGCCACCCACTTCTCGGTGCGCGCCAGGCTGCCGTCGCTGTTGTTCCACGTCCACGTGCCGTCCTTCTGCCCTTCGACGTAACCGCCGCGCGACTGCACGGTGCCGTCCGGGTACCACCGCACCCACTCGCCCGTGGGCTTGCCCTCGTCGAACGCACCCTCGGCCATGGGCGCGCCGTTGTCGTGGTAGTGCTTCCAGGTCCCGACCTCTTTGCCGTCGATGAGCTCGCCCTCGAACTTCAGCGAGCCATCCCGATGCCAGGCCTGCCACAGGCCGTCCTTCACGCCGTTGCGCCAGGACTCCACGCGCTTCTTCTCGCCCGAGGGGTAGTAGAAGGTGTGCAGGCCGTCTCGGCGCCCGAGGGTCCATTTCCCTTCGGACAGCACGGAGCCGTCGGTCGACCAGGTCTTCTCCAGGCCGTTCTTCTCGCCCTGAGCCCAGGTGATCTCGCTGCGCTTGCTTCCATCGGGGTGGAACACGGCGTCGAGGCCCTGCAGCTTGCCGTCGACGAAGGTGGCGCGACGCTCCAGGGTCCCGTCGGGATGCCACCACTCCCACACCCCGATCCGTCGCCCACCCCGGTAGCGCCCCTTGCTCTCGAGGCTGCCATCGGCGCGATGCGTCTCCCACGGCCCGTCTTCGGCGCCGGTGGTGTAGCGGCCCTCGCCCTTGACGGCGCCGGTGTCGTGCCAGTGCGTCCACTTGCCGTAGCGCGCACCGTTGATGAAGCTGCCCTGGGACTCGAGCTGGCCGGTGTCGTACCAGTAGCTCCACGCGCCGCTGGCCTTCCCGAGGCTGTACTCGCCCTCGAACCACTTCTGCCCGTTCTCGTGCCAGTGGACCCAGGGACCGTGCATCTGGCCCGACAGGTAGCGGCCTTTCCGCTCGAGCTGGCCGTCGGGGTAGCGATGGACCCAGTCGCCGGAGCGCTTGCCGTCCTTCCAGGAGCCCTCGGCCGCGATGGCGCCGTTGTCGTGGTACCGCACCGAAGGGCCCTGCCGCACGGGCTCTTTGCCGTCTTCGGTCTCGATGAGCACGGTGCACCAGACCTCGTTGCCGTCTGGAGGCGCGACACCGGAGAGCGTGGCGCCGTCCGGGCACGTGATGGGTACCTGGGCGAGCGCGAGGGGGGACAGGAGCAGCAGGAGAGGCGTCACGTCGATTCAATACCCGGACCCTTCCGAATCATCCATGCCGTGCGATCAGTCCGCACAGGTGCCGGCTTCGATCCGGACGTCCTCGGCCGGGGCGTAGCACGCATCGAGGGACGCGAACCAGTCGGCGATGACGTCGCGCAGCAGGGGCCCGGTGTCGAGGGTCTCGAGGCCGTCGAACACGACACCGAGGTGGTCGCCGCCCCCGAAGAGGAAGTCGGTCGTGACCACGCGGTAGGTCTTCTCGGGATCGAGAGGCTCGCCACCGAGGATGGTGGCGTCGTGGCAGAGGCGGTCGGTCTCGAAGTCCTCGATCTCGCCGTTGCCATCCAGGTCGTCGCCCTCGGTGGCCTCGGGGTCGAAGCGGAACGACACGCCATCGGGCCCGGCGATCTGGAGGATTCCGTGGCCTCCGCTGCTTCCGACCCGCAGCAGACGGTCGATCTGGGCGCCGGTCATCTCGACGAGGACGACGCGGTTGTCGAAGGGCATGACCCCCTGGACGTGCTCGCGGCGGATGGTGCCTGCGGGCATGTCGGCCCGGAGCCCACCGGAGTTGGTGACGGCGAGGTCGAGGTCGGGGAAGCTGTCGAGCATGCTGGTCGCGACCAGATCCCCGACCGCGGACTGGGCCTGGCGGCTGCGGCCCAGGGCTTCGGTGGTGCAGCCCACCTCGGAGCACAGGCTGCCGGCCTCCTCCTCCAGGGCCTCGATGAGCGCGAGGGCTTCGGCGTCGGGAGTGAGCATGCGGCCACCGACGTCGAGCGGTTCGGTGGGGAACGGACGGTCTTCGCATCCGGGGTCGACGGCGTCGTGCTCGAGGAACCAGGGGTCGAGGATGCGGCTGGCTTCGTGGTCGATGCCGTCGGGGCCCACCACGAGGTCGAGCTGGCCGATGGCGTGGCCCTGGGCGCGCTGCTCGAGCACGTAGGTGTCGCCGATGCGGTGGTGCATCAGGGTGTGGGCGTGACCGGCGATGAGGACGTCGAGGGTGCCGGGGGGCAGCTCGGAGACGAGGCGCCCGACCTCGCCGCTGGGGGTGCAGTCGGGACCGATGGCGTCGTAGGCGGTGGGCTCGCACTGGCCGGAGAGGTGACCGACTGCGATCACCACGTCTGCGCCGGCCTCCCGGAGGGTGGGGGACAGCTCGGACACGGTGGCGACGACGTCGTCGAAGGTGAGGTCTGCGACGTGCTTGTAGAGCGTGGTCTGGGGCGTGTCCTGGGTCGACAGGCCGATGATGCCGACCTTCACCCCGTTCCGCTCGATCATCGTGGTGCGCCCGAAGCCCTCGGGGGCCCAGTGCTCACCGGACTCCTCGCGGATGTTGGCGGCGAGCCAGTCGTACTCGGCGAGCTTGCCGCCAGCCTCGAGTGCGCCGCGCAGGGGGTGGCCTTCGCCGGACTTCAGCGGGCCGTAGTCGAACTCGTGGTTGCCGACCGATGCGGCGTCGACGCCCATCAGGTTGAAGGCCTGCACCGCGCCGCGTCCCTGGGTGGCGTTGACGGGCCAGGCTCCCTGGAACACGTCGCCCCCGTCGAGGACGAGCAGGTCGGGGTGCTCCTCGCGCAGGGTGTCGATGGCGGCTGCGAGCCAGGGCAGCCCACCGTAGGCCCGGGTGGCGTCGCCGCGCTTGTCGGCTTCGTACAGGGCACCGTGGAAGTCGTTGATGGCGGCGATGTGCAGGGTGCGCGCGCGGCTCGACCCCGCATTCGGGTCGGCGCCATCGGCCTTCTTGCAGCCGTGGAGGGCGAGGAGGGTGGTCAGCCCGAAGGCTACGGATAGGGGCAGACGCATCGCAACTCCCGTGTCGCTGGCGGACTGGGTTTAGCCCTGCGCGCCCGCCTCTGCGAACGGGGATCCGAGGGCCCTGGGGAGACGAGGAGGAAAGGCGACGATGGCCGACGCAGAGCCGACCTCGACGTCCGCTTCGGAGCAGGGGCCGTCGGGCCCGATGCGGTGGCTGGCGAGCCCGCTGGGGGTGCAGCTGCTCACCGATGCGCTGCCGCTGTGCCTGGGGCTGTACGTCTCGTTCCAGGTGTTCACGGCGTTCGCGGGCCGCCTCTCGTATCCCTACGACCTGGAGTGGATGGAGGGCGGGATGCTCGCCCACGCGTGGCGGGTGCAGCACTGGATGCCGCTGTACGTCGAGCCCGATGCCGACTGGATTCCGTACATCTACCCGCCCGGCTATCCGGCCCTGCTGGCGCTCCTGTCCGTCGTGACGGGGCTCTCGACGACGCTGGGCCGCGCGGTCTCGGTGTTCGGCACGCTGATGTCGTGTGCTGCGCTGGTGTTCGCGGGGTGGCGGTTGGGTCCGCGGGCGTTCCCAGCGAGCGATGCCCGTGCAGGAGCCCTGTCTGGCGGGCTGGCAGCGATGGTGTTCCTGGCGGCGTACCCCGACACGGGGGCGTTCTACGACCTGATCCGCCCAGACGCCCTGGGGACGGGCCTGCTCGCGTGGTCGCTCGTGCTGGGAATGGACCGCGACCCCCGGCTCCGGGTGCTGTCGGGCGTGTTGCTGGCGGCGGCGTTCGCGGTGAAGCACAACATGGCGGCGTACGGCGTGCCGATGGCGCTGGGCATCGCGGTGCGGTTCGGCTGGCGGCAGGCGCTGGTGTTCGGTGCGGCGAGTGCGGGTCCGGCCCTGGCGTACACCGGGGTGTTGCAGGTCGCGAGTGGCGGGCACTTCCTGACCACGCTGCTGGAGGTTCCGCGCGCACATCCGATGGTGGCGGGCCGGTTCCTGCCGGCGACGGTCGAAGAACTCGGCAAGCACATGGCGGTGGTGGTGGTCGGGGCGTCGGCGGGCTTCGCGGCACTCACCACCTGGCACGCCCATCGGGTGCGAGGCGTCCGCGGGGCCCTGGTGGTCGGCGTGTTGTCGCTGCTCTCGGCGCTGGTCGCCGTTCGGATGGGCCACGACCTGCCTCCGGCTCCGCGAATGCCCCAGCCGGGCTGGTGGTCGGAGGCGGCGGGCTGGGCGTCCATCGGGCTGGCGGGCGGGGCGGTCGTGGGCTTCCTGGTGTGGTGTCAGCTCGGGCGAGGCCCGAAGCGACGCGCGGTGGAGGGGCGCTGGCTGTACGGTGCCGGCGTGTGCGCCATGGCCCTGTTCACGGCGGGGATGATGCGTGCGCACCACGGCGGGTTCCTGAACGTCTACATCCCGATGCACCTGGTCCTGTGCCTGGGGCTGACGATGGGGCTCACGGTCTCTCGGGCCGCGTGGCCGCGCTTCGGAGCGGTGTCGTTGCTCGGAGCGCTCGTGGTGGCGGGCCATCTGTACGGCAAGACCCCCTTCGACCCCGACCGATACGTGCCGAACGAGGACGACGTCGCGGCGGGAGACCTGTTCGTCGAGGCCCTGAAGGAGTGCGAGGGGCCCGTGCTCTCGCCCTTCAATCCGTGGCTGCCGGTCCTGGCGGGCCACGCGCCGTCCTACCACCTGATCGCGCTGTGGGACATCGACCATCGCGACGGCCCGTACTTCGACGACCTCCAGTCGATTCGAGCCGCTGCGGATGCGCGTTACTGGGGATGCGTGGTCGGAGGCAGTGGCCGAAAGCTCGGGCACGGCATCCAGCGGTCGTACACGCCGTGGAAGCGCCCTCCGATCCGCGGTGCAGGGCGGCGTCGTCCCGGTGGCGTGCCCCCGCCCTTCATGCCGCGTACGGGGTGGCGCGTCCATCCTGCCGTCATCCTGATCCCCACGCCGCAACAGGCTCCGAACTGATGCTCGTCCCGTTCTTCTTCGTCGCCTCCCTGATCGGCTGCAACACCCAGCCCCAATGGCCAGATGCGCCCATCCCCAACGCGTGCGACGCCGGCGCGGGTCCGGACGGCGAGGTGGCGTTCACCATCGATCGGCCCGACCGCAAGCGCCGCGGCATCCTCTGGATGCCCGAAGGGCCGGGGCCCCACGACATCATCGTCAACCTGCACGAGTTCCGCAGCGAGCCGCGACGGCAGAACCACTACTCGGGCTGGGTGCCCCTCGCGAAAGAGAAGAACGCCTACCTGGTGGGCGCCGACGGCAAGTCCTCGATGTGGAACGCGGGGGAGTGCTGCGGCAAGGCCCGCGACCAGGGCATCGACGACGTGGGGTTCCTGGATGCGCTGATCGCCGACATCGAGGCCAAGGGCTGTACCACGGGCAAGGTCCTGGCCACGGGGATCGGCAACGGCGGGATGATGGCGCACCGGTGGGCCTGTGAATCCGACGTGGTGGACGGCGTGATCAGCGTCGGCGGTGCGCTTCAGGTCGAGGAGTGCGCATCTGACCGCCCGATTCCGGTGCTGATGTACCACGGCGCGAAGGACGGCTGGATTCCGCTGGACGGCTCGGGCAACCACCGCACGCTGGCGCACGCAGAGGCCGCCTGGGCCGAGCGGAACTCAGCCCCTGAGGTCGACACCACCATCGATGTGGGGCCGCTCGACTGTCGGTTCCGTTCCGGACAGGGCGCCGATGGCGAAGACGTGGGCGTCTGCGTCATCGAGACCATGGAAGACCACTGGCCGGGTGCCGAGGACGCCCCGCTGTCCGAGGTCGACCACCCGCTGAAGCACGCTGCACGGGGGGGCTTCGAGTGGATCGAAGCCCGCTGGTAGGGGTCAGCAGGGGTCAGCCGAGCCACCAGGTGGTCGTGCGACCCTCGGGATTGCGGATCACGATGCCCAGCGCCTCGAGGCTCTCCAGCTCGTCCTGGATCGCGGGGTAGGGGATGCGCAGGGCGAGGGCGATGGCCATCGTGGTCTCGGGGCGACGACACGTGCTCAGGTGATCGACGATCGACCGGGTGAGGTCGGTTCCGCTGTCGTCCTCCTCGCCATCGCCATTCCCCCGGGGGTCGGTGCTCATCGGTCGTACCTCTCTGCGAGGGTCTCGGGCCTCAGGTCGGAGCCTTCGAACCCCCACGGGATGTCCGGATCGTCGCTCTCGCGGAGCACGCCGATGTCCCAGAGGCGCCGCACCCACGTGCGATCCACGGAGGGATCGTTGGAGACGGCCCGCTGGACGGCCTCGGAGGTGGGGCGCTGCCCGTCGAACTCGGCGAGCAGGACGAACACGGTCTTCGGGAAGCGTGCCGTGTCCCACGGGGTGTAGCCCACGAGCTCGACCTCTTCGGACCCGTCCTCGGCGGCGTGATGGACGACGTTCTTCACCTGGACCCCGAGCACCTCGGCGGGCGGGTCGCGGAGGTCTTCGTGGGCGTCGCGCAGGGCTTCGCGAAGGGCGTGCAGGTCGTCGTCGACGAGCACCTCGAGGTCTTCGACCGCCAGCCCGTCGACATAGCGCGCACACGCCTTGAAGTACGCGACCCAGTCCCGGGTCTTCGCGGAGCGCGGTGCCTGGACCATCCGGCTGCACAGTCCGGCCAGACGCCCTTCGACGTTGCTCGCGAGCTTGCGCAGCGCCGACCACACCCGGTGCCCACGAACGCCCTGGGTGTGCTTGCAGTGCCACGTGCGGCAGGTGGCGTTGCGGTCGCGCCAGATGCTGCACGAGAGCGGACCTTCGACCCAGTACGGACACGTCCAGTCGGGGTTGCGACCGAAGTCGGTCTCGCGCTTGCGGGCGTACTGCTCCACCCAGGCCACGCTCGGACGCACGCCGAGGGGGTCGACGCCCACCCCGGTGGCGATGCGCTCCTTCAGCTTCTGCGCGCCCACGTCGTTGCGAGACAGGGCACGGCCGACCAGGAAGTTGACCAGGGCGGGTTCGTAGGTGCAGCAGCGGGTCTGAGCGTGGAACGGCGCACCGGCCATCGGGCAGTTCGCACAGTCGGCCCGGGTCTCGTCGGGAAGGTCGAGACGCGCGAGTTCGGGAGCCAACCAGGTCAAGGCAAGAGGCAGATGGCGCACAGCAGCATTCATCCAGCAGCCCATGCTACCCGGTTAGTCCCCGATATGGCGAGGGATGCTCTGGGACAGCCGGTCGACGTCCGGGTCGAGGTGGCGGCGGGTGGGCGGGTGAAGCGCCACGCGTCAGGCCGGCTCCACTACATCTCGCCCGTTCCGAGCCCCTTTGCGTACGGCGCAGTGCCAGGCGTCCCCGCGCCCGATGGCGACCTGCAGGACGCGCTGGTGGTCGGGGCGGACCCGGGCCCCGGAGACCTCGTGACTGGGCACGTCATCGGGCGGGTGCTCGTGACCGACGACGGCGTGCGCGACGACAAGTGGGTGGTCGCCACCGACGGGCCCCGGAGCGCGACGGCCGCCGAACGGGCCCGCATTCATGGGTTCTTCGAGCAGTACGAGCGCTACAAGACCGCGGTGGCGCGGCTCACCGGGCGTCGGCCCGCTGTGGTGCACGGCATGGACTGGCTCCTGCCGCGCTGAATCGGCGGGGGTGTTGAATCAGGTGCGCTTGCGCATCTTGTGCCGCCAGCGGGCGTTCTTGTTGGAGCACTCGCGGGAGCAGTACTTGCTCTTCTTGCGGCGGTTCTTCTCGCACGGAGGCCAGACGCACAGGGTGGGCGACTTGACGTCCGGTGGAGTGGCCTCGGGGAAGAGGTCTTTGAACTGGCCCTTGAGCAGGTACGGCATGAACTCGGCATGCGGGTGGTCGGGGTCGACGTCGACGTCTTCGGGGTCGACCAGCTTGGGCTGTGCGGGCGCCTTGGCCCTGGACGTGGCCTTCTTCGGTTGCTCGGCCTTCTTGGCGGGCTCGCTCTCGGCGGCGGGCGCTTTGCTGGGCTTGGGTGCGCGGGCCTTGCGTGCCGCCTTGTTGCGCGCCTGGGTGGCGACTTCCTGCTCGGCCCTGCGCTGGCTGGGCGGCTTGGGACGGGGAAGCGGCTTGGGCTTGACCTTCTTGCCGCCGTTGGCTGCGGCTGCGGCTGCGGCTGCTCGGGCGTTCTGCTCTTCGGCTTCGACCTTGGCGACCTTCTCGCGCCAGCGGCGGTCTTCCTCTTCCTTGCGGCGACGCTCGGCTTCGGCCTTCTCGCGGCGCTTCTCGGCGAGGTACTTCCGGCGGTACTCCATGGCACGGCGCAGCTGGCGCTTGCGGCGCTCTTCTTCCTCGGCGCGCGCACGGGCCTCGGCGTCTTCCTTGGATTCCTTCGGCGGCTCGGGAGGGTTCTTCTCCCACAGCGCCTTCTGCCGGTCGTACTCCTCCTGGATCTGGTCGCCGAACAGCTGCTTGCCGCACCTGCACGAGAACACCAGCTCGAATGGCTGGGACTTGTGGACGTAGGCGCGTTGGTCGCGCCGGACGGAGAAGCTGTGGGTGTTGCACTTCGGGCACACCATCCGGAACTGACCGTCTCCGATCTCGATGTTTTCCTGTTCATCGGCCATGCGTCGCCACCCCGCTCCAAACCTAAAACCGTGGGGCCGTCCTTATACACCAGTCTCGGCGATGCCACTCAGTCCCACCTGCCCGATCGGGGAGCGACCCCGCAAATGCGGCCTGGACCCCAAAAAACGGCGAGTCGCGGGTTGGGGCGCGAGTGGTGCGCAGGCTCAGTTGCCGCCGTGGCTGGCCGTGATCTGGGCGACGATCTCGGGGCGCCGGTCGGCCGTGAGCAGCATCTTCTGCAGCGCGATGGTCTCGTCGGTGCCGACCGCGAAGATCTCCTCGGCCCAGCGGTTGCCGAGGGTCTGGTAGAGGAGCTGCGCCTCGATGACGTAGGGCCCTGTCCGGCCGCTGACGTCGATCTCGAAGCGCACGCGGTCGCCGCCGTTGGTGTAGTCCCCGTCGCCCTCGATGCCCTGGGGCGCGATGAGATCGATGTTGGGGTTGAGCGGCGACCAGCCCCGCGGCAGCAGGCGATTGTCCTTGAGGAAGGAGGCGCCCCGCAGCAGGCGGTAGGTGGGCGCGCCGCTCATGTCGGCCATGACGGCCTGGTAGATCTGGACCTGATCGGGGTCGGTGATGAGGTCCTGGTTGGGTGGGATGGGCCCGCCGGCGGCCTCGAACGGCTGGACGTCGCCGTTGCCGTCGAGGATGCGACCGAGGGTGTCGTAGGTCCCGGACGAGAAGACGAGCTGCGAAGCGCCGTCGAACACCCGGACCTGCACCCAGGCACGCCGCAGGGGGATGCCGGTGGGGAACTTGTGGCCCGTGAGGGGATCGGCGTAGGTGCGGAACGACAGCACGCCGTTCTCGACGTCGAGCTGCTCGATCGCGATGGATGCGGTGTTGGTCTGCAGCTGGGTCCGCGCACGCTGGATCTTGACGTCGAACGCCTCGGGCGATGCCCTGGGCTGGAGGATGTCGTTGTAGTCCCGGAACAGCTGCGGGATGAGCGTGTTGCCGCCGATCAGCTCGTGGCGACCGAGGGTGCGCGTCGTCAGGTCGGGGTAGTCGGTGCCCTGGGGCGACCGGGCGATGTCGGTGATGATGTTGCTGTTGTCGATGCCGCGCTTGGGGAAGTGGCAGGACTGGCAGGTGGACGACGCGCTGTCGCTGTTCTTCATCTCGAGGAACGGTGCCTGCTCGACCAGCTGGGCGCCGTTGAGGGTGCCGTCGGGCTCCATGGCGTCGGTGATCAGGGTGTGGCAGGTGGCGCACAGCTCGGCGTCGTCGATGTGCGTGCTGTCCTCGGGGGTCCAGCCCGCGGCGGTCATGTACGACGTGTTCGGGTTGGGGTGGGGGCCGTAGGCCTTCTGCTCGCCCGCGATGATGTAGTTGCCCTTCCAGCTCTCGGGCAGGCCGAGGTTGTCGGGCTCGATCTGGTGGCACAGCGTGCAGCTGGCGCCGTCGAGCGCGAGGTTGCTGCGCTCGGAACCGTCGGTGAGGCCGGCGGGGTAGCGCGGCTTGACCTCTCCGAGAAGGTCGGCATCGGTGGCGCCCATGGGCGCGTGACAGCTCATGCAGCGTTCGCCGATCAGGTCTGCTGCACCGGGGGTCTCGGCGACCTCGACGCTCACGACGGCCCGCCACAGGGGGTCGCGTGCGGCGTTGGCCATCATCGAGGCTTCCCACAGGTCGTACGGCGCCACCCCGTTGCCGGACTCGTCGCGCATGGCCGTGCTCGACGTGGCGTTGCTGTGGCATTCCCGGCACGTGTCCGACGTTGCGAATCGCCCGTTGTCGACGGGCTGAGTGGCTGGAAGCGCCAGGAACGTCTCGTCGACCTCGATGGGTTCGTCGGTGTCGGTCTCGGTCGCGGTGTCGCCCGTGGGTTCCGACGGAGGTGGGGGCACGCGCGTGGGGGTCTGCTTGCAAGCAGACAACCCCTGCAATGCCAGGAGGACCCCCAACGCCGGCGCGGCACAACGCATCATTGCGGGAGGCTACCACGTCAGCGTGGTATTCGGGTGGGGAGGAGGAGCGATGTCGCTCGAAGACGGCTTCAAGAATGCGCTCTCGTGCTGGTGCTCGGGGGTCTGCGTGGTCACGGTGAAGGACACCGAGGCCATGCTGTACGGGCTCACGGTCTCGAGTTTCTCGAGTGTGTCGCTCGACCCCCCGCTCGTGTCGGTGTGCATCGACAACGGCAACCGGTTCCCATCCATGGTGGAGAGCTGCGGGCGGTTCGCGGTGAGCATCCTGGGGGCCGAGCAGCAGGAGGCCAGCAACTACTTCGCGCGGTCGGGTCGGTTGCCGACCTCCGGCTTCACCGAGATCGAAGGCGAGTGGACGCCAGGGGGCCTGCCGATCGTGAAGGGCGCGCTCGCCTGGCTGGGCTGCGAGGTCTTCCAGGCCGTTCCGGCGGGCGACCACACCATCCTGCTGGGCCGCGTGGTCGAGACCCACGCCACCGCTGTCGAAGAACCCGCACCGCTTCTGTACTACCGGCGTGGGTACGGCACCGTCACCCGCTGAGCCCGGTCCTGCGGGCCCCGGCGGAGGCCGCCCCGAAGCGGGTGAGATCCGCGGGGGCACCGTCGGGACGGTGGTGATCGCGATCTCGGTGGGGATCGGGGTCGTGCTGACGGGTGTGGGCGTGGCCGGACGCTTCGATCGCGCGCCCTCGGTGGCGCTCACGGCGGTCCTGTTCGTGCTGCCCTTCCTGTTCGTGGCGCTCATGGCCTGGGTGTTCGCGGTGTGGTGCGCGCTCCCCGACCGCCGCTCTCCACCGGCGGTGCTCGCCGTCCTGCTCGTGGGCATGGGGGGGGTGTGGGGCCCGTCGGTCTCGGCGTGGACCACCGATCCCGGTGCGGACGACGTGGTGGTCCGCGTGATGAGCTGGAACCTGCGCCGCTTGTGGGGCGGGCCCGACGATGGGGGCGATGCCCAGCGGTGTGCGATCGAGGCCATCCGCTCCGAGAACCCCGACGTCCTCGCGCTGCAGGAGGTGAGTGCAGAGAACGTCGGGATGCTGGAGCGGAGCCTGGGTCTGACCTGCGTGCACGGGACGTACCTCGAGGGGGGCGGGCCCCGACGCGGGGGTCTGGCAGCGTGTGTACGCGACGCATCGTCGGCCTCGCTGCTGGAAGGGGCCGTGCTGCGCTTCGTCGACGACGAGGACTGGAGCTACGTGCGCAGCGAGGTGGAGGTGGACGGGCGACGCCTGAACCTGCTGGCGGTCCACCTGACGCCGTACCACACGCCCTTCGGTCGCAACACGCGGCCCGCCGAAGAAGCCGCCGCAGCCGAGCGCACCGCACGCGGTCAGGCCAACCAGTCCGCTGCGCTGCTCGATCGCGTCACCCGGTTCCGCGATCCCACCGTGGTGGCGGGCGACTTCAACAGTACGCGCGACTTCTACCTGCACGCGGCCCTGCGCGATCACCTCACGGACGTGTGGGAGGTCGGTGGCGTGGGGGTGGGCGCCACCAAGATGGGGCTCGACTGGCTTCCGCTGCGGATCGACTACATCTACGCGAGCCCGGGCTTCGGCGTGGCGGGCACCCGGGTGGCGGCGCCGGGCTGCAGCGATCATCGTGCCGTGGTGACCGACCTCGTCCTGCCCTGAGAGGCGATGGGGTCAGCGGGCCTGCTTGACGAGCCAGCTCACGAGCGCGTCGATGGCTTCGGACGCCATGGGTCGGCCCAGGTCGTCGATAGGGTCGTTCGCGGGGCCGAGCGTGTGACCGAGCCCTTCCAGACGGACGATTCGCGTGTTGTCGTGTCCGGCCTCCGACAGCGCGGCTTCGATCCGGTCGGCGTTGTCCGGGGGGGTGTGGGCGTCTTCGAGACCCTGCAGCACCAGGATCGGAACCTGTCGCTCGGCGAGGGCCGCCGCCTGGTCGGTGACCGGGGGCAGCGTGTTGCCCTCGGCGTAGCTGACGAACGATCCGATGGGGCCGAACGCCAGATCGACGAGGTCGTCGATCTTCGGCTCGAGCTCGTTCTCGATGCTGATCCGCCCGTCCTTGTTCACGTCCACCAGCGGAGAGGGCTTGGCGACCTCGCTGTTGCGGGTGTAGCTGACGGCCAGCATGCGCGAGGGGATGAGGGCGGGCTGGCTGGCGGCACTGCGCAGGGCCAGGCCGAGCTCGGCGCCGTCGAGGGCGTCGTCCCGCGTGAACCGCTGCAGGTAGGGCACCGCCAGATCGAACCAGCCCCGGAACAGCTCCTTGTAGGGCCGGCCGACCGGGCCCTGCAGGACCACGCCGGCCAGCGGGCGTTCGGTGGCCAGCGCAGCGGCGACCACGGTTCCCTCGCTCCAGCCGTACACGAAGATCCGGTCGGCATCGACACGGGGATGGTCGGCGACCGCATCGATCACCCTCGCGGCGTCGTCGCGGAACGTGAACGTGCTCTGATCCCCGAAGAACTTCGGAAGGTCGAAGTCCTTGGGCCCGCGCACGTGGCGCTTGTCGTAGCGCACCACCGCAAAGCCCCGTGCAGACAGCACATCTGCGAGGTCGCGGAACAAGTAGGTCGTGCCGACGGGCCCTTCGAGCGTCGCGTTCATGTCCTGGGGCCCGGACCCGTGGAGCAGAACGACGGTGGGGTGGGGCCCGTCTCCGACGGCGGGGAAGGTGAGCTCGGCCGCGGTCGACAGGTCTTCGTCGGACTGCAGTTCGACCGTGAGCGACTCGCGCTCGACGGCGTAGGGCTGGCGAGGGTCGAGCTTCGGTCGGGCCTTGCACCCCGGCGACAGGGACGAGAGCAACAGCAGGGCCGCGAGCGTCGTCGACGTCAGCGACCGGGTCAGGTGGATATGCAACCGTACAGTCACCGGGAACCCATCCGTGTGAGGGGGGTGGACACGTACCCTCGTCGGCGGAACCCTGCAGCGGAGCCGCGGTGACCAAAGCGACGGAACGGAGCGACAGATGTCGAACAAGCGCAAGGATCAAGGCGAAGAACAGGTACTCGAGCGGGAGCGCGTCAAAGAGCCCCAGAAGTACAAGGTGATGCTCCTGAACGACCACTACACGACGATGGAGTTCGTCGTGCACGTGCTCAAGACCGTGTTCCGGCACAGCTCGGCACAGGCCACCCGCGTGATGCTGCACATCCACAACAACGGGGTCGGCATCGCCGGCGTGTACACCCGCGAAGTGGCCGAGACCCGCATCGCCCAGGTCGAGTCGATGGCCGCCGAAGCCGGCCACCCCCTGCAGTGCGAGATGGAACCGGAGTAGCCGGGATGGGTCAGCTGGCGCTGGGGGTGTCGCCCAGGTTCTCGATGGAGAGCGGTCCGAAGTAGCGGATCGTGTGCGCTCCGCAGCGCTCGAAGGCGGTGACGACGTCGTCCTTGCGGTCGAGGGCGTCGCTGAGGTCGGGCGCGACGATCCAGGCGCCGGTGTCTGCGATCGCCTCGTACTGCGCGAGCTGTCCGGCCTCGTAGCCGATGGACTGCACGAGCCGGGTCAGCGTGTGGAGCAGCCCCTGGCGATTGCCCGCCGAGTCCAGCGTGCTGCGCGCCCCCTGTGCATCCAGCACCCAGACGTCGTCGGCCAGACCGAGGGCCTCGAGCTCGCTCAACAAGGCGTCTGCCGCGGCGTCGGTGTCGAGGGCGCCGAGCAGACGGTGCGTGGGGTAGGTGGTGGGCGTTTCGGGAACAGCGCGAGCGGGCATGGGGGAGACCTCCAGGGTGTGAGGTCTCCTTAGCGACGCCAGCGCTCCCGCGTCGTATCGGGCGTCCGAAGGTCCCTACGCGTCGGCGTCTTCCGACTGTGGCGTGTCTTCGGACGTGTCGGAGTCGGGCTGGCCCTTTCGCACCACGTTGATGACCACCTCGCCCTTCGCATCCTTGCCCTCGTCGGCGGGCGGGATGTAGTCGACCTCGGCGTGTCCGCCGTCCTTGAGGTCGCCGAACAGGATCTCGTCGGCCAGGGGCTTCTTGACGTGCTGCTGCACGACGCGTCCCATCTCGCGCGCACCGTAGGCGGGCTTGTAGCCTTCCTTGGCGAAGAACTCGCGTGCGGCGTCGGTGGCGTTGATCGTGACCTGACGCTCGACGAGCTGCTGCTCGAGCTCCAGCAGGTTCTTGTCGACGATCTGGAGGATGACGGGCTCGGGGAGCTCGTTGAAGTCGACCACCGCGTCGAGGCGGTTGCGGAACTCCGGCGGGAACACCTTGTCGAGCACCTCGCGCGACTTGCTGGGACCGTCTGCGCCCCCGAAGCCCACGGCCTTGCGTCCGGCGAACTGCGCGCCGGCGTTGGTGGTCATGATCAGGATCACGTTGCGGAAGTCGGTCTTGCGGCCGTTGTTGTCGGTCAGCGTGGCGTGGTCCATGACCTGGAGCAGGATGTTGAAGACGTCCTGGTGCGCTTTTTCGATCTCGTCCATCACCACGACGCAGTGCGGGGTCTTGTGTACGGCATCGGTGAGCAGGCCGCCCTGTTCGAAGCCGACGTAGCCCGGAGGCGCGCCGATGAGCCGCGACACGCTGTGCTTCTCCATGTACTCGGACATGTCGAAGCGGTGGAACGACACCCCGAGGTGCTGCGCCAGCTGACGAGCGAGCTCGGTCTTGCCGACGCCCGTGGGGCCCGCGAACAGGAAGCTGCCCGTGGGCTTGCGGGGACTGCCGATGCCGGCCCGGGACAGCTTGATGCTCGCCACCACGGCGTCGATCGCCTCGTCCTGGCCGAAGATCACGTGCTTGAGGTCGGGCTCGAGGTTCTTGAGCTTGTCGCGGTCTTCGGTGGTGACCTGCTTCGGCGGGATGCGCGCGATGCGGGCGATGGCCTCTTCGACCTCGTGTACGTCGATCTCTTCGCGGTTCGCCAGGCGATTGGCCGCGCCCACCTCGTCCATGACGTCGATGGCCTTGTCGGGCATGCGGCGGTCGTTGATGTGCCGCGCCGACAGCTTCACGCACGCCTCGATGGCGTCGTCGGTGTACTTCAGGTTGTGGTGGTCCTCGTAGCGGGACTTCAGGCCCGACAGGATGAGGATGGCGTCGTCGATGCTGGGCTCGTCGACGTCGATGGTCTGGAAGCGGCGGGACAGCGCCTTGTCTTTGCCGAACGACTGCCGGTACTCCTCGTGGGTGGTGGACCCGATGCAGCGCAGCACCCCGGACGCCAGGGCGGGCTTGAGGAGGTTGGAGGCGTCCATCGACCCGCCGGCCGTGGCGCCGGCACCCACGATGATGTGGATCTCGTCGATGAACAGGATGGCCTTGTCGTTGTCTTCGAGCGCGTTCAGCACGCCCTTGAGCCGGTCTTCGAAGTCGCCGCGGTAGCGGGTTCCGGCCATCAGCGCGCCCATGTCGAGGGCGTAGATGTGCACGCCCTCGAGCAGCTCGGGCACGTTGCCTTCGTAGATCGCCTTCGCGAGACCCTCGACGATGGCGGTCTTCCCGACCCCCGAGTCGCCGATGAACAGCGGGTTGTTCTTGCGGCGGCGGGCGAGGATGTGGATGGCCCGCTCGAGCTCGACCTCGCGGCCGATGAGGGGGTCGATCCGGCCGTCCTTCGCGCGCTCCCACAGGTCGACCGTGAACTCCTCCAGCGCTTCTTCGGGGGACTTGGACTCGCCGCCGCCCTCGGCACCGACCGGCGCGCCGACGTCCTTGCGGGTGCGGCCGTCCTTGCGCTTGCCGTGGCTGATGAACGCCACGACGTCGAGGCGGTTCACACCCTGCTGGTCGAGCAGGTAGACCGCGTGGGACTCGGGCTCGGCGAACATCGCGACCAGCAGGTGACCGCCGTCGACCTCGGCCTGTCCGCTGCTCTGCACGTGCATGATCGCGCGCTGGATCACCCGGCGGAAGCTCAAGGTGTGGATGGGGTCGTAGTCGCCCTGGATGTCGAGCTGCTCCATGCCGCCCAGGAACGCCACCACGGCCTTCTCGAGCGCTTCGAGGTCGGCGCCGCACGCTTCGAGGACCTCGGAGGCCCGGGCGTCGTGCAGCAGGCCGTACAGCATGTGCTCGAGGGTGAGGAACTCGTGACGGTGCTTGCGCGCGTATTCGTGCGCCATCCCGAGTGCGATTCTGAGGTCGTCTCCGAGCATCCGGATCTCCGGTGGTTCGAGGTCTGCCCAACCCACCCTAACGAACGGATCGCGACGGATGGGCGGGACGCGCGGCGCGGGGCTCGCGGGTCCGTCTTCGGGGCCGCCCAGTGGGGCTCGTCACGAGTCTGTACGCGACTCGCCCGGCGTTCACCTGCCCGACCGGGGAGGACCCCCTCGAGAGCCTCGTGGCCACGGGGGTGTTCGGGGCCCTGGGCGCTTTGTCCACGAAACCCGTACGGGTCGTTCAGGATGACTTCACGAAAATCCGGTAACCATTCGGAAATTGCGGCATAGATGCGAGCGAGAAGCACGATGCATTGAACCGGAGTCCCCGATGTCCCTGGAAATCACCCGCCGTCGCATCCTCGAGCTGTTCGCGATGTCGGCCGCTGCGTCCGGCTGCGAAGCCGTGGTCGTCAACGTCCAGAACAAGCAGATGATCCAGGACGGCATCCAGCCCGTCACGCCCAACGACCAGTTCTACATCTACCAGTGCTGCGATCAGCCCGAGTTCGACGTCGAGACCTGGGAGCTCGCCATCCGGGTGCAGGGCGAGATCGTGGCGACGATCACCCCGGAGACCTTCGACGAGCTGGAGCCCGTGGAGCTCGAGCACACGCTGCAGTGCATCGGCGGAAACCCCCGCAACCCCCTCGTCAACAACTCGGTCTGGGGGGGCCTGCCGTTCCTCGAGATCCTGGAGTTCCTCGGGGTCGAGATCCCCGACGAGACCGTCGACGTGAAGTTCGAGGGGATGGACGACTACCACACGGCTGTTCCGGTGGGCGATCTGTTCGAAGAGCGCCTGTGGCTGATGTGGGAGATGAACGGCGAGCCATTGCCCTTCGCACACGGAGCGCCCGCGCGCTTCATCTGTCAGAACCGCTACGGCACCAAGAACGTGAAGTGGCCGCGCGAGGTCGACCTCGTGGACAGCGAGTACTTCGGGTACTGGGAGACCACGGGCTGGTCCGACGAAGCCACCTACCGCCAGAACGGCTTCATCCTCCAGCCGGTCGACGGCACCATCGTCAACCGCGAGACGGTCGAGCTCATCGGCACCGCCTACGCTGGCGAGGACCCCATCGAGCGCGTCGAGATCACCTTCGACGACGGCGGCACCTGGGAAGACGTCGAGATCTACTACAGCCCCGGCGCGAACATCTGGACGCTGTGGCGCTACGAGCTCACGGGGGTCAGCGGAGACGTGACCGCGCGCATCCGGGTCACGACCGCGAGCGGCCTGGTGTCCCAGGGCGCCGACGGGACCGGCCAGTCCGCAGGCTACGACGGCGGGATGGAGATCCGCTTCGAGGTGCGTCCATGATCCCGGCACTCCTCCTCGCGACCGTCACCAGCACCTCGGCTGTGGCGGGTCCGTGGACCAGGAAGCAGGGTGAGCACTACGTGAAAGCGGGGGCCGACTACTACACCACCACGAAGTACGTCCTGCCCGACGAGGACCCCGCCCTGGGCAGCACCGGCGACTTCGGGACCACGGGGTTCTTCGGGCATCAGTACAGCGTCTACGGCGAGGTCGGGGTGAGCGATGGGCTGCCCATCCAGATCGCCGCACGGCTGCCGTTCACGCTGAACTACGTGCAGTTCGAGGACGAGAACGCCGTCCGTCGTATCGACGGCACGGCATTCACGGCGCGCGCGGGCGATCTCGACCTCATGCCCCAGGTGGCGCTCTCCAAGAAGCACCCCATCGCGGCCGCGCTCCAGGTCAAGATCCCGCTGTACGGCGTCGACAACATCTGCGAAGACTCCGTCTACAAGGACTTCTGCGGGCGCCCGGGCGACGGGCAGACCGACTTCACGGGCTGGCTGCTCGCGGGCGGTGCGTTCGGCGGGGGTCGGTTCTGGGCCGAAGGGCAGGTGGGCTATCGCCACCGCACCGAGCTGTTCCGCAACTGGAAGACCGAGCGTACCCTGGTGGACAGCGTCGCATTCGGGGGCACGCTGGGGGGCAAGGCGGGTCCGGTCATCGGGATGGTCCGGCTCGACGGCAACAAGAACTTCGTGGTGGACCCCTTCACCATGGAGTCCGTGCGGCTGGGTCCCCAGGCGATGGTCACGGTCTGGGAGGGCCTGGCGATCGAAGCGCGAGCAGCCTGGGATCTGTGGGCGCGGAACGCCTCGATCGGCTTCGGCTTCGGCGCGGGCGTGAGCTGGCGGACCCTCTGAGCCGACGTTCCACACGCTATGCTGCACGAGTGAGTGCAGGTCGACACGTGTGGGCAGGGGTTTTCGCGATGATCGTCGCGATGGGCCCGCCTCCATCGGCCTCTGCGAACGAGGGCGACGGCTTCGAACCCCTGCGCGAAGCGGGCGACTGCGTCTACACCTCTCGTCCCAAAGACCACGCGAAGGGCTCGGCGATGAAGGCCGTGTGCACCTGGCCCGACGTCTCGGCGGACGTGCTGCGCGACAAGCTCTCGGACTTCGACGCCTACGAAGAGACGATCTGGGTGGTCGACGAGAGTGAGGTCCGCCGCTCCGAGGGCGACCGGGCGCTGGTTTACCAGCTGCAGAAGCTGTGGGGGCTGAACGACCGCGAGGTGTTGCTCTGGGCGTCCACCGAGGAGGTCCCGGACGGCCAGCGATACCAGTGGACCACTGCGAGCGACGAGCCGCTTCCCGAGCGCAAGGGCACCATCCGGACCCCGAAGAACGAGGGGTTCTGGGAGGTGCGCGATGCACCGGGCGGTGGTGCGGTCGTCACCCACCAGATCGCGGTCGACGCCGGGGGCGTTCCGCTGCCGGGTTGGCTGCTGCGCTGGGTTCGCACGCGGGGGTTCGCGCGGGTGATGGACGAGGTCCGCGAGGTCGGACAGTCGGGGATGTAGGTCCGGGAAGTAGGTCGAGCGGTCAGGTCAGATCGGCCGGGGTGTCGATCGGCGCGGCCATGGGTGCGACCTCCAGCACACGGATCGGGATGCCGGCGTGCACCAGGCGCAGCTGCTCCAGCTTCTCGAGCCGTTCGAGCGGCGGGATGGGCAGGGTGGGGTAGCGCTCCAGCATCGCGCGACGGAAGGCGTACACCCCGATGTGTTGCTGCCACACCGCGGTGTCGACGTCGCCCGGGTCGCGGACGAACGGGATGCGCGCCCGGCTGAACAGCAGGGCATCTCCGGTGGCATCTCGCACGACCTTCACGCGGTTGGGGTCGAGGGCGGTGTCGCCGTCGATGGGGTGGCACAGCGTCGCGACCTGGATGTCGGTGTCGTCGACCAGGAGGTCCGCCAGGCGGCGCAGGTCCGAGGGACGCAGGTGGGGTTCGTCACCCTGGACGTTCACCACGATGTCGGGCGTCTGCGGCGAGGAGTCCACCGCCTCGAGCACCCGCTCGGTGCCGTTGCGCGGCGCAGACGACGTGTTCACGACGCGGGCTCCGAACGCCTCCGCCACAGCGGCGATCCTGAGGTCGTCGGTGGCGATCAGCACGTGCTCGTAGGCTTCTCGAGCGGCGGTCCACGTGTGCTGCAGGACGGTCTTGCCCCCCAGCTCCGCCAGCAGCTTGCCGGGGAACCGGGTGGACCCCCAGCGCGCGGGAATCACCGCCAGGATCCTCACCGGTGCACCCGTGCGTGGATCGCCACCAGATCGTCGATCAGGGCTGGAAGACCGGACAGCGGGATCATGTTGGGGCCGTCGCAGGGAGCGGCGTCGGGGTCGGGGTGGGTCTCCAGGAACACGCCATCCACCGACCCGGTCGCGACGGCTGCCCGGGCGAGGGCAGGGGCGTGGCGCCGCTCTCCGCCGCTGGTCGTGCCGCGTGCACCGGGCAGCTGCACGGAGTGGGTCGCGTCGAACACCACGGGGCACCGGGCCGTCTCGCGCATCACGGTCAGCCCGCGCATGTCGACCACCAGGTTGCCGTAGCCGAAGCTGGTTCCCCGTTCGCAGGCGAACAGCTCCGCGGGGTGACCTGCGGCCTCGGCGGCTCTGCGTCCCTTGTCGATCACCGCCGCCATGTCCCAGGGTGCGAGGAACTGCCCCTTCTTGATGTTCACGGGCCGACCGGACGCAGCGGCCGCCTCGATCAGGTCGGTCTGGCGGCAGAGGAACGCGGGGGTCTGCAGCACGTCCACCACCTCTGCGACGGCGGGGACCTGCGCTGCGGTGTGGATATCGGTGAGCACCGGAACGCCGACCCGCTCGCGGATCTCGGCCAGGATCGACAGGCCCTCGGTCATCCCCGGACCTCGATACGACGCCCCCGACGTCCGGTTGGCCTTGTCGAAGCTCGACTTGTAGACGAAGTCCACCCCCGCTGACGCGAAGATCGCCCGAAGCGCCGACGCGGTCTCGATTGCGTGTTCGCGGGACTCGATGACACACGGGCCCGCGAAGAAGAACAACCGACCCTCGGAAGGAGCCCGCCAGCGCGGGGTCATCCGCCCGCCAGCACCCACAACAGGGCGATCGCACCGAGCACCATCAGTCCTGCCGCCATCGCCAGGGCCGTCCGGGGGGGCGAGTTCTCGGGGGCGTTCGCGCGATTGGCCGGCTGCGTGCGGCGGGTCGGCGCCCCCGTGTCGGTGGCGATGTTGTCGGGATTGGCAGGCAGGAGAGGCCTGGTGAACGCCGCCGTGGGGACGTCCAGCGCCGTGGACAGGGCGTCCATCGCCGTGGACAGGGCGTCCATCAGGTCCTGCACGCTGTCGAAGCGCTCGTCGGGGCTCTTGGCCATGCACTTCGCCACGATAAGCGGAACGTCCGGCGAGAGGTACGGATCGTTGAGCAGCGGGATGTCGCCGTGCACGTGCTGGGTGATGGTCTCGGCGGCGATCCGGCTGTGGTATGGGTACTTTCCGGCGATCAGCCGGTAGGTGAGGATGCCCAGCGAGTAGATGTCCGCGCGGGGGTCGACCGCCTCGCCCTTCACCTGCTCGGGGCTGACCGTGTGCACGCTGCCCAGGATGGGGCGATTGCCCGACAGCGTCTCCTCGTCGGTGATCTTCACCACCCCGAAGTCGATGAGCTTCACCCGGGCTCTGCCCCGATGGTCGCGCGCCACCAGCAGGTTGCTGGACTTCAGGTCTCGGTGGATGATGCCCTTGCGGTGGGCGTGACGCAGCGCCGAGCACACCTGGAGGATCAAGCGGATGGCGTCTTCGGGTTCGGTGTCGTTCTCGCGGATGAAGTCCGTGATCGACGGGCCCTCGATGAGCTCCATCGCGATGAAGAACCCGCCGTTGTCGGTGGGGCCGTGAGCCAGGGTCTTCACGATGTTGGGGTGGTCGAGCCTCTCGAGAGCGACCGCCTCGCGCTGCATCAGCTCGAGCAGGTTCCGCTTGCCCCGCTTGGGGGTGAGGATCTTGACGGCCACCCGCTCGTCGGTCTGCGTGTCGCGAGCGAAGTACACCCGAGCCATGCCGCCCTCTGCCAGCGGCCGCTTGATATGGAAGCGGTCGCCGAGGGTCTGGTGGACGTATTGATCGCGGTTGCGCGGGGACATGCTGGATGAAGCTTAGCGCCGAGGCCGGGCCGTGGAAATCACACTGCCCACACATCGAACCCCTGTGGGACGCTGCGTTCGCGGGGTGGGTGCGAAGCGGACCCGTGTGGACGGGTGCTTTCACGGTCGCTTTCGCGTGGATGGCGGGAGGGATGACGCCGGGTGCGAGGGCGGCGGGACCGCCCCGGGAGGAGCCCGGCCCACAGAGTGTGGTGTTCCAGGAGCTGCCGGGCGTCGACTGCGATGCGCGCTACGCGGAGGTGGCGCTGGTGGGCGACATCATGCAGCACGGGATGCAGCTGCGGGCCTCCACCCAGGACGACGGCAGCACCTCGTGGCGGGGCGTCTTCGACCCCATCGCCCCCGTTCTCCGGAGTGCCGACCTGGCGCTCGGCAACCTCGAGACCCCCGTGGACGCCGAGCAGGACTACGGCGGCTATCCGCTGTTCAACGCGCCCGAGTCGTTGCTCGACGCGCTGGTGGACGCCGGGTTCGACGGGCTCCAGACCGCGAACAACCACAGCCTCGACCGCGACCGGGACGGCGTCATCGCGACCCTCGATGCGGTGCGGGAGCGCGGGGTGGCCACGGTCGGGACGCACCGGGAAGCGACCGAGCGCGACGAGCCCTGGGCGCTGTTCGAGCTGCCGGGACCGGTCGAGGTGGCGTTCCTCGCGTTCACCTATGGCACGAACGGGCGGCCTCTCCCGGATGGAGAGCCGTGGCTCGTCAACCTGCTGGACGCGGGCCAGATGCAGGACGACATCGCGCGGGCGCGGCAGGTGGCCGACGTGGTGGTGGTGGGCATCCACTGGGGTCGGGAGTACCGGCATGCCCCCGAGCCGTGGCAGCGCGAGCTGGCGTGGAGCCTGGTGGAGGCCGGAGCGGATGTGGTGATGGGCAGCCATCCCCACGTGCTGCAGCCTGCCGAGGTGGGCACGGTGATGCGTCCCGAGGGGCTGCGGGACGCGGTGGTTCTCTACAGCCTGGGCAACTTCGTCAGCAATCAGCGGACGCCGAATCGCGACGTGGGCGTGGTGGCGCGGGTGACGCTGGCGACGTGTCCGACCTTGGGGACGCACCATGTGGTGGATCTGCGATTCACGCCCACCTGGGTCGACACCCGGTTGTCGGACGGGAGCCTCGCGTACCGGGTGTTGCCGCTTCCCGAGGCCGGAGCGGAGTGCCCGGTGGGTCTGGATCTGTCGGAGGCCGACTGCAAGCGAATGGACACGGCGATCGAACACACGGCCACCCTGCTGCCCGCAGCGCGATTCGACCGGGAGACCGGTCTGCCGGTGCCGTTTCGGGTCTACCCCCCGGATCCCCCTTTCCTGGCGGGTGGTTCCAGCGACCCGTTCGCGTTGCGTCCGCTGGACTGGGGCCGTCCTGTGCACCCGCGCGCGGTGATCTGGCCTCCACCGCCACTGGGCCGCACGCAGCGCGACGGACCCTGAGGTGCGAAGAGGGTGGCGGATGGCGCTGGATTGGCGTTTACTTCGTGCCGAGGAGGCTCACTCGTGAAGCCCAGTTCCCAGCTCTTCACCGCCGCGCTGCTGATCACCCTGGTGCCCCTGGTGGTCGCGGGCTGCAAGTCCGACGGCGAAACCGACGTCGAGGTCGACGCGGACACGGACACCGATGCGGACGCCGACACCGATGCGGACACCGATGCCGACACGGACAGCGACGCGGACGCCGATGCCGACACCGACGCAGATACCGACACCGACACCGATCCCATGGTGCCGGGCGAAGGCAGCATCACCCTGGTGCACTACCAGCCGTCCGCGTACTTCCCGGCCGACGAGAGCTTCCTGGTGGGCCTGTTCGCCGACAGCCGCCAGGGAATCCCCAACGTGGCCGAGTGCTATCCGCAGCTGTTCAACTTCTGCTACGACCAGTTTCCGGCGGCCGAGGACGACTTCGTCGATCACACGGGCTTCTTCGACCCGTCCCAGGCCCAGTTCATCGAGGTGGGGCCGGACTTCACCCTCGGGCCCGACCTGTCCGAGCGCCTGTTCGACCCCCAGGTCGGGGTCTTCTACTTCGGAGAGAGCACGCCTCCGACCGCCGGTCAGGCCCTGGATCTGTCCATCGCCGGAGGTCAGTGGGGCGCCTACACGGGGGTGGCCGACATCACGCCTCCGGTCGCCATGGACGTCATCGTCCCCGATCCCGCCGAGCCCGCGCTGGTGCTGGATGGCTCCACCGTCGACTTCGAGTGGACCCCGTCCACCAACCCCAACGAGCTCGTCACCCTGTTGGTCTCCGCCGGGGGTGAGCCCGGCTCCACGCCGGTCGCGCGCACCTACCTGCTCGAAGACGACGGGTTCTTCAGCCTCGATGTCGACAGCCTCGGTCTGAACGAGGAGAACGTCGAAGTCGTGCTGGCCCTCGCGCGGGCGTCCTACGAAGACCTGGACGTCAACGGCAACCCGCTCCACCTGGGCGTTCGCGTCGAGACCTGGCTGCAGGGCTTCCACCCGCCGCTGGCGAACCGGGATGCCGTGGTGCCCGACGATGTCTGTGGTTCCGGTCTGCCCCTCGCCGAAGGGGCCTACTGGGCCGACCTCTCCAGCAACACCGATGCGATCGACCCCACCAGCACGGGCTGCACGGGCAGTGGTGCCGCGGGCCTGGACGCCAACTTCACCGTCACCGTGCCGCCGGGCGAGCAGCTCATCGTGAGCGCCCAAGCCTACCAGGGCGACGCCAGCGTCTACCTGCTGACCGACTGCACCGACGCGACCAGCTGCGTGTCGGGGTCCGACTACGCGTTCGGCGGCAGCGAGACCGTGCACTACACCAACACGGGTGCGGCCGACGAGGAGCTCGTGGTCGTCCTCGACAGCTCCGATCCCGGGGCAGGCGGGCTGGTGCTCTTCGACGTCGCGTTCGAGACGCCCCAGCCGCCGTCCGACATCTACGACACCTGCCTCGAGGCCCGCAACGAGCAGGCGCTGCAGCCCGGAACCCACTGGTTCGACCTGTCCGACGGCATCGACACCCTCGACCCCGGCGCGCTCGGCTGCTCGGGCTTCGACAGCCCCGGCCCGGACAAGCTCGTGGCCATCGAGATCCCGCCGGGCGCCATCGTGCGCTTCGAGACCGACGCCGCCATCGGGATGTACCTGCTGGGCGACTGCGACGACGAGTCCACCTGCGTGTCGGGCGAGCCGGCCTACGGCACCCTGGAGTACGAGAACCCCATCGCAGACCCCCGCGTGGGCTACCTGGTGCTCGACGACCCGGGCGACCCCGGCGTGCAGGGGCCGTTCCAGCTCACCTACTCCGAGATCGCACCCCAGGGCGTGATCATGGCCGAGAGCTGTGCCACCGCCCAGAACGCCGAGACCTTCGAGACCGGCACCTACATCATCGACGGCGACCTGTCGGGCTTCGTCGACAACTCCGACCTGTCCAACCCCGGGCCCAGCTGCACCACCTTCGGTTCGTCGGGCGAGGATGGCGTGGTGAACGTCCGGCTGCAGCCCGGCGAGACGATCGACGTCACCTACCAGGTCCAGAATGGCGGCGACGGCGTGCTCTACCTGACCTCGGTGTGCGACGACACCCAGTCCGCACTCGTGTGCGACGACCAGTTCCAGGGCACCCCGATCCCGCCGGAGAGCATCAGCTACACCAACACCTCGGGCCAGGTCGAAGACCTGTTCCTGTGGTTCGACAACTACCTGTCGCTGCTCGCCAACCCGCTCACGTTCGAAGCCGAGATCACGATTCAGTGATGGTGTTGCTGGCCATGGGCGCTGCGATGGCCTGCCCGAACCCCCAGGAACCGGGCGGTTGGGCGCGTCACACGGAGCTCACGAAGGCGCGAATGGCGCAGGCGCACGAGAACGGTCTCGATCCGGGTCTCATGGTCGCGAACGTCATCGGCGAGTTCGTCGTCGCTGCTCGTCACCCCGGGCGGTTCGGGGCCGACCTCGTGCTGGAGCCCGTGGGAGACGTGTGGCTGGACGAGTTGGGGTGTCCGACGCACGTCCTGGAGTCTCTCGAGGTGGACTCGAACATGACGCACCCACCCGAAGTGGGCGACACCATCATCGTGGTGGGGCACGCCAAGACGGACGGTCGACTGGTGGCGACGCCTGCGAAGATCCTCGTGAAGGACGAGCGAGGGCACGCTCGGACCGCCGGTGGCGACCTCATGGTCTCGGTCGGGCTTCGGAGCTGGGGCGGGTTTCCCAGCACGCGGACGGTCTGGGCCTCCGACGGGCAGGTGGAGGCGAACGTCCCGACAGACGCATCCGAAGCCGCGTCGTGGGAGGAACTGTCGGCGGACATTCGGCGGCTGGCCAGCGAGGTCGAGAGCCATCCAGCGCGCCAGTAGGTGCGCTCACACGGTGGCGCGGTACAGCCAGCCCGTCGCGAAGTCCGGAGTGGCCCCGTTGGTGCGCTTCTCGATGAGCTCGGCTTCGGGCCACAGGTGTTCGACCAGCTCCGGGGAGACCGACCAGGGGGGGCCGTCGCGCGTGCTCTGGTCGTACGACAGCACGTTCAACAGCAGCCGACCACCCGGCTTCAGCAGCGACCGCTCCACCCGCAGGTAGTCGGCGCGCATGCTCGGGTGCAGCGCCACCAGCGCAGCCCGGTCCCAGATCGCGTCGACCGGGCCGGTGTGTTCGGGGGTGAGCGCGAAGAAATCCCCGACCAGCAGGGTGATCCCGTCGGCCGACCAGCGGGTGTATGGAGCCAGCTCGCCGTCCTGCACCAGCCCGTCGCGCTCGGCGAGCTCCTGGGCCGCGATGGGAGACAGCTCGACACCGATGGTGTGGTAGCCGTGCCCGGCGAGCCACTTCAGGTCGTGGGTCGCCCCGCAGAGCGGAACCAGCACCGTTCCGTTCTCGGGCAGCACATCCCTCGCGTACGCCGGCAGATCGGGGTGCACGGCGTCCCGATGGAACCCGCGCTTGCCGCTCTTCCACGCTTCCAGCCAGAACTCGGGCTTCATCGATCCGCTCCTCGACACGTCGCCCGGGACAACCGGGTGCGTGCTCCTTAAACCTCCGACCATGCAGACGCCCTTCGACATCGTCGCGGACCTCGACACGCCCGTCTCCGCCTACCTCAAGCTCGCGCCGCTGAAGCCCCGGTTCCTGCTCGAGTCCGTGGTGGGCGGCACCACGGTGGCGCGGTTCTCGTTCATCGGGTTCGGAGAAGGGCTTTCACTGGCGATCCATGGGGATCGCACCGAGATCCGACGCCCCGGACAGGACCCCGAGCTCACCCCCACGCCCGACAGTCGAGAGGCGATCCTGGCCCTGCTGCGCGACGCGCTGGCGACCGCACCTGCACTTCAGCCCGTCGTAGACGGCCTCCCGTTCACCGGAGGGCTCGTCGGGTGCTGCGGATACGACCTCGTTCGACGGTTCGAGCGCCTGCCCAGTCAAGCCGAACCCCGCGACGGCGAGCCAGAGGCCATCTTCACCGCACCCACCTCGGTACTCGTGTTCGATCACGTCACCCGACGGGCGGCGGTGCTCCATGCGGGCAGCGAATCCGAGCGCAAGCGGGTCGAGCGCGACGTGGTCATGTGTCTGCGTGGCCCGGTCCCAGACCGTCCGGCACGGCCGTTCCGCAGCGGGGGCTTCGGGTCTCCGGTGCCCAGCTTCTCAGAGGCGGCGTTCCTCGAGGGCGTCGAGCAGACCAAGGAATGGATCCGCGCAGGCGAGGTGTTCCAGCTGGTCGCCGCCACCCGCTTCGAAGGCCCGAACCGCCTCGATCCGTTCCAGGTCTACCGGGCGCTGCGCCTGCTCAATCCCAGTCCGTACATGTACTTTCTGGAGCTCGGAGAGGGTCCCGGACGGATGGCGGTCGTCGGGAGCTCCCCCGAAGCCCTGGTCCGGCTGCACGACGGGCTCGCCACCCTGCGGCCCATCGCCGGGACGCGTCCCCGCGGGGCGACCGACGAAGAAGACCGCCAGCACGAAGCCGATCTGCTGGCCGACCCCAAAGAGGCCGCCGAGCACGTGATGCTGGTCGACCTGGCCCGCAACGACCTCGGCCGCGTCGCGGTTCCCGGCACCATCGCCGTCGAGCCCTACCGGATCATCGAGCGGTACAGCCACGTGATGCACATCGTGTCCGGGGTCACCGGCCAGCTACGCGACGACGTCGACCCCTTCGACCTGTTCGCGGCCACGTTCCCGGCCGGCACGGTCGTGGGCGCACCCAAGATCCGGGCCATGGAGCTCATCGATGGCCTGGAGCCCGTGCGGCGCGGCTTCTACGCCGGAACCGTGGGGTACTTCGGGCACGGGGGAACGATGGACCAGGCCATCGCCATCCGCACGCTGGTGTTCAGCGGCGAGCACTACGAGCGCTACGCCTGGCAGGCGGGTGCCGGGTTGGTGGCCGACAGCGTCCCGGTGTCCGAGTGGAAGGAGGTCCACGCGAAGTCGGGGGCCCTCCTGCGCGCCCTCGAGCTGGCCGAGGAGGGGTTGTGAGCGCCGAGATCCTGCTGATCGACAACTACGACAGCTTCACGTTCAACCTGTCCCAGGCCTTCCAGGTGCTCGGAGCCCGCGTACACGTCGTGCGGAACGACCAGATCACGGTGGAACAGGCCAGAGACCTCGCGCCGACGCACCTCGTGGTCAGTCCAGGCCCGGGAACCCCCGACAGCGCGGGCGTCTCCATGGCCCTGCTCGAGGCGTTCCTGGGCGAGATCCCGCTCCTCGGGGTGTGCCTGGGCCACCAGAGCCTCGTGCAGGTCCTGGGCGGCCGGATCGTGCGGGCCGAGCAGCTGATGCACGGCAAGGCCAGCTTCGTCGAGCACGATGGAAAGACGCTGTACGCGGGGCTCCCGCAGCCTCTGGAGGTCGGGCGCTACCACTCCCTGGTCGCCGATCCGCCGACGCTCCCCGAGGTGCTGGAGGTCACGGCGCGCACGACGGACGGGGTGGTGATGGGCGTCCGACATCGCACGCTCGCCGCCGAAGGCGTGCAGTTCCACCCGGAGAGTGTGCTCACGCCTCAGGGCGACGCGCTGCTGGCCAACTTCCTGGGGCTGTGAGCCCTCAGCGCAGCAGGTCGTGATGCCCGTGTCGGACGAGCACCTCGGCGAGCAGGGCCGCGTTCTCGGCGGCCAGGTCGGTGCAGTGCCGATGACGCTGTGCACCCCGGAAGTCCCCCTGATCGGCGACCAGCTCGTTGCAGGTCAGGGCTCTCAGACGCTCGGGCAGACGGGCCCAGTAGTCGGCCATGGCGGCTTTCAGCGCGTCGGTGGTGGGCCCGGTGGGGTCGGGGTCGCCCAGAAGCTCGCCCAGGACGAGCTGTCCGGCCATTCGAACGCCACACGGCCCCATGCCGTTGATCCCTCCCCGGCGTAGCGACTGGTAGGAGGCGGTCGGGCGGTCGAAGGTCTCGGCGATGGCGATCCCACACGAACGGTGTGGGGTCTCGACGCCGTCGTACAGGCGATGTGCCGTCTGACGAAATCGCTCGACCACGGCGGCTTCGTCGTGGGTCAGGGGTCGGTCCCAGTCGGCCATGGCGGATGCTCCTGGATGGAATGTTTGATGTTCGAGACGTTCGTGGACGAACGATTGGTGGGAATCCGCGCGCCACCGCAGTGTCATTGAAGCGGTGTTTCCACGCTGGTCCAATGAGGGTGCACGGGTTGTTGCACAGGAGAGCGTGATGGTCGAGTGGGCGATGGAGCCGATGGTTCCCTCTGTGCTCGCGGATGTGACGCCACGGGGCTGGGACAGCGCGCTCCGGCTCGAAGTCGTCGTCCCCGCGGTCGAGGCGGAACGATACGAAGAAGCCGTGATTCGGGCCGAGGGCGAGGGCGGCGGACCCGCACCTGGGTCTGGACGATTCACGGGTACTGGCGCGTTGATCTCCGCGGAACTGCGGTCGGTCGTCGAGTGCATGATCGACCATCCCCACCATCTTGTCGAGCAGGTGCAGCGCGGGATTCGGAGCCAGATCCCCTCCGGGTGGTGCGCATCCGACATCGCCCTGCGGGTGCGTCACGTGACCGTCCAGCGTCCCGAGGGGACGGGTCGGGTGGAGATACACGCTCGGGTCGGGGTTCCGTGGACCGACGCCCTGCTCTCGGTGAGGCTGGAGACCCGGGAGCCCGCGGCCTGCTGACGCCGACTGGCGGTCGATGCCGATCCAGGCGACAATCGGCGGGATGTGCCATCTTCTTCGTGCGCACGTTCCGTCTGGAGTCCTCATGGATCGCCCTCCGACCGCCACGCCTCATGCCCTGATCGGGCTCGTATGCACGGGGCTCGTGGCCTGCTCGGCGGGGAACGGCCCGGTGGATGCGGTCGATTCGCCCACCGACGTCACGATTCGCACGTGTGAGGCGATTCCGATCGTGCCGGCCTCTGGTGAAGACGACGCGATGGCCTGGCGCGCCCTGGTCCCGACCATCGGCGGACACGGGAAGTACTCCGTTCGGGAGTGGACCGCGGATGGGCGGCTGCTCTCCGAGACCGCGCACGCCACCCGCATCGAGACCACCTACGTGCCCGGGTCGTGGAAGATCGACCAGCGGAGCTTCATCGTCAGCAACCAGGCTGGCGGTAGCGAGACGCAGGAGGAGACCTGGAGCTGGTGGGGCAACGTCGCCACCATCACGCGGACCGATGGATCGGTGGAGCTGCAGGACCATCGGCCGGATGGGCTCCCGGTGCGACGCTGGCGGGTCGAGGAGGATGGCTCCGAGACCGATCTGAAGCGCTGGTCCTACCTCGACGACCTGTCCTGGCAGCTCGCGCGGGTCTGGGATGCCGAGGACGGCGACGAGGTCTGGGACTGGAGCTGTGCCGAAGGCGAGGGGCTGGATGGCCTGGACCAGCTGGTGGCCGAGGTCTCGGGCCCCGATGGCGAACGTGTGGAGCGGTTCAACCAGGATGGTCGCGTGCTCTCCACCGAGTCGGAGTCCGGAGACGTGGCGTCGACCCGCTACCATTCCGAGGATGCGTCGCTCCCGACGTGGGGCGTCGCCGAGCGCACACGGCTCGCGGGTCCACTCCGGGAGGACGCCGTCTCCACCTGGGTGAGCGCAGGTCAGCCGCTCGAACGGCCCGGCCTGGAGCTGCCCGATCCGGTGTCGACCTCCTGCGAGCCCATCCCACCAGACCCCGGACCCTTCGCGAGTGATGCGCCTGCGTGGAGTGCAGTCGAAGGGGGCCCGTTCGCGAACACACACGTGTGGACCGCCGATGGACGCCTCCTCCAGAAGACGGACAACGGGTCGCTTCCGCCCGGGCACACCGAGCTGGAGTACCAGCCGGGCAGCTGGCGGATCGCGGCTGCGCTGCGCCTCGGCGATCTCTCGCCCTACGAGTGGTCCGAGTACACCTGGGACGGCAACGTCGGCGTCGAGGTGAATCCGAACAGCGGAACCTGGGAGTACATCCACCGGGACGACGGGCTGCTGCTGCGCGCGGCGATTCTCGACGACGACGGCACGCCCTTCGTGGTCGAGGAGTACACCTACCTGGGTCCGGACACGTGGCAGATCGCGACGCGTGGCGGCTCGGCGGTGACCTGGGACTGTCTGACCGTGACCGGCTCCCGTCCGGCTTCCTACCACCCGGACGGGCGCATCGGATGGGAGCTCACCGGCGATGGGGAGGGGCTCATCCGGTACACCTACGTCGACGACACCTGGCGCACCGACCAGAAGATCGTCGAGTACGACGTCGGGCTGACCGTGACGGCCACCTGGACCTGGACGCCGCTGTAGGGCCAGGTTCGGAGCCCGGGCCTACTCGGTGGCGCGGCTGAGGTTCCGGAGCGCCTTCGGGACGTCTTCGTAGGTGCCCCGCTTCTCGAGGAACGCATGGCGGTCGGCCTCCAGGCGCTTTGCGAGCCACACCGCGTGGGATGCGGGCTCGAGCTCCATCGGAACCCGGATGGCGGGCATTCCGTAGCGCTGGAGCACCAGGATCGGCTTGCTGCCGCCGTGCACCTCCGCCGAGCGGATGCTCCGCCAGTCGTGGGTGACGCGCTCTCCGGTGTCGTCGCGGATGCGCAGCCCCTCGACCAGGGGGGTGAGCGTGGTGTGGCGGGCGGCCCTGCTGCTGTCCATCTGGCTGTAGGCGATCACGGCCGCGGTCAGCATCGCCAGGAACACCGCCCAGGTCACCAGCATCCCGGCGCACAGTGCGATCAGCCCGCTGACCGCGACGATCCCCAGCAATCCCAGCCACTTGCCGCCTTCGCGCATCCAGACGCTGCGGTCGTTCGCGTAGCCGCTCACGCGCACCTGCATGCCGCCGAGGTCGTCCTGCACCCGGAGCTGGGCGGGCGGAGCGCCGGGATCGGCGGGCAACGCGGTGTCGTGCGGAAGCGCCATGCCTTGTAGACTGCCACGAAACCACCGACCACACACCAAGGAGACCCCCGATGCGCGCCCTGCTGGAGCAGCTCCTCGACGGGATGGAGCTGACCGACGAACAGGTCGACGAGCTCCTGGACCACCTGCAGGACCCCGACCAGCCCGACGTCTGGAAGGCCGCTGCCCTGGCAGCCATGCGAACCCGCGGCGAGACTGCGGCCGAGGTCCGGGCATTCGCGCGCGGGCTCAGGTCGCGCGCCGTTCCGTTCGTCCACGACGGGTCCGGAGCGCTGGTCGACACGTGTGGTACCGGCGGAGACGGGTCGAACAGCATCAACATCAGCACGGCGGCCGCGCTGGTGGTCGCGTCCATGGGCCACCCCGTGGTGAAGCACGGCAACCGCAGCGTGTCGTCGAAGAGCGGGAGCGCCGACGTGCTCGAGGCCCTGGGCATCGTGCTGCCCGAAGGCCCGAAGACCGCAGCCCAGATGCTCGAGGACAGCGGGTTCACGTTCCTGTTCGCGCCGCACTTCCATCCGGCCACGGCCGGCGTGATGCCCGTTCGCCGGGCACTGAAGACGCGCACGGTGTTCAATCTCCTCGGGCCGCTGTCGAACCCGGCCCGACCCCCCTACCAGCTGATCGGGGCCTACAGCGCCGAAGCCGCGGCCACGATGGCCGACGCCCTGGCCGGCATGGCGATCAAGCACGCCATCGTCGTGCACGGGGCCGAGGGCTGGGACGAAGCCACGCCGCTCGGCCCGTTCGAGCTGTGGGACGTCCGACCCGAAGATGGCGTGCGGCACCGCGAGGTCGACCCCACCCAGGTCTACGGCATTCCCCGCTGTACGGCCGCCGATCTGCGAGGGGGCACGGCCGAGGACAACGCGGCGGCACTGCTGGCCGTGTTCGGGGGCGCCAAGGGTCCCCATCGCGACGCCATCGTGCTGTCGGCGGCGCTGGTGCTCGAGGTGCTCGAGGTGGCGGTCGAGCGGGATGCCGTGTCGCGGGTCGAAGCCGCGCTCGACAACGGCAAGGTGCTCGCGCTGCTCGAACGGATCTCGGCATGACCCTCGAATCCCGCTTGCGGGGCGGGCTCGTCGGGCTGTTGGTGGGCGATGCGCTCGGCGTTCCCTACGAGTTCCACGACCCCGCGAACCTGCCTCCGGCCTCGGACATCGAGATGGAGCCGCCCGCAGGCTTCAACCGCTCGCACCGCAGTGCTCCCTGCGGAACCTGGTCGGACGACGGCGCGCAGGCCCTGGCGTTGCTGGCCACCCTGCTCGAGCACGACGGGCTGGACGTCGAAGACCTGGGGGGCCGGTTCCGGCGGTGGTACTTCGAGGGCGAGCTGGCGGTGGATCGCCACGTGTTCGACATCGGGAACCAGACCGGGGTGGCCCTCGACCGCATCGGCAAGCAGCCCGCGGAGACCTGTGGCAACACGGGGGAGTACGACAACGGGAACGGCTCGGCGATGCGGGTGCTGCCCCTGGCGCTCTGGCACACGGGCTCCGACGCCGAGCTGGTCGCGAACGCCATGCTCCAGTCCCGCATCACCCACGGGCACATGCGGTCGCAGGTGGCGTGTGGGCTGCTGGTCCTGTGGGGTCGGGCGCTGCTGAACGGCGCGGATGCGGACACTGGCTTCGAACAGGCGGTGGCCGGGATGCGCGCGCTGGATGTGGACGCCGCCGAGCTCCAGCGCTTCGTCGACCCCTGGGAGCCCAGGGGCACGGGCTACGTGCTGGACTCCCTGCACTCGGTGCGGGTGGCCCTGCGGGCAGGCGACTACGAGGCTGTGGTGAAGCGCGCCATCCAGTTCGGTCACGACACCGACACCACCGCGTGCATCGCCGGCGGGTTGGCGGGGATCCGCGACGGACTCGAAGCCATTCCCGCCCGGTGGAGACGCGCGCTTCGCGGAATGGACCTCCTGCAGCCCCTGCTGGACGGGCTGTTGCGCCATCGCGCTGTGGGAGGCCCGACGTGAGCGACCTTCTGGACGAGATGGCGCGCGCGAGCCGCGAGCGGGCGGGTCGCATCCACGAAGACGCGTTCCGCCACCTGCTGGAGGCCGCTCCGAGGGTGCATCGGCTGGACGCGTCCGGGTTCGTGCTGCTGGCCGAGGTGAAGTTCCGGGCGCCGAGTGCCGGGGTGCTCGCCAGCGCTGCCGATCCCGCCGTCGAGGCGGCGTCGCGGGCGCACACCTACCTCCGTGCGGGCGCTGATGCGGTCAGCGTGCTCACCGAGCCCGATCGGTTCTCCGGCGAGCTGTCGTACCTGGAGGCCGCCGCCGAGCACGGGTGCTGCATGCGCAAGGACTTCCTGGTCGACCCGAAGCAGGTCTGGGAGGCCCGGGCCCACGGGGCGTCTGGGGTGCTCCTGATCGTTCGCATGCTCGACGACCGCACCCTCGAGGCCATGCTCCAGGCCGCGACCTCTGCGGGGCTGTTCGTGCTGCTGGAGGCCTTCGACATCGACGACCTGCAGCGCTGTCACGTCGACTGGCACGGCGACCAACCCCTGATGGTGGGCGTGAACTGCCGCGACCTGCGCACCCTCGAGGTCGACCCCGACCGCTTCGAAGACCTGGCGCCGTACCTGCCGTCCGAGCGGGTGGCCATCGCGGAGTCGGGGCTGCAGACCCCCGCCGACATCGGTCGAATCTCGAATTACGGCTATCGTGGAGCCCTGGTGGGGTCGGCGTTGATGCGTGCCGACGATCCCGGAGCGCTGGTTCGGGCGATGAAGCGGGCAGGAGGAGACACGTGAGGATCAAGATCTGCGGGCTGAAGACCCACGACGACGTGATGGCGGCGGTCAACGCGGGGGCGACCGCGGTGGGGTTCGTGTTCGCGCCGTCGGTCCGCCGGCTCACGGTCGAAGAGGCTCGACCCCTCATCGAGGCCGTCCCGCACGGGGTAGAAGCGGTGGCGGTGTTCAATCGGGCCGACGATCCGGAGCTGTTGAAGCAGGTGCTCGACCTGGGGGTCGATGCGGTGCAGGCCGTCGAGTGTCCCGAAGGCCTCACCCCGGGCACGTTCTGGCTGCGCTCGGTCCCGGACGGCGAGGATCTCGCAGGGCGCCTCGGGCAGCCCAGTGCCAGCACGATCGTCACGGACTCGCTGCGCGGATGCACGCTCGTGGACTCGGCCGCGGGTGGCGGTTCGGGTCGTGTCGCGGACTGGCAGCGCATCGCCGAGGTCGCGGCCGGCTATCCCCTGATCCTCGCTGGGGGCCTCACTCCCGAGAACGTCGGCGAAGCCATCCGTACGGTCCAGCCCATCGGGGTCGATGTGTCGAGCGGGGTCGAGAGCCTTCCGGGCCTGAAGGACGCGGGCCGGATCCAGGCATTCGTCGACGCGGTGAACGCGGCCCGGTAGGGTCTACACCCGTCGAGCAGAGCCGTTGGAGGACGAATGAGCAGCGCCGCAGTGGGCGGCTACCCGGATGCACGTGGTCGATTCGGTGCATTCGGGGGTCGGTACGTTCCGGAGACCCTCATGGGGGCCCTCACCCGGCTCGAAGCCGAAGCGCGCGAAGCCCTCGCCGATCCCGGGTTCCTGGCCGATCTCCACGACGAGCTCGAGACCTGGGTGGGTCGCCCGAGCCCCTTGTCCCGCGCCAGCCGGCTGTCCGAGGCCTGGGGGGCCGAGGTGTGGCTGAAGCGCGAAGACCTCGACCACACGGGTGCCCACAAGATCAACAACGCCATCGGGCAGGCACTGCTCGCCAAGCGCATGGGTGCGAAGCGCATCGTGGCCGAGACCGGTGCGGGTCAACACGGCGTCGCCACCGCGGCGGCCTGTGCGCGTCTGGGGCTCGAGTGCCTCGTCTACATGGGGGCGGTCGACGTCGATCGACAGGCTCCCAACGTCGCGCGGATGCGGTTGTTCGGCGCCGAGGTCCGGTCGGTCACGGCGGGGGATGCCACGCTGCGTGCGGCCATCGATGAAGCCCTGCGGGACTGGGTGAGCGACCCCGAGGGCACGTTCTACCTGCTGGGCAGCGCCGTGGGTCCACATCCCTATCCCTGGCTCGTCCGCGAGCTGCAGAGCGTGATCGGTCGGGAGGCCCGCCAGCAGGTGCTCGGCGCGACCGGATCGCTCCCGGACGTCGTCGTGGCGTGCGTGGGCGGCGGCAGCAATGCCATCGGGGCCTTCTACCCGTTCGTGGGCGATGCCGACGTTGCGCTGCTCGGGGTCGAAGCGGGCGGCAGCGGGTCGGGCCTCGGCGAGCATGCAGCCACCATCGTGAACGGTCGGCCCGGCGTGCTCCACGGGGCGTTCAGCCTGCTCCTGCAGGACGACCACGGGCAGATCCGCGAGACCCACAGCGTCAGCGCGGGTCTGGACTACCCCGGCGTCGGTCCGGAGCACTCGCACCTGGCCGAGAGCGGGCGCGCCACCTACGTCTCGGCCTCGGACGACGACGCACTCGATGCCCTCGAAGAGGCCGCCCGCATGGAGGGAATCCTCATCGCCATCGAAACCGCCCATGCGTTCGCGGGTGCCCGGCGTTGGGCGTCCGAACACCCCGGCCAGACCGTGCTGATCTGCACGTCGGGTCGCGGCGACAAAGATCTCGGCATCCTCGAGCGCGTCGGCCGGATCCCCGGCTCGGACGATGGGGAGGACTCGTGAGCGCCACCCGACTGCAATCCGCCATCGCCTCTCCCAAGAGCGGGGCCGCGATCGCCATCATGCCCTACCTCACTGCGGGTTACCCTGAAAGAGAGGGATTCTCCGACCTCCTGCGCGAGGTGGGTCAGGTCGCCGACGCCATCGAGGTGGGCGTCCCGTTCACAGATCCCATGGCCGATGGCACTACCATTCAGGAGACCTCTCGCATCGCTCTGGAATCCGGTGTCACGCTTCCCTGGATTCTCGAGACCCTCAAGAACACGGAGATCGACGCCGCGTGTGTGCTGATGAGCTACTTCAACCCCCTGCTGGCCTACGGGCTGGAGGCGCTGGTGCGCGATGCAGCGGCGGCGGGGGTGAGCGGCTTCATCGTCCCGGACCTGCCCTACGAAGAGGGGCGGGAGTTCCGCGCGCTGTGCGAGGGCGAGGGGCTGGCGTTGGTCCAGCTGGTCACGCCGGTCACCCCTCCCGAGCGCCTGAAGAGCCTGTGTGCGGCGTCGTCGGGCTTCGTGTACGCGGTGACCGTCACCGGCGTCACCGGCACCAGCGCCGATCCAGAGGCCCTGGCGGCCTACCTGACGCGTCTGCGCCAGACCACCGACCTGCCCGTGTGTGCGGGGTTCGGCATCCGCACCCGCAGCGATGTGCAGCGGCTGGAAGGCACGGCACACGGGGCCATCGTGGGCACGGCCATGCTGAACGCCCTGCGCGACGGGCACTCCGCGACCGCCTTCCTGCAATCGCTCCGCGGCTGAGGGCGTTCTCGAGAGGGGGTGTTCTGGCGGCAGTGCTGGGTGTGTTGGTCGCCGGCTGTGAGCTCGCACCCCCCGAGTGCGCGCTGAGCGCCGAGACCGACGGCATGCGCATCCGCAAGGGCCCCACCGTCCCAGAGTTCGTCGATCTGCTCGAGGAGCCGGTCGATGGGCTGGTGGTGCGCGACGGCGACCTGCTCTCGGGCACCTGGAGCCTCGACCTGAGCGAGATCTTCGCCGACGCCGCGCGGCTGGGCGAGCAGTGCCCCGACCTGAGCCTCGAGGCGCGGGTGCGCATCGAGCTGGAGACCAGCGGCACGATGCTGGCGGGCGACGGTGGGTTCCTGCTCAACAGCTGGACCGTCGAGGGCTGGGAAGCCGAGATCATCAGCACGCGGGCCGAGATGGGCGACTTCTCGGGCACGTTGCGCATGGAGATCGGCGGCGACGACTTCGACTCGGTGGACTTCAGCGAGGGCTCGTACGGCGGCAACGACGGCGAAACAACCGTCGATCTGGGCTTCTCAACGCGCTGAGTTGGTTGGGCGCTGCCGGATCGCAGAGCGAGCGTGGCCTGGTGGAGTACGGTCGATCCCACCAGAACAGTCGTACAAAGTGAGTTCAGCGCAACGTTGCCACGGAGTCACGGAGGAACACGAAGGTCTGCACGGAGGCGTGACCGGAGAGCTCGCGCCCATTGGTCGAACCACGAGCCGACGCTCGAACCCTGGACCCGCCCCGAACAGCCTTCCGCAGGGAATCGGGCCGTTTCCGCGGTCTGCCGCAGGGGGGCAGCGTTGCGTTCAGCCCGCGGATGAACGCGAGCTGGCTAGCGGGCGCGTTTGCAGGCTTCTTCGATGCCGCGGCTGCACACGTGCTCGTACAGCTCCCGTGCGCGGTCCTTGTCCTTGTCGATGCCGATGCCCTTCCAGTGGGCGTGGGCCAGGCCCAGGCAGGCGCGGGTGTCGTTCAGCTCGCAGCCCTTGCTGTAGAGGCTCGCAGCCCGGTCCTTCGCGTAGTGCGGGCTCTTCTTGTCGGCGAGCACGTCGGCCAGACGGCGACAGGCCTCGCCGTGCCCGGCTTCACAGGCGTCGCGCACCATCACCCGGCCGCGCTCGAAGTCGGTGTCGAACAGCGAGGCGCCGAGCTGCCCGCAGCTGTAGCTGTCGTCCATGTCGCAGCCGCGGGTCCACAGATCCCGGGCGCGCTCGAGGGACGCGGCATCGCCCATCAGGGGGTCGTTCGCGAGGTTTCCGCCGTTGGCACAGGCTGCTGCGACGCCGCGCTCGCAGCCGGCCTCCCACAGCTCGAGTCGGCCGGGAGGGTCTTCTTCGGGCCGCATGCCGGCCGCGTAGAGCTTCTCGAGGTTGCCGCACGCGGACTGGTGGCCGCCGTCGCACGCCCGGATGTAGAACGCGATGGCGGCGGGCGGATCGGGCTTCGACCCGTCGATCGACAGGTGGGTGACGAGCCCCATGCTGTTGCACCCCGCGAGATACCCGCTCTCACAGGCCTCTCCGTAGTACTTGCGCGCTTTGTCCAGGTCGCGGTCGACCCCGAGCCCGATGTGGTAGAGCGCCCCCAACCTGCGACAACCGGCCATCTCGCCCTGTTGACAGGCCGTGGTGTGCAGCGACAGGGCGGTCTCGGCGTCTTTTTCGACCCCCACGCCCAGCTGGTAGAGCGCGCCACGCGCCACGCAGGCCCGCTCGAGACCCCCGTCGCACGCCCGCGCGAAGAACGGCTCGGCGTCGGCGGCTTCGGGCGACTCCTGGTGGTAGATGCCGGGGGTCATCTGGGCCTTGCTCCACCCGACGACCAGGCAGGCGGCCGGATGGTCGTTCTCGCAGGCCTCGGCCAGGGCTTCGGCGGCGTCGTGCAGCGCTCCGGAATCCCAGGTGCGCGCGCACGCAAGGGCCTCTCCGGCATCGCAGGCGGCCTGGTACGCGGCGTCGAGGTCGGCCTGGCTGGCGTGGATGCCGTCGGCGTGGAAGTCCAGGGCCACGGCAGCGACGAAGAGCTGCAACGCGTCCGTCTCCGACGGGCTCTTCGCGGTGTCGTCTGCGAGTGCCGGAGAACCGAGGACGGGGAAGAGGGCGAGGAGAACGGTCATTCGGGCTCCTCGAGCCGGGTCAGCACCTTCTCGTAGCAGACCACCCAGTCGGGACGGACCGCTTCGTAGTAGTACTTGCGGAACGGCCAGGTGGGCGGGTTGAGGAACGAGGTGAGGGTCACGCGGGTGCCCTTGGGGGTCTCGGTGAGCAGAAACCGCGTGACGAAGCCCTTCTTCCCCAGGTGGTCGAGCTCGATGACCCGGCCGGGGTCCTTGATCTCGAGCTTCGCGGTGAGCCGCCGCTTGAACGCCTTGATCTGGTAGGTGACGCGTGCGGGCCCCGTGGGGTCGGTGTGTTCCCAGGAGTGCACGCACTCTTCGGGCATCAGCCGGGCGATCTCGACCGTGCTGTCGAGGCGTGCCGCGAGCGATTCGGGCGAGGCGTCGATGGTACGCTCGACCGCGACGTCAGCGGACTTTCCGGCCCAGGGCGATTCGGCGTAGGACACGCCGGACAGTACGAGGAGCAGCATGGGAGTCATCGAGGCGAACGGTATCACTCTGGCGGTGATCGGGGACGTCCACCATTCGCTGTACAAGCTGGCGGCGGTCCTGGAGCACATCGAGGCCACGGCGAACGCGTCGGGGGTCGATGGGATCCTGCTGGTGGGCGACCTCGGGAGCAACGACCTGTCGTGGCACACGCGGCGCACCCCCGAGCGCGACGAGGCGTACCTGCGGTCCGTGGACGACGTGCTGTCGGCGGCGGGTTCGTTGGGGCTGCCCGTGGCCTATGTCCCCGGAAACCACGACCTGCCCGAGCTCGATCGGCCGGCGAGTCCCGGAAACTGCGATGGACGCGTGGTGGATGTCGGGGGCCTGCGCGTCGGCGGGATCGGGGGAGCGGGCCCGGCGAAGTTCGGCTTCTGCTACGAGTGGGACGAAGACGACATCCGCAGCCGTCCGGCGCTGGACTGCGACGTGCTGCTCTGCCACTGCCCCCCGCTCGGGGTGCTCGACCAGACGTCACGCGGGGCGCGGGCGGGGAGCGAGGCGATCCTCGAACGGGCCCGTGCCCATCGGGGGTTTCTGGTGTGCGGGCACATCCACGAAGCGCCGGGCGTGGAGCGGGTGAACGACTGTGTGTGCTTGAACGCCGGAGGGCTCGGAAAGCCGTACGGCGCGGCTCAGGTGGGCTACATCCGGCGGTCCGCGGACGGGGACACGGCCTGGCACGTGCGGCTCTGAGTCACGGCTCGCGTGTCGCTTGTTGTTGCCGCTGAAGGCGGTGGAGCTCTTCGGGGACGACGCCGTCGTCAGGAGGAACGGGTGGGAGGGCGCGGAGTTGCGTCTCGATGGCGTCGAGGTCATCGGGGTGGCCTCGGAGAGCGAGCGGCTCCGTGTCCTCTCGGTCGGAGACGAGGATCAGGAGATCGCCGTCCCGATCGATACGGACACCGCCATCCATGCGCAGGGTCTTCCCGTCGACCGAGAGGGTGCGTCCCGTCATCGAAACGACGGTCGGACCGCGCCACCAGCGCATGGCTTCGTGGACCATGAACTGCAGGCCCAGGACCCCCAGCGCGTACCCAACGGATTCAGAGAACGCCGTCGTGGCGGTGTCCCTACCCGAATGGGGGATCGCGGTGAAGTCGGTGAATCCGAGCGCCAACGCATGGCTGACACCCGCGATCAGGGTCACGAGCAGCGTCCACGGAACCCAGAGGCCGGGTTTGCGAAGGGTCGCCGTGAATCCATCCAGGGTCTTCTCGATGCCGTCTGGTGACCCGGATGATGCGGGGAGCGTTCCGGTCCGCGGATGGAGGCGGAGTTGGAGCGTGCTCGCCACGACGACCAGCGGAACGATGTCGAGAACCAAACGGAGGATGCTGTCCACCCAGAATCCGTCGACGTACAGCGGCATCGCGGGGTGGAACAACAGCAGCACGAACAGAGTCACCAGCACGATGACATCCCAGGAGGCCCGTCCAGATGGGTTCATCGGGACGTGCTCCGAGATTCGTCCGTCCGAGCCGTGCGCAGACGCCCCAGGGCATGGGGGACCGCGTTCCGGTCGTCGACGTCCGTGCGGGAGGCCTCATGGATGCGCGCCGCCAGCCATCGGAGCTCGTCGGGTGCGCCCGGGATGTCGACGGCGGCCTGGGTGGTGCGGACGCGCAGTCGGCCGCGGTCGTCGTCCACCTCGCACACCACCTCGCCACCGAGCGGGACGCTGGTCTTCCCGACGGTCAGCAACGACCCCTCGAGTCGGACCTGCGTGCGGCGGACGCGTCGGGCGTACCCATGGGCGAACAGCGTCGCCAGGAGCCCGCAGGTCGCGATCGTGCCGTAGATGGCGACCCACTCGACCCGCGTGACGGGGAGCAGCGGGTGCGCCATTCCGGTCCAGAGGGCCTGCGTCAGCACGAGAGCCCCGAGCCAGAGGGGGCCCGCGACGAGGGGGTTGCGAACGGTCGGGGGCGTGCGGCTGGGCACGGTGGCGTCGAATCCATGAGCCCGCCAGGCCAGGGTGTCCGGAGGCTTCACCACACGCCGGATCGTCCCGCGCTCGCGGAGGGCCAGCAGTCCGCAGACGAAACCCGCCAACAGCGCTTCAGCGAGGTGGAACGGACCCAATTGGTTCGCGAGCGTGTACAGGGGATGCGCCAGCAGGATCAGCCAGATCAGGCGGAGGACGAGGTCGAGCCGCATGCTGCTCATCGCGTGCCCGCGTCGTCGCCGCGCATGCGGGACAGGGCCTCGGGAACCCCGTCTGCAGTGGACGAATCGCGGGACCGCGCCGCATCCATCAGCCGGTCCCGAAGCCAGAGCAGCTGTGCAGGATCGCCGGGAACCCTCGCTTGGCCGCCCCCGCTTCCGGTCACGTGCAGCACGTCGTACACGGGGTCGATCTGCAGGACCGGCGTGTCGCCCAGCACCACCGTCTGGTCGCCCACCCGCAGCACCTCGCCGGCCAGCTCCACCTGGGTCGTGTGGCCCAGAAAGGCGCGGGGTCGGGTCCAGTCCCAGTCCGCGAGCACGTGCAGCACGAACGTGTACAGAAACGCAACCGCGGAGGTCGTGACCACCACGAAGAGCCAGCCCTCGTAGAAGCCGTCTGGCAGCGGCACGGGCTTGACCAGTGCGGCGAAGATCAGCATCGTCGAGCCCGACCAGGTGAACCGCTCCTCGCGACGATCCGCACGGTCCTCCGGAAAGCCGGTGGGAACGACGAGCTCGGCCGTGAACCCGTCGAGGGTGGGGGTCCAGCTCGATGCCCCTTCTGGCGCTCGAGGCTCGAGGTCCGGGCGCGGGGAGGCGCGTCGCGTGAGGAGCAGCCCGACGACCACCGTCAGCAGGGCATCCAGGTGCAGCACGACCGCCCAGCCGACGTGCTGCGAGCCGAGCACCGGGAGTGCTGCCAGGCTGATGGGGTGGAGCAGCAGGACCGCCCAGAGCACCCCGTCCCACGACGTGAACGCGGGGGAGGGGGCAATCGGGTCCGGTGCAGACGCGCTCATCGCTCGGCGTGCGCCGACACGGTCAGGTGGGCGGCCCGAGATCGAGCACGTACAGCTCGTTCGTGAAGGTCTTCATCCGGCCGCGGGGGTCTTTGGGGTCGGGGCGCTTCTCCATCAGTCGGAGCACGGCCTTGGAGCCCTCGATGGACGCAGCGGGGTAGACCAGCGCGATCTGGCGGGACTTGCCCGGACCCAGCTTGTCGTCGTTCCACAGGTCGATCCAGCCCTTGCGGTCGCCGGTGTAGACCTTGGTGTTGTACGGCTGGACGAAGCGCCGCTCGCCGTCGCCGTCGAACAGGTAGACGACGAAGTCGACGTTGGACTTGACCGGCTTGGTGCTCGTGAAGGTGGCCTCCAGCGCGAGCGCCTGATGGTCGACCTTCTTCATCCGGTTCCGCTCGTCGTAGTTCTGGATGAGCTTGGTGTCCGACGAGCCCTCCCAGGCGGTGACCTTGTCGATCGTGACCTCGATGCCGTCGATGGTCACGGTCGAGCCGGCGCCGTAGGCCGTGCAGTCGCTCTCGTATTCCTGGGACAGATGGTCGCAGAGCGACTGCGCCGCATCGCTGCCGCCACCGCCCACGCCTCCACAGGCCAGGACCATTGCAATGCCCAACAGGCCCGCACCGAACCGCACCATGTCCCCTCCTGCACTCACCTCGGGGACGGTACCACCTCCCGGTCGCGCATGTGCGCCAGCGCGTTCGGGACCTCGGATGCATCGGCGCCATCACGGCCGCGGGCTGCCTGGACGAGGATCTGATCGAGCCATCGCAGCTCCCCCATCCCGCCGTAGATCACGACGTCTCCCGACGATGCGTGCACGACGAGCTCGGCGCGGTCGGGCTCCAGCGAGGTCTCCAGCTCGGAGCCGAGGACGTGGGAGGTCCCGGCCACGCGCAGCACGTTGCCGGTCAGCTCCACGGTCTGACGGGTGCGCCGCTGATCGCGTCCTCCCCGCAGAACGAACACGACTGCACCCAGCATGGCCTGGAACACCAGGTGGCCGGCACCGAAACCGACCAACAGGGGCACGACACCGAGCGCACCGCCTTCCAGCCGTGCATCGGCGAGCATCAGCAGCGCGAACGTGCCGGCGGATACGACGAGCAGTCCGGTCGAGACGGCGAGGGTGTTGCCCGGCACGGGATGGAGAGACAGCTGGGTGGAGAAGCCGTCGTGCGTCCAGCGGGTGTTGCGCGGCTCGGTGGGCTCGTGGTGCCCGACCACCTCGAGTCGACGGGCGATCTCGTACGCGAACCCCCCGGTGAACACGAGCTCGATGATGTAGGCGACCTCGACCAGGGGCTGTTCGCTCGCGCCTCCCGCGAAGATGGCCAGGGCCAGCAGCGGGTGCAGCGCTACGAAGGCGATCTGGGCCGCGGAGCGCAGGGTGGAGGAGCGCATCACGACCGCCGCCGCTGAGCGCGCACGGTGTCGAGGCCGGCCTGGAGCGCGTCGTGGGCCTGGGTCCAGGCTGCAGCGGCGGACGCGTCGGTGGGCACGGTCTCGGCCCAGTCCGACAGCACGGCCTGGGTCTCGGCCATCCAGGTGGCGGCGTAGCCTCGCAGCTCGCGCAGGGTGGACTCCGAGCCGGCGGCGTTCATCCTTAGGGTGGCGAGCAGCGTGTCGGTGCTGCCCGGGGGGTCTGGCAGGGGATCGAGCCGGTTGAGGTGGGCCGACAGCGCAGGGTCGGCTGCGAGCTGGACGAGCAGGTCGTCGCGCAGGCTGGACAGGGCCTCGGTGAAGTCGGCGATGCGCTCGGAGGTGGTGCGGTTGCGGGTGCGCGCAGTCCACCGGTCCAGCCAGGCCCGTACGCGCGAGCGGATGTCGATCGTGTCGGCCAGGATCTCCGGTGAGACGGGCCTGTCCAGCCGTTCGAAGCGCGAACGGACCGCCAGGTAGGCGTCTTCGAGGGCGTCGATCTGCCGCGGAGACCGGGGGAAGGAGCCGAGATCGACAGGCCCCTCGCGGAGATCGCCGCCCGTGACGCAGAAGGGCCGGTGATCCCGGGTTCCCTCGCGGACGCGCTGCAGGACGCCCTGGACGTCGTCGTCCTCCAGCAGATCCAGGCGGGAGACCACGCAGGCGAGGGGGGTGTTCGGGGCCAGCAGGACGTCGACCACGTCGCGCTCGGTGCGGGTGAGGGGCTGCAGGCCGTCGATCACCCAGATGACGACGTCGGCCTGGTCGAACAGGGGGCCGAGCTGGTCGATGGCGGTGTCGCGCCCATCGATCCCGGGGGTGTCGACCCAGTGGTGTCGACCGTCCACGATGGTGTCGGGCTGCCGGGTGACCCCACCCAGACCCACGGGATCCTCCCGGTCCAGACGGGTGTTTCTCAGGGTGGTCTTTCCACAGCCGGTGCGCCCGACGAGCAGGATGGTGGTGTGCCGCTCGGACCGCCAGCGCGCGATCTCGGGCGTGGGGCAGACCGGCTCGACGGCAGCGATGACTTCGAAGGGTTCCACGGACCGTCCGCTCGATGAGAGATCAGTACAGGATGCCGTCGATCGGCGCTTCGGGGTCGGGCAGCTCGTCTTCGCGGAGCATCTGCCGCAGGTCGCGCTCGATCACCCGGCACAGGGCGTTCATGGGCACGTCGTTCATACTGCGCTCGAAGGGGTCTTCGCTGGCATCGCCCACACCCTCCATCGTCAGGAACATCCAGCCGATGATGAACGCCGCCACCAGGTAGGGCACCACCCACGGTAGCTGCGCCAGGGTGGGAACCCCCGCGGGCAGGTGCTCGTGGAACACGTCCAGGAGCCCGAAGGGGACGAAGAACACGTAGGCCCGCGTGAACAGTCGGCTGAACTCGGCGTACTGCCGCGGGAACGGGGTCTTCTTGATGCGCTCGGCCTTGCCCTGCAGCGTGTAGAGCATGCGGAGGATGTCCATCAGCGCGACCTGGTGGAAGAGCTCCATCCGCTGGCTGGTGAGCAGGCCGGCGAGCTGCTTGCCGTTGCGATGGACCAGGTGGGTGGCCGCGTTGACCTCGCCGTGGGTCTGCTCCAGCTCCGCTTTCGACAGGAAGGGCGACAGCTCGCGGTCCCAGTCGTTGCGCATGTGCTCACCGTGCGCTTCCAGACGCTTTCGGGTGCCCCGGGCCGGACGGTCGTGGAAGCGGCTGGTGCTGCGGAGCTGAAGTCTGAGGGCGTTGATCCAGGCCAGGTGACGGTAGACGAGCTCGCGGCGGATGCGCTGGGCCTCTTCGCTGTCGTCGTCGGGCAGCACGTAGCACAGAACGCCACTGGCCCAGGACCGGCTCTCGTTGACGATGCCCCCCCAGATCTTTCGACCCTCCCAGAACCGGTCGTACGACGAGTTGTTCTTGAACCCGACGTAGAAGGACACGGCGATGCCCATCACGGACAGGGGCTGAAACGGGATCCGCATCCACTCGAGGTCGGAGACGACGTACAGGCCGTAGACGATGGCAGCCCACAGGAGCGCTGGCAGGCCGGTGTAGACGCTGAAGCGGAGAACCGCTGTCGGCCGGAGTCGTCGGGTGTGCAGCATGCGCGGAGCCTACCAGGGGATATCGGACGGCATGGACGCCTTCTTCACCCGTGTCTCCAGCGAGCATGTGTTCGACCCGACCCCCCTCACGCGGGGCCCGTGGGACGAGCGGTTTCAGCACGGTGGACCGCCGTCGGCCCTGCTGGCAGGGGCCATGGCGCGGTTCGACGGCCAGGAGGCCTACGCACTCGGGCGGATCAGCTGCACGTTCCACAAGCCCGTGCCCATCGCCCGGCTGCGGGTCGAGGTCTCGATGCAGCACGGTGGACGCGCCACTCAGCGCCTCGACGCGCGACTGCTGCACGACGGGGTCTGTGTGCTGTCGGCCACCGGCCTGCGCATCCGTCGAGCCGAGGTCACGCCCGCCACGCCAGCCGAGCCCGACTGGCCGTCCCCGGAGTCCGTCGAGCGGTTCACGTTCCCGTTCTTCCAGGTGGACGTGGGCTACCACCGGGCGGTCGATCTGCGCTGTGTGGGCGGTGCGTTCGGAACCACCCCCGTGCAGTTCTGGGCCCGGCCGATCGTGGCCCTGGTGGCGGGCGAGGAGACCCTTCCCGAAGAGCGGGCGGTGACGTTGGCGGATGCTCAGTCGGGCATGGGGCTGCCGCTGCCTCCCGCTGAGTACACCTTCGTCAACCCCGACCTGCACGTGGGATTCGCGCGCGCACCGCGGGGCGAGTGGGTGGGCCTGGACATCCGGTCGATCGCAGGGCCCCTGGGCGCGGGCCTGTCTCAGAGCCTGCTGCGCGATGAAGACGGTCTGTTCGGCGGGAGCAGTCAGTCGCTGGTGACCGCGGCTCGCTGACGCGCGACGTCGAGGGCGTGCTCGCTCAGCACGATGTAGACGCGCTGGGACCGGGGTTGGACCACGACGCTCCCCGCATCGGGCCAGACGGCGGTGAACGCGAGCCCTTCGAGCGCCTCGGGGGAGACGAGCGGCGCACACTCCGCCGGGCGGTCGACGGGGGTGAGGCACGACAGGCCTTCTGGCGCCCCAGGGTGCAGGAGGAGGAGCGCATCTCCGAAGAACCGGGGCTGGTGGCTGAAGATGCCGCGATCCGTCATGGCGTCGGCCATGGGATGGGCCGCATCGCGGGGGATGGCATGGGACAGCGGTGGCGTGGTGATGGGGGGCTGGCGGCCGAGGAGCACGATCTGCTGGACGTCTCCGCCGGATGCCTCGCGTGCGCGCCGAAGCAGGTCGGCGACGAGGGCTTCGTCGTGCTGGGTGAGCAGCTGCAGGGACGCTGCGGCGCTGGCACCACCGATGGCGAACAGGACGACGACTGCGGCGGTGGTGACGCGGAGGAGGGTGGCGGGCAGGCTGGTCCGGAGGTCTCCGAGCACGGGCAGCACCAGGCACGGCACGACGACCCCTGCTGCGGCGAGTGCTGTGTAGTTGAGGGGGATGGGACTGGTGCTGATCCCCACCAGCAGGAAGGGAGCGAGCATCCCCAGGGCGAGCAGGCCTGATCGCAGGGCCGCGCTCGCGGGGGCGTTGCGCCGCCACACCTGGGCCAGCCGAATGGCGACGAGCCCGAGGACGAGCAGCTTGGGAAGGACGGGCCACAGGGGCTGGTGCAGGACGTAGAACTGCAGGGTGGTGCGGGCGAACAGCTGCAGGTGCTGCATCGCTGCGGTCGGGGAGTCCACGAGGTTCAACGCGTAGGCGCTGATGGGGGCATCGAGCAGATCGAGCCGCCAGCGGACCAGGAACGAGATCCCCAGTGCAGCCGCGGTCGCAATCGCCCCGACTGCTGCGGAACGGGCCGTGAACACGAGGGGATCGCGGGGTCTGCGTGCGGCGACGAACAGGGTGAGCGTGCCGAAGACGAGGGCGGCGGACTGCTGGCAGCCGACCGCGAACATCAGCGCGATGCCGCCCTGCATCCAGTGTTCGGACGACGTGCTGGAGAGGCGTCGCACCGCCCAGGTGGCCCCGAAGACGGCGACCCCGAAGGCGAGGTGATTGCTGCGGTACGCCAGGTGCGACGACCACAGGGGGCACAGCGTCCACAGCAGGCCGAAGAGCAGCTTCTCGTCGGCTCGGGCGCCCTCCGGCAGCTCGAGCAGGGGGAGGGCCTGGCGGGCGGCGAGCACCAGCAGGGCGATGCAGATCGGCGCGGTGACGGCGGGCGCCAGGGTGTTGTTGCCGGCCAGGATCAACAGGACCACCTGGCCCCAGCGTCCGATGGCGAGCAGCCAGCCGTACATCCCGTCGGGGTCGGCGGCCATGGCCCACTGGTCGAGCACCCGGCCTTCGCCCCACACGAACCGGCCGTACACCACCAGAGCGACGGCGAAGACGAGGGCGAACGGCCATTCGTCGAGCTTCGATTGAGACGGGGATTCGGCGGAGGAGTCGGTCACGGGTTCTCGCGCGGGGAGCGACGGGAACCAGCTTAGTAGTATTCGGCCAGGGGGGTCAGTCCGGGGCGGCCGCGGGGGCGCTCGCGACCTCTTCCAGCACGGCGATCTCGCGCTGGAAGGTGTCGAGGACCTCGGTCCACCGGGCCTCTCGAGCGGTCGCGTCGCGGATGGCGGCCTCGCGCTCGCGGATCGTCTGGTCGAGGAGCGCGCGGACCTCGGTGGCTTCGGCACCTGCGGCGTCCACCAGGGCTTCGCGGATGGGCGCCAGGTTCTCGGCCACGCGAGACTCGACCTCTTCGCGCGCGGCGTCGGCCTGAGCGACCAGCTTGCCGTTGAGGTCGGTGGCCAGGCGGCTCCGCAGGCGGCGCAGCTGCTGACCCCCGGTGAGGAAGAGCAGCACGGCGTCCGACACGGCGTAGAGCAGCAGCCCTGCCCAGCCGATCGGGCCGAGGAGTGCGCCGATGCCCAGGATGGCCAGGCGCACCCCGAGGCGTCCGGCCGCCCCCTTCATCGCGCCCTCGTACCCCTCGGACCAGCCCGCTGCGACGGCGCCGGGCGACAGCAGGATGGCGCCGACCGCCACGCTGAACCAGCGCTCGACCGGATCGACGTCTTCCTGGTCGGGCGCGGCGCCGAGGCGGGGCAGCTCGAGTGCGCCCCCCGCGAAGTCGGTCACGATGCCGACGGCGATGTCGTCGAAGTCCTGGGCGTCGGCTGCGAGCTCGTCGCGGAGGTCGGACAGCGCACGCTCGAGCTTGGGTTCGAGGGTGGCCTGCCAGGCCTGGATCCGCCCTTCGAGCCAGGTCTCCAGCTCGTTGCGCAGCCTGGATTCGACCCGCGCCCGACCCCGCTCGGTGAGCAGATCGAGGCTCGCGAGCCCGCCGAGATCGAACTCCGCCACGGCATCGGGCAGGTCGAGCTCGGCCTGGGCCATGAGGTCGCGGAGGTCTTGCCAGATCACGGTCCTGGTGCGCGCGATGAAGTGGTCGACCGTGCGTGCGACGCGGCTCTGGATGCGCTCCAGCTCCTCGAAGCGCGGCTCGAGGTCGGCCTGGCGGGCCTTGAGCTCGGCGGTGCTGGTCTCGGCCGTAGCGCGATCGACCTCGGCCTGGCGCTCCAGGGCTTCGCCGATGCGTCGGGCGGTGCCGAGCAGGTGTTCGAGCTGGGCTCGGCCGCGCTCCTCGATCAGGAACCGCTCCAGCGATTCTTCGAAGTCCGCCATGCCGGTGGACTGCAATGCGTCCGTGTCCACCGGGCTCTTTGCAGCGCTGGCTTCGCGATCCCACCGGGCGTGCAGGGCTCCCCGGGCGTTGAGCGGGAAGAGCCGGCCGTCGGACAGGTCGCCGAGCACCTCGGAGGCCTGGTCGCGGATGCGGGACAGCTCGGCTTCGGGGTCGGACGACACGCGCTCCAGCAGGTCGACCATGGTGGTGGGGAAGAACAGGTTGGTGAGCCCGAGGGGGAGCAGATCGCGCCGCAGGGTCTTGCGCTCGAGCTCGGTCAGGAACCGGTTGGCCGACAGGGTGAAGATGACGGCGTCGGCGTCCGGCAGGCTGGACAGCGTGCGCGCCGTGCGGCTGGGGTCGTCGTCGAGGCCGGGGGTGTCGAGCAGCACGACCCCGTTCTCGAGCAACGCCAGCGGCCACTTCACCACGGCACGGTCGATGTTCCCGAAGCGATCGGTGGCTTCGGCGCCGGCCTCCTCTTCGGAACCCGTGCGCAGCTGGTAGGTGTCGAGGAACGACTCGATGGTGTGCGGCTCGACGGCCCCGTCCCGAAACCGGACCTCGACGGCGGGTTCCTCGCCGTGCACGACCTCGGTGAGGATGGCGGTACACGGGTTGACTTTGACCGGGAGCACGGGTCGGCCGAGCAAGGCGTTGAGCAGGGTGGATTTGCCGGAGCTGAAGCAGCCGAGCAGCAGGACCACGAAGCGTCCTTCGCGAGCACGGGCCGCGGCCAGGCGCAGCTGGTGGGCGTGATGGTCGGTGCGCTCGTCTTCGCCCTCGAACCCGGTCGTGGGCAGGATGGCGTCGGCGAGGGCATCCAGCACGGTCGCAGCCTGCTCGCGCCGGCGAACGAAGTCATCCAGCACGGCGGTCATTGCGCGGGCTCCTCGGGCTCGGGTTCGTCTGCCACGGGTTCGGTTGCCACGGCTTCTGCAGCGGCGGAATCTCCGTCGTCCACCTGTTCTTCGGTCTCGTCCTCGGCGGCTTCGGACACGTCTTCTGGAGCTTCGGACTCGTCCTCTCCGTCTTCCGCACCGTCGTCAGCGGGGGAATCGTCGGCCTCGACGGGAACGGCAGAAGCGACGCCCAGGGCGACCAGTCCGGCTGCGAGGACGCCATAGGCGTGGTCGAGCTCGGCGTGCTCGGCTGCTGCGGCGACGCGACGCTGCTCGAGGTCGGCGCGCAGGGTGGCGCGGGCCTTTCGCTCGGCTTCTTCGCCTTCGTCGGCCAGGGCGTCGAGCTCGTCGGTCAGGCGATCGATCTGGTCCTGCAGCAGGCGCTGGGCGTCGGTGCCCATCTGCTGGAGTGCGGCCCGCGCCGTGGCCACGAGCTTGGCGCGGCTGGCCTCGGTGGAGTCGCCACGCTGGAACGTCGACCACACCACGCCGCCCGCGAGGGCCACCAGCCCCGGAATCCACAACCCGAGCGCCATGAGGGCTGCGGCGCCGCCGAGTGCAGCGGTGGTCCCGAGGCGGCGTCCCCAGCGGGCCTCGCCCTTGACGGGGGAGGGTTGGAGCGCCGGCACCAGCAGCTCCGCGCGCACGACTTCTTCGATGTCGATGTCTTCGAGCTCGGCCAGGACGTCCTTGCGCCACTTCGCCAGCCGGTCGCTCATCCAGCTCTCGACCACGTGGGCGAGCCAGTGAGGCAGGGTGCGCCGGGCGACGGCGACGTCGAGCTCCCGGACCTGGGCGGGAAGATCGGCTTCGAGCTCGCGCAGGAACTCCCGCAGGTCGATGTCGAGCTGCTCGGTCTGGCGCCGGATGACCGCGAGGGTGTGGGCCGCGACGCGCTGACCCTGGCGTCGGGCTTCGGCGAGGGCGGCGTCTTCCTGGTCCAGGAGCGCTTCGACCTCGCTGAGCCGCGTTCGGGCGATGGTGCGGTTGTCGTCGATGCGATCGGCGGACTCGGCGAGAAGGAAGGGTCCGACCTCGGCGCGACGGCGTGCTGCGGCGTCGCCACTGGCCCCGCCCATGGATGCGACGCGCTTCACCCAGCCCGTGATTCCGGTGTCTTCGAGCAGGGGCCAGTCGTCGGGCAGCAGCTCGCGGAGCCGCGCGAACACCTGCTGTCGTTCGCGCTCGGGGTCGTCCGACATGGCGTCGAGCAGCCCGGCATCCACCACGGTGACCGCACGCTCTCCGGGCCCGCCGGCTTCGACCAGGGCTCCGAGGGCCTGGCGCTCCGTGGTTCCGAGCGCGGCGGTCATGGGGGTGGCGAACAGCAGGGCGTGAACGCTGAGCAACCGGTCCTGAGAGCCCAGGGAGACGGTGGCCTCCTCCTCGAACTGCAGATGGATCGGAAGCCACTCGATGTCCTGGACGCTGGCGTCTTCTTCGGAGGCCTCGAGCGTGCTGATCATCCGACGCCCGGCTTCGGGGTCGCGGGCGACCACGCCGATGCGGAGGGGCCCGTCGAGGTCGCGGCACACGCGTCGCCACAGGAAGGCGCCCGCCAGATCGCCGGCGTCCTCCAGCAGACGTTGGATGGTGGTCTCGAGCTTCACGGTGGATGCGGTGTCAGGAGCGGTCATCCGACCCCCAGGAGCTTCTTGGTGCGGGTCTTCAGCTCGTCGTCGGGAATGGCGTCCTCCGGCGGCTCGCGATCGAGGGCGCGAGCGTACAACGCGCTGTCGTGGAACAGCTGCAGGGCCTTGATGCGCTTGTGGGTCCACGGGCGGGCGGACATCAGCTCGGCCCATCGGCCCGGCGAGCTGGAGTCGTGGGCGCGCTTGAGCTGCGCCAGGTAGTCCTCGGCGGTGATGGTGGGGTTCACGCCCATCGTGAGCTTGAGCAGGGCGGTTCCGGCGGCGTCGAGGTCCTGGCTGCACAGCAGGCCCGCGCGGTCGGCGGTGAGCTCGGCTGCCCGGTGCCAGTGCGACAGGGCCAGCCGAAAGCCCAACGACAGCGGGGCCATGAACACCTCGAGCAGCGGACCGACCGCCCGACGCGCCACGGATCGCAGTCCGTTCTGATCGACGACCATGCCGTACAGCGAGTTGGCTGTGACCTGCCGCGCTGCGATGTGGCCGCACAGCCGACCCAGGTGGAACCGCTTGACGCCGGAGCTGGTGCCGTTCAGGAAGTAGGTGGACAGGTAGAGGAATGCCCGGCCATCGGTGCCGTACGCGCTCTGGCTGCGCATCGGAGCCCCCGCCGCGACGGCTGGAGGAACGGCGACGTGCAGCTGGCGCGCGCAGAAGAGCAGCTCGCGGTAGGTGTCGGTGAGCGTGTTCGGCCCGATGTAGACGCCGTCTTCGAGCAGATCCGCCCGCTGCATGGCGGTGACCGTGTCGACCACGTCTTCGATGCGCTGGCGCACCCCGAACTGGTCGAGGGGGAGGTGTGCGGCGACGACCCATGGCGGCACGGCCCGAGGGTCGTCCGCCCAGGTCTCTGCGAAGTCGGCGAGGGAGACGTAGGCGCTCATGTCCACAACCTCGCCACGAGGTGGGGAACGGCAAGGGCCGGCTGGCGCTCGCTTCCTGTCGGGCTCAGTCGCGCGCGGACCCGTGCTCGGTGAGGTCGAGCTCCTCGCGCACGAGGTCGATCAGCACGTTGAGCCGCTGGGGCTTCCAGACGACGCGCGCCCCGGCTTCGTGGGCTGCCGACTCCACCGCCGGCGTGGCTTTGCCGGTGTAGATGATGGTGCGCAGCGTGGGGAAGCGATTGCGCAGGTGCAGGTGCAGGTCGAGGCCGGTGTGGCCATCGAGGTGCTGATCGGTGAGCAGCAGGTCGAGGCCGTCGGGCAGGCGGTCGATCTCGTCGAGCGCGGCCTCCCAGGAAGCAGCGGTCCGGACGAGGGTATTCGGCAGCTTGAGCTCGAAGGCCTCGCGCAGGACACGGCTCAGAGCCGATTCGTCTTCGACGATGAGAATGGTGGGCACGGCAGGCCTCTTGGATGAGAGCGTGCCCTATCGCAGCGTGAAGCGATTTCACTGCCACTCCACTGTCACGTCTCGTCTCTCGGCAGCTGCTGTGGTTCGAGGGCTCATGGGGTGCCCCGAGGTCGATCGAGGCCGATGCCGCGTCCGTCGATCCGATGCAGGAGTTGGTCGACGATCCGCAGGGTCAAGCCCCACAACCGAACGCCGGCGAAGTCGACGCACGGAAGCGTCCAGGAGCTCCCGCGGTGGTCGAGCTCGAAGGTGGAGCGCCCGGTCCCGGCGAGGAGGTCGTCGAGCGAGAAGGGATGGACGTCGGCCACCTCCTCTTCCTGGAGGGTGACGGGCCCGAGGGCGGGGACGCGGAACACCCACGGCCGGACGACCTTGGTGGGCAGGCTGCCAGGCGTCTGCAGATCGTCGAGGGCGCCGAGTGGACCGTGCGCGTCGATGCGCAGCCCGACCTCTTCGTGGGTCTCGCGGATCGCGGCCTCGAGGAAGGTCTCGCCAGCTTGGGCATGGCCGCCGGGCAGCCCGATGTGGCCGCTCCAGGGGTCGCCTTCCTTCACGGCCCGCTGGATGAACAGGACCGTGTCGGATGGGTCGATCAGCATGGCCACCCCTGCCCGGCGCGCCTGGCCGGGGGCGATGGTCGTCGGCGGTGTGGAGAGCGCGGCAGCGATGGGGTCGTCGACCGAGGATGGCGGGGTCATATGGATTCCCTATCACCCTCGGTGGGCTCGACTGCGGGCAATAGCGCTGCGCCCCGAGGCGTAGTGTGCATGCGAGACCCGGTGTGGTCCGGCAGGGGTCCGGGCGATATCGGACGGCGATCCGCCGCGGGAGTGGCCTTGAGCAGACCGGCCGACGACGACGACGACTTCAGTGATCTGGACGGCAACGACCTGGACGGCGACGAGACCCCGACGGGGGCGATGGGCCGGATCGGGGAGTTCGTCCGGTCGTGGGGGCCCGCGATCTTCGCGGTGCTCTTCATCCGCACGTTCATCTTCGAGCCCTTCCGCATCCCGTCCGGATCGATGGTGCCCACCCTGCTCATCGGCGACCACGTGGCGGTCAGCAAGTTCAGCTACGGCATCTGGGTGCCGGCCACCATCGTCGAGATCCCGTTCCTCGAGCCGCTCACCGGCCTGGTGATCCCGCGCTTCGAGCTGCTGAGGCTCGGCGAACCCGAGCGCGGCGACATCATCGTGTTCCGCTACCCGCGCGACGAGAAGGTCAACTACATCAAGCGCATCGTGGGGCTTCCGGGCGACCGCGTCCGGGTCCGCGACAACAAGATCTACATCAACGACGTCGAGATGAAGCGCAAGCAGGTGGGGTCGTACGAGTTCGTCGACGCCACGTGCTCGGGCACGTCCACCCGGCACTACATCGAAGACCTCGAGGGCCTCGAGCACGACGTGCTCACCAGCAAGGGCATGGGCTCGCACCTGTCGAACATGACCGAGAAGGTGGTGCCGCCCGAGAGCGTGTTCGTGATGGGCGACAACCGCGACTTCTCGGAAGACAGCCGGGCGTGGGACTTCGTGCGCTACGACCAGATCAAGGGCAAGGCGCACCTGGTGTGGCTGTCGTGGGATGGATGCGATGGCGACGTCGGAAGCGTCCGTACGGAGCGGTTCTTCCAGTCCCTCTACTGAGGTTCGCCCGCAGGCTCGGGGGTCTCGGGTGCTCTGGTCGCGGAGTCGTCGTCCCCAGCGGACCCGAACAGGGGGTCGGCCATCTGCCACGACCAGGCCTCGAAGCGCTTGGTGAGGTTGGTGACGACCCCGGGTTGCCGGGCGGCGATGTCGGTCGACTCCTCGGGGTCGGACGACAGGTCGAACAGCTGGGTACCCGCGGGTGTGATGTGCAGTTTCATGTCGTCGGCCCGGATGGCACCCAGCTCGCCGAACCTCCAGAACAGCAGCTTGTGAGGGGAGGTGTCGCGTTCGCCCCGAATCCAGGGGAGCAGATCCGACCCGTCGCTCACGGGCTGGGGGAGGCGCGCGGCGCCCATGGCGGTGGGGACGATGTCGAGGGTGGACGCGATGCCCACGTGCTCGCCGGCGGGGAGCTCGGACGGCCAGTGGACCAGCAGCGGGACGTGCAGGCTGGCCTCGCGAAGCGTCTCGCCGGGGCCGTCGTCGCTCGTGAAGAACACGATGGACTCCTCGCGGACCTCGTGCTCTTCGAGGGCATCCAGGATGCGACCCACGCTGCGGTCGAGGGCTGCGGTCATGGCGGCACGTCGGCGCTCGTTGCCCTGTAGACCGTCGGCCTGGGCGTCGAGGTCGTCCTGCAGCGCTTCGAGGGGTGGCTGGACCAGGGGTAGCGACACGTAGAGGAAGAACGGGCGCAGGGCGTTGTCGTCGATCCAGTCCACGGCCTCGTCGGTGAGCCGGTCCGACAGATAGGTGAAGTCCTCGGCGACGAACGCGCTGTTGCGCTGCAGCCGACGGGGCTTGGGGGGATCGGCGGGCAGGTGGGTGCGCGACCCCGCCAGGAAGCCGAAGAAGTGGTCGAACCCCCGCTGGGAGGGGTGGAACCGCTTGTGTCGACCGAGGTGCCACTTGCCGATGGCGGCCGTCTGGTAGCCGTGGTCGTGCAGGTGGTCGCCCAGGGTGTGGACCTGCAGGGGAAGGCCGGCCAGGCGTCCGGCGTGAGGGGGCGGATCGAACTCGTGCCCGAAGCGCTGCGGGTAGCGACCGCCCAGGATGCCCGCTCTGGCGGGGCTGCACACAGGTGCGACTGCGTAGGCGTCCGTGAACACGGCGCTCTCGGACGCCAGGGCGTCGATCCGCGGGGTGCGTGCGGTCTCGGAGCCACCGAACCCGAAGTCCGACGGCGCCAGATCGTCCGCCACCAGCACGACGATGTTGGGGGGCGCGTCGGGGTCGCGCTCCATCCGAAGCGGCTCCGGCTCGTCGTCCTGGGCGAGCGAGGGCTGGTCCTCACCGGCTTCGGCGATGCCCTCCTCGTCGTCGTCGGCGCCTTCCCAGGTGTACTCCTCGGGAAGCAGGCCCAGACCCGCAGCGACGAGCACGCCCAGGGTGCCGGTCGCGATCAGCCCCTTCTGAGTGGGCGTCATCCTCGTTGCTTCTGTCGCTGCTCGAGATCGGCGAGCCGCTTGCTGGTCCGGCGGAGGTTCGCGGACAGGCGCAGCAGCATGTTCCAGAGGATCTTGACGGCGAGCATGGGGTTGCCCTTGAGCATCGCGAAGAACGCGTCGCGGGGGATGACCATGAGCTCTGTCTCTCCGGATGCGACGGCGGATGCGCTGCGGCTGGGCTCGTCGAGCATCGCCATCTCGCCGAAGTTGGACCCCGGGCCCAGGGTGACGATCTTCTGGCCGTCCTGGACGATGTCGACGGCTCCGCCGATCAGCAGGTAGAGCTCGGTGCCCGGGTGGCCCTGCTCGAAGATGATGGTGCCGTCTGGAAACCGGCGCGGACGCGTGGCTTGCGCGACCGACCGCAGCTCGCGCTCGTTGCAGTGGGCGAACAGCGGCATGGGGGCCAGGATCGCCAGGCGGGACTGGGCGGAATCCGGGGTGAAGGGCTCGCCCGAGCCGAGCTGGGCGCTGGCGGCGACGAGCGCGCTGGACCCGGCGTCGCTCACGAGTGCGGGGCCGAGGCCGTCGAGGTGTTCGCTCGCGAAGCGGGTGTTCAGGATGTTCTCGGGGACGGCGCGGTGCAGGTGTGCGCTGCTGACCACGAAGCGATCGCCGTGCACGAGCTCCATGCAGAGCGACTCGACGCGCACGCGGGGCTGCGGACCGAGGGCACGGGTGAAGCTGCGATCGCCCACCTGGGCTTCGGCTTCGCGCTGGGGGTTGTTGCCGAACACCTGGGCCCCGTCGCGGCTGTGGTCGACCGTGAGCTGGTGCACCAGGCCACGCCGTACGAGGTAGACGCGGCCATCGCCGATGTGACCGATGAACGCCTCGTGCTCGAGGAGCAGGAGGATGTCGAGGGTGACCACCACGCCCTTGCGCCGGCGGGCGTACGCGAAGATCTCCTGCGCGGCGCGGGCGTACGCTTCCTCGATGATCGCGAGGATGCGCTTGCGAAGCTCGGGGGCGGGCGTGCGCAGGAACCGCTGCAGGATGTCTTCGTTGCGCTCGACGTGCGTCCGGACGGTGTCCAGCGCGATTCGAACCCCTGCACGACCCTCTGGACTGCCCCCGGGGGCATCCGCGACCGCGAGCAGACCATGCCGGGGTTCCAGCAGGATCTGGTCCATGAACACGCGGTCCTCCGCGGGACCGGGTGCGAACACCGATGATGTGACCAGCTCCATGCCGTCCTCTGCATCGCTCCGGATGCGCCGCCGAGCATAGCGCGCTCGAGCCGTCGGGGGTCTATTGCGCGTGACAAAGGATGACCGGCGGGGCGGGTGCCGCGTCGGTATCGAACGGCTGGAGGTGTGCGTGCTGACGGCCGTCCTCGTGGCCATCGCTGGGTGCTCGAACGACGTGCCCGAGCTCGTGGTCGAGCAGGAGCGTGTGCGGGTCGAGCAGCTGGGCGCCGTGGAGCCTCCGGCCGTGCACCGCATCGACGGCGAGAATGTCGAGGGCATCGTGTGGACGGTGGAGAGCACCGATGCACGCGGGTCCGTCGCGCGCGTCGAGGATGGGAAGGTGGTCGCGATCGAGGCGGGCGAGGCCCAGGTCGTCGGGCACTGGCACGGTCAGGAGGTCCGCTGGCACCTCGAGGTCGCACCCACGATCGTGCTGCGGTTCGTCGATCCGCCAGCCGAGATCGCCGTCGGCGAGTCGCGCACCCTGGTCGTCGTGGCCGAGCGCAGCGGAGACGCGCCGATCGATCCGGGAGATGCTCCGCCCATCCGGGGGCTTTCGTTCGAGGCGTCCCCGAAGGACGTGCTGAAGGTGAACGACGATGGAGAGCTGAGCGGGGTCGGCGCAGGCACGGGCTACGTCACGGCACGCACCAACGGCAGCCGCAGCGTGGTCGAGATCCACGTCGTGGACTGAGCGGTGGACTGAGCGGTGGACTGAGCGGTCGATGGACCGAGCCTCGCGCTCAGAGCGTCTTCCTGGGGTTCTCGAGCTTCTGGACCGCTTCGGCGGCACGCACGACGTCCGGGTGGCCTTCGGGACCCATCGCCGCCTTGCGCAGCACCTTGAGGGCCTCGGGCTTGCGACCGGTCACCCGGAGCAGCGTGCCCAGGTTGTACAGCGCGCTGGGGTCGTCTTCGCGGCGCTCGAGCGCTTCGCGGTACTTGGACTCGGCGGCCTCGATCTCGCCATCGAGGTAGAGCGCGAGCCCTTCCTGAACGAGCTCGTCGGCTTCGTGCACGAACTCGACGTCGAGCACGGCCTTGGCGCCCAGGTTGACGAGCAGGGCGGGAAGCGGGCTCACCAGCCAGAACGCCACGCCCTCGGTGGCCAGGAACACGCCGAGGGGGATGTCCGGAAGGATCGGCTTGCCGCGGTAGGACAGGCGCACCTTGGTGTACCGACCGGCGGCGAACGAGTCGCGCAGGCGGTCGCGCAGCCGCTCCAGGGTCTCGTCGATGCGCTCCGGATCGATCTCGAGCCGAAAGCTCTCGAACGGACGGAATCGCGACGAATCGCCGCGGGGGCCGTCCTCCTCGGAACCTGCTTCGAATGCGTCGTCGTTGCCGCTCTCGGTGCTCACTCGCCTCCCTCGCCCTCGGGCTCGGCCTCCATCTTATCGCCGTCGCCCTCCTTCTCCTTCTCGGCGCCTTCCTTCTCTGGGATCAGGGCCTTCGCGAGCTTCGCGGTCTTGTCCTTCACCTCGGCGAGCGTCTCCTTGCAGGACTCGTCGACCTTGGCCAGCTTGGGATCCATGCACTTGAGCTGAGCTTCGGTGAACCCGAGCTCGACGCACATGTTCACGTAGTCCTTCTTGGCCATGACCTCGGGCATGTCCTTTCCGGCCTGGGTGAACATGTCCTCCAGCGTGTCGATGGTGGAGCCGTAGGCGCGGCCGCACAGCCGACCTTCGGGTGACGCTCCGGGGTCGGGCGGGGGGGAGCCACATCCGAGGAGGGTGGCGAGCAGGGCGAGGACGGAGAGGGGGGAAGTCATGGTTGCTCCTGGGGGACGTGCCAATCGACCGAGTGGCTCTCGTCGGCGGCGGAGACTACCGCACGGGCGAGGTGATACGAAGCGCGGAATGCCGACGACTGTGCTCAAACCTCCGGGGATTCCGGTGTTCCCGAGGCATGCCGACCCCGACTCGGACTGTGTGCTGGCCCGGTTGCTGGCTCGCGAGCCGTGGCGTCGGGAGGCCCGCTGGGACGAGGGTTTCGCGGGGGGCATCGCGCATCGGCTCGACGTGTCGACCTCGGGCGCGGTCTGGGTCGCCGACACCCCGGAGGAGCTGCGGGCGATGCGGGCGGCCTTCGCGCAGGGGGCGCTGACCAAGACCTACCGCTTCGTGGCGCGAAAGGACGTGCCCTGGGCGCACAACCGGGTCGACCGTCCGCTGGCCCACGCGAAGGGCCGGAAGAACCGGATGGTCGTGCAGCGCGGTCGCAACACCCCGCATCGGGGCAAGTGGTACCCGGCCACCACCCGGTTCGAGCGCGTACACGAGCGGCTGTGGACCGCGATCATCGAGACCGGTGTGATGCACCAGATCCGGGCGCACGCCGCATTCGTGGGCCTGGCGCTGGTGGGCGACCGGCACTACGGGGGCGGGCAGACACCCTCCTGGGCCCCTGCTGGCGCCCGGTTCCTGCTCCACCACGTCGGGCTCGAGGGCGCGGGATGGGCCACCGACCCCGTGCCGCTGCCGGACTGGGCAGAACCCCCGTACTGACGGGCGATTCTCAGGGCTTCAGCGCCTCCCAGCCCTGCTGCTGGCACGCGATGATGTCCGCATCGGTGAGCGGCTTCTTCCGCGGCGTGTTCCGCCGGTTCCCGCCCTTGTCGTAGCGGACGTTCGGACGGAAGCACTCGACGTAGCCCTTCGGAGGCTTGCGCTCGTGGGCCATCAGCCGCGTCTTGCGGCGTCGCGGCTCCGGGTTGCGGGCGATGATGGGGTCGTTCAGCCCGTACTCGTCGATGATGTGCACGTGCGGGAGCACCCAGGCCGGCCAGCCGACGCTGGTGTGGCGCATCACGGGGTTGTCGCCGCGGATGGCCTGGCCTTCTTCTCGGGTGGGGAACCGCGATCGCTGGTAGCCGAGGTAGATGATGTGGGTCTGGGTGCGCATCCCCACGAAGTGCCCGACCGTGTAGTCCTGCAGCCCGTCGAAGGCCATGGCGATGGGCTTGACCGGCCACGGGAAGTACGGCGCGAGGTCGTGGGTGGGCATGCCCTCGGACCGGCGCACCGAGATGTGGTTCGTCTTCGCCCACAGCGTCCACGGCAACCACATCCCGACGAACCAGGTGGTGAGCAGCCATCCGAACGCTCTGGACGGGCGCACGGCGAGGCGGTCCAGCAGCCAGAACGCGCCGATCCAGACCAGCGGCACGGTCCAGGCGTACACGCGGTACTCGAAGTGGTCTCCGCCGATGCGCAGCGTGTAGTACGCCACCTGGAACAGCAGCGTGCCTCCGAGCCCGACGCGCACCCACAGCCCCGGCCAGGCGGGGTCGCCGACGAGCCGCCACTCCCGGAACACCCGCCACGAACCCCAGACGAACAGCGGGAGCAGCAGCCACCAGCCGTACTCGAGCAGGAAGGTGCCGAGGTAGGCCAGACCCATGAGCGGCCACGGGTCCGCCACCTTCGCGTAGTAGGTGTTGGGCAGCAGGGCGCCGTAGGTCGCGATGCGCCAGGCCTCGTGCAGCACCGGGATCGCCAGCGGCGACAGGGCCAGAATCGTGCGTCTGGGACGCATCATCAGCACGATCGGGACGGTTGCGGCACAGAACAGCAGGCCATCTGGGCGCGAGAGCTCCAGCAGGGCGGCGGCGAGGCACAGGGCGAAGGGGCGGTTGCGCAGCCCCGCGACCAGCCAGCAGAGCACGAACGCGTCGAACATCGAGGTCTCGAGACCGCTGCTGGTCCACGCGAGGAAGGTGCGGTTGGTGAGCGTGCCGAGCAACACCACGGCCAGCACCGCGTTCTTCACCCACGGCCGCCGCTCGGAGAGGGTGGGCAGGGTGAGCTGGTCGGTGATCGCCACCACGCAGGCGAGCTGGACGACGCCGAACACCAGGCCCAGCGGCTGTGCGGAGTCGGGCGGCTGGATGCCGGTCAGCGTCCAGATCCAGTCCAGGAGGACGACCCACAGGAACGAGCTGTAGCCCTCTACCGGCTCGAAGGGCGGCGCGTTCCAGGTGTAGCCGTGGCCCAGCTGGCTGTTCGAGACGTAGCGGAACGCGATGAAGGCGTCGTCGCAGAGGAACCCGAGCTGCCACCAGCCCACCACGAGTGCGACCAGCGACAGCGCCAGCAGCGCGGGCCGGACGAGCGGAGAGCTCACCGTCGGACCTTCAGATCGACGCTCACCGCGGCGTGGTCGGACACCGCGTGGAGCTTGTGACGACCCGTGCCGTCGCCACGCCCGCCCTCGGGATGGATCGTCGCCTTCTTCAGCAGTGCCGCAGCAGCGGGGTTGCCGAGCAGATGATCGATCCGCCACCCCCGGTCCAGTGCCCGGGCCCGACCGCGGTTGGACCACCAGGAGTACGGCCCCTTGCCCGGCCCGTGGTGCGCCCGGAACAGGTCGACCCACCCGGCGTCGAGCAGGCCTGCGAACCAGTCGCGCTCGTGCGGCAGGTAGCCCGAGTTCTTCTTGTTGCCGGTGGGGTTGAACAGGTCGTCTTCGGTGGGCGCGACGTTGAGATCGCCGCCGAGGATCACCGGCTCGTCGAGTGCCAGGAGTGTGCTCGCCCACTCGGTGAACCGGTGCATCCACCCGTCTTTGAAGGCCTGCCGCTCCTCGCTGTTGGACCCCGATGGGGTGTAGATGCTCACGACCTGGAGCCCGCCCACACGGGCTCTCAGCACGCGACCCTCGGGATCCGGCCCGCCCAGACCGGTCTCGACGACCTCCGGTACGGCCTTGCCCGGCGAGCGCTTGCGCGCGCGCACCCAGATCGCGACGCCGGAGTAGCCGAGCCGCTCTGCGGGGTGCCAGATCGCGTTCCAGCCCTCCGGAGTTGCCCACGATCCGGGGAGCTGCAGCGGCCGGGCCCGCACTTCCTGCAACAGCAGGACGTCGGGCTGGATGGCGTCGAGGTGGGCCTGCAGACCCTTGCGGATCGCCGCACGAAGGCCATTCACGTTCCAGGTGGTGATGCGCATGGCGCACACCATGGCATGATGCGCGGACCCTTGTGCAGGGAGTCTCGTGAGCAACGGAAGCAGTGGCGGTGGCATCGCCCTCGGTGGCCTGGCCTTCGCGACGGTGGTGGGTGCCCTCGCCGTCATGGCAGGTGCCTGGTTCGGTGGGTCCTACTACTACAGTCAGGAACGGTTGAAGGTCCGGGAGCAGGTGCTCGCGACGGCCGAGTGGAACCCCGAGCGCGTGCAGCGGGAGTTCCCCGTCGAGTGCGACGCTGGAGCGCTGCGCGCCGAAGCCGAAGAGCAGATGAAGGACGTCAGCAAGTTCGATCTCGGAAAAGTGGATCGATTCCTGGCCTCCCCGAACGAGCAGCGCGCCCGGGAGCTCGCTCGCACCGTCAAGACCCTGCGTCCAGCGCTGGATGCGTTCCTCGAGGCCGCCAAGTGCCAGGAGAACGGGCGGCTCACACGCACGGGCTCCGAGCAGCGCACCAGTGGTCCCGTGCTGACGCGCGCCCTGGTCGTCAAGGCGTGGAACCGCGGTGACGGGCTGGACGATCTGCGGCAGGCCCTGTGGGTGGGGCGCGACATCCAGGCCTCGGGCGGTCTGTACGAGTTCGAGGAAGGCGCGCAGGTGATGTCGGCCGCCTACGACGGGCTGTCGCACGCGCTGGAGGAGGGCCAGCTCGATGGCCAGCTGAAGTCTCTGCAGATGCAGCTCGAGCAGTTGATGGCCGAAGAGGACAGCGCGCAGCTGCACTGGCGCTCCGGCGCTCGCGTCCTGCTCGCGGATCTGCTGGGCCCCGAGTGGGACGCGAACCCACCGACCCCCCTCCGTGCGCGGGCGATCCTGGAGTCGATGGACGAGGTGATCGCGTCGCTCGAGAGCATGCCCGACGTCGCCAAGGAGCCGTTCCCGGCGCGGCATCAGGCGATGAAGAAGTGGGTGGCCGAGCACGACATGTCCACCTGGGACCAGAAGTTCCGGGGCTTCGGCAAAGCCGGCGTCCGGATCGACGGAGTGTCCACGCGTACGCACGCCTACGGTCGCGCGCTGTACATCGGGGTCGGTCTGCGGCGGTATCGCAAGGCACGGGGCCGGTGTCCGCGCGAGCTCGAGGATCTGGTCGAGGGCGGGATCCTGGGGTCGATTCCCATCGATCCCATCGCGAACGCCCCGTTCACCTACGACGACAAGACCTGCACCGTCACTTCGGCAGCTCCTCCCGTGGGGGGCTCCGAGGTCCGGGTGTCCGCGATTCCCACAGAACGCTGACCGTCGCGCCGTGGATGGCACGGGCGCCCCACGCTAGTTGGCCGCATGCGCACCACACGATCTCCGCTGGCCTCCTCCGTTCTCGCCCTCGGTCTGCTGTTGGCTCGCCCGGCCCTGGCTGACGGCCCGACCGAGCCTCCCCGACTGGTCGGGACGCTCACAGAGCAGGGGGTCTTCGAGGCCACGCTGCAGGCGCCCGAAGGGGAGCGAGGCTCCATCGGGCCCGTGGTCACGGTGGAGTTCCACGATCTGTTGCTCGAAGACGCCGTGGGGATGGCGCCTCCCGAGGCGACGGTCGTGCGGGTGTTCGGCTTCGATGCGGTCACCGGCGAGCGCATCGCGCTGGAGACCCGGCTGCCCGAGATCCCTCCGGTTCCCGTCAAGGAGCCCCTGCAGCCGTACTCCGCACCGGCCGACAATCCGGGGCCGGCTCAGGGCGCGTTGTCGGGCAAGGCCATCTACCTGTCGCAGTGTCACGGGTGGATCTGGTCGGAGACCCTCGGGCGCTTCGCGACGCAGCGGGGCAACATCCACGAGACCGTGGAGGACATGCACAACCCCGAGGGGATGAACCAGTACCTGACCGCCTACCTCGAGAATGCAGGCGCACAGGTCTTCACGGTCAAGGAGCGCGACATCCAGCCCGAGACCGCCATCGTCGACAACGACGGGGGAGGGGCCGGCTACACCGAGACCGGGTCGGGGTTCGAGACCTACCTGGACGGCTTCGCGATCGCGGGTTCGTACGCCTACGGCGTGGACCCCTTCGATGCCGGCACCACCCGACGGTTCCCGGCCGATGGCGGTGGGGTCGCGACCTGGACGCCCACGGTCCCGGCCGACGGCTACTACAACGTGTACGTCAGCTGGGACTCCGACCCCGCGAACGCCACGGACGCGCACTACCGGATCACGCACCCGGGCGGGGTGATCGATCGCACCTACGACCAGACCGTGCACGGCTCGACGTGGCAGTACGTCGAGAAGCTCTGGCTCACGGCGGGCACGGGGTCGTTGACGGTCGAGCTCGTGGGCGACTCGTCCCAGGCGGGCGCCTGGCTGTCCGCGGACGCGGTCCGCATCGGTGGCGGAATGGGCGTGATCGCCCGCAACGGGCAGACCACGGGTCGGCCACGATGGGAGGGCGGCGGCATCCAGGGCGCGCAGTACCTGGGGGCTCCGTCGTCGGTCTACGACCCGTTCAACCAGGACAACGACGGCAGTGACCCCACGTCGCGACCCCGTTGGGCGGCCTGGGAGCACCCGAGCGGCGAGGACGCCGTGTACGTCTCGTGGCACAGCAACGCGTTCAACGGCGCTGCGCGCGGAACGAACGTCTTCTACCACGACTCGGGTGGGGTCACGGGCTCCGGCTCGCTGGCCACCGAGGTGCAGACCAGCATCATGGACCAGATCACGGGTCGGTGGGACGCCGGCTGGCAGGACCGCGGGGTCGACCAGGCCAACTTCTCCGAGGTGAATCCCAGCAACAACAGCGAGATGCCCGCCATCCTCATCGAGCTCGCGTTCCACGACAACGTCGACGACGCGTTCCACCTCAAGCACCCGAAGTTCCGACGCGACACGTCGCGCGGCATGCTCCAGGGCATCATCCGCTATTTCGCCGACCGGGACGGCCTGACCGCGGTCTTCCCGCCCGAATCCCCCGTAGGCGTGCAGGCCGTGCACGAGCCCGGCGGAGGCGTACGGCTGAGCTGGCAGCCCGGGCCCAGCGGCAGCCTCGATGGCGATGCACCCACGGGCTACCTCGTCTACACCAGCGAAGACGGCCGCAGCTGGGACAACGGCTTCGCGGTGACGGGCACCACCACGGTGGTCAATCCGCCCTACGAGTCCCGGTTCTTCCGGGTGGTGGCCACCAACGACGGCGGTCAGAGCTTCCCGTCGGAGGTGTTCGGTGTGCGCCAGTCCCCCGATGGCTTCGCCCCGGTGTTGGTGGTGGGCGCCTTCGACCGGTTCGACGTCGGGTTGTTGGGGGGCGAGGACGTCACCAACCTGGGCTACATCCGGCGGTTCGACGTCCGGGCCACGAACGCCTCCGACATCATCGTCCCCCTCGGCCGGGCCATCGGCGACGCAGACTGGTTCTACGACAGCGCATCCGACGAGGCGCTGTCGAACATCGACCTGTCCGCCTACGACGTGGTGGTCTGGGCCACGGGCGAGGAGTCCACGGTCGACGAGACCGTCTCGGATGCCCAGCAGGCCACGCTCCAGGCGTACGTCGATGGCGGGGGTGTCGTGATCACGAGCGGCGCGGAGCTCCTGTGGGACCTGCACTCTCAGGGTTCACCCTCCGATCAGGCCTTTGCAGAAGGGGTCCTGGGCGCCTCGTTCGCTGCGGACGCCGCCAGCTCGACCCAGGTGAGCGGTGCCGATGTGCTGGCGGGACTGTCCGTCGACTTCGGCAACGGTCGCTACCCCGTCGAGTTCCCGGACGTGCTCGCTCCCGTGGGCACCACCGTGGTCGCCACCTACGGTGGCGGCGAGGTCGCGGGCGTCATCGGCCCGAGTGGCGCGACGTTCGGCTTCCCGCTGGACGCCATCGGTGACGATTCCCAGCGCGCAGCCTGGATGGAGGGCCTCCTCGAAGCCCTGGCCCCTCAGATCCAGCCGCCGGATCCTCCCGACCCCGATCCGGATCCCATCGACACGGGCGATCCCGTCGAGACCGACACCGACGACCCCATCGACACCGATACCCCCGTCGACACGGACGGCTCGGGGGTCAACACCCGCCGCGTGCCGCTCACATCCCTCGGCAACGGCTGTGGATGTGCGCCCAGCAGCTCTGCGCCCACGGGTCCCGTTCTTCTGGTGCTCGGACTGGTCGGCGTGCTGGCACGGCGTCGGCGCTGACGTGACACGCCGGCGCACGGATCGCGCGCCCCACGGGTGCTCGCGGAACGGCCTGTCCACGCGGGGGTGCAGATGATCGAGCTGCGTTCCACAGCTGGCCAGGGAGCGCACTCGGCGCTCCAGGGTTGTCGAAGGCCAATCTGCCACTTCCGCTCCGTGGGCGCCCGACGGGGTTGCCGTTTCGCGGGTCTCCACGAGACCCCTGAGGCGCACAGGGCGGCAGCGGGGCTGCTCTGCAGTTGACCCAGGCGAGCATGCTGGCCGATGGTCTCGGTTGTGCGGATGTTGCACCGTTCGGGATCCCAGGAGACGAGATGACCAGCTGGTCTGAAGTTCAGAAGCACATGCGCGGCAAGTACAAGCTGCAGGACGACCATCCGGACATGATGTCGATGGTGTGGTCCTACGACGATGGCCGCTCCCAGAAGATCATCGTGCGCCGGTTCGAAGCCGCGGGGCGCGAGATGGTGGAGTTCAAGAGCGCGTTCGCGCGCAAGGGCGACGTCGACGCCGAGACGATGCTGGGAGACAACAGCAAGCTGCCGCTCGCGACGGTGGCGCTGTCCGGCGACGTGTACCTGGTCGTCTACAACGCCCTGCTCGACAACCTGCACCTGGACGACTTCGACTTCTGCCTGTCGCGCGTGGCCGCGGTCGCCGACACCCTCGAAGAGAAGTACGTCCGGAAGGACCAGTTCTGAGGGACCGCTGAGCGCCCGCCGGCTGGAGCGGGTCTCGGTCGGGCTCGCAGATGCGGAGCGGGTGCTCGCAGCCGCGGGTGTCGGGCGTCCCGTGCGCGTCGAGCCCCTGGCGGGCGGGGCACGCAATTCCACCGTGCGCGTAGACCTTTCGGAGGGGTCACCCGTGGTCCTGCGTGTGTGGGCGGAGGATCCCGACACGCCGGGTGTGGCGGGTCCGGCAGCCGAAGTGGCGGCGATGGATGCCGCACGGGAAGCCGGGGTGCCGGTTCCGGAGGTGTTCTGGCACGGGTCAGATCCCGTGCTGGGCGATGTGGCGGTGATGGAGCTGGTGGTCGGAGAGCGGTTCGATCGCTCGCGGCCTGTGATGCGGGCGTCGGACTGGTCCGCCGTGCTCGGCGATGTAGGAGGGATCCTGACCGCGATCCGGTCGCTGCCTCGGGGCACTCCCTACGACCTGGACTGGGCGGTGTGGATGCACGAGCGGCTGGACACCGAACCCGTTCGTGCCGCGCTGGGCGACGTCTCGACCCTGCATCGCTGGGTGGACGACCGCGCGGGGGCCGTCGCAGCGCTCCGCGACGGGTCGGCGGCGCATGGGGATCTTCGGGAGGACAACCTGCTGCTGGCCCGTGTGGACGGGCGGTTTCGGGTGGTGGCCCTGCTCGACTGGGAGTTCGCGTCGACCGACACGACGTTCTGGGATCTGGGCACCTTCCTGCGGCGGGAGCAGGAGTACCCACCGGGCGCAGCGGGGGCCTTGGTGCGCGAGGTGCGGGAGCGGGGGTGGGGGATCACCGACGACGAGCTGGTCCACGTACGCGAGCTGGACCTGGCCAACGTCGTGGAGAAGCTGGTGGGCTTCCCGCAGGGTTCGCCGCCATGGCGGTTCGCAGTCGAGCGGGTGTTCCGGGTGGTCGGAGGGAGTGCCGCGAACAGCTGACGGGACTGTGCGTCAGACGGACGTGAGTACCCAGCGGCCGGCGCCCGGGGTACGGTCTGGCACCCCTGGAGGCCCGATGACCCGCTCGATTCCCGTCCTTCTCGCTGTCTTTGCGCTCGCGGGCTGCAAGAACTCCACCGCGACGTCCGCTGGGCCGGAGTCCGAGACGGACGCCGACACCGATACGGATTCGGACACGGACGCGGATACGGATTCGGACACGGACGCGGATACGGATTCGGACACGGACGCGGATACGGATTCGGACACGGACGCGGATACCGATTCGGACACGGACGCCGACACGGATTCGGACACGGACACGGACACGGACACCGACACCGACACCGACACCGACACCGACACCGATCCGGTGTTCTCCTGTGATCTCGGTTTCGTCGAGTACGGCGGGTTGATCGCGGCGTACGACGGAGAGTCGATGTACACCGTGGATGGCGGGCTCGACGCGATTCCCTACGACTCGCCGCTGACCGCCACCCGCATCCAGCAGGCGCCGAGCGGCACGTGGTACGGGCTGGTGGGAACGGGTCCGAACACCCAGCTGGTGACGGTCGATCCGTGCGGGGACACCGAGACCGTGGTGGGAACGCTCACGTCCCCGACCACGGGTCTCGAGGTGGTCGAGGGATTCGCGATCCTCTCGGATGGGCGGGCCTACCTGTCCTTCTCCGCTGCTGCAGATGCCACGTCGGAGTACATCGGAACCCTGGATCTCGCGACGGCCACCGTGACCGGAACGCCCGTGGTGGCGTCCAGCACGCTCCAGGGAGACATCGACGGCATGTGGGCCGACGGGACGGCCCTGTTCGGCCGCGACTCTGAGAACATGGCGTGCAGCACGGGGCCATCGAGCACCTGGTGCACGCGGGTGCTCTCCATCGACCCCGACACCCTGGCGGTCACGATGCTCGCCGACATCCCGCTGCACGTGACCCGGATGACCGCGGACGGGAACGGGGGTGCAGTGGGCTTCAACTCCGAAGGCGACGGCAACGACGAGTGGCTCTACAGCTTCGATGCCAGCTGGAATCGCACCGCTGTCGCCGACCTGGATCCGAACGACACCCGAGGAGCGCCCACGTCGTGGTTCGTGGGCGACGTGTCGTGCTTCGAGCCGTTGCGGGCGTTGTTCGGCGACGAGATGTACTGGATCGACCGCTTCACGGGCGAGGCCCACCCGACCGGTGTCGTGTTCGACGTGCCGGCGCGCGCGATTCAGCTCGCTCCCGACGGCCTCTGGTACGGGTTCAGGGATGCTGTCGCCGATCCGACGCTGGTGACCGTCGATCCCTGCACCGGAGAGGTCGTGGATGTCGCCGGATTCACCAACAATGGCGTCCCGATCGACACCGTCGAAGGCTGGACGGTCCTCGAGACCGGGGCGGCATACGTGGCCGGCAGCTTGAACGGCGACGATGCCGAGTCGGAGACCTTTGGAGACCTGGATCTGGCCACCGCCGTCCAGAGCAACGGCGTCACCGTGTCGGGCTTTTCGAGCGTCGACGTGGATGGCATGTTCACCGACGGCTCCACGGTGTACGCGAACGAGTCCACCCCGACCTGGTCCACGCGCTTCGCCTCCGTCGACCCCGCCACGGGAGTCGCGACCAGTGTGTTCGACGCCAACGCGCAGATCGGGGGCGTGACGTGGGGGGATGGCTCTGCGTGGGCCTGGCAGGTCGATACGGCTTCGCTGCACCGCTACGACACGACCACCACGCCGTGGACGCAGACCGTGATCGGCCCGTTCGACCCGGGTGCCACCGGGCTCGGAACCCCGGCCGGCGGGCTGTTCTGGCTGGATTGAGCGGACGGAGCGGTTAGCGCCCGAGCATGGCGTCCGCGGAAACCCAGCTCGCGTTCCTGCACGAAGTCGGTCAGCTGCTCCAGCGGTCGACCGACCTCGACGAGATCCTGGGGCCCGTGTTGCGCCTGCTGGCCGAGAAGGTGGGGCTGCAGCGCGCCGGGCTGTGCGTCTGGAACCGGCGCACGGACGCCATCACGCTGGTGGCCGCGCACGGCCTCACACCCGCCGAGGTGCGTCGCAACCGGTGGTCTCCCGGAGAGGGCGTGATCGGACGCGTGGTGGAGGCCGGCGAACCCCTGGCGACGGGTCCGGGGGAGGCCGACGTGCAGGCGGGGCGGGACGCTCACTTCCTCGCGGTTCCGGTGAGTACCGAGGATGGTGTGCTGGGGGCGCTGGCGGCCTACCGGCCGGGTTCGACCGAGGGTCTGGACGACGATCTGCGGTTGCTGGGCATCGTCGCGAGCCTGCTGGTTCCCGCAGCCCGACGCGCGATCCACGCCGCTGCCGCCGAGGATGTGGGGCCCGAAGACGTCCCCGAGGCCCGTCCCGCCTCGCTGATCGGGCGGTCGAAGCAGATGCGGCACGTCTACGAAGCCGTCGAACAGGTGGCCGGCAGCCCCGCGACCGTGCTCGTGCGGGGGGAGTCCGGGACCGGGAAGGAGCTCGTCGCGAGTGCGGTCCACGCGTCCAGCGACCGCGCGAACCGGGCCTTCGTGAAGGTGAACATCGCCGCGTTGCCGGACTCGTTGATCGAGAGCGAGCTGTTCGGCCACGAGCGCGGGGCGTTCACCGGTGCGGCGTCCCGACGGCGCGGGCGGTTCGAGCAGGCCGACGGCGGAACCCTCTTTCTGGACGAGATCGGCGACCTGTCGCCCGCCAACCAGGTGAAGCTCCTGCGCGTGCTCCAGGAGGGCGAGCTGCAGCGGGTGGGCGGCACCGACACCCTGCAGGTCGACGTGCGTATCGTGGCCGCGACCAGCCGCGACCTGGAGGCCATGGTGGAGGAGGAGGCCTTTCGCGCCGACCTGTACTACCGGCTGAACGTGTTCCCGATCCACCTGCCGGCCCTGCGGGAGCGACGCGCCGACGTCCTGCTGCTCGCCGACCACTTCATCGAGAAGTACAACCGCTCCCATGGTCGGTCGGTGCGGCGGATCAGCAGCTCGGCCATCGACATGCTGATGGCGTACCACTGGCCGGGCAACGTGCGGGAGCTCGAGAACTGCATCGAGCGCGCCGTGCTCCTGGCCCGGGAGGGCGTGGTACTCGGCAATCACCTTCCCCCGAGCCTGCAGACCGGGTCGGCCTCCGGCACGTCCTCGGGCGAGCAGGGACTGCAGGATCGGCTGGATGCCCTCGAGCGCGAGATCGTCCTCGACGCGCTCAAGGAGAGCCAGGGCAACATGGCCGAAGCCGCCCGGGTGCTCGGGATCTCAGAGCGGGTGATGGGGCTGCGGGTGAAGAAGTACGGCGTGGACTGGCGCACCTATCGACGATGATCGTCGATGCACCGCTCGGATTCCCAGAACCTACATTTCCGTAGGAATTGGAGGGATCGGCTCCTTCCGGCTCCACGGATCGGCATGCCGTGCAACGAAGGCGTCCCGATCGACCCCATCGCACGGGACGTCCTGGCCGCCGCCGGTCACGGATCGGTTCGTCGGCGGTCCAAGGCGACTGCTGATTCCTACATCGATGTAGGGAATCTGGTATTTCCTACACCGATGTAGAATCTGGGTGAGGTTCCCAGGTAGAGAGTTGCCGGGGAGACGGCCCGAGCGACGGGCACTTCCGCCAGCTTCTCGAGGGTTGGCCCGCGTCCTGCATAGGCTGTGAGTCACTGGATTCGAGAACCACGAGAGGAGCTTCCATGAGCCGCATCAAAGCCGAGTACATCTGGGTCGACGGAACCGAGCCCACGCGTCAGCTGCGTTCCAAGACCCGTATCGTCGAGAGCCCGGACAATCTGCCGGAGTGGGGCTTCGACGGGTCGTCCACCAACCAGGCGCCTGGACACGACTCCGAGTGCGTGCTGAAACCGGTGTTCACCTGCAAAGACCCCCTTCGGGGCGGGCCGCACATCCTGGTGCTGTGCGAGGTGTTCGACGCCGAGGGCAACCCCCACGAGACCAACCAGCGGGCCCCGCTGCGCAAGACGATGGAGAAGTTCGGCCACCTCGAGCCGTGGTTCGGCATCGAGCAGGAGTACACGATGATCCGCAACGGTCGCCCGCTGGGCTGGCCGGAAGGCGGCTACCCCGCTCCTCAGGGCCCGTTCTACTGCGGTGTCGGCGCCGACGAGGTGTTCGGGCGCGATCTGGTCGAGAAGCACATGGATGCCTGCCTCGACGCGGGGCTGTGCTTCTACGGCGTCAACGCCGAGGTGATGCCCGGCCAGTGGGAGTTCCAGGTGGGCACCGCCGACCCCATCACGGTCTCCGACCACCTGCTCGTCGCTCGCTACCTGATGTACCGACTGGGCGAGCCGATGAACATCTCGGTCACGCTGTTCCCCAAGCCGGTTCGCGGCGACTGGAACGGTGCGGGCGCCCACACCAACTTCTCGACGAAGGCGATGCGCGAAGAGGGCGGCCTGGCCGTCATCGAGTCCGCCATCGAGAAGCTGCGGGAGAAGCACACGCTGCACATCGAGAACTACGGACACGGCATCGAGCAGCGCCTCACGGGCAAGCACGAGACCTGTGACTACCGGAAGTTCAAGTACGGAACCGCCGACCGGGGTGCGTCCATCCGGATCCCCCTGGCCACCAAGGAAGCCGGCAAGGGCTACTTCGAGGATCGCCGCCCGAACGCGAACATCGACCCCTACACGGTCACGCGGCTCCTCATCGAGACCTGCTGCAGCTGAGCACGGAGTCGCGCGACACCGCGTGAAACGGCCGGTCGGCACGGCGTGCTGGCCGGCCGTCGTGCGTCGGGAGGGTGCGGCTGGGCTGCATCGCCCCGGTGGCCGGTTAGACAGCGCCGTCTTCGTGATCCGCCAGGAGGCAGCGATGTCCACGACGGTCGTTCCGACCCTCTCCAAGCGTGCCCACATCCTCCAGGAGAGCCCGATCCGGAAGCTCGACCTGACCGCGATGGCGCATCCGACCGTGCGGTTCCACCGCTTGAACATCGGCCAGCCCGACGTCCCCACGCCCCAGCCTCTCCTCGACGCGATTCGGGCGTTCCAGCCGGACGTCATCGCCTACGGGCCGGCCAGCGGGCTCCCTGCAGCGCGCGAGGCGGCAGCGGCCTACCACGGTCGGTGGAGCCCGGGACTCGGGCGCGAGCACGTGGCCGTGACCACCGGGGGCAGCGAAGCCCTGCTGTTCGCGTTCAGCGCCGTGTGCGACCCCGGCGACGCCATCCTGGTTCCCGAGCCCTACTACACCAACTACAACGGCTTCGGGACCGTGGCGGGTGTCACGATGCAGGCCGTGCCCACCCGGCTCGACGACAACTGGGCGATCCCGTCCGACGACGTGCTGAGCAGCCTGGTCACCCCGGAGACCCGGGCGATCCTGTTCTCGAATCCGGCCAATCCCACGGGGGCGGTGTACGGCCGGGCCGAGCTCGAGCGCGTGGTTCGCTGGGCTCAGCGACACAACCTGTTCGTCATCGCCGACGAGGTGTACCGCCGCATCTGGTTCGACGCGCCGCCCACGAGCGCGCTCGAGCTGGACTTCGCCCACGACCACGTCATCGTGATCGACTCGCTCTCCAAGACGTACTCGGCGTGCGGGATTCGCCTGGGCTTCCTGATCTCGCGCAACGAGGCCCTGATGGAGAAGGTCGAGCGCCTGGGTCAGAGCAGGCTGGGGCCCCAACCGCTCGCCCAGCACGTGGGAATCGCAGCCCTGAACCTCCCCGAGCCCTACTACGACGCCATCCGCGAGACCTATGCCGTGCGCGTGCAGATCCTGATGGATGCCTTGATGGCGGTCGACGGCGTGGTGGCGAACCGTCCAGCAGGCGCGTTCTACAGCATGCTCGACCTGCCGATCGACGACGCGGACGCGTTCGCGAAGTTCATGGTCACCACCTTCCGCCACGACGACGAGAGTGTGGTGGTGGCACCCGGGAACGGCTTCTACGCCGACCCGATCCGCGGCAAGACCCAGATCCGGCTGGCTGCGGTGCTCGAGAAGGACCGCCTGGAGCGCGCAGCCCAGATCCTGGCGCGGGGAATCGAAGCCTACGCGGGCTGAGGCTACTTCGCGGCTTCGTCTTCGGCGTTCTTGATGGCGTCGTCCAGGGCCGCGACCTCTTCGGGATCGTCGAGCTCGACCTCGTCGTAGACCTCTCGCAGCTTGGTGAGGGTCTCGAGGTGGCCGGGCTCCAGCTCGCGGCTGGTCTGCAGCAGGGTCATCGCACGCATGAACGACTCGTCGCGCTGGGTGCGAAGGGCCTTGCGGGCCTTCCAGGCTTTTTCGTCGGCGGCTCTGGCGGCGGCATCGCGACCCTGCGTGATCATCAGGTCGGCGTAGCCCCGCAGGACCGCCTGGTTGCGGCCATCCACCTTCATCGCGGCCTCGAAGGCTTCGTTGGCGCGCTCGAGGTCTCCGACGGCGGCCCACAGGTTCGCGTGCACGAGGGTGATGGCGGGTGCGTTGCCCACGAGCTCGGCGTTGTCTTCGAGCAGCTGCGTGAGCGGTTGCTTCTTGTCCTGCTCGACCAGCCAGCTGCCGAACACCTCGAACATCGTGGCGTCGTCGGGGTCTTCTTCGACGTACGGCCGCAGGAAGTCGACGGCGGACTGCAGCCCTTCGCCCGCTTCGATGGCCCGTGCGAGCGTGAGCGTCTGGCCGGTGCGGCGCCCGCCGATCTCGTCGAGCTGGGCGTGCAGGTCGCGTGCGGCGTCCAGATCGCCCACCTCGGTCGCGATGACGAGGCCGAGCTTGAGTGCGGCGACCTCTTTGGCGGGATCGAGGCGGCCCACCTGTCGGATCAGGCCCTGGGTGTCGAGCACCCGCTGCATGTGGACCCAGGCGTCTTCCATCCGTCCGCCTTCGTAGGCGTTGGTGGCCTGGGTGTTCGCGGCGGACTCGAGGATGGCGAGGCCCGTGATGACGCGCTCGGCGTAGTCGTCCTTCGCGCCCTTCTCGATCGCGGTGTCCCAGGCCTCCCAGGTGGAGGTCCAGGGCTCGGGCATGGGGGCTTCGAGGTCGGGGTCCATCGCGTAGGTCCACGCGGTCTCGGCCAGCAGCACCCAGGTCTTGGGATCGTCGCGGGTATCGGGGTGGACGCGCGCGGCCTGCAGGCTGTCCCAGGCTTTCTCGAGGGCGTTGGTCTTCCCGCCCTCGAACTTGCCGAGCATCTTCTCGGCCTTCTTGACCTTGCCGGACTGCGCTGCGGCCACCGACGGCAGCGATACGCAGGCCAGGATCGCGAAGACCCCAGCCCATCGACGGGTGGAGGTGGTCATCGGGCTGCTCACTTCGAGGTCGCTGCTGCGCGCAGCTCGGTGGTGGTGTCGACGGTGCCCGAGGTCTGGAACCAGCGGACCATGAAGCCCGGCACGCTCCCGCCGGGGTCGTAGGACAGCTGGTATTCGGCGCGGCTCCCGCCCTCGGGGTGCTTCGTGATGCGCCAGAAGCCGATGTGCTTGGCGGTGGCGACGTTGCCGTCGGCCGGCGTGACGGGGGTGTCGGACTTCCAGTTGTACTGGTAGCCGCCAGGGACTTCTTCGCGCCACATCCAGACTTCGACCTCGCGATTGCTCACGCCCGACAGTGCGTGCACCTGGTGTACGCGGGCGCGGTCGCCGTCCTTCTTCACGATCTTCGACGACTCGACGGTCGAGAAGACCTTGCTGTGCCCCTCCCAGTCGTACTCCAGCGCGTGGAGCTTCTCGGGCGGGATCTCGGGCCAGTGGCAGTCGGCGAACACCGGGATCACGCCGTCGGCGTCGGCCGGGCCCTTGTAGATCGTGCAGTCGTTGGCGGTCTTGGCTTTCTGGAAGCCTTCAGGGGCATCCGCCAGGGCCTGGGGACCGACGAGGGAGAGAACGGGGAGGAACAGGAGCAGTGTCATGCGCCGAGACTAGCGCATGCCCACGCTCCCTGCTCCATCACCCCGTCTCGTTCAGGTCGCTACCAGCAGAACAGGTCGTCGAGCCAGCGCGAGAAGGACTCGGCGGCCAGCGCGTCGGCCTGGGCGTCGAACCCGGCCTGCACGTCGTCGAGGGGCAGCAACGGCACGAACTCGCCGCAGAAGGTCTCCGACGTCTGGTAGTAGGTCGCGATGCCGAAGATGCTGGTGAAGTCCTGGTTGCGCTCCGGGAACCCCAGCGCCGCGGCGAACGGATCGTCGAACGCGTACTTGATCTGCGCGAAGTGGGGGTCGTCGTCGGGGCTCGTGTTGCCCGTGACGACCTCGGGCGCGAAGGTGACGTCGCCCGTGACCGGACCGACGACCTGCAGCACGAACGTCTCGCCCACGTTGGTGATGTCGGCGGTGTCGGGGATGACCGCGGAGATGTAGGGGTTCCAGGTCGGATAGCTCGCGACGTCCGCTGTGGTGTCGTAGGCGACGTCGTAGGGCGCGAAGATCAGCTTGTCCGAGCTGATCGTGACACACTCCTCGTTCGCCATCGCCGTGTTTGCAAGACACACCAGTCCTGCGCCGAAGATCCACTTCCGCATGCTGCCTCCCGGGTGTTGGATGCGCTGCCAGGGCGCATCGGTCCCGTCATGACAGTACACGCCGTTCAGCGACCGGAAAGAAGTTTTTTTACAGAACGCGGATTCTCCCCGGTCGACGTAGGGGTTTCCCGGAGGATCACGTGTCGCATGGCCCTGTCGGCGGGTCTACGAACGGGGCGGTGTGGCACGAAACGGGTGTTTCCACGTCGGAGCGAGGGGCTCAGCCCAGCACGGAGGCGCCCCACGCGAAGGCGAGCTGACCGGCGTAATAGAGCGGGAGGCCGAGCGTCCGGTTGTGAGGGCCGGGGTCGATGAACCGGTCGCGCGCCACGCACAGGTCGCTCGTGAAGAAGAGCACCGCAGCCGCGACCAGGATCGGGCCCGCGGGGACGGGGGCGATGGCGAGGGTGCCCACGGAAGCGGCCACCATGGCGGTGATCACCGCGATGTAGGCCACGACGGGCCCAGCCAGCGGCCCCAGACCCTTGGGAGAGGCGCGCAGCCAACGCCACACGCCCCAGGCGAACCCCGCCAGCGGGAGGGCGGCGACGGCTGCCCAGAGGGGGTCGACGCCGATCAGGAAGAACGCGATCAGGAACCCGACGTGGTTGATCAGGAACGACACGAGCCCCGCCAGGAACCATCGCTTCTCGCGCGAGAGCAGGAACACGTCTCCTGCCGCCCCGAAGATCAGCCCGACGAACACCGCGAGCTGGGCCCAGGACCCCGTGGGCAACCCCAGCGCCACGGCCACCAGCAGGAACCCGAGCGATGCGAGGGACTTGAGCACGGCACGGGGAACCCGCGCATCCCGGCGCTCGGCCAGAACGAGCCCGATGGTGGCGGCCAGGGTGAGCTTGGTGAGGACGAACGCGGTCATCGGCGCCTTCTGCGATTGGCGAGCAGGCATAGCCCGACGAGGGATCCCGTGGCAGGCCAGGAGTGGAGGCCTCCGAGGACGTCACACCCGCTGGAACAGGGCTCCAGTGCGATGCGATGGGTGTCGGTGAGCAACTGGTCGGGATCCGAGCGAACGAACGCGGACGTCCACGAGGCGCGGATCTCCACCGTGCCGCAGGCGGGAAGGGTGGCGGTCGGACCCTCGGCGAACGGTTCGCCATCGACCGTCCAGATCACCTGGGTCTCTGCGAGGTCTTCGCTGGAGACGCCCACCGACACGGTCGATCCCGGCGCTGGATCCGCAGGGACGTCGACCAGCACGGGCGCATCGGCGAGCAGGGTGCGGGTCAGGGCTTCGGCACAGACCGGGCAGAAGTCGCCCTCGAGCTCCCGCATGAGGCAGCCTTCCTCGGTGGGCCGGAACAGGCTGTCGTACGTGCAGCCCTCGAACCACGACACCCCGCTCTCGCCGATCCACGGGTCCCACGGGAGGAACGCGGGGCTGACCGCGCAGTTCGGACCGAAGCCGCCCGCGTCGAACCCGTAGGTGTACTCGTCGTACAGGTCGCCCAGGACGTGCCCCAGCTCGTGCACGCCCACGGGCTCGAAATCCGGCCCCGTGAAGCTCACCGAGTAGACCGGGCTGCCGGCCCCCCCGTAGTCGTCGTCGTTCACCAGCACGAACAGGGCGTCTGCATCGGGCAGGGCGGCCTCTGCGGCCTCGAGCACGGCTGCGTCGTCACAGCACACGATCCGGTCGGCGCCCCCACATCCGTAGGTGCACGACAGGGCGGTGTCGCGTTCGACGGTCTCGAACCGGGTGTCCTTGCTGACGCCACTGTCGACCGACACGGGCTGGCTGCGCCACACGTCCAGCGCCGATCCGTGCGTCTGGAAGGGCTCGGTGGCGAGGAGGGCGGCGATCAGCGCGTCGGTGTCGGCCTGGAATGCACTGGCGTCCGCTTCGGTGTAGCCGTCGCCGAGCACCAGCAGATCGAGGCGTGCCTCCCGCGGGCCCGACCCCACGATGCGTTCGGCCGCTGGAGCGGAGCGCAGCACGAGAGGCCCCGGGCAGGCAGAGTCCTCGCGAACGCGCACCGGAGGGCGGTCGATGGCGATCCCTCCGTCTGGCGTGAGGAGCGAGCGGGCCCCGGGCACCTCGGTGACCGCGCAGGGCTGCTCGGCGCGTGCATCCCCCGTTCTGCCGCAGAGCAGGACGAGGAGCAGGGCTGCGAAGGGATGGATGGACCGCGTCACCCGTGCAGAGTAGCCGGGCGTGCCCGCGCGTGGTTAGGGCGCGGACCCCCGCCCACCGAGGTGCCCGTGCCCGACACCCCCTCCGACCCGCCGTCCGAAGGGGAGGGGTACACCGCGGACCTGGAGGTCGACGAGCGCCCGTACTCGCTGTACGAGCGCACCTACCTCGTGCTGGCGGCCTCGTTCGTGGTGACGCTGGTGCTCACGAACATCATCGGGATCAAGCTGTTCCGCGCACCGCTCAACCCCGAGTTCGCGCTCACCACGGGCATCCTGACCTACCCGCTGACGTTCCTGTTCACCGATCTCGTGTCCGAGATCTACGGCAAGCGGCGAGCGGACTTCATGGTGGTCCTGGGGTTCCTGATGTCGGTGATGATGCTGTGCATCACCCAGCTCGCGATGCGCGTGCCGCCCCATCCGGTCTGGGCGCCCGCCGACAACGCCGGGTTCTACCCCGATGCCGCGGGCTACCAGTACGCCTTCGAGAGCGTGTTCTCGCTCAACGGGGTGCTGCTGTTCGGTTCGATGCTGGCCTACCTGTGTGCTCAGCTCGTCGACAACTGGCTGTACCACTTCTGGAAGAACCTCACGAAGGGCAAGCACCTGTGGTTGCGCAACAACGGGTCGACCTGGGTGAGCCAGCTGGTCGACACCGCCATCGTGAACTCGATCCTGTTCTACCTGGGCTTCGGGATGGAGTTCTGGACCGGGGTGCAGATCATGGCCACCATCTACGTCTACAAGTTGGTGCTCGCGGTGCTCGACACGCCACTCATCTACCTCGGGGTGTACCTGCTGAAGCGCATGCTCCACTCCGATCTCGCGAAGTCCACGGAGGTCGCCGCATGAAGCGCGCACTGGTCACGGGCGCCGGAATCCGGGTGGGGCGGGCCATCGCCCTCGAGCTCGCCGAGCACGGGTTTCACGTGCTGGTCCACTACAACCGCTCGGAAGAACCCGCTCTGGCGGTGGTCTCCGAGATCGAGGCTGCGAACGGCTCGGCGCACGCGGTGCAGGGAGACCTGTCGTCCGTGGAGGGGTGTCGGGCACTGGTCGAGGCCGTCAAGGCACGGTTCGACGGCCTCGAGCTGCTGGTCAACAACGCCAGCGTGTTCGAGCCGTGTGCGTTCGAGGACACCGATCTGGCGCACTGGGATGCGATGGACAGCGTGAACCTGCGGGCGCCGTACCTGCTGTCGCGCGGGTTGCTGGACCACCTGCGCAACGGCCAGCTGTCGGACGGGTCCCACGGCTGCATCGTGAACCTCTGCGATATCGGCGCAGACCGACCGGTGAAGGGGTACACCGCGTACTCGGTGAGCAAGGCGGGTCTGGTGATGCTCACGCGCTCCCTGGCCATCGAGCTCGCCCCCGAAGTGCGGGTGGTGGGTGTGGCGCCGGGGCAGGTGGCCTGGCCCGAGGACTACAGCGAGGCCAAGCGCGACCGCCTCCGCAAGCGCATTCCCATGGACGACGCCGGGACCCCCGAAGACGTCGCTTCTCTCGTTCGATTCCTGGCGCTCGAAGGGCGCTATCTCAACGCAGTCATCGTCCCCGTGGACGGGGGTCTGCACGCTCGGTACCCGTAGCTCACGGAGAGGATTTCTCGATGGACTGGATCACCCTGACCGACCTGCGATTCGACGCGATGGTCGGCATCCTCCCGAGCGAGCAGGCCGCCGCTCAGCCCCTGCACCTCGAGATCAAGATGGGGGTCGACCTCGACAAGGCCGGTGGCACCGGCGATCTGAGCCAGTCCGTGGACTACGCCGGCGTGGCGAACCAGGTGCGGTTCATGGCGCAGCAGGGGCGGTGGCGCCTGATCGAGAGCCTCGGAACCGCTATCTGTCGGCTTCTGCTCGCGCCTCCCGCTGCCCAGGAGGGGAGGGCCGCCATCGATCGGGTGGAGGTGAGGATTCGCAAGCCCACGATCCTCCAGGGTCTCGCCGTTCCGGGAGTGACGCTGCGCCGCACGGCAGACTGGTGCAAGCTGCCGCGCACCCAGGCCCCGTCGCGCACCACGATCGAGCAGCTGGAAGCCACGCCTCTGTCGGGCGCGTGGCGGGTGCACGTCGATGCGGGCACGTCCTGGCAGCCTCCTCCAGCGGTCGCGCTGTATGTGATGGCGGGCCGACCGAGGGTGGGGGGCATGACCGTCGATCCGGGCACCGAGATCGCCCGGGCGGCCGGGCTGGTCGAGAACCGGCAGAACGACGCCGTCTCGCTGTTGGCGGTGGGGTCGCCCTCTCCGAAGAAGGTGGCGGCGAAGCGCTGATTGTCGGGCGCTCGAGCGCTAAGCGTTCAGCGTTCAGCGTCGATTCCTGTGTAGAAGCCGCCTGGGTGGGGCCGAGGAGGCTTCGGGCTGCAGGCTACAGGCCTCAGGACGTGACGCCAGCGGGTGTCGGCAGAGACGGCTGACCACCGGATAGCGTGGCTTGCACTGACCTTGTGGAGCGTTTTCGACGTCGCCGACGTGGGGGTGCTGACTGACGGCTGAAGCGGATCCACGACCACCGCTGTCTTCAGCTCCTACGCCACCCTTTCAGTATGCTTGCAGATTAACAATCTATGCATAGTCATGAGTTCGATGATGGAGGAACGCATGCAACGCAACGCTCTGTGCACGACACTCGTGACCCTGGCCGCTCTGATGACCGGATGTGCCGAAGGCGCGTACGACGAAGTGGTGGTGTCCGGCAACGGCCGGGTGGACGTCGAAGCCGATGAACGCAAGCGCTCCTGGGTCGACCTGGACTGCTCGCCCGGCCGGGACGACATCGCTCCCGAGGTCCGGGACGGCGTGCTCTACCTCGACCTGCGCGACGCGGACTGTGACGCGCGCGTCCACCATAACGTGGGCGTGATCCGTCGCGATCCCACCACGGACCGAGGCGACGACCTGGTGGTGGTCCTGGGCGATGGCGCGGACCTGGCCCGGCTGGAGGGCGAGAACGTGTTCGTCCGCACGACGGGCAGTGGAGACGTCCGCATCGACGAGTTCATCGCGAGCACGGCATCGGTCGAGGCCGATGGAGACGCGTCCGTTCGCATCCGAGCGCTCGATGCGGCCGTGTGGGACGTGTGGATGCGCGGGTCGTCCGATCTGATGGCTGCGGGCCGCGTGGACCGGACGCTCGTGGATCTGCGTGGCAACGCCCTGCTCGACGCCGAGGACGTGGTGTCCGACGAGGCGTACGGAACGGTGGGCGGCAACGCCGAAGCGCTCCTGACCGTGGACGACGTCGCGGACGTGGAAGTGTTCGGGTCGGCCGAGGTCCAGTTGCTGGACGCCGCCGAATAGCGACGAATGCGAGATGTGGGGACGCGAGCGGGTCGGTTATACCCGCGGAATGCTCCCACTCCTCGCCTTGACGCTGATCTCCTGCGACCGCGGCACGCTCACGATCCCGGCCGAACCGCTCACACTGACGGTCGACAGCCCGGATCCCGCAGCCGAGGGCGCGGTGTTCGCCGGAACGGATGCCGTGCGCGTCACGGGCCGGGTGAACCTGCCCGACGCCGTGGTCACGGTCGAGAACCGGGAAGTGAACGTCGGCTCGGATGGCTCGTTCGATGTCGAGGTCCCGATTCCCGGGGCGTACCGCAACATCGACGTCCGGGCGTTCTACCGGGAAGAGACGCTTCGCGAGCGCATCCCGATCTTCAGCGGCACCGACCCCCTCGAGTCGTGGCCCGGGGGCATCGGCGCCCGCATCACGCCCCGTCTGTTCGAGCCCATCGCCGAGTCCCTCGCGACCCAGATCGACGAGACCGAGTGGGCGGAACAGCTGCTGGGTCTGCTCGGGGGTGGGGTCGACACCGACACCTTCCGGCTGATCCCCGAGGAGCTCCGCCACCGGCCGGCCGAGGTCGAGCTGATCCCGGACGACGAGGGGATCCAGCTGGTGCTGCGCATCCGCGACATCACCCTGGCACTCGATGCGGGCTTCGACCTGAACGGCACGTTCATCGACGCGCCGAGCGAGGTGGGCTTCGAAGAGCTGGTGGTCACGGCCCGGGCGAACGTCGTGGCGGACGCCCAGGGGTTCCTGACCCTCGACATCGGCACGGCGGACGTGCAGATCTCCGACCCCGTGCTGCAGCTGGGGCCGTTCGACGGCAGTGTGCTGGGCTTCGCGGTGCAGCTCATCGGCGATCTCATCGCCGGGCTGGGCGATCTGGCCCTCGACCTGCTGCTCGGGGTGCTCGGAGACGTCCCGCTGGGCGGGCCCTTCGCCTTCGAGCTCGACCTGCTGGGCGAACCGCTCGAGGTGTCGCTCCAGACGCTGGACACCGACGTCGAAGGCGTGACGATCGACCTCGGTCTGGGCCTGGGGGCGCCCGTCCCGAATCCGCTGGTCGTGCATCGTCCGACCCTCGAGGAAGGCGGGCCCCAGGCCGACATCGTGCTGGCGCTCCACGAAGGGCTGTTCGCGAGCCTGGTCGACAGCGACCTGCTCGATCTGCTCGCCCAGGACCTGGAGCTCGGCGGCGTATTGGGTGCGGGCGTGGGCCTGGTGTTCGAGAACCTGCCGGGCGGGAACACGGCTCCGGATGCCGACGCCTGGTGCATCTCGGTCGATCCGGGGAGTGCGCGCACGGCGCGGATGAACGGCTCGCTGTCGGATTTCGCGACGATCTACCTCCCGGATCTGGAGGTCGAGGTGGGGATCACCCACGACGGCATCGACTGCGACCCCTGGCTGGACGCGTCGCTGGTGGTCGAGGCCGGGTTCGTGGCCCAGGGCTCCTCGCTGGAGCTCGATCTCGTGATTCCCGACGGGGCCGTGTCGTTCTACGCCGCAGAGGGCGAGTACGACGAGCAGGAGGTCGTGCAGGGGCTGGGCGGGCTGTTCGACGTCATCCTGCCGCTGCTGGGCGGGGCGCTGAGCTTCGACATCGCCGATCTGCTCGGTGGCGGCGAGCTCATCCCGGGGGTCGACGCTGGAGAGCCCCGACTGACGGGCGTGTACGCGATCGAGGATGAGGACGGCATCCCCGTGCCGGGGTTGTTCGCGGTGGGGCTCGACCTGCTCTAGCGTGTAGACTCCCCGTCCGCGGGAGGGCCGATGGCAGGCGACGACGACACTGGTGACACTGGCGACACTGGCGACACTGGCGACACTGGCGAAACGGGCGAAACGGGCGACAACGGCATCGACGAGGTGGCGGACTCGGCGGACGTGGAGAACGGTCCGATTCCGGAAGCCGCGACGATGGACGCGGATGGCGAAGGCGACGACGCACCGCTCGACGGCTGTGAGATCCTGGCGTTCCGGGTCGAGATGGAGCTGGTACCCGAGTGGTCGAACCTGGTGGAGCGCATCTGCAGCCACCACGGCGAGCGGGTCGGCATGGCCATCGAGGGCCCCGAGATGGTGATCAAGGTGGCGATCCTGCCCGAGAACAAGCCGGGGATGATGAACGACCTGCAGAACTTCTGGGGCGAGTTCGTGAAGCGTCGCAAGCTCGAGGGGCGCTGGCTGCCCCGCGATCGATGAACCCTCGGGTGAGGCGCGCCGCTCAGGGATCCTGAGTGCGCTCTCCGTTCCGCAGGCGCGCGAGGATCCGCCGGTCCTGGGCGGCCACCCGGTCGGGATCGCCGTACAGGGGCGGCAGATGGGGGGCTTCGTCCCCGCGGGCCCACGCGTCGTTCAGCTGGGTCAGCAGCGCGCAGTCGTCCTGGCCGTTTCGCTCGAGAAAGGATGCGACGGCATCGATCCGGTCCTGTCCGGAGAGCCTGCGGGAGATGTACCAGACGCTGCGGGCTTCCCGGTTCCACACGCTGGCCTCCACCCAGGCATCGAGGTCGTCGAGGCGCACCTGCTCGGCACCGCTGCAGAAGATCCGGGCCGCTGCGGGCTCGTCCTGCCAGGGATCGACAGCGGAGAGCCCCTCGGACGTGAGGACCTGAGGGAGCCACGGAATCCACACCGATGGCGTGGGCTGGATGGCGACCTCGGGTGCCGCGGGCGCCGTCTGCGCGGGGCCAGCGGGCGATGATGCTGAGATCGACGGGGTGGAGACGGACGCGGAGCCCGGGGCGTCGACGGGTCGGACGGCCTCCGAGGAGGTTCGCAGGTGGGCGGGCGACTCCGATGAACCGGAGAGGACGGGCAGGATGCCGAGGAACAGCACGGCCGCGAGCAGTGCGGCCACGAGTACGCCCAGGAGCGATGTGCGTCGGGTCTTCATGGGTCACTCTGACGGCAGAGTCGGGGCCCGGTTCGTCAAGCTCCTGCCAACAGCTCGAGGACCTGCGTCCAGGTCGATGCCTGCTCCCGAAGGAGGTCGGCGTGCTCGTCGGCCCACTTGGTTGCGGCTTCGAAGGGGGCGCTGCCCGGTGAAGGGGCTCGCAGTCGCCGCTCGTATTCCTGGCTGAAGGCCGTGATGGTCAGCACACCCGGGGTGGTGCTGGGGCCTACGAAGCGGGTGGTGGGGTCTGCCGCGAGTGCAGGCATTCCCTCGGGTTCGACTCGCCGCAGAACGCTGGTTCCCTCTCCCTGGACGTCGACCGTTTCGAATGCGGGTCCTTCATCCAGCCAGATCAGGTAGTGGCCGTCGGGCCTGAACGGAATCTCCGTTTCGTTCGAGCCTGGGGCTGACTTCGAGTTCGTGGTCATGCCCAGTGGCCGACGCCAGACCGTGATGTCTCGCGGGGCACCCTTGTGAAAGTGCACGCCTGCTGCTTCGAACACGCAAGTGGTGCGGGTCGGCACGACGTCGCTGGAGTCTTCATCGCTGGGCATTCGCGTCGTGGTGCAGCGAGGGGACCCTTCGAGGATGGTCTGGGCGCGCGACGTCCACTCCACGACCGGAAGCGTCGCCGCCGCGTCCTGAGCCCATGCAGTGGCGAGGAGAACCAGCATTTCAGAGCGCCAACAGGGGAGCGTCGCTCACCGCCGTGATGTGCGCGAGCGACTCGAGCAGCCGCTGAGCGCTGATCTCGCGGTCCGGATGCACGACGATGGGCGGTTCGGCCCCGTCCAGACGGGCTTCTGCGTCGGTCATCTTCAGGATCTCGGGGTCGGACTGGCCTTCGATGACGGTGGCGTCGATGCTCCGGAGCAGCAGCTGGGTCTTCTCGGTGGTGGGGGCGTGCAGCTGGACCGGGAGGCACGCGAACCGGCCGGTGCGGCTCCGCACGACGAAGCAGGCGTCTTCGATGCCGGCCTGGCGCAGGGCCAGCAGCACCGGGCCCAGGCGGTGGATGTCGGCGCGACGGTCGACCTCGATGCGCACGGGGTCGTAGCGGACGGGCCGGATGGCGGTGGCGATGGGCATCGCGTGGCCGTTGTCGAGCTCGGTGTCGTCGACCCGACCCTCCTTGAAGGGCAGCACCCGCTCGTCTTCGACCCGCGCCCAGTAGACCCCGACGGTGACGGTGGTTCCGGGCGACCAGGGCGAGGTGGCGTCGAGGTCGCGCGGGATCTCGACCAGGTCGATGCCCGTGTCGCGGAGGATGGCCTGACGGTCGGCGTGCTCGTCGATGGACTGGATGTCGAACAGGGGCAGGATGGCCGGGGTGACGGCGAGCGCCGGTGCGGCGGTGAGGAAGACCGAGAACAGCAGGCCGCCGCTGGTCCGCCCATCGATCACGGCCTTGCTGACGGGGGTGAGCGCGCCCATCGCTGCGATGAACAGGCCGGTCGCGACGAGTGCGTCGCCGGCCAGCATCCAGGGCAGGGCGGCATCGGCGGCGTCGATCAGGGCCTCGCGTTCGCCGTAGCCCACATCGAGGTTGGCGCGCAGCACGGCCAGGCGGTTGCCGACGAAGTGCACGATGCCGAGAGCGAGGGGGGTGAGGGTGGCGATGGCCCCCACGAACGCGCGCCCGGCGACCATGCGGCGTCGGTCGGCTCCAGCGCCGAGTCGGACGGAGGCGAGCGCGATGGCGAAGGCTCCGGATACGCCGGCCAGCACGGTCCAGAAGCTGGAGAGGAAGCCGAGAGGTGCGGCCAGCAGGGCGATCCCGGCGACGGCGGCGTGAACGGGCTTCCAGCGTGGGAAGGCGCCGGCCCGGGCGATGTTGGCGGCCGCGAGGAACGGGGCGTTGATGGCCAGGCCGATCGCCGTGATCAGGGCGGCGAGGTGCACGGGCAGCACGGTCTCGACGAGGGCGAGCATCTCGGTGCGCCGGCCGGCATCGTCCATCACCACCGACCCGTCGAGCTGGACCTGGGTGTACAGGGCGAACGCGCCGCCGGCGGTCAGCACCAGGGTGGGGAAGAGCCACCACAGGGGGGCGGGCACGCGGATCCGGGCGATGGCCAGGATGGTCCAGCCCACCGACACCACCGCCCACACGACCGCGAGGCCGAGAAGAACAGCAACCGGGACGGTGCCCGAGGCGAGGTATTCAGCAGTGCTCATGGTGGAGGGAGTGGCGCTCCACGACGGAGACGACGGAGGAGAAGGGCCCCGAGGCTAGTAGTTGTCGTCGATGTATTCCACTACAGCGGCGTTGCTCTTGCGCAGGTTGGGCTGCACGAGGCCCACCACGAACTTCTCGAGGGCGGGGGCGGCGCGCTTGGCCACGAACGTGGGCACGCCCGGGATGCGCTCGGGGTGGATGATGAACTCGCCGCTCATGTTCACCACGGTCTCGTCGCCCTCGGCGCGGAAGGTGTTCTCGCCGCGGGCTTCGACGACGCCGGGCAGTACACCGATCTCGATGCGCCACCTGCAGCGGTGCGTGGACTCGTCCCACTCGGCGTGGTCGACCCAGGTGAGGTACTCGCTCTTGATGAGCGGGCGAACGACCGCGGGGACGTCGGAGCTGGCGCCGGTCCAGTGGTTCTCGAGGCGGACGATGGGGCCGTCCTCCTCGCGCTTCACGGTCTCGATGTTGTCGATGTTCGGCAGGTAGTCGACGAGCTCCAGCAGCTTGTCGCGGTGGGTCTCGAACACGTCTTCGAGCGGGTGCGGAAGCTCGTCGGTGATGTTGAAGCGCACGGTGCCTCCAGGCGGCGGACTCCGGATGGTGCCACACGTTGTAATCGCGATGGGCCCGTGCGCGAGTGAGTTTCCATGGCGTAGCCCTTGAAAAACGCCTATGTGGGCGGACTGGAGGCAGGCATGCGCCGCGTCACGAACATCCTCAAGCGCTGGTCGACCGATCAGCTGATCACCGGCATCGAGACTCAGGACTGGGTCAAGATGCTCTCCGACAACAGCTGGCGCGTCGATCCGCAGTACGCCCATCGCGTGGCCTGGGTGGGGGGCTGGAGCATTCCCGCCACCGTGCTGGGTCGTCTCGAGGACGCCCGGTACGGTCGCGAGCTCGCGGCGATGCAGATCGACCCCGAGCCGCTGTTCGTCCTCGGGCACTGGCGCAGCGGCACCACCCACCTGCACAACCTGCTGGGGCGCGTTCCCGAGCACACCTACCCCACGGTCTACCAGGCGGTGTTCCCCTCGGCGTTCCTGATGACCGACGAGATCGTGCCGAACCTCACGGCCCGGTTCATGGACGACACCCGCACGTACGACAACGTGGCGCACGGCTGGCACGAGGCCGCCGAAGACGAGATCGCGCTGGCGAAGCTCACCGGCATGTCGCCCTACATCTCGTTCATGTTCCCCGAGCAGATGGCCAAGTACGAGAAGTACGTCGACTTCCAGGAGTGCACGGCCGACGAGCGCGACAAGTGGAAGAACGCCTTCTCGTACTTCCTGAAGAAGATCATGCTCCAGACCGGCGGCAAGCGCGTGATCGTGAAGTCCTGCACGCACACCGCGCGCATCCGCCTGCTGCTCGAGATGTTCCCGAACGCCAAGTTCGTGTACATCCACCGCCACCCCTACGAGGTGTTCGCGAGCACGCTGCACATGCGGTCGCACACCGACTGGGAGAACTTCTTCCAGGTGCCCGAGGAGAACTGGGATTCCCAGCGCGAGCAGCAGACGTTGTTGCTGGGCCAGCGCATCTTCGACCGCTACGTCGACGACCGCACGCTGATTCCGGAGGACAACCTCATCGAGCTCAAGTACGAAGAGCTGTGCGGCAACGAGATGGAGGTCATGGAGTCGCTGTGGGCCAAGTTCGAGCTGCCCAACTGGTCGGGCGCCGAGCGCAACCTCTCGGAATACACCGCGGGTCTGAAGGGCTACAAGCGCAACGCGCTCAAGATCAAGCCCAAGCAGAAGAAGAAGGTGGCGGAGATGTGGCACAGCGCCTTCGAGCACGGTGGGTACGACACCGAGTACAAGGTCTGAGGATGGCCCTGCTGCTGGCGTTGCTGGGGGTCGCGAGCCCTGTGTGGGCGGGGCCGGGAGCACCGGTCGCCTCGGAATCCCTCGATGCAGACGTCCTCCGCGACGCCAAGCGGCTGAAGGCGAAGGCGGTGGCGGCCTGGATCTACGGTGGGGCTGCACAGAGCACGGCCCCTTCGGGCAAGCGCTACGTGGCGGCCGAGCTGGATCTGAAGCGGTGGACCCCGAACATCGAGCTGTCCGACATCGAGGCCGTGAACGTCTCGACGAAGGCCGCCTACGGCAACCCCCAGTACGTGTGTCTGGATGCTGCGGACGCCTGGCTGGACTGCGAAGAGGCGGCCAGACAGGGGGAGGGGACCGTGCGGCTCGTGTGGACGGTGTCCGACCAGGCCACCGCTCTGAAGTTCACCCTGTATGGGCGACGACTGGCAGGAAAGGTCACGATCGAGCCGAGTGGGCCGAGCTTCCCGCGTCGCGACGGTTAGTCTGCCGCCCATGAGCATCGGGTTGTTCGTGCTGTCGGCGTTCGCTTCGGGTCCTGTGGATCGCCTGGAGTCCGCGCTGGAGCGCGCGGGGGTGTCGGTCGGAGGCGCCTGGGCCGATGGGCGCTCGGTGGTGGTGGAGCTGCGCGTGAAGCGGCTCGATCGGGTGCTGGACCCCCGCGACCTGACCCTCGATCAGGGCCAGGTGGTCGAGGACTTCCGGTGTGTACATCCGGACGAGAACACCTGGCAGCACTGCGGGCTGGACGAAGGGGCGCGCCGGGTGCGGGTCCGCTTCGAGACGTTGGGTCCGCGGGGCACCCACTCCCTGCAGTGGGCGGGGCAGCGCGTGGCCACGTTCACCGTGAAGGGCCCCGGCGCACCGGTGTTTCCGCGGGTGGACGAGAAGCTGGCGACCGCCGTCGAGGCGCGGGTTCCCGAGACGCTGGCGGTGACCGCGGGGGTGCCCGTCGATCCGGATGGTGGGGACGGCCTGGACTTCGAGGACGAGCCGGGGCGTCGCTACATCGTGACCGATGCCGTGTTCACGGGGGTTCCGCCGACGTTCGATCCCGAGAACTGGGGGATCGAGCTGGTCGATCCCGAGACCGGCGACGCCTTCGACGACGCGGGGGTCGAGGCCCTGGTGGAGCAGTGCTGGTCGGATGCCGGACGCACACGCGAGCTCGCGTTCTGCGCCCCGCTTCCGGAGTCGGGGGTGCTGCGGACGATCTGGTCGATCCCGCTGGATGCCGAGGTCGTGGAGGTGGTGGCGGACGGTCGCGAGCAACCCTTCGGAGAGCCCTTGCTGGTCGGCCCCGAAGCGGCGCTGTCATCGATCGCGGTCGATCCCGACGTGCTCGAACAGCTGTCGGTTCCCGGAGACCCCCTGCCGCTCGAGCCCATCCGGATCTGGCGTGCGGACTGGAGCGTGCAACACCTGTGGGCCGACTTCCGGATCGATGGCCCCATCGCCGCACAGCCCGAGGTCGACGACCTGCACCTGTTCGACCCCGCGGTGGGGGAGGCGGTCACCGATCTGGAGCCGCTCGTCGAGTGCTACGCCGACGACCCCGATGTGGGTACCGCCGAGCCGGTGGCGTGCGTCGAAGGGGGCTGGATGCGCGCGGGCTGGGCGATTCCCGAGGTGGTCGCGCCCCCCGAGGTGATCGTGGGCAGCGGCGGTGTGGGGCTGGACTTCCGGGTCGAGGTGCTGGCCGAAGGCCCTGTGTTCTCGGACCGCTACACGGCGACGCGGCTGTTGGAGCTCGGCGATGCGGCCGGAGCGATTCCGTACTTCGATCAGGCCCTGGTGGCCGAGCCCGATGACGGGTGGCTGCGCTACGGACGCGCGTTCGCCGCCTGGTCGACGGGGGCCTTCGCAGAAGCGGCAGGACTGGCGGAAGCCGCGCTGGCCGTGGAGGGGGAGGCCGCGCTCGAGCCCACCGACCGCATCGAAGCCTGGAAGGTGCTGGCGAACAGCGCCCTGGAGCTCGAGGGCGTGGATGCCGCGGAGCCCATCCTGCTGGCGGCACGTGCCGAGCACCCCGATGCCCCCGCGTTCCCGATGCTGCTGGCGACCGTGGCCCAGGCGCGTATCGAGCCGAGAGTGGCCGAGGAGTGGCTGGTCGAGGCGCATCGTGCCGCCGAGCGGTCGGGTGCCGATCGCATCGTGGTGGCCGAGATCGACGGTCGGTTGGCCGACCTGATGGCGAAGCAGGACGAAGTGAGCCTGTCGACCCTGGCGCTGTTCCGCTCGCTGCTCGGCGACCCCCACGGAGACGGCGCGAGCGAGGCCCGGGCTGCGTTGCGCGAGCGGGTGACGCGCTCCACGACCTGGACGTCGGGCGCGACCCTGCGGGGTCCGATGAGCGTGGTGACGGCCGGCCGGGTGCAGGTCGACGCCGATGACGACGACTACGTGGAGACCGCGGTCGACCAGCTGTCCGAAGTCCTCCAGCTCTGGAATCGCGCGCGCACGGTGGGCCAGAAGGGCGACGACCTCTCGAAGAGCCCGTGGTACGGGGAGCTCTCGGCCGTCGTGGCGCATCTGGTCCGCGAGGAACGGGTCGAAGAGGCGGCCTGGCTGGTGCTGGCCGAGCCCGGCGAGTGGCCGGTCCGCCTGAACTGGGGCGTGGGCGTGACGGAGCGGTCGGCGCCGGGCTGGCTGAGAATCACCAGGGGAAGATGACCGGCACGGCGTCGTCGGGGAGCGACACGGTCGGAGACGCCACGACCGCGCATCCATCGGGGCCGGTGGTGCCCTCGGGGCTTCCGCCGGTCGCTCGGCAGTCCACACCCAGCGGAGCTCCGGTGGGGTCGACGAACTCGCAGCGCAGGCGCACGGTGTCGTCGGGCTCGTACTCGTCGTCGCACAGCGTGGCTTCGAGGAACGCGGCGTCCGTCCCGAGCCCGAACAGCTCCCAGTCCTCGACCAGGGTCTCCTGGCCGTAGGTGGGCTGGGGTTCGGTCTCGACGATGCGCACCGACAGCGAGGCGGGCATGCCGTTCACCAGGGGCATCCAGCTGAACATGTGGGCGACGTCGTCGGGGCCGATGAAGATGCCGTGGGTCTCGCTGTAGGCCTGGGCGTTGGTGGTGTCGACCACGGCGCCCGACGAGTTGTAGGCGGTGATCTCGACGTCGATGTCGGTGGTCTGGGGCCCCGTGAACACGCCGGTGACGTAGACCTCGAGCTCCCCGTCGATCACGCTGGCGGCGGCCTGGGGATCCTCGAGGCGTTCGGTTCCGAGCGCATCGATGGGCAGCTCGCCCATGCCGAGGCGCTGCGGGGGAGGGGTGCCGGTCTCGGGGTCGGGAATGCCGAGGCAACCGGCTGTTCCGAGCAACAGAAGCAGAGGCGCACGCATGGACGGACTCCGAGAACGAGGTGTGATTCCCTGTATAATCGAAGGATGGACGCGCACAACGAGCGGTACCCAGCCTACTCGCAGTGGAGCAACACCGTCGGGGTTGTCGGTGTGGTCGTGATCATGCCGGTGGTCTTTCTGATGCTCCTGCTGGTGGCCCTGATCCTGGTCAACGCACAGCATTCCTGGTGGCGCGCGTCGATTCCCCTTCTGGCGTTGATCGGGGTGAGCGCGGGCATCGGCTACGGGCTGCGCGAACTGGTTCGGATGGAGCCGAAGGAGCTGGTGCTCCGCACACGAGCCGTCGAATGGTACGGCGAGCGCGTGCCGTACGACACCATCGCGTCCGTTCGGGCCACGTGGGGCGGTGCGGACATCACCCTCGACGACGGCCGGGTGCTCTCGACGGGCGGCCGCGTGTTGAAGCAGCCGGAGCGGTTCGTGGAGGCGCTCGGGGTGCGGGTGAGTCAGGCCCGCGCAGGCGAGGAGCGCCCCGAAGCGCGCCGGCAGGTGGAAGCCCTGCAGACGCAGCAGGCGTGACAGCGCCGCTGGGGTATGATCGGGTGTGATTGTCTGGATCGGCACAGCAGCGGCACTCGCGGGCCCTCCACTCCCCGAGCGCAACCCCCACTCCTACCCCACGGCCTGGATGACGGTGGGCTCCGGGCTCGAGGTGAGCGCCCACACCGCCATGCACGAGCGCGACCGGGTGTTCGGGCTGGGAGCCGCGCCTCGGCTGACTGCGCGAGGTGGGCTCGGCGGACGGGTGAGCGCCGTGCTCGGGCTGTCGGGCAGCTACACGCTCAAGCTGCGAGGCGATTCGTCCGTCAGCGCGGCCCCGAGTGCCGTGGGTGTGCTCGGAGAGGTCGGCGCCCGTTGGGCGGTCGATCCGCGCTGGAGCCTCGATGGCCTGGCTGGATTCTCGGTCGGAGGGGATGCGGATCCCGGGCCCGTGGTGTCGTTCGGGGTCCAGCGGGCGTTGGACCAGGGGCAATGGCTGATCGGGGTGCGACTGCGCCTGCCGAGCGCGCTGCTGTACGGCGCAGACTTCTTCGATGCGCGGTGTCCGGGGTGTATCGCCGAGACGGTCTACCGGTTCGCGCCGGGGACGCTGGGGCTCACGATCGAGCTGGAGGCCCGCGCCAAGTTGTAGCGGCTGTCCTTGGAGCATCGTTGGTGGCGCAGGGGAGGAGCTCCGGAGGGGAGCGCTGCTCGAGGCCGTCGTCGCGGCATCGACGGCAGCGAGACAGCCCGAAACGCCCAGGATCACGGGCTGGAAGCAGGGTCGACCGGCCCACACGCGCAGAGGCCGGTCTCCGCGCACCGAGACCTGTCGGACCTCTCCCAGAGGGGGATGCATGCGCTGCAACCTCGGAAGACCGCGGAGCGCGTTCAGTGGTCCCTGCTCTTGCGCTTGCCGATGACGGTGGTGAGCGCGGCCGAGACGGCGGTGAAGTACGCCCGCGGCTGGTCGCCGGTCCACAGGGGAACGCGGGTGGTGAGGGTCAGGCCGAAGCGGTCGTCCAGGGGAATCGTCGCTCCGGCGACTGTGGCGAGCTCGACGAAGCCGGGACTGGTGAGGCCCCGCGTCTGTTGACCGGCCATGGACAGGCCCACGTGCACGGCTCCTCCGCCGACACGACGCGCGAGACGCCCGCCACCACGGGCGTAGACGCCGGACTGGATGCGATCGATGCCGGCGTACAGGGGCGCTCGGACGTATCCGGTCGCCAGCGCCATCCAGGTGCCGCCTGCGGCGAAGCCGAGCTCGAGGGTGGGGTCGACGCTGCCGGTGGCGAGCAGGGTGTAGTCGAGGCCGGCGGTGGTGCTGCCGAGGGGCAGGGTGAAGCCGGGGGTGATGCGGAGCTGCAGGTCGGGCTCGTTCACGACGAGGAACGGGGTGGAGAGCTGGGCGTCGCGGAGGCCGGGGTTGCCGGGGGTCTCGACGAAGGCGCCGAACAACACGCTGGCGTGCATCCACGAGGTGATGGGGGTGACGCCGCGGAGCGTGAGCGCACCGACGCCGCCGGGCGAACGGGTGCCGGAGATCGGGTCGACGTCTTCGCGCACGGCTCCGAGCAAGCCGAAGGTGGTGGAGACCTGGCCTGGGGCGAGGGGGGCGTCGAACTCGGACCTCCCGACCGGGAGGTTGGCATCCGCTCAAAGGCTTCAAGCGCCTTGTGCGATTCCGGTCAGCAGGAGGTACAGCATGCGGCAGGCCCTATCCGTACGGGCTGAGACGTGCCGCATCGCGCTGCACCGCATTGCACCGTACGGGTGTGCTCGGAACGGGTCGCGCAATCCGAGCGGTGTTAAGGGGCCGAAATCCACGGAGGCCCCATGTCCGACTTCAAGGACCGCATCGAGGACTACCTGTCGTCGAGCACTCACCTGTCCAAGCGCCATGTCCATCCCCGGCTGCTCAAGATGTTCGAGATGGGTGGGATCAAGGCGGTCTTCACGAAGGCCGAGGGCCAGTACCTGTGGGACGCCGAGGGCAACCGGTTCCTCGATCTGCTCGCGGGTGGCGGCGTGTACTTCATGGGCCGCAACCACCCGAAGGTGAACGCGGCGCTGCGCGACGTGCTCGATCTCGACCTGCCGAACATGTGTGTGGTCAATGCGTCGGCGTTGGGTGGCGTGGTGGCCGGCAAGCTGCTCGAGATCGCGGGCGGCGACTTCGGCAAGGTGGTGTTCGCGAACTCGGGCTCGGAGTCGAACGAGGTGGCGATCCGCTTCGCGCGCACGGCCACGGGGCGGCGGCGCTTCCTCTACCTCGAAGGCGCGTTCCACGGCCGGAGCTTCGGCGCGGCCTCGATGTGCGGCTACGAGTCGATGCGCAAGGGCATGGAGCCGCTGATGTCCACCTGCACGCCGATCAAGCCGAACGATGTGCGCCAGCTGCGCCGCGAGCTGAAGATGGGCGATGTGGCGGCGGTGTTCATGGAGCCCGTGCAGGGCATGACCGGCGAAGCGCTCGACGTGAACTACATGCGCGAAGCCGAGACCCTGTGCGAGCAGTACGGCAGCCTGCTGGTGGTCGACGAGGTTCAGACGGGCCTGGGCCGCACGGGCAAGTGGTTCGCATCCACGGGCAACGGCGTGCGTCCGCACATGCTCACGTCCAGCAAGGCGCTCTCGGGTGGCCAGGCGCCGGTCGGGGCCGTGCTGATCCGCGACGAGGTCTACGAGCGGATCTACGACAAGTTCGGCACGGGGCTGGTCTACTTCTCGACCTTCGCCGAGAACAACCTGGCGATGGCGGCAGCGCTGTCCACGATCGAGGCGCTCGAGGAGATCGACGCGCCCGCGCAGGCCGAAGAGAAGGGCAGGATGCTCCGCGAGGGGCTGCTGGCCCTGAAGGACAAGTACGACGTGATCGAGCGGGTCGAAGGGCTCGGCCTGATGGTCACGGTGTACTTCAAGGACTCGTCCAACCCCGCGCTGATGGCCCAGCAGAAGATCATGGGCGCGGTCGACAGCAGCGCGTTCGCGGCGGCGGTCCACACCCAGCTGTTCGTTCGGTCGCGCATCATCGCGCAGCTCCCGGGGCCGGGGAAGAACGCGGTCAAGGTGTTGCCGCCGGTGCTCGTCACCGAAGACGACATCCAGTACTTCCTGGACTCCTTCGAGGACATCCTGGCCGACCTGTACCAGGCGAACACGGGGCCGGTCGCGGCCCTCGCGAACGGTCTGGTGAAGGACACCGTGGGTCGGGTCTCGGACGCGTTCCCGGCGGTGGGCAACCTGCTGAACCGCAGCGCGTTCCCGCCCGCGAAGTAGCTCCGACCTTCGGAGCTCACGCGTCGGCGGGGTCGGATCCCGGGTCGTCCTGTGAAACGGCCCGCTTCGACGGGCGGAACAGCTGCTTGGTCTGCGGGTCGAAGGCGATGACGAACACCGAGACCAGGCTGGCCAGCGCCGCGAGCAGGTGCAACGGGAGCTCGAGGAAGCCACAGGAGATGGCGGCGAGCCCCATCCGACAAGCCGGCCAGAAGACGCCGGCAGCCAGAGTGGTCCAGACCAGGGGCCCCGGGCCGGCGAACCGGAGCGTGCGTGCGGCGTAGAAGTGCATCCCGATGACGACGATGGTGCCCGCGACCGGCAGGATGTACCAGACCGCCAGCGCGAACATCAGGGTCCAGTTGGCGGTGGGGTCGTTCAGGGCGATGGCCGTGCCCAGGCCACCCAGCAGGATGAACTGCAGGAACACGGTGCCGAGATGCGCGGCCCCGGCGGCGAGGAGCGAGATCGCGCCCCAGGTCCAGGGGTGGGAGTGCAGGTCGCGGTCGCCGAATGCCATGAGGGTCGTCTAGCCGCCCGAGCGCCCCCGTGGTGTGCAATGGCGACGAAACCGTTGCAGCTCGCACGCACGCGGTCGATTCTGCAGCGGGAGGGCGCATGTGTGGAATCGTGGCGCTGCTGGAGCATGAAGGACGCGCGGACGCGCGAGAGCAGGTGGTTCGACTGGCATCGAGCCTGCGACACCGGGGCCCGGACTGGTCGGGGGCGTACAGCGACGACCGGTTCGCAGTGGCGCACGAGCGGCTCGCTATCGTCGATCCGGAGTCCGGTGAGCAACCGCTGATCTCGCCGGACGGCCGGTACGTCCTGGCGGTGAACGGGGAGATCTACAACCACCAGGCGCTCCGCCCGACGTTCGACTGGACCTACCGGACCGACAGCGACTGCGAAGTGCTGCTCCCGCTGCTGGCCGAGGCGATGCCGCGCGGTCCCGAAGCGGTGGGGCAGGCCCTGGACCGGCTGCGCGGGATGTTCGCGTTCGTGTGGCTGGACACCGAGACGGGGGACTGGGTGATCGCCCGCGACCCGATGGGCGTGATCCCGCTGTACACGGGGCGCGATGCGCAGGGGCACCTGCTGATCAGCTCGGAGATGAAGGGGCTTCTGGGGGTCTGCACCTCGATCCGCACGTTCCCGCCGGGCCATCTGCAGTGCTCGACTGCGACGGATCCCGGGGAGCCTGCGCGGTGGTACACCCGGGACTGGATGGACTTCGAGGGCGTGGATGCGGGGCGTGCTCGGGATGCGGGGGCACTCCGGGATGCGCTGGTCGACAGTGTGCGCAGTCACCTGATGTGCGACGTGCCCTACGGCGTGCTGCTCTCGGGGGGCCTCGACAGCTCGGTGATCTCGGCGATCGCGGCGAAGCTGTCGGAAGAGCGGGTGGAGGACGGCGGGCGCGCCTGGTGGCCCCGTCTGCACAGCTTCAGCATCGGGCTGGAGGGGTCTCCCGATCTGGCGGCGGCCCAGGTGGTGGCGGATGCCATCGGTACGGTGCACCACGGGTTCACGTACACGGTGCAGGAGGGCATCGATGCGCTGTCCCAGGCGATCCGTCACCTGGAGACCTACGACGTCACGACGATTCGGGCGGGCACGCCGATGTTCCTGATGGCCCGAAAGATCAAGGCGATGGGCATCAAGATGGTGCTGTCGGGAGAGGGGTCGGACGAGATCTTCGGCGGCTACCTGTACTTCCACAAAGCCCCGTCTGCGCGGGCGTTTCACGAGGAGACCGTGCGAAAGCTCGACCAGCTGCACCTCTACGACTGCAACCGCGCGAACAAGGCGATGAGCGCGTGGGGTGTGGAGGCCCGGGTCCCGTTCCTGGACACGCAGTTCCTCGACCACGCGATGCGGATTCCGGCCGCGCACAAGATGGTCGGGTCGCGCGGCATCGAGAAGGAGCTCTTGCGCACGGCGTTCGACGGCTGGCTGCCGGACGAGGTGCTGTGGCGGCAGAAGGAGCAGTTCAGCGACGGCGTGGGCTACGGCTGGATCGACGGGCTGAAAAACCACGCGGAGGCGAGGGTGTCGGACCGTCAGCTGGCCGAGGCCGCGGAGCGGTTCCCCGTGGGTACGCCTGCGACGAAAGAGGCGTATCTGTACCGCGAGATCTTCGACCTGCACTTTCCGCTGCCGAGTGCGGCGACGACGGTGCCGAACCAGGAGAGCGTGGCGTGCAGCACGCCGGTGGCCCTGGAGTGGGACGCGGCGTTCCGCGAGCTGGCCGATCCGAGCGGCCGGGCGGTGCGGGGGATTCACGCGGATGCCTACGACGGGTGAGCCGCGGGGGCCTCAGCTGGCGGCCTGCTCCTGATCGCGATGCTCGCGGTGTTCGCGGTGGGCGTCCCAGGCGGACTGCACTCCGGGGGGAACGTCGTCGGCCACGTAGGCGCCGCGTTCGCCGATGGCCGCCTGGGGGCCGACGGTGGTGTCGTAGAGCGTCTCGTGTTCGAGCTCTGCGTTGACCTCGGCACCGAGCAGCACACAGAACGCCGACAGCCACAGCCAGGTGAGGGTGACCACGACGCCGGACAACGCACCGAAGGTCTCGTTGTAGGACGCGAAGTGCTCAGCGTAGAGCGCGAACAGCCGCGAACCCCCGATGAGCCCGGCCAGCGCGAGCACCGAGCCCGGGCTGACCCACACCCAGTGCGGGCGCGAGCGATTGGGTCCGAAGCGGTAGATGAACGCGAGGACCGCGAGGATGGCGGCACTCATTCCGATCCAGCTCGCGGTGGTGACGGCGGCCTGGCCGAGAGTACCCAGCTGATCGGTGGTGGGCACGAACGAGAGCACGAACGACAGGGTGACCGACAGGGCGGCGACGAACAGCAACACCACGAAGGTGATGCCCATCGAGGCGAGGTTGAGCCAGACGATGTTGCGCCGCTCCTTCTCGTCGTAGGCGATGTTCAGGCCTTCGATGAGCGACTTGGTGCCCCGGTTGACCGACCAGATGGAGAGCAGCAACGCGAAGAGGGCACCGAACGACAGCGCGGTGTTCGAGCTCTGCGTGATGCGCTGGAGCTGGTCGGACAGCAGTGCCGTGACCTCCTGGGGGGCCCAGCGACCGATCTCGGCGACCAGCGACGAGACCTCGGCGGGGGAGGACAGCATGCCGTAGATCGAGACGAGCGAGCCGACGGCGGGGATCATCGCGAGCAGCAGGTAGAACGCGACGCCCGCAGCGACGAGCGAGAGGCTGTCTTCGCCGATCTGCGCGACGACCCGCTTCGTGACCCGCCAGAATCCATGCAGAGACAGCGTGAATGGAGAGGTGGGTCGGAGGTGGTCGGGACCGGGCTCCGGATGGGAGGTGTCGCTACCCGAGGGCTGGGGTGAGGACCCGGCGAGGCCGCCAGCGTCGGACTCGGAGGGCGCGTTGTCGTCGGAGGGGCGATGAGGGTCGTTCATGCCTGGGTCGTTTGTGTGCGGTCTTCTCTCATGCAGTAATAGTATGCAAGCATATTGAGTCAGGCAAGGCCAGGTCCGCTCGGGGGCACGACTCCTCCGAGCGGACGCCCTCACGCAGCTGCGGTGGCGAGATCGCCGTTGGGGCCGTCGACGTCGAGCCGCATCCGTGCGGCGCTCACTGCGCGAGGGACTCCAGCAGCTCCGGGTCGAACGGCACGTTGTTCTCCTCGATCACGGTGAGATCCGGCCCCAGCACCGGAAGGACCGGGAAGTTCCCATCGTGTTCGAGGAGCCACGCCTCCCAGTCGCCGAAGTTCCCGGCCAACACCGGATGGTCTGCGCCCATCGTCGATGCCCACAGCTGTGCATCCGCGACCGTCGGAGGCTCGCTGTCCGAGTTCTGGAGCAGGATCTCGACTACCTGGATGTCCTGGGATTGGAGCTCGGGGCCCACATCCGCCAGCTCCGGAGCCGTCTCCTGACACGGCGCACACCACATCGCGGTGAGCGACAACTGCACGGTCTTTCCGTAGAACTGATGGAGGTCCACAGGGTCGCCGAACTGGTCTGGATACTGCAGATTGAACGGGCGGTTCCCCACCGTCGGAGCATGTGTCGATTGCAGGCCGAACGGAATGTCGCTCGCGATGAACCACTGGTTCGCGGGTTCGGCCTGGGGATCGGTTCCGGTGGTGAACGTCAGGCGCTCCTCGCTGCACACTTCGACGTTCTCCGTACCGCAGCCCAGCTTGATCAGCAGGGTGTAGGACGTCTGGGGCTCCAGTCGGCTGAATGGCTCGAAGGAGACGGACTCCGGCGCCATCGCGGACCCGGGGACGGATTCGCCGTCGGGTCCGAGGATCTCGGCGGCCACGAAGTTCCCGGGCTCCACCGAGACCATGATCGTGGGGGAGACCGGCACGTCGACCGCACCATCTTCCGGAAAGACCTCGACCACCGAGGCGGTGCACGTGTCGCACTGGCCCTCGGCAGTGTCGGTATTCGTGCCGTCACAGCCGGCGAGCGCGAGCAGGAGGAGTGTGGACGGCATTCGAACCTCCGGGTTCCGGCGGTATAGCCCACCGTGCGGGTTCACGCTGTGGTCTCCGGTCGGGCCTGTCGCAGACGCGTGCCGGCCCAGATGGTCGCCGCGGCGCACAGCAGCTGCATGGGCAGGAACCACGGAGCGAACATCAACAGCACGAGCATCGCGAGAACCAGGGGCCACAGCGTGCCGAGGACGACACCGGCCCACGCCACGCCCGTCCGGCCGTCTGGGAGATGGCGGGCGCCGACCAGCAGCAGGACCGCCGAGATCGCCGTCCCAGACGCGCTGATCACGAAGCCGCCGCCCAGGAACACGTACAGGTAGTCCTCGCTGCCGGGCTGGCTCGCGACCATCCACAGGGCCCAGGCCGCCAAAAGGGTTCGACCGCCGAGCATCAGCAGGTGGAACAGGGCTGCGCGCTGGAGTGCCGAGGCCGCGCTCGCCCGGTGGTACGCCAGTTGGATCTCGTCGGTCACGCGAACTTCAGGATGGCCTTGGGATGGGTCTGGATGACCTTCTCGAAGCTCTCGCGCTCCCAGTCGCCGATGTCGACCAGGGTGCCCTCGCCCTTGTTCAGGATGACGTCCCAGATGGCGTCCTGAATCCCGTTGTCGGCGTTCTCGAGCAGCGCACGGGTCATGTGCCAGGTCTGGAAGATGCGCCGACCCACCACACCGTGCAGCTGCAGGCCGTTCATCACGACGCGGTGGGCGTCCTGCAGCACCAGGTTGCCGTTCTGGACGCCGAAGAGCACGACGTGCCCGCCGCGACGGGCGATCTTGACGGCGTTGTTCACGCTGGAGTTGAAGCCGGCCATCTCCATCGCGAGGTCGACGCCGTTTCCGTCGGTGGCGTCGAGCACCTGGGCCTCGAGGTCGGGGGAGGCGAGGTGGGGCTGATCCTCGGGAGGCATGCCGGGGTCGAGCACGAGGTCGCAGCCGAGCTTCTGGGCCTGCTCGCGGCGGACGGGGTTGGGATCGATGCCGATCACCTTTCGCGCACCCATGCCGCGCGCGATCAGGATGGCGAACAGCCCGATGGTGCCGGTGCCGAGGATGGCGACGGTCTTGCCGCGCAGGTCGGTGACCTGACAGGCGTGCATGGCGTTGCCGAAGGGTTCCTGGATGGCGGCGACTTCAGGGCGGATGCGGTCGAGGTCGGTGCGCCACAGCGCCTTGGCCGGGAGCTTGACGACCTCGGCGAAGCACCCGTCCAGGCTGATGCCGATGATGCGGTCGCGCGCGCACACATGGTACTCGCCGAGCCGACACTGCATGCACGTTCCACAGACGATGTGCGACTCGGTGCTGACGATCTCGCCGGGCCGGTAGCCGTACTTCTCGGTGACGCGCGGGCCCACCTCGACGATCTCGCCGAGCATCTCGTGCCCGAACACCCGCTTGTCCTTCTGCTCGCGGTCGAGGCTGGACAGGATCATGTCGCCGAACGCCTTGCGCCACCAGATGCCGCGGTCGGACCCGCAGAACCCGGCGTACCGGACCTCGATGAGGACGTTGGAGCGGTCTTCGGGATCGTCGGTGATGCGCGGCTGGTCGACCTGTTCGAGCACCATTCCGGTGCTGCTGTCCCAGTCCTCGCGCGTCCGATCGAACGTCAGTGCGGTCATGCGTGCCATGGTGGCGAGCTAACAAGGTAGGTTGTGTCAGGAGGCGCCTGCATGGGCCGTGTCACACCGTCGATCGTCAGAACACTCGGAACACTCGGGATGGTGGCGGGTCTGTGCGCTGCGAGCCCCGCATCCGCGCAGTCCTGGGAGGCCGGCGCGCTGCAGCCTCTGCCGGTTCCGCCCGACCTCTCCGCGATCCACTCGGCGGGCGCCGGAGCGTTCAACGGGACGTCGGGGTTCGTGGTGGCCGGGCCGGAAGGCGTGGCGTTGATGGGGTCCGACGGCGCGATTCGAGCGGTCAGCGAGCCCGACCAGACCGGGACGATCGCGGACATGACGGTCGAAGACCTCGACGGAGACGGGTCGCTCGAGATCGTGGTGTGCACGGATGCCGGGGTGAAGAGCCTGCGGGTGATCGAGCCCGAAGACGGTCCGGGACGGTTCGCCGAGCCCAACGTGCTCACCGACCAGGCATGTGCCGAGGTGGTGGGACTGCCGGGCGTGGGCACCTACGGGTCGCTCGTGACCCGGACCGACGCGGGCGAGGTGACGATCTGGACGCCGGGGCCCGATGGCATGCAGACCCAGCTCTTCGCGGGTGCGGACGCGGTGGCGCTGACGTCCACGACGGGTCGCTTCGCGGCGCGGATGGCGGATGGATCGGTGAAGACGGGGCCGGAGCCCGCAGATCTGGAGGTCGAGGAGGGCCTGGCGGCGATTGCGGCAGACGGCGACGGGTGGGCGCTGGCCTACGGAGGCGACGAGGCCCGGTTGGTGCTGGCGGACGGCACCCTGGTCCCGCTTCCTGCTGCTCCGGTCTCGATGGAGCGCGTGGATCTGGGAGCCGGCGAGATGCCGGATCTGCTGGTGCGTCTGGACGATGGCGGCCTGGCCCTGCGTCTGGACGACGGCGCGCCGGGTGTGGTGAGCTCGCTGCGCGAAGCGGGGTTCGACACCGCGTCTTCTGCGGTGGTGGCCGTCGGAGACCTCGATGACGACGGGTGTTCCGAGCTGCTGGGCTTCGCAGCGGACGCCTCGGAGGCCCTGCGCATCGGGGGCACGTGCAACGGAGCCGCTACGGCGGGGCTGACGCGGCCCGACAATGCTGCGCCGCCACCCGGTCGTGCGGGTCAGCTGACCCTGGGCGAGCGCTGGGCGCAGCTGACGGCGACCGAAGGCCAGCTGATGGAGCTCCAGCTGGTGGACGGCGTGAACGGGTGGACCCGGTTCGCTGCGCGCGGGGGCCCGGATGGCTTCTCGCTGACGTCGTCGGGCACGTTGTCGTTCAAGCCCGTGGCCAAGCAGGTGGGGCTGTGGCGGGTGGCCGTGCTGGTGAGCGATGGCGAAGAGGAGCGCTGGACCGGCATCGTGTTGCGGGTCGAAGCCGCTCCCGAGGGCTCGAAGCTCCCGGAGTCCGGCGACAAGCCCCTGGCCGTCGCGGTGGACGACCCCGCCACGGATCTCGATGGCGATCCGGACGATGACGGGTTGGTCTCACGGGCGGACAGCGACGTGGTGTTGGAGCCGCGCGAGATCAAGGACCCCACGTTCTTCACGATGCGCGAGTGCCTCGTGGGGGTGGGGGTCGCGGCCGGTGTGTCGAAGAACGCCCAGAGCAGCTGGTCGAACGTGGGGCTCCCCGATGCCGTGCCGTCTGCGAGCCCGGCGGTGACGATGGTGTGTGCGGGCGGGGCCGAGAAGGTGCGCTGGTTCATCGGGGCCGACAGCGCGCCCACCTTCTTCTACCTCGCGCGCAACGGGCGCCAGAACCACGTGCTGGCTGGCACACTGGGCGTGGAGTGGGCACCCGGGAAGTTCCGCATCGGTCCGTACGTGAACGCGGGCCTGGTGGTGCTGGGCTTCGGCCTGCGCACGGTGGTGGTGCCCTTCGAGACCAAGCAGGGCAACGTGCACGGCCTGGAGCTGCGTCTGACCGCGTACCCGACGAACCTGTCGGGTCAGGGGATCCTGGCGTACACCTGGGAGTTCGGAAACTTCTGAGGTCGGGGTCCCGGAGTACACCGAGGGGGCACGGAGGAGACTGGACGACGGGTGTCTGCACCTACGACGCCGCTCGCGCGCAGTGGTCGGAGAGCCAGCCCCGGCGGCCTATCCGCAGGACGACGCGCGGATACGGCGGCAGGGCGGGCCTCTTACCACGCGATCCGTTTCGGCTCATAGAGCAGCTTTGAAAACGCGAATGGTGCCAGCTTTGGTCGTCAGAACGGGTCCGATGCGGGCGAGACCGGGTTGGCCAGCGTCGTGGATGCGCCAAGACTCGTCGTGGTCGTGGTCGAGGTGGTGGTGGAGGTGGTCGGTCGTCATCCAGGCCAACCACGTAGGCCCCTCGAACGACCTGCCACCCACCCCGTGACCGGAGCTTCCCGACTGGCTCCGCTCAGTCGTTTCCTCCTGGGTGCCACCAACACGACCACGGCGGGTGTTCGCGCCACCACAAGGCGGGCCCTTCCGAAACCGCTGACCTGCATGCTCGACGACGGCGGATGGCAGCTGCCGCTCGCATGGCCGCGAACCGTCTCGTGGGCCCTGGCCAGGCCGTCATGACCCCGTCCCCAGCTGCTGAACCTGGCCCACCCGACCGCCGCAGTCAATGCGGCCGACCTCTTCAAAAGTCGCTGTCGCTCCTTTCTGCAGAGGTTCCCGGCCGCATTGACAGCGACGGCCGTGCGGTCCCGATTCGCAGCAGGCGACGGGGTCACGACGACCCGGCCGAGGACAAACACGATGACTCGCTTTCCCTTCCCACACGAACGGCTCGACGCCTTCCACCAGGCGCGGCACGCCCGCAAGCTCGCCTGGCGCTACACCCGGACGCTGCCAAGGGGCTTCGGCGACGAAGCATCTCAGATCAACCGGGCGGCGGCATCCGTCGTGCGCAACCTCGCGGAGGGCGCCAATCGCTACAAGCCGCGGGAGAAGATCCAGAAGTTCGAGATCGCACAGGGCGAGGCCGGCGAGGTGGCGGCAGCCATCGCCTCGCTGCTGGACATCGAGATGGGCGATCCGGCCCTCGCTGCGGGCGTCCTGGCGGCCATCGGTCGCGTCGGTGCCATGCTGACCGGCCTGATTCGCCACTGCCGCCGCTAGGTCGACTCGGCCGGGAGCCCCGCTCCCGGCCACGCGGAGTGACACCAAATCCCACCGATTCGAGCAGGTTCTCCGCCAGAAGTTGGCCGATCCGTTTCGCGTGGTTCTTCGAAGCCTCGGCGCTCTGTGCGACCTCCGTGAGCGAAGCGCTCTGCGAGCGACAGTGCACTGTGGTGGAAATGGGGCGCTGAATCCTTTCGAATCGCTCGGAGTGTCGTCAGGGCTCCGACCACGGGGGTGTCCCGTTCGACTCGCAGTCGTTTGGGACAGGCTCGTGGATCTCGACTGGCAGGGCATTGGGCTGACGGGTGTCCCGTTTGACTCGCAGTCGTTTGGGACAGGCTCGTGGATCTCGACTGGCAGGGCATCGGGCTGACGGGTGTCCCGTTCGACTCGCAGTCCTTTGGGACAGGCTTGCCGGGAGGCCGCCTCCATCGGACGGCGCGGACGCGCGGAGGGCCCGGAGTCGACGGTGTCGCAGACCGCTCGGATGGACGGTGTGCGAGGGCTGGCGGAACGCGACGCACCCATGCGCCGAGGACCCGCGCGAGGGCCCCGTGCCGGTGGGAATCACGACTGGGGAAGAAGTCTCCCCAGAGGGGTCAACCGAGCGACTGAGCCATCCGGTCGACGTAGTCCTTCACTTCTTTGGACAGCATGGGCGCGATCATGGGCTTGAGGCCGCCGGCCATGAGCTTGGGGATGCCCAGATCGATGGCGATGGTCTCGGTGTAGTCGAGGTCGGTGCCGTCGCCGTTGGCCGTGAAGGTGGCTTTGCCGGACTGCTTGAGGTTGGTGTCGCCCACGGCCTCCCAGGTGAGGGTGTCGCCTTCGAGCGAGAAGCGGCATTCCACGTGGCCTTTGAACTTGACGATGCCGTGGTTCTGCTCTTTCATGTGCATCGTGAGGACGTCGCCGTCGATGCTGTGCGACTCGAGGTCGGAGGTGTTCTTCGCGATGGTCTCGAGGTCTGAGAAGTGCGCCCGCACGGCCTCCTTGGGATGGGGGAGCGTGCGGGACTCGGTGTGCGTGCCTTCGAACCAGGCCATGGCCTCTCCTCGGGGTCGGGGAGAGGCCGTGTAACCAGCCTACTCGTCGCTGGGCAGGCCGGTGTCGCCGGTGTCTTCGTCGGTCTCCTCTTCTTCCGCGGGCGGGAAGTCGAGAGCGACGTCGAGGTCGTAGTCGATGCACTCGGGGACGCTGGGCGGGGCGTACCAGACGACCTTCAGTCGCGCATCGACGTGGGCACCGGTGTCGTTGGTCCAGGTGACCACTTCGGGGCTGTCGAAGTAGGAGAACTCGAGCTGCTCGCCGTCCATCGTGTCGAGGGACAGGTCGAGGTCGGCCAGGTCGGCGTCGAAGGACAGGGTGGCCGTGACGCGCTGACCGGGGTGCACGCCGCCGAAGTCCACGTAGTCGACGGGCGAGCCGCTCTGCATGGTGACCGTGCCGGGCGCGTAGAAGGTGGCGGTCTCGAAGGTGTCGTTGCCGAAGTCGGCGTCGCACTCGGGCAGCGGAGCCGCGGTGACGGCGTGCTCGAGGGTGTAGGTGGCGCAGCCCTCGACGCTGTACGCCTTGGCGCGGACGTAGACCGTGACGGCTTCGTCGGAGGTGTTGGCCCAGGTGACGTCCTCGACGGCGTCGCCCACCTGCATCGAGGAATCGAGCGACCCGTCGTCTCCGTCGCGGATGGAGAGATCGATGTCGGCGCCCGCTTCGGGGGTGAGCGTGACGTCGAGCTGCTCACCGGGCTGCAGGGTGATGCTGTAGTAGTCGACGTCGTCTTCGACGATGGTGAAGGTGCCGTCGCCGAGGGGACCGGCTTCCAGCGCGTTGCCGTTGGGCTCGGCGGAGTCGTCGCCGCCCGGGCAGTACTGCTCCTGGACGAGCTGCTCGCGGTCTTCGCTCCAATCGAACACGTGCACGCGGCCGTTTCCGGAGGTTCCGCTGCTCAAGGCCTCGGCCACCACGAGGGTTTCGCCTTCGAGGCTGAGGTCGAGACCGGTGTGCTCGAGGCTCATGCGCAGGCTGGCGTCGAGCTGCCCGTCGACGCGGGTGTACCGGTCGATGAAGCCGCGGAACGGACCGGAGCCCGGCTGAACGGCGAAGGCGGCGACCTCGTCGAAGGCCCACTCGGTGTAGGGGAGTGCGGCGTCGATCAGGGTGCCGTTGGCCTCCCAGCCGTCTTCGGTGCGGTCGTAGAAGGTGAGGTCGTTGCCGACCGGGGGCTGGACCAGCAGGGTGGTCTGGTGGACGGCCACGACCTTGCCGCCGTCGGGGATGGGCATGGGCGTGGCTTCGAGGCCGTCGTCTCCATCCGCGATCTCGTAGAGGAACTGGCGGGCGAAGGTGTCTTCGACGACCATGATGCCGTCGCCACCGAGGATCTTCGTGCCGAAGCCGGCGTCTGCGGCGATGCCGGCAGCTTCGACGGTCAGCTCGCCGTTGTAGGGCGTGCCGTAGTTGTACAGGTGCACCGCGCCGGACTCGCCGTAGCCGGGCGCTCCGACCGCGAGGGTGGTGTAGCCGTCGACCAGGGCGACGCTGGCACCGAAGGCATCGTCGGGGCTGCCGCCTTCGACGGGGCCGATGCCGTCGATCGCGATGCCGCCGGAGTACCAGAAGGCGTCGCTGCCGCTGATGAACTCGGTGTCGCGGCCTTCGAGCACGTCGCCGAAGAAGGGGTTGGCGGTCTGGCAGTCGTAGAGCTCTTCGACGTAGCCGTCGCCATCGGCGTCGACGGGCGCGTTGCCATCCGCGTCGTCCGGCGCGTCGTCGAGGGGGACGTAGATCCGCAGGCGGGCGTCGCAGACGGCGTCTCCGTGCCGCTCGGCCACGGTGATGATGCCGCTCGTGGTGGCGGCGGACAGCCCGAAGTCCCAGACGCCGGACGGGGCATCGAAGGTGGTGCGGAAGCCCATGGACGTGGCGCGGGTGGCCATGATGTCTTCGGCTTCGAAGTCGGTGTTGGCCGGGGCGACCGGGCCGGTGCAGCCGGACAGGGCGGAGAGAGCGAGCACAGAAGAGAGCAGGACAGAACGCATGGCAACCTCGAAAGTCAATGTGGAGCGCAGGGCTCCGGGGTTTCGATGGCCGCGTTGTATGGATGGAAGCCGTGTTGCGACAGCGATTGCAACACGCTGCAACACTTGCTCTCTGCGTGCTGCAGAGCAGGCGGATCAGACGACTCGGGACCGAGCGAGCCGGCTCTCGCCGCCGGCGGCGATGGCGTCGAACAGCTCGGTGCACTCGACCCAGATGCTCCAGCGGTCGATGGAATGCGTTCGCGCCAGTGTATCGATGACCCGTTGTTCGAGGGCATCGACCCGTTTGCCTTTCCAGAGCTTGTCGGCAAGGGCCACCAGCAACGGCTCGAGGTCGGTCGATTCGCGCCATGCTGCGTGGGTCCAGGCGTGGCGCGCGATGGACTCCTCGATGCCATGGGTCTTCAGGAGTGCGTACCCGGCCCGCTCATGTTCCGAGCCGGGTCCATGCATCTCGGCTGGGTGCAGGGTCTTGCCAACGTCGTGAAGTGCTGCGCCGACGATGACTTCATCGGCATCGAACGCGTCCAGATTCAAAGCTTGTAGGCCGTCGCACAGCAGCCGGGCGGCCTCCGTCACGAGCCGGTGGTGTTGGATGAGGTGTGGGTTGGCTCCGAGTGTTCCCAGGAGCGAGAGGGCATCACCTTCGGTTCGCGCGCTCGAGGGGCTCATCCTTCGAAGTCGTGGCTCAGCTCGACCAGCTCGAAGACGTGTCCACACGGGTCTTTCAGCGTGACGACGTCTCCGAACCCCTGGTCGCGACGGGGCGAGACGAGGGTGGCGCCGAGATCGAGCAGTGCGGGCAGGTGGTGATCGATGGCGTCGACCTGGAACGCGATGGCGGTGCCGCGGCTGGTCTGGCCGTCGAAGTTGTGGGGCGGGTGGATGGCGAAGTGGATGGCTCCGATGTCGAGGCCGTAGTGGACGGCGAGGCCCCCGTGTTCTTCGCGGTCGAACTGCAGCCCGAGGCCGTCGGCGTAGAACGACTTCAGCGCTTCGACATCGTCGGCGACCAGGATGACACCACAGATGGACTGAACGGACATGGACCCTCCCGAGGCTCTGGACGCGAACGGTAGCGCGCATCGCTCGGAACCGCTGGGCGGTGCTGCGGTCGGAGCGCCCAGGAGGTGTTCGATGGGATCGATCCTGATGCTGGTGGGTTTGGCGTTCGCGGGGCCGGGCGAGGATGTCGCGGGCTCGGAGGTGATGGAGGATGCCGAGCGGCCGGTCATCATCGAGTCGCGGACGGAGATCGACTTCGAAGGGGTCGATGTGAAGGGGCTGACCGACAAGCCCGGCCTGATCTCGGTGACGGAGCGGCCGGGGGTGAAGTTCCCGCCGTTGTTCAAGCCGCGGGAGAGCTTCGACGACCGGCTGGTGGAGTCCGTGGATGCGGTGAAGTAGCTGGGCGGCGGGCGCGTTCCTGGCGTCGCCGTGTTCGGACGTCGTCTCCGGATCCGCCCGTGCAGGACGGGGTCTGCCGGTCCCCGCTCGGATCCACCACGTCCATCTGCTCTAAGGGCGTTTCGACCAGGTGCAGCGGGGGCCGTCCGAGGGCCGCAGGCCCCTTCCGTGTAGACCTTGGCGTCGAAGTCTCCGACAGATCGGGTCTGCTTGGTCGGGCCCGGCGGTCCGTGGGTCTACCGATTGTCGGCGGATGGGGTTCGGGTCGACTCGGCGGACGTCTCCGGCGAGTGTGCGTACGGTGTCGACGGGTTCAGCGCCTGGTTTCACCGCGGAGCGCTTCGCTTCGCAGAGAATCGCAGAGCGGGGGTGCCCCGGGGAGGCGGTCTGTGTCGCCGTGTTCGAACGTCGTCTCGGGATCCGCCCGTGCATGGCGCGCTCTTTCGGTCCCCGCTCGTGTCCATCCCGTCCATCCGCCCCGGTCTGCTTGGTGGCGGTCCGCGGGTCGACCGGACGCCGGAGCCGGTGGATTGCCGTGTGCTGCCGGGCTCCTGCTATGTTCCGCCACCAACGGTGAACAGGGAGGCTTCGATGGGGTTCCGGTGTGCCTGGATCGCGTGCAAGGGGTGGGACGTCGACACGCTGATCGCTCGGTCCGGGCGGAAGCGCGTGGCCGACGAGCCTACGGAGGTCGACCTCGGCGTGTACGCGGTGGAGGGGTTGGGCTGGGCCGTGCTCGTCGGGTCGGGCACGCAGCACTTCCTGAAGATCGACTGGGAGGATGCCGTGTCCTGGAGTGCGGAGACCGAGGTGCTCTACTTCGCGGTCAATGACACGGTCATGGTCAGCGGGCTCTCGGCGCTGCGGAACGGCGAGCAGGTGTGGTCGGTGTCGTGCAACGCGAGCGAGGGAGAGGCGCCGGCGGAGTCGAGTGGCGAGCTGCCGGATGTGGCACAGAACGCGATGGCCGATGCGGAGGAGGCGTACGAAACGCCCGCTGACGTGGGGCAGGCACTGACGGGGTATCGGCACGACTCGGTCGCGAATGGCATCCCCTTGGATTCGTGAAGCCGCGGCGGCGATGTTAGAGCGTCGTCTCTCGATCCGCCCGTCCAGGACGTGGTCTGCCGGTCCCCGCTCGTGCCCACCCCGTCCATCTACCCTAAGGGCGTTCGGCGCCGGTGCAGCGGGGGTGTCCGGGGGCCGCAGGCCCCTTCTGTGTAGACCCTGGCGTCGAAGTCTCCGACAGGTCGGGTCTGCTTGGTCGGGCCTGGCGGTCCGCGGGTCTACCGATTGTCGGCGGATGGGTTCGGGTCGACTCGGCGGACGTCTCCGGCGAGCGTGCGGGCGGTATCGACCGGTTCAGCGCCTGGTTTCACCGCTGAGCGCTTCGCTTCGCTGAGGGTTGCGCGGAGGATCCGCAGAGCGCCGTTGCCTCGAGAAGGCCGTCTGCGTCGCCGTGTTCGGACGTCGTCTCCGGATCCGCCCGTCCAAGACGTGGTCTCCCGGTCCCCGCTCGTGCCCATGCCGTCCATCTACTCTAAGGGCGTTTCGCCGCGGTGCAGCGGGGGCCGTCCGGGGGCCGCAGGCCCCTTCTGTGTAGACCCTGGCGTCGAAGTCTCCGACAGGTCGGGTCTGCTTCGTCGAGCCAGGCGGTCCGCGGGTCTACCGATCGTTGGCGTGTTCGGTGCCGGTCGACTCGGCGGACTTCATCGGCGATTGTTCGGGCGGGATCGGCAAGGTTTGGCGCCCCGTTTTCACCGCTGAGCGCTTCGCTCGCTGAGGGTTGCGCGGAGGATCCGCAGAGCGCGGATGCCCCGAGAAGGCCGTCTGTGTCGCCGTGTTCGGACGTCGTCTCCGGATCCGCCCGTCCAGGACACTCTCTCTCGGTTCCCGCTCGTGCCCCTCCCGTCCATCTACTCCTACTAGTACTAGTTAGGGAGCTTGAAAGGCTCTGCCAGCCCCACTTCCGCCAACATGTCGTCTGGCTCGGGCTCTAGATCGTACCAAGTAGACTGTGTGTATCCATCACTGAAGGTGACCTTCCGAAAGCCTGCTTCCTCGAGGTTCCGCAGGAATGAACCCTTGGACATGGAGTTCCCATCGGTCATCTGGTGAATGGTGACCCGTCCGAATAGGGGCCAAGTCAACTTGAGCCGGTCTTTGTTTGACCCTTGGACTTGGACACGTACGTCCATCCCCTCGTCCAGGAATCTACGCTCCATTCGTTCTGCAACGACCACACGGCCAGCCATCATCGTTTCCTTTAGGGCTGCATTGAGTTGACGGCCGGTCTTCACTCGACAGCGCTCGAGGCTGCGCGTGAGTCTTTGGGCTTCGGGTCGTTCTGGATCATCTGCGCGAACGTTCCGTAGATCACTCCACGCCGTGCGAAGGTCCTCGGAATTCGTGCACTTGTCAGCATCGTTCACGATAGCTTTAGTCGTTGCCAGCCCACGATGAATGGTTCCGATGCGGGCGGCCTCTGCATTCACAGCTTGGTACCGCTCCCATAGTGCCGCGACGTCCGGTTCTTTTGAGTGTTTAGCGATGCTGGTCAGTGGCTCGGCCGCAGGCTTGACTGCCGCGCGGACAGTGTCTGGTTCGCGGGTCTCCAAAGCCTCCTCTCCCGCTGCCACGGCTGCCGTCAGCTCGTCCTTAGACGTGGCCCACTGCTCCGCGGCGGCGCGCTGCTGCTCCGCGGCGAGACGCTCCTGCTCCATCCGACGTGCTTCCAGCGCGCCGAAGAGTATCGCAATGGAAAGCAGCGTCGCCACGACAGGGAGCCCAAATGCCAGTCCGAACGCTGTGCCCACGCGCCTGAAGGACGTCGGCTGCTTCGCGTGGACGCGTCCGGTGACAGCATTCACCCATCCTCGATGCACAGTGCCACCATCGGCTACCTCCATTTCCCAAACGGGCAGGAGTAGAGGCTGGATGGTCAGATCCTCAATGGAAGTGTTGAGCTTTAGGCGCCGCTGCGACGCACCAGGGAGCATCTTCGCACACGCTCTTCTTTCGGCATCCTGGACAAGCTCTCGCGCGTGTTGCTCGATGTCCACCTCACTCATCGTGATGGCGGCCAACTCTGCTGCCTCCGGCTTCTCAGGTAGTAGTTCTGCACCTGACAATGATGTCAGCAGGCGCTTTTCGTGCCGCTGCCATCTGTCGCAAACTACAAAGGCGAGTCCTTGGTGAACCCCTTGGTGGCGGCCGGACAGTGGTGTCCACGCCATCCTGCTGCCGGACTTGGTCCCGGACTCCGCGGTCCAGTTGCTCGTTGCCTTCGCATTCACCGAACGTGCCGGAATCAGCAGCAGCCGAGGAGGTCGCCAGTCCGCTGTTCTCAAAGTTCGCGGTCGAAAGAGCCCACTTGTCATGTGGGACTGAAACCTTGTAAGCGCCTCCCCACTGTCCACCCTCGGGTGGAGCACCAACTCCGAGATGTTCCCGTCGACCATTGTGTCACCGCGACTTGCTGATTCTCGGGACATATTGCCATGGCCTGCTCCATGGCGCCATGGTGTAAGGTCGTGGATACGAGACGTTTTCGGGAATTGTGAACGTCGGCGGTGAGATCGGTACGTTGTCACGGCCTCGTGCTCTAGGCCTCCTTTGCGAGCCACTCTCGATAGCCCCGGAAAGGCCCCTCCTCTGTGTAGCCGCTCGGTGCCAAAGCGCTGGTATCCAGCTGGTCGTACGGGATCGTGATGTTGTCCCCGCCCTTCAGTGGCTCGAAGGTGACGCCTCCGTCCGCATCACCAACTGCGGAGAAGACGGGCGAAACGACTGGCCCCGTTCCCACCTCGACCAGTCGGTATCGGACGGTGTCGTCGGCTTCCGGGAAGGGGTCGGGATCGATTGTGTACAGCATCGACTCTCCTGTGATCGCCGCCCTATCCTACACACCAAGCCGGGGCCGGACTGTCACATTTCGTCCGCTGGCACCTGCGCTGGGTTCATTCGGTCCGCTGGCAGAACCCAACAATACGAAGCCCCCGCCGAGATTGTAGTCTCGACGGGGGCTCTTGTATGGCGCACCCAGGAGGAGTCGAACCCCCAACCTTCGGATCCGTAGTCCGACGCTCTATCCAATTGAGCTATGGGTGCAGATGTTGTTCTTAGTCTCGGAGTCGGAGGGATTCGAACCCTCGGTGGAACTCATCGCCCCACACCGGATTAGCAATCCGGCACCTTCGGCCACTCGGTCACGACTCCAGAATCGACAGGACTGAAAAAGAACGCGGAGGCGGAGGGATTCGAACCCCCGGACCTCTCGGTCGGCGGTTTTCAAGACCGCTGCCTTCAACCACTCGGCCACGCCTCCGAGCGTGGCGACCCCCGGTGTCTAACCGGGCTGTGGGGACCGTCAAGCGGGTTCAGGCGTCCGGTGCCGAACCGGGCTCCAGCCGCTTCCGCTGGTGGAAGGACAACGCACGCAGGAAGCGACCGCGCTTCTTGAAGCCCGCCCGGATCGCCCGTTTTGCAGCCATCTCCACGAAGCGCGCCGCCAAGGGATCGCACCAGCCGCGCTTCACATAGCGACGCACCTCCATGCAGTGCCGCTTGAACTGATCCTCGTCCACGTCGTCGGCCGTGGTGAGGATCGACCCCAGGTGCGCGAGCAGATCACCCACCTGGCTCGGAGAGCGGAACACGGCGCGGAACAGCGTCCGGGCCTGCTCGACCTCCCCCTGCTCGGCCAGGACCAGACCGAGGTGAGCGCGCATGGCCCACGCATTCGCATCGCCCAGCACGCTGAATCGGTCGGTGGCCTCGCGATAGCCTCGTGCAGCCGCGTCCAGATCGCCCCGCGCCCGCCCGATGGAGGCCCGCAGATAGGCACAGACGGCCAGATCGAACCGGTTCTCGTGGCGATCGGCCAGCTGCTCGGCCCGGCGCACGTGACGCAGGGCTTCGTCGACCCGGTCGAGCTTGATCAGGGTCTGGGCGATCTCGATCTCGCAGCGCGACCGCCGGAGACCGCCGTGGTTCAGCAGGTGCGACAACGCCTGGCGGGCAGACTGCAGCGATCCCTCGAGGTCGCCGGAGCGCCGCGACACCTGGCTGGCGATGAGACAGACGGGGGCGAGGGTGCCTTCGTTGCCGGGCTGGACTGCGACCTGGTAGGCCCGATCGACCAGGCGTCGCGCGCGCTTGAGGTTGGTGGCGGCCCGGTTCTCGACCAGGAGCATCAGGGCTTCGACCTCGACCTGGGGCCAGTCGTAGTCCCGGGCTTCGGTGGCGCACTGCTGGGTGAGCTGCTCGGCTTCGGACCAGCGATCGAGACGCGCGAGCAGCTCGGCCTGAGCGACCCAGCCGCGACCCCACCGCTCGTCGGACCGATCGATCCCCACCTGACGCATGAGCGCTGCCCGCGCCCGCAGCAGATGCAGCGCTTCGTTGTAGTCGCCGTTGGCCGTGGCCTGCTCGGCGCCCGCTTCGAGAGGGTCGATGGCTTCGGCTCCAGCGTGCGCCTGGAGGAGGTGACGCCCGATCCGTACGGCTGCACCGCCCGTTTTCGAGAGGGTGTCCGCGATCACCCGGTGATGGCTCTGGATCCGGCCGCCGAGCGCGCAGGACTTCAGGATGGCCTCGCGCAGCATGCCGTGGACGAACCGCCACTGGCCGTCGCCGTCGAGGGTGGCGAGGTGCCGCGACAACAGCTCGTCGACGAGGGTCTCGGGCGCGTCCCAGCCGGCGTTCTCGCAGATCTGCTGCCACTCGCTGCGATCGACGGCCGAGCCGAGGCACGCGGCGATCTCGAGGGGCACGCGGAAGTGCGGATGGGTGGCGTCGAGCAGCGCTTCGACACGATCCCGCCACACCTCGGTGAGGGTTCCGGGAAGGCTGGCTTCGAGGGGATTGCGGAGCCGGAAACCGTCGACGGAGAGCTCGAGCAGATCGCGGGAGACCCAGTCGTCCAACAGCTGGCTGGCGAACAGGGGATTGCCGCCGGTGCGCCGGGCGACCCGGGCGGCGAGCGAGGGCTCGAGGCGGAGCAGTCCGCGGACGAAGTCGACCTGATCCTCGAGGGGCAGTGCCCCGACTTCGATGACCTCGGCCCGTTCGTAGCGAATCAGGTGGTCCAGGGCGACGCGCGCCTTGTGGCTCTCGGCCAGCGCTTCTTCCTGGACGGTGAGCACGAACAGGCACGGCGGAGCGTCGTTGCGCTCGAGCATGGCGCGCGGGAAGACGAACGCCTCGGGGTTGGCGTGGGCATCGTCGAAGTGCACGACGGCGGGCCGTTCACGAGCGAATCGCCACAGCGCACGGGTGATGAGCTCGAACCGCTCGGACTGCTCGAGGTCGGCCATCTCGCCTTTTCGTCGCGCTTCCTGGGGTGCGAGCAGCTGCAGCAGCAACCGACCCTCCATGGGCGACCGGTCGTGGTTGTTCCGCAGGTGCGCAGCCACCTGGTTGCGGACGATCTCGCCGTCGCCCGTCATGCACCGCAGCTTCCGGGCGAGCAGGCCGGGCAGCCCCGCGAAGTTCTCGTCGGTCCAGCTGGTCTTCAGTGCCACGCCGCCGCCGACCTCCTCGGCGCGACGCCCGATCCACCGCGCCAGGCTGGACTTTCCGTAGCCACTGGGCCCTCTGAGCACGACCACGCGGGCCCGGCGGTCCTGGTGTACCGCTTTGAGCACGTCCCACAAGCGGTCCCGGAGGGCTTGCCGACCCACCATCCGCATCCCGCGCAGCCCGAACAGGCGGAGCCCGCAGCCCACGAGCTCGACCGGACGCTGCCAGCCGTGATCGGCGCGCCAGTCGTCGGGCAGGGGAGCGGGGGTGGTGGGTGGCCGCTTGATGGCCATGGCCGGCGGGAGAGAGCTCTCGCTGGACAGGGTGGTGGGGCCGGTGGCGGGGTCTTCGAGGGGTTCGGGACCGAGGCGGCGCAAGGCCCACAGCGCATCGGCAGCGGTTCGAAAGCGATCCTGGGGGAAGGGCGCCATCATCCGTGCGCACCAGCCAGGCATTCCCGTCGGAACAGGGAATCGTGGGTAGAACGGCGACATCTCGCCGCGGGCCTTGGCGACGGCCTGCTTCTCGTAGTCGTCGGGGAAGGGGGTGATGCCGGTGGCGAGGCGCCAGGCGAGCACGCCGACGGCGTACAGATCGGTCCACGGGCCCTGCTCGCCCAGGCGTCCGAACAGCTGCTCGGGCGCCATGTAGCGGGGTGTGCCGGCGTGCATCGCGTCTTCGATCTCCCCTTCTTCGTGGCTTCCGAGCGCGTAGGCGATGCCGAAGTCGGTGAGCTTGATGCTGGCGGTCTCGCTGGACACGAGCACGTTCGCGAGCTTGATGTCGCGGTGGATCACGCCCGACGCGTGAGCGTGGGCGAGGGCTTCCAGCAGCTGTACGAGCACGGACTGCAACGTCCGCCAGGTGAGGCCTTCGTACAGCGATGCGAGTGTGCCGCCTTCGACCAGCTCGAGGGCCAGCCAGGGGGAACCGGCCTCGAACATCCCGCCGGACGTGCGTTCGGCGCGACGGTCGATCTCTCCCTGATCGAAGACGGTCACAATTCGCGGATGGTCGAGCAGCGCAACGGCGCGGATCTCGGCTCTGAGGGCTTCGGCCTTGTCTCCCCCGGCGAACTTCCGGGTGAGCACCTTCACGGCGGCAGGCACGCCCTGTTCGCGGTGCACGGCGCGCCAGACCGAGGCCATTCCGCCCTGTGCGAGCGGTTCGATGAGCTGGAAGCGACCCAGGATGGGCTGTTCTCGAGGCAAGCGTCGGCTCTCAGCGGAAGTCCACGAAGTCGTCGACGATGTACGTGGGCCGGCCGCGAGTGGGGGGCGGCGGCTCGGCGGGACGGCGCTCGGGAACCCGGCCGTTGGGCTTGGAGGTCGGCGGCAGCGAGCGATGCCGCGGCAGCTTGGACGGACGAGGACGGCGAGGAGATGCGTACTTCATGAGGAGACCTCTTTGCGGGCGTACCTGTGCCCGTTTCAAGGTCCGTGCCACTCCCTGCTCACGATGGAATGCCGAGAATGGCGCGGTGTGATCCTCGATGTGACGTCACATCTGCGGGTGTGACGTCACATGCCGTGATCCCGGCTGGAGCGTGTCGCGCGTCGGGCCGGCCGGGTGCTTCCCCTGGATCGGTTGGTCGAGTACGCTGGGGGGGTGGACGTCACCATCACCAGTGGCTCGACCGAAGAGGATCTGGTCCGTCGCGACGCCGTGGCCCTCGTCGTGGCCTTCCATCCGGACCCCGCCTACCTGGGGCGGAAGGTTCCGCTCGGCTCGGGCAGCCTGACCTTCGGGCGGGACCATCCCGATGCCGAGCTGGGGTTGCACCTCGACCGGCGGATGAGCCGCTCGCACGCCGAGGTGATCCGGCTGCGCGACGAGCTGGTGATCCGGGATCTACGCAGCCGCAACGGCACCTGGGTGAACGGCGAGCGCGTGAAGCACCGGTCGCTTCGCGATGGCGACATCATCCGGATCGGCTCGCTGGCGCTGGTGGTTCGCTGGCTCACGTCCCGAGAGGAGCTCCCCACGCTGAACACGGTCGAGCTGCTGGGCTGCGGGCCCGGGCACGCCACCACGCTGCGCAACATCGCCAACTTCGGTCCGCGCAGCTCGGTCGTGCTGATCGAGGGCAGAGCGGGTGTGGGCAAAGGGTTGATCGCGCGTGCGCTACACGAGATGTCCGGCCGGGCCGGGCCGTTCGTGACCTTCGACTGCGGTGCCGTGGCCCCCGGGGTGATGCACTCCGAGCTGTTCGGCCACGCCCAGGGCGCGTTCTCGGGGGCGCGATCGAGGCGGGGCGGCATGATCGAGCAGGCGCGCGGCGGCACCCTGTTCCTCGACGAGATCGGCGATGCCAGCCCGGAGCTCCAGTCCAGCCTGCTGCGGCTGCTGGAGGAAGGGGAGTACCGTCCGGTCGGCTACGACAAGCCCATCCTGGCCGACGTGCGCGTGGTCGCGGCCACCAACCGCGATCTGGATGCGGCCGTGCGGGCCGAGACCTTCCGGTTCGACCTGCTCACCCGGCTGCGTCGGCTCTGGTTGCGGGTCCCGTCTCTCCAGGACCGCATCGAAGACGTGCCGCTCCTCGCCACGCACTTCGCGCGGAAGCACCTCCACCCCAACGCCACCCTGCATCGTCAGCTGGCGTTCTCGCTGCTCCACCACGACTGGCCGGGCAACGTGCGTGAGCTCGATGCTGTCGTCGAGCGCGCGGCGGTGAGCAACGACGAAGGCGACCGGGTCCTGCGGTGGTCCGAAGGGTTGATTCCGAAGTCGTCCGACAGCGACATCTCGACTCCCCAGTCCACCGCGGTCTCGGGCACGTCCGAGGTCGAGTCCGGCTCGTCGAGCTCCCCGCAGCAGAACAAGAAGTCCCGCAAGCCCGAGCCCCACGAGCTGGTGGCACTGCTGAAGGGCAAGGACGGGAACGTCACGCACCTGGCGCGAGACCTGGGGGTGGCGCGGCACACGGTGTACCGCTGGGTGAAGGAAGCCGGGATCGATCTGGAGGCACTGCGATGAGAGCCTGGATGGCCGCCGCACTCGCAGTGCTGACGAGCGCGTGCACCGTACCGCCCCGAGAGGTCGGCACGCCCGGGGACGCCTGCGACGACTACCCGGCCGATGCCGTGCGACCGATGGAGCTGGGCAGCGTGCTCTACCCGTACAGCTGGCCGGTCGCCAAGCGGCTCTCGGACGGGTTGGAAGCACCGCTGGACCTGGGACACGTGCCGTGTGCCTCGTCGCCGGACATCGACTGGAGCCCGTTCGACGTGCTGGTGTTCGTGTCCATCCCGGCCTGGTGAAGCGCGTGCAGGACCCACGCCGGGCGCGTGGCCGAGATCGAGCAGGACATCGTGGACGCGGGCGCCGAGATCATCTGGGTGCTGGAGGCGGATGTCAGCCGGGACCCCGGGACCGCTCAGTCGTGCTTCGACTTCGTGTCCAACGAAGCCAGCCTGGGGTGGTGTGTGGGGGACGGCGAGACCCAGCCCGAGGCCGGGGAGTGGGACGACTCGCCGTTCAGCCAGGGGCGCGGGTTCGACATCATCGTGCCGCGGGAGACCATGGTGATCGAGTACACGACCAACCACGGAACCCCCGCGGGCAACGACAATCCCACGGCCGAAGAGGTGCTTCAGGCCGTCCAGGACGTCGTCTCGGGGCTGTGACCCCGCAATCGGGCCCGTGTGCCGGGGTCAATCCCGGGGTTCGAGCACTTCGAGCCCGCCCATGTAGGGGCGGATGACCTCGGGCAGAACGACGGAGCCGTCTTTCTGCTGGAAGTTCTCGAGGATGGCCACGATGGTGCGGCCTGTGGGCAAGCCGGAGCCGTTGAGGGTCCAGGGGAACTCGGGCTTCGCCTTCTTGCCGTCTTCGCGATGAGGACGGTAGCGAAGGTTCATCCGACGCGCCTGGAAGTCCGTGAACAGGCTGCAGCTGCTGATCTCGCGGTAGCCCTGGCTGGGCAGCCACGCCTCGATGTCGTAGCACCGATGGGCGGAGAAGCTGGTGTCTCCGCCGCAGAGCAGCATGGTGCGGTACGGGATGCCCAGCGCTTCGAGCAGGCCCTCGGCGTGGGACACGAGCTGCTCGTGGGCCTGCTGGGCTTCTTCGGGACGCACCACCCACACGAGCTCCACCTTGTGGAACTGGTGCTGACGGATGAGTCCGCGCACGTCGCGCCCGGCGGATCCGGCTTCGCTGCGGAAGCACGGCGTGAACCCGGCGTACTTCAGCGGCAGCGACTCGTCCTTCAGGATCTCGTCGCGGTGGATGTTGGTGATCGGGACCTCGGCGGTCGGGATCAGGAACGCGTCCTCGCCGTTGAGCTGCCCGTCGAGCTTGAACATGTCGGTCTCGAACTTGGGCAGCTGACCCGTGCCCTCGAGCACGTGGCGGTGCACCATGTAGGGCACGCCCACCTCGATGTAGCCGTTGTCACGCGTGGCGGTGTCGAGGAAGAAGTTCACGAGCGCCCGGTCGAGACGGGCTCCTTCGCGGGCCAGGATGCCGAAGCGGGCTCCGGCGAGCTTGGTGGACCGGTCGAAGTCGAGGATGCCGAGCCTGGCACCGACCTCGACGTGGGCCTGGGGCTCGAAGTCGAACACCGGGACCTCTCCCCAGGTCTTCACGAGGATGTTGTCGGCCTCGCTCTTGCCCGCGGGCACGTCGTCGTGCAGCAGGTTGGGCAGCTGCATGGCGTGGTCGTGGATCTTCGCTTCGACGTCGGCGAGCTCGGTCTCGAGGACCTTGATGCGCTCGGCGTCCGCCGCGACCTTGGCTTTCAGCCCCTCGGCCTCGTCCCTGCGACCTTCCTTGTACATCCCGCCGATCTGCTTCGACAGCCGGTTGCGGTCGGCCCGCAGGTTGTCGCGCTCGATCACGATGCTGCGCCGGGACTCCGACAGGGACACCAGCGCGTCGACACTCGCGATGGACTCGGCGTCTCCGCGGCGTTCGAGGTGGGCTTTGACCTTGTCGGGATGATCGGCGATCAAGTGGAGATCGAGCATGGCTCTGTCGGTGCTCCCATTGGGGTGAGCGTGCCCGTATTCCGGGCGGGTCCATCAGACGAGCGACGCGCGGGTCAGCGGGGTACGCCCTGCACATGTGGTTCACCCGGCTCCGCGATGGCCTGCGCGACCGCCTCCGACCGTTGATCGGGGGCCGTCCCCTCGATCGCGGCGACCCCGACGGTCTGGATCCCGCGTTCATCGGCGCGGTGGCTCCTGCACTCGATCGGGCCGTGACCACCTGGTTCGACCACGACATTCGCGGGCTGGAGCGGGTTCCGGACGGCCCCGCGCTGCTGGTGGGCAACCACAACTCGGGGGCGATGTTCCTCGAAGCGCTGGGGCTGGGCGCGAGGTGGTACGTCGAGAAGGCCCATGAGCACGGGGTGGATGGGGTGTCGGACTGGGATTCCATCGACGACGCCGAGCGCCTTCACGGGCTGGGGCACGACAACATCGTGGGGATTCCGATCGTGGGGCGGCTGCTGCACCGGGTGGGCGTCATCACGGCGGGGCACGAGCCAGCGTCGCGCGCGTTCGCGAAGGGGCGGAAGGTGGTGGTGTTCCCGGGGGGCAACCGCGAGGGATTCCGACCGTTCCGAGACCGCTATCGCGTCGCGATGGGGGATCGGCGGGGCTACGTTCGCCTGGCCCTGGCCCACGGGGTGCCGATCGTGCCGATCGTGTTCGTGGGCGGGCACTCGGGGCTCCTCATCCTCAACGACAACCAGCGTCTGGCCCGTCTTCTCGGCGCGAATCGCTGGATGCGCAGCGACACCTGGCCCGTGACGGTCTCGCTCCCGTGGGGGATCTCGGCGGGTCCGCTGTTCCACATCCCGCTCCCGGTCGGGTGCATCACCGAGGTGCTGGAACCCGTGGATCTCGCGCGCTGGTCGGACCGGAAGACCGATCCCGAGGCCTGGGACGAGGTGGCGGCCGAGGTGGAGTCGCGCATGCAGCAGGCGATGGATCGGCTGGCGAACGAGCGACGGAGCCGGCCCTGGCCCCTCCGCAGACGAGCCGGGTAGGGGAGGGGTCAGTGGTCGTGTGTGAACCCGAGGTAGTCGCTGCGATGTGGCATCGAGCGGTCGCCCTCTCGCGCTCCGTAGCCACTCGCCCCGATCTGCCGACGCTCGGCTCGGTAGCGGTTCTCGCTGAATCGGGCGTTCGCGTGCTCGCCGAGCCCGACGGCCTGGTGCTCGGACTCGGAGACGCCGTTCGCGACGTCGATGTCGCTCCCGCCCCGTTCTGAAACGACGGGGTCGTGGTCCCAGGAGTCGTAGATGGCGTGATGGGCGTGAACGAGCTCGTGGTAGAGCGTGACGTCGCTGCGCAGCTCGCCGTTCGGACCGTGGTCGGCGCGCGGGACGTACTGGACCATCCCGCGCTTGCCCTGGTCTCCGCCGCCGAGGGCGTTCGACGAGTCGCCGGTGGCCCCGCCGTGCTGGCCGATGAAGGTGTCGCGGTCGCCTCCGAGCCCGAGAAATCCGTGCCGGGGTGCTTCGTGAAGGGACTGCACGAGGGCTCGACCGCTCTCGGTCTGGAGGATGTCGGCGATGTCGGTGAGCGCGCCGCTCCGGAAGATGCGGGCCTGAGCTTCATCCATGTCGGCGGTGTCGAATCGGAGATCCGAGTCGCCCCGCCCGATGTCGACCAGCATCTCGGTGAGCGATGCCAGCTGGTCGGCCGTGACCTGGTTGCCCGCGGTGGTCTCGGCCCCGGGCTCGACGACCTGGAAGCGCTGATCCATTGCGGTCCGCACGGACTCGGTGAAGGGATCGCGCTGGGCGTCCTGCATCGCCTGCTGGGCTGCCGCGTTGCCGTGTCCGGCCGCCTGGGTAGGCGTTGGCGCACGGCTGGACGCCGCAGTCGACGCGACGGTGGATGGGCGGTGGAGGCGCGCTGGCATGGCTTCAGTCTACCAGCAGAGGGTACGCGGGATCAGTCGGGAGCGCCGAAGACGACGGGTGCCCGTGGAATGTCGAGGCAGTCGCTGAGATGGTGGGCGAGGGGCGCTGCCAGGGCATCGAGAGTGGGGACGGGGTCGAGGTGCTCGTCGAGGGACGTCATCACCGAGGCATCGAACCCACAGGGGTTGATCCGGGCCCACCAGGAGCGGTCTGGCGAGACGTTGAGCGCCAGGCCGTGCCAGGTGACCCAGCGCTTGCAGGCGATTCCGATGCTGCACACCTTCCTGCCGTCGATCCACACACCGGTGTTGCGGTCGTCGCGCCCGCTGTCCAGCCCGAAGTCCGTCAGGGTTCGGATCACGGCCTCCTCGAGGCTGTGCAGGTGCAGGTGCAGGTCTTCGCGTCGGTTGCGGAGATCGACGATGGGGTAGGCCACGAGCTGCCCGGGACCGTGCCAGGTGACGTCTCCGCCGCGCTCGACCTTCACCACGGGGGCATCGCCGGGGTCGAGGATGTTGTTCTCGGCGCCGCGGGCCCGGCCGACCGTGAAGGTGGGGGCGTGCTCGAGGAGCAGGAGCGTGTCGGGGATCTCGTTGCGGATCCGTCGTGCGAGCAGATCGGCCTGGAGTGCGTGGACCTCTGCGTAGTCGGACAGGCCGGGAAGCCGATGGAACCGGGGTGCTTGCAGGCTGGAGGTGCTCACGAGGCGTCCGGGACGGGTCCGATGGGGGGCAGGGCTGCAACCAGGGCGTCGGTCACGGCGTCGATCGACTGGCTGCCGTCGATGCGGGTGAGGGGCCAGCCCTGGTCTTCGAGGAAGGACATCACCCGCTCGTACGCGGCGTGAACGGCGGTGAGGCGCTCCTGGGAGTCGTAGATCTCCTTCTTGCCGGCTCGCGCGTCGATGCGCGACAGGGCGGTGTCGACGTCGACGTGCACGTAGAGCAGGGCGTCGGGGACGGCGAAGCTGCGGTTGAGGGCCCAGACGTCTTCGAGGGGCAGGGTGAGGCTCTGATACGCCAGGGAGCTGGGCAGGTAGCGGTCGCTGATCACGGTGTGGCCCCGGGCGAGTGCGGGCCGGATGGTGCGCGACAGGTGGTCGGCGCGATCGGCCGCGAAGAGCCAGGGCAGGACGTCGACAGCAGGGGCATCGGGCTCGGCGCCGAGGGTCTGGCGAGCGATGCGTCCGATGGGGCCGGACGTGGGTTCGTTGGTGCGGACGACGGGGACGTCGCGCGCAGCGAGGTGGGCGGTGAGCAGGTCGGCCTGGGTGGTGGTCCCCGAGCCGTCCAGGCCTTCGAGCACGATGAAGCGAGCGGTCATGGGGGCGCCCTATCGCGGTCGTCGGGTGTTCGGGCGCGTCGGACACGCCATCCGGTAGCGACCAGGGTCAGCTCAGGAGCGCTTCGACAGCGCCGCGGGTCGAGCCGTGCAGACGGTGGCGATTCGCGGCGTAGCGCGCTTCGGCGAAGCCGCGGGTGTCGTCGCGACCCACCAGGGCCCGGTAGACGGGGGCGAGCAGCTTGGTGCGGCCGATGGTGTCGAGGAACGCGGTGAGGCGCGGCTCGAGACCGGTTGCGCCGGCGCGCACGGCCAACGCGAGCCATGCGGACCGGAGCTCTGCGTTGGAGTCGGCGTCGATCCCGAGCGAGCGGGCGACGGCATCGGCATCCACGGAATCGGGAACCTCGGCCAGGTAGACGAGCTTCTCGGTGGTCGACCAGTCGGCCCCCTCGACCGGAGCGCCCTCGCATGCCCGGCGGCGGATGGTGTCGAGCCGCTCGGACTCGAAGCGGGGTGCGTCGTCGGGAAGCCCGTCTTCGTACAGCCAGGGGGACAGATCGATGCCGTGGTCGGGCAGCTTCTCGGAGAGGAAGGCCACGAAGGCGTCGGTGTCGAGGGTCTCGAAGGCGAACCGCTCGATGTACTCGGCCACGAAGGCGTCGTAGCGGGGTCGACCCACGGCGCGCTCGAGGGCGGTGAGCAGCAGGAACCCCTTCTCGTACGGCACCTTCGAGAAGTCGGCGTCGGGGTCGATGTCGGACTGGTCGTAGGTGAGTGCCGTGGACCGACCGTCGGCGTGGCGGCGCTCCAGGGTCTCCTCGAGGGCGATGCGGCCGAGGATCGACTGCTGGATGGCTTCCTCCTCGCCGTACAGGGTCTCGAGGATGCGGCGCTCGGCCCACACGGTCCAGCCCTCGTTGAGCCAGAAGTGCTCGTTGTTCGCGTTGGTGACCAGGTTGCCGGTCCAGCTGTGCGCGAGCTCGTGGGCCAGCACGCCCACCAGAGACCGGTCGCCGGCCAACAGGGTGGGCGTGAGGAAGGTCATCCGCGGGTTCTCCATCCCGCCCATCGGGAAGGACGCGGGCAGCACGATGAAGTCGTAGCGATCCCACCGATACGGGCCGAACAGGCCTTCGGCGGCCTCCAGCATGGGCTCGGCGTCGGCGAACTCCCAGGCGGCGGCCTCCACCACCTCGGGTTCGGCGAACACCCGGCAACGCGGACCGAGATCGCGGCTGTCGAGCACCCCGACGGCGATGGCGAGCAGGTAGGGCGGAATGCGCTGCGGCATCTCGAAGCGGATGGTGCGGTGGTCGCCATGATCCTCGACCTCGCCCGGAGCCGCGGACATCACGGCGTTGGCCCAGGTCGGGATGTGCAGCGTGGTGGTGTAGGGGATCCGCATCTGCGGCGTGTCCTGCAGCGGAGCGACCGATCGGGCGTGGATCGCCTGGCACTGCGAGAGCAGGAAGGGGTGTTCGCCGCCGCTGGTCTGGGCGGGCTCCAGCCACATCAGCCCGCTGGCTTCGGGGGACGTCGCGTACGTGATGAGCACCGCATCGATGGGGGTGCTGGGCTCCAGGCGCAGGCGAGCACCGAGGATGGAGTCGGGCTCTGACAGGCTGAACGGCACGGCGCGGCCCTCGGCGTCGACCACCTGCTCGATGTGGAGGTCGCGGCTGTCGAGGTCGATCGGCCCGGACGTGGGGCGTTCGAAGTGCAGCTGGGCCGTGCCGTGCAGCACCCGGCGGTCGAAATCGACGGTGAGATCGAGATCGACCCGACGGGTACGGGCTTGTTCGAGGTTCGAGAAGCTGTGGGGATCGCGTCGCATGGGGCCCGCTATCGGTACGCGGGTGGTTTCGCAGCCTCACCCCGGTGGCGCTTCGGTGGGCGATGGGAGGAATCGTGTCTACGGTTGCGTATGACGCTGCTCTCCCTCCTCGGGTTGCCCGTCCTCGCGGCTGTCACCTGCGACTCGGGCGCCCGGCATCCCGATCTCCAGAGCGCGGTCGAGGACCTGGAGTGCGCATCGGTGCGCCTCGATGCCGGCACCCACTTCGAGAAGGTGACGGTGGGGCGCAACCTCACGATCGCGGGGGCCGGTCGCGACGAGACCATCCTGTTCTGCGTCGGGGGGCCGTGCATCCACACCACGCACGGCGCGGACGTGGTGGTCGTCGCCGGGCTCTCGGTCGCGAGCACCGAGGTGGCCCTGGAGTCGTGGGGCGGCCGGTTGATGCTCGTCGACGCGCGGGTGACGCCGCTGGGCGTGAAGGGCGGAGGGATCCGGCTACGCGACACCGAAGCGCAGTTCGTCGACGTGGAAGTGGAGGTCTCGGACCTGCCTGCGATCGACGCGCTGGCCGGCTCGCGAAGCACTCTGGACTTCGAGCGCGTGCACTTCTCCGGGCTCGGCCATGCGGGCAGCGTGCGACACGTGGTGTACGCCAACAGCTACGGGGTCAGCTGCGGGGGCTGCACCTTCGATCGCGACCGCTCGTTCGTGGTCCCGGGGCTGTTGTGGGGCGACACGTCGGACGATGCCGAGGTGGACGGTCGATCACGCCACTCGCTGTACCCCGAGCGGTCGTGCCCACCCCCGAACCCGGATGCCCGCCGGGTCTGCGAAGCCCGGTGCGCCGGCGAGGAGGTCGCGCTGTGCGACATGACCTACCGGGTGGGGTTCGACACCTGCTTCCCCGAAGCGACCTGTGTTCCCGAGGGCGAGGTCCCGCTCTGATTCTCGGTGGTCATCCGCGGACGATGCGGGACACGCCCTGTTTCTCGAGCCAGCGGGTGATGCGCTCGACCTGATCGCCCTGCGCGACGAGGTCTCCGTCCTCCGCGAACACCCCCACGCCGAGCTTCTTGCGGAGGGTCCTGGCCACCTGATCGGGCTCGGACGCACCGCTCACCAGCGTGACGGTCTTGCCCTTGCGTCCCTTCCGGCTGGTCCGGACCACGACCTTGGACGCCCAGGTGTTCTCGGCGGGCCCACTGGGCTTCTTCGCGGGCTCGGGATCGGGCTCGCTGTTTCCTTCGAGTCCGGCTTTGCGCAGCAGATCGCCGAGGTTGTTCATGGAGACCTCCACCATGACGGTATCGCACCGTTTCGCAGGGCGCGCGACGGTCAGTAGGTGCTGGCCACCGTGAGCGTGTAGGGCGTGCAGGTGTCGGGCGCCCACCATGTGGTCACCTGGATGTCCAGGATCTCGCCCTGGGGTGCGCCGTCGAAGCCCACCCAGGCCCCTGCGCCGTCATCGGTCGAGAAGCCCAGATCTCCGTAGGAATCCCACACGGTGAGGTCGAGCTCGGCCCCGGGCGTGGCGTGATCGACGTAGATGTCGATGGCCTCCCACGGCAGGGTCTCGATGGTGAACCAGTCGTCGTCGAGGCCGCTCACCAGGTCGTACGAGACGCTCCAGTTGGTGTCGGGCACCAGCGGCACGGCGTCGTCCCAGGTGTCGTTGGGCTCGAAGATGTCGTCGACGCACACAGCGGTGTCGAACCACCAGTCCAGGTCGTACAGCTGGCAGGTGTCGGGTGCGGGGTCGTACAGCTCGGCTTCGATGAACAGGGTCTCGGTGAAGCCCGTCGTGTTGACGTAGCTGGTGAGTTCTTCGTCGTTGCTGGTCTCGGCAGAGGCCACGAGCCAGCCGTCGATGTCGGTCACGAACAGGTCGACATCGCCCCAGGCCACGTGGGTCGACCACACGAAGAGCTCTTCGCCCGGGTAGAGGACGACCTCGAACACGTCGGGGTCGGCGTCGTCCAGCACCAGGTCGAGCAGGGGAGGCGTCGCCACGGCTGCGGTCGCGTAGCTGTCGTTGCCCGCGAACACGTCGTCTTCGCACAGCGGCTCGAGGAAGCTGCGGACGGTCAGGGTGTAGGGCACACACTCGCCGGCGTAGGGCGCCACCAGGATGTCGACGTACTGCTCGGTGCTGCTGGCCGGCACGACGATCTGGACGGGCTGTCCGGGCACGTTCGCGTACGTGGCGTCGACCTCTCCGGCCGCGTCCCACACGGTGATGTCGAGGTCGGCTCCCGGCACGTCGTGCACGAGCTCGATTTCCAGCGATTCCCCCGCGAGTGCCTGAATCCACGACCAGTCCTCGTCGTCGCTGACCCGGTCGAACGACACGGACGCATCGGTGGACGGCCACAGCTCGAAGCCCTCCTCGAAGAAGTCGTCGGGCTCGGCCAGATCGTCGATGCAGGTCGGCGTGGGCGGGTCGGTGTCCGTGTCCGTATCTGCATCGGTGTCGGCATCGGCGTCCGCGTCTGCGTCGGCATCGGAATCCGCATCCGCATCCGCATCCGCATCCGCATCCGCGTCGGCATCTGCATCTGCATCCGCGTCGGCATCTGCATCTGCATCGGCGTCTGCATCCGCGTCGGCATCGGCGTCCGCGTCGGCATCGGCGTCCGCGTCGGCATCGGCATCGGCATCGGCATCTGCGTCCGCATCGGCATCTGCGTCGGCATCGGCATCTGTGTCGGTGTCCGTGTCGGCTTCCTCCCGCGGCGGTCGGTCGGGTCGCGGGTCCTGGGTCGCGGTGTCGTCGACGGGACCTTCGACCGGAATCACACACCCGGAAGCGAGAACAGCGAGAAACAGCAGACGCGACATCGATTCACCCTTTGCGTTGGGTTCAAAGACGCGAGCGACCGCGGCTTCTTCGACCCGTGACGGTTGGTGACAACCGGTGGCGCCGTTCTGCGACCTTCTGGCTTCCGGGCGCGTGCCGCACTACGACGTTCGCTGACCCCCGGAGCTCCCATGGCCAAGAGTCGCCCCAGCGTGCAGAAGCGCAACCTGGAATCCAAGAAGATGGACCGGAAGATGCAGAAGGCCGCGCGCCGTGCCGAGCGGGATGCCGCCAAGGAAGAGCGCGCCGCCCTGGTCGAGTCCGGCGTCGACCCCGATCTCGTCGGCATCAAGCCGGGCCCGCAGCCCGCGCGCGAGCCTTACGAGGGCCCGGCGCTCGACGTCTGAGCCCCGGTCATCCGTCCGAGGTCGCGTCGGCGTTCGAAGCCCGCTCCGAGTGGTCTGGAACCACGCGGTAGATCTCGTCGGCGTTGATGATCACCACGTACAGCTCCCCTGCTGCGTCCTGCGCGAACGACGTCAGCTGCCCTCGCAGCTTCAGGATGCGCTGGGGTTCGTAGCCGGCCTCCGTCTTCTGGAGCGCGGACACGGTCCCGTTGCAGAAGTCCGCGAACACGAACGCGCCGCGGATCGCGGGGAAGTCGCTCCCGCGGTAGACCCGCCCGCCGATGACCGAGCAGCCCCCGAAGCCGAGGTGGCTGTACTCGTGCACCGGGAACACCAGGTCGTCCGGTGCGCCGTCACGTAGCGCCAGGCTGGCCTCGTAGTGGTCCCACCCGAAGTTCGCGCCCTTCAGCGCCTCGAAGTCGACCGCGTTGATCTCCTCGAGCTTGTCGCGCCCCACGTCCGCGACGAAGAACCGCCCGTCGTCCGCGAAGTCGTATCGCCATGGATTGCGAAGGCCGACCGCGAAGATCTCGGGACGCACACCGGCTTCGCCGACGAACGGGTTGTCGGGCGGCACGGTGTAGGGGACGTCGGGGTCGGACACGTCGAGGCGGAGCAGGGAGCCCAGCAGGTTCGAGGGGTCCTGGGCCGGGCTCGGGGTGGTCGTGCCGCCTTCGCCCACCGACAGGTAGAGCATTCCGTCCGGACCGAACTGCAGCTGACCGCCGTTGTGGTGGGTCTCGGGTTGGGGAATCTCGAGCAGGACCTTCTCGGAGGCCGCATCTGCGCGGGAGCCGTCGAGGTCGACCGGCAGGGAGGTCAGGCGGGTGACCGTTCCCTCCTCGGCGCTGTAGTACGCGAACAACCGGGCATCGCTCGGGAAGTCGGGGGACACCGCGATCGAGAGCAACCCCTCCTCGGAGGTGCTGGACGACACGCGGTCCGAGAGGTCGACGAAGGGTGCGTCGCGGACGTGGTCTCCGTCGGAGATCTGAATCGTGCCCGTCTTCTCGGTGACGAGCATCCGACCATCCGGCAGGAAGATCGCGCCCGTGGGGTGGTTCACGCCCGACAGCGCGACCTCGAGCGCGTAGCCGGGCGGCTGGTAGTTCTGCGAGTACTTGAACCAGCCCATGCCGGCTCCCCAGAGCACCACGAGCCCCAGCAGCGCCGCAACCCGCGCCCTGCCCTCCAGGAACCACAGGACGAGGCCGAGGATCAGGACCTGAGAGAGGGCCGGAAGAACGATGTAGAGGATCAGGGGGTCCATCGGAGTCCGCAGGAGCAGGCTGACGTCAGGGGCAGACGTCGGCGACGGACGCGCTGCACACGCCATCACAGTAGTGCTCGACGACCCCGGTCTCCAGGAACGTCGCGGCTTGCTCGAAGCTCGCGGGCTCGCGACGCGGACACTCGTGAGGGTCGGGGCCGACGGGCGGAACGTTGCCATCGGGCTCGATCGCGGCGTCGTCGTAGTGCCATTCGACGAGTGCACTCCCGGTGAAGCCGGGCTGCTGGGCTTCGACGTCCCACACGTCGCGGTAGGCGGGCTCGACCAGGGTGGCGCCGTACGCGCGCGCCTGGATCTGCCCGGCGATGGTGGTGACCTGGGTGTCGCCGATGGCCGTGTGGAGCAGCACGTCCTTTGCGGGCGTGTCCGGCAGGGGGTCGCGGTTGAGCGCCCACAGGTAGCCGGCCCCCTCGCTCACGTCCCAGACCTGCTGGGTGAGGCCGGTGACCAGCAGGGCGATGTCGCGGTCGTCGCTGAACTGCTGCTTGAAGGCCGTGAAGTACAGGGTGAAGTCGTCGCTGCGGGTGAGCAGCAGGCCGTAGTTCACGCCGGTGACGCCGAGCACGCCCCGGTCGATCTCCTGGGTGAGGGCCATGAGCGACGCCCCCATAATCCCGCCCTGGGAGTTGCCGTAGTAGCTGGCCAGGTCGGGATCGACGAGGGACACGCCGTCGACCTGCATCGCGGGGTCGTCCGCCAGATCACCGCGCACGAGCGGGAGGACGAGCAGCTGCTGGACGAGACCCTGCATGCTGCGTTCGGGGATGATGGCGAACTGGCTGGGATCGGGGATCATGTCGAGGATGGCGGGCAGATCCTCTTCGGACATGCCGGTCCAGTCGGTCGCGACCACGATGTACTCGTGCTGGTTGGCGAAGTCGGACAGCCAGCCGGTGCGGGCCTCGCCGCGCGAGCCGAGCAGGCCGTGGCCGTACTGCAGGATGCGCTTGGGCCCGGGGTTGTCGATGACCGAGCACGGAATGCGGACCACCACGCCGAAGGTGCGCTCTCCGTTGCGGAAGGGCTGGCCGTCTTCGTCGCGGGTCAGCACCGTGCCCGGACCGGCGTCTTCGGTGTACATCGGCGTGGTGACGTCGATCTCCAGCGTGCGCCCGATGCGCTCCCCTTCGACCGTGCAGTCGTTCTCGGTGTTCTCGACGATGGTGTAGGCCGGGCCGCCCGCGGGCAGGGACGACAGCGCGTCGTCGCGCATCCAGACCATGCGGCCCAGGCTGTTGTCGCGGGTGATCGTGTGGAAGTCCCAGGCGAGCTGGAGCTCTTCGCGCGGCATGCCGGCGGCCTCGAGGCCCGGGAACACGACCGAGTCGAAGCGAGCGCGGCGGTGCTCGATGTCCCAGTCCTCGGTGGCCGTGCCGTCGCGGAGTGCGGCGAAGGCGTCGCTCACGTCGACCGGGCTTCCGTCGGTCTTGACCAGGCCACGCACCCCGACGGCGTAGTGGTGGTCGTACTCCAGCGGCACCACGGGGCGGAGCATGAACGAGCGCTGAGCGTCGCTGTCGGCCGACAGATCGAGCTCGGTCCAGTGCGGCACGCGCTCCCCGGTGTCGAGGTCGACGAGCACGGTCTTCACGTCGGCGTCGGCGAACTTCTCGACCTCGTGCCAGGGGTAGAGCCCCTCGTCGGAGGCTTCGGAGAAGTAGAACAGCAGGGTGGTGTTGATGCTGTACCCGTCCTTCTCGTTCCAGAAGAAGGGGTCGAGCTGCACGCCGGCGTTGGTCATCGGAAGAGCATCGGGCCCGTAGTCCACGCGTCGTCCGGACGGCATGTCGGGGTCTTCGGTGAGGTGGTAGTCCGACGGGAAGGGGTACAGACACAGCGTGGGGTCCAGCGGATCGCAGCCCGACAGCGTCTCGTCGATGGGCGGCGGATCCTCGCCATCGGCCTTGCAGCTCGCGAACCCTGCTGCAGCCACAACCATCGTCCCCACCAGCGCTGCGGCCCCGAAGAACCCACGCCCTGCTCGCATCCACCGCATTCCGACCTCCGAACAGGCCCTCGTAGCCGGTCTGTTCGACAGGGTCGACCGCCAAAAGCGCGTGGCCACCGTCCGGGATAGACCGCGCGGCATGGCCACATCACCCGTCGAGAAGTCCAACGCGCCCCTCCTGACTCAGATCGCGAGCTTCGACTCCACGTTCTGGATCACCAACCTGATGGAGGTGTTCGAGCGCTTCGCCTACTACGGCGTCCGCACGGTGCTCCCGACCTACATGGTGCTCTCCGTCGCCGAGGGCGGGCCCGAGTTCGACCACATCGACAAGGGGTTCATCTACGCCTGGTGGGCGCTCGTGCAGTCGCTGCTGCCCATGTTCACGGGCGGATACGCCGACCGGTACGGCTACAAGAACACCATCGCGGTGGCCATCGTGCTCAAGATCATCGGCTACGTGCTGATGGCCCACATGATGAGCTTCTGGGGCTTCTTCACGGGCTGCATGTTCCTGGCGGCCGGCACGGCGGTGTTCAAGCCCGGCGTGCAGGGGATCCTCGCGAACGTGATGGACAAGCGCTACGCGAGCGTGGGCTGGGGGCTGTTCTACCAGCTGGTCAACATCGGGGGGTTCCTGGGGCCTATCCTGGCCGGCTACCTGCGCCTGCTCGACTGGCAGTACGTGTTCTACGCCTGCGCGGCGATCGTGAGCCTGAACTTCCTCACCCTGCTGCTCTTCGAAGAACCCGCCAAGAAGCGTGCCATCGCCGACGAGCGCTCGGCTGGCACCATCCTCAAGGAGTCTGTGGTCGGCGTGTTCCGGCCCCGCATCATCGCGTTCATCCTGCTGTTCTCGGGCTTCTGGTTCATGTTCAACCAGATCTTCGACATCCTTCCGAACTTCCTGGACGACTGGGTCAACAGCACGGTGATCTGGCAGTACTGGGCCGATCTGCCGCTTCCGGGCTCGGGGCTCGCGACCGACATGGCGGCCGAAGGCGAACCCTTCAATCAGGAGTGGCTCATCAACCTCAACCCCGGCCTGATCATCTTCGCGATGATCCCCATCGCCTGGCTGACCAACTTCACCACGCCGCTGCGCTCCATCCTGATCGGCGTGTTCATCGCGTCGGCGGGCACCCTGTTCATGGGGTTCAGCACGAGTGTGTGGATGTGCATCGGCGCGATCCTGGTGTTCAGCATCGGCGAGATGTGCAGCAGTCCCAAGAAGATGGAGTACATGGCCAGCCTCGCAAAGCCCGGCGAGGAAGGGCTGTTCATGGGCTACGCCAACGTTCCGCTCGCCATCGGCTGGGGGGTCGGGAGCCTGGTCGGCGGCTGGTTCTACGAGACGTTCGGCGACAAGGTGAACCTGGCGCGGCACCACCTGATCGAGGTGCACGGGCTGGCCGCGAACACCGTCGAGGAGATCCCGAAGGACGACGTGATGGCGAAGCTCGCCGAGGTCTCCGGACTCACGGAGGCGGGCGTGACCGAGCTGCTGTGGACCACCTACAATCCCGGCCAGATGTGGGTGTTGTTCGCGGGGATCGGGCTGTTCAGCCTGGTCGGGTTGGCGGTCTACGACCTGGTCGTCCGGCGCATCGACGGCCAGCTCGCGGAGCAGGAATCCGTCCGTTCGTGAGCGCGGTGTGCGCAGCGAGAAGTGGTGCAACCGAACGTGGCCGCCCAGACGGGTGTTTCGCACGTATACTGCGTCCTGGGCGCCCCCGACGGGTGCCGAGGAAGAGACGCGATGCATCGCAAAATCGCACAGGGAACGCTGGCAGTCGCACTGCTGGGGATGGCTGCATGCAAGGGTGGGGGCGGCAACGACCCCATCGGTGGCACGCCCGAGGTCTCCTGGAGCCCCGGCACGCTCGAGTTCGGCGAGGTCGCCCTCGGTGAGGTCGCCGAGCAGACGTTCGACATCTCGAACGACGGCAGCGGCATGCTCGAGGTCTACACCGTGGTCGTGGCCGACGGGGAGCGCGACGAGTGGACCCTGTCCTGGGATCGCTCCACCACGCCGCTCGGGTCCGGCGAGAGCACCACGGTGTCGGTGTTCTTCACCCCCGAGAACGAAGAGCAGCTGCGCGGGGGGCGGATCCAGGTCCGCACCAACGACCCCGAGACCCCCTCGTTCTTCGTCATCACCACCGGGTCGGGCGCACCGTCGAACGCCGACGAGGACGGCGATGGCGTCACGATTGCGGGCGGAGACTGCAACGACGACGATCCCGACATCTACCCCGGTGCGCCGGAGCGCTGCAACGGCGTCGACGACGACTGTCAGGGCGGGCCCGACGCCGACGAAGCCGACGACGATGGGGATGGCAGCCGGTTGTGCGACGGCGACTGCGACGACACCAACGGCGACGTGTACCCCGGTGCTCCGGAGATCTGCGACGGGCTGGACTCCGACTGCGACGGCACCAACCAGGACAACGCAGACGCCGATGCAGACGGCCTCTCGGTGTGCGACGGCGACTGCGACGACACCAACGACCAGGTCAATCCCGACGGGGTCGAGGTGTGTGGCGACGGCCTCGACAACGACTGCGAAGGGACGGTCGATCAGATCGACGCCGACGCGGACGGCCACGACGTCTGCTCGCCGACAGGCGACTGCGACGACGCCGATCCCCTCGCGTACCCCCTCATCGTGTCGGAGTCCGGAGCAGCCGGAGCGCTCGGCACCCCCGACGACCCCCTCGCGGGGATCGGTGAGGCGTTGGGCGCCGTCGATGCGGTGTGCCGGGCCATCTACGTCGAGGCGGGCACCTACACCACCACCGATGCCAGCTGGACCACCGGCGACGTCACGGTCGTGGGCCTCGGCGCCACGCGGGACGACGTCGTGCTGGACGGCGGAGCCGCTGGACGCATCCTGAACGTCACGGGGGGCACGCTGACCATCGATGCCGTGACCTTCACGGGCGGCACGGCACCTGCTGGCCAGAACGGGGGAGCGGTTCGGGTCGACAACGCTTCGTTCACAGCGATCGACAGCGTGTTCCGGTCCAACACCACGGACGCTTCGGGCGGTGCGGTCTACGGGAGCACGGCCAGCCTGGCGTTTCAGCAGGGGTGTCTGTTCGAACAGAACCAGGCGCTCGACGGCGGGGCCATCGCGGTGGCGGGCGGCACGACGCTGTTCGACCCCAACGGCTCGACATTCCTGAACAACACCGCGACGGGTGCGGGTGGGGCGGTCCACGTGCTGGGCAGCACGGCCATCCTCACGGGCTCGACCTTCGACGGAAACGGCGCCGACACCGGAGGGGCGCTCGCAGTCGACGGAGGGGGCGGTCACCTGATCCAGCGCGGCCTCTACCACGCCAACGACGCCACCACCGCCGGTGCAGCCTGGTTCTCGGGCACGAGCGACGGGGTGTTCCGCAACAACGAGGTGCGCGACAACACCGGTGGGGCCGTACGACTCACGGGTGCGGCGGCGCTGTCTGTGCTGAACAACACCTTCACCAGCAACGTCGGCACCGAAGATGGCGTGGTGCTGCACGTCGACACCGACGCCGCAACCGTCCTGGCCAACCTCGGCCACTTCAACGACGGTCCCAGCGGCCTGTTCGCACCCACGCTGTCGCTGTCGACGATCCAGTACAACACGGTCTTCGCGACCAGCAGCGGCATCGACTACGCCGGGCTCCTCGCTCCGGGTGTCGGCGACAACACCAGCGAGAATCCGGGCTTCGTCGCGTTCAGCGACAACGGCGACCCCACGGATGACGACCTCGCTCTCAATGCCGGCTCGCCGGCGATCGACACGGGTCCACCCGAGGCCCAGTACAACGACACGGATGGAACCCAGAACGACCGCGGCGCCACCGGCGGTCCAGGAGGTCAGTGATGATGATGGTGCTCGTGCAGGCGGCGTTCGCCGCATCGGTCAGCGTCGGACCCGGCGACGATCTCGCAGCGCTCACCTCCTCGCTCGGGCCGAGCGACATCGTGGTCTTCCAGGACGGCGTATACGAGCTCGAGAACACCCTCGTGGTCGAGGCCCTCGGCGAAGAAGCGGAGGGGATGGGCATCGAGCTCATCGCCCAGGAGGAGGCCACGCCCATCCTGAAGTCCCTCGAAGGAAACACGGTGTTCGAGCTTCGCAACTCGGCCTTCGTCACCATTCGAGGCCTGACCTTCCAGGGCAACGATCTATGGGAGGAAGAGGGCGGGAACGGCGTCACGATTCGCGACAGCACGGACATCACGTTCATCGACAACACCGTGCAGAACGTCCGGTCGACGCTGCTTCGCATCGATGGAGACGGGTCGAACTACACGATCCGCAACAACCTCCTCGAGTTCTCGAGCGACGGAAGCGGCATCTACGTGGGCTGCTTCGACGGGGCGTGCTGGTTGCAGGACAGCGTGATCGAGCAGAACCTCGTCCGCGAGTTGGTGTCGGAGTCCGACCGCTACGGCATCATCCTCGAGAACGGCTGTCAGGCGAACCGCGTGCAGGACAACGTGATCTACAACGTCACGGGCCACGGCATCCGGGTGGAGGACACCCAGCTCGGAGACCCCAACTGGGTCGAGCGGAACGCCCTGTGGAACGGTGAGAACGACGCGCTGCAGATCAACGGAGCCGCCCGGGTGCGGAACAACCTGGTGTTCGAGTGGGGAGGCTACGGGTTGCGCTCCCAGCCCACGGATGGCGACCTGTCCGACACCGTGATCAGCTACAACACCATCGCGCTCACCGACGACTGGGCCGTGCGTCTCGAAGACTGGCCGGGTCGCGACGGCATGGTGTTCAGCAGCAACGTGATCGCCAACATCACGGGCCGGGGTCTGCTCTACGACAACGAGCTCGGCGAGGACGAGCTCGACGAGACCACCTACTTCACGAACAACGTGGTCAGCGGGTTCGTCGATGGAATCGATCCCGCGCTCTACCCCGGTTGGTTCACGCCCGGTGCGGGCACCGCAGACTTCGAGGACGTCGAGGCGTGGGACTTCTACCCCGTCGATCAGTCCGATCTGGTGGGCAACGCAGACCCCGACGGCAACGCCTGGATCCCGGACGTGGACTTCAACGGGGTTCCCCGAAACGGTGCGGCGCCCACGATCGGCGCGTACGAGTGGGCCAGCGGCGGGAACCCCGGCTGGATTCCCCAGGAAGGCTTCAAGGACCTCGATGTCGCGGCGAACAACAACACCACCCAGATCGGCGGGAATGGCTGCTGCGGCAACAACAACGCCGAAGACGGCTCCGAAGCACTGCTCCTGCTCCCGCTGCTCGCGTTCGGACTGCGCCGTCGTCGTCGCGAAGGCTGAGGGCTGGATGGCGTTGCTATGAGCGACGACTCGCCCGACCTGCGCGACAAGATCACGGCCGAGGTGTTGCCCTGTGACTGGGCAGCCCTGCGGCCTCACCACGCGCGGGATGCACTCTTCCTCGTGAGTCCCGACCTCGATCTGGTCGAGGCTGCGGTCGCCGTGGCCACCAACCGTGCCGATCGGGTCGAAGTCTGGCTCACGGTCGGTCGCCTGGGTCGCCCGACCCCGGAGATGCTCGACGATCTGGTCGGGGCCCGGTTCCAGTTCGTCATCGTCCAGCCCTTCGTCCTGGCGCAGCTGCTCCCTTCGGACGGCTGATGCTGCGCGACGCGCTACGCCAGCAGGGCTGGGTCGTGCTTCGCGGGGTGGTCGATGCCGAGCGGATCCACGCTGCCAACCAGGCCATCGAGCACGACCTGCAGACCCGCTTCGATCCGTCGCGGATGGAGGAGTACACGCACATCAGCGCCTGTCCCGACCTGCGCGATCAGCCCGTCATCGCCGACCTGCTTGCGGCCCCACCCCTGCAGCAGGCCCTGCACGACGTGCTGGATGTGGATCGGATGCGCTGGGGGGACGGCCAGATCGCGGTGCGGTGGCCCGGGCAGTGTGCGGACGACCGCGGGATCGAGCCCCACATCGATGGCGTCTCGACCGGTCGCAACGGGGTGCTCGGGCCACTCCTGCACTCCTTCACCGCGCTGGTGGGCGTGTTCCTGACTCCGTCGACCGGGCCGTTCTCCGGGAACTTCACGGTGTGGCCCGGCTCGCTCGAGGTGTTGCGGGACTGGTTTCGGAGTCGGGGCCGCCGTGGGCTCCTGGAGGGCATGCCGTCGATCGACCCCGCCACGCTCGCAGATCCCGTCCAGCTGGAGGTGGAGCCCGGCGATGCGGTGATCGCGAACTACCTGCTCTTCCACGCCAACGCCGGGAACGCCAGCGCGACCCGCCGCCATGCCGTGTTCTGGCGCCTGGGCAAGCGGGGTCTGGCATTGCATCGCTATTCGAGCCTGACCGAGCCCTGGCGCGATTGGCGGTAGACTGTGTTCATGCAGCTCGTCCGCGCCGATTCCGGGACCATCATCACCCTGCCGCTCGCGCCGTCCGATCCCTGGCCGGGTCTGGTGCCGGTCGGGCTCGCGATTCCGTCCGTGCTGGTGGTGGTCCTGGGTACTGCAGCCGCCGGCCTGTGGGGCATGTGGAGCCCGTGGCTGGTGGGTGCGGCGCCGGTGTTGTCGTTGTTCGCGCCCCTGTTCTGGCTGGTCCGTCGAAGTCGGCGTGCCACGGCTACGCTGGTGTGCGACGCGTTCGGTGTACGGGTCGTGGTCGGGCGCCGTGCACCGCACTTCGACGCCGCCTCGCTGCGTGCATCCGTGGCCTGGGATCGGCTGTCGGTCGAGAGCCCGCAGGAGCGGTTGGAGCTGCAGCTGGAGCCGCTGGATCGCGAAGAGCTGTCGAACCTGCGTGAGGTGCTGCGCGAGCTCACCCACCGCTGATTCCGACTCCGCCGGTCGGCCTGGTGTCACCTGCACACGTTGGTCACTGTCACCCATGTCCAGTCCCGGACGCGGGCCTCGACGTGGTCGTGTTGGTGGTGGCGGGTAGTGGGTCGTTCGCGAGAGCAGTCGTCGTACCCCGGGAAACGACCACCACCGCCACCACGACCCCCACAACGGCTGAGTTCGCAGGTCAACGGCGTAGACCGCCCCGATCATGCTCGCATTTTCGGAGCAGCGCTTCGCTACGCTGAGGAGTCGCGGAGCGCCGAGATCCCCAAAAACCGGAAGCCCAGGCGCCGTGGCCTGCGAAGATCTGGACGTCTCGCGAGAACCCGCTATCCCCCTGCGCAGCGGGGGAGAGGGTGGGTCCCCGACTTCGTCGCGATCCATGGGGTCGGTCAGTCCCGACGCCTCCGCGCGAACGCCAGCAGCCCGGCCGGCAGTCCCAGCAGCAGGGGAGCGGCTCCAACCGTCGAGCAGCCCCGCACTTCGCCATCGGACGACGTCCACGCGGACGCATTGCCCGCGGCGTCCACGGCCCGGGCTCGCACGTGGTAGCGGTCGCGATGGCGGTACTCCGGGAAGCTCTCGAGGCACAGCCCCAGCCCGAGATGGGCGCTGGGCCAGACCGAGGCCACGCGATGGGCATCCGCGAAGTCGGCGTCCTCGCTGATCTCGAACTCGTACCAGGCTGCGCCATCGACCGCGGCCAGCTCGGCGAAGATGCCCTTGCTGTCCCCGAAGTCCGTCGCGTCGAACTGGCGGTCGAGCTCGATGAACCGCGGAGCGTCCGGGGCCTCGTCATCGATGTCGGCGCGCACGGTGAACGAGCTGTCGAGCCACTCCTCCTCGTCTTCCGAGAACAGACGGTAGTCGCCCGGCGCGAGGTCGATCTCGGGTCGGATCGTCGCGTGGTTGTGGCCGGACTCGATGCGGACGGGAATCGCGTTCCCAGACGCGTCTTCGAGACCGAGCGCCAGCTCGTGTGCCGCATCGTAGGTGTGCTCGACCATCAGCACCGCGTTGGACGGCACCTCGGCATCCTGGTCGATCGACGACGTGTGGACGCCCCACAGGCACGAGAGCGCGTGGGCGGGAGACGACAGGGCGAGTCCGGCACCGAGAAGCAGGGGGGCGGCGATGAGAGACGTACGCATGAATTCCTCCATGGCCATCAACGGTGCATCCCACATGCCAACGTAAGACGAGCCCGTGTGGACGGGCTCGTTGAGGGGTCGGGCCGCGAAGCGCCAGCGGGTGACGCGCGGATCCGTGACAGCGATGTCGTGCCTACTCCTCGGGGGGGTCGGCGTCGTACTCGGCGTAGCAGAGGCTCACATCCCCATCGAGCACGCGGAATCGGAAGCCCGACTGACCCGAGCGGTGGGCGTACCGGATCTCGATGGGGTACTGCCCGGCGTCGAGGTCGAGGGTGTAGGTCTGGGGTTCGAAGTCCTTGATGCCCGGCTGCGCGAAGACGATCTCGTCGTCGAGCAGGATCCAGACGTCGTCGGCGCTCCCCAGGCTGAACTCGAGCGTGGTGTCGTCCCAGGCACGCAGCCACGCGTTCCAGCGCACGCTGAAGTACGCGGGGTCGCCTGCGAGGCCTTCGTCGACCGGCCACCAGTTCGACCCGAAGTCGAGACTGGGGCTGAACTCCTGGAAGCTCGGCTGGTCCCACCAGTCGAGGGTGGTGAGGTCGAGGGGCGCGGGCTCCTCGCCTTCGAGGGGCGGCATCGGCTCGACGTCGGGGTGGTTCTGAGCGAGGTTGGAGTATTCGCCCAGAAAGCCCTGGAAGCAGTCCTGCCAGTCCGGGGGTTGCCCCGATTGGTCGGGCGGGCTGCCCGGCGGCGTCGCCACCTCGACGCGAGGCGGGTCGCGCAACGTGAACTCCGAACAGCCAGCCGCGATGAGCGGAACAAGCGCACACAGTGCGATTCCACGCGATGTCATTCGTCACCTCCGTCTTCCGCGTCTTCGGTGTCTTCGGTGTCTCCACCGTCGTCGAGCTCGTTGTAGTAGGCCCCGCTGTCGGGGAGCACTTCGCACAACATCCACTCCTCGAAGAGCCGGAGCTCGTCGGCGCTCGGGCCTCCACCCGGAGGCATCGACACCTGGATGGCCGCGCGCTCGTAGATGCGATCGGCCCAGATGAGGTTGCCCTCGTAGGTGTCGAAGTCCACGCCCGGGGGTGCGCCGTTCCGGAGCTCCTGCCGGTCGAGCAGAGAGCTGTGGCAGCCGTTGCAGTGCTTGTCCATGTGGCCTTTGCCGAAGTTGTCCCAGTTCAACGGGGGATCCCGCAGACAGGACGCGAAGTTCGGCTCACGACCATTGAAGACCACGTCGTCGCAGCCCGCCACTCCGAATCCGGTGAGCCCGGTCAGAGTTGCGCCTGCGACGACGAAACCAAGTGCTCGGTTGAAGGGTGTCAGCCTGGGTTCCTCAGGAGGGCGTCGAGGACCGGCACGCCCGGAAGGAAGCGGTCCGGGTTGAGCTGGCCGAGCTTGAGCAGCGCGACGCCCAGGTTCTCGATGTTGATGATGTCGCCGGCTCCGCTCGGCTGGCCGGTGGCGTAGTCTACCGGTTCGGCGATGAGTCCGCCGTCGGTCTTGCCGATCATGCGGTTGCCGTTGACGCCGGCGCCTGCGACGAAGAACGAGCCGTAGGGCCAGTGGTCCTTGCCGCCGCCGCCGTTGAGCTTGGGCGTCCGACCGAACTCCGACATCGCGACCACCACGGTCTCGTCGAGCAGGTACTCGCTGGCGTGGCCGGGGGTGCGGGAGAGGTAGTCGAACAGCTCGTCGAGCACGCCGTAGAAGTTGTCCTGCATCACGCCCTGACCCAGCTGGTCGCCGTGGGTGTCGTACCCGCCGGGGATCCGGATCATCGCGGTGCGCGACAGTCCCAGTCGGAACAGCTCGGCGGCCTTCACGGCCTGGTCGAGCACGTTGTTGCCGAGGTCGTCGAGACCCGCCTCGAAGCGGCGTCCCTCCAGCTCCATCGAGCGCTCCATGTTCGACACGAGCCCGTCTGCACGGCGCTTTCCGATGCCGGTCTGCTTGGCGGCGAACTCGGTGATGCGCTGGTGGACGAACGCGTCGATCTGGCTGTCTGCGGGAGGCGGAGGCAGGGGTGCGCCACGGTCGGCGCGTCCGATGATCGAGCCGTCGATGAGCTCGAGCAGGGTTCCGCCACCGGCCCGGACGACGCTCGCGCCGTTGGTGCCGGGGTAGCTCGGCCCGGAGAACACGACGTGGGGCAGGGGGTACTCGTACTTGCCGTTCGCTGCGAGCAGCGTGGGCCAGTCGGAGTACGACGAGGCGCTGGTACCGGTGAGCACGAACTGGGTGGCGCTGTCGTGACCGACGCTGTGGACGTCGACCCCGTTGACGATGGCGGAGTAGGCTCCCCACCGCGCCATGAAGCGCTCGGTCTGCAGGCGGGGTTCACCGCCCGTGAAGGTCAGGCCGCCGACGGTGCTGGCGACCGTGTCGGGCTCCATGTCGACGCCATCGGTGTCGTACTGGGGGTCCAGCACGGCGGTGGTGTCCCAGCCGCCCCCTGCCCAGAAGAACAGGAACTTGCGTTCCCGCCCGAGATTCTGGGCTCGGGCCTGCCACGGCACCGAGAGTGCCGCGGTGCCGGCGAGCGCAGCGCCTGCGCCCTTGAGGAAGTTTCGCCGGGTGTGAGCGGCGACAACCTTGCGAATGAACAGCTTGTCTTTGAGGTCCATGATTGGGCTCCGCTCAGTAGAGGACGATGGTGGGGTCGCGCAGGACGGCAGTGACGACACTGGCCCAGGCCCGCGTGGGATCGGCTTCGATGCTGTACTGGTACTTCCAGAGCTGCATCAGCTCGGCCGGCTCCTTGGCGTCCGGCGCGAGGGGCAGGCCCGTGAGCTCCAGGTAGAGCGAACGGATCTGCGCTTCGAAGGCATCGGGGTTGGCTTCGGGGGTGTCTTCGATGGTCACGAACCGGAGGAGCTTCGCAGGCCCTTCGCGGTCGGGGTCGAGGTCTTCTGCGGCCACGTGCCAGCCAGCCGACATCGCCAGGCGCTCCTGGATGAAGACGCCACCGATGCTCGGTATGTAGGTGGGCTGGGTGATGAACCGGCTGTCGATTCCGCCCATGAGCGGGGGCAGGCCGATCTCGTTGGTGGACAGTCCGCGACGACCACCGAAGGTCCAGACGTAGCCGGTCTTGTCTTCGATGATGGACTCGAGCTGCGAGGGCGACGTGAGCTTGACCGTAGCGACGCGGTCGACGAGGTCGGGGTCGCTGACGTTCCCGGCCTTGTACAGGTCGGACTTCACGATGCTGCGCACGAGCTCACGGATGTTCTGGCCTTCGGCGACGAAGGTGTTGGCGTGAGGCTGCAGCTCGGCCCAGTCGTAGTCGCTGACGTCGCGCTGGGTGAGGCCTTCGAACACGGTCTCGACGGCGCAGTCGATGAAGCGTTGGTCTTCGGCCAGCTGCTCGCCGAGCTCGACGAGGTTGGCGGTGGGCCGGCCGTAGTAGCCCGGTTCCTTGCCGGAGTAGTAGCGCCACTCCTCCTCGTTCTCGGGGCGGTAGATGGTCCGCTCGAACCCGAGGTCGTCGTCGTAGTTGAAGAAGCCGAACAGGTTGCTGGCCAGGGGGTCGAGCGTGCTGTGGCACGACTGACAGCTGGCGTTGGTCCGGATGGCGTTCTCGGGGTCGGTGGTCAGCTCGTCGACCGCGGCGCGGTTCAGCACGATGGGGCGCGACAGGTAGTCGTCGCACAGGAACATCTTGCTGATGGCGTTGGCGCGATGCCGGTTGGCGTTGCCGCCCATCGACGGGTAGCGCTCCCAGATGGTGGTCATGGAGAGCATGCCGGCGTGCGGGCGACCGTCCTTGTAGATGGCGGGCTGCCATCCACGCTGGTCTTCCGGGTAGTGCATGTCCCACATCTGCGCGAGCTGCGGATTCGCCATCGAGTGGGGGGCGGTCACGATGTACGAGTACGGCAGGTCGTTGTCGATGATGTACTCGAGCAGCGCGAGCGGCTCGTCACCGATGAACTCGGCCATGCGGTCGCGGTCGACGTTGCCGAGGCCGCGCTCGTCGGGGTTGAAGTAGGTGTCGCCCGTGCGGGTGAGGAAGCGGTAGTTGAACAGCTCCTTCATGCGCGGAACGAAGCGCTCGTCGTCCAGCCAGGCGTCGGCGAACGAACCGTACAGCGCTGGAGTCTCCTCCACTGCCGTCAGCTCGGCTTCTGTGGGGTGCACGCCGCGCAGGTCCACCGACAGTCGGATGAGCTGCTGTCGGGGAGAGAGGAGTTCGTAGCCCGCGGGCTCGGCCTCCTGCTCCGTTTCCGGCACGCAGCTCGCCATGAGCAGGGCCGCCAGGATTGTTTTGCGCATAATCACCCCCAAGGTGGTGGACGGAGACGCTACGGGAGATCCCGAAGCGAAGAGACGAATTCTTCGACAGGCGGCGCTTCGAGCGAGCCGTCGAAGAGGAAGGAGAAGTCCGGGCAGTACTCGCCGGACTCGACGCCACGGATGTAGAGGGTTCCACATCCGTCGCACTCGGAGAGCGGATCGTTGGGGTAGGGCACCCCGGTGATGTCGTCTTCGGAGCGCGGCAGGAAGATCAGGTCGTACCAGACGGCGTTCTCGTCCCGAAGGCCGATCCAGCCGAGAGGCTCTTCCGTGCAGTCGTCTGGGCCGGCGCCGAGCTGACCGATGACGTTGATGTCCATCGCCATGCTGTCGAAGCGCTCGTTCATCCGGCCGGTGAAGAGGTACACGTTGCCGCGGGCTTCGAGGGAGTCCTCGTCGCCGCCGGTCATGTACAGGTAGAGGTCGGTGCGCCAGCCCACGGGAGCCAGCGAGCCTTCCGGGAAGGGGTCGGTGCCGGTGGACGTGCCCTCGACGAGGCTGCTGTAGATCCAGCGTTCGTAGCCGTCGGCCTGGACCGTGTAGAGGGAGTCGCTGGCCTCGCCGTCGAACTCGAAGAACACGCCCGACAGGTCCCCCACGACGCCGTCTCCGAGGAGCTCGCGGTCGGCTTCGATGGTGATGCCCTCGGCGCTGTTGGGGTCGCCTTCGACGGAGACCTGGCCATCCCAGTAGCCGTAGCCGTTGAAGTAGCCGCCGTCGGGGTTCTGGCAGTGGTCCGACCAGGTGAGGCCCTCGGCATTTTCGTTGTCGATTCCGACGTCGGCGAATTCCTCGGGCGGAACGCCGGCCCAGACGTCCGGGCAGCCGGTCTGGAAGCGGTCGAAGCTGTTCGACAGGCTGTTGAAGGGCGTGCGTGCGTTCACCGTGAGCGCCAGTGCGAGGGCGTCTTCGAAGGCGCCCTCCATGTCGAGGCCGGTGATGTCCGGAATCTCCAGCTCGTCGACCACGGGCTCGGGCTTGATGGGCTCGGGCTCGGGCTCGGGCTGCGTGCAGCCGCCGAACAGCAGGGAGAGGGACAGCGTGGGAAGCAGTGCGGCGTGGAGGCCGTGGAGTCGACGGGAGATCATTCGTCTTCCTCCGGTTCCGGGATGTCGATCGCGAGCTCGCGGGACCACTCGTAGACGACGGTGTCGCCGTTCTGCAGTGCGCCCCACCAGGCGACCCAGACGCCGGTGCCGTAGAAGTTGAACCAGATGGTGTTGGTGCCGCTCGCGTAGCCGAGGCGCCACGTCTCTCCGTCCTGAGGCAGGTCGGGGTCGTTGCACGCGTCGGTGTCGGTCAGGCTGTCGGGCGAGAGCGTGAACTGCACGTCCCACACGTGGTCGCAGCTGGGGCAGCCCGTGGGGTCGGTGACCCGGGTGCCCTGCAGACCGAACAGCGCATCGCACTCGAGTGCGAGGGCGGTGTCGCCGGTGGGCGGGTCGAAGCCGTTGACGAGCTCCCGGCTGCTCAGGGTCCCGACGAGTGCGTCGTAGGGGTTGCCCGAGAGGTTCCAGGTGCCGGTCTGCGTGATGATGATGGTGTCGTCGGGGACATCGTTGCCGAGAGCGTTGCCCCCGGTGTTGTCCGGCCGGAACACGCCCGTGTCCACCCACTCCACCTCGTCGGTGTCGCCGGTGTCGGTGGGCAGCTCGGGCGTCGGCGGATCGGTCTCCTCTCCGGTGCATCCGAGCAGTGCCAGTACGAGTGCGGTCAAGCGGTTCCTCCGTCGGGTTCGGTGACCCGTAGAAAGATTTTCGTTCGCGGGTGGGCTGACGTCAACGAAACGCCCGCTCACGCGCTGCTCACGGGCAGCAAGGCATCGTACGTTTTCTGTCGGCGATCGTGCAGCGAATCCTCGAACCGCTCGCAGCGTGCCGTCGCTGAACGCCCACCGGTACCCGGTGTAGCGCTACACGTTCGCTACACCCGCTGTCGAAGCACGCCCCGACTGGATCTGGAGAACCGCGAGATCCGAGGCCGCTCACGCGCCGCTCACGGTCGTGCTGGCGGGGATCCCGGCCACGGGGAATGCTCAGAATTCGACGACGAATCCGTCGCGCACGAACACCACCGTTCCCTTCCAGCTGCCGTCGTCCTGCTCGACCTGCAGGAGGTGCTGACCCTGGCCCAGCTGGATGGTCGCGCCGCGAGTGACCTCGATGCCGGACAGGTAGGCGCGGCCGTCCCCTTCGACGCTCACGTCGACCTTCTGCACGAGGTCGGCCTTCTGGAGCATCTTGTGCAGCTTGGCGTACGCCGGACCGAATCGGGAGTCGGGAACGGCGTTGGGGTGGATCACCAGCGCCTGGGTGGCGGACCACGCGGCGGCGGTTGCGTTGCCCTGGACGATGTTCACCAGCGACCGGAGCTGGAACAGCTCGATCAGATCCTGGCGGCGAACGGGGCGGGTCTGCTTGGGAAGCAGGAGGTCGGCGGACTGCAGCAGCTCGACGGCTTCGTCGACCTCGGCGTTCTTGAACTGCTTCCAGGCCTTGGCGATGGTCGCTTCGACGGTCGGGACGTTCTGGGCGGGCCTGGGCTTGGGCTTGGGCTTCGGCCTGGGCTTGACGACCGGCGCAGGGGCGGGAGCGGGTTCGACGGACGCCACGGGCTCGGGAGCCGGAGCCGGAGCGGAATCCAGGGGCCGCGCCATGCCTTCCTCGAGCGCCTTCAGCAGCTGGGTTGCACGCTTCGACACCGCGGTGGAGCGCTGGCCGGTGTGCTTGGTGAGCATGAAGTTGTTGGTGTACTTGTTCTTGACGTCCTTCAGGTCGTCGGCGGACATCCCGTTCGCTTCGAGCGTGGCGGCATCGGGTTCCATTCCCTCGGCCTTGTCGGTCAGGGCGTCGAGCCGCGCGGGGTATTTCTGGATGTCGGCGGCGATGGTCTCGAGCTCCTGGGTCCCTTCGTTGAGCGCTGTAGCGGCGTCTTTCGCGGACTGGGGAGCGTCTCCGCCCACCAGCAGGATCGTACGACCGCCCGCGTTCATGGTGCTCACGCCGCCGCCGGAGACCTTGCGGATCTCGTAGACCGAGTCGGCGAGAACCGTTCCGTCGGGAAGGCCGAGGGGCTCGCTCACCTGGCGTTCGAGGGCGTCCATGCGCTTCTCGGCGGCCTCGAGCACTCCGTTGATGTTGCGGACCTCCCCGAAGACCTTGTCCTGGTCGGGGATGCCGATCTCGTAGATCTTCGGCGTGTCGGCGAAGGCGGGTTGGAGAGCGACCATCGGGCCGCCCAGCAGAAGCGCCAGGACTGCGATCGACAACCTCACGGGCAGCTCCCTTCGGTGATCCGGCGTCCGGAGACGGTGAAGCACATCTTCTTGGGCACGCTGCCGCCGTCGATGGTGAAGCGACCCTCGGCCTTGCCGTCGTCGAGGATGATGGTGTGCGAGCCGCCGGGGATCTCGAGTTCCATGGGGGTGCGGCCGATGCCGACGCCGTCGAAGCGGACCGAGATGGCGGGTGGGTCGCTGATGAGCTTGACCATGGAGTTGCCTGCGGGTGCAGGGGCGGGCGCGGGGGCGGGTGCCGGAGCCGGCGCGGTGTTCACGGGCTTCGGGGTGGGGACCGGGGCGGGCTTCGGAGTCGGAGCGGGCTTCGGAGTCGGAGCGGGCTGTGGCGCGGGCTCGGGAGCGGCTACGGGCTCGGGCTCCGGCGTGTCGGTGCCGTCCGTGGCGTCTTCGGAGCCGTCCGTGGCGTCTTCGGAGCCGTCCGTGGCGTCATCGGAGCCGTCCATGCCGTCTTCGGAGCCGTCCATGCCGTCATCGGAGCCGTCCATGCCGTCTTCAGAGCCGTCTGTGGCGTCATCGGAACCGTCCACGCTGTTCTCCAGAGCAGGGTCGGGCGCCTCGACGACCGCATCCGTGCCGTCGGTACCGTCGGTGGCCGGATCGGGAGCCTCGACCTTGACCGGCGGCGAGACGATGGGTTCGTCGATGGCTTCGATGGCGTTGGTGGGATCGTCGGAGCCGCTGGTCAGGAAGAACATGCCTCCGGCGCCGACCGCACCTGCGCCCAGGGCCACCACGACCACCACGACGAGCAGGAATGCGATGCCGACCACACCGAGGAGCGCGGTCATCAACCAGCTGCGCCGGGGCGGGGGAGCAGCTGTGGTCGCAGCAAGGGCGGGCGTTGCAGCGGCGATGGGCGGCGAGGGGGCCGGAGCCACGGGCGCTTCGGGCTCTGGTGTCGCTTCGGGCTCGGGCTCGGGCGGCGACTCGACGACCGGCTCGACCACGGGTGCGGGCGCGACGCTCTCTTCGGACGCGGGTTCTGGGGTTCCGGTGGGCGTGTCCAGTGGCGCGGGCTCGGACTGGGCGACGGCAGCGGCGGCGTCTTCCGGCTGGTCGGGCTCGTCGGGCTCGTCGGGCTCTTCGGCCGGAGCAGCGGCTTCGCTGGGGTCGTCGACCGGCTCTTCCGCAGGGGCTTCCTCGACCGCCGGTGGGTCTTCGGGAGGCGCCTCGTCCGGGTCGGAGTCCTCGGCGGGTGCAGCGTCGTCGGACGGCTGCATCGGGAGGTCGGGCTCCTTGCCGGGGAGCGGTGCACCCGCGTCGTCGTCTTCATCTTCTTCTTCGGGAGGGGCCTCGACGGGAGCTTCTTCGGCTTGCGGAGCTTCTTCGGCTTGCGGGGCTTCTTCGGCCTGCGGAGCTTCTTCGGCCTGCGGAGCTTCTTCGGCCTCGGGCACCTGTGCGGCGGGAGCTTCGGTGAACGGAACGTCGATCGCGTCTGGCGAAACGGGCGCGGCGGTCTGCCCGAGTGCGGGGGGCTCCGGAATCGCGGCGTGGCGGTGGGCCTCTGCCGCAGGCGGGACGTAGTCGTCGTCGTGCAGGACCGTGGGTGAGCGCGACAGCAGCTGCTTGAGGTTCGCCGCTTCTGCGCCGTCCGATCCGTCACCCGAACCGTCCCGTGATGCGTCACCTGATCCGTCGGCGTCGCTCTGTTCGGCCCCCTGGGGCGCAGCCCGGTCCTTCACGTCGACGTTGGACGCGCCTTCGTCATCGACGAACCAGTCGTCGAAGTCGGCATCCGTGTCCGCGTTCACGAGCGCCAGGATGGGGTTGTCCTCCCGCTTCCTGTTGCCCGCGTTCATCGCCGTGGCGTTGTCTTTTTCGCCTGCCACCGACTTCAGCTCCGTCATGAGTCGCTCCCTACACTACGCGATTCAACACTTAGGTGCCCTCTTCGATCCGAGCCCGTAGCGACGTGTTGCAGCGTGTAGCATCCGCGGGAACCGAGCCTGTAGGCGGGGAAGCGACGGACTCTCCCCGACGGTGGGGTCTGCGAATCCGACGTGGTGCGCTGTCGCCCGGTACACTGCCGCGGTGACGATCGAGCTCGGCCCATTCAAGCTTCTGCGCCCCATCGGGAAGGGCGGCATGGGTGTGGTGTGGCAGGGCCTCCATGTCGACACCGGCATTCCCGTCGCCGTGAAGGTCATCACCCAGCGCGTCTCCCGCGACGAGCGCACGCTCAAGGCGTTCAAGAACGAAGTGCGGGCGGTCGCGGGCCTCGATCATCCCGGGATCGTGTGGGTGGCGGACTACGGCGAGGTCGACGAAGCCGCTGCGGTGGCCTCCAAGCGCCAGCTCACCTCGGGCAGCCCGTACCTCGTGATGGAGATGGCGAGTGGCGGCACCCTCGCCCCGTTCAAGGAAGGGCTGCCGTGGAGTCAGCTCAAGAAGATGCTGATCAGCCTGCTCGACGCGCTCGCTCATGCGCACGCGCGCGGCGTGATCCATCGGGATCTCAAGCCCGGCAACGTGCTGGTGTGCGGGCCGTCCGATCATCGTCCGGGACTGAAGCTCACCGACTTCGGGATCGCGCACGCACGCGAAGAGACCGTGAGCGACTCCATGTCGAACCACGTGATCGGCACGCTGCACTACATGGCGCCCGAGCAGATCCGGGCAGACTGGCGGGACTACGGGCCGTGGACCGACCTGTACGCCCTGGGCACGATCGCCTACCGACTCGCAACGGGGCAGCTGCCGTTCAAGGGCAAGCGCGGGGCGTCGCTCATGGTCGCCCAGATGAACCACCGGCCCCCGCCGCTGCAGTCGATCCATCCCGTGGCAGACGGCTTCGAGGACTGGCTGCTCACCATGATGCGCAAGGAGCACTGGCGACGGTTCCAGTGTGCCGCCGATGCTGCACTGGCGCTCAGCTCGCTGCCCGACCCTCCCGGGCCGACCCGCGACTCCACCACCTCGCTGCCCATCCGGACCGGGCCCGCAGCGGGCTTGTTCATCGAGGATCACCCCACCACCCTGGTGCTCGAGGAGACCCTGACCCGCGAGCTCACCCAGGAGACCTCGACGGTCGAGGAGACCGCGACCATGCCGGCGCCGTTGCTCGTCAGCAGCGCCAACCCCGAACAGGCCCGTCGACGCGGGGAGCTCGACCGGTTGCGTCCGCTGATCCCCCCGGACTGGCGGGCTCCTGCATCCCCCGAGCCGCGCGACCGTCAGCTGCGCGGGGCGGGTCTGGGATTGTGGGGGCTCCGCGCCCTGCCGCTCGTCGAGCGCGAGCCCGAGCGCGACGCCATCTGGTCCCAGCTGCTCGACGTCCATCGCACCCGTCAGACCCGGCTGGTGGTGTGTCGGGGTCCGGCCGGCACCGGCAAGACCGCGCTGGTGGAGTGGATCGCCGAGCGCGCCGTCGAGATCGGGGCCGCCCACCTGCTGAAGGTGCGCTACCACCCCGACGACGAGCCCCAGGAGGCCCTGCGCCGCATGCTCCGCCGGTTCTTCCGGGTGGCGCGGCTCGACGAGGAGCAGCGTCGCCAGCGGGTGCTCGAGGTCTGCGACAGCTTCGGCGAGACCGATGCGGCTCAGGCCGACCGGGTGGCTGCGCTGCTCGATCCGGCCACCGGAACCGCGGATCAGGCCGAGCGACACGCCGCGATGCGCTGGTTGTTCGGCCGGATGGGCGCCGATCGTCCGCTGGTGCTCTGGATCGACGACGCGCACTACGGCGTCGATGGGCTCAAGCTCGTGGGGTCGCTGCTCAAGAGCCAGTCCGCACGGATGCTGATCGTGCTGAACGTGAGCGACGAGACCCTGGCCAAGCGCTCGATCGAGAATGCGTACCTCACCAGGCTCGTGGGCTACGACCAGCCCGAGCTCGTCTCCACCCTGCGCGTCGAGCCCCTGCCCGAGAGCGCGATGCAGACCCTCGTGCAGGAGCTGTTGGGGCTCGAGGCCGATCTCGCCGACGAAGTGGTGCAGCGCGCCGCCGGCAGCCCGCAGTTCGCCGTTCAGCTGGTGGGCGACTGGGTCCAGAAAGGCATCCTGGAGCGGTCGGCCGGGGGCTTCATCCTTCCCGAGGGCCGGACCGTGCCGGCCAGCATGGGCCAGGTGTGGGTCGACCGGATCGCACAGCTGGTCGAAGGCCTGCCTCCGCTCGCACGACAGATGCTCGAGCGCGCCGCGGTGCTCGGCGTCGAAGTGGACGACGACGAGTGGCGCGAGGCGTGCGACGACCCCGATGGCCGGCTGCGACGGTCCGGAAGCGCTCCCATCCGTCGGGATCACGCGATCTGGCGGGCTCGATTGGTCGATCGGTTGCTCACGAACCGCCTGGCCGAGGAACGCGACAACGGGTTCGCGTTCGCCCAGGAGGAGCTCCGCGCCACGTTGCTCAAGCAGGCCGAGACCCGCAGCCGTCTACGCACGCACCACCGGGCCGTGGCCACCATGCTCGCCCGCCAGCCCGAACCCGCCCCGGAACGCCTCGGGATGCATCTGCTCGCCGCGGGAGAGCTCGATGCGGCCGTCGAGGCGCTGATGCGCGGGGTCCGAAAGCGCGTCGCCACCGTCGGGCCGCGGGCAGCGCTGTCCCTGCTGGATCTCACCGAGCAGGCCCTCACCGAATCCGTGCTGGGCAAGGACGACGACCGGTGGGGCCGCCTGTGGATGCTGCGGGCCGACATCGCCATCCAGCGTGGCCGGATGGAGGAGGCGCTCAAGTACGCCCGCAAGGTCGCCAGCGCAGCCGACGAGTACGGCTGGGTCGGAATCAAGGCCCTCGCGGTGTTCGTGCACGCCACCGTCGCGCTGTTCCGGAAGGACGGAGAGAGCGCCGAGCTGTTGTTCTCGAAGTTCGAGCGGGTCGCCATCCCGGATGCTCACGCCCTGCATCGCGCTGCGGCTCGTCACGTCCAGTCGTTGCTGGCGGAGTCGGATGGTCGGGCATCCCAGGCTCGCAGCCAGGCCGTGGCCTGCGCCGAGTGGCTCTCCCGGGCGCAGCTGTCGCTCTCGGACGCGTGGAAAGTGCTCGGGACCCGGGGGTTGCTCGCGACGTACGCCGACGTGGCGCTGAAGAACCTGGAGCAGCGGCGCTCGGAGTACGAGGTCGACGGCCAGCTCGAGGGGCTCGCGGAGTGTTGGATGATGCTCGCGCGGGCGACGCGGCGCGGTGGGGATCTCGACCCCGCCGAGCGCTGTCTGCAGCACGCCGTGCGGTTGTACGCCGCAGCGGGCAGCCCGGCCGCCGAGAAGCCCCGGGTGCAGATGGCCCTGTTGCGACTGACGCGCGGTGACTACGCCGGCGCCGAGCAGCTCGCGCTCGAAGTGGCGCGCACCGTGCGGGACGGGCACCGCAAGCCCGTGCTCCTGCGCGCGAATGCGTTGCTGGCAGCGTGTGCGGCGGGGTCGGCGAGCTGGCGCAAGTACGCCGAGTACCTGGGCGAGGTCCAGCGGCTCCAGTCCGAGACCGGGACCGCCGAGAAGGAGGTGGCCTGGGCCCTGGCGCGCGCGGGCGATCTCGCGATGAAGTCCAAGCAGGCCGAGCACGCCGGCCTCGGATGGCGGTTGGCCCTCGAGCAGTACCAGCGGGTCGGCGACGAAGGGCAGTCGCGCCGCCTGACCATGCTGCTGCGCAACCACGCTCCGGCGACCCCGGGCTGACCCCACCCGGATCTGTCGTGAACGCGGAACACACCCGCGTTGTCGGGGGTTGTGGGTACGAGCCCGGGGACCGCAGGCCTGACGTCGGCCCTCCGGATCCTGTACGATCGCCCCGTGGAGGCACCCATGCACTCGATTCGTTTCCTCGCGACCGCCGCAGCCATCACGTTCGCCTGCATCGCGAGCGCGCCCGCTCAGGCAGCCGACGGCATCCCCGTCTCGGTCAAGGTCGTCGACCCGTCTGGCGAACCCATCACGTCCGCCGTGGTTCGCCACCCCAAGGAGAAGGAGCGTCACCGTGTCAACATGGAGACCGGTGTGTGGACCGGCGAGGCCATCTACCTGCCAGACGGCTCCGAGATGCTCTTCGACAAGAAGATGACCCTGGAGTTCGAGGTGTCCGCACCCGGCTACCAGAACAAGAGCTTCTCCTACCTCGTGAAGAAGCGGAAGAACCTCGCGGTCGTCACGCTCGACAAGCTCGAGGTCGACATGGACCTGGAGGAAGAGCAGGACGGCGGCCCGATGATCGGCTTCAAGCACGACAAGCCGCGCGACTGAGCGCGTCGGGGCTCTGCGCGTCAGGGTGAGAGCTGCGCGAGCAGGCGTTGTCGCTCCCCCTCCAGGTCTTCGGCGGAGGGATGGCCCCCGCAGTACTGGACGACCTCCCGAATCAGGTATTCTCCCCGGCCCACGCACGTCGAGAGAGCCTCGATGCCGTAGTGGCGCTGTGCGGTGACCTGGAACGCGATGGCGCGGATCACGGGTCCCCGGAATGCGGGGTCCATCCGGTCGGCGAACTCGATGGCGGCGGGGAGTGCGGCGACTGCGTCGTCCTGGCGGCCCAGGGCGTGAAGACAGAGCACTCGAAGCTCGGGTATCCGGAGCGGGGGACGAACGGATTCAGGCCAGTTGTCGCAGAGCGCCAGACACTCCTCCCATCGCCCGTTCAGCCAGTGCAGCTCGGTCAGCGTCCGTACCGCTCGGAGGTCGGCGGCGGGGGTGCCGAGGAGAGCCGCGGTGCTTCGGACCTCGTTCGTCCAGCGTTCGGCCTCGTCTCGATCGCCTCGCTCGGTGTGGAGGACGGCGAGCCTGCCCAGGTGCTCGAGGCGTTGGGGGCTACGGATTCGAGCCCGGTCCATGAGCTCGAGGAGCGAGAGGTGCAGGCCGATCTCGGCATCGTCGTCGCCGAGAATTCGGGCGAGCGTGCATCGAGCCGAGCGAACGGTCACCACCTGGACGAGATCGCCGAGTGATTGCTGGAGCGCATCGGCCTCCACCAGATCACGCTCTGCGTCATCGAACCGGAAGGCCCAGATGTGGAGCCACGCGCGATGCAGAAGCACGAGCGCTACGAGCGTGGGGTCGCCCAGCACGTCGGCGAGATGGTGGGCTTCGTCGAAGGCACATCGGGACGCGTCGAGCTGGCGGAGGCGCGCGTACTGACTCCCGAGATTGCACAGAACCTGAGCGAGGATTCCGGGATCTGCAGCCTGGCGGGCGAGTTGGGCCGCGGTCTCGAGGCTGTGCCCCGCTGGCTCGGCCTGGTGGGCTGCACGCTGGCGCATCCCCCGGAGCCATGCGTGCAGCACCTGGTCCCGCAACGGGGCGTTCGGTGAGGGCGTGGACACGGGGCGAGAACGGTCCTGGACGTGGTATTCGACCAGTGCGAGCCGAAGGTTCGCGGCGTCGCCGAGCTCGGAATGGTCGGTGAGGGGGCCCAGCAGGTCTCGCGCCTCGTCCACGCGGTGGGTCGTGAGCAGCAGCTCTCCGAGCCCTTCGAGGGCGGGCCGGAGGCTACGGTCTGCGGAGGCGGCTCGCCATGCCGCAGCCACGTCGGGGAACTCGGCGATCAGCTCCAGGATGCGCTCGCCGCGTTGCGAGGTGATGTTCGGCAGCTCTGCGAGCCGGTGGTGCACCCACCGGATGTGGCGTTCGCGGTAGGAGAGGTGCCGGCCCTTCTCGCTCGCGCAGGCGCGAATGGAGGGATGTAGCGCGAATCGCCCGGACGCTTCCCGCAACAGGCTCCTCCCGACGAGCTCGCGGAGGACGGAGGGATCGACGTCTACGACGACTCGAGCGGCGTGTGCGGTGAAGGGCGCCTTGAACACACACACCCTGCCGAGAGCGTCATCGGCCATCGGCGAGAGCATTCCGGCACTGTGTGCATAGGCTGCCCGCAAGCTGCGCTGTCGGGCTGGCATGTCGGGATAGTCGACCCCCACGTCACCGAGGCTCGCCTGCATCCTGGCGCGCACCTCCAGGATCGAGCGGTCGCGACACTGGGCCGCGACGAGCTCGATGGCCAGCGGGCTTCCTTCCACCAGCTCCACCATCGCCGTGGCGTGACCCCGGTCTTCGCCGTCCAGGCCCTCGAGGCGATGCGCGCGGTCCTCGAAGAGTGCGAGGCCGTCGAGGCCGTCGAGACCCGGCAGGTCGAGCACCTCGATGCCCGGAACGTTCGGCACCACCTGGCTGGTCAACAACAGGCGCGGGCCGGGGATGGTGGAGAGGCGAACGAGCAGCTCTGTGCTGCTCAGGTGCTCGAGGTTGTCGAGCACGATGAGGGCGTCCTGCTGCCAGAAGAGGTCTTCGAGCCTCGTCGCTGGACGCGCGCCCGCGGCAGCTCGAATCGCGGCCGGCACCCGACTGACCGGCGACACGGTCTCCAACGGAACGAACACCACACCATCGCGAAAGTACGCTGGAGCTGCTGCAGCTGCTTCGAGCGCCATGCGGGTCTTCCCGATGCCTCCAGGGCCCACAACGGCGAACGCGCCCGAGCCGGACTGCATCCACCGATGGAGACGCTCGAGCTCGTGGTGGCGTCCCAGCGTTCGACCCAGGAGGGCGCCTGCGCCGTTCAGCGAGGGTTCGGCGCGCTCGAGCTCGTACCCGACACCGACGATGGTGTTCAGGCCCGCGGAATCCCCGACCTTCGCCCGTACTCGCTGCACGAGCCGGTCGACCGTTCGCGACGAGACGTCGTCTCGCGCCCACACTGCACGTGCGAGATCGGCACGGGTCATCGGGCCATCGGTGGACGCCAGGGCCTCGAGGAGTGCGGTCTCCCGACCGCCCAGGGCGATTGTTCTCCCGCGTCGATGGACCAGGCTCGCGTGTGTGTCGACGACGCAGGTGTCGAGGACGAGTCTCACGGTCCGACCTCGAGCACCCACTCGGTCATCAGTGCGAAGGGCTGATCCCGCGTCACGATGGCGATGTTCGGCGCACCGTGCCGGATCCACCGAGAGAGCTCGAGCCGCGCTGTGTCCGGTGGATCGTGCCACACGACGACCCCGCTGTCGGGCAGAGCCCCGTCGTAGCAGACGGCGGCGAGCAGCCGAGCGAGTGCTGTGGCGACGCGTCGACGGAGGCTTCGATCGCCCGTGAGCACGAGCAGTCGGTGTCGACGCCTGCGGATGCATGTCAGAGCCTGATGGACGCCGCTGTCTACGCTCTCGTTCCCGTCCTCGATGCCGAGAACCAGCCGGTAGCCGTAGCCGTGGACCGTCTGTACGAGGGTGGGGTCGAGCTTCTTGCGGAGCCGAGCCACCGTGGTGCCCAAGGTGCGGGACTGGACTCCGGGTCCATGCCCCCACACTTCGTGTTCCAGCGTCTCACGTGCGACGGGGTCGGGTGCCGAGCGCGCGAGAACGGTCAGGAGTCGACGCTCCATCGGGCGGAGCGTGCACGCGCTGTCGGACCCAGCCACCTCACCGGTCGCGAGGTCGACGCGAAACCTGCCCACCCAGATACTCTGCATCTGGGGCAGCTATCGCGCCACCCGGATCGGATCACTCGCGGGTGACGGCGATGCTGTACGACGAACATCCGGGGTCGCCGCCGGGCGTGCCCCAATGCACTCGCAGGTAGACCGTTCTGGCGACGGGCGCGTTGTTGTACCACTCGGTCGTGATGTCCGTCGCGACGAACGGCAGCGCGAGTTCCTCCCCGTTCGTGTCCAGCAGGTCGACGAAAAGGGGCGAGAGCAGGAAGGTCGGCTGGGGGTTCACCACGGTGGTGAGGGTCTCGTAGGGCTGAACGGTGGTGACGTACCAGTCTTCTTCACCGGCGACGAGGGTGTAGCCTGCACCTCCGGTCAGGGGGACCGCATCGCTCGGGCGCGAGCTGTAGCCGTTCTCGTTGTCGACGCAGGTTGCGGCGAACGTGTAGGGCGTGCAGGTTCCCGAGTTGTACGGGAACGCACGAGCCACGTAGGTTCGAGTGGAGTTCGAGTCGTTCGTGACGACGATGCGCTCGCCGTTGCTCACGCTCTCGCTGTAGTCCACCAGCGAGCCGTCCAGGAACACCTCGAGGTCCAGGTCGCCCTGGCCGTGCTCGAAGTCCAGGCGGACTTCCCGGGTGGAGCCGGAGTACACGTCGAACGTGTACCAGTCCTCATCGGCCATGTACCGGTCCGGAGCGTACGTGGTTTCAGTGGCCGTGGCCTCGGTGTCGTCGTCCTCCCACATGTCATCGGGGCACACGCTGTGGTCCACGAGATCGAGGGAGTACGCACCGCACATGTTCGTGATGTGAGACCATCCGTCCACGCGGACCCAGTAGGAGCGTGAGAAGATCGAGTCGTTGGCGAGCATGCGGTCCATCTCCCCACCGTACTGGTCGTACACCGTCACGTAGGCGTTCGAGGAGGACACCACCTCCACGTTCGAGAGCGGGTCTACGTCGACGCGGAACCAATCGACGTCGGCGTTTTCGATGGAGGCGGTGATGCTGCTGTCGATGGGCGTCGCGAACGTCCGGGTGTCGTTGGGCTCGAAGCTGTCGTCGCAGGTGTGGGAAGCGTGGAGGAGGTACTGCGTGCACGCGGTGCCCTCGACCTCCAGGTAGCGGGTGATGGAATTGGGGTTGGTGGCGTTCCGGACAGAGGCGTGGAACCCATCGGTGGTGACGACTTCCGACCAGATCTCGGAGCCGTTCTCGTCGAGCAGTCGCGCGTGCAACTCGGGACCATAGATGTTGTCGAGCAGGATGTTCCAGGTGTCGTGGTCCGGAATGTCGAGCAGGTACACGTCCGGAGATTCGGGGCTCACCCACAGCCGGTCACCTCCGCCGGGCTGTGCGGTACCGATGGTGTCGTTCGGCTCGAACCCGTCGTCGTTACAGCTCAGCTCGGCCGAGTAGTCCAGGCATGCGATGTCGGAGGTGATGCGGGCATGCCAGGTCCCTCCGACAGGATCGTCTGCGACGACGCTCATCTGCGAGCCCGTGCTCTCACGCGTCTCCACGAGGACCTCATCGGGGTCGTACAGGTCGATGCGCAGACCGGGCGAGCCATCCAGGAGCAGCTCACGGTGGGCTCCTTCAGCGACGTAGAAGGAGTACCAGTCCTCGTCGCCCGGCGTCGCGATGCCGAATCCCGCGGAGTAGAGCGGGGTGGCGTCTTCCAGAGCGTCGTCCGTGTCGTCCAGCGAACAGTCGGTGAGGTCGGCGACCACCTGGAGCTCGTAGTCGGCACAGGTCGCGTCTCCTTCGAGCCTCACCTGCAGGAACCACGTCCCAGGGGCGCCGGTGTTGTTCCGGATCTTCACGTGGGTGCTCTGCGAGGTGTCCGTCTGGACGACCGCCGCGAGGCTGGCATCCACGACGTACATCCCGATGGGGCCGTCGAGGGGGTCTGACAGCACGTCGATGCGCATGGCCTCCCCAGGATCCAGATCGACACGCCACCAGTCGGCGGACGCGTCCGAGAGTGTGGCGTTCAGTACGGCACCCCCGACCAGAACTGCGGCGGCTGCAGAAGTGTCGTTGGGCTCGTACACATCGGCCGTGCAGGACGGAGAGCCGGTGTCCGTATCGGTGTCCGCGTCCGCGTCGGTGTCCGCGTCTGCATCGGTGTCCGCGTCTGCATCGGTGTCCGCGTCTGCATCGGTGTCCGCGTCTGCGTCGGTGTCCGCGTCTGCGTCGGTGTCTGCGTCTGCGTCGGTGTCCGCGTCTGCGTCGGTGTCCGCGTCTGCGTCGGTGTCCGCGTCTGCATCGGTGTCTGCGTCTGCATCGGTGTCCGCGTCCGCGTCGGTGTCCGCGTCCGCGTCTGCATCTGCGTCGGTGTCCGAATCTGCGTCGGTGTCCGAATCGGCGTCGGTGTCCGAATCGGCGTCCGAATCCGCGTCGGTGTCGGCGTCTGCGTCCGAATCGGCATCGGTGTCCGTATCGGACTCCGCTTCGGACGGGGGAGTGGGGCTCTTGCACGCAGCGAGCAGCGCCAGCAGCGCGAGGGTGGGGATGTGTCGCACGGGTCCTCCAATGGGCTGTCAGAACCGTACGACTCCGGGTCTCGGGGCGGATGTCGCATGTGCAACAGCCTCTCGCGGCTCAGTGTTCGTCGGCCCCGATGTCCGGCGCCGCTCCCTGTACCCGCGGGTCTCCGTCGATATCCACGGGCAGTCCCGTGAGGCCGTACACCATGGGGTCGACCCCCGCGTCCACCGCGAAGGACCCCGGAACCAGATGGAGGTCACCGTCGGGGCCGTCCGCTACCGGATCCTGGCCCGCCACACTGCCGTCGGATGCGACACAGCCGAGCCAGGTGCACTGGTCGAGCTCGGCGACACTCAGCAGACCCTGGCCCCCCACGGCCGCGAGGATGGCTGTGGGGTGGCTGGCGAACCCGTTTCCGTGGAGCTCGAGCGAGGAGTTGAAGGGACTGTCGATGCCCGCGTCCACCGAAGTGGGGACGAGGAAGAGGTTGCCCACCAGGTGTCCGCCGTCATCGAGGCGCACCCCGTTCGCCTGGCCGCTGGGGTGGGCCTGCGCGGTGACCCGGAGGGAGTTCTGGACGAGTTCCAGACCAGAGGTCGCAGCCTCGATGCCGAGGACGTCGGACTGCCCGACGACCGCGATGCTGTTTCCCCGAACGCGCGCGGTCGTGACATCCGAGAGCCGGATGGCCGTTGCGAGATTGCCCGACGTGAGCGTGATGGCGTTGCGATCGAGGTCCGCCGAGGCGACATCGACGAGCTCGATGGCACGGGGGAAGGCCGTGGACGCGGGCGCCGTGCCGGTGATTCGGTTCCCTCGCAGCACGACCGATTGCGCGCCGTCGACCAAGATGCCCAGTCCCCCGCTGTCGGGCTCGCCGAGGCGTGCGGACAGGTCCAGATCGCAGTCCTCGACCAGCACGTCCCCCGGACCCGGGGAGATCGCGCTGACGCCGATGTAGTCGGGACTGCGCACCGAGCTGTGTAGCAGGCGAAGCCGGGGTCCGAAGACGGCGGAGCTCGAGCCCTGGAGCTCGTTGACGACCAGGTTCTGCATCGTGGTCGGCCATGCGGCGGATATCGAGGCATCCGGCCCGTCCACAGTGGCTTCGAGACGGATTCCGTCCACGACCAGCCAGCCGCCATGGAGCGGCGCTTCGAGCTGCAAGACCGGAGCCTGGACTCCTGCGAGGCCGTCGATGCGGGTCTCGTACATCTGGACGTCCCGACTCCAGGACACGGGGTCGAACCCCCCGTACACGCTCACGCTCGATGTCGCGTTCTCCTCCCAGACCCCCGCAGATGCGAAGACGACGCGAGACGTGGCGCTCGCGAGCGCAGCGGCGGCACCGATCGTCCGAACGGGGGCGGTGCGGGTGCCCGCTGCGAGATCGTCGCCTGTGGGGGTGACGAACACTCCGTGTGCTTCGTCGACGATGAGGTCGGGCTGCACCCCATCACAGTTCGAGTCGATCCCATCGAGCGGATCGTCCTGCGCAGAGCTGTTCACCTGCGTGTCGGAGTCGTCGCAGTCCGGGCCCGCCGGACAGCCGGGCCCGTGGTCGTCGAAGTCGTCGTCGGTCAGGCACCCGCCGCGGATGTCGGTGTCTGCATCGGCGTCGGTGTCTGCATCGGCGTCGGTGTCTGCATCGGCGTCGGTGTCTGCATCGGCGTCGGTGTCTGCATCGGCGTCGGTGTCTGCATCGACTTCGACGGCGAGATCGGGATCCGACGGTGGTGAAGGGGGAAGCCCCTTGCAGGCCATGAGCAGGAGAAGAGCGGGAAAGTGGCGCATGGAGTCCTCCGCCCGGAGGTTCTCGTGCTCCCGTCAAATTGGGATGTCGCATGTGCAACATCGGCCCCCTCGGCCGGAGGCTCATGGGACCGGCGCCGAGCGTGATGCGCTACCGCTTTCGGGGGCGGGGCGGCTCGTAGTCGCCGAACAGCACCGACAGCTCGATGCCGGCCGTGGGGTAGAACCCGCCGCCCACGTCCACTTCTTCGCCGATGTCGTTGGTGTAGAAGTGGTTGCTCTGCAGGTTGTACTGGAAGTACGGCGTGAGCTGGAACGCCATCCAGCCGGCGCGGATCATGCCCGCCGCTTCGACGCGGAGCGGGAAGTACGGCACGCGCAGCCGGCCTTCGCCTTCGCCGGTCCAGGTCTGGGTTCCGAACCCCGCGCCACCGCCGAACAGGAAGTCGACCGAGGCGGACTGCAGGACCACGTTGTACTTCGCGATCAGGTGGGCATCGAAGTAGCGCCGGCCGAGGTCGAAGCCGCCCAGAAGGCCGATCCGCGAGCCCCCGTTGACGTAGTACTGGGCCTCGAATCCGAACAGGAAGTCGCCGCGCACCTTCTCGATGACCGGGATGGGGTCTTCGCTGTTCTCGGTACCGTCGACCACGTCGTCGGCCACCATCTTCGGGAACGCGCTCGGGTACGCGCCCGGGAGGAAGTTGGTGCCGAGACGGGGCCCGATGCCCCACATGTAGACGTCCGCGGCCTGTGCGGGTGCCGATGCGAACAGCGCTGTGAGCCCGAGGGCGGGAACGAGAGCTCGAAGAGCGGGGGTGGTCATGGGTCTCCTCCAGGGCACCGGCCGGCATTGTGGCGCGCGCAGGCTCTGACGTCTACGACACCGCAGCATTCATCGGGCGTCACCTCGCCCTCACTCGAAGCGGATGTCCTCGACGGAATACAGGAACCCGAGATCCAGGTGGATGCGCTCCAAGGGCGCGAATCCCCCGTCGCAGGCGCCTGCTTCGCAGTACTCGCTCGTGATCGCGCAGTCTCCGTCGCCGTCTGGCGTGCTGGTGATGCGGAGCGTCGCATCCACGGGCGACCCGAAGTCGGCTTCGATCTCGTAGCCATCGTCGTCGCGGCGCAGATCGGTGACGTCGAGCAGGTTGGCCTGGAACCCCGAGAAGGGAAGGAAGCCGAGGGCGTCCAGACCCTCGCGCGCCTCGAAGTCCTCGGGCCTGACCGTGTCGCCCTCGAAGTACACGTCTGCAAACGATGTGATGTCGACGTCGTTGTCGTTCTCGTAGATCACCCAGAAGGCCTGCATGGGCGGCCAGGGGGTGGTGTCGTCCGAGACCGCGGGGTCGAGCCAGCGACAGTCGGGATCGGTGGCGCCGAACATCGGGATGTAGTCGACCCACAGGTTGAACGTGACCTCGACCACCTCGTGTCGCGTGCCTTCTTCGGCGAGGGGGCGCAGCACCTCGGGATCGTCGGGACCACAGGCGGCGACCAGGAGTGTGAGGAACGGCAGAGCACGAGCGAAGCAGCGCATGGCTCCAATCTACCGGATGCCGCAGCGGTTCGGGAGAGCGCAGGATGGAACCGGTGTGAACAGACGGTGTCCGAACGGGCACCTCTCTGTACAGGAGACCCCATGACCCGATGGCCCCTCCCACTTCTGCCCGTACTGCTGCTCTCGACCGGCTGTGGTGCGCTCCAGGGCTCGGTCGACTGGCTGGGGTCTCGGGTCGCGGACTTCCTTCCGCAGGACCCTGTCGAGGTTCCCGCGCCCACCGCGCACGCTTCGGCCGTTCCTGCCGCCCAGACCGGTGCCCACGAGACCGCCGAGCGCACCGAGCACACGCAGCGCATCACGGTGGATCCCGCCGCGCCGCCCGTCGAAGAAGACGACTGGCCCGAGCTGGTCGATTGCGGGATGGGGTAGGTCGATGACGCGTTGGACGCTCTCTTCGATCGCCATGCTGCTCCTGCTGACCGGATGCCAGGGGCCGCTGAACTGGCTCACCACCCGCGTGGCCAGCGTGCTGCCTCAGGACCCCCCGACCGTGCCGGCCCCCACCTACGCGGCCGAGATCCCGTCGGTCCAGACGGACGATTCCCTGCACGCCGATCGCGCCGAGCAGACGCCGGTTCCGGAACCTCCGCAGCGCGAGGTCCGGGAGGAGGACTGGCCCGTGATGATCGCCTGCGGGATGGGGTGACCTGTAAGGAACCGCAGGCCTCGGCCGTTGGACCTGCGAATCCACGCGTGCCCCGTGGTCGGGGTAGAATGTCGAGAATGGAGTCGTGATGAAGACCTGGCCTTCCACCCTCGCCCTGCTGTCGGTCGCCACCGTTGCGAGTGGGTGCGATGCCGCGAGCTGGCTGGCCGATCGCCTCGCTGCCGTGGGGCCGGATGCACCTGCACCTTCCGAGGAGCCCGTGGTGATGGGCGCTTCGGTGGCTCCCGTCGAGACCGGCCCGGCTACACGGCCGCAGCGCACCGAACACCCGTCGGAGCGCACCGTCATTCCCGAGCTGTCGAACCCCATGCACGAGCACGACGGTGGGATCGGTGGCGTCGGGCCCGACCCCGCGACCGAGGAGCTCTGGGACTGCCCGATGTGCGGGATGGGCTGACCGGGCTCGCTGCTGGGTCAGTCCCAGTCTTCGACGCCGATCACACCGGCATCGTAGTTCGGCTGGCTGGTGTGCGAGGTCTTGGTCTCGATGACCTCGAAGCCCAGCAGGTCGATCTCGGGGTAGTTGGCCTCTTCGGTGGGCATGTCCTCTGTGGCGGGACGCGGATGCCGCTCGAGTCTCAGCGCCAGCCCGCCCTCTTCCGGAACGAACAGGATGGCGTTGCCCGGCCCGACGTCTGCGACCAGCTCTTCGTCGTGGATCAGGCGAAGCAGCGCGCGGTGCTTCACCATCGCCATGGCCAGGGCCTTTCGGAGATCGCCGTCGGTCTCGGTCAGCAGACCGGCCGCCACCCGGATGAGGTGGAGGAACTGTCGCTCCGAGAGCCGGCGGACCTTCGCCACCTTAGCGATTCACCACGTGAACGGCTTCTCCGAGTGCGGCCTTCGCGGCTTCCATCAGCGCTTCTCCGAGGGTCGGGTGGGGATGGATGGTGAGCCCGACGTCCAGGGCCTCAGCGTACATCTCGATTGCCAGACCGGCCTCGCTGATGATGTCCGAAGCGTGGTAGCCGCAGATCGTATAGCCCAGGATCAACTGGGTCTTCGCGTCGATGATGCACTTCACGAAGCCGTCGGTCTCGCCGTTCGCGATCGCTTTGCCGATGGCGCCCCAGGGCACTTTGCCGACCTTGTAGTCGATGCCCTGCTCCTTGCACTCGGGCTCGGTGAGGCCCGCCGTGGCGATCTCGGGGTCGGTGAACACGACCGCGGGGATGGTGCGGGCGTCGTACTGGACGTTGTGTCCCGCGATCACCTCGGCCACGACCTCGCCTTCGTGGGTGGCCTTGTGCGCGAGCATGGGCTGCCCGACCACGTCGCCGATGGCATACACGCCGTCCACGCTGGTCTTCATCTGCTTGTCGACCTGGATGAACCGGCCGTCCATCTCGACCCCGATGGCGTCCAGCCCGACGTTCTCGGTGTTCGGGAACCGGCCGACCGTGACCAGCACGACATCGGCGGGGAGGGCCTGCTTGCCGTCCTTCTCGGACTCGACGTTCACCACGATGCCGTCGTCGCTCTTCTCCCAGCCGAGCGCCTTGGTCTTCAGGAGGGTCTTCACGCCGTCCTTCTTGATGGCGCGCTTGAGGACCCGCACCACATCCGGATCGAAGCCCGGCAGGATGCTGTCCATCATCTCGACGACCGTGACTTCGGCGCCGAGCTTGGCGTACACACCGGTCATCTCCATGCCGATGTAGCCGCCGCCGATCACCACCATCCGCTTGGGGATCTCGGGGAGCGCCAGCGCCTTGGTGCTGTCGCAGACGGGCTCGTCCGAGAAGCTGAACCCGGGGATCTCGATGGGGCGGCTGCCGGTCGCGATGACGATGTTGTCGGCCGTGACCTTCGAGGTCTTGCCGTCGGCGTCCTCCACCTCGAGGGTGTTCTTGTCGACGAAGGTGGCCGTGCCTTCGATGGCGGTGACGCCGTTGGCCTTGAGCAGCGTGCGCACGCCGCCCGTGAGCTTGCCGACCACCTCGTTCTTCCAGCCCTGGAGCTTGTCGACGTCGATGCTGACGTCGCCGTCCGGGAGGATGAAGCCGATGGAGTCGGCGTGCTTGAGCTCCTCGAACTTCTTGGCGGCCCCGATCAGGGCCTTGCTCGGGATGCAGCCGACGTTCAGGCAGACGCCGCCCCAGTACTTCTTCTCGATGATGGCGGTCTTCACGCCCAGCTGGGCGAGGCGGATGGCTGCTGGGTAGCCGCCGGGTCCGGCTCCGATGACGATGGCGCCGTAGTCGTTGCTCATGGGTGGGGTGTCCTGCAGTGGGATGGGTTCAGGTTCAGAGCGATGCGGTGACGAGGTGGGGGCCGCCGGCCTTCAGTGCAGCGCGGACTGCGTCGTGCACGGCGGAGGCATCCGTCCCGTCGATGGAAGTAGTGGAGATTCCGAGGGCGGTGGCGAGGGCCTCGGGGGGCGCGGCGGTCTGTGCGGCCACCGGGGCCTCCAGGCCATCGCGGGGCTCCAGGCTCGGCACGGCCACCAGGAAGACGACGTTCGCGTCGAAGAGCCGGGCGGCGTTCAGGCCCTCGTAGAAGGCACCATCGGATGCGGACCCCGCTCCGAGGTGCACGAGCACGGAGCGTTCGGGGTCGGACAGCGCGAGACCCACGGCGTAGACGGCGCGATCGGCCGGCCCGGTCGTGGGGGGAGCGACACGGTAGGGACGCGCTCCGGCGAAGCCGTCCGTGAGCCTGTCGATGGGGGTGTCGCGCAGCACAGCTCCGACGCGTTCCCGCAGGCCCGGCAGGTACCAGTCGCCCGAGCTCAGCGCGCCCACCGCCCCCGCGATGAGCGGCTCGAGCCCATCGATCGGGAGCGGGAATGGGGACGGACCGCTGGCGTTCAGCGCGCGACTGGCGTCTTCGAGGGTGGCGATCGAGGCGTCGAGCGCAGGGGTCACACGAGCTCCAGCAGCAGCGACTCGGGGTTCTCGATGACGGCCTTGAGCGCGGCGGTGAAGCGCGCACCCACCGCACCGTCGATGATCCGGTGGTCGAAGCTCGGCGAGAGGTTCATCATCTTGCGGATCGCGATGTCGCCTTCCCACGGAACGACCCGGTCGCGGATGACGTTCACGCCCAGGATGGCGACCTCGGGGTGGTTGAGGATCGGCGTGGCGTGGATGCCGCCGATCTGGCCGACGCCCGTGATGGTGAACGTTCCGCCCTTCAGCTCGTCCAGCCGGGCCTTGCCGGCCTTGGTGCGCTCGATGAGGTCGTTCAGCTCGGCGGCGATGTGCAGCACCGACTTCTGCTCGACGTTCTTCACGACCGGCACGTACAGACCGTTGGGCGTGTCGCACGCGACGCCGATGTTGTGGTCGCCCTTGACCACGAGCTCGAACGCGTCCTCGTCCATGTTGGCGTTGACGTTGGGGAACTGGCGGAAGACCACCGAGCAGGCCTTCATCAGGATGGGCATGAACGACAGCTTGATCCCGCGGTCGGCCGCGAGGGGCTTGAGCTTCTTGCGCAGCGCGACGAGCTCGGTGGCGTCGACCTCTTCGACGTACGTGTAGTGCGGCTGGGTGTGCTTGGCGTGGACCATGGCGTTGGCGATGGTGCGTCGAACGCCGATGATCTTGACCCGCTCCTCGGTGCCGCTGGGCTGGACCTGGGGAAGGGCCGGGGGCGCCTTGGGCAGGCTGCTGTTCGGCATCGCGTCGCCGGACTGGAAGCTGCGCAGATCGTCGTGGGTGACCCGTCCGCCCTTGCCGGTGCCGGGCACCGAGTGGACGTCGACCTCCAGCTCGCGGGCGTGCCGACGGACCGAGGGCGTGGCCTTGGTCTGGGGCCGACTGGCGGGGTCGGATGCGGTGCCGCTGGTGAGTCCGGCGGCCGTAGCACCCGATGCGGGAGGCGGCGTCGTGGCCGGGGGTGTTGCGGGGGAAGACGTGGGAGCGTCCGTGTGGCTGGGGCTCCCCGCGCCGTTGGTCGGTGTGGTGTCGTCGGAGGCGGGGGCTGCGGGGGCAGCTGGTGCTCCGCTCTCGTCGATCTCGACCAGCGGACTGTGCACCGCGACGATGTCACCGGGCTCTCCGTGGAGCTTCACGATGGTGCCCGCCTTCGGACTGGAGATCTCCAGCTGGGCCTTGTCGGTGGTGATCTCGCACAGCGGCTGGTCGATCGCCACCGCGTCGCCCACGGCGACCTTCCACGACACGACTTCGGCTTCGACCACACCTTCCCCGACTTCGGGGAGCTCGAACACAAACGCCATCTCGGCTGTTCTCCGTCAGTAGTAGACGCTGTCCCGGACCGCCTTCGAGACGGCATCGGGATGCGCAGGACAGTCGCCCGGAGGCGACTCGAGGTACAGGAACGCATCGCCCAGCGCGGCGCGGAGCACACGGCTGGCGAGCGGAGAATCGGAATCGTGGGCGGCGACGATCCGCCCGGTGGCCCGCACCTGTTCGCCCAGCGAGGGGTCCAGGGGGGAGAGCGACACGAGGTCGATCACAGTGGCCTCGACGCCGTCGGTCGCGAGGGATTCCGCGGCGGCCAGCGAGGCGCGGACACCGGATCCCCAGGTCGCGATGGTGACGTGACCGCCCTGGCGCAACACCCGCATGGATGTGTCGCAAGGCGCGGCTTCGGCGTGACGGGCGAGCTCGGCGCGGGGCTCGAGGACCACCGACACGCCCTTGCCCAGCACGCGCGCGAGCAGGGTGGAGGCCGTGCTGGCGGTGCTGCAGACGACCCGGAGCCCGGAGAGCCCTGCCAACACGTCTCCGATGGCGGGGTCGATCGCGGATCCGGCCTGCCCGCCGGTCGGAACGCGGATGGTGAGCGCGGGTCGGAACTCGCTGTCGGCCAGGCGAGCGGCATCGGCCAGCATCTCGGACACGGCGAGCAGCGCGCGGGACGAGCTCAGCGAGACGCAGACGGGTCGGCCGCCCACTGCCATCCCGAGGGCGAGGCCGAAGGTGGTGCGGTCGGCGATGGGGGTGCGCCGGACCTGATCCGGGAATCGGGTGTGCAGACCCTCGGTGGACGGGTTCGCGCCGACGGACTCGCCCAGCAGGACGGCCGAGGAGTCGCTGTCGAGCCAGGCCGACAGGGCAGCGTGCACGTGTTGATCGCCCCGCTTCACGCGACCTCCCCGTCCCGAGGGGTCTGCTGGCGGTTGCGGATGGCGCGCTCGATGAAGAACTCGCCGGCCTTGTAGGACGAGCGGACGAGCGGCCCGCTGGCGACGTAGGCGAAGCCCATCTCCAGGCCCAGGCGCTCGTAGCGGGCGAAGACATCGGGGTGCACGAAGCCCTCGACGGCCAGGTGCCGCTTGGTGGGCTGCAGGTACTGGCCGATGGTGAGGAAGTCGCAGCCGACCGCGCGGAGGTCTTCCATCGTGCGGATGACCTCGGCTTCGGTCTCGCCGACCCCCACCATGATGGAGCTCTTGGTGAACATGGTGGCGTCGAGCTCCTTGAGGCCCTTCAGGACCCGGAGGCTCTGGTGGTAGCCGGCACGGGGGTCGCGAACCCGCGGGCTGAGCCGCTCGACGGTCTCGACGTTGTGTGCGATCACCTCGGGGCGGCTGTCGATCACGGGCTGCAGGAGATCGGTGCGGCCCTGGAAGTCGGGGATCAGGACTTCGACCAGCGTGCTGGGGCTGTGCTCGCGGATCGCCCGCACGCAGGCGGCGAAATGCCCGGCGCCCTGATCGGGGAGATCGTCGCGATCGACGCTGGTGAGCACGACGTAGTCGAGTTCCATCTCGGCGATCACCGTCGCGACGTTGCGGGGCTCGTCGGTGTCGAGTGCGGGCGGCTTGCGCAGGGTCTTCACGGCGCAGAAGCGGCAGCCGCGCGTGCAGGTGTCGCCCATCACCATGAAGGTGGCCGTGCCTCCGCCCCAGCACTCGCCGATGTTGGGGCAGCGCGCTTCTTCGCAGACCGTGGCGAGGTTCAGCTCGCGGGCGCGGGCCTTGATCTGCCGGTAGCGCGGGGATCCGGGCAGCTTGACCTTGAGCCAGGGTGGCTTTGCGGTGGACGTGGCCATGGGAGCTCCAGAAGGGTTGGCGGCTTAACGCGGGGTGGTACCCCTATCACTGAGCCGCGTCAGTCCTCGCTGTCGTCCTCGCTGTCGTCATCGTCGTCGTCCTCCAGCTGACCCGCGATCTCGTCGAGCATCTCGCGCGAGAACATCTGGGTCTTGGCCTCTTCGATCTCCTCGTCGTCCTTGGGAAGATTGCCGCGCGTGAAGATCTGGGTGCGCATCTCCGAGTCCTCGTCTTCGCTGGGGGCATGAGGGTCGGGCTGGGAGAGCATCCGTGCCGCTGCCTCCAGGCTCGGAGAGGACTGAGGAGGGGTTTGCGGGCTCGCATCCGGCTTCCGACGACGGCGGAGGCGCTCCATCAGCAGTCGGCGACGATCCGCGGCCGTGGTGTCGCTGCCGTCCTGGTCCTCGGGCTTGTCGAACGTGGTGGGCTTGAGGTGCTCGAAGTCGTCCACGCCTCCGTACTCGTCCGGATTCACATCGTCTGCCGCGCCCTCGGCATCCTCGGGCTGGAGGTTGGTGGCCCGATCCTCCGGAGGCACGCCCGGGGTCTGTTGGACTTCGAGGGGCGCCACACTGGAGCCCGATCGGGCGTCGGCCTCGCGCTTCTCCTCGCGTTGCTTCTCCTCGTCGCGTTGCTGACGCAGGCGTCGCAGGCGTTCCCGGCCGGTCTCGCCGGACTTCCGGCCCCGACGGAGACGTTGCAGGAGCGCCTCGGTGCGCGAGGTGGGCTCCTCGACCGACGGCAGCTCCTCTTTTCGCCGGGTGGCCCGCACCTTCTCGCGCGCGGCCTCCTCACCGCTCGGGCCGCGTTTACCCCGACGTAGACGGGCCATTCGGGGGTTCTGCACGATGCCCGTGAGGCCCTTCACGGTGGCGGTCACCTTCTCCAGTGCCGCGTCGATCTCCCGTTCCCAGCGACCCGCGGTCCCGATCGCGCGCTCGGCGAGCTCTGCAGCCTCGCGGGCCTCGTCGAGCTCGTCGGTGTTGCCCGCCTGCTCCCGGGCCTGGTCGGCGCGCTGCCCCGCCCGCCACAGTCGCCGCTCCACCTCGGCCAGACCATCGAGTGCAGCGCGGAGCGGAGGCGCGGGGTCGTCGGGGATCTCGGGGAGCGCACTCCGGGCCGCCGTGAGCTTGGCGGAGAGCTGCTGCGCGACGCGGCACGCCTCCCAGGCGCGTCCTCGGTACTCTTCGAGCTCCAGGGCCGTCAGGCGCTCGCGGGCGGCCTCCTTCTGCGCCTCGAGTGCGGCGACGGTGTCGGAGAGCGACTCGGCCTGGGCCTCGGCTTTCTCCAGCGACTCCACGACGTCTTCGAGGAACGCGTCGACCTCGTCCCAGGAGGCCCGCTCCAGGAGCTCGAGGTTCGCCTGAGCCTCTTCGAGGGTGGTCTCGAGGGCCGTGGTCGCGGTCGTGGTCTGTTCGCGGGCGCTGTTCACGACGTCGTCGCGACTCTCTTCGCCGATCGCGGCGCGTGCGATGGCGACGCCCGTGCGAGCGGTCTCGAGCCGCATCTGGAGATCGGGCAGCGCGTCGTCCCGCCGGGTGAGGAACTCGGCTTCGCGCGCTTCTGCGGCGGCCTTCTCAGCGTCCTCCAGGGCGCGCACGCGGGTGCGGATCGCAGCCAGTGACGATTCGGCGCGTTCCAGGACCGCCTGAGCTTCGTCGGCGTGCTCGACGGCAGCCTGGGCAGGTTCGGTGGCATCCTCGGCGTCGGCTGCGCGTGCGGCGGCATCGCGGGCCTCGTCGGAGCACCGCAGCGCGGCGTCGTTCGCCTGGGCGATCGTGGTGAGGTGCTCGCCCACCTCCTCGTCGTCGGTGTGCTCGCCGGCTGCGGCCGAGGCGTCCACCAGGAGGGTTCCGACGCGCTCCAGCACCGCACTCGCGCGGTCGGCTGCGAGGCGCGCCCGCTCGCGGTCTTCGGCGATCGACTCGGCCTTCGCGGCGGCCCTTCGCTCGGCCTCGGCGGCGTTGGCCTCGCGCACGGATGCCGCTGCAACGCGTGTGGCTTCGCGGAGCTCGTCGAGGGTGTCGATCGCTGAGATGAGCCCCGCGAGGAGGGCTTCGGCTTCGGCGGCGCTGGTGGCGGCCTGCAGCGCTTCGGCGTCGCCTGCAGCGGCATCCCCGCGCTCGACTGCGGCCCGGACCTGCTCCTCGAGACGCTCTTGCGCAGACTCGGCTGCGGACCCGTCTGGCTCGGGGTTCTCGTCGGCGGTCCGACGGATCTGCGACACCCGCTGGTTCAGGGTCTCGAGGTGCTCCGGGGCAGCGGCGAGGGCCGTGTCGAATCGCTGCAGCTCGTCGTCGAGGGCTTCGAGGCTCGAATCGAGCTCGTCCAGATGGGTGCGGGCGGACTCGGCGGCGGTGTCGGCCTCGAACGACAGCTCGATCGCACGCTCGGCCTGCACACCGGACCCCAGGGCGCGCTCGGCTCGTTGGACGTCCTCCAGGCTCTCGACGGCCGACTCCAGCGCCGCTCGCGCCGACACCCGGTGCCCCCGCGCGACGCCTCGGCTCTCGGGGGGCTCGGGAGCGGCCTCCAGGCGAGCGCGGGCCTCGTCGGTGCGGGTCTGGAGCGCCTCGCGGGTCTGGCGAACGGTCTGCAGCGCGGTCTTCGCGGCTTCGGCGCGTGCCTTCTGCTCCTCGCGCATCGCCTGCTCGGCGGCCTCGACGGCGCGGTCGAGCTCTTCGATCAGCCCCGCATGGTCGGGAGCGAGCGCTTCCTTGGCCGTGGTCTCGGCATCGTCGGCGATCGCCTGCAACGCGCGGGTCGGCATGGGGTCTTCGGGTGCTGTTGGCAGCGTCCGATCGGCCAGGGTGTCGCGGGCTTCGTGGAGGGCGGTGAGGGCGGCGATGACGGGGGCATCGTGGTCCGGGGACTCCGGCACGTCGCGGTCGATGGCGTCGTCCAGCTGCGCCAGCCGGGCGTCGACCAGCTCGTGTGCGGCCTCGATCCGCGCTCGTGCAGCAGCCCTGGAGCTGTCGGCGTCGGCCAGGGCGACCCGGACCGCTTCGACCAGTGCGGCTTCGTCGATGTCGATCTCCAGCGCCGCTCGCGCGGCATCGACCCGTTCGAGCGCGTCTTCCGCATCGTCGCCGGTGCCGGGCTCGATGGACACGGCCTCGATGCGTTGCACGCCGTCTTTGAGCTCGTTCCACGCGGACTCGGCTTCGGGCATGTCCGCAGCCCGGGCGACCTCCTCCAGCAGGGTTCGCGCGCGCTCCTTGCGCTTCGCCAGGGAATCGATGGCGGTCTGCAGGGCCGTGGAGGCGTCCGCCAGGGCTTCCTGACGGGCCTGCTCTTCGGCGACGGCGGCATCGACGGCGGACTGGACCGCACCCACGAGCGCCTCGAGGTCGGTCTCGCTCGCGGCCTGGACCGCCGCTTCCAGCGCCCGTGCGGCCCCCAGGGCTTCGGATGGCGTGTCGGGGAGGGCGTCGGGCGGGCTCGGCCACGACCCGATCGCGGTGTCGAGGGCGACCACGGCGGCTCCAGCCTCCAGCGGCCAGTCGGCGGAGATGGTCTCGGCTTCGGTACGGGCGCGCTTCGCAGCGGCCTGCAGCTCAGCCCACTTCGGAGATTGTGTGGTCCAGATGCCCGTGGCTCGCTCGAGCGCTTCGGCAGCTTCGCGAGCGGCGTCCGCGGCAGCCTCGGCAGCGGCCTCGACCGCATCGGCGAGGGCGCCGGGCTGCAGTCCGGCGATGGACTCCAGGCTGGATTCGGACTCGAACGCCGACTGGACCACTGCGGCCTCGTCGTCCCGGTCTTCGGGTGTGGACGCCTCCGCCGCGCGAACCTCCTCGACGACGTCGCGCAGCGCCTCGAGCGCCTCCTCGGTGGCGTCCGGCCAGTCCGCGGCCGCGGCCTCGGCACGTCGCCAGGCTTCCTCGGCGGCCTTCTTCGCCTCCTGGATGCCCGTGCGGGCGGCGTCCAGGCGCTCGAGTGCCAGGGCCACGCGCTCCCGACGCTCGGCTTCGGCCTTCTCGGCGGCTTCGCGCGCAGCGTCCGCAGCAGCCTGCACGGCGGCGACGAGCGCGTCGAGGTCGGGCTCGTTCACGGTCTCCAGCAGGGCTTCCGCGGCCTCGGTGGCCTCGTCGATCCGCGCTTCCTCCTCGGCTGGACCCGCGCGGGGCCGGGAGGGGACCTTGGGGTCGCGGATGCTCGTGAGCGCGGCTTCGAGGGCGGACACCGCGTCCTGCGTCGCCTCGGGCCAGTCTGCCGCGATGGCGCGCGCCTGCTCCTCGATGGCGTCGGCGTCGCTGCGGCGGGTCGCGATGGCGTCCTGGACGTCGGACAGGCGTGCTGCGGCGGCCTCGACGCGTTCCCGACGCTCGATCTCGGCGGTGCGGGCGGCCTCGATGGCCTCCGACAGTGCGGACAGCAGTTCCAGCGCCTCGTCTGCGCGGGTGTCGAGCGTGGCGCGCAGCTGGGTCAGCCGGGCGGCGTGCTCGGTCGCGGCCTCGGGATCGTCGGGGAGTTCGGCGGGGGTCGCCTCGTCGAGCTCGGCCCGGGCGGTGGCCACGCGCTCGATGGCGGGATCGATGGGCGCACGGGCGTCTCGCACGGCGACCACCACGTCGAGCGGGGGATCTGCGCGGCCGTGTCCGTCGTCTCCGGCGCGTCCGTCGAGCTCCTCGAGTCGCGCCGCGAGGGCGTCGGGGAGACGCTGCTCGTCCATCGGTGCATTCGCGGCATCGACGGCTTCTCGAGCGGCCTGTAGCGCGGCTTCCCGGGCACGCTTCTCCTCGGCTTCGGCCTGCGCGACGGCCAGGACGCGCTCGACGATCGGCATGGCGAACTCGAACACGGAGTCCGCGATGTCCAGCGATGCCCGGGCGACCTCGAGCAGCGCTTCGGCTTCGTCGGCGCCGGACGCCTCGCCGAGCTCGTCGAGGGACTGGCGGGCTTCGGACAGGGTCTGCTCCAGCTCCTCGAACTGCCGTTCGGCGTCGGCGTGCTGCTTCAGGGTGGACTCGCGCTCGGCCTGCTCCATGGCTTCGGTCAGCGCGGTCCGTTTGGTGGTCAGCTGCCGCTCGAGGCCGGAGTAGCGCTCCCGCACCGCCACCGCGTCGTCCAGGATCCCCGCGAGCGCTGTGGCGGAGCGCATGGCGTTCGCCAGGCTCGGTTCCACGGTGGCGGCGGTGTCGCGCGCTTCGTCGGCGGCCTCCCGCACCGCGTCGACGGAAGCGGTGAGTGCAGCCGACCCCTCGTCGTCTCCGGGCTCCGGGGCCGTGTCCGGAACCGACGTGCGGGCTTCGATCGCCCGGCCGGTCGCGGCTTCAGCGGCCTCCACGGCGGCGGTGGCCTCCTTCCATGCACTCGCCGCGCTCTTCGCCGGAGAGGAGGCCAGCAGGGGTCGACTGGCTTCCAGGGCGCTGCGGGCGGCCTCGGCGGCTTCCCGGGCACGCGCCACATGGCCATCTGCAGCCTCGACAGCCTGGGTGTGGGCATCGATCGCTTCTTGACGTGCGGCCTGTCGAGCAGCTTCGGCTTCGGAGCGCGCCGTCTTCACGGAGCGGATGGCAGGGTCGATGGCCGCGACCGCTTCCTGGACGGCGTTCCAGGCGGTCTGGGCCGCTTCGAGTGCGGCCTCGGCGGCGCTCGCGCCATCGGCCTTCGCGACGAGATCGACGTGCTCCTCGACCTGTTTGGCCGTCTTCGCGACCGTCTCGACGACCTGGTCGAGAGCATCGAGCGCGGACCCGGTCTCGGGCCAGCCCTCCTGTTCTGCCCGGGCTTCGGTGGCGACCTCCCGTGCGTTCTCGACGGCTTCACCCGCCTGGCTCGCCAGGGTCGTGGCGGTGTCGCTCGCCGCCTTCTTGCGCTTCTCGAGGGCTTCCCGATGGGCCTGGACCGCACTGTCGATCCGCTTCTCGAGGGCCTTGGCCGTGTTCTCGGCGGCGGTGGCGCGCTTCACGGCGGCGGTGGCCGTGGCGGTCAGCTGCTTGCGACTGGCTTCGTCTGCAGCGGTGGCCCCCCGACCCGCGGCGTCCTCGGCCTCGGACAGCGCCTGGCCGACGTGGCCGAGCTGCGTGCGGACGTTGTCGAGGAGCTCGGACAGCGACCCATCCTTGCCCTTCTTGCCCTTCTTGCCCTTGGCGGGCTCGGCGTCGTCTTCGATGTCCGCAGCGACCGCCTCAGCCGCTTCGAGGCGCTCGGACAGCCCTTTCCGAGCGGCCCGGATCTGCTCGACGGCTGCGTTCAGCTCGGTGCACACGGCCTCGTTCGCGGCGGACTCGCGGCTGGCGACCTCGACGGCAGCATCTGCCAGCGAGACGGCCTTGTCGACGATCGGCGCGATCGCGTCGATCTCCTTGTCCAGCGTCGCCCGGTGCTTCTCGGCATCGGCCGCGGTCGTGGCGTTCTCGGCGGCCTTCAGGGCGGCATCCGCGCGCTTCAGCCGATCCATCGCCTCGTCGACGGCGGGCTCGGCAGTGGACCACGCTTCGCGCGCTTCGGCACTCGGACTGTCCGCCAGCGCGGCTCCGGCACGCTGGACGGCGTCCTCGACCTTCTGGCGGGCTTCGGGAAGGGATGCGCCGAGGGTTCGGGCAGCCTCGGCCGCCGCAGTCAGCGCAGCCTGCTCTTCGGCCGCGATGCGCTTCTTGGCCGCGTCGATCGCCTTCTTCAGCTTCTTGGCCCGGGGGTGGGCTTCCTCCAGGGCCTCTTCGGCGATCTCGGCGGCCTGTTCGGCGGCCTTCGCGTGGCGGTCTGCGGCTTTGGCGGTGGAGGCCTCGGACACCGACTCGGTCTCGCTGCTGGCCTGGGCGGCAGCCTGGTCGGCGACCGAGATCATCTCGCGGAGCGCCTCCTGGGCTTCCTCGGCGCCGGGCCACTCCCCATCGAGGCCCCGGATGAGCTCCTGGGCCGCGGCTCCTGCCCGGGCGGCACGATCTGCCGCGGCTTCGGCCCGCTCGCTGGCCGATCGCAGTGCTGCGACCAGCTCGGTGGCCTTCTTCAGCGCCTTGTCGTAGGCCTTGTTGGCCTTCTCGACGGCTTTGGCGGCCTTCTCGGCGGGCCCGACCACGGCTTCGAGGGCTTCCTTCGCGGCGGAGGGGTCGCCCTCGATGTCGGCGGCGGGGAGCTCGGGAACCTCGGCGATCGCGGCCCGCACGGCATCCAGCTCGGATTGGACCCGCTCGAGCACGGCCTCGTCGTCCGGCGCTGCGACGTCGGGGGTTCCGCGCTCCCGCGCAGCCGTGATGGCGTCACGGGCCTTCGTGGCGGCGGCGACGGCCTCGTCTCGGGCCTTCTCCTCGGCCTCGATCGCGGCGATGTGCTCGGCGATCCGGGACTTCATCGCCTCGTGCGACTCCCGGGCCTGGCCGGCTGCGGTCTCCGCTTCGTCGGCCGCGGTCTCGAGCTGCACCAGCTGCTCCGGATCGGGAACCGGCTCGCCTCCGCGGATGGCCTTCGCGAGCTCCTTCACGGTGTGGAGCGCGCTACCGGTGGTCGCGACCGCGCGCGTGAACGCCTTGGACAGGGTCTTCAGCTGAGGATCGTCGCGGACCTCTCTTCGCTTCACGTCGGCCAGCGGATCATCGGCGGAGAGGCGTCCGGCGGTCTGCTCGGCCGCGGTGGCGCGTTTCTCGGCGGCTTCGAGCCGGGCGAGCCCTGCAGCGCGAGCGGCCTCGGCTTCGGCGATGGCGGCTCGGGCGGCCTCGACCGTCTCGGTCACGGCCTCCTGCAGGGCCGGGAGCTCGGTGAGGTCTCCGTCCGCGAAGTCCGCCTCGGCTCGGGCGGTGTGCAGCAGGTCTTCCAGGGCGTCGGGGTCGTCGACGTCCGCAGCACTCGCGGCGATCTCGTCGAATCGCTTCTTGCGTTCGTCGACCCTGGAACACACGGCTTCGAGGGCCTCGACCGCCGACGTCACGCGCTCGTCGGCCCCCACGGCGGCCACGTCGGGTGGGTCGCCTGCGACGGCCGCTGCGGCTGCGCTCCGGGCGTCTTCGGCCTGCTTCACGGCGGCGGCGATGTGCTCGCCCGCCTTCTCGAGCGCGGCACGGTGCGCGGTCACGGCTTCCTGGCGGGCCTTCTCGGCAGCTTCCTGCGCTTTGGTCTCGGCCTGGTCGGCTTCGACTGCAGCCTCGAGCGCGGTGTCGCAGCGCTCGATCGCCCGCTGGGTCACCTGGAGATGAGAGCGAGCGGCGTCCAGCACGGCATCGGGATCGTCTTCGGGCTCGATCTCGATCGCCTCGACCTCGGCGGCGCCACCGCTGGCGTCCTCGATGGCCGCTCGGGCGTCTCGAAGGGCTTGCTGGACCGGCCGGGCATCGGGATGCGCGAGGCCGGCGTCGTCGACCCGCTTGCGCGCCTCGTCCACCAGGGAACGCGCGGTGTCGGCCAGCTTCGCGAGCTCTCCTCGCGCGTCGTCCCGCGCGGCGTTTGCAACCGCCAGTTCCTCGCGGGCTTCGCCCAGGGCCTCGAGCGCCTTCTGCGCCCGCTCGAGGGCACGGGACGAGGTGCGGTGGGCTTTGCGGATCGTGTTCTCGGCGTCGTCGACCGCCTTGTCTTCGAGCTCGGGAGGATGCGCTTCCTCTGCCGAAGCCACGGCCGCTCGCACCGCCTCGACGGCGTCGAGCACCGCGTCGTACGGGTCGGCGATGCCCGCCTCGCGTTTTCCGGCCTGGCCGAACAGCGCTTCGGCCTCCTCCCCGTTCTGTTGGACCACTTCGAGGGTCTTCGCCAGCGCGGCCACCCGCTCGCCGAGCGCCTTCTTCCGGGCTTCTTCTTCTGCCTTCTTCGCCGCTTCTTCTGCCTTCTTGGCGTCCTCCTCGGCCTTCTTCTCCTCGGCCGCGTCGAGGGCGGCCAGGGCGCGGTCCAGGGTGCGTTGGCCCTCTGCGACGGCCCCTTGCGCACGCGTCGCGGCATCCTCGGCGATCGACGCCTGCTCGGTGGCCTCCGCCAACGTCCCGGGTGCGGTGTCTGCTGCGGACTTCGCTTCTTCGGCGGCCTTGGTGGCGGCGTCGGTGTGGCTCCGCGCCTCCTCGACGAGCCCCGCTGCGTCGGCATCGATGGACCAGTCCCGCGCATCGGCCTTCTTCAGGGCCTTCTGCAGGGCGGTGACCGCCTTCTTCGCCGCTTTGGCAGCAGCGGTCGCCTGGTCGTTCGCGGCGGCCACTTCCGCCGGGTCGTCCTCGGGTTCCGGTTCTGGCTCGGGCTCTGGTTCCGGTTCTGGTTCCGGTTCTGGTTCTGGTTCTGGCTCGGGTTCCGGTTCTGGCTCTGGCTCGTCCGTGGATGCGTCCAACGGCGGGAGCGACCACTTCTTCGGCAGGTCGATCTCGACGTCCGAGGCGGTCTCGGCCAGTGCGTCCATCGCCTCCGCGAGGTCGTTCCCCTCCAGTTCGTCCAGCAGTCCGAGCGCACCATCGGCGACATCGCCCGCCGACTTGGGGCGATCCTCGGGCCAGGGCTCCAACATGGGCCCCAGCACGGCCTCTACGGACTTCGGCACCTCGAGACGCCCGAGCTCACGGCGTCCTTCGCCATCACCGCTGTTCTCGAGGACCTCTTTGGCGGTCTTGCCGGCGAACACAGGGGTGCCGGTGGCCAGCTCGGCTGCGATGAGGGCGAGCACGAACAGATCCGTCGAGAAGTCCTCTTCCGCGCCCTCGAGGGACTCCGGCGCGGTGTAGCGCAGCGCTTCCGGCAGCGGGACGAGGGCGGGGTCGTCCACGAAGTCCAGCAGGTCCAGGCGCGGCAGCCCGTACCCGATGAGGCGGACGCGCCCTTCGTAGTCGACGACGATCCGGTGCGGATCGAGGTTGCCGTGACACGGCAGGCTCCCCTCGGCCTGGCGCGCTTCGGCGAGGATCGCGGCCACCGACCCCACGAGCTCCATCGCGGCCCGCCATCCGATGCCCTCCTCGGGTGCGGCGCCGATCAGCTCTCGCGCACACCGGACCTCGCCGGTCTCGTAGAGGTACACCCCGGGACCCCGATGCGGAAGCCCGAGCAACCCCGGAACCATCGGCAGGGCGATGAAGGTTGGGCTGCGCGACAAAGCAGCTTCCAACGCCTTATCTGTCCGGTAGTCCTCGTGGTACACGATACCGGTCCACAGCGAAGACGAACCGCTGAGCTCGACGAGATCGGAGATGTACCCGCGGACCCTTCGGCCCGTGGGTTTGAGGGCCGCCGGGTCGGCCATCGATCACCTGACAAAGTCGCGCGATCCGAAACCGGGGGGAACCGGCCCCAGACCAATGGAGAGGGCAATGGAGAGGGGTCGGACCGTAGCATCATCCGGTGTCAGAAGTCACGTGTGGACGCATCGTCGAGGTGCCAGTCCGCTGGCCGGAAGCGGCGCGGGCAGCCCTCGGCGGACAACGCGCGGAGCTCGCCCTCGAGGGGCTGTTCGGCCTGTCGTGCCGCCACCTCGCACGGATCCAGGCCCGCGGTGGTGAACTCGAAGTCCCAGGCGTACCAGTCGAACTCGATCGGGAACACGGCCGTGCCGTCGTCGATCGTCACGCCGCGGGTGGGGTGCCGCACCCAGGTGTGCATCTGGTCGATGAGCTGCTCGCGCAGGCGGTGCTTGACGTACAGCTCGGGGCGCATCGGTGCACCATCGGACCGCCCCGTGTACATCGCGCTGTGATCGCGGAAGTTGAGCTCGCGCAGGCGGAGTCGCTCGTCGCGGATCTCGGCCAGGCTCACCCAGTCGGGACCGACCTGGAACTGGGTCTCGACGAAGAACCCGGTCGCGGGGCCGGGCATCCACCCGTCGACGTCGGTGAGATCCGCGGGACGCCCGCGCTCGAGCACCTGGAAGAGGACCAGGGCGTTCCACGCGTTCAGCCAGAACGGGTGGCGATCGGCCTTCTTCTTGCCCATCAGTCCGTCGCCGCGCGCCAGCCAGGCCACGAACCGGTCCAGCGAGTCCCGCCGATCGTCGAGGGCGTCGAAGTCGACCCGCCCATCGTCGTCCACGACCTCGGACAGCGTGCGGTTCCAGTCCCGCAGCACGCTCACGCCCACCTCGGCACGAACGCCGAAGGACTCCCGGCATCCGGAGCCCACGAGCAACGCCAGTCCGAGCGTCAGCGCCGCCCAGACGGGCGGACAGCAGGGCTCACGGAGTGTGGGGTTCGGGCTCGGAATGCGTCACGTCCTCGCCCTCCTCGTCACCGATCCCCGCATTCCGTGCCAGGCCCTCGGCATCCCACTCGACCATCACGGGCTGGACGGCTTCGACCAGATCGCCGTCGTGCAGCCACCAAAGGGATGCGGCGGCGGTGAGGGTGGCGACGAGGAGGACGGTGATCAGACGGCGCATGGTGCACTTCGGGGAGGGAGGGGAGGGGCGCCCATCGTAGCATCGCGTAAGATGCGCGAACAGGGACGCCCGGGGTTGGAGGTCGTGTGGCGGATGTGGTGGATCACTGGCTCCTCAAGCGCCTGCGTGCAGGCGGAGGCGACGACGAGGAGTTCAAGGGCGCGAAGCGCACCGAGGCCCCGGTACCCGAGAAGGTAGGCGACCGGATCTCCGGGCGATTCACGTACCTCCTCACCGAAAAACTCGGTGCAGGCGCGTTCGGAGCCGTGTACCGCGCAGAATGCACCGGCTCCGACGGCACCGATGCCACCCCGCCCCGCGAGGTGGCCATCAAGGTCCTCAAGCTCTCGGGCGACACAGGGCAGCTGCAGTCCATCCGCCAGGAGCTCGCGTCGTTGCTCGCGATCCGCAGCCCGTTCATCCCGCGGGTGTACGACTGGTCGCTGGATGCCCACCGCGGCTTCGTGGCGATGGGCATCTACAACAACGGCACCCTGCGCGACCACCTCGCCACCGACGGGGCCTACACCGAAGAGCTCGCGTGGCGCCTGCTGCGCGACCTGCTGTCGGCGCTCCGCGACGCACACTCGGCCAGCGTCCTGCACATGGACATCAAGCCGAGCAACGTCCTGCTCACCGACGACGGGGGCTTCGTGCTCACCGACTTCGGGATCTCCCAGGGGGCGCAGACCTCCGGGGGCTTGCAGTCGCTGGGGATGGGCACGCCGTACTACTACGCCCCCGAGCAGCGGTGGGGGCGCCGGCACCAGTTCGACATGCGCACCGACCTGTACGGCGTCGGGGCGACGGTGTGGTCGGCCTACACCTGCGTGAACCTCGCATCCCGTCGGGCCAAGAGCATCGTGGCCAAGGACGAGGACGAGACCTGGGGGCTGCCGCGGCCCACCACGTTCCGCACCTTCACCTCGTCGCAGCTCGAGCAGGTGTTGATGGGGCTGCTGGTCCAGGATCCCCATCGCCGGCCGGGGAGCGCGGCCGAGGTCCTGTCCCAGATCGAGCGGATCCACGACCCCACCATCGCAGCGGCGATTCCCGGTCGTGAGCTCGCACCCGAAGAAGCCGAGCCCATCGTCGACAACCTGATCGATCCGCTGTGGTCGCATCTGTTCCGCAACGAGCGGCGGGGGCTGCGCCAGCTGGACGACGGGGAGTACCTGTGCCGGGTGAACGACCGGTCCTACTACACCTACGTGCTGCTGCGCGGGTCGGTCGAGGTGGTGATCAACGACCGGGTGGTGCACGTCGAGAACCGCGAGGGCACCTTCCTCGGCGAGGTGAGCGCGCTCACCGGCAAGCGCCGGACCGCGACGCTCCGTGCGCGGGGCCCCGTGTTCCTGCGGGTGATGAACGCGAGTCAGCTGGAGCGGTTCGTCACCCGGAACCCCGCCATCGGAGTGCGGCTCATCCGCGCGATGGCGGAGCGGCTGGATCGGTCGGGCTGATCGGGCTGATCGCGCTCATCGGGGCCGACGGCCGGGTCATCGCCGCCAGCAGGATGGCGTTGCCGAGGGATCCCCCGAACGCGTACCGCCACCCCGATGCCGTCGGATGCGCACCTCCGAAGAACGCCGAGGATCGGTAGAGCGCCCGGAACGCCTCGCGGTCGCCGTGGGTCTTCGCGGCCGCCATCCCGAACCCGGTGGCACTCACGGCGTAGCCGAGGATCACGGGTCCACTGTCGACGTCGGACGCGGGCGGATGGCCGTGCGGGACCTCACGGATGCCCCCGAAGCCGAGGACGGTCTCGAACAGCTCGGTCCGACCGGCCTCCCACAGGGGTCGGGATGCGATGCGTCCGTCTGAGCCGGCCTCGGTGAGCCACCAGGTCGCGAACATCGTGCCCGAGCCGCGAACCGGACCCGGCCGCGCCGAGCCCCCGTCGTGCTGGGGGAGCAGGCCGGTCTCGCGGTCGATGGCGGACTGCAGCTCGAGGATGTACGCGGGGGCGCGATGGGCCGTGTCGGGATGGCTGGCGAGGGCGGCGATCACGACGGCCTGGTCGGGGGGATAGCGCTCCGACGGGTAGGTCTCGAGCGCGAGCAGTCCGCCGGCAGCCGTGTTGCGGGCGAGTCGGCCCACCAGCTCGTCGTGGACGGCGATCAGGTGCGGATCCATGCCGGGGTCGTGGCGGCGCAGAGCGGCCAGGCCCACCGCGATGTAGCCCAGGTAGGCCTGCCCACGCCCCGGGTCGTCCGCTCCCCACGCCCGGGTGCCGAACGCCTGGGCTTCGGGGCTCGCGAGCGCCGCGGCACATCCGCGCATGGCGGGCAGGTAGCGGTCTGCGGTGTCGGGGAAGCGGTCGATCACCTGCCCCAGACCCAGGAGCGCCATCTGGCACGTGCCCACGGCCCATTCTCCGTCGAACCGGTCGCTGCCGGTCCAGAAGTGCTCGGGTCGTGGGGGAGGCGTGACCGAGCGCGCGACCTCGTCCGCGAGCCCCGTCCACGCGGCTCGATCGCCGTCGAACATCGCATCCGCAGCGGCCGTGGTGGACCGCCAGCGCAGTCCGGCCGTGAGAAGCGCCGCGAACACCAACCAGAGGACGAGTGCGTAGCGTGGAATCCAGCGACGAACGATGACAGGCCCGTGGGGAAGGGGGACGCGTTGCGGCGGGTCGGCTGGGCGATGGCTTCGGGACATGTCGGACCTCCACCCTGCTCGTCACCAGGACGGCAGGTGGACGGGCCGACAACCCGTACGAGTGGTCGCACAGGCGCGTCAGCGGTCGCGAGCGGATATCAAACGGAACGCAGCGTGTAGAGCGCAACGGAGGAGACGACATGGAGCGTGGCGCGGTGATCGCGGGTATCGGAGTGGTCGGGCTGTTGGCCATCTTCTCGGCCGGCTTCGTGATGATCGGCTTCGGTGGCAACACCGGCGAAGACGTTCCCGAGGTCGAGCGGCGTCAGCGCGATGTGGCGGTTCAGGCACGCGAGGACGGCAAGACCGTGACCCAGCTCGGAGACCCCGTGGCCCCGAAGCCGATGGGCGAAGACGAGCCACTGCCCGTGGTCGACGAGGATGGCGTGGTCCGCAAGCCCAACCCCGAGGGCAAGGGGGCCGAGTACTGGGAAGAACAGCGCAAGGTGCGCGAAGAGCAGCTGCAGACCCGTGCTCGCGGGGTCATCAAGGCCTTCGTGATCGACCTCGGCGCCGACGACGGAGCCCAGCTCGAGTCCGCGATGGAAGAGCTCTTCTCGGAGTCCAACCGCATCCGTCAGCAGATCCGCGACGGCGTGATCACCCCTGCCGAAGGGCGTGAGCAGATGGGCGTCCTGCGCAAGGACTCCGTGCAGGAGGTGAGCGATCTGCTCGGTGGGGCGGACTTCGCCCGCTTCCGGATGGAGCTGCGGCGCGCCGACGCATCGGTCTTCTGAGCGAACGGATGCGCCCGACTCTCATCGTTCACGGCTACCTCGCGTCGGCCGGCCTCATGTGGCCGATGCAGCGCTACCTGCGCAACCGGGGCCGCGACACCTACCTCGTTCCCGAGCTGTCCCTCCTCGTCCTCGGCGATGTCCGTCAGCACGCCGAGCAGCTCGATCAGGCAGTGGAGCGCGTGCGCCGTCAGACTGGCGCGAAGACCGTCGATGTCGTCGGAGCCAGTCAGGGGGGCATCATCGCGCTGTGGTGGGCGATGCACGGCGGGTGGGGCCGCATGTCGCGTCTGGTCGCGGTGGGCACACCGTTCTGCGGCAGTCCGGCGGCGCGGTTCGGCCGGCTGCTCCTGGGGCCCGTCTCGCCGGGGATCCGGCAGCTGGTTCCCGGTGCCGAGCTGCTCGAGTCCCTGGCGACCACACCCCTCGAACGGCCCGTCACCAGCGTGTCGATGGCGGGCGATCCCGTCTGTCCGCCCGATGCGTGCGTGCTCGATGGCATGGAGCAGCGCATCGTGCCCGGTGGCTTCGGGCTGCTGTCGCACCAGCTCCTGATGCTGGATCGGCGTGCGCTGGCGGCGATCTTCGATTCTCTGGAGCCCGCGTGCTGAACCTCGCCCGCCCCACGCCTCCTGACTGGCTGGACCGGATCCTGCCGAACCTCGACACCGTGCTGATCGACCACGCGCACTGCGAGAAGAAGGCGGCGGGCAACGCGATCAACCTGATGTTCCGGTACGCCCATCTCGAGCCGCTGCTCAAGCCGCTGTCGGCGCTGGCCCGCGAGGAGCTCGAGCACTTCGATCTCGTGCTCGACGTGCTGCACGGCCGCGGGGTGACCTTCTCGCACCTCCAGCCCAGTGCCTACTTCAAGGCGTTGCGGAGCGAAGCGCGGCGGGGGGATGCCCACGACCCCGATGCCCTGGTCGACCGATTGCTCTGCTGCGCGCTCATCGAGGCCCGGTCGTGCGAGCGCATGAAGCAGATCGCCGAAGGCGCCCCCGATCCCGCCATCCGGGTGTTCTACGCCGACCTGCTCGAGAGCGAGGCGCGGCACTTCACCACCTACCTCCACATGGCCGAGGTGCTGGCTCCCCGAACCAACGTGAAGGCGCGCCTCGACGAGCTCGCCGAACACGAGTCCGCCGTGCTGGACGACATCCACACGGTTCCGGACACCCCCCGCCTCCACAACTGGTCGGGCAGGTCCGAGGGTTCGGAGTCGAGCGCTACTCGATGATCTCGGCGTAGACATCGTCCTGGTAGCCGAGCCCGCCGAGCAGCTCGCCCGTCCCGCCCAGGCCGCCTGATCCGATGGAGTCGATTGCGTCGAGACCCCCGTGGGTTCCCTCCGGCAGGATCAGATCGTCCAGATCCATGCCGTCTCCCAGCCAGAGGTCCTCCTCGTACACCTGGGCCTGTAGTGGTTCGACTTCGGCGAGGATCGCGTCCACGGCCTCCTTGTTCTGCTCGTAGGCCCCGCCTCCCATCCGGGTCAGCGCCTGAGCGGCCAGCACGGCGTCGTCGCCGTCGAGCATGCCGGCGATGGTGTCGATGGCATCGCGGGTTCCGAGGGTGGCGAGCGCGTTGACGCCCACCTGCCGGATGGCGGGATCGCTGTCGCGTGTGGCGTCTACGAAGGTCTCCTGGCTGTCGGGACCCGGCATGCCCATGAGGGTGTTCAGGGCCTGGGTCCGAATCGACGTGTCGCCCGACTGGGCCAGGCGCTCGACGGTCTCCCGGGCCGAGGGCGTGCCGATCTGCTGGAGCCCGTTCAGGCCGAGCCAGACGGTGGAGGGGTCTTCGGCAGCCTCGCCCAGGCGGGCCTCAGCGGCGGTTCCCCCTACGCGAGCCAGTGCAGACAGGGCGCTTCCGCGCATGTCGTCGTCGTGGGACATCCGCAACAGCTTGCGCGTGGCCTCGGGAGTGGCGGCCTGGGCGAGGGCCTCGGCGGCGACGTACTGGGTGTCGGGCTGGCCGTACTCGAGCACGCGCTCGGCCAGCAGCATCGGATCGACGCCCGGGCTGTACAGGGCAGAGCGATAGATGGCGCCCTGCAGCCGGTCGGGCAGGTTCTTGGCGTCGATCAGCAGGGACTGGGACACGGCGGGGTCGCGACTGCTCATGAGCGCGTTCACCGCGGCGGCCTGCTCGTCGTCCGTGCCCTCGTCGAACATCTGCTGGACCCGCGCGATGCCGTTGGGCCGGTCGAGCTGCACGAGCTGGGTGGCGATCTCGGACCGGTTCAGGGCGTTCGCGTGATCCATCCGCTCGATCAGCAGGGCTTCGATCTCGACCTCCATCCCCCCGCGGGTGATCCCGGCCTGCACCGCCTGGCCCGACACGTAGGCATCGGCGTCGCTCATCAGCGCCAGCAGGAGCTGTCGGGCCTCGGGCCCCGGGTGGTTCTGCAGGGTCCAGATGCTCGTCAACCGCGCGTTCTGGGGCCCTTCGAGGACCAGGTCGTGAACGAGCCGGTGATCGCCTGCGGATCCGTACTTCAGGAGGACGTTCAGAGCCGCGCCGGGGTCGGCCCCGAGGTTGCGGATCTCGTCGCGGGCCACCTGGAGCGCGGCCTCGGGAATCCGACTGCCCCAGGGATGCTGCAGCAGCCGACCGATGGCGGCGCGGGCCACGGGTTGCCGGCCTTCGCGAGCCAGGCGTGCAAGAGCGCCGGTGACGTCGGGGTCTTCGAGGTCCCGCAGCAACCAGATCGCCTGGTGGGCGACGTTCACGCGGGTCGACTCCGCGAGCTCGAGCAGGGCGGTCTGGGCGCGTGGATGGCTCATGGCGCCCAGCGCGTCGACGGCCGACATCGAGGCCTGGGGCATGGGCCCGTCCACGAGGTCGAGGAGCACGTCGATGGCGCGGGGATCGTCGAGCTGTCCGAGACAGCGGATGCTGACGTCGTCGCCTGCGAGGGCCCGGGTGGCGAGCAGCGAGTAGATGCGGGGATCGTGGTGTCGGGCCAGGGCGGACAGCGCGGCTTCGCGACGCATGGGGCTGCTGGATCGGCTGGCGGCGATCAGGGTCTGTCGGGCGCGGTCCTGGTCGGCGGGCATGCGCACGAGCACGTCCGCCCAGGTGGAGGCCTCCCAGTCGACGCTCGCTTCGAATCGCGCCACCGCGAGATCCACGGCGCCGGGGGTCCCGAGTGCCACCAGCCCGTTGGCGGCCTCGTGGCGCACCGTTGGGTCGTCGAGAGCGGCGGAGAGGCGCTCCAGGGCGCGGGGATCGCCTGTTCCGCCAAGGGCCTTCAGCGCTCGACCCCGAAGGCGGGTCTGCTGGGACAGCTCGATCAGCAGATCGACGGCATCGGCCGAGCCCACCATCGACAGCGCGTGCAGCGCGGGCCCTTCGAGTCGGGGGTCGTGCGAGCGCGCCAGGGACTCGAGCAGGGGAATGTCGTCGGGGGTCGCGACGGGCCCGAGGAGCTCGACCGCCCGGGCGAGTGCCACGTCTCCGGTGGCCTCCGACAAGACATCGAGGGCGGCCTGGCGGGCGGATCCGGCGTCGGCGGCGCTCCTGGCCCGCCTCACGGCGGCTCTCCAGCTGGGTTCGTGCTCGATGGGGGCGGGGGCGACGTCGATCGCACGCACGCGGTCGATGGGTCGCTCGAACTGCACGCCCAGCCAGAACGACCCGGAGCAGGCCCCGAGCAGTCCGAGAATCGCCAGTGTCCGCTTCATCCACACTCCCACGTCGCCATCGAGAATCGAGGTTCACCCACCCAACGCACGAGAGACCCCGATCTTACGCGAGTTGGACCGCATCGGTGGCCAGCGGTTCCGGGTGGGGCGGTGAGGCGGGCTCAGCGGGACGCGATCAGCGCCCAGGAGCCGCCGTCTTCGCGGGCGATCCCCTGCTCGGACAGCCAGATCAGGTGGGCGCTGATCTGCACGGCCGCGAGCGGGTGGAAGCGCGGATCGAGCTCGGTGTACACGTCGGGGGCGAGCTCGAGTGGGGTGGCGTCGCCGCGGGCATCGAGCGCGCGACGGATCTGGTCGGTGCGCCCGTGTCGGTGGGCGATGTAGAAGGCGAGCACGCTGTCCGCCTCGTGCAGCACGGGGCCATGGGCGGGCAACAGCGCTGTGGGCTCGAGGCTGCGGAGCTGTTCGAGGCTGTCGAGGTACGTGCCGAGGTGCCCATCGTCTTCGGGCTCGATGGCGATGGTGCCGATGCCGGCCACCATGTCGCCGGCCACGATCATGCCGCTCGCGGCGTCCTGGAACACGAGGTGGCCTGGGGCGTGGCCCGGGGTGAAGTGGGCGGTGAGCGTGTTGCCGCCGCAGTCGCGGGCCTCGCCGGGCATCCAGGGCCGGGTGTCGAAGGGCACCCGGGAGTCGGTGTCGGGATGCGCGTGGATCGGCACGCCACCAAGGCGCTCCGACAGATCGACGACGCCTCCGATGTGGTCGTGGTGATGGTGGGTCAGCACGAGCTGCTCGACGGGTGCATCGAGGGCCTCGATCCAGGCGTGCAGCCGCTCCTGTTCGTCGGGCCAGGGCGAGGCGGCATCGAACACGGTCAGCGCCGTCTCGCCGACGATCCAGACATTGGTGTGCGTGGCCGGGGGCAGGGTGGGGGTGCGCACCGGACAGACCCGGATGCCGGGGGCCACCGTGCGCGGCGTGGTGTGGTCGGGCTCCATGTCAGGGCCCTACATCAGCGAGATCGCGATCGCCACGATCATCAGCAGGACCATGACCGCAGCGAGTGCCGGCGCCCAGCGCTGGATGGCGCTGCGCTCGGGCGGCTCGAAGAGCTCTTCGCGGACGGCCTCCTTCGGCTCTTCGAGCGGCACGACGGGCTCGGGGAGCCGTGGTGGCGGGGCAGGAGCGGGGGGAGCGGCCGAAGAGGGCGTGCTGGACGGTGGTTCCGGTGGGGCGTCGTCCGAGAGGTCGGTTCCGGGGTCGGTTCCGGGGTCTGTGAACGGAACGGCCGTGGGCCCCTCGCCGACGGGTCTCGGCTCTTCGGGAGGCTGACCGGGCAGGTCGTCTCCTGGCTCGTCGGCGTGAGCGAGGGCCTCGGCCAGGGACGGCGGGGCCAGGCCCACGTCACTCGACTCCTCGTCGGCGTCGAAGGTGGCGTCTGCGGGCGGCGTGACCCGAAAGCCGGATCCCTCGGCGGCCTGGACGGTCGGGGCGTCTTCGGAGTCGGGGTCGTCGACGTCTTCCGGAACGACCGTGGGGCGGAGGGAGGCCGCGGGGCCCGGGGGGAGCTCGCTGTGCCAGTCGCCTTCGCGGCGCGCATGGGGAACGTCGGGCGCTTCGTCGTCGGTGCCGCCCAGGTCGGGATGCACGGCGCGGATGGGCTCGTCGGGCAGGCTGGCGGGGGGCTCTGCCGGGGATTCGTCGGCGTCGATCACGCGCTTGGCCACCGTCGGACCACTGCTCTGGTCGGTCGCGGGCGTGGGATCGGGGGGAGGAGGGGCGTCCATCTCCTCGGCGGTCTCGGCTGGGGAGGGCGCGAGAGCAGCTTCGGTGACGGCTTCGGTGACTGCTTGGGGGTCGGACGCTCTGGCGTCCGCGTCGTGGACGGTCGCCTGGGTCTCGGTGGGGTCGCTCGGAACCTGGCCGGGCACCGTGGGGCCGGTGTCGTGCTCCTGGATGTGCTCTGGGATGGAGTCGGCTGGCTGCCTGGGGGCCGACTGTTCGGTGCGAACGGCGCGCTGGACGCGCCGCGCCATCTTCTTGCCGAGCTCCCGCCGTGCCGAGGTGCCGCCGGCCTTCCGCGCGAGTGCCAAAAGCTCCTGACGGACCGGTTGCATGGATGGATGCCGGTTGGCGGGGTCGGGGTCGAGCATGCGCCGGAACAACCGCGACAGCGCGGGCCACTGGCGCTCGATGGGGGCCACGATGGACTCGGGATCGCCCGTGCGGGGATCCATCCGGGAGCCGTCCTCGCTGGGTTCCCAGGGGGTGCGACCCGAGATCAGCCCGGCCAGCACGGCGGCGAGTGCCCATTGGTCGGTGAGCGGCGTGCTCGGTTCGTCGCGCGCGTGCTCGGGCGCGTGCCAGTCCGGGTGAGGAACCCCCCCCGAGCCCGTACCGAAGCCGAAGATCACGATGGATCCCGCGGTCGAGAGCCGGAGCACGTGGGGCGAGAGGTGTCCGTGGTACCGGTTGCGATGATGGGCGTGCTGCAGCGTCTCGGCCACCTCGAGCGCGAGGTCGAGCAGCGTGGGCGGGCTCATGTCGACCGTGCCCTTCGCGCGTGCGGCGATGATGTCGTCGAACGACACCCCGTCGGGTGCGTCGATGGCCAGGGCACCGATGCCCTCGAACAGCGAGATGGCAGCCGGCACCCGGGCGTCCTCCATCGCACGGAGGTTGTCGTACTCCGACTGCAGACGGGCGCGTTCGGGCCCCTCGGCGTCGGGCGAGAGCAGCTTCACCAGCACCTCGGCGGGCTGGCGTCGCGTCATCCCGGTCCGGCGCGCGCGGTACCAGTCGCCCGGTTCCGGAACGGCTGCGGGCTCGATGATCTCGAAGGGTCCGACCCGAAGGCCGATCATCGACATGGGTGCTCCACGACCTGTGGGCTGGGCGGCTCGATCGCCCGGTTGTCAGGCCCGCGCGACCCTATCATGTCAGATCGAGCCAGAGTGCCCGGCCCAGCGAGCCCAATGCCTCGCGGTCGTCTGTTTCGACGCGTTCGCAGGGAAGGACCGGCACGTCCAGAAGGGTGCGCAGATCCTCCAGGTTGGACGTCGTGGATGGGTCGTCGCCCGGCGAACGTGTGGCAACGCCCCGGTTGAGCACGACCCCCGCGACCTCGAACCCGTCGGCGCGGATGGCTTCGATGGTGAGTCGGGTGTGGTTCAGGACCCCCAGCCGGTCGGCTGCGACCACGAGCACCGGTGCGTCGACCACGCGGGCCGCGTCGCACACGTCGAAGTCGGGCGTGATCGGGACCCGCCACCCGCCGACGCCCTCCACCAGCAGGGGATTCCCACGCAGACCCCGCAACCAGCCCGTCAGCATGGCGGGATCGAGAGTTCGCCCCTCCAACAGCGCGGCGCGATGGGGGGAGACCGGGGCCTCGAACGTGGCGAACACAGACGGGGGATGCCCCGCGGCGAAGGCCAGGAGTGCGGCGTCTTCTCCGCCCGTGGGGTCGTTCGGGGCGACGCCGCTCGCGACCACCTTCGCAGCGCGAGCGCGCTCGGGGAATGCAGCCGCCAGGCAGGCCGTGACGACGGTCTTGCCCACCTCGGTGTCGGTGCCCGTGACGAACAGCCTCGGCAGGTGCGGAATCGACGTCGGGGATGGGTCGGTCTGGGTCATTCGGAGATCTTACTTTATACTCAGTCTTGACGCGACAACCTGGCCTCCAGCGCCATCCCCTCCGGTCGTCGCCTGCCCCAGGAGGTCCCCGTGACCCGCACCCTCTTCATCGGCGACGTGCACGGCTGCAGTGCAGAGCTCGAGCGGCTGCTGACCCTGGTTCGCCCCGACCGGACCATCCTGGTCGGCGACCTGTTCACCAAGGGGCCCGACCCCCGGGGCGTGTGGAAGCTGATCAAGAAGTGGAGCTGCGAGGCCGTGCTGGGCAACCACGACGCCGCGGTGCTGAAGGGCTGGAAGCCGGGCAAGCACCTTCCCAGGAAGGCGTTCAAGTGGCTGAAGAAGCGGCCGCACATGATCCGCGAAGACGACTTCATCGCCGTGCACGCGGGCGTGAACCCCGAGAAGCCCAAGAAGACGACCCGCAAGCAGGCCATGCACCTGCGCAACTGGAAGCGGCGCCCCTGGTGGAAGCAGTACGACGGGCGACGGCTGGTGGTGCACGGCCACCACGCTCGAGAAGGGCTGATCCGCCGCGACAACGTGATCGGACTGGACACCAACTGCGTCGGTGGCGGATGGTTGTCCGGCTACCTCCTGGAGTGCGACGACATCGTGGCCATCCGGGCGAACCGGGTCTACGCGTAGAGGGCCGGCTCTCTCCAGGACGAGCGAGACGCGAGACTGGAGGATGTATGGCCGACGACAAGATGAAGCTCCACGAGGTGGTGGCGATCCGCAAGGGCGTGAAGTCGCGCACCTACAGCGAGCTCACCGAGCTGTACAAGAAGGCCCAGAAGTCCGACGTGTACAGCGGCATGACCCGCACGTTCCAGTCGCTCGACGACGACGGCGAGACCTTCCCGCCCGAGTCGAAGGTGGTGCAGATGAACGCCGGCGACGTGTTGAAGCGCGTCCAGAAGCTGCGCACGAAGTACCTGAACATCGAGGCCACCCAGGACTACGGCAACCTCGAGGCGCGCGCGAACGTCGAGATCGACGGCCAGAAACTTCTCGAAGACGTGCCGGTCACGCTGCTCATCTTCCTGGAGAAGGAGCTGACGGACCTGCTCACGTTCGTGTCGAACATGCCTACGCTCGATGAGTCGAAGTCCTGGACCAAAGACCCCAACAGCCATCTGTTCCGGACCGACCCCGTGCGCACCCACAAGACCAAGAAGGTGCAGCGGCCCATCGTGCTCTACGACGCCACCGAGGAGCACCCCGCCCAGACCCAGCTCATCACCGAGGACGTGACCATCGGGCACTGGTCCACGGTCTACACCTCTGGAGCGCTCCCGGTTCCTCGCAAGGAGGAGCTGATCGAGCGCATCGACCAGCTGCGCGACGCCGTGAAACGGGCCCGGAGCCGGGCGAACGACACCGAGGTCGCCGAACAGTCCATCGGAGACGCCGTGTTCGGATACCTGTTCCGCTGAGCGCCCGTGAACGAAGGGCGCATCGGAGTATCGTGACGCTGCGGAGCCGCTGTGCTTCGCAGGAGGAAGCTCACGCTCAGGCTCACTGTGAACACGCGAACGTGCAGGTTCGAGTCCTGCTCCCCGCACCCTGCGCGGGGGTGGCGGAATGGTAGACGCACCGGGTGACCCGGGGTTCGCGACTGACTCTCAGATGAATCCTCCGAGACTGAGTCTTGTCGTGGTGGTCGTCTCGAGGTCTGGGACTGCTTGCCGAAGGAGCGGGTTCGACTCCCGTCCCCCGCGCTCCCATCTGCGGGGGTGGCTCATCTGGCCGAGCATCGGCACTCAGCGCTCAAGTCCCGGATTAAACGCCGTCGACCACAGAAATCGCGACCCCAGGCCCTGCTCGCCGGCTACGCGGGCAGGGCTGCCTCTTCTTCAGATGAGGAAGACGATGGCCAGCGCCATGCTGGACAGCACGGATGCGCCGATCATTCCGGCGAGTGCGCCGGCGGTCCACCATCCAGCTCGCTCGAAGAGGCTCGGGCCTTCGAGGACGTGCTCGTCGATGGAGACGGGGACGCTACGCAGCTGCACGGGCACCCGCGGCCGGGTGGGCGCCTGGCTGGCGAAGTCGTCGCGCATGGGACGCGCCGCGGGATCGGGCTTGCGCACCCGCTTGGGGGCCCCGGTGGCCGACGTGGCCGAAGACCGGTTGCGACTGGGGACCCGAGGCCCGGGAGAGGCCCGCATGTGGCTCTTCAAGGGGCGCGGCGTGGGGACCGGTGCGGGCATGGGGAGCCCGGGTTCGGAGGGCCTGCGACGGTTCTTCAGCGACGGAACCTCGCGAAGCTCCTGCTGGGGCGTGTCGAATCCGAGGGCATCGCGCTCGCCCGGCGACAGCAGCTCCATGTCGAGCGTGACGGAGGCTTCCTGGTCGGCCTGGAGCGTGGCCGCGTGCATGGCATCGTCGAGCTCGATGTCCACGGATGGAGACGGCGCCGGGTCGTCGTTGGTGGCGTTCTCGGTGATCTCGGCGTCGGCGTAGGTGGCCGGGAGCAGCCCCATGTCCCAGGTGGGCGGGGTGGACTCGGCGGGGTCGGGCCCTTCGTCGATCAGCCGGAGCCGCTCCGGGCGAGGGGGCGCGTAGGTGCGACGCGGCACCGGGGGGTCGGTGATGGGGTCGCGGTTGGGGACGTTGGAGATCGGGGACGCCGTGGTGTCCGTGATCTCGGTCTCTGCGCACTCGGCGTGGGGGAAGTCGGCCTCGGAGGTGGCCAGCACTTCGTCGATGCTCGGCTCGGCGACATCTGTGCCGCTGTCGGTGATGACGCCTGGAAACGATGGGATGTGTTCGATCAGCGACGAGGAGCGCATCCACACGCCACGGGCGTTTGCGGTATCCGCGATTCGTCCGGACCAATCGGCCATCGTGCACCTTCGTTCGACAAAGCCATCCGGAGAGTGTCGCGGATGGGCGCCGGGGGTTGCATACCCGAATGAGGATTTCAGGCCCCGGACCGAACACCTTTAGCCGATCTGGGTGTGTTCGCCAGCGAATCGGTACAATTTGGCGGGCTTGGTGGAGGTGGGCCGGACGCCGCCCGAGGGTTCGATCAGCCCATCCGAGCACATCCTGCGGAACCGACGGCGGAAATTGCCGGGATCCTGGGTCTCTTCGAGCACCGCGCTCCACACGTCCCGGAGGTCGGCGACCGTGAACTCCTCGGGCACCAGCTCGAAGGCGATCGCGCTGTGTTCCAGCCGACGTCGGAGATGGCCGTGGGCAGAGGCCAGGATGACGTCGTGGTCGAAGGCGAGGTCGGGCAGCTCCGAGAAGGAGAACCATCGCGCATCTGCCGCATCCGAGCCGGCCTGCACGCGTCCGGCCAGACCGGGTCGCAGCAGGGCGGTGTAGGCGACGCTGATGATGCGCATCCGCGGGTCGCGATGGGGTGCGCCGAACGCGCCCACCTGTTCCAGCCACGCGTTCTCGAGGGTCAGACCGGTCTCTTCGTGCAGCTCGCGACGGGCGGCCTGCTCCAGGCCCTCGCCCTGGTCGTCGAAGGCATCGCCGACGCGCACGAAGCCGCCTGGCAGTGCCCAGCGACCCTCGAACGGCGGCTCGCCGCGCTCGATGAGCAAGACCTGGAGTGCCTCGTCGCGGACGGTGCACACGACCAGGTCGACCGTCACGCTGGGCTTCGCGAACTGGTCGACCTCGTCGCGGTAGCGCTGGATGAATCCGGGTGCGTCTGCCATGCCGCCCAGTCTACTCCGCTGTGCGGGCGAGGCGGACCGACCACACGGTGTCGTCGAGCGCGAACGCAGGTCGGCCCTCGAAGAGGTCCAGTCGCGCGGGGAGATCGGCGGTCACGCTGCGAACGGCGGCGCGGGGTCGTCGGGTGTGGAACAGCTCCAGCGACGTGCCGTCCTGGATCAGCCCCACGCCCGTCGGCAGGACCAGCAGGTGCGCCTCGGGCGTGTCACAGGGCGCGCTGGAGACGCCGTCCGGACCCAGCACGTGGCGCATCCAGCCGCTCCCGGTGGGACTCGGGGTGACGAGCACCGTGACCCCCGCTTCGTGGACGGCATCTACGACCTGGAGCCCATTCACCTGGAGCCCATCGAGATGGGTCGCCCGAAGCTGGGTGCAGGTGCCCGGGGCGAGGCGATGGATCCAGGTCGTTCCGAGGGCCCGGGTGACGGCGACGCCGCGGAACAGCCGCGTGGCGTGTGGCGCGACACGGGTGGCGATCCGACTCGTCACGACGGGGGTGTTCACGACCCGACGCACGGACAGCTCCACCAGGGCGGGCCCGATCCGGGCATGGAGCATGCCGCGGTGCGCCACCAGGGCGTCCACCTTCAGGTCGGTCGCGACCGGGGACCCATCGGCCAGATGGACCTGCAGCGCTCCCGCGTGGGCCCGGGCGAACGCGAGTCCACCGTCCTGCGTCGCGAAAGGCAGGGCTCCGGGCTGTGGAGCGGGTCCCAATCGACGTCGACCCGCGTACACGCCATCTGCGGTCCACGCCCACCCGGTGCTCCCGAAGCTGGCGATCCCCAGGATCGGGCCGCCCAGACGCAGTCGCTCCCCGGGCTGGACGGACGCGCCCGGAAGCAGCTGTACGGCGCGTCGACGCGGCGGTGCCGGACGGTCCATGGCCGTGGGTGGGGCGCCGCGCTCTCCGAAGGCGAACAGGGCTTCGTACCAGTCGCGCCACGTCGGCGGAATCGCATCCAGATCGACCATCGGCGGCACCACCACTTCGGGGTGGAACACCGACAGGTCCTGCTGCATCCGGTCGTCCAGGGACTTCACCGACGGATGACGGCCGCGGAAGGGGTGGATGCCGGCGAACAGCTGAAACGTGACGACGGCGAAGGCGAACCAGTCGGTGCCGGTGTCGAAGCAGGTGGCGTGCCGGTCGCGGACGGACTCGGCCAGGGCTGTGGCGGGAAAGCCCGGGACCTGCCAGCTGTCGACGTCGATCAGCGCCAGCGCGCCGTGGTCGGGCCGCACCAGCACGTTCAGCTCGTTCAGGTCGACCACCAGGGCGTTCGCGGCGTGGGCGCGCTCCACCAGGCTGCGCAGCTCGAGCACCCGTCTTCCGATCGCAGCGACATCCAGCCCGTGGCGCTTCCGATAAGTGGGCGGAACCAGGGTGATCAGGGGCACCCAGCCCGCGAGGAAGGGCATCGTGTAGCCCAGCCGGGTGCCGTCCGTTGCGAACACGTCGTCCATCGGAGCCGTGATGCCGGGGCTCTTCAGTGGTCGGAGCACATCCAGCCGGTCGGGATGGGGCACCTGGGCGGGGTCGTCGAACAGCTTGTAGGCCCGACGGTCCCGCGCGTAGACGTGAGCCTGCCCTCCCTGGCCGACGAAGTCGTTCGGTCCCAGGTCGAGGGTCAGGCCGGCGCAGCGGACGGTGGGCATCAGAAGGTCAGGATCTGCGAGGCGCCGCCGGTCCCGAGCACCGTGGACTGGGCCGAGATGCTGCGCGAGAGGAACGAGGCGAGGCGCGCCAGAGTCGTGGAGTCGGCGTTCTCGAGCTCCAGGTAGTGGTCGAATCCGGCCGCAGCGCTGAAGTCCATCAGGGTCTTCGCGAGCCCGGCGTTCTGCACGTTCACGCCCACCAGCACGGTCACGAGCGACTCGACGGTCTCGTCGGACACCGCCTGCTCGACCGCATCCCGGACGGCACCGGGGGTGAGCGTGCTGTTGTTGTCGCCGCCATCGGTCACCACGAACACGATGCCGTTCGCCGACAGGCCGTTCGAGACGAGGTCTTCGCCGTAGTCCCGCACGCTCGCGACCGCGTTGTGGGCGGCGTCGTACAGCGAGGTGCAGCCCCCGAGGGTCAGCGCGCCTCCGTAGTCGCCCGGTTTGCACTCGATGAGGGGCTTGAAGCCGTGGATCTCGTCGAGCTTGGTGTCGAACTGCAGCAGGCGCAGCATCAGGTTGTCGGCCCGGGGAGCGTGGCGACAGGCCCGGACGGTCTCCTGGATGCAAGCCTCGATCTCGGGCTTGAAGGAGCTCACGGATCCCGACGAGTCGGCGGCGATGGCGACCAGGGTGTACTCGCTGGCGCCGAGCCGATCGATGCGGGTTCCCGAGTAGCCGTAGTGGCTGCCGTTCAGGATGCGCGAGGTGAGGTGGGTGGAGTCGAAGAGGGGCATGATTCCTCCGGTGGAGACGGGTGGATTGCGGCGTGAACGAGGGGAGGGGCCGGCTCAGGCGGCCAGGAAGTCGGTGGTGGTCGCGGTCTTCATGCCCATGGCGGTCAGATCGCGGATGAAGTCGTCGGCCAGGGCCTCGAAGCCAGGCACCGGGCTGGTGGCGTCGGTGAGCAGCACCAGCTTCTCGATGGCCTTGCGGTCGGTGAAGCCGGCAGCGATGTCGCGCACGGTGTTGGCCAGGCAGTGGCTGCTGGCTTCGCCCGCGAGCAGGACCAGGTCGGCCTCCTCGAGGGTGGTGAGCAGGCCGGCGTTGAGCTGCGTGGCGGGGTCGGTGGGGTCGGGGACCTCTGCTCGGACGGCCGAGAAGTGCTCGGTGAACGGGTTGCTGCCCTTGGTCACGAAGTCGACGAGCGCGAAGCGGGCCGACCACTCCTGGAGCGCGTCGAACAGGGGCTCCACCACGTTGTGGCCTTCGCTGCCGATCAAGCAGTGCTCGGGCCAGATCACGTGGGTGTAGCGCTGGGTGCGTTCGAGCTCGCGCAGGTAGTCGAGGGTGCGACCGTGGGTGCTCGGGAGGGTGGGAACCCAGGTCTGGGCTTCGACGTCGGCGGCAGTGATGGCCGTGAACGGCGCGGGGTGGTTGCCATCCGAGTCGCGAAACCAGACCGGGTGGCTGATGTCGACGCGGCGGTGGCTGTCGAGGGTGACGTGGACGTCGGCGAGCTTGTTCTTCAGGCGCTTCACCATGACGGCCAGGCGGTCCATGTCGCCCTGTGCGCCCGGCACCGAGAGGTTGCCGTCGGGCAGGCAGAAGTCGTTCTGGGGATCGATGACGACGAGATGGAGTTTCATGGTGGCTTATCCTATGAGGTCAAGATGACCTTTATGGGCTGAAATCCATATAAGGTCATTCGGACTTTATTGTGGTGAATCGAGGCCAGAACTGTATTGGAGCTCACACTCGGCGCTGGGCGTCCTTGCCCTTCTCTCGCCCGAAAAAAAAGTTGGCAACACGGTTTCGCAGCTGGGTCCGACCCGCCCTTCGGGCGTCCCATGGCGGTGTCGATCGGGAGGCGTCGCATGGTGCATCGGGCATTCCGCACCTCTCCGTGCAATCCTCGGCGTGCTCCGTGACTCCGTGGCGACGTTGCGCTAATCGAGGTTCATAGCAGATGAGCAAGAAGCCCGAACGAAGCATCCGTCACCACGCCATGCGCTACCTGAAGTCCCGCATGACCTCGTCCGGGCACCTGAAGACCCTGCTGCTCAGGGGCGCGAAGAAGCGGTTTCCCGACACGCCCACCGGAGAACTCGCGGTGGCCGCCGACAAGGTGCTGGCGTCGCTGATCGAGCAGGGCGTGCTGAACGACGAGGCGTGGGCGCGCTCGAAGACCCAGGCTCTGCGACGACGGGGCAACAGCCGACGGCAGATCCAGGCCAAGCTGCGCCAGAAGCGCGTGCCCGCCGACCTGATCGAGGCCATCCTGCGCGAAGAAGACGGCGCACACGAGCTGATCGCAGCCCTCGACTACCTCCGCAAGCGGCGGCTGGGGCCGTGGGCCCACATGTCGATGCGCCGCGAACCCCCGGATCCGAGGAAGACCCTGCAGAAGCTCGGGCGGCGGGGGTTCTCCTACGACGTCGCGCGGCAGGCCCTGGACATGGATCTGGAGGAGGCCCGGGAGCGCACCGGTCGTTGACGTGTCAACACTGATGTTTGTGTATCGGGCGAAGATCCGCTACGCTTCCGTCACTCCCCGCGATCCACCGTGTCCTGCATCCCGCATCGGCGCGGTCTCCACCCCGGAGATCGGATCCACCCCGCCCCCCAAGAGGAGCCGCCATGCGCAATCTCCTGAAGTCCGGTCTCAAGCGCCTCGTCTCGACCTCCGTGCCGACCCGTCCCATCGGCGACAAGCACGCCCAGGTGATCGCCGTCGCGGCGCAGAAGGGCGGTGTCGGCAAGACGACCACGAGCGTCAGCCTCGCGAGCGCCCTCGCCCGATTCCACGGCAAGCGCGTGCTCCTCGTGGACCTCGATCCCCAGGGCCACGTCACCACCGCGCTGAAGGCGCAGGTCCGACCCGGTGGCGGCCTGCTGTCGCGCGTGCTGACCGACGACCGCGCGGGCCTCGAGGTGATGGACGTCGTCACCTCCACCGAGATCGAGGGCCTGGACGTCACGCCGTTCGACCCCCGCCTGGCCGAAGCCGAAGACCTGCTGTCGACCCGCATCGGCAAGGAGTTCATCCTTCGCGACGCGCTGAAGGTGACCCGGTCGCACTACGACGTGATCGTGCTCGACTGCCCGCCCAACCAGGGCAACCTGGCGCTGAACGGCCTGTGCGCCGCAGACGACGTGCTCATCCCCTGCGACCCGAGCCCGCTGGCCCTGAAGGGCGTCGAAGCGCTCGTGCAGACCATCACCGCGGTCGCCGCGCGCCTGAACCCCGAGATCGACGTGATGGGCGTGCTGCTCACGCGGGTGGACGGCCGGAACACCTCGCTCAACGAGGCGATCGAGCGCGACATCGCCGAATCGTTCGGCGACGCCGTGCTCCCCGTGCACATCGGCATCAACAGCAGCCTGGCGAAGGCGCAGATCGAGGGCGTCGACATCTTCGCCTACGACGCCGACAGCCGGGGTGCTCAGCAGTACCGGGCGCTGTCCGACGTGGTGACCGCCGCAGTCTGAGGGTCAGCTCGCGAGGTCGGCTCGGCGGAGCTTTGCGACCTCGGCCTGCATCCGTTTGCCCGACTCGACGCTGAAGTGGCGCTGGAGGCTCCGTGCGAGCCCTCCGGCCGCGCGGGCGAGCGGGTGGGCGAGGCGGCTGAACTTGCGCACGCTGTAGCGCACGTGGCTGCCCTCGCGGTGCACCAGGAACTGCTCTTCGCCCGCCACCCCGTGCCCGATCAGCGTGCCGTAGCCGAAGCCCACGCGATCGGATTCGTCGATGCGGTAGACCACCCGGCACGCGTGCATCATCCAGAAGCCGTACTGCTTGCTGGCGAAGGTGACGAGCCCGTTCGGGACCTGCCGGCTGTCGGGATGCATCCGGACCCACGGCAGATCGAACATCACCCAGCGCCCGAGAGCCTCGACCGCGGCGTCGAACACCTCGGGCGGACCGAGCTCCACCGTGTGGTGGTCGGGGTCCCATCCCGCCGGCAGCGGGTCCTCCTGGGTGGCCCCGACGTGGGGGTACGACCAGGACGTCTGCGCGTAGCGCGCCCGGAACCGATCCAGGTCTGCCTGGTCCGGCTCGAACAGGTGAACGGCATCGAGCCCGAGCGGGAACGTCCGGGTGGTGGTGATGGGGCTGTTCAAGATTTGTTCAATGTATGTTCATTCAGGATGATACGTGCACTGCAGGGCGGTGGGGTGCCGCATGGTGATGCGGGATCGGCCCGCTCGTCGGCCCTTGCAGCCCTGTAATCAGACGGGGCCGCCGGGTTGGCGGTCGCCCTGGACGCTGGAGGAGAACGTGGGTCGACAGGTAGTCGTGGCAGGCGCCACCGGATTCGTCGGCAGCTACCTGCGCACCGCGCTGCAGGAGGCTGGCCACACGGTGCGGTGTGGGTCGCGCAACCCGGACCGGGCGCGCGAGCGAGCGCCCGACTTCGACTGGGTGGAGCTGGACCTCGACCGGCCCTCGACCCTGGGTCCGGCACTCGAAGGCTGTGATGTCGCGGTGTACCTCGTGCACTCGATGGCGGAGCACGACGACCCCATGCCCGCCGAGCGAAGAGCGGCGCGTGCCTTCCTGCAGGCCTGTGAAGACGCGGGGATCCAGCGCATCGTCTACCTGGGTGGCCCGGCACCGGATGGAGAGCCGAGCGCCCACCTGGCCAGTCGACTGATGACCGGCCACATCCTGCGGTCCGGAGCGCCCAGCACGATCGAGCTGCGGGCTGCGATGATCGTCGGAAACGGCAGCGAGAGCTGGCTCATCTGCCGTGACCTGGCGATGCGCCTTCCGGTGATGGTGCTCCCGAGCTGGTTGTCGTCGCGCAGTCAGCCCATCTGGATCGGGGACGTGGTGGCGGCGCTCACCGCGGCGGTCGACCTCGAACACGAGGGGTCTGCGGCGTACGATCTGCCCGGTCCAGACGTGCTGTCCGCGCGTCAGATCCTCGAAGGCGTGGCGGCCGTCCGGGGGATGAAGCCGGTCATGATCCCGGTGCCCGTGCTCTCGCCGAAGCTGTCGAGCTACTGGCTGCAGGGCGTGACGCGGGCCAACTTCGACATCGCCAAGCAGCTGGTCGAGGGCCTGAAGCACGACCTGGTCTGTCAGGACGAGGGGTTCTGGAAGCTGGTGCCCGATGTCGAGCGCACGCCGTTCACCCGAGCGGTCGAGCTCGCATTCGAAGCCGAGGAGCCCCCCGACAAGCGCCGGGAGCGCCTCTGGGAGCGCATCACATGGAGGCTGGCTCGGACGGGGGCTGCTCGGACTGCTTAGGCTCGAGCGCGGCCTGGGCGAACTCCTTCATGGAGCGTTCGCGGTCGAACTTCATGTCGCGGGCGTAGAGGTAGAGCACCGCCATCGAGTCGACTTCGTTGCCGCTGGTGTTGTTGTAGACGCTCACCAGCTCGTACTCGTGCTCCTCCTTGAGCGGGATGCCGTCGAACGAGCTGTAGACGTCGACCTCGTCGATGCCGATGCGGTCTTTGCTGTTGCGCACCGTGGACTGGTAGACCTGCTCGCCCGTGGTGAGGTCGTTCAGCGTGAGCGACTCGGCGAACGGGTGCAGGTGCGTGGCGATGTAGTAGACGTCGGTGTCGTAGGGCAGGTTCAGGAACCGCGTGACGTTGGTGCGGTTGACCTCTTTGCCCGGCTCGACCACCCAGTGCGCCGTGAACTTCTGGCCCAGCCGGTCTTCGTCGACGTCGCCCTCGATCGCAGACGACCCCACCGAGCAGCCCTCTCCGAGCTCCATCGGATCGGCGTCGTCGTGAGCGACCCCGTAGTAGCGGGCGTTCTCGAGGGCTTTGAAGCCCTGCACAGCGGTCTGGTAGAGCGGAACGACCTCGAAGTCGTCGTGGGAATCGCGCCAGCTGTTCAGGTCGGAGTCGCGCACGAACTCGATCTCGACCTTGTGCCGCACGTTCAGGTCCGGCTTGTCGAGGTTGAGGTTGAGCACCTGGGTGGCGAGCGACAGCTGGAGATCACTGCGGATCGGGATGCCCATACCCGTGGGGAAGTGGATCTCCTGCTGGCCCTGGGACAGCGTGAAGACCCGACCCGAGATGGGCGGCGCCTTGGGGAAGTGGTCGTAGTAGGTGCTGGCCTCGAAATCGAGGTTGGCGTGGCACATGAACTCCTGGGAGAGCTCCTTCTCGGACTTCGCGTCGACCACCGTGGTCTTGTAGCCGGTGATCCACAGCAGCTCGGGCTTCTCGGTCTCGAGGAGCACGGCGTGATCGAAGCCGGACGGCCCCCGCATCGACGCGTAGCGGTCGTCGATGTGGTACTTCGAGCTGACGATCTCCTTGGTCTGCACGAAGCTCTGCCACTTCTCGGCATCCATCGTCGGCACGACGGGTCCGCCTTTGGACATGCCGGACTCGGCCTGCTGGCAGCCCGCGAGCACGGAGAGAATCAGGACGCTGACGGTCATTCCACAACCTCCACCGCGAGATTAACCCGGTAGGCGGTCGCGGCGTGGAGCCGGGTGCTATACTGAACACATGAGCAGTGCCGTCTGGAACCCGCCCTCCCGCTTCCGGTCCGAGACCCTGGAGTGGGAGGAACCGCCCCCTCCTGCGAAGCTGAAGGTCCTGGTCGACCGCAGCCGGTCCATCGTCGCGCACAACACCAGTGCAGACCTGGGCTTCGACTGGAGCGTCAATCCCTATCGTGGGTGCACCCACGGCTGTGCGTACTGCTACGCCCGGGCCTGGCACGAGTACCTCGACCTGGGGGCGGGCACCGACTTCGAGCGGGTGGTCCTGGTGAAGCCCGAGGCGGCCCAGCTGCTTCGCGAGCGGTTCGAGAAGCCGTCGTGGTCGGGCAGCCTCCTGGCGTTCTCGGGGGTGACCGACTGCTACCAGCCCCTGGAGCGGAAGTGGGGGTTGACCCGGGCGTGTCTCGAGGTGTGTGCCGAGTATCGCCAGCCCGTCTCGATCATCACGCGGTCGCCGCTCGTCGTGCGCGATCTGGATGTCCTGCAACGCCTGGCGCGGTTCGACGCGGTCCGGGTCGCGGTGTCGATCCCCATCCTGGACCGCAGGCTGTGTCGACTGATCGAGCCCGGCACGGCGCCGCCTTCCGCACGTCTGCACGCGATTCGGGCCCTGTCGGACGCGGGAATTCCGGTGTCGCTCTCCTACGCGCCCTTGATTCCGGGGCTGAACGACCACCTCATTCCCTCCACGCTTCGGGCTGCACGGGAGGCCGGAGCGCGCTGGGCCTGGCTCGGGATGGTGCGGCTGTCGAGTCCCGTGCGAGCTGTGTTCGAGCGGCGGTTGCGTCAGGTGCTCCCCGATCGCGCAGATGCCGTGCTGGCCAAGATCGAGCGGGCCGGTGTGACGGGTGCCGGAGACATCGGGATGCGCCGCAAGGGCGAGGGTCCCACCTGGGATCTGGCGCGGCAGACCTTCGATGTGTGGCGTCGCCGCCTCGGGTTCACGCCCTTCGAACCCCGAGGGCCCACGCCGTTCCGCAGACCGGGGCAGGGGGTTCAGCTGGCGCTGCTCTGACGGCTCACGGGCTGTTCAGCTTCTTGCGCACCGCCTCGGTGACGTCCTGTCCGCCCGCGAACAGGGTGGCGTCGACGTCGACGATGTAGTCGAGCTTCTTCTCTTCGGCGACGGATTCCAGGGCCTTGTTCAGCGCGGCGTAGATCGGCTCCACCAGCTCCTGCTCCTTTGCCAGGAGTTTCTTGTCCGCCTCCATCGCCTTCTTCTGCAGGCCCTCCTGCATCGCCACCAGCTGTTCTTCGGCCTTGGACTGCTGGGACGGGGACAGCTCGCCACGCTGCACCTTCTCCAGGGTGTCCGCGTAGAACGTCTCCATGCGTTCCTGCTCGGACTCGAGCTCCTTCTGCAGGGTCTTTCCGTAGGCTTCGACCTTCTCTTTGGCCTGGGCGTACGTGCTGGTCGAGCGGATGACGGCCTCCACGTCGACGTGAGCGACCTCGGTGGCGAGCGACGGCGCCGAGACCATCAGGCCCACGGCGAGAGTGACGAGTCGGATGATGCGGGTCACAGAACCTCCCGCCGCATCGTAGTCCTCTGGGGGCCGACAGGAGAGGTCGCCGCACGGGCTTCAGTGGCGTACGGTGTTCTCCAGGAGGCGTGATGCCGTTCACCATTGGTCCCGACCAGCCGCTTCCGGAGCCCGTCGATGTCGTGATCGTATCGCTGGGGCCGGGGGATTCGCGGGATCGAGGTGCGTCGGAGCTCGCCGACAACCTGGTGGCGCGTGGGGTGGTGGTGGCGGGAGCGACCCACTTCGACGCCCTCGGCCCGCGCATGGTGCTGCTGGTCAGCGAGCGGCTCGTCGCACGGGATCCGTCGATTCCGAAGGGCCTGGACATCCTGTCCGAGGAGCCGGCCATCGCCGTCCAGGTGGTGCCGCACGACGCGCTCGACGGGTGGATGCGGGATCGGGATCGGTTGGTTCGCCTGTTCTGACTCCCCCGTGTCGAGGTGTTAGGCGCCGGGCATGGTCTCGGCGCTCCTGGTGATGCTCGGTTGTGGCGCGACGGCCCCGGAACCGCCTCCGGTGCCCGACACGCCTCCAGATACCCACGGCACGCTGCTGCACGTCGGAACCGAGACCGTGCTCGTCCAGCACGACGACCTCCGCGGACGCATCGTCACGGGCGTGGAGCGGTACCAGAAGACCCCCGACGTCGACCTGCTGCCCCTCGCACCTGGCGACCACATCGACCTCTGGCTGGATGGGCCCGAAGCGACGCAGTCACTCGAATACGCCGTGAAGACGGGGGCGGACGAGGTGTCCGACAGCGTCAGGTCCGGCGGACACGCGCTGAAGGGCACGGTGGTGAACATCGACGGCATCCGGGTGTCCATCGACCACGAACCCATCGATGGCGTGATGCCCGCGATGGTGATGGGCTTCGGTCTGGCGCCCTGGGAAGCCTCGGCACTCGCTCCGGGAGACGTCATCGAGGCACAGCTGCTCGACACCGACTACGGCTGGCAGCTGGTGAACCCCGTGAAGACCGGCCACGCCGAGGTCGAGCTGCGGTCGGACGTGAAGCCCGTGCAGGTGGGCGAGGTGTTGCCGCGCACCGAGCTGGTGGCCGAGGACGCGTCGCCTGTCGTGGTCGGCGAGGGGCAGGGGACCCGGACGCTGCTGACGTACATCTACACCCAGTGCCCGGATCCGACGTTCTGCCCGGCCATCGGGGCGCGACTGGCGGCTCTGCAGAAGAAGCTCGACGGCGGTCGGATCGTGACGGTCACGCTCGACCCCGAGCACGACTCCACCGAGGTTCTCGCGGCCTGGGGCGAGCTGATGGGGGCGGACACGTCGATCTGGCGACTGGCCCGCGCGAAGCCGCTGGTGCTGCAGGACCTCGCGCTGCGTGGCGGCCAGCGGGTCACCGTGGATGGCGGGCGGATCTCGCACCTGCACCGCATCCTGATCCTCGACGAGGACGGGACGGTGATCGAGCGGTACGACGACGACCGCTGGCCGACGGACCGGGTGGTCCAGCAGCTGTCGACCGGGCAGCCTCGGGCCGAGACGACGGGCACGAAGCAGCGCTGACGAGCGCTGCTCCGAAATGCGAGTTCGGGCGACCAGCACCGACCACGAGAATCCTGTCTTGAACTGGGGATCGGCGCCAATCCACCACAGAGTCACGGAGTACACCGAGGGGGCACGGAGGAGCGGACGACGGGTGTCTGCCCGGGCGCCGTCGCGCGCGCGGTGGTCGGACAGCCAGCCCCGGCGGCCTATCCGCAAGACGACGTCGGATACGGCGGCAGGGCGGGCCTCTTCGCAGCCTCGGCGCTCTGCGCAACCCTCCGCGAAGCGAAGCGCTGCTCCGAGAATGCAAGGTCGCGCGAGGCATCGATCGCGCGGTGTTCGGGGAGTCAGCCCCGACAGCACTTCCGTGGGACGAGGCTCGGACACGTCGGTGGGGACGGCCTCATCGAGGCATTTCGCGCTCTGCGGATCCTCAGCGCAACCCTCCGTGAAGCGAAGCGTCAGCGGTGAGAGTTGGCGTTGAATCCATCGAAGTCGTTCGGGCGGACGGTCGGTAGAGAGCGGGGTCTCGCCAGGCTCAGCTCAATGTGTTTCTACCTGTTGATTTCGAAGGGAAACTCTTCGTTTCCCTTGCGAGCATCCCTTCAGCGCTCGATCCTCCGGTCATCCCTCGCAAGCGAGGGTTCCCTGCGGACGACCACTCCGCAGCCGGACCGCTTCGCTTGATGTCCGGCGGCTACGGGTCGTTCTGCGTCAGCAGAATCATCACTTCGGTTGGTGTCGCGCTGCGGCGCGACGAGCGCTGACCGCTCCGATCGGTTCTTTGGGCTCGAATGTTGACAGTAAGTGCTGTCATGTTTACAGTAATACCATGACGCACTTCCCAGACCCCGAACAGACCTGGACCCTCGGCGAGCTCGTCGTCGAGATCGCCCGCCAGCTCGGGCGGATCGGCACCTCGGTCTCCGATGCACGCGTGTCGGACGCCCCCGATGCCCGGGCCGTTCGCTACTACCAGGGGCTCGGCCTGGTCGATCGGCCGCTCCGCTACGACGGTCGCAAGGCCATCTACGGGTGGCGCCACCTCGTCCAGGTCCTCGCCACCAAGCTCCTGCAGAGCCAGGGCTACTCGCTGGCGCAGATCCAGGACGCGTTCGGCAACCAGCCGTTCGACGCGCTCGAGCGGGCGGTTCGCGAGGCCATGGGGGCTCCCACCCCAGCGCCCACCGAAGTGCCTGCCGAGCTGAAGGCCTACGCCGTCGCGCCCGGTGTCCAGCTCACCCTCGACCCCCGCCTGGTGCCCGATCCCGAAGGGCTCGCGCGCCAGATCGCCACCCTCGTCCAAGGAGCGCTCTCATGACCATCGCACCCCTGCCCCCCACGCTCGAGCCGCCCACTTCGCCCCATCCATGCGGGCTGGGTGCACTCGTGGCCCTGATCGAAGGCGTCGAGACCGCGTTCCCCCTCACCGAGGTCCGCGTGCGCACGTCCATCGTGGGCGACTGTGCCCGCACCATCGTCGAACAGGCGTTCGACAACCCGCACGACGTCCCGCTGGAAGCGACGCACCTGTTTCCGCTTCCCGAAGACGGGGCGGTGGTGAAGCTGACACTGATTGCTGGCGAGGTCATGGTCGAGGCCGTGTGCAAGGAGCGGAAGGAGGCCGAACAGGACTTCGCCGAGGCCCGCCAGGCCGGGCATCGTGCTGCGCTGCTGACCCAGGAGCGGTCCGACGTGCACACGATCCGGGTCACCCGCATCCCACCGGGGGAGGGCGTGCGGGTGCGGATCGAGCTGGTCGAGCGGCTGGAGCGGTCGGATGGGCGCTACCAGTGGCGGTTTCCCACGGTGATCGCGCCCCGCTACCTGCCGGGCAGACCCGTGAAGCACGACGGTCCCGGGGTGTTGCCGGCCACCGATCAGGTTCCGGACGCCGATCGACTCCAGCCTCCGATCCGGCTGGAGGGCGGGACCACGCTGGATCTCGAGGTCGCCATCGCGCTGCCGGAGGGGACGGGGCTGCGACAGCTCCAGGTGGCCCAGCACGCGATGCAGCTCACGCTCGACGATCGGGTGCGCATCGCCCCCTCGGCCGACGCGACGCTGGATCGCGACTTCGTCCTGGCGTTCTCCACCGCGGCAGACGATGCCCTGGAGAGCCGCGCCTGGACGGACGGATCGCACACCCTGGTCACGATCGAGCCGCCTGCACGGGCGTTCGTCGAAGCCCTGCCCCGGGATGCGGTGTACGTCATCGACATCTCGGGCTCGATGTCCGGCGTGAAGCTGGAGGCGGCCCGCAAGGCCCTGAAGACCGCCCTGCACGGCATGTCCCCGGGAGACCGGTTCCGGCTGATCGCGTTCGACGACCGGCTGGAGCCGATGAGCAAGGAGCTGCTGCCCTACACGGACGACACGCTGGCCCGGGCCGACGCCTGGATCAGCGCGCTCGCGTCCCGGGGTGGAACGCAGATGCTCCCGGCGATCAAAGAAGCCCTGCGGCCGTTCGACGCGCCTCTCGGAGAGCGGTCGGCGTCGGTGCTGTTCATCACGGATGGCCAGGCCTGGAACGAGGACGAGCTGGTGGCCGCCGTGGCGAATCGGAAGGGCAACGCCCGGTTCTTCACGTTCGGGATCGACACCGCGGTGAACTCGGCACTGCTCACCCGCCTGGCCCGGGTCGGAGGCGGCACCTGCGAGCTCGCGACGCCGTCGGACGACATCGAGCTGAAGGTCGCCAACCTGGAGGCCCGGTTCGGCGAGCCGATCGTCGAAGGCGTGGGCGTCGAGAACCCCGACGGGACGGTCCTCCAAGCCGCCCGACTGGCCAGGAGCGCCGTGTTCACGGGGCGTCCGGCGTCGGTGCTCGTCGAGGGCTCGCCGGATGCGGTCGTGCTCCGGGGCACCACCGCACAGGGTGCGTTCGAGGATCGGGTCACGCCAAAGCGCCTCCCGACCGACGCAGGGTGGCCCGACGGCCTGCTGGGTGCACTGTGGGCGCGGTCTCGCGTCGCAGCACTGGAGGATCGGCTGGTGCTCCGCCCGTTCGAAGAAGAGGCGCTTCGTCCGGAGATCCTGCGGATCGCGCTGGCGCACGGCATCGCCTCGAAGTTCACCGCCTTCGTGGCGGTCGACGACAGCCGTGTGGTGGAGGGCGAGCTGCGTCAGGTGAACCAGCCGGCGGAGTCGCCCCATGCCTGGGGTGCAGCGGGCGGTGCGCCCGGCGGCCCGCCTTCGGGGGCGATTCCGCTCTCGGCCCCGATGGCCGCCCCCGCAGACAAGACGTTCCCCGGACTCGGGGCAGCGCCCATGCCGCCCCCCGCCCCTGCGCCCCGCAAGGCGAAGGCTCGCCGTCGCTCCCGTGGTCGGGCCCAGGCTCCGAACGCCGCCGCTCCCGAGGGCTTCGCCCTGCGCGAAGAAGCCAGGCAGGACGCGCCGGTGACCGAAGCCATGGCGGATGGGGAAGCCGGGGGTGGCGGATGGTTCGACGCCGTCAGCCGAGCGGCGTCTGGTGTGGCAGACGTCCTGGGTCGGGTCACGGGTGCTGGAGCGACGCCGACCGCGTCCTCCGAGTCGGTCGCGAACGTCCCCGCTCCCGCGCAGGGGCCTCTCGACGAAGCCGGGCTCGCCCGAACCCAGCAGGCCGACGGCAGCTTCGGCGGAGACGTCGCGCGGACCATCGCAGCCTTGCTGTTCCTGGTCTTGAGCGGGCACACCCGACGGACCGGGGCTCGCCGCCGCACGGTCGCCAAGGCTGCGAAGTGGCTGGACCGGCACCGGTCCGAACCGGGGGTCGCGGCAGCTCTCGCCACCCTCGAGAAGGCCGAGGCCGGCGAGTCCATCACGGCGGACGCGTCGTGGAGCCCCTTCTACACGGCCGGATCCGAGGGTCGGGCCCTGAAAGCGGCCGCTGGAGCGTGATCAGAGGCCGGTGACGGTGCCGGCGTTCCAGTCGATCTGGGCGAAGTAGACGTCGTCGTCTTCGCCGCTGATCGCCCGGGTGTCGGTGTAGGCGAGCTGACCGTTGAGGTAGACGTTGACGGTCACGTTCGTGGGCGAGGTCGGGCCACCGCTCGAGTAGTCGTGCACCATCACCGTGAAGCCGCCCCCGCTGGCATCGGGGTTGTCGATGTTGATGTTCTCGGGACCCGTGCCCGAGATGTCGTCGAGGTCGAGCCGGGGGTTGTCGATGGCGTTGCCCTGCACACCCCAGTCCAGCACGTCGCCCTGGGACTCGTTGCAGTTCACGTAGTAGCAGTCGTCGTCCGACCGCGGAGCGCCACCGGGCGCGAGCAGGTGCAGGTCCATGTCGTCGCCGGCCTGATCCCAGTACATCTCGACCCAGAGGTTCTGGGCGGGGATGGCCTCGAGCTCGGCTTCGCAGGCCTCGGACTGCACGCCCGCGGAGTTGGTGACGACCAGGCGACCGACGTACAGCCCGGCGTTGTCGGGGGTGAACCCGGAGCGCACGGCGTTGCCCGGCGGCATCGTGGCCGAAGAGCCCTGGGGCTTCTCGGAGAGGGTCCAGTTCCAGTCGACGATGTCGAGGCCCTCGGGGTCGTACGAGCCGGAGCCATCGAAGGTGGCGGCCTCGAAGGGGGGCGCGACCGGGTTGGGCGAGACCTCGCACACGGCGATGGGCGCGGCGGCGTTGGGTACGGGGACCGGCGTGGGGATGACATCGCCGGTGTCGATGAAGATGTCGCTGTCGGTGTCCAGGGTCTCAGCGGAGTTGAGCGAGTAGTCCTGGCAACCGACCAGAGAGAGAAGCAGCGCAACAAACATCAAACACCCCGCAAATCAGAACTCCGGAGCTCCGTTGCCCCGACGACGCGCGGAACCTACCCTGTGCGTCCTCAGCCCGCCACACTGCGCTGCAGCCCTGGGGATCGCTGCACCCCGCGGCCCACGCGCTCACTCGGGAGGCGCGTCCTCGACGATGTGCAGCTCGATCCGCTCGGACGGCATGGGAGCGTCGTTCCCGACCGCCACCGGACGCGCCGCGCCCAGCCCTTCGGTCACCAGCCGTTCTTCGGCGACCCCGGACTTGACGAGGCTTTTGCGAACAGCCTCGGCCTGGGCTTCGGATCGCGCCTTCTGGGCGTCTTCGCTGCCGCTGCCGTCCGAGTGCCCTTCGATGCGGATCCGGGCGATCTCGGGGTGCTCGTTCAACAGCACGGCGACCTCGGCGAGCATGGCGTCGCTCTCGGTGGTGAGCGCGTCTCCTTCGAACACCACGTCGTCGCGCAGCACCACCCGGTTTCCGAGGATGCGCACCCGAAGTGGCGCGAGCACGACGAGCAGGGTCTCCTCCTCGCCACGCTCGAGCTCGATCTCGGAGCCGCGCGTGCCGTAGCCTTCGGCCACCACGCGGACCTGGTAGGTGCCGGGCTCGAAATCCTGGGGTTCGCTGGGCGACCAGGGACCGCCTTCGACGTTGCGCACAGACCACACGGCGGTGTCGACCGGCGCACCGGTGGGATCGACGACATCGACGGTCAACACGCCCGGCAGACGGGCCTCTTCGAGCACGTACATCGCTTCGTGCCGCTCGCCGCCGGGCACTTTGAGGGTGAGCTCGTCGATGCCGACGTAGCCCTTGGCGGCGATGGTCAGCGTGTAGTCGTCCTCCTCCAGGGGCAGGTCGGTGCCGACGGAGCCCTCGCGTTGGACGGGTGCCGTGATGGTGTAGGTGGCGTCGACCGCCTCTCCTTTCTTGTTCTGCACCAGGATCCGGACCATCGTGGGCTCGGGACACCCATCGGCATCCGCGAACCCGTCGAGATCCTCGGCGTCCTCGGGACACTGGTCCTCGTCGTCGACGATGTCGTCCCCGTCGGCGTCGAGCTTGCGCGGGGGTTCGTAGGCGATCGAGAACACGGTGCGCAGCTGAGGCGAGCCGAATCCGCTGGTGAGGCCGGTCCCGACGCCGGCGCGCAACACCAGATCGTCCACCTGGTACCAGCCGCCCACCAGGGCTTCGACCGGCACCGTGTCGCCGCTGACCTGGGCCAGGTTGAGGTGGGTTCCGAGATCGATGGAGGCACCGGACTCGTCGTTGATGCGGTAGCCCGCTCCCAACCGGGCGACGGCCTGGGTGCCCCACACGAAGTTCTCGAGCTCGGAGCGCGGGACCCCCCGAACCCCGAGGTTGGCGGTGACCAGCAGGGCGTCGGCCTCGACGTCTCCGACGCCCGCGAGCTCCCAAGCGAACCCACGGTTGCCGAGCGGCCCCTTCACCGTGGCGGTGGGGACGGAGGCGCGTCCGGTCACGGCGAGACCGAGCGGCGCTGCGGTGCGGTCGACCAGGGTGACCTTGGTGTCGAGTGCGACATCGCCGAGCCCGCTCTCCCCCCCGTCGTCGCCGATGCTTCGGAGGATCAAGGGCACATCCACCCCGATGCGGACGGGCCCTTTGCTGTAGGCGGTCATGAGGTCGAGCTGGATCAGGTCGCCCACGACGCGGGTGGTCTCGCCGGACCCGTTGGTCCACAGCACGGGGTTGCGCGTGTACTGGAACAGCCCGCGTGCGCCGAACCACCCGTCCGGTGCCTTGCCGCTGTCGTCCGCCCACAGGGTGTGGGTGCCGTCGAGGGTCGGCCGGAACAGCTGGGCGTTGGCGTCCGGCGGAGCCCCTCCGGTCACCTGCGCCATGGCACTCGCGATCCACACCACCATCTCGTCCATCCTCCCCGTGTCCATCAACCGCGGCTGCGGAACGTCTGCACGGGTCTGCGACTGTACTGCATGTGTTGCCCTACAATGAGGTGACCTCATCTCCGGGCACTCTTGCTCGGCGGGGACGCCTGTTGTCCAGCACCGAAAAACCGCCGGTTCCTCCTCCTCGGGGGCCGGCACCGAAGTCCTTCGTGCCGGGTGCGGTGATCGGCGAGGTGTGGCAGGTCGAGGAGATCCTCGGCAAGGGCGGCACCGGTAGCGTGTACCGGTGCCACAACCTGCACGCTCAGCGCATCCGCGCCGCGATCAAGCTCCTCGACGCGAGCTTTCGGGACAACCCCACGGCCCGCAAGCGGTTCCTCCGCGAAGCCGAGATCCTCTACACCATCGACCACCCCAACGTGGTGAAGGTCAGCAACGTCCATCTCGACGCGCCGCTGCCCTACATCGAGATGGAGTTCGTCGACGGGAAGCCCCTGAGCGGCGTGATCGCAGAGCGCGGAGCCATCCCCCCCGAGACCGTGCTGGACTGGGGACGCCAGATGGCGGGCGCGCTGGCCTACCTCCACCGCAAGAAGATCCACCATCGCGACATCAAGCCGCAGAACATCCTCCTTCGAGCCGATGGCGCGCTGAAGGTGGTGGACTTCGGCATGGCGATCGAACAGCGCAACGAGCCCGCGATGACCGAGAAGGTGGACTACGGCACCGTGGCGTACTGCCCGCCGGAGTGGGCGCGATCCGGGGAGCTCACGCCCACCGGGTGGGATCTCTACGCCGTGGGGGTGATCCTGTACGAGCTGCTGTCCGGCACCATCGCCTTCCCGGGTCCGCAGAGCTCCGACGAGTCGCAGCAGGAGCGTGCCGTCGCCATCATGAGCGAGAAGCAGCGCATCCAGGCACTCGACCCCGGGGCGCGCTTTCATCCCGAGCTGCGGGCGATCATCCGGTCCCTGACCTGCAAAGACCTGTCGAAGCGCATGCCGGATGCGAAGACGCTCCTCGCCAGCCTGGATGCACTCGACGACGTGACGTGGGAGGAGCCCGAAGAAGCGGATCCGCCGGAGGCACCCCTCCCCATGGCGCAGGGGGTCCTCCTCGCGGGTGTGCTCGTGGGCATCGCGGGGTTGGCGGCCCTCCTCGGGGTGGTGGCGGCTCTCGTCCTGCTGTTGTACGCAATGGGTATCCACCCCCTCGCTGGCATCTGACGTGACCCCCTTCCTGCTCCTGACGCTCACGGCCTGTCTGACCTACGAAGGCCCGGACGACGACGACACCGCTGTCCCGTCCCAACCCCTGGCGCCCGACGCACTCGTGCCCGGGCAGCTCGACTTCGGCGTGATTCCCGCGGGCTCCGACAGCACCCTGCCGCTCCGCATCGAGAACATCGGCACCGGCACGCTCGAGGTCGTGGGGATCGGGATCGGCGGTGGTGCGCCGTTCGTTCCGGCAGGCGACCAGTCCCACAGCCTCGCTCCGGGCACCTGGGTCGAGGTCCCCATCCGCTTCGAGCCCCCCGCCGAAGGCGTCTACACGGCCACGCTCACAGTTCAGCTGGCCGAAGGCATCGCCCAGACGGGCCTGACGGGGGAGGGCGGCCCCGATGGCGTCGTGAGCGACGTGTTCGTTCAGTCCTTCAATCCCGATGCCGATGTGCTGATCGTGGTCGACGACTCGGGCTCGATGGCCGAGGAGCAGGGGCAGCTGAACGCCGAGGTGGGCGCGCTGCTGACCGACCTGGAAGACCTCGGGGCCGACTACCAGTTCGGCGTGGTCACCACCGACTTCATCTCCGCGAGCAATCGGGGTCGGTTCGTCGGTCCGATCATCTCCAACAGCACGCCGGGCAAGCTCGCTGCTCTGCGGGATCAGATCGACCAGGGCGTGAACGGGTCGGGCAACGAGCGCCCGTTCGACGCCATCATCCGCGCCGTGACGCCGCCGCTCATCGACGAGGAGAACGCGGGGTTCCTGCGACCGGGCGCACAGGTCACGGCCATCGTGCTCTCCGACGAGGACGACGAGTCCTCGATGCTCACCACCAGTGAGTTCGTCACCGAGATGAACGACCTGGTGGGCGATCCCAGCCGCACCACCATGACCGGCATCGCGGGACGGCTGACGGGGGACTGCACCTCGGGCGTGACCGGCGTGAGTGCCGTCGCTGCACCCAACCTGCACGCGGCCGCCATCGGCACGGGCGCGGGGGTGTTCGACATCTGCGCGCCGAGCTGGGATCTGCACATCCTGAGCCTGGCCTACGTCGCCACGGGGCATCGGCTCGTGTTTCCGCTGTCCACCACGCCTCTCGACCCCGACGACATCTCGGTCGAGGTGGACGGGCAGGGGGTTCCGAAGTCCGCGACGGACGGCTGGACCTACACCAACGGCCTCGTGATCATCCTGGGCACGTGGATTCCGGACGCGGGCCAGGAAGTCCGCATCACCTACGAAGTGCCGTAGGGCTCTTCTCGCGTGAGTTTCCGGGTCCAACTCCGTGTTGACGTCTTAGCGTAAGTAAATACTTACCGTAAACTGCAAATTACGGATTGTAGTCCGGTCCAAAGCTCTGGGTCCACAGTAGAGAGCCAGCGCCGAGATGCTGGCGTTCCTCTATTCAGGCAGTCCGTATACGGTTCCTTCAACCTGGGACAGAGACGGGTCGTTGTCGGGACATACCGGGACGTTCCCGTTCTTGAACGGCTGGCACTCCGGGGCGTTGCTGACATCGACGTACCAGGGATCGTTGGTGACGACAGCCTGACCTTCTCCACATGTGATCATCGTTCTCTGGCAGTTCGGCTGACTCTGCGCGTGGCCGAGCCAGATCGAGCCTTCGGTGCAGCCCTCGCGCTCTACCCACGCTGACCAAACATCCTCATCGACGCGAGTCACGCTGCGACCCCAGCAGTCACCGTCCGGATGGAACCGCACCTCCTCGGTCGCAAGCCAGACGGTGTTCGGTTCGTAGTCCGTGTCACCGTCATCGACAGGTACGGTGGGTGGGTCGTCAGATTCAGAGACATCGGTGCAGCCGTTCAGTAGCACGGCGCAGCAAAGGAGCGGAATAGTAAGGCGCATGTCGGGGGCATTCCTGGTGAAGAAGGTCGATGGGGATCGGAGGGTGTGCATTGGGGTCATTCCGGCCGAACCGTGTAGAGCGGTCCCGGGCCTCGGTCGCTGGATTCCGCGAACCATGCGTAGTACACCCGCACGCTGTTGGTGCCACAGCCTTCGATGTCGGTCGTGATGTCGGACTGACCGTCGAGCCGGAGCGACCAGAATCGGCGACAGGGTTGTCGATGTGGACGCGTTGCTTGTGGTCGCTGCTCGCAGAGATCCCCTCCACGGTGTAGACGCATGCCCCTCCCGAGCAGTAGGCGAGTCGTTGAAGAGCAAGTTCCACCTGCCCGAATCCGTTTCCGTTGTCGTGTCCGCGGTCGTGCCACCACGCCACGGCGCGAATCACGTCCACATCACTGTTCGTGTTCGCCATCGGGATGATCACGCTCTGGTTGCGGTCGACGCAGACGCTACCGCTGGAGTATGCTGCTGGCGCTTCAAGGCCGTCAGTCTCGAGTCGCCTGAGGCGAAGCTTCCCTGCGCCCCATCGATCGTGGAATCCCGAGGTCATCCTTGGACCTGGCTCTCCGTTTCCGGATGAGCGGTTCCCCATCAGTAGCATGTGAGTGTAGAGCAGTCCGGGGTCGTCGATCGCGGAGCCGTACTGTCCCCGGAACCAGTCGCGGACCAACATCGCGCCACCTGCGATAGTGGGGGTGGCGGCGCTCGAAGACCCGAACCAGGATGGCCCCATTCCAGACTTCCACTCCGTTCCGTACCTGAACGTCGCTTGCTGCTGCTGGCTGAAGGGCCAATCGTAGTGCGGGTAGGCGTACACAAACCGCTGAGGTGCCACCATGTCCATGCCGGTTCGGCCGTCTAGGGCGCCACCAATGCTCGAGTTTGTTCGTATCAGAGCGTAGTCGTTGTTGTTCGTGTCGTACGAGCCAACCGTGAAGGTTCCGAGCGCAGCGCCGGGCGACGTCAATCGACAGGACGTTGCCCAACCGTGTTTGCCGTTCGAGTTGAACAACGCCACGCCGCTCTCGAACAGCGCGTTGGCGCGGATGTCGTGAGTTGCCGTGCCTGTGCAACTCACTGCCGTGGTGCTGGATGAACGAGAGATGACGCGGGGGGAGTACCACGGGTTGGCGACGACGTTGTCCAGCACGCTACCGGTGAAGCTCTGGATGCCTACGGCCGAGCCGGAACGGGCAACCCCGCTTCGTTCCCGGCGTGCAACGCTCGCGGTGACGGTGGGATCCTGTCCCCGCGTCGTATTCCCTAGCAGGATGCTGGCAGCCGCAGTCTTGTGTGCTTCGCCCGGGTTGGGGGTGGGCTGGCCAGTACATGGACCGGAAAGAGGGTACCCCGGTGACGCGGTGCAGTTGTGAATGCGAGCGTTGCCCGATGCGTCCTCGAATCCAGGATGGCCGATCCACATTCGTCCGCCTTCAACGATGACCGACCACCCGGAGTCTTCCCCGTCGTCACCTGTACCGTAGAACTGACCGGACTGAATCATGTTCTCCAGCTCGACGCCGTCGATGCCCGTCCCCGCGATCGGGGTGTTGTAGCCTTCACCATCGAACGCGAGCTCCTCTTGGAGCCCGATCGAGTCGAGGCTGTCGGGGGGGTTGGCGATCAGGCCGTCGACACAGTCCACGGACATCGACGCTAGAACCTGGCCAGACAACCACAGACGGTCATCGACGCTTCCGTCACACGCCGCCACCGCTGCTTCTAGCGCGTCGAGGTGGGGCTGTGCCGCGTCCCTCCACTCGGCGAACCCCGCTTCCCGCACGTGAGCCAGCTCTTCTTCTGTGCGCACTCCATCGAGCATCGCGACCTGTTCGAGCCACATCATCGTCGGGAAGGGGCGCCAGTGGTCCCCACTGGATGTGAGAATCACATTCAGAGGGCCGTCCGGCGGTTGGACGTCCTCGAGCGTCTTCGTCAGGGATTCATCGATCTGGAGCGCGTTGGAGGCCGGTTCTTGCGGAACCCCCAGGGGGGGGGGCGATTGGGATGCGGATCGGAACGAACACTGCAGACGTGTTTTCGTCTTCACCCCTGAACCTCACTTCCCATGCCAACTCCCTCCATGCCTCCGCAGCATCGGCGTAGTCGTCCAAAAGGTCAGGGTCGGAATCGACCAATGGGTGGCGAAGGTCTTGCGCAAACGCGGACGTGAGCAGGAGGGAAATCAGCACGTGGCCTCACTCGAGAGCGTCGATGGTACCTCGGGAACGGCGCCAGCTGCAAGTCGAGAACACCTCGAATTGCGCTGAGGTTTCCTTCACGCGTCCATAACCTCCGGATAGCCAGGCTAATTTACAGTCGATGCGCGCACTTGCGGGGCGTGGCAGTGTTCCCGCATTTCCATGACGCGCGCGGCGAACTCAGTCTTCGAACCGCTGCGACAGCAACACCTGCTGGAGGCGCAGCAGATCGAGTGCCTGGCCCCGCTCGCGGCCCCACAGCGCACACTGCCGGGCCATCTCGAGCAGCAGCAGCTCGGTGGCGGGCCCCTTGCCCGCGATGCCGTCCTCCACGATGTTGTGGTCGGTGTTCAGAGACAGCGTGATGCGACCGGGAGCACGGGGATCCCGCGCCAGCTCGACGGGGGCTGCGCGGCCCTGCTGGCTGGCTCGCGCCTGCAGCTCGACGTGGGGCGGCAAGGCTGCGGTGAGGCGCTCCGTCAACCGGTTGAGGGTCGGACCGTCCTCTTCGGGCAGGTCGTCCGCGGGCTCGGGAGCGGGCGGCAGCACGACGTCTTCGGGAGGGGGAGGGCGACGTGCGGCGGTGGTGTCGAGCCAGCGATCCAGGGTTCCCCACGTGCGGCCGTCCTCGCCGAAGACCTCGACCTGACGGGCCAGTTGCAGGGCTGTGCCCGACAGACGCCCGCGCTGATGGGCTCTCCAGCAGAACGACCACGCGTACAGCTGTGCAGAGCGCTTCACGTCGTCGGGCAGGCGCTTCTTGAGGGTGTCGACCAGCTGGGCGTACATCCGCAGGCCCGTGAGCTGGATGAGCTGGCGTTCGTCGGTCGACAGGCGGGAGCCTCCGCGCAGCGGCCAGAGCAGGCCGTGACAGGGAATCCGCTCGTCGAGCTCGGGCAGACCGATCAGCTGACCGGTGGTGCGCAGCAGGATGCCGCAGGTGGCGTCGTAGGGCAGGCGTAGACCCAGCCAGCCGCGCAGTCGGGCCTCGGTGATCTCGGTGCGCAGCAGCCAGCCCTCGTCGCTGGTGTGCTGCAGGCTGCGCCACACGTCGGGATGGTCGTCGTACCGCAGCCGGACGCCGTGGTTGGGGGCGACGGCCTGGTACTCGGACAGCGTGAGCGAGAAGGTGTGGGGCTCGGCGACCACCACGCCGTGGGCGGCCGTGGCGCGACCGGCGGGCTCGTTGCGCAGCCGCTCGATCGACCACCGTGCACCTCCATCGCTCGGCAACAGCAGGGGGTGCTGCAGCGCGCCGTCGATCTTGTTCGCCAGGTGCAGGAGCGCCAGGCGGCCCATCGACCGCACGCGCTCGACGCTCGCATCGTGGGCGTAGCTGGCCCAGCTGTTCTCGACCTCGCAGCGGCGCAGGCCGTCGTACAGGGCGTCCCAGGCCTCGGACAGGTCGAGGGGCTCGGCATCGGTGCGTCGGATGGCCAGCAGCTCGGGGTAGGGCTGCTCGTCGGTGGTCCAGTGGGCGTCTTCGGTCTTGTGCGCGTGGTGCCGGGCGACGAACACCAGGTAGCGGAACTGCACGTCGCGGAAGGTGGAGCGTTCGGTGATCCACACCCAGCGATGCCCCACGCGGGCGACGGCGAACAGCGGGTTGCTGTCGATGCCGTAGGGCGCCAGGTGACCGTAGCCGAAGCGCCGCTCGAGGGGCTCCATGCGGGCGTAGCCCTCGGGGTCCTTGATCCAGGCGACCTCGCCGGTCTGCAACAACCCCAGGAACCCGTTCAGGTCGAGGGGGCCGAGGTGGGTGTCGACCAGGGGGATCTCGCGCAATCGGGTCGGCCAGGACGGAGGAAGCGCAGCGTCGAGCCGCACGGTGGCGTCGGGGTGGCGTCGCTGGCCGTCGGGATGAGGGTCTTCGGAGAACTGCGGCAGGGACTGGGTGGCGAGCAGCGCGGCCAGGAGCCGGGCGTCCGGTGGGCGGTCTTCGGGGGCGGCCAGCTTCCAGGCGTGGTCGAGCGCGCGCCGGGCGACCTCGTCGTCCATGGTGGCGCCGCCGGGCGTGGTCTCGATCACCAGGCTCACGCCGGGCATGTAGACCGGAACGCTGATCTCGTAGGTGCTCGGACGGTCGGACAGGCCCTGGGTCCAGACGTGGGTGTCGTGAACCGACCCGGTGGACTGGGTCTTTCCTTTGTAGCGCACCAGGAATGGCACGCCTGGACGGCCGTTCCCCCAGGCCGGCAGGCGACCGGCCACGTGCAGGCGCACGGACAGCGTGCCCTCGGGCAGCGGAACCTCGATCTCCCGGACCTCGTGAGCCCGCTGCATCACGCGCAGGACGAAGTCGATGTCGGACGGACCGTTCAGGCGGTGCAGCTGGGTATGGGTGAGCTCGCGGGTGAGGGTGTTGGCCTCGGGCTCGTGCAGGCGCAGCACGCGGAAGGGGAATCGCAGCGGATCGGCGGCTTCGCCGAGCTCCTGGGCGACCTCGGGCGTACACCAGAACAACGGCTCACCGTCGAGGTCCTGCAGGCGCTCCAGCGTGGTGTGGCCGCGCGGACCCACGAGCAGCAGCGTGTCGGGGAGCGGGGCGTACTCGATCTTCGGCCCTTCCTCCTCGGTGGCGTCCTCCAGCACCTCTTCGGGGACCGGGGGCAGGCGTGGCGGCACGTAGCGGTCGTTGGTCTTCTTGAGCAGCTTGGTGGCGTAGGGCTGGACCTTGTGCAGCATCTGCGTGTAGCGGCCGTCCTGCACGATGGCGCCGTGGTCGGCCGTCTTTCGCAGGTTGTCGTCGCAGATCACGCCCACCAGGGGCTCGGGAGACAGCTCTTCGAGGTCGAGCTCGTCGATCCACACGCCACCCACCACGATCCGGAAGCCCCGGGGGGCCTGGGGAGAGCTGTGCAGCGCAACCACCCCGCGCCGGTCGCCGTCGTCGAAGGTCTCCTGCGCTCGGGCCCCGAAGATCTCGATGTTCCGCGTGGCTCGGAAGCCGAAGGGCGCGTTGCCGTTGAGCAGGATGGGCACCGGCGTGTAGAGGCACTTGTTCTCGATGGTCTTGCTGACGTCGATGTGCTTGGTGCCGCTGAACCGCCCGATGAGGTTGCCCCAGAAGCTCGTGCCCCACTCGGCCACGAGGTAGGTGCCGTCGATGGGGTTGTCGGACAGGCCGATGTCGCCTTCGCCGGACGGATCCATGTCGAGCCGCACGGTCTTGGTGCCGTCGCCGCTCTCCAGTCGGATGGAGCTGGGGGCCTTCTGCAGGATGGCGTTGATGCCCACGGCCAGCTGGACCATGTGGCGGATGCGCTTGTCGGTCTTGTCGGCGAACAGGTAGTCGAACAGGTTCTCGAGGTGGGCCTTCTCGAGAGGCGGTGCACCGACCCAGGCGATGAGGATGCTGGACTTGCGGGCGTCGACCGCCATGTACGTGGCACCGGCGAAGATGGCGCCCTGGATGATCTCGAGCACGTACTGGCGGCTGTCGCGCAGGGCGAACTCGCGCTGCTTCTCGATGGCCTTGTCGCGCGAGAGGGTGAAGTGCTTGCGCTGGACCATCTTCCCGGGGTCGCGCGACCGGGCCAGCAGCTCGTCGAGACCGCTCATGCGTCCATCCCCAACCGCGCGTGCGCGATGCTCATGACGTGCCGGTAGGCCTTCTCGCCTTCGATGTCCTCGGTGTGGAGCAGGGCACTGGCCAGGCCCGCAGCGGCGACCCAGGGCTGCTCGGTGCTGGCGAGCAGCTGGGCGCGGAACAGCGGGTGGTACCGGTTGATCAGCATGGTCCGCCACTTCAGGAAGCGCGGCAACCACCACCAGAGCCCGGTCCTGCTGGGTCGTTGGAAGACCCGCTTGTCGGGACGCCCGTTGAGCGCGAGGGCTTCGGTGGTTCCGGTCTCTGGACCCCCGAAGTCGCCGACCCGCACGGTGAGCCGCCAGCCCACGGCCTTCTTCAGCAGCTCTTCGGTGTTCTGCACCAGCTTGCGCTCCTGGTCGTCGAGCTCGTCGCTCTGCAGGATCTCGGGCAGCACGAACACGACTTCTGCACGCTCCATCGAGCGTCGGGCCTGGAACGACATCATGGGCTTGGGTGCGGCGATGGTCAGCAGGTCGCGGGCGGCCTGGGTGTCTTCGATCACGTGGTGATCCTCGTCCTCGCGCAGGGCCCGGTAGAGCGGCTGCTCCCCCTCTCCCAGCACGACCACGTTGATGTCGCGCGCCAGGGACTCGACGGTGTTCAGCGACACGGGCTCGCCCAGAACCGACCGGAACATGGGCTTGTCGCCGCTGTCGGTGACCTTCTGCTGGATGTCGATCTCCTCGCAGAGTCGCGCGAGGTGGGCCTGCCAGATGGCGGTGTCCTCGCCGTTGTCGACGGCTTCGGCCAGGCGGTCGATCAGCTGGTCGGCGAGCTGCAGACGGCCCTCGAGCACGACGCCCATCGCGTTCTCCCAGTGGGCGTCCTGGAGCACGTTGTCGCGGGTGAGGGTGTGCTCGAGCGCGTCGTTCTTGACCTTGAACACCAGGTGCCGCATGGCGTCGGCGAAGTGGCCCAGCGCGTCGAGGTTGCGGGTGCGCAGCAGGGTCAGTCCGCCGTTGTAGTACCCGTAGAGCGGCTGGGAGGCGACGCCCACCACGGCTTCGACGTCGTCTCTGCGCACCCGGACCCACAGATCGGCGTCGACATCGAGCGGACGGTTGACGGCCTCCGGACCGCTCGGCGTGGCGGCCGTTTCGGACTCGAAGGCTGCAAACGGGTCGTCTCCATCGACCTCTTCGACGATCGTGCCCTGGGTGCGGTCCCAGAAGGTGATGGGCACGTTGGAGTGCTCACACCAGTAGGTGAGGATGAACCGGGCTTCCTCGACGAAGCGGTCGAGATCCTCGCGGGTCATCCGCTTGTAGAGGGTGATCTTGGTGCCGTCGATGGGGTCGTCGATCCGGGTCTTGTCGAAGCTGCGATCCTTGTGGAACAGCAGCTCCCAGTTCTCGCCGTGCCGCCCGGTGCGCAGCAGGACCGCGTCGGGCAGGATGGCGAAGATCGACGTGAACCCGATCCCGAACTTGCCGATCTTGGTGAGGTCGCCTTCTTTGGCGCTCGCGAACAGCCGGGTCAGCTGGTTGTCGATGATCTCCTCGTCCATGCCCTCGCCCCAGTCCTCGATGTGGATCCGGGTGACGCCCATGGGCTTGCCGTCCTCGGGCGGATCGAAGTCGATGCTGACCTCGATCCGGGGGGAGCTGGCGTCGATGGAGTTCTGGACGAGCTCGCGCAGGAAGTCCAGCGGACGGGCGAACTGGTTGACCAGGTTCGCCAGTGCCTGTTCGGCGAGGTTTTCGTGTGGGTCGGCCATGCCGCGAATCGTATCAACGGTGAGCCGTCTGGGTGCTAGATTCCCCCATGCTGCTGTCTTCACCCGTGTTCTTGTCGTCGATCCTGTCTCTGTCTGCACTTGCAGCACCTGCCGAGGCTCCTCGCTCCGTGCCGGCGGGTGTGCGGCTTCCGGATGCCGCTGAACGCATCGACGTGCTGGTGCGGGAGCGGGCGATCCCCGAGCTCCCCGCGGGCATGGTCGTCCACACCCGGAAGGACGGAACCCCCCGTGTGGGCGCGGGCTTTGCGATGGTCGACACGGATCGCGCCACGCTGGACGCCTGGATCGCCGCCGGGCACGTGGCCTGGCCGGATCGGCCGATCGATCTGGGGCCTGCTCCTACGCTGCCCACGAGCGCGCTGGTGGGGGCCGACGCGCTCCGCGGGGCGACGGGCGAGCTCGATGGCGTGCGACTCGACGGGTCGGGCGTGCGGGTGGGCAACATCGACACCCACATCGAGGTCACGCATCCCCACTTCTTCCGGCCGGATGCCGGGACCTTCGACTGGGTGGACGTGGGCGGCGATGGCGAGCTGACACCGGGCGTGGACGGGATCGATCTCGACGGCGACGGTTCGATCGCGGCCGACGAGGTGCTGCACGAGCTCGACGGCTGGACCTGGCGCTACGACGGCATCACCGAGCAGTACGTGTCCGAAGAGGGGCCGGGCGTGCTCGATCCGTCGGTCGACTGGCTGTACCTCGATGTCGACGGCGACGGGCAGCGAGATGCGGGCCGGCCGGAGTGGCGCGACGACGACCCGGGGATGTCCGAGCCCACGTTCGTGCCGGACGACGTCGATGGGGATGGTGCGATCACCCGCACCGAGCGGCTCTGGCAGCTGGGGAGCTCGCGCATCGCCGCGGTGTACTGGGACGGCGAGATCTACGGTCCGGATGACTTGACCCGCTACGACAACCGCACCGACGGCTCGGACAGGTTTCACGGCACCGGGGTGTCGGGCATCGTGATGGGGGGGCAGCTGCCGGATCAGCGCCGGTTCCGTGGACTGGCGCCCGAGGCCGAGCTGGTCTTCATCTCCCGGCAGAACGTGCAGAGCCTGGGCGGGTTGCTGGACTTCATCGATGCCGCAGAGGAGCTCGAGGTCGACGTGCTGCTGCACGAGTACGCCCCGTGGCTCGGCTTCTCCCTGGACGGGACCGACCCCGTGGAGCAGGTCGTGGATGCTCTGGCCGAGGACGGCATGGTGCAGGTGTGTGCCGCGGGCAACCTGGCCGACGCCGGCAAGCACGGGCAGCTCGCGCCCAATCCCGGCGTGCCCGGCTGGAGCACGTCCATCGAGGTGCTCGACGAGCGCTCGGTGCTCTACGTGGAGTGGCATTCGGCCGTGTCCGACGGGCCCATTGCATGCTCGCTGTCCATCCGCCCCGACGACGAGGGCGTTCCCGAGCGCACGATCCACACCGTGTCCGACCCCGTGGGCGGGATCGACTGGTCGGAGTCGCCGGAGTTCTCGTGGGTGGTCGACATCCAGGACTCCGAGGGCGGCAACCGTCGCACCAACCTCGTGGTCTGGGATCCCGCCTACGCAGGACGGCTGCCGAGCGGCACCTGGGCGTTGTCGTGCGACATCGACGCGCCGCTGGACGTCTACCTCTCCGACGGCTCGGGCTGGGGACGCGGATCGACGTTCAAAGACGAGATCCGCGCCGCGACCATGGGGCTGCCATCCACCGCCGAGCACTGCGTCGCCGTAGGGGCGTACGCGGGGCAGTTCGAGTCCGACGTCCCGGTCGGAGAGCTGCACGGCTGGAGCAGTCGGGGGCCGGCCCTGGGCGGCCAGAAGTCCATCGACATCGCGGCTCCGGACGACGCGTGGACGCCCTCCCCGGTCTACGATCCGCTCTACGGCGGTGCCTACACGCTGTTCAGCGGAACGAGCGGTGCCGCTCCGCACGTGACGGCGGTGGCTGCGCTCATGAAGCAGCACGACCCCGAGCTGACCGGCATCGAGGTCCGCCAGCGCCTGATGGAGACCGCCCTCGAGGACTCCGCGGTGACGCCCGGTGATGGATGGGGGGCCGGAAAGGTGGCGGGCTACCGAGCCATCCTGGATTCTCCGCGACCCGAGGTCGTCGTTCCGGACGCGCCGGTCGAGCTGTCGTTCGTCCGCGACCCGGGGTTGCCGGGTGTGATCCACGTCGCGGCCCCTGGAGCGACCGAGGTGCGCTGGGACGTCGGCTACGACGGGACGATCGACGGCTCGGGTCCGGTCTGGACCGTTCAGCCGGGCGCGCCCACCCGGATCACTGCGTACGCCGGCGCCACGCGCATCGGAGGACGGGTGATCCCCGCGGGTCAGTTCGTCGATCCGGACTCCGTCGAGCGACCGGGCGCGTGTGCGGTCTCGCCGGCCTCGGGGGTCGGCGGCATGTTGCTGGCGCTGGGTCTGTTGGGGCTGCGCCGCCGCTAGACAGCTACGGGCCCGTGTCCCCGGTGTCGCCCGTGGCTCCTGTGGCTCCAGTGTCTCCGGTTGCGACGAACCCCGTGTGGCCCGTCGCGAGTCCGGTGTCGCCGGTGTGCCCTGTGTCGACCACGCATCCGAGGGGGTCGGGCTGGGTGGTGATCAGCAGATCGTAGGTGTTGCACTGCTCGATCGACGCGAACCAGATCTCGACGTAGGCGTTCCAGGTGACGGGATCCGGGCCCGGGTTGCAGGCCGTCGCGAGCTCGTCGTCCGCGATGGTGGCGCCGGGAATCCCCACCAGGTTGCCATTCGCGTCCAGCAGGTACAGATCGATGTCGCCCTGGAGGTTCACGTGCTGGGCCGTGACCCGGACGGAGTGGCCGGCCGGCACGTCGATCGCCCAGTAGTCGGGGTCGTCCAGCTGCACCCACAAGCCGGTCTCGCCGCTCGTCGGCACGGCGTCGGCGAGGGTGTCGTTGTCTTCGAACGCGTCCTCCAGGCACGGATCGCCGGTCTCGACCGCGGTGTCGGCATCGGTGTCGGCATCGGTGTCGGAATCGGTGTCGGCGTCGGTGTCGGCATCCGCGTCCGTGTCGGTATCGGTGTCGGCATCGGTATCGGTCTCGATCGACGGCTCGTCCGCGCTCTTGCAGCTCGGGCTGGTGGCCAGCATCGGCACGCCGAAGAGCAGGGTGAGAGCGGGCAGCACGCGGGTTCGCGACATGAGGACTCCTGGAATGACCGGCCGTGTGCCCGACAGCTCGGCACCTCCAGCCTATAGTTTGGCGTGGCGACCGACGACGGCGATTCACGGGTGCTGGCGACCGGACGCGCGATCCGGGCGTTCGGACTGGTCTTGTTGCTGCTGGCCGCGGGGACCGCAGGGTTCGTGCTGATCGGCGAAGGGCGTTGGTCGCCGTACGACGCGCTGTACATGACCGTGATCACGCTGTCGACCGTGGGCTACGCCGAGACCCTGCCCGATTTCGATCAGGTGCCCGGCGCCCGGATGTTCACCATGGCGCTGATTCTCGGCGGGACCGGCGTGATGCTGTACATGTCCAGCGTCGTGACGGCGTTCATCGTCGAGGGCGACCTGGGTGGCGGGCTGAGGAGGCGGATCATGAAGCGGCGCATCGACGCTTTGAAGGGACACACGGTGGTGGCGGGGCTCGGTCGCACGGGGCAATCCGTGGTCGACGAGCTGCGGGCAACGGGGCACGACTTCGTGGTGATCGAGCGCGACTCCGACAAGCTCGAGCGGGTGGCCGCCGAACACGAGGGCACGCTGCTGTACGTCGCAGGGGACGCCACCGACGAGGACGTGCTGCAGGAAGCGGGCCTGGACCGCGCCGGCAGCATGGTGGCCACGCTCTCGGACGACCGCGACAACCTGTTCCTGGTGTTCTCGGCACGCGCGCTGCACCGTTCGCTGCGCATCGTCGCCAAGGTGGTCGACCCCGAGAACGATCGAAAGCTCCAGCGAGCCGGTGCCGATGCCGTGGTCAGCCCGGCGCACATCGGGGGTACGCGCCTGGTGGACGCCGTGGTGCGGCCCATGGTCACCGACTTCATCGAGTCGCTGATGCGCGACCGCGACGACCCCCACCGCATCGAGGAGTTCGAGATCCCGTCCGACGGTGCATTGGTGGGCAGCACCCTCGGCGAGACGGGCCTGTTCGACGATGGTGCTGCGCTGGTGATGGCTGCGAGAACCCCGGACGGCGGGCTCGAATACACCCCCGGCCGCGATTTCCCCCTGTCGCCCGGGGTGAAGTTGGTGGTGTTCGCGCGTGCGGGCGACTGTCGCGGGTTCCGGGAGCGACTCACCCGCTGATTCCGCAGCGAGAAGGAGCGGGTCGCCCGGTGCTCACAGGTGGGCGTCCATCGCGCGGACCACGGGATGCTGGGCGCCCAGGCGCTTCGCGACTTCTTCGCGTGCGGCGGCCATGCGCGGGAATCCGTCGATCATCTCGCCGGCGTCCACCTCGAGACGGCCCAGCTCGAAGCGGGTGATCCACGCATCCAGGTGGTCGGGGCCGAACGCCCGCACGGTGCCGAGGAACGCCGCCTGCATCTCGATCAGGGCCCCGTGGAAGTCGCCCGCCCGATGGAGTGCGTGGGCGAGGGAGTACCGGCAGCCGGCCGTGAGCGGGGAGTCGGGGCCCACGGTGCGCTCGTAGATCGACCGGGCGCGTCGGTGCATCGGGATCGCGGCCAGGGGTTCGTGTTCCTTGCGCGCCAGCGCACCCGCGGTGTCCAGAGCCTCGGCGAACGTCAGCGACAGCGCATCGTCTGGAAGGGTGTCGAGGTCATCGGGCACGAGCTCGCGCACCACGCGCTCGGCCAACACCCGACCGGCAGGTGGATCGCCCGCGTCGGCCAGGCATCGGGCCAGCTGGAGATCGGCGCGGGTGGCCCAGCGGCGGTCGGCATCCTCCAGCGACTCCGCCACCGTACGCACACGTCCGGCGTGCTGTACGGCGAGCGCCGCATCTCCGGTACCGCGCGCGACTTCGGACGCCGCCAGGCCCACCCACAGGGGTGCGTCCGTCGTGGGGACGTCGACCATCCGGGCTTTGGCGGTGGACGGATGGCCCGTGGCCAGCGCGACCAGGGCGTAGGCGGCCCGTTGTTCCGGGGTGTCTCGCGGCGCGTCGATGGATTCGGCCGTCTGGACGGCACCGAGAGCGACGGCGGCCCGGATCCGGACGACGAGCACGGCCGGATCCGAAGGGGATGTCGCGGCGTCGAGGGCCTGGAGGACGTGGTGCGGGAAGCCGTCGCGCAGCAGGGCATCGAGGACCGCTGGCGGGGTGTTCACGCGTCCCAGCCCGACCAGTCGCCCGCGAAGTGCACCTCGCGCACCAGCGTCACCCCGGACTGGGCCTCGACGGCGCGCTGGACGTGCTCGACGAGGCGTCGGATGTCGCTGGCCGTGGCCCCTCCGGTGTTCACGACGAAGTTGGCGTGCTTCTCGGAGACCTGGGCCTTGCCCACGGTGAAGCCCTTGAGGCCAGCGGCTTCGATCAACCGGCCCGCATGGTCGCCCGGCGGGTTCCGGAAGGTGCTGCCGCAGCTCGGCTGGTCGATGGGCTGGGTGGCTTTGCGCCGGTCGAGGTGGTGCTGGATGGCGGCGGCGCTGGCCTCGATGGCCTCGGGTGTGGTGGCCCCCATCCGAAAGCGCGCGTGGGCAACGATAGAGCCTTCGGGCAGGTGGCTGGTGCGGTAGGCCAGGCCGAGCGACTCGGCGGGCAGGGTCTCGTAGGCGCCCTGTGCCGTGACGAGCCCGATGTCGACGAGGGAATCCACGGCTTCGCCGAGGGTGGTGCCCGCGTTCATCTTGACTGCGCCCCCCACGGTGCCGGGAATGCCGGCCATCCACTCCAGGCCGGTCCAGCCGTTGCGGAGCATGCGGGAGGTGAGGACGACCAGCTTCGCGCCCCCGCCCGCGATGAGGAGGTGGTCTTCGGGGAGGGCTTCGATGCGCGCCAGGTCGCCCGTGAGTCGGACCACCAGCCCACGCACGCCCGCATCGCTGATCAGCAGGTTCGATGCGTTGCCCAGAACGAACAGCGGACACCCGGTCTCGGTGGCGATGCGGCGCACGGCCTGCAGCGTCTCGAGATCGGCTGCGTCGACGAGCCCATCTGCGGGCCCGCCTGCTCTCCACCAGGTGCGGCGGACCAGCGGCGCGTCGATCGACACCGCGATCTGGGCCTGGGAGAGGGCATCGACGGTGGGTCGGGGGAGCGGCATCGCGAGCAGGGCAGTATCATGGCGCTCCACCGACCGGGAGAAGCGGAACATGTTCATCATCGGCGCGGGTCGCGTCGGCACTTCGCTGCAGCGTCGGTCTGCCGAGTACGACATCGATGTCGAGCTGGTCACGCGGACCGAGGGTTGGGATGCGCTCGAGTTCGGGGTGCCCGGCGACCCCATCGTGGTGGCCACCCGCAACGACGATCTGCTCGAGGTCATCGAGCGCGTTCCCGAGTGGTTGCGCCAGGATCTGGTGTTCATCCAGAACGGTCAGCTGCGTCGACTGCTCCAGAACAACGGCCTGGTGAACGCGACGCGCGGGTTGATCTACTTCGCGGCCCGGTCGCGTCCGGGCGAGATCGAGCCCGGCGGCGTCAACTGGTTCTGCGGGCCACACGCCCTGACCATGACCCGGTGGTTGTCGATCATGAAGCTGCGCGCACGGGCGGTCGACTGGGCCAGGTTCTCCTACTACGAGCTCGAGAAGCTCGCCTGGCTCTGCATCTTCGGGCCGCTGTGCGAGAAGCACGACTGCACGGTGGGCGAGGTCTGCTCCGACCACACCGAAGAGCTGAAGGCCGTCGTGGCGGAGTTCCACGCCTACGGTCGGATGGCGTTCAACGTCCAACCCAAGCTGTCGTACCTGTACGACCGGCTGGTGGCGTACAGCGAGTCGATTCCCACCTTCCGGGCGGGGGTCAAAGAGTGGCAGTGGCGCAACGGGGCCGTGCTGGAGGCCGTTCTGGACCACCAGGTCACGATGCCGCGGCACGTCCAGCTCCTGGTCGAGGCCGGCCATCGCGACAAGATCCCGCCGGAGCTCGCGCGGTAGCGGGGGTCAGTGGCGGAGCGCCCGCAGGGTCGGGAGGAGCTCCCAGTAGTCCATGTCCAGCGCGATGTGGGGCAGGTAGCGCTTGCCGTCCGTGATCGCGGGTGTGGCGTCCTGGGACGGGTCGTGGTCGCGAAACAGGAAGGTCCGCAGGCGCACGGCTCCCACCAGGTCTGAGATGGGCTCGACCGTCGCCACCTGTGACATCGCGTACAACCGGTCACCGTCCACCAGGCGGTTGGGCGTGCGGAGCGCGTTGATGGCACCGATCCCCAGGCGGTCCTCGAGCCCGTCGTGCGCGAGGCTGTAGGCCAGGCCCACCACCATGGGCATCGGTGCGGCGTAGGGATCGTGGGTGGGGTCGTGGTGCTGGGCGTGCTGCAGCCGCAGCCAGCGGGCCATGCGAGAGATGTCGCCGGGCGCGATGCGCGCCGTGCCCCGATGCATCAGGGTCTCGTGGGCGATGTAGTCGTCGAACGCGAACCGACCGCCGGACTCGTGACGAGGTGTGGCGCGCAGCCCCTTGGTGTAGAGCTCGCTGATCGGAACGCCATCGCCGAGCTTGGGCAGGGTGTCGGGGTGCACGCCGGACTGGCGGTGCTTGCGGGCGACCCGGAACCAGCTGACGTACGACAGCACCACACCCCGGGCGTCTCGAGCCGCGACGCGCACCCACACCACGCCGCTCGCGGGGCCCTCACGCTGCACGGGATCGGCGCGTAGACCCACCACCCGGGCGGTGCAGCGGAGGATGGAGCCCGGTCGTACGGGACGATGGAACACGGCCTGGGTGGTGCCCAGCTCTTCGAGGAGGTGCGCGTGCAGCTCCCGGCCGACCTGCCCCTGGGCCAGCGCGAGCACGACCAGCGGGTGGATCTGCTCTCCCAGCCCGAAGCGCGCTCCGGGAGCACCGGTGAGCCCGATCCACGCGTCGCGCTCGGCGTCCTGGAGCACCCGCGGCCCCGGGCACTCGATCCGGTCACCGACCCGGAAGTCCTCGTAGTGTCGCCCGGTGCTCTCTTTGCCCATCGGCGGCAGTCTCGCTCAGATCACCGGCGTTGTTGTTCAGGCCGCGTGTCGACGGCGGGTGACGAGCAGCGGGAACATCGCGAGCAGACCCAGCAACGCGCCCGTGTTCATGGGGCCGGACGCACATCCACACCCGGTGTTGTTGGCTGGAGGACGCGTCACGACGTCCGTGTCGGCGTCCGCATCGGTGTCGGTGTCGGTGTCGGTGTCCGTGTCGCTGTCTGTGTCGGCGTCGGTGTCCGCATCGACGTCCGAGTCGGTGTCGGTGTCGACGTCCGTGTCGGTATCGGTGTCGATGTCCGTGTCGACGTCGGTGTCCACGGGCATGTCGCCGGTGTCGCCGGTCTGACCGAGCCCGGTGTCGCCGGTGTCGCCGGTGTCCTGACAGAACACGCAGGGGTCGTAGCAGTCCGGCAGTCCGTCGTTGTCGATGTCGAGGTCTGTCTCGCCCGGGCACTGGTCGCACTGGTCGGGCACCAGGTCCCCGTCGCCGTCGTCGAGATCGTTCGCGCCGGGGCACTGGTCGCAGCCGTTGGGCACACCGTCGCCGTCGATGTCCTCGTTGTCGGGCTCGCCAGCGCACACGTCGCAGGCATCCGCCACCCCGTCCCCGTCGTCGTCGAGCGTGTTGTCGCCGAGCGGGCAGGCGTCGCAGGCGTCTTCGATACCGTCCATGTCGGCATCCGCGCCCGTTCCATCACAGGTGTCGCAGACGTTGCCGTCCCCGTCGCCGTCGGTGTCCTCCTGCGCGGCGTTGGCGTCCAGCGGGCAGTTGTCGCAGGCGTCCGGCACGCCGTCCATGTCTCCGTCTTCGGTGTCGTCCTCACCGGGACACAGGTCGTCGCTGTCGCAGGAGCCGTCGCCATCGGTGTCGTCGTCGGCATCGAGCGGGCAGACGTCGCAGCCGTCCGGCACGCCATCGCCATCGGTGTCGACGTTGTCGTCGTGGCCCTGGCAGATGTCGACGTCGCCGCAGACCTCGTCGCCGTCGGCATCGTTGAGGTTGTCGAGGGGGCACGCGTCGTTGCAGCCCAGGAAGTTGTCGCCATCGGGGTTGGCCAGGTCGTCTTCGTCGGGGCACAGGTCGGTGGCGTCGCAGACGGAGTCGCCGTCGCTGTCGTCGGGGTCGTCGAGGGGGCAGGGATCGCAGCCGTCCGGCACACCATCCCCGTCGGTGTCCATGTTGTCGTTCGACCCCGGGCAGATGTCGTCGCTGTCGCAGGACCCGTCGCCATCGCTGTCGTCCGCGTTGTCGTCCGGACAGATGTCGCAGGCGTCCGGTACACCATCGAAGTCGGTGTCGATGGTGTCGTCTTCGTTCGGGCAGACGTCGTCGGAGTTGCACACCCCATCTCCGTCGGTGTCGTCGTCGGGCAACGCGTCGTTCGGGCACACGTCGCAGGCGTCGCCCTGCAGGTCGCTGTCGCCATCCAGCTGCGCCGCGTTCGCGATGCCCGGGCAGTTGTCGCACAGGTTGCCGACGCCATCGCCGTCGCCGTCTGTCTGATTCCCGTTGTCGACGGCGGGGCAGTTGTCGCACGCGTCTCCCAGCCCGTCTCCGTCGCCATCGAACTGGTTCGTGTTCATGATCATCGGGCAGTTGTCGGCGCAGTCGGGGACGGTGTCGCCGTCGCTGTCGGTCGGATCGCTGCAGTCGTCGCACGCGTCGCCGATCCCGTCGCCATCCGCATCGGACTGGGAGGGATTGGGGACCTGGTCGCAGTTGTCGCAGGCGTTGCCGAACCCGTCGCCATCGTTGTCCTGCTGGCCGTTGTTGGGCTCGTCCACGCAGTTGTCGCAGGCGTCGTAGAAGTTGTCGCCGTCGGCGTTGTTCTGGACGAGCGAGGGGTCGTCGTCGCAGAAGTCGCATCCGTCGGGGAAGGGGTCGCCATCGGCGTTCTCGTCGTCGTCGAACCCGGGGCAGACGTCTTCGGAGGCGCAATAGCCATCGTTGTCGTCGTCATCGAGCGGGTCGTCGGGACAGACGTCGCAGAGGTCGCCCGCGCCGTCGCCGTCGGTGTCTTCCTGGAGTGGGTCTGAGACCGAGGGGCAGGTATCGCACTCGGATCCGAAGCCATCCCCGTCTGGGTCGACCTGGGGGTCGGGGTCGTCGGGGCAGAGGTCGCAGGCGTCTCCCTCACCGTCCGTGTCGGAATCGACCTGACCCGGGTTGCTGACTGCGGGACAGTTGTCGCAGCTGCCAGCGAAGCCGTCGCCATCGCCATCGGAGTTGTCGGGGTCGGTGTCGCAGGGATCTTCGAACGCGAGCAGCCCGTCGCCGTCTGCGTCGAGGTCCGACTCGAACGAGAACTCCTCGATCTGGTGGTCGGTGTAGTACGCGGCAGCCGTGAAGCCGACGTACCACGCATTCCCGAGTCGGCCGTGAAGATCCTCCGTACGCTCCATGATGGGATCGGATGGCTTCGTGGAGTTGTTGTTCGCCCAGATTCGCAGGCTGTTGGACACATTCGAGTACTCGACCCAGACATACCGGCGGTAGCCGCTGTTGAGCGTGAACGCGGGCGTGTGGTTCTGGACTGTGTCCCGATTCCCGTCGAGCGCGATCCCGATGTGGTTGCCGTTGGGGTCTTCGCTGCCATCGTCGTAGGTGTCGAACTCGACGGCGATGCTGGTACCGATGCCGCCGTAGCCGATGTCTTGCCACGTCTCGCTACCGATGGCGTCGGGCCCGGAGTTCTGCAGGACGAACGCAACCCCGTCGGACCGCCATGAGTCCGAACCACCGTTGATGTCGAAAACGAAGTACGCGCGGAACGCGTGGTCGGTCGACCATTCCACAGCGGTGGAGTAGAACGCAGATCCGAACCGAAAATACTCCCGATCGGCCAGGTACAACGCGCAGTTGTCACCTGCGCCCGTGGCTGCGCCCCAGAACGCATCCTCGTTGAGCGTCCATCCGCCGGGCACGGAACAGAAGTCGTCGTAGTCGAGCTGGGTGGGCGCGGCCGATGCCGACCCCAGGGCGAGAAGTGTGAACCACATACGCGAAGTCTGTCACACCCGCGTGCGGTCCGCGCTTACCCACCCCTTACCGACCGCGGTTCACGGTGCCGATGCGCGACTCAGTCCCTAAAGACCCGCGTAGAAGGGCCGGTCGGCGATTGTTTCCGCCGGCGGAACGAACTGGTGTCGACCCGGAACGGACGCCGTCGCGCAGCGGATCAGCCGAGCACGAGCAGGACGTAGGCCAGCGCGAGGAGGACGTGGACGATGGCGAACGGCAGCGCCTTCTTCACGAAGCCCACGAACGACATCGGCAGGCCGTGCTTGTGCATCACGCTGACGGCCACCACCGTGCTGGCAGAGCCGATCGGCGTGAAGTTGCCGCCCAGGTTGGAGCCGAAGATGCACGCCCACCACAGCGTGCTGTCCGAGGTGATGCCCTCGCGGGCGGCCAGGATCTTGCCCAGCACGGCTGCGAGCGGGACGTTGTCGGTGACCGCAGACGCCAGGGCGCTCGCGACCAGCAACGCCCCCGTGCCCACCACGTCGCCGAGCTCGATCAACAGGCTGATCCCGCCCCCGATCGCGTGCAGGACCCCTGCGTGCTCCATGACGTAGATCACCACGAACAGGAAGATGAAGAAGAACAGCAGGTCCCAGTCCATGGCCTTGTAGTTCTCGTCGACGTTGGCCTTGAACCGCAGCATCGAGATGACCGCGAAGGCCAGCGCCACGAAGCCCATGCCCAGCTCGGCGATCACCGGGAGGATGCTGGTGGTGGCGATCACCGCGATGAATCCGATGAGCAGCGCCCAGCTCCCGATGAAGAAGCCGGTGCTGGTGATACCGTCGTTCTCGTCGAATCCTTCGACCAGTGCGGCGGCTTCGCGCTTCTCGGTCTCGGTGCGCAGGGGCTTGATGCCGAACAGCGCCACGGCCATGCCCAGGGTGACGAGCGACGCCACCACGGTGTAGGGCGCGGCGACGATGAAGAACTCGACGAAGCTGATCCCCGCCTGGTTGCCCAGGATGATGTTCGGCACGCTGGAGATGAGGGTGAGCAGACCCCCGATGTTGGTGAGCAGCCCCTCGGTGAGCAGGAACCCGAGCAGCAGGTCGCGCTTCTCGAGCTTGCGCAGCGACACCGCCGACAGCGAGCCCACGATGATCATCGCCGTGACGTTGTTGAGCACCGCGCTGAACACCACCGTGAGCAGGGCGTAGAACCCGAGCAGGCGCAGGGGATCGCCTCCGGAGATCTTCGTCAGCTTGATGGCGGTCCAGGTGAAGATGCCGGATCGACCGATCGTGTCGACGAAGAGCGAGCTGCCCAGGATGATCGCGATCACGCCCCAGTCGACGGCCGGGATGTAGACCGGGATCTCGAGCTCGTGGCCGCCGGGAATGGTCACGGCGCCGAACGGGAGGATGCCCGCTGCACCGCCGGCGATCAGGGCGAGAATCGCGAAGACGCCCGTGATCATGGACTTCTTGGCGTGGATGACCTCTTCGAGGGCCAGGCAGAGGACCATTCCGCCCAGCAGCACTGCGAAGGCGGGGACCATCCAGGACGGATGTGCGGCGTGGGTCGCGGTCAGGAACGGGACGAGCAACGGAGCCTCAGAGCAGCAGCAGGGGACGGGAGCGGATCTGGACCGCGAGCGCGTAGGCCATGCTGTCCATGGCGTCCTGGCGGTCGTCCTTGGTGTTCAGGATCATCAGGTCGATGTCGTGCTCGGCCAGCACGCTCTGGTAGGCACCCACCCCGCGTCCGAGCTTCACCAGGGGCACGACCTCTTCTTCGATGTTCGAGTCGCTCAAGACCTTCGCGACGCTGTCGATGTAGTCGCTGGCGGTCTTGAGCAGGCGGGCGGGGAGCTGTTCGCGGGCCACCTTGCTGTCGATGTCCTGCATCCGGTCGATGGCGTCCAGGTAGTACTCCAGGATGCCTTCGTCTTCGATGTGCGCGAGGTACAGCGTGCCCCTGCGGTGGGTGAACTGGACCCCGAAGTTCACCAGCGCGTCGTCGCCCGAGATGTGGTCGGCCACCACCATCACCCGGTCGGTGGAGCTGGGCAGCCGCGCGTCCGGTGGAGGCAGGAGCAGCACGGGCACGCTCGTGGACTGGGTGAGCACGTCGACCACCGAGCCCAGGGTGTACGGCTGGTTGGGCAGCTGACCGAGCTGATGGCGGCGGGTGACCAGCAGATCGGGCTGCCGCTCCTCGACCAGGTTCAGGGCGCGGAGCACGGGCGGAACGCCGGGGCCTTCGACCCAGTCCTCACGACTGGCGATCTGCCAGGTGAGGTCGTTCGCGCTGTCGATGCACGACAGGAACCCCGCGACGCTGTCGGTCAGGTCGCGCGCGGCGTCCGCATCGAGATCGGTGAGCAGCAGAGCGCTCTCGATCGCGGGTGGCGCGAGGTGGAACACATCCTTGACGGCGCTGCGGAACAGCGACTCGAAGGCATCGAGCTTGGAATCCCCGGTTGGCATGCCCGCGGGCGTAACACTGCAACGCGCGAATGGACCGGCTAGGGTACCGACGACGCCAGGAGGTTGTTCGTGCGCTCGATTCCCGCGCTGCTCGTATCCATCACTGTTCCAACCATGTCTGCGCTGGTGTTCGTGGGCGGGTGCGACGACGCCGAGCCCACCGGAACGCCTCAGGTGGAGTGCGAAGGCGACTACGAAGTCTTCGAGCCGGGCATGGAGTTCCGCACCGAGCAGGGCAACTTCTACATCGAGCTCGTGCAGGCCGACCCCGACCCGCCCGACGAAGGCGACAACGACTGGGTCGTGCGCCTCACCACCGAGTCCGGCTCGCCGGTCTCCGGAGGCACCGTCGTGCTCGAACCCTGGATGCCCGCCCACGGTCACGGCATCAGCCCGCCCACCTACAGCGGCGTCGAAGGAACCGACGGCGAGTACACGATCCCCACGTTCGACCTGATCATGCCGGGCGTCTGGGAATTCGAGCTCCTCGTCACCGAGAGCATGATGAATGACACCGCACGGGTCAGCTTCTGCATTCAGGGATGAGGTCTTCGCGGGCCTGATCGCACTCTGCATCGCGGGGACGGCCGGCTGTACGGGCCGGGCCGACCTCGCCACGCTGCAGGATCCCCAGGCGTGCGGCAGCTGTCATCCGGACCACACCACCGAGTGGTCGGGCTCGATGCACGCCTACAGCTCGACCGACCCGCTGTTCCGCACCCTCAACGCCATCGGCCAGAAAGAGACCGACGGAGAGCTCGGGGACTTCTGCGTTCGCTGCCACGCACCGCTGGCCGTCGAGCTCGGGCTCACCGAGGACGGTCTGAACCTCGACGAGGTCCCCGAGAACCTCCAGGGCGTCAACTGCTACTTCTGCCACTCCGTGAACGGGATCGACGGTGCGCACAACAACCCGCTGACCCTGGCGAACGACGGCGTGATGCGGGGCGGCCTCGACGACCCCCAGCGGAACAACGTGCACGAGAGCCGCTACAGCCCGCTGCTCGACCGCAACGACGCGCGCTCGTCCGACCTGTGCGGCACCTGCCACGACATCGTGACGCCGCGAGGCGTCCACATCGAGCGCACCTACCTCGAGTGGGGCGAGACGCTGTACGCCTCCGAGGACTTCATCGACCAGAACCTCAACTGCGGTTCGTGCCACATGAAGGGCGAAGACGCGCCAGCTGCGGTGTTCGGCAACCGCGAGTACCCCATCCGTCGACGTCACGCGCACACCTGGCCGGCGGTCGACATCGCGCTCACCGACTTCCCGGAGCGCGAGACCCAGCGAGCCCTGGTCGAGAACGAGCTGGCGACCGTGATCAACCCTCAGCTGTGTGTCTCGGTCGATCCGGTGGCCCAGGACACCTCGGTCACCGTCGACATCGAGAACCTCGCTGCAGGGCACAGCTTCCCCAGCGGAGCCGCCGCCGATCGGCGCGTGTGGGTCGAGGTCATCGCGTACGAAGGCGAGCAGATCGTCTACGAGAGCGGGCGGATCGCGCCGGGAGAGCCTGCGAAGGGTCCGGATGCCGCGGTCGATCCGGACCGATGGTTGCTGGGCGACACCCACTTCGACGAGCGGGGCGACGTCACGCACTTCTTCTGGGAGGTCGACGACTACTCCACCGACCTGCTTCCGGGGCCCACTGCCCGCGACCCCAACGACCCCGCCTACCGCGAGACTCACCGCATCCGCACCTACCCGATCGAGGGCCAGACCCCCGATCGCGTCACCCTCCGGATGTACCTGCGTCCGTTCGGTCTCGACATCGTCGACGAGATCCTGGCCGACCACCCCGAAGAAGCCGCCGAGTTCGGGGTCGACGCCGACCTTCGTGCCGCCATTCCCACCTTCGACCTCGAGAGCGCGGCCCTCGACTGGACCTCGGATCTCGGTCGGCCCTGCGTGCGGCTGGAGTAGTTGGAGTAGAGTGCGGTCCCCAACAGACACCGGAATCCGGAGGACTCATGAGCGATGATGCATTCCAGGCGGCGGCCACGCGTGTGAAGGGCCTGAAGAAGAGCCCCAGCAACGACGAGCTGCTGAAGCTCTACGCCCTCTACAAGCAGGGCACGGCCGGCGATGTGTCCGGCAAGCGCCCGTCGGCGTTCAAGCTCAAGGACCGCGCCAAGTTCGACGCCTGGGCCAAGCTGAAGGGCACGTCCAAGGACGACGCCCAGGGCAAGTACGTCGCACTCGTCGACGATCTGGTGGCCAAGCTCGGCTGAGGCCGATCAACGCACGTCGCCCGAGCTGTCCTCGAGAATCACGAGCTCGACGCCGGGCGCGAAGATGTCGCCCGAGCCGTCGCTCACCGTGGCGGTTCCGGCGATGTCCGACAGGCTCATGTCGCCCGACGCGTCGTCGATCGCCACGTCTCCGCCCACCGACTCCACCACGATGTCGCCGGAGTCGTCTTCGATCGACACGTCGCCCGTGACCGCGAGCACGGTCAGGTCGCCGGAGTCGTCCGTGACGAACACGTCCCCCGCGACCTCCGAGATGGTCAGCTCTCCAGAGTCGTCGTCCACGATCACCGAGCCCGTGGACTGCTCGATGGTGACGTCGCCCGAGTCGTCGTCGACCTCGACCCGACCCATTCCCAGGATCGACAGGTCGCCCGAGTCGTCGTCCACCACCACGTCCAGACCGGCCGGCAGGAACAGCTCGGTCTTCAGGCCGTAGCCGTGGCCCCGTCCGTCGCCATCCAGGCGTGAATCCGCGATGGCCGTGGACCCCTGGACCTCGAGGGTCGCGAGCAGCCGGTCTTTCACGTCCTCGTCGCGATCCGACTTGCTCGGCCCCAGCAGCGTGACGCGGAGCATCAGCTGGCCGTCGTCGCTCGGCTGGATGGTGGTGGGCCCGCGGCCCTGGAGCAGGTCGAGGGCTGCGATCCCATCGGCCGGGAGCGTCTCTTCGACGATCAACACCTCGCGCGTCGGGGTGAAGTCCTCGGGATCGCAGGCGGCGAGGGACGACAGGGTGGCGGCGGCGAGCGATGCCAGGAGAAGGGTGCGGGACATGGGGCCTCCGGAGGTTTTGCTCGGTTGGACACCGCGCACCGCGAGACCTGTCACTCCGGCGTTCGCCGATCCGTCGCTTCTGGATCAGCGGCGGCGAGCACCCGCTCCCGAACGTCCTCTGGGAGGGCGTCGAGCGCATCTTGGCTGCGGTCGCGCCGCCGTCGCCGGATGGCCAGGAGCCCCAAAGCCGGGATCATCCACCCTGGCCGTTCGCTCTCCGTTGTCGCAGGTGCACAGACACGCCTGGACCGACAGGCACGGCCCGGTATCGGCATCCACCGGAGTTCCGGTGTCCGAGGTGTCCGAGGTGTCCGAGGTGTCCGCGGTCTCCTGGGCATCGGCCGTGGGGAGGCCCAGAGCGATCAGGACGGCGGGAGAGAGCGGCGTCGGCATGGCAAGAACGTATTCGTCCAGCCCATCCTCGTGTTGCAACAGCCCGGCTTCGGCCCGCGACGATTGGGCCGAACGAGCCCGTCTGGACGGGCGGGTTCACGGGATGTGCCGGCGAAACCCCCGACTACCCGTGCCTCGTTCGGGGATCGCCCTGAGACGGGCGGGTGTCAGAGGGGCCGTTCGACGTGAATCGGCGCGGAGGCGCGTGTTGCGCTGTGTTGCAGGAGGGTTCGAGGCGGTTGTCCGTCGGCGGTCCGGTCGCACACTCCGCTTGCAATCTGGAGGTCTCGACCATGTGTGTGTACATCATCCTCGCCGGCATCGGGCTGGTCATCGCCAAGGCGAACGACCGCAACCCCCTGTGGATGCTGCTGGCTCCAGCGCTCGCGTTCGTCGCTGCCGTCATCGGCTTGATCCTCGTGGACCCGACGATGGCCAACGTCGCGGGAATGGTCGTCGGAGCGGGCACCCTCGCCGCCCAGGCCGTGTTCCTCCCCGCGCCCCCCATCGACTGGGAATCCATCTGATGGGCCTGTCGATGCTGTACTTCGCGATGTCCCAGATCGGCCTCGCCATCGCCTGGGGAAACCAGCGCTCACCGCTGTGGATGCTCGCTGCTCCGTTCGCCGCGTTCCTGGCATCGATGGTGCTCTGGCAGTGGGCGCCGCTGATGCCGATGTGGGGAGAAGCCGCGTCCATCGTGCAGGGGGGCGGGCTGTTCGTGGGCGCGCTCACCCTGGGCGGCCAGCTCGTGCTCGGTGACGGTGCCGCCTTCTGAGGACGACGCGGGATAGTCCCCGGTCGAGTGAAGACGCCATCCCCACACCCCGCCGCCGCTCTCGATCGTTCGGAGTGTGTCGCCTGTGGGGCCCCGACCCATCCCTTCGCGGCCCTGGAGGAGCGGCTCTTCGGTGTCGGAACCACCCATCCCTATGTGCGATGCGAAGCCTGCGAGACCGTCCAGATCGGCCGTCTTCCGGGCGATGTCGCCGCGCTCTACCCTCCGGCGTACTACAGCCAGTCCAGCGAGGGGCCCGTCCCCAGCTGGTTCTTCACGATGGATGGCGCCATCGGACCCGCTCTCACCGATGCGCTGCTGGGGGCCCGTCCTGCAGGCGACCCCGCCGTAGCGAGCGATCTTCGTGCACTCGCTGCCCGTGCCGTGCAGCTCTACCTGCCGCAGCTCGACGCGGACCACCGGGTGCTCGAGGTGGGGTGCGGAGACGGCAGCTTCCTGCGGGCCCTGAAGGCGCTGGGAGTCCGTCACACCGAGGGGCTCGACCCGTACGTCACCGCGCCCGACGTCCGGCGGATTGAGCTCGACGAACGCGTCGGGCCACCTGCAGACCGGATCCTGCTTCAGCACACCCTGGAGCACGTCCCCGACCCCCGCGCGCTGCTCGAAGCGCTGCATGCCCATCTCGCCGCCGCTGGACGCGTGCTGATTCGCATCCCCCTGGTCGACAACGAACTGGTCTCCGAACACGGAGTGGCCTGGGCGGGATTCGAGCCGCCGCGGCACTTCACGTTGTTCAGCGAGCGCGGGTTTCGGAGCCTGTCGAGCACCACCGGCTGGCGGATCGTCCGGTCGGCCCGCGAGGAGAACGTGTGGTCGGTGCTCGGCACCTGGCAGTGGGCACGCGGGATCCCGCTCACCGATCCGCGCAGTGTGTTCGTGCGTCCGGACACCCCGATCTTCGACCCGTTCGATCGCGTCGACGCCCGCCAGCTCGCGGCTGCTCACAACCTGGCCGGGACCGGGGACCAGGGCTGGTTCGTGTTGGAGTCCAACCGGGGATTGTCAGCCCCGGAAAATGGGGTATGATTTCAATACTGAGGTCCGTGCTCTTCTCACACGGTCTGTAATGAGGGTCTCAGCCCGCCGGAGTAGTGCCATGGGTCAGAGTCGTGAGCAGTCCCCGGGAGAGCGCGTCGCACGGCGCGTAGCCCCCGTAAACAGCGCATTCGCAGCCACAGAAGCACTCACTCGCACGGCGGGTCCGGGAACCGGCGTCGGTCCCGGGAACCTCTTCGGAGCGGGCGCACGCGCAGCCGGTCTCACGCAGACCACGGCCAGCGGCGCCCAGGCGCTCTCGCCCCTCGGTACCGGCGTCGCAGCGCTCGGACCCCTCGCTTCGCTCGCCGCGGGTGGGCTCAACACGTACGAAGGCGCTTCTTCCATCGCCGAAGATGGGCTGGGCTGGCGCAACGGCCTGCAGACCACCGGTGGTGTCGCCGGTCTCGTCGGCGGCGCAGGTGGTCTCGCGGCCCTCGCGGGTGGTACGGGCGCCCTCGCTGCCGCCGGTCCGTACGGCGCGGCTGCCGCAGCGGGCATCGGCCTCGGGCTCCGGGGCGACACGTTCATGCAGGACCACTTCGGGTTCGGCGTGGGCGACATGGTCTCCGGCACGGGCGACGCCTTCTCGGGCGCAGCCGAGTGGATGGGGGCCTCCGAAGACGGTCTCATCAGTCAGGGTGCGGGCTACCTGGGCAACGCAGTCGGCGCGGTCGGCGGTGCAGCCACGGCGGTCGTCTCGGGCGTTGGCGGTGTCGCCGAAGACATCGGTGGATGGGTCGGGAGTTGGTTCGACTAGCTCGAGCCAGTTCTCCGCTCGCTGCCCCGGCATCGTTCCGGTCTCGTAGAGAGGAGAAGTGCGGCCGATGTGGATCGCCATTGGGGGCGGACTCCTGTTGATCATGGTGCTGGTGGTGGGGATCACCGTCGCCACCAACCAGAACCACGAGAAGTGGAAGCAGGCGGCCGACACGCTCGGTCTGACCTACGACGGGGCCGACAAGGTGGGCAAGCTCCACATGTCGGGGTCGATCGACGGACTGCCCATCGAGGTGAAGCTCGACAAACGCGGGACCGGGGAGATGGCCCGGACCTGGACTCAGGTGCGCGTGACGGCGGGGCTCACGAACCGCGTCTACATCGACTCGGACGTCGAGCGAAACCCGATCCTCCGCCTCGAAGCCGCCCTGGCCGAGCAGGTCGAGATCGGGGATGCGGAGCTCGACGAGAACGTGCGGATCCAGGGCGATGACGACGCCGTGCATCGGTTGTTCGACGCCGAGTCGCGGGCTGCCATGAAGAAGGCGATCGGGGTCGCGCGGGTGCGGATCGCCGAAGGCGACGTCTTCCTGGAGCACCTCGACCTCGTGCGGGAACCCGACGTGCTGGTGAAGACCACTCGAGAGGCCGTGGCGCTCACCAAGGTCCTCCAGCAGACGCAGGTCCGGTAGCCCGCTCGCGTTCGCGGCCTGAGCGCAACGCTGGCGGAGATGGCCTGGTCGAGGCATCCGCGCTCAGCGGATCCTCCGTGCAACCCTCAGCGAAGCGAAGCGCTGCTCCGAAAATGGGTGCTGCAACGACGGTCGATCCCGCCAGAAGAGACCTGTGAACCTGGGTCAGCGCAAGGTCGCCACGGAGTCACGGAGTACACCGGGGATTACACGGAGCGGTGAGGTTCATCACACACCACGCCCCCCGTCGACACCGTCATGTGCTCGATCTCGGCCGCGCTCTGCCACTCTGCGTGCGGGACGCCTGGAAGGCGGGGTCGCACTCCATCGACATGGGTGGCGTACGGGAATCTACGTCCGACCCTCGAGGAACCCGGCCAGCATGGACGCGGGGGAGGGCAGGGCCCGGACGCGCTCGACGTAGCGGGCCTGTTCGGCGGCCTCGATGTCGCGACGCCCGTCATCGCGGAGGAATCCCGAGAGGGTGTCGTGCACGCTCTGCTCGTCGAGCAGGTCGGTCAGGTGGAGCCGATCGGCGTAGGGATTGTCGGCCAGCAGCGTCGCGAGGACCCGCTGCCAGCCCATCGGCCACATCGCGAAGCGCGAGACCGGTGCGTGGCTGCGCACCCACGACCGCAGCTCGGAGGAAGGACGGTAGCCCAGCTTGAACGCCAGCTCGGCGCCGCCCGCACTCCAGGCGTTCCACAGGGTGAGCACCGGGGTTCCCAGGTGGAGCGCCGTCGTGTTGGTGGTGGCCGAGGCGTTCAGGGACAGCACGGCATCCACCGCTGCGACCGTCGCTTCGAAGTCCGCCACGTCCATCGGAGCCAGGCGCTGCACACGCGTCTCGAAGGCCGATGGCCAGGGGAGGTCCTCGGGGCCCACGTGAAGCACGCGCACGTCGTCGCCCAGCCGGGCCAGGTACAGGGCGACCAGCTCCAGGACCGGACCCGTGTGGCTCCCCTGCATCTGCGCCAGGAGGCGATGCTGCCATCCGCTGCTGCAGAGCAGGACTGCGGGCCCGTCCAGACCGAGCGCCTTGCGCCGTTGCTCGCGGATCCGCCCGTCCACACGAGGGGTTCGCGGCAACAGGTCGCAAGCGTGGCGCGCATTCGGGCGTGCGAAGGGAACCGGGACGATACGGTTGGGAAGCTCGCCCCAGACCCGCTCGACCGGCACCTCGACGCCCGGGCCGAGATCGATCGCGACGCCCGCCTCCAGGAGCTCGGCGAAGGTCCAGGTGTCGATGCCGACCACGGGTCGGTCTGCGAGGAGTGTGTCCGGATGGACCTGCCGCTGGAACAGGGCCGCACCCGTGAGGTTGAGGTCGACCAGGACGCGGGCATCGGCGTTCGGACACTGCGCATCGAGGGCGGGCAGCACCGCGTCCCGCACGCCTCCGGGGTCGGCATGGGCCTCGAAGCCCGCCGTCCGGACGTGTCCGACCAACCTCCGGGGCACGGTGAACACCGCCTCGTGGCCGGCCTGGACGGCGTCCCGCGCGATGCGCAGCCCCAGGGTCACTTCCCCCCAGCCCGTGTCGCCCAGTGCTGTGAAGTGCAGTCGCACCGGAACCTACAGACCCAGCCAGTGCGCCACGCTGTCCGGCAGCACGAAGGGCGCGTGGTCCTCGTGCAGCACCTCGAGCGCCAGCAGCAGCGAGAACACCATCCAGCTCTGAGCGTCCGGCAGCGCAGCACCGGTCAGGCGCTCCACCGTCGGACCCACCGCGGTGTCGTAGCCCTGGAGCAGCAGCTCGCGCTGTTCGAGCTTGGCCGCCGCCCGACGGGCCCGGTGGAGCGCGGCTTCGGCGTGTGCGCCCCCGTTCACCCCCGCGAAGAGGCCCTCCACGAGCTCGGCGGGCTTGTCGGCGCCGTCGTCCAGCATCGCGGCCCACCACAGGGCATCCAGGGCATCGAGGGCGGGTGCCAGATCGTTCAGGGCCGTCCAGGGCATCGGGCACCCCAGCGCCTCGACCTGCCGACCCAGGAACAGCGCAGCCTGGTTGCGGGGACGGCGGGCATCGGCGTCGTCCAGGCGGGCTTCCAGCGATGCCGGGCTCGACTCGTCCCGGTCGCCGTGGGGGATCCACGCATCGATCGGTGAACCGACCCGCTGCAGCAGGGCTTCTGCGTGCTCCGGCATCTTCAGGGCCAGCACGCACATCGCGATCTTGCCCAGGGTCTCGTCGATGCCTTCCGGAGTGGCGGCGGGGAGGGCCAACAGCTGCTGGTTCAGCGCGGTCCGTGCCGGTGAAGCGAGGGGAAGCGGCCCGTCCGCTGGCGTCCAGCCCGCCTCCAGGTGATCCAGTCGCGCGGTGATCTGAGCGATCCGCTGCCCCGCCTGCTCGGGATTCGATGCATCGGCCAGGCGATCCAGCCAGGCCACCGCCAGGTAGACGTCCAGACGGGCTCGTGCGGCGTCGTCCAGCGCTTCGATACGGGGCCGCACCGCTTCGACGGCCGCGGGAGGCCCCCGGACCAGCTCGATCAGGTCTTCGATCGGGTCGCCGAAGTGGGCCCGGTCCCAGCCCGTCACCGTCACGCCCTCCACCCCCGCGTCGGTGAGGGTCGGCGCATCGTGAAGCCACAGCTCCACCGGCGAGAGCTGACCGTGCACCAGCGTGAAGCGCGAGCAGCCGTCGAGCGCCTCACGACCGGCCTCCACCCGCTCCAGCAGGTGGGCTGCCAGGTGCGGTGCGAACCCGCAACGGGCCCGATGAAAGCGGGCGCGTCGCAGCACGGCCTCGGACCAGGTGTCCGCATGTGGCCAGAACGACGAGGCGCCGGCACGCGCTCCGAACCGTGGCGCTTCGATGCGGTCCAGCGCCTCCAACACCTGCAGCACGGCTTCGATGCCGGGCACGTCGACCCGCCGCTCCCCGTCCGGCACATCCGTGAGCCACAGGCCGGGACCCACCCACATCCGAGACGTCGAGGTGGGAATCCCGTCTGCGGCGGCCATGCCCACGAGCGCGTGCGAGGCGCTGCGCCAGGGGCTCTCGGGAACCTGGCGGACCAGGAGCGGATCCCGACTCGCGAAGCGGACCAGATAGCTACCACTGCGCCCTGTGAGCGGTTCGACGTCCGTGGGGCGCTCCAGCCCGAGCCGGGTCAGCGCGGTGGTCGGAAATCCCTGTGTCATGTCCTGGATCCTGGTGACGGCGGGGTATGGTACGCCACCCAGCCAGAGGGGCAGAAGGGCAGCATGAACATCGAAGACCCACACGACCTCGTCGACAAGCGCCGACTCGCCTCGATGTGCCAGATCGTGGGCCTGCCACGACCCGAAGCCGTCAAGGCCTTCGGCACCCCCGGTCGCACCGTGTTCTACGGCATCCGCTTCAAGAAATCGTCGGGTGTGGCGTCCCACATGCTGCGCGTCGACCTGTACGGAACGGCGCATGGGGCACCGGCCGATCACTGGATCGCCGCCAACGCCGTCCTCGGCGCGAGTGGGCTGCCGGCGCGTCCCACCCTGCATCGCCTGCCCGATCACGTCTTCGGCAAGCCCGCCGTGCTGTTCCCGTTCGTGGAGTTGTCCACCGGCGCACGGCTCGTCTCGCTCTCCGGTGACTTCTGGCCCACGGCAGCGCGGGATGTGGGGCGGGTGGTCGCCGAGCTGGCCGCGTACACCGGCCCCTCCTTCGGTCTGCGGGCGGTCCAGGGTGCGTTCGTGGCCATGCGTCGCTCCTGGGCCGACGAGTGGTGCGCCCATGCCTACGACCTGCTCGCGGGTGCCCGCGCAGCGGGACTGGACTTCGGGCCGCTCTCGGACGCGGTCCATGCCGCCATTCTCGACCGCCGGGACGCGCTGGAGACGTGCACGCAGTTCGGTCTGGTGCACGGCGAGCTCAAGCCCAGCGCCATCCTCTACGAGGTCTCCTCCGGCCATCCCCAGCTGGCGGGCATCGAGGACTGGGACACCGCCATGCTCGGCGACCCCCTGGTCGAGGCCGGGTTCCTGCTGTCGTACCCCCCCCAGACCCTCGCACCCGTGCTCGAAGGGGTCGGCGAGGAGCGCGTCCGCAGCTGGCTCGAGCCCGATGCGCTGGCCCGGATCGAGGCCTACCACCTGACTCTGTGCGCCACGCGGCCCCGGTACGTCGCCGAGCAGATCCGGTCGGTGGGCGGAACCAGGGTCCTGCAGACCCTCGAGCTCGCCCGGCAGCACCTCGAAGCCGCGCTCGAACCCGGCTTCGTGAAGGGCCGCATCGAAGCCGCGCTCGAGATCGCCGCCCCTTTCGATCCGCCGCGCGTCGCCATCGAGCCGTCCCACAGTCACAGCGTACTCCGCGCAGCCACTCTGTTCAGCCGCGGCGATGTCGGTGTCTCTCCCCAGCACGCTCCGTTGTCGGTCGCCGCCATGGGCGCGGCCCTGCTCGGGTGCGAGATCGAGGCCGACAGCCTGCGCAGCACCACCGCGCTGGAGGCCGCCACAGCGCTGCTCTCAGCGGTCGAACCCCCGGGGAAGGCCGAGCGCACCGAGCCGATCGCCGACCGATCCCGCTGGCGCGACGCCCTGCTCGAAGATGTCGTCGTCGAGGGCGTGAACGCCGAGGTCTCCACCTCCGGCCTGCTCCTGGTCTGGCTCTTCGCCGAAGCCCAGGCCATCCTGGGCGACACCCTGTCCGATGCGGTGCTGCGCGGAATCGAGCTCACCGCCCGGGCGATGGCCCGCCACGAGCGTGCGCTCACCCCGCCGCGTCCCCTGCAGATCCAGCACACGATCTACGGTCTGGCGGCCATCCACCGGCTGGAGGCGATGGACGACGTGGACGTGCAGTTCGACGCGCTGACGATGAAGCTCCAGGAACGCCTGCTCGACCTGGTCGACCCCGTCGAGGTCGCGTCGATCCCGGGCGGGTCGGGTGATGCCCAGCTGCTGCCGCTCCTGGCGGATGCAGGTGCGACGGCGGAGCAGCGCTTGATGCGGCCGGTGCTGATCTACGCGATCCGCTGTCTGCGGGAGAAGGGGCTTCCGGCGACGGAGACAGCGCTGGTCGCGCTCATGGGCGGGTAGTCGGGGCCTCACCGGATGGGAGAGCTCCCCATCTGGACGCCCGCTTCGGATAGGCACGCTCCAGATCCTCCAGGATCGCGCCTGCCGCTCTCAGGTGTCTACCCGCCCCCTCAATCGGCATCGGGAACCACGTCGGTGGATGTGTGCGGATGTCGAGAGGTGTCGCAGGTGCCTTCTCGGGGGTTGCCGTCGCCCCTCTCGAGCGCATCCATGAACCGCACCCGGAGGTCCATCTCGTGTTTCAGACCGTGCTCTACACCGCCCTGGCCCTCGGAGGTCTGGTCATCGCGAACGCGCATCGCCGCTCCGCGCTGTGGGCATTCGCTGCGCCGACGGCGGCGTTCCTGGCATCGTCCGTGCTCGTGCAGTGGGCACCGCTGATGCCGATGTGGGGCGAGGCGAGCACGATCGTCGGGGTCGGGGGGCTGTTGATGGGGCTCGCGACCCTGGCCGCACAGGTGGCAGCAGGTGCGATGGCGGGCATTCCAGCGGGTCCAGCGAGCGATGTCTGCACTCGACCCGTGCAACTGGACCGTACGGGAGTGTGTTTCGCGAATCGCCCGTCGTAGCGGTCTCGCGCGAGGGGTGACCCTGCTGGAGGGACGGCGTCTCCTCCGATCTCGGACCAGGCGGTCTGGAACGGCTCGGGGTCACCGGTGAAGCCAGCAGTACGATGAGGGGCATGGGGGGGGGGACGTCCTGCGGGTCTTCTGGTTCCGCTTCAGAGCGGGCTGGAGCCGTCGCCCGCCGGCAGCGCTTCCTGCAGATCCGGGAAGTCGTACTTGAAGCCGTCGCAGACCACCGCGTTGTCGGTGGTGATCACGCAGACGAAGGGGCGGGTGGACTCTTCGGGGTAGACAGGGAACCACCGCTCGTCTGGCGTGCCTGCGTCTCGGATCTCGTAGGTCGCCTGCTGGGTGACCTCGATGTCGCGGATAGGACCGAAGTCGAAGGTGTGACCGTAGCGGCATTCGATCTGCCAGTCGTCCCGCACCGCACACACGCTGTACCGGCCGCCAGCGATGAACTGGTACGGCGGATTGTCGAACGAGAAACCTGTTGGGTCCCGACAATCGATGGTGCCATCGTCGGCGAGGGCGCAGCCGCCGCTGGGCTCGAACAGTACGAGGTCGATGTAGCTCTTCTCTTCGGGGAGTTGCCACTCCAGCTCGGGCGGTTCGCCCTGGCGGGCGATGAACAGCTGATTGGTGGTGGTCATGGCAGCGTGGATGGTCAGCTCTCCATGTACGAACTGGTAGTCGTGGTCTGACGGGAAACCCGACGGTGCGGTGGCCCAACAGACGATGCTCCGGTCCTCGAGTGCGCATTGCGTGTTGAGCTCGGTTGCGTCGACCATGTTGGTCGCGATTGCCGGGAGCCCCATGTGATAGTCGATCGCGACGGTGGTCCCACCTGTCGTCACGCCGTACAGCACCCCGTCGCTGTTGTTGAACTCTCGGAACGGCACCGTCGGCGCAATGGGCGTTGTGTAGGCACCCATTCCGTCCCAGCTGGCTGACGACCAGCACGCGATGAATCCGTCAGAGTCGCGTGCGCACGGAACGGTGGAGATCTCGACCCAGGTTCTGGGAACGCCGCCGGTGTCCACAGGTGAGGAGGCGCTGTCCGTCTCGCCTTCGTCATCTGGATGAGAGCGACAACCTGCACCCGAGAGCAGAAGGAGCAGAGCCAGGGTGGGAGCTTCAGGAGAGGGGAGCGGGATCGCCAACCTCCCAGCACTCGCTCGGCCAGGTGCTCACGTCCATCGAGACTCCTTGAAATCGGACCCGTCGAACTCCGGGCGGAACGCGTAGAAGGTATCGACGGTCCCGGGCTTTCTGCTGGTTCCGAACATCGAGATGCCGCGATCCTCCATGTAGTCTACCGCGTAGTATGCCCCCGTCCACGTACACCGTACGCGAATGGGTGTCGCGAATTGCCCGTCGTAGCGGCCTCGATCGAGGGGTGACCTGCTGGAGGGACCGGGCGTCTCCTCCGATCTCGGACGAGGCGGTCTGGAACGGCTCGGGGTCACCGGTGAAGCCAGCAGTACGATGAGGGGCATGGGGGGGTGGACGTCCTGCGGGTCTTCTGGTTCCGCTTCAGAGCGGGCTGGAGCCGTCGCCCGCCGGCAGCGCTTCCTGCAGATCCGGGAAGTCGTACTTGAAGCCGTCGCAGACCACCGCGTTGTCGGTGGTGATCACGCAGACGAACGGGCGGGTGTCCTCCTCCACGTCGATTGGCCACCACTGCTCATCGGGTGTGCCGACGTCGATGCGTTCGTACGACGGCTGTTGAGTCACCTCGATGGCACGGATGGGCCCGAAGTCGAACTCGTGGTCGTACCGGCACTCCACGACCCAGTCCTCACGAACCGCGCACACACTGGCCCGTCCCCCGGCGATGAACCGATAAGGGGGTGTGTCGAACGAGAATCCGGTCGGGTCGCGGCAGTCGACGGTGCCATCATCGGCGAGTGCGCAACCTCCGCTGGGCTCGATGTGGACCAGGTCGACGTAGACCTTGTCCTCCGGGAGTTGCCACTCGTGTTCCGGTGGCTCTCCTTGTCTGGCGACCAACAGCTCATTGCTGGTGGTCAGAGCTGCGTGAAAAATGTTCTCGCCGTGCACGAACTGGTAGTCGTGTTCAGGTGGGAATCCAGACGCCCCGGTGTTCCAACAGATGATGCTGTGGTTGTCCAGCGCACACTGCTGGTTCAGCTCGTTGGCGTCGACGATGTTCGTCGCCACGGCAGGCAACCCCTGCGGGTAGTCGATTGCGACCATCGCGCCTCCAGTGGTGACGCCGTAAAGCCCATTGTCGGTGTTGTTGAACTCACGGAACGCCAGCGTCGGCGGGACGGGTGCGTGGTAGGCACCGATTCCGTCCCAGCTGGCAGACGACCAGCACGCGATGAATCCGTCAGAGTCGCGTGCGCACGGAACGGTGGACACCTCCACCCAGGTTCGGGCAGCGGGGGCATCTGTACCGGGAGAGGAGTCGGTGCCGGTATCGGCCAAGGTGCCTGTGTCTTCTTGCTTGCAGCTCGGCGCGGCAGCCAGAACGACCGACATCAGGACCAGGAACAGCCGCTCAGTAGGCGGGGTCGAGATCGAACACCTCAGTGCACTCCGCTGGAGTGCCAATCACGTTCTCGTTGGGCTGTGGGTTTGTGAGGTTTGTCCAGTCGAACTCCGGGCGACCTGCATTTTCGACACCCGAGCCGGTGAGCGTGACGTTTGTCACGCAAATCATGTCTCCATGTCCGATGAAGGCCGTATCCTGGCCCAATCCACCTGTGATCACGCTGTCCTGGCATGGCGAGCTAGCAGACCCATAGCCCTTCCATTCGCACAGGAAGTCGTCGTCATCACCGCCGTGGAGGTAGTCCTCTCCAGCCCCTCCGTGAAGGTAGTCGTCGCCATCCTGCCCGTCCAGGTAGTCGTTGTCGCCGTCCCCTCCGTTGATGCGGTCGTTTCCGCTGCCACCGATGAGGTAGTCCTCGCCGGCGTTGCCCGTGAGGTCGTCGTTCCCGGCTTCCCCGTAGATCTCGTCGTCGTCGTTCTGTCCGCGAATGATGTCGCGTTCGGTGCCGCCTCGGATCACATCGTTGCCGTTGCCCCCGTAGATGGTGTCCGTTCCGGCATCCCCCCAGATCTCGTCATCCCCCTGATTGCCGCGGATCTCGTCGTTGCCGGGGCCACCCCAGATGTCGTCCCATCCTCCCTGGCCGTAGAGCTTGTCGTTGCCTTCGGAACCGAACAAATTATCTCCTCCGGAGCCGCCGTAGATGCGGTCGTCTCCAGGCCCGCCGTCGATCGTATCCAAATCCTCGTCGCCGTAGATGATGTCGTCACCGTCGTTGCCATTGATCCCATCGATACCGGCCCACCCGCGGAGGATTTCCGCGTAGTTGGCCTCGGTCGTGTTGGCGCCCTGGATGCTGTCGTTGCCGGCACGGCCGATGGCCGTTGCCGTGAACCGATTGGAACCGGTGAACGTCGGGCGCAGGTTCTTTTCATCGTTGGTACCCTTGTCCCAGATGAAGTCGATACTCTCGTCCCCGACGGAGTTGCCGTACAGTTCGAACTCTACGACCTCCTGCTGGGTGTCGTCGATGTGACAACAGAACTCGTAGAAGGTATCGACGGTCCCGGGCTTTCTGCAGGTTCCGAACATCGAGATGCTGCGATCCTCCATATAGTCTACGGCGTAGTATGCCCCCGTCCAGTTCGAGTCGCAGCCAGCCGTTTGTGGGTCGCAGGTCACTGTGCCGTTCGAGTAGGTGCAAGCGTCTGTCGCGATCTCACACATCCCGTCGTCGTATACGCCCGGAGCGCTCTTCGTGATCGACGAGCAGTCCGAGATTGTCGGTGCGGCGTGCGCGGGAGTGAGCAAGAAGGCGAGGTGGATCAGCATCGGTGGCTCCTGTGGTGGATTCAACCGCACTGAAACACGCTGGGGGGGGGGTAGTCAAATCCGAAAGCCATCTCCGGCGTTGACGGGACGATTCGGTGGTGTGTGGCGCTGAACTCCAGATGCGAATGCGCGACAATATCGTAGTTTACATGTCTCAAATACGCTACGCGCCGGCTGCGGAAGCCCTGGTTCTCGCTGGTCGTGGTCGAGCCGAGGCTCCCTAGTATGGATGCATGATTCTAAGTTCGCAACATTTCCACACCGTCTATGGGGCCAGGCCGACGTAGAGGGGCATAGCCGCTCTCTTCGGGGTGGAAACATCACGTTTGTGCCAGAGAGAACCGCCGACCTCGGGTCCTGCCTTGACATAGATTTGACTACATTTGCAGCGTCGTGAACTTGCGCGACGTCCGCCCACACCGGAAGGACCCCGCGGAAGCAGTCTGCTCATCACTGCAATCGGGCCTTCATCGCCGGCCGACGACCTCCTCGAGACGATACCGGAGCTCTGCCCGACCTCTGCGAGCGAAGCGCTCTGCGAGCGTCAGCGCTCTGCGGTGAAAAGCCGGCGTTCGCCCTTGTGAATTCGTTCGAAAAAATCGGCCGTTCCCGCGGACTCAAGGCACCGGGACGTCCACCCGCCACCCACGCGCCGTCGACCCGTCCAGCTCCACGATGAACCGCGTGTGCGTCGGCCCCAGCAGGTCGATCAGCTCCTGGGCGGTCAGGCTGCTCGAGCCCACGACCACGAATATGGACCGATTCCCCTCGACCCGCATCTCCAGCAGATCGACGTCAGCTGGGTGCACGTCCCGCAGCTGGTCCTGCAGCCACGACCGCACCGCGCCCTTCGCCGCGAAGCGCTTCAGCACCCAGTCCCGCCGGTCCAGCGCGCCCACCTTCCGGTACGCCCGCTGCTCGGCCTGGGTGCAGCACAGCCCCACCAGGGTTCCCTCGATGGGCTCGACCAGATCGCGGGTCGACACCTCGAATGCCCCGCCGTTCCGGGCCCCGATCGACACCTCCGGTACGGGGAGCCCGTCCCACACGAACGCTTTCCGGGTCGGCGTGTCGTGGCCCAGCACCGGACCCCCGGGAACCAGGGCCTCCACCCAGCGGAACGTGCACCACACGCCGGTCGAGCCGACCAGCGCCACGTCGAACGCCAGGGTGTGCGCATCCGCATGGACGAGATCCAGCCGGCAGGTGACCTCGCCATCCGGTCGCGGACCGTAGAACCGCATCTGCTCGGCCTTCACGGGGTAGGCCAGCTTCCCGGACCCCACGGCGTCCGACCACAGCTCGGGTTCGCCCGACACCATCGGATGCGTCGCCGTGTCCAGCAGCAGGGGGTCCAGCACGAACGCCTCGCCGGGACCGTTCAGCTCGGCGTCGGGCTTGGTGTGGAACGTCGCGAGTGCTCCGGCCCGACTGCGAACGCCCAGGTCGGTCATGCCCTGCAGTGTGGGCCCGTGGAAGGTCAGTCCTCCACCGTAGTAGGCCTCGATCGACATCGGAACGCGCGTCGCACCGGGGATGGACGCGGGGTCTGTCTGCACAGCGGGAGCCGCCGGGTACGCGTCACCCAGCTCCACCACGGCCTTCATGTGGACCTTGGGACCCGACAGCTTCGGGAAGCGGGGGTTGTCGACGTGCACCGCCAGGCTGACCGCCACGTGCGGTCCGTCCTGCACAGCGACCACCAGCAGATCGAGGGGTCCGTCGCCCGTGTGGATCCACTTCTCGGCCTCCAGCATCGGCACGCCCACCACGGTCGAGCCGGGCGACAGCAGCAGCGCGGCTTCGGCGGCGATCTCGGCGGCGAACGCCATCGGGAGCGCAGGGGCGGTGACGGTCGGGCAGTGGTCGGCCAGCCAGGGGAACCGCGCGGGGTCGAGGCGCAAGCGGCCCGTCCCACTCGGACCATCCACGGTGAACTCGTCCAACAGGGCCGCGGCGTGGGGGCCCCGGGGAGGTGGCGGTGCAGGGAGCGGTTCGCCACGGAGCGGAACGGCGCGCACCCCGAAGTCGATCAGCTCGTAGATCGGCATCCCATCGCCGCGGAGCACGGCATCGAAGACGATCTCGTCGTCGGACAGGGAGGTGACCTCGAGCTCCAGGGTCATCTTGTCGATGGGACGCCGGATCTGCCCGCGGTACTTCCAGACGTGGGGCGTGTTCAGCCGGATGGGCGTGACGCGGGCCTTGCGACCGGTGCGGTCCTCCAGCACGAAGCGCGCGAGCTGCAGCGCGGCCTCCAGGCCCAACGAGCCCGGCATCACGGGGTCCAGGAAGAAGTGCGCCGTGAAGAACCACTCGTCGGGGTCGATGTGCTTGACGCCCTCGTAGAAGCCCAGCCCGGCCTTGCCACCGGTCTCGTTGACGACGGCGACCTCGTCCAGGTTGCGCCAGTCGTCGCGCGGCATGCTCGGATGATCGCGGAGATCGACCGTGCGGCCCGACCCGTTCGCCCGCTCGGCGGCTCGCCGGTCCTCGTCCTTCAGTCCCAGGCCCTTCTGCCCGTCCAGCGCGGACGCGGTGAAGTACCCGAAGCTGGTGGTGCACTCGTAGACGAGCTGCTCGCCGGCATGCACGGTGAGGTCGAACTTGTGGATGAGCAGGCCAGCCGACTCCGCGACGACGGTCTGCTTCGTGCGGGTCGTGAGCGTTCCGGAGTCGGGCCAGATCTCGACGTGCTGCGTGGCTTCTCCACCCAGGTTGCGGAAGTACAGGTCGCGACCGGACTTGATGCCCGCAGCCTGCCAGGCGGTCAGCCAGCCACAGGGCTGCAGCGCGGTCTCGAGCAGGATGGCGAAGGGCATCGAGGTGCCGTCGGTGGTCCGGAAGTACCAGGCGTCCGGTGGCACGTCGTACTCGATGGCGACCTCGGCGCCCTGCCGCACCTCGAAGGGCCGATCGGCCTCGACCACCCGGGTCATCTGCAGCAGGGGAGGCCCGGGCATCCGTGCACAGCGGGGCGTTTTTCCGGCGTACTCGCTGTATCGCGACCCGAAGGCGTTCTCGGCGTTGCCGATGCTGTACTCGTAGATCTGCACCCGATCGACGACGGCGTCTTGCGAAGGCGCTGCAGGAGCGGTTCCGACAGGCCTCGCCGTCTGGATTTCCGGTCCCGGGAGGCCCCGCAAGGCCGGAGGGGCCTGATCCCGCAGGCCCACCGTCACGCCCACGTTCTTCGCGAGCACCACCGGCGTTCCGTCCACGCACAGCAGCACATCCGCGACCGCGTAGGGCGAATCGCCCGTCAGCACGGCCTCTTTGATGCGGGCCTCGTACGTCAGGCTGCTGTGACCGGGCACCACCTGACCCCGACAGCGCAGCTCGAACGGCAGCTCCGGCAGCGGCTCGAAGCGATGCGTCCGATGGGTGGCCGGCAATCCGGCTGCGGTGAGCCACACCTGGACCGCCTGCAGACAGCCCTCGAGCATCAGCGTCCCGGGCATACAGGGGTCACCCTTGAAGTGGCAGGGATTGAACCAGTCGTCGTCCCGCAGCACCTGCTCGAACCGCGCCAGTCCCAGACCGTAGGGACCTCCAGCCGTCCGGACCTCTTCGATGCGATGGGCCAGCCGCCACTCGGAGTCCGGAAGCGTCAGCCAGCTCCCGTCAGCATCCGCGAACCCGGGTCCGAAGGCGTCCGAGAACCGCCCTTCCACACACGCCTGTACGCCGTGCTCGTCCAGCTGCGTCACAGTGGTGGACCGCAATGGCGCCGCCGGAGCAGGGGTCTTCGGGAGGGGAGGGGGAATCGGGTCCACGCCCTGGGGCGTCGCGAGCTCTTCGGGTGTGAAGAAGCCCGCACAGCCGTTGCGCATCGACAGGACCTTTCGGCCGTCCGTGTTCGAGGTGCAGTCGTACTCGAAGTAGAACAGGATGGTCCCACCCAATCGCGCGAACCGCTTGATGCGGATGTCGTGGTGCAGGGTCTCGCCGACCTGGGGACGCTGGCCGTGGAAGGTCAGGTCGCAGTCCAGCAGGCGATAGACGCGCTCCCCGCGACAGTGCGCTTCGATCCCCAGGAACGACACCAGGAACAGGTCGGCCTGCCCGGACTCGACGATGACGCAGGCGTTGGGCTTGCCGTCGTGGTGCGACCAGCTGGCGTCGGTCGGCAGGTCGTACTCGGTGACGATGCGCGACGGTCCGAGCTCCCCGGGCGTGCCTTCGACGTCGAGGACCCGGGAGCAGAGGAGCAGCGGGGGCTCCGGCATACGGGTGCGGGGCTCGAAGGCGTCCTGATCGGCGAACGAGGGCCCGAAGACCTCGGACAGCTTGCCGGACGCGTGGACCTCCAGCGCTGCCCGATCGAACTGGCGCGGAGGCTCGGAAGACGTGGGGGGCACGTGACGCGGTGGCTGCGGACGTGCCGCCACAGGGGCTGCAGCAGGAGCGGCGGGCATTCCCCGCACGGAGATGGACGCATCGGGGTCGAAGGCCTGAAGAGCCGCACCCAGACGGGCGATCTCGCGGGCGGCGTCCTGCTGGGTCTGCAGCCAGGCGTCGTGGGCGTCGGCCAGGGTGTCGTTGGCGCGCGCAAGCGACCCCGCCAGGTCGCCGAGTCCGGCGAGCTGCTGGAGCAGGGCGGGAGACAGCGGCGGCGCAGACGTGGAGATGGCCGACGGCGCTTCGGGAGCGGATGCGTGCGGAGCGCGGGGCGTGGGGGCGGACGGTCGGGCGACAGGGGCGGATGGGGAAGCCGGTGCCCGGGGAGGCGTCGACGGGCCGGACAACCACGCAGACCAGCCGTGGGTGCCGTTGTGAGGGATGGGGATGGCGGCCAGCCGTACAGCGGGAGCGCCGGGACCGAAGCCGGTGTCGACCGGGGACAGGGCTGAGTCGTTCGCGACCTGGAGCACGTTGTCGCGCGCCTGCAAGGGTTGTTCGGGACGCCGACCGCCGGAGACGGCCACGGACACGGGGCAGCTGGCGAGGGGACTCGACAGGGTGCCGTCTCCATCGAGGCAGATCCGGAGGAGCTCGACGAGCGGCTGGAGCATGGACGGGTCGGACCCCGGCTGTGTGGTGGTCCCGAGCTCGAAGGAGGCCAGGCGGGAATCCCGGTCCGTGTCGGCTTCGCGTTGCAGCACGAACGCCACCGCACCCTGGGTCGGGCCTTCGGCATCGACGGCACCCACCACCACGGCGTCGACGGCATCGGTGGCGAGCAACCGGGCAGCGTGCTGGATCGCGACCAGGCCCGATGCTGCGCCAGCACTGACGGTGTAGGACGGGCCCTCGAGGTCGATCTGGGCCGACAAGCGGTTCGCGACGAAGTTCGGAAGCTGGCCCTGAACGCGCGGGGCGGTGAGCGGCGGCACGTCTGGAACGCTGGAGGGGTCGGTGATCCGGAGCACGGCATCGCACACCCGGCCGTCGAGCTGCATCCCGAACACCACGCCGACCGACGCATCATCGGGCAGGGAGGCGCGCTCCAGGGCATCGGCGCCGGCCTGCATGGCGAGCAGCTGCTGGGGCTGGAGCTCCGCGAGCTCGAGGGGGGGAATCCGCCACCGGCGGGGATCGAGGTGGATGGTGGGCACAGAGGCCCGTCCAGACGCGTCCTTCAGCGATCGACCGGTCGACAGAGCCTCGAACAGGGCTTCATCGCGATGGGTGCCCAGCTGGCCCCCGATCCCGGTCACGGTCAGCCGCGGGGTCTCGACGAGCTCAGGACGATCTTCGACGGGCAGCTGGCGCGGCTCGGGCGGGGGTGCGGGCTGCTCGGCGGTGGGACGGTCGCGCTGGAGGATGCGGCGCAGGCCGGCACGGATGCCGAACCCGGTCAGAGAGCGTTCCTGGGTGGGCTCCGGGGGGGGAGTGGCCGGACGACGCGCTTCGGGGCGTGCGGGAGGCGCATCCACGATCAGGTGGGCGTTGGTGCCCCCGAACCCGAAGGCGCTGACGGCCGCACGACGCTGTCCGGACCAGGACTCTCCGGCCGAGCTGCGCAGGACGCGCGAGGCCTCCAGCTCGGCGTGGGGCTGCTCGGGCCCGACCGGAATCCGCCCGTCCCGCACGGCTCCGATCGCACGCAACAGGCCTGCGAGGCCCGCCACGGTGATGGTGTGGCCGATCAAGGCCTTCGCGGAGCCCACGGCCACGGGCGTGTTCGGGGTTCCGGCTGTGGTCAACAGCTGGGAGAGCGAGCGGAGCTCGGCCGCATCGCCGACCTTGGTACCGGTGGCGTGGCACTCGACGTAGCCGAGGGTGGTGGGGTCGAGCCCAGCCGTGGACCAGGCGGCGTGCATGGCCCGGTGCTGACCCGCGGCATCGGGGGCGAGCATATTGCCCTTGCGCCCGTCGTTCCCCAGGCCACCCCCGCGGATCACGGCGTGGATGCGGTCGTTTGCAGCGAGGGCGTCGGGGAGGCGCTTGAGCACGACGGCTGCGGCCCCTTCGCCGACAACGAGCCCGTTGGCACGGGCGTCGAGGGGGTAGGGCGTGCCCGATGGCGACAAAGCGAGCAGCTTACTGAACCCGACCAGCAGGTAGCGGGGGTCACAGGCCTGAACCCCGGCTGCGACGGCGGCATCGCAGCGACCGCTGGCCAGGGCGTCCATCGCCAGCCGCACGGCGTACAACCCGCTGGCGCAGGCGGCATCGAGGGTCACGGCACTCCGCAACCGGAAGAAGTCCGCCGCATCCCGAGCGGGGTCGAAGGAGTGCTCGAAGCGTGGAGCGGTGTCGGCCAGGCCCCGCGCTGCCGCCCGAAGATCGACCGCGGCCTGGGACGGCAACGACAGGTTGGCCAGGAACAGGTCGGTGCGCTCGGGCTTCAGGCCCGTCTTCATCGCATCGTCGAGGGCGTTCTGGAGCACGCGGCGCGTCCAGGCCAATGAGAGCGGATGCTCGCGCCTGCGGGGCGGGTCCACCCAGGCGCCGAGCATCGATGTCGGACGATCCAGGGGGACGTCGTCGCGGTCGGTGACCGGAAACCGCTCGGCGGAGACGGGCCGGATGGCGGGCTGGGTCGCTGCCATCCACTGCGCGGCCGAGTCGGAGCCGGGCAGGATGCAGTCCACAGCGGTGATCGCGAAGTCCAAGCAGCCTCCAAGAAGCCCGGAATATCGGGCTCTTCGGGGCCTGCCCACTGGCCCCGCGGCCAGTTCGGCAGAGGCGGGGTCAGCTCTGGTCGGTCTGGGACCCGGCGTCGCTCACGTGACCGGGGGCGGAGGCTTCGGTGCGCTGGGCTTGGCGGTGTTCGTGATCCGGTCGGCCAGGCCGAACAGCGTGCTGATCTCGGCGGGCAGGAAGAGCTTGGTGGCCTGCCCCCGCGCGAGATCCGAGCCGAGCTCCTGGGCCTTCAGCACCCGGAGGACCTCGATCAGCTGTGCGCCCTCGACGGTTCCATCCGCGAACACGCGTCGGAGTCGCTGGAACCCCTCGGCCTCGGCTTCGCGTTGCTTGACCAGGGCGGTGGCTTCGGCGTCCGCCCGCAACAGCCGGGCCTGAGCGTCGGCTTCGGCCGAGAGGACGGTGGCCTTCTTGCGCGCTTCGGCTTCGAGCACGGCGGACTCGTTGAGCCCCTCGGCCCGGAGGATCTGCGCGCGCTTCTCGCCTTCGGCCTCGGTGATGGCGGTGCGCCGGCGGGTCTCGGTGGCCCGCTGCTCGGCCAGGATCTTCCCGAACTCGGCGAGATCGATGTCCTTGAGCTCGACGCGATCGACCTTGATTCCCCAGGGGTCGGTCGCGTCGTCGAGGTTGGTGCGCAGCGCGTGGTTGATCTGGTCGCGGCTGGTGAGCAGCTCGTCGAGCTCGTACTTCCCGCACTCGTCGCGCAGGGCCGACTGGACGAGCTTCTGGAGCGCTGCGACGAAGTCCTCGACCTGGTAGACGGCCTTGTTGGGGTCGACGACCTTGTAGTACACGACCGCGTCGATGAAGACGGTGGCGTTGTCGCGCGTGATGATCGACTCCTTGGGGTAGTCGTCGACCTGCATCCGCGTGGAGATGGTCTGCACGTTGCGCTGAGGCATCAGGCGCGGGCCCGACTCGGTCTGCACGACGCGGCTGATCACGAACTTGCCGATCGTGTCGCCGTAGCCGCCCATCGTGAACAGCAGCGACACCCCGGGCGTGGCGACGCGCACGAACTTTCCGCGGCGCTCGATGATCTTCACCTCGCCCTGGCGCACGATGCAGAACTGCAGCAGGCCGAGGGTGATGAGCTCGATGAACTTGAGCATGGGGACCTCCGGATGCTGCGGAGCCTACCCCAGAATGTCGGGACGGCCGGGCGGAATGCGGGCCCGAGGCGGAGCGCCCTCACCAGGGAGCGGGCTCGCACCCGGAGACGATGGACTGGCGCAGCGTGCTGGCGCGAGACCCAGGCCGTCGAACTCGGTGCTCCCCGCGCCCTTCTCGAGGGGAAGCACGGCGATCCGTCCGGCATGGGCGGTGCCCAGGAAGCCAAGCGTCGCCAGCGCGAGACGCATGGCCATCCGTCGAGCGGTGAGGGGTCGGGACATCATCGGTAGCCTGCGTGATATCGCAGCTGTCCCGCCAGGTCCTGTCCGCAGGCGTAGGCGGCCTTGTCGAAGGTCTCCTGGATCCGCGCGGCCGGCAGCGCCTGCAGATCGCGCTCGTCGCGGGTGGAGGTCCAGCCCCAGCCGTCGATCCACTTGGCTTCTCCGGCATCGCCCAGGCAGCGGAACGAAGCGCGGTAGAACTTCGACCCGTCCGGCATCACGCCTCGGATGCGGACCTTGTACGAGAACGACGCCGGGAACGGGCTGCTCGACACGTCGAGGCCCCAGTCCACCACCTCGAGGGTGAGCTTGGCCTCGGCATCATCGGTCTCGGCGAAGGGCGGGCCGTCTCCGAGCCCCTCGCGCAGGCCGTACACGAAGGCGGCCGACACGCCCTGGGCATCGAGCTTCTCGGCGATGATCGAGGACATCCGGCCCTCTTTGATCATCTGGGTGAGGTTGTAGCTGTCGGCCATCAGGCCCACGACCCCGGGATCGGCGGTGTAGATGCGCGCCAGATCGACGTCGGGCTGCACCGGAGTGGTGGGTACGGCCCGCACGGCATCGAGCGAGTCGACGTGCGTGCGGAACCGTTGGTGGCAGGCGCTCAGCAGGACGAGAGCCGCGAGCGCCCATGCTCGTGGGCCGGAGGACATGGCATCCGACTATCCGCCTACGGACGTGCGGCGTACTCCCCGGCATCCAGACGGGCCACGACCTCGCCGGCCTCGTCGACGAACGTGGCCTGGAACCGACCACCCCGGGCGCTCGCGCCCTCCATCTCGAGATGACACGCCACGCGGCCCTCGAAGGGCTTGAACTGCTGGAAGCGGCGGATGCGACAGGGAAGCGCCCGCGCGCCCTGGGTCTCGCCGACCCACAGGAGCATCAGCTGGAGCGCGCTGTCGACCGTGAGCGGATCGGTGGTCCACGCCGCACCCCCGAGCCCGAGGGCGGACGGGGTGCTGCTCTTCAGCCAGGCGACGATGCCGTGGTCCGAGTAGCCCACCACCTCGTCGATTCCCTGGAACGTGGGACCGTGGAACAGCCAGGGGCCATAGGTCTCGGCGGTGAACTGCTGCTTGCCGAGCCCGTTGCTGCCGCCGAAGCGGTGCACGACCGGAGCCTCGTGCGCGAGCGTCACCACGGCCTTGTAGTGGACCCGGGGCACCGAACCGCCCGTGCTGGCGAGCTGCATGGCCAGCGCCATCGCTCCCGGCGCACTGGGGGCGGGCTCCCAGGACAGGGTCAGCTCGGCCGAGCCGTCTTCGAGCACGATTCCCTTGAGCACGGCCAGGTCGTCGACCGACGCGACGTGGCTCCGCGGGTAGACCTGACGGGCGGCGTCGGCGAACCACTCCAGCACCATCGCGACGGGCACCACGGGCCGGCCATCGATGCTGTGATCGACCAGCCAGGGGTGCGCGGTAACGGTGAGGGTTCGGGTGACCGAACCGGTCTCGGGACGCGGCCCTTCGCAGACGACCTCGACGGCGTCTCCACCCCGCTCCAGCTCGTCGCAGGCGAACCGGGCGCCGCCATCGAGGGGAATCACGGTGAGTCCGCGGGCTTCGAAGGCCTTCTTGAGCGCGGGGGTGACCATCCCGGCCTCCCACGGGCCCCAGTCGAAGGACTTCACGCGCACGCCGTGCTGGGCGAGCTGCAGGCCGGTGTGGGTCAGGACTTCATTGGCCATGCTGTAGTCGACCTGACCGACGTTTCCGTACCGCCCGGCCACGCTCGAGAAGAGCACGGCGAGCTTGAGGTTCCCGTCGGTGGTGGACAGCAGCGCATCGAGGCCTTCGACCTTGGTGCCCCACACGAAGTCGAACTGGTCGGGGGTCTTGTCGACGACGAGCTTGTCGGCCAGGACTCCGGCACCGTGCACGATACCCGCGACGGGCTTGCCGACCCGGGCCACGACGGCTTCGACGCTGTCGGCATCGCGGATGTCGCACGCGGCGTACTGCACGTTCGAGCCCGTTGCCCGAACAGCTTCGAGGGTGGCCCGGATCTCTCGGGCCGAGGTGACCTTGCGCACCGCGCGGTCCATGGCTTTCGGGGTGGGTTTGTCGCCCTGGGATCGGGCGAAGTCCATCCAGGCCTTGCGCAGGCCGTCGTCCGGAATGCCCCGTGCCCACGCGGGATCTGCAGCGTCGAGCTCGGAGCGGCCCAGCAGCAGGAGGTCGGGGCGGTAGCGCTTCGCCATCTCGACGACCACGGAAGCGGTCACACCCTTGGCGCCGCCGCTCACCACGACGAGCTCGCCGGGCTGGACGGGCACGCTGGGGTCGTTCCAGGGCATCGAGACCACGGCGTTGTGCAGGCGCACGAGGCCGCTCGACTGCACCCCGATCTCGAGGGACGCGAAGTCGGACACCACCGCATCGGCGATACCGTCGATCAGCCCGTCGGTGAGGGCGGGATCGACGTCGATGGCGACGAACCGACCGTCCCACTCGTGGGAAAGGGTCTTCGGGAGCCCCGCCAGGCCGCCCATCACGGGCTCCTTGCAGCGTGTCGTCCCGAAGTCGCCGCCGAGGGTGGAGACGGTGGCGAAGAAGCCGACCGGCCCGACTGCCTTGGCGAGCAGGAACGCGCCCTTGACGCGCTCGTCGAGGTTGGAGCCGCGCGCACCCACACAGGCGAAGTGCACGATGCCGTCCACCTTCGGAGCCTGGAAGCGGCCTTCGGCGAGGGCACCCCAGTCGACGTCCAGCCGCACGGCGTCGACACCGCGGGCCTTCAGCGCCTTCACGAGCGTGTCGACGTGACCGCGCGCATCACTCGTGACCGCGATCCGCCCGGTGGGGACGGACGGAATGCCGGGTCCACAGGGGACGAGCCGGACCTCTTTGCGGAGCAGTGCGGCGGGGGGAGCGGCAGCTGGTGGGGGCGGGTCTACTTGGCTTGAGCCGGGTTGAAGGGACACCAAAGCAGGGGTGGACACGGAAGCGGAGCCGCCAGCGGCCTCTGCGAGGTAGCTCACCACCTCGGCGAGCGTGCGCAGGGCCGACAGGCGGTCGTTGTCGAGCTCGGGCAGGCCGGGAACCTTGTCCTGCACGGCCGAGAGGATCTCGACGCGCTTGATGGAGTCGATCCCGAGGTCGGCTTCGAGGTCCATGGCGGGCTCGAGCATGTCGAGGGGGTAGCCGGTCTTCTCGGCGACGCTCTCGAACATCGCGGCCTGGACGGCGTCGTCTCCACCGCTGGCTGCAGGAGCAGCGGGGGCCGGAGCGGGCGAACCCGTGAATGCGCCGGCAGCTTCCGCAAGGTAGTCGACGACCTCTGCGAGGGTGCGGAGGGCCGACAGACGGTCGTTGTCGAGCTCGGGCAGGCTCGGGACCTTCTCCTGGACCGAGGAGAGGATCTCGACGCGCTTGATGGAGTCGATTCCGAGGTCGGCCTCGAGGTCCATGGCGGGCTCGAGCATGTCGAGGGGGTAGCCGGTCTTCTCGGCGACGCTCTCGAACATCGCGGCCTGGACGTCCGCGAGTGCACCGTTCGATGCACCTGTGTTCGCGGGGCTCGCAGCAGGTGCAGGCGTGGAAGCGACCGGTGCAGCGGACGCGGTGGCGCCTGGAGTCGCGGATCCGCCCATGGACTCGGCCAGGTAGTCGACGACCTCTGCGAGGGTGCGCAGGGCCGACAGGCGGTCGTTGTCGAGCTCGGGCAGGCCGGGGACCTTCTCCTGGACCGAGGAGAGGATCTCGACGCGCTTGATGGAGTCGATTCCGAGGTCGGCTTCGAGGTCCATGGCGGGCTCGAGCATGTCGAGGGGGTAGCCGGTCTTCTCGGCGACGCTCTCGAACATCGCGGCTTCGATTCCCGAGGTGTCCGGGCCGGCCGAAGCAGGTGCTGCGGGCGCGGCAGCTCGGGGTGCGGGGGCTGCCGGACGGGCGGGCTGTGCCGGGGCTGCCGGCGTTGCCGGACGAGCCTGGATGGCCTGGCTGCGGGCATCGAGGAGCGGCGGCATGTCGTCGGCCACCGCGACCGCGCCAGAAAGGCCCGGGAGGCGCTGTGTGGCGGGGGTCTTGGTGCCCTTGCCCAGGAACGAGCCCACCAGCGCGGACGCTTCGGTGCTCATCACGCTCTGCATGCCGGACGTGTCGGCCTTGGGCTGTGCAGCGACCGCCTGGGCGAGCTGCGGGCTGGGTTGGGGCGCTGCGGGCGTCCGGGGAGCGGCGGGCGCCGTGAGGGCTGCACGCACGGTCGGGCGGGGCGTGTGCTGGACGGCGGGAATCGAGGACTGGCCGGTGGCCGCGATCTCGACCAGCCGCGCGTGGGTCTGGAACAGCGTGTGGAACGACGCGTTCGCCTCGGCGTGGGCGTCCAGGAAGCGGGCGTGCACTTCGGCGGTGCGCTCCTGGGTGGACTGGAACGCGAGCAGCGTGGAGCGCGTGGACTCGAGCAGCTGGGACAGGTCGTCGTTCATGGGGTTCCTCTTCGCGGTGTGCGCACCCTTTGCAGTCGGTGCGGGCGGCTTCTGTGCGGTCTTCGGTACGGGGGTCTTCTGAGGGGCAGGAGCCGGGGAGGCCGTCTGGGCGGGGGCAGTCGGGGCGGGGGGAGCCGGGGCGGCCTTCTGCGCGGAGATCTGGCGGGCCTGCTCGATCTTCGGGGTGACCGGGGGATTCTTCGTGGACTCGAACTTGTGGTTGGCGCCGTTCAGGCCGACCGTCGCCTTGCTGCGGCCCTTCGGGGGGAGCGGCGGGAGGTTCTGGTCGAGCAGCGGGGTGAGGTCGACATCGACGCCGGCAGCGAGGAGCTGGGCCAGGGCGTCCTTGAGCTGGATGTCGCCGTCGACGCGGTGCCGGTGACGGTCGAGGGAGACGACCCTCAGGCGATCCCCGGCGCACTTGCGGACCAGCTGCGACAGCACACCCTTGGGCCCGACTTCGACCACCGTGGTGACGCCCTGCTCGACGAGGCCATCGACCACGGCCACCCAGTCGACGGGCTTGGCGATCTGCTCGGCGAGCTTGCGGCGGACGTCGGCCGGACGCTTGGCGATGGAGCGGCCCGTGTTGCAGGACAGCACGGTGCGGCGGGCTTTTCGGAAGGTGACGTCGCGGAGGGCCTTGCCGAACGGCTCGACGGCATCGGCCACCAGCGGGCTGTGGAACGCAGCGCCCACCGAGATGCGCTTGGCGGTGAGCCCGGCGGCTTCGAGCGCGGTGATCGCCTGGTCGATGCCCGTGCGCGAGCCCGAGATGACGCCCTGCTCCGGGTGGTTGCGGTTCGCCAGGACGACGTCGGTGCCGCTCTTCTTCAGGACCGTCTCGATCTCGGCGAGGGGCCCGGAGACCGCCGCCATCGTGCCCCGATCGCCGGTGCCGGCCGACATGGCTTCACCGCGCAGGCGGGAGGCCGCGAACAGGCCGTCGGCGTCGAGCACCCCCCCTGCGTACAGGGCGGACAGCTCGCCGTAGGAGTGGCCGGCCACCACGTCGGGCTCGAGGCCGAAGCGGGACAGCAGGTCGAACAGGCCCTTGGAGAAGGCGCCGATGGCGGGCTGAGCCCACTCGGTCTGGCGCAGACGGGCCTGCTGGGCACTGTCGTCACCGTAGGGCGGCGGGAACACGACGGTGGAGAGGCGTGCCCGACCGGCGGTGCGGAAGTGCTCGTCGGCGGCATCGAGGGCGGACCGGACGGTGGGCCAGCGGATGGCCAGGTCGCGTCCCATCTCGACGTACTGGCTGCCCTGTCCGGGGAACACGAAGGCGAGCTTGCCGGCGTCGGAGGTGCTGTGGATGCCGTAGTGCACGTCAGACCGGCTGCCCGGACCCCGCTGGATCAGGGCTCTGGCGGCCTGGATGGTCTTCTGCAGCTCGTCGGGTGCCGCAGCGAAGGCCAGCACGTGCTCGCCGTCGGCGGGGGTGTCGAAGGCTTCGAGCGTGGCGCGGGAGAGGTGCGCGAACGTCGGTGCGGTCTCGGCCTTCGCGGCCAGATCGTCCAGCAGGCCCGTCAGCGCGGAGGCATCGCGGCCCTTGAACGCGAACAGCTCGCCGCGGGCGGCCTCGATGGGCTGAACCGCTGTGTCGTCGCCGTACTCCTCGAGCACGCAGTGGTAGTTGGTGCCGCCGAACCCGAAGGCGCTGACGCCGGCCCGACGGGGGTGGTCGGCCGACCGGACCCAGGGACGCGCGTGCGGGGAGAGGAAGAACGGCGAGTCCTCGAACTGCATCTTCGGGTTGGGCTGCTCGACCTTGGCCGTGGGCGGGAGCACCCGGTGGTGCAGCGCCAGGACCGCTTTGACGAGGCCTGCGGCGCCGGCCGTGCTCTTGGTGTGGCCGATCTGGGACTTCACGCTGCCGATCTGGACCCAGCGGTCCGGCGAGCCGTCCGTCGGCGTGATGTCTCCGTAGACCTGCTTCAGGCCGCTGATCTCAGCGACGTCTCCGGCCTTGGTGCCGGTGCCGTGGGCTTCGATGAGCTCGATGGTGTTCGGCTCGACATCGGCCATCTCGTAGGCGCGACGCAGGCACTTGGCCTGGCCGTCGGGGTTGGGCGCGTAGATGCTCTTGAACCGGCCGTCACTGGAGCTTCCGAGCCCCTTGATCACCGCGTAGATCCGGTCTCCGTCGCGCTCGGCGTCCTCGAGGCGCTTGCACGCGACCATCGCGATGCCCTCGCCGATGAGGATGCCGTCGCTCTTGGCGTCGAACGGGGTGGCGTCGCCCTTCTTCGTGAACGCGGGCGTGCGCGTGAAGCACTGGAACATGAACGTGTCGTTGAGGCAGTCCGCACCCCCGGTCAGCACGACGTCCGACCGGTACGAGGTGAGCTCGGACAGGGCGTACTGCATGGCGGCCAGCGAGCTCGCACACGCAGCGTCGACCACGGCGTTCGTGCCGCCCAGATCGAAGCGATTGCTGATCCGGCCGGTGACCACGTTGCCCAACAGGCCGGGGAAGCTCTGCTCGGTCCAGGTGGGCAGGTGCGAGCCGATGTCTTCGACGACCGCATCCGCGACCCGCGCGTCGACACCGCACCGCTGCAGGGCCTTGCGCCAGACGGGCCCGAACAGACGGGCTCCCAGCGTCACGGCCATCTCCTGGGTGCCGGTCACGCCGAGGATGCAGGCCACCTTCTCGCGGTCCCAGCCGGTGTCCTTGGGGTCCATCCCGGCGTCGATCAGCGCCTGACGCGCGACGATGAGCGACAGCAGCTGGGTGGTGTCGATGCTCTCCAGGATGTTCGGCGGGATCCCGAACTCCACCGGATCGAAGGGGTACTTGTCGAGGAAGCCCCCGCGCGTGCACCAGGTCTTGTCCTTGGCTGCGGGGTCGTCCGAGAAGTGCTCGTCGGGATTCCAGCTGTGGTCGGCCGGCACGTCGCTGATGCAGTCGGTCGCATCGAGGATGTTCCGCCAGTAGTCCGACAGGGACGGGGCCTTCGGGAACAGGCTCGCCATGCCGATGATGGCGATGGGCGGGTGACGGTGCTGGGTCATGTGCGGACCTCGGGGCTGGGATCGAGGGGGCGTGGGCGCCACGAGCGACTCGCGGCTCCCGCGTCGATCCCCTGGTTCTGCAGGATGGTGCTGCGGGTGATGGCGGCGGCGCCGGCCATCAGGTTGGCCGCGACGGTGACGACGCGACGGTTTTCGGCCTCGGCCAGGAAGGTGCCGGACGTCCACTGGTTGAAGGCGCCGATGCCGGGCCCACACCAGATCTGGGTGTCGAGCTTGCGGCTCTCGTCGCCGCCGATGGCCCAGTGGCTCGACAGGCCGAGGTACCACCGGAAGACGAGCGCCATCTTGTGCTTCGGGTCCGTCCTGGCGCGCTCGAGCTGCTTGGGGTCGCGCTCGCGGAAGAAGTCCTCGCAGCCGGCCCAGACCTCGTCGAAGGACTTGCGCAGCACGGTCTTCTCGAGCTTGGCGCGCAGGGTGGGGTCGATGGCGTCGATGGAGTCGTGTTCGCGGTAGACCCGGTAGAGCTGGCCGCCGCGCATGGCGAACAGGGTGCCGCGCTTGAGCACCTGGACCTCGACGCCGGCTTCGAACATGTCGGATGCGGGAGCCATGCCGACGTCGGCCGTTCCCGCATCGGCGAGCATCGCCTTGACCATGTCGGAGGTGCCGGACTCGATGCAGGCCTGGTTGATGGTGCCGGTGAGCACGTACGCCGCACCGAGCGCAAAGGCCGCTGCTGCCGAGCCGGGCGTGCAGATGCCCCCCGCAGCGCCCACGCGGACGGGGGTTTCGTAGCCCTGCTCTGCGCAGATGCGGTCCCGCAGGGTGCAGATGAGGGGAAGCAGCACGGGCAGGGGCTGGTTGTCGGTGTGGCCCCCGGAGTCGGCTTCGGCCGTCAGATCGTCGGCCATCGGGATGTGGGCGGCGAGCTCGGCCTCGCGCTCGGTGATGCGGCCCTGCTCGACCAGTGCCCGGAGCAGCTTGTCGGGCGGGGGACGGAGGAACTTCTCGGCCACCTCTTCTCGGCTGATCTTCGCGACCACCCGGTTCGGGATCACGATGCGCCCGTCGGGACCGCGATGCAGGCCGGTGACCCGGAACTGCACGATGGTGGGGGTGAGCCCGAGGAATGCGGCGGCGGAGACGTTGCGGACGCCGCGCGAGAGGTAGAGGTCGACGGTCTCCTGCTCCTGCCACGGCTCGTGGGGGCTGTGGATCAGGTTGAAGCCGTAGGGCTGGTCGCCGACCTCGGCCTGGATGCGGTCGATGGCGGCCGTGATGCGCTCGGTGGACAAGCCTGCAGCCCCGAAGAAGGACAGCAGGCCGGCCTTCGCCATCGCGATCACCAGGTCTTCGCTGGCGATGCCGTTCGCCATGGCGCCCGCGACGTAGTTGGCCCGCACACCGTAGGTCTGGCGGAACGTGGGGTCGCCGAGCCGGTCGGGAGTCAGTGCCGGAACCCAGGCCAGCAATTCAGCGGTGTTGCCGGGGGTGTTCGCAGCGTCACCGCCCAGGATCGCCTGCCCACCGGATGCGATCCCGATCCGGCCGTCGATCCGCACGACGGCGACGGGGTTCGCGAGCTGGTGGAGTGCTGCGACGACGGCCTCGGACCCGAACGCGACGGGCTCGGAGCCCAGCGCATACGTGCCGATCGGGGTCAGATCGTCGGGCGAGCCTGGGCGTCCGACGGGCGATACCGGGGTTCGCGCCGCGCTGGAGGGGCTGGAGGGTCGACCGATCTGTTGGGGTCCCATGGTCCTCGGGGGAAGACGACAGGACTGCGAGTAACACGTCGTTCAACTTCTGCACCGCTCAAAAACCTCGGACGGACGCAGATTTTCAGCTTTCGAAACTGGCCGGCTGGCCAGGATGTGCAGCAATCCGGACGAGGACTCTTCACAATCGCTTGGGAGGCGCGCCGCGCCGGGCACGATCCCGGTTTTTTCGGTTCGTGTCCGCTCACGGGTCCAACACCCATGCGTACATCTCCACCGCTCATCGTCCTGGTCTTCCTGCTCACCGCATGCGCGGGAGGGCCTCCGCCGTTCGATCCTGATGGCTGGGTGGAACTCGATGCCGACAGGGCCGGTGGATTCCAGACCGCGCTCGAGAACGCCCGAGCCGAGCAGGGACTCGCAGGCATGGCGATGGCCGTGGCCTGGCGCGACACCCAGGAGCTGTGGGTCGGCACGTCGGGGATGTCGGACATCGAGGCATCCCAGGCCTGGACCCCCGAGCAGACCTTCCGCATCGGCAGCACCACCAAGCCGTTCACGACCGCCGCCGTCTTCCAGCTCGTCGAAGGAGGGGTGATCGGGCTCGACGACCCGATCGAGCAATGGGTGCCGGGGTTCTGGACGGGTCCGACGATCCGCGACCTGCTCGGCCACTCGAGCGGCATCGTCAGCTACAACTACGTGGGCGATTTCGACGACGCCCAGCAGTACACCCCCGACGCGCTGGTGCAGTGGGCCTGGGATCACGACGCCACGCTGCAGTTCGAGCCGGGCAGCCGCTGGGAGTACTCGAACACCAACTACGTGCTGCTGGGCCTGGTGATCGAAGCCGCCACCGGCACGTCCTACGAGGTCCAGCTGCAGGATCGGTTCCTGGACCCCCTCGGCCTGGACGACACCCGGCTCGCGGGCGCGGGCGACGTGGATGCGCGACTCGTCCGGTCGTACGAGGGAGACCCGCCGGCGGACATCACGGGGTCGGCGGATCCGTCGATGGGTTGGGCGGCCGGGGGGATGGTGAGCACGCCGGCAGATCTGGCCCGCTGGCAGGTCGCGCTGAACAGCGGAGCGGTGCTGAGTGACGAATCGTACGCGCGGATGTCGACCCCTGGTGGCCTGACCGGAGAGGGGGAGTCGGAGTACGGGCTCGGGGCCTTCGTCGAAGCGGAGGACGGCCTCGTGATCGTGGGCCACACCGGCGGAATCGCGGGCTACCAGACGTTCGCCTACTACCTCCAGGACCCCGGCGTCGCGCTGGTTCTCATGTCCAACACGCTGCCAACCGACCTTCGCGCGGCGTCGCAGCACGGCTGGGCCGAGATATTGGGCCTGGAGCTGTAGTCCCGGAGGTCCGATGCTCGCCGTTCTACTCACCGCGCTGCTCCCGGGAGCGATGGCGGATCCGACCTACATGCCGATGGACACGGCCCGCATCTCGATTCCGGAGCTGTCCACCTACGAGATGCGGGAGTGGGTGCGACGGGTCGCGAAGGAGCGCAAGAACACGCTCGTCGTGGTGCACGAGGATGGCGTTGCGCGCTCGGTGCTCCCCCGTGAGAAGGACGCCCTGAAGTTCAGAAAGGCCTCCGAAGCCATGATCACGCTCTGGCTCATCGGGATGTCGGTGCCCCAATCGGACGTGGAGCTGGATGTCGTGGTGCGCGATGGCGACACGCTGAAGGCCGGCACGGTCTGGCTCGATGCCGGCGGCCGCATCACGGTGTCGCTGGGGTCGGACAAGCCGCGACTGACACCCGTGACCTGGGCCGAGCTCTCGGAATCGTACGGCGTCGTCGCGCCGGATGCCGAGGAACGGGCCAAGTTCTCGCGTCGGGTGGTCGGCGCGCTCGGGCAGGCCCTGTCGCTCCTGCCGCCCGAGATCACCGCGGCGTTGTCGGACGTGAAGTACGCCCGCGCCACCGAAGCGGCCGATGTGGGCGGGCACGCTGGCGCGGGTGCCGCGTACCATCGCGGGCCGGGCATCGTGTACGTGTTCGACGAGGCGCTGAAGCCCACGGCCGCTTTCGTGGGTCCCGTGGACGCTCCGCGTCACACCTTCGTCCGGGTCGTTCTCCACGAGCTCGGCCATGCCCTCGCCGACACTCCCTGGCGGGCTGGGCGCATCGAGATGGAGCAGATCCGCGTGGACTACGAGCAAGCGGTCGAAGACGACGATGGCCCCGCCCAGGACGCGCTGATCGCACGACAGAACGCGCTGGTGACCGAGCTGGAGGGGCTCCCGAAGGACGGTCCGCTGGTCACCGCCTTTCTGGAGGTGCTGGGCGATGTGGATGGCGCGCCCACCCCCTACGGTCGGACGAGCGGGAACGAGGCCTTCGCGGAGGCCTTCTCGCTGTACTACACGGATCCCGCGGCCCTGAAGCGGGCGTCTCCACAGGCCTTCGCCTGGTTCGAGGCGGGCCACCACCTCCCAGGAGGCTGATTCACAGCAGGTGTTTGCTGGCCTCGCGGAATGTCAGGCCGGCCCAGCGATCGCGATGCAGCTCCAGGAAGTCCCGCACCCGCCCGGGCTCCACCTTGGCGTACTGCCGAAGGGCCCAGCCGATGGCCTTGCGGATGAAGAAGTCGGTCTCGTCGGCGCACTGCAGGCAGTAGCGGAACAGCCGGCGCTCGTCGGTCTTGTCCTTGTGCTTGAGCTGCCCGATGATCGCCGTGCGGCGGATCCACAGGTGCTCGTCTTCGATCCAGCCGTCCATCACGGTCCCGAAGCCGGGGTCCTTGCGCCAGACCGCTCCGACGAGGTTCGCAGCGACGTCGTCCACGTAGTCCCACCAGGCGCCGGTGCGGATCAGGTGTTCGTAGTGGGGCAGCGAGCTGCGCACGATGCGGTTCGTCCAGGCTCGGGCCACGGCGATGCCGAGATAGCGCTCCTCGCGGTACTCCAGATCCCACAGCGCCCGCGACCAGGTGACCACCTGCGCTGCGTCGTCCGGCTCGAAACGCCGCTTGAGGTCGGCGACGATCGCCTTTCGTGCAGGGGACTTCACCCCGAGGAAGGGCGTGGACGACTTCATGTAGTCCTGCATCGCGGGTGCGTCGTCGGGATCGGCGGCTTCCCGGAGGCGGGTCTGGACGAAGTCGACGATGGCTTCGGTCGATCCAGTGGACATGCGGAGACCTCCTGTGGGAAGGGTAGGACGAGGAACGGCATGCCGCACGAAGATCAGAAGACCGAGATGTACAGCCAGCTGGACTGGCGCGAACCCGTGAAGCAGCTGTCCGATCTGCCGGACGAGGCCGACGAAGGCGCCTGCTGCTACGTCCAGGAGGAGTCGGCGGTGTACGCGTTCCGAAAGGGCGAGTGGGTCAAGGAGATGGCGCGCGACAAAGGCAAGCCCTGACGCGCTCGCGTTCATCCGTGGCACGGCCTGAACGCATCGCTGCTCTCTGCTAAAAGACGAGCGTGACGGTACGATTTCCTGCGGAAGGCGATGATCGCGTGGAGAGAAGGCGTCCGGCGAACCCGTCTGGACGGGTTGGAACGACGCTCGAACACGGCGGCTGAGATGGCCTGGTCGAGGCATCCGGGCTCCGCGGATCCTCAGCGCAACCCTCCGCGAAGCGAAGCGCTCAGCGGTGAGAGTTGGCGTCGAATCCATCGAAGTCGTTCGAACGAACGCCCGGTCGTTCGCCCCGAGCCGTCATCATCCTGGATCTACGTCGTCGGGCGGTCCCGGAGTGACAGGTCGAGCCAGCGGGCCGTGAGCTTCAGGCCGTGGTCGAGGTCGTTGCGGCAGCGCACGCCGAGAACCTCTTCGGTGTGGGCCGGATTGCCCCAGAAGGCGCGAATGTCCCCGAGTGGACGGCCCTGAATGCGGGTCTTCGCGCGGGCGTGGACCACGACTTCGATGGCGCGCACGAGCTCGATGAGGTCGACCGGACGCCCGGTGGCGACGTTGAAGATGGCGGGCTCGTGGGGGGTCTGCACGCGGCGGGCCTCGAGAAGGACCCGGATGACGTCGGACGCGAAGACGTAGTCGCGCGCGGTGTTGCGACCGAACAGCTGAATCTCGCGCCGGTCGAGCATGGCCTGCATGAACGAGCGGACGGCGCTGCTGGGCCGCATGCGGGGGCCGTAGACCGTGTAGGGCCGCACGATGGACACGGCGCGGGTGCGGTTGGTGGCGCTGTGCCAGGCGGACACCAGCGCTTCGGCGGCGATCATGCTGGCGGCGAAGGGGGTGGTGGCGAAGAGCGGGTCGGACTCCGAGAACGCCTTGCCGGCGGCCTCTCCGTGGACCATGCCGTGGGAGACGTGCACCAGTCGGTCGACCTTGGCGTCGCTCATCGCGTCGAGCAGCACCTGGGTGCCGAGGACGTTGGTCTCCAGGGTCTCGGCGGGGTGGATCTGGCTGGCACGGGCTCCGACGACGTGGGCGAGATGCCAGACGCGCCCGACGCCCGCCATGGCCTTGCGCACGACGGCGGGGTCGCGGATGTCGCCGCGGACGAGATCGACGCCCCGACCGAACTTGCGGGCGCGGTCCTCCAGCCGCTGGACATCGACGACGCGGGTGTCCGGGCTGCCGCGCAGGGTGTCGAGCACTCGGACCCGGCGATCCATGCGGACCAGGGCGTCGACCAGGTGCGAGCCGAGGAACCCGGCCCCGCCGGTGACCAGCTGGATGCCTGCGATGACCTACACCTGCTCGACGGCGCGGATGCGGTTGGGGAAGGCCTGCAGCAGCGTGCGCTCGACGCCCTGCTTGAGGGTCATCGTGCTCGCGGGGCAGCTGCGACAGGCGCCCTGGAGCTCGACGAACACGACTCCATCGTCGATCGACACGAGCTGGAGGTCGCCTCCGTCGGACTGGATGGCGGGCACGATGCGTTCGGCCAGGACGGCCCGGACTTCGTCTTCGAGGCCGCCGCTGGACGCCGCGGAGACCTGTGCGGTGAGGCGGTGACCGGCCGAGAGGAAGTAGGAGCGCAGCGCGGTGTCGACGCCGGCATCGATGCGGTCCCACGATGCATCCGGGACGCGCTCGATGGTGACGGTGTTGTCGCGCACCAGCGCCGAGCGGGCCCCGGGGATGTCGAGCAGGAACTCGGCGAGGTCGGGCAGATCGGCGCCTTCTTCCCGCTGTGTGGACGTGAACTGGAAGGTGCGACCCTCGGCCAGGATGCGGTTGCAGAGGTAGAGCCGACCATCGGGATTCGGCGTCTCTCTGGCGCGCAGCTCGAGGTGGGTGGAGACGTGCCAGCCGCCCTGCTTGAAGTCCAGGACCAGGCCGCGCAGACGCTCCAGATCGCGGTCGCCGATGGTCATCCGCTCGTAGCCGGGAGGCGGGGGGCCCATGGACTCGCCCTCTTCGACGGCGACGAGGCGGCCTCGTGCCGCGCGCCGAGTGGCGACGTGGATGCCGTGGCCGTCCGGGAGGCTGTGCAGGCGCGCCAGCGCGTCTTCGGACAGCTGGAGAGGCTCCGGATCGCGAGGAACGACCGGGCTGTTCAAGCCGAGTGCGTTCTTGAGGGAGGAGAGCAGGCCCATGGAGGCTCCGTCGGGTCGGGATCGTGAAGCAGGAGGGTGTCCTATCCTCACGACAGAGAGGTGACATGGCGTCCGTCCTGTTCGTGTGTCTGGGGAACATCTGTCGCAGCCCGATGGCCGAGGGCATCGCCCGCAAGATGGCGCGAGAACGCGGCCTCGACGTGCGCATCGACAGTGCGGGTACGGCGGCCTACCACCAGGGAGAACGCGCGGATCCGCGGACGCGTGCCAAGCTCGACGAGCACGACGCCGGCTTCGACGGTCGGGCGCGGCAGGTGGTGACCACCGACTTCGAGGAGTTCGATCTGATCCTGGCGATGGACAGCTCGAACCTGGAGAACCTGCGCAATCTCTGCCCGGATGAGCATCGCTACAAGGTGCACAAGGTGCTCGAGCCGCTGGGCGGTGGAGACGTCGCGGATCCGTACTACGGCGGCACCGAAGGCTTCGAGACCAACTACCGACAGCTCGTCGAAGCCGTCGGGGCGTGGCTCGACGAGCTGTCTTGAGCGCAGCGGCGGTCCTCGAGCGCGCGGGGTTGCCCCCAGGCCCGCTCACGCGGCTCGATGGCGGGGATGTGTCCGATGTGGCCCGCCTGGACGGGCATCCCTGGGTGGTGAAGACCCGGCACGCCGCCCCAGACGGGCTCTTCGAGGCCGAGGCTGCTGGGCTGCGTCGTCTGGGCGAGGCCGGATGCCGGGTGCCGGAGGTTCGCTACGTCGCTCGGGACGGCCTGGTGATCGGCTGGCTCGAACCCCGACGTCCGGACGACGATGCCTGGCGGGATCTGGCTCGACAGCTCGCGCGCCTGCACTCCACGCCGGTCGACCGGTACGGCTCGGTGACGCCGGGCTTCATCGGTCCGCTGCCCTGGCTCGCTGGGACCGGCACCTGGCGGGAGGTCTGGGTCGAGCGTCGCATCCGTCCGATCCTGGCGCGCTGTCGGCTGGATGGTGCTCGCCGCGAGGCGCTGGAAGGGGTCCTGGCCTGCACGCCTCCGCTCGAGGGCCCGGTGGTGCTGCACGGCGACCTGTGGCGCGGCAACGCCCACTTCTGCGCGACGGACCGTGGAGTGGGGGGTGCACTGATCGACCCGAGCGTCTGGAACGGCGAGCGGGCGGTCGATCTGGCGATGATGACCCTGTTCGGAGGCTTCCCGCCGGCCTTCTGGGAGGCCTACCGTGCAGAAGCGCCCATCCCGGAAGGGGTCTGGGAGGGGTTGGCCTACTGGCGCATCTACTTCGTGCTCGTGCACGTTGCGTTGTTCGGCGCGGGCTACCTGGGCGCCCTCGACCGCGAGCTCACGACCGCCGGGCGCGCCCTCCGCGCTTGAGCCGCTGGGCCACCACCTGCTGCTGGCGCTGCTTGTACAGGGAGTGCGCGTTCTCGCCCTTCTCGTTGTTGCGGGCGGTCTCCTCGTCGATGACCTGGAACTCGACCAGCACGAACACGGTGTGGCCGACCTCGATGTCGAAGGCGTGCCGGGCTTCGGGGAGGGGCACGGGGTAGTCGACGATGAAGTTGATCATCCGGTAGCTGGCCCCGGAGAACTCGTTCTTCTGCTCGTCGGCCAGGGCGGGCGCCTCGCGCAGCGCCTGGGCCTGATCGCGTTCGCCGGCGTCGAGCTCGCCCATCAGCTGGCCGGGATCGAGCAGGTTGTTGTGGCTCTGCCCGGGGATGATGTAGTTGAACGGGAACATGTGGCGGCCCATCCACGCGAGCGCGTCGGGCAGGTGCTCGCGGTTCTCGACGATGCAGCGGTAGCGCAGCTTGTCGAACACCGTGGCGGCCACGTTCTCCTTCTTGGCCAGCAGCTTGGTGATCACCGAGCTGCGCGACTTGCGGTTGCCGTTGAACGACAGCACGGGAACGCCGTCGTCCTGCATGGCGCTGGCGGACGCGAGGATCCGCCGGTGGGCGAGGGCGAGGACCTCGGCTTCGGAGATGGGTGTGCGGTGGCGCAGATCGGCTGCGGCGAGGTGTTGGATGACGTGCATCAGCTTGAGGACGACGCACGACAGGATCTGGGTGCGCCGGAACCCCCCGAACTGCGACGCCCAGAGGAACACCTGGCGGACGTCGGTGGGGTTGCGCAGCTCGCGTGGGAAGTGCAGCTTCAGGTGCTCTTCGAGGTAGCTGACGGCTTCGTTGAACACGTAGCGGAGCCGATCGCGATGGGCCGGCAGCGCCATGTCGAGACAGAGGTTCGACAGGAACCGATCGACGTCGGACAGCTCGCGCATGGCGAGCCGCTGCCAGTCGACCACCGAGCCGCCGGACAGCATGAGGCGCATCGCCTCGACGTCCTGCAGCTGGAGTTGATGTCGCCAGGTCCGGTTGTCCCAGGATTCGTCGATTTCGAGGAAGTCGCGCCGCATGGGGGATGGTATCGCGGTAGAACGGCCTCGTGGGACGACGCAAGAACGAGAGCCGGCCCGGTCGGGTGGTCGAGATCCGCGGTCGCCGCGTGCGGGTGACCGACGCCGAAGGCGACCGGGTGTGCTTCCTGTCTGGGCATCGCGCGGTGGTCGGAGACCGGGTCCGCTGGGTCGAAGCCAAGGGCACGGGCGGCAAGATCGTGGGGGTCGACGACCGCGACACGGCGCTGGTGCGCATGGACCATCGCGGCCGCGAGCAGGTCCTGGCCGCCAACCTCGAAGGCATCCTGGTGGTGGTGGCGGGTCTCGAACCCCCGTTTCGCGCCGGGCTGGTCGATCGCTACACAGTGGCGGCTGCGATGGCCGGACTCGAGATCGCGGTCTGCATCAACAAGTCCGATCAGGGCGTCCCCGCCGAGGTCGAAGCGGAGGTGGCCCGCCGAGAGGCCCTCGGAGTGCGGTTCATCCGGACGTCGGCCCTCTTGCGGGTCGGTCTGGACGAGCTCCGCGCGTTCCTGGCCGATGCCAAAGCTCCCTGGGCGTTCGTGGGGCACAGCGGGGTGGGCAAGACCAGCCTGATCGGCGCGCTGCTCCCGGACGTCGACGTCGGCGCGGTGGGCGAGCTGTCGGAGTACTGGGGCACGGGGCAGCACACCACCACGGGCAGCCGGTTGTTCGCCCTGCCCGGGGGTGGCGAGATCGCGGATTCCCCGGGCATCCGGACCTTCACGCCGGGCGGGCTCACCGTTGATTCGGTGCGGCGGTGGTTCCCGGGCATGGCCGAGGTGCAGTGTCGCTACCGGGACTGCCAGCATCGCGAGGGAGAGGACGGTTGTGTGGCGCCCGATCAGGTCGAGCCGGGGTTGCTGGCCAGCTACCGGCGCCTGCTCGAAGACGTGCGCACGGTGAACGACCGCGCTCGGGGCTACTGATTCTCGGCTGCAGCGTCGCCGTCGGGCTCATCGCTCGTGGATGAGGCGGGTAGCTCGCCGTTCTCGGCCGCGAGCTCGTCTTCGGCGATCTGCTTCTCGAGGGAGGCCAGGGCTTCCTTCGCGTCGGCGTGGTCGGGATTGGACTTCAGGACCAGCTGGAGTGCATCGAGGGCGTCGGCGCGGAGCTCGGCCTGCTCCTCGGGGTCTTCGGTCTGGCGAGCCAGGCGGCGCAGGACGTCGGCGAAGGCCCGGTTGGCTTCGAAGCCCCGCGGCGCGTGGACGATGGCGCGCTCGTAGCTCTTGCGGGCTTCCGGCAGGTCGCCGAGCAGGTCGAAGTACCGCCCGAGGATCATCTGGTCCTCGTAGGTCTTCTGGTAGTTGTCGCGCGAGGCGACCAGCGCGGCTTCGGCTTCGGAGCGCCAGCCGTTGTCGAGGCATAGATCGAGGTAGGCCTCGAGCAGGTCGCGGTGCTTGGGGTGGTTGCCGTGCAGCGTGCGCAGGAAGAGGAACGCGGTGTGCGGGCTCTCTTGAGCTTCGACGGCCTCGGCGACGCGGATGCCGAGGTCTTCGATGAACCCGCCCATCTCGTCGAGGTCGAGGAACAGTTTTCGGGCGACGCGGACTTCGCCGGCAGCCAGGGCAGCGGACACCCCGAGCATGTAGCGACGGGCCCGCTCGACGGGGCGCGACCGGTCGAGGGACACGCGGATGTCGTCTGCGCGGATGTACAGCTGGGCGTACTCCAGGGCCTCGAGTTGATCGGGTCGGGAGCGGGCGCCGCTGAACCCCTGTGCCTTGTCGTGCAGGTGGGACTCGAGGCGCGTGAACACGCCCAGGTCGCGCTCCGGAACGCGGAGCTTGGCGGCGCGCTCGTAGGATTCGAGGGCGACCAGCACGCTGGCGGTGCCGCGATCGTCGCGGATGGCGAGCAGGGCCGCAGCGTCGGCGTGCAACCACAGGCCGGCGGGATTGGTGAGCGTGGGCTTGGCCCGCATCTCGTCGGCGAGCATCTGAAACGCCTTGCGGATGCGGTCTGGATCTTCATCCGGGCCGATCAGCCGACGGGCTTTGGAGATCGTCTTCTCGCTCTGGGCAACAGCGGTGGTGGGGTTGAACCCGACCAGTGACACACAGAGCAGACCGAAGAACGCCATGATTCGCGAGGAGCGGGGCATCATCACCCCCGTACCTTACCACGCCCTCCGTGCGGGGCGTTCGGTGCGGGCCAGCGCTCGATGCAGCGTCAGTGGACGGCGAGCACTTCGAGCTCCCGTTCGCCCGCCGGAGTGGGCACTTCCACGGCATCGTCGACCACACAGCCCAGCAGCGCGCGCCCGATGGGACTGCCGACGCCTACGAGCTCGATGCGACGGTCTGGTCCAGGCCTCCCGATGCGCACGTGGGTGCCTCCCTGGGGGGCGAGCATCAGCCAGCGTTCGCTGTCGTCCTCGAACCGCACGTGGGCCACGGCGCCGAGCGAGATCCGGGACCTGGGGGCCTCGTCGAGACCACTCGCCCAGGTGGCCAGCTGCAGCAGGTCCTCGAGTCGGCGCCCCTGTCCCGCGGCCAGGTAGGAGGCCTCGGTCGCGCGCGTGTCGTACTTGTTCTCGGCTTTGCTCTCGGAGCTCGTGGCTTCGTCTCGCGAGGCGGAGATCATGCGCTTCAAGGCGTCGGTCTGGCTGGTCAGCCCCGTGCGCAGGGCGTCGATCAGCGTCCGACGGTCGAACGCCGGACTCGGGGAATCGGACACTGGAGGACTCCTGAAGGGGACGCCGGTGGGTCGGCGCAGTATGGTCGCGGCGAGGAGGAGAGATGTCCATCACCATGCGCAGTGCAACCGCGGGTCTGCTCGCGCTCGTGCTCGTCGGATGCGTTCCGAAGAAGAAGTACGACGAGCTGCAGGCCGAGCTCAACACCACCCGCACCGAGCTCGAGGAGAAGATCGCCCAGCAGGACGCGATGATCTCCAAGCTCCAGGGGCAGGTGTCCTCCCTCGAGGCCGAGAAGACGCGGCTGATGGAGACCCTGAAGGGCAAAGAGGCCCGGCTCGCCGAGATGCAGGAGAAGAACGCGGCGATGCTCAAGGACAAGGGCGCGCTGGCGGGCGAGATCGAGAACATGAAGGCCGCACTGGCCGAGCTCGAAGCCCGGAAGGCTGCAGCAGATGCGCGTCTGCGGGACTTCCGTGACCTTCTCGAGCGGTTCAAGTCGCTCATCGATGCCGGCACTCTGGAGGTCAAGATCCAGGACGGCCGTATGATCGTGTCGATGGCGACCGACGTGCTGTTCGCATCCGGCTCGGCCACCCTGTCGAAGGACGGCAAGGAGGCGCTGACCGAGGTCACCGAGATCCTCGTCTCCATTCCGAAGCGCGAGTACCAGGTCGAAGGCCACACCGACGACGACCCCATCTCGACCACCCAGTTCCCGAGCAACTGGTACCTGGCGAGTGGTCGCGCGTTGAACGTCGTGAACCACATGCTGGACAACGGGATGCCGCCCGAGCGGATCTCCGGCGCCAGCTTCGGGGAGCACCGTCCGGTCGCGTCGAACGAGGACAAGGAAGGCAAGGCCCAGAACCGCCGCATCGAGATCGTGGTGATTCCGGACCTCTCCCAGCTCCCGGGCTTCGACGAGCTGCAGGCCATCAACCAGTGAGCCTTCGCGCGCTCGCACCCGTCATCGGGCTCGTCTGTACGGGCCTGTTCGCGACACACCCCGTCGATGCCCACGCATCGGTGGTGGTGGGTGCAGTGGGGGTCTCCGACGTCCCGTCCGAGCAGAGCGTGGTGGGCGTGCAGGCATCCGTGGTGTGCGACCGCACCCAGGGCTTCTGCTGGACCGGCCGCTTCGCATTGGGCTACGACGCCGTGAACGGGTCGGGCCTCGGGGGCATCACCGAGATCGGGGGCCTGGTGGTCATCCCGTCCAAAGAGGTCGCGACCATCCGGTTCGGGGCTGCCATCCGCGCGATGCACCTGCGCCGGGAGCTACCGATCGCCATCGAGTGGGAGGCCGCTACCGAGGGTCAGCTGCGCTACGGCATGGCGCCCGCGGTCATGCTGCAGGGCGAGCTCGCCTGGAACGAGGAAGCGCCGGTGGTCACGGCCGTTCAGCTCGGTGGAGGGAGCTGGTCGGGGTTCGACCCCCTGTGCACGTTGGACGAGGTCGAGGCCAGTGCCGCACGCTGCATCGACTGGTCGCCGAGCTTCGTGGCGGTGTTCTCGGCCCGCAAGTCGTTCCGCAACGGGCTGACGTTCTTCGGATCGGCCGGCACGTTCTTCGAGGCCGGCGTCGGCTACCGGTTCTGACCCCTCAGGGGTACAGTCGATCCCGCTCCCAGCCCGTCTCCATCGAGGGATCTGCGCGGTTGAACACGCAGCGGTCGTGCAAGCGGTCGGGTCGACCCTGCCAGAACTCGAGTCGCGTCGGGTGGATGCGGAACCCACTCCAGAACGGGGGCCGCGGGACCTCATGGCCGGCGAAGCGGGCTTCGACCTCGGCGACCCGGGCTTCGAGCGTGGACCGGTCGGCCACGGGTCGGCTCTGCTTGCTCGCCCAGGCTCCGATCTGGCTGCCGCGACCCCGGCTGGCGTGGTAGGCGTCCGCGGTGGCATCCGACACCGGTTCGACAGGGCCCTCGCCGAGAATCTGGCGCTCCAGCCCCTTGAAGTGCAGGACGAAGCCGCACCACGGCGTCTCGGCGAGCTGCTGGGCCTTGCGACTGCCCAGGTTGGTGTAGAACACCAGGCCTTCGGGGCCGTGCGCTTTGAGCAGCACCGTGCGCACACTCGGGCGGCCGTCGGCCCCCGCGGTGGCGATCTGCATGGCTTCGGGTACGCGGGGCTCGGTGTCGGCGCCCTCGGCGAGCCAGGTCGCGAACAGGCCCCAGGGGTCGGACGTCTCGAAGGGATCGGGTGTCATCGGGCCCGCCCTATCGACCCGATCCCGGCTGTGCATGTGTGTGGCGCACTCCGACGCTGCAGGCCGTCCGCGGACGCACTACGAACGATGCCCGTCCCCCGAACCCCGATCCGAGGTCTCCATGTCCAGGTCCGAGTCCGCCACTGCCGTCTGGCGCAGCCCCCTCGTCGCCCGCTACGCGAGCCCGCAGATGGCCGCGTTGTTCTCGGACGACCACAAGTTCCGCACCTGGCGCCGGTTGTGGCTCGCCCTCGCCGAGACCCAGGCCGAGCTCGGACTCGACATCACCGACGCCCAGCTCGACGAGCTCCGGGAGCACCTGGACGACATCGACCACGACGCCGCGCGGCGGTACGAGAAGGAGCTCCGGCACGACGTGATGGCCCACGTCCACGCGCTGGGAGACGTCGCGCCGAACGCCCGCTCGATCGTGCACCTGGGCGCGACCAGCTGCTACGTGGGCGACAACACCGATCTGCTGGTGCTCCGCGACGCCCTCGACCTGATCCTGCCCAAGCTGGCCGGGGTGATCGCCAACCTCGCGCGCTTCGCCGAAGACCACGCCGCGCTCCCGACGCTGGGGTTCACGCACTACCAGCCGGCCCAGCTCACCACGGTCGGAAAGCGGGCCACCCTGTGGATCCAGGAGCTGCTGTTGGACCTCGAGCAGCTGGGCCAGGCGCGGTCCGGACTCCGGTTCCGGGGCACGAAGGGAACGACCGGCACCCAGGCCAGCTACCTCCGGCTGTTCGATGGCGACCACGACAAGGTCGAGGCCCTGGATGCCGGGGTCGCGAAGCGGTTCGGGTTCGAGCGCACCTACGCCGTCACGGGGCAGACCTACCCCCGAAAGGTCGACCACCAGGTGGTGATGGCGCTCGGCAGCCTCGGAGCGACGGCCCACAAGCTCGCCACCGACATCCGCCTGCTGGCCAACCTCAAGGAGGTCGAAGAGCCGTTCGGGAAGAAGCAGATCGGCTCGTCCGCCATGGCCTACAAGCGCAACCCGATGCGGTCGGAGCGGGTCTGTGCGCTGGCCCGCCACCTGATGACCCTCCCCGCCAACACGGCCCACACCGCAGCGGTGCAGTGGATGGAGCGCACGCTCGACGACTCCGCCAACCGCCGCGTGACCCTGGCCGAGGCGTTCCTCGCCGCAGATGGGATGCTCGAGACCCTGGTGAACGTCACCGGCGGGCTGGTGGTCTACCCGGCCATCATCGCGCGCCGGGTGGCGAGCGAGCTGCCGTTCATGGCCACGGAGAACCTGATCATGGCGATGGTGCAGCGTGGCGCCGACCGGCAGGACGTCCACGAGGCGATCCGCGTCCACAGCCAGGCCGCCGCGGCCGAAGTGAAGCAGTACGGCAAAGACAACGATCTGCTCGACCGGATCCGAGCCGATGCCTTCTTCGCGCCCATCCACACCGACCTCGATGCCCTGCTCGAGCCCTCCACCTTCGTGGGGCGCGCACCCCAGCAGGTCGCGGCGTTCCTGCAGCGCGAGGTCCGGCCCGCACTCGAGCCCTGGGCCGACCGCACGACGGCCTCCACACTCAGGGTGTGATGTGCAGGGCGAACCCTACCTCTTGAGGCACGCCTCGGAGTTGCCGGATTCGCAGGCGCGCGTGTAGAGCGCTTCCTTCTCGCCGGCGCGGGAGGGGATCTCCTCCTCGGCCATCAGCTCGGCCAGCTCGTAGCAGCCCTTGCTGTGGTCGTGGGAGCAGACGCGCTCGTAGTAGTGCCCGGCCTGCTCGATGTTGGCGTCCGGAGCCTTCTCTTCCTCGTGCAGCTGCGCGAGCTCGTAGCAGCCGAAGTTCGCGTCGATCGTGCAGGCCTGATCGAGCAGATCGGCGGCCGCCGCCATGTTGTCCTTGCCCCACTTGTCGAGCAGGATCTGGGCGTGCTCGACGCAGGCCGGCGCGAACTCGTTGTCGCAGGCCTTCGTGAACATCTCGATGGCCTTCTCTTCGTCCTTCTTCTCGACCCCTTCGCCCGCGAGCAGCATCTGGCCGAGCCGGGTGCACGCCTTGGAGATGCTGGACTCGGCCAGGCATTCCTGGGTGTACAGCTCGACCGCCTTCTCCTGCATGCCCTCGGTCTCGCTGTCTCCGGCGAGGACGTCTGCGTAGTGCACACACCCGAGTGCGAGCCCGTTCTCGCAGGAGACCCGGAACAGGCGCTTGGCGCGGATCATGTCCTTCGGACCCCCGCGGGCGTCGCGAACCAGGGTGCCGAGCGCGTTGCACGAGGCGCCGTGGTGCACGCGACAGCCGTCCGAGAACAGCTTTCGGGCCCGGGCGTAGTCGGGCTGGGGCGCGTTGAGCTCCTTGGTCCCCATCTTGAAGCAGGCGTCGGCCTCGCCGCGCGAGCAGCGGACGTCGAGCATCTCGATGGGGTTCTCGGGAGCCTTGTTGCAGCCGAGGGTGAGCAGCAGGGCAATGATGTTCATGCAGTCTCCGCGCACCGGTTCTACACCATCTGGCGCCCAGAGGCCATGCCACCGGTCCTACGTGCGCGTTACCCGGGCCCCATGTTCCATCCACGCGGTCCGTCCTTTCTCGAGCTGACGCGCCAGGCGCTGTCGTCCACCCGCGCTGGCTACGACCTGCTGGCCGACAAGTTCGACCACACTCCGTTCCGCACGCCCGAATCCGTGCTCGAGGCCGTGGGGCGCCGTCTGCAGGGCACCGAAGGCGACGGGCTCGACGTCTGCTGCGGTACGGGTGCGGGTGCCTCCATGCTGCGCGACGCGCTCGACGGTGAGGTGGTGGGCGTCGACTGGTCCGAGGGCATGCTGGGCGTCGCTCGGCGCAACGTGCCTGGCGTGCGGTTCGACCAGGGCGATGCGCTCGCGCTGCCGTACACCGAACAGTTCGACGTGGCCGTGTCTTTCGGGGCCTTCGGTCACTTCCGGGTCGACGAGCAACCCCTGCTGCTGGCAGGGATCCACCGGGCGCTCCGGCCAGGCGGACGATTCGTGTTCGTCACCTCCGAACACCCCGACACGTTCGACCGCACCGCGCTGATCTACAAGGCGTTCAACGCGGTCATGAAGGTGCGGAACCGCCTTCTCGAACCCAAGTTCGTCATGTACTACCTCAACTTCCTGCTCCCCGAGGCCCGCGAGCGCCTGGAGGCCGCGGGGTTCGAGGTCACGGTCGAGCCCCTGGATGCCGAAGGCCCGTTCTCCCGGTTGAAGCTGGTGACCGCCCGGAAGCCGGCGGCGTAGTCCGCAGCACGGCCACTCCACACACGAACGACGGCAGCCCCCCGAGCGCGATCATGGCGATCTGTGCCCACGCGAAGCGGCGGATCGCAGTCGTGGAGCGGGCTGGATCGTCGAGGCTTCGGCACCACAGCGCGAAGGCGATCTCGACCCATCCGACCGGGGCCAACAGGCACGCCGACCACCCACAGAGCCCGCCGAACCGGCCGATCCACGGGGTCGACCAGCCGCCGAGCCCACCGCACAGGGCCCACGCGACGGCCGCCCAGATCCAGGCATTGAAGAGCCCGCTGGCGAGAATCCAGCGGGCTGATGCGCGAGGAGGGGTCATCTCTTCGACGACCGACTCACCCTTCGAGGTAGGCCACCACTTCGTCGTTGCCGAGCATGCCCGTGACGACGAACCCGATGATGGCTGCCGGAATGCCACCGAGCAGCACCGAGCCCATCTCGAGGTACGTGACGTACTTCATGATCTTGGCGCCTTCCTTCGGGTTCATGAGCCCGTAGACGCCCGCACCGATCTCGACCCAGCCGATGGGGATGAGCAGCAGGCCGACGAGGCCGCAGATGCCCCCGAAGCCGCCGACGATGATGGTGAGCATGCCGCACACGGTTCCGACCATGCACCACGACAGGCCGGCCATCACGAACCAGTTCACCAGGCCCGACACGATCTGCAGGATCGCGGCGGTCTTGAGGGGTTGGGGAATATCCTCTTCCATTCGACACCTCGGTCAGATGCGCGGAACGTACCACGGTCACACGAGGTCGGACAGCAACTTGCGCACCATCTCCCGCCAGGCAGCCCAGGGATCGTCGGGCAGCACGTGCTCTTGTCCGAACGGGCCCAGGACGGTCGGAACGGGGGTGGCGGCGAGCATCGACTGCCAGCAGTGCGGGAGGTCGGGCAGGGTGGACGCATCGATGGGTTCGGCGTGCACGTGGATGCAGTCGGTGGGCGCGGAGAGGGTGTCGGCCTTCAGGCGCTCGACGATCGCGTCGAGACCGAGGTGCTCGAGCTCGACGATTCCGGCTTCGGACCACTCGGCCATCGCCAGTGCCAGGATGCGGGCCTCCTCGCGAAGGAGCCGTTCTGGAAGGGCGATCCGCACGGTCAGCTCGCTGCGGGAGAGCCAGTTGGCCAGCTGCTCGACGAGGGTGCGCACCCAGGCGAGCACCAGGACGATCCGCTGGTAGGGAAGCCCGGGATCGCGGTAGCGCAGGCTGTCGATGGAGGCGTCCAGAACGACCGTGATGCGGCGTCGCTCCCGAACGAACGCGGTCTCGTCGCGCGTGTAGAACAGCAGCTCGCCTTCGGCGTAGCGGACGTCGAACAGATCGACCTCGGGGCCGTCCTCCATGAGCGCGAGCTCGCTGGTGACGAGGTTCTCCATGGCGCCGCGGTTGCTGATCGAGGAGAAGCCCCCGACCGGGTAGGCGCTCTCGTCGTCGAGCCGGGTGGAGATGTGGCCCGCGCGGCGTCTGGACGGCTTCATCCGGCGGGGGAGCCCGCGCGACAGGGCCGCGGAGGCGTCGACGACCTGCCGTAGAGCGAGCCGCTCGCTCCGCAGCTCCAGCACGTCCAGCTGTTCCAGGGTGGCGATGTCTCCGGGTTCCAGAGGCCGTGCGGACCGCTGGAAGCACGCGACGAGCTCGGCGTAGCTGGCTTCGAGGATGGAGGCTGCGTCGTTGCGCAGCGCAGCACCACCCCGCACCACCCATTCCTCACCGGTGCGTCGATCCAGATCTCGCAGGGCACCCGGATCGATGGAGACGGGCGCCGAGAACCGCACGCGGTCGAGGATCTGCTCGACGAAGAGCGCGATGCCCACGGGCCGCAAGCGCTCGGGCAGGGCGCGCAGGGCGTCTGCGGCGGCCTCTCGCATGGGATCGACCGCGATGCGTCCGATCACGAGGTCTTCGTAGGAGCGCAGCGTGCGGACGAGCGGCCCGGAGGTGACGTGTCGCGGACGGGCGCCAGGTTGGGTGAGCAGGCGCCCCAGATCGGCGACCAGTCCGGCCGGGGGCAGCTCGGGATCGGCACTGGCCAGGGCCCGGATCCAGGGCGTGGCCTCGCGGATGGTGGCGGGACCGGGGAGCCCCACGCGCACGAGGGCCAGGCCGCCCGCCAACCAGTCGCGGGCGTCTTCGGGGTCTCGGAGCTCGACCGCGGCCGGGGCGGCATTGGGAGCGGAGGCGCTCACCGCAGCGGACTCACTGCAGCCCGAGGAGACGCGGGACCTTCTCTTCGAGCAGGTCGACCTCTTCCCGGGTCTCGCCGAGGTAGGACAGCAGCTTGAGATCGGCGCGTTCCACCCGGCCTCCGTGCGTGATCCAGGCGTGCGCGCGCAGCAGCTTGTAGAGCTTGACCACCTTGCGGTCCGAGATGAACACGCGGTCTTCGCGCACCAGGGTCTTCAGCACGCGGCGGAACTCGGCGAGCAGCTCGTCGGGGAAGTAGCGGTGGCGATCGGTGACCGGGCCTTCCTGGCCGGGCCGCTCGCCCTCTGGGTTGGCCATCTGCAGGGTGAGGTAGCGATGGGCCTTCAGCAGGTCGTCGAGGCTGGCGTGCCCTTCGGCCCACGGGCGCTGGTTGAGGTCGCGTTGGGTCTGGGCGGCGAGACCGGCATCCACGAGCTCGACGAAGTGACGGTCCTGGACGGAGCGGCAGGCGATCTTCAAGCAGAAGCGGTCTTTGAGCGCGGCCAGCTCGGCTTGCTCGGGCAGGTCGTTGGTGGCGGCGAAGAGCACCTTGAGCCGCACGGGCACCGGCTGGCCGTCCTGGTAGAACTTCTTCTCGTTGATGACGGTCAGCAGCGCGTTGAGGATGGCCGAGTTCGCTTTGAAGATCTCGTCCAGGAACACCATGCTGGCCGTGGGCAGCTTGCCCGATGCCCGGCGCAGGTAGCGGCCCTCGCGCAGCTGCTTGATGTCGATGGGCCCGAAGACCTCGCTGGGCTCGGTGAACCGCGTGAGCATGTACTCGAAGGTGTCTTCGGCGCGGATGCCGAGCGCGTCGCGGAACTTGAGGATGAGGTCGGACTTGGCCGTGCCTGGTGGGCCGACGAGCAGCAGGGGTTCCTGGGCGACGGCGCAGACGGTCATCAGGTCGATGATCGCGGCCTTGCCCACGAAGAACCCCGCCAGGGCGGTGCGAAAGCGATTGATGCGCTCTCGCAGGGCGGGGGCTTCCTTCTGCAGCGACTCGTACGAGAGATCGAGCGTGGACGTGTCCATCGGGGTCACCCCATGACCGCGAATGCGAGGATGCCGACGAGCACCACGAGCACGACGCCGAGGGTGGCGATGCGGCCCCAGGCGATCTCGAGATCGGCCAGTGCCAGCGGGCCTTCGGAGGCGTCGACGAAGCGCAGGCGGTCTGGCGGCGCGGTCTCGCCGCAGGTGCACTGCCCATGGGTGTAGGTGGCCCCGCAGTCGCAATCCACGGTGGACCCGTCGAACGCGAAGTGGTCGGACTTGCCGCACTGATCGCACTTGAACCACACATCCGGGTTGTCGCAGGCCGGGCAGGCGACGCGGATGAAGCCGCGGGAGGCCGCGGGTGTGGTCTGGGCAGGGGCTTCGCTCATCGGACGACCCTGTATCCGATCCGCACCGGAGAGGGCCGGAGGGTGTCACGACTTGTCGTGAAACGCCCGGAGGACTTCGGAGGTCTGGGTTCCGGCACTACGACGCGACGGACCACTGCGGGAAGAACGGCAGATCCAGTTGGTCGGCGGGGGTCCAGGCTCCCCCGTCGAAGTTCGAGAACGTCACGCCCACCAGGCGAACGGGGGTGGTTCCCGCGTCGGTGCGCGACAGGAGCCTCTCCAGTGCCGGGAGCACCTCTTGCGGGTCGTCGGTGGGATGGGGAAGCGTGACCGCGCGCGTGATGGTCTTGAAGTCGGCGTAGCGCACCTTGAGGGTGACCGTGCGCGCCTTCTCCTCGTTGCGCTGCATGCCTTCGCACAGGCTGCGGGTCTGCTCGGCCAGGAAGTCCAGCAGCCGGGCCGCATCGGTGACGTCGGACTGGAAGGTGCGTTCGCTGCCACGGCTCTTCCGCTCGCGATGGGCCACCACGCGCCGGCGATCGCGGCCCTGGGCCATGCGCCACAGTCGCGCGCCAGCCGCACCCAGGCGCCGCTCGAGCTCGCGGAGATCCCGACGGGCGACGTCTCCGACCGTGTGGATCCCCAGCGCTCGGATGCGGGCTTCGGTGCTCGGACCGACGCCGGGCAGCTTGCGGACGGGGAGGGGCTGGAGGAACGCCAGCAGCTGGTCGGGCGGGATGACGGTGAGGCCATCCGGCTTGCGCCAGTCGCTCGCGATCTTGGCGACGAACTTCACGGGTGCGACCCCCGCCGAGGCCGTGAGATCGAGCTCTTCGCGGATGCGACGGCGGATCTCGGCCGCGACCGTGCTGGCGAAGGGCAGGCCGGCGAGGTTGTCGGTCACGTCGAGGTAGGCCTCGTCGAGCGACACGGCTTCGACGGTGTCTGTGTAGTCGGCGAAGATCCGGTGCATGTGCGCGCTGACGGCCCGGTACTTGCCGAAGTCTCCGCGCACGAACAACAGATCGGGGCAGAGCCGACGGGCCTTTCCGGCGGGCATGGCGCTGCGCACCCCGAACTTTCGGGCCTCGTAGGAGGCGGCCATCACGACGCCGCGTCCCTCCGGGCTCCCGCCGACGGCCACCGCGCGTCCGCGCAACGCGGGATCGTCGCGCTGCTCCACCGACGCGTAGAACGCATCCATGTCGACGTGCAGGAACTTCCGAGTCATGCGGGGAGCATAGCGGATCCTGAACACAGTTTCAGCTGGACGACCGCTCTCCGTCGAGCGCATCGAGGGCCCGACGCAGTGCGCGTACGCGGGCCACGTCCACCGGTCGACGCCAGTCGCCCTCCTCCTTGAGCCAGCTGCCGACGATCACGGCATCGGCGAAACCCACCCGCGCGACGTTCTCGGCGGTGACACCCGACCCCACGGCCACGGGGATGCCGGCGGACTTCATCGCGGTCAGGTCGGATGGGTCGGTGGCCGCGCCGGTGGTCGACCCGGTCGCGATGAGGACGTCGGCGCCTGCGAACGTGGTCCCGTGGGCGAGCTCGGACAGCGACAGGTCGCTGGTCACGGCATGCGCACTGTGCTTCTTCTGGACGTCCGCCCAGACCGCCACGCCCTCAGCGAGCCCGCCCAGATGGGCGCGATCGCGGAGCAGGGGGCCGGCACACGCGTCGATCCAGCCCTCGTCGGCCACGTGGGCGTAGGCGAAGCCTTCCACGCGGACGAACCGGGCCCCGGTCACGGCTGCGATCCCGAGTGCTTCGCGGTTCGCGCCCGCGAGTACCTGTACGCCCGTGGGCAGGCCGGTCGCGACCACCCGCTCGGTGGCGCGGGTCATCGCCGCGATGGTCCACGGGTCGACCCCGCCCTTCACCCAGGGGGCATCGCCCATGTTCTCGACGAGCAGAGCGTCGCATCCGCCTTCCACCAGGCGCTCGGCGTCGCGGGTTGCGGCGTCGAGCACGTCCTGGATCGACGCATCGGACTGCCAGCGCGGCGCACCGGGCAGGGGGGCGAGGTGGACCATGCCCACGAACGCCGGTCTTCCACGATCGAACACCCAATCCTCCTGAAGTCGCGCCCGGGTGCCCCGAGCCTCGTCATCTCCGGGTAGCCTGGGCCATGCTGCTTCGACCCACCCCTCTCGCTCTGCTCACCCTGAACCTCCTGCTGGCGGCCTGCAAGTCCACGCCGACCGAGCCCGTCGTGATCAACGACGGAGATGCCGATGGAGCCGATGCTTCGGTCGACTGCAACGACGCCGATCCAGACACGTATCCAGACGCTCCCGAGCGGTGTGATGGGCTCGACAACGACTGCGACGGCGATGCGTCGGACGAGGGTGCCAGCCACGTGATCGACGGCCCGGCGGGTCGCGATCTGGCGGCCACCGTGGGTCTGGCGCAGTCCGGGCAGGTGGTGCTGGCGTGCCCCGGAACCCACGGCCCCGTCGCGCTGGACGGGGTGTCGATCCGCGGGTCGGACGACGGCGTGGTGATCGATGCCGGCGGCGAGGGGTCGGCGGTGGTGGCGGTGGGCGAGGTCACCCTCGAGAACCTCACGCTGACCGGCGGGACCGGGTCGGGCGCTGGGGCATCGCAGCAGAGCGGAGGCGGCGTGAACGCCTGGGACGCCTCGCTCGTCACGCTGTCGGGCGTCGAGATCCGCGACAACACGGGGGAGTTCGGCGGTGGGCTCGTGCTCGGCGCCGGCGAGGCGGTGCTGGACGACGTGCACATCGTGGACAACACCGCAGCGGACGGCGGGGGACTCCACGTGCAGGGGGGCTCGGTGGTGTGCACCGACACCGTGATCGAGGGCAACACGGCAGATGCCGGGGGTGGGGCCCGGATCCAGGCCGACGGCGACGACCCGGCGGCGATGTCGGGATGCGTACTGGACGCGAACACCGCCGAAGACGGAGCGGGGCTCTTCGTCGGGGGCGAGGTCGCGCTGAACGCCGTCGACGTGCTGGGCAACACCGCCGGGCACTACGGGGGCGGGCTGTACCTGGTGTCGGACGCGGTCGTGACCGTGGCGGGCGTCGAGGTCGTCGGGAACACCGCCGACGAGCACGGAGGAGGGGTGTTCGCGAGCCTCCAGGCGACGGTCACGTCCTCCGGGTTGGTGGTGCAGGACAACACCGCACTGGGCGACGGGGGCGGGCTGTACCTCCGAGAAGCCGTCCTGGACGGTCCCTCCACCATCGAGGGCAACGAAGCGTCCGGTCTGGGCGGAGGGATCGCGACCTTCGACGGCGCGACGATCAACGGAGCCACGCTCTCCGACAACACCGGGGTGACGGGCGGCGGATTGCTGCTCCGTGGGCCCGTCGCGTTGTCGGGGGTCACGCTGTCCACGAACACCGCCGAGACCGGCGCCGGCTTGCACGCACAGGATGCGACCGTCGACGCGTCCCTGCTGGTGATCTCGGGCAACACCGCCAGCGACCGGGGCGGCGGCGTGTACCTGCGGAGCAGCGACCTGGTGGGCGAGGACATCCTGGTGTCCGGCAACTCCGCGCCCATCGCAGGAGGCGTCTACGGCGCGAGCACCGGTTCGTCCGCGCTGGCCGACGTCGAGGTGGTGAACAACACGGCCGAGACGGGAGCGGGGGTGTTCGCGCTGGGGTCGATGACCCTGACCGATCTGGCGGTCACGTCCAACACGGCGTCGGTGCGCGGTGGCGGCATCTACGCCGAGGGCGAGGCCACCGTGGTGACCGCCACGGGCAACGTGTCCGACAACACCGGCGTGGAGTTCGGGGGAGGGCTGTACGCGCACTTCGGGGCCACGCTGAGCTTCGACGGCACGCTGGTGGCCAACGACAGCCCGCGTGGAGGGGGAGCGTACGTCAACGGCTCCGCCACCCTGGCGCTGTCGGGCCTGGTCAGCGAGAACGGGTCGACTGATACCGTGAACGGAGGCGGAGTACGGGTGGACGACGGCACGCTCGAGGTGGTCGACGGCACCTTCACCGACAACCTGCCCGACGACGTGTTCACGGTGGGCAACGCCACCCCGTACACCTACGGATCGGTCGAGACCTTCACGTGCACCGAAGCGGGCTGCTGATCCGTGGGCTATAGTCCAACCCGAATGTTACGAACAGGTGACGATGTGCGGAATGGCCCCGGGCCTCTCCGGAGAACCTCGATGCGCGGATTGGTGCTCGTAACCGTGCTCGTGTGTGGCTGCGATGGCGGCGACACCGGCGAGCCGGAGCTGGTGAACGTGCTGATCAACGAGCTGGTCGCGAGCAACGCGTCCGGCTTGATGGACGAGTCGGGTGCGTTCCCGGACTGGATCGAGCTGTACAACGCGGAGTCCGAAGACGCCGATCTGTCGGGCTACACGCTCACCGACGACCCCGCCGAACCCCAGAAGTGGGCGTTTCCGGCGGGCACCGTGCTGCCGGGCGGCGAGTTCCTGATCGTCTACGCAGACGCCGATCCCAGCACGGCCACCGAGGTGCACACCAGCTTCCGGTTGAGTGCAGCCGGCGAGACCGTGCAGCTGGTGGGTCCCCCGCTGGCCGATCTGCCGATCCTCGACGAGGTGCAGTACCCCGCGATGGACACCGATGTGGCCTGGGCGTTCCTCGGCACCGGCTTCGAGATCGACACCACTCCCACCCCCGGCGAACCCAACGGGTGAGCAAGTTCGGGCCAGAAGCGAACGGTCAGTCCGGGCGGTACGAGTTCAAGTACGTGGTCGACGAGGCCACGGCCGGTCAGATCCGCCGACGCGCCGGGGTGTGGATGGAGCCCGACTCGGCGGCGGACGATGGGCGCTACCGCGTCACCAGCCTCTACCTCGACCGGGCGGACTGGCTCCTGGCGAGGCAGACCTTCGAAGGGCTGCGCGAGCGGTTCAAGCTGCGGCTGCGATTCTACTCGGGAATGGGCGACACCCCTTCTCCAGACGACGTCCGCTGGTTCGCCGAGATCAAGCAGCGGATCGGCAAGACCATCCGCAAGATCCGCGTTCCCACCACGGTCGATCGCGCGCGCAGCCTGGCCGTCGGAGACCCCGCACAGCCCGGCGATGGCGCCCTGTTCCGGAGCCTGGCCGAGCGCATCGACGCCGGCCCCAAGCTGTGGGTGCGCTACGACCGCGAAGCGCTCTCCTCTCCCTGGGGGGATGGCGCGCGCCTCACGTTCGACCGCAACATCGAGGTCCAGACTCCCCAGGCGATCACCAAGCCCGGCCGCGATCCGGTCGACCCGTTGCTCGCCGTTCCCGGAGAGTGGCGCTACGTCGACCTCGAGCAGCCGGTCGTCGTCGAGATGAAATTCAACGACGCCTATCCGCACTGGATGCGGCAGATCACCGAGCAGCTCTACCTGCGTCGGGTCAGCTGCTCCAAGTACGGCCACGGCGCCGAGATCATGGGCGACGTCCCATGGGCGTTGGGGGCCTGAATGGAGAACTGGATGTTCGGCGGACTGCTCGCCGACAACTCGGCTCCTGCACCGGCGATCGACCTGGTGCTGCTCCAGCTCCTGGTCAGCTTCCTGTGTGCCTGGGCCGTCGGCTGGGCCTACACCCGCACGCACGGAGCGCTGTCCTACAGCCAGAACTTCGTCCAGAGCCTGGTGATGCTGGGCCTCGTGGTCACCGGCATCATGGGGGTGGTGGGCGACAGCCTGACCCGGGCGTTCGGTCTGGCTGCGGCACTGGCCGTCGTGCGATTCCGCACCCCCGTGAAGGATGCGCGCGACACCACGTTCCTGTTCGCCGTCGTCGCCACGGGCATGGCCAGCGGGGCGGGTCAGCTGCTCTTCGCGTCCGTGATCTCGGGGGTCGTCGTGGTCGTCAGCCACGTGCTGGAGTTCACCGCGTTCGGCACGCGCGCCGTGGCCGAAGGCGTGTTGCGGTTCCGTTTCCGCGGAGATGACGGAGATCGTGAATCCGTGATGTCCGTGCTGCGGGATCACAGCCGCAACTTCCGCCTGTCCGGGGCTCGCAAGGGCGGGCCAGACGCGCCGGAAGAGCTCGTGTACGACATCGACCTCCCAGACGACCAGACCAGTCAGCGGCTGGTGGATGCCCTGTCGGCGCTCGAGTCCGTGTCGTCGGTGGCGCTGCTGCCCCATGCCCGCGTCGGAGAAGCGTGATGCGCCTTCAGACACGACGTCGGATTGGAGGGCTGCTCTGGGTCGCCGGTGCCGTGCTCGCGGTGGTGTGGGCCAACGTCCGCGGTCCCGATCAGCCGCCCATCATGGGGGTCGGGCGCGCAGAGGTCATGCAGATCCAGGCCGTCGAGACCGGGCGGATCACGGCCGTCGAGGTCGATCTGCACGATGGCGTCGGGGTCGGAGAGGTGGTGGCGCGCCTCGACCCCACGCTGCTCGAGAAGGAGCGCGAGGTGCTCGCGGCCGAGCTGCTGGCCCTGTCGTCCTCCGGGGGCGACGTCGAGGATCAGGTGGATGCCGCGCGTGACGAAGCCAAGCGGATCCGCAAGCAAGCCGAGCTCGCGAGCATCGAAGCGCAGCTCGATCGCCTCCGACGTCTGGAGGAGGAGGGCGCGGCATCTGCATCCGAGGTGTCGAGAGCCGAAGCCAAGCGTCGCGAGGTGTTGGCCGAGCTGGGCCGAGCCACCGATTCCCCGCTCGAGGCCCGGTCGACGACGTGGAATGTGGTGGTCGCCGCCAAGCGCATCGAAGAGCTCGATCTCCGCATCGCCGACCTGGAGCTGCGCAGCACGCTCACGGGTCAGGTGACCGCTGTCCATCGGCGTCCGGGCGAGGTCGTGCGGCGTGGCGATCCCATCCTCGAGGTTCGCGAGGCCTCCACCGACGAGATCGTGGCCTGGGTGCCACCTGGCACCGCTGTGCTGGAGGGCGGGCAGATGCGGGTGCATCGCGGGGACGGCACGCGGATGGGTGCGAGTGTGCTCTCGGTCGGGGCTGGGCCCACGATGAAGCCGCCGAACACCCGGGTCGATCCCTCGCGGGAGGAGTGGGGCGTGGCGGTGCGTCTGCAGCTCGAGGAAGGCGCGACGATCCACCCCGACGAACCCGTCCGCCTCGAGCCGCTGTGATCGGATCTCTGGTACGCTGAACGCCATGGATATCGTCTGCGACAGCTGTTCCGCGCAGCTGCGGCTTCCACCGGATCGGGTGGGCGACCGTGGAGCCAAGCTCAAGTGCCCGTCCTGCGGGGTCACCCTGGTGATCTTCCCGGAGGAGGACGTGGCCATGGCCGTGGACGCCGAGCCCACCACCGAGGACTGGTCGTCCATGCCCCTGCAGCAGGGCGAGCCCCCGCGCAGCGTGCCCGCCGCGATCAAGCAGCTCTTCGATGGCGAGGCCGTGCATCCGCCGGGCACCGTGCCTCCCGTTCAGCGTGCTGCACAGCCCCTCCCGCCCCAGTTCGGCGCTCCAACGGGGGGGCCAGACGCGAAGCTGTCCGTCACGCCTCCACCCCCGCGGGCCGCCCGGGCGCCGTTGACGCCCACGGCTTCGGTGCTCCGATCCGCCCGTCCCGTCGAGCCGGCTCGCGCACTGGATGGCGATGCGCCCTACGGCCTCGGCCCTCCGACCGAGGAACCCGCGCACGAGCGCGTGACCGAGCCGCACACGATGGGCCCGTCCGCGATGCGTCCAGACGTCGCACGCACGCCGTCGCCGCCCGTCGAGAAGCCCTCGGAGCGGCGCACCCAGCCGCCGGCGCCCCGCACCAACCCGGGTCTGCGCGCACGTGCCGGTCACCCGTCCCCGATCTCGGCGCAGACCTCCCCCCAGACCCAGCGCGAGACCCCCGGTTCCCGCAATCGCACGGGTCCCACCGGTGGGGCGTCTCCGCAGCGGTCCACCGCGTCGGCCTGGAACCAGGATCTGGGCCCGCCCATGAGCTACCGGCCGCCGTGGGGAGAGTCCTGGGGCACCGACAAGCCGCAGCAGGCGCTGCCCGGCCCCACGCCCGATGGATACGCCCACGGCTACGCCAACGGGTTCGCGCACGGGGTGTCGGCCACCACTCCCAACCCGCCTCCGCACCAGCCGGTGAGCGGCACCACTCCGCTGCCGCCGGGCGCCTATCCGCCACCGATGTACGGCACCGCGACGCCGGCACCCAACGCGATGGTCATGACCGGCACTCCCGCCCCGGTCGCCGGAACCAACGGGATGCCCGTCTACGCCACCTGGCAGCCTGCGTGGATGCCCGCGATCATGCTCGGGATGGAACGCACCACCTTCGTGCTGCTGATGTCGTGTGTGCTGGTGGTCGGGTTCGGGGGCGCGTGCCTGGGGGTGGGCTCGAGCCGCCTCATGCCTTGGAACGACGTGCAGTTCGCGGGGCCCCAGGTGTCGCCGGATGCACGGCGTCCGATGCCGGTCGCTCCGAGGCCGATCTCGGCGGACGGTGCGCCGCTTCCGTCACGCACGACCGCCGTCGGGCCGACAGAAACACCAGCAACCCCGGAGTGAGCAACCCCGGGATTCGCGTCGGCGCGAACGGGTCGGTTGCACATCCACACCGCGAAGGGGCCTCGCACACGGGCGGCGGGACGTCCTCGCACGCGATCCGCCCGACGGGGGTGGGCTGCCCCTCGTCGGTCACCAGCAGATCGCCGTCCAGGTCCCAGGCGATGGCTTCGCCGGTGCGCGTCAGGTCGAACAGCTTCTCGGGTTCGTCCGTCCAGTGGGCGTCCGGGTCGTCGGTGGAGACCCGGTAGCGCCACACCGAGGTGTCCGAACGCAAGACCAGTGCGGTGCCGTCGGGAGAGAAGTCGCCGCTGGTGATGGGTTCGGTCACGTTCAGGGTGGCGACGGGGATCAGGTCGGTCTGCAGGGGGCCGCGGTCGTCTGCGATGCGAAACACCTCGGTGGTGTCGCCGCGGGTGACGAGCCAGGCGTCGAGGGTGCAGGGGTGGACCAATAGCGTCTCGGCATCGCGGGGGGTGCCCGGCCAGCGGAGGTCCCAGCGCTCGACCAGCACGACCCGCCCGTCTCCACGGGGCTCTCGGCCGACGTACACCCGGATCTCGCTGGGGTCGCTGCGGTCTTCGCCGATGTCGCCCACGTACAGGCAGTCTCCAGCGCCCGGACAGCTCGCAGCGGCGAGATCCTCCCAGTCGCGGTTGCCGGCGGCTTCAAAGCTGTGCTGGGTGATGTTCCCGTCCAGGGTGAACCGGAACAGCTCGGGTTCGCCGCTGTCGTCGTGGGTCCACAGGGCCCCGGGGGTCGCCCGGCTGGCAGCCAGACCCGAAGACTCGGCGAGGTCGGGATGGGAGAGGTCGGCGAGAATCGTCTCCTGCCCGAACGTCTCGCAGGCCGACGCGTCTCGGGAGCCGTGCAGGAAGGCCAGGAGGAACAGGGACATCACTGGAGTATAGTCGCGCCGGCTGGGAGCTGCGTGGAAGCAGATCCGGCAGGGAGGCGGGATGCGACGGTTCGAGTACAGCGACGCGAAGTCCGACAAGTTCTGGGAGATCGCGGTCGACGGCAACACCTACACGGTCCGCTACGGCCGGAAGGGCACGGATGGGCAGACCAACACCAAGGTCTTCGACTCGCCCGAGCAGGCGGCGAAGAAGGCCGAGAGTGCGATCAAGTCCAAGACGAAGAAGGGGTACGTCGAAGTGGAGGCCGAAGCGGCGCCCACCAGCGAGGGCGATGCCCTGGTCGCGGCCATCCTCGACACGCCATCGGCCGAGAACTGGTCGGTGTACGCGGACTGGTTGCAGTCTGTGGACGATGCCCGCGGAGAGCTGATCACGGTCGCCCAGGCCCTGGCCGCCAAGCCCGACGACGCAGCGCTGAAGGCCCGCCACGACGACCTGATCGCCACCCACTCCAAGGCCTGGCTGGGGCCCTTCGGCGACGGCGACTACAGCGAGTACAACGAGGTGCAGTGGGCGAACGGCCACTGGCGGTCCATCCGGATCTGGGTCGACTGGGACGCCGAGTACGGGATCTTCCCGAAGATGCTCGGCGCCGCGCTCCGTCATCCGTCTGCAGCGTTCCTCGAGGAGCTGTCGCTCGGGCTGGCCGACGCCGAAGGCGAGAACTTCTACGAGCCCGCCATCGCCAGCCTGGTCAAGCATGGGAAGCGGCCGGGTCTTCGCAAGCTGCACGTCGGGTCGTTCGAGTACCCCGACGAGACCGAGATCTCGTGGACCGAGGTGGGGGACTTCGGACCGGCGTGGTCGGTGCTGCCCGACCTCGAAGACCTCACGCTCACGGGCGGTAGCATCGGCATCGGAACCCCCGTGGCTCCAAAGCTGAAGCGGCTCAAGCTCGAGACCGGTGGGCTCCCCAAGCAGCCGGTCGAGGCCCTCTCGAAGGCGACGCTTCCGGCTCTCGAGACCCTGGAGATCTGGTTCGGGCAAGACAACTACGGCGGGGTCTGCGACGTCGATGATGTGCGGCCGTTGCTGGCGAACACCCAGGGCCTTCCGGCGCTGAAGAACCTCGGTCTGAAGAACTCGGAGTTCCACGACGCGCTGATGCCCGCGGTGGTCGAGAGCCCGCTGGTCAAGCAGCTCGAGACCCTGGATCTGTCGATGGGCACGCTCACCGATGCCGGCGCTCAGGCCCTTCTGGACGGGGCAGAAGCGCTGTCGCACCTGAAGCGCATCGACGTGTCCGACTGTTTTCTGTCCATGGAGATGATCGGGCGCCTGCAGCAGGCGTTGCCGATGGTGAAGGCCGGGGAGCAGCGACAGCCGTACGACTGGGGCGACGAGCTGCACTACTACAGCGCCATCGGAGAGTGACGTGCTCGATGGGGATCTGCTCTGGGTGACCCTCGACACCCTGCGCTACGACGTGGCACAGGCGGCGTTCGAGGCGGGCGAGCTCCCCATCCTCTCGCAGTACCTGCCCCCGACCGGGTGGGAGGAGCGGCACAGTCCCGGGACCTTCACCTACGCCGCACACGCCGCGTTCTTCGCCGGATTCCTTCCCACGCCCGCCCCTCCCGGCCGGCACGAGCGCGCGTTCGCCCTGGCGTTCCCGGGATCCGAGACCACCGGACCCGACACGGTGGTGCTCGATGGGCCGAGCATTCCACAAGCCCTTTCTGCACGGGGGTTTCGTACGATCTGCATCGGCGGGACCGGGTTCTTCAACCTGCGGACCCCCTTGGGCCGGGATCTGCCAGCGCGCTTCGACGAGCCGCACTGGGATCCGTCGCTCGGCGTGACCGATCCGCGCAGCACCCACAACCAGGTCGCCCTGGCGATCGAGCGGCTTCGAGTGCACTCCGGCCAGCCCGTGTTCCTGTTCATCAACGTGAGCGCGCTGCACCAGCCGAATCACTTCTACGTCCCGGGTCGGACCGACGACGACCTGGCTTCGCATCGGGCAGCACTCCGCTATGTGGATGGCGCACTGCAGCCGCTCTTCGACGCGTTCCTCTCCCGTGCGGGCCCCACCGATGCGTTCGTCTTCTCGGACCATGGCACGCTCTACGGCGAAGACGGCTACACGGGGCATCGGGTCGGCCACCCGCTCGTGTACACCGTGCCCTTCGCTCGCTTCGACCTGGAGACCCCCTGACATGGATGCCACCGCCCTGTTCGCAGAGCTGACCCGGGACTTCTGCGGGTTGGTCCTCGATCTGTGCGAGCAGGACGTGCAGCTGCGCGATCGGGTCATCGCGGTCGATGCGGGGTTGGCGCGGGTCGTGGCGTCGGGCTTCGCCTTGCCGGTCGAGCCGGGTCAGCCGCCCATCGATCCCGGCCATCCGTTCGATCTGGCGGTCTGGCCGGGCTTCGGGTCGTTCGAGTCGTACTGGACCGTGGGTGAGCTGGCCGAGCCCGCCAGCCCCATCCCGTGTCGGCTCTCCGAGACGCTGCACTTCGTGTTCGGTCAGCTGTGGGCGGGTCTCGAGGCCTTCGAGTCCGGGGACGCCGAACGTGCGGTGGGCATCTGGGGAGCCGGCTTCGAGACCACCTGGGGCCCCGCTTCGGTCGAGCTCCTGCACGCGCTGCATCCGGTGGTCGCGGCGTATCGGGGCGATGTCCGCCGAGAGGTCCGGCGTCGCCGCTCGCCGCGGGGTCCCCGGATGGGCGTGCTGCCGACGCGCCAGGACCGGTCGCCGTCTCCGGAGCCTCCAGCGACCACCGAGCCCGATGTGGCCGATCCCAACGACCCCGCAGCGGGTCCACCCCCGGGAACCCCCATGCTGGGCGTGCGCTTCGAGCCCTGTCCCGGCGGAGTCGCCGTGCTGGCCGTCCATCCCGAGGGACCAGCTGCGGACCAGCTGATGCGGGGCGACATCGTGCTGGCGGTCGACGGAGTGTCGCTGGCCGACCTGCCACCCGATGCGGCAGGACTGCAGCTGGTGGGTCCCGTGGGCGTGTGGCGTCGATACGAGGTGTTTCGCGGGGGCTCGACCGAGATGGTGGAGATCGCCACGGTGGCGTCGATCGGCACGGCCGAGATGTGAAGGAGGGCGGCGTGGAGCGCGCACAGAAGGCTGGAGGAATGCCCCGGACGATGGACGCCTGGTTCGATGGCGCTCCATACCAGGGCTACGCGTACAGCTACCCGCACAAGACCGCCTACCGGGCGTTCGACCCGCCGCTGGACCTGGCGGACGTGTGGGCCGACGAAGACCGCAGCGCCCTGTTCCTGTACGCCCACGTGCCGTTCTGCTTCCAGCGATGCGCGTTCTGCAACCTGTTCACCACGGCCCAGGGGGGGCGCGAGCGCGAAGAGGCCTATCTGGCTGCGCTGGTCCGCCAGGCCGAGGTGGTGCGCGAAGCCCTGCCCGATGCGCGCTTCTCCGTGGGGGCGGTTGGAGGCGGAACCCCGACCTGGCTGGGTCCGGGTGCCCTCGAGCGGATGTTCGACGTGCTCGAGCACACCATGGGCGCGCCACTCGGCACCATGCCGCTGTCGGTGGAGTGTTCCCCCGAGACCGTCACCCCCGAGAAGGCCGACATCCTGGCGCGTCGCGGCACCACCCGCGCCAGCATCGGCATCCAGAGCTTCATCGACAAGGAGGCCCGTGGCGTCGGGCGCACCCAGCGGGGCATGACCGTTCAGACCGCGCTGCAGGCCCTGCGCGACGCCCGCATCCCCACCCTCAACCTCGACCTGATCTACGGACTGCGCCACCAGACGCCCCAGAGCTGGCAGGTGAGCCTCGAATCCGCGCTGGAGTGGCGACCCGAGGAGATCTACCTCTACCCGCTCTACATCCGGCCGCTCACCGGGCTCGGGCGCCGGGATCGACGCTGGGACGACCAGCGGCTGCAGCTGTACCGCCAGGGCCGCGATCTGCTCCGGATGGCTGGCTACGAGCAGGTCTCGATGCGGATGTTCCGCGCACCCTGGGCTCCCGAGGAGCGCACCGACTACCGGTGCCAGGCCGACGGAATGGTGGGGCTGGGGCCGGGTGCGCGCAGCTACACGCGCGATGTGCACTACTCCACGCGGTTCGCGGTGGGGCCGAGTGCGGTGCTCGACGAGCTGGACAGCTGGCTCGCGAAGTCCGACGACCAGCACGGCGAGGTGCACTGGGGTACCCGGGTCGACGCGGACGAGAAGCGCAGACGGCACGTGCTGCAGGGCCTGTTGCAGACCGAGGGTCTGGATCGCGCGTGGTACCGGGAGCGATTCGGCGCCGACGTGCTGGAGCACCTGCCCCAGCTGGCCGAACTGCCGGAGCTCGAGCAGCGGGAAGACCGCCTGGTGCTGACCGACGAGGGCCTGGCCTGGTCGGACGCCATCGCGCCGTGGCTGTACTCGGATGCCGTCACCGCTCGGATGGCGGCCTGGGAGCAGCGGTGACGCCGCCACCATCCCAGGGGTTCGACGCCCTCGATCGGGTGACGCTGTACTACAGGGGCCCGCTGTCGAGCTGCAACTACACCTGCGACTACTGTCCGTTCGCCAAGGAGTGGGAGGAGCCCGAGGTCCTCGCCGCCGACAAGGCCGGGCTGGCGCGGTTCGTGGCGTGGGCCGAAGCGTACGACGGGCCGCCGCTGTCGATCCTGTTCACCCCCTGGGGCGAGGCGCTGGTGCGGTCGTGGTACCGCGAGGCGATGCGCACGCTCTCGCACCTGCCGGTCGTAGAGCGCGTGGCGTGTCAGACCAACCTCTCCATGCGTCTGGACTGGCTGCAGGACGTCGACCGCGACGCGCTGGCGCTGTGGACCACCTGGCACCCGAGCCAGTGCTCGATGGAGCGGTTCGTCGCGAAGTGCCGTCAGCTGGACGCGATGGGGGTGCGCTATTCGGTCGGTGTGGTGGGGCTCACAGAGCACCTCGATGCCATCGAGGCCCTGCGTGCCGCCCTCGATCCGGGGGTGCAGGTCTGGGTGAACGCCTACAAGCGGGTCCCGGACTACTACTCCGACGACGACCGGGCGCGGATCACGGCCATCGACCCCCGCTTTCCGGACAATCGGGTGTATCCGTCCGAAGGGCGCCACTGCTGGGCGGGCGAGTCGCACTTCACGGTGGACGGCGAGGGGCTGGTGCGGCGCTGTCACTTCATCCCCACGCCCCTCGGCAACCTCTACGAAGACGGGCTGGCTGAGGTTTCACAGCGGAGGCCGTGCACCAATTCGATCTGCCGCTGCCACATCGGGTACATCCACCTGTCCGATCTGGGGCTGTACGACGTGTACGGCGCGGGCTTGATGGAGCGCATCCGCGCGTGATCCTCGCTGAGAAGGCACCTTCTCACGGGGATGTCGCGCTCCGGCCAGGATCTGTCCGGTGCTGAACATACGTTCAGTATTCGGGAGGGTCGGATGCGGGACTACGAGTTCGAGGTCGCAGAACCGGTGATGGACGGAGCGGGGTGGTGGTTCACGGTCGTGGCCGAAGACCGCCGCCGACACGGGCCCTTTGCGACGGAGCACGACGCCCGGGACGCCCGCGAAGCGCTCTTCCATCGGTGGAACGACCAGGCGCGCAAGCGCGGGGGCTGGGCCTGGAAGTCGACCCACGAGCGCTGGCACCTCACGCTGCCCGACGACGTGACCGTGCGGGGGCGTCGGATGCGGAGCGCGCCGGTGGCGGTCCATCAGCCGTTGCCGACTCCTGGAGAGTGAAGGGTTTTCGGCTCTTCTCGGCTCTTTTCGGCCACGGAGTCACGGAGGTCTGGGAGTCTTTCACGGAGCAGTCTCGCGAAGCGGCTGCATCGGCTCCGCTTGAAGCGTGGTGGGGACGGAGACCCCGGTGACGCTACAATGCCTCGTGAATCCTGCGGTTCGATTCCTGCTCTGCTTGATGGTCGTGGGCTGCCTGGTGAATCGGCAGCGTCCAGCGGCAACCGTCGAACCGGTGGGGTTTCGCGGCTCGAGGACCGTCTGCGACGAAGCACGTCGAACAGCCCTGCGAACACGACGGGATCGACGCGAACGTCCGTCGTGGTCGTCGGTGGTGGTGGAGGTGGTCGGTCGTGGTCCGCCCGGCGACGGCGTGCTCCGAAAATGGAGCGCCAGCCACGGTCGTCGACGCTCGAACACGGCGGTAGGGCGGGCCTCTTCGAAGCCTCCGCGCTGCTCCGGAAATACAGACCCGCAACCCAGGACGACGCTCGAACACCGCGGCTGAGATGGCCTGGTCGAGGCATCCGCGCTCAGCGGATCCTCAGCGCAATCCTCCGCGAAGCGAAGCGCTCAGCGGTGAGAGTTGGTGTTGAATCCATTGAAGTCGTTCGGACGAACGCCCAGGTCGTCCGCCCCGAGCCGTTTTCATCCTCCTGGGACGGGATCGATGACGCGAACGTTCGTGGTCGGTGGTGGTGGTGGAGGTGGTCGGTCGTCATTCGGTTCGCCGTCCGCCCGGCGACGACGTGCTCCGTGCAATACTCCGTGCCGCTTCGTGACTCCGTGGCAACCAGGCGTTCGTCAAACCCACAGCGCCCGCCTCCACCCAGGACTCAGAACAGGTTGTTCAGGTCGATGTAGATGCTCGGACTGTACCCCTCGACCTCCGAGAACCCCGTGTCCAGCCGGATGATGAAGTTGTCGTCGAAGGCCAGGCGGAGCCCGCCTCCGAAGCTCGGGATCGGCCGCCCCCACTCGTCCAGGCTGTCCCAGTCCTCGGCCACGAACATCACGTCGGTGAACCCGATGAGCGTGAAGTCGACCCCCACACCGAACGGCTCGATGTGCGCGAACCGAAAGCGGAGCTCCTCCTGGAAGAGCCCTTTCAGACGGCCCAGATAGCGGCGCTGTCGCACGCCACGCCCGGCGTTCAGGCCTCCGCCGAAGTTGTAGATCTGGCTGCCACCCATCTCGGCCATCTCGCGGATCGGCACGTCGCCCACGATGCCGTCGACCGCTGCCCGCGTCGCGGACACCAGGATGCCGTCTTTGACGATGGGCACGTAGAACCGGCCGGTGGTGTTGAACCCGAAGTAGTCGAAGTCGCTGCCGATGTAGCGGGTGGACCCCCGAACCGAGCCCTCGACCCAGTAGCCGCTGCTCGGTGCGGACTCGAAGTCCCGCGTGTCGCCCACCAGCCCCACCTGGAGCACGGGGAGGAATCCGCGTTCCTGGACGATCCGCTCGCTGTACAGGTTTCCGGGATCCGCATCGGGGCCGTCCTTGAGCGTGCCGGGGATGAAGTAGTTCGCCCGGATGGTGGTCAGCAGCTCGGTCTTCAGGCGGGGCGCGTCGAGGTCGTTGAGCCGCCAGCGGCCGGACAGGAACAGGTTCGGCTGGATGAACGAGGACAGGTAGTACCGACGGACGAAGGTGTCGTACGCGTCGGTTCCCTCTTCGAAGCCCAGGGCGTTCGCACGGGCCTCGGCCACCGCGGGGTCGCAGGTGACGTCCGGACCGAAACCGCAGAACGGGTTGGTCTTGGTGATGGCGAGGTTGAGCCGGGTGGTGAAGCGCAGCCGGCCGTTCAGCAGCTTCAGAGCGTCGATGTCGAGCCGGTGGCCGTGCACGCCCTTGGTGGTGGCGAAGATGATGAGCGTGACGCCCACCTTGTACGGCGAGGTCTTCCCGTCGTACCTGTACATCGACGCGACGGCACCCAGCCCCAGGCCCTCGTCCGAGTTGAAGTTCACAGCCGGGATGCCGCCGAAGCCGAACCCGTCGCGCTTCCAGGCGGGTCCGTCGTCGTCCGACCCGTCGTCGTCGGGGGTTTCGGGGCCTTCGACCGCTTCTTCGATCTCCTCTTCGAACTCTTCTTCGATCTCCTCCAGCTCCTCCTCGGTCGGCACCTCGTCTGGAGCGGGCGGAACGCCGGGTTCGTCCTGTGCCCACGCCAGGGTCGCGGCGAGCCAGAGTGCGAGCATGCAGGCCTTCCTACGGAGTGGAGGGGTGGGGCGGAGCGCGAACGCCCGACCCTACCAGGCAACGGCGTCCACAGCGACATAGAGCGGCATCCGGAGGTCGAAGATGGGATTCGTGGTGTGGTCGATGCTGTTCGCTGGCTGTGCAGAGACGCCGGTGTCCTCGGAGGCAGAAGAGCCGGTTCCCGCAGAGCCTGTGGTCGACACGTCGATTGCTGGGCCACGTCCGGCCAGCTGGGTGGAGCCGCGAGTCGAGGCGGCGAAGGCCCGGCTGCTCGAGTCCGAAGGCGGAGAGATGCTGTGGCGCGCGATCGACGCCCATGGGGGGCTCGAAGGCTTCCTGTCTGCCGGTACGATGGCGTTCGACTTCGACTACGCCCCGGTCGACGCCCCTCAGAAGCGTCGCTGGACCCGCAGCGAGGTCGACCTGTGGACGCGCAAGGCGGTCCAGACCGAGCTCGGAGAAGCGGCGGATGCGACGCTCGGCTGGAACGGCGAGACCGCCTGGGTGCGCCCCGATGAAGACGCGTTCCCGTCCGACCCGCGATTCTGGGCCACCACGCCGTTCTACTTCGCGGCGATTCCCTGGGTGCTGGCCGACGAAGGCGCGCACGCCGAGAAGCGACCCCCCGTGGTCGTCGCGGGAACCGGCATCGAAGACCCCCTGCCCACCGTGAAGATCACGTACGGCGAGGGCGTGGGCGACGCGCCGGACGACTTCTACGTGCTGCACCTGCATCCCACGGATCACCACGTGGTCGCTGTCCGCTACATCGTCAGCTACCCCGACTACTTCCCGGACGGTGGGCACAGCCCGGAGAAGCTCCTGGTGTGGAGCGACCACGAACGGGTGGACGGCCTGCTCGTGGCCACGCGCTACAGCTCGCACCTGTGGAACGACGGTGAACCGGGGCCGAAGACCACCGATGTGCGCCTGGCGAACATCACCTTCGGCGAGCCCATCCCGATGGCGCGGTTCGACCCGCCACCCCAGGAGCCAGCGGAGCCGTAGGAGGCGTCACTTCCAGAAGGGGAGCGCCTCTGAGACCGTGCTGGACGGGCCGGATGCCATCTGGTGGCGCTGCACGCCCCGCAGCGTGCGCATGGGCAGGGTGCCACCGAGCTCGAGGATCCGTGCGCGCAGCGGGGACAGCGCGTCGGGTGCAGCGACGGTGTAGAACACCTGGAGCGCTTCGAGCTCGCCCTGCTCGTTGCCCATGGCGTGATGGATCTTCGCGAGGGTCCAGTGGAACGCGGGCTCGTCGTGATGCCCGACGAGTGCCTGGAGCTCGGCGAGGGCGGCGTCGTAGTTGCCCTGCTCGAACAGGTGTTGGCCCCACTCGAGCTGGATGCGCGCGCTGGTGCTGACGGTGACGGGGTCGACCTCGATCTCAGCGGGACCGTCGGTGTCTGCAGACGCGATCGACAACAGAGACAATGCAAACAAGAACATGGGTGCTCCAACACAAAGACAATCAAAATGCGGCCGCAGAAGCAGCTGCATCTGAAGTCTATCACACGCTTGGAACCCCTGATGGGCCCGCTCAGTCTCCGGACTGTTCGCAGTGCAGCGTGCTGCTGGTGCCGCTCATGTTGCGGCACGCGACCTCGCCCCCGGGGGTGATGCTGACGCGAGAGGCCACGCTGCCGCCGCCGAACACGGCCTGGCAGGTGGACATGCCGGTGGGGATGGCGAGCGTGGCGGTGCCGTCGACGAACCGGGCGCGGGCCCGGTAGCCCGGCGTGCAGGAGACGGTGACGTGCGTGACGTAGGCGCCGTCGACGTTGAAGCGGGTCTTGATCGTGTCGGGGTCGGGCGCTTCTTCTCCGATCCCGGGGTCTTCGAGGGTGGGGACCTTGTCGGGCTCGGCGACGTGGGTGAACAGCTCCAGCCCCGCGAGGGTCAGACGCCCGACGCGGCCTTCCCCATCGGTGAGCGTGATGGTCGGCCCCTCCTCACCGGCGTGTTCGATGACCACGCCCTGGGTCTGGGTGGGGTTGGTGTCGGCCCTGCGGACCTCGATGCGGTCGGTGCGCAAGACCTGCAGTGGTCGACCTGCGCCGACGAGCCCGATGCCCACGACGCAGAGCACAGCCACGCCCCAGCCGACCCTGTTGCGGCGGCGCAGCTGCGCGACTTCCTCTCGCAAGGCGTCGATCTGGGTCTCGAGGTCGGACTGCATCGCTTCCTCCGTCCGGTGCGGATTCTTCGAGGGTATGACGTCGCGTCTGCGCACAACGTTGGAATCAGCTCTCGCGGTGGATCCGTCGGCGGACCAGGTACTCGGCATCGTCCAGCCAGCGTCGTGCCGTGGGACCCAGGGCCAGGTTCGAGTCGGCGTAGCCGAGCACGACCGATTCCGCGAAGCTGCAGACCGACAGGCAGAAGTGCGAGTTGGTGTTGTAGGCGTCGGTGATCTGGGTCAGGTGGCCCGCGAGCTTGGGGAGTCGTTCGAGGGCGACCGGCCGAGGGGACGCCGCCAGGGAGAGCGCGACGGCCCGGGTGAGCTTGAGGCGGTTGACCTGCCGCGAGATGTCGCCGTCGAGCGCGGCCAGGCCTTCGTCCAGAAGCTCGACTGCGGCGTCTTCGCGACCCACGCCGGTGAGCCCGCCTGCCACGGCCACGCGCGCGATGAGGCTGTCGATGTCGCGACCGCTGGCCTGCTCGATCACGCCCTGGAGCAGGTCGGCAGCTTCTTCCTGGAGGCCCACCCGGCGAAGACTCCGCAGACCCTTGGCCAGGGATTCGCCCGACCGGGCCAGGTGATCGGTGGTGAGCTCGGCGAGAGCGTCCTGCAGCTGGCCCACCAGCGAGCGGACGAGATCGGCCCGACCGAGCAGACCCGCGACCAGCAGGGCGTCTTCGAGCAACTGAGCCCGCTGGGGCCCGTCCAGACCGGAGAACTGCTCGATGGAGCGCTCCAGGAGCGGCAACGCGTCGGCAGGGGGCAGCAGCGGCAGGAAGTCGAGAACGCCGTCGGTCAGCCGCACCTTCTCGGCGGGGTCGTCGGGGAGGGAGTCGAGCAGTGCGGACAGGGCGGGGCGGAGCACGTCCGGATCGTCTTCGTCGCGCAGCGGCACGAACTCGGGACCCCGGGCATCTTCGTAGGACTTGTTGAAGGTGGTGAAGGGGTCGAGGTGCTCCTGGGTCTCGAGGATCCCCGAAGCCTGCCTCAGCCGGTCGACCTTGTAGCGATCGAGCTGCTCGAGCCCCAGGAACCGCTTGCTCGCCTCGGCGGGCAGGGGCGACTCGCGCGGAGCCCCCTCGAGTGCCTGGTCGATCCGGGCCAGGTAGGCGCCGACGAGGGCATCGTGGATGGGGTCGGAGCGATCCAGCGCCCGGATGTCTTCGGCGAGCTCGCGGGCCCGGCTGCGATTGCCCAGGGCCGCGAACCCCCACGCGAAGATGAGGTTCACGTACGCGAGGGTGAGCTTGGGGTCGGCCTCGATGACGTTCCGGTTGCGCTTGGTGCGATGGAAGTGCTGGTGCTGCGCATCGAGGTGGGCGCTGATCGACTCGATGGCCGCGGCGTCGATCATCCTCAGGAACACCGGCGTGTCGTGCTCGAGCGACAACCCGATGCGGATCCGGACCAGGGTGCGGTCCCGTGCACGCGCGACAGCGAGCTCGTCGTCGCCGGCCAGGGCACGTCGGGCGAGCCAGGCTCCGCGCACGTCGAGGTTGGAGTCGTGGGCTTCGAACACCGCAGCCAGCTCGGCGTCGGGTTCGAGGGCACCGGCCACCAGGCAGGCGGTGGTGGCGTAGAGCAGCGGGGTGTCCGGCTGGCGGATCACCGCTTCGCGAACGTCCTCGGCGGTCTGGTCGACTGCACCGAGGGCTTCGGATGCCCAGGCTGCTGCGAGCTCGTCCTGGCGGGCCTCTTCGGCGTCCCACAGCGCGTGGGTCCAGCACAGACTGGCTTCGCGGTCGCGACCGAGCTGGCGATTGAGGGTGGCCATCTCCCGCCAGAGCGGGTTGCGTTCGGGCGCGTCGGCCGGAGACTCCATGGCCAGGAATCGCTGCTCGAGCTCGGCGAGCTGGGTGGTGACGGCGTTCTGCTCGGTGCCCTGCACGATCTCGACGGCCTTGGGCTTCGGCGTCTTCTGTTTGCGGGGCCGGGCGACGGGGGCTTCGACCTCGTACGGAACCTCTTCCTCGGCGGCAGCCGGGGTCGGGGTGCGTTTGCGGGACTTCTTCCTGGACTTCCGGTCTTCTTCGGCGGCGCCCGCCCACTCGACGCCCAGATCGACCCAGTCGTCGAACGCGAAGGTCTGGGACTCGACCCAGGTGGACAGTGCAGACCCCGCGCGATCGGCGATGTAGTCGACCCAGCTCGACAGGGGCCGGAAGGCCTCTTCGGCGATGCGCTGCAGCTCGAAGCCCCCATCCTCGCGCCGGGCGAGCCAGGCGGTCTCGAAGGGTTCGGTGGCCAGGACCTCCCGCACCTTGTCGCGCCGCAGAGGGGGCTCCAGGGTGGTGTCGTCGGGCCGGAAGAGGTTCAGCAGGCCGAGGAGCGGTGCGTAGCGCTCTCCCTGGACCTCGATCGCCGGAGGGCCCGTCGGAGAAGGCCTCGCACGCAGCACGACCGTGGGCGGATCGTCGGTGGTGGCGGCGAAGAGCAGGCGATCGATCACGTCGTCTGGAAGATGGGAGAGCAGCGCGTCCATCTTGCGCTCGACGTCCACTCGCAAGACCCACAGCGACGGCGGTTCGTTGCGCCCGCTGTCGACCAGCCGCAGCGGAACGGCGATGCGGGGGGGCTCGGCGTCGGGGGTGAGGGTGACCGGTGCATCGGGCAGGACGAGATCGAGCCGGTCGTACAGCGAGGTCCACGGGCCGTCTGCCGCGCGAATCCAGGGGCCGCTACCGGGAATCAGGACCAGTTGATCGTCGGGCGGCCGAACGGCCATGGCCAGCGGATGTTCCCACCCGGCCTGCACCCAGACGCGGGGAACGGCCTGGACGAACACCTGCAGCGGGGACCCGGGGTCGAGGGCCTTCAGCACGGTGTACCAGGGTGGGGCCTGGGCCAGCAGCAGCGCCTGATCGGCCGAGGTGGCCCAGCGCTGGCGGTCGCAGCCGAGGCGGAGCAGCTCGCCGGCGATCGTGACGAGGTCTGCGATCGGCGCGAGGAACAGGGCGGGGTCGGCTTCGGTGGGTTCGTGGGTGCGCTCGGCGGAGAGCACCTCGGCCCAGGTGGCGGCGTGCCGCGGATCCTCGTCGCTTGCGACGTCGCCTACGGAAACGCCCTTGTCGGCGAGGGCTTCGCGGGTGGAGTCGTCGATCCGGGCGGTGGGCACGAGCCACAGACCATCGTCGTCGCGGCCCCACTGAACGGAATCGCCGGAGATCGCATCGGGAACGAGCCGCGCAGCGAGCACGGCGACGAGCGCTTCGTCGGACGGAAAGCGGAGTGCGCTCATGGTCAGTCGGTCGTGCCGACGGCAGACCGCTCGTCGATGCTGGTCTGCTCGGAGTCGGCCTCTTCCACGACGTCGTCTCCGTCGCGTCGGATCACGATCTTCCCGAGCTCCGCGGCTTTCAGAGCACCGCCTTCGATGAGCTGGTCGACGAGCTGACGGTGGTCCTCCTCGTGCTCCATCGGCAGTGCGTCTGCGTCGGAGCCGTAGTCGATGAGGACGTTCTTCTTCCCGGTGTCCGGGTCGATCTCGAGCTTCAGGATGAGCTCGGCCATGTGGACGGGCCTAACGTGTGGAACAGGCGCGTGGTAGCGTGCCGCATGCGCTATGCCTCCCTCCTGCTGCTCGCAGGCTGTCCGTACATCTTCGACGATCCGCCGGTCGTGATCGTCGAGGGGGACGCCGACACGGACACAGACACGGATTCGGATTCGGACACGGACACGGATTCGGACACGGACGCCGATACCGACGCGGACACGGATTCGGACACGGACGCCGATACCGACGCGGATACGGACACGGACACGGATTCCGACGCGGACACGGATACGGACACCGACACCGACACCGACGCGGACACGGATTCGGACACGGACGCGGATACCGACGCGGACGCCGATACCGACGCGGACACGGATTCGGACACGGACGCGGACGCCGATACCGACGCGGACACGGATTCGGACACGGACGCGGATACCGACGCGGACGCCGATACCGACGCGGACACGGATTCGGACACGGACGCGGACGCCGATACCGACGCGGACACGGATTCGGATACCGACGCCGACACGGATTCGGACACAGACACAGACACCGACCTCGGCGAGCCGCCCTTCGTCGACATCCAGGCCGTGCAGCTCGTGGAGGAGGGTCTGCAGATCGCGTTCTCGGTGAGCGACCCGGACGGCGACCCGGTGACCGCCATTCGCTACGGGATCGATGGACAGGCACTCTCCGACTTCGACGTCGGGACGTGGACGCCACCCTTCGGAGCCGCCACGGTCATCGTGCCGATCGACTGTGCCGAGATCGATCTGATCCTGACGGTCGAGGCCGACGACGACACCGGGATGACCGGCTTCACGACGGAGGCGGTCCTGGTGCCGTACGCCGAGGTGAACAACAGCGGGAACAGCCTGGGATTCTCGCCGCCGTTCATCCTGTGCGGAAACGTACAGGGTGGCGCAGAGCGCGACGAGGCCACGGTCACCAGCGCGATGAGCGACTGGGTGGCGGACTTCACGGGCGGCTCTTCGCTCGACCTGCGCTTGCGCCAGGGTGGGGCGAACTTCTACGGTCCGGTCGGACCGAGTGCGGCAGACGTCACGCTCCCCGGTGGGGATTTCGACGTCCGTGTCGAGAAGGGCATGGGTAGCAACGACGGCGATTGGATGGTGGTGATCCGCAAATGATGACGCTGCTCTTCATGATGTCCGCATGGGCCGTCGACCCCGAGGCCGAGCGCATCGCGGAATCGGTGTACGCCGCCGCCCGGGATCGCCAGTGGCGGGCCGTCGAGCGTCGCTACGTGCAGCTCGTGGCCGACCATCCGAGCGGTCTGGACGGGAAGATCCACATGATGGGTGCCGAAGCGGCCCGTGCAGAAGGGCGTCTTCTGGCAGTCGCTCAGCGATTGCAGCGGGTGCGTCCGGACGAAGAGGGCGGCACTACGGCCTCGCAAGCCTTCGCTCGACTGGAGAAGGAGACCGGGCTCGTGTACATCGGGGTCACCGAGCCCACAAAGCTCGTGCCCAGCAAGATCCCGTTCACGCCCGACCTGAAGGCGTCGATCGAACACGCGAGTGCCGAGCTGGAAGACAACGGCGCGTTCGTGGGGCTCCTGCCCGTGGGGTCCTACACGCTGGGAACGCTGACCTTCGAAGTCCGTCCGGGCTTCGACGTGCAGAGCGTGGGCGACCGATAGGCACCGTTCGCTGCGCGGCTACAGCGCGAACGAGACCCCGAACACGCCGATGGCGGCGACCCCGGTGCCCAGAGACGCGGCCGAGAGGGCGTTCGTGGAGCGGTAGCGCGACAGGGCCTTGGCGTTGTCTCCGCTGGACAGGGCCTCGTCGTACTGGAGCCGGTTGACCCACGCGGCGCCGTACAGCCCCGCTGCGACCGCCGCGGTTCCGATGCCGAGGACGCGGGTCCACGCCTTGGCGGACGATCGGGGTCCGTAGGGGGGAGCATCGGAGCGCAGCCGGGTGGCGACGCCGTTGATGCGCTCGGTGGAGGAGACCCGCCAGTTCAGCTCGGCTTCCTGGGCTCTGCCGATCGCGAGGTTGAGTCGCTGATCCGGCACCAGGTCGGCAGGGAGCGGCAGCAGGGGGTGAGCAGCGACCGATTGCACGAGCACCTCCTCGGCGACGGGCCACTCGTTGGACACCGCGGCTTCGAGGGCTTCGGCACGGAGCAAGCGGGCGGCGAGCTCGGCGTTCAGCGTGGCGCACCGTGCGGCTTTGTCCGCGGTCTTCCGGGCACTTCGCAACCGGGCCGCATCCCCGTCGACATAGGCGGACTCGACCTCGGCCAACGCGGGTTCGAGGGCGGCAGGGTCGCACGCGGCGTGGGCGACGGACATCACAAGCGCGATCAGCATGGCGACACCCTATCTGAGGTGGGCCTGGATTTTCTGCGCGGGTGGGCCGTGGAGTGGGCTACGTTTTCTACAGGAGGTTGCGATGACGCGACGGAAGCCAGAGGGGTGGATGATCACGCTGGGTCTGTGCGGAGCGGCGTTGCTCGCTGCGCTCATCGCACCGCAGCTTCAGGCCGAACCCGAGGAGCCCGAGCTCGGTGCAGATGTGTGCGTGCGGCTCGGCCCGTACGAATGCTGCTACGACCCCGAGCAGGAATAGCTCGCGCTCATCCGCGGCTTCATTCGCCGCTGGACCCATTTCACTCGACACTCACGAACAGAAGTTCAGTTCGGTCTCGCGAAATGCGCCCAGCGACGAATGAACCACGCGGCCTGAACGCAACGCTGCTCTCTGCAGTAGAGGACGGGACCGGCCCGATTTCCTGCGGAAGGCTGTTCGGCTCGAGTCTACTCGCGACAGGCTCCTGGATGTCCCCGGCGCAACTACCGACCCGCTAGTCAGCCGGCGTAGATCTGGACGTCCCGGGCGGCTGCGCGCGCCATCTCGAGGGTGGCGCCCAGGTCGCGATGGCGCACCACGATGTTGCCGTCACCCATGAAGGTCGCTTTCCAGTTCCGGCGAGGTGCACCCAGCGGCAGCAGGTCGATCCGGGCGATGTGGGGCCGATACTTCTTCACGAACGCGTCGAGGCCCGTGATCTTCTGGATGCGTCCGCGACCCTTCGCGCGTTTGAAGACGATGGCCGCGTTGTAGGGGCGCTCGGTGGGAACCTCGGGGGCTCGGCCGATCACCGCCCGACCCCAGGCGTCGAACAGGTCGGTGTCCCGCGCGATGTTCATCAGGTCCATCATCGCTGCCCCGGGCGGGCGGCACGCCATCTCGCCGAACACAGCCGACCCGTCGGACTGCCGGAACCACTCCATGTGCGACATGCCGGTGCCCATGCCCAGCGCTTCGAGGCTGCGCATGCCCAGCCGCATGCCGTCGGCCAGCTCGGGGTCGTCCAGGTCGCGCACGCAGCAGATGATGGGGCTGATCCACTCGTTCTGCCGGGCCTCGAGCACGTTCGGCAGGTAGCGGCTGACGCTGTGGAAGTACGGGGTGCCGTTCACGGTGAGGGCTTCGTACGTGAACTCCTCGCCGGTCACGAACTCCTCGAGCACGGCTTCTGGGACGTGTCGGGTGGCCCGGAGTGCTCGCCCGAGCGCGTCGGCATCGGCGCAGATGTACGTGTCCTGACCGCCCGCGCCGGACGTGGGCTTCAGCACGACGGGGTAGCCGAGCTCCTCGACCGCATCCCAGGCGGCCTTCTCGGTGTCGATGCGGGCCGACCGGGCGGCGCGGAGCCCGGCCTTGCGGACGCGTTCGTGCATCAGCTTCTTGTCGCGAAACCCGAGCACGGTGTCGACCGACATGCCGGGCAGTCCCCACCGCTCGCGGAGCTGGGCGGCCAGGAGCGTGACGGGTTCCCAGTTGGCCTCGACGACGTCTGGCCGGCGCCGACCCATCCAGCGCTCGACCCGCGCGATCACCCCGGCGTCGTCTCCCATGAGCCGCGGAACCTGCAGATAGCCCGACAGATACGGGACGATCGCGTCGGGGAGTGCTGCGCGGGGCGTGTCGCCGACCCCCCACACCCGGGCGCCTGCGCGCGCGAGACCCCGTACGAACTGCTGCATCTCGGCCGGGTACACCGGCTGGAGGAAGAGGACGTCGGGACGGGGCATGGCGGGGTCAGTCCAGCAGGTGGGCGAAGGCCGCTCGGTCTAGCACCTTGCGTTCGAGAAGCAACTCGGTGAGGCCCACGATCATCTCGCGGTTCTCTTCGAGGATGGTGCGGCAGCGCGCGCGTTGTTCGGTGAGGAGCTGCTGGACCTGCGCTTCGAGGTCGGCCCGGGCGGTCTCGCTCACGGGCGACTTGCTGTCGAACGTGCGGACGCCGAGGGTGTCGGGGCCCATCGCCAGCCCTTCAATGAGCCAGCGAGCGATGTTGGTGGCCTGATCGAGGTCGTGCGCCGAGCCGAACGACAGGTCGTCGAGCAGCATCTCCTCGGCTTCGCGACCCCCGAACAGCACGCAGATCCGGTCGAGGAGCTCGCCGCGGGTCTGGACGTAGCGGTTGGGGCCCTCGCCGTAGGACACGTAGCCGAGCGCGCCGCCGAGATCGCCGCGGATGCTGATCCGGTCGATGGGGGGCAGGTTCTCGCAGTGCAGCGCGACCACGGCGTGACCGGACTCGTGGCTCGCCACCACGCGCTGTTCGGCAGCGGTGAGCTCCGGGCGGTCGACGAAGGCCTCGAGGGCCGCATCGATGTCGATGGCTTCGGTCGGGCCGTCGAGCCGCTCGCGGATCCGGCGTCGGGCGAGCGCGCGGCACAGGGCTTCGAGGTGGTCGCCGGTGTAGCGACTGGCCGAGCCCTCCACGAGGCCGGACGTGCGCTTGACCACGTAGTCGAGGCCGGCCTCCGACATCTGCAGACCGAACTTCTCGTCGTAGATCTTCAGGATGGCCTTGCGGTCGTCGGCCCCCGGGTAGGGGATCTGCAGCTTGAACTCGAAGCGGCCGGGCCGGAGCAGGGCGGGATCGAGGGCTTCGGGGAAGTTGGTGGTGCCCACCACGAACACCATCTCGTTGCTGCGGAAGCCGTCGAGCTCGGTGAGCAGCTGGTTGACCATGGAGTGGCCCACACCGCCGTCGCCCATGTCGGAGCCGCGCGCAGACGCGATGGAGTCGAGCTCGTCGAACACGATGATCGCCGGCGCCGACTGGCGTGCGCGCACGAAGACCCGGCGGATGTTCTGCTCGCTCTCGCCGTGCCACTTGCTCTTGAGCTCGGGGCCGCTGACGATGATCACCGCCGCCCCCAGGCTGGACGCCATGGCCTTCGCGAACAGGGTCTTCCCCGTTCCCGGGGGCCCCCAGAAGATCATCCCGCGCGGAACGAGCGACTCGATGCGCTGGATCTCGTCCTCGTCCTCCAGGGTCTCCTTGTAGGCCAGGATGTCGAGGATCTCCTTCTGCAGGCGGTCCTTGACCTTGCTGTAGCCCCCGATGTCCTCGTCCATCGACAGCTCGGGAACCGTGAGATCGCCCGAGAGGGTTCCGGACCGGAGCTGCCGGAAGGCTGGCATCGGGTCGGCGGGGTAGTCCTCGCCCTCGACGCTGGACAGCAGCCGGCGCAGCCGCACGGCATTGGTGCCCGAGACGTACTTGTAGAGCTGGTAGAGCGGCAGCCCGTCGCCGAACTTCCGGGCGTCGCGCTGGGTCACGAGGGCGGCGAGGCGGTTGCGATCGACGCCGCTGATCGACTCGTGGTGCGGGAACAGGTTCTCGATGACCCGCGGCATGGCGAAGCTGGGGTCTTTGAAGCCCACCCACAGCAGGTTGGGGTTCTCGTACAGCAGACCGGTGACCTCGCGGGCCTCCGACGTGAGCGCTCCGGTGCTGGTGGTGAGGAGGTCGAGATGCGGCAGCACCACCACCTTGTCGTTCACGCTGGACCGCACGGCATCGCGGATCTGGGAGAGCAGGTTGGGGATCAGCCCCTGTGGGCCGGACCCATCACCGGTCGGCCGGCCATCCAGGTAGACACAGCGGACGTCCTGGCGCTTCAGCCTGTCGCGAAGGCTCTTGTAGAAGTACGGAACGAGCTCTTTGTCGCACTCGATGAGCACGGGGAGCCGACGCTGCAGGGCCTCGTGCGCCCGGGAGAGCTCGGCGGGATAGGCCAGCTCGACGGCCTGGAACGGGGAGAGCTGCGTGGCGAGCTCGCTCTCCTGGATGCGGTGGGTCATGTCATACCTTGACGCGGATGGTGACGGCGCCGGTCTCGGGGTCTTCGGAGATCTCCTGGACCTCGCCGAGCTGGCGCGCCTTGATCTTGAGCGCCTCGCCGGTCGCGCGGTTCACGGCGCCATCGAGCTCGCCCCGGACCTCGCCGAGGGATTCCTCGAGCTGGCGGGTGACCTCGACCCGCAGGGCTTCGGTGGCTGCATCGGCCTCGCGCTCGAGGTCGGCCCGCGTCTTCTCGCGGAGCTGCTTCTCGGTGCGGCTTCGCTGCTCTTCGATGGTGGCGGTGCTGCGCTTCAGCTCGAGATCGAGGTCTTCTTCGGCCGCGAGCCCGATGTGGACCGAGCCATCTTCCAGATCGACCGTGACGGTGACGCCGTTGTCGAGCTTCTTGGTCCAGATCTGCTCGTCTTCGGATTCGTAGCCGAGGCCGGTGAGCTGGTCGGCGAGCAGCTCGCGCATCTGCTCCGGGGGCAGGATGTCGAGCAGCTCGAGGGAGGTCTCGATTCCGTCCTCGACGTCGACGTGGCGACGCAGCGATTCGCTGACGGAGATGCGGTAGCAGCGGGACATGGGTCCTCCTGGACGCCTGGACGGAACCGGCCTGCGACGTGGTAGCGGGCCGTCTTGCAAGACCTAACCCGCGCCGGAGCCTCAGATCCCGCCGCTCGCGAGGTGGTCGCGGAGGCGGTGGAACGCCCGCGCCCGCTCGTCGCCGAACTCCTCCCAGCGCACGAGGCGCGCCTGGCTGGCGTCGTAGTCGTCGTCGAAGAACCGGACGGTGCGGGCCTGGTCGACCGAGCTCCGGACCCGTTCGAGGGCGTCGCACAGGGCCGTGGCGCTGCGGAGGGCGTCGCTGCGCGCGCTCAACGGCTGGGCAGGGTCGAGGCTGGGGAGCAGTGCCTGGGTGGCTGCGTGGGAGGCGGGGTCGGGTAGGAGCCGCTCGCCCGCGTTCAGGAACAGGCTCTGCAGATCGGGTCGGCCGATCGCATCGAGCGCGTCCAGGAACCCCGTGAACACGGCGGCCTGGCGGTTCGACCTGCGGATCAGCCGGCCCGTGGCGCGTACCTGGGCGCGCCGCTGCTCGGCCGTGGCCCACGCCCCCCCGATGGCGTCGTGCAGACCTTCGATCAGCCACGTGCGGCCTTCGAGCCAGGACCCCCAGTCGACCTGGCTGGCCTCGTCGGTGGCGTCGACGTACCACCCGTAGCCCAGCTGAACCAGCGGGGAGAACGCGACGAACCGCAGCTGATCGTGGAGCTCGAGCGCGACGAGCATCCGGGCCACCTGGAACGCGACGATGTGGTCGCCATCGCCGGGCTCGCTGGGCGCCCGGAGCTTGACGGAGTGGTTGGCGGCGGAGCGAAGCAGGGTGGCGAGGATGCCGAACGACCACGTGGAGAAGTGCAGGCCCGGCGGAGGATGGCGCTCCCACAACCGGCCCTCGACCAGCTCCGGAGGGGAGACCGGCCGGGCTTCCCGCCGCCAGCCCCCCTCCTGGACCAGCAACCGGATCGCCCCCTTTGCAAGGGTGGACCGCAACACGCCCATGGCAGTCGGTCCGATCTTCGGGTCGAGCTTCTGGCTGTCGACCACCAGCGGCGCGATCACCGAGGGCGGCGTGCCGTCGAACAGCGCCCGTGCGAGCGTGAGCAGCTGCCCCTCGGAGCGCGCGACCTGAGCCAGGCTCACCGACGCCCCCGGGTGACCTTGCGCGCCGCGGCTGGCCAGCCGTTCACCACGAGCCCATCGGGCCCCAGGCGGAGCTCGACCGTGTTGGACTCGTGGAACCGGGGGTCTTCGGGGGTGTAGGCGTCTGTGAGGAAGTGCAGCTGCTGGTTCTTCGAGCCGATCCAGCGCCGGTCGTGGTCGAGCTGGGTGCCGTCGAATCGGCCATCGACCAGCAGATCGACGTGCTGCAGCAGGTCGGGCGCACGCTCTTCGATCTCGGCGCGTCGGTAGCCCGAGTAGACCATCACGGTGAGGCCCAGCGCGCGGACCCCTTCGCAGAACGCCGCCAGGTTCGCCTGCTGGACGGGTTCGCCCCCCAGGATCGACACGCCTTCGATGCCGTGGGTGTCCGCGGCGTGCCGCACCTCGTCGAGCAGCGACGGGATCGCGCGTTCTGTGCCGCCTGACGCCTCGAACAGCTCGGGGTTGCAGCAACCCTTGCAGCGCAGGGTGCAGCCCTGGGTCCACAGTGCAAAGCGGGGGCCGGGCCCCTCGGCTTCGGTGGATGGAACAGTGTGGGCCACGCGCAGCTGCATGGTCGGCTCCTAACCCGCGGGGTACGGGGCGGTGTGACCGAGCCCCAACCGCCGTTGCGCTACTACCCCCTCGTGCTGGGCGCGCTGGCGCTGGTGTTGTTCACCACCTCGGCCCAGTTCCTCATCGTCAGCCCGATCCTGCCGCGCATCGCCGAGGAGCTGCACGTGCCCGAGGCCCGGCTGGGGGCGTTGGTCACGGCGTACGCGGTCGCGGTCGGGGGGTTCGCGTTCCTGGCGGGGCCGGTGAGCGACCGGCTGGGTCGGCGCACGATTCTCCGGTACGGCACGGCCTGGATGGCCATCGCGCTGTTGCTGCACGGGTTCGCGTCCACCTTCGAGTCGCTGCTGGCCCTGCGGTTCCTGGCCGGCACGGCCTCGGGGTTCCTGGGGGGCGCCGCGGTGGCCTACATCGGCGACGTCGTGCCCTACGAGCGTCGGGGGGCGGCCATCGGGATCATCACGTCGGGGTTCGCACTCGGCCAGGTGGTGGGCATTCCCATCGGCACGGTGGTCGCCGGGTGGGCCGGGTACCGCGCGCCGTTCGTGGTGTTCGGCGTGCTGATGGCCGTCGTGTCCGCGCTCTGCTGGGGGGTGCTCGCAGAATCGCCCCGCAGAGAAGGCGTGTTCGGGCTCCGCGAAGCGATGGACGGCTATCGGATGGTGCTGAAGCGGGTCGACCTCGTGGCGGTCAACGTGGCTGGGCTCACGATGATGTTCTCGGTGAGCGCGTTCATCGTCTACCAGCCCCTGTGGATCGAGCGGACGTTCGGGGTCTCCGAGAACAGCATCGCAGTGCTGTTCGCTGCGGGCGGGGTCGCGAACGCCATCACGGGTGCGGTCGCGGGCAAGGCGTCGGACAGCTTCGGTCGCAAGTCGCTGGTGTTGATCGCGTCGGGCGGAATGGGCCTGTGCATGCTGGCCACGCCGTTCATGCCCAGCTTCGCCGCCATCCTGGGGCTGTTCGTGTTCACGATGTGCCTGGTCGGGATCCGGATCTCGCCGCTGAACGCCTGGGTCACGTCCCTCGTCGACTCCGACCACCGGGGCTCGTTGATGGCGATGTGGCTCGCCACCAGCCAGATCGGCTTCGCGCTCGGCTCGGCCGTGGCCGGCTACACCTTCGAGCGCTTCGACTTCCTGGGCAACGCCGTGGCCGGGTGTGTGGCGGCCCTGCTCACCGCGGCCATCCTCCTGGTGTTCGTGCCCGAGCCTACGGGCGATCCGGAGGCTCCGAAGCCCCCGGCGCCGGCCTGATTCGCCGCTTCAGCAGGGTGGCCAGGGTCTCGGGGTCGGTGGTGGGCTGATCACACACGCCGCCGCGACACACATACGCGGTGGGCTGGCCGTCGACCGCGGTCTTGCCCGCGGCGGGGGGCGCCAGTCGGGCCAGCTCCTCGTCCTCGCCCGACGTCTGGATCAGGACCCTCCAGTGGGTCGGAACCTGTCGGAGCGCAGCCTTCATCCCGGACGACACGCGGCCCACTCCTGCCGCGTCCGAGCCCGTCGCTGCCGGCGGAATCACGAGCACCACCTCCTCCAGGGGCGTGTGGCGGCCCTCCAGCGCCAGCAGTGCCGTGGGAAAGCCCGCCGGCACGGCCTCGATGGGCAGTCCCCGTGCGATGCCGTCCGCCGCCTCGCGGTAGGCGTCGTCGCTCGTGAGCGCGTACAGTCGCATCAGCCCCTCGAGCATCACCGCGTTCGACGAGGGGATCGGGCCGTCGTGCAGCTCCTTGTCGCGGATCAGCAGGTCTTCGTGGTCGTGGGGGGTGCGAAACCACGCGCCTCCGTCGGGGTCGGCGAACCGCTCCCGTGCCTGGCGCTCCAGGGTGATGGCAGCCTCGAGCCAGCGGGGTTCGCCACTGGCTTCGAACAGGGTCAGCAGACCGCGGATCAGGAACGCGTAGTCGTCCAGGAACGCCGTGCCGCTCGGACCCTTCGCGGTGTGCTGACGCGTGAGGGTGCCGAACCGCGGGTCGTCGAGGGGCTCGAGCAGACGGGATGCCGCGGCCCGGGCTTCGTCGAGCCAGTCTTCGCGGGCGAACAGCCAGGCGTTGTAGGCCAGCGCGTCGATCATCAAGCCGTTCCAGCTGGTCAGCACCTTGTCGTCGCGCAGGGGAGGGGGCCGTTCGCGCCGCTCCAGCTGGAGGTTCAGTCGCGTGCGGGTCCACGCGCCCCGGGACTCGGGGTCGGTGAGGTGGAGGATGTGGCGCCCATCGAGCTCGGGTTGCCCGTCGACGCCGTACGCCCGTAAGAAGCCCGCGACCTCGTCTTCGGGCGTGTCAGGTAGCGCCTCGCGGATCTCGTCCTCGGTCCAGGTGTAGAACGCGCCTTCGATCCGCTCGCCGGCCTCGGAGCCCCAGCCCTCGCTGTCGGCGTCGAGTGCGCTCGCGAAGCCCCCGCCCTGCACGGCCAGATCCCGTTGCACGAACTCCACGGTCTCCTGGGCCACCCGGGCGTAGAGCCGCTCACCCGTGAGCTGGAATGCCTCGCCGTACAGCCGCGCGAGCTGGGCGTTGTCGTAGAGCATCTTCTCGAAGTGGGGCACGCGCCACGCCTCGTCGACCGCGTATCGGTGGAAGCCCCCGCCCACCTGGTCGTACACCCCCCCTCTCGCCATCTGGCTCAGGGTGAGGCGGGCCATGCGGTCGGCCTCCGGATCGCCCCGTGCAGACCGGGCCAACAGCGCGCGGACCGGCAATCCACTCGGGAACTTCGGGCGTCCTGAGCGCCCTCCGTGCTCCGGATCGAAGCGCTCGGCCGACCAGCGCACCAGCTCCCGTGCGATTCCGGGGTCTGGAATCCCGCTCTCGGGCGGAGGGGAGAGGTTGCGTCGGACGACGGCGGTGAGCTCGCTGGCGGTCTGATCGATGGCGCTCCGGTCGGTGGTCCAGGACTCGTGCAGCTCGCGGAGGATGGTGAGGAAGCCCTTACGCGCACCCCGGTCTCCGTCGCGGGCCGGGAGGTAGGTCGCGGCGAAGAAGGGTGCGCGGTCGGGCTTCAGCCACACACTCATCGGCCACCCTCCCCGACCATGAAAGGCGGTGACCGAGGTCATGTAGATCCGATCGACGTCCGGACGCTGCTCTCTGTCGACCTTGATGGGGATGAAGTGGGCGTTCAGGAAGGCCGCGATCTCGGGATCCTCGAAGGATTCCTCCTCCATCACGTGGCACCAGTGACAGGTGGCGTAGCCCACCGACAGGAAGATGGGCCGATCGAGTTTTTCGGCCAGCGCGAAGGCCTCGTCGCCCCACTCGAACCAGTTGACGGGGTTGTGGGCGTGCTGGCGCAGGTAGGGACTGTCGGCGCGCACCAGCCGGTTGGTCCAGGTGGGCGACCCATCGGGCTCGAGATGACGGGTGCGCGGACCGGTCTGGGGGTCGCGGGAGCGGTCGCCCTCGCGATCGAGGGTGGCGCGCAGATCCGCGGGGAGTGTTTCGGTGTCGGTTCCGGGGAGAGGGGGCAGCCCCGGGTTGGACGACCTGGAGACCCAGAGCCCCACCCCGATAGCGACCAGCGCCAGACCGAGCGCGAGCAGGACCTTCAGGCGCGGGCTCACTCCGTGGGTTCCGAGGCGCCTGTCTCCATCATGGCCGGACCGCAGTCGTCGACCGTGCTGGACGCCTCGATCGCGAACGAGAGCTTGGAGAGCACGTCCTGGACGTCCTCGTCGGCGGGCACGCCCTGATACTCCAGGCAGAATCGGCCTGGAGCGTCGTCCTGCACGCGGATGGACGACAGGCGCTCGTCGTGGTCGAGCAGGCCAGCGAGCTCGGGCCGGATGTCGGGGATGGTGTGGACGGGGTCGAAGGTGACGAGCACCGAGTGGTCGGGCTCGGGGGGCAGGTAGGCTTCGGCCGGGGGCACCTGGCAGTTCTCGGCGGAGCGCACCTCGGCGTCCACCTTGGCCTTCGCGACCGCGGCTTCGAGCACGTCGAGGTTCCGGTCGCCCTGGAAGCGGAAGCAGAGCACGCGCCCCCAGTCGCTACCGCCGGTAAGTCCGGGTTCCTTGCGCATGGCGTAGTTGATGAGCTTGCGGCGCTTGCGCTGCTTGGGCACATCGTCGAACACGACGTGGGCGGCGGGCAGCTCGTTGACGTCGATCCACGCGGGTGCGACGACGTCTTTCGGCTGTTCCTCGGCGGATTCGTCGCCGGAATTCGTCGCGTCGGTGTCGGTGGAGGCTGCGGCGCTGTTCAGCACCATCAAGCTCGGCAGCAGCATCGATTCCTCTTCTCGTTCTCGTCGTTCTACGCGACCGCTATTCGGCCGGTGGCTCGGCGCCCTCGGCGAAGCAGGTGATCTGCGGGGCTTCTTCGGCGTCGCACATGGAGGCTTCGAAGCCGACTCCGCAGCTCTCGTAGGCCACCACCAGGCAGCTGTTGTCGTCGCAGTCCAGGCCGGCTTCGCACTCGACGGGCACCGGCTCGCAGCTGAAGAACCCGGCATCGGGCTCGTCCTCGTCGATGTTCTCGACGCACAGCTCGCTGCCGGTGCAATCGGCACAGGTCAGACCGGCGTCGGGGTCGTCGGAGTCCTTGCCGCTGTTCTTGCAGCCGGTGGCGCTGAACACGACCAGGAGCGCGACGATGGGACCGGTGAGCGAACGCACGGGAACCTCCGGCGAACGCCTATCCCCACAACGACGAAGGCGCCCGCCGAAGCGGACGCCTTGTCTCGGCTCTGGCGGCATCCCGAGGGAGGACGCCAGCGCCAGGTGTCTGAGCCGAAGCCCAGGATGCAGGACTACATCGGGGCGATGTACTCTTCGCAGTTGAGCGGCGCGTAGTACGAGATGTCGTCGCCCCAGACCCAGCACGTGGTGCCATCGGACACGTAGTACGTGAGCGGCGGCGTGTCTTCTGCCGGGGTGTCGACGGACAGGAGCATGGTCGAATCTTCGACCACCTCTTCGGGCGTCGCGACGTTGTCGAGGGTCAAGGTGTCCGTGACCTCGTGGCAGAACTGGAAGCCGCCGGTACCGAGGTAGCAGTCCTCGCCGAACCAGCCGTTCTGCACGGCGGTCTGGGCGTAGCCGAAGTCGTAGGCGCCGGTGCCGTTGACGACGGTGATGACCATCTGATCGGGCGTGCCGTCGATGAGCTCGACCACGAACTCGACCGGCGGCAGGTCGGTGTCGGTGTCGGTGGGCGGATCGGTGTCGTCCGTATCGGTTTCGGTCGCGGGGTCGGTGTCGGTGTCGTCATCGTCGCTCGGGCAGCCGAACAGAACGAGGGGAAGACCGAGCAGAACAAGCTTGCTGAGCTTCATGGTTTTTTGTCTCCTCCACGCGCGAATCGCGTGTCACCGTGCACGGTAACCCAAGAGATCGGGATCGCCTATCCCCGAGCCGATCGGCGACCCCATCCAGCACCGGCATTCGGCAGAACACCCGGTGGAGATGGGGGATTCTCAGGGTGCGGGTTCGCCGAGGCCGATCTGGACGGCGATGGTGCCGGTGAGGCTGTTGCTGGCCTCGGACCAGGATTTGCGTGCAGCGCGCAGCTGCTGGGCATCGTGGTCGACGCGGTCGATCAGCCCCTGCCCGACGCTGTTGAGCTCGACCCCACTGGAAGCCGTCACCAGATCGTCGGCGTAGGCGAGTGCGGCATCGCCCCGGGTCGCGGGCGGGGCATCGGCGACCTCGAAGTACGTCTGCTGGAGGTCTGCGGTCTCGGCCACCGTTCCCAGCTGCTGGATGACCGGGGCCGAGGACTCGACGGAGTCGATGAGGGTGGCTTCGGCGATCAGCGAGGCCCGCCGGGCTGCGTTGACGTTGTTGGCGCCGATGTACAGGAGCACCGCGAAGGCGAAGAACGCCATCGCGAGAGCGGAACCCAGGATGGCCACCGTGCGCTTGTCGAAGGCCTCCTCTTCCTGCTCTGCCGCTGCGGCGGCGGCCTGTTCGGCGACCTCCCGGCTGGTGGGGCTGGGCACCGTGCCGTCGAGCCGGACGGTCTCCGGGATGCTGACCGGGGTCTGGTCGGCCTCCTCTTCGTCGAGGTAGCTCGGACGGGTGTTGGGAGCCGCGGTGGGTGCGCTGGACCCGTGATCGGTGCGCGAAGGCGTGCTCATGTAGTACGGCAGCACGCGGCGCTCGGGCTCGCGGGTGCGCCCGGTGTCGAGGGTGGTGTTCTCGATGGGTGTGGAGCGGCCACGGTCGACGAACGTGGGCTGGTCTTCGTTGAGCGCCAGGGACTTGAGCAGGTCTTCGAGCTCGGTGAAGTCCGGCAGATCGGTGGGCGGAGCGTCGGGTAGAGGCTTGGCCAGGGCGTTCAGCGGCGCGTGGTCGGGGTCGGGTGGCAGGGCCTCGACGACCGCATCGATCGCGGCGACCACGGCTTCGATGGACTGGTAGCGCTGGCTCGGCTTGTAGGCGCAGGCCTTCAGGATGAAGTCGACCACGGGCTCTGGGATGCCTTGGAGGACCTCGTCGCCCTTCTCGGCCACGAACAGCTCGGTGGTGGTCTTGACCTGGACCAGCGTGAACAGCGTGGCGCCCAGGGAGTAGATGTCGGCGCGGAAGTCGACCTGGGCGCTGTCGTGGCGCTGCTCGGGGGCCATGAACGCGTAGGTGCCCATGGTGGCGCCCGCCTGCGTGAGGTTGTTGTCCTCGTCGCGGGCGATCCCGAAGTCTGTGAGCTTGATCGTGCCTTTGTGGTCGATCAGGATGTTCTGCGGCTTGATGTCTCGGTGGGTGATGTTGGCTTCGTGCGCGACCTGCACGCCGAGGGCCGTGCTCTTGATGACGTGCATCGCCAGGCGGGGGGGCACCGCACCGTGCTGCTTCATCCACTGGATGATGGAGCCACCCGCGCACAGCTCCATGACGATGTGGGGCGTGAACGGGTCGTCCGAGATGTCGTAGACCTGGACGAGGTTCGGGTGATCGAGGCGCGCCATGGTCGCGGCTTCTTGCGCGAACCGGGCGCGTACGTGGTCGTCCCGGATGAACTCGTTGGAGAGGACCTTGACCGCACGCCAGGTGCGCAGCTTGGTGTCCCACGCCTGATAGACACCGGCGTTCCCGCCCTTTCCGAGCGTACCGCTGATGACGTACCGCCCGGCTTTGAGGGTGGGCGGCTCTTTGGCGCGTTGGAGATTGTTCTCGAGCATGGCTCTACACAGGAGGTCCACGCCAGGGTAGCGCGGATTCGCGCCACGATCGAGACCCTCCTGCGACCGTGCAATGAGATGCGTTACCTGGCGTATCGCTCGGGAAGGGTCGGGGTCGCGCGTTCCGTGCGGCTCCGGCGCCAGACCATGGAGGACTAGACGTGTTGGAGCGCAGGTTGGGCCGGGGAGCCTTTCTGGGGGCGTGGGGGGCACTCACCATCGCCCAGCTCGGCGTATTCCTGGGCATGGTGGGCGACGAGCCGACGCTGCAGCTCGCCGTGGGCGTCGCCGTGCTCGTGGTCCTGCAGCTGCTGAAGCTCCCGATCACGGTGTGGCGGCTGAACGACGTCGGCAGGCCGGGCAGCGACGCGCTGTTCTTCGTCGTCATCCCCGTCGCGAACTTCATCGGGTTCACGCAGTACCTCACCGGTTCCACCCCGTCCGAGAAGGCCTGGAAGAACCGCAGGCGCGCCTGGGCCAATCAGCTCGGGCCCGTCGCGGCGCTGCAGCGCGCAGTCCCCCTGTTGCTGCGGACGCTTCCGGTGGTGTTGCCCGTGCTGCTCGTCTACGCCGCGGTCGGGGCGGGCATCGGCTCGCGCGTGATCAGCTTCTCGGAGAGCATCCCCACGATGGACCCCGGAACGCGCACGCTGTGGTCGCAGATCTTCGCGGTGGCGGCGGGCGCGTTCGGCCTGTACACGGCCATCCAGTTCGGGAAGCGCAAGACCGCCACGCGCACCTCGTGGATCCCGTCGCTGTTGTTCGTCCCGTGCCTGCTGGTGGCCGGGGCCTTGAGCTTCCTCACGCCGGACATGGAAGCCTCGTTCAAGCTCGTGCTGCTGTCGTTCCTGTTCCTCGCCTGGGGAATCCTGTGGGCGAGCTTCGCCGGAGCGGGCCTCGCGGTGGTCGTGACCCTGGCGGTCGAGCGGGCACGCAAGGGCGAACCTCTCGACGGCAGCGGAATCCTGGCCCAGGTCGGGCCGCGCATGGTCGACGTCGCTGGGCCCCACGGAACCCGCGTGCAGGCCGTGACCATCGGGATGCAGGTGTTGATTCCGGGCATCTTCTACCTGCTGCAGCTCGCGTTCACCGACGTCATCGCGGTGCTCGAGCCCGACAGCGCTGCGCTCCAGAAGTCCGCGAAGCTCACCTGGGGAATGCGGCAGCGCCTGTTCAAGATGTACCTGCTCATGGTGCTGGTGTTCACCGGGCTGCACGTGGCGTTCCTGCTCGGCTGCGGCGTCGAGGGCGCCAACGTGCTCGCGTTCTACATCGGCGATCCACGGGAGATCGGCTTTCCGCTGCTCGCAGGCGGAGAGATCATCTGGGGCGTCTACACCTGTTGGGTCCAGGCGGCGCTGCTGCTGCTCTACCACGACCGCGTGCGTTACCTCGAAGAACGCCGTGCTGAGCGGCGCGCCAAGCGCGCAGCGAAGGAAGCCGACTCCCAAGGTCGCCCGAGCCGACGTTCGGGTGACGCTCCCGCCCCCGCCTCTTCTTAGTTCTTCCCAGATTCCGAGGAACCCCTCCCCATCGTGCGTGGATACCTGGACAGCGCAGACCTGGGAGGCGCCGGATGGGCGGGACTGCCGCTGGATGCGGTGGGATTCCTGGTCAGCCGGATGGATGCCGGTGGGCGCTGGCTGTTGGTGGTCGACGAACCCGACCGCGCCGACCAGCTCGCCCGTGCCGTGCGGTTCTTCCATCCCGAGCCCGCAGTGGTCGAGCGCTTCGTGGCCGACGACGGCAAGCCCTACGACGGGTTCAGCCCCGAACGCACCCGTGCCCAGCGGCGGATTCGCGCCCTCGATCGCGTAGCAGGCGGGGGGCCGGTGGTGCTGGTGGCCGCAGCTCGCGCGTTGCTCCAGCGCATCCCGGAATCGTCGGTCCTCGAAGCTGGGACCCGAACCCTGCGGGTGGGCGAGATCCTCGACCGCGATGCACTCGTCGCCTGGCTCACCGACGCCGGGTACCTGTCGACCCAGTCGGCCGAGATGGTGGGGTCGTTCGCGGTGCGCGGCGATGTCGTCGACGTGTGGCCCAGCGCGAGCGAGTCGGCGGTCCGCATCGACTTCTTCGACGACGAGATCGAGGGGCTGCGCGACCTCAACCCCCAGACCGGCCGCCCGGTCCTGCTCCGGAGCAAGGCTGAAGCCCGGCGGTCCCTGCGGCTGTTGCCCGCTCGCGAGGAACGCGTCGATGCGCCCGCCCTGGAGCGGCTGCAGGAGACCCTGGGTCGCTACGTCACCGCTCAGCAGCGCGGCATCCGGCTCAAGCGCCGCGTGGTCGAGGAGCTCCGGGCGGGCATCCGCTTTTCGGCCCTCGAAGACTGGCTGCCGGCCCTGGTGCCCACTCGCACGCCGCTGTCGCTGTTCGACGACCTTCAGATGGTGGTCTACGAGCCCGGAGACGTCACAGCCGCGGGTCGGGAGTTCCTGCGCACCGCACAGCAGCGCTGGGAGGTCCTCGAGGACGAGGAGCGCCCGCTGGTCCCTCCCGAAGACCGCTACGCCGAGCTCGAGACCCTGGAGGCACGCGTGGCCTCCGCTCAGCGCATCTGGCAGGTGGCGGCGGACGGCGCGGCCCGCTTCGAGGTCGGCACCACCGATGGGTTCGGGGTTCGTGGCACCGAGCTCGGCCCGGTGGCCACCAAGCTGCTGAAGCTGGTCGACCGGGACTGTCGGGTGGCGCTGGTGGCCGACGACCCCAAGCGTGGGGATGCCCTCGAGCAGCTGCTGCAACCGCACGGCATCACCCCCGCAGGTGCGCGGAATGCGCTCGACATCGAGCGGGGGCGGATCTCGCTGCTGATCGGCGATCTGCCCCGGGGCTTCGTGGCTCCCGAGAGCGGCTGGGCGTTTCTGCCGGCCCACGTGCTGCTGGGTGGGGCGAGTCGTGCGCGCCGCGACCGCATGGATCGCATCCACGCGCTGTTCGAGACCGAGGTCACCGACATCGCGCAGCTCAAGGTGGGCGACTACGTGGTGCATCGGCTGCACGGGGTGGGGCTGTACCGCGGCATGACCCGGGTTCCCATCGGGGGCACCGAGCAGGACTTCGTGCAGCTCGAGTACCGCGGGGGCGACACGATGTTCCTGCCGGTCACCAACCTCGGGCAGCTGTCGCGCTACACGCCCGCGAACAGCAACGCCACCGTCAAGCTGGACCGTCTGGGCGGGGCCACCTGGGTGCGCCGCAAGGGGAAGGTCCGCGACAGCCTGCTCAAGATGGCGCAGGACCTGCTGAAGCTCTACGCCCGCCGGGAGATCGCGACGCGGGAACCCTACGACGAACCCGGTGCCCTGTATCGGCAGATGGAGTCGCGCTTTCCGCACGACGAGACCCCCGACCAGCTCACGGCCATCGAAGCGGTGCACGACGATCTCGACCGGCCGTTCCCGATGGATCGGCTGCTCTGTGGAGACGTGGGGTTCGGCAAGACCGAGGTCGCGCTGCGGGCCGCGATGCGGGTGGTCGAGAGCGGCAAGCAGGTCGCCATCCTGTGTCCGACCACCGTGCTCGCCTACCAGCACCACCGCACGTGGACCGAGCGCTTCGAGGGCCTGCCCGTCGAGGTCCGCATGCTGTCGCGGTTCACCGACGCCGATGACGCGAAGGAGACCATCCGCGGCCTCGCGACCGGCGAAGTCGACATCGTGGTGGGCACGACCAAGCTCCTCGGGCGCTCGGTGAAGTTCGACGATCTGGGCCTGGTGGTGATCGACGAGGAACACCGGTTCGGCGTGCGCCAGAAGGACCGCCTGAAGAAGCTCAGAACCGCCGTGGACGTGCTGGCGATGAGCGCCACCCCCATCCCCCGCACACTCCAGCAGGCCATCGGGGGCCTGCGCGAGATGTCGGTCATGGCGACGCCCCCCAACGACCGCCTGTCCGTCGCCACATCCATCGCCCGACTCTCCGAATCCCGCGTGCGGGACGCGCTGATCACCGAGCTCGACCGCGGGGGGCAGTCGTTCGTCATCCACAACCGCATCGAGACCATCCAGCGCTTCAAGAGCCGGCTGGAGCGGTGGGTTCCCGAAGCCCGCTTCGCCGTCGCGCACGGCCAGATGGACGACACGCAGCTCGAAGACGTGCTGGTGCGGTTCATCAACCGGGAGATCGACGTGCTGGTGTGCACGGCCATCGTCGAGACCGGCGTGGATCTGCCGAACGTCAACACGATGCTCGTCCACCGCGCCGACCTGTTCGGACTGGCGCAGCTCTACCAGCTCCGCGGACGCGTGGGTCGGTCGCACGTGCGGGCTCGCTGCCTGCTCCTCACGCCCGAGGACATGACCCCCGAAGCCAAGAAGCGCTTGCGTGTGCTGGTCGAGAACACCGAGCTGGGCGCGGGGTTCCAGGTGGCCAGCGCCGATCTGGAGCTGCGGGGCGGGGGGAACCTGCTCGGCAGCGCCCAGTCGGGGAACATCGACAAGGTGGGCTACGAGGTCTGGGTCGAGCTGCTCGAGGAAGCCGTGCAGATCGCCCGCGGAGAAGCCGCGCGGGAGCTGATCGAGCCCGAGGTCGAGGTGGGCGTCGACGCGTTCATCCCCGACAAGCTGCTCCCGGACATGCACGACCGGCTCGCCTGGTACGCGAAGCTGTCGAACGCCACCAGCGTGCAGTCCATCGAGCACCACCTCGACGATCTGGAGCTGCTGGTGGGCGATCTGCCGCGAGAGGTCCGCAACCTCGCGGGGCTGCTCCAGGCCCGATTGCGGTGCCGGGAGCTCGGGATCCAGCGCTGCATCTGGCTCAAGGTGCGGGTTGAGCTCGAGCTGCACCCCAGCAGCGACCTCACCGACGAAGCGTTGGACCGGGTCGCCGCCAAGCATCCCAAGCGGTTCAAGATCCGGCCCGGAGACGAGCACCAGCCGATGAAGGTGGACGTCCGCTTCACCCCGTCCGAGGCCGAGCAGCCGTTCCAGTACCTGCTGTGGATGTTCGGCCAGCTCGACCGGGCGCGATCCGAGGACTGAGCCTCAGCGTGGGGGCCCCGGTGGGCCGGGCGGACCGCCGGGCGCAGGCGCTCCAGGTGCTCCTGGCGGGCCTCCAGCGGCCTGTGCCTGCTTCGGAGGCGTCTTCGTCGCCTTCTTCTTGATGGGCTGCTTCTGTGGAGCCGCTACAGCGGGTGCCTGCTGCACGCCGCCTGCGACGGTGGTGAGCACGCGGACCATCCCGAAGGCCCCGATGCCGAACAGCACGGCCCCCACGGCCGAGCCGATGCTGCCGCTGATGGAGCTGGTGTCCATCCACAGGCCCATGCTGCCGAGGATGTTCTCGATGATGTCCGACACCAGCGGCATGGCGGCCCCGATCAGGTCGGTGCCGACCCAGAGGACCATCGCCGCCCCCACGATGCGCAGATCGGTGAGCTTGTCGTTCTGGGTGCTGCGCCAGAGGCAGAACAGGCCGAGAACCATGAGGACCACAGCCCACACGAACCACGCGAACGCGTCCGTGATCTCTCCGGCATAGACGAGGACGTTGTCGACCATCGGTCAGTCCAGGCTGCGGGCGATGAGCGACCGGACCTCGTCGAGCATGCGCTCCTGGCCGTAGCCGCCCTTGTTGATGACCGACTCGACGTGCTGCTCGAGGAACGCCATCCGAGCCGGCGGAACGTCCATGGCCGTGAACACGACCACCGGGACCTCGCGCCACTCCTCGCGGCACTGCAGCTCGGTGATCACGTGGAATCCGTCGACCTCGGGCATCATCAGGTCGAGCAGGATCAGGGTCGGAGGTTCGTTGGCTTCGAGCCACTCGAGCGCCGTGCGTCCGTTCTCGGCCGTGGACGTGTTCCAGCCCTCGGCCTGCAGCATGCGGCTGGTGACGTCGCGCGTGGCTTCGTCGTCCTCGACGATCAGGATGGGCCCGCCATCCCGTGCGGGCTTGACCCGACGCATCACGGCGAGGAGCGATTCGCGGCGGATCGGCTTGGGCAGGAAGTCGGTCGCGCCCACGGCCAGTCCGCGCGTGCGGTCGTCGGCGACGGTGACCAGGACCACGGGGATGTCGCGGAGCTCGGGGTCGCGCTTGAACGCCATCAACAGGTTCCAGCCGTCGACGTCGGGGAGCACCACGTCGAGGGTGACGACGTCGGGCTTGTGGGTGCGGGCCAGGCGCTGGCCTTCGACCCCGCTCGCGCTCGCGATGACCCGGTAGCCCGCGCGCGTGAGGTAGCTCGCCATCTGGCGCCGGAGCGTGCTGTCTCCGTCGATGACCAGCACCGTGGCCGGCTGAGGAGCCGGGCTGGGCGGCTCGGTCTCGAGCTCGGCGGGCGTGACGCCGTCCCACGTGGGCGGAGCGGAGGGCAGGGTGATCGTGAACGTGCTGCCCTTGTCGAGGATGCTCTCGACCCCGATGTCGCCCCCGAGAAGCCGGGTGAGGCGCAGCGCGATGGTGAGCCCGAGGCCCGTTCCGCCGTATTTGCGCGTGGTGCTGGCGTCGCCCTGGGCGAACTCCCGGAAGATGGTGCGGCTCTGCTCGGCGGTCATGCCGATGCCCGTGTCGGTGATGCGGACGTGCAGCCCGGTCTCGTCGACCTCGATGTCGACCCGGATCTCGCCATTCTCGGTGAACTTCGATGCGTTGCCCAGGATGCGGCCCAGCACGGTGTCGAGCTTGGCGACGTCGGTGACGATCTCGATCGCGGGCACCTCGCCCACCGCGACGGTGTTGCCTCGCCGGGCCGCGCGGTCGGTGATCTTCTCGAGTGCGTTCTCGATGAGCGGCTGGAGCGGCACCGACTCGTAGTACACCTCGACCTTGCCGGCCTCGATGCGGGCGAGCTCGAGGACGTCTGAGATCAGGCCCAGCAGGTGGTTGCCCGCCCGGCGGATGCGGCCCAGATCACGCAGGATCTCGGGTTGGGCGTCCTGGGCGTCTTCGCGGAGCAGCTCGGCGTAGCCGAGGATGGCGTTCAGAGGCGTCCGGAGCTCGTGGCTCATGTTGGCGAGGAACGCGGACTTGGCGCGATCGGCCTCGCTGGCCTGCTCCCGGGCCTGCTGAAGCGACATCTCGGTGGTGGCGAGGTCGGCGCGCAGCTGGCGGGTGGTCTCTTCGAGCCCGCGCAGACGGGCGTGCTGGCGCTCGGCGGCCTCTCGGGTCTGTGCGATCTTGCGAAAATGGTTGGCGGCCCGCTCGACGGCGGCCACCAGCGGATCGAGGGAGTCTCCTCCGCCGTCCGTGTCGCTGGTCCGGGCCTTGGGGACGTAGTCGAACGCCCCGTCGCGCAGGGCCTGCAGTGCGGTGGACAGGTTGTCGTCGTCGCCCAGCACGACCACCGGCACGTCGTCGTCGACCTCGCGCACGCGTCGGAGGATCGCCTGGCCCCCGAGATCGGGCAGATCGAAGTCGCACAGCACCACGTGGGGCAATGTGTCTTCGAGGATGCGCAGGCCGCTCTTGCCGTCCGCAGCGGAGCTGACGCGCCAGCCGAAGTCGGTCAGCACACTCTGGATGCGCTGCCGCGACGCGTCGTCTTCGTGCACGACGAGTGCGTGCCCCGACCAGCTGTCCAACTCCAACGTGCTTCTCCCGGGTTTCTGCGGGGGGTCTAGTCCGTACAGCGGAAGGTGGCGAAGCTGTTCGCTTCCTTGGGGTCGTTCGCCGGAATCGGCGCCCCATCCTCCGTCAGGACCACGAACCTACCACCATCCCCGACCCGGTACTCCATCTGGGTGCCCGGACGGGCCGGTGGATCGGTCATCTTGGGCAGGGAACGCCCGGCCCACTTGCAGTACGTCGCCGCCGCCAGCCCGTTGATGTTCGTGACGGCGGAGCCCTGTTTTCCACCGGGTGGCGTCGCGGCTTCCCATCCCGACAGGTAGAACGCCTGGCTGGCCGCCCGATCGCCCGACTTCTGGAACTCGGGACGCTCCGAGAGGAATCGCGCGAACTGGCGGTTGGTGACCAGCCCCGTGGTGCCTCCGCTCGAACCGGGTGTTGGGGTGGTGGGGGCGGGACCGGGCGTGGGGGACGGGGCAGGCGCATCGATGGCGGCCAGCCCCAGTGCAAGGGGCTCGTCGAGGCCGTCGACCGGCACCTGGATGCGCCGCTGGGTCGACTGGCAGCCGTCTGGGCAGTCTCCGCGCTCGAAACACCCGACATCGTCGGGGCCGCAGGACCCTGCAGTCGCGATCAGCTCGTACACACCGGGGGATTTCTCGAAGGACAGCGTGCCGTCGCCGGAGGTGCCCGGGGTTCCACCGAGGGTGGCCGTGGAGAAGGACTCGAGGGGAGTGTCGAACGCGACCTCGACCGGGGGTGGTGGGTCGACGTTGATCCGGAGCGTGGCGACGCCGTCTCCCTCCTCGATGCTGTGCGCGCTGGTTCCGGACGCGCACCACACCGGGCACTGCTGCCCGGGGCACTCCATCAAGGGGCAGTCCTCGCCGATCACCCACCCGACCCGGACATCTCCGACGACCACGCCCTGGAACTTGGTGACCGCGCCGCTGGCGATGCCGGTGCGGGCGCCGGAGCCATCGTCCAGCTTCACGCGGACGCGGGTGTCTTTCGGCACCCCGAGAACCAGCACCTCCACCGGACGCTGCGCGGGGGGGGCCTCGCCGCCGTCCATGACCAGGCGTCCGGCACCGATGCCAGCCAGCCCCATGATGACGACGACCAGCAGCGCCAGACCCGCATACAAGGCGGTTCGAGCAGGAGGGGACTCCAACGAGCCCGCGGGCGTGGGCCTGGGAGCGGGTCGGCCGTCGGGAACGGTGGGCGCGTCCGAGGTGGCCTGGCGTTCGGGTGGGGGAGGAGCCGTGGGCTCGTAGCCGTCGCCATCCGAGCCGAACCGGTCCTGGAACGGGGCCTGTTCGGGTCCCGGACGACGGGGACGACGGGGGCGGTCGGCGCCGGCATGCCTGGCCATCGCCTGAACGTCGATGTCGGCCGGGGCGAGGGTGACGCCCGCCTTGCGGCCCTCGTTGTCGAGCTGCTGCAGCCGCTGCCAGAACTCTTTGGCGCTGTTCGTGCGCTGCATGGGGTCGGGATGGGTGGCCCCCGCGATCAGCTCGCGCAGACCGGACGGAAAGTCCTCGCCCACGTCGAGGGGCGCGTGGTTCTGCTTGCCCACGATGATCTGCATCGCCTGCTGGCGGGCGCTGCCCTGACCGCTGGCGGGGAAGGCGAGCTTGCCGGTGAGCAGCTCGTAGGCCACCACCCCCATCGCGTACACGTCCCACAGCTCGGGGTCGAGGGTGTCGGGCGAGATCCATTCCGGGGGCGCGTAGGACACCGTGCCGAACGCCATGCCCTGCTGGGTGATGCGCGAGGCGTTGGCCTCCATCGCGAGCCCGAAGTCCACCAGGGTGAGGCGGCCCTCGTCGTCGACCAGGAGGTTGGCGGGCTTGATGTCGCGGTGCCGGATGCCCTTGGCGTGCAGGTACGTCACGGCGTTCGCGGTCTGCTCCATCAGGTCGAGCACCCGATCGACGGGGAGCGGCCCGCGCTGGAGCTGGTCTTCGAGAGGGGTGCCGCCCACGAACTCCATCTCGAGGTAGGGCGGGTTCGCCTCCATCCGGATGTTGCGGACCTTCACGATGTTCGGATGGTCGAGCTGGAAGAGGATCTCGGCTTCGCGAACAAAGCGGGCTTCGGCTTCCGCACTCGTGCGAACAGCGCTCTCCAACACCTTGATCGCGGCGAGAATGCGCTTTGCCGTGCGGTTGTGGCAGCGGTACACCGACCCCATTCCGCCGGTGCCGAGCCGCTTGTCCACGACCCAGATGTCGATCTGGTCTCCCGGTTGGAGCACCCGTCCTCCGCTGGGGAATCTACTCCAGAACGCGGCTTGGATGAAACGCGGACGTCGAGTACCGTGACACCTCTGGAGAGCCGTGCCGCCGCAGTCCGTACCAGGCGGGGTCGTCCCCCAACACACGATGCTGGTTCGCTCGCTCCTGGTCGCAGTCGCATTCAGCGGGCTCCCGGTGGGGACCGCGCGCGCACAGCAGGACGGGCCGGTCGACGATCTGCAGTTCGACGCGACCGGTCCGGATGCTCCACCACAGCGCGTCGATGGGCCTCTGGTCCTGTGGTCTGCCGACACGATGGACCGCGGCTCCTCCCGATTTGCGGCCCTCGCAGAGGGGGCAGGCGGGCTGTTGTTGCTGGAGCGGGCCGACGGCGAGCCGGCCTCGGCGGTGTCGCTGGCTGCGGGTCTCGCGCTGTCCGGGGGATTCGCGCTCACCGATCGGATCGAGGTCGGCGCATCGGCGTCGTTGTGGCGCGTCGAGCCGGCGGGCCGCTTCGCAGCGGGGGCCGTGCGCATCGATGTGCCGGTGTCGCTGCTGGACGGCGAGGAACGCGATCCCGCTGTCGGAATCACCCCCTGGGTGGGCGTTCCCGTGGGGTCTGCGCGCGCAGGCGTCGCCAGTGCGGGGCTCTCGGGTGGGTTCGTCGCGGCCGCCCGGCTCCCCGTCGACCGCCTCGAGTTCAACGGCAACCTCGGGGCCTCCACGCGGTCCCGGCGCGAGTTCCCGGATCCCGACATCGCCACGCCCACCCAGTCCATCGGTGGGCCGTCTCTCGACTTCGGCGTCGCGGTGGGGGTCCGTCCGTCCGGAGGGTGGCGCGCAGACCTCGAGCTGCGCGGCGCCTGGAGCCTCGCTGCTGGCACCCTCGACAGCGTGCCGGACGAGGTGCCGGCCGCCAACGTGTTCGCCGAGTCGCTGCTGACCGGGGGCGGCCCACTGCTTCAGCGCAAGGACGGGCCCGGTGGGCTCGCGTGGCGGGCGGGGTTCGGCGTGGGGCTCACGAGCGGGATCGGCACCTCCCTCGGACGCGGGTTTCTCGGGCTGACCTGGACCGACGGTGTCGACCTTCGGCCGGGCGGTGACGACGGAGCGGCGACGCGAGCGTGGCGGGTGGTGGTGAGCGGCCGGTTGCCCGACGAAGAGCCTGTGGTGCTGCAAGGCGCCATCGTGCGCATCGGCACCCGGGAGCTCGGCCGGACCCTCGAGGACGGAACCCTCGAAGTGGTGGGGCTCGAAGCGATGTTGCGCCCCGAATCCCCCGACAGCACGGCTCCGATGCGGTCGGTGTCCGTGAACGCCCCCGGCTGGGAGGTCGCGCGCGTCCAGCTCCCCGAAGACCCCGAGGTCCGTTCGGGTGCGCGCATCCTCGAGGTCGAGCTGGGTCCGGCACCCCGAGACGTCCTCACCCGGGTGACCGATGCCGCGGGGGTTCAGGTCCAGGCCACGGTTCGCGGCGCGTCCGATGCGCACGACTCCGTGGAGCTCCCCGCCGACGATCTCGCCCTGCTGCCGGGCCGGTGGTCGCTCACCTTCTCGGCCGACGGCTACGGCGACCAGACCCGGACGGTGGAGATTCCGGTCCGCGGAACCGTCGAGCCCCTCGACGTGGTGTTGCGGGAGTCCGAGGGGGACGCGGCGCTGGTCCACACCGTTCGCGACGCCGAGGGCAATCCGGTGTCGGGCGCCACCGTGCTGATCGATGGCCTGCCGGTCGGGGTGACGGGCGCCGACGGCACCATCTCGATCACGGGGCTGGCTGCGGGCGACCACGCCCTGTCGGTCGATCATCCGGGCTTCTCGCCCACCGCCGAGCAGGTGACGCTCGACGAAGGCACGGTCGAGGTCGAGAGCGGCGTCGATCGCGTACCGGGCACCGTGCGGGTGATCGCGGTGGACGGTGGCGGCGCTCCGGTCGTAGACGCCGTCGTCCGGTTCGCGGGGCCACGCCGTCTCGCACCCATGCCCCTGGGCGACGATGGCGAGCGGTCCGAGGTCCTGGGCGCCGGGACCTGGACCCTGCTCGTCAGCTCGCAGCAGTTCGGGTTCCAGCAGCGGCAGATCGTCGTTCCGCCCGATCGATACGAGCCCATCGACGTCCGGATCGTGCTGCGCCCCGACGAAGGCGGGGAGGCGCGACTGGACGTCCAGGTGGTCGATCCGTCGGGTCGGCCGGTCGAAGGGGCGGTGGTCGCGCTCGACGGGGAGCCCTTCGGAGCCACGTCCACCGGCGGCGTCCTGTCCCTCGACGGGTTGGCCAGCGGGCAGCGCTCGCTCACGGTCACCGGCGAGGATCACGTGGCCATCGAGCCCGTGCCGGTGGTGCTGATCGACGGTCTCCAGGAAGAGGTCGTCACGCTCCCCTGGAAGCCCGGCAGCATCCGGGTGTCGGCGCGCACGCCCAGCGGCCCCGTGACCGATGCCAGCGTGCGTTTTGCAGGCCCGGCGTCCATTCCGCCCGCGCCACTCGGGCGTTCTGGCCGGTCCACCCTCCAGCTGGAGCCCGGGGACTGGTCCGTTCTGGTCACGTCTCCCGAGCACGGAATCCAGCAGCGGCAGGTGAGCATCGACGACGTTCCCGGCGAGCTGGTCGAGGTGGACGTCGTCCTGAACAGCGCCGAAGGCGGCCTCGCCACGCTGGGGCTCGATGTTCGCGACCCCGAGGGGTTCCCGGTGTCCGGAGCCCGCGTCTTCCTCGATTCCGTGCCGCTCGGAACCACCACCAACGGCACGCTGCGCGCCGAGGGGCTCGCGGTCGGGCGTCGCGAGCTCGAGGTCGAAGCGCCGTTCTTCCGGGACTGGTCCGAGTCCGTCCAGCTCCTCGAAGACGACCAGGAGGTGGTGGCGGCTCTGGAGTGGGCGCCCGGTGCCGTACAGGTGCGGGTGAAGGACCCCGATGGGCAGCCGGTGACCGACGGGGTCGTGCGGGTGCTGGGAGCGCGTCCGGTTCCTCCGACCCCCGTGGGGGCCGACGGCAAGGCGATGTTCTCCCTCGATCCCGGAGAGTGGCAGGCCCTGGCCATCAGCCCCACCCTCGGGATGACCCAGGTCCCCGTGCTGGTCGAGGAGGATCTGGAGGGCGGGGATCCCGTCGAGGGTCTGCACGTGGTCGACATCACGCTCACCCCGGTCGAGAAGGGGCTCGCGGACGTCGTCGTGCGTGTGGTGGACGACCGGGGAACCCCCATCGGCAACGCCAAGGTGGCGGTGGACGACGAAGATCGCGGCACGACGCCGCCCGGAGGCGTGCTCGCGCTGCGCAATCTGCTCCCGGGCCAGTCGACGTTCGCCGTTCGTGCACCGGGCTTCGCCACCGCCGAGGTGGAGATCGACGTCATCGAGGGCAGCCAGGTGCGGTACGTCGAGCTCACACCGCTGCCGGGTCGTCTGGAGGTCACCGTCACCGGGCCAGGCGGCAAGCCGGTCGACGCCGAGATCGCGCTCGTGGGCCCGGAGGACTGGCTGCCCACCCAGACCGGCCGGGATGGTCGCTACACCTTCCACGTGCGTCCCGGGGAGTGGCGGGTCGTCGCCAAGGCCCGTGGGCTCGGGGCTGCCAGCCGGACCACCACCGTGATCGCCGAGCAGCAGGCCTCGGTGGCGCTCCAGCTCGCAAAGAGCCGCGTCCGGGTGGACGATTCGGGCGTGGTGTTGGAAGACGTCGTGCTGTTCGACTTCGACGCCGACACCCTCCGCAGCCAGGCCGACCCCCTGCTCGACGAGGTCGCCAGCACGCTGCAGTCCAACCCCGAGATCACGGCCGTCGAGGTGCGTGGGCACACCGACGACCGGGGCGACCTGGCCTACAACCTCGCGCTGTCCCAGCGGCGTGCCGAGGGCGTCCGGCGTGCGCTGATCGAGCGGGGGGTCGCCCCCGAGATCGTCACGGCCCGTGGGTTCGGAGCATCCCGGCCGGTGAAGCCCAACGACTCGGAGGCGGGTCGGGCGGCCAACCGCCGCGTCGAGTTCGTGCTGGGCAACTGATGCCGTCGCTGCGCGTCGAGGTCGAGGGCCCGCCCGGAGAGGCGTTCCAGGAGATCGTGCGCCTGCTCCCCGATGCGCGGCAGTGGCTCGTCAGCGATCCGAGCCGGCCGGTCGTCATCGCGCGGGACGACTCCGAGACGGTGCGTGAGCTCATCTTCGCTGCTCCCGAAGCACCGGACCCTCCCGATGGACCCTGGCAGCTCGAGGTCCTGGCGAGCTCGGGGGTCAGCGAGCTCGTCCTGCAGGGGCTCGTGGGCGCCGCACTCGCTTCGGGCCTGCTCGCGTTGGGCGTCACCTGGGTCTGGGGCCCCGGGGGATGGATGGGGCTCGCGCTCGGTGTCGGCTTCGGGGGCAGCACCCCGGCCGTGGTCATGGCCATCGGTCAGCGATTCGTCGACCCCGGGCGCGACGAAGCCGCCGAGAAGCAGCTCGAGCGGGCCGTGCGCTTCGCCATCGCGCAGTGCGACAAGGCCGAAGTGGTCAGCCCAGCCGATTGAGCCCGTTGAGCGCCGCCACGCGGTAGGCCTCGGCCATCGTGGGGTAGTTGAACGTCGTGTTCACGAAGTACTTCAGGGTGTTGGCCGCCCCTTCCTGGCTCATGATCGCCTGGCCGATGTGCACGATCTCGGCGGCCTGGTAGCCGAAGCAGTGGATGCCCAGCAGCTGCAGGGTGTCGCGGTGGAACAACAGCTTCAGCATGCCCACCTTCTGGCCCGTGATCTGGGCGCGTGCGAGGTGTCGGAACAGGCTGTGGCCCACCTCGTAGGGCACGTTGTCGGCGGTGAGCTCGCGTTCGGTCCGGCCCACACTGGAGATCTCGGGGTCGGTGTAGATCCCGGTGGGGATGTCCTCGACCAGCTTCCCGTCCTCGTCCGAGCCCAGCATGTGGCCGGTCGCGAAGCGTCCCTGGTCGTACGATGCGCTCGCGAGGCTCGGGTAGCCCACCACGTCGCCCACGGCGTACACATGCGGCTGCGCTTCGACCTGGAAGTGGGGGTTCACCACGATCTGTCCGCGGGAGTTGGGCTTGACCTTCAGCGCGTCGAGGTTCAGCTCGTCGGTGTTGCCGGTGCGTCCCTGGGCCCAGAGCAGGACGTTGGCGCGCACCTGCTTTCCGGACTTCAGGTGCACGGTCACGCAGTCGTCGCTGGCTTCGACCCGGTCGAACTCCTCGTTGTGTCGGATGGTCACGCCGCTGTCGCGCAGATGGTAGGCCAGCGCATCGACGATCTCGTCGTCGAGGAAGGACAGCAGCTTGTCGCGGCTGTTGATCAGCTGCACCTTCACGCCCATGTTGCGGAAGATGCTCGCGTACTCGCATCCGATCACGCCCGCACCGTAGATCGCCACGCTGTGGGGGGTCTCCTGGAGGCCCAGGATGCTGTCGGAGTCGCAGATGCGGGGGTGTTCGAAGGCGATGTCGCTGGGATGGTACGGGCGGCTGCCGGTGGCGACGACGATGTGCTCGGCGCGCAGCTGGCGGGTCATGCCACCCACCTCGTTGTCGACCTCGATCGTGTGCGGATCGACGAAGTGTGCGGTGCCGTGCACGACCTCGACGTGGTTCCGCAGGTAGAAGTCGCGCCGCATGATGGTCTGCTTGTCGATGACCGACCCTGCCGCTTTGAGCAGCTTGGGGAACGACACGTCGACGGTGTGGGCGAGGCGGCCGAACAGCGGGGAGTGCCGGAAGTGCAGCAGCTGGCCGACGCTGTGGCGCAGGGCCTTGCTGGGGATGGTGCCGGTGTGGGTGCAGCTGCCGCCGACCCGGTCGCGCTTGTCGACTACGGCCACGTGTTTACCGGCTTTGGAGGCGCGCATCGCGGCCCCCTCTCCGCCGGGACCGGTTCCGATGACGATGACGTCGTAGCTCTCGGGGCGCATCTGCTGGACTCCCTCCACCTGCGGAGGGCAGCCTATCGGAATCCGGATCGGAATACGGATCCCCATGGAGCTGCCCTCGCCAACGCCGCGTACCGTCGCGCTGGAGCGTCGCGCCGGTGATGCTCGATTGGCCCGTCGGAGCCGGTGGATTCTCAGCGGTGTGGCCCTCGCAGCCCTGGCCGGTGGACTCCTCGCGGTGCCGGTCCTGTGGATCGCCTGTGGGCTGGCGCCGCTGCTCGGGGTCGCGCTGTGGATGTCGATCCGGTCCCAGCCGCAGGTCGATGTGCTCACGCCCGGCCGGGTGAACGGCGAGGAGCTGCTCCCGGATGCCGAGGTCGTGCTGCGGGGATGGCGGGTCGATCCCGTCGTCCTGGAGATCGACGGCTTCGAGGAGTCGTTCCGTACCTGGCCCCGCGAGGCGCTGGAGGAGGCGCGTGCCACGGCAGCTCAGGTGGCGTCCGCGCTCGAACGACCCCTGGTCGATCTGGTCTCTGAGCGTCCCGAGGACGACGATGCCGTGGCCACGCGATGGGCGCGACGTCTGGCTCGGCGGCGAAGGCACGCGGCGCTGTCTCTGTACCCCGAGATCGGGACGATCGAGCCCCTGGAGCCCCAGGGACTGGAGCGGTCCGTCGATCGGATGCGCATCGCGTTCCCCGAGGTCGTGCTGGACCTCACCGGTCGGCAGATTCGCGTGGGCGCAGGGGGCGCGTGGGCCCGGACCTGCGCGCGGCATCGGGTGGTGGACGTGGTGGTCGGGCCGTTCCAGCTGCCGGTGAACGCCAGCTCTGTCCCATCGATTCGAAAGCCTGTGCGGTTCGGCGAGATGTTCGGGATGCAGCTGTTCCTGGTGACGTTGGACGGGGTGTTTCCGCTGATCCGGTCGATGGTGCCGCGCAGCGTGACCTCGCAGGCGCGCAAGCGGGAGGTGGCCCGGCTGGTGTGGATTGCAGAGGCCATCCGCGACTGGATCCCGGAAGAGCCCACGCTGGCAGGGGTTCCCGAGGCGCTGTCGCGCTTGCGGGACGGCTCGAACGAAGCGAATGAGCTCCCGGAGCGCTGAACCGGGGGGGAGCCGACCCGTGTGGAGGGAGCGGCCGCGGTCGCATCGAGGCGGGCCATCCTGGGATACTCGAACGCATGGGTTCGGCGGAACACGTTCGGCACGCGTGGCGACCTCTCGACAGGCGGGGGATGGCGTCGGGTGGAGCGCTGGTCTCAGCGGGCGTGGGCCTTCTTTGCGAGGTGCAAGAGTGCATCATCGGGCCCGGTGGAGACGGCCGCATCGCACATCGAACCCTCACGGCGTACGTCCTGGAGCGGCTGGTGGCCCGCATGGCGCGCGAACACCCCGAACTGCGCGGCCTCGAGGCCCGGCCCCCGCCCTCGGTGACCGGTGGGCTCGACGGAGACCCGATCACGCCCGCTTGACGGCCTCGGCCCAGCGGGCCCGGGTCTCGGCCAGCTCGGTGTCGTCGCCCTCGGGCGTGAACCGCTTCGCTTCGGACCAGGCACGCGTGACGTCGTCCTTGCTCTCCCAGAACCCGACCGCCAGCCCGGCCAGCAGCCCGGAGCCCAGGCCCGTCGTCTCCAGCACGGCCGGCCGCACACACGGAACGCCGAGGAGGTCGGCCTGGCGCTGCATCAACAGGTCGTTCTTCGCAGCACCCCCGTCCACACGGAGTTCTCTGAGGGGTTCGCCCAGATCGCCCGCCATCGCGCGGAGGATCTCGTCGATCTGCAGCGCGATGCCGTCCAGGGTGGCTCTGGCGAGGTGGGCCTTCGTGGTCCCGCCCGTGATCCCGGTGATGATGCCGCGCGCATCGGGCCGCCAGTGCGGTGCGCCGAGCCCGGCCAGCGCGGGGACGAATGTCACCCCACCCGAGTCGGGAACGCTGCGCGCGAGCGCCTCGACCTCTGGCGATCCCGAGATCAAACCGAGTCCGTCGCGGAGCCACTGGACGGCCGCACCCGCGATGAAGGCGCTGCCCTCGAGAGCGTAGGCGACCTCCTCGCCGTCCTTCAGCCTCCAGCCCACGGTGGTGAGCATGCCCGCGTTGCTCGGGGTCGGCTGATCGCCCGTGTTGAGGAGGATGAACGCGCCCGTGCCATAGGTGCTCTTCGCCATCCCGGGCTCGAAGCAGGCCTGGCCGAACAGCGCACCCTGCTGGTCGCCGATGATCCCGGCGACCGGGATGCCGTCGGGCAGGAAGTCGAGCCCCTTCGTCTTCCCGAACACTTCGCTGCTGTTGCCGATCCGCGGCAGGACGCTCTTCGGCACCTTCATCAGCGACGTGAGCGCGTCGTCCCAGTCGAGGGTCTCGAGGTCCATGAGCAGCGTGCGGCTGGCGTTGCTGGGGTCGGTGACGTGCGCGCCCCCATCGGTGCCGCCGGTGAGCCGCCACACGGCGTAGGTGTCGATGGTGCCCATCTGCAGGGCGCCCTCGTTGGCTCTCCTGCGCGCTCCGGGCACGTTCTCGAGCATCCACCGCACCTTGGTCCCGGAGAAGTAGGGGTCGAGGACCAGGCCGGTCTTGCGCCGCACCATGGCCTCGTGCCCGTCCTCCTTCAGCTGCTTGCACAACCCGGCTGTGCGGCGGTCCTGCCACACCAGGGCGCGGTGGATGGGCTCGCCGGTCTTCCGGTCCCAGAGCACGACGGTCTCGCGCTGGTTGGTGACCCCGATGGCCGCCAGCTGCGACGGATCCACACCCGACTGGTCCAATGCGCCCGTCACAGCGGCCCTCACCGACGCCCAGATCTCTTCGGGGTCGTGCTCGACGTGCCCGGGCTTGGGGTAGTGGTTGGGGAACTCCACGTTCACCGAGGCGACGACGTTCACGTCGTGGTCGATGACGAGGGCGGTGGAGCCCGTGGTCCCCTGGTCGATCGCGAGTACGTGATCCTGTGTCATCCTGACCTCCAGAGCGGACGTGATGCCGCGGGACGGCGACCCTAGCAAATCCCAGGGCAGTGGAGGGGCAGATGGCGGTGTGTGCGCTGTGCAACAAGACGAGGACCGGGATGAACCGGACCAGCGGCCTGGACGTCTGCGACGTGTGCAGGCGCGGCGGGGTGGAAGCGGCGACCGCCGGACGGGGATGGAGCTTCACATCGAGGTCGCGAACGGTGCGCACGAAGAACTCGACCTGGTACATCGTGGACGTCGAAGGGCGCATGGGCCGGCCGGTTCCGCTGAAGGCGACGTTCCGGATGAAGCGCGGGCTGTATGCCCTTTTGGGCTGGGTGTTGGGTGCGCGCACGGGGGATCCGCTGTTCGACAAGCTGGTGTATGCGACCGGAACGCCTGTCGATGTGCTCTCGGACTTCCTCGAAGACGACGGGGCTCAGTCGGCGGTGATGGATCTGGTCGGAGAGATGGGTACGATTCGATTGCAGGGAAACCGCACCAGCGTGAGCGTACAGTCCACCGAGGCGCCGCCGGACGCCTCCCGGATCGAAGCGGAGGTCGCCGTCCTGATGGCGCATCTGGAGCGATGTTTCGCGGGATGAGGCCCGTGCGGGTTGTTTCCTTGCATATTAATTTCCTCGCATTGTTTCGGTAAACGTGTGATGCTTGGGTATCGAGACCACATCCGCCGACACCGATCCCGCTCCGCGTCCGTCGATTCTCCGCCGGATCGGTCGGTTCGTGCTCTGGAGTCTTCCCGTTCTGGCGTTGCTGGTCGTCGGGCTCGTGGTCACCGCCGAGTACTGGGTGGCGTGGAGCATCACGCAGGGATTCCGCTGGGCGATGGACGGCACCGAGAAGTGGTCGGGGTCGGTGGGGCGGGTGGAGTTCGACCCCGGTTCGGGCCGCGTGTCGTTCTCGGATCTGTCGATCGAGGGCCAGTGGGAGTCGCTCACGCTCCGCAAGATCGAGATTCCCGACGGGTGGGTCTCGCTCGCGCCGGATGCCACCCTGTCCGGCCGGTTCCCGCTGCGCGGGGTCGCAATCGCCCCGGTCGTGACGGCCCAAAAGCGGTCTGGCCCCGCAAAGGAGCCGAAGGGGCCGGGGGATTCCAGCCTGCAAGCCATGCTGGACGTCGCCATCGTGCACGGAACATGGGTGTGGACGCAGGAGGCCTTCACCCACCGGGTTCGGGCGGTCAACGGCACCTACACGGGCATCGGCAACGGTCCCGATGCCGGCCATCTCGACGTGCTCGGTGTGGTCGGACGGGGGCCGGTCCACGCCAGCGGTCCGATGGACTTCTGGGGAACGCACGGGGAAGCCATCGACCTCACGTTCGAGGTGGTCGGTGTCGAGAAGACGGCGTTCCAGGGCGCGCCACACGCGCTGTTGGGGCTCACGATTCCCGAGGGGGCCTTCGACGCCACCGCGCGATTCACCATGGACCGCGGCAACCCCGACCTCCCTGACAATCCCTGCAGAGAATCCACTGCCATCCAGAAGGGCTGCATCGACGCACAGCTGATCGGCCGTTCGATCGCAGTGCAGGGGCTCGTCGGGCGTCCGATCCGCGTGGAAGAGCTGGTGGTGACGCTCTCCGGTGGCGTCGATGCCGACCACACCCTGCGCGCGACCCTGATCGCCGAGGGGGTCGAACTGGCCGTGCTGCGGAGCGAGTGGACCCGAAGCAGCAGCTCTCCTGCGAACACGCTCTCGGCGCTGGGGCCGTTCCTCCTCGAGCACGTGATCTTCTCGGATGCGGCCATCACCCTGGTCGACGACAGCCGGGAGCCTCCGCTCGCGTTCGGGGCGGACGCGGTCTCTCTGCACGGGGTGGGGCTCGGTACCGCAGCTGCCGGACCCGGCCGGATCCAGGTGCCGCACGCAGAGATCGCCGGCGGTCGCTTCACCGGGCGCGGCACCCTGGACCTGCGGGAGTGGCCTCCGCCGACCGACCTCGAAGGTGAGGTCCGGGGACTCCAGCTCGCCCGGCTCCACGAGACCGTGGCGCGCTTCGTGGATGCGGGCGTGACCGGAGGGACCGCGGATGCGGATCTGACGCTGTCGGTCGACGGGGATGGGGCCCTCGACAGCTCGGCCATCGTGACCGCGACGGATGTGGTGGGTCGGATCAACGGCTGGTCGGCCGAGATCGGTCGGCTGCACGGAGATGTCTTCGGGGGCTGGGCCAACGCAGATCAGGTCGTGCTCGAGGCGCTCCAGCAGGGCGATTCGGCGGTCGAGCGCGCAATCGCCCCGTCGATCCGGGTGCGCTGGGATGCCGTGCGGCTTCTCGACGAGGCGCACTTCGACGGGTCGGTCGCTCTCGAACAGCCCGAGATCACGTTCTTCCGCGTGGGCGGGCCGATGGGCGAGGTGTCCCGACCGGACGCACACGTGACGCTGGACGTCAAGGTCACCGATGGCGACGTCCTGGTGGTCGATCCGCTGGTCTCACCGCGGGTCGAGCTGGCCCTCGAAGACGTCGATCTGGATGTGCTCGGCTTCAGCACCTGGCGTCGCGATGCACGCTGGGAGGTCGAAGCAGACGTGGCGCGCGGGGGGCACATCTCGGGCTGGGCGGTGATGGACCCCTTCCGAACCCTCGAGCACAAGGACGCCCACGGGGTTCGCGCTCGCATCGAGGCCACCGACCTGCAGCTGGACGCGTTCGCGGACCTGGGCCGCAGCTACCTCGACCTGCCTCCGATCGATGGTCAGGCCGATCTCGAGCTGGTGCTGGACGACGCCGGAGGCAGCCTGGAGGGCCACGTGCGGTCGATCGACATCCAGTCCCGCTCTCTCACCGCCCATGGCGAGCGCGCGGACATCCGACTCGGGTGGGGGCTCGACGCCGCACCCGAGACGAGGACGCTGTCCGGCTCGCTCGAAGACGTCGTCGTCCGCGTCCGGCTCGACCCGCCAGACCGGGAGGGCGCCAGCGCGTCGAACGCCGGAAGCGCCCGTCTGGACGAGGCTCCGCGCCTGCCGACCCTCGAAGTGCCCGCCCTGGACGTCCGAAACGCCAAGGTGGTGTTCGAGACGCCCGAGGCCACGGTCCCGATCGAGGATGGCGTCGTAGAGCTCCGCGACGTGACCCTGGGTGCACACGGGGAGACCGGAGATGTCAGGGTCCACGGGAAGCTCTGGGGGGGCCCACTCGACGGGCATCTCCAGCTGGGCGAGAAGGCACAGACCATCGACGTGGGACTGTCGGATGCGCGACTGGTCGACATCAACCCCTTCCTCCGACAGTGGATCGGCGCCGATGTCGCAGCCGGAACCTTCTCTCTGGACGGGCACGCACGCCTGGACCCCCGACACGGCCTGCAGGGGGATGCGGAGCTGGTGTTGGTCGATCCGGACGTGCTGCAGTCCGAAGACTGGAAGCGACCGCTGGAGGGCCTGAAGAACGCGGGCATCGGGATGGTCGTGGACTTCGCGAGCCGCGACGGCGAGGTGCAGCTCGACATCCCCATCGGTGGAACCCCGGACGACCCGAACCTGGGGTGGGCATCGGCCGTGCTGGTGGCGCTGCTGAGGCCCTGACGGGTCAGAACACAGTGGTCATCAGCCAGACCTGTGGACGGAACAGGATGCCGGTGTGGGCCGTGGAGACGAAGCCCTGCTCGTCGACGATGACCGTCGTGGGGTAGGTCGAGATGCCGTAGGCCTGCAGCGTGGCGTCGTCGGCCAGCACGAGCGGGTAGGTGAGCCCGAGCTCCTTCTGTGCCCGCCGAACCTTCGCGGGGTCGTCGTCCTCGGTCATGCCGAGCACCACCACGTCGGGGTTGTTCTCGGCGAACGACGCGAAGCTGGGGGCTTCGATGCGGCACGGCCCACACCAGGTGGCCCAGAAGTTCAGCACCACCTGCTGGCCGCGGAAGTCCGACAGCCGAACCGTCTCGCCCTCCAGGGTCTGCAGGGTGAAGTCGGGGGCTGCGTCCGGGAGCGACGGTGCGCGAAGCCAGCCTACGCCCTGCCAGATCACCACGAGTCCCAGGACCGGGAGCATCCATTCCACCAGAACGCGCCGCCACCACGGGCGTTCCGGGGCCTCGTCGTCGAACAGTTCGTCCTCTTCGGACGGTTCCGGCCCGAGGTCTGCTGTGGGGTCGGGCTGGACGGATGGGCGCTTTCGGGTCATGAGAGCACAGCTCCGAGGACGGACATGACGCCAGCACGGCACCTGCCAGCTCTTCCCTCCTAGCCTCTCTTCTCTCGAGAGCGCACCTCCCGTGGTCTGCAACGTGCACCGCGAACGCTCGAGGTGCGCCCCACGAGCCGGGCGTGGTGGAGCCCGCTGCTCTGACCTGCTGAACGCTCCCGCACAGCTCCATCCGGTGTCGGGTGGTGGATGGCGTCCGGGTGGAGGCGGGTCCCCGAGCCCGACGGTGTGGTCAGGTTCCGGGTCCCTCGGGTGCGCGCAGGCGTCCGAGGGACTCCGGCACCTCGGCCGCCGTACCGCTCCGGGTGGGTGGGAGCGCACCCAGACCGCGCTTCAACGCCTCTGAAGCGGGTCGGGTGACGAACACGTTGCACACCCGCAGTCCGTCCGGTGCCCGCACGGTCAGCACCATCCCCGTACCCGTGTCGGTCAGCTGCACCTGCGTGGCCGGATCGTCGATCTGTGCGCGATCCGTCCGTCCAGCACGGGCGATCTCGAGGGTTCGGCCGCGGAGTGTGATCGTCACTTCGGGCTGTAGCCGTGTGGCCTGGACGGCCCATGCGCCGAGGGAGGCGAGCACCAGGGCCACCAGCAGGGCGAGGATGGCCGCCATCCCCAGCGAGACCACGGTGCCCATCGATGGACTCGCGGCCAGGACGACCGCTGCGAACGGCACCGTTCCGAGCAGGTTCACGCCGGTGGACCAGAGGATGGCGAAGTCCAGATCGACATGGGGGCGTCCCGGGCGGCAGGAGAGGGTGAAGCCGTCGAGCCGCTCGTCCTGCGTGGTCGTCGTCGGAACCCGCTCGCGCAATGCCTCCAGCGCTCTCCGGACGTCCCGAGGGGTGCCGAACCGGTACTGGGGGATGTCGGTGGCTTCGGTGCGCACCGCCACCCAGGGGCCGTGCAGATCCCAGTCGTGCAGCGCCATGACCCGACGACCGTCCAGCGTCGCTGCGGTGGGCCAGATCGCGAGGTTGCCGCCCACCTGGCCCCACAGCGTGGCCGCGATCCCCGAACCACCTGCGTTGACCACCCAGGCCACGGGGAACAGGCACATGCCGACCCCGAGGACCTCGTCGGGCCGGGCGGTGATGGCGAGGACCACGAGCAGCATCGCCCACAGAGGCAGGTTGGCGAGCATGGCGGTCGACAGCGCGACCAATCGCCCCGCAGGCGTGGTGAGGTGCAGGTGCTCGGGACCGGGCGCCGCTTCGCTCACGGCTTCAGCAGGACGCGACCCACGAGCTCGCCGGCTTCCATCTGCCGGTGGGCCTCCACCACCTCGGCCATCGGGAACACATTGGGCTCGGGAAGCTGGACCAGATCGCGTTCCACGAAGCGCGAGAGGGTGTCGATGCTCTCCTGGAGCTCGTCGCGGGTCAGGGTCTCGCTGGAGTAGCCCAGCAGCGTCTTCGGGCGGGTGAGCTCCCAGGCCTCGAACGCCAGCTGATCGCCCCCGGTGGCGCCCGCGAGCACCAACCGTCCGCCGGGCCGCAGCATGGTCAGGCTGCCTTGGAACGTCGGTGCGCCCACCAGCTCCAGGACCGCATCGACGTGCGCATGGCCCCGCCACCACTCGGGCGTGTCGGGGTCGCGGGTCCAGATCACGTCTTCGGCCCCGGCTGCGCGCATCGCATCGAACTTCTCGGGACGGGTCCCGGTGGCCACGGCCTCGCATCCGAAGGCCCGCAGCAACCGCAGCGCCATCTGCCCGACAGCACTGCTCCCCGCCTGGACGAGCACGCGCTGCCCGGCCCGAACATCCAGTGCCTGCAGGCTCTTCCACGCCGTGACCCCTGGAAGCCCCAGCGTGGCGGCGTCCATTCGCGACAGCGAGCGCGGGAGGATCGCCAGGGTCGACTCGGGAACGACCGCCCGCCGCTGGTACCCACCGGCTCGGATGCCGTGGATCCCGCCGAGTCGCTGCATCATCGTGATCACCCGATCGCCCACCGACAGTCGACAGTCGGCACCGACCGCCTCCACGGTCCCCACCAGCTCCAATCCCGGCACGTACGGCCAGTCGCCGCCCTGGGGCCACTCCCCGCTCCGGATGAACAGATCGGCGCGGTTCACGCCGGCCGCCGTGACGTGCACGCGGACGCGGCGCTCGGTGGGATCCACCTCGGGGGCGTCCACCACTCTCAGCACGTCTGGACCGCCGTACCCGCTCATCTCGATTCGCACTGCGTTCCTCCGCCGGAGACCCGTCCAGAGTACGACGGGGCTGGCGCGCCCGGCTACTGTGGCACGCCGTGGACGAGAGGGAGCGCCCGTGATCGTGATGAAGTTCGGTGGCACCAGCGTGGGCTCGCGCGACAAGCTCGAGCGGATGGCCGCGTTGGTGGCCGAGATTCCAGGCCCCAAGGTGGTCGTGGTGTCGGCGATGGGCAAGACCACGGACGACCTGCTGGCCGCGGGAGAAGCAGCCGAACAGGGCGACTGGGCGGGGGTTCAGGAGCGGCTGACCCGCATCGAGGCCCTGGCCCTGGGAGCGGTCGACGACCCGCGCTGCGACGTCGCCACCCGTGCGCTGGTGGCCGAGCTCACCCAGCTGCTGCACGGCGTGTCGCTGCTCCGCGAACAGACCCCTCGCAGTCGTGCACTCCTGGCCAGCTTCGGCGAGCGGCTGTCGGTGGGCATCGCCAGCGCACACCTGCGAGGGGCCGGGCTGCGCTCCCAGCCGGTCGACGCCCGCGAGATCGTGCGGACCGATGCGCGGTTCGAAGAAGCCCGGGTGGATCTCGAGGTCACCCGTCAGCTGGCCCGGTCTGCACTGCTCCCCGAGGTCGAGGCGGGCGGTACCCCCGTGGTGACGGGCTTTCTGGGCAGCACGGATGCGGGATTGACCACGGTGCTCGGCCGCAGCGGCTCCGACTACACCGCAGCCCTGCTCGGTGCCGTGCTGGACGCCGACGAGATCGTGATCTGGACCGACGTGGACGGCATCCTCACGGCCGATCCCACCACCGTGCGCGAAGCGAGGTCGCTGCGGGCGGTCAGCTACCGGGAGGCGGCCGAGATGTCGTACTTCGGCGCCCGGGTGGTCCACCCCAAGACCATGGTGCCGGCGATGCGCGCAGGCATCCCGATCCGCATCCGCAGCACCTTCGACCCCGGATTGCCCGGCACCCTCATCGGCGCCGAGACCGCCGAGCAGGACGAGCCCTTCGGAGTGAAGACGGTCACCAGCGTCGACGACCTGACCCTCATCACCGTCGGAGGACGCGGCATGGCGGGCCTGGTGGGCATGGCGCGCCGCATCTTCCACGCCACCGAGACCGTCGGCGTGAACGTGATGATGATCAGCCAGGCGAGCAGCGAGCAGAGCGTGTCGCTGGTGGTCCGGACCGTGGATGCTCCCGCGCTGCAACACCAGCTCGAGGCCGTGTTCGCCCTGGAGATCGAGGCGGGCATGCTCGAAGGGGTGCAGCTGGACGGGCCCGTCAGCGTGTTGTCCATCATCGGGGCCGGGATGGCGGGCACGCCCGGGGTGTCGGGGCGCTTGTTCGGCTCTCTGGGCCGGTTGAACGTCAACGTGCTCGCTATCGCCCAGGCCGCCAGCGAGCTGTCGATCTCGGTGGCGGTCCGGTCCGAGCAGGTCAGTCGCGCCGTGCGGGCCGTGCACAGCGAGTTCGGACTGACCCGCATCGTGCACCTGGCGCTCTTCGGAGCGGGGCTGGTGGGTCGGGACCTGATGCGGATGCTCGACGAAGCCCGGTCGAGCTTCCCCGGGGTGGAGCTCCGGATCTCCCTGGTCGCCAACAGCCGTCGCTACGTGCTCGACGAGAACGGCATCGCCCCGGACCGGGTGGCCGAGCGCCTGGAGTCCGGCCCGGCCCGGCCCACGGACGCCGAGCTCATCGCGCTCCTGGCCGAGCGCCGGTTCGCGGACACCATCGTCGTCGATGTCACCGCTGCCCCCACCCAGCCCCTGCACCTCGCCGCGCTCCAGGCGGGATTCTCGGTGGTGACGGCCAACAAGGTGCCGCTGTCGGGCCCCACCGACACCTACCGCGCGCTGGTGGACGCCCGGGACGCGTCCGGCGCACGCTACGGCTACGAGACCACTTTCGGGGCGGGCCTCCCCGTGCTCCACACCCTCAAAGAGCTCGTGGCCACGGGCGATTCGCTCGAGCGGGTCGAGGGCTGCTTCTCGGGCACCCTGGGGTTCCTCACCAGCCAGCTGGACGCCGGCACGGGTCTGGTAAAGGCCGTGCAGAAGGCCCGCGAGCTGGGGTTCACCGAGCCCGACCCGCGCGAGGATCTGTCCGGCCGGGACGTCGCACGCAAGGCCCTCATCGTCGCCCGCGCGATGGGGCGGCGGCTGGAGCTGGAGGACGTCGCCCTCGACGCATTGGTCCCGGGTCTGGACGCCGGCCTGATGCCCGCCCTCGAAGCCTACGCCCAGCCGCTCGCCGACCGGGTCCGGGTCGCTGCCGAGAACGGCCAGGTGTTGCGCTACGTCGCGACCATCGACGACTCCGGCGTGCGGGTGGGGCTCACCGAGGTCGATCGGCGAACGGCCATCGGGTCGCTCACCGGGCCGGACAACATCCTGGTCTTCACCACCCGCCGCTACCGCGACAACCCGCTGGTCGTGCAGGGGCCGGGCGCGGGCGCAGAGGTCACCGCAGCCGGGGTGCTCGGAGACATCCTGAAGATCGCGAGTGCGTAGCTACTCCTTTCGGAGCTTCTTCAGCAGCTTCTCGCGGGCTTTCCCCGCGTCGTCCTTGCTCTTCTTCCCGATGCTCGAGCTGTAGTCGATCAGCGGCCCGCCTTCGTCGACGCGGGTGACGATGCGGCTCGCCGAGATGAAGGTGGAGATCAGGCCGGCGACGAACAGCGCGGCCACCATGGCCACCACGGGAACGGTGCCCACACCGAAGAACGCCATCGCGGAGGCGAGCGCGAGAATGGCCGACAGCACGATTCCGTTGCGGCCCGCGACGCGATTCACGGGGTACCAGACGCGCTCGTCCTCGACCGTGCGTGGGGTTCGAAAGCCGTAGAGGCGGTTCGGCGGCACCTTCTCTGCTGCGAGCGGGACGGACAGCAAGAAGAACAGCACTGCCAGTCCAGCCATGGTTCCGGTGAGCATCGAACCTCCCTCCAAAGTATGTGCACGAACAGCAGAGCCGTCGAGCACCGCACGCTGACCGGGAGAAGGATGGGCACGCTGGAACAACAGCTCGAGACCCGATTGAGGCACTCGCGGGAGCGGTTGTCGCGGCTCGTCGCCCAGGTCGGAGCGGAGGTTCTGTGCGGCCAGCACTCGCCGATCATGGGCCCGATCCTCTGGGATCTCGGGCACATCGCGGCGTTCGAGGAGCTGTGGCTCGTGAAGGCGGTGGACGGCTGGCGACCGGAGCAGGGAGGCGGGCTGCCTCCGCTGTTCGATGCGGGCGTTCACGGGCGAGCGGTGCGCGGCGAGCTGGAGCTCCCGGACCCGACGGCCTGCACGCAACGCCTGGAGCGTGTGCGCGAAGCCACCCTCGAGCGGCTCCGTGCGGGGGTGGACTCCGACGATCCGCTCACCGGTCGGGGGTTCGTGTGGAACATGGTGGTTCAGCACGAGGCCTGGCACATCGAGACCATCCTGGCGGCGCTGAACCTGCGCGAAGACCTGGAACTGTCGCGGTCGGAGCCTCCGAAGAGCGCTCCCTGGCGGGCGGATCGCATCGAGATGGCCGGAGGGGCCGTGCAGATCGGGACCGACGACCGGTCGTGGTCGTACGACAACGAGCGCCCGGCCCACGAACGGGTGCTCGCGCCCTACGCCATCGCCCGGCATCCCGTCACCGTGGGGGAGTACGCCGCCTTCGTCGAGGACGGCGGGTACGGTACTCGAGCGCTGTGGACCGACGAGGGCTGGGCCTGGCTCGCGGGCGAGGGGGTCGAGGGTCCTCACGGGTGGCGGGATGGCGGGGTGATGCGCTTCGGTCGCCTGGTGGAGCTGCAGCCCGACGAGCCCGTGCAGCACGTCTGCTGGCACGAAGCCCAGGCCTATGCGCGCTGGGCAGGTGGCCGGTTGCCGACCGAAGCCGAGTGGGAGCACGCTGCCCGGTGTGTTCCCGATGGCACGCCCCATCCCCCCGATGTGGACGGCGCGTTCGCAGAGTCGACTGCACTCGGGCCCGCCCCGGTGGGTGCTGTGGGCGGTGCAGGTGCGTGTGGGGCGCGGGGCATGTTCGGCAACGTCTGGGAGTGGACCGCGTCGATGTTCGAGGGCTATCCCGGGTTTCAGTGGTTCCCGTACGTCGACTACAGCGCGCCGTTCTTCGATGGCACGATGCCGGTGCTGCGGGGTGGCAGCTGGGCCAGTGGGCGGTCGTTGCTGCGTCCGACCCTCCGATCCTGGGATCTGCCCATCCGACGCGAGACCATCTTCGTGGGCTTCCGGCTGGCCTGGGATGGCTGATGCTCCCGATGCGCGGGTGGTTTTCGATCGCCTGAAGTCGCTTTCGGTGCGGGTCGACGAGGCCCGTGTGCGCGTGTTCGAGGTCCCGGTGGCGCCGTACGAGGGGGGGGCTCGGCCCAGCAGCGAGCTGGAGCTGCAGGGGTCGGGAGCCGTCGGACGTGGGGAGAACGTCGCGTGGACGATGGCGGATCACCGCGCGTTCGCTGGCCGGATGGCAGGGTGGTCGTTCGAAGGGTCCGTGGGCACGGCGCTGTCGGAGTGCCGCATCGCGACGCTCCCGGCGTACGACCGGTGTGCGCTCGAAGGCGCGCTGATCGATCTCGCTCTGGGGCAGGCGGGTCTGACCTGGGCCGACGTCTCGGGAATGCGGTCCCCCGTGATGCTGAAGACCTGGGTGAGCTTCGGCCGGTGCGCCGATCCCGCGACCCGGATGCGGGCGATCCTGCGGGAGAATCCGGGGGCGCGGTTCAAGATCGACGTCGATCGGGAGTGGTCTCCGCAGACCCTGGATGCCCTGGCCGCCACCGCATCGGACGTGGGCGGGTCGGTGGGCGTGCTCGATTTCAAGCACGCGCGCGAAGCCGTAGCGCTGTGCGGGCAGGCCAGGGAGCGGTTCCCGAACACGCTGTTCGAGGATCCACCGCGACCGCTGGGCTGGACCGCTCGGGATCAGACGGTGCTCGAACCCGGGGATGCCCGCGTGACGCCAGGGGAGTGGGTCAACCTGAAGGGGCCCCGGATGGGCGGCTGGTTCGCGGTGCTCGAAGCGCTGACCCTGGCGACGGGTCCGGTGTACTTCGGGGGGATGTTCGAGCTGGGCGTGGGTCGGACCGCAGCTCGACTGTTCGCCGCCACCTTCGCGCCGGATGTCTGGCACGACCTGGCTGAGATTCCGCCGGTGGAGACGGCTCCGCGGCAGGGTGTGGTCGTCGATCCCCGACGTCGTCGCATGTCTTGACGCGCTCTCTACAGAACGCCCGGAACCGCCGGTCGCTCGCGCACTCCAACCACACGACGGGAGGGTGCGATGCGTTCGACGATGATGATGGTTGCGGTGGCGACGGTGGCGATGGGGTGTGCGCCGGAGGATCTGGAGGGCGACGGGAGCTGGTCGTCAGGCCTGCACACGCTGCGCGATGCGGACGACATGCGGGCGGTCCTGGTGGACGCACCTCGAGATGCGTTCAGCGAGCGCACCCGGGTCCGGCATGCTGCTCATGCATACGGGACGCCCGGCGGGGCGCCGTTGACGGGCGACACCTGGTGGACCGATCGGAGCGGTGGGCACGTGGTGGTCGACATCCGCGACGAGCAGCTCGGGGTGCTGGTCGAGCATCGGACGACGCAGCTGGTGGTCTGGCTCGACCGGCAGGATCTGGAGCTGGTGCCCGTGGTCCACACCTGGATGGGGGGGCCGAAGGGGGCGGACGTCGGCGTGCGGGTTCCGGCCGGGACCCCGCTCGAGCCCGTGGGCGTGGGGCAGGGGGAGACCCGGGTGAAGGTGGAGAACGACTCTGTGCGGGTCGACACCTGGGTGCCGGATGTCGAGCTCGACCACTACTGGTACAGCGACGCACCGATGGACGATTGGGAGGTCCTGCCGCTGGAGGGCCCGTCGGTACGGGTGCTCTCGGAGGTCGAGCTGCTGGACGCCCCGGACGGACGGGTGTTCGCCACCACCCATCCCGACCGCAGCTTTCACTTCGCGGCGGTACAGGAGCGGGACCAGGAATGGGTCCGGGTCGCGTTCCGCGCGGGTGACTGGCCGGTCGAGGCGTGGGTCCACGAGCTGGACACCGCGTCGACAGAGGGCTGGGGACTCGGCCGATCCGGTGGCGCGAGCTTCGGGTGTGGCGGATGCTCGGGAATGTTCAGACACAACGTCGCGGCGGGGACCTGGCTGCACGCCGGCGCGGAAGGCCCGGTGATCGGACGGGTCAAGCGCGACACCTGGTTGACGGTCGAGGACGACGAAGGGGACTGGCTGCACGGCTCGATCTCGACCCAGTTCGGCGATGTGCCGGTGTCCTGGCCGGTGTCGGGTCGAATCCCCTGGTGACGCCGACGCGTCAGAGCAGGAACCAGACTCCGAGCAGCGCGACACCGGGCAACAGCAGCAGCCCGACCAGCAACAGCAGCTTCCACGGGCGGTGGACGACCGGACCACCGCTACCCAGACCGACCATCGGGATGCCGTAGGCGGGCTCTGGCGGAGGAAGCTGGTCGGACGGAGCGCGCAGATCCATGTCGATCGGGGGCGCCGGACGCGGCTCGGGCGGGGGAGGGGTGTCGTTCATGGCGCGGTTCCGGGGCTCATGCCAGGCGCTGCAGCTCGACGGAGCGTCGCCCACCGTGAATCACGAGCTGACAGCCCGCCAGCACATCGCGACCCAGGATGGCGACGATGCGGATGCTGTCGAAGCGGGTGTCCAGATCCTGGTAGCCCACGAGCTTGCCGCGAACCGGTGCGAAGCGGGTGGCGGGGAACGCGATCTCGCCGTCGAACCGACCGGCGGTGAAGTCGGGCGAGGGCCCGGGGCGGGTCAGCCGCAGCGTGCCGGCGGGGGCGAGCTTGAGTCGGATCGCGAGGTCTTCGTCGATCCCCGACAGATCTGCGCCCGTGTCGACGATGGCGTACCCGTGCGCCTCGAAGGCCGTCGTCTCCTCCACGGTCTCGCCCTGACGGAGGATGACGGGCACGATCGGCCCGGCCTCCGGATGGACCACACCCTTCACGATTCCGGTCAGCACGTGCGAATCGTACGTCAGAAGCGCGGTCGTTGACGAGAAATCCTCGTCGCCCGCGCAGGATTCTCAGAGGGTGCCCCACTCGGCGGCGAGCTCGGCGAAGTCCTGTTCGAGCAACGACAGCCGCAGCATGTCGTGGTAGCGGCCCGCGTGGAAGTACTCGTCTCGCAGGCGACCTTCGGCGACGAATCCGAGCTTCTCGGCGATGTGCGCCATGCGGTGGTTCTCTGCGTAGTGGACCAGCCACAGCTTGTGCAGCTCGAGGTCGAGGAACCCCCGTGCGCACAGCAGCTTCAGCGCTTCCTGGCCGAGCCCACGGCCCCGAGCGCCGCGCGCCCCGAGCACGATGCCGAGGCGCCCGTTCTTCGCGGGCCAGTAGATCTTGTGGATTCCGGCGTTGCCGAGGTACTGCCCGGACGCGTCGACCACCGCGAACAACCGGTCGGTCTCGCTGGCGAAGGCCCGCTCGAGGAACGCGGCTTCCTGCTCGCGGGTGATCGTCTCGCTCATGCCGGCGAAGTTCCGGGTGACCTCGGGGTCGTTGATCCACTCCATGATCGAATCGAGATCGTCCATGGTCAGCGGACGAAGTCCGACCCGGAACCCGGGAAAGGTGAAGGGCTCCACGTTGCCTCCAGCACGGCGGTTCTCCGGCGTTATACATCCGAGCCCCGAGCCTGTGGAGGAGCCCGAATGCGCGTCGCCATCCCCTGTGAGACGTTCGCCGGAGAACGTCGCGTAGCCGCCACTCCCGACACCGTGGGGCGGCTGGCGAAGCTGGGGTTCGAAGTCGCGATACAGCAGGGTGCCGGCGAGCCCGCCGGGTTCTCGAACGCCGCCTACGCCGACGCGGGCGCGACGATCGTCGAGGGTGCAGAGGCGCTCTACGCCGAAGCCGACATCGTCGCGAAGGTGCGCGAGCCCACCGAAGGCGAGATCGCGATGCTTCGCGAAGGCACCGTGCTCGTTGCGCTGCTGTGGCCGCTTCAGAACGAACCCCTCGTGAACCGCCTGGCCGAGGCGAACATCACGGCCATCGCCCTCGATCGCATCCCGCGGATCAGCCGTGCCCAGAAGATGGACGTGCTGTCGAGCATGGCCAACATCGCCGGCTACCGCGCCGTGATCGAGGCCACCACGCTGCTTCCGCGGTTCATGGGCGGTCAGATCACCGCAGCCGGAAAGACCCCACCTGCACGGGTGCTCGTGATCGGGGCTGGCGTGGCGGGGCTCGCGGCAGTCGGGGCAGCACGGGGGCTCGGCGCCGAGGTGTTCGCGTTCGACACCCGCGAGGCCGTCAAGGAGCAGGTCCAGTCGCTCGGCGCGCGGTTCCTCGAGGTCGACATCGAGGAGTCCGGCGAAGGGGGCGGCGGCTACGCCAAGGTGATGAGCAAGGAGTTCATCGAGGCCGAGATGGCGCTGTTCCGCGAGCAGGCGCCGCGCACCGACATCGTGATCACCACGGCCCTCATCCCCGGCAAGCCCGCTCCCAAGCTCTGGCTGAAGGACATGGTCGAAGCCATGCAGTCGGGTTCGGTGGTGGTCGATCTCGCCGCGGCCCAGGGGGGCAACTGCGATCTGACCGAGGCCGATCAGGTGGTCGAGCACGAAGGGGTCTCGATCGTGGGCTACACCGACCTCACGAGCCGGCTCCCCGCCCACGCCAGCCAGTTCTTCTCGCGCAACATCGTGCACCTGCTGTCCGACATGACGGGCGAAGAGGGGTTCGCGGTCGATCTGGACGACGAGGTGGTGCGCGGCGCGGTCTGCGTGTTCGAGGGCGAGCCGCTCGAGCCTCCGCCTCCTCCGGAGCCCAGCCCCGCAAAACCCCCGCCTGAACAGGTCCAAACGCCGCCGACCGCGCTCGAGGCCCCTCCGAAGACCGACGTCGCGCTCTCGGCCAACGGCCAGCTCGCGGTCGCCGGCGGTGTGGGTGCCGTGGCACTGACCATCGGGCTGTACGCCCCCGACGCGTTCGTCCAGCAGTTCACGGTCTTCGTGCTGTCCTGCTTCGTCGGCTACAAGGTGGTCTGGTCGGTCACCCCGGCGCTGCACACCCCGCTCATGAGCGTCACCAACGCCATCTCGGGCATCATCGTCATCGGGGGCTTCCTCCAGGCCGGCGCCGCACAGAACCCCGGGGCCACCTGGCTCGCCGCGCTCGCCATCCTGTTCGCGGCCATCAACATCTCGGGCGGGTTCCTGGTCACCGAGCGCATGCTCGCGATGTTCCGCGCCCCCGATGCCGACTCCCGTGGAGGTGCATGATGGGCAACCTCCTCAACGTCGCGTACCTGTTCGCCGCCGCGCTGTTCATCCTGTCGCTCTCGGGGCTGTCCACCCAGGAGAGCGCTCGTCAGGGCAACCGGTTCGGCATCGCCGGGATGACCGTCGCGCTGCTGGTCACCTTGTTCGCACCGGGCATGGCCGAGTTCGGCTGGATCGGGGTGGCGACCCTGGTGGGCGGGGGCATCGGAGCCCTGCTCGCCTCGCGCGTCGCCATGACCGCGATGCCCGAGCTGGTGGCGCTGCTGCACAGCTTCGTCGGAATCGCGGCCGTGCTGGTCGGCTTCTCCACCTTCCTCGCGCCTCCGCACGAGCTGCACGGGGTCGAAGCCGTCATCCACGACATCGAGATCTTCCTCGACGTCGCCATCGGGGCCATCACCTTCACGGGGTCGGTGGTCGCCTGGGGCAAGCTGTCCGGGAACATGGGCGGTGCGCCGCTCCTCATCCCCAATCGGCACCTGTGGAACGCCGGTGCAGCTGCAGCCATCGTGCTGCTGGTGATCCCGTTCTCCCTCGATCACGGGGGGTCGCTCGCCATGACCGTGCTGCTCGCGATGACCCTCATCGCCTGTGCGCTCGGGGCCCACCTGGTGTTGGCCATCGGGGGCGCCGACATGCCCGTCGTGGTGTCGCTGCTCAACAGCTACTCCGGCTGGACCGCTGCTGCGGCCGGCTTCATGCTGGGCAACAACCTGCTCATCGTCACCGGCGCCCTCGTCGGTTCCTCGGGGGCCATCCTCTCGTACATCATGTGCGAGGCCATGAACCGGTCCATCTGGAACGTGGTTTTCGGGGGCTTCGGCACCGCAGACACCGCTGCGGCGGCGCCTTCCGAGGGTCAACCTGCTGGAGAGGTCGATCCCATCGAGGTCGATGGCCTGGCCACCCTCCTGGCCGACGCCAGCTCCGTGGTCATCATCCCGGGCTACGGCATGGCCGTCGCGCAGGCCCAGCACACCGTCAACGAGCTCACCGAGCTGCTGCGCGGGCGCGGGACCACGGTGCGCTTCGCCATCCATCCGGTCGCCGGTCGCCTCCCGGGCCACATGAACGTCCTGCTCGCCGAAGCGGGCGTGCCGTACGACATCGTGCTCGAGATGGAGGAGATCAACGACGACTTCGAGGAGACCGACGTGGCTCTGGTGATCGGGGCCAACGACATCGTGAACCCCGGAGCGCTGGACGACCCCGCGTCGCCGATCTACGGGATGCCGGTGCTCGAGAGCTGGAAGGCGAAGACCTGTGTGGTCTCGAAGCGCTCGATGAACGTGGGGTACGCCGGTGTGGCCAACCCGCTGTTCTTCCACCCGCACACCCGCATGCTGTTCGGGGATGCCAAGGACTCGATGGGCAAGCTGGTGAGCGCGCTGCGCGGATAGTCACGGTGCGGTACAAGGCGGCGTCCGCCGTTCTCGCTGGAGGAACCATGCGCCATCTCTTCGCCTGCACCGCAGCGCTCGTGTGCGCTGTCGCGCTCGCTGCCTGCAATCCGCCCAACGTCACGCCCGCCCGCGCGGTGGTCGAGCTCTACATGCACCCCAACGGCCTGTCGAACTGCGTCGACGAGAACGACGGCCGGTGGAAGAACGACCCCAGCTGCTGTCCGGAAGGGTTCGAGTTCGTCGGCTTCAGCGTGCCGGCGGCCGTGGAGTACCCGAAGGAGGACAAGACCACCCGGCGCCTCTACCGGCACATCGTGTGCCTGGAGCTGCCGCCCACTCCGCCCGGTGGCGCGAACTGAGCCTCAGTCCGCGGGCACCTGCTTGCAGCGGAACCACTCGCCGAGCGCCTTGGCCTGTGGGTCGGGTGCCAGGTTGCTGGCCACGCCCAGGTCGAGGTAGCCGCGCAGCACGAAGTTGACCGCGTGCAGGTTGGCGAGCTCGTAGCGGTCGACATCGCCCGAGAAGCCCGTGCGGGCGAGCCAGTCGAAGACCCGCTCTTCGGTGAGTGTGCGCACGAGCCACGCATAGTGGGTGGGGTCGCGCACCCACACCCCGACGTTCGCATGGCCACCCTTGTCGCCGGACCGGGAGCCACAGCGGTCTCCGAGCCGGATGGATGTGCCGCTGGTGGGGTCGCCGGCCGGGGGGAAGCGGGAGGTGACCCGCTCGTGGCGTAGGGGACCCGTGGGTGGATGGGGTACGACCACGGGCTCCGCGTCACCGACCCGAACCTGGTGCGTGACTTCGGTGCGATCCACGAGGGTGGGCCAGAACACGCCGACTGGACGGGGCTTTCCGGGGGCGGTGGTGAACGTGAGCCCGGGAACACTGGCGAGTGCGAGCTCGACCAGCGGAGCCGTGAACTTCGTCGCGACCTTCTTGGGGTCGGGGTCGCGCACCGAGAAGGTGAGCATCGTCATCGCGTCGCTCGGCAGCACCGGATCGGCCCCGCTGGCTTCGGATGCGGCCAGGAACAGGTCGGATCGCGCGGCCTCGAAGCGCCCTCGACCCCCGACCGCGGCCCAGGCGGCCTCCTCGAACCGCAGGGCCTTCTCCTTCGCGTCGTAGCCGCCGATGAGCGCGGTCATCTCGTTTCGGTGACCCGCGGCGACGGTGATCCCGAGCTTCAGGGTGTCGGGGGGAGGGCTGCCCTTCACGCCGGAGATCCGGACCCGGTCGTCGCCGTCGTCCGACAGCTCGATCGTGTCGAAGTGCGCGATCGCGTCGGGGTTCACGTACTCCGGAGCGCCGACCTCGTAGAGAAGCTGGGCCAGCACGGTGCCCCGGGTCACTGCACCGGGGGTGTTCGCGTGCTTGGTGATGACCGCCGAGCCGTCCCGGCCGATCTCGGCGATGGGGAAGCCCGGTGGCCCCTTGGGGATGTCGCGGAAGAAGCTGTAGTTCCCCCCGGTGGCCTGGCATCCGCACTCGATGACGTGCCCCGCCACGAGCGCACCGGCCAGGGCGTCCACGTCCTCGGGGCTCCAGCCGTGCCACCACGCTGCGGGGCCCATCACCACGGCTGCATCGGTGACCCGACCTGTGATCACGATGTCGGCGCCGGCCTCCAGCGCCTGCGCGATGCCCCAGCATCCGAGGTAGGCATTGGCGGTCAGCGGCTGACCGTGGGGCAGGGCCGCCTTCAGGTCCTCGCCGCTGTCGGCGTGCAGCAGGGGCCGACCGTCGCGCATCCAGCCCATCAACGGTTCGCGCAGGTCGTCTCCGGTCACGACCGCGACGGTGGGCGAGAGCCCGAGGGTGTCGGCCAGCTCCCGAACGGTGTTCGCGAGTCCTTCGGGGTTCAGACCGCCCGCGTTGCTCACGATGCGGATGCCCTTGTCGAGGGCCGTGGGCAACACCTGCTGGAGCTGCTTGACGAAGGTGCGGGCGAACCCGCCTCCGGGTCGTCGCATGGCGTCCATGGCGAGGATGGACATGGTGAGCTCGGCCAGCCAGTCGCCGGTGAGCACGTCGATGGGGCCGCCCTCCACCATCTCCCGCGCCGCCGACAGCCGGTCTCCGTAGAACCCACTGCAGTTGGCGATGCGGATGGGACGCTCGGACGGAAGCGAGCGGGCGGAACGGTCATCGGACATGGGGGCTCCGGGGTGAGACGCAGTGGCGCATCATGCCCGACCCCGCTTCACCAATCCAGGCGATGCCGGGCGTGCGCGTGCGTGGATGCCCGCACTGGTGTACCGTTCTGCCGTGCACACAGAACGCCGACAGTACGAAGTGCGCGCGCCGGTCGGGAAGGGCGGGTTCGGCACGGTGTACGAGGCACGGCTCCTGGGCGAGGGCGGCTTCTCGAAGAAGGTCGCGCTCAAGGTCCTGCACGACAACCTCGACGACGCCGAGGACATCGCGCAGCGTCAGCGGGACGAGGCCCGGATCCTCGGGCTGATCCGACATCGCGCCGTGGTCCACGTCGACGGCCTGGTCCAGCTCAACGGTCGGTGGACCGTGGTGATGGAGTTCATCGACGGGCTCGATCTGAACAAGATCATGCGCGGCCACGGCAAGCTGCCGCCCTCGGTGGCGGTGGGGATCGTCAGCGAGGTCGCGAGCGCGCTCCACGTCGCGTACCACACCGATGGTCCCGATGGCCGGCCCCTCAAGCTGCTCCACCGCGACATCAAGCCGGGCAACATCACCGTCACCACGGCCGGAGAGGTGAAGGTGCTGGACTTCGGGGTCGCACGCGCGGACTTCGATCTGCGCGAGGCCGAGACCCGCAGCGTCCGGTTCGGCTCGATGGGCTACATGTCGCCCGAGCGGCTCGAAGGCGACGACTCCGCGGCCGGCGACATCTACTCGCTGGGCGTCCTCCTGTGGGAGACGCTGTGCGGCACGCGGTTCGGTCAGACCCAGATCTCCAAGACCCGCCAGGCGGCCCAGATCGACAAGCAGATCGCGGTGCTCGAGTCCCAGGTGCCCGCGCCGAGCGAGGGGATCGCAGCGCTCTTGCGGGACATGCTGGCGTTCAATCCGGAGGACCGCCCGAACGGGCGCGATGTCGAGCGTCGCTGTGGAGAGCTGCTACGCGAGGTGAGCGGCCCGCTGCTCCGGGACTGGGCCGAGCGGGAGATCCCCCGGCTGCGCCATTCCGTGCGTCCCGTCGACGACGAGGAGGGCATGAGCGGCCAGATCCTCGTCGAGGGTGGGGCGGCTCCTCCGCGCACGGTCTCTCTCACCGGCGAAGCTCCAGCGGCTTCCCAAGGGCCCAACTTCATGTTGGCCATCCTCGTCGCGCTGCTGTTCGTGGTCGTGATGATCGTCATCTTCATCTTCATCGTGTTCGCCGGGTTCCTCGGCGTGGTTCTCGGAGGTCTCGCATGAGTGGTCGGTTGGCAGGCAAGCGGGTGCTGATCACCGGCGGAACCCGTGGGATCGGCGAGGCCATGGCCAGCGCGATGCTCGCCGAGGGCGCTTCGGTGGTGGTGTGCTCCCGCAAACAGGACGGTGTGGACGCGGCTGTCGCGCGCCTGTCGTCCGAACACCCCGATGCGGATGTGTCCGGACGCACCCTGCACGTCGGAAAGCTCGACGACATCGAGGCGTTCTTCGAGTCGGTCGTGGCCGATGCGCCCCTGGACGTTCTGGTGAACAACGCCGGGACCAACCCCTACTTCGGGCCCATGCTCGGCACCGAGTGGGCGGCCTGGGACAAGACGTTCGAGGTCAACGTGAAGGGGCCGTTCGCGCTCACGCGGGCGTTCTGCAAGCACGTCTTCGATCGAACCGGCGGATCGGGTGGCGTAGCAGACGGCGCAACCGGGTCGGTGATCCTGACCAGCTCGATCCTGGGGGCGCACGCAGCGCCGTTCCAGGGCGTGTACGGCATGACCAAGGCCGCGTTGATCTCGATGGCGAAGACCCTGGCGTTCGAGCTGGGTGAGACCGGCATCCGGGTGAACGCCATCGCCCCCGGAATCATCGACACGCGCCTGTCGGCTGCGATCACCTCGAACCCGGAGCTGTTGCAGATGGTCGAGGGACGGACCGCACTCAAGCGGGTCGGGGAGCCCGACGAGGTCGCGGGAATCGCGGTGTTCCTGGCGTCTGGCGAGAGCCGCTACGTGACCGGTCAGACCTTCTTCGTGGACGGCGGATTCTCGGTCGGATGAGTGTCGGCGGGGGTGTGCCGATCCCGCGACGCCACGTCGTGCCTTTTTTTTCACACGACCGTTAACAGCTGCCATTAGCCTGTCACCATGGGGTGTCTCTCCACAGATCCCCACGGTTGGTCGTATGGATTTTCAGCAACTGTTCTCCCGAATCCTGCAGGACGTCGACGAGTCGGCGTACTTCATGCCGGTCGATCACGTCGACGCCGGGCAGCGCGCTGCAGCCGAAGCCTTCCAGAAGGCGCTGCAGCAGCCGGAATTCGACGCAGATGTCGTCAAGGCCCTCGTCGAGCGGCTGGCGGATGCCGGTCACTTCGACCCCGTCATGCGCCTGTCGGCCCTGCACGTACTCGCCTGCCACCCGCGGGTCCGGGACTACGAAGAAGCCGCGCGGCTCGTCGGCGAGCAGGAGTTCGCCGCACTCGAGCTCGGTGGCGCCAACCTCCAGGCCAACCTCGCATCGGTCGACCGCCATCGCGGGGTGCTGGCCTTCATCAAGGGGCACCACGAAGTCGCCCTCGACTACTTCGCACGGGCCCTCGAGCGTCAGCGCACGTCCGAGAACGTCGGCAACGTGCTCTGTACCCTGTGCGCGATGGGTGAGATCGACGAAGCCCGCTCTCTGCTGACGCAGGTGCGCGAGGCCTTCCCGAACGCCATCGTCCAGCAGCTCGATCAATCCATCGACCAAGATCCCGACCTCGCTCCTCTCCGCTCGGAGGCTTCCCATGACCTTTATTGAAACGCTTCTCTACTGGCTCATGCTCATGAGCCAGCCCAACGTCGACGGCGCGCCTGGCGTGCAGACCCCGGATCGATCCGACCGCGACACCCGCGAGCAGTCGGTCCAGGACTACCGCGACGACGAGCACTGTGGCTGCGAGGACGACAAGGCCAGCGCCGAGATCAGCACCAAGAAGAAGACGTATTCGCCCCGCTGGGGCCGGATCTCGAACGGGTTGTGAGCATGGGCGATACTCCAGAAAATACGCCTGATTCCAGGCGATTGAGTGGCGCCACGCTGGCGACCGCGGCAGAGATGCCGACCGGAGACGCGTTCCGCGAACAGCTGGGTCGCATCACGGCCAATCGGCACACCCCCGAAGCGGCGGCGCTGTACCAGATCCTCTTCGACTACATCGAGAAGCGCGTCCGGCGCACTTCGTCGAGCGCTCGACTCGGGGCCAGCGAGCAGGAAGAGGTCGTGGGCAACGTCCTCCTGCAGCTGATGAAGGGCAGCCTCGCGAGCTTCCGGGGTGGGTCGCTCCCCGAGCTCCTCGGCTTCGTCCGCACCATCACCGATCGCGCCGTGTGGCGCCGTGTACGCCGCCTCGAGCGGGAGCGGGTCGCACTCGAGTCGGCCGGCGTCGAGGGCATGGACCGCTGGACCGGTGCACCTCCAGGTCCGGCCGACGACGTCGAGCTGCTGACCGACAGCCCCCTGTCCGAGAAAGACCAACGCTACCTGTTCGATCTGCTGCGAGCGGGCAGCAAGGCCGAGTACGCCAGGCGCGCAGGTGTGAGCCGGGCAGCGGTCACCCAACGCGTCAAACGCATCAAGGACCGCATCGCGGCGCTCGGAAAACAGGAGCAGCTCGCGCACGAGGTCTGGCTCGAACAACAGGCACGGGCCGTCGTCGCCTACGAGGACTGACGGCCATGTCCGTTCACCGCATCCTGGACCGCCTGCACGAGGCGGTCCAGACAGGACAGGACTATCTCGTGCCCACGGAGCAGGTGCCGTTCAGGGTTCGCTCCGCAGCCGCCGAGATCGCGCGAACGCTCCGTGAAGACGGGCCGATCGCGGCACGCGACTGCGTAGAGGCCCTGGCCCGCGATGGACGCATCGACCCCGTGACCCGCTTGTCGGCACTGCAGGTCATCGCGGCCAGTCCGCAGGTGCGGGATCTCGCCGAAGCCAGCCGGCTCGCGGGTCAGCAGGAGTTCCTGGCGCTGGACGAAGGGGGGCCCGAGCTGCAGACCCACCTGGCGAGCGCCGACCGTCATCGCGGTGTCGTGGCCTTCCTGATGGGCCGGTACGAGGTGGCGCTCGACTGGTTCACCCACGCGTTCGAGCGCGAGCGCACCCCGGAGAACGTGGGCAACGTCCTGGCCACCCTGCTGGCACTGGGCGAACGACAGGAGGCCGCCGAGCTGTTGGACACCGTCCGAAGCCGCTTCCCGTCCTCGTTCGCCGAAGCGCTCGGCGAACGCATCGCGAACGACGCCGACCTCAAGGAGCTTCGCGGTTAGAGCACCGTGGGGGCGCCTTGACGCGACGGTTCGAGATTCTGGAGATTCCGGGCGCCGGGGCGCAGGCCACGGTGTGCCTGGCCGTCGAGAAGCAGTCGGGGAACGCCAGTCCGATGGCGCTCAAGGTGTTGCGGACCGAGTTCGACGAGGAGAGCGACCAGGCTCGCCGCGTCCGCGACGAAGGCGTGCTGCTCGCCGCGCTGGATCATCCGAACATCGTCGGGCTGCACGAGCGATTTCAGGTCGACGAGCGCGAGATCCTCGCGATGGAGTGGGTCGAAGGCCCGGCTCTCGCGCAGATCGTGCGCAAGCTCGGTCACATCGAGGTCCCCGTCGCCCTCGCCATCGCCCGCAAGGTGGCAGAGGCCGCATCGTACGCCTGGTCGCACGAGTACGAAGGACGGGCACTCAACCTCGTGCACCGCGACCTGAACCTGTCCAACATCCTCGTGAGCATTCGCGGCGAGGTGAAGATCCTCGACTACGGCCTGGCCAAGGCCGAGTTCGACGGGCGCGAGGCCCACACCCTCGTCCAGCTGCAGGGCACCGCCGGCTACACCCCACCCGAGGGGCTGCATCACGACCCCTGTGTGGATGTGTACGCGCTCGGGGTCGGGCTGTTCTACATGCTGTCCGGCCACATGCCGGTGCTGTCCCGCCGCCCCGTCGGCCACCAGGCCAGCCTCGACGAGCACCTGCAGTTCCTGACCGAAGAGCTCGGTCGTCAGGACGTCGATCCGGCCCCCGTAGAGGCCCTGCTGCGCGAGCTCTGCGCGTACGAACCCCATCAGCGGCCCCTGATGGACGAGGTGATCGCGCACATCGATCGCATCCAGCCCGTCCCCGTCGACCTCGTGGCCTGGGCCGACGCGCACGTTCACCCTCTGCACATCGCGCGCGACAAGGTGCGACCGCGATCCCATCCCTCCTGGCCGCAGCTGGCCTTCCTGGAGGGCCCCGAGGACCCCGAAACCTCCACGCCCACCGCCATCCGGCCGCACCCCGGGCCCACTGGAGGCGAGGGAATCGCGGGAGATTCGGAGGCCGACGCGTCCCTCCGGCGCTTCCTGGCCGACCGCACGTGGTTTCAGCGCAGCGGCGAGCTGTCGAAGCTGTTGTCGCGGCATCCGGATTGGAGCCCCGACCCTCTGCTCGAGGTCCTGCCCGACCGCGTCGCTCCGTGGTGGAACCCCTTCGCCAAGCGGGAACCCGCCGAGCCCACGCGACTGGCCCTGCGATTCCTCGTGCACCGGCCCTGCCCGGAAGTCGTCGAGCGCGCCACGATCCTCGTTCGCCACCACGATGCCGAGGTTCGCAGGCTGGCACGGGCCATCGTCGACGGCACGGACGTCACGGCCGAGTGAACGAACGCCCTCGCGGTTCGACCAGAATGGCGAAATAATCCAGGTGGATGTAAGGAACTACATGTCCCCGGCGTTGTCTGATCACACGCCACGAACTCAGAGGTGCCCATGATGACGCTGATCCTGTCCCTGCTCGTTCCGCTCGCCATCGGTGCTCTGTGGCACGGGGTGTCGCTGATGATCGCGTCGGTCCTCGCCGGCGAAGAGGCCCCGGGCTTCTTCCGCGCCATGTGGGTCTCCTGGCTGGGCGGCATCATCGGGGGCGGCGCCGCCACGGTGTGGAGCTTCACGCTGGGCCTCATGGTCTCGCTGTTCCTGTCCAGCTGGCTGTCGATGGCCATCGGCTTCGGCATCCACGTGCTCGGCACGTCGGCCATCTACAAGAAGGGCCTCAAGCTGTCCGGCCCCGCGGCGTTCGGCGTCACGGTCATCCACATGATCCTGTCGGCGGCCGTCAACCTGCTGCTCGGCTGGCTGTCCTACAGCTACTTCCTGGCGTAGTTCCTCTCATCCTTCGCACTCGCTCCATCGCACGCGACGTGCTGTTCGCCCTCGCCGTCCTCAGTGGCTGCGGGGGCGATTCGTCTTCGGCGTCGTCTTCGACGTCCGAAGCGCCGCCGTCCGAGCCTGCCCCAGCGTCCACCGTGGGTGACACGACGCTGGTCGCGGGCACCTGGGCGGGCGCGCTCACGTCCCGGGGTGGGCCCATCGCGTTTCGGATGGAGCTCGGCGAGGCCTGTACCGCCGACCTGCACGTGGCCGAGCGCACGTTCCCCGCTGTCGCCACCTGCACAGACGACACGCTCACCTTGCGGGTCCCGCCCTACGACGGCGTGCTGACGGCGAGCATCTCCGACGATGGCCAGCGACTGCGGGGGCAGTGGGTGGTGCCGAAGGGGGGCGGTGCCGTGCGCGAAGTGGCTTTCGAGGCTGTGCCCGCCGATGGCCCGAGGCAGTACGACCCCGTTCCGGACGGGCTTCCGGGCCAGGTCACGCTCGGTCTGTCCGGCAAGAAGCCCGTCGTGCTCGAACTGAATGCGGTGGAGGGCCCGGAAAACGCCGTGTACGCGACCGTCTCCAGCCCCACCGGTGACTGGGGCCCGCTGGAGGGGGGCTTTCAGGGGGCCGAGCTCGTGTTGACCGGGTTCGACGGGAGCCACGCGTTCCGGATGGAGCTGGTCTTCGAAGACGGGGCGCTGTCGGGCCAGGTGTGGAGCAAGGACGCCCCGCCCCGCCAGCTCACGCCCAGCACCGAGACCGTCGATCTGGACGGCTGGGACGACCTGTCCGTCGAGCGGGTCGATCTGGCGGGCATCCAGCTGCCGCGGGTCGAGGCCGGGGGCACCACCGTGCAGCCGCTCCCGGTCGACGGGCCCCGCATCGTGCACTTCACCGGCACCTGGTGTCCGAACTGCAACGACCAGGCGCCCGTGCTCGAAGCCCTGGCCGAGAACCACCCCGGGATCACGCTGGTGGGGCTGTCGTACGAGGCCGGTGCGCCTCCAGCCAAGGCCGATCGACAGATCCTGAAGTTCAAGGAGAAGTTCGGGGTGGCCCACGACATCTACCGGCTCGACCGGGCGCTTCCGTTCCTCGATCCGGTCCCGGCCTGGCCCACCACCCTGTTCGTGAAGGCCGATGGCACTGTGTCGGCCGCCCACGTCGGGTTCCTGGGGCCCAGCTCGTCGCACTACGACGCGTTGGTGGAGCGCTACCGCGAAGAGGCCGCCAAGCTCGTGGAGTGATCCGAGCCGGAAACCGGAAATCCGGGCGGCGTGGGTGGTGCGGAATCTCGACGAATCCAGAGGACCTCGCTATCCCCCGGGCATCGGGGGGCAGGGTGGGTCCCCGCTCCCCGCCTCCACATCCCGGATCACCTGGAGCCCCGCATGTCCCTGCTCCCGCTGCTCGTCGGCACGGCGCTCGCCACCGCCCCTCCCACCGAACGCAAGGTCGCCGTGGGCGTCGGCGCGTTCTTCAACGCGGGCGGCACGTTCATGACCCAGCCGTCCGACCTGTCGCATCCCCAGGTGGCCGAGCTGCCGTTCTCGGGGTGGGCCGGCTTTTCGCCCGGTGGAGGCGTGTCGTTCGACGTGCGCTTCTTCGATGCGGTCGGCCTCGAGATCGACGTCATCCGCAGTATCGATCAGGCCGAGTCCGAGTACACCATCAACAACAACGACATCCGCTTCGGCGTGAAGACGCCGGCCTGGCACATCCCGATCCTGCTCAAGGGCGGCATCCCCAGCAAGGGAGTCAGCCCGAACATCTTCGTGGGTGCACTCGTGGTGGCGCCCGGCGAGGTCGACTTCCCGGACGTCCCCGGTGTGCCCTGGCAGATGACCGCCCAGACCAAGACCTACACCCGGTTCATGTTCGGGCTGGGCTTCGAGGGCCGGCTGCCCATCGACGGCGTCGATCTGCGGATCCCGTTCGCGCTGCGCGGAGCACTGGCGCCCAGCTACCCGAGCGCGGCCACCGAGCGCGCAGACTACGTCATCACCGACGACAACGTGCTCGTCAGCATGGACTACGACCTGCGCTGGCAGTACCACGCGGGCGTCACGCTGGGGCTGTCCTACTACTTCCTCTGAGAAGAGCAGGACGAACCCCGCGCGGTTCGATCAGCCACCGAACTCGCTGTTCAGGTAGGACAGCAGATCGGCGAGCTGCTGGTCGTCGAGCTGGTCGCCGTACGGGGACATGCCGGTGCCGCCTTCGATCACGCTGATCAGCACGTCTTCGTCCGAGGCGGTCGGCACGTAGGTGGTGAGGTCGGGGAACGACCCGCCCCCGCTCCCGTCGGCCTGGTGACACACCACGCACAGGTTGGCGTACGTGGCCATGCCCTCGGCTTCGTCACCGGACAGCGCCAGGATGTCGTCAACGCGCGTGGTCTCGCTGGGGTCGGTGTCGCCCGTGTCGTCTTCCGGGCAGCCCATGGCAAACACCAGCAGCATCGGCATCAGCAGTCGCTTCATCATGATCATCTCCTCTCTCGCATCGACCAGAGGTCCATGCCCGTCGGACTGTACGCGGAGTCCGGGCAGTTCGCCAGACGTTGCGCTACAGTTCGCCATGGGTCGACTCGCCGTCACATCCCTGGTTCTCGCGTGTGCGCCTGCCCTGCTCGCGGGCTGCTCCAAGTGCGAGAAGACGAAAGCGCTGCCGCATACCTCCATTCCGTGCTCGGACATGTACGACCCCGACGTCGTCTCGGGCTTCTCGGTCGTGATCGAGCCGTCGGAGTGGGACGCGATCCTCGACGAGTACGTGAACTGGAAGGACCGGCGCAACAGCGGGCTCGAAGTCAAGCCCTGGCATCCGCTGGTCAGCTTCCGCTGGGCTGAAGATCCCGAGAATCGGCTGGTCACCGACGCCCACATCCGGCTCAAGGGCAACCCGTGCTGCAGCTGGGAAGGCGACAAGATGCAGTTCGTCATCGCCTTCAATCAGGTCGATCGCGACGGGCGGTTCGAAGGCGTGCGCAAGATCGCGCTCGACGCCCCGTTCTACGATCCGTCCGTGCTGCGCGAGCGCGTTGCGCTGTCGTACTTCGAAGACGCCGGGTTCGCGGGCAGCTGCGCGAACTCGGCCACACTCACCATCAACGGCGAGCTGTACGGGCTGTACAGCAACATCGAGTACGTCGACGACGAGCTGCTCGACCGGCAGTACCCCGACGAGGAGCGCGGCTCGCTCTACAAGTTCGACTACATCCGCCAGCGGTTCGAGAACAAGAACGGGCCCGGCGGCATCGAGGATCTCCAGGCGCTCTACGCCACGCAGTACGAGATCGACGAGCTGGTCGAGGCCTTCGACATCGATCAGGCCCTGGACTACTGGGCGGCCGAGGCCGTGATCAACCAGTCCGACGGCTACTGGGCCGGGTCGATCAACTTCTACCTGTACGACCGGCCGGGGCACGGCTGGACCTTCCTGCCCTGGGACCTCGATAACGCCATCGACTACTGGGGGGCGCGGCGGAATCCCTTCCAGCGCAAGGACTACCACGGGGTCGCGGGCCACCTCGACACCGTGTTCGAGAACCCCGAGTGGAAGGACGCGTTCAAGGCCGACGTCGCCGACATGCACCAGCTGTACGACCCCGACGTGCTGATCGAGCGCATCGACCGCTGGGATGCCCAGATCCGGCCGTTCATCGAAGCCGAGCCCCATCGGGCGTTCACCATGGACGAGCACGACCGTGCGGTCGAGTCCCTACGCGCCCACGTCAGCGTGCGCGACCACTACCTGTGCAACCACGTCGGACACCTGGAGTAGGTGCCCGGGCGCTCAGCCCCGTCGACGCAGGCCCATCCCAACGAGAACGGCCAGGAGCCCCGCGAACACGGGGAGGATGGCGGGGGGGCTCGCAACCACGCCGCACCCCTTGCGGATGTCCTCGGCGGGGATGCCGTCGCAGTTCTTCTCTTCGCCGGGGTCTTCGGGGGCACCCGGGAACACCGTGGGGTCGTCGTCGTCGCAGTCCAGCCCGGCGCATTCGGCGCTGCGCACACCGTCTCCGTCGCTGTCCCAGCTGGGGTCGGGCCAGGTGCCTTCGAGAAACGCGGTAGTGAGGGGCTGGACGTTGCCGCTCGGGTTGCAGTCGTCGTTCGCGGTGAGCTCGAGCACCAGGTTCTCGTCGAACGTCAGCGGCTCGTAGGAGATGGGGCCGAGCTCGATGACCTCGGTGGACGCGAGCTGTCCGACGTCCTCCGACCAGACCACCTCGTCCGAACCATCGTCCCGACGCACGCGGGCCCGCAGACCCGTCGCAGCTTCTCCGCCGCGGTTCAGGAGGATGAAGTGGAACTGCTGCTCGGGGCCCGTGCAGTCCGTGAAGCAGGAGTTCACGGTGTAGATCGCGGGATCGGCCCGCAGCTCGCAGTCGGGGTCGACCGTGACCGGAGCGATGAAGGGGTCGTAGTCGGCGCAGAGCTGCACGCCGTTCTCCTGCGCCATCGACGCGCCCACGAGTGCAATCCACAACGTCATTCCGGCCTCCCCGGAGGGTGTACCCGGCAATCATGCGACTGTCAGGGGAGGATCAGGACCTCGGTGCGCATCGAATCCGGGAGCTGTGCCCGCAGCGCGTCGATGTGGTCGTCGTCCAGCGCCACACAGCCGAGGGTCCAGTCGCTCGTCCCGCCGCCCCCGTGCAGCAGGATCTTGCCCCCCAGCGTCGTCTCCATCGGGGGCAGGATGCCCTTGCGATGCGCGGCGACGATGGCGTCGGCTTCGTCCTGGGAGATCAGCCCCTGCTTCACCCCCCGGTGGGCGTCGGCGACTTCGGGGTAGTGCACGGTGATGGCCGAGTAGAACGCCGACCACGGGCGGTCCGAGGTGGAGTACCAGCCCTCGGGGGTCTTGAGGTCGCCCATCCGCTGCTTGTGGCCTTCGGGGTACCCGGACGCGAGTCCGGCCCGCCAGCACGCAGGAGAGCCGTCATCGAGCTCGACCAGCTCGCCTGCATCGAACAGCATCACCCGGCGGGCCTTCTTGAGGACCACGATGATGTCGGACTTCGACCACTGCGGATCCGCAGCAGAGTGGTACTGAGAGGCCGGCAGCTCGGCGGCCGTTGCGACGCACCCCTCGGGAAGGGCCGGCTCCACGGGCGTCTCGGGTTCTCGAGGCGCAGACGGCTCCGATGTGGCGGCCTCTTCGGTGGTGGGCGCACGGGCGTCGGAGGGGAACGACTCCGGGGACGGCGGCGACGAGGCACACGCGACGAGCAGAGACAGGGGGATGAGCATGGCGACCTCGGTGCGGAGACGACTCGGAGAGGGGGGAGCCGGCATCTGAGTGGACCGCACCGTCCGGGCACGGTTCCGGGCAATCCCCGCGGAATCAGGCGGAGGAGGCCGCGCGCCAGGCGCGGATCAGGCTGTCGGCGGCACGCTCGATGTCCTCGTCGGTGGTGTGGCGCCCGATCGACAATCGAACGGCCCCCAGGGCCTGCTCGGGAGGGAGCCCCATCGCGAGGAGCACGGGGCTCGCGTGTTCTTCGTCGGCGTGACATGCGCTGCCGGTGCTCGCAGCGACGGTGGGACAGCGCTCCAGCACGGCAGAGCCCCGCACACCGGGAAAGCGCACGTTCAGCGTGTTGGGCAGGAACGGACCGGCGCCGTTGCGGGCGATGTGGGGCACACCCTGCTGGAGGTTGGCCCACAGCTGCTCGGTCTGGCGATGGAACCGCTGGGCCAGGCGCTCGAGATCGAGTCGGGCCCGCACACAGGCCGCGCCCAGGCCCACGATGCCGGGCACGTTCTCGGTGCCGGGACGCAGGCCGTTCTCGTGGTTGGCGCCCACCACCACGGGTTCGATGGGGGTTCCGCGCCGGACGTACAGCGCGCCTACTCCCTTGGGACCGTACAGCTTGTGTGCGGCGATGGTGAGCAGATCCACCCCCAGGTCGTCGACGTGGACCGCGATCTTGCCGAGGGTCTGGGCGGCATCGGCGTGCACCACGGCACCCGCATCGTGGGCGAGTCGGGCGAGTCGGGACACCGGCTGGACGACGCCGGTCTCGTTGTTGGCGTGCATCACCGACACCACCGCGGAATCGTCCGGTAGCGACGGGGGGATCTCGACGCGACCGCCGGAGTCGACCGGCAGCACGAGGGTCTGGGCACCCTCCCGAGCGAGGAGCGCGATGGGGGCGCGGGTGGCGGGGTGCTCGATGGTGGTGCACACCAGGCGCCGCCGGAGGGGGTCGGTGGTGCGCAGGGCGGCGTATGCGCCTCGGATGGCGAGGTTGCTGGCTTCGGTGCCGCTGCCCGTGAACACGATCTCGTCGGGCTGGGCCCCGATCAGCGCGGCGACGTCTGCCCGGGCCTGGTCGATGGCCTGGCGTGCTGCGTGGCCGTCGGGATGGCTGCTGCTGGGGTTGGCCCACCGCTCGATGAACCACGGGCGCATGGCCTCGAAGACCTCTGGGAGCACGGGTGTGGTGGCGTTGTGGTCGAGGTAGATGCGCAGAGCTTACGGTTCTCCGAACAGGTACAGGTTGTCGACGTAGCCGTTCGGGCGGCCGCTGTCGTCATCCGAGCCGAGGTCGAACGCCTGCAGCCCGAACCGGTCGTACAGCAGATCGCGGACCATCAGCTCGCCCCCGACGTCCACCAGGTTCAGCCGATCCGGGTTGCCCAGGTGGTCGAAGAAGCACGCGGTGTTGGCCCCGACTCCCACGCCATCGAGGGTCGCGGCGGGCGCCGGCGGAAACGCGTGGATGCGGTCTGTCCGAGCGCCGTCGTCCGGCACGTCGTCGCGGTCGTCGTCTTCGAACAGCCCGTCGATCCCGAGGGATTCCCAGGTGCAGTAGACCTGTTCGTTGTCGAATGAGGTGGTGACGCACTCGACGTCGTCGCCCAGCGCATCGAGCATCTCCGGGAAGGTGTCTCCGGCGCAGGCTCCGCTCACACACCCGCGGATCACGTCGATGGGGTGGGCGTCGTCGATGGGGAGGGGCTCGCAGGCCGGCAGCGCATCGACCGCGTCGTCGAACTGCGGAGGGAACTCCAGCAGGGGCGGGTAGCAGTGGCCATCGGCCTGGAGCGTGGTGCCCTCGCGACACTGCTGTTCGCCGCCACAGCCCGACACGAGCGTCGAGAGCATCGAGAGACCGACCACTCCGAGAGCGAGAATCGAGGTTGGTGAGACCTGCTGCATCGACGTCTGATAACGTCCCGCTCCCGCGCTCGCGTCGGAGGACCCATGGCGGAATCGACCCTGTACGACGAGTTCCCGTACCGGAGCCGCTCGTACGTCGAATCGCACATCGACCGGCTGTTCACGGTGGGCCACCTGTTCGGCATGGAGCCCGAGCCCGTCACGAAGTGCCGCGTGCTCGAGATCGGCTGTGCAGACGGGGGGAATCTCGTGCCGATGGCCGAGGCCCTGCCGGGCAGCGAGTTCCTGGGGATCGATCTGGCCGGACGTCAGATCGACGACGGCAACGAATGGATCGAGCCCTTGCAGCTGAAGAACATCGAGCTGCTGACCCGCAACTTCAAGCGGCTGCCCAAGCGCTACGGCGACTTCCACTACATCATCTGCCACGGCGTGTTCAGCTGGATTCCGCTCAACGAGCAGCCCAAGCTGCTCGAGATGATCCGCAGCCGGCTGACCGACAACGGCATCGCCTACGTCAGCTACAACACCTTTCCCGGCTGGCACACCCGCCGGACCATCCGCGACTTCGTGCTCCAGCACAGCGGGGGGCTCACCGACCTCGACGAGCGCGTCGAGCAGGCCCGCACCCTCATCAAGTTCCTGCACGACGCGTCCTCGGCCGACACCAACTACGGCAAGCTGATCCGCGGCCAGTGCCAGAGCCTGCTCGGAACCCCGCCGCAGTACCTCGTGCACGGCTTCACGGCGCCGCTGAACGCCCCGATGTACTTCCGTGAGTTCGTCGACATGGCGACCGAGCACGAGCTCCAGTACCTCGGAGACGCGGAGTTCGGACTGATGATGCCCGACCGCCTGCACGACGCGGGTCGGATGGCGATGGAGTCCGTGCCGGGCGGGCTGATCGAGCACGAGCAGGTGCAGGACTACCTGATCAACCGGGCGTTCCGCCGCTCGCTGCTCGTCCAGCACGACGTGAAGCTCGAGCGCAGCATTCCCTGGGAGCGCGTCGAGTCGCTCTACATGTCCGCTCGCGCCCGCCTGCTGCGCGGCGAGATCGAGGGGCCCGGCCCCGCCCGCTTCGACGCGCCGGATCACTTCTTCCAGACCGACAACCCCGTGCTGAAGGGGGCGCTCGCGGAGCTGTCCGCGGTCTGGCCCGACAACATCGCCTTCGACGACTGGGTCACCCGCACGGCCGAGCGCACCCAGGTCAGCGGTCTGCAGGTGCGCGGGCTGCTCGGACGCAACGTGCTGCCGCTATTCACCAAGGGCGTGCTGCGGCTCCATCCCCGCCGGCTCTACCTGTCGAACACCCTGTCCGACACCCCCCTCGCGACCCCCTGGACGCGGCGGCGGGCGTCGATGTTCCGCTGGGTGACCGACCTGCGGCACGGCATGCGCAACGTTCCGGCCGTCCCGCGGTTCCTGCTCCAGCACTGCGACGGCAAGACCCCCATCCGAAAGCTCGGTCAGAAGCTGTCGGACGAGCACCGGCGGGGTCACCTCACGGTCAAGCCAGACGTCGAGACCGGCCTGAAGACCGCGCTGGACGGCCTCTTGGAGCGCGCGCTCTTCGTGGAGCCCGAGGCGCTCCAGGAGTGAGCGGTCACTCGATGACGAGATCGAGGTAGAACGGCTCGTTCAGCCCGCTCGCGAAGCTGTCCAGCACCAGGGTCCAGTCCACGGCGACGGCACTGTCGTTCGTGACCTCGAGGTGTTCGGGCGCGTCGGTTCCGGGGGCCAAGAACGTGTTGTCGTCGCAGGCTACGGTGGTGGTCGTGTCGGCGCAGTCCTCGAGCACGTAGATCACCCCGTCTCCACCGAGTCGCACGTAGTCGGCCACCAGGGTCTCGCCGGGCTGCAGGCGGACCTGCACCACCCCTTCGTTGCCGGCGGATGCGAAGCCCGTGCAGCTGGGCCCGGGGACGTCGAGGTCGAGGTCGTTCACCGATGAACCGAGGTCGCCCTCGAGGTGGTGTTCTCCGGTCTCGAACAACGGAGCGCTCGCGAGGGTCGCGCAGGTGTCTTCGGGGGTGACGGGCTGGGGCACGAACACCGAGACGTCCACGGCGTAGCTCTGAGGGGGGCCGTAGACCGCGTAGGTGTCGACCGCGACGAACTGGGTGACCGCCGAGGCCGTGTCGTTGACGAGGGACAGCGGGTTGCCGGGGAACTCCGAACCCGTGCAGGTGTTGGCGTCCGCGCAGTCGGTCCGGCTGTGCAGCCCCACCGGGCCCGTGCCCTTCGCCACCATCCGTTCTCCGGGCTCCAGCTCCACCTGGAACAGCTGGTCGGCGCCGTCGTAGGCGTTGAATCCGCAGCCGCCCGGGATGGGGTCGACGTCCGCGGCCTGACCCGTCAACGAGCCCGTGATCACGGTGTCTTCGGAGATCACGGTCGCGACGGCGACGTCGGCGCAGGTGTCGCCCAGGAACGCCGGTGTGAGCGCGCCGACGGAGTAGTCGACATCGAGGTGGAAGTACTGCTCGCCGGTGTTCCCATCGAGCACCAGGAAGAGGTCGACGGGGTCGGGGTCGCTGTTCAGGTACGTCAGCTCGGCGACACCGTCGAAGCTGAACGTGCTGTCGGCGCCGGTCACGCAGGTGCCCGCGTCGGCGCAGTCGGTCACCAGGTACGCCTTGCCGAATCCATCGAGCGTCAGGTACCGGAACGTCGCCAGGGTGTCGCCGGGGATCGAGACGGGCAGGATGGCTTCGGGACCCGGGGTCGCAAAGCCCACACAGCCGCCGTCTCCGGGGTCGAGGTCGGTGGTGATGCGCTCCCCGAAGTAGCTTCCCGAGCCGATGGGGCTCGCGAGCTCGGCGGCGACACAGTCGGTGGGAACGGCCAGCTCGTCCCGGTTGCCCAGGAAGAAGGCCGTGGAGCGATCGATGCTGCGACTGCTCCACTGGATGGGGTTGCCGCCGGCGGTGTCGTCGCCGTACTGCACCCGGGACAGCTCGAAGTCGATGCGGCTGTTGGAGCCGTTCAGGCCCAGGCTGTCGATGTCCAGATCGAACGTGCCCAGCGCGTCGTCCAGCGCGTAGACCCGCCGAACGAGCGTGCCACCGGGGTCGGTTGCGGTCACCACCAGCTCGACGCCCGTGGCGCCGGCCGTTCCGGGCGTCCAGCTGAACGTGAGGGTGTCGCCGCCGGCGGTCGTGAACACGTCTTCGGTCGGGGCCGTGCGCTCGATGGGCTCGAGAACGGGGAGCAGGTCGGTGCCCGTGTAGTCCGGCCAGCCGAAGCCCATGCTCCACGAGACGTCGAGGGGCCCTGCAGGAGCGCCGGTGAAGTAGCCTTCGTAGGCGAAGGTGTTGGGCAGGGGTGGGAGCGCGTTCACGCCGCCGATGACGAGGTCGGCGAGCTGGGTGGGCTGGGCGGCGGTGATGTCGAGATCGCCCACGACATCTGCGAACGACCCGCTCGCGGCGAGCTGATCGCGGCAGATCGACACGCCCAGGTAGCACTCGGCGGCGTTCTCGAAGCCCTGCAGGTCCTCGGCGGACAGGGCGATCCAGCGCGCGCCGTCGTCGTCCTCCACGTACGCGAGGGAGGCCATCACGCCGGTTCCCGCTCCCGTGTCGGTGTCTGTATCCGTGTCCGCGTCGGTATCGGCATCGGTGTCCGCGTCGGTATCGGCGTCGGTGTCCGCGTCGGTATCGGCATCGGTGTCCGTGTCGGATTCGGTGTCCGGCTCCTCGTCGCCTTTGCAGGCCAGCAGGAGGACGGGGGAGAGGGCGAGAAGCAGGGGGAATGAGATTCGCATGCCCTTGCGTAGCCGCGTCGCTCCTGCCCCCGCTACCCGGATGTGTGCTCACCCTGAATACGGTTCGCAGAGCCGTTCGCCGATCAGGGAAGACATCTCACGGGAATCGCCAGCTCGGCCACGCAGGCTTCGCCCCCCTCGGGAGGCGTGACGTCCAGCCGGAGGCACGCATCGCCGGGGCTCTCCGACGTCCAGATCGCTCCGAGAGCGTCCAGGATGGGCGCATCGAGACGCACCGCCTGGCCGGACAGCGAGACGTCGGCGCTGCGCGTGCTGGGAAGGGACTGCTTCAGCGCACCGTCGGAGCAGCTGGAGACCGTGAGGGATTCAGGGGCCGTCGAGGCCCAGCGGTCGGGGGTGGAGCGGTCTCCGGGGACGTACAGCACGCCTCCGGAACACCGCGGACCCTTTGCAGCGCTCGGAGGCTGGGGCCAGGTGAGGTCGACCGAAGCGGGTTCGGACGTGCAGAAGGCCGTGCCCGGGTCCCCGTCGACGAGGGCGGCTTCGGAGGCCGACGGGCGCTCGGTGGCGTGCACGAACAGGTTCGCCGATCGGTCCAGGTCGGCCGCCTTCAGATCGATCTCGACCATCGAGATCTTCGCGTGGTCGGGCTTGTCGAAGCTCCAGGACGCGATCCGCCCGCTCTGGAAGGGCTCGGCCGGGGACACGATGGTGGCGCGTCCGGCGTACGGCCCGGCATCGAAGGTGATCGACAGGGTGTCTGGCTTGCCCTTCCAGTACGCGCCGGGCGCCAGGGTGTAGAGCAGCTTCCGGTCGGCGCCCTTCGGGTTCCAGCCGTCGGTCGGCGCATCCCGGCGGAACACCAGCAGGCCCTCGTACGACAGGCGCACTTCGGAGACCCCCGACGGCACGACGAGATCGGCGGTGCACCACTGCTGGACGGTGGTGCCCAGCGAGGCGTGGGGCATGGGGATCTGCGGGCCGTCTTCGATCAGACAGGGCACGAACCGGCCCCCGCTGAACACGCGCACGCTGGCTGCGGCTTCGCTGGCGCGCAGGTGGCCGTCCTTGCCGCCCGTGGTGATGGGCACGGCGTAGGGCACCACGATCTCGCCGCCCTTGTTGTGGACCTGGTAGACCGCGCGGACCTCGACCTCGTCGAGATTCAGGATCTTCAGCTCCAGCTCCTCGTACACCAGGCGGACGTCGCCCGACATCAACCGGAGCTCGCCGATGGGCGTGCGCGGCGTGACGAGCGGCGGGCCGTCGAGCGCGTGGGCGGGTGCGAGGAGGGAGAGGAGGGTCAGCATGGATGGCGACGTCTTCGCGCGAGGAGCCCCGTCAGCACGACGATTCCGGCAGCGGGGAGCCCTGGATGTACCACACCGCCGCTGCTGACACACCCGCAGCCGGGTTGTCGCATCGGTTCGTCGGGCTCCTCGGCATCGGTGTCTGCATCCGCGTCGGTGTCTGCATCGCTGTCGGTGTCTGCATCGCTGTCGGTGTCTGCATCTGCATCGGTGTCGGCGTCGCTGTCGGTGTCTGCATCTGCATCGGTGTCGGCGTCCGCATCTGCATCGGTGTCGGCGTCTCCGCCGGTATCGCCGGTATCGCCGGTATCGCCGGTCGGTCCGGTGAACCCGGTGTCCGCCGTCGCTACGGAGACGCCCGTGTCAGCGGTGTCGGCAGTGTCGACCGGCGGGATCAGCTGCGCAGCGTTGAGGCCCAGGACGCCCGGCACGACGGGCGCATCGGAGGGGTCGAACGCGAACACGGCCCAGGTGGCGGGGCCGCTGGCGTCCACGTCCGTGATGGAGGCCGCTGCACCGGGCGTGGGGTCGGAGAGGGTCGCGACCACCACGCCGTCCGTAGCGTCGACCGGGACGTGCCCCGGGATGTCGCTGCGCACCACGACGACTTCGGCGAGCGGCCGGACGAAGGGATGGGTCCACGAGACCACGGCGTCGTTCCCCACCGCCGTCACCTGGGTGTCCTCCACGGTGAAGTGCCCCTGGGGGTCGGCGAGGCGCGTCACGCAGACCTGGTCGAGGTTCCAGCCCCCGTACGCCACCCCGCCGTCCGACTCCAGCGAGAACGCGAGCTCGAACGGGGCGTCGGCCAGGGCGCGGAGATCGACGGTGAACGGCACCCAGCCGGGGTCGAACAGGTCCTGGTCGGGGTTCTCCCAGAGCACGGTGTCGGGAGGCGCGGTGACGCGGGCCCGATCCCAGGTCGACCCTTCGAAGGAGGCGTGGCGACGGGCCTCCAGGCGCAGCAGGGTCGCAGAACCGGGGCCGCTCGCGTCGACCACCGGAGCCACCGCGGTCTGGCCATTGTCGTGTCCGTACGGAGCATCCAGCGCTGTGGCGAGGACCTGGTCCCCCTCGTACGCCACAGACGGGCTCGGGTAGGCTGCGGTCGGGACGCCGACCGACCACTCGTCGACCCAGCCGGCATCCGCCGTGCCGTCGGGCAGGCTCGCACCCGTCGTCCAGCCCCCCAGGCCCGCCTCGAATCCCTCGCACACCAAAGGCTCGGAGTCGCCCACCTGGAACGCCCATGCGCCCGTGGTCCAGGTCGCGGACAGCGATGTCGCGAGCTCGGGAGGCACGTCGGGAACCCGCACGGGGTCGCCGTTCGCGTCGTCCCAGGTGATCCAGTACACCACGGTGGTCCCCGCGGGCTGAGCGGGCAGATCGACCGTCTGGACGGCCCCGTTGCGCACCGGCACCGCAGTCGAGGCCTGATCGTCGAGGGCCACGGTGGGGTCGGGCTCCGCCACCCAGTGCAGGCGGGCGCTGTCGGGGTCGAAGCTGCTGCACGACGGCGTGGACGAGGACAGCTCGAAGGCGATCGACAGGGCGTCTGCGGGGGCCATGCTCGGTTGCGGCCCGAGGGGGACGTGGTCGAACACCACCAGCCCGAGTCCGCCGTTGCCCAGCCCGTGGGCTTCCAGGCGCGCCAGCAGGTCGCAGTCGTCGGGGGTGCCGTTGGTCAGGTCGCCGTCGTCGTCGTTGGCGGCCAGCACGGCTTCGGTCATGTCCGAGTAGGCCGGACCGTACGACAGGGTGTCGACGAGCAGCTGGTCGGTGCGCGCCACGCCGTCGGCGTACTGCACAGCCCAGTCCTGCCGCAGGTTCCAGAGCAGCGACCCCCAGATCCGCCCGTCCTGATGGACCGCTCCGGTGAAGTCGTCGGGATACACCCGGTCGGGCTCGAGCTCCCGCAGCGGCGTGCCCGCGTAGAAGCCCGGCGCCACGACCGGATCGCCGGACTGGGTCGCGGCCATGTAGTCGGCGCTGCCCTCCGAGACGTCCACCGCGAAGACCCCGCCCAGCAACCCGGCGGCGTGCACCCCGTGGCCGTACTCGTGCTTGACGATGTCGGCGTGCTGGCTGCTGGGGTCGCAGAAGCCGGTCGCTCCCGTGGAGAACCGCAGGGTGCCGCTCGCGAACTGGCCCAGGCAGCTGTTGGTGAAGTGGTTCGCGACCACCGGCACCTGGAAGCCCAGCCAGGGGTGGGTGGGGTCGACCGATTCGAGCCAGTCGCGGCCCTCGTGCACGTGGTGGAAGGCGGTCCGGGACGACAGATCGAGGTCGGCGTCGTCCAGCCGGTCGTCGTCGACCCCGAGGGCCTGCAGCGGGACGCCGGACGGATCCTGCGCCACCACCCAGGGTCCGGAGAGGGTCGCGTCCACCGGGCCTGTCTGAGTGTGCTCTCCGGAGACGCCCGTGATGTCGGTGCCCATCGCGCCCTGCACCGTGACGCCCTCGGCGGGGACGTCGATCCGCGCGCCCGACGGGTCTCGCTCCCAGACGTCCGAGACCAGGGTGGCGTCCAGGGTGTGGGTCCAGGTCTGGACGACGTCTCCGGCCTGCGACACCAGCAGCGTGCGGTCTCCCTGCTCCTCGACCCGCACGGCAACCGGTCGCGCATCGGGCCCCGCCGCCCACAGCCACCCGTCTTCGAGCGTGCGGGGCGGCACGCGGATCAGGTCGGCCCGAACGAGGTGGATGCGTCCGTGGAGCGCGAAGACGTCGATGCTGGCGGGCCCGCGTCGCCCCACCACGGCCGTTCCTCCCGGCTGCAGGAGCCAGCGCTGGCCTATGCGATCTGCCCGACGTCGGGGGGCTTCGGCCACCAGCTGCTGGGGGTCGATGCCCGCCAGCCGGGCCACTGCCGCCACCAGCGCCGGAGCCTCGTCCAGCGGGATTCCGGGACCCGTGAGCATCGCGACCGTGGCGTCGTCCTCGTTCCAGCGAACCGTCCAACGTCCGAAGCGCTCGCGGAACCGGTGGACCGCCCGGGACGCGCTCAGGGTGTGCTGTCGGCTCGGGTGGGTCGGACGACTGGGCGGATCGACGCGCGCCGGCGGGAGCGGCTGGGTGGTGAGGGCGAGGACGAACGGGAGCATTCCCCGTCAGGATACCGCTACTTCGGCACCCAGATGGCCGTGAGCTCGACGCGCCAGCCCGTTCGGGGTCGCAATGCCCCTGCGGGGTGGTGCAGCCGGGTGCGCAACCGGTAGTGGTCCTTCAGGGTGAGAGGAGCCCCCGTGGGGTCGCGTCCGAGGGCACCGGTCACGTCGCGTTGGCTGGTGATGATGGCGCCGATGTGCTGCTGGACGATGGCGCTCCGGAGCGTGGACAGGTCTTCGTAGAGCGGCCCGTCGGGCTGGGCGACGTCCATCAGCGCGATCTGGTGGGTCATGGGGTCGTGCCCGGCATAGGTGGGGAGCCACGCGGCATACGGCGACCAGACGGGGCCGTCGATGCGCTCGAGCGTCCGGACCAGTGCATCGCCAGCCTGGACGTCGGCTTCGGTGGGAGACAGCTCGGAGAAGGGCGTCATCCCGGCCTGGATGGCGAGCTGCACCGCAAACAGCCCGTGCAGGACGGGCCGCGGCCACCCCGGTGTGCGGTGGAGGGTGCTCAACGCGACCCCGGTGCCGAGGGCGGCCATCCAGAAGAACGGGAGGTGGACGTTGAGGTAGCCGCCGCTGTGGGCGCGCATCCAGACGGCTGTGACGAAGGCGGTGACGACCAGGGGCAGGACGGCGAGGCTGCGACGCGCCCCGGGATCGTCGCTGCCCATCCGGCCCACCAGACCGGCGCTCCCGACCGCGAAGCCCCCCGCGATCGTGCCTGCCAGCACGGCTCCGACGGCGGTGAGACCGATGAACGAGGCCACGGGGACGAGCCGGATCCCCGCACCGTCGTCGACGGGTGTGGCGCACGCGACGGCGAAGCAGACGCCCGCAGCGAGGGGCGCACCGACGGCCCAGCGGGGAGGGAGGCCCCGTGCGCGAAGCCCCATCAGCAGCACGCCCGCTGCACCCGCGAGGGGGAGGAACAGCGGCTGGACGAGCTCCAGCTCGGCACCGGGAAAGGCCCGAACCCCGACCAGCTCGTGACTGGCGGGAACGGCGAGCAGATAGGTGAGGAACAGGCCCTGGGTCTGCCACTGGAGCCAGGCGACGGCCAGAAGAGACGGCACGGCGGCCGCCAGCGTGAACCCGATGGCGCTGCGACGTCCGTGCAGGACCCCGACCGCGAACACGAGCGCGGGGCCGTAGAAGGCGGCGTTGTGCTTGACCAGGAACGCGGCGGCGAGCACGGCTCCGGCGGCGATGGCCATGCGGGACGAACCGACCAGGATCAGCGCGGTCGACAGCCCGAGAAGGCCGAGCAGCACGCCGTCCGGACGCACCAGGTCGGTGAACATCCCGCCCCACCAGGCGCATCCGAGGAACGCGGTCGCGACGAGCCCGCCGTCGAAGGCGCCTCCGCGTCCCGGGCTGCGGGCGGCGACGAACAGGCTGACCGCGGCCAGGAGCGTGCCCTCGATGCTCACCAGCCGGCCGAGCAGGGGAGACAGGCCGGTGACGGAGCCCAGTGCGGCCAGGAGCGCGGGGTAGCCGGGCGGGTAGATGAACGGCGTGAACTCGGGGCTGGGGCGGACGTACAGGCTCTGCCCCTGCTGGAGTCGCCAGGCGTGGGCCAGCATGCCGCCTTCCATCCACTCCAGGTCGTAGGGGTAGGGGAGGCGAACGAGCCAGGTGCTCCCGAGCCGGACGAGCAGGACGACCGCTGCGAGGCCCGCCAGCACGGCGATTCCGCGCTGGACGATGCTGCTGGGCCGGCTGGATGGGGGGCGTTGCATGGCCCGGCCGCTGTATTACGCCGCGGCGGTCCAGACATCGCAACCCTGGGCAGCTGGCGGTTATGCGGGGTGGATGTCCGGAGCGGGCGAGGGGCACGAGACGACCACGGGTCGCGCGATCGCGGTGGCGGTCGGCGTCGCGGTGCTGCTCTGCTGGGCGCACCAGGCGGTGTTGTGGGGCTGGGTGGTCGACGATGCGGCCATCTCGTTCGCCTACGCGCGCAACCTGGCGGCGGGCGACGGGCTGGTGGCCATGCCGGGCGGCGAGCGGGTCGAGGGGTACAGCAATCCGCTGTGGGTGGCGATCCTCGCGCTTGCCGAGCTGATCGGTCTGTCGGCGTGGACCACCGGGAAGGTCGGTGCCGCGCTGCTGTCGGGCGTGTCGGTGGTCCTGGCCTGGCGCGTGTGCCGGGCGCTCGGGGGGCTGGCGGTGACGGCGTCGTACTTCCTGGCCGCGAGCGCGGTGGTGGCGATCTGGACCGCGAGTGGCCTCGAGAACGCGCTGTTCACGGTGTTGGTGCTGGCCGGGTTGCTGGCCGTGCGCTCGGAGTGCCTGGGCTGGGCGGGCCTGGCGTTCGGCGGCCTCGCCCTGACGCGACCGGAAGGCGTGGCGTACGGCGGGGTGGTGGCGCTGTGGATGCTGGCCCTGCACCGCGGGAAGGCCTGGCGGTACTGGGCGACGTGGCTCACGCCCTTCGTGGTGTACGAGGCGTTCCGCTGGCTGTACTTCGCGTGGCCGCTGCCCAACACCTACTACGCGAAGCTGGGCACCACCGTGGAGCGGATCCGCCTGGGAGCGCGGGGCTGGACGCAGCTGTTGGGCTGGGCGAACGCGACGGGGGCGGGTGTTCTGCTGGTGGTGTTCGCGGCAGCCCCGTGGGGACGGGCACTTGCAGGCCTGGTCGCGCTGACCGTGGGCGTGCTGGGGCTGTTCGTCCCGGACCTGCTGCGCATCGGGCTGTGGCTCGGGCTGGGGGTGGCGGCGCCGCTGTTCGGTCGGGGGCCCGTGGTGGTCCGCATCGCCGCACATCTGGTGGTCGTCGGGCTCGCGTTCTCGGTGTACGCCGGAGGCGACTGGATGCGCGGCTGGCGATGGATGTCGCTGGTGGCGGGGCCCTTGGCGGTGCTGTTCGCGCACGGGCTGCAGGTGTGGGTCGACGCGATCTCGCAGCGGTTCACGGCCGATCGCGAGAGCGTCACCTGGAGTGTCGGCGTGCTCGCGGTCGGGGTGTTCGCGTTCCTGAACGTGCCCCTGACCCCCCGGTTCGCCACCCAGCCGGTCGACTATCCCGAGATGATCGCGCGGAGGCTCCACTACACCGACGCCATCGCCGAGCGGCTCGGACTGGACGTGCAGCGGGTGGGTACGCTGGACATGGACATGGGTGCCCACATGTGGTGGTCGTCCTACGATCTGCTCGATCTGGCCGGGCTGATCGACGTTCCGGTGGCCCGGCACACCTTCGCCGAGCGCGACTTCTTCCGCACGTACGTGTTCGACGACAAGCGGCCGGACTTCGCGCACCTGCATCGGCACTGGGCCAACGCCAGCGGGTTGGTGCGGACCGAACAGTGGCGGCAGACGTTCGTGCAGGTGCCGCCGTACGACGACGGAGGCCGGCCCCACGACGGGGTCTGGGTGCGCCGGTCTCACGTGATGCGTGCCCCTCGAACGCCGATCGCGAGCGCCCACGGCCTGGTGATCGACGAGATGTCCGTGGCGCACGACCGGCTCGGGGAGCGCATGCGGGTGGTGCTGGGCCTGCACCCGGACACCGTTCCGTCCGCCCTGGAGGGGAGGATCACGCTGCACCTCGCGGGGTCTGAGGTCCCGATTGCCGTCGATGGCGACTGGATCTCCCCCGAGCAGTGGCGTGGCGAGACCTTCCGCTGGACGCGGTTGGTGGAGCTGCCGGAAGGGGGTGCGCCTGGAGCTCTGGTGCTCGCTTTAGAAGGGGATGCGGTGCACACGGTCCGGCTCCCGGACGTGGTTCCGCCGCCTTCGATCGATGCCCTGCTCGACGATGCGCGGTCTGGCGAGTGCGATGCCGCGACCGTTCGCTGGCGGGTGCTGACCGACCTCCATCCCTCCACGCTGGCGGTGCGCTCCGAGGCGGAGGCGCGGATCCGGTCCGCCATCGCGGGGTGTCTGGCACGCCAGGCTGAGGAAACGCCCGACCCTGCGGGCCAGCTGGCGGGTCTGCTCGAGGCCAGGAGCTGGGATCATCGGCAGGAAGACGTGGTCCGGTTGGCGGCCGAGCTCGGTGCACGTCGCTATGCAGAGGGTCTGGACGCCCGGGAGCAGGGCAATCGCACGGCGGCGTTCCGGGCGTTCTCGGACGCGGTGGCTGCACAACCTCACCGTGCCTGGGCGCGGCGGTACGCCGAAGAAGCCCGTCCGTAGGGGCCTCGAAACTCATGGCACAATGCGCTCGGAGGCCTCATGCGTCGCTTTGCATCCCCACTCCCCGTCCTCGTGCTGTTCGCGTGTACGCCCGTGGAACCCCCCGTGGACACGGACGATCCGGCAGACACGGACACGGACACGGATAGCGACACCGACACCGACACCGACACCGACACGGATTCGGACACGGATGCGGACAGCGACACGGACGCCGATGCAGACAGCGATGCCGATTCGGATGCGGACACCGATGCGGACACCGATGCCGACACCGACACCGATCCCGGGCTGGACGTCGCGGCGGTGTGTGCGCGGTGGAACGCCGACCGTCAGCTGACCGCCGAGGGAACCTGGACGGGCGATGTCAGCACCTGTACGGCCGGAACGCTGTCGCAGGAGGGCCGGGACAACACGCTCACCCAGGTCAACCTGTACCGCTACCTGGCCGGGATGGCGCCCGTCCCCGAGAACACGGCGGCGCACGCGGACGCGATGGAGTGCGCGCTGATGATGCAGGCCAACGGCACGATCAACCACTTCCCGCCGACCTCCTGGGACTGCTACACCGCTGCGGGGGCCGGTACAGCGGGCGGATCGAACCTCGCCACCGCTCCGACCGTGTCTGCGGTCGACCTGTACATGGTCGACCCCGGAAACCCGACCACCATGGGTCATCGGCGCTGGATCCTCGGCAGCTGGAACAGCGGCATCGGGGTGGGCTCGACCTCGAGCTACTCCTGCATGGTGGTGGGGGGGCAACTCGGCGCACCGGGCCCGGACTGGATCGCCTGGCCGCCGCCGGGTGTGATGCCGCTCCAGGCCATGACGCCGAGCTGGACCACCGTGGACGACACCGGCTGGACCATCCAGTCGGACAGCATCGGGTTCTCGAACGCGGTGGTGACCGTGACCCACGACGGCAACACGATGCCGGTCGACACCGAGGTCCTGCTCTCCAACTACGGCAGCGCGAACGCGTTCCGGTTCACGCCGGACAACTGGTTCAGCGAAGAGGGCACCTACCACGTCGAGATCACGGGTACGTCCACGCCCATCAGCTACGACGTCGAGATGGTCGACTGCAGCCAGTATCCATGACGCGGGCTTGATAGAGTGCCGTCCATGGAACGGAACACCACAGGGGCTGCAGCGATCGCCGGGGCCGCGCTGGTCCTCGGCTTGTCGCTCGCGTGCGGCGGAGCGGATCAGGGGCAGCAGCCCGGGGTGAAGGTCAATCCCGACCGCCGGGATCCCGCCGAGATCGCGCGGCTGCAGCGCGACTACAACGTGGCCGAGGCCATCCTCAAAGACCGCATCGAGCAGAACCCCGACGACCACCACGCCTACCGCCTGCTGGGCGACGTCAACCTCACGCGGGGCCAGGACTACCACAAGAAGTGGAAGGAGAACCTGGGTCGTGCGTACGACGCCTACGCCAACGCCGTGCGCATCAAGCCCGACGACTGCACGTACTGGGCGCGGCTCGGTGGGGTGGTCACGATGTCGTACGTCAACGACCAGACCCGCATCCCGGCCGAAGCGCTCGAGCGGCTCCCGCTGGGCGCGGGCTGGGAGAACTGCGCATCTGCGGCGCTGCTCGAGATCGAGCTGTCGCGCGACGCCAGCCCCGAAGCCTTCGAAGCCGCCGAGAAGGAGGCCGGGAACACCTGGGATGCGCTCGTGAAGTCCAGCCCCTGGAAGCAGGACGCGTTCGCCAAGGTTCCCCTCGATCACGTCTCGTGGACCGAAGGTCCAGGGAAGGCAGAGCCCCGTCGTGGCGCGCCGTTCGTGGTGATCGACCCTCCGATGACCGCCAAGGGCCAGGGCCACAGCAACCATCGTCCCGTGTCCGGCATCGAGAAGTTCACGCTCGGTCGGGTGGGTGAGGGCCGGGCCATCTTCACCGACCGCCGCTTCCCCCAGCGGGTGCCCGCCGAAGCCGTGGTGCTCGCAAAAGCCTGCAAGCACACGGCCTGGAACGCGAACGGCCCCGACGGCGTCGCCACCGGCACCTGCTCCAAGAGCACCTTCCTGCGAAGCGAGTCGCCGCTGTACAACCCGTCGATCCTGAAGGTGGCGGGGCCCGGGCACTATCAGCACTCCACCATCGTGCCGGCGCGCATCCCGACCGAAGAGGTCATGTACGACACCGTGAAGTGCGTCGGCGGCAAGATCCAGCGCAAGCTCGAGTACACGCCCACCTGCCCGGTCACCTACGACAAGCCGAACTGGCTGACCCGCTGGCTGCCGCTCGATCAGGTCTACCCGGTCGAAGACGATCTCCACGCCACCCAGGTGATGAACGCCGCCGGTCTGGAGCCGCTGTGGGGCGAGGAGATCTCGGATCGGATGGTGCGCGGAGACGTCGGGGTCGGCATGCCCTACGGGCTGTTCCGCTTCTCGCAGCCCGACATGAGCGGGTGTCTGGGCCGGGCATTGCTCATGCGGCAGGTGATCAACGGGGGTCAGCTCGAGTTCACCTGCGTGCTGAACGACACCGCCTACACCTTCGTCGATCTCCAGCTCGTGTGGTTCGGCTCCGTCGAAGAGGCCCAGAACCAGGGCAATCCCGAGGCCACCGAGCCTTGACCCTCTTGCTGCGTCTGTTGGGGGTGGTCCTGGTCTGGCTCGGATGTTTCGCAGGGCTGTCGGGCGTCGCCCACGCCGCTCCCGAGAAGCGCTCGGTGAAGATCGACGGCCTCCAGCGGACGTTCTACGTCAACGTGCCGCCCAGCGCCCCAGCCCCCGGAAAGCGCGGTGCGATCGTGGTGTTCCACGGCGCGGGTCCCAATCGGTCCGACGACAAGGGGCGAAACTTCGCCAAGGCCACCCGGATGGCCGCTGCTGCGGGCGAGTACGGCGCCGTCACCGTGTTCGCGAACGGGGTCGATGGCGGCTGGTATCCACCGGAGTGGGCTCCAGAGGGGGTGGACGACCTGAAGTTCGCCAAGCGTATCCATCGCATCCTGATCGACGACTACGGTGTGCGGCCGGGTCGGGTAGCGGCGGCGGGCTTCTCGAGTGGCGGGCACATGGCCATGCAGTGGGCCTGCGCAGATCCGATGGTCGGGGGCCTGGTGGTGGTCGGGGCCAGCCTCTCCAAGCTGCAGTCCGGGCGATGCCGGGTCCACGACCCCCTGCCCACGTTGTTCATCCTGGGCACGAACGACCCCATCAATCCGTACCGTGGAGGCGAGGTGAACGGGGTCCGATCCGCCGAACGCGACGCCTCCACCGTGCTCTCAGCGCGTCGGTCTGCGGGCTACTTCGCACGCGGCAACACCTGCAAGGCCGAGCCGCGCCGCAAGCCGCTCCGGTCGCCCCGGGGCAAGGTCATCGGGGATCGCGACAAGTACCGGGGCTGTGGGAAGGGCAAGGTCGAGCTGTTGAGCCTGCCCATGGGCCACAAGTGGCCGCTCGCAGGCACGCCCATGGCGCAGCGGGGAGCGTCGGCGACCATCGCGGAGTTCCTGAAGAAGCGGGTGTGGCGCAAGCGCCTGCGGTAGCGCCGCAATATCGGCGGTCCATGCGACCGTCTCGACCCTCCCGTGATGAGAAGATCCTGGTCGTGGGAGCCGGGCCTGCGGGCCTGACTGCTGCGACCACCCTGCGCGACCTCGGCTATCCCCACGTCACCGTCGTCGAGAAGGAAGCGGTGGTGGGCGGAAAATGCCAGTCGTTCGTGTACGACGGCATCGCGTACGACCTGGGCGCGAACCTCACCACGCCGCGCTACACCACGATCCGGCCATTGGCATCCAAGCTCGGACTGCGGTTGCGGTCCCTGCCCGAGCGTCGGGTGGTGAACCTGGGCGAGGAGAGCGTCCCCACCTTCACGGATGCATCCCAGGTCGAGAAGCTCGTGCTGCGGGCGGCCGCCGCGTACTACCTGGTGCAACGCAAGCGGACCGGGGTGGATGCCGACGGGTTCGTGGGCATCACCGACGACGCGAAGCTGCCGTTCAAGGACTGGCTCGCGAGCAAGGGGCTGTCGCGGTTCCGCGAGATCTTCGCCAACCTGTTCATCGCCTACGGGTACGGCGTGATGGACGACCTGCCGGCCGCGTACGCGATGAAGTTCTTCGACCGCATCCACCTCGACACGGCCATCCAGACCATCGTGGGCGAGAACAAGCGCACCACCAAGGTGTTCGAAGACGGCTTTCAGGCCCTGTGGGACGCGGTGGTGGAGCACTGGCACCTGGATGTGCGGCTGGGTGCGAACATCACCGAGATCACCCGGTCCCCCAACGGCGTGCAGATCGTCTACGACAGCGCGGGCAGCGACGGCGGCGCACGCGAGGACTTCGACGCGCTCATCCTGGCCTGCCCGCTGGACGCACCGCTGGGCTTCATGGACTGCACCCCCGAAGAGACCCGGCTGTTCGAGCAGATCCGCTACTACGACTACTACGTCACCGCGACGCGGCTGTCGGACATCCCGGACATCAGCACGTTCCTCTACCCGTACAGTCGTCGCTTCACGCCGGGCTGGCCCACCATCTTCTACCCGCCGGTCCCCGAAGACCCCCACGACGTGTTCGTGTTCTACAGCTACGGCGACGACGAGACCACGGTGCAGACCGTGCGAGACAACCTGAAGACCGTCATCGGGCACCCGAAGTTCGCCGGCACCCTCGAAGAGTTCCTGACCACGAAGCACTGGCGCTACTTCCCCCACGTCAGCGCCGATGCGATGCAGGGCGGCTTCTACGAGGACCTGAACGCGCTCCAGGGCCGCTGGAAGACCTACTACGTGGGCGAATTGCTGTCGTTCCCGCTGGTCGAGCTGGTGGCGCGGCACGCGAAAGGCCTGGTGGAGCAGCATTTCAGCTGAGCCTCTGGTACGCTGCGTTCGACGGAGGAGAACCGTGGCACTGACGTCCTGTACTGCTTGCGAAGAGCTCGTCGATGGGTCCGCATGCCGCTGCCCCCACTGCGGGGTGAAGCTCAAGACCTGCGGGCCGCCGCGCGCCCGGAACGCCGCAGCCGCCGCGCTGTTGGGGCTCGTGGTCGCCGGCTGTCCGGGCCCTCAGGTCGCCCAGCCCGAGTACGGTGTCCCAGCGCTGGACGAAGACGGCGACGGGTACTTCGAGGGCGAGGACTGCGACGACAGCGACGACACGGTCTACCCTGGAGCCCCCGAGACTGCGGGGGATGGCGTCGACAGCGACTGCGACGGCGAAGACGACCCTGTCACCTGAGGAGGCAAAAACATGGATCTGGTCTCGTGTACCCACTGCATGGAGATGGTCGACGCGCGGGCGTGCGTCTGTCCACACTGCGATGCCACCCTCAAGGTGTGCAAAGGCCCGCGTGCGCGGAACCTGGCGGCCATGGCGCTTCTGGGTCTGGCGGTCACCGGCTGCCCACCCGTGGTCGGCGAGCAGGACTACGGGGTTCCGGCCACGTTCGAAGAAGACGCCGACGGAGACGGCTTCATCGAGGGCGATGACTGCGACGACAGCGACGACACCATCTACCCCGGCGCCCCCGAGACCGCGGGCGATGGCGTCGACAGCGACTGCGACGGCGAAGACGACCCCGCAGCCTGACTCCAGGAGATTCCCATGACGTCCTGCCCATCCTGCAACGTCCTGATCGCGCGGTCCGCGTGCATCTGCCCGCACTGTGAGGCTCGGGTGCGGGTCTGCCGTCCGTCCGCGAAGAAGGCTGCGGCCGCGGCGGTGCTGGGCCTGGCGCTCGCAGGCTGCCCCACCGGCCCGGCCCCCGAGCCCGCCTACGGGGTTCCCCTCAACGATGCCGATGGAGACGGGTTCTTCGAGGGCGAGGACTGCGACGACAGCGACGACACCGTCTACCCCGGGGCTCCCGAGACCGCGGGCGACGGCGTCGACAGCGATTGCGACGGCGAAGACGACCCGGCGGCCTGACATGCGACCCGAACTCACCCGTGCGCTTCTCGGCTTGGTCGCCGCCGGCGTCGCCGGATGTCCGCTGACCCAACAGACCCTGTACGGCGGGCCTCCGCTGGACGTGATCGACGAGGTCGACGAGGTCGACGAGGTCGACGTGGACGGTGACGGCTACGGAACGAAGACCGACTGCGACGACTCGGATGCGAGCGTGCATCCCGGTGCTGAAGACGCCACAGCGGACGGCAAAGACCAGGACTGCGACGGCCACGATGGGCCGAAGACCCCCGAAGATGCGCCGACTCCCGAGCTGAAGCAGAAGGACGGCCACTGATGCGGCGCGCTCCCGAGGACTGCGACCAGGGCAATGCCGAGATCGAGGTTCCCGAGTGATTCCCTGTCCCGAATGCGAGCGGATGACCCGCAAGGGAGGCGTGTGTGGCCACTGTGCCTCGCCGCTGTCGCTTCCCCGGTTGCGGACCGACGTCTCGGTGGCGGCCGTGACCCTGGGTCTGGTCGGGCTCACGGGCTGCGAGCTGTTCGACCGCACGGTGGGCAGAGCGCTGGGCTGGAGCACCGAGCAGACCGACACGGGCGTGGGCGACATCTACGGGAGCCCGTCCATGATGGACGATCCGAAGGAGCCGGACGACCCGGAGAGCAAGCCCGCCGAGGAGCTCCAAGAGCCCGCGGACATCTACGGCAGCCCGTCCATGATGGAGGAACCGGACGAGTTGCCCGAACAGCGAGATCAGCCGTTGTACGGGGTGCCCTGACGGTGCTGGGAGGGCGGTCGCCCGCTCGTTCAGGACTCGACCCAGTCCTCTTCCACGAGCTCGAACCGCCCGAAGTCGTACGGAATCCCTTCCGCGAGCTCCTTCTGCACGAGTCGCTCGCGGCGCCCGCGCTCCTTCAGCTTGCTGGCCCGGTGGTAGCAGAACGGGTTGTTGCCCCGCTTCCCGAGCGTGCAGTGCGTCGTGAACGAGCACCCCGCCCGGCACTCGTCGGCGTAGTAGCAGGTATTGCAGAAGCCCCAGAGCTCGTCGGTGGTGCGCGTCTCGACGAAGTTGAGCTCGGGGGTGTCGAACCAGATGTCCTCGAGGGACAGGTCGCGCACGTTGCCGCCCACGTACGGCGCGGTGGGCAGGCTGGGACACGCCTTGATCTTGCCGTCGCTCTCGATGCCGATGGTGAACCGGCCCGCCTGGCAGCCCCGCCAGTAGTTCTCGAACGTGCCTGGACTCGAGCGGAGCAACACCTCGTGCGGCCCGTAGTAGCCGAGGTTGTTGGAGATCAGGATGTTGAACATCTTGCGGGGTTCCAGCCCGGCGTCGCGGGCCTCCATCGCGTACTTCACCTGGAGCTCGGCGAGGTCGTCGATGACCTGGATCACGCGCCACGGTTCGAGGATCCATTCCGGACGGTCGGCGGCGCGCCCCATGGGAACGGTGAGCTGACAGCGCCAGATGCGCGCGCCCATGTCCTTCAGGAACTGCGCAGTCTCGGCCAACCGGTCGTGGTTGAGCATGTTGACCTGGCTGTTCGCGGTCACGGGAAGCCCAGCGGCGCGGGCGTTCTTGAGCCCGGCGGTGGCGGCGATCCAGCTGCCGGGCCGATCGCGCAGCACGTCGTGGACGTCGGATGGTCCGTCGATCGAGAAGCCCACGGCCTTCAGCCCCGCTTCCTTGAGTCGCTTGGCACGCGCAGGCGTGAAGCCGAGCCCACCCGACTGCATGGTCACCCGGATGCCGTGTTCGGTGAGGCGCCGGATGACGTGGGTGCAGTGGGGCGAGAGGTAGGCTTCGCCGCCGATGAGCGTGACTTCGCGGCAGCCCAGCCCCTTCAGCGAGTCGCAGATCTCGAGCAGCTCTTCGCGACTCAGCTCGTCGGGACGCTGGAAGGCGCCGGCCCGAGAACCGCAGTGTGCGCAGGCGTGATCACACCGGATGGTCAACTCCCACACGGCGTAGACGGGCTTGTTCTTGTCCGCCTCTGTGACGGTGCGGACAGAACGGGGGATCTTCGGAGGTTCAGTCGTGGCGCTCATGCTCCGACAGTACAGCGAGATGTCGGCGCTGTCTCGCCCTGGAAGCGATGCACGGCTTCTTCAGAAACCCGAGCCCGAGCCCAAGCCCGAAAACGCAGCGGACTCCCGTCCGCCGACCTCCACGGAAGGGGCACCATTGAGTCGAACCCCTCCCCATCAGGGCGAGCCTTCGCTGCCAGAAGTCTTCGGGCTCGGGCTCGGGCCGACGAAGGGCGGATGTGTCCAGCGGCGAATGAAACCGCGGATGAACGCGAGCTAGAATTCGGCGTTGCCTCGTGTACGGGGGAACGGGATCGCATCCCGGATGTTCTTGATGCCCGTGAGCCACATCAGCATCCGCTCGAAGCCCAGTCCGAAGCCGCCATGGGGCGTGGTGCCGAACCGACGCAGGTCGATGTACCAGGCGAGCTCGTCCTGGGGGACGTCGTGGTGCTCGAACTGCTCCATCAGCTTGTCGAGGCGCTCCTCGCGCTGCGACCCGCCGATCATCTCGCCCACGCGGGGCATCAGGAGATCGGTGGCGGCCACGGTCTCGTTCCCGTCGTCCAGACGCATGTAGAACGCCTTCTGGTCGCGGGGGTAGTTGGTGACGAACACCGGCTTTCCGAAGTGCTCCTCGGCCAGGTAGCGCTCGTGCTCGGCCTGCAGACTCGTGCCCGGCCCGACGGGGAATTCCCAGTCCCGGTCGACGGCGACCAGGATCTCCTGGGCCTCGGCGAAGGTGACGCGCGCGAAGGGCTCGGCGATGGCGGCCTTCACGGCGGCGACGGGATCGGGTTGCTTGGCCCACTTGCTGGCCTTGCTGAAGAACGCGAAGTCGGTCGGGCACTGGTCCATGACGGCCTGGCTCACCGTGCGCACGAAGTCCTCGGCGAGCGCGATGACGTCGTCCAGATCCGCGAACGCCATCTCGGGCTCGATCATCCAGAACTCCGCGGCGTGGCGGGGCGTGTTGGAGTTCTCGGCGCGGAACGTCGGCCCGAAGGTGTAGACGTCGGTGTGCGACTGCGCGAAGCACTCGACCTCGAGCTGGCCACTGACCGTCAGGAAGGTCTTCTTGCCGAAGAAGTGCTCCGGCGTCGGGCCGGACTGCACGGCGAAGAGCTCGCCCGCACCCTCGGCGTCGGACCCCGTGATGATGGGCGTGTGGATCCAGTGGAAGCCGTGGTCCTGGAAGTACTTGTGGATCTGCCAGGCCAGGGCGTGCCGCACGCGGATCATGGACTGGTGCGTGTTGCTGCGGGAGCGGAGGTGCGCGATGGTGCGCAGGTGCTCGAGCGTGGTGCGCTTCTTCTGCAGCGGGTAGTCCTCGGGAGCACAGTCGCCGACGATCTCGATGGTGTCGGCCAGGACCTCGACCTCCTGCTTGCCGCCGGGGCTGTCGACCCAGTGGCCGTTCACGCGCACCGCTGCCCCGACTCCGAGCCGCTTCTTGAGCGCCTCGTCGACGTCGTCCTTCAGCACCACCTGCACGGTGCGTGCATCCGACCCGTCGTACAGGTGCACGAAGCTGACGTTCTTCGAGAAGCGCGACGTGCGGACCCAGCCGGTGACCTCGACCGGATTGCCGACGGTCGCCGTGTCGAGCAGGTGCGCGATGGAGAGACGACGAGCGGTTCCGCGGGACATGCGGGCCTCCAGGTGGGGCGTTCCGGCTGATTCCGGAGCGGGCCTCTATCGCGATGGACCCGCGCCGCACGGCGGTTTCGCGGGTGGCGCGGCTCCGGCGGTGCTCAGTCCTCGATCCGGAACCGGTAGGTCTGCGTCACGACGTCTTCGACGGGGTCACCATCCTGTTCGGCGGGCGCGAATCGGGACTCCACGGCGGCCTCCTCGACCGCATCGTGGAAGCCCTCGGGACACCCGGGCAGGATGCTCACCGAGCGCACTTTCCCCCTCTTGGAGACGGTGAGCTCGGCGCGACACGCGGCCTCGACACCGGCATCCTGCATGGCTTGGGGGAAGCGCACGCGTCCGCGCTGCACGAGCCGCGCTCCTCGGGACTCGACGACCCTTCCTTTGGGGAGCTGCGCCTCGAGCACATGGGTGCGGCTGCTGGGAGCGCCTCCCAGTACGCCGCCCACCACGCCGCCTTCGACACCCCCTTCGACACCGCCCTCGACCCCCCCTTCGACGGAGTTCGGGATGCGCGATCCGACTGCCACGTTCTCGAGCATCATCGGCGGAGGAGACTCCTCGTCGACGACCTCTCTGATGGCGACCTCTTCCACCCACATCTCCTCGGCCGGCGGCGGTTCTTCGGGTTCTTCGAAGTCCGTGAGGGCATCCGAGAGTGCACTGCCGCCCGAGAGGGTGTCCATCAGCACGGCATCGCCGTTCGGGGTCCCGATGGTGCCGAGCAGCGTCAGCACCTCTTCCTCGGGCTCCGAAGGCTCGTCGGTCAGCACACCCATGCCGCCGTATCCGACGGCTACGAGCATTTCGGTCATCGGCTCGGGCTCGGGTTCCAGCAGCACGTCTTCGTCGACCAGGCCCGGTGGAGGCGGGGCTTCCGGCAGGTCGTCGTCCGAGAAGTCCCACGGGTCGGGCGTATCGAAGCCCTCGTCCATGTCCGTGTCGACCTGGACGACCGCCACGGTCTCCTCGAACGCGCGGACCTCTGCGCGATCGACCACCTGGACGAACACCGGGTTCTGCACGACGGTAAGCGCGACCGAGGGTGGGAACAGCAGCATCAGCAGCCACTGGAGCAGGAAGTGGGCGATGCGCGAGAGGAGCTCGACGGCGAGCCAGGTGGTGCCGAACAGCGTGCCGACCGCACTCGCCACCAGCACCGACACCGCGCTGCGATGCCAGTAGCTGTGGTCGAAGTCGTCGCGAATGCCGCCGAACACCGTGCCCTCCGCAGAGAACCTAGCCCTGCAGGTCCTGGTTGTGGACCGAACGGACGAAGGCCGCGATGTCTTTCAGGTCGTCGCGCTCCAGATGGGCCGCGATCGCGCGCAGGTTCGGAAGCGCTGCGGGATCGCCCGTGCTGACCAGCGACACCGAGAGTGCGTACCGCTCGTTGGGGTCGGCGGGGATCGGGAGGGTGAGCAGGCGCTCCAGCACGGGCAGGGTGGGGGCAGCGCGCGCATAGACGATGCCCTGGCGGCGGGTCTCGGGGTTCTCGAGCAGCCCGGGAATCGCGTTCGGACGACGGCTGGCGATCGCCAGGCGGACCCGCAGCATCGCGACGACATCTTCGTCGTCGACGGGACCCGTCAGCAGGGCCTGGATGGCGTCCACGTCTTCGGGCAGATCCTCGAGAGCCAGCGAAGCGAGGGTGGAGTCGTCGGCCTCGTCGACCGGCACCGTCGGGGTGGAGTCCGGTGCACCAGCGAGTGAGCGGGCCGCCAGACGAGCTTCGCGAACCGCGATGGGCGCCCGCAGGAACCGGTCCCGGACATCGAGCAGGGGGTCGGCAGCCTCGGCAGGCAGCTCGTGGAACGCTCGCTCCCACGCCATCGCGATCAGCACCGACCCCGGAATCGCCGGGGCGTCCTTCAGCTCGGCCAGCGCCCGCACCAGATGGGCCGCCGGCGTGGACCGCCCCTCGGTCAGCCACAGGGCCAGGTTGCGCGACCGACTCGCGCGAGAACCCCGTCCCAGGCGGGCTGGAATCACGACCTCGTGCTCCTGACCCGCCAGGCGCGCGCCGATCCGGGCGGCTTCGACGGGATCGTCGGTGCCGATCATCGGGTGGCCCGGCGTGAGGAGCTGCAGCGTGAACACCAGGCGGGCTCCGCCGTTCGCCAGATCCCTGGCCATCGCAGGGGCGATCTCGGCGGCGGTGGCGGGCAGCTCCGACTCGGGGGTGCTGGCCAGGAGCCACCCTGCGAGGAGGTCGTCGACCCGGTCGTGGCGCAGGACGGTCTTCAGGTCTTCGCGGGTGAGGCGACCGAGCACGGTGAGGATGGTGGCGGCCCAGCGCCCTTGTTCGGACGCATCCAGTCGCGCCCGCAACCCGTCCTCCCAGGCTTCTGGGCGGGACGGAGCCACGCCGCACGCCAGCATCTCGTAGACCTGCCCCAGCTCGTCGCCCGAAGCCAGGGTGTCGATCAGAGAATCGAGGCCGTCGGGGAGCAGGGCCACCGCGGGCGCGACCCAGGGGGCTGCACGGGGCAGGGGCGCATCGAGCCCGCGTGCGAGGCGCTGGAAGCGAGCCCAGTCGCCGACGAAGCCGTCTTCTTCGGACAGGCTGGCCAGGGTGTCTGCATCGTGAAGCCACTGCACGTCGTCTTGCATGCGAGCGCCTATTCCAGCCGGACTCGATACACCACGGCCGTGCCGACCGACACTCCCATGGACGCCTTGCTCTCCCAGGGCCTCGGCATCGCGCTGCTGGCCGCTGGGGTCCTGTTCGGCGGGCTGTTGCTCGAACGCATCCTGCTCACGCGCGGATGGATGCCGTACTACCGGATCGGGTTTCCGCTGGGTCGTGCGCCGCTTCCGGTCGCGAACCCCCCGACGGGCGACGGAAAGACCGCGTCGGTGTGCTGGATCGTCGACGCCTCCGGTCCACACCACGTGGTGCGGTACTGGGCCGAGCCCGGTTCGCGGCGAGCTCCCATGGGATTGCACGGGCTCGTCCATCTGCGCCGGGCACGGGGACAGGTGGCGCTCGACGTCACCTGGGCGCCGCCGTGGAGCCCGGTGTTCGCGGCACTCTGGCTCGTGTTCCTGGGGCTGTTCCGCGGGGATGGATGGGTCACGGTGCCCGTGGGGTCCATGATGGTGCTGGGCATCGCGGTGCTGTACTGGCGCAGTGCGGTGCTGGCCGCCCGCGAATTACGGTGGGCGTTCGTCAACGGGGATGCCCCCGAAGACCCCGGAGGAGACGAGTCGTGATGTGGTGGTGGGCCCTGGCAGTTGCGTACGGCGGTCGCGCGGACACGGTGCAGAAGCTGCTGGACTCCTCGCGCGTGGAGGATGCGCAGAAGAAGTGCGAGAAGTGGGACGCGTGGCTGTCCGACACCGAGGCCGAGCTGCGCGAGGTCTGCGCAGAGGCCATGTGGGCTCGGGCCGTGCAGACCGACACGTTTGCCGCATGGGTGCGCTTTCAGACCGACTGGGCGGGCACGCCCAAGGCCGAGGCTGCGTTCGACATGGAAGCCCGGGTGCACCTGCGCGACATCGGAGACGAGGCCGAAGAGCTCGTGTACGCTGGCTTCCTGAAGAAGTACGGCGAGACCACGGCGGCTCCCGAGGCCCGCGCGCTCCAGGCGAAGGCCGCCATGCGCGAGGTCGACTCGGCCGAGGACGCCAAGAAGGTGGCCCGCGAATACCCCGATGCAGAAGGGCTCGCGACCATCGTGAAGCCCTACTTCGACGCCTTCGTGGTGGTCGACGTCGACCCCGAGACCCACCGGATCGACGCGCGACTGGAGCCCGAGGTCCGGCTCCCCGGGTCGGTGCTCACGGTGGAGTGGGGCGTGCGGCGGGACACCGGGATCCAGCCCTGGGTAGGGGCTGCGGTCGGTCACCTCGACGAGCTCAACGTGCCCCGCGCGACCTCGGTGGCACTGGCTCGGAAGCCCGCGTCCGACGCGCCAGAAGGGGAGCCGCCCCCGGTGAAGTACCCGCCGTGCACGCTGCCCGACGTCGATGTGGGAGTGCACGTGAAGTACGGCGCGATCGAAGCGTTCGTGCCCACGTCGGTCGACTGCGGGGGCGAGGATCCCGCGTTCGCGGCGGTTCGCGACGGGCAGCTGGTCGGGCTCACCCTGGTGCCCGGTATCGACTACCGCTTCGCCACCGATCGCGACGCCGCCATCGAGTGGGTGCGGGGCGACAGTCGGGTCCGGATCCCCCTGCTCGGAACCGCGAAGAACGAGGTGAAGGCGGTGGGTCCGGTGCTCGGCCAGGCCGTGGGTCGGGTGTTCCTGGTCACACCCCTGGCTGGCGGGCTTCCCTGGTACGTGCTCGCGGGTCCGCCGGACTCTGCCGTCAGCCTGCCGCGCGATCCGGTGAGCCTGCCGCTCCCCGAAGACGTACGCGTGACCTCCGCTTCGTCGGGCGACTCGATCGTCGAGAAGAGCGACGCCACCCAGTGGACCCGCACGCTTCCGCCGGGCTCCGTGCGCGTGTGGTCGCCGCTCCTGCAGGAGCTGACGGGGCTGCACAGCGGTCACCCCGCGTTCAAGCGCGTCGAGGCGGGCGATCTGCCGAGTGGTGCTGAGTCGATCCTCCAGGCGTCGGGGCAGGATCCCGTGGTCCTGGAGGCCGATCGCCAGCTCGAGATCGAGCAGGAGCTCGGTGACTTCCGCATCCAGCTCGATCGGGCATGGCAGCTGCAGCTCGGCGCCGACCCCAAGCTCGAGATCGTGTTCGAAGGCCGCGCCGACGGACGCCCGGTCAAGGGCGTGGTCGATCCCAAGGAGGGCTCCGCCGCGATCCGGGTGTTCATCTTCGACGAGCGCACCGACGAGGCGGCGGGTGAAGGCGTCGCGTCGGGTGGCGAAGTGGTCGTGTTCCGCCACGAAGGACGCACCTGGTTCGGTTGGAAGGGCAAGACCCACCTCGAAGCGCTGCACTACGATGGGCGGGGCCTGCTGCGTTCCTGGACCGAGCTGTGACCCGCCCGGTATCATGGGGCCCTCGTCTCCCGCTTCTCCTCGGAGGGAACGTTCTGAAGGCCTCCTGGCTGTGTGTCGCATTGCTGTGCGCTGGTCCGATCGCGACCAGCACCTCGGTGGCGTACGCTGCGGATCCGGGGTCCGACCTCACCACCCCCGAGGGGCGCCAGGCCGAGTACGTCCGCCTGGCCGAAGAGATGGCCCGCCAGGCCAAGCGCAACAACTGGGTGGCGGTGGAGCGAACCTACGGAAAACTCGACGCCATGGGTCTCCCACACACCTTCACGGTGCTGTGGAACGCCGCACATGCCGCGCGAAACCAGGGCAACATCCTCGCGGCACGGGAACGCCTGAAGGCCGCCGCCAAGATCGAGGAGAAGAAGGAGCTCACCGACTGGTTGTGGGACATCCAGCAGGACTACGGGCCGGTCATGGTCGCTGCCGATCTGCCGGCCAACTATCGCCTCGTCCCCAAGAAGATGCCGTTCGAACCCGAGAAACGGAAGGCGGTGGAGTTCGGCGTCGAGAAGGTGCTGGAGGACAGCTACTTCGACGGGCTGCTGCCCCGGGGGATCTACACCTTCGAGCCCCTGAACGCGGCCGACGACTCGCCGCGCTCGTTCCAGTTCACGCTGCGCGCCGACCGCCAGCGGTTCGACCTGCGCACGCACGAAGAGCCCACCCGCGCCGACCGCCGCAAGCGCGCCCGGATCGATCGCAAGCTCGAGAAGCAGCGCGAGCGCGAGGCCGCAGCGAAGCTGAAGTGATCGCGCCCGGCGGTCAGCCCCGTATCGACGGGGCTATTCCTGGGCGCCGATGCCAGCGCTCCCGTGCTCGCGGGCCTGAACCGACCAGCTCTTGCTGAAGTGCGGGCCGTCGGGACGCGCGTTGGCGCCGTCCGGGCCGAAGCTGCTCGCCACGTTCTGCAGATCGTCGAGGGAGCGGGGTTCGTGCGGCGGCAGGGGCTTGTCGGGGGTCGATTCGACGTAGACCGACGTGCTCGGGAACGCGAAGCTGACGTCGAGCTCCTGGGCGAGTCGCATGAACTCCAGGATGTTCTGGCTGCGGGACTGCAGCTCCTCGTGCCAGCCGGGGACGACCACGTGGTAGTAGACCAGGATGTCGATGCTGGACGCGCCCAGGCTGTAGAGGTGCACCTCGTAGGTGCGCTGCACGTAGGGATGCGCGGCCAGGATCGCCCGGACGCCCTCGACGTAGGCCTGGACCTTGTCGGGTGGGGTGTCGTACGTGAGGCCCAGCGTCATCTTCACGCGGCGGCGCGGGCGGAGCCCCATGTTGTCGACGTTCGCGTTCGTGATCTGGCTGTTGGGGATGGTGACGACCGAGTTGTGGAAGGTCCGCACGCGGGTGCTCCGGAAGCCCACCTCCTCGACCACGCCCTCGACACTGCCGATGATCACCCAGTCTCCGATCTGGAACGGCCGGTCGACGAAGATGTTCACCGAGCCGAAGACGTTCGCGACGGTGTCCTGGGCCGCGAGTGCGAAGGCCAGACCGCCGATCCCGACGCCCGCCGCGAGCTTCCAGACGTCGATCCCCACGGCGTCCGCGAGGTAGAGCACGCCGAGCACCATCACCAGCACCTGAACGGCCTGTCGCAGCAAGGGGATGAGCTGGTCGTCGAGCCGGTTGTCGGTGCCCTTGGCCCAGTCCACTGCGATGCGCGCGCCCACGTTCACGAACCGGTAGGCGAGCAGCAGGATCGACAGCACCATCGCGACGTCGAGGATGCGGTGCACCACGGCCGACAGCTGGATGCCGAGCTGCAGGTCGGTCAGGCCCCACAGGAGCACCCCGCAGCTGATGAGCAACACGATGGGCCCGTTGGTACGGGCGTATTCGGTGTCGTCGAGCTTGAGCTTCAGCCGGTCGACCACGATGCGGCGCACCTGGGTCTTGAGCAGCATGCGCACGATGGTGCCGATGATGAACGCCGCCAGGAGCAGACACACCGCGTAGAGCATCTGCCACAGGTACAGGCCGAGCACGCGGGTGTAGAACACCTCTGGAAGCGCCGACTGGAACCACTGGCTGATGGGCGAGAAGGTGTTGGCGTACAGGTCGGGCACCGCGAGCACGGTGTCGCGGGAGTACAACCAGCGGCCGTCGGGCTGGCGCTCGATGACCAGGATCGGCAGGGCGTCCGGCATCGGGATGACCACGGGGTCGCCGTCTTCGTCGACGTAGTCGGGATCCTTCGGCATCGACTGCACGGGGACCCACAGCGCGCGCGCGTCGAGCACCTGCTTGAGCTGGACGGCGATCTGCGCGCCGTTCTCACCGGCGGGCACGTCCATGCACTGGGCGGCCTTCTTCGCGTCGTAGTGACCGGTGCGGGTCCACTCGAACAGCGTGTCGGTCGCATCGCGTGGATTGCTGCACGCGCCCTGGGCATTCGCAGGTGTGGCTGCCAACAGGCCGGCCAGCACGAGGAACATGGCCATCAAGGTCGAAAAGAAGCCGTACGGACGGGGTCGGCGGGGCATTCGGGTCTCTCCGGATCGCAGGGCGGTCGGGGCCGTAACGCGCCCGGGATACACTTCGCCCGGAGGCCGGACCCTGGACTACCCCCGGAGCTATGGGAACTACATCCTGCTGGAGCGGCTCGGCTTCGGGGGGATGTCGGAGGTCGACCTCGCTCGGCAGCGTATGGGCGACGGTGCATTCGTGCGTTTCGCGGTGGTCAAGCGCATCAAGGCCGACCGCACGGCCGACGAAGCCTTCATCCGCATGTTCAAGGACGAAGCCCGGATCACGAGCGAGCTGCACCACAACAACATCGGGCAGGTCTACGACTTCGGGCGGCACGAGGACGAGTACTTCCTGGCGCTCGAGTACGTGCCCGGAATCGACGTCCGGCACCTGATCAACACCCTGCGCGACCGGGGCCAGCGGGTGCCGATCCGCGTGGCGCTGCGGGTGCTCTACGACGTGCTCGAGGCGCTGGACTACGCCCACCGCAAGCGCGACAGCCTGGGCCGCCCCATGGACATCGTGCACCGCGACGTGAACCCGCGGAACATCATGGTGAGCATCCACGGCGAGACCAAGCTGATCGACTTCGGCGTCGCGAAGGCCACGAACCGCCTGGAGCGCACCAAGACCGACCACGTGAAGGGAAAGTTCTCGTACATGGCACCCGAGCAGGTGTCCGAGACCGAGATCGACCACCGGGCCGACCTGTTCGCGGTGGGTTTGACGCTGCACGAGCTGCTGGCCGGCTACAGCCCGTTCTACGGGCTCAACCAGGTCCAGATCGTCCACAAGCTCCTGAACGGTCCGGCGCCGAAGATGCCCGACGTGCGGGACGTTCCGGACGAAGATGCGCTGCGGGCCCTGCACGACAAGGCGGTGGCCTACGATCCCGACGAGCGGTACCCGAGCGCCAAGGCCATGCAGGAGGATCTGCTGGCCATCGCCCAGTCGGTCGGGGGGCTACCGTCGTCGGAGCGGATGGCGCGGTTCCTCGACAAGATCGAGCCCGATCTGTCGGCCTCCATCCGCAAGAAGATCAAGCGGTACACCGCCGAGGCCGAGGGGGGAGACCCCGTCGACACCACCACCCCGGCGATGGTGAAGCGTCGCGAAGACGACACGGTGGAGTCCGCGGTCACGGCCGCCGCTCCGCCCGTGCACGCCGAGCACTCCGAGGACACGTCCCTCGCTCAGACCGTCGTGGGCGGGCTGATCGGGATGAGCCTCGTCGGAGGGCTCACGCTGGTGGGCGTTGTCCTGGTCTTCGTCGTGGGCGTCTCGCTGTGGCGCCCCTGGGACACGCCTCCGCCGGGTCCGGTTCCCGCAGCCACCCCGCTCCCCGCCTCCGATCCCGAGCCCAGCCCGCATCCGGACCCCGATTCTGAGGATGATCCCGAACCCGCTCCGCGCCCCGACCCTGTGGAGCCCGCGCCTCGTCCCCGTCCGACGCCCCGCCCGGACGTCCGACCCCGTTTCCCGGCTCCAGTCGCCGATCCGGAGCCCGAACCCAATCCCGAGCCCGTGGCCGCCGTGGACCCCTCTCCAGCGCCCGATCCCGAGCCCGAACCCGAGGTCGATCGCGGCGACTTCGGGAAGCTCCGCGTCGTCAGCCGTCCCGCCGGTCGCACCGTCATCGTGGACGGGGTCGAGAAGGGGGAGACCCCGATCGAGCTGCCGGTGCCGCCGGGCTCGTACGTGGTCCAGGTCGAGGGCTTCGAGCCGCGCACCGTCCGCGTGCTGTCCAAGCAGGTGGAGCCCGTGCTCTTCAAGTGAGCCGGCATCCAGTAGACTCGCGCCATGTGGAGCCTGCTTCTCGCCACCGCCCTCGCCACCCGGCCCGACGTCGCCGTGGTGATCTCGGACGACCTCGCGCCCTACGAAGCGCCTGCGGATGCGTTCCGAGAAGCCCTCGGTCAGCCCGTGAAGGTGATCACCCTGCACGGTCGCGAGGTGGTCGCCGAGGTCGAGGTCGAGGCGATGAAGGCGAGCCAGCCCCGCGCCATCTTCGCGGTCGGAGCCAAAGCGGCCTGGGCCGTCCGTCAGGGCGTTCCAGACGTGCCCGTCGTGTGGGCGCAGGTCCACGACCCCGAGCGGTACGGCATTCCCGGCGGCGAGTCCGCGGGCGTCCGGGCCCGGGTGCCGGTGGTCACCTACCTGTCCGAGGTCCGCTCGTTCTTCCCGGACATCCAGTCGATCGGGGTCATCCGTGCGCCCCTGGACGTGTCCCAGCGCCGCGCCCTGCTCCAGGGAGCCGAAGAGGTCGGGATGACGCTGGAGCTCCGCGAGGTCGAGGACCCCCGGGCGTTCCGGCGGGCCTTCAACCAGCTGGCCGACAAGACAGATGCGGTGTGGCTGGCGCCCGAACGCGGCATCCTCACGCCGGAGGCCTTCCGGACGGCGGTTTCCGAGATGCGACGTCGCAACAAGCCCCTGCTGGCGGACACGACGAACATGGTGAGCGCGGGTGCGGCGTTCGCGGTGACGCCCGATGCAGACGGGGTGGGACGGCAGGCCGCCGACCTGGTGCGGCAGATCCTGGACGGTGCGGAGGTGTCGGAGCTCGGAATCGCCGACCCGCTGGAGCTGTCGACGGCGGTGAACGTGCGGACGCTGGAGAGCGGGGATGTGCCATACGAGCCGTTGATGCTGGACTTCGCTACGGTCGTCGACTGATCGCTCTGACGGTTTCGTCGGGGCCAGCTCCTGGTTTCACGCAGACGTTCAGAGGTCGAGCGTTCGACGTACGCGCGAGCCGGGATCAGGGGATGCTGCTCCGAAAATGGGTTCTGCAACGACGGTCGATCCCGCCAGAATAGGACTATGAACCTCGATCAGCGCAAGGTCGCCACGGAGTCACGGAGCACACCGAGGATTGCACGGAGAGGGAGGAATGGCCGACGAGCATCCGAACCCTGTTCCATGGACGCTCGAAGACGACGAAGCACTCGTTCACCCGAGGTCTACCCAGGCCCCGTGGTGGGAGTCGCAGTGATGGGGGTGCTGGAGAGCCTTCTCTGTCGGAGTTCTCGTGCTCTGCGGCTCCGACGACCTCGTGTACGCGGGGCCTTCCCCGACCGATTGCTCCGAGCACGCGTCGGGTCTGGCCCTCTGCCTCTCTGCGTGTGGTCCGAATCGCCCTGTTCAGGAGCTACCGATCGAGCAGCTCGTCCACGATCCGATGCACGTCGTCGGGATGCAGGTACGCCAGGTAGAGCACACACATCGTCAGGCTGAAGGGCCCCACGGGGATCGACACGAACAGCAGCAGGTGGAACGCCATCCCGAGCGGGACGAGCCACTTCTGCCACGGCCGGACGAACAGCGCGAAGGGCAGCACGTACTCCAAGATCACCACGACCCAGGCCGAGACCAGGCAGAACAGCGCGAAGCCCGGAATCGCGACGGGGTCGGAGCCCGTGTAGAGCTTGGTGAACGCCGCCTCGAGGTGATGGCCGGACAGGAACCGGACCGTCGACTTGTCGATCGCCGAGAAGAAGTAGACGGCACTCACCTGTACCGCCAGGAGCGGAACGGCCCACAGGGGACCGACCTCTGGAGGGGGAGGCTCGCCATTCGCCCGTGCCCGACGGACCTGTAGCCAGCGATCGAGCGAGAACGACCGCCCACACGGGGTGAACGCGAGCCACACCGCGGCGAGCATGAGCAGGTGGGTGTGGTGGTGCGTCCAGGGCTCGTGACCCGCCATCCACCCGAAGCCTCCGACCATCCACACCAGTGTGCCGGCAGTCGCAGCGGTCGCGACGCGGGTTCCGAAGCCCAGGATCATCGCGGTGGTCGACAGGTAGAACGACAGCGCGACGACCCAGTACCACGGCCCCGGATTGCGCAACGGCATCAGCTCGCCCGCCCAGCGCGACCAGCACAGCAGGCCGATGCCGATCCGCATCAACCCGAGCGCCCGGGTGCTTCCGACCCGGTCCAGCTGGGCCAGCCACACGGCCTGCGCGCGATCGATCAGCGACACAGGGGCTCCTCGGGGGTCAGGGCCTCTTCCCAGCCCGTGAGCCCGGAGCAGCGCGCGGTCACCCGGACGTCCGCGTCGCGACCGAGCTTCTTGCAGAGGCGGCGTCCCTGTCGCTTCACCTCCTCGATGCCGATCAACACCTCCACCTTCTCGGGTGCCGGGGTGTCGATGAACCCCAGGGTCTGGATGCGGTGGACGGGGACGTCGCGTGTGCCGCCAGCGGTCTGGTTCACGCGGCGGATGAACTGCACCTCGCACAGCCCGCGCCCGACGCCGGTGTACATCCGCCAGGGGCGCGTCCACGGACCGGAGCTGCCGCCGAACACCTGCACCCACGCGGGTCCAGCGAGGATGAACATGATTCCGCCCGCCAAGACGAGCCCCCGGACGACCCGGGGCCGGTTCCGGAGATGGGAGTCCCAACTCATGGGTGCGGATCGGCCCTCATCTTCGGCGGCTGTGAACTAGATGTCCCAGTCCCACTGCGGGCAATGAGGCGGGCAGATGCTCTCGTCCGTTGGCGCGACGAACTCGTCGTCGGACTCGCACTGTACGTACTCGTGGTAGCAGACGTTGGTTGGTTGCTGGCACAGGGCTCCGAAGGAGCAGTAGCCGTCACCGCACGGTGCGGCATCCGCCACCCCGCAGGCTCCGCACTCATCAGGGAAGTACTGAAGGTTTCCGCAGGACTGTCCAAGAACATCGGAATCCCACTCACACACGTTCATGACTGGGTCCGCGCATGTGCCATTTCCGAAGCATCGAAGTGGTTGACCGTTGTGCTCGCCGCATGGCGCTCCTCCCCCTCGGAGAGTTGCCGTGTAGCGCGGCGTGGCGGAACCGCAGCCAGCGAGGATAGTCAAGGTCGCCATGACCGCCGCTGGGTGATTCATCGATGCACCCCGTTCGACGGACCTTGGGCATTCCAGTCGGACAGGAAACCAAGCGTGTCGCACGCATCGTAGATTCGGTCCGACGGATAGTCGCTCGACCCCGAGTCTGTTGCTCTCCAGTTGTAGGGGTCAGCAGCGTCCCAGATGTCGAAGATGTCAGTCGTACTGAGCCCTTGGTCCGTGTCCATGTCCCACCAGAATCGGAGCCAGTCGTACTCCGTTCCCCTGTTCGAAAAGGTGGGCCGGCAAACATCACCGAGCAGGTCTTTCGCGTCAATCGGAGGAGGAGGAGGGGAGCCTGGAGGGGTGGCGAGCGCAGGTCCACCCTCGCAATTTACATTGCTCGGATCAACTACTGCATCAAGGTTGAAGTCTACCGGTTTGTAGTATCGAAAGGTGCAGTCGGACTGGTTGGATAAGTTCCAGGCGACGGCTGCATAGTAGTGTGCGAGTCCTTCACTCGCGGCGCCCGATTGGTACTCTTTGGAGTCCATGCTGTGATTAGTTGTCGGTGTCGGTGGCACAGACTTGCAGACGAGAGCACCTGCGCCATACGATAGATTGGTCGACTGAGTGCCGTTTCGAATGGCTGCCACGGCATGACCAACTTCGTGCGCAATGACGAACTTGCGGGTTGAGCCCGTGTAGAGTGCGTCGTCCTGATCCCTGTAGCAGGAGCCACTGCCGGTCGGACATCCGCTGGCGAAGATCCGTACTGTCTCTGAATTGAGTCCGCCGTTTCGTCTGAGAATCGCCCACGTTGCAGCACCCAGAACCCTAGTTGGGTAACATGTGAAGGAGGGTGATGAAGCCGGTGGGGACGAGGGGCAGGGCCCCCCGAGGTAGTGAACTCGGTTCAGGGTGGTTCCGTCGGCTACTGTCCCGAGATACTGCGTGTATACAGTACCGGTGTTTTCGAAGTCACCGCCCACGACGGTGGATGCGTCCAGAACTTTGACCACGTTACCTCCACTCACTCGAGTCTCGGACTCGACGTAGACGTGGTAGGTTCGGCCGGCACTGGTCGGGAAAGTGGCGCACCCAACGTTGGTACCATTGTAGTCCGCGTAGTTTGCGATGTTGACGAAGCTGTAGATGGTGTCTACAAGCCGGACTTTTACCCCAGCTTGGGGCCTCACGGCATCGGAGGTCCAGTAGTCGCCCGCACCCGATGTGTTGTCGCTGTAGTATGCGTAGAAGTCGATGCAGACTGTCGTGTCGGCCTTCGCAGTAGGAGCGCAGAAGAGTAGCCCGACGAACGCCAGTAGAGTTGCATATGCGCGGGTCATTCGTTCACCTGAGAATGAATGTAGATCTTCTTTCCGTCGGTGTCTGTGTAGACTTCAGGCTGTCGAGCTGTGAAGCTCTGGCGTCGGGCGTGCCCTGTGTGCTCGTAGTGGACCTGGATGAAATCAACAGACTCGCCAATGACGAAGGTGTCGCCACAGTCCACAGACGGAGAACTCACCCCGTCCGGCCCGACAAGGTCTGTCTTGATGAGTTGGAAGTCCTCAGCCGTTGGACATACGACCGTCGCAGTGTGGCCGGTCAGCAGCATGTCCATCGCCTGGGGTGGTTCGACGAGGTTGCATTCCGATTCTGGAGGTGTCGAGACGTCGGGGGGAACCTCAACATTACTTGTTGTGTCAGGCTCCGGTAAGTCCGACGACGCCTGGTCGACCGCCGTTGGGTCCAGGTCCAGTGTTGGGTCTTGATGTAGGGACTCGTAGTCCCGATCGACCTCGACGTCATCGATCGGCTGCGCGAATGCCGATGTGCACCAGAAGAGGATGTGCAAGACTGCCTCCAGAAACACAGGATACAGGAAAGCACGGCGGACCGCCACCACACTTCTGAGGACGGTATCGTCACAGCTGTCGCTGCGCCCGGCGGAACGGCAACGGGTCGATCGGGTCGCCATCCACGCGCAGGATGAAGTGCAGATGAGGCCCTGTGCTCCGGCCCGTATTGCCGGACTTGCCGAAGATCTCGCCCTTCTCGACCGTGTCGCCGGCCGACTTGGCCGGCAGCTCCGACAGGTGGCAGTAGGCGGTCCGGATGCCGCCCGCGTGCTCCAGGATGACGTACTTGCCGCTCACGCCGTTCTCGGTCGCCGCCACGATCGTGCCGTCCTGGGCGGCGTAGAGTGGGGTTCCGACGACGACGGGCATGTCGACGCCGTTGTGGAACTTCTTCGTCTTGGTGACCGGATGGATGCGGTAGCCGAAGGGGCTCGAGATGCGGATGGTGGGGTCGACGGGCCACTGCAGGTCGAAGACGGTCGCCAGCGACACCACGGAGTCGATGAGCAGCCCCGCTTCGCGCTCCACGTGCTCGGGAAGGTAGCGCCGGTGGGACTCGAAGGAGCCCGGATCGACTTCTCCAGCGGCCGTGGCGCGGTCGATGGCGCGCTGACGGAGAGCGGGCTCGACGGCGATCTGCTCGAGCAGGGCTTCGGCGTCGGCGCCGGGCGCCCAGTTGTCGTCGAGCCAGGACAGCAGGGCCTCGGTAGGGGAGCGGTCCGGGGCTTCGCCGGTGGAGGGGTCGGGGGCCCGGAGGTCGGCCAGGAGGACCTGGGTGTGTTTGGGGAGCTCGTCCGGAAGCGCGTAGTGCACCGCGCTTCGCCAGGGCTCGGGGAAGCCATCCCCCGTGTAGGGATCGAGGGCTTCGCGCGGCAAGGTGGCAACGGGGTCGTCCCGCCAGGCCTTGTCGGGGCCTTCGCTGCGAAAGAACTCGACCAGGCTGGGCTGTTCGGCGTCACTGCCGCTGGTCCATCCCCAGGCCCACTGGCCGAGACCGCCGACCGGCGTGCGGGTCCAGACCGCGAACACGGCGGCGCACACCACCAGCAGATCGAGGAATCCGACCTTGCGATGACGGGGCTGGTCGCTCACGGGAACATCCCCCGGAAGTACCCCAGAACCCCGTAGATCGGCAGGCCGTACAGGACCGCGTAGCAGGCCACCACCGCGAGCGGCCCGGCCCAGATGAGCCCTTCGACGCGTCGCTTGGGTCTCGGGGGGGTCTTCACGAGCTGGACCAGACCGCTGCCTGCGAGGCGCCACGCGACCACGAGACCCACGACCCAGGCGAGGACCTGACTGACGACGTGCACGGGCAGGGCATCTTCGATGGCCATGGCGATGGTCCAGCTGCCCGCGAGGCTGACGGGCAGCCAGAACAGGGGCCCGATGACGTTGTGGACAGACAGGCGCGAGGCCCACTCCCGTGCGTTGTTCACGGGCTCGTCGGTGCTCCGAGCCAGGGCGAGCACGGCCCAGGCGGTGACCATGAGCTCGAGACTCAGCGCCACCCAGGTGCCCACCACGAACGGCAGCTCGGTGTCGGACCAGGCGATGGGGATCTGCGACAGCAGGCGACCGATGTGATCGTCGAGGCGGTCGGCCGCGAGGTGGGTGCCCAGCACGACCAGCGCGACCTGGCCGAGCCAGCGCCACAGCGGGCGGGTGACGACGAGGGTCGCATCGAGCCGACCCAGGAAGCGGAGCGTGGCGAATGCGGCGTTCATCTACTGGGTCAGACCTCCGAAGTGCGCTGTGGTTCCCGTACTTCGGCAAGCCAACGGGTGGGGAGGTCTGCACTTACACTGCACATCTCGCTGGCCAAACGCTGCTTCACGCCTACGCGTCCGGATCCTCGAACGCCGCCGTGTGCACCAGCAGCATCGCCGGAACCTCCGGTGGGCTCTCGGCGACGATGGCCCGGACCTCCCGGTAGAACCGCCGCTGGGCGTCGCGCACCTTGTCGAGGTCGTCGCGACCGATGGCGAACACGTTGAAGCTGAACAGATCGCCCTTGGCCCCGCGCTCGATGCGGTCTGCGCCGACCCGCGCCCAGTGCGTGCGGATGGCCTGGAAGTCCTCGGGGGTGGCCTGGACCTCGACCGTGGTGGGCGGGGCCGGGCGGTAGGCGCCGCGCTGACGCAGGGCGGCGCCGGCATCCACCAGCACGTCCAGCAGATCCGCAGCCTCGTCTTCGGAGATGCCGATGGAGACGGCAAGATCGGTGGCGGCCCCCGCAACGGGCACGCGGCCACGGGTGTCGAGCCAGGCCTGGGCTGCGGGCGACCAGGGGTGGCTGATGGCCAGGCGGGCGAGGGTGGTGCGCACCCGGGCTTCGCGAGCGAGGGAGGCGACTTCGTCGATCGGCACCAGGGCAGCGACCAGGTCGGGAAGCCGGCCGGTCATCGCGTCGAGCAGCGACATCACCTCGGGAAGCCGGCCGCGCGAGCGACCCGAGAGCATGCGACCCACCTGCTGGCGGGACAGCCCTGCGCGATCGGCCAGGGTGGCCTGGTTGGCGCGACCGCGCAGCGCGGTGAGCCAGGCGCTGATGTCTTCGGGGTCGTACAGCGTCGCGCTGGCAGAATGGAACCGGTCGAGAGCCGCGGCGACGTCGATCCCACAGCGGCCGGCTGCGCGCAACATCTCGGCGAACGTCGGAAACCGATGCCCGCCCTCCCACTTGGCGGCGACGTTGCCCTTGTAGCCGAGCCTGCGCGAGAACGCGACCTGGCTACGCGGACCCCGGATGGCCCGGAGGAGCTCGCTGGCCGCGACGTCCATCGCGATGGTGCCGGGTTGCGGCGAGTCGGAAGCGGGAGGCATACAGGAGGCCTATCCCCGATCGACGGAGCACGCTTCCCGTTTTCGAACATGGATTGCCGAAATCGGAGTACAGAATGTTCGGTTTCGGGCAAAGTTCGGTGGCGGGTCCGGTCGGACGGGCGTAGAACTACGACATGCGACGCACCTCCCGACTTCCGTTCCTGCTCCTGGCCACCCTCACCGCGGTGGTGTCGACCAGCCTCGCGTGCGATGCGACGGGCAGCTTCGGCGACACGGACACCGACCCGCCCTCGAACGACACCGATACCGACCTGGACACGGACACCCCTCCACCCACGGTGCAGGGCGTGCAGATCGGTAGCGAAGGCATCATCACCACCTGTGCCCAGCGCACAGTGCAGGATGCCGACACCCCGGCCGGCTTCGACCTCACCGCCGGAGATCTTCGAGGCTTGCTGTCGGGTACCGACACCGGTGTGCTGTCCCCCGATGGCGCGGCCGACGTCGCGCTGGGTCTGCAGGCCCAGGCCGGAGACGTGGTGGCGTTCGACGGGCCGGGCTGTCCGGACACGGTCGGGATCCCGCTCACGCTGACGGTCGCCGCCGATCCCGCACTCACAGCCAGTCCAGCGGGCTGGGCCCTGATCGACCCCGATGGAACGGGGCTGTTCGCGGCCTGGGATGCCGACTGGGTCGGAGATGCCGAGCCGATGTTCGACCCCGCCGACTACGACACGGTCGAGCTCCGGGTCGATGGCACGGTCGATGCCAACCGGTTCGCACGCGGCATCGACGTCGGGTTCGAAGGCTGCACCGCCGGCGTCTGCGACCTCGAGGCCTACGGCACCATCACTCTGGACTGAAGTCCGCGAGCGCGCGCTGGGCGGCCAGCGGGGTGAACCCGAGGCCGATGACGGTTCCAGAGTCGGCGCGCTTGCGGGCCCCGTACAGCGGCAGGTTGCCCCCATCGAGCTTCATCAGCTCCACCCCGTCCTCGGACTCGGAGAGCAGGGGCTCTCGCGGGGTGTAGAGGAGGGCCAGGGGCGGCGGTAGGGACTGTGTGTCGGCGTTGATGTGCACGACGGCGAGCTGGCGGTCGGCGTCCGAGAAGCCCGAGACGCCCTTCGGGGCCGAGAGAATGGCGTTGACGCGGTAGCCCTGGGGCGTGGGGACCCGTGCGGCCGTGATGTCTTCGGGCCAGCCTTCGACGCGGGCGACCGCTTCGTCGGGCGACCCTGCGGTGAGCAGCACGTCCTCGGCGCGGGGTTCGTCGGTGAGCGCTCGCGCATCCTGGCGGGCGTCGCCATCGCCGGTCAGCAGCTGGTACTCCATGCGGATCAGGCGAGCGACGTCGTTGTCGGCCCTCTCCAGCAGCTGATCCGAACCGCTCCCGAACACGCGACCCACAGTGGCGGCGAACGCCAGGGCCGGCCCCTCGGGCTTGTCGTGCAGCCGCGACAGGTTGATGCTGTCGCGTGCGGCTTCGTCGAACAGCCCGGCTTCGGTTCGCAGCTGGGCCCGGATCCCGAGCATCACCGGCGACGCGACCACCGCGGCCTCGTGGTACTGCAGCAGCGCCAGCAGACCGGTGGGGGGCGCGAGGCCCATCAACTCGTCGATCGACAGGGGCCAGCTCTTGGGGCGCTCGAGATCGGCGCGCTTGCGGGCTTCGGTCTCTGCCTTGGCATCCAGGGCGAGGGTAGCGACGGCATGCAGCTTCCGGGCGGCGGGGCCGTGCGTGGGGTCGATGTCGCTGGCCCGCCGTGCGGCTTCGAGGGCGAGGTTGAGGCGGCCGGCCGCCATCGCGAGGTCGGATGCGGTCATCCAGCGGCTCACGTCGTCGTGGGCCAGGCGCGCCGACGCCAGCCCATAGCGAAGCGCGTCTTCGTGGCGTCCGATCCGCGACATCGCGGTGGCCAGATGCCCGACGACCACGGGGTCGGACGGCGCTTCGGCGAGCAGCTTCTCGGCCCGCTCGATCACGAAGGAGTTCGCGAAGGTGTCGGCGAACTGGGTCAGGTGGAGCGCGGACGCGCGGGGGGTGTCGTCGGGGAGGTTGTTCAGCGCGCTCTCGGCATCCCCTCCGTTGGCCAGCCGCCAGTCCGCGATGGCCAGCAGTCCCCGGTCCTTGACGTCTCCGCCGGCGGCTCTGCCCTGCTCCTCGATGCCCGTCAGCAGGGTCTCGGGGTCGGTCCACCGCTCGTGGCCCTCGGGGTCTTTCTCGAGGTCGGGCTGCTCGATGGGCTGGTTGCGCAGCTGGGTGAGCATGCCCTCGGCGGCGACGTCGGGCTCGGTGGACTGGGCCAGCGCGTGGCCTTCGAACCACGCCAGACGGTCGAAGTCGTAGCGATCCATGGCGCGCATGATGGCTACGCGGGAGGCCTCGTCCTCTTCGTCGACGATGTTGGACAGCACGGTCCACGGGCGCTCGTCGCTCTCGTCGAGCCAGCCCGCGAGCTTGGGCGCGATGTCGTCGACCGACAGCGACTTCAGCGCCTTCTTCATCACGCGTCCGGCTTTGCGTTCGTTGTCGACCCCGAACCACAACAGCGCCTCGAGGGCGACGCGCTCTGCGTCCGACAGCTCTTCGCTCGCCAGGCTCTTCACGACCTTGCCGGACGTGGGCGGGAAGAGCAGCAGCTCGACACCTTCGGGGGCCTGCTCGGCCAGGAAGCGAGCGGCGCCGGCATCCCGTGCCGACGTGGTCTCGTCGTACGGGCGCTGGGCGTCCACGCGCATCCGCAACCGCGGACCGTTGCGACGTGCGTTCCGGTCGATCAGGGCATCGGCGTCGTAGGCCGGCCGGGGGTGGGTGTTCGCGACGATCAGCAGGTTGTTCGGGCCCGCGATGTCGATGAACTCCTGGACGCGGATCTTCGGCGGGAGCCAGGCCGCCATCGCAGGCGCCAGCACGGGCGCGATCTCGCCGCGCATCCCCGCTCCGAAGCGCTCGAACACCCCTTCGTCGTAGCCGGAGACGGTGAGCTTGAGGTCTTTGTAGGGGTCGGTGGTGCCGCTGCTGGTGATCGCGAAGCGGTCGAGGTCGGGCCGGGCCTGGGTGGCCAGGCGCTTCAGTGCGGTTCGCTGCCCGTCCTCGTCGAGAGGGGACAGCCGACGCCGGATCCACTCGAGGCCCGTGCCCGTGGCGTCGATCGAGGCGCTCCAGGTGACGTCGCCCTTGGTGTCGATGCGCGCAGACGTGTTGATGATCACCGTGCCGTTGACCACCGAGTCGTTGTTGAGCGTGGTGGGCAGATCGCCGGGAACCCACACGGTCGCGCCCATCAGAGAGCTCGGCAGCTCGGGCACGGCCACGGTGTCTGTGGCGGGGTCGATCCACAGCACCCGGCCCTCGTTGTCTTCGGCCTGGACGAGGGGTTGGGCGAGCATCGCCGGGCTCGGCACGGTGATGGGGAAGGCCCCGCGAGCCCCGCTGGGACGGAAGCGAGCGGGGTGGGCCTCGTATCCTGCCGCTCTCAACAGGGCGATCAGGACCACGGCCCGCTCCGAAGCCGTGCCAGCGCCCTCTTCCGCGATCTCAGCTGCGTTGCGCGCATCGGCGAACGTGCCGGTCGCGCCGGGGGTGAGGGAGATCTGCTGGAACACGCGGCGGGCGAGCTCGGGCAGGTTGGTGGACTTGAGATCCGAGGCGATCTCCCGACCCAGCTGGTTCTTGGTCGCCATCTTCGCGTCGACGGTCTTCTCGAGCTGCTCGCCGGCCTGGAGCCAGTCGGGCCAGATGGACCACACCACGCGGGCGGGGTCGTGGGCGGGGATGTCGGTCCAGGTGACGGTGGCCTTCGGGCCGCGATCCGACCAGTCGGGGTCGCCCTTGGGGTCGGCCCACACGGTGAGCTCGGAGTTGGACTTCGCCGAGATGGTGACGCTGGCCTTCTCGACCGGGAGATCGGGGGCGGAGCTGAAGATGCCGCTGTGGAAGCCGCGGCCGCCCTTGGTGGTCTGCGTGAGGGTGTAGACGTCGCCCTTCTTCGCGGTGGCGGGGACGATCAGCAGATCCTCGAGAACCAGCGCATCGCCGTCCATGGCGCCCGACAGCCCCGTGGGAGCGAACAACCCGGCGGCACAGGCTGCGGGATCGTCGATCTGGACGGTCCAGGTCTGGGTGGCGGTGAGTCGCCGGCCCCAGTCGATCCGCACGTCGAGAGAGTGATCGAGCACGGTGGCGGGGGCGTCGGCGTCTCCTGCCCAGGCGGGAGTGGCGATTCCCCAGGGCGAGACCGTGCAGAGCCCCATGGCGAAGAGCGTGACGGCCCTCGGAGCCGGGTGAGCGATCAACGCGATACCTCCATCGGCGGGGAACCTATCACGGGCAGGGAGGGTCGAGCCATTGACGTGTCAATCACGATGCTCGTGTGATACTCCAATTCGCGTCCCGGAGCCGCGCATCGACCACCGCGTGGATCGACCCGGGGAGATGTTGGAGGAGATGCCATGACCTGGCTCGTGCTGCTGTCGAACCCCTCGTTCGCCTGGCCCGCCGATGCGGACTGGGTCGCACTGCGACAGAACGGAGACCCCCTGGTCGACGTCGCCGGCGATCACGTCGTGGGCGACCCCTCGCTCGACCTCGTAGGGCAGCTCTCGATGCCCGCCCAGCCCACCGCTCTGTGGTACGCAGATGCAGATGCGCTGTACGTGCGGCTTCGCGTCGATGGCGACCCTCTGACGATGACCGGCGCGTTCCGCGCGCAGGACTGGGGCGTCCTGGTCGAGCTCGATGGCGACGACACCTTCGAGTACGCCCTGATCGCCGAGTCCGCAGCGGCCGACCTTCGCGCCTACCCCAATGTGGACGCCGTTCCCGGCACCCAACCCGGCTTCACGGCCTACGGGCAGCCCTGGTTGCTGGGCGACCTCGCGGGGGGCCAGGTTCGTCGGGAGCTGGGCGGCGCGGACACGTACTTCGTCGATCTCCAGGTCAGCCGGGATCAGCTGGTCGATCTGGGCGTGGCCGACACGGCCGAGATCCGCTTCACGGTGGTGACGGGTCCGTCCATCTACCTGCCCTGGTCCGACCTGGCTGCGTGCGACGGCGCCCCCCTGGACTGCCCGGACCTGGGCCCCGTCCAGACCGATCCCGTGTCGGTCGATCGGGACCAGGACGGCCTCACCGACCCCATCGAGGCTGCAGCAGGTACCGATCCACTCGACGCCGACAGCGACGACGACGGTCTCATCGACGGTGAAGAAGGGGTGCTCGACAGCGACGGAGACGGCGCGCTCGACGCCCTGGACTGCGACAGCGACGGCGATGGGGTGTTCGACTCGGTCGAGTCCGGCGTCACCGTGGCCGATGTGCTCGCCGCCACCGATGTGAACGCGAGCTGCTTCGTCGCAGACGCCGATCCCACCGGGCCCGATTCCGATCCGACCCTCGCAGACACCGATGCAGGCGGGCTGGATGACGGGGTGGAGGACTGGAACACCGACGGTGCGCTGGACGTGTGGGAGACCGACCCCACCGACCCGTCCGACGACCAGGACACCGACGGCGACCTGATCGCGGACGTGCTCGAGGCCCTGGGCGAAGACGGCAGCGTCGACGACCTGGACAGTGATGGCGATGGCCTCCCCGATGCCGACGAGTGGCTGTTCGACCACGATGGAGACGGGGTCCCGAACTTCCTGGACGACGACAGCGACGGCGATGGCCTGCTGGACGTCGACGAGGGGCTGGACGACGTCGATGGCGACGGCCTGGGCAACTACGCCGATCCCGACAGCGACGGCGACGGGATTCCCGACAGCGTCGAAGGGCTGGTGGACTCCGACGGGGACGGCACCCCGGACGCCCAGGACCTGGACAGCGACGACGACGACGTGCGCGACGAGCTGGAAGGCGACGACGACTTCGATGGCGACGGAGTTCCCGACTACCTCGACGACGACAGCGACGGCGATGGCCTGTCGGACGAGGTGGAGGGCGACGACGACGTCGACGACGACGGGTTCATCAACACCAACGACCTGGACAGCGACGGCGACGGGATCCCCGACGACGTCGAGGGCGACGACGACGTCGACAACGACGGTCTGGGCAACTTCGAAGACCGGAACAGCGACGGCCAGGGGCCGAACGACGCCAATGAAGGCTTCGGGGACGGCGACTGCGACGGGATCGAAGACTGGCTGGACCCCGACGAGGAAGACAGCTTCTGCGACCCGACGCAGGAAGACCCCGGAATCGGCGATGCGCCAGAGACCCCCGACGACCCCGAGGTCGTGGACTTCACGTCCGGCAACTTCACGGGCGGGAGCTGTTCGACCGCTGGAAGCGCCGGCCTGGCGGGCTGGTTGGCGATGCCCCTGGCGATGCTGGCCGTGCTGGCGCGGCGTCGTCGGCGTTCGATCGCTGCTGGGCTCGTGGCGACGGGCGCGTTGGCGTCGGGAACCGCTGCGGCGCAGGACCTCAACGCCCAGCGCTTCGACCCCACGCTGGACGGTCAGGACTTCCTCCAGCTCGACACCCTGCAGCTCGACGAGGCGGGCACCGCGCGGTTCGGCGCCTGGCTGAACGTGGCGGACGACCCCTTCGTGTTCCGTCCCGACGGCGCCGACGAGGTGGACGTGCTGGGGACGCTGGCCACCACCAACGTCACCGCGGCCTACAGCTTCGGCCCCGCGCGCATCGGTGTGGATCTGCCGGTTCACCTGTACGCCGTGGGGTCTGGATTCGACCACCCGACCCATCTGGGCGACCTGCGGCTGTCGGCCAAGGGACGCGGCCTGCAGCGCACGATCGGGGCCTCCACCCTGTCGCTGGGGATGGTCGCAGAAGCCATCCTGCCCACGGGCAACCCCGAAGCCTGGGTGGGCAGCGGTCGCGCCTGGGTGCGCGGCAACGTGGTGGGCGACCTGGCGTGGAAGGACTGGCGCTTCGCGGCGTCCCTCGGAGCGCGCTCCGGTACCGGTCAGGACATCGGCGGGCTGGACGTGGCGCCGGGTATGTTGTGGGGCGCAGGCGCGGCCTACCGGGTGCTGCCGTCGTTCGTGGCGGCCCTCGAGCTCGATGGCGACGTGTGGTTCGGCAACGGGGGGCAGCCAGGCGCGATTCCCCTGGAGTGGCTGGCGAGCGCGCAGGTCCATCCCGACGGGCCGCAGGGTCCGTGGACGGTCCGGGCAGGGGTGGGCACCGGGCTCACCCAGGGCGCGGGCTCCCCGGATGTGCGCGTCGTCGGAGGCGTCGGATTCACACCGGGACGTGGGATCCGGGCCATGCAGACGGCCGATTCCGGCGCACGACCCGCCGAGGTACCCGTCGAGACGGCGATCTCGGAGGTGGGTTCGCTCGTGGTGCGCGTCGACAATCCCTACGGGACCCCGGTCGAAGGCGCATCCATCCGCTTGATTCCAGAGGGTGCAGATGCCCAGCGGGAGCAGGTCCGGACCGACGAAGCCGGCACCCTCGACGCCGAGCTGCCCGTCGGGAACTGGACCGTGGACGTGTCCGCTGCGGGCTACACGCCGGAGACGCGCCGCGTGGTGGTCACGCCGGATGGCACGGCCGACGTGTCCCTGCTCCTGCATCCCGACCAGGTGGTGGTCGATCCCGTGGCGAAGCGGGTGTTCCTGAACCGCAAGGTGTTCTTCGAGCTCGACCGGGCCGAGCTGAAGGTCGAGAGCCTCGCGGTGCTCGACGATCTGACCGAAGCCTGGTCGACCATCCGGAGATCACGCGGCTGCGCATCGAGGGCCACACCGACACGCAGGGCACGCACGCCCACAACCAGGAGCTCTCGGAGGCCCGTGCAGATGCGGTGTTGCGCTACCTCACCCGCAACGGCGTCGCATCCGAGCGGCTGGTCGCGCAGGGCTTCGGCGAGACCCGGGTGCTCCAGCAGGGCGACAGCGAGGACGTGCACGCGACGAACCGACGCGTGGAGCTGCACATCGAGTCTCTGGCCACTGACGAGACAGCGCGCCGGGCTCCCTGAGCCTCTGCAACGACCTGCCGGATCCCCGTATGTGCGCCCGCGAGCGCTTTGGCTTTCGGACGTTTCAGGCCCGAATCACCCAGCGCTGCTCGGCGAATCCGATCTCGGGCGGCAGACCCTCGATCCCGGGGTCGGGGTGGTCGGGATGGCCGGGCAGGAGCAGTCGCATGCCGCCGGCCTCGAACTTCATGACCGGCTGGATGGGGCGATTGCTCCGCTCGGGAACGGCTGCGAGGGCCGCATCCACCGAACCGAGCGCGGCGAGCTCCCGGAGCGTCCACCAGGTGGGGGGCGCCATCGGGAAGTCGTCCAGCGCCGAGTGTTCGATGCCCCAGGCCGGGCAGACCCAGCGGCTGTCGACGGTCTCGACCTCGTCGTGCCGGCCCGTTCCGTCCGAGCGGTCTGCCCGAGCGACGAAGAACCGGGTGTCGTAGCGCTTGGGCTCGGCTTCGGGGGTGATCCACCACGACCAGGGGTGGATGCGGTCGAGATCGACCGTGGCGTCGTGGGCCTCGAGGAGGTCGGCCAGGGCCACCTCGCCGTCGTTCAGGGGCTGCCGCTGATCCTGGGGAAGCGACCCGCTGCCGAGCCACAACCCCGCTTCCTCGAAGGTCTCCCGAATGCCCGCCACCAGGAAGCTCACAGCGTCGGCCTCGGAGAGGCCCGGCACAGCGGAGGTCATGTGGGACAGCGCCGAGGATCCGCCCGTCAGGCGGGGGTTGTCGGCGAGGGCGTCGCGCGCGTCGACCCGGCCTCCCGGAAACACCCAGGCGTTGGGGAGGAACCCCGAACGGCGGTGGCGCTGGAGCATGAACACCTCCATGCCGCTCGCGGTGTCGGCCGGGCGAAGCAGGAGGATGGTGGTGGCGCGCCGGGTGGGGGGCGCAGCTGCAGAAGAAGCGTCGCTGGACATGGGGGTCCGGTTAACGCGTCTTCATGCGCCATCTGCTGTTCGTCGTCGTCGTCCTCTGCCTGTGCACCGCCTGCGTGAAGGGCCCCATGGATCCGGGCTACGGGCCGGACGAGAAGCTCGATGTCGTGCTGGTGCTCGGCTGTCCGGCCGAAGACGACGGAACCCTGTCGAGCTGTCAGTGGCAGCGCGCGCTCTGGGCCCACGCGCTGTGGGAGGACGGCGTCACCGAGCGGTTCATCACGTCCGGCAACGCGGTCTACAACCGCTACATCGAGGCCGAGGCCATGAAGGCGGGCATGGTGGCGCTCGGCGTCCCCGAAGAGGTGATCCACACCGAGACCCAGGCGCTGCACACCGACGAGAACGCCGCGTACGCACTGGAGTTGGTGAGAGTGAAGGGCTGGAAGACGATGGGCGTCGCCTCGCACCCCGGGCACGCCGACGGAGGCCGGGCCTTCCTCCGGGGCTGGGGGCACCCCGCCGTGTCGCTCCAGATGGACATGGAACGCATCATCCCGCTCATGGACAGCGTTCCGGACGTGCGCGTCGAGCCGGTGCCCGAGGACGAGTGGCTGCCGCTCGGGAAGCGAGAGCGCGTGATCGCGAAGCGGCTCGGGAAGGCCAAGCGGCCGTCTTCGCTGCTGGTCTACACCTGGCGGGCGATCTCGGGGTCGCTCGGCACGAATCAGCCGCCCCATCCCCCTGTTCCCGAGCCTTCACTGGGGGGAGCGCGCCACCGGATCGACACGGCTCCCTGGTACTGACGACCGTCGGTCGCGAGGCCGACCGCCGTCGCATCTGTGACGGAGAAACCTCCACTATTCGCTGGAATGCAGCTTGCTCTCCCCTCGACCGGAGGTGGTCGTGGAGCAGGTGGTGTTCGGTCTGGGTGGAGAGGGGTCGGTGGCGTTTCGGTACGCGCTGCTGCAGCGGGTTCGGCGGCTGTGCGATGCCCACGGGGTCGCGGTGTTGGGGTTTCGGGTCGACCACCGTGCAACGCTGCTGCTCGAGGGGTCGCGGGACGCCGTGGCACGGGCGATCCACGGGGTGAAGACCGGGACGGCCCGTGCAGAAGGGGTTCCGGGACGGTTGACGCGCACGCGACGCGCGTGGGTGCCGGCATCGGGGCTGCACGCTGCGATGGTGGCGCTGCACCTGCGGGACGGTCGGCCGCTCGACACGCCGTGGTCGTCGCATCGGGACCTGCTGGGTCTGCGCGACGCGGGGTTGGTGGATCGGTCGGTGTGGCACGACCGGATCGACCCCCGACGCGTGCACCTGGATGCGGGTGGCGGGCCGTTGCCGGTGGGCATTCCACTGCCTCTGGCCCCGCGAGACCGGCTGGATCGGCGGGCGCACATCGACCGGGTGCTCCGGGTGGCGGCGGCGACCCTGGGCGTCCTGCCCGGTGATCGACGGGCGACGCGGCTCTACGCCCACCTGGGTCGCGCGACCCGAACTCCCCAGACCGCGCTGGCGGATGCCGTGTTGCTGTCGACGCGCCGGATCCGCCAGCTCCAGCGGCAGCCCGAACCCCAGCTGGCCTCGGCACGGCGGGCGATGGCGCATCCCCGCCTCAGGGTGCCGTAGGGCTCCAGCGCTTGAGCAGCAGCCGGGCTTCGGGAGACAGCCCCTCGGCGTCCCGTGCGGCCGCGAGGTGGTCGGCCGTGATCGCCACCGTGGGACGGTTCAGCCCGTGCGGGGGAGCGGTGGGGTCGGCGTCGAGCGCCAGCACGAGGTCGTTCATCGGTTGGTCGTGCTCGAACACCGTTCGTCCCAGGTCGCCGTCGTGCTGGATGGTGACCGTGCAGGGCAGGTGGGCGATCGATCGGACGATCAGGGTGCCGGGCTCTTCGCGCAGCACGTCGTGGCAGTCGTGCTGGGCCACTTCGGCGCGCGGCTCCTGCAGCGTGACGCGATGCTCGAGGATGCGTCGCTTCTCGACGTGGCACACCCCCGGCTCGCCCGGCACGGCATCGGTCCAGTGAGCGACGTACTGGGGATTGGAGGGGTCGTCGCCCCCGATGGACGTCGCGCCCGTGGGCTCGGGAACCAGCGCGTAGACGCGGTCTGCGAAGCGGTTCTGCCATTCCAGCCCACGCAGGCGGGCCTCCTGGGCGGGTAGGGGTGCGGGGAGCTCGCACAGGACGCGGCCGATGCCGGCTGCCGTTGCGAGCGCGGCATAGGCATCCGTGGTGGCGATCTCGCGGTCGCTCGGGGTGTCGACGTCCAGTTGTGCTGGCTCGGGAGCCGGATCCGGCGCGGGCTGGATGGGGGTGCGCGTGACCACGGGCCCGTCGGGCTCGGCCGGGGTGGTGGCCGGGGTTCCGAGCAGGCTCACGCCCAGGGTGAACGCCACGGCGAAGCCGGTCAGCGCGATGCCCGCGATGACGAAGTACACGCCGCGGTTCACGGAAACCCCAGGGTCAACCGCCCCCCATCTCGCGCCACAGCGACCACAGCAGGCCCGTGCACGACACGGTTCCGGCGCCCAGCACGCCCACCAGGGTCATGATGCTGCCCACGATGTAGACGGGGTTGAAGAACCGACCGGACCGGATGCTGTGCGACATCTGGTAGATCTCGCGGAACGGGCTCATGGTCATCAGACGAGAGCGGCCGCGGCGCGCGAACTCGTCGGCGATCCCCTGGCTCATGCTCTGGTTGCGCCGGTTCTGGTAATAGCTGCCCGTGCCCGAGAACATGCTCCCGAGCGTGGACATCACCCCGGCTCCCGACCCGCCGCCCGTCGAGACGCGGTTGCCACCCGCACTTGCTGCGGGGCCCGTGGTCTGAATCGTGAGGCGGGGCCCTCCGGGGTTGCCGATGATCAGCGCATCGCCCGGGTTGACCTGAACAGCCGCGCTGACGGGCCACATCTGGGGGTTGCCGGCCTGGACGACGAAGCACTTCGCAGCCATCTCGCTGGGCGCGAAGTGGTAGATGCCGCCCGGAGCGGGCGCGAGGGTGGCGTGCAGAGGGTAGACGCCTTGATTCGAGTCGAGCACGACCTGACAGCGACGGGTGTCGCTCCCGATGTGCACGACTCCATTGAAGGGCCCGAGCGTGAGCCCTCCCTGCTCCGGTGGGAGCTGAAGGTAGGTAGCGGCCATGTGCGCGGATCTTAGCGCAGCGGCGGCTTCACTTCTTCTTGGCGGAGCCCTGACGCGCCTTGAAGCGCGGGTTGGACTTGCAGATGACGTACACGCGGCCCCGCCGGCGAACGACCTGACAGTCCTTGTGGCGCTTCTTGAGGCTGCGGATGGAGTTCGAGACCTTCATGGGTCCCTCCGGGATTCGAGACCCTCGGCAAGTAGCCGGGAGGGGTCGGCCAGTCAAGCGCCTACAGAAGGCTCCACGGCGCACCGAGCGGTGGGCGATCCGACACGGGAGACGCGACCAGGCCGTGGGGCAGCACGTGGTAGCCGCGGCCGGGCCGCCAGGTGAGCGAGGCGTTGATCAGCCCCTGTACGTAGGACAAGCCGCGGTCGGTGGCGGTCTCGAGGTCGGCTCCGCGGGCGAGTCGGGCGGCGATCGCGCTCGAGAGCGTGCACCCGCTGCCGTGAAAGCCCGGCCCGCTGCGCTTGACGCGCTTCCACCGGCGGATGGCCGGGCCGTTCACCAGCACGTCGACGATCTCGTCGGCCTCTTCGTCTCCGCCGGTGAGCAGGATGGGGCAGGGCGCCTGGGTGGCCCAGGCCTCGATGGCTTCGCGGTCGAGACCGCTGTCGGCCAGCACCGCGCCCTCTTCGAGGTTGGGCGTAGCGAGGGTGGCCAGGGGCAGGAGCTCGTCGCGGACGATGCCGATCGCGTCTTCGCCCAGCAACCGGGTGCCGCTGGTGGACACCATCACGGGGTCGACCACGATGGGGGGGCGCTCGAACCGCTCGTCGGCGAAGCGCTCGGTGAGGAAGTCGACCACTGCTCGCGCCAGCCGGGCGTTGCCGAGCATCCCGATCTTCACGGCGTGGATGGGCAGGTCGTCGAACACCGCCTGGAGCTGGGCGGTGAGCCCCTCGGGAGGCACGGGATCGACCCGGAGCACGCCTTGTGTGTTCTGCGCGGTCACGGCCGAGATCGCGGTGGTGCCGAACACTCCGTGATCCTGAAAGGTCTTCAGATCGGCCTGGATGCCGGCCCCACCCCCGGAGTCGGACCCGGCGATGGACAGAGCGACCGGCACGCGATCCCGGGTGTCGTCGAGGGATCGGTCGTCGTCGGGGCGCCGCCGGCTGCGGGGATCGCGTTGCTCTCGCATCCAGACCTCTGGTGTTGCTCGGGGTCAGTCGTGCGCGGTGTGCGCCCCTTCGACCCGATGGATGACGACCACCCGGCCGACCAGATCGTCGGACACCGGGACTTCGGGCGCCGACAGCTGGATGCGCGGCCCCACGCCCTGTACGACCTGTACCCCGTCGGCGGTGCGGACGAACCCCTTTGCGCGGATCGCCTGGTGGCTCGCGACCTCGCGCAGCACGTCCTCGGCGTTCACGACCCCTGGGAACGGCAGCTCGGTGGTGTTGAAGGTCTCGTGCACGTGGGGGCTGGGCCGGGCGTCTGGATCGCGACGGGCGGCGCGGGATCCGTCGGTGTCGGGCGGGTAGAGGAGCCCCGGATCGATGTCGCCCTGGACGGTCCGGAAGATGGGTTGCCCCTCGGAGAGCTCCTTCAGACGGGCCTCAGCGGCTTGCAGGCCGCTCTCGTCCATCAGGTCGGCCTTGTTCAGGAGCATCAGATCTGCGGCCTCGACCTGCTCGAGGAAGGTCTCGTCCTCGTCGTCGGCCCGCTGCACGGCGTGTTCGGCGTCGACCACCACGGCCACCACCTCGTCGCTGATCAGCTGACGCAACGGCGGGCGCCAGAACTGCACGACCACTTCGCCCGGCAGTGCGACCCCGGACGTCTCGAGCACCAGGCGGTCGGGGGTGGTGGTGGTGAGGATCATCTCCAGGGTCTCGGACAGGGCGTCCGACAGGCGGCAGCACACACAGCCCCCGTCGAGCTCGACGAACCCTTCTTCACCCGCATCCAGCAGGGCCCGGTCGATCCCCGTGTCGCCGAACTCGTTGCTGACGATGGCCAGGCGAATGCCCTTGGACTGGGCGTCCTTCAGCAGGCGGGACACGAGGGTGGTCTTGCCGGATCCGAGGTAGCCACTGACGATGAGGGCGGGAACCGGGGCGGGCGTCTGGTCTTCGGGGGACACGGGTGGAGGGTCTCCTCGTCCTGGGTGGACAGCGTGGACGTTCAGTCGGGCTTCTTGAATAGCCAGGAGGCCTGTAGCCCGACCAACCACCCCTGCGCGCTGTAGTCGCCGTTTCCGACGGTGGCGGGGTCTTCCCCCAGCCCGAGGACGTCGACGTAGACCTGATCGACATCGGAGTCCCGGATCTCCCGCCGGGGGAAGAAGATGCCCGCGAGCGAGCCGTCGATCCGCAGGCGTCCGTCGAGGTCTCCGCCGGGCCACACCGAGAACCCCCCGCCCAGCTGGACCTTCCAGGGATCGACGAGCGAGACGCTCATGCCCGACGGGCTCACGGAGCCGTTCTCGTAGAACCCGCCTGCCCGCAGCTCGATCTCGTCGTTCACCCGCCACTCGGTGCCGAGACGAAAGCTGGTGGTGCTGGCCAGGCCCGCGGGCAGGTCGAACTCGGGAGGCAGCTCGGTGGGCTCGCCGAAGACCAGGATCTCGGGATCGATGTCGCGCAGGATGATGCTCTCGAGCGACTTCCACTGCTGCCAGACCACCGCCGCTTCGATCTCGAGCTCCGGAACCGGGCGGACCGCGGCCCCGAACCGGAGGACGAGGGGCAGCCCGATGTCGAGCTGGATGCCGTCTTCGGCCGCGCACGGATCGGCCGGATCGTCGGTGATGGTGCAGCCCCCGTCCTGGTAGACGGGCTTGTCCGTGGCTGCCTGCAGGGTGCCGCCGGAGAGGTCGAGGGTGCCGGTGCCCGTGGCGCGGAACTGGGTGGGCGGCTGGACCGCGACGGCGAGGGTGAGCTGCTCGACGGGGTCGATGTTCACGCCGAAGTTGACGTTGGGGGTGAACGGATCGGAGGCCTGGGCGTCGACCAGGATGTCGCCGTCGGGGGTGGTGTTGCCGGACGCGCTGACCGCCAGGCGCTGCCCCAGGATGAGCACCTTGGCCTGGAGCCCGACGCCCACGGTGACCCACTTCACGGGTCGGAACGCGAGGCTCGGCCCGACCGAGAACTGGTAGATGCTGGTGTCGATGACCGAGTAGCGCTGCTCCCCCGCGGGGTCGTAGTCGGAGCTCGGTGCGAAGGGGCTGACGAAGCCCACGGCGTAGTGCAGCTTGCCCGGGATGATCGGGCCGGCGAGCCCCAGCTGGGGGACGACGAAGGGAGCGGCCTGGTTCACGGCGGGGTCGAGTGCGGTGCCCTCGTCGTCGACGCGCGTGAAGGTGATGTGCTGCTGGACGCTCGAGAAGCCCACGTTGAAGGTGTGGTGCTCGATGTGGATCAGCCCGGCGGGGTTGTAGTACTGGGCGAACTGGGTGTCTGCGCCAGCGACGAACGCGCCCCCGCGCCCGGCCGCGACGATGCCGGAGTCGGAGTAGAAGTAGCCCCCGGCGTGGGCGGAGCCGGCCAGGAGGGCGAGAACGGACGCAATCATGTGGATCCCCCCGTGTCGTCGGGCGTCTCGGTGGCACCTGTCGCTGCGGGATCGAGCTCGGCGACCTGATCGACGGTGTCGGACCAGGTGTCGCGCAGCAGCACGTCGCTGTAGAACCGGACCTTCTGCAGCGCACTGCCCAGGGCGTTGCCGTGGATGTTCCGGCGCAGCGTGACGAGCATCCGGCGCTCCATGTGGTAGCGATCCCACTTCTTCGCGGCGTTCTGGGCCTTCTGGGCGGCCTCGACGTCGACGGTCTCGAGGGGGGTCCACAGCGACTCGCGGGTGTAGCCGAAGGTCTCCAGATCTTCGTCGAACACCCGGTCGACCATGGACTTGAGCAGGTCGATCCGGCGGGCGTTGCCCTTGACCTGGAGCGCCCACTTGTCGAGGGACTTCGTGTTGGGCCGGCTGTCGGCGTTCACCCCGATGGGGTCTCCGAGCCCCTGAGTCTCCATCTTCGTCTCGCCGTACTCGATCATGGCGTCTGTGAACGGCATGTCGGCATGGGCACAGATGCGCTGCATGTGCGCTTCGGGGTCGCTGACCAGGGCTTCGTAGGAGACGTGCACGTGATCGACGGGCGCCGCGCGCAGGAACCGCGCGATGGCCGGGATGTAGCGCTCCAGCAGCGGATTGTGCTCGTGAGCGGCCTCCCAGTCGTTGTCGAAGAAGCTCTTGGCGAAGCTGCTGAAGATCGCGAAGGGGTGGCGGGTGAGCACGACGTAGCGGGCCCGGGGGTAGAGCCGCGCGATGAAGGGCAGGACCAGCGCGTAGGCGGGGGTCTTGTCGACGAAGTAGCGCGTGCCGGCGTCGTTCAGCAGGGTGCCGTAGAGGTGGTCGGTGTAGGCCCGCAGCGCGGTGAGGTAGGTGGCTTCGCCGCCGGGCAGGTCGCCCACCAGCTGCTTGACCGACATCGCAGCCTGGAAGGGGTCGTAGGACGCGGCCTCGACGTGCCCGTAGTAGCCGAGGTGCGCAAGGGGCGTGAGCAGGTGGGGCTCTGGGCGGGTGTGGATGTCGGGATGCGCGTTGAGCATGCGCATGAGCAGGGTCGTGCCGCTACGAGGCGCGCCGATCACGAAGAACAGACGCTCGCCCACATCGTCGGGAATGGTTGGCTGGGTGCTCACGAGGGGGGTCCGGGGGTGTCGGTGGGGTCGGGATAGGTCCAGCGGAACCGCGACAGGTCGACGCGACCGGTGTCCGAGAACACGATCCCCTCGTCCTCGAGGCGCTGTTGCTGGAGCTGACCCCGCCCCGTATCTCCCCGGAAGCTGATCCGGCCCCTGGCGTTGATGACGCGGTGCCAGGGCACGTCGTCGTCCTTCAGCGCAGCCAGTGCCCAGCCCACGTGTCGCGCGACGTTCGGGGAGCCGAGCACGGATGCGACATCGCCGTAGGTGGTGACGAAGCCGGCTGGAACGGTCCGAACGACGGCGTACACGCGCTGGTGGAATCCGGGGGTCACGACGCGATCGGCCATGCGGCACGATACAGCCTGGACACCCGCTGATGCCATGGCTGCCGTGATGTCCTTCCTCTCCAGGTCTGTGAAGCGCCCCCGAGCGTGGGCTGCGTGGGCGCTGTGCAGTGCCGTGTTCGCGGCTGCGGATGTCGCTCGGGCCGACGAGCACTCCGAGCCCGTCTACAGCTGGATCGAGATCGCCATCGGCGCGGAGGATCTCGATCCGGGCCGCGAACCCGATGAGGTCCTCGAGCGACGTCGTGTGCTGGAAGCCCGGCTGCAGCGGGCCGAATCGAAGGGCAACCGCCGAAGGACCGCGATCCTGTCGGGTCGGACCGCACCTCTGCTCGTGACCGCGTCGAACCAGCTGTGGATGGAGCAGCTCCAGGCGATCGACGCATCCGAGGACTTCGTGGCCGCGTTCGAGACCCTGGACACGACCGACGCCGACGCGCTGCGGGACGAAGCGCTGCGTCGCTACGAGCGGGCCCTCGAGGCCGTGGATTCCGGCGACGTGTCGGGGTTGAAGCGTCGCGCGAACAGCTGGCGACTGGACGCAGCGCGGATCCGACGGGAGCGGGAGGAGACCGACACCGCACGCGCGATGCTCGCCACGGTGCTCGAGGGGCCAGCCAGGCGTTCCGACCGTCGGGCGGCGGCGATGGAGCTCGGAGAGCTGCAGTTCACGGATGGCGACGTGAAGGCCGCGCTCTCGGCCTACCAGGTGGCTGCGCGACTGGGTGGAGAGGGCGATCGGGGGCCGTACGCGCGGTATCGCATCGGGTGGTGCCAGCTGCGACTCGGCGATCCGAGGAGTGCTGCAGACAGCCTGCTCCGCGCGTCTCGCGATGCCGAGGATCGGTCTCTCGCGCGCCAGGCCCGCTCGGATGCCCTGCAGGTCGCGACCCGGCTCGAGGTGGACGACGCGCTGTCGGTGGTCGACGCCGCGTGTACGTCCGAGGTCGAGTGCCTGGATCGCGAACGGGCCGAGCTGGCCGACCGAATGGACGCATCGGGACGCCCGGACGCTGCGGCTGCCGTACGTTCGCTAAGATAGGCGCCGGAGGTCACGGACGTGCGGGAACACCGGGTCGGGAGAGGCCTGAGAACATGCGGTGCAGCAGCGCTCGCCTGGGGGTTGGTGGGGTGCCCGTGGTGGAGCCCTCCAGACGCCACTTCGGATGCGGGGATGCGAGGCGTGGTGCTCCAGCCGGACGGCAAGCCGGTGGTGGGTCTGAAGGTCGAGACCGTGGAGTCGTCCGTGCGCACGGACGAGAACGGGGAGTTCGGGCTGTACTACAAGCCGCCCGACACACACGTGTACTTCGACCGGGAGAACGCCTGGTACCGCCGTGCATACAAGCCCGCGGACGACGGGAAGCAGATCGAGATCCTGCTCCCTCCGACCCGCTCGCTGCAGGTGGACTGCGGGGGCTTCACGTGCCGTCTGACCCTCGACTGGGAGTACGACGACGGGCTGCTGGTGCGTCGCCGTGGGGCCTGCGAGGCCGGAGACTCGGTGGTGCTCGACGGGTCTCCGCAGGGCGTGCCGGAGGTTCGCTGTCAGGCCAAGGTCACCGAGCCCGACCTGCCGCTGTCGATCCGGATGAGCGAAGACCTGCTGGAGCTTCTCCCCCCCGCGCGAGACATCACGGTGCGCGTGGATGGGGATGCCGATGCCGAGGAGTGTGCGGTGTTCGTCGACGGTATCCAGCTGTCGGCCCGTGACGACGGGCGTTTCACGGGCTCGGCCGCCGGAGACGCCGTGGTGCAGGCGGTCTGCCGGGGTCGGGCTGCGACGCCCGAGGTGCTGCCGGCCGATTCCGACAGCCTGGAGATCGCCTGGATGGACGCCGGCCCCACGCTGCGTCCGCCTCCCGGAATGGAGCTCGATCGACTCCAGCTGGTGCAGGCCGGCGGCTGGACCCTGACCCTGCGGGCGGCTCCGAGCGGGGCGTTCCTGCTCCCGGTGCTGCCGGCGGGGTCGTACGCGCTGCAGCTCACGTCCACCGACTTCTCGCCGGTGCCGGTCAGCAAGCCCGCCGACCTCGAGCCCGGTGTGGTCTCGGGGCAGATGCTCGCGTCGGGGCAGTACGCCGCCCACCTCGAGCTGGAGCGCGACCTGGCCGACGGCGTGTTGGAAGCCGCAGCTCCCTGATGCGTTCACTCTGCGGGGTCGGGCTCGTCTACGTCTGACGGAGGTTCTTCGGAGCGGACCTGGAGCAGCGCGATCTGCTTGGCGGGAGGGGCATCGGGATCGACGGCGCCGGCTTCGACGACGAACGCGAACGCCCGCTCGCCGTTCTTCTCGGCATGGACGACACGGGGTGCGCCCTCGGCAGGTTCCTGGCCTTCGGGGAGCGGCTGCAGGGTCCACCCGTCGGCTTCGAGCTGGGCGGCGTAGGCGTCGAGCGCGGGATCGACCTCGGTGTCGCTCGGGATGCCGGCCAGGGCGAAGTCGATCGATCGACCGTCGTCGGACTCGGCGTTGCCTGCAGCCACGAGCGTCGCATCCTCTGGGGGCCGCAGGACCAGGGCATCGGGCACTTCGGCGTCGGGGCCGAGGGTGAGGTCGATGCCGTCGGCTTCGAAGGACGCGAGGCTTCCGTCTTCTCCGAGCTCGACGTCGGAGCCCTCGATGAGCGACTCCACCACGCGCTCGGCGATCTCACGCTGGACGGCTTCCTTCGCGCTGTCGAGGGCCTGCTGCTTGGCCTGCTCGAACGAGTTTCCGAGCCCTCCACACGCCAGCGACGTACCGACGACCAGGAGCACCGCGAGCCGGCGCGTGGCGCTCATCCGAGGGACTGCTTGTCGTAGAAGCGGGTGAGCACGCGAACCAGGTGGGGATGGTCGTGGGTGCCACACATCTCGCGCGCCGAGTGCATCGAGAGCATGGGGTTGCCCACGTCGATGGTGCGCACGCCGAGGCGACTGGCCAGGATGGGCCCGACGGTGCTGCCGCACGACAGGTCGGAGCGGTTGACGAACCACTGGACGGGCGACTCGACCTCTTCGCAGAGCAGCAGGAACATCGCCGCGGTGTCGGACTCGGTGCCGTAGCGCTTGTTGGCGTTCTGCTTGATCACCGGACCCTGGCCGATGCGGGGCATGTGCTCGCCATCGTGCATGTCTCCCCGACTGGGGTGGACGGCGTGGGCCATGTCGGCGCTGATCAGCCAGCTGTGGGCCAGCGCCCGCGAGAAGGTGCCGGCACCGGTGGGCTCGGCGCAGCGCAGGATCATCCGGAGCACCTCGTCGAGTGTTCGGCTGTTGGCGCCCCGGGCCGTGCGACTGCCGATCTCCTCGTGGTCGAAGAGGGCCAACACACTCGTGGAGTCGGGGGTTTCGGAGTCCAGGCTGGCGATCAGCCCCTCCAGGCCGGCATGACAGCTGGCGAGGTTGTCGAGACGCCCGCTGCACAGGAACTCGTCGTGGGCGCCGATGATCCGCGCCGGCGTGGTGTCGAACAGCGAGAGATCCCAGGTCATGACCTGATCGGCGTCGACGCCGAGGGTGCGGCCGAGCAGGGCACGCAGGGGGTCGTCGGCGTCGTCGTCCTGCGCGAGGCTGAAGACTGCGGGAAGGTCTTTCTGCGCGTTGAGCTTCAGGCCCTCCTTGTTCACCGTGCGGTTGAGGTGGATCGCGATGTTGGGGATGCGGCACACGGGGTCGTCGATGCGCACCAGCTCCTGGCGGAACCCGCTGCCATCGGGCGAATCGGGATCGCGGACCACGACCAGGCCGGCCATCCCGAGGTCGCGATCGGACCAGGTGGCGTTGATCACCCCGCCGTAGACCTCGACGCCCAGCCGGACGTAGCCGTGGCTGCGCACCAGAGGCTGGGGTTTGAGGCGGAGATTGGGGCTGTCGGTGTGGGCGGCGACGATCCGGAACCCGGTCTCGACGACGGGCTTGGCCCCGACGTGGAACGCGACCAGCGAGCCGCCCTTGCCAATCCAGCCGCGGAATCCGGCCGGAAGGGACTCGGGAGGCTCGCCGAGATCGACCTCCTCGAAGCCGAGGGCGGTGAGCCGCTCGACGGTGGATGCGACCGCGTGGTTGGGGGTGGGCGAGGCGTCCAGGTAGGACAGAAAACGCTTCAGGATCGGTTCGGATTGCATGGCTGGACGCTATCAACCCGTTCAGCGCGGTGCCATCAGGGGGGCTTGTCATGGGCTTCGCGTTGCTTACCCATGGCCTCCACCACGCATGGCCACTCTGGAGATTCCCATGGTGCAGCACGGATTCAAGGCAGAAGTCCAGCAGCTCCTCGAGCTCATGATCCACTCGGTCTACAGCGACCGCGAGGTCTTCCTTCGCGAGCTCGTCTCGAACGCCGCGGACGCCCTCGACAAAGCCCGCTTCCTCTCGCTCACGCGGTCCGACCTCGTCGAGCCGCACGACGTTCCTGGCATTCGCATCCACGTCGACGAGGACGCCGGCACGCTCACGATCGAAGACGACGGCATCGGCCTCACCGAAGAGGAGGCCATCGACAACCTCGGGACGATTGCGAAGTCGGGCACGAAGGCGTTCCTCGAGCAGCTCGAAGCCGCCGACGAGCAGACCGCTCCGTCGCTCATCGGGCAGTTCGGTCTCGGCTTCTACTCGGCGTTCATGGTCGCCGACGAGGTCTCGGTCGAGTCCCGCTCGGCCCTGCCGGACGCGGAGTCCATCACCTGGACGTCCGACGGGAAGGGCTCGTTCGAGGTGGGCGAAGGCTCGCGCGAGACGCGCGGAACGGCCATCACGCTGAAGCTTCGCGAGGACTGCAAGGAGTACCTCGAGACCAGCAAGCTCTCGCACATCGTGCGCAAGCACAGCAACTTCCTCGCGTGGCCCATCCACGTGGGCGACGAGCAGGCCAACTCCGCCAAGGCGCTGTGGGCCGAGCCCCCGAGCCAGGTGTCCGAAGAGGAGGCCAACCAGTTCTACAAGACGGTGGCGATGGACTGGCGCGACCCCGCGCTGCGCATCCACACCTCGGTCGACAGCCCGCTGCAGTACCACGCGTTGTTGTTCGTCCCGTCCGAGCGTCCGTACGACCTGTTCAACCCCGAAGCGCCCCGCGGTCCGCGTCTGTACGCCAAGCGGGTGCTGATCGAAGAGCACGCCCGCGAGCTGCTCCCGGACTGGCTGCGCTTCGTGCGGGGGGTGGTCGACTCGGCCGACATCTCGCTCAACGTCAGTCGCGAGATGGTCCAGAAGACCGCCGTGGTCCAGCGCATCAAGCGGGCGCTCACCAAGCGCATCCTCAAGGAGCTCAACCGCTTCGCCGAGCGTCCGGTGGAGGATGCACCCGAAGCCGCCGAAGGCGAAGAGGACGCCGCACCGCCGAAGGCCACGTACGACGATGTGTGGCGCCAGTTCGGGGCCCTGTTGAAGGAGGGCTACTACCACGAGCGCGACCAGTGGGGAGACCAGCTGCTGCCGCTGTTCCGCTTCAACACCACCGAACACGACGACGCAGACGGGCTGATGTCGCTGTCGGAGTACAAGGAGTCCATGCCAGAGGGGCAGGACACGATCTGGTACCTGACCGCCGAGTCCCGCGAAGCCGCGCTGTCCAGCCCCCACCTCGAGGCCTTCCGCAAGCGGGGCTGGAACGTGCTCCTGCTGACCGAGACGGTCGACGAGTGGTTCGTGAACGCTCTCGACACCTTCGACGACGTTCCGGTGAAGTCCATCGCCCGCGGCGAGCTCGACATCGAAGACGAGGAGTCGGACGCCGAGAAGGTCGATCTGGGCGGGCTCACGCCCTGGATGTCCGAGCTGCTGTCCAGCCAGGTCAGCAAGGTGCGCGAGTCCAGCCGCCTGACCGACAGTGCGGTGGTCCTGGTCGACGACGAAGCGGGTCTGTCGTCCAACATGGAGCGCATCCTCCGGGCGGCCAACCAGGATGTCCACATGGGCGCCAAGCGGATTCTCGAAGTGAACCCGCGGCACCCGCTGATCAAGAACCTGGCGGCGCTCCACGGTGCCGAGCAGACCGACGAGGCAGGAGAGCTCGCTCAGCTGCTGCTCGACGACGCCATGCTGCTCGAGGGCACGGTCAAGGACCCCGCTGCGATGGGGCGCCGGCTGCAGGCATTGCTGGTGAAGGCCAGCGAGCGCGCGATCGGCGGGCTCGGCTCTTAGCCAGGCCGTCGGCCCTCAGTCTTCGGACGAAGCCGAGGGCGTGCGTCGACGTCGCGAGACCCGGCGCACGGTCTCGGGTACGCGCATCTCGATGGTCTTCTCGTCTTCGTCGGGTCCGCTGATGGGCCCGGACGACGGCGAGTGGACCTCGGTGGGCTCATCGGTGGAGCGCAGCGCGGTCTTGCCATCGACGTTGTAGGCCTCGATCGTGCCGGTCTGCATGAGCCGTTGGAGCGCCTGGCGACGTTCTTCCGGAGCGTCTGGAATCGCGTGCCCCTTCCATCGGTGGATGAAGTAGTGCGCACCCACGAATCCGCCGCCCGCCGAGAAGTGGGCCTCTGCGCGCCGCAGCTCGCGGAGGATCTCGGAGTCGACGTCTTCCGGCGTGACCTTCTTGGTGCGGTCGATCTTGGTGTTGCCGAGGTCGGGGTAGGTGAACTCGTCGATGTGCTCGAGCAGGTCGATGTGGCTCCAGGCCGACCGCGTGAGCGACCGGGACAGCCCGAAGTCGCCGAAGGTCGCAATCCAGGCTTTCTTGCCGAGCCCGTGCAGGGCTTCGAGGCCCGGCGCGATGTCGAGGTCGCCCGAGAACACCACTGCGATGTCGAACGCATCCCGGACTGCGAGCATGATCATGTCGGACACGAGCGAGGTGTCGACCATCTTCTCTTCGGTGTACGCGATGACGCCCTTGCAGTGCGGGCACTCGCGCGTGGTGGCGCGCCGGTTGAAGCGCCGGACGAAGAACCCGGGACGCCGCTCGAGCTCGTCCAGCAGGTCGGACAGCGCGTGGCGATCCCGGTTGTCGTCGTGGGGGTTGGGGACGCCCGTGTAGTAGTAGGCGGCGTGCAGCTGGTCGCCTTCGACCTGCTTCACGATCCACTGGGCGAGGGTCCCGTGGTCGAGCCAACGGTCCTCCGCGGTTCGACGGAGGTCCTTCATGTGGTTCTTGCCATCGAAGAACAGGGCGACGCGCTGCATAGATCACACTCGATTCACAACCCCTGTCCCGTAACCGCTCCAGGCAGGGCCCGCAGCGGTTCTTGGGGTGTCAGCGAGCCTGGTGGCGATAGAGTGCTGCCGTGATCGAGGTCCTCGCACTGCTGTTCGGCATCGCGCTGCCGGTGTCCGTCGTCTACGCTGTGTTCAAGCGTGGCAAGCACCAGCTGGATGCCGCCGTCGCCTACCGGCAGGTCGCGCGGAACCTGGGCCTCGAGGTCGACACGCGCGGGGTCAGCGTCCAGGGCCACGTGGGCGAGCGTCGGTTGTGGGTCGGAGAGGTGCTGGTGGGGCACGGTCCCGACCGGTCCACGGCGATCTGGGGGGTGCTCGACATGACGCGCTCGCTGGCGCTCGGGCTGCACGTCCGGCCGCGAGGGTTGTCCGAGCGGGTGTTTCGGCGCGGTCGCGGCGAAGGGGTGGAGCTGGGCGACGAAGCCTTCGATCGCAAGCTGGAGATGCACGGCGACGACCCCGCCCGCGTCCGGGCCCTGATGGGCGACCCCGAGGTGAAGGCCGCGCTCACCGATCTGCTGGAGCGTTGGCCCGACGTGATCGTGACCGACTACGCCATTCGCGTGCATCTCAACCGGCCCGAGAGCACCGAACGGCGTCTGCAGAACCTGGTCGATGGCATGTTGCGGGTGGCGAGCGCACTGGAGTCCGCACGGTCGGCGGTGGCGGTTCCCAAGCGCCTGGAACGCGTCGCGCGGGAGTGGGGAAGCCTCGCCGAGAAGCTGTCCCTCACGCACGAACCCTGGCTTCCCGCCGTGGTGGGGGAGCGCGCGAATCGTCGCCTGCTCCTCACGACCTGGCGGGCCGATTCGGGGTACCAGGCCGATCTGCGCCTGTATTTCCGGCCCCATCGCGACCTCGGCCTGAGGCTGCGGCCCCAGTTCGAGCCCGACGGGTACTGGAGCGTGGGGCAGGACATCCAGCTGGGCGACGAAGCGTTCGACACCCGCTTCGTGGTCAAGGGCTGGGATCCCCGCCGCATCCGAGACCTGCTGTCCCCCAGCACGCGAGCCGTCTTGATCGAGGCACTGGAGTCCGGTCACCTGCAGATCGACGACACCCGCCTGCACCTGCGCGACCTGCCTCTCGACGTCGATGCTCTCGAGACGGCCATCCGCCGCGCAGAAGCCGTCGCAGACGCCTTGGGTTGGTGAACGCCCCTACCGCGGGGCGTGCGATGCGTGGGATGTGTCCGGTGAACGCTTAGAATGCGATGACGGTGCCGGCGTTGAACTGCGGGAGCAGGCCCGCATTGCCGACCGTCGGCTCGATGAGCGTCCAGTTCTTGCCGGTCCAGCCGCCCACTGCGATGTTGGCGTTCAGGCCGAAGTTGTCGGAGAACATGAAGTCGGCCCCGCCACGAACGCGTGCGCCGCCTGCCCAGTCGGCTCCGACCTCGTCCTTGTAGTACTGGACGAAGATGCCGTCGGCCCCGACATAGGGCGTGACGATGGTGCCGGTCTTGATGCGGTAGACCAGGCCGATGTTCATCGGGAAGATGGTGTTCCACTCGAGGATGGGAGCACCAGGGGTCTGAGCGGCAGGCGGGAGCTCCCGCTGCACCGAGTAGGACTCGAAGCCGGCCAGGGCCATCACGCCCGACTTGCCGAACGGCACGCCGACTTCGGCGCCCGCGGTGATGAAGTTGAACGAGAAGTAGCGGCTGTAGCCGGCCCGCAGGGTGAACTGCATGGTGTTCGGCACGGTGCGCTCGATGGTGGCGTTGCTACCGGTCTTCTTCTGCCGCTTGTTCTTCTTGGACTTGGGGTCGTCGAGATCGAGGATCCCGTCGGTGCCCATCTGCTGCAGCTCCTGCTCTTCGAGCGCGAGGTCGTCGCTCGTGCCGGAGCTGGGCTGGGGCGTGCCGTACTGCTGCTGGCCGTAGCCCGGCTGGGGCTGCGGCTGACCGTAGGCCGGCTGGGGCTGGGGCTGCGGCTGATAGGCGGGCTGCGGCGCCGGCGGCGTGTAGGTGTTGGCCGGCTGGTACGTGTTGGTGGCCGGGGGCTGGTACGCCGGTTGCGGCGCGGGAGGCGTGTACGTCGTGTTCGTGTACTGGTTGGGCTGCGGCTGTGGCGCGGGGGCTCCACCACCGGCAGGAGCGCCGAACTGGATGGCGCTGTTGATGTCTTCGACGCTGATCTGATCGGCGCTGTTGGCGAAGTTGATCGTGCCGGGATCGGGTGCGGGCGCGGCGGTCATGGCGGCTGCGGCGGCCTGACGGCGGGCTTCCTCTTCTTGCGCGCGGCGGGCGGCTTCTTCCTGCGCCTGGCGGGCTGCGGCTTCCTGCGCCTGGCGGGCGGCCTCTTCCTGCGCGCGGCGGGCGGCTTCTTCCTGGGCGCGGCGGGCGGCTTCTTCTTGCGCACGACGGGCGGCTTCTTCCTGCTGGCGGCGCGCTTCTTCCTCTGCGCGGCGGCGGGCCTCTTCTTCGGCGCGGCGACGGGCTTCTTCCTCTGCGCGGCGACGGGCTTCTTCCTCTGCGCGGCGGCGGGCCTCTTCTTCGGCGCGACGGCGGGCTTCTTCCTCTGCGCGGCGGCGGGCGTCTTCCTGGGCCTGCCGGCGAGCGGCTTCCTCGGCGGCCCGACGCTGGGCTTCCTGCTGCTGCTGGTAGGCGAGCTCTTCTGGGGTGGGCCCGGCGTCCACGAGGCCGTCGAAGCCTCCGCCTGCGGGAGCGGGAGCGGGGACCGGGACGGGAGCGGGACTGCCGACGAAGAAGTCGTCTTCGCCGCCGAGTGCCGCATCGAAGGTGTCGGCGGCCGGGGCTGCAGCGGCCTGCTGGTTGGCCGTGGGCGCGCCTTCGATCACCTGGTTGAGGATGCCGGTCATCTCGTTCGCGATGGCGGTGGCGTCGTTGGCGACCGTGAAGGCCTTGCGGCGCTGGATGCGGCCGTCTGCGAAGAACACCAGGTCGAGGATCAGGTTGCCCCCCTGATCGGTGACCACGCCGGTGAGCACCGCGGTGCCGCCGTGGGTGGTGGCGATACCGCTCAAGCACGCCTGGTTCGAGATGCAGTCGGTGTTGAGGGAGGCCGGACGTGGGGAGGCCTCCTCGAGGCCGTCCACCGCGGACATGAACTCCAGCTCGGAACTCATCAGGTTGAAGAGGTTGTTGACCTTCTTCTCGTCGAGCCCGTTCGGCACCAGGGGCGTCAGCACGACCGTATTCGCCGACGCGGTGGGCACACCGAACGCGACGGAGGCGAGCAAGCTCATTCCGAGTGCGATGGATGTAGGCTTCATTCCGGGATTCCTCATTGGCCGAACCCGTATAACCGACGCATTCGTCCACTGGGGGTGCACGAAACGTGAATTCCCCCGTGAGGCGCAGGCCTGCGGGATCGGCTTATTGTACCCGACGGACGGTCGACCGTCGAAGCGGAGGACACGCGATGGACAAGGCGCTGGAGCGGCTGCGGGACCCCGAGGGTGTGGCGTTGACCGCACTCGCCCGCCTGGTCGTCGAAGAGACCACGGCGACCCCGCTGAAAGACATCGCATCGCCGCGCTGGATGGCGTCGCAGCTGGCCACGGGGCTCGAGGCCCTGACCCGGGGCGACCTGGCTCGCGACTTCGTGGAGCGTCGTGTCGAAGCGGGCCGGGAGCGACTCGAGGCCGAGACCTCGCCGCTCCGTGAACACGTGCCAGAGGACGTCGATCGGCCGCTGCGGGAGGTGCTCTCACACGAGTGGACGCCCGACGAGGAGATGGTGTTCCGCATCCTCGACCAGCCGGCCATGCGAGCGCTCGTCGCCGAGATCCTGACCACGATGCTCACCCGGTTCCGCAAGCGGATGCGAAGCCTGGAGCCCGCCCCGCTCAAGGGGATCGGGGAGCGCGCGGCCAAGCGGGGCAGGAGTCTGTTCGGAGGGGTCGCCGGCAACCTGCAGGGGCTGGCCGGGAACATCGTCGGGGCCGTGCGGGACGAGGTGGAGTCGGGGCTCGACGACCTCGTGAAGGAGTTCGTCGACAGTGCGACGCGAGACGCCGTCCGCGGCATCGCGAGCTACGTCGCGGCCAACGAGCACCAGGACGCCTTCGCCGACCTTCGCGTGGGCATCCTCGACGTCGTGCTGGACACCCCGATCAACGAGCTGCTCACCGAGGTCGACAAGGTCCGGCCCATGGAGCTCGTGGACGTGGTGGTGGGCGCGGCGCGGGCGGCGATCAGCGAGGACGACTTCGTCGATCGGGCCGAGTCGCGCATCGCGGCCATCCTCGAAGAAGCGGGCGACGGGACGCTCGGCGCGTGGCTCGAAGAGGTGCAGCTGCTCGACGTGTGGACCGACACCACCACCGAGCTCGTGGCCCAGCGTCTGATGGCGGTCGTGAAGACGGACGCCTTCGAGGCCTGGTGGGTCGCACTCCACGCACCCTGAGTGCTCGAACGTGGTGGTTCAACCGGCCAGACCCGCGATCATCCGGATGTGCGCGACGTCCATTCCGCAGCACCCTCCGAGCACCGTCGCTCCCTGTGCCGAGAACCGCTCGAACGCAGGGCGCGAAGCCTCGGCAGCGAGTGCGTCGGAGCCAGGGGTCGACCACCCGAAGGGCCCGTCCTGACGGCCTGCATTCGGGTACACCCCCCAGGGGAGCCCTACGGAACGGGCCGCGTCCGCCAGCGCCTCTGTGAACGGACCGATGTGGTCGAGCCCGATGCAGTTCAGCAGCACGGTGGACGCGCCGGCCCCGGCCACCCGATCCACGCGTTCTGCGACCGCGGTGGGCTCGAACAGGCTCCCGTCCGGACCCGCCGACATCGCCGACCAGACCTCCAGCCCCGTCGCGTGTGCAGCCTGGGTTGCCAGCTGGTGCTCGCGCGCGTCGGCGAAGGTCTCGACCAGCAGTCCGTCGCAGCCGGAACGGGCCAGGGCGTCGCAGTGAGCCTGGTGGTACGCCCGCAACAGGTCGATGTCGTCGGGGGTGTCCCACGGTCGGTAGCAGTCCGCGAAGGGCGACACGCTCCCGAACAGGCGGTGGTCGGGGGGGATGGCGCCCCGCGCGATCTGCACGGCGCGATCGGTCCAGCCGAGGGGCGCGCGCGCGGTCCGGAACGTGGCTGCGGTGTGCACCGTTGCGCCGCTCGCGGCGTAGTCCGCGTGGAGCTTCGCGAGGGCTTCGGGGGCGGCGTCGATGGCCGACGCGCTCCACAGCGGGGCTTCGAGCAGGTGACCGCGCGCTTCGAGGGCGGTGCCGACAGGCCCGTCCAGGACCTGGAGGTTCTTCGAATGCGGCTCGGGCAATCTCCTTCCTTTTTCTTTCGGTTCTGCGGGTGTCGCGGGTCCAAGGTCCGAGTTGCTACACTGTTCACGTACCCGGGGGTCTCCATGCGTACTTCTCTGCTCGTCCTGCCTGCCGCTGCTGTCGTCCTGTCGCTGACAGCCTGTACCGCACCTCAGGATGCCTCGGACTTCGAATACCGCGCCACGTTCGACAAGCGCACCCGCGGAGTCGTCCTGCACGAAGACGGCGAGGGCGGTCACGCGGGGATGTTCGGCACCAACTGCCCGTTCGACACCCGCACGGGCCAGGTCACGGGCGACTACGACCTGCCGGACTCCGACGAGGACATCCAGGACGGCGAAGAGACCCTGCTCGGAGACGTGTCGCTCGCGGCCATCATCCCCGGCACCATCCACGTGCTCGACAAGACCGACGGCATCTACACCCACGTGCCCATCGAGCTCGACGGAGTGGTCGAGGGCCGCTTGATGTTCGACGGCGTGGTGGGTCTGACCGGCGACTGTGGCCTGCACCAGATCGACTTCGACGGGATCGAGCAGCGTTCTGTCCAGCTCTCCGACTGCGACGGTGACTTCGAGGTCGACCCCACCACGGGCACGGGCATCGTGGCCGACTCCGACAACACCGTGCTCGTCGACGGCCAGACCCCGGTCGAGCTCCCTGTCGACGGCGACCTCGTGGCGTTCGACCCTCTCGCCAACGCCTTCTACCTGGCCCAGTCCGGTGGATACGAGCTGCACGCGATCGAGATGGACGGCTCCGTTCGGTGGACCATCGACACCATCGCGCCCATCACCGCGCTCGACGACGCCGGGGCGGCGAGCTCCGCCGCCATCGTGATGGCGCTGGAAGACGGACGCGGCGCAGTGGGCTTCTACGACGGCTCCACCGGAGACCGGATCAAGTTCGCCGAGACGCCCTCGCCGGCCGAGGATCTCGCCGTGTCGGGCAACGGGGAGGTGATCGCCATGGTCCGCCCCGAGCAGTCCTTCTTCTTCGAGCTCGCGGAGTAGTACTCCCCGTGAGGACGTGATCGGTTCCGGTTCCCGGAGCGCGCCCGAGGTCCTGGCCCTGGGCGTCATCCCCGCTCGGGCGGCACTGCAGGCTGCGATTCCAGCAGCGCTGTCGGATGCCGAGGCACGTCTGGATGCGCTGTACCGCTCCGTGTGCGAAGACCTCGGGGGGCGTCGACTGCCGGCATCGCTCGTGGGGCGGGTGTTCGTGTTCCCCGACGTGGACGCCGCCAACGCATTCTGCCAGCGTGTCCAGCTCGAAGCCCTCGACCTGCAGTGGTCCGAAGAGCTGCTGGCGCATCCACTCGGCGCGACGGTCGAAGAAGACGACCTGGTGGTGTGGAGCGGCCTCCGCATCGCGATGGCGGTGGATGTCGTGCGACCCGACGAGGTGGGGCTCCATCTGTTGGCCCGGCTGGGCGCGCTCACCGCACCCGGACGCATCACGGTCTCCTACCGAGCCGTCGAGCACTACTCCGGAGAGCGCATCGACCTCGGAGAGCACGCCCTGCCAGGCATCCGCGGGCTCCGGCGTGTGTACGACGCGCCCGTCCCGGGCCTCTCCCGCCCGCTCGAGGGGGCGCAGCCCAGCCCGTGGCCGGCTCCTCGGGATGCGCTGATCGGGCGGGATGGGGATCTGAGCGCCCTCGAAGAGCTCTCGGCGCTCGGGATGCGCGTGGTGTGCGTGTCCGGGCAGCCTGGTGTCGGCAAGTCGAGGGTGTTGCGCCGGTTCACGCGGGACAAGGCGCGTCGCGGTGCCCGGGTGCTGGCCCTCGACATCGCGCATGCGTCCGACGAGTGGGACGTGATCACAGCACTCGCCGGTGCGCTGTCGGTCCCCGTTCGCGAGTCCAGGGGCCGCGAGCAGGTTCTCGACCGCATCGCAGCCGCGGTCCTGGATGCACCGGGCATGCTCATCGTGGTCGACCACGCCGAGGCCGAGTTCGCGAAAGAGGTGCTGCGCGAAGTGGTCCGCCGGGCTCCGAGCTCGCGTTGGGTGGTCGGAGGGCCATCCCGGATCGGGGTCACGGCCGAGGTGGGGTACGTCGTCAGCCCGCTCACCGAGACTGCGCACACGGGACGCCTGTACGAGCTGTCGGCGCGACGCGCGAACCCCCGCTGGAACAAGACTGCGGGCAGCGAGGTCCACGCGATCGCCGACGAGCTGGGGGGCAATCCGCTCGCCATCCGCCTCGCAGCTGCGTCGCTGGCCTCCATCCGCCCCATCGCGTTGTTCGACCAGCTCGCAGCACAGCGCGGAGACCCCCTGCGGGTGCTCGATGTCGCGCTCGAGGTCCTGCCCGACCGGCACATCGAGACGCTGCACGCTCTGGCGGTGTTCTGTGGTCCGTTCAACGTCGATGCCGCAGTGGCGGTGTCGGGGTGCACCATCGACATCCTCGAAGACCTCCATCACTGCGGGTTGATCGAGCACCGGGAGCCCCTCGCTGCGCCAGGTGCGGTGTTCTCGCATCTGCATCGGCGCGTCCGGGATGCCCTGCACCTGCGCCATCCCCCCGAGCACGAGCGGGTGCTCCGCCTGGCCGAGTGGCTGGCTGCGCGCTGCAACGACTGGGTGGGCCAGCTCTGGTCCGATCGGGCCGAAGCGGTGCTGGCGCGGCTGTCCCTCGAACGCGAGACCCTCCGGTCGGTGATCGAGCACCTGCAGGACCGTTCGCGGCTGTCCGCCAGCGAGCTCACCGTCCTGGCGGCGCTGCTGGAAGGGGCCGTCGTGCTGGCGATGTGGGAAGACGCCGTGGGGCCGCTGCTCCCGGCGCTCGAGCGTGCGCTTCATGCCGTCGGGATGTGCCTGGATGCCGATCCACTCGTGGCGGTCCGGCTGTTCCGGGTCCGGGGGATGGCCGGCAGGACCCTGGATCGACACGATGCCGCCCTGGCCGATCTGCAGCGCGCGGTGTCGCTCTCGGAGCGCTGGTCCGAGCCACTCGAAGTCGCGCACGCGAAGCTCGAGATCGGGCGGATCCACTTCCACCAGGGCCGCTACGACGCCTCCGTGGCGGTCCTCAAAGAGGCGCTGGACGGCTTCGAAGAGGTCGCAGAGCGCCAGCGTGCGGCGGATGCACGGGTCTCGTTGGCGCTGGCGTGTCTGATGACCGGCGATGCCACCACGGCTTCCGCCGAGCTGGAGGTCGCGGCCCTCGACAGCGAGCACGGCGCGCTCTGGCTGGTCGGGTCCATCGCCCAGTCCCGTGCACTCGCCCAGCGGCGGTTGCATCAGTACGAGGCCGCCCGCGCCAGTCTCGAAGCCGCGCTGAGGATCTGGAGCACGATCGGGCGCTGGGACGACGCGGCCCTGGTCCGACTGCAGCTGGCGTTGCTGCTGCAGGGGCGCGGTGCGCTGGACGACGCCGCTGCATTGCTCGCCGAAGCCGACCTCGTGGCGCGACGGTGGGGAGACAGCGCGCGACGCGGAATCGTGCTCACGCATCTCGGTCTGACCCAGCTGGAGCGGGGGAATCGCGCTGCGGCGCACAAGACCTTCATCCGGGCGGTGTCGGCCTGCCGGGCAGGCGGCGACCGGGCGGGGCAGGGTGCGGCAAAGGGCTTCCTGGGCTTGCTGCACCAGCTTGCAGGCCGTCTCGAGGAGGCCCGCGAGGCGTTCCGGGGAGCACTGCGCGATCTGGAGAGCGGTGGCGATCGTCGCTACGGTCCGCTGTTCCAGAGCTGCCTGGGGGCGGTGGAGGCCGCACAGGGCAACCTGGAAGAGGCCCACATCCTGGTCGATCTCGCCCAGCTGCAGCTCAACGATGCCGACGCGGGCCTGCGCAACGCCATGGTGGTGTTCCACAGGGCCATCGGGCTGGCCGAAGCCGAGGTGCTCGACGCCGACGGGGATGTCGAAGGGGCGCGCCAGCTCCGCGAGGCTGCGAGGAATACGCTCGAAGAGCTGGGCGACGACGAGGTGGACGACATCTACCTGCGCTTCGCCCGGTCTCACCTCGCAACGCTGCTGGGAGCCCGCCCGTGACCCCTCTCGTCTTCACCCTGCCCGGAAACTGGACCAGCGACTGGATCGTCGTGCGGCTGCTGGAAGTCGTCGAGAGCGACTGGCGATTCACGGCCCAGGGCTTCATGAATCCCGACACCGGAGAATCCGCCCGGATCGCCATGGCGCGAGCCGTGCCGGACGTCGCCCGGGTCTTCGCCGACAGCACCGACCCCGTCCGTCCACCGCTCGAGGACGAGCTGATCGAGCAGATCCGCGATCACAAGGCCATCATCCAGGTCACCGCCGACTTCGATCCCGACCATCCGCTCGAGAGCCTTCGAACCGGACTGCGGGCCGCCAACGCCATCGTCGACGGCGGGGCACTCGCGGTGCAGTGCGGGAACAGCGGGCTCGTTCACAGCGCCGATGGCTTTCAGGCCCTGCTGAACGGCGTCGAAGCGGCCGGAGACGACGAAGACGCCCTGCGCCGCGCCCTCTTTCAGGTGGTGGTCCGCTTCGTGCTGGGCGCCGCGCCGATGACCCTGGGAATGCACACCCTGGGCCGCCCCGATGTAGTGCTCGGTGAGCCGATGTCGGCCGATCGCGCGGTCGGTCGGTTGGAGCGGCTGGCACTGGGCGAGGTTCCGGACGAACTGGTGGAGGACAGCCGCGAGCTCCCGGACATCGTCGCGAACCCCGTCGGGTTGATCCTCGGCTGAGGATTGTCTCGACGGTCGAGAGAATGGTGCCCCCGAAATGCGCGGAGGAACGAGCACATTTTCCGGGGGTACCTGAACGCGTCGAGACATTCGATGGAAGCAATTCGGTCGGTTCATCCCTCGCTTGCGAGGGTGGGCCGGCGGAATCACCCGGCGAGCGTGATGCCGATCGCGACGCCCCATGCGATCCACCGGCCGACGAGCGCCGTCACCGTGCCGTGTCTTGCAGCCCACCCGAGCGACACGCCCGCCACGATGCCCGCGATCGGGTGGAAGGGCGCCAGGATGGCCGCGTAGACGAGGGCTACGGGAAGCCAGCCCGCCCGCCGCTGCATCACGCCGCGAAACCAGAGCTCCTGCACCGTGAGCACGAGCAGGGCCAGCCCCAGCGCGCCGCCGCCCTCGAGAGGAGGGACCAGCCCCGTTCCCAGGCGTTCTGCTGCCCGGGCCAGCCAGGGATGGGTGGGGGTCCATCCCGGCAGCAGGGCGAACGCCAGCCCCGTCAGCACGCCGGCCCCCACGGCTCGAGGCGCCGAGAAGGCCGTCATGTCGGGCCTCTCGGACGGATGCAGCGCGCGAATCCAGCCCACGGCGGCCAGCATCGCCAGCAGAGCGCTCGCCGCGAACAGTCCCCGCTCGACGGTGAGGGTGTCGGTCATCGCCGCGTTCCCCGCCCATCCCCAGAGCACCGGACCGGGAATCACCGCCCACCACACCGCCGCCGACATGGCGCCATCCAGGATCGCCCGCGACGGACGGACCCCGTGCTCGCTCGCCACCGGCGCGTGCTGCTCCAGGTCGCGAGCGGTCTGTGCCAGCAACAGCGCCATCGCCGCGCCGGTGGACAGCATCGCGACACCCGTGGGGAGCCAGGCACCCTCCCAGAGGTCGCCCGCCGCCAGCAGCGCGCCACCCAGGGGAACCGCGGCTCCCAGCAGGGGATGCGCCTCGGACAGGACGTACGCGAGCACACCCGTGACCCCGAGAACCGCCGGGAGCACGCGCAGGCTGACGCTCGTGCCCGCGATGACGTCTTCGGTGCGCCGGACGAGCCACAGCCCGAGCGCCACGGTGGTCGCCGGGACCAGGGGAACGGCTGCCAACCACAGCCCCGGCCCCTGGACCCCCGCCAGCAGGGCCGCGGCGGACGCGATCAGGCCGCCGACGGCTCCGAACCCGCTCCATGCCAGCCACTTCCCGAGCACGATCTCGAGGCGGGTCACTGCTGCGGAGAGCAGGGCCTGCAGGGTGTTTCGGGCGCGCTCGCCCCCGATGCTCGTCGAGACCGCTCCGGTGAGCGTCGAGGCTGAGATCAGCGCGAAGAACAGGGAGCGATCCGGCACGCGGGGTGGGGGACGCACGGCTTCGACGCGGACGACCGGGGTGCCGCGCTCGGAGTCTCCGGCGTCGAGGGCTTCGCGAATGGCCGGCGGAATCGTGTAGTCGAACACGGTGATCGTGCCGTCGAGCGTGCGGAATCCGGTCCCCCGTCCTCGAGCGCGCTCCACTCCGGGGACCGCCAGCACGGCCTCTGGAACGTCGCCGCGAACCGGCAGCGCCTCGGCCTCGGACCCGGGAAGCTGGAACACGCCCGCCGGGATCAGCAGGGCCAGGGCGATCAGCGGCAGGCCGAGCCCCTGACGACCCGACAGCTCGGACCGGAGGTCGCGACGGGCGATCGCGGCGACGACAGCGGGACGGGGAAGCGTCATGTCCGAGCCGAGCGCCAGGTGAACAGGACGACCGCGAGAACGCCCATCCCCACCGAACCGGCCAGCGGCAGCCATCCCGATCCGTCCGTCAGCATCGAGCTGATCGGAAGATGACGCCCGACCGACGGAAGCGCGACCCCCACCGCGGTCAGCCCCGTCGCAATGGACAATCCGGACGCCAGCGGCCCCGAGAAGCCGGACTTCAGCCCCGCGCGACCGACCACGAACAGCCCGACCGCCACGGCCCCACCACACGCAGCGAGCCCGTTCCGCGCGACGTCGCCGAAGTGTTCCACCCCCAGGATCGCGTGCAGCACGGCGATGGCCAGGCCGTAGTGCAGCGCCAGGACCGCCGACCCCGCCAGCCAGCGGGCGGACCCGTGGACCCAGCGACGCACCCCGAGGGCCAGGTGCGACTCCAGGGTGCCATCGTCGCGGTCGCGGGCCACCATGCCGGCGCCGAACACCACCCCGAACAGCACGAACAGGACGCCGATCACGCCCATCACCCGGCCGCCCTGACTCTCGTCGGCGCGGGGAGGTGTGGGCCGGGCCACCCTCCACGACGACCCCACGTGCTCGCGCACCACCCGCTCCACCTGGAGAACGCGACCCCGGATCGCGCCGGCGTACACGGTGCGTCCGTCGGTGCTGGTCCGGAATCCCCCGGCCTCGACGGCCTCTCGGGCATCGGGCACGCGACGCACGGTGAACCCCTGGTCCTCCAGCGCGGTGACGAGCGCAGCCGGCGCCTCTTCGTCTACCGCGACCGGCCAGTCGCCCTCGAACCAGACGAAGCCCAGCACCGTGAACATGAGGGTGAGCGGAACCAGGGCGATGGGCCACAGCAGCGAGCGCACCACCTGGGGTTCGCGGAGGAACCGGCGGACGATGTCGGCGCCGATCAGGGTCAGGGCACGCAGGTCGTCGGAGAGCGACGCGTCAGCCATCAGGCGCCCGTCAGCGCGAGGAACGCGTCGTCGAGCGTGTCGGCCTGCGCCACTGCGAGCACCTCGGACAGGGTGCCCTCGGCCACGAGCGCCCCGTGTGCGACGACCCCGATGCGGTCGACCACCTTCTCGACCTCGCCCATGATGTGCGACGACAGGATCACGGCGCGCCCGGCTTCGGCCTGGGTCCGGACGAGGGAGAGCACCTCGCGTCGGCCCGGAACGTCGAGGCCATCGGTGGGCTCGTCGAGCAGCAGCACCGCGGGTTCGTGCACCAGCGCGCGCGCCAGTACGATCCGACGCTTCATGCCCGTCGAAAGCTCGCCACAGGCGCGATCCGCGAACGGCAGCGCCCCCATGGCCTCCAGCAGCCGTTCTGCAGTGGCGACGGGCTCCACGACCCCTTGAATCCGCGCGAACAGTCGAACCACCTCCCGGCCGCTCAACCGCTCTGGCAGGCCCGCCTCGGCGGGGACGTAGGCCAGCTTCCGACGCACCCCGAGCGGGTCTTTCGCGAGGGAGACGCCCGCGATGACGGCATCCCCTTCATCGGGGGCCAGCAGGGTGGCGAGCATCCGCAGCGTGGTGGTCTTGCCCGCGCCGTTCGGACCGAGCAACCCGTACACCTCGCCGTCTGCAATCGACAGAGAGAGCGCATCTACAGCGGTGAACTCGCCCCGGCCTGGAGCGGTGAAGCGCTTGGTGAGTCGTTGGACCTCGACGGACACGTCAGTCCACGTACACCCTCGGCGTCGCGGCGGCACCCAGCAGGCCCTCGCCTTGCGGGAGCTCGAGCATCAGCATTCCAGCACCCGGCAGGTGCGAAGAGGGGAACCAGGCCGCGGTCTCGGTGCGGGTGCCCCGGGCGTCCTCGACGACGATCGTGCGGTCGGTACCCGTGGGTGCACGCCTCCGCAGCGTGGGCTCGCCGATGGGCACGACCGACCCGTCCAACTCGACGGCGTACCGCTGCCAGTAGCGGGGCTGCACCGCGCTCATCGCGACTGGCACGGGCTCGTTGAGGGCTGCCGTGCGCTGGGCCAGGTTGAACCAGGTGTAGTCGGAGACCCAGATGGGCGAGCAGTAGCCCATCATGTCGGCGGCTGAGCTGGGGTCGACGAGCTCGCCCGAGGTGATGTCGTAGCCGTACGTTCCCAGGCGGGCGTTGGAGTGCGGGAAGCCCGGATCGACGCCCTGTGCGCCTCCACATGGCGCGTGCTCGCGTCCGTGTGCGTGACCCACCTCGTGCACCATGGTCTCGACGGCGAGGGCGCCGTTCCAACCGACCCCGATGGAGGCGCGGGTGTCGACGTCCCGGAGGGTCCCGAAGTTGGAGAGCCCGAGCACGCAGCCGCCCCCGGCGCAGAACTCGTCGGCGCTGTCGGCCGGCGCGAAGAGCCCGTAGAAGTAGGTGTTCGGGGCGAGGTCCGTCTCGGCGGCGCGGAGCGAGGAGATCTCGGCGAGCAGCGAGCTCCAGCCGGACCCGCTGGGCCCGAGGGCGCTGCCCCAGCTGACCGGCTCGCCGACCTCGACCCGGATGTCGCTCACGGGGTACATCCCGCGCATGGCATCGGTGAACGCGTTGATCTGCGCGGTGCTGGTGTCGGGCGCACGACCCTGGACGAGCACCGGGATGATCCGGAGGTGCATCGTGCCGGTGGGCTGGACGTCCCAGGGCTCCTCGCGGAGGTCGAACCAGGGGTCTTCCTCGGTGGGGGTGGGGCGCGGCGCATCCTCGTCGACCCGAGCGTCGACTTCGTGCAGCGACACCGTGTAGAAGCTGCCTTCGTGGACCAGGCGTCCCGGAATCGGGATGTCGAACGTGGAGTCGAGGTCGCCCTGCAGGCTGTCGCCCTCGACCGTGAGGGTGTGGACGAAGCGCTCGGCGCCCCGCGTGCCTTCGAAGTCGACCACCGCCGCGATCGTCCGTGGCTCCCAGACCTCCTCGTCGACGTCGAGCATCAACCGGAGGAGACCCTCGCGGTCCTGGACGACGAACGGCTGGCCGAAGGGCTTGCCGTACCGGGTGTCGCGCAGGACGTGGCTGGCGCCCTGGTTGAATGTGATGGTCCGCATCTGGACGCCCTCGGCGAGGGGGGCGTCCGGCGAGAGGGAGGCCGCGGGTTCTGCCCGTTCGCCACACCCCGCCGTAGCGAGGGCGAGGCCCAACAGCGCCGTGCACACGGGGGTGCTGGAGCTGAACAGGTGGAACGGAGCGGGTCGGTCGGGGGCGTGGATGGTGCGCATGGCAAAGCGTACGTCGGTCGCGGCCGCGAAGCATGGGGTGGAGCGTCAACAACCTGTCGACAGTGTGTCCACCATTCGTCTGCAGCGGGTCTGCGATCGGTCTGCGGTTCGTCAGGTGAATGTCTGCTACGGTTCCTGCCCATGTACTGCCCATCCGACCATCGCCGATCCGTCCACTGGCAACCTTGCTCCCACCGCACTGCGCTGTGTGCTGCGTTCGTCGGCATCGCGACGCTGATCGGGTGCAGCTCCGACCCCATGGAGTCACCCGATCTGCTGCCGCCGAGCGAGGGCGATGTGCGGCTCGCACTCACGCCCATCGACACCCGGGTGGGTGCGTTCACCGAGCTCCCGGCGTCGCTCACCACGGTCTCGGACCGGCCCCAGACCTTCGACAGCCGGTCTCCCACGCCCGTCGCGCGCACCAGCGATCGGTGGATCGTCCGGGGTCTCAGCGGCTGGTCCGATCCCAGCCCGTGGTGGGAGGATGCGGGCCTCGCACGCGGGATTCCCGAGCCGCTGCGCATCGATCAGAGCGGTCCTGTGGAGTGGACGATTCCGCTGTCCGACTGGGTCCGGTTCGACGCGCCCGGTCGGTATGCCGCCCAGGTCGTCACCAACCGCGGCGCGAAGGAGGTCGTCTCCAACCCCGTGTTGATCACCGTCTCCGCACGCGATCCCGCCAAAGACGCGGCTGCATTGGAGCGATTGCAGGCTGCGCTGGACGAGGAGCAGACTCCCGCGCAACGCAGTCGCACCTTCCGCGAGCTGGCGGCCCTCGGCACGCCCGAGACCCGCGACCTCGCGCTCGACAGGCTGGCGGCAGGCACCGAGGACGAGTCCGGCTGGGTGCTGGTGCTGATCCGCAACCCCGACATCCCGGCGACCCGCTCGGCACTCCAGGCAGCGCTTAGCGATCCCGACGTCGACATCGGGCACGGGCACATCCGGGTCTTCGAAGCGCTCGCCTACGACGAGGCGTTCGAGACGTCGAACCCCCCGCGCCTGGACGCGCTCGACAGCAAGCGCATGGCCGAACGTCGGGAGCAGATGGACGCTCGCCGGGACGTGCGGGACCAGGCGCGTCAAGCGGCCTTCGATGCGTCCTACGAGGCGCTGGACACCAAGTCCTCTCCGGGCGCGTCGCTCGGAACCCTCGGGTTGATGGCCGGTCGGGAGGAGCTCGAGAACGAGTCGCGGGTCTGGACCCGTGTCCGAACGGGGTTGGGGCAGATTCCCGAGCCGGCGATCGGTGAGCTGCTGAGCCGGTGGTTCGACGACCTGGTCGAAGGGGGTCCCCTCGATCCGCCCAGCGATGCCGTCGTCGAGGAGGTCACGGCGGGACTCCTGGCCGTGCTCGAGCGCCCGGAGGTCCGCCCGGCCACCCGGGTCGACGCGCTGAGACGTCTGGTCGAGCTCGACACGCTGGGCGATTCCGCGGTGCAGCAGGCCATCGAGGCCGTCATCGCCGACCCTTCCCGAGCCTTTCCCGATGCCGACCCGCTCCTCCGGGCGCTTCCAGCGGTGTCGTCCTCCACCCAGGACGCCATCCTGGCGGGTCTCGCCACCGCGACCGACCCCGTTCAGCAGGCCCGGCTGCTGGGTCAGTACGTCGACGCCGAGCACGGGGAAGCCGTTCGGGCCGCCTACACCGCACTGCCCGACGACGCGCCCACGGGGGTCCTCGCGGGGTACCTCGCCTGGTTCCTGCAGCACGCTCCGGATGGCCCGGAGGCGAAGGCCCTGCTCGGCAGGTTCGGTCCCGAGCATCCGTTCCTGCTCAACTTCACGGCCGAGATCGTCGACGATGCGTCCCCGCTGGAACCCCTGGCGATGCAGGGCCTGCGCAGCCCCGACCAGGCGGTGTGCTTCAAGTCCTCGGACTTCCTGATCGACTACGGCTCGCCCGAGCGCAAGCCCGAGATCCTGGCGCTGCTGCCCCGGGTGACCGGTCAGAACGAGGAGGGGACCATGGGGGCCCTCGTCGCGGCCCGTGGCTGGCTCATCGACAACAAGACCCGCAACACCATCGGCCCCACCCTCACCGACAAGCGGGCGGACATGGTGCTGCGCTCCGCCAGCTCGAAGGATCAGCAGATGGTCATCGTCGATGCGCGGGTCGAAGGCGGTCGACCGGTCATCGAGCTGAACCACCGCGACTACGTCGGCGCCGAAGCGATCGAGCAGAAGTTCTCCCAGTTCGACCCGAAGACCACGGTCAAGCTGAAGTACCACGGGGTCGATCCCAATCGGGCCCCCGAGCTGTTCGGTCCCCCGCTGTCGAAGGCCGGCGTCACCCTGTACGTGCCCGAGCAGCCCTGACCACCTGGTCGTAGAGCGACTCGAGCCGCTCGGCACGCGCATCGGGGGTCCAGTCCCGCAGGATGCAGGCGCGTCCGGCCCGTCCCAGAGCCTCTGCTCGGTCGGGATCCTGCAACAGGCCCGTGAGGGTGGGCCCGATCTGGTCCTGGGTCGTGGGCACCACGCCCGGCAGATCGACCGCAGCAGAGTCGAGCATGACCGTGGGAACCCCCATTCCCAGCTGGTTGAGGAGCTTGATGGGGAAGCCCGCGCAGCGGACCCGGGGAATCACGGCGACCCGGGCGACCGCCAGCGCGTCGATGGCGTCCCGGAAGTCGGTGCTGCGCCAGACGGCGATGTCGGGGTCGTCGGGAACGCGCTCGGGCGTCGCACCGGTGACGATCAGCAGCCGCCCGTGGCCTCGGAGGTGGGGGAGGGCTTCGAACAGCGCCGGGACGTTCTGGTAGCGGTCCAGGTTGCCGGTGTAGACCACCCAGGGGCCGGGCCCGAAGCGGGCTTGGATGCGTTCGGCAGACCCTTCTCGCGCTGCCAGCTCCTCGGGGTCGACCGAAGGCCCCACGCGCACGCAGGGGAGCCCCGCCTCGCGGAATGCGGTCTCGGCGCGCTCCGAGATGGCGCACCCCGCATCCGAGCCGCGCATCGCGAGGCGATCGACGAAGGCGCCGGCTGCGGACACGATCGGCTGCGGCCATCGCGGAAGATGGTCGGGCAGCTCTTCGGCCATGCGGGTGTGTAGGTCGTACACCACGGGAACACCGACGAGGCGAGCCGACCACGACACCAGGGGCCCTTCGACGTTGTGGGCGTGCACGACGTCCGGCCGCAGGCGCCACACCAGCTGTCGGACCCGGCGTGCCAGCAGGGCATCGTGCAGGGGTCGGGACGGATGCAGTCCGCTCCGGGTGAAGTCCCCGCCGGGGATCGCGCGACTGCGATGGACCGTGACGCCTTCCGGCCCGCGTCCCGAGCCGGATCCCGAGCCCGTTCCGTACACCGCCAGATGCACCTCGTGACCGCGATTGGCCAGCGCGGAGGCCTGACTCGCCAGGTAGGCCTGGGAGCCCTGATGAGAAGGCCAGGGGAAGGGGCCGACGAACAGGATCCGGTGGAGGGGCATCGCATGTGGGTTAGTCCGCCCGGCCTGGAGGTGTGTGTGCAGACGTTGCGGAGTTTCCTGAACGGCGAGTGGGTCTCTGGAACCGGCGAGGGCCGGGTGCTTCACGACGCGACCTCCGGAGAGGCCGTCGCCACGGTGTCCTCCGAGGGGTTGGACCTGAAGAGTGCACTGGACTGGGGCCGGGCGACCGGGGGCCCTGCGCTGCGGGCGATGACCTTCGCCGAGCGCGCCTCCATGCTGAAGAAGATGGCTGGGGTGATCCACGAGCACCGCGAAGCGCTCATCGACGTCTCGCGGCAGGGCGGCACCACCCGGGGCGACGCCAAGTTCGACATCGACGGGGCCTCGGGCACGCTGTCCTGGTACGCCTACGCCGGCAAGAGCCTGGGCGACCGCACCTTCCTGCTGGACGGCGACGCCGAGCCCGTGCTGCGCTCCAAGCGGTTCGTGGGCCAGCACGTGCGCATGCCTCGCCGCGGAATCGCCGTGCACATCAACGCGTTCAACTTCCCGGCGTGGGGCATGGCCGAGAAAGCCGCGGTGTCTCTGCTGGCCGGGGTTCCCGTGCTCTCCAAGCCCGGAACCCCCACCGCACCGCTCACGGTTCGCATCGTCGAGCTGTGGCAGGAGGCCGGGGTGCTCCCCGAAGGCGCGCTCCAGCTGCTGGTGGGGTCGGCGCGCGATCTGCTCGACCATCTCGGCCCGCAGGACTGCGTCGCGTTCACCGGGGGCTCCGCCACGGCCGCACGCATCCGGGGCCACGAGAACCTGGTGCGCAACAACGTCGCCGTGAACATCGAAGCCGACTCGCTCAACGCGAGCGTGCTGGGCCCCGACATCGAGCCCGGCTCCGACACCTGGCACATGTTCATCGGTCACATCGTCACCGACATGACCCAGAAGTGCGGCCAGAAGTGCACGGCCATCCGGCGCATCTTCGTTCCGGAAGCCGTCGCGGATCAGGTCGTCGAGACCCTGGCCGACCGGCTGGGCGGGCAGGCCGTGGGCGATCCCGCCGACAAGGCCCATCGCGTCGGGCCCGTTGCGAGCAAGAGCCAGCACGCGTCCGTCCAGGAGGGCCTCTCGAAGCTCGGAGCCGCGACCGACCAGGTGTGGCAGGGCGATGCGCCCGAGGGGCCCGGCTTCTGGGTCCGTCCGTCGTTGTTCCGCTCCGACGAGGGCCTCGACACGCCGTTCGTCCACGAGCACGAGGTGTTCGGGCCGGTCGCCACGGTCCTGACCTGGGATGGTGCGGTCGACTCGCTGGTGCCGATGGTGGCTGCGGGCGGCGGTGGGCTGGTGTGCTCGGTCTACTCCGACGACCCGAAGTGGGGCGGGCCGGCCGTACTCGAGCTCGCACCCTGGCACGGCCGCATCCACTGGGGCAGTCGCAAGGTGCACGACCAGAGCCCCGGACCCGGAACCGTGCTGCCCAACCTCCTGCACGGGGGCCCCGGAAAGGCGGGCGGCGGCTCGGAGCTCGGCGGTCTTCGTGGCCTGGAGTTCTACATGCCGCGTACGGCCATCCAGGCGGACCAGGGGCTGCTCAAGCGGGTGCTCTAGGCGATCGCCGCCAGGCCGGCCTCGCGTGTGGGTGTTGCTTTGCAACAGTTCCGCACACCCCAGTCATCGCCGACGTACAGAGCGCCATCCTCCGACCCTCTGGCTCGATGGTGCTCTATGCTTCTCGCTCTGATCTTCGCGTGTGCTCCCCCTGACGACGTCCCCGCCGTGGACGCGTCCCGACCGCTCGATTCGCTCGTGCCGCACGGTCTCGAAGCGCCGCGACAGGTCGAGCGCTCCGCCAGCGCCGAGGTCTCTGGACCGCTCACCAGCAGCGAGGCCGTGTGGGCGGTGCCGAACCACTGGTCCGACCTCGACCCGGATCCCGGGCTGGCGTGGTCGGCGAACAGCGGGCTGGACTGGAACGAGAAGTACCGCCTGTGGGTCGACGACCTGGCGATCACCCCTTCGATGACGGGCAACGTCACGGCCGAGCTCTCGACCCCCTGGGGAGCCGTGCCCCTGGCCAGCCTGGAGTGCGCCGAGTCGGCCTTCGTGCTGCGTGCGAGCTTCGCAGCCTGGCACGGACTGCCGTTCTACGTGTCGGGATACTCGCCTGCCCTCGGTCAGAACGTGTACTACGGCCACTTCGGGATGGTGACCGCATCCGGCACCCCGGTGTCGTGGGCGCCCGACTTCTCGCAGCTCGCCGACCACACCGCCGCGATGGACGCGGGGGACCCGTGGATCGAGGATCCAGCCCTGCAGGGCGAGGCGCTTCCGTTCCAGGACGACGACCTCAACGACTTCCTCGAGCCCGGAGCGCGGACCGGGGACTGGCTGGACGTCATCCACGCCAACAAGCGCGTCGCCCACCTGCTGATGCGCATGCTCACGGACTTCGGGAGCGTGCACCTCGCGCACGCGACCAACGTGTTCGACGTCACGGCAGAGGGCACCGAGACCGGCGACGTGCTCGTGCACCGCTGGCAGCCCCAGGGCATCGGGCACGTGATGATCGTGAAGGAGATCGCCGACGATCCGGACTCAGCGGGCGAAGATGTGAACGTGCTGCAGGGCTCCATGCCGCGGGTTCAGCCACGGTGGATGTTCGAAGCCGTCGCTCAGGGCTACTTCACGGACCGGCACGCCGGCAGCGACGATCTGGATGCCAACGGGGTCCCGTACGTCGAGATGGGCGGGGGCGTGAAGCGCTGGCGGACCGCCGAGCAGAGCGGTGGGGTGTGGTCGAACGTGGTGCCGGTCTCCGACACGCCGATCTGGATCCCCGCCGACGACACGACCGCGCTGGCCGCTCGGATCGATGCGTTCGACCTCCGGTTCGGGGAGCACACCCCGGAAGGGCGTCGGGACGCGCTCCTGGCCGAGATCGCCATTGCCCGCGAAGCGCTTCGGACCCGTCCGGCGAGCTGTGCCAACCGCACGCGACGCGAAGATGCGTTCGACGAGCTGTACGTGCTGCAGGAAGACGAGCTGGGCATCGACCGGGCCACGACCGATGCGCTCTACCGCGACGTGGACGACTACGTCTTCGCCGAGCTGTCCTACGACGAGAGCCCGAGCTGCTGCTGGAACAGCACCACTCCGGAGATGTACGCGATCATCCGCGACTTCGCCGATGCCGAGCTGGCCGATGCCGAAGCGACCTCCACGTGTGTGGAGCCCACCGTGTTCCGGATGCGCGATGGAGGCTACGACCCGTTCGAGACCTTCGCGAGCCAGACCGGGCGGGCAGGGGACTGGGTGATGTGGTCGGCCGACGAAGCGTGTCCTCAGGCCGGGGCGCTGGACGGCGTCGAGATCCGCGAGCCCTGGTCGGACTGGTGCGAGGTCGCAGCTCTGCTCGATGCATCCAACGCGGATGACGAAGACCCGACCGACCCCGCAGACCCCATCGACGACGAGGATTCCGAAGACGAGGACCTGATCGGACCCGACCCCGGTGGCTCGGATGGGGGCTGTGGCTGCTCGGGGGGCGTCCAGAGCTGGTCGATGGGCGTAGGACTGCTCGGCGTGATGCTCTCCGGCAGGCGGCGCCGTGGGGTGTGAGCGTCAGCGGGCCGTTGACTCGCATTCACGCGACGATCTAGGATTGCAGAACGGCCGCTCCTCTTTGGTGGCCGCTCTCTCTATTCGCAGCTTGTCCTTCCGAGCGATTGTTCGGAAGGTGCGGTCCGTCCTCCGATGGGAGGCCGGACATTTGATTGATTGCTTGCGAACGGAGACCCCCATGTTTCCCTTGTCGGACTACCTGGATCAGCCGTCCGGTTGGCGGCTTTGGTTGCTGGACACCGATGACGTCACCGAAGAGGACCTCGAAGGTCCGCTGACGGCCGAGGACGAGGTGAAGGGCTGGATGGATCTGCTTCCAGACCCCGGCGAGCTGGCACCGGACTGGCTGCACGCCAAGCTCGACGACCGGGTGGCCTACCTGGAGTTCCAGCGTCGTCCGCTGCCGCCGCTGGAGTCGGCCGTGCGGGTCAACAGCCGGGTCGCCAACGACATGGATCGCCGGGTGCGGGGGCGCCGCATCTCCCGGAAGCTGCGTCGGGAACGGCGCCGTCCACGCCGGGCTTCGGGCGCGGGATTCCCCAGAGAGCTCGCCTACGCGGGCCAGATCGCCGGAACACTGTTGGGCGTGGCCGTGGTGGCGGGGCTGTTGACGTTCTCGTTCGTGGCGTCGGCCCTCGGCGTAGCCTTGACGCTCGTTTAGCAGGTCGGGCGCGAGATTCTCCCGTCGACCGGCTACGCTGACGCGTCTCCGCAATGGATCGACGGGGATCGACGAGGGGTGTGGCATGAGCCGATGGAAGCAGATCGCGAGCGCCGCTGGGCTGCTGGTGGGCTTCGGCCTGGCTGGATGTAGCGATGGGGGGCCCGGTTCCGAGGGGTCTGCCGACACCACCTGGCACGGAGGCGTGGCCGCGGTCATGGCCGACAAGTGCGGAGACTGCCACTACGAAGGCGGGCCCGGTCCGTTCGACGCGAGGGATCGCGAGCAGGTCGAGCAGTGGTCGGCGCCCATCGTCGACGCCATCGAAGACGAGCGGATGCCGCCCTTCGCCGCGCGCGACACCGAGTCCTGCACGCCCGAGCACGGGTTCAAGGACGACGGCCGACTGCTCGAAGACGAGAAGTCGCTGATCTTCGACTGGATCGATGCGGGCATGCCCGAGGGCAAAGAGAAGGACGCTGTTCCGGTTCCTCCGCGTCAGGTGCTCGGTCTCGAAGACCCCGACGTCGTGCTCGGCTTCCAGGAGCCCTTCGAGGTCAGCGGCACAGACGACATCTACCAGTGCTTCCGCGTCGAGGTCCCGGCCGATGGCGACCGGTGGATCACGGGGATGCAGGTCATCCCGGACAACGAGCGCGTCGTGCATCACGTGCTCGTGTGGAGCGACCCCAACGACCAGAGCCTCGCTCGCGGCGGCGCCAACGGGAACTACGCCTGCTCGGGCGAGCCCGACGTGTGGCCCACCGAGCTCATCGGCACCTGGACCCCCGGCGGCAGCCCGATGGTCACCCCCGAGAACACCGGGGTCACGCTGCGCAACGGCTCGTCCATCGTGGTCAACGTGCACTACCACCCCACGGGCGACTCCACCGAGATCGACGACACCCAGCTCGCCCTGAAGTGGACCGACGAGCGGCCGGATCAGTTCGCCACCTGGTACCTCGTCGACCTTCCGTTCGGCGCCCAGGCCGCCACTTCGCCGTTCGAGATCCCCGCGGGTGCCGAGAACCACACCGAAGAGGTCGTGCTCACCAACCCGCTGCCGTTCGACCTGCCCATCTTCGCGGTGGCGCCGCACATGCACTACCTCGGCACCGGCATGGAGGTCACCATCGAGCGCGGCGGGAACGAAGAGTGCCTGGTCCACACGCCCAAGTACCGCTTCGATCACCAGCAGTCGTACTTCTACGACGCCGAGATCGACGATCTGCCCGTGATGGGCTTCGGCGACCGGGTGCGCGTGAAGTGCACGTACAACAACTCCATGTCCAACCCGTACATGCCCCTGGCACTCGATGCTGCAGGGGTCGACGAGCCCATCACCGTGGGGTGGGGTGAGTGGACCGCCGACGAGATGTGCATGGCCATGGCGGGGCTGATCAGCCCGGTCGAGATCGTCGACGTCCTCGACGCGTTCTGAATCGAAGCAGGAATCGAAGCAGCGCATGGGCACGTCGCGACCGGGGGTGATCGCAGCAGCGCTGGCGATCGGAGCCGTCGTGGTCGGGCTGCTCTGGCTGTCGTCTGGTGAATCGTCCGATGCAGACGGGCCCGAAGCCGGGTCGGATCGCCAGGTCACCCGGTTCGACGTGCGTCCGTCTCCGGCGGCGGATGTCCGACCCACGCCCATCCCGCCCCCCGTTCCCGAAGTGGGGCGTCTGGGGCTCGACGCCGACGGGACCGACCCCGAGACGGTCGTCACCTGTGCCGTCGATCCGCCGCTGGACCGCTCGAGCGTGGAGGTGTTCGACGACGCGCTGCCCGAGATCCCCGAGGTGGCGGTGATCGCGGACGGCGTGCTCACCCTGGCCGCCCCGCGGGCCGAAGGGACGGGCGTGCTGAAGGTGCCCGGGCACGTGCCGATGACGTTCGCGTGGGCCGATGGACGCTGCACGGACGAGCCCCTGGAGCTGGTTCTCGGGGGTGCGGCAGTCGTGGGAACGGTGGCCAACGCCAACGAGGAGCACGGCCTCGTTCAGGTGGTGGGCTGCGGAACGTCGGTGGAGGCGGACGCGGACGGCGGGTTCTTCCTGGAGGCGGTTCCCGGGCGCACCTGCACGCTCGTCGCCAGGCGGGTGGACGGCATCTACACGGCCGAGAGCGCTCCAGTGGAGGTGACCCCGGTGGCGAACGTCGACCAGGTGGTGGATCTGGAGCTTCCCGCGTTTCCGACGGCGGGCATCGGAGCCGTGCTGACCGGCGCGATGGAGGGTCTGGCCATCGAAACCCTCGTTCAGGACGGGCCCGCGAGCCGGTCGGGTCTCCAGCGGGGCGACATCATCGTGTCGATCGACGGCGAAGATGCGGCGATGCTCGGGGTCGACGAAGCCGACGCGCTGCTCCGAGGAGAGCCCGGCACCGCGGTGGAGCTCGAGGTCCAGTCCCTGGACGGCAGACGGACGCTGGAGCTGGAGCGCGCCACCCTCTGAGCCCGTTTACCATCCGTTTACGGAACCACCGCGAGACCGGGCTGTCGAGACTGGACATCAGGAGGTTCCATGTCCCGTCTCATCGCCATTCCCGCCCTCGCAGCCGTCGCGCTCACCGCGCTGTCCCTGGTCCCCACCGACGCCGAAGCCTGCGCGATGGCCCTGCCGCCCAGCATGCGCGTGGCCAACATCGAGAACGTGTTCGACGCCATCGATGCCGAGGCAGACGCCGAAGAGACCGTCGCGTCCGCCGAAGCGCTCGAGAAGAAGAACGGCTTCGTGCGCACGCCCGTCGAGATCCCCACGCCACGCATCGTCACCACCACCCTCGGTACCGCGCACCAGCCCGCGCCGTCCGAGCAGTCGACCCCCGAGGCGAAGACCGTGATCCCGGAGGTTCCGCAGCAGGCCGAGCAGGTCGCGAGCTCCGAGGAGCCCCGCACCTGAGACCGGACCCCGGGCTGCACAGCGGTATCGTACGCACGATGAACGTCCGAACATCCACCGTCTCCACCGCGTCCGTTGCGATGCTCGCCCTCGTGGGGGCCGTGTGCACGGGGCTGTTGGCCGTCGTGCCCGCGGAATCCCCGGCTCGACCGACCGCGGCCGTGACCCCCGAGCAGACCACCGCGGCACTGGCAGAGGGCAACTGCAACCTCTGCCATTCCGTGCCGGAGGCCGAGGGGATCGCGGCGGGCATCCAGGCTGCGCCGCGCCAGGAATCCTGTACGGACTGCCACATCTGGATCCGCGACACCTCGCGTGACCCCGCCAGGCGCAAGGTCGCGATGCAGTACTTCCCCAGGTGGGAGCGGTACGAGAAGAGCGTGCAGTCGTACCTGCAGGTGCCGTCGCTCTCCGCGGCGATGGCCCGGCTCGACCCCGAGTGGGTGGAGGGCTGGCTCGCCGACCCTCACGACGTGCGGCCGATGCTCCCCGAGAACATGCCGCGCTTCGATCTGGACGCCGATCAACGACGCGCCATCGCGGCTGCGTTCGCCGCGAACACGGTGGACGTGCCGAAGACCCCGAAGCCCAGCAAGAAGAACGTCGAAGAGGGCCGGCTGCGCTTCATGACCATGGGATGCACGGCCTGTCACTCGTTCGGAGGCGTCTTTCCGGCACCGGGGGGCATCCCGATGGCGCCCGACCTCGCACACGTACGCGACCGGATGTCGCCCGACATGACCGTCGCCTGGATCCTCGACCCCCAGGCCATCTCTGCCGAAGCCACGATGATCCCGACCCGGATGTCCGACGACGATGCGGTGCTGCTGCGCGACTTCCTCTTCCTGGCCGATCGACAAGGCAAGGAGCCCGCGGGGCCCGGTCCGGTTCCCGCACCCACCACCGAGCCCGTCACCTGGGCCGACGTCGAAGAGCGGGTGTTCGGGAAGATCTGCGTGCACTGCCACATGAACCCCGACGACCCCTCGAGCCAGGGGCGCAGGGGGCCCGGGAACGCCGGGGGATTCGGCTGGGAGCCCACCGGCATCGAGCTGCAGTCCATCGAAGGGGTGCGCGAACACGCCGACCGGATCGTGCCCGCCCTGTTGCGGCGCCGCGAGGAGGCTGCGCGCGATACGGTGCAACCCGGGGAACGGCCGAAATCCTTGACCCGACCCGAAAAACCTGGCATGCCTTTGGGGCTCCCTCCCCTCTCGGACGAAGACCTCTCCCTGGTCCTCGGATGGATCGAGCAGGGCATGAACGAGTAGATCCCCCCCTTCCTCCCTCACTCCCCCCTCCGCCGCCTCCCCCTGATCTCCCCGATCATCGCGGCACCTGGAGTCACACATGAATCGCTTCGACCCGCCCGGCGGGCGCCCGTGGGGCCTGTTCGCCCTGTGTGGTGGCAGCCTGCTCCTGAACCTCGTCCTCGGCACCCGTCTGTTGCTGATGCCCGATGGCGCCCCGTCGCCCGAGGCCAACACCGTCGACGCGCCCGCGCCGGCTGCCGTCGTCGCCGAGGTGGATGCGCCGCCGGTGCCCGTCCAGCCCGTGCAGGAACGCGCGGCGCCCGTCGAAGATGGCGCTGTTGCGGACGAGGGCGCCAACGAGCCCGCCCTGGCAGACCTCTCCGCCGAGGACGTCGCAACCACCGCGACCGAGCCGGCCGCACCGAGCCTTCCGGCCGACGTGCAGACCACCTCGCTCACCATCTCCCACAGCCTGGCGCGCACCTTCTCGCGCGGGGTCGGCGAAGGGGGAGACAAGGTCGCGGCCGTGGTCGCGCGCCTGTTCGTCTGGGACCTGGACCTGCGTCGCGACCTGCAGAAGGGCGACCGGGTGACCGTGGCCTGGGAAGGCAGCGGCCCCGACCTGCAGATCCCCGCTGCGCGCTACGAGTCCGGCAAGCTCGGCCTGCTGACCGCCTACCGCTACACCGCCAAGGGCGACCGGTACCCCGGCTGGTGGACCGTCGATGGCGTCGAGGTGTCGCGCACCCTCGTCGACAGCCCGATCCGCGAGTACGAGCAGATCACGAGCCTGCTGAAGGACCGCCCGTCGCACCGGGGAATGGACTTCAAGGCGCCCGAGGGCACGCCGATCGTGTCGCCGCGCACGGGTGTGGTGAAGCGGACCGACTGGAACACCCGGTACAACGGCAACTGCGTCGAGGTGCAGTACAGCGATGGCACGCTCGCGAAGTTCCTCCACCTGTCGCGCACCGACGTGAACGCCGGGGATCGCGTGGCCAAGGGCGACGTCGTCGGACTGTCCGGGAACACGGGTCGCTCGACCGCTCCGCACCTGCACTACGAGCTCGAGAAGGGCGGGAAAGTGGTCGATCCCATCGACTACCACGGCGTCACGCGTCGCACGCTGTCGGCGGCCGAGAAGGCGCGTTTCGACGCCCGGGTCGCGCGCCTGGACGGATGGCTCGACGCCGCCGAGGCCCGGTAGGTCCGTTCGATCGCGGATGTGCCGACAGCTCGTGACATCCCGGCGGGTTGTCAGCGCGCCGCGACGTGCCGACATGGAGGAAGGGTGGCACGACCGCCACCTTTCCCAGTACGATGAATGTACGGAAGTTGTGCGAGGTCGACGAATGCCCGAGAAGTGGGTCGAAGCGCTGGAAGATCTGGGTCGGCGAGCCAAGGAGTGGCTCGAAGAGCTCGGTGCCAGTCTCAACCCCGAGCCGGAGCTCATTCCCGTCCCCATCCGTCCCAACCAGGGTCGCCAGGGTCGTCCCCGCGACTCCCGCGATTCCTGACGCTCCGCTTCGTCCGGCAGCGTAGTTGACCGATCCGCTCACGCTCGGGGTCGCGGGTGCAGCCGTGATCGTCTCGATGGCGGCGGGCTGGTTGTCCCGTTCGACGGCTCCGTCGTTGGATGCCGAGCCGTTCTTCAAGACCGCACTCACCCAGGTGCTGCTGGGGCAGGTGGAGGCGGCCGAGCAGAACAGCGACGCCTGGGTGGAGCGCGTGCTCGACCAGGTGCCGTACCACCCTGCGGGTCGACTCCCCGAGAAGAAGGTCACGAACACGGGGCTCGTCGGGGCTCCGGCCTACCGCGAGGGCGAAGCTGCGCTCATCGACGGGCTGAAGAAGCTCCCGGACCTGCAGGCCCGCTGGCGGTGGATGTACCGCGAGGATCCAGCTGGCCTCACGGCGCGGTTCGACGACCCCGTGGACACCCTCGGTCCCGAATACGACCCCGCGGCGCGTCTCGGTGGAGGCCTCGGCTGGCCGGCCGTGGTGGGGTGGGGGCGAGGGGAGTCGGGGGTGGTCGATGCCCTCCGGCGCCAGATCGAGCAGCGATCGGTCCGCTGGGCGTTGGTGGAGGGGCGCGGCGAGAGTCGCGTGGTGGCGGCGCTCGATGCGCTCCTGCCGGCCTCTCAGCGGTTCGCTTGGCCCGAGGGCCCGGTCGAATCGGCCCTGTCGGACCAACAGGATGCGCTGGAGGACACCCTGGCGCAGTGGATGGACGATCCCTCTGCGCGGTTCGTACTGGTGGGTGAGGAGGCCGGGATCCAGACCGTGCTCCGGTTGATGAACGCCAAGGCAGCCCTGCGCGACCGCGTGCTGGCCGTGGTGTCGGTGGGCGGCACGCTCCAGGGCTCCGCCGACGAGGGAGGTCCGCTGTCCGATGTTGCGCTCACCGACTGGATGGGCGCGCACTTCACCCACCACGAGATGGACACCGAGATCACGCGAAAGACCCCGTACTTCTGCGCGCAGTGGCTCGACGTGTCGGCCGATCCGCCCGGTGGACGCGGGCTGGAAGTGTGGCAGGCCCGGTTTCCGCCCCCGAAGGCCGAGTCGATGACCCAGGAGTTCGTGGATGTCCGCGACCTGGGGGTGCTCTACGCCCACACCGAGCCCGACCTGATCGCACGGGCGCTGTGGCTCACCGTGGGGTTCTGGACGGCGGAGTAGCGACGGCGCGATAAGGCGGCGGGGGAGGACCGCATGTTCAAGATGCACCCGTTCCATCGCACCGAGCTGCTCGTGGGCGGCGAGGGCTACCGCACGCTCCAGGACGCGAGCGCGACCGTCATCGGGCTCGGTGGGGTCGGGTCGTACGCGGCCGAGGCCCTGGTGCGCTCCGGGTTCGGTCGGGTGGTGCTGGTGGACTTCGACCGGGTCTGCGTCACCAACGTCAACCGGCAGCTGCACGCCACGCGCAAGACCGTCGGCAAGTCCAAGGCCGAGCTGATGGGCGAGCGCTGTCGCCACATCAATCCCAAGTGCGATGTCGTCGTCGAGCGCGTGTTCTACGAGGCCTCGACCTCCGAAGCGCTCCTGTCTGACGAGCCGGACGTCGTGCTCGACTGCATCGACAACATGACCGCCAAGCTCCACCTCCTGCAGACCTGCGTGGAGCGCGACCTGAAGGTGTTCGCGGCCATGGGTGCGGGCGGCCGGATGGACCCCACGCGCATCCGGGTGAGCGACCTGACCGAGACCCGCATCGACCCCTTCGCGAAGATCGTGCGCGAGAACCTGCGGAAGGTGGGGATCGGCGTCGATGGGCCCGCGGGCATCGAGTGCGTGTGGACCGACGAGCACCCCAACGACCTCGATCCCGTCGCCCAGGCCGGGTTCCGCTGCATCTGCGCCGAGAAGGACAACGGCAAGCACACCTGTGATGCGCGCCTCCAGGTGCAGGGGTCGGTGGCCTGGATGCCCGCGATGTTCGGGCTCACCATGGCGGCCACCGCGGTGCATCGCCTGCTCGATCGTCCGCTGGCCAGCGATGCGCGGCCCAAGCCCCGGATGAAGCCGATGCAGGGCAAGCTGTCGAACGCCCGCAAGCGCGAGCTGCTCGCCGAATACCGGGCGTCCCAGGCGTCGACGGATGCCGAGGCTCCCGTCGAGTGAGCGCGCCAGAGCTGTTCCTGTCGTTCGCCCGGGTGGGCCTGTTCGGGTTCGGCGGTGGGCCGAGCATGCTGCCGTTGATGCAGGCGGAATGCGTGCGCGAGGGCTTCGTCACCGACGAGCAGTTCATCGAGGGCCTCGCCGTGGGCAACAGCCTGCCCGGTCCCATATCGACGAAGATGGCCTTGTACGTGGGCTACCAGGACTCGGGTGCGCTCGGGGCCGTCGCGGCGACGGCGGGCATCCTCACACCGTCCACGCTGCTGATGGCCGCGCTCACGGTGATTCTGCTGCGCAACCGCGAAAACCCCTATGTGGCCGGGGCGCTCAAGGGGGTGAAGCCCGTGATCATCGGCATGCTCGCCTTCGTGGCGGTCGATCTCGCGCCGTCCGGGATCACCGGATGGTTCGGGGCCGTGTTGACCATCGGGGCCTTCGCTGCGCTGCTGGCCCGCGTGCATCCGGGCATCGTGATCGCGGTCGCCGCCGTGATCGGCGCCCTCGCACTGCGCCCGACCTGAGGCCCCTGAGCGGATCGAGGCGATACACTCGTCTCTCGGATCGCCCTCGGACGGAGGACTGGAGACTCGATGCTGTTCTGGATGGCCGCGGCGTTCGCCCACACCTGCGAGGACATCACCCTCGACGAGCTCGTCGAGCAACCGGCGCCTGCTGTGATCGTTCTCGGGGAGCGGCACGGGCACAAGAGCGACATGAAGCGCGCCTGGCACGTCGTGAAGGGCCTGTTGGACTCCGACCAGCCCGTGACCCTCGCGATGGAAGCCGTTCACGAGGACAACCAGCCCGTCCTGGACGCCTTCGAGAAGCGGGAGTTCGGCAAGGGCAAGCTGCCGAAGCAGCTCGACTGGAAAGAGACCTGGGGCTTTCCGTGGAAGCCCTACAAGAAGCTCGTCGCCAGCAGTCGCAAGGGCGTGCGCGTGGTCGCGGCCGGGCTCGAGCTGGGCCCCAAGCCCGAAGACCGCGAGATCGAGGTCCCCGAGGGCTACGACGCGTTCCTCATGGAGATCATGGGCGCCCACGCGCACACGATGGAGCCCGAGATGAAGGCGCGGTTCTCGACCAGCATGGCCTGGCGGGACTTCCGCATCGCCGAGCTGGCGGCCGAAGGGTGGTCTGGCGAGGGCTACCTGGTGATCCTGACCGGCCGGGGGCACATCGAGGGGGGCATGGGCACGACCTGGCAGCTCCCGAAGCTCGAGCAGGTCGGCGACACTCCGGTGGTGAGTGCGGTGCTCGACCACGAGACCGCGCGCTGCCTGGAGGGAGACCGTGTCTGGGCGGACTGACCCTGGCACGTCGTCCGGGGCGAGGCTCGGCCTGCACCACGAGTTCCTGCTGTGCTCTCTGTGCGACGTCGAGGGCACCACGTTCCTCGGCGGGCACCGCCCCTCGTACTGCCTCGCCGGCGCGCTGGTCGCAGAGATGCAGGAGCGCGAACGGCTCGTCACCGTGGGCCCGAACGAGTTCGCCCTCGCTGCGGGCCCCTTGTCGACGGACGCGCTGGGCCTGGCCGAAGCTCGGCTGGAAGGCGTGAAGGTCGACATGAAGACCGCCATCCGCAAGGTGAGCTGGTACTGGTTCTCGAGCGTCGCACCCATCCGGACCGCGGCGCTGGACGAGCTCGTGGACGCCGGGATCCTGGGCCGGACCCAGGACACGTTCCTCTTCATCCCGTGGCGCATGCGCTACCCCGAGCGCGATCCCGAGGTCGAGAACGCCATCCGGCAGCGGCTGCGGCATCACGTGGCCACCATCACGGACGGCGATGCGCCCACCCGCGACGACCTGTTGCTGTCGTTGCTCCGCGTGGGTCGGCTCTACGACACCATCTGGACCAAGAACGAGATCCGGGCGCTCAAGCCCCAGCTGGACGAACGCACGAAGCGCGCGCCCCTCGGCAAGCTGGTGTACGACCTCATCAAGGAAGCCGAGGCCGCTGCTGCCGCCGCCGCCGCGAACTACGCCTGTGCGGCGTCGGCCCTGTTCGTCGGAGACGACCCGGAGCCCTGATGCGTCAGTGCTCGCCGAACAGCAGCTTCGCGTCGGCCAGCACCTCGTCGGGATGCGCGCCCACGATGATGCTGTCGTTGTACTCGAGCACCACCTTGCCATCGCTGTTCAGCACGCGTGTGCGCCGCTTGGGGTAGGTGTCGGACGGCGCCTCGGCTGCGCCGTAGTACAGCGCGAGCCGCTTCGAGTCGTCGTGCCAGATCTCGTACTGGAACCCCTGTTCGGCGACCCACTCGGCGTTGGTCTGCACGTCGGTGAACGACACCCCCACGATGCGCACGCCGAGCTCCTGGAACGCCGCGTAGTTGTCGCGGTATCCACAGCCCTCCACCGTGCATCCACCGGTCTTCGCGGCCGGAAAGAACCACAGCACCGTGGGCGCGCCCAGCAGCGAGGCCTGATCGCGGGGCGTGCCGTCGTGTGCGGTGGCGCGGAACGCCGGGATCAGGGGGGTCTGAGTGGGCGGGCGGGTGCCGTGCAGCATCGCGTCCATGTCGGGTGGAGGCGGCGGCGCGGGCTTCTTGCACGCGGTGATCGAGACGAGGGCCAGCAGGAGGAGGGTACGCATTCGCGTCCATTCTACGCAGAGTGGCAGTGTCGGGCTATTCCCCCTCGGTGAGCACCGGACGCGAGAGTTCCGACAACCAGGGTGGCGGCGCGAAGCGACGGTGGGTCGCGGCCGCGCTGGCGGGCCTGTTTGCGGTCGCAGCCATCGGTTGGGCCGCCTACTCGCTGTCGGACGACGACCCTCCTGCAACCGTGCCGCCCTCGCGGCCCAATGTCCTGATCGTCCTGTGGGACACCGTCCGGGCCGACCACCTGAGCCTGTACGGCCACGAGGTGTCCACCACCCCCGCGCTGAAGGCGTTCGCGGAGCAGGCAGTGGTGTTCGACAACGCCGTGTCGCCGGGGATGTGGACCGTGCCGAGCCACGGGTCGATGTTCACCGGGCTGCCGCCCTCCACCCACGGCGCGAACTTCGACTGGCGCTGGCTCGACCACCACCACACCACGCTGGCCGAGCACTTTCGCGATCACGGCTACGACACCTTCGCGTTCTCGGCGAACCCCAACCTGTCGAAGCGCGGCGCCAACCTGCTCCAGGGCTTCGACACCATCCAGACCAGCTGGACCCAGCCCTGGTGGCCCCTGGTCCGTCGTGCCACGCGCGTGAAGCTGCTGCCGAACGACGCCTCGACCGAGATCTCCCCGGCCTTCGAGGGCAACCGGCCCGGAAACGCCTACTACAACGGGGGGATCGCAACGGGTCGCGCGCTGAACCAGTGGCTCGACGACCGGGAGCCGGGCAAGCCGTGGCTGGCCTACCTGAACTACATGGAGGCCCACAAGCCTCGCGTGCCGATGCTCCGCCACCGCCGCGAGGTGATGGACGAGGCGATGCACGAGGTCGCGCTGAAGACCGACGTGACGTTCCTCAACCAGATGGCCTTCGGCTACGGGGTCTTCGACTACTCCGATGTCCAGCTGGCGGCCGCCCGTGCGGTGTACGACGCCTGCCTGCGTGAGCTCGACTGGTTCACCGACAAGCTGATGCGTCGGCTCGACGAGCGGGGGATGCTCGAGGACACCATCGTGGTGCTGACCAGCGATCACGGCGAGTCGCTCGGCGAACACCACCGGTTCGGGCATCGCTACGACCTGCACCAGACCCTGCTGCACGTCCCGCTCCTCATCCGCTACCCCAAGGGTCTCGAGCCCCGGCGCGTGTCCGAGCCCGTGTCCACGCAAGACCTCTTCGCCACGCTCACCGAGCTGGTCGATCTGCCCGCTGCTCCGACCGCCACCCACAGCCGCTCGATGTTCGGGGCTCCGCGCGGGTCGTTGTTCTCCGAGGTCGAGACCTTCGACTCTGCAGGTCTGGAGCTGGTGCTCAAGCACTTCGACCACATCGAGGAGCCCGAAGGCGGGTTCGAGCGAACGTTCCGCTCGATCCGCAAGGGGTCGTCCAAGCTCATCCTGGACAACCTCGACCACGCCGAGCTGTACGACCTGGAGACCGATCCACTCGAAGAGACCGACCTGGCGCCGGAACAGCCCGAGACCGTGGCGAAGCTGGTGGCCGAGATGGAAGCGCGCTGGGAGGCGTTGCCGGCCTACGACGCCGGCAAGCGGACCGACGAGGACCGCCCGGTGGTCTCGCGCAAGGAGAAGAGCATGCTCGAGGTGCTCGGCTACGTCGTGGACGACGAGGATCTCGAAGAGGGCGAAGCGGGTGCGGAGGGCGACGAGCCCGGCCCCGACGACTCCGATGCTCCACCGGACGAGGATCCGCCCATGGATCCGGGGCTGTAGGGCTCCGTGCGCGCAATCTGCCTGTCGTGCGGGGCCGACAAGGTCGGTGCGCTGGCTGGTTGTCGGAGCTGTGGGGCCATGCCGAACACGCCGGTCGAGGAGGCGCACGCCGTGCTCGCCAGCGAGGAGAGTCGCGATGGCGCCGAGCTGGATGCGCTGGCAGAGCAGGTGAAGGCGGGTGGGTTCGATCCCGCGGCGACCTTCGATGCCGCCCGGGTCGAACAGCTGGCAGCCGAGCTCGAAGCGGTTCCCCACGCCCCGCTGTCCTACGTTCTGCTGGTGGTCGGGGTCCCGGTGATCGCGACGTTCCTGCTGGGGGCCCTGCTCGTGGTCGCGATCCTGGCGGTGAGTGGATAGCCACGGACGATGGACCCATCCGCCCAGCGCCGCGTGGAGCGTCTGCAGACCTCCCGCCAGGACTCCGTACCGGTCCTGGTGCACTCCGCTGGTCGGGGGCCCGTGGTCGCGGTGACCGCCAACATCCACGGCGACGAATCCACGGGTGTCGCGGTGGTCCAGGCGCTGGACGAGTGGCTCGATGGGCGCCTGCAGTCCGGCACGATCGTGCTCTACCCGAGCCTGAATCCCGCCGGCCTGTCGAGTCGCACGCGGGTGCTCCCGCCGGACGGCGCCGACCTGAACCGGTTGTTCCCGGGGCATCGGGACGGCAGCAGTGGCGAGAAACACGCAGCGGCGATCTGGAAGGACCTCGCGGCGCGCAAGGTCAGCCTGGTGATCGATCTGCACGCCGACAGTGCCCGGTCGATTCCGTACGCCATCACCGATCGGGCTCTGGCGCGGGGGAAGGGGGCCAAGCTGGCGCCGATGCTCGAGGCCTACGCCCAGGCTTCGGGTCTGACGGTGCTGCGGGAGTACCCCGACGATCAGTACGTGCGCTACGCCCTCGACCGCAGCCTGGCGGGGGCGCTGGTGAACCGCGGCGCGGTGCCGGCCATCACCATCGAGGCGGGTCCTCGACGGTGGATCTCGGCTCAGGCCGTGTCTGCTGCCCTGGAGGCCACCAAGGGCGTGCTGGGCAGCCTGGAGCTCGTGGATTTCGAGACCGTGACCCATCCGTCCCGCGTTCCCGGCACCTGGCGCAGGTCTCCTGCACCGCGGGCCCGTGTGGGCGGGATCTTTCGCGAGGCGGTCCCGCCCGGCACCCGGTTCACGCGGGGCGATGTGCTCGGGGGGCTCGTCGATCTCTCGGGGCAGCTGCTCGACGAGATCGTCGCGACCGGCGAAGGGGTGGTGATCTCCTGGGCCGAGGTCACCTGGGTCGAAGCCGGCGCAGTACCGGGAACCGTGGGGATGCGGGAGTAGGCATGCGGCACATCACGGTCAACGGGTACTCGGCGAAGTGGCTCCGCAAGGGCTTCCCCTGGGTCTACCCGAACGAGGTCGTGAAGGGTCGGAACCGCAAGGCGGTCGGGAGCTGGGTCGAAGTCCGGGACGAACGGGGCAATCGGCTGGGGTCGGGCATCGCCGACGACGGGTGGATCGCCGTGCGGGTGTTCGAGCACGACACCCCCGAGAACGCCGGTCCGGGCGGGCTGGTTGCAACGCTCGACCGCGCTGCGGCCCTGCGTGACGGGCTGTTCGGCCCCGAGACCTCCGGATACCGCCTGGTCCACGCCGAGAACGACGGTATGCCCGGCGTGCGCATCGACTGGTGGAGCCATCACGCGACCATCGTGCTCGACAGTCCCGCACTCGCACCGGTCCTGAAGCCCATCGTGGCCTGGCTGAACCGCACGCGCCAACCCCGGGGCATCCACCTGGCCTACCGCCTGGACCCCCGGGATTCCCGAAAGGGGTCGGATGGCGACCTGAACCCTCCGCCGGGCCTGATCGACGGCCACGAGCCCACGTCGGACGTCCGCGTGCTGGAGCGCGGCATCACCTACGGCGTGCGTCCGCACGAAGGCCCGGATGTGGGTCTGTACGCCGACATGCGCGGGGTGCGGGCGTGGATGGAGCCGCACTGGGGGGGCACGCGGGTGCTCAACACCTTCGCCTACACGGGCGCGTTCTCGGTGAGCGCGGCGTACAACGGCGCGATGGAGACCGTGAGCGTCGACCTGTCGCAGGCCTACCTCGACCGGGCCGAGAAGAACTTCGAGCTGAACGAGCTGCCGACCGACGCCCACGAGTTCATCGCCGAAGACACCTTCAAGGCGCTCGACCGATTCCGGCGCAAGGGGCGTCGGTTCGACCGGGTGGTGCTCGACCCCCCGAGCTTCTCGCACAGCGACGCGGGCATCTGGTCTGCCAAGAAGGATCTGCCCCGACTGGTGGCTGCCGCGGCCCGCGTGCTCGATCCCGGCGGGTGGGTGCTGGTGGCCTCGAACCAGGGCGAGATGAGCCCGCGCGACTTCCGGAAGCTGGTGCTCGACGGGTTCAAGCGGGCCAACCGGCACGGCCAGGAGCTGTGGGTCGGGAGCCAGGCGGCAGACTTCCCCGCCCACAGCGCGTTTCCGGAGGGTCGCTATCTGAAGGTGGCGGTCTGGCGGCTGGATTGAGGTACCCGACTGCGCTGGTGCGGGGTCGGTTGGTCCGGCGATACAAGCGGTTCTTCGCGGACTGCGTGCTCGAAGAAGGGCCGGACGCCGGAGCGGAGATCACTGCCCACCTGGCGAACACGGGCAAGATGACGGGGTGCTGGGCCGAGGGGGCGCCGTGTCGTCTTTCGCGCTCCGACAATCCCAAGCGCAAGCTGAAGTGGTCGGTGGAGCAGACCTGCATCGACGGGCGGTGGATCCTGGTCAACACCGCGCGGCCGAACCGGGTGGTCGAAGAGGCGCTGCGTGCCGGGCGACTCGGCGAGCTCGAGGCGATCCGGGCCGAAGCGCCGTTCCCGGACGACCTCCACGGGCGCGTGGACTTTCGGCTGGAGGGCTTCGCCGGGCGGCGCGGCGCGACCTGGCTGGAGGTGAAGAACGCGACCCTGCGCGAGGGCGAGACGGTGTGGTTCCCGGACACCGTGACCACGCGGGGGACGAAGCACCTCGAGACGCTCTCAGCCCTGCTGGACCGGGGCGATCATGCGGTCCTGCTGCTGCACGTCGGCACCGAAGGGGGCTCCGGGGTCCGGGTGGCGCGTCATCTCGATCCGGCCTTCGCCGACGCACTCGAACAGGCGGTCGGCAAGGGGCTGTCGGTCCAGGCGTGGCAGGTGCGGCTTTCGGCGACCGAGGCCGTGCTCGGAGACCCACTCCCGTTCCGGCTCTGACCCGCTGGACTACCCGCCGAGGGCGGCCAGCAGCTCTTTGACGCTCGCATCGGTGCCGATCTCGAGGGCCCGACAGATCTGCGCGTGGCCGATCGACACCTCGAGCAGCCCTTCTGCGTCGGCGATTCCAGCGAGGTTGTGCCGATCGAGGTCGTGCCCGGCGTTCACCCCGAGCCCGGCCTCGTGTGCGACCCGGATGCAGCGGCGGATCCGGGCCACCCAGTCGTCCTGGTCGGGCGTGCCCCAGGCCCAGGCGTACGGACCGGTGTAGAGCTCGATGCGATCGGTGCCGCACTCGAGGAAGGCCGGGATGAGCTCGGGGTCGCAGTCGGCGAAGCAGGAGGTGCGGATGCCCAGTGCCGCGAGGGGCTCGATGGCCGTGCGCAGGCGCTCCCGATGCTCGACCGGATGCCACCCGTGGTCGCTGGTGATCTCGCCGGGGGTGACCGGCACCAGGGTGCACTGATCCGGCTTCAGTCCCTGGACACGCTTCAGCAGACCCGGATCGTCCTGGCACTCGATGTTGAGCTCGATGTCCGGATGATGGGTGCGCAGGTGCTCGGTGATCACCGGCAGGTCTGCCATGCGCACGTGCCGCTCGTCCAGACGCGGGTGCACGGTGATCCCGTGGCAGCCCGCAGCGATGGCGAGATCGGCCGACGCGCAGAGGTTGGGTGCGTCGTGCCCGCGAGAGTTGCGAAGCAAGGCGTACTTGTTGATGTTCACGGACAGCCTGGCGCGGCCCATCGCGACCTCCGGTGGACCACTGGCCTAACAAGCCAGCGGTGCTTCCCGAAAAGCGGTCGACGCGACCGCACCGATCGATGTAGCCTAGGGCGCCCGGACGGTGGCCGTCCGGCTGGAGTGCGCTTGAGTACCGTCACGCGGACGGTCTGCTTCACAGACCTCGCCAACTACACCGCCAAGGTCTCCCGGGCCGACCGGGAAGGGCTCCGCCGAATTCTGGAAGAGCACGAGCAGCTCGTGCGTCCGATCGTCGACGAGTACAACGGCCGCATCGTCAAGAACCTGGGCGACTCGTTCCTGATCCTGTTCCAGGCTGCGACCGACGCGTTGCGCGCCTCGATCGACATCCAGCACGAGGTGCACGCCCGTGGCAGCACGTCCATCCGGCTGGCGATGACCACCGGCGACGTCGAGGAGATCGAGGGCGATGCCTTCGGCGAGGCCGTCAACCTGGCCGCCCGCATCCTCGCCAAGGCCCCCAGCGAAGAGATCTGGTTCGGTCCCGGCACGCGGGTGTGCATGAACGCCGCCGAGATCCCCTGGGAAGACGTCGGCCGGTTCAGCATGAAGGGCATCCCCGGCGAGAAGCAGGTGTTCCGCGCCGTGCCCAAGCACAAGTGCTGGCTGCCGGATCCCGTCAAGCTGGCCGCCAAGAACCGCAACCTGGTCCGGCTGCGCCGCGGAGCGCGTCCACCGCTGCTTCCGCCCGATCCCATCGTGCTCTTCGAGGGCTTCGCCCCTGGGAGCGCCGCGCTGTCCGAGGCCGTCGAGAGCCTGCCCGTGTTGAACCCCGCCTCGCTGTGGCTGGTGGGCTACAACATCGCGAGCCAGGACCGCAAGGAATGGACCGAGTCCGGTCGCGGGCTGGTCATCGGCACGCCGGAAGCCGTGTCCGCCGCGATCGAAGAAGCCCAGAAGGTCACCAACCGCGCGTCGGGCTCCGACACCATCGTGCTCGACGTGGGGCTCAACCCCGACCTCGAGCTGGTGATGTGCGGCCTCGCGCTGCCGGCCGTCCCGCTGTCGGATGTCGTGGCCAGCTACTTCTACGAGCTGTTGCCCGATGGCCGCTGGGTCAACCGATCCGACCGATCCGTGGTCCGGGTCGAGGTCACGCCGGACGGCGTCTACATCCAGGCCCTCGTCACCGGGGTGTCGGTCAACGGCCGTCCCTTGAGCTCCGGAGACCGCACGGCCATCCAGAGCGGCGCCACCATCGGCACGTCCACGGTCGCGCTCCGCTTCCAGGAGGTCGGTCCGCCGTACGCCGGGCTGCTGCTCGCCGACACCGAGATGCGTCTCGGCGTGATGGAAGGCCACACGGCCACGCTGGGTCGCGAACCCGCACATCCGGGGCTCGCCTACCCCGACCGTCGGGGTCAGGACAACATCCGCTGGTGCTCTGGGCCGCGTGCCGCACGGGCTCGCGCCGGGGGCTTCACCCTCGACCGGGCGCTGGCCGGCCGTCACCAGGCTTCGATCGCGCTGATGGGCAACGACATCGTCGTTCGCCAGATCCACGAGCGCTGTCCCACCTACTTGTTCCGCGGCGACAACGCGCCGATGACCAAGCTGTCGGTCAAAGACCAGACCGTGTCCGCGTCCGTCGGGCACCTGATCTTCGCCGGCACCACGGTGGTGGGGCTCCGCAACCCCGAGTAGCCTCCGGTCGCCGAATCTACGGAATGACCTCGGGATTCTCGGGCGGGTAGGCGTCCTCGACCAGCCGGCGACGCACCGTGTAGTGCAGCCAGCGCTCGAAGGCCTTTCGACTGCGGAAGCGCTCGATCATCTCCTCGCGGGTGACGCCGAGCTCCGCCAGCAGGAGCTCGGCCTGGGCTTCGTACTGCTCGCGGCGTTCTCTCGGGCGGGGGCCGACGCGCAGCGAGGGCTCGGGCCAGCCGAGGCGACCGATGGGGGTCTTGATGGCGGGGGGCCAGGTGTCGACGCCCCAGGTGGCCGGGCCGATGCCGACCTCGACGCCGTCGAGCACTCCGACCTCGAGGGAGATCAGCGGCGTGTGCAGCGCCAGGCCGGTGCGGCTGTCCGAGAGGCCTGCGCGGGCGGGGTAGCGGCGGCCGACGGCACGGGTGTTGAAGTCGTGGCCCACCCGGGCTTCGCGCAGGACCCAGGCGATGTAGGAGTTGCTGTTGGGGCCCAGCAGCGCGTAGCGATCCTGCCGTGGATAGGTGTCGCGGCTGTCGCGGAGGACCTCGATGAGCCGCTCTGCCCGAGCGCCGTCGAACTCGCGGATGAGCCGTGCTGGACGGAGGAATCGCGCGTCGAACGACACGTCGGGCGGCAGGCGGTCGGTGTAGACGCGGTGCCCGTCCCGGCTGCGCGCGAACAGCTCGGTGCGGTGCCACTCGGGCGTCTCGGCAGCGGGATCCCACCACAGGAACCAGTAGTGCTCGCCGACGGGGAAGATGACGTCGGCGCGACGCAGCTGGACGATCGGCTCGCTGGGTCGGGCGGAGGCGATGTCGGGGTGGCGGACGCGCGGATGGCAGGCCGCCAGGCCCAGGAGGACGACCCAGGCCAGGCGGAGAAGCGACCGCGCGGACCGCATCGGGGCTACTTCGCGGAGGGCTGGGTCGCCGTGGACTCGGGCACGTACACCTCACCCCCCTTCGCGCGGAACTCCTGCGCCTTCTCTTCGAGCCCGGCTGCGACGGCCTGATCGGTGCCGTAGCCCTTCTCGGCGGCGTAGTCGCGGACCTCCTGGCTGATCTTCATGCTGCAGAAGCGCGGACCGCACATCGAGCAGAAGTGCGCGACCTTGGCGGAGTCGGCCGGCAGGGTCTCGTCGTGGTACGCCCGTGCGATGCCGGGGTCCATCGAGAGGTTGAACTGGTCTTCCCAGCGGAACTCGAACCGGGCCTTCGACAGCGCGTCGTCGCGCTCCTGGGCGCCAGCGTGGCCCTTGGCCAGATCGGCGGCGTGCGCGGCGATCTTGTAGGCGATGAGGCCTTCCTTGACGTCCTTCTTGTCGGGCAGGCCCAGGTGCTCCTTGGGCGTGACGTAGCAGAGCATCGCGCAGCCGAAGGAGCCGATCATCGCGGCCCCGATGCAGGACGTGATGTGGTCGTAGCCCGGCGCGATGTCGGTGGTGAGCGGCCCCAGTGTGTAGAACGGCGCCTCGTGGCAGTGCTCCAGCTGCTTGTCCATGTTCTCTTTGATGAGGTGCATGGGCACGTGGCCGGGGCCTTCGATCATCACCTGCACGTCGTGCTTCCAGGCGATCTTCGTGAGCTCGCCGAGCGTCTCGAGCTCGCCGAACTGCGCGGGGTCGTTGGCGTCGGCGATGCAGCCCGGACGCAGGCCGTCGCCCAGCGAGAAGCTGACGTCGTACTTCTTCATCAGCTCGCAGATGCGCTCGAACTCGGTGTAGAGGAAGTTCTCGCGGTGGTGGTGCAGGCACCACTTGGCCATGATCGAGCCGCCGCGGCTGACGATGCCGGTGATCCGACGCGCGGTGAGCGGCACGTAGCGGAGCAGCACCCCGGCGTGGATGGTGAAGTAGTCGACGCCCTGCTCGGCCTGCTCCTCGAGGATCTCGAGGTACAGATCGATGTTGAGCTCCTCGACCTTGCCCTTGACCCGCTCCAGCGCCTCGTAGATCGGAACGGTGCCGATCGGGACGGGGCTGTTGCGGAGGATGGCCTCCCGGGTCTGGGGGATGTCGGGGCCGGTGGACAGGTCCATCACGGTGTCGGCGCCCCACTGGGTGGCCCAGGTGAGCTTCTCGACTTCGTCGGCGATGCTGGCCTTGACCCGGCTGTTCCCGATGTTCGCGTTCACCTTGCACAGGAAGTTGCGCCCGATGATCATCGGCTCGAGCTCGAGGTGCCGCTTGTTGGCGGGGATGATGGCCCGGCCCTCTGCGATCTCGGTCCGGACGAACTCGGGGTCGCAGTTCTCGCGCACGGCGACGTACTGCATCTCTTCGGTGACGATGCCCTTCCGCGCGTAGTGGAGCTGGCTGAAGTTGTCGTCTCCGCGGGCCTCCCGGGCTGCGACCCACTCTGCGCGACGCTTGGGCAGGCCCTGTTCGGGGGCGAAGCCCTGGGGACCGCTGCTGTCGTAGATTCGGACCTTCTCGCCCGTCGACAGGGGAATCTCGCGGAACGGGACGCGCTGGTCTCCGACCTCGATCTTCCGGCTCCATCCACCATTGAACCGCTCGTACCCTTCCATGTTCGACCTCCGACAAAGGCCCTCGGGCTTAACGCGAAAGCACCCGGGCGCCGTCGATCGTGCAGTCCAGGGTCCAGGTGGTCTGGCGATAATGCAGGTGGCATGCGGTGTGTTGCCCCGGCTGAAGCTCGACTGCGCCGTGGAATCGAAGGATGCCGTTGTCGGTGATGTGGGCTTCGACCAGCGGTGAGGTGAGGTCGGAGGCCAGGAACCCGTCGGCATCGGTGGTGAACGGGATGGGAGTGCCGTCGATCCGGACCGTGCCCGAGATGTCCGAGAGCCCCGTGATCACGAGGCTGGACACCGCATCGTCGTCGTTGGACCCCGTCGGGGCGGGAGGATCGGCTGGAGGGGGCTCTGAAACCCTCGCATCAGCGGGTGTTTCGGCGGGGGAGGGAGCGGGGACGTGACCGGGGTGGGGGAGTGTGGGGTCGGGGTCTGGGGAGGGGTCACCCGGTGCTTCGCCGTCTGGGGATTCGGGAGTCGGAGCGGCTTCGGTCTCCGGGCCGGAATCGGACTCCGGACGGCTGGTGAGGGGGATCCGCTCGACTTCTTCGATCGTGCGATCCACCCGGTCGTACTGCACCACCAGTCGCTCGCCGTCCTTCACCTCGAAGTGGCCTTCTGCCATGAGGCTGCCCATGAAGTTGCGGATGGTGACGCGGTGGCGACCCTCCTGAAGCAGGTGGACGTCGTCGGCGTGCAGGTGTGCGATGCCGGCGGGCAGGCCGTCGATCGCGACCACCACCGGGCTGCGCGCCTCGACCTGGATCTGGCCGGCCATTGCGCTGGCCAGCCATGCTGCGACGACGACGAATCCCATGTCGGCCTGTTAACCCTCGGAGTGGCCAGGATGGTCCGTCGGGAGGATGCAGGTGCGGCTGGTCATCGCCGAAAAACCCTCGGTCGCACGGGACCTCGCGCGGGTGCTCGGCGCGAACTCCCGTCGCGACGGGTACCTCGAGGGCAATGGCCTGAGGATCAGCTGGTGCTTCGGGCACATGGCCGAGCTCGCGCCTCCGGAGACGTACGACGAGACCTGGCGCCGCTGGCGACTCGACACGCTGCCGATGCTCCCCGAGGCCTTCCAGGTCCAGGTGCGGGATGGCGCCGAGCAGCAGATGCACGTGCTGCGCCGGTTGCTGTCCGAGGCCGAAGACGTGGTGAACGCCTGTGATGCCGGTCGCGAAGGGGAGCTCATCTTCCGCTACGTGATGCAGGCCGCGGCGTGCGACAAGCCCACGCAGCGCCTGTGGATCAGCTCGCTCACCGATGCCGCGATCCGGCAGGGCTGGGCGAACCTGAAGCCCGGGGTGCAGTTCGACCCCCTGGCCGATGCGGCGCGGTGCAGGTCGGAAGCCGACTGGATCGTGGGGCTGAACGCCACGCGGGCGCTCACCTGCTCGTGTCCCGACCCCGGTGGAGTGCTGTCGGTGGGGCGCGTGCAGACCCCCACGCTCGCGATGATCGTGGCGCGCGACCGCGAGATCGAGGCGTTCGTTCCCGAGGCGTTCTGGCAGGTGAAGCTGAAGCTCCAGGTCGAGCACGACGGGACGAAGCACGGCTGGACCGGGATCTGGTTCTCGAAGCGGGCCCGCGACAGCAAGGACGGCCAATCGGCCCCACGCAGCGAGCGCATCGACGACGAGGCGTTCGCAAAGAGCCTGCTGGCAGCGGCCGAGGGGCAGGTGGGCACGCTCCAGCTCGCCGACCGCAAGAAGAAGCGGGAGCGTCCGCCGCTGCTCTACGACCTCACGGCACTGCAGCGCCGCGCCAACCAGCGCTACGGGCTCTCGGCACAGCGCACCCTGGCCATCGCCCAGGAGCTGTACGAGAAGCACAAGCTCATCACCTACCCGCGAACGGACGCCCGGTTCCTCACGCCCGACCAGGTGTCCACGCTGCCCGGTGTGGTTCAGGGGCTGCAGCCGGTTCCGCCGTACGCGACGGTGGCGGCCGACATCCTGCAGCGCGGCATCACGGCCAACAAGCGGTACGTCGACGCATCCGAGGTGGGCGATCACCACGCGATCATCCCCACCGGTCGGACCCCCGCCAGCAGCCTGCCCGTCGACCACAAGCGGATCTTCGATCTGGTGGCCCGGCGGTTCCTGGCTGCGCTGTGTGAAGACGCCTGGTTCGATCTGTCGACCCTGATCGTCGAGGTGCCGTGCGCTCAGCCCCTGTCCGACGGGACCACCGAGCCCCAGCCGTACCGGGCCAAGGGTCGGGTCTGCACGGTGCAGGGGTGGCGCGTGATCGACCCCCCTCCGAGTCGCAAGGGCGACGTCGATCTGCCCAACCTGCCCGCGGGCTCGGACGTCGACGTGGTGAACGGCAAGGTGCACGAGGGCGCCACCCGCCCGCCGCGGCACTACACCGACGGCTCGCTGCTCAAGGCCATGGAGACCGCAGGCCGCCAGCTCGACGACGCCGCCCTGAAGCGCGCCATGCGCAACTGTGGACTCGGAACCCCGGCGACGCGCGCCGCCATCCTCCAGACCCTGCTCGACCGGAAGTACATCCGGCGGCAGAAGAAGGATCTGCTGAGCCTCGACCGTGGGCGCGCCGTGATCGACGCCGTTGCAGTCGAAGCGCTGAAGAGCCCCGAGCTCACGGGACGTTGGGAGGGTCGCCTCGCGGATGTCGCCGAGAGACGCGCCGACCGTGCGGGCTTCATGCGGGACGTGGAGGCCTACGCCCGCGAGATCTGCGACACCATCGCCGACAATCCGCCTCCGGCACTGGCGAACCCCGAAGACCACGGCAAGTCGCTCGGAGACTGTCCGGTGTGCGCCAAGCCGGTGCGCCCCCGAGGCCCGGTGTTCGCGTGCGATACAGGGCGAACCTGCGCATTCGTCGTGTTCAAGAAGATGGCCAAGCGCACGATCAGCGCGCGCATGGTCAAGCAGATGCTCGAGAACGGCCGCAGCGATGTGGTCAAGGGCTTCAAGAGCCGCAAGGGCAACGACTTCAGCGCGGCCATCACCTGGAACGAGGCTGAGCAGAAGGTGCGCTTCGCGTTCGAGGACGACGAGCCCCGTCGGGGTCCGCCTCCCGGACTCGGCGGCTCGCCAGCGCCTCCGGGAGCTCAGCAGATCGAGCAGCGCGGACCCGCCAGCACGGCCACGGTCCAGCCCGGAGATCGCTGTCCGCGCTGCGAGCAGGGCACGATCATCCGGGGCAAGCGGGCGCTCGGCTGCGACCGGTGGCGAGAGGGCTGTGGCTTTCGGGCACCGCCACCCGAAGCCAGGGTGGGCTGAACGGCGCGGTCAGTCGGGGGTCTGCCAGGACGGCCCACGACACGCGATGGCGTCGGCGTTCTGGCAGCCGATGGAGCAGAGCTCCTTGGCGCGGCGCTTGTTCTTCTTGCCGCCCAGGCCGTTCCACAGGAGCCGCGCGAGGCGGCGGTGGGCTTCGATGTTGTTGAGCGCCACGGCCTTCTCGTAGGCCTCGCGAGCGGCGTTGTCGTCCTGCTCGGCTGCGACGCCTTCGACGTAGAGCTTGCCCAGGCGCAGGCAGCTGTCTCCGACGCCCTTCTCGCAGCCCTGGGTGTACAGCTGCAGCGCGCGCTTGGCGTCGCGCGGGATGTTGGTTCCTTCGTCGAGGATCACGCCGGCCTTGTGGCAGGAGCGCGGCAGGCCGGACTCACAGCCCTGCTGGTAGGTGGCCACGGCCTCCGCATCGTCTTCTCGGACACCCACGCCGTTGTCGAGCAGGTCGCCGCGGCGGTCGCACGCTTCGCCCCAGCCCTGAGCGCATGCCCACTTGTAGTACGTGGCCGCGAGGGTCCGGTCGCGCTCGCCGCCGGAACCGGTCTCGTACATGTCGCCGAGCACGAAGCAGGGCCGCGCAGGCGAGGTCTTGTCGACGCAGGACTGCTTGAGGAGTGCTCGCGCGCGGGCGGAGTCCTTCTTGACGGTCTCGCCTTCGAGCAGGGCCAGACCCAGCTCGCTGCACGCCGAAGCCTGTTCGCCGCGGGAGCAGGCGACCTCGAATGCGTACTTGTCCTGGCGCACGCTGCCGGCCACCCGTTCGGCCAGCACCAGATCGACGAGACCCACGCAGGAGTTGATGTCGCCCGACTTGCAGGCACGGCGGAACAACCCCGCTGCCACGCTGTCGTCGCCGTCTTCGAGCGCGGCACTGGCAGCCGCGGCGCAGGACGGTCCGTTGCCCAGCTCGCATCCGAGGTCGAGCAGGCCGCGGGTCACGCCGGCTGCAGGTTCGGCGCGTTCGCCCGAGAGGTAGGCGGAGGCGAGCTTCCAGCAGGCATCGACACCGCCCTTCTGGCACAGGATGGTCTGCTGTTCGGGCACCGCCATGGGGTCGGAGCTGCCCTTGGCGGCCTCGACGCAGCCGAACGGATCGCCCGCATCACAGGCCATCTTCGCGAAGGTGTCTGCCTTCTCGGCATCGGCTTCGATCTTTCCGGCACCGCTGCGGTAGACCCGGGCCAGCGCGGTGCACGCGGCACCTCCTCCGGCTTCGCAGGCGTTCTTCCAGCGACGCACCCCCAGGCGGGGGTCGGCGGTGACGCCGAGGTTGTTGAACAGGATCGCGCCGTACTCGTAGCAGGCGTACTGGACGTCCTGGCTGTCGCAGAGCGACTTGTAGATGCGGGCTGCGGCCTTGTACTCGCTGTCGACGCCGGACTTCCTGGCAGCCCGCTCGCGGGTCCAGGCGTAGGCGATGCACGCTGCGGAATCGCCGGTGTCGCAGGCCTTCTCGAGCGGGACGACCGCGTTGTCGATGTTGAGCACGCCGTCCTCGTGCCACAGCTCGGCCTGACACGCGGTGGCCCATCCGTTCTCGCAGGCCTGCTGGTAGCGCTCGCCGATGGAGGCCCGGGGAAGCGTGCGCCCACGACGCTGGAAGTCGGCCTCGATGAGCTCCAGGTTCGTGAGCGTCTCGGGGAGGGCGAACGAAAGCTTGGTTGCGGTGGACATGGGCTTGGGATCGCTGGCGGGCTCGGCGTCGTCCGCGACGGTGCACGCGAGGGTGGCCGTGGCGCTGCACAGGAACTCGCTGTCCTCGAACCCGCCCTGCTCGCACGTGCAGTCGGACAGGCTCGGCTCGCCTGCCTCACCACCCCGACGGCTGCACTCCCGCGTGGCGGCGCTGCTGGCATCCTGCTTGGCGGCTTCGCACGCCTCGGGTTCTTCGGCGAAGTACTTGCCGGACGAGCCGTCGATCGCCAGATCCGTCTTGGTCTGGGCCAGGGCGGTCGACCCCAGGAGCGGGATGGCCAGAATCGCGGTGATCATCCCCTTCCCGAGGGCGGAGAGGGAGACGAGACGAGTGGTGTGGTGCGAGGACGAGTGCATGGGCTCCTGCAATTCCTGTACGGGTGCATGTGCGTGGGCGTCGCATTGTCCTACACCTGAGGTCGGGTCTCCACTCCCTCGTTACAACGGTCGGCCGGGAGGGTAGCCGCATGCGTCGTTTCGAGTACCTCGTGGTCTTTCAGAAGGACGATCGGGTGTTGACCGCCAACGGGCACTGGCAGGGAACGGTCGAACAGGGCGAGTCGGGAGACGAAGAGAGCTGCCCGTCGTTGTTCGAGTACCTCTCCGAAGCCGGTGCTCAGGGGTGGGAGCTGGTGTCGCTGGATCCCGAGGACACCGGCACCGCCCAGCTGTACTTCAAGCGCGAGCGATGAAGCCGGGCACCTCGATCGGCCCGTCCGGGTCGGGGTTGGAGTGGATCGACCATCGAAACGACCCGTCTGCATGGGCGTCTTCGCTGGGGGTGTCGCGGGCGGCCGTCGATCTGCTGCTCGATTCGCACTTCATCGATCTGCACTGCGACCTGGAAGTGCCCGTGCGCGTGATGGGGTACGACCCCTCGAAGACGCACCGCAAGCCCCGTCGTACCCGGCCGTTCTTCGGTCACACCGACTACGGCCGCATCCGTGAGGCGTCGATGACCGGGGTGGTGTACGACATCGCCACCAACCCCTACCGGCCCACCCGCAATCGCCTCCGCACCACGCTGGCCAACATCCAGGCGGCGCTGGCCCGGATCGGCCGCCACCCCGACGAGCAGGCGTTCGTGCGCACCCGGTCCGAGTACGACGCCGTCGTAGAGAGCGGTCGCACCGCGTACTTCCTGGCGCTCCAGGGCGGCAACGCGGTGAGCGCCGATCCGACCGTGTTGGACGGCGTCACCGGCGAGCGGCTGCACCGGATCACCCTCGTGCACCTCACCACCTCCGATCTCGGCGGAACCAGCAGTCCAGCGGGCGAGGACACTGGTCTGACCCCCAAGGGTGCCCGGGTGGTCGAGGCCTGCAACGCCAACCGGATCCTGGTGGATCTCGCGCACGCGGGGAAGCCGTCGTTCTGGGGGGCGCTCGAGGTCCATGTGGCCGACCTGCCCCCCATCGTCAGCCACACCGGCGTCGATGCCGTGCGGCCCCACTGGCGCAACGTCGACGACGACCAGATCCGCGCCATCGCCGACCGGGGAGGCGTGGTGGGCATCATGTACCAGAGCAACTTCCTGGCCGAGACCCGCACCACCTGTGGGCGCGCCGCGATCCTGGACCACATCGAGCACGTGGCGACGGTCGCTTCGGACGACGTCCCTGCAATCGGCACCGACTACGACGGGATGATCGTGCCGCCCCACGATCTGCTCGACATCACCCATCACCCCCTGTTGGTGCAGGACATGCTCGACCGGGGCTGGTCGGAGCGTCGGATCCGCGGGGTGCTCGGCGAGAACTACCTGAGGGTGGTCGCCGCCATCCGGCCCTGAACATCGGTAGGCGTCCGGCCCGGCGGCTCAGCCCTCGTAGGACCCCTCCGCCTTGCGGACCTCGACATCTGCCAGGCGCACGATGGGGTCGCGCTCCTTCACCCAGTCGCCCCACTGCTTCGCGACGTCGCGCTCGCTGCTCGGGAGGACCGCGCCGAACAGGCCGTTCACGTAGACCAGCCCCAGAAGAAGCCCGGCACGGCGGCTCATCCCGACGCCTTCCTGCAATGCGCTCCGCAGGTGAGCGCGCATGCGGTGTTCGGGTGCGGCGTCTTCGGTGGGGTGGATCTCGGTGTCGGCCAGCGATGGACGGTCGACCTCGGCGGGCTCGATGATGTCCTTGACGACCAGGGTGCCGAGCACGCGGTCGCGCAGATCGGGCATGCCTTCGCGGAGAACCTGCAGGCAGGCATCGATCTCGGTGGGCATGGACTTTCGGAGCACCCCCAGCGCGCGAGCGAGCATCGGGCTGTTGGTGTCGGGCGCGGCGAGCGGGTGCTCGACCAGGCCGTCCGAGCGCACGCGGATGTGCCCCCGCAGGAACATCTCGGCGAGGACCGCGGCGTACAGCGACTCGTCGAGCCCCAGGTACGCTTCGGAACGGATGGTGCCCCGGTCGTCGTGCAGGGCGAAGAGGAGCAGCGTCTCGGGCAGCGTCAGCATGGTCTCGATGGTATGCGATCGTCGTCCAGGATCGAGAGGCGGATGGTCGAAGGAAACCGGCAGCAGGGCGCGGGATCGGGCTGGTGGAGACGCCGGGTCGCGGTGGCGTGGCGCGCATCGGCGCTCGCTTCGGCACTCCTGCTGGGCGCGGGCGCCGACGTACCGGACGAAACGCTCGCCCGGGTCGAGCTCCCCGCGCCGTCCCTCACGTTCACCTCGACGGGCGCGGCCGTTCCCGGGTACGCCGTGCTCCACGTCGCGGTGCATCGCGACGCGGGTTCGATCGTGGACATCGCTGCCGATGGAGCTTCGGGGCAGTGCCGGGTCCTGGGGACATCGCGTCTGGCGTGCCCGGCCGAGGGGCCGGTCACGTTCCGGTTCGGCGCGCCGGGATGGACGCTGTGGGGCGCGCTGCGGTCCGACGTCCCGGTCGAGGAGCCGGATGCCGCGGTGGGCGCGGGTCCAGCGGTTCCGGGGCCCCTGACCGTCGGTGCTGGAGAGGTGGGGGTGGCCGTGCTGTTTCCCCCGGAAGGCAGCCGGGAGGCGGATCGACGCCTGCTCGCGGCCGAGCCCACTCCCGAGGCCGTCCGCTCGCTGTTCCTGCGGACCGGGGACCGCTCCATCGAGCCCGTCACCGCGGGGTTGTTCGCAGACCTGCTCGCGCTCACCAGCCACGAGGAGTGGACCCTCCGGCGCGAGGCCATGCGGGGCTTCGTGCCCTACGTCCGCCACACCGCCTCCGACCCCTTTCCGGCCGACGCGCCGAGTCTGCTGCCGCCGGGCTTCCTGCAGCGCATGGCGGGCGACGAAGACCATCGCGTTCGCCGCCGGACGGGGGCCCTGATCCGGGAGATCGGGCCCGAGGACCCCCTGGCTTCACCCGCCGAGGCAACGCTGCGGCGCATGCTGGTCGACCGACACCCCTCGGTGCGGCGCCAGGCCATCGCCATCTGGTCGGCGCACCTGCGCGAGGGGGGCGAGGTGGAAGCGGTCGAAGCCTGGAACGCCGCGCTGGAGCGGGTCCCTCACGAGGGAGCGCCCGGAAGAGCCGCGTGCAACGCCCTGGCGAAGCTCGCGGACTCCGTCGACCCCGCGGACGTGGACGTGGACGGGGCCCTCGCGCTGGTGATCGAACATCATCCCGAGCGGGCGTGGCGGGTGTGGAAGGCCTGGCGAGCCGAGCTGCCGTTCGATGCGGTTCGGGCGTCCTACCTGTTCCGCGAGACCGTCGGGCTCTCGGAGCGACTCATCCGGGACTGGGCGGAGCAGCATCCGGACGAGCTCGCCGTCGTGATCCGCGAGTGGGAGCCCACGGAACCGCACTCAGAGCGGTGGGGCGTGGTTCGGGCCTGGCTCGCGACGCGCACGGATCACCCCGGATTGCGCGAGGTCCTCGTGCTCGATGACAGATTGTCGGACGCCCCGGGGCCCCCCGAGGCCCAATGACACGATGTCCGACGGGCGATTCGGATCGTTGGAAGGGGACCCTCGATCCTGTGTCATGGGGCGTGCCGTTCTTGGCATGAAGCTTGCTTCGAACAGGGGGTGAACTCCTGGAGCGCCGCATGTCGCGATTGTTTCCCATCGTCATCCTCTTCGCTGCAACGCTGCTGGGCGGCGGCGGCGGGTACCTGACGAACACGGTCATCTCGTACCTGGTGGCGCTCCCGGCCGACGCCAAGGTCCAGACCCCCGTGGGCGCTCCGCTGGCCGATGCCGGTGCCGCCGGGAAGGATCCGTCCGGTCGTCCACCGCGAACCGCCGCCGTGACCGGTCCGTCTCGCCAGCAGTACCTCGAGACCCTGCTCTGCCGGAATCTGGTCGACCCCGAGAAGGTGGGGCAGTGCAGCTTCAACGAGCCCGAAGACGGCGGGGACGCCGCGGAGCAGGAAGCCCGATCCGAGCTCAACGCCACCCTGCTCGGCACCCTGGTGGCGAGCCCGGCCCAGTACAGCAGCGCGCTCATCCTCGAAGAGGGCCAGGAGCGCGCCGAGGGCTACAGCATCGACGACGTCATCCAGGGCCGCACGATCGTCGCCATCGAGAAGAAGCTCGTCCGGCTGCGGAACGGCGAGCGCATCGAGGTGCTCCGGATGGACGAGGACGACGAGGACCCCCGGCCCTCGCGCGGGGTCACCCGGCCCACCGACGACGACGACAGCGACGGCGTCTCGAAGGTCGGCGAGAACGAGTACACGATCAGCGAAGACCTGCTGAACAAGCACCTGAACGACCTCGAGGGCATCAGCCGCATGGGCCGCGCACTGCTGCATCGCGGTCCGGACGGCGAGTTCGACGGCTACCGGCTGTCGGCCATCCGTCGGAACACCATCGCCGACCAGCTCGGCATCAAGAACGGCGACATCATCCACTCCGTCAACGGCAAGCCGCTGAACAGCATGCAGGCCGCGATGGAGGCCTACAACACGATGCAGAACGAGAAGGAGTTCTCGTTCACCATCACGCGCCGTGGGCAGGAACAGACCATGAACTACACGGTCCAGTGACGCTGTCTACCTCGAGAACCGCCCGTTTCTACGGGCTCTTTCGCACTTCTTTCTCCGAATTCACCAAAGCTCGCCGGCATCCCGTCGGCCCACCCCGTGAGTCCTCCTTGCACACCCCGAATCCTCCGACTCCGTCTCGCATCCTCCGCCGCATCGCGACCACCGCGATTCTCCTCGGCGTGGCGAGCTTCTCGGCCCCGGCCTTCGCTCAGGACCCCCCGTCCAGTGGCCCGGTCACCATCACTCCGTCCGACGACCGGCAGAAGCCGAACGCGCTCGGGCAGGGCATGTACGAGCTCGACTTCGTCGACAAGAGCCTCTACGACTTCACCACCTGGATCGCCGATCTCAAGCGGATGAACTTCGTCATCGGCGACCCCAAGGACCTGCAGAACAAGAAGGTCACCATCATCAGTCACCGCAAGGTGCCGGTGGGCGCGGTCTACGAGGCGTACCTGGCGGCTCTCGAGGTGAACGGCTTCACGCTGTCGGTGTCGGGCAGCAACGCCAAGATCGTGAAGTCCTCCGAAGCCGGGCAGAGCCCGATCCGGGTGGGGCGGGGCTCCGACATCCCGGCGTCCGACCGAATCGTGACGCAGCTCATCCCCCTCGAGAACATCAGCGTCTCGGACGTCAACTCCATCGTGACCTCGATGACGTCGGCCGGCGCGAAGGTCATCGCCTACCAGCCCGCCAACACGCTGATCATCACCGACGTCGCGCACAACCTCCGGAAGATCTACGAGGTGCTGGCCGATCTCGACATCGCCGCCCCCAAGAGCACGCTCGAGATCGTGCCGGTCCAGTACGCCGATGCCGCCGAGATCAAGGAGCTGATCGAAGAGCTGTACGGTGGCGAGGCCGAAGACCAGCAGCAGCAGACCAACACCCGTCGTCGTCGCCGGCGCCCCCGTCGTCGCGCCCGTCCCGAGCCGGACGAAGCCTCGACCACCGGCGAGAAGGCCAAGTACATCAACAAGATCCTCTCGGACGAGCGGACCAACTCGCTCATCGTGCTCGCGAACGAGCAGGGGCACGCCACGGTCCGCGACCTGCTGGCCAAGCTCGACGTGGACGAGACCGGACTCAACGAGTCGCGGATCTACGTGGTGCGTCTCGAGAACGCCAAGGCCGAAGAGGTCGCCAGCGTGCTCCAGGAGCTGTCCGACGCCAGCGGGTCGAACAGCAACAACAACAACAACAACCGCGCGAACCTGCGAAACCGGCGCAATCGTCAGCAGCAGCAGAACAACAACGACGACGAGGATGGCGAAGGAGGCGGCGCGATTGCGGCGTTCGACTCCGGAATGCGCATCGCACCCGACGAGAACACCAACAGCCTCGTGATCATCGCGAAGCCCGCGGATTTCGAGGTGGTCAAGCGCGTGATCGACGAGCTCGACATGGAGCGCCGTCAGGTGTTCGTCGACACCACCATCCTCGAGGTGAGCAGCGAAGACAGCTTCGAGCTCGGCCTCGCCGCACACCTTCCCACCCAGCCCGCGCAGGACACCGTCGGGTTCATCGGCGGGCAGTTCAACGCCAGCTCGCTGGGGCTGTCGACCGACGCGCTGTCGGGCCTCGCTGTGGGGGTGTTCGGGCCGCTGGTCAGCATCCCGACCGGCAACCCGCTCGCGCCTACGCTGGACATCCCGGCCTTCGGCATCGTGCTGAACGCGCTGCGGAGCAACTCGGCGGTCAACATCATCAGCAACCCCACGCTGATGATGCTCGACAACGAGGAAGCCAAGATCGTGGTCGGCCGGAAGGTCCCGTTCCCCACGCAGATCTCGGGCCTCGGTGGCCAGGGCTTCGGCGGCATCCCGATTCAGAGCTTCCAGCGCGAAGACGTCGCCATCACCATGGAGATCACGCCGCGGGTGAACTCGAGCAACAACGTCACGCTCGAGATCAACGTCGAGGTGCAGGAGATCGAGGAGGACGATTCCGGTCTGGCGAGTCAGGGCGGCGGTCCCATCACCTCCCAGCGTCAGGTCGAGACCGTGGTGCTGGTGGGCGACAACCAGACCGCGGTGCTCGGGGGCCTGGTGAGCAACACCTCCACCGAGGTCGAGACCAAGTTCCCGGTGCTCGGCGACCTGCCGCTCATCGGGGCCCTGTTCCGCGGCAAGCGCGACAACAGCCGCAAGACCAACCTGATGGTGTTCCTCACCCCGCACATCATCGACGACCCCGAGGACATCATCGAGGTGCAGCGCGTCAAGGAAGCCCAGCGGCAGGAGTTCCTGCGGCGCTTCTACGGTCGGTCGCGCGACAAGCAGATGGAAGAGCTGCGCAAGCTGATGCAGTACTCGATGAACTTCGTCGACGAGCCCAGCGTGTGGCGCGGTCCGCAGGTGATTCCGAGCGACTGGGAGGACACCACCGAGCCCCTCACGCCCGAGACCCGCGACGCCATCGAGCGCGCGCTGCAGGAGGCCGAAGAGCCCAACCGTGGCGGGATGATCGACGGGTCGGGCACGGATTCGTCCGGTCAGGGCGGGCCCGATGACATGGACGACTCCGAAGACCTCGCCGTGCCCGTGGAGGTGCGCTGATGGGTGTGCGTCGCGGAGGGCTCGATCAACTACTCAAGGAGAACGGGCTGGACGAAGGCGCGCTGGCGCAGGTCCAGGCCGTCGCTCAGAAGCAGTCCATCCCGCTCCCCGAGGCCGCTCGCAAGGTCAAGGGCATCGACGCGAAGGCGGTGGCGAAGGCCCTGTCCCGGTTGTCGGGCCTGGCCGTGGTCGAGAACGTCGACTCGGACGCCGTCGAGCTCGAGATGATCCGCAAGCTGCCGCTGTCTGTGGCGCGCGAAGCCGGGATCCTGCCGCTCTACCTGGCCGAGGACGAGCTGGTGGTGGGCATCGCCGACCTCGCGGCGTACGCGACGCTCGACGATCTGCGCGTGCTGTACGGGCGTCCGGTCCGGCCGGTGCTGGTGCCGTCCGACGTGCTGAACAAGGCCACCAACGACGCGTACGACCGGGCGGCGACCTCGGCTGACGCCATCATCGCCGAGGCCGACGACGACGTCGAAGAAGAAGCGGACTTCAACCTCGAAGACGCCGAGCTGCTCGACGACCCCAACCAGGCGCCGATCATCCGGTTCGTGAACGCGGTCATGTCGGGCGCCATCAAGGAGGGCGTGTCCGACATCCACATCGAGCCCTACGAGAAAGAGCTGGTGGTGCGGTACCGCCTGGACGGCGTGCTCAAGGAGACCATCAAGCCGCCGGTCAAGTTCAAGAACCCCATCGTGGCGCGCATCAAGATCATGGCGGGGCTGAACATCGCCGAGAAGCGGCTCCCCCAGGATGGCCGCATCCGCAAGCGCATGGGCGGTCGCGAGATCGACATGCGCGTCTCCACCGTTCCGGTCCGCCACGGCGAGCGGGTGGTCATGCGGATCCTCGAGAAGGGCACGGTCTTCTCGCTGGACGCCATCGGCATGCCGCCGCACATCCTCGAGACCTGGCGCAGCTTCATCCGTCGGCCCCACGGCATCCTGCTGGTGTGCGGCCCGACCGGCTCGGGCAAGTCCACCACGCTGTACTCGGCCATCTCCGAGATCAACGACCCCACGCTGAACATCCTGACCATCGAGAACCCCGTCGAGTACGAGCTGGTCGGAATCGGTCAGGTGCAGGTCAACCACAAGATCGATCTGACCTTCGCGAGTGCGCTGCGGGCGTTCCTCCGACAGGACCCCGACGTCATCCTGGTCGGCGAGATCCGGGACCGGGAGACCGCGGGCCGCGCCATCGAGGCCTCGCTCACGGGTCACCTCGTGTTCAGCACGATCCACACGAATGATTCTGCGGGTGCGTTCGTCCGACTGGTCGAGATGGGCATCGAGCCGTACCAGGTCACGAGCTCGCTCCTGGGAGTCCTCGCACAGCGGCTCCTGCGGCGGCTCTGCAACAGCTGTAAGGAGGCCTACGAGCCCACCGACCTCGAGCTCGCCGAGATCGGGGTCACCCGCGAGGCCATCCAGGGGCACACGGTCTACCGGCCGGTGGGCTGCGAAGTCTGCAAAGACCGCGGCTACAAGGGGCGGATCGGGATCTACGAGTTCCTCAAGAGCTCCGATGAGATCGCTGCACTCATCCTGGCCAACGCCGACTCCGGCGCGGTCAAGAAGCGGGCGGTGGAGCTGGGCATGCGCACCCTGCGCGACGACGGGATCGAGAAGGTGAAGCGCGGCGTGACCTCGTTCGAGGAACTGGTGCGCGTGACGTCCGAGGACACGGAGTAGAGCGATGGCGGTCTTCGAGTACAAGGGTCTGGACAACACGGGTTCCGCGGTCGCGGGGATCATCGATGCCGACTCTGCGAAGGTCGCGCGGAGCCGCCTCCGCAAGCAAGGCGTGTTCCCGACCGACGTGAAGGAGCAGCGCGAAGGCGCGACCCGCGGCTCGGGGCTGTCGGTCGAGATCGACGTCACCAAGTACCTGCAGTTCATCAGCCGTCGCGACATCAGCATCCTGACCACGCAGATGGCCACGCTGATCGGCGCCCACGTCCCGATGGCCGATGCGCTCGCAGCCCTGGTCGATCAGTCCGAGAAGGAGAAGCTGAAGGTCGTCCTGTCGAAGGTGAAGGAGAAGGTCAACGAGGGCATCCCGATGGCCGACGCGCTCGCCGAGCACCCCAAGGTCTTCGACGACCTCTACGTGCAGATGGTGCGGGCCGGCGAGAAGTCCGGTGCGCTCGACGAAGTCCTTCGTCGCCTGGCCAAGTTCAACGACGCCCAGGTCAAGCTGCAGGGCCAGATCATCAGCGCGCTCGCGTACCCCGTCCTGATGACCATCGTGGGCACGATGATGCTCATGGGCCTGTTCCTGTTCGTGCTCCCGCGGGTGCGAACCCTGTTCGACCAGCTGGGCGGCACCGAAGCCCTGCCGATCATCACCAAGGTGGTGTTCTTCATCGGCGACACGCTCACCAGCTGGTACTCCATCTTCATCCCGATCCTGGCGGTCGCGGCCTTCTTCGGCTGGCGCTACTGGGTGCGCACCGAGGCCGGTCGCGAGCGGTGGGACCGCATCAAGCTCAAGGTCCCGCTGTTCGGGAAGATGAACCGGCTGGTCGCGGTCTCGCGGTTCTGCCGGACGCTCTCGACCCTGCTCATCTCGGGCGTGCCCATCCTCCAGGCCCTCGCCATCGTCGAGCGGGTCGTCGGGAACGTCATCATGGCGCGCGCCATCGGCGATGCCGCCCACAACATCCGCGAAGGGCAGTCCATCGCAGTGCCGCTCAAGCAGTCCGGCGAGTTCCCGCCACTGGTCACCCACATGATCGCCATCGGCGAGAAGACGGGTGAGCTCGAAGGCATGTTGACAAGCGTTGCAGATGCTTACGAAGAGCAGGTCGAATCTACAATGGCGGCGGTTACGTCACTCATGGCACCGCTGATGATCCTCATCATGGGAGGCGCGCTCTTCTTCATCGCGCTCGGCCTGCTGCTCCCGATGATGAACCTCAGCTCGATGATTCGCTGATTCCAGCTTTCCAACCTTCAATCCTTCCTTCTCAGGAGTAGCCCCATGAACAACCCGTACGAGGACTGGCGGAACAGCGCCGAACTCCCCAAAGACGTTCGCACCCGGATCGCGCACATCGCCCGGACCATGTCGTCCCGTCGCGGCATGTCGCTGGTCGAGGTCATGGTGGTCATCGCGATCATCCTCACCCTGATGGGCATCCTCACCTGGGGCATCTTCCAGGTGTTCTCGGACAGCCAGGTCGACACCACCAAGCTGCAGATGACCCGCGTGGCGGAGCGCATCGAGATCCACAGCCTGCGCAAGGGCCTGCCCAGCAACGGCGACGGCCTGAACGAGGTGTTTCAGGACGACATGCCGCAGGACAGCTGGGGCAACGACTTCGTCTACGTGACGCCGGGCCCGAACGGCAAGCCCTTCGACCTCATCAGCCTCGGCGCCGACGGTCAGGAAGGCGGCACGGGCAACAACGAAGACATCAAGTACTCCGAGATCCACTGACGTGATCCGGCCCCGCGCCAGCTTGAATCCTGCTCCGGAGCCGCGCCCGGCCGAGGCCGTTTCGGCGCCACCTCGCGGGCGCGTGCACCCGGACGTCGTATCGACGGTGGCCGTCTCGCTGACGATGGCGGTCCTGGCGGTTCCCGCGGTCGGTGTGGCTCTGTTGGGCGCGTTTCCAGCGTGTGGCTGCAGCTCGCAGGTCGACACGACCAAGCTCCAGATGACGCGGGCGGCAGAACGGGTAGAGATCCGTGCGCTACGCAAGGGACTTCCGAGCAACGACGACGGGCTGGCCGCGGTGTTCGGGGAGGAGCTCCCGCGGGACAGCTGGGGCAACGAGTTCCTGTACATCACGCCCGGTCCGGATGGGCGGGACTTCGACCTGATCAGCTTCGGTCGCGACGGGAAGGTCGGCGGGACCGGCAACGACACAGACCTCCGCTACAGCGAGGTGCACTGATGGTCGCATCGCTGAACCGGGAACTCCGCCGGATCGAAGACCGCAAGCGGCGGCGGGGACTGACCGTCACCGAGATGATGGTCGTGCTGGTCATCGGCATCGTGCTGGTGGCCGTGCTCACGCCCACGATCTCGAACATCTTCATGCTCGAGCAGCGCCAGGCCGCCAAAGACCTCGCCCTGCTCTACGAACAGCTGCACGACGAAGCCGTGATGCGCAACGTCACCTTCCGCGTGGCCTACGACCTGCGGAGCAACGGCTACGAGGTCGAGGTGAGCGAAGCGGGTGCGCTGATCTTCGACAACGCCCGCGCTCGCGAGGACTTCGAGGAGGGCCTGGAGCGCCGGCTGAACCTGATGTCGGAAGAGGAGCGGGCGGAGTTCATGAAGAACCGCAAGACCTTCTCGGCCGTGCAGGCCCGGTTCAAGTCGAAGTTCGAGCTGCCGCGCGACACCGTGATCGGCGGCGTCTACACCCCGCAGTACGAAGACATGATGCGGCTCGACGACTTCGACGACGACGAGCCCGCCATCGTCTACAGCTACATCTTCCCGAACGGCCAGGCCGAGCACGCGGTCGTGCACCTGGTCGACGCCTACGACGACGAAGACGGCTTCACCATCGAGATCGAACCCCTGTCGGGCAACGTCCACCTCTCGGGCGAGCTGCTCGACTGGGACGACCGCTACGACTTCGTTCCCGACGAAGCCCCGAACGTTCCGAACCTCTGAAACCCCACGTCCCAACGCCCCCTGAGCCATCGATGAACCGCACCCCCCACACATTCCGGCCTCTCCGAGAGACAGGCATGCGAATCGCCCCGTGTACACGGGCGCGGAGCGGGTTCACCCTGCTCGAGGTGATGGTCGCGCTGTCGATCCTGGTCGTGAGCCTGGTCATCCTCATCGAGACCCAGTCCACGGCGGCCTACGCCACCCGCGAAGCCGAGCGCGTCGTCACCGCGACCGACCTGGCCCGGGCGATCATGACCGAGGCCGCGCTGCGCGTCGAGACCGAGGGGTTCTCGGGCGACGGGGAGATCTTCGAGAAGGGCGACTTCGACGACCTGGGCGACGAAGCGCTCACCATCGAGATGGGCGACGAGCTCGAGGACTACCACTGGGAGTACGCGGTCCAGGAGATCGACGTCGCGCTCGCCGGAGACATCGCGGGCATGGCCCAGGGCCTGACCGGCGGCGAGGTGGGCGGCGAGGACAACCCGCTCGACATGGAGCAGCTCGGGTCGGCGATTCCGGGTGGAGCCGGCGGCCTGGGTGCCCTGCTGTCGCCCGACATGCTGTCGCAGATGCTCACCCCGTACATCCGGGAGCTGCGGGTGCGCGTGTGGTGGGGTCGTGACAGCGAGTCCGCCGACGAAGAGGGCCGGCAGGTCGTCATCGTCACGCACGTGATCAACCCCAGCGGAGACATCTCCCAGATCGGTGCGGAGGGACTCCAGTGAGGACCATCCCCGCCCGCGTTGCACGCCGCAACCGCCGCAACCGTCGCAACCGCCGCGGCATGACCATCCTCGAGATGAGCATCTCGGTGGCGCTGCTGCTCGTGATGAGCCTGATCGTGTACTCGAGCCTGTCGAGCAGCATCGAGTTCAACCGGCTGCTGGGCAAGCGCGACGCCACCACGCGGACGGCCCGCGCCACGCTGTCCAAGCTGCGCCGCGAGATCCAGCTCGCCTACCTCACCCCGTCCCGCCAGGCGGTCGAGACCATCGAAACCGTGTTCGTGGGGCTGGACGAGGAGCCCGACAAGCTGCACTTCAACTCGCTCGCCCACCAGCGGCTGTACCGCGACTCCCGCGAGAGCGACCAGACCGAGATCACCATCTGGGCCGAGAGCTCTCCGCGCGAGATGGGCGACGGCTACATCCTGTACCACCGCGAAGCGCCGCGAGCCGACCACGAGCCCGGCCTGGGCGGTCGCGTCTACCCGCTGGCCTACAACGTCCGGTCGTTCAACGTCCGCTACCTCGACCCCCAGACCAACGAGTGGCGGGACGAGTGGGACACCCGCAACGCGGACACGCTGTACCGGCTCCCGCGCGCGGTCGAGATCGGGCTCGTGCTCATCGCCGAAGACCCCGAAGACCCCGACCGCACGATCGACGTGCCGTTCCTGTCGCGGTTCACGCTCACCTACGGCCAGCACCTGGCCAAGGAGTTCGTGGGGCTCGACCAGGTCGCGACCGGCACCGACGGCACGGTGGGCAACGTGGACGGGGCGGGCAACGCGCTGCCGCAGAACAACTCGCCGATGCCGCCGCTCGGTGGGGGCCAGATGCCCGGCGGAGCCAGCTGGGGCGCCCAGTCCGGTGGCTCGCGCACCCGGACCAACACGGGCCGCAACCAGCAGGGCCGTGGCGGGCGGCAGGGCGCAAACCCCAACACCGTCCCGTCCCGGCCGATCCCCGGGCGTGGCAACGTCGTTCCGAACGCGGGTGGGGGGCGCCGATGATCGCCCAGCTCCGCACCCTCCTGAAGAAGGCCTGGCACGAGCTCGTTCGCCCGCGAGGCCACCAACGGCACCGGTTCTACCGGGTCGGTCGCAAGTCGAACGCCGGTGTCGCCCTGCTCATGGTCATCACGAGCATCATGATGCTGACCGTGCTGGTGACCGAGATCACCCATGGTGCCGCCGTGCGCACCCAGCTCGCTCGCCACCACCGCGACGAGGTGCGGGCCGAAGCGCTGGCGAACTCCGGCGTGCAGATCTACCGGCTGGTGCTGATGGCCAGCAAGATGCTCGGCCGCAACCCGATGATCGCCCAGTTTGCGCCCATGCTCGGGGTGAACGGCGACTCGCTCTGGCAGATGCTGCCCTTCATCAACACCACGATGATGCGGATGCTGCTCGCGACCGGGGGCGATGCCGACGAGGTGCTGGGCGGCGAGCTGTCGGACGAGCAGCGCGAGAAGAGCCGGGAGCGCTCGAGCGCGTTCGACAAGAACTTCCTGGACTTCGACGGCGACTTCCAGGCCCGGGTCGAGGACGAGAACCGGCTGATCTTCGTGGGCGCGTTCCGCACGAACGACCTCGAAGCGCTCCAGGAGAGCCCGGTCACCCAGCAGCTCCTCGGGCTGATGACCCGCGAGGACTACGACCAGTTCCTGTACGACAACAACCTCGAGAAGATGGAGCTCATCGCCAACCTGGTCGACTGGACCGATCCCGACGACCTGCGCCTGTGGGAAGGCGGCCGCGAAGACGTGCTGTACGAGCGACTCGACAGCCCGTACCGCAGCAAGAACGCGCCGTTCGACACGATCGACGAGATCCGCCTGGTCGAGGGCTGGCACCTGGATGGCGTGTGGGAGCGGTTCGGTCGCCACCTGACCATCTACGGCGGCGGCAAGGTCAACGTGAACACGGCCCATCGCCCCGTGCTGTTCGCCCTGATCCAGGGCTACACCGAGGTCAACTACCCCGACCAGGTCATCCTGGACTGGCTCGACCTGCTGATGCAGTACCGCGGGCTTCCCGTCGCAGAAGGCGGGATCTACTTCCAGAACGGGCAACAGTTCCATCAGTTCATGACCGAGGTGATCGGCGTGCCGATGCTCCCCGAGGTGGCGAATGTCGTCGCGGGTGAGAGCAGCACGTTCCGGGTCACTTCGACTGGCGAGGTCGGCGACGCGCGCGTCGAGATCACCGCCATCCTCGACTACTCGCGCAACCCCACGGGCGACGTCCTGTACTGGAGTGTGAAGTAATGCCGCTGCTGCTCGGAGTGGACCTCGGGTCCCATTCGGTCAAGGTCACGACGTTCCGCAGCGCCGGTCGGCGGGTGGAGCTCGAGGACCGGTTCAGCTACCCGGTGCCTCAGAACGGCAGTCCTCCCGGGCTGGTCACACGGTTGGCCGCGCTCGAGGCCCTGCTCGACGAGAACCCCGGCTGGTCGTCTGCGGTCATCGGGCTCGTGATGCAGGCCGAGGAGGTCACCTTCCGGCCCATGACCCTGCCGTTCACCGACAAGGCCCAGGTCGACAAGACCCTGCCGTTCGCGATCGAGGGCGACTCGCCGCTCGACCTCGAGGACATGGTGCTGGCCTGGCGAAGCAAAGCCGTCGACGGCGAGTCCCGCGCGATGGCGATCATGGCGCGCCGCGACCGGGTCGAGACCTACCTCGACGAGCTCAAGCAGCGCAGCCTCGATCCCAAGCGACTCGTCCCCGAGGGCGAGCTGCACGGGGTGTACGCGACCGATGCCGGTGAATCGACCGTCGCGGTCATCGACATCGGGCACATGCACACGGCCATCACCGTCGTGTCGAACGGCGAGGTCCGCGCCAGCCGGTCGGTGAGCGTGGGCGGCTGGAACATGACCCGGGCCATCCAGCAGGCCCTGGACTGCGAGTGGGGCGAAGCCGAGGCGCTCAAGCACGGCCCGCTTCCCCAGGATGGCGGCGAGGGGCCCGGTGGGTACGCCAAGCTGGAGCCGGTCGCACGCAAGGCCGTCGACGGCGCCATCGGTCAGCTGCTCGCCGAGATCCGCAGCACCCTCATCCAGTTCGAGGACGCGTTCGAGCTCGACATCACGGCGATTCGCCTGTGCGGGGGCGGTGCCCGGATTCCCGAGCTGCAGCAGTACCTCCACAAGGATCTGGGGCTGCCCGTCGACCGCGTGATCGACCCCGAAGGCGATGCCGTGGCTCCCCGATACGCCGCGAGCCACGGGATGGCCGTGCTGCTGGCCGGGGGGCACGACGTGCCGGTGGTCGACCTGCGAACCGGCGACCTGGCCTACACGGGCGGCGTCAACACGCTGCGTGCCGTCCTCACCTACGGGACCGCGGGCGGCGTGTTCTTCGCAGTCGCGGCCATCGCGATCTTCACCTTCCAGTACATCAGCCTCTACAGCGAGCTGAACGAGGTGAACGAGCGCATCACGGACGTCGTCGTCGAGACCTTCCCCGAGGTCAAGCGCAGCCAGATCGACTCCGGCACCAAGGCGCGCGGCATCATGAAGGACTTCACGGGCGACACCGTCGCGCTCTCCGAGAAGCTCCCGCCGTCCAACCCCCAGGAACCCCCGATGGTCGATCGGCTCTACAAGCTGGTGAAGGCGTTCCCGGACCACGGCGAGGTGCCGTTGGAGATCGACAGCATCGAGATGTTGCCCGAGCTCATCACCTTCGAAGGCGAGACCGAGGGGTTCGCGCAGTCCGCGAAGCTCGAGGAGACCCTCAAGGAGACCGAGCTGTTCAAGGGGGCGAACAAAGACAGCGAGAACCGGACGTCGAAGGGCCGCGTGGACTTCAAGTTCAGCATTCCCCTGGCCGGTGAAGAAGGCGACAGCGAAGAGGAGGAGGGCTGATGGCATCCGGAATCCGAGGGACCGTCGAGGCCCAGATCGAGAACATGTCGCCTCGCGACAAGCGCCTGCTCACCGGGCTGATCGTGTTCGTGGGCTTCATCGCGCTCGCAATCATGACCTACACGCTCGTCAGCGTGCGGGGAAGCCTGGAACACCGCGTCCGGACCGCGAAGGAGACGCTGGTGGAGGTGCAGGACCTGCAGGGCGAGTACGACCGCGCCAACGCGATGCTCGAAGCCCAGAAGACCCGTCTCGGGCAGTACGCCGACACCCAGCTGTCCGCGCACGTCGAGGCTCTGGCCCAGTCGCAGGGAATCGCCGAGGGGCTGCGGGACGCCCAGCGCGTCGAGCAGATCGAAGAGGGCAACCTGGTCTCGACGAAGTGGAAGGTGGTCTTGAAGGGCCGCACCTACGACGAGGCCATCAAGTTCCTCCTGGAGCTCGAGGACAAGGGCTACCCCATGCGCATCGAGACCGTCCGCTTCAAGCGGGTCACGGTCAAGCGCGAGCCGGCCGTCGACCTGACGATCGAGCTGTACACCTTCAAGGTCAACGAGCCCGGGAGCTGAAGCGATGTTGAAACGCGCACTGGTCGTCATCGTCGGGCTGTTCTGGGCCGCCTTCCTGTTCCTGGTCACCTTCTGGCTGACCTTCCCGGGTGAAGACGTCGCCAAGCAGATCGAGTACCGCGCCGGAGAAGCCTCGCGGGGGGCCTACGCCCTCGATCTCGGAGACGTGTCCCCGTGGTGGATCGGGTTGTCGACCGACTCGATGAAGGTCTACCAGCGCACCGGTCGGACCGGACCCGCCGACCAGCTGATGGTCTACTCCTCGGACGCCCGGCTGTCGGCTTCGCTGTTCAGCCTGATGCGCAGAGAGCCCTATGTGAGCGGGTCGATCACCCTCGGGCCCGAAGGCGCGGGCGGCACCATGGACTACGCCATCGCGACGTCGCTCGGCGACAAGGGCAACCGCCTGAAGGTCACCGACGTCGACATCGAAGGCGAGTCGTTCCCGATCAGCGAGCTGCTGGTGCTGGTGCCGAACCTCGACATGGAGGCCAGCGGGAACATCGATGCGGAGATCGACCTCGAAGCGCCGGACGGTCTGTCGTCTGCGGACGGGGTGATCCGGATCACGGGCCAGAACCTGGTCTTCGTCAACCCCGTCATCTCGGGCATCGGGCCGCTCGGCCGCGACGTCAACATCGAGGAGATCGATCTCGAGCTGGATGCCGACGAGGGGCAGGCCAAGATCGATCGGGGTCGCATCGTGTCGGACGTCGCCAACATCGATCTCTCCGGCGAGATCCGGCTCACCAACGATCCCGGCCGGTCCAACGCCGAGATCGAGGTGTCGCTCGAGCTCGACGAGTCGATGGCGATGCTGTCCCAGATGCTGAAGTCCGCCGAGAAGAACGGCAGGTACGTCTACGAGTGCAACGGTCCGCTGAACCGTCTGGACCGGGTCTGCCGGCCCGCGGGTCAGGTGGCCAGTCGCGGTCGCCGTCCCCGTACGCGCCCCAGCGGCAACTCCGGTGTTCGTCGTCCCACTCCCGGTGGAGGGCTGACCGACGAGGAGCGTGCCAAGCGTCGGGAAGAGCTGCAGGAACGACTGAAGAAGCGGCGCGAAGAGCAGCGGGCCCGGCGCGCGAACGGCAAGGGTCCCCGGCGGCCCGGTGAGCGTCGGCCCGACGAAGAGGACGACGAGTACCTCGACGAGGAGCCGCTCCCCGAAGACGACGAGTACCTCGACGACGAGTTCGAGGACGAGTTCGAAGACGAGCCCCTCGAGCCGCTGGACGACGAGCCCCTCGACGACGAGGAGTTCTTCGACGAGTAGCGCGTGCGCGTGAGCATCCGGACTGGACAGATCGCCCGAAACCTGGCACTCTACAGGCCTCCCCGTGGACGTCCCCCGTCCACACCCCCATGCTTCCTGCCTCGCTCTCTCTCCCCGGACGCCCCCATGCCATCGCTGCTGATCTGCACGCTCGCCGCGTTGATCCCGGCCCACGCCGGCTCTGCGCCCACTGCCGACCCCCTCGCGAACCTCGTCGAGACCCTGTCCGACGCACGGGATGACGGCGATCAGGCCGTCGAGACCGAGGTGAACGACGCCCCGCCTCCCGAAACCGACGGCACCGATGGGGCGGACGACGAGCAGCCAGCGGTCGGTCCCGAGGTGGATGCGCCTGCAGAAGAAGCGCCGCAGGACGGCATCTGGCAGTGGGTCGAGAAGCTCGAGGGCGAGATTCCGACCGAGGACCAGCTCGAGGCCCTGGAAGAAGGCGAAGCCGAGGCGTTGAGCGAGCAGACCCTGCTCGACCAGCTCGAAGACGGCGATGCGCCCCTGGCGATGTACGACGACCCCGGGGCGGTGCTCTACGTCGACCCGCTGTTCCTCGACCGGGTGGACCCCGACGAGTTCGACATCCCGATCGAGGTCAACGGCGCCGTCGAGAAGTGGGTGGAGTACTTCACGGGTCGCGGCCGCAAGTACTACGCGCGCTGGCTGTCCCGGAGCACCCGCTACCGGCCCATGATGTACGCCAAGCTCGACGAGGCCGGCCTCCCGCGCGATCTGGTCTACCTGTCGATGATCGAGAGCGGCTACAACGCGCACGCCTACAGCCACGCCCACGCGGCCGGGCTGTGGCAGTTCATCCCCAGCACCGGGCGGCTCTACAAGCTGCGCGTGGACTACTGGGTGGACGACCGGCGCGACCCCGAGCGCTCCACCGACGCCGCCATCGCGTTCCTGTCGGAGCTGCACCAGATGTTCGGCGACTGGCGTCTGGCCTGGGCGTCCTACAACACGGGGCCGGGCCGCGTGCGCCGGGCGATTCGCAACTCCGGAACCAAAGACTTCTGGAAGATCGCGAGCGGGCCGTACCTCGCATCCGAGACCGACAACTACGTTCCGAAGATCATGGCGGCCGCCATCATCGGCAAGCACCCGGAGCGCTACGGGTTCACGGGCATCGAGTTCCAGGACGAGCTGGCCTACGACGCGGTCGAGGTCGACGGCTCGGTCGAGGTCAGCATCCTCGCGAAGTCGGCGGGGATGAGCGAGAAGGAGTTCCGCTACCTGAACCCCGCCCTCCGGCGGTACGCCACCCCGAGCGACGGCCACACCATCCGCATCACGCCGGGTCGGTCCGACCAGTTCGCCGCCGCACTGGCCAAGATCCCGAAAGACCAGCGCCTGTCGTTCACCAAGCACACCGTGCAGCGGGGCGAGACCCTGTCGCGCATCGCCGCCCGATACGGCGTCACCACCACGGCCATCAGCCGGGCGAACCGCCTCGCGAACGTCGATCGCATCTACGTCGGCATGCGCCTGGTCATCCCGAGGGGAGGGCACATCCCGCCCGCTCCCGCCGTCGCTTCCAAGCGCAGTACTCCGAAGACCTCCATCCACACGGTCCGGCGCGGGGACACCCTGAGCGCCATCGCGGGCCGGTACGGCACCACCACGTCCAGGCTGCGTGCCCTCAACGGCATCTCCGGCAGCCGGATCTACGTCGGTCAGCGGCTGAAGGTCAGTGGCACGGCCAGCACCAGCGCCCGTGCGTCGACCCGCACCCACACCGTGCGCAAGGGCGAGAACCTGTCGAGGATCGCCGCGAAGTACGGCACCTCGGCCGCCACGCTCCAGAAGCTGAACGGCATCCGGAACGCCTCGCGCATCTACGTCGGGCAGAAGCTGAAGGTGCCCGGCAGCACCGCGAGCTCCGGCTGGACCACCTACACGGTACGCAGCGGCGACAGCCTGGGCCGGATCGCCACCGCTCGGGGCTGCTCCGTCAGCGACCTGAAGCAGTGGAACGGGCTCAAGAGCACCACCATCCACCCCGGCCAGAAGCTCAAGGTACGTCGCTGAGCCTCACCCGCTCCGACGCGGCAGCTCGATCGTGAACGTAGAGCCCGATCCGACCGTGCTGGACGCGCGGATCGCGCCTCCCATCCGCTCGATGAACGCTTTGGTGACCGCCAGGCCCAGCCCGGTTCCGCCTCCGCTGCTCCCCACCTGTTCGAAGGCGTCGAAGATCCGGCTCACCTTCTCTTCGGGGATCCCGATGCCGCTGTCCGACACCTCCAGCACGATGCTCTGCGAGGTCAGGTGGCACTGCAGGCTGATCTCGCCGTTCTCGGTGAACTTGGCGGCATTGCCGAGCAGGTTGAGCAGGCACTGACGCAGGCGGCGCTCGTCGGTCTCGATCTCGATGGGGGTGTCGCACACCAGCTCGAGGGTGTTGCCCCCGGCTGCGGCCAGAGGGCGTGCGGTCGCGATCACCGCTTGCAGGGTGTCCTGCAAGCGGAAGCGGCTGGGTTCGAGCTCCATCTTGCCCGCATCGATCTTGGACAGGTCCAGCAGGTCGTTGATCAGGGACAGCAGGTGGTTTCCGGCGTGCAGGATGCGGCCGAGATCCCCGGAGAGGTCGTCGCCAGCGTCGGCTTCCGCCCCGCTTGCCTCCGCATCCTCGGCGAGCATCTCGGTGTAGCCCAGGATGGCGTTGAGCGGTGTGCGGAGCTCGTGGCTGACGTTCGCCAGGAAGCGCCCGCGCGCAGCTTCGGTCTGTCGGGAGACCTCGGCTTCCATGCGTGCCTTCTGCAGGGCGGCTTCGCGGCGCTTGATGTCGCGCAGGTCGCTGACGACGAGCAGAATGCCGGCCAGCTCGTCCCCCACCACGATGGGCCGAAGAGACCAGGCGGCATCGAATGCCCCGTGTCGGCCGCGGACGTGGGCGGAGGGCGTACCCACCGGGCTGGTTCGGGCGGACAACGGGTCCACGGGATGCCCATCGGCATCGTAGAGCAACACCAGCTCGTCGAGGTGGTGGCCGCTGGTCAGCTCGCCGAGGAGCTCGTCTGCGCGGGCGTTTCCGAAGCGGATGCTGCCATCGGCATCGGCGAACACGAGGGCCTGGGGCAGCGACTCGACCATGGCCACGAGGCGCTCGCGGTCCAGGGCGAGCTCGGACGACAGCGCTTCCATCTCGCGCGAGCTGATCTCGAGGGCCCGCTGGGCGGTGTAGCGCTCGTCGTCCATGGCCCGGTAGGACCGATCGACCCGCTCCAGGAACTTCGCCCAGCCATCGGGCGTCGCCTGCCCGGTGTCCGGGTCGATTCCGCACTTGCGCAGCTGGCGCCGCAGGGTGCGGTGCAGCGTGCTGGGCCGTCGACTTCGCTCGGGGGGTGGAGGGGTCGTACTCAGGACTCGCCCCAGGTGGTGAGCGTCATGGTCTGGTTGTGCAGCAGGCACGAGGTGCCCGAGGCGGGCGACAGCTCGCCGTAGCTGTAGAAGCCCGCCAGCCAGCTGCCCTCCGGCAGGTGTTCCAGGGCTTCCTCGACCTCTTCTTCGGAGGACTCGCCCAGCACCAGACGACGGCCGACACAGCTCACGGCCAGGCCGAGCACGGGGCTCTCGGTGACGCGGGCTGCCTGCGCGGCTTCGCCGGCTGCATCGATGAGAGCGGGATTGTCGGCGCGCATCAGACGGACCTTCGCGCCCACGGGAACGTCGCCGGCGAAGGTGAGGGAGCGGGCGTCGTCGTCGATGGCGAGGATGGTGCGCACGATGTCGGTGCGGTGCTCGTCGGTGACGGCGAGAGGAAAGAGGAGCCCCGTGGCGGGAAGCCCTGCAGCACGGTCTCCGAGGTACTCGCGGTACAGGTCGAGCGCCGGGCGGCCATCGAGCTCGTACAGCACGTTGCCCTCGGCGCGCGTGACCGTTCGGACCACACCGAAGGGCGACCATCCTCCGCGAGAACCGTGCCCGACGACCAGCGCGTCGCCGTACAGGCCGACTGCCCGGATGACGCCTGCGCGCGGCGAGTCTCCGTCGAACACCCAGGTGCGCTCGAAGCGCGGACCATCTCCGGCGAGCCCGCCGGTGACGACGACCTCGGAGTCGAGGGCGGACTGGACGCCGGCTGCGAGCGCCGAGCCGTTCACCCCGAGTCCGTCGGACAGCAGGAACACGTGCTTCAGCGGGCCGCTGGACGCGTCGGCAGCGAGGTCTTTCGCGAGGGCCTGACCGACTGCGTGGGACTGCTCTGGGTCCGAGATGGTGTGGGTGGTGCCCCGGGCCGTCACGGCGTCGAAGGTGACGATGACGGCGGCCAACGTGCCTTCGAGCACGTCGTCACCGAGGATCTCACCCGAGGAACTGCAGCCCGCGTGCACGGCGTCGGGGTAGGCGCGGTGGAGATCTGCGAGGGGACCGGCCGGATCGGCGGAGCGAAGCCCAGGGTCTCCGAAGCAGAGGACCACGGTGGGTGCGATGGAGGGGAGGGGCGTGCTCCACGATCCGTTCCACAGGCAGGTCTCTACGCGCATGCAACTCTCCAGTGCGGTGTGGGTGGATAGAGGTCTCGTCCACACTCTCTCATGGAGTCATCGGCACATGCTGGACGTTGGGAAAGCCCTCGCGCACATCCTCTCTGGTGTCGTGCCGGCGGGGGTCGAGGATCTGGGGCTGGTGCCCGCTCTGGGCCGAGTCGTCGCAGCGCCGGTGATCGCTCCGATGGACGTGCCCCCCCACGACAACTCCGCGATGGACGGGTTCGCGGTTCGGTGCGCTGGTGCTCAAATCGGGAAAACCCTGATGGTGGCCGGAGAGAGCGCCGCAGGTCACCCCTTCGATGGAGCCGTGCCCGCTGGGTCCGCCGTATCGATCATGACCGGAGCGCCCGTGCCGGACGGCCTCGATGCGGTGGTGATGGTCGAGAACACCGAGCCAGCCGGCGCCAGCGGGGTGCGGATCCTGCAGGCCCCGGGTCCGGGCGAGAACATCCGCCGACGCGGGGCCGACATCCAGACCGGAGACGTGCTGGTGTCTGCGGGCGAGCGACTGACCGCGGGTCGGATCGGGTTGCTGGCATCTGTGGGGCTGACCTCGGTGTGCGTGCGCAGGAAGCCCCGCGTGGCCCTCCTCAGCACCGGCGACGAGCTCGTTCAGCCGGGCAATCCACTGGGACCGGGCCAGATCTACAGCAGCAACGACCGCGCGTTGTGGGCGCTGGTTCAGGACTCCGGCGCTGAACCCGTCGACCCCACCGGCGGCAAGGCGGCCCCCGACGATCTCGACGGGCTGGTGGCGTGCATGGAGCAGGGGCTCGACGCCGATGCCCTGGTCACGACGGGCGGCGTGAGCGTCGGGAAGTACGACCTGGTGAAGGAGGCGTTCGAGCGGCTGGGTGCGCACTTCGAGTTCTGGAAGGTGCGGATGAAGCCCGGCAAGCCCCTGGCGTTCGGGCGGGTCACCCGGCCCGATGGTCGCGTGGTGCCGATCTTCGGCCTGCCGGGCAACCCCGTGAGCTGCATGGTGAACTACCTGGAGTTCGTCTGGCCGTGGGTCCGGACGCGGCTCGGGATGCCCCGCCCGTTCCTCCCGGTGGTCGAGGCCACCATGCTGGAGGCCATCCGGGAGCGACCGGGGCGGGCCAAGCTGTTGCGGGTCACCCTTCAGAAAGGCCCGCTCGGCTGGGCGTGTCGAAGCACGGGGTCGCAGAGCAGCGGCGTGCTGTCGAGCATGGCCCGCGCCCACGGTCTGGTTCTCCGGACGCCGGAGCAGGGCGGGGTCGCCATCGGGGAGCGAGTGGTGGTGCAGCTCCTCGATGCCTCGTTCCTCGACACCGGTGCGACCGACGGTCTGTTTCCGCTCGACCCCTCGCCCCCGGAGCGATGATGCGGGCGTACGTCCTGGCTGGGGGGGCATCCAGCAGGATGGGGTCCGACAAAGCCCGTCTTCCCGGGGGGCCCGCCCTGGATCGGCCCTGTGCGGTCGTGCTGGCCGAGGTGTTGGAGGAGGCGGGTTGTGAAGCCACGCTGGTGCGTCGCGGTTCGCCGGATGGTCTGCCCTGGCCCCGATCGGATGGCGGGGCGCTGACCGTGCTGCGCGAGTCGGACGCGGGGCCCCGGCATCCGCTGAACGGTGTCGTGACGGCCCTCGAGGATGCCGCGGGGCCCGCGTTGATCGTGCCCTGCGACGTGCTGGGCCTGACGGTCGAGCACGTCCGGTCTCTGCTCGAATGCCCCGCCGTCGCCGAGGTGGGAGGTCGACTGCACCCGCTGATCGCGCACCTGCCGCCCACGCTGTTGGAGCCCGCGCGTCGTCTGGTCGCCGCCGGGGGGTCGGCGCGGAAGCTCGTGCGGGATCTACCCCGTCGCCCGCTGGAGGGGCTGGTGGACCGGAACCGCCCGGACCCGACGCGGAACCTCTGGCCCCTGGACCGTCTGCTCGCGCGCCTCTCGTGGACGAGCGAGTCCGACCGCGATCGCATCGCGCGAGGGGAGTGCGTCCGGCAGCGCGCCCGCGGGGTGGTGGACCCGAGCGCCAGCCGGTATGCTCGCGAGCCTCAGAGGAGAGAGCACGGATGAGCGACGCTTCCACGGATTCCCCGCGCGACCCGGAGGCCCGGGCAGACGCCGGAGCCGCCGCCTCCGTCCACGTCGTCGCGGTCGCCGCCGAATCCACGCAGGCCGAGTCCCTGGCCGAACAGCTCGCAGATGCCGGGCTCACCGTGTCGGGCCCCGCCGCCATCGACACCGCCGACACGTCGGCCATCGAAGGGGCCGTGCGAAAGGCTCCGGGTGCCGACGCCGTCTGTCTGCTGGGCGATCCCGCTCGTCTGGCTGGGCCCCTGCACGGGGTCGTCGACAGTGTGTTGCGGGGCTACGGCGAGGCGTTTCGACGCGAGCTCGACGCCGCCGAAGCCCTGGTGAGCCAGGTCGAAGCGGGGCGGTCGGGGAACACCTTCGTGTTCGTGGTGCCTTCCGACCCCGAGGGCTGCAAACGCGCCGCAGCGCTGGTCGTCTCCGCACTCTCCGCTGTGTCGAGCGACACCTCGGATGCCGCCCCTGCGCGCGAGCCCATCCCGTTCGGCGGGGCCCCGGGCAAGTCCGTGGCCCTGTCGGTCACCGAAGACCGCAGCGAGCGCGACGGCCTGGGGCGCTCCGCATCGAAAGAGAGCGACGACGACGAGGAAGAACCCACCCCACCGGGCTGGCAGCGTGCGGTCGAGATGCTGGGCGCCGAGATCCTGCCCGGCCGTCGCGAAGAGCTGCCCGAGAACATCGAGAAGCTGGCGCCGGTGCTCAACGTGCTCCACACCGCAGGCGAGCAGGGCACCATGAAGCTCCCGTCTGGCCGGCGCTACAGCGTGTGGGGCTGGCCCGATCTGCGCCGCCCCACCAGCAAGGTCCTCGCCGTCAGCTGGGGGGAGCCCCTGGCCGAGATCGTGGCGCTGCATCGTCACCCGGCCGAGGCCGGCACCTGCATCGAGGAGGACAACGGCCTGTTGCCTTCGGCGGGGTCCGATGTGTCCGACGTCGCCAAGCGCATCTGTGGTCGAGCCCCCAACGACCCCGCGGGTCAGCTGTTCGCGATCAGCGGGGATGCGATCTGGATCCTGCGGTCGCGGCGCGTCTTCAAGTGGGACGGAACCCGCGAGAAGGACGACGGGAACGCCAAACAGGTGCTGTCGAGCCTCACGCTCCACTGGTCCAACCAGTGAGCGCGTCCACCCGCTGAGAGCCCCGTCTGCACGGCGCGGACGCCAGTCGTCGTCCTGACGGTTAGAGTGCGCGCGCTTCAGGCGGAGACAGGATGCGCAGGAACGTCGGATTCGGGCTCGTGGGGCTCGCGGCCATCAGCTTCACGGGGGTCACGTGGTTCGCGTGGAACGGCGCCATGGGAGCCATCGGGCTGCTGTTGGTGCTGGTCAGCTTCGCGGCCTGGATCGGCTCGGGGTTCCTGCTCGACAAGGCCACACGCAAGCCGCTGAACAGCATCGCCAAGGTGGTGTTCACGGTGGTGGGGATCATGGCCCTGCTGCGCCACCCGATCGAGGCCCAGGGCGTGTCTCTGCCGCTGTACGCCGCGCTGTGGACCTACGTGAAGACCGTCGACCCCACCATGTTCGTGGTCTGGGGCCTGGCGGCGATGGCCATCAAGTTCGTGGGCGTGATCAGCTCGGCCTTCGCGTGGCACATGCTGTTGCGGGGCCAGGGCATCCGGTTCCCGTTCTGGCAGAAGATCATGACCGCGTTCCTGATCGGTCGGTTCATCGGCACCTTCCTGCCGTCCACCATCGGCCTCGACGGCTACACCGCCTACGAAGCCGGGCGCTACAGCAACGCCTGGTCGCGGGTGTTCACAGCCAAAGCCCTCGAGAAGTTCATCGGGGTGACCGGGCTGTTCCTCGGCATGATCCTCACCCTGCCGTTCGGCTACCAGGTGCTGGTCGACGTCACCACCGACCTCGGCCGCCCCGAGACCGCACCGATCTTCGCAGGCGTCATCCTGGCGTTCGCCGGTGGGGTGTGCGCGGTCGTCATCATCGGGCTCGTCTGGCCGTTCATCCTCGTGGGCATCATGAAGATGGTCTCGGCCCTCGCGGGCGCGGTTCCGCTGGGCGACAAGATCGGCGGTCGCGTCGTGGGCATCCTCGAGCAGTTCACCGATGCCGTGGGCGCCTACGAAGGCAAGGTGGGCATCCTGATGGCCGCACTGTTCGCGAAGTTCGTCACGCACTTCACCACCGCGGTCGTGTACTTCTTCACCGCTCTGGCCATCGGGGTGGTGGGCGCGCAGTTCTGGCCCATCGTGTTCGGGTCCACCATCCAGATCCTGGCCACGCTGTTCAGCCCGACGATCGCGGGAGAGGGCGCGCGCGAAGCCTTCCAGGCCCTGCTCCTGTCCAAGCAGCTGGGGGTCGAAGCCGCCGTGTTGAGCGGTGCATTGGGCTTCATCGCCGCCGAAGCCGCCACGCTGTGGGGCGGGCTCTTCCTGTGGACCCGCACGCCCGAGTGGCGCCCGGCGTTCGCCGAGGTCGACGGCAAGCAGGTGGACTACAGCTGGATCTCCGAAGACGACGACGGGGCGTTCGACGCCGACCAGCTGGCGGCCATCCGCGCCGAGCACAGCTGAGCCCGTCCGGCCGGCTCAGGCGCTTCCGCGATCGACGGGGGCGTCCCGGAACACCGCGGCGACGGCTTTCAGGAGCTGTTCTGCGCGGAACGGCTTGCGGAGCAGGCGCGACCCCGGGTCTCCATTCCCCTGGATCCGACGCAGCACATCCACCTCGGCGTAGCCGGTCATGAACAGGAACGGGATGGTGCTGCCGCGCTCCGCGAGCGCCTCGTAGAGATCGACGCCGCCCATTCCGGGCATGACGACGTCGGTGAGGACCAGGTCGAACGGAGCGCGGTCCAGGATTTCGAGGGCGTGGTGGCCGTCGGGAGCCTCGACCGTGGCGTAGCCCTCGTGTTGCAGCATCTTTGCAGTGATGCGGCGGATGCTGGGCTCGTCCTCGACGATGAGGACGCGTCGCGCGCCCGCACTCGTGGTGCGGTCGGGGGCATGCGTGTGTTGATGGCGGGGGAAGAGCACGTGCACGCGGGTTCCTTCGCCGGGCGCGCTCTCGACCCAGGTGGCGCCATCGTGCTGGCGGACGAGCCCGTAGACCATCGGCATCCCGAGGCCGGTGCCCTGCTCGCCCTTGGTGGTGAAGAACGGCTCGAACACGCGCTCGCGGGTCGCCTCGTCCATGCCGACGCCGGTGTCCGCGACCGTGATCGCCACGTGTTCACCGGGCTTGCAGCTGTGTCGCTCCGCTTCGGTGTGGTCGACCCAGCGCCGCTGGAGGTCGAGGGTGAGCGATCCGCTGCCCGCCATGGCGTCCCTTGCGTTGGTGGCGAGGTTGATCAGGATCTGCTCGACGGCTCCCTGATCGGCTGCGACCTGCGGCAACGATGGTTCGGTGTGCAGGCGGAGGCGAATCGAGTCCGGAAGCAGACGGCCCAGCGTCGGCGCCAGATCCCGGACGAGGGTGTTGAGGTCGACGGGCCGTCGATCGACGGTGTCGCTGCGCCCCACTGCGAGGAGCTTCTGGATGAGGGTCCCGCCCCGGGATGCGGCGTCGACGATCTCGCCGACCAGCTCGCGCGCTTCGACCGGCAAGGGCATCTCCTGCAGGTGTTCGGCGTTGGCGAGCACGACGGTGAGCAGGTTGTTGAAGTCGTGCGCCATCCCACCCGTGAGCTGGCCGAGCGCCTCCATCTTCTGGGACTGGCGGAGCTGCTCTTCGATCAGTCGCTGCTCGGTGACGTCGTGGCCCACAGAGATGTGCGCGCCGTCGGGCAGGCGGAAGTCGGCCCACATCTGGATGCGGTCCGACCCGTCCTGCGCCCGCACCCGGTACTCGCGAAACGTGCCGTCCGCGCGCTCGATGGACTGGCGAACCCGCTGGCGTTCGGCTTCGTCGGGGTAGAAGCGCTCCAGGGGGTCGTCCCAGGAGTCGATCTCGGCCAGGGTGTAGCCGAGCTGTTTCTGGCACTCCTGGTTCCACAGCAGGCAGCGACCGTTCTCGTCGAACTGATCGATCATCACGGGTGCGTTCTCGCAGATCGTCCGGAAGCGCTCCTCGCCAGGACCGAGAGGCGCACGGCGATCCGCCGCGGTTGGGTTGCTGGGGTCTGTGGGGTCGGACACGGCAGGCTCTCTGGTCGCTGCAAGACCCCTTCTCTTAACGGGCACGACCCTTCGGATTGTACCGCTCAGAAGGCCTGCGTCCAGAGCAGGTAGATCTCCGGCATCGGCTGGAGGGGCTCGGCGTAGTCGATGCCGTTCGCGTAGAGCAGCCATCCGCCGGTCACCCCCATGAAGGTGGGCTCGGCGCCGAACATGTCCGCCAGTCCGCCGATGGCGACCGTGCCCCCGATGGCCGTGCCATCCCCGTCCAACAATCGGGCCGCCGCCCCTTCGAGCCCGAACGACAGCTGGAGCTCGGTTCCCCAGACGAACAGCATCGGCACCGAGAGGTTCCGCAGGGGCGCCACCCGGTACTCCACCGCACCGAGCACGGCCTCGCGGGCGACCTGCGCACACGGATCCTCCTGAGGACCCAGCTGGCACGGGGGAAGCACGGGCAGAGACCGCATCGAGCCCAGCCCGCCGAGGGTGATCAGCTGGTCGGGTCGAGACGAGGCCGCCGCGAGCACGCTGGCGCGGCCTGCGAACGCGTGGCGGGGATGCGGCGAGGTGATGCCGGTCGCAGACGCGCTGATGCTGGCCCAGCGCGAGGAGGTGCCGGGGAACGCCCCCGCGGTCGCGCCGATCGACAGGCGCTGCCCGCGGATCGGGAAGTCACTCGAGACCCGCGTGTCCCAGCTGTACCGCACCGAGCCCGCGACGCTGAACGGGCCGTCCTCGCTGGACAGGAAGCGGGGGTCGATCACCCGCGGGCCCAGGCTGAACGACACCCGATGCTGACGGCTGATGCCGTCCTTGAGCGGCCCGAACTTGCGCACGTAGCCGAGCGACCCGCCCACGATGCTGGCCCGGCTGGAGTACACCGAACCCGAGAACACGTTCTTGGTGTCGTACCGGCCCCGAACCCACGCGATGGCCGACCCCGTGATGCGGAACCGCGTGAGGTTGATGTTGTTGACGAAGGCCGCTGCCGTGACCCGGAGCGGGCGCTGAGGCCAGGAATCCCGCGTCCGAGAGGTCTGGAGGACGTGGCGGCCGGGGTCGATCACCACCCGGTCGACGGGGCCGAGATCGAAGGGAACCCCGGGCTGCAGACGGACGGCCAGACGCTGGGTCTCGTCGCCTTCGACGGTCCGCAGGATCACGGTCTCGAGCGGGGCATCAGGCGTGGTCTCGCGCGTGACCACGGCGGTCTCGCCCACCTCCAGCACGTAGTCCTGGGGGGGCATGGGACGCCGCCAGGTGTGGTCGAGATCCGGATCCGCATCGACGCTCTTCAGGGCCTGGGGAAGGGTGAGACCGGCGTGGAGCGCCTGGTTGACGGCCTCGCTCGTACCGGCGCCGTAGCGGTCGTCGAGCTGGATCCGCACGCTGGAGCCGGGCCGGTGGGGAGCCAGGGTCTCCACGAGGTCGTCCTGGACGACGTCTCCGGGGTGCGCCTCCTCGAAGATCTCGCTGTAGAAGGCGATGCGACGCGACGAGAGGAGGTAGTCGATCTGGGGGACCCAGGTGAACGCCCGGGTCAGCCCCCGTGCACCGCCTCCCTTGCGCTCGGCCTTCCACTGCTCGGCGCGCACCGCTCCGTCGAGCTCCCGCGCGAGACCGTCCTCGTGGGGGCTCGCGGCCGTCGCCACGCCCTTCACGAAGCCGTGTCGATGGAAGGGCTTGAACAGGGGGGCCAGCCGGAAGATCCGGTCGCTGACCAGGGCGATGTCGGCGCTGGGGCGCACCAGACGACGCCGCAGAGGGGCTTCGACCAACACCACCTCGGTGAGGTCTTCGGAGGCGATGCGGGTCTCGGGAAGAACCGTCTCGACGGCTCGAAGCAGCGCACGGCGAGGCGTGCGTTTGCCCACCACCCGAACGGTGGCGTCGCCCACCTGCACGGTCTCGACCCGCGCCTTGCGAGGCATCGCGACCACCACGCGGTCCGACGACCCCTCCCAGTGCAGCGTGCCGGTGCCCACGGTGTTGCCCACCACACCCGTGCGTCCGTCCGGAAGCGTGATGTCCACCACCCAGTCGAGCTCGGGGATGCGTCCGTCGAGCAACGGCTGCGGGTAGAACGCACCGCTGGCGTAGGTGCCGTGGCCCGTGTGGCCGACCCCTCCGAACCGGCGGGGGAGGGTGGTCTCGAAGGTCCACACGCCCGGCTCCACCTCCTGGAACTGCATCGAGCCGGTGTCGACCGCGCCTGGAAAGGTGCGCAGCTGGTTCAGGTCGTCCGGCGCTCGTGGCAGCACGGACAGGGGGTCTGCGACGTCGAAGCCCGGGGCGCCCGCCATCCCGGGCGGAATCGACAGCCGACCCGCGATCGTGCCGTCTTCGCCGACCGTTGCCGTGAGGACCGCGCGACGGTCGGGCGTCTCGGCACGCACGTCGACGGCCCAGGAGGCGAGCAGGAGGCCGACCGCGAGGCGCGCGGACAGGGGGCTCAGAACGTGAATCCCATCCCGGCGGTCGCGGTGGGCAGGGTCTGCCAGGCCCAGCTGCCGGCGAGGCGGACGTGCACGTTGCCGTTGGTGATCTGCAGACCCGCAGCCACCTGGGGCAGTGCGATGGGGTCGAGCGCATCGGCGTCGTTGCGTCGGTAGGCCACGGCACCCACCGCTGCGGCCGTGTTGGCGTCGACCGTGGGGCTGGCCGTGACCCGCAGCAGCGAGAAGTTGACGTAGGGCTCGAGGTGACCGGTGTTCATGCCGGGCGACGAGCCGACTGCGAACTGGCTGCCGAGGGTGACGCCCATGTCGAGCACACCGAGCTCGAGCTCGTCGTTGCCCACGTAGCCGGCGTAGCCGACCTGGAGCGTGAGGTCGGGAAGGGGCTTGTAGCCCTCGACCACGGCGACGCGGCCGAACACCGATGCGAGGCCCGTGCGCGTGAGGCCCAGCCACCCGATGGACCCGCCGATCTCGGTGGAGAGCGGGAGACCCTTGCGGGCGGAGAACGTGGGGATCCACAGGTAGGACTCGGCGTCTTCCTCGGGGTGAACGCGGTCCCACGGGCTGATCTCGGACTCGCGCTCGATGGCGTCGACGAACACGAACGTGGTGTGGATCGAGAACTCGAATCCGTACGTTCCGGTGGTGCTGGCGGGCATCACTGGCTTGTTCGAGATGGCGGTTCCGAGCTCGGCGATGAAGGATTCGTAGTCGGCCGAGAGCTGCTCGGTGTCGACCACGCGGACCCCGTCGTGCTCGACCATCCCGGAGATGGACGCGTCCTCCGGCCAGGCGGCCGAAGCGCTTTGCAGCATGGCGAGGGCGAGCAGCACGTGGGCGCACATTAGCAGAGGAGCGGCCCGATGTGGCGTGCTAAGGACGGGGCTCTGGAGGACCGCGTGGCAGACATCGAACCCATCAAGCTCGTACAGCCCGCTGCCACCCGGGTGCGCGATCCCGTGTCCGGACGCAGCGTCTGGCTCGCTGGCATCCTGGCAGAGCCGCGGCTCACGCCCGGGGGCAGCCTCGAGATCGGCGTGAAGTGGGACGAGGACCACACCGCCGACGATCGGCGCGCGATCGAGGAAGCCCTGCGCAAGAACCTCGCGGGCCTCGGGTTCGACGGCAAGGTCCTGTTCCTCCCCATCGGTGGGGGTGCACAGCAGGCGAAGCCCTCTGCCAAGGGCGGCAAGAAAGACCCCGTGCCCGGCATGTCGGGCCCCGGAATGGGTCCCCACGGCGGGCCGATCGAGAAGAAGTCGCTTCCCGGCGTGAAGCACATCGTCGCGGTGGCGTCCGGCAAGGGCGGCGTGGGCAAGAGCACGGTGAGCGTGAACCTCGCCATCGCGCTGCAGAAGCTCGGTCACAGCGTGGGGTTGCTGGACGCCGACGTGTACGGGCCGAGCATCCCGCGCATGATGAACATCCAGTCGCGCCCCATCGTCGACACCGACAAGCGCATCATCCCGGTCAACAGCTACGGGGTGAAGTGCATGTCGATGGGCATGCTGGTCGACGAAGCCGAGGCCATGATCTGGCGCGGCCCGATGGTGATGAGCGCGGTTCGGCAGTTCCTGCAGCAGACCCGCTGGGACGGCACCGACTACCTGATCATCGACCTCCCCCCGGGCACGGGCGACGCCCAGCTCACCTTGATCCAGGCCGTGAAGCTCGCGGGCGCGGTCATCGTCACCACGCCTCAGGAGGTCGCCCTGGGCGATGCCATCCGCGGCATCACGATGTTCGAGAAGCTCGACGTCCCGCTGCTCGGCCTGGTCGAGAACATGGCCTACTACGCGCTTCCCGACGGCACGAAGGACTTCGTGTTCGGCGATGGGGGCGGTATCCGCATCGCCGAGCGTTACGGGACCGATGTCCTGGGCCAGATCCCGCTGCGCACCGCGATCCGCAAGGGCGGAGACCAGGGGCTGCCCGTCGCCCTCGAAGAAGGCGCGTCCGCCGAGCAGTTCGCGGCCGTCGCGCGCTCCATCACCGAAAAACTCCCGGTCTGAATCGTGCTTCCCCAGCCCATCGCCGACTTCGAATGCCCTGCTACGGGGCCGCTCGTCGATCGGTTCGGCCGGGAGCACACCTACCTGCGGGTGAGCGTCACCGACCGCTGCAACTTCCGGTGCACGTACTGCATGCCGGCGCGTGGGCTCGACTGGATGCCGCGGGCCCAGGTGCTGTCGTACGAAGAAGTCGCCCGTCTGGTCGGGGTCTTTGCGGGCATGGGCATCCATCGCGTCCGTCTCACCGGGGGGGAGCCCACCCTGCGTCGCGGAATCGTCGATCTGGTGGGGATGATCGCAGCTACACCGGGCATCGACGACCTGTCCATGACCACCAACGGACACGCCCTGGTCAAGCGGTCCACCGAGCTCGCTGCGGCGGGCCTGAAGCGGCTCAACGTCTCTGTCGACACCCTCGATCCCGCGGTGTTCTCGGAGCTGACCCGCGGAGCCGACGTCCACAAGGTGCTGGCGGGCATCGACGCCGCGCTCGAGGCCGGGATGACCCCCGTGAAGATCAACGCCGTGGTGGTGCGCGGGGTGAACGACCACCAGCTGGTCGAGATGGTCGAGTACTTCGCCGAGCGGCCGGGAACCCAGGTGCGGTTCATCGAGTTCATGCCGTTCGAGGGCAACGGGGGCATCAAGCAGCACATACCGGCGTCCGAGATCCGAGAGCGCCTCGGCGAGCGCTACACCCTGGAGCCCGCCGAGGACGCGGGTCCGCGCGGGGGGCCGAGCCGCGACTGGCGCATCCGTGAGAACGGGCTGGTGGTCGGGTTCATCTCGCCCATCACCGAGCACTTCTGCGATGCGTGCAACCGGCTGCGACTGCAGGCCGACGGGAGCCTGCGCACCTGCCTGTCGCGCGACGACGCGCCCAACCTGCGCGACCTGCTGCGCAACGGCGCCAGCGACGAAGACCTCGAACAGGCCATCCGGGCGCAGGTGTTCGGCAAGGTGGCCGGGCACGAGGCCCACCATGACGGGGACTTTCGGGTGTTCGAGGGCGTGATGACCCAGGTGGGCGGGTAGTCACGGGCAGCTCTGCCACGCGGGCGTCGCGTACACTCCGCCCCATGGCGAAACCCGTGAAGATCCGCGGCCTGCTGCATCCGGCGTGTGGGCCCGTCGTGCGCGTGCAGCTGGCCGATGCCCCGCTGATGTCCGGCGTGGCGGTGCTGGACACGGGAGCGAGCATGTCGGTGATCGACCGGGACCTCGCGCGCGACCTGAACCTCGAATCCCCCGGTGCGGCCGAGTGGTCCGGGGTGACCGAGACCGGGGAGCGCTCCCAGGCGGCGCTCCGCAGCACCCGCTTCGCGATCATCGGCGACCGGCGGTGGTACGAGCTCGACCTGATCGAGGCCGGAGGCGTACGCACGACCGTGAAGAACCTCACGGTGTTGATGCTGCTCGGCTGGGATTTCCTGCACGCCTGCCGCTTGCTCTGCGACGGGCCGGCCGGGACGTTCGAGCTGTCGTTGCCGGCTCCGCCCTCCTCGGGTGCGCGCCGGAGGTAGCGGCGTCAGCGGGACATGCCGCTCTCGTACAGCTCGGCCCGTTCGGCGTCGGGGGTGCCCGGAAACGCCTCGATCACCTGGAGGAACAGGGCTCGCGCTCGGGGGATGCTGTCGGGCTCGAGGACCTGTCGCCAGGCGTTCGCGGCATCGAGCAGCACGGCGGCGCGGCTCTTCTCGGGCCAGCCTTCGTGCTCGTCGACGATCTCCTGGCGGGCCAGCGCAGCCTCGCGGAACAGGCCGGCCCGCTGGAGCGAACTCGCGAGGTCGTCGAGGCGGGCGGCGTTCGCCCAGTCGGTGTCGAGTCGATCCTCCCGGATGGAGTCGATGCGGGAGGCGTCCACGAAGCGCCAGCCGCGGTCGCCGAACTCCTGGTACAGGGCGTCGAGCGCTTCGGCATCCCCGAACAGGCGCGCCCGGGTCCAGCGTGCGTCGGTCCACGCCCTGGTCACGCGTTCGTCGACGGACGCCTTCGGCGCGGCCGCCAGCCGGGCCAATCCGGGGTCGACCAGGTCGAAGCACGCGCGGCGCACGGCGCGCTCCACGTCTCGCGCGACGTCGACGAGGTCGTAGTCGTCGGGCTCCTCGGAACCGTCCAGTCGGGCGCCCAACCCGGGGCAGCTCAGGTGCTCCTCCAGCCGCTCCGCGAGGTCTTCGCGCACGTCGTCGAGGTCGCCGGGCTTCACCGCATCCGGTTCGACCTGGTCGCTCTCCCAGTGCGTCAGGATCCGGCGCATCAGCGGCTCGTCGACCACGTCCTCGGCCGCCTCGAAGACCGCGTACAACGCCCTCCGATCCCATACGCGCCCGGTCTCCTCGCGCCACTCCACCAGCTTCCGGCAGTGCTCCACCGCACGGCGGGCGTCGGGTTCCCGGTTGCAGCGCTCGAAGAGCATCGTGTCGTGAGCGTCGGCACGCAGCGCCTCGGGAACCCCGTCTGCACGGGCCTTTCGCTCGGTCTCGATGACCTTCAGGTAGCGATCGAGGGACTGGGACACCACCGAGTACATCGACGAGGTGGGGTAGCGCTCGATGAAGGCCTGGCCCCAGGTGAGCACGCGGGTGCGGTCGTTCAGGCGCGACGCCGCGAGCACCAGCCGGGACATCGCCCAGTCGTTGATCGACACCTCGAACCCGGGCATCTGCTGGAGGATGACGTCCTCGCCGAGCTCCAGATCGAGCAGGGCTTCGCAGACCCGCAGCTGGTCGGTCTCGGTGAGCGAGTAGAAGCTCATCGACACCGTGCTGACCGTGGAGATCAGGGCATCGTCGTCGATCGTGCCGTCTGCGTAGGCCGCGATGCGAGCCAGCACCGCTTCGGTGCCTTCGGCCACGAGCTGTTCGGATCGGGCGTCTGCTGCGGTGAGCTCGTCGCGCAGCCCGGCCACCGCATCGTTGGCGGAGGCGAACCCGGAATCGGCTTTCAGCGCGGCCTCGAAGCGACGTCGTGCGGCGTCCACATCGCCCGAGTCGAGGGCTTCGAGCCCGGCGCTGTAGGCTACGAACGCGTCGAACGACTCGGTGGCGACGCGTCCGACCCGGGCTGCTTCGCGGGGGCTGACCTCCAGCCCCATCTCCTCGAGCACGACGAGCGCGAGCTCCTTCTCGACCAGGAAGAACTCCGTGCGCGGCCCCTCGACGGCGGCCGTGTGCGCGACCGTGCCGGACGACACGTCGATCACCCGGGCATCGACGCGCAGCTCGGGCTCGACGGCCGTGATGGCGCCGACCAGCAACCACTCGGCTCCCACCCCCTTGCCGGCCTTCACAGCGGCTTCGGGGTCGAGGAAGCCCTGTTCGCCGAGCTCGATCTCGGACAGGACCGCGCCCACCTTCTGCCGCTCGACCAGGGTGAGCTCGGACACGCCAGACAGGTCGGTCACCAGCATGTCGGCGATGCCCAACCCCAGCGCGTCGTACTCCTCGGAGCCCGAGTGGTTGTCGAAGGGCAGGACCGCCATCGACGTGCCCGCCAGCGCAGCGCCGAGGAGCACCGCCAGCACGTCAGGGCCCCTCGAGGGTCGACAGGCTCGTGCCCGTTGCGGGCATCCGGCGCTCGATCGCCTCTCCGAGCGCAGCGACAGGGGTGAGCACGCCATGGCGTTCGGGAAGAGCATCCCGGTCTTCGACCAGCACGCGCGCACACTCGCCGACCCACTTGCTGGTCATGCCGTAGCCGGGGTCCTGGTCTCCGCGGATCTCGGTCACGATGCGCGCATCGCCGGCCTGCCCGATGAAGAGCACCTTGAACCAGCCTTTGTCGCGGGCTTCTTGATCCGGTCCGGACCCCGAGGGCCACTGGGCTTCGAGCCAGCGGCGGAGGCTGGGGATCTTCGACGCGGCCACCACGGCACCCAGGCCGATGGCGCCCCCGATGAGGTAGCGCTTGGTCTTCACCCGGGCGTAGTGGCCGTAGGTGAACGACGTTCCGTAGCGCAGCGCCCGCGCGGAACGCACGACGATGACGGGGTCGATGGTGGGCAGGGGGACCGCGAAGCCCTTCGCGGTGCGGTTCTTGTGGAACTTCGCTTTGATTCTCGCCGTGTACTCCGACGAATCGCGCGTGCGTCCGCTGGAGCCGGACCCCTTGCTGCCCCGACCCATGGCTTCGAGCGCACTCGCCCAGGTGCCTCCGGACACCGCTCCCCGGCTGGACACGAAGCCCTCGACGCGGATCGGACGGTCCTGGGGGAGCTGCCGGGCGGTGTACCAGGCGCCGAGATCGTGGGGAAGGCTGTCGAAGCCGCAGCAGTGCACGATGCGCAGCCCGGCGTCCTTTGCGCGGGTGTCGAACCGGTCGCGGCTGGCCGACACGAACTCCGGCTCTCCGGTGATGTCGACGTAGTCACAGCCCGCATCCACGGCGGCCTCGACCACGGGCATGCCGTGCCGGATGTAGGGTCCCACCGTGGTGAGGACCGTTCGCGCGCCCTCGGCCATCTGGCGCAGGCTGGTGGGATCGTTGCTGGAGGCCACCACGATCGGCACGTCGTGGCCGTGCGTTTCGGCGAGCCGGCTGCGCACGCCCTCGAGCTTGGTTCGGTTGCGCCCGGCGATGCAGAACGACACGCCGTGCTGGGCGAGCCAGTGGGCGGTGAGCTCGCCCGTGAAGCCGGTGGCGCCGTACAGCGCGATGTCGTGGGGTCGGTCGCTCATGGCCGGGTTCGTAACCGTGGAGGTTCGCCGCGTCGCTCCCCCGAAGCCGGGTTCGCTGGTAGCCTGCGCCATGGACATCCCATCCATCGACGCCATCGAGCTCGCGTTCGACGCCGGCTCGCTCGCTGCGCTCCAGATCGCGCTCGCCGTCGTGATGTTCGGCGTGGCGCTGGACCTTTCCGTCGACGACTTCCGCCAGCTCGCCCGCGATCCGCGCGCACCAGTGGTCGGATTGGTGTGTCAGTTCCTGATCCTGCCCGCCATCACGTTCCCATTGGCCATCGCCATCGCTCCGACCCCCAGCATGGCGCTCGGGATGATGCTGGTGGCTGCGTGCCCGGGCGGCAACGTGTCGAACTTCCTCACCCAGCTCGCGAACGGGCGGCTGACGGTCTCGGTGGGGATGACGGCCGTCAGCACGGTCGCTGCGGTGTTCACCACGCCGTTCAACCTGGCGTTCTGGGGGTCGATGCACCCCTCGACCGCGAAGCTGGTCACCGATGTCGCGCTGGACCCGTTCCAGATGTTCCAGAGCGTGGCGCTGCTCCTGCTGGTGCCGGTGGCGCTGGGGATGGGGTGTGCGGCGAAGTTCCCGGGTCTGGCGGCGCGGCTGCGGGTGTTCATGAAAGGGGCGTCGATCCTGTTCTTCGGCGTGGTGGTGCTGGCGGCGTTCAGCAACAACTTCGACATCTTCCTGGTGGCGATCGGCACGGTGTTCCTGCCGGTGCTGGTGATGAACGCGATTGCGCTGTTGCTCGGCTACTTCTCGGGGTTCGTGGCGAAGCTCGAGGAGGACGAGCGGCGGGCCGTCGCGTTCGAGGTGGGCATCCAGAACTCGGGGCTCGGACTGGTGCTGGTGTTCTCGTTCTTCGACGGGCTCGGCGGGATGGCGGTGGTGGCGGCCTGGTGGGGGATCTGGCACATCCTCGCGGGGTTCTCGCTGGCGTCGTTCTTTCTGTGGCGCGACCGGAGACGGGTTGTGAAGGCGTGAATTCCTGGTGTTTCGGGGGTTTTCGGGTGATTGGGCGATTCGGCCACGGAGTCACGGAGGATCTGGGAGCTTCTCACGGAGTTGAGGAAGGGCGCGCCGTATCGTCTGGTAGCGGCCCGGAGGATGAACCGGCTCCGGGGCGGACGTCCCCGGCGTTCGCTCGAAGGACTTCGATGGAATCAACGCCAACTCTCACCGCTGAGCGCTTCGCTTCGCGGAGGGTTGCGCTGAGGATCCGCTGAGCGCGGATGCCTCGACCAGCCATCTCAGCCGCCGTGTTCGAGCGTCGTCCTGACTTGCGGATCCGTTTCGCGCCTTTGTATTGATCGTAGCTCTGTGCGTGCGCCCGAATCCGCCTGCCGGAATCGCTGGCCTCACCGCCCACCTGGTCTCGGAAGACAGGCCGGGTCGACGCGCGGGAGTGGCTGCTGAAGAGGCTCGGGCGCACGCACAGAGCCACAGCGGACGACGGACGATCGGAATGGGGAGCGTGTCGATCGGCGAAGGCATGCTGGTAGACAGCGTCGTCAGAGCCTCAGAGCGCCAGCGCTCGCCGTGAACTCGGGGTGTTCGACGTGCCTCGTCGCTGTCTGAGCGATGAGCGAGCCGCCGGATACCGCCGATTCATTCTGGTTCGATAGTGATAATCGGCCGATCCGTTTCGCGTGGCTCCGTGAAATTCTCGGTGTGGTCCGTGACTCCGTGGCGACGATGCGCTGATCGAGGTTCACAGGCCTCTTCTGGCGGAAACGACCGTCGATGCAGCACCCGTTTTCGGAGCAGAGCTACTTCCTCGGCCCCGAACCGTCACTGCGATTGTCCGAGGGCTGGGCTAGAGTGGCGTATGGACGCTCGATGCTGATTCTGTCGCTGTTCACGGCCTGGGCGTGTCCCCCGTCGGATGGGACGTCGCCGTGCGCGTCGCTGTTCGCCCGCCTGGCGGTCCCCATCGCGGACTCGACGGTCGAGCCGCCGGAGACGGGTCTTCCGCAGCACGCACTCGACGAGCCGTTCGTCTACTACGTCGACCCCACAGTGCGGGATTCGTGGGAAGCCTCCGTCGAGGTGTCTGCGACGCTGGATGGCGCCTCCGTGGAGCCCGAGCTGTCGTTCGAGGATGCGCCGCCCTTCGTCCAATTGTGGGTCGACGTGCCGGTGGGTTCGGAGATCACGCTCTCCACAGACTACGTCACCACCGAGGGGACGAATCGTTCCAGTCAGTTCTTCGTTGGTGCGGAGCCCGCTGGGGCGACGCCGCCCGAGCCGATGTTCGATCTGGACCTGGCCGAGTTCGAATGGGCGCCCCCGTGCGAGGTGCAGTTCTGGGAGTACCGCGGGGACGCGACTGGCTGGATCCTGGTGCAGCCGGCTGGCGTCGACATGTCGCCGGCGCTCCACTCGCTCGTGGAGCTGGTTCCGATCGAAACCAGCGTCGAGACGTCGGATCAGTGCGAGCTCCTGCGGGAGCAGTCCCGGCTCGGGGAACCCATCGATCTGCTCGTCTGGCGCGTGCATCCGAGTGGCCAGGTGACGGGGCCGGTCCTGCTCGCGCATCCCGCTGGAGCCCTCGAAGCTGCCGGTCCGCGGTGGTCGACCCACCCCCCGACCGGATGTTCCACGGCAGGGATGACCTGGACCGGGGTGCTGTGTCTGGTGCCGTTTGCGATGCGGCGACGGAGGATCTCATGATGACGGGGCTGTTGGCTGGGTGGGTCGTGACGATTTGAACGCGTCACAGGCGAGCCACCGCAGATTCCGACACGACACAAGTTGAATTGGGCTGGCAGCCAGGCTGAGGTGGGCAATGGTCCGTTCTACGGATGTCCAGGAGGCAGGTTCTACGATCCACTCACCCTGCCTGAACCTGATACTCCTCCTCCGATTTCCTTGGAGAGCGTCGGGTTTACATTGTTTGCAGATGACGCGATCGTTGAGTTCCGGTTGACGCCACTCGACGGGTCGCCGTTCGACCCTGCGCTTCACATCATCGACGAGGTTTATGTAAGCGTGAACCTTGATGGTCAAGAGGTCAAGGTCGAACCAGATTGGCGTGTACCTGAGAACATCTCTCCCGGAGAATACGTATTGGAGGCCTCGATTACAAATCCGACATCATTTGGATTTTCGATGTTCGACAGTGCGCCGCCGGTCGTACGTGCCGAATTGCCGGTGGAGGTTCTCAGTCAAGGAGCCTGTAGCAACACGAGGGGGGTACGATGAAGCTTCGTGTTGCGGGTCTAGTGGGGCTTTGCGCGTGGGGAGGCTGCGACTCGGCGGGTGTCGGGCAGGTTATCCAGCCCGTCGACATGTCTGAAGAGCCCGCGCCGTGTAGGCAGGTGGACGGTCGGGAGCGACTTGAATTCCGAGTCACCGAGCTCAGGGTTAGCGAGCTGGCATGGAACACCGATGAACCGTGGGATGATGATGGCACGCCCCCCGATGTCGCACTTTGCCACTCCTTCGACAACGTCGAGGATACTTGCGTTCAGGTAGGCGAAGGATCGGAATTCACCGGCGTCGACCAGCGTTTCGCCGGAAGGGCAGATCGCTTCAATATCATCCGCGCGTGGGATCTGGACTACGAACCCGAGACTCCGGTGTTTGATGCCTGGCCCGCTCAGCACGCGGGAGAAGTACGCGGGATCGGTGGATGGGGGGTATACCCAGATGAGCTGTCGAATATCGTCGGGTGCGGACCAGTCGACGTGTTCCGGGAGGAGGACGGCCGAGGGTTGCTGAAGCTGGTGCTCGAAGTCACCGTCGTCGAGTAGCAAGGGGTTTGCCGACCGCCACGAGCCCCTCCGAGAATCCCTCCTCGTCGACCCCCCGCCAGGTGGGCTCGACCACCCAGTCGCCCGTCTTGTCGATGAGCCCCCACCGGTAGTTCAGGCCATCGGGCTGGGCGGCGAGGGCGCGACCTTCGAAGAACGGGGAGACCCGCGGGAACTGCGGTTCGATCACCACGGTGCCCTCGGTGTCGACGAAGCCCCACTGCTTGTCGACGTAGACCGCACCCAGGCCGTCGCTGTGGGGTCGAACCCACTCGAAGCGCGGCCCGACCGCATCGCCATCGGGGGTGTGGTAGCCATCGGGACCGGACAGCAGGCCCTCTGAGCGCCCGTCTGCGAGGCCGTGACCGGCGATCACCGCGAAGTTCGCGTCCCGGTCGATGATCCCCCAGCCCCGACCGTTCGAGACACCGGCGTAGCCGTTCCGGTAGGGCTTCACCGCGAAGTACGACGGCTCGATGACGAACGCGCCCGTGGTGTCGACGAAGCCCCACAGCCGACCGACCTGCACGCCGGCCCGGCCTTCGCTCCACGGACCCACGCTGTCCCACGCACCCTTGTCGGTGATGGGCCGCACCCCCACGAGCTCGTTGCCCTGGGCGTCGATCAAGCCGAAGTGGTGGATGGTGTTGCCGGTGCTGTTGCCGATGCGCGACGACGTTCGCCCCACGGCCTTCCCGAAGAACGCGACGCCTTCGGGCGCCATGCGGCGGGCGATGTGCAGCGTGGGCTCGATGACCCAGTTGCCGGCGTCGTCGATGTAGCCCCAGTTGCGGCTCTCGGCGTCCTGCGCGCAGGTGGGCTGGGCGCCGCCGTAGTCGCACAGCTGGGCGAACGTGGGGGCGACGACCGGACTGCCCTCGGTGTCGATGAAGCCCCAGCGCCCGTCGCGCTGGACCGCGGCCCGGCCGTTCTCGAAGCCCCTGGCACCCTCCCACTCGAGCGGGATGACGACCTTGCCCGTGTTGTCGACGAACCCCCAGCGCCAGGTGGCCTTCTCGGCCTCGCCGACCTCGGAGGCCACGAACAGGCCGATGCACGCGAGGAATGCGAGCCCCATGATGCTCGCGAGCACGTAGACCGCCCAGTGGGGGCGGACATCCTGGGCGTCGGACGCACTCATGACTGGTTGGCGACCCAGGTGTTCCAGACGTCGTCGCGCAGCTGCTGGGTGGCGGACTTCGCGAGGGAGCGCGCCACGGTCTGGGTGCCGGTGTGCGAGACGTAGGCGGTGGAGGCGTCGATGGCCGCAGCCACGTAGTCGGCCCCGCCATCGGCGAACGACAGCACGCCCTTCAGCTGGGACATGACCTTGTCGTGCGACAGGCCGCGCTCGGTGACGAACCGCGAGAGCCAGTCTCCGGTGGCATCCAGCGTGTCGAGCACGAATGCGCGCTTGCTGGCGGCGTCATTGCCGGGCAACCGGTCTGACAGGCCGGAGAACACGGGGTTGTCGGACACGACGCTGTTGGTGGCGGTGGACCGGAAGACGTCGAGGATCTTCGACAGGAAGTCGGGACCGAGCGGGACGAGCCCGTCGTAGACCACCCAGGCGGTGATGCGCATCAGGTCGTAGCGTCCGTAGTCTGCGAGCGCGCCGGTGAACTTCGCGATGCCGTCGGGGGTGGCGGTGGGCATGCCGTTGAGAATCCCGAACGCCACGAGCTCGGCGAGCAGCTTGGCGCCGGCGTCGACGCACTGGGTGGTCTCGGGCTTCGGCGTGTACTTCTCGAGGAACCCGAGGCTGCCGAACATCGACGTGACCTTGCCCGCCATCGCGACGCCCGCAGCGGCCTGATCGACGGTGTCGACCATCTCGTAGACCTTCAGGGCCTCGGCGGTACGACCGGTGTTCGCGACGTCCATGGCCATCGCCCGCGAGCGGATCTGGGCCAGCACGTTGGGCGACTGGATGCCACTGACCTCGGCCAGCATGGCGTCGAAGTCCCGCGGGTTGGACCACTCGCCCGGCACGGCGAAGTCGAGTGCGCGCAGGGCGGTGACGGTGAGCCCGCTGTCGGGCAGGGCGTTCAGGCGGGCGATGATGGACATGGGCGCTCCGGGGAGAGGGGGGGATCTACCCCGGAGCCGCCTCGATGTCAGCGCGTGAGCTCGTCGGCGTACCGGGTGATCCGGTCGTCTCCGCGGGCGTCGTTGCGGAGCATGTCCGCAATGCGGTCGATGGCACCGGACTTCCGGGCGTACCGGAGCGAGTGGCGCCACGCCTGCACGGCCTCTTCAGGCTCGGCGCCCTCGGTGGGCAGGGCAGCGGCGAGGTAGCTGGCGATCTCGGTGATCTGCGGCTCGTTGCGGCTCATGGTTGCGTCTCCTCGGGGTGGGCGGGGATGCCCGTCTGCCGACCCATGGGGTTGCCATGTCAATGGTCGACCTCAACTACTGTACAAGAGGTGGATAGCGAAGTCAGCTCTTGTTTTGCCAAGAGGCCGATGAACCTCGATCAGCGCAACGTCGCCACGGAGTCACGGAGCACACCGAGGATTGCACGGAGGGGAGGAATGGCGGACGAGCATCCGAAGCCTGTTCCATCTCACCGAAGACGTCCGCCCCCGAAGCCGCCCGGGTCATTGCGGCTGGGGCTCGTTTGGGTCGATGTGCGCCGCTGCGCAGCGGAAACGAGCCGTGTACGGGAGTCCGCATCGATGGAAGGAGGAAGCCCGTGTCGTGGAGGCGCCCCGGGACGGTGTTCGGGGGCGAACAACGCCGAGCAGCCCCGCGTGATGGGCGCGAGCGGGGACCGACAGAGCACGCCCTGGATGGGCGGATTCGAAGATGACGCTCGAACACGGCGGTGGAGACGGCCGGATCGACGCACCGGCGCTCCGTGCAATCCTCCGTGAGCGAAGCGCTCCGTGAGCGACAGCGCTCCGTGGTGGACGTTGAGCTGGCCCCGGCCACACCCGCTCGGACGTACGCCGGGACGTCCACTGGGTAGGCCCTCGTGATGGGCGCGAGCGCGGACCGACAGAGCACGCCCTGGATGGGCGGATTCGAAGACGACGCTCGAACACGGCGGTGGAGACGGCCGGATCGACGCACCGGCGGTCCGTGCAATGCTCGCTACCGCTGGACGGGATGCGGATACGCCTCGTCCCGGCCCTGGAACCGCAGGATCTTCGGGTTCTGGATGACGCCGTCCCGGATCTCGATCGCCCGCTTGATGGTCAGATCGGCATCCCAGCTGTCCGGACCCGACATCACCGTGCGCAGGAACGGCCGGATCGCCCGCGAGATCGAGTGTGTGGCGGTGTCGAAGAGGTAGGTGGGCGTGTGGTCGACCGCGTAGTACCGGATGCCGCGATCGCCGACGGGGAACCAGGGGGCTTCGAAGCTGGTGGGCTTGGCGAAGTCGAACGCCATGCCCTCGTCGCAGCTGACGTCGACGATGAGCGTGCGGTCCTTGAGCTCGGACAGCTGCTCGCCCGCGACGAACATCTGGGGCCGGTCGGTGTCCTGGAGGATGGCGTTGACCACGATGTCGAAGTGGCCGAGCGCTTTGGCCATCGGCATGGACTCGTCGGTGAGCACGACCTCGCAGTGCGCGCTGTCGGAAAGGACCCGGCGGTACTGCCAGTGACGCAGACCCGGGATGGGCGCCTTGACGGCGTAGCCCGGACGCTGGGTGAACAGGGTGATGTCGGGGAAGCCCTGGCCGCGGAGCGCGTGGATGGCCCCGCGTCCGACGCTGCCGAAGCCGATGACGGCCGCGCGACGGTGGGGGCCGTAGTGGCCGCAGAGTCCGGCGAGCTGGAGTGCGTGCAGCACGCTGCAGTAGCCGGCGAGCTCGTTGTTCACGTGCAGCGCGTGCAGGTGGAAGGTGTCGCCGTCCCAGTGGTGCATCTCCTCCCAGGCGATGAACGTGAGCTTCTTGTCGATGCCCACCTGGGTGATGGCCGGACCCTGCACGCAGTGGGGCCAGCCCCACACGACCTGGCCTTCGCGGAAGTGCTCGAAGTCGGGCTCGGTGGGCTTGGGGAGCAGGACGATGTCGTTGTCGAACACCTGCTCGCGCGGGACCACGGCCTTCACGAGGGTCGAGAGGGTGGCGTCGTCCATGCCGAACCGCTCGCCATAGCCCTGCTCGAAGGTGAGGTGCTGGCGGATATCGGGATCGATCCGCGCGATGTGGTCCGGGTGGATCGGAGCCCGCTGCTCGTTCTCCTTGTACGACGACCCGACCACGCCCAACGTCCGCAATGCCACGATGCCTCCAGAATGGCCGGACAGATATGGGGTGAGGCTGCGGAACACCAGCCGAGGCGCTACATGCGGCGGATGACGGTCGATCTTCTGGGCGACATGCCGGCGTCGCGTCGGCGGGCGGTGGACGCTGCGGTCCGGCGGGCCGGACGGATCAGCCCGGCGGCTCCCGAGCAGCCCCGGTCGGGGTGGTTGTCCGCACTGGCCTACGGAGTGGCCTGGACCTACGGGCGGTCGGTGGACCGGCGGGCCCTGACGCTGGGCGCCATCGCGCTGGAGGGGGCCAACGCGTTCGTGTTCACGGGCATCTCGGGCCCCGATGGTGTGGATCTTCCGATGCTCGCGAGCTGGATGGTCGATCGACGCGTGCGGGCCGCCACCCGTCGGCTGCGTCGCGAACGCGCGGCCTGGATCCGCGCCACGCTGGAGCGGCTACGCCAGGGCAGGGTGGGCGAGCAGCCGATCCCCGAAGCCGTGCTGTCGGTGCGCGCCGCGATGCTGGTGGGCGGCCTCACAGGCGATGTGCCGACCGACGTGATGGCGCAGCTGGACTGCATCGCGACGGGTCTGGGTCTGCTCTGGGAAGAGGCCGGAGGCGCGCTGGACGAGGAGGGACGACGGGGCGCCTGGGCGGCGATGGGCACCGAACCGCTCGATACGGCAGGCCTGATCGACGCCGTTCGCGCACTCCCGCACAGCGCGTTCGCCGAAGAGCTCGAAGCCCTGGTGCGTCGGTTGATGCACGCGCGGTTGGGTCCGATGGTCCGGGGGTTTCCGGGGTTCCGTCCGATGGGTGCGCCCGCTGGAGGTCCGGCCTCCGATGTGCTCGAGAAGGCGATGCAGGGGGTGCTGGGAGCCGAGCCTCCCTCGTTCGTCGCGGCCGCCGATGCGCTCCGTGCCCGGGGTGGGAAGCGGCTGCGCCCGAGGTTGGTGGTGGCCGCGTACCGGCTGTGTGCGGGTCTTCCCTCCGAAGCGCCCGTTCCCACGGGTGTCTGGAGAGCGGCGGCCACGATGGAGTGGCTGCACACGGCCTCGCTGATCCTCGACGACGTGCTCGATGCGTCGGAGCTGCGTCGGGGCGCACCGGCCCTGCACGTCGCCACCAGCACGCCGTTCGCGCTGGCGGTGTTCCTGTGGTTGCTGGACCGGATCCGGGTGGCTGCCGAAGCGGTCGGGCCGGACGTCGCCGCCGTGGTCGCCCACGCATCCGAGCGCCTGGCGGGCGGGCAGGTCGAAGAGCTCGTGTACACGGGCGATGTGGGGGTCGACCGCACGGTCTGTCAGCGCATCGTGGCGGCCAAGACCAGCGCGCTGTTCGAGGCGTCCGTCGTCGTGGGAGCGCGGTGTGCAGAGGCTTCCGAAGCGGAGATCGCCGCGCTGCGAACCTACGGACGGGCGCTGGGGCAGGCGTTCCAGCTGGCCGACGACGTGATGGACGTGACCGCGGGAGTGGAGAAGCTCGGCAAGCACCCGGGAACCGACCTGCGCGCGGGCAAGCCCACGCTGCCGTGGGTGCTCGGTCGGGCCTGTGTCAGCACTGATCTGCGGGCCCGCCTCGATGCTGCGCTGGGGGCCGAAGACCCCTCCTGGGCGCTGTCCGTCCTGAAGCAGACAGGGGGAGTCGCCCGCACGCTGGCCGCTGCTGAGGCCCACCGAGACGACGCGATCGCCGCCCTGCAGGGGTTCTCGCCCGGCCCGGCGCGCTCGACCCTGGTCGACATCGCGTGCACGTCGGTCGCACGGGCCGGGGAGGGCGTGTGAGTCGCGGCACCTCGAGTGGCCTGGGCGGCCGATCGCTGTACGACCACCTGAAGCGCTTCGTGATGTGGGCGGTCAGCGGGGTCACCATCCTGCTGATCTACGGCATCGCCAAGCTGGAGCCGTTCGGCACCGCGGTGGAGCTGCCGCTCACGTCCCTCGACCGGGCGATTCCCCTGGTTCCCGAGAGCATCTGGATCTACGGATCCGGCACGCTGATGTGCCTGCTGGCGTGGCTGTCGGTGCCGGATCGCTGGGCGGCGCGGCGGCTGTACTTCACCATCACGATGTCGGCGGTGCTGTGCGGCGTCGTGTTCCTGGTGTTCCCCACCACCTACCCGCGTCATCTCTGGCCCCTGCCGCCGGGCGATTCGTCCACGCTCATGGAGTTCCGCAGCCTGCGGTCCGCCGACACCCCCAGCAACTGCTTCCCGTCCCAGCACGTCGCACTGGCCTGGGCGCTGGCCCTGTGTTGGTGCGACTGGACGAAGCACCGCTGGTTCAAGCCGTTGATCCTGGCCTGGGCCGTCCTCGTGACCCTGGGCACGCTGACCACCAAGCAGCACTATCTGTGGGATCTGCCGCCGGGGATGCTGGTGGGTGTGGTGTCCTGGTGGGCGGTGCGCAGCCAGGTGCGCCCCCGGGCCCGCCACGTGGCGCTCTCCTTGACCCGAGACCGCGATCGTGCCGTGCTGACGGGGCTGTTGGGGCGCGTGCGCGAGCATCGCTGGTCGCTGGACGACATCGAGTGGCCCGCGGGTCCGTTGCCGCTGCTGCCGGCCGAGATGGCCCGTCTTCTCAACCAGACCATCTGGATCGAGGAGATCGCGGGGCTGAACTTCCGGTTGCTGCAGCGTGCGAGCGACGACCCCGAGCTGGCCGAGCTGTACGGGCACTTCGCCGACGACGAGCGGCGCCACGCGAACGGGCTGCGGAGGGTGCTCGAACTGCACGGGCACCCCATCGAGCGCCCGGGTCTGGGTCCGGCTCTGGTGCTCGATCAGTTCGACACGCTGCAGCCCGACGACCCCGCGGACGTCGCGCTCGTGGCGATGTCCACCCCGGTGTTCGAGACGTTCCTGGACGCCGGCACGATCCCGTTCCTTGCCGCACACGAAGCGCTGAACAGCCCCGCATTCACGGCCCTGGTGGAGCGCATCGATCGCGACGAGGGCGCGCATCTCGCCACGAACTGGCTGGTGACCCGCGAGATGGCCCGTCGGACCGGGGGCCTGTCGGGGCTGAAGCTGCTGCTCAACCCGAACGTCTGGCGCGGTGCGGTGGCGGTGCCGTTCCTGAGCCTGGAGACGTACAGCCTGGCGCACGCCCTGGGCTTCGACTTCCGCTCGCTCCTCCCGGCTTTCGGGCGGTTGTGGCGGCTCCACCGGCGGTTCCCCGAGCTGCTCCGGAGTCCGCTGTGGTGGACCTACCGGCTGTTCGTGGTGTGCGGGAGCATCGCCACGGTGGTGGCCTCGGGCCTGTCGCGCGCGGGGGTCATCGTGATCGGCTTCTGGGTGTGGCTGACGCGGGTGACCGACCGGCTGGCATGGGCGCTGTTCGGGCCCGAGCTCCTCGACAAGCGGCTGTCGTGATCGGCCTCGTTCCGTTGGCCGCTGCCCTGCTCGGCGCTCCTGTCCACGCCGCACCGGCTCCCAAGGTCGGGGTGATGGGCGAGACGGTCGTGCATCCGGGGGTGTTCGCCGGTGTGGAGTCGTCTGCCCACCAACCCGGGATTCGGCCGGTCTGGGGGGCGCGGGGCGGAGGGTATGTGCATCCGGGCCATCACACCGGGCTCTTCGCGCTGGCCGAGGGCGGGGTCCGGATGACGCCCGTGACCGGTGCGCTGCACGTGGACGCCTGGATGGGGCTGGGCGTGCACCACAGCTTCCTGCCGCGCGGGGTGGTGGTGCAGACCGACGACGGCGTGAAGACCCGGGTGGATGGCGGGCGGCCGACGATGCTGGGGTCGATCTCGCTGCGGGTGGGCGACCGGAAGGGGGCGGTTCGGCCGTTCGTGGCGGGGGAGGTCTGGGGCCGGGGTCCGGTGAACGGGCGGCTGGCGACGCGGCTCGTGCTGTCGCTGGGTGTGGCGTTCGGGAGCCCGTCTTGATGCGGAGGATCCCGATCTGGGTGTCGATCGGGGCCGTGCTGACGGGCTGTTCGCGGTCGGACGATGCCTTCTGGGTGCGTCGGGACGGGGCCGATCTGCCGGTCTGGCGCCAGGGTCCGGACGACGCGGAGACGCTGGTGTTGATGACCCACGGCTCCGGGGCATCGGGGCGGTTCTACGACTGGTTCGAGGCCTTCGACACCCTCGAGGACGAGGTCGCGGTGGTGTACTGGGACATGCGCGGCGCGGGGATCAGTCAGGGCAACGCATCGCTCGACAGCATCGCGCTGGACGACCTGCTCGCGGATCTGACCCTGGTACGGGCTGCCGTCGAAGACCGGTACTCCCCGCAGCGCCTGGTCCTGGCGGGGCACAGCCTGGGCGGCGGCGTGACGACGGGGCATCTGACCGATCCGGCGAATCGCGAGGGCGTCGCGGGGTACATCGACATCTCGGGGGCCAGCCACTCCGAGCGGGCGTTCGCGGAGGTGCGGCAGATCATGACCGACACCGCCGAGGAGGCCGGTCGAGACGACATCGTCGCGTTCTACGCGGACCTGGATGCGGTTCCGAAGGAGCCGGGGCCGCGCCTGCAGCATGCGGAGTACGTGGTGGAGGTGAACGACCTGCGGGGCTTCGACCAGGCGGCCTCGGATGCCGAGCTGGCGGCGTTCATCGCGAGTCGGAGCGCGGGCGGCACGCTGGTGCAGGGCTTCGACGTGCTGGGCTTCCTCGGGAACACGCAGCGGTTCGTGGGGGCGTTCGACTTCGCGCAGCTGCAGTACACGGACGAGGACGTGGCGGGCATCGACGTGCCGGTCCTGTTCGTGGCGGGTCGCTACGATCTGTCGGTTCCGCCGGCGTTCTCGGAGCGGGTCTTCGATGCCGTGCAGGGGCCAGAAGGGTCGGCGTTCCTGGAGCTGGAGGGCGGGCACTGGCCGATGTTCGATGCACCTGGTGAATTCTCGGAGGGCGTGCTCTCGTTCCTCGGGGAGCTCTGAGCTGGGTTCAACTTGGCTGCCGGGGCGTTCGGATGGTGCCCTCCGGGCGGGTCACGCAGAGCGCGCAGAGGGCCGGAGGGGTCTGGCGTCTGGGAGGTCGCTGGCCGGGGTGACGTCGAAGGGAAGACGTCGTCGTCGGAGTCGCAGAGCCACGGCGTCGTGAACGGCCCGTCGTCATGGGCGTCTTCCGGCGCTGTGGTGTGGTCGGCCCGATCAGGTGTGGAGCTTGAAGAACTCCCAGCCGACGGCTGCACCGTGGGGTCGACCGGGCACGCCCTGGTTGGGGCGGGGGAACTGGTGTCCCATGCCGGTCACGAAGTCCAGTCGCAGGTCTGGTGTCGCTCCCCAGTCTTTGCGGCTCCAGTCGGTGAACGGGGTACTGACCGACGTGGGGGAATCTGGGTCGTACCCCTGCACTTGCGCGTACGCATCGACGGCGGTGTAGAGCGTGAGGTCGCGTCGGGCGACGTAATCCGCCTGCGTATCGTCCATCACAGCTTGGTAGTTCTGGTAGTTCTGGTTGCTCCGATTGAGGTCACACACCGCCGTCACGTTTTGCGGTCCCGGCACCACCGCAATGTCCAGGTTTCCGTGACAGAAGTACATCGGGATCTTCAGGCCGGGGTTTTGGAACACGGCAGCAGGGCCGAGTCCGACGACTTTTCCGCCGATCTGACCTGCGAAGCTCGCGCCCGCGCGCCATTCGTACTGGGTGCTGTCGGCGAGCGTCCGGTACACCATGCTGCCGCCGTTGGAGAAGCCCGCGAGGTAGAGTCGCTGTTCGTCGACGACCGGCTCCACCGTGCCGGTCAGGGCCGTGTACGCCGCGCGCAGACGGTCGATGGCCTGGGACACGCACGCTTCGACGACCGCCACGTCGTCGGGGTCCTGCGACCGGGTCCGAAGGGCGATGCCTCCTGCATTCCAGCCACCCAGATCGTTGTTCAGCCACTCCAGCCCCTGGACGTACACCGTGAAGAACACGTCGTCCGGATCGACGGTTCCGCTGGGTGCGCCCGGGTACTGGTTGGTGGGAACCAGGTGCCACTGCTGGGTGCCGACCGCGCCTCGGATGCTGGCGCCACCACCATGCAGCGCCACCACCATCGGGAGCTTCCGCTGGCCGACGGGTTCTGTCGAGAGCCGGTGGAGCCACTGCCGGGGAGCGAAGAGCGCGTACTGCCGGTCGATTGGGCCGGTGTTGAACTGGATAGGCATGGATTCGGCCTCCGGGTCAGCGAGAATCGTCGTCGTGTTGCGCAGGGGCGAGCGGAGTGGACGAGTCGAAGCGGCGGAGCGCGTCCACGATGTCGGGGTCGAGCCCCTCGGTCGAGTGGACGTAGCGGGGGCGCGCCTCCATCGGGTCGCCGTCGTAGAGCGCGAAGAAGCACTCGGTGTCTTCAGGTTCCTCCGTCATGGGGCCTCCACAGACCCACCGTGGAACACCCAGACAGCGCCGCGGTCGTCGTAGAGGAAGTCCGACAGCACCAGGTCGTTGATGCCGTCTCCGTTCAGGTCGCCCGCCGCGATGTGTTTGAAGATCGCGCCCCCGATGGTGGCATCGGCATCATGGTGGGAGATCTCGCCGCGCTCGGTGATGGGTCCGTAGAAGATGAAGGCTTCGTTCCAGGCGTAGCCCGTGTAGACGACGTCGTCGTAGCCGTCGCCGTTCAGGTCTCCGACCGGCTGGAAGACGCTGGTGATGGGTCCGAAGTCCTCTTCGTCGATGCGGAAGATGATGTCGGCTTCGGAGGCCAGGAGCTCGCCCTGGGGAGGGTCGAGGAAGACGGCGATTCCGCCGAACCACGTCCTGGTTCCGCCCGCGAACGCCCCCGTGTCTGCGGCGCCGATGGCGAAGTCGTCTTCGCCATCGCCGTCGATGTCGCCGATGTTGCCGCAAGACGAGAACGTCATCAACTCGGCGTCAGGGTCCCGCAGGATGCGTCCCGGAGCTTCGGCGCGCTCGTAGTCGCCTTGCAGCGGTCCGTAGAACAGTGCCACATCGTCTTCGACCAACTCGATCGTACACAGGTCGTCGAAGCCGTCGCCGTTGTAGTCCCCTGCGGGTACTCTGGGGGAAAGGCTGTTCTGACCGTTGGAGAAGAGCACTCGAGCCACGGCATCTTCATCGGCGTTGACGTCGCCGGGTACCAGATCGTACACCCCCATCATGTGACTCGGATCGGCTGCCGTGAGGCCCCGTAGTTGCACTGCTGCCTGCTGGATGGGCTCCCCAGAGAAGTGGCCTAGGGTGGCGGCTTCGCGTCCCTCCTGCAGCCCGCGCGGAGTGAAGAGCCGGAAGTTCACGATTGAGGTGATGTCTTCGTTGAAGGCGTTCTGCAAAGAGTGGGAGTGTAGTCCAACCGCCCCGAATACCTCCACACCGGAAGCTCCGGTGTTCAAGTTCGCCAGGAATCCAGTCTCGGTGCACGTCCAGCCTGCCGCAGCACCGTTGAACCCGGCATCTTGGGCATACCCATTGTAGATCTGCCGCACGTCTCCCTGCCCGTACAGCCATGCGCGGCCGTTCCATGCCCCATCGGGTGAAAGGGAGTCAGACTCCGACACGAGCAGCCGCTCTGCGTTCGCCCCCCAATCGCACCCGGTGCTCAGCGGGAATCCGAAGAAGCCCCCATCCGCCCCCGGGCTGGCGGAGGCATCTGCATTCGTGATGTCGATGTGGCCGAGGAGTCGCGGAACACCGGTGTACACGGCCGTGTCGGTCGGTGGTGCTGTGTCTGCACCCGTGTCAGGTGTCGCCGATGGCGGGTTTGGCGGAGCATCCGCGGGAACGCATGCCAGGAGTAGCGGAACGATTGACCACATCATATCTGACCATCGCGGAAGAAGGTCCAGATCAGGCGGGCGGTGTCCTGCGTCAGCGTGGTTGGCCAGGCGTGGAGGACGGTGGGGTTGGAGTACTCGAGATATTGCACACGGTCTGTCGCGCTGCCCCAGGTGTACAGGTCCCCCCCATAGGCCGACGTCGGCGGATTGACTGTGAACGTTCCGCCTTGGTTGTGGACCGTCCAGTCCTCCATCGCTGCGACAGCAGGGAGGTCCAGGCGGCGGGAAGCAATGACGATGTTGGGGTCCGCGCCCTGGTCGAACAAGCGTGACTCATCGGCCAAGGACCGGAACGGAGGTGGTTCCGGCAGGGCCATGTCCTGTGGGCGAAATTCGTCGTTGTCGAAGTTGTGGATGTGCAGCAATCGCTTCCGCGTGGTCAAAGACGCCGGGGTCCACCGAACCGCCGACCCCGGCGAGTTCTCCTGCGCCGTGCCTCCGATCGCCCCGTTCACCACGGCGAATCCACGCCAGTAGTCGCTCGATCGCGCGCTTCGGTACGCCATGCAGCCACCATTGCCGAACCCCACGAGGAACCGCCGGTCCAGGCGGAAGGAATCCGGCGGTCGAGATGTTCTGCATTTGGGCGACGTTGGCGAAGCCCCGGGCAGAGGAAACGTTCTGGGAGCTGAACCCGGGTGCGTCGTGCAGCATGACCACGAGGGGGAACTTGCGCGAGCCCGCGGGCCGGGCCAGCGTGAACTGCATCCACTGGTCGGGGGCGAACAGGATGGACTCACGGTTCTGATCACCGAAGGCGAATGCGAGGGGCACGGCGTTCCTCCTGCTTCGAGTGTGCCGGGCGTCCGAGCGATGTGCAACCGTGAATCCCTGTGAATCCCTACCTCTCCAGGATCGACGCGTGGTGGAAGGAGTCTGGGCAGTTGCGATCGTCTCGACGTCGGGTCGCCGAATTCGTTCGCCGCTGGTGCAATCTCCCAACTTCTGTCGTGCTTCGGCCCGACCACAACGGGTCGAACTCGAGGTCAATGTTCGAACACGGCGACACAGACGGCCTGGTCGAGGCATCGGCGCTCCGCGGATCCTCGGCGCAACCCTCAGCGCAGCGAAGCGCTCAGCGGTGAGAATTGGCGTTGAATCCATCGAAGTCGCACGAGCGAACGCCAGAGAGCTCGCGCCCATCGGCCGCACCACGAGCGGACGCTCGAACACGCCAGCCGGGCGGGCCTCTTCCAAGACAGACTCCGCGCTCTGCGCGACCTCCGTGAGCGAAGCGCTCTGTGAGCGACAGCGCACTGTGGTGGAAATGGAGCGCTGAAACCAACGGAATTGCTCGAACGGTCGCCCTGCCCGTCCGCCTTGCACCCGCCCTGTCGGGCTCGTGGAAACACGACCTCCCTGCCACAGATGACGACTGGGAGGGAATCGAGCAAGACGCCCATGCGTTAGACTCGTCGACTGGAGGCCCATCGTGCTCACCGTTCTCACCACGCTCGCACTGCTCGCTCCCACCGATGCGTCGGCGCGCGCGGGGGATCAGCGCACCGTCAAGGTCGACCTGTTCAGCTACGGTCAGGCGCTCCATCCGTACGGCTCGGACTGGGAGCCCAGCCTGCTCGACATCTGGAGCGGCGTGCTGGACTGCGAAGAGGTGCGGCTGGACGTGGAGCACTGCACCGCGCACGGGGGCAACCTGTGGTACGGCATCGTTCCCGCGCAAGACCAGGCCGCCTTGTTCCAGCGCATCCCCTTCGAGGGGACGATCGAGCTGCAGTGGACCCCCTCTGGTCGGCTGAAGTCCTACGACGTGCAGGGCGATCGCGAGAGCTTCTGGCAGGTGGGATCGAACGCCTTGCTCGAGCTGCATCGGCTGAACCTCGCGTTCAAGCCCGACAGCGTTCGACGTGTGGGGAAGGACCTCGAGCTGTCGCTGACGCGCGGGATCGCCAGCGCGCTCGAGATCGATCGCGAGCGCACCGACAAGCCCACCTGGAAGACGAAGAAGCCGTTGTGGGCGGGCCGCCGGTACTCCGGAGCCGTGGGAATCGGGCGGACGAAGTGGGCCGCGAAGGACGTCGAAGGCGGCACGAAGCTGACCTGGAACGGGGTGTTCAGCGAGGCGACGAGCAGCGCGTCCACCAACAGCTTCGGCGTGAAGACGGAGCTGGTGGGCGAGGCGATGCTCGACGAGCGCGGCGACGTGCTCACTCTGTTCACGGAATCGCACTCGACCTCCACGAGCGTCCAGCTGGTCGGCCACACGAGGTGGATGGCGCTGTCCTCGCGCTGGAAGGAAGGCGACAGCACCGAGCCGGCAGACATGCCGCCGACGCGCCTGCCGTAGAGGCGTCACAGACTTGTGAATGCCGTTCGCGAACGGTGCGTTTCGCAGCGCGGGCTGCTAAGCTGCGTGAGCCGCGGAGCGCGTGATGACCCGACGCTCCCGGGAGGTGATTTGTGTTGCGTGTCGTCCGGACTCTCTTGCTATCGGCAGTCCTCGCCGGTGCCGTCGTCGTCCCCATCTTCGTTCCCGGGGTCGCTTCTGCGACGTCGATGATCGCCCTCGATCTGCAGGGGCAGGCGGTCGACTCCACCGCACTCGTCGAGGCCGTGGTGGGTGAGCCCTCGCTCGTGGTCACCGAGAAGAACTGGTACACCGACAGCAAGCTGACGATCACAGCCGTGCACGGCGGCTCTGCCCCCGACGCCCTGACGGTCCGGCAGGCGGGTGGCGTTCGCGGAGACCGGGTGGCGCGCATTCCGGGCGACGCCAGGCTGGTGCCGGGCGAGCGCATCCTCGCGTTCGTCCGCAAGGTGGATGGCCAGTGGTACTTCACGGCCCTCGGCCAAAGCGTCTGGCACATGGACGGCGAGGGCCCCGAAGCGCGACTGCACCGCGACATCGGCCACATGGCGATGTACCAGCGCGCCGTCGATGGGCGGGTGATTCCCGTGAACCAGAGCCTCCCGGAGTACGAGACCCGGGGTCAGCTCCTGAGCGACGCGACCAACCTCGAGTTCGGAGGTGAGCAGTGATTGCGCTCCTCGCCCTGATCAGCACGGATGCATCGGCCTTTCAGCACATCGACACCTGCGGCGGCCAGCCCACCCGGTGGGATGCGCCGAGCGAGTGGCGGCTCACCACCAACGGCGGCACGGTCTACAGCTCGCTGGGCAACACCGAGGTCACGAACGCGTTCTTCCTCGGCTTCGACGCCTGGCGTACCACGACCAGCTGCTGCTCTGGCTGGGAGCACTTCGACGGCGGGTTCACGACCACCGGCTACAACATCAACGACAACACGAACACCATCAGCTTCGAGGAGTTCAGCTGGGACCCCGCGTTCGGCTCGGTGAACTCGGTCATCGCGTTCGTGCTGCCCCAATACAGCTTCCAGTCCTGCCTCTTCTTCAACGCGGACTCGATGTACAACGGCGTGGGCTTCAACTTCACGACCGTCAACAACCCCGGGTTCAACGACACCGACCTGCAGAGCATCGCGACCCACGAGAACGGGCACTGGCTCGGGCTCGATCACAGCGGTGTGGGGCAGGCCACGATGTTCGCGTCCTACGGCGGCGGCGTCGGGCCGCGCACGCTGCACCCCGACGACGAAGCGGGCGTGTGCGACTCGCATCCAGGGATCTGCGGCCCCCAGGAGAACAACTGCGCGGATGGTGTCGACGACGAGGGCGACGGCCTGGTCGACTGCGCCGACGACGACTGCATCGGCGATCCGAGCTGCACCTGCCCGGTCCAGAGCGTCATCGGGTGCGACAACACGGTCACCGGCTCCAACTTCGGAGGGTCGAACACGGTCCAGGACTGGTCGTGCGCGAACTTCCAGACCACGGGTCCCGAGTCGATCTACTCCTTCGTCCCGTCCGAGGACGGCCCGATCACAGTCAGCATGACGGGGCTCTCGGCCGACCTCGACCTGTTCGCCACCACCGAGAACGCCGGCGCCTGCGAGCCCGGCAACTGCGCCCAGAACGCCCAGCCCGACCTGAACGACGAGTCGTTCACCTTCGATGGCTTCGCGGGTGTGCCCTACACGGTGGTGGTCGACGGCTTCGACGGCGCGACGTCCGACTTCACGCTCTCGGTCGACTGCCCCGACCCGCAGGGCGGCGGCGACTGCGACGTGTTCGAGGTGCTGCCCTGCAACACGCCCACCGCAGGCAGCAACTTCGGGTTCCCGAACGACGTGCAGGAGTACGACTGCAACACCTGGGAGACCACGGGCCCCGAGGTGGTCTACTCCCTCACGCCTCCAGCCAGCGGCATCGTGACGGTCGACCTCACGGGCCTGTCCGCCGACCTCGACCTGTTCGTCACCTCGGATCTGTCCGGCTCCTGCAACAACAACGACTGCCTCGGAGCCAGCGGCAGCCCCAACGCCGACCCCGAGCAGCTCCAGTTCGACGCCGTCGGGGGCGTCACCTACGCGGTCGTCGCAGACGGGTGGAACGGAGCGAGCTCCGACTTCATCATCGAAGCGGACTGCCCGGGTGGCGGAGACGCCGACACGGACACCGATGCGGATGCGGACGCCGATGCGGATGCCGACGCAGACAGTGACGCGGACGCCGATGCCGACAGCGACACCGACAGCGATGCCGACGCCGACACAGATGTCGACACGGACACCGACACCGACACGGACACCGACGACGACCCCTTCGACACCGGCAATGCGAACCTGGGCCAGACCTGTGCCTGCAACGGGAGCAGCGGAACGTCGGGCCTGTTGATGGCACCGCTCGCGCTGCTCTTCCTCCGCCGCCGCTAGCTCGCGTTCATCCGCGGTTTCATTCGCCGCTGGACACGTCTCCGATGACCGGAGCTTCCCGAGCGCGCTGGCGCGCTCGTTTCCTCCTGGTGGCCTTCAACACTCGGGTACAGAAGTACACCTCGGTTTCGGTCGACGCGCCCAGCGACGAATGAAACACGCGGCCTGAACGCAACGCTGCGCCCTGCGGTAGACGAGGATGTCGGCCCGGTTTCCTGCGGAAGGCTGTTCGATTCGAGTCTACTCGCGACACCGAGGGCGCTGTCGCGCCTGTTTCCTCCTGGGAAACTGCGGCTCAGGAACGGCAACGCTGCGCCCTGCGGTAGAGAACGCGATCGGCCCGATTTCCTGCGGAAGGCTGTTCGGGTCGAGTCTACTCGCGACACCGAGGGCGCTGTCGCGCCTGTTTCCTCCTGGGAAACTGCGGCTCAGGAACGGCAACGCTGCGCCCTGCGGTAGAGAACGCGATCGGCCCGATTTCCTGCGGAAGGCTGTTTCGGACGCATCCAGCGCCGATGAATTCCTGGTTCATGGACACAGGGGTTTTGACTGGTCGGGCACGGGATAGCGCCGTTCCAGCTTGGACCGGGCGGCGTCCAGGTCGAACACCCACTGGATGGTAGCGCGATCGGCGTTGCGTACCGCAGGGCGTACGATGCGTGCTTCTGCGTGTCATATGCGTCGCTGGGCGCATTCCGCGAGGCCGAACAGAACTTCTGTTCGTGAGTGCCGAGTGGGATGTGTCCAGCGGCGGACAGGACCGCAGAAGTACGCGAGGGCTAGCTGGCGAAGAAGCCCGTGACGGCGGCGTAGCCGAGGAAGGCGGCCGCTGCGCCGAGGCCCACCGTGATCACCATCGCGGTGGCGAAGACGAGCGCCGACCGGTCGGGAGGGTCGAGCGTGTCGGCGGCCTCGCTGCGCGCCGTGGGCTCCGAGAGCGTGGGCGTGAGCGGGGTGTCGGGAAGCGAGAGGGTGGGCTCCCGTTCGGTTTCGTCGCCGTTCGCCGCCTGCTCGGCCTTCTCTCTCGCGCGCTTCTCGTCGTCGAGGCGCGCTCGCTCGAGGGCTTCCTTGATCTCGTCGGGCCGGACCCCCGGCGGGAGGGTGGGACGCTCTTCGGGACGCATCTTGATGAACTCGTCGAGGTCACTCACGACTGCACCACACGCGTCGTCTGGGGGTGCGCTCGTCGAAAGACGAGGAAGTTCGCCCGGGGAATCGATTGGGGATGAGAAGTGGCGAAGCGGTCCGTGTCCATGGGGCATTCTACCGTGCTGGAGGTCCGGAGACCGATGTCATCACTCCTACGTGAGCGCGTGCGGTTAGGCTCCGCCGGATGGGCGATGACGCGACGAAGAGCCGGCTGCGCGACGGGGTGCTCCGGGCTGTGCACGGTCGGGCGGCCCTGCTGGCGGATCTGGCGCACACGGACTGTGTCCGACTGCTGCACGGCGTGGCCGAGGGCTGGCCGGGTCTGGCGATCGATCGCTACGGAGACGTTCTGCTGGTGCAGACCTGGCGCGACCCCCTGCCCGCCGGGGCGCTCGATGCGATGCACTCCGCCGTGGTCGAGGCGCTCACGACCCTGGGGCTCGAAACCCCCGCTGCGACGGGGGCCGATCGGCTGATCCCGGTCTGGAACCACCGTCCGGACGGCGCGAAGCGGGTCGAAGCCGCGAACCAGCCCGGGGCCCAGGAGGCCCTGGAACACCCGGTGGGTCGAGAGCTCGGGGTGCGGTACGACGTCCGACCCCGGCACCGCGGAAACGACCCGCTCCTGTTCCTGGACTTTCGCGCGGCGCGTCGCTGGGTGCAGCAGGCGGTGACTGGCGGAGAGGTGCGCTCGGTGCTGAACCTGTTCGCGTACACCTGCGGGATGGGCGTGGTGGCGGCGGTGGCCGGTGCGGAGCGGGTGTTGAACGTCGACTTCGCCGGATCGTCGCTGGGTGTGGGGCGCCGCAATGCCCAGCTGAACGGCATCGAAGGCGAGGTGGACGATCCCGCCTTCCAGACCCTGCGCGAAGACGTGTTCCCGGTGGTGCGGCAGCTCGCTGGGCTGGCTGTCGGAGGGCGTCGAGGGAAGCGACCTCGCTACGAGCGCGTGTCGGCCGAGCGCTTCGACCTGGTGGTGCTCGATCCGCCGCGCTGGGCCCGGTCGCGCTGGGGGGCGGTGGACGTCGTGCGCGACTACCCGAGCCTGTTCAAGCCGGCGCTGCTGGCGACCGAATCCGGCGGGCGGGTGCTGGCGACGAATCACGTCCCCACGGTGGATGCCGCGGACTGGGAGGCCGTGCTGCGTCGCACCGCCGACAAGGCCGGGCGCCCGCTGACCGACGTGACCTGGATCGCCCCCGAGGCGGACTTCCCGAGCTTCGATGGCCGGCCGCCCCTGAAGGTGGCGGTCTGTACGGTGTCGGGGTGAGCGGGCTGGAGTCGGCCTGGGAACAGGCGGTGGCGCTCTACGAAGCGCCGTGGGTCCAGGCCGCGATCCCGTGGCTGACGGCGGGCTCCCTGGTGTTCACGGTGCTGGCCCTGCTGGCGACCTTCATCGCACTTCCCCGCGTGCTGGCGGGCCTCCCGGCCGACTACTTCCTGCCCGAGGAGGAGCGCGCGCCGCACGAGGCCGACGAGTCGCCGTGGGTGTGGGGAGCGCGAAACGGGGTGGGGTGGACGTTGATCGTGCTGGGCATCGCGATGCTGGTGTTGCCGGGGCAGGGGATCCTGTCGGTGCTGGCGGGTCTGGTGCTGGCCGACGTGCCGGGAAAGCGGTGGATGATGCGGTCGCTCCTGGCGCGGGGCCCGGTGCGCAAGGCGGTGGATGCCCTGCGGGCGCGGCACGGGGCGCCTCCCCTCCAGCTCTGACGCTCGGACGGTTCCTCGGGGGTCTTGCCGGTCAGCCGCACACTCTGGTAGACTGCGGGTGGCGGAGATGTCCGTCTTTGATTTTGATGATTCCGTTGAACGTCCGAGCCATGATTGGCGTCGTCTGGATGTTGAACTTTGATTTGTGAGTGTTGCGATGCGGTTTTTGGCGCAGTGTGTCTGTGTGGGTGTGTTCGTTCCGGTGGTGCTGTCCGGCCTGGTGGGCTGCAGTGACTACGGCTTGCACGGGACGGGCCCGGGCGTGAACGTCGGGCCGGATGGCGAGGCCGTCGATGACCCGGACGGGAGTGGCGAGGACGGAGATCGGCCCGGTGGAGACGCGGTCGTTGCAGGTGGCGTGCGCGGTCGGGTGTGTGCTCCGGACGGGGCCAGCTGGGTGTCGGGCGCCACCGTGTGGGTCCAGCACACCAACGGCGTGTCCGAGACCGTGACCGACGGCAACGGGTGGTTTCTGGTCGATGGCATTCCGACCGGCTCGGTGGTGGTGGAGATCACCAAGGGCTCGTTCTCGGTGACCATCCCGGTCGAGGTGGTGGACGGCGAGATCGCCGAGCTGCCTGCGCAGGAGTGCCTGGAGCAGGGCGACACGCGCATCGCGGTGATGACGGGCACCTACGACCACATCCAGGACGTGCTGGACACGGTGGGCCTGGAGTACGAGACCGTGAACGGCCAGGCTGCGAACCCGAGCACGGCGTTCCTGCGCGACCCCGCGCTGATGGCCCAGTACGACGTGATCTTCTTCAACTGCGGCATGAGTGACGGCTGGCTTCAGCACGAGGCGGAGGTCGCGGCGAACGTCCGGACCTTCGTCGAGAACGGCGGGTCGGTCTACGCGAGCGACTGGGCGTACTACCTGGTCGAGGCGAGCTTCCGCGATCAGCACGTGTTCCACGGCAACGACCTGCAGCCGGGCGCGGCGTACGCGGGGGTGTCGGGCATGGTGACGGCCAACGTGCTCGACCCGAGCATGCAGCAGCTGCTGGGTAGCAACGAGGCGGTGATCAACTACGACCTGGACAGCTGGGCGGCGATGGTCACGGCCGACTACGCCGAGGTGCTCATCGAGGGGCAGTACACGTACTACTCCGACTCGGGCCCGTTCACGGCGACGGAGACGCGCTTCGCGCCGCTGGCTTCGCGCTTCGCGTACGGCCAGGGCACGGTGATCTACACGAGCTTCCACAACGAGCAGCAGACGACGTTCGACATGGACCTGCTGCTCCAGGACATCGTGCTGAGTCTCTGAATCAGCCTGCCTCGGACTGGCGCCGGGGAGCGGTCAGCGGTTGGCGGTCAGCGGTCCAGCGGTCAGCGGTGATTCCTGGGAAGAAGCCGCCTGGGTTGGACCGAGGAGGCTTCAGGCTGCAGGCTACAGGCTTCAGGACGTGACGCCAGCGGGTGTCGACAGAGACGCCCTTCCGCCGGATGGCAGAGCTTCAACGGCGCCTGTCGAGCGCAACCGCTACCCGCCGGCTTCCTGGTCAGTGGTCGGCGATCCAGACCAGCTGGTCGCCGTCCAGGACCACGAGCTGCTGGGTCGTGGCGTCCCAGGTCATGCCCTCGATGCTGTCGATGCCGAGGGAACGCAGGTTGGCGCGCTTGGCGGGGGTCTCGCTGCCCAGCTCGTAGTCGAGCAGCTCGGCACCGTTCGCGAGCAGGATGCCGTCGGGGGTGACGGTCAGTGCGCCAGCCACCAGCTTGCGGTCGTCGAGCTGGTAGAAGGCCAGCTCCTCGCCGGTCTCCAGATCGAACTCGGCGACGTCGGTGCGGTCGGGCGTGCCCTCGGTCAGCGTCTGGGGCTGGGACAGCAGGCGCTCGGTGGTGGGGTCGAACGCGAGGCTGTGGGTCTCCTGGTACTGGACCTCCCAGTCGCCGAAGAACCCGGGCTCGTAGCAGAAGTGCATCACGAGCGACTCGTCGGCGGTGTCGTACAGCACGCCGAATCCGGGCTGCGTGAACGCGTATCGCCCGTCTCCGAGGGCCGCGACGTCGGTGACCACCGCTCCGAAGCCGTCCTGGAAGAGCTTTTCGGAGGTCAGGATGCGCGAGAAGCTGCCATCGTCCGCGACGCGGTACAGCCCGTCGATGTCGGTGGAGACCACCAGCGACCCATCGTCGTCGAAGTCGACCCCGGTGAGCCGGACGCCGCTCGGGACGTCCTGGACGGTGAGGGTGTCGGCCACGCTGGCATCGGTGCCGCAGGCTGCGAGGGGGGCGAGGACCGCGAGGGTGAGTGCGGTGTTCATCAGGCGGGTGTGCATGTCGGGACTCCTCCGTGCCGGTGGAGAAGTCGTACCCGGAGCGGGGGGCGGGCCGCAGGAAACCGAGGGACAAAGCGTACCGGCGATGAATACAGCCGATGCGCGGGGTCAGACGACCTGGATGGCGACCTTGCCCGAGATGCGGCCGGTCTCGCCGTACTCGTGGGCCTGGGCGATGTCGTCGAGCGGGAACACCCGGTCGATCACGGGACGGATGGCACCCTGCTCGACCAGCGTGGCGATCTCGGCCAGCTGATCGCCCCGGGGACGCTTCACGACGGTGGACGCGTCGATGCCGTGCCTCCAGCCCTGCACCTTGAGCTGGGCGATACCCAGGCCGGTGGCCGCGACCCCCAGGTTGGGACCGTACTTCGCGGTGTTGCCGGGCAGGCCGCTGACGATGCTGGCCAGGCGACCGCCCTTCTTCACGAGGGGCAGGGCGCGCTGGGTGGCCTCGTAGCCGAGGCTGTCGAGCACGAGATCGAGGTCGGACAGCACGTCTTCGAACTTCGTGGTGCGGTAGTCGATGTGCTGGTCGGCGCCGAGGCCGAGCACGAGCTCGCGATTGCGCTCGCTGCAGGTGGTGGCGACCCACGCCCCATGGTGTTTGGCGAGCTGGATCGCGAAGCTCCCGACGCCTCCGGACCCCGCCATGATGAACACCCGCTGCCCGTCCTGCTCGGTGAGCCTGGGGATCAGGCACTGCCAGGCGGTGAGGCCCACCAGCGGGAGCGTGGCGGCTTCGACATGGCTCGTGTTGGCGGGCTTCTTGGCGATCTCGACGGCCGAGACGACGGTCTGCTCGGCGTAGCAGCCCGGACCGGTGTGGCTGGGGCTGCCCATCACCTCGTCGCCCACCTCGAACTGCGTGACCCCGCTGCCGATCTCGACGACGACCCCGGAGAAGTCCATGCCGAGGGCTCGGGGCAGGCGGTAGCGGATGGCGCCGCGCTGGAGCCCTGCGCGGATCTTCCAGTCGATGGGGTTGATCGAGCTGGCGTGGATCGCGACACGGACCTGATGGGGTCGGGTGATCTCGGGGGCCTCGACCTCGCGTACCTGGAGCACGGAAGGCGGGCCGTACTCGTCCAGGACGGCTGCGCGCATCTTGGCCGTGTATCCGATCGGTGCGCCCCTGGGGTTTCAGCAGCTTACGATGGCTGCGATGGAGACCGCGAATCACCTCCGCGGCGAGCTTCAGGCGAGCATCGCGCGGACCCTGGTGACCGAAGCCCGCCGCAACGAGCGCGCCATCGCACGGGTCCGTGCCGTGACGATGGTGGGGCTGATCGGGATGGAGATCTGGCTCATCGTGGGCGGCTCGGTCCTGGGAACCACGGCCTACTGGACGGCGGCGCTCACGGCGGCGATGACGATGTGGAGCGGGGGCCTGCTGGCGTTCCTGCAGCGCGGGGGCTGGCACCGGGCGATTCCGTGGCTCGTGCCGCTGGTGGACGTGGGGTACGTGGCCGTCCGACAGGGAGCCAGTGCGCGCATCGCAGGTCTGGAGCACTTCCTGGCGGTGCAGGATCTCGCGACGGTGACCGCCTTCGGCGGCGTGCTGGTGCTGTCGGGGGCATTCCGGCTGAGCGAGCGGAGCGTCGCGTACACGGGGGTGCTGGCGATGGCCCTGTACCTGGGCTTCGCGGTGTTCGCGCAGCTGCACGTGTTCTTCGTGCTGGTGCACCTGCTGCTGTTGTTCGCGACGATGCTGGCGGCTGCGGCGATCACGCGCATCGTGAGCCGGGCCGTGCACAGCGAGGTGACGCGGCTGACGTTGTCTCGCCTCCTCCCGGCCCCGGTCCTCGAACAGGCCGATGCCGACCCCCTCGCGCTGTTGGCCGAACCCCGCTCGGTGGACGCCACCATCGTGGTGACGGATCTGCGAGGGTTCACGCACTGGGCCGAGCACCGGCAACCCCTCGAGGTGCTGGGGTTCCTGAACGAGGTGCAGGGGGCGCTGGCCGAGATCGTGGATCGGCACGGGGGAACGGTCGACAAGTTCATGGGCGACGGCATGCTGGCGGTGTTCGGCGCCCCCGAAGCGCTGTCACGCGATCACGCGGTGGTCGCCGCCGAAGCCGTGCGCGAGATGCTGGAGACGGTCGCCCGCACGACCGACGTGCAGCTGGGCATCGGCGTGCACTCCGGCGACGTGGTGGTGGGCTGTCTGGGGTCGGGCATGCGCCTCGAGTTCACTGTGCTGGGCGACACGGTGAACACGGCCTCCCGTCTGGAGGCCGCGACCAAGACGGTGGGGGTGTCGTGCTTGTTCAGCGCGACGACGGCAGCTCGGTTGCCCGAAGGCACGGTGCAGTCGGTGGGTGAGGTCGACCTCCGCGGCCGCGCGGCGATGGAGGTCTACGCGCCGTCAGGACAGGGCGGCTGACGGGCGCTTCCGGCGCAAGGCGACCAGTCCGAGGAGCAGCACTCCGGCGCCGAATCCGCCACCACGGCTCGTCGAGCAGTTGCAGCCCTTGTTCTCCTCGTCGGTGTCGGACGGATCCTCGTCCGTATCCGCATCGGCATCGGTGTCCGCGTCGGTATCGGCATCGGTGTCCGCGTCGGTATCGGCATCGGTATCGGCATCGGTGTCCGCGTCGGTATCGGCATCGGTGTCCGCGTCGGTGTCGGAATCCGTGTCGGTATCGGAATCCGTGTCCGTGTCGGTATCGGAATCGGTGTCGGTGTCGGAGTCGGTGTCGGTATCCGTGTCCGCAAATCCCGTGTCGCCCGTGGCGGCCGTCTCGACGCCGGTGTCGCCCGTGTCGCCGCTCAGCGGGTCGAACACGTTGGCCACCAGCGGAATGACGAACGGGTCTTCGTCGGCGTCGTCGTTGGGGATGGAGAGGTCGGCCGTGTAGCTGCCGATGGCGTCGGCGGAGAAGCGAATCGTGACCTGGATGTCGGCCCCGGCTGCGACGGCAGGCGGGAAGGGATCGACCGACCAGGCGTCCGGAGTGGCGCCCGTGAGGGTCCACTGCCCGAAGTTCAAGGGCCCCGTGCCGGAGTTGGCGATGGTGATGACGCGCACGGCCGATGCCGTGGGGATCGTGGCTCCGCCGGTGTCGCTCGTATCCCCCGTGTCGGTTGTCGGTGCTGACAGCGGCACCACACCGAAGTCGAGCCCGGGTAGCTGGCTGGTCTCGCGCTCGGGGGCGGTGGTGTCGGGACCGTCGTAGACCCCGATCTCGGGTGGAACGACGGCTGCGAGGTTCTCGACGGCGATGGAGAAGCCGTTCCAGTACTCCGGGGTGAGGCTGGTCCAGGTGACGGTCTGGAAGGTGCCCACGAACTGGAGCACGCCGTGGGGCTCGCCGGTACCGATGAGGTCGTAGGTGACCGAGCCATCGGGGTTGGTGGTGACCTGCTTGGCCATCGTGCCATCGCCCCAGTAGCCCTCTCCGAACGAGAGGATCTCGAAGTCGCGATCGAACCGGTAGCCGTTGCCGTTCAGGCTTACGACGGCGAACAGCGGGTTGGTGACGGGCTCGGAGAAGGTGAGGGACTTCTCGGTGGCCTGGGAGAGCGCGATGATGTCCGGCGTGGGCGGCGCATTGGGCACGGTGGCGCTGATGTACGGGGCGGACGGGTCCCAGTAGTTCGTGCCCCCGCTCACCTGCGCGAACGCCACTTCGCCCGTGTAGTCGACGGTGACGTCGGTGCCGTCGACCGAGACGGTGCCCGTGACGCCGGTGCCTGGAACGACGGTGGTCCAGTCGACCCAGACGGGGTCGGCCTGTGCGGTGGCGAGGAGGGTGAACAGCAGCATCTCGGGCCCCGATTCATGAGGTTGCGGGGCGGTCTATCTCCTTTCGAGCGGGAGCGCTGCCTCGAGCCGCGGTGGCTCGCCCCGAACGAATGTTGCGGGTCTCGGAGGCAGGCGACGTCTGCCGCCGCGCGCTGCAAACGCCGGACATCTGGCCGGGCTGGAGATCGCGCACCGAGGCGGATCGGCGTGGTGTCTCGATGGGCGAGCTCTACTGGACGTAGCCGAGCGCTTCGAGGTCTTCGATGGTGCGGTCGTCGAGGGGCTCGGTGCGACCGGCGCCGATCTCTGCGGCGCGGGCGGCATGCTGCTCGTGCAGGGCCTGGATCTGCTTCTCGAGCTCTGCGACCCGCTCGGGCCGCTCGCTCGCGATGTCGTTCTGCGCGTGAGGGTCGGTGGTGAGGTCGTACAGCTGGTGCGTGCCGCCCTCGGGGATGTAGACGAACATCTCGTCGTCGGTGTGGAGCGCCCACGACATCGGGTGGTTCCCGCCTCCGTGGCCCTTCAGCTCGTTGAGCTGCCGCATCGACGTGCGCGTGAGGACGGGTGTGGACGGTTCGCCTTCGGGATGCTCGAGCACGTTGCGCCCGCTGACCCCTGCCAGCAGCTGTTCTTCGTTCGGCAGATCGGCCACGGCTGCGAGCAGCGGGAGCACGTCCTGGGCGGTGGTGAGCGTGTTCACCCTCCGAGGAGCCGTGCCAGGCGCGCGGATCACGAGGGGAGCGGCGGTCTGCTCCGGCCAGACGAGGCCGTGCTGCAGGTGGTCGTGCTGGCCGAGGCCTTCGCCGTGGTCGCCCGCGACGACGATCACGGTGTCGTCCGCGAACCCCCGCTCCTCGAGCTTGCCGATCAGGGTGTCGAGCTGCTTGTCGACGTAGCGGATCTCGGCGTCGTACCGCTCGATGCGGCTCTTCACCTTCTCGTCCGCCTCGGTGTCGCCGGTGAGCATCCCGCGCTGCTCGAGCAGGTCGTCGACCGCCTCGAGCTGCGGGACCTTGCCCTTGTACCCGGGCGGCGTGCGGTAGGGCGCGTGGGGGTCGTAGTAGTGCACCCACATCAGGAACGGGCGGTCTTCGGGGACCTCGTCGAGCCATGCGATGGCTTCGGTGGTGGTGCGCAGCCCCAGGCGCTGGCGGTTGCGGGGCTCGCTCCAGGCCTGGAACCCCGTGGCGATGCCGCTGAAGTCCTTGAGCGGGGTGCTGCTGACGAAGGCGGAGGTCCAATAGCCGGCCTCGTGGAGGTGCTGGGCGAGCGGCGGGAGCTGGTCGGGGGCGATGAACTTGCGCCGACCGGACGCGGAGTTCGCCAGCACACCGTGTTCGTCGGGGTGCGCGCCGGTGAACAGCGAGACGTGGGTGGGCAGGGTGGTGGACTGGGGGACGACGAAGCGCTCGAACAGCAGGCCGTCTTCGGCGAGGGCGTCGAAGGTGGGCGTGGTGGGACGGGGGTAGCCGTAGGCCGAGACGTGGTCGGCGCGCACGGTGTCCCAGGTGACGAACAGGATGCGGTCGCCCTGGGGAGGCTCGCCTTCGGGCGCCTGCATCTTCTGCTGGAGAGTGGGCTCGGGCTCGCCCATGAGCCGGCCGCCGATACCGATCTTCACGTTGGCCGGGGTGAGCTTGATCTTGCCGACCTGGAGCTTGCTGCGCCGGAACGGCGGCCGCTTGCTGTTGGCGCCGCCGATGGTCTGGCCGGCATCGGGCCCGACGGTGACGGAGGATTCCTGCGGGGTGCCCGTGAGCCAGACCGCTGCGACGGCGGCGAGAAGGGCGGCTCCGAGGACAGCGGCGAGGGCGATGTTGGTGCGTTCCATGCCCCCCAACCTGCCGCGTCAACCGTCCGAGTGCAACGCTTCGACTGCTCGGCGGAGGCCGCGCACGTGGGGGTCGATGCGACCCATGCGCTCGAGCGCGTCGTCCAGCTGGGTCAGATAGTCGATGTTGCGTCCGGAAGGCCCGACGCTGCGGGCGATCTGCTCGGCCATCTCGCGAACGGGTGCGGGGCCCAGCCAGCTGTCGTTGTCCGGACCCGCGGTGTACAGGTCGCCCAGGACTTCGCGTCCGTCGTCGAGCGCCACCTGGACGGTCGCCAGGGCGTACCCGGCCTTCTCCCGATGGTCCAGCCGCGCACGGATGGAGGGCTCGTCGGCGGGGTCGAGTCGATAGGCGACCACCCCGATTCGCTCTGCCCGTTCGAGACGCTCGCGGGGCTCGAGAGGGAGCACGGTCACGACCCGACCGGGTGCTTCGGGAGTTCCACGATGGTCGGGCGACCCCTGCCAGAAGCGGCGCGTCCACCCGTGCAACACGCCCGGAACGGCCTCTACGCTGGGGAACGCCGGTCGCCAGATGAGCGAGCCGTATCCGATGATCCAGGCCATCAGGGCTGGAGGGTCAGGCTGTGTGCGACGTGGTCGGCGATGTCTTTCTCGTCGGTCCACAGCGGAAGGGTCTCGCCGCGGACGAAGGCGTCGAAGTGGCTCTGGTAGAGGGGGTGTCCGGGCTGCCCGCTCTGTCCGCCGGGGTGCACGAGGGTGGCCTTGCTGGGGTCGTCCATCGGCACCACCAGGCGCAGGCTGGCCATGCCGGTCACCTTCCAGTCCGAAAGCGGCCTGTGCCACTCGTACTTCGCAGCAGCGACGGTCGCGCCGCTGCCCGGGAAGGGGACCTCGGGCATGTTCCAGCCGTCGAGCAGCCCGGAACGGTTGCCGAAGGGGTGGTTCAGGTCGAGGGGGTGCAGCTCGCCCCACGTCGTCCAGGCCTCGGGCTCGCCCAGGTCGTTCAGGAGCCGGTTGCAGGCCTTGGTGAGGGCGGTGGTGACGGTCGCGGGCCGGTCGTCCATCTGCTCGTAGAAGCCGCCGAACAGCCAGTGTCTGCCCTGGCTCGTGGTCTGCAGCGTCCACAGGATCTGCTGCTCGGAGAGCTGATCGCCGACCACCTCGCGCAGCAGGGCTTCCTGGAACGCCGCCCACACCACGGCGCCGCGGCTGTCGGTGGTGACGCGCCGATCCCAGTCGTTCAGCTCGGCGTAGCAGCGCTCTCCGGTGCCTTCGGGCGTGACGCCCTCGAGCAGGCGGTCGAGGTGGGCCACGGCCACGCCGTCCTGCACGTCGAGCTGGATGCGGTGCATGTCTGCGGAGGTGAGGGAGTCGGATTCCGACAGCAGCTCGTGGATGCGGTCGTACCGGGTGGGCGGGATGAAGCCGGTGGAGATCGCATCGGCGTCGGGGTGGTCGGGCCGGCTGTTGGCCGTGACCACGAAACCATCGGTGGCGGCGGCCTGTCTTGCGGCTCCGTCTGTGAATGTGCTGGGCAGATCGGTGCGCCAGCCGTCCCAGCCGTGGGCGGGGTCGGACGCGGGGTAGGGCACGCGGCCGGAGTGCTGCTTGCGGACGGGAACCGAGCCGATGACCTGCCAACCCCAGCCACCGTCCACATCGGCGAGCACGACGTTCTGGACGACCCCGCTCGACACGCCGCGCGCGGCCACAGCGGTCTCTTCGGCGGACTCGGCGGTGGCGAGCAGGCGGAGCAGCTCGGGGGTGCGCTCGTCGAGCTCGAGGGCCTGCCAGCGCAGCGCCAGGGCGTGGGTTCCGCCCTCGTTGATCAGCGGGCCGACGGGACTCCAGGGAACGGTGCGGGTGACGGCCTTGCCCTTGCGCGGCGTGACGGTGACCTCGCGCATGTCGAGGGGGACGGTGTCCTCGCCCACGATGACGTTGGGACCGGAGCGGTTGAGGATCGCGACGTCCACCACGTCGGCCATGACGTTGGTGAGCCCCCACGCGACCGTGCCGTTGTGGCCGATCGGGACGCCGGGCGTGCCTGCGAGCGTGGCGCCGGCGACCTCGAGGTCTCCGCCCTTCAGGTGGGCGACGTACCACAGGCTGGGCACGCTCTGGACGAGGTGGGGGTCGTTGGCGAGCAGGGGCTTTCCGGACGCGGTCTTCTCGCCGCTCACGACCCAGTTGTTGCTCGCTTCGGCATCCGGAGCACTGGGAGGTTCGGCGTTCGGTCGGCCGCCGAGGGCCGAGGTGAACCCGTCGAAGCCGGGGGTCCACTCGCCGTAGTCGTGGATGCGGTAGTCGTCCCAGTACGCGTCGAAGTCCGGAGAGCTGTCGTAGGTCCGGAACAACGCGTCGACGGTGGTGGGGTCGACATCGCGCATCTGCACGGCGGCCAGCTCGTACTTCAGGTTGCCGGAGAGCTGCCAGCTCATCAGGTAGAGGATGGCGTAGCAGTCTTCGGGCGCCCAGGGCTCGAAGTCGACGCCGAGCAGCCGGTACTCGACGGGCAGGGTCTTCAGGCTCTCCACCCCTTCGTTCAGGCCGTTGGCGTAGGCTCGCAGCATCTCCTGTTCGTCGCTGCCCAACCCCTCGAAGGCCTCGCGTGCACGGCCCTTCAAGCGCATCGAGGCCAGGAAGGCATCGGTGTCGACGGCGCCTTCGCCCACCCACTCGCTGACGCGCCCGTAGGCCAGGTGTCGCGACAGATCGGCCTGGAAGAGGCGGTCCTGGCCGTGCACGAACCCCAGGCCGTACCAGGCGTCGGACTCCGAGCTGGCATCGATGTGCGGAACGCCGTGCAGGTCGCGCCGGATCCGAAGGGTGTCCTGGGACTTCTCGACCTTCAGCAGGCCTTCGAGGGGCGGGTGCGACTTGTCGGTCGCAGCCAGGGTGAACAGGGCGCAGCCGGACATCGCCACGCAGACGAGCGGGGTGAGCAGACGGAGGGTGGACATCAGGTGCCGGAGAACTGCACGTCTTCGAACAGCAGGGTGGGCGACCGCACCGCGCTGTATTCCCACGGATCGTTCGCGACCTCGGCCAGCTGCGTGAACAGCGTGGTGACGTTGCCGGTCACGTTCATCTCGGACAGCGACTGCGTGGGCTCGCCGTGCTCCCAGAGCACGCCGCGGATGCCCAGGCTGAAGTCGCCCGTGGCGGGGTTGCTGTTGCCGCCCAGGAACCCCGTGACCACGATGGCCTTCGGGAGGTCCTTCGCGATGGCCTCGACCGAGCGGTCGCCCGGCGGGATGACCCAGTTGGACCGGCTGCCCGACGTGGGCTCCACACCGAGCTTGCGGCTGTGGTACAGCCCGATGTTGTACTGCTTGAGGATGCCGTTCTCGACGATGGTGCGGGGCCTGGCCTTCATCGCGTCGCCATCCCAGGGGCGGCTGCCGAGTCCGCGGGGGATGGTGGGGTCGTCGATCAGCGTGAACTGCTCGGACCCGATGCGCGAGCCCAGGCGATCGGCCAGGCAGGACCGGCCCTGATGGAGGGCTCCTCCGCTCATGGGACCGGCCAGCGCGCCCAGGATGCGACCGGCGCTGCGACCGGGCAGGAGCATGGGGTAGAGCCCGGAGTCGATGGGCTTGGCGCCGAGCCGCTCGCGGGTGCGCTCGACGATCTCGGCCGCGATGGCTTCGATGGACGGCAGGTCGGAGAAGTGCCGCATCGCGAAGTAGGCCGCGGACTCGGGCCGCTTGTCGCCTTCGGACAGGGTGAGCTCGCCACCGGCCGCGAACCAGGCCCCTTCGTCTTCACCGCTGAAGCCGTTCGACAGCACCCGGATGGAGTGCGACCGACCATCGGCGCTGTAGACCGCACCGCTGATGACGTCGTCGGTGTTCAGCGCGAGCAGGGCGTCTTCGAGCTCCTTGGCGTAGGACGAGCGGTCTTCTGCCGTGCGCTCGGCCCAGTAGGGGTCGTCCTGGTCGAGGGTCTCGGCGCTCACGCCGCGTCCGCACAGCTCTGGATCGGCCTGACGTCGGGCGGGGTCGGCTTCGAGGAAGGCGGTGCTCTCGACCGCCCGCTTCACGAAGGTCTCCAGCGCGTCGGGGCGCAGATCGCTCGTGCCGTTCGAGCTGTAGCGGTCGTCGCACAGCACCGACAGCGACAGCCCGCGCGTGGTGGCCTGGGTGGCCTGCTCGACCTTGCCGCCGCGGCGCTGGATGGTGACGTGCGTGCCCTCCGACACGCTGCAGGCGACCTCGTCGGCCCCGAGCTTCTTGGCGTAGGCGACCACGCGCTCGGCGAGGTCGATTGCACTCTCTTGTTCTGCAGCGCTCATCAGCGTCCTCCACCGACCGAGAGGTTGGCGACCTTGACCGTGGGCATCCCCTGGCTGACGGGCACGCCCTGGCCCTCCTTTCCGCAGGTCCAGCCGCCCTCGTCGATCTCGAGGTCGTTGCCCACCATCTCGATGCTCTCGAGCACCTTGGGGCCGTTGCCGATCAGGTTCACGTCCTTGACGGGCTTCGTGAGCTTGCCGTTCTCGATGAGGTAGCCGTGGCGGACGTAGAAGGCGAAGTCGCCCGCCCCGATCTGCACGGAGCCGTTGGCGAAGGTCTCGCAGTACAGCCCGCGCTCGACGGACCCGATGATCTCTTCGGGTGCGTGGGGACCGGCCTCCATGTACGTCGCGCGCATCCGCGGCAACACGGGGTGGCGGAAGCTCTCGCGGCGGCCCGAGCCCGTGGGCTTGACGCCGTAGTGGCGCGCCGAGATGCGGTCGTGCAGGTAGCTGCGCAGGATGCCGTTCTCGACGAGCGTGGTCTTCTCGGTGGCGCTCGCTTCGTCGTCGACGTTGATCGAGCCGCGGGCACCGGGGAGCGTGCCGTCGTCGACGATGGTGACCTGCTCTGGAGCGATGCGCTTGTCCATCCGGTCGGAGTAGATGCTGATGTCCTTGCGGTTGAAGTCGGCTTCCATGCCGTGCCCGATGGCTTCGTGCAGCAGGATGCCGGAGCTGCCGGCGGCCATGACCACGGGCATCTCTCCGGCGGGAGGGCTGCCGGCCTCGAGGGAGCGGATGGCCCGCCCCACGGCCCGCTCGACCAGGCGGGTCTGGCGGTCGGGGTCGTAGTAGGAGAGGTCTCCGCGCGAAGCGACGTTGTAGGCGCCAGCCTCCCGCCGGTCGCCATCGAGTGCTGTGACCGACAGAAACGCCCGCGTCATCGGGCGGTAATCGGCGACGATGGTGCCGTCGGCCCGTGCGATCAGGACGTGTTTGTCGGTGTCGGCGAGGCTCACCTGCACCTTGTGCACGCGGCTGTCCTGGTCGAACGCCCGCGATTCCCAGTCGCGCACGAGGGGGACGCGCTCGGACAGATCGACGTCGGCCCAGAAGCGCGACACCGGGTAGTGGTTGGGGAGGTCCATCTTGTCGGGGCCGATGGGGGGAGCGCCGCTGGCGCTGCGCGCGATCTCGGAGGCGGTGGCGGCGGCCTTCTTGAGGCTGGAGACGCGCAGGTCCTCGGTGTAGGCGTAGCCCACCTGGTCGCCCACCACGACGCGGACGCCCATGCCCAGATCGATGGACGTGTGGGCCCGGTTGACCTGGTGGTCGGACAGGCCGACGGCGGTGGAGATGCTGTGCTCGAAGTACAGGTCGGCGTCGTCGGCGCCGTGACGCGTGGCTTCTGCGAGCACCTGGGTGAGGACTTCGTCGGTGATTCCGAACTGGGAGAACCAGTCGCGGGACGACAGGGCGTTGACCATGGGGCCTCTCGTGCGTTCGTCGTGCGGCAGTGGAGCGATCGGACGGCAGAGGGCGCATCCGAGGAGTCGACCTAACCGGAGCCAGCGGGATAGCGCAGATCCATGAAGCGCTGGCTGTACTTCTTCGTGCCGTTCGTCCTGGTGAGCGGGGTGGGTGTCGCGATCGGCACCTGGTTCTGGCTGCACGGCACCCCCTGCGATTCCTACGAAGAGGTGGACTTCTTCGATGTGGACGCGAGCACGCGCTGTGTCCGGGTGCACGGGGTGGCGCACTACGAGGTGGTGGTGACGCAGCTGGTCGAGGGCAACGGCTTCTTCGACGACCAGTCGTACTACGTGTTCGGGCTGTTCCCGAAGGGCTCGGTGAACGAGCGCGAGATCCGGGTGCTCGTGCGCGCGGAGCGGGAGCCGGAGCGGTTCGTGTCGTTCGAGGAGATGACGATCGAGGGCAAGGTGCTGCCGATGGACTACCGCAAGATCCCGTTCGACACGGAGACCCGGATGGGCGACCGCGGCGGGTACTGGTTCAACGACCTGGTGGTGATGCTGGAGCCCGACCGCATCGAGGTCGACGGCGAAGAGACCTGGGTGCGGCCGGGCTTGCGGGACGAGTGAGGCGCCGAAGGATCACTGCCAGGTCACGATGATGTCGCCATCGACTGAGTGGCTAGAGGATGCCGCAGCGTCGTCTGTCCAGATCGTGAACGCGTATCCGCCGGAGTTCTCGTCGAGCGCACCATGCAGATGGAGGTCTACTCGCTGTACCGCAGCGCCGGGATCGACTTCGTCTGCGAGTGCCTGGAGCAGCGCAGCGGGTAGAGCGATAGATTCGGCGTGGATCCGCCAGGTCACCGAGGGATCGTCGTCTCGGAACGATACGAACGACGTGCTCGCATTGCCATCGATCGACAGCGTCGCGGGCGCGCTGCTTTGTGGGCTTTGGTCACCGTTGCAGCGCGGGTCGGCGGCGGGCTCTCGAACGACCCAGTCGTCACCGGTATCCCACTCGATCTGACTGCCTTCCAGAGCCGGGTCCGGTGTAGCGTCCCAACTCAGGAAGAGTACTTCCGCCGCGGCGGCTTGTGGGGGAGGCGTGGCGGACCCCAGGGCTGGGGAGAATGCCGGAGGTGGACAGTTTAGCCGAATGTCGGTCGTCTGCTCGAACGCCTGACATCCCCCGCCGACGAGGAGAACGGCGATGCTTGCGAGATGACTATGGTACGACATTGTCCACCCAGGTTCTGAATCGGTCTGCTCGGGGCCCGCGGTGGCGATGAGACACGGGTCCAGTGTTTCTGACGGACTGGATTCCGATGATCTGCGGGACGTCATCGCAGTCCTCGTTGTTGCAGAAGTAGTAGGTTCCGCCGCTCGCCCCAGTCGCCACGTCCAAGCGTGTCTTGATTCTCAAGCTGCTGTAATTTGTGTCGGCTCCGCTCTTCCCCTCTCGGAGCAAGTCCGAGCCGAAGGTGATGGGAAGAACCTCACCCAGTGTGTTTGTGATGGCCGGGTCTGTGGGGTTGAAGTCGACGTTTTGGGTACACGTAGGCGTCCCGCCCGGACTAGGCAGCTGTCCATGGTAGGCCGCCAGACGCGTCAGGTGATCATCCCAATCGTTCTTGCCCCCGCCTGCGATCTCGGCAGTCTCGCCACCCCCGACGATCTGACCGTCGGTGAACACTACGCCCCAGTCCTCTGCAGATGAGCCGTTGGTGGTGTACCAAGCTGGATTGACGGAAATGCTGTCCGCGACGCGACAGCCTGCCCATTGGTGCACGTTCCCGCGGTTGCACACGACCAGCAGGTTGGGGTCCCAATCCCAGAGCCAGTCACCGTTCGAGGCTCGGAATGAGATGCAATGGGCGGCCGTGAGTACCACATCTCGGTCGATGCCGGTCCCCGAGCACACGCCAGCGATTGGATAGGTATAGCCTCCCTGGGAGGGGTGACCTTGACGGTTGAAGGCGTAGATCATCACTTGCGCTTGCTGCGCGCGGTACGCGTAGTTCGTAATCGTGGCTCGGTTCTCGGCGTCGTGGATCGCGTCGTCAATGGTGCCATCGGTCGGGTTGGAGCAATCTGCCATCTGCCAGGCGGTGTATTCGTCCAGATTCGTCTGGCCTTCGTCGTAGTAGGGCTGAGCGGGGCCTGTTGACGGCTGGAGGTCCGCAGTCGAGGTGAGGACCCAGCGTCGCCCGTCGCTATCCACTCGATAGGTGGGACCCGGGTGGTCGTCCTGATCGAGGGCATTCAGGGGGACGTGACGTGGAGCCTCGTCGCCGTCGGTTCGGACGCCGAATGTGGCGGGTCCGATGTAGGTCCAATCAGCGTTGTGATAGGTCGCTTGGGTGAAGTCTGGCGAGTCAGGCTCGTAGGAGTACGTCTCTTCGTCTGCGAAAACGGGCGCCCCGCCGAGTAGTGGTGATGCTATCGCTGTGCCGACAAAGAGCCCAACGGCGGCCACGACTAACAGGTTCTTACGTTCCAATGCGAACCTCCGGTCGGAGGGTAGCGTGTTCGGATAAGCACCGTCAAGCGAACATGCAGCGGGCGTGCCAGTGGGTAGCCACGTGAAAGCGTTGTTTGGACCGTGGACTCTCCCAGGTGTGTAGCGGTCGGTGGTGGCCAGCCGACCGACGGCGTCGGGGGTCGGGGATGGGGGGTGCGCCTGTGACCATTTGGGGTCAGACACCGTTTGGCGCGGTGATGGATCGGGTTCCAGAGCGCAACGAGGGGTGCGCCAAAAGGGGTCAGACACCGTTTGGTGCGCAGGTGGATCGCGCTCGCTGACCCACGCTGTCCTGTCCGACGTAGGCTCGCCGAACTGACCGACTTCGGGGTCGTCCGGCGCGAAGCGCCCGCTCCGGCCGGTGTCGCGGCCGGCAACGCGCGGACTTCTTCGTGCGTTGGCCTCTCTGGTTCGCGGCGGCCCGATGGTCGTCTCGCTCCCGGACCGCGCGAGGCCGTGGAGATCCACCTCCGAGGACGGGCCTGATCTCTTCGGAGAACCTGAGACCATTTGGGGTCAGACACCTTGTGGTTCTCCGGTGGATCGTCGTCCAGTGGGAGTCGAGGTGCGCGCCAAAAGGGGTCAGACACCATGTGGTCGTCCGTGTGGTGCGTCCGAATGCCGCGCCGAGTGGGCTGACCGAGGACCCCGGACGGGCCCTCAGATGGGCGTCATGGATCCCGCGCCAGGGTGACCTGCCAGTCGCCGAAGCCCATCGACCGCCAGAACGCCACTGCGCGTGCGTCCCTGGTGAGGGTGCCGACCTGGGCTCGCGGGTAGCCCTTGGCCCGACCCCGCTCCAGCAGCTCGTTCACGAGGCGACGGGCGATTCCACCACGCCGGTAGGCTTCTTTGACGTACAGGTCGCCGATCCGCACGGTGGGCACGGTCTCGACGACGGGGAGCACTGCGGGGATGGTGGCCCGGATGAACCCGACGGCTTCGGGACCAAAGGGCGTGTCGACCTCGGCCAGCAGGAATGGCGGAAAGGGCTGGCCGGCGTCGAAGCACTGATGCATGAACGCGCGCATGGGGTCGCGGGCGTCCGCGGTTCGGCGGAATCGGGGATCGGCCTCGGTTCCGCAGTCCATCAGCTCCTCCCACAGATCGAGGAGGACGCCGATGTCGGTGCGGTCGGCCGAGCGGATCCGGACGTCTGACGTCGAGGCTCCCGCCATCGGGATCAGCTCCGGAGGATGGAGGTGCCCGCGTACACGGCGGCGTTGCCGAGCGACTCCTCGATGCGCAGCAGCTGGTTGTACTTGGCCACGCGGTCGGTCCGGCAGGGGGCGCCGGTCTTGATCTGACCCGTGCGGCACGCCACGGCGAGGTCGGCGATGGTGACGTCTTCGGTCTCGCCGCTCCGGTGGGACATGACGCTCGTGAACGAGGCCTTGTGGGCGGTCTGCACGGCCGACAGGGTCTCGGTGAGCGTGCCGATCTGGTTGACCTTGATGAGAATGCTGTTGGCGATGCCCTTGTCGATGCCGTCCTGCAGGCGGGTGGTGTTGGTGACGAACAGGTCGTCTCCCACGAGCTGGACCTTGTTGCCGAGCTTGTCGGTCAAGGCCTTCCAGCCGTCCCAGTCGTTCTCGTCGAGGCCGTCTTCGATGCTGAAGAGCGGGTACTTGTCGACGAGCTGGGCGTAGAAGTCGACGAGCTGGTCGCTGGACCACTTCGCGTCTTCGCCGGCGAGGGTGTACACGCCGTCGGTGCAGAACTCGCTGGCCGCGACGTCGAGAGCGAGCACGATCTGGTCGCCGAGGCTGAAGCCGGCGGATTCGACGGCCTCGCAGATGAGGTCGAGCGCGGCGCTGTTGTTGTCGAGGTCGGGCGCGAACCCGCCCTCGTCGCCCACGCCGGTGGCCAGCGAGCGGCCCTTCAGGACCTTCTTGAGGTGGTGGTAGATCTCGGCGCCCCAGCGCAGGCCCTCGGAGAAGGACGCGGCGCCGACGGGCATGACCATGAACTCCTGGATGTCGACGTTGTTGTCGGCGTGGCTGCCGCCGTTGAGGATGTTGAGCATCGGCACGGGCAGGAGGTTGGCCGCGGTGCCGCCGACGTAGCGGTAGAGCGGGAGCTGCGTGGCGGCGGCGCCGGCCTTGGCGGCAGCGAGGGAGGCGCCGAGGATGGCGTTCGCCCCGAGGCGCCCCTTGTTCGGCGTGCCATCGAGCTCGATGAGGAGCGCGTCGATTGCGGTCTGATCGCGGCAGTCCAGACCGATGAGCTGGTCGGCGATGGGGCCGTTCACATTGGCGACGGCGGTGTCGACGCCCTTGCCCATCCAGCGCTCCGCGTTGGCATCGCGCAGCTCGACGGCTTCGTGTTCGCCGGTGCTGGCGCCCGACGGAACGGCTGCCCGCCCGACATGACCGTGCTCGGTGGCGATCTCGACCTCGACGGTCGGGTTGCCGCGACTGTCCAGGATGGCGCGTCCGCGGACCTCGAAGATGGTGGCCATTGAAAACCCCTCGATTTGCTCGGTTGTGGCCGCGAAGGGCCCGGTTGGCGTCGTGCGCGGGGGTAACGTGTGGCGCGAGACGATGACACGGGAGTGCTCCGATTGTAGGATGCGCCCGATGTCGACACGGATCCTACTGCCAGGCCTGCTGCTGTTGCCCCAGCTGGCCCAAGCCCGGAACGCCGGGTGGTTCTTGAAGGGCGCAGAAACCGTCGAGATCGCGGGAGCGGTCGAGGTGCCGCTGTATCGCGGGACGATCGCCGAGCATCGGCCACTGGTCGCCGTCGAGCGAGAGGTGGATGGCAAGGCCCGGTCGGTGCTGGCCGTGGTGGACCTGGGCCACACCTGGACCCGTGTGGGCCGGGATCTCGCGAGCCAGCTCGGCATCACTCCCGAAGCCACGGACCTCAACGGCGAGTGGGCGCAGGTCGCGACGATCGACACGCTGTCGGTGGGCGACGTGAAGCTCAACAACCTGCGCGTGCAGGTGGTCGACGGCGACGAGCTGATCCTGGGCTTCGGCGCGATCGACGAGGTAGCGGTTGCGCTGCTGCCGTCCAAGGGCACGGTGAAGATCGTCCCGGCGTCCGAGGGCTACGACCTGGTGTCGTCCGTAGGCGCGCCCATCAAGGTCACCCGGCAGACCAAGGGCAAGTGGGTCGAGAACGGCGAGAAGGTGTACGGCAACGGGCTGTCGATCGGCATTCCTGCATCGATCGCCGGGCGTGACGGAACGTTCCAGATCCGCACGGCCGAGGCCACGAGCACGGTGGCCGCGGACTACCGGGGGGCCGACGAGCGGCGCTGGGGCGGGGTGCCGCACTACCGCGGACGCGGTCGGATCGGGAACTTCGAGATCGGCGAGTCCTGGGTCGCGATGGACGAGGGGCTGATCGACCCCCGGGACGACTTCGTGGGCGCGCTGGCGTACGACCAGCTGTACGTGGTCGACATCGCGGTGAGTCCCGCCCAGAACCTGGCGGCGGTGCGGCTGGCCGACGAGGTGAACTACACGCCGACGGTCGAGCGCGTGCTGGAGCTGGCCTGGGACCGCTTCAAGGCAGCCGGCCTGTCCGAAGAGGACAACCGCTCTGTTCGCCCACCGCGGATGGGCTTTTCGGACGAGCCGACGCTGGCCGACCAGGAAGGCGACCCCGGCGATCCGGAGATCGCGAACATCGAGCGCAGCCTGGCTCTGGCCCTGTGGGATGCGGGCGAGCTGGACCGCGCGATGCCCCACTTCCTGTCGGCAGCCGAAGCTGCGGGCGACCGCTGCATGCCCCAGATGGATCTGGGCCGCAAGCGCCTGGCGTGGTCGGGAACCCTGCAGGAGCAGGACTTCATCGTCGAGCTGATCCGGCAGCCCCTGCGTGAAGCGGGCGAGCTGTGGGACCGCTGGGCGGCGCTGGACTCCGACACCCGGATGAAGATCCGACAGTACTCGGGCACGGTTCCCGAGGGCACGTTCAAGATCCCGCAGAACCGTCAGTGTCTGACGGCGTGGGGCACGCTGATGGCGGCGTACGTGGCGCAGGGCAACACCCTGAAGTCGTCCGAGATCTACCGCGACCACTACGGGTCGGATCCGCTGGTGGCGTTCGCTCAGGGGATCTCGCTGCTCGCACAGGGGCAGCCGAAGACCGCCGAGATCCCGATCCGTCAGGCGCTGAGCTTCACGGTGGAGGAGTCGGGAGACTTCGAGCTGGGCCTGGCGCGCGCACTGGCCGAGCAGGGCAAGAAGGAACCCGTCGAAGCGATGGTCGAGGAGCTCCCGGGACTGGAGATCGACCACCCGCTCACCGCTGCGCTCATGGCGGCCGAGTGGGGCCGGAAGCTCGATGGTGAGGCGGGCGCGAAGAACTTCCTGGACCAGATCGTGCAGCAGGACGAGTACTGGATTCCCGGTCAGCTGGTGGCACTGCACCTGGGCGTGGAGCGCGCGAGCATCAACCAGGCGGGCGCCGAGCTGATCCGTCAGCGGGAGCGGTTCGCGGGCGATCACACCCTCGAAGCCCACGGCGCGGTCCACATGGCGCTCTCGGGCGATGCCGAGGGGGCCGAGAAGGCGCTGCGTACACTGAAGAAGGAGCGCCCGCCCACGCCGGACCTGTTCGCTGCGATGGCGCTGGTCGCGAGCATCCAGGGGGACGGAGAAGGCCTGCAGGAGGCGCGGAACGAGCTACGGCTCCGCTATCCGACCATCCCGGTGGGCGATCTGGGGCTGACGGTCGCGAACGACTGATCCCAGCGGGAAGGATCAGCGGTTCTTGCGCTTCTTTCTGCGCTTCCGCTTCTTCTTCTGCTGGACGCGCGAGGCCTCGAACCGGACCTCTTCGACGATGCGGACGGGAGCGGGCTCGCCCTTGTGGGTCCAGGTGTAGCGGCGGACTGCGTTCTCGGCGGGCACCTGGAAGACCTCGTGGCACCCGGTGACGTCGATCTCGCGCAGCTCACCATCGACCCCGACGGTGGCCTCGACCTGGCAGACGGCGGGCGCGTGCTTCTGGCCGTACTGGGGGAAGTAGGCGGTGACGTCCCCGGACCGCTCGAGCAGCCCGGCGTACTGCTCGGGGGGGAGCGGGGTGGGGTCGATGGGCGGCTCGAAGGTGATCTTCAGCTTGCTGCGGACCCAGCGGGGCTGGGTGCGGTCTTCGGGGGCGGTGGCGGGTTCGAACGACCACTCGTCGAGCGCGGCCTCGGCGGCGGGGAAGAACGCTTCGTCGCACTTGCTGACGAGGACCTCGGACGGGGCTCCGCCTTCGAAGGGAATGGTGAGGGTGGCGACGCAGGTGGCGGTCTCGCCCTTTCCGGCCTTGGGGTAGATGGCGGGTTCCTGCGATGCGATCCCGAGCTCGGAGGAGTGGACGGTGTGGACGAGGGCGTCGACGGGCTCCTCCAGGACCTCGCGATCGGAGACGGCGGCGTAGGGCTTGTTCTGGTCGAAGCGGATGACGCGATGCTCGACGAAGGTGGTTCCGTCGGCTTCCCAGCGCCACAGACGAGCGGAGTCGCGGACACGGGAGGCGAAGTCGAGCGGGCAGCCTTCGACCATGACGTGTTCGGTGCGGCCCTCGGCGTTCACCTCGATCCAGGCGTCGCAGGTGGGGCTGGACTCGCCACCGGGGGGGTAGCCCACGGTGGACTTGGAGAACACGGCGCCTGCGAAGGCCGACGCAGTGGTGAGGCCCAGCAGGACGAGGATGCGAGCGGGTGTGGACACGGCGACCTCCGCGGGCGGACCTAACCGGGTCTCGTCGCGCCAGATGGGGTCAGACACCGAATGGTCACGCTGTCGTTCGGGCCCAGGTGCAGTTCGAGGGTGCGTCAAAAAGGGTCAGACACCTCTTGGACGGTCGTCTCGGTCTCGCGCCGAACGGGGCGGACGCCGGGAGAAGTGTTCGACGCCGAACGAGAGCGGCGTGCGGCGGACTCAGCGGCGGCGGCGGACGGCCAGCGCGAGCAGAGGCGCGAACAGGCCCATCCACACGGGGCTGGGAGCGCTGTTGCAGCCGCGGATGCCGCCCAGGCCGGGCTCATCGGCGGTGCCGTCGACATCGCCGCGTGCACCCTGGGCTCCGCTGGAGTCCATGAGCTTCTCGGCGACCCACCAGGTGGTGTTGGCCTCGAGGTAGCGGTTGCCGCGTGCGATCATCCACTCGTTGTCGGGGTCGTCGCCGGCCAGGCCGTACATGAACCAGCCCATCTCGTCGGAGGCCAGCAGCAGCTCGGTGTGGCTGATGTCGACCACGCGGCTCTCGACCACCCGGGCACCGCGAGCGGTGAGGTTGTCGGTGGCCAGAGCGCTGGACAGGAACAGCACGCCGTCGGACGGACCGCTGACCTCGCCCAGCACCAGCTCCCCGTCGGCCAGACCCGCGAGCTCGGCGTCGTCGCGGGTGATGGGCGTGACGTAGGTGTCGATGCTGTCGAGCAGCAATCCCCACTGGGACTTGGTGGCGACCATGTCCCAGATCTCTTTGAACGTCTCTTCGCCGTTGGGCATCATCGGGTTCTCGCCGGCGAGGATGAAGACCTCGACGCCGGGGTCGATGCCCTTGCTGGCGAGCACGTCGATGTGGCTGCCACCGGCTTCGATGGCGGCATCGATGCCGTAGCTGTGGGTGGTGAAGCCGAAGCCGCCCTCGTAGGTGGTCCACCAGTCGGTCTGCAGCGCGTATCCGCCCAGGAAGGGCTGGGAGCCGGGCAGCGAGTGGGGCTGCCGCTTGAGGAGCTGGCGCTGACCGGGGAAGGGGTCGCCGTCTTCGGGCAGGAAGTCCTGCGCCTCGAGGTCCTGCTCGACCCACCAGGTGCCGGCGCCGAAGGGGTAGTACGCGCTCCAGGACACGGGAGCGACGGCCAGATCCTCGACCAGTCCGAAGAAGTTGGAGGCCGGCCAGCGGTAGGCGGTGTCGATGCCGTCGAGGGGCACGCCGATGAGAACGCTACGCCGGACGTCTCCGCGGTAGTCGGTGCCCATCTGCTCGTAGCCGGCGTCGGGCCACGAATCGCCGGGGGTGTTGGCGAGGTAGGTGTTGACCGCGATGCCGCCCTTGCTGTGCGACACGAGGTCGACCTGGGCGGAGCCGGTACGGTGCTTGATGACCGCGATGGCGTTGGCCAGGGTCTCGGCTTGCATCATCACGTCGCCGTGGGGATGGGCGAAGGTGATGGCGTAGACCGGACGCCCGAGGTCTTCGAGCTCGCGACGCATGCCGAACCACGGGCGCGATGCGTTGTCGCCAGCGCCGTGCACGAGCAGGATGGGGGTGCCGCTGCTGGTGGCCTCCTGCTGGCCGTAGTGGAGCAGGAACTGGGAGCTGTGGGGCGTCTCGGAGCCGAAGAGCGTGCCCATGTGGGGCGTGAACTCGCTGTCACGCCATCGGAAGACGTCGTTGTACTCCTCTGCGTGGAACACCGTGCGGTCGGGGTCGCCGTAGCGGTCGATCCGGCTCCAGAGGACATCCGCACCGTCGTGGGTGAGGGTCTCGGGACCGGTGAACACGGCTTCGGGGGCCGCTGGATCGAAGGCGGGCGTGGCGAACGCCGCAGACAGCGAGAGCAGAGAGAGCAAAGCACATCCAGACATCAGTGTTCACCCGCGGTCTCGGAGAGGAAATCGGCGACGACGCGGTTGAATTCGTCCGGCGCATCGTGATGCACCGTGTGGCCTGCACCGCGAATGAGGTGCAACCGCGCACCCGGTATCGCATCGCGACCCTCTTCCGCAACGCGCTTGGTGCGTCCGCCGGTGAAGATCGGGTTGGGGATCATGTGGTCGGCCGTTCCGAAGACGATGAGCGTGGGGACCGCGATCTCGCCGAGGCGATCGGCCACCGGATGGTCGACCATGCCGGCGATGCTCCGGCTGACCGCCACGGACGTGCCCTTGAACGCCGGGTGCTTGCCCATCCGCACGCGCTCTTCGATCAGGCGCTCGACGCCGTCGTCGTGCTCGTTGAACACCGCGGCTGTGAACGCGGTGCGCACCTCGGTCTCGCCGGAGTGCAGCGCCCGGCCTTCGTGCCACCAGTCCTTCATCCAGCGGGCGGCCCCGCCATCGAAGCGCTCCAGACCCGCCGGTGCGGAGAGGATGAGCCGGTCGACGCGTTCGGGGTGGTCGAGTGTGAGGGTCATCGCGATCTGCCCGCCCATCGAGTGGCCGACCACGGTGGCGGAGTCGATCTCGAGGGCCGTGAGCCAGTCGGCGACGGTGTCGGCGTACCAGGGTGGGGTCATGGGGGCATCGGGCCGGCCGGATGCGCCGTAGCCGGGCAGGTCGAGCGCCAGGACGCGATGGGTGTCCGTGAACGCGTCGAGGTTGTGCTCCCAGAAGGAGGTGTAGGACGACAGGCCGTGGATGAAGACGAGGGGCGGCTTGTCGGTGGAGCTGTCGTGGCCGCTGTCGACGTAGGCGATGTCGATGCCGTCGACCTGGACGTAGTGGCGCTCCATCGGCGTCCACAGCTCTTCGGGGGCCATGGCAGGAGCCTTGTGGTAGCGCGAGCCGAAGGCGGCGGTCAATGCAAGCAAGGGGATCATGCGGGCTCCGTGTTGCGATGCAGTGTAGGAAGGTCCACGTTGCGGCGCAACAACAAAGTGCACCTGAACCGTCCGACATCGGAATCACGCCGTGTCCGCGAGGGGGATCGCTTCGGCGTGCCCCTCGGACCCCGAGTGGACCGCTGACCGCTGATCCAGGGTCTCGAACGCGCTAGAACGCGAGCCACTCGATGCCGGCGTACCCGACCCATGCCGTGTCGTCGACGAGGGCTTCGGACCCGGGACTCAACACCGCACCCGACACGTAGTAGCTGAAGAATGGCAATGGCTCGTGGCTGATCGTCGCGTTGACCTCGGTTCCGTAGTTGCCGCGCTGCGGCGCGAGAGCGGTGCCGAAGCCCACCTCGGTGTTGATCCGGTTGGGCACGATGTCGAATCCGACGCTGGACGTGACCCCGAGCACGCCCTTCGATGCACCCGAGACGTCGTACACGACGGCCACCATGCGGTTGATGGACTGAGGATCGGTGAACAGCAGCCGGGTGCCGTGCGTGTTGTGGACGGCGCCCGCGAAGCCGTAGCTCTGGCCGGTGATGATGCCGGTGTGGGCGTTGGTGGGGTCGCCGTCGTCCGGCGTGCTGTAGAGGACCTCGGCGCGAGCGATAGAGCCCTTCCCACGGGCGTATCGGAGCCGTGCTTCGGCATCGAACAGGAAGCCCGACAGGGGCACGGTGTCGCCGCCTCGCGCCGACAGAGAACCGCTGTTGAGGAGGGCGAGTCCATGGATTCCGAACGGCCCTTGCTGCAGTGCAGCGTTGTAGCCGACATCCAGTGCGGTCCACACGAGGAGTGCGTCGACTCCGGCATCTTCGTCGGGGCGGGGGGTGTCGCCGTACACGTCGAGGCGCGGGCCTCCCTGCATCTCCGAGAGGGCCGAAGTGGGGCCGGCGCCCAAGGCACCGCCTTGTCCACCCGTGTTGTCACGGAGGACCCAGGCGTGGGCGCCGACCTCCAGACCTCTGACGGGGATCCAGGTGACGTCGGCCATGTTGAGCCAGGCGTCGTCGGCCTCCCCGAGTCCGAGCTCGAGCAGCGTGTAGGTGCCGAGGCGGTAGCGAAGCCGCTCTCCGAAGCCGGTCCGGAGGGATCCGAACAGGCTGGCTCCCGATGCTTCCGAGCCGAAGAACATCATGCGACCGCCGCTTCGGAAGAGTCCGTCGGGCGTGGTCGCGGTGGGGTCACTCGCGCTGTCGGCGAGGAACTGCAGACCGAACACGAAGTGCATGCTGTGGCGCTGCTTCGCGCCCATCCGGTGCCAGACGTCGAGCGAGAGGCGTCGCGTCTGGATGTTGACCTGGTCGCCGCCGAACCCACCACCGGTGTTGCCGCCGACCCCGTAGCTGCGGTCTCCCCAGCCGAAGTCGACTTCGAATGCCGCGTTGAGCCCGACCTTGCGGTCCAGCACATCCGGGCGCCAGGTGAAGAAGCCGGACGCGCGCTGCTCGACGTAGAACGAGCGCACGTCGGGATCGACGGTGATCGCGTTCGTTCCACCCAGAGTGCCGAGCACCTGGCCGTCGAGGAAGGGGTTGGTGCTCGCGAGGTTGGTCGCTGCGAACCGGGTCTGCAGCAGCGCGATCACCTTCAGGGGCTTCTCGGCGGGGACATCGGGCTGGACGACATCGTCCCCCGAGACCTGGCTGCGCGCGAGGACCTCCTGAGCTTCGGGTGGAGCGCCGACATCCTGAGCCGATGACGCGTTGCAAAAGAGCAGTGGCAGAGCGGAGAGAAGCACGGTGCCTCCGTGATTCCATGGGGCGAGAAGGGCCCCTCGAGGAGCTCCGTGGAACCCGGCCGAACCACCCTTCTCACGGCGAGTCCGGATCGAATCCTGCGAGTCGATCCGGACGGGGTTCGAGCTGGCGATGTGCCTGCCCGAGTGGTCAGCCGATCAGCGGAAGACCTGGATGTTGGAGTTGGCCTGGACGCCCGCACCGGAGGTACCGCCGAAGCCGGTCTCGGGCGTGGGGGCCCCGAAGCCCTGGTCGGGCGTGGTCTGGACGACTTCGTAGTACAGGACGCCGTCCGGATCGACGGTCCAGATGCCCTCGGAGGTGACGGTGGTGGGGGCCGTCTGCTCGAGGGTGATGCTGGCGGGGTTGGTCGAGCTGTCGACGGTGTAGGTGCCCGTGAAGGTGGTCTCGGTGCCGGCGCTGTCGGTGGAGATGACCTCGTACGAGCCGTCGGCGTTGAACTCGGCGTCGATGGTGTCGACCATGAACGCGGCCAGCAGCGGGGAGACGTCGTCGCCGGTGGAGACCCACGTGCCCTGGATGTCGGCATCCGCGAGGTCGAGGCTGGTGTCGATCTCGAGCTCGTCGTTGGTGTCGTCGGTGTCCATGTCGGTGTCCATGGGGTCGTCGTCGACCTCCGGGCAGCCGGTGGCGAAGACGGTGAACGCAGCGAGAATCAGCGCGGTGCGGATGCGGGTCATGGTGTCCTCCTGGGGGTGCCTGCCCCCGTCGGCGGGGTTCGTCCCCGTCGGTGGCCACCTTGTATCGCTTTGCGGCAACGCGTCAACCAATTTTGTTGCGATGCGTCAACGATGGATGGTTTCGCCCGTGGTGACGGGGTGGATCGCGACTGCTGCGATGCAAGAGATCGATCAGGAGTGGGGGCGTACGGGCGGCTGCGCGGCGTTCGGAAGGTGAACGGGAGGCCAGCGGGAGGGTGAGGGGCTGTAGTTTGCTGCATTGCAGTATTGTTGCTTCGATGCTTCCGTCAGCTGCGGACTTCGTCGGCCGGTGATGCGGGTTGCCTTCGCGTGGACGTGCCAGATGGGGGCCGGACCGGAGAGGTGTCTGACCCCAGCTGGCGGACGCAGCCTGAGCGGCGCAGGAGGGGACGCAGAAGGGGACCAAGATGGGGGACCAAAATGGTGTCTGACCCCTTTTGGTCGCTCGTGGAATGCGGCTGGTCGGGAATCGATGCGAGCGCCATCGGGTGTCTGACCCCAAATAGCGCCTCGATTCCGGGGGCGTTCAGCGGGGGTTCGTGGAGACTCCAGCGCCGACGAACGACGCGGGGCGGGCTAAGAAGTGCCGTGACCTCAGATGTGACGTTCTGCAGCCCGTTCGACGAAGCACTCGCCCACCAGGGGCCGGCTGCCGTATTCCTCCCCGATCCCGAGGGTGCACTGCGGTTCCACGCGAACTGGACGCGGGACGCGTGGTCGAGGGTGGACGGCCCTCAACAGGTGGACTGGCGCTGGGTCGTGATGCGTGACCGCGACAGCGGGTTCGTCCTGCTGGTGCTCGCGACGTCCGCGCAGCTCCTGGCGGCACATCCGCGGTTCGACGTGCGGCTGTTCGAGGAGCGCGACGCCGCCGAAGCCTGGCTGGCGACGTTCCGCAGCGAAGGAGAGGGGCGGGACGGACCTCCACCTGCCGTCGTGACCGAGGATGCCTTCCGCGCGGAGGCCACGTGATCTCCGGTCCCCCCCTGCGGCGTCTCGGGCTCGTGGCCCGCCAGGCAGACGGGTTCGGAGCACGGGTTCGGGATCTGCTCGTGTGCGCGGGGGTGTTGGGCGGGTCGTTCGCGGCGGCGGCACAGGAGGCCGACGAGCTCGTGGGTCCCTCCGAGCTGGCGATTCCGGCCGAGCCCGACTCCGAGCCCGACTCCGCGGGCGACGAAGCAAAGGCGTCCGATGACGACGATGCGATCGACGACGACGACGACGACGCGATCGACGACGACGAGATCGAGGTGTCGGAGGAGGTCATCGTCTACGGGCAGCTTCGGGTCGATCAGGCGCGGCAGAAGGTGATCGACGACCTGTCCGACCTCGGGTACTCGAAGGTGATCGAGAAGGACGACGCGGTCGTGCTGCGTCACGAGTCCGCCTGGAAGGGCGACGTGTGGCTTCACGACGACGGCTGGATGCGCATCAAGCGTCAGCCTGTCCGGGTCGAGGCGCCGGGCACGCCCTGGGGCAAGAAGAACTCGGCCGGAGCCTGGATGGGCTGCATCCTCTACCCGTTCCTGTGCGTGAAGCCGGGCGGGCAGACCGTCGGTACGCGCAAGTTCCGTGGCGTCGAGAGCCGGACGGCCTCCGCGGTGCAGGGAGATGTGGAGGAGTGGGCGGCACGCGTCGCAGACCTCGCCATCGACCGCAAGGCCGAGGAGCTGCCGGATCGCCTGCAGCGGCTGTGGGACGACGGGGTGCCGCTGGCCGTCGATCTGGGAGCAAGCGCGCCGTCGTCCTCCGGCGAGGATGCCGTCGAAGCGCCGGGCTGGGACCCCATCGAGACGCCGGCCGACCGTCGTGCGGCCATCCTCGAGTTCTGGGGCAGCCGGACCGACAACGAGTGGGGCGAGGCGATCCGCGAGGTCGTCGAACGCTTCTGCCGAGGCGTGATCCAGCACTCGGAACACCCGTTCACAGAGGCGGAGATCCGAGCGTTCAATCGAGTCAGTCGGGCGGCACGTCCGTTCACGCTCGAGCGGCGGGTCACGGTGGACGACTGACCGCATGGCGGGCCCGACTCTCCGAATCCGCGACCTCGGCGCGCTGTGGACGCTGACGCGGCCGCGGTTCATGGTGCTGCTCCTGCTGCTCCCGTTCTTCGGGTGGGCATGGGCACACTGGGATCGCGCGCTCATGCTGCGTCGCAGCAATGCCTTCCTGTGGGTCCTCCTGGCCTGGATGGCGCTACACGCCGGCACGATGTGGTTGAACGCACTGCTCGATCGGGACGAGGGCGAAGTGTTGATGGGGCGCGCCATTCCCCCGCCTCCCATCGCACGTCCAGCGGCCTACCTCGCGCTGTTCGCCTGCGTCCCCCTGGCTGCCATGGGCAGTCTGTGGTCGGCGGGGGCCGCCGCGATGTGTGCCCTGCTCGCAGTCGGGTACAGCCATCCCGCAGTGGCGTGGAAGGGGCGTCCGCTCGCGGGTCCGGCGGTGAACGTGTTCGGATACGGACTGGCGTCTCCATTTGCCGGATGGGCGGTGGTGGACGTGCCGACGAATCCCCGAACCCTCGTGTGCTGGGGCCTGTTCGCCGTGGGGATCCTGGGTCCGTACTTCGCCGCGCAGGCCTTTCAGCGCGGAGAGGATGCCGAGCGGGGCTATCGGACGTTCGTGGTCGCGTTCGGTCCGGCACGTACGCTGCTGGCGTGTCGTCTGGCGATGTGGGCCGTGCTGGGCGGAGGTGTGGTGCTGGCCGTGTTGGGGTGGATTCCTCGGGTCTGCCTGATCGCGCTCCCGCTGGCCGTCTGGATCGATCGATTGCTGGTGCGCTGGGCAGGGGAGCCGGACGGTGGCAGTGCGGCGTGGGCGGTGCGCTACGCGAAGCGGGTGCTGGTCGCGGCGGTGGTGCTGGTGGGGCTGTGTCTCGGGGAGTACGTGCGCGAGAGCTTCGCGAACGAGCCGGTGGCGGGGCTGGGAACGCCATCCGGGCACCCGCCCGATCGTCCGAGGCTCCCGCCGGTCCAGCTCCGCGTGTGGGAGCTGCGGCAGGGCGATATCATCGCGCCCGGCGCCGGCCTGCGATTCCGCACCTCTGGCAGCTGACGTGGAGTGCCGGTTGAGCGACATCCAACGATCCGAAGCGCTGCGTCACCTGGCCCACGATCTGAAGAACCCGCTGACCGCGGTGCGGGTGTTGACCGAGATGCTGCTCGACGAAGCGGAGGGGACGCTCCAGCGAGACCTGGTCGACATCGTGGAGGCGGTCGACATCGCAACGGTGACGGCGGAGGGCCTCGCGGATCTGGCTCGACTGGAGGCGGGAGACGAGCCGACCTACGCGCCGGACACCATCGCCCTGGGCGAGGTCGTTCGCGAAGTGGCCCAACGCGCCGCGTTCGCCCGCATCGTGCAGTTCGCCGAACCGCTGTCGGGGAGCGCCCGTGCAGACGAGTCCGCCGTCGCCCGGGCCATCAACGGGGTGCTCCTGAACGGTCGTCGCATGCTCCGTGCCCGGGATGCACTGCAGGTCTCGGTCCGCGGTCCGTTCGTCGAGGTTCTCCATCCCAACGTCGCGCTCGACACCGATGCCCGGGACGCGCTGCTCCGTCTGTACGGGGGGCCGGAGCTCAAGGCGCGCCGCGTGCGCTCCGCCGCGCTGGGTCTGGGCTACGCCCGCGAAGTGATCGAGGCGATTGGTGGCCAGCTGACCCTGCACGACCGGAACGGCGATCTGGTCGTCCGAATCGAGCTGACGCCGCCGCGCGACGGCTGAGTGCAGGCGGTTTACGGGGGGTTCTGCACGCGAGTTGTGCGGATGGCTCGCAAACCCCGGCCCGCATTGGTATCTTCCGGCCCGACCCCTATCTGCGCCGGAGGGTGCGCGTCGTGATGGAGCAACACCTGCAACCCGGTTCCTCCTTCGGTCCGTACGCGGTCGAGGGCCTCATCGCCGGGGGCGGCATGGGCCAGGTGTACGCCGCGCGCCACGAGGTGTACGGCAGCGTCTGTGCGATCAAGGTCCTGCACGAGCGGCTCCACGAGGACGAGGGCTGGCGAAAGCGGTTCAACGAAGAAGGGCTGGTCGGACAACAGCTGAAGCACCCGCACGTGCTCTCCGCCCGCGAGCTGGTCGAGCACGAGGGCCGCATCGCCATCGTCATGGACCTCGTGAAGGGCGGTCAGACCCTCGAGAAGGTGGTGACCCGCGAGTTCGCGAATGGCCTCCCGCTCGTTCGGGCGTTGGCGGTGTTCCTCGAGGTGGTGCAGGGCATCGACTACCTGCACGGCAAGGGCATCGTTCACGGCGATCTCAAGCCTGAGAACGTGATGATCGAGGGCGAGTACCGCAAGCCCGCCACCTGGCACACCAAGCTCACCGACTTCGGGACCGTGGGGTTGATCGCGCATCCGGTCATCATCGATGGCCGCACGGCGGTGGTCGCGACGCCTCGCTACGCCTCTCCCGAGCACCTGCGGGGCTCCGACAACCTCGAGGTCCGGTCGGACGTCTACTGTCTGGGCCTGATCCTGCACTTCCTGCTGACGGGCCAACACTGCTCGGATGCCCGCACGGTTCGGGAAGCCGCGATGTTCGTGCTCGCCGAGACGCCCGTGGTGCATCTGGTCGACCAGCCCGACATGATCATCGACGTGTTTCGCCGAGCTACCCAGGTCAAGGCGAAGGATCGCTACTCCGACTGCCGTGAGCTCGCACTGGCGGTTCGAGAGGCGCTCGATGCGCTGGGCGTGTCGCTCGAGCTCGAAGATGTCGCAGCAGACCTGGCCACCGAGGTGGACGAGGAGCGCGCCAAGGCTCAGCAGGAGAACCTCTCCCGCTCCGAAGAACCCGCGCCGTCTCGTGAAGTCTCGGAGTCCGAGGCGCTCACGGATGTCGGAGAGGCCGGAGAGCGCTCGGCGGACGACGGTGGAGAGCGGTCCGGTGGCGACGCGTTCGCCGATCCCGAAGCGGGCGCGGATGCAGGAGCATCGGAGGCGGCGGGTGGAGACGACAGCGTGCCCCTCGCGTTCCACAAGGGCAGCGAGTCCGAGGTCACGCTGCACGAGGCGCTGACCGACGAGGAGTCCGAGGAAGAAGAGGCCGTACCCCCGTCGCGCGTCGAGGACTCGGATGGGGCGGTGGAGGACGCCGACACAGGCGATTCGCTGATCGGCGAAGAGCACACCACGCCTTCTCCATCGGGCGAGACCACGGTCGCACGCCCAGCACCCATCCCGCCGAACCCCGATGCCGCGCCCTCGTCACCCATCGCCGCTCCGAGTGCGGGAGGGAGTGCCGTGGCCATGGCGGTGCCGCTGCTGCTCGGGCTCCTGGTCCTGGTGGTGGTCGGCGGGCTGCTGCTGGGCGCGTTCTTCTTCTGAACGCGGAGCGCTCAGAGGCCTTCGAAGTCGCCCGGCGTGACGGGCTGTTCTGCAGCCCAGCGCTCGCGAACCCGCTCGTAGATGGCCCGATCGCGCGCCTTCTTGTCTTCGGACCGACGATTCAGGCCCCAGACCTGGCGGCGCGCCCGATCGACCTGCTCGAGGACGTCTCGATGCCGGTCGAGGTAGGCCCAGTACATCGGGGTGAGGGGGCACGTCTTCTTGTGGTGAAACGCGCAGGAGCCGCAGTAGTCGCTCATCCGCTTCACGTAGCCGGACCCCGCGACGTACGGCTTGGTGGTCATCGCATCGCCGATGCTGAACGTGGCCATGCCCAGTACGTTGGGCTCCACGACCCAGTCGTACGCATCGATGTAGGCGACCCAGAACCAGTCGGTGAGCTCGCGGGGGTTGGCGTCGATGAGCTGCGCGATGTTCGACAGGACCATCAGGCGGGGGATGTGGTGTGACCAGCCTTCGCGCCAGACGTCGGCGACCACCCCGTCGAGGCAGGCGAGGCCGGAGGGGGTGCCCCACCAGGCGGCAGGGAGCGGGGTCTGTTGGCCGAGCACGTTGCGCTGGACGGTGTGTCGAAAGCCGTCGGTCGCGCGGTGGACGTGGCGCACGAACTCACGCCAGCCGAGCACCTGACGGATGAAGCCCTCCTTGCTGTTGAGGGGGATGTCGAGGTCTTCGACCTCGCGCACGACGCGTTCCGGAAGCAGTCGGTGCAGGTTGAGCAGGGGACTGATGCGGGTGTGGAACAGGTTGCTGTGCTGGGTGGCCATGGCGTCTTCGTAGGGGCCGAAGTGGGTCATGCACTCCTGTTTCGCCCACTTCCAGAGGGCCTCGGCATCCTCGATTGAGCAGGGCAGGGCTGCAGCGTCGATGCTGCCGGGATGGTCGAACTGCGCCTGGACGAGGCTCACGACCTCTTTGGTGATGGCGTCGGGCTCGAAGCGGGGGACGTCTGGTGGGGTGGGCTCGCCGTCCCAGCGCTCGCGGTTGTCGCCGTCGTGGCTGTAGCGGCCGCCGGCGGGAGAGCCGTCGTCCATGAGGATCCCGGTGCGCTGTCGGACATGGCGGTAGAACGCGTCCATGCGCCAGGGCTTGTCTCCGAGCTGGGCGAAGTCGGCGTCGGTGGTGAGCCATCCCTCGTGGGGTTCGACGTCGAGGAGCCCGTCGTCCACGAGAGGCTGGAGCTCGTGCCGCAGCTCGCGTTCGGCGGCCTCCATCATCACGACCGGGGACCCGATGGCGTCGGCGAGCTCCCGGATGGGCTCGGCGTAGGACCCGGCGACGCGCCACCGGACCGCGACACCGCGCTGCTTCTGCTCGAGGGCGAAGTGTCGGAGGTTCGACAGGACGAGGACGAGCTTCATGGGGTGGTAGGCGCGCCGGGCTCCTTTGGTCGGGTTCTCGACCAGGAGGATGCCGACCTCCTCGGGAGGGAGGCGAGCGAGGGGGCCGAGCTGGTCGCTGAGCTGGTCGTACGCGATGAAGACCCAGGTGCGGCCGGTGGGGTCGGGGTCTTCACGGCCCAGGGCGTCCAGGAATGCGCTCGACACAGGTCCTCCACAGATGCTGCAGCTGTAGCGTTCGCCTGGCTGGGATTCACGAGAAGTTGTTCAAAAATCGTTCATCTGTAGTGTGGGGGAGGGGTGGGTGGACGCGCCAAAAGGGGTCAGACACCCGATGAGCGCTTGGGAATCAGCCGCTGTTCATCCGCAGGAACGCGGACATCGCAGCGCGCCAAAAGGGGTCAGACACCAGATGGTGCTCACGTAGAACGTCTTCTGGCGGGGATTCGCGACGCGCCAAAGGGGGTCAGACACCAGATGGTGCACCGGACGGGGCGCTCGCGTGCTGCGTCCGGAGGTGGGCAGAACGGGGGCGCCAAAAGGGGTCAGACACCAGATGGTGCGCGCACGTCACCTGCGTGACGCTGGTCAGATCCTGTTCAGCGCAGGCATCCGAAGCCCTGCCCGGATGCCCGTCCGCTCACGCGATCACTTGATCGGGCGGTACTTGATGCGCGTGGGCTGGTCGGCATCCTGACCGAGGCGCTGCTTGCGGTCGCGCTCGTACGCCTCGTAGTTGCCCTCGTACCAGACCACCTCGGAGTTGCCCTCGAACGCGAGGATGTGCGTCGCGATGCGATCCAGGAACCAGCGGTCGTGGCTGATGATCACCGCGCACCCCGGGAACGTCCCGAGCGCTTCCTCGAGGGCCCGCAACGTGGCGACGTCCAGGTCGTTGGACGGCTCGTCGAGCAGGATCAGGTTGCCGCCGGTCTGGAGGAGCTTGGCCAGGTGCACCCGGTTGCGCTCACCGCCCGAGAGCGTGCCCACCTTCTGCGATTGTCGGTTGCCCTTGAAGCCGAACGCACTGGTGTAGGCCCGCGCGTGGATCTCGCGGTTGCCCACCGCCAGCAGCTCGTTGCCGCCGCTGATGTTCTCGTACACGGACTTGTCGTCCTCGAGGTCGTCCCGGGCCTGGTCGACGTACGAGATCTCGACCGTCTCGCCGACCTTGAGCGCGCCATCGTCCGGCTCCTCCTGGCCCACGATCATCTTGAAGAGCGTGGTCTTACCGGCGCCGTTCGCACCGATGACCCCGACGATCCCGCCGCGAGGAAGGTCGAAGGTGAGGTCGTCGAACAGCAGCTTGTCGTCGTAGGCCTTCCGCAGCTTCTCGGCGCGCACCACGATGTCGCCGAGACGGGGCCCCGGCGGGATCGCGATGTCGGTCCGCGCGCGGTCCTCCGACTCGTTCTGGCTGGCTTCGACCAGGGATTCGTACCGGGTGATGCGCGCCTTGTTCTTGGCTCGCCGCCCCTTGGCGCCCATGCGGATCCACTCCAGCTCGCGCTCCAGCACCTTCTTCTGACTGGACTGGGCCTTCTCCTGCTTGGCGAGCTCCTTCTGCTTCTGCTCGAGCCAGGAGCTGTAGTTGCCCTCCCACGGAATGCCCTTGCCGTCGATCATCTCGAGGATCCAGCCCGTGACGTTGTCGAGGAAATAGCGGTCGTGGGTCACGACGAGAACGGAGCCGTGGTACTCGCGGAGCGTGCGCTCCAGCCAGGCCACGCTCTCGGCATCGAGGTGGTTCGTGGGCTCGTCGAGGAGGAGCAGGTCGGGCTTGGCGAGGAGCAGACGCGCCAGGGCCACCCGGCGTTTCTCACCACCGGAGAGGTGTGCCACTCCGCCGTCGGGGTCGGGGACGCGCAGCGCCTCCATCGCGATCTCGACGGTGCGATCGATGTCCCAGGCGTCCGCCGCCTCGATCTTGTCCTGCAGCGCGCCCTGCTCTTCGATGACCTTGTCCATCTCGTCGTCGGTGAGCTCTTCGGCGAACTTCGCGCTGACCTCCTCGAAGCGGTTCAGGAGGTCGCGCAGGTGCGACAGGCCCTCTTCGATGTTCTCGCGGACGGTCTTGGACTCGTCGAGCTGGGGTTCCTGCGGCAGGTACCCGACCTTGGCTTCGGGAGCGATCCAGGTGCGGCCCTGGTACTCGTCGTCGAGGCCCGCCATGATCCGGAGGAGGGTGGACTTTCCGGCGCCGTTGTGGCCGATGATGCCGATCTTGGCGTCCGGGTAGAAGGACAGGCTGATGCCCTTCAGGACCTCCTTGCCGTTGTCGAGGTACTTCTTCAGTCCCTGCATCTGGTAGATGAACTGCCGCGCCATGATCGTTTACTCCTCAACAGGACCCGCGACGTAACCGTGGAGGACTGTGCGTCGAGGACTGTCCAGCCCGGTTGCCGTGTCGGTGAGGTCGGGTGTCTGTGAAGAACAGCCACGCACCCGCGGGTTCGGGGTGGTGGACTGCCCGGTCGATGGGATACGGTGGCGGCGATGTCGAAAAAACTCCTCAATCTGAACAATCTCTTTGCAGCATCTGCGATGGCCTCTGCCTTCGTGGCGGCCATCATGGTCAGCGGAGCCGCGCTGGCCGTCGATCTGGACGAACGCGAGGTTCGGGAGATCCAGAAGCAGTCCTGCGACAACGGCGAAGCCAAGGAGTGCACCGCACTCGGTCTTCGCTACCAGAACGGCCACGGCGCCCCCCAGGACGCGCACTTCGCACTCGAGCTGTTCCGGAAGGGCTGCACGCTGGGCGACGGGGTGGCGTGTGTGTACGAAGCCGATGCCTACCGCAACGGCGATGGCGTGGTCCGCAATCCCGAACGGGCGCTGAAGCTCTACACCAACGCCTGTACCAAGGAGTCGTTGGGTCGCGCCTGCCGTGCCCTGGGAGACCTGTACATCCTGGGAGACGGGGTCCCCCGCGACTCGGGGACCAGCATGCTGTGGTACGAGCAGGGGTGCGAAGCCGACGACGCCGAGAGCTGCGTCGGAGCCGCCCTCGCGGTCGAGCGCGGCGATCTGATGGGGGCCGATCCGCGAAAAGGGCGCGCGATGCTGGTCAAGGCGTGTCAGGAGCTCAAGCACGCTCGGGGCTGCACCCTGCTCGGGCGTCGCTACCTGGACGGTCTCGATGGCGCCGAGAAGAGCAAGGACATGGCGGCGATCATGTTCGAGCTGGGCTGCCAGACCGGCGATGCCGAGTCGTGTCGCCGTGTGGGCGTGATGACCATGAAGGGCAAGGGCGTGCCGAAGGATCTGGACGCCGCTCGCCTGTACCTGACGGATGCCTGTGCGTGGGACGACTACGAAGGCTGTGACGCGCTGGCGGACCTGCTGAAGAAGGACGATCTGGCGAAGGCGGTCAACGTGGCCAAGCGGGGGTGCGAGCTGGGCTACGACCCCTCGTGCCGCAAGGCCAAGACCCTCGAGTGGAAGCTCTCGATGCAGCAGGGTGGCAAGTAGCGCCCGGGCGCTCGAACCCTCGCCGAAACGATGAGATCAGGGGCCGGATACGCGAGGTTCGGGTGGAGCGGTGGGCTGCGGCTCCGTCGACGCGTCCAGCTCGACCACGAATCGACAGCCCGTCGGCGCGTTGTCCTCGCACCACACCTCTCCGCCCAGGCGCTCGGTCAGGCTCTTGACGATGGCGAGTCCGAGACCGGTTCCGCCGGCCGAGGTGGCCCGACCGCTGTCGACCCGACGAAACCGCTCGAACACACGGTGCTTGTCGTCGTCGCCCAGCCCGGGGCCGCGATCCTCGACCTCGATTCGAACACCGTGTACGGATGGGCGCCATCGGACCACGATGTCGTCGGTGGTGTAGCGCACGGCATTCGCGACGAGATTGGTCAGGATCTGGTCGAGCGCTCGTGGGTCGGCGCTGACCCACATGTCGTCGCGCCCGTCCAACGAGATCCGGTCTGCGGCGTCGCTCTGCAGCGCGACGATCGACTCCGCGGCCTCTCGAATCCAGACCGGCTGCAGCTCGAGTGGGGATGCGCCACTGTCGAGGCGGGCCAGGGACAGCAGGTCTTCGAGCAGGTTCTGAAGTCGGTTGGCCTGACGCTCGACGCCACAGAGCAGGTCGGACGTGCTGGCTGGGTCTTCCAGTCCGCCCATGGACAGGGCTTCGAGGCCCATCGCGATTCCAGCGACGGGGGTTCGGAGCTCGTGAGCGGCGTCGGAGAGAAAGGCCTCTCGGGCTTCGACCGCAGCGCGCATGTCGGTGATGTCGACCATGAGCAGCATCGCGCCATCGTCGCAAGGGGCGGCCCGGGCAAGAAGGGTTCGGCCAGGAGGGCCGGGCGTGCGGAGCTCGACAGTCTCGAGCTGACGATCGAGCAGGGCCCGGGCCACCGTGGTTCTCAGCCGCGGAACGTCTGCGAACGCGGCCATGGGGGTGCCGTCGGGGAGCCCTCTTCGCTGGAGCAGCTGTGTCGCGGCCTGGTTTGCGAATGCGACCCGCCCCCGATGGTCGAACGCGACCACGCCTTCCGAGAAGGTGTCGAGCATCAACCACAGCCAGCGCTGCTCGCGACGCTGTTCTGCCGTTTCGGCGTCCTGTCGAGACGCGGCCGCGTGCCCTGCCCGTGCCAGCTGGACTCCAGTCACCAGACCCAGCACGACGATCGCGATTGCGCCGACCCACACGCCGCCTCGTAGCAGGTCGACCACTCTGCCGAGCTGGGCCTCGGACGCGCCGACGAGCAGCTCTGGCCCGAACCACACGACGGGCTGGACGATGCAGGCCTCGGCGAGTGCCACGGCCAGGAGGATGGCGACCCCCGCCCGCACGAAGGGCGTGTGATCACCGGAGAACCACGGGATCGGCGCACTGGCGGCAGGTTCGGGCTCGGACTCGCTCGTAGGGACTCCACGGTGGCGGGCGTTCAGCTTCCAGGCGCTCCAGAACCCCAACGATACCCGACACCCCGCACGGTCTCGATCATGCTGCCGCCATCGCCGAGCTTCTGTCGGAGCCGCTTGATGTTGGTGTCCACCGCGCGTTCTCCGATCCTGTAGGACTGCCCCCACGCAGCGTCGCGAAGCTCGGAACGGGTCTGCGCGCGCCCGGGGTGCCGCATGAACGCTTCGAGGAGCCGGATCTCGAGGGCCGTCAGCGGAACCAGCTCGCCATGGATGCGACACACATGGGCTTCAAGATCGAGCGAGATGTCGCCGTCCTCCAGCACGTCGCCAGCCCGGGGGCCAGCGGATGTGCGCCGGAGCAGCGCGGAAATGCGGAGAGCCAGCTCGCGCAGCGAGAACGGTTTGGTGACGTAGTCGTCCGCCCCCATCTCGAAGCCCACCACCCGGTCGAACTCGTCTCCCCGTGCGCTCACGATGATGACGGGCAGCTGCTGTGTGCGCGGGTCGCTGCGGATACGGCGACAGATCTCGGCTCCGGAGAGGTCCGGCAGCATGAGGTCCAGGACCACGAGGTCCCACTCCTTCTTCTCGAGGGCCTCCACCGCTTCTCGACCGGTCTCGCACACGGTGCACGCGTGTCCGTCGCGCTCGAGCGCGAACACGAGAGGAGAGAGGAGATCCCGTTCGTCGTCGACGAGGAGTAGTTCAGCCAAGAGGTGCCGGGGGTCCGTTGGTACGGTGAGGGGGAGAGCAGGGATCCGCACAGCGGAGCCGATGGAGTGATCCAGTGCAGCGGCCACGAGGGCCACTGCCAGTGGACCGCATCCTCGGGATCATTCCAACGGGTGTCATCGAATCGACACGAACGCGTCTACACCCTGACATAGACCCCAGACCCTATCGCCACCCTCCCATCCATAGAGTCCACACGATGCAGGCAGTGAACAGCCACGAACCCGGCCAGGTGATCGACGGCCGCTACGAGATCCTCGAACGGATCGCGCGCGGCTCGATGGGCATGGTCTACAAGGCCCGCCAGATCAAGCTGAATCGGGTGGTCGCCGTGAAGCTCCTCGACCTCGATGCCCGCACGATGCGGGACGACGGGGACGAGACCGACCATGCGGCGCGGTTCCTCCGCGAAGCCTCCACCCTGTCTCGCCTCAAGCACCCCAACACCGTCATCGTCTACGACTACGGCATCTGGGAAGACCGCCCGTACCTGGTGATGGAGTTCATCGAGGGCCGGACACTCCGCGAGGTGATGCTCAAAGAGGTCGTGGAGCCGCTCCGGATCGTCCGGATTGCGCGACAGGTGTGCGAGAGCCTCGCAGAAGCGCACGATCGCGGCCTCATCCACCGCGATCTGAAGCCCGCCAACCTGCTGGTCACGCGTCGGGCAGACGGGTCCGACTACGTCAAGGTCGTCGACTTCGGACTGGTGAAGGAAGTGGGCGACGCCGTGAGCATGACCGGTGACGGCATGCTGCTCGGAACACCGCTCTACATGGCACCCGAGCAGATCCGGGGCAAGCCGCTCGACCAGCGCTGCGACATCTACAGCATCGGGGTCCTGCTCTACCAGGGGGTCGCGGGTCGGCCGCCGTTCTCGTCGTCCCAGACGGCTGCCACGCTGATGGCACACCTCACCGAGCCCGTCCCGGAGTTCTCGGTCACCGCACCGGACGTGAACATCCCCGAGATGCTCGACTGGACGGTCAAGCGCTGCCTCGAGAAGCGGGTGGACGACCGCTTCGCGACGATCGACGAGCTCCTGCGCGCGCTCAAGATGTGCGAGGCGTCGCTTCTCGACCCCGACGTCGCCCAGACCATGTCGTTGCAGCTCATCGATGGGCACACGGTGGTCGAGGACGCCAGCGAGAAGCGGGGATTCGCGCTTCCGTGGCGTGGCCTGGGGCTTGTCGCGGCCGCGGCACTGCTGTCCCTCGTGGTCGGCTACTTCGTGACCCAGGGCCTGCAGTCCGTCTCGAAGCCGCCCCCCGCACCGGTGTCCACCGCGGTCCCGGGCACATCCACGGTCCCATCCCTCCCCGAGATCCCTCCGCCGACCCTCGGGACGTCCGACGTCACCAATGTCGATGACGTCGATGACGTCGATGACGTCGATGACGTCGAGGACGTGGAGGATGGCGCTGACGGCGAGGAGCCGGATGGGTCCACGGATCCCGATTCGGAGGACGGTTCGAACGACGATCCGGACAGCATGGGTGTGGAAGCAGAGCCCGAGCCCGTGGTTCAGGTCCGACCGCGTCCCCGTCCCCGTCCCCGTCCTCGCCCACGGCCACGGCCCCGCCCAGAACCCGAACCCGAGCCCGCGTCGATCGCGGCGCCAGAACCCGCACCCGCCTCTGAACCCGGGCCCGCACCGGATGCTGGACCGGCATCTGTACCCCTACCCGCACCAGACCCCGAGCCCGCTGCTGCTCCGACGCCCCGACCGGCGCCGGATGCCGAGCCCAGTGGCGGACTCGAGGTTCAGCGGGACGACCTGAAGAACCCCTTCGAAAACTGATCTGTCTCTGCAGACAGGTCTGAACTGGAGACGCCCTCATGATCTGGCTGCTGACCAGCCTGGCTCTCGCTCAAGACGAGCCGGAGCCGGCCCCCCCGCCCGCTGAACCTGCGCCCGCCGCCGAACCTGCCCCCGCTGCGCCGGCCCCCGCGGAAGAAGACGCGGAGCTCGAGACCGCCAAGAAGCTCTACGCGAACGGCACGCGGTTGTACGAAGAGGCCTTGTACGACGAGGCGATCGAAGCCTTCCGGGAGTCGTACAAGCTGTCGGGGGTCCACGACCTGCTGTTCAACATCGCCAACGCGCAGGAGCGCAAGGGCGACTTGAAGGGGGCAGTCGACTCCCTCAACAAGTACCGGATCTACGCACCCGTCGAAGAGCAGGCGAAGCTCGACCGACGCCTGCGTGCACTCGAGAACCGGCTCGAACAGCAGAGAGCGACCGCGCCCGCGCCTGTGCCGAGCCCGACGCCGGTGCCCACCGGACCCACCACCACCACGCAGAACAACCCCGCCAAGTGGGCCATGCTGGGGACTGGAATCGGCACCACGGTGGTGTTCGGCAGCCTCGCGGCCTGGTCGTACACCGAAGGTCAGTCGGCCATCAACATCGGAGACGAGTCGGCCTACAACACGCCGCGGGTCCTCAACAACGCCTCGCTCGGCCTGACGGTGGTGGGGCTCGGCCTCACGGCGGTCGGCGTCGCGCTTCCGTCCAAGCGGGAGGTCACGACCGTGGGCCTCTCCATCACGCCCAACGAGACGCGCGTTCGCGCGGCCTGGCGCTTCTAGGAGTCCCCATCATGCGCACGCTTCCCCTCCTGTTCCTTCTGGCAGGCTGCCTGGGTCCCTGGCAGGACTCGTTCAACGACAACGCCCCCGAAGCCGACACCGATACCGACACGGATGCGGACACGGATGCCGATGCCGATGCCGACACGGACGCCGACACCGATGCGGACACGGACGCGGACACCGACACGGACACCGATCCGGTTCAGGTGACCGTGAGCGGCATCATCTCGAGCCCGCAGACCTGGACCTCCGACACCGAGTACATCCTCGACGGCATCGTCTTCGTGGACACCCAGCTCACGATCAACGCCGGAACGGTGGTGAAGGGCCTGCAGGGGTCCGCGCTCATCGTGACCACCAACGGTCGGCTCCAGGCGACCGGCTCGGTGAACGACCCCATCGTCTTCACCTCCGCCGAGCCTCCCGGGAGCCGCACCGCAGGCGACTGGGGCGGACTCGCGCTGCTGGGTGAAGCTCCGCTCAACACGGGTACCGAGCAGCTCGAAGGCATCGACGAGAGCAACCTGCTGGGCCAGTACGGCGGTGGCAACGAGGACCACAACTGCGGGTCGCTGCGCTTCGTCCGCGTCGAGTTCGCCGGGTTCAACATCGGCGCTGGCAACGAGCTCAACGGGCTGACCCTCGCGGGCTGCGGACGTCAGACCCAGATCGAGAAGGTGCAGGTGCACTACACGCTCGACGACGGCGTCGAGATCTTCGGCGGCACGGTCGACATCACCGAAGTCCTCATCAGCCGGCCCGGCGACGACGGGCTGGACTGGGACGAGGGCTGGGTCGGTCGCGGCCAGTACATCATCGTGCAGCAGGACAACCTGGACCACGGCTCTGGCGAGGCCGACCGCGCGATCGAGGCGGACTCCAAGTTCAGCGGGGCGAACACCTTCAACTCGCACCCGACGATCTACAACATGACGCTGATCGGCTCGAACACCGAGAGCCTCGGCCAGCGCGGGATCATGCTCCGCGAGAACACCGAAGGGGAGCTGCACAACTTCCTGATCATGGGCTTCGACTCCAGCGGGCTCGACATCCGCGACGAGAACAGCAGCAGTCCCGCATCGGTGGGGCACGCCCTCGACCAGCGCACCAGCCAGAACATCCTGGATGGCGACCTGCAGCTGACCCACAGCCTGTTCTTCGACCTCGGTGACGACCAGATGACCTGGACCGACATCGAGACGACCGAAGCGCCCACCACCACACCGGACACCAACACGCCGGATTCCGGGGACACGGCGTCGATCGAGCTGGCATCGGGCGACGACGACCACGCCTTCGACGAGTTCGCGTGGGTCCAGGAGCCCGGCAACCACAACCGCTTCGGAATCGCCCCGCTGCTGGGCGACCCCTACAACGTGCTGAACCCGGACTTCGTGCCGCTCGCCAACTCTCCGTTGGTCGATGACGGCGACGACACCAACGGCGACGAAGCAAAGGACCCGCCCGACGATGGGTTCTTCAGCCCGGCGGGCGGAGACCACGTGGGCGCGGTGCCTGCAGAGGATCCCACGCCCTTCTACGCGGGCTGGTCTGCGTTCCCGCCGAACTGACGGACCGCTCGGCCTGCCTGCGCAGTCCGAGCCGCCCGAAGTCCGAACCGTCCGAAGTGTCCGAACTCAACGAACCGAGTCCAGATGTACCTCACCTGCCCATCCTGTGAAGCCAGCTACCGCCTCCCGCCCGAGAAGCGGGGGTCGGGGACGGTGACCTGCCCTCGGTGCGGTGCGGTCTTCAAGACTGCAGCGCCGGGAATGGGGCCGGACGACAGCCAGATCGTCCCCATCTCGGACATCGAGCAGTCGTACGAGAAGACCCTTCCTCCGGACGCCATGGCGATGATCCAGCTGTGGGAGGATCGCTCGGAAGAGGAGGACATCGACGCGGCAGAAGCGCGGGCGCGGGAGGAAGCTGCACAGCTGAAGTCGGTGGAGCCCGAGGTCCCCGAGGAGGACGCCGATCTGTCCGAGGACACGGCCGTCGAGGCGTATGTCCCGGTCGGAGGACTGCATCCGAGCGCCCGCTCTGGAGAACATCGGGTCGTCGATGGTCCGGTCTCCACGTCGAGCCCACCTCCGGTCTCGGCACGTCCGGCGGGCCCGCAGGCGTCCCAGAATCGGCGAACCGCGACCGGAGGGCACGAGGGCATCTCCCAGGAGATCGGCGACCCTTCGGACTCCGGCGCGATCACGATTCCCCACGCCGTCACGTCGTCCGCACCCGGCAAGAAGCCGACCGCGCCGTCCTTCTACGACGCGGACGAGGACACCCAGCCTCCCGCCATCAGCGGAGGGTACGTCGCGGACCCCAAGACGCTCGCCGCCCGTCTGGTCGAGGACTCGGTGGGTCTTCAGCCGAAGAAGAAGAAGAAGGAGGAGGGCGGCGGAATCGGCCTGATGACGTGGGTGGGCATCGCCGTGGTGGTCGTGGTGTGCGGTGGAGGGGCGGCGGCGGCCACCAACGTGATCGCCATGGCGGTGTCGAACACCCCGACGCAGACCACGCAAGCCGCCGGTGCGCAACCGGAGTCGATCGCCACGGCCCGGTCCATCACTGGTCCAGCCACGCGGGTCCCGGACCCCACCCCGGAGCCGTCGATCATCGTCGAACCAGACCCCGAGGACGATCCGGGCTCGGCCCCGCTCGCGAACGACGCCGACGAAGAGCCGACGGAGGACGACCCGGGTGCGGACGACGAACCCGAGCCCGAGCCCGAGCCGGTGACCCGGCCGCGTCCGCGTCCCCGACCGAAGCCGCGTCCCCGACCGAGGCCGCGTCCCCGACCGGCTCCCGAACCCGTTGCCGCGCCGACTCCCGGACCCGTTCCAGCCCCAGAACCCGGTCCCGCTCCGGCGCCGAACCCGGTCGCTGACCCCGAACCCGCCGGTGCTTCCAGACCTGCTCCGAACCCCGAGCCGGAGCGGCTCGACGTGAACACGAGCGATCTCAAGAACCCCTTCGGGGGGTGATGCGTCAGCCTGGCGTGTAGACCGCACCATCCGGTCCGACCACCCAGGCCGTACGGGGGCCGATCAGCAGTCCGACGTCGGGCAGGCCCTCGCACCAGCCCCAGGCCTCGAGGGACTCGAGAAACGCCCATCCACGCGGGCGTTCTGGTGGGTCGGTGCGCTGCCAGGAGGGGCCGAGCCACCGAACGATCTCGCGCTGACCGGCCGAGACGCGTTGGGCGTGGCGGGACAGCAGGGTGTCGCGAGCGACCGCGTACCAGCGCGGATCGAGCTGTGCGATCACCCGCTGGACGGCCGTGCGTCCGGCCAGTGTGCGACGGGCTCGGGCGGTCTCGAGCTGGTGCAGCGCTTCGAGGGGGCTGGCCTGCTCGGGGTCCGACACCCAGAACAGGGGGTCGGGCCGGGCCTGGGCGTGGGTGCGAACCGCGTCGATCGTGGCGCCGGCGATTCCGGTGACCTGGCGAGCATCCACGATCCACGGCCCAGAGCACGCCTCGAGGGTGTCGATCAGCTGCTCGCCCAGCGGCCAGCTCCACGCGCCGAACAAGCGCAACACCCGATCGCCGTCGTCGCGCTCGAGGGGGAGGGTGCCCGGCTGAACGTGCCCGTGTAGCGCCTCGAGGACGGTTCGAGCCCCCTCGGTCCCGCTGAATGCATCCATGGCGATGCGCCAGGCCGCCAGGGTCGCGATGCGCACCGGATTGTCGGGTTCGGGGCGGCGGGCGGTCGCGTGCAGGGGTCCGGTGGCGTCCACCAGGCTCAGCCGCACGGACATCCCTTCGAGCGACATGCCGGACTCTTCGGTGAGCGCGCCGGCTGTTCGAACGGACACGATGGCGTCCTCCAGCCACTCGGGGTCGATCTCGGCGAGCCACTCGGAACGCTCGCCATCCACGGCGGCGACGAGGTGCGCGGTGCCGCGTCGCCGGCCGGACTCCCGGGCGATCCACAGGGTGACCACCGAAGCGGGCTGTGCGGACGGGACGAACACGAGCTGCAGGACCGCATCGGCCCCGGCCAGCAGGGGCCCTTGGAGGGGTGGCGCGCGCAGGGACGACGCCTCGTGGTCCAGGAGATCGTCGATGCCGGGAAGCGCAATTGCCCGCGACCCGGGTCGGAATCCGTCCGCTTCGGCGAGCTGTGTGGGCCCGAGCGTGATGCGCTGGTGGAGGTGGGTCTGCCAGCCGCCCGCAAGCGCGCGTCGGACCACCCGCGCGACGAAGCCGGGCGTGGGCACGAATGCGGTGGGCCCTGCCGCGGCGTCCCCCCACGCGACGGTGAGTCGACCGGCATCGAGCACGTGCCAGACGCTCACGTGTGTCCAGTTCTGCCGCCATCGCCACCGGAACGAGAGCCCGTCGACCACGAGCGGCCGGCTCCCGCGGGTGTCGTACGCCATGCAGGAATCCTAATACGGCCGCTGCAGCGGGCGGGCGAGGGTGGGTCAACGTTGCTACAGTCGGGGGCGATGCTGCTCGCCCTCATCAACCTGCTGCTGCTCGTGTTGGTCGGGCGATTGACGCCTCGTCTCGCTCCCGAGGGCGGGCCGTGGACGCAGGTGTGTGCGGGTCTGGTGTTGTGGTCGGCCCTCGTGACGGCCACCGTGCTCGGCCTGGGGCTGCTCCACGTCCTCAACTTCTGGGCTGCGCTCGCCACCGTGGCGTTCGCGCTCGGCGTGTTGATGTTCGTCGAAGACCGGCTCCCCGCACCGGTCGAGGTGCAGCGGCCATCCCCGGTGACGTCGGGCTGGCTGATCGTCGCCGGGACCGCGCTGGGGGCCTCGCTGGGGGTGTGGTTCGGACGCCCCGGATGGTCGGGCACCGCGTTCTGCTTCGACGACATCATCTACCACGCGGCCGTGGCAGCGCACTGGTACCAGGCCGGCGTGATCGAGTACGTCCCGTTCACCTACCAGACCTACTACGCGTTCAACTCCGAGCTGCTGGCGCTGTGGTTCGTGTTGCCCACCGGCCATCTCGCGCATGCGGGGATGTCCACCCTGGTGTTCGTGGCCTTGCTGGTGGCCGGCACCCTGTCCATCGCCGAGACGCACGAGGTGCCGCTCCCGGTCCCGATCGCGCTGCTCGCCGCGCTGTTGGCCAGCCACAAGCTGATGTACTTCGCGCGGACCTTCAACGGGACCGACCTGGCCATGACGGTCTACGTCGTCGCGGCCATCGCGTTCACCGTGCGCCCGCCCACTCTCCGAAGCGCGGCCTGGGCCGGCCTGGCGGGGGGGCTCGCCATCGGCACGAAGGTCTCGGCCGTGCCCCTGCTCGGCATCCTCGGTCTGTTCTGGGTCGTCCGCGCAGGTCTGGCGTGGCGCGAGGGCACCACGAAGCTGCGGGCCCTGGGGCTTCCGGGGCTGTACCTCGTGGGGCTCTGCCTGCTCGGCTCCTACTGGTACCTCCGCAACCTCGTCGAGACCGGCAACCCCGTGTTCCCCGCGACGGTGGGCCCGTTCGAGGGGCCGCTCGAGCCCGCGGTCGCCAAGCGCACCTCCCTGATGTTCTGGATCGAGAAGGACGGCGACACCCTCGAGTGGTGGTTCGAGATGGTGTGGAACCGGCTGTTCTGGCCGCCTCACATCGGCATCGCGTCGGTGTTCGGCTACCTGTTCGCAGTCGGGGCCGCGATCCGGCGGGACCGACGCGTGTACGCGCTCATCGCGTTGCTGGGCGTCGTCTTCGTGGTCCTCCACGCGTTCCAGCCGTTCTCGGCGACGATCAACCGTCCACACGCCCGTCTGCACGGGATGATCCGCTACGTCACCTTCTTCGTGCTGGTCGGACTCCCGCTGCTCTCGGCGCCCTTCCACCGGTCCTGGTCGAAGTCGTGGAAAGCGTTCACCCTGTTGGCGCTCGTCGGCTTCGTCGCGTCGGTGGGGTACGCCGGGTACGGGATGTACGGAACCACGGATGCCCTGTGGTTGCTGGCAGGGGGCGGATTCGCGCTGGTCGTCATGGGGTTGGTCGGCTCGGTCCCCAGAGCTGCGGTGCTGGGGGGCTTTGCGTTCGCGTTGCTCATCGCGGCCGTCCGGGATGCCGACAAGCAGGACTACACCAGCGAACGTCGAGCGCGCTTCAGCCCGATGGGGCGGCGTCATGCGGATGCCTGGCGGGCCCTCGACACGCTCCCCGACGGCAGCTGGATCGCGTGGCTGTCCGACATGCCCGAGACCCATGCGCTCAACCTGCCGCTGATGGGCTCGAACCTGCAGTTCCGTCAGGTTCCCGTCGACCGTCACGGGATCCGCATCGACCAGCCGCTCCACGAGCGGTGGGAAGACGAACCCGAGTGGTGGTGGTGGGCGTTCAAGGAGAAGCCGGGGAAGGACCGTCCGGTCGTCGAGAACCTCCTGCGGACCGGCGCTCGCTACCTGGTGCTCTCGCGCTGTCACCAGAGCCGCGGGGGGCCCTGGCCGCGTCCCCACAGCACCCTGGTCACCACGAACCTGCAGGCCCGCCTCTACAACGACCGGTGTGTCGAGATCTGGGAGCTCGAGGCGTTTCGTGGGATGGAGCTGCGCGAGCCCATCCCCCGCAATCGGTCTCGTCGCAAGCGGTCGAAACGACGGGCCGATACACCACAGCCGGACGCCCCATCGAAGGACCCCGAGGACGGTTGATGACTGGATTGATGCTCGCACACGTGTTCGCCCTGGTGGGCTGCTTCGGTGGCGACCCCTCCCCGTCCATCGAGCCCGTGCCCTCCCGTCCGGTGGAAGGGGAGCGCCCGCCCGACGTCGTGCTGATCAGCATCGACACGCTTCGGCCGGATCGGTTGGGGGCGTACGGCCACGACCGCGACACGAGCCCGTTCATCGACAGCCTCGCCGCGAAAGGGGTGCGCTTCGAGCACGCCCGGTCGGCCTCTCCGTGGACCCTGCCCGCGCACACCACCATGCTGACGGGCCAGTTGCCGACCACCCACCTGGTGGTGGAGGACGACCTGCGCCTGCCGGACAGCATTCCGGTGCTCCCGGAGCTGTTGCGAGACCGGGGGATGCACACCGGGGGGGTGGTCGGAACCCTGTTCGTCAGCTCGATGTATCGGTTCGACAGGGGCTTCGAGCATTTCAACGACTTCGGGATCCACGACAAGAAGACCAATCTGCAGGGGTTGGTGAGCACCGAGGAGCTGGTCGACGACCTCATCGCGTTCGTGGATGCGGTTCCCGAGGGAGAGCCCCTGTTCCTGTTCCTGCACACCTACGACGTGCACTACGCCTACGACCCGCCGGAGCCGTACGCGACGATGTTCGATCGAGCGCCCGAGCCGGGCGACGAGGAGTATCGCAACTACTTCCACTACGTCCGCCAGCCCCTGGACGCGGCTCAGATGGCGCACCAGGTGGCGCAGTACGACGAGGCGATCCGCTACGTCGACGACCAGCTGGCCCGACTTGCAGCGGCTCTCGAAGAGCGAGGACGCACGCCGCGGTGGGTGGTCACCTCCGATCACGGAGAGGAGTTCGGAGAGCGCGGCTCCTGGGGCCACGCACACACCCTGTACGCCGAGCAGCTCCGGGTGCCGCTCATCGTGAGTGGGCCTGGGCTGCCAGAGGGTGTGGTCGTGGAAGAGCCCGTGGGCACGCACGATATCGCGCCGACCATCGCGGGCTGGACCCAGACCGAGCTGCACCCCCCGGATGGTCTGGACCTCTCGCCGCACCTGTCGGGGGACGTCGCGGTGCCGGACCGGGTGTTCCTCGCTGAGACCTCGCGTCACGGGACGATGCGGCTGGGGTTGCTCGCGGATGGGCAGCGAATCGAGTGGGATCTCGGTGCTGGCGAGCGGGAGGTCTTCGCGATGGAGGATGCCCGCGAGACGACGCCCCTGGTGGTCGACCCCGGGCCGATGACCGAACGGCTGATCCGCACGCTCGGAACCCCCTGGAAGGCGGAAGCGGACGGTGTGGTGCACGTGAAGAAGGGCCGCGCGCTGTATCCGGTGGATGGAGGGGGGCGCGCTCGGGGACGCCTGGCGGTCACCTCGGGAACGGAGTTCGCGGTCTACCCCCTCGACAGCCGGGTGCAGCACATCGTGGGCAAGAAGGGGTCGGCAGAAAAGTCGAGCAATCAGGGACTGACGCACGGAAAGACCCCGCAGGGGCCGCTCTCGTTGACCGAGACCCCGATTCGACCCGCTCACGTCGACCTGTCGGCCGACCTGCAGGACGCGCTGAAGAGCATCGGCTACATCCAGGACGACGACTGACCGGAGCGTGTCCCTGCGCCAGCGAGCCCCGTCGTGAATGCACAGCGCGCGCGCGCCGGACTCGTTGTCGCGGTGACGGTGGGGGCCCTGCTGTGGGCGGTGTGGGACGTGGAGCCCGGTCGCGCACTGGCAGCGGTCGCGGCCATGGATGCCCGCTGGATTCCGGCGGCGCTCGCGGCGATCACGGCGGTGTTCTTCGCGCGGGTGGCGCGCTTTCAGCTGTTGTTGGGCGACGCGCGACCGAGCTTCGCGCGGCAGACGGTGGTGTGCGGCATCGCGTTTCTGGGCATCAACGTGGTGCCGTTCCGGCTGGGGGAGTTCGTTCGGTCGCTGCTCCTGCTCGACGACGGGGTGGACTGGGGGACCTCGCTGTCGGCGGTGGTCCTGGAGCGGATCGTCGACCTGTTGTGCCTGCTGGGGATGTTGTTCCTGGTGTCGATCTGGGTCGAGCTCCCGGCGACGGTGATGGTTCGGGGAATCGACGTGTTGTCGGCGGGCCAGCGGGCGATTGCGGTGTTGCTGGCGGGCCTGGTGGCGGGCCTGGTGGGGCTGGGGGTGGCGCACGACGCGGTGGTCCCGCTGATTCGACGGATCCCGGGGGTGGGCGAGCGGCTGGGGGTGTTCGCGACGCGGTTTCGGGAAGCGACGCTGGCGTTCGTGGCTGCGCCCGTCCGAACGCTGGTGGTAGCGGGGCTGGCGGTGTCGATCTGGGCGGGGACGATTGCCAGCGTGTGGATGCTGCTGCAGGCGTTTCCGGGCGTGCCGGTGGGATGGGATGTCGCGCTTGCGGTGACGGCGTTCACGGTGGCGGGCACGGTGGCGATTCCGACGCCGGGGTTCTTCGGGCCGTTCGAGGCGTTCTGCAAGGCGGTTCTGGTGTTGTGGGCGGTGGACCCCGCGGTCGCCGCGACGTTCGCGATCGTCTGGCACCTGCACCAGTTCGGGTTCCACGTGGTGACGGGCGGCGCGCTGCTGGTGTGGCAGGGCCTCTCGTTGACGGACCTTGTCCGGGACTCGCAGCGGCGGAGCTGAGGGGGCACCAAAAAGGTGTCTGACCCCGAATGGCGTCGGGTGGCGCAGCGCACCGCAAGGCGGCGCACCAGAAGGTGTCCGGCGCACCAGAAGGTGTCTGACCCCAAATGGCGCGGCGCACCAGAAGGTGTCTGACCCCAAATGGCGTCGAAATTGTCTGCGTTTGAGGAGAGTAATTTCGGCGACCAGAAGGTGTCTGACCCCAAATGGCGCCAGCGGAATCAGTCGTCGATGCGGACCACGTAGGTGAAGCCCAGGGCTTCCATCCGGTCGTAGATCACCACGCCGTCGTCGACGGGGATGTGGCCCGATGGGCTGCCGGAGGTGATGGCCGAGCGCGCGGCTTCGAACGGCAGGGGCGTGCGGCCCAGCGAGCGATTGTCGTGCAGCCCCGCTCCCAGGTTCAGCCCGGCCTGCTCGGACGACACCACGATGTTGCCCTCGGAATCCACCAGGAAGGTCTGCTGGGCCCCGTCGAGATCGATGTCGAGCATCTCGATGACCGTGTCCAGGGTGACGTCCAGGCCCACCACCCCGATGAACGCTCCGTCCGATGCATAGATCGCCCGGTTGCACGGCACCAGGATCGAGTATCCGCTGTCTCCCTGGTACGGCTCTCCCCAGCGGGGTCCGCGCGTATCCCGGGTGGCGGTGTACCACGGGCGTCGTCGGGGGTCGTACTCGGCAGATAGTCGGGGATGTCCGGGGTAGTTCAGCAGGGCGCCGCTCTCGAGCCCCACGTAGATCCACGCGGGAGGCACCCCCTCGTCGCGAAGCAGGGCATCGGCCTGGGTGGGCGGCAGGGACACGCTCATCTCGGACTCGGCGCGCAGAAACACCGTCCGCATGGGCTCCCGGACCTCGGAGATGTGGATGGCATCGGCGCGGGCGCGGGCTTCGTCGGCTCCCGGCGCGACGAGGTACAGCGGATCGGTGAAGCTGACCGCCATCGTGCCGTAGGAGGGGCTCTCCCGGTAGTCGGCGGGAGCCATGCCCGCAGAGAAGGCGGATCGGTCGAAGAGCGTGGCGGATTCCTCAGGATCGCGCTCGTCGTCCCAGGCGGCTTCGACCTGCTCTGCGAAGCCGTCGAGAAGGGATTGGTAGCGCAGGAGCTCGGCGTCGATGGCGTGGGCACGACGCGACACCGCCGACACCCGGCGGGCGACCTCCCGCTCCGCGCGTGCGGACTGCCCTTGAACCACGACGGCGACCACGAGCGACGCGATGGTCACCAGGGCCGCTGTGCCCAGCACCACCCCGAGCGTGATGAGGGAGGGGACGGGATGATGTCGGGACCAGCGCCACAACCGCCCGATCACCCCATCTCGTCGGACACTGACCTCTTTGCCGTGCTGGAAGCGCCGGACATCGGTGACGAGGGCGGTGACGCTCGGGTAGCGGTCTTCGGGCCTGGGCTGGCAGGCCCGAGCGGCGATGGCGCGCAGGTCGAGGGGGCCGGGCATCGGACCGCGTGTGGCCTTGGAGGCCTGGGCGATGGCGACCAGCGACTGCTCGTGGGGGTTCGCGCGCTCGAGGGTGACGAGCTCCTGGAGGATGAGCCCCAGCGTGTACTGGTCGCTGCGGACGTCCACGTCTTCGGAGCGTGCCTGCTCGGGCGACATGTACGCGGGGGTGCCCATCAGCGCGCCGGGACGCGTGTACACGGACGAGGACGTGCTGGACAGCTCGATCTCGGCGTCTTCCGACGTCTCTTCCAACGCCAACAGGCGAGCCACGCCCCAGTCGACCACGTACACCTCGCCGTGGCGGCCGACCATGATGTTCTCGGGCTTCAGGTCGCGGTGCACGACGCCACGTTCGTGGGCGTAGGCGATGGCATCGCAGACCGCGACGAAGATGTCGAGGCGGGTCCCGAGGCCGAAGTCCTCGTCGGGTCCGGCGTCCTCCAGCGTGCCGTCCCGGTGGGCCCGACAGCGGTCGATCACGTCTCCGAGGGTGCGGCCCCGGATGAGCTTCATGCTGAAGGCGGGCGGCCCTTCGAACGCCGCGCCGGGGACGCCGCTGTCGAGTCGGTACACGGGAACGATGTGCGGGTGTTCGAGCTGCGCGGTGACCTGGGCCTCGGTCAGAAACCGGCTCCGATGGCGCGGGTTGTTCGCCACGCGCTTGCTCATCACCTTCAGCGCCACCACCCGCCCGAGATCCAGATCCCGTGCGACGTGCACTTCGCCCATCCCGCCCTGTCCGACGGTGGAGAGCACCCGTAGATAGGGGGCATCCTCCTCCCGTTCGAGACCGGAGGGGTCGGGTGGCGCGACGGGCCCGTCGAGTGCGTCCGGATCGAAGGTCGTCTGGGCCATGAACGCAGCGTACCCCAGGTTACGGGGCGCGCGGGAGGCGGCGATGGGTGCTGTGAGACCGCAGTTGATGGGTCTGATGCAGGAGGTCGCCACGACCCCCTGGGTGATGGAGCTCGCAGCCGACCTGATGAGGCGCCAGCCTGCTTCGGCGAGCCTCGTCGAGAAGCTCCGGTCGAGGAGCATGGGCTCGCCCGTGCTCTGGCCGTTCCACGCGATCCAGTTCCCCGTTGCCGTGGCATCGGCGCAGGGGAGCCAGCTCGTCGATGCCGACGGGCAGACCTACCTGGACATGTTCCTCGGGTTCGGAACCCAGGCGCTGCACGGCCACAACCCTCCTCAGGTCGTGGAGCGGATGCGCGATCAGCTCGGCTCGACCGTGGGAAACGGCTACTTCCATCCCGTCGAGCTCGAGCTGGTCGACCTCTTGAGGAGGTTCACCGGGCTGGAGTCGTTCGTGTTCCTGCACACGGGGTCGGAAGCCACTGCGGCGGCCATGCGGCTGTGTCGTGCGCACACCGGGCGGCGCCGGATCGTGAAGTTCGAGAGTGCCGTCCACGGGACGCACGACTGGGGAGTGCAGTCGTCGGTGGCGCTGATGCACGGCCATCCGCTGGTTCCCTGGCCGGAACGGTCGGAGTCGGGCGTGGCGGCCGTGCCGTTCGCGACGGGGGTTCCGCCCGCGACGGACGACCTGCTCGTGCTTCCGCACCTGGACGAGTCCGCGCTGGAGCAGCTGTCGGAGCATCGCGACACGATCGCGGGCGTGATCATGGAGTCCTGCAACATCGCGTTCCCGTACGCCGACAAGAACCTGCCGTTCCTGAAGCGGGTGCGGGAGCGGTGTCGCGCGCTGGGGATTCCGTTCGTGCTGGACGAAGTGCAGACCGGGTTCCGGTGGGGGCCGGGGGGAACGAACCGGAGCGAGGGCATCGATGCCGATCTGTGCACCTACGGGAAGGTGCTGTCCGGGCTGGGCATTCCGCTCTCGGCGGTGGGCGGGCGTCCCGAGATCCTCGCCCACACCCGTACGAACGGGCTGAACATGGCGGACTACGGTCAGAAGACCACGCTGATGACGACCCACATGGGCAACCACCTGGCGCTCGCAGCCAGCCACGCGAGCCTGTCGCTGCTCGAGGATGCGGGAGAGGCGTGGTACACGCGGACACGAGCCCGGCGAGCCCGTCTCGAAGCGCGGATGCAGCGCCTGCAACAGGACGGGATCCCGCTGCATCTGGTGGGCTACGGCGACTTCATCGGGACGTTCCTGTTCGCCGACCGACCGCAGGATGCGAACGATGCTCGTGACCTGACCGAGCGGGCCAATCCGGCGGCGACGTTGCTGCTGGCGCTGGCGCTTCGGCGGGAGGGGATCTACACGTACAGCTGGCCGTTCGTGTTCCTGGGAGATGCCTACACGGACGCCGAAGTGCAGCAGATCGGCGAGACGGTCGAGCGGGTGGCGCGGGACCTGGCGAGTGCCGGGATCCCGCTGACGGTGCCGTGGCGTTCCTGAGCGACCTCACCGTTCGCGACGACACGCCAGAGGCCCTGGACGACCTGTCGGTGGAGGGTCCGGCACTGGACCGGGTGTTGCGCGAGCTGGCGTCGATCAACGGTTGGACGGGGGTGCGGCGGTCGATGGTGCGGGCGGTGAGCGAGCGCGCCTCTCTTGGTGCGCACGTGGTCGATCTGGGGTGTGGGGCGGGAGACCTGCTGGCTGCGGTGCGCGCGTCTCGTCCCGATCTGCGTCTGACGGGGGTGGATGGCAACAGGGCGGTCGTCGAGCACGCAGCTGCGCGGGTTCCGACGGCAGACTGGGTCTGCGCGGACATCCTGGAGCCGTCGTTCGAGGTTCCGCGGTGCGACGTGGTCGTGAGCACGCACTTCCTGTACCGGCTGACCGACCGGGCGCTTCGCGGGTTCGTCGTGCGACAGCCCACGAGCCACTGGGTGATCGGTGAGCTGATTCGCTCGTCGTGGTCCTATGGCGCGTTCGGGGCGATGGGCCCGCTCGTGTTGTCGCGGTGGACGGTGGACGACGGGCAGCGAGCACTGCGACGCTCGTGGACACCAGAGGAGCTGCGAGCGGCCCTGGGGCCCGGATTCGAGGTGCAGGCGGGGTGGCTGCACATGGTGGCGGTCAGCACCCCCTGATCCGGCCTTCCCGGTCGTGCTGAGGGGCAGTCGCAGTTGGGGGCGGAGCTCGAACGGTGTGGTGCGCCAGATGGGGTCAGACACCTCTTGGTTCCGATGCGCCAGATGGGGTCAGACACCGAATGGTGCGGTGTGTCGGGTGTGCGCCAGATGGGGTCAGACACCGAATGCTGCGGTGTGTCGGGTGTGCGCCAGATGGGGTCAGACACCTTCTGGTTCCGATGTCGAGTGGCTTCTGTAGCGGATCGAAGGGGTGACCAAATGGGGTCAGACACCGAATGGTGCGATGTGTCGGGTGTGCGCCAGATGGGGTCAGACACCGTTTGGTGCCTCCCGATTCGTTCCCGCTCCTGGTCGTCAGTAGGCGCCGTCGTCCGTCCACTTGAAGAACATCTGGCGGAGGACGGCGGGCTTGTGGACGCTGTCCTGACCGTCGAGGTCGACGAACACCTCGGCCCAGCCATCGGGACCCGCCCACGACCGACCATCGACGATGTCGGTGGGGCTGAAGCCCGTGACGTCGAACCGCTCGATCGCGGGCCGGTACGGAATCGTCGCGTCTGCGTAGTGGCAGGCCGAACACATCAGGTCGTCGGGTCGGCCGGAGGCCTGGCTGTTCACGATGGCCGCGATGGAATCCCCGGCGATGGTGGGATCGGGCTGGGGGCCCAGCGTGTCGACGGTGATGGTCGTGGTCCAGTCCAGAGGCTGAACGCGGGCCGCCTCGGCATCCAGGAAGCGCTGCATGGCGACGCGGAGCTCTTCGGGCTTCTCGGCGAAGGTCCCTGCGACCAGGGTGGTGAAGATCGCGCCCCAGCCGCTGTTCCCAGCCCACGTGCGGCCATCGACCATGTCGTATGGGCCGATGTTCACGACCGCATCCTGTTCGATCTCGGGACGGTAGAACGTCACGGTGTCGTCGAAGTGACAGGAGGTGCACGACCGACCCTCTCCCCGCGAATCGACAGCGCCACCGATGACTTCGGCGAGGCTCTGCCCCTCGAAGTCCGGCCCGGGGTCGATGCCCAGGACGTCCGACCGCATGGGCGTGTCCCAGGTGAGCGGTGCCAGGGGGCCCGACTCTTCGGGGGGCTCCTCATCGCATCCTGCGAGCACGCTGCACAGCAGGGCTCCGACGACAACCAACATCCAGCGCACATCAGACATGGCGCCTCCACAAATCAACAGCTGCAAACAAGACCGACGCACACGGGTGAGGCTCCGCTCGAAGGCGGATGGTCAGCAAGGTCTGTCGGAACAAAGGGTGAGCAGGACGACCCGATCAAAAGGGCACGGTGCTCGCAAACGGCTCGAGAGCCAGGTTCAGTATACCCCAGGATCTGCGTCGCAGGTCAAGCGAATCGCCGGCGTACGGAAAAGCCGAACAATGCGAACACGATGGCGAACGGACCCAGGGGCCGGCCAGAGGTCGAACAGCCTCCCAGCTGTGTGCTGTCCGGGAGCGTTGCCAGGAGCTCGGCGGGGTCGCAGGCATCGATCGCGCCGTCGCCGTCTCGGTCGCCCGTGCCCTCCTCTCCGTCCGAGAAGCCGTCCGAATCGGAGTCGGCGCGGTGGGGATCGGGGCAGTTGCGCCCGTCGGACCAGCCGTACTCGAGCCCATCGTCGAGCCCGTCTCCATCGGTGTCTGCGCGGTTGGGGTCGGTGCCGAGCTCCAGGACTTCCAGCCCGTCGTTCAGGGTGTCGTCGTCACTGTCGGAGTCGGTCGGGTCGGTGCCTGCTGTTGCTTCTGGACCGTCCCACAACCCATCCGCGTCCGTGTCCGGGTTCAGCGGATCGGTGGAGCCCGTGACTTCTTCGCCGTCGAGCAAGCCATCGCCATCGGAGTCGGCCAGCAGGGGATCGGTGTCGAGCTCTTCGCCGTCGAGCAACCCGTCTCCATCGGTGTCGGGAATCAGCGGATCGGTGAAGTCGTCCTTCACCTCCCGTCGGTCGATCGACCCGTCTCCGTCGGTGTCTGCGCGGGTGGGGTCGGTACCGAACAGCAACACTTCCTCGCCATCGTCCAGCCCATCGAGGTCGGTGTCCGCCTGCGAAGGGTCGGTCCCCCAGATCGCCGTCTCGTCACTGTTCGACAACCCGTCTCCGTCGGTGTCTTCCGCGGGCGGTGCGCTGTCGGTGCCGTCGCAGTCCTGGTCGACCCCGTCGCCGGGAAGCTCGGGCGCCCCGGGCCAGGTGGAGGGCCGCGCGTCGTCGCAGTCGGTCGATGTGGTGGACTCCCCCGGGTCGTCGCAATCGTCATCGGCGCTGAACACGATGGTGGTCGACCCGAATCCATCTTGATCCTGGTCCTCGAAGCACTCCACGGGATGCCAGTCGTCGCCGTCACAGTCCTGATCGACGGCGTCGTTGGGGATCTCGGGAGCCCCGGGCCACGAGGTCGCGTCGCTGTCGTTGCAGTCGGCCCCTCCGAAGTCCGGACCGGCGAACCCGTCCGCATCTGCATCGACGAGCGAACATCCGGTGGAGGCGGTGCGCGCTCCGATGGCGTCCGCATCGGATGCCCCGTGGACGACCAGGAATGCGGTGTTCCAGCTCGTTCCGGGATCGAGCACGCCCCGCACACCGCGCCAGTGGACCGACCAATCGGCGACCAGCCCCCCGAGATCGGCGAGGAAGGCGTCGGGGTCGGACGCGCTGCTGGTGTGCCCGACCAGAGCATCGGTTCCTGGACAGGTCGCAAATCCGAAGGTGCGGCCGGAGAGCGCCGCGACCCCGAGGGCGAAGTCGATGGACCCGTTCCCATCGGTGTCGACGACGTCCAGCTGGTCTTCGCCGGCGCACCCGGTGCCGTTGCAGGCGGTGGCGGACTGCGCTCCGAGGTCGCTGTCCGGATCGGTGGCGACGTTGAGCCGCAGGTTGGTGACGGGCGAGGCTCCGGTGTTGGTGACGACGAAGGAGACAGCGAGGGCTTCGCCGTCCCACACCTCGGTACGCACGACGCGCAGTGGGCCCGCCGCCCATTCGACGCGCAGCGCCTGTTGGCCCGCGAGGGTGGGGGTGGTGAGGGTGGTGACCTGCAATGGCCCCGTGCTGCCGGGCTGGTTGGACCAGGTCCCCGCGGTGGGTCCGTCGATGGCGACGCTCTGCAGCACCCAGCTCGAGCCGGGCCAGGTGATGTCGAACCACGGATCCTGGGGGCCGTTCTTCACCTGGAGGCCCGCGCCGAGTCCCGGTGCGTTCCACAGCCCTGCCGCGTCGTAGTGGACGCGCACGCCTCGGCCGGTGTCGGCGGTCACGATGGTCTGGGCGTGAGCCGCGGGCACCCCGTGGAGGGCGATGGGGAGCAAGAGTGGGAACAAAGCAAGCGTCCTGCGTCGGCAGTCCGAGCAACGAATGTACCGGGCGACCGTGTGGATCGCCAGGCGCCGGGGACATCTCGTGGGATTCGAGCGAGTCCCGTATCGTCGGGTGCAGCGCTCGTCGGGTGCAGCGCTCATCGGGTGTCTGACCCCTTTTGGCGCGTTGGTCGATTGGCGTTCGTGGCCGATCCAGGGCAGAACCAAAAGGTGTCTGACCCCAAATGGCGCCCCGAATGGCGCCTTCAGGAGTCGGACTGCCGGGCTAAGGAACTCTCATGTCGTCCTGTGCCATTCCGGGCTCTGGACCGGTCGTTCGCACCGTCGGGTCCATTTCCCGGCCCGTCGTCGAACGCGTGCGTCGCCTCGTGGCCCGGCAGTCCATCACCGAGACCGTCGTTCGAGATGCGCTGGCGGCGGGCTACCCGCTCGAAGACGCCGTGAACATGGACGAGTACACGATCGACCTCGTCTTCCGCGTGGACGACGGCGCCACACCGTACTGGTTGGTCTACGACACCACCTGAAACGCGGTCGTGATGGCGGTCGCCATCTGGGATCGACTTCCTACGCCTGCCGAGCTGCTGTCGGACCGTGTGGAACGAGGGTGGCAGCCCACCCCGACCCGAATGGCGACCGGCTGGGAGGTGCTCGGTGTGGCCGCCTCCCTGCCCGAAGCCGTGTGGCGGACGACCCCGTGAACGGCTGAATCAGAGCTCGTCGACCAGCTCGAGGATCTCGGCGGGGGGCGTGAGATCCGGGAACGTCTCGGGGTTGACCTGGACCTCCTCGAACCGGGTGATCGTCTCGAACGCGCCCACCTTCTGACGGGTCACCATGGGGTAGGGGACGCCGTCCACCGTCTCGTACTCGTCGACCATGTTCGTGATGGCGATCTGGCCGCCGTCCTGGATGACCGTGGTCTGGCTTCCCAGATACAGACCCGATTCGACCGCGAAGTACAGGGTCTCGGACTTGCCGTTGGAGGTCGTCGTCTCGATGCGACTGCAGCGCTGGCTCGCGAACTCCACGGTTCCGGTCAGCGAACGCTCCGGCCAGCTCGTGCGGAAGTCCGTCATCAGGTCGATCTGGGCGCGACGGATGGTGTCCTCGGCTTCGGGACCGGTGCGGATGCGTGGCCCCAGCATCGGGTTGACCTCCCAGGCCACTCCGTCGGCGTGTCCCGAGGCGATGGTGCCGATGCCGGGCATGGTGACCTGGAGCAGCATCCGATCGGGCCGTTCCTGCCACAGCTCCATCGTCATCTTCATGGGCTGACCGACGATCTCGCCCGTTCCGGTCAGGTGGAGGCGCTCGACCGCTCGGGCGCTCTCGACGCCCCCCGACAGCTCGATGTACCGCTCGAAGATCGCATCGGCAGCCGCGGTGGGGTCCTGGGGCTCGGTGACGGTGGCCTTCTTGCACCCGACGACGGAGAGCGGCGGGGTGAGGAGGAGGAGAGCGAGCAGCGCGCGCATCAGGGCTCCGCAGACGATGGTGGGGTGGGGGTGGTCTCGACGATCCACTCGATCGCGGCCGTGAGCACGGGGTCTTCGCCGGACTGCAGCGCGTCGGGACCGGTGGCGACGGGGCGCGTGGGTCGCACGCCTGTGCCTTCGATGCGCGTGCCGTCCGGTGCGACGTAGTCGGCTCCGACAAGCTGGAGGACGTCGCCGTTCGGAAGGGTCTCGAAGCGGCTCTGGACCGCCATTCCAGCGCTCTTCTCGCCGAACACCTCGATGTGTGGCTGTTGGGCGAGCCCTGCGGCGACGAACTCGCTCGTGCTCGCGCTGGTCCGGTCGATCAGGATGGCGACGGGGAGGAGGCCCGCGTCCGTGGTCAGTCGCTGCGAACGGGCGCGGGGGCTGACGGCCAGATCGAGCTCTCCGTAGCGCCCGCGGATCCGCCCGAGGTCGGTGGGAGCGTCCACCAGAAAGCTGCTGATCCCCCGCCCCACGGCCTGGATGCCGCCGGGGTTTCCGCGCAGGTCGAGGACGAGCCCCCGCGTCTGTCGTGCATCGGCCACAGCCGCGGTGAACCTGGGGATCACAGCAGCGGCGAACTGGGTGAACGCGATCACCTGGACGGGCCCGTCCGCGCTGTGGACCCGAAACGACCAGAAGGCTTCGGCCGAACCCCCGTAGTTGCCCACCGGAGGCGATACGAACACAGGTTCGCTCACGCGGCCGACCGCCAGCTCCCGCCCGTCGGAGAGGGTGAGCGTCGCTGTACTCTCCGGATCGCCGTCGAGGTGGCTCTCGGCCCAGGCGCGCAGCAACAGCTGTTCCTCGACCGTGGTGCCCTCGTGAGGGAGCTCGGTGGTGATGGCGGCCACCGAAACGTCCTCGAGCTGTACGATCCGGTCGCCCACCCTAAGTCCCGCGGCTTCGGCCGGGCTGCCCGGAACCACGCGCCAGACCAGCAGCGCGTCTTCTGTGAGTCGGACCGCGACGCCAGCAGCACCGCCCGCTGCCCGACCGGGTCCGGCGGTGTATCGGGGAGGCTCGACCGAGGGCGTTTTCGGCACGATGTGGTAGTGGGACGTCTTCATGACGGCGAGGAGCTCGGCCAGGATGGGGCGGAGCGCGGTGTTGTCCGATGCCTTCTTCGCGCGGCGTCGCAAGGCCTTCGCGGTCGACTCCCACTCTGGGGGTGCGCCGTCTGGGTGCACCTCGGGTACGCGCTGGACGACGTAGTCGAACGTCTCCAGCTGCGGTTTGTCCGGCTCCTCGGCCGAGGCAGCACCCCCGAGTACGAGGGCGACGCAGAGCGCAATGCGGCGAAAGGGGTGGGAGACCGGAGTCCTCAGCGGTTCTGGACGTCGGTGACGAGCGCCTGGGGAAGCTCGCCGTGCTTCTGGAAGTGCCGCATGTGCAGGATGGGCTCGCTGCCGACGTCGGCTGCGGTGCGCCCCTGGACCAGTGCGGTGTAGGTCTTGGGGCGGAACCCGGCGAGCTCGGGCGCATCGGACCCATCGGATGCAACGGTCTCCAGGACGTCCAGCAGGCTGTCGAGGCTGTTCATCTTCATGTAGGGACACGTGGCGCACCCCCCCGCGACGGAGCAGCCTTCGCCGCCCTGCACACCGGGGATGATCGCGAGGTCGCTGCCTTCGGGGGCGGTGGCGACGGCCTCGCTGGCGACCGGGAACACGATCTCGACGGCCAGGCGGGGGTCTGCGTGGGTCAGCGCGCTCCGCACCTTCTCGACGATGGCGGTGACCATCCCGGCTTCGGTGCCCAGGACGAAGGACAGGGGCTCGCTGGTCGCTTGGTCGGCGACGGCCTGCTCGACCCGGTCGGTGATGAACCCCAGGATGTTGGACGTGCTCCCCACGACCCCGCGATTCTGGGTCTGGGCCTCGACCGCGAGCTCGAACATCTCGCCCGGAACCTCGAGATGTGCCGTGTGGAACGCGTCGCCGTGTTCTTCGCGAACGCGTCGGACGACGTCGCTGCCGAACATGTGGTGAACCACGCAGTTCCCATGCTCGAAGGTGGTGAATCGATCGAGGAGCGCCCGGATGCTGGCGCGGTCGTGAGCGGGGTGGATGGCGCGGATGGCGTCGTCGGACAGCTGACCGAACTGCGCGAGCATGGTCTGCAGGTTGTGACCCATGTAGGTGTCGGGACCGTAGAAGATCTGGACGCCGGGGATCTGCGCGTCGGCCTGCAGGATGGTCTGGACGACGTTGCTCGACGTGCACGTGATGGTCGGCACGCGACTGTGGGCGTGGGCCTTGGTCTGCAGGCTGGTGTTGATGTAGACGACGTGCAGGGCGTTGTCGGTGGCAGCGGCCCGGTCCAGGAACGCGTCGTAGGCGGCCTTCTCGGCACTCTCGGCCAGCGAACACCCGATCTCGGCTTCGGCCAGCCGATACACGGCGACGGATGCGTGCCCTGCGGCATCGAGCACGGCGCGGACGTTCTCGGACATGAAGTCGACCCCGAGCACCACGATGGTGGTCATCCCGGCTTCGGCCATCTGCACAGCCGCATCGGCCATCTTCAGGCTGTCGGCGATGTGGATGTGCGGCCAGTCACATGCGGTGAGGACGCCTTGCAGCTCGGCATCCATGTAGAAGTGTGCGACCACGCCGATGGCGTTTTCGCGGCACACGCGCGCGAGCTCGTCCACGGCGCTGGAATCGGGGGTCAGAAAGCTGGCTTGCGCGACGGCGAAGGCCCCGCGCGGTTCGAGACTGTCGCGGGTGATGCGCAGGGTCGGAAAGGAGCTCGTGGTCATCGTTCACCTCGGGGGCTGGACGTAACCGCGAGACTGCGGCCGGGGAGGTGGTGAGGCGGGGAGAGGCGGCGCACCAGAAGGTGTCTGACCCCTTTTGGTCGCCTTCCGATTGGCGCTCGTAGCCGATCGAGTCGCGCACCAGAAGGTGTCTGACCCCAAATGGCGCGTCCCCGAGTGGCGCATACTGAGTGGCGCGTCCTGAGTGCGCGCGTCCCTCAGGTGCGACCGCGCAGCGCCGCCCACCGGTGCCGGGTGACCTCCCACTGCTCGGCGGCGTTCCCCGAGCGGTGGGCCATCTCGACCGGACCGAGCAGCACCGCACCCGTCTTCTGCTTCACGCGGCGCGAGCCCAGGTTGCCCACCGCGTTGTGCACGACCAGCCGCTCCACCCCGAGGTCGAAGAACACGTGATCCTGGAATCGGGCCACGGCCTCGGTCATGTAGCCCTGGCCCCACAGCGGCTCCGCGATCCAGAAGCCACGGTGATCGTCGGCGTTCGGCCGGTACTCCAGGAGTCCGCAGGCCTGCCCCGCGAGCGGACCCGTCTTCGGGACGATCACCCACGCCATCGCGTCCCCACTCGCGATCCGCGGGAGCAGATCCTCGTCCAGGAAGCTCTGGACGCCGTTCTCGGGGTAGGGCCACGGCACGGCTTCGGTCAGGTGCTGGATGATCGACCAGCGTGCGAAGTGGCGCTGCAGGTCGTCTGCGTCGTCGCGCGACACCGGACGCAACACCAGGCGCTCGGCATCGAGAGCCGGTGGTGGGGTCATTCGCGGCGTCGCCGCACGAACAGGCCCGCCAGCACGAGCCCGCCCGCCCACAACGGCGCGATGGAGCCGGTCTGCACGGCGCACCCGCAGCCCTTCACGTCTTCGCCAGACAGGTTGGACTCGTTCGGGGGAGGGTCGGGAACGGGGTCGGGGTTCTCGGGAGGTGTGGGGTCGAAGCCCTCGGCCGTGATCGGGATGCGGACCTCGGGCTGGACGGGGTCGTTCGAGTTCAGGACCAGCGTTGCGATGGCCTCGCCCGGCTCGGACGGTTCGAAGGTGACGACCACCCCGTCCACGTTCCCCTCGGTCGCGTAGAAGTACTCGGGCCAGACGCTGAAGTCGGGGTTGCCCTCGATGGTGGCGATGCCCTCCAGCCCCATGGCACCGATGTTCTCGAGGGGGATCTCGAGGTTCGCCAGATCGCCGAGATCGACCAGTCCGAGGTCGGTGGGGACGTCGATCCCGTCGAGCGCGGGGAGGGGATGGGTGTACACCTCGGTCTCGAACGCCCGCTCCTCGTCGTTGGAGAGCACGTCGACGGGGATGTCGAACGCGACCAGCTCGAAGTCCCCGATGATGGTGTCGAGGGTGGCGCTGGGCTCGATCACGATGCCGAAGGTGGTGCTGAGGTCGGCGATGTAGGTGGTCTCGAGGAACACCTCACCCGGGTTGCCGCCGGGCGGATTGATCTGGGCGAACCCGCCTTCTCCGTCCTGTGTGCCCATGTTCGGACCCATCCAGGTCTCGATGCGGTTGCCGCCCATGGTGGAGGACAGCTCCGGGTAGATCTCGACGGCGAGCTCGAGTCCCGCCACCCCGGGAACGACGTCGATGCCGTACTCGAAGGGGTCGATGAGGCTCGTGTTCGCGACGCCGACCTCCAGGGGGTACTCGGGCGAACCGGGCAGGACGAGGGTGTCGAACTCGACCGCCCGCAGGATCTCGAAGCTCTCGGACCAGACGGGCAGGGAACTCTGGTAGATGGACGCGACGTTGATGTAGACCTCGAACTCGACGAGCACCTCGGTGTCGATTCCGAACAGGCCTTCGCCGGGGATGGCTTCGAGGCTGTGCTTGAAGGCGGTGGGCCACTCCAGGTTCGACTCGGCCTCCATCTCGGTCACGATGCCGCCCGTGGGCGTGACGTGGAAGCGGACGGAGATGGGGTCGCTCTGGCTCGGCAGGTAGCCGGTGTCGATCTGCACGAAGCCGAACAGATCGCGGGTGTCCTCGAACGTCATCTCGGCAGGCTCGGACGTGAACGCCTGTGCCGATGCGTCCGAGACGGCGATGCCGAGCACGCACGCCAGCCAAACAACCATGGTGCCTCCTGCCGCACATCGTACACGGCCGCTTGCTGGATGCGTCGATATTGAATATCGTTTTCAACTCTGGACCTGGAGCGGGCTGTGTCCCACGAACCCACCGAGACCTCGCGCGTCGGCTCGCAGCACGGGTCCTCCGTCCGCACCCTGGATGCCGTACAGCCCGGCGAGACCGTGCAGATCGCGGCGATCGACGGGATCGGTTCGTTCAGGCGGCGGTTGTTGGAGCTCGGTCTGGTCGCGGGCACGCCGATCACCCGTCAGGGCAGCGCCCCACTCGGCGACCCCCTCACGTTCCGGGTGCGCGGAGCGGTCCTGGCCCTGCGGCGCACAGATGCCATGGTGATCGCGGTGGCCGAAGTGGACGAGTCCGAGCTCAGTCAGGCCGCGAAATGACGTCCGCCGCCGTGGAGCCGGCGGACCGTGCGACCCAGACGTCCAACACGCCCCTCGTCGCCCTCGTCGGCAACCCGAACACCGGCAAGTCCACGCTGTTCAACCAGCTGACGACGGGCTCCCGGGCGCATGTCTCCAACCTCACCGGCACCACTGTCGAGGTGTTGGAAGGCCCGATGCCACTGGCCTCCGACCGGGTGGTGGACTGCGTCGACATCCCCGGCACGTACAGTCTGGCGGGCCGATCGCCCGAAGAGTGGGTGGCGGTCGCGACGATCCTCGGGCTGGCAGAGCGTCCCCCGGACGTGCTGGTGGTGTTGGCCGATGCGGTTCGCCTCGAGCGCAGTCTGTACGTAGCGCTGCAGCTGTTGGAGCTCGGTCGACCCATGGTCATCGCGGTGAACCTCCTGGATGAGGCCGCACAGCAAGGGCTCTCGGTCGATCTGGATGCGATTCGTGCCGACCTCGGCGTTCCCGTGGTGGGGATCACTGCGCGGACCGGCGACGGCCTGGATGCTCTCCGGGCTGCGGTGTCTGCAGCCCTCGAGGATCCGGCGTCCGCCACGGGCGAGCCCGTTCACGCCTACTCGCCCGCACTCACGTCGATGCTGGCCTCGGTCACCGAGGCGCTTCCCGCGTCCATGCGCGCACATCCGGGGATGTCGGGGCTGGTCGTCCTGTCTCTCGACGACCCCGATGCCGAACCCCACCCGGACCTGGATGTCGCAGCGGTTCGCGCACTGGCGTTCGGTCCGGATTCCGCCGTCGACGACCCGGTCGTGGAGCTGGTCCAGACGCGGTATCGCTGGTTGGATGCGCACGCGCCGTCCTGGCGTGGAGGGACGATTCCGTCGGGCGAGACCCTGTCGGACCGCGTCGATCGTGTGGTCCTGCATCCGCTGGCGGGCTCCCTGCTCTTCCTGACCGTCATGAGCATCGTGTTCACGGCGCTGTTCTCCGGGGCGGATCCCATGATCGGCTGGATCGAGGAGGCGTTCAGCGCCCTGGGCGGACTGGTCGCGAGCGCCTTCGGCGAAGCACCCGGCCCCCTCGCCACGGTTGTTCGGGACTTCATCGTCGATGGGCTGATCGGCGGGGTCGGGGGCGTCCTCGTGTTCCTGCCTCAGATTGCGTTGCTGTTCTTCTTCATCGGGTTGCTCGAAGACTCGGGCTACCTGGCTCGCGCAGCACACCTGGTCGATCGGGTGCTGCGGCTGGCGGGGCTTCCGGGGCGGGCCTTCGTCCCGCTGCTGTCGGGCTACGCGTGCGCCGTGCCGGCCATCATGGCGACGCGCGCGATGCCCCGCTTTCGGGACCGGCTGCTGACGATGCTCGTGATTCCGCTCACGTCGTGCTCGGCGAGGCTGCCGGTCTACACCCTGATCATCGTCGCGCTGTTCCCGACGACGATCGGTGGGTTTCCGCTGGTTCAGCCCGCGGTCCTGCTGGCAATGTACCTGTTCAGCACCGTGGTGACCGTGCTCGCGAGCATCGTGCTGGGTCGACTCGTGTTCCCGGCAGAAGAGAGTGCGGAGCTGATCGAGCTGGTTCCGTATCGCTTCCCGAACCTGCGGGTCGTGCTGGGGACGACGTGGCGCAATGCCAAGCACTTCGTGCGGGAGGCGGGGGGCGTCATCCTGGTGGCGACGGTCGTGCTGTGGGCGCTGCTGTATTTTCCACGCGTGGACGGTCACGCTCTGATGACCGACGAGATCCGTGCCGAGGCCCAGGCTCAGGGGCGGGATCTGGACGAAGTCGCGAACGGGCTGGCGTTGGAAGCGAGCTACGGCGGGCAGATGGGCCGCGCGATCGAGCCCGTGATCGAGCCCCTCGGGTTCGACTGGCGCATCGGCGTGGGGGTCATCGGTGCATTCGCCGCGCGCGAGGTGTTCGTCAGCACCATGGGGCTGGTCTACGGCATCGAGGATGCGGATGAAGAGAGCGTCGCGCTGCGCGACGAAATCGCCGAGGCGCGCCGTCCAGACGGGACGAAAGTGTGGACACCCCTCGTGGGCCTGTCGCTCATGGTGTTCTTCGCCCTCGCCATGCAGTGCACGAGCACCATCGCGGTCCTGGTGAAGGAGACCCGCGGTGTCCTCTGGCCGACGTTCGTCTTCGGCTACATGACCATCCTCGCCTGGTCGGGAAGCTTCCTGGTGTTCCAGGTCGGGCGTCTGCTCGGCTTCGGGTAGACTGTCGGGCTCGGAGGTCCCGTTCTCATGAACACGTCGCGTCTCGACGATCCCGCGCGCCTCGGCATCATCGAGGCGTCCGGACTGATGGATCGGCCTCCGACCGAGACTCTGGAGAGGTTTACCCGGATTGCGGGGCTCGCACTCGATGTGCCCGTGACCCTGGTGACGCTCGTGGGCGCCGACCGTCAGGTGAACGTGGCGGGTCCGGCACTTCCCGAGCCGTGGTCGCTGTCCCGGCAGGTTCCCCTTTCCCATTCCGTGTGTCGCCTGGTGGTGGAGAGCGACGCGCCGCTGGTGGTCTCGGACGCCCGGCAGGACGAGCGCCTCGCAGCGCATCCCGCGGTGGTCCAGTTGGGTGTGGGCGCGTACGCCGGGATGCCCCTCGCCTCGGATGCCGGTGCGCTGGGGGCGTTCTGTGCGGTCTCCGCCCAGCCTCGGACCTGGACCGAGAACGAGCTCACGCTGCTCGCCGAGCTCGCATCCGCAGCGGCGGACTTCATCCGCATCCGGAGTCTGTCGCGAGATGCCGTCACCCAGAAGCGTGAACAGGCGACCTCGGTCCGGGCTGTCGCACATGACGTCCGGAGCCCCCTGCACGTGGTCCGGCTGTCGCTCTCTGCCCTGAAAGACCCCGCGGTCCGGAAGGGCAACATCGACGAGCTCCTGGAGACCGCGCTCGATCAGATCGACGTCGCGTCCACGATGCTGGAGCGCCTGGGTGCGGTTCAGGACGCCCTCGACGAAGGGGCTCCGCGGGAGCGCATGGATCTGGGTCACGTGCTTCACGCCGAGATCGAGGCGATCCGCCAGCAGGCGCCCGACGTCGAATGGGTGCTCGACGCGGGTGGCGAGGCCTGGGTGGTCGCAGATGTGCTGGCGGTCCGTCGGGTGCTCGGGAACCTGTTGAGCAACGCGAGCCGGTTCGCGACCACGGTCGCTCGCGTGGTCTCCGCGGTGGCGGACGAATGGGTGGAGATCCACGTCGAGGACGACGGGCCGGGCCTTCCGACCGTCTCCGACTATCGGCATGTCTGGGATGCGGGCGCCATGTTCCACCGGGGTCGCGGCTCCCACACCGGGGTGGGTCTGGCCGTGGTCCGTGCCATCGTGGAGCAGCACGGGGGCTCGGTGGATGCGGGGGACTCCGAGCTGGGTGGTGCGCGGTTCGTCATCCGCCTGCCATCCGCCTGAAAATGCCTGGAGAGCGAGGGCGCCGCCACCTGGACGACGCCGACGGGTGAACGTGCCACGGGACGACGGATTGCGCGAGGGCAGGTGGCTGCGCAAGAAGAGCACCAGATGGGGTCAGACACCAGATGGCGCAGCTGTAGAGCGGCTCTTGGCGAGCGCCAGAGCGTATGCGCCAAAAGTATGCGCCAAAAGGGGTCAGACACCAGATGGCGCGGCTGTAGAACGGCGCCCTGAGCGCGAGGGCGGATGCGCCAAAAGGGGGCAGACCTCTCTTGGCGACCTGGTGTGGTCGGTCGCGGCTCGATGGATCGAGCACGCGCCAGATGGGGTCAGACACCCGGTGGTGTACCGAGTCGTGTGCCCCTTCATCTCCAGCACCGTGAATGCGCCAAAAGGGGTCAGACACCGTTTGGTCGGGCTGTGGATCCGCACTGGCAGGGAGAACGGCTGCGCGCCAAAAGGGGTCAGACCTCTTGTGGTCGACTCTCGTGTCGTCGACCGTCGTGGTCTTCGCGGTCCCGTACGATCCCGAACGACCCGAGCGGTGGGCTGGGGCCCGGGGTTCAGGCGTCGAGCGGGCTCCGGTAGCCGGACGAGACCGGGACCGTCGCGATGCCGGTTCGTTCGAGGTGGGCCAGCGCGGCGAGAACCGAAGCCTCGTCCCACGCATCTCCCATGAGCTGCAGCCCCACCGGAAGCTGGGCGCCGCTTTCCGAGACCGTTCCGACCGGCGCGGTGCCCGCAGGAACGCCCGTGAGGTTGCCGAGGAAGTTCATCTCGGTCATCGCCGCGGTCCAGCCGGTGTCGGCGATCTGACGCCCCGTCTCGGACAGCGGGTAGGGCGACGCGAGCCGTGCCGTGGTCGGAAGCGCGAACAGATCGACGTCCTGGAAGGCCTCGGCGAGCGTGATGCGAAGCTGGGTGCGGACACGGGTGGCGCGGAGGTGTTCCTGCGCGGTGACGCACTCCATCAGCCCTGCGATCAGGCGGAGCTCGTCGCTCGTCTCGTGGCGATGCTCGGCCAGCAGGTCGAAGTTGTTCGCGGTGGATTCGCCAGCGATGACGAGCGGGCCGATCGCGTTCGCGAGATCGAGCAGGGGCAGATCGATCTCGACGAGCTCCGCACCCTCGGCCTCCAACGCGCGCAGGGCTTCGGAGCACAGCCGGGCGATACGGGGATCGGCGCGACCGAAGAAGCGACGCAACACCCCGATCCGGCATCCGCGGATTCCACGGCCGATCGCCGCTCGCCAGGTGGGAATCACGGTGTCCCAGTCGTCGGCGTAGTGCGTGTGGGGGTCGTCGGGATCCCGCGCTGCGCAGACCTCCATCAGATCGACCAGATCGGTGACCGACCCGCCGATCGGCCCGGTGTGGCCGACCGTTCCGACCCACAGGTCGCCGGTTCCGCCGAGCCGGTTGAATGTCGGCTTGAGCCCGAACAGCCCGTTGACAGCGGCGGGGATGCGGATGGAGCCACCGCCGTCCGTGGAGATCGCGACCGGGGCGAGACCGAGCCCGACGGCGACCGCACTACCGGTGGACGATCCGCCCGCACCGTGTCCGGACGAGTGGACGTTGCGCGGCATGGCGTGATGGGGGTTGAAGCCCAGGGGGTTCAGCCCGTTCTCGGTGCAGTGGACCTTTCCGGGGAGGATGGCTCCCCCGTCCCGCAGGCGGGCCACCAGCCAGGCGTCGGTGGCGGCGATCTCGGTGCGCCAGCGGGTGCCGCAGACCGTGGGGAGACCGCGTTGCAGGAACTCGTCCTTGATCGGCACTGGAACACCGTCGAGTGGACCGAGCGGCGAGCCCTTCCTCCAGCGCTCGGTGCTGGCTTCGGCGGCGCGCATCGAACCCGCCCGATCGACGTTCACGAACGGGCTGTGTGTGGAGGGCCCGAAGTCGCGTCGGTCGAGACGCGCGAACATCCGCTCGGTGAGCTCGACGGGGGTGATGTCGCCGGCTCTGTAAGCGGCCTGGATGCCCGCACCGGTGCACAGCGGGCTGTCGGGAACGTCGAGCTCCTGGTCGCCCCAGCTGCGTGGCGGGCGACCCTGCCGGGGCCGGGGGACTTCCTCGACCCGATCGCGGGCTTCTGGACCGAGGGCTGCGAGCTCCGCGACGCGGAAGTCCTGGCTCACGACCCTCCACAGCGCTCGCCGGGAGTATCGGTTCTCGGCCAATGCACGCACGGCCGCCAGCTTGGGTCCGACCAGTCTCAGGTCCGCCATCGACGACTCCTCGATTCGAATACGAATGTCCCGAAGGGAAGCAGGGATGCGACGAAACCGCCCCCCGCCTGGAGGAGGCTCCAGCCCGCGGTCCGGGTGACCACGACCAGCGCCACGAGGTACAGCACGAACAGCATCCCGTGGACCCAGCCGAACCAGCCCTGGCCGGCATCGAGCTCTACACCGAAGCCGTACTTGGCGGGCATGTAGACGCCGAACAGCGCCAGGAGCGACAGGCCCTCGAACCGGGAGAGCCAGTCGAACCAGGCGTACATCGCGTGCGACGCACCTTCACCGGCGGGGTCTTCGGGCGCGAGAGCGTCGGAGGCCCGGGTCCACAACACCCAGCACGCGGCGCCGCTCCCACCCACGACCGCACACGCGGCCGCCACCAGCTGAACGGACTCGAACGCGTGTACGCCCATCACCGCGACCGTACCGCAGAGCCCCCCGACAGCCAGGCCGGCCCACAAGGGGTTTCGAGACCCTTGAGCGCTCATGACGGCGCCGAGCAGGGCCAGGAAGCTCCACCCCATTCCGGCGGTGACCCAGGCGTCCGACATCTCGTGTCCGCCGAGCTTGAGCAGGCCGTAGCCCGTGATCCAGCTGGCCAGCCATCCGACGGTTCCGGCGCCGTAGGCGAACACCGCCCGGTCGCGACGGGTGGTGGCGAGCCCACCGCCGATGCAGCCCGCTGCGAACAGCGAGACCCCGAGCAGCTTCACCAGCCGAAACCCGAGCCATGACGTCATCGTCCTCGTCCTCCACCGACCTGGGACGTGTGTGGGGAGACCGCTCCCACGGCGAGCCAGACCTTCTTTCCGCCGTTGTCGACCATCACGCTGGAGTGGGGCCGACCGGGCAGGCAGCGCACGAGGGACGCGTCCGGCAGGAGCACCGCATAGCGCCATCCGGGCCACGCGTCCGCGAGCTGTTGGCCGATGAACCGGTAGGTCTTCTCGGAAGCCGACAGACGTTGGCCGTACGGGGGATTCATGATCACCAGCCCCGATTCTGCGGGGGGCTCGAGGTCTTCGAATGCAACCTGTTCGATGCGGATCTGTCGGCCTACGCGGGCGGTGTCGGCGTTGGCTCTGCAGGCGCGGATCTGGCTGCCGGACCGGTCGGAGGCCACGACCCGAACCGTGCCGCCGATCGCGGATCGCGCCGCCTTCTTGGAACGGTCGAACGCACGGCTGTCGAAGCTCGGCCAGAACTCGGCGACGAACTTCCGGAATCCCCCCGGGGCCCGGCCGATGGCCCGATGGGCGGCCTCGATGGCGAACGTGCCCGAGCCGCACATGGGGTCGACCAGCCACTCGTCTGGAGACCATCCTGCAGCGACGAGCAGGCCTGCAGCGAGGTTCTCGCGAAGGGGGGCTCGGCCGGGGATCTTGCGCCAGCCGCGCTTCCAGAGGTCGTTTGCGGCGACGAGAGCGACCTCGACCCGCCCGGCACGCGCCACGAGGAGGATGCGTGCAGGAGGGACCCGCGCGCCGCGGGTGTTGCGGGGGTCGGCCATGCTCGCGACCACGGCAGCGCACTTCTTCTCGATGCCCCGGTTGCGCAGCCCGATGGCTCGGACTTCGATGCGTTGTCCCCGACGGATGACGTGCTTCCACGGAAGCGACCGCAGACCATCCGGGAGACGGTCGGCGCGAATCGTGCCCATCCTCCGGGTGACAGCGCTGCCGACCCGCGACCAGAGCAGGACCTCGTGGAGGTGGGTGAGGGGCATGGTCACGCCCCCGGGACTCTCGGCGACGGAGATTCCGCGCGTCTTCAGCTCTTCTGCGGCGATGGATTCGAGGCCGGGAGGAACCCGGACCCGCAACCCTTCGGGATCGGACCCGTTCATCAGCGTGCTATGCTCCTGTGAAGCCGTGGAGATCGTTTGACCGAGAACGCCGCAACGAACGGCGTGAACGAGCCGAAGGGCGGATCGATCATCGCAGGCCGGTATCAGATCGACCGTCTGATCGCTCGCGGTGGTATGGCGGCTGTGTATCTGGCCCACCAGGTCAAGCTGAACCGGCCGGTCGCGCTGAAGATCCTGAGCCCGCCGGCCGATGCCGAGGATATCGCTGCGTTCGAGGAGCGTTTTCGTCTCGAGGCAGAGACGCTTGCCGCCCTCGATCATCCGAACATCGTGATCCTTCATGACTTCGGTGAGCTCGACGATGGTCGGTTCTTCCTCGCGATGGAGTTCGTCGACGGGCCGCGGATGTCCGATCTGCTCCGCGATGGTCCGCTGGAGTGCGAGCGCGCCCTGCAGCTGGTCAGTCAGGTCGCGACTGCGCTGCGCTACGCCCACAAGCGGGGGGTCGTCCATCGCGATCTGAAGCCGTCGAACCTGCTGGTCAAGACCGACGACGACGGCGCCGAGATGATCAAGGTGGTCGACTTCGGGCTGGTGAAGCTCACCGAGGCCGATCAGAGCATCACGCGGGCCGGACTGATCCTCGGCAGCCCGCACTGCATGAGCCCGGAGCAGGTGAAGGGCCTGGACATCGACCATCGCGCCGACATCTACGCCATCGGGGTCCTGCTGTTCCGTGTGCTCCTGGGCCAGTACCCGTTCCACGGGTCGAACAGCGCAGCGACGATGATCTCGCACCTGAACACCGAGGTGCCGACCTTCTTCTCGGTGGCCCCCGAGCTCGTCGTGCCGGAGGGCCTCGAAGACGTGGTGCGCAAGTGTCTGGCGAAGAGTCCGGACGACCGGTACCAGGACACGTCCGAGCTGCTGGCCGACCTCGCCACCTGCATGGTCCAACCGCCGGATGCGTTCCGATCGGCTGCGACGGGCCAGTCGTCTTCGACCATTCAGTCGGCGGTCGTGCGCCAGCCCACCTCCTCGACGATCTCCGCGCCACCGAGCACCACGAGCCGACTGTTGATTCCACTGGCGGTGGTGGGTGTGCTGTTCGCGATGGTGGGCGTGGCGGTGCTGAGCGTCGCCGCCACCTCGTGGTTCACGATGGGCACCCCGCGCACCACCGAACCACTGCCGACCATCCGGATCGAGCCCGATCCCACCCCGCTTCCCGACCCTGTCGATGCGGGTGACCCCGACCCTTCGGAGCCCGGTTCGGACGACGCCGATCCCGAAGCGGACGCCGATCCGGAAGCAGATGCCGATCCGGAAGCGGAGGATGATCCGGAAGCGGACGGCTCGGACGGCGCCGAAGATCCCGATGTGGAGTCGACTGAATCCGTCGACGTGGATGTCGCAGAGCCTGCGCCCGCGCCGGTTCCAGCCCCGACGCCGAGTCCAACTCCCGCGCCGGATCCTCCCACCCCCGAACCTGTCGCTCCGACCCCCGAGCCCGCCCCCGAACCTGCTGCTCCGGCCCCCGAGCCCGCCGCTCCCGCCCCCGAACCCGCGCCTTCGCCGGACCCCGCCCCCGAGAACCCCGAGGGCTACATGGGGCTCCCGGACGATTTCCAGTAGGCTCGGGCGGTCCACCAGGAGGATTCCTCCATGCCGCGCCTCCCGCGTCCGCTGCTCACTGCCGTACTGGGTCTCGCGCTCGCGACCCTCTCACTGCCAGCGCACGCTGATCCGAAGGACGACGCCCGCCGGCACTTCGCTGCGGGTCTCGAAGCCGCTCGTTCCGGGGAGTACGAGGTCGCCCTGCAGCGCTTTCTGGCCGCCCAGAACGCCTACCCGCATCCAGCCACGCTCTACAACATCGCTCGGGCCTACGCGGACATGGAGGATCTGGAGAACGCGCTGGCGTACTACCGGCTCTACCAGGACGCTGCTCCGGACAAGGCCGCCGACGTCGACCCCGTCATCCAGGTCCTCGAGGCGCGCCTCGGGCAGTCTGCGTCGATCCCCACCACGCCGGGTCCGGCGCCTTCTGCAGGAGCGGACACGGACGCAGACGGGCCCCGGATCGTGGTGGGGGGTGCGACCGAGGAGGAGCTCGCGCGTCTGCAGTCCATCGCGATGGAGCTCGAAGCGCTCACCGAGGCGTTGAAGACCCGCGCAGAGGAGGAAGCGGCTGCGGCGGTCACGGACACGGGCCCGGATGCGGTCGACCCCACCGAAGGCCCCGACTCCACGGACCCCGATGCAACCGACCCGTCCACCGGGCCCGACGGCACGCCGATCGACCCCGAGACCGGGCTTCCCGAGCTCCCGGACGCCGGGTTCCTCGCGGACGCCTACGAGAAGCTGGTCGTCACGGCCTCCCGTGTGGGGCAGGACCCCCTCGACAGCCCCAGTACGCTGACGGTGCTCACCGCCGAGGACATTCGCCTGTCCGGAGCGACATCCCTGCCCGATGTGCTGCGACGCGTGGTGGGCGTGGATGTGATGAGCCTCGCGAGCGGGCAGCAGGACGTCTCGATCCGGGGGTTCAACCGGGAGTTGTCGAACAAGGTGTTGATCCTGATCGACGGCCGCAGCACCTATCTGGACTTCCTGGGGGCCACGCTGTGGGCCACCCTCCCGGTCGCAGTGGACGAGATCGAGCGGGTGGAGGTCATCCGCGGTCCGGGTTCTGCGGTCTACGGTGCGAACGCGGTGACCGGGGTGATCAACATCATCACGAAGACCCCCGGTGAGACGCCGGAGACCGTGTTCCGGGGGTCGGGGGGCACGAACGGCTACGGCCAGGGAACCGTGTACACGAACCAACGCATCGGTCGGACCAGCTTCCGGTTGTCCGGTGGGTATCGACAGCTGGGCCGGTGGGCGAAGTCCGCCGAGGTGCTGGATCGCCCAGGGGCCGATGACGACGCGCAGGTCAGCCCGCTCGTGGACGACGAGGACATCGGCGTCCGGGTGCTGACCGCGAATGCACGGGTGGACCGCTCGATCGGCAACAAGGGCTATGTGAGCGCTCAGGGAGGGCTGTCACGCGCCGACACGGTGGAGTTCTACAACATCGGGGCGCTCGGGAACTACGTGATCGACGATGAAGAACATCACTATGTGCGGGCAGACGCCGGATACGACGTGCTGCACTTCCGCGCGTTCTGGAACCACGACGAGGGCGAGACCGACAGCTACGTGTCGCAGAAGGGGGCTCGGAGCCTGTTCGGTCGCTATCGGGTCGACACCGTGGACCTGGAGCTGGAGGCACCGCTGTCGTTCAGCACCGGGCCCATCGATCACGTGTTGAACGTAGGTGTGGGCTATCGACGCCTGAACACGCGATTCTCGTATCTCGCCGGTGGATTCGAGACGCCGTACGTCCAGAACCACTACCGGGGTTTCCTCAACGAAGAGGCCAGGATCGGGAAGCTGCGCGTAGTCGGGTCGTTGCGCATCGACAACCATCCCCTCCTCGAGCTCCAGGAGACGATCAGTCCGCGCGGAGCCGTGATCTACCGTTTGTTCGACAAGACGAGCCTCCGAGCGACGGCAGGCACTGCGTTCCGTCAGCCGACCAACATCGAGTCGTACATGGACTTCAACCTTCCCAGTACGGCAGATGGTGCCTATATCCGGGACTTCGGGTCGGAGACGCTGGCGCCCGAGCGCATCACGACGGTCGAGCTGGGCGTGCACGACGAGTCGACGTACTTCCATGCTGCGGATGTGGTCGTGTACTACAACCGCGTCACCAACCTGATCTTCCTCGACGAGGTCACGCCGGGTATCGCGCCCTTCGACCCCGACAACAACGGTTTTCAGGCCGGGACCACGGGCTGGATCAACCAGGACGAGGTGTACGACGCGCTCGGTGTCGAGGCCGAGGTGGAGACGTATCCGATCGATGGGCTGGACATCTTCGCGAACCTGGCCGTGCAGTCGATCCGCGAGACTGCGCCAGACGGGACGTCGGTGCGGGACGGCTCGAGCTCGCTCGTGAAGGTGAACCTGGGGGCGGCGTACCGGACTCCGTGGCGCATCGACATCTCGGCGAGTGCCCAGTTCGTGGGCGCGCAGACCTGGCGCCTCCGGGAGTTCGATGCGGCTGGCAACCTGAACCTGGTCGAGTCGCCGATCCCGGCGAGGACGGTCGTGAACGGTAGGATCGCGGGCCGGCCCTTGCCAGACGGCAACCTGGAGCTCGCGGTGGGCGTGTGGAACGCCATCGCGCTGGGGGGATTCGACAGTCGGTTCGTGGAGCATCCGAAGGGAGACCCCGTCGGGTCCATCGCGTACGGCGAGGTGTCCTATGCGTTCTGAGTCGATCCTGGTGGGACTGCTGGCGCTCGTTGTGGGCTGTGATTTCGAAGCGCCCGTGCGGGACGACGTGGGGCCCCCTGGCAACGTGATCAGCGGCACCTTGATCGCGAACGGCGTGGATGTGCCGGGCGACACGATGGTGCTGGTGTTCGACGCGGCGAATCCGGGTCCGCCGGCGGGGACGGGGTCGCCCGTGACCATCGCGACGGTACCGGCATCGGCGTACTCCGGCGATGCCGTGGGGTTGGAGTCGGCTCCGTTCACGGTGACCGGTCTTCCGGACGGAACCTACCTGGTGCAGGCGCTGATGGACCTGGATGGGGACTTCAACCCGTTCGACGTGAGCGTAGCAGGGGCGACCTGCGGCGACATCGTGGGTGCGCACGTCACCGACCTCGTGACCGCGACTCCAGCGCCGGTGACGGTGGAGGGCGGAGTGGCCGTGGACGACGTTGCGGTACCGCTGGGGACGGTGGTGCCGATCGAGCGTCCGGCGTTCCTCCTGCCGGAGCCCCAGCTCGTCGATCGGGAGGCCTCTCTGGATCCGATGACGCCGCAGACCTTCACGCTCGACTCCACGGCGATTCACACGGCGTTCGGGCTCGAGTTTCCGGTCGATCTGAGTGGTCCGTGCCCCGAAGACGCCGCACTGCCGGGGTTCTGCGACTTCACCCAGCTCGCGCCGTGCGATGTGGCGTTCTACGTGCGCGTGGTGGACGACGACGAGGACGGGTTGCCGGACATTCGGCCGGATCTCCCGCCGGAGTCGGGGATTCCGGACATCTGGCCGCGGGTCTACCTGCAATACCTCGGTGTGCCGGCAGAGGACGGTTCGGGCATCGAGCCGCCACCGGAAGGGGAGTCCTGGAGCGCTGAGGCGTTCCCGTTCCTGGCCGAGATCGGGGCGTTCTCGGCGGGTCTGACCCCCGCTCCGCCGGTTCCGTTCGGGCCGACGATTCCGATGCGTTCGCTGTCGGTGACCTGGGCTCCGGTGGTTCGCTATGTGCATCCGAACGGGTCGATGACCGATCCGGCGACGGGCGAGATGTTCGATCTGCTGGACCTCCGGGAGGGGGCGGAGACGGATTCGATTCCTGCTGGTGCGTGGAGCATCACGGTGGTGAGCGAGACGGGGCAGGTGTGGACGCTGCCGAATGCCATCGCGACCACCAACCTGACGACAGACCCGGAGTTGTTCGAGCCGGCCTCCCAGGCGGGTGTACTGCTGGTGCAGTAGCGCTCTGCGCTGGGTGGAGTGGTGTGCGCCATTTGGGGTCAGACCCGATCTGGTGGAGTGCGCCATTTGGGGTCAGACCCGATCTGGTGGGCTGCGCCATTTGGGGTCAGACACCATCTGGTCGTTGGGTACGAGCGGCGTGAACGCCTACTGGGTGGTCGTCAGCACGACGGGCTACGCCGACCATCTGGGGTCAGACACCATCTTGCGCGGACCCTCTTGCGCGGATGGATGACGCCAACCATCTGGGGTCAGACACCATCTGACGCGACCCCATCTGACGCCGACCATTTGGGGTCAGACACCATCTTGCGCGGTCCACCACCTCGCGCGGTCCCAGAGCCCCGACCACCGACGCCGAGTACTGCCTGTCCGTGCGGGCCTTCAGGAGTCGTTTCTGAGCAGGACGAACTTCACGCGCCTTCGGTCGCCCTCCTCCAGACCGAACCACGCTTCCATCTCGAAGCCGGGGCGACCCACGAAGCTGGGTGGCACCTTCGCCCACACCCTGGGAATGTGGGCGGACGCTTGGACGAGTTCGTCCAGCAACGGAATCCGATGGCACGCGATCCGGTCCGGCTCACCCCATGGCGGATCGAGAAACACCAGATCGGCTGCGATCTCCGGCACGAGCTCGCGCGCGTCTCCGTGGATGAACGAGATCTGATTCCCGACTCCGTAGACGCGGGCGTTGTGCCGCGCCAACGCCAATCGATCGGGATTCAGCTCGATCGCGACCACGGAGCAGCCCGCACGCGCGAAGCCGATCGCGTTGCCGCCGCAGCCCGCACAGGGGTCCAAGACCTGTTGGGCACGACCGGTTCTGCGAGCGCGTCGGGCCAGGTTCAGCGCCAGCTGCTCGGGGGTGAGGAACCGCCGTCCGTCCTCGTCGACGCGCGCTCGACTCCGCGTGAAGCCCGGCGTGGTCTTGCGCTTCCGACGCGCTTCGTCGGTGCGCGCAGCTCGGATCAGGGTGCGCTTGGGGCGAGGCGACACCTGCACCTCGATGGGGCGACCCGCCATGCCCAGCTTGCGCAGTCGCGCCATGAGGTCGGCGGCTTCGCGCGCGCTGCGATGGGCTTCCCAGCCGTCTTCCGTACGGTTCCAGTCGCCATCGTCGAGCAGACGACCGGGAGGTACCCAGTCGGGCACACCGCGAACCAGCACGTTCGGCATCTCAGTCCTCGATGTCTTCCAGATCGACGCTCACGGGAGCGTGGTCGCTCGGTGAATCCCACCCGCGCACGTCTTTGTGGATCGTGACGGCTTCGCATCGATCCAGCAGGGAGTCGGTGAGCAGCACATGATCGATGCGCAGACCGTGATTCCGCTGCCAGCCCATCTTCTGGTAGTCCCACCAGCTGAACTCGACGATGTAGGGGTTCAGCTCGCGCCAGGAGTCGGTCAAGCCGAAGTCCAGCAGGTGTTCGAACGCCTCTCGCTCCTCGTTGGTGCAGAGCAGCTTGCCTTCGGAGCGGAAGGGATCCCAGCAGTCGTGCTCGGTGGGCGTCACGTTGAAGTCGCCGGTGACGATCACGGCGTCGTCGGGGGAGTGGTACGTGTCGAGCTCGGCGCGGAGCCGTCGATACCACTCGAGCTTCCCGCGAAAGCGGTCGGATCCCACCTGCGTTCCGTTGGGGCAGTACAACCCATAGATGCGGACGCCCCGTACAGTCGCCGCGATGATGCGTTTGTCGGGGTGGGGTTCGCCGTCTCGGAAGTTCTTCTGCACATCCTCGAGCGGGTGCTTGGAGAGCAGGGCGACCCCGTTGTAGGACTTCTGGCCGTCGAACGCGATGTGCGGGAACATGTCCTCGAGTTGGTCCACGGGGAACCGGCTGTCCTCGAGCTTGGTCTCCTGCAGCGCCAGCACGTCGACTCCGGATTCCTCCGCGAAACGGCGGACGTGGTCGAGGCGGGCGTTGAGGCTGTTCACGTTGTAGGTGGCGACGCGCACGAAGGCTCCGGGTGGTGAGGGGCAGGTCTTTCCGGCTAGTCTTCTGACCATGTTGGTGCCATGTCTCCGTCGTTCGCTTGCAATGCTGGTGCTCCTCGTGGGCTGCGGGGGCACGAAGCCCACGGACATCGACGGGGATGGCTGGTTGTCCTCGAATGACTGCAATGATCGGGATCCGGGTATTTCGCCCGGTCAATTCGAGATTCCGTTCGATGGCATCGACAACGACTGCAACACGGCGACGCTCGACGACGATGGCGATCAGGACGGTGTCGTGCCGCCCTCCGACTGCGATGACACGGATCCCCTGATTCCGGCTGCTGGGGAGGTGTACTACGACGGGATCGACAACGATTGTGACACGCGTACCCGAGACGACGACCAGGACGGCGATGGGGTGCCCGTAGGGCTCGACTGCAACGACGAGGACGGCAACGAGAGCCCAGAGAACATCGAAATCCCCTACGATGGCCTGGACAACGACTGTGATCCCGAGACCCTCGACAGCGATCTGGATGGCGACGGGCTGGGTCCACCGCAGGACTGCGACGACAACGACCCGGACGTCCAGGACATCACGATCTGGTACGTCGACTGCGATGGGGATGGCTTCGCCCCTGCGGACGCCGTGACCGAGTACTCCTGTCACATGCCGATGGCCTCGTCGTCCTGTTCGCCTACGGCGATCGGCTTGTGGACCCAGCTCGAACCGGTCGACTCGGACGCCGCATCCGACAATACGACCACGGACTGTGGCGACAACGAACCGAACGCGTATCCACAGCAGCCCCAGTTGTTCACGGTCGGGGGCGTCGACATGCCGCCCGGGCGCACGTTCGACATGAACTGCAACGGAGAGATCGATCGGGAGTTCCCAGCGTTCGAGTGCTTCTTCACGGGGCCGGGTCAGTGTTCTCCGGCCGAGGGCTTCGTGGGTCTGACCGAGTGCGGCTCGATCGGGGACTACGGAACGGACTGCACGGGGGACCTGCCGTGTGAAGCGGCCGGAATCACGCAGGTTCTTCAGCGATGCAATTGAGGCGACGAACCCTGCTGGTGCTGTTCGCGATGGTGGGCTGCGACAAACCTCCGGAGAAGACCGACGAAGACGGAGATGGAGTGTTCGCGGATGTGGACTGCGACGACTCGGACGCGTCCATCTTTCCGGGCGTCACCGAGAACCCCTACGACGGCGACGACAACGACTGCGATCCCGGCACGCCGGACGACGACCTGGATGGGGATGGATTCGTGCTCGCCGAAGACTGTGACGATGAGAACGAAGACATCGCTCCCGACGTGGTCGAGACTCCCTACGACGGCATCGACAACGATTGCGATCCGGCGACGCCAGACGACGATCTCGACGGAGACGGCTTCCCGGCCGCGCTCGACTGTGGGGACGGCAACGCGCTGGTGAATCCCGACGCCGAGGAGATCTACTACGACGGGATCGACAACGACTGCGACCCTCTGCTGACGGTGGACGACGACCAGGATCGCGACCAGGTGCCGGTCGATGAGGATTGCGACGACCTCGACCCGCTGGTTCGCGAGGCGGGGATGTGGTTCGTCGACTGTGATGCGGATGGACTTGCACCTGCGGGTGCGTCGTCGACGGAGTCCTGTAGCCTGCCCGCCCCGGACACCGGATGTCCGTCGGGCACCTGGACCCTGGCGGACCCCGTGCAGAGTGCGGACTGCGACGATCAGGACCCCACGGTGGGAGCCTGTCCGTGAGCGCGGTGCAGATGCGCGCGTGCGACGGCTGCACGGCCTGCTGCGAGTACCTGTGGGTGGAAGAGCTCGACAGTCCTGCTGGACAGCCGTGTCGTCATCAATGTGACGTCGGATGTGCGATCTTCACTTCGCCGGATCGCCCACGGGTGTGTGGCGGCTTCTTGTGCTTGTACGCGCGCGGAGAGTCGGCCGTTCCTGCGTCGCCTGCCGAGTGTGGCGTGCTGGTATGGGTGGACGCGGGCGAGATTCGGTTTCGGGAGCTCCGTCCGTTCGCGTTGCAGGAGCCCTGGGTGGAGCGCGCACTCGAGACCTGGTCGGACAAGCCGAAGGTCCTCGAGCGCCTGTAGAGCGGGCAGCGCCTCGTCAGCGTAGTCGCGCCAACGCATCGGCGCACCAGACTGGGGCGCACCAAAAGGGGTCAGACCCGATGTGGTCGGGCGCACCAAAAGGGGTCAGACCCGAAGTGGTCGGGCGCACCAAAAGGGGTCAGACCCGAAGTGGTCCAGCTGTCGATGCACTCTGACGGAGCGTCGGGGTGGCGCCAAAAGGGGTCAGACCCCATCTGGTGCCTTCGCTGTTTCGTGGTCAGGCACGACTTGATGCCGCCGCCAAAAGGGGTCAGACCCCATCCGGTGCGCTGGCCTGGGGTGTGTCGCTGTCCGCGAGTCGCAACACCCCCAGTTCAGGGGAGTGGAGGCTTCAGCCGCCCTGCCAGAGCAATCGACCCGCGTTGTCGGTGTTGTCGTACGGGTCGAAGAAGACGTACCCCATGCCGCCCGTGGTGATGTCGAACTTCACCAGCTCCGTCGTGAGCTGCAGCAGCAGGCGCATCGGGCCCTGCCCGGTGGGGCTCGCCGGCGTGTCGTCTCCGTGGAGCCACACTGCTCCCCCGCCGAGCTTGTCGTGGCGAAGCTGCTCCAGGGCTTCCTTCACAGGCACGCCCTCGGTGCGGACGCGCGCCATGACAGCGCGTTCGTCGAGCGGCGGATCGACCGTCAGCATCAGCCGACGGTACACCCGGACGGTGGGGGGGCCGTCGTAGAGGTTGTCATCCTTCATCTTGGACAACAGCACCTTGTTGGCCCCCTTCCAGGGATCCCAGTCCTCGCATCGTCCACCGGTCGCGTGACAGATGAACACCGACATTCGTTGAAAGACCCCGAGATCGAGCCAGGGGCCCGCGTCGAGCTGTGCCATGTGGCACATCGGTGCACCACACACAGAACAGCGGGGCCACTGGTGTGCGCGGATGCCTCGGGGGTGTCCCCCATAAGCGCCCACGATGTTGCCAGCGCCCCGCTTGGTCTTGCGGAGTCGAAAGGAGTGCCACGGCGTCAGCTCGCTCATGTCGCGATGTTGCCAGCCGTGGCGTCCCTTGTCACGCAGAGGTCGCCAGGTTCCGGACCACGGTCTGGAGGATGCCCCCGTTGCGGTAGTACTCCACCTCCACCGGCGTATCGAGCCGCACGGTGGCTTGGAACCGTACTTCTGACCCGTCCGACTTGTGCGCGACGATCTCCAGATCCTGCAGGGCTTCGATGCTGTCGTCGAGGCCGGGAATGTCGAAGGTCTCGGTACCGTCGAGACCGAGCTCGTCGGCGCCTTCGCCCTTCTTGAAGCAGAGCGGCAGGACGCCCATCCCCACGAGGTTGCTGCGGTGGATGCGCTCGTAGCTCTTGGCGATGACCGCCTTGACGCCCAGCAGTAGCGTGCCCTTGGCAGCCCAGTCGCGCGACGACCCCGTTCCGTACTGGGTGCCGGCGAGAACCACGAGCGGGGTTCCGTCTTCCTGGTACTTCATGGACGCGTCGAACACCGACATCACCTCGTCGGTCGGGAAGTGGGTCGTGTAGCCCCCCTCCGTACCGGGAGCGACCTGGTTGCGGATGCGCACGTTCGCGAAGGTGCCCCGCATCATCACTTCGTGATTGCCTCGACGGCTGCCGAAGCTGTTGAAGTCCTTCTTGCTGACGCCCTTCGACTTGAGGTAGCGGCCCGCGGGGCCGTCTTCGGGAATGGAGCCTGCCGGGGAGATGTGGTCGGTGGTGACGGAGTCTCCGAGCTTCAGGAGGACGCGCGCGCCCTTCACGGCTTCGATGGCTTCGGGCTTGGGCTGGATGCCGGTGAAGAAGCTGGGAAGCTGGATGTAGGTGCTGTCGTCGCTCCAGGGGTAGAGCTCGGACTCCTTGACCTCGATGGCGTCCCAGCGAGGCTCTTCTTCGACATCAGCGTAGCGCTCCCGGAACATGGCGGGGGTCACGGAGCGGCCGATGACCTCCTGAATTTCCGCGTTGGAAGGCCAGATGTCCTTGAGGTAGACGTCCTTTCCATCCGGAGTGACTGCGATGACGTCGTTCTGCAGGTCGATGCGGGTGCTGCCCGCGATGGCGTACGCGACGACGAGCGGCGGCGAGGCGAGGAAGTTCGCCTTGATGTAGTTGCTGATCCGACCTTCGAAGTTGCGGTTGCCGGACAGCACGGACGAAACGACGAGGTCTCCCTTCACGATGGCGTCCTGGATGTCCTTGTCGAGCGGGCCGCTGTTGCCGATGCAGGTGGTACAGCCGTACCCCACGATGTTGAAGTCGAGCGCGGCGAGGTCGTCGAGCAGACCGGCCTTCTCGTAGTACTCGGTGACGACGCGGGAGCCAGGAGCCAGGGACGGCTTGACCCACGGCTTGATGGTGAGCCCCAGCTGACGTGCTTTTCGGGCGACGAGTCCCGCAGCGATCATGACGGACGGGTTCGACGTGTTGGTGCAGCTGGTGATGGCTGCGATCACGACGTCGCCATGGGACAGCGTGTAGTCCTCGCCTTCGACGGGTTCGCTGTGCTGGGTCTTGTCCGCCGCCACGCCGTGCCCACGATGGCCGACGGGTGCGGTGAGGTACTCTTCGAACTTCTCGACCATCTGGGACAGCGCGATCCGGTCCTGGGGACGCTTGGGGCCGGCGAGGGAGGGCTCGACGTTCGAGAGCTCGAGCTCGAGGCTGGCGGTGAACTCGGGGTCGGGGTTGCTCTCGACGTAGAAGAGGCCCTGCTCGGTGTAGTACCGCTTGACGTTCTCGATGTGGTTCTCGTCGCGGCCGGACAGGCGGAGGTAGTCGAGCGTGACCTCATCGACGGGGAAGAAGCCGCAGGTCGCCCCATACTCCGGCGCCATGTTGGCGATGGTGGCGCGATCCGCCAGGGTGAGGTGCTGCAGTCCGGGCCCGTAGAACTCGACGAACTTGCCCACGACGCCCTTCTCGCGGAGCATCTGAACGATTCGCAGCGTCATGTCGGTGGCCGTGACGCCCTCGGCGAGTCTGCCGGTGAGTCGGAAGCCCACGACGTCGGGCGCGAGCATGTAGATCGGCTGGCCCAGCATGACGGCCTCGGCTTCGATACCGCCGACACCCCAACCGAGAACGCCGAGCCCGTTGATCATCGTGGTGTGCGAGTCGGTGCCGACCAGGCTGTCGGGGTGGAATACGGTGTCGCCGTCGATGTCGCGGGAAGCGGCGACGGACGCGATGTACTCCAGGTTGACCTGGTGGACGATGCCACGACCCGGGGGCACGGCCCCGAAGTTATCGAAGTTGACCTGGCCCCACTTGAGGAATGCGTAGCGCTCTCCGTTCCGCTGGTACTCGATCTCCATGTTCTTCTGCAGCGCGTCGGCGTGGCGTCCGCTGAAGTCCACCTGGACGCTGTGGTCGATGACCAGGTTCACCGGTACGAGCGGATTGACCTTGGTGGGTTCGCCCCCGAGATCGACCATCGCGTTGCGAAGTGCGGCGACATCGACGACGGCCGGTACACCGGTGAAGTCCTGGAGAATGACGCGTCCGGGAATGAACGGAATCTCGGAGCGCTCTCCCTGGGGCTTCCAGCGAGCGACGCGTTCGACGTCGTCCTTCTTGACCAGGAATCCGTCGTGGTTGCGCAGTGCGCTCTCGACGAGAACGCGGATGCTGTACGGGAGCTTGGCGAGCTCGCAGAGTCCGGCATCTTCGAGCGCGGACATGCGGAAGAGAACGCCGTCGCTGCCGTCGGCGAGCTGGAAGGTGTCGCGGGCACCGAACGGGTCGGGGGTTTCGTCGCTCATGGGTCAGGCCTCCAGGAAGAAAGGGGGTCCGTGTATCACGGGATCTCGCACTCTATGTGTTCTGGTCGACTCCATTCGTCCAATCGATTCTGATTGGGTTGGACATCGATGGAATTTGTGGACAAAGAGGCGAACGGCGGGTCGATCTCCTCCAGTGGGAGCTCAACTGGTGGCCGACGGTTCACCCGGGAGGCGCTCACATAGGGACGCTCATTTGGGGTCAGACACCAACTGGTCACGCTCCTTGGGGGAGGCTCACTTGGGGTCAGACACCAACTGGTCACGCTCCTTGGGGTGAGACACGCTCTGGTCGGGACGCTCATTTGGGGTCAGACACACACTGGTCAGGTCGATGCAGCCTCAGAATCGTCGGGAGTCTGCCTGCTGACGCGCGACACTGGTTGGGCGTGCCTTGACACCCGGCTCGGCTGCCCGCTTGAACTCCTTCCAGGCGGACGATCCGCTCCCCAATCGTGTCGTGGAGGCAGAGCCGCCCGGCGGGCTCGGCGCTCCAACCGGTCGGCACTTCAGTTGACGTCTGACCCCATCTGGTGCTGCGCGGAAATCAGCCCCTCACTCGGTCGGGGACCGCTCGATGGTGACCGCTCGATGGGTGTGGGACCGTTCAATGGGTGTCTGACCCCATTTGGCGCGTCGCGACTACATCTGGCGCGTCGCCCATTGGGACGTCTGGTCGGTCAGGCCGCCCACTGGGGTGCCGCGGCTCGAGAGGTGTCCGCCGCGCGAGGGGTGTCTGACCCCATTTGGTGCATGTGCTGCAGCACGGGAAGCACCGGATCGACGTTGCTGGACGTCAGACCTCGTCAGCCTCGCGGCGTGGAGTTCGATGCTCCGCCCGCGCAATTGTCGAACAGTCGGACGAACAGCAGTCGTCGGGCACAATTGGTCTCGAGGACGACCGACCGCGACTGGGCTGTAGGTCCGAAGCGACAGGAGCCCGACCGGCCGGGCGCTGGCGTTGCGCTCACGGTCGAGCATCACCGGCACTCCGGTTTCGCGGCTCGACGAGAAGTGCGCACGGAGCTGCCTTTCAGCGGCAGACCCCGGATCGGGGGTCGTGCGGGTGTCGGCTGTGGTACCGACACCCCGAAGTCCTTCGGGGGATCTCGTGGTTCCAGATGGTTCGTGCGCGCCGGGCCAGGCTGGAGGTATATCGGGCATATCCGACCAGCCTGAGACCAAGTGGACGGGCCGTCTGGGGCCGCGAGATCCCCCGAGGGACGAGAGGGTGACGGTACTAGTCTTGCGCGTGGCGCGGGTCGGTCAGCTTCCCCGTGATGGCGCTCGCCGCGGCGACGGCAGGGCTCACCAGGTACACGGGCCCAGGGGCACCCATGCGGCGTGCGAAGTTGCGGTTGGTCGTGCTGGCCGTGGTCTCGCCCGGGAGGGGAATCCCTGGACCGTTCCCGATGCAGGAACCACATCCCGGTTCAGTCACGATTGCGCCGATCTTGCGGAACAGGTTCAGTAGCCCTTCTTCTTCGGCCTGCTGGGCCACCAATGTGCTCGAGGGGGTGACCGTCAATCGAACACCACTCGCGAGATCGCGGCCTCGGAGGACGTTTGCAGCTGCCCGGAGATCTGCCAGCGAACCACCCGTACACGATGCGATGACGACGTTGTCGACACGGACGTCGGTGTGATCGTCGAGAGGCGCCCGGTTTCGGCTGTCGCCGGGTGTTGCGATGGTGAGGGGGACCTCAGCCAGGTCGACCTTCAGTACACGGGCGTATTCCGCGCCGTCGTCGGCCTGTACGAGTTTGTCGCTCAGGTCGATACCCCGACGGGCCTTCAGGAACGCAACGATCGCGTCGTTGGGCTCGACAACGCCCGTCATCAGCCCCCCCTCCACGGTCATGTTGGTGAGCACCGAGAGTTCGTCGACATCCCACTGTTCCAATCCCGGACCGCCGAACTCGATGATGCACGTATCGGTGGGCAGCTCTCGCCAGTGCTCCTCACGGAAATAGGGATCGCCGATCAGATGGAGAATGAGGTCCTTCGGGGAGAGACCGCCGGACGGTGTCCCCGTGACCTCGACACGTACGACCTTCGGCACCGTGACCGGGATCAGTCCTGTTCGAAGCGCGAACGCCATCGCAGTGGAGCCGACGCCGAACGCGAACGCGTTGAGCACCCCCGCGGTCGGAGAGTGGCTGTCGGTGAGAACCACGATGTCTCCGGGTTCCGCGTATTGCTCGACGACTACGCGATGGCAGACTCCCGGGGGGAGGTCCCGACCGGGCCCGTGGAGGCGGATTCCGTTGGCCTTCGCCGCTTCGACCATCTCATCGGTGAGGCGCATCGCAGGCGCCAGACGCGCCTTCTTGGCGGCGTCTGGAACGGCCTCGTGGCTGATCAGGACGAAGTGGTCTTCGAACGCTGCGACGAGCTCGGGCTCGTACATCGGCTCGGCGCCCCACTCGTCCTGGTACAGCGCCACAACCATTCCAGTGGTGTACTCGTGCATGCCGCGGAATCCACAGCGTGCGAGGACCTGGTCGCCCGGACGGACACTTGGAATGCCGTCTTCACCACCCGTCCAGGTCCGGGCCGCGATGATCTTCTCTGCGATGTTCATCGGACGCGGAGCGGGAGACGTTTCGTAGGTGGGCTCGATGGCTCCGGCCATGAGCTGGGTGCCGTACTTCATGAGCCCGCCGGCTTCAGCGACGGCTCGGAAGAACGGAGGCAGGTCGGCGGACAGTGCGTCCAGATCGACATCCTCGCCGGCCTGCAGGCGTTCGAGGACCGTGCGATCGGTCGTGAACGGCATCCCGCTGTAGACCATGTTCTCCTGAAAGATCCGCTGAAAGGAGTCGGCCACCACCAGCTCGATTCCTGCGCCCTCGTGCGCCACGACGGCTACTTCTCTGGACGACCCCGAACCGTATGCGTGCCCGCCGACGACGACCTGAAAACCCCCGTCGGCGATCGCGCTCTCTTCGACTGTGTCGAGGAAGTTTTCGAGGAAGTAGGGACCGAGGACCTCGGGGGTGTAGCCCAGTGTGCAGGCGCGCCCGGAGATGATGGCGTCCGTGTTCACCCCGTAGACGTAGTCGTCTTCCGGCCCTGGCTCCGCATCGGAGCCGTCCAGCTGGGCTTGAACAGTGGCAGCGTCGTCGACGAGGTGGAGGATGCGGCCAGTGAGCTTCATGGGGGTCCTCGAGTCGGAAACGGGTTCGTGGGAAGAACGCGACCTAACCGATCCCGGTTCGTCGCAACGGCCGTCTTTCGCCGAGGGGCTGGCGGCGGGCGAGGGTGGGGTCGGGGGGCGTACGTCGGCTGGATCGGCGAACGCACAGGGCTTCCAGGAGGGCTTCCTCGGAGGCGTGTTCACCCAGCGCCGTACGGAAGAGGCGGGCCGCTGCAACGCGTGGGCAATCTGAGGAACCGTGGCGCCGGCGAGGCTCAGACGAACAGCGTGCTCGTGGTCGGTGCTCGGAACTCCGAGTGGCCCGTGGTCGCGGGCGGTCTGAACGAGTTGATGGAAGTCGACGAGGTTGGAGGTCGACCCATGGAGAGCCAGCTGCTCGTCGGTGTGGAGCCAGCTTCGCTTTCGAGAGCGTTCGACGTAGTCCAGGTAGCTCGTCCACGGGGCTGCAGCAGCATCCGGTGCGAGTCCGGCCCGGACGGGGTTGAGGTGGACGTAGGCGAGGAGGTAGCGCCAGTAGGCGTCTTCCCGGACGACCTCGTTCTGAAAACGGCCCTTGTAGATGGACCCATCCCAACCGGACCGGCGGGAATTCAGGCGCCGGACGAACTCGCCTCCGAACCACTGCATCGCTCGCGACAGGTTGCCATCCGACTGGAGCAGCAGGTGGTAGTGGTTCGGCATGAGGGCGAACCCGTGGATGCGGATGCCGTAGCGATCCGGGAGACGAGAGAGCAGCGACAGGAAGAGGCCTCGGGCGTCCTCGCCCTCGAAGATCGGTTCCCGGCGACGACCCCGGTTGTAGACGTGATGCCTGGCATCCGGCCAGTCCTGACGATGAGCGCGCACGAACACCTCCTGAAGGCGTTGCCTGCAGATGGCTTGCCAACGGCTGCGGTGGACGCTGGGACGAACGTCCAACGCGGGTCTGACCCGATCTGGTGTCTCGTAGAACGTGGTCCATGGCGCGTCTGTGGTGACACCAATCGGTGTCTGACCCCAAATGGCGGACCCGACTTCCCACGCCACATCAGCCGTCGAACAGCGACGATCGTCGGTGAATCCGACACCTGGCTTGCCCAATCTGTGAACGTCGTTTACATTGTAAACATGGTTCACGACGAAGAGACGCCAGCCCAGATTCGCCGAGCCGAGAAGACCGACGCGCTTCTCGACGAGGCCATGCAGCTGGTCGTCGAACATGGAATCGAAGGCCTTACGGTCGCTCGACTCGCGCGCCGGATGAAGTGGACGAAAGGTGCGATGTATCGATACTTTTCGGGCAAGGGCCCGCTGATCGCGGCGCTGAACGAGCGGGTGATCGTGCGATGGACGCACCAGCTGGACGAGACCCTCGCCCAGTGCGCCGGTGAGCCGGTGTTGGCCCAATTGAGCGCCGCGGTCGAGCGCTACATCGATCTCGCGCACGACGAACCGGCTCGGTTCTCACTGGTGAGCCTCACGCTCGCAGCGCCGAAGGACCTCGTCGAGAATGTGGACGAGGCCTCGCACATCCCAGCGATGATGACACTGCTGGGGAGAATCGTCTCGCTCGTCGATGCAGCTCAACAGACGCGTGCGCTCACCACCGGTGATCCGCTTGGCCGTACGTTGCAGCTCGTGTTCGCTCTTCAGGGCGTGATGCAGCTCAAGAAACTCGCACGGTTCGATGCCGTCGCGTTCGACACCCGTGCGCTCGCCGCACGAACCGCGGCCGATCTCCTGGTCGCATGGGAGAGCAGATGATCCTCGCATTCGCAGCATTCTCGGGCGCATTGGGGTGGACGCTGGCCGAGTACCTGATTCATCGGTTCGATGGTCATGGCATGAAGGGCAAGACCCCCTTCAGCAAGGAACACCTGGCTCATCACGCCGACCCGTCGTACTTCGCTTCGTCGTGGAAGAAGCTCGGCGTAGCGGCGCTGGCGGGGCTGGTCCTACTGACCCTGACGTCTCCGATCATGGGGGGCTCGGCGGCGATTGCGTTCACGAGCGGATTCTTGCTCATGTACGCGGTGTACGAGCTGATTCACCGGCGCATTCACACCCATCGTCCGCTGAACGCCTACGGTCGTTGGGCACGACGTCATCATCTCCTTCACCACCATGGAAACCCGCGTCTCAACCACGGGGTGACGAGTCCGCTTTGGGATTGGGTCTTCGGCACCCTCGAGGAGCCGGAAGGTGTGGTGGGAGTGCCCGTCCGTCGGGCGCCGGACTGGCTGCGTGACCCCGAGACGGGACGTGTGGCGGCGGCGTTTGCGGACCATTTCGCATTGCTCGGTCGCATTCCACGGACGTAGCGAAGGACGCAGAGGCTCCTCGCGAAAGATCGCGCCCGGCGCACCAGAAGGTGGCGCACCAGAAGGTGTCTGACCCCAAATGGCGCGACCATGACTCCAGATGGCGTGATGCGGGTGCCGGGACGTACGGGACCTCCGCGCCGTGAAGCACTCGGTGCTGTGAACCAATCGGTGTGTGAACCAATCGGTGTCTGACCCCAAGTGGTGCACATCCTTCTCGGTTGTCGTAGGGAAGGATCAAGGTGTGAGGGAGCATATGGGGTTGTCTGGGTGTGCTGGCCTGAAGCGCCAGAAGGTGTCTGACCCCAAATGAGCGCCCCCCAAATGAGCGCCCCGAATGAGCGGCGTCATACTCCATGCCGACGTGAACAGGCACCGCCGTCACCGGAGCCTCGCGCGACGTCTTCGGCTCTCACGTGGCCGGTGACGCGCACCCGGTGTCGGTCCGTCGGCTCGCTGGCTGGACACCAGCACCATGCCGCGCCATGCTGGCACGATGGCGCCCACCTCCCAGGACCCCCGGCACGACCCGTTGCTCGGCCGTTTGCTCGCTGGACGGTACCGGGTCGAGGCGTTGATCGAGAAAGGGGGAATGGGGAAGGTCTATCGGGCGACTCAGGAGCCGCTCGGCCGCCCGGTAGCGTTGAAGACGCTCGATCTGACGGACCCCCGCGGCGAGTTCAAGCAGCGGTTCCTCAACGAAGCGGCCGTCCAGGGGAGGCTCACCCACCCCAACAGCGTTCGGATGTTCGACTACGGCCGCACAGAAGACGGCATCTACTTCATCACCATGGAGTTGCTGAGGGGCGAGAGCCTCAAGCAGGTCGTGCGTCGAGAAGCGCCGCTGCCCCCCAAGCGAGTCGTGCACATCGCAATCCAGATCTGCCGGGCGCTCCATGAGGCCCATGAACTCGGCGTCGTGCATCGGGACCTCAAGCCGGGCAACATCTTCCTCACACAGCATGGCGATCAGTCCGACCACGTGAAGGTGATCGACTTCGGTCTGGTCAAGGACCTCCACGCGAAGGTCGATGTGTCGCACACCGGACAAACGCTGGGTTCGCCCATGTACATGGCGCCCGAGCAGGTCGAAGGGGACCCCGTCGATCGCCGCACCGACGTGTATGCCCTCGGCCTCGTGCTCTTCGTCGCACTCTCTGGGAGAGCTCCGTACCCGCGAGGCTCCGTCGCGACCGTCATGATGCACCAGGTCACGATGGACGTCCCCGCATTCGAGGATGTGGGGATCGACGTGGCACCGGAGCTCGAGGCACTGGTTCGCGATTGCATCGAGAAGCAGAAGTCGGACCGCCCCGACAGCATGCGGGTCGTCGAGCAGCGCCTGCTTGCTCTGCAGGATGCCCTCGAGGACTACGATGTCGAGAATGCGGCGACGGTTCTGGCGCGGATCGACAATCTTCCACAGCTCCCGGCGAAAGTAGACCCGGAACCTGCGGATACCTCCTCCGAGTCGCGTGTGTCGGCCCAGACCGGATTCAGCCTGGCAGCGCTCGCACTTACACTGGTCGCGGTGCTCGGAGCCGTGGTGCTCGCGCTGGTAGGACTCGGTGGGGGAAGCGTTGCGCTCTGGGCGTTGTTCTCGGGAGCGGGGGCGCATCCGGGTTCGTCCGAGGGGGTCGACGGAACGGGAGAACAGGTGCTGGAGCCGTCCCGATTCTCGCAGCCAGGAGAGGGCACGCCCTCGCTGTTGTGGGAGCGGGGTGGGACGTCCTCGCTCACACGACCTGCTGGCTCGGACTGTCGCAGCGCGAAGTCGTCGGGCTCGACGCGCAGGACGCTACGCTGTGAAGGCGCAGGAGTGAGATCGCCATGTTGACAGGGTGCCAAGACGGCCAGCTTGCTCGAGAATCGGGAGTGATGGTGCAGGCAGGACACCGTGAGAACGGGGAACTTCGAATGTCGGGTAGCGACGCGCAACGGCTCCGATGAGGCTCGAAGATCAGGTTCGGGTCGTCCGTCGTGGCGAGTCCGATGCGCTCGATGCGTTCCTCGAATGGGTGGGGAGCCGCGGCCTCTCGCTGTACGACGCTCAGGAGGAGGCCATTCTCGAGCTGTTCGAGGGGCATCACGTCGTGCTGGACACGCCCACGGGTTCAGGGAAATCGATGGTCGCTCTGGCGTTGTGCTTTCGCGAACACGTCGCGGGCCGGCGGTGCTACTACACGGCACCGATCAAGGCGCTGGTCGGCGAGAAATACCGCGACCTCGCCGAGCAGTTCGGGTCGGAAGCCGTCGGGATGATGACCGGAGACGGCGCCGTGAATCCCACGGGATCCATCTTGTGTTGCACGGCCGAAGTGCTGAGTCAGCTCGCGGTACGACATGGCGATCGACTGGAGGTCGGCGCGGTGGTGATGGACGAGTTCCACTTCTACGGCGATCGCGATCGGGGCATGGCCTGGCAGCTCCCCCTGCTGCTCCTTCCGCAGGCACGGTTCCTCTTGATGAGTGCGACGCTCGGAGACACGAGAGCGATTCGGAAGGACCTGTTCGAACGGACCGACGTCGAGCCCGTCGTCGTCGAGAGCCGTGACCGCCCCGTCCCCCTGGAGTTCGAGTACAGCAGCAAACCCCTCGACACGACATTGCGCGATCTGATCGGGCAAGCCAAGGCGCCGATCTACACGGTCCACTTCTCTCAACGAAGCGCTGCCGAACACGCTCAGGCGATGCTGTCGTCGGACTATGCGTCCGCGGAGCGCAAGGAGGAGTTGAAGCAGGCGGTGGGCCGGTTCCGGTTCGATTCGCCGTTCGGGAAGACTCTCCGACGGATGGTCCTTCACGGAGTCGGGTTGCATCACGCCGGTCTGCTTCCCAAGTACCGGATGCTGGTCGAGCGCCTCGCGCAACAGGGGTTGTTCCACGTCATCTGCGGCACCGACACGCTCGGAGTGGGGATCAATGTGCCGATTCGCACGGTGGTCTTCACACAGCTCTGCAAGTTCGATGGGGTCGAAGTCGACATCCTCACCGCCCGGCATTTCCAGCAGATCGCGGGTCGTGCAGGTCGGAAGGGGTACGACGATGCGGGGACCGTGGTCGCCCAGGCTCCGGAGTGGGTCATCGAGAACGAAAAGCTCGAGCGGCAGATCGAGTCGGGGCGGAAGAAGCGCAACAAGGTCGTGAAGAAGAAGCCGCCGACACGAGGGTACAAGCACTGGGACGAGACGATGTTCGAGCAGCTGACGAATGCTCGTCCAGAGGCGCTCCGGTCCGTCTTCGAGGTCGATCACGGGTTGGTCCTGTTGTTGCTCCAGAAGGCGGACGAGAACCTGTCCGACGGTATGGCAGAGCTTCATGCGCTGATCGATGCATCCCACAGTTCGACCCGAGAGAAGCAGCGCCTACACGACGACGCCGAAGCCCGACTCGATCAGCTCCTTCGGGGCGGTGTCGTCGAGGATCTCGGGGAGGACAGCGTTCCTCGCTACCGGGTCCACACCGAGCTGCAGGACGACTTCAGCCTTCATCATTCGTTGTCGCTCTACCTGCTCTTCGTGTTGGAACAGCTCGACCCGGAGCATCCCGAACACGCCCTGCAGGTGGTGACGCAGGTGGAATCCATCCTGGAGAACCCCGGTCCCGTCATCGCGTCGCAGGTGCGCAGGGAGAGAGGCCGGGTCATTGCGGAGCTGAAGGCCCAGGGCATGCCGTACGAAGAGCGTATGGAGGTCCTCGAAGAGGTCGGCCCCCCGCGCCCGATGGCGGAGTGGATCTACGAGACCTTCAACGAGTACAAGGAGAGCCGCCCCTGGCTCGCGGACGCGCCCATCCGTCCCAAGTCGGTGATTCGGGAGATGTATGCAGTGCAGGCATCGTTCTCGAACTACGTCAAGGATCTGAAGATGGACCGGGCAGAGGGAGTCCTCCTCCGGTACTTGTCGCAGGTCTACAAGGCCTTGCTGCAGAACGTGCCCGAGATGGTGCGAACCCCCGAGCTGGACGATGTCATCGGGTATCTGCGCGCCATGTTGGCCAGAGTGGACGACAGCCTCGTGACCGACTGGGAGGCGCTGTCCAGCGACGCGGTTGCGGACGATACACCTTCCAGGCCTGTGTGGATGGAGCCCCGCGCGCTTCGTGCCCGCATCCGAGCCGAGTTGGTGGGCTTCGTTCGAGCCCTGGCGAGCGGTGATCTCGAGGATGCGTCGAGCTGCCTGCACGAAGACACACCGGACGTCCTCGGCGGTCCAGAAGCTCTGCAACGCGCCATCGAGCCGTTTGTCGAAGAGTACGGTGGCATCGCGACCGACCCCCGCATCCGACAGGGCTGGGTGGCGCGATTCGAGGAGGCTCCCGAACGTTGGGTGGTCGAGCAGACGTTGCTGGAACCCCTGCCGGAGCTGGAGACCGGAGTGGGAGCGGAGGCTTGGATGCGTCAAGCCGAGGGAGATCTGGAAGAGGCCGGCACGCGTACGCTGGGTGCGACACCGTGGTCGATTCGCGTGTTGGTCGACTTGTCGTCCGATGCCGAGCCGAGCGGTCCGTTGCTGCAGTTGATCAGCATCGAGGGCTGAACCGAGGGCCTGTCGAGCCGTACGCGCTGAGCGATGGCAAGTCGCTCGACAGTCGAGCTCGTGTTCAGCGCCCGTGCAGGTCAAGGGACTCACCCACCCGATCCGCCATTTGGGGTCAGACACCCTGTGGTGCAACACAGACACCTGGCGGTGCAGCACCGTCCGCCTGCGTTGCTGGTCGACCATCTGGGGTCAGAGACCGTCTGGTTCAGTGACGGCACTTGCGGTGGGCCGGGTCGAATATCCTGCGCGCCATTCGGGGTCAGGCACGTTCTGGTGCGCCCTGGTACCTTCTGGTGCGCTCAATCCTGGCGCGCGCCATTCGGGGTCAGACACCTTCTGGTGCGCCGGTCCTGACGCGCGCCATTCGGGGTCAGACACGTTCTGGCGCGCCACGTTCTGGCGCGCCAGTCCTTACGCGCGCCATTCGGGGTCAGACACCTTCTGACGCGCCGTTCCAGGCGCTGCGAGACATCCAGCAGGTCGTTCTCTCCCCGCGGAATGGAAGGATCGATTAGTACGCGTCGCACGAAACTGGAGGAACCCGCTGGTGAAGTTGCCGCCGGGAACGGTCGTTGACCGCTACACCATCGATGCCGTTCTCGGAGAGGGTGGGATGGCGGTGGTGTACAAGGCCACGCACATCCAGCTCGGCTCGACTCACGCGGTCAAGGTCCTCAAGCTCCCCACGGCGGCAATTCAGGATCGGCTGCTTCAAGAAGGACGGGTCCAGGCTCAACTCCGACACCTGAACATCGTCTCCGTGACCGATGTGGTGGATGTCGATGGGTCACCCGGTCTCGTGATGGAATTCATCGCCGGCGCGCCGCTGTCGGACTTTCTTCGAACCCATCGGCTGAACCTCGACCAGGCGGACGAGCTCGCGCGAGGCATCATCGAGGGTGTGGCGGTCGCCCATCAGGCGGGCCTGATCCACCGGGACCTGAAGCCAGCCAACATCCTGCTGGAAGCGACGGGCAAGAGTCTCGTTCCCAAGATCACGGATTTCGGACTCGCCAAGCTGCTCGACGATGGTTCCGAGGGGCAACTGCATACCCGGTCGGGGATGTCCATGGGTACGCCGGCGTACATGGCACCGGAGCAGATCGAGAGCGCGAAAGACGTGGATGCCCGGGCAGATGTGTTCTCGTTGGGTGCCATTCTCTACGAGCTGGTGGCCGGACAGCGGCCCTTTCAAGGCGGGTCCACGCTGTCGGTACTCAATGCCGTCGCCGCCGGCACGCGTCGCCCGCTTCAGGAGCTCGTCCCAGACGTCCCAGATCGGGTTCGGATTGCGATCGACGGTGCGCTCGAGCCCGACCCCGACCAACGGATCGCGAACTGTGATGCCTTGCTGGACATGTGGACCGGCGAGGCCGGATCGGATGGCCGGGTAGGGGTCTGGGACCCGGACACCGTCAGCCAGATCGGGCGTGCTCACGGGCCTATTCAGCCCGGCTCCAGCACGGACGATTCGGAGACCTACTATCCGACGCAGGGGGCCGAAGAGGCGTCCGCGCCATCGTTCGAGGCCACTCTGCCTGACGATGCGGCAACGCCGTCGAGCCCACCGTCCTCGGTCCCCCCACCTGCGCCGAGTGCGAGCTCGGCGGGCAGCGCAACGTCGTCGACACCCCGGAGCGCGCGGCCCGTGGTAGTGATGGGCATTGCAGGAGTGGCGGGCGCCCTGGTCATGATCGGAATGGCGTGGGTGGGACTGCAAGGGGGCAACCCATCCCCGCCCCGCGCTCCCGACTCGGAAGACCTGGTCGCGTCTCGACCCGAGCCGGTGGTGCCCGAAGCAGCGGAACCGGACGTCGATGGTCCAATGGTAGACGACACCGATGGGGAGGGCGAACCGGATGACTCCGACCTGGTCGATGAGAACGCTCCACCGGAGCCGGTGGACAAGCCGGTTCCCAGCGTGCCGAGGCCCGCTCCGAAGGCCGCCATCGACGGTGTCGATGCCGAGCAGGAACCGCCGCCAATGACGCCAGCAGACGACCCCGACAACCCCAGAATCGACCTGATTTCGGTGCCTGCTGGGGCTTCAGTGCGGATCGATGGCCTGCCCGTGGGTACGACTCCGCTCCGGTCGTATCAGGTTCCAAAGGGTCGCTACAAAGTGGAGATGACGCTCGGTGACTCGGTCATCGAGGAGAAGATCGCCGTCGGTGGCCGACGAGACGAGCGAATCTTCACGTGGGGCGTGCTCGACGGGTCTTGGCGCGAACAGAAGCGCTGAACCGCCGTCGTAGGCACTCCTCGGTGACTCGGATGGCAGCGGAACCTCGCCGAGCCATGCGCGGTCAGAGCCGCTGTGGCGACCAGGCGCGGTAGTGACCAAAAGGGGTCAGACCCCGAATGGTTGCTCCCCAGATCGGCACCTGTTGAGAATCGAGCAACCGCCAAAAGGGGTCAGACACCAAGTGGTGTGCCCCCCAAGTGGTGTGTGCAGAGCAGCCGCCAAAAGGGGTCAGACACCAAGTGGTGTGCCCCCCACCAAGTGGTGTGCCCCCCAGGTGGTGCGCTCGCGGATGGTGCCTCGGTGAACCGGATGGTCAGACATCTGCTGGTTCGCCCGCGCAGCACCCTTGTCACATTGCGCTTTCGCCCGGGTCGTATGGCTTCAGTGCGCAGTCGAGTGCTGCCTGGCGTGGTTCTCGAATCCCATCACTCGCATCGACTGGACCGGGTCACGTCAGTCCGTCGTCAGTCCGTCCACTTGGCGAGGAACAGGTTCGTGTCGTGCTCTCCCTCGGCCGTGGCCCGATTGCTGGCGAACACCAACCACTTGCCGTTCGGGGAGAACATCGGGAATCCGTCGAATCCGGCCGTGTGCGTCACGCGTTCCGGCTCGCCCATTCCGGACATCGGAACCAACCACAGGTCGAACTCCCGTTCGTTGCCGCCCAGGTTGCTGCTGAAGATGATCTTGTCCATCTTCGGCGTCGGATAGGGCCCGAAGTTCGCGGAACCGTTGTCGGTGTGTTGACGCACATCCGAGCCATCGGCTTTCATGCTGAACACGTCCAGCTTGCTCGGCCGGACCAGGTTCTCCTTCAGCAGCTTCTGGTAGTCCTCGAGCACAGGGCCTTCGGGGCGGCTCGCACGCCACACGATGCGGCTGCAGTCCTGGGTGAAGAACGCGCCTCCGTCGTATCCGGGAGCGTCGGTCAGCTGCTGGAGTCCCGAACCGTCCTCGTTGACGACCCAGAGTTCCAGGTCCCCCGAACGCGTGGACGTGAACACCACCCGACCGTCCTCGAAGCACACCGTGGCCTCGGCGTCGTAGCCCTTCTTGGCCAGGAACGGTTCGGGATCGCCCCCCGGCTCGTGCCAGACCAGATCGAAGGTGTCGTAGAGCGGCCAGACGTAGCCCTGGCTGTGGTCCGGCACGGGCGGACACTCCTCGCTGCCGGCTTCGGTGGTGGCGTAGATGTACCTGTCGCCGTCGGGCCACGAGTAGTAGCCGCAGGTGGTCCGGCCCTTTCCGCTCGAGACCAACGTGCTCTCGCCGGTCTCCAGATCGAGAACGAACTGCTGGTCGCACCCCCCATCCTCCGGGGTCCGCTGGTAGATCAGCCTGGTCCCGTCGGGCGACCAGTAGGCCTCGGCATTCTCACCGCCGAAGGTCAGCTGCCGAAGGTCCGCGAGATGGGCCTTCTCCTCCTCGGTCAACATGTCGACGGCCTTGCCAGCCTTCGGAGCCCAGTCGTCGGCCATCGTGCCTGGGCCATCCAGCTCTTCGTCGCCGGGAGCAGGCTCCGCATCGTGCCCGTCCGCTTCACCGTTGTGCGCGTCAGCGGGGGCCTGGGTCATCTTGTCGTCGGATTTCTCGCCGCCACTGCAAGCGGTGAAGCCGACGGCCAGGCAAAAGGAGAGGAGAGAGCGGGACATGGAGACCTCGGATGGGTTGGCGGCAGGTTCTACCGCAGTTCGGAAGCGATGTGGGAAGGTGGGGTTTCAGCGAGCCGTGAGCGTGGCCTCGATGGTGAGGCTCTCGGTGCCGCGACGCACTTCGACCCGGACCGTGTCGCCGGGCTTCTTCGTCTTCAGCAGCGTCGAGAATGCGCGGAGATCGGCTACCGTCTGTTCATCGATGGTGATGAGGATGTCGCCTGGCTTCAGACCTGCGCGGTGGGCGGCAGAGTCCGGCATCACATCGGCGATTCGGACTCCAGGTCCACCGAAGGTGAAGTCCGGCATGGTTCCCAGGCTGGCCTTGCGGGCCCCCCCGGCTGGCTTGGCGTGCTGGCTTTCACCGATCTGCACCGTGAGCGGGTCTGTACGCTCCGCCAGATAGGCGATGGCCTCGAGCGATGCATCCGCGACGTCCACCAGTCCCGTCATGTCCAGCTTGTCGGCGGTGTCGGTCGGCGCGTGGTAGTCGGCGTGGGGTCCGGTCGTGATCTGCACGCCGGGCGTACTGACCGCGTGACAGGCAGCGTGGTCCGACGCGTTCGTGCCGGGCTGAGCGAACCCGAACTTCATCCCGGTGGTGTAGCCGACCCCCATGAACAGGAACCGGAACTCACGGGCGGTCTCGGCGCCCGCGATGGTCAGCTGGCCCGCATCCGTCAAGCGACCGACCGCGTCGATCGAGACGCACGCGAACGGGTCCTTGCCCGCGTTGTTCTCGATCCAGTGTCTGGCGCCCACCAGTCCCGCTTCTTCCGCCGTGGTGAACACGAAGGTCACCGGGCGCGGGCGAGGGGGTTCGCTCGCCAGGAACTTCAAGATGTCCAGGGCGACCGCGACGCCGGACGCGTTGTCGTCTGCGCCCGGGTGCACGGCACCTTCGTTGCCGCTGCGCGCCTCGACTTCGCCCCGGCCCAGGTGGTCGATGTGCGCCATCACGACGACCGGAGGGAGCGGTCGGCCGCTTCCGGGCAACGTGGCGACGACGTTCGTGAGCTCGACGGTCTCGCCATCCAGCGCCTCGAGCGACGCCTCGAACGTCTGCCGTCGCGCTTCGATGCCGATCTCCGCGAGTGCGTCTACGAGGTAGTCGGTGGCTGCGGCGAGTCCGTCCGACCCGGGGCCACGTCCTTCCCGCTCCGGGTCTGCCAACCAGGTTGCGGTAGCGGCGAGACTCTGCGGGTCGAACCGGGGCGGCATCTCGGCAAGCGGCGCTCGTACAGGAGGCCTCTGGGCATCGACCAGCGGCCCCTCGGTCAGGTTGATGGTGAGCGGTGAGCGAACGGCCGGCCAGATCGCCTTGGCTACGTTGTCCGGCGCGGTGTCGGCGAACGCCAACAAGCCGTATTTGGTGTAGTGGGGGAGCTTTCGAGCGAGCCCCTCGATGGCGGTGGTGTTCCCTGCCGTGACCCACCCCATCGCGCGTTCGGGATCGTCGGCTCGGGCGACCAGGACCGTCGAGTGGGTCCGGTCGAAGGTCTCGCCATCCCAGGTGAGCCCACCCTCGTCGACCATGGCTCCCGCATCGCGGACACGCTCGGCGATGGCGGATCCGTGGAGGTTGTCCCAGCCCAGAACCCAGCTTCCGGGCGGAGGCGCCTCCACGCTGTCGTCGTCGATGAGGGTCGGCTCTCCGGGGCGGGCCCACCCAGCGGCGAGCTTCTTCCATTCCGCGCGCTCTTCTTCGGATGCCTTCGAGGGGAGGACGAAGGTGGCACTCTCTTCGCCGTACACGCTCGTGAGTGCGGGCGGAACCTCCATCGGGTCGAGGATGCGCATGACGTCGAAGTCCGGATCCACGTCCAGGCGCATCGGTTCGCCGCGCTCGGCGGGAATGTCGATCTGAACAGCGGTCTGCTCTCCATCGAGCGCGACGTCGACCTGCAGGGCGCGCTTGCCCGACGCGGTGGAGATGCGAAGTGGAATCCAGCCCGGCTTCACGGGGGCCTTCTGGACCAACATCGCTGTCAGCACGTGTCCCTCGCCGGTCTTCTCGACCTGGACGTCGTCCACACTCAGTCGGATGGCGCCCGTACTGGTGGTCCACGCATCGAAGAACGGCTGCAGGTCCTCACCGGACGCTTCGGACAGGAAGGGTTCGATGTCGGCGAACCCAGCGGGCTCGAACGCATACGCTCGGTGGAAGTCGGCGAGTCCGAGCAGAAAGGCATCCGAGCCGATGTGACGGCGGATCATGTGCCAGAACATCAGGCTCTTGCCGTACCCCACGGCCTCGGTCGCGGCGGATGTCCGACCCATGAACTGGACCAGGGGGAAGTCCTGGTCGGCGGCGATGTCCGTGAACTTCTTCAGGGTGGAACGACGGTATTGGGCGTCCTGCCCGCGGTGGGTCGCGAACAGATGGTCGGCCATGTACGCCGTGAGGCCTTCGGACCAGTTGCCGCCCGAGGGATCGATCGTGGCGGAGTTGCCCCACCAGGTGTGGAGGATCTCGTGGGGGTAGCTGCTCGTCAACACCCACGGGAACCGGATGACTTCCGGGCCGAGCAGCGTGAAGCCGGGCATGCCGTACCCCGTCTCCCAGAAGTTCTCGACCAGCGCGAACCGCTCGAATGGGTAGGGAGTGAGCATGTTCTCGTAGAGCGTCAGGTATCGGGCGGTTGCGGCTTCGTACCGGAACGCCAGCCCTGGATCGGGTTCGCGGAGGTAGATGTCGATCCCCCGGGTCCCACTGGGGGGCTCGACCTCGGCACGGGTGTGTGTCCAGGCGGCGGCGATCAGGTAGACGTCGTCCATCGGATGCGGGCTCGTCCAACCCACACCGTCGATCGATTCGCCGGACGTGGGGTTTCCGGAGGACACCGCACTCCAGCCCTCCGGCACGTGGGCGTCCAGGGTGTAGGTGAGGCTCGTGTCGAAGTCCGGAAGCCAGAAGGAGCTGCGCGCGAGGTAGACGCCATCGGACTGGATGGTGCCCGGTGTCTCGGAGAAGGACCGCTGGTACTCCTGGCCCTGGGTCTCGAGCGGGTGCTCGATCGCGCCTTCGTAGGTGATCTGGATGGGATACCGGGGGCGCTTCTTCTTCGAGCGCAACCGGTAGCGCTCGAGTGGGGCGCGGCCCCCGGCGTCGGGCGGCTGCTGTGCTCCGTTCGCTTCGTCGGTCGCTGCGATTGGCTCGTCCACGGGCAGGGCTTCGAGCGTCCAACCCCGCGTCTCGACCCGGGGGCTCAGACCCGCGTGGAGCGTGAACGTGTCGTCCGGTCGGACGTTCGAGATGCGGTCGACCACGCGCAGGCGACCGTTCTCGGGGTCGAGGTGCACGTCGGCATCGTGGTGCGGAATTTCCGCGGAATCCGCGGGCTCGGCGTCGGTTCCGTCGGCGCCATGGGCGAGCGAGAGATGGAGCAACACAGAGAACAGCACGGGGAACCTCGGAACGTCGAGCAGGGTTGGCGATGCGGCGACACTCTAGCTCTTTCGAAGAATCGGGTGAAATTGAATATCATTTTCAATATGGTCGTTGCAGGGGAGCGAGTGATGGCGCGCATCATCGACATCGAACACGGTCGACCTGCCACGTTGGAGCTGCTGGCGTGCTGGGTCGGGGTGCCGGTGGGGGCTTCCGGTGGAGGTCTGAAGCGGGAGCTCGGCCCTGCTCTCGAACCGTGCTCGGTGGCTGAAGCGACGGCGCTGTTGCACGACGGCCTCCGACACGACGACCCGGATGGCGTCGCGTCGGTGCTCTGGGCGGTCGTACACCAGGATGGCGCTGCGTGGCGGCGCTTCGAGGAGCGGGCTCGTCGACGATTCCTGCGCATGGTGATGACCCGACACATGCGGCGGGCGCTGCTGGTGGCGAAGTGACCATTTGGGGTCAGACCCCCGATGAGTGGCTGCTCGATTGAGGCCTGACGCAGATTCAGCGGCCGACCAGATGGTGTCTGACCCCAAATGGCGCACGCGTTCGCGGTCGGAAGTGGGTGGCGACCAGATGGTGTCTGACCCCAGATGGCGCATTGGAATCCGGTGCCGACCAGATGGCGCTCGCCGTTCAGATGTCCGCGGAAGTGCCCGGAGTGCAGGGTCATTCACGGGTATGCTTCAGCTGGAGGACTTCTCGTGCCGCTGCTGTTCATGGTCCCCGTGATCACGCCCGCCATTGCCGCTCCCGACCGACGCTGGCTGTCGATCGACCCGAGTACTCCGTTCGAACGGGTCCCCACCACCGAACACCCGCTTGGCAGGGGAGCCGTCCGTCTACGGGTTCCGGGTCGGGATGGGCCAGTGGAGCTCGATGCTGCCCCCGCCGCGGTCATCACACTGGTCGACGGGGCATCGGTTCCGGAGGCTCTCGCGGAGCATGGCGTAGCCCTCGGGCGGTCCGAACGTTCGTGGCGTGTCGCCGTGCAGCCGGCCGACTCGCGAGACGCGTACGATCTCGCGATGGAATGGGCGGCGCATCCCGCGGTGTCGAGCGCGCTTCCCGACCTTCGATATCGGCATCGACCCACGGTCGAATTCGACGATCCCGACCTCGGAGCGCAGTGGTACCTCGAAGTCCTCGGGTTCGACGCGATGTCCGAGCGCTCGCTCGGCGATGCGGCGGTTCGCGTTGCTGTCATCGATGGGGGCATCGATATCGGTCACCCGGATCTGGCTGGATCTGTGGACAGTCCATGGGACGTCCTCGACGGCGATGACGACCCCACTCCGCCCCTCGGAGAGGGCTGCGAGGATGGCGTGATGGATCTGTGCGACGACCACGGCACATCGTCTGCCGGCATCGTCGCGGCGCGGTCCAACAACGCCGTCGGCATCGTGGGGCTCTGTAGCGAGTGCACGTTGATCCCGATCCGACTGCTGGGTGAGGGCTCCGGGCTGTCGGAGGACGTTGCCGCGTTCGAGCACGCCATCGACGCAGATGCGTGGGTGATCAACAACAGTTGGGGGTTCGTCGAGCCGATCGCCGTGCCCGCCCCTCTCGCTGACGTCATCGCGCGAGCCCTGACCGAACCGCGGGACGGGAAGGGGGCTGTCGTGGTCTTCGCGGCGGGCAACGAAGACCGCGAGCTCGATACCACCGAAATCACTGCCCTCCCCGGCGTGCTGACGGTGAGCGCGACCGATGAGAACGGCGTCGCAACGGACTACACCAATCGCGGCGACCCCATCGACATCGCGGCGCCATCCGCCACGGTCACCCTCGCCGCCGGCGGTGGGCTCAACACCACCTATGGGGGCACATCTGCCGCGGCCCCTGTTGCCACCGGAGTCGCAGCCTGGACCTTGTCGTATCGGCCGGAGCTCTCCGGGGCTGAAGTGACCGAGCTGCTGATCGCGACCGCGCGACCGGTGGTAGAACCCGGCGAACACGACATCGTGTTCGGCTACGGACACCTGGATCCGGAGACCCTCATCGACACGCTCGAAGGCGGCCCCGAACCCACCCCCGAGGATTCTCCGAGGGCGTGCGCGAGTCGAGCCGCTCGGACTCCCAGCTGTTTGTTGACCCTGTTTCCGCTCATCATGCTGCTTCGGAGGCGCAAATGAAGACCATCGATCTGCGCACGTCGTACCTGCACCTCAACCCGCTCGACCGGGCTGTGTCGATGCCGGCTGGGGAGTGGTTCTGGAACCAGCTCATGTCCGGCTCCTTCGAGGACGCTCGCGTTGCGGCGGTGGCGGATGGAGGCTGGTTGGTGAGTCGCTTCACCCATGAGGGCGACTGGGACCACTGGGAGATGCATCCGGAGGGAGACGAAGTGTTGACCGCCCTGAGTGGGGGATGCACGTTCCACCTGGAAATGGGCGGCACCGTGCAGGACGTGCCACTCGTCGAGGGTCGGACCCTGGTGATTCCCGCCGGAATCTGGCATCGCGCAACCGGCGACAGCCCGACGGAGATCCTCGCACTCACGGCTGGGAGCGGCACCCAACACCGCGCCGTCGAGCCGGACGCGTAGTCAATCAGCTTCCGCCGGTCAGCTCGCTGAAGAAGCACCGCTCAAAAGGGGTCAGACACCAAGTGGTGCACTCCTCGAACAGGTCCAGGCCGGGATCGAAGCACCGCTCAAAAGGGGTCAGACACCATCTGGCGGCCCGCCATCTGGGGTCGAGCGACCGTCGACAGCCCGGCGTAGGTCCGCGCACGCACCTCGTCCGACTGCACGCTGCACCCTTGGTGGAGCCGGACGCGTAGTCATCCGCTCCTGCCGGTCAGCGCGCCGAGCCAGCAGTGCTCAAAAGGGGTCAGACACCATGTGGTGCGCTCGTCGAGCGTGTCCAGGCCGGGGATCGAAGCACCGCTCAAAAGGGGTCAGACACCATCTGGCGGCAGCTGGCGCACCGTCTCGCGCAGCCGTGCCGGGTTCGGCTCTCGAACGCCGGGTCAGCGCTCCAGAGCGTTGCCGTACACCTTCTCCCAGATGTCGACGATGGGGTCCGGCCTGAACCGCGCGACAGCGTCTTCTCGACCCGCCTTCGCCATCCCTTCTCGAGCTTCGGGGTCGTCCAGCAATCCGGCCACCGCCTTCGCCATCGCAGCCACGTCGCCCGCCGGCGAGAGCAGGCCCGTCTTTCCAGCCCGGATGACCTCCGGCAATCCACCCACCGCGAACGCCACCACCGGAACACCGCAGGCCAACGCTTCCGCCGCTGCCAGGCCGAAGCTCTCCGTCTCGCTCGCCAGCACGAACACCGAGCACTCGCGGACCAGCTCGTGGATGGCCGGGATCGCTCCCGCGAACCGCACCCGCGACGTCAGCCCCGCTTCTTCGACCTGCCGACGCGCCGCCTCGCGGTCCGGACCATCTCCGATCAGCACCAACCGACACGCGCGACCCCGAGCTACGCGACGGAACACCTCGATCACCCGGTCGACCCGCTTGACCGGTCGAAAGTTGCTCACGTGCGCCAGGACGGGCTCGGCGCCGAGCTCTTCCCCGAACAAGGCTGTGAGTGCGGGCCGTTCCGGTCCATTGGGTGCGTGCAGGTCGGTGTCGATGAAGTTCGGGACCACCTGGATCGGCGTGCTGGCTTCCTCCAGGTCGAACCGGCGCCACGTCTCGTCCCGCAACCACGCACTCGGCACCGTCACCGCATCGCTCACCTCGATGCTGTGCCGGGTGATCGGCAGATAGCTCTCGTCCGAGCCCACCAACGTGATGTCCGTGCCATGCAGCGTGGTGACCACCTTGAGCTCCGGCACGATCTCCCGAGCCATCCACGCACTCGTCGCGTGGGGGACGGCATAGTGGGCGTGAATCAGATCCAGCCCTTCCTGGCGGGCGATCTGCACGATCGTGCTGCAGAGGGCCAGGCTGTACGGGGCATGCGGAAACACCGGATACTCCCGCGTCCGGACCGGATGGAAGTGCACTCCTTCCGCGTCGATCAGCCGTCGGGGGCGTTCGGACGAGATGCAGTGCACCACGTGCCCGCGGCGTGCCAGGTGGCGTCCCAGCTCCGTCGCCAGCACCCCACTGCCGCCGTACGTGGGGTAGCAGACGATGCCGATGCGCAGTCCGGATGGAGCGCCGCTCATGGTCGAGCTCGGAGCATCAACGCAACGGCACGAGCGCCGGAACAGCCGGATGCGCGTGGAAGTGGGCGAGGGGGTCCGAGACCGGGATGGGCGTGCCGAGCAGGTAGGGCTCCCCGTGTGCGACGCCGATGCTCGCGCCCCAGTAGCGATCCCGAACCTCCCAGGCGCCCTGTCCGACAGGCTGGTTCACGAGGGTGGGGGTTCCGGGACCCATCTGGCTGACGTGGGCGGCGATCGCATCGCGCTTGGTCTTCACGACCGTGGAGATGTCGACCACCAGGTCCGGCCGCATCTCGTGGCGCTGAGCGTAGTGGAGCAGCCGTGGGCGGTGGGGCACGCCCGACCCCTGGGCCCCGTAGCGCGACAGCCCCGCGAGGTAGACCGCCCTACGCACCAGCTCGCCTGCGCGGCGATGGTCTGGATGCCGGGCTTCGACCCAGGGCGCGAGGACGATGCGAGGACGTTCCGTGCGGATCACCTCGATCACCGCGTTCACGCTGGTGTCGTCTACGGTGATGCCCGCATCCGGGAGCTCGAGCTGGATCCGCGACGCCAGGCCCAGGATGCCTGCAGCTCGGGTGGCTTCGTTCTTGCGACCCTCGGGCGTGCCGTTCGAGGCGCGCTCTCCCCGGGTCAGATCGCAGATTCCGGCCTTCTGCCGTCGTTGGGCGCACAACGCCAGCCATCCTCCGCAGGACAGCTCGGCATCGTCGGGATGGGGGGCGAAACACAGCAGGTCCAGACTCAAAGCGGCAGCTCCCGGAGATCCCCGTCGAAGGGGTGGGTGGCGTCGATCACAGCGTCGATCAGGGCGTCGATGCCCGTCCGTGCCGCGAATGGAGCGAAGGTGTGGACCCGTTCCTGGGGGGCGCCATCCGGGCGCAGCCGGTCCAGGAGCCGGTCGAGGCGGTCGACCAGGATCTCGTCGTCCCGTGCGAGGGCCTTGCGATAGCGCCCGATCAGCTTGTCGACGCTGCGGTTCACGTGGTCCAGGGTCTTGTCGACCGAGCTCGCCAGCCCCTGATCCAGGCCGGCTGCGCGGGGTCGAAATGCGGAGAGGGCGTCGATGGCCCCCGCCAGGACGTCCTCTTTGAGGGTGTCCGGCTCTGGAAGCTCGCCCCGGGCGGTTCCGAGCCGGGCGAGCAGCTGCTCTCGCGGAGCATCCAGGTCGGACGGCATCACGTCCAGCTGGTCGAGCAGTCGCCGGGAACCGCCATCCAGCAAGAGGAACCGTGCACGCGGCACGATCAGTGGTATGGGGAGGTCGAACGCCGCGTACAGCGGAGGCATCTGGGCGAGGTAGCGCAGCTCTCCAGGACCGCCGACGTACGCCGCGGTGGGCAACCAGGTGTCCTGCAGGATGGGGCGGAGCAGCGCCGACGTGCTGTAGGCGGCATCGCGCACCACCTCGGCCGACACGCGACGGTCGGTCCCGCACAGCAGATACCCGTCGTCGGTGGGCTCGATCCGGAACCGGGGGCCCTCCGGACCGTCCGGATGGACGAACGACAGCGGGGAGTCCGGCCGCACGTACACCGGAGTCGGACGTCCCGCGGCTTCGAGAGCTCTGGACTGTGCGCGCAGTGCCGTGGCGATGGAGCTCGCCTGCTCGAACGCCCGTGCGTGCACCGGGGCTGCGGCTTCGCGGAGGGCGGGATGGGCGGCGTCGACCACCAGCAATCCGTGCGCGGCGAACAACCGATGGAGGATGCGCACGAATGCCGCGCGGGGCGTGTGGTCGGGCCCGACGGTCAACAGGTTCTGCAGCTCTTCGGCATGAGGCAGGCCTTCGATGGCGTCGGACAGCGTCTCGAGGGCACCCTCGATGCTGGGACCGTAGCGGCGGAACGCCACCGAACACCCGTCCTGCTCGGGATCGCCTTCGACCGAGGCCCGGACCAGCCCTCCAGAGCGGTCCAGGAGCGCGATCGAAGCGATCTCGTCGAAGTCGTGGTCTTCGTCCTGCAACCAGAACACCGGTGCGCACGGAACCCCGGTCTCCTCGGTCAGCGCCCGGGCGTTGACGATGGCCGAGGCCGCTTTGTAGATCGTGTACAGCGGCCCGCCGAACAACCCGGCCTGCTGCCCGGTGACGACGGCGGCTCCAGAGGTGAGTGCCTCGACCGACGCGCGCTGAGCGGGGGTCTCGACGCGGAGGTTCGCCAGGACGTCCGGATGGACGGGGCGCTCTGCAGCGCGACGGGTGATCGCAGCGCGTACGACGGGGTCGGACCAGTCCGGGAGCGCTGTGGGAACGAGGGGTTCGGTGACCATGGGCGCTCCGCCTAATGGCGTGGCACAACCGCGATCCACCCGGGTCCGGTGGGCGGACATCTTTAGACACATCGGCCCGTGTGGCGTGGTTAGGCCGCCGACCTCGTGACGTTCCGGACCCCATGCAGCGCTACACACCCGCATCCCGACCCGTCTTCTCTCTTGCTGTGCTCGGACTCTTGAGCCTGGCTACGCTGGTGTCCGGTGTCGCCACCGCGTCTCCGCGAGGGCCCCACGAACCGGCCCCGTCTGCCGGACAGCTGCAGCGGGAGCTCGAATCGCTGCGGGTCGTCGGCAGCGTGCTGTACGTCGCGGCCCATCCCGACGACGAGAACACCCGGCTCATCGCCTACCTCGAAGGCGAGCGTGGCCTCGACGTCACCTACCTGTCGCTCACCCGGGGAGGAGGCGGCCAGAACCTCATCGGGACCGAGCAGGGCGAGCTTCTGGGGGTTCTGCGAACCCACGAGCTCCTGTCGGCGCGGCAGATCGACGGCGGTCGGCAGCGGTTCACGCGTGCGCGGGACTTCGGGTACTCCAAGTCCGCGGACGAGGCGCTGCAGACGTGGGGGCACGAGACGGTTCTTCAGGACGTCGTGGACGTGGTTCGAGAGGTTCAGCCGGACGTCGTGATCGCGCGGTTTCCCACCGAGGGCTCGACCCACGGGCATCACCTCGCGAGCGCCATCCTGGCCGGAGAGGCCTTCGAGCGAGCAGGGGAGTCCGCAGATGGGTGGTCCGCCGATCGACTGCTCCGCAACGAGTCCAGCTGGCGGATCGACGAAGACACCGACACGTCCGGGTGGCTGTCCCTCGATGTCGGCACATACGACCCCCTGACCGGTCGGTCCTGGACCGAGGTCGCCGCCGATGCCCGCACCATGCACAAGTCGCAGGGGTTCGGGAGCCGGCCGCGCGTGGGGCCCACCCTCGAGTACTTCTCGGCCGTCGCCGGAGACGTGCCGCCTCCCGGAGAAGACGTGTTCGCCGGGCTGGATCTGTCCTGGTCGCGATTCGAGGGAGGCAAGCGCGTCGATGCACTCCTGTCCCGGGCGCTTCGCCGGTTCGATCCCGCTGCACCGCATCTCTCGGTGCCCCAGCTGTTCGCCGTGCGCGAGGCCATCGGGGCGCTTCCGGCACCTGCCGCCGACCGCGCGGTGGTCCGCGATGCGCGAGCCCGTCTCGACAGGTTGATCCTGGACTGTGCGGGGGTCTGGCTGTCGCTGCGCACCGAGCAGGGTGCGGTGACGCCGGGTGGAACGCTGCCGGTCGAGCTGCAGGGCGTGGTCCGCAGTCCCGTCGATGCGCTTCCCGGCGTGTCCTACGACGTGGAGCTCCTGGACGAGAGCTGGAGTGGGACCCTGTCTTCGGGCCTGGTCGAGGAGGAGCGATTCACGAGCGTGCCCAGCGGGGAGGAAGCGCTCACGCGGCCCCAGTGGCTGAAGCAGCAGCCGACTCCCGCGCTGTACGCCGACGCGTCGTCCGGTGCAGACCCCCTCCTGACCGGTCGGGCCGTCATCACGTTCGGCGAAGTCGGGGCCGTGACGCTGTCGTTGCCCGTGGAGCACGTGTGGACCGACCCCGTTCACGGCGAGCGCCGCCAGCCCGTCGAGGTGCTGCCGCCCGTCACCGCTACGTTCGGTCAGCGCACCCGGCTGGTTCCGCTCTCGGCCTCGTCCGGCACCTCGGGGAGTAGGGAAGAGGCAGCGGTTCCGTTCAGCCTCACGCTCCGGGCACACGGGCCGCTGGAGAACACGCGCACGGCTCGGGTGACCCTCACCACTCCCCCGGGGTCGCGCGTCGAACCGACCGAGCTGGAGGTGTCGTTCACAGACGATGCCCGTGAGACGCTGGTGGCTCTGGACCTGTTCGCGGGGACGACGTCCGGGTCGCTCGTCGCCACCGTGACCTTGGAGCACGGGGACCACCCTGACTCTGGCGACAGCTCTGGTGACAACTCTCGCGAGGATGTGGGCGGCGGTCCACACGGCTGGTCGTTCGCCGCCGACCGGATCGACCACCCCCACGTACCGATGCAGACCGTGCTCTCCCCGGCACAGGTCGACATCGTGCCTGTCGCGCTCGATCGGGGTGGCGTCGACCGGGTGGCCTACATCGCGGGGTCCGGCGATGCTGTGCCGACAGCGCTTCGTGACCTCGGCTACACGGTCGATCTCGTCGATCTGGACGCCGTGCGAGAAGGGGGCCTGGATTCCTACGATGTCGCCATGCTCGGGATCCGGGCGTTCAACACCGTGGATGGCCTGCTCGAGAACCGCGCCGTGCTCTACGATTGGGTCGAGGGCGGAGGTCGCCTGGTCGTCCAGTACAACACCAGCAATCGCTGGCGGGACCTCGGCGACGTCGGGCCGAAGCGCCTCACGATCGACCGCGGTCGGGTGACCGACGAGAACGCGCTCATCACACCGATCGATCCCGAAAACCCCGTGCTCATGGGGCCGAACGCACTCTCGGACGCGGACTGGAAGGGGTGGGTGCAGGAACGGGGCCTGTACTTCGCCGAGGAGTGGGACCCCGCCTACACGCCGGTCTTCCGGATGAACGACGCTGGCGAGGAGCCCCTCGAGGGTGCGCTGCTCACCCTGCAGCACGGCGAGGGGACGTTCGTGTACACGGGCATCTCGTTCTTCCGTCAGCTTCCCGCCGGGGTTCCGGGGGCCGCCCGCCTGCTCGCGAACCTGCTCGCCTTCGATGCCGCGGAGCCGCGATGACGGGTCCCGAAGAGCCCGACGGCCCGACCGAAGACCCGGGTGGGGACGGCCTCGAAGCGCCGCCTCCACTGCTCGGGAGCTGGCGCAACCTGTATGCGCTCGTGCTCGGCTGGCTGGCGCTGCAGGTCGTGGTGTACTGGACCATCACCCAGGTCTACGCCCCATGACCGCGCTGGACTGGGTCGTCCTGCTGGTCACCATCCTGTCGATCGCGGGCTACGGCACGTGGCGGCATCGTCGGGTGCAGTCCGCGGATTCCTACCTGAAGGGCAGCGGCATGGCCTGGCCCACCATCGGGCTGTCGATCATGGCCACCCAGGCCAGCGCCATCACGTTCCTGTCGGTGCCGGGTCAGGCCTACGAAGACGGGCTGCGGTTCGTGCAGTTCTACTTCGGGCTGCCGCTCGCCATGGTGGTGATCTGCACGGTGTTCGTGCCCATCTACTACCGACTCGGCGTCTACACGGCCTACGAGTACCTCGAGCAGCGGTTCGACGTCCGGGTGCGGGTGCTCACGGCCACCTTGTTCATGATCGGACGGGGCCTCGCAGCCGGGATCAGCATCTACGCCCCCGCCATCGTGCTGTCGGCGGTCCTCGGATGGTCGCTGAACACCATGAACCTCCTGATCGGGCTCGTGGTCATCGTCTACACGGTCACGGGGGGAGCCGCGGCGGTCAGTCAGACCCAGAAGCAGCAGATGGTCGTGATCCTGTTCGGCATGTTCGTGGCCGCCGGGATCATCGCGGTGCAGCTCCCCGAGGAGGTTGGACTGGGGGGCGTCGCCACGGTCTCGGGGGCCCTCGGCCGGATGAACATCGTGCAGTTCGAGCTCGATCCCAACACCCGCTACACCTTCTGGAGTGGCATCACGGGCGGGTTCTTCCTGGCCCTGTCGTACTTCGGCACCGATCAGAGCCAGGTGCAGCGCTACCTCGGCGGGGCGTCGCTCACCGAGAGCCGACTCGGGTTGCTGTTCAACGGGTTGCTCAAGATCCCGATGCAGCTGCTGATCCTCTCGATCGGCCTGCTGGTCTTCACCTTCTACGTGTTCAGCAAGCCGCCGGTCGTGTTCAACACCCCGGCCATGACCGCCACCGAGCTCGCGGCGCCCGCCGAAGTGGCCGCCATCGAAGCCCGCTGGGACGTCGCGTTCGAGGCCCGTCGAGACGCCGCGAGAGCGCTGGTCGACGGCGATTCCTCCGCCCAGCCGGCCATCGCGGCGGCTCAGGCTGAGATGGACGCCATCCGGACGGACGCCAAGGCGCTCATCGAAGCGACCGTGCCGGACGCCGAGACCAAGGACGGCGACTACATCTTCATCCACTTCGTGCTCCAACATCTTCCGCCCGGCGTCGTCGGATTGTTGCTCGCGGCCATCCTGATGGCGGCGATGTCCAGCACGGCGAGCGAGCTGTCTGCGCTGGGCTCCACGAGCGTGGTGGACCTGTACAAGCGGCTGCTCCGACCCGACGCCGACGAGGCGCACACGGTTCGGGCGAGCAAGCTGTTCACCGTGTTCTGGGGGGGCCTGGCGGTGGCATTCGCGACCTTCGCCTCGCTCCTCGACAACCTGATCGAGGCGGTGAACATCCTCGGCTCGATCTTCTACGGCGTCATCCTCGGCATCTTCCTGGTCGCATTCTTCCTTCCACGCGTACGCGGCACCGCCGTGCTGCTCGGCGCAGCCGTGTCCCAGGTGGCCGTGGTCGCCCTCTTCTTCACAGCCGACATCGGCTTTCTCTGGTTCAACCTCATCGGGTGTGTGTTCGTGCTCGTGCTGGCCTCCGGGCTCCAGCTCGTGCTCGGCACCCCGGACAACAGGAGTCCCGCATGACTGCTCTCATCTTCGCCTCTCTCGTCTTCCCCACGGCATCTGCCCAGTCCCTCGATCTGCCCATCGCGTCTCCGAAGGCGATGGTGATGGCTCAGGTCGGCACGACCGAGCTGTCGGTGACGTACTACAGCCCCGGGAAGAAGGGGCGGGACATCTTCGGCGACCTGGTTCCCTACGGCGAGATGTGGCGGACGGGCGCGAACGGCGGGACGCGGTTGTCGTCGAACACGGCGTTCAAGCTCGGGGATCTCGATGTCGAAGCCGGGACCTACATGGTCTACACGGTCCCGGCAGAGGACGAGTGGACCGTCGTGCTCAACACGGACCTGAACGGCCGTCCGTGGCGCTACGACGAGGAGACGGAAGTGGGACGGGTCACCGTGAAGCCGATGGAGGCGCCGGAGCGCGAGCGGCTGACGTTCGTGTTCTCGGACGTGACGGACACCGCTGCTTCGCTCGATCTGGAGTGGGCGGGTACGCGGGTCTCGATGCCCATCGAGGTTCCGACGGTCGACGAGGTGAAGGAGAGTGCGGATGGCTACGCGGGCGGAGCCGCACGCAAGCTCGCCGATGCGGCGGTGTTCCTGGCGAACAACGGGGAGACCGAGCAGGCTCGGGGGCTGGCCGAGAAGGCCCTGGCGCTCGAAGAGAACTGGTACAACGCCTTCCAGCACGCCGTGGTGCTGAAGGCGTCGGGCGAGAACAAAGACGCGTACAAGGCGGCCCAGAAGGCGCAGAAGCTCGGCAAGAAGGCCGAGAACTTCTTCTGGGAGGACCGGGTCGCAGCTGCGCTGAAGGACTGGCCGAAGAAGTAGCGCCATCAAGGCCAAAAGAAGGCGCCAAAAAGGGTCAGACCCCATTTGGTTCGCCCGCGAATCGGCTTGGAGTCACGTTCTGCGGGTGCGCCAAAAGGGGTCAGACACCATCGTGGCGCGTCCCCAGCCTGGCGCGTCCGCGGCCCCATCGTGGTCCGGCCGATCAGCGGGTCTGCAGCTCGTCGTCCAGAGCGCCCGTCTGCTCGTCGGCCACGCGACGGGAGTCCGGCCGGTTGTACTGCTCCGTGAGCGCCTGCCAGGTCGCGTTCAGGGCCGGCACCATCGACTTCGGCACCGACGAGCGCTCGTGAATCACCGTGTAGAAGTCGTCGAACAACCGAACCTGCTCCGCGTTCAACACCGCTTCGCTCGCCACCGGAGGCCGACTGTCCGACCGCTTCAGATCCGGTTCGATCGTACGGATCGCCGCGTCCGCATCTCCGGTTCCGATCCAGTCGAACACCCGCCGGACCGTCGCCTCCGGTGTGTCCAACAGCTTGTCGTACGTCGTGAAGTGGATGGGGTACCGCCGCACCGCGAAGTCCCGGACCAGCTCGTAGTTCTCGAGAAACCAGTCGATCGGTGCGGGAAGCCGCGGTTGTCGCCGCCGGACCTTCTCCAGCATCTGCTGCGGAGTGAGTCCCTCGTCTGGATTGGCCATGTACCAGGCCTCCTCGTCGGCGTGCAGGGCCTCCAGCGACCGGGCGTAGGCGCGCCATGGCCGCATCGTCGCCACCACCCGGTGCAGGTACGCGCGCTCGGTGCGGACCACGCCCGGGATGAAGATCTTCAGCGCGTGGTGCGTCGTGGGACCGGACGGCAGGTAGTTCCCCGTCTTCGGGTCGGGGTTCGTCGCGAAGAACACCCCTCTGCGCAGCGGGGACTCGTAGAATCCGTGGGGGTTCGCTTCGCGGATCGACTTGCCCCAGACCCCCGGAAATGCCTCCCCGATGTGGTCCAGGCCCCCTTCGATGAGCATGCGCATCCACAGGCTCGTACCCGAACGCTTCGTACCGGTGACGACGATCACGCGACCCTCCTGGCGCGCGCTGCTATCGTGGCTCTTGCCGTCCGGCCGCCGACCGATAGAGCATCGACCCACCAGGAGCCCCCATGGACCGCCGTTTCCTGATGCCCGCCGCCTCCGCTCTGGCCCTGTGCGTCACCAACACCGCCTGCACCAGCCTCGAGAAGCAGCTGCTGGGCGAGTGGATCGGGGCGTCTGCCGACGATGGCGAGACCTTCTACCGCTTGCCGTACACCTACACCGAGACCTACGACGGCGTGACCTACACCTACACGAGCAACCTGCTCCTCCTGGTTCAGGAAGACGGCCGGGCCGCGTTCGGGAACTACTACGAGTACTCCTCGTCGGCGGGGGCTTCCGAGCGGGAGGAATACCTCTACTCCGGAGACTGGGAGCGCATTCAGGGTCGGGAGTTCCTGCTCACGTTCGATGACGGCAGCGACGAGATCGACATGAACTGCACCCTCGAGAAGGGCAACGCAGACCTCACCTGCGACTACACGGTCGAGTTCGAGTCCTACTCGAGCGGCACCGTCTCGTACGACGTGCGACTCGAGATGGTTCGCGGCGCAGCCGAAGAGTGAGCGTGATTGCGGGGCTGCTCATCGGGCTCGGGTGCCAGGAGGCGCCGCCGCCTCCGAAGACCGGTCAGCCCAGCATCGTCGTCGAACAGCCCGCCCCCCGACCCGCTCCGAAGTCCCGCAAGCCGCGTGCCTGGAGCGCCGTTGCGGAGTGGGGTGGCGAATCCCCCGCCTGTGAGCCGCCCTGCGCACGGCTTCCGGCAAGTATCGAGCGCAGCACGTCCTCGACGCAGGGTCACGCCGCTGAACACGCACTGGACGGCGACCCAGAGACGTCCTGGTGCGGAGAGCGGGGGGTGAAGGACCAGCTGCTCGTGCGGTTCGAGGAGCCCGTCGATCTGCAGAGTGTCGGAATCCACGCGGTCGGAGTCCGCAGGATCGAGCTGATGAGCGGCCACTGGGACCAGGTGTTCGTCACCCTCGAGCAACCGCCGGAACCGCTCGAAGGCGTGTCCCCTCCGGGAACGGGCCTGCGACTCGATGCCGTCGAGGTGCTGAACGTCGAGCTCACGCATCTCCACGACGGTGGCGAGCCGTGCATCGCCGAGCTCGCATTCGCGGGTGTGCCCAGTCGTCTCGCCGAGTGACGGTCGTCGACGGACGTCGGTCCGCCGGTAGCGCGTGTTCGGTCCGGATGTCGCTCGAAACCGAGGAATGCACGACGCGTCGACCTGGCACATCCGATGCAGAGGACCCCAGCACCACCCTGGAGGTTCCCATGTTCGAGTCCACGCTGATCCGCGCCGCGTTCTCCGCCGTCATCCTGTGCGTCCTGCCCCTGCTCACCGCCTGTGGGACGCCCGCCGAGCGCTCGCTGTCCATCCTCCACGAGCAGGGCTTCGAAGATGTCAGCTTCCTGCATCACGATGGGTTCGTGTACCAGTTCCAGGGCGTCAAGGACGGGAAGTGGTGTTCCGGGCACGTGCGGGGCGCCCCGTTGCGGACGTCGGCCTGGGTGTGCGACGCGCTCGATGCCCCCGCATGCGACCCCCGTGTCCCGTCGAGCTGCGCCTCCCGGGCGATCGCCATGAAGCCCCGCAACGCCACGGTGGCGAACGGGTTCCTCACCGATGCCTGCCTGCACGGACACACCAACGCGTGCGGTGGATGGACGGGAGGGCTCGAGAAATCCGACTACGACGAGTTGCGCCTCGCCTTCGCGGTCGGCTGTGGGCGAGGCAACGCAACGGCGTGCCTGCGCCACGGTCGCAGTGAGTACATCGCCGGACGACACGCCTACGCGGCCCGGCTCTTCGACGCGCTGTGCACGAGTGGGGATGCGGAAGCGTGCGAGGATCTGGCCGGCGTCTACGACATGGACGACAACACCCGCACAGACCCCACGGTCCCGCTCCGCCGCGCCTGCGCCCTGGGGAGCACGACCGCCTGCGAGCACAGCGACAGCGACAGTTGAGGTCTGCCCGTCCTGCTGTCGCATCGAACCCGGTCCGGCAGCGCCACTGGCGTCGAGAGTGGGTGGTGAACGCCGTTCCAGAGCACAACGCTGTGCCACACTCGGAGCAGCTGCCAGAGGTGTTTCGATTGCCACAGCCCGGTCGTCCCAGGAGGATGAAAACGGCTCGGGGCGGACGACCTGGGCGTTCGTCCGAACGACTTCGATGGATTCAACGCCAACTCTCACCGCTGAGCGCTTCGCTTCGCGGAGGATTGCGCTGAGGATCCGCTGAGCGCGGATGCCTCGACCAGGCCATCTCAGCCGCCGTGTTCGAGCGTCGTCCTGGGTTGCGGTTCTGAATTTTTGAGCAGTGCGGAGCGCTTCTGGAGATCGTTCTCTCTCGAGATTTGTGTTGAAAATGAAAGTCGTTTTCAGTTATTCCTCAGCCAGACCAGGAGACCATCGTGGATGCCATCGAACAAGCTGCCGCTGCTGCAATGGCGGACGATCCCGCCGCCCTGACCCGGGAATGGCTGCTTCAGACGCACGCGGGCACGCTCTGCACCACCACGGCTCGTCGCGGCCTGGAGGGGTTCCCGTTCGGTTCGGTCGTGCCGTTCGCGCTCACGCCGGACGGTCGCCCGGCGATCCTGATCGCGGGGATCGCCGCGCACACCGCCAACCTCCGTCGCGATCCGCGGGCATCTCTCTTCGTGCGACAGCCGGGGCTCGAGGGGGATCCGCAGAAGGGATGGCGGGTGACGGTCATGGGCCGCTGGCGTCGGGTCGAGGATGCGGACGAGCGCGCCGATCTGCACAGCCGGTACGTCGAGCGGGTTCCGTTCGCCGAGGGCTACCTGAAGACCCACGACTTCGCCTACTGGGTGATGCAGGACGTCGAGGCCGTGCGCCACATCGCGGGCTTCGGGAAGATCTGCTGGCTCGACGGGGCCGACATCCTCCGCGATCCGATGGGAGAAGGTCTCGAAGAGGCGTCTGCGGGCGCCATCGACCACATGAACGAAGACCACGCTCACAACATGGTCGAGATGTGCGCGGGCCTGTACGGATTCACCCCCGAGAACGCCGAGATGGTGGGCATCGATCGCACCGGGTTCACGGTTCGGACCCAGGCTCCCGAACGCATCGTGCACTTCAGCTTCCAGCGTGAGATCCGCGCCGAGGACCTGCGGGTGGCCGTCGTGGACGTGTTGAAGCGCGCGCGTCGGGGCACGAACGTGCAGTCGTCCGCGAACGGTTCGAGCTCGTGATGTCCGCTGTGGCCCTGCTGGTCGGGCTCGTCGCGTGCGGGTCGAGCGATGGCCCCGGTCCTGCCGAGCCGTCCGAGGACCCGACCGCTGAGCGTGCGGCACCCGCCCGGGTGGTCTCCCTGGCACCCGCCATCACCGAAATCCTCCTGGAGCTGCGGCCCGACCTGCTCGTGGGCGTCGATGGGGCCAGTCACTCCCTCCCGGGAGCGGCCGAGCTCCCGGATGTCGGCTTCGCCCGGCGGCTGTCTGCCGAGGGCGTCCTGGCGCTCGCCCCGGATCGGGTCCTCGCTCACGAGGAGACCGGGGCTGCGCCCACCCTCGAGATCATCGCGGATGCCGGCGTGGACGTCGACGTGCTCACCCACGAGCGCACTGTCGATGGGGTCGTGGCCCTCATCGAAGAGGTCTCGGCGGTGGTGGGGGAGGACCCCGAATCCCTCATCTCCGAGTTCCAGGGCTCCTGCGAACCCCTCGACGTCGCTGCGCGTGACGAGCCGATCTCGGCGATGTTCGTCTACAGTCGCGGGGTCGGCACCATGCAGGTTTCGGGGACCGGCACCTCTGCGCACGCCATGCTGGGCCTGGCAGGCATCGACAACGCGGTGACCGGGTACGACGGCTACAAGCCCCTCACGCCGGAGGCCGCTCTGAACGCCGATCCGGACTGGGTGGTGTTCACGACGCGAGGGCTCGAGTCCAGCGGGGGCGTGGATGGCTTGAGCCAGGTCCCCGGTCTCGCACAGCTCGATGCCGTGAACGCAGGGCGCGTCGCGAGCGTAGACGACTTCCGACTCCTCGCTTTCGGCCTCGGAACCTGCGACGGTGCGGCTCGTTTGCGCAGCGCCGTTCGGTCCGAGCCATGACCCGCGAGCTGGGATGACCGCGGACGGCACGCGACTTCGAGCCCCGGTTCGTGGGCGTTCCGGGACGCTCGGAACGGGGCTGTTGGGGGTCCTCGTCCTGTCGGTGTTCGGGGTGTCGCTGGCCTCCCTCGCGTCGGGTGCGGTCGCGATCTCGCCGGCAGAGCTGGTCCAGTGGGCGTCCGGCGAGTCTCTGACGCGTTCCCAGCAGCTCGTTCTCTCCACGATTCGCCTCCCGCGCATCGCCCTGGGACTGGTGGTGGGCGCGTCGCTCGGTGTGAGTGGCGCGCTGCTTCAGGGCCTGTTTCGCAATCCCCTCGCGAGTCCGACGCTCATCGGGGTGTCCAGCGGGGCGTCTCTCGGCGCGGCCATCGCCATCGTGCTGCTGGGCGCGTCCACGTTCGTCCTCCCCCTGACCGCCTTCGTCGGGGGAGCGGGAGCGACGCTCGTGGTGATGCGCATCGCCACCTCTCGCGGCCAGACCGACACCGCCTCCCTGCTCCTCGCTGGAATCGCAGTGAACGCGGTCGCCAGCGCGGGAACCGGGCTGATGATCTACCTGTCGGACGAGGCCCAGCTGCGAACCCTGACGTTCTTCAACCTGGGTTCGCTCGGAGGGGCCACCTGGGATGCGTTGTGGGTCGCCGGGCCCCTGGCGCTCGTGCCGGTGCTCGGAGGGCTGCATCTCGCCGGGCCGTTGGACGCGATGCTCCTGGGGGAGTCGGAGGCGCGCCATCTCGGCGTGCCGGTGGAGCGCATCAAGGTCGTCCTGGTGGCGCTCGTCTGCCTGGGCGTGGGCGCTTGCGTCGCGGTCAGCGGGACCATCGGGTTCGTCGGCCTCGCGGTCCCTCACCTGGTGCGCCTCATCGCAGGTCCGAGCCACCGGATCGTGCTCCCTGCGAGCGCGTTGCTCGGTGCAGCGCTGTTGGTGGGGGCGGACACCCTGGCGCGGACCATCGTCGCACCCGCCGAGCTGCCCATCGGCATCCTCACGACCCTCCTGGGCGGCCCGTTCTTCCTGTGGCTGCTGGTGCGCGCGAGGGGCCGGCTGTGAGCGACGAAGCGGTGCTGGATGCCCGGGAACTGACGGTGGTGAGGTCGGGGGTTCGACTGCTGGATTCAGTCGGGCTGCACCTTCAGCCCGGAACCCTCGCGGCTGTGGTCGGACCCAACGGAGCGGGAAAGTCGACCCTGCTGAAGGTGTTGACCGGGGAGTGGACGCCGGACTCGGGGCAGGTGCGCCTGTGGGGACGTCCGCTGGGGGAGTGGCCGGCTCGGGAGCTGGCCCGGGTGCGTGCGGTGCTCCCGCAGTCCTCCGCACTCGCGTTCGGGTTCACCGTGGAAGAGGTCGTCGCGATGGGGCGCACCCCCTGGGACGAGCCCCTCGTCGAGAAGCACGCGCGGGTTCAGGCTGCGCTGGAGGAGGTCGGGATGCGACCTCTGGCCCACCGACGCTGGCCGACGCTCTCGGGTGGCGAGCGACAGCGTGTTCAGCTCGCGCGGGTGTTCGCGCAGCTTCCACCGGACCCTGCGGACGGACTGCTGTTCCTCGACGAGCCCACCAACCACCTGGATCTGACCCACCAGGTTCGCGTGCTGCAGCGGGTCCGGGCGCGGGTGGAGCGCGGGGGGACCGCTCTGGCCGTGCTGCACGATCTCTCGCTCGCGGCGCGGATGGCGGATCGGGTCGTGGTGTTGAGCGGAGGCCGGGTCGTCTCGGACGGCCCCCCGGAGGCAGCGCTGCATCCGGACGTGTTGCGGCCGGTCTTCGGACTGGAGCTCACCCAGGTCCGCCTGGACCGGGGGTTCGCGTTGGTGCCGAGCCTGTAGCCAGCGAGCGCACGGCAGCGAGGCCGTGCGCTCGGGGCGCGCAGGTCAGCGGTAGACGGCCGGCTCGCGCTCGACCACAGCACGGACCAGCGTCGCAGTGGCGTTGCTCGTCTTCATGTACAGGTCGGCGTTGGCGAGGGCTTCCGCCCACATCGCGCCCGTATCCACGTCGGTCTCGGAGTCGTACAGCGCGTTCGCGACGGTGAGCGTGGACCGATCCTGGCAGTCGGCACCCCCGTTGCCCGTCGCCCAGAACAGCATCGATGCGTTTCCGTCGACGTCGGCGGGCATGTCGAAGCAGACCTCGCTCGGACCCGTGGTGTACAGCTCGTCGGTGCCGTCGGTGTAGGTGAACTGGGTGGTGCTGCCCTCGTCGAACGCGAACCAGGTCCACGAGCTGCCGCTGTTGCTGTGCCCGCCCGTGAGGACCAGCTCGCCGGGGCCGCTCGCGGGGGTTCCCGTGGGCGTGTCCTCGCCCGCGACCACGTAGAAGTAGCTGTTGGGAGCAGTGGCCTCGACACCCTCGAGGCGCACGTGACGTCCCGGTCCGGCGTCCGGAACACACAGCGGCTGCCAGTCGGTGTTCGCGACCCAGTCCGTCGTGCAGGAGGCCGCGGCGAGTGCGTCGGCTTCGGTGGTCGCAGCCTCGGACGACAGGGTGATGGTGGGGGCCGTCGTGAGCCCGGCCGCCTGGCGGAACCACACGGGCTGGGTCTTGTCGATGGCCCCGACTCCGCCGGCGTAGCCGGTCTCGATGCCGATGGCGTTGGACACGGTCAGGGTGGCCGGATCGGAGCAGTCGGCGCCGTCCGTCCCGTCGTGCCAGAGCACGAATGCCGGTGGCGTGTCCACGGTGCCGTCGTGCACGTCGAAGCACACGGTGGTGGGCGAGTTCAGGAACGACGCATCGACGTCGAGCGCCGAGCTGTCGGGACCCAGGGTCGCCTCGATGGTCGCGGGCGGGAAGGGCACGGACCCCCCGTAGAACAGCGCTCGGAACTCCCCCGCGAACAGGTCGGCCTGGGCGTCCGCGGGTGCCGTCTCGGCGCCCAGCACGATCTGAGCGGACGCGTGGGTGGGTGGAGTGACCACATCGGCGAGGACCACGTGTCGCACGGGCTCGGTGATGGCGCAGGGCTCGATGAAGGTCCCGCTGGTCAGCGGATCCACGGCGACGGAGCACTGGGTCTCGGGGATGTCCGTGTCCGTGTCCGTGTCCGTGTCCGTGTCCGTGTCTGCGTCGGTGTCGGCATCCGTGTCTGCGTCGGTGTCGGCATCCGTGTCCGCGTCCGTGTCTGCGTCGGTGTCTGCGTCGGTGTCCGCATCCGTGTCTGCATCGGTGTCCGTGTCCGAATCGCCGTCGGACTCGGTCGCCGGCTCATCGTCACTCGGACAGCCCGCCAGGGCGGTCAGGACCACCGGAAGCAGTACGCATCCAGCCTTGAATTTGACTTTCATTTTCATTTGAGATCTCCAATGGGAGGAAAGGTCATGGGGGGTCGCCGTCGATGGACTTCCAGCGAAGGCTCAGCACGCCCGAGGTTCCGGCGTCGTCGTAGTAGTCGTCGATCGCCAGCGCGACGTACGCGGCATCGCTCGTGTGCACGATCCACGCACCTGGAACCGGCGTGAGGACGTGGGAGCTGTCGTCGTAGTCGTACCAGGTACCGAAGACGAGGTCGGGCAGCTCGTCGTCGTCCGGACCATCTTCGGCATCGGTCGCGTAGCCGGTCTGCGGGGGCGTCTCGAGGTCGTCGAGCGACACGTCCGGGAGGAATGCGACCTCGACGCCCGCATCGCCCGAGACCCCGCCGTTGACGGCGATCTCGAACCGCTTGACGCGGACGTCCCAGGGGGCGGTCTCGTCGACGAGGTGCGGCACGCCGTCCAGCTCGATGTACACCGAGGATTGGTAGGACGTGGCGTCGACCACCAGGTCGCCTTCGATGGGCAGGGGCTCGGCGGTGTCGAACGGACCGGTGTCGAGCGTCGGGGGAGGTGGGGTGGGGGTGCCGTCGTCCCAGGTGTGGACCACGTCCAGGTCGGGCAGGCAGCCCCCGAGCACGAGGATTGCGAGCGTCATTCGTTGCTCCCGGCAGGGGTTCGATTTCGGACGTTCCGGACGCGGATGCCGGCGTAGTAGAAGCGGGGGATGCGGGGGGCGAAGCGCGTGTCGCCCGTGTTGGTGATGTTGTCGACGCCCAGGAAGGGCTCTGCCCACCCCAGATCCCAGGCCGCGCGGGCGTCGAGGGTGAACTGGGCTGGAATCGCGTCCATGGATCCCGCTTCGCTCCCGTCGAGGTACAGGGGCTGCTCGCTCGACCAGCCGCCCTGAGCGCGCACGAGGAGGTCTGCGGGCAGGTCGATCGCCACCGATCCCGTCACGCGGTGCGGAACCCGCCCCTGAAGCGGCCGGTCGAGGTCGACATCGCGCGCGTGCACGAAGGCGTAGCCGGCCTCGAGGTGCAGTGGACCGGGATGGAGTCGTCCCTGCAGATCGAAGCCCTGGGTCGTCGCGTTCGCGATGTTCTCGTAGGTGAACGTCTCCAGTTCGCCCGGTGTGGACGGGCCCGTTGCGATCAGATCGCGGATCCGGTTCGCATAGACCTGCAGCGACACGCTGCCGAGCTCGGATGGCGCCACGTCGATCGACGCGGTTGCGTTGAGGCTGCGCTCGGGCTTCAGCTCGGGGTCGCCCTGCACGACGTAGCCCACGCCCGGGTTCTCGAAGAGCAGGTACAGCTCACGGAAGTCCGGCGCGCGGAAGCCCGTCCCTCCCGAGAGCCGGATCGTGACGGGGTCGACGGTCAGAACGGTGGCGAGCCGGGGCACGAAGGCCGTTCCGAACTGGGTGTCGGCGCTGACCCGGACGCCGGGCGCGAGCGTGAACGTCGGGCCGTCAGAGGGCTCCCCGAGCCTCCACAGGTCTTGCGCGAACACCGCGATTCGCTGTCGGTCGGCCTTGCCATCGCCTCCGCCATCACTCGCCAGGCGATCCGACGTGATGCCCTGTGCGAGGGTGTCGACGCCGAGCGTCAGGAAGTGGTCGCCCAGCGACTGGTCCAGCTGGAGCGTCGCCTCGGTCAGCTGCTCGCGGTCGTCGGAGTAGCTGTCGGACGCCTTCGCGTTGCGCTGGTCGGCGAGGAACTGCGCCCGGAACCAGCCGGCGGAGACCCGCGCGGAGATCTTGGTGTCGGGACCCGGCGTCCACCACGAGCGAATCGAGGCCCGGTGGTCGTCGACGAACTGGCGGGTGTCGAGCACGGCACCCGAAGGGGGGCTGTCGATCCCCCGGGCGCGTCGCTGCATCCAGGAGATGTCGGCGTCCACCTGCAGGTCGTCGCTGGGCTGGAGCTGGATGCCGTAGGTCGCATCGAGCTGGTCGTACGCGCTCGCCGTGGTCCCGAGGGTCTCGGGGGTGAGATCCCACGCGTTGCTGCGGTGGTAGCCGGCATTCGCCTTGTGCTTCACGGTCTTCGACCCCACCCGCAGGTCTGCGGTGGCGTCCACGCGCCCGAAGGTCCCGACCCGCACGTGCGCGCCGACCTCGGGCTTCTGCTCGGGGCTGCGGGTCACGATGTGGACCACCCCTCCCATCGCGTCCGAGCCGAACATCACCGAGCTCGGGCCCTTCACGATCTCGACGCGCTCGATGTCGTCGACGGCGAAGCGGGACAGATCCACCACGCCGTCCTTGCGACCGAGCACGCGCTGTCCGTCGACGAGGATGAGCGTGTGCTCGGGGTTCATGCCCTGCATCCGGATGGCGGTGCCGACCACGGTGCTCTCGATCTGCAGGCCTGGCTGTTCTTCGAGGAGCTCGTCGAGGCGTTCGGCGCCGGATGCTTCTATCTCCTCGCGGGTCACGACCTCGACGGCCACGGGCGCGGTTCCTCGCGGAGTGGGGGTCCGGGTGGCGGTCACGACGACGACATCGTCGAAGTCTTCATCGGCGTCGTCGGCGTCGTCGGACACGGGTGTGGGCGCAACCCCTGGGGAATCCGGGGCTGCGAACGCCAGGCAGGGGAGGAGAAGGAGACTGGAGGTCACGGTGCGTACACTAATTGAAAGTGATTTTCATTTTCAACTCAGAAGTGCATCACCGTCCACTGGGAATCCGATGCGGCCTTCGTCGCGGTGAAGGATGTCTGCGGCGAACGCCTCCAGTGCACGATCACGAAGTCGATGCGATCCCTGGCCCTCGGCGAACTCGGGACGTCCGCGTGCAGCGCGCAGCGAGAAATGTCTTGACGGCCAAGAGAACGGTGCCCCCGAAATGCGCGGAGGAACGAGCACATTTTCCGGGGGTACCTGAACGCGTCTAGACATTCATTGGAAGCGATTCAGGCGGTTCATCCCTCGCTTGCGAGGGTGGGCCGGCCGAATCCACGCTGCGGCCTAAGCGGGGGCGAGCCCCGGACGGACCAAGGCGAGCGGCACGGCGATCATCACGGCCGCCCCGCAGTTGAAGAGCACGTTCGTCGTGACGCCGTGGCTCGCCGACAGCGCGGTGTCGACGACGAACCACAGCGCCGAGCTCGCCCCGATGCACGCCCAGGCCCAGCGTTCGCGCCGACGTAGTGGCCACCAGACCACGCACACCATCGCGAGTGCCCAGCAGGCGATGGTCGAGCCGAGCATCGCTGCCAGCTGGCGCAGGATGGGCATGGCCTGCTCGGGCACCTCGCCGAGGCCCCAGAGCTCCTGGGCGACCCGCTGCCGGTGCCACGCCCTTCGGACGCCAGACGAGGGGTCGTCCGTCATTTGCGCTCCTTCGGCCAGCAACGGTCAGACGACGGTGACGGCCCCGTGGTGGTCGCAGTGATCCCCGTGGGGATGGTGCAGGTGCCCATCGACCAGGTAGTCGACGTGGTCGCCGTGCGGGACTGCCGGATGCCCGCAACCCGGACCGTGCACGTGGTCGGCATCGTGGCCCCCGCAGCTGTGGTTCGGCGTGCAGGCAGCGGGGTTGTCGGTGTCGACCGGCAACACGTGCTCGTCGACGTGCCCCGCGTGGGGATGGTGCAGGTGACCATCGTGCAGGTAGTCCACGTGCCCGTCGTGGCGGATGGCGACGTGGCCGCAGTCGGGGCCGTGGGTGTGGGGGTGGTCGGTGTGGATGTCGCAGGTGCTCATGGGGTTCCTCTCATCTGTGGGATGCGTGTTCGAAGACCTGATTCAGGATCTGACGGACGTGGTCGTCGGCCAGCGCGTAGTACACGTGGCGCCCCTCGCGTGTGCGCTCGACCAGGCGAGCCGTTGCGAGGATCTTGAGGCGCTGCGAGACGGCGGACAGCGAGGCCCCCGATTCCTCGGCGAGCTCGGACACGCAGTGGCGACCATCGATGAGGAGCTCGAGCAGCCGGAGCCTCGCTGAATCGCCCAGCGCCGCGCCGATCACGGCGGCCTGCTCCACCACCCCGGTGGGGCGGGGCTGGTGCTGGTGGGGCTCGTGGTGGGTGCAGGCCGGGATGTTCGCGCTCACGCGGCTCTCCGCAGTTCATCGATTGAACGATTCAACGATTCTTGAAGTATACGACATTCGGCGTGCTGTCGAGCCGATGTCGTGCGACGCCGATGTGGCGGTGCTATCCAGCTCGGATGCGCAGCCAGACCGGCTCGAACGACTCCCTGGCCCTGCGTGCGCTGGTGTTCGCGTCGGGTGCGGCAGGCCTGGCGTATGAGATCTCGTGGTCACGCCAGCTGGGGCTCGTGTTCGGGCAGACCGCGCGTGCCGCCGCCATCGTGCTCGGGGCCTACTTCCTGGGCATGGCTGTCGGGTACGCGCTCTCCGCGGGTCCGAGCGAGCGCATGCGACGTCCGCTGCGGGGGTTCGCCGTGGCCGAGCTGGCCGTCGGCCTCTGGGCGCTCCTGGTGCCCGTTCTGCTCGGGTTCGCTCCGGAGCACGTCGAGGGGACGGTCGCCAGAGTCGTCCTGGCGCTGTGCGTCTTGCTGCCTGGAACGACGGCACTCGGCGCCAGCCTGCCCTTCGTGGCCGAGGCGGTGGCCAGGAGTCCCGCCAGCACCCGGTCGACGAGGGGGTCGGGCACGGAGCAGGTGGCGAGGGTCTACGCATCGAACCTCGCGGGGGCGGTACTCGGCGTCGTTGTCGCGACGGGCGTGTTGGCCCCCGTCGGGGTCGTCGCGACGAGCTGGGGTGCAGCCGTCGTGTCGATCACCGTCGCGTTCAGCGCGTGGGCACTCCAGTCGCGGTTCGAGGGGCCGCGCGTATGGGATGCCGCCACGACGTCGTCCTCGCGAACCAGGCCCGTGTGGGTCGCGGCGGCCGCGGTCTCGGGCTTCGGCGCGCTGGGGGCCCAGGTCCTCTACGTGCGCCTGTTCTCGTTCGTGTTCCACAACAGCACCTACACCTTCGCCGCCATCCTGATCGTCGTGCTGGTGGGGCTCTCGCTGGCCTCGGTCCTCTCAGCGCGTCTCCTGCGGCGGTTCGATGCCCAGCACGCACTGGTGGGGGCCAGCGTGCTCGCAGCAGCCGCGCTCCCGGGCTCGGTCTGCGCGTTTCTCCACCTCCAGGGGTTCCGCTACTTCGGGTGGGGAGACGGCTTCGGTTCGTACTTGGTGGGCGCCGCCGCGCTGGTCGCGGTGGTGGTCGTCGTGCCGGTCGTCGCGATGGGGGTGATCCTGCCCCTGTCCTGGCAGCTCGCGGGTGCCGACGATCGGCCGGGACGGGTGGTGGGTCGGCTGACCACCGCGAACACCCTGTGTGCGGCGCTCGGAGCGATATCGGCGAGCTTCGTGCTCGTGCCCCTCTTCGGTCTGTGGGGGGGCTTTGCCGCGATCTCGATGACGTACCTGGCCCTCGCAGCCGTCGTCGTCACGCGTCTCCCCACGAATCGGCTCCGCTGGGGTGGGGCGATCGGGATGGCGGCGCTCGTGGGTGCCGGCGCGACGGCCCTCTCCAGCGGTGTCGATGCCCTGGATCCGGACGAGGTCCTGGTGGCGCGATTCTCGGGGCCGTACGGCTGGACCGACATCGTCACCGACCGGGACGGATACCATCGGCGGATCCGCCACAACATCCACTACGGCCTGGGTTCGCGGAGCTCGAGCCCCATGCAGCTTCGTCAGGGACACTTCCCGCTGCTGCTGCATCCCCATCCCGAGCGGGTCGCGTTCATCGGGCTGGCGACCGGGGTCACCGCGAGTGCGGCGCTCGACTTCCCCACGGTCGACGAGATCACGGTGATGGAGCTGATTCCACAGGTGGTCGACGCGGCCCGCCACTTTCGGGCCGAGAATCGCGGGCTGTTGGACGACGACCGCGTGCAGGTGCGGATCGGGGATGGTCGAAGCGTGCTCGGTGCAACCACCGAACGCTACGACGTGATCGTGTCCGACCTGTTCGTGCCGTGGGAGAGCAAGACCGGGTACCTCTACACCGTGGAGCACTTCGAGGCGGTGCGGGAGCGGCTCGAGGAGGACGGGGTGTTCTGTCAGTGGCTGGCGGGCTGGCAGGTGGGCCCCCGCGAGCTGGAGATCATCGCGAACAGCTTGCGGGAGGCGTTTCCGCACGTCGCCGTGTGGCAGCTGTCGCGGTCCGACGAACGGCCGTTGTTCGCCCTGGTCGCCGTCGAACACCCCGTGGATCTCGACCGGGGTGCACTGGCCGAGCGCATGGCGCTGCGACGGCCCCCGGCCCTGGGGCGGGAGCGGGTATTGCAGTCGCCCGACGATGTGGTGGCCTGGTACGCGGGCGACTGGCGGCCGCTGGCAGGGGTGCCGCTGAACACCGACGAGCATCCGGTCGTCGAGTTCTCGGCGCCGGTCACCCACCGTCAGCGGGACAGCCGACTGCGCGGTGAGCGATTCCACGCGTATTCGGCCGACCGGCTGGAGCAGCTCCCCCGCGCGGTGTTCCGCTTCGATCCGCCTGCGACGAACGAGGAGCGCGCACGACCGAAGTAGCGCACGTGCGTACCCTGGGGTGCGGGTGTCTGACCCCATCTGACGGACGCACCATCTGGTGTCTGACCCTAAATGGCGCACAGCTCAATGGGGTCGGGGCGGCGATCCACGGACGCACCACCTGGTGTCTGACCCCATCTGGCGCAGCGTCAGTCCACGACCCGACTGCAGGTGAGCTCGGCATCGACGTCGGCGAGCGGCAGGTCCCGACCGCTGCCACACAGCGCGTCGTAGACCTCGACGCGGGTGCTGCACGCATCGCACGAGCCCGAGGTGATGGTGACGTCGTCGTAGGTGCACGTGAAGGTGCCGTTCAGACAGTGTGGACAGTCCACGCCTTCGGGCCTGCAGGTGGTCGGTTCCACGCAGCTCGTGAGGAGGGCGAACCCTCCGAACAGCCCGACTCCATGGACCGATTGCATCACTCCACCGTGATCGGGAAGGTGACCTGGATGTCGTTGTCGCCCCCGATCGCTGAGAACCCATCGCTCGCGACGTCTTCAGCCAGTCCATCCACCTTGACGGGCTCACCGTCCTCGAGAGGAAGGTGCCGCAGGGTGACGACGAGCTCGCCGCTTCCCCAGTCCAGGGTGGTGATCGAGTTGTCCATCCCCAGCGGCAGTCCGTCGGAATCAGCGTCTGCGTAGTCGTGCTGGATGATGGCGTCCCCGTTGGCGCCCGTCGCTGGCCCCTCGACCGCCGACCCCGTGAAGAAGAACTGATGTTGGTCGGCCTGGTCGGCGATCTCCGGCGTCACGTCTTCGACGGGGTCCTCGAGCTCGTTGTAGACCTCCACCGCGAGATCGTAGGTCTGCGCATCGTGATGATTGTGGTCGGAGGCGTCGGGCAGCAGGATGTCGTCCACCTCGGGGTCTGCCGCGGCATCGGGGTCCGCCCAGGTGAACTCGAGGGTCTCGCCGCCGTCGGTCGGCGTGAAGAGCAGGACCAGGGTGGTCACCGCGCCGTGGTCGTGGTCGTGGTCGTCGTGATCGTGGTCCACATCGGCGCAGCCGCCGGAGAGCAGGAGCACGAACGGGGTCAGTCGGGTGATCAGATTCATGAGGTCCTCCATCGGATGGCGTCCTCTACGCGCTGTTTCCTCTTATTGCAACTGAGTTGCTCTAGTGATTCAGGTGGAGTAAAACCGGTGTGGAGGTTCGATTGACTGACATCCACCCGACCCTCGGAGACGAAGCCACGGGCCTGCGGGAGCCCCTTCCGGTCACCGTGCTCTCCGGTTTCCTGGGGGCCGGGAAGACCACGTTGTTGAACCACGTGCTCGCCAACCGCCAGGGCCTGCGGGTCGCCGTGATCGTCAACGACATGAGCGAGGTGAACGTCGATGCAGCCGCGGTTCGCCACGGAGATGCGTCGTTGTCGCGCACCGACGAGCAGCTGGTCGAGATGAGCAACGGCTGCATCTGCTGCGCCCTGCGCGAAGACCTGCTCGAGGAGGTCGCCCGTCTCGCGAACGAAGGGCGGTTCGACTACCTGGTCATCGAGTCCAGCGGAATCAGCGAGCCCCTCCCGGTCGCGCAGACGTTCACCTTCGAAGCCGAGGATGGAACCTCGCTCTCGCGGGTCGCTCGCCTGGACACCATGGTCACGGTCGTCGACGCAGCAGCGTTCCCCAGTCAGCTTCTCCGTGGGGACTCGCTCGCGTCGATCGACCTGGCCATCTCCGAGGAGGACCAACGCACCCTCGCCACGCTCCACGTCGAGCAGGTCGAGTTCGCCGACGTCATCGTCCTGAACAAGTGCGATCAGGTCGACGCTGACGGCCTGGATGCGGTCGAGCGTACGATCCGGGCCATCAACCCGGCTGCGCTGCTGGTCCGGAGCGTGCGGTCACAGGTCCCGCTGATGTCGGTGCTCGGAACCGGGCGCTTCGACATGGACGAGGCGTCGAGGCGACCCGCCTGGGTGAAGGAGCTGAACGGCGAGCACGTGCCGGAGTCCGAGGCCTACGGGATCTCGAGCTTCGTGTACCGCGCCAGGCACCCGTTCCATCCCGAGCGCCTGCAGACGTGGCTACGTTCGCCCTGGCCAGGGGTGGTGCGCGCGAAAGGGTGGTTCTGGGTCGCGTCGAGGCCCAACTGCACGGCGGCATTCCATCTCGCAGGCGGCACCCGGGAGACCGGGTTGGCAGGCCACTGGTGGGCGGCGGTCCCCCCTGACCGCCGGCCGGACGATCCAGCGTTTCTCGAGCACCTGCGCGAGGTGTGGGACCCGACCTACGGCGACCGCCGACAGGAGATCGTGCTCATCGGGGTCGGGCTCGACGAGGCTGCGCTGCGTCGGGCGTTCGATGCCTGCCTGCTCAGCGAAGACGAGCTCGAGCACCCGGATCGCTGGGTCGACCTTCCCCATCCCTTCCCCTGGCCCGAGGCTCGAGCATGACGCACCCCTGGTTCGACCGTCTGGGGACGCTCGCCAGCGCGACGTGTGCGCTGCACTGCGCGGTGATGGCACTCCTGCCGGCGCTCCTACCGCTGGTGGGGCTCGGGTTCCTGCACGACGAGCGCTTCGAGTGGCTGTTCCTGGCCTGCGCCGTGGGGTTCGCGGGTGCCGCAGCGTGGTTCGGCCACCGCGCGCACCGCACGTGGGCCATCACCCTGGGGTTCGCCCTCGGCGCGACGGCGCTGATCGGGGCCCGGCTCGGCGAGGTGTTCGGTATCGAGGGTGGGCTCGTGTTCGCGCTCCTCGGTGGAGGCCTCCTCGTCGCCTCTCATCTGTTCAACCTGCAGCGGTGCCGGGGGTGTGCAGAGGAGTCGTGCGGGGCATGAGCGACGGACGCATTCCGGTCACGCTGCTCTCGGGGGACCACCGCCGCAATCAGCTCGTGTTCATCGGACGGGACCTCGACGAGCATGCGCTCCGGGCCGGGGTGTCCGCGTGTCTGGAGACGCCATGTACGACTGGGTGATCGTCGGCGGAGGGCCCCACGGGGTGCACCTCGCCATCCGTCTGATGGGAGAAGCGGGGGTGGACGCCCAGCGCATTCGCATCGTCGATCCGGCGCCTCGGCTGCTGCACACCTGGCGTCGTTGCACCGCCAACACGGGGATGACGCACCTGCGTTCGCCCGCTGTGCACCACTTGGACCTGGACCCCTTCTCGCTGCTGCGCTTCGCGTCCGACAAGGCGCATGTGCGGTCGTCGGTCGGCGGGATGTTCGCCCGCCCCTACAACCGCCCGGCACTGTCCCTGTTCACCGAGCACTGCGACCAGCTGATCGGACGGTATGGCCTGGAGGCGATCCACCTCCGGGGCCGGGTGTCCTCCATCCGTCTCGACTGCGACGGAGCCCGCGTGTCGCTGACCGACGGGGACCCACTCCTCGCGCGTCGGGTGATCCTGGCGCTCGGCGCGAGCGAGCAGCCACGGCGACCGGACTGGGCGCGAGCTCTGGCGGACGACAGGGTGCGGCACGTCTTCGAGCCGGGGTTCACCCTCGACCCCGCTGCGTGCCCGGACCGCATCGCCGTCGTCGGTGCGGGCATCACGGGCGCTCAGGTCGCGCTTCGACTGGCGGACACGGGCCGGGAGGTGACGCTCATCGCGCGGCACGCGCTCCGAAAGCACCAGTTCGACAGCGACCCCGGCTGGATCGGTCCGAAGTACATGCAGCGGTTCTCGAAGGTGACCGACCCCGCAGCACGACGCCGGATGATCACGGGAGCCCGCTACCAGGGGTCGGTGCCGCCCGGGGTGGAACGGAGGGTTCGCCACGCCATCCGCGATGGGCGGATCCAGATGGTCCAGGCAGCGGTCGAGTCCGCAATGGCGGGCGGGACCGGGGTCGCGCTCATGCTGGAGGGCAGGACTCTCGAGGTGGACCAGGTACTGCTCGCCACCGGGTTCGAGTCCCGGCGTCCCGGCGGCTCCCTGGTCGACGACCTCGTGGAGTCCCATGCACTCCCGTGTTCGACCTGTGGGTTTCCGCTCGTCGATCGCCATCTGCGGTGGCATCCGCGCATCTTCGTCACCGGGCCGCTCGCCGAGCTCGAGGTCGGTCCGGTCGCCCGCAACCTCATCGGGGCTCGCCGCGCTGCTGAGCGCATCGTCCCGGTCGCCCTGGAAGGACCATGATCCGTCGACACGTCTCTGCCGGCCTGCTCTCGCTGTTGTTCTCCGTGCCCGCCGTCGCCGCCGCGGGGGATGGGGCGGACGCGGCAGACGGGGCGGCGCTCTACGCCCGCTATTGTGCACTCGGAGAGCCCCGGTGAGCCGTGGTTCCTTCTGTTAGAACGCAGGCAAGGATTCCGGGGAGCCCATGGCGCACGACGAGCACGATCTGACCACAGAACTGCGGTCGATGCTACGCGAACGGGGGTTGAGAGCCACCGGAACCCGCATGGTCGTGCTCTCCGCTCTTCACGACCGCGGTGCGCCCATGACCCACGAAGAGATCATGGCCGAGATCGACGATGGGTTCACCGACAAGGCCACGGTGTGGCGGATCCTCTCCGACCTCTCGGAGGAAGGCATCCTGCGACGGATGGACCTCGGCGACCGCATCTGGCGCTACGAGCTGCTCGATGCCTGTCGGCCCGTGGCGGACGACCACGGTCACTTCCTCTGCGAGAACTGCGGCGTGGTGCGGTGCCTTCCGCCGCTTCAGGTCACCGACGCCCGGGGGAAGCTCCCCCCCGCGCTGCAGGGGGCTCGGATCCGCATGCGGCTGACAGGGACCTGCGGCGCCTGCGCTGAGACGTGACAGGCCCGGCACGACGTGTGCCGGGCCTGTACGAGTGCGTAGGATCGATGATCCTGCTTCTCCGCCTACTCTTCTTCCTCTTCGTCGTGCTCTTCGTGCTCGCAGATCCCCGCGCCGTCCTCGACGTGGCAGTGCAGATCGTCGCCGCAGTCGGCGTCGCTCTCGCAGGCATCGCCCTCGACGCCTTCGGCGCCGCACGCGGCCAGGGACAAAAAGCACAGGGCAGACAGGATTCGGAAGTCCATGATGGTCTCCTCGTTGGGTTGAACGGTGTGCGTGAGCGCTGGCTCACTGCACCACCTCGATGGGGAACGTGACCTCGGCGTCGTTGTCGCCACCGATGGCTGCAAAACCGCCGCTGGCGACGTCCTCTGCGGCGGTCGAGGTCTTGACGTCGTTGCCGTCTTCGGGGGGCATGTGTCGAAGGGTGACGAGCAGCTCGCCCGTGCCGGCAGCGATGGTGCTGATGTCGTTGTCGAGGCCGACCGGGTTGCCGTTCGCGTCGGCGTCCGCGTAGCTGTGGGTGATCACCGCCGATGCGTTGGTGCCCGTCGCGGGGCCCTCGATACCGGAACCGGTGAAGAACACCTGGTGGGCGTCGTCCTCGTCGGCGATCTCCTCGGTGATGTCCTCGGCGGGATCTTCGAGCTCGTTCAGGAACCCGACCGACAGCGCGTAGTCCCCGCTCGGCAGCACGATGTCGTCGATGACGGGATCCCCGTCGTCTTCGGGATCGGCCCAGGTGAACACCAGGTCGGATCCGCCAGCGTCGGGGGTGAACGTGAGCGTCACCGTGGTGATGACCTCGTTGTCGTCGTGGCTGTGCCCGTGCCCGTCGTCCTCGACGTCGCCACAGGCGCCGGTGAACAACAGGAGCAACGGGGTCAGGCGGGTGATGGTCTTCATGGTCTCCTCCAGGAGTCGATCAGATGTCGATGCCGACCCGCACGCGGACGTCGCGTCCGGGCTGGTCGGCGTAGTACCGGAGCAAGCTGGTGTACTCGCGGTACCGGGTGTTCGTGAGGTTGTGGGCGTCCACCCCCAGGCGCAGATCGCGGCGGCCGAGGTCGAGGGTGGTGCTGGCGGCGGCGGACAGGAGCACGAAGCCGTCCGGGACGGGCGCGTAGTCCGCGGTGGGGTCGGTGCGTGACTGGCGGGCGACCAGGTCGGCGGTCACGGACAGCTCCGTGTCGTCGAGGATGCCGCGGATGCGAGGCCGAATATCGGCGGTGAGGGACAGGTGGTCGGGTGGGGTCCCGATCAGGAACTCGCCGGAGTCGGCGTCGGTCGCGCGAACCAACGCGCCGCGCACATCCAGCCCCACCGGTGCTTCGGGAGCGAGCTCGGCGCTCCCGTCCATCCCGACCACCACGGCATCGATGGGCTGGTAGCCGTACGTGGGCCAGGTGCCGCGGATCGTCACGTCGAACCGCAGTCGACCCTCCGCGTTGCGCTCGGGGGAGAAGTAGTTGTAGTCGTCGATCCAGCTCGCGTACCCGGAGACCTCGGCCCGCAGCCAGGGCGCGCGGAACGCGAGGGTGGGGGACGCGGTCCAGGCGGTCTCGGTGCCCAGGCTCGGATTGCCGACCGCGTAGACCGGAAACGACGGTGCACTGCCGATGAGGTAGAGCTCGTCGGCGTTCGGAAAGCGGCTCGCCGACGACAGATCGAGCTTGAGGTCCACGGTGTCCGGCACGAGGTGGACCAGGCCCCCGAGACTGACGGTTCCCGCACCGTAGCCCGATGGGCAGCGTCCACCGCCCGCGTCGCGGACATCGCAATCCCCGTCCTCGAGGGTCTCGCGGCGCAGGTGCTGTTCGTAGTCCAGCCGGGGAAGGAAGGCCGTGCGGGTCAATCCGTCGACGCGCGCGCCCATCTCCAGATCGACGCGGTCGAAGGCCAGGCGTTCCACCCAGAACACGCCCCCCTGCAACCCCCGGTAGTTCGGGAGGAGCGACAGGCCGCGGTAGACGTTCTCCCGGAACACGCCCTGGATTCCGACCGTACCCTCGAGCTCGGCGTCGAGGGGGCCGATCCGGGTCTTCGGGTGGTCGTAGGACGCGTCCAGGGTGTGGCTGCGGAGCAGGAAGTCGAACTGGGCGCTGGTGACCGACTCGCGGACCTGCTCGAACTCCCGGCGACGGTTGAGCTGGAAGGCGTAGACCGCGTTCAGAGTGCCCCAATCGCCCGTCTGGGTGGCGTGCAGGGACACGAGATCGTGCGAGACGTCCTGGTAGGGGCGGTCGATCGCGAAAGAGGTCGACCACAGGTCCGCCGTGACGGGCTTGTCGACGGCCAGCTGTGCTTCGAAGTCGGCGGGCGTGCTGTTCTGGACGCCGTAGAACACGCCAGCCCGGAAGTCGTAGTGGTGCCAGCGCGCGCGGATCTGGCCGGAGTCCCAGCGATACCGGGCGGACGCACCGAGGTTCCACTGCTCGCTCGCGGTGTTCCCCAGCACGTAGGTGGGCGTCGAGAGGCTGGCACCGCGCCCCAGGTTGCCCTCGATCCGGACCGCCAGCTGCTCGAGGCCCTCGGGCACGGCATCGAGCCGGACAGCCCCATAGGGACGGCGGCCGTTGGTGGTGTACGCCGCGAGTGCTTTGCCGCCCACGCCGGGCTCGGTGCGCAGAGGAGGGGGCTCGACGAGGACGACGCCTCCGATGGCATCGGGCCCGTATCGCACGCCGGCCGCGCCCCGGACGACGCTGATCTGGCCGGCCGAGAACGGGTCGATCTCGGTGGCGTGGTCGGGGCCCCACTTCTGGCTCTCGTGGCGGATGCCGTCGTTGAGCACCAGCAGGCGGCGCTCCTGCTGTCCGCGGATGATCGGCTTCGAGGCATCCGCCGTGCCGCGACTCAAGGTGACGCCCGGAACCTGGGACATGGTCTGCGCCAGGTCGTCACCGGCACTCCGCTCCAGGGTCTCGGCGTCGAGGGTGGTGCGGGCATGGGTGTCTTCGAGGTCGGGATCGTCGGCGTGCACGATCACCTCGATGGGCTCTTCGGGACCGTCGGGGATCTCGACGGGGGGCGCGAAGTGGAAGAACACCCGCACGGTGGTCTCGACGGGCTGTCCGCCGCGCGTGGCCGGGGAGAACTCCAGCGTGAAGCCCGCATCGATCGCGGCGTCGTGGAAGACCTCCGGACCGGACTCGATGCGCACGTCGGTCACCGAACCCGCCGTGTCCACGTCGACGAGCACGGTCACGTCCCCGTGTGCGCCGGTCTCGCGAGCAGCCTCGGGGTAGGTGAGCGTCGCCTTTCGCTCGAGGCGGGCTGCGGTCTCGCCCGAGAGAGCGGCTTCCTCGGCGGTCGAGTCGGACGGTTCTTCGGAGGCCATGCCCGGCCAGGACGTGCAGCAGGCGCAGCCGAGCACGAAGAACCGTTGAGCACGGGTCACGGCGTCACCCGCGAGCGGCGCAGAAGTGCGGAGCGGGCGTGCGTCGCGCGTCGACCGTGGTTCTCGAGCAGTGGTGGGATGGGCTCCGCCATCGCGTACACCTCGCTGTCGCACACTAAAGCCAGACGGTCGCTATCGCAACACAGTTGCTCTAGTCATGATGTCGCGATGTGGGGAGCCCCTGGACCTCCGCCCGAAGAAATCCTGACCTCTGCCGGCGGTGCTTTGCGTGAAGGAGGGTGTGGGAGACCTGCAGCCCGTGTTGGGACGTGTGGGCTTCCACCATCCTCACACTCCAGTCCCGGAGGCTCCAGCATGCCACGCCGTCAACGCCCCCAGTCGCCCATCTCGTTCAACCCCATGAGCGCGATGAAGTCCATCGCTGCCAGGTCCAACCCCATCCTCGCGCTGAACTCCGCGTACACGGCGGGGAAGAGCGCGTACAACGACCCGCGCATGCAGGACGCGCACTGGGCGATGAAGGGAATGTTGGGGGTACACGCGGGCATCCTCGACTACGGCAACCCGATTCCCGGAATGGACATCGACCCGATCGCGGCCATCGGTCAGACGAACCACCGCGAGGTCCACGACATGATGTCGCTCGAGGACTACGGCGGTGGGTTGCGGAGGTAGCCGGTGGACGGCTCCTCCGAGACTCCCGAGCCCGAGCAGGTGGTGTTCACGCTCGACGCGTTGGGGCGACTCGCGACCGCGTCGGGGTGGACCGTCCAGCGTCACGAGGGGCGCGACCTCGTCCTGGAGATTCCAGGTGATGCCCGCCCGGTGTGCGTCGCGGTTCGCTGGGTTCAGACCCAGGACCATCTGACGATCGGTGGGCAGATGTTGGTGGCGCCGTGCACGGGCGACGTCGCCGAAGCCCGGAGGCTGGCCGAGACCGTGAACCAGGCCAACCGCTCGCTGGCGCTCGGCGCGTTCATCTGGCTGTCCGACGGCCGGGTGGTGTTCCGTGTCGCACTCCCTACGCCGAACCTCACCTTCGGTGTGGTCAGCGCTACGATCGCGTACACCGTGCGGGCCCTCACCAACTTCCGCGGCGTCTTCCAACCCTTCACTCCGTCATCGACCGCTCCATCGTCGACCGCTCCATCGTCGAGCGCTCCGTCGTCGCCGGCCGACCCGGTAGAGAGCACGCCATGGTGGGCAGAACCGTGAGCTCCCGGGCGTCCGACAGCACCTCAGTGGCTGTCTTCGAGCTGCGTCGGGACGCCGCCCTCGCGACACGCCGCGTCGAGGGCCGGGCGCCGGGATCGCTGGTCGAACAGGTAGAGCGCCGCCTGTGACTCGGCAGCGATGAGCACGCAGATCCGGGCCGCTTCGGCGGTGTCGCCCCGGGCTGCGAGGAGGTCGGCGAGCTCCACGGAGGCCGGGAGTCGATGCCCGTGGTCCCCGAGGTCCCCGTGGTCCGGCGTCAGGAGGCGTCTGAGGAGTCGCTCGGCGCGGTCCATGTGGCCGGCACGCACGTAGAGGCGCGCCCGGTCGAGCAGGACGCCAGCCATCGTGGGCAGGTCGTCGTGGGGCAGGTCGTCCACACCGACGTGGTCCAGAGGGTCCATTGCTCCGGGGTGGTCGGTCGATCGACTTCCCCAGCTCTCGGCGTACAGCCGGGCGCGGACCGAACCCGGATGATCGGCGAGGACGGAGAGCCAGGCGGACGGGCGACGCCGCATCGCCGCTACGAACCGGGGCCAGTGGGCGTCCAACATCGACGCGTCCACCGCTGCGCGCGCCTGCGCGATGCGGCCCTGCTGCTCGAGCACGAACACGCGATCGACAGCCTGGAGGCGATCGAGATCCAGCCTGCCCGCGCGCCCTTCGACGCGAACGCGACGATGTTCCGGCTCGTCGAACGCGACCACTTCGGCGCCCTGGAGGGCGAGATGACGCAACACGACGTGGGCGATGGGCGCTCGGGTGTTCGAGTGTGTACCCGCACGAACCCGAAGCAGGCCCGGACCGAGGCCGGGAGGTCGTGGCAGGTGCTCGGACTCGACCGCCTCGTGATCGTCGAGCCTGGCTTCGCATCGGAACGCACGAGCGGCCTGGTCCAGTCGCAGAGTCGCTCGTCTGGGTTCGGAGACCCCCGAGACGGGCTGGTAGGCGTGATCGAAGATCCCCGGATCGTACAGCCGACAGCCGGACTTCACGAAGGTGTAGCCGCCGCCTCCCCCGGCGCGGGTGGTGAGCGCCCAGCGCTGATCGCCCTGCACGACCTCGATGGACAGCGACGCCCCTGCGTCGAACTGTTCGATGTCGAGGTCCACCGCGAGCCCGAGGCGACTCGAGGTGATCTCGATCGGGAGCTCGAATGGGACTTCGTCTCCACCGACGAGCTCCAATGTCAGCCCGCTGCCGGGCCGGTGTCGCACGCCGTCCACGTCGCGCCAGTTCAGAGCCGGGAGCCCGTTCACGAAGTCCAGCGCCACAGGAGGCTCGCGCCAGGACGGAGGGATGGCGGGGTCGTCGACGTACGCGAAGTCGTGCACTTCGGTCGACAGCGCCTGTCCCAGTGGACTCTGCCGCCCGCCCTCCACCTGGTCGAGGACCTCGAGGGCCCGCTGCGGTCGGCCTGCGGTGCGCCAGTGGCCCGCGGCCGCTCGGAGGTGCTCTGCCTGGTGGTCCGGGTCGAACGACGCCAGCAGCTCCTGTCGCTCGGCCGCCTCGGCGAACAGTCCGATCTCCGCGAGGACGTCCGTGGGCCCGACATCCGTGGGCCCGACATCCGTGCGCTCGACATCCGTGCGCTCGATCGCCTCGGGTGGAAGGCCTCGGGGAGCCTCCGAACGCGTGCCGGCTCCGATCACCCAGAGGTGATGGTCGTCACTGGACAGGCGGACGAACAGCTCGTCGGCGGGATCGTCGTCGAGCTGCACCGCGGCCATGGGGAGCATGCCGGCGATCGGCCGGACGCCGGCGATCCTCCCGTGCTCGTCGAACCCCACCACCTTCATGCCGACGTGGGGTGCGCCCACGAACGCCTCGACGAGGCCGTCTCCGTCGAGGTCGGCGACCACGGGGGGGCGACCGGTGTCCAGGCCTTCGTAGCTCATGAAGTCGTGTTCGACCCAGCCCTCTCCGTCGACGTAGTCCAGCACGTACAGCCCGGGAGCGCCGGCGACGGGGTCGTCTTCCCCGAACACCACCCGGTTGGGGTAGGCGTCCTCCTTGACGACGAAGAGGCGTACGCCGTCGCTACCGGAGGAGGGAAGCGGCGCGAATCGGGCCACACCGCCGAGCTGACGCCTCGCGAGCAGCACCAGGTCGCCATCCTCGTCGAGGGTGAGCGCCTTCAGGTCGTGCTGGGTCCACGCACCATGGGCCACGACGAGCTCGTCCGACCCGTCTGCATCGAGGTCGAGGATGGCGAGCTGATGCAGGTCGGAGCCGAGCAGATCGAGTGCCGGTGCGACGGCTCTCGTGGCCCCTGTTCGCGGGTCGATCGCCCGAAGGAGCCGTGGGGCCGGAGCGGTGCCGACGTAGAGTTGCTCTGGCGTGCCGCCGACCGACCCCAGAGCGAAGCTCCATGGACGCCCGAACTGCGAAGTCCGGACCCACGCGGTCGGGTCCGACAGGGGGGCGACGACCAGGGCGTGTCGATCGTGCGCGGAGCGGGCCATGATCCACTCCCCCAGAACGGTCGGCGTGTGGGTGTCTTCTCCGAACTCGGCGGGCAGGGTGAACCGGGCCAGGGTCTCGAGTGCGGGGTCGGCCGAGAACAGGCGGATGTCGCGCTCTGATCCCTGGATGCTCACGACCACGTCGCGACCGTTCCACCGTCCGGGTTGCACGCGAACGGGTCGGGCGTCCAGTCTGCGGGACTCTGTGAAGGCCCGGGCGAGCGGATCGTCTGCCAGCAACGGGTCGTCGAAGCGCCGCAGCGCGAACGCGGCCGTCTTCCTCCAGTGGGTTGCATCGTCTGACGCGAGCTGGGAGGCGATGGTGGCGAGGGCACCCCACCGTCCGGACTCCGCGAACGAACGCGCCAGTGCGCTGCCGGCCTGGTTGCGCTTCTGGGCGCTCACCTCACTCGCGTACACGCGAGCGCGGTCCATCCGGGCTCCCTCGGGCTCGGTCGTCTCGCGGTGCCGGGCGCGCTCCAGCAGTGCTGTGGCCCATCCCTCGGTACCCTGGACGTCCGGCAGGTCGATGAATCGGTCGAGGAGCACCGGGGCGTCGGGGTCTCCGTTGCGGACCTGCTCGACGACCGATTCTGCGCGAACCGAGGCGCTGCGCTGCACCCTGTAGCGGGTGTAGGCCTGAAATCCGAGGACGCACACCGTGAGTGCGGCGAGCGCCACCGTGGCGGCCACGATCCGACGATGGCGCCAGATCGCCCAGCGCGTGCGCAGACCGAGGTGACCGGAGACCGCCTCGGGTACGTGCCCCGCTCGAATCCGGCGCAGATCGGCCGCGAGGGCGTCGACAGACGGGTATCGGCGGGAGGCGTCGGCCATCGCGCGGCGAGCGATGGCTGCGAGCGGTTCGTCCAGCTCGTGCAGGCACGGCGGGTGGTGTCCTCGTGCGCGACGCTGTGCTGCTGCGGTCCGACCCTCCGGTGTGGGCCGCGTGCCCGTCAGACACTCGACGAGCATGACCCCCAGCGAGAAGACGTCCGCCAAGGGCGACGTCACCGGCGATGCGTTCGCGGCCCCTTCCAGGAGCTCGGGCGCCATGTAGGCGGGGGTTCCGGCAGCGAGTTCCCGCTGGTCGATCCGCTCGGCGAGCCCGAAGTCGATCACGCGGGGGCCGGTCGCATCCACGAGCACGTTCGCGGGCTTCAGGTCTCGATGGACGAACCCCGCGTCGTGGGCCACCCCCACGCCGTCGCACAGCAGGATGAAGGCGTCGATGATCTCGGACCGGGGGCGGTCTCGTGCCCAGTGCGTCAACCGCACGCCGTCGATGTGCTCCATGGCGATGTGGATCGGGCCCCCATTGCCACCTCCGACCTCGAACACCACCGGAAAGACGGGGTGTTCGAGGTCCGCCAGCGCTTGCGCTTCGGCGAGCGCGGCGCCGGGGTCGGTGCCCGCGTACAGGAACTTGATGGCGACGGTGCGCCTTGGTGCCCGTTGGGTGGCGGCGTACACGACGCCCATGCCGCCGCGGCCCAGGCACTCACCGAGCACGAATCCATCGGGTGCGATGGGGGTGGACGGCGGAGCAGCGTCGTCGCCTGCGAGCTCCAGGACGAGGGCGAGCTCCACGTCGTCGAGGTCGATGCCGTCGTCGGCGTGGTCCGCATCCAGCATGGCACGCACCCGGGCGGCGACCGCGGGTGGAACGGTGGACAGCACGCGATCGCGCTCCGCTGGGCTGGACTCGCACAGCGTGTCGAACAGGTCGAGTGCAGCGTTGAGCTCGTCGTGACTCACGCCGTCGCCTTCTTCGTCGCGTACGATGAGCTGTGGCCTCCGTCGACGACATCCTCCCGCATCTGTACGCGTCCCTCCACCAGCGTGCGTCCCGACTCGTCGCGCGCCGCCAGACCAGCGTCTCGCCGAGCTCGCTGGTGCACGACGCGGTGCTGCGCCTGTATCGCGTGGACCCCGAGCGCTGGGAGAGCGAGGCACACTTCCGGGCCGTGGCGGCGAAGGCCATGCGCCAGGTGCTCATCGATCGCTCGCGAGCCAGGAACGCCCTGAAGCGAGGAGGGGATCAGGTTCAGGTCACCCTCTCGGGTGTGGGAACGGACGGCCAGTTCGAGCTGGTGGAGATCCATCGCGCCATCGAACGCCTGGAGCACGCCCGTCCACGGACTGCGGAGGTGGTGGTCCTGCGCCTCCTCGGGGGGCTCGACGTCGAAGACGTGGCCGAGACGCTCGACCTCTCTCCGTCCACCGTCAAGCGCGAGTGGCGTGCGGGTCGCGCGTTGTTGATGACGCTCCTCGGCTGACGGCGTCGCACCCGGTTCTCCTGCGCTGGGCGAGCAACGCGACCAGGAACACCACGAACCCTGCACCCCTGGGGTCTGGGGGATGTCGAGCTGTTCGTCACGGGTCAGCGCTCCAGCGAGACCTACGCGCTGCGCAGAGTCGCCGCGTCCACGGCCGGCGACTCCGACGGGGTGAGGGTCACTTGATCCGGTGGCCGCCCATCTCGTTGTTGAAGATCCAGGCGACCACTTCGCCGATCTCGAACACGTTGCCGATGTAGGTTCGGATGCTCGCCGCCGCAGACCCCTCGGTCCGCAGCTCCGCCCGTGCCGCGAGCATCTTCGCCAACCGGCCCAGCCACACCGCGCAGTTCGCCGGCCGCAGGTCGATCCAGCCCTTCCTGGCCCAGGCATCCGCCTTCTTCGCGTCCGTGAGCGGCACCTGCGTTCGATGGCCCGACACCTCCGGCACGTTGATCCGCGGCCCGCGCAGCAGGGTCTTCCCGTCCGGAAGCAGGATGGGGATGCCGATGGACGGTGCCGTGAAGCGGATGGTGCTCTTCTCGAGGTGCGTCACCAGCATGTCGCTGACCGTCTGAGCGCTGTTGCGGGCGCCGTCCACACCGATGACCGCCGAGATCGAGCCGAACGACTCCTTGAGGAGCTGGGCCTCGAACAGCAGCTTCGACAGCTCCGGCGGACCCAGCCGACCCAGGGCGACGCTCGGCAGCTCGGCTTCGGACTCGGCCGACATGAGGTCGTTCATCGCGGCAGCCCGCACCAGACCGGCCTTGTAGGAGGGGTTGAGCACCGCGGAGTCCAGGGACGAGATGATGTCCTGACCGGTGTTGGCGCCGCGGATCTCGAGCGCGACGACCCGCGCGATCTCCTCGGGCGTGATGTACTCCATCTGGCCGAGAGCGGTGATCGCCGCGAACTCACCGCGGGTGAACACGCCGTTCTCGCCCGTGTCGACGACGCTGACCACCAGGTCGCCCGAGCGGTCGTAGCCCTTCTCGGGCTGGCGGAGCTCCAGGGCCTTGCCGAGGGGCTCCTCGCGCGGGGCGAACAGCTTGTTGTTGCCGTGCTTGTCGGTCACCGAGACGGTCTTGACGCCCTTGTACCCGATCATCGCGGCCGGCTTGACCTCCTTGACGATGGGGGCGTTCGGCGTGCGGGCGAGGAGGAACAGCAGCCCCGTGTGCCCGAAGCCCGCCTCGGTCTTGGCGAGCAGGACGCGACTCGGCTTGTCCTCGCTGTGGGTGTACGGGATGTTGAGGCCCATTCCGCCCGTCCCCGTGGTGCCGATCTTGAGGTAGACGCGCGTGCGGTACTCGGTGGTGGCCCGATGAACGAAGCGGACGTGGCGGATGAGCTGCGGAACGGACTGCGAGAGCAGGAAGCCCTCGAGGTCCTCGCTGCCCTTCCGGTCGAACCCGTCGTCGCCCATCCAGTCGAGGAGCTTGGCGGCGCCGTCGAAGACGTTCTGGTAGGACAGCCCGGTGGCGGTGTTCACGCAGTCCACGACGACCTCGGGACGGTGCTCGCGCAGGAGCCGGACGAGGTGGTTCTGGGTGTAGGCGGAGTCGAAGTCGCCGTACAGCGTGTCGAGCAGGCGTCGACGATGGGTGCGGTCGGAGAGGATGTCGCCGCGGGAGGTGTTGGCGAGGTCGTGAGGCACGAAGAGGTTGCCCCAGCTCGGGACGAAGGCCGCGGCGTTGCCGTACTCCTCGTACAGCTTGTCGACGGCCGCGCGCGCCTCGTGTTCGAACAGGCTGGCGACGACGAGCCGACGGGGCTCGAGGTCGGTCATGATGCGTCGACACACCTGCAGCCCGACCAAACCCGCGCCGCCGAGAATCAGAAAGTCCTGGTACATGCAGTGCCCCCGCGATTCCGGGCCGTATAACCGCTGCGGCCGTGCGTCACGGGGTTCGGGGCACCAGGATCTGGCGGGACTCCCTGCCCCGGACGAGGTCGAAGCGCACGGGCTTGCCGGACTTCCGCTGGATGCGCTCCCGCACCTCTTCGGGGGTCTTGACGGGGTGTCCGTCCACCGAGGTGAGGATGTCGCCGGGCAGCAGCCGATCGTGGGCGGGCGAGGTGATGGCGATCCGGGCCACGAGCACGCCGCGGGCGATGCCGGATTCGCTGGCGATGCTGGCGGGCAGGGGCTTCAGATCGATGCCCAGGGGCGGCGCGTCGGGCGGGGGTTTCTCGGCGAGGGTGAGCGAGACGCCTTCCCGCACGGGCGTCTTGCCGGGCTGGACGCGGGCGAGCTCGATGGAGACGGTCTCTCCGGGCTTGCGGGTTCCGACGGCGGCGATCAGATCGCGCCCGCCGGCGATGGGAGAGCCATCGAGCTCCACGATGATGTCGCCCACGGCGAGGCCGGAGCTCGCGGCGGGGGTGTCGGGCAGGATCCGGCGCACGACCGCCCCACTCGGGATGCCGGTGCGACTGGCCTCGTCAGGCGACAGACGCGTCGCGTGCACGCCCAGGAACCCCCGCGCGATCCGACCGTTCTCGGCGAGGTCGGGCACGATGGTCTGCAGCAGATTGCTCGGGATCGCGAACCCGATCGTGTTCACCCCGTAGATGACCGCGGTGTTCATCCCGATGACGCGCCCGTCGATGTCGAACAGGGGCCCGCCGGAGTTGCCCTGGTTGATGGCGGCGTCGGTCTGGATGAAGTCGTCGGACCGATACCAGCGGTCGAGGTTGAGCACCCGGCTCTTGGCGCTGACGATGCCCGCGGTGACGGACGTTCCGAGCCCCAGCGGATTCCCGAGCGCCAGCACCCGGTCGCCCATGCGCACATCGTCGCTGTCGGCCAGATCGAGCCAGGGCCACGGACCCTCTCCCTGGAGCTGCAGCACGGCGATGTCGGCGTCGGCATCGGTTCCCAGCACGCTGGCGGGAATGGTCCGGCCATCGTGCAGGACGATGTCGAGGTCGGTGATGTCGCGCAGCACGTGGGCGTTGGTGAGCACCCAGCCCTCGGCACTCACGATGAAGCCGCTGCCCTCGCTGCGACGCGTGCCGCCCAGCCCCAGTCCGTCGTCGCCGGGATCGATGGACTCGGTCTTCACCGAGACCACGGCCGGAGAGACGGCATCGACCAGGGGGGCGAAGGAGCGTGCGGGATCGTAGTCGGGCACCGCGATCGCCGACCGCGATGGGGGACCCGCCGAGGCGGTGGGGCCGAGCGCCACGGCGGACAGCCAGACCGGGATTGCGACGAGGAACGACGACATCGGGGCCACGGACGAACGACGCGCCCCGACATTCGATCCTGCCGGCCCACCCTCGCAAGGTACCCCCGGAAATGTGCTCGTTCCTCCGCGCGTTTCGGGGGCACCGTTCTCTCGGTCGTCAAGACATTGCGCCGGCCCACCCACGACGTCCTGGTGCCGGATGGGGGCTCGTTCCTCCGCGCATTTCGGGGACACCGTTCTCTTGACCGTCGAGACATTCCGGCTCACCGGGTCAGTCTATGGGATATTCGCGGCAGATGTCCGAGCCCAACGCGATCGCCCGCGCCGTGAACGCTCGCCTGCACGCCTTCGAGGCCGAGGCGCGCATCAACCTGCTCCGGCTCATGTCCGTGGGTCTGTTCTTCGGGTTGCACGTGGTCAACCGGTCGTTCGTAGGGCTGGAGGCCGGTCGCACCGTGCTGGTGGGCGACGTCATCGTCCCGGTGTTCGACACCGCCGCCACGGCCCTGGTCATCGCGTGGACCGCCCTGGCCGCTGCCGTGCTGATGGCCATGCGGGTGCGGGTGTTCTCGCCGCTCATCGGGCCTGCCGTCACGCTGATCGACATCGTGTTCCTGGCCGTGCTCATCCTGATCGGCAACGGTCCGACGAGCCCGCTGCTGTACGTCCTGTTCCCGCTGATCGCCGTCACTGCGATGCGGGGGCGACGCGGCGATGTGTGGCTGGCCACGGTCGCTGGGCTGTCGGTGTACGGGATCTCGCTCGGAGTGGCACTCAACCTGAATCCGTCCGTGATGCCGCCCAACCATCACGTGCTCCTGGTGGTCACCAGCCTGGCGATGATGGGCCTCGCCACCGACCTGCAGATCGGCGCGGGGTGGGGTCTGGTCGAGCGTCAGGCGGGCCTCGTGGAGCGCGCTGCAGCCGTCGAGTCCTCGCAGCTCGAGGGTCGGCGGGGCCCGTGTCCGTGGTGCGGAACCCACAACGACGCCGGATTGACCCGCTGTGGACGGTGTGGGCAGCCGCTCGTGTCCTCGGAGCCCGTCACGGTGGGGGTCGCGCGGTCCCGGGGGCGCTTCGGGGCAGCCCTGGCCGTGTGGACCAGCTCGGTCATCGCGTTCGTGGTGGTGCTGGTGGTGATCGGCATCAGCCTGGCGATGACCTGGCCGGCGTTGCTGGTTCCCTACGCGGGTGCGGCCGGGCTGCTGTTGCTCGGCCTGGCGCGCATGGTGCAGCTCGATCTGCGCGGAGACGAGGACGACAAGGTGGTGGAGCGCACGGCCAGCGCGCTGGGTGTGGTGGCGGCCAGCGTGGCGTTGAGCGCCACGGTGGTGACCCTGCTCATCGCCCTGGCCATCCTGCTCGCTGCGGCCGCCGCCGTGATCGCCGTGGCGCTGTGCTTCGCGGTGATCGCCGGTCTGGGGTCGATGTAGCGTGACCACGTGGTAGCGCCGGGGCTCGGGTCGATCGTCCTGGATCCCGTTCACGTGCTGATCATGGTGGGCTCGGTGCTGGTGGGGATCGGGGTCCGGCGACTGGTTCCGAAGACGGTGGGGCTGTCGCGCTCGGAGTCCGTCATCGTGGGGATCGCTGCGGTCTGCGGGGGAGCCATCGGGGCCAAGCTGCCCTTCCTCTTCGAGGATCTGGCGGCGCTTCGGAGCTTCGCGTTCTGGACGAGTGACGGACGGACGGTGACCTGGGCGCTGGCATGCGGATATCTGGCGGTGGAGCTCACGAAGCTCGCGCTGGGGGTGCAGCACAAGACCGGGGACGGATTCGCCGCTCCGGTGGCAGCCGCCGTCGCGGTGGGGCGCCTGGGCTGCTTTCAGGGCGGCTGCTGCTACGGGATCGAGACGTCGCTGCCCTGGGGCGTCGACTTCGGGGATGGGCTGCCCAGGCATCCCTCCCAGCTGTACGAGGTGGGGTTCCACGCGGTTGCGGCCGTCGTGCTGGTCGCCATGGGGCGTGCGGGCGTGCAGAAGACCCAGCACTTCAAGCTGTACCTGGCGGCGTACGCGGTGTTCCGCTTCGTGACCGAGCCGCTGCGCCCCGAGCCGGCCTGGCTGCTGGGCTTGACCTTCTACCAGGTGACGGTGATGGGCATCTTCGCCGCCATGGTCGCGCACTACGCCTGGGATGCTCGGGGCCTGCACGCGACCACCATTCCCAGAGGAACCGGATGACACGGAAGAACCGGCCCTACACCTTCTACGCGATGGAGACCGCGGTCTGCTCGACCTGTCTGCGTCGCGTCGAGGCCAAGATCCTGCTGCAGGAACGGGGCGACCAGGAGCACGTGCTGCTCCGCAAGTGGTGTCCGCAGCACGGCTTCGAGACGGTGTTGCTGGCAGACGATGCGGCGTACTGGCGGCGGGCCCGCGAGCGATTCCTGAAGCCCCCGGAGATGCCGGGCCGGTTCCAGACCCCGATGAAGTGGGGCTGCCCGTACGACTGCGGGCTGTGTCCCGACCACCAGCAGCACGCATGTGTGACCGTCGTGGAGATCACCGACCAGTGCAACCTGCGCTGCCCGATCTGCTACGCCGACAGCGGTCCCCATCGCCTGCAGCACCGGAGCCTGGCCGAGATCGAGGCGATGCTCGACACGGTGGTGGCGAGCGAAGGCGTTGCGGACGTCGTGCAGATCTCGGGTGGGGAACCCACCATCCATCCGGAGTTCCTGCGGGTCCTGGAGCTCGCGCGGGAGCGGCCGATCCGGCACCTGATGGTGAACACGAACGGCGTGCGCATCGCGAAAGACCCGGAGCTGGTGGAGGCGTTGGCCGTCCACAAGAAGAACTTCGAGATCTACCTGCAGTTCGACAGCCTGCGCGATGCGGTCCACGAGCGGATTCGCGGGGCTCGGCTCGCGAACGTGCGCCAGCAGGCTCTGGAGCGGCTCGAGGAGGCAGGGATCTCGACCACGCTGGTGGTGACGCTGCAGCGCGGGGTGAACGACGACGAGATCGGGGCCATCGTCGATCATGCGCTGTCGTTCCGCTGTGTGCGCGGGGTGACGTTCCAGCCGACCCAGGAGGCCGGTCGGGTCGAGGGCTACGCGGCCGACACGCATCGGCTGACGCTCACCGAGGTGCGTCGCCGGTTGATCGAGGCCACGCCCTTCGAGGCGGCGGACATCGTCCCGGTGCCGTGCCACCCCGAAGTCCTGGCGATGGGGTACGCGCTGAAGAACCCCGAGGGGCCGTCGATCCAGCCGTTGACAGGGATGATCCCGGAGGACGTGCTGATCGGAGGCACGGCGAACACGATCCGGTTCGAAGGTGCGCTGCGTGGCGAGCTGGACGCGCTGTTCAGCACGGGTCTGGGGCCGGAAGGCCAGGCGGGCAAGCTGGCGGACGTGTTGTGCTGCCTGCCGCGGGTGGAGTTGGGCGAGCTGTCCTACGAGAACGTGTTCCGGGTGATGATCGTGCAGTTCCTGGACCGGCGCGACCTGACGGTGATGAACGCCAAGAAGAGCTGCGTGCACTTCGCGCGGCCGGACGGGACGCTGATCCCGTTCGACACCTTCAACACGTTCTACCGGGACGGTCGGCGCGCGCGACTGGAGGAGCTCCGTGCGGCGGTCGAGCGCGGCTGAGGCGAGGAGCGCCAAAAAGGGTCAGACACCGGATGGTTCAGCACTCGAATGTGGTCCAGGCCGGGATCGAGCGATGCGCCAAAAGGGGTCAGACACCATTTGGTCGGCCGGCAGAACCTTGCTGTCGCGCGACCTCGTCCAGCCGATAGGAGAGGGGTCGTACTCCAGGAGGACACCGTGCCCACCGTCGACCTCGCCGGACTCGAGATCTGCGCGGTGAGCGTCGCCGGGGTGGAGACGTGCATCGAAGTGCCGTCCTGGAAGCTGTGCTTCGACATCGGCAAGTGCCCCGACAGTGCGTCGCGGTGGGGCACCGTCCTGTTCACGCACGGCCACGCCGATCATCTGGGGGGCGTCGTACACCACGTCGGCACGCGCGCCATGCGGCACTCCAAGCCACCGCGCTACCTGTTGCCCCGCGAGTACGTCGCCGCGTTCGAAGACCTCATGGATGCCTGGCGACGCCTCGATCACGCCGACCTGCCCTGCACCGTCGTCCCGGTGAAGCCCGGCGATCGCATCCCGCTCGGGAGAGGCCGGTCAGCACGGGTGTTTCGCAGCGTGCACCGGGTTCCGACCTGTGGCTACGCCATCGAATCGGCACGAGAGCGCTTGAAGCCCGAGTGGAGAGGCGTTCCCGGCCCCGAGATCGCCGCTGCCCGCAAGGCCGGCGAGCAGGTCACGCAGTCCGACCCGGTGGTCGAGCTGGTGTTCTGTGGCGACACCACCATCGATGTCGTCGAGCGCGAGGAGGTCGTGCGCACCGCCAAGCGGCTGGTGCTCGAGTGCACGTTCCTCGACGACGACGTCAGTCGCGAGTGGGCCCGGAAGTCCGGCCACGTGCACATCGAGGACATCGCGGAGCGACCAGACCTGTTCGAGAACGAGGCCATCCTGCTCACGCACTTCAGCCAGCGCTACGCGCCCCAGGCCATCGAACGGCTCGTGCGGCGACGGCTACCCGACGCCCTGTCGGAGCGGGTCCAGGTACTGGTCTGATCTCTACGGCCGGCTTCTTCGGTTCGTCCGCGATCAGCGCTTGGTGATGTGCTGCGTGAGCTCGGGAACCTGGCCGCGCACGGCAGCGAGGTAGGTCTCCTGCACGCTGCGGGTGACCGGACCCGGGACGCCATCGCCCACCACGCGCCGGTCCAGGCTGTGGATCGGGGTGACCTCGGCAGCCGTGCCGCACATGAACGCCTCGTCGGCGACGTAGAACGCGTCGCGCCCGAAGAGCTGCTCGCGCACCTCGTGACCCTGCGACTCGAGGATCTCGATCACGGAACGCCGGGTGATGCCCGGAAGGATGTTGGTGACGGGCGGCGTCTTGATGATGCCGTCCTTGATCACGAACACGTTCTCGCCCGTGCCCTCGGCCACCATGCCGTGGAAGTCGAGCATCAACGCCTCGTCGTAGCCGTCGTCGTTGGCTTCGTAGCGCGCCATGATGCTGTTCACGTAGTGCCCGACGATCTTCGCGCGGGACATCGCGGCGTTGGGGTGGTTGCGCGAGAAGCTCGAGGTCTTCAGGCGAACGCCCTTCTGCATGCCCTCGTCGCCCAGGTAGGCGCCCCACTTCCAGGCGGCGACGACCACGTGGACGGGGTTGTCGCGCGCGCCCAGGCCCATCCGCCCGCTGCCGAGGAAGGCGAGGGGACGCAGGTAGGCCTCGGTGAAGTTGTTCTTCTCGAGCACCGTCAGGCAGACTTCGACGAGCTCCTCGACCGTGTACGACAGGGGCAGGCGCGCCATGCGCATCGAGTCGAGGAAGCGCACCAGGTGCTCTTCGAGTCGCCACACACCGGCCGATCCGTCGGGCTGGGTGTAGGCCCGGATGCCCTCGAAGGCGCCGAGGCCGTAGTGCAGTGTGTGCGACAGCACGTGGATGCGCGCCTGGTCGAAGGGGACCATCTCGCCGTCGAACCAGATCCAGTCGGACTCGATACCCATTGTGCCTCCTGTTGGGGCCCCCGATGTAACCGGACGGCGAGACAGACGCGGTTGCTTGGTCTAGTCTGTGGGGGTCCCGGAGGAACGCTCGTGCGCACCACCATGTCCAGAATGGCCCTGGCCCTCGTTCTCGGCTCGACATCCACGATGTCGGCATCCCTGGTGTCTGGGTGCACGTCGAACTGGACCTGTCCACCTGAAGCCCGCGAGGACGGCATCTGCGTGGATCTGCGCGATCCCACCGTTCCGAAGCCCTACTGGCGCGACTGCGACGGGGATGGTCTGGGCGACGGTCGGGCGTTCTTCAACGACGAGACGGGCGAGACCGAAGTGCGTCCTCGGACATGTCTGACGGACTCCGATCTTCAGAACAACGACGACATCTGTAGCGACGTCGAGGTGCCCGAGGGCGTCACACCGCGATTCGTGCTCAACGCGCGCGACTGCGACGACACCTACTCCTTCTCCGGCGGGGGATCGCGCAACGGTGCCAACTGCCCCGGCAACTTCGGGCCGGTCATGGGCGAGAGCCCGATCGCGCCCATCGACTACGAAGTGGCCCAGGTCGGCGAGAAGGAGTTCCTGATCTTCCACGACCGCGAGGTCGACGACGGCACCGCTCGCGAGATCTGCGAGTCCTGGCGCATCGGCTCCATCCCCGAGAACCTCGAGGAGCCACCGGTGCTTCCGGTCGAGCCCCTCGCCACCCTCGAAGACGACTTCCAGCTCGGCCAGTTCGTCGATCGCGTCCAGCAGACCCTGAACGACGGCGAGCAGTGGGTCGGCTGGGTCGGCGTGCGGTCTCCGGTCGAGTTCAACGACGATCAGAGCCAGATCACGGGCGGCGTCCTGGACGCCAACTGGGGCTGGAACGTCGAAGAGCCCCCCGAGAACTTCAACGTGGGCTTCTGCGATGGGGTGGCGCCCATCCCGATGGACATCCTGCTCGGGGTCGCCTGGCCGTTCCTCGACGATCTGGAGTCCATCGATCCCGATCAGGTCATCGGCACGGAATTCGAGCAGCAGCTGCAGAACCTGCGCCTCGTGATGCTCATCGAGGCCGATGCAGAGCTGCCGTGCCTCACCTATGTGTCCGATCCGCTGGTGTGCCCCGAGGGGCCGCCCTGCTTCGCGAACGCCGCATGTGAGCGCGATCGCCTGGATCCGTTCGACGTCGAGGTGTTCGATCTCGACGCCGAGAACTCCTGCGCCAACACCGACGCCGGGTAGCTCCGCAGCTTCCGTTCCGGCACGCACGCCCCCCCGGCCGCGGATCGACGACGGATCTGCCACGGATCTGCCACGGATCGGTGCAGGGTGCGGAAATCGGCGGTCGGTGACCGATAGAGCGTGAACGTCCCCCCGGGGGCCGCCCTCCAAAGCCCGAACACGCCGTCCTCGCGGTGCTCCCTGGGCCGCAGGGGGCAACGACTGGTTGCGTTGCGACGGGCCTGTCGTCCGCTAATCATCCATCTTGCCGTCCGCTCTCCGTCTGACCCGGAGTCCCGCTTGAGCGCCAATTCCCGCACATTCCGCTTGTCGTCGGCTGCCTTCGGGCTGGTCGCGGTCACGTGGGGTCTGCTGGTGTTCGGGGCATCTGTTCGCGTCAACGGCGCCGGGCTCGCCTGCCCGGACTGGCCGCTGTGCTTCGGCGAGGTCATCCCCACCATCGATCTCGGGGTGTTCTTCGAGTTCGGGCATCGCGTCTACGCGGGCGGCGTCAGCCTCCTGTTCGCGGCCCTCGGCGCGGTCACCGCCTGGCGGTGGCGCAAGGGCACGCTTTCCGGCTGGCCACTGGCCGTCTGGGCCGCTGGTTTCGTCGTGCTGATCGTCCAGATCGTGCTCGGTGGGCTCACGGTTCTCGAGCTCCTGGCCGAGTGGACGGTCACCAGCCACCTGCTGGCCGGCAACACGTTCTGCTTGAGCGTTCTGCTGCTCGCGCTCACCCTGCGGGCCGAAGAAGACGGCTGGCCGGCCCTCGATGCCGTCACCGGGCTCCAGCGGACCACCGTGGTCGCGGTCGCTGTGCTGGTGCCGGTCCAGATCGCCCTCGGCGGGCTCGTGTCCAGCAGCTACGCCGGGCTCGTCTGCCCCAGCTGGCCCACCTGCGCGGGCAACGTCTGGTTCCCCACCTTCGCCGGGCTGGTCGGGCTGCAGGTCACGCATCGCCTGGTGGCCTACATCCTCGCTGCCGCCGTGCTGGTCGCGTTCGCCAGCGCCGCCAACCACGCACAGCTGCGGTGGCCTGCGGGCGCCCTGCTCCTGGCGGTCATCGCGCAGGTCGGTCTGGGCGTCGCCAACGTGTTCATGCGGCTCCCGGTCGAGATCACGCTGGCTCACACGGGCGTCGCGGCCCTCATCGCGCTGTCCACCACCTGGCTGGCCTGGCGAGCGTTCCGCGCCCCGCTGGCATCCACGGTCGGTGCGCCGTCCAGCGTCCCGTCCATGACTTCGCCCATCACCGCACGTCCCGGGGAGGCCTGATGGCCCGCAACGCATCCGATGTCGTCGTGACCGGGCTCGATCCCGCGGTCGCGGACACCGAGTCGGGGGCCAGCCTCCGCGACAAGGTCCGGCTCTACGTCGAGATCACCCGGCCGCGCGTCATGGCGCTCGTGGTGTTCACCGGCCTGCCGGCCTTGCTGCTCGGCAAAGCTGCCTGGCCCACCGTGTGGGAAGCGTTCTGGGTCCTGCTCGGCACGGCGTTCGCCGGCGGGGCCAGCAGCGCGTTCAACGCCTACGTCGAGCGCGAGTCCGACGCCCGCATGGCCCGCACCCGTCGGCGCCCGCTGCCCGCTGCCTCCGTCGTGCCCACGGCCGTCCTGGGCTACGGCGCGTTCCTCACGCTGGCTTCGATGGTCGTGCTCTACGCCATCGGCGGCGCCTACCCGGCGTTCATCGCACTGGCGACCATCGTGTTCTACGTGGGCGTCTACACCGTCTGGCTCAAGCCGCGCACGCCCCAGAACATCGTCATCGGTGGCGCGGCAGGCGGCACGGCTCCGCTCATCGCCTCGGCTGCGATGGACGGCTCCATCAGCCTCGGCGCCTGGATCCTGTTCGCCATCATCTTCCTGTGGACGCCGCCCCACTTCTGGGGAATCGCGCTGTACCGCAAGAAGGAGTACGAGGCCGCCGGGTTCCCGATGATGCCGTCGGTGGTGGGCGACCAGCCCACCCGCTGGCGCAGCCTCGCCTACACGCTCCTGCTCGTCCCCGTCACCCTGGCGCCCACGGCACTGGGGTACCTGTCTCCGCTCTACGGCGTCGCCGCCGCTGGGCTGGGCGCATGGTTCACGTGGGTCGTGATCGCTTCCATGCGCGCGCCGTCGCCCCGCCGCGACTACCGGGTCTTCAAGCACTCGGTCGCGTACCTTTCCTTCCTGTTTCTGATGATGTTCGTCGACCTGGCTCTTCCGACGAGCTGGATGTGAGGATCACCTTGAACTTCGCACGTGATGCATTCCGTGCCGCCTCTCTGGCGGTCGTCGCCTTCGGCCTCGCGGCCTGCAACCGTCCCTGGATGGACGTCGCGGAATACCCGTACTCGACCACCGCCTCCTCGACGGACTTCAACGAGAAGATCATGTCGGTCTACGGGCCGATCACCTACGTCGTCATCGCCGTGTTCGTGGTGGTCTTCGCGGTGTTCTTCTACACCATCTTCCGGTTCCGGGACGACGGCTCGCCCGGCAACCCCGAGCAGGTCCACGGCAACACCCAGCTCGAGATCGGCTGGACCCTGGCGCCCGTCGTCATCGTCATCGCCATCACGGTCCCCACCGTCCGCACGATCTTCGAGATCGCCGATGCCGCCCCCGAGGACGCCCTCGAGATCGCGGTCAACGGCAAGCGCTGGTGGTGGGAGTTCACCTACATCGAGTCGGGCGTGGTCACCGCCAACGAGATGCACGTGCCCGCGGGCCGCCCGGTGTCGCTGCTCATCCAGTCCGACAGCGTCATCCACAGCTTCTGGACCCCCCGTCTGGGCGGCAAGCGCGACGCTGTTCCGGGCCGGATCAACCGCATGTGGTTCACCGTCACCGACGACATCCAGCCGGGCAGCCCCATCACCTACCGCGGCGCCTGCGCCGAGTACTGCGGCGAGGCCCACGCCCTGATGCGCCACCGCGTGGTCGGGCACGAAGAAGCCGAGTTCGACCAGTGGCTGGCCGACATGCAGGAGCCCGTTCCCGCACGCGGAATGGCGCTCCAGAAGGGCAAGGCCGTCTTCACCAGCGCGGGCTGCGTGGGCTGTCACGCCATCACGGGCAACGAACAGGCAGCGGGCAACAAGGGCCCCGACCTCACCCGGTTCGGAGACCGCCAGATGCTCGCGGCCGACACCGTTCCCAACACGCCCGAGAACCTCAAGCAGTGGATTCGCGACCCGAACTCCATCAAGCCTGGCACCACGGCCACCGCCAACGTGTCGCGCGGCGGCGTGTGGGCGAACGACGGCATGAACATCCCGCTCGACAAGGCCGGCGGGCCAGACGGCGGACCCGACGGCATCCTCTCCCAGGAAGAGCTGTCGGACGAAGATCTCGACGCGCTCGTGGCCTACCTCATGGCTCAGAAGTCCGAGTAGTCCCTTCCCTTCTTTTCTCTCTCTGCTGACCGCCCATCGGAGTCACGCATGGCAACCACCACCGCAGATCCCCAGGTAGAGGCCGCCCCTCATGTCGACGCACATGAGGAGGAGGACAACAGCCTCTGGTCCTGGATCACGACGGTCGATCACAAGCGCATCGGGCAGCTCTACCTGTTCTCCGCGCTGTTCTTCTTCGGCATCGGAGGGCTCGAGGCCCTGTTCATCCGTACGCAGCTGATGTTCCCGCGACAGGCGTTCATCAGTGCCCAGACGTACAACGAGATGTTCACGATGCACGCCACCACCATGATCTTCCTGTCGGTCATGCCGATGGCGGCGGCGTTCTTCAACTACCTGATCCCGCTGCAGATCGGGGCGCGCGACGTCGTCTTCCCGCGACTCAACGCGTTCTCGTACTGGTTGTTCCTGTTCGGGGCGGTCTTCATCAACGTGTCGTTCTTCGTGGGGGCCTTCCCCGACGGCGGCTGGTTCGGCTACGCCAACCTCACGTCTGCGAAGTACTCGCCCGGCTACAGCATCGACTTCTGGGCCATCGGCCTGCTCATCCTGGGCACGAGCTCGATGACCGCGGGCTTCAACTTCATCACCACCATCTTCAACCTGCGCGCGCCGGGCATGACCCTGTTCCGCATGCCGGTGTTCACGTGGATGGGCCTGGTGGTGCAGTTCCTGCTGGTGCTGTCGCTGCCGATGATCACGGTCGGCCTCATCCTGCTGGTCTTCGACCGGAACTACGGCACCAACTTCTACAACGTGCCCAAGGGCGGCGACCCCCTCTTGTGGCAGCACCTCTTCTGGCTGTTCGGTCACCCCGAGGTCTACATCCTCATCCTGCCTCCGATGGGCCTGGTGAGCGAGGTCCTGCCCACGTTCTCGAAGAAGCCGCTGTTCGGCGCGCCCTTCGTCATCTTCAGCGGCATCGCCATCGGGTTCATCGGCTTCGGCGTGTGGTCCCACCACATGTTCACGGTCGGCCTCGGCCCCGTTGCAGACGCGGCGTTCGCCACCACCACGATGATCATCGCCGTGCCCACGGCCGTGAAGATCTTCAACTGGATTGCGACCATGTGGGGCGGCAAGCTGCGCTTCACGGCGTCGATGCTCTACGCACTCGGCTTCGTCGCGCTGTTCACCATCGGTGGCCTCTCCGGCGTCATGCACGCCAGCCCCCCCATCGATCTCCAGCAGCAGGACTCCTACTTCATCGTCGCGCACTTCCACTACGTGCTGGTCGGCGGTGCCTTCATGGGGCTCAACGCCGGGCTGTACTACTACTGGCCGAAGATGTTCGGTCGGATGCTCGACGAGACCTGGGGCAAGATCGGCTTCTGGATGATGATCGTCGGGATCAACGTCACGTTCTTCCCGATGCACTTCCTGGGTGTGATGGGCCAGCCCCGCCGCACCTGGACCTACGACGCCGACGCCGGCATGGCGATGTGGAACCTGGTCTGCACCATCGGCGCCTACCTCATCGCCGCGGGCTTCCTGCTCAACGTCATCAACTTCCTGAAGAGCTTCCGCCAGCCGCCGAACGCCCCGTCGGATCCGTGGGATTCCGCAACGCTCGAGTGGACCATCTCGAGCCCGCCCCCGCACTACAACTTCGCCAAGATCCCCACCGTGCACAGCGACCGCCCCTACTGGGACGAGAAGCACGAGGGTGGCCCGGCCGTCAGCCACGAGAAGATCGCTGGCCCCGGTCCGCACCATCCCCACATGCCCAACCCCAGCTTCTGGCCCATCGTCACGGCCGTTCTGCAGGGTCTGTTCACGGTCGGCTTCATGCTGGGCCGCGGCCCCGAGCCGGGCTTCGACAGCGGCGCCTTCATGACGCAGGTGGCGTTCCAGGGCGTCATCGGCCTGCTGATGCTCCTGTCCATGTACGCCTGGGTCAAGGAAGACCCCTTCAAGCAGGACGGCGCAGCCGCCCACTGATGCTCTGATCTATGACGCTCCCGCGCCGGTCCCACCGGCCGGGAGCCGCACTCCACTTCGCGGTCCATCACCCCTCTGGGACGACGGGCCACCTTCTCTCACGCGGAACTCACCGCTTCGGACTTCGAGACACGCATGGCACACGTCAGCACGGATCCCGATTCCCACCACTACGCAGCGATGGGCGTCGACTCCCTCAAGCTCGCGTTCTGGGTCTTCCTGGGCTCGGACTGCTTCTTCTTCGGTTCGCTCATCGGCACCTACATGTCGTACCGCGGCAAGAGCCTCACGGGGCCCTACCCGCTGGACGTGTTCTCGGTCGAGGTCACGTCGATCTCGACGTTCCTGCTGCTGATGAGCTCGTTCACCATGGTGCTCGCGGTGTCCGCTGCCAAGCAGGACAAGGACAACCTGGCGGTCGGCATGCTGCTCGCCACGGCCGCGATGGGGGCCACCTTCGTGGGCTTTCAGGTCTACGAGTTCAACCACTTCTACCACGAGGGCATGACGCTCCAGGGCAACCTGTTCGGTAGCTCGTTCTACACCCTGACCGGGTTCCACGGCACACACGTGGCCATCGGGGTGCTCTGGCTGTTGTCCACCATCGTCTGGCTCAAGGCGGGCTGGATTCGCATGGACAAGGGCCTCGCCGTCGAGATCGCCGGGTTGTACTGGCACTTCGTCGACATCGTCTGGATCGTCATCTTCACCATCGTGTACCTGCTGGAGTACGTCAAATGAGCCCCTCGGACTCCCACGGCGACCACAACGCACACGACGACCACGAGCACCACCGCAGCTGGTTCTTCTACTCGGCCATCGCGGTGTTCCTCGCCATCGTCACCTTCGTCGAGCTCGGCCCGCTCTTCGAGTGGTACAACCTGCCCGCGATGGTGCTCATCGCGATGTCGGTCGTGAAGTTCTTCTTCGTCGTCGCCTTCTTCATGCACCTCTGGGACGATCCCCCCATCTTCACGCGGGTGTTCGTCGCGCCGTTGATCGGCGGCATCCTGATGGTCATGGTCCTCATGGCGCTGTTCAGCACCTGGTTCCCCAGTGCGCGCGAAGACAGCTACGCCGTGCAGGAGCGCTACTGGACCAACTTCAACCAGTCCTGCAACAGCTGGCTGGTCTCGTCGGTGTCCAACCGCACCTACTGCGCGAGCGGCGGCTGCTCGGGCGAGGACATGGCCAAGGGTCTGTGTCAGCCCAGCCTCGACAAGGACCGCGTCGTGATGCACTACGCGGCTGGCGCAGGCGGCGGTGGTCCGGCATTCGCGCTCCCCGAGGACGAGGAAGAGGCGAAGGCCGTGCTCATCGAAGAGGGCGAGAAGCTGTACGCAGTGCAGTGCGCGTCCTGCCACCAGAAGAACGGCCAGGGCGTCGAGGGCGCGTTCCCTCCGCTCGCCAAGTCCGACTACGAGGGCTTCAAGGACCCCGAGCAGCACGTCAACATCATCCTGAACGGCCTGAACGGCGCCATCACGGTGAACGGCGTGGAGTACAACGGCGCCATGGCGGCGTTCGGGCAGCTGTCCGACCTCGAGATCGCGGCCATCGCGACCTACGAGCGCAACGCCTGGGGCAACGACGAGGGCGTGGTGATGCCCGACCTCGTGAAGGCAGGTCGGTGACCCATGGTGGGCCTGTGGCTCCTGCTGTCGAACGCGTGGTCGCACTCCGGTGCCGTGCCGGTGCGTGGGCAGTACGACTGGAGCCATCTGCCTGAGGCCGAGCCGGGCATCTGGGTGGTCTGGGACCTCTTTCCCAGCATCATCCTCGGATGCCTCGCCTGGGCCGTGTGGTACGTCGCCAACTGCGTCATCCTGCGCAAGCGGCCGACCAACCGCGAGATCGGGTTCTTCACCGCGGCCCTGACCGTGGTGTTCGTGGCGCTGCAGGGCCCGCTTCACGAGCTGTCCGACTACTACCTGTTCAGCGGCCACATGGTGCAGCACCTGTTGCTCACCCTGGTGTTCCCACCGCTGTTCATCCTCGGCATCCCGGACTGGATGGTGCGGCCCGTGGCCCGGATCCCGGGCATGACCTCGTTCGGCCGGGGCATCACACACCCGCTGATCGCAGGCCTGTTCGCGACCGCGTCGCTGTACGTCTGGCACATCCCCGCGATGTACGACTGGGCACTGTTCGACCACAGCGTGCACATCTTCGAGCACCTCACGTTCATGTTCGGTGCGGTGGTGATGTGGTGGCCGGTCTGCAGTCGCAGCACCGACATCCCGCCCATCGCCGACTCCGCCAAGATGATCTACCTGTTCCTGCTCACGGTCCCGATGAAGGCCCTGGGCGCGGTCATCACGATCAGCGACTACATGCTCTACGAGTTCTACGCGGGTCAGCCGCGGGTGTTCGGCCTCGACCCCCTCACCGATCAGCGGCTGGGCGGGCTCATCATGTGGATTCCCGCGGGCCTCATCTTCTGGGGCGCCATCGCGTACATCTTCTTCTCCCGGTACTACACCACCGTCTCCGCCCTGCGCCAGGGCCGGCCGGTCCAGGCCGACGATGCCCCCGTCGAAGGGCTCGCCGCGAAGTGAAGGATGCCCGCCGGTGCTGACGCTGCTGCCGGTCCTGTTCTCCGGGATGCTCGCGTGCTCGGAGTCGTCGTCGACCCCCGACGCCGGAAAAACGGTCGAGGCGGTCGAGAGCGACTGGGGCGGAGTGCACGCGACCCAGTCCGGCAAGTACCGCGTCACCGTGCGTTCCGAGCCCGACCCCCCCGAGATGGGCGAGTTCTTCACGCTCGAGGCGACCATCACGCGCGAGGACGGCACCCCTGTCGAGCGGGCGCAGGTCGACCTCGATGCACGGATGCCCCAGCACAACCACGGCATGATGACCGACCCCGTGATGCAGCCGGGCGACTGTGAAGCGGTGCCCGACGACGACCCGACCCCCAAGCGGTGCGTGCACGAGGGCGGGGTCTACCGGGCCGACGGGTTCAAGTTCCACATGGGTGGCGAGTGGACCATCTTGATCGACGTCCAGGGGCCCATCGGTCCCGACCGCACCACCTTCGTCTACGACATGCGGTGAGGTCGCCATGACGCTCCTGCTCGTGCTCTCCGCACTCCTCGGCTGCTCCGGCCCCGCTCCGCAACCCGCGACGCAGGGCTGGAGCCCCGCCCAGGTCCGCACACTGACCTCGCTGCGCCTGCAGGACGAGCCGCCGGACGACCCCACCAACCGGTTCATCGGAGACCCCGCAGCCATCGCGCTCGGGAGTGCGCTGTTCTTCGACGAAGGGCTGTCCGGCGACAACGGAGTGTCGTGCGCCACCTGCCACGACCCCGACCATCACTTCGCCGACCCCGCACGGCGCTCGACGGGGGTGGGCCAGACCGACCGCCACGCGCCGACGATTCCCGGAAGCCAGTGGGGGGAGTGGATGTACTGGGACGGCCGGGCCGACAGCCAGTGGGCGCAAGCGGCCGGACCCATCGAACACCCCGCCGAGATGGGCTCGGACCGGGTGTTCGTCGCGAAATACGCGATGCAGACGTACCCGGAGCTGTGGTCGGCTGCGTTCGGCGCTCCCCCCGATCTGTCGGATCTCCCCGAACACGCGGGTCCGATTCCCGAGGTGGAGGACGGCGCGTACGAGGCCGCCTGGGGGAGCCTCACCCCCGAACAGCAGCAGCGGGCGAACGAGGCGTTCGTGATGGTGTTGAAGGCCATCGCTGCCTGGGAGCACACCCTGGTGCCGCAGGAGGCACCGTTCGACCGGTACGTGGACGCGGTGGTCGCTGGAGACCCCGACGGTGGAGGGCACCTGTCGGACGAAGCGGTGCACGGTCTGGAGCTGTTCGTGGGCGAAGCCAACTGCGTGAGCTGCCACCTGGGGCCGATGTTCACCGACCGGGCGTTCCACAACCTGGGGCTGCCCGAAGACCAGGCGGGCTACGATCAGGGCCGCACGGTGGGGGCGATGAAGGTGGCCGCGAGCGAGATGAACTGCGCGGGGCCGTACTCCGATGCCGTGCAATGTCCCGAGCTCGACTACCTCAACCCCACGTTCGACGACTTCATCAGCGCGTTCAAGACGCCCAGCCTGCGCGACGTCACGCGGTCCGCACCCTACATGCACAACGGGCTCTTCGCGTCTCTGGACGAGGTTCTGGCGTTCTACAGCGAGCTGCCCGGGCAGCCCATCGGGGGGCATCGCGAGCTGACCCTGCAGCCCCTGGATCTGTCTCCCGAGCAGACCCAGGCGCTGAAGGCGTTCCTGGCCTCCCTCGAAGGCGGCCCGCTCCCCGACTCGGTCGTCCATCCCGAGCGCTGAGCGACTCCATCCATGTGCCCGGAGGTCTGGAACGGGCTCAGGGGCAGGGGGGGTAGTCGCCGATGCATTCGACGTCTTCGACGCAGTCGTCCCCGGAGCAGAACATGGTGGTGGTGCCGGAGATGACCTGGTCGACGGGGGTGGTGTTGTCGACCACGACCAACTCGTAGTTGGAGTCGCTGGAGAATTCGTCTGGCGGGACTCCAGGGGTCGGCCAGGCGGTGCTGGAGAACGACCCGAGCTGCGTTTCACACGCGCAGAGCGACTGGAACGCGTCCGTGTGGAGGTACATCAGTCCGGAGGTGCCGCTCGAAGCTGCGATGACCGCGTTGCCGAGGAACGACGTCGAGTCGTCGAGGAAGACCTCGTTCAATCGGGAGTGGAGCGCACTTGCGGAGCCGTCGGCCAGGGTGGTCCAGTTGCGATCGAAGAGCACGCCCTTCAGTTCGGCGCTCCCGTTGCCGCTCGACAGGTACACAGCCGTCTCGTGATTGGCGATGAAGTCGGTGGTCTCGATCGACAGGATGCCGGCGAACGAGGTCTGTCCTGCGAGGCCGCCCCCGCGATTCGCGATGTTTCCGACGAACGTGCTGGTGTCGATGGTCGCATCGACGCCACCGTCCATCGTGATCCAGGCCCCTCCGCCATCGCCCGCGGCCAGCTGGGTGGCGTCTGGATTGGCGACCACGGCGGAGACCTCGTTCGTCTGGAACAGGGTGTTCGAGACGGTCAGCCCGTCTCCATCGACCATGTAGAGCCCTCCGCCTCCTTCGCCCGCGATGTTCGAGATCAGGTCCATGCCGTTGATGGCCACGTCGTTCTGGGCGGGTGCCGCGATGCCAGCGCCGTACGTGCACGCCTGGTTGTTGGAGATGAAGTCATCCCCGGGCGTCCCCGTGATGTCGAGCGACGTCGAAGCGCCGAGGGCGATCCCGCCTCCCGACACCCCTGCGCCGTTCGCGTCGAGCCGCGAGTCGAGGACGAAGAGCGACGAGCCGATCTGGGTGGCGATGGCGCCACCGGAGCCGTCGGTGAAGTTGTGGTGGAGGTCGACATCGGTGAGGGTCGCCTGCCCCTCGACGAAGACCGCGCCGCCCGACCCCGAGCTCCAACAGTTCGAGATGTCCACGGTCGTCATCTCGAGATTGGGCGACCAGATGGCTCCGCCTGACACGGGGATGTCGCCGGTCGGGGCCTCTGGATCGCAGACGTCTTCGGCGGGCGGGGGGCCTGCCGCACAGTCGATGTGCACATCCTCGATCGTCAGCAAGCCGGTGCCGGTGTGGTGGACGACCCCGCCGTTCTCGGTGTCGACGTAGGCCGGCAGCTGTAGATCGAGCTCTTGGATGGTGACGTTCGCGCTCTGGACCTCGAGGCTGACCCCCAGGCTCGCCACCGGATTCGTCGTCATCCCCACGATCGTCGTGTCGGAGTCGATCAGCACCCGTTGGGCATCGGACTGCTGCGTCTCACCACACACTTCGATGGTGATGGGCTGGTTCGAGGTCCAGCCGGCGGGGAAGGCGTCGAATCCCTCGGTCGCGTCAGGGTCGGCGTCCGGGATGATGCCGATGTGCAGCGCGCCGTCGTAGCCGTCGTCGAGCGGGTCGCAGTTCTCGTTCAGGGGAGTGCACAGCTCGTCGGCACCCGGGTACGCCTGCGGGAGGTCTGGCTCGCAGTCGCCGCCCAGGAACGGTTCGGAACCGATGTACACAGCACATGCGACGTAGCCGTCCCCATCGGTGTCCTGCTCGTCGAGGGGCACGTCGCCATCGCAGTCGTTGTCGAGCCCATCACAGAGCTCTGGAGCGTTCAGGTAGATGTCGGGATCGGCGTCGTCACAGTCCGAGCTGTTGGCGCTGACGCCCACGATGCCGCTGCACATCATGGGTTGGTCGGGCGCCACAGTGCCCGTTTCGTCGCCCGAGCCGTCCTGGTCGGCGTCGACGATGCAGTCCCACAGCGAATCGCAGTTCTCGTCGACGTCGTTCCCCGCAGCCTCTTCTGCATCCGGATTGATGGCGCTGTCGTCGTCGTCGCAGTCCGCACACTCGAGGAACCCATCCCCATCGCTGTCGACGGTCTCGTCGGGCGGGACGACATCGTCGCAGTCGTTGTCGACGCCGTCGCAGAGCTCGGGTGCGGTGGGGTAGATGTCGGCGGCCGCAGGCTCGATATTCGGGTCGTCTGCACAGTCGTCGCCCAGGAACGTCGAGCCGATGGGGGGCGTGCACACCGCGTAGCCGTCGCCGTCCAGGTCGACCTCGTCTGCTGGAATGATGCCGTCCTCGCTGCAGTCGGTGTCGTACCCGTCGCAGATCTCGGAGACCGCCCCGGGATTCACGCTGGGCACGGTGTCCTCGCAGTCGTCGCAGGCAAAAAACCCATCGCCGTCGCTGTCCTCCTCACCCGGCATCATGCCGTCGCAGTCGTTGTCGATGCCGTCACAGAGCTCGGTCGCACCGGGGTAGATCACGGGTGGATCGACCGTCTCGGTGTCGTCGCAGTCGATCAGGTCGTCGTTCGCGGGGGCTGCCGTGACGTTGGGAGCATCGGGCCCGGTGTCGGCGAGCGCTTCGGCACAGCCGCCGGGGTAGTCCGCGAAGTAGACCAGCGTGCCGGGAGCAGTTGCCGCGAACCCGTCGCCATCGAAGTCGGTCCAGCACAGGTCGGCCCCGTCACAGTTCTCGTCGACCCCGTTGTCGGCCAGGTCCTGGTCTTCGATGATTCCGGGGTGGATGGCCATGTCGGTGTCGTCGCAGTCGGGCTCGACGGGGTCGCACAGCGTGTACCCGTCGCCGTCGGCGTCCGCCTCGAGATCGCTGAGCTCGTCGTCGCAGTTGTTGTCGATGCCGTCACAGAGCTCCTCCGCACCGGGCGTGCGATTGGGGTCCGAGTCGTCGCAGTCGCCGTCCGTGGCCACGCCCTGCGTGGGATCACAGGTGAAGAACGCTGCGCCCCCGACGCCGTCTGCGTCACCGTCTTCGTAGCGCGTGGGGGCCGGCGTGATCTGGACGTCGAAGGTGTCGGACTCGGACGCGCCATCCCCGTGTTCGAACGTGACCGTGAGGGTGACGGCGCCTCCCTCGAGGGGGAGTCCGACGACGGGCTCGAAGTCGACCGTGACCTCGGCCCGCCCATCCTCGGCGGCGGATGCACTGACCCGCTCGCTGGCCAGCACCGTGTCGTCGAGCATCAGCGTGGCGTCGAACACCTCGAGCGCGTAGCGACCTTCGACCGTGCCGCTGTAGCGGACCGTGTCGAGGCAGGCGTCCCAGTCCTGAGGCACCGTCGACAGCTCGAGGTCGATGTCGCCGAGCCTGTTGAGCGCTTCGTCGAGCCGGGATGCAGGAATCCACGCGCAGCCCCCCAGCAGGGAACCCGCGATCAGCCATGAGGTGGCCAGGAGAGGGAGGGGAGGGAGGACGGAGGGGAGGGGGGGAAGTCGCAGCATGGCGACAGCATAGCCGCTCTCACGGCTTGCTGAGGGGCTCGGGTTGTTCGCCGGCTGCAATCTCGAGTGCGCCGAAGCCGATGCGGTCGATCAGGTCGGTGGGTGCATCCCCTACGGCGACCACGGCGATGCGGCGCTCGGGCGCGATGGCGAGCAGGGCGTGCGCGCTGCCGGTCTGCCCGTTCTGCCACACGACCCCTTGAGGACTGATGTGCCAGAACAGCCCGATGGACCCGTGTTCACCGAGGTGCTTGCGACCCGTCACCGCCATCGACACGCTGGGAGCGAGGGGTCCGGCCGGCTGGAGCACCAGCGCTGCGAGGCGGGTGAGGTCGCGAGCGCTGGCGTGGATGCCGGCTGCGGGAGCGAGTGGGCCCAGGGTCCAGGGGGTTCCGCGGCTTCCGGCCCGTACGCCTGGTCCGTCGACCGACACGGCTTCCATCCCCAGCACAGAGACGATGCGCTCGTCGAGAAGGGTGGCGTAGTCCTTGCCGCTGGCGTTCTCGAGGGCCTTGCCGAGCAATGCCGCGCCGAGAGGGCTGGACGCCCAGGTCTCGCCCGGCCTGGCTTGCAGCGGGGTGTTGGCGGTGGACGCGGCGAGCTGGGTCCAGGTGAGTCCGGCGTAGGGGTCGGCGTCATCGCTCGGATCGAAGCCGGCCGGCATGCGAGGGAGGCCGCTCGTGTGGGTGGCCAGATCGATCAGCGTGATGGGGCGGCCACCGTCGATGGACGGCCAGTCTCCTCCGAGCGAGACGTGCTTGTCGATCGGGTCGTCGAACGCCACTTCTCCGCGTCGGACGGCCTCTGCCAGCAGGAGCCCGGTGAACACCTGGGACAGGCTGCCGATCTCGAACGGGGTGGACTTGTCGACCGCGTCGGCGTCGGGCCCGTAGCGCAGCGTTCGCGCCTGACCATCGGCGATCACCGTCACGACCAGGGCGTCGAAGTGCCCCGTCTCGACGGGCTGGATGTAGGCACCCAGGCTGTCGGACAGCGAGGGGGCGGGGGTCTGGCAGGGGGCGGCTGCGGGAAGGCTGATGAGGACAGCGCAGACGGCGGGGAGGATGGCGGGGGTGCGAGTGCTCAAGGGAGTTCAGCCGGCGAGAAGGAGGTGGCGGGCGAGGACGGTGGACATCGTCATGGTGGTGTACTGCGGGTTGACCCCGAGCGAAGTGGGGAAGATCGAGCTGTCGGAGAGGAACAGGCCGGGTAGCCCGTGAGCCTCGCCGGTCTTGCCGATCACCGATGTGGCGGGGTCGAGGCCCATCCGACAGGAGCTCATGGGGTGGGCCGCGTACAGCGTGAAGTCGGTGATGGTTCGGGACTGCAGGGCCGCCTCGAAGCTCTCGATGGTCCGATGCTCACCGAGCCCGTGGACGGGGGCCAGCAGCTTCTTTGCACCGCCCGCGAGCAACACCTTCCCGGCCAGGACCATTCCGTCTTTGATGCGCTGGATGTCGTCGTCTGCGAAGTCGTACGAGATGTCGGCGTTCCCATCGCTCCGGGCACCCACCCAGCCCTCGCCCTTGTCCGAGATCATCACGATGCACCCGCACATCCGGCGCATGCGGGCCAGGTCGGCCTTGGCGCGCAGCCCCACCCGGCCGAACAACAAGAGCAGCGCGCCCGGCGGAAGGGTGGCGGTGTGGGGGAGCACGCCCGGCAGGTCGTCGGACTCGAACCACGCCCCCTGGGTGGCGCCCGACCACATGTGCACGTCGTGGTCGCACTCGCCGAGCACCACGTTGCCCGGGTGGACGTGCAGCCCCTTGCCGACCGCCGGCCCCAGTCGCTCGGCGAGCCCCGAGGCGTAGAGCAGTCGCGGTGTGCCGATGCCGCCCGCACAGATGAAGACGCGCGGGGCCTCGACCTCGATGCGCCCGACCTCTTCGCGGGTGTCGGGGTCGGACACGCGACCGGTCACCCCAGCGACCCGGGCTCCATCGTCGGTGAGCAGGATGCCGTCGACCTTCGTGTCGGCCTGCACGATGGCGTCGTGGCCCATCGCCATCGGGATCAGGTTGGTGTCCACGCTGGCCTTGCCGCCCACGGGGCAGCCGTAGTTGCAGAACCCACAGCCCACGCAGCGCGGGGTGTTTCGCGGCGCGAGGCCTCCTCGGAGCCCGAGCTTCTCGACTCCGCGGCAGATCAGGAGGTTGTTCTCGCCGGCGATGTCGGGAGAGGTGAGGCCGATCTCGACCAGCTCGCCGATCTCGTCGAACACCGGGCGCATCGCCTCGGGGCCGTAACGGTCGTCTTCGAGGAGCGCGGTCCAGCCGTTCAGGACGGCATCGGGGGTCCGAAAGGACAGCGCGGAGTTCACCAGGCTGCCTCCGCCCACCCCACGACCTGCGGCGATCGGCATCAGCTGCGAGCCGCGAGCGATCATCGCCCCACCTTCCTGCATGTGGTAGCGGTTGACGTTCGCGAGGTTGGGACGGAACCGGGGGCGGGCCGGCCCCTCTTCGAGCATCACCACCTTCAGTCCACCCTCGGCGAGCACCCGGGCGGCGGCGGCACCTCCGGGACCCGTACCCACGATGGCGACGTCGGCCTTCAAGCGGGTGTGGCCGGTGGCCTGGGTGTGGTCGCGCAGATCCATGGGTCAGCGACCGTACCAACACCGCATAGACGGGCTCAACACGGCTGCGACGTCGGGGTGGGTGGTCCAGCCGACCGCCACCAGCACCGTGATGCCCTGGATGGCGGCGCGGACGAGCGAGTTGTCGTGGTGCATCCAGCCATAGAGGGTCTTCTGGCGTTGGGAGAGGGGGAGGTGGCGGTAGGCCGACAGGTGGGTGGGGAGCGTGCTGTCGTCGAGGACCTGCAGGAGCAGCTTGAGCCCCTTGCGGTTCAGCGGGGTCATCGAGGCGAGGCTCACGTCCAGGAAGTCTCCCAGCCTGGCGTCGGCGCCGGACAGCTCGGGGGTTCCGCCCCGCGGCATCCAGGCTTCGGCCAGCGCCTGGACGAAGGCGTGCTCGTCGGCAGACAGCGTCTCCAGCCCGGACCCGGGAGCGCGGTCCCACCAGCGGACCGCCGTGGCAGACAGCCCGATCGCACCGGCTCCTGCGGAGGCGGCCATCGCAGCGAGCACGTGTCGGCGCGTGATCTTCACGGCGCGGTCGCGCGGGACAACCGCAGCGTGCGATCGACGGGCCAGGCGCCGTCCAGGACCTCGGTGACGCCGTCGGGCCAGGTGATCTCGATGCGGTCGATCAGGGTCTCGTCGCCCAGTCCGAAGTGCAGTCCGGGCGGCGCGCTGCCGAACATCGAGATGCCCCCGGCGGTCACCCAGCGGGTCTGGACGAGCGACCCGGCGGTCAGGGTCACCCGGGCGCCGATGGAGCGGCGGTTGGGAGACCCGGGCTGGGACAGGGCGATGCGGGTGTAGTGGCGGTTGGGGCTGCAGCGCGACCGGTAGAGCACCACCGGCCCGTCGAGGGGCCGCTTGGCGAGGTCGAGCCAGCCATCGGCGTCGAGGTCGGCCATGAACACCGCGCGGGTGGAGTCGCGGTCGTCGGTTCGAAAGCGGTTGGTGGCGGCTTTCGCCGTGAACGACCCGCCCTGGTTGACCCACACCTCGTCGAACTGCCACTCGGCGTTGGTGTACTCGTCCCACTTGCCGAAGCCCATCGCCAGGTCTTCGAAGCCGTCGTTGTCGAGGTCTCCGAAGACGGTTCCCCAGCCGAAGATCTGGTTGCGGATCTCGGTGTCGATGGCGATGCCGAGCGCGTCGCTGAACTCGGCCCACAGGACGCCTTCGGTGGCCAGCCCGCTGGACTGCGACTCCAGCACGGACACGGCCTCGTACGAGCTCTGGGCGAAGTCGGGGAGCTGGTCGTGGTTCAGGTCGGCGACGGCGAGCCCCATGCCGGCGAAGTTGGGATGGAACCAGGCGGTGCCGTCGTCGAGGGTCAGGTCGGGGTCGGACCCGGGCGAGACCGGCGTGTTGTGGAGCAACAGCGATGGCCGGATCCACCCGAAGTCGTTGACCGCGAACACCTCCGGGAATCCGTCGTCCTGCAGGTCGAACACCCCGATCTGGAAGGTGTATGCGTCGTGCAGTGCGTCGGGCAGCAGCGCCGAGCGGTCGGTGAAGGTCCCGTCTCCGTCGTTGAGCAGCAGCAGCGTGCCGTCGCCGGGAGGCATGTCGGGATTCCAGGCGTCTTCGGGCTTCGCGCCGTAGCCCCCGAGCAACAGGTCGAGCCAGCCATCCCCGTTCAGGTCGGCCCAGGTGGCGGATGCGGTGCGATGGGGAACATCCGGGATCTGGGCCGCATCGGTGACGTCGACGAAGCCGGAGCCGGTGTTCTGGAGCAGCCGATCCCGCTGTCCGAAGCGCGTGACGAGCAGGTCGGGGTCTCCATCACCATCGTAGTCGGCGGCGGCTCCGCCCACGGCATCCGACAGGTCGATCCCTGCGAACACGGTGCTGCCCCGGTCGACCCAAACGCCGTCGTCGAAGTCCCAGAACGCCGAGGTGGTGATGCCCGGCGCGATGATCTCGAGCCCCACGTCCCCGTCGAACTCGTCGAGGATCAGCCCGGCCCCCCTCCAGTTGCGGGGACTGGGTGCGGGGGACTCGCCGAGCTCGATCCGGTCGAAGAACCGGGTGTCGCGCCCGGTGTCGGTGCACACCGTGAGTCCCGTGATCTCGACCTGCACGGACGGGGGATCCGGAGGCGAAGGGGGCGGGAGGCCCGTATCCAGAGGGGTCTGCGGCGGTGTGGGTGGGAACAGGCCCGTCTCGGTGGGCGGATCGAGCGCCGAGTCGCCTGGGTCGACGCCGCTGCCCGCGGAACAAGCGACGCCGAGGAGAAGCGCGAGGAGCGCCCCGGTTCGATGCGGAGCCGGACTACAGCTCGGCACAGAGGTCGACGTCCGAGGGGTCGAGCACGGCGACTCCGGTGCCCGTGCAGGTGGTGGTGTTGCCGACGTCGTCCTCGATGTCGATCTCGACCCGCAGCGCCTCGCCCTCGTAGGAGCAGATGGCGGCCAGGTCGACGTCGGTCTCGTCGAAGATCGCCCGCAGCTGCCACGCATCTCCGGAGCACTCGCCTACGGGGACGAGGGCCTGGTTGTACGTGTCGGCCAGGCCCTCGCTGCCCGCCAGCTGGAAGTCCGCCTGGTCGGGGAGGAAGACCTTGGGCAGCACCCTCACCACCTGGGAGGTGTTGTGGACCCGGACCGCGGCATCGACGTGCCAGCCGCCCTGTTGGCCGTGGACCATGGTGATGTCCTGACCCACTGTGATGGCGTCGAACTGGGACAGGCCCGTGCCCGCGACGCAGGACAGCGGTTGGTTGCAGACGTCGGTGTCGGCATCTGCGTCGGTGTCCGAGTCGGTATCCGTGTCTGCGTCGGTGTCGGCATCGGTGTCCGAGTCGGTGTCGGTGTCTGCGTCCGATTCGGTGTTGGTGGCGTCGGTGGTGGGGCACCCGGCCAGACCGCCGAGCAGCGGAATGCTCGACACGACGAGGATCGGCAGTGCGTTGCGCAGGGTCAAGTTCACCTTCCGTGAGATGCTCTGGATGTCGCCGCGTATGCCCGTGTCGATTGATGTCCAATCGCTGGCCCGCGCGTGCCCATTGGCCCACAATAGCCCGTGGAGGTGCCATCGTGCAGTGGGGGGGTCGCGAGGAGCCGCCGAGCTGGGTCGCGGTCGATCTGGATGGCTATCGGGCCCGTCTGTCGCGGCATTCCGACGAGTGGCGGATGCTGCTGGGGGCACTCGGGGCGGGCGGGATCGGCGTGGGGGTGATGATCCTGGCGTTCCTGGCGATGATCGGGCTGCTCCTCGGGGGCCAGGGCGTGTCCTGGTTGCTGGTCACGTCTGTGGTGGTGGTGATGGTCGTGGTCGGCACCCTCCTGGGCCTGCGGCGGCTGTACCGCGACCACGTGGTGAAGGTCACCGAGCACCTCTTCCGGTGGAACGACCTGCGCGACCGGTTCTGGGAGCTGCCTCTCGGCGCGTTCTCGGGTGCGGACGTGGAGGGGACGACGCTGGTTCTGTACCGGCATCGCAACGACCCCCTGCGGCTCCGGGCGGCGGGGGTTCCGCCCGCTGAGCTGCAGGACTTCGCCCACACCCTCGAAGCCCTCATCCGGTCGGCCCAGCGCATCGAGGCCCCTCCCGAAGCGCTCCAGCGCATGCGGACCGGCTCTCCGTCGGAATCCAGAGACGAGAGCGTCGTGGCAGGGCGTCCAGACCGGGGGCGTGTCGGACAGGAGTCGTAATCGGCCCCGCGGACGCGGCATTCCAGCAGGCGTTACTGTCAGATCCACACCTTCTGGAGGTCGGATGCAGGGTACGCGCAGCGCACGGAATCGTCCGGTCACGGTCGCGAAGACCGACTACAACTTCGCGTTCCGGACCGCGGACTGGGTCGTGCGCGCTGCACAGACCGTCGGGCTGACGCCGTCCGAGATCGAGATGGACGAGGTGCTGGCGAGCGCTCGCAAGCGGTCGGGCGGGCTCACGGACTTCGGGGGCACCGCGTTTCAGGAGCCGATGGCGCACATCATCGAGGCCGCGAACGGCGCGGGGTTGTCGGCGCTCGCCAAGGTCATCGTCCGCCAGGCCTACGTCGAGGCCGCCACCACCCGGCTCCGGCTGACCCAGCTGCGCAAGGACGACCCCACCCTCGACGACGTGCCCATCGAGCGGCCGATCTTCGTCCTGGGCTTTCCTCGGACCGGCACCACGGTGCTGCAGAACCTGCTGTCGCTCGATCCCGACCGGCGGGCGCTCGAGTTCTGGGAGCTGACCCGTCCGATGCCTGAGCTCGACGACCCCGTCGCCGACGCACAGCGGCGCATCCGCACCACCGAGCAGATGCTGGCCATCGCCTACATCGCGAGCCCGGAGATGAAGCGGGTCCACGAGATCAAGAGCACCACGCCCGAGGAGTGCTGGCCGCTGTTCTGCCCGTCGTTCGCGGTGATGAACTGGGATCTGGGCTCGGGTCTGCGGGAGTACGGCGACTGGTTGATGGACTGGGACATGACGGTCCCATACCGGGAGTACAAGCAGCTGCTGCAGACCCTGGTGCGGCAGCGCCCGGCGAACCACCTGGTGTTGAAGTGCCCGGAGCACCTGTGGTTCCTGAAGGCCCTGCTCACGGTGTTCCCGGACGCCTGCATCGCGTGGACGCACCGGGATCCGTATCGCTCGATCGCGTCGTATTGCAGCTTGAGCTCGATGCAGTGGCGCACCTTCTACGGTCGGATCGACCCTCGCGACGTGGGGGCGCACATCGAGCAGCGCTTCGCGGTCGGGGTGGAGCGTGCGATGGCCGTGCGCGACATGGTGGGCGACGACCGGTTCTACGATGTGAACTTCTCGGCGTTGATCGCCGACGAACAGGCGGTCCTGGACGGCATCACGGGCAAGTTCGACCTGCGTCGGTGCGACCCCGCAGCGGTGGACGACTACCTGTCCACGAAGCGCGGAGACGCCCGCGGACAGCACGTCTACGACGGCGAGATGTACGGCCTCGACAAGGATCGCATCCACCAGCGCTTCGCGCGGTACATCGAGCGGTTCGACATCCAGGTGGACTGATCGACGGGCGGTGGGGACCCCGGGCGCCAGATGGGGTCAGACCCCTTCTGGTTCGGTGCGCCAGATGGGGTCAGACACCTTCTGGTGCACGCGAGCACACACCGAGGAGAGCCCATGCTTCCGACCCTGCTGACCGTCCTGGCCTCGTCGACCCTGGTCGTACGGGTCGAACACCAGGCTCTGGCGCTCGAAGCGGACTGGGCCGCGTACTACGAGCCGACGTTCGCGGAGTGGGACCGCCGGCCGGACCGGCGTGCTGTTCTGTTCTCCGGCGCGCCAAAAGGGCGCGCCAAAAGGGGTCAGACACCATCTGGTTCGCTTGTGGATCGGCCTTGGTTGGCGATCGGGGTCAGCGCCAAAAGGGGTCAGACACCTTTTGGTGCGCTCTGCACGGGCGTGTGCGCGCGCAGCCGAGGACCCCGGCCATCCGGCCCTCGTCGATGACACCCTGGCGGTCGTGAATGCCTGGGATGCGCGCTGAATCGACCTGGCCGAACGCGTTACCAGCCCCCCGCGAGGCTTTCTGCGTGGGCTGGGATTTCCAGATCGTCCAGGTGACCGCCGCGGGCACCTTCGGCACCGTGTGCGTGGCGTTCGATTGGACGACCCGGCGTTTCTACGCGCTCAAGGTCCTCAAGGACCGGTTCAAGTACAACCGCAAGGTGCTCACGCGCACGCACGATGAAGCGACGATGCTCGCGCGCATGCGGCATCCCAACATCCTGCGCGTGCACGATCTGATCGAGATCGACGAACGGCCCGTCGTCGTCATGGAGTGGGTGCAGGGCTGCTCGCTACAGGACCTGATCGAGGTGCATCCCAAGGGCCTGGACACCCGGTTCGGGCTGGAGCTCGTGCGCCAGTCCGCTCGGGCGCTGCACGCTGCGTATTCCGCACCCAGTGGGGCCGATGGCGCGCCCATGCGGGTGATCCACCGCGACATCAAGCCCAGCAACATCCTCCTGTCCCTCGCCGGCGTGGTGAAGGTGGTGGACTTCGGCATCGCCCGCGGTGACTTCGAGGGGAAGCGCAGCGAGACCGTGTCCATGGTGCTCGGCGCGCGGGCGTACATGGCGCCCGAGCGACTGGACGGGGCGCCGGATGGGCCGCGGCTGGACGTGTACGCTCTGGGTCTCGTGTTGTTCGAGCTGCTGGGTGGAGAGCGGCTGAAGCTGTCGATGCGCCCGAACGTGCACGAGCGGCAGCTCGAAGACGCCCTCGAAGCACTGCCGTGGCGCGGCCTGGAGGACGAAGGCGCCGACCGGGCTCGGGATCTGCTGTTCCGGATGACCCGCTACGACCGGGACGAGCGGCCGGATGCCGTGGACGTCGAGCGAGAGGCAGCGGAGATCCTCGAGATGGAGGGCGGTGCACCGGACATGACCAAGTTCGCCAACAACTTCGTCCGGCCGATGTTCGAAGCGAACTCGCTGATCGATCCGCGCGAGACCCTGGACTACGAGGAGCTCGCGTTCCTCGACGACGTCGGACCCACGCCCCCGGGAGGAAACCCGAACATCGACGCCGAGCTCCGTCGGTTCCTGGCGCAGCCCAGCTGGACCCGTCGCGTCGAGGAGCTGTGGACGTTGCTGCTGCTCAACCCCAGCTGGACCGCACGGCCGTTCCTCGAGTGGCTCGAGAAGCGGAAGAGCCAGTGGTGGCAGTTCTGGCAGCCGAACAAGACCACCGTTCCCCAGAAGATCGCGCTGCTGCGGATCCTGTCGTGCCGGTTCGACGACGAGGTGCGATCCCAGGTGATGCGCTTCAAGAAAGACGCGAATCCCCAGGTGCGGAGGCTTGCAGAACAGCTGCTGACGGCCGAGGAGATCACGGGGTTCTGACTGGGTTCTGGCGGGAGATCGCCCTTTCGATCCGGTAGCTCCGTGTTGCAAACTGTAGCAGAATCCGAATCTCGCTTCGGTTCGCGCGTACATGGAGACCATCGCAAGCCCGTCGTGGCTGGCAACTCTCTGTGGAGGCATCCGATGCGCAAGTTCTCTGTGGCTACTCTTCTCGTTCTCTCCGGCATGGTCTCGGGCTGCGACGTCCTCGGTGGCGGGCCGCTCGAAGGCGTCTGGATGTTCGAGGCCCCCAACCCCGAGGCGTCCTGCACCACCTCGATGAGCACCAACCTGCGCGATGCCAGCATCGGCAACAGCGGGAACAACGAGTGGACCGACATCGACGAGCGGGACCAGTCGCTCGACATCTTCTTCGCCCGCATCAGCCACGGACGCGCCGACGACGCCGTGATGGTGGTGGGCGACGAGGTGATCCCCGGATCCAAGGTGGATGGGAACACCTGGAAGTTCGAGTACGTCGCGACGCTGAACGACCGCGAAGGCCGTCAGCACGAGAGCGGCTACCGCTACGAAGAGACCATCGATACCGAGGTCAACACGGTCTACACGATCGTCCGCGAGAACAACCGCTGGCTGTCTGGCGAGGCCAACTTCGACTCGATCAGCACCGAGCGCTGGACCGAGTCCGACCAGTGGAGCGAGAACCAGACCAACCTCTACTACGGGGACATCCCGACCTTCGACGTCGGCGCACCCGAGAACCTGGCCGACGACAACGACTGCCTGGACGGCCAGTGCTTCATCCAGCGCGAGACCCTGTGCGAGAGCTCGGTCGGGCTGGTGGGCACCTGGACCGGCCTGAACGGCGACGGCGAGTTCGAGCTCGAGGACAACTACACCTCGGCGATCGACTGACGGGGGTTGTGACCTCCTGTGCACTGCTCGCGCGGCAGCGGGGCCGTAGTCTTCCAGCACCACCCTGGAGGACCGGATGTTCCGCTGCACACCCCCGCTCTCGTCGACCGCCATCGCCGTGTTCCTGCCCCTCGCCCTGCTCGGAGCGGGCTGCCCGGGTGAGGAGGAGGGCGGGTTCGTCCAGGTCGACCCCCCGAACCCGAACCTGAACGAGGGCAACGGACTGCCGTTCGAGGTGGACGAGGATCCGCTGTACCAGTCGTTGAACGCCGATCAGTACTACAATGTGCTGTGCGCAGGGAACCAGGGCTTCGGCGACTACTACAGCTTCGACGAGTGGCAGTGCTCGGGCGACCAGCTCGTGGCCTACATCCGCTGGAACACCACCGATGGGGTGGGGGAGCTCACCGGAACCGACGACCTGTTCCTCGTGGAGTCCACCAGCCATGGAACCCTCGAGGGCAATGCGGTCGTCGACCTGCCGCTGGACACGCTGATCACCGTCGAGGGCATCGGCGGGCTGAACGACAACGTCGGGCGCATCCAGTGGATGTACACCCTCGATGGCGCGGGAGAGCCCGTGGTGGTCGACCTCCTCGTCGACGGTCCGCTGGACTGACGAGGTGTGGGTGAGACTCCAGCTCGCGGATGGCGTGCTGGACCTCGCGCGCGCTCGGGTGAATCGCTCCGGTGATGTGTCGGGTTCCCAGCAGGGCTCGGTTGCCGAGCTGACTCCCCTGGAGACCCGTCTGCTGCGGTACCTCGCACGTGCATCGCCACGGCCGGTCCCGAACGATGAGCTCCTCGAGGCCGTGTGGGGCTACGCGCCGTCCGCCCGATCCCGTGCTGTGCGCGTGACGGTCGGCCGACTCCGGAACAAGCTCGAAGCCGATCCGTCGCGTCCCGTGCACCTCGTGACGGTTCGGGGGTCGGGATACCGCCTGGCTGCCGAGCCCGTTCGGGATCCGGACCTCCATCCACCCGCGTCCGTCGATGTCTTCGTGGGGCGGTCGCGCGAGCGGGCGAACGTGCTCGAGGCGCTCCGGTCTTCATCCTGGGTCACGCTGGAGGGCCCCCCGGGGGTCGGCAAGTCCCGCCTGGCTCTCGAGGTGGCCCATGCCTGGACGGGCCCGGTGGGCTGGTTCGCACTGGGCGAAGTCGCATCCGTGGAAGGCGCGCTCGGACGCATGGCCAGTCGGACGGGGGGCCGACTGGCGAACCCCCTCGCCCTGGGGCGGACCCTGGCAGGTCGGGTGTCGTTGGTGGTGTTGGACGAGCTGGAGCGCATCGCACCCGAGCTGGCGGCGGTGGTGGACCCCTGGCTCGCGAACACCTCGATCCGGGTCCTGGCGACGTCGCGGATCCCGCTCGGGGTGGCGGGCGAACGTCGGATCGAGGTGGGGCCACTCGACCCGGTCGCATCGGTCGAGCTGTTGTCGGTGCGAAGCGGGCTTCCGGCGCCGGAGCTCCAGCCGTACCTGCCCGGGTGTGATGGGCTTCCACTCGCCCTCGAGCTCGCGGCCAACACGGCCCGTGGGGGCGTCCTTCCCGAGCATCTCCCGTCGGATGTTGCGGATCCGCTGGCTGGCGCACTGCAGCGATCGTGGGAGCTCCTCGAAGACGGGCCTCGAGAGGTCCTGGCGAGTGCCGCGGCGTTCGGGGGCGCGTTCCGTGTGGAGCGCTTGCGGGACGTCCTTCCGGAGGGTCGAGCGGACCGCGCAGCCGCGTGGCTCCACACGCTGCGGACGCACGGGTTGTTGGTGCGGGCGAACGCCGGCTCGCTTCGGATGCTGACCAGCTTGCGGCAGGCGCTGGTTCGGCTGGCGCCGGAGCTCGTTCAGCGGGCCTGCGAACGGCACCGAGCGGTGTTCGTCGAGCTGGCCTCCGACGCGGCAGACGGTTTGTTCACGCCGGATCGCTCGTCGGTTCTGGATGGGGTGATCGCCGCGCGAGCCGAGCTCGAAGTCGCCATCGATCGGGCCATCGAGACGGCTCCGGCGGACGCGGCCAGCCTGGTCGAACCGTACGTCTACGCGCTGCGCGTACGCACGGGCGAGACCGGACTGGCTCGACTGCGCGCGGTGGATGTCGCCTGTCGTGAGGCGGGGGTGTCCACGGAGCCCGCCCTGCGTGTGCGGTGTCAGGTGCTGGAACACGCGGTCGGTCGCACCCGGAACGCCGAGCAGGCGGAGCTCGAGGCGCTTCGGACGCACGCGCTCCAGCACGGTCACCCAGCGATCGCGGCGAGGATCGCGGCTCGGTTGGGACGGTCGCTGGTCCTGCTCGGAGACTACGACGCGGCCGCGGCGTTGTTCGCGGAAGCGGTCACGCACCCAGCACCTGCGCGCTACGCGGCGAGGCTGCACGTGGGGTTGGCCAAGGTCGCTCGGGTCCAGGATGCGCCTGACGCTGCGCGCGGTCACCTGGAGGATGCGCTGTCGGTTCTGGAGGGAGTGGTCGACCCACCGGTCCACGGCGAGATCCTGATGTCGCTCGGGCGTCTGGCCCTCGACCGGGGTGCGGTTCCCGAAGCGCGGCGGCTGTTCACGGAAGCGCTCGATGTAGGGGGCGCGGACGGGGAGTACGCCACCCTCCGTCCTCTGGGAGCGCTGGCGAACGCGGACCTCGTCGCGGGTCGGCACGACGCCGCTCTGTCGGGATTCGAGCACCTGTCGACGCTGGCGGCGAGGCTGGGCGAGACGCGTCAGCTGGCGATCGCGCAGATCCGCCGAACGGGCATCCTGGTGGAGCGGGGCGACGACGAGGCCGATCATGCGGTGGCGGAGATCCGGGCGCTCACCGCGGACTTCGACTCGACGGAGATTGCGGCAGCGGTCGAGGCGTTCCGGTTCCTGCGGGCGATGGACACTTGGGATCGGGAGGAGGCGGATGCGGCGCTGAAGGCGATCGATGCGCTCGAGCTGCCGCCCGCCCGGGATCTGGAGCGGCGGTACTGGCACGCGGTCCGGGGGTGGATGGACGGCGACGAGATCGACCCCGCGTTGATCGAAGCCTTCGGAACGGCCGGCCAGGCGGGGTTTCGGTGGGGTCTGCTCGCGATGCGCGCCCTGGACGGGGATGTCGCGGCGGAGCGGTCGCTGCGTCAGTCGCTTCCGGCGGATGGGGGTGCGGTGTATCGGGCGATGCTGGAGTGGGCGCGGAGTCGTCGGGTGCACGGGCGCGATCCGGAGGGGCTCACGGAGCTGGCACACACGGGCGTGCTGCTGAGGCTGGCGCTGCAGCGCGATTAAGGCGCCTCCATCTCGCAGCGTCGCGAGTCAGAGGAGGCCCCCGTGCAGATCGCGTTCGAACACTTCAAGGAGACATTTGGTCCGGAGGCCCTCGCCAATCTGGTGTTCGCCTGGGTGCCGTCGACCCTGGCCGCGCTGGCGACGATCGTGATCTTCGCGGCGCTGGTGCGGGTGATCGGAACGGCGCTCGACCGGGTGTTCGACCGGGTTCGGCTGGATGCGACGGCGGCGACCTTCATGAAGTCGGTGGTGCGACTCACCATCGGCGTGATCGGTGCGTTGACGGCGCTGAACCAGCTGGGCGTCGACACGACGTCGGTGTTGGCGAGCCTGGGTGTGATGGGGCTGACGATCGGCTTCGCCGCGCAGAACACGCTGTCGAACGTGATCTCGGGGTTGTTCATCTTCTGGGACCGCCCGTTCGTGATCGGCGACCTGATCGAGGTGGACGGGGAGTACGGTCGGGTGGAGACCATCACGATGCGCAGCACCCGGCTGGTGACGGTGGACGGCCGGATGGTGGCGATTCCGAACGCGATCATCGCGGATGCGAAGGTGGCGTCGTACACGAACTTCCCGCATCTGCGCCTGGACGTGCAGGTGACGGTGGGGGTGAACGAGCCGGTCGGTCGCGTGCGCGAGATCCTGCTGGGGCTGTGTGACGCGGAGCAGTTCCTGACGTCGCCCGCACCGCAGGTCGTGGTCCGCGATCTGGGCGACTACAACACGCTGCTGGAGCTTCGGGTCTGGCTGCGAGACGAGACTCAGCACATGGCGGAGCGCTTCGCGTTGCGAGAGCGGGTGAAGGACGCGCTGGATGCGGCGGGCGTCGAGATGCCGTTCGAGACGCTGGCATTGACGCCGATCGAGGTGAAGCAGACGGCGTAGTGGGTGCGACCAGGGAGCGCTCACGCAGGTGTCTGACCCCGAATGGCGGGTCGCTCACGAGGTGTCTGACCCCGAATGGCGCGCCGCTCGCGAAGGTGTCTGACCCCGAATGGCGCGCCGCTCGCGAAGGTGTCTGACGCCGAATGGTTGAGGTGTCTGACCCCGAATGGCGCGTCGCTCGCGAAGGTGTCTGACCCCGAATGGTTCGTCGCTCGCGAAGGTGTCTGACCCCAAGTGGCGGCCTGCTCGACGTGGCGTGGTCGGGGATCGACGGCAGCGCCATGTGGTGTCTGACCCCAAATGGCGCGTCGCTCACGAAGGTGTCTGACCCCGAATGGCGCGCCGCTCACGAAGGTGTCTGACCCCGAATGGTGCATCGCTCACGACGGTGTCTGACCCCGAATGGCGGGTCGCTCACGAAGGTGTCTGACCCCGAATGGCGCGACTCAGGGCGTGAACGTGAACCGCAGCTCGGTTGCGCCGTCCTCGCTGACCGTCAGCTCGGCCGACTGCTCACCGAACACCTCGTGCCAGGCCTTCACCGTGAAGGTGCCGGGCGGCATCCCGTCCAGCGTGAACGCCCCCTGTTCGTCGCTGATCGCCCACCAGTCGTGCGGCACCACCCCGATGTGCGACTGCATCCAGGGATGGACATCGCAGCGGGCCTCGACCATCTGCTCGGGCCGCCCGAACGTGCGCGTGATCCGCTGGTCCTTCGCGGGCATGTTCAGGTTGAACGTCTCGTTCTCGTCCGACACCGATCGCACGTTGTGGAACATCGCATCGGAGTTCACGAACGTCACCGGCTGGCCCACCCGCGCACCGTGGATCCGGGGCTTGTACAAGCATCCACGCTGATCGACCACCACCTCTTCCTGGGGGGCTGCGGGAATCTGGAAGTCCTCCCAGCCCGTTTCGACCCACACGAACACGTTCGCGAGCCTGCCGTCTTCGACCTGCACACTGTCCTCGTAGACCGGCGGTGTCACCGCCTTCAGGCAGTCGCCGTACAGCTTGAGCTCCTTGGGCTCCGGAACCTCTCCCTCGAACCGCACCACGCCGCCCACATCGACCGTCGAGGCCGCGTCGATCGCCGTTCCGTCGGTCTTCGCCGTGGACGCCGGATCGATGTCCTGCTGCGGTGGAGAGGGGACCGTCAGAGCGAGAACGCCGACGAGGCCCGCCAGCACGGTGCCTTTGACGGCCCAGTGTGCGCTCCACCCGTCGTAGAAGAGCTGCCGCGTGGCTGCGCCTGCTGCGAGGAGGAGGAGGAGCAGGACCGGCGCCCAGGTGCTTCCATAGAGGAAGGGGTAGTGGTTGCTGATCATCAGCAGCACGATGGGGAAGTGCATGTACCCATTGTGGACCGACCGCTGGTGGCCGATGGCGCCCAGGCGCAGGTCCGGTTCCTGCCCGTTCTCGAGGGCGTGGACCATCTTCTTCGCGCCGGGGATGATCCGCATCCAGACATTGGCGGTCATGATCGTGCCGAGCAGCGCCCCGGTGTGCAGGAACGCAGCGCGCCCTGGCAACAGCTGAGTCAAAGCGACGCCCGAGCCCGCGACGAGGAGGATCGTGAGCAGCGTTCCGACGGTGGGATCCTTGCCGACGCGTCCGATCGGGCCCGCCCAGATGAAGTCGTAGATGGCCCAGCCACCCACCAGAGTGGCGAGACCCACGACGACGGCGACGGTGGGCGTGAGCGAGGTGCCCGGACCGACCATCAACCCACTCGCCGACACGTAGTACAGCGCCACCAGCAGCAGGAATCCGGACACCCAGGTGAGCAGGGCTTCGTACTTGAACCAGTGCAGATGGCCGGTGAACACCGGGGGCAGAACCCGGGTCTTCTGCATCCGGAAGAACCCGCCGCCGTGGACCATCCACAGCTCGCCGTGGACGTCGGGATCGACTCCGTCGACTTCCGGCGGACGAAGGGCCTTCTCCATGCTGTGGAAGAAGAACGCGTGGCCGATCCACGCGATGGCGGCGAGAACGTGTACCCACCGGAACAACAGCTGCGCCCAGTCGGTCAGCCAGGGGAGAAGCCAGGTCATCGGGCCCGTGTATCCGGTGCTGTGGGGTTGTGGGAGCGGTCAGCTCGGTTGCTTGGCGAGCGCGGACTTGAGTGCATTCACCAGATCGACGCCACGGGCGACGGTACGGGTGACGTGTGGGTGCTCGTCAGCCCAGTCGATGGCGTCCACCAGCGGTATCCGAAGTGGGAGATCCGGGAAGACCGATGCGCCGACGCTCCGAATGGCCCTGCCGACGTCCATCAGGGTGGGGAGTCGGCGGACCTGGCCGCTGGCGGGGTCTTCGCAGTGGATGGGGTCGGAGGCCACGACCAGGTCACGACACGCATGGGGGCGCCGCGCGTACACCCCGCAGGCTCCCGAGTCCTCCAGGAACGGGCACGGTTCGTTCAGCGCGAAGTAGTCGAACACGAGCTGCCGACCCTCTTCGCCACCAGGGGGCGCGTCGAGGCGTTCGCGCAGCCCGGTCTCGCGAAGGCGCTCCTGGAGAGCGTCGATACGGGTACGGACTCGAGCGCGACGGTCTTCGGGGAGCTCCGCATAGGCCTCTGCCAGGGCGATCGCTTCGAATGGCGAGACGGGGACCAGATGGTGGCAGCATGCCGCGCAGCCCTCTCTGCACTGGATCGGGGTCCCGTTCCGGGCCGCCAGCTGCTCCGCCACGCCGGAGAGCGCATCGGAGAGCATCGACGCAGGCTTGGTGACGTCGGTCACGGGCACCTTTTCGGTCGTGGTGGGGATCTGGACGGCCAGCGGACCGGCCGGAGTGTGTAGGGTGAGGTCGATGGATTCGTCGGACATGTAGAGAGAGTAGGGGACGAGAGCGTGGAGGACGCCACATCAGGCGCCAGCGAAGGGGTCGGTTGGCGCGTCTCCGAGCTGTGGACCACGTTGGGGCTGGCGCTGTTGGCCACGATGTACGGCACGGGGCGCCTGCACGTGTCCCACGACGTCGCGGTGCTGTCGGAGGTGGGAGACCGGCTCGTCTCGGGGCAGCTGCCGTACGTGGACTACGTCGAGACCAATCCGCCGTTGTCGCACTACCTGCATGCGCTGGCTGCGTGGCTGGCCGGGCCTCCTGGCGCGTCGACGATCTGGATGGTGATCGGACTCGCGCTGGTCGGGACGATTGCGGCGTCGGTGGCGATCGGGCTCGGTCTGGAGGGGCTCGTGGGGCGGAGGCCTGCACGACGTGCGATGGCGGCGTTCGTCGGCGTGTCCGTGTTCGTGGGCGCTGTGGGGAACTTCGCCCAACGGGAGCACCTGTTCGTTCTGCTCTTCCTGCCGTTTTTGGTGGTGCGGCTCAGACGGGCCGGGGGGCTCGACACCCCCGTGGCCCTGGCTGCACTGGCGGGTGCGCTGGGAGCGGTGGGGGTGTGCATCAAGCCGCACTTCGTGGTGACGGCAGGCCTCGTGGAGCTGGGGTTGCTGGGCCTGGTCCTCCGCGGCGGTCGGAGCGCGGTCGGGCGTCGATGGTTGGGGCCGGGTCTGGCGGTCTGGGTCGCGACGGGGCTGCTCTACCCGCTGCACTTCCTGTTCGTGCCGGAGGCGATGCGCTCGGCGTTGTTCGACGTGTGGATGCCGGTCCTGGTGGAGGGGTACCGGGCCTATGGCGCTCCCGAGCTGGCGTATCGCATGCTCCTGCCGGTCTGGGTTCCGGTAGGGCTGGCCGCGTTCGTGGGAGCGGCCTTGGCGGCCCGGGTCGACGGTGCACGGCGGGTCGCACGTCTGGGGGTGGGTCTTGCGGCCCTGGGTGGGTTCGCGGTGTACTTTCTGCAGTGGAAGGGGTGGTTCTACCACCTGATTCCGGCACAGGTGTTCGCTGCGGTCTGTCTGGCGCTGTCGGTGGGCGATGTGATGACGAACGCGCTGCGCGCCGGCTTGGTGCGCTTCACGGCGGGTTGGGCGGGCGTCATCGTGGTGGTGATGATGGTGCGGGGGCAGGCGGTGTCGGACGGGGGCGAGGGGCGCGCCCTGTTCGAGGAGCACCTGGCGCCCGGCGATGCGGTGGTGGTGTGGACCAGCGACCTCACCCCGGCCTATCCCTGGCTCACGCTGCAGGGGGTGGAGCGCGTGGGTCGCTACCCGGTGGTGTTTCCGCTACCGGTGCTGTTTCCGGACGGCGTCGATGCGTTCCCGGATGCGCCCGCGACGGATGCAGAGCGTATGTTTCGGTCCCATCTCGCGGGGGATCTGGACCGTGAGCCCGACTGGGTACTGATCGACACCAACATCCCGTGTCTGCACTGTGGGCCTGGCGTGGACTTCCGCGGGTATCTGCGTGCGATCGGGCTGTGGGAGCGGGTCGAGAAGGACTACGTCGAGATCGACGCGGTGCATGGCCTGTCGTTGTGGGCGCGTCGGGACGTGGGTCCAGTCGAGACGGGAGCGGCGCCGGGGTCGGATGCGTCGGGATCGAGCGATTGGCGGGCGCTGCTGGACGCCTGGCGGCATCCCGATGGATTGCCGGATCTGCCCCTGGTGGATGGTCGGGGAGAGGCGTTTTCGTTGGGGGACCTCGCGGACGACTGGGTGTTGATGGGGTTCGTGTTCACGCGGTGCGGCAATGCCGAAGCCTGTCCGCTGACGATGCAGCAGATGCGCTCGGTGCAGCGGGCCTGGTCGGACGACGATCCTCCGCTGACCCTGCTGACGTTGACGATCGACCCGGAGTACGACACCCCAGAGCGGCTGACGGCCTACGCAGAGAAGTTCGGGCGTACGGACGGGCCTCCACGCTGGCTGGTGGCGACGGGGGACCCGGAGATGATCGACACGGCACTGCCCCAGCTGTTCAACCTGTTGGTGTTGCCAGAGGGCGAGACGCTGACGCACACGGTGAAGCTGGCGCTGCTCCGACCGGGTCTGGAGCTCGAGGCCGAGTGGGAGGGTGCCGTGAGCGCCGAGGCGATCCTGGAGCGGATGCGCCCCTGATCCGGTAGCTCGGCGGCGCTCCGATCGGTCTGACCCCGAGTGGCGCGAGCGCACCAGAATGTGTCTGACCCCGAATGGCGCGCCCGACCCGAAGGTGTCTGACCCCAGATGGCGCACGGTGATCAGAAGGAGTCTGACCCTGAATGGCGCATGCTGAATCGCGCCTGGGTGGGCAACGAAGGACGCACCAGAATGTGTCTGACCCGGAATGGCGCACGGTGATCAGAAGAAGTCTGACCCCGAATGGCGCGTGTCGTTCAGAAGGAGTCTGACCCCATTTGGTCGGCTCCAGATCGGCTGTGAGCAGCGATCGACGCACGCTCCAGAACGTGTCTGACCCCGAATGGCGCACGGTGATCAGAAGGAGTCTGACCCCAGATGGCGCGCCCGACCCGAAGGTGTCTGACCCCAGATGGCGCGTCCAACCAGAAGGTGTCTGACCCCAAGTGGCGCGCTCGCACCAGAAGGTGTCTGACCCCGAATGGCGCCATGCTGAATCGGGTCTGGGTGGGCAACGAAGCGCGCACCAGAATGTGTCTGACCCCGAATGGCGCGTCTCGATCCGCCCTCGAGAACCTACGAACTCGTCACTCCGAGCAGGGCGGAAACCCGACACTCCAGATCGACCCGTCCACCTGCTCCGCCCAGCGCTCGAAGCCCGGATCCCCCGGCATCGGAGCCGGGTTGCGCCGAATCCAGCCCGCCTTCTTCCTGGCGACCTTGCCGAACGGGTTGCGATTGCGCGGGTTCGGGAACAGCGCCACCAGCTTCGCTGCCCGGTCCCGGTCGAGATCCGCAGCATCCCGCTCGAACCACCGCTGTGCGCCCGCCTGTACACCGAAGGTCTGTGGGCCCGTCTCCGCGATGTTCAGGTACAGCTCCAGGATGCGGTCCTTGTCGACCAGCAGCTCCAGCCAGATCGTGTAGTACGCCTCCAGGCCCTTCCTCACCCAGCTGCGGTGCTGAACCAGGAACAGGTTCCGCGCCACCTGCTGGCTGATGGTCGACCCACCCCGCAGTCGGCCGCCGGCCTGGTTCGCCCGGTACGCTGCGCAGATGCCGACCCAGTCGAAGCCCCGATGCACGTAGAACCGCCCGTCCTCGCTCGACACTGCGGCTCTCGGGAGCGCAGCCCGGGGAAGCCCCTCCAGATCGACCCACTCCACCGCCGGCAGCGCGATCTCCCCGTCCTCGAAGGCGTGATCGAGGGTCGCGTCGACCATCGTCAGCGTGAGTGGCGGCGCGAGGAACCGCGTCGACAGGGCCTGAATCGCAGGCAGGGTGAGCAGACCCGGTGCTGCCAGCAGCCCCGTGGTCATGAGGATCCGGAGTGCGCGCATCACGGTCCGGAGAGCCGGGTGGCCAGGTCGTCTTCGCCTCGCAGGCGCCAGATGCGGGCGGCGATGCGACGGACCGTGTGGACCCAGGGATGCGTGTCGGGCGCCAGTGTCGGTGCGGCGCGTCGGACCCCGGTCGGGTCGTCCACCAGGGTGGCATCGAGGGCAGACAGCGCCACCGTCACGTCGATACGCGCCTTGTGCGGCAGGTGGGTCAGGCTGGAACGGATGCGCTCGGGCTGAAGATCCGGACGGAGCGACGCGTTCAATGCTCCGGGGTCGGACGCGGCGCGCACCACGGCATCCATGCGCTGCAGACGGACCTCTCCCGCCTCGATCGGGTCGCCGAGGCTCTCGAAGCGCGTCGCGGCGATGTCCAGATGCTGGAGGGCCGCTTCGGGACGGCCACGCTGGACCAGGAGCCGCCCGAGCTCGGCGTGTGCAACGGCCACGCGCCGCCCCAGGCCCAGATCGGACAGGGTCCGGATCGCCAGCTCGTACTCCGCCACGGCCTCGTGACCCGCGGCACGTCGCGCACGCGCCAGCTCCAGGCGGGCCTCGGCTTGCTCGATGGGATCGGACGCGAGCAGGGGAATGGCGGTCTGGAGCTCGAGCAGGGCCTGGTCGGCTTCGCCCCGCTGGAGGTGGAGCCTCCCGAGCCCGAGCCGTGCGAGGCCCTGTGGGCGGGGCTTTTCGGCCTGAGTCGCGCGCTCGAGCAACGTGGACAGGGTCTGTTCGGCAGTCTTGGTGCGGCCCTGGGCCAGCAGTCGGCGGACCTCCCCGTGCAGGGCGTACAACTCCGCACCCCGCCAGCCGTTCGCCTCGGCGTTCTGGAGCACCCGCATGTGGAAGCGCTCGGCCAGGGCGTAGTCGGCGCGCTCGATGTGGATCCGCGCCGACAGGGTCCAGACGCGCGCCCAGCGCTTGTCGGTCTGGGGGAGCCCCACCTCGAGCATCGCGCGGGTGGTGGTGTCGAGCAGGGACAGCGCCGCGTTCGGTCCCATGGTCAGGAGGCGCTGCTGAACACCGCCCAACAGGGGCTGGATCGCGGTCTGGACCTGGCCGGCTTCGAGCAGGTGACGCCCGAGGCGCTCGGCTGGGAGCGACAAGGGGGCGAAGCGTCGGACGTCGTACCGGGCCATGATCATCGTGGCGGCTGCGACATTGTGGGCCGCCCACCGGCCCGCCTCGCGAGCCGACCGCTCCAGCGCCTCCTTGAGCATGGAGTGGACGAAGGCCCAGCGACCGTCGGAGCCCCGTGCACTGCTGCCCACCGGGGTCGCGAGGCGCTCCGTGAGCAGGCGGTCGAGCAGCAGCTGCCGGGTGCGTCGGCCGCCCTGGAATCGGTCACCGAACAGGCCCTGGGGGTCGTCGACGGTCTGGTGCCACTCGGCGTTGGTCACCTCGGTTCCGAGTGCTGCAGCGATCTCCAGCGCGATCCGGGGGGCGTCCACATCGGCATCCGTGGACGTGATGGCGGAGAAGTCGGTGAGCAGCCGCTCGATGCGACTCGACCACACCTCGTGCAGATCGTCGGGGAGGATGGGCTCGGTCGATGCGTGCAGCCGGAAGCCCTTGGGCGTGGGTTCGAGCAGCCCGCGCTGCACCCAGTCCCCCACCAGCTGAACCGCGAACAGGGGGTTTCCGGCGGTTCGTTCGGCGATCTGGACCCGGATGGCCTCGTCGAGGGGGAGGAGCTCGCCGATCAGCTGGGCGTGTTCGGTCTCGGGCAGGGGCGCACACGAGATGACGGTGGTGCGCGGGTGTTCGAGGAGCTGTCGCAGGCGGCGGGCTTCGTCGGGACGGTCGGCCAGGGCTTCGTCGCGCACGGTGGCCACGAGCAGCTGCGGCACGGGCACGGTGTCCTGCCCCTCGAGGATGTGCCGGGCGAGTCCCAGGCCGTGAAACCCCCACTGGACGTCGTCGAGCCAGGTGATGAGGGGCCGGTCGATCGCCAACCGCCGAAACACCCCCGCCACCGCCGCGTGGTACTCGCTCGGCCGGGTCAGGCGCACGACTCCGGGCTCGGGCTTGGTGGACGTCGATGGGTGCAGGAGCTCGGTCAGCACGCGTCGTTCGTCGTCCGAGCCACCCCAGGCCGACACCCAGTCGCCCACCCGCGCCTCGACCTCGGCGCGGTCCAGGTCATGGGTCCGAAGGTAGCGGGCGCCCAGATCCCGGATCGCGAATCCCGGCTGCAGCTCGGGTGCGAAGTGCGCTGAAGTGACGTGGGCCGCTCCGGTCTCGGCGGCGCGCTCACACAGCCAGCGGGCCAGCCGACTCTTGCCCGTCCCGGCTGCCCCGCGGAGCACGACCAGGCGCGCAGACCCCTCCTGCCGTACCTTCTGCAGTACATCCCACAGCGCATCGCGTTCCGCTTCCCGCCCCACCAGCCGAACCGAACGAAGCCCGTACAGCGACAGTCCAGCACCCACCAGCTGAATCGAAGGAGCCGGCGGCACGGTCCGACGCCAGGACACGGGCATGGGTGCACCGGGAGGTGCCGCGTGAAGAGCGCTCGCGGGGACCGGGTCGTCTGCCGTATGGTCCGCGGGGTCGTCCGCAGGATTGTCGGCTTCTCCGCCTGCATCCTCTCCCCGGCTCTGGTCGGGTCCAGCGCCATCCTGTCGGTCGGGGTGTTCGGCGATCGTGTCGATTCCGGCCGGGTCGGAGGAATCGCTGACGGGCTCGAAGGCCATCCGCCACGTCTCGCCCAGGGAGATCCGCGTCGCACCCACCGCCGCATTCGCGACTGGATCGTTGTCGGAACCCGGATTCGCGGGCGCCTCGCCGTGTGGCCCCGTGTCGAGGGCGTCTGCGAAGGGACTCTCGACCGCTCGCCCCGCGTCCAGCTGGAGCAGCGCGTGGGCGGCATCGGCGGCGTTCTGGAACCGCTCGAACCGGTCTCGCCGGAGCAGCCTGTCCAGCCAGCAGCCGAACGCCTCCGGCAGGGGATGAACCGGGACGAACTCCGGAAACGGCTGGGTGAGGTGATCGATCATGATCGCGTGACCGGGCCGCTTCCGGTCGAAGGGGGTCTGCCCCGTCGCCAGGACCCAGGTGACGCAGCCCAGCGCGTACAGGTCGGTCCAGGGGCCGTGATCCCGCCACAGCCCCCGGATCTGCTCGGGCGCCATGAACATGGGCGTGCCGATGATCGCCTCTTCCTGCGGGCCGGTGCGCTCGGTGTCCAGGGCGTGCGCGATGCCGAAGTCCGACAGCTTCAGGCCGGGTCGCAGGTCGCGCGGGGTGGCGATCAGGATGTTGCTGGGCTTCAGATCCCGATGGACGACGCCGCGTGCGTGCGCGTGGGCGAGGCCTTCGAGCAGCGCCAGCAGGATGGCTTTCAGCGCGGGCCATGAGAGCGCGCCGGACAGATGCGACAGGGTTCCGCCGCTCGCGAGCTCCATCGCGAGCCAGGGGCTTCCGGCGACGATCCCGTTGTCGGGGCTGGCCTGATCGTCGGGCACCGTGCCGTGGTCGAGCAGCATGACGATGCCGGGGTGGTCGAGGGTCGCGACGGCCCGGACCTCACCGCGGAAGCTCTCGAGAAAGCGCTGATCGGTGACGGCGTGGCCGTGGAGGACCTTGATGGCGACGGGGGTGCCCTGGGTGACGTGCTGGGCACGCCACACCCGACCCATGCCCCCGCGGGCGATGGGCCGCACGAGGCGGAAAGGGCCGAGCACGACGTCCATGGCCGCAGCATAGCGCTCGGATCGTCGGGGGGCCTTCAGTTCGTCCCGTCACGGCCGAATGGGACCGCGAACGCTCTGTGCCGTGGGATAGGTGCGGGACTCTCGGGAGGCGAGAAATGAAGGTCGCCATGATCGGTTGTGGGTACGTCGGGCTGGTGTCCGCGGCGTGTTTCGCGGACTTCGGGCACGAGGTCCGCTGTGTCGATCTGGACGTCGATCGAGTGGACTCGCTCAACGCGGGCCGGATGCCCATCTTCGAGCCCGGCCTCGACGAGCTGGTGTCGCGCAATGCCGAGAGCGGGCGGTTGAGCTTCACCACGGACCTCCAGGCCGCGACGACCGGTGCACAGGTGATCTTCATCGCGGTTGGAACCCCTGCTCGGCGAGGCGATGGGCATGCCGACATCTCGTTCGTGCGCGAGGCGGTCCAGTCCCTCGCCGCGGTGCTGGAGCCGGGTCGTGTGGTGGTCACGAAGTCCACGGTTCCGGTCGGAACGGGCGATCTCATCCAGGCGATCCTCGACCAGGAGCGACCAGGTCTCGACGTCTCGGTCGCCTCCAACCCGGAGTTCCTCCGTGAGGGGGCTGCGATTCACGACTTCAAGCACCCAGACCGGATCCTTCTCGGGGTGGAGGACGAGCGTGCCCGCGCGACGCTGGCCGAGCTGTACCGCCCGCTCCACTTGAACCGGGGGCCGTTGCTGTTCACCGATCGCCGGTCCGCCGAGCTCATCAAGTACGCCTCCAACGCGTTCCTGGCGACGAAGATCTCGTTCATCAACGAGATGGCGGATCTGTGCGAGGCGGTGGGGGCCGACATCCAGGACGTCGCGCGCGGAGTCGGGCTGGACAAGCGCATCGGGCCGAAGTTCCTGCACCCTGGGCCGGGGTATGGCGGGAGCTGCTTTCCCAAAGACACGCTTGCGCTCTGCCGGACGGCACGGGCTGCTGGACGCCCGACGCGCATCGTGGAGGCCGTGGTGGAGGTGAACACCACGCGCAAGGCGGAGATGGTCCAGCGGATCGTGTCTGCAGCGGAGGGAGTGAACGGAAAGAAGGTGGCGGTGCTCGGTCTGACCTTCAAGCCCGGCACCGACGACATGCGGGAAGCACCCTCCCTGGTGATCGTGCCGAGCTTGCATGCAGAGGGGGCCGACGTGCACGTGCACGATCCCACCGCCGATGACCGGGCGCGTGCTCTGCTCCCCGAGGCGACGTTCCACCCCGACCCATACCTTGCCATCGCCGATGCGGACGTCCTGGTCATCCTGACGGAGTGGGACGGCTACCGCGCCCTCGACCTGCGACGGGTGCGCGCAGCGCTCGCGAGTCCCGTCATCATCGATCTGCGCAACATCTACGATCCCGCGACGCTCGAGGGGCTGGGGTTCGTCTACCAGGGCGTTGGGCGCGGTCGGGGCGCGGAGCGACAGCGGCAGGGGAGGTAGCGACGCGGGGTTCGGAGGTCCATCCACGAGCGCTCACCGCTACTCCTCTCCGCTCGGGCCAGCCTCTCCGTCTGGGGCAACCTCTCCAACCAGATCTCCAGCCGAGAGGCAGGTCGCTCCCGTCGCACGTTTGAGGAGCACCAGTCGGGCGGTCTGCTGTTTCTTCGGGTCTTCGGCGTCTCGGAGGGCCGCTGCCGCACTCTGCAGGTCTTCGATCTGGCGGCGGGAACAGGCGGCTCTCACGGCGGGCAGGCGGGCCTCGAACCAGCTCAACGCCGCGTCGCGGGTGGCCACGTCCACCGAGGGTGTCGGCATTCCAGAGCGTTCGGGGTCCAGGCAGCCCGTCAACCAGGCGAGGCGGACACCGTTCAACGCGCGGGCGACGTCTCCGAGCTCCGACCGGTGGACCCACCCGTCTTCCAGCACTCTCGATTCCAGCTCGGTGGACCGCCGCCAGAACCGGCCGCCGAGCACGGCCTCGTCGCCCATTTGGGAGCACGCTCCTGTCGTCGACGTCCATTCGTGTCCCATTCGGACCGCCTCGCTCCAGTCCTCGACGGTCCATGGCTCCAGGAGAGCGAGGAGCTCGTCTCGTCGGTGCGCGGCCTGTTCGATGCGTGAGAGATGGACATCTCGCTTGTGAGCCGCCTCCGCCCGGAGTGGCTGCGTGGCCAGCCTCGCGCTCTCCGACGAGACCTCCTCACTCCAGCCGTCCCGACGAGCAGTCTCGAACAGCGCACGCAGCTCCAGATGAAGCCGTGAATTCGCATCGAGCCGCACCTTTCGTGTCTCGATCCTGGTCAGGGTCTCTCGCACCCTCTCGATGGCGTCCAGACGCGCATCTGCGCTGGGCCCTGCGCAGGAGATGGCTTCTCGGAGCAGCCCGACCCGGAGATTGCTGCCCAGGGTGAAGTCGGCGAGTGGAGGGCGCGGCGCCAACGAAGCGACGGGACGGGGCGCCTTTCGGGTGCGAGGCGCTTCGTCCTCCCACTCCTCGGAGTCGCCCGCGATGTCCTGCCGTATCTGTTCCAGCTGCCGCCCGACTTTCAAGCGGTTCGCGCTGTGCGAGAGCGCATTGCCCAGCGTCTTCTTGTCGGCCTTCACGAAGCGACCCTGGTTCCGCAGCAGGTAGTGATGCATCTCCTGTTCGGCTTGGCACGGGCGGGACAGCTCCGTGAGGAGGGCGAATCGGAGGAGCAGGTCTGCCTGTTCGCCGAGCTTTTTGGTGCGCTTGGCCAGCTCGAGCTCCACGGGCGTGCGAGCGAGCGCAGCCAGGAGGGCCTCCGTGCGAGTGGCCTCCGCATCGATGGAGACTTCGAGACGCTCTCGCTCGGCCGCGATCCGGGCATCAGCAAGCGCCTCGGACCCCAGGCTGAACGCGGGGTCGGCGGCGAGGGCCTGCTCCAGGTGCTTCACGGCGGCCTTCGGATCGTCCGCGGCCAGGGCCTTCAGACCCCGACCCCAGGCCGCGACCGCCTCGGCGTTCTCGGTGAGCACCCGGCCCTGGATCCGCCGCTGGATCCCGGGTGAGAGCTCCATACCGACTTCCGACAGCAGAGCGAGCAGGGCGGTCTTGTGCACTGTCTGGAAGTCGCTGGCGGGACCAGACTGCTCGACTTCGGCGATGCGCTGCTCCTGGGTGTCGATGATCCGGTAGGTGACGGTCAGCGTGCGCTCCTCCACGCCCCAGGTGCCGGTGAACGCCCAGTCCAGCTCCAGATCCCGGGCCAGTCGCGCCGCACCCTCGGAATTCACCCCGTCCTGGCGGGTGAGTCCGGCTTCTGCCGTGCGATGCGCCCGCTCCACGTGGTCGGTCGGAGCATCGAGGTCGAGGCCGGGGAGATCGACGAGATCGGCCTCGACGATGGCAGACAGACCCAGTCCGAAGCCGGTGAACGCGCGATCGTCGCGGGCGGACTCCTCAAGCGGTACGACGAGTGCGGACCCGGCGAGGCAGGGGGTCGATGTGCAGGCCAGCATGGCGATAGCGGCCAGCGCCTGATGCAGCGTCTCGGACATGTCGTGCTCCACCCCGGGTTTGCCGGTGCAGATGGCGGGGTCGTCATCTCGACCCGCGAGCGCTCCGAATCTATCCGCGCGGGGTCTGGCGAGCGACCGGCGGCACGGCTATCGTGCTGCGTCACACGGAGATCCGATGCCACTGCGACACGTCCATTCGCTCACTGCTGCTGTCGTCCTGACCTCGTTCCTGGTCGGGTGCCCGGGGTCCACCGACTTCGTCGACACGGGCGGGGACGGCCTCGACTCCGATGGCGACGGCTTCAACGAGCTGCAGGACTGCAACGACGACGACGCCGAGATCAACCCGGATGCAGAGGACACCGTTGGCGACGAGGTCGACAACAACTGCGATGGCATCGATGGGGTCGACGCCGACAACGACGGGTTCGCCAGCGAGGAGTCGGGTGGCGAGGACTGCAACGACGACGACGTGGGCATCAATCCAGACATCACGGATGTGGGCTGGAACGAGATCGACGAAGACTGCACGGGTTCCGACCGCCACGACTACGGCGTGCTCGGTGTGGGTCCGAACGTCACCTGTGGCGTGCGGTCCACGGGCGAGGCCGAGTGCTGGGGCAGCGACGTCAACGGCGAGGTCAGCGGGCTCCCCGACGGCACGGGATGGTCGCGCTTCCGCGGTGGAGACGGCTTCATGTGCGGCCTTCAGGGCGGTTCCGTGCTCTGCTGGGGCGACGACGAGTTCGGGGTGGTGTCGGGCGTGCCTGCGGGTTCGGACTTCGAGCAGCTCGCAGTGGGCGTGAACCACGCGTGTGCCATCACCAACCTGGGCGAGGCCTTCTGCTGGGGCGACGACGAGTTCTCCCAGTCCAGCATGGTCCCGGCTCAGGAGATTCTGCAGATCGCGCCCGGAGAGCGGCACACGTGCTCGGCGGTCGAGAGCGGAAACGGACTCGGCTTCTGCTGGGGCGACGACGGCTTCGGCCAGGCCACTCCGGACTCCGGCTCGTTCCGGCAGATGGAGTCGGGCGACACCCACACCTGTGCCATCCTCACGGACAGCACGCTCAAGTGCTGGGGCGACAACACCAACGGTCAGGCCAACCCCGCCAACCGCAAGGGCCCCTACACCGACCTGTCCACCGCCGGAGATTCCGCGTGCGGCATCCTGTCGGCCACCACCCTCGAGTGCTGGGGTCGCAACAACTTCGGGCAGATCCTCCCGCCCGATCAGACCGCTCTGAACGTCGAGATGTCGCCCACGCACGGGTGTGCGCTGTCGGCCATCGGGACCATGTTCTGCTGGGGCGACAACGGGTCCGGCCAGCTGGACGTGCCGTAGGCGAAGAACGGGCCGTCCCGAACGGTCACGTTCCGCTCCTCGCGGGTCGCTTCGCCTTGCAGGTAGTGCGGCAGGTGGGAATGCTGTTCGCATGTGGTGGACAACGCTGATCGCCCTGTGGCCCGGGACCGCTCTGGCCCAGGACTGCGCACGATCCGACCTGGACGTGTTGGCTGTGAGCCCGGAACCGGGTTCGGTCGACATCCCCCGGGATGCGCAGGTCGTGCTTCAGCTCCGTGGTGCCGGCGACTTCGACACCCTGGGTGCGCGGCTGACGGATGGGCTGGGGCAGCCTGTCGATGGCAGCTGGACCCTGGAGTGGACCAGCGTTCAGACGGGACTCGCGACCTTCCGCCCCGAAGGTCCGCTCGCGCCGCAGACCGAGTACCTGGTCGAGCTCGACGAGGAGCCCGAAGCGTCCACCGATGCTGCCGAGTCCTGGGTGGCGGGGTTCACGACGTCCAACGCCATGTCCGAAGGCGTGCGCGGGCTGCCCGATCTCTCGCTGCGATCGGTGGGGCAGGCCGTGTCGGGTGCCGAGAGCCGATGTGAGCCGGAGGTGTTCCGTCGGGTCGAGGTCGATGTCGAACCGGCGGTATCCGAGCGGTCGAGCGGGGAGTGGGTCCTGGTCGTCCAGCGGCCGAACCAGGCGTCGGATGCGGTCGAGGACGTGCTCCTGGCGGCACGCCGGGTCGATGGCCGGAACTGGAACGACCCCCTCGAGGTCCTGGTGCCGTCTTCCGAGGAGTCGTTCTGCCTGGTCGGGGTCCATCGCGATCTGGCCGGGCAGGAGTCCGAGACCGCTCCGGTGTGTTGGGTCCGTCCCCAGCTGTCGGACGAGGATCAGGTGGCGTACTACGGCGGTGGCCGATGCTCCACGGTGGGCTGGGGGTCACTCTCGGGATGGCCACTGATCATCGGAATCTCTTTGTTCCGGCGTCAGCGCTCGAGCAACATCCGCTTGAATTTGCTGGCCAGGCGTCGCGCCATGGATGGTCTCGCACGAGCTCGCTGATTCGCCTTTGGGAATGGGACATCGGGGACCGGCCGACCCAGAAACTCACACAGTGGCTCCCAACCAGCTCCATGAACGAGTGGAAGCTCGAGAAGTTGGTCTTCGCGGTCTTTGAAGTGGCGGCGCACATCGCGATGGTGTTGGCGGAATCGTTCCAGGTAGAGGTCTTCGTTGCCGATTGGAAAGCCGTGACCTGCTCCGTAGATGTGCTCGCGCATCGGTGTGGAGATGGTTCCGAAGTGACGGCTCACGCTCGCCAACCAGTCGGTCTCGTCGCGAGTGGTCATGATGAACAGAGAGCCCGGCCAAGCTTCATCTAACTCGCGGAAGAGCAGCGGCCACGGGTTGTCCTGGAACGCGTCGTGCGAGGGAACCAGTGCGAGTGCGCTCGCGGGAAGCCCTTGGACGAACACAGGGTCTCGTGTGCCAACGTGCCCGCGGACGTTGTACCCGAGATGCTCTAGGGCCATCCCCAGCGAAGTGGTGCCGGTCTTGTGGAATCCAATTCCGAATACCTTCTGCATCTTGCCATCCATCTGCATCGTGGCAGTCCGTGATTTGAGCGTAGGCGCGTGGAGTACCACCATCAGACGTCGTAGTACTCTCGGTACCACCTGACGAACGAGCGAATTCCCTCACGGACGCCGGTCTGGGGTGCGTATCCCGTGATGGCGCTCAGACGCGCGGTTGTCGCGTGCGTGGAGGGCACGTCCCCGGGCTGCATCGGTAACAAAGTGCGCACGGCCTTCTTGCCCAATTCTTCCTCGATCGCATCGATGAACGCGGTGAGCTTGGTCCGCGTGCCAGCGCCGATGTTCAGTACACGGAAGGGGACGTCACTCGTTCCGGTATCGGGGGTGTGCGCCGACCAGTCCACCGCCGCTGTCGGCGGGTTCTCGACGACACCGATGATGCCGGCGACGATGTCGTCGACGTACGTGAAGTCGCGCCACATCTCGCCTTTGTTGAAGACCTTGATGGGCGACTCTTCGAGAATCGCCTTGGTGAAGAGGAACAGAGCCATGTCGGGCCTGCCCCATGGGCCGTACACCGTGAAGAAACGGAGCCCAGTCGTCGGTAGCGAGAAGAGATGGCTGTAGGAATGCGCCATCATCTCGTTCGCTTTCTTGGTGGCCGCGTACAGGGTGACCGGATGGTTCACGGCCTGATCCTCCGAGAACGGCATGTTGGCCTCTTTGCCGTAGACCGAGCTCGTCGAGGCGTACACCAGGTGTCCCACGTCGTGGTGCCGGCAGCCCTCCAGAACGGTGAGGAAACCGGTCACGTTGGAATCGACGTAGTCGTGCGGATGGGTGAGGGAGTGCCGAACGCCCGCTTGAGCGGCCAGATTGACGACCGCGTCGAGCGGACTGAGCTGATCGAACAACGCGGCCATGCCGCTGCGATCGGTCAGGTCGAGCCTATGGAACGAGAAGCTCGCGTTCTTCTTCAGGAGCTCCAGTCGGTCACGCTTGAGCTGTGGGTCGTAGTAGTCGTTGAGGTTGTCGAGGCCGTACACCGAGTGTCCAGCCGCGAGCAGGCTTGCGCAGGTGTGGAACCCGATGAAGCCGGCGGCGCCGGTGACGAGGATACGCATCAGAGGCTCCCGTAGGCGACGTCTGCGCCGAAGTCACCGGGTTCGAACGCTGACTTGACATCGAAGAAGATTCCACGATTCCGAAGGCAACCGGACCAGTAGGGAGCCCCGTGTTCCTGCAGGTAGGGGTCGTGCTGTACTGCCAGAATCAGCGCGTGCATCTCCTGCAAGTCGTCGAGTTCACAGAGCCCGATCCCGAGTTCACTGCGAGCTGCCTCCGGGTCGGCGCAGGGATCGTGAACGAGGGGGGTGATGCCGAACTCCCCCAGGGTCTGGAGGATGTCCGGGACCCGGCTGTTGCGAAGGTCGGGCACGTTCTCCTTGAACGTCACGCCGAGCACTCCCACGCGGGCGTCCCGAATGGGGTGACCCTCTCGTGCGAGACCTCGGACGACCCGATTGGCGACGTGCTCTCCCATGGCATCGTTGATTCGACGGCCCGCGAGAATGACCTCGGGATGGTGCCCCACCTCCACGGCCTTTGCCGTGAGGTAGTACGGGTCGACGCCGATGCAGTGCCCGCCGACGAGCCCTGGACGGAACGGCAGGAAGTTCCACTTCGTTCCTGCGGCCTCAAGCACGTCGACCGTGCGGATGCCCAGCTTTGCGAAGACCACGGCGAGCTCATTCATCAGAGCGATGTTCACGTCTCGCTGGGTGTTCTCGATGACCTTTGCAGCCTCGGCCACCTCCAGCGACGCCGCCTCGTGGATGCCAGCATCGATGATCCTGCCGTACGCCCGAGCAATGCGGTCGCGCGTGGCGTCGTCTTCTCCGGCGACCACCTTCACGATTCGCTCGAGCGTGTGCTCCCGGTCACCGGGGTTGATCCGCTCGGGTGAGTAGCCGACCTTGAATGAGGACCGTTCGAGGCCGCTCACCTCTGCCAGAAGGGGCGCGCAGATGTCGCGCGTTACGCCCGGATAGACCGTAGACTCGTAGACCACGACATCTCCAGGGCGAAGTACCTGGGCCACCGTACGCGTCGCCGAGCGGATGGGCCCCAGATCCGGGTGTTTGGATGCGTCGATGGGGGTCGGGACCGTGACGACGTAGAACGTACACCCGGCCAGATCTGCGGGATCCGCGCTGAATGCCAGCGTGGAGTCGCTCAGTTTGGCCCTGCTGACTTCTCGCGTTCGGTCGTGGCCACTACGGAGTTCTCGGATGCGCGTCAGGTCGATGTCGAAACCAATGGTCTCGGCGACGTTCGCGAACGCCATCGCGACGGGGAGCCCGACATAGCCGAGCCCGATGACGCCAATTCTCTCTACCATGCATACCTCGCCGCCGGCGGTCTAACGTGGCCGACCGGCCTGCGGTGGGTCATTCGCTCTCTCGGAGTAGCTCGCGGAAATGGGTGTCGGCGTTCGCCAGATCGTCGAACGTGCCGGTCTCGACAACCCGTCCTCTGGACAGCACCGCGATGGAATCGCAGCCCTGTAGCGCGTGCAAGCGGTGCGCGATCATGAGGATGGTGATGTCGTTCCGGAGGTTCTGAAGAGCCTTCATCAAGTCACGCTCGGTCTCCATGTCCAGCGCCGAGGTCGCCTCGTCGAGGACCAGAATCCGGGGCTCTCGGTACAGCGCGCGCGCGATGCCCAGACGTTGGCGCTGTCCACCGGATAGGCGGGCACCGTCGTCGCCCAGTGGTGTGTGGATTCCGCCCAGCTCATCTCTGACGAACTCTGCGAGTTGAGCCCGTTCGAGCGCGCGCCACAGGCGCGGCTCGTCGACCGACTCGGACAGGGCGATGTTGTCGCAGATAGAGCCGTCGACGAACGCTGGCATCTGCGGCACGTAGCCGATGAGCCCGCGCCAGCGCTCCGCGTCATGGGTCACGTCGATTCCGTCCAGCCGGATGACGCCCTGCGAAGGGGTCAGCAGACCCAGCAGCACGTCGACGAGCGTGGTCTTCCCTGCGCCGCTGCGTCCCACCAGCGCACCGACCGAACCGCGACGGATGGTGAGAGACGCGCCTTGAAGAACGTCTGTGTTGGTGCCGGGATACGCAAAGCGCACATCGTCGAGCTCGAGGGTGGTGTCCAATCGGTCGAACGGGTCGGCGGGGGCCTGGGGCAGCCGGTGGCCCTCGTTTCGAGCACGCTCGAGAATCTGGCCGACGTCACCCACTGCCGAGGCGTAATAGGCGACTCGGCTCCACATGGACAGGATTCGGTGAAGGGATGGAATGATTCGGAACGCCGCGGCCGCGAGCAGGGCGATGGTTGCGACCGCTTCTTGACTGGCGCCGGTCCACACCATGACCGCACCCATCCCGACGAGCGCCAGCACGCCAGTGGTCTCCAACAGCGCTCGCGGCGCGGATTCGGTGGTCTGACTCAACACCGTGAGGGTGGCGAACTCGTCGATGCTGGCGCCGAAGCGCTCCAGGTAGGCGCCTCGGGTGCCGTGGACCGTAGACTCCTTGATGCTGCGGAGCGCCTGGGCGATCCACATGAAGGCTCGACCACTAGCCTTCTTCTGCCGCTCGCCCCAGCGGGCGATTCGGGGGTACAGAACAGCCAGGAATGCGCCACCGACGGCGCCCACGAATACCATGGTGACCAGTGTGGCGATCGGCGAGACGAACAGCAATACGGCCGTGATCGTCGCCGCCAGGCAGACCTCGGCGAGCAGGCGCATCCCGTTCCGGATGAAGAAGCCCATCTGGAACGTGTCCTGCCAGATCACCTTCGCCAACTCACTTGGATTGTCCGCGGTCATCTCGTGGTACGGCCGTGAGAGCATCGATTCCAGAATCTCGGTCGCCCAAGCCGCCCGAAGGCGATGCGCGAACGAAGAGTGTGCGAACGCGAGTCCGACCGTCGCAAAGCTCTTCGCCAGGAACAGGGCGATGACTAGGACGGTCATGTAGAGCACCAGCTCCATCCCGGAGGTGACTCCGAGCGCTGCTGCGAGGTCGGCCGTGCGGCCATCCGAAGGAATCTCGGGTTCGAGGAGGAGATTGACCAGCGGGTAGACCACACCGATGCTCGCTGCTTCGAGCATCGCTACGAACAGTGTAAAGCACAGCACGAGGATGGCGATCCACTGCTGACGTCGACTCAGCAAGCGAAAGACCTGTCGCATTTTCGGTGCCCCGTGCGCGTGAGGTGGCGGCGTATCGTCGAGCCTCGGGACTGCCAAGCGAGGAGCAGGTTAGTGACGGTCGACTCCGATGGAGCGTCTGTGCGAATCCTGCAGTTCACGAATTGTCTCGGCCATGCGGGTGCCGAGCGGGTTGTTCAGCTGTTGGCGAGCGAACTCACGAAGCGCGGGCACCAGTTGCTCGCGGTCTCCCTGCTCCCTCCGATGGCCTCACGTCTGGTGGACATCCTGGATGACTCTGGGATCCCGCACGCCTATCTGGACGTGACCAAGCGGCGCCCCCTTGGAGTCCTGCGTTTTCGCCGTATGATTCGAGAGTTCGAGCCCGACGTCGTGCACGCGCATCTGTTCCACTCGCACATCGTGGCCCGACTCACCGCTGCGATGTTTCGCAGTCGGTCGTGGCCCCTGGTGAACACGCTGCACTCCATGTCGTATGGGCCCGGTCGGGAGTGGTATTTCGGAATCGATCGGCGAACATTGCCGCTGTGTGACGTCCAGACTGCTGTCTCTGGTGCCGTGGCTCGCTACCACGCACGACGTCTCCAGGTCGATCCGTCCTGCTTCCCAGTTGTCTACAACGGGATCGAGCTGCCGCAGCCTCTCACCACGAGCGAGATTCGAGCCGAGAGGCGGCGCTGGGGAATGGCGTCACACGATCGCATTATCGGCTCGGTCGGTCGGCTCGACGTCGCCAAGGGATACGACCTACTCATCCGAGCCGCGGAGCACATCGATCGACGGATTCCGGAGGGGCGAAGATGGGGGCTCGTCATCATCGGAGAGGGCGACCAGCGCGAGCGACTCGAGGACCTGCTGGCTCGGCAACGGCTCCGGCGACTCGATGTGCTGCTCCCTGGTTTCCGGGGCGATGCCGACCGGGCCATGGGGGCATTCGACCTGTTCGTGATGCCCTCCAGGTTCGAGGGGTTCGGAATGACGCTCGCGGAGGCGATGGGGCATGGGCTCCCCGCGCTCACATCTGGACTGGAGCCTCTGAGAGAGCTCATGGCGCAGTACGACCGTGGGTTGTGTTGGGGAGCAGGCGTTGGGCCGGTCGACCTTGCGGACCTGATCGGAGGCTGGGCGCACGTGGACCGAACCAAACCACTGTCGGTGTTCTCGGCTAGCCAGATGGCGGATCGGTATCTGGAGGTGTATCAGAGCGCTCGCGCGGCTCGTGCCAGCAGGCCGTGGGGAGGCCTGGCGCGTCGTAGAACTGCGCCATAGGCAGCCCCATCCTGGAGGAGAAGATGGTGGATCGCCCGGGTCAGAGCTATGGTGAATCAGTCACTCCCGACGACGAAACGCTCTCGAAGTGCCGTGCGATCGCGGCGGAGGCGTTCCGCACCAACGCGTCCGCTGTGGAGCGGCTGGCAGACACGGTGGTCGACGAATCGTTCGACACCGCTCTCTCGCTCATCCTCGGAGCCCATGGTCGCGTCATCGTCTCCGGCATCGGCAAGTCGGGCCACATCGGGCGGAAGGTCAGTGCCACCATGGCGTCGTTGGGTACGCCCAGTCAGTTCGTCCACAGTACCGAAGCGATGCACGGTGACTTCGGGATGATCGTACGCGGCGACGTGATCATCCTGATCTCCCAGAGCGGGGAGACCGAAGAAGTCGTGCGATTGGTGCCGTTCCTTCGACGCAACGGGCACCCGATCATTGCGCTGACGGGCGCATCACACTCCAGACTCGCTCGCCATGCAGACGTCGTCTTGAGCACAGCAGTCGAGCGGGAAGCGTGTCCGATGAATCTGGCACCAACCACCTCGACCATGGTGGCGCTGGCGATTGGCGATGCCTTGGCCATCGCACTCGGCCAGGCGACCGGGTTCCGGCCCTCCGACTTCGCCCAACGCCATCCTGGTGGAAAGCTGGGTGAACGATTGATGCAGTCGGTCTCCAGCGTGATGAAGACCGATGATCTTCCGGTGGTCTCTCCGACCACGCTGGTTCCGGAGTTGCTCCGGGTCGTCGATGCAGGGTCGCTGGGTCTGGCGCTGGTTCTGGCGGAAGGGCGCCTCGCAGGTATCGTCACGGACGGCGACCTTCGTCGCGCCATGAGAGAAGAGGGGCTCGGTGAGGAGTCGCGTGCGGCGGACATCATGACCCCGGACCCGGTCACCATCTCGCCGGATTCGACTCGGTTCGATGCTGACGAGCGGATGCGTGAACGCCGGATCACAGCCCTCGTGGTGGTCGACGAGTCACGCGTCCCACTTGGCATCGTGGGTGTGCACGACTAGGAGCCTGGTCTGTTCAGGAGCGACGACATGACGCAGCCCCCACCCTGGCGCTCGAATCAGCTGTTCTTCATCGCGGGTCCATGCGTGATCGAGTCGCGGGAGTTCGCCTTGGAGACCGCCGAACGAATCAAGGCGATCTTCGATTCTGCTGGTCTCCCCTTCGTTTACAAGTCCAGCTTCGACAAGGCGAACCGGACCTCCGCGAACGCCTTCCGCGGGGTTGGTCTCGAGGAGGGGCTGTCGATCCTGGCAGAGGTTCGAGAGCGGCTGGGTGTGCCCGTTCTCACAGACGTTCACACGGTCGATCAGGTGGCACCGGTCGCCGAGGTCGTCGACATGCTCCAAACCCCCGCGTTCCTGTGTCGACAGACGGATTTCATCCGAGCGGTCGCGGCCAGTGGCAAGCCCGTGAACATCAAGAAGGGTCAGTTCCTGGCGCCCTGGGATATGGCGAAGGTCATCGAGAAGGGGCGCATCGCCGCGCGGGAATCGGGCATCGCTGAGCCCGAGTTGTTCGCATGCGAACGGGGTACCAGCTTCGGATACGGGAACCTGGTCGTCGACATGCGTGGACTCACGGTGATGAAGCAGACCGCAAAGTGTCCTGTCGTGTTCGACACCACACACTCGGTCCAGCTCCCTGGGGCGAATGGAACATCGAGCGGAGGGGAGCGGTCTCACGCACCCGCCCTCGCTCGTGCCGCCGTGGCTACCGGATCCGTCGATGGAATCTTCCTCGAGACTCACCCCGACCCCGAAAATGCACCATGTGACGGCCCCAACATGTTGCCTTTCGAGTGGCTACCTGGACTGCTCCACGAACTTCGCGGCATCTTCGAACTGGTCCGGGCCCGCTGATATGAGTGCTCGAGTGGTCGCTGTCATCCCCGCGCGGTGGGGGTCTACACGATTTCCGGGCAAGCCGCTGGCTTCACTGGATGGAAGGCCTCTCGTGCAACACGTGTGGGAGGCTGCTCGTGGGGCAGAAGCCTTCTCAGAAGTCGTCATCGCCACCGACGATCAGCGGATTCGGGACGCGGTGCACGCCTTTGGCGGACGCGCGATGATGACCTCTCCGGATCATCGTTCGGGGACCGACCGGCTGGTCGAGGTCGCACGTGAGATCGCGGCCGATGTTTACGTCAATGTTCAGGGCGACGAGCCGCTCATTCGGTCCGCAGACCTCGACAGCCTCGCCCGAATGATGGTCGAGGGCGAAGATGTTCATGTCGGGACGCTGTGTCACCGCATCGATGCCGTCGAGGCCTCGAACCCGAACCGGGTCAAGGTCCTCTGCGACAAGGTGGGCAACGCGATCTACTTCAGTCGTTCGCCGATTCCGTACGCCCGAGACGAAGAAGTCGCTGTATATCTCCAGCACGTCGGCGTGTACGCCTATCGGCGTGACGTCCTGCTTCGATTCGGAGAGCTCGACGTTCCCATGGCCGAGCGTGCCGAGAAGCTGGAGCAATTGCGGCTCTTGCACGCGGGGTACACCTTCCGCTTGATCGAGGTGGAGCGTGGCTCACCGGGGGTCGACACACCCGCGGACCTGGCTCGGGTAGCCCACCTTCTGGCCACGGGAGCGGACGTCACTCCGGAGCGTACGGCGCTGCTGCTATGCGACGTGGACGGCGTTCTGACCGATGGCACGCTCTGGTACGGGCCGGACGGAGAAGAACTCAAGCGGTTCGACGTGAAGGATGGTCTCGGACTGAAGCGTCTCATGCGTGCCGGCATCGAAGTCGCAATCGTCTCGGGCCGCCGGTGTCGCGCGCTGGAGACCCGACTCCTCGAGCTGGGCGTTCGCCATGTTCATCTGGGGGTCAGCGACAAAGCGTCGGTGGTACGCGGAATTCAGAAGGAGCTCGGTATTGGCCGGGACCAGACGGCCGCAGTCGGAGACGACCTGCCCGATCTCGACATGTTCGCGCTGGCCGCCCTCAGGGTGGCTCCTGCCGACGCCGTTCGCGAGGTTCGAGACGCTGCCGACATCGTCCTCGACAGCCCTGGAGGGCGTGGCGCGGTTCGTGAACTCGCTGAGCGGATCCTGCTGCAGTGATTCGTGCCGCACTGATCAACGACACCCGCGAGAACCGCCATTTCGGGTGTGAGCGCGTCGTCTCCGCCATCGAGTCGCTGTGCGTCCGCCACGGCATCTGCATCACCGAACGGGTCTCAGTCCTGGAGTCGTGGCGTGACGACCCGGCACGTATCCAGCGCATCGAAGAGCTCGATCTCGTCCTGATCAATGGCGAGGGAACCATCCATCACGATCGTCCGGCGGGGGTAGAGCTCGTCGAAGCGGGAGTGCACTTTCGGGGTCGCGGGGTGCCGGTCGCTCTCATCAACACCACCTGGTACGCCAACCGGCCCCATCTGGCAGCGGAGATTGCGACGTTCGATTTGGTGGCGGTGCGAGAATCGAAGAGCCATCGTGAACTTCTTCCCACAGTTCCCCACGTCCGGTTGGTGGCCGACCTCGCTCTTCACGAGCCCGTGCCGGCCGCAGCGGGTCGCATCGGTATCGGTTTCACGGATTGCGTACGTTCAGATGTGACCCTCGCTTTGCATCGCCTGCATCGGCGGCACGGTGGGCGGCTCCTGAACATCCTCTCCAACCGCAGCGATCTGGGTTCCCTGGTCTACTATCTTCGTGCACTCGAGGTCCGTCGGCCGCCTCGTCGTCGGGAAACCCCGAAGCGCCTGGTCGCAGCGCTGAGAATGCTCCTGACCCAATCAGCGGACGCTGCGGCGTTCGATGCGGCGATCAGTGGGTTGTCGCTCCTGGTGACCGGCCGATTCCACGCCGCCGTGATCGCGCTGGCAGCAGGAACACCGATGCTCGGAGTCGCCTCCAACACGCCCAAGATCTCCGCGACTCTCGCGGACGCCGGACTCGGTGCATGGCGCGTAGTCCCGCCAGATCGAATCGATCGGGCCTTGCTCGATCGTGCCATGCAGTTCGAGGGGGACGAAGTCGAATCCATGGCGCAGTACGTGCAAGAACAACGGGAGCTGCAAGAGGCGTTGTTCGAGGATCTCGCGAGCCTCGCGAGGTAGTCATGTATCGATCCTATCGGCAGTGCAACAGGCTTGCGCGACGGGTGGCGCGACAGGCAGACAAGGTGTGTCGGCGGGCGGTCGCATTCGAGCTTTCAAAGCTCGTCTGGGAAGAAGGGCATATGATGCTCTCTCGACCCGAGCGCGCTCGGGGTTTGCGTGGGGCTTTCGTCCGCGGTCGCACGGCGGCTCGCGCACTGGCGTCCACACGACGTCGTCTCTCGCGAGGAGCGGCGGCAGCGGCCGTCCTGGCCACGGTTGTGCGTCACCCCGAGTCGCGTACCGTGGAAGGGACCTTGATTGCGCTGCATGGCGAGTGGTCCAATCGGACGCGACATGTCGTGAAGGTGTTCTCGCGATTCGAGGAGCCTGTCGATCTGATCCTGTTGGGTCGGGGGAACCCTACCGAGTTGCTGCAGCACATGAAGCAGGAGGTGCGGCTGCGAGAGATCGTGCGCCCGTACGATGCCTGGGCTCTTGTCCGGACGCTCGGGCTGGCGCGCGAGGCGCTCGATGAAGTCGGTGCTGCCTGCGAGACCACGGGGTTCCTCCCAGCATGGCGGGACGAGATCGCGGTGATGTACCGGGTGTGGATGGGCGTGATCGCGGCGGATTGGTGGCATCGCCATGGCCGGGGAGCCGGACCGGTCTGCTTTGGTCACACCGGTTTGGGCGATACGGATGCATTGGAGCGCGCGATGCAGGCCAGCGGCCGGCCCACGGTACATGTGGTGCACGGAGTGAGCGGGGGTTGGCACTTCGCTGGCTCCTCGAGCCTCGCGATCTTCCGCTGCAAGCACGATGCGCAGATGCACGCAGCCTTCGGTGGATACGGTCGCTGCGCGCATGTGGCGCTGGACCGTCCGCAACGGCGCCAGGGAAGGGGTGTGCTGATGTTCACCAACTACGTGCACCCCGCGAATCCCTTCCATGGCCGAGGAGCTGTCGCTCTCGCGCTGGCTGCTCTGCGGGCGGCCCTGACGGTCTGGCGTGCGATGCTCCCGGACGAGCCGTTCGTCTGGCGTCCGCACCCGCTGTTCTGGACCTTTGCAGGGGACGTCACGGATCCGCTGGTGGCTGAGGTCGAGTTCGCTGGAGGCGAAGTCTCCAGGCCTGACGACCCGTTCCCGGATCCGGGCGCGAGTCGGGTGGTGATCAGCACACCGTCGACCACGGTGATGGACTGTCTGATTGCGGGAGCGGTCCCCATCTTGATGGCCCCCGCACCTCCGCCACCACCTGAGGTCGTGTACGCCAATCTGCCGCTGCGGGCGTCCTGCGAACAGTCATTGCTCCGATGCGTTTGCAGGCTCCTCGACAGCCCCGAACAGGCGTTCTCCCAGAGCTGGGAAGCGGTGGGCCCCGGGCGTTCGGTGAAAGACATGGCAGAGGTACTCGGCATTCTGGGCAGCCTTGATGCCAGTTCAGCGGTTCAGCGATGCCGATGATGATCGCCTGAAGGCGTCGGAGACAGGGCCTCCCGACGCTTTGGGGGTGAGGCGACCCGCTCCTGCGGGTAAGATGCAGACGAGGAGCGACGTGGACCGAGACGATCTGTACGAATCCTTCCAGGCGATGTCGTTGACCGACATCATCCGACTCCAGGATCACCTCTCTGCGGTGCTTCGCAGGCGGTTTGGCCGTGATCTCGGTCTGATCTTCACGGATATCGTGGGGTCGACGAAGTACTTCCAGCAGTTCGGCGATGAAGCCGGGCGGCGACTCCAGCAGCGGCACATCGACGCCCTCGAGGAGATCCTGCACGCCTACGATGGCCGCATCGTCGACACCGCGGGCGATGGCGCCTTCGCCGTAGTCCCGACTGCACAGGCCGGCGCTGAGGTGCTCATCGAGGTCATGGGTCTGGTGGACGAGCAGAACGCATCCATGGAGCCTGCGCACATGATGCACCTGCGGTGTGGTCTGCACTGGGGGCAGGTGCTCACGAACGGCGACATGGTGACCGGCGACAGTGTCAACCTCGCGGCGCGTGTGGCGGCGAGTGCGCGCATCGACGAGATTCGACTCTCGAGGCCGAGCTTCAACGAGTTGGCTAACACCCACCGGCTGCGGTGTCGGCCGTTGGGAGCTACAGAACTCAAGGGCCTGGCCAAACCGGTCGATCTCTTCATGCTGGATTGGCTGGATCACTCACTGTTTCCGGGTTTCGTCTACATCGACGAGACCGGACAGAAGATCAGCTTGCCCAACAAGCCCACCATCACGTTTGGGCGTCTCGGCACCCATGACGGAATGCAGGCCAACGACATCATCCTGTCTCTAGATGACCCCACGTTGAATCGGCAGATTTCTCGGTGGCATTTCGAGCTCAGGCGTTCGCCCAAGGGCTTCGTGCTGCGCCCAGTGAGTCGGGGGCGGACAGAAGTGGATGGCCAGGTGGTGGAGCGTGGGGACGAGATCGCCATCGCGGCGGGCTCGGTCGTCAAGCTTTCGCGCGTCATGACCATCACCTTCAAGGCCGGTCAATCCATGATCGACGAGGGCGCTCGCGCCACGATGTTCGCTGCCGAGTGATGGTGCGGCCGCCGGGGTCTACAGTGGGCTCTGGGGGACGACGATACGGTCACCGGGCTGAAGCGCAAGGTCTGACTCCTTGCCCTTCAGCACACGCTTGAGGTTGACGCTGATGCGCGATCCGTCACGCACGATGTACGCCCCTGCGAGGCGCCCATAGTCGTTGCTGCCCCCGGCCATCAGCAGCGCCTGAGATGCCGTGATGCCCTCGACGAAGGAAATCGGACCAGGCTTCTGGACCTGGCCAGCAAGAAAGACGTTCGCGCCGCGCTCGACCTCGACGACGTCGCCATCCTGAAGGGGGAAGTCGCCTTCCCCTCCCTCGAGATCAGCCAGTGCGAAGCGATGCTTCTTGTCGCCCCGCATCACGAGCACGTAGCCGGTGCTGTCTGACGATTGAACGCTGCCGGCCTTGGCGAGAAGGCTCCGAACGCTGGTGTGCCCATCGAGGGGGTAGACGCCGGGCTCGTTCACCGCACCGACCACATCCACGGTCTGGCTTCGGTAGTCGACGATGCTCGCGGTTACGACGGGATCCTGGATGTATCCATCAGCGAGCTTCTTGCGAATCAGTGCCTCGAGCTCGAACGGGGTGGTGGACGCGGCGTGGACCTTCCCGATGTAGGGAAAGCTGATGTCCCCTTGCGCGCTCACGGTGAATTCCTCGTGATCGAACCCCTGGTGGTTGCCGTGGACCACAATCCGTACGGTATCGCCGGGCCCAACCCGGTACTCGATCTCGGCGGCGCTGGACCGCTCGATCGGAGGGGCGTCAGAAGAAGTGGCCGCACGCGGATCGTCATCGACAGCTCGTGCAATGGCAGAACAGACCAGAAAACCCAGCATGATCGATTGCATCTCTTCTCCTCGAGCCGAAGCTCACCGGTGCCGCTTAACGCGTGGGTTCCCGAACGGCCGGGACACCGAACGACCTGCTACCCGTGAGGGCTTCGTAGACTTCCAGATGCTGTTCGATCACGAGGTCGAGTGAGAACTCCTCCTCGACGATCGACCGAGCCCGCTCGCCCATGCGCTGTCGGAGGCTCCCGTCTTCGATGAGCTCTTGAAGTGCGTCGGCGAGCTCTCTCGGAGCTTCGCGCCGTACGAGGAGGCCGTTCTCGCCGTGGCGGACGACCTCCCGACACCCCGGCACGTCCGTAGCGACGAGAGGGCGCCCGCAGGCACTGGCTTCCAGCAGGAACTTGGGCAGACCCTCGTTCCAGGACGGCAGGCACGCGATGCTCGAGAGCGCCAGGATCTCGCCAATGTCAGAGCGATAGCCCCACCATTCGACGACTCCTTCCGCTATCCAGGACTGCAACTCCGATTGATCCAGCGCGAACCGTGCGTTTGGATCGAGACCGCCGACCAAGACCATGCGCACGGAGACTCCCCGTTCCTGGAGCAGACGCGCGGCTTCCGCGAACTCGCGGACCCCCTTGTCGACGACCATTCGCGCAGCCAGCACCACCATGGGGGGCCCAGCTGGAGAAGGCGTTGGTCGGAGCAGTCGAACGTCGACCCCGCTCCCACGAATTCGAACTACCTGGTCGGGATGGACGATTCCCTGGTCGATCAGGAACGCCTCGTCGTCCGGGTTCTGGAGAATCACTCGGGAGCGAGGATGCTGAACGGCCGTTCGGTAAACCCGACGTACGAGCCGCGCCACGGCTCGATGTCGGCGACGTCGACTGATGAACAGGTTGCCGCGACCCGACACCGCGGCGACAGTTGCGATACCGGCGAGGCGTGCGGCGAGGCCGCCATAGATCACGGGCTTGATCGTGACATGGTGAACGAGATCTGGCCTCAAAGAGCGATAAAGGCGCAGAAGCCCCAGAAGGGGTCGCAACTCGCGGGCGGGGTTGATGGAGGCGCGCTCCAGATGGATGCAGTGGTACGGCAAGCCCGCTGCCAGGATCTGGTCGATACCCTTGCCTTCCGGACCGGCGATGTGGACCTCGAACCCCGCCTTCACCGCGGCTAGCGCCAGGGATAGACGGTGGGAGACCAGGAACGCTGGGTTGTTGACGACCATCAGCAGGCGTCGCGCCGACGATGTCATCCGGCCAGCTCCGGGGGTTCGGAGCAATCCACGGTCGCTGGATGGCAGGTGTCCAGCCGGAACGCGAGGACGTTGGATGCGTCACGAAGCTTCTGTTCGGCAACAGTGACTGGAAAGGAGTCCACATCCAGTGTCACGGTGAGGGTGCCGATCTCGCGGCCGTCGACGGCAAGCGGGAAGCTCAGTGGGGGTACGCCGGTGGATTCGCCCCACTCCCAAACGTCTTCGCGGTGCAGGCGAAGTCTCGCGCCACGGGCGCGCACCACCTGCATGTACCGTTCGAGCTCTGCCTTGGCTTCGTCGAGGTTCCGGATTCGTCCCATCCGGTCGTGGAGCATCGGCACCTGGTCGCGGACCTCTCGGTGGTATTTCCGAATTTGTGCGCCGGTCTCCAGCTGCGCGGTGATGCCACCGAACCTGAGGAACCCGACCCGTCGCATGAGCAGCCCGGCGACCAGGGTGGAGAGTCCGAGCGCCAGGCCGGTGTACAGGTCCCGGTTCAGGGTGGTCAGTAGTCCCAGGACCGCGAACGCCGCCGAGACGCCCCACATCACTGCCACCGTGCCGCCGTGTGACATGCCTGAAGACAGCAGCCGGTGGTGGATGTGCTCGCGGTCGCCGGCAAATGGATTCTGCCCGAACCAGATGCGACGAACGAATGCCAGGCTCGTGTCCAGGATGGGAAGCGCCATGGGCAACAGCGGCAGGAGGATGGCGGCCAGGCCGGTGGTCTTGGACGAGCTTTGCAACGCCGTCACGGCGAGTACGAACCCCAGGAACATGCTTCCGGTGTCGCCCATGAAGATTCGAGCAGGGTGTACATTGAAGACCAGGAAACCGGAAACTGCTCCGGCCAGAGTGAGTGTCATGAGGCCCATGACAACGTCGCCGTTGCTGAGGGCCACCGCTGAAAACGGGATCAGGCCGATCAGTGCGATCCCGCCGGCGAGGCCATCGAGTCCGTCGATGAGGTTGACGGCGTTGGTCAGCCCGACGATCCACAGGACCGTGATTGGAATGCCGACCCACGCATCGAGGCTCGTACCTGGAATCAGCGGCAGGTCGATCGTGTCGATGTACGACCCGAAGAAGATCACGATGGCGGAGGCGAGGAACTGCCCGAAGAGCTTGCCTCGCGGACCGCAGCCGATGACGTCGTCGTAGATGCCGACGACCGCGATCACGAGACCGCCAAGGAGAAGTCCGGCTGCCTTTCCCGAGTTCGAGAGCCAGATGCTGCCCGTACCGGTGTCGTACACCAGCAAGGCGAGGAGAGGCGTGTAGAAGCCGGCAACAATCGCGATTCCGCCGAGTCTGGGAATCAGTCCCTCGTGGATCTTTCGATGCTCATTCGTTGCGTCGACGAGCTTTCGACGAAGGGCCACCCGGAGCACCATCGGGGTTGCGAAGACGCTGATCAGGAACGCGATCAACATACTGACGAGAATTGTTCTCATACGGCGCTGCAGCTCCGTCGCGTCGGTTCACGCTAGAGTAACCGACCGACTGGAACCTGCACCTCTGGCGACTAGGCCTTCTGGCGAAGCCAGTCCTGCAGCGCCAGCACGGGCCAGAGCGCGGCTGCGGCGTCTACCGTTCGATCGACGTGCGCCTTCCATAGTCGCCGGATCGGACCGGCATCGAGACTCGGGCTGTGGGTCAGGTCGTCCGCCATCAACAGTCCATCTGCCCAGTCTCGGAGGTCGTGTCGGAGCCACTCGTCTAATGGAAGGGTGAACCCCATCTTTGGCCTCTCGATCAGTTCTCGTGGGACTCGCCGGTACAAGACCTGCCGGAGAACCCACTTCGAGATCCCGTTGCGTAGTTTGTGTTCCAGCGGCAGGGACCATGCGAATTCGACGACCCGGTGGTCGAGAAGCGGGACCCTGGACTCGAGTGAAACTGCCATGGATGCCCGATCGACCTTCGTTAGTATGTCTTCGTGAAGATACGTGGCGAGGTCCATGAGCATCATCCGTTCGCTGAGCCCGAGCCCGATGTCGTGCATGCGAGGGCGGTACCACGATTGCCGAACCGGAAGCTCTCCGATCCATTGGTCGCGAAGCAGGTCGTAGAGAGCCTCGGGGGTCGGCGAACCGAACACCCTTCCGAGCTTGTGTACTTTCTGGCCCGCCATTCTCAGGTCCGGGGTTCCTGGGAGTGCCGCGTAGACCCGGTCCCAGGCTGCGGTGGGGATGCTGTTCAGTAGGAGGCCCAGTTGCGTTCGCAGGGAAACAGGAATCCTGGAAAGGAAAGCCCAGACCCTGGGGCCCCAGACGTGGCGATTGTAGCCTGCGAACAATTCATCGCCACCGTCTCCCGAGAGCGCAACCGTGACGGATTCACGTGCCATTCGACTGACGAGGTAGGTGGGGAGCAGAGACACGTCTGCGAATGGCTCGTCGGTGAGCCGGGTGAGCTCAGGCACCAGGGCCATCGCATGCGAGGGATCCATCTGCAGCGCCGTGTGCTCCGTCCCCAGATGACGTGCGACCCGCTCCGCGTCCTTCCCCTCGTCGTACCGAGCGTCCGAGAAGCCGATGCTGAAGGTGCGAACGGGCGCGCTTGTGTTTTCCTGCATCAGGGCCACAACGGTGGAGGAGTCGACGCCGCCGGAGAGGAATGCGCCCAAGGGGACATCTGCGACGCGACGTAGCCCGATGGAATCCCGCAGCAGGGCATCCAGGGCGTCGACCGCGTCCGAAGCGCTCCCGACGAAGGGAGACAGGGAGCCGGAGATGGCGACCGAACGCGCGTCCCAGAAGCGGTCGACATCCGGTGGGGAATCTGGTTGTCGAAACACGGCCAGGCTTCCGGGCGCCAGCTTCCGGACCCCTTCGAGGATGCACAGATCTCCGGCGATGCACCCGGTGCGGATCAGACTCTCGACGGCGGCAGGATTCAGCGTGGTTGGGCAGTCGGGGTGAACCCGGAAGCTCCTGAGCTCTGAAGCGAAGACGAGATCTCCGCCCAGCACGCCGTACAAAAGGGGGTTGATCCCGAGACGATCGCGAGCGAGGGACAGGGTGCGTTCGTGGCGATCCCACACGCCGAATGCGAACTGGCCGTTGGCGTGCTCGACGGCCGATCGCACGCCATGGACCGCCACCCATTCGAGAAGCACCTCGGTGTCCGAATCGCCCCGGAACGTGGCACCATGCGATTCCAGCGAGCGACGCATGCTGCGGTGATTGTAGATCTCGCCGTTGAAGGTGAGGACGAAACGGCCGTCCTCGGACACCATGGGCTGTCTGCCCGCGTCGGTCAGATCGACGATTGCCAGTCGCCGATGCCCGAGCGCTAGTCCACCATCGGAGTCGAACCATGAGTCCGCTGAATCTGGACCCCGATGCAACAAGGCGTCCCGCATGGGTTCGAGCCGCTGACGCAGAGCATCTGGAGACTTATTGGGGCTCCAGACGCCCACGATTCCACACATGTCTCTACTCCCGCACTGACAGAGCTGATGCCATCGGTACCTGGTTGCGGCGCTCGGGTCTCGGACGAGCACGCTTGCGCACTGCGGTCCATCGAGGCCTCAACTCCCCGTCGTTCAGGGCGAACAGGGCCATTGCGAAGAAGGGGATCAGAGGGATTCGATATCTGGAGAGGGTGCCGAGGTTTCCCGATGCCAGACCCGTGCCGAGGCCAACACCAGCCGCGAACAGCCAGCAGAAGGTGAGGAAGGGACTTGCGACGAGCTGATCCCTTAGGCCCTGCACTCCACGACGCCGAATGCCGACCACGATGAGATACGCGAAGAACGTCGTTTCCAGCGCGTTGGCGAGCATCAGGGGGTTGCGCACATCCAGCAGCGTGGGGCGGAACCAACCCGTAAACAGGGCGAAAGGGGACGCCAGGAGCTGCGCCTGGAATCCGGACCCGCTGGTCACGCGGTATGATGAACCACCGTAGTCGGCGTTGGTCTGCTGGTGCTCGGTGGCCTCCACGAGGTTCTCGATGGCGAACTCGGGTGCGACCCGCCCGATGCCGACGAGTGCGGCGTAGGCGAGAACCGCAGTCACCAACACCGAGATGGGCCGCACGCGTAGTTTGCCGTTCTCGAAAGAGCGAGACCAGGCGATGGCACCACCGAACGCCAGAACGGTGACGAGCAGGAAGAACGGTTTGATGAGGTAGCTGAGGTAGGCGCCAGCCAGGACGGTGAACAGCGCACTGAGACTGCGTTGCCCGCGGACGATGCGAGACAGGCCCCAGGCCGCGATCCCGATCCCGACGGAAGCGACCGATTCCTTGATGATACCCGAGGACCAGAAGACGAACGACGGCATGAGGGTGGTGGCCACCAGCGCTGCCCGATGATGTGTTCTTGGCAGAAAGGGTCTACAGGCGTTGAAGAGCAGGATCTTCGCGAAGAATGCACACATGGCGAACAGCAGGTTCGCCGCCCAGTACGAGTTTCCGGTGAGGAAGCAGGCAAGGGCCGAGAGGCCGACCATGGTGTGCGTTGCGTCACCGCCGTGCAGGTACGTCTCGAGGAGGTGTTCGCGGCGGGCCAACAGGTTGAACAGCTCTGGTGCCCACATCCAGAAGTCACCCCAGACCAGGTCGGCGATGAGGCTGCCTCGCCGGTGGTAGCCGAGGATGTCACCGTACCCGTAGAAATACCGGAAAACGGCACCGACTGCGAAAGCCGAGACGACGTGGCCGCCCCACGATGCCATGAGCAGGCGCCCGATGGATGCGGGCTCGCGCTGCTGCACGCTGGATGCGACCACGAAGCTTCCGACGAGAAGGACCAGGATGGCTACGAGTTCTTCGATCACGCGGGCTCCGTTCGGGCTGGTAACCCACCCCGTGAAGAGTCATGCACCAACGGTGGTCACTCACACCGCTCGAGGGCTCGGCGAAGTCGGACGGGGTCCCGAGCCAGTCGAGAGGACTGCAGGGTCTGACGGCAGCTCGCCCGATCTCCAGCACGGGCGTAGAGGTCGGCTTGCAACGCCACCTCGTCCTGGCTTAGCGTTGCCCCTTCTGCCTCCAGTTGATCGATGAGATGGAGCGTCGCATCCGGTCCCGCCGCGTGTTCGTGTGCCTGAAGCCATCGCCTGCGACTGTGTTGTCCGGGCTCGTGCTCGTGCAGCTCCCGTCGAACGTCGACCGCTTCCTGCCACCGCTCCTGTCTCTCGAGCAGGGGGGCGAGCTGCTTCAAGGCTGGCAGGCGGTGTGGCGTTTCCAGCATCGATCGGAGAATGGGTTCGGCATCGTCGCTCCTTTCGGTTCTCATCATGGCGCGTGCAGCTACCAGCCCCAATCCATCATGCCCATCCATCACCAGCTCCTCGTGAATGAGCAGTGCAGCTTCGGGCTCCCCGACATCCAGAAGCATGCGGGCGACCTGTTCGCGGCGGGAGGGTAGGAGGGAGGACGCCACATCGACCCAGTACACGCCCACCGGCAGTGTGGCGTAGGCCCGATGGAACGCCTGGAGTCGGCGAGGGGTGGCTCCATTCCTGAAGAGGTCGGCCCACGCCTCGTGGGCCAGGTCCGGAGCGTTCTTTTCGGCGAGAAGCGCCCGCAGGTACCAATTCTGATAGTCGGAGGGGCTCCAGGTCACGGCGCGCTCGATGGCCGCCGTCGCTGCTTCGGTCTGGCCCTCTTGTTGCGCTCGCACGGCGACCCTGCGTAGCTCGACGGCACTGCGCCAGAACCGACGGATGGCGTCGTCTGCGTCGAACGGGACGTCCTTCGAGAGCCATAGTTCCGGCTCGCGGGGCGCCAGAAGTCTGGCGGTGTGACTGGGTGGTGAACCCTCTCGCGCCGCTTCGATTGCCGAGCGCACGAATGCGGAGCGCCCAAACCACGCCGTGGCGCCGAGCTGCATCACGAGCAGGACCGAGAGCGATGCGCGAACCCCTCTGGCCGCCGGTACGGACGGACGGGTCGCGTAGATGAACAGACCTACAGCGGCGAGAGCGATGGCGGGTGAACGAACCGGCGACTCCATGAGGCTGTGGAGAAGCAGACCCAGGAGTCCAATCCACACGCCGCGCATGGAGCGCCGTGCGTTGCTCGCCACCCAACCCATCGTCACAACGGTCGCGACGGCGACCACGACTCCCAAGATACCCGTCTCCACCATCCACCCCACGACGTCGTTGTGCGCGTGGTTCCATCGCAGTGGCTCGCTGTCCAGCCGATAGGGTTCCACGGCGGTGGCGAACGTTCCGAGCCCAGACCCCGCAGCCCAGTGGTCGGGAAGAGAGCGGAGGGCGGCCAGCCAGATGGGCACGCGGCCGTGGAACGTCGTGTCGAATTCGTCGCTTGCCAGGAACGGAATGGCGATGACGCCGACCAGCACGATGACACCAGAGAGCATCCGGTGGCCGGAGAACGCCACCACCAGGGCGAGCTGCGCTCCCAGGATGGCCAGGGGACCTGCTGCGCCGATATGAACGAGCATCCCCAGACCACAGGTGAACAGGGTCGCCTGCAGCGCCGGTTGGCGTGCGTTCAACGCGCTCCAGAGGTGTAGCGGCGTCGTCAGAAGAAGCGCTGCTGCAAGGTGATTCGGATTGACGAAGGGGCCGAACAGGGTGACGTCGTCTGGCACGGCATACACGGACAGGTAGTTGTCCGTTGGGCCGAACACCAGCAAACCGAGGACGACCAGGGTCGCGGTCCACGCTGCCGTCATCCACTCCATCGCCCTCACTGCGCGTGCGCTGGTCAGAGCGACCACCGTGACAGCGCCGAATGAAGCAATCATCGGGAACGCCGCCCAGGTCTCGAGGGTGTCGACGGGGTCGAGGGTGACGGAACTCCAGGTCGTGGATGGGTGGCGGTCCAGCTCCCAGCCTGGCGACAGGACCACGCCGAGCACGCGTGGGATGGGAATGAGCGTAAGGGCACAGAGTACCGTGACGATTGCGGTCACGAAGGTCGCCGCGTGGACACCATGGGTGCGAGCCAGGGTCTCTTGCGGGACTGTGATCGCCACACACAGCATGGCCAACATACATACGCTGGCGAAGAACCGGACGTAGGGATGGGTGCCGGCGAAGCCCATGAGGGTGACGAGGAGAGTGGCCGCCGCCGCGATGCCCAGAAGACGAACGCGGCGGATGGAGCTACTTCGCCGCCGTTCGGTCATCGTCGTAGTACTGGTACTTGTATTGGTAGCCGTAGCCGTAGTGGTAGCCACCACCGGACCGCTGAACGTCGATCTCGTTGATCACCACACCGTAGATGTGGCCGCCTACCTGCTGGATGCCGGTGATGCCCTCGCGAACCAGGCTCCTGGATGTCGCACGCTCACGCGCCATCACGATCACGCCATCGACGTGTCGCGACAGAAGCCGCGCGTCCGAGATCAGCAGGGAGGGAGGGGAGTCGATGATGATCAGGTCGAAGATCGCTTCGATCTGGTCCAGCACACCCGGTAGAGAAGCACCGGCTATGGCTTCATTCGCCTCGTCGCTGCTGCTTCCCGCGGCGATGTAGGTGAGGTTGGGTACCCCGGTCGGCCGCAGGATCTCCTGGACCTGTGCGGTGCCCATGAGGGCGTCCGAGAAACCAGGAGTGCGCTCGTCCTTGAAGACCTTGTGGATCCGCGGTCGGCGGAAGTCACAGTCGATGATCGCCACGCGCTTGTGGGCGTTGGCGAACGCAATGCCGAGACGCATGGCCGTGCTCGTCTTTCCCTCGGAGGAGAGTGCGCTCGTGACTAGAAGGCGCCTTGGGCAGCGCCCGGTGGGATTGAGCTCGACCACCGTTCGCAGAGCACGTGCGGCTTCTGCCACGTTCGACCGGGGATTGAGATGGGTGAACAGCGTACGGTTCTGCTCGTCGTCGATGTCCTCCGGAATCTTGGGAATCATCCCGAGAAGGGGAACCCTGAGGTAGGTCGAGACATCCAGGGGTGACGTGATCGTGTCGTCGAGCCACTCCCTCGCGAACGCCCCTCCGACACCGAGGATCAGTCCGCCGACGAGTCCACCCACCAGTGTCATCATGACGTTTGGGCTGGCGGCCGCCGCGGGGGGCCGAGCGGTCTCGATGATCCGGACGTTGTTGAGCTGGGTCTTGGACTGCAGTTCGAGCTCGCCTCGGCGCTCTTTCATTCGTCCGTAGAGACTGCGTGCGGTGTCGAGGTCGAGAAGCTTCTTCTCGTATCCTTCGTAGTGGCTCAGGACCTCGAGCTTGTCCCGCTTGCTCCCACCGATTGCAGCCTCGAGGTTCTCCTCCTTCGCAGTCAGCACTTCCAGCAGCGCCTTCTCCGTGGACAGGGCTCGAAGGACCTCCTCTCGCAGCTGCTGCTCGATTCGCTCCATCTCCTGCTCGGCGTATCGGCGCGCTGGCCACTTCGGCCCATACACCTGGGCCAGCTCGACGGCGTTCTGGCGAGCGTTGACGTACTGGGACAGCAGCATGCCGATCACCGGCGACTGCATGGACTTGGCCAATTCGTCGTACTTGCCTCGCTCGATCAGCCGCTCGTAGGATCGAACGAGGGTCTCCTGTTCGACCCGCTCCGCATTCGCTTTGGCGTACGCGGCGTTCAGGCTGGACACCTGGGCGTCCAGGGTCGTCTGATCGTCTTCGACGTCGATCATGTTGTTGTCGCGCTGGTACTGGAGAAGCTCTGCCGATGCCTCGGCGATTCTCTTCTCGTAGACCTCCAGCTGCCCCTCCAGCCAGCCCTTGGCACCCTCTGCGGCTTGGGTGAATTGCTCCAGTCGGTCTTCTCGGAGGACCTGAGCGGTCAGGTTCGCGAGACGAGCAGACAGCTCCGGATTGGTGGTCGTGACCAGGATGTCGAGTAGTTCGGTGCCCTTACGGGGCTTGATGTCGGTCGCTCTCGCCAGAAGGGAAACGCCCTTGGACTCGGAACCGAGGAGTTCATCATCTGGGTAGAGTTCGAGGTACCGCTCGATGATCCGGTGACGGAAGCTCCGCGACTGGACGAGGGAGATCATGGTGCGGATGTACAGGTCGCGGTTCCAGACGAGGTTGGCGTTCTCGACCGACTTCCCCATCTCCATCTCGAGGTTGGCGATGGTCGAGATGTGCACGACGGATCGGGCTTCGTAGTGGCGCGTGGCGGTCACCGCGTACACCATGGACGTGATCACACAGACCAGCAGGCCGAGAAGGACGATTCCGCGCTGCATCTGGATGATTGCCCAGACATCTCGCAGCTGGAAGCCGGATGCCGGCTCCTCTTCGGGTTCCATGTTCATGGGATCTTGCATCATACCGCCTGCCGACGTCTAACCGGAGACGCCACACGGGCCCCGAGAGTACTGCGTACGCCTGAATCTCGCCTGCGATCGTTCGCGTACTCGTACATCGTCATGATCTCCAGACGGCCCTGGTCGCGGAGCCTCGCCACTTCTGCGAGGATCTCGTCCAGGGTCCCGCCCATCCCGGAGTCCGTGATCAGGTTGTGGGGGTGTAGCCACATGTGCGCCACGCCGCCGCGATCGGCGGCATCACGAACCAGATGACGCCAGCGTTCGATCGTGACGATGTGCGGAATGAACCGCCGTGCGCCGCTTCGCCAGTTGAGAAAACGTCCTGCAGGAACGGGTACCAACGGTTCGTCACTCTGACTACGGGGCTCCGCAGGCTCTCGGCAGTCGAGCTCCTGGAGCAGCGCCCGCGCCCGACCCCATCGCTGTGAGCGAGGCTGAGCAGCGCGGTAGCCGCGCAGCCCCGCCTCGGCGAGAAGGTCGAGGTGACCGATCTGGTTTCGCGGAAACACCAGGGTCGTCGGTGTCAGATCCAAGACGCGGCAGCTGGCCAGGAGATGGCGGATTTCGAGCTTCACACGAACGGGATCCTCGCTTCTCCCGATCGGGAGGTGAGAGAATCCGTGGAGACCGACCTCGTGGAGCGGGTGCGCACGCAGTAGCGAGAGCAACTCGGGAAGATGCCAGCCTTCGTCACCCGTCCGACGTTGTGTGTACGCACGCATCCAGCCTGGGGCTGTGCCGGCGAGCTGCCGAAACCCGTCTGCCAGTTGACCGCGCTGGTCTGCATCGAGTAGGAGTGCCGTGACACATGCGAAGGTCGCGTGAATGCGATGACGAGCGAGAGTCGACAGCAGCTCTTCGTACGCGTCCATCAGACGACGGTACGTAAACGCTGCGTCGATCTGGGCATCGACGTGGTCCGCGACGCCCCACTTGCCCTCGCAGTCGAACGACAGAATGAACGTTCCGGCCGCCACACCGTCCTCCGGAATCGGTAGATTCGACGACTAACGCTGTTCACGAGCTTCGGCAGCTGCCTGACGTCGAGAAGTGCTCAGCCCACTTGCCGTGTGTTCGCGATCGGAGCCTCCCCCGTGGGCGAGGGACGTGATCACACCTCGGGGCTACTCGACCCGTGAAACTGTAGGTCCGTTCTTCGGTACCCCACGGCACACCAGTACGGCACGCCTTCGCGAAATCGAATCCTCTCCAATCCCGCTGTGGTCATGAGCTGCGTGATCTGGGTTTTGGAGAAACGCTGCTCCAAACGCGTGCCGAAACGGTCGAGAGCGTCGGTTCGCATCGTGTAGAAGGACTCGGTTCGATAAGCCGACAGTGGGAAGTCGTTCACGGGAACACCCATTCGGTGGAGCAGACCGGAGGTTCGCGCCGCCGGATAGTAGACCGAGGCGGCAATCGCGGACGTCAGCGCTACCTTTACCCGCCTGGGGCTCCGGGAGATCCCGGCGCGCGCCCATTCGCTGGCTCGCCACAGCCCTCGGTACCAGCGCGGCCGATTATCGAAGGCGTAGTACAGGTACACGAGAAATGGCGCGCCGGGCTTGAGCTTCTCGACGCAACTCCGTATGGCTGCCTGGGTGTCGGGTACATGGTGCAACACGCCGAGGGAGTACCCGAAGTCCATCGACGCAGGCTCCAGCGGCAGCGTGTCCACCGACGCCCGATGGAAGCTCACATTGTCGAAACGGGCCAGCTTGCGTTGTGCGACAGCGAGTGCCTTCGGGCTGGCGTCGATGCAGTGGAGTCGCCCGACCCGTGCGGCGACGAGCTCGGCCCATCGGCCACTGCCACACCCCACGTCGAAGCCGCAGGCATCCTCTGGAACCTCCGCCCAGGGGAACTCACTGAAGTAGTCCGCGAACAGTCGTTGCTGGTCTTCGGAAGACAAGCCGCTCTGATCGTAGAGCTCCCATTCTCCGCCGAAATCCTCTACGACACGTTCGTCCAGGTTCTTCATCGGGCCCTCTTTACGTCAGGTCAGGTCAGGTCGTGGCACCGCGACCACGCTGCTGTTGTCGCATCCCATCGTGTCGCTGTCGAGCCTGGTGGAAAGGGCCCGGGCTCCAGGAGGCTTGTTCAGGGCAGGTGGCGATGGCGTATCCAGTGCGGGTTCTCGCCGGCGGCATCGAGACGATCCAGGACCTCACCACGGCGGGTTGGCGGCACTGAGACGGTGGTGAATCCAGCGTGTAGCGTCCAGGTGTAGCAGCCCGGCCTAAGTCCCCATCGCCAGCTCGGGCAAAGTCCCCATGGTCTGGCCCGGGCAGTGTCCCCATCCGAGAACCGGGTGGGTGACGGCGCAGCTCGGCCAAAGTCTCCACGGACAGCTCGGGCATCGTCATCATCACGGCATCGGAGGATGCCGTGCGCCAGGGACAGCAAGACATGCACAAGCTTCAGGAATTCGTGCGGTACCACCGCCAGAACGTGAAGGTCACCACCATCGCCAGGCGTATGGAGTGGGACCGAAAGACAGAGAGGAAGTACCGAAAGCGCCTCATCGCCGCTGGTTTGCTCGACGGGCCGGTGGACGACCTGCCCGCGATGGATGTTCTTCGGGCCGCGGTCCGGCGGGACAAGCCGGCGCCCCCACAGGAGGTCTCGTCGGTCGAAGCGCACCGCGCCTTCATCGAGAGCAAGGCCGCCAGCGGACTCGGCCCCACCGCGATCCACGGCCTCCTCGACGAGCAGGTCACCGACTTCGGTGGCAGCCTCTCGGCGGTCAAGCGCTTGGTCGCCCGCTGGAAGCGCGCGCAGGGGCCCACCGAGGCGGACGTCGCGATCCCCGTGCACAGCGCACCCGGTCAGCAGGCCCAGGTGGACTTCGGGTACGTCGGCAAGATCGTCGATCCCGTCTCGAGAAAGCGCCAAGGCGTGGGTCTTCGTGATGGTCCTCTCGCACAGCCGGCTGATGTATGCAGAAGTCGTCTTCTCACAGGACGTCGAAACCTGGCTGGCACTGCATCGGCGAGCGTTCAAGGCGTTCGGCGGCCTTCCGCGGGTCATCGTGCCCGACAACCTCAAGGCCGCCGTGATCAAGGCCGCGTTCTCGGCGTCCGACATGGGTGAGGTCAACCGGACCTACCGCACGTTCGCCCGACAGTTCGGGTTCCAGATCGACCCGACGCCAGCGTACTCGCCAGAGAAGAAGGGCAAGGTGGAGTCTGCGGTCAAGTACGTGAAGGGCGCCTTCTTCGAGCCACGAGCGGGCGAGCTCGGCGACCTCGATGACGTCAATCGCCGTCTGTTCTTGAGCGCTCGCCAGAACTGACCCCCTCCTGCTCGCCAGAACTGACCCCCTCCCGCAGGCGCTTCCCGGGCGCGCAGATCCGGGTGCACACAACGAAGCCCCGACAGCGGGAGGGCTGCCGGGGCTCCGGTGGGCGGTGGCCGGGTCTACTCGGGGCCGCGTAGACTCGGGCCGTTGATCTCGATCGTCGTGCACCGGTGCCGGAGACGGTCCAGCAGCGCACCCACCATCTCCTTCTGGCCCAGGAAGTCGTACCAGGCGTCGTAGCGGAGGTTTGTCGTGATGATCGTCGCCTTCCGGCCGTAGCGCTCCTCCATCAGCTTGAAGAAGATGTTGCTCTGCTCGGGCCGCAGGTTCAGGTACCCCATCTCGTCGATCACCAGGAGGTCCAGGTTGGCCAGGCGGCGCAGCAGCTTACGCGACGATCGGTCGGCGAGGCTCGCGTACATCTCGTCGAACAGGTCCTGGGCCTTCATGAACAGCCCGCGCTTGCCGCCCTCCAGCGCCTTCCGCAGCAGCCCGATCGACAGGCCCGTTTTCCCCGTCCCCGTGTCGCCGATGAACACGATGTTGCTCGCCCGATCGACGAAGGCCAGCAGCGCCAGCTCCTCGATCACCGCGCGCTGCACGCCCGGTTGCCGGTCCCACGGGAAGCTCTCCAGCGTCCAGGGTTCCGGAAGCCGGGCGCGGCGGATGCGGTGGCCCAGGTACCGCATCTCGCGGTCCTGGTACTCCTCGCGGAACAGCCGCGACAGAAGCTCGGTGTAGCTCGACCCCTCGGCCTCAGCCCTCTCCAGGACCGCCGGAAGGATCTCCAGGATCTTCTTCAGCTTCAGGTTGATCAGCAGCTGCTGCAGGTCGTCGTTCATGACGTTCCTCCTCGTCGTTGGGGAGGCGGAAGAAGTCACCGCGGGTCCGCTGCAGGACGATGCTCTCGAGCCGCTTGAGGTCGAGGAGACCGAACTCCAGGGCGGTCTCGACGGCGCCGACCAACACCTCCGTGGGGTAGTCCAGGTAGAGCGTGTGCAACCGGCGCATGGCCTTGAGGGCCTGGCCGCCGTGGCGCTTTCGCAGGGCGTCGGCCATGGCGCCCAGCACGGGGGAGGCTGCGCGCAGGATGGCCTCCTGGGGACTCGGCGGAGGCGGGCCCTTCTTCCGGCGACGGTACCGATGCTGGGGAAGCGTGACACGCGCTCGGGCCCCGGACGGCCGTTTGGCGTGCTCGACGACCAGCTGGTGCCCATCGAAGACACGCAGGTGCCGGCGATGCTCGTGCACGACGACCTGACGCCCGATGGTCGCCTCCGGCATCGAGTACCGGTTCGTGTGGAGGTTGACGTAGCCCTCCGTGTCCACCCGCCGGTCGTGGGGCTCGTAGACCTCGGGGATATGCAGGGGCAACGTGCGAAGATGTGGAGTCTCGGCCGCCCACAGCTCCCGTGGGCGGAACCCCAATCCCCTCCGGAAGCTGTCGTTCTTCGTGTCGCACCAGGTGCGGAACTGCGCGTTCAGGTCGTCGAGATCCGAAAAGGTCCGGCCGGGGTAGAAGTTCCGCTCGATGAAGTCGAACGGCCGCTCCACCCGGGCAGAGCGGTTCACGTCCCCCTTCTCGTGCGCGATGAACGTGAACCCGAAGCGGTCGCTGAAGGCTTCCATCTCGGGCGCGATCACCGCACCCGACCCCGTCCCCGCGATCACCACGACGCTGTGGTTGTCGAGCATCGTGTGCTTCGCGGCCCCGCCGAGGTACTGCAGGGCTTCGGTGAGGAACAGCTTCACCTCGAACCGCCGCCAGCGCTCGAAGCACTGCGCGTACATCAGACGCGAGTAGCAAAGGATCAAGCTCGCGCATTCGAGCTTCTGCTCCTTGCCTCCCACGACGACGCGGTGGGGCGAGGTGTCGTGCTGCATCTCCTCGCCGGGCTCGAACGTGTACCGCCCGGTCCGCCGCTTCTCGGCGACGCCGATCCCCATCCGGCGCGCGAAGGCCGTCAGCGTCGAGTACCCGACGTCCACTCCCAGTTCCTCGTGAACCCGCACCCAGTTGCCGCGGCAGAGTTGGTGCAACGTGCGGATCCGCTCGACGTGCTGGTCGAGCACGGAGTCCCGCTCCAGCGGCGGTACCGCCACCTGCCCGGAGGCGATGACCTTCTTCACGCTGTTGCGAGAGATGCGGAGCTCCCTGGCGATCCGCTTGGTCCCGCGTCCCTTGGCGTGAAGCTCGAGGATCGCGCTCCGGGTGGCGTGGTCAAGCATCGGCGACCTCCCCGGCGATGGCTTCGACGAGCCCCTCGAAGGCAAGAGCCGTCTCCCGCCAGCTCCGAGCGACGGTCCTCCGCTCCCCATCGTTCGCCCCCGCGAACACTCCCTCTCGCAGACGCTTGCGCACCCGACGGCAACCGCCGCTGATGCTCTCCAGCGCCGTCGCCAGCTCCTCGAGCGGCGTGGGCTCGCGCTTCTGCTTCGGGGCGGCTTCGACCTTCAGGTACAGCAGCGGGTGATCGACGATGCGGTCCCGCAGCGCTGCATCCGCATCCAACCAGGCCTTGTAGAGGCGCTCGATGTCGTCGACCGAGAGCCTCTCGCCGTTCAGGCCGGCGACCAGCCGCACGCAGTGGTCCTTCGACCGGCGCGCCATCGGGACGAGGAAGCGCATCGCGCCCCGGGCGGCGATCTGTCCGGTCCTGACGGCCTCCTGGACCTCCTCGGGCAGCACGTTCACGAGGGCGAGCCGCTCGCTGATCCAGCCCTTCGAGCGCTGCAGTCGCCGCGCGACCTCGACCTGCGACAGTCCGTGGCCCTCGACGAGCTCGCGCACGAGCCAGCCGTCTTCGATGGCGGACCGACGACGTGAGCGCTGGAGCCGCCAGGTGAGAACGAGCGCGTCGACCTCCTCGACGTCGATGACCACGGCCTGAACAGTGTCCTCGGCCAGCTTGCCGAGCGCGGCCACCCGCACGTAGCCGTCGATCAGCACGTACTGGTCGCCCTCCTGCACGACGAGCACGGGCTCTCGCTGGCCTTCGGCCGCGAGGCTGGCAGCGAGCCGGGCGCGTCGTCCGCGGTCGACGACCCGGAGGTCGGCATGCCTGAGCACGAGCTGATCGAGTTCGAGGGTGATGGCCATGAGCGCCTCCCTGTGGAGCGTCAGGGATCGGGGCCATCCCTTGCAGGCTGCGTCTCGCGTCGTGGAGGGGGAACTTCCGGCGATTCGTCCATGCTGGCAGGCGTTTCCGAAGGCACTGCGTCTCGCGAACGCCTGTTCAGTTGTTTGCCCGATTCATCCATGCTGGAAGGCGTTTCCGGACGCACTGCGTCTCGCGCGGAGCCGGCGAGAAGTCGCGCGATCGCCTCGATGACCGTCCGGTGCGCAGGGCCGATCGCGCGCTCGACGACGGGCCAGATCACGGCGTCGATGGGGTCGTCCGCATCCGCCGCGCGGTCGAGCCCGGCGGCATCCCGTAGGCGACGCTTCTTGTCGTAGTCAGGGTTTCTGGCGTGCCAGTCCGCACAGGAGCGCCGATGGCGCTCCCGCTGGCAACCCGAACAGACTCGCTGGCGCGCTCCCGCTCGCGGGTGTGGCTCGAACCAGCGGCGGCAGATCCGGCATGGCTTCTTCCTGGGCATCGGCTCGCGCCTCCGCCCCAGGAGTCACCGCCCGCCCGCCCGACGGCGAGGGGGGTCAGTTCTCACGAGCACGAGGGGGTCAATTCTCCCGAGCGTTGAAGTCAATCGCCGTCTGTTCGCCTGGGTCGATTCGAAGGCGAATCCACGCATCCACGGGACCACCCGGAAGAAGCCCGTCGAGGTGTTCGAAGCCGTCGAGCGCGACGCGCTCCTCGGCCTGCCCGCCGGCCCGACCCTTCCCGTCCTGTGGCGAAAGGCGAAGGTGGGCCGCAACAGCCATGTCACCTTCCGCGGCCGCTTCTACTCGGTTCCATGGCGACATCTGGAGAAGGAGGCCTGGATCCGCCTGACGGGAGAGCAACTGTCGGTCTACGTGGACGACGAGCCACACACCGTGGTCGACGGTGCCCGCCCACCTGCCCGAGGGCAGGCGCGACCTCGCCCTTCGCGACCCAGAGACCTGGTACCGCCGCGCGGCCGACATCGACGCTGTCGTCGAGGACTACGCCCGGGAGGTCATGGCCAGCGACGAGGTGGTCTTTCCGCTCCGACGCGTGCAATCGATCATCCGCCGCCTCGAGAAGCTTCCCGCAGAACGAGCGATCTCGGTCGTCGAGCACGCAGCCCGCTTCGGGTGCCATCGTCCGGATGGGATCCGCCGCATCATCGACAAGGAGCTCGATCTGAAGCCAACGACGGGCGGGTACATCGACCCGGCGTGGGCGAGTAGCGGTCGCTTTGCGCGACAGGCCGACAGCTTCCTGAAGGCCCACGGGAGTGACCATGCATCCGCGTGAGGAACTGATTCCGCTGCTGAAGAAGCTGCGCCTGTCCGGGGTTCTTCAGACCCTCGACCTGCGTGTGCAGGAAGCCCTCGGGGATGAGGTGTCGCACCACGAGTTCCTCGTCCGCCTCCTTCGCGACGAGGTCGAACGACGCGAGGCGAAGCAGCTCGGTGTCCGCCTTCGACGGGCGAACTTCGAGCATGCGAAGACGCTGTCGGACTTCGACTTCGCCTTCAACGCCAGCATTCCGAAGGCGACGGTCATCGACCTCGCGACCTGTGGGTTCATCGGCCGCCACGAGAACGTGCTGTTGCTCGGACAAACCGGCGTCGGCAAGAGCCACATCGCCCAGGCCCTCGGGCATCGCGCCTGTCGCGCTGGTCATACGGTGCTGTTCGTCGCCGCACACGACCTCTTCCGCGACCTGCGGTCCGGCCGCGCCGACGGGACGGTCCATCGCAAGATTCAGCGGTACTGCGGGTTCGATCTGCTGATCGTCGACGACTGTCTCGTACCAGCCTCCCGGCCCGCTGAAATCCCAGCCTCGTCCACCGGTGGTGCACGTGGGATCCGCGATTGCGGCGTGTCCCACTGGGCAGCGCCAGACAGCCGTGGGACACGGGCATTCAGCGTGTTCCAGGCGGACGAAGAACGCCGTCTCCACCGCGTGAAACACGCTGCTCGTCCGTGTCCCGGGTTGGACTACCCGCCGCGCGTCGCCGCGTAGAGCGGGTGCGCCTTCATCACGCGTTTCATCAGCCGTCCGTCGACCGCATCGTGGCCCTGCACCACGGCCTCGATCAGCGCCTGCAGCGCGAGCTGGTTCAGCTGGCGAGGCACGCCCTGGGAGCCGTTGAAGAGCGCGGTCACCGCTGAATCCGAGAACAGCGCGTCCATCCCGCCCGACGCCGTGACGTGATGCCGCACGTAGTTCTGGGCGTCCTCCCTGCCGAAGGCGCGCAGCTGGTGGGCGTAGCCGAAGCGGTTGCGCAGCGGGTTCAGCACCGGGTCGCGAAGCGTGTCCAGCAGCCGCTCCGTACCGACCAGCAGGATGCTCACCGGCTCACGGCCGTCCAGTTCGTGCGCGGTGAGCCGCCGAACCAGATCCAGCGTCGCCGACCGCATCCCTTCTGCGTCGTCCAGGACCAGGACCGGATGCGTGCCGTGCTCGTCCTCGTGACGCGCCAGGGCTTCGCGGATGTCCTCGAACAGGTCGGCCAGATGGAGCCGGGACCGAAGCTCCAGGTGACGCGCCAACGCCCGCAGGAAGCCCATCGGCGTCGTCGGGATCTGACCGAAGTGATGCACCGCGTATCGATCGCTCGGGAGCTCGCCGACGAAGCGCCGCAACGAGATCGACTTGCCGACTCCGCTGGGGCCCGTGACCAGGCCGAGGCCGCGGACCTCGAGCCACAGGTGCAGGCCGTGGCGCAGCTCGCGCTGGGACTGCGAGTCGAACATGTTGTGCGCCTTGACGTTCTTCCGGAACGGAAGGCCCGTGAAGCCGAAGTGCGCTTGCAGCCTGCGCTTCTGCGCGGGCGGGACGGTGGGCGTGTTCATGCCACACCTCCCAGCGCCTTGCGAAGACCCGACAGCACCGTGTGGATGTGCTGGTCCGAACCGCCGATCTCGATGGCGAAGCGCACGTGCTCTTCGATGGTCTCGGGCTCGAAGGGACCGTACCGACCGATGAACTCGTGGACCTCGCCCTCGTCGTAGACCTCGGGATCGAGCAGGCGCTCGAAGACGTCCGCGACCGCGGCGTCCTGCTGGCGGCGCTCGGCGAGGGCGGCCTCGATGGTGTCGTGCTCGGGGATCGGCTCGTGCTGGTCGGCCAGATGGCCGAGCCAGTCCACGACCGGGCCGTCTGGCGCAGGCTCGATGGGGTCCTGCTCCGCTCGCGGTATGCGGTTTGGCGTGACCTCCAGCGGTCGGACCCGCTCCTGGAACGTGTCCCCGTGCCAGACCTCGATGGTCTCCATCCGCTCGGGGTCGTAGCGCACCTCGACGCGCCGCCGGGCCAGCTCCGGGCCCACCTGGAACTGGGTGCTGAACAGCTTCAGTACGCCGGACTTGTCGGTCGTGCGCTTCGTCCGGAACAGGAAGGCTTCGGTGATCAGCCGCTCGGAGACGGTCTCGATGCGGTCGGGCTCCGCGCGCCAGCGATCCCACGGAGTCTGTCCGACCTCGCTGTGCGGACGCCGGTTGTACTTGAGGTCCTTCCAGGCGTTGAACGCGGTGTTCAGCTCATCGAGAGTGGTGATCGAAGACGCCTTCACCTCGTCGACGAACGCGGCGCGACACAAGCGATTGAAGGCCTCGATCTTTCCGTGACCCTCCGGGCGGTTGGCGGTGGTGTAGATCGGCCGTTGATTACTCAGGACGCCGACGATCTGCTTCATGTGGTGGCTGATGTAGGGTCCGCCGTTGTCGTAGTAGACGCGCTTGGGAAGTCCGCATCGGCGGAGGGCTTCACGGAACGACAGCTCGAGAACGTGCAGGTCGGACTTGAACGCCCAGCGGCCGGCGATGAGCAGGCGGGAGTGGTCGTCGAGCCAGGCGTGCAGCCAGGCCTTCTTGCGCTTCCCGGGGTTGTCGGGGTCGGGCAGCCAGGGGCCGGACAGCATGTCGGACTGCCAGAGGTCGTTGGGGAAGGCGGCTTCGAAGCGATCGAGGTCATCGGTCGAGGTCTCAGCGCGCTTTCGCCTGGACAGCCCGTGTGCCCGGAGCACGCGGTGCACGGTCGAGCGGGACAGGACACCCGGTTCGATGAGGTTGGTGTCTTCGGCGATCTCGATGATGCGGTCGAGGGAGCGGGACGGGACATCGCGCTTGAGGCGGCAGATCAGGGTCTTCTGGTTGTCGTCGAGGACCTGGACGCCGGGCCGCTTGCGAGACGCGTTCTCCAGGGCCTCGAGACCGCCATTGCGGAACCGACGGACCCAGCCGCGCAGGGTCTCTGCGGCGAACTGGACGGTTCGTCCATCGGGCAGGGTCCAGGTCTTGTCGGCGAGTTGCTGCAGGACGGCGGTTCGCTGTCCGCGCGGCGGGTCGAGGCTGAGGTAGGCGCTGATGACCTGGAACCGCAACAGGGCCAGTTCGGACGGGGGCTTCTTCATCGGCATGGATTCCTCCGGGGTTGGGGAATCCGAGGGTCGCGAAGCTCGGAATTCGGATCGACGACACCGTCTGTGGGATGGGCTCCGGGCCATCGTGGCCGGAAGGAGCGACCGCAGTGCGCCATCTCCACCGCTGGGGGTGGATCAGGCTGGTCGGTGAATGTGGAGCTTCATGGCCACCTCCAGCGCGCCACGCCCAGGAGATCGAGAAGCGGGATAGGAAGGGATTGCGCTACGTTTTTGAGTAGCCAGACGACGTCACGAAGCTTGCAGGCGGTGTGGACGTTGCCCTGGTTGAACGCGCGCACTCTTCTCGGTGGGGGGATTCCCCCCGCCGGGAGGAGCTCTTCCATGGGTCGTGGCGCGACGAAGTCGAGGATGCGCGCCCGAGCCTGCTGAAGCCATGCGTCGGCGTGGGGCGCGAGGTGGCTGGCCCATCGCTGGACCGTCCTGCGTGCGGGTCTGGCCTTGGTCCAGGGCCAGTCGGTGTTGTGCAGCCCCGCACCGACGACGAGCCATGCGGCGAGGGTGAGCACGACGACGTCCATGGCGAAGGCGCGGTGCGGGATGTCCCAGAACGGCCGGTCGTGACGGGTCGTTCCGGATGCAACGTGCAGCCAGCGCTGCTTCCGAAGGAGCACGAGGCGCAGCTGGCCCTCGTCGAAGATGAAGAGGGCCTTCGACGTGGTCCCATGGCGATGCCAGCCATGTCCCGGACGCGGTCCTTCGTGGTGGAGCACGAGCACGGGCTGGTTGTACCGCGCCCCTGTGGGCTGAGCGGGGGAACGGCGGCCGTGACGGTGCGTCCGCTGCGCTTCCGCCCCGTCACTGCCGTTCCCCCGGACCCCCGCGGTTGGTGTGGCCTCCGGCCACGCGGCTACGCCGCTGTCCCAGTGGCAGGACCGGTGTCGGTCATCGGGATGCGGTCATCCAGCGAGAGACAGATCCCGGCCCCAGCGTTGTTGGTGGCGGGGATGAGACAGACGACCTGGGCCTTCGACCGATGCAGCCGACCGACCCGGTGGATCTGTACGACCTCATCCGCGGTCGGTACGAGCGGGGGTCGATGGTGGTGACGTCGAATCGCGACACGGACGAGCTGATGGGGATGTTCCCAGATTGTACGCGGGCGTGGGCAATGCGACAGAGACCCCGTTCCGCAGCCACGTTCAACGCGGTCAGCGTCAGCGTGACGCCGCGCGCTGCGTGACCGGGTAGGAAGGCTCCGCCGGGACGAACCCGGCGGAAACCCAACCCGGCGCGGACCCTTGGTTTGGCGGCCGGAATCCACGCCTTCGACCCGTTGAGGCGTGTGGAACCTATTGAACACGACCCCCTCGTGCTCGCCGATCTCCCGGACATCGACCTGGTTCGGCCTGCAGCCTGCCCCCGATGTGCTCATCCGGCCCGTGCTGGCGGCCGTCTCCACCTGTACGGCCACGGACCCCGGTGGCGATCCGTCGTGATCCCTGGTCGCGACCTCGGCCGGTGTCGGCTCGTGACGTGCTGGGTCCGCCGGTTCCGCTGCCAGCGCTGTGGGAAGCCCTGCTCCGTGCTGCCCGACGGCGTGTTCCTTGGGTTCACGTACAGCGTGGCCTCCATGATCGCCGTCTGGCTCGGCATCACCGGTCCACCCGTCGGCAAGGGCCTGTCCCACGAAGAGGTCTACGCCCTCCAGGGCGTGGACCGACTCCACCTCGAGGCCCACCGATCAGGCCCAGTGCGCTGGAGGCAGCCGAAGCGATGGGCAGATCGGCTCCTGATCGACTGGCCCGGAACGACCTGGAAGCACCGCGTGCAGGCGTTCCTCATCGACCACGCGCGGCGCGGTGCCGCTGTGTGACCGCCGCCCCCCAGACCTGCACACCATCGGTGATCCCGTTCTTTTCGGCCGATCCCAGGTGACCAGGGCCGGGCATCCACATCCAGGAGGACCCGATGCCCGAACCCCAACCCACACACGCCGAAGCGGTCTCCGCCTTTCGGCTCTCCGTCGTCGGCGACCTGCTCGTCCGCGATCTCGACCTCGGAGAGCTCACATCCGAGCTCAAGCTGCGCGCTCGCCGCCGCTACCGCCCGCCCGGCAGTGACAGCACGCGCACCTTCCACTGGAAGACCCTGCAGCGCTGGCTCATCCAGGCTCGTCGGGGCGTTCGCACGCTCCAACCCAGGTCCCGCAAGCGTGGCTTCGCCCTCGCCCTCGACGACACCCAGCGCCAGACCCTGCTCGACGTGCGACGCGCCCATCCCACCGCCGCCGCCGAGCTGATCCTCTCCGAGGCCGTCCGCAACGGGCTCGTCGCGGAGGGCCAGATCTCGGTGAACACCCTGCGCCGGCTGTTCCGCGCCCACGGCCTGTCCCGCGACAGCCTGAACCGGACCTCCCGTCGCTCGAACCGGCGCCGCTGGAGCGCCCGGGCAGCAGGGGATCTCTGGCATGCGGACGTCTGCCACGTCCGGGCGACGACGCCGACCGGTAAGACCCGGACCTGGAAGGTCCACGCCATCGTCGACGACCGCAGCCGCTACGTCGTCGCGCTCGAGGTCTGCGAGACCGAGACGGAAGTCGACCTCCTCCGCATGCTCTGCACGGCGCTGATGCAGCACCAGGCATGCGGCGTCTTCTACGTCGACAACGGTGCCTGCTACCGCGGAGACGTTCTCGCCGCGATGGCGCAGCGGCTGGAGATCCGGCTGGTGCACGCAAAGCCCTACGACCCCGAATCGAGGGGCCTGATGGAACGGCTCTGGAGAACGATGCGCCAGCAGTGCACGGACCATCTGGAGCCCATCGAGACGGCTGGCCAGCTGGCGAACGTGCTCTGGGCGTGGATCGACAGCTACCACCGACGGCCCCATGGCGGCCTGATGGGCAAGCGTCCTCGCGACATCTACCTCGCCGAGACCCGTCGCCAGCGGAACCCCGTGCCTGGGCAGGTTCCCGGTGCCGAAGCGCGGGACGGTGTTGATGTACGCCGCCGAGGACCCCGCTCAGGCCATGAAGGACCGGGCCACAGAGCTGGCCAGGGCCAGAACACTCGACCTGGACGGGCTGGCGGTGGGGTTGATCACCGAGCCGGCGCTGCGGCTGGATGTGCCTGGGCATCGGCTCAGACTGTCGGCGACGGTCGAGACCCTGAAGCCCCGGCTGCTGGTGCTGGACCCGCTGGTCCGTCTACATCGGGCGGACGAGAACAGCTCGTCGGAGATCAGTGAGCTGCTGGGGTTCCTGCGGGCACTTCAGCGCACCCACGGGGTGGCCATTGCGGTCGTGCACCACGTGCGGAAGTCGGGTGCTGGGCAGCCCGGTCAGTCGCTGCGGGGATCGGGCGATCTGCACGCCTGGGGCGACTCGAACCTGTACCTGCTGCGCCGGAAGGGCCGGCTGCAGCTTCACGCCGAGCACCGCTCCCATCCGTCGCCCGAGCCGCTTGGAATCGAGCTGCTGTCGAGTCCGGCTCGGCTGGAGATCCAGGAGCTTCCGGAGGTGACCGACGACCTGGAGCAGGCCGTGGTGGCGGTGCTCTCCGAGGGTCCGCTGTCCCGGACGAGGCTTCGCCAGCGGGTCCGCGTTCGCAACGAGCGGCTCGGCGAGGCGCTGGTTCGGCTGGAAGGAGCGGGTCGGGTGTGTCGCACGGACGCCGGGTGGGCCGTTCCGCGTTCCCGCCCGTAGGGATCAACGGGAACGGAACGGGCTGGAGGCTCGTGATGGCGGGGCTCTCCGTGTGTCAGGCCGCTCGGCCCGTTCCCGCGCCGCGTTGAGCGTGGTTGCGGTCGCCGCATTGGACGTGAACGGCAACACCCAGATGCGCTGCTCGGCAACGCCGCGATGGACCGTCTGCTCCACCATGCGCACGTGCTGCGGCTGACGGGGCGGTCGTTCCGCTCCGACGGAGGTGCCGGCGTCGCGTAGGGGGTGCCTCCCCGGACTGTGAGGCGGCGGGACCTGTGGTCTTCGCTTCGAGCCAGTCAAGTCCCTTCTGGACGGCCCTTCGGGCCTCCGGGCGCTTAGCGCGCCCGGCAACAAGGGACTGGACAGGCTCTTCGCTTCGCCCTCTCAGCTTTCGTGAGGGAATGGCAAGCCATCCCTCTCGTTTGTCAGGTCCGCCGACCATCATCTTCATGGGGACTTTGCCCGAGCTGACCACGCGACGTCGCTGGTCTCGTCGAGGTCCTTCGGTGTCGCCTGACGACGTCCTGTAGAGGGCGAGATCAGGGGTGCTTCTCAGCCCGTTCGCGGATGGGGCGTTTGCCCGAGCTGACACTGGGGACTTTGCCCGAGCCTTGACACCAGGTCCCGTGAGGTCCCGTGGATGGGACGTCAGCTGGGGACGGACACCGCCGTACACGCCGCCGTTGCCTGTGATAGCACCCCGGAGCTCAGAGAACCCGGCGGTATCGAGCACGAGCGCCGCTGACGCCGTTTCCGAAACACCGGCTGCTGTCGGACACCTTGTTCTGCTGGAAGATCGCATTCGGGAGAGGGTGCGCAGAATGCGATGACCATCCATGGTCGACGGCAGCTCCCGATACTCGGTCATCCGCCGATGGTCGGCGAAGGCCAAGCCGATTCAGGCGCCACAGGACCCGCGACCCCCCACCTGCTCTCGCCATCGGTCGAGAGAGTGGATACGCCAGCCGCCTCACCGCTCTTCGGATTCGGGAGAACCCATGTCCAACGCTCTTCACAAGGGGCGCTACGCACCCGTCGAGCTGACTTCGTCGCCACAGGACCTCGCTCGATACGAAGCGCTGTTCGAGGCAAACAACGACCCCCGGATCGACGGCATGCTCGAGTGGCGCTATGCGCGCAATCCGGCAGGGCCGGACTCCGTCGTATTATTGGGCGTCGACACGGAGTCTGAAGTCGAACAAGGGGTGGGGCTGTATGCCATCTCCGCCACACGGATGAGGGTAGATGGCCGAAATGTCGTGGGTGCCCAGTCACTCGACACCCTGACGGACGCGAACTACCGGAAGCAAGGCATCTTTGGCTGGTTGTGCCGCGAAAACTACGACCGGTTCCAAGAACGGGGTGGGCAGATCGTGCACGGGTTCCCGAACGCCAACTCGTGCTGGATCTTCGAGAACCGGCTCGATTGGCACATGCTAAACCCCTTGCCGTTCGTCATCCGTCCCATGAAGACCGGCTATCTCGCGTCTCGTTTGACCGAGCGTGCAGGATTGGGAACCGTTGGACGCGCACTGGACGTCCGGGTCCCCATCATCCCCGGCCGACCGAATCCGGGCATTCGGATTGCGCCGATAGAGGAGTTCGGTCACGCGCATGATGAGCTCTGGGCGTCGTTCAGTCAGACGATCGGTGTGTGTGTGACTCGCGATGCGGCGTTCATGCAGTGGCGTCTCCGGGAGCACCCCGAAGCTGCGGGCTACCACGCGCTGGGTGCATACGAGGGGGACGATCTCCTGGCAGAGATCGTATGGCGCGTCGAGGAAAAGCACGGGGGGATCGTTGCGTACCTGATGGAGTGGTTGTGCAGGCCGGGCCACGCACGTGCGGCACGGTCACTCTTCCGAGAGGCTGCTGCGGACATGCGCCAACGCGACGTCGATGTCATTCTGGCGTGGAACGATGTCTCCTTCCCGAACGCATCTTTGTATGCGCAGGTCGGTTTTCTTCCTCTTCCCGAGCACATTCGACCGATCGAGCTGAACTGGGGCGTGCGAGTGCTGGACCCCGATCTGGTCGGCATCGCCACCCGCCGGGAGAGCTGGTACATCAGCTATCTCGACAGCGATACGGTGTGAGCCGGAGAGCCGGAGAGTCAAGTGCGAAGCGGCACGGCTCTTCCCCGTCCAGACAGAGCGGTCATGACCGGTGGCGGCGGTCGGATGGAGAGCGCTTCACGAAGCGTAGCCACCAGGTTCGCAGCCAGGAATTCTGGTTCTTTCTGAATCGCTCGAGGTCTCCGAACGCATCGGTGTCCAGCCCCATGCTCTCGAGCACCGGTGCCAGGACGTTGCCTTCTCGTTCCACCGATCGATCGTAGTCGATTCGCACTACAGTTCGGTCGAACGCCTCTTCGTAGCAGGCGATCAGCCCATCGAAGTCGCCCAGCCAGCTGTCCGATTCGACGTAGAACGCGGAGGTGGGATCACTCGAGAGTTGGCGGTCGGCGTGGCGTAGGATCGTTCGTCGGTAGGATGCCAGGTAGGCGTCGCGATTTCGGGTCACCACAAGGGGGTGGACCTCGTTCTCGTCTGCCCGAAGCAGCTCCTTCAGCCGTTCGAGCTCGTCTCCGAATCGCAAGAGGGACAGGCCTTCGGTGCTGAACACGACGGTTGGGGCGTCGGCATGGTCCAGGAATTCGTGCACGCGGGTGCGGATGCGGGCGAAGTACTCTGGGGTCCACTCCAGGTGATACTTCTGGCGCCCGAAGGAATCCCGCCCTGTGCGCATGCACGCGAGGTACAGCTCGATGTGGTTTCGGAGCTCTTTGTAGCCCGTGTAGTACGCATATCCCTGGGCCGACAGGACTTCGGGGCAGTCGTAGAGCACCCGCTGCAGGGACGTCGATCCCGTCTTGTGGGTCCCGATGTGAAGGATGATTTTCTTACCAGTCATGAGAGGGCTCTCGGTCGCGTCCGTAATGGAGTGATGCGTTGGCCGCTATCGGATACGACAGTGTGCCCGTCCCCTGGTGCGCGCATGCGGTTCTCGATCATCATCCCCCTCTACAACAAGCGCGACTTCGTCGAGCGCACGCTAGCGAATGCGCTCGATCAGACCTTCCGGGATTTCGAGGTTGTCGTCGTGGACGACGGGTCCACTGACGGTAGCGCCGATGTGGTGCGAGCCTGCAACGATCCGCGTGTTCGTCTGATCGCTCAGGAGAACGCGGGGGCCTATGCAGCTCGGAATACCGCGATGGAGAACGCGAGGGGGGAGTGGCTGGCGTTTCTGGATGCCGACGATGTCTGGTTCCCGAATCACCTGGCCGAGCTCGCACGTGTGGCGGACGAGGTGCCGGAGGCTGGAATTCTGAGCACCCGATACACGCCGGCCGTTTCGGCGAATATTCCACAGCGTGTCCAGTCGCCTCCACCATCGCGGCGCGCTGTGAGCTACTTCGCGGTGCGGGCCAGTGGTGCGAACGCCTTCTGGACCGGGTGCCTCGCTCTGCGACGCGACGCATTCGAGACCCTGGGCGGCATGAAGCCTCTCAGGAAGGGCCAGGACAGCGAGTTCTGGACCCGAGTGGCGCTGCACTATCCAGCGGCGGCATCCAATCAGATCACCTCGGTGTACGTCGTCGGAACGGGTGGTATCAGCGAGTCCTATTCGACGGTGAAGAAGCACAGCGATTGCATCGACGATGTCAGAGAGCTGTCACCGACCGTGCGCCTCGTGATCGAGCATCTTCCGGTCGTGATCGAGCCAGAGAAACGGAAGGAACTGGTCGATTTTGTCGATTCGAGGGTGTACCTGGGAATGCAGATCGCCGCGCTTCAGCGCGAGCACGAACGCTTCCAGTCCCTGGAAAGGCTCTTGAGCAGACCGGATTGGCGTCGGGTCACGATGTATCGAGCCGTCATGCGTTGCCCCCGCCCGATCCTCCGACGGCTGGTCTCTCCGGCAACAGCGGTGCAGCTCCTCGACTGAGCCCAGGTTCCAGGCGCGCGATCTTACCGCCCCAGCAGTGGGAGGAGACGCCGGTAAGCCCTGTGGATAGCCGAGACGTTACGCAGCCGGACGGATGCACGCTCGACGAACCGGATGCTCGCTTCGTCCGAGATTGGCCGATGCACGGGGATGTTCTCCAGTACCTGATCGATGAAGCTGCGTGCTTCGTCCTCCATTCGGAACGTACGCCCAGCGAAGCGGAGCAGCTCTGGGTTCGCCAACCACCTGAGGAGCCGGGGATCGTCTGCGAGCCGTTCCCATCGTCGATGGGTTGCCATCTGCGAGCCGCGCTCAGCGTAGCCAAGGCCATCGAACGAGCTCCCTCCTCCGATCTTGGAGACCCCGTCGACGTTCTCGCGGTCGAAGTCGAGCTCGAGTCGCGTCGCTATTCTTCGTCGGTATTGTTCCGACGAACACCATTCATTGTACGAAAGGCACACCACGGGTCGTGGAAGATGCCGGGTGACGCCTTCGAATTCCCGTGCGTAGGTAAGGTAGAGCTGGGGCATGGACAGCCCGCTACGCGACGCCGGTTCCAGACGTCCGGAGTGGAGCTGACTCGCGAACAGGTTGAGGGGGTCGCGAAGCAGCAGCACGTATGTCGTCTTCGCGGCAATCGGCGGCTGGTGCCCCTTCAGCAGACGCAGGCTACGGTCTTCGAACGAGGTCACGACCAACTCGACGAAGCCAGGCCGTCGTGAGTCGTCCACGCGGTCGTCCGCGGTGCGCTCGTACGGGTCGGTGGGCTCGACGTTGTTGTAGAACGCATGGGAGCCAGCCATCCCCGTGAGCCAGTTCACGATGGCGTGGTTGCCGCATCGCCTCATTCCCACCAGCACGATGTGATGGTCGGTCGACGGCACAGTTTCGGAAACAGGGTTCGTCATGTCGTGCTCCGGCGGGTGGAACGCTCGAGGATGATTGAAGCGAGGGGGAGGGGGGGATAGCAGGTCGGCTCTGGAGGCGCGATGCGGATCACGATGCTCGGGTGTGGATACGTCGGATTGGTCTCAGGGGCGTGCTTCGCGGATTTCGGTCACCACGTGGCTCTCGTGGATGTCGCTGCCGACCGGGTTGCGGCGCTCAACGGGGGTCGGATTCCCATCTACGAGCCGGGTCTCGAAGAAATGGTCTCCCGCAACGTGGCCAACGGACGAATGACCTTCACGACCGATCTCTCGAAGGGGATGAAAGACACGGATGTCGTGTTCATCGCAGTCGGAACCCCAACCAGACGTGGGGGAGGGGGCGCCGATCTGACCTACGTACACGAGGCTGCTCGTCAAATCGCCCAGAACCTCCGTGGCTACACCGTCATCGTCAACAAGTCGACCGTTCCTGTCGGTACCGGGGACGAAGTCGAGTCGATCATCCGGGAAGCCAACCCCAGCGCCGAGTTCTCGGTTGTATCCAATCCTGAGTTCCTTCGGGAAGGGGCGGCGATTCACGACTTCAAGCACCCCGACCGAATCGTGATCGGGGTCGAAGAGGAGCGAGCCCGGCCCGTGATGGAGGAGGTGTACCGACCGCTGCACATCAACCGCGGGCCATTGCTTTTCACCGGGCGTCGCACCGCCGAGCTCATCAAATACGCCGCCAATGCCTTTCTGGCGCTCAAGGTCACCTACATCAACGAGATGGCGGATCTGTGTGAGCGGGTTGGCGCAGATGTTCAGGACGTCGCGCGTGGAATCGGTCTCGACAACCGGATCGGGCCGAAGTTCCTTCATGCGGGGCCCGGATACGGAGGAAGCTGTTTCCCGAAGGACACCCGGGCACTCGTCGAGACCGCTCGGGCAGCGGAGAGCCCGACCCGGTTGGTGGAGATCACGGTGGAGATCAACGACCGCCGCAAGCGAGCGATGGCCGAGAAGGTGATGGATGCTTGTGGCGGAGAGGTCGATGGCAAGCGGATCGCCGTGCTCGGACTGACGTTCAAGCCCAACACTGACGACATGCGAGAGGCGCCGTCTCTCGACATCGTTCCTGCGCTCATCGCTGCCGGTGCCGTCGTCCACGCGTACGACCCGCACGGAATGGACGAAGCCCGTCCGCTGCTGCCGGATGTTGTGCTCCACGAGAGTCCGTACGACACGCTGAACGGCGCATCAGCGTGTGTGATCATCACAGAGTGGGACGCGTTTCGGGCGCTGGAGCTTCCGTTGGTTCGCCAGCGGATGAAGGAGCCCGTGATCGTCGACCTCCGGAACATCTACAACCCGGAGCGGGTCCGGGGCGCTGGCTTTCGGTATTTCAGTGTGGGACGCGGCTGAGCGTCGATACACAGGGCGTACCATGGAAGGGGATCTTCCTGTCAGTGGTCAGTCGATCGCGATGCCAGTCGACCGGCGCAGCGCGTCCATGAGGGCAGGCGCAACTCGGATGGCGCCGCTTGTACTCAGATGGTGGGCATCCGCGTACAGTACGTCCGTCCCGTGATCGGTCGGGCAGCGCGCATCGTCGCAGAGTATCGGCCTGACGTCGATGACCAGTACCCCTTGCATGGGTTTTAGACGCTCGAGTGCCTCGTCCACCCTCGCATTTCGCTTCTCGGCGACGTGACGAGCGAGCGCTGGGGGCCCCCGGCGTAGGACGTGGTGGAGTGCCACGGTGTCCGGCACCCTCCACGGAAATTCCGGAGATGCTGACAGTACGACGACGCGTTTGTCTTGGTCCAAGAGCGCTTTCACCGTTCGATGAAGCGCGGGGCCGAATGACTCTTTGGTCCACCCCCCGGACTCGTGGAAGTCTGGAGTCTCGTGGTCCTCCGGCTTGGTAAGCTCGGTACCGAGTGGCCATCGTGCGGCGAGCACCACTACATCCGCCTCTGACGTCGAAATCTGCCGGAACACCTCGTCATTACGCTCCTTGCAACTGGAAAGGAGATCTCTGCGTTCGACACCCATCAACGGAGGACACCCCACCCGCAGGTAGAGGTCGACGGGGCCATCCCATTGGCGAATTGCCGGAATGAGCGCTTGTGCGTGGGAATCTCCCCACAACGCCACGCGAGGCGAAGTCCTCTTACCACTGAGCGTACACTCCTCCATGTCGGGGTTCTGCGTACACATCGGGCCCCGCTGCGTATCGAACAGAGCCATGACATCCGGGGTCCAAACACACAATATCCTCGGCCTGGCTTGAACCAATAGCGCGGCCCCGGCAAACAACGTCGAAGCCATCACTCCCGCCACGAGTGTGCGGTTGCGCGACACATCCAGACGCCGGATCGGGTTCTCGACGAATCGCCAAGACGCCCACCCCAGAACGAACGACACCCCCACCCCGACGACACGCGAGAGCGGGCTCGCAGGCAACCCAGCGTCGATGTACCGACTCGCCAGCAACAGGCACGGCCAGTGCCAGAGGTACAGGGAGTACGACATCTTCCCAATCCACACGAACACTGGAATCCGGAGCCAGCCACTGACAGGGTTGTCCGGATTTGCCTGGCCGATGGCGAGCAAGAGCACGCTCGCGCCGATCACGGGAATCGCGGCGAAGCCAGGGAAGGGTGTGGCTCCGGTGTAGAGGTACGTCGTCGCCAACAGGATTGCGAGCGATGCTGCACCGAGGCCCGTCGCAGCCCGTTTCGACATCGAGCCGGATCCCATTACAGCCAGCCCTGCACCGGCCATCATCTCCCAGGCCCTGAACGGCAGCAGGTAGAAGGCCCCACTGGGATCGACGCTCGTGAACACGACGCAGCCGATGAGCGAGAAGGCGCCAATTGTCGTGATCAGTCCTCGTCGATAGCGACTCCCGGCTCCCAGGAGCATGAGGAAAGGAGGGAAGAACAGGTAGAACTGCTCCTCCACAGCCAATGACCACGTGTGGAGCAACACCAGCTCATGTGCTGCGCGTCCGAAGTAGTCGTCCGTGAGCCAGAAGTAGATGTTCGAAGAGAAGACGCTCGCCGAGAAGACCTGACGCCCCAGTGACTTCAGATCGTCCGGGCTAGCTACAGGCCACGCGACGACCGCCGTGAACAGGAACACCGTGAAGAGCGCCGGCAGCAGACGCTTGAAGCGGCGTTCGTAGAACCGGAGGATCGAGAACCTGCGAGCGTCGATGTCCCGGATGAGAATCGACGTGATCAGGAATCCGGAGATGACGAAGAAGACGTCCACCCCGACAAATCCGCCGCTGAATCCCGGAACCCCGGCATGAAACAGGATGACGGGAAGGACCGCTATGGCGCGTAGCCCATCGATGTCGGCACGGTACTTCTTCACGAGGTCACACCTGTGGCGAGAACGCCTGCTGCACCGCATTCAAGCGGCCGAACACCACCAGGTGCGACAGCGGCTGAATCGAGTAGTTCCCATCCGGCACCACCACCGTGTCGTCCTCCATCTCGATCAGCAGCACCTGCAGCTGCAGCTCCTTCAGCGGCAGATCCTTCAGCTTGCGCCCGATCACCCGCGAGTTCTCCGGGATCTCGATCCGCGTGATCCCGAAGCCCGGCTTGTAGTTGAACAGGTCGTCGTGCAGCACCGGCTCGTGATGCACCCGCCGCGCCACCACCCGGCGGATCCAGTCGTTCAGACGAAGCTGCATGTTCGAGTTGAAGAAGAAGTACGTCAGCCCCACCGCCAGGCCCGCCACCGCGACGTGCCACATCCCGTCGTAGAAGCTCTTCACCTGGACCGAGCGCACCAACGTCGCCACCACCGTGGCCGCCGCTGCGTAGCCCAGGATGATCAGCGTCATCGTGATGCGACGCCGCGCCTTGTGCTCCACCACCTTCTCGGCCTGCAGGGTGGTGAACCCCGTGCCCGTGAACGCCGAGAGCGCCTGGAACACCGCTGATCGACGATCCAGCCCCGTGATCTCGTACGCACTCGCGCCCGCGATGACGATCATGTACGCCGCCGCCAGGATCACGATGAGCCCGATCACCGACCCCATGCGTCACCGCACCATGAACGTGAAGTGGGCGCCGCCCGTCCGCAGCTGCTCGCCGCCGTACAGCCGACGCTTCGTGACCCGCTCGCCGTTCACCCACGTGCCGTTCGTGGTGTCGTTGTCCTCCACGTAGAAACGCCCGTCTACATGGACGATCCGCGCGTGGACCCGCGAGATCTGCGCGTCGTGCGGGACCTGCACGATGTTCACCGCGCTGCGACCGATGGTCAGGCCCGACCCGTCGAGCGGGAAGTTGGTGGCGCTGTCGTTGCCGTGATGCACCAGGTCGGCGAGCTCTTCGCCCGTGAGCGTGCGCAGGGTGGGGGAGCGCGCGATGGTGGCCGACTCGCGGATCTTCGCCATGTCCTCGGCCGAGACGACGTCCGTGTTCTCGTCCTCGATGTCCTCGTCGTCGTCCAGCAGGCTGGAGTCGACCGACGAGCCCGAGATCTCGAGCGCCGCTGCGATGTCCTCGATGGCCAGCTGCTCGTCGAGATCCACCGCACGGAACCCCATGAAGCCCCCGGCAGCCCTCGCGACGCTCTTGCTGAACTCCACCACGTCGTTGAGCGACGCCTGGTCGAGATCGAAGTCCGCCCGCTCGCTGGCGAGGGCGATCAGCGCCCGGCGTCCGCGGGCCAGATAGCGCTCGGACGGCGGGTGGGTGAGCCAGTTCTCCAGCATGGTCCGGCCGTCCGGCGTGAGGTGGTAGCGGCTCGTGGCCAGCTCGAGGATGAGCTCGCGTTCGTTCTGTTGCACGGTGCCGTCGGCCCACGCGACCTGGATCAGGGGCAAGAGCGCGAGGAGCTCGACCATCGTCTCGTCGATGCCGAGAAACTGCAGCTCGCGGAGGAGCTTTTCATGGTCCGCCATCCGACCTCCGAGACGAGAGTGAGGAGGTGCCTGATAACGCGAACTGAAGGGCGTTCCCTCCATGTTCCCGGAGGGTGCGGACCACACGGGTGACGGGGCGGGGGAGCACGCCGGCGTGGGGCCCGATGTCCACCGCCGCCACCTTGAACGGCACCCGCATCGCATAGCGCACCCGATCGATGGGGCGACGACTGGCCAGGTGGATGGCGAGGCGATCGGGCAGACGTCCACCCGGAACGGTGTCGTCGTCGGCGCGCAGGGCTGCATCGGACCCGGGTGGAACGCCGTGTACGGGCGACCAGGCGGTCGCGCGGCCGAGGATCTGTGCACACAGGCCGAACCCGGTGTCGACCAATCGGCGCGTGTGGGTGCGGTCCGCCAGTCGGGCCAGAGCGCCGTGCTCGTCGGGGGTCAGGCGGTCGAGGCCGTCGGCGAGATCGGCCAGGTGACGCGCCACCGACCAGGCGTCTTTGCCGGCCGACAGAGCCGCGAGCCAGACGGTCGAAACGGCCGGCAGCACGGGACGTTCGGCGTCCAGCAGGCGTTGGAGCTCGGCTTCTGCGGCGTCGAGCGCGTAGTGCGGCGCAAAGAACCGCTGGTGAAGGTCGAGGTGCATGCCGCTGTCGTGCAGGAACAACAGCTCGCTGGGGAGGACTTCGCGAGCCAGGTGCTCGGGCTGCAGTTCGAACGCGGCCGTGTAGCGGTTCTCCAGCAGGAGCCGGATCGCACGCCGGAAGTCCAACGGGCGCACGGCCAGGTCGAGGTCGGCACTGTCCCGGCCCTGGGGTTGCCCGGTCAGGAACTCCTGGTAGACCACGCCCTTGTACGCGACCACCGGGACGGAAGCCTCCCGGAAGAGCCGGACGAGCCGGTCCCGTTCGGTGGCTTGAGCGAGGGCGCGAGCGGTACCGGCACGCCACGCCGGCTTGAGCATTTCACGCTGCCCATCCGACAGCGTCATCCAGCGCTGGGCATGGCCCACGAGCTGATGGCGCTTCAGCGTACGGAGCAACACCTCGGGGTCGAGGATGTCGAGTCCGGGGCAGGACGGGCCGCCCGCGATGTGGATCGCCGCGGCGAGCACGGGCGCGGGCATGGCGTCCTCGGGATGTCTACTGATCGAAGAACGTGGCCCGCAGCAGGTCGCGGTTCATGTTCGCGATCGTGTTGATCGAGATGCCCTTGGGGCACACCGCTTCGCACTCGCCGTGGTTGGTGCAGTAGCCGAAGCCCTCTTCGTCCATCTGCTCGACCATCGCCCGGGTGCGCTGCGACCGCTCGACCTGGCCCTGGGGCAGGGTGTTCAGGTGGAACAGCTTGGCGGCGGTGAACAGCGATGCGCTGGCGTTCGGGCACGCAGCCACGCAGGCTCCGCAGCCGATGCACGTAGCGGCGTCGAAGGCGGCGTCGGCCGTGACCTTGCCGATGGGGATCAGGTTGGCGTCCTGGGCCGCGCCCGTGCGGACGGAGATGAAGCCCCCCGCGCGGATGATGCGGTCGAAGGACGACCGGTCGACCACGAGGTCCTTCATGACCGGGAACGCTTCGGTGCGCCACGGCTCGACCGTGATGGTGTCGCCGTCGTTGAACGAGCGCATGTGCAGCTGGCAGAGCGTGGCGCGGTCGGTCGGACCGTGGGCCCGGCCGTTCACCATCGCCCCGCACGACCCGCAGATGCCCTCACGGCAGTCGTGCTCGAAGGCCACGGGGTCTTTGCCCTGGCTGATGAGCTCCTCGTTCAGCACGTCGAGCATCTCGAGGAACGACATGTCGGGGATGACCTCGACCTCGTGGTTCTCGAACGCTCCCTTTGCTTTCGGGCCGTCCTGACGCCAGATCTTGAGTGTGACCTTCACTTGTAGCTCCGTGTGCTCGGCTTGACGTACCGGAAGGACAGGGGCTCCTCGTTGCGGATGGGCTCGTTGCCCTCGCCCGTGTACTCCCAGACCGCGCCGTGGCAGAAGTTCTCGTCGTCGCGCTTCGCTTCACCGTCCGGGTGCTGGTATTCCACCCGGAAGTGGCCGCCGCACGATTCCTCGCGGGTGAGCGCGTCGCGCATCTTGATCTCGGCGAATTCGAGGAAGTCGGCCACGCGACCGGCCCGCTCGAGCGCCTGGTTGAGCGCGGCACCCGAACCGGGGACCGCCAGATCGTTCCAGAAGGCTTCTTTGAGTGCGGGCAGCTTGGCCAGCCCGGCCTCCAGGCCTTCTTTGGTGCGCGCCATGCCGCAGTGCTCCCACACGATCTTGCCGAGCTCGCGGTGGAAGCTGTTCGGCGAGCGGGTGCCCTTGATGGACAGCAGCTTGTCGACCCGCTTGTTCACCTGATCCTCGGCCTCGGCGAACGCCTCGTGAGACGTGTCCGAGAAGCCGCCGGTCTGGGTCGCGAGGTAGTCGCCGATGGTGTAGGGCAGCACGAAGTAGCCGTCGGCCAGGCCCTGCATGAGCGCCGATGCACCGAGCCGGTTCGCACCGTGGTCGCTGAAGTTGCACTCGCCGATGGCGTAGCAGCCGGGAATCGAGGTCTGCAGGTTGTAGTCGACCCACAGCCCGCCCATCGTGTAGTGCACGGCGGGGTAGATCTTCATCGGGGTCTCGTACGGCGAGTCGCCCGTGATCCGCTCGTACATCTCGAAGAGGTTGCCGTAGCGGTCCGCCACAGCGGGTTGTCCGAGGCGGTCGATCGCGTCGGCGAAGTCCAGGAACACCCCGGCACCGCCCTCGACCACCGTGTGGCCTTCGTCGACCATGCGCTTGGCAGCGCGGCTCGCGACGTCGCGCGGCACCAGGTTGCCGAACGTGGGGTAGATGCGCTCGAGGTAGTAGTCGCGCTCTTCTCGCGGGATGTCCTTGGCCTTGCGGAAGTCGCCCTTCTCCTTGGGAACCCAGACCCGCCCGTCGTTGCGCAGGGACTCGCTCATCAGGGTGAGCTTGCTCTGGTGGTCGCCCATCACGGGGATGCAGGTGGGGTGGATCTGCGTGAAGCAGGGGTTCGCGAAGCCCGCACCGCGCTTGTAGGCCCGGAACGACGCCGTGACGTTGGACGCCCGCGCGTTGGTCGACAGGTAGAAGACGTTGCCGTAGCCGCCGGTGGCCAGGACCACCGCATCGGCCGCGTGCCGCGTGATCTTCCCGGTGACCAGGTTGCGGGTGATGATGCCCTTGGCCTGGCCGTCGATGACCACCAGGTCGAGCATCTCCTCGCGCGTGTGCATCTTCACGTTGTCGCGCGCGATCTCCTTCGACAGGGCCTGGTAGGCGCCGAGGAGCAGCTGCTGGCCGGTCTGGCCGCGGGCGTAGAAGGTGCGGGAGACCAGGGCTCCACCGAACGAGCGGTTGGCGAGCAGGCCGCCGTACTCGCGGGCGAACGGAACGCCCTGAGCGGCGCAGTGGTCGATGATGTCGACGCTCACCTGGGCCAGTCGGTAGACGTTCTCCTCGCGAGCGCGGAAGTCGCCGCCCTTCACGGTGTCGTAGAACAGGCGGTACACCGAGTCGCCGTCGTTCTGGTAGTTCTTGGCCGCGTTGATCCCGCCCTGGGCCGCGATGGAGTGCGCGCGCCGGGGGCTGTCGTGGAACGAGAACGCGCTCACCTTGTAGCCGAGCTCGGACAGGGTGGCCGACGCCGAAGCGCCCGCGAGGCCGGTTCCGACGACGATGACGTGGTACTTCCGCTTGTTGGCGGGGTTCACGAGCCGGATCTTCTGGCGGTAGCGGTGCCAGGCGGTCTCGATGTCGCCGTCGGGGACTTTGGATTCGAGATTCAGGGTCATGGGGTCACCAGTCCTACGAAGCGGGTCATGATGGCGAGCACGATGACGATGTTGCCGCCAGCGACCAGCACCGCGAAGAAGGCGCCGGCCTGTCGAGCCGTGTCACGCGTGCCGATCTGGTTGATTCCGAGCGTCTGGAAGATGCTGTAGACGCCGTGGTAGAGGTGCATGCCGAGTGCCAGGTTCGCCAGGAGGTACAGGCAGGCGATGTGGGGGCGCTGAAGGCTGCTGGTGAGGTTGTGGTAGACCTCGCCCTTGATGTAGTGGGGGTTCGCCCACCAGGTTCCGACGGTGAGGTCGGCCAGGTGGAAGAACAGGTAGAAGAGGATGACGAGCCCGCCCCAGCGGAGGCTGCGTGCGGCCACCGTGCTGGCCTGGGTCTGACGCCCGCCCTGGTAGCCCACCGCCCGAGCCGCGCGGGCCTGCCGGGCGAGCATGATCGCGCTGGCCACGTGGGTGACCAGGATGGCGATGAGGCTGATGCGCAGGATCCAGAGCAGCTCGACCTGGCTCTGGATGAGCTCGCCGTAGTGATCGAGGATCTCCTCGCCCAGGAAGACCTGCAGGTTTCCGACCATGTGGGCGGTGACGAACCCGACCATCAACATGCCGGTCGAGGCCATCAGGACCTTCTTGCCGATGGTGGACCGGGTCAGTGACAGGACTGCATTCATTCTCGTGCCCCTCCAGGTCAGCGACCCTAACGAGTTGGCCAGACATTCGATGACAACGATTCGCTGCACCCGCCCCGGCACGCAACGGGCTCTCCGGGTCGGTAGACCACCGCGTGTCCCGTCGAGGAGTTCCCGTGTCGCGTCCCGCCGAGAAGATCGCATTCCACTCAGACCGCGGTCATGCGCTCTCGGGCCGTCTTCACCGGCCTCTCGGGGCCACGAGGGGCGTCGCGCTGTTCGCCCACTGCTTCACCTGCAGCAAGGACCTCAACGCAGCCCGACGCATCGCACAGGCCCTGGCGGGCAACGGCTTCGCAACACTGCGTTTCGACTTCACGGGCCTCGGACAGTCCGAAGGGGACTTCGCCGACAGCACGTTCTCCACCGACCTCGAAGACCTGCGTGCCGCCGCCGACTGGCTCGCCGACACGGTCGGTGCGCCCACGCTGCTGGTCGGCCACTCCCTGGGTGGGGCGGCCGTTCTCGCCGTCGCCGAGCGGCTGGACAGCGTGCGAGCCGTCGCGACCATCGGGGCTCCGTCCGACCCCGGGCACGTCGAGCACCTGTTCGCAGAACACGCCGACACCATCGAAGAGACCGGCAGCGCGACCGTGGACCTCGCCGGCCGGGAGTTCGAGATCCGCCAGGCCTTCCTGGACGACCTCGACCGGCATCCCCTGGTCGAACGGCTGCCCGACCTCGACCGGGCCACCCTGTTCCTGCACTCGCCCCAGGACACCACCGTGGGCGTCGAGCATGCCCGCACCCTGTTCGAGGCCGCCTGGCACCCCAAGAGCTTCGTGAGCCTCGACGGCGCGGATCATCTGTTGTCCGATGCTGCAGACGCGGCGTACGCAGGCGACGTCATCGCGAGCTGGGCCCGACGGTACGCTGCCGACGAGGTCGAGCCACCCGCCACCCAGCACGACGACGACGTGGAAGTGTGGCTGGGCGACGACGGGTTCGCGACCGACGTGGCCGTTCGGGGTCTGCATCGCCTTCGCGCCGACGAACCCGCCGACATGGGCGGCACCGACACGGGTCCGACCCCCTACGAGCTCGTGTCCGCGGGCCTTGGCGCGTGCACGGTCATGACGCTCCGCATGTACGCGGACCGGAAGGGCTGGCCCCTCGAGGCGGTCGAAGCCCACGTCCGCCACGGCCGCATCCACGCCGAGGACTGTGGGTCCTGTGGAGAGGACGGAGGGGGGACGGGGAAGATCGATCGCTTCGAGCGGGATCTCCACCTGGTCGGCGACCTGTCGGACGAGCAACGCGACCGCCTGTTGGAGATCGCCGACCGCTGCCCCGTCCATCGAACGCTGCACGGCCCGGTCGACATCGTGACGAACCTGACGCACGGCGCCACGATGAACGCGAAAGAGGATCGCTGAACCGCGCCTCGGCCGCCCGATGCGGGTCTCCGAGAAACCAATCGGGCCTGTGCCACGTATCCCCGAACAGCTGATACGCTGCCCTCCGGAGCTGCACCCCCCACCATGACCCGTTCACCCCTCCATCCCCCCGTCTCCTCCGTGCCTGCACGGCGGTCCAGCCGCGTCCCGACGGCGTATCGGAGGCTGTGTGCTCGAGTCGGGTGAGGTGGTGGACGGTCGCTTCCAGATCGAAGCGCTGGTGGGCGAGGGTGGGCTGGCGCACGTCTACCGGGTCCGCCACACGGCACTCGGCAGCGTGCACGCCCTCAAGCTGTTGAGCTGGCGCAAGAAGTCCCTGGCGGAGCGGTTGATCCTCGAAGGCCGCATCCAGGCGCAGCTGTCGCACCCGAACATCGTCGCGGTCACCGACCTCGTGCGGCACGACGGTCAGCTCGGCCTGTTGATGGAGTATGTCGACAACCGCAGCCTCGAAGATCACCTCAACGACGATGGGGGGTTCGGGCTCGACAAGGGCCTGAAGCTGTTCGCACCCATCCTGTCCGCGGTCACGGCGGCCCACGATGCCGGGGTCACCCACCGCGACCTCAAGCCCGCGAACGTGCTCCTGGCCCAGTCTGCGCGCGGCGTCATCCCCAAGGTCACGGACTTCGGCATCGCCAAGGTCGTCGCCGAGGTCGCGGGCGGCAGCACCGCCGTGGGCGCCACCATGGGCACACCCGGCTACCTCGCTCCCGAGCAGGTCCGCGACAGCTCCGCGATCGACCGTCGGGCCGACATCTTCGCGCTCGGGGCCATCCTCTACGAGATCATCACGGGCTACCGCGCCTTCGCCGACGAGAAGGGCAAGCTGTCGGTCGGCAACACCACCAACATCACGCCCAAGCCCCTCGTCACCTGGCTGAAAGAGACCCCCGAGCACATCCAGCAGGCCGTCGATCGCTCTCTCGCCAAGGACCCCGACGACCGCTACCCCGACTGCCGTTCGTTCGCGCGTGACCTCTACCGCGACCACCCCCGCCTGCTCTCGATGGTCGAGGGGCAGATGGCCACGGGCACCCTGTCGTTGCGGAGCGACAGCGACAGCATCGAGCGCAGCCTGTCCGGCGGGCGCCGCGCCCAGGCCGACGCCGCCAAGGCCGTGCACTCCAACCCCACCCTCCAGCCGGCTCCGGCCTCGAGCGACACCGGGATGACCGGTCCCCAGGACAGGGATGGAGTCGGGTCTGCGGTCGCCACCGGCGACGATGCGGGGGGCGGGATGTGGGTCGCCCTGGCCATCGCCTTCGTGGGGGCCGTGGTGCTCGCGGTGGGGCTCGGTCTCGTCGCGGCGGTGATGGGCAACTCCATGTTCGGCGAAGACCCCGCGGGCGCGGACCCCGATGGAACCGTCGACGTGCAGCCCGACGACCTCCCCGAGCCCACCCCGCCTCCCGATCCCGTCGTCCAGCCCGACGCTCAGCCCGATGGAACCCCAGCGCCGGACGGGACCGAAGCACCGGACACCCCCGAAGACCCCGACGCCACGAACCCCGATGGGCCGGAACCGTCCGAAACGCCCGATCCTGACGGCGCGAACGGCGCGAACGGCGCGAACGGCGCGAACGGCACGAACGGCACCGATGGCGTGGCGACCACCGACGTCCCATCGCCCGAGCCCGAGCCCGCGCCCGAGCAGGCGCCACGACCCGAGCCTTCGCCAGACGTGACGCCCGACCCCGCCCCCGCGGAGCAGCCTGCTCCCGAGCCCGTCGAGCAGCCAGAACCCGCCCCGGATGTCGAGCCGGACATCGAGCCAGAGCCGGATCCAGCTCCCGAACCCACGCCCGATCCCACGCCCGATACTGTGCCGGAGCCAGAGCCTGTCGAGGCTGCACAACCCGACCCCACACCCGCTCCTGACCCCGAACCCGTGGCGACGCCCCCCGAGCTCGGCGGAACCTGGCGCGGCAAGGCCTCCAATCGTCCGTTCCGGCTGATCATCCAGCCCGGGACCACCAGCGGCAGCGTCACGGGCCAAGCCGTGTTCCCCGCTGCAACCGCGAGTCGCAGCGAGAGCCTGTCCGGCACGGTCGACGCCGATGGCGTGGTGAGCCTGCGTGCCGCCGAGTTCACGTTCACGGGCCGGCTCACGGGCGACCGGTTGTCCGGCACCTACGTGGCATCGGGGTCCAACCGGTACCTCGACTGGTCCGTGAAGCGCTGAGCTGGGCCTCGCGCCGACCCATGCCGAACGGGCGTCAGTCCTCCTGGAGGTAGCCGAGCTCCCGCAAGGCCTGCTTCGTCGCCTCGTCGAGGTCGGACATGTCGGCATCGCCGCCGAACTCGGGAACCGCGCCGTCCGGACCGTGCAGCTTGTCTTCGGGGTCGTGGGCGATGGGGTCGCGTCGCGGATGCGCTGCGTCCCAGGCCTCCAGGGCCTCTCGTAGGGTCTGGAGCGTCTCGGCGTCGCGCTCGGCCCGGTTGTTTCGCGGGATCTCGGCCGAGCCCGTGTTCATGCGGTACAGCTCGTGCGGGACGCCCCCGGAGATCTGCCGCTTGTCGGGGCCGTCGAGCTTCGGATCCTCGGTGAATCCGGCCTGGTAGCGGATCACGTCTTCGTTGCGGATCAGCTTGTGGGTGGCCGAACGCACGCTCTGCTTGCGGTTGTTCCGGAAGTCCGTCTCCGAGAACACCAGCCGGTCGGCCATCGGTTCGCCCCGTCCGTGCACGCGTTCCGAGAGGTCGTGGCCGGGAAGCGCTTCGGGGACGGGCAGATCGAGCAGTCCGAGCACGGTGGGCACGACGTCGAGGCCCTCGGTGAGATCGTCGATGCGCCGGGGTTCGAGGGCCGGGTGCCGCAGGATGAACGGGATGTGGAGCACGGACTCGTACAGGGTGTTGCCGTGCCAGGCGCTGTTCGCGACGCCGGGGTGGCTCCACAGCCCCTCGCCGTGGTCACCCGTGATCACCACCAGCGTGTCCTGCAACAGCCCGCGGGCTTCGAGCCCCTCCATCAACCGGTGCAGCTCGGCGTCGACGAAGTGGATCCCCCCGTCGTAGCCGGGCTTTCTGGAGCCCTTCACGGCCTCCTCGTGGTGCTTCGGCTGCTTGTACGGCCAGTGGGGGTCGATGTAGACGACCTGGAGGTAGAAGGGCTCGGTGGCGAGCTGCTCGGCGTGGGCGTCGACCATCGACAGCGTGCGGTCGGTCATGGTCGCGGCGTCTTCGAGCGGTTGCGACTTGCTGAACCGCTCCTTCCCGGACTTCGCGTCGTCGGGCATCCAGCCGAAGGCCAGCCCGGACTCGCTGTAGGCGTCGAAGCCCTGCACGAAGCCGAACGCGTCGTTCATGTTGGGGTTGGAGGTGAGCCCCATGGTCAGGTAGCCCGCGTCGTCGAAGCGCTCGGACAGCAGGGTGAACTCGTCGGAGAGCTTGTCGTACTTCTCTTCGTACAAACCCACCTGGCGGGGGTAGAGCCCCGTGAACACGGACCCCATCGACGGACGCGTCCACGAGCAGTTCGCGATGTGCTGGTCGAACACCACGCTGTCTTCTGCGAACGCATCGAGGTGCGGAGACGTGGGCAGGTCGTAGCCGTACAGGCCCAGGTGGTCGGCGCGCACGGTGTCCAGCATCACCACCACCACGTTGGTCTTCTTCGCGGTGAGGGCGGCAGGGGGTTCGCCAGGAGCCCGAATCGGCGCGTCTGGACGGGTCTGGGGGGTGTCTGATCCGCTGCAGCCCACCAGGCCGGTCAAGGCCAGGATCCCAATCATGCTCACTCCGCGACGCCCCACGAGATTCCGACTTCCAGGCCGCCTTCCCAGCGCCTGGACCGCCCGATCACCGGACGGTTCTCGGGCTCGAAGTCCAGCAGCGTCGCCACGGCGTACGAGCCCCGTGCTCCCACACGTAATCCGACGGGCCCGAGATCCACCAACGTGGCCCCGGCTCGACCCTGAGCGTGGGCGCCCCACGGACCCCATCCTCCTCCGGCCATCACGTCGAGCCCGATGGGTTCGGCACTCCGGAAGCTGATGCCGGCGAAGTAGTGGGGGAGGACGACCACCTGCTCTTCGGGGGTGGTGATGCGGGTGGTGAGCGCACCGCCGCCCAGCAGCACGGACAGGGGCTGATCGAACAAGGAGGCCCCGACGAACCCGGACCCGAAGGGCACCAGGCGTCTGGTGTCGCTCGAACCGCTGTCGGCCGAGCTCTGCAGCGCGAGGTCTGCGGACCAGAACACGCCCACGGGCTGGAACACGACCTGCTGTCCGTGGCTCGCGACCGTCAGGCCGGTACCGGGGAAGTCCGCGGCCTGAATGAGTCCGGACGAGGTGTCGGCGGTCGGGCGCTGACTCCACGCACCGAAGCCGCCTCCGAGCCCGATGCTGCCCCAGCTCGCGTAGGCCTCGGTGACCTCGGGTCGGGGCTCGACGCGGGGCTTCTCGGCGAGCCACTCCCGCGGAAAGCTGCGATTGCGCGTGAGCACGGACTTCCACTCGTCGTCGCGGAACACCTGGACCACGTGCAGTCCCGTGAGTGGCGGCACGCGACCGGCCTGCACGCGTCCGTCGACCACCACCAGCGCGCCGGAGGGGATGGAGAGCGGCTCACCGGGCGGGTCGGGCGGGGGCGTGTACTCGTCGCGCAGCCAGCCCGGGACGTCCGGATGGTCGGGCACCAGCTTGTCGACCGTGCGCAGCGGCACCTGCCAGCTTGCGGTTCCGTCGGCGTACCGGATCAGCACCTCGGTGACGAGGAAGTCCGCCCAGGGGCGAGACGGAATGGCGTCTTCGAGGCAGGGGACGCGCTCTTCGAGGGTGTCGAGCACCGCCCGGTGGGCCTGGACGTCCTCTCTGTCGATCGCGACGACGGCTTCCCGGGTGAGTCCGCGGAGCTCGGCTTCGGACATGGGGGTCGGGCATGCGTCCTGGGCCAGTGCGGGCATCGACATCGCCCACAGGGTCAGCACGACGAGTGCCCCGCCGGGGCGTTCACCGCACATCACACGTTCTCTTGAAGCGATTGCACGTCACGGTCAGATCCTGCTGGCCCGACGTCACCTGGACGTCGCGAAGGGTCTGATAGCCGCCTCCCCAGTTCACCTGCACGCTGTACACCCCCGGAGTGACCCGCTCGAGGTGTCGGTAGGTGCGGTTTCCCTGCGACAATCGGAGGTCGACGTCCGTGTCGAGGTTCAGGACGGTGCGGGACACGGGAACGGGATTCGCCGTGGGTTGGGGGCGCGGGCCGGGGGTGGGACGGCGCGCCCCCACCTGGGTCTCGGTCCGTGTGGGCCGTTCGATTGCATCTGGATCGCCGGAATCCACCGCGATGGAGGGGATCTCGGGACGGTAGGTGCCCTCGAGCGCCGTCTGGGACGGGCCGAATCCCGATGCACCGAAGAAGACGGCGGCCAGGACGAACAGCGCGCCCACGACCGCCAGCGCACCGCCGGCCAGCAACGCCAGGGTGCCGAACGTGCCGATGATCATGCCGAAGTCCAGACGGCGCCGCGGTGTCGGCATCTCGCGACTGTCCAGACGGGGCATCAGCTGGGACGCCATCGTGGCTTCGGTGATCACCTTGCCGTCGAGCATTCCCTGGACCTCGTTCGGCGGGGGCCAGGTGCGGGTACGACACCATCGACGCAGGCTCGGGCCGTCGAGCGACTCCACCAGGTCGTCGCACAGGGCGGCGATCTCGGTGGCGGTCGGACGGTCCATGGGGGCGCGGGCCAGCATCTGCCGCACCAGGTGGATCACCGTCTTCGGCGCATCGAGGCCGGCCAGGGCCGAGTCGAGGTACTCGCGGTAGCGGTCCTCCTGCAGCACCATCACGTACAGCTCGCGTAGCGACTGGTCGCGGAACAGCCGCCGGTGTGCCAGGGATTCGTAGAGTGTGGCGCCCAGCGCGAACACGTCGGACTCGCGCCCGAACCGGTTCTCGAGCAGGCACTCGGGCGCCATGTAGAGGTAGCTCCCCACCATGTGGCCGGTGTTGGTCTGGGCCTCGCGCTGGACGTTCGCGGCGCGGGCCACCCCGAAGTCCAGCAGCTTGACGTCGCCCTGGGTGCCGATCCGGATGTTCTGGGGCTTGATGTCGCGGTGGATGAGGTGGAGCGGGTCGCCGGTGTTGGGGGAGGGGGTCTCCCAGGCGCTTCGCAGGGCGTCCGCGACGCGTCCGACCACCGCGATCGCGGCTCTGGGCGGCATCTTCCCTTCGCCGCGGATGCACTTGGACAGATCCTGGCCCTCGACGTACTCCATCACCAGGCCGACCCGGCCATCGAGCACGACGAAGTCGTAGATCCGGAGGATGGAGGGGTGGACGAGCGCACCCAGCATCCGCCCCTCGTCCCGCAGGCGCTGAACCGCCTGGTCGTCGGTGTCGAGGTCGTGGTGCAGCAGCTTGACGGCGACTTCGTTCTCGAGGCCGGTCGCGTTCACCATCGACGCGCGGTACACCTCGCCGAACCCGCCGCGTCCGAGGCAGGACTTGATCGTGAACTGTCGCTTGTCCGGGGGCGACGACAGCCCGCTGTCCGGGGGCGCCATGGGCAGCAGCATACCATCCGCGCGTTCCCCGCAGGCCACCGCTGGACCGCGGGTTCCAGGACCCTCCCGAGGCCGCGGGTAGGGGTGGGGGTCGAAGACGGGCTACGCTTGGATCGGTGATCCCCATCGGTACGCTTGCACAGAGAGGTCGAAATGAGCGTGTTCAAGCGGCTTTCCAACGTCGCGCGCGGCAAGATGAAAGAGATCGGTCGCAACCTGACCGACGATCCACCCGGTCCGGCCGACCCCGATGATCTGCCGGAGCGCGACCCTCGCCGCGACGCGCCTCCGCCTCCGGTCCGTCGTCGGACGATGGAAGACCGCGCGACAGACGACGCCGGCCAGGCCGCAGGGAACGCAGGTGGAGCGGGCGGGCCCGACACCCCCGAGGCCAAGCGCGAGATGCTCGCCCGACTGCGGGAGGAGGGGTTGCTGACCGAGGAGGAGTACGCCGACAAGCTCGCGTCTCTCGATGCTCCGCCGGCACCTCCGCGAGCCAGGAAGCGGCGGCTCTGACCCCAGGGTCTCCACCCGTCGCTGTCGGTGTCCGCGGTTGATGTCCATCGTGTGACGCGTCCATGGCATGATGGCCGGGCGCGATGCGTGGAGGCACAGCATGGGAGCGACGGACCCTTCGGTCGCGGTCGTGTTCGCGAGACAGGATGACACCCACGCCAATGCGCTCGTCGAGGCTCTGGAGGCCGACGGGTACACGGTGCCCACCCGACGCCTGATGGGGCTGCCGGGCAAGGTCTTCGCAGACGAGCTCGACCCCGCCGTGCGCGATGCCACCACCGTGGTGATCGTGATGTCGCCGTGGATGCAGTGCAGCGACTGGGGCTTCTCCCAGGAGGCCTTCGCCATCCTCGAGCGCGAAGGCGTCGCCGTGATCTGGGAGGTCACCTCCACCCAGTTCGGCGGAGGGCCGCTCGCCGACGCCGAGTACGTCGCCGGGCCGTCGGCCACGGGAGCCGTCGTCGCGAGCCGGGTCAAGTCCGCTATCGATGGGTCCTGGGCGGACGACGAGGAGACCCGCGATCAGGCTCCGCTCGACTCCCCACGCTACCCCGACCCGTCATCGGCCCTGCTGGCCGAGCGTCTGGAGGGCCTGCACGCGCTCAAGGCGTCCACAAAGGGCGTTCGGGGGCTCAACGCCGCGATCAAGCGCACCGCGACGGCGCTGCGCACCGGTCCTCAGCTCGCGGTCGGAGAGGCGTTGGGCAACGGGCTGTACCGCCTGCTCGAGAACATCGGGCACGGGCCGCTCGCATCCGTGTGGCGCGCCCGCGACCGCGAGGCCGACACCATCGTCGCCGTGAAGGTACTGCACGCCCAGTACACCAAGAACGCCGCGGTGCTGGAGCAGTTCTTCGAGATGGCGCGGGCCGTGTCCGACCTCGACCACCCGTCGATCGCCTCCATCGTCGATCCGGGGGGCACCGACCAGGGCTTTCCGTACTTCGTGCGTCGCTATCTGCCGGGCGGGAGCCTGGAGGACGCCGTCGCGGCGGGGGAGCTCGACATCCCGCGCGCCCTGCAGACCGTGCTCGACGTCGGTCGGGCCCTGGAGCACGTCCACCGGGCCGACCGGCTGCACGGCAACGTCAAGCCCTCCAACGTGCTGTACGACGCCGATGGAACCGCTGTGCTGGCGGACTTCGCTGCCCGGGCCTCCGACGGCGCGGACACCCTGTTCTGCGCACCCGAGACCCAGGATCCCAATGCCGAGGTGGGTCCGGCGGCCGACGTGTACTCCCTGGCCATGGTCACGTTGTTCGCACTGCACGGCGCAGCGCTGCCGTTCTGGGTGCTGCGCGACCCCGAGCGGCTCATCGCGGGTCTCGAGGTCGGGGACGCCGTCCGAGACGCCCTCCGAGCGGGGTTGGACTGGGATCCGGCCGTGCGGACGGGCACGGTGGCGGGGTTCCTCGAGACGCTGATGTCGGATGCCGACCTCGTTCGGGCGCTCGGGGAGCGCGCGGCCAGCTCGGGTCGCCATCGGGTGGCTGCCGACCACATCCGGGAGCTCCTGGCCCGTTCCGAAGATCGGCCGCCGGCCCTGCTCCTGAACCTCGGTCGCACGCTGCTGTCGGCTGGCGAGGACGACGAGGCCCGGTCGATCCTCCGCGAGATCCTGCTCTCGGACGCGGATCCGGAGGTGGTGACCGAAGCCACCGATGCGCTCGAGAGTCTCACCGAGCGAACCGGAGACTGGGACGCGTTCGTCGAAGCCCTGCGTGGGCGCGCCTTCCGGGGCTCCAGCGAAGCCATCGGCCCGCCTCGACCCAGTCGCGCAGACGTGGCTCTGCTGGTGCGCGTGGCGCGGGTCCGAACCGCTCAGATCGACGACGAACCCGCCGCAGACGAAGCCTGGCGCGAGGTCCTGACCCACCACGCCACGCGGGAACAGGCGGCCGAGGCCCTGCAGGTCCTGGTCGATCGCGCCTTCGAAGACGGCGACCACGCGTCGTTCGTGCAGTTCGGACGCGAGCTGTACGGCTTTGCTCCGGCATCCGACAGGGCCGAGCTCGCGTATCGGCTCGGTGTGGCGTGCATGGACGAGCTCGGCGACGCCCAGGGTGCGCTGCTGTGGTTCGAGCGAGCCGGAGAAGCCGGGCATTCGGCGGGCGACCTCGCGGAGCGTCTCGAGCAGATCCGCTCTGCGCGGGGAGAGTGGCGCCAGGTCGTGGCCCTGATGCTCGAACGCGCCGAGACCATCGAAGACGAAGACGCTGCAGTCGAGCTGTTGATGCGCGCTGCACAGGTCGCGTTGTACGCGCACAACCACCACGAGGACGCCGCGGCCATCCTGCTCCGCGTGCTCCTGCGCGACCCCGAACACCGCGAGGCGCTGCGGTTTTTGGCCCGGCATCACGCCCGCGCGGGTCGAGACGAGCGCGCCCTGGCCCTGTACGGCCGCCTCGCCCCGCACGAAGAGCGGGGCCGCGAGAACGAACCCACCGAGGTGCGCGTCGCAGACAACGTCGACTACGCCACGGTCCTGCTGCGCAACGACCGTCCCCGCGGGGCCCAGCTGTGCCTCGAAGCCGCGCTCGACCTGAATCCCTCGCACCTGCCCACCCTGCGTCTCGCGAGCCAGCTGTCGTACGACCTCGGCAAGTGGGAGGAGGCCCGGGTCGCGTTCAAGGGGTTGGTGCGGGCACACGAGAGTGCGACCAACGAGACCGCGCTGGTCCAGGCCCGCTGTCGGCTCGGCGATCTGGCCTGGCTCGAGGGCGATGCCGAGACCGCCGCCGAGGAGTACAACCGCGCCCTCGAGCTCGATCCGGAGTGCGCCGCAGCGTGGTGGGGCAAAGCCCGGACCGCCATGTCCGGCAACCTGGGGCGCCTCGACCCCCAGCTGATCACCGAGCGTCCCTGGTTGGTGGCGGCCCCGGTCCGCATGACCCCACACGAGGCCCTGGCCCGTCTCCTGGCCGCGGTCACCGAGCCTTCCGCGCTCCGGTCGTGGATGGCCCTCGACCCCATGGGTCCCGAGGTGCTCACCCTCCTCGACGAAGGTCCCTGGGATGCAGGCCCCGGGGGCGGAGACGCGACCCAGGCTCCTCCGTTGATCGTCGCGGCTGCGGCGGTCGATCTGATGGTGGCCCGACAGCTCGTTCGCGCCGAGCTGTTCCGACGCTTGTCATCGGCGTTCGGAGAATGGGCCGACGCCGTCGAGTCCGTTCGTCGGTTGTGGTTCGATGGGCCCGTCGAGCACGCCTTCCCCGTGGCCCGCTCCTACCGCTGGCACGTGCCTTCTTCAGGGACCGACTTCGACCCCACCCACCATCGCGACGTGATGGCGCTCGACCCCCCGTTGACCTCCGATGCCCCCGTGACGGTCCGTCCGTCCCTGGCCACCCTGCACCACGCATCCGGATGGAAGAAGCTTGTGAAGCGACGGGATCCGGTCCCGCCCCCGCCCGACACCGGTGGAGACGACGCCGTCGAGGCCCCCGAGAAGGCCCGGAGTGCGGTGCTCGTTCTGCATCCCGGCACCCCGGTGCAGCGGGTGGTGCGCATCGACGACAGCCTCACCGTGGGGAGCGCTCCCCAGGACGACATCACGCTCGAGCTGTCCGGGATCCAGCCCGGCCACCTGGTGTTCGAGCGGATCGGCACCCGGTTCTACCTCACGGCCCACGGTCCGCTCGATGCCGTCGTGCCGCCCGATCTGCCCGATCCCGTCGGGCTGAGGGTCCAGGGGGGCGAGCGGTTCGAGGTCGGGGGCGTGCCCACCGAGGTGGTGGTGTACGACACCGACGATCCGCCGGCCATCGCCACCGAGATCGCCGTCAGCCGGCCCACCGTCGAGCCCAAACCCATCGACGATGCCGACCTGTCGTTCCAGATCGAGGATCCCGACGCGAAGTCGGCCAGGGCGGCCATCTTCTACACCAAGCACGGCTCGGAGCACATCGTCCCGATCGTCGGAGACGCCTTCGCGCTGTGGGAGGAGGACGGCACGCTCCAGACCTCCTCGCGGCCCGACGAGGTCGCCAGCAAGCTCGAGGTCCAGATCCTGCACGACGACGGCGAGTGGCGGGTGGTCGAGCGCGACGACTCCCTGTCGCGGATCGACGCCGATCAGCCTCCCGCGATCGAGGAGCGCCCGCTTCGCCACGGAGAGGAGTTCGTGGTGGGCACGCACCTGCTGCAGTTCCGCCTGCTCCACCGGGCCAACGAGCGCCCGGCGATCGAGGACATCGCGTCGCTGTGGGGGGCTCCCGAAGGCGCACCCATCCTGATCTACGACGACGGCACGCGCCACGGCCGGCCCATCGCGCTCACGGTCGACGAGTTCACCATCGGCCGCGGTCGGCAGACCGACTTCCAGATCTCCGTCGATGCCAGCCTGTCTCGCGTCCACTGCCGCCTCGAGAAACGGGGCGACGTGGTGTGGGTCTCCGACGCGGGGTCGTCCAACGGCACCCAGGTCAACGGGCAGCCGCTGCTCGAAGCTCGCGCGCTCGAAGACGGAGACGTGATCCTCATCGGTCAGTCGCGGCTGGAGTACCGGTCGAGCGACGGCATCCCCTCGATGCCCTCCATGATCTCGCTGCACGAGTTCGGAACCGAGGATCCAACCGAGGTCCTGCCGGTCGGCGAGATGAGCAAGAAGGCGCTGCCCCTCGACGAAGGGCTGGACAAGATCCGCGTCGCCAACAAGGTCCTCGCGATCGTGCTCGAAGCCCTCGACGAAGCCGAGGGGGCGGGACGGGGCCTGGCCGAGCTGCGACTCATGCTCGAGGCCCGTCCGCGCACCTACCAGCAGCTGCTGGATGGCGTCGAGGTCGACGAGACCGTGCTCCCGGGCCTCGAAGTCATGTACAACGTCGCCCAGCGGCCCGATCAGGAGCAGCGACCCCTGCTCAACTTCGTGCTCGGCGACCTGATCGATCGCGCGGTCGAGCAGGTGTGCGAGCTGCTGCCGGACGACCGCGTCGACAGCGTCCTGTCGCGCGTCGCCGAGACCCGCTACCGCGAGTTCCTGCGCTTCTGAAGCGGCCGGCCCACCCTCGCTCGAGAGGGTGTTCGCACATTTCTGTGAATGAACCGCGAGCCGTCGCGTCTCTTCAGTACCACCGAGGCAAGAGCAATCCGCTTCCTCGGAACCCCTGGAGGACCCCATGCGTAAGCTCGCTGTCGCCCTTCTCGCCCTGTTCGTCGCATCCCCGGCACTGGCGGGTCACCCGGCCTACCGCTCGTCCTCCGCTACGGTCGTCGTGCACGTCGACCCCTGGTCGCCCACCTGGCGTCCCGCTCCTCGCGCCAACTACGTGTGGGTCGACGGCTACTGGGACTGCGGAAACTGGATTCCCGGCTACTGGCAGCCCACCTACACCCGCGCCGGACACACCTGGGTGCACGGCTACTGGAACGGCGTCACCTACGTCGACGGCTACTGGCGCCCCCGGTCGCGCTCCGGCCACTACTGGGTCGCTGGCTACTGGAACGGCCGTAGCTACGTGAACGGTCGCTGGGCCCGAGGCACCCGCGTCGTCCGCCACTCCAACACGGCCTACCGGGCTCGCACCCGCCACGCTCCGCGTCCCGCCCAGCGTCGCGCGGCCCCGGCCCCTCGCACTCCCTCGCGTCCGGCGGCCCGTCCCGCTCCGCGTCCCAGCAACCGCGCGACCAGCCGTCCTTCGAGCCGCCCGAGCAACCGCGGTGCCACGCGCTCCAACAGCCGCTCGAACCCGCGCTCCAGCAACCGCTCGAGCCGTGGTGGTCGCCCCCGCACCTGAGGTTCAGCTCGCGTAGCTCCGCTCCACCGCCTGCAACCGGCTGAGCGCGTCTTCCGCAACGGACAGACGCCCAGCCGGTTCTCGCGTGGTGAGGTGTCGCACGACGGCCCGGAGGTCGTCCTGGAATCGGCCACCGGGGTCCAGGAACGGGGCTCGACCCTTGCGATGGAGCACGACCGCGGTGGTGAGAGCGGTGCCCACCTCGGGGGCATCGAACGCCCGCTCTCCCGTCAACAGCCGATACAGCAGCACGCCCGCCGCGTAGAGGTCGGCCAGGGCGGGTGCGTGGGGTTCCGGCCACTCGGGAGGGACGTAGGGCAGGGCGGTGTGGGGCAGGGCATCCGCCGCCAGGGCCTGACCCGGTGCATCCGGACCCTGCTCCACCGCGTGGGAGAAGCCGATCAGGACGATCACGCCGTCGGGTCGGACCACGACGTTGGACGGCCGGATGTCGAGGTGGAAGACCTGGCGTCCGTGGAGGTAGACCAGGGTGGCGAGGAGCTGCTCGACCAGGTCGAGCGCCTCGGCCATGAACAGGGTGCGGCGGCGTTTCAGCAGCGAATCGAGGCGCTCTCCGCGCAGCCGGGTGAACTCGAGGAACGGGGGGTCGTGGCCGAGCATCACGTTCCGGACGCCCACGATGCTCGGGTGGTCGAGCGGAAACAGGATCTCGCCTTCGCGCACGAGGCGCTCACGGGTGGCGGGATCGTCGGTGTGCATGACCTTGAGGGTGGCGCGGATCCGCTTCGACTGGTGGTGGCGGGCCCGGACCAGGACGCAGCCCTGGTTGATTCCGAGCACCTCTTTGACCGACCACTGCCCGATACGACGGCCGAGGACGGCCAGCTCGGGGTCGAGGGGAACCTCGGGAGCGAGCGGGGGCGTGGGGTCGGGCAGGAATCCCGGAACCGGTGTGGCGTCGAGCGCCGAGACGTCGGTGGGACCGGTCTGTTCGTCGGTGTCGGGCGCGTCGAGCACGGGCGGAGAGGCCCAGGCCGCGAGGGGAAGGGGGGCGTGCTGGGTCTCGGCATCGGGCGATGGACCGTCGACGCGTGGACCGTCGGTCTCGACCTCGGAGGGATCGTCGGAGTCCGGCGGGACCGAGTCGTCGATCGCAGAGGATCGGCTGCGCCCACCGAACAGGCTTCGCTTCTTCCTGCTCATCGGTTCAAGACACGAGGATCCAGACGGCGTCGGCGCGGCGACCCGCGGGGAACGACGTGAGATCGGTTGGAGCAGGGCCGCCCAGAACCCGACCGTCCCAGGCGTAGATCGCGCCATGGCGTGGGCACACGAAGCCGTTGCGCTCCTCGCGGTACTCGATCAGCACGCCTTCGTGGCTGCAGGGACGCTCCAGCGCGACGAAGCAGTCCTCTTCGACCTGCGCGATCACCACCGGCCGGCCTTCGAGGGTGAGGTAGGCGTGGCCGTACAGGGACGCGAGCTCGGGGTACTGATCGAACGGGAGCTCGGTCCAGCCTTCGGCGGCGGTTCCGGGCTCGATGCACGGCGACCAGGGCTCGTCGGTCTCGGTGGGCGGGCCCACGTCGGTGTCCGTGTCGAGGTCGGTGTCGGTCTCGTCGGGGGTGGCAGCCGGCACGGGGGTCTGGCAGGCCGCAGCAGCGAGACAGAAGGAGCACAGCAGATCGCGCCGCGTCGGTCGGGAGACATCCATGCGTGCGATTCTACAGGAATGAATCAGGCGATGCTGCTCTGTGCGACCTTGACGTCCGACCCGACGGATTCCTTGGTGGAGCCGGCCTCGCGGTCGAGCTGGAAGGCTTCGAGTGCCGACCGCACGAGCTCGACGACGAGCTGGACCTCTTCGGAGGTGATCGCGAAGTGGGGCGTGAACCGCAGGGCGTTCTTGCCGCCGTGGATGACCCCGAGCCCGTGCTGGCGGCAGTGTTCTTCGAGTCCGCCGAACCCGACCACCTCGATGGAGGGGTCGATCTCGGCACACAGGAGCAGCCCGGTGCCCTGGACGCTGACCACCATGTCGGGGAACTCGTCCTGGACGGCCTTCAGGCGCTCGACCATCTCGGCGCCGCGAGCGCGGATGTTCTCGCGCAGCTCGGGGGTGACGCTCTCGAGCACGGTGCAGGCGACTTCGAGGGCGCGCGGGTTGGCGGTCATGGTGTTGCCGTACACCCCGCGCTCGAAGATGGACGCGGCTCGTTCGTTCAGCGCCAGGATCGACATGGGGTACTGCCCCGCGTTGAGCGCCTTGCTGAAGGTCTCGAGGTCGGGGGGCTCGCAGTCTTCGAACCCGGGGTAGTCGCAGATCGACAGCGAACCCGTGGTACGCAGACCCGCCTGGATGCTGTCGACGAGCAGCAAGGACCCGTGCGCTTTGGTGCGCCGACGGAGGGCGTCGTAGAACGGCCGGGTCATGGCCATGCCGGGGTTGCCTTCGCCCATCACGGGCTCGACGAGCGCCATCTCGATGAAGACGCCGTCCTGCTCGGCCTGATCGAAGGCGGCTTCGAGAGCGGCGACGTCGTTCGGAGGCACGGTGATGAGGTTGTCGCGTTGCTGGAAGGAGTGCAGGAGCTTGCGGTACTTCGGCAGCGAGCTGTCGGAGGCCTGGGCCGGACGGTCGGTGCGGCCGTGGAACCCGCCCTTCAGCGACAGGAAGCGCACGGGACGCCCATCGGCCTGGTGGCTGGCGTTGATGTCCGACACCCGGGTGGACACGGTGACCGACTCGGATCCGGAGTTCATCGCCAGGAAGCGCGCGTAGGGTTGGTCGCCGTTCGTCCGGGCGTGGCCGACCTCGTTGCGGATGGCCTTGCCGAACCGGATGTGGCTGACGCTCGGGGTCATGATGTTCGCCATCACCCAGGGCTCGGACAGGGTGTCGAGCACGGCTTCGGGGGCGTGACCCGCGCCGAGCATGCCGTAGCCACCGGAGTCGTGCAGCACCGCACCATGGGTGGTGACGAGCCAGGGACCCTTGGCGGCGAGCGCGACGTAGGGATTGACGGCTGCGGCGCTGTAGAAGTTGACGAAGTCGGCCTGGACCCGCCGGACCAGCTCGGCCTCGGGCAGGGTGAGCAGATCGCCCCAGGAGGCCTGCAGCGTGGCGTGGTTCTGAAGGGCCTGGTCGACCGCCTGCTCCAGAGCAGGATGCTCGGCGAACCGCAGGATCTGCTCGTCGGTCAGACCGATGGTGCGGCGTTCGCCGCCGTAGCTGCGGAGCTTCTCGAGCTTCTCGATGATGCTGTGCACACGACCTCCCTGACAGTGCCTTCGCACGGGAGCGCGCATCCTTCAAGGCCCCGCAATCACACAGTGCACGTGATCACGGTGTCGACCGTGGGCTCACATCGACCGGATCACGTCGGCCGGGATGGGCTCGTAGGTGGCCGGCTCGTCGCTCTGCGTGGCGATTCGGCTGTTCTCCTGCTGGAAGAGCTCGGGGAACTGCGCGTCGCGAACGGTGCGCCAGACCCACACCGTGGTGGCGCCGAGGCCGACCAGGGCCACGAGATCGTCCACCCAACCGATGATGGGGATGAGGTCGGGGATCAGATCGAAGGGGAACAGCACGTACGCAGCCTGTGCCAGCCACGCGACCATGGCCAGGACTGCCATCCAACGCTTCTTGTCGAGCTCGTTCACGGACGCCTCCATCCTTCCCTACGGTGTACACACCAACGTATTGCATCAATCCCTGTTCGTGGGTCCGGTGGGGGCCACGCCCGCTGCGCGCTGGAGCCGGATCCCGAGCCAGTCGGGATCGAGCAGGACGATGAACAGCACGTACATCAGCACCGTGAACGTCGACACGGTCAGCGTCCAGTAGATGAGGAAGTGGAACCCGATGCCGAGCAGCACCATCCACGGCGTGGCGCGGCGCGACAGGAATCCCACGGCCAGCACGTACTCGAGCAGGACCGCGCCGTAGCCTGCGACGACCATCGCCATGGCGAAGCCCTCGCCGGGGTACTCGGCGCCGTGGAACAGGTGCAGGTAGTACGACTCCATCCGCTCCGGGAACGCCCAGTAGGTCTTGTCCCAGGCGCCGTAGAGGTAGAGCGCCACCACCTGCAGGCGCAGGAGCGACAGCGCCCACAGATCGCCGCGGTCGCCCCCCCGTCCCTGCAGGCGATCCCACGAAAGCGCCCCGCCACACGGGGTGAACGCGAGACAGATCGTCGACACCCCCAGCATGTAGACATGATGGCGACGGAAGTGGTCGTCGGTGCCCAGCTCGCCGAGGAACACCCAGCCCCCCAGGATCGACAGGCCCGTCGCCAGCGTGCTCCAGCGAGACCGCACCCCGAGCAGCATCAGCGGGCTCGCGACCCAGAACAGCAGCGCCAGCCAGAGCTTGGCGCCATCGGTGGCCGCGAACAGGCGGTACGTCGGAGCGATCTCGCTCCAGGCCACGAGTGCCATCAGGATCCGCGCGACCGACACGGGCCAGGTGTGGCCCACGGGGTGCAGCCAGGCCTCTTTCAACGACGCACTCATGGGGCGCACACCGGCTGGTCGTCCGTCACCACGGTCTCCCAACCCTCCAGGGTGGAGCAGCGGATCCGCGCATACAGCTCCGGGCTGCCCAGCGCCGCGCACATCCGGACGGGGTCTCGGCTGGCCGCGGGGCGACGCAGCACCCGCTGGTTCCACTTCAGCAACCACCAGGGCTTGCCGTAGAGCGTCCGGGAACGCGGGACCCGCGTGCGTCGGCCGTCGTCCACCGTCCAGTACTCGGCGGTGCACTCGTCCAGGCTGTACCCCGAGTACATCTTCCAGGTCTTGAACACCCGAGGACGGGGATGATCGAGGACCTGGCGCCAGAATGGCCCGCCGAACACGAACAGGACCCAGACGAACACGACGACCCCGCGGACGGCGAGCGTTCGCGGGGTCGGAGTAAGCGTGCCTGAGCCGCGTACGTCAGAGGCTGCGGAGGTAGGCCTCGAGATCCTGCATCTCCGCTTCGGAAAGCATGCTGGTGTCGCCCATCTCGCCAGATCGGCTGTAGTCGAGCACGTCGCGCAGCGTCGGCGCCCGGCCGTCGTGCAGGTAGGGCGCGCTCGATGCGATGCCGAGCAGGGTGGGCGTGTTGACGCCCTGCAGCCCGAACATGTCGTGGTGGCGGTTGTCGGTGAACGCCCCGCCCGTGTGGCACTCGGCACATCCGACGTCGGCGCGCTCGAAGATCGCCTGACCGCGCGTGATGGCGTCGGACTGGGCGTTGCGGAGGGGGGTGTCGGGGATGCGGGTCCAGTCGACGTAGGCTGCGAGCTGCGCGAGCTGGCCGTCGGTCAGGCCTTCGCCGCCCATGCGGGCTTCGGTGGTGATCCGGGCTTCGTGGGACACGGACTCCACGGCGTCGGTCCAGGTGACGGGTTCTGTCGCGCTGACCTCGCCGGCGAGGGTGGGGGTCTGCCGGGCGCCGCTCTCGAACGTCCAGGTGAGGCCGTCGTTGCGCCCTTCGAAGTGGCAGGACGCACACGAGACTCCGGCACCGGCGGCCACCATGCCAGGCTGCGTGGCGCTGAAGAACAGGCGGCGACCCTCCCGGACGTCCTGGGGAAGCTCGACGTCCGTGAGCCGCTCGGTGGCGCTGAGGATGCGGTTGGACATCGGGCTCTCGAAGCCGCTGGTGCCGTCGCGGCGGACCTGGTCGTCGACGAAGCCGAAGTCGAGGTTGGCCAGGTTGGCGTCGAACGGGCTGTGGGAGAACGCGACGTCGTCGTCCAGGAACACCACGCCGTCCGGCGCTGCGGAACCGTCGGTCCACACGAGCTGTTTGGGGTGCAGCGAGAAGCCGGCCTGGGAGAGGCTGGTGAACGGCCGCTCGGCCCCCGACTCGTCGAAGGCGAAGTCGACATCGGTGGACACATCGCCGTCGAACGGCAGGGCGCCCACGATGGCGACGGCATCGGAGCCCTGCATCGACACCGCGTAGAAGTGGCCGTCGGGCGAGATGGAGACGCTGGACGGGTAGCTGCGCACGCGCTGCAGGTCCTGAGCGAAGCCGCCGTCCCGGAACCCGCCCACGAAGATCGCGTGGCTGGTGCCCGTGGGCTGGCCGTCGACCCCGAGACCCACGACGCCCACACCGGGGTTGAAGCGCGAGATCCCTTCGGAGACGGCACCGTAGCCGGAGCTCACGGGCTCGACGGGCTGGCCGTTCTCGAGCTCCGGGTCTTCGACCGGGGTGATGTTGTCGATCCACACGATCGGGACGACGAGCTCGTCGCCGTCGGGCGCGATCGCGATGTCGCCGGTGATGCGGGGGGTGAGCTCGAACACCGAGGGGTTGCCGTCTGCGTCGACCTCGCCATCGAGTGCGGTGATCTCGGGGAGTGCGACGGGGCCCGTGGCGTCTTCTTCGTCTGGAGATTCGACCGAGAGATCGATCTCGGTGAGGCGGGCACGTCCGCGACCCGCACCCACGTAGAGGACCTCGTTGCTCGGGTGGAGCGCGAGGTAGCGGGGCTCGTGGGACACGGACCAGGTGCGCAGCACTTCGCGGGAGTCGGTGTCGATCTCGGACACGCTGTCGGACATCGAGTTGGCGACGTAGACGCGGGTGCCGTCTTCGCTCGCCACGATGCCGTAAGGCTCGGCTCCGACGTCGATCGAGCCTTCTTCGACGAGGCCGGCAGCGGTCTCGACCAGCACGGCGACCCGGCGCTCGCCGCGAAGGGTGACGTACACCTCGGAGCCCGCGCGGGCGATGCGGGTGGGCTCGAGCCCGACGGGGATCTCGGCGTCTGCGGAGCCGTTGCGGGTGATGCGCGTGACCGTGCCCGCATCCGTGTTCACCGCGTAGGTGGCGTCCTGATCGCTGCTGGCCACCAGGGTGTTGGACCCCGTGGCATGGAGGGGGTTGGACAACCCGCCCTGTGGAGAGCACCCGGCCATGAGCGCCAGCCCGAGGATCGCGGCACCGCGCCCGAGCACCATTCCGCCACCGTTGTTCTGCTTCGTCATGTTGCCTCTCGAGATGTCCGCGCTTTCAAAACCCTGACATGCGTGGGGTGCAGTCGCAACTGCGGTGTGTAAACGCACGATCCGGAAAAACTCAGTCTCTCGAACGCACCCCGACGCTACGCAGGAACTCTGCGAACGGCTCGTCGGCACCCCGGAACCGGTCGCCCACCGGCCCGTTCTCGAGCTTCAGGACGCCCCGGGGGCACACCGCGGCACACACCCCGCATCCGACGCAGCTCGCCCGAACGATGTTGTCGCCGCGCTGGGCGTAGGCCCGCACGTCGATCCCCATCTCGCAGTACGTGGAGCAGTTCCCACACGAGATGCACTGCCCGCCGTTCGTCGTGATGCGGAACCGGCTGAAGAATCGCTGCAGGATGCCCAGGACTGCAGCCTGCGGACACCCGAACCGGCACCAAATCCGGTTGCCCAGGATGGGGTAGAAGCCCGTCCCCAGTGCGCCGGCGAAGCCCGCTGTGATGAAGAACGTGTACAGCTTCCACGCCGTCGTGCTCTGCCCGTCTCCGAACCAGGCGCGCCCGGACAGCTCGTTGCCCCACATCACGATGGTGAGCACGGTGATGATCACCAGCACGCTGTGGATGCTGATCCGCTCGAACCTCCATGCGCGTTCGCTCTTGTCGGACATCTGGCGCCAGCCGTCGCCGAACGTCTCGGCGAGGCCTCCGCAGCCGCAGACCCAGCTGCAGTACCACCGCTTGCCGAAGAAGTACGTCAGCACCGGAACGCCGATCACGCTCACGATCAGTGTCCAGAGCACGATGGCGCGGCCGATGCTGTCGAAGGTGAGGGCGTAGTCCACGCCCCAGGGCATGAGGTACTCGGGCTTCAGCGGCCAGAAGTAGTTGAAGTAGTGCTCCTTGGTGCCGAAGTTCTTCATCAGCATCGGCAGCGTGAACGCGATGATGGTCTGAAACCACACCACCGAGGCCGTGCGGATCAGGTGGTAGCGGTTGTGGCGGTACTTCCAGAACATCCGAACCGCGAACACGCTCACCGCGAACGAGTACATCGTGGTGTAGAAGAACCACTTGTCGGCCGGAGACCCGCTCATCAGGCGGGACAGCGGGTCGACCAGCGCGATGCCGCCATCGAGGGGGTTGAGGTGCTGCAGCGACTGCGGCGCCCAGTCGCTCCACCACCACAGGCAGACGTACATGAACGTGATGAGGATCGTGGCGGTGTAGGTGATGTACGACCGGGTCTTGCTCTTCTCGAAGTAGACCCCGTCGTGCTTGATCCCGGGCTCGGTGCCGGCGTACGTCGCCGTGGCCCAGAGCATCGCTCCGCCGCCCATCAGGCCGAACACCAGCAGGAATCCCGGCCATCCCATCGCCTTGCCGATCGGCGGGTAGAAGCTCGCGAAGAACCCGATCAGACCCAGGGTCGTCAACCCGATCGTGACGCGCTCGCGCCCCGAGATCTCCTGACCGTTGTCGTAGGTCTGGACCTGCGTGTCGTGGAGCTGGTCGAACAGCGCGAGGTCGTTCGGTGCATCGGTCGTCGAGCGGCTCATGCCGACACCTCCTGCAGGCCCGAGCGGATGTCGGATTCGTGGCGGGTGTAGAACTCGGGATCGAAGTTGGCGCGGCCGAGCTGCTGCTGAACCGTTCCGATCGACGCGCCGCTGCGGATCCAGTCCTCACAGACGCGGTGGCGGTAGCGGATCCCCATCGTCTGCAGGCCGATGAACGTACCGTCGCGATGCACCAGGCGGAGGCTCTTGTCGCCCGCTGAGTGCTCCCAGTACAGGTGCGTCACACCGTCCTGCGGCTTGTTCGGGACGTCGCCGTAGATCTGGTACTCGATGTCCAGGAACTTCGCGGAGTTGAACCAGATGCCCCGCTCGTAGTCGGTGGCGTCGCCCAGGATGTTCGCCGCCGCGACCTCCCCCTGGAATCGCCCGGTGTACCAGACCTGTTGGAGGTAGGGCTCGCCATCGGAGGGGTGTACGTGGGCACAATCGCCGGCGGCCCACACATCCGGCACGCTGGTGCGGAGCTGTGCGTCCACCTTGATGCCACGGGTGGTCTCGATGGGGGTGTCCTCCACCACGGTGATGTTGGGGTGCACGCCGGCCGTCAGCCCCACGAACTGGCACGCGATGTGATCCCCGTCCTTGGTGTTCACGCCGCCCACAGCCCCGTTGCCGTCGTCGAGGATCTCGCCGAGCTCGGTCTCGAGGCGCAGCTCGATCCCCGAACGCTGGATGGCGCGGTTGACCATCCGGGCTTCCTGGAGCGGGAGGACGTTGTCCCAGTAGTTGGTCTCGCGCACGAGCATCGTCACGTGGCGCCCGCGGGAGTGCAGCATCTCGGCGAGCTCGATGCCGATGAGCCCTCCGCCGACCACCACGCCGTGCTGGATGACCGGGGTGTTCCGCTCGAGGGTCACGAGCTCCTGCAGGCTGTACATCCCGTGCACGCGGTCCAGGTCCTGACCCGGCCATCCGAAGCGGTTGGGGGCGCTCCCCGTCGCGAGCAACAGCTTGTCGTACGCCAGGGTCGACCCGTCTTCGAAGACCAGCTGCTTTGCGTCCGTGTCGATCGTCGACACCCATCCGCGCTTCAGCTCGATGCGATTCCGGGTCCAGAAGTGGTCTTCGTAGGGCTTGGTGTCCCGGTACCGCATGTGGCCCATGTAGATGTACATGAGGGCCGGGCGGCTGAAGTGGTGGTCGGACTCGCCGGACACCATCGTGATGCGCACGGTTCTGTCGCGCTTGCGCAGCGTACGGGCCGCGGTCACACCGGTGATGCCGTTGCCCAGGATGACGACGTGCATGGCTCCTCACAGGGTTCGGGGGGCACACGGGACAGGTCGGTGGGAACCGACGCTCGTTACGTCGCCTCGTGAAACCGTTCGCCAGACAGTGACACGTCAGGGGAGGGTCGCGTCCAGCAGATCCCGTGAACCGCCCGTCTCCATGGGCGTCCTGGCGAGGTCGCGCCCCCTGCGGAATCTTGTAATCGGCATGTAACGGCGGTCGCTTGGCCAATCGGCGCCGAGTGCTATCCTTGGAGCACGGAGGTCGTTCATGCGCCATCAGATTCCAGCCCGCGCTCGCTCCCGGCGGGGCAACTACACCATGACCATGGGTGTCCTGATGCCGATTCTCATCGGTTTCGGGGCGCTGTCGGTCGACATCTCGTACATCAACATGGCGCGCACGCAGACGCAGAACGTCTCCGACGCCGCGTCGCACGCCGCCTACGTCGGCTTCCGGGCCACGGGCGGTGACGATGCCGCTCGCATAGCCGTCGGGGAGGACGCAGCGGACTTCGTGGTGTCGCGCAACCTCATCGGCAACAGCACGGGCCACCTCGACAGCCTCGAGTTCGGCGAGTGGGACTTCGAGAACAAGGAGTTCACGGCGGGCGGAGACATCAACTCCGCCAAGGCCGTGGTCGTCCGCAACAAAGACAACGACAACGAGCTCGGCCTGTTCTTCGCGCCTCTGCTCAACCAGCCGTCCAAGGACATCGCGGGCACCGGCACCGCTGCCGGGCGTACCCGTCAGCTGATGCTCATCTCGGACGTGTCCGGCTCCTTCTCCGGAGACATCGACAAGGCCAACGACGCCAACGTCGCCTTCCTCACCTACATGCGAGACAACCCGCTCCCCGGCGACCTCCTGGGTCACGTCGTGTTCGCGGGCACCGCCAACTTCCCCGACCTCTACGAGCTCGCTTCTCCCGCGAACGAATACGCCGCGATGAAGGCCGAATTCGAGAAGCTCGACGTCTGCTACAACATGCCGGGCGACCTGCGAGGCTCTCCAGAAGAGAACGCCTGCCACACCAGCCAGGCGCGCGGGCTGCACCGTGCACTCCAGGAGTTCATGGAGCACGGCGACGCGCGGGAGTTCCAGGGCATGATCCTGCTCACCGACGGCGTGGCCAACACGTTCCTCGAGGAGGACGACGACGATGGCGGCGGTGGCGGCACGGCCGAGGACGACGCCGAGTACCTGATCGACTTGATGTGGTTCGGCGGCAGCTTCAACTACAAGGTGTGGGAGTGCGACATCGGGGCCGAGGAATACGACGATCCCAGCTGCGGTCTCAACACCTACGCCGGCGACTTCGACGGGGGAGTGCACCTGTGGACGGTCTACTTCGGCTCCGACGGCTCGAACATCTCGTGGCTCGAGTCCCTCGTGGAGATCGGCCCGGGTAACCGCGGGGATGCGTACGATACCGACGACTCGAGCGAGCTCGAGAAGATCTACATCGAGATCGCGTCTTCCATTCCCGTCGTTCTGACCGATTGATCGGAAGAGGTGAATCTTGACTGACAAACGAACGATTCAGCCGGCACGACGCACACGTCGCCGCCGAGGAGCCAACGCGATGGAGTTCGCGTTGACCCTCCCGATCTTCATCTCCGTCACCATGGGGATGATCGAGTTCGGGTGGTACTTCTCCCGCGTGGCGCTGGTCAACTCGGCCTTGATGGACGGATGCCGCGAGGGCGCGCTCGTCGACGAGCTCGAAGACGACCCCGAGCAGACCGCCGAAGACCGGATGGAACAAGTGCTCCTGTTCGGCGGGCAGACCTGCACGAACTGCACGGCGAACGTGATCGGCGCGGTCCCCGAGAAGACCCTCACCTGCATGGCGGAGATCGACTACGTCACGCTCACGGGGTTCTTCACCTCCTTCGGGATCATGCCGAGCCGAATCAACAGCACGACTCGGGCCCGGCTCGAGTGGCAGAGGGTGGACTCATGAGCACCGGAATCCGCAGAATCCAAGCACGTCGCGAACAGGGCCGCCGAGGGTCTGCGGCCATCGAGTTCGGCTTCTGGCTTCCCATCGTGATGGTGATGCTGTCCGGCATCATCGACTTCGGGTGGTACATGGCCCGGAGCGAGATCGTGATGCGCGCGGCTCGGGATGGAGCCCGGCAGGGAGCCGCCGTCCAGAACACCGCCGATGCGGAGAGCGAAGCCAATGCCCAGGCCAACGACTCTCTCGCTGCCCTGAACTACCCGGGGTGCACGGTCACCACCACCACGGATGTCGATGCCAACGATCTGGAGTGGCTCGAGACCTCGGTGTCGTGTCCGTTCGACCCCCTGATCGGCATCGCGCCGGGGCTCCCGGGCAACATCGGCTACCAGTTCATGATGTACCTCGAGCTGCAGTAGGTCCGCACATCCAGACCCTCTGCCTGCCGACCCAGTCGTCGTCCCATCCGCGCTATACTCGGTGCGAGGAGGGTCGATGATCTGGGTCGCGCTCGTTTCGATGCAGGGTTGTGCATGGCTGACCGCCGTTCCGGAAGAGGAGATCCCCTTCCGCGAGCCCGCGCGGGACAACGAAGGCAACCGGATGGCCAATCAGGTCGACGGTGCCGAGTACAAAGACCCCACCATGAAGCCGGGCAAGCTCAACGAGCTCCCGGAGGGAGCGGCCACCGAAGACGGCTCGTCGTCTCGATGGAACCCCGTCTCCAAGCCGGTCGAACCCGAAGAACCCGACAAGCCCTTCAAGTTCCAGACCGCCACGGGTGTCGAGATCAAGGCCAAGAAGGCCTACGATCCCTACCATCAGTACCCGACCGCCAAGGATCTCAAGATCACCGAAGCCGAGCGCATCAAGATGATCCAGGAAGGCAAGCTCGAGAAGCTGGGCCAGTACTGAATCCGCTGTCCGCTCTCGACAGCGGGGGGCCCTTCAGGCGCCACTCATGAGCTTGCCCAGGCTGTAGGTCGCGTTCGCCTGGTTCACCCGGTCCGACAGCGACCGGATCATCGCGATGCGCAGCGCACTGCCGGGCAGGTTGTTGCCCCAGAGGTGACGCATGCACGTGTCTGCGGGGAGCGCCAGCACCATGACGCCCTCGCGCGCCGTGTAGGCGACCGGCCGCGCTTCGCCGTCGACGTGATGGACCAGGTTGAACACCTCACCCGGATCCAGGGTCGCCACCCGCACCGTGTGTCCGACCCCGACCGGCGCCACACAGTCCACCTGGCCGTGCACCAGCAGGTACAGCGGCCCATCGTCGCGGCCGTCGGATGCCAGGGTCTCGCCGGCCCCGAACTGCCGGGCCTCCATGGCGTTCGCCAGCAGCTCCAGGCTGGGTCGCTCCAGGGTGGCGAAGGCCGAAGCCGCTCCCAGACCCTGGAGGATGCGGTTCGGCGTGAGGGGAACCGGATGGCCGGAGTACTCGGACTTGGTGCGCGGGGGGAGCAGCATGCCCTTGGACGCCCGAGCGACCTCCACCACGTCGTTCACCAGGGTTCGGAACCGGCTCGACAGCTGCTGGATGGCTCGGCGCTCGATCCGGAATGCGACCGGGTTGCCGCCCAGCCGCATCTCGATGAAGGACTGCCGGGTGAGGGCCTGCAGCACCGTGGGTTCGGTGGCCTTCACGGTCGCTGTGCGCACGGCGTGGGTGAACAGCCCGATCTCCCCGATGATCGACCCCGGGCCCATCGTGGCGACCGCGAACCCGCCGGCCTCGACGACCACCTCGCCGGACTCGATGAGCAGCATGGCGTCGTTGACCTCGCCCTCGCTCGCGACCACCGTGTCGGCCGCGACCTCGTGCTGGGTGAAGCGTTCCAGAGCTTCGACCGTGCGTCGCTCGGACACGTCTTCGAACAGCGAGTACAGATCGGCCATCACCACCTCCAGGACGGCGCAATCTACCGCAGCGGGACGGGCAGGGCGAGCGTCACCTCGAGGCCGGGATGGGCGTTCGTCGCGGCGACGCGTCCCCCGTGAAGCTCCACGACCTGACGGACGATCATCAGCCCCAGTCCGTGGCCTTCGGCGCGCCTGGAGCCCGAGTCGGTCCGGTAGAACGGCTGGAACAGGTGGGCCAGGTCGTCTTCTGGCACCCCCGGCCCATGGTCGCGGATCCGCAGGTCCGCTCCTCCGTCGGAGTCTCGGTTCGACCCGGGTCGGTGGACGAGCTGGATGTCGATCGCCGTCCCCGCCGGGGTGTACTTGGCCGCGTTCTGGAGCAGGTTCGCCACCGCTCGGGCCAACAGGCGGGGGTCGCCAGACACCGAGACCTCGGACAGGTCCGTGGTCACGGGGCGCTTGCCCAGCTCGATCCCGTCGAGCACGTCCAGGACGAGCTGATCGAGGGCGATGGTCTCGCGCTCGAGGGGACGGTCTCCCAGCTGGAGTCGCGACAGCTCGAGCGCTTCGCCCACCAGATCGTCCAGCTGCTCCAGATCCCCTTCCATGCGGTCGAGACGTCCGGGGTCCACCCCCGCGTCCCTCAGGAGCTCGATCTCCAGCCGGAGCCGCGTGAGGGGTGTGCGCAGCTCGTGGCTGATCCCCGCCATCAGCTGCTTCTCGGACCGGAGCAGGCTCGCGATGCGGTCGGCCAGACGGTTGAACGCGCGCGACGCCCCAGCGAGCTCCGACGGCCCCGACTCCGGCAGACGGTGCTCCAGGTCGCCCTCGGCCATCCGCTGCATCGCCCCCGTCGTGATGCGGACCGGTCGAACGGATTGTCGGGCGATGAGGGTGGCCAGGATCACGACCGTCCCGGACACCAGCAGGAGGAGCAGAGGCAGCCGCTGGCCGGGGCGCTCCAGATCGATGTCCCGCTGGACCTGGAACAGCCCGCGGGAGGTCTCCACCACCACCGTGTTGCGAGGCCCGGGCGGCTTGTAGATCCGGCGCCCCCCCACGTTCTGAGGACGCCAGTGGGGCGGGACCCCGCGATGTACCCGACTCACCCGCAGGTCCAGGGCGCGCTCCAGGTGACGCACGTCGCCCCCGCGGTCGATGCGCTCGCCGATGAACGCGACCTCGGAGAGGTACGCCGAGTAGACCTGGTCGACGAGCGGCCGGAACACCAGGCGGCTCGACACCAGCCAGGACAGCGTTGCCGTGAGGGCGACCAACAACACGATGGCCGCCGCCAGCCGGGAGGTGAGGCTCACGGTGCTTCCGGGTCTCGCGGTACGAGGTAGCCCACGCCGCGCACCGTCTTGATCAGTCGGGGCCTGCGGGCGGAGTCGCCCAGCTTCTTGCGCAGGTGGCTGACGTGTACGTCCACCGAGCGCTCGAAGGCCGCGAAGTCCTCGCCCCGGGCGAGCTCCATGAGCTTCTCCCGTGGAATCACGCGTCCAGCGTGGGCCATCAGCGCGCGCAGGAGCTCGAACTCCGTGGTGGTCAGCTCGACCGACTCGCCCTGCATCGTGCAGGTGCGGCGATCCGTGTCCAGGCGGATCGGTCCGGCGGTCAGGACCTCGCCTTCTTCGAGCGTCGGCTGAGCCCGCCTGAGGATCGCATCGATGCGCGCGGTGAGCTCGCGGGGATTGAAGGGCTTTGCCAGGTAGTCGTCGGCGCCGAGCTCCAGGCCGACGATCCGGTCGAAGTCGTCGCCTCGAGCCGTGAGCACGATCACCGGGAGCCGCGCCTCGGGGACGTTGGCGCCACGAAGCTCCCGCAGCACCTGCAGTCCGTCCTTGCCGGGCATCATCAGGTCGAGCACCGCGATGTCGACTCCGCCGGCCAGCGCGCGGTCGAGCCCGGCCTGCCCGTCCTCGGCGGTCACCACGGTGTGTCCCCGCCCCGAGAGGTACTCGGAGAGCAGCTCTCGGAGGCGTTCGTCGTCGTCGATGACCAGGACGGTGGGCATGGGCGCAGTCTACTTGCTGCGACGGCTGCGACGGGTCCGGTGCTCGCCGTTCTCGAAGCGCTCGCGGCGGTCCTTCATGCGGGACTCCATCTCTTCCAGCTCACCGGCCACGATGTCCCGCTGTGCGGGCGTGAGCACGGCCTGGATCTCGAGCAGGGTGTCCAGGCGGTCGTGCATCCGCTGCTGCATCTCGGCGTGCTGCTGGTCGACCAGGCTGTGGAGCAGGGCGGCGTCCGGTGCGTCGGAGAGCAGCTCGGCTTTCATCGTCTCGTAGGTCTGGCGGTGTTGCTCGCGCAGGCTCTCGTGGTTCTCGCGTGCCTGCTCGCGGATGTCCTGCAGGATGGCCCGCTGGTCCTCCGTCAGGTCCAGGTCGTGGATGGCACGCATCATCGCGTGCTCGACGGGTCCGCCGGGTCCGCCGGGTCCGCCACGATGGGGTCCGTGACCTCCGGGGCCGGCGATGGCGAGTCCGCCGAGGGTCAGCGCACCGACGCCGAGCGCGCCGAAGAGGAGGGTCTTGATGGTCTTGCTGATGTTCATGGTTCCTTCCTTGACCCCGCCGTCGGAGGGATTCCGGGGAGGGGGTGTCCATGAAGTAGGGCTCCACTGTTGGCTGCAGACCAAGGGCGTCCGAAGCGTTGCTGCGCTTTGTGAAGGAGTGTGAAGACGGACTCCAGCAGCGGCATCGGGTGCCGCAGCGCCATCGGGTGTCTGACCCCATTTGGCGCTCGGCGCGATCGGGTTCTGGACGGGATCCAGGTGGCGCACCACTGGGTGTCTGACCCCATTTGGCGCCCGGATCTCGCCCGACATCGCGGCGAGACGTCGTCGGACGCATGAGCGGCATCGCGTTCAGGCCGAGCACAGCGCCATCGGGTGTCTGACCCCATTTGGCGCTCAGCTCGATCGGGTTCTGGACGGCATCCAGGTGACGCACCACTGGGTGTCTGACCCCATTTGGCGCCCGGATCTCGCCCGACATCGGGCCGATCCGGTCCTCTACCGCAGAGCCCGACCCCGCCCTTCGGGCGTGCCAGGAGGATGAAAACGGCTGCGGGCGGACGACCCGGGCGTTCGCTCGAACGACTTCGATGGATTCAACGCCAACTCTCACCGCTGAGCCGCTCCGCTTCGCTGGGGATTGCGCGGAGGATCCGCTGAGCGCGGATGCCTCGACCAGGCCATCTCAGCCGCCGTGTTCGAGCGTCTTCCTGGGTTGCGGGTCTGTATTTTCGGAGCAGCGCAGCATTGCCGTTCCTGAGCGCAGTTTCCCGGCTCGCTGCCGGGCGCACTCGCTTCCTCCTCCGGTATGGGCGCTTCGACCGAACCGATGTGAAGCCAGTCGCGAGTAGGTTCGCCCCAAACAGCCTTCCGCAGGAAATCGGGCCGATCCCGTCCTCTACCGCAGAGCGCAGCGTTGCGTTCAGGCCGTGTGCTTCATTCGTCGCTGGGCGCGTCGACCGAAACCGAGGTGTACTTCCGTACCCGAGTGTTGAAGGCCACCAGGAGGAAACGAGCGCGCCAGCGCGCTCGGGAAGCTCCGGTCATTGGAGACGTGTCCAGCGGCGAATGAAGCCACGGATGAACGCGAGCTACTCGCGGCCGCGGCGGATGCCGAGGTAGATCCAGCCGCCCGTGAACACGCCGGCGATGAGCAACCACTGGCCCATGTACTCCGCGTGCTGGATGTGCTTGGGACGTGCGATCCAGCCACGAGCGGGCAGGGGATCGCGCACCTTGTCCTCGGGCTTCTCGAGCTCCGGACCCTCGATCAGCACCACCGGAGCGAGGCCCTTCACGCCTTCGTCTGCGAACGAGGCCGCGATCGTGGGCCAGTTCGGGCCTCCCCAGCGTGCGGGGAGTCCATCCCGAGCGGGGATTTCGGTGTCGCCCGTGCGATAACAGCCGCTACCGAGCATCGACTCGTCGGCCGGCAGCAACAGCCCCTCCACCTCTGCCCGACCCGACGGAACGGCATCCAGGTGAGCTTCCCAGTCCTCGAGGGGGATCCAGCCCCGGTTGACCAGCACGGGAGGGCCGTCGTCGAGGTCGAGCACCCCGATCACGTCGAACCCCGGCCCGCCGAACTCGAAGCGGCCCGTGATGTAGGTCTGCGTGTCGAGGAAGGTGCCGGACAGCCGGGCTTTTCGCCAGATCAGCTCGTCCTGGGTCTGCTGGGCGACGTCGGCATTACCCGCAGGCGCGTTCTGCATCCGGGTCCGGACGTTCTCGAGTCGCTCGGTCTGCTGGTTGTACCTGCGGTACTGCCACAGTGCGAGTCGCAGCTGGATCAGCACGCAGACGAAGATGACGACCGTGACGATGGGGTGGGGACGAAACCGCATGCTGCCGCCCTAACGATCCCCGGGATCGTCGTCGTCGCGTCGACCGCCCACGGGCGACGACCAGCCGCCCCCCAGAGTGAGGGTGAGGGACGGCGCCACGTTGCCCGCAACGATGTCGACACCACCCGCCAGACGACCGATGATCCCGAGCCGCTTGCTGCGCCGGAGCTTCACGCCGCCTCCGAACCGCACGGCAACTCCGGTACGACCGGTGTCCTCGAACCCGAACACCGGCCCCGCCGCTGCGAAGAAGTGCGGCGCGACCACGAACAGGTCCATTCCCCGACGGAGCTCGAACATCGGCGTGATGCGCAGATCGCCGTCGCCAGGCGCCCAGTCGACCCGCGTGGTGACGACGCCGGCCCAGAACCGGCCCAGCGCGTACTCGTCGTCGTAGGGGCCGCGCCACCAGCCGACAGAGGCCTGACCGGCCACCGCGAAGCGCGCAGGACGCCCACCGAGCGCCGGACCCACTCCCAGCTCGAACGTGGGGCCCGACTGCACGTCCTGCAAGGCGAACGCCGAAGAGCCCAACCAGATGGCCGCCATCGCGAACATGGCCGCACCCTATCCCATCTGGACCGCGGATCCGGCACCGCATCGTGCATACTGCGCGCCCCAGGAGGGCCCATGGACAAGCACACCCGACTCGCGAACGCGCTCACCGGCAAGCCGGTCGACCGCCCGCCCATCTGGTTCATGCGCCAGGCCGGTCGGTACATGGCGGAGTATCGCGAGCTTCGCACCCGGGTGAGCTTCCTGGAGCTGTGCCACACACCCGAGATCGCCTGCGAGGTCACCTGCCAGCCCGTCGACGCCTTCGAGCCCGACGCCGCGATCGTGTTCAGCGACATCCTGCCGGTGCTGTCGGCCATCGGGCGCGACTTCACCATGGAGAAGGGGGTCGGGCCCCGCGTCCCCGAACCCGTCCGCACCGAAGCCGACGTCAAGAGCCTCGTGCGTCCCGACGTCAGCGAGGCGCTTCCCTGGGTGCCCGAGACCATCAAGCTGTTCCGGAACGCCCGTCCAGACACGCCGATCCTGGGCTTCGCCGGCGCTCCGTGGACGTTGTTCTGCTACCTGGTCGAGGGGCAGGGCAGCAAGAACTGGCTCGAGCCCAAGCGCATGATCCTCCAGGCGCCCCACCTCGCCGAACAGGTGCTCGGACTCCTGGCGGACGTGGTGGGCGACTACCTCCAGTCGCAGATCGACGCCGGTGCCGCGGGTGTGCAGATGTTCGACACCTGGGCCGGAGCCCTGTCGCGCGCCGACTACGAGCGCTTCGCGTTGCCCGCCGCCATCCGGGCCTTCGAGCGGGTCTCGGGTGCTCCGCGGATCTTCTACAGCAAAGACCTCTCGGCCATCCTGCCCATCGCCAAGCAGACCGGCGCCGACGTGATGGGGATCGACTGGCGCACCGACATGGCCGAGGCCCGCGCGATGCTGGGCGACATGCCCGTGCAGGGCAACCTCGACCCCGTCGCGCTCTACGGCCCGCCCGAGAGCATCCGAGAGAAGTGCCACGCCATCATCGAGGCCGCCGGGCGCACGGGCCACGTGTTCAACCTGGGCCACGGCGTGTTGCCCACCACCCCGGTCGAGGGCGTGCGGGCGATGATGGACGCGGTCAAGTCCTGGAAGTGGGACTGACAGCGCCGCCTGCCTACTCGCCGTCCGATTCCTCGGGGGGCGCTTCGGGTTGGCATGACGCGTCGCCGTAGACCGCGCATGCTGCGGGGATCTGGGAGTCGCACGACACGTCGGCCCAGCCATCTGTGCAGGCGTAGACGTCGCCCACGGTTGCGATGCACCCGCTCGGCAGGTCTTCGAAGTCGCGCACGCACTCCTCGAGGGTGGGCGGGCTGTAGACCGTGAAGGTGTCGTCGCAGGTGAGGCTGACGGGCTCGACCTTGATGAGGTCCTTGCACATCCGCTCCAGCTGGCCTTCGGTCAGGTCGGTGACGACCTTGTCCTCGGACAGACCGCAGCCCGTGGCGAGCAGCGTGATCAGCCCGATGTGAACGATGTGTGCGCGCATCTCGACCTCCGAGGGGCGGCGTGTATCGCGTTCCTCCGAGGACATCTCGCGCGCCGAGACCAAACGTTGCAACGCGACGCGATCCGGTCGATAGGGGATCGGTGAGGTCCACATGGCGTCCCGTTCTCCCGTCCCGCACACCCACGGCGCGAGCTTTCAGTCCGACCTCGGTGCGATGGTGCTGATGCTCGGCGTGGGCCTGATGATGGTGGCCACCTTCGTGGTCGGCAGCCTGACGATGGCGTTGGTGATTCTGCAACAGGTCGTGTGAGCGACGGCTTCAGTCGCCGGCTGGGAGGGCTTGCTGCAGGTCCGGATAGTCGTAGTGCGGACCGGCACAGCGGATCGCGTTGTCCTGTGTGACGACGCACACGTGCGGCGGATCGTCGAGGGTGGGGTAGGTGATCTCGTACGCGGGTTCGTCTGGACCGATCGGGTCCAGAGGGTCGTCCGGCTCGTTCGGCACCCAGTACGCGAGTGAAGCCACTTCCAGGTGTCGCAGCGGCCCGAAGTCGAAGGTGCTTCCGTCGGTGCACTCGATGAGCCAGTCTGCGCGTGCTGCACACAGCGCCTTGTTCTCGCCGGACAACATCTCGTACGGGGGATTGTCGAAGGACGGAGGATTGGCGCCGACGCAGAGGATGTCGCCCGTGCTGGTGAGGGCACAGGCGTTCAACGTGTTGTATCCGACGAGCTCCTCGATCTCGACGTCGTCGGGGAACGCATAGTCAGCGGCGGGGTGGGCTGGAAACACAACTGTGTTCGCCGTCGTCGAGGCGACGATGGGCGACCCAAAAGTTCCACCTCCCGCGTAGTCATATGCCAGGTGTGTGTAGCGAAGCGTGCTGTCGAATAAAACCGGGTCTACTCCGAAGCACGTGATTCTTTCACCGTGACGGCCACATCGGCGTCCGATCTCCGAATACGGAAATTGCGGAGGATGGCCGCAGTTCTCGAGACACTGGACCTTGACCGCCTCACCGGTGTCCGCACGAACGGCCCACACCGGGGCACCAGTGGGTGCAAACAGGTGCTGGACGGGGAAGTCGACTTCGAGCGGCCAGACCCTGTGGTTGAGTGCGCCCGAGTTTCCGACGAAGTCGTCCCACCGGACCGATCTCCAGCACTCCACCCGCCCTTCGGCGTCGATTCCGCAGGGGTATGGGGTGACGCGCTCCCACACCCGATCGTCGGCGACTTCCGCCGTGTCCGAGGTTGCGGACTCGTCGTGCGAATCTGTGTCGGAGGTGCGCGTGCATGCAGCCAGGAGCGCCAACAGCACCATCACGGCTCCATGTCGCGGAGCGTCGCGCAATCCGTCCATGGGGTGGGATCGCTGTACACGGTGTAGGGGTCAGCTGCGACAAGGTGCTGTTCCCAATCCCAGTCGTCGTCGCGCACGTGCTCCACGCTCTCGGCGTCACCGTTTGGAGCCAGCTCGATCTGCGTATTCGGGCACTGCTCGCCGCCCGGAAACGTCGCGTGGCCGACCCACGCGTAGTCCGTGCCGTTCCCACCCGCGATCTCGACCGTCGGACACACCTGGGTGTCGAAGTTCTTGGCGGTGGTCTCGCAAAGGTGATCGCTGCCGTTCCCGCCCCAGAGCTTGTCGTTCCCGAGGTCACCGTAGAGCACGTCGTTGCCGCCCTGGCCGCGCAGCTCGTCATGGCGGTCCCCGCCATGCAGCCAGTCGCGGTGTGAGCCCCCCCAGAGCTGATCGTTGTCGATTCCGCCGTACAGTTCGTCGCTGCCGCTTCCCCCGAAGAGCGTGTCCCGGCCGGCCTCTCCGAGCAAGACGTCGTCATCGTTGTTCCCGTTCAGCGTGTCGTCGTCGTCGCCGCCGTGGATGGGGCGCGATGATCGAGAGCCGTTGGCGTCAAGCCGCACGCTTCGGGCTCCGCGCGCTCGGACGCCACCCCGTGATGCCCAGAACGTTCTGCTCCAGTTCATCCCAGCGACCGCTCTTCGCATGAGCGCGTAGGTGGAGGATTCCCTCGGCGTGTTCCTCGGTCCACGTGATGCTTGCGCCCTTCATCCGAAGGTTGATGACCCGGCGGACCGCAGACTCCACCGCTCCACTCCCGATCGGCCACTTCTCCTCACGGAACGCGGCATACCGGAGGCGATCTCGGTTCCTGGCCCAATACCCGGACTCGGTCTCCATGTCGGCATCCTTCCGGGTACCGATGACGCGAACGACGTCCTCAATCGCCTCGATGTCGCCTGCCTTCAGTCGACGCTTTTGCTCGTGAAGCCACTCCAACCGGACCTCTTCTCCCCATCGAGACTGGGTCCGGGACAGCTCGGTCAACCGCTCCACGACGTGGAAGTAGTCGACGATCTCGTGGAACAACTCCGGCGGCAGCCCCAACGCGGTTCGGAGGGCGTCCGTGCGGTTCCAGATCCACTTCGCTCCGTCCGCCACGAACACCAACGACTCGGCCAGATGGGCTCCCATGCGCAACAGGTGGTACCGAAGAAGCTCGAAGACCGCATCGGCATCGCCCAGGGTTCCGTCGATGACCGTGGGAACAGTCCGGTCTCGGCGTCCATCCTCGTCGATCACGTACAGCGTCAAGATCTTCGGTTCCCTCCACTCTGTCTCGAAGTGCTTTCGACCCCCCTTCCGGGGACGACCGGCGACGCGACGGCGGATGTTGACGCGCCCGCCGTCCACAGCTGCAACGACTCGACGGCCGGCAAAGGGCCCGTCGTCACAGCCACCCTCCTGGGCGCGCATTGCTTCACGACGCGCTCGCAACGCGTCATCGGTGACCAGGTAGGTCAGCCGAAGTGCGGCCTTGTGGTCGATGACGACGCCTCCTTCGGCCAGGAGGTCTCGGGCCGAATCGACCGAGTTCGCCTCACATACAGCCCGGCTGACCAGCAGTCGCAGCGCCGGTGTGCTCCGACCGACGATGCCCAGCTGATCGAGGACCGGGTAGACGCCCGTGCCGTCCTTGCCTCGCTTCGGCAGCTTCTTCCCGCCTCTTGGTCGGCTGCTCGCATACGCCGTCTTGATGCGGACGGTCTGTCCGCCGAGTGTCCGTACAGGCGTGACGCGGTCGCGCTCCGTGCGCACCTCGATACCGCGGGTGTCGGCCTTCTCCCGGACAGCCGCGAGAGCCTCCTTGCGTCGCTCCTTGTCATCGGAAACCTGCTGGAGGATGCGTCCCGTCATCTCCGCTGCGAGCTCCCTCGCCATCTGCAGAAGCTCGCGCTCGGTGGCGGCGAACGTCTCCGGATCCCGCGCTTCACCCATCTCCCGGCCCACTTCGACGAGCCGATGACGGAAGGCGAGCACGATTTCATCTACGAGGCCGTCCATGTCGTCCATGGACGAACCAGATCACGAGTTCCGACCTGCCGCAACCGATGCCGGCCAAACCGATCGTCCTACGCTGCGAACCCGCGACGCTGCTTCAACCGAGAGGCAGTCGCGGATCGCGCCCCCGTGGATGACGTCGTCGCCGTTGCCTCCGTGGATGGTGTCCTCGCCGTCGCCGCCATGAAGTGTGTCGTTGCCCTGATTGCCCGAGATGGTGTCATGCCCATCTTCCCCGAACACGACGTCGTCCCCTTCCTTCATGTTGATGACGTCGTTGCCGTTTCCACCATAGAACGTCTCTTCGTAGCCAGTGGCGGTGGAGCGGGAGCCGCGCATCTCGTCCGGGAGGTCGTCTCCTCGAGCCACCGCTCCCAGGCTGGTCCCCGTCGGCTCGAGGGAGTACAGCCCGTTCGCCGTACTGAAGGCGATCATGTCGTCCGACCATCGGGACCCGATGAGCTCGAGGGACTTCAAGTTCCCGCCGGTGTCCGACAGGTAGCAGCAGAACGCGTCTGAGTTGCACCCTCCCCACACCGAGATGTGGGAGCTGTCGACGTAGTTCACGGCGTGTGCCTCGACGGGCCCCTCACCTGCGCAGATGGGGGCCAGGTCACAGGTGAGTTTGGTTCCGTCGAGCGTGCAGGGGGTCTCGGAGTGCAGTGTGCACGCTGCCGGGCTGGTCCCTGCGCCGGGGTAGGAGTTGTTCGGGCAGGCACCCAGGGACTGGGCGGACGCCATCGGTGTCAGGAGAGAGAGAGAGAGAGATGATCACGATGAGCCTCCACAGCGTTCGTACCTCGTAGAGGCAAGGTAGAACGTACACCATGAACCGGCGGCCATCAAATCTCTGGCGTTTGGCTACTGCTCGGGCGGGCTCGGCGCCGCATCCGACGGACCCACCACCGGTGCCGTCACCGCCCAGTCGTCACCCCGCCAGCCGATGGCCACCCACCAACGTCCCGTGTCGACGGTCGTGCGCAGCTCTCCCTGGACATCGATCCATTGTTCGAGCACCTCGCCCCCTTCGCCCACCAGCATCACCCGGTCGTACGGCCCCGCAGCCCGCGCGCGGATCCGCACGTCGTGGATGCGCTCTTCGGAGCCCAGACCCGTGTCGGACCCCGCTCCGACCACTTCGCCGGACGGCGTGTCGTCGACATCCAGGAGCAGCAGCATCGGACCCGACGTCGCGCACGAGTGCCCGCGGAACATCGGCTGCTCCAGGTCTGCGAAGCCCAGCTCGGCGAACGGCGGAAGCACGTCCACCTCGACCCAGGTCCGCGGACCCACGGGGGGCAGCCAGACGCCTGCATCCAGCCAGTCGAACCACGGCGTGAGGTTCTCGAGCGTGCGCAGAGGTCGATCGAGCCGCACGCCCGTCGGCCACACGTCCAGCGTGTACGGAGGTGGCGAACCCGCGAGGAAGCCCGTGGTCACGAAGCGCTCGGCACCTCGGAGCGCTGCCAGGGCGTCGGACTGATGCAGATCGCGGGGGTCGGGCGCGCCCCACCCGGCCTGACGGACTCGATTGGTGTAGGGCCAGCTGGTCATCGGTGGACCCGCGTGGGTGGTGGTGGTCACGCCTGGACGCACGAACAGCGGAGGGTCGTTCAGCGGGGGAGCGACGGCGTCCTCGGGGGTCATGGCGAGCCAGTCCAGCCCGGCGGCGTTCGCGAGCTCGAGCGCGGTCTCGTTGGAGCCCCGCCAGGTCCGGCTGCGCGCGCTGGGCCACTCCGGAGCAGTCAGCAACCGCTCGCCCACCGGGAACGACGGGATCCAGAACGGCGCCCAGATGTCGTTCGGCTCCACGTCGTACGTCAGCGCTGGAAAGTCCGGTCGGGTGTGTGCCGTGATCGTCACCGGGTTCGGGCCGATCGGCACCCGGCCGCCCTCTGGGCCCGAGACCCACACGTGCTCGCGCGGACCATCGGGCTCGAGGGTGGTCCAGTGGACGCTGAAGTGTTGTGGAGGTGCGCCGAGCCAGCTCGGGGCGAACACGAACGACCCGCGTGCACCGGGCTCCAGCGCGTCGACCAGCGGATCGTCCCATGCCCGCAGGGGCCCTGGCGCGTAGCCCTCTGCAACCGCCCGTACGGTCGAGGCTCCCGGCGGAAGCGCGAAGTCGTACATTCCTTCGACGACGGGGACACGACCCAGCCGGGTGCCCTCGGGACTCCAGATCTCGATGTGGGTGGCCTGCCGGTCCAGCCCGACCACCGAACCCTGGACGCGACGGTCTCCGCGGCCACGCCAGGGGTCGGTACCCGGGGTGACCCACAGCTCGGTTCCACCGACGCGAACGGCTCCGCCCAGATCGGTCCAGGCTTCTCCGAGCGCGACGCCGTAGGCGGTGTCGTCGTTCGCGAGGATGCCGAGACCCGCCGCCTCGTCGACGTACCACACCGTGTCGCCGCCGACGTGCAGGTACAGCCCGCTTGCGCCCTCGGCGCGGAGCAGGGGATCGGTGGGGTCGACCCGCCAGGAGACCGTGTGCGACGCGCCCACAGCGGTTGCGGGCCGGTCGGGGAGCGAGCGCACGACACCCTGGAAGGCGATGCCGTCCGACTCCAGGGCGAACGACTGGATCGCCATCCAGCCGTCGTCGACCAGGGGGATGGCCTCGAGCAGGTGGTCGGTACCGTTCCACGGGGCGAGATCCACGACCGTGCCGCCGCCGACGCCGACCGCCGAGACCGACGTGGTGGGGTGTCGGACGATGGCTGTGAGCGCGTCGTTGCCGAGGTGGAAGTCGCTCGCGCGCCCATCCGAGCCCATCAACACGTCGTTGCAGGCGACCTGTTGTGCGAACGGCCCGTCAGGCGGGGCGGTTCGGCAGGGGCGTGCGTGTGGCGTGGGCAGTCGGCACGACAGCAATGCGAGGACGCCCACCATGGCGGTTCATTCCACGAAGTACAGGCGCGTCGGCGTGACCTGGGCGGTCTCGTTCCACTTCTCGGGGAGCCCGCCGGCCGACCAGAACCAGGTGCGGGTCTCGCCCGACTTCATCGGCACCTTCTTCTCCTCCTCCATCGGGACGCCCCAGTTCTCGGCGACCACCGGCCACTCGCGCGAGTCCAGCACGTGTCCCTCGTCGTCGAGGTAGTCGATGGTGAACCGGAGGTCGCGGATGGTCTTGTCGCCCTTGTTGGTGACCTCCATCGTGAAGCCCCAGCCGTCTTTCGGACCCTTGGGGTCTTCGGCGAGGTTGACCTTCGCGATGGAGAGGTCGGTCCACGACAGCTGGTCGCGGTACTCGGCGACGGCGAGCAGGCGCTTGGCTTCTCGCATCCGCTTCTTGTCGGCCTTGGGGTATTCCTCGAGGAACTGGTTCCAGGCCTCGACCGTCGCGTTGCGCTTGGCGTCTTCGAACAGAAACTTCTCGCGCTCCGCCAGGACCTTGTCGCGGATGTCCCCCTCGGGGAAGCGCTCCAGGTAGGCGTCGTAGGCGTCGAGCGTCTTCTCCTGACGGGCCTTCTCGAGGTACAGCGTCTCGAGCTGGGCGGTCGCCTCCATGGCGAAGCGCCCATCCGGGTTGTCCTTCAGGTATTGCTCGAACGCATCGATGGTGCCCGCAGCCTGGGCGTCCGCGAACCCGTCTCCGCAGCCGCTCGCGGCGGTGGACAGGGCGAGGAGCAGGAGGAGGGAGCGAGCCGTGCGCATGGGGACCTCTCGGGGAACGACTGCGGATAACCCGTCCGGCCCGGGATCCTCACCGCTTCCGGATCAGCGCTCGTCGTCCTGTTCATTCGGGTCGACCGCCTGCTCGTAGGTGGTGGCCGGAGTGCCGTTCACGGTGGGCTCGGCTTCCCAGGCGTCTCGTTGAGCGGCGTCAGCGGGCCCGAGCGTGTTGTGGGCCTCGTCCAGCTCGTAGAAGTCGGACCAGAAGAGTCCGCCGAGGCTGGCGGCGATGACGAGGATCGCAACAGCGATCCAGAGAACAGTGGAGCGATGGGAGTTCAAGAGAACCTCCAGGGTTGGATGTGCGGAAGTCGGACAGCGCGGTGAGCGAGCGGATCAGCGGTCCTTCATGGGGCTGGATCCGGCTTCGGGTGCGACCGCGGTCGTGCTGTTGATGGCGATGCGCAGCTCGCCGTCGGAGAGGGACCCGTCTTCGTCGATGTCCCAGCGGCCGAACGGCGCTTCCAGGGTGGCGACACGGTCGAACTCGGTCTTGCTGATGCGGCCGTCGTTGGTGGTGTCCCAGGCTTCGAAGTCACCGCGCAGGCTGTCTCCGAGCCAGGCCAGATCCCATTCCCAGCGTTCGATGTCGCCGTCCAGGTTCGCGTCCCACGAGTGGCGGATACCCGCGAGGTATTCGGACCGCTCGATCGTTCCGTCGTCGTCGGTGTCCCAGGCGTCCGACAGTCGATTTGCGCCCGCGGCTTCGGGGGTGTTGGCGATGGCATCTGCGGGCTCGCCTTCTTCGTTGCCGGCCCACGAGTCGAAGTCGCCCTGGCCGCCGAACTCCGAGTACCAGAGGCTGGCCGAGCTTCGGAACTCGGCTCGGGTGAGCACGCCGTCGTCGTTGTCGTCCCAGGTGTCGAACAGGTTGTTCGTGTACTCGTCGCGCTCGACCATGCCGTCCGCGTCGTCGTCCCAGGTGGCGAACAACCGGTCGTCCTCGAGCACCGTGCTGAGCTCGGAGCGCTCCAGCTCGCCGTTGCCGTTGGTGTCCCAGTCGAACACCACGGACTCCTCGAAGCCGTCGTACCAGTCCGCGAGCGTGCGGTCGAAGCGACTGTCCTGAACGGGCCCGTTGTCGGGGCTCACGAGATCGACCATCGCACTGCGAAACTCTGTGGGGTCGATGGCTCCGCTCTCGTCATCGTCGAAGCCTGCAAAGATACGGTACTGAAGACCTGCGAGACCGCGGTGGAACTCCGAGCGGTCGATCGTCGAGTCCTCGGCGAAGTCCCCGTCGTTCCAGCGCTCGAAGTCGAGCACGAGGAAGTGGGGGTCGAGCTCGGCGGTGGAGGCGAGCTTGGACCGGATGATCACGAAGTCGTCCGAGCCGACGCGGGGCGCGGACTGCATCGCGTCTTCGTGGGCGTCTTCGTCTTCGTCAGCGTCGAGGATGCGGGTCCAGCGCCAGTGGGTCGCCAGGAACCGCTCATCGGACGCGATGGCGTCTCGGGTGTCCTGTTCGAGGGTGCCCTGCAGCTGGTCCATGTCGTCCGCGTTCATCACGATGCCCGTGAGCTCCAGGCGGTCGCCCACATCGATGTCGATCATCTCGGTCTGCGGGACGTCTTCCCGGATCACGACGAACATCTTCTGCGACGGATCCACCTCGTCAGTGCCGTGATCATCGGTGATCCAGAAGCCCCGGTCGCTGATGACGTCTGTGACGCGAGCGTGCCCCTGGACGGTCTGTCCGTGGGTCGACGCGGGGATCACCGTCAGGCGCTCGTAGACGACGGGGACGGTCTCCGGCTCGGTCTGGACGACCAGGGGAGCCTTGTCGCGGGGACAGCCGGTGAGCAGCAGCACGCCAGCGAGTCCGAGGAGCGAGAGGTTGGTCGAGAAGGTCTGCATGGTCCTCCTTGTCAGGTTTCACACAGTTGTATACTGCAAACATAACAAAGGACTATGCAAACGCAAGGTGGCGGGGGATCAGTCTGCTCCGCGGGCTTTCGCCTCACTCTCCCGCTTCACCCACTCGGTGGCTTTGGTGAGCCCGCTCTTCGCGACCATGTTCTCGACGAACCCCGGAACCCAGCCGCCGACCTTCACGTCGACCGAGTAGTACAGCCGGCTCCAGCCCGGCTCGTCGGCCAGGGGCTCCACCACCCAGAACCCCACCGAGTCGTCGAGGTCGTTCTCCTTTCGGTAGTCCAGGTGCCAGGTCATCCAGTTCTCGCTCGGGTGTGCGTCGTGGACGATCCAGTACTCGGCGCTGAACATCGCCGCCCCGATGACGAAGTGCACGTCGATGTCGGTGCCGGTCCTCGACGTGACCTCGCACGTCTTCACGTTGTCGACCCAGTCGATGTAGTGCTCGAACGCGAGGATGCGGGACCAGATGACCTCCGGCGAGGCATGGACGTGCTGAACGGCGATTCCCCGGCCGCCGCTGTCGCCGCGCTCCTGCTTGAGTACGGCCTTGCCCGCCGCGAGTTTCTCGAGGTCGTTCTCGGAGAGCTCAGGCACGGTGGGCCTGCCGGTGTATTTGTCGAGAATCCCCTGGTGGAGATGGGGCTTTTGCGCATCCGCACCGAGGGCGGGGGATGACAGGCCGAGCAGCAGGGGGATAGCGAATCGCATGACGGAACCCTACCAGCCCACGACCTCTGACGTTCCCGACGACCGCCGCATCCGGATGACCGAGGTGTACGCCAGCGTCCAGGGCGAGTCGACGCACGCGGGTCGGCCGTGTGTGTTCGTGCGACTGACCGGCTGCAACCTGCGGTGCACGTGGTGCGACTCGGAGTTCACGTTCACCGGGGGGGTGCATCGGGATCTCGAGGATGTCGCCCAGGAGGCCCACGCCTACGGTCTGAAGCTGGTCGAGGTGACGGGTGGCGAACCGCTGGTCCAGAAGAACGCCCCGAAGCTCATGCAGCGCCTGCTGGATCTGGGACACGAGGTGCTGCTCGAGACCAGTGGGTCCCGCGACATCTCGGTGGTGCCTCACGAAGTCCGGATCATCTGCGACTTCAAGCCTCCGGACTCCGGGGAGCTGCGGGCCAACCTGCTCTCGAACGTCGACCGGCTCCGCCCGCACGACGAGGTGAAGTTCGTGGTGGCCAGCCGCCGCGACTACGAGTGGAGCCGCGACTTCACCCGTGAACACGGGCTCTCCGAGAAGGTCGCTGCGGTTCTGTTCAGCCCGGCCTGGGGCCTCGTCGACCCCGCATCGCTCGCCGACTGGCTCGTCGAGGACAAAGTGGATGCCCGGTTCCAGATGCAGCTGCACAAGGTGCTCTGGGATCCGGACGCGCGCGCTCGCTAGATGCAGACCCGATCGAGCGGCCCTGTGCAGTCGATGAAGGTGCCGTCCGGCTTGGGGATCTCGGTCACGCCCACGGAGTTGATGCTGGTCTCGCCCATCGCGTGAGCCAGGGTCACCAGCAGCTTGTTGTGAGGCGGTCCCACCAGCGGGTCGCTCCAGGGGCCGTCCACCTGGGCCACGGGTGCCCAGCGAACCAGGCGGCCGAGATCGAAGTAGCCCGAGCCGCCCGCGATCACGATCGGCAGGTCGTTGTGGGCGTGGCTTCCGGTGGCGAGCTCGTTGTTCCAGACGACGATGGTGTGGTCGAGCATCGTGCCGTTGCCCTCGGGAATCGCGTCGAGCTTGTCGAGCAGCTCCTTGAACCGGTTCGCGTACCAGAGGTGGAAGTCGCTCATCACCACCGCCGCTGCGGGGTCGCTCTCGGCGTTGTGCGCGAAGTCGTTGTGCAGGTTCCCGGGTGGGGCGCCGATGTCCTCGTTGCGGATGTCGCCCGCTCGGATGGTGACGATGTCGGTGAGGCCACACGACAGCGCCGCGACCGACAGATCGAACATCGTGTCGTGCATGGGCAGCGGGTCGAGCCACTGGCTGGCGGGCTGGGGAGTGGCCGCGCAGACCAGGTCCTGAAGCGCCTGCACCTGCCCTTCGAGGTCGCGCACGAGGGCGTGGTGGGCCTCGAGCTTGGCGCGGTCCTCCACACCCAGGGTGGGCCACAGGGCTTCGAAGCGCTGCGCTGCGAGGTCGAGCACGCGGTGCTGGTTGCGGGCCACCTTCGCTTCGGTGCTGTCCAGATCGGTGATTCCGGACGGGAACAGCCGATCCCAGGCCGCGATCGGGTTGCCCTCGAGGGGCACGTTGTTGCCGTTGGCGTCCCAGCAGGGGCTCCAGCCGCCGCGGATCGCGTACTCCAATGTGCGGAAGGGGGTGGTGCGGGTCAGTCCCAGGATCTGATCGAGCGATGCGCCCGACGGAGCCGCGCGCGCTCCGGTCTGGGGAATCGGGATGTCGCCCGTGAGCGCGGTGGCATGGCCCTCGTCGTGCTCGTTGGTGGCCGCCACGACCGATGGCGAGTGGCACAGCCCGTCGAGGATCAGCAGCTTGCTCGCGTACGGCTCGAGGGGCGCGAGGATCGGGCTCCACTCGGGAGGCGTCAGGGTGGTGAGGTCGACTTCCCAGTCCTGATCCTCGGGAAGCCCGCCTGGCCGCATCTTCCAGTTGTCGTACACCGTGCCGTGGCCGGTCATGTAGATGAGGATCCGGCGGGCCGGCACCACGTTCGGGTTGGACGCGTGGGCGTGGCTGGGCAGGAAGAGCGACCCAGAGGCGAGGCCGAGGGCCTGCAGGAGCTGTCGGCGGTTCATTCGGCCCTCCGGGTGCGGAAGCTCTCGGTGCGCGTGATGGCGACGAGCAGGGTGGGGAGGTCGCCGCCCGCGCCCCAGTACGTGTCGCCGAGCTCGGCGAGGATGGTCTCGTCGCCCAGGGCATCCGAGCGACCCAGCGCGTAGCGGTACCACTGGCGGGACACACACTGGTGGACGCTCTCGGAGCCGGCCAGCAGCTGCGAGAGCTCGAGCGCGCCTTCGTACGACGTGCCGTCGAGGTCGCCCGTGACCAGCTCTCCGGTGGCGTCGACCGGCGCCCCGTTGTCGATGGTTCGGTAGGCCCCGATGGCGTCGTAGTTCTCGAAGCCGAACCCGATGCCGTCGATGCTCTCGTGGCAGCCGAAACACGCGGGGTCGCTGCTGTGCACCTCGTAGCGATCGCGGTTGGTGACCACGACCTGAGGATCGTCTTCGGAGAGCGAGGTGTCGATGTCTGCGGGTGGGTCGGGTGGAGGCACGCACAGCAGGCGCTCGAGCACGAACACCCCGCGCTGGACGGGAGATGCGAAGACCGGATGCGAGGTGGCGCCCAGCCAGCCCACCCGGGTGAGCAAGCCTGCACGCTCGTCGGCGGGCAGCGTGGTGTCGGTCTCGGCCAGGCCGTAGAGCACGGCCAGATCGGGGTCGGCGAGGGTGGTGCGGTCGAGCAGCAGGTGCGACAGCGTGGGGTCGTCGCCAAAGGCGCTCTCCCAGATCAGCGCGTCGATCTCGTCGCGGGCCGCGGTTCGCATCGTGGTCTCCCACACCGGGTAGGTGGCCGGGTCGGGTGCGATGTGCAGGATCTCGTCCAGCTCGAGCCACAAGCGGTGGAAGTTGCCGACGGCCTGTTCTGCACGGGGGTCTGCGAGCATCCGCCACGCTTCGGCCTCGATCTGGTCGGGCGTGTGGAGGGCTCCGTTGCTCGCGGCGTCGAACAGCGCGTCATCCGGCATGGTGTTCCACAGGAAGTACGACAGACGGGACGCGGTCTCCCAGTCGTCCAGCAGCACCCGCTCTCCAGCGGCGACGGAGGGGTCGCTGCCCCACTCCGGCAGGTACAGGAACGACGGGCTGTTCAGGAAGCCCTGGAGGGTGAGCTGCAGGGCGGCTCGCGGGTCTTCGGTCTCCACCAGCAGGTCGTCGAAGAACCCGGTGAAGGCGAGCTCTTCGTCGGCGGACAGGGGACGGCGGAACGCGCGGTCGCCGAACTCGACGATGCGGTCGTGTACGCAGACGGTGTCGAGAGGCTCGGCGTCGAGGTCGCAGCCGATCCAGCTCTCGTCGGCCATGGCCGCGGTGGTGACGGCCAGGCTCATGTCGCGGATCTCGGAGACGAGCAGGGCCGTGGGTGCCTGAGCTTCGCCGTTGTTGTCGTAGCCGTGCACCAGGGGGTCGGCGACCACCGACACCACGGGCATGTCGACCCCGGGAAACAGGTCTTCGACCGTGTTCTGCAGCTGGGACTCGGTGAGGCGTCGGAGGGGGGTGACCGGCACCTCGGGGTCCTCGTCGGGCACGTCCGGGTCGCAGGAATCGGGGTTCTCGAACCGCCAGATCAGCTCGCGGACGGCGTCGTACTCGGGGGTGTCGAGCTGGATGCGCGGCCCACCGCCATGGCCCGCCAGACCCATCGCCTTCTGGAGCAGCAGGGAGCTGCCGGCGTAGTCCTCGAGGGCCAGGGGCTCGAGGGTGGCGCGGTTGGCCTCGAGGTGCGTGGGCTCGGCTTCGGGGAGCAGGACGTGCCGGGTGTCGTCCGCGACCCCGCCCGAGACGTGGCACACGATGCAGTCGGACTGCAGCAGCGGAGAGATCCGGGTCTCGAACTGCTCGGCGTCGGACACGCAGTCGTCGGGGTCGATGGGGTCCGTGGCCGGGTTTGGCACGGTGGGCACGGGCCCGTCGGGATCGACCGTGGCATCGGGCCCACCAGAACAGGCCGAGAGTGTGGTCAGGGCGCTGACCAGCACGAGGGGGACGAGGCGATGGGTCATGGGCACTCCGTGCTCCTGTCGACCCCACCTTACCGGGCCTGTTCGCGCTCCGGCGCAGGATGACTCACGGTGGGCTCACGATGGGTCGGCAAGGCCGGGTTTCGAGGTACACTCTGGAAGAATCGGGAGACTCCTCATGCCCGCCAAGAATCGCCGGACCCCCGGCAAACCCGCCACCACGGCCCCTGCAGCAGGCGGACCCTCCCACGCGTCCACCTCCGTCGGGGCATCCGCCGCGCCGTCGCGCTCTGCAGCCGGCTCCAATGCCGCCAACCGGGATCAGGCTGCGGAAGCGGTGGGTACCGGGTCCGACACTCCGATGCTGGACGCTGTGTCGTCGGTCGGGCGCGGTCCGGAAGGCGACGTCGCTGCGGCAGATCCTGGCGAGGTGGCGCAGCTGAACGAGCTGATGAGTCGCAGCTTCTGGGACGCGAACTGGGCGGTCACCGATGGCGACGTGGAGTCGGCGCTCGCGATCTTCCACGGCCATTCCTACGGGGAACGCCGCGCGCTGATGCGGGAGGTCGATCCGTCCACCATGGACGAGCTGTTCAGCGAGTTCGATTCGGACAACGCCGAGATGCAGGCGTTGCGCGACGAGCTCCAGGAGGACTGGGCGGTGGTCCAGCGCTACCGCGATGCGCCGATGTCCGAGATCGACGACGAGGACCCACTCGTGGTGGGCGGGATGGATCACGACGATGTGGTCCAGGCCGAAGACACCCGCTCCTGCTACTTCCTGGCCAGCGTGGCGGCGGTGGCCGATCGGGATCCCGAGCTCCTGGCCGACCGGATCACCGACAACGGGGACGGCACGTACGACGTGCGCCTGTACGACACCAACCTCGGCGAGGACGTCACGACCACGGTGACCGATCTGCCCATGGTGGACGGGGTCCCGTCACAGGGACACTCCGAAGAGCGCGATGGGGCGGGCAATCCGGAGCTGTGGCCCGCGATCCTCGAGCGCGCGTACGGCGAGATGTGGGGTGGCTACGAGGACATCCAGGGCGGGACCGCGGCCGAGGGCATGGCGGCGCTGTTCGGGGACGAGGGCGAGGAGGTCCGCATCGGCAACGGCCACAACGAGCGCCAGCTGGGCAGCCTGCACACCGCACTCGACGGTGGAGAGGCCGTGGTCGCGTCCACCGGCAGCCACGTGGTGGCGGTGCTCGGCATCGAAGGTGAGGGGTTGGGCAGCGAGGTCACGATCTACAACCAGCAGGCCGAGGAAGGCGAGCGGGAGGAGACCATCCCGTGGTCCGAGTTCGTCAACCGCTACGAGTACTTCCAGCACCACGCCACCGCGCCGTCGGACGCCTGAACGTCCGGTCTCGGATACAACAGGGCGTGCTCCCGCTCTCGTCCAGTCTGCTCCTCGTCGCCTGTGCGCCCCCGTCTCAGGAGGCCCCGGCGATGGTCGAGCGCAGCTTCGTCGACGACACGCGTCCGCTTCCCGCGCTCGGCGGTCAGGAGGCGCAATCGTCCCGTGAGATCGGGCTGTACGCGTGGTCCGACGTCTCCGATGACACCCGCGAGCGGCCGCTGGTGATCGTCGCACATGGCATCGACGGGCACCCGCGCAAGTTCGACGCCTTCGCGACGGATCTGGCCGCGCAGGGCCACTTCGTGGTGGGGATCATCTTCCCGAGCAGCAACGACGACAGCGAAGCGGGGGTCTCGGGGCTGGCCGACCTGCCCAGCCAGCCGGGCGATCTGACCGCGCTCCTCGAGTACCTGACCGAGGCCGCGGCCGATCCCGACGATGTGTTCTACGAAGCGTACGACCCCTCGAACGTGGGGATCATCGGGCACTCGCTCGGCGGGATCAGCACCCTGGCCTGGACCCGATTCCCTTCCGAGCAGCCGCCAGAGGTCGATCGGCTGAACGCCGTGGTTCTGCTCGCCGCTGCCTACACGGCCCGGGTGGCGTTCGACGACGCGGTGACGCCGACCGGCCGGCCCACGTTCCTGGTGCACGGAACGGCGGATGGCACGGTGCCGATCAGCGACTCCGAGGACATCGCGGCGGATCTCGACGACGAGGTCGCGTTCCTGCGGCTGAGCGACGTCGGGCACTCGGAGATGCTCGAAGGCGATGGGCCGAGCGACGCACGAGACCGCTTCTTCGCCGCGGGGAGCGGGTTTCTGGCCGAACAGCTGCTCGGGGAAGCCGGGGGGTTCGACGCCGCCCTCGATGATCCGCTGCTGTCGGACGACACCGTCGAGCGCTGAGCGGGCTGCAACGACGGTCGATCCGGCCAGAAGAGACCTGGGTGGTGACCACTTGGTGTCTGACCCCTTTTGGCGCATGGCTCGATCGGGTTCTGGACGGGATTCAGGTGGTGGACCGTTTGGTGTCTGACCCCTTTTGGCGCACCGCCCGGGGAACGACCGACCCCCTCCACCACGACCTCGACCACGAAGCACTTCGGCAAGGACTTGAAGGCGTCGTCGCCGTCGTGTCCGCAGTGCTGTTCGCGCTCTGCGGCTCTGGCGACGCCGTCTCCTGCGCGTCGTTGCCCGATCCACCCCCTCAACGTCGCGCAACGCCTCGTCCGCTGCGCCTCTGCGTGATCCCGAATTCCCCGTCCAGCGTTGCCTTCTGACGCCGACCATCGGGTGTCTGACCCCTTTTGGCGCACCGCTCGATCGCGCTCTGGACGGGATTCAGGTGGTGGACCATCTGGTGTCTGACCCTTTTTGGCGCATCGACCTCGGAACGACCGACCACGCGGCGCATGTGCGTGAGCCCGGATCCTCGGCGGGGTGACTTGTACCGCCGGAGGCAGGATGCGACGCTGACGTCGAGGAGGGTGGATGAGCGTCACCTGGAAGGTCGGGCCGGGGGTCCGTGCCGACATCGTCACCTACGGAGGAAGGAACCTGAACGGCAAGCGACAGCAGGCCCAGTTCTTCCCGACCGGTGCGCAGCGCGGCACCATCGACGGCAGCCAGGTGAGCAGCATGGTCATCCGGGCACTCCACGGAACCCGCATCGTGCTCGCAGCGTCGGATGGGTCCGACTGGCAGAGCGCCGCGTGGCGCTGCATCCGCATGCTGCCGGGCCACACCATGGGGTCGGCGCAGAAGACCGGACTTCCCGGCGTGCGAATCCCCGACCTCGACCTGCTCGACGAACCCGATGCCAAGCGCACCGACACCGGGCTGGAGGCCAGCTACGCGTACGTCGAGCGGGTGAAGGACGGCACGGGGTGGACCTTCGGGCGGGGCGGAGGCCTGAAGAACCGCATCCAGATGGTCCGGATCGAGCGGGAGGATGCAACCGGCCCGGCTGCGTCGAGCGAAGAGGCGGTGGCGCGCGCGATGATCCGGGCGCTCAGGGAACATCATCCCGACGCGGTCGATGCCGCCGCCGAAGCCGCGCTCGACGTGCTCGCCAATCCGGACTCGTTGCGCGCCTGGCTGGATCAGTCGCCCGGATAGACCACCCACACCGCTGGTCGGCCGATGTTGCAGTGCACAGCGCGGGACAGCCACGAGGCCTGTGCCCAGCTCGTGAACAGCGCCATCCGGGTGATGCGCCACATCGAGGAGCCCGGGAGCTCGGTGTGTGGACGCGACAGGGCCTCGATCCGCGCCTCGGGGGTGGAGACGGGATGGAAGATGGCCTCGACCCAGGGCTCGCGCTCGGCTTCGTCGTCCTGTTCGCGGTCCAGACGGCGGATCAGCGAGATCAACGGTGTCCGATCCTCGAGGGCGTCCGCCGTGCGACGGTCGAGCTCGGTGACCGCCCAGCGACTGATGGTCGGGAGCATCAGCAGTCCGATGAAGGACCACAGGGTGATTCCGGCGGACATCACCAGCAGGCCACTCGCGGTTGCGTAGGTCGCACCCGGGACCAGCGCGAGGGTCACCACCGCGCCGAAGGTGTTGAAGGCCAGGGCGCCCACCACCCCTCGCGCCCGCGCCCCCGAGGCGAGTCCGATCCGCCGCCGCACGAGCATCGCGTGCAGCTCGGCGGGGGGCAGGGCGGCCCAGCGCTGGGGAACGAGCAGCCGCTCCAGTCCTCTGCTTCCCGTCCAGCCACCGACGAACGTGGGTTCGGAGCACGCCACCACATCCACCTGGTCGGGATCGATCGAGGCGCCAGCGGCGGCGTCCCGGAGAAGCTGGGCCTTCTGGGTGTCGACGGTCTCCTGACCCGCCACGGTCCGGGCGAGCGGCCCTTGAGCAGCGACGAGCGCGCCCGCCCCCAGAGCGAGACTGCCGATCGCCGCCCAGCTACCGGCGGACCGTCCGACCAGGAGCGCCACGAATCCGACGGCAGCGAGGACGAGCGCGTGGGGAAGGGCGCCCCGCAGCCACTGCACCGCGAACCTCCACGGCTCCACGGTCGAGCGGTCGAACCGGGCAGGGAGCACGACCCCGCCGATGATGTCGAAGGGGAGCTGCAGCAGGACGTAGACCGCGACGCACGCGAGCCAGGCGGTCGTGTGGGCAGCCATGCCTCCCGTCGCGATGTCGGGCTGGACGACCAGGAGCACGGCGGAGGTGACGACCCAGAACCCGACGTTGGTCTGGCCGAGTCGGAGCCGCGCGCTGGCCCACGTCCACTCCGGCGTGGACAGCGTGGTTGTGCTCGACCCTGGACGCATCACGACACCCCTTCGCGAATCAGTATTGAACGAGTCTTGAATATCTAAAGAGCACCCCCGTGCGGTGCAACAGCGTTCGTGGCGCGGTGGGTGACCCCGATGCCCAGCCCCGCGCGAACGGCCTCCAGACAGGCCAGGTCGTGGTCGGTGCGGAACACCGTTCTCTTGACCGTCGAGGCATTCCAGGCGGGCGATGCGGCGTCGGACCGTGGGCTGGGCGACCGCCAACCACCGCGCAGCAGCCGAGTGGCTCCCCGTCCGCATCCCCTCCAGGAACATGGCGATGGACTCCCACGAGGGTGCGGGGTCATGCACGGACAGGTGAAACTGTCGACATGCAGACCCTGACCGATGGCGTCCACATCGTGGATGCACCGCTGCGCTTCTTCGGTGTCGAGGTGGGAGCACGTTCGACCCTGCTCGAGACCGACCGGGGCGTCCTGATCCACAGCCCGATCCGCCGAGAGGCCGTCCAGCAAGGGCTCTCCGACATCGAGGGTGTGGAGGCGCCGCGCTGGGTGGTGGCGCCCAACAAGCTGCATCACCTGTACGTGGGCGAGTGGATCGAGGCCGGCTGTGATGCGTTCGCAGCGCCAGGGCTCGAAGAAAAGCGGACGGACCTCGACTTCGCGGGCGTGCTGACCGACCCGCATCCGTTCGGCGACGACATCGAGGTGTTCCCGCTCACCTGCTTTCCGTTCACCAACGAGGTGGTGTTCCTGCATCGACCGAGCGGGACGCTGGTGGTGACCGACCTGCTGTTCCACTTCACCGAGCGGGCACCGCTGCTCACCCGCGCCGTGATGTGTTGTGCCGGGGGCTACCCGGGCTGCTCGACGACCCTGCTCGAGCGGGTGGGGTTCCACCGCACCACGGCACGTCGGGAGATCGGTGCGCTGGCCGAGCTCGACTTCGACCGGCTGGTGATGGCCCACGGAGAACCGATCGACACGGGCGGGAAGGCGGCGTTCCGCCGCGCGATGGCGTGGCTCGGGATCTGAGTCAGTCGGGGTCCGAGAACGCCTGCAACAGCTGGCTCGCAGCGCGGGTGGCGGGCAGATCGCCCGCCCGCACGGCGGTTTCGACGCCCGGAAGCGCATCGCGGACGTCTGGATGGGCCCGCAGGGCATCTCGCAGGCGCTCGTCGACCATGCGCCACATCCACTCCAGCTGCTGTTTCGCGCGGCGCTCCGCCAGGGCTCCGGCGTCTTCGAGGGTCTTGCGGTGCAGCTCCACCACCTCCCAGACCTCGGGCACCCCCGTGCCGTCGAGCCCGGAACACGTCAGCACCTGGGGTTTCCACAGGGCGTCGGCGGGATGCAGGAGGCGCAGCGCTCCCCGGTAGGTGCTGGCGGCGCGACGTGCGGGGGTGGCGTTGTCGCCATCGGCTTTGTTGACGGCCAGGATGTCGGCGAGCTCCATCAGACCCCGCTTGATCCCCTGCAGCTCGTCGCCAGCGCCGGAGAGCATCAGCACGACGAAGGTGTCGGTCATCCCCGCCACCACGAGCTCGGACTGGCCCACGCCCACGGTCTCGACCAGCACGACGTCGTAGCCGGCGGCCTCGCAGAGCAGCATGGCTTCGCGGGTGCGCGACGCGACGCCACCGAGGGTTCCGGACGTGGGCGAGGGGCGGATGTAGGCGTCCGGGTTGCGCGCGAGCTCCGCCATCCGCGTCTTGTCGCCCAGGATGCTTCCCCCGGACCGGCTGGAGGACGGATCGACCGCGAGGACCGCGACGCGGTGCCCGGACGCGGTGAGGTGGGCGCCCATCGCCTCGATGAACGTGGACTTGCCGACACCGGGAACCCCCGTGATGCCGACCCGGATGGCGTGGCCCGTGTGGGGCATGAGCTGGGTGAGCACCTCGCCCGCGAGCTGCTGGTGATCGGTGCGGGTGGACTCCGCGAGGGTGATGGCGCGGGCCAGCAACGCCCGATTGCCGGCTCGGATGCCCTCCACCAGCGCGTCGACGGTCGGCAGCTTCCTCATCCTGCGTCGGATTCCAGGGCATCGAGCAGCCCGATGGCGGCCTCGGAGATGACGGTTCCGGGACCGAACACCGCAACGGCCCCGGCGTCATGGAGCTCTTTGTGGTCCTGCGGTGGGATGACCCCGCCACACACGACCAGGATGTCATCGCGGCCGTGGGCGTCCAGCGCTGCACGCAGGGCTGGGACCAGGGTGAGGTGACCCGCCGCCAGAGAGCTCACACCCACGATGTGCACGTCGTTCTCGACCGCTTGCAGCGCGGTCTCCTCGGGGGTCTGGAAGAGCGGGCCGATGTCGACGTCGAAGCCGAGATCCGCGAACGCCGTGGCGATCACCTTCTGGCCCCGGTCGTGGCCGTCCTGGCCCATCTTCGCGACCAGGATCCGGGGGCGTCGGCCCTCGGCCTGTGCGAACTGCTCGATGCGGTCGGAGATGTCGGTGATGTCGCCTCCTGCTGCGCGGACTTCGGCGCTGTACACACCCTGAACGGTCTGGATGCTGGCCTGGTGGCGGCCCCACGCCTTCTCGAGGGCCATCGAGATCTCGCCCACCGTACAGCGGGCGCGAGCGGCCTTCACCGCCAGATCGAGCAGGTTGCCGTCGGCATCGCCCCCCGCGACCTTCGTCAGCGCGTCCAGGGCGGCACAGACGGCGTCGTCGTCGCGATCGGCCTTGAGTCGGCGGAGCCGGGCGAGCTGGGTGTCGCGCACGGTGGCGGTCTCGACCTGGAGCACGTCGACGGGGGGCTCGTGGGCGCGTCGGTGGCGGTTGACGCCCACCACGACCTTGTCGCCGCTGTCGATGCGGGCCTGGGTGCGTGCCGCGGCTTCTTCGATGCGGAGCTTGGGGATTCCCTGCTCGATGGCCTTCGCCATGCCGCCCAGCTCGTCGATCTCGGCGATGTGGGCCCGGGCCCGGTCGGCGAGCTCGTGGGTGAGCCGCTCCACGAACCACGACCCGCCCCAGGGGTCGATGACGTCGGTGGTGTCGGTCTCGAGCTGCAGGAACAGCTGGGTGTTGCGGGCGATCCGCGCGCTGAAGTCCGTGGGGAGGGCCAGCGCTTCGTCGAACGCGTTGGTGTGCAGGCTCTGGGTGCCGCCCTGTGTCGCGGCCATGGCCTCGATCGCGGTGCGCACCACGTTGTTCCAGACGTCCTGTGCGGTGAGGCTCCAACCCGAGGTCTGGCAGTGGGTGCGGAGCATGCGGGACTTGGGGTTCTTCGGCTCGAAGGGAGCCAGCAGCTCGGCCCAGAGCAGCCGGGCAGCCCGGAGCTTGGCGACCTCCATGAAGAAGTCCATGCCGATGGCGAAGAAGAACGACAGCCGCGGCGCGAAGGCGTCGATGTCGAGGCCCGCTGCGAGGCCGGTCCGGACGTACTCCACGCCGTCGGCCAGGGTGTAGGCGAGCTCCAGATCGGCCGTGGCTCCGGCTTCCTGCATGTGGTAGCCGCTGATGCTGATGCTGTTGAAGCGCGGCATGTTCTGCGAGGTGTAGGCGAAGATGTCCGCGATGATCCGCATGCTCGGCTGCGGCGGGTAGATGTAGGTGTTCCGGACCATGAACTCCTTGAGGATGTCGTTCTGGATGGTTCCGGACAGCTGTTCGGGCGACACGCCCTGCTCTTCGGCCGCCACGATGTAGAGCGCCATGATGGGCAGCACGGCGCCGTTCATGGTCATGCTGACGCTCATCTGGTCCAGCGGGATGCCGTCGAAGAGCACCTGCATGTCGAGGATGCTGTCGACCGCGACACCGGCCATGCCGACATCCCCGGAGACGCGCGGATGATCGGAGTCGTAGCCGCGGTGGGTGGGCAGGTCGAAGGCGATCGACAGGCCCTTCTGACCGGCGGCGAGGTTGCGTCGATAGAACGCGTTGCTCTCCTCGGCGGTGGAGAAGCCGGCGTACTGGCGGATGGTCCAGGGGCGCCCTGTGTACATCGACGCGTAGGGGCCGCGGACCCAGGGCGCATCGCCGGGTGCAGTGCCGAGGTGGTCGAGCCCATCGAGGGCATCGGGGCCATACACCGGCGTGAGGCCCACGCCCTCGGGTGTTTCGGCCATCGAACCCTCTACCGTCCCTGTGTGAGCGGGGGTTTCGAAGGAGAGCTTCGTGAAGTCGGGCACATGGCTCATCGGGGCACCTCGGTCCAGAAGGAGGCCAGGGCTTCGAGGGCGTCACCGCCCGTGAAGAGGAAGTCGCGTGCACCGGCGTCGCGCAGGGCGGCCTCGTGCTCGCCGGGTCTTCCGAGCACCCACACCCGGGCTCCGGCGTCGGTCAGGGCTCGAACGGCCTCGACACCGTCGGTGGGGAAGCGCTTCGTGGCGCAGCTCACCAGCACCACGTGGGGTTTGCCCGCCTCCTGCCAGGCGGACATGGCCTGCTCGGGGGTCGACACGCCGTCGGGGATGCGGGCCCGGAACCCGCCGGACTCCACCAGTTCCCGACCGAAGCCCGTGCGCGCGGTGTGTTCGGCGAGGGGTCCGAGGGTGGCGAAGAACACCGGGGCCTCGGCGTGTTCCCGGAGCCGCTCGAAGGGCTCGGCGACGCGCCAGGCGGGAAGGGGCTCGTGCCGCTCCACGCCTCGTCCGACGCGACTCTGGGTGAGCGCATCGATGCTCGGGGCGTCCGGGATGCGGGCCACGATGCCCGCGAAGTCCGAGACCGGCGGGATGTTGGCGATCTGCTCGGCCGGTGGGCTCAGATGTGCGGTCTCCGCAGACGGCTCGGGCGCGTCCTCGTCGGGATTGGGGTAGCGCGAGACGCCGAGTACGGGGGTTTCGCGGGTGCGGACCCGGGCCGCCATCCGGTCGCGGCTCTCGTGGATGGCCCGATGAATCGCTCCGGTCCGCAGCGCGTTTGCGATGCCCCCGGCGGCTTCGATCTCCTGAAAGCGGGTCCAGGCCACCCGGGCGAGCTGCTGGGTGAGCGCCTCGACCACGTGGCTCCCTCCGGCGGGGTCGGCGACCCGGCCCAGATGGGACTCGTCGCGCAGCACGAGCTGGGTGTTGCGGGCCAGGCGTCGCGCATCCGCTCCCTCGGCGTAGGCGGGGGTCTCGACCTGTTCGGCGCCTCCGACGATGCCCGCGAACGTGGAAGCGGTGCCGCGCAGGATGTTGACCCAGGGGTCGTTGCGGGTGTGCTCGCGAAGCGCCCCGGCGGCCGTCTGGTGAACGGTCACCTCGACGCCGCACAGCTCTCCGACGCGTCGCCACAGCGCCTGGCCGGCCCTGAGCGTCGCGATGCCGTACAGGAAGTGCGTCGGCAGGGTGTTCCGGAAGCCGATCGCTGCAAACGCCTCGTCCAGACCGAGCCCTTCGGCCTCCATCGCGCGCACCGCGGCCACCCCGGATGCGAGCTGGACGCCGAGGGCCACGCTTGCATCGGCGCCGGCGTGGTGCCACACCTGATCGTCGAAGGTGAAGGTGCGGACATCGGAGTCGGTTCGTCCCTTCGATGCCGAGTGAGCGGCGACCGCGACCTCGGCAGCAGCGGCGAACCGACGCTCGGTGCCGCCGAGGAGCGTGCCGCTGGCGGCCAGGCGGCTGGCGGGATCGAGGCCCAGCTGGAGCGAACCGACGGACGTCTCCCCGTCGTCGTCTGCAAGGGCGTGAAGCACGACGGCGGCGAGGCCGGGCGACCCCCAGGCCAGCGTCAGCGTCCGGCCCGACAGGTCGACCCCCGACAGCAGCCGGTTCACGTCCCCAGGGCTCGACAGGCCCGACAGATCGAGGCGAACGCCGTCTGCCCCGTTGTCGAGCTCGTGCTGTACGGCCTGGATCGTGGATGGGTCGACCGCGGAGCCGACCGGCACGGCCTGGAGGATGCGCCAGCCTCTGCGGGCGACGGATCGAGCCGTTGGGCCGGGCGTACCGGCGGGTTCGATGGAGACCTCGGGTTCTGGGCTGTAGCTGCGCATGGCTCCCGTCGCGTCGTCGAGGGGGGATGTCCCCGGTGGTGCGGACGGTCATAGCCACTTGAGTGTTAGTCCGCGTGTCCTGGAGCACGCATGGACATCGAAGAGCTCATCTCCGACTTCGACTTCTTCGAGAACTGGGAGGAGCGATACCGCTTCCTCATCGATCTCGGGAAGGACCTGCCCCCGCTGGACGACGCCCACAAGGTGGAGGCGAACCGCGTCCGGGGGTGCATCAGCCGGGTGTGGGTGGTGCCGCGCACGGTCGAGGCCGATGGCGACAAGCGTCTGGAGTTCGATGCCGACAGCGACTCCGCCATCGTTCGGGGGCTGATCGGCGTGGCGCGCGCGATGTTCCACGGCAAGACCCAGGCCGAGATCGACGCGGTCGACATCGACGAGGTGTTCGGGCGGATCGGGTTCGACGCCCACCTGTCCGTCAACCGCCGGAACGGCTTTCAGTCCATGGTCGCGCTGATCCGGCGTCACGCAGCGGCCCTGTGAGCGACCGCATCGGGTCGATCGCTCGCTTCACGCGGAGCGATTGCGGCTCGAGTGCCGAACAGGCCCGCTACGAAGGGGCGTTCGACCCCTCGTGGTGCCAGGGACCCGGCACGTACGGCGGTCTGCTGGCTGCGACCATCGGCCGATGTCTCGAAGACCTCGTTCCCGGTCGGTCGACTCCTTTACCTCCGCCCGATTCTCGGCCGGAGGTAAAGGAATCCGGGACACGGACTTCGATCGGGCCCGCCCACCGGAGCTTCCGGACGTCTCGACCCTGCCCGATCCCGGGACCGGACCCGGAGTGCCCGCGTTCACCGAGCACTTCGACTTCCGCTTCGTGGTCGGCCGACCCTTCTCCGGGAACACGCTCGCCTACAGTTCGGGGTGGTTGCGCCCACGCACGGGGCCCCAGGTCCTCGACACGGCCCTCGCGCTGGCGTGTCTCGACTGCTGGCCGCTGGCGATGCTCCCCACCTTCGACCGACCGCGACCCGTCGCGTCGGTCGTGATCCACTTCCAGCTGTTCCCCCCGCTTCCCGACGTCCAGATCGGGCCCGACGGCGGCGAGTGGCTCCAGGCCGAGGTGCGGAGTGACGTGAGCCGCGAGGGGTGCTCCGACCAGGTCAACGGCCTGTGGACAGCGGACGGACGCCTGATCGGCCGTTCCCACCAGCTGGTTGCCGTGCTCCGCTGAGGCCTGTCGGGCACCCGTCCAGGCCCGAGTGAATTCCGTGTAGACACCCACTGCCTGTGCTCTGGTCGTGCTTTCGCAGGCTACATTGCCCCCCGATGGCATCTGTTCTGCTCTTCCTCGCTGGTCTTCTGGCCGCTCCCGCCGCCGCTGGCGAGCTGCCGGACACCCTGCGCGAGCTGGAGATCGCGGTGTTGGACGCCGAGGGGGATCGCGCCGAGCTGTCGGGCAAGGTGCGCCTCGAAGCGGGGTTCGCGAGCGAGGTCCGCGAGAAGCAGCTGTTCGAGGACGCGCTGTACGCCTACCTGCTCGAAGACTGGCCCGAAGCCGCGATTCGGTTTCACGTCCTGGCGAACCTGGGCACGACCGACGGCGTGCTGCTGCAGGACAGCGAGTGGTACCTCGCAGATTCCCTCTACCAGATGGGCTTCATCGAGATGTCGGCCCGTGAATTCACCGCTGTGGCGGGCGATTCCAGCCATCCGTTTCGCGACGACGCCCTGGAGCGACTGCTCCTTCTCTACGCCGAGCACGGTCCGGCCGAGGCCTTCGAGCGCACCTACCAGCGGGCCCTCGCCGAGCAGCGCCTGCGCGTGAACACACGGCTCACCTACACCCTCGGCAAGTCGCGCTACCTGTTGGGCCACGTCGACGAGGCGCTGCCCGTCTTCGAGCGCGTTCCCGCCACCTCCGAGTGGTTCGTGCGGGCCCAGTACTTCGCGGGGGTCTGCGAGATCCGGCTCGGTCGTCTGGAAGCCGCGAAGGCCCGCTTTCAGCAGATCGCCGACGACGAGCTGTCCAACCCGTTCGAGCAGTGGGCCCAGGACCTGTCGCAGCTCGCGGTGGCGCGACTGCTGATCGAGCTCGGCGAACCCGAGGAGGCCAGCCTCTGGTACCTGCGGGTCCGGGCGGATTCTCCGGTGATCGACGAGGCGCGTCAGGAGATCGCCTGGGCGTGGATCCGGGCAGAACAACCCCTGGCTGCGCTGGATGCGCTCGAGCGGTTCCGGCGCGCGCACCCCGATCACCCTGCGGTGGGGGAGTCCCGCGTCCTCACGGGGCACGTGTACTTCGACGAGACGCTCTACCACCAGGCGGAGCAGGAGTACTTCGTGGTCGCCGACGACATGGGACGCATCCGGCGGGCGGTCCAGTCCATCGACATCCACGACGAGGCCACCAAGCGCTTGTTCGCCGACCTCGAGGCATTCCCGCTGGCGGGCCTGGGCGAGGAGGATGATGGTCTGAAGAGGGTCGAGGAACTGGAAGGCGCGGAGCCCGAGGTCGAGTTGCCGACCGAAGGCGCCGTGGGTGCGCCCGACATCGACCCCGCGCTGCTCACCGAGGACCCAGACCTCCGAAGTCCTCCGGGCGTGTCACGACAAGTCGTGACACCCTCCGACCCTCTCCGGAAGGCCCGTCGTCAAGCGAGGAGAGCGCGGCGCAAGGCCGATCGGCTCGCGCGGAAGGCCCGTCGTCGGGGGGAGGAGCCCGAATCCCTCGACGGAGACGACACCGTCGGCACCGACGGTCTGGCGGATGCCGCAGGTCGTGGGGCGTCCGATCTGGCGGAAGTCACCGACTCGCAGGGCCTGGACGGTGAAGACGAGTCGGAAGACGACGAAGAGCTCCCGTTGCCGGACTGGGCGCACAGCCGCGTTCCCCGCTGGGCCATGCAGCGCATCGCGGGGTCCGGGGCGTTCGCCGAGTCGCTGGCCGTCGAGCGAGAGCTGGAGCGGCAGCGCGAGGAGCTCGAGATCTGCGACCAGATGGTCCGCGAGATCACCGCGGTGCTGGGCACGAGCCCGGTGCTGGGTCGCTACCAGGAATACCGTCGGGACGCCGATCGACAGATCGACCGCCTGGTGGCCCTCGGCCTGGCGTCGAGCTCCATCGAGCTGAACCTGCTCGCCAAGCAGCGCGAGACCTCCCGCACCGAGATGACCGAGCTGCGCCTGCGCCACCAGTCCATCAGCGAACGGGCACTACGGGCGGCCGGAGACCGGGAGCTCCGTACGGCCGAGGTCGCTCTGGCCCGTGCCGATCAGCGCAGCCTGCGGGCCGAGCTCGCCGAGCTGGGTCCGTGGCGAGCCGCATCCGAGCAGGCCGAACAGCTGGCCGTCATCGAAGACGAGATCCGGCGGCTCGAGAAGCTGCGTCGGGAGGTGGCGGTCCCCGAGGGCGTGGTCGCCGATCTGCAGAACCTCCGCGCCGATTTGAGAAACCAGCGGGCAAAGGTCGATCCGCTGGTCGACTTCCGGCCGTTCGACCGCCTCAATGCCGAGCTCGACGTCGCGCTGGACGGCGTCGCCACCTTGCGGGAGGTCATCGCACGGGAGGAGAACGCGGCCCGGATCCCCATCGAGCAGGTGCTGTCCACCGAGGTCCGACGCCTCGAGACCCTGGCGACCGACCACGCAGCCACCCGGCAGCACGGCGCCGAGCTCTGGGCGGCACTCGGGGCACGGGGCTTGTCCGAGGTCGTCACCTGGTTCGTCGATCTGGAGAGCGATGCGGATGCAGGGGTGGTCGACATCGCGTGGAACCGGCTGATCGCGCTGCGGGAGCTGTCCGAGAACGACACCAAGCAGCGCGAGCGAACCGAGCAGTTCGACGACCGGACCTTCGAGGCGCTGCGCGCGAGGCTGCAGTAGCTTCAGTCCGTTGTGCCGGGCGCAAACGTGATGGTGGACGCCAACCGCTCCGCCACAGCGGGCCAGTCGGCGGGTCCGTGTGCGATCAGCTCGACCCGGCTGTCGCGTCGCCAGCGCACAGGCTCGGTCTTCAGGGTGGTGGACGTGCCCTGGACGAGCAGCCAGCGGCCCTTCGTACGGAAGATGCCCTTCAGTCTCAACAGCCCGCCCGGAACCAGGGGGTTGGGCCGGATCAGCGACTGCAGGGTGTCGACGAGGGCGTCGGGGTCGAACAGGGTCAGTCGGGGCCACACCCAGCCGCCGGTGTGCTCGCCGGAGGTGTCGTGGTGGTGGGTGTGGGTGACGTCGCGCGGGTAAGGGTCGAGGTCCAGCCAGTCGGCGTCGATCGTGCCGTCTCGCCGGGCGATGACGGGCTTGGCTGGCCAGAGGTTGTTCGCGAAGGCGTCGAACGCGGCGTCCTGCTCGGGGGTGGTGTCGGACGCGAAGGTGCCCACGAGCACGTCGGACAAGGAGACCTGGGCGTTCCAGACGTCGTGTTCGGTGTAGCGCTCGTCGGCCAGGTGGCGAGGGTCGACCAGGCCGATGGTGGCGCGAGGCAGCACGTGGTCGCGGATGCCGGGCTGGCGCAGCAGGTCCAGGATGGACGCGGGGTCGGCGAGGCCCGTGGGTTCGATGAACAGCCGGTCGGGCTTCTGGGTGCGCAGGATCTCGACGAGCCCGAAGCGCAGCGCCACCCCTGCGGTGCAGCAGATGCAGCCGCCGGGGATCTCCTTGGTCGCGATGCCCGACCCGTCGATGCGGTTGTCGAGGATGGCGCCATCGAGCCCGATCTCCCCGAACTCGTTGACGATCACGGCCCACTTCGCGTCGGCGGGACGGTGCTCGAACGCAGACAGGATGGTGGAGGTCTTGCCGGTGCCGAGAAAGCCGGTCACCACGGTTGCGGGGATTGGAGCCATGGATTGACCCTAACCGCGCGACTGCTCCGAGAATGACTCGACAGTCACGGGGTATCGGAGCCCATCCACCGGGTTCAGCGTCGCACCGAAGCGCTGCTCCGAGAATGGGTGCTGCAACGACGGTCGACCCCGCCAGAAAGAGGCCTATGAACCTCGAACAGCGCAACGTCGCCACGGAGTCACGGAGCACACCGAGGATTTCACGGAGAGGTGCAGAATGCTCGACGAGCATCCGAAGCCTGTTCCATGGACGCTCGGGCCGGGTCGACGTGCGTGAGTGGCTGCTGAAGACGCTCGGGCACACGCACAGAGCCACAGCGGACGCCGGACGAACGGCGTGGGGAGCGCGTCGCTCGGCGAAGGCATGCCGGTAGACAGCGTCGTCAGAGCCTCAGAGCGCCAGCGCTCACCGTGAACACGGGGGGGTCGACCGTGCTTCGTCGCTGGCTGGGCAATGAACGAGCCGCCGAATCAGGACGGTTCATTCTGGTTTGAGGGTGATAATCGGCCGGTCCTTTTCGCGTGGCTCCGTGCAATCCTCGGTGTACTCCGTGACTCCGTGGCGACCTTGAGATGATCGAGGTTCATAGCTTTTTTCTAGCGGAATCGGCTGTCGTCGCAGCACCCATTTTCGGAGCAGCGCGGATGCGAGCCCCCCTTGCCGGAGGCGGTCGAGAGAGACAGCCTGACTGTCGGGCTGAAGGAAGGTCGGAATGAGGGTTCTCGTGGTCAGGTGCGGACGTCGAACGCCAGGCCGTCGGGCCGACGCTCGGTGACCGTGCCGATGCGAGCCCATCCGGACGCGAGCAGCGGCGCCGGGTCGGGGACGGCGGCCAGCAACCCGCCGGCGGTCTGGGGGTCGAAGAGGAGCTCGAACGCCGGATGTTCGAGGGTTCCCGGCCCCAGCACGTACGCGCCCAGCCTGCGGTTGTCGTCGTGGAATGTGCTGCGTTCGCCGGCTGCCAGCAGATCGAGCACACCGGGAAGCGCGGGGAGACCGTCCAGATCGACCGTTGCAGACACCTCCGAGGCCCGGAGCAGTTCGCCCAGATGTCCGGCCAGCCCGAAGCCCGTGACATCCGTGGCGGCGTGGACCTCGATGCCGGACAGCGCCTCCATGGCGGGCCGGTTGCCCTGTTGCATCGCCAGGAGCGCGGTGTGGACGTGCGGACCCGGGGCGCGACCCGCCATGTCGGCGTGGAACAACACCCCGGTGCCCAGCGCGCGCGAGAGCAGCAGCGCGTCGCCAGGCTGGGCGCCAGCCAGGGGCCACAGCGCGTCGGGGGTCGAGGTGTGGGCGGTGACCGACAGCCCGACGACCAGGGGCCCGGCATCCGGGCCGAGCATGGTGTGGCCGCCGAGCAGCGCGATTCCAACGGGGTCCAGCCCGGCGCGAATGCCGGCCATCACCTGGAACAGCAGCTCTTCCCGGTCCGGCTCGTCTGCCGGGATCTGCACGAACGCCATGGCGACCTGGGGCACGAGGCCCTTCGCGTAGACGTCGCTGCACGCGTTCTCGACAGCCACCCGGCCCACCAGCCACGGGTCGTCGGTGAACGCGGTGAAGGCGTCGAAGTTCTGCACGGCGACCGGGCTCGAGGCCTCGTCGGACCCCGCGCGCCAGGCGACCACATCGTCCGCCTCGGACGGGCCGAGCACGGTGCGGGTGGCGGCATCGCCCGGTGGCATCGGGTCGAGGCGGGACAGGGCGCGCTCGAGTGGCGACTGGCCCACCTTCGCGGCGCACCCTCCGCAGGGTGCGTCCATCTCCTCCATCGGGGGCATCCCGTCGAGGAACGCGTCGCGTGGGGTCCCGTCGGGGTCGAGCACCTGGAACCGGTCCATGAACTTCCGGTCGATGCGGTCCTTCCAGCGCATCACCAGCCGCCCCTCGATGGGCACACCCCACTTCATCCCGATGGCCGTGCCGTCGCCCAGGTTGAGGATGCCGAAGAAGTCGGACTGGGGGACGTACGCAGACAGTGACTCGCCGGTGAGCGCGGCGCGCAGGTTGTCGGCCAGCACGGGGCCCTCGCGCACGGCGTACACGCCCGCTCGCGGCAGATCGGGATGGCTGGTGGGCACGGCGCAGTCGCCGACGGCGAACAGGGTGTCGCATCCCTCCACCCGCAGCTCCGGAGAGATGCGGATGAATCCCCGGTCGTCGGTGGGCAGGCCGCTGTCCCGTGCGACGTCGTGCGCGGCGGCGCCCGCGACCCACACGGTCAGGTGTGCGGACATCCGGGTTCCGTCGTCGAGCTCGGCGTGATCGGGCCCGATGGAGACGACCCGCGTGGACGTGCGGATGGCGATGCCGCGGCGTTCGGCGGCCTGCAGCACCTTCTCGGCGATGCGGGTGTGGCGTCCGGGAAGCGGTTGTTCGGACGCCGCGACGAGGGTGACGCGAGGAGGCCGACCGTCGGCGCGCAGGCGCTGTTCGAGACAGAAGGCGAGCTCGATGCCCCCGGCTCCGGCGCCCACCACCACGATGTGGGGGCGTTCGGGGAGGTCGGCCATCCGCGCGTCGAGGTCGTTCACCAGGGTGGCGATCGGACGGGTTCGCAAGGCGTGCTCACGGACCCCCGGCACATCGAGACCCGCCACCGTCGACCCGATGTTCAGGCTGGCCAGGTCGTAGCGGATCGGTGGCCGCCCCCCGACGCACACCTGCCGTCGGTCGGGCTCGACCCGATGCACCCGCCCGTGCACCACCCGGATCCCCGCACGCCGCGCCAGGGGACGCACGTCGATCTCCAGCTCGTGGGCGTCGTACTGCCCGGCCACGAGCCCCGGCACCATGCCCGAGTAGATCGCCACGGGGTCGTCGACCACCAGCGTGATCCGGGCGGGGAACGGTCGCATGGCGTGTTGACGGAGGAGCTGGACGTGGCTGTGACCCCCGCCCACGAGCACGATGTCGGGCATGGCGACCTGTATCCTGTCGCGGCTGGAGGGCCGTCGATGCTCGTGCTGACCGCCACAATCACACTGCTGGGCTGCGATGGGCCCGTTCCACCGCGCCCGAAGGACGATCCGGTCGAGAACGACCCCGTGGTGCCGGCCGATCCCGAGCCCGAGCGCGCGCCGGTGGTCGAGTCGCTGACGACGACGGGGTGGGGTGCGATGGTCGAAGACTGCGGTGGGCCGTGCAGTCCTGCGAAGCTGCGCGCACAGTCGTCCAGCGAGGCGACGGTGGCGGGGGAGACGAAGGACGGGGAGCCGGGCCCCCAGCGCATCCTCCTTGCGGACTTCGCGGTGGACGGGGATGCAGCGACCGCCTGGTGTGCGACCGCAGGCGTGGGTCAGCGGTTGTCTCTGGCGTTGCCGGAGCCCTGGGATGTGCGTCGGCTGCACCTGGGCCTGGCGAACGTCGATCCGACGTCGGCAGAGGGCCCGTTCGAGTCGTGGACCGAGGCGAAGCTGACCACCGATCGCAAGGACCACCTCACCATCGCGCTACCCGCCCTGGATGCCCCGGGTGCGACCCCTCCGGTCCTCGACGTCGAGCTGGCCGAGGTGCAGTTCCTCCAGCTCGAGGTGCTGGAGCTGTCGGGTGCGCATGCGGCCTGTGTGCGCGAGGTGATCGTGGAAGGCTCGCCCAGGTGAGTGCGTCTTCTGTGAAGTGGAGCGCTGCCCACACCGCCCGTGCGGCCCGTTCGGGGCATTTCAGGAAGACGCTCGAACACGGCGGCCGAGATGGCCTGGTCGAGGCATCCACGCTCAGCGGATCCTCCGCGCAATCCTCAGCGAAGCGGAGCGGCTCAGCGGTGAGAGTTGGCGTTGAATCCATCGAAGTCGTTCGAGCGAACGCCCGGGTCGTCCGCCCGCAGCCGTTTTCATCCTCCTGGGACGCCCGAAGGGCGGGGTCGAGCTCTGCGGTGAGACGTTGCGTTGAATCAACCGAAGCCATTCGAGCGAACGCCCGTTTCGTTCGCCCTGGAGCCGATGATCATCCCCCTGGAACACCGGGGTGATCCGGAGTCGGACGCTCTCCGGCGGGCAGGCCCAGCTCGGCCTCCACCGGGTCCAGGGGGTAGTAGCCGGCGATCCGGAGCACGTAGCTCCCGCCGTAGATGCCGAGCACCCACACGCCGAAGGCGGGAATCGTCACCCAGAACGGCAGGCGGAGGAAGGTCTGCTCCCGCCGCAGCAGGCGCATCGTCCCGAGGATGCCGCCCCAGACCATCGCGCCCCACATCACCACGCCCGCGACGTTGTAGCGCAGCGCCACCCAGACGTGGCCCCGGACGACGTGGACCCAGCTGCGGGTCATGCCACACGAAGCGCAGGGGTAGCCGGTCTCGCTCCGGAACTCGCACGGGCCCATCAGGTCGGTGCCGAGGACGTGGACGTCGCCGGCCACGGGGTACGCGAGCAGCGAGGCCGACAGTGCTGTCACGCCGCCTGCGACGAGGGTTGCGGGCCACAACCACCAGGTGAGGAACACCGCCCGGCCGAAGGCGTCCATGGCCTTCTCGATTCTGTCCAGGCGCGAGCGCGCGGCTTCGTCGTCGCTCACGGGGCGCTCCGAGAGGGCGTCACTCGAAGTTCTCGGAGGCCTCGCTGGACATCACGACGGCGCCCCAGATGCTGGCGATCAGGCCGACGATGAACACGGGGATGGTGCCGACGTTGCCCATCAGGCACCCCATGAGCCCGGCACCGGCAGCACCGCAGTTGAGCAGCGATGCCCCGTTGCCGAACGCGCCGAGCACGGGGGTGGCCAGCGAGCAGACGATGCCCAGCCAGACCAGGCCGGGAGACCGCCACTGGTTGAAGCGGACGCCCGCGAACAGCGTGATGAACCCGGTGATCACGGTGACCAGGAACAGCAGCCCCTGCAGCGCGGGCATCGAGGCGAAGAGCAGGACCACCGAGACGGTCTCGCCCGACAAGCCGTTCTCGGAGATGTTGGCGAAGATCGCGAACACGCCCCAGAGGAGCGGGATGGCTGTCCACGCCAGGTAGACGAGGGCGTACAGCGAGCCGAGCACGCCGCTGACGATGAGTGCGATGGCCGGACCACCGGCGGACTTACGGGCCATGGAACCCCCTGGGGAATCGGATCATAGCCCGCCGGAGCTGGATTCAGCCCACGGACTCGCGGAAGTGGTGCGCCTTGACGTTCAGGTTGTTCCAGAACTGCTTCCACGGGCCTCGACCCATCAGATCGCCACCGAAGTAGTTCGGCGGCTTGACGGGCGGGAAGCCCTCGGGCAGCACCGTGATCTCGAGACGGCGATCTTCGATGCGGGTGCGGGCGTCTTCGAGCTCGCGGATGTGGTTGTCGATCAGCTCGTAGAAGCTGCCGAGCTTCTCGGCGAGCTCGTCGCGCGGGACGGCGCTGTTGACGGCGTCGATCCAGTCGCCGGCGGCGAGGTTCAGGAAGTTGCGGAACGACAGGTAGCTGCGGTTCATCAGCTCGCGGCTGATGGCCCATTCGTCGACCGTGAGCTCGTCGGTGGCGTCGAGCAGGTTCTGCAGGCGACGCAGGCGGATCATGGTGACGAACATGGCCTCGCGGAAGAGCAGGAGCACGTTCTCGGCGCCTTCGATGCTGGGGTGACCAGCGTGCCACTTGAGCTTGCGCTCGTGACGGTCGAGGTAGCGCTGGATGCCGTTGCTGATGAGCTGCTCGTTGTGGAAGTCCGTGACCTCGAGCATCACCGGCGTGGGCGTGTGGATCTCGTGCTCGAGCTCTTCGGCGCCGGTGGAACGGGGGACGTTCAGCCGGTCGAAGAACTCGGCGGCACGCTCGACGTCGCGCTCCTCGAACACCGACTCGACGGTGTTGAAGAACTCGGTCTCGGACCGGGCGGCGTTGCGGACCAGACTGGCGATGGTCGCGACCTTGGTCATGTGGGCGGTCTCCTCGGAACGTATGCGGAGTCGTTTACGCGAAGCCCGCACGTAACGCACCTGCAAGCACTGGTCGACGCGCGAGCCGTTCGCGCCGCGGGGCGCTACTGTGGCAGGGGCGAAACACCCCTGGAGGACTGCGTGTCAGCACTGAAGTCGGCGATCCGTGCGAGGAGGACCGCGATGACCGCGGTGCGGGCGGCCTGCGCCGGCGGGGTGCTGGTTCTCGCGATGGCGGTCGCACCGGCGCACGCGCAGACCGCGGACACCGGCTCGGACTCCGGCGACACGGGGTCGTCCGACAGTGGCCTGTTCGGCGGAGACACGGGGCTGTTCGGGGGCACCGGGCTGTTCGGTACGGCGGACACCGGAAGCACCGACACGGACACGGATACGGACACGGACAGCGAGACAGACACGGATTCCGAGACCGACACCGAAACCGATTCCGGCGACACCGCGGTCCCGACCGAGACGGGGGATGCCTTCGAGCCGGGTGGACGCGCCAGCGATCTGGCCGACGAAGAGGGGGGATCGCCCTGGGGGGAGGGGGAGTGCGGATGTAGCGGCGTCAGCTCGCGACACACCAATGTTCTCGGGGTCTTCGGGCTGCTCGCCATCGTGGGGGCCCGACGCCGCCGAGGGGTTTCGACCACTGCTCCGCGTGAGAAAAGACGACAAGACGGGTGATGGAAGTGGCGCACTCGCGCGTTTAGGCATTGGAAGGGGCCCGAGTCCCCGCAACCCGTTGTAGGATGCCCTGATGATGCGCACTCCCCTGTTCCTCGCCCTCTTCAGCTGCCTCAGCTGCTCCGCGCTGGCCGAGCACCCATCCGACACGATCGAGCCGGGTGGCACCGAAGCCCAGGTGGCCCACGCGGTCGGGCAGATGCTCCAGAGCTACCACTACAACCGGCGCGAGATCGACGACGTGGTCGCCAACGAGTGGATGGACGCCTACCTCAAGTCACTCGACTACAACCGCAGCTTCTTCCTGGCTTCCGACGTCGCCGAGTTCAAGGCTGCGGCCACCACCATCGACGACGATCTGCGCAAGCCCGAGCCCACGCTCTCCCTCGCGACAGACATCTTCAAGCGGTACCAGCAGCGGGTCGACGAGCGGGTCGAGGCCGCCTACCGCATCCTCGACGAGGGCGTCGACCTCACCGACGACGAGGAGTACCTGTTCGATCGGACCGATGCGCCCTATGCGGCCGACGCAGCCGCGGCGGACGAGCTGTGGCGCAAGCGCATCGAAGAGCAGTTCATCCTGGGCGCCCTGCAGAAGAAGGACCCCGAAGAGACCGAGGACATGCTGCGCAAGCGCTACCACCGCATGCGCAACGACATCGAGGCGTCCGAGTCGATGGACGTGCTCGAGCGCTACCTCACCTCGCTCACGCACGTGTACGACCCGCACACCACCTACTACAAGCCCGCCAGCGCCGACAACTTCGACATCGAGATGGCCAACAGCCTCGAAGGCATCGGGGCCAGCCTGCGCACGATCGGCGAATACACCGTGGTGATGGACCTGATCGCGGGTGGGCCTGCCGAGAAGGGCGGCGAGCTGCAGCCCAAGGACAAGATCATCGCGGTCGCTCAGGGCGACGAGGAGCCGGTCGACGTCATCGATCTGCCGATCGACAAGGTGGTCAAGCTCATCCGCGGCAAGAAGGGCACCGAGGTCCGGCTCACGGTCATCCCGGCCGACGCCGAAGACCCCAGCGAGACCCACATCGTCTCCATCGTCCGCGACAAGGTCGTGCTCGCCGACTCCCTGGCCGAGTTCGAGATCGAAGAGGTCGACGGCAAGCGCTTCGCGGTGGTGAACATCCCCAGCTTCTACGTCGACACCAAGGGCAAGCAGTCGGCCAGCCGCGACCTCGAGCGCATCCTCACCAAGGAGATGGGCGAAGTCGACGGCGTGGTCCTCGATCTGCGCGAGAACGGGGGCGGCTCGCTCGCCGAAGCCGTCCGCATGGCCGGCCTGTTCATCAAGCGCGGCCCGGTCGTGCAGATCCGCGAGCAGGACGGCTCGGTCGAAGCCATGGACGACACCGACCCCAGCGTCGCCTACGACGGCCCGCTGATGGTCCTCACCTCGCCGTTCTCCGCATCGGCCTCCGAGATCGTCGCGGGTGCTGTTCAGGACTATGGGCGCGGGATCATCGTCGGCAGCGAGCGCACCCACGGCAAGGGCAGCGTCCAGACCGTCATCGACCTGTCGCGGGTGATGGGCCGCCTGGCTCAGATGCGGGGCGTCGAGGCTGGGGCGCTCAAGCTCACGATGCAGAAGTTCTACCGGGTCAACGGGGCGTCCACCCAGGTCAAGGGGGTCGCGGCAGACGTCGTGATTCCGTCGCCGTGGGATGGCCTCGACATCTACGAGGGCGACCTCGACCACGCGCTGCCGTGGGACGAGATCGAAGGGGTGTCCCACGCCACCTACGGAGAACCCCAGAAGATCGTGCGGTCGCTCCAGGTCGCGAGCGCCGAACGCGTGCAGGCGCATCCGGACTTCCAGGAGATGGCCGAGGACCTCCTCGAGCGCGAGAAGCGCAAGGCCGACAAGGTGGTCAGCCTGAACCTCGAGCAGCGTCGCACCGAGCTCGGTGGAGACGACGACTCCGACGAAGACGAGGCTGACGAAGAGGCCGAGGAGAAGGACCCGATCCTCGACGAAGCCCTGATGGTGATGAAGGACTACATCTCGAAGCTGGGCTGAGCCCCGCCGAGCGTCGTCCTCTGCTCACGCGCCGTGCGATCCTCGCGGTGGATCCGCACGGATCGCCGGGGGAGGACGCTCGTGCGCTCACCGGGTTTACAGTGTCAACCGGCCGTGTCACATTGCGCTCCCACAATCCCAGGAGGGACCCATGTCGACCGGACGATTCTGCTGGCACGATCTCATGACCATGGAGGCCGAGAAGGGCCGGGCGTTCTACGGAGAGCTGCTCGGATGGACCTTCGAGGAGATGGACATGGGCAACGAGAGCCCGTACATCATGATCAACGACGGCACCGAGGGCACGGGCGGCATCGTGCAGATGTCCGAAGACGATCAGGTGCCGCCGCACTGGATGCTCTACGTCACCGTCGAGGACTGCGATGCCGCGGTCGAGCAGGCCGAGTCGCTGGGCGGCAAGAAGATGATCGGGCCGATCGACATCCCGGGGACCGGTCGCTTCGCCGTGATCGCCGACGACCAGGGGGCGGCGCTGTCGATCATCGCCCTCGACAACGAACAGCCCGAGCCCGGTCCCGACCATCGTCCCGCGCCCGGCCAGTTCTGCTGGTACAGCATCGCTGCCGCCGACCCCAGCAAGGCGAAGGCGTTCTACCAGGCAATGTTCGGCTGGGACCTCGTCGAGATGTCGATGGGGGGCGACACCAAGAACCAGGTGTTCCAGCGCAACGGGGTGCCGGTGGCGGGGCTCAACCCGCTCCAGGGCGCGCCGGTCTCCCACTGGGCCACGGCCATCGCAGTCGACGACCTGGACGCCAAGCACGAGAAGGCCATCGGGCTCGGGGCCACGGGCATCATGGCGCCCATGCCCCTCGGTACGATGGGGAAGCTGTCGGTCATCAGCGACCCCACCGGTGCGGTCGTCTCGCTGTTCCAGTCGCTGGAATAGCCGCGCTGCACCGGGGCGCGTCCCGTTAAGTGCCGCCCATGATCCGCTTGGAGAAGATCAACAAGTTCTACCAGGTGGGTGGGCGGCCGCTCCACGTGTTGAAGGACCTCGATCTGGTGGTCGAGACGGGCGAGCTGCTCGCCATCATGGGGTCGTCCGGGTCCGGCAAGTCCACACTGCTGAACATCCTGGGCATCCTCGATGCCTACGACGAGGGCGAGTACTGGCTGGGCGACACCCTGGTCAAGGGGCTCTCCGAGCGGAAGGCCGCGCAGTATCGCAACCGGTTCCTGGGCTTCGTCTTCCAGTCGTTCCACCTGCTGCAGTACAAGAACGCGATGGAGAACGTGGCGTTGCCCCTGTACTACCAGGGCGTCGGCCGGAAGAAGCGGAACACCCTGGCGCTCGAGTACCTGGAGCGGGTGGGGCTGGCGGACTGGGCCGACCACCTGCCGAGCGAGATGAGCGGCGGGCAGAAGCAGCGCGTGGCCATCGCCCGTGCGCTGGTGTCCCAACCGCGGTTGATCCTGGCCGACGAGCCCACGGGTGCGCTGGACTCCACGACCTCCCACGAGATCATGGAGCTGCTGAAGGGCGTGAACGCCGAGGGCATCACGGTGGTGGTGGTCACCCACGAGTCCGACATCGCCGCGCAATGCGGACGCACGGTGCGCCTGCACGACGGACGCTTCGCGGTCGGAGCACCGGCATGATCGGCGGATTCATCGACCGGTTCGCCGAGATGGCGAGCGTGTTGTGGCGCAATCGGATGCGCACGGCCCTCACCGCGCTGTCCGTGGCGTGGGGCATCTTCATGCTCGTGCTGCTGCTGGGCTTCGGCCGGGGCCTCGAGAACAACGTGGAGTACGAGTTCCGCGATGATGCGACCAACAGCATCTGGATCTACCGCGGCCGGACCACGCGTCCGTTCCAGGGGCACGCGGTGGGCCGGACCATCCAGTTCACCAATCGCGACCACGACATGCTCCGCGATGGGCTCGATGGCGTCGAGCACATCACCAGTCGGTACTACCCGCCGAGCGACGTCGTCTCCTGGGGCGAGGAGGAGGGGAGCTTCGACGTCCGCGCGACGCACCCGGATCATCGGTACCTCGAGAACACCGACGTGGTGCGGGGGCGGTTCATCAACGACCGCGACGTGGCCGAGAAACGCAAGGTGGCGGTGGTCGGGATGGAGGTCGTGCGTCAGCTGTTCCGCAACGCCGACCCCCTCGGCGAGTGGATCGCGGTGGGCGACGTGATGTTCCGGGTGGTGGGCGTGTTCGAGGACTCCGGCGGCGAAGACGAGGAGTCCAAGGTCTACCTGCCCATCACCAGCGGGCAGGCCTCCTTCGCGGGGGCCGACGACGTTCGGCAGATCATGTTCACGGTGGGCGACGCAACCGTCGAAGAGACCGAGGTGATGACCCAGCAGGCCACCCTGATGCTGGCCCGACGCCACCACTTCGACCCCGAGGACCGCCGTGCCGTGCGGGTGCGCAACAACGTCGAACGCTTCGCCCAGGTCCAGCAGATCTTCACGCTGATCTCGGGCTTCGTGTGGATCGTGGGGCTCGGCACCGTGATGGCGGGCATCGTCGGGGTGTCCAACATCATGCTCGTGTCCGTGAAGGAGCGCACCCAGGAGATCGGCCTGCGCAAGGCGCTCGGTGCCACGCCCACCTCCATCGTCTCGATGATCCTCACCGAAGCGCTCCTGCTCACCGGTGCGTCCGGCTACAGCGGGCTCGTTGCGGGGGTGGGTCTGCTCGAGGCCATCCGGCGCTTCGTTCCCGAGAACGACTACCTGCGCGACCCCGACGTCGACCTGTCGGTGGCGATCAGCGCCACGATCCTGCTCGTGCTGGCGGGCGCTCTCGCGGGTCTGATCCCGGCACTGCGCGCAGCGTCGGTCGATCCCATCGTCGCGCTGAGGGACGAGTGATGCCGGACACCTGGATGGAGCTGTGGGAAGTGATCGTGCGGAACAAGCTCCGCACGCTGCTGACCGCGTCTGGCGTGTTCTGGGGCATGTTCATGCTCGTGTTGATGCTCGGGTTCGGGGTCGGGCTCGAGCGCGGTGTGCAGGCCACGCTGGGCGGGCGATTCGCGACCAACGCCGTGTATCTGTGGGGTCAGCGCACCTCGATGCCGTACCGGGGCATGCAGCCGGGGCGGAGCATGGAGTTCGACACCCGCGACATCCCGGCGCTGCTGTCCGAGATCGACGGCATCCAGCACCTCGCGCCGCGCAATCAGCTCGGCGGCTACCGGGGCTCTGTGCTGGTGACCCACGGCTCCGAGTTCACGAACGTCTCGGTGGCTGGGGACTTCCCGGCGTTCCAGTACATCCAGCCGATGGAGATGCGGTCGGGCCGGTGGATCAACGACCTCGACAACCAGCAGCAGCGCAAGGTCGCGGTGATCGGCGAAGCCGCCTACGAGCAGCTGTTCGAGCCCGGTGAAGACCCCCTGGGCCAGACCATCACGGTGTACTCGGTGGCGTTCCAGGTGGTGGGCTTGTTCGCGAGCACCCAGCCCGGGGATCGCGGCGACCGGCAGGAGATGGCGGTTCACGTCCCGTTCGACACCTTCAGCAACGCCTTCAACTACGGCGACAACGTCAGCTGGTTCGCGGCCGCGGCCGAGCCCCACATCTCGGCGAGCGACATGGAAGCCGAGATCCGGGCGCTGCTGAAGGAACGACACCGCGTGCATCCCGACGACCGCCAGGCCATCGGCTCGTACAACAGCCAGGAGGAGTTCGAGCGCATCCAGAACCTGTTCGCGGGGATTCGCGGCCTGGTGTGGATCGTGGGTTCTGCGACCTTGCTCTCGGGCGTGGTGGGCGTGAGCAACATCCTGCTCATCACCGTGCGCGAACGAACCCGCGAGATCGGCCTCCGGAGAGCCCTGGGCGCCACGCAGCTCTCGGTGGTGTGGATGATCGTCCAGGAAGCCCTGCTGCTCACCTCGATCGCTGGCTACAGCGGGCTGGTCGCAGGGGTCGTGCTCATCGAGGTCGCGGCTGCGTTCATCGGGGAGGGCACCGAGAGCATGGGGCCCCCGTCGATCGACATCTCGGTCGCCCTGGCCAGCGTGGTGGTGCTCGTGTTGGGCGGGTTGTTCGCCGGCATCATCCCGGCCCAGCGGGCTGCGGCCATCCATCCTGTCGACGCGTTGCGGAGTTAGTAGGCTCGCCATGTTCAAGCGGATCATCGGATTCTTCGTCGCCGTGGGCTTCTTCGCGGTGTTCGTCCTCACGCTCGGGTTCCTGTACTGGAAGTCGGTCGAGCCCGATGTCGTCTACGAGACCCAGTCTCCGAAGACCATGGACATCGTGCTGAAGACCGTGGCCACGGGCGCCATCGAGCCCCGCAACCAGGTCGACATCAAGTCGCGCGTCTCCGGCGTCGTGGCGGCCATCGAAGTCGAGGCCGGCGACCAGGTGAACGAAGGCGACCTGATCGCGACCATCCGCATCCAGCCGGACTCCCAGAGCCTCTCCAGCGCCGAGAGCCGCGTCCAGACGGCCCGGATCTCGTCCTCCGATGCGCAGACCCAGCTCTCGCGGGGCGAAGCCCTGTTCGGCAAGGGGGCGATCAGTGGTGCCGAGCTCGACCGGTTGCGGGTCGAAGCCCAGCTGCGTGCAGCCGAGCTCCGGGCCGCTCGCGACGCGCTCGTGGTCGTCCGCGAAGGCGCGCTGGCGGGCTCGGGTGCGGTCGCCACCGAGGTCCGCGCCACCGTCACGGGCATGGTGCTCGCGGTGCCGGTCAAGATCGGCCATGCCGTCACCGAAGCCAACACCTTCAGCGAAGGCACCACCATCGCGACCGTGGCGGACATGACCGACATGGTGTTCGTGGGCAACGTCGACGAGTCCGAGGTGGGGCGCATCGGCGAGGGCATGGCGATCGACCTGAAGGTGGGCGCCATCCGCGACCGTCGGTTCGCCGGCACCCTGGAGTACATCTCGCCGCTCGGCGTGCTCGTCAACGGCTCCGTGCAGTTCGAGGTCCGCGCCGCACTCGCGCCGGTCGAAGACACGTTCATCCGGGCCGGGAGCAGCGCCAACGCCGACATCGTGCTCGACCGCCAGGACGAGGTGCTCGCCATCAACGAGTCGGTGCTGCAGTTCGACGACGGCCGGCCCTACGTCGAGGTCGAGGTGGGCGACCAACAGTTCGAGCGCCGGGAGGTCGAGCTCGGCCTGTCGGACGGGATCCATGTCGAGGTGCTGGACGGGATCTCGGCGGACGACGCGATCAAGAAGCCGAGCTGATCGTCCTGGAGCTCGAGGGCACAGGACCGCTGGGAGCGGCGACGGAGACCACGGTCCCGAAGGTCGAGGCAGAACCGAAGGCGAATGTCGCGGGGCGGTGAGGCCGTCTACAGCATCGACTCCGCTCGGCTGCACATGTACAGGTCGAGGAACACATCGTGTCGGGTCTCGCCGCACGGCACGATGTACTGGTCGACCATCGTTCCGCACGGACCCCCTCCCAGGGAGAACGCTCGAGCGGCGTGCGCCTCGGCGCGGGATGCGAAGGCCTTCGACCCGTCGGGGCACGTCAGTTCGGAGAGGAAATCGAGCTGCATGGCGACTCCGCACAGCTCGATGGGGGCTTTGGGGGTGGTCTCGAGCTGGTCGACGCGTCCCGGTGTGGGGCGGTGGAGCAGGTCGGGGTCGGCGACGTTCACGGGGCCGAATGCGTCCACGCGGCCGTCGCAGATGTTTCCGCTCGGCGTAGTGCTGCTCTTCTTGCAGCCGGTGGTCGCGAGCGCGATGATGAGCGCGAGGCGGTACATCGGGATCTCATAACAGGTGGTCCAGCACCGCTGTCCATCGCACGAAGACCATCGCGGCCGGCGGACGTCAGTCCTCCCAGACCGCGTGGATCTCGGGCTGCGGGGGCGCCGTGCGCAGGCCGCCGTCTTCGTCCTCGGGATCGGGGTGCAGCACCAGCCGGAAGTCGCCGGAGTGCATCGTGATCACGCCTTCCCGGTCGATGCGAAAGCGATGTTCGCCCACTTTCTCGAAGCGGCGCTTGGCGATCCATCGGGCCTCGCTGCTGCCCGAGGAGCTCCAGTCCGGCGCCAGCTCGAAGATGCACTCGCCCTTCGGGCCCTTGGACCGCCTGGACGGGCCTGCGGGCTTCAGGTGGAAGTGCACGGTGGCGATGTTGGCGCCGAGGGCGTCGTAGATGCTGAGGCGGGTGCCAGGGAGCTCGTTCATCCGCCGAGCGTAATGCGGGCCGCCACATCCAGCAGGCCGAGCTCAGTCATCGTGCCCCGTCCCCGCCGAGCGGAACAGGCGGAATCCCGTGGAGTAGTTCCGCATCACCGGCCGGTTCCACGCCCGATACGCCAGCCGCGCGTGGTTCGCGAGCCCGTACCAGTCGCCACCGCGGTAGTTCCGCAGGTCCTCCTCCGGAACGCCGATGTGGATTCTGCCGTTCTCGTCGACCGGGGCGCCCTTCTCGGCACCGGCGTCCAGGCACCAGTCCCGCACGTTGCCCGCCATGCCGCGAACGCCGTACGGAGAGACGTCGCCCGGAAAATCGCCGATCGCATGGGGCCGCGGAGCGCCCGCGTGGCTCGACCGGACGCACATCCACGTCGCGTCGGGATGGTCGCCCCAGGGATACGCCCGACCGTCCACCCCGCGTGCCGCCTTCTCCCACTCGAACTCCGCGCCCAACCGCCAGGGCAGTCCGGTCACCTCGGAGGTCCAGGCCGCGAACGCCCGGGCGGCGTGCCAGTCGATCATCACCACCGGCGCGTCCGGCTGCCACACATCCCCCTCGGCATCCGCACGCAGATGGAAGCCCACGCCGTCGTGCCCGAAGATCATCGGCCCGGCCTCGCCCTTCGTACCGCCGCGCTCTCTCGGCACGTGCTGGAGGGCCTCTTCGTGGGGCAGGGCGTCCAGGAACGCGATGAACTCGGCGTTCGTGACGGGGTGCTTGCGGACCACGAAGCTGTCGACCCACAGGCGGCGTCGCTCCAGACACGGCACCTCGTCGTCGCCCCCGCTCCAGAACGGCCCGCCGGGGACGTAGACCTCGTCGGCCCCGAGCGTGGTGGGGAGGGTCACGGTGCCCGACCAGGTGGCGTTCCGTTCGATGAACACGGGGTAGCGGGTGGTGACGTGCCCGGGTGCCGTGAGGACCACGAGGTAGCTGCCCATCGCCAGGGGAACGTCGAGGGGCGTCGTGCCGAGGGTCCGCTCCAGCCGGGGTTCCAGTCGCCGATCGACGGTTTCGTACCGGAACAGCTGGGCCGTGGCCTCGGGGGTGGCGTCGAGCTGCAGCCGGCCCGTGCCCTCCAGGTAGGCGGCGTGGGTGCCGTCCCGGTCGTGGGAGGCGAGCAACCACAGCAGCCCCTCTGCCGTGCGTCCCGCGGCTTCTTCTGCAGCGTGACGGGTGCGGTAGTGCTGGGCCAGAGCGCGGTGGGCGTCCGGGGCATCGGGGTCGAGAACCAGGGCCCCCTGCAGCTGGTGGACCATCCGCACCCCGGCCAGCTCGACGGCGTCGTGCAGCGACCGCGCTTCGTCTTCCAGGTCCCACAGCGGGCGCTTGGCTTCGATGGGGTCGCGGTCGGTCAGCGTCTCGCGGAGCGCATCGGCGTCGGACGTGAGCCGGGCGGCGCGCTCCCGGTCTGCGGCGAGCTTCGGAACCGCGGAGACGGCCTCTTCGACCACCTTGCGGGCGCGTCGTCGCTGGAGGGCTCCGTGCAACCAGGCGCGGGTGCGCTCGGCGAGCTCGCGGGCGTCGCGGGGACGGTCGGCGGGGTCGCGGGCCATCGCCGCTTCGCACAGCTCCACCAGGTCGTCGGGGAGGGGTCGGTCGGCCTGTTCGCGCACGGGGGGAGGAGGCCCAGACAGCACCATGTCGAGGGTGTCGCGCGTGCTGCGGCGGGGGTAGGGCGGCGTGGCGGCGAGCACCAGGAACAGGATGGCGCCGAGCCCGTAGACGTCCGTGGCGCAGGTGAGCTCGCCTGCACGGGCCTGTTCGGGGGCCATCCAGCGGGGAGTCCCGGTGATGCGACGCTCTGCGGGGCCCGGACCGTGGGCGAGTCGGGCCAGGCCCCAGTCGACCACCTGCACGATGCCGTGGTCCTCGACCAGGATGTTGGACGGCTTCAGGTCGCAGTGGAGCACGCCGTGGGCATGGGCGTACCCCACCGCTTCGCAGATCTGGGCGAAGGCGGTCACCAGGCGGTGCAGGCTGCCGGCCTCGGCTGCGTACGACTCCCGGACCACCTTGCCGAACTCGCGGCCCTGGACGAAGCGCATCGTGAAGAACAGCCGGCCGTCGGGCAGCTCGCCGAGCTCGTGGATGGGTACGATTCCCGGGTGGGTCAGCTGGGCGGTCATCTGGGCTTCTTCGACGAAGCGCCCCACCGTGCGGGGGTCTTCGGTCAGGTCGGACCGGACGATCTTCATCGCCACGATGCGGTTCAGGTCGCGGTCGCGCACCTGGCGAACCTCCCCCATGCCGCCGATCCCGATGAGTCCGCGGTCCTCGTACTTGTCGCGCTGGGCATGGCGCACGAACGCCGCGACCTCGTCGGTGTTGCCGTCCAGCGGAAACGTCTCGTCGTCGGTGAGCACCACGCTCGGTGCAGAGCGGCCCGAGAGCACGCTGTGCGGGGCGTTCGACAGGGTGTTCAGCAGGGTGGCGAGCTCGGCCTGGCACTCCACCGGGAGGTCGTAGCGGCGGGCGATCTTCTCGAGTCTGTCGTCCATCTCCGCCTCCCTCGCGCCCCGCTCTCACTCGCGTTGGTTGCGAGCTATCCACTCCTTTCGCAGGATGCCGTAGCCGACGGCGTCGTACCGCTCGCCGCCGACCTCGCGGGCCTCCCGGAAGCGGGCCTCCAGGGTGAAGCCCAGCCGCTCGGCCACGCGCAGCATGCCGATGTTGCCCGACCACGTGCGCAGGTCCAGCCGGTGCAGCTCGGGGTCGGAAGCGAACAACAGATCGACCCACAGGCCCAGCGCTTCGGTTCCGAGCCCGCCACCCCAGGACGCGTCGTCCCAGATCACGACACCCGCCGCGGTCCAACCGGTGGAATCGAGAGAATAGCGGCTCACGGTCCCGAGGATGGCCTGGTCTCCATCTGCGGCTGCGACGGGGAGGAAGCGCCCGCCGCCGTCGGTCCGGCCCTGGGCGACCCGTTGTTGGATGCGGTCGGCGAGCTGGTCGGCAGCCTCATCGGTGGGCGGGTCGAAGTAGGGCCCGTTCAGCCCGTGCCAGGCGTGCCCGGGGCGATGCCAGTGCCGAACGACCTCGGCGTCGCGGGCCTCCCAGGGGCGGATGGTGACCCGGGGTCCGGTGCGTGGCAGGCGTTCGGTCATCGATTCGGTCATGGAGCGGATTCCTCACCACCGCAATCTACCCGGTGACTTCGACGTCGGGTCCGGCCGGCAGGCGACGATTCGGGTCTCGTTCACCGGCTGACTCCAGGACGATGAAGAGGCCGGGGGCGCACGAACCGGGCGATCTTCCGAGCGATTCGGGCGGGTTCAGCACGACCGGCGGTTGCGTCATCGATCGCGTCCTGTTCGCAGGCTGTTCGCGCTCTGGGTCTCTGTCGACGCTGTCTTCGGGTCGTCCTTCCCCGATTGGTCCGTTTGACCTCGTCGTCCGTGCTCGTCCGCTGTGCCTCTGTGCGTGCGCCCGGATCCGCCTGTCAGATCGCTGGTGCTGGCCGGCTGGCCTCGAACGACGGTCCTGATCGTCCGCGAGTGGCTGCAGTGGCGTGTTCGGGCGCACGCACAGAGACACAGCGGACAACGGATGATCGGCATGGGGAGCAGGTCGATCGGCGAAGCACGTCCGGCAGACGGCCTCGAAAGAGCCTCAGAGCGCCAATACTCCCGTGAATACGGGGTGCTCGACGTGTTCCGTCGGTGTCAGGTTGGCGATGAACGAGCCGCCCAGTGTCGAAGGGTATCCGGGTATCAGCTGTTGTTCGGCGAATCTGGGAGATCCGGGGTCTCGCCTGGTAGGGGCTGTCCACCTGACGGATGCGGATGCGGTCTCGGCGATGCCCAGCCATTCCAGAACGGTGGCGTCTGATGCGTCCGGAGCGCGCAGGAAGACGACATGGCACGCGCCGACAAGCTCTGGCCGACCACGACATCGCGGTACACGACGCTCCGGTAGCGACATCCCCTTCGCCACCATCGCCGGGAGCAGCGGGCGCGAGAGCGGCTACCACCCCCTGCTCCGGGCGATCCCGCAATCTGCTGCAGTGGCAGGAAGCGGCACCGGTCTTCGAGCGCTGTGGCGTCGGGGCCGTCCGGCGCGCAGCGCCCGCTGAAGCGGTGTCGCGGCGCGTTCGCTGCGGTGGCCTCCCGACGAGCACGAGATGTGGCGCGCGGACCCGATGGACGACCGGCTTCCGACCGCGCGAGCGCCGAACGGTTCACTGCTGGTGCGGGCCCGGTCCTCCTCGGGATTCGTCGATCTCAGCAGACCTCAGTTCCAAGGCACCCGCGCAGACGGTACCCATTGCAGACCGGAGGACCGAATGAGCCGTATCGACAGCCTCGTCACCGAGGTCAAAGCGCTGCTGAAGAACGACGACGTCGACGCCGTGAAGGCCGGGCTCTCGCTCGCCGACGAAGCCGACACCCTGCTGGAAGACAACCCCGATCGGGCGCTCCGCATCCGCTCCCACCTGCTGTCGCAGTACGCGAAGCTGTTGGTCCACGGCGGCCAGACCGACGCCGGCTACCGGCTGTTCTACGCCCTGCTCGCCTGGGACCTGTCGCGTGACGTGTGGGAGACCAACCTCGACCGCGAGCCGCGAGACCGTCACCTGGGGCCCTGTGTCGATGCCTGTCCGGAGTTCCTGCCCTGGGTGGAGGCGCTGACCGATGCGCCCGAGCCGCCGCCCGAAGCCGCGCCCTTCACCTGGGAGAAGCCGGCGAAGCTGGATCGGCGGATGGTGCTGATCTCCGGCTGTCGACACCAGGCGCTCCTCAGCCCGGGCTGGACGGACACTCTGGCGCCGGGTCGGCGGGCGCGGATGGCGATGCTCGCGCACTGGGGTGCTTCGCTGAACGCGCGGTACAGCTCGAAGGACTCCACGGTGGTGCACCACGTCGCCAAGCTCGAAGACCACGCCACGCTGCGCTGGCTGGCGGCCCAGGGCCTCGATCTGGACGCCCGCGACAAGAAGGGGGAGACGCCGCTGATGTGGGTGGCCGATCGGAAGGGCTCCGGGCCCACGCTGCGCCTGCTGGTCGAGCTCGGGGCCGATGTGAACGCGGTGAGCGAGCGGGGGCGGACCCTGCTGTTCGACGCCGCGTACTCCGGGGATGCCAGCACCATCGCAGCCCTCGTGGAGCTGGGCGTGGACCTCGATCACGCGCAGTCGCCCGGGTACACGGCGCTCGAGATGGCTGCGCGGTCCGACAACAAAGCCACGGCGAAGGCGCTGCTGGATGCGGGGGCGACGCCGACACCCGAAGCGCTGAAGACGGCGAAGGAGAGCAACTACGCGACGATGACCCGCCTGATCCACGCCGCCCTCGAGGCCCATGCGCCGGGGTCGGTGGAGCCGCTGGCGGGGCTGGACGAGGTGGCGCGACGACTGGGCGAGCAGGCGGCGCGCTGGGCCGACGACAGTGGAGAGTACGCCGAGTACATGGCCGAAGGGGACGACGGCGGCGAGCTGATCGTCGAGCAGTACTGGGAAGCGCACTTCGAGGGGCAGGCCCGAGAAGCCGTGCAGGCGGAAACGGGCGCGGAGACGGAGGATTCTCAGCTCCTGTCTACGCTCGCATCGATGAAGACGACCTACCGGGAGGCGTTCTTCGCGTCGATCGCGTAGCGACCGTGAGGTGTCACTGCTCGGACTTCGACGCCACCCAGGCCTGCACCTGGTCTTCGAGCACGTCGAGCGGCACCGGACCCGTTCCGAGCACGACGCCGTGGAAACCCCGCAGATCGAAGTCGTCGCCGAGCGCGTTCCGGGCCTCTTCGCGCAGCCGCAGGATCTCGAGCATCCCCACCTTGTAGGCGGTGGCCTGGCCCGGCCAGACCATGTACCGCTCGATGGCCTTCACGGCGTCGCCGCGGGGATTGGGGGTCTCGGTGACGAGGTACTCGATGGCCTGTTCGCGGGTCCACTGCTGGTCGTGCAGTCCGGTGTCGACCACCAACCGACACGCCCGCCACAGCTCCATGGCCAGGCGGCCCACGTCGCTCGCGGGGTCTTCGTAGAAGCCCAGCTCCTTGGGGAGGAACTCGGAGTACAGGCCCCAGCCCTCGCCATACGCGGTGTAGTGCCCGAACCGTCGGAAGGGCGGCAGGTCGTCGAGGGTCTGGGACACCGCGTTCTGCATGTGATGCCCGGGCACACCTTCGTGGTAGACCAGCGCTTCGAGCTGGTAGATCGGCATGTCCTCCATGTGCGCCAGGTTCGCGTAGAAGATGCCGGGCCGCTCCCCGTCCGGAGAGGGGGGCTGGTAGAACGCCTTGCCGGCGCTGGCTTCGCGCCATTCCTCGACGCGCTTCACGGTCAGCGGCTGAGCGGGCAGGTGCTCGAAGTACTCGGGCAGCACGGCTTCCATGCCGGTCACGAAGCCGCGGGCGCGCTCCAGATAGGCCGTGCGGCCGGCCTCGTCGTCGGAGAGCGTGTAGTCCGGGCTCTCGCGCAGGTGGGTGTACAGGTCCTGCAGGTCGCCTTCGACGCCGAGCTGGGGCATCAGAGCCCGCATCTCGTCCTGGATGCGCGCCACCTCGTCGAGCCCCAGCTGGTGGATCTCGGCGGCGGTGAGCTCGGTGGTGGTGGTCTTCTGGAGCTGCCACGCGTAGTACGCCGCGCCATCGGGCAGGGCCCAGGCACCGGCCGACCGGTCGACGGTCTTCGCGTCCGATGCGAGCTGCTCCTGCATCCGGGTGTACGCAGGCCCGAAGTCGTCTCGCAGCGCGGTGACGGCCTGTTCGCGCAGCGCAGAGCGCGTCTCGTCGTCCAGATCGTCCGCGTCGAGCTCGGCCAGGGACCGGTCGAAGTGCGCCAGGAGTACGGATGGCTCTCCATCCTCGAACGGCTCGCCGTCCATCAGGTTGTCCATCGACTCGATCATCTGCGGATACGCCCAGTCGGGCGGGGTGATGCCCATCTCGGCCTGCAGTGCGAGTTCGGTCGTCACGTCGTCGAACAGCGGGGCTGCGTTGCGGACCCGCGCGATCCAGTTCTCGGCGTCCTGTCGGTCCTGGATGCGGTGCACGTTCATCAGGAAGGTCGGAACCCAGGTGTGCATGCCGGACAGCGGCGTCAGGGCGTACTCGTGGTGGCGCCACCGGTGGTCGTCCAGCTCCTCTTGCATCAGGGCCCGGAACAGCACGATGTTCAGCTGGTCCTCGTCGGACAGCGCGTCGTTCGACACCTCGCCGTCCAACATCGCATCCAGCTCGTTCAGCCACTGCTGCTCGCGGTCGCGTTGGGCCGTCCAGGCGTCCTCGCCGAACGGGGTCCACTGGGTCTCGTCGTGAGGGTGTCCGAGGTACGCGGCCCACACGGGGTCGTGCTCCATGCGCTCCTCGTGGACCCGCTCGAAGAACGCATCGAGGGCCTCGGACTGCGTCGCGGGGTCGGTGGCGGTTGCGGCCTGAGGCTCGGAAGCACCCGGTGTCACGGGCTTCTTGCAGGCAGTGGTGACCAACAGCAGCGCCAGCACGGGTCGGATGGGCATCGGACGTCCTCCAGGACGCCCGCGTATCACCGCCGGATCACAGGTCGAGGGGCACGACCTCCTGCAGGGTGTGCGGCACCAGCTCGTAGGCGGGCTGCTGGGTGACCGTGCAGATGCCTGCGGGGCTGAATCGGTAGCGGATGCCGGTGTACTCGTCGGCCCCGATGTAGACGCCGTTCAGGTCGACCCGCTCGTGGGGGACGGCCCAGTCGGCCATGATCTCGTCGGGCTCGGACGCCAGGGGCTGGGTGCAGTTCAGGTCGGAGTAGCGCTGCGCGCGGTCGAACGTCCAGCCGTCTGGGACACACACCGCGGTGCCATCGAGGAGACCCACCGAGCAGGGCTCGTAGTCGTAGCGCATCCGGTGGTCGTCCGGTGCAATGGGGGTTCCGTCGGCGGTGGTGGCCCAGCCCAGGCTCAGACTGTCGGTCCACTTCGTCTCGGACCCCAGGACGAACCAGGCATCTGTGCGGATCGGTGGACCGATGGTGACCGGTGCGCCCAGTCCTGCGATGTAGGTGCTCTCGAACGAATCGGCGACGCACGTTCCCCCGATCTCGGCAAAGGTCTCTGCGGGGTCGACCCCGTCCAGCACCTCGTGGATGGTGAAGTGGTCGGACGCATCGGTGTCGGCGGCCCAGCGCACGTCGCAGCTGGCGTTGGTCCGCACGGCGAGGGGCTGCGTGCACGCTTCGTCGCCGTAGTGGGCGGTGGCAGAGACGTTCGCTCTTGTGACGGGCAGGCAGCGGTACCCCGCGTCGGTGTCGCGCCGAAAGCACCGTTCCCCGCTGCGCAGGGCCGGCCCCACGGTCGTCTTCGAACCGTCGTCTCCGATCAGCACCTGTGCGTAGGCCTCTTCAATCTGCGAGACATGGAGCGTCCCTTCCACGAACAGGTCGAGGTCGAGTATCGAGACCTCCCACTCTCCGCCGAGCGCGTTGGTCCCGCTCACCGCCTCGCAGGCGCCGTCTGCCGGGTAGTACAGCGTGTCCGAGGTCAGGTCGATGGGCGCGCCGAGCTCGACCGGAGCGAAGTAGCCCTCGCCGCAGGACCCATCGGTGGAGACCCACATCGTCTGGCGGGTGAACGAAGCCCCGATGCCCTCGGCGATGAGCGACGTGCACGCATCGTCGGTCCAGGCGGCGTACAGCCCGTCGTTCTCGGGCAGGCAGTGCCAGGTTCCGCCCTCGGTCTGGACGAAGTCACAGCGCATGTTCAGCACCGAATCCCAGAATGCGTCGAGGTAGGGAAGCCCCTCGGGACCCTCGTAGGCGATGGCGGTCAGCCGTGAACCGCTGTGGTGGTAGGGGAGGGCATCGACCACCTCGGGCAACGCGGAGGGATCGTCGGGCTCCGGTAGATCCGTCGGAGGCGGCGAAATCGCAGGAACGTCGCCGGGCGCCGGTTGGAGGGCGCATCCGGCGAGCAGTGCACTGAGGAGTGGGGGAAGGACGACGAGCGGGGTGCGCTTGCGCATGGGGGCTCCGGACCGGGGGGGCGTCGCTCCGTCATGCCCGACCGACACCCAGAACTTCACTGTAGCCGGACTGCAGCGACTCGGTATGGAATCCGGTACACTGCCGGTTCGGAGGAATCGATGTGGATCTGGGCAGTGTTGATTGCGTGCGGAACGCAGTGTGAAGACGGAGAGGTCGAGCAGGAGGGCACCTGTGTCGCGGGCGATTCGGACACGGACACCGACACAGATGCGGACACCGACGCAGATACGGATGCGGACACAGACAGTGACGCCGATACCGATACGGATACCGATTCAGACACGGACACCGACACGAATCCTCCGCTTCCCACACGGCATGTCGCTGGGGTGACGGATGCGGTCGCCGTGCTCGAGATCGACGACAACGAGATTCACGATCACATCGTGCTGGACGGTGGATTCCTGGTGGTGGGGCGGTACGGATCGGCTGAGATCCTGTCGAACCCCGTGGATGGATTGCTTTCCGACCAGGCCACTGTGCTGGGCGACTACGTCGATGGGTATTCGCTGTTCGTCGAGGGCGACCTCACGGGCGATGGGGTCCCCGATCTCGGGATGTGGGAGTACTTCGGCACGAACTACCGGATCCTGCCGGGGCCCGTGACGGATTCGTCCACGCTCGCGACCGCCATCACCGTCGAGGTCTCGTCCGACCTGCGCGACGCGGCGCTCGGCGACTTCGACGGAGACGGCCAGATCGACATCGCGTTCGCGTCCACCACGTCCGGTGGGCACAGCGTTTCGGTGCTGTCGGGGCCCATCACGGCCGACACCGATCTGTCCGCAGCGGCCTGGAGCTACACGTCGTCCCCGAACTTCGACGCCCTCGCAGCCGGAGACCTCGACGGCAACGGGTCGGACGACCTCGTCATCCTCGATGCGAACGGGGCCAACGTCCTCGACGGCCCACGAACGAGCGGGATCTTCACCGAGGCCGATGCCGATCACCAGGTGCCCATCGCAGACGGCCAGGTAGCGGTGGGGGATGCCACGGGTGACGGTCTGGACGATTTGCTGGTGTTCGTCGCTGGCAGCGACAGCTACGCGCTCTTCCCCGGGCCCCTGCCCGCCGTTGTGAACGACGTCGCGTTGGCGAACGCCGAGTTCCAGCTGCCGGGATTCTCCTACGGTACGCCCGCGCTGTTCGACTTCGACGCGGACGATTTCGCCGATGCCTTCTTCGACACGGGGTTCGCCTCGCTGGGGCTGGTCTACGGGCCGCCGACGGGAATCGTGGCGCCTCACGGGGCCGATGCGCGGTTCAACACCTGGGACTGGCCGGGCACGCCCAGGTTCGGTGACCTGACCGGCGATGGGTTCGCGGATCTGGTGGTGACGCTGCAGAACAGTTCCGTCGTCCCGAAGAGCTACCTGGCGGTCTACGACGCGTACGGCGAGCCCGATCCCTGGGGTCCGCCCGCATCTACGCCCCACGGCCAGATGTCGGGCTTTCAGGCGGCCGACCACACGCTCACCCACGACTCCAGCGTGACGTTCGACGAGTCGATCGCCATCGGCGACGCTCACGGCACCGGAGACAACGTGATGGTCGTGGCCGCGAGTCAGGAATCCACCGGGCACCTGCGGCTGTTCTGGCTCGACTCCCCGGCCAGCGGCGACCTCGCCACGGTGGCCGATGGCACCCTCTCGGTGGATTCCCACGGGCCGCGTGGGCTGCCGGTGATCGCCGACGTCACTGCGGACGGGGTGCCGGACGTCTTCTTCGACACCTTCGACGGCGGGCTGGTCCTGCCGGGGCCCCTGTCGTCGCACACCGATCTGTCGGGCGCCCTGATCATCGCCAATCCCACCGATGGGAGCACCCTGGGAGCCTACGCAGCTGCGGGCGACCTCACGGGCGACGGCACGCCGGACCTCGTGTTCGCCCAGTTCGACACGGTGCGGGTGTTCGCGGGTCCCATCACGACCGATCTCCCGGCGTCCGCGGCGTCCAGCCTGCTCTCGTTCGAGCCCAACATGCACGGAATGGCGGTCGCCGACGTCGACGGAGACGGGTCCGACGACCTCGTGGTCATCGGCCAGTCCACGACCTGGGTGGTGGATGGGCCCGTACCTGCGGGGCTGTCGGACGTCGAGGACGTGGCCGACCACGTGATCACGGGCACGACGCTGGATGTGGCGCGCGCCACGGCGGACGTCGCGGCGGACCTGCTGTGCGAGATCTCCGACGACGTCACCGTGGTTCGGGGGCCGGTCGGGAACATGAACGCCTACACCTCGCTCTCCACGGTGCTCGCCCCGGGTGCCCAGCCCCGTCGCGGCCGGTTCGGCGACTTCGATGGTGACGGGCTGCAGGACCTCGTCCTGCTCGAGTACCCCACGCCGGCCTCGATCTTCTACGCGCCGTTGCCCGCGTCTCTGCTGCTCACCGATCGCGCAGCCACGGCCGATCCGGTCGAGACCAACGGCAACCAGGCGTACGCGGTCGGCGACCTCGACGACGACGGTGCGGACGACATCGTGTTCGGGGGGTATGACGGGTCCGGCGCCGAGATCCGCATCCTCTCCGGCGCGCCGTAGCAGCGACTGGATACACGGCCCGCTCGGAGGTCCCATGTCTGTTCTCGTCGGTACGCTGCTGTCCACCCTGCTGGTTCCCTCGGCCCACGCCAAGGACCCCTGCAAGTCCGTGAAGACCCACGAAGACGCCTTTGGCGAGACCACACGCGGGCGCGTGCTGTACGTCGGGATCGGGGGCTACCTCGCCATCAGTCTGGTCGAGCAGAAGGGCGAGCGGCACTTCCGCACGATGTACGTCCGCCGGGGAGACGTCGATCTCACCGTTCCCGCAGGCACGATGGGGGATCTGAAGCTCGCCGACGGCACCACGATCTCGCTGCCGAGCGCCGAGGAGGCCACGCCGGTCTCGAACGCCACGGACAGCACGGTGTTCACCCAGTGGCAGATTCCCTACGCGGTGGACGACGACACGCTGAAGAAGCTGGCGAGCTCGCCCGTGGTTGCAGTCCGCACCGAGATCGGGGAGCCCGTGTCGTTCGAGATCAAAGAGAAGAAGGCGCAGAAGATCGCCGACGTGGCGCGCTGCTTCGCGCAGTGATCAGGGGGCCTCGAGCGCCAGGTTCATCAGGAGTCTCTCGCACGCTTCGGCCGCCTCGCCGTCCAGCTGGCACGCCTTCTCCTTGAAGGCCCTGCCCTTCTCGGCGTCCTTCGCGAGCCCACCGATCCCGCGGTCGAGGCTGTAGCCCAGCCAGTAGCAGGCCGCGGCGTCGTCGTTCTCGCAGCACGCCCGCCTTGCAGGCCTTCGCGTGCAATGGGCCCGCGATCGCGGCTTCGTAGCGCTCTCCGCCGATGTCGTCGACGGGGTCGGCCAGCGCGACGCAGTCGCTCCCGCTACCCGCATCGCAGCGCTGTTCGCAGGCGGTGGGGTTGGCGAGGCAGCGGTACTGGGCTGCCCGAGGGCAGTCGGCCTCCTCGCGCAGGTCGCAGGTCTTCTTCGCGTAGGTCGCGGCCTTCTCGAAGTCCGGCGGTTCGTCGTATCCCAGGCCCTTTCCGCCAGCGTAGATGCTATCAGCGCCGTCTGTAGGTGCCGGTCGCGGTCATGGCGAAGTTGGGATTCTCGATGTGCAGCGTGAGCGCGAGCGCGTCGGCCTGCAGCGGAGTGGCCTTCAAGACGACCGTGGAGTCCGAGCTCTCCAGCCCTTCGAACATCTCGGTGAACACCGCGCCGTCCTCGAGAGGGAAGTCGGTCACCTCGGAGACCAGCTTGCCGTTCAGGAGCTCGGTCTCGAAGCGTCGAAGGCCGTACGCCCGGTTGTCGTCCAGAGAGAAGTAGGCCGGAAACCTCGCGTTCGAGTTGCTGGTCGCCGCCTGGTCCGATCCGATGACGCTGTACTGGACGGTCTCGCCGTTGGACAGGGTCTCCGACGTCTTCTCCATCTCGAGCGGCATGGTGTGACACAGCAGCGTGCGACGGCTGTCGACCGGCCCTTCCCAGGTGTGCTGGAGGGGGTCGGCTGCGGGCGGAAAGTGGTCTGCGAGCACGTGCATCGCGGTCTTGTCCGCGCCCAGGCTGCTCGACCAGACCTCGACGCTCTCGAGGCCCCAGGCACCGCTCTGGGCCTTCGGCAGCTCGGATGGATGCACGGCGTTCGGGGCTTCGAGCAGCGCGGTGAGCGGGTTGTCGCAGCGGGTCGAGGTGGGGTAGCGGCCGTGACCGAGGACGGATCGCGGGGCTCCGGTGTGCAGCCCGAACGTCCACATGGCGGTGCACACCCCTCGCTCCGGAGGGGGCCAGCTGACGTCGCCGATCGCCGCTTTCCCGCAGGCGAACAGCGCCGAGCCGAAGTCCTCTGGGGGCAGGGTCGCGGCGCCGTCCTCGCCGATCTGCCACTGCCACGTCGCGGTGCCCGCCAGCTCGGGGTCGCTCTGCAGAGCCAGATCGTAGCAGGCCTCGATGCGCGGGCGGAGGGCGACCAACTGGGCCTCGATGGCGGGCACCGAGCACAGACCGCTCGCGTTTCCTTCGCCCAGCACGGCGATTCCGGGGCCTTGCACGTGACCGACCCGTTCTGGCGGGCGCAGCGAGCACATCTGCGAGCCCTGGCTCGAACCCCCGAACAGCTCCACGTCGCCTTCGCAGAACCGACCGTCGCAGGTGGCGGTCCAGTCGAAGGTCTGCATGCCGGTCCGCTCGACCGCGACGTTGGTACAGCCGTCTCGGGCGATGTGCTCCACGGCTGCGCTCTCGGTCGTGCACGCGGTGACGATCGCGAGGATGCTCGCGAGAATGCCGATCCGACCGGAAATCACGGAGCGATGCCGCCCAGCGCCAGGTCGCTGATGCTGGCTCCGTTGGGCGTCTCCAGCACCTGCGTCCAGTTCACGAAGTCCGTCGTCCAGTAGATCCGCGAGTAGCTGCCGTCGGCACTCCACACGCCTTGCGCACCGAACAGCCGGCCGTTCACCGAGCCCAGCACACGGTCGATCGGCGCGCCGTCCACCACGGTCCAGGTGAGCCCGTCCGTCGAGCGCATCACCGGGTAGAGGTTCCAGCCCGACGCCGCGAAGAACTCGCCTTCGTGCACCACCACGCTCGAGAACCGCTGGTACTGGGCGCTGTCGATGATCTGGTCCGACCAGGTCTCGCCGCGGTCGGTGCTGGTGCCGATGGCCAGCCGGTCGCTGCCGCCCACCGCCACCACCGTGTCGCCGTGAGCCGCGATGTCGAAGAACTCGTCGCCGTCTGCGAAGTCGCCCGCGGCCGCTTCGTCGACCTGGTAGCCATCCCAGCTGATCGAGCGCTGCCCGTCCCGGCCCGTGATCACCAGCCGGTCGTCCAGCGCCACCACGCCGTTGTACAGGGTGCCGCCGCCCCCCTGGTCGTTCTCGTGCACCACCACCGTTCCGTCGACGCTCCAGGTGAGGTGGCGATCGCGCACACACACGAACCGGTCTTCGAAGGCGGTGCAGTCATCCGAGCGGAACGCCGAGGCATAGCTGGCGTCGGTCCAGGTGATCCCGTCGGTCGACCAGGAGTACACGTTGGGATCGGACCAGGCCTGGGTCTCGCGACCACCGCGGAAGAACACCCCGTCCTTCCAGGTCAATGCGCTGTAGTAGTGGCCGTCTCCAGCGACGGTCTCGGTGAAGCTGTCGCCGTAGTCGGTCGACCGGTAGACGGCCCCGCTCTGGGCGAGCAGGATCACGGGCAGGGGCGCGGGAACGTCCGCGCTCACGGGCCATTCCTCGGTGCCCACCGCAAACAGCCCGGTCACGGTGGACGCATCGGTGAACGTGGCCCCGTCGAGGCTCAACGTGAGGGCGGTGCTCTCGTCCTCGCCGAGAACCCCGGTGGCTCCGGACAAGGTGAAGGGGGCATCCACGGTGACGGTCGACAGGTCGAGGTCGGTGGGCGCCCGATTGGTCAGGACCAGGATGCGGTCGGTCGGGGCTCCGAGCCAGCCCGCCGGACCGGTCTGCAGCGAGATGGCGGCGCCCGGAGGCAGGAGCTGTCCATCGACGACCAACGACAGCTCGGGCCCGTTCGGGAGCACGGGGTCGGGCCAGCCGGTGTCGCCCGTGTCGACATCGGTGTCCGCGTCGGTGTCGGCATCGGTGTCCGCGTCGGTGTCGGCATCGGCATCGGTGTCCGCATCTGTATCGGCGTCGGTGTCCGCGTCCCCGCCGCCGGGTCCGAGCGCCCCATCGGCGATCCAGTCCTGGATGACGTCCAGATCGCCGGCGGGAATGGTTCCGGTGGGCGGCATCGGCGTGCCGTTGCCGCCGGCGATGTCGAGCTGGGTGCCGTTCACCTTGTGCCAGAGGTACGAGCCGTCGGGGTCGAACGGCGCCACGAACGGCATCGTGGTCTCGGGGTCGACCACGTCCACCATGTCGCCCGGCGTGTCCACCCGGAAGTTCCCCAGCGACGCGCCGTCTGCATGACAGGTCCCGCAGGACTCCGTGAACACGGGCTCTACGTCGGCCCAGGTCGTGATCGGCCCGTCGGTGTCGGTGTCCGCGTCGGTATCGCTGTCCGTGTCCGCGTCGGTGTCCGCATCCGCATCGGCGTCCACATCGACATCGTCCGCGGGAGGGGTCCCGTCACACGCGAGGAAGGCGAGCCACCACATCAGAAGACCCCCGGGAGCGGGCCACTCGGCATGCCGGCGTCCCAGCGTCCGAACTCGGTGTCCGGCTGCCCGAACGCCTGGAGGATGCCGAGGTGGAGCTGGTTGGTGTTGGCCCCGGTCTGCAGACCCCAGTGCTGGTGGTCGAAGTACAGCTGCCGGTCCGCGCCCATGAAGTCGTGGTACTGCCCCGCACTCGGGATGCAGCCCGCGAGGATGGCCGGAATCGCCTTGGGCGTGTGTCGACCGGAGTTGAACTCGGGCATGTAGAGCACCAGGCTGGTCTCGAGCAGGTTGTCGCCGTCGGCGTCGGTCTCGTTGGCCATCCGGGTGAGGAAGTCGGCGAACTGCTGCATGTACCAGCGGTAGACGTACTGCATGCCGTCCACGAAGTCCGCGTGCACCTGCGCGTGCCAGTTGTCGAAGCTGGGGTCGACCACGGGGGCGCCGCCGTTCTCGCCCCACAGCCAGGGGAAGGTGTGGCCGTGGCCGTTCGCGAACTCGATGGTGGCCACCCGGGTGTAGTCGCAGGCCAGGGCAGCGACCGCGAGCTCGGCCATCAGCGGTGCCGACACGTCGTCGTCCCAGCTGGCGTCGTAGACCGGGGGAACGGTGATCTCGGGCCGCACACACGCGCCCGTTCCGGCGGTGATGCGGGCGTCGAGGTCTTCGACGCGAGCCAGGTGCGTGTCGAGTCGATCGCGTTGGTGGGCCGGGATCTTCCCGCGGAGATGGGCGAAGTTCTGGGTGAGGGCGTCGAGGACCCCGCTGCGACGGGACCGGAGCGCCCATTCGTCCGCTGGCGACAGCGTGTTGTCGCCGAAGATGCGGAGCAGGGCCACGAGGGGGTCGTTGTAGCCGGAGATGGGGTCGTAGGGCCCCGCGAAGAACCGGCTGCACTGGGTGACGCCGTTGCTGATGGCCCGACCGATCACGAAGTCCAGGCGCTTGAACGGGGTGGGGGCCGCGAGGCGCTGGGCCACGACCTCGTCGATGGACGGCCCGCCCGCCGTGAGCTGCTCGGTGGGCGAGAAGTAGGGCATGCCCGTGAACACGGTGTAGTCGGAGCGTTCGTGGGAGTTGCCCGCCGGGTAGAAGTCGGCCTGGAGGTTGTCGAGCCCCGTGATGAAGCACAGGTGGTCGCGCAGGCCTTCGAGGGGAGCGGTGATGAACGGCAGGGTGAACTGATCGACCGTGCCCTCGGGCGCCCACTGGGACAGGGTGGTGCCCTGGGGGTGGTGGAAGATCACGAACCGCTTCGGGCCCGTGCCGGAGCAGGCGAACGCGTCGTCGAGCCGCAGGAACGGGGCCGCCAGGGCCGCCGAGCCCATCTTGAGCAGGTGGCGTCGGTCGATCTTCATGGGGTCCCCTGGAAGCGGAATGCGTCGCTCATCGCGATGTCGACGAGCAGGGAGCGGATGTTGCCGCCGCTGGCGACGAAGCGGTCGCCGACGAGGTCGAGGGTGCAGTGGTCGTCGATGCCCGTCTCGCGACCCACGGCGTACTCGAACCAGCGCTCGGCGTAGCACTCCTTCGCGCGGACCGAGAGCACGGGGTCGTTGACCAGGATGTGCTGGAGCATGCCGGGGGCGCCGTCGAAGGTGGCGCCGTTCAGGCTGCCCTCGGCGTTCACGGTCTCGCCGTTCTCCCAGACGTCGCGCCAGGCCCCGAGCGCATCGAAGTTCTCGAGCGAGAAGCCGATGGGGTCGATCTTCTCGTGGCAGGCCTGGCAGGTGGGGTCGGTGGTGTGGGCCGCGAGCCGTTCCCGGTTGTTCGCGTCGGGGTCGAACACGCCGTCGGACAGGTCCATGTCGACGTTGTCGGGCGGTGCCAGGTCTTCGCAGAGCAGGTTGTGCAGCGCCCAGGCTCCTCGGCGGACCGGCGAGCTGGTTCCCTCGTAGGCGTGGGCGGCCAGGAACGACGGACGGGTGAGGATTCCCGGGCGAGACGGCCCGAGATCGACGGGTTCCCAGTACGCGGGTGGCGCCATGTCGTAGATCGGCGCGAGCTCGGGGCTCACCCAGCCCGTGGTCGAGAACATCAGCGCGTCGTACGTGCCGGGCCCCGACCACACGACCTCGCTCGTGAACAGCGCGGCGTCCGTGTACAGATCGGCCCGCATCCCGTCGTCGAAGTCGGGGTAGCGCACCGGATCCCGGGTCGCGTTGTCGAGCTGGTAGAGATCGAGCCAGTCCTCGTGGAACCGCTGGATGACCCCCGCCGCGCGGAAGTCGTCGAGCAGGCGCAGCGCGTGGGTCTGGATCTGGGTCTGGGTGCGCAGCTCCCCGGCCTCGGCAGCGGCCACCAGCAGCGGATCGGGCGGGCTGTCGGTCAGGAACATCGACACCCGTGCCGCCACCGCCCAGTCGTCGAGGGCCGTGCTGTTCGGGAGCGTGCGGTCCGAGAGGTAGAGGAACTGCGGGCTCTGGAGCAGCAGCTCGATGGTCATCCGGTTCGCCGTCGCGGGGTCGAGGCCGGAGTCGTGGAAGGTCAGGACGATGGCTTCTTCGGCGGGGTCGAGGGGGCGTCGGTAGAGCTGTTCGGCGAGCTCGACCACCCAGCGACGCCCGCACTGCTCGGGGGTCTCGGAGGGTTGGCAGGCGGAGAGCGCGTCCACGTCGGCCCGATCGGCGGCCTGCTCCGCTGCGAGCAGCACGAACTCGGTGTCTGCGGCACTCACCGTGTTGTTCTGCGCGAAGGTCCGGAAGTCGGCGTTGCGGGCGGTCGGCGGGAAGATGCCGTCGTCCAGCACCACGTTCAGGCTGTCGAAGATGCTGTTGGCCACCTGCACGTCGGTCAGGCGGCGCAGGTCACCGTTGCCGGGACGCGGGGTGCCGTCGGTGCAGTCCTCGCCCACCACGGGCGGCAGGCAGGCGTTGGGGTTCTCGATGCGCTGCACCAGGTCGAGCAGGGTGAGGTGCTCGGGCGACTGGAAGTCCACCACGAGCCCGCCGGTGTGGGGCCGCTGGTTGGTCGGGCGCTCGGTGAACGCCAGGGCGTTGTCGGGATCCGCCAGCACGAAGTCCTCGATGGACGTGCGGGTCGCGACCACGTCGGCGGTGTCGACCGTCCAGCCCGCGTTCGCCGCGAAGGCTCCGGGGTCGGGGTTGTGGCAGGCCGAGCAGCTCGACACCAGGACCGGGAACGCCGAGTCCTCGAAGAACGTCGCGTCGTCGATGCACCCGGGGTCGGTGTCGGTGTCGGTATCTGCGTCGGTATCGGCATCGGTGTCCGCGTCGGCATCGGTGTCCGCGTCCGTGTCTGCGTCGGAGTCCGCGTCCGTGTCTGCGTCGGTGTCCGCATCCGTGTCTGCGTCGGTGTCTGCGTCCGCGTCCGCATCCTCGGAGGGAGGCTCTGCGGGGTCGGGCCCCGAGCACGCGAGCAGCGCCAGCATCCAGATCGCCATCTACCACTTTCCCCAGGTTGCGCGGCCCATGCCGGGCCCCCCGTCGTCGGGCTTCACCTCGGTCCAGGAGAAGCCGCCGTCGTCGCTGCGATGCACCGAAGCGCCACTCGTGCCGACCAACCGCTGTCCGTACCCCGTCACCAGCGACACCCCGCCCGTGGAGTTCACCACGGTCCAGTCGTCTCCGTCGGTGCTGGAGTAGATCGAGCTGCCGTTGTCTGCGTAGAACGTGCCGTTCGCGAAGACCACCCGCTGAATCGCCCCCATGGACGACGCAATCGGAGTCCAGGTCGCGCCCAGGTCGTGGCTGACGAGGTTGTTGGTCTCGCCGCCCACCACGAACGTGCCGTTTCCGAACGCGCCGTCGTTCGCGCTGTAGCCCAGCACCTCGACGTGTTGCCAGGCCAGGCCGTCGCTCGACGTGCGGACCTCGCCGTCTCCCCAGGCCACCAGGGTTCCCGCGCCGTAGACGCCCCCGCGGAGATGCGGGCTGCCCGAGCCGGAGACCTGGGACGCGAAAGACGTGCCGTCGGAGGAGGTGTGGAGCCGATCGAAGCCTCCGAACACCCACCACTCGGCCTGGTCGGCCGCCCAGACGCAGCCAGCCGCCCAGGAGCCCGCTTCGGAGCCGTCGGTCCACGTTCCGCCTTGATCGGTGGACAGCCAGTGCCCGAACTGATCGCTGCCTCCGACGGACAGCACCTCGCCGCTCGGGTTCGCACAGACGCCGCGCTGCAGGGCGTTGGTGTGGCCCTCCAGGGTGTCCCAGCTGCTCGTGGTCCAGGTGTCCCCGAAGTCCGGACTGATCGCCACGCGTCGTCCGTCGCCCACCATCACCAGGACCGGTGCGGCGCCGATGTCGGCTTCGACCGAGGCCGCGAACGGACCGTCATCTGCGGTGTGTGGGATCGAGACATCCGCAGCGAAGGGCCCGGAATCGCCTGGCAGCAGGGTGATCCCGAAGGTCGCGGCCTCTCCGGGCTCGAGCCGGACGGGCGGAAACGGGAACACGGTCACGCGGGGATCGGTGGACCAGTCGTCGGGGTGCCCGAGGAACTGGACGTCGACCAGGCAGGGATTGCTGACGGTCACCTCGGCGGTCCGCGCATCCCCGAACGCGCGCAGACCGGTCAGCTGGACGGTGCCGGTGTGGGGCACGCCATCGACGGTGATGTCGAGGGACGCGCAGCTCGGCGGGGGATCGGTGTCGCCGGTGTCGCCAGTGGGGAGCAGATCGGTGTCGGAGTCCGCATCGGAATCGGCGTCCGTGTCCGCGTCTGCGTCCGCATCGGTGTCTGCGTCTGAATCGGCGTCGGTGTCGGCATCGGAATCCGCGTCGGTGTCGGCATCGGAGTCGGTGTCCGCGTCGGTGTCGGCGTCGGTGTCCGCGTCGGTATCGGCGTCGGTGTCGGTGTCTGCATCGGCTTCGACGGTGGGGTCGGTGCCGGAGGTGCATGCGAGCAGGAAGAGCAACATGTGGGGAGGCTACCAGTCGACGTCGGCGATGGGGAGGTGGGTGCTCACGGGCTGCTCACTTCGCCCTTCGGGCGCCCCAGGAGGATGAAAACGGCTCGGGGCGGACGACCCGGGCGTTCGCTCGAACGACTTCGATGGATTCAACGCCAACTCTCACCGCTGAGCGCTTCGCTTCGCGGAGGGTTGCGCTGAGGATCCGCTGAGCGCGGATGCCTCGACCAGGCCATCTCAGCCGCCGTGTTCGAGCGTCGTCCTCGGGTTTCAGTCCAGTCCGGTCCACGTCGTAGATGGGCGAACGACCGACTACCCGCCACCACCAACACGACCACGACGTTCGCGTCGTCGATCCCGTCGTGTTCGCAGGGCTGTTCGTGCTCTGGGTCTCTGACGCCGCTGTCTCTGGCGGGGCCTCCCCCGATTGGTCCGTTCGGCCTGTTCGGCGGACCTTGTCCGCTGTGGCTCTGTGCGTGCGCCCGAATCCGCTTGGCGGAATCGCTGGCCTCCGCCGTCCAGGTGGCGGTGTCAAGGCGGGCGGGTCGACGGGCGGGAGTGGCTGCTGGAGACGCTCGGGCACACGCACAGAGCCACAGCGGACGACGGACGACGGCATTGGGAGCGCGTCGATCGGCGAAGGCATGCTGGTAGACAGCGTCGTCAGAGTCTCAGAGCGCCAGCGCTCCCGTGAATACAGGGTGTTCGACGTGGTTCGACGCTCAGAGGTCGAGCCGGTACAGCCCTCCGGTGAAGAACCCGACTCCGGCATCGGCGCCGGGTGCTGTCGCGTACGCCTCTTCCTGGCCGTCGCCGTCCAGGTCGACGGTCAGCACGCGCCAACCCAGGTGGTCGTCCCGGCCTTCACCGACGAACACGGTGTCCGCGTCGGCGCGTTCGTAGGCGCGGCCCGCCTCGATGGGGCCCAGGAACAGGAAGACCTTGCCATGGCCGGGTTGGTTGAGGTCGCCTGGCGCGCCGATGAGCACGTCGATCTCCCCGTCTCCGTTCACATCGCCCACGTCGGCCGACACCCCCAGCCAGTCGCTCGGGTACTCGCCGTGGAACCGGGTCGCGGAGTCGTCCAGCACGTGGGTTCCGGGACCGGAGGAGGGAAGGACGCCGAGCACGCCGGCGTAGTTCGCGGGTGCGGTCGCTCCTGCGAGCACGGCACCGGGGTCGTTCATCAGCCCGGGCGCGGGGTGCAGGGTGTGCCCGAAGCCGGGTTGGAACGTCGCGGTGGCGCTCCAGGTCTCGACGGGCGTTCCTCCGGTCGCTGGCGGGTCGGAGAGGACCAGGACGAAGCTGTCGTTCACCCCGGGCTCGAAGGCGGAGACGACGAGCTCTTGCTCCCCGTCTGCATCGCGGTCATGGGCGATCTGAGTCCACCCGAGCCACAGAGTGTCCAAGGGGCCCGTCCACTCCGTGACCCCACCGGACCACTCTTCGGTCTCGAACGGCAGCGTGAATGACCGTCCGGAGGGCGGTGCAGATGAGACGACGGAACTGAACGTGAGCGTGGGGGACGACCCGGCCCGCACGGAGGCCGTGTGCATGTCGCCGGTTGCGTCTCCCTCGAACTCTGTGACGACCGATGCGTACTGGCCGTTCCACTCGACAAGTCGGAAGTGCCCGCGATGCCCGGTGTTGTACCAGCTGATCGCGCCAATCTGGTCACCTGTTCCGTCGGCTCGCGGAATCGCCAGGAGCTTGCTGGTCGCGCCTGACGCCGTGCCGGGTTGCCATTCGAGCTGGGACAGACCGCATCCGCGCACCACGAGCATGCGACCGCCGTTGGTGCCCCCCGAGGTCAGGAATTCCAGCATGGTGGGGCCGGTCTCGCCGAGCACGATGTCTGCACAGCCGTCGCCGTCCACGTCCGCTTCGATGGCCTCGGCGCCGAGGACCTTGCTGCCCAGTCCTCCCACCACGAGAACGGGAGACGTGCCGACCCCGTCCGTTCCGTTGCAGTCTTGGTCGATGCCATCGCCGAGGGGGTCGGCGAAGCCGGGAGCACGCTCCGGATCGAGGTCGTCGCAGTCGAAGTCGCACGCCGAGACCGAGTCCCCGTCCAGGTCCTCGGCGCCTTCGTCGATGCCGTCGCAGTCCTGGTCCTTCCCGTCGCACTCGTGGGAGGGGAGGAAGGGCGCGCCGGGCCAGACGGATGCGTCGGAATCGTCACAGTCGACGTCGTCGTCGAACCCGTCCCCATCGGCATCCGAGATGGGCCAGGCGGTGTCCCACACGTACGGCGTGGCCGGATCACGTGGCGGGCGGGCATCGGGCGGAGCGGTTCCGCATCCGGTCAGCGCAAGCATGGCGAGGGGAAGAGGGATGGGGGCTCCAGACGATCTCGACGAGCATACATCGGCGTCTGTCGTTCCGCTGCAGGTGGTCCCTCACAGGAGCCGTGCATCCGAGGGTGCGGGTCGCGTCCATCCGTGGTCCCATGGAGCTGGAGCACGGTGCGGAGACGGGATGCGGTGGTGCGGAATTGCGGTGTTGGCCTGCTCGATGGGCTGCCAGACGGGGTGGAGCGAAGAACGGCTGCTGCGGCACATGGCCGACGAGGAGTGCGCGTACCTGCGGGCGTGCAACGAGGCTGGCGAGAGCTGGATCGAGAGTCGCTCCGAGTGCCGGGCCGACCGGCTGGCGTTCCTCCAGGAGAGCCTGGACGAGGCCCGGGAGACGAGTGGGTGTGTGCTCATCTTCGACGACTCGTTCGCCGACGCGTGTGCGAGCTCGATCTCGGAGCACTGGGACGTGGGCTGTGACGAAGTGCCCGACGACTCGGCGTTCGCCGAGGGCTGCGAGGGAATCTGGGTCATCGAATGCTGACTGCGGGTCGCATGGCGTGGGGCGTCGTGTTGGTCGCAGGGTGTCTGCATCGTGGGCCGCCCGCTCCCACGGGGGCCGTCCGCAGTCGGGCGCTGTCTTACGACTTCGACCACGACCGACTCGTGGTGACGCTCACCCGCGACACGGGCGAGCAGGAGACCGTTCCGTACGACGGGGTGGTCGTGGTGGTGTTCGACGACCGCGACCTGCCCTGGAAGCGCGAGGCGCGGGTGGAGGTGGCGGACGGGAAGCTGGTCGAGCCCACCTCCATGCTCGCGGCGCCTACCCGCGGACGGATGTTCTTGAAGGTCTACGGAGCGGAGCCGTCCGCCTCCGTGAAGGCGTCGTCGAAGCGGTGGATCGCCGCCCATCTCATCGGCTCTGCGCTGCGGTCGGCCGGCGTGGATCCCCCTGCAGGCACGCCGCTCGCCGACAGCTGGTCGTTCTGGTTCCGACCTCGACGTCTGCGCATCGACCTGCACAGCGTGGCGATTCCCGATGAGGAGGCCGACATCCCCGGTGGTCGGCCCGACGTCTACGTGAACCTGTCGACCGGAGGGCGCAGCCTGGCCTGTACGCCGACCCTGCACGACCGGGGGCCTGGCGTGCTGGACCTCGAAGACACCCGTGTGGTGGCGGACTTCCGGAGGGTGGATGGCTTTCGGGTCGGGATCGCCGACCGCGATGTCCGGTTCGACGACAACGTGCGTTCGTACACGCAGTTCACGGGAATGCCGGGCTCTACGGCACCCGACTGGCTGAGCTGGACCGTCGGCTCATCCGACGACGACCCCGGAGCGCCCTGGTTCTGCCACGAGGACCAGGGCGCACTCGAGCTCCCGTTCCCAGGGGCGCTCTCGGACCGCGATCTGGAGAAGTGCATGAGCTACGGGTTCCATCGCTTTCCGAAGGAGGATGGGCCGGTCCCCGACGCCGACACGGCGCTTGCCATCCTGGATGCTCAGCTGCTCGCGCGCGGGCTCGCCCCAGTGTCGCAGGATGCCGACCGGGCCTCCGAGGTCCTCGAACTGGTGACCACCCGGGGTGAGCTCGCTTCCGTGGTCGAGTGCCTCGATCCCCAGGGCAAGCGCTGATCGGCGTCAGAAGACGGGCAGCGCGCCCACGCCCACGAGGCACATCTCGTCCAGGGTCCGTCGCCGAGGGTGACGTCGATCGGCTCGTCCAGCCCGGCCTCTCGGAGGGTGGTCGGGATGCAGGGTCGGTGGACTTACCTCGTTGTAAGCAGCTGTGAGCGCGGGCGAGGGTCGAACCGGTGACACTCCAAACGTCCCACGGAGAACGTTCATGTCGGTCACCTTCGTCGGCGCCGGACCCACCGGCCTCACCCTCGGCATCGAGCTCGTCAAGCGCGGCGTTCCGGTGCGCGTGGTGTCGGACCGCAACGGGCCCAGCACCCTGTCCAAGGCCTACGGAATCCACCCGCGGACCCTCGAGATCCTCGATGCCATCGGGGTCCTCGACGCCATGCTCGCCGAAGGCTCCCGCACCGTGGGCGCCAACCTGTACGTCGACGGCCAGCACTGCATGCGCGTGCCGCTCACCCCGGACGGCGCGGCGTTCCCGTTCCTGCTGTCCCTGCCGCAGAGTCGGACGGAAGCCCTGTTGCTCGCGCGGTTCGAGGCGCTGGGCGGAACGGTGGAGTGGGGGACCCGCTTCGATCGGGAGGCCGTACTCCGGACGCCGGGCTGGGTCGTGGGCTGCGACGGGGCGCACAGCACGGTCCGAACGGCTGCGAAGATCCGCTTCGTCGGTCGGTCGTACGCGGCGGACTGGTTGCTCGCAGACGTGCACCTCGACACGGCCCCCGGCAGCGGTCTGGTTTGCGACGAGACCCACGGACACGTCGGCCCACACGGCTATCTGGCGCTCAACCCCCGCAAGGGGACCGGTCCCGGGGCCTTCCGGCTCATCGCCGATGTGACGGGCACGGCGCTGGCGGGCGTCTCGCAGGTCGATCGGCAGACGCTGGACGGGATCCTGAGGCAGCGCGGGGTGGCGGCGTGCCTGTCCGAACCCCCCGACGCGACGGCCCCATTCCGGACCGCGTGCAGGCGCGCAGAGGTGGTCCGAAAGGGACGATTCCTGCTCGCGGGCGATGCGGCCCACGTCCACAGTCCCATCGGCGGACAGGGGCTGAACGCGGGCATCCAGGACGCCTGGAACCTGGGCTGGAAGCTCGCGGGCGTGGTGCAGGGCGAGCTCGACGACGCGGTGCTCGACACCTATGGCGCAGAGCGGCTTCCCATCGTCGATCGCATCCTGCGCGGCACCCACTGGACCCGTCAGCTGCTCGTCGGTCGGTCGGCGGTGGCGAGACGGGGGCTTCGGGCCATCACCGTGGGTGCCAAGGCGATTCCCGGCGGGTTGTCGTGGTTCGGGGCGCGCACGAACGGCCTGGGGGTCCGCTACGCGAAGAACCCGCTGGTGACGGGCCGACAGCGGGTACGCGAGCTTCCGGCGGGCAGCTTCGCGGGCCCACTGGTGAACCCCCGCTGGGATGCGGTCAAGGCCGGACAGTGGGCGACGGTGGAGCTGGACGGCGGCCTGGCGAGGATCCGGCCGGACGGGGTGGTGGGCGAGCGGCGGTGAGACTCAGGAGAGCCGCGAGATGCCCAGCACCACGCGCAGCTCCTCGACCCGACGGTCCCAGAGCCCCTCCCAGCGGACGTCGATCAGGGGTCTCGCTGCTCGACCCGCACGGAAGGCGCGTCGGTAGTCGCGCAGCAGCGGGCCCGGCGCCATCGGCGACAGCAGCGGACCCACCGTCATCTGGACCATCGCGAACCGGTTGTGGAACTGCCCGAGCTGGAAGGCCTGGAGCACGATCTCGTCGCGGATGTCGATGCCCAGCCCGGTCAGCACGTGCCGGATGTCGTGGGTCTCCCGCCAGCGCTGCTTGGCGTAGGTGGCTGCGGGCGACAGGGGGAAGGGGCACTGTGGCAGCTCGATGTCGGCCAGGAGGGCGTTGCGCTCGAGGTGCTGGAGCACCTGGTGGCCGAGGGTGTCGTCGGGCAGGGCCCGCATCGCGTCGACGTCGACGGACTGCAGGTCGATCCGGGGTTGCTCGGCGAGGAGCGCCCGCCCGTCGTCGGTCTGTCGGAGGCGCTGGCCGAGTGCTTCGAACGCCGACAGGTCCAGCCCGTCCTGAACCGCCGCCAGATCGGCCCCGAAGTCCCGGGTGACGAGCGTGCGGACTCCCGTGCGGAGGATGTGAGCCAGGCGGCGGGCACGAAGGGAGGACATGCGGCAGCATAGCGGGCCGGAGGCCGACATCGTCGAGGCGCATGCGGGCTTCCTCCAGCCGGGTTCCTGCGGAATCGATTACGTGCGACCTCGCCCGGAGGTCCCCATGTCCACGCCGTTCGACCAGCCCCGCCGTCCCCGTCGCCTCCGCCGCGGCGCCACGCTGCGAACGGCCGTTCGCGAGAACCACCTCTTCCGCGACGACCTCATCATGCCCGTGTTCATCGACCCGAATCCGTCCACGAAGCGCGAGATCCCGTCCATGCCGGGCATCTTCAACCACGGGATGGACACCGTCGCCGCCGAGATCGACACCATCCTCGAGAACGGCATCGACAAGGTGATCCTGTTCGGCGTGCCCGAGCAGAAGGATGCCGTGGGGTCCGACACCTGGGCCGACGACGGCATCATCCAGCGCGCCACGCGGATGCTGAAGGAGCGCTGGCCCGAGCTGTACGTCATCACCGACGTCTGCTTCTGCGAGTACACCTCGCACGGCCACTGCGGTGTGCTGGGGGAAGACGGCCGCCTGCTGAACGACCCCACGCTCGCCAACCTCCAGAAGCAGGCCGTGTCCCACGCCGAAGCGGGGGCCGACATGGTGGCCCCGTCCGGCATGATCGACGGGATGATCGGGGCCATGCGCACCGCCCTCGACGACGCCGACCACACCGACATCGCGATCATGAGCTACGCCGTGAAGTACGCCAGTGCCTTCTACGGCCCGTTCCGCGACGCGGTCGACAGCGCGCCCCAGTCCGGCGACCGCAAGACCTACCAGATGGACCCCGCGAACGCCCGGTCGGCCATGGTCGAGGCCGAGCTCGACTTCGCTCAGGGCGCCGACATCCTCATGGTCAAGCCGGCCCTGTCCTACATGGACATCATCCGCGCGGTGCGGGAGCGGTTCGACGTCCCGGTCGCGGCCTACAACGTCAGCGGCGAGTACGCGATGGTGAAGGCCGCCGCCGCGAACGGCTGGATCGACGGGGATGCGGTGGCGAAGGAGCTGCTGCTGTCCATGAAGCGCGCCGGCACCGACCTGATCCTCACCTACTTCGCGCGAGACCTCGCTCCGGGCCTGCCCCGCAAAGAGTGATTCGATGACCGTCTTGGCGGTCACACGTGGAGCGACTGCAAAGGTCCCTGGCCACACTCACCATCGAGCCCGCGCTCGCTCCTGACTCCGAGCGGCGGGCACGAAGGGCGGACGTGCGGCGGCACAGGCGGCAGGAGGGGACGGGTCCCGTCCACGGTGGACCCGGTAATCCCTGGTAATCTCCGGGCGCGGGCACGCCAGCTTACTTCAACGTCAGAAGGTCGGACAGTGGAGGCGACATGCGATTCGACGGACTGAAGAAGGCCCGAGCCACCAGCGCCTTGCGGCGGTTCCTTCCGCTGGCGACCCCCCGGCGCAGCGACGCCGTGCTGTTCTTCCAGCTCGACGTTCCCCACGGTCCCGCAGCGCGATTCCTCGAAGACCACGTCGCATCGGACCCCTCCGAGCCCCTGACCCTCTTCCACGTCGTGCTGGCGGCCTGTCTGCGCACCCTGGTCGAGCGGCCCCAGCTCAACCGCACCGTGATGAACGGCCAGATCTTCGACCGGGAGCAGCTGTCGCTGACGTTCTCGGTGAAGAAGGGCAAGCGCGACGGAGCGCGCATCGTGTCGACCCGCGTGGACTTCGAGCCGACCGACACCCTGTGGGACGTGCAGCGCAAGGTGAACGCCGCGGTCCGGGCCAGCCGCGACCCCGACGCCGAGTCGTCCGTCGATCGCGAGCTCGAATGGCTCGATCACCTCCCGAAGCCCCTTGCCAAGCGGCTCGTTCGCGGGGTGAGTCGCCTGGACCAGCGCGGTTGGCTGCCCCGCTCGATGATGGCGTCCGACCCCCGGCGCACCAGCGCATTCGTCGGAAACCTGGGGTCGATCGGCCTCGATGCGAGCTTTCATCACCTCTCCGACGAGGGAACCGCGTCCATCCACATGATGCTCGGCCGGGTGAAGCCCACGGTGGTGGCCGAGGACGGCGAGCCCGTCGTGCGTGACGCGTTCACGCTGCGGGTGGCGATCGACGACCGGATCGTCGACGGCTTCTACTGCGCGGGGAGCCTGAAGCGCCTGGAGCACTGGCTCACCCATCCCGCGGCCCTGGCCGAGCCCTGGCCCGTCCGCGAGGATCTGCCGGTGGCACTGCTCTGGAAGCGGGCGCGCGAGACTCCCGAAGACCCCGCCTACTGGCTGCGGTCCACCACCGAGAACGGCTGGTTCCCCACCACCTGGTCGAGCCTGCTGAACGAGGTGCGCAGCGTTGGTCGGGCGCTCGTCGCCCACGGGGTGCAGCCTGGCGATCGGGTGTGCATCCAGGGCTCGAACCGGCCGGAGTGGACCGTGACCTACCTGGCGGCTCAGGCCATCGGAGCGGTTCCGTGTGGCCTGCACGAAGACCTCGATCCCGACACGCTGCGAGGTGCGCTGCAGGTGGCGCGGCCGCGCTTCGTCCTGCTGGAGTCCGATGGCGCCGTGCCCGCCGTGCGTCACGCCCTCGAACACGCCGTGCCAGACGCCGTGATCGCCACCATGCTCCGCGAAGGGCCCGGCAACTGGGCCGATCTGCTGGAGTGCGGTGCTGCGCTGGACGATGGCGAGGTCGAACGTCGCCTGGCCGCCATCGACCCTGATCAGCCCGGCGTCGCGGTGTTCACCTCGGGCACGTCGGGGCAGCCCCGGGCGGCGCTTCTGTCCCATCGAAGCCTGCTGTGGACGGCGCAGACCGCCATCCGCACGCTGGGCATCGGGCCCGGCGAGACCACCGTGAGCTACCTGCCCCTGTCCCACGTGGCCGAGCAGAACTTCACCATCGTGGCGGCCCTCGTCGCAGGCGGGTCGGTGGCCTACGCGCCCAGCCGGGGTGGGGTGGTGGACACGCTGCGGGAGTTCCGGCCCACCGTGTTCTTCGGGGTCCCGACCATCTGGGAGCGGCTGCGCCGGAGCGTCGAGGGCGACCTCTCGAGCATCGGCCTGGACCAGGTGCGCATCGCCGTGAGCGGGGCCGGAGCGCTGTCACCCGAGCTCTTCGAATGGTACGCCGAACGCGGCCTGGAGCTGCTCCAGACCTATGGGCAGACCGAGGGCTGTGGGCCCACCACGCTGACGCCGCCCGGGTTCGCCCGCCCGGGAACCTGCGGGCCGGCGCTGCCCGGAGTCGATCTGCGCCTGGAGGACGGTGAGGTCTGGTTTCGCGGTCCCAACGTGTTCCTGGGCTACCTCGACGACCCGGACGAGACCGCGCGCGTGCTCCAGGACGGCTGGGTGAAGACCGGTGACCTCGCGAGCTGCGAGGACGGACACCTGCGCGTCGTGGGGCGCTCCAAGGCCATCCTGGTGCCGACCACGGGCGAGAACATCGCTCCGGAAGCCGTCGAAGCCTCCCTGGAGCGCGCCGACATCCTCGAGCGCGCCCTCGTCCTCGGTGACGACCGACCCCACCTCGTCGCGCTGCTCACCCTGGACGTCGAAGCGGCGGTCGATCTGCTGGATGCCCACGGAGTCGGGGTGGTTGCGGACGTCCGCCATCATCCGCTCGTGCAGGACGCCGTGGATCGGGCGGTCACCGCGCACAACACCCGGTGCGCACGGGCCCATCGCATCCATCGCCACGCCGTGCTGCCCCGCCCGCTGTCGGTGGAGGACGGCGAGCTGACGCCCACGCTCAAGCTGCGCCGGGACGTGGTCGCGAAGCGGTGGAAGGGCCTGGTGGACGCGCTGTACGAGCCGGGTCGTCGCTGGTCGGCGCCCTCGGGTCGCTCGGACTCGGGGTTCGTGGCGGGCCCTGCCGAGACCGGGCACGACGCCCTGTTCGCGCTGCGCCACGAGGTGTTCGCGTCGGCGGGGCACCTGGCACCCGGTCACTATGCGGACGGCCGGCTGCGGGACGTGTTCGACGACCACGCCGTGCAGTTCGCCCTGCACGACGCCGAGGGCCGACTGGCCGGGACGTCCCGCCTGGTGCCGGCCGATGCGGAGGTCGGGCTGCCGGTCGAGGCCCTCTTCGCATTCGAGGGGCTGGGGATCCCGCGCCATAGCCTCGGAGAGGTGGGTCGCCTCGCAATCGCCCCGCGCTGGCGGGCTCGCAGAGCACCCGTGGTGACGCTGATCCGCGCGACGCTCGACCACGCCCTGTCCCTCGGCATGACCCACGTGTACGCCTTCGTCCCGGCGCGTGCGGTCCGGGGCTACGCCTCGCTGGGCCTGCCCGTGTGGGAGCTCCCCCTGTCACCGCCCGACGCACGCCGGCTCGCAGCCCGCGCGGGAATGGCGCCGTACTTCGACACCCAGGACCCCCGGGTGGTCGTGTTCACCGACCCCGGCGTGGTGTGCGCGACGTCGAACGCCTTCGAAGCCGAGGTGGCCTGATGGACCATCGGGATCTGCTGCTCCCGGCGGTGGGGCTGATCCTGGTCGCGGGTCTGCTCGAGTGGGCGTACTCGGCGGTGGTCGGGCGCAGCCGCTCGGTGCCGCTGATGCTCGCCAACGGATGGGTCGCGCTCGTGGAGCAGACCGCCGGACTGCTCGTGTACACGGGGCTGTTGGGGATCTATGCCGCGCTGTCGGCGTGGGTTCCGTGGGTGTGGCCGACGGACCACTGGCTGTCGTGGGTCGTCGCGTTCCTGCTCGTCGATCTCGCGTTCTACGCCTACCACCGCTTCTCGCACGCCACGGCGCTGGGCTGGAGCGTGCACGCCGTGCATCACCAGAGTCCGGAGCTCAACCTTCCCGCGGCCCTGCGCAACTCTCCGCTCGGCGGTGCGCTGCAGTTCGTCTTCTACCTGCCGTTGGTGCTCATCGGGGTCCCGCCGCTGTGCTGGATCGTCTGCAAGTCCATCAACCCCCTCGTCCAGCTGCTGCTCCACACCGAGCACGTCGAGCGCGTGCCGCTCGTCGAGGGCATCGTCAACACCCCCGCCGCCCATCGCGTGCATCACGGGTCCCAGGTCGCCTACCGCGGCCGGAACCTCGGGGGCGTCCTGGTCGTCTGGGACCGGCTGTTCGGGACCTGGACCCCTGCGGACGAGCCTCCGCGGTACGGCTCGGTGGGCTTCACGCTCGACCCCGTCCGCTCTCAGCTGCGTCCGTTGGCGGCGTTGGCTCGGCGGGTCCGGACGCGGGGGGTGGCCACGCTGTGGGGGCCGCCGGTGCCGGTCTCGGGGGCTGCGCGGACCATTCCGATGGATGCGTCGGGTGCACGCATCTGGGTGGCCGCACTGCACTTCGGGCTCGGAGCGGCTGTGCTGGTCGGGATGGGTCTCGGGGTGCTGACGCCCTGGCTCGGCGTGCCGCTGCTCGCACTCGGTGCGGTCTCGGCCCCGTCGCTCCTGGGGGAGTCATGAGAGCGCCCGCAGACCCGACCCCGACGCAGCGCGCGGCCCTGATCCGCCTGTCCCGGACGGCGCGAACGCTGGCCACCCCCTCGATCAAGCCCGTGTTGGCGGCGATCTCGGAGTGGCTCGTGATCGCGGCCTGCATCGTTGCGACCTTCGTGAGCGACCATCCCGCGGTCTGGATCGGTGCGGCGCTGCTGATCGGGTGTCGTCAGCACGGGTTGATGGTGCTGATGCACGAAGCGGTGCACGGCGGCTTCCATCGCGACCGGCGCTGGAACGACCGGCTCGCCGATCTGCTGTGTGGATGGCCCCTGTTCACCTCCACCGACGGCTACCGCACGAGCCACCTGGCGCATCATCGCCTGCTCAACCAGCCCGACGACCCCGACCGGATCATGCGGGAGGGGCGCTCGCCGTTCGTGTTCCCCAAGAGCCCCGGGTCCCTCGCCGCCGACCTGCTGTTCGTGTTGTTCGGGGGTGGTGTGCTGTCGTTCGTGGAGTCCAACCGGCGGATGGCGTCGGTCTCGCGGTCGGTGGTGTCGGTTTCCGAGAGTGGTCTCGCGCGGGTGGCGCGGCTCTGCATCGCACTCGGGCCGCCGATCCTCGCGCTGGCGACGGGTCAGTTGCATCGCTGGCTGTTGCTCTGGGCGCTGCCGATCCTCACGGTCCTGCCGCTGCTCTGTCGGTTTCGCGTGCTCGGCGAGCACTTCGGGATGGCGTCCACCACGGTGTTCGACGCGTCGCGCGACTGGTCGGGGGGCGGGCTGTTCGACTGGCTGGTGGTGCCGTGGGGGATCCGGCTGCATCGCACCCATCACCTCTTCCCGGCGGTTCCGTACCATCGGCTGGACGAGATGCGGCAGATCCTCGAAGCGGATCCGGAGCTCGGACCCCACTGCGGGTTGTCCGGTGTGGGCGACCTGCTCGGCGATCTCACCGGTCGGCCGCGATGAAGTCCTCCTTCCTCAGAAGAGTCCTCCGGACTCCGAGCTACGGCTGGGTCACGGACGACAACCGGCCCACCGATGCCGCCATCCGGGCCGAGTGGCTTCGCAACCTGGCCGTCTGGAACGACCGCAGACACGGGCTGACCGCGTTCACCTGGGGGGTGTGGGCCGTGCTGGTGGGCGTGTTGGCGATCTGGGTCGTGGGCTTCGCGACCTGGACGTCGCTGGTGGTGGGGCTGGCCTACGCGTTCCTGTTCCTGCCCCAGTACGGCACGTTCTACTTCCATCGGTACGGCGTGCACGGAGCCTGGACCTATCGGCACCCGGTGTTCGCCTGGCTCGCGAAACACGCGGCGATCCGCCTGATCCCCGAAGAGGTCTACATCGTGAGCCACCACGTGCATCACGCGTACGCCGATCAGGACGGGGACCCGTACGACCCGCGAGGCGGCTGGTGGTACTGCTTCCTGGCGGACGCGAACCATCAAGGGGTGGCCTGGGATCTGGACGAGACCGACCACGGCCGTGCGGTGCGGTTGCTGCGTCATGTGGCCGTGCGTACCGGGTCTTTCGCGACCTACCGGCGCTGGGGCATGCTCGTCCACCCGGGCTGGCTGGTGCTGGACTTCGCGGGCAACTGGCTGTTCTGGGGCACGGTGCTGTGGGCGTTGGGCGGCTGGTCGTGGGTGTTCGGGGTCTTCGGGTGGTCGGCGGCCTGGATGTGGGGGATTCGCAACTTCAACTTCCGGGCACACGGGCGTGGCGAAGACCTGCGGATCGACGGCGAGGACTTCCATCGCGGGGATCTGTCGGTGAACCGGACGCTCTCGGCCTGGCTGGCGAGCGAGTGGCACAACAACCACCACCTCTTTCCGAGGTCGGCGCGCAACGGGTTCCTGTGGTGGCAGCTGGACGTCGTGTTCTGGGTGGTTCGGGGGCTGGCCGCGGTTGGGGTGGTGTCGCGGTACCGGGACGACTCTGTGCGGTTCTTCGAGGTGGTCGGCGGATCGGGGGTTCACGCAGAGGCGCAGGGGACGACGGACGTTCGGTAGATTCGGGGATCGATCGGGGAACGGGGCCGTGTAGACGGGGTCGTCAGAGGTGCAGAGCGCGGACGTGTCGGAGCGTTGGCCTCGTCGACGGATTCGGCCCTGACGGCCTGGACGGACCACACCAGAGCGGACGTCCCTGGTGACCGTACGAACCGCCTCGATCAGCCAGTGCTGCAGATTCACCACAGTGCGCTGGCGCTCACAAAGCGCTTCGCTCGCAGAGGTCGCACAGAGCATGGAGCGCCCAGCTGTCTACGAAGTCCGTCGACGGGGCGAACGCTCGACGTTGTCGGGACGGACCCGTTCCCGCGAAACACGCTGTCCGACCTGCGCAGGACTCCCGGTGAGTCCGCCGCACCCACAACCCGTCGCGAAACCCCGCGAAGCGGAAGTCCTCCCGGGTCTCGAGCGTGACGTCGAGCGGTGGAGACTCGCCTCGAAACCGAAGGGTGCACGCCAGTCCGTCGTCCAGGCCCCGGAAGTGCAGCCGGCCCTCGTCCGGAAAGCGACGCCGCAGCACGAGCGGCTTTCCGCCATCGGGTGCCTCGCAGACGAGCGTGACCCGCCTCCACCGGCTCCCATCCACCCCTTCCTCGATGGAGATCCAGCTGTCGCCGTCGAACCCGGCAGGAACAGAGGCAGTCCGCCACATCGAAGGCGCGAAGAGTGCGGTGGAATCGCAAGTTGCGAAGCACACGGGCACGAATGGCTCGGCGTCTTGGCGCGGCTGGTAGCCGAGTCGAACATCCGGGGTCTGGGCAGAGGCCAGACCGAGTAGGGCAGAGAGAATCACAGCAGCATTCTACGACGCGGGACCTCCCTCGCCATCGCGGAAGGATCCGGCCGCGGCGAACGACCACTATCGCTACCACGACCCCCACAACGTCGAGCGTTCGCCGTCGACCGACTGCGTAGACAGCCGGGCGCTCCATGCTCTGTGCGACCTCTGCGAGCGAAGCACTCTGTGAGCGCCAGCGCACTGTGGTGAATCCACAGCATTGGCCAATCGAGGTCGCTCGCACGGTCACCGACCCAGCTGGCCCTGCATCCAGCCGATCCCCGACGAAGCCCGACCAGCCCCGCCCGTGTACGCCCGGCGCGCAGCGCCCGCCCCGGCCGGTGTCGCGGCCGGCCCCGCGCGGGCCTCCCTCGCTCGTTGTACGACTGGCCCCGATGCGGCGCCCGATCCCCGCAAACGACCCGGACCGCGCGAGGCCGTTGCGATCCACCTCCGAGTGCGGGCCCGATCTGAAAGCGGTCCCAGACCCGACCCTCTCCGTAGATCCGCCGCGCACCGCGCGCCTGTAGCCCCCGGCCCACGCGTGACGATAGAGTGTCGTGTCCCTGGACGGTCCGGCAGTTCCCGCTGACGGCCCCCGAGGCCCGATGTCCGACGCGCTCACATCCGATTCGCCCGACCTCCCCGGCGACCCACTGGTGGGGAAGACCCTGGGGGGCCGCTACCTCGTGAAGTCACTGCTGGACCGCGGTGGCATGGGCAAGGTGTACGTGGCCGAGCAGCAACCGCTCGGGCGTCTGGTGGCCCTGAAGACCCTCGACCTGACAGACCCGAAGGGCGAGTTCCAGCAGCGCTTCTTCAACGAGGCGTCCACGGCGAGCCGGCTGCGGCACCCCAACACGGTGCGCATCTTCGACTACGGCCGATCGGACGACGGCGTGTACTTCCTGACGATGGAGCTGCTGGAGGGACGCTCGTTCAAGGCGGTGATCAAGGGCGAAGCGCCGATGAGCCCGCTGCGCGTGGCGGCGGTGGCCCGGCAGGTGTGTGGCGCGCTCCACGAAGCGCACGAGAGCGGCATCGTCCACCGTGACCTGAAGCCGGGGAACATCTTCCTGACGGACCACCACGACGCCGAGTTCGCGAAGGTGCTCGACTTCGGGCTGGTGAAAGACCTCGAAGCCGACGTGAGCCTGTCCCACACGGGCCAGGCGCTGGGGTCGCCGCTGTACATGTCGCCCGAACAGGTCGAAGGCGAGAAGGTGGACCGGCGCGCGGACATCTACGCGCTGGGGCTGGTGATGTACGTCGCGCTGACGGGCAAGGTGCCGTTCAAGAAGGGCAGCGTGGCCACGGTGATGATGCAGCACCTCACCAAGAAGATCCCCACGTTCGCCGAGATGGTGCCGGATCTGGACATCCATCCGTCGATCGAGTGGGTGGTGCGGCGCTGCATCGAGAAGGACCGCGACGACCGCTTCGCGACGATGCGCGACGTGTCGGTGGCGCTGAAGCTGGCGGTGCGCGAGATGCGCGGCGAGGTCGGTCGCGTGCCCTGGGCCCTGGGTTCCGACGGGTCCCTCGACATCCCCGAGGAGTTCTTCGATCCCGACGAGACCGTGGCGAGCGGGGTGCGGCCGGGTCGCGTGGGTCGAGAAGAACAGACCGAACCCCTCGCCGAGGCGCAGCCGGCACCCGAGCCGGAGATCATCGAGAACAGCCTCCCGAGCTCGCCGACGCTCACCCAGAGTCGTGCGGGCGTCGCTGCGGGCGCGGCGCTGGCGGGTACGGGTCTGGTCACGGCCACGGCGGGGATCCTGCTGGTGCTGTTGCTCGGGGGCGTGGGGATCTACGCGGTGTTCTTCGACGATGGGGCGAGCGGGTCCACCTATATCGAAGCGCCTCCAGAGCCGGTCGAGAAGCCGGAGCCTCCGAAACCCCCGGTGGAGCCGGCCGTCGTGGAACCGGCCGAGCCGGAACCTGCGGACGAGCCGGAGGGGATCACGGTCACGCTGTCTTCGGAGCCGCCGGGTGCCGAGGTGCTGCGCGATGGGGCCTACGTCGGCACCACGCCGCATCCGGTCCGGGTCACGGGCGAGCCCGTGAAGCTCACGCTGGACAAGCCCGGATACCGGACCCGGGACATCCTGGTCGATGGTACGGTGGCCGAGCTGACCGTGCCGCTCCGCAAGCAGCGCACGGAACCCCGCCCCACGCAGCCGGCCCAGCCGGACGCCCCCAAGCCCGTCAGCGGCCGGACCAGCGACGTGAGGGACCCCTGGGAGGACTGATGTTCTGGCTCGGATTGCTCGCACTCGCCGCCCCTGCGTGGGCCGCCGAAGACGACGACACCCGCGCTCGAGAGCTGTTCGCCACGGGTCGCGACCTGTACGACGACGGCCGATACGAAGAGGCCATCACGGTGTGGACCGAAGCCTACGACCTGTCCGACAAGCCATTGCTGCTGCTCAACCTGGGCAACGCCTACGAGCGGGCCGGGCAGTTCCAGCCCGCGCTGGACGCCCTCGAGGGCTACCTGCCCCACGCCGAGGCGGTGGAGGTCGACGAGCTGGAGGCCCGTATCGGCTCCCTCCGCACCCGCGCCGAGGTGGAGCGCAAGGAACGAGAAGCCCTCGAAGCCGAGAAGCGCGCGAAGGAGGCCGAGCTCGAGGCCGAGCGCCGGCGGGCCGAGGATCTCGAGCGCCAGATGGCCGAAGCCAGCCAGAAGCGTCCAGCCCCCATCCTCCCGGCAGTGGTCACCGGGGCGGGGGTGGGGTTGCTGGCGACCGGCACGGTGTCGGGGATCCGAGCAGCGTCCGCACGGTCCACCCTGAACGACCCCGCGGTGTGCGGGCCGTCGGGGATCTGCACGTCCGAAGCCGCGGACGCCGCGAAGACCCAGCGCAGTGCGGCCCTGCTGGCCGACGTCACCCTGGCCACCGGGGTTCTCGCGACGGCTGCGGGCGGCGTGCTGTTCGTCCGACACTTCACGAAGAACCGGTCCTCCGGCGAGGAGGGTGCGAAGGCCGCGTTGTGGGCGTCTCCGGAAGTCGGTGGCGCGCGCGTGGGGGTGTCCGGTGCGTTCTAGCCTGGCTGTCGTAGCGCTGTTGTCCGGATGCTCCCTCGGGAACGTGTCGCCAGAGCTGTGCACCTCTCCCGAGGACTGTCGCGACGAGTTCGGGTTCGGGTGGACCTGCGGAGAGCCCGGCTACTGCGAGCAGATCGAGCCCTCCAATCGCTGCGACGAACCCTACCCGGAAGACCTCTTCACGCGGTCGGAGGCCTACAGCGACGCCATCGTGCTCGGCACGTTGTTCGACTTCGACACGGCGGTCGAGAACCTGCGCTCCATCGAGCTCGCGGTCGACGAAGCCAACATCGAAGACGGGCTCGGCGGCACGCCCTTCGCGCTGGTGAACTGCAACTACACCGAAGACCTCGCGCTGGACGGAGACGACACCACCACGGCCGCGAAGCGCCTGACCACCTGGCTGGCCGACGAGGTGGGCGTTCCCGCCATCGTGGGGCCGGGCAGCTCCCCGGTCGTCCAGTCGATCTGGCCCGAAGCCCAGGAGGCCGGCGTGCTCCTGGTGGCGCCGTCCTCCACGAGCGACCAGCTGACCGACATCGACGGCGACGTCTCGACGGACGAAGCGCCCGGGTTGTTCTGGCGCACCGCTCCACCGGACGTGTTCCAGGCGGCGGCCATCGTCGAGGACCTGGGCGTTCGCGGCGCGGCGCACGTGGGCATCATCCACCAGACCGGCGCCTACGGGCAGGGGCTCTCGGACGCCATCGTCGCGGGGCTGCAGGCCGGGGTCACGGTCGACCTGTACCCCTTCGAGAACTCGAACGACCTGACGGCGGGCATCGCGGATGCGGGTGCGAGTGCGGCGGATCACGTGGTGTTCATCAGCAGCGAGCCCACGGACGTCGCCTCGTTCCTGAACGGGGCGAACGCGACGGGCAACTACGCCGACAAGACGCTGTTCCTCACGGACTCCGCGCGCGACGGCACCGTGCTGGACGACGCAGCGCTCGCGAGCCCGCTGTTCCCCAACATCCGCGGGTCCGTCCCGGTGGCCGACCCCGCGACAGACGCTCTGGAAGACACGTTCTATCTGGCCTATTCTCAGCGCTACGGCGAGGACGCCAGCCGGGATGGGTTCAACACGTTCTCCTACGACGCCGCCTGGATCACGCTGTACGGCGTGGCCTGGGCGGACTCCCGCGACGTCCAGCTGTCGGGCGAATCCATCGCGCGTGGCCTCCGTCAGCTGTCGGATGGGCCGGAGGTTCCGATCCGCGCGGCGTCCTGGGACGACGTGCTGGAGTCGTTCGCGGCGGGGGATTCCGTCGACGTGCTGGGCGCGTCGGGCACGCTGGACTTCGACCCCGTCACGGGCGAGACCCGCAACCCCATCGCGATCTGGACGGTCGAGAACGACGGGGCGGATTGGGATTTTGTGGACACGCTCATCTGCTACCCTGACGCCGGCTGCAGCCCCTTCGAGTGAACCGAGGGACCCCGGTGCAGCCGCGGAGGTTCGGATGTGGGTGGGAATCCAGGCGTCGGTCGAATGTGGTGCGTGTGGAGAGAAGACCGCGGCGAACGCGGCCGTGGGGTCGTTGTGCTGCGGGTCGTGCGGGGCCGACCTGTCCATCCACCCCGACCTCTGGGCCTCTTCGCTGCAGACGGCTGCCGAGGACGGGCCGACGATGGACGTGGGTGCGGTGCGGGACATGCAGCACCACCAGGGGGGAGCCACGCTGTTCCTGCGCATGTCGCGGCAGGGAGCGAAGTGTGCGCACTGCTCGGCCGACCTGTCCGACACGCGGCCGGCCGGCGACAGCACGACCTGTCCCGGGTGTGCGACCGAGCTGTCCGTTCGCACGATGGGGGGTGTTCCGGGCCTGCTGGTCGGGGAGGATCGCAGCCTGGTGCGTGGAGAGGCCCGCTCCGACGTGGCTCCCGAGCAGGTGGCGTGCCCGGGATGCGGGTCGCCCGTGGGGGTCGATGGCAGCGAGCGCGCGCCGAAGTGTCCGTCGTGCGACTCGGCCCTGGTGGTGCCCGACGAGGTCTGGCGGCGCGTCCACGCTCCCGGTTCGGTCTCGACCTGGTACGTGTTCTCGGATCACGAGGGGTCCGAGGCGTTCGACGGAGACCTGGCGTTCTCGGCCCTGGAGGTGGGCGCGGACGGCGTGGTGTACGGCATCGGCTACCACGATGGCGACGAGCGGGTGTTCGCGTTCGACACCCAGCGTCGACAGCTTCTGTGGGCGACCCCGTGCTCGAACTACGGCGACTGCGACCTGTTGCTGACCGACGGGGTGTTGTGGGCGCGCGACACCGACCAGTCGACGCTTCGCGGCCTCGACCCCGCCACGGGAGCGGACTGTGCCTCCATTTCGTTCGACGGAGTGCGTGGGGTGGTGGGGCTGGCGGCGGGCGGGGATGGAACCCTGGTCGCGTGCCTCTACCCGGACATGCAGCTGGTGAGGGTCGCGGCAGACGGCAGCGAGCGCCCTCTCTGGCCGCCGGCGGGGTTCTTCGCGCGCTGGTTCGGCTCGAACGGCTACGTCCACACGGCTCCGGTGGCGCGTCCCACCAAGCTGGCCCAGGGCATCACCAAGCTGGTCCACCGACCTGGGGGCGGCCTCCACGTGATCGCGGCAGGCGGCGGGGTGTCCCTGGGAACGGTCGGGAAGACCGGGGATCTGGAGCAGTCGACGACGCTGCCTGTGGTGTCCTTCGACAACTCGGCGGGTGCGGCCCCGGATGGCACGGTGCACGTCGTGGGGTTGCGCAGCGAGGGATGCGTGTGGCTTCGGGTGCGCGGCGACACCGTAGACGAAATCCGCGAGGTCGCGCATACCGATGTCGGTGAGTCCGGGGTGGGCCTCGTCTCGTCCACGCTGGCGGTGGGTCCGGACGGCGATGTGTGGTTCGGAGATGTCGGCGGATTGGAGCGATTCGACGCGGATGGCAAGCTGAAGTGGTCGCTCGTGCAATAGTGCGCGGCGAGGCCTCTTCCGCTGGAGCGACTCGGCTACGGCTCCGACGTCTCTATTGCGTACTCCTCGACCAGGTCGGTCCAGCGGGCGTCCTCGCGGAGCGGAGCCAGGTCCTCGTCGCCCGTCGCGATGTGTGGCGACCACATCATCCCCGCGTTCAGCGCCGCCTCCAGGTGGTCGAACGCGGTGTCCACGTCTCCAGCCCGCGACGCGCAACACGCCGCGTTGTACCAGGGGATCTGGGCCGCGACGTCGGACTGTTCCTGCGCGCGCTCTGCGGCTTCGGCGTAGGCCTTCGCGCACGCCGGCCAGTCCTCGGCTTCGTACAGCGCGTCTCCGGCGTCGCGCACACCCAGGCAGTCGAAGGTCGCGGCGTACGCCGAGAGCGGCTGCAGGCCGACGTCGGCCCGGAGTGTGTCCACGGCGTCGGCGTCCTCGAGCTCCCGGGGAGTCCACGCGCCGTCCTGGCACGAGCCCTGGGTCCCGAACTGCTGGGGGCGGCCATCGTTCACCGCCACGCGGTCGTACAGGTAGGCGTAGCGGCGGCCCAGCGCGGGCTCGTCGGCCATCGCAGCTTCGATCTTCGCGAGGACCTCGGCCTGGAAGTCCGGCGACTGGTCGGCGTGCTGAACGAGCAGCCAGGCATCGCGCACGCCTGACTCGCCCACGTCCTCTGCAGATGGCCAGCCGAAGGCGTCGACCACCTCGTGCATCCGGGCCGTGTTGGCGGTGTCGACCCGGCGGATCTGGCGGGAGAGTGCGGGGTCGGGTTCGCCAGGGGTGAACGAGCGACGCAGGCGCTGGTCGATGGCGGCGCGGGCCGCGAGCTCGTCGGCCAGATCCTCCACGGACCCTGCTCGGTCGATGGCCTCCAGCTCTGCATCGAGCGCATCGAGGGCCTCGTCGCGCTCGCCCGTACCGGCGAAATCGAGGGTCAGGCTGTAGAGGACCCGGACCGCACGGCGCATGTTCTCGACGCTCACGCGCTCGTTGTTGCCGTGGAACCCGGCCATCTCCTCTTCGGGAGCGATGAACGGCACGTAGCCGTAGGCGCGCACACCCTTGGGCCGGGCGTAGATGGAGTCGGTGAACCCGGGCGAGAGCACCGGACCCGCCACTCCATTGGGGTCTTCCTCGACGGCGTAGTGGGCGATGCGGTCGAAGAAGGGGTCGTCCACCGGGCTCGCATTGGCGGCGGTGGCGTCCTCCAGCTCCCAGCGCACGCCGGGCAGGTCTTCGGTGAGGGCCTTCAGCTCCTCGAAGAACTCCTGGGGGTCGACGCCGGGCAGCAGCCGGCAGTCGTAGGTGGCCCAGCTGGTCGAGGGCACCACATTGGTCGAGCCGCCCGCACCGCCGGTCCCGGTGAGGTGCACCGTGTTGTGGAGAACGGCCGCGGTCTGGCCGCGCTTCTTGAGCTGGGGCTTCACGAACAGGTTCACGCCGAAGCCGGTCTTGAGCAGGGCGCCCGTGATCCCGCCCTTGTCGTCGCCCACGCGCCACAGCAGCTCGCGCATCACGGGGTCGACGCGGTAGCGCGGCTTGTAGCGGTCGCGGATGCGCTCCATGGCGGCCAGCAGGTGAGCGGGCGCTTCGTTCTCCTCGATGGTGGAGCCGTGTCCGGGGTTGCCGCTGGCGATGAGCCGGGCCCACAGCACGCCCTTCTCGGCGGCGGAGATGGCGTGGAGGTTCTGGCCTTCGAACAGCGCGTCCGGAAGCCCCATGCCCCCTTCGTTGATCAGGTGCGAGCAGCCGATGCGGTCCCAGTGATCGTCGACGAGGGCCTGCATCCCGAGACCGTCGAGCTCCTCGTCGGCGACGGCCAGAATGACGACATCGCGCCTCAGCTTCTGGTTCTCCCGAGCCAGCAGCGCCACCGCCATGGCCTCGGCGATGCCCATGCCCTTCATGTCGAGGGCGCCACGGCCCCAGATCCAGCCGTCTGCGATCTCGCCGGACAGCGGGGGCTTGTCCCACAGCTCGGCCTCCGAGGTGACCACATCGATGTGGGACAGCAGACACAGAGGAGGCTCGGAGCCGTCGCCGTGCAGTCGAGCGATGAGGGAGGCGCGGTTGTCGCCGTGATCGACGATCTCTGCCGACAGGCCCTCGGCCACCAGCACGTCCCGCAGCCACTCGGCGCCGTCGCGCTCGTTGCCCGGCGGGTTGACGGTGTCGACCTGGATGTACTCCGACAACCACCGGCTGGCTTCGTCGGTGATGGCGTCCCAGTCGAGGGCGTCGCGCGCGGACACGACGTGCTCCGGGGTCGTGTAGTCGGGCGCTTCCGCGGACGCGGTCGAAATCAGGGCGGCGAGGACGGGGATCATGGGCAGCTCCGGGGCTCGGCCTGCTGCTATCCGCTCGAGCGGTTCGCGGAGATGGTTCGCCGACCTGTTCTTCGGCGGGTCGGCCCACGATGCGGAGCCGCCGAGGCAGCGGTTACCGGGTGTCGGAGGTGGAGCGTGATCCGGTTCTCTGTCAACGGACGCGAAGTCGAGGTCGACGTCGAGCCCGAGATGCCGCTGTTGTGGGTGCTCCGCGAAGAGCTCGGTCTGCGCGGCACCAAGTTCGGCTGTGGGATCGGGCAGTGCGGCGCGTGCACCGTCCACCTCGACGGGCAGGCCGTGCGGAGCTGCATCCTCACGACGTCCGCGGTGGCCGACAAGACCGTGAAGACCATCGAGGGGCTCGGCACGCCCGACGACCCCCACGTGGTCCAGCGGGCCTGGCTCGACCATCAGGTCCCTCAGTGCGGCTACTGCCAGAGCGGGATGCAGATGGCGGCAGCCGCCCTCCTGGATGCCCGCAGATCCTCCGGTGCAGACGGGGCCGAGGACGCCGAAGCCCCCGAACCGCTCACGGATGCCGAGGTCGTCCAGCGCATCACGAACATCTGTCGATGTGGGTGCTACCAACGCATCCGCGAGGCCGTCCTCACCGCTTCGAAGGGGGTGTGAGCATGCGTCCATCCAGACGTGCGTTCCTCATCGGCAGTGGACTCGTGGGCGGTGGGCTGCTCATCGGCGTCGGTGGCGTCGTGGGGTCGGTGGCGCTGCACGACCGCCTGGCCGTGCAGCAGGCCCTGATCGACGGTCGGATGTTGGCACTCTGGCTCGCACTGCATCCCGATGGACGCATCGAGCTGCTCTCGCCCCACACCGAGATGGGGCAGGGGGCCAACACAGGTCTGCGGCAGATCGTCGCCGAGGAGCTCGATGTCCGGCTCGACCAGATCGAGGTGTCGCAGGCACCTGCCGATCCCGCCTTCGCCAACGGGGTTCTGCTCAAGGGCTTCGTCCAGGCGGGGTTCCTGGACGGCGAGGAGATCAGCCCCATCCTCGACGGGCTGTTCACGAACGCGATGCACCTCGCCACGGAGTACGCCCAGCTGCAGATCACCGGCGGAAGCGCTTCGATCCGCTTCACCGGCTGGCGGTCCATGCGGAGGGGCGCAGCACTCGCACGCCTGCAGCTCATCGCAGCAGCGGCCGAGCAGTGGGGGATCGACGCTGCCGAGCTGCGGACCGAGGACGGAGAGGTGGTATCGCCCGACGGAGAGCGGCTCGCGTACGGTGTGCTGGCCGAGAGCGCGGCCCAGCAGGCGATTCCGGACGACGTCGCGCTGAAGACCCGGGATCAGTGGCGTCACATCGGGACCTCTGCGCCGCGGTTCGATCTGCCGGACAAGGTGTTCGGCCGGGCCGAGTACGGCATCGATCGGCACGTCGAGGGCCTGCAGTACGCCGCGGTTCGCAACGTCGCGGTGCTCGGCGGCACGGTGCGGTCGGTCGACAACGAAGACGAGCTCCTGGCGCGGCGCGGAGTCTCGGCTGTGCACGTGCTCGACGAAGCCGTGGTCGTCATCGCCGACAATCCCTGGCGCGCCGAGCAGGCCGTTCGGGCCGCGAAGACCGACGAGTCCGCTCCGGAGCCCCAGGCCAGCACCAACACCGAAACCCTGAAGGCCGCGCAGCTCGCGGCGCTCGACACCGGGCCCCTCGACGAGGTCGATGTCGAGGGCGACCCCGAGGCGGTGTTGTCGGCAGGAGGCTCGGTCATCGAGGCCACCTACGACGTGCCGTTCCTCGCTCATGCGCCGCTCGAGCCCATGAACGCGACCGTCTGGGAAGAGGACGGGCGCGTCCACGTCGCGTGCGGCGTGCAGAATCCACTCTCGGCCCGTGCAATCTGCGCCGAACGATTGGGGCGGCCTCTCGAGGAGGTGGTGTTCCACGCCCACACGATGGGCGGTGGATTCGGCCGTCGTGGCGGCGGGCTCGCACCCGGGGTCATGAACTACCTCGACCAGGCCGTGCGGATCTGGGATGCCGCCCGCGTTCCGATCAAGATGACCTGGTCTCGCGAGCAGGACATGAAAGCCGGGCTGTACCGCAACCTCGCGGTCGGTCGGTACCGCGCCACCCTCGGTGACGACGGGCTTCCGGACGCCCTCGAGGCCCGGAGCTACGGCGCGGTCGTCGCCCCGTCCGAGCTGCTGCCCCTGTACGCCATCCCCAACCGGTCGTTCGCCCACGTCGACGCCCGGCAGTTCGTGCCGTGGACCGCCTGGCGCAGCGTGGATGCATCGATCTACGGGTTCTTCCTGGAGTCCTTCGTCGACGAGCTGGCCGAGGCCGCAGGCGAGGACCCCCTGGAGTACCGGATCCGCCTGCTCGAGCGCGACGCCAGCCGACCCCTGGCGGCCCATCACGCCGTGCGGATGGCCGCAGTGCTCCGCGAGGTCCGGGACTTCTCGGGATGGACCCCCGAGCAGCGGGGCGGTCGGGCGATGGGCGTGGGAGCGGTCCACAGCTTCGGCAGCTACGTGGCCCAGGTCGCGTCGGTGTCGGTCGAAGACGGCAAGCCCGTGGTCCACGACGTGTGGGCGGTGGTCGATTGCGGCGTCGCAGTCAACCCCGATGCGGTCGAAGCCCAGCTCCAGGGCGGGATGATCTTCGGTCTCACGGCCGCTCGCTATGGGCGGGTCGACATCGAGGGCGGACGCATCGTGCAGAGCAACTTCCACGACTACCCGATGGTTCGGCTGGCCGATGCGCCGCAGCTGCACGTCCGCATCTTGAATTCCGACGCCGACCCGGGCGGTGCGGGAGAGGTCGGTGTGCCGCCCATCGCCCCGGCGGTGGCGAACGCCCTGGCCCGGCTGCAGGATCGGCGTCGCTCCCTTCCCGTCGGTTGATCCACGAGCGCGCCTGTCGTGAGGGGCAGGTGGAACCGGCCTGAAAACAGAATAGGGTCGGCAACGGGGAGGACGGTATCGCAGATTCCCACGAGGCCAATCCGCGCATCACCCGCGGCATTCGCGCCAGCGCGTGGTCTGTTGCCGGCGTGTACCTGGCGGTGGCCGGGATGTGGATCGTGGCCTCCGACACCGTGCTCGACTGGTTCGTCCCCGCAGACCTGATGGCCAGCCTCGGCATGCTCAAGGGCCTCGCCTTCGTCGCGGTCACCGGATTCCTGCTGTATCGGCTCACCTACGGGCAGATCGCGCTGCGCGTCGGCATGGAGCAGGCGCTGCTCACGGGCACGCCATTGGCCGTCTTCGAGCTCGATGCAGACGGGCGGATCACACGCTGGTCCGCTCGCGCCGCCGCGCTGTTCGGTGTCGATGTCGACGAGACCGTCGGGCTGGAGTTGTCGGCGCTCGACGCCGTGCCGGACGACGTGGGCCGTCAGCTCAGCGAGCCGGAGCTCCCCGCGACGCTGGACGTCGTGTTGACCACCGATGCCGGCACCCGGTTCACCACCTGGTACGTGTCGCGGCCGGTCGGGGCGATGGCCACGCTCGTGCTGGTCGACGATCGCACCGCGTCTCACGAGCTCAACGAGCGGCTCGCGCAGCGCGAGGCCCAGCTCGAGGAGCTCACGCGTCGCCTGCGCGAGCTGGGGCGTCAGGCCTCCGAGGCCGACGAGGCCACGCGGCGCACCCTGTCTCGCGAGATGCACGACGAGCTCGGTCAGGTGCTCACGGCCATGCGGATGCACACAGGGCGGGTTGCTGCACGGCATCCCGACGTGGCCGACGAGCTCGATGGATTGAACGGGCTCGTCGACCGGGCGATCGACGATGTGCGGCGCGTCGCCGTGGCCCTGCGGCCGCCCATCCTCGACCAGGCTGGACTCGTCGCCGCGCTGGAGTGGCTGGTGTCGGACCAGGCCGACGAGGAGGTGCCCGTCACGCTGGATGTGGAGGAACCCGCTCCCGAGTTGCTTCCCGACCGGGCCATCCACGTGTTCCGGGTCGTGCAGGAGGCGCTCACCAACGCGCGTCGCCATGCCCATGCTCGCGTGGTCGAAGTGTCGGTCGGGCCCAGCAACGGGGACTGGGTGGTCGAAGTGGTGGACGACGGGGTCGGTCTCGCAGCCCAACCGCGACCCGACGTACCCGAAGGGCTGGGGCTGCACTCCATGAAGGAGCGGGCGGCCCTGTTGGGCGGCGACCTCGAGATCGTCCCGGCCGCACCGAACGGAACGCGGGTTCGCCTGAGATTCCCCCGCGAGGCAGCCTGATGAAGGTCCTCGTCGCCGACGATCATCGGGTGGTCCGGGATGGGCTGGTCGCCATCCTCGAGGACGAGCCGGGCATCGAGGTGCTCGCCGCCCTCGACGACCACCCCTCCGTCATTCGCCGGATGCAGCAGGAACCTCGCCCCGACGTGGCGGTGATCGACGCCGACATGCCTGGCGGGAGCGTCCTGAACACCGTGAGTCAGCTGCAGGTGGTCGGCCTGGCCCGGCGGGTTCTGATCCTGTCGATGCACCCGGAGGACCAGCTCGCCGTCCGTATCCTCCGCGCGGGAGCTGGGGGCTACATGACCAAAGAGCACGCCTCCGACGAGCTGATTGCGGCCCTGCGACGCGTGGCCTCCGGCGAGCGGCAGGTCAGTCCGGCGCTGACCGACCGGATGCTCGACATGCTCGACACCGGCGACCGGCCTCGGCACGAGCGGTTGTCGGACCGGGAGTTCCAGGTGTTCCAGGCCCTCGTCGCGGGCCAGCGCGTCACGGCCATCGCCGACGCGCTTCACCTCTCCACCAAGACCGTCAGCACCTACCGGACCCGACTGCTCGAGAAGATGGACGTCCGGAGCACGGCCGAGCTGGTGCGCTACGCGATGCAGCACGGGCTGTTCGACGGCGAGTGAGGCCCGGTAGGGCACTCCTGACCCGTGTAGGGCGTCTCCTACACCACGAAGCGCACTCTCGACCCATGCTGTACGGCGATGTGCGCGGCATGTTCTCCATGCTGCGGGTCCCCGGGGGGGATGGCCCGTGGCACACCTCTTCATGCGGATCCCGAGTCCGCGTGGAGGGGTGTTCCTCGTGGATCCGACGGCAGCGTTCCAACGTTCTGCCTCCCGAGCGCGTCGTAGAGACGACGACGGACCGAGGAGGGTGCATGCTCGTGAGCATGGCGTGGTGGATGCTGGGGTGGAACGCGATGGCGTCGGGGCAGTCCGCCGATGCGGCGGGCGTGTCGACGACGGACGTCGAGGCTGTGGTGTCGCTGGATGGCGCGTCGGCGCGACTCGTACCCTGGACGGACTCCAGCGCGCAGCGAACGCTCGATTCGCTCGTGCCTGTCGAGCCGCGCGAGGGGCAGATCGTCATCGTGGCGGTGGTGGACGGCTCCGTGGCGCCTGCGCCGGCTCCTGCCCCGCCCGCAGAGGCCCCCAGTGGTGTCGAGCCTGTGGCCGACGCCTCCACCACCGTCGTGCCGGATCCGCAACTGCGGGTCGAGCCCGATCAGCTGCCGAGGTACGGCGACTCGGGCATCGTGGTGGACGACGCGATGGAGCCCGTGGAGACGGGCGATCTGGTGATCGAGATTCCGAAGGACGTCTGGGCGACCCAGATCGAGGTTTCGTGTCCGAAAGCGTCGTTCCGGAAGCGCGCGCGATTCGATCTGGGCACTGCCACGCTCGAAGGGGTTCCGGAGTCGGAATGTCTCATCACGTTCAAGGGCGGCGCCATCTCCACCCGGTTCGCGGCGAGGCCCGGCAGCTACGCGTGTCACTCGCTCGGCAAGGCCAGCCTGGCATGCACCCCCACCGAGTGAGTGCCGGAGTGAGTGCCGGAGTGAGTGCCGGAGTGAGTGTCCGGGTCGGTAGCGCCGGGGGAGGGGCCGTCAGTCGCCCACCTGCTGCATCTGCTTGATCTGGCGGAGCATCATCTTCTTCGGGAGCAGGGGGACGGTCGCCATCACCATGCGCTGCGCGAACGTCACGCCTGCGATGACGTCCAGCCTGCCCGCCATCATCGCGTCGTAGCCGCTCTGCGCGACGTCTCGGGCGCTGAAGGTGTGCTCGAACAGCGAGGTCTGGTCCATGCCCGAGGTCTTCGCGAACTCGGTCTCCGTCGCCCCCGGCATCAGTGCGGTCACCGTCACGTCGGTGTCCGACAGCTCCTCTGCGATGGCGTTGCTGAACGACGTCACGTAGGCCTTCGTCGCGTAGTACACGGCCTGGAGCGGCCCCGGCATCAGGGCCGCGGTCGACGAGACGTTCAGCACGCGTCCGCGGTTGCGCGCCACGAAGTCGGGCAGGAACAACCGGGTGAGGGCCGTGAGTGCGACCACGTTCACCTGCAGCATCGCGAGGTCGTCGGCCCAGTCCCGCTCGTGGAACGCTCCCCGACCGCCGAATCCGGCGTTGTTGATCAGCACATCGACCGTGATTCCCGCGTCCTGCACGGCGTCGTAGATGGTCCGGGGTGCGTGGGGATCGGTGAGATCGGCCGGCACCACGAGCACCTGGGTCCCGTGCTTCTCGGACAGCTCGTCGGCGAGAGCGGCCAGCTTGTTCTCGCGGCGGGCGACGATCACCAGATCCCCTCCGCGCTCGGCGTGGATGCGCGCGAGCTCCTTCCCGATTCCGCTCGATGCGCCGGTGATGAGTGCGGTGGGGTTCGACATGGGGGACCTCCGGGTCGGTGTGCTGTGGAACACCCCCTTCCTATGGCCCGCCGATGCCGACGCTCTTGCAGAAGATGCCAACCTGCTGGCGGATGGCGTCATCGTGGATGAAAGCGCCAGAAAGCCCGTCTCGACGGCGCCCGTGAGAGACTCCGGGCCGGGAGGCGACCATGATCTGGCTCATCGGACTCGCGCTGGCGGGCACCAAGGCCGACCTGAAGTCCGGCGATCGGGCTCTGGCCGACAACGACGGTGCTGCGGCGCTCCAGCACTACGTCGACGCGTTGGCGCCACCCGCGCTGAAGGACAAGCTGCGCGACGATGCCTGGAACGGGATGCTCGCGGCCAGCAAGCGGGAGCTGTTCGTCTCGACCGGGCCCCCTCTGGACCGGGCGCGTCGGGTGGCGGACGCGTGGGCTTCGGTCGCGGATCAGGCCGGCTCCCTGGGGGCGGACGACAAGAAGGCCGGCGCGGAGCTCGTCGTGGCGGCACTGAACGCCATCGTGTCCGCGAACGACCCCGCAGATGCGGAACGGATGAAGGGCGTGGCGCGGGCGCTCACCGCCCTCGACCACGCGGGACTGGGAGCGCTCAGCGTGGGCCAGTATCAGCTCGCCATCGGCGATCGGGATGCGGCGATCTCGACCTTCGAGGCAGCGATCGCACACGGAGAAGCCTCTGGGTCCGGCGACATCATGCTGCCCACCGTGGTCGAGGCTCTCGCGATGCAGCTGTGGCAGGGCGACCGCACCGATCCTGGCGACGAAGGGGACGTCTCGGCGGCGCTGGAGATCCTGGAAGCGGGCATCCGGCGGCTCGAGGCCCAGCAGGCGAAGCAGGACACCGCCGATCTCCGCGAATCGGCACAGCGGCTGACCCTGTTGCGGCTCACGCTGCTGTCGTCCCTTCCGCGCGACCCCCGGACGCTGCCGGCGTTCGAGGCCGCGCTCGAGGAGCAGCCCGAGAACGTGTCCATCCTGGTGGCGCTGGCGGGGGTGCACGACCAGCTGTCCGACGTCGACGCGTCCGAGAAGCTGTATTCCCGGGCTCTGGAGCTGGACCCCGACCACACCATGGCGCACTTCGGGATGGCGGCGGTCTACGTCAACCGGGCCACGAAGCTGAAGCAGTCGACGGTCGAGATGACGGACTACGCCGAGATCGGTCGGGTGGAGGACGAGGCGATGGCGATCCACCTGAAGGCCAAGCCCCACTTCGAGGCTGTGCTCGCGGCCGACCCCAGCGACCGCGAGGTGCAGCGGCAGTTGCTGACCCTGGCCATCCTCGAAGAGGACTCCGAAGCCATCCGCCGCTACAAGGCCTCGCTGGCCAGGTGAACCGGATCTCCAGCGGGGAGGGGGCTCCTGCTAGAGTGCCCACGGTTCAGCGGCAGGTGTGATGGTTCATCCCCCGGAGCTCCGAGACGACCTGAAGGCCCTGGAGCGGTTCCGGCTCTCCGGCGAGAAGCGCCCGACCGTGCAGTTGTGCGGGGTGCTGCTGGAGCGTCTGCTCAAGTACCGGGCCAACTGGTCGCTGCACCACGCGACCGGCAAGCGGCGCGACCAGCTGTTGAAGCGTCTGGAGGGCGACTCGAGCTCGATCGACCGCCTGATGCTGCACCCGCTGATGCAGCTGCTGCAGGGCGACGGCGACCTGGACCGTCGTCGGGGCGAGCTCTACGCGGTGATCAAGGGGCGCAACTGGGCCGCGCACGACACGTCGACCGAGGAGCCCTCCGGACTGGCCGTGGAAGGCTACGTCGACCTGATCTGGTGGCTGGTCGAGACCCTCGAGCTGAAGGAAGCCGGCTGGCGGACCACCCTGCGCGACGAGATCCTGCGACAGTCGGGCGGGATGCGGGGTCGGCCGGCGAGGGTGGCCGGCATGCTCGTCGATCGCGTCCCCCAGAAGCGCAAGGTGCGCGAAGAGGTCGCGGTCACGTTGCCGGCGCTGCTGGTCGTGGTTCACGGCGAGCGCGACCAGGGGCACTCCGAGATGGCCCGGTTCTGCCTGGGCGAGGCGCGCAAGCTGCGCAGTGGCTGCTGGCAGGGGCTCGGGCCCGTGGTGTGGCCGCCGGCGGGGCTTCCGGAACCCGTGCGGTGGGGCTCGTTGATCGAGCGGACCGCGCGGGAGGTCCTCAACGCCGAGATCACCCAGGCCGCCACCCTGGTCGAGCGACTCCAGAGCCATTTCGCCCGCGGAGACCGGGTGTTTCTCAGGCTGCAGGTCCCCGACCCCGACCCCAGCGGGGCAGAGCTGTTCGCGCGCTACACCCAGGAGGTGTGGCGGCCCGTGGTGGAGGACGTGCCCGATCTGGTGTTCGTCGGCACCATCGAAGCCGACGTCCTCCCGCCGGGAGGCTGGTTCCCGTGGAGTGCCGCCAACCGGGCCGCCAAGCGCGCTCGAGACGGCGTCGACCGCATCGTGAGTGTGCTCCACGGAACCGATGGCATGCCCGTGCTCGCCCTCGACGAGCTGCACTCGCTCACCGCCGACGAGATCGAGTACGCGCTGCCGCAGTCCCTGCGCGAACACCTGTCCCAGCCCGAGGCCGAGGCCCTGGCGAAGGACATCTTCGACAAGACCCAGGGGGGCCGCTTCGGTCCCGTCCTCAAGTTCCTCGAGTCCATGTGAGTCCCATGCCCGACTTCCGATTCATCCAGCCCGGACAGATCGCGCGTCCCGACGCGCCTCGCGCCCTGCCCGAGCCCGTGCGTCGCAGCGACACCTTCGGCCGCTACGTGTTCAGCGACGAGGCCGCGACTGCCCTCAACGTCGCCATCCACCTGGGTCGGCCCCTGCTGGTCACCGGCGAGCCCGGCACCGGCAAGACCGCCCTGGCCTGGGGGGCGGCGCGTCAGCTGGGGGCCGGAGCTCCGCTGGAGTTCCACACCAAGTCGAGCTCCATCGCGCGCGACCTGTTCTACTCCATCGACGACCTGGCCCGCTTCCACGACGCCAGCGTGCACGAGGCGAAGGCCCGCGACGCCAGCCACTACCTGCGCTGGCACGCCCTCGGAGAAGCCATCCGGTCCGACGCGTCGCGGGTGGTGCTGATCGACGAGATCGACAAGGCCCCGCGGGAGTTCCCGAACGACCTGCTCAACGAGCTCGACCGGATGCAGTTCGCGGTGCCCGAGCTCGGTCCAGACGCGCGATTCACGGCCTCGGCCGCCCACGTCATCATCATCACGTCCAACTCGGAGCGGCGGCTGCCCGCCCCGTTCCTGCGTCGCTGCGTCTACCACCACGTGCAGTTCCCGGATGCTGCCCTGCTCGAACAGATCGTCGCCCTGCACACCGAAGGGCTGTCGGTGTCGGAGGGGATCCGGACGGTCGCCGTGCAGCGGTTCGTGCAGCTGCGCCAGATCGGTGGCCTGTCGAAGCGGCCCTCGACCGACGAGCTCATCGCCTGGGTGCGCGTGCTCGAAGCCATGGGGGTGGATGTGGATGCCCTGCAGAACACGCCCATCGGCGAGCTCCCCGGGATGCCCGTCCTCGTCAAGTCGAACGACGATCTCGAGCTGGTCCGCCGAGCGTAGGTGCAGCCCTTCCAGCCATTTCTCGAGGCACTCCGGGCGGAGGGTCTCGGCGTCGGGATCGACGACCACATCGCCATCCAGCGGGTGCTCGCGCTGGAGGGGGAGTGGTCTGCCGACGAGCTGCGGCTGGCCCTGAGGGCGACCCTGGCCCGGACCGAAGACGAGCAGCAGCGCTTCGACCGGGTGGCATCGCGCTGGTTCGTGGCGCCCGTGGCTCCCGCACACCTGGAGGCTGCGGCGGAATCTCAGCCCGACCCCTCGACCCGCCTGTGGGCATGGGCGCTCACGGGGCTCGTGCTGCTGATGGTCGTCGCTGGTGGGCTGTGGTGGATCGACCCCTTCGCAGATCCCGGTCCCATCGAGGGTCCGGAGCCCGACGGCCCGGTCGTCGAGCAGGTCGACCCCACCGAGCCCGTCGGAGACCCGATCGACCCGGTCCTGGTAGCCCCCGAGATCGATGTGACGTTCGACGGGCCGGACGGTCCGACGATCGAAGGCATCCAGACCGGGCCCCTGTCGATCCTGGTCGAACCGGTTCCCGTTCCGGGGCGCCCCTGGTTCCTGCTCGGGTTCGCCCTGCTGGGCCTCCTGACCACCATCGCCAGTCTGTCGGTCGTGGTCCGTCGTCGGCGCCGCATTCAGCACACCGAGCGGGTGGGGCCGTACACTTTCCGGCTGGGCCTGCAGCCTGGGGAGTCTCGACCGCTCTCGCTCCAGGAGGTCGACGATCTGGGGGCCGCGCTGACCTGGAGCCACGACGGCCAGGAGGTCCGACGTCTCGACGTCTCCCGGACCGTCGCGCAGACCGTGCGCGCTGCCGGTCGGTTCGAGCCGGTGTGGCAGAGCGCGCCTCCGTCGCCTCGCTACGCGGTCCTGCTCGACCTCGATCGCGGGCCCGCACCGGTCTCTCGCGAGATCGACGGCATCTTCCAGCAGCTCGGCGCATCGGGGCTGCAGGTGGAGCGGTTCCACTTCCGGGGGGAGCCCGAGATCCTCGTGCACACCCGGACTCAGGAGCGGATCCGGCTGGATGCCCTGGCGTCCCGGGGGTTTCACGTGCTCGTGGTGGTGGGCGACCCCGAGTGTGCGGTCGACCCCGACACCGGCGGGCCGCGCAGCTGGGTGGAGTGGCTGCAGCGGGTGCCCGATCGCGGGTGGCTGGCCGCACCCCATCACGCCCGTCCGGGGCTCGGGGCCGCACATCTCGAGCGCGCCGGGATGCCCGTCCTGCCCGCTCAGCTCGAAGCGCTCTCGGCCTGTCGTCCCGACCAGCCTGCCGAGCTGGAGCCGGTCCCCACCTGGGCGCCGATCGTCGAGCTGGAGCCTGGCAGTCGAGCCGCACGAGAGGAGCTGGAGCGCGTGCTGGGCGAGGGGTATGCCGTGCTCTGCGCCGCGACCGTGCTGCCCCGTTTCGATGGTGCTTCGCTCGGTTGGCTCCTGGAGCGACTCGGTGGGCAGGTTCCCGCGAAGTCCAGGCTGGCGCTCCTCGGTCTGCCGTGGGTCGGAACGGGCGTTCCCGACGCGCTGTCCGACGCCCTCCAGCGGGACCTCGCAGACCGCTTCCCCGCGCTCGGAGCCCAGGTGCGGAGCTGGGTCGCCGAGGCCCTGGAGCAGGCCGCCCCACCCGAGGGTTCGGGCGCACAGCTGGCGTGGCGCCTCCGGCGGGCAGAGCTGTCGACCGACGCCGACGCGAAACACGCCATCTATCGGGAGATCGCCCGGGACTCCGCGCTCGGGGAGAGCCTGGTCGCGGAGCGGTTGCGGACGCTCGAGCCCGACGACGCACCCGCCTCGGGAGTGCCCACCACCCGGGCGCTCCGGGATGCTCTCGACATCGCTCGGGGAGTGCGCTGGAAGCGGGGCGCGCTGGTGTCCGCCGCCGCTGCTGCCGTGCTGTTGCTGACGTTCCTGGCCGCGGGTCGCCCCCCGTACGAGCCCGTCCAGGCGGTGTATTCGGGGCCCGAGTCGCGCTTCGACCTGGGGGTGACGTCCTGCGACGGGAGGGCGTGTGACGACGGATTGCGGGTTCACGTCGACGGCCGCTTGCTCCCCGCTGCGGACGACTGGGAGGTCCGGATCCGTTCTCACAGCATCGACCGGGACGTGTCCCGCACCGGCACGTGGAATCCCATCGAGCTCGCACCGCTCGCTCCGGTGGACGGGCCCCGCACCACGGTGGTCCTCCCCATGCTCAACCGCCCGGTGGCGAACGACTTCGAGTCCTTCTCCGAAGAGTCGATCGCGGCGTCCGTGGCCGTCGGCGACGGCTCCATGGAAGAGATCGAAGATGGCGACCGCGTGAAGGAGACCGTCCGGCGGTACGCGGGCCAGATGAAGTACTGCTACGAGCGTCAGCTGAACGACAACCCCGAGCTCGCGGGGCGCGTCGAGATCGGCTGGTCGTTGAACGCCGGGGTCGTGGAAGGAGCCTCTGTGGTGTCCAACGACACGGGGGACGACCGCCTCTCGAAGTGCATGGTCGACAGGCTTCGCCGCTGGAAGTTCGATGCCGACATCTCGGGCGACGTCAGCTGGCCGTTCGTCTTTCGGGCCAAGCGGACCGGATCTGGCGCTGCGCGGCGAGCGCTGGTGGCCGAAGCCGTGGCGTCGGCCTGGTTCTCGCACTCCGACTCCCAGGTCGTGATCTGGCCCTGGGGCCCGGGCGAGCGCACGGTGTTCGTGGACGGTCCCGAGCAGATCGAGCCGTCGTTGTTCGCGCCCGTCGACCCCGAAGCGCCTCCTCTCGGGCGGTACGCGGCGGTCCGCGCCGGGCTGGACACCGTCGACAACCTCGCCGATCGGCCGCTGGACGTCGTGATCGTGTCCGGGGGCTTCGATGCCGAGTCCCTCACCGAGACCTGTGGCGACCACATCGAGCGCGCGGCTGCACTCGAGAGTCAGATCCGACGGGTGACCACGGCCAATCCGGACATCCGGGTGCACACCTTCGGGTTCGGCACGCCGGTGGGAGGGGCCGGATCCGAGGGTCGACGTCCAGGCCGCGCGTCGATCGACGCCACCGAGCAGCGAGGCTGGTGTGGGAGCGGCGAGCGGCCGTCCTTCCGCGAGCTGGAAGCCGAAAACGCCGTGCCAGCCGCCGATCTGAGGGGCTTTGCCGCTGCGGGCGCCGGCCTGTCGGGGTTCGGGACGACCGAGGCGTCGCTGAGCGCGTTCCTGCAGGCCGTCGCGGCACCTCGCACTGCGGGCTGGGTGCTGCCGGAGTCGGCCCTGGTGCCGTCCACCGAGGTCGCGCGGACCTGGGACGTCACCGAGGTCTCGCTGCGCTCCGCGGCCCTCGACGTCGAGGTCACGGCCTGTGTGAGCGACTCGCATGCCTGTCCGCGGTTCGACACGGGCTACGCCGATCTCGCCGTGTTGGTCGCGGCTGTGGGCGACTACCCCGGCACCGCGATGGACCTGATCGGGCCGTCCATCGACGCGCGGGCGATCAGCGAGCAGCTCGGAGCCCGGGGCATTCGGGTCGAGACCCTCCTGGATCAGGGCGTCACGGTCGACAGCGTCACGGCACGCCTGGCGGCCCTGTCCGAGTCCGTCGGGCCGGACGGTGCGGTGGCGTTCGTGTGGGTCGGACACGCTCAGGATCGCGAGGGAGAGCCGCTGTTGATCCCAGGAGATGCCGACCCCGCAGACCCTCTGGCGGCCCCGCTGACCCTCGATGCGCTGCTGACCGCGATGGAGGGGCCCAAACACGGGCTGCTGCTGCTCGATACGGGCGTGGGGCCGGTCGACGGGGAGCCGTTCGCTCCACGGATCATGTCCACCCGCTACACATCGCGCCAGATCCTGTCGCTGGAGTCCGGCGAGGTGGGCATGGATTCCAAGAAGGGGTCGCCCTTCATCCGTGCGTTCCTGAATGCGCTGGTCGGTCCAGGCGCGCGGTCCACGAGCGACATCGCTGCGGTGATGGAGGGCGCACAGGTGTTGCAGGTGGGTCGGGGAGGGGACTTCGTGTTCCCCGTGCCCCGAGTCGACCGGCCTCCGGACTCCGCATTGGATGATGCAGTACAGAAGCGCATCTACGCTCAGGAGACGGAGCGGCCCGAAGACTTCCTGGCTGCCGCGGAGGCGTACGGGGCGTTCCTGAAACGCTATCCCTACGCGTCGAGCGTCTGGCACGCGCAGTGGAACATGGCGCTGAGCCTCATGCGCGGCGGGGCGCCGAACCGGGCCATCGAGGTGTTCGAAGACCTGATCCGCACCGGACGCACCGGCGCTCATCCGTACGTCGACAGTGCGCTGGTGCTCCGTCTCGACCTGCGGTTCGAGCAGCTGGAGGCTGTCGGAGGACCAGGCGAGTTGCCGCCAGGGGCGACAGTCGAACGCACGCTCCGACGAAATGGAAAGACGATTCAGGAGTACGCGCTCGGGACCCAGCAGCGTGCGGTGATCGAGGCCACGGACGCGTTGCTCGCCCACACGTTCCGCGCGCCCCCGCCCCACATGCCGGGTGTCCCGGACTTCACGGAGTACGTGGAGGACAACCTGCCTCAGTACTTGTTTCTGCCCGGTCAGATCGAGTTCTGGCACAACCGTTTCGACACAGCACGGCCCCGGTTGCGGCGGGTCGTCGACGAGGCGCCGGAGAGCGAGGAGGCGACGCAGGCGGCCAAGCTGCTGCGAGACTCCTACGTCGAGGAGGGTGACCTGGAGGGGGCGCAGCGCATCGAAGCAGAGCTCGGGCCGCTGTTGAATGGCAACCCGCTGCCGGCGCTTCGGGTCGACCTGGTGGAGCTCGCGGGGGGTGGCACCGTCGTGGGGCTCTCCCCCGGTGAGGTGGTGCAGCGGGGTGCCTCGCTGGCGCTGGAGGTCACGATCCCCGAGCAGATGTACGTCGCTGCGTACTACCTCGACGAGATCCTGGTGGACGGCTCACAACGCCTGAACGCCGGACGCCATCGCATCGCGGCTCCGCTGCCCGACCACGCCGGAGACGAGCGCTTCTGGGTGGTGGCCTCTCGCGAGCCGGGGGTGTTCGCGGACTTTCCCGCCGCGCTGCCACAGGGTCGGGTTCCGGGTGTGGTGACCGTCTCCAACCCGGGCACGTTCGTCGGGTCCCATCGCCGTCGGGCCTTGCAGGTCGATGCGCCCACCATCGTCGACTCCGCCGTGCAGTCGGCCGCCGTGCCGGAGTTCCGCGTCGAGGTCGTCGGTGCGGTTCCGACGCTCGAGGGGCCCATCCGGCCCGGTCAGGTGGTGCCGCCGGGGGCGCCGATGCGTCTGCAGATCCACTCGGACCAGGACGCGGTCTACGCCGTGTTCCTCGATGGGGAAGCGGTGGAGAACGGCGAAGCGACCGTCGCAGCGGGGGCGACGGGGACCGTGACTGTGACTCCCCCCGTCCTGCCGGGCCCGATCCGGGTGGTGGTCGTGGGCAGCGACCCCGACCGACGCGTCACGCAGTTCCCGGGTGATCTGGAGGACCCGGTGGGGCGGACCCGCACCCAGCGCGACTCGCTGGTTCCCTTCCATACGCCGTCGATGTCTGTGGTCGCGTTCGAGGTCGACCGGTCGATCCAGGCGATGCTGCCGGGAGATGAGCAGCCGTCCGCCGGGGATGTCACGCTGCCCGACGGCTTCCAGGCGCAGGCTCCCGAGCGGGGCGAGCCCCAGGTGATCGAGGAGACCGAGACCTCGGGGAACCTGAAGACCCGGAAGCGTCTCGACGACCAGGGCAGGGTGATCGAGCGGACCGTCACCGATCTGTCGACGAACGAGGTGGTCGAGACGACGACCTACACCTGGTCCGATGGCGTGCTCACCGAGGCCGAGACCTCGAGCTCGATTCTGAAGCTCCAGTACGACGGAACGGGGAGGCTCGTGGCCGTTGGAGAAATGGTCAAGGGGCTACCCAACAGTCAGGGCCCTCGTTCGACCGCTTTCGAGTACGGATCCGCGGGTGATCTCGTCGGAGTCGAGGTGGCTGGATTCGGTGGGGTCGCGTTCGACTCGGATGGTTCCATGCGCGGTGAGCCGGAGATCGCAGCACGCGCTGGAGAGCTCCTCGATCCGCTGTGGCGCGGCGGCTCCCGCGAGTCGGCCGACCTGGCATTTGCGCTTCAGCAGCGCATCGAAGACTACATGAGTCGGCCACCCGACCCTGCGTCGGATGACGTGATTTCGCTCCCGAAGACGTCTGATCTTCTCCCCATGATTCGTCGTCAGGCCCGAGACCTGCAGCCGTGCTTCCAGCGGGGGCTCTCGGAGGACCCCAACCTCGGAGGGAAGGTGGTTCTCAGGTTTCAGGTGAAGCGAGGCGATGTCGTCGGAGTGCGGGTTCGCTCGAACGACACAGGCAACACCGCTTTTGGGACCTGTCTGAAGAAGGCAGCGGAGAGCTGGTCTTTCTCCTCCGATTCGACACTCGCTTTCACGTACCCGTTCGTTTTCCAGAACCCGAACACGCAGCCAGACCTCGGCGACGACCCGCTGAACGGCAGATGAGGTCCCGATCCTGCGGGCGGTTGCGCAACCCGTTGCGTGAGCAGTGGATCGACGCGGCGGTCGCCATCGTCGTCCGCGACACCCCCGAGCCCGCGCTGCTGTTCATCGAGCGCACCACCCGTCCCGGACGGCGCTGGTCCGGCGATGTCGCGTTCCCCGGCGGTCTCCGCGAACCCACCGACCCCAACCTCGTGGCCACCGCACGTCGGGAGTGCCGCGAGGAGGTCGGGCTGGACCTCTCCACACCCGAGCGCGCGCTGAGGCCCGTCTGGACGGTGCGCCCGCGAGGTCTTCGCCCGATGGGCGTGCAGCCGTTCGTGTTTCGAGCCCCCGACCCGCTCGTCCTCCAGCCCGAGCCCAGCGAGGTCGCCGATGCTTTCTGGGTCCCGATCCGCGTGCTGAAGGACCCGTCCCGCCGCGGCCGCCTCTGGAAGCGTTTCGGCGGACGCTGGGGCGTCTCGGTGCCGTTTCCGAAGGTTCAACTGGAGGATCGACACATCTGGGGCCTCACGCTGTCCATGATCGATCGGTTCCTGGGGTGACGCCTACCAGACGTCCCCGGACCGCGCTTCGCACCCGATGCTGCCGCCCAGGTCGTCGATCGGCCGCAGGGCTTCGAGCACGTAGATCCCGCCATCGTCGTCGGGGGTGCGCTCCGGCTGGCCGTCCCGCATCACGAACGTCGGCCCCTGCCACTGGCGCCAGCCCAGCCGCTCGTAGAACGCCCCTTGTCCCGTCGACAGCGCCAGGACGTCGAGCGGACCCAGGGGCCCGGCCGACCGCATCCGGCTCTGTAGCGCGCGCATCACGCGGGTTCCGAGCCCCTGGCCCTGCACCTCCGGCTCGACCGCCACAGCTTCGATGTACCCCGCCTCGCGTCGCTGCCCACCGAGCCAGAGCACACGCCGAACCACCGAAGCGTGCGCCAGCACGGCCCCGTTGCGGGTCACCACCGCGTGCAGCCCGCCCAGCGCGTGGTCCCAGTCGGTGTCGTCGAAGTCCGGCACGCCCTCCTCGTCCACGAACGCCCGGTCCATCAGAGCCCGGCAGTCGTCGAGCAGGGTGGGGTGCTCGCCGGTGGTGAACACGTGCGTCCCATCCTCGCCGACCGCCAGCACGGGTCGCTTCATCGCCACCCGCTGGTCCTCGTCCATGCCCCGGTTGACCTCGGCCGACAGCAGGGCCGCACCTCTCGAGCCCGCTCCTTCGGTGAACCCCAACCTGCGGTAGTACGGCGCGTTCCAGGGCACGTCCCGGAAGGTGGTCAGCACCAGCTCGCGCAGGCCGAGCTCCCTCGCTGCGGCATCCAGGCGCTCGATCAGCCGCGAGCCGATGCGCTGCCCTGCTGCCCGGGTCCGGACCGACACCTCCTCGACGAAGACCGCATCGCCCACGACCGATCCGAAGACGAAGCCCGCCAGCCCCTCGGAGTCGTCGACCCCGAACGCCAGCCCGTCGTACACGGCCTCGATGCGGGGGTGGGGCGCAGACGGCTCGTCTGGAAGGGCCAGATCGAGACCGAGGCTGTCGAACCGCACGTCGGCGTCGTCTTCGATGGCGAAGGTGGTCGGCACGTCGTCGATGGTGAGGGGACGGATCACGAAGGCCGAATATACTCCCGCCTTGAACGACGACCGCGACTCTCTGCAGACCCTCCTCCCCGAGGACCTCGACCCCACCGAGACCATCGGGCTCGACGACTCGGACGTGCAGCGCGCGGTCACTCCGCTGTCGCACGACGCGATCACCAAGCTGGCATCCAGTCTCTCGCTCGGAAAGGTGCTGGGCCAGGGCGGGATGGCGGTGGTTCGCGAAGCCGAGCAGCGGGTGCTCCAGCGCCCGGTCGCCGTGAAGTCCGCGCGCTCCGGAGGATCGGGGTCGGCCGATCGACTCGTGCTGGAAGCCCGGATCACCGGAGCGCTCGAACACCCCGGCATCCCGCCCGTGCACGACATCGTGGGCGACGACGACGGGGTGCCGCACATCGTCATGCAGCGGGTCGAGGGGCGGCCGTGGTCGGACTGGATGGACGATGCAGCAGCACTCGAGGCGGCGTTCGGGGTCACCGACGTCCTGGGCTGGAACCTGGGCGTGCTGGAGTCGGTGTGCAACACGCTGCACTACGCGCACGCACAGGGGGTGGTGCATCGCGACCTGAAGCCCGACAACGTCATGATCGGGCAGTTCGGCCAGGTGTACGTGCTGGACTGGGGGGTGGCGGTCTCCATCCGCGACGACGACCCCCGATTCCCCAAGGCTTCCGAGCAGCGCCGCATCGTCGGAACGCCGCGGTACATGGCCCCGGAGATGGTCACGGGCGACGGGCGGCTGGTGGGCCCGCACACGGACGTCTACCTGCTCGGAGCCCTGCTGTACCGCATCGTCGAGGGGCGGCCGCCGCATCGCGGGTTCTCGGTTCGCGAGATCCTGCAGGGTATCGCCGGCTTCGAGCCTTCGTTCGACGACACCGTCCCTCCAGGGCTTGCAGAGCTGGTCCGGGATGCGATGCGCGCCGAACCCGAGGAGCGACTGGAGAGTGCCGAGCAGTTCCGCCGGCGCCTGCAGGCGTTTCAGGAACACCGCAGCTCGTCGCGGCTGGCTACGCAGGCCATGGAGCGGCTGGAACAGCTCGACGCGCTCTTGGCGTCCGAATCCCCCGACCGGGTGCGGGTCTACGACCTGTTCGGTGCGATTCGCTTCGGCTGTCGCGAGGCGCTCGAGGCGTGGCCCGGCAATCCCACCGCCCAGCAGGGCCTGGAGCGTGCAGTCCTGCTCCTGGCCGACTGGGAGCTGGCTCAGGGCGACGACCGGTCTGCGGAGGTGCTGCTCGGCGTGCTGGAGGACGTTCCGGACACCATGCAGTCCCGCCTCGACTCCGTGCGCGACGCCCGGCTGTCGAACCTGGAGCGGCTGGAGCGGCTGCGGGCCCGGCGCGATTCGAGGGTGGGTCAGCGCACGCGGCTCGGCATCGTGGGCGGGCTCACCGTGCTCTGGACCGCTACGCCGTTCTTCGCGCACGACTCCGGGCTGCGGACCGGCGTGGTGCTGGCGCTGCTCTGGGTGGTCCTCATCGTGGTCGCAGTGTGGACCCAGCGCAAGGTGTGGGCCGCCACGGTCCTGAACCGTCGCGTCGCCGTCCTGCTCCTGGGAGCCGTGTTGGCGCAGGTGGTGTTGATGGCGGGCGTGCCGCTGGGCGTGTTGAGCCAGACCGAAGCGGTGGCGACCGGTACCCTCACGAACGCCTGCTACGCGGGCGTCGCTGCCGCGTTCGTCAACTGGCGGTTCGCGGTTCCCATGGCGGTGTACGCCGTCGTATACCTGCTGCACGGCCCCATCGAGCCCACCTACCCGCTGCGGGCGCTCGCGCACTGCACCATGGGCACGACGGCCATGTGGGTGTGGTGGCCCCGAACCCAGGAGAGACGATGAGCAAGGCTGTCGAGCACGGAACCCAGGCGGTCGGAGCAGCCCGGTTGCGGCCGGGCGCATGTTGGACCCCCGAAGACGACCTGTTGTACGCCCTCGGCTTCCCCCATCTGTTCCTGGTGAGCGACGACGAGCCGGACGATCCCGAGGCCAGCGCCCGGCACTTCATGCGACACGAGGCGGTCGTGCGCACCGTCTCCGCCGCCGTGCTTCCGCGCCTGATCCGCGCCCATGCCATCGGGCGTTCGAAGCGTCGAGAGGCCGAGAGGGATGCGGTTCTCGCCAGCGATTCCCCGATCGAACCCGACGAGGCCGAGTCGCTGTTCCGCGAGTACCTCCGGTTGCCCTTCAGCGGGTACTTCGGGTTTCAGGGACCGTACCTGTTCGAGGCGGTCCTCGGGCCCGTCCGCGTCGTGGAGCTCTTCCTCCAGGCCATGGAGGACGACCCGAGCCACTGGTTCGAGCAGCGAGGGATCATCACCTGCCTCGTCTTCGAGCTGGGGTACTTCCTGATGCGGATGCCCGAGAGCGTCGCGGAGGGCTTGCGAACGCGGGCGGAGGCGCTCCTGGACGCGCACGCCGACGCCATCGGGTTGCACAGGAGCGGGGCCAACTTCTTCCCGTTCCGACAGCTCGACCTGGTGCTGAACGGCCGATTGGGGGCGGAGCGCAGCGGCCGCCGGGTGGATGGATTCGTGATACCGGGCGAGCTACGCCTGGTTCACGACGACCCCGACTTCGTGTTCGAGCAGGCGATGGGACTCCCGACCGACGCCAGCAGTCGACCCGAAGCCCGCATCGCGTTCCTGGTCGGCGAGCGCTGGCTCGAAGAAGAAGCCCGACGCTGGCGGCGCTATCGCCAGCCCACCCCCGGAAGCGCCCATGCAGTCGTGGTCGATCAGCTGGGCCGCTTCCGATCCGACACCGTGCTCGCGATGATGCTGGACATGGCGAGCGGCTCGAAGGCGAAGCGCGCGGTGACCACCTGGTTCGTCGATCACGCCGAGCACGCACGGCCGTTCCTGGAGGCGGCGGTGGGTGGCGAGCGCGACCTCACTGCGCGCAAGCTGCTGAAGAAAGTGCGCTGACCTAGAGCTGCTCGATGTCGGCCCACTCGGTGTGGACGGGTGTCTCCGGGTCTTCGACGCGCCGGTAGGTGTGCGCACCGAAGTAGTCGCGCTGTGCCTGGATGACGCAGGCCGTTCCGCGACCCAGGCGGATCGAGTCGTACCAGGCCAGACTCGCACTCATCGCCGGCACCGGAATCCCGGCCGAGACCGCCGCCGCCACCACGCGTCGCCAGCCGGGCATCGCCGCTTTCAGCTCGGCTGCGAAGTGCGGATCGAGGGCGAGCAGGGGGAGCTCGGGGTCGCCCTTGTAGGCGTCGTACACCCGGTCGAGGAACGCCGCGCGGATGATGCAGCCGGCCTTCCAGATGCGGCTGATCGCCCCCAGGTCGCTGTCGTAGCCCTTCTCGTCGCTGGCGGTCTTCAGCAGCGCGAAGCCCTGGGTGTAGGACATCAGCTTGGCCGCGTAGAGCGCGCTCTCCAGGTCGGCTTCCGACACGTCCACGCTGCCGATCTCGCCGCCCAGAACGCTCTCGGCCCGTACCCGCAGGGCTTTTCGGGACGACAGCGCGCGTGCGTCCACCGCAGCCGTGACCGTGGACAGGGGCACGCCCTGGGTGATGGCCGAGATGCTGGTCCAGCGCCCCGTTCCCTTCTGGCCCGCGACGTCGAGGATGATGTCGAGCATGGGGCCGCCGGTCTTCGCGTCCTTCGCGGCCACGATCTCGCTCGTGATCTCGATCAGGAAGCTCGACAGACGCCCCGCGTTCCATCGCTGGAACACCTCGCGGATCTGCACGGGGCTGTAGCCGCTCGCCTTCAGCAGGCTCCAGGTCTCGGCGATGAGCTGCATGTCGCCGTACTCGATGCCGTTGTGCACCATCTTGACGTAGTGGCCGGCGCTGCCGTTGCCGCACCAGGTGACGCAGGGCCCCGAGTCGCTCACGGCGGCCGCACTCTCGAGCAGGGGCTTCAGGTTCTCCCAGCTCTCCCGGGTCCCGCCGGGCATCATCGACGGCCCCTTCAGGGCACCTTCCTCCCCACCGGACACGCCCATGCCCACGAAGGTGATGCCGGTGTCGGCCAGTGCGGCGACGCGACGGTCGGTGTCCGGGAAGTGGGAGTTGCCGCCATCCACCACGACGTCGCCGGGCTCGAGGAGGGGGAGCACGGCATCGAGCACGCCGTCCACGGCTCTTCCGGCGGTCACCATGAGAATGAGCTTGCGGGGCCGCTTCAGGCTGGCGACCAGCTGAGCCAGATCGTCGGTGCCCACGAAGCGCTCGTCGCCGAACTCCTGCATGAACGCGTCGAGCTTGCCCCGGCTGCGGTTGTAGACGGCCACGGTCCAGTCGCGGCTGTGGAAGTTCCGGGCCAGGTTGGCCCCCATCACGCCCAGTCCGAGGACAGCGAGATCGGCGGTGGCTTCGGTGCTCATGTGGACTCCAGGAGGGATGCGGCGTCGGGATCGAGGACCCAGTGGACCTCGGGACGGGACAGATGGGTGGTGGGCAGGGCCGGATCGTCGGACAGGGCCCGGCGGACGGCCTCGGCTTTGGCTGCACCCCGCACCGCGATCACCACGCCGTGGGCCTGATTCAGCAGGTCGAGGCTCATGGTGAGCCGTGTGGGCGGGGGTTTCGGGCTGTCGGAGAGCGAGAGGATGCGCGGGCCGTCGAGGTTCGGCGGGCCGGGGCTCCACGCGGGATGCCCGGGGAACAGGCTGGCGACGTGCCCGTCGGGACCCATGCCGAGCAGGGCGACACCGGGGGTCGGACAGTTCGCTTCGAGCCACTCCCGGGTCTGGTCGAGGTCGGTGGCGTGGGCCCAGGGCACGATCATGGGCTGGGGGTCGGCCTCGGCCAGGTGGCGGAACACCAGGGCGGTGTTGTGGTCGTCGTGCAGGGCGTCGCGGGGGATGGCGCTGGGAGGGGGCCACTGGCCGGTGTCGGGCTCTGTGGAGGTGGGCGGGCCGGGCAGGTGCCGCTCGTCGACCAGGGTGACGGTCATCGCTGCCAGCAGGGTGTCGTCGGCGGTCCGGCGCAGCGCATCGAGCACCGGCCCCGGCGTGCTGCCTCCCGGAACGGCGAGCACAGCCGCACCGCGGGTACGGGCCTGAGCGACGAGCAGGTCGATCACGAGCCGGGCCGCGATGCGACTGGCCTCGTCGGCATCGCCCGCGAGATGGATGTTCCGTGTGGTCACGGTCCGACGCTCCAGATGCCTTCGCAGCCGTGGAAGAGCTCGTTCGCGATGGTGGGCCCCCGGGAGCCGGCCGGGTAGCCGTGCACGGGTTCGTCGTTGGCCTTCCAGCCCTCGCGGATCGCATCCACGAAGCGCCACGCCGCGGTCACCTCGTCGCCCCGGATGAACAGGGTGGGGTTGCCGTGGATCGCGTCGAGCAGCAGCCGCTGGTAGGCGTCGGGCGTGGGGCCGCTCTCGAGATCGGCGTAGTCGAAGCCCAGCACGCTGTGCTGCATGATCATCCCGGCGCCCGGTCGCTTGACCAGGAACGACAGCCGCACCCCTTCGTCGGGCTGCACCAGGATGCGGAGGTCGTTCGGGCGCAGCGGGCAGGCATCCCCGGGAGTCGGGCCGTTCAGCAGGTCGAGGGGCGGGGTGCGAAAGCGGAGGACGACCTCGGTGAACCGCTTGTGCAGGGCTTTCCCGGTGCGCAGCAGGAACGGAACGCCCGACCAGCGCCAGTTGTCGATCAGCGCGCGGACGGCCAGGAAGGTCTCGGTCTTGGAGTCGGGGTCGACCCCGAACTCCTCACGGTAGTCGTGGTCGCGGGTCTCGGACCGGGTGTACTGCGCGCGCACCACGTTCTCGTGCACTTCCCGGGGGGTGAACGTCCGCAGGGCGTCGAGCACCTTCACCTTCTCGTTGCGCACGGCGTCGGGCTTCATGCTGCTCGGGGGCTCCATGGCGATCAGGGCGAGCACCTGGAGCACGTGGTTCTGGAGCATGTCGCGACTGGCACCGGCCCGGTCGTAGTAGGCGCCCCGCTTGCCTTCCATCGCGACGGTCTCGCAGACGCTGATCTCGACCGACTCCACGTGCTTGCGGTTCCACAGGGGCTCGAAGATGGCGTTCTGGAAGCGCAGCGAGAGGATGTTCTGGACCGTCTCCTTGCCGAGGTAGTGGTCGATCCGGAAGATCTGTTCCTCGCGCAGGTGCCGGTAGAGCAGGTGGTTCAGCTCGGTCGCGCTCGACAGGTCCGTGCCGAAGGGCTTCTCGACCACCACCCGTCGCCATCCCTCCGTCGCGTCCGGCTCGCATTCGACCAACCCCTGCTTGGACAGGGCTTCGACGGTGGGGGCGAACAGGCTGGGAGCCAGCGCCAGGTAGAACAGGCGCCCGACGCGCTGGGGTTCTACATCGACGCCGTGTGCGAGCCGGTCGAGGTGGACCTGCAGATCTTCGACCTGGGCGGGATCCGCGGCATCGGCGCGCTTCCAGGTCAGCCGCTCGCGAAACCGCTGCCATTCCTCCTGGCTGTCTTCGGGAATCCACGACGACAGCTCGTGGCGCCAGTCCTCGTCGGTCTTGTCCGAGCGCGACACCCCGATCACCTGGATGGGCCCCGAGAAGTTGTCTTCCGCGAAGTTGCGGAGGAGCGCGGGAATGAGCTTTCGGGCGGTGAGATCGCCCGAAGCTCCGAAGATGACGATCTGGGCGAGGCGCGCCATGGGTCCTCCGAGAATCCTGTGGACCAGGGGGCCGACGCTACCTCAGAAGGACCGGGAGAAGGACGCGGATCGTCAGCGACGCATCGAGCTCTCGGGCCCGAGCTCGTCGCCGAAGATCCACTCGTCGGCGAACCATCCCAGCGCGCCGATGGGGATAGCCAGCAAGGCGAGCACCATGGCCGCACCGACCGCCGTCAGCGTCTCGGGGTTCTGCACCAGCAGGCGGGGAACCATGGCGGCGAAAGCGAGCAAGCCGGTGAGTCGCCAGTGGGCGTCGCTCACCATCCGGGCGTAGGCCCAGGGGTAGATGAACACCTCTCCGATCGCCACCACCACCAGCATCAGGATGGCCGGTGCACCGTCGCCCATCGACCAGGTCAACACGGCCGCCAGCGACATGAGCAACGCGCCGACACCCGACAGAACGCCCACCCTGGCGGGCTTCTTGAAGGCCTGGAGCGCCAACAGCACGGGAATGGTGAGCAGGGTGACCGTGATCACCGTGACGGGGTTGGAGAGGCTCTGGACGATGCCGTAGGTGCTGGCGGGGTCTGCAGGGGTGCGGATGGGAGTGAGCAGCGCCCACACCGCGCGCGCGGAGAGCAGGAGCACGACCAGGAGCAGCGTGGCGCCAGCGACCCGCCAGGTGGCGCCTTCGTCGGGGGGCCGCGGCCGCTTCTTGACGAACCACCACGACAGGGTGGGAACGGGCAGGATCAGCAGGGACACGCTGGCGAAGGCGATCCCCGCCCACGGGAGATCGGCCGGCAGCAGGGGGATCAGGGCGTATGCGAGGTTGGACATGGCGTACAGGCCGAAGACCATCGCGTAGCGCAGCCCGGGTGTGCCCCCCGTGGCCGAGACGCCCATGGCCGCCAGAACTCCCACGAGCGTGGCTCCGTGGCCGATCATCGCGGCCAGGTGTGCCCACTCGTTGCCGAGGTAGACGACCCCGGCTGTGCCCGCGATCACCAGGGAGAGGCCGAAGCCCGTCACCAGGTGAGGCCCGAACACCAGCACCACCACGGCGGCGAACGCCATCCCCGCCATCTGGCCGAACGTCATCCGGTCGGGCCCGAAGCCCGCTCCTGCGGCCCGGTTCATGACGTAGGCCGCCCGCTCGCCGAACACGACCAGGGGCAGGGTGAAGAACGCGATCCAGGGCACGAGGGTGCCGAACTCGTCGCCGGACCTGGCCGCAGCCTTGCGGGGCTCGGCGGGGCGCACGCTCGCCTTGATCTTCCGCATCCCCTCGGTGTGGGGGTCGGCAGGGGGCATCCGGCGTCGGGGATTGTCGAGTCTGGGGCTCACCAGGACCTCTTCGCCAGCTCGCAGGCGTCGCTGTGGCCGAGAGCGCAGGCCTTGTCGAACGCGGCGCGTGCGGCATCGACATCCTTGTCGCCCCCGCGGCCCTGCGCGCGCATCAACCCGAGGTTGGTGCAGCCCATGGGGTGGTCGCCTTCGCAGCCGACGCCGTACAGCTCGCGGGCCTTGCCGAGGTCGGCGTCCCGGCCCTGGCCCTTCTCGTACATCACGCCGAGGTTGGAGCACCCCCGTGGGAGCCCGCCGTCGCACGCCCGCGAGAACAGGCTGTGTGCGCGTTCAGCGTCGACAGTCGCGCCCTGGCCCGTCGCCACGAGGGTTCCGAGGCTCGCGCAGCCCTGCAGCACGCCCGCATCGCACGCTTTGCCGTACAGCGCTGCGGCCTTGTCGATGTCTCCGCCCACGCCGTTGCCGTCTTTGTACAGGTCGCCCAGCAGCGAACATCCGAGGGGATCGCCGTGATCGCAGCCCAGCGTGTACATCTCTGCGGCGCCCGCAGCGTCTCTCGGGGTTCCGGCACCCCGCTCCATCATCGAGCCGACCGCCGTGCAGCCGTTGGCGTACTTGCTCTTGCAGACCGAGTCGTAGAGCTGGAACGCGCGGGTGTCGTCCTCTTTGGTGCCTTCGCCCCGGTCGATCATCTCGCCCAGCTGCAGGCACCCGTCCCGGTAGCCGGCATCGCAGCTCTTCTTCATCCACCCGAAGCGGGTCTGTGCGTCGGACTCCAGCTTGCCGGCGTTCATGCAGCCCCGGCCATCGCCCTTGTCGCACCCGGCCGCGAAGTGCTTCGCCGCCGCCTTCGGGTCGGCCGGGCGCCCCTTTCCGTCCCGGAACATCACCCCGAGAGACGTGCAGCCGGGGGCGAAGTCGATGCTGCACGCCTTCTCGTACAGGTCGGCGGCACGCTTGGGATCGGTGATGGCGTCGCGCCCGAACTCGTACGCGACACCGGCCTTCATACAGGCTTCTCCCTCCCCGCTCTCACAGGCCGACACAGCGGCATCCGGCCCCGCCAGCGCAGGCGCGGTCGGGACCACCGCCAGCACGGCGAGGAACGGGGCGAGAACGGTGAGCTTCCACATGCGGACACCCTACCAGCAGTCGGTTTCGAGGGGTCTGAGAGGAGGCGCAGCCTACGCGGACGCTTCCAGTCCGTTGTCCCAGGCTGCGTACTCCTCGGTGGGAATCGCGTCTTCGATCAGGTCGGCCTCGTCTGCGCGAGGGAACGCCGGAGCGGGCGTGGTGGTGACCGCGCCGTAGGGGTGCACCCCCACGAAGTCGAACTCCATGTAGGGGAGGATGGCGACCGCGGTGTGGGGCTCGACGCCGACCAGATCGACGGCTTCGATGGGCTCCATGTCCTCGAACCCGATCTCGACGAGGTCTTCGGACTGGTGCGTGTCGGCGCGCAGGTACACGAGGTCGGTGTCCGGCAGGAAGGTGTTGCGCATGGGGGTTCCGGGGGGCGAGGGGAGGGAAGGGGGAGGGATTCGCAGGGGGCGAGGGGGGAGTGCGCAGGGAGCGCTGATCGCAGCGTACCACGGCGGGAGTGGTCTGTCGGGGGTCCAGGCGATACATCCGGCCGTCGGGAGAGCGTCATCGCATCACAGCCCCCCATCAAGGTCCTTCCTCCGGGCCCGTTTCCGCCGGTCGGTGTCGAGGCCGACGGTGTCATCGACCTCGGGATCCGTCTGCGCGACACCCTGTACCGTCGTCCGGTCCTGCTCGACGCGCGCGCGGCACTCCACTCCAACATCCGGATGGCGGCGCGGTCTCCGCAGCAGCTGCTGATGGTGCTGCCGAGCATCGATGCGTTCATCGACACCTGGCCTCTGGCCGCGATGGTCGAGGACGCCATGGATCAGTGGCGCGAGGCCCCCAATCCCCACGCGCTCGCGGTGATGTTCCGTGCGGCCGAGGTGATCGGCCACGTGCTGGGCTGGCCGCGCAGCGTCGATCGCCGCTGGCCGCTTCCCGACGAAGCGTGGATGCGCCGCAACGTCGAGGGCCGCAACGTGGTGGTGGTCCCGCGCGGTCCCCGCGATGGTTCCGCAGCGGCTGCGGTCGCGTTGAACGCCAACTTCGTGTTCGCCGAGCCGATGGAGCTCCCGCGAACCGTCACCGCCCACGGCGACGAGCTGGTCGATCGTCTCGACGAGTTGGTGGCGTCCGTGCGTAGCGGGGTCGCGCGCGCGGTCGACGTCGATGGCTGGGTTCCGTGGGACGACGCCAGCCAACAGGCCGTGCACGAGCTCGATGCCGCTTCCGATCTCCAGGCTGCCTACAGCCGGTTCGGGCTGGCTGCACTCATCGCAGGTGCCGGTCCGCCATTCGAGGAGATCCTCGAAGACGCGCCGGCCGGCGAGATGGGCGATCGGTTGCGTCGCACCTGCGATGCACTCGTGGTTCCCTCGCTCGACGGCGACGGGGCGATGAACCCGATGGGCGTGCTGTGCTGGGACCAGGCCTACCGGCCGATCAAGGTCAACCCGGTGGCCATCTCGGTGCTCGAAGCGCTCGACGACAACCCCACCATCCCCGAGGTCGCCGAGAGCCTGAAGGCCGAAGAAGAGCTGGTGCGCAGCGTGCTGCAGCAGCTGGTGGCCGTCGGGGCCGTCACCACGCTCGAGCCGGACGACATCGCGGCCGAAGACGACGAGGTCATCGTCCGCAAGCCGGCCAATCCCCAGCTCGACGACACCCTCGACCCCGAAGCCGACGCCTCGGACGCCGCGGAACCCGACGCCTCCGCGGAACCCGACCAGGCGGAGTAGTCGGTGATCCAGCAGCCGAGCGCCGTCGTCCAGGGTCTGGTGGCGTTGGCGTCCGTGGTCGTCATCGTGGCTGGACTGCAGGCTGCGAGCGACATCCTGCTGCCCGTGATGCTGTCGGTCTTCCTCGCGATCATCGGCATCCCGCTGGTCCGGTTGCTGGAGTCCCGGCTGAAGATGCCGACCTGGGTGGGCATTCCGGTGGTCGTGCTCGTGTTCGCCCTCGTGCTGGTGGGCGTGACAGCGGGTGTGGCTCAGACCGTCCGGGGCTTCGCGGCCAACATCGGCCAGTACGAAGAGCCCCTCAACGACCTCGTCCAGCAGACCCTGTCGCTCGCCGACCGGTTCGGGATCGTGGTCGACTCCAACCTGCTCGGGAGCACGGGCCTGCTCGAGCCCAGCACGATGATGACCGTGCTCACCCAGGGCCTCAACGCGCTCGTCGCGGTGTTGTCCCGGATCCTCATCGTCATCGTCACCATGACCTTCATCCTGTTCGAGGCCACCGAGCTCGAGATGAAGTTCAAGGCGGCGTTCGGCACCGATGCGCGTCCGGCCGGCCCGTTCACCGATGCCACGCTGCAGGTCCAGCGCTACCTGGTGATCAAGAGCATCGCGAGTGCGTTCACGGGGCTGTTCGTCGCGCTCGGCACGTCGGCGATGGGCCTCGACTTCCCCATCATGTGGGGCCTCATCGCGTTCCTCTTCAACTACGTCCCGAGCATCGGCTCCATCCTGGCGGCGATTCCGGCGGTGCTGCTGGCGCTCGTCCAGCTCTCGCCCGGCGGCGCGGTCGCGGTGGCGTTCCTGTACATCTGCGTGAACGTCGCGATCGGGAACTTCCTGGAGCCCCGCTTCATGGGGCGGTCGCTCGGGCTGTCGCCGCTGGTGGTGTTCCTGTCGCTGCTGTTCTGGGGCTGGGTCTGGGGGCCGGTCGGGGCGCTGTTCTGCGTGCCGATGACCGTCATCGCCAAGCTGTTCCTGGAGACCCAGGAGGACACCCGCTGGATCGCGGTGTTCCTGGGGTCACCACGCGAAATCCTCGAAGGGCACGGGACGGTCGCGCCTGCGCCGGCTCGGGACGATCGGCCTTCCTGAGGCCTCTATGCGGGTGGAATGCCCGCCTGCTCGAGGAGCTTCCGGAACATCAGCGAGTAGGGCTGCGAAGGGTGGGCCAGTCTCCAGAGGATGCGGCACTCCTGCGCGTCGGGGCCGCGGTTCTGCAGCTTCAGGCGCTCCTGGAGCCCTGCGAGTTGCTTCAGCATCGGCTTGAGGAGCTTCAGGCGCCGCAGCTCTCGGTCGGGGGCGTCGAGCTTGTACTTCCGCACCGTTGCGTGGCCACGTTCGGACTGCCATTGGATGACCTCCTCGTGGAAGTCCAGGTGGTCGGCGGGGTCCCTCTTCGGGTCCGGGTCGCAGGGGTCGAGGCACCGACGCCGCGGCAGGATGTCTTCGGACAGCTTGTTCTGGCAGGCCCGACACGCGAGGTAGAGGTTCGTCCATTCGAAGGCCTGGCTGCGGTCTTCTGCGACGTCGACGTGGTGTTCGACGGTCTGATCGCCGTCCCCGAGCTTCCGCTCACAGAAGAAACACTTGTGGTGGCTCATGGCGCGCAGCGTCTCGACCACTTCTGGATGGGCGTACCGGTTGTTTCGGGGGCGTTTGCGGCCGCTGTCGACGAAGTCTCTGGTCCAGTTCTCGCCGTGTTCGGTCAGCGGGCGTGGACAGGGGAGTCTCGTCAGGCGGATCACGAGGCTTCTCCGAGCTCCTTCAAGATCTCGGCGACCCGAAACGCACCGAAGGCATCGGGATTCAAGCGCACCAGCTGTTGCTCGACCCGCTCCCGCTCGGCCTCGTTGCCCTCTCGGATCGCGTTTCGCCGTTGCTGGACGAGCGCGTCGACCTCGGTGCTGTACGGCGCGGTCTCCGAGAACGCCTCCGATGCGAGGACCTCGTCGACGGGCTGGTGTGCGTAGTCGGCCGAGACGTCCTCGATGATGCAGGACGTGTCGAGCGCCCTGCAGCGCAGGACCCGAGCACCCGCCACACTGCTCACGATGAACGGGCTGTGGGTGGCGACGATGATCTGCAGATTCGGGAAGACGCGCAGGATGTCGGGCAGGAATCGCTTCTGCCACTTGGGGTGGAGGTGGTTCTCGGCCTCGTCGATGAGAAGAAGTCCGGGGGTCTCGGTGAGGACCTCGTCCTCTGGCATTCCGCGCACGACGGCGCAGCTGTACATGCGGCCGAGCAGGCGGACCATGCGGCCGATCACGTACAAGCTGCCTGCCGACAGCTGCTCCAGCGGAAGATCCCGACCGTACTGGCGGACGACCGGCTGGAACGAAGAGCGGCGAACCTCTCGGAGCTCTCCGCTGGGAACGGCGGACGCGACGATCTCAGTGAGGGCTTCCCAGACGCGCTCCCCTGCGGCCTTCTCCTGCGTATCCCGGCTGTCGCGGAGGTAATCGAAGTAGCAGAACAGCTGCGTCGTGGCTGCGTTCCTCGCCCGCCCATCGAGACTGTTCTTCAACCATCTCGGATGCATCACCGTGTCCAGACTCTGGATGGCGTAGGAATCCGTTGCCAATGCAGACTGCCAGTAGTCCGCAGCAAATCGGGCCGAGGATTGCTGGGGCAGATTCTTCAGTCGAGTCCCTTCCACGCTCGACTGTGTAGACACATCCCCATGAGAATCATGCAGCCGAATCGAAAGCCGATCCGTGGCTCGCCGAAGGCTCCGCAGCGTCTTTCGGTCGACCCATTGTCGGCCCATGGCATGCCGAATGGCATCCAGTACAACGCTCTTTCCGGTGCCGTTGTCACCTGTCAGAATGGTCACTCCCGGGCCCTCTTCCCGCTGCTGGAAGTGGATGTCCGCCGCATCGAACGGTCCGACGTTCTCGAGCTCGAGTCGTGTCAGCTGCATGCCCTCCACTACCATGGTCCACCCGCCATTGCTCGGCGGGATTCCCGCGAACCTGGAGGTGGAAACGGCCGCGAGCAGGGCTTCGTTGCTCTGCGCGGGCTCCGTGAGCGAAGCGCTCTGCGAGCGACAGCGCACTGTGGTGAAATGGGGCGTCTCTCCTGGCTACACCGCTCGGGTATCACCGGCACCTTCCCACTCTGCCGGGCGTGGACATCTCCATGCGAGGGCGCTCGAGAGACAGCCGGACTGCCGGGCCGTACGAAGCAGACGAGACCTGTCGGCGACTTCGGCTCAACGGGCTACCCAGAAGGGGCCTGCGGCCCCCGGAAACCCCCGCTGCACCGGCATCGTTGCGCCATTAGCGTAGGCGAGCGGGGTGGACACGAGTGGAGAACGGCAGAGATCGTCGTGGATGGGCGGTTCTGCAGACTCACGGCGAGCAGGCCACCTCGTCTTCCTTCAGGCGCTTGAGCGTCGCCACGTTGTCCTTCGCCACCTGGGGCAGCCAGTCGATGTCGAAGTCGTCGCGCTTCACGTACCAGTCGATGTTCGCGTACTTGTCGCGGTAGGTGTCCGTCGTGAACGGGTAGCCGTAGAACGCGAAGATCCCGTTCCGCATGTCGTCGTACGCGGCGCACGGGGGGACGTCCGAGAAGGGCCAGTCCAGGTCGCAGAACGCCCCGTCCGGACCCAGGCCCTCGGGGTGCGTGCAGCACAGGTCGCGAAACCCGGTCTGCAGCTCGTCGTACGACCACTTCACCAGGATTCGTTCGGTCCAGCACAGCTGCGCCCGCGAGAGCCCCTTCAGCGCATCTGGAGCCCGCCCCTCTCGCTTCGCGGCCTCGGCTTCGGCACGGACCCGCTCCAGCGCAGCGGCCATCTCGGGCTCGCTCGGCTCGTGCTGGCCCGCGGGCGTCTCGGGAAGCCCCGCCTTCTCTGGGGTCTCGGGACTGGCGGGAGGGGCCTCGACCTGCTTCGCGATGGACTCGAAGGTCTGGTCCAGCGTCGCAGCCGGACCGCACGCGAACGCCACAGCTGCGGTGCCGATCACCAGCAGAACGCTCGGCAGACCCGCAAGAGCGGAGTCGTTGCGCGAGTGCTCTGTGGACAGAACGGACATGTCGGGGTCGTTCATGGGGCTCTCCAGTACGCGTCTCTACCCGGGATCGGCGGGCAACGCCGGTGACGTTACGTCGACCCGATGCCCACCATCACCGATGCCCTGATCGATGCCGCAGCCCGACTGCGCGACACCTGCGACGACCACCTCGAGCCCTTCGAGCCAGCAGCCGTCATCCTGAATCCCCTGCGCTACGCCTGGGAGCCGCACCGCCTCTACCTCGAGCGCCTGGCCCCGCGCGGGGAGGCCGGCGAAGGCTGGCAGGGGGCGCTGTGGCTCGGCATGAACCCCGGCCCGTGGGGAATGGCTCAGACCGGGGTGCCGTTCGGCTGCGTTCCCCTCGTCAAGGACTTCCTGGGAATCCAGGCCGACGTACAGATCCCCGAGAACACCCATCCCAAACGGCCGATTCAGGGCTTCGCGTGCGAGCGACGCGAGGTCTCGGGGGAGCGGCTGTGGGGCACGATCCAGGAAGACGCGGGGTCGCCCGAGGCCTTTCGCGAGCGCCACTTCATCACCAACTACTGCCCGCTCGTCTGGCAGTCCGACACCGGCAAGAACCTCACGCCCGACAAGCTCCCCGCCGATCGCATGGCGCCCGTGCTCGAGGCCTGCGATGCGCACCTCGAACAGGTGGTCCGACAGGTCCGGCCGGCGCAGATCATCGGGATCGGGGCCTGGGCCGAGAAGTGCGCGAAGCGGGTCGTGAACGAGGCCGGTCTGGACGTGCCCGTCGGGCGTGTGCTCCATCCCAGCCCCGCGTCACCGGCGGCGAACCGCGGGTGGGCTGCGGCGGCCCGCAAGCAGCTGGGCGCGCTCGGGGTTCCGCTTTCTCCACCCGCGTAGGTCCGACGTGGTGCGCGTGCGCTGCTTCCGATGGTAGAACCTCGGCGTGACTGAATCTGTCGCCTTCCGCTTCCACAACTGCCTCGGCGAGGGCGGATATGGTGAGGTGTACCTCGCCACCCAGCAGACCGAGGGCGGGATCAAGCGCGATGTCGCCGTCAAGGTGCTGCACGAGCGCTACGACGAGAGCTCGGACGCCGTGAAGCGGCTGCGCGACGAGGGGCAGGTCCTGGCGATGCTCCAGCATCCCGCCATCGTCTCGGTCCACCAGTTCTGCGAGGTCGAGGGTCGGCTCGCGCTGGTGATGGAGTACATCGAGGGCGCCGACGTCTCGTACTTCTGCACGCCCGAACGCCTGCTCCCCGAGCGGATCCGCATCGAGGTCGTACGCGAAGTCGCCGAAGCCCTGGCCCACGCCCTGTCCGTGCAGAACCCCATGACCGGCCGTCCGTTGGGGATGATCCACCGCGACATCAAGCCCGCCAACGTCCGGGTCACGGTCGACGGCAAGGTCAAGCTCATGGACTTCGGGGTCGCGCGGAGCACCGAGATCGATCGGAAGGCCAAGACCGCCATGGGCGACGTCCTGCTGACCCCCGGCTTCGGCGCACCCGAAGCGCTCGGGTTCGGGGTCAGCGGGCCGATGGTCGATGTGTTCGCGCTCGGCGTCACCCTGTTCGAGATGGAGACCGGCCAGCCGTTCTACGGAAAGGGCGATCTGGCGTTCCAGGTGTCCCTCGCGATGGACAGCGAGGACTACACCAAGCACCTCGGAGAGCGGCTGCAGCTGGTCTCGAACCCCGAGGTCCGGCAGCTCGTGGGCGACATGCTCAAGTTCCAGCACGAGCTCCGACCCAAGGCCTCCGAGATCGCCGACCGCGCCGACGACATGTGGCGCAAGATGGATGGAGGCACGCTGGGGCAGCTCGCGCGCGGCATGGACTTCCCAGACCTGTCGTACGACACCGCCGAGCTCTGCGGGAAGCTCATCGACGCCGGTGGGGTGATCGTCGGCGAGGCGCCCAAGCTCGAGACCGTGCCGCCTCCGCCCCCGTCGTTCAGCGACGGCTCCAACAAGACCCTCGACCTCACCCAGCCACCGCCCGACGCCAGGGTGAGCGCGCCCACGACCGGGTCTGCGACAGCGGGGGTCGGCTCCGCCACGCAGGCGCCGATCGAGCCCGCCACCTCCCCCGGCGCGCCCGCGTCCAAGGGGTCCAACCTGCCCGTCATCCTGGGCGCTGCGATGGTCCTGGCGGGTCTGGCGATGTTCGCGCTGGGCATCGCGGCGCTGTTGTTCGCCATCGTCTTCAGCTGAGCGCGCCGTGGGGCTCGATGCGCGCGGCGTGGTCCTGTCGATCCTCGGTGGAGTCGCGGGGTGTGCGCTTCCGCCACTCGAGCCCCAGGGGGTCGTCGAGCTCGCCGGAGCCCCGCACGGGATGGTGCTCGACGCACAGGGGCGACCTCTGGTGGTCCACGAGTCCGAGGGGCAGTGCTGTCGGCTCGCGGGCTTGGATGCGGGGCTGACGGTCACGTTGTTCGACGTCGGAGCCGGTCCGGGCGTGCCGCGGTCCGTCTCGGATCGCACCTGGTACACGCTGCGAACGGCCATCACAGCGCTGGAGCCCGGCAGCCTCGATGGCTCGTCGGTGCTGTGGACCACCAGTCTTCAAGCGCCCCGGGTCGCCGTGGGGAACGCCGGAGCCCTGCCGGACGGGACCCTGGTGGTCGCCGTGAACGACGACGCCCCGGACAACGCGACCAACGGGGTGAACGCGCAGCTCCAGGCTGTCGACCGCTTCGGAGCCCTGACGTGGCGCACCGGGCTCGGTGGGGCATTCGCGGGCGAGCTCCGAGTCGGGTTCGACGACACCATCTACGCCGCCACCGTCCCCGGTCCGGACACGTCGGAACCCGTCGCCCTGCACGCTCTCTCAGCGGACGGAGCGGTGATCTGGTCCGACGGCGCCGGGGGAATTCCGCTGCTCCCCCTCGAAGACGGCTTGCTGGTCGGGCGGAATGGGGTGCTCGCACGCGTCGATCCCGAAGGCGAGGAGGTGTGGACGTCGAGCGCGCCCGTCGCCCCCACATCGGTGGATGCCCGCGGGGCCATCGCGGCCACGCGCACGGGCGAGTCGGTGTGGGTCACCGCCCCTGGGCGCGTCACGGTGGTCGATCTCGCGACTGGAATGGCCACCCAGAGCTACGACCAGAGCTGCACACCCCTCGTGGCCGGGCAGGACCTCGCCATGTGGGGCGTCTGCGAGACCGAGACACCGGGGCGCATCGCTCTCACCCGATTCCAGGGGGTCGAGGTCCAGATCCGCAGCGCTCCCGTCGAGGGCCAGGTGTTCGGTGCGCCCGTCCTCACCACGGTCTCGGATGGACTCGGAGCATCGACCGCCTACGTGCTGTACACCGGGCCGTCAGCAGCGCCCGAGCCCCGGCTGGTTCGCTACCCCGGTGCCACCAACGTCGCGCCGGATGCCCCGTGGGGCGAGCCCCATGGAGCGGGGAACACCGGGGCACCGTGACGCGCTACATCAGGGCGCCGATGTCCTGGCTCGTCGCGCCTTCGTCGACACCCCAGCTGGCCAGGTTCACGCCCGCGCCGCGGAGTGCCGTGAGCACGCCCTTGCTCGCGTTCTCGCTGGTCGTCGACCGGTAGTGGACCCCGCCCTGGAGCCGGCCGTTGCCGTGCCCGGCCACCACGATGGGGAAGTCCTCGTTGCTGTGGGTCAGGCCGTCGGCGAGCTCGGTGGTGCCCAGCACCACGCTGTGCTCCAGGAGGTTGCCCGCGCCCTCGGGGGTGTCCTTGAGCGCCCGCAGGAAGTGGGCGAACTGCTCCATGGTGAACGTGGTGCCCGCGTGCACCAGAGGCTGGGGGTTGGGCTCGGTGTGGCAGGTCAGGTGCATGCCGTCGCTCATCCCGACCGTCGAGATCACGACGCCACTCCCGCACGAGCTGAACATCACCGAGAACACCCGGGTCAGGTCGCACACCAGGGCCATCCGCACGAGCTCCGTCATCGCGATGTTCTTCGCTTCGATCTGCTCGACGCCAGCGATGTCCGGGTAGCTTCCGGGGTCGGCCGGGGGCACGCATCCGGAGGGGTCCGAGGTGATGCGGAGCTCCAGCGCACGGACGCTCTCCAGGTGCTGTTCGAGGCGCTGGCGATCGGCGGTCCCGAGCTTCTGCTCGAGCCGGTCGGTCTGGTCCATCACCGCATCCAACACCGACAGTCGCGCCCGGTCGCGATCGGCGTCGAGAGGCCCACCGAACAGGCGGACCCACAGGTCGTGAGGGTCGTACTCGCTCGGGTTGAAGTTGTTCGGACCGTTGTGCGAGAGGTGCTCGAAGGTCGACCCCTCGTCGGTCCCGCGGAACCGGCACACGCCCGCTTCGATGCTGCGGAAGGGGGTCTGGTTCAGGTGCAGATGGTCGGCTGCGTCCTGATCGACCGACTGCCGTGCGAACGTCGAGACGATGGTGTCGCGCGTCGTGCCCAGCTGGTGGTAGTGCTGGCCGGTCAGGATGCCGGTCATCCCGCTGTGGTGGGGATGCGTGGCGGTCTTGATCTCGGTGCCCGTCACCAGGCTCGTCCACGGAACCAGATCGGCGAACGCCGCGAGCTCCTCGCTCGGTGTCCACCCAGCCCCGGTCGTGCTCGGAACCCAGCGGTCCGGCTTCACACCGTTCCCCCAGAACCACACGCCGAAGCGATCCGGAAGCGGAGCACCCCCCGCAAACGCCTCTCCGTTCGGGCCCAACAGACATTCGAACAGCGGAAGTCCCACCGTGACGGCGGCTCCGCCCAGCATCCCGCGCAAGACCTGACGACGGGTGGTCATGGTGCACCTCCAACAGCGGTTCCAACGCAGGCGGCGACGAACGTGTCCCCGGAGTTCTCGAGCGGCCCGAAGCCCCCGGCGTGCCCGGCATCCCGGCACCACAGGTTGACCGCGCGGTTGCAGTTCTCGCCCCAGCGCTCGGTGGCGCCGTCACACAGCGCGTCGTGCTGGGACATCTCGGTGTAGGTCGTGGGGTAGACCGTCGCGGATGGCGTACAGGTCACCACCGCCGTGTCCCCGGAGTTCTCGACCGGCCCGAATCCCGTGGTGAGGCCGGCATCTGCGCAGAACCGGCTGATCGCGGCGTTGCACGCGGGACCCAGGCGGTCGGTGATGTTGCAGGCCGGATGGTGGGTCTCGAGGACCGTGAACGTCGTGTCCTGCACCGAGGCGTGGGTGCTGTCGAGGCACAGGGTGTGCAGCCCGCCGGCGGTCTCGTCGACGGGTCCGAGCCCGCTCACCGCGCATCCGGAGTCCTGACAGTAGCGGTGGTTCGCCGCCCAGCAGGCTGGCGAGAGCGGATCGATCGAGGCCGAGCAGTCCGGATGGCCCAGCGCCTGGAGCTCGGCGGCGGACAGCGGAGACTCGAACACGTCGAGGTCCTCGTCCACCAGCCCGTCGGCATCGTCGTCCACGCCGTTGCAGACCTCGGCATCGGGCTCGGGCTCGGGAAGGGGCTCGGGTTCGACGAACGGCAGGTCCGGAGGGGGGTCGTCCGGGGCACCCTCGGCGGGCCGTGCCGTGCGGAAGCCCTCCGAGAGCACGAGGTCGAGGACGAGCTGGTCGAGCTGCTGTCCTTGTCCGACGAAGTCCCCGGCCAGGGTGTCGATGAGGGGCAGCTCGGACTCCGACTCGGCCTGGCCGTTTGCGAAGCGGTAGAGGTTCAGGGCCGTGCAGACGGGCAGATCCGGGTGTTCGGCCACGATCTGGCCCAGCTCGACGGCCCCATCGAACTCCTGGCCGTCCAGGTGGCCCGTGGCGTCGATGGGAAGCCCGTTGTCCAGGTCGCGGGCGCGTCCGAGCGCATCGAAGCCTTCGCTCGCGTAGCCGATGGGGTCCATCAGCTGGTGGCAGCCGCTGCACTGGACGTCGGTGGCGTGCTGCTCCAGGCGGTCGCGCAGGGTTCCGCCCTCGGTGGGGGGCGCGAGCTCGGTGACCACTCCGGGGGGAGGCGGCGGAATCGACTGGCAGAGCAGGCGGGTCCGCACGAACTTGCCTCGATGGGTCGGGCTGTTCTGGGTGTTGTGGGCGTTCACCGACAACAGGGCGGCGCGCCCCAGGATCCCGCCGCGTCCGTCTCCGTCGAGGAACCGGACCTCGCGGGTCACGTCGTCGCTGAACTGCATGCCATACAGCCGCCCCAGCTCGCGATCGACGAACGTGGTGTTGGTGGTGAGCAGCATGTTGAACGGCTGGGGCTCGTCGAACACCACCCAGTCGAACAGGTGGCGCAGCTCCATCTCCATCGCCCAGCGCAGGTCGTCGTCGAGCTCGGGGAAGAGCGTGGGGTCCTTGTCCATCGTGTGGACGGCGTCGAGCTCCAGCGTCTCGGCGAACCAGTCCTGGAGCACCTGACGGGCGTACGGCGTGGTGAGCAGCCGCTCGGCCTGATCGGCCAGCCCGGAATCGGTGGTGAGCGTGCCGTTCGCGGCGGCGTCGAGCAGGATGGCGTCCGGCGGGCGGTCGGTGAGGACGTAGGCCAGGCGGCTCGCCATCTCCCAGTCCGTGAACACGCGCACGCCGGGTCGATCGGGATGCGGGGTGCCGATCTCGATGCGGAACACGAAGTCGGGAGCCAGCAGGCTGGCGGCGACCACCGCCTGAACGCCCGTGGTCACGCCATCTTCCAGCGCCACGCGGTCGTAGAGGTAGGCCAGGTTGTCGATCTCGGCGACGGTCAACGGACGACGCCAGGCCGCCAGCCCGTGGTCGGCCACCCAGGTGCGCAGACACGTGAGCTCGTCGGGGTCGCAGCCCACGAGGTCGAGCGCGGATGCCTCGTCTGGCACGGCGGTTTCGGCGACCTCCCACGCTGCGAACTCGTACTGCTCGAGCTCCAGCGGGCTCACCGTCGCTTGCGATGCGCCCACGCGGGTGTAGCCGTGCAGCGCGTAGTCGTCGGGAAGCGGCCCTTCGTAGTCGACATCCAGCACGGCCTCGACGGTGTTCCGCCACTGCGTGTGGGTGAGGCGGTGCATCGTGGCGGTGGCCGGCGCGAACTCGACCTCCGGCGCGGCATCGGTCGGGACGGGATCGGTGCCGTTGCGCTGGGGGCCGCAAGCGACGAGAGACAAGCCGAGGAGGAGCATGGACATCCGGGCGATGTAGCCCGCGGTTTGCGCGAAAGCCAGGGTTGGACAGGACTCTGACAATCCCTTCGGGGATGGATCAGGCCCGCCCTCGGAGGTGGGACGACCGGCGCTCGCGCGGTCGGCTCGCCAGCCGGACATCGGGTCCGCGGCGGGGCTGGGTCGTTCTACAGCACGGCCAAGCACGAGACCAGGGCCGCCGCGACACCGCTTCAGCGGGCGCATTCGCGCCGGACAGCGACTGCGTGATGCGGGATGCGGCTTGCGTCTGCGTCTGCGTGATGCGGGATGCGGTTTGCGTCTGCGTGATGCGGTTTGCGTGATGCGTGATGCGGTTTGCGTCTGCGTGATGCGTGATGCGTGATGCGTGATGCGGTTTGCGTCTGCGTGATGCGGTTTGCGTCTGCGTGATGCGGTTTGCGTCTGCGTGATGCGTGATGCGGTTTGCGTCTGCGTGATGCGTGATGCGTGATGCGTGATGCGGTTTGCGTCTGCGTGATGCGTGATGCGTGATGCGGTTTGCGTCTGCGTGATGCGTGATGCGGTTTGCGTGATGCGGCGCTCGTGGCTCGTGGCTCGTGGCTCGTGGCTCGTGGCTCGTGGCTCGTGGCTCGTGGCTCGTTGCCGGGCGAGGGCTGGTCGGTGCGCGCCGTCGTTCATCGTGCCTCGGCGGCGTGTGAACCGCCGGAATGGGGCCCCCGCGCAAGCGCGATGGTGAGGGGCCCCATTCCGGCGGTCCCCACGCCTGAAGGAGGCACGATGAACGACTACACTTTCAACTTCGAATCCCTCGACGTCTACCAGCTCTCCATCACCGTCGCGCGGTGGATGCGCACCGTGACCTGGCCCGCAAATACTCGCCATCTGCAGGATCAGGCCACACGGGCTGCCGACTCCATCGTCCTCAATCTCTGCGAAGGCCTGGCCCGGGGCGGTCGGTCTCGCGCCAATCACCTCCGGGTCGCACGCGCCAGCGCAGCTGAGGCCTTCGCGGCCCTCCACATCCTCCCGGACTTCGACGCCTCAGCGGCCCGTCGCAACGAGCTCCGCCGCATCAGCGCGATGATCAGCCGCCTCAACTGAAGTCACCCCACCAAGCGGATCGCGGCAAACCACCGCCGCGATCCGCAGCCGCAAACCGCATCCCGCAGCCGCATCCCGCATCCCGCATCCCGCATCCCGCAACCGCATCCCGCATCCCGCATCCCGCATCCCGCATCCCGCAGCCGCATCCCGCAGACCGCCTATGGGAGGAGCCAGGGGACGCCGCCGCCGACGAACACCGCTTCGGTCAGAACCGTGGCCGAGCAGCGTCCCTCGGGGGCGACCATCAACGCCGAGTGGCGCAGCGATTCCGTGCTGTCGTCCCAGGTCCAGGCGAACACGCGGTAGCCCGTGTCCGACCCGTCGTCGGCGGCCAGCAGCAGCTCGTCGGCGCCGTCGCCATCCAGGTCTGCGAACGCGACGTCGAGCACCGTCGACCCCTCGGCTGCACCGACCTCGGCGAGGGTCACGAGGAGCGCGACGTCGGCCAGCCTCGCCGTGTCGGACGTACCGGACAGAGCGCCGCCGGGGATCATCCAGACACCGTCCGACGTGGTGACCGCCAGTTCCCCGAAGTTGTCGCCGTCCAGGTCGCCCGTCGCCACGGCCGCCCCGAATCCCGCGTCTCCAACGGCGTCTGCGCTGGTGAACACCGCCGAGAACGCGTCGTGGCCGGCGCCTCCGAGCGCAGCCTGGCGCAAGACCACGCCCACACGGGGGGGATCGGTGTCGTGGCGAACCTGCACGAGGTCCGGCCAGAGGTCGGGGGTGATGGGCAGGGCGGCGAGGAGGTCGGGTCGCTGGTCGGGGTCGCCGAACGACCAGGTGCCGACGGTCTCCCCGTCGCACAGCTCCACCAGCTCCAGCACCGACCAGTCGCCCTGAGTGGGGTGGGGACCCGCGGTCAGCACGGCTGGGCACCCGCTCTCCGGCCCTCCCCAGAACAGCGACGCGGCCACGTTCCGCCCGCCGTCCGGCACCTCGAAGCCGTCTCCGCCGGACGTCGCGTACCGAATCTGGGCTCCGGCGACCCACAGATCCTCGTCCAGACCGTCGTCGTCCTGGTCGGGCACGCTGGCGATGCGGTCGGCCGGAAACTCCGTGCCGTCCAGAGCGAACGCGACATCACCGGTCCCCACGAGCGCCGAGGCACCGGTGTTGGCGACCTGGGTCGTGCACGGCGCCTCTGGAGCGGCGTCGACCGGCGACAGCCCCGGCACGGCGGGCCAGTTGCGCAGATCGATCACGGCGAAGCCGTCACAGTCGTTGTCGACGGCGTCGTCCCAGAGCTCGGCGCCGCCCATCGTGGGGTCGGCGTTGTCGCAGTCCCGGTCCACCGACCAGCCGTCGCCATCGGGGTCGAGCAGGCCGTCCAGCCGCGCGTCGCCCACCAGCGCACAGCTCGTGAGCCCACCCCCCAGCAGGCACAGCACGACCCGCTTCAAAATGCCACCCTGGACGTGACGACGAGCCCGATGGCCACGACCCCGAGACCCTGACCGGTGTAGCCGAGAGCGTTGGCGGTCCGGGCCTTGCGGCGGATCTGCTCAGCGCGTGCGGGGTCGGCCGGGCCGCCCGCGGGCTCGGGCAGCGTCGCCCGCGTGGTGAGCCCGGCGATCAGCAGCGCACCGGCGGCCACCCCGGTTCCGATACCGCCGATGAGCATCTGGTTGTCGGCCTCCGAGGCCCATCCGGGGATCTCGGGTGGGGGTGCGAGTCCGGCTCCGGAACCGAGCGGCGGGGTCGGCGTGGGGTCTTCGGGCATCAACCAGCCCGACCGCACCACGGTTCCCGAGTCGTCCACCCACTGGAACACCACCGAGCGGTCCATCGGACGCACGGCTGCGAATCGCCCGTCCAGCATGGCCTTCCAGCCGGGTGGAACCGCCACGGCCTCGGTGGAGCTGGGCTCGGTGCCCCTGGAGCTCTGCGCGATCTGCGCCAGCTGGGTGTCGTCGGGGGTCCAGCCGTCGTTGGGGGTGGCGCGGAGGTGCACGGTGGCGGTGCGCAGGTCGCGCTGCTGGAACGCGTCGATGGCCGCCAGGCGGTGCAGCGCCATGGCCCCGTCGACGCTCAATCCGTCCGAGAGGCAGTCGACATCTGCCGTGAGCTCGGCCAGATCGTCCACCGACCCGGCCTCGAGTGCACGCTCGGCGCGACGGGTGACGTCGGCCGAAGTGGTGGGGCAGGCCAGAGCTGGGGAGACGAGACTGGGGACGAGCCAGAGCACACGCCACTATCCCACGCCCGGCCCGGCGCGGCCATCGCGCGATGGTCACGGGGCTTGGTCGGACCCGCTGGCCACATCGTGCACCGCGTCCGACATCCGGGCGCGCACGCGGTTCATCACCGCCATCCCGTCCACGTCTACCGAACCGCCCGTCGCGTGGAAGGCCACGAACCACTGCCCGGTCGAGGCCTGCATCGTGTGTACGCCCGTCTCGGGAACGCCGAGCTCGGACAGGTGGTCCTGCCCCACGTCGAAGTAGCGGTCGGCGGCCGCTTCGCTGTCGACACCGATCAACGCGATGCACGGGTACTCGTCGCAGTCCATGGACGCGAGCTGTCCGTCGCCGAGCGTCTCGACCATCACTTCGATGTCCTGCTCGAAGGATGGACCCAGGATCTGCTCGGGGGCGTCGTCTGGCCAGGCGATGGCGGTGGCGCCGGTCTGAGCCAGCTGGCCGTCCTGGAGGGTGCGCGCGAACCGCAGCTGCTCCACCTCGGACTGCAGGGTCTCCACCTGTTCCTGGAGCTGCTCGACCTGTCGAACGGAGTCGGCACAGGACGCTGGATCTCCAGCAGCTCGACCCCCGGGAGCGGCCCTGGCGGCGGGCGTGTTGGCGGAGGGAGGCCCGGAAGCCCCCGTCGGCGCGGGCGACCGAGCGGCCGGGGTCGTGAACAGGGCCATCGAGCCGGCCCCCAGCGCCACTCCGAGAGCGGTTCCGAGAGCGATGCCGAGGGCGAAAGGAGCGAGCGGGCGCGGTGTGGTCATGGGGGTCCTCGATGGTCGAGACAGCAGGTCGGGCGCGCGGTTCCCCGCAGATGGCCAGCGTACCGGCTAAGATCGGGCTGGAGGAACCATGGAATCCACGGCGAGAGCAGTGCTGATGAGCGCGGGGCTCGGAGTGTCCGCCCTGGCGGGCGGTTGCAAGGTGGTCGACGCGCCCGAGAACCTCGAGGATCTGATGGTCTTCGGGTTCGAGAGCTTCGGCGACGATCGCGCGATGCAGGCCACCATCGACGAGCTGTTGCCGCTGATCGACGAGAACGGCGAAGATCTGTCGGATGGCTACCGGGTCGCGACGCTCGACGTCGAGCACCTCGAGGCGGCAGGCGTCGCGGATGCCGAGGTGAGCGGAATCGTCGGTGCGATGGGCCTCATCCCGTACCGCAACCCGGTCGACCCCGTGATCGAGATGATCACCAGCCACGACAAGGAAGCGCTGTTCGACCACATCGACGCGTTCTCGGCGGTCGACATCGGCGACCGGGATTGCTTTCTGGCCCACGAGTGCGTGTCGTTCAGCCAGGAGGTCGAGGAGACCGCATCCGTTGCGGTGCTGGGCAGCTCCGACCGCGTCTACACGCACACGGTCCAGTGGGTCGAGCACGACGAGCTGGGGTCGGTGGTGGTCATCCGCTCCCTGTCGCCGGACCCCATCGAGTTCAGCAGCAACCTGGCGCGCGTCAACCAGCAGTACGGCCTGGTCTACCTGTTGCCGGAGGGCAGTGGGGCGCAGCGGGTCGAGGCGTTCTGGGCGGATGCCGAGGTGATCGGGATGGACGTCCCGGACAGCTTCGCGGTCGACACGGCGGTGAACCAGATGGGGAACACGGCGGAGTTGATCGACGACCTGATCGATGGAGGGGTCGACTGACTCCATCGGCGGTATTCGGTGGCTCGTTCATCGCTCAGACAGCGACGAAACACGGCGCGAACAGCCCGGTGAAGATGACGTGATCTGTGACGCGAACGTGCGTCGTGGTCGTCGGTCGTGGTGGAGGTGGTTGGTCGTCCGGTTTCGCGTTCGGTTGGTGACCACCACCACCTCCAGCGCAATCCTCAGCGAAGCGAAGCGCTGCTCCGAAGAATGGGTGCTGCAACGACGGTCGATCCCGCTAAAAAGAGTTCTATGAACCTCGATCAGCGCAAGATCGCCACGGAGTCACGGAGCACACCGAGGATTTCACGGAGAGGGAGGAATGGCCGACGAGCATCCGAAGCCTGTTCCACGGACGCTCGAAGACGAGGAAGCACTCGTTCTGGTCCCCCACGCGCCGCCCCTCGATCGACACCGTCGCGTGCTCGATCTCGGTCGCGCTCTGCCGCTCTGCCTGATCCCTTCCCGGGACGCCTGGAAGGCGGGGTCGGACTCAGCGGTGAGAATTGGCGTTGAATCCATCGAAGCCGTTCGGATTCGGTGCGGAGCCTCCGTGCAATCCTCGGTGTGCTTCGTGACTCCGTGGCTTTCTGGGGTTGACTCGTCCTCTTGCGGGTCTCGGGGCGGAGCGCTCAGAACCGGTACAGGTGATTCCTGAAGGGCACCGCTCGCCCCTCTCGCAGGAACGCCAGCACCAACGTCTCCATCGCCGTTCGCGCATCGTCCAGCGACTTCCGCACCCCTTCTTCGCCGAGCCCCGGCCCACTCGCCTTGTGCCCGACCACCACCGCCGCACACGGGATCTCGAGCTCGTTCGCCAGCACCACCTCGGGTGCGAGGGTCATCGAGTTCACCTGCATCCCGAGGTTCGCCAGCACCCGGTTCTCGGCCGCGGTCTTGGTTCTCGGACCCGGCGCGTACCAGAACGTCACCGGCTCCGAGCCCATCTCCACCGCATGATTCTCGGCGATGCCGCGGATCTGGGCCGTCAGCGCGGCGTCGAACAAGCCTTCCTCCACCACCAGGTGCCCCTGACCGTCGGTCTCGGTGGGGAACATCGTGCACGCCGAGCCATCGGGCAGACGGTTGTCGAACCACACCAGGTCGTCGACCAGCAGCGGCGTGAACAGCGGGATGCCGGGCTTGAGCACCCCCACCGAGCTGGTCACCAGCAGCGCGCCCACCCCCAGCGCATCGAGGGCAGCCGCGTGCGCTCGGTAGGGAACCTGGTTCGGGAGCCGGGTGTGCGGAACGCCGTGGCGGAACACCGCATAGCCGTTGGCGTAGCGCCACAATCGCGCCTTGCCGTGGGCCGTGACCACGTCGACCTGCTCGAAGTCCGGGGGCGGGGCCCCGAAGGCACTGCCCAGGATCACCGCGACCGGCGCGTCGTCCACTGCTGAGTCGCTCGTCGTCATGGCCGCTCCGCGAAGGAGGGCCCCTAACGTGCGGACTCAGCGCACCTCGGGTGCGGGATGCAGCGCGCCGATCCCCAGCGACCAGTGCGCATCGGCGAACGCGGCCATCTGCGCCACGCGAGGCGCGAAGCTCGGCCCGGACGGAATGCGCTTGGGCTTGGGGCGCAGGAACACGATGCCGCCCATCGGTCCCGGACCCGCGACCAGGGTCGCATCCGCCGCGCTCTCCTCGGACGGAACGCAGCCCGCCCCCGTGAATTGCACGTGCTGCACGTCGTCTTCGAGGGGTCGGGTGGTCTGGAGCATGGCGTGACCGGACCGGCGGGCAGCCGAGGTGTCGAGCACCCGGCGCTCCAGGGCTTCGGCCTGCCAGTCGACGTCTGCGGTGTCCCAGTGCTCGATCAGCAGGCGGTTGAAGATCGAGGTGTGCAGGTCGACCTCGGCGAACAGCTTGGGCATGGCCGCCCCCACCCGCGGGTTGAGCTCGGTGGGCCGGAACCCGTCGGTGGTCAGCACGCCATCGATCGTGAACGCGCCGCGGTACCCGATCGACGCACGCAGGTGCTCGCCCACGCGCCGCACGATCGCGCGCATCTCCTCGGCGTCGGACTCGGGCGCATCCCAGTACGTGGCCGCTCCGGTGTACTGGAACCGGCTGGAGCCGGGTCGGCGCAGGACCAGCATCTCGACCGGCCGGAACGCGAGGGTGCGATCCGGGAACACGATGCCGTGGATGGAGCAGGGCAGCCCTTCGAGGAACGGCATCACGCGCACCTCGTCGCACTGGTAGGCGAAGGTGGCCCGCGCTTCTTCCCGCTCGCCCGCGTCCCGCACCCAACGCACCAGCTCCGCTCCGCCGTTGAACCCCTCTCTCGCGTCGCCGGCCAGCACCACTCCGGAGCCCGCGTCCACCGAGCGGATCGCGGCCTCGATGTCGGAAACGCGCGTCCTCACGGTCGGAGCGCGGGGCACCCCTGCGGAATCCCAGACCGCATCGATGGCCACTTTCTCCTCGAGCGCCATCCAGGCCGGGCGTCGACCCCCGAGCACCGGGCGTCCGGCGACGGGAGTGCCGTCCCAGAAGATGCTGCCGACCACGCGCGCCTCTCCCTCGGGGTCGAAGGCGTCCACCTGGGCCTGGACCTCGTCGGGCAGGGCCTTCATGGCCGCGATGGCGGTCCGGATCCCGCCCATCATCGATGGGGCCGTGGGCACTGCCAGGTCGATGGCCGGACAGCGCTCGGGGTCGGGCAGCTCTCCGACCCCGCGTCGGGCGCCGATGGCCATCAGGTCTCCGGCGCCCAGTCGATTCAGGCGATGCACGTGCCCGAAGGCCTGGACCAGGATGTCGAAGGCGAGCAGGAACCGTCGCCCCTCGACGAGCGGTTCGAGGATGTCGTTCCAGTGGGTCTCGGAGGGGTCAGGCACGGCCGGTCGCCTGCATCCCCGCACGTACGGCGTCCACCCGTGCGGCCCGGCGCTTGTCGGAGTCGACGCTGTTCGCGCGGGCCACCCCGCCGAGCTGATCCCGGATGAAGGTGCCGGTCATGGCCGCCGCCGCATCGATCCGCGCGGTGTCCTCGCTGCCGACGGGGTCGAAGGTGAACCACACCACCTCGTCGGCCGCTTCGTCCCACTCCCAGAATCCCCGAAATTCCCCGTCGAGGGCGATGGGGCGTTGGTGCACCCAGCGGCTGGCTCCGAGCGTGACCTTGCGGCCCATCATCGCCAGCGCCTCCCGGTCGTGGTGTGCGGGATCGAGCAGCAGGGCGGGGGACTGGCGGAGGGTGAGCCAGTTGTCCTGGGCCGGGAGCAGCGCGACGCCGCGGGGCTCCGGAGCCGGCCGGGTCGAGCCGATCACGATCTCGACCTGGGTTTTGCCCGTGTCCAGCGTGTCCGTCGCGTGGTCGAGCTGCTTCAGGGCCTTCTTGGCGTTCGTCTTCGTGAGGCCCGACCACTGCGTCATCTCGTCGAGGGTGACGGGCCCACCCCAGGCCAGCATCAAGCGCCAGAGCAGGGTGGCCGCCGCCTCGGGCTCGGGGGGATCGGGACGCGTGACCGCGGTCGACCACAGGTAGGTGCCGGTGTCGAGGCGGTTGTCCAGGCAATGCCGGCGGATCCGGCCGTCCCACTCCAGCAGCCGGAGGACGCTCGGGAGCGCCGTGGAGTGGCCCTTCTTCTTGCCCGCCTCCCCGAGGGACGGCACCCGATCCTCGCCCAGGGCGGCCCGCAGGGTGCCGGGATCGCGCGGAACCCCGTCCGAGAGCACGTTCTCGACGGCCTCGCCGAGCTGATCCAGGGTCGATGCGTCGACGTCCAGCTTGGCGAGCTCGCGGAGCAGGGCCTTGCGACGTTGCGCTTCCGAGACGGCCAGCGCGAGGGGGACCTGTGCCGCCGGCACGACCCAGATGCAGTTCCGCACGCCGGGGACGACCTGGAGTGCACCGGAGGCCAGCTGTTCGTCGACCGTGCCCCGCGTGCGCGACGGGTCCCTCGCGTGCAGCGCCAGATAGGGGTCGACCCCACCCAGCGCCCGCATCCAGCCACCTGGGACGGGCTGATCGGCAGGGGCGCCTGCGGAGAACGTGGTGGCGCGCCACCAGCTGGCACGGGCGTGTGCGAGGGACCAGACCAGGGACACGGCGACCTCCGAGGAGCGTGAGCAGGGGGTTGCAGCGTACGACAGGGGTATACTCGCCGCCGAGGAGACGGCGCTTTGTCAAGCAGCGATGCCCTCGTCGGGGAGGTCCTCGGCGGGCGCTACAAACTTCAGGAGAAGGAGTCGGAGGAGCTCCTCGGCAACGTGTTCCGGGCGCGGGACGTGGTCACCGAGAAGCTCGTGCAGGTCAAGATCCTGCATCCGCACCTGGCATCGGACGACACGCGCTTCGGACGGTTCCTCCGCGAGGTGCAGGCCACATCCATGGTCAAGCACGTCAACACCATCGAGATGGTGGATTCGGGCACCCACGAGGGCCTGCACTACCTGGTGATGGAGTACTTCCAGTCCCGCAGCCTCGACGAGGAGCTCGGCAAGGGGCCGATGCCCGTCGAGCGCGTCGCCCACATCGCAGCGCAGGTCGCGAGTGCCATCGGTGCGGCCCATCAGGAGAGCGTGACGCACCGCGCGCTGTCTCCCCGCAACATCCTCCTGCTCGACGAGGCCCGAACGGGCGACTTCGTGAAGGTGCGCGACTTCGGGCTGTCCAAGCTCGAGCGGTTCGAGAGCGAGGAGTCCACCAAGCTCACCGAGATGGGCGCGCGGGTCGGCAACACGTCCTACATGGCGCCCGAGTACATCGACAAGAACCGGTTCCACCCCAAGGGCGACCTGTACGCGCTCGGGTGCCTGATGTTCCAGATGCTCACCGGCGAAAAACCGTACACGGGGCGTGCGGCCGACATCCTCACCGCCCATGTCGTCGGCGACATCCCGCATCCCCGCGACAAAGACGACTCGGTTCCGGAGTGGATGGACGACATCGTGGTGGCCTTGATGGCCAAGCGCCCGGAAGACCGCCCTGGCGCCTACAAGCTCGTGGCCCAGCTCGAGACCGGCATCGGTCGGTCCCTCGATCCTCCGTCCCTCACCGGCCCCCGTCGCAAGAAGTCGGCCGATGGCGATGCGCGTCCCAAGCTCCCGATGGCGGCGATCGCCGGGGTGATCGGCGTGCTCCTGTTGCTCGCTGGCTCGATGGCCGTGCTGGCCGTGGTGGGCCTGGTGCTGGCCTTCGCGTGGAACGAGGAGCCCTCCACCGCGTCGATGGACCTCGACGGCGACCCCGCGATCCGGGTCGAGACCGAGCGTCCCGACCCCGAACCCGCCCCGTCTGGCACGGACGATTCCGAAGACGACCCTGCTGCCGAGCCGTCTGCAGCGCCCGCATCCCGACCCACTCCCGCATCCCGTCCCTCTCCACCTCCCGCCCCCGACCCCGAACCCGCATCCGACGACGAGGGCGGAACCCGCATCGAGGTCAAGGCCAACCGCCGGGTGCTGGTGTTCCTGAACGGCAGCCCCAAGGGCTTCGCGCCGATCGAGATCAAGCTGCCGCCCGGGCTTCACAAGGTGTCGGCGATGCTCCCCGGAAAACCCGAGACCGAGCAGAAGAAGGAAGTCCGCGTCCGGCCCGGCGATTCCCCCAGCGTCGAGTTCAGCTTCTGACGAGCTCGATTCACGAGCCACGAGCCACGAGGCACGAGGCACGAGGCACGAGTCACGAGTCACGAGTCACGAGGCACGAGCCACGAGCCACGATTCACGAGCGCCGATTCACGATTCACGAGCGCCGGTTCACGATTCACGATTCACGAGCGCCGATTCACGATTCACGAGCGCCGATTCGCGAGCCACGCGTGCCCGAAGGAGGGCGCCCCCCCACCAACACGGCTCGTTCTCTCGAAATCTCGTGCCTCGCGAGTCGTGCCTCGCGAATCGAGCCTCGTGCCTCGCGCCTCGCGAATCGTGCCTCGTGCCTCGCGAATCGAGCCTCGTGCCTCGCGAATCGAGCCTCGTGCCTCGTGCCTCGTGCCTCGTGCCTCGCGAATCGTGCCTCGTGCCTCGTGCCTCGCGAATCGAGAATCGTGCCCCGTGCCCCGTGCCTCGTGCCTCGTGCTCTGTACCTACCGGTTGAGGCTGAGGGTGCGTTGGATCTTGAGCTCGCCGCGGTGGGGTGGGTACTCCGGGAACTCGACCGACCACATCGCGTCCTTCATGCAGGCGCGGACGTCGGTGGGAATGGGCGTGGGCGAGATCAACTCCACGTCGCCCACCCGGCCGTCGAGCAGCACCAGGTTGATGGTGAGGGGGGTGTCGGGGAGCTCGCGGTCGCCGCGCCAGGGTCGGAGGCAGTCGTGGTAGAGGGCGCCCGTGGCTTCGTTCGACGCGCGGGTGAAGTCCGCCATCACCTCGCGGGGGACCGAGGTTCGGGCGACCACCGTCGGGACTTCGGGTTCTTCGGTGGGTTCGGGATCGGGCTCGCGTGGCGGGGGCTCGAAGCGGTAGACCGTGCGTCCGGAGGGCTCTGGGACGGGGTTGTCGGGCTGTGGCTCCGCAACGGGCTCGGGCTCGCCGGGGGATTCGTCGGATGCGAGCCAGGCGAAGAGGAGCAGGGCCCCGACCGTCAGGCCGACGACCGCAGCCGCGAGTACCAGCTGTGTGCGGGGAGTCTCCGCCATCACTTCCTCGCGTCGTCCCAGTGGGGGTAGTCGCCGTTCAGCTTGCGCAACCCGTAATGCGTCTCGATCCAGTCGATCATCCGCGGCGTGAGCGACAGATCGCGGGGCTCGTCGGGGTGGGAGAGCAGGAACGACCGCGTGGCGCCGTCGGGGGCCGTGAGCGTGACGCGTCGGGGCATGGCGATGGCCACCAGGTCGACCGCTACGCCGCCGTAGTGGTTGGAGCTCCTGGCCCCCTGCTCGGTGGCGTAGACCACGTCGTAGGTGTCGGCCATCTGGCGGGCGGCCTCGATCGTCGCCTGCCAGCCGTCGGGGTGGGCCCAGCTGATCGGGACCGAAAGCCCCCAGGCCGTGTTTCGATCGTCCAGCTTCGCCACCAGTGCGTCGACATCGGGTTTGGTACCCGCGCGCGAGAGCACGAACGCGCCCCACATCAGGTAGCCGCGTTCCCGGTAGCGGGAGGCCGACGCCAGGTAGACCTCGGCTCCTGCGGCTTCGAGCTCGGTGAGGAGCAGGGTGATCCGGTCTGCGAAGTCGCTCTCGGGGCGCTCGCGCTTCAGATCCTCCAGCATCGCCTCGCGCTCGGTGGGGGTCTTGTAGCGTGCGGTCCACTCGGGGCCCGGTGGCGAGCCATCCTCAGCGGGCTCGTCGACATCGGGCTGTGGAGCGGGCTCGTCGACCGACACTCTGCTGCGAGCCCCGTACACGCGGGGCCGATTGCGGAACACGTCGTCGGGGTGCACGAGGATCCCGGCCCATCGCGCCCGACCGCTGTGGACGAAAAAGCGCTCTCCACGACGGTCCTCGGCCGCGAGCACGTCGTCCAGGAAGTACAGCAGGTCATCGAGGTCGACGGGCCGGCCCAGCCCTTCGCGGAGCTGGCGCTCCAGCAGCTGAGCGTCATCGTAGTGCGCGTGCAGGTAGTCGATCTCGAGGTACGGCTGGAGGGTCTCTCCGGAGAGCGGAACGCCGGCGAGGTCGACCTCCCAGTCTCCGAGTCGCTCGGCGGCCATCTGCAGCCGCTCGCGAGGGCTGTCGCCTTCCAGCACGTCCCAGCGGCGGTTCGTGGGCAGCGGAGGGGCGGGTTCTTCGTCGGACTCCTGGGCGAACGCGTCCGACGTCACAGCACCGGTCGAGGTGAGCTGGACGACGAGGGCGAGGACGATGCTGCGAGCGAGCGAGGACGACATCCCGGATGACGACATGGGTGGGGTCTACCACGTCCGGGGGGTGGCAGGCCTCGTAGAAGCCCCCGCGCGATGGCTGTGCAGACTGCCCTCGATCGCGCTGCGCACCGCGTTCACACGGCCGCGCGCCACTCGATTCCTACAGGGGATCTCGATGTAAGTGTTGCGTGGGGTAGAAAAAGTCGGCATTCGATGGGGGTTTTTCTTCTGGAGCCGGAAAAGCCTGGGTTGACGGGCTTTCCACGACCATTACATCGCGTATCCTCCGGCCCGACGGGGCCTTGGAGCCCTTCGGTTCCCGAAGCCCAGTCCACCCGCCACCGAGCCACATGGCACTAGGAGCTACACACATGAACAAGACCCAGATGGCAGAGAAGCTGGCCAAGAAGTGCGAACTCACCAAGGCGAAGTCCCTCAAGGTGCTGGACGCGATCTTCGACACGAAGCCGGGCAACGGCATCATCGCCGTCGAGCTCGACGCTGGCCGCGTGGTCCGCATCGCGGGCTTCGGCACGTTCGACACCCACCGGAGCAAGGCGCGCAAGGGCCGCAACCCCGGTACCGGTGAGCCGATTCAGATTCCGGCCAAGACCCACGCCCGCTTCCGCCCCGCCAAGGGCCTCAAGGAGCGCGTCGCCAAGTGAGGCTCGCGTTCTGACGAAGGGCTCGTTCCCTTCGCCTCCGACCCGGCTCGCCTTGCGCTGGCCGGGTCGTTTGTCGTTTGGGGCCTGGTTCGGCCCGTTCAGCCGCGGCTGCGAAGCGCCTCGAGCTGTTCGCGTACGGACCGCGCCTCCTCGGACTTGCCGAGCTTCACCCAGTGATCCAGCGCCAGCTGCCAGGCGCGGCGAGCCCGCTGGGCATGGCCTGCCGCGAGCGCGAGCTGGCCGGCCGTCGTCGCCGCCCGTGCGCTGTCGGGCTCGCCCATGGGGAGCTCGAACTGCAGCCGCTCCGCCTGGGTGGCGTGGTCGTCGAAGGCCGACCAGCTGCCGGACGTCGCGGCGGTCTGCAGACGGAACACCAGGACCGCGGCCAGCAAGGGGAGCTGCTCGATCTGGTGGAGCTGGAACATGGCCTGTGCGAGCTCGGTGTCGGCGGCGTCGGGGGCGTTGCGCGCCAGGTGGACCAGCGCCAGGTTGCACTTCAGCACCGGGGCGCGGACGTGTCCGATGGTCTCGGCGATGGCGATGCCGCTGGTGAGGTATTGGACGGCTCGTCCGTAGTCCTCGCGTGCACGAGCGGCCTCGGCCATGAAGTTCCAGCAGCGCATCTGGGTCCCGAGATCCCCGATCTCACGGGCCAGTTCGAGGGCGACCGCCGCGTGATCGCCGCAGCGCTGCATGTCTTCGGCATCCCACGCGCTCTCGGCCACGAAGATCTCGGACAGCATGCGGGAGCGGATGTCGTCCGAGCCTTCGAGGGCGCGGACGGCGTGTCGCTCGAGCTCGGCGGCGGATTCGTGGTTCAGCTTGATGGTCTCGATGCGGGATCGCAGGAAGAACGACTCGGCCCGGACCCGGGCGTCGGTCGCGGCCGCGCCCCGCTTCAGCCAGCGGCTCGCGTCGCCCAGCTCGGCACGCTCCATCGACACCCGGCCGAGCTGGAAGGCCGCCAGGCTCCGGGCCTCCTCCCAGCCGTGCTGCTCGGCGCGCTCGAAGAGCTCGATGGCCACCCTGCGGGCTTCGGTGAGCTGCCCCAGCTGGATGAGCGTGGCGGATTTCTCGGCGAGCAGCTCGCCCCAGGTGTCGACCTCGGGCCGTACCCGCGTGCGCATCGCGATCTCGAGGATCCGCACCAGGTTGAGTGCACTTCGGGCCCCGATGGAGAGGCGTCGATGCCGGATCCCGCGGAGCAGGGGCGCGATGGCGTTGTCGATCTCGAACGCCTCCAGCAGGTGGCGACCCAGGCGCTCGGCGGTCTCGTCGCGCGGGTCGTGGGCGAGCATCCGAGCGGCGGCGCGATGGTGCTCTCGCCAGCGACCGGCCTGGCGGGCCCGGGTTCGGACGGTCTCCTGCAGCAGGCCATGGCCGAACACCCAGCCAGTCTCGGTGGCTTCGGCGAGTCGACTCGCGAGGAGCCGGTCCAGAAGGGCTCTCCGGATGGCGGCGTGCTTTTCGTTCGGCACGAACGCATCGCCCTGACGCCCGGATGGATCGTCGCAGACCACCGCCCATTCCTCGGCGTCGACGTCGATCCCCAGCACGGCGGCCCGTTCGAGCATCCACCGCGCAGACCGGGGGAGGACGTCCAGCAGACGCTGGATTCGCTCGCTCCACACGGCGGTGAGGTCTTCTGGGATGTGCAGCGACTGGCCCTGGGCGAGGGAGAAGCCGTGGTCGCCCGGAACCAGTACGCCACGGCTCACCCAGTCGCCGACCAGCTGCACGGCGAACAGCGGGTTGCCCCCCGACCGCTCTTCGACCGCGGCGCCGAGGGACGGCTCCAGGCCCAGGAGCTCCTGCACCAGCCGAGCCCGTTCTACGCGTCCGAGCGGGCGCAACGGCAGGGTCAGCGTGTCGGTGTGGTTCAGGATCGAAGACAGGTGCTGGGTCTCGACCTCCTGGACCGCCAACGCTTCGTCGCGCACGGTGAGGACCAGGAGGACCGGCAGGGGGCGCAGCGCCTGGGAGTCGAGGATCGACTGGGCGAACAGGATGCCGTCGAGGCCCCACTGCACGTCGTCGAGCCACACGACGACCGGGCGCTCCCGGCACATCTGCTCGAGGGACATCCGCAGCATCGCGTGGCGGCTCGCAGCGTCCACGGCCCCCCGCTCCCGGATGTTCAGCACGGTGAGCAGGGTGTCGATCAGGTCGGGCTGGTCGGAGCCCCACCAGTCCAGCCAGCCTTCGAGGATCTCCTGGACCTCCTCGAGGTGCGTCATCCGGTCGGCTTCGTCGCGCTGCTCGCGGGGACGCTCCGAGATGCGGAGCTCCCGCTGGATCATGCGGCGCAGCGGCTCTTCGGGGGCGTCGTTCTCGGAGAATCGCGCCCGGAGCACGCTGGCACCGCCGACTTCGTGGGCGCGACCGCAGAGCCACGCGGCCAGACGGGACTTTCCGGTGCCTGCGCTGCCCCGGACCACGACCGCACGGGCCTGTTGGCGGGAGTGGACGTCGGCCAGCGCCCGCCACAGGGCATCGCGCTCGGCCTCCCGCCCGACCATTGGGATGGTGCGCACGCCGTACAGCCCGAGCCCCGCACCGACGAGCTTGGGCGAGGGACGGGTGGGGACCGCCCGGCGCCAGTCGTCCGGCATGCGGGGGCGGACGTCCGGCATCGACTCGGGGTCGACCGGGCCCGTGAGCACGCCGTCGATGGTCGGCATGCCGAGGACGGTGATGTTCGCGGTGCGCTCGCCCTCGTCTTCACCGAACAGCAGGTGGCGCGTGTCGGACGGGATGAGCGTGGGCGCGTTGCTCTCGGTCGGGGGTTCGAGCTGGGCCTCCAGGGCGGCGGCGCCGCGCCCCATCGTCCGCGCCATCCCGGCCACGCCGTCCGTGAGCGCGTTCTCCTTCTCGGAGCCCAGTGACAGCAGGGCTTTTGCGGCATCCGCAGCGCGTCGGAACCGGGCCTCCGGGGGTTTTGCGGTGAGGGTGTGCAGCCAGTCCGTGAACCCGTCGGGCATCTCGACCCCGTCGAGCAGCGGAGGCAGGCGCTGGAAGAGCTGTGCGGCGAGGAGCTCGGCACCGCCTCGACCCGAGAAGGGCACCCGCTGGCAGGCCAGTCGCCAGGCCATGCAGCCGAGCGCGTACAGATCGGTGTGCGGACCCTGCGCCCACACGGCTCCCTTGATCTGTTCGGGGGCCATGTAGTGCAGCGTGCCCACCACCTCGTCGGTGTGGCTGGGGGCGTCCGCGACGTCTGCCGTGGCGATGCCGAAGTCGGTCAGCTTCAGGCCGGGCCGGAGATCCCGCGCACCACACACCAGCACGTTGCCGGGCTTCAGGTCGCGGTGGATCACCCCGGCCGCGTGAGCGTGGGCCAGAGCGTCCAACAGCTCGAGGAGCACCGCGCGCAGCTCGGGCCAGGGCAGGCGACGGCGAAGGCTGGCCAGGGTGCCGTTCCCCGCGAGCTCCATCGCGAGGTAGGGCGAGCCCTCGACCAGCCGGCCCTTCGATGCAGACGCGGCGTCGGCCGACACCTCTCCGTAGTCGAACACCCACACCACGCCGGGGTGATCGAGGCGCGCCACCGCGCGGACCTCGTTGCGGAAGCGCTCGATGTTCTCGGCCTTGAGGAACACCTTGGCGTTCATGACCTTCACGGCCACCGGCACGCCCTGCTCGGCGTGGTATCCGCGCCACACCTCGCCCATCCCGCCTTTTCCGACGGGTCGCTGGAGCGCGAAGGGACCGAGCTGGATGGCGGGCATCCCGCGGAGGATAACGCTCCTGCGCGAGGATACGAGGCGTTCCCGGGCCGCGGTTCGGGTATCTGGAACGCTCCCACAGTGGACGAGGAGGCCGGGCCGTGGCGCTACAGGACGACGTGAAGAAGCAGGTGATGGCCCGGTGGGAGCTCGCGGCCGAAGAGGTCACCACCGCGCTGCAGCAGACCCTCGCAGTCGCGTTCCTGGGCTCGGCATCGGCCGGCAAGGACAGCGCGATCAAGGCGTTGTTCGGGCTGGACTTCGGCCAGATCGACCCCATCCCCGGGTCCACCGAGCGGATCCGCGTGGCCCCGGTCGATGCGGCCCGCCAGCTGCTGGTGATCAACGCGCCGGGCTTCGGCGACATCCGCGGCGAGGTCGACCAGGAGGCCCGCAAAGCCCTCGATCAGCTCGACCTCGCGATCTACGTGCTGAACAGCGACGGCGGCGCGACCATCGACGAAAAACGCGATCTGGACGCCATCCGCGCCCTCAACCGGCCCACCCTGGTGTGTCTGAACAAGATCGACCTCATCCGCCCCGACGATCGCGAGGCGTTCATCAAAGCCACCCGGCTCCAGCTGGGCATCGCGCCCGAAGACACGGTCGTCACCGCCTTCGACCCCATGCCGGTCCTGTCCGACGAACCCATCGGCGTCGAGCGCGTCGCGCGGTGGATCCACGATCACCTGGTCGAGAACGGCAAGAACCTGCTCTTCGCGAAGAACCTGCGCAGCAAGGCCGTCGCCTGCGAGTCGATCATCCGGTCGGCCGCCAAGAAGGCCGCCATGGCGGGCGCGATTCCGGTTCCGGGTGCAGATGTCACCGCGGTCACGGTCGTTCAGGTCAAGCTCATCAGCGACATCGCCGCGGTGCACGACAAGCGCATCGACAAGGACGTGGTGTTGTTCATCCTGGGCGAGGTCCTCGCGGGCACGTCGAAGGGCTTCGTCCGCTGGGGCGTCAAGGCGCTCAAAGCTGCTGGATGGATCCCCGGCGGTCAGGTCGTCCAGGTGGCGATCAGCGCACTGGGCGCGACCATCGCGGGCGCCACGACGTACGGTGTGGGCAAGGCCGCCGTCGCGTTCATCCAGCGGGACGGCGACCTCACCGCGGACGAGCTCCGCAGCATCTTCGACGAGCAGGCGTTCGCGTGGAAGGAACAGAAGAAGACGGACGACCCGTAGCGGTCGTGACGGCAGAGCCCGAGGCGCCAGCGTCCCCGGACCTCCAGGAGACCGCGCTCGCCGTGCGTTCCGAGGCCCCGCCCGTGGTTCGGGCCGACGAGGACGCGCTGACCGAGCTGTTGCGCCGCTGTCACCGCGCCGAGATCCTGCCCCTGGCCGAGGTCCTCGGCATCAATCCGTCGGGCATGGGCCTGTCGCAGCTCGTGCATGCCTGCGCGCGCACGGCGAGGCGGCGTGGGTCGCAGGACATGCTGAACATCGCGTTCCGGAAGGGGGAGGGGCCGCCGTACACGGAGGTGGTCGCCGATCTGGTTCAGCGGAAGGAGATCGATCCCGACGATGGTGCGTTCGCCGACCTCACGGCCGAGGCCGGAACCCCTCTCGAGCGCCAGGAGCGCGCCCTGTTGGCGTGGTGGATCCGCGAGGCCTGGTCCGAGATGCCGGCGTCCGAGCGGGAGCGGGTGTGGCGGCGCCTGCAGCTCGAGCTCCCCGCTCCCCAGGACGGTGACAAGGCGTTGATCTCGATGTCCGAGCGGCTGCGTCTGGGCGCGAAGTACGGCGCGGGTGTGATGGCGGTCGGGGCGCTGAGGGTGGCGCCGCTGTTGTTTCCGCCCCTGATTCCGCTGGCGGGATGTCTCACCCTGTTCTGGCTGGGGCGCCCGCGCGACGAGGTCCTGCTCCCGGCCGTGCTCGAGATCAGCGCGCTGCGGCAGACCGTCCGACACCGGGTGACCGTGGGCGTCGTCGGTTCGCCGAGCTCGGGAAAAGATGCCGCGATCAAGGCGATCTTCGGGCTCGACAGCGGCAACGTGAACCCGGTCGCAGGGTCCACGCGCGAGGTCGAGATCACCCGTCTCGAGAACGCCACGGCGCTGTATGTCGTCAACACGCCGGGGATGGGTGACGTCATCGAGTCGGTCACCGAGGAGGCCAGGCAGGTCCTCGATCTGATCGACGTCTTCGTCTACGTCGTGAACGCACAGGGCGGTGTGCAGGCGCGCGAGCTGGCCGACTACAACGCGTGTGTGGCGCGCAACCGGCCCGTGCTGGCGGTGGTGAACAAGATCGACACCCTCAAGGAGTCCGACCGGGCGCGCTATCTGGACGACGCGCGTGCGAAGCTCTCGGCACCCGAGGACGCGTTCCTCTCTGCCGCGTTCGATCCGCTTCCACAGCTGTCTGAAGAGCCGATAGGCCTCGATGCCGTCCGCGACTGGATCGCCACACACCTGCAGTCGCTCGGCAAAGACCCCGGAGAGCTGCCCTGGCTGGGGTCGGCCCGAGGTGCCGTGAAGAAGGAGCCCCCGGAGTGAGCGTGTCGATCCCGTCCGAAGAGGCGCTCTGCGCGACTTCGTGGGCGAAGCGCTCCTGGAGCGCCGAGCCTCAGAAGGTCGGCTGGGTGGTCTCGGTCTGGACCCCGGCTCCCCACCACGCGGTTCCGTCGGACTGAATCACCGACCAGTCGCCGGTTGCAGGATCGATGGCCAGGATGTCGCCGGTCTCGTCGAACGCGAAGATCTGGTCGTCCCAGCCCGCGATTCCCCAGATCGAGGTGTAGGGGACGGTGGCGATGGTGTTCAGGATCTCGCCCGTTGCGGGGTCGACCTCGACGATGCTGTCGTCGCCGCCCTCGGTGGGGTCGATGGCCGCGTAGGTGCCGACGCCGAGGATGGAGAAGACGTCTCCACTGCTGGTGAAGTCCGGCCCGTAGCCCCCGACGTCGGATGCGGTGACGGCGCCGTTCTGCACGGTGAGCAGGGACCAGTCGCCGTCCTGCGAGATGCCGATCAGCGAGTCGCGGTCGGTCTCGATGGTGCCCTGGGGAACGAACGTCAGCCCGTTGCTGGATGCCGGCAACTCGCCGAGCGGGAAGCACCCGGCATCGTTCGGGTTGCAGATGTACAGATCGTCGAAGGTGATGGCGTACAGCACCCCGTAGCGGTCGATCGCGATGTCGGTGACCGAGCCCACGACGTCCAGGGCTCCGATCTCGGTGACGGCGTATGTGTCGACGTCCATCGAGTACAGGGTGGAGGAGGTGTGCGCGTAGATCGTGTCGGGCTGGGCGGTTCCGGGCAGCAGGCCATCGTCCGGGCGGATGTCGAACTCGTCCGGGACGTTGTCGCCGTCGCGGTCGGTGTCGCACAGATCGCCCAGCAGATCGCCGTCCAGGTCGGCCTGGTTGGCGTTCGGGGTCTGGATGCAGTTGTCCACGTCGTCGGTCACGCCGTCGCCATCGGTGTCGACCGGCGTGGGCGGATCGGTGTCCTCGACATCGGTGTCGGTGTCCATCCCGGGGTCGGTGTCGAGCGGGGCGGTAGGGCCGTTGCAGGCGAACAGCAGCAGAGCGAGGGACGAAACGGCGCGCATAGACATCTCCAGAGAGCGGATTCAGAGGAATCCAGCCGGTCCTATCCGGAAACGGGGCGGCAAGCCCGGCGAATCGTCCTCAGAACGACGCCGCCAGCCGCGCTCCCTGGTCGATCGCCCGCTTCGCGTCGAGCTCCCGCGCTTCGTCGGCGCCTCCGATGCGGTGCACGTCGAAGCCCGCATCGCGCAGCGGTTGCTCGAGGCGACGGTCGGGCTCCTGACCCGCGCAGATCACCACGTGATCGACCGCCAGCAGGCGCTTCTCCCCGTCGATCGTGAGGTGGAGTCCCTCGGCGTCGATGCGGGTGTAGCTGCACGATCCGAGCATCTCGACGCCCGCGTGCTTGAGCTGGGCGCGATGGATCCAGCCCGTGGTCTTGCCCAGGTTCCGACCGAGCTTTCCGGCGCGGCGCTGGCACAGGTGGATGGTTCGGGCGGGCGAGGGAGGCTCGGCCTTCACGAGGGCGCCGGGCGAGGCGTGCTCCCGGTCGACCCCCCAGTGGGCCAACCACGCTTCCAGGTCGGCGTCGTCGGGGGTTTCTGACGATCCGTCTGCGGGGTTCGCGAGGAACTCGGCCACGTCGAACCCGATGCCGCCGGCTCCGATGATGGCCACCCGGTCGCCCACTTCGGCGTCGCCAGCCAGGACCTGGACGTACGACAGCACGTTGTCGCCGTCTTCCCCCGGAATGCCCGTGCGCCGCGGCGTCACGCCGGTCGCGAGCACCACCTTCTCGAACGGCCCGTGCTCGGCCAGGACCTCGGGGGTCACCCGGGTGTCCAGGTGGACGTCGACTCCGAGCAGCTCCAGCCGACGCGAGAAGTAGCGCAGCGTCTCGTGGAACTCCTCCTTGCCCGGGATGCGCTTGGCCATGTTGAACTGCCCGCCGATCTCCGAGGCCGCGTCGAACAACGCCACCTCGAAGCCGCGCTCGGCAGCGACCGTGGCCGCTGAGAGCCCCGCGGGACCGGCCCCGATCACGGCTACCCGTCGCTTCGACTCTGGAATGGTGGTGTAGACGAGCTCGCTCTCGTGACACGCCCGTGGATTGACCAGGCAGCTGGCGCGCTTGTTCTGGAAGACGTGGTCGAGACAGGCCTGGTTGCAGGCGATGCACGTGTTGATCTCGTCGGCGCGGCCGGTCTTCGCCTTCGCCACCCAGTCGGCGTCCGCGAGCAGGGGGCGCGCCATCGAGACCATGTCCGCATCGCCGCGCTGAAGGATGTCTTCGGCGACGTGAGGCATGTTGATCCGGTTGCTGGTGATCAGCGGCACGCTGACCTCGTCCTTGAGCTTGCGGGTGACCCAGGTGAAGGCCCCGCGCGGAACGAGGGTGGCGATGGTGGGCACCCGGGCTTCGTGCCAGCCGATGCCCGTGTTGATCATCGACACGCCCGCCTTCTCGAGCTCCCTGGCCAGCTGCACGACCTCTGCCCAGGTGCTGCCGTCGGGAACCAGATCGATCATCGACAGCCGGAAGATGACGATGAAGTCGGGACCGGTCTCCTCCCGCACCCGCCGCACGATCTCCAGCGCGAAGCGGATCCGGTTCTCGTACGCGCCCCCCCACTCGTCGTCGCGCTGGTTGGTGTGCTTGGCGATGAACTGGTTGATGAGGTACCCCTCGGACCCCATGATCTCGACGCCGTCGTACCCGGCCAGCTGCGCGAGGGCGGCGCTCTTCGCGAACTGCTCGATGGTGCGTCGCACACCGCGGTTGGAGAGCGCGAACGGCGTGAAGGGCGTGATCGGGCTCTTGATGCGCGAAGGCGCGACGGAGACGGGGTGATAGCCGTACCGGCCCGCGTGGAGGATCTGCATCGCGATGCGGCCGCCGGCCTCGTGGACGCGGTCGGTGACGATGCGGTGGCTGCGGGCTTCGCGCTGGGTCGTGAGCTTGGCGGCGAAGGGCTTGAGCCAGCCGCGACGACTGGGTGCGACGCCACCCGTGACCATGAGCGCCACGCCCCCGCGAGCGCGCTCCGCGAAGTACTCGCCGAGCTTGTCGAAGCCGTTGCGCTCCTCCTCGAGCCCGACGTGCATCGAGCCCATCAGCACCCGGTTGGGAAGCGTGGTGGAGCCGACCTTCAGCGGCGAGAGCAGGGTGGGGTAGGGCGTGGTCATCGGGCCTCCGGCTGGGCAGCCTATCCCCGTTCGATCGCTGCGGGGTGGGTGGGACGGCATCAGCGCCGGACAGCGGGGTCCCAACGGCCACATCGCGTGTAGTACGGTTCCGCGCGATGGGACCCAGACCACTCGCTTCGTCCGCCATGCTGCTCACCCTCTCGGCACTGCTGCCCGCGGTGGCCGTGTTCACCACGTCGTGCCGCCAGCCTCCGCCACGGCACTGGGGGCCGATCGACCACCTGTCGACCGACCCTCTTCCGACCCTGGCGCTCGGGGGGCAGCCGGTCGAGCAGGAGGACTACGACCAGTTCCTGAAGTGGGGCGAGGAGTTCTTCAAGCAGGGCGCCTTCGGCAACGAGCGCACGGTCACCGACATCCTGGGGGTGCTCCAGGGCACGGTCGACGTCCCCGTGGAAGGCGCAGACGGCGAGACCCGCGAAGAGCCCGTCCTGAACGCCCTGATCACGGCGATCGATGCGCTGGACGACACCGAGGGCAACCTCTTCACGGGCAACGGAGGGGGCTACACCTCCGACCTCGTGCTCGAGTTCCCGAAGGGCGCCACCCTGTTCGGACTGCCGGTCCCCGAGCGCGTGCACACGGGGCTGGATGTCGAAGCCGGCTCGCCCTTCCCGATCGGGACGGTTCCCGTGAAGGTGGAGGGCGAAGACGCCGACCTGCCATTCCTGATCCGTCCCTCCGAGACCGGGATGGACGGGGCTCCGGAAGGCGCGTACCGGCTGCGGATGAGCTGTGCGGCGTGCCACTACTCCCTCGACATCGACCAGGACGGGACGGCGGATCTGCGGTCGACGAAGATCGACGAGCCCACGCCCGACAGTCCCTGGGAGCCGCACCACAGCTGGGCCGTGGGCAACCAGGACATCGACTTCGGCTGGATCGTGGGGCTGTCGGCCAACCCGATGCTGGCCGCACTGGTGATCGGGGGCGACATCCACCGATCCGACCGTCAGGCCGCGCGCGACTGGGCGTTGTGGGTGAACGAGCATTTCCACGACGAGCCCGAGGAGACGCACCGCCGGGTGGTGCAGTCCATCCTGCTCCAGCCCCGGGGCTGGGCCGATGTGACCGGGGATGCCCGCTACAACACGATCCAGATCCCGCCGCTCTACACCCAGGGCGCCTGGCCAGCCAACAGCAACGGCGCCATCTTCGCGGACGGAGACCGCAACAACACCGTGTGGACGGGCGCGTTGGACTTCACGGGTCAGATCGGCCTGTGTGAGGAGCGCTCCGCGGCACTGCCCTGGGAGGCACCGAGCGCGTTCCACGCCCTGACCTGCGAGCAGCTCGCCGACCTGTGGGTCGACGCCAGCCCCGCAGCGACGGCCGGCGAGGAGTACGCGAACAAGATGAAGGCCGACATCCTCGGGACCCTCGACGGGGTGCCGGGTCTGCTCGACCCCGACAGCGTGGTGGTGATCCAGACCACGGCCTCGATGCCCGACGACGTCTACGAGATGGAGGCGAACGCAGACCGACGACGGACGCCCAGCGACTACGGGCCCCAGGGCGAGCTGCGGAACACCTCCCTGGCCCTGCTCGGCTACCGGCTGGCGGTGCCCCCGGAGTTCGCGGCGGCCAACGATCTGGAGCAGTACGCCGACAAGTACCCCGGCACCTACACCGACGAGCTCGTGAGCAACTCGGTGAGCTTGATGCTGGACTGGCTCGAGCCGCCTCCGGTGGCGCCGGACATGCAGTCCTGGGTCGATCCGGAGCTGGTGCGCAAGGGCCAGACCGTGTTTCGGGAGGCCGGCTGTGAGGCCTGTCACAGCGGGCCGTTCCGCACCGACAACGTGATCCACTGGCTCGGAGACGCCCGTGAGCAGTATGGCGGCCCTCGAAGCCCGTCCACAGCGGGTTGGCGGGCGCTCAATCGCGGCTACGGTCCCCCCATCGGCACGGAGCCCCAGCGGGCCGAGTCGGCGCGCACCGTGCGGCGATTCGCGAGCCCGGAGTACGACCCCGCGACCGGGGTGGCGGTCAAGAAGGCGAGTCCGGTCCGGGGCTTTCTGCAGGTTCAGGAGATCGGCTACAAGACCACGCCGCTTCGTGGGCTGTGGGCGAGCGCGCCCTATCTGCACGACGGCGGGGTGGCGGTCGCGCTGGCGCCGGGCTCCGAGCGGAAACCCGACCTGTCGGAGCACCTGAAGCGGGAGCTCGTCGAGGTCTGGCCGGGGGCGGGGCGGTTCACGCAACACAACGCCGACTCGCCGGACGACCCCATCCGTGCCGATCCGGCGCTCTCGCTGCAGGCGCTGGTCCTCCGCGACGTCCGGGAGCGTGTGATCACGAACAACAAGGCCCGCTCGATCGCGGTGGTGGGCTCGGACGAACGGCGGAGCATGGCGAGCCTGGGAGTGGCCGGGATCGGCCACGCGTTCTGGGTGGACGACGAACCCGGGGGCGACGACGTCACGGCCCTGGTGGCGTTCCTGCTGGCTCTGGACGACTGCCCGGGCGACGTGCTGGGCGAGTCCTGTGTGCCGCGTCCCGCGTGGGATGTCGACGCGTACGGAGGTGCGGAATGACCCGCTGGATGGCGATGTTCGCACGTGGTGTGCTGGGAGCGCTCGTGGTGGCGGGGCTCTCGGCGGCTCCGGTCTCCGAAGCGTCGGCGACGACGGGCTTCGTTCGGCTCGACTTCCAGCGCGGGAGCGAGGTGCGTCTCGGGGTCTTCGCGCCGGTCTCCCGAACCGTCGCGGTGCTTCCCCAGGTTCGCGCCTCGGGCGTTCAGAGCGAGCTGAACCTCGGCCTGACGGGCGACGCTGGAGCGATCCACGTCCACGGCTGGTTCGCCGGAGGGCTGCGGTACACGGCGCTCACCCCGTACATGGGGCCGGGCCTGTCGTTCGTGCTCGAGGTGCCGCCGCTGCCGATCTACCTCGAGAGCTGGACCGAGCTCCGCCTGTTCCAGCCGTTCGGAGGGGCTGCCGACGAGCTGCTGCATCGCGACTTCCTGCTGCTCACGCTGCGCCCCTACCTCTCGGTCGGCGGCCAGTTCGAGCCCACGTTCAGCACGAGTGGGGGCGTCCAGACGATGTATGTGGGGCCGCGCGCCAACGTGTCGTTCGGCAAGGACGCGATCGGCGTGTTCGCCGGCTGGGACGCCGAAGGCGGTGGGGTGCTCGTGCGAGCCACGCTCCTGCTGCGGTTCGGCAGAGCCACCCGCACCCGCTGGCCGACCGGAGGACCCCTGAAGTGAGTGTCGATCGCGCTGTCGCCGCCTTGCAGAAGACCCGATTCCCGAACCCCGTCGTGCGTGCTGCCGGCCTCGCCGAGCTGCGAGCGCTTCGCGACAGCCATCCTGGCGCCATCCGTGCGGCTGCGCGGCGTCTGGGTGCGTCGTCGGTGTCCAGCACGGCGCTGCCACCCGGTGCCTGGACCAACTGGATCGGCGAGCAGGACAGCAGCCCCCAGACCATCGCCACCCCCCATCGCCTCTCCGAGCTCAAGGGCCTGCTCACCGAGGCGCTGCGCACGAACCGCCGCGTGAAGGCGGTTGCGTCGGGGCATTCGACGTCGTCGGTGGCCCGGCCGGACGACGGTCAGGTCGCGGTGAACATCGGGTCTCTCGACCGGCTGCTGCCCCGGCACGCCGAGAAGTCCCGACTGCCGACCTACGCCCGCGGCCGGAACACCGATCTGGTCCGTGTCCAGGCGGGCATCACGATCCGAAAGCTCTCCCAGGCCCTGCTGGCGCGGGGTCTCGCGCTGCCCAACAGCGGAACGTTCGACGGACAGCAGCTGGTGGGCGCGCTGTGTACCGGAACCCACGGCAGTGGCGTCGGGTTTCCGACCCTGGCCGACATGGTGATGAGCCTGGACATGCTGGCCGTGGTGCCGAGCCCGCGGGGGCACGTGATCCGCAAGCTGCGCATCGAGCGGAGCGACGGCATCACCGACCCCCGGAAGTTCGGGAGGCGCCGCGACCTCATCCAGGACGACGACGTCTTCCGCGCGGCCGTGGTGTCGTTCGGCACGCTGGGCATCGTGGTCTCGGCGACCCTCAAGGTGGTGAAGAAGTTCTGGATGAAGGAGACCCGGGAGTTCATGCCGTGGAGCCGGCTGAAGCCGCAGATCGCCCAGATCGCGCGCAGTGCCGACCACGTGGACGTGCACATCAACCCCTACCGCGACGCCTCCCTGGGGCCGGCCGACCACAGCTGCGTGATCATCCGTCGCCAGCGCATTCCGTGGCGCAACCAGCCCCCGCCGGACCGCCCCGCCGACCAACACTTCGTGAAGTGGGTGGCTCGCACGTTCGGCACGGATCTCCTGGGGTGGTTCGCGACCGAGTTCCCCGCGGTCGTGGCCGACGGCATGGATCGCTACTGCCGCAACGAGTCGTCGTTCTCCAGCGCCTCGTACAAGGTGCTGATCACGGGTCTCGGCTACGACATCGAGGCCAGCAGCGCCGAGCTCGCGGTCGATCTGCAGGACGCCGACGACATGGTCCAGACCGTGCTCGACATCGCGCACCAGCACCGCGACATGCCCCGAGCAGCCCGCATCCGTCACAGCTCCCCCCTGGGGCTGCGCTTCGTGAAGAAGTCGTGGCAGCGGCTGTCTCAGCATCGCGGCGGGGTGAACGCCACCCTCGAGATCCCGTTCGTGATCGGCACCCACAACCGCGCCTTCGCGCTGGAGACCTACTGTGCAGCGCTTCCCGACGCCCGCCAGCACTGGGGGCAGTGGAACACGGTGACCGGCGCCGACGCCACGCGGCTGTACGGCGCCGACTGGACGGCCTGGAAGCAGGTCTACCAGCGGTTCAACCCGACGGGCATGTGGAACAACCGCTTCACCACGCAGCTCGGGATCTAGCTCGCGTTCATCCGTGGTCCCAGACACCGCTGGACACATCGCTCTTCGGCCCCTGGAACGGAGCTTCCCGAGTGCGCCCGCGCACTCGTTTCCTCCTCCGGTGTCGCGTACAGAAGTACGCGTCGGCCTCGAGCGATGCGCCCAGCGGCGTCTGTGACACACGGGCGACCCGAGCAGGCAACGGCTCAGCGGAGCGAGCCGGGAAACTGCGGCTCAGGAACGGCAACGCTGCACCCTGCGGTAGACCGTGTGATCGGCCCGATTCCCTGCGGAAGGCTGTTCGGGTCGAATCCACTCACGACAGGCTGCCGACGCCTGTTCGAGGTGCGGCGCCGGCCAAGGGACCTGTCCGGTGGGCGGTTTCGTGTCTACGAATGTCACGTCGCCGCCACGAACCGCGACGCGGGAACTTCCGTGGACTGTCCCCGATGTGCTGCTCTCGTTCCAACCACCGAGATCACCGAGGGCCTCGCTCACTGCGCGGCCTGTGACCACGTCTGGGAGGCGCCCCAGGCCCGCCCGAGCGAATCCGTCGACTTCGACACGGTCTGGGAGCCCCCCGGTGTCGCCAAGAAGCGCTGCAGTGCAGACCAGGTGGTCATCGATCTGCCGTGGCGCCACGACAACAAGCTCTACCACGCACTCTGGTTGTTCGTCGTCCTCCCGCTGTTGACCGGTGGTGGCCTGCAGGCGGTCCTGGTGAGTGGGCTCGCGTTCGTCGCTTGGCTGGCGTTGCATTTCAACGTCACCACGGTCACCGTCACGCGCGACGGCGTAGCCGTCGAGCACACCTTCCCCCTGCCGGGCGCGTTGCCGGTGACCCTCCGTCCAGACGAGCTCGCCGGGCTGCAGGTCCAGACACAGCAGGAGGTGCAGGGCCGGTGGTCGCCGCGTCTGGAGTCCTTCTTCACCCTCGCGACCGCCGAAGCGACGCTCCTCAAGACGTGGGACACCGAGCAGAAGATGACGTACGTGCGCGACGCCATCGTGCACGTCCACGGTGCGGATGCCGTGCGCCCGGAGTCCGAGCTGACCGTCGATCCGCCGCCGTTCGGGGTCATGGCGCGACCGCAGCCCGACGACGCGGATGGCTGGGACGCCAGGGACGGAGTGGAGCTGGAGCTGCCGTGGGGCGCACACGGTGGGGTCGGGATCCACGTGTTCGCTGCGGTCGGTCTGCTGTTTCTGAACTCGGGCATCTTCGCGTTCCCGTTTGCCGCGCTGTCGCTCGCATGCTGGTTCTACCTGTTGCGCAATGGCACGTTCATCCGGCTCGACTCCGCGGGGATGACCCTCGCGAACGGCCCGCTTCCCACGCCCTGGGAGTCCGATGTCCGGCTGACCCCGGCTCAGGTGGGGCGGCTGCGGGTGGAGGAGCGGGAGGTCTGGACCGGGCGGTACCACATGGTCTACTTCGACCTGATGCTCGACCACAAGACACTCCTGCGGGGTTGGCGCGATCCCAACAAGCTCGAGTACGTCGTGGCGTCTGCGCAGAAGGTGGTGGGCTTCGGATCTTCAGGGCCGAACGAGAGGTCCACCGAAGTCGGGGAGCCTGGCCAGCCCGGGCGCGAGCGGTCCGTCCACGAGCGGGTGCACGGTCGCAGAGCCTGACTCGACGGCAGCTTCAGTCCTGCCGGCGTGGCTGGGCGAGGAAGGGGAAGGGGTCTGTCGCGGGCTCGCTCGGAGCGTCCACACCATCGCCCCGGTGGGGATGATCGGGCTGGGATGGCCCGTAGAAGGGCGCGCCGGGAGGCACCCGCGATGGCCCGTTGATGGTGAGGGTCAGCAGCGCGTCGACGACGTCTGCGTTGGGGGTTCTGCCGCCGCAGGTCTGGTGCCGCTGGCCATCGGCGTCCGCCTTGCGACCCTGGATGTGTGCCAGCTCGATCTCGAGGAAGGTGGCGGCATCGACGCCGCAGCGCTTGGTGGTGTCGACCAGCAGGTAGTCGTCCAGCAGCAGGTCCCGCAGGGGGTGGACCTCCGCGCACATGGGTCCTTCGGCGCTGGGCTCCGCCGTGCACCAGTCGAGGCCCGTTCCGATCGCCTCGCGGTCCCGGGCGTCTTTCGGGTTCTCGAAGCGATCGAGCCCATCCAGACGGGCCAGCCCGCGGTTCATCTGTGTGCGGATGGCACGGAGCTGCTGGCAGCTCGCGGTGTTGGGGTCACAGGACCCGGTCCGCGCCGTGAGGTCCCAGGGGTCGAGGGTGTTCCAGGCATCTCGCACATCATCGGCCCGGAACTTCTCGCCGAACTTCTGGGCCAGGACGAAGTTGGCGACCTCGGGACGGGCCTTGCGCTCGAGACCCTCCACCTCGGCCTCGAACTCGCACAGGGGGGCGTAGTGGACCGACAGCCCGACGTCGGCGCACTGGACCTGCTCGGCATCGCGGTCGCCCGGCACGACCCGACACGTGTGCCGGCCCTGTTCACCCTCCAGATCGAGCCGAAAGCCGTTGGCGAGGTCGTCTGGATGCAGGACCGCCAGGGGAACACGTGGGACGCCCACCGCCGGGGCCGAGTCGTCTGCGAGGCGCAGGGCGACGCGATCGACGGACGCCCAGGGGTCCGGATCGACGACGACCACCCGTTTGCCCCAGCACGAACGGCCATCGGGCCCGGGCCAGGTCTGGACGGCATCCGGATGCGTGTGGCAGGCGGCGAGGAGGAGCACCGGAATCGCGAACCGAAGAGGGGTCATTCCAACCGGCCGAGTCGGGGGACGTCGGGCAGATGGGCAGCCCAGACCACGCGCCCCGACACCGCGAACAGCCCGTCTCCACCGAGGACTTCCGAGGGGTCGAGCTCGAAGACCAGCGACAGGACGGACGCACGGACGAGCACGTTGTCGGTGACGTCGAGCGGGCGGCGGGGCTTGTCGCGCCCGTTGCGAGGCCGGGCATCGGAGACGACGAGGGTGTTGATGAAGAAGGGGTCGCGACGGAGCCCGGCGAACAGGCGCAGGCCATCGGACTCGGCACCATCGGGGTCGTCGAGCTTCGCGGTCACCACCCGCACGCAGCTGGCGCAGTGCGCGCCCATGGGTTCGAGCCGGCAGCGGACGGCATCCCGGGAGGCCACGAGGTGGCAGTCGATCCGGAACTCCCGGCTGGCATCGGTGGACACCTGTGTGTCGGGGCCGACGCCCTCGATCGTCGCCGGGCGGAGATCGACGCGGTAGGTGTAGTCGTCGCTGAACCGCGAGCGCCCCCCGGCGTAGGGATGCAGGTCCATCACGATGTTCAGCGTGCTGTGGCCCTCGCGCTCGCCGACCCAGCTGTACAGATCGGTGAGGTCCCGAGCGGGGTCGCGCGAGGCTGCCCGGCCATCGAAGTGGTCCGATGCGGAAGCGGTCGTGACGCCGAGCAGGGAAGCCCCGAGCACAGCGATGGTGGTCTGCAGGCGCATGGCGCGCGAGCATAGCAGGCGGTGGCGTCAGATGAACCCGCCACAGCTCTCGTCCTGGAAGGGAGCGCAGCTGTCGGGGATCTCGACGTCGTTCAGCGCTTCGAGCTCGGACAGCTCGACCTGTTCGTCGCATCCGGCCGCCGCGAGGGGGTCGTACAGCGCGAGCACGTCGGACAGACAGGCCTCGAGCTCGGAGACCGTGGCGGTACACGTCTCGGGCAGGTTGTTCTCGACGTCTTCGCACTCGATCTCCTCGTCGAACGCGAAGTCCTCGACGCACGTGTCGCGCGCCTCCTCGCAGGCCGCCGTGAAGTCCCCGCCCGATGCTTCGGCCGCGATTCCGGCGCCCTGACCGGTCGCGATGCAGGTTCGCTCGAAGACCGCGTCGTTGTACTCGAAGAAGCCCTCGGTCAGGTCGCAGGCCTCCTGCTGGTCGAGGTCGGACAGCTGCTTGCTGCCCTTCACGCCCAGATCGACGTCGCTTCCGCCGCAGGCCGCGAGCACGAGTGCAGTGCCGATTCCGAATCCGATCGCTGTGGGTCTCATTCATCACCTCCGCGGCATGGACGCCGGTCGGCGTAGCGCATTCGACGCACGGGCGCAGGAGCCGTGCCGAGGGGCGGTGGTCGCGTAGTAGGGTCCCGGGGTGGAGAACGCGTTCACTGGCACGGATCGCTTCGAGCTGCGGCGCGAGCTCGGCTCGGGCGGGTTCGGTGTGGTCTACGAGGCCTTCGACCGCGAGCAGGGGCTTCCCGTCGCACTGAAGACCGTGCGGTCGCTCGAACCCGACGCCGTGCGGAGCTTCAAGCGGGAGTTCCGGGCGCTGACCGACTTCGTGCATCCCAACCTGGTGTCGCTCTACGAGCTGTTCTCGGCCGGCGACCAGTGGTTCTTCACGATGGAGCTGGTGGATGGCGTCGACTTCATGTCGTACGTCCGACCCGGGTTTCGGGCAGGGGCCGACGAGACCCTGAACATCTCGATCATCTCGGACGACCTGTACGGCTCGACCGCCTCTCAGGGCTCGGCGAGCGGAATGGTCGCGGTGGAGCCGGATATTCGCGGGGAGCTGTCGCTCGATCGGCTGCGGGCGGCCATCGAGCAGATCGTCGTCGCGGTGGGGGCGATGCACGAGTCCCACATCCTGCACCGGGATCTGAAGCCGTCGAACATCCTGGTCGATGCGGCGGATCGGCTGGTGGTGCTGGACTTCGGGCTGGCCGCGGAGCTGGCCGCGCGTCGGCACGGACGGCAACGCGTGCGCATCGGGACCCCGGCGTACATGGCGCCCGAGGTGGCGGCGGGCATCGAGACCACGCCCGCGTGCGACTGGTATGCCGTGGGCTGCCTGCTCTACGAGGCGCTCACGGGTCGGGTCCCGTTCCTGGGAACCCCACGGCAGATCCTGGCGGCCAAGCGGATGCAGCCGGCGAGGGATGTTCGCGAGCTGGCATCGGACGCACCGGACGATCTGGCGGAGCTGTGCATGGCTCTGTTGCGCACCGAGCCCTCGCATCGGCCCACCCTGATGGCGGTCCGAAAGGCGCTGGGGATCCGGGCGGGGGCCACGGGTCGCAGTCGCTTCGTGGGCCGTCAGGACGAGCTCGCAGCGCTGGAGTCCCACATCACCCACGTGCTGCCGGGCGCTCCGAGGGCCGTGGTGGTGACGGGCCCGTCTGGGATGGGCAAATCGGTGCTGGTCGACCAGTTCGTGGCCGACATCCGCGACGACGTGGACGTCCGGGTGTTCTCGGGACGCTGCTACGAGCGGGAGAGCGTGCCGTTCAAGGCGCTGGACGAGCTGGTGGACGATGTCGCGGCCCACGTGGGATCGCTCTCGGCCGCGGATCGGGCGCGGCTCCAGCCGGAGTACGACGCTGCCCTGATGCGCGTGTTCCCGAGCTTCGAGGGGATGTTCGAGCGCACGTCGCCCCTTCGGCTCGAGGCGGGAGAGCTGCGCCGACGAGCCGGGCTGGCGCTGCGGGAGCTGCTCTCGAGCCTGACCGAAGACGCGTTCGTGGTGCTGTCGATCGACGACGTGCAGTGGGGAGATGCCGACAGTGCCGCCATGCTGGTCGACCTGTTCCAGCCACCGGATGCGCCGGGGGTGTTCGTGCTCGCCACGCTGCGCCCGGAAGGCCGCAACAGCCCGGTTCCCGAGGCCATCGAGGAGCTCGCGCGCATGGGGGTCGCCACCGGTGAGGTGGAGGTGGGCCCGCTGTCCGAAGAGGTTGCGCGCAACATGCTGGCGGGCCGGGTACCCGAGGCGTTGATGCCCACCGTGCTGTCCGAGGCGCGCGGAACCCCGTTCCTCCTGGATGCACTGGCTCGGCACGTGCACGAGGTGCGAGGGCGGGAGGGGGCTGCCACCGCCACTGACGGGATCTCGGTGGCGGGCATCGTGCGCTCGCGGATGGAGGGGCTTCCGGATGCGGCACAGCGCCTGCTGGAGATCATCGCCGTCGCGGGACGCCCGCTGTCACGGGAGATCCTGCGGGACGCGGCGCAACTGCGCGGAGATCACGCAGCCGTCTCGCACCTGGTTCGCTCCCACCTCGTGCGCAGCATGGGGATGCCGGGCAACGAGCGGGTGGTGACCTACCACGACCGGGTGCGCGAGACCGTGGTCGAGGATCTGGCGGACACCACGTCGATCCATCGCTCCCTGGCCGAGGCGATGGACGCGCGCGGATACGACGCCGAGCGGCGCTACGTGCACCATCGCGAGGCCGGTAATCGCGAGCTGGCACGGGATCTGGCCGTCGAAGCCGCCGAGAACGCCGCAGACGGTCTCGCATTCGCCCACGCAGCGGGTCTGTACGAAGAAGCCATGGCGCTCGGCGCCACCGGATGGGACGTGCACGAGGCCCGCGCACGCGCACTGGTCGCGGCGGGTCGGCCGTTCGATGCCGCCGAGGCCTACCTCCGCGCATCCGAGCTACGCGTGGACGGCCAGGGCGATGGGGATGCCGAGCTCGACCGGATCGAGCTGCACCGGCAGGCCGCCGAGCAGTTCCTGGCGGGTGGGCACACCGACCGGGGTGTGGCCGAGATGCGTCGGGTGCTCGAGGTCTTCGGCTTGTCGCTCGCGGCCAGTCCGAACACGGCACTCGCGAGGTTCCTGTGGAATCGCAGTCGCCTGTGGTTCCGCGGCCTGAAGTACACGCTGCGCGACGACGTGCCGCGGGCCGAGCTGCTCGAGGTCGACACGCTGTGGTCGGTCTCCAGCGGACTGTCGATCATCGACACCATCCGCGCGACCGACTTCCAGGTGCGCCACCTCATCCGGGCGCTCGAGGTGGGCGAACCCTGGCGGATCTGCCGTGCGCTCGCGCTCGAGGGGGGGTTCGCGGTGACGGAATCGCCGAAGAACTTCGACAAGAGCGAGAAGATCCTGAACGACGCCCACGCCATCGCCGTCACGCTCGACCGCCCCCACGGCCGCGCCATCGTCGAGCTCCAGCGGGGCATCCGCAACTTCCTGGTGTCGCGCTGGCCCGACTGCTGTGAGGCGCTCGAGCGGGCCGAGACCCTGCTGCGGGAGTGCCGCGACGTGACCTGGGAGCTGTCGCAGCACATCACCTTCTACGTCGATGCCCTGTCGTTGCGCGGCGACTGGGGACGGCTGCGCCGGATCGTCGGGCCCCGACTCACCGAGGCCAAGCAGAACGGCAACCTGCAGCTCACCCACTACCTGCAGTACGCCCAGGCGGTGTTCGTCCGCATCGCCGAAGACGACCCCGATTCCGGCCTGGCCGCGATGGAGGCCACGTTCCGGGAGCGCTCGCAGCACGGCTACACCTACGTGGACTGGTGGCGGAGCATGGGCCTGTCCCTCCTCCACGGCTACAAGGGAGATTCCCAGCGGGCATGGGAGGTCTGGGAGGCCGACTGGCCCGCGCTCAACAGCTCGTTGCTCCTGCGCGTCGACGTGATGAACGTTCCGGCTCGCTACCACCGGGCCCGTCTCGCGCTGGCGTGCCATCGGGACCGTGGTGACGGGGCGATGTTGACCCTCGCCCGCAAAGAGGCCGGTATCCTCGGGCGTTCGGCCTCCTCGTGGGGTCCGGCGCTGGCCCGGTTCGTCGAGGGCCTGGTGTACCAGCATCGCGGTCGGTCGGACGACGCGCTGGCGGCCCTGGTCGACGCCGAGAACCGGCTGCTCGAGATCGACATGCGCCTGCACGCCTTCTCGGCGCGCTTCCGCCGGGGGCAGTGGACCCGGGATGTGGGGTTGACCGCCTCCGCACAGGCCGAGCTGTCCGCCCTCGGAATCGCGGATCCGGAGCGCTTCGTCGACCTGTTCGCGCCCGCGGAGGGCTCGACGGTTAAGGGCCGCTGATGGCCGTTCCACCGCCCGCGCCAGCCTTCGCAGATGCGGTGTACGCCTGGCTTGTGCAGCTCGATCCCGCAGCGCTCGAGGTCGACGACATCCCCGATGCGCGGGCTGCACTCGAGGGTGTGCACGAGCTCGCGGCTGCCCTGTCCGACTGGTATGCCTCGAACCCCAGCAAGAACGGCACCGAGGCCCGGACCGAAGCCGCGTTCGAGGGGGTGGTCGCCGCACTGCCCCAGCCGGGCACCGTGGGCTCGGAGCGCTTGGACTGGCTGACCATCCGCGAGCGGGTGTCGCCGATGTACGAAGCCTTCGCGCTGGCCGTGAAGTCGGCCGGTGGCCGCGCGAAGCACCTGCATCCCACGAACTACCTGCGCTCCTTCGTGCACCTGATGAACGGCCTGGCGGTTGTCGCTGCGTTCCAGTTCGTGTTCACGCCCACCACCGCGTTCTGGACGGCCACGGCGTTCGTGGTGTGGGCGTGGAGCCTCGAGGGCGCCCGCCGGGTCAGCCCCACGGTCAACGCCTGGTGCATGAAGGTGTTCGGGCCCATCGCGCGCGACCACGAGCGCTACCGCATCAACTCGGCCACCTGGTACGGCACGGCGCTGTGGGTGCTGGCCGTCACCGCGTTCGGGCCGGCCGGCGTGCTGGGGTTGCTCTGCCTCGCCGTGGGCGACCCCGTCGCGGGCCTGATCGGCCGGACCTACGGGCAGATCCGCATTCCCGGCGGCAAGTCTCTGGAGGGCAGCCTGGCGTTCGCGTTGGTCAGCACGGCCGTGGGCTACATCTACCTGCTGATCTTCCAGTGGACCCTGGCCCCGCTGCACATCCTGCTTTCGCTCGCGATCATCGCGGGGGTGTGCGGGGCGCTGATCGAGCTCGTGAGCACGCGGCTGGAGGACAACTTCACGATTCCGGTGTTCACCAGCTGGCTGGCCGGGATCGCGATGTGGGCGCTGACGTAGGGGTCAGGCGGAGCGCAGGGCCTGTCCGAGCACCGTGGCGTCCTTGACCGTGGCGCCCACCTGCCCGACCGTGATCGCGGCCACGTGGCTGGCCAGCCGACCGCAGCGCTCGACGTCCCAACCGCGGGCCATGCCTGCGAGGAACCCACCTGCATAGGCGTCTCCGGCACCCGTGGTGTCTTTGGCCTCGACCAGGTGGACCGGAATGGGCACGGTCTCGTCTTCGTGGCGCACGATGGAGCCGCGCTTGCCGAGCTTGACCACGACGGTCTTCACGTTCGCGCGCTCGGCGATGAGGTCGACGGCCTCCTCGGCGGGCTTGCCGGTGAGGTGCTTGGCCTCCTCTTCGTTGAGGAACACCAGATCGGCGCTCTCTTCGAGCATCTGCCAGAACAGGTCCTGGATGGTGTCGACCACGAAGGGGTCTGCGGCGTCGATGGAGATGCGCGCACCGGACTTCTTCGCGTGTGCGACGGCTTCGAGCAGGACCGGCTGCATGGGACCCGGCAGGAAGGTGTAGCCCGTGAAGTGGGCGATCTTCGTGTCGGCGAGTGCGGTGTTGAACGACCCGAGGTCGAGCAGCCCGACGGCCGCTCCGAGGTCGGTGAGCATGGTGCGCTCGGCATCGGCGCGGCTGATGATCGACAGGCACTTGCCGGTGGCGGCGTCTGCTGTGAACTGCAGCGCGTGGTGGCCGGTGGCCTTCTCCATCTTGGACGCGTACATCCGGCCCATCTGGTCGTCGCCGACCCGGCCGCAGTACAGCGCGCGGCAGCCCAATCGACCCGCGGTGGCGATGGTGTTGGCGCAGCTCCCGCCCGAGTCGAAGGTGACGCCCAGCGTGCGCACGCGCTCGTAGACCTGCTGCCAGCGGCCGTGGTCGACCAGGTGCATGGTGCCCTTGGTGAGGTCGAGCTTGTCGAGGATGGTGTCGTCGTCGATCGTGACGAGAGCGTCCATCAGCGCGTTGCCGACCCCGGCGATGTCCCAGGCCATGCGAGCCTCCTGTCGAGCAGATCCCTTCGCGGATCCAGCCGGATCCAGAACCGGCGTCTATGTCAGGGCGCGTCGGCTGGCCAGTCTCCGCCCTCGAGCCACTTCTCGGCATCCATCGCAGCGGAGCACCCGGAACCGGCGGCGGTGACGGCCTGGCGGTAGACGGTGTCCTGGACGTCGCCGCAGGCGAACACGCCTTCGACGTTGGTGTGCGTGGAGCCGGTGCGCGTGAGCAGGTAGCCGCTGTCGTCCATCGCGAGCGGACCGACGAACGGCTTGGTGTTGGGGGTGTGCCCGATCGCGAGGAAGAAGCCCGTCACGTCGTCCAGGACGGACTTCTCGCCGGTCTCGGTGTGGGTGACTTCGAGGCCCGCGACCTTGTCCTCGCCCAGCACGTCGGTCACCTCGTGGTTCCACAGGAACTCGACCTTGTCGTTGTCGAACGCCCGCTCCTGCATGATCTTGGAGGCCCGGAGCGAGTCGCGGCGGTGGATGATGGTGACCTTGCTCGCGAACTTGGTGAGGAAGGTGGCTTCCTCCATCGCGCTGTCGCCTCCGCCCACGACCGCCACGTGCTGCTTCTGGAAGAAGAACCCGTCGCAGGTGGCGCAGGCCGACACGCCGTGACCCTGAAGGCGCTGCTCGTTGGGCAGGCCGAGGTAGCGGGCGCTGGCGCCGGTGGCGATGACGAGTGCATCGGCCTCGATGGCGTCGGAGTAGCTGGGCTTGAGCTTGAACGGCCGGCTGGACAGGTCGATCTCGACGATCTCGTCCATCACGAACTCGGTGCCGAACCGCGCACACTGCTTCTTCATGTTCTCCATGAGCGCCGGACCCATGATCCCTTCGGGAAAGCCCGGGTAGTTGTCGACATCGGTGGTGATCGTCAGCTGGCCGCCCGGCTGGAGCCCCTCGAACACGGTGGGCGCGAGGTTGGCGCGCGACAGGTACAGCGCTGCGGTCAGGCCGGCAGGGCCGGAACCGAGGACGACGACACGATGGGACATGACTGCTCCGGGTGTGGGGCGGGGAGGGCCGGTGGACGTATCCCCGGAGCGCGTTGTGTTGCCACCCACGATGCGAGGGTCAAGGGGGAGTGCCAGGGTGTTAGGCATCCGCCATGGTCGAGGTCCAGTTCCCTGGCGACGACGGGGAGATCCAGGTCTTCTCGTACGAAGAGTTCGAGCAGCGCGTCGCGAGCGGACGGATCGCGGATGACGTGCTGGTTCGCTTCGAGCCCGTCACGGGCGAGCAATTCAGGCCGGCCGGCGAGCTCGATCTGGTCACGAGCCTTCGGCAGGACGTCGCCCACGCCTGGCAGGCCCGGTTCACCAACGCGGGTCCGCCGATCCTCACCGCCCTGCTGGTGGGCGTGCAGATCCGGATCTGGCTCTACACCAAGGTGCCGGACTTCGGGCCCCACATGGCGTACCTGGGCCTCAACTGGCTCCCACCCGCCATGGAGAACGGCGAGACCTGGCGGTTGATCACCAGCGGTCTGCTCCACACGGACTTCCTGCACATCCTGCTGAACATGGTGTGGCTTGGCTACACGGGCTGGAACATCGAGCGGGCGCTCGGTCGGGTGAACCTGGCGGCGATCTTCTTCTTCAGTGTGCTGTCCGGTGCCGTGTTGTCGATGTTCTTCACGCCCAACGTCCCGAGCCTGGGGGCGTCCGGCGGCGTGTACGGGCTGGTGTCGGCGAGCGTGGTGTTCGGGCTGGTCCGCCAGGAGCTCCTGCCCGAGCGCGGGCGGCGGCTGTTCGGGGTCGCGCTGCTGCCCTACCTGGTGCTGATGTTCTGGGGCGGGCTCATGAACGACAACACCGACAACTGGGCCCACTTCGGCGGGCTGGTGTGCGGTGCGGTGCTCGCGTTCCTGCTCGATCCGCCGCCGTTCCAGCGCCGTCCGCGGCAGAACGCCATGGTGAACGGCTTCGGAACCGTCGTCTCCGTCGGGCTGATCGCGGTGCTCGCCCTCGGAGGGCCCTGGCTGTACCCGCTGATCGACAAGGAGGATGCGTTGGTGGCGCACCTGCGGCAACAGGGCCGGCAGCGCGTGCTCCCGCCCGACGACCTGCTGCTGGAGGAGTTCACCTGGGTGGTGCCGAGTGGCTGGAAGCGCTCGACGAACACCGCCGGAGACACCGCCTTCGCATCCCCTCCCGAAGATCACCGTCGCAGCTGGGCTGTGGAGCAGGTCGACAACGGCACGCCGATGTCGGTCGACGACCTGGCGACCCGGTGGCGGGACCGCGTGCTGAAGGGCGCTCCGGACGCGCGGGTCGAGGCGCTCCCCCCGATCGACTGGCAGGGGATGCCCGCCGACAACGTCCGTCGCTGGCGCATCGAGATCGATGGCGACCCCAGCTCCAGCCGAGCCGTGCGACGCGCCGATGTGGTGCTGGAGTTCGTAGGCACGACGCGCGGGGTGTACGGCCTGTACCGGGTGTTGGAGGTCGAGCGGGACCGGGAGAGCTGGTTGTCGCCGCTGTTCGCGCGCATGGACGCCGGAATCGCCTGGCGCGAGCCCCTGGTGCTCCAGTCGGCTCGCAAGCGCTACGAGAGCTTGCCCGACAGCACGCGGGCCCGGAGCGACCTGGCCCTCGAGCTGGCCCGCTGGGGCGACGTGGATCAGGCCCTCGAGCTCCAACGGGCCCTGGTGGCCGACCTCCCCGAGGATCCCGAGCGCTGGCAGCAGCTCATCCGCATCGCCGGGTGGTACCCCGAAGTCGCCGATGCCGATGCGGTGTACGCCGACGCGATGGAGACCCTGGGTTCCGCACCGGTCATCGTGGTCGAGATCGCCCAGGCGCTGCGGGTCTCGGGGCGGGATGCCGACGCCGACGCCCTGCTCCAGCTGGCCTGGGTGATCGAGCCGGGCGACCGGAGGCTGCGGCGGGCGCTGCGCAACCGCGACCTGCCCTGGTCGCTCGACGAGCAGGGGCTCCCCACCGAGCTCACCTGGATGCCGCCTCCGGACCTGTCGAGCGCGCCGGTGCCACGACCCGTCGAGGCCGTGGATGCCGTGGCGCTCTCGCCGCTCACCCTGGAGTCCGCGAATCGCTGGCGAGCCCAGGTAGAGGAGGAGCGGGCGCGCTGGAACGCCGTGGTGGCCGAGCGGATCGCGAGCCTGGACCTGGCTGCGGCCAGCGAAGATCCGGAGGCGTTGGTCGCGGCCATCGAGGGGCTGATGTTCCTGCGCGACGGCACCATCGAGCGGATCCCGGGAGACGAGCGCGTGCTGTCCCGCGACCTGGCGGCCCTCGAGGGCGACCGTCCTCCCGGCTGGATGGATGCCCCGATCGTCGACGCGCTATCGGACCCGGATGCCCTCGCGGCCGTCCGCACGCTGGTCGATCCGGACGAACCCGACGATGCGCGACAAGACGATCCCGAACCGTGAATGCGTCCAGCCCGGTCATTAGGGCAACCGCATGACCCAGATCCCCTTCGACCTGCATGCCGAGCCGCCCTCCGAGGTGTTCTCGGCTCTCCCGGTGTTCCCCCTGCCGGGCGTGGTGTTGATGCCGTCGGCACTGCTGCCGCTGCACGTGTTCGAGCCGCGCTACCGGGCGCTCGTGCAGGCGGTTCTCGAAGGCCACCGTCACCTGGGCATCGCCACCTTGAAGCCCGGCTACGAAGCCGCGTACCACGAGACGCACGGCGAGCGGGCTCCCGTGGTGTTCCCCGAGATCGGGGTCGGGCGCATCGTGCAGAGCGAGATCCTGGACGACGGCCGATCGAACATCGTGGTGGCCCATGTGGCGAGTGCGCGGGTCGACACCGAGCTGGAGGTCGACTCGCCCTACCGGGTGTTCGATGTGGAGCCCGTCGACGCCGGCGCTCCGGTTCCGGGTCGGATCGAGGCGGTTCGAGCCCTGCTGTTGCAGCTCGGCACCGTCACCCCCAGTGCCGGAGACGAAGCCGCTCGCCTGGCCGGTGTGCAGGGCATGGCGATGGTGCACGCGGTCGCCCGACGCATGTTCCAGGACGCCGATGCACAGCGCGACTACCTGGGCTCGAGCGATGCCGCGCGGGTCCGGTCGGTGATGGATGGCCTGGCGACGCTGATGGCCTCGACCGGAGCCGTGGGCGAGGCCTGAGCCCCGACGTCAGCCGGACAGTCGGCGGATCGCCCAGGTCGCGGCCCGGTTCACCACGGCGTCGTCGTGGGCGAGCCCGTAGCGCTCGAGGGTCTCGATGGCCCCGTCGTCACCGAGGTTTCCGAGGGCCACCGCCGCGTTGCGCTTGAGCCCCCGGGCCTTGGGACGGCGCAGCGGCGTGCCGATGAACCGCTCCATCAACGCCTCGTCGGGGGTGGCCAGGAGCTCGTCGAGGTCGAGCCAGGCGTGGCGGGGCAGGAAGTCGGGCTCGGTGGGGTCGGGCGGGTGGTGGTTGTGCGGGCACACCTCCTGGCACACGTCGCACCCGAACACCCAGCGGCCGAAGCCGGGAAGCAGGGACTCGGGGGCCAGGTCGTCCGCTTCGATGGTCCAGTACGAGATGCAGCGGCGGGCATCGAGGCGGTAGGGGCCGTCGAAGGCGCGGGTGGGGCAGGCCACCAGGCAGCGCGTGCACGTGCCGCAGTGGTCGCGCTCGATGGGAGGGTCGGGTTCGATGGCGACGTCGAGCACCAGGGCCGCGAGGAACCCCCAGCTCGAGCTGCCGGGCGTGAAGACCACGGCGTTCTTGCCCAGCGCACCGAGGCCGGAGGCGGTGGCCCAGCTGCGCTCGAGGACGGGAGCGGTGTCGACGCCGCCGAAGCTCGCGATGCCGTCCTCGCGTAGGGCCCGTCGGAGCTTCTTGAGTCGCTTGCCGATGAGGTTGTGGTAGTCGCGACCCCAGGCGTAGCGGGCGACGAGGCCGGTCCGACCCCCGGGATCGGGTGGTCGGTTCCACCCGTGGCCCAGGCCCAGCACCACGACGCTCTTCGCCTCGGGCATGCGGACCCGGGGGTCGAGGCGGACCTCGGCCGTGCGCGCCAACCAGTCCATGTCGGCGTGCTTCTCGGCGTCCAGCCAGCTCGAAAAGGCGTCTGCGTAGGGGGTGGGGCGGGGATCGGTTGCGATGGACGCGAACCGCACGGCCGTGAAGCCGAGGTCGGTCGCGAGGGCTTCGATGCGGGCGCGCGCGCTCATGGGGCTCGCTAACCGCGTGCTCGAGTGGCCGAGTACCTCCAACGATCGATTGAACTCGTTCGCATTGCAGCTCGATTCGGGGTAAGAGGCTGCGATGCGACCCTTCCTCCGGTTTCCATTCCTCCTGCTGGGTGCGGCGTTCGCCACGGCCGGCTGCCAGCCCGACTGTGGCTCGCCGCGCGACCTCGATGGCGTGCGCTGGGAGGTGTTCGGCAACCCCATCGACTTCACGGCGGGCGACACCGGGGCACCGCCCGGCCAGACCCTGATCAACGGCTACACCGACTGGTCGATCGAGTGGGGCGAGGCCGTGTCGGGTCCGCTCGTCGTGCGCATCGACGACCAGCCCTTCGATGGCGAGGGCACCTGGAACACCCAGCAGTGTGGGGCGTTCCAGGCCGCGTTCACGGGCACCTTCCGCTCTCGCGACGGCACCGACCACAACTTCACTGCTTCCGGCAACTTCTGGGTGTTCGACGTGCTGCTCGAGGGGTCGATGGTCTACAGCGAGACCTTCACCACCGTCGATGGCGGCACCATCGGCAGCCTGAACGTGCGCGACGGCTCCATCGCCGGCCGTCAGGTCGGTTCCGGCGAGTAATTTTCTGGTTCGAGAGTCCACCATGAATCCCCGCGCTCTGCTCTTCTGCACGCTCGCACTCACCGCTTGCTCCGGCGGACCGGGCGACCCCGAACCAGCCACTCCCGCGGCGGGTCCGATCGAGGCCTACGATCCCGTCGACTACGTCGATCCGTTCATCGGGACGGGTGGGGAAGGGGCTCAGATCGCCAACGTGAACCCCGGCGCGAGTCGGCCGTTCGGCATGACCCTGGTGGGCCCGGACACCGCCAACACCTACGGCGCGCCGCCCTTCTACCACTGCGCCGGCTACCACTGGCCGGACGTCTTCGTGATGGGCTTCTCGCACACCCACGGCCACGGGATCGGCATCACCGACTACGGCGCCATCCAGGTGATGCCCCAGACCCACTGGGACCCCGCGTTCGTCGACCGCACCGAGCGCCAGCTGTCGTTCTCGCACGACCGGGAGTGGGCGGAGCCCGGCTGGTACAGCGTCGAGCTCGACACCGAAGACCAGCAGGGCGCCATCCTCGCGGAGATCGCGGCCAGCGAGCGCGGCGCAGCGCACCGCTACACGTTCGCAGACCCCGAACAGCCCGTGCTGGTGCTCGATCTGGGCTTCGCCCTCACGGGAGACACGGTGGAGGCGAGCCGGGTGACCGCCGACCTCGCGGCCGGGACCTTCGAAGGCCTGCAGAACCTCCACGGTGGGTACTCCGCGCGTTTCGGTGGCCTGATGACCCACTTCTCGGGACGCGTCGATCCGCTCCCCGTCGGGGCGGGAACCTGGACCGACGGCGAGGTCGAGGCGGGTGTGCTGTCGGCCGACGGCACCGAAGTCGGGCTGTGGCTCGAGTTCCCGCCCGGCACCACCGAGGTGCAGCTCGATCTGGCGGTGTCCTACGTCGACGAGGCCGGTGCGCGGGGCAACCTCGAAGCCGAGCTCCCCCTGTTCGATGTCGATGCCGTGCGCGTCGAAGCCCGGCAGGCCTGGGTGGACGAGCTGTCGAACGTCCGCGTTCGCGGAGACCACGACGCATCCGAGGTCGACCGCACGATCTTCCACACCGCGCAGTACCACGCGATGTTGATGCCCAGCCTCAACAGCGATGCCGACGGGCGCTACCGGGGGTTCGACCAGGAGATCCACACGGTCGACCACCCGTACTACAGCGACTTCTCGCTGTGGGACACGTTCCGCACCCAGCACCCCTGGCTGTTGCTCACCCGTGAACAGCGCCAGCGCGACATGCTCGCGTCGCTGCTGCAGATGGCCGAGGACGGCGGCTCGCTGCCGCGCTGGCCCATGGCGCACGGCTACACGGGCGGGATGGTCGGCACACCCGCGGTCCAGCTGTTCGCGGGCGCCGCCCTGAAGAACCTGGGCGGCTTCGACGAAGAAGCGGCCCTGGATCTGTCGCTCGACGTGGTGATGAACAACCAGCCGGACGCCGGGCGCTCGGGCTTCGAGAGCTACACGGGGCTCGGCTACGTCGCGTTCGAGGACTCCGGCACCCCCGCCAGCCGCACGCTGGAGTACGCCTGGTCCGACCACGCACTCGGGTTGTGGGCCGAGGCCGCCGGGCGTCCCGAAGCCGCCGCGATCACGGCGATGTCGGAGCAGTGGCGCAACACCTTCGACCCCGATCAGGGCTGGTTCATCGGCCGCTACAGCGATGGCGGCTTCGCGCTCGTCGAAGACCCCACCTACTGGGTCGAGTCGTTCACCGAGGGCAACGCCTGGCACTACCGCTGGGGTGCGGCGTGGGACCCCGAGGGCCTCGTGGAGCACACCCATGATGGCGACCTCGACACCGCACTCGCCGAGATGGCCGCGTACTGGGACGGGGTGGCGGACGAGCCCGACGACGACCTGCCGGACGACCTGTACTGGCACGGCAACGAGCCCGACCTGCATTACGCCCTGCTGCCCGCGATGCTGGGCGACTCCGCGTTGACTCGGCGTGCCGTCGATCTCGTGCTCGACACCCGGTACGACGAATCGGAAGAAGGCCTGGACGGCAACGACGACGCCGGAACACTCTCGGCCTGGTACCTGTTCAACGCCATCGGCCTGTACCCGGTGGCTGGAACCCCGGACTACGTGGTGGGATCGCCGCGCTTCTCGCGCACCGAGATCGACCGTGAGGACGGGACGATGCTCGTGATCGAGGCTCCCGGCACCGGTGCGGTGGGCTCGATCGCGCTCGATGGCGAGAACATCCCGCTGGACCGGGGCTTCCGCGTCGATCACAACGCGTGGATGGCCGCGCCCACCCTCACGCTCGATCGCCGCAGCGAGTAGTCTCTTCGGGCCCCGTTGGTCTGGAGGTGGGTGTGGAGCGTCCGTTGCGCGTAGCTGTCGTGGGTTCGGGGCCGTCTGGCTTCTATGCCGTGCAGGCTCTGTTCAAGCGCGACGACACCGTGTGCTGCGACATGATCGACCGTCTGCCCACGCCGTTCGGCCTGGTCCGGGGCGGCGTGGCCCCCGACCACCAGAAGATCAAGCGGGTGGTCAAGGCCTACGAGCGCCTGGCGGCCGACGAGCGCTTTCGGTTCTTCGGCAACGTCGAGCTCGGCCGGGACGTGCAGATCGACGAGCTGCTGACCCACTACGACCAGGTGGTGCTCGCGGTGGGCGCCCAGAGCGCGCGCACCCTGGGAATCCCCGGAGAGCGCCTGGACAACAGCCTCACCGCGACCGCCTTCGTGGCCTGGTACAACGGCCATCCCGACTTCCAGGATCTGGTGGTGGACACCAACGTCGACGACGTCGTCGTGGTGGGGGTGGGCAACGTGGCGATGGACGTCACGCGGCTGCTCGCCTGCACCCCCGAGCACCTGGCGAAGACCGACATCACCCACGCCGCCGCAGACCGCCTGGCGCTGCACAACCGGGCGCGCGTCCACGTCCTCGGGCGTCGGGGCCCGGCCCAGGCCGCGTTCACCCCCAAGGAAGTCCAGGAGATGGCGGGGCTCGACGGCATCGACGTGCGCGTTCGGCCCGACGACGCCACCCTCGACCCGTTGAGTGCCGCCTGGCTCGAGGAGCACGGCGAGCGCACCCATCGCGACAACGTGCGCTTCGTGAACGAGCGGGTGGGAGACCGGGAGTCCACCGCGCGCTGCGAAGTGTGGCTGCGCTTCTGCACCTCCCCCCTGGAGATTCTGGGCTCTACGCGCGTCGAGGGCGTTCGGGTGGCGAAGACCCGCATCGTCGAGAAGGACGGGCGGCTGCGTCCCGTTCGCACCGACGAGACCGAGGTGATCCCGGCCGGCCTGGTGCTCACGGCCGTGGGCTACCGCTCGGTGCCGATCGCCGGCGTGCCCTTCGACGACGCCCGCGGTCGCATTCCGAACGACGGCGGGCAGGTCCTGCGCGACGGGGTTCCGGTCGACGACCTCTACGTGGTGGGCTGGGCCAAGCGCGGCCCGACGGGGCTCATCGGAACGAACCGCCTGGACAGCACCGAGACCGTGAAGCGGATGACCGCCGATGGTGTGAAGACCCCCGGAACGATGGACGATCCGGGCACCTGGCTCGCGTCGGCCTGCCCCCGCCACGTGAGCTGGGAAGGCTGGGAGAAGCTGGACGGCCACGAGGTCGAGCGTGGGCTTCCGAAGGGCAAGATCCGCGAGAAGCTCACGGCCATCGACGCCATGCTCGACCACCTCGACTAGGCGCGGGAGCACGAGGCACGAGGCACGAGGCACGAGGCACGAGGCACGAGGCACGAGGCACGATTCACGAGCCACGATTCACGAGCCACGAGCCACGAGCCACGAGCCACGAGCCACGAGCCACGAGCGCCGATTCACGAGCGCCGATTCACGAGCCACGATTCACGAGCCACGAGCCACGAGCCACGAGCCACGAGCCACGAGCCACGAGCGCCGATTCACGAGCCACGATTCACGAGCCACGAGCCACGAGCCACGCGTGGCGCTGCGCACTTTGGCGCAGCGCCGTGGGCGGGATCAGCCGCGGACGTGGAGCTTCTGGAGCATCGCCCGCACTCGCTGGAGCTTGGACTGTTGCTCGAGGCCCCCGGGGAGGTCGACGATGTCGAGTGCGGCGAAGGCTTCGCCGGCGGATGCCCTTGCGATGCGCAGGTGGTTGGCGCCGGAGCGGCCGCGGCGGCTGACGCCTTCGGCGATGTTGAGCACGACGGAGTCTGCCGCTCGAATGGCTTCGGTCTGGAGGTGTCGGGTGTTGGGGGGCCAGGACGCGGTGCGCATCCAGCGCGCGACCTCGCGGGCGAGCTGGTAGCAGTCGAGTCGTTGGAACGCGAAGTAGTGTTGGTGAGGCATGGAGCCCTCCGCAGGGTCGGGGGGGTGAAAACCCGACCCTTCACGCGGAACGCGGGTCGGTTTTTCACCCCCCCGACCCGAAGGAGGGCGCCCCCCCACCAACACGGCTTGTTCTCCCGAGATCTCGTGCCTCGCGAATCGAGCCTCGTGCCTCGTGCCTCGTGCCTCGCGAATCGAGCCTCGCGAATCGAGGTGGGCCCGGCGCGAAGCGCCCGCTGAAGCGGTGTCGCGGCGGCATAGGCCGGCTTCCCATGCCCGATCGACCAACGACCGCGCGAGCGCCCTCCGATCGACCTCGGAGGGTGGGCCTGATCGCTAGATTCGAGCCGTGAAGGCCTTGGGGATCTCGTATTCGTGGTCGGTGAGCTCGACGTGGCGGATGCGGTCGAGGCGGAACACGCGCTCGCCTTCGCGGAGGTGACACCAGCCCTGGATGCGGGGCATCTTCACCTTCCAGATCGAGACCTGGCGGCGAACGACGCCTTCGTGGGGGTCGGAGGTGCTGATGTAGTCGATGACGACGGAGCGGCGGAGACGGTGCCCGTCGCGGATGCGGCGCTCCATCTGGCGGCGGTAGGAGCTGTTGGGGGCGAGGGCTCCGAGCAGATCGAGCAGCTCTTCGACCGTGAGCTGGTTGTCGGGATCGAGGATGTCGAGCATCTCGTGGTAGGCCGCGAACGTGGCGCGGGCGTCGGCCAGGGCGCGGTGGTGGTCGACCAGGCGGATCTTCAGGCGCTCGCAGACCTCGGAGAGGTTGTTGCGGGGGAAGGCGAACAGTCGGCGGCTCATCTCGAGGGTGTCGAGGCTGACTGGCGGGCCGAGATCGACGCCGGAGCTGCGCATCTCGCGGTCGAGGAAGATGAGGTCGTGAGGCACGTTGTGCGCGACCAGCACGGCTCCGGACAGCACCTCTTCGACCTCGGGTGCGACCTCGGGGAACTCGGGGGCGTCGCGGAGCATGTCCTGGGTGATGCCGCTGACCTTGACCGCTCCGGCACTCATCCGGATGGGGGGCCGGACGAGGGTGTCGTACTCGACCAGGACCTCGGATCCGTCCGCGCGGACCACGGCGATCTCGACTACGCGGTCGGACTCGGCCTTGAGACCGGTCATCTCGAGGTCGACCACTGCGATCGACACGCTGCGGGCGGGCGCGTTCAGCAGATCCTTGCGCGACATGGCGAGGGGATCAGCGGCGGGGAGCGCGACGCGCGGAGATGCGCTGATTGGGCGGCTCGGGCATCCCGGGGGGCGGGCCACCGCGGCGTCCGCGCATCATCATCTGCTGCGCCATCTCCTCGGGGAAGAACTGGTACCAGGTCTGCGGGAAGACCTTGGTGTTGATCTTCTTCTTGTTGGCGACGACCTTGTGGAGGTTCTTGAGGTACTCGCTGTCGGGCATGGCTTTGAGCCCCTGATCGAGGACTTCGAGCGCCCGCTTCCGGTTGCCGTCGCGCGTGAGCAGCGTGGCCCAGACGAGGTAGACGAGGGCTTCGTTGCCGGCGGTGTCGGCGGCGGTGGACAGGGTCTCGTAGGCCTGATCCTTGTCGCCCTTGCGCCAGTGGATGCAGCCGATGCAGGTGAGCGCGGTCCAGTTGCGCCACTTGCCCTGCTCGAGCATGGGCAGCGCTTCGTCCCACTTCATCTGCATGTACTTGATCATCCCGAGCTGGCTGTCGATCTGGCCGGACAGGAGCACCTGCCAGCGACCGTAGCGCGCTTTGATGCCGTTCAGACGGGCCTCGGCTTCGTCGATCTTGCGTTCCTGCAGGAGCGGGACGACCTGCTGGATCTCGGCTTCGACCTGGGCGCCGGTGCGCCGGGAGAGGCCGAACAGCGCGCCTGCGAGCACGAGCACGGCGGGGAGGACCCCCGCGATGGGACCGAGCCAGATGCTGGCCAGGCCGAACACGGCGAGGGCTGCAGCGACCGAGATGGCGATGTTGTACACAGGAGCCCCCAGACGACCCAGAAGAGGGGATTAACCGGAGGGCGTGATCTGGGTCGACGAGCGGGGGTTCGGCGGGTCGAGGGTGGCTTCGTCGGCCAGGTGCTCGGAGGATGGGGACGGGTAGACGCCGATCGGAGTGCCGGCTTCGTCGCAGCGCGGAAGATCGACGGTGAAGCGACTGCCCACACCGGGCGCACTCTGCACGGTGATGTCGCCGCCCATCATCTCGCACAGCCGCTTGGACAGGGCCAGCCCGAGGCCTGTGCCACCGTATCGCTCGCGGTCTTTGTGGTTGTGCACCTGTGCGAAGAGCCCGAACAGCTTGGACTGCTGGTCGGCATCCATCCCGACGCCGTCGTCCACGACGTGGATCCGGACGCGCTCGGGCAGGATCTCGGCCTCGAGACCGACGGTGCCCTCGTGGGTGAACTTGGCGGCGTTGGACGACAGGTTGAGGAGCACCTGGCGGAGGCGCATCCGGTCGGCGAGGAGCCACATGGGGGTGTCGAGGCTGTCGATGTGGACCGCGTTGCCGTTGCGCTCCGCGAGCTTCTTGATGGTGGGCTCCATCGAGTCCAGCACGTCCTGGACCTCGACCGCGGTGGGGATGACCTCGAGCTTGCCGGACTCCACCTTCGACAGGTCGAGGATGTCGTTGATGAGGTCGAGCAGGTAGCGCCCAGACCGCTCGATCCGTCCGAGATCCTCGGCCTCGTCCGAGCCCTCGAGGTCTTCGGCGACCAGCTCGGCGTAGCCGATGATGGCGTTGAGGGGCGTACGGAGCTCGTGGCTCATGTTGGCCAGGAACAGGCTCTTGGCCCGGTTGGCCTCCTCGGCTTCCTCTTTGGCCCGGAACAGCGCGGACTCGGTGCGCTTGAGCCGGACGACGTCGTGCGCCACGATGGCGACCCCGGGTTCGCCCCGCTTGGACAGGGGAATCGGAGCGAGGGACACCAAGAACGGTGTCTCCGTGGGGCTGTCGCCGGTTCGGGTCAGGAATGTGGCCTCGAGGCCGTGGTAGCGGTCGCCCTGCAGGGTGTCCTTCCACCGTCCGGCGAAGAACTGCCGAGCGGACTCCTCGTCGGGGAAGAGCTCGGCGACGTGGTGGGCCTGGACGGCCTGGGGCGGGATGTCGAACTGCTCGGACGCGTGCTGGTTCACGAACAGCAGCTGCCCGTCGGCCCGCGCGATCATCAGGGTGTCGGTGATGGTCTCGATGACGGCCTTGGCGGCGGCGGGCGTGGACACGCTGAACAGCTGGTAGCGCGACAGCCCGAGCAGGATGGCGATGCTGAATCCCGTGGCGACCGTGCTGGTGATCGGCCACTGCTGGACGCCCAACAGGGGGAACAGGACCTCGAACACCACCCCGATGACGGTGGGGATGCCGATGCCGATGAGCAGGATCAGCGCGGCCGGACCCTTGACCGGGACCTTGCGGACGGTCCACCAGTAGTGGAGGAACACGAAGAAGGTGGAGAGGGCGATCAGGCCCAGGTAGGTCGAGTGGAAATCGTGGACCAGCCCGAGGTTCTGGTTGCGCGCGATCCATCCCCAGCCGGGGCTGTAATACAGCGTCTCCTCGATGATGTCGGCCTGGTACGCGCCCATCTGGAAGAAGGGCGGCAGGTACATGAGGCTCAGGAACAGCGGGGAGTTCGTGATGCGGTCCCGCTCGGCGTAGAGCATGGCGAAGTGCATCCCCAGCGGAACCAGGAAGAACTGCGCACCCCGCAGGTAGCCTCGCCAGATGGTCGCGGTCTCGGGGGTGGCGGAGAGCCGCACGACGCCGTCGTACAGCTGCCACATCACGAGCGCCATCAGGTACAGCTCGAACACGATGGAGAGCTGATCGCGGGGCAGCTGGCGGTGCACCCACCCGAGCATGGCGAGGTTCACCACCATCGGAACGAGCGCCAGCAGCACCCCGACCCAATTCGCCCAGTGGAAGTCGAACAGCAGCTCGAACATGCGGCCAGCGTACACCGTGCTGTGGTATGATCGGAACGGGTCAATCCTCGGCCCGCTGATCTGCCCTCCGTTTGTCACATGCTGTGAAGGAGCCCGGAATGCCCTCTCGCCGCCATTCCAACATCACGTCCTCCGGTCACGGCACCCGAAACATCCTGTCGAGTGGGCACGGGACCAACTTCGATGACCGCGGAAAGGGCAAGAAGCACGGTCATCACGGCGGGAAGCACGACGACGACCGCAAGTGGGGCGCGAGCAACCTGTCGTCGAACAACTTCGACTACGGTCACGGGAAGGGCGGCCACGGCAAGGGCAAAGGCAAGGGCCACGACAAGGGCTGGAAGAAGGGCGGCAAGAAGCACGGCCACGGCAACAGCGATCACATCTGGTCGAGCGGGCACACCACCCATGGCGGCCATGGCAAGAAGGACGACTGGGAGCGGTCCGACGGCATCACGTCGAGCGGCCACGGCACCCGGAACATCCTGTCGAGTGGGCACACCACCAACATCAGCGACGACAACCAGACCTACAGCGACGACGGCGCCACCAGGTCGGGTCCGGACAGCTTCCTGTCGGGCGTCGACGATGAAGTGAGCCTGAGCGCGTCGAGCAGCGAGACCTCCGCTTCGGCCCAGTCTGGCGCCGAGAAAGCAGAGGAAGCGTCCAACACCACCGCTCCGCCGGCCCCGTCGGGGTCCGAACAGGCCGAGGCGTCGTCCAGCGAGGCATCGACCGAGTCCGAGTCCGAGTCGGAGTCGGAATCGGAATCCGAAGAGGGGAGCGGCCTGCTGCCCGGCTGGGATCTCTGAGGGCTTCGCCTGTCTGACCCGCGACCCACGCGCTCGTTGGCAGCGACGGTCTGCCTGTGCGGACTGCTCGCGGTGTCCGACGTGCTCGCGGGCGTGCCGGTCGATCTCCCGGATGGAGAGGATCCCGCCCGATGGCGGTCGGCGTTCGAGCTGACCGAGCTGGAGCTCGCAGACGACGATGCGGCGATCACGATTCGGGTGGACGCGGGGCGCTGGGTGGTCACGGCGCGAGACGACCAGGGTGTGCTGCGCCGGGCGACGGTGGATCCACCCACCACGCAGGCCGAGCGCGAAGAGGTGGCCGCCATCGCGCGGGGAATCGCACGGGCGCTGGGTCTGGCAGAGGTGACGCCGGAGTCCCGACCACCTCCACCTCCACCTCCACCTCCACTCGAGCCAGAGGCGGAGCCAGAAGCCCCCGCGAGCGTGCGCGTCGACCCCCCGGAAGGCACGGCAGACCGGCTTCCTCCGGTGATCGTCAACCTGGTTCCGGTGGAGGAGGGGACCAGCGAGGCCGAGGCGCCGCCCGATGAGCCCGCCGACGTCGTCCTCGCCGAATCCGCCGAATCCGCCGACACCGAAGGCGAATCCACAGCCGAGCCGTCGGAGACGCCCGCTGTAGAGGAGGTCTCGGAGCCTGTCGCTGCGCCTGGCCCGCCCAGACGGCCGCTCGTCGTCACCGTCCCGCGGTTGCACGTCGGTGGGGTCGTGGCCGTACGTGCCTCGGCGTCTCCCGGTGTGGGCGTGGCTGGGGGAATCGAAGTCGTGCGCTGGCAGCGATTCCGCCTGGACCTCCATCTGCTGGGTCTCGCGACGCGCGCGTTGCCGGGGCTCGAGCCGCCGGACGACTTCCTGCTCCGGCGGATGGGCACCTGGACCGTCGATCTGGATCCGGCCATCGCGATCACGCCGGGACTCACGGTGGGAGCGGTCGTCGGGGGGAGTGGGCACGCGTTCCGGCAGCAGGGCGTGTCGGTCGAGCGGGTGTTGACGCCCACCCTGGGGGTGACGGGAGCGGGAACGGTGCGGCTGCCCGTGGGGTGGGGCGAAGGGCTGGGGCTCCGGGTCGGGGTGCGCGGCATCGCCGATCTGGTGCCGGTCGTCCTGCGAGCCGAGGACGGGTCGGTCTCGGACCTGCCGATGTTCGAGGCCCAGCTGGTGTTCTCGGTCGCGATCCCCTCGCTGAAGACGGGCCAGAAGCGGGTTCGGGATGCGCGGACTTCGGAGTGACGATCCGTTCTCGCCCGTGTCGACATCTGTGGGAGCGGAGGGACGCATGCACGTCGGCTGGATGGTGGCACTGCTCGGATCGGCAGCATCTGGGGGAGAGCCCCGGGTGCCTGCGATGGACGTCGGACTCGGCGCCGTGGTGCGGGATGCATCGCCGGCAGCGACCCTCGATCTCGGTCTGGACGCCATCCAACACGGAAGGTTCACCCTGCGGGTGGGGGTGTCGGTGGCCTCGCCTCGAGCGCTGCCGGAGCTGGAGGAGGAGGGCCAGTGGTGGCGGGTCACCCGGTCGGTGTGGCGCGCGGGGGCGAGCCTCGATCCGCGCCTGCGCCTGGCGGCCTCCCTGTCGGTGGTCGGCTCGGTCGGACTGGCCCGGTTGTCGTTTCATCAACAGGGCCAGCCGGTGAGCGGGTCTCGCCTGGTGCCCACCCTGGGTGCAGGGGTCGAGCTGGGATCGTACCGCTTGGGCGTGCGTCCGATGGTCTCGATGGACCTCGCGCAGTTCGAGCTCGAGCAGCCGGACGGCAGCCGGTCCTCGTGGACGCCGTTCGGTGCGGGCGCCACCCTGTACGTCCGATTCCATTGGGCTTCGGCCGGCAAGCGGCCTGCGCGGCCGCTTCGCGACCTTGCGGTTATCGGTCGACGTTCAAGACCCGTTCGGGCTATCCATTTGGATGAATGCGGACTTTCCGGGCCGACTGGGGTCTTGACCGCGACTCGATTCGGACGCGATCCCGCCAAGGAGCCCGTGATCACAGGCGATCTTCGCGACCGTGCTGCAGACGATCCGATCGATTCCAGAGAAATTCTGGATCGGGATGATCCGATTCCGTCCCTCACGACATCAGAGGGGTGATGCTGACCTGGTTCGCCATCGCTGCCTTCGCCGACCCCGGGAACGACCCCGTGATCGAGCCGCGCCTCCGCATCGGTCCGCCGATGTTCGTGGAGCACGGCGTCGCGTTCCGCGAGGGATGGGATGCGGCGTTCACCACCGATCTCGGGGTGCAGGTGGTCCGGTCGGGTCCGTTCACGCTGGATGTGGGTGTACCGTTCACCGCTCCCGCGGCTCTCCGGGTCCTGGGGCCGTGGCGCAACCAGTGGTCGATCGGCACGTCGGTGGCGGGCTGGTTGCAGGTGGGGCCGTTCTTCGCGTTCGGCCCCGAGCTGCAAGGGCTGCTGCGCATCGCTCACCAGCAGGGCAGCGCGGTCGGCAGCGTGCTGATCCCCACCGGCGGGGGGCGGATCCGCGCCGAGCTGGTGCGGGCCAGGAGCTGGTCGGTGGGCCTCACCGGACGGGTGTCGGTCGATCTGATTCCCACGCGGCTGGTGCTCGGCGAGACCGAGATCCTGGAGCAGTCGCGGGTCGTGGCCTCGCTGGGGGTTCGCTTCCAGACCGGCACCGGCCTCGACCGTCGGGATCGGAGGTCCAGATGACCGCGACGCATCCTGGAATCGGGTTTGCGCGGGCTGCGCTGTCCACTCCCGAAGACGACGCGGCGGTCGATCAGCTCGCGAAGGTGTGGCTGCCGACGGTCTACGCGTGGTGCCACCGTCTGGGTGGGCCCGGCGTCGACTCGGAAGGGGCCGCGCACGACGTGTTGATGACGATGTGCCGCAAGCTCCACACGGTCCAGTCCCCCGAGCAGTTTCCGAGCTGGTTGTTCGGCACCACACGGCGAGTGGTCGCGAATCACCGCCGCAAGGCGTGGCTGCGTCGGTGGGTGCCGGGCGCGTCGAGCGTGCTGGACACCCGGGCGCATCCGGGTCGGGGTCCCGAACAGGACGCCGAAGCCCGCCAGGCCGCAGACATCGTGTGGAAGGCGCTGGATTCCCTGCCTGCGAAGCAGCGCGAGGTGCTGGTGTTGTGCGAGCTGGAGGAGCGGAGCGGGTCCGAAGCGGCCGCGCTGCTGGGGGTGCCGCTGGGCACCGTGAAGAGCCGCCTGAGGGTGGCGAGAGACGCATTCCGAGAGGCCGTGATGGCGCATCGAGCTGTAGCCACGCGGAACACCGCGGTCGAGCTGGGCCGAGGGAGGGGCTGATGGACATCCGAGACGAGCTGACGAAGCTGCCCGACCCCGATCCCGCAGGCGTCGATCGCGTGTGGCAGCGGTACGAAGATGCCCGGCGGCGACGTCGACCCGCGGCATGGATGTGGGCCGGTGCGGTGGGCCTGGCCCTCGTTGGAGCCGCTGCAGCCGTCGCGATTGCACCGCTGCTGTGGAACACGCCCGCCACGACGGACCGGACGATGACCTTCGACGCAACCAGCCCGCCGAGCCGGGTGTGGAGCGAGCAGGTGTCGCTGGATGCAGACGGTCGGGGAGTGGCCATGGGCACCGACCGCAACGTCGAGATCGACTGGGAGTCCGGCACCCTCACCGCGCACGTGGTTCCGAACAGCGGGACGAAGCTGGCCGTGGTGACCGACGAAGCGCGGGTGGAGGTCGTGGGCACGGTGTTCTCGGTGACCCGGGACCGGCTCGGGGTGTCGACCCGCGTCGAGCGCGGCGAGGTGGCGGTGACCTGTGCCGATGGCTGGGCTGGATCCGTCACTCCCCAGACGGGGCCGCACACCTGTCTTCCCGTACGTCCAGCCCTGCTCCTGCAGCGGGCGGACGCCCTCGACGAACAGGGCGCGGACGACGACGCGGTGCTGGATGCGCTCGATCGGGGCCTGGCGGTGGCCTCCGAAGGGAGCATCGTGGCGTCCGAGCTGTTCGCGCGGCGGATGCAGGTCCACCTCGACGCTGGCCGGCTCGACGCGGCGGTGTCCGATGGCCGGGCCAGCCTGCAATCCGACACTTCGCGGGCGGTCGAGATCCGGACCAACCTCGGACGGACGCTGCTGACGGTCCGGGGCTGCGCGGCTGCACGACCCTGGCTCGAAGCGCTGGGAAGCGAAGGGTCGCCCATCGACCGAGTGCTCCTGGCCGAGTGCCTCGCGACCACCGAACCCGACCGCGCATCCGAGCTGCTTCGGGGCGCCCTGGACGACCCGGCCCTCGACGAGACCATGCACATGCGCGCCCAGCGCACGCTGGACGCCCTGGAGGCCCCATGACCCGCTCCATGACCCGCTCCATCACGACGATGGCCGTCTTGGCGGGCCTGAGTGGTCTGGTGGCGGCTCTCGTGGCCTGCGAGCCCGCCACGGTCGAGTTCCCGCCCGATCTGTTCTTCGTCGACACCGGGCTGTTCCTGGACACCGGTCTCGACACCGGCGCGGACACGGACACCGAAGCCGAGCCCCCGACGTCGGGGCCGGTCGCCGTCTCCATCGATCGCATCGCGCTCGACTGCACGCCAGCCGACACCGCCTGGCTGGCCATCGTCGACTCGCTGGGCTGGAGCGGGACCGCGTCGCTCCTGGTCCAGATTCCCGAAGCCGTGACGGGAGGCCCCGTGTCCTGGGAGACGCACCCCCTCGTCCTGGTGGACTCCGACCCCGACGGTGCCTGGGATCGCTACCTCGGAGGCCCGCTCGCTGCGGGGGTTCCCGCCGCCGAGGCCCAGCCTGGCGTCTCCACAGCGCTGCCGTGTCCACATCCGCCCGCCGCGGACGGGTCCGCTCCCGGCAGTCCCGGCGATCCGAGCTTCGGCGTCGTGTTGTTCGACCGCGTCGGTGATCCCATCGACTGCGCGGTGTCCGGGCCAGCCGCCATCGCCGCCGCCGCCGAGCTGGCCGACTCCTTCGGCCTGGCGTCCCACGGCGTGTCCTGCACGCCCTGACGCTCCTCGCTTCTCTTCGAATCCCCCCACATCCTCGCTTTCCGGGCCAATCGCCCATGGAGGCTCCTGTGTCGAAAATGCATCTCCCGTCCCCCGTTCCCCTCGCGCTGGCCGTCGCCATCGCCGCCAGCACCGGCTGTGCGACCGACTACGACCTGCGCTACCTGTCCAGTCTGGACGCCGAGACCGACGGAGTGGTGCTGTCAGACGACGGCATCGATGCCTACGCGGCGATGTCCACCACGACCTGCGAGATCGACACCACCTGGGGCTGTCCGACCTCGGACGTCGACCTGCCCACCGATGGGGAGCGGGTGGTGGACCACTGGCACGGGCAGACCCTCGGCGCGACCGAGATGGGTGTGCACGTCATCGAGGGGCAGATCTGGCAGCAGCCCTTCGATCTCGAGCTGGCCGGAGTGCGGGAGGCACGGCTCACGTCGGTCGGAACCCTGGTGCTGGCCGGAGATGCGAACGACTGTGTGCTGACGGGGGAGTCGGACGTGTCGGTGCCCCTGCCCGGCGCGCTGTGTGGCGATCAGGTGACCACCGCGGTCGACCGGTCGGCCGGGGTGCTGTACGCGGGGACCGAAGACGGGGCATGGCGCATCGGGTTCGATGGAGCCGAGCGGATCGCCGACGAGGGTGCGCTCGTGGCCGTCGACGGGGGCTCGGGCACGGTGGTGGTCGCGATGCCCGGGGGGACCGAGCTCATGGCCGTGTCGTCGGTCGGCCAGTCCCTGTGGACCGTGTCCGTTCCGGGGGGCATCGCCTCCATCGCCCTGCGGGGCGGTGGTCTCGCCGGGTCTGCCGGGCTGCTCGTGCTGCACGAGGAGGACGGGCTCGGGACGATCACGCGGGTCGACGTGGAGTCGGGAGAGGTGGACGACACCTACGCGGTGCCCTCGGTGGACGGCCAGATCGTGGTGTCGGACAACGGCCAGACCGTCGGCATCGTCCACGACGCTGTGGTGCACTGGTACGAACTGTTGCTCGATGGCGAGCAAGCGGCGATCGACGAGGACGTGCCGAACTGCATGGAGCCGGGCGGGTTCGCCACCGACTGAACGCTACGGCCGCCGGCATCGGGATCGTCCCGTGGGGGGATCCCATCCGTGTGGATGGGCCTGGTGCCGGTGGTCTCCGCGGCGTGAGGGGAGCCCCCAGGTGTAGTACGCTCCGCGACCCGTCCGATGGGAGCGCTGGAGGAGAGGAATGTCCGAGGGTGAAGACACGACGAACGACGGTTCCCGGCAGGGGCCCGAAGTGCCCGTTCAGCTGGACTACGAAGGGGTCCAGGCGTTCTGCGAGCGCAACGGGCTTCCCTTCCTGAAGAACGCAGAGCTGCAGCAGATCGCGATTCCACGCCCGATGCGCGAGGGGTTCGCGGTTCGCGTGGTTCCGCGCCCCGAACGGGGGATGTGCACGTTCGCCTACCCGCTCCCCACGCAGCTCCCCGTCGAGCGGCTGGATGCGTTCGAAGCGGCGGCGAACCGGATGAATGCACGGACCTTCCTGGGGTCTTGGGTGGTGAACCGCGACACCCGCGAGATCTACTTCCGCCAGACCGTGCTGCTGAAGGGGGCATCGCACACCGACGAGACCGTGCGCCAGATCCTCAAGCTGGTGGTGGGCACCGTCGAGATCATGCTCCCGAAGCTCACCGAAGTGCTGCAGGGCAAGGGTCCGGACGTGGTCCAGGGCGACGTCGGGGTCGATGCGAATGCGTGAGCGGTTGCTCGCAGCCCTCGCGCAGAAGGGGTTGCCCCCGCTGGCGGCACCCGATGCCGAGCTGCGGCCGTTCTCGCTCACCCGTCGGTTCGCGAACCATCGGATCCGGCTGGCCGACGGTTCGGACCGGCTGCTCCGGGTCGCTCGCACTCCGAGGGCCCAGGAAGGCCTCCAGCACGAGCTCGCTGCGTTCACACTGCTCCAGACCACCCGGCTGCCGGTCGTCTCGGAGTACTGGGCCGTGGACGAGGAACGACCGCTGGCCACCCTGTCGTCGTGGATGCCGGGGATGTCCGGACGTGGCGTGGTCGACGCGAATCCCGAAGCACTGCCCCAGATGTGCCAGCAGCTCGGTCAGCTGCGCCGGGCACTCGAAGAGCAGACCACCGCACCGTTCGCGATGGGCGTGGTGGACGGACGCTTCCGGGCCATCCGACCCACCTGGAGAGAGGAGTACCTCGCGCGCGCGTGGGACTGGTACGCCACCGCCGAGCGTTGCGGTGCCACGCTCGGTCCGCTGTCGAAGGCGGTGATCGACCGCATCGTCGAGCTGTCCCCATCCCTGGACGGGCCGATGGCTCCCGTGCTGGTACACGGCGATCTCCGTCCGTCCAACCTGATGTTCGAAGTGGGAGCGCCCCCCGCGAAAGACAAGCCGCCCCCGGTCGCGGTGATCGGCGTGGTGGACTGGGAGTTGTCGGTGGTGGGCGATCCGCTGCTGGCGTTCGCGCTCCCGCTCGAGCTGCCGGACGAGGCGCTGGCCTGGGTGCTCCAGGGCTACGGTCAGCCCACCGCCCGGGCGTGGCTCGACGACACCGCTGCCCTGGATCGTTTGACGATCTACGCGCTCGGCCGGGTGCTGCAGTACCTCGCCGTGGTGGTGCGGGCGCAGATCGAGGACCAGGGCGACCGGGTGGGGCTGGGTCTGATCCACGCAGCCGGCCTGGCCAACGATCGGTTGAGGCCGGAATGGGTGCACGCTCGCCTGACCGCTGCGCTTCCGGAGCATCCGCCGGTCGAGGTGCCGCTTCCCCCGCCTCTCGACCGGGTGGGAGGCGTGATCCGATCCGCGTTCGACCGCCTGTCGGGTCGGCCGGCCCTGGGGCCGAAGGCGATCGAGGTCTGGGCTGGAGCCGTGGGGTGTGCGCTGCGAGACCGGGCGCACGAAGCCGAGGGGTGGGTACGCGACGGCGAGGCGATGCTCGCAGCGCTCGAACCTGCCGCAGAGCCCCGTGGCTACGAGCCGATTGCAGACCGGAACGCCTGGGCGGCCAGCCTGGATGGTCGGATTCGGGGTCGCGATGTGGGCGGCATGGCAGTGGCGGTCTGGTGGCTGGCCCTGGAAGCGCTGGAACAGCTGGGATCCGGTGCCGATCGCTGGCCGGTGTCCGACGACGCGCTGCGAGGTCTGGAGTCTCTGCTCCACGGTCTGCGGGGGCGTCCGGCAGCCACCGATTCGCGCGGGCAGATGCTCCAGGTCACCCTCGCCCTCGCTGCGGAGCATCGGCTGCCCAGCCTCCTTCGGGAGGAGCCGCAGGCCGGATCCGCTCGGGTGGCCGAGCTGTCGGCGCGTCTGCTGGAGTCCTGGGAGGATCTCACGGTGTTCGGCGGTGAGACCCCCGCCGAGCTGGATGCCGACGCGTTCCGTGAGCGCACGCCGTCCGTCGAGTCCTGGGCGGTCCCGCTCGTGCTGCTGGCCACCGAGGCCGTCTCCGATGCCGGCTCCGGTCTTCCTGTTCCCCGTCGGAGTCTGATCGGGGCGCTGTGCGGGGCGCATTCGCCGTCGGCAGGGACCCCATGATCTCCGGTCTCGCTGCGATGCTCCTGCTGGCGCCGGGCTGTCGGGTCCCGGATCGGATCCCGCTGGCCGAGGTCGACCGCGATCAGTGGCAGAAGCTGTGCGAACGGGCGGTGGCGGCCCGCAACGACGAGGGTGCCTGCGGCGCCGGAGCCACCAGCGTGGCGCAGTGCCTGGCGGGTACGGAGGTTCGCTGGGTGGCCTTCGAAGCCGATCCCGACTGCATCGTCGAGCTCTGGCGAGCCTGTCACGGGGATCAGCCTCGTGGGATCTTCGCGAACCTCGGCCAGGAAGAAGAGGAGGACAGCGGGTTGCCGTTCCCTCCGGTCCCACCCACCCCCGAGGCCGACACCGGCCTGACGTGCGAATCGGTCGGCGACGCGGACGCGTGCCGTGAGCTGGCTGCCTGTGTCGAGGTCCCCCCGGGGTGAGCTCGACCGTTCTCGATCCGCTGCGGACGGGTTACCAGACGCCGCGGAGTCCATCCTGATCCAACAGGAAATTCACCCATACTGTTGCAAAAACGCGTGGACGCTGTAGTCTGCGCGTGGAGGAGTACCACCATGAAGTTCATCAAGTTCGCCATCATCCCGATTCTCGCTGTTGGTTGTGGTGTCTCGGACAGCAAGCCGCTGAACGACATCGACGCCGACCTGTGGACCAAGATCTGCGAAGCGTCCGTCGATACCGACGCCGAGCCGATCGAGTGTGATGGGTTCACCATCGAGCCCGCCACCGTCCAGGACTGTGTCGACGGTTCCAACATCACGTACGAAGAGGGTTGTACCTTCGGTCAGTGGCGTGACTGCCAGGAGTACGAGCCGGCCGACGATTGCGACTTCACCGACCTCGGTCCGTGCGAGTCGTTCTTCGCCGACTGCGTGCCCGCAGCCGAGTGATCGCACTCGCATCTTCGTCTGCTCTTCGGAGCAGATGATTCGGAACCCCGGCTGTTCGCAGTCGGGGTTTCGTCGTTTGTCCGTTCAGCGGATACAGGCCCGGCCGGAGGAAAACCATGACCAGCATCCTGTGGCTCGGTCTGTTGTCGAACCCCGCTCTCGGGCAGTCCATCGACGCCGAGGAGTTCACGCTCGACAACGGAATGACGTTCCTGCTCTACCCGCGCTCCGAGCAACCGCTCAACGTCAGCGCCGGCTGGGTGGCCCACGTCGGGAGCGTGAACGAGCGGCCCGGCATCACGGGGATCAGCCACTTCTTCGAGCACATGATGTTCAAGGGCACCCGTACCATCGGAACCAGCGATCCCGAGAAGGACGCCATGTTCCGCGAGCAGCAGGAAGCCGTGCGGTCCAAGCTGCGCAAGCTGCAGGTCGAGGTGAACTATCCCCGCTACCTCGCGGGTGAGATCGAAGACCCCTGGCACCGGTCCAACGACAACGAGGCCATGGCGGCGCTCCGGACCGAGCTCGACCAGCTGGTCGAGGACCACAAGTCGGTCATCGTGAAGGACGAGTTCGACCAGGTCTACACCCAGCTCGGCGGCAGCCGGATGAACGCGTTCACCAGCAACGACCTCACATTCTACTTCATCACCGTGCCCAGCAACAAGATCGAGCACTGGGCGTGGCTCGAGAGCGACCGTCTGTCGGATTCGGTGTTCCGGGAGTTCTACAGCGAGCGCGACGTCGTGCACGAAGAGCGTCGCAAGCGCACCGAGAGCACGCCCACCGGGGTGTACGACGAGCAGTTCAACGCCATGTTCTGGCAGAGCAGCCCGTACTCGTGGCCCGTGGTGGGCTGGCCCACCGACCTCAACAGCTACACGATGCAGCAGGCGCAGGACTACTACGACACGTACTACCGGCCGAACAACCTCACGGGCGTGATCGTGGGCGACTTCGAACCCGAGGCGGTCAAGCCCGTGCTCACCAGGTACTTCGGGCGCCTCGAGCGGGGTGAAGACCCCCCTCCCGTCGTCACCCTGGAGATGCCCCAGCTCGCCGAGAAGCGCATGGACGCCGAGTGCGAGTGCACGCCCCAGGTCAACGTGCGGCATCGCGCACCCCCCTACGAGCACGAGGACTTCGCGGCGGTCGAGGTCCTGGCCTCCCTGCTCAACGGCCGGACCGGGCGCCTCTACGGCGAGATGGTCGAAGGCGACGAGACCGCAGCGCGAGCGAGCGCGTACTACCGGGCGCTCCGCTACGGCGGCTACATCGACATCGGGGCCGAAGTGAAGGGCGACGCCACGCCGGACGACCTCGAAGCCGGCATCCTGGCCGTGATCGACGACCTGAAGACCGAGCTCGTCGACGACCGGGAGCTGCAGAAGGTGAAGAACCAGGTGCGGGCCGACACGTACCGGCGCCTGGAGGACAACTACAGCCTCATGGTGCAGCTGGGCTTCTACGAAGCGCTCGGCGACTGGAACTACCTGAACACCGAAGGCGAGCGGCTGCAGGCCGTCACCGCCGAAGACGTGCAGCGGGTCGCGAAGACCTGGCTCACCGAAGACAAGCGGGCCATCGCGGCCTACACGCGCAAAGCGTCCGACGAGCAGGAGGAGAAGTGATGCGCCCCTGGATTCTTCTCGTGTTGACAGGCCTGATGGGCTGTCCAAAGGCCGAGAGCCCCGCCCAGTCGAACGATTCGATGTCCAGTGCCGCTCGCGGGCAGCTGCCCTCCGAAGCCGGTCTGGCGTCGCGTCCCGAAGACCTGCCGGTCGATCCACTGTCCTTCGAGCCGCCCAACCCCGAGACCTTCGCGCACACGCTGGAGGGGGTCGATGGCGAACCTCCGCTGTGGGTGGCGACCAGCGACGAGCTCCCCTTGGTGAACGTCGTGTTCACGTTCAAGGGGGGCCGCTACCTCGAGCCGGAAGGGCACGCGGGTCTGGCACGCATGACCGGCGCGCAGATCCGGGCGGGTGGGTCGAAGTCGAAGTCTCCCGAAGAGCTCGACGAGGCGTTCGACTTCCTGGCGGCGGACGTCCGCACGTCGATGGGCCTGGAGTTCTCGTCGGCCTCGGTCAACTGCCTGAAGGACACGCTGCCCGACTGCCTCGACCTGTTCGTCGAGATGGTTCGCGAGCCGCGGTTCGACGCCGACCGCGCCAAGATCTACAAGGACGGCTGGCTGGCGCGGATGAAGCAGCGCAACGACGACGCGTCCAACATCATCGCCAACGAATGGGACGCGCTGCTGTACGGCCGCGACCACTACCTCGGCCGCATCCCCACGAAGTCCGACGTCGAGGCCATCGACGGGTCCGACATGAAGAAGCTGCACGCGCAGGTGTTCCATCCGGGCAACATGAGCGTCGAGGTCTCGGGCAACATCACCGCCGAGGAGATCCAGCCCATGCTCGCCGAGCGTCTGAAGGGCTGGGCCGCCAGAGATCCCGTCGACGACCCCCCTGCGCCTACGGCCGAGGTGGAGCCGGGCGTGTACCACATCGAGAAGGACATCCCCCAGGGCAAGGTCCGCATCGGCATGCGTGGCATCACGCGTGATGACGACAACGCGATTCCGGTCACCGTGATGAACGACATCCTCGGTGGGGGCGGGTTCACGTCGCGGATCACCAAGCGCGTGCGCTCGGACGAAGGGCTCGCCTACACCGCTCGCAGCACCTTCTGGTCTCCGGTGTACTACCCGGGCGAGTTCCTGGCCTACACCGAGTCCAAGAACGAGACCGTGGCGTTCGCCACCCGCATCATGCTCGACGAGATCGGCACGATCCGGGAGGAGCCCGTGTCCGCGTCGGAGCTCGACACCGCGAAGGGCGCGTTCATCGAGACCTTCCCACGCACGTTCGAGAACAAGGCAGCCATCGTGCGCACCTTCTCGAACGACCGCTGGACCGACCGGGATCCCACCTACTGGGCCACGTTCCGCGACAAGGTGGCCGCGGTCGACCCCGCCAAGGTGCAGGAGGTCGCCAAGGCCACGATCGATCCCGAGAAGATGGTGGTGCTCATCGTCGGCAAGTGGGACGAGATCGCCAAGGGCGACGACAACGCCACGATGGACGACATCTTCGGCGGCGAGGTCGAGCACCTCCCCCTGCGCGACCCCCTGACCGACGAGCCGCTTACTGAAGAGTAAGTTTCGGTAATCGCCCCGGAACCGGGAAGACGTGACGATGGCTCCAACCCAGGAGTCCTGCCATGCTTCCCGTCCTCGCCACCCTGATGTCCGCTGCGTTCGGTGCGGGTCCCACCGACAGTGCGCTGCCGTGGTATCGCCAGACCGAGGGTTCCATCGGTCTCGGGAGCGCGGCCAACAGCCACTCGGACCGGCTCTCCGGAGTGGCGCGCGTGGGCGCGGGATGGCGGTGGAACGAGCACGTCGGTATCGAGATCGTCACGACTGCGAGCCCGGATCTGGTCGCGTTCACGCCCGCGATGACGCTGCGACCTCTGTTGGGGCCCGTGCAGCCGGTGGTCTCGGCGGGCTTCGGTCTGGGTGTCACGACCGACATCGATGGGTGTGGGGGGCCGTTCGATCGGACGAAGGGGTGTGGCTGGACGGACCAGGCGGCTCCATTCGAAGCGGCCTACGTGAAGAGCGTCACCCGCGGGTCGCTCGGGACGCGCGTGAACGTCGACCCCGTGTGGGTGACGCCCCAGCTCGATGCCCAGCTGCTCGATCTGGACACGGCGACGGGCTGGGAGCTGGGGTTCACGGTGTCGGTGGGCCTGCAGCACGAACAGGACACCGCCCCCGAGTGGGTGGTGCGGACCCAGAACCGCCTTCAGGAGCAGCGTCTGGAGCGGGTGGAGCGCACCTTCTACAGCGACGACCGCGACGTGGCGATCGACGCGTGGCACATCGTGATGGACGAGTACCGTCGGGTGGAGTCCGGGCCGCTTCGGGCGACCTACGAGGCCTTCGTGGTCGATGCATTGGAGACCGGGCGGTTCAGCCGGCGCGAGGCGGCGGATGTGTACCGCGTGCACGGACGGGAGCTGACGGTCCTCGAGCCTGCGCTCCATGCCCGGGTGATGGACTGTCTGGCGGCCCGTCGGGCGATTCGGGTGGTGGCGGCGCGCACGGGCCAGGAGGTGGAGGCGCAGGCGCTGTTGGAGCGGGCTTCGGCGACGGCGAGCTGTGACGTGGGGGAGTGAGCCACGCGGTCACCGCGGATTCTCGCGGCCGCGCAGGCGTTCCAGGGCTTCGGGCGCCGCCAGGCCCGTGTCGGCGGGCGCGTCGGGCAGTCGCTCGGTGATCTCGCCGGCCAGCAGGGCGTGATCGGCTTCGGTGCCGTGGGCGATCACCACCGGCTCCGCGACGCCGTGATGCACGACCAGCAGAGGGCGGCCGCCGTGACCCGTGGTGGGTTCGAGCGCGGTGATGGTCGCGTAGTCCACCGCCGTGGTCGTCGTGCCCACCGCATGTCGTTCATCGATCCGCAGTGCGTGAGGCCCCAGGGTCAGCACCGTGCGCTCGCGCCCCAACAGCAGCATCGCCACCAACCCGGTGACCCCCACCAGGCTCCACATCCAGCCCAGCCCCATCAGGCCGAGCAGAATCAGGATGGCGCACGCCATGCCGTACAGCCGCATCAGCGAGGGAATGCCGTGCCCCCGGGAGGAGGACAGGGTGACCCTGCGGGACGACAGGTCCTCTTCGAACCGCAGCGGAGGGGTCTCGGCATCGTGTCGGGATCGGCGCCGCCGACGGTTCACGAGGACTCGCGGGTGTGTCGGGCGTTCCGCATCCGCTGGATGGCTGCTGGCGGTGCGGCAGACGCGGGGTCGGGCAACGGCTGGATCGGACGGCGGGCGTCCAGGGCGCGGTGCAGCTCGGCGAGGTCTTCGGCGGTTCCGTGGGGGATCGACACGGTGGACCCGTCGATCCGGGTGATCTGGAGGCGGGGTCCCGAGTACGACCCGGCAGGTGCGGTGATCTCCCGAATGCTGTCGTATGGAACCACCTCGCAGGCCCGCTCCCGTCCGAACCACAGGGTGCGGATGGTCACGGCTCGGGGGCCGAGGTCGACCTCGGTCTTGACCGCGTTCAACACCGCCGACACCATCAGGAACAGGGGAAAGACGTACGACCAGATGTCGCTCCCGACGATCCCGTTCGCGATCGCCAGCACGGTGAGCAGCAGCATCGTGAACAGGACCGGCGCCCCCCGCAGGCGGGTGAGGGTGACGGTCGTACGCGACAGGTCGCTCTCGATCGAGACGCCTTCGTCGGGTTCGTGCTTCAGGTCCACGTCCCGATCGTACACACGCGATGGCCCTCCGGCAGGACGTCGACCCGATAGTGCATCCCATGCCCATCGAGTCCGCCATCGCCGAGGTGCTCGGCCGCGCGCTCCCCCTGGAGCGCACAGATTCGCGGATCAGCGTGCGGATCGAAGAGCTGGTGCGGGTGGGGGATGCGGTCGGGGCTCGCTTGCGGATCGTCACCTGGACCGCCCCCGACGTGGGCCAGCCATCGCGCATCGACCAGGTGTACGAGGGCCCTGTCGCGCTGCTGCCCAGCGATGCACCCGCCGATCCGTATGTGGTGATGGAGGGCTATCTGCTGGCCTGGACCATCCTCCTCGAGGTGCGGGACGGGACCCAGGGGCCTCCCACCCCCGAGACGATGGCGCCCGCAGATCTCTCCGCCGTGGCGCGAAGCCGAACGCCCGTCGAGGCCGCAGTGGCGGTGTTGAACGGGGTCTCGCTGCCGGATCTGGCTCCGACGGTGGCCCAGCTGGCGCTCCAGATCACGAACGACACCTGGGGCCGTCCGGCCCGTCCCATCGGGCTCGGTGGCGGGTCGTCCGTCCAGGACCGCCTGATCACGGGCCTCATCGAGGCCTCGGATCACTTTCCGGCCGGGTTCGCAGTGCCCCGACCGCGGCGCTCCACCCTCCATCCGCTGGCGGTGTTCCTGGTCATGGCGACGGCGGGCATCGGGGTGGCGGACGCCGTGTCGCACTTCACGGCCAGCGTCACCTCCGCACGGCTCATGGTCGCGGCAGCCCTGCTGCTCCAGTACTACACGGCTCGCTCGCATGCGGACTTCGCCTCGGCTGGACACCGCGTCAGCCTCGTAGCGCTCGGGTTGTGTGCGCTGTGGGGCAGCATCGGGCTCGCGTGGTTCGGGGGCAACGGCTTTCCGGTCGTGAGCGACGCGTTCGGGCTGGTGGTGTTCTGGGTGGGGTTCGGCTGGCTGGTGGTCAGAGGCCGCTTCACCTCGCCAGGATAGGGTGTGAGGGTCCTGGGGGCTTTGTGGCCACATCGAACTTCGCAACCGAGAACAAGTCCTTCCGGAGCCTTCTCGGGAATGGTGACCGCTACGAGGTCCCGACATTCCAGCGGGACTACGCGTGGGACGACGAGCAGTGGGAGGACCTGTGGCTCGACACGCTGGCGGTGGTCGAGGGGAAGGAACCGGATCATTATCTGGGGTACCTCGTCCTGCATCAGGCCGACGACCGGACCTACCGCATCATCGACGGTCAGCAGCGACTCGTCACCATCAGTCTGCTGGTGCTGGCTGCGTGTCGGAAGCTGGATGAGCTCGTCGGGTCCGGGCAGGACGAGGAGGACAACAAGAAGCGCCTGGAACAGCTTCGTCGGACCTACATCGGTGATTTCGACGCGGTGACGCTCGCCTGGCGTACGAAGCTCACGTTGAACCGAAACAACGACCACGTCTTCAACGACTACCTCGTGGAGCTGAAGCCGACACCGCGTCGGGGAGTCCGATACAGCAGCCGTCGCCTGGGGCGGGGGTTGGACTGGTTCTCGGCGCGTATCGCCCGCAGATGCTCGAACGGGCCGGACCTCGCGCGGTTCGTCGATGCGATGGCGCGGGGGCTGTTCTTCACGGTCATCTACGTCCCGGACGAGCTGAAGGCCTACCGGGTGTTCGAGACGTTGAACGCGCGCGGGGTGCAGCTGAGCTCGGCAGACCTGCTGAAGAACAGACTGTTCGCCCTCGTGCACGAGCAGAAGCCTGCACAACTCGGTCGAATGGAACGTCGCTGGCGGGAGCTCGTAGACCGCATTCGCGAGCGACAGCTGGTTCCGTTCCTACGCGACCACTGGCTCAGTCGGGGCCGATTCGTCCGCAAACGCGACCTGTTTCGCGCCATCCAGAGCGACGTTCAGGATGCCGGGAAGGCCTTCGAGCTGGTGCGTGGACTCGAGGTGGACGTCGACCCCTGGACCAACCTGCACGATCCCGCCGGGGCGACCGAGTGGAGCCGGGAGATCCGGCGCGCCGCGTCCATCCTTCGCATTCTGCAGGTCCGCCAACCGTTCGCGCTCCTGCTCGCCGCCCATCGTAGAGGCCAGGTGTTCTTCGGCAAGGTCCTTCGTGCCGTGATCGTGATCTCTGTTCGCTACAACCTGATCGGGCGTCAACCGCCCTCCGAACAGGAGGAGGTGTACGCATCGGCGTCGGCCCGGCTGGAGTCGGGTGAACTGAAGACCGTCGCGCAGGTCGTCGATGCCCTCCGGCCGATCTACCCAGATGACGAGCGCTTTCGGACAGCCTTCGCCACAAAGCGGTTTCGACTCCACAGCAGGAACAAGAAGTCCGTGCGGTATCTGCTGCACGCGCTCGAGCTCGAAGCGTGGGACGCAGGCAGCGTCGACCTGTCGTCGGCCGATCCCACCATCGAACACCTGCTCCCGGAATCGCCGGGAGAGGCGTGGGCGCACATCGACGACCTCACCCACGAGAACATGGTCGACCGGCTGGGGAATCTGGCGCTCCTGGAAGCCACGCTCAATCGAGATGTCGGGAACGTGGGCTGGACGAAGAAGCGTGCTGTGCTCGCAAAGAGCGGCTTGCGCACGACTTCCGTCGTTGCGACGCGGTACGAGACCTGGACCGCGGACGAGATCGACGCTCGACAGGAGCAGATGGCGCGACGCGCTGTTCACGTCTGGCGACTGTGAGCGGCGGGTCGCGGGACTCGGACCAGGCAGTTGGAGGCGTCAGGCCTGTCGGACACCGATGGTCCAGCAGTCGCCCTGCTGCTCGCTCGTGAACGAGACCGGAAGGAACTGCTCGATCACCGCCATGTTCGTCAGCGTGTGGAGGCTGGGCTCGCCGGTCCGGAACGTCCCCGAGCCCGCCAGCGCCATCGGAATCAGCAGCTGATCGGCCAGGTGCTCACACACGGGAGCCCCGCGCTCCAGCCACACGCGCACCCGACCCGCCAGGCGCTTCGCGACCTGCTCCGCCGTGCGGCCCTTCTGTCCGAATCCCGTGAACACGGTGGTGTGCGGGCCTCCTTCGGCCTGGACCGTGGCCTCGACCCACACCACGTTCCCCGGACCGGGGCCCGGCACGGACTGCACGCGGGTGTTCGTCGAATCCAGCCCATCCAGCCCATCCAGCCGCCGTCGCAGCACCTTCAGCTCGCGGGCGGCGATCTTCTCGGGGAGATTCGCCACCACCGCCGTCGCGGACAGCTGGACGTCGGAGGCATCGGTGAGCGAGACGTTCGGGTGGAGCTGCGAGACGGGCTCGATGTGCGCAACCATCCGACCACCGCCCGCCGGGAAGAAGCCCCACGCCTCCAGGTCCAGTCGGACCTCGGGCCCGAAGCGGCGCAGCTGGGGCAGGAACGTCGCTTCCAGGAAGCGGTGCGGCGGCGACTTCATGTTGTGGGTGCCGCCCTCGACCACCACCGTGCTGGGCCCGTTCGCGAGCATCAGCGGGGGCAGGATGGTCTGGAGGACGAGGTTCGCGCTCCCGGCCGACCCCACCGCGAACCGGTACTCGCCGGGCACGACGGGACCGGGCGAAAAGCGCACCTCCCGGCTCTTCAGCACGTCTCCGTCGACCTCGGCGCCGGTGATGGCCGCTGCAGCCCGCAGCCCGGTGAGGTGCTGGCGCAACAGGCCCGGCTTCTTCCGGCCCGCCCGCACGTTGGTGAGGTGGACTGGGCGGCCGGTGATGCAGGACAGCGCGAGGCTGGTCCGCACCACCTGACCGCCCCCTTCGCCCTGGGCGCCGTCGATGTGCAGCTCGCGAGAATCAGACACGACTCACCCCTTCACACAGACGACCTGGCGCAGCGTGTGCACGACCTCGACCAGGTCGGACTGGGCCTTCATCACCTTGTCGATCGGCTTGTAGGCCATCGGCGTCTCGTCGATGACGTCCTTGTCCTTGCGGCACTCGACGCCCTTCGTCGCGCGCTTGTGGTCCTCGACCGTGAACTTCTTCCGTGCCGCCGTTCGCGACATGGCCCGACCCGCGCCGTGGGAGCAGCTGCAGAACGACTCGGGGTCGCCCTTGCCGCGCACGATATAGGACCGGGTGCCCATCGAGCCGGGGATGATGCCGAGCTCGCCCTTGCCGGCGCGCACGGCTCCCTTGCGGGTGACGAAGACCTCTTCGCCGTAGTGCATCTCCTTCTCGACGTAGTTGTGGTGGCAGTTCACCGCCGTGACCTCCGCGTCGAACTGGCCGAGCACGCGCTTCATCGCGGCCACGGTCCGGGCCATCATCAGCTGCCGGTTGCAGCGTGCGAAGTCCTGGGCCCAGGACACGGCCTCGACGTAGTCGTCGAAGTGCTCGGTGCCTTCCTCGAGGTAGGCCAGGTCGCGGTCCGGCAGGTTGCGCAGGTGCACGCCCATGTCGTCCTTGGCCAGGCCGATGAAGTAGCTGCCGATGCGGTTGCCGACGCCGCGCGAGCCGCTGTGCAGCATCACCCACACGCGATCCGCCTCGTCCAGGCAGATCTCGATGAAGTGGTTGCCGGTGCCCAGCGTGCCGAGGTGCACGACGTGGTTGCTCTTCTCGATCTTCGGGTGCTTGTCGCAGATCGTGCGGAACCGCTGCTCGAGCAGCTCCGACCACACGCGACCGTGCATCTCGGGAACACCGCCCTTGCCGGACCGGTTCCAGCTGCCCTTGTCGCCGCGACGGATGTTCTTGCTGCGGCCGTGGGGCACGTCGCGCTCGATCTGGGCACGCACGTTGCGGAGCGAGTCGGGCAGGTCCGAGGCCATGAGGCTGGTCTGCGCGGCCATCATGCCGCAGCCGATGTCGACGCCGACTGCAGCCGGGATGATGGCGCCCTTGGTGGGGATGACGCTGCCGACGGTGGCGCCCATGCCGAGGTGCACGTCGGGCATGGCCGCGACCCACTTGTGGATGAACGGCATGCTGGCGATGTTGCGGAGCTGGTTCTTCGCCTTGTCTTCGACGGCGACGCCCTTCGTCCACATCTTGATGGGGGTGTTGCCGGTGTCGTGGATGGTCTCGTAGGTCATGACGTCCTCCGTTGCTGCCCAGGACCAAAGCAGGACCCGTGCCAGTCTCGCCCGAACGAGCGATGATCGCGCAATGAGCTCGGTGGACACGGGCGATTCTCGACCAGGCAACGATCGTGTCTGGCGCGTGGGGTCCTGGTCGACCTATCCAGGAGTATAGAGAGTGATATCGTTCGCGCTGGGGTGAGGGACGGATGGCCGACAGACGACGCGTAGCGCTGGGGGTGTTCGGGAATATCGTCGACGCCGGGCGGGGGTCGAAGCGCTGGGAACGCTGGCGGCCGACCGTCTCGCTGTTCCAGCAGCCCGACCTCCGGGTGGACCGGCTGGATCTGCTCGTGTCGCGCAAGCACGAGAAGGCCGCCGAAGTCGTGATGAAGGACATCCGACGCCTGGCGCCGGAGACCGAGGTGGTGCGGATCCCGTTCGATGTCGACGACCCCTGGGACTTCGAGCAGGTCTACACCGCCCTGCACGATCTGGCGCGAGAGCGGGCCTACGACCCCGAGGATCACGACCTGCTGGTCCACATCACGACCGGCACGCACGTGATGCAGATCTGCCTGTTCCTGCTGACCGAAGCGCACTACCTCCCGGGTCGCCTGCTCCAGACCGCACCTCCGCGGCGAGGGGAGCAGATCGGGCACTGGACGCTGATCGACCTGGAGCTGGACCGGTACGCCGCCATCGCCACGCGCTTCGCCGAAGAACAGAAGGCGTCCACCGCGTTCCTGAAGGCGGGCATCGAGACCCGGAGCGCGACCTTCAACGCCCTCATCGACCGCATCGAGCGGGTCGCCCTCCGATCGACCGCACCCCTGCTGCTCACCGGGCCCACAGGAGCCGGAAAGACCCGACTGGCACGACGGATCTTCGAGCTGCGTCGCCAGCGGACCGGTCTGCGCGGGCCCATGGTCGAGGTGAACTGCGCCACCCTGCGCGGCGACCAGGCCATGGCGGCGCTGTTCGGGCACGTGAAGGGGGCGTTCACGGGAGCGGTCGCGGATCGGCCGGGACTGCTGCGTCAGGCGGATGGTGGACTGCTGTTCCTGGACGAGATCGCCGATCTGGGTCTGGACGAGCAGGCGATGCTGCTCCGCGCCATCGAGGAGCGACGATTCCTGCCGGTGGGCAGCGATCGCGAGGTGGAGTCGCACTTCCAGCTGATCGCCGGGACCCACGCCGATCTGCGCGAGCGGGTGGGGGAGGGGCGGTTTCGGGAGGATCTGCTGGCCCGGATCGATCTCTGGCACTTCGAGATGCCGGGGCTGGCGCAGCGTCGGGCCGACATCGAGCCCAACCTGGCCTGGGAGCTGGACCGGTTTGCTGAGGACACGGGCCGGAGGGTGCGATTCGCGCGCGATGCCCGCAAGCGGTTCCTCGACTTCGCACAGGCTCCAGACAGTGCGTGGCGCGGCAACTTCCGGGATCTGCACGCGGCGGTCCAGCGGATGGCGACCCTGGCCGACGGCGGACGGATCGCGGAGCGCGAGGTGGACGAGGAGATCACCCGGCTGCAGCGGGCCTGGCGCGGCACGACTCCGCGCGACCCCTGCGAGGACGGGGTCTTCGAGGTGCTGGGCGACGCAGCCCACGATCTGGACCGGTTCGATCGGGTGCAGCTGGCCGACGTCATCGCGGTCTGTCGGGCGTCCCGCTCCCTGGCCGAAGCGGGTCGAACCCTGTTCTCGGAGTCTCGCAAGCGCCGCAAGTCGGTCAACGACTCCGACCGGCTCCGAAAATACCTCGCGCGCTTCGAGCTGGGCTTCGACGATCTCCATCCGTGATGCACGCGTCGGGTATGGCGTCTCCCCGCGCTTTCGGGCCGGTAGGGATCGTGTGGTTGGACAGCCGACCTGGGTTGGGTACCCTGCACCGCATGTTGTGGAAGGGTGGAACCGGGCGCGCGCGCGTGGCCGGGGGGCTTGGGCTCCTGCTGCCGCTGCTACCTGGAACAGGGGTTGCGGCGGAGGGCCCGTGTGCGCCCGACATCGTCGAGTTCCGGCACACCGTCGAGCTGAAGAACAGCAACTCGGGGCTGATTCAGGAGGCCTACCGCTTCGCTGCGCCGCCTCGGTCCTGCAAGGTGGTCGAGCTCCCGCGTCCCTTGGACGGGATGAAGCTCATCGACCGCGAGCTGGTGGTCGAGCGGGGCAAGCTGCCGCGCGTCAAGGAGTGGAAGAAGGGCCAGGTGCTGATCGTCACGGGTCAGCAGGAGCTGTCCGGCGGGCCGTTCTCCGAAGAGGTCCCGCTGCCGCCATTCGCGGTCGCCCGGACCGTGGTGGAGGTCACCGCGCCCACGTACACCAAGTTGTCCGTGTGGGCCGATCCGTCCGCACGGGTCGAGGTCTCCCGGGATCGGGTGCGGCGGTATCGCGCCACGTTCGCGGGGTCGGGTCGTCTGGTATGGTCGACCGAGCGGGACTGGTGGGCAGTCGGCGACCGGCTCGCCAAGATCGTCGGGCGCAAGGTGGCCAGCAAACGCGACCTCGGGGACTTCGCCGAGGGCGTGGAGTACCTCACCATCGCCGACGCGTTGAAGCGCGTCACCGACGCCGTCCGGCTCGAACCGATCGGCGCCGACCTGTTCGATTCGGCCGACGCAGACGAGGTCCTCGAGCGGGGGAGTGGCTCTGCAGCCGAGCGGGCGCTGCTGCTCGTGAGCGTGTTGCGCGCCGCCGGAAAGGACGCCGATGTCGCCCTGGTCCGGCCGGTGGGGACCGAGGACGTGTCGCTCGCGGTTCCGGGCCTGGGGTTGTTCCAGTCGGTGGCCGTCCACGTGGTGGGCGACGAGGGCGAGGACATCTGGCTCGATCCCGGCGCGCCGTACCACCTGGTCGGAGACGTGCCGATCGGGATGCGGGGGTCGATCGCGCTGGTTCCCGGTGACTACCCGCGCAAGCTCTACGATCAGCTGGCACCGGACGGTCGGGTGGTCATCCGTGCACGCGGTCAGGTGCTGGAGGGCGGGGGCCTCGAGATCTCGGCGAGCGTCGAAGCCGAGGGTGGTGGCACGCAGGCGATTCGCGACGTGCTCGCGCCGCTCTCGAAGGACTTCCGCAAGCAATGGCTCACCGACCTCCTCACGGTCGTCCGGCCCGAGATCGAGAACGTCCGCTTCCAGGTGTTCGGCGTCGAGGATCCGTCACTTCCGCTGGGGATGAGCATCGAGCTCACGCAGCCGAACGCCTTCGAGCAGGTGGGCGAGGGGTTTGCGGGGCGCATCGAACCCGTCCTGGCCGCGCATCTCACCCGGGTGCTGCCGTCGAACGTCGAGGTCGTCGAAGAGTTCACGCTGCGCGGGACCGACGCGCTGAAGCCCCTCGGTGTGCAACCGGTTCAGGACCCCATCGATCGCGACGCCGTCATCACCCGCAGTGCCGTCGTCGAGAAGGGAGTGGTGGAGCTGCGGACGGTCGCAGTGCGGCCCTGGCGGTTCCTCGACCGCGAGGAGAACACCGACGCCGTGCTGTTCGCCGCAGCCGAGCGCGGGCCGCGTGTGCTGCTGTTCGACAGCATCGATCGCCCGACCGCCCGAAAGCTTCGCCGGGAAGCCAACAACACCGAGACCCGGGTGCTCGAGGCCCTGCTCTGGTACCAGTCCGACGAACCCGAAGAAGCGGAGCGGACCCTCAAGAGGGCCGTGCGCACGGCCCGAACCCGCACCCTGCTCGAGATCCTCGCGCTGTACACGCCCCGAGGCGAGTTCCGGCCGTGGGAGGTCATGTGGAACGCGGTCCCCACCGACCACGACCGGCTGGCCATCGTCCATGCGCTGGAGAGCAAGCGCGAACGTCGCGAGGCCTGGCGTCGCGCGAGCATCCTGGTGCAGAGCGAGATCCCGAGCGTGCGCATCGAAGCCCTGGTGACCGTCGCGCGGATCCAGGGAGAGCGCCCGGCAGCCAGCGTCGACGAGGCGGCTCACCGGGCGTGGCGCGAGCCGGCGCTGCTCCTCAAGCGTGCCCGGAAGTGGGCGACGGACGCCTACGGCGAGGAGGTCGGGCATCCCGCCGTCGACATCCCCGCAGCCGAGCAGCTGATCCTCGAAGACGCGTGTGACGAGGCCGGCGTGTACATCGAGCGTGCGGCATCCAACACCGATTCTCCGCGCCTGCGGGCGATCGAGGCCGAGTGGAAGGCGTGTCGGGGCGATGAGACCGTGGGCGACGAGCTGGTGTCGATCATCGAGGCCAGCGAGTACGATCCCGTGGTGATCACCTCGGTCGTCCGGGCGTTCTGGCGGCTGGGGCGCATTCCCGAGGCGCGTCGCTGGGCGTTCCAGGGTGCGCTCATCGCCGAGAAGGACGCCGAGCTGTGGATGACCGCGTCGGACGCTGCTCTGGAGTTCGGAGACCTGCCGTCCGCGGTGTACTGCGCGCGCCGCGCCTCCGATCTGCAGCCGGAGTCCGTTCGGTTCACGGTTCCCCTGCAGATCCTGGCCACGTTGGTGGGCGATGCCGAGAGCGCCGACCTCGCCACCAAGCGCACGGGCTACCGGGTGAGCGTCCAGGAGCTGCCCGTCACGATGGACAACGCCGAGACGTTCGTCACCGAAGAGCAGCGGCTCGGCTTCCTCCGGGTGCGGGATCAGGATGTCCTCGCCGACCCCGAGCTGCTCCAGGAGCGCGCAGCACGTCAGCTCGCGCTGAACGACGAGGTCGGGACCATGCGCGATGCGGCCTGGCTGGTGCGCGAACACGGCGTGAAGACCGCCGATGCCACGGCCTACCTCGCGATGGCCGAGGAGCTCTGGTCGACCCAGACCGACGACGTGCTGGCGCGATCGGTTCGCGATTCCTCGGTTCGGAAGATCCGCATGGAGTACGCGCTGCTGACCGGTGCCGTCGACCCCGTGAGCGACGCGCGGCTGCTCGAGGAGGATCGGTCGGCCGAGATCATCCGGACTGCGCGCTACAAGCCGGACGAACTGGCCGTCCAGACGGGCTGGCCGGAGCACACCGACCCAGACGTCCAGCGTCCACAGGGGTTTCGGGACTCCCGCGTGCTGTCGGCCCTGCCGGGCGTGACCGGATTCAACAATCGCGACGCGGGGGCCAGCGTGCTGGCGAGCCTGGAGCCGGACCGTCTGCCCCCTCCGGTGCAGGGGGTCTACAGCCTGGGTCCGGTGGTCCAGACGTCGGGTCGCGTGACCATCCACCTGCTGGAAGGCGGCTCTGCACCGGCCTACGCGGCGACGCGGCGGGTGGGCGACGTCACCTGGTGGGGCATCTCCCGGTCCCGTCAGCTCGCCCGATACGCGGTCGAGGCGGGCATCGCGGCCCAGTCGGTCCTCTGAAGCTCAGAGGACTTACCGGTTCAACAGTCCGTGGGAGTCCAGGGCCTCGATGGCGGCTTCGCGGGTCTCGAACACGGCGATGAACCGGTTCTTGTGGCAGAACACCGCCCCTTTCACGCCCACCACTTCCTCGAGTGCGCCATCGGTCAGGCCGGCCCAGGCCTCGGGAAGTGAGCGCTTCTGGGCGAAGTCCCCGTACTTCGGCGGGATGGCGACGACGCGCCAGGTGCCGTCGGTGCCGGGGAAGATCACGAACTCGGTGGGGTGAGATGCGCCATCGTTGGCGAAGTACGGCTTCTTCCAGCTGTGATACGCGTCGAGGAAGAGCACGTTGCGACCGGCCTGAACCGCGTCGTCCATCGCGGCGCGCACGACGGCCTCGGCGTTCTCGATCTTCTGCTGGCCCGCCACGAGCCCCTCGAGAAACCAGCGTGCCACGGTGGCTGCTCGCTCGAACGCCTCGTCGAACGCCTCCTGGCTGTCTGCGGTCTGGTTCAGGGCGTCCACCAGGCGCGGAAAGCAGGGAACGTCGGACTTCGGTGCGGTCCGGCCGTTGTCGACGGCGTCCAGGTAGTCCATCAGCCCCGTCCGCAGGGTCTCGGCGAGCCGCGCTTCGATCCGGCCCGTGTCGGCGAGCCAGTCGAGCACCATGCCCGCGGACGACCGGTCTCCGGTGTAGCTCGCCTGATGATGATCGAACCGCCTGGCCTCGGGGTCGAACGAACCGCCCACATCCACCACGACGTCGGCAGGTGCGATGCGCTCGGGGTCGCGGGTTCGCACCACCTCGGCATCGCCGTCCACGAACACGCGCAGGAGCGCGGTCGCCATCACATCATCGGCGTGGAACGGGCCAGAATGGGTGGCGATCGACAGCGCCATGGGGGCCTCCAGGGGGTCGTCGGGCGACCGGGCGGGAGCGCTCCCGTATCGGCATCTTCGGGAGCGTGCTGGTCTGGGGTATACACAGGGGGATGGACGCCGCATGAGCCGCCTGCTGTTCCACGAGTGCCTCGGTCGCGGGGGATACGGCGAGGTCTATCGGTGCACCTGGGTTCGGCGGCACGTCGAGCTCGAGATCGCGGTGAAGGTGCTGAACGCCAGCGTCGCGAAGGGCTCCCAGGCGCAGAAGCGGCTCAAGGACGAGGCCCGGCTGCTCGGTGCCCTGACCCATCCGGGAATCCTGCGGGTCTACGATCTGGTCGAGCTGCGCGGGTCGGTGGCGATGCTGGCCGAGTACCTGCCGGGGGCGGATCTGGACCGCTGCGTGCTCGAGGGCATGCCCAGCAAGGCGCTGCTGGAGTGCCTGAGTCGCGTCTCCAGCGCGCTCGCTGCAGCCTGGGGAGACCTGTCTCCCGTGTCGGGGCGCCCCCTGAGGCTGGTGCATCGCGACGTGAAGCCCGAGAACATCCGGATCACGCCCCACGGCGACGTGAAGCTGCTGGACTTCGGGGTGGCGCGAGCGGCCGAGATGCGTCGCGAAGCCCAGACCGCGACGAACACCGTGATGGGCAGCTATCGGTACATGGCACCCGAGCGGTTCGACACGGGCCTGGAGCCGCATCCGTCCGTCGACGTGTTCGCGCTCGGCTGCATCCTGTACGAGGGGCTGGCGTTCCGTCGGTTGTTCGAGCACCTGTCGATGCGCGAGATGTTGGTGCTGTCGCTGCCGGGCACCGAGCGGTACGAGAACTACATCGAAGAGCGCCTGGCCGAGCTGCCGCCCGGAACCCAGAACTCCACCGTGCAGCTCATCCGTCGCCTCGTCAGCCGCGACCCCGCTCACCGGCCGATGCCGGGGCGTCTGGCAGCCCTGTGCGACGACGAGGCCGACCGCCAGAAGGGCCAGGGGCTTTCGCCGTGGTGTCGTGGCCATGAGTGGAACCAGGTGCCGCTCAACCGGGGTGAATGGACCGACCTCGCCGTCGAGGTGAAGACCGCCGCCTCTGGGCAGCACCCCATCGAGCCCCAGATGGGCTTTCGTGCGCCGAGTGCATCGGACACCCTTCGCGTACCCCCACCCGACGATCCCACCGAGGACACCCGTCCCGACACCCTGCGCAAGGTCGAGCTCGACGAGGACGAGCCGACTCAGGGCACGCCGCGTCCTCTCCCACCGCCACGTCCGCCCGTGTCGTCGTCCACCCGCGATCCCGCGCCCCCGCGCATGGAGGCGCCGCCCGTTCCGGTTCCCAAGCCCCCGGAGCAGCTGCCCCGGCCCAGACCCGCGCCCCCGTCGGCCGATTCGGCCGGCCCTGTCGCTTCCGCGCCGCTCACGTACGGCGATCCGGACGAGACCCTGCAGCAACCGCGCACATTCAAGCCCCCTCCCGCTGCGACGCATCGCCCGGCTCGGGTCGAGCCGGCAGACCCCACCGACGTCCCCGAGCCCCCGGCACGCCTGGATGTCCCCACGCCACCCCGCCCGGTGGATCAGGACGGCATCGTCACCCGGGACAACCCCCTTCCCGACCCGTTGGGCGACCGGGGCGGCTTCACCCGGGACAGCGACTACGACCCCGACACCATCGACGAGTTCGACACGATCCCACCTGTGGCGGACCCCGATCGCACCCTCACCGAGAACGTCGATCTGGCCAACATCCGGGAGCGCATCGAAGCCGAGAAGGAACGCTTCAGGCTTCAGCGGCAGCGCACCGAGGAGCCCGACGAGGGCCCGACCGCCGAGCACACGGAAGATGTTCCAGACGATCTGTTCGACGTGCCGATCACCCGGGAGTCCAACGTCCCGGACAGCGTGAAGCGCGCGATCGATCCCGACGAGGTCGAGACCGACGAGCCCATCACGCCCCCCACGCCGAGGCCCGCCGCAGAGCGCACTCCGGACCTGGAGCTCCCCGAGCCTTCCGAAGAAGACCCCGACCCGACCCCCGTGCCGCGTCCCACGTCGAAGGCCGCACGGAGAGGCCGGGCTCCGCGGTCCGGTGCTGGTGCCGCCATGAGCTCGAACGGCGCCATCATCGCCAACCTGGCCGTGCTGGGGCTGTTGACCGCGCTGGGGTTCCTGATTCTCGTGCTCTGGTTGGCGTTCGGCTGATCGGCAGATCGGCCCCTACTCGCCGAGCGTGACCTCGGTGGTCGGCCCGAAGACCAGGGTGCCATCGAGCACGGGCTGGACGGTGGAATCGCCGTGGTGGGCGCGAATCCACGCGATCCAGTAGGCCCCGATGGCCGGCCATCCCACTTCGGGGTCGATGTACTCGGGGCCGCTGTCGAGCCCGCTCGCGGCGTCGCTGAAGATGTTGTGGCCGCCGTCGGTGATGTGGACCCGGAGGTTGCCCGGACGGTCGTGCGCGGCCCAGGTGGCGTCGTCGAGAGTGGGGTTGTCGAGCCCGCCGGTCATGTGCAGCACCGGGACGTCGATGGACGCCAGGCCCGACCCGTCTCCGAACAGGTCGAGGTTGCCCGGTGCGCTCGTGATGATGCTCGAGATGCGCGTGTCGCGGACACCCGCCTCGAACACCTGCTCGTCCTGGGGGGTGAGGGGAGAGCAGAAGTCCTGGGTGTCGCCGTTGTCGCAGGCCTCGAAGATCGCGGGCGTGTCGTAGGTGGCCCCGGCGAGCCCGTGGGCGGTGTAGCCCCCGAAGCTGTGGCCGATGCCCACCACGGGGTCGTCGGACCGGTGGTCGGCCAGGAGGTGACCGTCGGCCTGCAGGTGGTCGAGGACGGCGCTGATGTCGGTCGCGCGCTGCCAGTAGATGGCGGTGTCGCGCTCGGCGTCGTCGAACGTCGTGTTGCCCGTGTGGTCGGGTGCGGCGACGATGTAGCCGTGGCTGACGAGCTGGCTGACGAGTCGGCCCGCGGATTCGGCGTAGCCCTGGTGGCCGTGGCTGTAGACCACGAGTGGGAAGGGCCCGGCAGCCGGATCGGGTGCGTCGATGACTCCCGGAGCGGGGAAGAACCCCTGGTAGCGAACCTCCGGACCTTCGGTGTCGTCGCTGGGGTACCAGACCGCGAGGCGCAGCGTGCGAGCGCCCGTACCCATGGGGTCGTAGGTGATCGACTCCTCGATGTAGCCCACCCCGTAGGGCCCCATGGCAGGCAGCGTCGCTTCGAGGTCTTCGGGTGGGGGCTCGTCGGAGTCCACGTCGCTCGACGGACAGGCCGCGAGTGCCATCGACAGGGGAAGGAGCGCGAGGACGGCCGGGCGTCGGAGAAGGCGTTTCATGCGCGCATGATATCTGTCGGACGTCGGAGGTCGCATGTCCAACGCACCCCCCGGGCCGGGTCCCGGGCAGCGCAAGGGTCCCCCGGGCTCACCGGGAGCCGGGCTGGGGGCGATGCCCCAAGGGGTCCAGATCACCAAGGACATGCGCGGCATGCCGGACGGCGACGACAAGCTGTGGGCCACCGGAGCCCACATCGCGGGCATGCTCGCGCCGGTGGCGGGGCCCCTCGCCATGTGGTTCCTGAAGAAGGACGAGAGCGAGTTCATCGCCTACCACTGCGCCCAGGCGATGTGGTGGAGCGTCATCACCTGGGTCGTGTCGGTGCTGCTGACCGTGGTGACGTGTGGGGCAGGCTCGATCGTCTTCCCGCTGTTCTGGCTGGGAAGCGCCTACGTCGCGCTCGAGGCCAAGGAAGGCAACTGGCACGGCTACTGGTTCATCCACAGCTTCGGCTACCACCGCAAGCTCGTCTGACCGTCAGATGCAGTCGTACACGGCGCGCGAGAGTGCCAGGGCTCGGGGGCTGCGCAGCCGGAAGTCCATCCGGTTCATGATGTAGCCGAACGCGATGCCGTTCACGGGGTCGGCGTAGCCCAACGGACCACCGGCGCCGGGGTGTCCGAACGTCTCGGGGACCGGACTGAACAGGTGCAGCTCGTCTTTGACGAACCCCTGCGAGAACCCCATGGGCTTGCGCAGCACGCGGTCCCATCCCCACGACTGCCTGTCGGACACGGCCTCGATCATGCCTTTGGACACGAGGGGTTTCAGGGGGTGGGGCGTGGCGAACGCGTTGTAGAGGGTGGCGAGGCCACGTGCGCTCGCGACGCCGGATGCGAAGGGCAGGTCCATCTTGCGGATGCGACGGGTGCCGTAGTTGTCGACCCCCCGCAGCCCGAGCTCGGCGGGATTGGAGAAGGCCTTGCGGGTGGCGCTGTTGCGCTTGAGGAAGCTGCGGTACAGCCGGCCCTCGACCTCGCGGCTGGCCACGACGCGCGGGAGGATCCTGGTCAGCAGGGTCTTGGGGCCGTTGGTGTGCAGGGCGGCGACGCGTCCTTCCTCGGCGCTCGGAAGGCCCAGCCAGACCTCGGCCGACAGCGGCCCCGCGAGGTGCTCCTGGAGGTAGTTGCCCACCCGCTGACCGCTCGCGCGACGGAACAGCTCGGCGACGTACAGCCCCCAGGACAGCGCGTGGTAGCCCTGGGCCGTGCCGGGCTTCCACAAGGGGCGTTGCTGCTCGAGGGCCTCGACCACCATGCTGGGGTCAACGCCGGAGTCCCAGGCTTCGAGTGCGTCCAGGGAGATGCGTTTGTCGATCCCGACCAGCCCGGCGCGGTGGTTGATCAGCGTCCGAACGGTGATGTCTTCTTTGTGGTTGCGCGAGAAGCCGTCCCAGTAGCGCTCGACCGGCGCGTCCAGGTCGATGCCTCCGCGGTCGGCGAGGTGCATCAGAGCGGTGGCGGCGATGCCCTTCGAGGCGCTGAACACGATGCTCAACGTGTCGCCCGTCCAGGGGGTCTGGCCGCCGCGGCGGGTGGTGCCGCCCCACAGGTCGACCACCGTCTTGCCGCCCACCTTCACGCACACGCTCGCGCCGACCTCGTCCCGCTCGGCGAAGTTCGCGCGGAACGCGTCCACGACGGCTCCGAAGCCAGGCTCTGCGTGGCCGCCGATCGCGACTTCGGGGGCGCGGTGGAAGAGGACCATGCTCACTCCTGCTTCAGGATGTGGAACTCGACCCGACGGTTCTTCTCCATGTTCTCGGGAGAGTCGTTCGGGACGAGGGGCGAGAGCTCTCCGAAGCCTTCTGCATCGAGGCGTTCGGGGGCGATGCCCCGCTCGACGAGGAAGTCGCGGATGGCGTTGGCGCGACGGTTCGACAGGTCGAGGTTGTACGACTCGCTGCCGCGGCTGTCGGTGTGCCCCTCGATCTTGACCAGCGTGATCTGCGGGTTGGTCAGCAGGGTGTCGGTGACCTCCTGCAGGATCGAGTAGCTCTTCTCGACGATCTCGGCCTTGGCGGTGACGAACAGCACCTTCTCGAGGATGTGGATGCGGTCTTTGGTGACCACCACCTTCTGAGCGTCCGGGCAGCCGTCGTCGTCCTTCACCCCGTTGAAGTTCTCGGGGTCCATCGGGCACAGATCGTTGATGTCGAGGATGCCGTCCTGGTCGTTGTCCTCGTCCGGGCAGCCGTCTGCGTCCTGGAAGCCGTCGATGTCCTCGGGCTGCAGCGGACACTGATCGACGTCGTCGAGCAGGCCGTCGCGGTCGGTGTCCACGGCGATGGGGTCGGCATCGGGGCAGCCATCCGCATCGTCGATGCCGTCGAAGTCCTCGGGCTGGAGCGGGCAGCGGTCGGACACGTCGAGGATGCCGTCGCCGTCGTTGTCGGGGTCCGGGCAGCCGTCGGGGTCCTGGAAGTTGTCGAAGTCCTCGGGGTCGTTCGGGCAGCGGTCGACCATGTCGGCCAGACCGTCGTTGTCGTTGTCGAACTCGGGGCAGCCGTCCTCGTCCTGGAAGCTGTCGAAGTCCTCGGGATCGGTGATGCAGTCGTCGTCCTTGTCGAGGATGCCGTCGCCGTCGGTGTCGAGCACCGTGGGGGGACGCCAGCCGACCTGCAGGAACGCCCGGAACACCGGCGTACCGACCGCTGGAGTGAGCCCGGGGCCGCCGCCGAGCAGCACGCCCATTCCGCTCGGGGTGTCGATGCGGAAGTCGGCCAGGATCTCGAGCGGGGAGTGCAGAGCGGTGCGGAACTCCTCGCCGATCACCAGCTGACGGGCCGGACCGACGACCATCGCGCCCGTGCCCTCGAGGTTGAAGCGCACCCGCTCGGGAACCAGCGTGAACCCGACGCCCGCGCCGTACATGAACTCGTCGTCGACCGCGACATCGGTGCCGATGAAGCTGCCGCTCGGCATCATCCGGTAGCCCGCGGTTCCCGAGATGTGGACGGGCTCGCTGGTCTTGCTCACCACCGCCCGCGCGCCGAACGTGGGCACGCCGTACGTCAGGAAGGTCTTGGCCGAGCCGGACGGAGCCGTGACGAAGGGGATGAGTGCCAGGCCCACGAGGTCCTCGTCGACCGCGCGCACCTGGAGGTTGAGCGCCACATCCCCGAAGCCCGCACTGCCCTCGGTGCCGCCGAACTCGGCGATGGCCGGGGCCGTGGAGGTGTACTGGAACACGGGTGCGTCGAGCGACACCTCCATCCAGTCGGTCAGACCGAGGCCCAGGCGGAGATGGGTCGCAAACAGCGCGTCTACGGCGCCCTCGTCGCGCACCAGCTGCCCGGTGGTCTCGTCGATCACGGACCGCTGGAAGGGCCGGTGTGCGTACTGGAACACCGCATCGAAGCCGAAGCCGAGCTGCGGGAGCTGCCGCGCCGACGGAACGGTGGCGAAGCCCTGCATGCTGCCCGTGGGCAGGAACCGCTGGATGTTGGGTGAGGGCGTGTTGCCGGGTTGCTCGGTCTCCTGGGCCTGCGCGACGCCGAGGAGCACCGCGAGTGCCGTGAACAGGGCGATCATCACCGCCGCCTGCGCGCCACGAGGGTGAGCGGGAGGAGCAGCCAGCCCAGCGTCAGAGCACCGGTTCCCCGAGTGCTGCAGCCCTGGGTGCAACCGCCGGTCGGCACGAAGTCCTGCTCGTCGATGGGCTCCTCGAAGGGGTCGAGCACGTTGATGATGCCGTCGCCGTCCTCGTCGCCGAGACCATCGGGACCGTCTTCGATCAGGTCGCCGTCGGTGTCCGGGTTGAAGGGATCGGCGCCCACGTCGACCTCGGTGCCGTCGTCCATCCCGTCGTCGTCGGTGTCGGGGTTGAGCGGGTCGGTGCCGATGTCGTTCACCTCGCCACCATCCGTCAGGCCGTCGCTGTCGGTGTCCGGATTGGTGGGGTTGGTGCCGGTGTCGTTGACCTCGGTGCCGTCGAGCAGTCCGTCGTTGTCGGTGTCTTCGTCGAGCGGATCGGTGGGACCGTTGACCTCGGTGCCGTCGAGCAGTCCGTCGTTGTCGGTGTCTTCGTCCAGCGGGTCGGTCTCGTGGGTCTGGACCTCTGCGCCGTCGAGCAGTCCGTCGTTGTCGGTGTCGTCGTCGTTGGGGTCGGTGAGGGTGTCGAGCACCTCGTCGCCATCCGTCAGCCCGTCGTTGTCGCTGTCGGGGTCCAGCGGATCCGTGCCGTAGACGATGACCTCTTCGCCGTCGGTCAGCCCGTCGCCGTCGGTGTCGGGGTTCTGGGGGTTGGTGCCGATCACGCCTTCTTCGTCGTTGGTCAGCCCGTCGTTGTCGTCGTCGTTGCCGCCCGTGTCCAGGTCCTGGCCGTTGCAGTCCTGGTCGATGCCGTCGTTCGGGAGCTCGGGAGCGCCGGGGTAGATCGTGGCATTGGTGTCGTCGCAGTCGGTGTCGAGGTCGGATTCGCCGGGGTCGTCGCAGTCCGTGTCGAAGCTCTCCACGATGTTGGTGCTGCCGAAGCCGTCTCCGTCGTTGTCTTCGAAGCAGTCGTAGGTGACGAGGTCGACGCCGTCGCAGTCCTCGTCGATGCCGTTGTTCGGGATCTCGGGTGCGCCCGGGTAGATGTTCCCGTTGCCGTCGTCGCAGTCGTCGCCGCCGTAGAACGTGTCGTCGTAGTCGTCGTCGTCGGCGTCCGGCAGGTCGCACTTGGCGAGCTCGGCGAGGAAGTCGCTCTCGGCCTGGGCGGGGCTGGCTGCAATCGAGAGCAGAAAGCCGTCGCCGATGGTCTCACCGGCTGCGATCGTGCCGTCGCGCACGCGCCAGTGGATGGTGTGGTCGATGACCGTGCCGTCGTGGTCGATGTAGTTGGCGTCGGCATCGCTCACGAACCCGGTGTGGCCGACCTCGTGGCGGGGTCCGTCGCAGACGCCGTACGAGATGGTGAGGTCGGACTGCGCACCTGCCGAGTACGCGAAGTCGAGCTCGCCGTCACCGGACAGGTCGAGGGAGTCGTTGACCTCGACGAACGCCTGGTCGCCGAACGGCCCCACGTCCTGATCGGGGTCGGCCGCGACCTGCAGCCGGAAGTTGTTGACCGTGGACCCGCTGACGTTCGTGACCGCGAAGTACACGAGCATCGTGCGGTCGTTGTCGTTCCAGATCTCGGTGCGCGTGATGTCCAGCGGACCCGCGAAGTAGTACGCCTGGAAGATGCGCTGGGTGCCCACCGACAGGTCGTCGGCGTAGACCAGCGTCATGTCGTTGCTCGGACCCGCGTAGGTCTTGGCGCGGAAGTACTGGTCCTGCCCGTCGTTGAACTCGACGGTCAGCGCGACCCAGGGCGTGATGGGGTAGGTGACGTCCACCCAGTTGCCCGTCCCGGTGGGGTCGCATTGCAGGCCTGCGCCCGCGGGGTCGTGATTCCACAATCCGCTGTCGCTGTAGTAGACGCGGAAGTGATCGCTCTCGAGCGTCGGGCCCGCAGAGGCGGGAAAGCCGACGAGTGCAAACAGAAGGGCCATGAGAATCTCCGCGCCTGGTCTAGCGATTTTCACCGATTTTGCAATGGCTCGCAGGGCACGCGGCTCGATCGTGACGTGGTCACATCAGCCTTCGACGTCCGATGTGGGGTCTGGCCGGGCCGAACCGACGACCCACACCGCCAGGGTGGAGGAGGCGTCTGCTCGCTCGATTCTCCGGACACCGTCTTCGGCCACTGCGGCGACCTGCTCGAGCTGGCGGGGGTCGATCGGGACCGTGTGGACCGCGAGGTTGTCGACGCCGGCCCGAGAGAGGGCCTCCAGCACGCTCGTCTCGAGGGTGGCCTCGCGTTCCTGCCGGAGCTGACGGGCTCGCCGGCGTTCGGAGCGCAGCCTCGACCGGAGGGCGGGCACCCCGGAATCGCCCACCAGGCTGGCGACGAACGTGGCACTCCGGCCGGTCAGGGCGTCGAGCAACACGAGGAGATCGGGAATGCGCGGAACCGCGGACCCCGTGAGCCATCGCCGGATCTGGTGACGTGAGCGGTCGGCCCGGTCGGCAAGCGCCTGCTGGCTGCGCGACCCCCGCAGGGCGTCGAACCACGGCCCCAGGTCGTCGGGGCGGATCGCTCCGGCGTGACGGGGCGACAGCGCTTCGAGGGCAGACGCGGCGTCGATCTCGCACTCGCCGCAGATCCGCAGCAGCTCGAGGGCATTCGGGAATCGCCGCCCGCCCTCCCATTCCGCGGCCACGTTCGAGCGGTAGCCCAGGCGCGTGGAGAACGGGGCCTGGGCTTCGCTCCCGCGCAGCGCTCGGAGCAGCTGGCTGGCGGCCGTGCTGGCGAGACTGGTGCTCATGACCCGGGGAGGGGGAGGTGCTCCCGGGAGACGGCTGGGGAGGCCAGACCCGGGAGAGGGGTGGGGGAAGTGGGGAAGGCTGGGGGGAGGGCGCGCCCCTTATACCGGACTACCGCAGAATCGCGCAACATGAATTCAAGATAGCCAGATTTGCGCGAAAATGCGGTACGCAGGAGCGAAGAACCCCCCCGAAAGCCTCGTCATCAAGGGGCTCTCGGAGGGGTGGATCGCGTGCGCACACCGTGAGCGGGGCGTCAGCGGGTCCGCATCGAGACCTTCCCGCCGTGCGAGGGCGGGGCGAGCTGCTCGGCCACGCGGGCCGGGCGTCGGTGCGCAGCACGCTGTTGAGCAGGGGCGCGTCGGTGCCGTCCCGCAGGGCCAGGACGTTTGGACGGTCCAGCCGTTCGACGTGGGTGGGGAGCCAGAACAGGTCCTGCTGCGTCGCCTGGAGGACGCGGTCCATCGCTACATCTTGACGCGGGTGGAGGCCGCCTGGACGAGCCAGGGAGCGTGCCGACCCAGCATCACGGCCAGCTTCCCGTGGCCGGTGAACGTGTACTCCACCTTGCGCTTGTAGATGGCCTTCACCATGACGCGCGCGGCGTCCTCGGCCTTCCACATCAGGTTGGAGGGCCGCTTGTCCTTCTTGTCGTCGTGGAACCGGCCGGCGTTGTCGACCCGACCGATCTCGCTCTCGACGAAGCCCGGCTGGATGGTGGTGCAGCTCACCCCCGACGCCTTGAGCTCGGCGGCCAGGGTGCGCCCGATGGACAGGACCGCGGCCTTGCTCGAGGTGTAGGCGCCGTTGCGGGGGAAGGGGGTCCAGGCGGCCACACTGCCGATGAGCGCCAGCCGGCCCTGGGTCTTCTCGAGCTCTGGAATCGCCATCTTGGCGGTCATGGCCAGGCTGACGACGTTCACCTCGAACTGCCGCTGCCAGTCCTCGCGGGTCAGATCCATCACCGAGCCCATCACGCCGAAGCCCGCGTTCGCGATGGCCACATCGAGCTTTCCGAAGGTCGACACGGTCTGGGACACGGCTGCGGCGAGCTGTTCGTCGTCCGTGACGTCGCAGGGCACGGCCAGCCCGGTGCTTCCGGCGGCTTCGATCGCGGCGACGGTCTCTTCGAGCCGCTCGACACGACGCCCACTCACGGCCACCCTGGCGCCCTGACCCGCGAGCTCGACGGCCATCGCGCGCCCGAGCCCGGAGCCGCCTCCGGTGATCCATACCCCTGCATCTTCGAACGACATCCGACCTCCCGACCCCGGGTAACCGCAGGGTGGAACGCATGACATCCCCTGACGAATGAAGCGCGACACGCCCCGTCTGTACGAGCAAGTCATCACCACGGAGCTCACGATGCTGCTCGCCATCCTCACCGCACTGACCGCCACCGCTTCCGCCAACCCCTGGGCCACCAACCACGACGTCTACGTACCGGACGGCTTCGCGCAGACCGTGCAGGCCTGCGATGCCGCGTTCTTCTCGAGCCGCGACACCGACGCCTGCATCCGGACCGGCACCCGACCCGCGAAGGTCCAGGCCTGCGACGCCGCGTTCTTCGGCACGTCCGACACGCTCGCATGTCTCACCACCCCCGCGAGCCCCGACGTGGTCGCGCGCTGCGATGCGGCGTTCTTCGGCTCCTCCGATGCGATGGCGTGCATGAACATGCGGCGGATCCGTCACCAGCCTTCCATCATCGAGGCGTGCGACGCCGCGTTCTTCGGAACCCGCGACACCCTCACCTGCATGCAGACCGCCGTACGCGTCGACAGCATCGCGGCGTGCGACCAGGCGTTCTTCGGAACCCGCGACACGTTGGCCTGCGTGGCCCTCCCCGCGCCGCCCAGCATCGTGCAGACCTGCGACGACGCCTTCTGGGGCAGCACCGACACGCTCCAGTGCATCGAGAGCTGGCGCCCGGCTCCGACGCACCGTCCACGCCCTCGTCCGCGGCCCCGCCCTCGCCCGCGGCCCCGGTGGTGATCAGAGGGAGCGCACGGCCTCGGAGATGGGTCGCGACGAGAAGCCCAGGTCGCGCTCGGCGGCCGAGTCGTCGAACGCGATGCGGACCGGGACGGGCAGGGGGATCAGCACGGTGCTGGACCCCCGCGCCTGCTTCCAGGCCTTCAGAAACGCCCGGATCGACACGCTGTTCCCGGTGACGTTGTAGGAACGGCCCGCGCTGGCGGGGTTCTCGAGCGCTCCGCGTGCGGCCAGGGCGACGTCGCCGGCGTGGACGTGGGGGAGCTGTACGGTGGGCGCGAGCATCACGCGTCGGTCGAGCATGCGGCCGTAGCGCGCGGTCATCTTGGGGTCGCGCTCGCCGTAGATGGGCCCGGGACGCAAGGCCGTGAGCTGCAGATCGTGCTCTTCGGCGCGCTGCCAGGCCAGGCGTTCGGCGGCGGCTTTGGACCGGGCGTACCCGGGGTCGGTGGTGAGGTTGTTCCAGTCGAACCGCGGGTTGTCGGGGTCGATCTTCTCGGCGTCCTCGGTCAGTGAGCGGTACAGACGGGTCCGGTAGACCGCCACCGTCGAGATCCACACGATCCGCTGCACGCCCGCATCCACGGCCGCCATCAGCTGGTTGTCGGCGCCCCGCACATTGGCTTCGATGAACTCCTGCGCGTTGGGCTTCTTCCAGCCCGGTGCGAGCGCGGCGTTCGCGACGAGGGCATCACAGCCCTCGAACCCTCGGGCGAGGGCGTCCCGGTCGGACAGGTCGGCCTTCGCGAGCTCGATGCCCAGGTGCTCGCCCTTGCTGGGGGTGCGCACGACGCCCCGCACCTCGAACCGCTCCCGCAGGACCTCGACGAGATGGGAGCCGAGAAAGCCCGTGGCTCCTGTGATGGCGACGCGCATGGCCCCTCCGTTCGAAAACCGGGTGCCCGCGGAGTAATGTGCCGGGGCGCAACGCACCCGGAGCCGCCATGCACACCGAGCTCGTCATCACCTTCTCGGGCCCCGACAAGGGGGGCCTGATCGACAAGCTGGCCGAGAAGATCCGCATCCACGGGGGCAACTGGGAGGAGAGCCGCCTGGTCCGCCTCGCGGGGCGCGCCTGCGGTCTGCTCCTGGTGCGGGTGCCGGTCGAGTCGTCCGAAGCGCTCGAGACCGCCCTGAAGGCCGCCGTCGACGGCGTCACCATCACCATCGCCCGCGGAGAATCCGAACAGCGCGAGGTCTCGGAGCTCCGACTGTCGATCACCTGCTCCGACCGGGCCGGAATCGTGCACGACGTGTCCCAGCTGCTCACCAGTCAGGGCGCCAACATCGAAGAGCTGCACAGCGGCGTCACGCGCGCTCCCTGGTCGGGCGAGCCGTTGTTCAAGGCGAGCGTCCGCGTGAGCCTGCCCGTGGGCCTCGAGGAGTCCGGGATCATCGCCGCGCTGGAGTCCCTGCAGTCCGACCTGCTGGTGGAGCGCATCTGAGTGCGCCCCTGATAGACCTCGGGTATGCGCACCTTCGCTCCAGGCATCGTTGCCTTTTCATCGGTCCTCCCCCTGACGGCCGGATGCTCCGGGCCCACCATCGGTTCGTCGGTCGTCGTGCAGCCCGACCCCGTCCCCGCCGCGCCAGATCCTGACGGCGAGGACACCGACGTCGTCCCCGAGCCGTCCCCGGAACCCGAACCGGAGCCGGCCGACGATCAATACTGTCGCACCGTGCCGGATTCGATGGACGACGCCTGTTGGCACAGCTTCGGCGGGCTCTACGCCGATGGAGCCTGCTCGGCTGGCTACCAGTGCTGCGATGGCGCGTTCGGTGCGCTCGACAGCTGCGGGTCCTGCACCTGCACCGAAGAGACCGGCCACGAAGGCTGCGTTCCCGCCGGGTCCGGAACCGAGACCTGCTTCGCCGAGTTCGAGCACACCGTCGAGCCCCTGCCCACCGCCCTGCGCGACCAGATGCAGGGCACCACGTTCGAGGCCGGATGTCCGGTCGGGCTGGACGATCTCGCGCTGATCACCACCGCGCACTGGGGCTTCGACGGCACGGCGAGCGAGGGGCAGCTGGTGGTGCGGGCCGATCTCGCGCCCGTCTACGTCGACGTGCTGCAGCACGCCTGGCAGGTGCAGTTCCCCATCGAGCGGATGGAGCCCGCGAGCGTGCACGGGGGCAGCGACGAGGCCAGCATGGCGGTGAACAACACCAGCGCGTTCAACTGCCGTGCGGTCACCGGGGGCTCGAGCTGGTCCCAGCACAGCTACGGCCACGCGGTCGACATCAATCCCCGCCAGAACCCCTACATCTCGTCGTCCGGCAACACCATCCTGCCTCCGGAGGGGGCTCCCTACGTCGACCGGGACGCGTCCGTGCCGGGGCTCATCGTCGATCCGGGCCCCATCACCGGGGCGTTCCGGCGCCACGAGTGGGGATGGGGCGGCAACTGGAACAGCCTGAAAGACTACCAGCACTTCTCGGAGAACGGACTGTGAGCGCCGCTCCCATCGACCTCGTCGCCCTGTCCAAGCCCGAGCTCACCGAGCTGCTCGACGGCTGGGGCCACAAGAAGTTCCGGGCCAGGCAGGTGTGGACCTGGCTCTACGACAAGGGAGCGCTGGAACCGTCCGCGATGACGGACCTCCCCAAGGGTCTGCGCGCGAAACTCACGGCCGAGACGGTGCTGGGCGGCTTGTCGGTCGCGGCCGAGCAGACCAGTCGCGACGGCACCGTGAAGCGGCTGTATCGGCTGCACGACGGCAAGCTCATCGAGACCGTGCGGATGCCATACGGCGATGGGCGGCGCACGGTGTGCGTGTCGAGCCAGGCCGGCTGTGCGATGGGCTGTGTGTTCTGCGCGACCGGGCAGATGGGCTTCCAGCGACACCTCACCGCGGGTGAGATCTTCGCTCAGGCCTGGCGGCAGCACGCCGAGCTGAAGGCCCGGGGGGAGCGGCTGTCGAACGTGGTGCTGATGGGCATGGGCGAGCCGTTCCACAACTACGACAACGTGATCACGGCGGTTCGCCGGATGATGTCGGACCTGGGGATCGGCGCGCGCCACATCACCATCAGCACCGTGGGCGTGGTGCCCGCCATCCGTCGGTTCGCCGAGGAGGGCCTGCAGGTCGGCCTGGCGGTGAGCCTGCACGAGACCGACGACGCGTCGCGGAGCGCGTTGATGCCCGTGAACCGTCGCTGGGCGATCGACGAGCTGCTGGACGCCGTCCGGGCCTACGTCGACACCACGGGTCGGCGCGTCACCTTCGAGTGGGCGTTGATCGACGGGACGAACGACACGGTGGAGGTGGCGGAGGCGCTCGGACGCCGTCTGCGCGGCATCCATTGCCACGTGAACCTGATCCCGCTCAATCCCACCGGGGGCTATGCGGGGCAGCCGAGCGATCCGGGCCGTGTGGACGCCTTCGTCGACACCCTGGAGCGCTTCGGGATCCCGGCCACCGTGCGGATGCGGCGGGGGATCGACATCGACGCTGGCTGCGGTCAGCTCCGCGAGCGAGCCGGAGAAGACGACTCGGTCGACGCCCCCTGAGGCCGACGCCTCGTCGCCCCCAGCAGCACGAGCAGCAGTACACCGCTGAATCCGGCTCTCGTACTCGTCGAGCAGCCTCCACACCCGACGCGCACGTCCGAGGCGGGCGTCTCGGGGTCGGCGGGGTCGAGGAACTCGGGAACGCCGTCTCCATCGGTGTCGACTCGCGGCTCGTCCTCGTCGGGAATGCCGTCGTCGTCGCTGTCGAGGTCGAGGTGGTTCGAGATGCCGTCTCCATCGGCGTCCCCGTCGCCGAACGCCAGCTCGTCGGCGGTCTGGATCCCGTCTCCGTCGTCGTCGGGGTCGACCGCATCGATGTCGCCGTCGCCATCCGAGTCCGTGGGCGCGCTGGGGTCGCCGATCTCCGTCAGGTCGTCGAGCCCGTCGCCATCGCTGTCGGCCGACGTGGGGTCGGTGCCCAGCTGTGCTTCGTCGTAGTCGTCGAGCCCGTCGCCATCGGTGTCCATCGCGATGGCGTCCTCGCCGTCGCAGTCCTGATCGATGCCGTCCTGAGGGGCGTCCGCGGCGTCGGGGTTGATGGCCGCATCGCTGTCGTCACAGTCGCCGAGAGGGGCCGTGTCGCCGGGCTGAATGCAGGCGGACACCAGCGAACCCCCGCCCCAGCCGTCGCCATCGAGGTCGACGGCCCAGACGGGTGCGTCCTGAAGGGCCGGATCGGCGTCGTCCTCGAGGCCGTTGCAGTTCTCGTCGGTGCCTCCGCACACCTCGTCGGCATCGGGATTCACATCCGCGTCGGCATCGTCGCAGTCGCCGTCCACCGCCACCCCTGCGCTCGCGTCACAGGTCTGGATGGCCGAGCCTGCCCCGAAGCCGTCCCCGTCGCCGTCCGCGAACAGGGTGAGCAGGTCGGCGGCCGCATCGTCCACGAGCCCGTTGCAGTCCTCGTCCACCCCGTCGCAGAGCTCCTGGGCTCCTGGCCGGATGCTGGGGTCTTCGTCATCGCAGTCGCCGTCCACCAGAGACCAGCCGGCACCGTCCACTGGCGCAGGCTCGGCGCAGGCCGCGGTCGAGGTGGTGCCGCCCCACGCGTCGCCGTCTTCATCGAGGAACCAGATCTGGTCGGTCTGTTGATCGGGCGTGTCGGGGTCGCAGTCGTTGTCGAGGCCGTCGCAGAGCTCTTCGGCGCCGGGGAACACGGTGGCGTCGGCGTCGTCGCAGTCCCCGGCCGTGCCGACGTAGTTCTCGGGGGCGGTACAGGACAGGGCCGCGGGGGTCTGGATGCTCACCACGCCGAACTGGTCGCCATCGCTGTCGAAGTACCAGGCGCTCTCGTCGATGGCCCCGACGTCGACGCTCCCGTCGCAGTCGTTGTCGATGCCGTCGCACACCTCGTCCTCGTCGGGATTGACCGTGGCCCTGGAATCATCGCAGTCCGAGCCGTTCTGGACGCGGTCTCCGACGTCGGTGCAGGTGGGGACCGAGTCGGGGTCGCCGAAGCCATCCCCGTCGGCGTCCACGAACCAGTCGCCGTTCGTGTTCTCGGCCGAGGTGTCGTCGCAGTCGTCGTCTGTCGGGGCCACCCCCACGCCCCCGCACGCGAAGCGTCCGGTGCCGGCCCGCCCCTGGCCGTCCGAGTCCAGGTCGGCGAACCACACCTGGTCCCAGGCGTCGGGGTCGAGGGCGTCGTCGAGGGTGTCGCAGTCGGTATCCACTCCGTCGCAGCTCTCCGGGGCCTCCGGAAACACGTCGGGGTCGTCGTCGTCGCAGTCCACCATCGCAGCGAACCCGTCTCCGTCGGCGTCTTCGAAGGCGTCGGGTGGAGAGGAGCCGCCTGCGCCGGGTCCGGCGACCAGGAGGCCGTCTTCGTCACGCAGCAGGGTGGCGTCGCTGTAGGTCGGGATGCAGGCGGCGACCGATACGCCTGGGTCGCCGATGTAGGCGGTGTCGTCCTGCACGTCGATGTCGCCGCCAGCGTTGTCGAAGTACCAGTTGGAGTCGAGGATCAGCGCGGGCCCGCCGATCACGGCCTCGTTTGGAGAGGTGTTGCCGAAGATCAGGTTGTTTCGAAAGGGCACGGCAGCCAGCGCGTCGTCCTCGATCCACACCGCGCCCCCCTGGGAGGCGCCGTTGCCGGTGAACGCGAGGTTGTCGTAGCGGGTGTTGAAGCTCGTGCCCCAGATCGCGCCGCCGCGGTCGGCCTCGTTGCCCACGAACCAGCTGTCTTCCAGCACCGCCGGGCCGTAGCTGACGTCCGCAGCTCCGCCGTCGTTCGAGAGTGCGCGGTTGCGGCAGAACATCGACTCGGAGATGGTTCCCCCGCTGGTGCTCTCGAGGGAGACGCCGCCTCCCCACTCGGTGGTCGCGCCGTTCTCCTCGAACCAGGTCTGCTCGATGCCGTAGCTCGTGTCGAGCCCGCCCACGGCCCCGCCGCGCGTGCCGGCCTGGTTGGTGCGGAACACGGTGTTGGCACTGAGGAACAGCACGTCGGGTTGCACCCACACCGCTCCGCCGTGGCTGTCGGAGGTGTTGCTGCGCGCGACGTCCCCGAGCATGGACAGCACGAGGGGGGACTGGCCCCAGACTGCGCCGCCTCGGTTGCTGGCGATGTTGTCGGCGTAGACGTTGCCCACGAGCACCACACTCACCAGCCCGTCGACCACCTCGTCGGTGGTGACGGCGATGGCGCCTCCATCCGTGGCGGACGACTCGGTGAACCGCGAGCCGGTGATCGACACGCTGGTGGCGTTGGCGGTTCGGATGGCGCCCCCGCGCTGGGCCGCAGCGCACCGGGTGAAGTGCACACCGCGGATGTCGGAGCTCCCCCGCAGATCGACACAGCCTGCGGGCCCCGGAGACGTGCCGTCCTCGGCCCATCCGCCGTGCCAGGTGAAGGCGTCGAGCGCGCGAAGAAGCCCGCCGAAGTCGCCGGTGCCGTCCTCGAGGCGCACCCGCTCGAGGGTGAGGTCCGAGTCGGCGAGGGAGCGAATCGCCCGTGCAGACGGGTTCCCTCGCACGGTGACGTCCCGCAGGACCGCGATGGTGTTCGAGCGGAAGTCGAGCACGTGGTTGTCGCCACCGGTGATGAAGGTGACGTCCGGGCCGCCGATCCCGATGATGGTGACGTTCGCGCCGATCGAGTCCTGGACGGGGTAGGTGCCGGGCAGGAGCAGGATCCGGTCGCCGTCGACGGAATCCGCGAGCGCGGCATCGATGGTGGTGTACTGAGCGACGGACCCGCCGACGATGCGATCCTCGGCCATCGCGGGTGCGGTCGACAGCGCGATGATCGCGGCGAGCGCTATGGACTGGACGGTGGACTGGCGGGAGGCCGACACCCCGCAAGGGTACCAGGAAATCTCAGCCCGGAATGGCGGCGAAGAACTCCGCGACGCCCTGGGGAAAGAGAGGGTCGGGAAGGCTGGCCAGGACGGCCTCGTGGTCGCCGAGCACCACCTGCCAGCGCCGATCGAGCTTGGTGAGCAGTCCGAATCCGCTGGGGGTCCGGACCAGGAAGTGGCCCGCGGGCTTGGTGCCCTGGTCTCCGCGCCAGAGGACCTCGCGCACCTCGGTGTCGGGTGCGTACCGGTCGAAGCCCGCTTGAGCCTCCGAGCGGAGGATCTCGGCGTCGAGTGCTGTGGCCAGCGCCGACACGTCGTCGTGCTGCCCGAGCAGCTTCGCCATCGCCACCAGGGTGCCCTGGATGCTGTACGAGGCGCCGGTCACCACCCGTGCGGCCCGGTGTGGCAGCCCCCGCAGGCCTCTGGGGCGGGTCTCGGCCAGCAGATGCAGGGCCGTGCGCAGCTGGGTGCGGGTCTGCAGCCGTGCCAGGCCGTCGTCGTGGTCGAGCTGGCGGTCTGCCGTGATCCAGCCCTCCAGCAGCTCGGTGGAGCCGACCCGATCGTCGAGCGCGCGTCCCCGGCGGACCATCCACAGGGCGACCTCGCAAGACCCCCGTGTGGTCAGGGTCGGCAGGACGTCGAAGCGCGGAAGTCCCACGTCGGTCGGGGCGAGCTCGTGGTCACGAAGAAGGTGGCCGACCGCCGGGTGGATGGCCGCCCACACTGGATCGTCGGTGAAGTCCATGAGGCCCGGGTATCGATTTGTCCGAGCGCGGTCAGCCCACGACCCGAGCGATCTCCTGGTCCAGGCGTTCCCGCTCGGCTGCGGAGGGCACGGTTCCGGCCTTGAAGTGCGTCTCGACTCCCGCCAGTCCGTCATCGGCCACGCTCTCGAGGGCGATGCTCACGGTGTCCGGCGCGGTCTGTGATGTGGTCCCGACCTCGAAGACCCGGTTCCAGGCGAAGTGGGCGTGCAGCACGAAGCGCCTGCGGAGGTCCGTGGGGTCGCGGGTCAGCTCCAGGCGCCACTTGCCCGCGAAGTGGGTGGCGACGAAGCGCTCCAGATCGGTGTCGGCCAGGGCCTTCACCCACGAGCCCAGGGTCTCGATCGGCACGAACACCTCGAGGTCGTCCAGGCGCTCACCCAGGGGGGAATGGAGCAGCCAGCCCATCTCGTCTCCCCGTGCCTGCAGGGACTGCCGCAGGGCCAGGCTGGAGAGCTCCGGCAGGCCGGGGGCGGTCTGGAACGACCGTCGGACCTCCTCGGGCAGCACGGGGGGGGCGGGGTGTGCTCCTGCGGGGAAGCCAGCGCGAAAGGGGAGCGGGAGCTGGGCGAAGGCCACGTGCTTCAGGGGGCGTGGCGGGCCGTTCACCCAGTCCCAGAACACGGCGGGGCGGAGGGGGCCGTCGTGGGACTCCAGCCAGAACAGGACCGGGTCGGTGAGCAGGGCGTGCACGGGTTCGTCGAACAGTCCGGGAGGGATGCGGGTCGTGCGGATCGTCTTCACGGTCGCCCACACCTCGGATCCGACGGCGCGACGCACGTCTCCGGGGTCGGTCGGACCGAAGCGGACACCGGTGAGCAGGCCGTCTTCCCAGGTCTGCCGGCCGCGTACGATCGGCTCCAGAGGGCCGAGCCACTCCGACCGGTGTGCTTCGAGGAGCTGGTGTTCGCGTCGAGCGTGCGTTCCGGCGCGCTGCAGCTGCATGAACACGCCTCTGGGGTCGCCGCGCTCCACCAACCAGTCGGCGAGCACGGCACGTGCGGCTCGATCGGTCGGATCGGCGATCACGGCATCCCACAGGGCCTGATCCCGGGGTCGATCGGCAATCAGGCCGCGCAGCACGGCCGCTTCGCGAGGGGGGAGGCGCGCGGGGCCCGGTGGTGTGGGCGATGGAGGTTCCAGGCCCGCGAGGACACGGTGGAACAGCGGGTCGGGACAGCGGCTCCAGGCCTTGCGCAGGGCCGGTCGCGGGTCGTCGGCGACGGTGGCCGCGCGCAACAGCCTCAGCAGCGTGTGTGGACTGCTCGGCTCGGGCTGCACCTCAATCCCGGGACGACGGTGTGCTCGCCTGGTCGATCGGGTTGCCCATCAGCACGTCGCCCAGGGTCACGAGCGCACCCATCCCGTCGGCTCCGGACGCCATGATGGGCAGCGCCACTGCGGTCGCGGCGTCTCCGGCGTCGTTGCGCAGCTCGTCGAGCAGATCCTGGTGGCGTTCGACAGCGGCTTTCTCGACGCGCGCGAGCTTGTTCAGCTTCTCGAGCGCGCTGGCCTGGACCGGGGTGGGATGGTCTCCGAACAACGCGGCGGTGGGAAGCTCGCGATCGGTTCCGGCGGCCTGGCTCCGGTTGAGCACGAAGCCCCGGAAGGGCAGCTTCAGCTCGATGGTCTTGCGCCGGAAGAAGAAGGCGTCGGTCAGCGACTCGGTCGCGGGGCTCGTGACGAGCAGGAACGCGACGGTCTCGGGGTCGCGCAGGCGCTGCATGCCGTCGGCTGCGTTCTTGTTCATCGACCGGAAGATCCCGGAGAACGACTCCATGAACTCCTGGAGCTCGTTGTAGGTCTGGGCGCCGAACACCGCCGCGTTGACGCCGTTGACCAGGCGCGCCGCCGCCCGACGGAAGAGCCCGGGCCGCTTGCCGTCGTCCGGAGGCAGGAACAGCTGGAAGATCCGCCCGTCCAGGAAGCTGGACAACCGGCTGGGCCCGTAGAGGAAGTCGAGCGCGTTGCGCGACGGTGGTGTGTCGAGCACGACGAGGTCGTAGCGCTCCTCGCGCAGGAAGCCGTAGAGCGCTTCCATGGCCATGTACTCCTGCATGCCGGCGACCATGCGGGAGATCTGGCGGTAGAGGCGGTTGTTGATGAGCCGCTCGGCTTCTTCGGGGGAGTCCGCGAAGCGCTGCACGAATCCGTCGGCCACCACGCGCGGATCGAGCATCCAGGCCTCGAGCAGCCCGTGTTCGATGCCGGCTTCGAGGCGCCGCTCCTCGGGGATGACGACGGGCTCGGACAGGTTGCGGTCGACGCCGAGGGTCTGGGCCAGGCGCTTGCTGGGATCGACCGTGAGGGCCAGCACCTTGCGGCCGGATCGTGCAGCGGAGAGGGCGATGGCCGTGGCGGTGGTGGTCTTGCCGACCCCGCCGGAGCCCGCACACACGATGACCCTGCGGTTCTCGATGTGCTCGCGGATGTCGCTGGGCGGCTGGCTCACGTGGCCCCCTGGGCGTCGGTCTCGATCAGCGCGTGGGCCAGGTTCTCGATCAGGTCGAAGCCGGTATCCGGGAGCTCCGGAACGTCGACGGTGGCGACCTGGGTGCGCGCCCGGAGGTCGGCCAGGGCGCGGGTGGCCTGAACGACCCCCACGAAGCGTTCGTGGCCGTAGTGATCGTCGGTGAGCACGGGCTCGAGCGCCGCGCGTTCCTCCGGCGTGAACGGGTCTTCGAGAACGCGGTTGACCAGGATGCCCCCGACCGGAGTGTCGTGCCCTTCGAGCCCCTCGATGAGCTCCAGCGACTCGGTGATGGGCAGGACTTCGGGCAGGGTGACGATCCAGGCGCTGCACAGGGCGGGATCGGTGAAGTAGGGCCGACCGCGGTGCATGGCCTCGGCGATGGGGCCGGTGGGCATCAGGGCGAGCAGGCGCTCGGGCAGGCCGGTGAGCCCGAGGGTGTGGCCACTCGCGGGCATGTCGACGATCAGCACGTCGTACAGGGGCTCTCCGGGGTTCTTCTCCATCTCGAGCAGTGTGTAGCAGTGGTAGAAGATGCCCATCTCGCGGAACGACGGTGCGGTGTCGAGGAGCTTGCGGAGCGCGCCCGAGTTCATCGCCGCACGCACGGCGGCCTTGACCGGGATCACGGTGTGGAAGAACGCCTCGTGCCCGCGTCTCGGCCAGAGAACGCAGCCGTCGATGCCCGGCGCGAGATTCTCGGGATCGGCGGGGAGGGTGTCTCGCCCGAACAGCCGGGCCAGAGGCGTGTAGTCGCCATCGGGGTCGCCGAGCTCGGTGACCAGGACCCGTTTGCCGGTGCGAGCCGCAGCCACGGCCATCGCGGCCGACACGGTGGTGCGGCCCACGCCGCCCTTGCCGGTCACGAGTGCGACGCGCTTGCCGAACAGGTCGACCAAGAGTCCTCCAGAGGAGCCTCTGTAGCCGGCGCGACAAACCGACGCCAAGGGGGCGCGGGCGTTCACCTCGGAGGTGCTGTCGAAGCCTGCGTGCTGTATTCTCGGGCCGATGGAACTGCTGTTGTTGCTCGTGCTCGCGGTGGCCGGCGCTCTCGCCGCCGGTGGGGCGTACTGGGTCTGGTCGCGCCAGGAACCCGAAGCCAAGGAGCCGCCCCCGCGCGCGTGGCAGGGCGAGACCGTCACGCCCGTGATCCTGGGTCCGCGCAACCGGGCCCCCGAGCGGGTGGCGCGGGAGTACGTCGTGACCCAGGGCGCGCTGTTGGCGATGAACATGGCCAATGCCGACGGGCAGATCTCGGACGAGGAGCGGGAGGCGATCCGGCTGTTCCTGCTGGAGCACGTCACCAACGCCGACGCAGCCCAGGCCGAGCGCGCACTGGTCCGGGCCGAGGCCGAGGTGGTCGACGCGTCGAAGCTCGACGCCGCCATCGATGCGCTGCGCGCCATCAGCAGCACCGATCAGCGCAAGCTGCTGGTCGAGCTGCTGGTCCACGTGGCTCAGGCCGATGGTATCGTCAAGCCCGAAGAGGTCGCGTTCATGCAGCGAATCGGCAACGCCCTCGGGTTGTCCGAGGCTGACGTACAGGCGCGCATCGCGCTTCCGTGAACGCCGGGTTCCCGCCATGTCGATGAGTGCGGAGGACCGGGTCGGAACCACCCTCGGCGGGGTCTACACCCTGGGCGTGGTGCTTGGCGACGGCGGCTCGGCGACGGTCTACCGGGCGGTCGACGAACAGACCGGGATTCAGTGCGCCGTGAAGGTGCTGCTGCCGGGGCCCGATCCCGACGGACACCTGAAGCGTCGGCTGATGCACGAAGCCGAGACCATGCGCAGCCTGTCGCATCCCAACATCCTGCGGGTGTTCGCGACCGGGGAGCACGGGGATGCCGCCTGGATCGCGATGGAGCTGGCCACGCGCGGGAGTATCGCCGATCGGGTCCGTGACGACGGGCCGTTCTCGCCCCGAGCAGCGCTCCAGGTCGTGCTGCAGGCGCTCGCGGCTCTCGAGGTCGCGCACGGAGCGGGGGTCGTCCACCGCGACGTGAAGCCCGAGAACCTGCTGCTGCAGGAGGACGATTCGGTGAAGCTGGCCGACTTCGGCATCGCGCTGTCGACCGACCAGACGCGGCTCACCCGGGCGGGGTTCGCGCTGGGCTCGCTGGCCTACATGGCCCCGGAACAGCGGGTCGACGCCCACGCCGTGGGGCCGACTGCGGACGTGTACGCCGCGGGCGCGACGCTCTACAACCTGCTGACGGGGGCCACACCGGTCGATCTGTTCCTCTCGTCGCCCGGCTCGCCACGCTTCGCGTCGATTCCCGAGGGGTTGGTCGAGATCATCCGACGGTCGACGCACGCCGATCCCCATCGACGCTTCGCGGATGCGGCTTCGATGGCGGAAGCGCTGCGGGCCTGTCTCCACACGGCGCCGGACGAGCCGTTGTTCGAGCGCCCCGCGACCTCGTCGGGCGGTGCCTCGTACATCCCCACGGCGATCCCCGAGACCTCGCGACTCGCCGAGCGGGATCCGACGGACGAAGCGGAGGCGCTGGCCCGGCTCGAAGAGGAGCTGCGTGCCGACCTCGCGACCCAGGAGGCGGCCAAGCGTCGGGACAGCTCGCGGAAGATGGGCCGCTACGCGCTGGCTGGCGCCCTGGTGCTGGTGGCGATCGTGGTCGCCATCGGTGCCCGGTTGTCGATGGAGGAGTGGATCGATCGCGAGGAGGCTCGCCAGGCCAGGGTGAACGTGCCGTTGGAGGGCCGTTGGCGCGGGACGTTCGGGGTGCACGAAGCCGTGCTCGAGCTCGAGGGTCCGAACGAGGAGCTGCAAGGCGTGTTGATCGTCGAGCTCGGCCGCCACCAGCTGCGCCAGCGCGTGTCGGGCGCGGTGGTGGGCGCAGAGCTCGTGCTGGCTCAGACGTCCGACGCGCCGGGCCTCTACACGGCCACCCTCGCCCAGGAGGCCCGACTGGACGGGGTCTGGGAGGGGGAGGACCGCAAAGAGCCCTTCCACCTGGTGCGCCTTTCGGAGTAGCGGCGCTCGCGGAGTAGTGTCGGGCGGGCTCCCGGTCTATCCTGTGGTCCAGGAGTGACGGGACGTGTTGGAGCTCGCGACGGTCGAAGGCGGTCAGGCACTGCCGCTCGGGGAGACCCCCCTGCACGTGGGGCGGGGTCCCGCCAACCATCTGGTGTTGTCGGACGACACGGTCAGCTGGAACCACGCCCAGGTGTGGATGGAGGGCGGGAGAGCCTGGGTGCGCGATCTGGGGAGCCGCAACGGCACGTTCCGCAACGGCGAGGTCCTGGCGGCGGCCAGCCCGCTGAAGCCCGGTGATCGCATCCGGTTCGGCAAGCACGTCGAGGTGGTGCTGCGCGCACCGCTCGGCTTCACCGACGAACCCGTGGGCATCCGGATGCTCGAAGTGCTCGCGACGGGGCATCGGTTCATGCTCCGGAGCAACCGCTTCCACATCGGCTCGGGGCCCGACGCCCACCTGCGCATCGACGGCGCCGACAAGCGGGCGGCCACCCTGATGGTGCACGAAGACGAGGTGTGGGTCGGCACCGACGACGAGGAGTTCCAGGTCGGCGTGGGCGAGGAGTTCTCGGTGGCCGGCCGGGCCATGCGCATCGTCGAAGCCCGGCTCGAGCACGTGCCCACCGTCGAGCACGGCGAAGTCGAATACCCCTACACCTGTCGCGTGGTCGCGAACGGGCCGCGGGGTCCCGAGGCGTGGCTCGAGTGTCCGTCGCAGGGCCTCAAGCACCACGCCACCGGCAATCGCGCGATCCTGCTGCTCCTGTTGGCCCGCGCCCTCGACAAGGACCGTCACGACGGGTCTTCCGAGGACGAGGAGGGCTGGCTGGCCGACGCAGAGGTGCGGACCGGGATCTGGGGTCGCGGAGGCGGAACCCGGTCGTCGCTCAACGTCCTGGTGCATCGCCTCCGCAAGCAGCTCGAGTCCGACGGCTTCGATCCGTGGTTCATCGAGAAGAAACGCCGGGGCATCCGCGCGAGACTCCTGGACGTGACCCTGAGTTGAACGTTCACATCGTCTTCCGTCGGTGCACAGCAAGCCGATGTCCGGGCGGCTACAGTGGTTGCATCGGACATCGGGCGCGGAACGAGGACGAGATGAGCGGGACCACAGGCTGGATCACGAGGTTGCTGCACGCAGGGGCGGCCATCGCACTCGTTGTCGTCGTCTCCGGAGGGCTGGCGGGCGGAGGGCTGACGGGCTGCAAGGACCGGTCGGGACCCGTCGAAGACACCGGCCTCGAGTGGGGTCCGCCGAAGGCCTGGCAGGTCGCGGGCGAGTCCGGCTCGGTGGTGGTCACACGACTCGATCGCCCCGAGAACCCCCGCGTGGACGTGTACGGGATCTTCGCGGACGACACGCAGGGCTACCAGACCGCCGGTGCGTGTGCGCAGTTCGAGATGCCCTGTGTGTCCGACCTGCCGCCTCCCGGGGAGTTCCGGCGGCTCAACAACGAGAACTACCGGCCCCGCGGCTCGGACGTCTACCGATGGGTCGGCGACTCCATCTCGGTCGGCGGCGTGCGCGCCGACTTCGTGTACGACGAAGAGCGCGACATGGCGTTCTACCGCGGCTCCGAAGAAGCGCGTCCGGAGCTCACCCAGCCTCTGCGGTTCGGGGGCGAGTGGGCGGACTTCGACCTGCCCGCCGTGGCGTTCGTGAACCAGTTCACGGTCACGGGTCCGGTGGTCGAGCCCGGAGACCGGCTCGACATGTCGGGGCCGGACATCGAGTTCACCTGGGAGAGCGACCGGCGACAGGAGGTCTGGCTGTGGATCCAGGGCCCGCGCACACGTCGGGTCTACCGCCTTCCCGACATCGGCAGCTTCACGCTCGACCCCGACAACCTGAACCTCGACACCACCGAGGTCGTCGAAGTGGGCCTGGCCGCGGCCGAGCGGCGCACCTACAACGTGGCCGGCAACGAGCTCGAGGTCCTCACGCTCACGGGATCGGGCTGGACCGGCAACGCCTGCGGCGCCTTCCTCGACGTGCCGCTCGAAGGCAACACCCTGCCCGAAGGCGACCCCCCGCAGCCGGTGTTCATGGGCTGGTCGTTCCAGGGGATCCTGGACGAAGGGATCCGCGACTACATCGACCCCGACACCGGTGAGGAAGCCTCGGCTCGCCTGGTCTTCCAGTTCTTCGACGAGGGCTTCGAAGAGCTGTGCCGGGTCGAGTACGACGCCAGCCTCGGGGTCCGCCGCGACCCCCTGATCGTCGAGTCGGGCGCCCGGCTCCTGCAGACCTACCAGGTGGGGCTGTTCAACGGCCTGTCGAGCTGTCCCGAGGTCGACCCGCTGATCTACGGCTTCTCCGACCTGCGCACCTACATCGAGCAGTTCGACTGGGGCTTCGCGGTCGGCGAGATGGTCGAGCTCGAAGCCCCCTTGAGCCAGGCATTCGGCGAAGACTGGCCGACCCAGAGCCAGTTCATCTACTCGGTGTACTGGACCCAGGACGGCCTGTTCGGCGACGAGCAGGGCTACGGGTTCGCGGTCGACACCAACCAGTGCTACCGCGGCGACCTGGGCTTCGCGCTTCCCACGCCCGATCCCGAGCAGCCGCTCCCGCCGGCCTACTACTTCACGTTCCCGTACTTCGTGGAGCCGATCCTGTAGGTTCCCGTGCATTCAGGGCGTTCGGCCACGGAGGCACGGAGGGATTGGGAGCCTCTCACGGAGGTTTGTTCTTTGGGGTGCGCTTCGTGCACGGTGAGGGCCAGCGTCCGAAATGACCGGCGCGAAGCGCACAAAATAATGCTCCGTGAAAGGCTCCCAGACGCTCGGTGACTCCGTGGCCCAAACCACGCGTCGATCTGGTGCCCCGGACTCCCGGGCGGTCGCCTCAGTTTGACCTACTCATCTTCGTCGCGCCGCTTCTTGCGCAGGCGACGCAACAGGGCATCGGCGCCCTCGCTGCCGGGCTGGTTGTCGGAGGAGGGGTCGATCAGGCCCATGTTCGTGGGCGCATCGCGCGGCGGTGCTGCTGCGGGACGCTCGGAGGGGGCATCCCGGCGTCGTCGTCTGCGCTGTCGTCTCTGCTCCCGGCTGCGCTGTCGCTCTTCCCGGCTCCGACGCGCACCGCTGTCCTCGTCGCGACGGACTGGGATCTGCTGCATCGGCTCGCTGGCGGCCTCGTCGGGCGGCACCAGTCGGCTGCTCTCGTCGGGTGGCGGACGGCGGCGCCTGCGTCGGGGGCCGCGGTCCGCACTCCGACGGCGCGGGGTGGCCCCGGTCTCGGGACGCACGGGGGTGGGTCGCTCGATGCGTCGTGGACCGTCGTCCTCTTCGCCGTCCTTGCGCCTGCGCCGGGCCCGGAGGCGCTCTCGCAGGCTGGACAGGTTCGGCTGCGGCCGCTCCTCCCGTTCCTGGAACCGGGCCTTGAGCTCCTCGCGCTTCATGATCTTCGACTCGTTGCGACGCTTGCGAAGCTTGGCGCGGAGCTTCTCGTCCTTCTTGCGCTTCTCTTCCTCGCGAGCCTTCTGCTGGATCTCGGTGATGACCGACCGGCACTTCTCGACGTGCTCCTGCAGCTCGGCGAGCAGGGTCTCGGCCACGGTTTTCTTGTCGGCGACGGCGGAGGCGGCCCCCTGGACGTCTGCGAGCGCGGTCATGGCCACGCTCTTCTCGGTGGTCTCGAACGCCGCTGCTGCAGCCGCGGCGACGGCTTTCGCGGTGCGCTTGACCTCCCGGAACGCCCGAGCAGCGTCGTCGTGGACCACCCCGGACTCCGAGAGCTCCTTCTCGAGGGCTTCGGCGGCGGCCGTGGCTTCGCTGGCGGCCAGCTCCGCTGCTGCGGCGTCTTCGGCGGCCTGCAGTCGGAACTCCTGCGCCTTCGCTTCCTCGGCTTCGGCTTCCTTCACCGCCTGTCGGACGCCCTCGAGTGCGGCCTTGGCACGCTCCGAGGCTCGCTCGGTACGCTCTGCAGCCGCCTTGACCTGCTCTCCGATCGCCGTGGCCGTCCGGACGTTGGGCGCACGTCGAGCAGGTTGAGCGGCGTTCTCGGCCTGCTCGGCGAGCCGTTGGGTCTCCTCGACAGCCGTCTTCAGCTCCTCGAGGGCCTTCTGGACGGCGGGTGCGGCGGACGTGGCGGTCTCCCGGCCGATCCCCAGCCAGTCTTCGGCCTTCTGCGCGACCGCTGCGGCCTCCTGGGCGGGTCGTTCCGCTTCTGACCGCGCGTCGGCCAGCCTCTGTGCGGCGCGTTCCTCCTCCTCGCCCAGTGCCTGCTGGGCCTTCTGGATGAGGTCCCGCACGGCTTCGGCGGCTTCTTCGGTGCGCTGCTGGGCGGCCCGGCAGGTCTCGAGGAGGTTCTGGGCGACGTCCAGATGGTCGGCGGTCAGCGCCATCGGGGCGGCTGCTTCGACCTTGGCTGCGGCCCGCTTCACGGCGGTCGCGGCGGTGTCGGCCTCGTCGTTGTGGGCCAGGGTGATGGGGTCGCGGCTGCCCGAGGTGACGTCCTTCACCCGCGCAGCATCGGCTTCGGCCTGCTTCACGTTCTCGGCGACGGCCGTGAGGATGGACTGGATCTCGGACTTGACGTCTTCGAGCGCCTCGGCTTCCTGGACCGCGCGACGCTTGATGTCGACGGCTTCGCGCAGGATCGACCCCGCCTCGGCGACCGCGTTGGAGGCGTCGGTCGCGAGCCCGTTCGCGCGCTGTTCCCACTCGACGGCGGTGACGGCGACCTTGGCCCGTTGGCATTCCCGCGCGGCCTTCAGCGCCGAGGTCGCGTTGGTCCGTGCCACCCGGACCCACTCGGTGGCCCGCTCGTGCAACCGCCGGACCTCGGGATCGTCGGTGCCCGCGAGCTCCTCGTTCGCTTCGCGAAGCAGCGCAACGCCCTTCTCGGCGGCCAGTTTTGCGGTCTTGACGTGGGTGAGGGCCGTGCTGCGGGCCTGATCGAGCTGTCGCCGCTCTGCATCCTCGCGCTCGACGGCTTCGCGCTCGGCCGCGGCGACTCCCTGGGTCTGGGCTTCGGCGGCGGCCTCGAGGTGCTGGGTGACGGCTTCGAGGGCCTGCTCGGATTGCTGCTGCAGGTTGCGGGCCTCGGAGGCGGTGGAGGCTTCGCGAACCTCCAGCAGGGCCCGACGCACGAGGGACTCGGCATCGGCGGTGCCGTCCACGGCCTCGGTCATCCGGGACGTGGCCTGCTGAACGTCTTCGGTGACGGCCTGGTGGGTGGCCACGGCTGCGCGGAGGGTCTGGGCCCGCTCGGTGATGGCCGCACGCATCTTCTCGATCTGCGTCAGGCTGTGGGTGACGCCCTCGATCGCGTTCTCCCGCGTCTCGGCTTCCTGCCGGGCGGTCTTGACGGCGGCGTCCAGGGTGCGGGCGATGGACTCGGCCTCCGCGCGCACCTCCACCAGGCGCTTCGAGGCGGCTTCGGCCACCGGCACCATCTCCCAGGCGTCGTCCGCGGCCTCCACCTGTCGGGTGCGCTCGGCGGCGTAGCGGACCTCGGCCAGATCCTCGTCCAGCCCGCTGGCCAGGGACTCCAGCTGGTCGAGGGCCATGTTCACGGCGAGGTCGCTCCAGTCGCTGCCGGTGTCCCGACCGTGCTGGCGCAGCTCCTCGATCACGCGCACAGCCTCTCTTCCGTCGTTCAGCGCGGACTCGACGCGTTCCTTGGCCTCGGTCAGCCGCTCGATCTCCTCGGTGGCACGCGTGCGGGCCTTGTCGAGCAGCTCGATGGCTTCCGGGAGGTCTTCGGTGATCCGCTGCTCGAAGCTCTCGGCGGTGGACGCGTGGGAGCGGGCTTCGTCGGGGTCGGATTGCGCGGCGGCCGCTTCGGCGGCGGTCTCGGCTTCGCCGGCCTGGAACTCCGCGATGTCGATGATCTCGTAAGCGCGCGCCCGGAGCTTGTCGGCACCGTCGATGTTCGCGGTGCTCAACACGTCGACGGTCTCCTGGTAGGCGGACCAGGCGGCCTTGACCGCAGCCAGGCAGCGGTCGGCGTGTTCTCGGGCGAGGGTGATGGCCTTCTGCAGGGCCGCGCGCTGTTCGCGTCGACGGGCGATCTCGGCCAGCTCACGAGAGGCGGCTGCGCGGGCTTCCCGACACCGGGCAGCGGCCTTGTCGGCGAGCCCTCCGAACTCGGTCTCCATGGCGCCGATCGCCGCGACCCGTTCGTCCAGTCCGTCCACGTCCACGGCCGCTTCGACGGCAGCGACCTCGCTCCGGAGCGTCTCGACGTGCTCTTCGAGGGCTCCGGCTGCTCGGGCAGCGACCTGGATGGCGTCGAGTGCGGTGCGGGCCGTGACCTCCTCGGCGTCTTCGGACAGCGCCACCCAGTTGCCGAGCACTTCGCTCGCCCGGTCGTCCACCCGACCGAGGATGGCACGGGCCTCGGATTTCCATTTTGCGAGCTCGGCTTCTGCTGCGGCGGCCTCGCCCGCGAGTGCGACCAGCTTGTCGGACCGGGCCCCGCACTCGGTGGACTGCGCCTCTGCCAGCCCGGCAGCCGCTTCGGCGTCGGTCAGCGCACGACGGATGGCGGGGCTGCCCGCCTCGCCCTCGCGGGCGGACTCCAGCACGGGATTGGCGATGCTCTCGCACTGATCGGCGGCCCGCTCCGCTGCGGTGACGTGTCGCTCCATGGCCTGGAGGAGCGCGGACCCCTGGGGGATGGTGGCGTGCGTGGCGGCGTTCTCCGCGCGCTCCAGGGACTGGCGAGCCGACAGGGCCGCACTGCGGGCTCGGGCCACACAGCTCCGCAAGCGCGAGGCGAGGACGTCCCGGGCGTCGGATTCCGCTTCGTCGAGGGTCTGCTGGATGGAGCGGATCGCTTCGAGCGCGGACTTGGCGTCGTCGGCCGCGGAGCGGGCGCGCTCGGATTCCCGTTCGGCCTCGGGAGCTCGTGTGCGGGTCTGAACGCTCTGGGCTCCCTGCTTGGCACGGACGGCTGCCGCAGTCGCCTGGGACGCGGATTTTCGAGCCCGACGCAGCAGGTCGCGGGCGATGTCGACCGAGTAGCGCGTGGCTTCGAGCGCCTTCACGATCTGGGTGGCGTCCCGTGCGGCGTCGCGGGCGCGGTTGGCGGCCTCGGTGGACTGACGGCGGGCGCGCTCCAGGGTCTGCTCCTGGGCGCGGGCTTGATCGACCTCGGCCTGGACCCGGTAGAGGATCTCGAGCGCCTGATCGGTGGCCGAGTAGCACAGCCGCTCGGCGCTCCGCACCATGTCGAGGGTCATCAGGGCGTCGGTCAGCGTGTCGTCGAGCTCGACCAGCTTTGCGGTGTTGGCCGTGCTCGACGCCGCCTTCTGGGCCTTGCCGACGGCCTCCTTGAGCTTGCGGACCACCGGGCCCACGCCGTCCATGTTGTGCGCTCGCTGGACCGCGATGACCTCCATGGCCTCGGCCTGCTCGGCGAGCTGTCGTGCGCGCGACACGATGGCGCGCGCGTGCTCCTGTACGTCCTCGAGGGTGGCGTCCGCGGGGAGCGCGGCGACCTCGGCGACGAGCTCGAAGTCGGACTCGAGCCCGGACTCGGTGGGCAGATCGTCCACTCCGAGCTCGTCTTCCGCGTCCTCCTCGTCCTCCTCGTCCTCCCGCATGGCTGGACGGGTGGGCGCGCGTCCGGGGAGCGGGGCGACCTCGGTGGGTTCGGCGTCCGCCTGTCCGAGAGGGCGGTGGACCTCGGTGGGCTCGACGGAGATGGACGGATCGTCGGGTGGGGGTGCAGAGAGCCCTTCGGGAGCGGCCCGTTGCGTGGGGGCTTCGTCGGGGAGCGGCGCCACCTCTGTGGGGAGATCTTCGTCTTCCAGGCGGGCTGCACGCACCTCGATCGCCTGCTGCACCACCTCGGCCAGCGAACGCCCCTTCGCCTTCTTCGCCAGCGCGCGCGCCTGTCCCAGGAACTCTGCGATGGTCCGGAAGCGATGCTCGGGCTTGCGCTCGGTGGCGACGCACAGCAGATCGAGGGCTTCTTCCCCGAGGTGATCGCCCAGGGCCTCGATGAGCTCGGGTGCATCGCCGTTGATCACGCGCTCGGCGACCTTCTCGGGGGGGCCGTCGAACACCGGCCGGCCGAGCATCATCTCGGCGCCGATCACGGCCAGGGTGTACAGGTCGCTCCGGGCGTCCTCCTCCTGGTCGTCCAGCCGCTCGGGGGGCGCGTAGCGCAGCGTGTCGACGCTCACCCCGGACTCCTGGCCGTCCAGGTAGGCGAACAGCTCGACATCCGGAATCCCGAAGCCCAGCAGGACGACCTGCCCCTCGGAGTCGATCGCGATCCGCCACGGATTGAGGCAGCCGTGGGAGTACAGCCCGGCGTCTTCAGCGGGGCCGCGTACCGCATCGAGCGCACCCGCGATCTGCACCATCAGCTCGACTGCGGCCCGGGTCCCGCTGGGGCGTTCTTCGGCGTCGTCGAGGATCTCGGCCAGGCTGATCTCGGCGCGGGTCTCGTACCGGAACGTCGCAGCTTTGCGATCCCACTCCGACACCGGAGCCACGCTGGACACGCCTGGCGAGCGCATGAAGCCCTCGATCGCGTCGAGCCCGCGGGCCAGGCTGGCGTGCGCGCGCAGGTGTGCGTCGAACACCAGCTCGATGCCGCTCCCTCCCGGCATCCGGTGAACCAGTTTCGCGCCTGGACCCTCGACGACGTGACGTGTCGTTTGCGGTGCTCCTCTGGACCGGTTCGTCGACCGGAACCATATCAGCAGGTTGGGGCTGAGCGGAGCGAGTCGGCAAGCTGGCGCTCTGGCGCCCCCGAAGGCGTGTACAATCTCCGCGGAGTCATTGTCTTGAAGCAGGAGGTCGCGCCGCCACTGGCCGAGGGCCGCTATCGTCTGACCGATGTGTTGGGCGTGGGCGGAATGGCCGTCGTGTATCGGGCGCACGACACGCGGCTCGATGTCTCCCGGGCCATCAAGATGCTGCGCCCGGAGCTCGACGATCGCGCTCGGGAGCGGTTCGACACCGAAGCCCGAACCATGGCCAAGCTGCACCACCCGAACGTGGTGTTGGTGCACGACGTCGCCGAGGACGGAGACCGCGCCTACCTGGTGATGGAGTTCATCGAGGGTGGCAGCATCTCGGATCGCCTGCACGCCTACGGCTCCATGCCGCCCCGCATGGCGGTCGACGTGACGATCGCGGTCCTCGAGGGGCTCGAAGCCGCGCACGACAAGGGGATCGTGCACCGCGACATCAAGCCGCACAACATCATGGTGGCCGACGACGGAACCGTGAAGGTCACCGACTTCGGGATCGCCCAGGTCTCGTCCGAGAACCTGGGGAGCACCAAGACCGGCGCGATGATCGGCACCTGGGCGTACATGGCTCCCGAGCAACGCGCCGATGCCAAGCACGTCGATCACCGGGCGGACGTGTTCGCCGTGGGGTGCACCCTCTACAAGATGGTCACGAACCACGAGCCGTTCGACCTGTACAACACCGAGCTGCACGACGAGCTGTTCGAGGACGTGCCGGAGCTGTTGCGCGACCCCATCAAGAACGCCACCCGCTACAAGGCGGACAACCGCTTCGACGATGTGGCGGGGTTTCGCGACGCGCTGAAGGCCGTTCGCGATCAGCTGCCGGAGGACCCCGAAGACGTGCCGCCGCTCGGTGCGTCGATCGAGAGCGAACGGGCCACGTTCATGCCCACGATCTTCGATCCGGCCAACCCCTCGAGCGACGTGAGCAACCCCACGCTCTCCCGGCCAGCCTCCACCGAAGAGGTCGAACAGCCGCTGTGGACGTGGGCCGCGCTCGCGGCGATGGGCGCGGTGATGTTCCTCTCGCTCGGGATCGGGGCTGGTGCATTCGTGATGTTCGGCGGGCTGCTGGCCTTCTCGGTCACCGACGAATCCCCTGCGGGCAGCACCCCCAGCGAGGCCGTCGCGCCGGGCCCCGAAGCGGACCCTCCCATCGAAACGCCCGACGAGGACGGCTCGGTCGACGCACAGGACGAAGATCCCCCCGATGGGGACGACGTCAGCGACGATCCGGACGCCGAGGCCACGGATGTCCCGGGCGGAGACGAAGATCCCACCGACGTCGACGTCGAACCCGACTCGATGGATCCGCCGGACCCGACCGAGGAATCACCGGACTCCACAGAAGACGTACAGCCGGCGCCAGAGCCCGCTCCCGCTTCCATCCCCGACCCCGAACCCAGTCCTCGTCCATCGCCGCGTCCCGAGCCCCGACCCGAACCCACCAAGCCCGCGGGCATGGACTACGTGCCCGAGCCGGAGCCCGACCTGTCGGGGACCTTCCAGCTGTCCGTGAACTCCCGGCCTGCCGGGTTCGTGTGCCTGAACGGCAACGAGAAGTGCGGAGGTACTCCATGGACCCATCGACTCGAGCCGGGCTTGTACCGGATCGAGATCGCCAGCCAGTCGGACGCCAACGACCTGCAGGTGCTCAACATCGACGTCGACGCCGACAAGAAGGTGTGCTGGGACTTCAACACCGGAGCGAAGTGTCGGTGAATGTCTCGACGGTCAAGAGAATGGTGCCCCCGAAATGCGCGGAGGAACGAGCACATTTTCCGGGGGTACCTGAACGCGTCGAGACATTCAATGGAAGAGAATCGGTCGGTTCATCCCTCGCTTGCGAGGGTGGGCCGGCAGAATACGGTGCGGCGGTGCCGCGCGTGCTCGCCAGTCTGAGTGTCCTGTTGCTCCTCGGGGCCGCCCCCACCGCGGTGGCCCAGGATCTGGTGTTCTACGGCGGTGAGACCCGGCCTGTGGCGGCGCTCGCGAAGGTCTCGGCCGAGAGTGGTCAGGACGCCTCGCGGTTCGAGGTCACCAGCCTCCGAGACTGGGCGGTCGGGGTTCCCGCGACGTTCTCCGGCGGAGAGCTGCGGGTGTGCGACGCCGAGCCGGTCGACCGGGCCACCCTCGATGCGGCGTTCGCAGACCTCGAGCAGGCCGTCAGCTTCTTCGATGAAGACAAGGCGGCGGCGGCGTTTCAGACCTACGAGTCCGGGCTTCCGTGCCACGACCAGCCGGTTCCGGACGAACAGGTGGGTCGTGCGTACTTCCTGGCCGGGTTCGTGGCCTACACCTCCGGAGACGAGGCTCTGGCCGCCGAGCGATACCGGGCGGCCCGCTCGATCCACACCACGCTGCGCTTCGATCCCAACCTGCCGAACGACAGTGCAGCCGTGTTCGAGGCCGCCGAGCCGGGCGTTTCGCAGGTTCGCGTCGAGATCCGGCCCACTCCGGTGCGGGTCTGGGTCGATGGCGAGTCGCGCCCCTACGGGGCTCAGGGGGTCGAGATGGTCCCCGGTCGCCACGTGGTGACGATCGACAGCGACTCCGATGCCACCGTCCTCCTGGACGTGACCCAGGCGGGTGCGGTGATCCTGCCCTCGCTGCTCGGGACCGACGTCTCGGCCCAGATCGACCCCTCCCGAAGTCGGGCCAACCTGCTGCAGATGCTCGCGTACGCCGATGTCGACAAGGCCTGGTTCACCACCCTCGAGCGCACCTGGGTCTACGACCACAACCGGTTGCGCGAGCTGGGCGTCGAGGAGCCGGTCATCGAAGAGGCCCGTCGTCGTGGCCGATTCACGCCGGCCGGCCTGATCGTGGCGGGGTCGGGGCTGGTGCTGGGCGGGGTCGGGGCGGCCCTGTTCGCCACCCGGGACGACGGTAGCAGCGCGGTTCCGGGCATCGCGCTGATGGGGGCGGGGGGTGCGGCACTCGTCACAGGCACGGGCATCGTGGTGGCCGACCAGGTCGAGGGACGCGGTCATGCGTGGGGGATCACGCTGCAGTCGCGCTTCTGACGGGGCCTCGGCCCGGTGCTACGGGATGGTGAACGCGTCGATCGCGATGCCGCTGATCGACCAGTGGACCGCCTGGGAATCGGGAATCGTCAGACCTTCGGCGGCGCGCGCGGTGAGGCTCAACGTGCCGGCGTCGGCCAGATCCTCGGCGAGCTTGGAGGCGCGGTTCACGGGGTCTCCTGCGAACTCGTGACGATCCTGGCCCATCGGGAACAGGTAGGTGTCGCCGCGATCCAGGCCGATGGTCAGGGTGATGCCGGCCTCGTCGGCGACATGCCGGAGCGCACGAGCGGCGTCCAGCGCGGAGCGGGAGTCGTCGAACGCCCCCAGCGCGAGGGCTCCACCCACGGTCCAGTGCTCGGTGGCGTTCTTCAGCACGGGGGTGATCTCTTTCTGGAATCGCACATCGGCGAGCAGGGCGTCCACGGTCTCCATCCGGTTGCGAACGGGCCGGTGCTGATGGCGCTCTGCGAGGAGGACCGTGCGAATCGACCGGTAGCGCTGGTCGATTCGGGCGAGGACCTGCTCGGGAGAGGTCTCGTCGAGGGTCTGGAGCAGCTCGTGCATCCCCACGTCGTAGGGCAGGGGATAGTCGGGCGACCCGCTGGGCTCTGGGCCTTCGGCGGAGGTCTGGACCAGCCAGGCTGTGCCGAGCTCGCCCTCATCGCGCTCGGTGAACGTGAACTCGTCGTGGCCGGCCAGCAGGCTTCGAAGCTCTGGGGTGACCAGGGTCTCGCCGCCCGAGGTGCGGTCTTCGGCCAGCAGCTCGACGCGATCGGCATCCGGGCCGTACATCCCGCCCCCGATCTCGTAGAACGTGCCGGTGTGGATGCAGAACCCCACGCGTACGGGCCCATCTGCGTGGACCGGCGCATCGTCGTGCACCCGGCACATCGCCGTGACGATCGTCTCGACCGGGACGCTGGGCGGGAAGAACATCTCGGTGTTGTCGGCCACCCAGGTGCCGACGGCACGCCCGCCGATCGCGGTTCCGACCCGGTGGATGCGGCGCTTTGGAGCATCGATGCGCTTGAGGACCACGGCCATCGGGAGGCGGCTCGACATCCTGGACAGCCCGGCGGTGTCGGATGCCGCGATGCTCCCCTCCCTTCGGAAGGGCTCCAGGATCCGCCCCGCAAGGGCATCGTCGCGCTTGCTGGGATCTTCCCAGGCTTCGAACGCATCTACAGGGAGATCCCCGGCGATGTCGCGAGCGAGGTCAGCGAGTGCGGTCCACATGGAATGGGGGTACCGCGTCGGGGGTCCCAGAGCAAAGCTCCTCGAATCGCGCACGCCCCACTTGTCGCTGGATGTCGTCGCGCGTAGGCTTTCTTCACCGGAGGTGTCCGTGCGCGTTTTCATTCTGTCGACTGCTGTTTCCCTGGGTCTCGCTGCAGGGGCCGTCGCGCTGGCCAGCCCACCGGCCGAGGCCGACTCCACCGAGGCTGCCGAGTCGTCCACCACGGCCACCGAAGCCGAGTCCACCGAGTCCATCGAGGCCGACTGCTCCAAGCTCGAGGGCGAAGCCAAGGCCACCTGCGAAGCCGACGCCACCAAGGCGGATGCCGAGACCGAGAAGGCCGAAGAGAAGAAGCCGGCCAAGGGTGGCAAGGCCAAGCGGTCCAACACCAACCGCATGGAATGGGTGCACGAGGACGAGTAGTCAGCGCGTGAGCTCGGGGGCTACGCGAGGATCATCCGCGTGTATGCCCCGACGAAGAACGTCAGGATGATGTAGCCCAGAAGGGTCTCGAGGGTGTTGACGTACCGGAACCGGTGGTCGTCGTCTCCGAAGTCCCAGCCCGTGTTGATCGCCATGAGCGTCTGCAGGCTCACGAAGAACATGCCGACGTAGCTGACGTCGCGCACGCGCACGCTCTCACCGTCGTACTGGAGCATCGTGTCGGGGCAGAACACCCGGTAGATCACGGCGAACAACGCGGTGATCACGAGCACCGCGATGCCCAGGTTTCCGAGCTCCACACCCCAGCCGAAGCAGAGCTCGAACAAGGCCAGACCGAACACCACGGCTCCGAGTCGCTGGAGCGTCGTGCCGGTCTGGATGGTGGCCATGGTCTCGTGATGTTTGAACCACCAGTAGGCGTCGTCCTCGGCCTCGATCATCGCCTCGGCGCCGTAGGCTTCCTTGAGTCCGACGAGCTCGTCCAGCAGCCGGTCGAAGCACACCTTGGTGCGGTCGGCGGGCTTGATGTCCGCGATGCGGGGATCTTCGGGGTCGGCCAGCCCACGTGAGCAGTGCTCGTAGAACAGCCGGTGTCCGCCATCGGGGTCGTCGACGTGGGCGCGATCGAGCTGGAACTCCTTGAAGGCCGCGGCGTAGAAGCTCCAGTCGGCCGTGGGCTCGAAGGTGGCGTCGGTGAGGGCGAGGCGTCCGTCGACGTACGCGTCGTCGAGCACGAAGCTGTTCTGGAACGTCGCTTCGTTGAACGCGACCTCCTTGCCGAAGATGGTCCGGAAGTCTGCCCGGGCGTTCCACAGCGTGCGCTCGAAGTGGGTCTCGCCCAGGAGCTGGGCGTTGTAGAAGCTCGCCACGTGCCCGGGCTCGCGGCCGAAGGTGACGCCTTCGAACACGGTGTAGGCGCGAAACGCGGTGTTCGCGAAGCTGATGTCGCTCTCGATGACGGCGGTGAGGTCGTCGGCCGATTCCACGCCGTACGAGTTCTGGGTGGTCAGTGGCTCCTCGGCGTCTTCGTCTCCCCAGTACGACCGATAGAGCACCCGCAGCCCGTCCGCATCGTCGGCGAAGGTGGCGCGCGTGACGCGATCGACGGCGAACCGGGCCCGACCGGTGATGATGGTGTCGGTGATGCGGGTAGACGCGCCGAAGTGGGTGCCGAACGCATCCAGCCCGCCCAGATGGACCTCTTCGAGGGCGAGGCGGTCGGCGAACACGGCTCGGGAGAGGTTGAGCCGCTTGTTGGGAACCCGGGACGTGCCGAAGGTGACCGGCCCCGCGAACCGCGCGTTCTCGAAGCTGACCTTGTCGAGCCACTCGCAGGCGTCGAACTGGGCTTCTGCGTCGAATCGCGCAGAGGCGAAATACAGCGGCCCATCGGCCTGCATTCCCGAGAACCGGGTGGTGGACCGGAAGCGGCTGTGGGCGAAGTACGCCGGCCCGGACAGCTTGAACAGCCGGAAGTTCGCGTTGTCTCCGAAGGTGGCGTAGCGGAAGTCCGTGGCGCCGACGAACATCGCGCCCGAGAAGTCGACCGGACCGTCGAACACCGAGAACTGGAAGTAGGCCCGGCCCTTGTCCTCCATCTCGATGTCGGACAGGTTGGCGGTGCCGTAGAACACCGCGTTGGCCAGGACCAGCTCGCCGACCTTGCCCGGCGGACGCGCCACGCTCTTGTTGCGCTCGCCGGTCCACGTCTTGCCGAGGTTGGCGTCACCGAGCACGAAGCCCGACAGCCACAGTGCCTCGAGCTCGACGCCGGACAGCTCGATGGACCCCACCACGCAGCGGTTCAGGTCGATGCGGGACACGCCGGTCAGGTCGACGCCGCGCAGATCGAGCTCGGGGAGCCAGCAGTAGCGCAGGTAGCCGCCCTGGCGGGCGGTGCGGACCACGTCGTCGACCGTCACCTTGGTGAGTGCGCGAGGCTTGCCGGACTTGGTGTGGTAGATGATGCCGTCTTCGCCGCGCTCCGTGGCGGCCACCAGCGCTTCGACGTGGGCCCGGGCCTCGCTCGCCAGCGCGTCGCGGTCGGGGTGCACGCTGGCGAACCGGAGCACCTGGGCGGTCTGGAGAACGTTGTCGACGATGCCCTGGCGGTACTTCGCGGCCGCAGCCTCGGGCTCGCCCAGCCGCTCCAGCACGAGCGCATCGACGAGGTAGTCCCGCAAGCGCACGTACCGGGCGAACTCCTCGCGGGAGAGCATCGCTCGATACAGTTCCTCGGCGCGTTCACGGTCGCCCGCCTGCAGCGCTGCCGAGGCCTGCTGCTCCAGGCGTCGGGGGTCCTGGATGTCCGTGGACGCCGGAGAGTCGGCTGCGAGGCACACCCCGAGCCACGCGAACAGCCAGAGCCAGAGCATCGGGCTCCTAGAACGAGACGGGGTTGCGGCGGACGACCCAGCCCTGATCGGCGGACATGCTGGCGGTGCCTTCGGTGAGGGTCCACCACATCACGTTGCTCGACCCGCTACCGTCGCACTCGCTGTTCTCGAGGGTGCCATCGCCATCGGCGTCGTTGCTGCACACCGGCGTGTCGTCGAGGGGGTCGGACAGGCTGCCGTCGCGCTCGGTGGTGTGGTAGAGCCCGAGGAAGTGCCCGCCCTCGTGGGCCATGATCTTGCCGACGTCTTCGGGCGCGTCGCGGAAGTCGATCCCGCTCACGATCACGCCCGACTTGCTGGTGCCCGAGCGCGTGGCCATGCCGGGCGGACCCGCAGACAGCCCGAGGATGGTGGAGCCGCCCCCGCTGTTGTTCGCGATCTCCTCGACGACGAAGAACGTGATGGATCGCGGATCGTCGGGGCTGGCCGAGCGGAGCAGGTCGTTGAACTCGCTGTAGTCGTCGTCGGTGACGTCCACCACGGTGAACCGGTCCAGATCGCCCGAGAAGTCCTTGTAGATCGTGCTGACCGCGAGTCCGGCGGTGTCCCACTCGGACTCGAACTGGTCCATCACGGCGTTCCAGTCGGCATCGTCTGGAGCCGAAGCGGCATCGAGGTCGACGCCCACGAACACGATCTCGACCTGCACGGTGGCGATGTCGCCGACCTCTTCGCCGAGACCGCTGCGGATGACGGCACCACAGTCCAGGCTGCCCCCGTTCCCGGCTCCGATGAACCAGTCGAACTGCCAGACCCCTTCTCGGAGCGGCAGGCGCGGGGAGAGCGGGAGCAGCGCAGGGGACAGGTCGTCGAGGAAGTCCGAGCGGAACTGGCTGACGTCCCCTTCGTCGCCGCTGTAGGCCACGGCCCCATCCGGATCGTTCAGGGTCCACACGGCACCCAGCGCGTCGTCTCCGAAGCCCCCGCAGTACGCGATGGCACTGGTGGCTTCGGGCGGGATCTCGACGTCGAGCGGCCCGGAGTAGCCCCCGGTGTCGCTCAGGCTCACGGTGCCCAGATCGACCGTCTCGACCGAGTCCGGAGCGGACTCACAGGCTGCGGCGACCACCAGGACGGTGCTGATGGCGACTGCAATCGCGATGGGCCTCACCGGGCCTCCTCGGCCAGCGCCTTGTCGAGCGCAGCCTTCACGGTGTCGTTGTTCTCTTTCTTGCGGCGCTTGCGGAGCAGCTCGGTGGCCTCGTCGTCTTCGAGCCGCTCGAGGGTGTGGACCGCCGCGAGGCGCAGCTGGACGTCGTCGTGGGTGAGCAGCGGACCGACCGACTCCGGCGCATCCTGCGGGAACGCCCGACCGAACGCCTGAACCGCCTTGCGGGCCATGTAGTGGTCGTCCGACCCGAGCTGGGTGGTCAGGAAGGTCCGGACCTGGGGCTGCTCGTAGGCACCGAGTGCAGAGACGGCGCGCCCACGTCGGGAGTGCGGCACGTCGGGATCGGCGGCGATGGCGAGCAGCTCGTCCACCACGCCGTCGCCGAGCTTCGCGAGGTCCTCGTCGGTCGCCCCGTGTTCGTAGGCGTTCAGCAGCTCCATCAACGGCTCTCGGAGCTCACCGGCGTCGGCAGACGGCACGGCGAGCAGGATCCAGGCTGCGAGCATCACTCCTCCTCGGGGGCCGCCTTCTTCTTCATCGATCCGACGACCCGCTCTCGGAGGATACCAGCGCACGGGCCTGTCCGCGCCAGTCGTCCCGGGAAGGCCGTCGGGACCCGAGTGCACGCTCGAGATCGGCGAGTGCTTCCTCGGTCAGGTCGGCCAGCTCGGACAGCTGGGTGTAGCCCAGGCCCACGAGCTTGGTGTGGGTGGCGGGCCCGACGCCCATGATCACCGTGAAGTCCGCGGTCTCGTCCTGGCCGGGCGCGTCCTGGAGGGTCTCGGCGTAGTCCTCGAGGTCGGGTGCCTTCGGCGACGACTCGATGAGGGTCTCGTCCGTATCGGCGTCATCCTCTTCGTCTTCCCCGTCGTCGGCTGCCGTGCTGGCTGCCGTGTCGGTCGACGGGGCCGCGGGGCGGTCGTCGGTGGGGTCGTCGTCGGTCTCGAGGTCCGGGAGCTCGGGCAGGTCGTCGAATCCGATGGGATCGGGGGCTCCGGGCGGGGGCAGGCTGCGCTCGATGGCGTTCTTGGCTTCGAGATCCAGCAGCTGCTTCTGGGCGGCGTCGCGCTCCCGCATGGCCATGACGAGCTGCATCTCGAGCGCGGCGCTGGGCTTGTCGTCACCACCCGCCGCCGCCAGGGCCTGCTCGAGGTCCCGCACCCGCCGGATCAGGCGTCGGTTCTCCTGTGCGGCAGCTTCGGCGGTCTGGTGGGCACCCTGGAGATCGGACTGCGAGGTGTCCCGCTCCTTCTCGAGCGCCCGCTGGGCTTCGGACAGCGCTTCGGCGAGGCGACGACGCTCGTCTTCCAGGGCCTTCTGGCGCGCCACGAGCTCCGGCGCTTCGCCGCGACGGTTGCGGCCCATCCCGTTGCCCAGGAACCACCCGACGACCGCTCCGAGGATGCCCCCTGCGATTCCGGCCACGAAGGGCGACACGTCAGACCCCCTTCGCCGGAGACCAGGAGACCTCCCGCAGGAAGGTGGTGTCGAGGTACTGCTCGCGGATGACGCGGGCCATCTCGTCGGCGTCGCGGTACTGCTCCCAGTTGACGCGAACGACGGGAATCCTCCGCGAGATGTCGTGGATGAACGCCTCGTACTCGGCGCGCAGGGCGGTCAGGTACTCGAGGCTGATGCCGCTCTCGATGTCGCGGTTGCGCTGTGCGATGCGCTCCAGCGAGCTCTCGGGGGACAGGTCGAGGTAGACGATGATGTTGGGCCGACACATGAAGTTGCTCATGTGCTTGAACAGCGCGAGGTACGTCTTGTAGTCGCGTTCCTCCATCAGCTGCTGATCGACGAGGGTCTTCGCGAACACCGCATCCTCGTAGATCGTGCGGTCCTGCACGCCCCCGCCCCCGCGCCAGATGATCTCCTGGTGCTGCTGGAAGCGGCGGTTCAGCAGGTAGATCTGGGTGGAGAAGCTGTAGCGGGCCGTGTCGCGGTAGAAGTCGGCGAGGTACTCCTGGTCGGCCACGGGCTCGTAGTAGACCGGGAGCCCCAGGTGTTCTCCGAGGGCGGTCGCGAGCGTGGTCTTGCCAGCCCCGATCAGCCCGGCGATACCGATGAAGAGATCGTCGAGCGCGGCGTCCTGCGCCATCGTTCCTCCGCGGGAATTCGGGCCTGGAACAGCCCGGGACGGCGCGGACTAACATGGCGTGCGGGCGCGGTCTCCCGGGGGAAACACACGCCCACACGCCGAACGTCCCGTCCGATCAGACCTCACCGAGTCCCAGGGCTTCGAACACCCCGTCCAGCACGACGCCTCCGAGGATGCGGTCGTCCAGGCGGACCTCGCGCACCTCGAGCACGGGCTGGGCCAGGGGGTTGCGGATCACGCCGGCGATGCGCAGGTCGGCATCGGGTCCGAAGGCGTCGTCGACGCGCTGCACGAGCTCCGACGCGGTGGCGAGACGCACGAACACATTGGCCTGGTTGGCAGGCGCGTCGATCCGCCAGGCGAGGCCGTGCCGGGCGAGCTCGGCATCGGCGACGATCAGGCGGTCCTCCACGCCGTCCGTCTCGCTCGCCGGCTGGACGCCCAGGTGGACCCAGGGCTGGCTGGCGAGGGTGGGGACGGGCGGGACGAGCCGCTCGCGACCGACGTACCAGACCGCGCCCAGGCGATGGGCGACGCGGATGGCGTCGCTCGGGGATCGGCCGGGACCGCTGGCGTGTCGGTAGATTCGCTGGATGTCGTTCATGGGGATTCGGTTGGTGCGCATGACGCCCCCCTCGGGGCTGGTGGTGAAGTGCAGACGTACGTCTGCGGACCCCTGCAGACAAAACATCTGCAGAGGAAGGAAGTGGAGAACGGGGTTTCGAGGCGTCCGAACGCAAGACGCCCCCGGGGAGTGGATGCTCTCCGGGGGCGTCTCGTGCCGGCTGCTGGCGCCGGCGATGGGGATCGTCGGGGGGTCAGCGCAGGCGGGATGCTCCCGCGAGGTTCCTTTCAGGAAGTGTGGAATCGACGATCAACAGGCGCTCCGCGCGTGGGTTTCGAGGGAAAACAGAAACGATACTGAATGTGTACCACAGACAACGCAGTCCGGCGACCGGTTCCCGTACATTTCTCTCATTCTCTTGCGCGGACGAACGTCTCGACGGCCGGGAGAACGGTGCCCGCCGAAATGCGCGATGCTCGATCGGTCTCTGGACGAGATCTGTGAAAGACCCGGTGTAGACAGGAGATTCACAGCGGATCGTCCGATATGCGCAGGAAATCTCAGACCCGGAGTGACACCTCCTGACGGTGCTGGTGTTTCAACGACGAACCCCGGGTGAACGGGGCCCACCGAGGGAGGGAAGATGAGAACCACTGTTTTGAGCGCGCTGCTGCTCTCGATGACCGGCTGCTACTTCGAGATCCACGAGGACGGAGCGAACGGCGACTGCGTCGAGGTCTGTACCAACGGCGAGTGCGAAGTCACCTGTGGCACGGACTTCGAGGACTTCGACGACTGGGACACCGACATCGTCGACGACCACGACGACACGGACACCGACGGCGACGGCATCCCCGACTGGTTCGAGGACTGGTGCCAGACCGACCCGGACGACTGGGACACCGACGACGACGGCATCCCGGACGGTCAGGAGGATCCCGATGGGGACGGCTACACGAACGAGGAGGAGGCCGAGGTGTGCTCCGATCCGCTCGACCCCGACAGCCACCCCGAGGACGGCGACAGTGACGGAGACGGCATCAGCAACGAAGACGAGATCGACCAGGGCACCGATCCCAACGACGGCGACAGCGACGACGACGGCGTGATGGACGGCGACGAAGCGGACAACAACTGCGATCCGCTCGATCCGGACAGCGACAACGACGGGATCAACGACGGCGACGAGCTGGACAACGGCACCGACCCGACCAACCCCGACACCGATGGCGACGGCATGACGGACAGCGAGGAGCCCGACCGCGGCACCGATCCGCTGAACCCCGACACCGATGGCGACGGCTGGCTCGACGGTGAGGAGGTGGACTGCCACAGCTCGCCCCTCGATCCGTGGCTGACCTGCGACAACGCCTGCCCGACGCAGTGAACGTTCGGCTGCGATCGGTCTGCGATCGCCTCCGAACGCCGAGATTGGCGAGGCTGTAACTGCGCTGTGAGAGGCGCTCGCAGCGCTCGTCACCCGGCTCTGACGCCCGCTTCGGACCCGACTCTGGGTCTGGAGCGGGCGTTCCTGCGTTGGAGCGGACAATCTGGACGGTTACACGCGTTCGATGACCCTTCCTGCGCCCATCCAGCGACTCTCTCCGTTCCGCGTGAAGCTGGCGGCGATCCTGGCTGCGGTCTCGCGGGTGGGAGAGAGCCCGCACGCCGATGCCTCCGAGGACATCCGGCGAGACCTGCGCACCATCGCGAACGCCACCGAGGACCTCCAGACACGCGTCGACCGGCTCGCCAACGGAAATCCGGACAACTGGTCGGCGTCCAAGATGCGCCACGACCTGCGCACGCCGCTCAACCACATCATCGGCTACGGCGAGATCCTGCTGCAGGAAGCCGAAGACGTGGGTGCCCAGAGCATCCTGCGCGATCTCTCCCGCATCGTGCGCGGCGGGAAAGAAGTCCTGGCCGACCTCGACGACCTCGTCCGCGAGCTCGCCAACCCGGATGCACCCCCGGCTCCCACGCCCATCGGCATCCGTCGCAATCGGTTCCCCCGGGGCCGCACCGCGCCTTCGCTCGCGCCCAACCAGACCGGCCGCATCCTGATCGTCGACGACAACGCGACCAACCGGGAGCTGCTCACCCGAGGGTTGTCGAAGCAGGGGCATCACTGCGAGACCGCTTCCGATGGCGCGCTCGCGCTCGACCGTCTCGAAGAAGCGCCGTTCGACCTCGTGCTGCTCGACCTCGTGATGCCGCGCCTCGATGGGGTGGGGGTGCTCACGGTGATGAAGCAGGACCCCCAGCTGCGCCAGATCCCCGTGATCATGATCAGCGGCAACGACGATCTGCCCAAGGTGGTGGAGTGCATCCAGCTCGGTGCCGACGACTACCTGTCCAAGCCCTTCGACGCCGTGTTGCTCCAGGCCCGGATCAGCGCCTGCCTCGAGAAGAAGGCCCTGCTCGACAAACAGGCCGAGCACGTCGCTCAGATCGAGCTCGAGCGGCGACGCGCCAACGAGCTGCTCCGCGTGATCCTGCCGGATCCCATCGTGATGGAGCTGCAGGCCACCGACACCGTGATTCCGCGGCTGTACCAGGACGTCGGGGTGCTGTTCTGCGACATCGTCGGGTTCACGGCGTACTCCGAGCGGCGATCCCCCGAAGAGGTGCTGGCCAACCTCCAGAAGCTGGTCGAGGCCTACGAGGGGCTGATGGGTCTGCACAACATGCAGAAGATCAAGACCATCGGCGATTCGTTCATGGCCGTGGCCGGGCTGCTCGAGCCGGTCGACAACCCCGTTCAGCAGTGCCTCCGCTGCGGTCGCGACATGATCCGGCTCGCCAGCGAGCTCAAGACCACCTGGGGCGTTCGCGTGGGCGTGTCCTACGGGCCCGTCGTGGCAGGGGTTCTCGGGCGGCAGCAGTACCAGTTCGACCTGTGGGGCGACACCGTCAACACCGCGGCCCGCGTCGAAGCCCATGGGCGCGAGAACGCGATCTGCGTGTCGGGCGACGCGTGGAAGGCTGTCGAGGGTGTCCCTGGAATCGCGGGGGAATCGCTCGGTTTCGTGAAAATGAAGGGAAAGGGCGCCGTGCCCGTCTATCGCGCGATCGAAGTCGACGGAGAAATCGTCGGGGACGGGTGACACCTTCCGTCCTCCCCGGTGTTGAAGGAGGGCAGATGGGAGAGCGGGAACCGTGATGCGCGAATGCACCAGCTGGAGCGTGCTGCCTTGAGTGTCGACGTCGGTCGGCTCTACGAGGAGTACGGGCCCATGGTGTTCCGCCGTTGCAAGTTCCTGCTGCGCAACGAGGAGAAGGCCATGGAAGCGACTCAAGACGTCTTCGTCCAGGTGCTCCGCAGAGCGGATCGCCTGGAGGTGAGCGCGCCGTCGTCGCTGCTGTACCGCATCGCGACGAACGTCTCGCTCAACAAGATCCGCTCGATGAAGCGGCATCCGGAGCACAAGGACGAAGAGCTGCTGATGCGGATCGCCCGGGCCCCCGAAGCCGAGGAGCGGACGCTGGCAGGGGCCATGCTCGAGAAGCTCTTCGGCGGCGAGAAGGAGTCCACCGCGACCATCGCGGTGCTGCACCTGCTCGACGGACTCACCCTGCAGGAGGTCGCGGACGAGGTCGGCATGAGCGTGTCCGGCGTCCGCAAGCGGCTGCGGGTCCTGCGTGCCCATCTTCACGAGCTGGAGGAGGCGGCATGAGTCCCAGGACACCAGACCACGTTCCCGAGCTGTGGTTGGAGCAGTACGCACTCGACGAACTCCCGCCCGCCCGTCGCGATCGGATCGAGCGCGCGCTGGCCGACGATCCGGCCCTGCAGGAGCGGCTGGATGCGATTCGTACCTCCAATGAGGCCGTGCTGAAGGCCATGCCGCCGCGCGTGTTCGCTGCAGCGGTGGACCAGCGGGCCCGAACCACGCCCAACCCCGCGACCAACCGGCGTCTGTGGAGCTTCGCGGCGCCGGCCCTGCTCGCCGCCGTGGCCTTGTTCGTGGCCGTGCCCGTCGCGGTGAACACGATGGGGCCGGGGGCCAGCGACCCCGGGCTGGAGGACGTCCGGGCCAAGGGCGACCCCATGGTGTTCGTGCACCGGCAGCTCGACCGCGGCGAACCCGAGCAGCTCGGCGACGGCGACGTGGTGGGCGAAGGCGACGTGCTCCAGGTGTCGTACACCGCTTCGGGTGCCGAGTTCGGAGCCGTCTTCAGCGTCGATGGACGCGGGACGGTCACCTGGCACCTGCCGAGCAACGGCCGACACGCCACACGGCTGCAGGAAGGGGCGGGCGTACCCCTGGACCACGCCTACGAGATCGACGATGCGCCGCGGTTCGAGCGATTCGTGCTGGTCACGGGTCCCGACGACTTCGACCTCCGACCCGTCGAGGATGCCGCCCAGGATTGGGGAGGAACGGGGGAGATCCAGCTGGACGCGCCACTTCGCGCTACGTTGCTCACGTTGCGCAAGGAGGCACGATGACCCCGTGCACCATCGCACCCATCACCCGATGGGGCAGGCGCATCTCGGGCGCACTGCTCGGGATGGCGCTGTGTGGCCTGCCCCAGACGGGGTGGGCCGACACGCGTCGGTTCGCGTTGATCGCGGGCGCCAACGACGGCGGCGACGACCGGGTCGAGCTGCGCTATGCCGTCACGGACGCCAACGCGTTCGGGGCCGTGCTCGAAGACCTCGGAGGGGTGTCGCGCGCCAACCAGACCCTGCTCATCGAGCCCGATGCCGGGGTGCTGCGCGGAGCCATCGACAACCTGGCCCAGACCATCGCCATCGCCGAAGAACGCGGCATGCGCACCGAAGTGATCTTCTACTACTCGGGGCACAGCGACGAGAACGGGCTGCTGCTGGGCGACACGCTCTACGAATACCCCGCGCTGAAGGCCGATCTCGAAGCCATCGGCGCCGACGTGCGCGTGGCGATCCTCGACTCCTGTGCGTCCGGCGCTCTGGTCCGGACCAAGGGCGGGGTGCAGCGGCCGGCGTTCCTGGAGGATCGCAGCAACGACGTCGAAGGCACCGCCTACCTGATGTCCAGCTCGGCCGACGAAGCCGCGCAGGAATCCGATGCCGTTGGAGCCTCGTTCTTCACGCACTACCTGGTGTCCGGACTGCGGGGCGGTGCCGATCTGTCCCAGGACGGCCGGGTCACGCTGGACGAGGCCTACCGCTACGCGACCGCAGAGACCCTGCGCCGCACCGAGCGCACGAGTCTGGGGCCCCAGCACGCCACGTACAGCTACAAGCTCGGTGGGCACGGCGACTTCGTGTTCACCGACCTGTCCGCCACCGACAGCTCGCTCATTCTCGATGCCGGCGCCAGCGGTCGGTACTTCATCCGGAACGTCGAGGGCCAGCTCGTCGCCGAGGTCGAGAAGGTCGACGGACGCCCGGTCGAGATCGCGCTCAAGGCGGGCCAGTACACCGTCGTGCTCGACAAGAACGGCGGCCAGTACGATGCCGTGTTCCACATCGGGGATGCCGAGCACCTGATGATCGGCGATCTCGAGTTCCTGGAGTTCCAGGGCGAGCTCGCCACCGCACGCGGGTCGGGCACGGGTGAAGCACCGGACATCGGCACGCCAGCACCCACCGTCGGTGCGGCTGGCGGCACTGTCGCACGCGCACCCGCACCTCCGGACACGCCCGGTACACCGGCCGTTCCACAGGAAGCCCCGCCAGGACGCGCGGCCGCACGGGCCCCCGAGCCGGTCGACACCGCATTGCTCCCGCTGGGTCCCGAAGGATCGGATGCCGAGGCCGCGGGTCGACCCGCCACGAACCACGGCGACCACACCGCCCAGGCCAGTCCGCTGATCGCAAGGTCGGAGGCCGTCGAGTTCCAGCTGGGGCTGATCGGCACCACCGCCTCACGGCTCACCGGCACCCAGATCGGCGGCATCTTCAACATGGCCGAAGAGGCCCGGGGCATCCAGCTCACCTGGGCGCTCAACCGGGCCGAGACCCTGAACGGCCTGCAGACCGCGATGGTGATGAACGTCGCGTCTGGTGCGAGCGAAGGCTGGCAGAACGCCTTGTTCCTGAACGTCGCGTCCGAGAGCTTCAAGGGCGCCCAGAGCAGCTTCGTGAACATCGCCGGCGAGATGAACGGTCTCCAGGTGGGTTTCGTGAACCGCGCGAAGGCCGCCAAGGGCCTGCAGCTGGGCCTCGTGAACTCCGGCGGAGACGGCAACGGTCTGCAGCTCGGCCTGGTGAACATCGCGGGCGACTACGACGGAGCGGCAGTGGGTCTCGTGACCGTGCACCGCAAGGGCTACAACCACCTGTTCGTCAACAGCGGCACCATGGAGCAGTTCGTCGTCAGCGCGAGCTGGGGCAGCCAGTACATCTACACCAACCTCCAGGTGGGCACGGCGTTCAAGAACAACGGGCCCAGCGTGGCGGCGGGCATCGGCGGTCACCTGCCGATCCGCAAGTTCTACGTCGATGGCGACATCGCGGGCGGCTACCGCTTCAGCGGCCCGTCCGAGGGTGCGGTGGTGCGCGCGCGGCTGCAGCCCGGGCTCGAGCTCGGCGAGCACTTCGCCATCCAGACCGGCATCGTGGTCGAGGCGCAGAGCTGGCTCGGCCTGGCCGGTGCCGACCCCGGCAACGACCCCGATCGCCTGGCCCAGGTGGGACGCAGCGTCGGCTGGACCGTCGGCGTTCGGTTCTAAGCTCTGGGTGCTGCAACGACGGTCGCTCCCGCCAGAAAGAGGACTATGAACCTCGATCAGCGCTAGGTTGCCACGGAGTCACGGAGCACACCGAGCACTTCACGGAGAGTCGAGGAACGGCCGAACATGGCGGGACCACGCCGGTGGGACGATCCGCGGTACGCTCGCGGGGTGAAGGTGCCGGACAATCGGGATCCCGCGCGCTGGCGGGTGTACGCGGACTGGCTGGTCGACCGCGGAAACCCCCATGGTGACCGGCTCAATCGCATGCTCGACAGCGACCAGCCGTTGGCGGGGATCGAGGATCTGCCGGGTGAGGAGACCGGGATAGACTGAAGCTGGAGCCACCATGACCGATCCCGCACGTCGCTACGCGACCTATGACGACGTTCTCGCAGCCCCGGACGGGATGACGGCCGAGATCCTCGCCGGCGAGCTGCACCTGTCCCCCCGTCCCGGCGGGCCTCACCAGCTCACGGCCTCGTCGATGGGCGCTGACGTGCTCGTCGCCTTCGCCCGGGAGCGGAACGGCCCCGGCGGCTGGATCATCCTGGACGAGATCGAGCTGCACCTCGGTGAGCCGGATCCCCGCATGGTCGTCGCCGTGCCGGACCTCTCTGGCTGGCGCAAGGAACGCATGCCTCGCCCCCCGACCACGCCCGCGGTCGAGCTGGCTCCAGACTGGGTCTGCGAGATCCTTTCGCCGGGTGCGCGAAACGCCCGTCGCGACCGGCTGCTCAAGGCCGACGCCTACCACCAGGCCGGGGTGCGGTGGATGTGGATCGTCGATCCGCTGGCGCGCACGGTCGAGGTCTTCCAGCACACCGACTCCGGCTGGCTCTGGGTCCAGACCCACGATGGAGACGGCGAGGCGCGGCTGGCGCCGTTCGATGCGGTGGCCTTCGACACCTCGCCGTGGTGGCCCCCGCACGAAGACGAAGGGCGCACCTCCTGAACAGCGACTCTGAACTCTCTGGGTTCAGTAGCAGTACGTCTCGGACGTCGTGCTCATCTGGTCGATCGGCGTGATCTGTGCGCTCGGCCAGTCGATCGTCGCAGCCGTCCACACCTGTCCGGCGTCGTCCATCTGGCGGGTCAGCGTCTGGGACAGGGTGCCGCCCAGGTAGATCTTCACCGTCGCGATGCTCACCGGACAGCTGCTGAACGAGCCGCAGCTGCTTCCGCCGTCCAGCCCGTAGTAGTGCACCTTGACCTCGTAGGTGCCGTTCGCGGGCACGTCGATGGTCGTGGTCTCCGGGCCGTAGCCGTAGATGGCGTCCGCATCGAGGCTCGGGTCGTCGTCCGGACCTGCAGCCCCCCAGTCGGGGTTGAGGTTGCAGTAGTTGCAGTCGCCATCCCCCCACATGGGCGTCGAGCCGTCCAGGACGTGGAGATCGAGGTCGTTGTCGTTGTCCCAGCTGACCTCGACGTAGAACCCGTCGAGGGGCACCGCCTCCACGGTGACCGTGTCCGGCGTCGTGTCCCAGACCCCGTCGGCGTTCTGGACCGTGAGCTCGAAGGTGTACGCGCCCGCCAGGTCGGCGAAGAACGCGGGCTGTGCTGCGGATTCGTCGTCCAGCACGGCCGAGCTGCCGGCCGGCTTGCTCACCATCGTCCAGTCGTAGACCATCGGGTAGGCACCGCTCGGGTCGGTGGACGCCGTCCCGTCCAGCTCCACCTGCTCGAGGGGCAGCACGCCGAAGTCGGGCCCGGCCTCGGCGATGGGCTCGACCACGACCACTTCGGAGACCGTCACCGCGACGGTGTCGGGGGTCTGGTCCCAGAGCCCGGCCGTGTTCCCGACCGTGAGCTCGAGGGTGTAGGAGCCCGGCTGGTCGGGGGTGAAGGACGGGGTGGCCGACCCGGCCTGGATCAGCTGAGCGTTCGATCCCGCCGGCTTGTTCGCGAACGACCAGCCGTACGACAGCGGGGTGAGCCCCTGGGGATCGGTGGACGCGACGCCCGACAGGGGCACCGGTGTGCCGACCGTCCCGGACAGGTCGATGCCCGCGTCTGCGACCGGCGGCTGGAGCACCTGCTCGACGGTGACGACCACCTGATCGGGCGTGCTGTCCGCGACCCCGGCCTGGTTGATGACCGTCATCTCGACGACGTAGTCGCCCGGAACATCCGACTGGAAGCCCGGCATGGGCGTGTCGGGGGCCACGATGGACGCCGCGCTTCCCTGGGGGCGCTGGACCATCTGCCAGGTGAACGTGAGCGGCTCGAGCCCCTGGGGATCGAAGCTCGCCGAGCCGTCGAGCAGCACGAACAGCCCGTTGTCGACGGTCTGATCGGGGCCCGCGTTGGCGACCGGCTCCAGCACGGGATCGTCTTCGGCGGTGATCGTCACGCTGGCCGGCGTCTCGTCCCACATGGCCTCGGTGTTGCCCACCGTGAGCTCGAACACGAAGGCGCCGGGCACGTCGGCGGTGAAGGCGGGGTCGACGCTGTCCAACCCCTCGATCGACACGCTGGAGCCGGGCGGAAAGCTCACCAGGGTCCACGCGAAGTCGAGCGGTTCGAGCCCCTGAGGGTCGTAGGACGCAGAACCGTCGAGCAGCACGGCGTCTCCGGTGGCCACGGTGCGGTCCGGACCGGCATCCGCGATGGGCGGCCGGACTTCGGGTGCCGGCGGCGGCGGGATGGTGGTCGGCGGCTCGGTGTCTCCCGGATCCGCGGTATCGACGATCTCGGGGTCGTCGGGAAGGGTACTCAGACTGTTCTCGGAACAGCCCAACAACGCGAGCAGGACGGACCCTGCCGCAACGAGAGGCGCAATCACACGCATCTTCGTGACTCCAGCAATGTTCAAGGCAAACGCAAATTCAAAGGCGACCCATCGGCCACCGAACGCCTTGTAACACACCGGGATGCGAGAGCGATCTTCGGGATGCGTCTTGCGTCTGCGGGATGCGTGATGCGTGATGCGTCTGCGTGATGCGTGATGCGGTTTGTGTCTGCGGGATGCGGTTTGCGTCTGCGGGATGCGGTTTGCGTCTGCGGGATGCGGTTTGCGTCTGCGTGATGCGGTTTGCGTCTGCGTCTGGGGGAGCGGGCAGCGGTTGTTGCTGCCCGCTCGGGTGGGGTCGGTCTAGCGCTTGAGGCGGCTGATCATCGCGCTGATTCGCCGGAGTTCCTGGCGTCGTTCCGCGGATGCGTCGAAGTCCGGCAGGAGGTGGAGGGCCGCGAAGGCCTCTGCGGCGCTCGCGCGGGCGATGGCGAGGTGGTTGGCGCGCGGCCGGCCGTTCCGGGCCAGCCCCTCGCAGAGATTGAGGACGATCGAGTCCGCAGCGCGAGTGGCCTGGTCTTGCAGATGGCGCGTGTTGGCCGGCCAGGTGACCGTCCGCATCCAGCGCGCCACCGTGATGGAGAGCGTGTAGACATCGAGGTTCTCGAAGTTGAAGGTGTAGTCGTTCATCGTGCCTCCTTCAGGCGTGGGGACCGCCGGAGTGGGGCCCCTCACCCAAGCGCGCAGCGCGGGGGCCCCACTCCGGCGGTTCACACGCCGCCGAGGCACGATGAACGACGGCCGCACGACCGGTCCCGCCTCGCGCATCCCACAGCCGCCTCGCGCATCCCGCAGTCGCATCCCGCAGTCGCATCCCGCATCCCGCAGTCGCATCCCGCATCCCGCATCGCGCAGACGCATCCCGCATCCCGCATCCCGCAGGCGCAAACCGCATCCCGCAGACGCATCCCGCAGACGCATCCCGCATCCCGCATCCCGCCGACGCATCGCGCATCCCGCATCCCGCATCCCGCATCGCGCAGACGCATCCCGCATCCCGCCTCGCGCATCCCGCCTCGCGCAGACGCATCCCGCAGACGCATCCCGCAGACGCATCCCGCCTCGCGCATCCCGCCGACGCATCCCGCAGTGTGGTCCGGCGCGAGAGCGCCCGCTGAAGCGGTGTCGCGGCGGGTTCGTCGCGGCCTCGGATCGTCGAGCACGACGGACCTCGCGCGGGGCCCGATGCTCGCAGACCAACGACCGCGCGAGCGCCTGTCGATCGGCTTCGGAGGGTGGGCCCGGTCTTCCGAGACTCCTGGTGGCGTCAGGACCTCGCAGCGTCGCGGACGGCTCCGATGGCTGCAGGCACTTCCTCGGCGGAGCCTCGGTGCTCGATTCGCCCGATCTGCTCGGCGATCCAGGACAGCGACCGGCCGGGGCCCCGGATGGTGAGGCCGTGGTCGCCTTCGGACAGGAGCAGCTCGCCCGGCCGCTTCCACATGGCGGTTTTCCCGGACAGGGTGAGCTTGTCGGCGCCTACGGTCAGCACGCGCCCATCCATCGTGACCTCGGTGGAACGTCGACCCAGGACGAGTCGGGCTCCGGTGACGGCGATGAGGGCGAAGACCTGCGCGCCGGCGTGCAGGGCGGTCGTGATGGCGAGCATGAACCAGGTGAGTCCGCCCATGTGCTCGACAGCGTAGAGCTCGGGACGCAGCCACAGCGACAGGCCGAACACGATGCTGAACCCGACGGTGGAGGCGGCCAGGGCCCACACGTTGTTCAGCAGATCCTCCGAGAGCGTGCGCGTGCCGGTGAGGACCACCGAGAAGCCGCTCATGGACTCCTTCACACCGGAGGGGCGCTTGGGAGCCGCGTGGGCGGGGTCTGTGGGGGGCATGAACGCGAGGAGGGCCGCCACGACGAGCAGATCGAGCATGTACGACGCTTCGACGATGGGCAGGGTGAGGGTGATGCCGGAGTCGAGCTGGTGCTTCAACAGCGACCCGGGAATGGCCCGACCGACGAGCCACAGCGGATGCAGCGCGACGGCGAACAGAACGAGCGCCTTACGGTCCATCGGGCACCTCGTGCTCGGGGTCGGGACGCAGCAGGCGCAGGGTCAGGAACCCGCCGCCGAAGACGACGCCGAACACGAGTCCTCCGCCGGTCAGGGCCACCAGCAGGGCCGGAACGACGGTTGGGGTGTGGGGAGGGTCGGTGGATGCGACGTCTTCGGGGTAGAACGCGCCGGGAACGCGGTGGGGCTCGCTGGGCGCGGGCTGGCCGGTGTCGACGGTGCGGCCTTCGAGCTCGGCGATGCGCCGCTCGAACTGGTTGCCGACGTCTTCCATCTGGTCGGAAAAGCCGTCGGGATCCCCGAGCTCGTGGGAGATGTGGGGAAAGCTGGGTTCCAGCGCCAGGGGTCGGGCTGCGGGCCGGACGTGTGCGGGAGGACCACTGGCGGGCATCGACATGGCGGAGAGGCCCCCGACGACGACGAGGACGCACAGACCGACCAGGACTTGGAGAATGCGTTGCATGGAGGCTCCGCGGGCGTTCGGCGGATGAACGACCGAGAGGCCTCCAGCTTACAGTGCGGTCGACGCCTGGCCGTCGAGGGGGAGGCCGCGCACCCAGGCGATGGCGTAGGACAACCCACCCACGAAGAGCCCGAACAGGAACCCGGCGACGATCCCCTGGGCGACCATTCCGAGCCGCGCTTCGTTGGCGGTGCCGGTCATCAGGTCCGCGTAGATCGGGTTGTTTGCGAGGTAGGGGACGAACAGGGCCGCCTGGACGGGGCCGACGAGCAGGCCGGACAGCAACGAGGCCGCCAGACCGGTCTGGAACGGAGGGGCGCGTCGCCAGAGGATGACGGGGATCCACACGGCGTAGGCACCGAACCACAACGCGGCCTCGAGCAGGGGGGAGAGCCCGACGAGAGAGGTGAGCAGGCCCATGACGAGCCCCCAGCTGCCGAGCAGTGCGACGAGTCCCCAGCGCATGCGCATCCTCCTGTGGGTCCACGACCGTGCCGCGGTCCACCTACAGGGCTACCATGCTGGCGAGACGGCTGGGAGGTCGGATGAACGTCGCGCTGCTGGGCGGCACGAAGGGCATGGGTCGCGCGCTGGCTCGCAAGATGGCGGCGCGGGGCGACCGGGTGTTCCTGCTGGGTCGCAACGAGGAGGAGCTGAAGCGCTCCGCTGCGGATCTCGCGGTTCGCGGAGGCATCCCGGAGACGGGGGTGGCGACCTGCGATCTGGAGGATCCGTCGACCTTCGGTCCGGCGCTCGACGCTGCTGAGAAGGAGCTGGGCGCGCTGCATTGTGTGGTGGTGACCGCGGGGATGTTCGGCACGCAGGAGGATCTCGAGGCCGACCTGGAGCTGGCGCGTCGGGTGATGGTGGTGAACTACGCCCACACGGTGCTGTTCTGCGAGCATGCCAAGCGTCGGTTGCTGTCTCGCGGCGGGGGCGTGCTGTGCGTGTTCTCGAGCGTGGCGGGCGACCGGGGGCGCAAGCCGGTGGCGCTGTACGGGTCGAGCAAGGCGGGGCTTTCGCACTACCTGGAGAGCCTCGACCACAAGCACCGCGCGGGGGGGCTGGTGACCATCTGCGTGAAGCCGGGCTTCGTGAAGACGGGCATGACCGAGGGCCTGAAGCCGCCTCCGTTCGCCGGTGAGCCAGACGGGGTGGCGGATCGGGTGCTGGATGCGATCGACCGAAAGAAGCCGCTTGTCTACGCACCGTTCATGTGGGGCGTGATCATGGCGGTGATCCGCTCGCTGCCGCGCTTCGTGATGCGCCGCGTCGGCTTCTGATGAAGAAGGTCTGCATCCTCCACGTGGGCGGGACCATCGGGATGGCTCTGTCGGAGTACGGCTGGGTGCCGGCCGAAGGCTTCGTGGAGCGGTACCTGAACAGCATCGAGGCCTACCCTGCGCTTCCGGACTGGGACCTGCATCGGCTCGAACCGCTGCTGGACAGCTCCAACATGCGCCCGGCCGACTGGGTGCGCATCGCGAACGAGATCGCCACCCGATACGCCGACTACGACGGCTTCGTGGTGCTGCACGGCACGGATACGATGGTCTACACGGCCTCTGCGCTGTCGTACCTGCTGACGGGCCTGTCCAAGCCGGTGATCATGACGGGGGCTCAGCTGTCGCTGCAGGATGTCCGCAGCGACGGGCGCGAACACATCCTCACGGCTCTCATCCTCGCGACCCACCCGATCCCCGAGGTGGCGCTGTACTTCGGAGCCCGGCTGTTCCGCGGCAACCGGGCCCAGAAGGTCCACAACCACGACTTCGTCGCCTACGCGTCGGGCAACCTGGCGGCGCTCGCTCGGGTGGGGGTGCGGATCGACGTTCGCTGGGATCTGGTTCGGGGTGCGGGGCAGGGGGTGGCGAACCACATCGCGCTCCAGCGTCAGCCCGACGTCATCGCGGTTCGCGTGTTCCCGGGCATGTCCGAGCGACTGATGCGGCGCGTGCTGGCGGACGGCGTGGATGGAGTGGTGCTGGAGACGTACGGCACGGGCACGTTCCCCAGTCGCGACACCGGGCTGCTGGATGCGCTTCGAGAGGCGATCGAGCGCGGGGTGGTCGTGGTGAACACGAGCCAGTGCCACTCGGGGCGCGTCCACCAGGAGCTCTACGGGACGGGGCGGGCGCTGGCGGACATCGGCGTGGTGTCGGGCCAGGACATGACCCCCGAAGCGGCGCTCACCAAGCTGTCCGTGTTGCTGGGCTCCGGCGCGTCGACGGCAGATGTGGCGGCGGCGATGTCCCGCGATCTGGCGGGCGAGATCACACCGCTGTAGACGGCGGCTGGAGGGGACATGGGCGATGTGTTGGAGCTGCGGCCTTCGGGGCCCGACTGCGTGGAGCGGGCGAGCGGCGGCGTGATCGACAGTCCGTTCAGCTACAACTACCGCACGCACCTGCCGGAGGTGCGTGGTCTGGCGTGTCCGGAGGTCTGGGGGCCGGTTCCGTGGACGGGCTCGCACGACAGCGACATCCCGAACGACCCACGGCGCGAAGGGCTCGGCCACGTCGAGCTGCCGGAGCCGGTCCCGCATCCGCTGAATCCCGAAGTGGCGCTGCGCAACGTGCCGGTGATCGCTCCGGGACTGCGGGGGTTCGTACAGCTGGACGCCGCGACGTCCCACGCGCGGTTGCGGGCGATGCGCGACGCGTTGCTGTCCCAGGACGCCGAGCCCCACGCCAAGATGTTGGGCGAGGTGGGCCTCTGGGATGCGGATCGCGACCGGGCCCTGACGGACGCCGAGATCGCGGCCATCGACCCCATCGACGAGGAATCCGCCCTCGATCGCGCCTATCGGGCGGTGGTGAACCACGCGGGGACGCTGAAGCGCCTCCTGGATGGCGGAGAGGCCCCAGACCCCGTGCTGGACGACCTGCGGGGACGCTTGCGGGGCGCGATTCACGCGTTGTTCGAAGCCGTGGAGTCGGCGGAGCTGCCGCCGAATGTGGTCTACGCGGCCACGGCACGGTGTCTGCTGGATTGAACAGCGAGCTGGACGCTCACGACCTCGGAGACGACCGCGACTCCCCAGCTCACGATGAATCCCACCGTGAACAGCGCCACGGCCGAATCGAACCAGAACAGCTGATCAGCACTGTGAACGGTGGTTCCGGGAGAGCCCCAGTACTCGGGGAAGCTGAAGACCAGGAATCCGATCCCCAGGATCGGATTCGCGAGTCCGGCGGCCAGGGCCAACAGTGCGACGTGGCCCGCCCGTTCCGAACTGTGGCCGTACCGAGCCGCCTGAGCTTCGACCGTGCCGAACAACGCGGCGAAGAGGGGCTGCAGGCAGAGACCGAGCGCGCCGAATGCGGGCGCGACGAACCACATGATCGCCCGGACGCCACACAGGACGCGTCGCGGAGTGTGCGTGGTCCGGTAGGCCTGGGTGAGCCAGACGGCCGTGCCGCCCATCGCCAGGAGAAACAGCGTGGCCTGGAGGACGATGGCCACCGCTATGTGGCACCGAGGGTGTCGACCGTGGCGAAGATGGCGTCGTCTTGGGTGAGCAGGCCCGCGTGCCCGATCCCGGGCAGTACGAGGTGCGGAACGTCCGGCTGAGACGTGCTCTCCACGGGGTAGACGATCATGTCGGCGGTTCCCCCGACCGTGAGCATCGGACGGTCTCCGGGGAGCAGCTCGGACAGCGTGGGAAGCGACTCGACCCACTCCGACCTGTAGGACAGCTGCTTGGTGGGGTGCATCCAGGTGAGCCAGCGGGCGACGGCGGTGCCGTGGTGGGGGGTGCCGAGGGTCACGACGCCGCGCACCTTCTCCTTGAGCTCGGGGCGCCGGGTGAGGACGTCTCGCAGCACGAGGCCGCCCATGGAGTGGGCCACGATGTCGACGCTCCCTTTGGTGCGTTCGAGCGCGCGCTCCAGCGGCCGGCCGTACCCGGCGATGCGACGCCAGGGCCAGGCGATGCCCAGAAACACCCGCCGTGTCGGGCGTTTTGCGAAGGCGTGCTGCAACGACCAGAAGTTCGTGGAGTTCTGGGTGTAGCCGTGCACGAACAGGACGGCGTGCCCGGGGGGCCGGGGGCCCGGATTGGCCAGGGGCGCGCGAAGCTGCCACCACATGACCCGCATGATGGCCCAGAACTCGCGAAAGTGGACGGCTGGCAGCTCGCGGATGGGAATGCCGGGCAGCCCGTGCGCCCTGCACCAGGCGTTGAACCGCAGCTGGTTCAGGACGAGGAACGCCACGGTCGCGGCCATTCCCACGACCAACGCGATGCCGAGGAAGGGAAGGGCGAAGACGACGGGCATGGGTCTGCTCTAACGGCCTGTCACGGGTCCAGAGCGCGGGCCATGTCTTCCGCGGTGGCCCAGCGTCGCGGGGGATCGAGCTCGAGTGCCCGCATGATCACGTCGGCCAGCTCCGCATCGACGGCCGCGGTCTCGGGCAGGGGCCGGGGCGCCTGGGACAGCCGCGCGAGAGCCAGGGCGTAGACGTCGTCTCCCTGGAACGGGATGTCGCCCGACAGGCATTCGTACAGCACGAGCGCTGCGCTGTAGAGGTCGGTGCGCCCATCGAGGGGGTCGCGGGCGACCTGCTCGGGGCTCATGTAGCGGGGAGAGCCGAGGATGATGCCCTGCTCGGCCATGGGGTCGTCCTTCTCCATCTCGTGAGCGATTCCGAAGTCGATCACCTTCACGCCGCCGTCGGTGAGCAGGAAGACGTTCGCGGGCTTGATGTCGCGATGGACCACCCCGCGCAGGTGCGCAGCGTGCAGCGCATCGAGCACGCGAGCCCCGACCGCCCGGACCCGCTCGGCGTCGAGAGGGCCGTCTTCGAGGGCGTCTTCGAGCTCCTGGCCGTCCAACCGCTCCATGACCATGTACATCTCGCCGAGGTCGCTCGTGCCGTAGTCGTACACCTTGACGATGTTGGGGTGGTCGAGCTCTCGGGTCACCTGGGCTTCGTTGTAGAACCGCTGGGTGTGGGTGGGGTCGCGAGCGAGCTCGGGCAGCAGGACCTTGAGCACGACCGGGTGCCCATCGGGGGTCTCGGCATCGAGGACGCGCCCCATCCCGCCTCGACCGAGCTCCCCTCGGATCCGGTAGATTCCGATGACTTCGGGAACGGGATCGGGGGTGTTGCGTTCCCGCTCGATTGCCGCTGCGTGGCGCTGGGCAGCGGACGTGAAGCGCAGGCGCCGGTACAGCTCGGGAGACCCGGCGGCCAGCGAGCCCACCTCGGAATCGAGGGTGTCGAGGTGCTCCTGGACCTCCGCAGTACTGCCCTCGTGAACGCCCAGGTTGCCGCCTCCGACGGCGCGCATGACTTCGAGTGCGGCGTCGACGGTCTGGCCGCTGGGCATGGTCTCTTCGCGGGTCTCGAGCCAGACCACGGGCCCTCCCGCGATACCGCCCGCGACCTCGGGGTCGCCGTCGTGGGGCTCGGCGAACACGAGTGCGGCTTCGAGGTCGTCGAAGACCCGGATCAGGGTGCCGTTGCCGATGATGCCGCTGGGCTCGTCCCACATCGCGCCCGTGGCTCCAGCGGTGTCGGCGGCGAGCTTGATCTGGCACAGCGCGACCACCCACCCCGACCGGACGGCGACTTCGAGACCGGGGGCGACGGCTTCGGGGGGGAGCAGCTCGCGGGCTCCGGGAACCTCGAACAGCCGGCCGGCGGTGAGCGTGAAGGGAGGCCGATACGCCCGCTCCAGATGGACGTAGAGCGACCTGGACGCGACGTTCCGCACGCGGATGTGGATGGTTCCGGGGCCCACGCGCAGGACCGCGGGTTGGATGCCGTGCCGGGTCAGATCGACGGTGATGCGGTCGGCGCGAATCCCTTCCCGCACCTCGATCGATGCGGAGCCGTAGCTGGGGTCGGTGATCAGCCGGTAGCCCCCGGGAGGGAGGTCGAGGGACCACTCGAGGTGTTCGTCGGCGCGCAGGGGGCTCTGAGCGAGGACGTGCGGAGTGCGGGCGGGAGACAGCAGGCACGCGACGGCGACTTCGGTCTCGCGCAGGTGGCTGGCGGGCCGGAACACGACGTCGACGGAGTCGGGAAAGGTGCCGTCGTAGCGGATGTTGCAGGACGGGCAGTGGATCTTGCCCGGCCGGATGTCGAGCATGCTCTGGTCGGCTTTGGGCGCGAGGCAGCTCGGGCAGAGCAGCTCCCAGGACAGCTCGAGCACTCCGCTGCGGACTGCGTCCAGAAAGCCGTGCACGGCATCGTCGTCCGGCAGGCCCAGCCGGTTCGCGAACTCCAGGGGGCGGAGGCGCGCCTGTTCGGTGAGCGGTGCGGTCTGGATGTGCTGCACGAGGGCTGTGGACAGGGCCTCGGGCTGGAGGTCGCGGAGGCCTTCGATCAGCAGCTGGTCGGCTTCGGCGGCCAGTGGTGTGGGCGAGGCGTCATAGGTGTTGGGCTTGCCCTCGAGCAGCTTGACCATCTCGGTGAGGGCCCGATCGAGAGTGGGGCGGGTGGACAGGCGGGCCTCGGCGATGACCACCGGCTTCAGCAGCGAGCTGCGGGGGACCAGGGACACGCGGTAGTCCACGACGGATGCGTCGGAACCGGCCGTCTCGACGCGGCACTCGACGATCGACCGCTCGACGGGCCCGTTGTCGTAGACGCGTTCGTGTCGGAACCGCTCGGGTGCACGGAACTCGAAGGGTTGTTCCTTCCAGGTGATCTCGAGCCCGAACCGCTTGAGGGACGCGTGGCGGATGGTGGGCTCCCCATCGACGGGCTCCTCGCGGAACGTCATGACGAGCCCGGCCGCTCGATTGAAGCGGTCGGTGTCGGAGACGACGTCCCAGACCGCCCGGGCGGGGCGATCTACGGGCAGCCGCCAGTGCAGCTCGACGGGGCGGGGTCCGGACACGGGGGGAGTCTACCCGAGCGGAGTGTCGTCGATTGTCGCGGGGATTCAGGACCGTACGACGTACACGTCGCTGGGCGCGTGTCGAACGACGTGTTCTGCGACCGAACCCACGAAGAGGGTCTGCATGCCGGTGCGGCCGTGCGTGCCGAGCACGACCACGTCGGGACGGAGGCGCTCGAGGTGGAGTACGACATCGGAGCCGACGTTGCTGTGCTGGGCCAGCGGAACCCGGATGTCGACGGGAGTCGAGACGCGATCCAGCCCGAGCTGGTCGAGGTCGTTGCGGATGCGGGTCGCAACGGCGTCGCGTGCGTCGGCGGTCTGGGACTCCGGGGTGCGGATGCGGTCGCTGGCCCACTGGAGGGGGCGCTCGTACACCGCGAGCACGGTCAGCTGGCCTCCGCCCGCGAGCTGGTGGGCGCGACGCAGAACCCGTTCGTAGAACGCGTCTCCGGGAGAGACGGCAGCGACGACATCCGGCACGAGACCTCCACCCCCGAATTCTAGACGACCAAGAGAACGGTGCCCCCGAAATGCGCGGAGGCACGAGCACATTTTCCGGGGGTACCTGAACGCGTCGAGAATTCGAATGGAAGGGATTCGGTCGGATCATCCCTCGCTTGCGAGGGTGGGCCGGCGGAATCGTGACAGGGAGGAGAGGCTACAGCAACCAGGAGTCGTCGTCGGGTTCGAGCTTGCGCCGGAGGGTGCGGGCCAGGAGCGCGACCGTGGGTTCGGTGGCCTGGGCCGCCTCGAGGTGTTCGGTGGTGGCGTCCTCGTAGCCGGAGCCGTGGGCCACCCAGGCGTTCATCACGGACTGCAACCCGGGGAGGCTGGCGTTCCAGCTGTCGATGAGCTCCTTGGCGCGCTCGAGCTCGGTCTGGGCGGACGGCAGATCGCCGGTCTCGACCATCGTCGCCACCCGGATCCCGGCCAGGAGCGCGCGCATCCGGGGCATCCCCTGACGCGAGGCCTCGTTCTCGCCCTCGGAGAGGTAGGACAGCACCTCGTCGAACCGGCCCTGCTCCAACCGCAGCAGCGCGAGGGCGTGCAGCGTGGCGGGCAGCTGCGAGACGGCCTGGTGGGTGCGGACGACGGCCAGGCAGTCCTCGAGCAGCGCATCGGCTTCCCAGTCGGCCTCTTCGAGCACGCGCAGCAGCCCCATGGCCCGGAGTGCCTGGGCTTCCTGCACGGGGGCGTCGCCGTCGCGCGCGATGGTCATGGCGTCGGTGAGGAGGGCCTCGGCTTCGGCCAGGCGGTCGTCGGCCAGGAGGAGGTCTGCCAGATCGGTGAGCACCACGCCTTCCCAGCGGCGGTCGCCGATCTGCTGTTGGAGCTCGAGCGCGCGGCGCAGGGTCTGCTCGGCTTCGGTGTTCTCGCCGCGCCAGTGCAGCCGGATCCCGAACTGGCACAGCACCCGCGCGCAGTTCTTGCGGTCGCCGACCTCGGTGAGGATCTCGATCGCTTCGCGGGCGTACTGGTCGGCGATCTCGAACTCGCCGGCGCTGTCGACCAGCCCGAACAGGTTGGCGAGGGCCAGGCCGATCCCCCAGCGGTCTCCGGTGCGCCGGAACACCGCGAGCGCCCGCTGGTAGGTGCGCTTGGCGGCATCCACCACGCCCTTCTTGGCCAGGACGAACGCCAGTGCGATCGCGTCGCGGCCCATCGCCGCCCGGTCGCCCGTGCGGGTGTGGATCTGCATGGCTTCGCGCAGGAGGGTCTCGGCGTCGTCGTAGCGGGTCTGGGCGACGCGGATGCCGCCGAGGGTGTAGAGCGCCATCGCCCGCAGCTCGGGGGCGTCCTCGCCCACCAGCTCGAGCGAGCGATCGAGGTCGGCTTCGGCGGCCTGGGTGCGGTGGGCCTCGAGGAATCGCGCTCGGGCGATGTAGGCCCGCGCAGCGACCTCGGGGGGAACGTCGTCGCAGAGCGCCACCATGTCGTCGAGCAGCTCGGCGAACCCGTCCAGCGGGCCCCGCAGCAGGAGGACCACGCGAACAGCCAGTGCTGCACGGACTCGTTGCTCGGGCTTGGGCGCTTTCATCCACGCGGCCATGAGGTTGCCGCGCTCGGCGGCGAGCCGGTCGAGCATCTCGGCGCCACCGGGACCTTCGACCGCGCTCGCGAGGTTCTCGCCCTCGCGGATGTAGTACTCGGCGTGCCGGCCGCGCAGGGCGTCTTCGTCGGTGGTCTCGCTGAGCTTCTCGGCGGCGTAGGCCCGCACACTCTCGAGAAGGCGATACCGCACGTCGCCCCCGTCGCCGTGGACCGTGAGCACCAGGCTCTTGCCCGTGAGGGACTGGAGGAGGTCCAGGGTCCAGGGGGCGTCGTCGTCTTCTGGGAGCAGCACCTCTTCGGCGGCCTCGAGGGTGAACCCGCCCCGGAAGATGCTGGCCACGCACAACGCCTGTTGCTCCCAGTCGTTCAACAGCTCCCACGACCAGTCGAGGGCAGCGCGCAGAGAAGCGTGGCGGTCGGGACGCGTGCCCGGCTGTGCTGTGATCAAGCGGAACCGCGACCGGAGCCTGCGCGCGAGCTGGGCGGGCGCCATGGAGCCCACCCGGCTGGCCGCGATCTCGATGGCGAGGGGCAGGCCATCGAGCCCCTTGACGATGGTGCGGATCGCGGGGTCGTCCTCGTCCTGGACGGCATCCGGCCCCCGGACGGCACGGGCCCGATCGATGAACAGCGCGATGCCCTCTTCGTCTTCCATGGGCTGCACGTGCAGCACGGTCTCGCCGCGCACGCCGAGCTGCTCGCGGGTGGTGACCACGAAGCGGGCGTCGGCCGTGCGGTCGAGCCAGGCCCCGACCACATCGGTGACGGGCACGTGCTCGGCGTTGTCGAGGACGATGAGGCAGGGACCGCGCTTGTCGATGACGGTGGCGAGCTTGTCGAGGCTCTGCTCGACCGTGGCCCGGGCATCGAGGTCTGCGGCGAGCCCCTTGCCGACGGCGTCTAGAACGTCGCTCTGGTCGCGCGCGGGGGTGAGGTCGCAGAACCACACGCCGCCGCTGAACTCGCCCCGATGTTCGTGTGCCCACTCGGTTGCGAGGCGGGTCTTGCCGCTGCCGCCCATGCCCAGGAGCACGACGAGCCGCCGCTCCTTCAGGAGCTTGGACAGACGCTCCATCTCGCGCGAGCGACCGATGAAGTGGGTGCGCGGGGGCGGGAGGGTGGAGCTGGGTCGGTCGGCCGCGGGGGAGGTCGTGGATGCGCCGTCTGCGTCGGGGGAATCGCCGGACGACCCGCGTACGGACTCGGGTGCGACGACCTCGGGCACCTTGGCGCCCACGAACCGGTAGCCCACACCGCGCACGCTGATGATGTGCACGGGCTTGCTGGGGTTGGGCTCGACCTTGGCCCGCAGGCGACGGATGGTGAAGTCGACCGCCCGGGTGGGGTTGCTCGACTTGTAGCCCCAGACGTCGGTGAGCAGGGCGTCGCGCTCGACGTCGTGGCCCTCGCGCGCGGCCAGGTAGGCCAGCAGCTCGGCCTCGCGGGTGGTGAGCGACGTGGTCTCGCCGTTCCGCGACAGGCGGTGACGCGCCAGGTCGACGGTGCAGTCCGTCAGGCGGATGAGCCCGGCCGGCCGCCCCGTCTGCATCGGCTGTGTCGCCCCTTCCGTCACGGTGTGCGCAACCCCTTTCGGCCTCGGTTCCTTCCCCCGCACGACGCGGCACGCGCACGCGAGGTGGGAGTCTTCTACTCGGTTTGTGGCCAGCGGGCCGCCTTTCCCTGGGTCGCGGACCGTCTTCGACGCCAGGGCACGGGGCCGGACGCGCGATCGAGGCCGGCTCCACCGGGTTACGCGACGCTCCCGCCGGGGCTCCGGTCGGGACCAGGAATCGGAGGAACGGGTGGCAGAACCAGCAGTGGAGCCGCAGGACGAGGGCGCCGTGGAGCCGGTGTCGCTGAAGGCTCGCGACGGGACCGTCGTGGAGGGAACGGCCGAGGTCACCCGCTACACCGACGGCCAGCGTCTCTCGCGCGCTCTTCCGGTCGGCATCGGTGGAACGATCCTCGGGCTGTGCACGATCGTCATCCCGGGCCTGCACTTCGTGAGCACGTGGCTCGTCCCCCTGTTGTCCATCGGCACCGCGATGTACCTGTACAACCGCAAGGGTCTGCTCGGCGTCACCCGGGCCACGTGTCCGAGCTGTGGCGAACAGATGCAGGCCGAGGGTGGCCCGTGGGAGGATCCGATGTACGTGCGCTGCAACCACTGCAACACGCCCATGGAAGTGACTCTGGCCAGGCCCCTCTGAGCTCCAGGTCCGCTCCCTTCGACGCCCCAGAGGGGTGTGGATCGACGTCGATCCGGCGGGGTGTTACTCGCCCCCGAGCTTTCAGGCGCAACTCGAGGGAGTCTCCATGACGTCGACGCAAGCCGAGATCGATCTGTCGTACAGCGTGTCCAACGCCTTCTTCGAGCTGTGGCTCGACGAGAACATGCACTACACGTCCGGTGCGTGGGACCGCGAGGACATGACCCTCGAAGAGGCCCAGGAGAACAAGGCGCGCGTCCTGTACGACTTCGCCGAGCTCGACGAGACCAAGACCGTGCTCGACATCGGTTGTGGCTGGGGCTCCGCCATCGAGTGCATCACGCGCTTCGGCATCAAGGAAGCCCACGGCATCACGCTGTCCACCGAGCAGGTCGAGTACTGCAAGGCCCGCAACCTCTCGAACGCGAAGTTCTGGCTGCAGGACTACGCGCTGTTCGAGCCGCCGAAGAAGTACGACGGCCTCGTCTCCATCGAGATGATCGACCACCTGTGCAGCCCGGCCCAGGCCCGCGAAGGCCTCGCGGTCAAGCTCTACCGCGACTACTTCAACAAGCTCGCCGAGTGGGTCGAGCCGGGTGCCAGCTTCGGCTTCCAGGCCATCCTGCGCAACCGGGTTCCGCGCGGTCGCAAGGACCTCGAAGACCTCGCGTTCACGGCCGACGTCATCTTCCCCGGTGGCCTCAACCCCCGCATCGAAGAGCTGGTCGTGGCGATCAACCCCAAGTGGGAGATCGAGCAGCTGATCATGCGCCGCAAGGACTACCGGAACACCACCGCCGAGTGGCATCGCCGGCTCGTGGCCAACGAAGCGAAGATCCGCGAGACCTGGGGCGACCAGGTCTACGAGGACTACGATCGCTACCTCGGCACCTGCGTGCGTGCGTTCGACAACCACTGGTCGGGCGACGTGCAGATGAAGCTCCGCCGGATCTGAACCCTCGTGCAGCCGCCGCTCGCCCCCGCGCTCGAAGCGCTCCGTGCGGGCCGGCTGTCCGATGCCCTGGGCCACCTCCTGGAGGTCTGGGAGGACGCCCGCGATCCGCAGGTGGCTCACGCGATCGAGCGGCTGACGGACGCCATCGTCCCGCATCGCCCGCCACTGCAAGCGTCCCAGCGCCAGTGGCAGCGGGTGTGGCTGGAGCGCGAGGCTGCGAATCACCCGGCGGACACGGGCGTTCTGGCTCGTGCGCTGATGCAGGGTGGGCCGGGGACCGCGCGGTTCAAGGAACGGGTACAGCGGCTGCTCGACCGCAAGCCGCACCCCGGGTTGCTGGCGCACTGGCTGGAGAACATCGAGCACATCCCGATGTTCTCCCCGCTCGGTCCCCAGTACAGCAAGCTGATGGCCCGTCACGGGGATCCCCGCCAGCTCGAGGCCATCGATGGCGCACTGCAGCTCGGCCCGACGGGTCCGGGTGGGCCCTACACCAAGACCGAGCGCGACAAGCGGTTGAAGCGGTTGCGTTCTGCCGTGAAGAAGCTGGCGACGGGTCCGGTCGAGGGCAGCGACGCGCTGGGGGCGGCCGTGACCGCGGGCCTGGCCACGGATCCGTCCAGCTGGGCCCTCCTGGAGGAGGCCGCGGAGGATGCGGTGCTCGGCGACCTGTGGCAGGCGGTGTCCGATGCTCCGGACGACGATCGGCCGCGCCTGGTGTTCGCCGACCGGGTCGCGGAGACCGACCCCGACCACGCCGTGTTCATCCAGCGCCAGATCGCCTACGAGACCCGGCCCCGGACCAACGCCGAGCGGAAGGAGGACAACCGGTGGCTGAAGGCCCGGCAGGCGGACTGGCTGGGGCCGCTCGGTCCGTACGTCAACCGCAAGGGCGCCCGCTTCCGTCGGGGGTTTCTCGATGCCGGCCTCGTGATCAGCGCGTCAGAACAGGAGGCCTCCGAGCTCGCGGGGCTTCCGTACTGGCACACGGCAGCTGCGTTGTGGTGCAAGCACGTGTCGTTCTTCGGGGGGCTGCCGGATGGGGTGCTCGAGAGCGTCGGATGCCGGGTGGTGCGGGGGCGAGCCCAGCTGGGCGAGCGATGGACCACGAACGGCGGGGGCAAGGCCCTCCAGGTCGCGCAGCTGCGCCGATTGATGAAGGCGGGACCCTTCCGGTGGCCGGTGCTCCAGGTGCAGACCCCGGAGAGCACGACGGACCTGGCCTGTTCACTGCTCCGGGAGCTGGAGGGGTCGCCGCTGACCACGCTGGTGTTGCCGACGATGGGCGTGTCGCCGCGGATTCTCGACGCACTGCCGTCCCAGCTCGAAGAGGTGGTCGTCGGCCCCTGGTCCTTCGAGGCGGTCGACGTCCTGGACCGGCTCCCGCGGCTGCGTCGCTTCACCTATCTCGGGCAGTGCGACGTGACGCTGAAGGAGGGCTTCATCGTGGTGCGGACCTTCGAGCCGACCATCTCGGAGGACCGTTACGCCGGAGCCGCGGATCCCCAACGCGTCCGGACCATCCGGGCTGCGTTGAACTCCGCCCGTCCTGGATGGACGATTCGCGAGATCACAGCCGGTACATGAGGTCGGTGCGCAATACGTACTTTCGGCCGTGGGTGACCGTCGCCCCCTCGTGTCGCTGGGCGTGCAGGAAGAACAGCGCCATGCCGGTCTCCGGCACGATGTCGAGGTCGTGCTCGTGCATCACCGTCTCGCCCCCCGTGAAGTCCTCGTTGAGGTAGATCATCACGGTGTAGAAGCTCTGCTCGTTGCCCCCGGGCGTCCGGTAGAAGCCGTCGATGTGCGGCCGAAAGTACTGACCGGGCTCGTATCGGTAGAAGCGGAGCCGCTCGTTCAACCGAACGGGCTCGTACCCTTCGTGCCACGGCAGGTCGAGGACCTGCATCTTCTCCCACAGCCAGTCGGCGAGGTCTTCACGATCCTCCATCACCCGGTTGTTGTTCCGGATCCCCGGCATGTGCACCGGTCCGCGCCGGGTGGTGATGGGGGCGTCGGTGAACCCCAGGTCCTCGGCGTCCCGGATCAGCGTGAGGCACTCATCCTCGGTGAGGAAGTCCCACACCACGAACACGTCCATGTCGGCCAGCAGCTCCTGCTCCATCCACACCTCCGGTGCATGGCGGTCAGTCGCCCTTGCGGCCCGACCCCGGGGTGAGCGCGGTCCTCTTGGGCAGCCGCGACGACGACCGGCGCTTGGGTGCGCTCGGCTGATGGCGAATCGCCACGTGCTGTGTGGCCTTGCTGGCCGAGACCGTGGGCTCCGGAGCATCTTCGGCGTCGCTCTTCGACGAGACGTGCAGCTCGTGCTCCTCGCCGTCGTCCTGGGGACCACCGGGGATCCGCTCGACGCGGACGGACCGGATGCGGGTCTTGAGGGGGGAGCGCCCGGACCGGCCGAACGTCCAGCCGCCCTTCTCGGTGCCCGCTTCGAACGACTCGACCTCGGGGAAGCCCTCTTCGAACTCGGGGTCGACGCGCACGGCATCGAAGGCGGTGTACAGGTCCAGGTCGGGGATCTGCACCGCGGGTCGGCCGTCCTTGATCTCGGTGGTCTGGCCCTCGAGCATCTGCACGCAGCGCCAGGGCACGTTCTCCCAGTCGGTGCCGGTGCCCGAGGTCATGAACGTCACGCGGAGCCCGGGCTGACCGATGACCCCCACGCTCTTGATCTGGCTGGGCTCGATGTCGATCTCGCCCTGAAGCCCCCCGTACGGATGGAAGCGCACGACGCGCTTCTCGCCCCCGAAGTTGATGCCGCTGAAGAACCACAGCTCGCAGTGGATCTTGTCTTCGTATTCCCAACGCATGGCTGGCTCCCGGGGAAGACGCGCACCGTACCACGCGGCGTCGGTCGAACGATGTTGAACGATCGCTTGGTCTAGCAATCCATTTTTGTAGTGTATTTCACAGTTTATTTCTGACCGGGTAGTCAGAAGTGGGTGGGAGCCTCTACAGTGAGAGCAGGAGAGCGAGGTGTCCGCACCGCGCTTCCGGTGGCCATCCTGGGGGGTGGTCGCCGAATCTCACGGCCGTCGGGCTTCAGGAACCGCTCGTTCGGCCGAACAGGATCCGTGCGTCATCACGCACACACGAACAGGGGAGGAGAGCATGCAGGTCCGACGATTCATTCAGTGGACGGCCTTCCCCGGTCTGCTCGTGGCTGCGCTGGGCTCCAGCCTGGCGCTCTCCCGGGCCGGCTACAGCGATGCGTTCGCCGTGTTCTCGGTCACGCTGGGCGCCGCGCTCCCGCTCTTGCTGCTGCAGCTGATCCTCCCCTTCGAAGAGCGGTGGCGAGGGCGTCCGAAGGACTTCGGGCTCGACCTGCTGCACATGCTCTCGACCGGCCTGGCTGGCGATCTGTGGCGCGCCATCTCCTTCGGTGTGGCGGTCACGGCGAGTGTCTGGCTGTCCGAGGCGCTGGGCGTGCACCTGTGGCCGTCCGAGTGGCCGCTCCTGGCGCAGTTCGCGCTGGCCATGGTCATCGGCGACTTCGGCGCGTACTGGGTGCATCGGCTGTGCCACACGGTGCCGTTCTTCTGGCGCGTGCACGCGATGCACCACAGCTCGGAGCGCCTCTACGTGTTCAGCGCCACGCGCAACCACCCCGCCAACGTCGTGCTGGCGTACGGTTCGCAGGCGCTTCCGCTCATCGTGCTCGGTGTCGGCAGCGAGGTGCTCATCCTCATGAGCGTGTTCACGGCGGTGCACGGGATGCTCCAGCACGCCAACATCGACCTGAAGCACGGGTGGTTCAACCACATCTTCGCCACGGCCGATCTGCACCGCTGGCACCACTCCGCCGAGATCGACGAGTCCAACAGCAACTACGGCAGCAACCTGATCCTCTGGGACTGGGTGTTCGGCACGCGCAACCTCCCGGAGGACCGCAGCCATCCCGACCGGATGGGGCTCACGGGCTACGCGCTGCCGGAGAACTGGTTCTCGCACCTGGCTTCGCCGTTCATCCTGGGGCGCTACGAGACCCCCACCGTGGCGGGCGCCATCGCCGGGGTCGAAGAGCACGTCGACGCGCTGGTGGCAGACCTGGGCGACCTGGACGACTTCACCATGGAGTCCGCACCTGCAGCCGAGAGCGACATCAGTCCTCGCGGGCGAACGGCCGGACCTGCTTGATCACGAGGCGCCCGTCCTGCAGCACCTTCCACTCGGTGTCGAGCAGGACGGTGGTGTTGGACGGAGCGGGCTCATCGATGGGGTAGACGTCCTCGATCGTGGCCAGCGTCTCGGCCAGCTCGAGAGCGCGCGTGTCGGACAGCACCACCTCGCCCACATCCAGCTCGCTCGACCCGCCGAGCCGCTGGATGGCCCCCGTGTCGGGATCGATCAGCAGCCGCTCGGGAAACACGCCTGGTGCTGCGCTCACCACGTCGAGGTGGCCGAGCTGGGCGTTGACGAGCATGTCGGGCACCGAAGCGTCGATGGGATGCCCGCTGAACGCCACGGCGTTGACCTGCTCGCCGGCGCTGCGCGTGTTCACCAGGATGCCCATCGCGGCGTGCTGGTGGTTCATGCCGTACCAGGCGCGTTCCTCCCAGGCGCCGTCGTTCCACAGGCTGGTCCAGACCTGCTTCAGGCCGCGCTCGATGGTGCGTTCGTCGTCCTGGCCCGGATCGCAGAGCGAGGGGCCCTCGTCGTCGCCGTCGTAGGAATCGGCCACGCACACCGAGGTGGAGTCGTACAGGCCGGCCCCCGAGAACGCCAGCGCGTCCTCGGCGTTGCTGGAGCTGCGGAACCGCACCATGACCGTAGGGTCGTTCCAGACGTCGAGGATGGCCTGGGCGATGTCGTCGACCTGATCCTGAGGCAGGACCGCCGCATCCATGGCGTCGCGCAGGGCGGCCAGGCGGGGCCGGCGGACGGTGGGGTCGGCGAGGAACGCGTCGTCGGCGTGCCAGCGGGCGATGGAGCTCGCAAACGACTCGGTGACGACGGGCGATCCGTCGCCATCGTCCGCGGACCAGGTGTGTTCGTCGACGAACCGGTCGTACTCGGAGAAGGGCAGCAGGAAGCCCTCCAGCTGCAGGTCGGCCTCGATCCGCTGGTAGAGCGTGGCCAGGTTGACGCCCTTGGACCCGTAGGCGAGGACGGCATCGCGGCGCAGCTCGGCGGTGGACGTGTCGAGGTCGAGCAGGCCCACGGTCGTGTCGGTCTGCAGGTCGGGGGCAGCCAGGGACACGGGGGGTGGCCGGGACAGGTTCCAGTACGCCTCGGCTTCGTCGGGCTCCGCGGCCTGGATCGACAGGCGGCTCGGCCCGCACTCGATGCGCACCAGCCGCTCGTCCCAGATCTCGAACAGCCCGTGTGGATCGGGCACGAAGCAGTTCGGCGTGCCCCGGGCGGCCGCCCGGACGTTCAGGTGAGACAGGTCTCCCTGGCGGGTGCCGGTCACCACGCCGCTGACCGGTTGTGCGACGTCGAACGGGGCCTGATCGAGGACCAGCACATCGGTGGTGGCGATGGAGCCCGAGGCTTCGAGGGCGGCGAGGTCTGGAAGCGCGACCCGACGGACGATGCCGTAGCCCACGCCTTCTGTGTACACCTCGTATTTGAGGTCGGTGGCGTCGATCACCCGGAACGGCGGGTCGTTCTCGGCCACCCAGCGCGCGGCGTTCTCCTCCTGGAGCGGGGTGTTGGGCACGAACGCCAGGCTGTCGGGCGCGAAGCGTGGGTCGAGCTCCTCGAACACCGCCAGGGCTTCTTCGTAGGTGAGCGTGAGCTCGGGCTGGGTGCGGTCGTCCCAGATCGTGAAGCCCCAGCGCTCGGGCTGCCCCGAGACGGGGTCGGCCAGCTGGAGCAGGTTGCCCGACTGCAGGGTCTTCACGCGGGGGTCGAGGACCATGCGGCTGTAGCCCGCGAGGGTGAGACCGGGGAACTCGGCGGGGAACGCGTCGCCCAGCATCTGCCAGTGCAGCTCGTAGGTGTTGCTGTTCAGGAACACGGTCTCGGGCAGCGGGGATTGTCGGCCCGCACCGTCCCAGGGCATCGCCCACTTCGTGATCCGGTGCTGATCGACGGCCTCGGAGAGCAGCGTGATGCGCTCCCAGGTCTCCAGATCGGGCACCTCGTTGACGCACGCCTCCACGCCGAGCCGCTCGTTGGCGGCGTCGCAGCTGGCGGTCGGTTCACGACAGCCGAGCAGAGCCAGCAGTGGGAGGAGGGCGGCGTTCATCGGTTCGTCTCTACGATAGCTCGCGCCGACGCAGCAGGGGCAGCGCGAGCAGGCCCAGGAGTCCGAGGGTGGAGGCCGGGAGCGCGGTACTCGAGCAGCCGATGGTCTTGGGCACCGGTGCGCAGGTGGTCTCGCTGGGGCCGTGCCAGGTTCCGGCAGCGTCGCGCTCGGCGGCCGTGACGCAGACCTCGTCGGGTCGATCGGACTCGAACAGGAGCAGGCTGCGGGAGTCCGTGGGTCCGCTCGCGAGGAACGCGTCTCGCTCGACTCCGCCGGAGCGAAGGATGTAGGCCGACAGCGTGGGGTCGTCGCTCGCCGACGTCACGGTCACGTCGACCGAGATCTCCCAGGTCCCGTTCACCCGGTCCGACGTCACCCGATCGATCGACACGGACGGCGCGGCGCCGTCGAAGCCCGCTGTGGTCCCGGAGCCCGTCTCGAACGCGATGGTGGTGGACTGTCCGAAGTCGTCGTCGGTGACGAGCGTGTAGGTGGTGTCGGCGTCGAGAGGCCCGAGATCGAGTTCCAGCACGCCGCCGTTGCCCACGGTCGAGAAGGCGTCGAAGTCGTAGACGTCCGTGCGCAGCGGATCGGTCTCCTCTCCGCGGAACAGCGACACCGTGAAGGGCGCCGGCACGCCGCAGTTGCCCTGGAACGCCAGGATGGGCGCGAGGTCGGTCGGCAGATCGGTGGCGCCGTCGGCCGGCATGCTTCCCGTGAGCATGGCGATCTCACAGGCTTCGGGAGCTTCGAAGGCCCGGTCGGCGTGGGCGGACAGGGACAGGAGGGCGAATGCGAGCGTGTTCATGGGGGTCTCCAACAGTGGAGGTGAGAGAGGGTCGGTGCAGACGGGCGGTCTGCGGGATCAGTCGCGTCGACGGAAGAAGGGGAAGGGGATCAGGGCGAGCAGACCCAGGAGTGCAGGAGGACGGGTGACCGAGCAGCCGCGGGCGCCCGTGACCTCCGAGCATTCCTCCGCGCTGGCGCCCGAGAAGCGACCTGCGGAGTCGCGCTCCTCGACGGTGATGCAGACCTCGTCCAGGCGGTCGACCGGGGCCCAGCTGACCTCGACTGGCTCGCCGGGCGCGGGCGCCACGAACAGGCCACGACCGAGCCCGCCTTCGCGGACGAGCCAGGTGGACAGTTCGGCGGACGCGGGGTCGGACCAGGCCGAGGTGACGGTCAGCTCGACGGAGATGCGCCGGCCGTCGCGGGACCGCGAGCCGAAGGCAGCATCGACGGTGACCGAAGGGGAGCCATCGGGCACAGCAAGCACGGCCGAGCCGGTCTCGAAGACGACGACGATGGGGTCGACGAAACCGGCCGTCGCCTCCAGCCGGTACTCCGTGTCGGGCTCGAGCGGCCCGACGTCCAGCTCGATGCCGAGCATCGCCCCGGCACCGAAGCTGTGTTCCGGACCGTAGACGTCGGTGCGCTCGGGGTCGCGGCGGTCGCCTCGAAACACCGTGACCTCGAGGGGAAACGGGCTCGTGCAGTCCCCGTCGAACAGCAGCACGGGCGAGACGTCGAGCGGCACCTGGGCGGCTCCGTCCCGGGGCTGACTGGCCGCGAACACGACGGGCGTGCAGGCGGGATCTGCGGGTGCGAGAGAGGTGCTGTGAGCGGCGGGGGTGAGCAGGAGCGCAGTGAGCATGGGTCGAATCGGGGGCAGGAGGAGAAATCGGGCCGTGCGGGACGGGCGATCCGCGGGATCAGTCGCGTCGACGGGCGAGCGGGAGGAGCAGTCCAGCGAGCAGGCTCAGTGCAGACGGTGCCACACCGCTCGCCGAGCAGCCCGACGACCCGGTGTCGAGGTCGGCGCACACCTCCTCGCTCGGGCCGTGCCAGCTGCCTGTTCCGTCGCGCTCGATGGCGGTGACGCACACCTCGTCGAGGGGGTCGTCGACACCCCAGGCCAGGCTCGTGGTGTCGCTGGCACCCGTCGCGAGGAGGACCGTGCGCTCGAATCCGCCGGATCGGACGATGTAGGTCGACAAGCTCGGGTCGTCGGCGGCCGAGGTCAGGGTCAGGTCGACGCGGATCTCGCTCCAGCCCTGTTCGAACTGGCTCTGGGTCGCGTCGTCGATCGCGATTGCAGGTGCTGCGCCCGAGATGGTGGGCGTCGCGGAGGAGCCGGTCTCGAACGCGATGGTCTCGACATCGCCGAAGTCGGTCGACAGCTCCAGGGTGTAGGCGGTGTCTTCATCCAGAGAACCGACATCGAGCTCGAGCAGGGTGGCTGCACCGGCAGTCTGGAACGCGGCGAAGTCGTACACGTCCGTGCGCGCGGGGTCCGTCTCGCCAGCCCGGTACAGCGACACGGTGTAGGGAGCCGGCACGCCGCAGGTGCCTTCGAACAGCAGGACGGGCGCGACATCGAAGGGGACGTTCGTTGCGCCATCCGCCGGCAGGCTCTGGGACAGCGTGGCGAGCGCACAGTCCATGGTGGCGGGCGCTGCGGCGGTGTCCTGGGCCAGGGCCGAGGGGGAGAGGGCGAGCATCGAGGCGAGTACGAGCATGGGAGATCCTCCGTCGTGCGCAGTGGGTGCAACGCATGTGCCATCACCGAGGGGCCCGTGTGGGCGGGCTCCTTGCGCTGCCGTGCCGCGATTTCAGTGCTGGAACCGGACATCGATGTCGCGGCCCCCGTGCGACGCCGGTCGCGTTAGGTCTGCGCCGCGCATGGCACTCCTCCGTCCCAACTCCGTGGCTCCACTGCTCCTGGCGTCCCTGCTCCTGTCGTCTGCGTGCGTGCCCGAGCCGCCGCCTCACGCCGACGCCCTCGACGCGGCGGTGTCGGTGGCGCTGCAGGCCGAGATCGAGGGGATGGACGTGGCCATCGCGCCACTGGAAGCGCCGTTCACAGACTGGGATGCGACCCAGGCGGCCTGGTGGAGCGACACCCAGAAGGCCGCGACCCACCTGGCCGGTGCCGAGACGCGGGCGGACGCATCCCGTCGCATCGGTGGGTTGGTCGCGACGTGTCGGCGGTGCCACAAGGGCGACGTGTTCGAGGCGCCCTTCGACGATGCGCACGGTGGCGCGTTCGACCGACTGCAGCGGGCGGCCATCACGGGGAACGCCGAGCTCGCCCAGGAGGCCGAGGCGATCCTGTTGGAGCAGCCCGACCTGGGCGCGAATCGGGGCCGGTTGCTGGATCTGTCCCGGAAGATCGGGAACACGGCGTCGTCGCGGCAGGCGGGGCGGTTCTACGGAAAGCTGGTCCAGATGTGCACGCGGTGCCACGGCATCCGTCCCGATCTGGGTGGGCCCGCTGCGACGGAGCCTCCGGAAGTGCCTGTCGAGGCGGAGGGTTCCGAGGCCGAAGGCGAAGAGCCAACGCCGTAGGGTCGAGCTGCAGGAGGCACGGCCGCTCCCGCCAGAACGGGCGTACGAACTGAATTCATCGCAACGTTGCCACGGAGTCACGGAGGACACCGAGGATTTCACGGGGAGGTGAGGAAACTACGGCTGGATGTGGCGAAGATGCATGGGGTGGGCGGGCGTTGTGGATGGGCGGACACGACGACGGACGTTCGTGTCATTCATCCCGTCGTGTTCGCAGGGCTGCTCGTGCTCTGAGTCTCTGACGACGCTGTCTGCGGCGGGGCCTCCCCCGATTGGTCCGCTCGGCCTCTTCGTCCATGCTCGTCCGCTGCGTCTCTGTGCGTGCGCCCGAATCCGCTTGGCGGAATCGCTGGCCTCCGCCGTCCAGGTGGTCTCCACGACGGGCGAGTCGACTGGCGGGACTGGCTGCTGGAAAGGCTCGGGCACACGCACAGAGCCACAGCGGACGACGGACGCTCGGCATGGCGAGCTGGTCGACCGGCGAAGGCATGCTGGTAGACAGCGTCGTCAGAGCCTCAGAGCGCCAGCGCTCCCGTAAAGACGGGGTGTTCGACGTGTTTCGTCGATGTCTGGTGGGCGATGAACGAGGCAGGACGAACGCTCGAACACGGCGGTTGAGATGGCCTGGTCGAGGCATCCGCGCTCAGCAGATCCTCAGCGCAACCCTCCGCGAAGCGAAGCGCTCAGCGGTGAGAGTTGGCGTTGAATCCATCGAAGTCGTTCGATCGAACGCCCGGGTCGTCCGCCCCGAGCCGTTTTCATCTCCCTGGACGCCACCGGCCTTCTCATCTGGGGCGCCCTGAGGTCGGGGTCGCGGAATCGACCGGTCACTCCGCCGACCAGTTCGCCTTCGGAATCGCCTCCGATGGCGCCGGAGGGCTCGCCGCCAGGATGTACAGCGCGCGGCGATTCCGCGCTTCGTCCGTGCCGTCGGGGGTCTTCACGGCCAGCACCGACTCCCCGAACCCCTGGCTGAAGACCTTGCCGGGCAGCCCGGCCTTCGCGAAACGGGCCTTGAACCACTGGGCGATGGCGCTGGCACGACGCCGCGACAACGCGAGATTCGAGCCCGGATCGCCCACGGTGTCGGTGTAGCCCGCCACGTAGAGGTTCAGATCGACGTAGTCGCCGAACTTGCGGTAGGTGGCCTCGATGTCCGACCAGGTGGCCTCGAGCTTCGCGGCCTCGCTGGGCGTCACCTCGGCTGCATTCGTCGCGAACACCACGTCTTCGTGGGGGATCTCGTAGGTCCACGGCGACAGCGCGAGCTCGGACTTGAACCCGTGCACGTCCTCGGCGGTGATGGTGATCGAGAGCACCTCGCTGCTGCCGGTGGGAGCCGGGCTCCAGCGGAACAGCGGGCGGGTGGGATCGGACAGATCGGCATGCACACGCCCCAGCTCGGCGCGGTCGACACTCACGATGACGGCCTCGGCGGTCTTCAGGGGCCGGCTGGTGGTGGGCTGCGCGGTGCGGGCCTCCAGATCGATGTCGTCCATCGAGGCGGTCCACCCGAGCTCTTCGAGGCTGACCACGGGAATCCGGAAGTCGAGCGCTCCCGAACCCTCGGCGCTGTCGACGTCGACCACACCGGCGCAGTCGTGCGCGCCCTTGGGCACGCCCGGCAGCTCCAGGACCACGGTGCTTCCGGCTCCGAGGCCTTCGGGAGGGTGCGACCACTTCTTCATCCCGCAGTCGACAGAGAAGCCGAAGGTGCCGTCGACCCGGACGGTGAAGGTGATCTTCGGGGTGGCCTGACCGTGCACGACGGTGGACTGCGCGTCGAACGACACGAGATCCTGAGCGGCGGCGTCGGTGGGCGCCATTGCGAACCACCCGGCCAGGAGCCCGATCGACACGGGGCGAATGGAGGGTCGATTCGCGATCATGGCGTCATCCCTCGATGAACGAGTCGTGGTACGCGGGGTCTTCGATGCTGAGGGCTGCGGTCGTGGGCTGCAGCGGCTCGAAGCAGTCCAGCATCACGGCGAGCTCGTTGGTGGAGCGGTGCCCGATGCTGTTCTCGTAGGCCCCCGGATGCGGGCCGTGCGGCAACCCCGCGGGGTGGTGCGAGATGGACCCGGGCTCCACGCCCTTGCGCGAGGTGAAGTTGCCCTCGGCGTAGAACAGGAACTCGTCGACGTCGACCGAGCTGTGGGGGTAGGGGCACGGGATGGCCTCGTCGTGGAAGTCGACGACGCGCGGGACGAAGCTGCAGATCAGCGCCCCCCGGATGGCGAAGGTGCCGTGCCAGGTGGGCGGCAGATGCACGAGGCCCGCGCGGGGCTGGAAGTTCAGGATCGGGAACACCCAAGGGTACTCCGCACCGTCCCAGCCGACGACGTCCAGCGGGCTGTGCGGCAGGGTGAATCCGGTCCAGCGGCCGTTGCGCTTGACGACCTGCTCGCGGATCTGCTCGTCGATGGGGCCCGGGAACTCGGGCTTGGAGAAGTCGCGATGGCAGTAGGGGGCGTCCATCGTGAGCTGCCCGACGGCGTTGCGCCACTGGTCCAGGAGGCGGACGGCTCCAGCACACTCGAAGTGCAGCCAGCGCTGAGGACCGTCGCTCGGCTCGAAGCGATGCAGACATCCCTTCGGGATCCGCACGTAGTCGCCGGCCTGAAAGCGCAGCTCGCCGAAGGGAGTGACGAGCCGACCGCCGCCTTCGAACACCCAGTACAGGTCGTCTGCGTCGGCGTTCACCACGTACACGGGGTCGGGTTCGGTGGGCAGGACCATCGAGATGGTGACGTCGCGGTTGAAGAGCAGCGGCACGTGGGCGTCGACGGGCGGACCGCCGACGGGATCGAGGTTCTGCGAGCGGTAGTGGCGCTTGGCCAGGTGGCGCGGATCGGCGGCGGTGGGGGCCGACCAGCCGTGCTTCGCCTCGACGACGCGCTGCTCGTGGGGCCGGTGCTGGTGGTAGAGGATGCTGTACGGGCCGTCGAAACCGTCCCGCGTGAAGCATTCCTCCCAGCGCAGCTCTCCTTTGGCATTGCGGAAGGCGATGTGATGCTTGGCGGGCACGCTCCCGCGGACCACGCGCTCCATCAGATGCGCCCCTCGGCCTTCTGCGCGCGCTCGATGCTCTCGAACAGGGCGCGGAAGTTGCCGGCTCCGAAGCCGTCGTCTCCCTTGCGCTGGATGATCTCGATGAAGAAGGGCCCGGCGTTGGGATCGTTGAAGAGCCCGGCCTGCTCCTTGAGGAAGATCTGGAGCAGGTAGCTGTGGTCTTCGTCGCCATCGACCAGGATCTCGAGGTCTCGCAGGACCTCGATGTCCTCGTCGATCCGGTTGATCCCGAGGCGGTCGATGCGGGCGGGAAGCGCGTCGTAGTACGTGCCGGGCGTGGGCATGAACGCCACTCCCCGGTCGCGCAGCTCGCCCACCGACGTGACGATGTCGGGGACCGTCAGCGCGACGTGCTGCACGCCGTCTCCGCGGTGGTCGTCGCCGAACAGGTTGATCTGGCTCTTCTTGAAGAACGGCCGCTTGGGCTCGTTGTTCGCGAACTTCACGCCCGACCCGGCATCCCAGACCACCACGGACTTCAGGCCGCTGCCGTCGTCGGCGTCCTCGGCCAGATCGGTGGTGTGGAACTCGACGTCCCAGTAGACCTCGAAGCCCATCACCTGCTCCATCCACAGGAGCATTGGCTGCATGGTCTGGAAGTTGCTGGTGATGTGGTCGATCCGGTCGAAGCCGAAGCGGTTCTTGCCGCCCCTGGGCTCGTCGTAGGCCTCGAAGCCGGGGAACAGACCCTCGACGCCGTCGTCCCGGCGCACGAAGCGGAACGTGGTGTCGCCGAAGGGCGTGGTGATGTTGAACATCTCCATCTTGCCGCCCTCGACATCGAAGGACTCGACGTCGTTGATGAACGTGCCACCGCGCTTGTCGAGCCGCGCGAACGCCGCATGGGCGTCTTCGACGCGGAAGATGATGGTGCCCACGCCTTCGGGGTGCCGCCGCAGCCAGCGCCAGGCGCGACCGCCGGGCTGGGTGGGCTGGGAGACGACGAGGGTGATCTCGCCGGCACGGAACACGCGGGCCCGCTGTCCGCCGCGCTCCTCCATCTCGGCGGAGCTGCGACCGATCTCGGCGAAATCCAGCTTCTCGGTGAGGAACGTGCGCATCCGCTCCAGGTCGTGCACGTAGTAGTGGATGGCATCCACACCGGTGATTCCGAGGGGCTCGACGCTCATGGGGTCCTCCGGGCATCGGGTTGTCGATCGGGGTGAGCGGCCTTGAAGGCCGGGAGTTCGGCGCAGCGGGCCTCGATTGCGGTGAGCAGGGGAAGCCGCTCGAGGTCGCAGTCGAAGCGCCGTGCGTTGTAGAGCTGTGGGACGAGGCACAAGTCGGCGATGGTCAGCTGGTCGCCCACCGAAAAGCCTTTGCTGACGGGCTCTGCGAGGATCTGGAACGCTTCGAGGCCGGTCTGGATGACCTCGCGGCCCCAGGCCTTGCGGTCGGCGCCGAGGGCCTGGACCTTCATCAGGATGCTGAGGTTCTGCAGGGGCTGGATCCCGGCGTTGACGATCTCGGCGAGCGCGAGGGCACGGGCCCGGAGCGCGGAGTCGGTGGGGTAGAGCGCGGGCTCGGGGTGGGTGTGCTCCAGCCAGTCGAGGATGGCCAGCGACTGGGTGAGGGCGCCATCGGGGGTGACCAGCACCGGGAGCTGGCGCATGGGGTTGCGCGAGGTGTGCGCTTCGCCCTTCTGCTCGCCCTCCAGCAGGTCGACCGGGATGTTGGTGTAGTCGATGCGTTTGTGGTGCAGCGCCAGCCGAACGCGCCAGGACGCAGAGCTGCGCCAGTAGCCGAACAGCTCGTAGGTCATGCTTGCACCACGCGCTGCTCGATGGCCCCGAACAGGCTGTTGCCCTCGGCGTCGAGCATCTCGATCCGCACGGTGTCGCCCACCTTCATGAACTGGGTGGTGGCTTCGCCGTTCGCGATGATCTCGATCATCCGGGCCTCGGCCAGGCAGGAGATACCGTGCTCCTGGTCCTCGTTGCTGATGGTTCCGGAGCCCAGGATCGTGCCGGCCGTGAAGCTGCGGGTCTTGCAGATGTGCTCGACGAGCTGACCGAACCCGAAGTGCATCTCGGGGCCGGCCTCGGCCCAGCCGACCTTCTCGCCGTTGTGGTGGACCAGCATCGCGTGGTGGATGCGGCCATCGCGCCAGTGCGTCCCGAGCTCGTCGGGAGTGATCGCGAACGGCGCCCAGGCGGTGGACGGCTTGCTGTTGAAGAAGCCGAAGTTCTTCTTGAGCTCGGTGGGGATGAGGCCGCGTAGCGAGACGTCGTTGCAGATCATCAAGAGCTTCACGTGCTCCGGTGCATCGGCGGCGGCGGTGCCCATGGGGGTGTCGCCCAGGACCACGGCCACCTCGGCTTCGAAGTCGAGTCCCCAGCTGGGGTCGCCGAGGGGAATGTCGTCGCGCGGGCCGAGGAAGGTGCCGGAACCGCCCTGGTAGACGAGCGGATCGGTCTCGAGCGTCGCGGGAGGCTCGGCGTTGCGGGCCTTTCGGACGAGGCGCACGTGATTGAGGTACGCGCTGCCGTCGATCCATTCGTACGCTCGTGGGAGCGGCGCCATGAACGCGGTGCTGTCGTCGACCGGCGTGCCGGTCAGCTTTCCGCTCTGCAGCGCCTCGAAGCGCTCGACGAGCCGGGGGGCGACCCGGTCCCAGTCGTCGAGTGCGGCCTGGAGCGTGGGCGCGATGTCGGTGGCGTCAGCGGTGGCCGTGTGATCCCTGCGGACGACGACGAGGCGCCCGTCCCGGGACCCGTCGGAGAGCGTGGCGAGCTTCATGGGGTCTCCCTTGCATCGGGGGGCTGGCAGCTGTAACCGATTCACGCGTCGTCAAAGGATGTCGCCCACGGCAGCGGGACGCATTCCTGTTGCTAGAGTCTGCGCATCCGTCACACGGAGGACTCCTCATGCGTCTGCAACGTCTGGTTCTGGTCGCGCTGCTCACTCCCGGGATCGCGCTGGCATGCCCCGGCAAGAACAACACCGCCGATGCCGATTCCGAAGACGACACGGTCACCGTGGCGGCCGCGAAGGCCCAGTCCAACGCCGAGCTCGACGCGACGGCCTGTGCGAAGAAGGCCGCACTGGTGGGCTCCGCGTGCTCCTACAGCACCAACATGATGGCCAGCTTGGTGCTCGATCAGGGCGAGGTCTACTCGTTCACCGGAAGCCTCGCGCCGACCGACGAGGTGTTGGCCTCGCAGGTGGCTGCGCCGTTCACCGCAGGTCCCGAGCGGGTGCGGGTGATTGCCAACGAAGTGGTGGAGTCCGCCACCCAGCCCGGTGCCCGCATGACCTGGGAGGGCAAGGTGCTCGAGGTCGACGGCGTCCAGTACTTCGTGGTCACGAGCTACAGCGGGGATCGTTCAGGTTGACCCGTATCGCTGTCCGAGAAAGCCTCGGCCTGAGTCCCAGATCGAGATAGGTGGGCGCGTCCATCTCCCGGAGGGAGGCGCCATGTCCCGCATTTCCAAGTTCACCGTCCCGTCGCTGCTGCTGCTCGTCGCGTGTGGCAAGCCGCCCGTCGAAGCGCCCGCAGGGCTGAACGACCTCGCTCGGTTCCTGACCACCAACTTCGACAACGAAGGCACCGAAGAGCTGGCGGCCGGCGTGCTGAACCTCGAGTCGGAGCTCGACGGGTTGGGCGCGTTCGACGCCGAGGACGTCGACGACCGGGCGTTCACGATGGCTCCGCTGCGCGAAGAGGACCTGGGCGGGATGCCGGCGCACGACGGCTTCGACCCCGAAGCGCAGATCCCCGTCGCGGTCGCGGGTCGGTCGTCCTTCGATCTGGATGGTCAGATGCGGATCGTCGAAGAGACCAACCACATCTGCATCGAGAGCAACACCACCAAGTTCTACCGGCGTGACTTCGACACGGACGTCGGTTGTTTCGTCGACGGCACCTGCCCCACGCTCGACACCAGCAACGAGGTGCGCAAAGAGAGCCTGATCGGCGACATCTGGTACGACCTGCCCAAGGAGTACCGCCGGTTCACGCTGGAGGACGAGCGCGAGGTGATGGTGGCCCGCAGCTTCAGCCCCGACGTCTACGAGACCGATGGGGGCGGCGGTTCGTTCGATCAGACCTACATCCTGGAGGTCTGGATCCCCGAAGACGGCACCACGAAGCGGTTCTACTCGATGTGGTCGAGCGTCACCCTGGGTGCTGTGGGCGACGACCTGTGGGCGAGCCTGGTGCGCAGTGGGATCGACGAGGGCTACGGCTACGCCGACGACTACCTGGCGGACTTCGCCGAGGACCTGTGCAGCAACGACCGCTCCCGCGAGTACGACCGCCCCTGACCCTCGCCCGGCCCCGTTATCCCTACCGCGTTACGCGTTGCAGCCTGGCGTGGAGCGAGTGCCCGCGACCGGGCTGAATGGTGGAGGGTCCCGATGAGACGGGTTTTTCGGATGGTGAGCGCGCTGGGTGCCGGCGCAGCACTGGTATGGGGTCTGGCGAAGTCCCTGCGTCGACGCAAGGACGAGGCAGACGGGGCCGATGACGCCCGGGATGGTGGTTCGCAGGACTGGCCCCCCAAGCCGGAGCCGAAACCCGAACCCGAAGCGAAATCGGAGCCGGAGGAGAAATCCGCCCCCGATCCTGAGCCGGAACCCGAAGCCGAGCCGGAAGCGGACGAACCCGAAGCGGACGAACCGTCTGAAGAGGCCGAGCCCGCCGAGCCCGAAGCAGACGAGCCCTCGGATCCGCCCGCCGAAGAGGTGGTGATCAAGGGCGTGGTCATCGAAGACCCCGCCGCGTTCCTGAAGTTCGCGAACTCCGCGACCGAAGAGGAGCTCGAAGCTGCAGGCATCAAGGGCAAGCCCCAGTCGGTGCTCATCGATGCGCGGCCCTTCGACACCGTCGAGTCCGTCGGTGCCACCAAGGGTGTGGGTCGCCGCACGCTGCAGTCGCTGAACGGCGCGCTGTAGGGCTTCTGCCCGGTTCTACATCCGGTAGCGCAGGTGCTGCGACTGCCCCGCGTGGATGGTCTTCAGGTCGATGATCAGCGTGCGGGGGTCGTCCGGAGCGGGCTCGATGGCGAGCTGTAGACGGATGGCGTCCCCCCGTGCGACCCGGATCGGACGAGGCAGGTAGAGCAGGGTCTGCTTCCAGTGTGTGGGCGCATCGTCGGGATGCGTCGACAGCACGATGTCGTCGGTGAGATCGACGTCGAACCACAGCAGGATGGCGTGCACGGTCTCGCGGCGCTCGGCGATGAGATCGACGTCGGCGCGATGGTGGGTGTGGACGAGGTCGGGGTCGTACAGGTCGAGGTCGGTGATGACCGCGGACTCGGTGACCAGGCAGTGCGGATCGACGGAGTCGACCAGGGGTTCGTGCCGGGCGTACTCGGCGATGGCCGACATGTCGTAGCCGTAGACCGAGTCCCAGAACGCGAACCGCTTGGCCTCGACCTCGAAGTCCTCGACCGCACACGCGTACAGCCGGGCCTGACCCGGAATCAACATGCCGCCCGGCTTGAGCCAGCGGTCGCGGGCGACGAGCACGCTCGAGAGCATGCCCTCGAACAGGAGCGCGTAGCCCATCCACTCCGAGATGATGACGTCGACGGGCTCGGGCAGCTCGAGATCTTCGAGCGAGCCGTGCAGCACCGTGATGGCGTTCTGCAGGCCGTTGTCGCGCACCACCTTCTCTGCGATGGGCGCCATTCCGCTCGCTTCGACGGCGTACACGTGGCGGGCGCCGGCCTCGGCCGCGAAGAGCGACAGGATGCCGGTGCCGCTGCCGACGTCGAGGACGACGCGGTCCTCGACGATGGCGGGGTTCTCGAAGATCGCGCGACGATAGGCCCGGGTGCGGGTGTGGTCGCTGATCATCTCGGCGTGGATGTCGGTGCGGGCGTAGCCACCGAAGTAGTTCTCGGACACGGTTCCTCCTGTCCGGCAGGGCGCCTGGGTAACCGTGCCGCCGGATGGCGTCGCCCCCGACCGTCTGCTCCGTGTAGGCTGACGCTCGTGTACGGGTTGTTGCTCGGGAGAGGGTGGACGTGGCTGTGGGCGTCGTTCCGGAAATCATCGAGGAGATCGACGAGGAGATCCCCGCGACCGCCCTGATGGTCGACCTGCGAGGGTTCACGAACGAGATGTCGGCGACGGTGGGCGATCCCAGCGGGCGTACGCGGTTCATGGAGCTGCTGGGCAAGCTCAACGGCGTGGTGGTGGGCGCGATCGAACAGGCGGTGCAGGCCGACCTGCGGGATGGCCTGGCCGACCACGTGCACCTCGGAAGCACCGGAGACGGCGCGCTGGTCGTGTTCCTGCACCCCGAACACCACGTGCGGCACGGAACGATCGCGACCCTGCTCGTTCGGGCGGCCGTCTCGCGCATCTGCATGGCGTACGCCGACGTCGTGCAGCGCCCCATGAGCTTCGGCATCGGGATCGAGTCGGGCTCGGTCACCCGGGTCAGCGCCTTCGGGCCCGTGAGCCTGTCGTCCTACATCGGTGGCTGCATCAACGCCGCAGCCCGCGTGGAGTCCCTCACGCGCGACATCCATCGCACCGAGGTCATCTTCTGTGAGCACACCGTCCAGGCGCTCGCGGAGCTGCTTCTGCAGGCCGACTACACCTCCCGCATGCGGTCGACGACGATTCCGGCAGGGTCGATCTCGGATGCCGAGTATCTGGCGTCCGAGCGGGATCTGGTGGCGCTGAACCGCCAGCTGTGCCTGGACTACCTGCACCAGCACCTCCTGCGCGGCTTCTCCCGTCCAACCGCCCTGTTTCGCCTTTCCAAGAGCAGCGCGACCCTCGGAAACCCCCGCTTCGACAGGTTGCTCGAGCTGCTCACCGACGGGGATGCCGCCTGGCTCGACGAGATTCGCGCAGCGCTCTGAGCCGTGCCGTTGACCCTGACCGCACAGGGGTTACGCGGCCGGACTTCCCACGGAGGTCCGATGTCCATCACCGTCACCGACGTCAGCAAGGGATACGGCGGTCGCACGCTGTTCAAAGACGTGAACGTCACCTTCAACCGGGGCGTGAACTACGGGCTCACCGGTCCCAACGGCAGCGGGAAGTCCACGTTCATGAAGCTCCTCATCGGCGCCGAGGAGACCGACAGTGGCTACGTCTCGCTCCCCGAACGCACGGGCTGGCTGCGCCAGGACCACAGCGTGTTCGACGAGTTCCGGGTGATCGACACCGTCATCCAGGGCAACCAGCGCCTGTGGAAGACCCTGCAGCGCCGAGAGGAGCTGTACGAGAAAGGCGACGACCTGACCGACGAAGAGGGCGTCGAGATCGGCGAGCTCGAGATGATCGTGGGCGAGGAGGACGGCTACATGGCCGAGGCGGATGCCGCCATCCTGCTCGAGGGTCTGGGCCTGCCTCAGGAGGAGCACGACCGGAAGATGTCCGAGCTGCAGGGCGGGATGAAGGTCCGCGTGCTGCTGGCCCAGTCGCTGTTCGGCAACCCCGAGGCGCTGCTGCTCGACGAGCCCACCAACAGCCTCGACCTCGACAGCATCGTGTGGCTCGAGGACTTCCTGCTGAAGTACGACGGTGTGCTGGTCTGCATCAGCCACGACCGCCGGTTCCTCAACGCCATCTGCGACCAGATCGCGGACATCGACTTCGAAGCGATCATGCTCTACCCGGGCAACTACGACGAGATGGTGCGGACCAAGGCCAATGTCCGCAATCGCGTCGAGAAGGAGTCGGCCCAGCGCGAGAAGAAGATCGCCCAGCTGAACGACTTCATCCAGCGGTTCAAGGCCGGTACGCGCAGCTCCCAGACCCGCAGCCGCGCCAAGCAGATCGAGCGGCTGCGGCCCGACGAGGTCAAGCGCAGCAACATTGCGCGGCCGTTCATCCGGTTCCCCATCGGCGAGGAGCAGAGCGGTCGGGACGTGCTGACCGTGCGCGATCTGTCCCACAGCTACGGCGAGCACACCATCTTCGAGGGCTTCCACAGCGATGTGCAGCGGGGCGACAAGGTGGCGGTGCTCGGCAAGAACGGCGTCGGCAAGACCACCCTGCTCAAGGCGCTGTTCGACGAGGAGAACATCGCGGCGGGCAAGGTGAAGTGGGGCCACAACACGCGGGTCGGCACGTTCATGCACGACCACCGCGACGAGATCGAGGCCGGCACCACGGTGTTCGACTGGCTCGTGGCCCATCGCCCCGAGGTCGGGCAGGAGAACGTCCGAGCCATCCTGGGTCGCATGCTGTTCTCGGGTCAGGACGGCAAGAAGCCCACGGGCACGCTGTCTGGGGGCGAGGCCGCGCGATTGAGCATGTGCTACCTCATCCTGATGGAGTTCAACGTGCTGGTGCTCGACGAGCCCACCGATCACCTCGATCTGGAGAGCATCTCGGCACTTCGCGAAGCCATCGAGGCCTACAAGGGCACGGTGATCTACGTCACGCACGACCGCGACCTGGCGAGTGCGGCGACCCGCATCTGGTCGTACCCGAAGCCGGGCCAGCTGTTGGACTACGCGGGCACGGTCGACGAGTACCTGGCCTGGTACCGCGAGAACGTGCAGGCGTAGCCACGTCGGCGATCCCGAGTGCGCTCGACAGGTAGGGTTGAAGCGTTTCTATCCGGTGGAGGGGAGTCTCTGTCGACACCCGCTGGGGTCATGTCCTGAAGCCTGCAGCCTGCAGCCTGAAGCCTCCTCGGCCCCACCCAGGCGGCTTCTTCCCAGGAATCACGACGGCACACGGCTGCTCGTCGACCACCATCAGTTCGCCGAGCAGTCCACGAACACCTGGCCGCACACCGGCGGCTGGACGTAGCTCGCCCCGCTGCACTCGGCGGTCGGGATGGCGTCGAGGCAGTCCTGGGCGGCGTCGGGGTCGAACGTGCAGCTGAACGCCGAGTTGTTCGGGGGAGCGGCGACCGCCCCGCAATCCTGGGAGTCGCCGCCGTTCTCGGCTGCACAGGCGTTGTCGCGCTCGCAGTCGACCCGGACCTGCTCTTCGCGGTAGGCGTCCTCGGACAGGCTGCAGCCCAGGAGCGAAAAACAGCCGATCCAGACGAGTCCGTTGCGCACACCCACCTCCGCGAGCACGTGAGCGCGGGGGATTATCCCTGCTTGGCCGTGAAGTCGATGGTCATCACGACGTTGTCCTGCACCAGGTCGTCGGGGCGGCCGGGGTAGGTGACCCCGAAGTCCTGCCGGTCGATCACGAACTCGGTGTTCGCCTTCGCCATGCCGTCCTTCACCTCGATGGTGGCCGGGAACGACAGCTGCTTGGTGTTGCCGCGGATGGTCATCTTGCCCGTGACCGTGTGCGTGGCGCCGTCCTCGCTCGACCCCGCCTCGATCTTCGAGCTCTCGAACGTGGCCGTGGGGTGGTTCGGAACGTCGAAGAAGTCCTCGTTCTTCAGGTGGCTCGTGAGCTTGGGATGGTCGGCTTCGAGCGACGCCATCTGGACCGTGAACGACACGCCCGTGACGGTGTCGCCATCGACCGTGACCTCGCCCTTCCAGTCGTGGAAGACGATGGGGTGTTCGGCGGTGACCTTGGCGCCGAGCGCCTTCAGCGTGGATGCGCTGGTGTCGACCGCCCAGGTGGCACCCGCGGGTTCCTCGGCCATCTTCTTCTCGGCCGGAGCGGGCTCGGCTTCGGTGACTTCTGCGGCGACCTTGTCCTTGCCGACGTCTTCGACGCAGCCGGTGAGTGCGGTGAGCACCATCAGGGAGGTGAGCATGGATTCTCCTGTAGGGCGGATGTACCGCCGTGGTTGGTCCGGCACCTATCCATATCGACGATCCCGGTCTGCGGAACGCTGGGTTTCGTTGCATCTGAGGATGACCGGACGGCCGGAAGCAGCGGGTCAGCCGAAGCGCCGAGACAGCTCGGCCAGGGCGGTGCGGGTGGCGTCGTCCATCGGGTAGTACGTCTCGATGCGCAGCTCTGCTGCGGTGACGTCGGTTGCCGTGCCCAGGGAGGTCAGCGCCGTGAACAGCACGAGCTCGGTGTCGTCCTTGCGGAGGGGTCGTCTCGCGATTCACACATGCTGGAAGTCGTTTCGGGGTGTGGTCTCGCTGACCCCGGCGTGGCATCGTCGTGCGATCGCCATCGGATGTGGTCGGAGACCGTGGTACAGCAGCACTCCGGAGGTCCCGTGTACGAATCCCGCCCCGACCTGCAGACCCGCACCAAGATCGTCGCCACCCTCGGCCCGGCATCGTGGGACGAGCCCATGCTCTCCAACCTGCTGCAGGCCGGCGTCGATGTGTGTCGCATCAACTGCAGCCACGCCGACCACGAGGGGATCCGGCGCCAGGTCGCGCGGGTGCGCCGCGCCGCGATGAAGCTCGGGGTGCCCATCGGCATCCTGCTCGATCTACAGGGGCCGAAGATCCGGACCAGCAAGGTCGCCGAGCCGCTCGACCTCGCCGAAGGCGACGTGCTCACGGTGGTGATGATCGACGAGAACATCAGCCCGGACGCATCGGTGAAGCGGGTCGGCACCACCTACCCGGAGATGGCCGACGACGTGAAGCCCGGCGACCGCGTGCTCTTCGCGGACGGTGCGCTGCAGGGCCGGGTCGATGCCGTCCGTCGCGAGCTCGACCCCAAAGAGGTCGACATCCGCATCAGTGTGGGCGGCCCACTCGGCTCCAACAAGGGCATCAACCTGCCCGGCGTGAACATGAGCGTGCCTTCGCTCACCGAGAAGGACCGCGCGGATCTCGAGGTCGGGCTGGAGGTCGGGGTCGACTACTGCGCGCTGTCGTTCGTGCGGTCGGCCAGCGACATCGAAGCACTGCTCGAAGCCATGGATGGACACGGCTCGCGGGTGCCGATCATCGCCAAGATCGAGAAGCCCGAGGCCGTTCAGAACATCGACGAGATCTGCGACATCGCGAGCGGCGTGATGGTCGCGCGGGGCGATCTGGGCGTCGAGGTGCCCATCGAGAGCGTGCCGGTCTACCAGAAGATGATCATCGAAGCCGCCCACCGACACGGGGCGCTGTGCATCACGGCCACGCAGATGCTCGACAGCATGGAGCGCAACCCGCGCCCGACCCGCGCCGAGACCACCGACGTCGCGAACGCCATCCTGGATGGCACCGATGCCGTGATGCTCTCGGGGGAGACCGCGGTGGGCGACTGGCCGGTCGAAGCGGTGAAGATGATGGACAGCATCGCCCGCGAGGTGGAGGGGTCCCGGTTCTTCAAGTCGGTGCCCCTCGATCAGCTCCCACCCCTGCCTGGGAGTGCAGGAATCGTGGCGCGCGCCGCGGTCTACGCCGCCACCGAGAAGGCCCGACCCCTGGTGATCTTCACCTGGAGCGGCCTCACGGCCCTGTACGCCGGAAAAGCCCGTCCACGCGGGCCGATCTTCGCGCTCACCCCGCAAACCCACGTCGCAGACCGGCTGGCGCTGGCCTGGGGTGTGATTCCCGTGGTGATCGCGCAGCACCACAACGTCGAGGAGCTCATCGACACGGGCGAGCGCGTGCTGTTGAGCCGCGGTCACGTCGAGGCCGGCGAGGAGATCGTGATCCTCGCTGGGCGATCCCCCACGAAGGGGTCGGCCAACCTCATGAAGATCCACCTCGCTGGCGCTGGCGACTGACGATCCGCGGTGTGCGTCCGCGGTTGGCGCGATGCGTCTGCGGTTGCGGGATGCGCGATGCGGTTGGCGCGATGCGCGATGCGTCTGCGGTTGGCGCGATGCGTCTGCGGTTTGCGGGATGCGCGATGCGTCTGCGGTTGGCGCGATGCGTCTGCGGTTGGCGTAAGGCGTGTTGCGGCGGCGAGTCGTTTGTCGCGGTGGGGTGGACCCAAGGAGCGCTTGTGCGTCGCAGCTCGTTCCGCCGCACGCCGCATCCCGCAGACGCATCCCGCATCCCCGCATCCCCGCATCCCCGCATCGCGCATCCCGCAGACGCATCGCGCCTCCCGCATCCCGCCGACGCACGACGCATGACGAGTCCGGCGCGAAGCGCCCGCTGAAGCGGTGTCGCGGCGGGTTCGCTGCGTTGGCCTCCCGTCGAGCACGAGGAGGGTTCGCGCGGACCCGGTGTCCGACCGACCGACGACCGCGCGAGCGCCTGTCGGGACTGCCTCCGAGGGTGGGCCTGATCGTCAGGCGGAAATCAGAGACGGACGATCGTGACCGCTGTCGTCCTGCGAAACCCGATCGAGCGGTAGAGCTGCTCCGCGGGACTCTCGGGCGTCGCGGCGATGTAGGTGATGCCGAAGGACGCCTCTTGGTAGCGCTGGATGCAGCGGAGGACGAGGTCGCGGGCGATGCCGCGGCGGCGGTGACTCTCGCGCGTGACGACCGTGTGGAAGCGGGCCTCGCGGCGGTCCCAGAGCACGCTGGCCATCCCTACGAGTTCCGGTCCGTCGAAGCGCCCGAGCATCACGCCGCCACCCCCGAGTGGGCTCTGTTCGATGCGGGTGCAGACACCGGAGAGCATCCAGCGGGCCCAGGTGTCGGGGGCGGGGCTGGCGTCCGAGTCGACGGCGAAGAAGGGGAGCAGGGCGTCGAGGTCGGCGCGGGTGAGGACGCGGACGTCCGGGCGGGGTTCGAGAGGATCGACGGGCCGATCGAACATCAGGCACCACAGCCGGTGTTCCTGGCCCTCGGGCGTCGGAGCATGGCTCCTGGATTCCCACGCGAACATGGGAGTGTCCACGGCACGACCGCCGTTCAGCGCATGCCAGCGGGCCTTCCAGGGGGTCAGGTCGTCGGGAGGCCGGTCGAGCAGGAGCCGATGGTGGAACGACGCGAGAGGCTGATCGGCCTGATAGGCGACGTGGTCGTCGTGTTCGGTCCACGTGACGCCGGCCGGCGCCGTGATGTGGAAGGTGCGGGACCAGGGCAGGTCGCGGCTTCGCATCAGTGCGGCGTCACGGAAGGGTGGGCGAGGTCCAGACGGCGTCCCACTGGGTCTCGACGACACACGGGAACTGCTGGCCGGTCTGCGTCTCGATGGCTTCGCAGGCCGGACCGTCGCACTCGAGGGTGGAGGTGAGCGTGGCGGTGAGGGTCTCGCGTCCGTCGAGAGTTCCCGTGACACCGACGTTCTGGGTGAGCGTGTTGTCGCCTTCGGTCCGGGTGTCTTCGACGCGCTCGGGGCAGGTGAAGCTCTTGTTGCCGTCGTAGGTGCAGTCGAAGACCTCGAGGGCTTCGCCGTCCTGGTTCTCGTTGGGGTCGACGACCATCACGCCCTTGCCCTCGTTGTAGACGTAGAAGTCGCCGGACGGCACGTCGTCCTCGTCGAGGAGATCGCAGGAGTCGGTGAGGATGGCGGCATCCTGGTAGAGCCAGGTGCCGGAGACCGGACCGGAGGTGCAGCCGCCGAGGACGGCAGAGAGGGCGAGGCCCCCGAAGACGAGCGGAGTGCGATGGATCTGCATGCCAACCTCTGTGGAGTGCTCGCGTGCGGGCGCGCGAGGAACGGCATGCTACCCGCGGGAGGACGACCTCGCCAGGGGCCCCGATCGATTGTCAGGCACGAGAGGTCGGCGCCGGCTGAAACCTGAGTCGGCCATCCGCAGAGCCCGGCAGGGCGGGGTCGAACACCCCGTGCCGCCCCCAGACGAAGGCGTGGTTCTGCGCCCCGTGGCCGATCGGCGCTTCGGCGAGGATGGGCACCCCGAGTCGGGTCAGCTGGTCCTTCAAAACGTCCTCGATGGTGAAGTCGGCGCCTTCTGGCACCCGGCAGTCGACGAACTCGCCGAGCACGATGCCGGTCACGCTGTCGAACACCCCGGCGGAGTGGAGCTGCTGGAGCATGCGGTCGACGCGGTAGGCGGGCTCGCCGATCTCCTCGAGGACCAGGATGCAGCCGCGGGCGTCGAGCTGTTCGGGCGTGCCACAGGTGGACGCGAGCAGACACAGGTTCCCGCCCACCACGGGGCCCTCGGCGTGGCCTTCGATCCAGATCGTGCCGTCCAGCGCGGGTCGCTTGCCCTGGAGCACCGCGACGAGGGCGTCGAGGCTGGGCTCGTCGGATTTCGGGATGCTGTGGACGACCGGGGCGTGCACGGCTGTGCCGACCCCGTGAGCGCGCATGCCCGCGAACAGGGCGGTGACGTCCGAGAAACCCAGCACGGGCCGGTCGTCGAAGCGGCTCCAGGGAAGATCGTCGAGCAGGCGGGTGAGCCCGTAGCCCCCGCGCGCGATCCACACCGCGGCGTAGTCGTCGGAGGTCATGGCGTGGACGAGCTGCTCGAGGCGGTGGGCGTCGTTGCCGGCCAGGTAGCGCCACGGACGCAGCAGGTCGTCGAGGGGTTGGACGTTCAGACCGTTCTCCCGCGCGATCCGCAGGCCGGCGCGGTAGCGGTCGCGGTTGTAGACGCCGCACGGGGCGACGACGGCGATGGGGGCTCCGGCTTCGATGAGGGGGGTCATGTGCCACTCCAGCGGTCGAGGGTGGTGAGGGGGGCGTCGGCGCGGAACTTCCGGCCGTCGAAGACGACGCGGGACAGCGCGACATCGGGGTCGTGGGTGTAGTACAGCCAGCCCTTGCGAGGGATGAGATCCTCGTACAACGCCTCTTTTTCTTCGATGAGCTTCTCGGGGAACCGGTCGTAGCCCATGGTGATGGGCAGGTGCACCCAGGGGGTTGCGGGCACCAGATCGCCGGCGAACACCACGGGGCCTGCATCGGTGGGGATCTCGGTGAGGAGCAGGCCGGGGGTGTGTCCGTCGGAGCGGTGGAACCGGTAGTCGGGCCCCAGGGTCTCGGATCGGTGGTAGCTCCGGTCGAACTGCTCGCGCACGACCTCGAGGCGCCCGGATTCCCGCAGCAGGGTGTTGAGGCGGGGTACGAAGCTGGCGCGGTCGCGGGGATGGGGGTTCAGCGCGCGCTCCCAGGCGGCTTCGCCGACGACGAAGGTCGCGTCGGGGAACAGCAGGTCGGGCTCCTGGCCCTCCTGGAACGCGGTCAGCAGCCCTCCGATGTGGTCGAAGTGCAGGTGCGAGAGCACGACGACGTCGATGTCCTCGTGGCTGAGCCCGGCGGCTTCGAGCGAGCGGAGCAACACGTGATCCGACTCGACCACACCGTACCGATCGCGCAGTTTGGGGTCGAAGAAGGCGCCGATGCCGGCCTCGAACAGGATCCGGCGGGTGAGACGCCCGACGGCATCGTGTTCCTCGACCAGCAGCGCGCGGCAGGCGAGCGGGATGCGGTTGCGGTCGTCGACGTCGGTCCAGCGGCTCCAGAGGGCCTTCGGCGCGTTGCCGAACATGGCGCCGCCGTCCAGGCGTTGGGAGTTGCCGGCGAGAGAGGTGAGCGTGCGCACGTCAGGGGCTCCACGGACAGATGGAGAGATTCAGGGCAGGACGAGGGTCAGGGGACACTCGGCCTCGGGGAAGGGTTGGAGCGATTCGATGGCGACCATGGGCTCGAGCCGGGACTGCACTTCGCTGGCGTAGTCGGCCAGCACCTCGCCACGGTAGAGCAGCTCGGGTTCGGTGCGGGTGTTGCGGACGGGGGTGGCCCCGCGCACGACCCAGTCGGCCCCGACGGCCTCCTGGATGGCAGCGAGCATGGTGGGCTCGATGGTGCCCCCGCGGGTGCCGGGTCGCACGGACAGGCACACGGCATCGTCGCCGCGCGGCAGGTCGGGATGGAGGATGGCCCAGACGTCGTTCGTGACGGGGTTCCCGAAGGGGTCGGGGCGCTGCATCGGCACGCGGAGCAGCCTGGCTTCCCGCTCGATGCCCACGACTTCCGCGGTGACGAGCTTGCCGGACTCGGTTCGATCACCGCTGGGGCGGAACGCGAGCACCCGGCCGTCCTTCACGCGGAGCCAGACGGGATCGGTGGGGGGCATCACCCCGATGGTCAGGGTCTCGCCGTTGCCGGGTCTTCCCCGGTCGAACCGCGGAGCAGCCCGGCGACAGGCTTCGGCATCCAGGGCCGGGCCCGCTCCGGCGAGGGGTCGGACGATGTGACAGCTGACGCTCGTGGTGGCGACGGGGCCGGTGGGCTCGACATCTCCGCTCGAGAGCTCGTGGTCGAGCGTCCAGCGCACCCGCACGACTGTGACGAGCGCACGACCTTCGGCGTCGAACCCCACCAGGCGATGGTGCGCGTCGGTGGGGATGGGGTCGGGGGTGGCCAGCGCTGGCGACAGCAGGGCGAGAAGCATCGGGATCATGGAGCCCACTCCAGGAATCGGGCGACGGCGTCGTGCACGAGGGGTCGGACCTCGCGGATCGGCCCGGCATCGTCGAGGGGGTGCACCCGGTTGGTGAGCAACGCCACGACGGTCTGCCGGCCCGGTGACATCCAGAGGCTCGTCCCCGTGTAGCCGAGATGCCCGATTGTATCGTCGGGGAAGTGCGCGCCGGTGCTGGTGTAGCCACCGCGGCTGATCGCGTCCCAGCCGCACCGATGGCTGCCGGGGCCCTGCATCGCCCACATCTTCTGGAGCGTGGCGCCGGGGAGGCCGGCGTACCGGGGGTCTCCAGCGGCTGCGCCGAGAAACGCCCCGCCCAGACGGGCGACTGCGCGGGAGGTTCCGAACAGCCCGGCATGGGTCGACACCCCGCCCAGGCTCGCGCAGTTCAGGTCGTGGACGACGCCCTCGATGCCCACGTGCCGCTCTGGACAGGGCCACTCGGTGGCGGCGGCACCCGGCCAGCCCCAGCGGAGATCGTCCACCCCGGACGGGACGCGAACCCGTTCGTGGAACAGCTGCGCGAAGGGCTGCTCGGTGGCGGCTTCGCAGATCAGCAGCAGCCAGAGGAAGCCGACATCGCTGTAGGTGTGGCGCGAGTCCGGATCGGCCTCGAGCGGAACCGAACGGATGGCGTCGTAGAGGAACGCGCGGGTCGCGGCGGTTCCGGGCGCCCGGCCGTCGAGCATCGCGTAGAAGCGTCGCCAGGCGGGCAGTCCGGACCCGTGCTGCAACAGCTGACGGACGGTGACGCGCGGATCGACGCCGTCGAGCCAGGTGGCGGCGGGCTGGTCGAACGCCAGGGTGCCATCTTCGATGAGGCTGGCGACGACCGCGGTTCCGCCCAGGACCTTGGTGACGCTGGCGAGGTCGTACGGCTGGTCGCTGGTGGCGACCCTCGGCGGATCGAAGCGCGCCAGCCCGGCGGTTCGATGGTAGACCTCGTCGCCCCCCACACGAATGCAGAGGCTGATGGACGGGACGACCCGTCGGGTGGTGAGGTCGTCGAGCAGAGCATCGAGCCCGGCGGCGGAATCAGCGGTGGAATCGGCGGGTGTAGTGGGGTTGGGCATGGCGTCGACGTATCCCCTCGATCCGCTGCGTGTTACCCGGGCCAGGTCATCCCCGAGAGCGGGGTCGGGCAACGGTTGGAGACGACGATGGCCAACAAGGGACGGCGCTGGTTCGAGCAGCGGAAGGACTTCGTGGGAAAGCAGCGGGAGGCCGGTGCGCCGGAGACCCCCGATCTGCTGACGCGGTGCCCCTCGTGCACCGAGCCCGTCTACAACGAGGCCCTCACCGACAATCTGCAGGTCTGCCCGCTGTGCGGTCACCACTTCCGACTCGAAGCGCTGCGTCGCCTCGAGCTGCTGTGTGATCCCGAGCCGGCGCTCGTCTCCCACGACGAGGAGCTGCACCCGGTCGACGCCCTGGCGTTCGTCGACAGCAAGCCGTACAGCCGGCGCATCGAAGCCAGTCGCAACAAGACCGGCCGCAACGACGCGTTCATCAGCGTCACGGGCTCCATCGGCGGCGTGGCGTGCGAGGTCGGCTGCTTCGACTTCCGCTACATGGGCGGGTCGATGGGTGCCGTGGTGGGCGAGCACGTCACCCGGTTGTTCGAGCGCGCGGCCGAGCACCAACGGCCGGCCATCGTGATCAGCGCGTCGGGGGGCGCTCGGATGCAGGAGGGCGTGATCTCGCTCATGCAGATGGCCAAGACCTGCGCAGCACTCGCGAAGCTGCAGGACGAAGCCGGCATGCCGTACATCAGCATCCTCACGCACCCCACCACGGGGGGCGTCGCGGCGTCGTTCTCGATGTTGGGCGATCTGATCATCGCCGAGCCCGAAGCCCTGATCGGCTTCGCCGGCCCGCGCGTCATCGAGCAGACCATCGGTCAGCAGCTTCCCGAGGGCTTCCAGACGTCCGAGTACCTGCTGGAGCACGGGATGATCGACCTGATCGTCGAGCGCCACCAGCTCCGATCGACGGTGGCGCGTCTGCTCCGCCAGCTGCTGCGCCTCGATCCGCAGGATGCCGATGCAAAGAGCTCGGCTGCGTCGGGCTCTTCGGTGAGTCGGTCCGCTGCGGCGGGGGGCCCGGTGCACGGGAAGCCGGCGTGATCACGCATCCGGTCCTGTCGCGACTGGCGATGTCGGGCGTCAAGCTCGGCCTGGATCGGGTCACGGAGTTCCTGCAGGTCATCGGCGAGCCGCATCGGCACTACGCGGTGATCCACGTCGCTGGCACCAACGGCAAGGGCAGTGTGGTCTCGATGGTCGCCCAGTCGCTGCGCGCGGCTGGATTCCGGGTGGGCGCCAACTTCTCGCCGCACACGAGCGCGCTCAACGAACGCATCTGGATCGACGGTGCACCGATTGGCGACCCGTTCCTGAACGAGGTGATCGAGGCCGTCGATCGCGCGCGAAAGGACTGGGCGGCCACGGCCCAGCTCGACGGCGAGCCGCTGACCTACTTCGAGCTGGTCACCTGCGCGGCGTTCCTGGCGTTCTCGCGCCGACAGGTGGACATCGCCGTGATCGAGACAGGGATGGGCGGTCGCCTCGATGCCACGAATGTGGTCCAGCCCCAGGTCTGCGCGATCTCGAGCGTGGGGTTCGACCACATGGACGCGCTGGGCGACACGCTCCCGAAGATCGCCTTCGAGAAGGCCGGGATCTTCAAGAAGGGCGCGTCGGCGGTGGTGGGTCCGATGCCCCGCGGGGTGGGCGAGGTGTTCGAGCATCGCGCCAATCAGCTGGGCATGCCGATCTGGCAGGCCGGTGCCGATCTGCGACGCGTCCAGACTGCGGGTCGCTGGGCGTTCTCGACGCCGGTGGGCACGGTCGAGGACGTGGAGCTGGGCCTGCAAGGCGTGCATCAGGGCGCCAATGCATCCGTGGCCGTGGGTGCGCTGCACGCGCTACGCGAACAGGGATTCCCGGTGTCCGACGACCACATCCGCGAAGGGCTGAAGTCGGCCTGGCTCCCCGGCCGGCTCGAAGAGGTCGCGCCGGGATTGTGGGTGGATGGCGCGCACAATGCGCCCGCTGCCGAAGCTGTCGCGCGCTGGCTGTCGCGTCGGCCGCGACCCGAGCTGAGAATCCTCCTGTTCGGAATGGGGGAGGGGCGCGATCCGATCGAGGTCGCCGCCCCCTTCGTGGGCCTGGTCGACGAGCTGGTGACCACGTCGTGCGCTCACCCCAAAGCCCGCGAGCCGTACGATCTGGCGGTGCAGCTGCAGGACACCGAGCACGTCCTGGCGGCGGGCCAGCAGGTCGAGCTGACGCTTCCGGAGGTCTACGCCGAGGCCGACGAGGTCATCGTGCTCGGGAGCCTCTACCTGGCGGGTGCTGTGCGGGATCTGGTCGCGCAGGGCGCACACGTCGATGCGTCGCTCGAAGCCGAGCCGGAACCCGATCCCGAGCCCGTCCAGCGTGCTGGCGACGTCCACCCCGACGAGCTGCTCTGACGGGAAGGGGTTCGGTCGGTCGAGCTGGCACGGTCGTTGCTTCGTCTTCCACCGAGGAGGGCGGATGCTCGGTTGGATTGCAGTCGCGATGGGAGCCGGTGGACAGGCCGTTCTGGACGGGTCGATCACGGATCACCTGGTGGAGGACGTCGATGGAGACGGGCGGATCGAAGGGGTGACCGTCTCTGCGTCCGTGGAGGATGGCTTCGAGGTGCGGGTCGGGCGCCACGGGTGCGTGCCGGGTGGCTACCTCCCCGGAGCGGCACCTCGTGTCGAGCCCCACCTGCGCGTCATCGGCGCGGACGAGGCGGGCGTGACCCTGCTGGAGGTCCAGGCCGAGGACGACGGGGGCACGCGAACCTACCTGCTGCACGTCGATCCGCCCGGGGATCACGCTGCAGAGGAGCCGTGTGCGCGCATCCATCCGGCGTACGAGTGGCATCGGCTGGTCGAGGAGGGCCGGGTGGTTCAGGACCTGGTGGTGACCTTCGACGCCCGAGACCGGACGGTGACCAGCACGGTTCACTCCCAGAGCGGCGGGGGATCCACCACCGTCGAGGTGGCGCTGTGGGACGGCCGGCTACGCGCCTACGTGCCCATCGAGACCTGGGAGGTCGGCGTCACGCCCGCTCGCGAGCGAATCTGCCATTCGTGGTGATGCGACACGAATCGTATCTTCTGCGGATGGATTCAACGTCCATTCTCACCCCGAGCCCGACCCCGCCTTCCAGGCGACCCAGTAGGATCACGCAGAGTGGCAGAGCGCGACCGAGAGCGAGGACACGACGGTGTCGATCGGGGGCGTCGCGTGGTGGACCACGCCGCCAGAGTCGCAGAGCCAGCCGGGTCGGGTGAACAGTGCTTCGTTCCTCTTCGAGCGTCCATGGAACAGGCTTCGAACGCTCGTCGGAGATTCCTCACCTCTCCGTGCAATCCTCGGTGTGCTCCGTGACTCCGTGGCGACGTTGCGTTGATCGAGGGTCATAGGCCTCTTCTAGCGGGATCGACCGTCGCCGCATCACCTGCTTTTCGGATCAGTGCTGCAACGCAATATTCCCGGCCACTCAGTGGCCGAGCTGGGCGCGCAGGGTGGTGAACACCCGATCCAGAACCAGGCGGCCGTTCACGTTCACCTCGAACTGGTCGCGCGCGTCGAGGAGGGCCCGCTGGATCTGTTCGACGCCACCGGGCCACAGGCGACGGGACCAGTCCGCGATCAGCTCGGGCTCGTCGGCGTGCAGCAGCTGCGCTCCGGAACCCGATGCGTAGACCGCGACGTCGCGCAGCAACTCCTCGAGGACCTCGAAGAGCACGAGGGCATCCGGCATCCACTTCACGCGCGCGGTTCCCTTGGTGAGCTTCTGGTCGTGGTCGAACACGCCCTTGAGGGTGCCGGACTGCCCGAGACGCACGAGCACCGAGCGGGCCTGGCGACGCTTGTCGAGGCCCCCGTCGGCGAGCTCCAGCGCACGCCCTGGGCTGCCCAGGCTCAGACGGGCACACAACTCGGGCTCGTCGACGCCGCGCTCTGCGAGCCATCCCGCGATCTCGTCGGCGGGGACGGCTCCGAAGCGCACCAGCTGACAGCGGCTGACGATGGTGGGGAGCAGTCGGCGGGCGCTGGTGGTGATGAGGACGAAGCCCGTGCCGTCCGGGGGTTCCTCGAGCGTCTTCAGCAGCGCGTTGGCGGCAGGCTCGAGCATGGCGTCGGCGGGGTCGATGATCAGCACGCGTCGATTGGAGTCGAACCGGTGGTAGGTCGACTTGCGGATGATCTCGCGCACCTCGTCGACCGTGATCGTGCCGCTTGCACGCTCGGGGTCCGGTTCCAGCGCGATGACGTCGGGATGGCTGCCGGCTGCGATGGTGGTACAGCGCGAGCAGCTGCCACACGGAGCCCGATCCCGCTCGAGGCAGTTGACGTAGGAGGCCAGCCAGTCAGCGACCTTGCGCCGACCGATCCCACGGGGCCCTTCGAAGAGGTACGCGTGGTGCAGCGCATCGCGGTCCGCGGCCGAACGAAGACGGTCGAGGATCGCCTGGTGGCCGAGAATCACGATGGACTCCTGAAGGGCGGCCACTCACCTGGCCCGGCAGTGCGGGCGACGGGTGTGTGGAACGAGCAGGAGCTCAGCGGTCCTCGGGACGCAGCTGATCCTTGGGCGCGTTCTTGATGGCGTCTTCGGTATGGATCTCGAAGACGGGCGTGGTGCCGTGGTTCTCGGCGTGACGCTTCCGGTCCTTGCCCATCTTCTTGCGACGGAGCTTGCGACGGAACTTCGTGATCTTGGTGAGGGTGGCCATGGTGTACGTTCCCGACGTGAATTGTGATGCTGGCGGGTGCCCGCGAATCGCGACAAGCTATTGGCGTGGCTGGAGCGCGTCAACCGCGACCCGATCCACACGGAGGAGACCCCGATATGCTGCTGGTTCTGCTGACACTCACAGGCTGCGACGCTCTCAACAAGGCAAAGGACACCATCGACGGACTGCTGGAACCCGTGGTGGTCGAGGGCATCGTGCTCGGGATCGAGCCCCCGCAGAGCCAGGAGCTCCAGGATCTGCTCGATCAGTCCGAGTTCGAGTCCGGGACGACCGCCACGATCTTCATGGCGGACGCCAAGGAGGTCGACGAGATCGAGAACGCGCCGATCACGGGCGCCACGGTCTCGCTGCTGGGGACAGGGGCCGGCGTGACGCTGTCGGAGGTCGACTCGGGCGTCTATGGGCTCGAGCCGGGCACCGACCCTCTCCCCTACGCGCAGGGTGAGACCTGGGAGCTCGAGTCGGTTCGCACCGATGGCGACGCTCAGCAGGTCTCCACCGCCCAGGTCGCACTGCCGGCGGCTGCGGACTTCTCCCAGGAGATCCCGGAGCAGCACGCGGTCGACACGGCCATCACCCTCGACTTCACGGGCCTTCCGTACGACTCGGCGTTGGTGGTGGTGCTCGACGACGAAGGGGCGGTCACCTACAGCAACGAGCCGTCGACCATCAAAGAGGTCTACGACTTCACCCACGGCACCACCGAGCTGGGCGTGGTCACCATCCCGGCCGAAGCGTTCCCCGACGAGGGCATCTTCATGGTGGGGGTCGCCGGCATGGTCAACACCGACTCCGCCGACCTGACCGAGATGAACACGGGTCTTTCGTCCGTGGTCTCCGGGTTGATGAAGACCTACGCCGTCAGCACGCTGCCGCTCCCGGTGCCCGAGTAGCCTCGAGCCCCGGTCTCACGCGGCGACGGGTCCGATCGCCGCGATGACCTCGGCCACGGCCTTGCGGTTGCTGGCCTTGCGGCTGATCGCCCGTGCCACACGGGGGTTTCCGACGTAGCGGAAGCCGTCGTCCACCCGGTAGATCCGGTCGCGGACGAGGGGCACGTCGTGGTTCGACAGGACCACTTCGGCACCGCGCTCTGCCGCGGCCCGCGCGCTGTCTGCGAGGGCGATCTGCTCGTTCAGGCCGAAGGGGGCCTTGCAGTACGCCGTGAAGTTCGCGGTGGCGGACAACGGCACGTAGGGCGGGTCGCAGTAGACCTGGTCGCCTGCGCCTGCTCGGGCCAGGGCACTCCGGAAGTCGGTGGCCTGCAGCTCGACGCCGCGGAGCAGCTCGGACACGGTCCGGAAGTGTTCTTCGCTCGGCAGGCTGACCCGCTTGTATCGACCGATGGGCACGTTGTACTTGCCCTTCTTGTTCTCGCGGTACAGGCCGTTGAACCCCGCGCGGTTCAGCCACAGGAATCGCGCGGCGTGCCGGGGTCCCTTGAACGGGCCTTCGTTGAACTCGGCGCGGACGTCGTAGTAGCGCTCGCGCCAGTCCTCGTCGGGCATCTCGGCGAGGGCTTCGAGGACCAGGTCGACGTGATCGCGAATGGCGGTGTGCACGGCGATGAGCTTGGCGTTGACGTCGGTGAGGACGGCATGGCTGATCTCACCGCGCTCGAGGCGGTAGAGGGCGACGGCGGCAGCACCTGCGAAGGGCTCGAGGTACACGCCGGCACACGGACCTGTGAACGCAGCACAGATCCGAGGGGCCAGGCGGGCTTTGCCGCCGGCCCACTTCAGGACGGGCTTCATGGGGGAGCTCGGGGGGAGGGGGGAAGGGAGGGGGGAGCGGAAGGGGACCGTGTCGGGGAGACACGGAGGGGGGATGTCCAGGGAGGACATGTGCACTTTCGTTCGTGCTCGGAGTCCTGTCAACCATCAAAAGTATTGACGTCGTGAGGTCGGCTCACTGCACTATTTGCGGATAAATGTGTTCAAAGCTATTGGAATTGGATCTGGGATTGCTATTGACAACACTTCAATAAAAACTTGAAGAAATTGGGATGTTGCAATGCAGCACGGGGCGAGGATAGGGAGAGGTGCTAGAGGGGCGTCGCGGAGGAATGATGCGAAAGTCCTGGATCGTGGTCATCGGAGCAGCACTCGGCGGCATGGCATTGGCGGCGGGTCTCCTGCTGCTCGTGCCCATGAACACCGGCGGTGACGTCGACGGGTACGAGCGTGAGAACGTCGATTCACCCGATGTGATGGGCCGTGTCCCGGTCGATCCGGAAAAGCCGGTCATGGGCCGCCCCGGTCCGGATGGGGCTTCCGACCGGCCTCCGAAGATGCACGAGCCGAGCGGGAAGCGCCTCAACGAGAAGGCCGTGGCGCTCCAGGAGCGTCGTGCGCAGCCCGATGCCGTGTGGGCCGGCAAGAGCTCGGCGCCGTGGAGCCTGGTGCGCCGCACGCTCCTCCACACCGAGGACCCTTTCGGCAAGGAAGTGCTCGAGAAGTCCGCTGGGCTCATCCAGGATCTGCGTCAGGCCCGGCGCGACCCCGACGCGGCCGATTTCGAGGACCTCGAGAAGCGCCAGACCGAGCTCGCCACCCGAATCCGCGAGTCCGATTTCGCCTCTGACCCACAGGTGGTCGCGGCCCTCGATCGACTCGACGACGTCTTTGAAGAGTACCACGAGGCGACTGGCGAATAGCCGCGCCCAACGGAGGAAATCATGAGTAGCCCCCGCATCTTCGTGCTTGGTGGACACACCACGCCGTTCATCGGAAAGAAGCATCCGGACTTCATCTGGAAGCGGCATCCCGACTTCGGCAAGCGCGAGAACCCCACGCTCGAGAACTACATCACCACGGCGGTGAACCAGGCACTCGAGGCCACCGGGGTCGCGGCAGAGCAGGTCGACAAGGCCTGGATCGGCAACTTCGTGGGCGAGCTGTTCGTCAACCAGGGTCACCTCGGCGCCGCGGTCGTCGGGGCGAACCCGGGTCTGGTCAACAAGCCCGTGATGCGCGTCGAGGGTGCGTGTGCATCCGGAGGCCTGGCCTTCGCCAGTGCGGTCGACGCGCTGAAGGCCGGCTCCGAGATCGCGCTCGTGGTGGGTGCCGAGGTGCAGACCACCGCATCGGCCCGTACCGGCGGGGACTATCTCGCCCGTGCCGCGCACTACGCCCGCCAGCGCGAGCTCGACGACTTCACGTTCCCCGCGCTGTTCGCCTGGCGCACCAAGCACGTGCTCGGCGAGACCGATGCCGAGGAGGCCGATCTCGGCCGTCTCGCGGTCAAGGCCTACGGCAACGCCAACAAGAACCCGCTCGCGCACATGCACGCGGTGAAGATGGACTTCGAGACCGCGAAGGACGCCAACGACAAGAACCCGCGCTTCCTGTCGAACGAAGAGCTGCACCCGTTCATGAAGATGAGCGACTGCAGCCAGGTGTCCGACGGCGCTTCGGCCCTCATCGTGGTCACCGAAGCCGGCCTGAAGAAGCTCGGTAAGTCGGAGTCCGACGCGATCGAGCTCGTGGGCCTGTCCCACACCACCGGCAACCTCTACGAGGACGGCGATCCCCTGCAGCTCGAGACCACCAAGGCCGCCGCAGAACGCGTCTACGCCCAGGCGGGCATCACCCCCGATCAGGTCGACGTCGCCGAGGTGCACGACTGCTTCACGGTCACCGAGATGCTGATGTACGAGGCGCTCGGCTTCGCCGACAAGGGCCAGGGCCACACGCTCGTTCGCGAAGGCCGGACCGAGCTGTCGGGCGACATTCCGGTCAACACGGGCGGCGGTCTTGTCGGCTTCGGCCACCCGGTCGGCGCCACCGGCGTGAAGCAGATCCTCGAGATCCACCGCCAGATGAAGGGGCAGTGCGGCGACTACCAGCTCGCGAACACCCCGTCGGTGGGCCTCACCGCGAACATGGGCGGCAACGACAAGACGGTCGTGGCCAGCGTGTTCCGAAACCTGTAGACCGCGGCTCTATTCGCGGTAGAGCACGGCTCTACTCGAAGGTGGGCGGCGCCGGCATCAGCGCGACGGCGCCGTCCTGCAGCATGGCCTCGAGCAGGAAGAGATGCTGGGCGTGCTCGCTCGTGACCTCGTCCGCGAAAGGCGCCATGCCGAGGTCGACCTCGATGGTCGGCGTCGAGGCATTGCCGAAGTCTTCGAGCAACAGCTCCACCAGGTCCTTCTGCCGTGGCCAGTTCGTGAGGCCGGCCTGCTCGGGGTCGATCTCGGCCAGCTCTGCGGCCTTGACGATGGCCTCGTCCAGACCTCCCAGCTCGTCGACCAGCTTGCGATCGAGGGCCTGGGTGCCGGTCCACACGCGGCCCTGAGCCACGGCGTGGGCGTCGTCGCGGGACATGCCGCGACCCTCGGTCACCTTCTCGAGGAACCGCTCGTAGAAGTCCGACAGGAAGCGCCGGTACGTGGCCCGACCCTCTTCGGAGAAGCCAGACGTGGAGCTGAACAGGTCGGACAGCTCGCCGCGCTTGAAGTCGTGCTGGGTCATGCCGGCCTTCTCGTACAGCCCGCCCAGGTTCAGCTTGCCGCCGAACACCCCGATCGAGCCGGTGATGGTGTTGGGCTGGGCCACGATCCAGTCGGCGGGGGCAGCGATGTAGTACCCACCGCTCGCCGCGTAGTCGGCCATCGAGACCACCACGGGCAGCCCGTCGGCCTTCGCGAGCTCGATCTCGCGCCACATCATGTCCGACGCGAGACCCGAGCCTCCCGGGCTGTTCACGCGGAGCACGATGGCCTTCACCGAGTCGTCCTCGCGGGCATCTCGCATCCAGCTCCGGAACGTGCGGTCGGCGAGGATCTGGCTGCCGAACAGCCCGCCCTCGGCTTCGCCCGACAGGATGGGACCCTCGGCGTAGATCACCGCGATGCGGTCCGCCTTCTCGGCGTTCTCGGCCCGGACGCTCTTCACGATCTCGCTGATCGGCGTGAACCGATCCTTCACGGCGGTCTGGAGCTCTTCGGGGACGGGCTCGGCCAGGGTCTCGACCCAGTCGTCGTTCTGCACCTGGTGGATCCGGGCCATCACGGCGTCGCGGAACGCCAGCGCGTCGACCAGCCCGCTGTCGAGGGCATGCTGCGGAGACATGGGCGGGTGGTCGATCATCGAGCGCGCCTGGGCGTCGGTGAGACCGCGTCCACGGGCGATGTCGGCGATGATGGTGCCGTAGAGCCCGTCCAGCAGGTAGTTCTGGGCTTCAGCGGCCGCTTCGGACGGCTCGGTGCGCTCGTAGGGCTCGACCGCGCTCTTGAAGTCGCCGACGTGCTCGAACTCGGCGTCGATCCCGAGCTTCTCGAACGTCCCAGCGTAGTAGGTGATGGAGCTGGCCAGCCCGTTCACCATGCTGATGCCGCTCGGGGCCATCACCACCTTGTCGCACGCAGAGGCCAGGTAGTAGCTGGTGTCGTCGTACATCTCGGCGTAGGCGACGCAGGGCTTGCCGGCCTCGCGGAAGTCCTCGAGCGCGCCTCGGAGCTCCTGCAGCCCACCCCAGCCGGCGCTCGGCATGTCGAGCTGCACGTACAGCCCGTCGATCCGGTCGTCGGTGCCGGCCGCGCGGATGGCCCGGGACAGCTCGGTGAGCGTGGGCCGGGGCTTGTTGGGGTCGGCGAACAGGCTGGGCGGGGGAGGGGACTCGGGGATGGGGCCGGACAGCACGAGCTTGGCGTAGCTCTCGTCGCTGATCTCGCCCTCGTCGACGCCGGTCACCATGTAGAACACGAACAACAGCGAGCCCACGAACACCAGGATGCCGAGGAAGCTCACGGCGAGAAGGATGCGGGTGGCGCTGCTGTTGCGCTTGGGTGGGGCCTTGTCGTTGGCCATGGTCGAACCTCCGGACCTGTCTCCTATGCACAGGGGGGGAGGACGACCAGCGACGGGACCGTGGGGTCAGTCGTCGCGCTCTTCGGCGGGCTCCAGCGGCGGACGGCACGACAGCGCACCGGCGCGCAGACCGCAGCTGTAGCGGCCGGGGTAGACCACCGGGACCTTGCCCGACAGCTCGACGCCGTCGACGACCGCCTTCAGGTCGCAGATGCCGGCCTTGAAGTTGCGCACGTAGCAAGACGGCGCGCAGGCCTTGACCTCCTGGTTGCGGCAGCGGACCGACTGGCTGGCGCCTTCGCGGAACACGAACTTGGCCGACCAGACCTCGGTGTCGGGGAACTGCGCGACGGCATCGGGGATCGGGGCGCTGGTGGCGCTGGGATCGGTGGCGCCCTCGTTGCGGACGCCGGAGGCGATCACGGTCTCGCGCGGGATGGACTCCGGCGCACGGACGGGGATCTGGCCGCTCGGGGCGACCCGGTTGACCAGGTAGTCCTCGAGCTCGCCGAGGGTGACGTGCCCATCCTTGTTCGCATCGGCGGCGCCAGCGACCGCGTCTGCGAAGACGGTCCCGAATGCGCCGTCCGTAGCGGGGCTGTCGGCCTGGGAGCTGCTGATCACGGCCGCGTTCACGGAGAAGTCGGGCCACTGGTTGGCTGCGGGCCCGAAGAAGTAGACGCCATCGAGCTGGTTGCGGTGGATGACGTCGGTGACGACGAGCATGGTGCCGGCCTGGGCCCACGTGGACAGGTCCGCGACGAACTCGTTGAGCTCGAAGCCCGAGGATGCGGCGTCGGCGAGGGAGCTGTCGTAGGTGAGCAGCACGGGCTCGTCGAGATCCGCGCCCACGCCATGACCCACGATGTAGAGCAGGAACACGTCGTCGGGCCCGACCAGCTGGGCGACATCCTGGCGCAGGAGCTCGCGGACGTTCTCCTTGGTGGCCTCGCCGTCGGTCACCAGGAACGTGTGCGTGTAGTTGGCCTTGGCCTTGAGCTGCTTGTGGACGACCGCGGCATCGGACCGCGCGAAGTCCAGCTCGACGGCGTCGGGCAGGTCCTGGTAGCTCGACAATCCGATGACGACCGCGACGTAGTTCGCGCCTTCGGCGGGGACGAGTGGCGGGCCGTCCTCCTGGTCGGATGCGTCGGCAGCGGTGGTGTCCGCAGGCTCCTCGCCAGTCTCCTCGGCCGAGTCTTCGGTGGGATCGTCGCTGGGGTCGTCCTGCGCGAACGCGGTCGGGACCTGCAGCGTGCACAGCGAGAGCGCGAGAGCGGAAAGAGTTCGAATGGCGGCGGACATGGGCTCTCCAGCGAGCTCGCGGGGCGTTGAATCGCGGCGAACATATCAAAGCGGGCCGCAGACGAGCTACGTTGTGAACAGACCGCCTGCGGATGGCGCCCGAGGACCTCGAACCGAGAGAACCGGGAACCGCTGCAACAACGAGCGGTCGGACTCCGTAGGTATCCCAGGAGGTCGAATGTCCCCAATCCGTTCCACGCTGGCCATCGCCGCCACCGTCGGCGCAATCTATGCGCTGGCGTCTGGCCCGGTCGAGCGCCAGCTTCCGGACGTCCCCGTCGTCGATGCATCCGATGCACCCGACGCGCCCGGGCACCTCGTCGTCGACCTCGTCGATGGCGCCACCCTCGCCGATCTCTCCACGATCGAGGGGCTGCTGAACGCGGATCTGGACTGGACCTCCCCACACTCCGTCGACGAAGCGCTGGCCGAAGGCTGGGTCTCCGACCTCGACGACGCGGTCGCCCTGCTCGAGAACCACCCGCTCGTCGAAGTCGTCGAGCCGCTCATGGAGCTGTCCGTTCCGCCGGACGAGCTCGAGATCGTCGACGCGATCGACGGTGGAGACGCGCTGCGCGGCTTCCCTGACGACCCCATGTACGACAAGCAGTGGAACCTCCCCGCGATGGGCGCCCCGGAAGGCTGGGCACTCGGGGCCATGGGTGAGGGCATCGTGGTGGCGGTCGTCGACACCGGTGTCGCGAAGGTCGAAGATCTCGAAGGCACCACGCTCATGAAGGGCGCTACCTTCGTGCCGGGCACCCGCACGGCCACCGACGACCAGGGGCACGGCACCCACGTGGCTGGCACGATCGCCCAGACCACCCACAACGGAAAGGGCGTGGCGGGCGTCGCGCCTCAGGCCACGATCATGCCGGTCAAGGTCCTCTCCAAGTGGGGCTTCGGGCAGTCCTCCTGGATCGCATCGGGTATCGACTACGCCGCCGACAACGGGGCACAGGTCATCAACCTCTCCCTCGGCGGGGGCTACAGCAAGGTCATCCACAACGCGGTCAAGAAGGCCCGGGCCAAGGGCGTGATCGTCATCGCTGCGGCCGGCAACAGCGGGCGTCGCGGCGTGGGCTACCCGGGTGCGCTCGAGGAGACCATCGGCGTGTCGGCCCTCGGTCCGGACGCATCGCTGGCTCCGTACAGCTCGTACGGAAAGGGCGTCGACATCGCGGCTCCGGGCGGCGACAAGCGCAAGAGCAACGGCGGAATCCTGCAGGACACCATCGACGGCAAGGGCGGCCACCACTACGCGTCCTACCAGGGCACGTCCATGGCCACTCCCCACGTCGCGGGCGCCGCTGCAGTGCTGCTCTCGCGCGGTGTACCGGCCGACAAGGTCGAGCAGACGCTGCTCCAGACCGCCAACAAGGAGAGCAACTCCGGTGGCTGGAACGAGAAGTACGGCCACGGCAAGCTCGATCTCGGCGCCGCACTCGGCAACGCGGTCGAGGATGTCGGCCCGATCCGCTTCGCGCTGGGCGCCTTCCTGGCGTTCCTGCTCGCGCAGATGGCGGGTACGTCGTTCGGATTCCGGGCACGCTCCGCGGCAGTGGGCGGCGTCACGGCAGGCGGTCTGTTCTTCTTGAGCTGGCTCCCCGGCCTTCCCGACCTCGCCATCGTCCAGATGCTGTCGTCCAGCATCCTGCAGTGGCCCGAGATCCTGTTCGGTGGCGGGTGGATGCACTTCCCGCTGTGGTTGTCGGCGCTGCTCCCGTTCGGGCTCGCGTTCACCCTGGGCGCCTACCGCAAGACCCGGCCCATCGCACTCGGTGTGGCGGCTGGCTACGCGGCGGTGCTGTTCCATGGCGCCGCCACGGGCGGCCTCGCACCCTGGGGTCTTCCGGACGTCCTGGGCCACGCCTGGCTCGCGCTGAACGCAACGGTCGCCGTACTGCTCGGCATGGGCATGGCCGGCACCGAGATCCTCGAGATGCAGGAGCGTCGTCGATGAAGTTGAAGGGCACCCTGGAGTTCAAGGACATCGGGCCGGGTCAGTGGGTCTTGAAGACCTCTTCCGGCACGGTGAGCCTGTTCGGAGACATCGACAGCGCGCTGGACGGGCGTGCGGTCGAGGTCGAAGGCGACGAGGTCGAAGGCATGTCGGCAGGCATGATGGGCGGGCCGTCCGGCAAGGCCGTGTCGGTGCGCTCCGTATCTACGACCTGATGCGCGCGATCTGAAGCGGAGGGCCCGTGCAGGGCATTCGGATCCTGGACCTGTCCCGTGTTCTCGCGGGACCCTGGGCCACCATGCACCTGGCGGATCAGGGCGCCGAGGTCCTGAAGGTCGAGCCCCCCGCGGGCGACGACACCCGTGCGTTCGGTCCACACGTGGACGGGGTCTCGACCTACTACCTGTCTGCGAATCGCAACAAGGGGTCGGTCGTCCTCGACCTGCGCACGGACGCTGGGCGCGCGCGTCTGCATGAGCTCGTGGCCGATGCCGACGTGGTGCTGCACAACAACCGTCCGGGGAAGGACGCCCGGCTGGGCGCCGACTACGACACGCTGCGCGCCATCCGGCCAGATCTGGTGTACGTCGCCATCACGGCCTTCGGAGAAGAGGGTCCCTACCGAGACCGACCCGGGTACGACCTCGTGCTCCAGGCGGCGGGGGGCGCGATGTCCATCACCGGCCACCCCGGCACGCCACCGGTCAAGTGCGGCACGTCCATCGCCGACCTCACCACCGGGCTGTTCGTCACCCAGGCCATCCTCCTCGGACTGCTTCATCGCGAGCGCACGGGCCAGGGGCAGCGCATCGTCGTGAACATGCTCCAGGCTCAGGCCAATGCGCTCGCCTACCACGCCACGCGGGTGACCGTGGCGAACACCGAAGACACCCAGCGGGGCAACAGTCACGGGGGCCTGGCGCCCTACGACGTGTACCGCTGCAGCGATGGCTGGCTGGCACTCGGGTGCGGCAACGACCGGATGTTCGCGCGGCTGTGTGAGGCCATCGGGCTCACACCCCGACCCCACTGGAACACCAACGCCCAGCGGGTCGCAGACCGAGAGGCCCTCGATCAGGCCGTGTCAGAAGCGCTCTCCACCCTCTCGGTCGCTGAAGCCGACCAGCAGATGGCGGATGCGGGGGTTCCAGCCGGCCCGGTCCATCGGCCGAGCGAGGTCCTCGCCCATCCCGCCGTGCAGACCGTCACCGTGCCACATCCGGTGCTCGGCGCCGTCCGGATGGTGGGACCGGCTCTGCGAACCGCCTCCACCCGCGATGCGCATTCCGCCCCTCCGACGTTGGGAACCGGTCCGGATGGGTGGACTTCGCGCCTCGGGGATCCCCCGGGCTGACCCCGGTTTGATAAGGGTCTTGCATGGCCATCCGCGTACGCAAGCTCGCGCGTCAGCTCCGAAAACCTCCGGTCGAGCTGCTCGGCATCCTGAAGTCCATCGGCATCGACCGCTACACCTCCCCCGAGGACATGCTGTCCGGGCGGGTGGAGAAGAAGCTCCGTGCGGCGGTGAAGGACGGCGTGCGGCCCCAGCCCGTCGAGCCCACGGCGGTCCGCAAGAAGCCGGTCCAGGTCGAGACCGCATCGATGGACGGGCTGATCCCGGGTGTCGAACCCGTCGAAGACCCCCGCTACGACACGATCGAAGACGAGCTGCAGAAGCAGCAGGCGTCGCAGACGTCTCGAGCCGCGCCAGCCGCAGCTCGGCCAGCTCCCCAGGCTCGCACGGCACCCGAGCCTGCTCGGCGGCAGCCACCCCCGTCTGCGCCAGCACCGCGTTCCACAGCGCAACCCGCCCCCCCAGCCGCGCCCGCACCCGCGCCGCCATCGCAGAGGGACGATGCACTCCTGGACGCGGAGCAGCGGGTGCTGGCCGCCGAACGCAAGGCGCTCCAGGCCGAACAGGCCGCCCTCGAGGCCGAACGTCGCGTGCTGGCGGCCGATCGTCTGAAGCTCCAGACCGATCGCCAGGCGTTCGAAGCCGAGGTCGCTGCATTCGAGGCCCGCCGCACCGAGCTCGCCGCACCGTCGGACTCCGATTCCAGCGATGCAGCCGACTCCGATGGGGCGTCGTTCCTCGAAATCCTGCGTCAGCGCGGGCTGGTGGGGATCGACGAAGCCGAGCGGGCGCTCAAGGCCCTCGCCGAGACCCGCCGCACCGCCGAGCTGCTCCCACACCTGCGGGTCGACGACCCCGAACCCGTGCGTCGCTGGCTCGCCGATGTGCTGGTGCTCGTCGACGGTCCGCCTCCCGAAGCGCTGTCCAGCGAAGCGCTCGTCACCGTCGCTCCCGAGCGTTCCGAGATCCCGGGGGCTGCACGCTGGCGAAAGCTGTCCTCGGCGCTGTCCGAGAAGCTGTTGTTGAACGGCGCCCGCCGCGTGCTCGTGGTGGGGGGGCCGATCCGCGGGCACCGGCTCCTGCGGCAGGGCCTCGATCCGCGGATCGAGATGCGGTTCCGGCCTGGCCGACGCGTCGTACAGCCGGACGCCGAAGCCGACGTCACCCGAACCGATGCCATTGCATTGTGGTCGGTCGACGAAGACGATGCGGCACGGGAGATCTACGACACCGGACGCGCACTCGTGTTGCGCACCGAGGTCGAAGGCGTCGCCGAGCTCGTCGAAGCGTGGGTGCGCGCGCTGTCCTAGCGCACTACGAGTGCAATCTGGCTCCAGAAGGGAGAACACATGGCCCAGGACCGTTCGGCCGACAAGCGGACGAGGAGCCCGGACGAAGAAGCGCTCCGACGCCGAGCCGACGAGCTCCACAAGGACGGGATGCCGTTCCAGATGGCGATGGCCGTCGCGCACGGTCGCATGGATCTGTCCGAGGCCCTGGAGCGCATGTCCCGCAAGGACCGCGTCAATCGGCTGGTCGAGGAGCACGGGCTGACCCGCGCTCTCGCCACGCAGGTCGCGATGGGTCACGTCGAGCTCAAGACCATCCTGCGTCGTCGCCGCCTCAAGGCACATCGCGACGAACACCGCGATCGCACTGTTCTCGAGCCCGGCAACCACATGACGTTCGGGCTGCACGGCAAGCGGCTCGTGACCGGCACCGTGGGCGAGGTCTCGGCTTACAGCTTCAGTTTCACGCCCGACGATGGCGAACCCGAAGACGTCCACAAGCTCCAGGTCAAGCTCGCCTACGACCCCAAGGACTGGAAGCGCGCCAAGAAGGCCATCCGCACCGATCGCGCCCTGGCCAAGAACCCCCGCGAGCCCGTTCCGCGTCCCCAGGACCGCTACGGCTGTTCCGACAAGCGGCTGTTCTCCTACGTCGACCGCGGCGACGAGATCACGGTCACCCTGCTCGAAGGCGAGCTGATCAAAGGGCGGGTGCGCTGGTTCTCCCGCTACGAGATGGCCCTCGAGGTGCGCGGAGACGCCACGCTCTACATCTTCCGGCACGCCCTGCACGACGTCTCGAACTGACGCTCGATCCCCCCGCGACACGCCCCGACGGTCGGACGCGTTAGTCGATGTGCCGCCGTCGATGATGGACGGCGGTGACGAGGAGCACCGATGGGCATCACGTCGGGCGCACTGTCGGTGCGTCGGTTTCGGGTCGTGGGCGACCTGCCGGAGGGCTGGCGGGAGATCTTCCGCGAGCGCCTTCAGGAGCACGCCTTCCGCACGCCACCCCACGAGGTCGGCAAAGAGGAGATCGAAGGCTGGGTCGAGGCCCACAACCTCCTCGATGCGGAGTTCGAGGACTTCAACCGGTGGCTCTACAACGAGTACGTGCTCTTCGCCCTGCGGGTCGACAAGAAGCGCCTTCCCGCCAAGCTGTTCAGCGCCACGCTCGAGAAGAAGCTCGAAGCCTGGAAGAAGGAGAAGGACGTCGAGCGGGTGCCGGCCTCGATCCGCACCGAGCTCAAGGAAGCCCTCGAGGCCGAGTGGCTGCGCAAGACCCTGCCGAGTGTGGGCGTGACCGAAGCCGTGTGGCACCTCGACGAGGGTTGGCTCATCCTGCACGGCATGTCCGATGCGATCGCCGATCGCTTCCGCAAGCGGTTCTTCCGCACCTTCGGCTTCCGGCTGGTGCCCTGGTCTCCGCTGGACTGGCTCGCCGATCGCGAGCGGGTCGATGGGCTGCTCAACAAGGCGCCGAGCGTGCTCGCGACGCCGGACGACCTGGGAGGCCTGTGATGTCGGGCGAATCCATCGATGGACTTCCGATCCTCCCGCACCTGGCGGGCGAATTCTACGCGTGGTTGTGGTGGGCGAGCGAGGTGCAGGGCGCCGTGTTCGACCTGGGCGATCCCGTCGGTCAGATCGAGCTGTGGGTCGATGCCCGCCTCGCGTTCCGGAACGCCGACGACACCAAGGTCACGGCGGTCATGACCGGCGAAGCCCCCTCCACGTCCCTCGAAGCGCGTGCTGCACTGGCGGGGGGCAAGGTGCTGAACGAGCTGCGGATCGGGCTCCGGCGCGACGACCGGGAGTTCACGGTCACGCTGAAGGGCCCGGCGATGCACACCACGGGCGTGAAGCTGCCCCAGGTGGTGAGCGACGGCGTCGACGAGGTGCTCTACGACCGGATGTTCCTGTACAGCGAGCTCACGCTGGTGATCGCCGCCCTCTACGAGAACTTCTCCGAGAAGCGGATCAGCGGCGACTGGGAGAACGAGGTGCTGCCCAGCCTGCGGCGATGGATCGGCGGCGAGCTCTGAAAGAGGTCTGCGCTCCGCAGCCCGTGGTCGAGGTCGGGGGTTTGCCACGCAGCGGGTCCGCGATTAGGACTCCCATACATCCGAGCGGCGGAGAATCTGCGCGATTAGCTCAGCTGGATAGAGCGCTGGCCTCCGGAGCCAGAGGTCACAGGTTCGAATCCTGTATCGCGTATCCCCGCAACTCGACTCCATGGAACATCCAAGCCGTTGTTTGGATGTTGAGCACCGTCGAACATCGGCACCGTTGAACATCGGCACCGTTGAACATCCAAGCCGTTGTTTGGATGTTGGGTACCGTCGAACATCCAAGCCGTTGAACATCCAAGCCGTTGTTTGGATGTTGGGCCGGTCAGGTCAGGTCGACATCGGGCGCGTGGGACGTCCAAGCCCATGTTGGGCGGTCGATGCCGGGACGGTCGAGGCGCCGCTCTATCGGCCGGTGTTTCAGGGGGGTGCGGACCCCCGCAGGATGGGGTGCAACAGCGCATAGGCGGAACGGCGCCACGGATTGTGCTAAGTTCCTGACGTGAATCGAGGACATCACACCACGTGCGCGTGACCTTCTGGGGAGTCCGGGGCTCGATCCCCATTCCGGGCGAACGGACGGCGCGATGGGGAGGCAACTCCTCGTGCGTAGAAGTACGCCACGAGGATGGGCCGCCCATCGTGCTGGACTGCGGCACCGGTGCGCGCAGCCTGGGCTTCAAGCTGGTGGGCCAGCCCGGCCGCGAGATGGATCTCCTGTTCTCGCACTTCCACATGGATCACGTGTTCGGCTTCCCGTTCTTCGTGCCCATCTACACGCCCGGCTACACGGTGCGGATCTCGATTCCGGCCTTCAGCGAAGACGAAGCGCGGCAGAAGCTCGGTCGCTACCTCAACGGCGTCTACCATCCCACGCGGCTTCGAGAACTTCCGGCGAACGTCAGCTTTCACCCAGTTCGGCCCGGTCGGTCCTACACCCGCGGCGTGTTCGAGGTGAAGGGTCTGCAGCTCAACCACCCCGGTGGTTCGGTGGGCTACCGGATCGAGGCCGGCGGGCAGTCCGTGGCCTACATCACCGACACCGCACCGTTCGCACGTCCGGGCGAAGGCGTCGATGCCGGCGAGAAGCCCACTGCGGCCGAGAAGCGCATCATCGAGTTCCTCGAGGGCTGCGACATGGTGATCTACGACACCATGTTCGACCACGACGAGTACCTCGAGAAGATGACCTGGGGGCACAGCTACCCGGAGTACGGCAACGCCATCTGCCGGGCCGCGGGCGTCAAGACCCTCGTGCTGTTCCACCACCTGCCCGATGCATCCGACGACATGCTCGATGCTCTCGAGCTCAAGTGGAGCACCGCCACCGAACCACGCGTCATCCTGGCACGTGAAGGCGCCACCGTGCCCGTCCGCACCGCGACGACGGAGGCCAGCGAGCCCGCCGGGAACGAGAGGGAAGCGGTGAACGCCGAGGGATAGGGCTGGAGGTCAGCGCGGCGTGGCTGCAAGGCACCGCGACCGGCCTCCTGATGTTGCTGGCTGCGTTCTGGATCCCGTGGGTGCTCAACCGCACGTGGCGCGCTGTTCTGTGGAAGGAGGGTGGAGGAGCCCTGCAGGACGTCGCTTCCGGGCTCGACGCCGTGATCCGTCCACGCAGGGCGGGTTGGGAGGTGCGGTCCGACGCGGGTCGGGTGTGGGTTCGAGGCGGGTTTCGCGGGGTGCGCACCCGGCTCGTTCGCGCCGATGGGACGCGGCGTCAGGTCGACGGGTGGATGGCCCCCGACGCGATTCTCGACTGGCTCGAAGCTGCGCCCTGACCTGAAGGGACTCTCTACGGGATCGCCTGGACCTCGCGCGCGGACTGACGGCGGGCGTCGCCCTCGCGGGCATGGGAGCGCAAGCGGCCCAGCACCTCGTCGAGACGGTCGGGCATGGAGTCGCCGGGGAGCTCCCGGGCGACTGCGAGCCCCGCACGGGCTTCTTCGAGGAAGGCCAGGGCGTACTCGACCAGGGCTTCGTTGCGTCGGATCTCGACTTCGATGAGCGACCGGTGCTCGAGCAGGCGCTGGAGGTGGATCGCCGTGGCCTGGTGGCGCTCACGGGTGAAGGCGTCCTCGTCGGGCGCGGGATCGGCGTAGCGTTCGATGCGCTCGCGGATCGAGACGGGGTCGATGGACTCCGCTTCGCCATCGAGGGTCTGGCGGGTGAGCTGCAGGCGGTAGACCCACATCGCGACCTCGGCCAGGCCGCGCTTGGTGTCGCGATCCGGGGCGTGTCCACGGGCCTTGTCGTGCAGCTCGAGGGCTCGGAAGACCGGCGGACGGTAGCGCAGCTGGAGCTCGGACTTGATCTGCTTCGGCGTGGGCAGCTCGGGGCCGCTGTCGAAGCGGAGCGCTGCGGGGATCAAGCCCTGCGACGCCATGAACCCGACCAGGCCGGCCGTGAAGATCGCCGTGATCACCGCAGGCGTGCTGACGGGGATCAGCGCCGTAGCGGCCCACAACCCGAGCGATGCGCCCGTGAGGGTGGCGAGTGCACCGTTCACGACATCGAGCGGATCGGTCTTGTGGGGCAGGAGCCAGGTGGCGAGTGCGCCAGCAGTGGCACCCGCACCGATCACCGCCGGAAGCGCGTTCACCGAGAACAGCATCCCGACCACGGCCGTGGCGACCGTGACGACGGGCAGCGCCCAGAGCTTGCGCGGGTTGACCGCTCCGGCTCCCACGCCGATGGCCAGGGACAGCGCCAGCTCGGGCTGCATGGCCCACAGGCCCGCGACCGACACGACGCCGGCCGTGACCATCGTGCCGCCGACCCACATGCCCTGACGGGCCGGGAGCGCAGGAAGGGCCGAACCGCGCAGTGCCAGCGGGGCCGCGTCGACGGTCTGCAGCTTACCGGTAGGCGTCACGGGCCTTCTCCTTGTTCATCTTGATGGCCCGCTGGCCCTGACGGCTGGACGGACGGTTGTTCTCGAAGAGGTGCAGGCTGTCTTCCAGGGCGCGGGCGTCCTCGGCCAGCGACTGCTCGCCGGTCTCGTCGATCGCGCGCTGGATGACGTTCCGCCCTTCGGTGATCATCTGCCGGGCGGTGTCGACGTCGCCATCGGCCCAGGCCCGCGTGGACAGCTCCAGGTAGCGGTTGCCCCACGCCCGGTTCGCGATCGCGGCCTTCTCGCGGTCGATGTTCGCCTGGACGTCGTTGGGGTCGAGCGTGATGTCGGCCCGTGCGATGTCCGAGCTCTGGCTGGGGACGTCGTCGATGAGATCGGTGTAGTGGGCGACGACAGAAGCGGCGTCGAACCCACCCGCATCCGTGCCGTTCACCCGGACCCGGGCGACGATCGTGCGTTCGGCACCTGCCGGCAGATCGCCGAGGAACAGGGTCCAGCCGTTCATGGTGCGCTCGGTCTCCCAACCGATCACCTCGATCGGCTCGACCTGGGCGGGCAGATCGACGGTGAGCGTCGTGTTCCGCGCGAGCAGACGGCTGGTCTCGGCCAGCTCGTTCGCGAACACGCCGGACAGCATGCCCGGATCGTCGATGAAGGCGTAGTTCCCGCCCCCGACGTCGGCCATGTTCTGCAGCACGTCTTCGCGGAAGTCGAGCCCGAGCCCCAGGGTGCTGACGCTGATGCCCTTCTCGCTCGCGGCCTGGGCGAGCCCGGCGAGCTGGTGCGGCTCCTGGCGACCGGCGTTCGCGCGGCCATCGGACAGGACGATCACCCGACCGACCTCGCCCGCGGTGAGCGCGTTCATCACCTGCTGTTCGCCGCGCGACAGGCCGTCGTAGAGGTTGGTGCCGCCGCCGTACGCCACGCGGTCGATCTGCCGGGCGATCCGGTCGACGTCCTGTACCGGCCCGGCTTCGATCACCACCCGGGCCCAGTCGTTGAACGACACCAGCGCGAACTCGTCTTCCGGGCCCATCGAGCGCAGGATCGACTTGGCTGCGGTGCGGGCGTGCCGCATCTTGTCGCCCTCGGACATCGACCCGGACGCGTCCATCACCACCGCGACGTTCACCGGACGGTCGACGACCTCGCCGCCCTCGTCGGGTGCGCGGACCGTGATGGTCAGGAACCGCTCGGAGGCCGTGGACTTCAGGATGCTGGGCCGATCGAGACCCGCATCGACGAGCAGGCGGCCCTGCTCGACCTCTGGCGTGGTGTCGACCACCTCGGGCGGTTCCATGATGTCCGGCTCGATGATCGGAGGTTCGGGAACCGGTTCTGGAGCGAGCATCGCGGAGAGGCGAGGGGCGAGAGCGGCCGCGACCAGCGCAGCCCCCGTGAGTCCGAGCGTCATCTGCCAGCGCTTCATGCCAATCTCCCTGTTGCTCGACCCATGGTGGGTGCCGTGTCGACGTACGTTCATGTCGACAACGGATGGGACGCGGAGTTCCTTACACCCGATCCAAACGTAGCCCGGAATTGTCGCATCCGAGCACGGGTGTAGGCGTTGGAACGCACAGGGGTTCCGCGCCTACTTGTAGATCTTCGCCTTGCCCTTGCCGTCGGGGTCGGGGCCGAGGTCGGGTTCCTTGCCCAGCGGATCGGGCTTGGGACCCGTGTTGACGCGGCGAACCGGGGGATCTTCCTCGCCCGTTCCGACCTTGTGTGCGGTGGCGATGTTGCCGGGCACGTCCGGACCGTCTTCGGGACGCGTCATCGACTGCTCGATGAGCTCTTCGAGCTGCGGGACGAGCTCGGGGCGATGCGTGCGAAGGAGCTTGCCCACACGGCCCTTCAGCGCCTTCGACACCACGAAGACCCGGCGCGCCCAGGCTTCTTCGATGTCGGGAGTGCGTTCCTCGGCCTTCGACAGGGCCACGGCTGCCTGTGCTTCGACCAGAAGATCGGCCGCGAAGTCGTCTGCGATGGACGGTTCGCCATCGAGGTCGACCATCACCTCGCGCATCAGATCGTCTTCGGTGCTCTCGGCCCAGGCTTCGAGGCGGTACTCGATGCCGTCGACCGCGGGCCGGTACCAGAGCGGCAGCCGCTTGTGTTCGGCGGTCCACTCGATCTCGTTCTCGCCCACCTCGGGCCAGCCGCGGAAGTGGGTCTCGAGCTCTGCGAACTGCTCGAAGTTCTCGACGTCTGCGGTTCGGAGCACGCCGGCGTGGGTCTCCTCGAAGCAGAACCAGGCCTGGCTGTAGAGCTTGGCGTGGTCGGGAGACGTGCCCATGGCGTCTTGCACGGCATCGAGGCTGGTGGCGCACTTGCGATCGCGCGCAGCCTGGACCGCCTGGAACATCTTGGCGCCGCGGGGCGGAGGCTGGGTGTAGCGCAGCGAGCGGTGGGGCAGGCGGCGCGGCGGATCGGGGATGTTCGCGGCGAAGAACGTCTCGTCTTCGACGGGCTCGACCGGCTGAGCGGGCTCGACCACCATGTCTCCGGGACCCGGCTTCGGCTCGGGACGGCGGCCGTCGTCCACCACGATGTCGGCGATGATGTCGTCGGCCGGATCGGGACGCAGCATGTAGGCCAGCACCCCGATGCTCAGCACGCCCAGGCCGGCGATCGCGGCGAGGGGGATCAGCATCTTGGCGCGACTGCCCCGCTTCTTCTTGCGGGCCAGGGGCTGCGTGCCTTCGCTGGGCTTGTTCTCGGCTGCGGCGGGTTCGTCGCCCGCGCCGATGGTCTGTTCCTGCCGGGGGACGTCGGGCTCGGTCTCCTGGACGACGTAGGACGGCTGGTCGCCCTGGGGCTGCTGCGCGTCCGGCGGAGGTTCTTCGTCGTACTGGTTCTGCAGGTCCGGCGTGCCGTACTCGACGTAGAGCCCCGTGCCGCTGTCGGGGTCGATGATCGGGGCGTCGGAGCGCGACGGTGCGCTGGGTTCGGTGCGCGAGCTGTCGGGGTCGGCCGCGGACTCGTAGTCGTCGTCGGCGAAGGAGAGGTCTCCGGAGAGCTGCGGAGCCGCGATGTCGACCTGGGCTTCGAGGGCCTTGGGGTCGGGCACCGGCGAGGGCCCCATGCTGGGTGCATCGCCGATGAGCACGCCGAGGGCGGTGGCGTTGTCGTCGCCCTCCCGCGCGTCGACGATGTCGATGATGTGGTCGATGCCGGGTTCGGGCGCTGCCCAGTCGATGCTCCCGAGCTCCCAGTCCGTGACCACGCCGTGCACGCCGTCCGAACAGAGCAGGACGACGTCGTTGTCGGCGAGCTCGATGGGGTCCGACAGCTCGACCTCGACCTGGCGCTCGACCCCGAGGGACCGGGACAGGACGTGGGCTTCTGGGTGGGTCGCGGCGTCTTCCGGGGTGAGGAGCTCGGCGTCGACGAACAGGTTCACCATCGTGTGGTCGCGGGTGACCTGGACCGCCTGCCCTTCGTTGATCAGGTAGGCGCGACTGTCGCCGACGTGGGCGATGTGCACGAACCCGTCGTCTGTGAGGATCGCCGCCACGGCCGTGGTGCCCATGCCCATCAGGCGGTGGTTCTTGCGCGCCGCCTCGTAGATCGCCTGGTTGGCGCGCTCGAGGGCGGAGCGCAGGGCGTCGGAGAGATCCGAGCCCGGCGGCAGATCCCCGATGCTGTCGTGCACGGTGCGAACGGCCAGACTCGACGCCTGAGCGCCACCCACGTGGCCACCCATGCCGTCGCACACGATGGCCAGGGTGAATCCATCGAAGTCGAAGACCCCGAAAGAATCCTGGTTCTCTGAACGTTTGCGCTGTTCGCTGCGGTATCCGAAGGCGCGTTGCAACCGGTCCTCCAAGCGGAATCTAGCATCTGCGGGGTTGTGCGGGCACCCGACCCCTGCATACTCCGACACGTCAGACCCGCAGGAGTGCCCGTTGACCCGTGCTCGTTCGATTCTCCGGCGCTTCGTCGCACCGGCTTCTGCCTCCGTAATCGGCGTCGCGATCGTCGTGCTGGCAGGGCTCGCGCCCCCTCCTGAGGTCGGCGACGCTCTCGTCGCCTCCGATCACGTCCTCGCTTCCGAAGCTGGTGCGGAGATGTTGCGCAAGGGGGGCAACGCCGTCGACGCCGCCGTCGCGACCGCGCTGTCCGCCGGAGTGGTGCAGCCCGCGGGATCGGGTCTCGGGGGCGGGGGCTTCGCGATCGTCGTCCGACCCGACGGCACCCGGCACGTGCTCGACTTCCGCGAGGTCGCCCCTGCGGGCGCTACGCGCGACATGTACCGGACGCCGGATGGAGGGGTCGACGATCAGGCTTCGCGGGTGGGCGGGAAGGCGGTGGGCGTGCCCGGAGAGTCGCGTGGGCTCGCCCGACTGCTCGAGGTGCACGGCACCCTGGAGCCCGCCGTGGTCGCGGGCCCCGCCATCCGTCAGGCCAGCGAGGGCTTCGAGGTCCACCCCCACCTGTCGCACGCGCTCGAACGCACGAAACACCCCATGGTGCAGGCCCTGTTCGCGATCGGAGACCGCATCGCCACCGACGGAGACGTCGTGAAGCGGCCCGCCCTCGCCGAGACCCTGCGTCGATGGGCCGAGACCCAGGGCGACGATCTGTACAGCGGGGAGGGGGCAGCGTCCGTGCTCGAGGTCGTCTCGTCGGACGACGGACCCCTGTCGAGGAAGGACCTGGAGGGCTACGCGCCGAAGGACCGCATCCCGATCGTCGTCTCGTACAAGGACTACACGCTGGTCACGATGCCGCCGCCGAGCTCCGGTGGAGTGGTGCTCGGCCAGGCCCTGCAGGTGCTCGAGGGCTACGACCTGGCGGCACTCGGGCACAACAGCAGCGACTACCTGCACCTGCTCACCGAGGTCATGAAGCACGGCTATGCCGATCGGGCGCACCACCTCGGCGATCCCGACTTCGTGCAGGTGCCCGTCGATCGACTGCTCTCCGATGCGCGCCGCGACACCATCCGCAAGAAGATCTGGCCCGGACGCACCTTCGATCCCGACCACTACGGCCCGCTCATCGCCCCGCCCACGGACGGTGGCACGCAGCACATCTCGGTCATCGACGAAGGGGGGATGGCCGTCGCGCTCACCACCACGATCAACACCTCGTTCGGCTCGGGACTGGTCGCGAAGGAGGCCGGCATCGTGTTGAACAACGAGATGGACGACTTCGCCGCGGCTCCAGGGGTGCCGAACACCTTCGGGCTCGTCGGCAACGAGGCGAATGCGGTGGAGCCGGGCAAGCGGCCGCTGTCGAGCATGACCCCCACGGTCGTCCTGGACGGCGACGGCGAGGTCGTCATGGCCATCGGGGCGTCGGGGGGCAGCTTCATCATCAGCAGCGTGCTGCAGACCTTCCTGAACATCGTCGAGTTCGACATGGACCCCCAGCAGGCGGTCTCGGTCGCGCGCGTGCACCATCAGTGGCAGCCCGACCAGCTGTTCGTCGAAGGCGAGATCCCGCGCGACGTGCGCCAGGCGTTGGAATCCCGCGGCCACACCCTGAAGGACATCGGGCGGTTCAGCAGCGTGCAGGTGGTCTACCAGCCCGACGATGGGCTGCTCCAGGGCGGTGCGGACCCCAGCAAGGGCGGCTGGCCGGCGCGGAAGTGAGCAGGCGACGGCATCTGGCAGGCGAGCGGCGTGGCCTGTACGGTTGAAGCGTGACCTTCTCCGTCCTGCTCGCGCTCGTCGACCTGTCGGTCGTCCAGCTTGCACATGCGACCAGCTGCGACTACCCCCTCACCATGATCCCGGGCGAGGAGGAGGTTCCGCAGAACGTGCGGTTCTTCGCCAGCAAGATCCACCCGCCGGAAGGGGAGCTCGAGCTGTTGGGCCCGGACGGTCCCGTTCCTCTCGACGTGGAGCCCATGCCGCTCGAAGAACGGTGCTAGCAGGGCGCTTCGGAGTGCGCCGTCGCAAATGGTCCCGTTGAGCCGGGCCCGCTGACCGCTACCGCTTCTTGGGCTGCAGGCTCGCGAAGAAGTCGTTGCCCTTGTCGTCCACCAGGATGAACGCCGGGAAGTCCTCCACGCGAATCTTCCAGACGGCTTCCATCCCGAGCTCTTCGAAGTCCAGGACCTCCACCGCCTTGATGTTCTCCTGGGCCAGGATGGCCGCCGGGCCCCCGATGCTCCCCAGGTAGAACCCGCCGTGCTCCTCGCACGACTGCGTCACACCCGGGCCGCGGTTGCCCTTCGCGAGCATCACGAGTGATGCACCTTCCTTCTGGAACAGCGGCACGTAGGGATCCATCCGCTGGGCTGTGGTGGGGCCGAACGAGCCACTCGGCATGCCGTCCGGCTTCTTGGCCGGGCCCGCGTAGTAGACCGGATGGTCGCAGATGTAGTCGGGCAGCCCTTCGCCCTTCTGCAGACGGTCGCGCAGGCGCGCATGGGCGATGTCGCGCGCCACGATCATCGTGCCGGTCAGCGAGACCCGCGTCTTCACCGGGTGCTTCGAGAGCTCGGCGCGGATCGCGTCCATCGGCTGGTCCAGGTCGATCGCCACGGGCTCTGCATCCGCCGCTTCCGCTTCGAGGAGCAGCCGCTCGGGGTTGCGCTCCAGCTCCTCGAGCCAGAGGCCGTTGCGGTCGATCCTGGCCTTGATGTTCCGATCGGCGCTGCACGACACCCCGATTCCCACGGGACAGCTGGCGCCGTGGCGGGGCAACCGCACGACGCGCACGTCGTGGGCGAAGTATTTGCCACCGAACTGCGCTCCGATGCCGTTCTCGCGGGCGATCTTCAGCAGCTCCTGCTCCAGCTCGACGTCCCGGAACGCGCGTCCGCCCATGCTGCCCGTGGTCGGCAGCGTGTCGTAGTACTTGGTGGACGCCATCTTCACGGTCTTCATGCACCGCTCGGCGCTGGTCCCGCCCACCACGATGGCGATGTGGTACGGCGGGCACGCGGCGGTCCCGAGCTCGACCATCTTCTCCGACAGGAACTCCACCAGATCGGTGGGGTTGAGCAGCGCTTTCGTCTTCTGGAAGAGGTAGAACTTGTTGGCGCTGCCGCCGCCCTTCGCGACGAACAGGAACTCGTACGCGTCGCCATCCGTCGCATACAGGTCGATCTGGGCGGGCAGGTTGGTGCCGGTGTTCTTCTCCTCGTACATCGACAGCGGGGCGACCTGGCTGTAGCGCAGGTTCTCGGTGGCGTACGTCCGGAAGATGCCCTTTGCGATGGCGGCCTCGTCTCCGCCGCCGGTGATCACGAACTGACCCTTCTTGCCCGTGACCGTCGCGGTGCCGGTGTCCTGGCACAGCGGCAGGATGCCGTTGCTGGCGATGATGGAGTTGCGGAGCAGCGTGCGCGCCACGAAGCGGTCGTTGTCGGTGGCTTCGGGGTCGGAGAGGATCGACGCCACGGACTCCTGGTGACTGGTCCGCAGGAAGAAGCTGATGTCGTAGAGGGCCTGGGCGGCGAGGGTGGTGAGGGCCTCGGGGTCGACCTTCAGGAACTCCTGATCGCCGTAGGTCTCGACTGAGACGCCTTCTTTGGTGAGCAGGCGGTACTGGGTGTCGGACTCGCCCAGCTGGAACATCGGCTCGTAGTTGAATGGCGTCACACTGGCCTCCACGTCGGTGCGCCCGGTGTAGCCGAAGCGCTCCGTGGATGCGAGCAGGGCCTGTCCACCTCCACCTCCACCTCCACCTCCACCACGACCGACCGTGCCGACGACATTGTCTCCGCCGGGATCCCGGATTCACGCAGAGGCGCAGAGGACGAGCGGGGTCTGCGTAGAGGGAGCGGACCGGTCGGGGTGTCGTTGCGTCGTAGACGGCCGGGTCAGAGACGCAGAGTACGAACGTGCCTGTGGAGACGGGCTGGTCGAGGGGTTCAGCCGTGCGAGAGCGCTTCGGCGCAACGTCGCCACGGAGTCACGGAGCGGCACGGAGTATTGCACGGAGAATATTGGTTTTAAGAGGATTTTCCGGTGCAAACAGGTTCGGCGGACGAGGTGTGGAGCGGACCGGTCGGGGCGTCGCTGCGTCGTAGACGGCCGGGTCAGAGGCGCAGAGCGCGGATGGGCCCGTGGAGACGGGGGTTTCGACGTGTTTCGGCGCTGATGCGAAGGCGGCGTGGTGGTGTTGGTGGTGGCGGTGGTGGTCGTTTCGGGTGGCACGGTGGCCGCGATGATTGCGATCTACGGTGTCGTCGCAGCGTTAGGAGCGGTGAACAAGGAGGACCGGCATGGTGAGGGCTTTCGAGCTGGGACCGGTGCTCGTCGTGGCGATGGCTGCGGCCGCGTGCACGGACACCAGGGTGAACGTGGTGTGCCCGTTCGTGGCATCCGAGAAGTGGCCCAAAGGTCGAGACATGGCGTTCGGTGGGTCGTTTCGCGATGTCGTGAACGGTCTGCAGGACACGTCGCACGAGGTCGAGATCGAGTGGACGGACAGCGACACCCCCCAGAGCGACCGGTTCACGTGGTCGTGGCGCCTTCGTCGACGTCCGGAGCGGGGGCAGTACAGCTGTCGGATCGGCCAGGGGGAGACAGGCGAGTCGAACGACGAGATCGTCCGTGGCCCGGTGCTGGCCCAGCTGGACATTGCCACTGGCGCGACGGGCACGGGTACCGCGACCTTCGAGATCGATCCGCTCACGGGGAACGGGACGGTGTCGGGGACGGTGACCCTGGTCGAGCTGTCGGGCACACGATACGCCGATTTCGACCTGAACGACGACCGTCTGGACCTTCGGTTCGATGCCAGTGTGCAGGGGTTCGACCCTATCGAGGGGACGATCCGCACGTCCAACCCGAGCCGTCGGGTGGGTACCTGGCAGCGCTGAGCGCGCGGACCTCCACCACGACCGGACCTCCGCCAGAGCGCTGTTTGGCGGGAGCTGGGATTCACGCACTGCTGATCGAGGGGTTCACGCGTGCCAGCCGGCTTCGGCGCAACGTCGCCACGGAGATTCTCTGTTGGGTGTCAAGCAGAAATTTCAGGCCGCGGCCTCCTTGGCGGGGGTCTTCTGGGTCTCGACGCGAGGGTTGTAGAACTTGGTGGCATCCCACTTCTGACGGTGCTTGAGCATGCCGAAGATGCAGTGCAGCAGCTTGCGCGAAACCGCCGTCATCGCGACGTTGTGGTGCCTGTTTCGGTGCTCTGTGAGGATGTCGTAGAAGTGCCTCACCTCCGGGGATTCACGAACGGCAGTGACTGCTGCCATGTGCAGCGCAGCCCTCAAGTACCGACTCCCCATCTTGCTGATGTGGCGTTTGCCGTCCTTCGCCCCGGACTGGTGAGCTCGAGGGTCAAGGCCAGCTTGCGCGACGAGCTGCTTCACGGTGAGGTCCAGCGGCATGCAGGAGAGCTCGCCCAGGATCTCCGCGCCTGAAGCTTGGCCGATTCCCTTGAGGGATGTCAGCAGCCCGAAGTCGTCGCAGAGTTGATCATGCTGATGAATCAGGGTCACTGCGGCTTTCCGCAGCTTCTTGATTCGTTCAGTGAGGTCGGCGATGTTGCCCTCGATGTCGTCGATGACGACGGGAGGCGTTGTCTTCGTGGACTGGGCTGCCTTGAGGCGGTTCTTCTCACGCGTTCGATTCTCGACGAGTCCTCGGACCCGACGTGTGAGCGCGCGGAGTTCTCTGCAGTGGGCAGGAGGAGGAGTCCAGGGTTGGGCATCGGGGGAGTTCTCGGCCATCTTGGCGAGAATTCGGGCGTCGACGCGATCCGTCTTTGCCCGCACCATTCCGGCGGTCGCATAGCCCTTTGCGGCCATCGGGTTGACGTAGAAGACCTCCACCTTCTTCTGCGCATGGAGCATCAGAGCGACATCCAGGCCGTAGTTGCCCGTCGACTCCAGCACGACCTTGATCGGGGCGCGCTTGGCCTGCTTCTTCAGCCATCTATGGAGCTTCTTGTGTCCGACGGCGTCGTTGTCGAAGACGCCCTCGTTGCCGCCGAAAACGGCGACATTGAGCTTGGACTTGCTCACGTCGATGCCTGCAGAAACGGGCTTTTTGGCCATGATGCTCTCTCCGTCTGGAATGGGTGTCGCCAGGATTCGGCACTGTGGTGAACGCCTCGCCCGCCTTGCATACTCGTGGTTGAACCACCGGATTCTCTTCGGCTTTCAAGGTGTTCCAGAGCCGAACTCGCTCTACGTGTCAGCCTCGTGGGCTCGTCACAGCGAGTTCCAAGACCCCAACGACAAGGGGAAAGTAGCCCGCACTCCGAAATACCTCCGTGTCAAGCTCACAGCTTCAGTCACGGGTCAGGATGTGCGGGCTCTCCCCTTGCCGCTGAGGCAGGGTACGGCTCCTCGCGAGTATCCAGTCACTGACCATTCTCGTCGTCTGACCGGACGTTCGCTACCTTCGTCGAGTGCTCTGACCTACGTCATCAGGAACTGTCCGGGTGGAACCGGCTCGAACCGGCCCGCCTCCACCGCCTGACGCCATCGCATTGGCGTCAGCTCCGCGACCCGGGTCGCCGGCCAGTTCGGCAAGCGCTGGAAGAGGTCGTGCAGGTACAGCAGCGGGACGACTCCCTGCAGCTTCGCGCTCTCGATCAGCGAGTACCACCCCGCAGCCGCGACCGCGCCGCCCTCCGAGCGAGAGAACATCCAGTTCTTCCGGCCCACGACCGCCTGGCGGAGCAGCAGCTCGCTGATGTTGTTCTGAAGTGGCACCCGACCGTCCTCGAGGAAACGGTGCATCCTGCTCTTTTGGCTGATCCCGTACCCGCACGCCTTCGACAGCAGGCTCGTCGGACGCAGATTCGGGCTCAGCTCCTCGATGAACCCGTAGACTCCATCCACCAGGGGTGCCGAGCGTTCCTTGCGAATCGCGAGGCGGTCGTCCGGGTCGAGCGTCTTCAGCTCCCGCTCGATCATGAACAGGTCCTGGATGGTCGGCAGGACCGCCTTCGCTTTCGGCTCGAGGATGGCGGCTGTCGTGAAGTACCGGCGGAAGTGGCTCCAACACCCGCCCCGCTCCAGACCCAGCTCGGCTTCCGCGAGGTTGTACTCGCTGCCGCCGTCCGCGATGAGGGTTCCGCCCTCGAACCCGAGCTCCGACAGAATGGTCTTCGGGTGCACGCCCTTCTTGTTCGGCGAGAACGCGTAGAAGGCCTGGCGCTGATCGGTGAACACCCACAGGCGGCCCTTCCGCAGCGTCCCGTCGCCCTTGTCCTGAACCGGGTGCCCCGTGTCGTCCGACAGCACGAGCTGGTCTTCGACGACCTGCTTGCTGAGTGCCTCGACGACCGGTCGGACCTGCTCGAATCCGCGCAGGAGCCAGCCGGCGAGGACGTTGGTGCCGAACGGCATTCCCTGACGGGCGAAGCGCTTGCTCTGGCGGTTCAGCGGCAGATGGTCTTCGTGCTTGTCGACGATGACGCGGGCGAGCAGCCCGTCATCGCACATCGAGCGCGGCAACAGGAACGGCTCGGACGCGGCGTACGTCCCGGCCTCGGGGTGGTTCGGGCAGGCGCACTGCTCGCGCTCGACCTCGAGGATCTCGAAGTGCCCCGGGACCCAGCGGGTGCGATGCGACGTGGTCGTTCCGGTGACCTTCAGACCCTGCCCGCAGGAGAGGCAACTCGCCTCTGCCACGGGAACGGTGACCTTCTTCTTCGGCAGGTCGAGGTCCTTCAGCTTCCGACGACCTCTTCGCGGATGCCCACCGTTCTTCCGAGACTTCCTGCGTCCGTCGGTGGGCTCGTCGTCTGCACTGTCTTCGTCCGCGGCTTCCAGCTCGGGGTCGCGAGGCGGGACCTCGATGTCGTCGTCCTCGAAGAGCCGCTGCTGGTTCTGGTCGGCGATGAATCGTTCGGCCTGGGCGAGCTCGCGCTGCTTCTGGATGAGCTCGAGGGCGCGCGTCAGCTTGTCGTTGATCTGCTGTACCGCCTCGAGCTTCCGTTTCAGCTCCTCGAGCTCCTCGAGCTGCTCGCTGAAGCGTTCTGCCTGCTCGCGATTGCGCGCCTCACTCTGCGCCAGCTTCTGACGCAAAGCGGTGTTTTCATCCAGGACTTCAGCGAGGCCGGCCATGCCAGCACCTAACGCTTTCGAGGGGGTGTGTCACGCTGATTCTTAGGATTCCAACGGCTCAGTCGGCGCACATTCGAGAGGTCCAGGCCCTCCAGGAGAGCCGCGAGCTCGGCACGCGTCATTCGAACGGTTTCACCGTCCCCAGAGGGCCAGACGAACCGTCCCCGCTCCAACCGCTTGTAGGCCAAGGTGAACCCGCCGTGCGTCCAGATCAACGCTTTAAGTGCGTTCTTACGCTTGTTTCGGAAGAGCACCAGGGTTCCATCGAGCGGCTCTTCACCGAGCTGCTCGACGGCTGCGGCGAGCCCATCGATCTGCTTGCGGAAGTCGACAGGGTCGAGAGCCACGACGATGCGCCCGGGAATGGGAACGATCATGCGAGCACCTCGACGACGCGACGGAGCAGCTCGAGGTCGTCATGGTCATGGACGAAGATGTCCGCCTGCCCGACTCGGACACGGAGTCCGTCCTTGTCGCCAGTGGGCAGTGGCTGTTCATCCTCGACGAGGACGACCTCGGCAAGGCGGGGAGCCGGGTCGGACTCGCGCTTCTGGCGGCGAAGATTCCAGCGCCACCAGGCGAGCGTGTTCGGGTTGTAGCCCTCGCGCCTGGCGAACTCGCGAAGCGAGAGCTCCGAGTGCTGTGCGCGGGCGAGAACTGCGGACCATCGTTGGGCGGCTTGCGACATGGGATTCTACCTCCGCCGCGAACGTCACCTGCTCGCCCAGATTCGGCGAAGATGGCCAGTGACTGGATACCCTCGCGATGGGTCCGGGAACTCTCTACGAGAGCCCCACGGACCCATCGCTCGTCGCCGTACCCAGAACGTACAAGTCACGGAGCGACACGGAGTATTGCACGGAGAATGTTGGGTTTCAACGGGTTTTCGGGTGCAAACAGGTGCAGCGACGAGGTGTGGAGCGGGCGGTCGGGGGGTCGCTGCATCGTAGTCGGCCGGGTCAGAGACGGAGAGCACGAACGTGCCTGTGGAGACGGGGGAATCGAGGGTTTCAGCGCTGATGTGGAGGCGGCGTGGTGGCGGTGGTGGTCGCTGCCGGGTGGAACGGTGGCCCCGTACGAGGGTGGAACTGCAGTCGACGTCCGAGGTCGAACCGCTCGTGTTCCCGATCGACGCCGCGATGGTTCATCGAGCCCTGGTGCCACAGCTCCTGCTGGTGTGCGCCGGACTGTGTACAGGGGTGTCTCAGCTGCTGGCCTGGAACGGTCGGCCGTGGCGGCCTCCTCTAGGGGTCGCGATGGGAATCGCCCTGCTGGGGCTGGCGCATCAGGGGATCTGGCTGTGGGTGGAGGCGGAGCCGGTCTATGCGCCCGTCTTCGCGGTGGTGTTCGTTGCGAATGCCACGGCGATGGCCTGTCGTCGGCCCGGGCTGCGACTGGGTGTGCTGGCGCTGGGGATGCTGCTGGCGCCGCTGTCGTTCGGAGCGTCGTGTCCCATTCGCGACGGGACCCTGTACGACTACTGGGAGAATCACAGGCTGTGGTGGGAGCCGCGGAACGGCTACAAGTGCAAGTTGGACTCACGCAGAGGCGCAGCGGATGGGCGGGGGTTCGGCAGGCGGAGCGGGCCGGTCGGGGTGTCGCTGCGTCGTAGACGGCCTGGTCAGAGGCGCAGAGCGCGAGCGTGCCTGTGGAGAAGGGGGTTTTGACGTGTTTCGGCGCTGATGCGAAGACGGCGTGGTGGTGTTGGTGGTGGCGGTGGTGGTCGTTGCCGGGCCGGACGGTGGCCCTGGGTACGACCTCCACCTCCACCTCCACCACGAGTTCGCGACGACGGTCTCCACACAGAGCGCTGGCTGCGGCGAGAATCTCGGGCGCGCAACCTCTCCGTGCAATCCTCGGTGTCGCTCCGTGACTCCGTGGCGACACTGCGCTGAATTCAGTTCAAATGCCATTTATCATGCGAAAATGTGCGTAGCGGAAACCGTTCGCCGTCTCAGCACTTCTCATCGCGCGACGTCCGTGCGACGCTGAACGACATGGCCCGCGCCACCTTTCGATACACCCGTCAGCCCCACCTCACGCAGCACGTCAGCTCGCTCGTGCTCCTCGCCGTGTGCCTCGGCCTGGCTGCCCTGCCGGGCGCCGAAGCCACCTGGGCGTCGGTCGTCCACGCGATACCGGAGTGGGTATTGATCGTGATCGTCCCGTGGGTGCTGCATCTCGCGCTGTTCTGGGTCGTGAGCCTCGCGTTCCACGTCGTCGACACCACCGACCGGCCCGCATTCGTCGCCCGCACCCGCATCCAGACCGGAAAGCGCATCCAGCCGCCTCTCCCGAAGGTCCTGAAGAACCTCGCCGTCAACCAGCTCCTGCTCTCGCCCGTGATGCTGGTCGTGATCTGGGGGCTGCTCCGCCTGCGCGGGTGGTCCCCGCAGCCGTCGTTTCCCGCGCTGTGGGTGTTCCTGCTCGAGCTCGCCGGAATGGGCGTGCTGTCGGTGATCTGGTTCTACGCATCGCACCGGTTCCTGCATCGCAAGTGGTGGATGCGCAAGGTCCATCGCGTGCATCACGAGTTCCGCACCACCTCGGCCATGGCCAGCGAGTACCAGCACTGGTTCGAGTTCGTGTTCGGCAGCTTCGGCACGCTGGGCGTCGGTGTGGTCGTGATCGCCCCGTCTCTACCGGCGATCTACGTCTTCACGCTGCTGTCGATCCTCACGGTTCTGGCCCACCACAGCGGCTACGCGCTGCCCATCGTCAGCTGGCCCGTCCACCACGACTGGCACCACTACCGGGTGCGCGAGTGCTTCGGGACGGTCGGCGTCCTGGACCGCATTCTGGGGACCGACGAGGAGTTCCACGAGCTGTCGGACGGCGAAGAGCGGTAGGTCGTCTCCTTCCCGGCGGTATGCTGCCGTCGATCGAGGGAGAGCCCGATGCTGACGTGGATGTTGTGGGGGTGTGGGCTCGGGGCCGAGACGCCGCGACCCACCCCGGTGGAGCCTGCACCAAGCGAGGTGGCCGAGCAGACTCCAGACCCCGCGCCAGCTCCGAAGCCTGCGGATCCGAAGCCGGCCGAGAGCCCGCTCGTGGTGTGGAGCGGTGGGGAACAGGCCGAGGTCGCGGGGCGGATGGCCGAGGGCACGTGGACCTACGACCACGACATCCCCGAGGAGGAGATCCGTCGGGCGGTGCGGAATGGCGGCATCACTTCGACCCACGGCGGACCGGGGACGTTTGCTTCGGATGTACGCTGGGACTGCCATCGCTTCGTGGTCGACCTGGGAGAGCACCTGGACGACCAGCCGGTGCTGGCGGGCTCACCCACCTGGAATGCGTTTCCGCGTCCGCTGGCCGACCACACGCTGACCGACGCCGAGAAGGCCCGTGTAGACGGCGTCATTGCAGCGCAGGGCGGGAAGGGGCCCGCCGAGATCGCGTCCGTCCGGCGGGTGGACGTCGATGGGGACGGCCAGGCCGAGCTCTTCGCGTCGGTGGTCGAAGCCACGCTGGTGTCGCGGATGTACGAAGACGGCGAGGATGCGCGCGACGGGGACTACTCGGGGTTGGTGCTGCTCCCGGGTGGCGAGGACGGCGGGTTCTGGGTGGGTGACCTGCAGAGCGAGACGAACCAGCTGATGATGGTGACCAGCGTTCTAGTGGCGGCGGTCGCCGATCTGAACGGCGACGGTCGGCTGGAGTTGTTCCTGCGCTCGGCGAGCCCGAGCTGGGGAAGTCGCGTCGATCTGTACGGCTGGTCGGACCGCCCCGAACAACTCGGGACCGTGGCGTTCTGGGGAGAGGTCGACTGCACCGACGAGCCCCGGGAGAACTGGGGAGCGCCGTGAGCTACCCTGGGGGCCAGACTGCGGTTCAGGTCGAAGGAGGTCCTCATGTGGTGGATGTCGCTGGCGTTCGGACAGGCGTACGAAGCGCAGCCCTGCGAGGCCGAGCCCGCGCTGAAGGACGCTCTGGCGAAGGGCGAGCTGGAGGGGATCACCCCCCATGGCCCCACCTATGCGGCGGGGGCTGCGTCGAGCCTGCTGAAGCCCTCGCCGAAGAAGGAGCCCGCGAAACCGAAGACCGATGACAGCGACGCGTTGATCGCCTGGCAGGAGCAGCACGACGACTGGACGTGCACGTACGGCGCCCCGAAGGTGGTGGACGGCGACATCACGACCGCGTGGTCCGAAGGGGCCCGTGGACTCGGGGTGGGAGAGGTGCTGGTCGTCGAACTGCCCGATGGAGACGGGCCCCTCGAGATGCGCGCCGGCTACGCGAAGTCCGACGAGCGCTGGGCTCAGAACGCCCGACCGAAGGAGGTCGAGGTGGTGTTGCTCGGCCCCGGTTGGGAGCCGCCGGTCCAGGGCACGATGTACATGCAGCTCCCGGTGCTGGGCCGGCACACGGTCGAGCTGAAGGACGTGAACGCCTGGCAGCCGCTGCCGCTCCCGGACTGGAAGACGCCCGAGGACTACGCGCCGGATGCCCCGCGTGGCTGGAAGCTCGACGCCCAGGAGCCCCGGTTCCTGGCGATTCGCATCGTCTCGGCCACGAAGGGTTCGAAGTGGGAGGACACCCTGATCTCGGAGATCCGCCGCAAGCCCTGACGCGCGTTAGCAGTCGCGCCGCGCTGGAGGCGGTGATGAACGACAGCTGGGTGGTCCTGAAGTACGGCGGCACGTCGGTGGCGACGGCCGAGAAGTGGGCCGGCATCGCGAAGCGCGCGGGTCAGCTGCTCCGCGACGGGCATCGGGTGTGGATCGTCGCGAGTGCGCTGTCGCAGGTCTCCAATCGGCTCGAGCGCGCGATCGACGGCGCGATCCACGACGAGGCGCCGACCAGCCTGGCCTCGATCGAAGCCGACCACCGGGCGCTTGCGGACGCCCTGGGCCTGAACGACGACGCCCGCAAGCCCCTCGACGACCTGCTGGCGGATCTGCGGCGGCTGCTGGAAGGCATCCGGCTGACGGGGGAGGCGAGCCCCCGGCTGCGGGCCCGGGTGATGAGCTTCGGGGAGCTGGCGAGCACGCGGATCGGCATCGCAGCCCTGAACGCGAGCCTGGACGCCGACGTGCGCTGGGTGGACAGTCGCGCGCTGCTCACCTCGGCGGAGACCCCGTCCACACCGGTCGATCTGCGCTACCTCCAGGCCGATGTGCCCGTCGTCACGGACGCTTCGAAGGCCGAGGCTGCTGCGGGGCCCGCCCGCGTGGTGCTCTCCCAGGGGTTCGTCGCGCGCAACCCGGCGGGCCACACGGTGCTGCTCGGACGCGGGGGCAGCGACACGTCGGCATCGCTGTTCGGCGCGCTGCTGGGTGCGGCGCGGGTCGAGATCTGGACCGACGTGCACGGGATGTTCACGGCCAACCCCCGGGAGATCCCGACCGCGCGTCTGGTGCGCTCGCTCGCGTACCGCGAGGCCCAGGAGCTGGCGGCGATGGGGGCGAAGGTCCTGCATCCCCGCTGTCTGATCCCGGTCGCGAAGACCCGCATCCCGCTGGTGATCCGGAACACCGAAGCGCCCGACGCCGATGGAACGACGGTGCGTGCGGATGCCGGAGACGACGCGGTGGTCACGGCGGTGGTCCGGCGTACAGGCGTGACCCTGATCACGCTGTCCACCCTGGACATGTGGGGGGAGTCGGGCTTTCTCGCGAAGGCGTTCGCCCCGTTCGCAGCCCTGGGGATCTCCATCGATCTGGTGGCCACGAGCCAGTCTGCGGTGTCGGTGACCCTGGACCACATCCCCGGCGGCACGGACGGCGATGCGTTCCGCAGCCTGCTCGATCGGCTGGGGGAGCTGGGTCAGGTGCGCGTGGTCCATCCGTGTGCGGTGGTGAGCATCGTCGGGCGACGCATCCGGGCGGTGCTGCACGAGCTGGGTGGGGCGCTGCAGGTGTTCCGCGAGCACGACGTGCACCTGGTGAGCGAGTCGAGCGAAGACCTGAACTTGTCGTTCGTCGTCGACGAGAGCGATGCCCCCCGGCTGACCGCGCGCCTGCACGACGTGCTGTTCGCACCTCAAGGGGCCGACGACCGCCTGGGGCCGACCTGGGAGCAGCTCGAGCGTGCGGAACGCCCGACGGTGACGGGTCCGGAGCGGTGGTGGGTCGCGAAGTCCGACGCGCTGCACGGCCTGTGCCCGGACGGCGAAGCCCGCTACGTCTACGACATCGCGTCGGTGAAGGGCCAGGCCCGTGCGCTGGCCACCCAGCTCACGAACGCGAGTGCGCTCTACTACGCGATGAAGGCCAACCCGCATCCCGCCGTGCTCGAGGTCATCGCGGCCGCGGGCTTCGGGATGGAGTGCGTGTCGATCGGCGAGGTCCGCAAGGTGCGCAGCGTGCTCGGACGCGACCAGCCCATCCTGTTCACGCCGAACTTCTGCCCGGTCTCCGAGTACGGCGAAGCCCTGGAGCTGGGGGCCGAGGTGACGGTCGACGGTCCGGACGTGCTGCAGCTGGCGCCGGACACGTTCCGGGGTGCGGATCTGGCACTGCGGGTCGATCCCGGAGCAGGGGCGGGGCATCACGAGAAGGTGGTGACGGCCGGCGCGAATGCGAAGTTCGGGCATCCGGCCGCCCTGCTGGACGACGTCCTGGAGGCCGCGGCTGCACTCGATGTTCGCCTGACGGGGCTGCACGCCCATGTGGGCTCGGGGATCCTCGATCCGAAGGCCTGGATGAAGACCGGGGACGTGCTGACGGGCCTGGTGGGCCGGCTGCCGGATCTGCAGTGGGTCGATCTGGGAGGGGGCCTCGGCGTGGTGGAGCGACCCGGCCAGACCCCTCTGGACCTGGAGCGGCTGAACGAGACGCTGGGTGCCCTGGCGGCCCGGCTCCCCGAAGGAGTGGGGCTGCGGATGGAGCCCGGCCGCTACCTGGTGAGCGGGGCCGGCGTGCTGGTGGCGCGCGTCACCCAGGTGCGCGAGAAGGGCACGGTGCGGTTCGTGGGGCTGGCGACCGGGATGAACTCGCTGTTGCGCCCCGCGCTCTACGGGGCCTGGCACGGGATCCACAACCTGACCCGCCTGCGCGACGCCGCCTCCGGATACGCCCATGTCGTCGGGCCGATCTGCGAGACGGGCGACGTTTTGGGCCGGGATCGCCTGCTTCCCGAGACCCTGGCGGGCGATCTGGTGTTGATCGACAACGCCGGTGCGTACGGCCGCGCGATGTCGAGCCACTACAACGACCGCCCTCCCGCCGCCGAGGTCGTGCTCGACGGCTGATGTCGGGTACCCTGGAGCCATGGGGGAACCGTCCGAGGCCGATCCGCGCGACGCGCAGGGCGTCGTGCAGCTGGGGGACTGGGTGTTGGGCCCGGTCATCGGCACGGGTCTGACCAGCTCGGTCCATCTGTCGCGGCACAAGGACGACCCCGACCGCAAGGTGGCGATCAAGGTGCTGGGTCGGCTGTCGCGCGAGAGCATGGCGCGGTTCCGGCGGGAAGCCGAGATCCTGGAGAGCCTGGAGCACCCCGCCATCGTGCGGGTGTACGACATCGACCTGGAAGAGCGGCTTCCGTACCTGGTGATGGAGTACGTCGACGGCACGCCGCTGAACGAGGTGCTGCTCGACGGCCCACCCCCGGTCTCGACCGCGCTGCAGTGGGCCACCAGCCTGTGCGATGCGATCCGCTACCTGCACGGCCGCAACATCCACCACCGCGACCTGTGCACGGCCAACGTGTTGATCCGCGACGACCAGGTGATGATCGTGGATTTCGGCCTGGCCAAGCCGGTGCACGGAGGGCACGTCACCGCGGTGGGCGCGCGGTTCGGCTCGGTGGCCCACGCGCCTCCGGAATGGATCGGGAACACGCCGGTCGATGGCGCGGTGTGGGACCTCTACTCGTTCGGGGTGCTGCTGTACGAGCTGCTCACGGGCACCGAGGGCTTCGTGGTCGACGGAGACGAGCCCGACCACGTCCAGGCGGCCAAGGTGATGGCCCTCAAGCGCGAGGTGCCGCACCTCGACCCCGGATCCGGGTTCCCGTCGCCCATCCGACAGCTGGTGCGCGACCTCACGGCACGAGAACCGCGCGACCGTCCGAAGTCCGCGAGCGTGGTCCTCGCGAGGCTCCGCGAGACCGAACCACCGGTGTCCGAGCCCATCCGGCCGGAGCGCCCACCCACCCCGCTCACACAGGAGTTCCACGAAGCCAGCCGCATCGGCACGGCCGTGAGCTGGGCGCTGGCCATCGCCACACTCATCGTGCTGGTCGCAGCCGGCTGGCGGGTGCTCTCGGGACTGTTGCGCTGACCCGGGTCAGTTCGCCTGGCCCGCCTCGTGTTCTTTGATCTTCGCCCGCACCTCGTCCATGTCGAGGCCCTTGATCTGGGTGACGAGGTCTTCGAGAGCGGGAGGCGGCAGCGCACCGGCCTGGCGGAACACCATGATCCCCTCGCGGAACGCCATGATGGTGGGGATGCTCGTGATCTGGAGCTGCCCGGCGAGGTCCTGGTTGTTCTGGGTGTCGATCTTGCCGTACACGACGTCGGCGTGCTTCTCGGAAGACGCTTCGAACGTGGGAGCGAACGCGCGACAGGGGCCACACCACTCCGCCCAGAAGTCCAGGAGGACGATGTCGTTGTCGTTGATGGTGCTCTCGATGTTGCTGCCGGTGATCTCTTGGGTGGCCATCCGACCCTCCTTGTTGTTCCTGACGCAACGTACACACGGGTGCAGCTGCGACAATGGTTAATGTAATCGATGGGGTGACAATACTGCGAATCGCCCGGTGGGGACGGGCGGAACGCGCAGTCGGTGTCAGTCCGCCGGGGTGGCGAGGGCCTGGGTCAGCGCCTCGCGGATGCGCTCCATGCGCGTGCGGTTCACCCCGAGGTCGGACTGGCCGAGTCGGCTCGCACTGCGAAAGTGGATGACGTCGCCAGCTGCATCGAGCTCGAACTGCACGTCGTCCTTGAACCGCATGAGCGCGGTGGTGAACACGTAGTGCCGGGTGGTCTCGGTCTCGTCGAGCTTGTCGACCCGAGGCATCCCGAGCACGACCTCGTCGAGGGTCTCCCAGGCGCGCTGGGGGTCGTCGACGGACAGGGGCGCGATGTGGTGCTCCTCGTCGCTGGGGTCTGCGCGCGTGTACACGCAGTTGGGCGAGGAGGGGCAGGCGGTGAGGGTCTGCGAAGGTGGAGGCGCCTTTCCGGCGCAGCCGAGCGAGCCCAGACCGGTGGAGAATCCGAGAACGAGACCGATGATGACGAGGGAACGGTTCATGACAGCAGGTATAGTGAGGTCGCCGGGGCCATGCGCTCCGCGTTCTTCCGATCTCTTTCGCTTTTCCTTTGTTGCACGGGTTGTCCACGATGAAACGCCAACATGTCATCGGCGTGGGATTCTTCCTCCTCGCGTTGCTCGCTCTCGTCGTCCTGTTCTGGCCCCGGGCCGACACCCAGACCGGCATCCGCGCCACCGAGCGCGACGACGCGCCCCAGATGAAGGTCGCCAAGCGCAAGGTCGTGAAGCTCACGCCTCAGGGCGAAGAAGCGTCCGACGAGCCGCTCCCGCTCGAAGAGGATCCCGCGATCCCCGTGGTCACCGAGACCTGCAAGTGGATCGTGAAGGACGAGCGTCGCCACGTTCCGCAGTGGGTCATGCTCGACAACCTGCGCGACCGGGGCCAGCTCTTCGTCGAGGACGATATCCGCTGCCTCACCGCCGCTGGCGTCACGCCGGCCATCCTGGACTTCGCCGAACGCTACCAGGACCAGAACAAGCTCCAGGGCAAGGTCGGCACCCCCACACCTCCACCGCCGATCTATTGAACATCCAAGCCGTTGTTTGGATGTTGATTGAACATCCAAGCCGTTGTTTGGATGTTGATTGAACATCCAAGCCGTTGTTTGGATGTTGATTGAACATCCAAGCCGTTGTTTGGAGGTTGATTGAACATCCAAGCCGTTGTTTGGATGTTGTCTCCAGGGACCCGAGGGGCTCGCTGCGCGGGATAGGGTGAACACCCTCGTGCGGATGGGCACTTCAGGCCGATGAGAGCAACAACCCCCCTGTGGATGGGCGCCCTTGCGGGGGTGCTGTGTGGAGCGGCCCTGGTGGGCTGCAAGAAAGCGGAGCGCGTCGACCCGCTGGACCGGCCGATCGGCGTGCGGGACACCGTCTCTTCGGGGGTGCTGGACCAGGGCGTCCGGTGGATCGTCGACGAGGACGAGGCGCTCCCGTTGACCGTGCGGGTGTCGGGGAACCTGGGCTGGGCCGCCGAAGACGGGGCTGCGGGGGCGTCGAGACGCATCGCCGCGGCACTGGGTCCCGATGGACAGGCCCCCGACGTGCGGATCGATCGCTTCGAGGTGGAGCTGCCGGTCGACCGGCGCGAGGAGCCCCCCGACGCCCTGGAGAAGGCGTTCGCAGAGCTGGCAGGCTGGGCCTGTTGTCTGACGGCGGACGAGGTGCCGGTCTTTCCGACCGTGTTCCGACCCGACTGGCCCGAGCTCGGGTGGGACGACCCTGCAATCGTGGCTGCGGTGGGCGCCGAACCCGACCCCGCGACCAAGGAGGAGATCGCGAGCGCCTGGTCGGATCGGGTGCGCGGGAGCGGGCTGGTCGTGGCCGTCACCGGGGACGTCCGCGCCAAGACCGTCCGAAAGGCCCTGCAGCGCGCGCTGAAGGAGTGGGAGCCCGCGGAGACCGCCGTGGAGACGCCCTCGTTTCAGGTCTCGGACGAACCGACCGTCCGCGTGTCCACCGGGTCGTCGCTGGTGGTGTGGCTGCCCGTCGATGCTCCACAGGTCGAGACGCGGGGAGGGAAGGTGCGCGACCTGCGGCGGGGTCTGCGTGCACGGGTGGGCCTGCAGGTCCTGAAGACCCGCCTGTCCACCGCCATCCCGGGGGTGTCCATCGACATCGAGTCCCTGGCACCGGGAGAGTCCGCCATCGTGGTGTCGGTCGACGATGCCCAGGATCTCCAGGCCATCCGGAGCCACCTCGACACGCTTCTCGTCGAGCTGCGGCGAATCGAGCAGTGGGGCATCCTGAACAGCGAGATCCGGCGGGCCGAATCGGCGGTGCTGGATGCGGAATCCGTCGACCCCGGCGAGCCGGACGCCGATGCACGCGTCACGGAGCTGGTGGCCCACGTGCTCGACGGGGTGCCGATCCCCGACGCGGCCCGACAGACCGAGCTGGTCGAGCGCTACGCGCGGACGTTCACCGTGGACGAGATCACGGGATGGGCGAAGGCCCGGGTCCGTGGCCCCCGAACCTGGGTGGTGCCCCTCGACGAAGCGGACGTGCTCGCGCTGGACGCGAAGAGCAGGACTCTCGACACCGCGCCACCGGTCGATCGCGGGGATCTGGAGCACCTGGCAGCACGACCGGATGGGGAGGTTGTCGATCTGGACGACGGTGTTGCGACGCTGCCCAACGGAATGACCGTGCGGGTGGAGCGGATGGACGGTCCGCTGGTGATTCGGGCCGTACGGCCAGGGGGATTGGCTGGGTTCGCCGACTCCGACCGGCTCGCGGTGAGCATCGCCATCGCGGCCGCCGAGAAGGGCGCACTCGGGGAGCACGATCCTGCGACGGTCACCCGATTCCTGGCTCAGAAGGGCGTCCAGGTGCGGGCGTCCGTTCACGAACAGCACACGGCGATTGCGGGCCAGGTGCGCGATCCTTCCGATCCGGACGCGATTCGCACAGCCTTCGAGCTGCTCCATCTGCGGTTCACGGCCCCACCCCTGGACGAGAAGCGGGTCGCCACCGAGGTCGAGCGGCGTCGGCTGGAGCTCGCCAGGAACCTGGATTCCCCGCTGTTCCGCTTCGACGAGGCCTGGTCGACCGAGATCTGGCCCGACGATCCCGCGCGTCTCCCGGTCGACAACGCAGCGCTGGACGAGGTCGACGCCGCAACGGCTCAGGCCGCCTACGAGGCCCTGTTCGGCGACCCCGCAGCCTGGACGATCGTGCTGACCGGTGCGGCGCCCGACGACATCGGGTCCTCGATCGCCGCCTGGTTGGGATCGATCCCTGCGGCCGAGGAGCCCAGAGACGTCGCGGTCCGGGATCGCGGGTTCACCCCGGATACGCCGGGCTCTGTCGAGCTGGTCGCTGGGCAGCAGGGGGTGGGGTACCTCCGGATCGCGTGGTTCGGCGATGCTCCCGAAGCGCTGGCGGGCTCGGAAGAGGTGTTCGTCGACTTCCTCCGAGCGCGGCTGGTCGAGCGGTTGCGTCCCGAACGGCCCGGTCTGTACGGGCTGGATGTCGACCTCGAGCGCTCGGGGCCCGCCCGCGACCAGGTCAGGGTCGAGGTCGCGATCTCGGGGCATCCGTCACGGCTGGACGCGCTGGTCGAGGATGCGCTGTCGATGTCCGCCGAGGCGAAGGAGGCCGAGGTCTCCACCCTGATGTACGACGCCCTGGCGGCCAGGGACGTCGCTCGGCGAACGGGTCGGTCGGAGGCACCGGGGTCGCACGCCGATCAGCTGGCTCGGGAGGCGCTGGGACTCCCGGTGGTGGATGCGCCGTTTCCCGAGGATCCCGAAGCGCTGGCGGCCCTTCTGGAGCCGCTGACCGTCCTCCTCGACGAGGACCGGCGCGTGGTCGGTCGGTTGTCACCCGAGCCGGACGCCGTGATCTCGCCGGCCCCACCGACCTGGAAGGAGGCCCGGGCCACACGGGACATGCTCGATGACCCGCCGGTTGCGGAGGAGTCCGAGGAGTCCGAGAAGTCCGAGTAGACGTCTCGCTCGCTACGCGGAGATCACCTGGCCTCCGGCGCCGGGAGCAGCACGTCGGGTCCTTCCGAGCCAGGTGGTCGTGACGAACAGGGTCAGCAGCGCCCCGAGCTTGAGCTCTTCGACCAGCAGCGCCGGGGAGCGGCCGAATCCCGAGACCCAGCCGTGCAGGCGCCGGAGCGGCACGATGGGTGTGCACACCGCAGCTGCGGCCATGCCGACCCCGATGGCGACCCACAGGGGAATCCTTCGCTCGAAGGCCGCGATCGCGCACACGACGATGGCGGGTGTCGCCCAGATCAGGTGGTGCTCGAAGGTGTAGACCGGCACCAGCAGCAGGAGCACACCCACAGCGCCGATCCGGCCGGCCCTGCCGAGCGGATCGGACGCCGGACCCCGGAACAGGGCCGCCAGTACGACCCCGATGGCCAGGGTGCCGAAGGTCGCGATGGTGCGGGCGGGAGTTCCGAGGGAGTCGGCGGGGCCGGGCAGCAGGTGGTCGAGCAGGGCGGGAATGGAGTGATTCGCGAACAGGCCGATGCGGATCGTCAGGCCGTTGTAGTCGCCGCTCGACAGGCTGGGCAGCACGTCCATCCAGAAGTGGGCCTGGCCTTCGGTCCCGACCACGGCGAACGACAGGAGGCACCCGAGCACCGTGGCGACCAGCGTGCTCCCGACCGCGACCCAGCGCCGATCGAGCAGCCACAGGCCGACGAACGCCAGCGGAGACAGCTTGCCGAGGACCGCGCAGGCCAGCAGCCCGCCTCCGAGGGCCTGTCGGGCGGGTCGGTCGTCGTCGGCCACGGCCAGACCCGCCAGCGTGAGCCCCCAGACGTGGGGGTTGGCCTGCCCCAGCTGCACGCCGTACGCGACGCCGCCCATGAGTGCCAGGGTGGCGGCGAGCAGGGCCAGCACGCGACGGGGTCCGAGTGGCCGCCACAGCCACATCAGCGCGAGCACACCCGCGGCCATCAGCAGCTCGCCGAGCACCCGGAACACGTTGGCGGCATCGGGCAGCGACAGCGCTGGAGCCCAGATCACGCCGAACAGCGCGGCGGGCGGGTAGAGCAGGGGATGCACCGGTGTGGTGTGCCAGGCTTCGGCCCGGGCGGCGTCGGTCAACAGCGGGGTGTCGTACGGGTCGCCCCCCGCGAGCGCGACCTCGACGGCGTAGTGGTACGTCGCGTAGTCCCGGCCCACCGAGCCTTCGGGAGGGCTGGGCTTCTCGGGGCCCAGCACGGACAGCGCGTGCCACAACAGCGCGGCCGTGAGCAGCAGCAGCATCGACGGGAGTTCGCGGGACGGAACGCGGAGCACGGGCCCCTGTAGCACGGCTCCCTGGTAGGGTGGGCGGCATGCGGTACCTCGGCATGGTGCTGATGATCGCCACAGCCCTGACGTTCCGCTTCCGGTTCGTGTGCGACGACGCGTGGATCAGCTTCCGGTACGCCCGGAATCTCGCTCGGGGTCTGGGGCTGCGGTACAACGCCGCGACCCCCTTCGGCCCGGAGCCGGGCACCCCCGTGGAGGGGTTCTCGAACCTGGGGTGGGTGCTCTACGCGGCGCTGTGGGAGGGGCTGCTGCTCCCGCCGGACGTGCTGTTGCCGCTCACCTCGGCCGGCATCGGAGCGCTCGGGGTGGGGCTCGTCTACGTGTGGGGCCGTCGATGGCTGGGGCTCGACGAGCTCCCCGCCCTGGCCGCGGCGGCGCTGGTGGGCTGGTGTCCCGCGTGGGCGGTGTGGTCCACGGGGGGCCTGGCGACGGTTCCTGCAGCGGTGTCGGTCCTGTACCTGTTCGAGCGCGCCGTGCTGAATCCCCGGTCGTCGCGCGGAAGCCTCGTGCTGGCCGGGGTGTTGGTCATGCTGATCCGCATCGAGGGGAGCCTGTGGGTGGCGGCGATCCTGGGGCTCGGGTGGCTCGCGGGAGCGCCCGGTCCAGGGGCGCGTCGGAGGCGGCTCGACGCGGCGGCCGTGTTGTTCGGGGCGTTCGTGGTGTTCATGGGCGTCCGGCTGTGGTGGTTCGGCACCCTGGTTCCCCACACGGCGGTCGTGAAGGTGGCGCTCGGCGGGCTCAGGTTGGAGCGGGGGGCGCGCTACGTGGGCCTGTTCGCGCTGACCTTCGTCTCCCCCGTTGTGGTGGTCCTGGCCGCTCCGTGGTGGCTCCGACAGCGGCACGGGTTCTCGCTCGCGGTCGTGCTCACGGGTGCCGTGGCGTTCGCCGTCGGGGCGGGCGGGGACTTCCTGCCCATGGGGCGCCTGCTGGTGGTGGCGATTCCGTTCGGGGCCTGGGCGCTGGCGCTGACCGTTCAGCAGCTCTCGGACGACGGGCGCACCTGGGCGGCGGGCGGTCTGGCCGTGGGCTGCATCGCGGTGGCTGCGCTTCCCGTGGCGGATCTGGCGCTGGTGCCCGAGGACGTCCGCTATGCCCTGCACGTCCGCCATACGGATGCTGCGCCGACGAGCGAGGTTCGACGGTGGGGACGCACCCGTTCGAACGCGGAGGGGTTCTCGGTCCGGGGGAGGGCGTTGCGGGCCAACAGCGTGCCGGGCTCCACCGTCGTGGCGCCCGCCATCGGCGCGCTCGGATATCACAGTGGTCGCTGGATCTACGACCAGCACGGGCTGATCACACGGTCGGTCGGTATCCGGCCCGTCTCGCCGGAGGAAGCCGAGCTGCGGTCTCCGGGCCACGACAAGTACGTTCCCGCGAGCTGGTTCGCGGACCAGCAGCCCACCTTCCTCCACACCAAGGTGGTGTACGGCGAGCGGGCACCCCGCAAGATGCGCGAGTGGGTCGATCGTTGGGACGTTCCGATCGCACTGCAGGAGGCGTACGTTCCGGACTTCGTCGAGGTGGATGTCGCGGGCCGCACCGAACGCCACTTCCTGGTCGTCGTCCGCCGCCTCGACATCGTGTGGCCGCCCGATCCAGGCGATCGGCAGGAGATCGCCAGGCGCCGGGTGTCTCGCGCCGATGCGGGGCCCGACGACGCCGCGCGGGCATGGCGAACCTTCTTCGAGCGCACGCGGCAGCTCGCCTCCGATCTATGATTCCGGCCCTGTGCGCCCTGGGGAGGGCGCTCCACGATAGAGGTTGGGATGACGGACCCGGGTTCAGAGACCCAGATCAGCGGCGCGGTCACGATGGTGCCCCCCGTGCCACGCTACGAAGACGAAGAAGCGGAGACGCTCGGAGAGAAGCTCGCCGAGCTGTACACCCGCCGTGACGCGACCGACAAGGCGGATGCCAAGCTCGGAGAGCAGATCGACGACACGCGCCGCGCGCTGCGCCGGGGTCCGCGTCTGCGTCCTGGCGAGTTCCTCAAAGACGGTCGCTACCGGCTGATCGAGCGCATGGGCGACTCCGCGGGCAGCGCCACGTGGAAGGCCTGGGATCGGCACGAGACCCAGCTCGTGGTGGTCAAGGAGATGGTCGGACCCTGGGTCGCCAAGAAGATGCGGGTCGGCGCGTTCCTCGAGGCCGCGCGGAGCCTCCAGAGCATCGAACACGCGGGACTGGCGCGCGTGCACGAAGCCAGTCAGAGCCGTGACGGGTTCGTCTACCTCGCCACCGACTACTACCAGGGCGGAACCCTGGAGAAGGGCTGGTCGGGCGACGCCATCGACGCACTTCAGGTGGTGGTCGAGGTGGGCAACGCCGTGTCGGCCGCGCACGAGACCGACATCGTGCACGCGCGCATCTGGCCGAACAACGTGCACTTCAGCCTCGACGGGGGCGCGCACCTGGCGGACTTCGACCTCGCGGGCGAGCACGTCCAGGAGGAGCGGGCGAACGTGTACGTCGCGCCGGAAGCCGTCGAGCGCGGGCAGCGGTCCACGCCCGCATCCGACGTGTACAGTCTGGCGATGTGTGCGTTGTACGCCCTGAACGGAGGATCGCTTCCCTACACCGTGGTGCGCAATCCCGACCGCTTCATCGACGGTCTGGACGTCGCCGCGACGGTCAAGGACGTGCTCAAGCGCGCCGTCGACTGGGAGACGTCCACCCGGTACGAGACGATGCAGGGCTTCGTGGATGCGCTGCTCTCGGACGGAGCCGTGCTGGAGGCGCTCGCCAGCCGGGCGCGGGAGCGCGGTCGCTTCGTCATCGCGTCCGAGCACTACACCCGCCTGTGGGCGCTCCGACCCGGTGATTCGGTCACGATCAAGCAGATCCTGGGCGAGATCTACCTGAAGATGAGCGCCTGGGAGGAGGCCTTCGAGTGCCTCTCCACCGCGCTCGAGGAGTCCGAGGGTCCCGAGACCCTGTTCCCGTTCCTCCGGGAGTACGCCGAGGGCACGGGCAACTGGCAGCGCGTCGCAGACGTGTTGTGGGTCCAGTCCGATGGGCGGAGCCCCGTCCAGCGTGCTGCGATGCGGGCCGAGCTCGCGCGCATCCGCGAGAACCAGCTCGACGACCGGATGGGCGCGGCCGAGGTGTGGGCCCTGGTGGTCGAGGACCATCGGTTGCCCGAGCGCGGCATCGAAGCGCTGAAAGCCCTCGCTCGACTGGCCGAGGAGCGCAACGACTGGCCCGCGATGGTCGCCCACAACCAGCAGCTCCTGCCCTACCTGCCTCCAGACGACCGGCCCGCCGTCCAGTACGCCATCGGACGCGCTGCGGTGCGGTTCCTCGACGACGAGGAGATGGGCCTGCACTGGATCGACAAGGCCGAGGCGGCCGGTGTGCAGCCGCTCGACATGACCCAGGAACTCCAGGACCTCCGCGCGCGGCGGGGCCAGTGGCGTCGGGTGATCGCGCTCATGCGGCTCGAGGCCGACAACGAGAAGAAGGTCCACAACGCCTCGCGGATCCTGCTCCGGGCCGCCACCATCGCGCGCAGCGTTCACCTCGATCCCGAGGCCGAAGCGATCTACGAGAACATGCTGGAGCGCGCACCGCAGCACTACCCCGCACAGCGGGAGCTCGCGCGGATGCGGCATCGGGCCGGCCACGACGAGCGGGCCCGGGAGACGTACGCCACCCTGGTCGAGGCCTACGACGGCAAGGCCGAGAAGGCGGAGGCCAGCGAGCGAGCGGCCGATCACACCGCGTACGCCGGGCTGCTGGTCGACATCGGGCGCTACGAGGACGCCGTCGAGCAGCTCGAAGCGGCTCTGAAGCTCCAGCCGGACAACTGCGAGGCCCTCAAGCTCGCGGGGCCGCTCTACCTCGACATGGGGCGCCTGGAGGAGGGGGCCCGGATCCTCGAGCAGCACTACGCCCTGTTCAAGGCCGTGCGGACCGACGGCGAGCGACTCGAAGCCGCGATTCAGCGGGCGGATGCTGCGTGGTTCCGCGGCCGGTTGGCGGTGGCGATGCGCTGGTACAACACCGTGCTCGACACCGTTCCGGAGCACGCCGAAGCCTGGTGGGGCCTGGCCAAGGTCGCGCTCGCAGCCCGTGGCGGGCACCCGGGCACCGACCGCGCTCCCTGGCTCGCGAACACCCCGGACCGCTTCACGCCGCAAGAAGCCCTGGCGCGGCTGTTTCTCGGGTTGTTCACCGGAGAGGCCCTGTCCGACTGGCTGTCTCGGCATCCGCTGGGCAACGGGGTCGCGGATGCGGGCGCCACGAGCGGTCGTCTCGCGTGCGCGGCGGTCGATCTGCTCACCCGGTACGGCTGCGTGGACGCCGACCTGTTCACCCGGTTGGCCGAGGCCTACCCGCAGTGGGAGCGACGGATTCGAGCGGTCGAGACGCTCTGGGTGTCGGGCGACCCCGACTTCCGGTTCGGGCGCAGCTATCGCTGGGCACGCGCGGCCCTCGACCGCGACTTCTCTGCCGACACGCACCGGATCGTCCTCCCACTCGGAGACCCGATCCACGGCCGGTTGGTGGTGGACTTCGGGACCGACGAGCACTGGTCGGTGCTGATCGGGACCGAACAGCCCGAGCCCGCCGAGCTCGAGCTCCCGGACGAACCCCGCGTGTTCGAGGACGACTCTCCCAACCCCGCCGTCGAGTTCCTGCTGGGCGACACGGTGGAGTTCGAGATGCCGTCCGGTGCGTGGGAAGCCCGCATCGGCTCGGACTCGAGCTGTGACTGGGTGGTGTCCGGTCTCGAGCCGGTGCACGCCTGGATCGTCCGGCGCGGGAAGGCGGTCTACATCCTGGCTGAGCGCATCGAAGCCGAGCACCTGGAAGCCGATGGCGGAGAGGAGGATGCCGAGCCCGAGACCAGCACCTCGACCCGTCTGAGCGAGCTGGCCGTGGATGGCGAGTCCGTCTCCGGATGGCGGCTGCAGGGCGGAGAGACCGTGCAGCTGGGCAGCAACCTCTGGGACATCCGCACCTACATCCCAGAGCGCGTCGACCCGCCCGAAGCCGAGGACGAAGCGCTTCCCGCGGACTTCGAGGACTTTCCCGACACCGCCGACCCCACGTGGGAAGGCGTGCATCCCGACCAGCGCGTTGCGGACGACGACAGCGAGGAGCTCGAAGCAGACGGCTCGCTCGAAGCCGAAGAAGCCGAAGAAGTGGACGGCGCTGACGACGCCATCGAAGTGGAAGCAGCGGAAGAGGACCCCGGGGAGGCTCCGGCGGACCCCGAAGATGCGGAGGCCGCCCCTGCGCCGTTCGCGCCCCTGGTCGAGGAGGAGACCTTCATCGAGCAACCGGGAGACCTCGCACGGCGCCTGGCGTTGGCCGAGACCGATTCGGGCACCGAAGACGTGCTGCACGACCAGGGCGAACCCCTGGCCAGCGAAGAGGTCGAGATCCCGGAGGACGGCGAGGACGAAGCGCCGTCGGAACCAGAGGACGCCATCGACATGACCGCGTTCGCGTCCGAGCCACTCGATCCCGAGGTGTTCCAGGAATCGGACGCCGACGAGGACTTCGAGTTCAAGAGCGCGGACACCGAGGAGGGGGTGGTCGACGACGACTCTGAAGAGGGGGATCCGGACGAGGAGGCCACCCTCGGACCGGACATCGAGCCCGACGATCGACCGCTGGGGTTCGAGGACGACGTGCCCACCACCACGGCCCGCCCGCGGGAGGAGGTGCTCGAGCAGCTGCAGGTCGAAGAGCAGCCCGCTCCGGATCGACCTCCCGAGTCCGTGGGCGAGGACTACGAAGATGCGGTGGTGACCCAGATCCAGCAGAACCCCCTGCAGGGCACGGCGTTCCTGGACCCACCAGCGGAGGCGGACGAGTCCAACGAGGACAGCCTGGGGCCGGCCGGGGATGCGCCCACGCCCCAGTGGGTGGTGGATTCCCAATACATCCGCGAGCAGGAGGACAACGAGATCGAGGCGGCCGAGACGGTCGCTCAGATGCCGGTGCTGTCCGCGGAAGCCGAACGGCACGCCCGGCTGGTCGGTCCCCCCGAAGACCCCTACACCGCACCCAATCCCGTGGGCGACGTCGCGCCGATTCCCCCCGAGGAGCAGGAGCCGGCAGAAGAAGAGGAGCACGCCCCGGAGGGATCCGCGGACGAGGAGTCCAGCGAGGCCGGCGTCCCGTCCGAGCTGTTCGACGGGGAGGACGACGATGCGCCCGAGGACATCGGCATCTGGCATCCCGAGATCATCGAGCACGGTGCTGCGGCCGAGCCCGAGGACCTCGCCGAGGTCGACGCCGAGGTGCCTCCGACCGGCGAGAGCCCGGGTTCAGAAGAAGAAGCGGAAGAAGAAGTCGAAGCGTCCGGGGACGAAGACGCCGCGCCTTCTCCGACCGAGACCGCCCTGCTGGAGATCATGAGCGGTCCCGCTCGCGGAACACAGGTGAAGGTCCAGGGGGTGATCGCGCTCGGGCGCGACGAGGCCTGCGAGGTGTACCTGCCCGCCGATCCCATGCTGGCGCCGCTCCACTGCAGGTTCGTCCAGACCGAGGGCAACTTCCTGGTCATGGACAACGGCACCGACCGCGGCACCGTGGTGAACGGCACCCGCGTGTCCGAGGCCATCCTGTCCGGTGGAGAGACCATCATGGTGGGCTCGACGGTCCTGCGGTTCCAGGTGCAGCGTGGGTGACAGTCGGCTCGGGGGCGCCTGGCTGCGCACCCTGGAGCTCGTGACCAGCCGCTTCGAAGTGTGTGGGGTGTCCAACCCCGTGGAGTCCGCCGTCGACTGGTGCCGCTCTCCCGACCAGGAATGGCTCCACAGCGCCCGTGCGGACCGGGTTCTGGTCGAGAGCACGCGTGCAGCGATTCAGCATCGCGCCCAGCAGTCCCAGAGCGTCACGACTCCAGGTGCCGCCGACCCGTACCTGCTCAACGCCGCGCAGATCGCCCGCATCCTCGACGCGCCCGAGAGCAAGCGGATGGCGCTCGTGCTGAACCTGATGGACGGCCTGTCGATGGACGAGACCGCCGGGTTGCTCGGTGCCACGGTCACCGCGGTCCGTCTGGCGGTGAACGACGTCGACGACGAGCTGGCCGAGCTGGCCGACGAACCCCTCGAGGGGGCGGCCGAGAGTGGTCACCTGTCGACGCTCCAGCTGCGTGCGTTCGCGGCCGAGCAGCTGGATGCCCTGCCGATGCAGCAGCACGAGGAGCACGTGACCCAGTGCTCGGCCTGCTTCGCGCGGTTCGACGCGTGGGCCAGGCATCAGGACGCCTTCGTGGTGCCGGAGGTCGAGCCGCCGCGTCGCTCGCTTCTGCTTCCGCTGCTCGTCGTGGGCATGGTCCTGCTGGTGGTGGCGGGCGTCACCCTCACCAGCGTCGCCTGGTTCCTGGTGGTGCCGGCCGAACAGGAGCCCGTCGGCTGGCGGGATGCCACCCCCCACATCGAGCTGCTCCTGCGGGGAGAGCCGGTCAACGGGCCCGTGTCGCCGGGTGCGATCGTCCAGATCGCCGTCGATCCGGCCGGGGGCGGCACGGTGGGATTCGTTCGCCGACAGGGGGATGCTCTCGAGGTCCTGGCGGTGGTCGCCATGGCGCCGGAAGGCACGCAGACCGCGCCCGTCGATCTCCTGGCGCCGCAGTCGGGGGAGGTGGAGGTGTTCGTCGTCACCTCGAGCGGACCCCTGAACGCGTCCGCCGTACTGGGCGCGATCACAGACGACGGCCCCGAGACCGCTGTCGCACAGGCCTCCTTCACCGTGGGGGGCTGAGGGTGGCCCTGCACGTCCGCCGCCTGGACATGCCGGCAGAAGCGGGTCGCCTGTTCGGTCTCGCCCGGTCGCTCCATGGCGACGATCCCTGCTGGGTGGCGCCCATCGAAGCCTACGAGAAGCGGCGGCTCCGACCCGACAACCCCTTCTTCCGTCACGCGGAGCTGGTGGTGTTCGGAGCCTTTCGTGGCGGGGAGCTGGTAGGCTCGATGTCGGCGTTGAAGGACAAGAACTTCGACGGTGCGTCGGGGAAGGGCCAGGGTGTGGTCTGGTTCGGGTTCTTCGAGTGCGACAACGACATGGCGGTCGCCCAGGCGCTCCTGGATCGGGTGCTGGACCAGGCGCGGAGCTGGGGCGGGGAGCGGGTCCGCGGCCCTCGGAACCTCACCCGCTGGGAGTATGCCGGGCTCACCGTCGAGGGGTACGACACGCTTCCTCCCATCCTCCAGGGCCACCATCCGCGGTACTACGCGGCCCTGCTCGAGGGGCTGGGCTTCGGCAAGCACCACGACACCCTGGCCTACGACATCTCGCTGTTCGAAGACGACGGCCGGCCCAAGCCCATCCCGGATGCGCTTCAGGCCAAGGCCGACGCGTGTGCTCTGCCGGGTCTGACGGTGCGGCGCGCACGATGGCGCAGCATGTCCGGCGACCTCGACAAGGCCCACAAGGTGTTGAACGAGGCCTACGCCACGCTCCCCGACGTCAGCCCGATGCCGCGTGCCACGTTCATGGCGCTCGGCCGCACCTTCCTGGTGTTCGCGGACACCGAGCTCATGCAGCTGGCGTTCAAGGGCAGCGAACCCGTCGCGTTCACGGCCTGCCTGCCCGAGCTGAACGAAGCCATCGTGCGCGCCCGGGGGCGGTTGTTGCCGTTCGGAGCGCTGCGGTTCGCCCGGGGGCTGCGTCACATCCGGACCGCGGGCTTCAAGCTCATCGGGGTCCGGCCCGACCTGCGGGGCACCGGACTGCACGCGAAGATGATCGTGAACGTCGTCGAAGGGGTCCGACGCGCAGGCTACGAGCGCATCGACGGCAGCGTGATCGACGAGCGCAACAAGCCCATGCGTGGCGTGGTGGAGGGGATCGGAATGCAGGTGTACCGGCGCTACCGGCACTACGAGCGGGCCCTGGACGCACCGTGAGCGCGGCGTCGCGCATCGGCGTGCTCTGGCACCTGCACCAGCCCGAGTACCGCGACCCCCGGACCGGGGTGCCGGTGATGCCGTGGACCCGCCTGCACACCCTGCGCGGCTATCGGGACCTGCTCGTGGAGAGCATCGAGGGCGGGGTGCCCTGGACGGTCAACATCGTGCCCGGCCTGTGGGAGCAGATCCTGTACTACGCCCAGGGCGGCGAGGACGAGCACCTGGCCCTGACCCGCATCCCGGCAGATGCGCTCACCGCCGCCCAGGTCGACCGGATCCGACGCACCTTTCCAGCCGGGCATCCCACCATGCGGGACACGCCGCGCTTCGTGGCGATCGAGGACACCATCCTCGCCGGGCGGCCCCTGGACGTCGCGGCCCTGCGCGACCTGCAGGTGCTCTCCACCCTGGTGTGGACCGGAGCGACCGCACGTCGCGATCATCCCGTGCTGGCCGAGCTGATCGCGAAGGGGCGCGACTTCACCCCGGACGACAAGGCGTCGCTGCTGGCTGTCCAGGACACGCTGCTCGCCGAGATGCCGTCGCTGCTGCGTCGCTTCGCTCAGACCGAAGGACCGGCGCTGTCCACGACCCCGCTGCACCACCCGATCCTGCCGCTGCTGGTGGACGTGCGACACGCCGCGCGGAGCACGCAAAACCCCCCGGACGTCGACTTCGCCTGGCCGGACGACGCACTGCTCCAGCTGGTGCGCGGGCGCGAGGCGATGGCGGAATGGTCGGGGGTTCAGGTCTGCGGATGCTGGCCCAGCGAGGGGTCGGTGTCGCCCGAGGTGGTCGAGCGCATCGGGCAGGCGGGGTTCTCGTGGCTGGCGACCGACGATGCGGTGCTGGCCCGGTCGGAGGGGCATCGGCTGCGACCCGAGGGAGGTGGCTGGGATCTGGGTCACGGGGTTCGCGGGTTCTTTCGCGACCACGCGCTGTCGGACCGCATCGGCTTCGAGTACGCCCGCTGGGATGCAGCGGAAGCCGTGCGTGACCTGGCGGCGGCGACGGCCAAGAACCCGGGCCTGACCGTGCTGGCGCTGGATGGCGAGAACCCGTGGGAGTCCTACGCCGATGCGGGTGCGGCCTTTCGGAGAGGCCTGATCGCCCTCCTGCACGAACGCGGCACGACGCTGGATGCCGCGTGTGACGCGCCCCCGGTCGGGGTGGTCCAGAGGCTCCACACCGGCAGCTGGATCGGTGCGGACTTCCGCATCTGGGCCGGTGCCGAAGCGGACCACCGGGCGTGGACCCTGCTCGCGGCGGTCCGGAACGCCGTCGAGCGCGCTGAAGAGCCCGCCAGGACGGCCGCGATGGAGCACATCCTCGCAGCGGAAGGCTCCGATTGGTTCTGGTGGTACGGGCCCGAGTTCGAGACCCCGTTCGGTCCGGTGTTCGATGCGGCGTTCCGGGCACACGTCGCGGCGGCGTGGCGGGCCATCGGAGCGGAGCCCCCGGCCGAGGTGGACGTGCCCATCGCCACGGGTCCGACCCGCCGGGCGGTCCGAATGCCGGGTCGCCCCCTCGATCCCCTCGCAGGGCCGGGGGAGGGCCCCCTGTCGCACCCGGTCGTGTGGATGGGCGCGGGGGAGTGGATCCCGTCTCAGGCGGCGATGGCGCGGGGGGAGGGGGCCGTGGTCCGGTTCGGCTGGGATCTGCGCGGGCACCTGTGGCTGCGCGTTCCAGACGGGGTGCCCAGCGTCCAGGTGGATGGCGTCGAGCACCCGGTGGGTCCCCACGGAATCGTGGATGCCGGAGCCGCCGAAGGCCCCCGAGAACTGGTGATCGCCGGGCAGTCCGTGCAGCTCGGTGGTCCGGCGGAGTCCGACGTCGCGACCGACTGGGTGGTGTGACGTGGCGCAGCCCCTGGCCCTCGTCACCGTGCTCGCCATGCCGGCCTGGGCGCCTCGCGAAGCTCTCGACCACGCGTACGAGACGCGCTTCGGGCCCTTCCTGGAGGGGTTGCGGAGCGGTCTGAAGGGGCCGGGACCCGCTGTGGGCGTGCTTCTCGCAGGGCGGCTCGTGGAAGACTGGTCCCGTCGCCGGCCCGAAGCCATCCGCATGCTGCTGGACCTGATCGAGGAGGGACGACTGGAGCTGCTGGCGTCGCTGCTGCACGGGTCCGTCACCAGCATCCTCCCGGAGCGTGACGCGAAGGCCCAGCTGACCGCCCACACCACCCTCGTGAAGCGCATCCTGGGCCAGCGGGCGACGGGGGCGTGGGTGCCCCACGGTGTCTGGGATCCGGTGCTACCGCGCGTGCTGGCTCGGGCGGGGTTCCGGTGGACGGCCCTCGATCGTGCCTGGCTGCGCACATCTGGCGTTCGCAATGCCTCGGTCCTCTCGGTGGAGCGGGAGGGGAGGCGGATCGACGTCCTCCCCTACGAGCAGGTGACGACAGAGCGCGTGGACTGGTCCGGCAGGACGGGGCTTCACGTGGTGCACCTGCTCGACAGGCCCGCGGTGACGACTGCGTTGGCTGCCCTGCCGCGGATCGCCGTGTCGCCGTCGGGGCTGGTGACCGGACCCCGTGCGCGTGCCTACCTCCCCGCGGGGGGTGCCGACGGGGTGTGGGAACGGGTGCTGCTCCAAGACGCGGGCGCGGATGCCCTGCACAAGCGCATGCTCGCGACGAGCCGGCGTGTGAAGCGCTTCGAGCGGGCAGTGGGGCAGGGCCGCTACGACGACGATGGCCCGGATCCCCACGCGCTCCAGCAGGCCAGGCGCTACCTCTTCCGGGCCCAGGCCACCGAAGCGTACGCGGAGACCCGGGAGTCCCGTGCCGAGGGGCTCGATCGAGGGGTGAGCGCGCTGTCGGCCCATCGCGACCGGGCCTGGCGCGACCTGTTGCGCGCCGAGCGGACGATCATCGAGGTGGGGACGGTCGGCGGTGACGCCGAGCAGGTCGATCTCGACTGCGATGGGGTGCCCGAGGCGCGGCTGCGGACCGAACTGTGGGCGGCGACCGTCGCGCCCGAACGGGAAGGGGCGCTGACCGAGCTGTCGCACCTGCCGTGCGCGATCAACGTGTTCGGGCAGGTTCCCATCGGCTTTCGGGAGCGGTGGGGGCTCGAGCCCGCGGCGCTGGCGTGGTCGCTCGTGACCACGGAGCCCGTCGGAGAGGGGTCGATGCGGGCAGTGCTCTGCGCAGACAGCCAGATCGACGACACGCCGGTCCGGCTCACCAAGGTGGTGCGACTGCCGGGTCCCGGGGGGCAGACCACGGCGGCCAGCGTGCGTCTGGACGTCGAGAACCGGGGCCTCGAGGGCGCCCGGGGGATGCTGTCGACCGAGCTGTTCTGCACGCTGGGCGGCACAAGACTCGTGGGCGGAGAGGACGCGGCGCTGTCGGTGACCGTTGCAGGAGGCACCGAACCGCTCGATGAGATCGTGGAGCTGCCGGAGCTGGATGCGCTCGGCCTGGTGGGGTGGCGGGCGCGACTGTTGATCGAGCTCGAGCCGGCTGCGCGGGTGCGGATCGAGCCTCTGGAGCACGGAACCGCTCGTCTGGTGCTGACCTGGCCCGTCGAGCTCTGGGGTCGGGAGCGAGAACGGCGTACGGTGCGGTTGAACGTTCGCGAGGAACCGAAGTGACTCCGGGGACCCACCATGGCTGAAGGCGCGTTCTGTCTGGTCCTGCACGGCCACCTGCCCTGGGTGTTGCACCACGGGCGATGGCCGCATGGCGAGGACTGGCTGTACGAAGCAGCGGCCGAGACCTGGCTGCCGCTGATCGAGGTCCTCGACACCCTGGATTCCGAGGGCATCCGGCCGGGCTGGACCATCGGGCTCACCCCGATCCTCCTGGAGCAGCTGCGGCACCAGCGGTTTCAGGACGGGATGCGGGCGTGGCTTCGGGAGCGGATCGACCACGCCGAGCGGGATGTTCGCGAGTACGAGCCGCGCGATGGGCACCTGGCCTGGCTCGCGCGGCGGTGGGCGACGCACTTCACCGATCTGCTGAAGCGGTTCGAGGCCATCGACGGCGACATCCCGCGTGCGATGCGGGGTCGGAACGGGGTGGAGATCCTGTCGTCCAACGCCACCCACGGCTTTCATCCGCTGATCCTGCACGACCGGTGTGCCCGCGCCCAGATCCGCGCGGGACTGGCGACGAGCGAGCGGGTGTTCGGCGCGCGTCCGCGGGCGGCCTGGCTGCCCGAGTGCGCCTACCGGTCGGCGGGGCCGTGGCGTCCGGTGGCGGTTCACGGAGATGTTCGTGATCGGGCCGGTGTGGCGGGGCTGTTCGGAGAGGAGGGCGTGAACGCGTTCATCGTCGACACGCACCTGGTCGAAGGGTCCACCCCGGTCGCGCGCCTGGACGGCGAGGTGGCGACTCCGGTCGACGACGGCATGCTGGCCGACAGTCGGATGGCCTGGAACAGCGTGCTGGAGCCGGTCCGTGTGGTCGAGCGCGAGACCCTCACTCCGGTGACGGTGCTGGGGCGCTGTCCCGACGTCTCCGAGCAGGTCTGGAGCGGCGAGGTGGGCTACCCCGGCGACGGTCGGTACCTGGAGTTCCACAAGCGACACGGCCTGAAAGGCCTGCGGTACTGGCGGGTCACGGGTCGGGGCGTCGATCTCGGCGACAAGCACACCTACGTCCCAGACGAGGTCGAGGCGGCGGTCCGGAGCCACGCGATGCACTTCGTGGGCACGCTGGAGCGTCGATTGAGCGCCCATCACGCGCACACGGGGCGCTACGGCGTGGTGTGTGCACCCTTCGACGCCGAGCTGTTCGGGCACTGGTGGCACGAGGGGCCACGGTTCCTGCTGGCCGTCTCCAGAGAGCTGCACAGCCGCGAATCGGTCGATGCTCTGGGGCTCTCCGAGCTGCTGTCCCGCGTTCCTGCCGACAAGGCCGCGACGTTGCCCGAGGGCACCTGGGGAGCCGGGGGCGACCATCGGGTGTGGCTGAACGCCGAGCTGCGGTTCTACTGGGAGCTGGCGTATCGCGCCGAGGATCGGTTCCTCGACCTGCTCGACCGCGCACGGGACGAACCCGATGCCCGCCTCCTGCTCGAGGAGGCCGGTCGCCAGCTGCTGCTGCTCCAGGCGAGTGACTGGCCGTTCGTCATCCACACCCGTGGCGCGGTCGACTACGGCCTGCGGCGGATTCTGGACCACGCGGGGCGCTTCGACGACCTGTGCAACGGCGTCGAGGACATCCTGGCTGGCGTCGCGGAAGACCCCGTGGTGCGCGACACCCTGGAGCGTTGCCGTCTGGTCGACCCCGTCTTCGAGGACCTCTCGCTGGCGTGGTGGAGCTGATGGCGCGGGCCTCCGAGCTCCGCATCGACCCCCTCACGGGGCAGCAGGCGTACTTCAGCCCGGACCGGATCCCGGCTCCGCCCGCGTTCGGCCCGGGTCGGCTGCCTCGGGTGGCGTCGTGTCCGTTCTGTCCGGGACAGGAACACCGGACCACTCCGCCCATCGCCGAGCGCCGCCGCTCCGATGGGGCGTGGCTCACGAGGGCCTTTGCCAACCGTCGTCCGGTCTTGCGTCCGGAGCACGAAGCGCGGGGCTGGAAGGACGGACCCCTGCATGGTCACACCGGTGTCGGAGCGCACGAGGTGGTGGTGGAGGAGCCGGACCACGTGGGAGCACCCTCCCTCGAACGGTGGATTCCGGCCTTCGATCTGGTCGCCGATCGTCTGGAGGACCTGCGCCGGGACACGCGATTCGGAGCCGTGAGCTGGTACCGCAACCGCGGTGTCGAAGCCGGGTCCAGTCAGCCCCATCCCCACAGCCAGGTGGTCGCGGTGCCCTGGTCGCCGCCTCGGCTGGAGCAGGTGGTGCACGCGCAGGAACGTCGACCGGATCTGTTCGATGCCCTGCTGGACCGCGCCCGGTCCGATCGCCGGGTGGTGGCGGAGCGAGACGGGCTGGTGGCGTTCTGTCCCTGGGCGTCGTCTGCGGCGTTCGAGGTGTGGGTGGCACCCACCGAGAGGATTCCGTGGATGTCCCTCGATCGGGCCCGTGTGCGTGGGCTCGCTGTGGTGTTGGCCGACCTCCAGGCCCGTCTGGACGGCGCCGTCGCGTGGTGTAGCTACAACGTGGTCCTGTACGACGCCCCCAACCGCGCCGTCTCCCGCGCGTTCCGCTGGCACGTCAGGGTTCTCCCGAGGCTCGTGCCGCTCGCTGGGTTCGAGGCGTGGAGTGGGGGAGCTGTACAGCCCGTGGACCCCATCCGCGCCGCTGCCGTTCTGCGTGGCTTTGTGCCATGATGCGGCGACTCCTCCTCACCCGCGTTCCGCGTTCCGCGTAAGCTCGATGTTTTGCCCGTATCATCCGGATCAACCGGTACAATTCGATGTTCCTGCCGACAAGGTGGGGCCGGAGGGGCTCACCGCCTGGCTGGGTGGGTGCTGTGGACTGCCGGTCTGGATCTGTCCAGAGGGGCTTCTGCAGCCGATCGAGGCCCGGTATTGCGTCACCCACGGCGAGGAGCGTCCGCATCCGGAGCGTCAGGCCCACGAGCTGGGGTTGATGCCGCCGCCGAGGCTGGTCCGTCGATCGCTGGAGCTGCCGGCGATGAGCGATGGGCTGTCGGCGCCGTGTCTGGCGGGGAACGTGCTGGTGTACCTCACCGAGAAGCAGCGCCTGGTCGCGCTCGACATGGGCTCGGACGCCACGGTCTTCCTGGCCGAGGACGTTCTCCAGGCTTCACTCCGGGTCGAGCGGGGGATGATCCGTGCGGCGCTGCGGATCCGGAGCGGGGTCCGGTACCTCGCCTGGGACGTGCGCGACGTGCGGGAGGCGCTCGCGGACTACACCGAGGTGTCCGGCCAGCCGACCGGAGGGGCGGGCAGCAACCTGCTGGGCCTGCCCTTCAACCGCACGCGGCTGCACGTCGGAGCGGGGCTCGTGCGCCTGGTGGTCGAGCACGACCCCGTCGAGGATGCACTGGCCGAGACCTACCACGCGGTGACCGGGTCGTGGCCGGGCCCGTGGCTGATCCGACGAACCGCCAATCCCAAGGGGCCGCCGGTCCACGACATCGACATCCGGCCCCAGGATCTGTGGCAGGTGCCCGTCCCCATCCCCGGCGGCGTGCTGATGCTCGGAGTGCTGCGGGTGCGGGGGGCGTTCGTGGCAGGTGCCCTGGTGCTGCCCAACCTGGGGGCGGTCGCATGAGTCGGACGGTCTCCCTACACGTGGTCGGCCGGTGGTTGGCGTGCGTTCTTGCCATCTGGGTGGGCGTTTTCGCGGGGAGCCCTGCGGCCGCCGCAGAGCCCGAGGTCGTCGTCACGTTCGACAACGGGGGCTTCAATCTGCCCCTGTACACGCGCCGGTGGAACAAGCGGTTCTCCCAGCCCAGCGTCGCCCAGCAGCTGGCGTCGGACATCGCCCGGCTGCGCGGCGAAGCCCCCCGCGTCTTCACCTACCTGCCGCCTGGTCGGGTCCAGGGCCGCAGCTCCGACCCCTACGAGGTGTTCCCTGCACTGGTCAGCTGTGGCACACCGACCGAGGCGGTGCCCGACGACGATCGCTGCTGGTGCCCGCCCGGCGACCGCTGTTGGGACGCCCTCGACGTCAACCGCGACCCCGCCGCCAGCACGAGCCTCTACCAGGTCGCCACCGCCATCCGGAGCCGGGTCGACGGTCCCCGCCTGGAGCTGCACTTCACCGACCTGTTCGAAGAGGATCCCGCCAGCGCCGAGAACCCCGCAGATGCCGATCAGTGCGTCACCGAGGCCGGCACCCGCAAGGCACTCGAAGCGCTGCTCCGGCCCACCGAGGGCTCTCTCGATCACGTGGCTGTGGGGGTGCTCACGGCCACCATCGACCCACCCCGGCAGGCCGAAGGGGGCGTGGTCCGGTTCGTATCCGAGGGCGATGGGTGCTGGTCGGCCGAGCGCATCCGCACGTTCGGGGGTGGCGGAGAGCCCCTCGAGCTGGCGATGGGCGTGGTGATGATCGGGGTCGACACCGCAGGAGCGGACGACCGGATCCGCCGCTTCGTGATGGACCTGCAGCGTCAGATCAGCGGGTCCCTCTCGCTCGAGCTGGTGATGGTCCGCGAACCGCCCACGTCCGGCGTGCTCGCAGGCGGTGCAGTGCCCGCAGAGGACGTCCGAATCGGCCTCGGAGAGGCACCCGACCGCTCCACGCCCTGCGCCAGCATGACCGCGGATCTCACCCTCGAGTCCGGTCCCGAGTCGGTGGCGGGCACGGTCGACGCCACCTGCTCGTCGCTCGGCACGCTCACGGTTCCAGAAGCGGTCGTCGAGCGGGCGTTCTACCAGCGCGCTGGTCTGAACCCCTTCGTCGGGACGCTGGGGTTGCGGGGCACCGTTCACGTCTACGGCGACCCCGGGCCCATCCGAAACGCCGTGCTGGAAGTCGGGAGGAAGGGGGCCGTGATCGACCGGCCCCTCCCGTTCTGGAGCGCCATGGTCTCGGCGCTCCGCTTCGATGCCAACGACGGCGTGTGGCGGCCTCGCGAGCACTTCGTCCAGATCGAGGACATCGTCGTCACCAGCGCCGACCACCGGCCCTGGGGCGTGGCCCTGATCTGTGGGCTGATCCTGATGGTCGCGTTCACGTTGTTCGGGACCCTGCTCCTCAACCGGTTCGCGGCCAACCGGGCGTTCCGGAGGCATCTCTCCGCCGCGAGCGCTTCTGGGCGTCCCGTCGCCGCGGTCCTCGCAGAGGCGGGTGAGGAAGCCCGCGCAGGCTGGCTGCTGCGCCTGCTCGCGTCCGGTGCGGTGGGGGCGGTGATCGGCCTGTGCGCCGCGTTCGTACTCCTGCTGGTCTACGGGGCGACGCTTGGCTGAGATCGGTATCCTCGCCATTGGCCCGAAGGCCTGCGCTCTCCGTCTGAAGCACCTCGAGCTGCCGGTCCACCGGGTGTGCGCCGATCCCATCGTCCCCCTCGAGGTCGACATGCCGACCCTCGCTCGTGAGAGTGCGGCGGGGCTGTTCGACGGGCCGGATGCCGACCGGTGGCGTCTGGTGCCCACCCGCTCTCTGTCGGAGCGCACCGAGATGCTCTGGGCCGCCAGTCAGGCGAGCTCGGCGGACGTCGAGTCCGTGACCGACCCGTGGGAGTCCGTGCTGGTCGTGGCCTGGGCCGAGTCCGCCGCCCTGATCCACGTCGTGCGACTCATCGGCGACAAGCCCGTCACGGTGCTGCTCGGCGGGCGGGCCCGCGCCGACGACCCCTCGGTGCGCCGGAACCACATCGTGCTGGCCGACATGCTGCGAACGGGTCGGGTGACCGCCGTGATCCACGTCCCGGACCCCGACAACGTGCTCGCCGTGGCGGCCGATGCCGCGCGCGACCCCGTCGTGCAGGACTTTCCGCGCCGCAAGGCCGTCGATGTCGGGACCCACCTGGGCATCGGTCCGTCGTGGGCGATTCCGGCTGTGCCCGTCTCGGTTCAGCGGTTGGTCCACGTGCCCCTCGGACGCGCCACCCAGCTGCCGCAGCTCATCGTCGACATCGCGGCGTTCCAGTCGCTCAAGAAGGTGTCCGGCGGGCCTCCGGTCGACGTCGAGGGCGTCAGCGTGCGCGACCTCGACGCGCTTCGGGAGCAGCTCCCCCACGACCTCGACTCGGTGTTCGAGACCACCCGTCAGCGCGTGCTGAACGCTCTGGACTCGGTGGAGTTCGTGGGCGAGGAGCCCCTGGTCGACCAGATCACCCAGGTGCTGCGTCCCATCGCGGCAGACATCCGACACCTCGTCCAGATCGCCGACGAGATCGAGTCGAATCGCATCCTGCGCCTCAAAGCGTTCGGTGCTGCCGGGGTGGGCTACACCGCCCAGCGCTTGCGCGCCCAGCTCGACGATCTCTCCGACCAGGATGCCCGCTGGCGCAACATCGACCTGGTCGCCCTGGTCACCGGGGAGCTCGAGCCCCTCGGTCCGGGGGTCAGCCTGCTGTCGTGGCGCCGCGCATTCGCCGGGGTTCCCTCCTACATCGTGCGGCGGAACAGCCCGGGCTGGGCCGTCGCGCGCGAGATGGTCCGAGACCGCTTCGCCGCCTTCAAGTCGGAGTTCGCGACCAGCGTCGCCCAGGCCATCGAGGCGCGGATGCGCGCGGCGGTCGACCCCTCCTCGCCGCTGCCTCGCCAGGTCGTCCAGTCGCTGTACGAGCGGGCCGTCAACATCCGCGACGCCCTCCAGGAAGTGCTGGTGACCCTCAACGGGCGCGTGCTGGCGGGCTGTGAGATCGCCCTGCGCCAGGACGGCCTGCTGCGCTGGGTCGAATCCGAGCCCGGTCGGCTCCGGTCACTGCTCGAAGGGCTCGCCGGCCGGTACGCCGTGATGTCCGAGCTCGAGCGTGCGGCCACCGTCTCCCTCACCCGGCGCCCCCTCGGGATGGCGAATGCGGTGGACTTCGAGGCCTACCGTGTCGAGCTCGTCGACGCGATGCAGGGCCTGTCCAGAGCCGCATCGGCCGTGCCCACCTACGCCGACGTGCTCGAGGCCCTGCTGGCGGATCGCAACCCCGAGAACCTCCGGGCTCACCTGACCAACGCCCAGGGCATGGACCCCGTGCTGTCCCTGCAGCGCAACACGCCGAAAGCCCTGATGGCGTGGTTCCAACGCACGGGCATGCGCATCGAGGTCCGCTCGGCCGAGCCCTGTGCGATCTACTGGGCGGATGCCGACGACCTGTCGAGTCCGCTGGGCGAGAACCGGCGGGTCGGCACCGACGAGCACATGCTGGCCGACCTCGTGCTGCCCCCTCCCGAAGGCGACACGCCCCAGAGCCTCGCTGCGCTGGCGGAGTCGGTGGTGGTCCTGGTCACGGGCCTGATCGTCGGGGAGCTGTCCGTCTCCGGCGAAGAGGGGATCCGCGCGCTGGCGGTGCGTGGAGGAGGCCTGCCCCCGCTGACGATGCTCCCATACGGCGCCATCCACCACCTGGCCGTGCAGTCGGGGCTCCGCGCCGATCTCTCCGCCAGGGTGAGCGCTCGACTCGACACGCTGGCGCGCGCGCCGGACTCGGGTGAGGCCCTGCTCAAGCTGGTCGAGCTGTCGGCGCTCGGGCCGTCCGCTCGCGTGCGGGCTCAGCTCGGACTCGATCATCCGCGCTTCAAGCACCTGCTGCCGGCCATCGGCACGATGATGGAGCGCAACGCCCGGCGGGCGGTGGTGGCGATGTTGGACCACATGCGGGCCGAGGAGGTCGCGGCCATCTCGGATCCGCCCACCCGCCATGCGATCGTGGACGTGCTCCAGCTGTCTCCCCTGGGGGTCGGATGACCGACATCGCGAGCGGGATCCCCGTCGCACGCCGGCTCTCGGAGCGGTTCTGCCCCAACACGGGCTCGCCGCTCCGCGTCGGGAAAGTGTGGCCGCCCCGCCTCGTGGTCCACGACGTGTGCGCGAAGGGTGTGCGGAAGGTCAACGAAGCCATCGCGAGCGTGTACGTGCGCCACGAGGTGCGGCGCCCGGTCGAGGTCATCGTCAAGCCCGGCAACGCACCCGCCCACGACCCCGGCGGGCAGCCCATTCCGGGCCTCACCATCGGTCGCTCGGCGCGTCTGGTCGACAGAGCGGGGCAGTGGCAGCTCATCCCGATCACGCTCCAGTGGACGCCGGAGCTGCAGGCCCGCTTGCTGGGCATGCCCTGGGTGCGCAAGGAGCTCATCATCGAGCTCAAGGACGGCAAGGAGACGCGCACGTTCCAGTGGTACGCGTACCTCACGCCCGATCCGCCGCAGCTCCCGCGACACGCGAGCCTCTACGACGACCATCCGCACTACCGCTGGGTCACGCATCAAGGGGATCCGCTGCGGATCGACGGGGTCTCGGAGCGGTGGATCGAGCTGCCCGCGCCGATGTCGAGCCCCGCACTCACCCCCGCGTGCTGGGTGCAGGCCCGCAGGCTGGGCGAGGGCAAGCCCGGGCCGGCCACCCTCGACATCCTGCCCGTGTTCCCGCTGGAGCCCGCTGTGCCGAGCGGAATGGAGGTCGCCGGCTGGAACGGCGCGCTGGGCGGGCACGATCGGCGTCCCATGTTGCTTCCGCTCGGCGTGCGCAGCACTCAGGGGCAGTTCGGATGGACCGCCGACCTCGAGTACTGGGACACCCCGCTCGAAGGCCAGTCGGGCCCGCTGCAGCACACCGAAGCCACGGCACTCGAGAAACCCACCCCGTGTGTGTGGCCCCGCGTGCTGTCGGCCGAGACCCAGCCCATCGAGCTGTGGCAGCTGCGAAAGCCATCCGAGAAGGGGCGGGACGTCAAGCTGAACGTCCGGGTCCGCCTGCCGGACGACGCCGAGCCCATCCGGGTCAGCGCCATCGACGTCCACCTGGGCGAACAGCGCATCGGGCGGTGGCTCGGGCAGCCCGGTCAGGAGGTCTCGGGGCCCCTCGATCTCTTCGCCGGCCGCGAGTGGTCGCTGCCGATCCGCATCAACCAGGACCGGATCGCCGAGGTCGGGCCCGAGCGGTTGAAGCTCACGTTGGTGTTCCACGGCGAGCCCAGTCGAGGGGTGTGCGCACAGGAGCAGCGGTTCCGAACCGACAACGGTCCGTACGTCCGGGTCCGACGTGCGCGCTACGCAGCCGGGCGCAGCCGACGACCCTGGCTGGCCATCGATCTGGGCACCGAGGGAACCTGCGCATCGGTCGCGTTCCTCGACGGTTTCGCGCCGCGCGTGCTGACCGTGCCCTTCGCCGAGGGCCCGATCCACCCGAGCCGCGTGTACGTCAGCCCGGGGCAGGGGGGCGCCTGGACACTGACCGATCAGCCCACCGACGACGCGCTCTACACCACTGGCATCAAGCTGGGCCTGCGCTTCGGGGACGGCGCACATCCGGGGTGCCCGGATCACGTCAGCGCCATCGAGGTCGCCCGCTTCTACCTCAAGCGATTCCTGCTCGAGCTGCGGGAGCGAGCCGCATGGTTCCCCCTGGAGGACTGCGACGTCCTGGTCTCGTTCCCCCCGCGCCTCGCGTGCATGCCGCGCTTCGTGGGGGCGCTGCGGGAGACCTTCCGCGACGTGGTTCCCGAGGTTCTCTGGCCCGACGGTCGCCACGGCGCCATCCGGTTCCGCGAAGAGGCCTTCCTGGTCGCGATGCCGAGCCTGTACAAGGACCTCCAGCTGCAGCCGTTGGGCGCCAACCAGAGCCGGTTCTACTGGGTGATGGACTTCGGCGGCGGCACTACCGACGTGTGCGGGTTCCTGTGCACGGCCGACGCGTACGGCGAAGAGCACACGATCTCGAACTTCTCGTATCCACAGCGGTTTCCGCACCACATGTCCGGGAACGACGTCACGGCGGCGTTCTACCTGACCCTGCGTCGCTACCTGGAGCTGGCCGGCGTGGTCGCGGGGAGCACGCGCGCGCATCCCACGGCTCGCCAGTTCGTGTTCCCCGAAGATCCCTTCCCGTCCACGCGCTCGACGCACACGGCCCTGCTCAACCAGACCGCGCTTCGCGAGCTGGCCGACCTGCTGAAGTGCACGCCCGTCGAAGCCCAGAGCTCGGTGACCGTCCGCGACCTCGCCAAGCTCAACCGCTCGACCACCATCCGATCCACCGACGACGTCACCACCACGCTGGTGGCGTTGCTGGCCGACGAAGCCGCCAGCCTGGGCATTCGCACGGCCGAGCTGATGCACGGCGACGTCGTCGATCCGACCGGGAGCCGAACCACTCCCAAGAACGCGCCCGGCACCACGTCCGACCGTCGTCGCGGGTCTTCCGACACGGCCACCGTCCAGTGCATCCAGTGCGCCGAACCCCACGTGCTTCCCGTGTGGGTGTTCAGCGCCAACCGGTCCTTCCGCTTTCGCTGTCGGGCGTGCGGCAAAGCCCAGCAGGTGCGGGGTCTCGGAGACTCCATCCTGCCCGAGGGCTCGGACGACGACTCGCCGACGATCGTGGCGTGGAAGGACGCCGACAGCCAGACCCAGCAGTCGCTGCTGCTCAAGCAGGACCACCAGAACTACCGGGTCGACAGCTGGGAGACCGTGCGCCGCTGGGTCCAGGAACGTCGCGTCGGCGCCACCGATCTGGTCAGCGAGACCGGCGTGACCTGGGACGAGCTCCGCGATCGCCCCGAGCTGGCCGACCTGTTCCCGGGGCACTTCGAAGAGTTCGAGGACGACGATCTGACGGAGGAGACCACGGTCGAGGTGCCGCCAGAACGCTCTGCGGTTCCCTGGGCCACCGACGGGGATGGTCTGGGGCTTCGCATCGAACGGTTCCTGAACGCCTGTCAGGGCGCTCTGGACGAGGCGCGGGCGCGGCTGCCGGAGCACGCTCGCGAGGCCGAGGTCGTGGTCCTCCTGGCCGGTCGGGCATCGCAGTTCCGACCGGTGTCGGATGGGGTCCACACCACCTTGCAGGGCCGCGTTCTGCACCTCGACAACGCCTGGGTGCGACGCGTCTACGGCACCACGGGTACGATCGACCCCACCGCGGGCCTCAAGACACTGACCGTGAACGGAGGGGGCTTGTTCGCGCTGAACCAGACGCACGCCGACACATCTCACCTGCTCCTGTCGTTCGAGACGGACCACATGGACTGCGACACCTACCTGGACACGGGCGCGCGCGACCCCTGGTTGCTGACGCATCGGCTGGTGTTGCCCCGACCCGGCGAGCCGGGCGAGACCGGTGCGATGGCGCTCGCGGAACGCCCGGTGGAGGCGGACGGATTGGCTCCTCTGGCTCCGGGGCAGGCCCTGCTGGGCGAGGTGCGATTGCAGATCGAGGGGCTCCCGCAGGATCGGGACTGGGAGCCCTGGGTCACGCTCGCTCGGGGAACGGTCCGACGCGTGGACGGCCAGCGACCCAAGGTGACCGACACCACCCGATTGCTGGCGCGCGACGGCACCTTCGTGCTCACCGGGTTGTCCCGCGATGCCGAGATCGTGCTCGACAATCTGCTGCCCCGGCTCGAGCTGCTGGGTGAGGAAGGGGTGGACGCCTCATGAGCATCCCCGAGTACTTCGAAGCGGAGCTGTCGGCCGAGGGCGTCGATCTGGGCACGTTCGGTCGGGCCCAGTGGAAGGGGCTGCACCCGAAGCACCGCGACCAGCTGGCGCACGGCCGGATCGCGTTGATGCTGCGCGCGCCGAAGCTGCGCGTCTACGACATCTGGGCCGAGGTCGACGGCTCGTGGGTGCAGCTCAACCCGGTCCCCGGTCATCCCGAGCTGTGGGAGAACGAAGACCTGGGGGGCAAGGCCATCGAGCGGGTGCGTCTGTGGGTCGGGCCAGCCTGGGACACCACGCTGGCCCCGGCTCCCCCGCGGCGGGTGTCCATCGATCGCCCGGTGGGCATGGATGGCTCGGGTTCCGACTTAAAAGACGGCGAAGACGGCGAAGGCGGTGACGACGGCATCCGCGAAGAGCACGAAGACGGAACCATCGGTGCAGCGATGGAGGGAGTGGGCGAGTCGTACGTGCCGGTGGTCGACGGCGAGCCGCCACTGCCCGGCGAGCGCGAAGAGGTGCGGGTTCCATCCCGGGTGCGGGCCTGGATCGTCGAGACCCAGGAGGACTTCCTCGTGAGCGCGTTCCTCGAGGAGTGGACCGCTGCATGCGGGGGTGCCGCAGCACACGGCTGGATGGTGGGCCTGCCGCGCGGCGAGGACCTGCTCCAGACCTACGCACGCACCGTTGGCCTGGACCGCCGGGTGCGCGACCACGAGCGCGGGTTCGCACGCTGGCTCACCACCGAGGTGGGTCGGGCCACGCGGTCCGGGCTGACCGACCGACGGGAGCTCGAGCTGCGTCGACCGGGTGCCCGGCTCATCCACAAGGCCCTGCAGAACCTGCTCCGGGCGGTGCACGAGGATCTCGACATCACCTACATCCCACCTTCCATCATCGGGGCGTCCAACCGGCACCACTGGCTGGTCGACGAAGGGATGGCGGCACGGCTCGACAATCCTGTCACCTCCGCGGGGTCGCACCGTCCGATGTTCGTCCTGCGGCCTCGCCTCCGGGTCATTCCGGCGACCCAGACCATCGATGACGGGCCCAATGGCATCGTCGTGGTCGAAGGAGAGGTGGTTTGACCAGTCTGGTCGTCGGCGGAATCGTCGCAGGCATCGCTCTGGGGGTCGGGGTGTGGGTCGGCCGCGCCCTGTCTCCTGCAGCCGGCGGGTCCCGAACCCCCGTCGACGACCTGGCGCCGGTATCGCTGCCGCCCCCGAGGCCTCCCGCACCCCCGGAGCCCGCCACCAAGCCCGCCGATCGTGAAGAGTCCGATGCAGACGGGTCGAACGCGCAGATGGCCGGCGTGTTCGAGGCCGCGGTGGACGCCACGCTGGACGGCATCCTGATCACCGACGCGACCGAGCAGGTGAGGTTCGCGAACCGCGCCGCCCACCGGATCCTCGACAGCCCCGAAGCCAGCCTGGTCGGACGCCCGATCCATGAGCTGATTCCGGGCCTGAACGAGGAGAGCTCGACGTCGGGCGTGCGCCGTGCGGGCAAGAAGGTGCTCGGGGTCGACTGGCAGACCGAAGCCGTTCGCGCAGACGGGTCGCGGTTCCCGTGCGAGGTCTCGGTCACCGCGCTGCCCGACGTCGACATGGGGGTCTACCAGCTTCGCGACATCACGGATCGACGGGAAGCGGAGTCGAAGCAGCGCAAGGTGAACCAGGTGCTCGAGAGCCTGCGCGATCAGGCCCTCGAGGCCAACCGGGCAAAGAGCACCTTCCTCGCGAACATGAGTCACGAGCTGCGCACGCCGCTCAACGCCATCCTCGGCTACAGCGAGATGCTCGGCGAGGTGCTCGAAGACCCCGATTCCCAGCAGGACGTGCACAAGATCCAGGCTGCGGGTCGGCACCTGTTGTCGCTGATCAACTCCATCCTCGACCTCTCCAAGATCGAGGCCGGTCGGATGGAGCTGTTCATGGAGACCGTCTCGGTGTCGTACCTGGTCCGGGACGTGCGCGAGATCGCCGAGCCCATCGCCACCGAGCACCGCAACGCGTTCGTGGTCGACGTCGCGGACGACGTGGGCCGGATGGTGGCCGACGAGGTCAAGCTGCGCCAGGTGCTGGTCAACCTGCTGGCGAACGCCTTCAAGTTCACCGAGGACGGAGAGGTGCGCCTCACGGTCCGGCGGGTCCGGAAGGGCGAGTCCGCCGACTGGATCGAGTTCGCCGTGCGCGACACCGGCATCGGCATCGCAGGCGACGACCTCGCAAGGCTGTTCGAGGAGTTCAATCAGGCCGACGGCTCGACCACCCGGCAGTTCGGCGGCACCGGTCTCGGCCTGTCCATCAGCCGCCGATTCGCCCGCATGATGGGGGGCGACATCACGGTCGAGTCCGAGGTCGGACATGGCAGCACGTTCACCGTGAAGCTGCCCGCCAACACCATCGAGCGCGATGGTCTGGACGACGGACCCCAGGGTGGGGGAGAGATCCGCGTGCTGGTGATCGACGACGATCCCGGCGTACGCGAGCTGCTCGCCCGCACGCTGGCCGCAGAGGGGTGTCGCGTGCTCACAGCGGCGTCGGGGGTGCAGGGCATCGAGCGTGCGCGGACCTTCGAGCCCGACGTGATCACCCTCGACATCATGATGCCCGGTATGGACGGCTGGGCCGTACTCGCAGCGCTCAAGGACGACGACGTCCTCGCCTCGGTGCCCGTCGTGGTCGTGTCGATGGTGGACGAACGCCGGACTGGCTTCGCGTTGGGCGCGAGTGCGTACCTCACCAAGCCGATCGAGCGGAAGCGGCTGGTCGAGCTCGTGTCGGGGTTCCATCGCGGCTCCGACAGCTTCGACGTGCTCATCGTCGACGATCAGCCCGAAGTCCGCGACGTGGTGAAGCGCACGCTCGAGACCCACGGCTGGACCATTCGCGAAGCCGCCAACGGCACCCAGGCGCTCACCGCCATCGAGGAACGCGTTCCCACGGTGATGCTCCTGGACCTGATGATGCCGGAGATGGACGGGTTCGCACTGCTGGACGAGCTGGCGGAGCGGGATCTGCCCGAGTTCGCCGTGGTGGTGATGACCGCCATGGACCTGACCTCGGACGAACGCCATCACCTCGAGTCCCGGGTGGCCCGCGTGCTCCAGAAATCCTCGTATTCCCGGGACGAACTGCTGGGGATCGTCCGTGATAAGGTGACCGCCCACGCGATACGGACGGCGCGCGAGGCCGCTCAATCGACCTCCGAAGCCCTCCCCAACGGCAAGGAATAGGAACAGCTCCGTCGCATGTCCAAGATTCTCGTGGTGACTCCCCCCGGACCAAACGCCGACGACCTCGTCGGAAAGCTCGGTGATCGGGGCTACAAGGTCCAGGTCGCGTCCAGCGGCTCGGAAGCGCTCCCCTCCGCGTTGCGGTCTCCTCCCGACGTGATCCTGATGGACAGCGCGCTGTCGGCGATGGATCGCTGGCATGCCGTCAAACGCCTGAACGGGGAGTCCCGCACCTCGCGGATCCCCGTGCTCACGCTCGCGAGTGATGCTCAGTCGCCAGCGGGTCTGCAGCGCGTGGTCGACAAGCTCGAAGCCACCCTGGGGCCCGCGCGCATCGACGCCACTCCGATCACGGCGTCTTCACGCGTGGCTGCCCGCAACCTGACCCGCGACGCCGGGGCCACTCCGGGGTCGGGGCCCGAACGTCGCGGCAGGACGGGCGCTTCGAGCACGCCCCCTTCGATTCCCCGCATCACACCGGGGGCGCCGCCGCGTCGTGACGATCGGCCGTCGCTGCCGCCGGGAACCACGCCCAGGGGCGCCCTACCGCCCGGCTCCGTGCCTCCCGTCCGCCGCGGCACCACCGATCCCGGTCTCGGTGGGGAAGAGAGGGAGTCCAGCCGGAAGAAGGTGTCGAGCGTCAAGATCACCCGGCGCGCCGACCCCCTCGACAACGGCCGGATCCTGGTGGTCGACGACAACGACCTCAACCGCGACATGCTCACCCGCCGTCTGAAGCGTCGGGGATACCGGGTCGAGGCGGCTCCCGATGGCGAAGCCGCGCTGCGGGCCGTGGACCGTCGGGTGTTCGACCTCGTGCTCCTGGACTGGATGATGCCCGGCCTGTCGGGGCTCGACGTGCTCAAGCGGCTCCGCGAGGACTACACCTCGGTGCAGCTGCCGGTCATCATGGCCACGGCCAAGACCGAAGCCGACGACATCGTCGAAGCCCTGCGCGCCGAGGCCAACGACTACGTCACCAAACCCTTGAACTTCGACGTCGTCCACGCGCGGATCCGCACCCAGCTCTCCCTGGTCCGGGCCCACCAGGAGCTGCTCGCCTCCGAGCGTCGCTACCGCGCGCTGCTCGAGAACACGGGCGACATGATCGTCCAGTACAGCCTGGACGGCGCCATCCAGTACGTCTCACCCGCCAGCCAGACCCTCCTGGGCATCGCCCCCGACGCCCTGCAGGAGAAGAGCTGGTACGACGCGCTGCATCCCATCGACCGGCGGGAGCTGCTGTCTCAGCAGGACGCCCGCAGCCTGCCGTCCAAGTTCACGTACATCGCGCGGATGGAGCGGATCGACGGCACCTACATCTGGGTCGAGACCAGCTGTCGGGTCCTCCGCGACGAGCGCAGCGGGAGCATCCAGCGCATCCAGGCCGCCTGTCGTGACGTGTCCGAGCACATCGAACGCATCACGGGCGACGAGCCGCCGCTCCCCCTGGGCGGCGACATCATGGCCCATCCCGGCTGGCGGTCCAGCACCGGCGAGCCCGCACCCCCACGAGGCAGCGAGCCGAATTCCGATAAAGGTTCGCGCGCCACGGCCGATTTGTCTGCGGATTCCGGGTCCGGCGCGCCGGACGACGCCGAACCTCTTGGGAAAGGCACTGCCGAGAAGCCCGAAGGGCCGCTCCCGATCGTTTTCGTGAGTGCAATCGAGGGCTTGGATGCGGTAGTTCTGTCCGGACTGTCCAACGAAGAAATCGGGGCGCGCGTCGCGACAGCCCTGCAGACCCTCATGGAGCGCAAGAATGGCTAGGATCCTTCTGGTCGAGGACAACGAGATGAACCGGGACATGTTGTCGCGGCGATTGCGTCGGCGGAAGTTCGACGTGGATCTCGCGGTCGACGGTCAGGAAGCGCTCGACATGACCCACGACGCGGCGCCGGATCTCATCCTCCTCGACATGTCGCTGCCCGTGAAGGACGGCTGGACGGTCGCTCAGGAACTCAAGGCCGAAGACGGCACCAAGAGCATCCCCATCATCGCGCTCACTGCACACGCCATGGTCGGCGACCGGGAACGTGCGCTGGCCGCCGGGTGCGACGAGTACGAGACCAAGCCCATCGACTTCAAGCGGCTGGTGGCCAAGATCGAGGCCATGCTCGAAGGCTGAGAGCGTCGCTCGTGGTCAGTCCCGCCACACCGCGCTGACCGGGGTTCCCTTGTACATCTCGTCCTCGGCCTGCTGACGCGTGCGGTCGAGGAAGACGAAGCGCTGGTCGGCCTTGTCGATCTGCAGCACCAGGTTCTTGATGAGGGCCTGACGGAAGACGCTGGCGCCGAGGGTGAAGGTGTCGACGATGGCCATGAAGTGGTCGCGGTCCATCTTGAGCACCTTCACATCCCCCTTGGCGACACACGTGGCCGTGCGGGGGCAGGCGTGCATGATGGCGCTGTCGCCGAACGCCATGCCCGGACCGAGGGTGGCGATGCGCTCGGCGCGGTCGTCTGCGACCTGCAGCACGATGTCGACCTGACCGTCGGCGATGATGAACATCGACTCGCCGGGCTCGCCCTGGATGCAGATTCGGTGGTCGTTGCCGAACGCTGCCGTGGTGAAGTTCTGGGCGAGCTCGTCCAGGAGGTTGGCCTGGGCCCAGGAGAACAGCTCGGACGAGGCGAGCACCTCGGTCTTGTCGATGTTCGGGCCCTTCTTGCTGGCGAAGGGGTTCAGGCGCTCGAGCAGGCCCTTGCCCTTGGGGTTGAGCTTGAAGGGTTCGCCGTCGGACATGGAGGCGATGCGCTCGTCCATCTGTCGAAGCCGGTCGCCCACGCGGCGCAGGGCCTGCTGCTCGAGGCGGTAGACCACGGGGTTTCCGGTCTCGCAGAGCTCGACGTACTGGTCGGGGCCGAGCACCAGCAGGTCGAGGTTGTTGGTGGACCGCGCGGTGGCGAGCCGGGGGACCGACCCGAAGAGCTCCATCTCACCGATGATCTCGCGGGGACCCGCCGTGCCGATCCGGCTGTCTTCGACCAGGATTTCGGCGGAGCCGTTGGTGATGAACGCGATGGAGGTGTCGTCTTCGCCCTGGGCCATGACGACTTCGCTCGGGCCGAAGCGGAAGGGCTGCAGCAGGCTGCGGGCCTGGGCCTGGTCGTCCGGCTCGAGTCCCGCGAAGATCGGGGGAAGTGCACTGATCATGGGTTGGCTCCCGGGGGCGACGCGCAACGAACGCGCCGTCCCCGTTCCTTATCCCCGAATCGCGCGGTCGCCGAATCCTCCGGACTGGTCGAACCGAACCGGGGGCTGGATGGGGCGGTGTGGCAGGAGGGTGCGAACTAAATGTCGCGGCGTTGGCCTCCCTCGAATCGAAGCCTGATCAAACGAACGATTGAAATTCGGCGCTGACACCGTTCTTACACGCAGATCCCGCCGTCAGAATGCGAATCGGATTTCCGGTTCTGGATTTGTGGAGACCTGGCACGGGTCGTGCAGTGTCCTTCCTCCTCGCTCCCAGAGGCCCGGCCCGACGCCGTCCCGACCTGGAGCGCGATCTTGAAGGAGCTTGCATTGATCATCTCGACCCTGCTCTGGCTGGCCGCCTGCAGTACGTCCCTCGAAGGCACGAAGCTCGACGACACCGGCTTCGTCGACACGGATGTGCAGGACACGGACGTTCCGGACACGGATGTGCAGGACACGGACGTCCCGGACACCGACATCCCTCCCGAAGACGCCGATGGAGACGGGGTGGATGCGGACTCGGACTGCGACGATGCCGACGCGCAGACCTACCCCGGAGCCCCCGAACTGTGTGACGGCCGCGACAACGACTGCGACGGCATCACCCCGGTCGAGGAGCAGGATCTGAACAGCGACGGCGTCATCGACTGCGCGGCCACCTGCAGTCCGCCCGTCGGCACGGCCACCGCCGTCCTGCCCGTGTGCGAGTACCAGCCCAACGTCGCAGGCACGCCGTTCCTCGCATCGATCGAATGGAGCATGAGCCACGAGATGATCGATCCCGCCACGGGTGCGGTCGTTCCGGCGTTCACCTACCCGGACTTCCCGGAGTACCACGAGGCCATGCACGCACCCGTCGTGCTCCAGGCCACCGACGACGACGGCGACGGCTTCATCGGCAGCGAGGACACCCCCGACATCGCCGTGGTGATGGGGATGGAGGACGGCGTCCAGGACGGCGTGGTCCGGCTGATCAGCGGCGACGGCTCCGCCGTGCACGCCTCGATTCACTGGGCGTCGTTCACCAACGCCAACGGGACCGGCACCTACGCGCCGTACCACTACGCAGGCCTGGCCATGGCCAACGTCGACACCGATGCCGCCATCGAGATCGTCACCCTGGTGCTGCGCCAGTCCGATGGCCTGTGCTACCCGGCGGTCTACGAGGTCGGCAGCAGCAACGGCAACGTGTGGATCGAGCTCGATGCGGTGTACGGCGGCGGGAGCCAGCCCTGTACGTCCCACGCTCCCGCACTCGGCGACCTCGACAGCGATGGCCAGACCGAGATTATCTTCGGGCGCACGGCCTACTCGGCCAGCCTGCAGTTCGAGTGGGTCGGCTCGGGGGGACGCGGGTGGTACCACCAGGACGCATACGCCGACGGCTACTGGAACAGCGGCGCGCACAGCTTCGCCTACGACATGGACGGCGACGGCACCACCATGGAGGTGGTCGCGGGCTCCACGGTCTACACCCACGACGGGGACGTGTACTGCGAGCTCGGTCGCTACGACGGCGCCACCTGGGTCCCGGCCCTCGACGGCTACCCGAGCGTGGCCGACATCCAGCGCTACACGGGCGATGTGGACGGCGAGCCCGAGATCGTGCTGACCGGCAACGAGATGGTGACGCTCTACCACGGCACGCCCGCCTACGATCCCAACGGTCAGGCGCGCTGTGTCGAGGTCGACAGCATCAGCAACCGGCCCGAGGACGACGCGTCGATCGCAGCGGCACTCCCCGCCAACCCCGCTTGCGACGACGACCGGCCGGCACGGGGTGGCCCGTCCACCATCGCGGACTTCGATGGTGACGGCGACGTCGAGATCGCCGTGGCCGGAAGCTGCTGGTACTCGGTGTACGCCTCCTCGCCGACCAACATGTTGGAGCTCTACGCCCTGGCGCCCACCACCGACTGGTCGAGTGCGTCGACGGGCTCCACGGTGTTCGACTTCAACGGCGACGGCGCGGCCGAGGTCGTGTTCAGCGACGAAGAAGCGCTCTACGTGTGGTCGGTCGACAGCACGGCCGGTCTTCAGCCCTGGGAGCGGCTCGACCCCCTGCTGGTCGACGACAACCACAAGTCGTGGACCATCCACGAGTACCCGCTGGTGGCGGACGTCGACAACGACGGCAAGGCCGAGATCGTGAGCGTCAACGCCTCCAACCCCACCTGGACCGACCGCTACGGCCTGTACGTGCTCGGGGCCGCGGACGACGACTGGGTCACCGCACGCCAGTCGTGGAGTCAGCACGCCTACCACGTGACCAACACCGATGGACTCGGACGCGCGGTGTACGCAGCGCCCAACTACGCGCCCTACACCTCCGCCGACCACAACAGCTTCCGCCAGCAGGCCGCCGGGCAGTACGGCGTGCTCCAGGCGCCGAACCTCTCGCCCATCCTGTCGGCCTGCCAGGATGTGTGCGGCGAGGTCGAGGTGTACGTGCAGGTGGTCAACAACGGCCCGCACATCAGCGTGTCGCCGGACGTCCCCGTGGCGCTCTACGGCGTGACCGGCGGGCAGCGCATCCTGCTGGACTGGGCGACCCTCGGCTCGTACGTGCATCCGGGTGCGGTCAGCGGTGGCTTCGTGTTCACGCTCACCAACTTCGACCAGTACGACGAGCTGGTGGCGGTGGTGGACGACCCCGCGTTCGGGCCGCTGGGCAGCTCGGGAATGGCGGCCGAGTGCAACGAGAACGACAACGAGTCGGTGATCTCGACGGCGGGGTTCTGCCTCTGACCGCAGTCAGGGAAGCTGAACCGACCGGATGAAGATGTCGAGATCACCCGACCGGTCGGACGTGAAGGCCATCAGGTGAACGCCGGGCACCGATGTCGGAGCGAGCGCTGGGGAGTAGTCCGGAGCGATGGCCGAGGTGAAGCGTTCCTGCTGACCGTTGGCCGGAGCATCCGCCACCGCGAGGGACACGACGTCGCCGAACGGGTCGAGGTCGTCGCGCGTCCACGCCACCCATGCGGCCTCCGCGTCGTCGAAGAATACGGTCGGGAACACATCGGCTCGCGCAGGGTCCGACGCGACGACCGCAGGGCTACCCGTGGTCCAGATCGAGCCGTCGGCGGAAGTTGCTACCAGGACCTCGGCCGACACGTTCGGAAACACGGGCACGGGTTCGGTCGTCGTCCACCGATTCCACGCCAGCGTCGCCACGTCGTTCATCACAGCGACTTTGCCGAAGTCGTCGACGGCGGCGTCCGTCGTGATGGCGTCGGGCAGGCCCCAGGTCGCCCCTCCATCCTCGGAGCGCTGGACGAACAGGTTGCGGTCTCCGTCACGATCGGAGCTGAAGAGCAGATACAGGCCGGTGCTGAGCTCGAACAGCTGTGGAGCCCAGTCCAGTGAATCGGTCGCGGTCGTGATTGCGGTCTCGGAGGTCCACGTCGCTCCCCCGTCCGTCGACCGGATGTAGAACACATTGGGGAACTGGGTTCCGACGATGCGTTGCCATGCGAGGTGCAGCGTGCCATCCGAGCTCTGCAGGAGCGTGGGGTAGTGGTCGTTCTCGGGGTGCTCTACGAGGGGCTCGGCGGGGTCCCACACGACGCCATCCACGGATTCCGCCCACCAGATGTCGTTGTCGCCACCCCGATCGGAGTACCAGGCGAGGCGGTACGAACCGTCGTCCAAGCGGATCAGCGTGGGGTCTTCATCTGCGCCGGGGCTCGGATGAGGGGCGAACGGTGAGAGGGCGAAGGAGCCGGTGTCCATCGAACCCGTGCCGCCGGTGCCTCCGGTTCCGGAGTGCCCACCGGTGTCTGCGGTGTCTGCGGTCGAGGTCATCGCCGTGTCTGCCGTGGAGGTCGTTGCCGTGTCGCCTGTGAATCCGGTCGTGGCGTCGGTGTCGGTGTCGGCGTCGGTGTCGGCGTCCGCATCGGTGTCGGCGTCCGCATCGGTGTCGGCGTCCGCATCGGTGTCGGCGTCCGCATCGGTGTCGGCGTCCGCATCGGTGTCGGCGTCCGCATCGGTGTCGGCGTCCGCATCGGTGTCGGCGTCCGCATCGGTGTCGGCGTCCGCATCGGTGTCGGCGTCCGCATCGGTGTCGGCGTCCGCATCGGTGTCGGCGTCCGCATCGGTGTCGGTGTTGGTCTTGCAGGCCAACAGGAAGAGCAGAGTCAGCATGGAGGAAGCGTACCTGAACGCAGAACCGAGGGTCTACCGGGGCCTCTCAGCGAGCACGCACACCAGGACCGCGTGTACGGCGGGCTTTTCGAGGCCCGAGAGCACAGCGAGGTCGTCCTGCAGGCGCAACAGCCCGGACGTCGCGAGGCCGATGCCGTCGATGGGGCAGGGCAGGTCGCCGCGATGCACGGCCGCCAGCAGCTTCTTCAGGTCGTCGGTCTTCACCGTTCGCAGGCCACCCGTTCCGATCATCTCGCACGCTCCCTGGTAGCGGGGATATTCCCTCGGAGTGACGTCGTCAGCGCCCGAGACCGAGACCTGGGACCCCGCCGCACGACGGCGTCGACTCCTGGCGCGCCTGTTGGTGGTCGCGCTGCTCCTCGTCGGAGGACTCATGGCGTTCTTCGCTGCTCCCGACAACCCAGCCCCCCGCGATGGAACCGTGCTTCCAGGCGGGGTGGTGGTGGCCTACTCGCCGGCCTACCGCGTCAGCTTCTTCGGCATCGAGCGGCTGCACCCGTTCGACATCGCCAAGCTCGACACCATCGCCGCGCACCTGGAGTCCGAGGGGCTCGTGCGCGAGCAGGACCGCTGGGTGCCCGAAGCCGTGGGTGACGACGCGCTGTCGGCCGTGCACGATCCCGCCTACCTCGCGTCGCTGCACGACACCCCGGTGCTGTCCCGTGCGCTCGAGGTGCCGGTGCCCGACATCTTCCCCCGGTCGGTGGTGGAGTCGCGGGTGCGCCATGCCTTCCGCAAGTCGGTGGGTGGCACGGCCGTCGCCATGCAGGGCGCTCTCGAACACGGGGTGGGCATCAACCTCGGAGGCGGCTTTCACCACGCCCGGCCGGCCCTCGGTCACGGGTTCTGCATCTACAACGACGTCGCCTACGCGCTGCACGTCGCACGGCAGGCGGGCTTCGACGGGCACGTCCTGATCGTCGACACCGATGCGCATCAGGGCGACGGCAACCACGCGGCGTTCGCGGACGACCCGGACGTCACCACGCTGTCGCTGCACGGCGGCCATCTGTTCCCGGAGCCCAAGGTGCCCGGAGACATCGATGTGGAGGTCTCACCGGGAATCGACGACGCCACCTACGCGGTCGAGCTCGCCCACGCCCTCGAACAGGGCTTCAAGCGCGATCCGGACCTCGTCGTCCACGTGGCGGGCTCGGACGTGCTGTCGGACGACCCGTTGGCCGATCTCGGCCTGACGCCGGACGGTCTGGTCGCGCGGGATCTGGCGGTGTTCGATGCCGTGCGGTCCCGCGGAATCCCCCTGGTGCACCTGCTGGCCGGGGGCTACGGGCCGAGCTCTGCCGCCGCACAGTCCCGGTCGGTCGCAGCCCTGATCCGACGGGCCCGTCCATGAGTCTGGGTCCGCTCGCGCCCTGCCAGACGTCCGTAGCGGGGTTCTCGGTGCGAATCGCCCGGTGTGGACGGGGCCGCCCGCTGGTCTGTCTGCACGGCTACCCCGACAACCTGTTCGTGTTCGCGGCACTCGCCGCCGAGCTGCAGGGCGACTTCGAGGTCATCGCAGTCGACCTTCCCGGGCTGGGCCGGAGTGCTGCCGTGCCGGGTGTGCACGGGCCCACCGCGCTCTCGGCGTGGGTTCGCGAGCTGGTGGCGGCCCTCGATCTCGACGACGTGGTGCTGCTCGGTCACGACATGGGCGGCCAGCTGGCCCTGCTCGCGGGCTCCGATCCCCGGGTGTCCGAGGTGGTGGCGATGAACTGCCTGGCCATGCCGGACACCCCGACCAGCTGGGAGCTGGACGTGCTGCGCTTCGGACGCCTCTACGGTCCCGTCCTCACCTGGCTGCCCCGCATCGTGTTCGCGCAGTGCATGCGGACCTTCACGGAGACCCCGGTGGATGCCGGGCTGCAGGATCTGCTGTGGGAGACCTTCGCGGAGCGGTCGGTCCGCGACCAGCTGGTGCGGATGTGCCATGCCTACGACGACGAGCTGCCGGGCCTCCCCGCGCGCTACGCCTCGGCCGGACGCGTGCTCGTGTTGTGGTCCGAGCACGACCATCACTTTCCGGTCGAGCACGGGGCCGGGGTGGCGCGCTGTGTGCCCGGAGCGCAGCTCGAGGTGCTTCGCGGGGGCCGTCACTGGGCCGTGTGGGAACGCGCAGCGGACGTCGCGGCGGTCATCCAGCGGTTCACCCGAGGCTCCGCTCCAGCTGCCGGTTAAGGGGCCGAGACCCCGAGGAGGCCCGTGTGTCCAGGCAATTCACGGCAGATGGCTACATCGAGCCCATGCAGCCACGCGCGAGCGGGCTCGCGATCGGCGCAGTCGTTGCGCTGGCCGGCTTCCCGGTCTCCTGGTTCCTCACCGCGTGCCTGGGCATGCCCCTGGTGGTCGTCGGGCTGTTGATGATGCTCAACGAGCGGGGTCAGCGGCGCTTCCGGGTCACGCGCACCAAGCTGCTGATCGAAGACGAACCCATGATCCGCGGCTTCATCATCGGGCCCATCCGCAACCGCATCCCCTGGGAGGACGTCCAGTCCGTCGAGCAGGAGGGCAACGGCGTGAAGCTCGTGACGAAGGACGGCACCGTGCATCAGCTCGCCGAAGGCGGCAACGAGCAGGAGATCGAGCGGTTCCTGGGCCGCATCCGGGTGTCGATGGACGACTGACCGCCGGTTCGGTCAGCTCCGGTAGCGCGGCTCGGTCGGCATCTCGGGGTACCAGATCATCAGGGCGTTCACCACGAGCACTGCGGATGCGAGGCCAACGGGCACCATCGGGTACACCGTGGTGGACATCACGCCGATCGTCCCCAGGGCGAACGCCGCGATGGACGGCCAGAACCGGCGGTCGACCGACAGCGTCGCGAAGGTGGCCAGGCAGCTGTAGATGATCATCTCGGCCACCATGGACGTCCGGAACGACGCGCTGGGGTCGAGCAGGAAGCCCAGGTGCAGCAAGCCCTTGGTGAGCGGAACGAGGGCCAGGATGCCCGCGGTCAGCCGGTTGAGAGGCGTCGAGAAGAAGCTCTCGCGACCCCAGACCACCGCGAATCCCACCGCACACAGCAGGACGCTCGCCACGACCAGCTGGCGGAACGAGGTCATCTCGGCTTCGATGGCCCAGGCTACGAACGGCAGGCCGGTCCACAGCAGGCCCAGGACCCCGACCACGAACAGCCGGGTGCGCATGCCGATGCGGGGGTCGTAGTCCAGCTGGAGCTCGTGCAGCCGGGACTCCTCCTCGCGTAGCGCGCGCTCCAGGTCTTCGACGGCGGTGACGAGCTCCGCAGGTGGATCGTCGATCTCGCCCAGCAGCACGGCCGCAGCGCGGGCATCCCGCTCGGAGACCTCGTAGGCGACGACGACAGCGAGCGCACGATTCAGACCAGCCCGTGCACCCGGGTTGTCGGGCCAGGCGGTCAGCGCTTCGCGAAAGCCGAACCGACACGCGCCCAGGTGGGAGTAGACGTCCTGGCGGTCGGCGGGGGCCTCCGAGGCCAGGGTGCGCTCGAGGTCGCGCAGCCGGGCGTGGGCCTGGCTCGCGAGGCGGGCCGAGCCCCGATGCTCCAGAAACGTGGTGATCCGGGCTGCGAATCCCTCGACGGAGGCGGGCCGATCGTCGGGGTCCGCGGCCATCGCGTCGGCGACCAGATCGACCAGCTCGGCGGGGGCTTCGGGAATGCGGGGGGTGAACGTGGAGATGCCCTGCAGGATCTCGCGGATCGACCAGCCCGTGTGCGGAGGTTTCCCCGAGAGCAGGCGGTGGAGGATGCCGCCGAGCAGGTAGACGTCGGTGCGCTCGTCGACGGCATCTGCGCGCACCATCTCGGGGGCCATGTAGCGTGGGGTGCCGGCGATCCGACCGGGGGTGACGCGGGGGAGCCGGGGGTCGTCGGCGTTCAACGATACGGCGATCCCCCAGTCCACGACGTACACCTCGCCGAACGACCCGATCATCACGTTGTCGGGCTTCAGGTCGCGATGCACGATGCCGCGGCTGTGGGCGAACTGCACCGCGTTGCACACCTGCAGCAGGATGCGGAGGTTCCACGCCAGGAGGTCCTGGGTGCCGAACCGCTCGGCCACGCCTTCGCCGTCGTCCATCACCGAGCCCCACTCGATGCCCGTGATGCGCTTCATCACGATGTGGGGCCGGTGGTCGGGGTCGACCGCGATGTCGTAGACCGGCACGATGTTCGGGTGCTCGAGGGTGCCGGTGACCCAGCCTTCGGCCAGGAGCTTGTTCACCACGTCGCTGCCGTGCACGTCGGGGCGCAGCGACTTCACGGCCACCTCTCGGCCCATCCGCTTCTGCTCGGCGAGGCGCACGATGCCCATCCCGCCCGTACCGATGGTGTCCGAGAACGTCAGCTCGTCGCGCCCGTCTGGACTGGCCAGGAGCGCATTCACCGCGCTGGATTCGCCCTCGTCGCGGATCCCGGGACGGATGGTCGCGCTGGGGTCGCCGTCGAACACGGTGGAGTCCGCGATCACGGTCTGCCAGGCGGTCCAGGTCTCGGACGCCATGCCGTCGGGCGGGTTGGGAGTCTCCGAGGTCATTCGCCTTGGTATCCCGGAACCTCCGAGGATTCCGTCAGGCCTTTGCGCCGCCGTCGGCGTAGGCGGTGAGCCAGGCCACGATATCGGCGCTCTCGAACATCGGCTGCCCGTCGATGAACAGGCACGGAACCGTGGTCCGTCCAGCCACGCGCGCCAGCTCCGCCCGACGCGATGGATCCCGCTGGATGTCGGCCATCGGGACGTCCAGACCCAAACTGTCGATGCTGCGGAACACGCGCCTGCAGAACGGGCAGCTGTCGTACTTGTAGAGCAGCAGCTCGTGGGTCTCTGCGGGGCTCGGCGCGTTCGGCGGAATGCGCCCGCCGCCACCACCGAGGAAGTCGAACAGTCCCATGGGGGCCTCCTGAACGACTCCTTATGCCGACATCAGGGCTCCACGACGACTTTGTCGGTCGCCGACCGTCCGAACGTCTCGGGGCTGTACATCTCCTCGGCCTTCGTGGGCGGTGCGATGAAGATGCCCGGCGTGGTGGCTTCGGCGACGTACGAGTAGGTGTGCACGCCGTCCCAGAGCAGCGATGCGAACGCCTCGACGCGCTCGTCGCGCATGTTCTGGTGCTCGTACCAGGTGCGCGACCAGTACCACATCGGGCGTGCACCGGACGGCTCGGGCTTGGCGGGCGGCACGGGGCCGCTCCCCAACAAGCCCGGATTCACGGGCTCGAAGCCGGCGGGTAGCGGATCGACCAGGGCGACGTGGTACCGACGTCCCTCAGCCACCATCGACAGGTTCACCCGGACCCGGGCCCCCGCTCTCACGTGCCAGACGCCCTCGTCGTCGCGGGTCACGTCGTCCGGATCGTCGACGGCCTCGTAGGTCCGCTCCACCGTGAAGCCGTAGTCCGCGGCCTCCAGCTCGAGGTCCTTCGGCGCGTAGCGCATCCCGATCCGGTAGTACATCCGGCCCTCTCCGTCCTTCTGCAGGAGCAGATCCTGGTTCGGGTTCTCGGTGAGGGTGCCCATCGGGACGTCGATGTTGGCGTACTTGGTCTCCCGCCCCTGGAACGTGGCCTCGCCCGCGTAGTCGCTGCCCAGCCAGGCCCGTGCGACGAAGTCCGGCGTGGTCTTCTCGTAGGTCCGGAAGTAGCGATCGAGGGCCAGCAGCACGAAGGCGTTCTCCTGGGTGTTGCCCCAGCGGCCCTTCTTGCGGTGGGCCAGCAGGCCGTTCACCAGCTTCGGGATGAGGTCGTTGTCCTCGTCCACCCGGATCAGGGCGTCCAGCACGACGCCATCCACGCGTCGACTGCTCGCGAGCAGCACGTGGCGGGCCCCATCGTCCATCGACGTCACGAAGTGCGCGCCTGCGGCGGTCTCGGTGACGTTGTTGTTCAAGTAGCCCGTGATGGCGGCCACTTCGGACGACATGCCCCCTTCGTGCAGGGTCGGCAGGATCCAGCCGAGGGCCTCCATCGGAATGCCCGTGTTCCCGGCGTTCTTGTACAGCCGCTTCGCGCGCTGGGGGTCGGCGTCGTCCATCAGCTCCCGCACGTACAGGGCGTAGGCGATGAGGGTTCGGCGGTAGCGGAGGCTGTACCAGCTCGGGATGCGCGACTCGACGTTCTGCAGGTAGTTCAGGCTCCGGGCCCGCATGTTCGCCGGAATGGTGAAGCCCTTGTCTTCGGCGCGCGCGAGGCTGTGGGCCACGTGGATCGAGAGGTACGGCCAGCTGGGGTCCCCGCGCCTCCAGAAGCCGAAGCCCCCGTCGGTGTTCTGCAGGCGGGAGAGCAGCTCGAGGTCGCGGTCGACGGCCGCCACCATCTCGTCCGCGCTGGGAAGGCCATCGGCCTCGAAGGCCTGCAGGACGTCCTTCAGCGCGGCGATGGACATCACCCGGCTCGAGAGCTGCTCGCTGCAGTCGTAGGGGTAGCCCGTGAGGTAGAGCACGGCGTCGGTCAACGCCTGGAGCGCGGTGCTGCTGGTGGTGATCTCCAGCCCGCCGAACTGGGGCCAGGCATCGGGGGGAGCGGTGACGGGCTGCTGGATGGCCCCGTCGTCGATCACGCCGTAGGTCGCGAACGCCTCGCTGGTGGCGGGGGTCCACACGGGCAGATCGAAGCGCACGGCATCCGCGAAACCCCCGGCGGAGACGGCCGCCTGGAAGCGTGCGGTGCCGGCCATGTCGGCGGCTGCGGGCAACCGGATCTCGACCCGGTCGTTGGCGGGAACGGTCACGGCCCGGCCGGCCTGGTCCTCTCCGACTTCGTAGGGGTCACCCGGCATGTCGAGGGACTCGAGGAACGCCGCGTTCGTGGTCTCGACGGCCAGCTTCACCGAGATGTCGGCGTCGGTCTGGTTCTGCACGACGAACGGCAGCTCGAAGCGGTCGCCGAAGTTGAGGAACCGCGGGGCCGAGGGTCGGACCATCACCGGGTTGCGGGCCGTGATGGTGGACTCCCCGATCCCGAACTGCTGCTCGGGGTCGGCGGCCACCACCATCACCCGGTAGCGGGTCAGGTTGTCCGGGAGCTTCACGGGCACGGTGACCTCGCCGGCGCTGTTCGTGCGGACGTCTGCGCTGAACAGGGCCAGGGCCGAGAAGTCGCTCCGGACCGTGATGGGGGACGAGCCCTGCTCGTTGCTCTCGCCGGAGGCGGCGTCGGCCAGCCCGCCGAAGAACCCGTCCTTGTCGGCCTCGGTGGCCATGTTGCCCAGCAGGCCTGCTTTGCTGGCCTCGCGCTTCGCCCGGCTCTTGGCCATGCCGCCCCCCCCGAATCCACTCCCGCGGCTCCCGAGCCCTCCGACGCCCGAGGACGATCCGGGCGCCATGGCGGCCTCCGGCTCCATCGGTGGTGGTGCAGGATCGGCGGACGGAACGGTCTCGGGGTCGGCCAGGACCACGAGCGCGCGCATCCGGTAGTCGGACACGCCCGATCCGTGACGGGCGTAGAACACGTTCATGGGGTCGGAGAGCGCGTGGCCGGTCAAGGCCAGCACCGACTCGTCGACGACCGCGACCATGACCTCGGCGTCCTTCACAGCCGTGCCGTCGGATGTGGCCACGGACACGGCGATCTCGGTCTCTTCCCCCGGCATCAGGGCCGTCTTCGCGGGCTCGACGTCCACCTCGAGTGTGCGATGGGCCGGCGGGACGGGCAGATCGAGGGATCCGGTCGCGAACGCGGGCCGCTTCTTGCCGGTGGGATTGCCCTTGTCGTCCAGGCGCTCGGCCTGGCCCGTGAGCTCGACCTGGACGTGCAGGTTGGGGGTGTGGGCGTCCTCGATGGGCACCTGGAGCACGGCGGAACCGTCTTCGATGCGCAGGTGCTCGGTGTTCAGGATGCCCGAGCGGCGCCAGGTGACCACGGCGTCCGCCGGAGCGAACGGCGCCTTCACGAAGATCTCGGCGGTGTCGCCCGGTGCGTACTCGTCGGCGTTCGGGACCAGGAGCACGTTCTCGAGTTCCACACGCCGGGACGGGGTGGACTCGCCGCCCGTGACCCACATGCGCAGCTCGCTCGTGTTCTTCCGGCCTTCGTCGTCGCTCACCTCGGCCTCGACCTTGTACGTCCCGCCCTCGGAGGTCTCGAACGTGCAGGTGACGGGCTCGCGGGTGCTCTGCTTCTCGCAGGACTGCTCGTCTTCGCGCACGGTCTGGTAGCGGCCGTCCACGAACTTCCAGGTCTCGCGCCAGATGTTCACGGCGATGGGCTCGTCGGCGATGCGGTTGCCGTCGATGTCGGTCAGCACCGCTTCCACCTCGAGGGGGTCTCCCTTCTCCACGAAGGACTTCACGGCTTTCAGGCCCACGTACCGGGTGGAGGGGTGGACCAGGGTGGTGGCGCTGGTGCTCCAGCGCTGCCGATTCACGTCCACCACGGTGGCGTTCACGTTCACGGTCATCGGGCGCGGGGGGCTCATGGCCGCGAAGTGCAGCTCGATCTCGCTCGTGCCCGTCGCATCGGTCTTCACGTCGAGCGAAGGGTTCGCGAATCGCCCGTCTCCACCGGATGAGATGCTGCCCCGGTTCCACCAGCCGCCGTACCACCAGGGCCGGTAGGCGCCGAAGCTGTAGTCGGCGTTGTCAGGTGGGGTGTAGCTGGCGTCGCTGGCGCTGGCGTTCCACAGGGTCTGGGCCCCCGGCAGCGACCCGCCGGCGAAGTAGGTGGCCGTGACGCGGGCGTTGGCGCGCTCGCCGAGCACGTGTGGGCCGGGATCGATGTCGGCACTGACCTCGAACTCCGGCCGACGGAACTCCTCGATGCGGAAGGTGTGGGTCGCGATTCCGGAGCCATTGCGCTCCAACACCACGCGTCCCGTTCCCAGGTTGACGGTGTCCGGCAGCTCCACCTCCAGGTCGAACCCGCCGTGGGCGCTCACCTCGATCTCACCGGACGACAGCTCGTTGTTCCGGGGGCCATAGGCCTGCCAGGTGATGCGTTTTCCGGCGATGGGACTCCGCTCGATGTCGCCCGTAGGCGAGGCGTGGAAGCGGCGGACGAAGCCCTTGAGCGAGACCTTCTCGCCGGGCTTGTACAGACCGCGGTCGTCGAACGTCCACCAGCGGTCGGAGCTGCTGAAGCCGCTGAACCGCCACTGGGGGTAGTCCTGCCAGAACCAGGAGGTGCCGGGAAGGAACGCGACGTCGTCGCCTTTGCGCGCCACCAGGATCTGGGTCCCGTTCGGCGGTGACTTCGGGAGCTGAGTGCGTGCGAAGCCGTCTGCATCGGTGGTTTTGAAGCCTTCCTCGTCAGCGGGCTCGGGCACGATGGCGATCTCGGCACCCTGGACCGCTTCGCCCGTGGACAGGTCGGATGCGAAGGCCACCATGTTCTCGGCGTCGGTCATGAGATCGACGCCCAGCCGGGTGCCCTGGACCCAGGTGATGGCTTCGGGACGGTCCCAGCGGTTGGCTTTCTTCGTGCCTTCGACCCAGACCATCAGGTGGCCCAGGCCGTCGTCGAGGTAGTCCGCCAGGGGGATCGCGGTCTCGACCCGGGAATCGGTGGCACCGTCGATCGAGATGCGGGTGTTGGCGACCTCGGTGCCCGGCAACGGCGGATTGCTGGTCTCGCGCTCGTGTTCGCGCCGCCAGGCCAGATAGGCGGGGAAGTCGTCGGGGTCGACCTTGCGGATCCGCACCTTCAGCGCGGGCTGGTTGCGGGTGTACACCAGCAGCGACGGGGCGGGTGCGTCGGGATCCAGAACGGTGACCAGCCCCACGGGCATGGAGAAGCTGGGGTCGGCCTTGCCCACCTTGAAGGTCAGCGATTCCTCGTCTCCCAGCGTCTGATCGAACTGGTCGCGGATGTCGGCGGGGAGCGTCACGGTGTAGGTGGTGGATCCGGGCTTGTCGCCCTGGATGCTGATCACGTTGCTGTAGGCGCCGATCGAGAGCTTGGCATCGGGCTCGATATGGATGGTGTCGGGGTTCACGCTCTTGGGGTCGAGCGGGTTGTTGAACCGGATGGTCCAGCCACTGTCGGGCGGGCAGCGGTCCCGCCAGTTGCACCAGTGTTCGTCGACCTTCAGCGGGTGGTACGTCGAAAACCCCCAGCCCTGCGCGCGCGTCGTGGGTCGAGGGCCCTCGGAGCCCGTCGCACCGGCGTCGATCGACACGAACACGCTGGTGGCCTTGGGAAAGGGCTCGCTCGGCATCAGGTACAGGGCACGGTCGTCGGGGGCCTCGCTGCGCGACCACGCGGTGACGATCTGGCCCTTCTTCTGTGCAGCTTCGATCTCGTCGTCGGTGGCGAGCCGCACGGGGTGTTCGGTGCTCCCGGCCTTCACCGTGACGTGCTCCAACATCGCTTTCGGGTCGATGGCCTGGTCGAACAGCATCGACAGCACGGGGGTGAGGCCGACGGCGTCCCCGCCCGGGGAGTGGGACTGCAGCTCGAGCGGGGGGGTGGCGAACGTCCAGCTCTTCGCATCGCCCATCACATCGCCGTTCGCGGACTCGGTGCCGCTCGGGACGGTGACGGTGTACTCGGTGGACATCGGGAACCGCACGGTGGGCTCGAACACCAGGGTCTTCGTGCCGAGCCAGCGCCACTGGCCTTCGGGCTGGGGCTCGATCGTGACGGGGACGGTCTCCTGGGTCAGGGCCTGGGACGACACCGCGACCATCGGCCGGTCGAAGGTGACCGACAACCGAGGGGCGAGGGGGACTTCTCCCTGGGGGCTGTAGCGAACGACCTTCAGGTCGCCGGTGGGCGGATCGGGCTTCGCGATGTCGGGCGCGGGCGGCGGGAAGGGGACGTCCACGGTCTCGCCGGGTCGCGGGGGCTTCATGGACGCGCCGCGCTTCGCGAAGGTCTGCCGGTCGCCGTCTTCGATCTGCAGCCGGTCGGTGCGCGCCAGCAGCTTCTCGGTCTCGGAGGCCGACAGGACGGTGGCTTTGGCGGGTGGCGGGCGATCCGACCCGGCTGCACCGAGCGGATCGGCTTCCCGCATGCGGATCTCCAGTCCCGTCTTGCCCGCTGCGTCGTGGATCTCCGCCGGGACGTCCCGCTTCGCGGGCGGGGCATCCGGAGCGTCGGGATCGATGCGCGGCTCGTTGCCGGCGTTGCAGCTGGTGAGGAGGATCGCGACCGCGAGAGCGGGAATCCGCATGAAGTCTCCAGAGCGAGGGCTTTGCGCCCGCCCAACGTCGAGGGCGGACGCCACCTTACACAAAGACCGATGCTCGGCGTTGCGGTTCCCGGGATCAGGCGGGGGCGTTGCTCCGTGTGGGGGCCAACCGGAAGATCGAGCCCAGCACGCCCAGGATGTCCTCGAGGATCATGTAGAGCGCGGGGATCAGCAGCAGGGTGACGAAGGTGGTGAACAACACGCCGAACCCGAGACTGATCGCCATCGGAATCAAGAAGCGCGCCTGGACGCTGGGCTCGGCGATCATCGGCGCGAGGCCCATGAAGGTGGTGAGCGAGGTGAGCAGGATGGGCCGCATCCGGCGCTTGCCGGCGTAGATCACGGCCTCGCGGGCGGTGGCTCCCTCGCGTCGCTGGGTGTTCGCGGCGTCCACCAGCACCAGGCTGTCGTTCACCACCACGCCGGCCAGGGCGACGATGCCGAAGAAGCTGATGATCGACAGCTCGTAGCCCATCAGGATGTGGCCGCCGACCGCCCCCACCAGGCCCATCGGGATGGCGCTCATGATGATCAGGGGCTGGGTGTAGCTCTTGAACGGGATGGCGAGCAGGGCGTAGATGACGAAGAACGAGACCAGGAAGTTCTGCAGGAGCGAGGTCATCGCCTCGTTCTGTTCGCGCTGAGCGCCCGCGAACTCCGCGGTGAGGCCCGGGTAGTCCTTCTTGAGGTCGGGCAGGATCTCGGCCTCGAGCGACCGGATGACGTCGGCGGCCGACACGTGGCCCTTGGCGAGCTCGCCCTTGACCTCGACCACCCGACGGCCCTGTTCGCGGTCGATGGAGGTGGGCGCCTGGGTGCGCTCGTAGCTCGCGACGTAGTCGAGGGGCACGAGCTGCCCGGTGGGGGTGGCGACCCGCAGCTGCTCCAGGTCGTACTCACTCGCGCGCTGCTCCTCGGGCAGACGGACCATCACCTTGATCTCGTTGCGACCCCGCTGTTCGCGCAGCGCTTCGGCGCCGTAGAACGACGCGCGGACCTGGTTGCCGACGTCCGAGGCCGTGAGCCCCATCGAGCTCGCGAGGGGCTTCAGGTCGTAGTCGAGCTGGGGCTTGCCGTCGGCGTAGGCGTTCTCGATGTTGGTCAGGCTCGGGTAGGTGGCGAGGATGTCCGTGAGCTCCTGGCTCGCTTCGGCCAGCACGTCGTTGTCCTCATGGGAGAGCTGGACGTCCACGGCGGCTCCGGCGCCCGGCCCGACGCTGCTGTTGATGACGAGGGAGTCGAGCCCTGGCAGTGGCGGAAGCTGCTCCTCCCAGGCGTAGGCCAGCTCCTGAGCCGTGGCGTCGCGTTGGTCGGTGGGGACGAGGAACAGCTCGACGGTGACCATGTGGCTCCCGCTCGGTGTGTCGCCGCCGCCGGGACCGTTCTGCTGGGCGCCTTCGGCGAGTCGGGAGAACATCCCGATGAGGATGTCGCGCCCGCCGTTGTCGTCGATGGCGCGGTACGCGGCCTGCTCCATCGCGCGCTGGACCTCGGCGGTCCGGTGGACCGGGGTGCCGTACGGGTAGCGGGCCGTGGCGATGATCTTGTCGCCCTCGAGCTTCGGGAAGAAGTTGAAGGGCGCGATACCCGCGGCCAGCAGGCCGATCGTGATGAGGAACGCCGCGAACGAGATGGCGGCCGTGATGTAGCGGAAGCGCACGGCCCAGCGCAGGGTGGCGCGGTACGGCACGTCGGTGAACCAGTCGAGCAGCCGGCTGACGCGAACCCGGACCCACTCGATGGGCTGCACCATCCAGCCGAACCAACGACTCGCCAGCTGCATCCACCCCGCTTCGTGGCCGAGGTGTGCGGGCAGCACGAGGAAGCTCTCCACCAGCGAGAAGAACAGCACGCAGATGACGACGATGGGCATGAGCCGGAAGATCTTGCCCATCACGCCGGGCACGAACAGCATGGGTGCGAACGCGGCGCAGGTGGTGAGGATGGCGAACCCGACGGGCACCACCATCTCGCGCCCGCCCTTGATCGCGGCGTCCATGAGCGACATGCCGCGCTCGGTCTTCTCGTGGATGTTCTCGCCCACGATGATGGCGTCGTCGACCACCAGCCCGAGCGTGACGATGAACGCGAACAGGCTGATCATGTTGATCGAGATGTCGAACACGGGCATCAGGAAGAACGTGCCCATGAAGCTGATCGGGATGCCGAGACCGACCCAGAACGCCAGGCGCAGGTCGAGCAGCATCGACAGCACGATGAACACGAGCACGAGCCCGGTGAGGCCGTTGCGGACGAGCAGCTCGATGCGCTGGTCGAGCAGCACCGAGTCGTCGGACCAGATGTCGACGGACACGTTGTCGGGCAGCTCGGTCTTCAGGCGCTCGGCGTAGGCGCGCACCACCTGCGACACGCTGCGGGGCGTCTCGGAACCCACGCGGTAGGCCGTGATCCGGACCGCGCGGTCGCCGTTGTAGTACGACTCCTGGTCGGTCTCGGCGTAGCCGTCGCGGATGGTGGCGATGTCGCCCAGGGTGAGCTTGGCGCCGCCCTGGGTCCCGCGCACCTCGATGTTGCGGAAGTCCTCGGCGGTGCGTCGGCGGGTGTCGACGCGCACCAGGATCTCGCCGGCGTCGGTCTTCACGGCGCCACCGGGGATCTCGCTGCTCTGGAAGCGGATCTGCTGAGCGACCGTGGTGAGCGACAGCCCGTGGGCTTCGAGGGTCTCCCGGGGGATCTCGATGCTGACCTCGAGCGGACGCACGCCGAACAGCTCGACCTGGGTCACCGGCGGGGCCTCGACGGTGACGGGCAGGATCCCGCCCACGACGGGGGCCGGCAGCCGCACGCCGGGATCGGTGGTGAGATCGGCACGGACCTTCTCTCCGATGGCGTGCAGCGTCTCCAGATCGTGGTCGCCCGAGATGACGAGGCTCACGACCTCTCGGCGCTGGGACACGAGCGAGATGTTGGGCTCGAGGGCTTCTTCGGGAAAGCTCTGGATGGCGTCGACGGCGGACTTCACGTCTGCGAGGGCCTGTTGGCGGTTCGCCCCCAGAAGGAGCTCGACGGAGACGGCTCCGACGCCCTCCGAGCTCGTGGAACGCACGGTCTTCACGCCGTCCAGGCCGCGCACCTCCTCTTCGACCGCGAGCACGATTCCCTGCTCGACCTCGGTGGGGCTGGCGCCGGGGTAGGGCACGCTGACGGTCACGACGTCGAGGGTGAAGCTGGGGAACACCTCTTGCTTGGTGCGCAGCACACCCAGGGCGCCGAGGGCCAGGATGACGAACATCAGCAGGTTGGACGCGACCGTGTTGCGCGCCATCCAGGCCAGTGGGCCCTTGCGGGTGTCGTCTGCTTCGTCGGTGGACGGGTCTGGGGTCTCGGGGGCCATCAGCCGGACTCCTCGATGGGCTTCACCAGCTGGCCGTCGACGGGCAGGGTGAGCGGAGACGTCACGATGCGGTCGCCCTGCTCGAAGCCGTCCGTGACGATGACGGTCTCGGGGTTGCGCCAGCCCACCTCGACGGTGCGCTTGCGGAGGGTCTGTTCCTGATCGACCACCCACGCGTACTCGCCCTGGACGAGCGCCGTGCGGGGGATCTCCCAGGTGTCTTCGAGGGATCGCCCTTCGATGCTCACATCCACCCAGGCGCCCGGAAGCATCGGCAGACCGTCGCCTTCGAGCGGTTCGGGAATGGACACGAGCAGCTGTGCTGTGCGGGTCTGGGGGTCGAGCTGGCCCATGAGGCGTTCCACCTTGCCGTCGCGCAGGATGCCGCCCTGGCCGAGCTTCTGGGTGACGGTGGCGGGGCTGCCGAGGTCGCTCGTGACGCCCGGGATCTCGATGCCCGCCAGGCGCTCGACCGGAAGACTGATCTGGACCCACAGCTCGTCGGTGCCCACGAGCGTGGCGATGGGAGCGGACGGACCCACGATCTGGCCCACGTCCACCGACTCCGTCACGACGATGCTGTCGAACGGGGCCGTCACCCGGGTCCTCCCGAGGTTCGCCTTCGCCTGGGTCAGCGCAGCCTCGGCGGCTTCGTAGGCTTTCTCGGCGGTCTTCAGCTGGGGTTTGCGCAGTGCCAGCTCGGGGTCGGCGGTCTGGGAATCGCCCAGCAGCTCCCACTCCCGCTCGGCCACGCGTCCCCGGTTGCGCTCCAGCTTGAGCTCGAGCTCGGCCTGCTGCAGCGCGCGCTCCTGGGCTGCGACGTTCGCGGCGTAGTCCCGCGTGTCGAGCTGAACCAGCAGGTCGCCCTTCGCGAATCGACCGCCGGGAACGAGGTCTTCGGACTGACGGATGATCTTGCCCTGGACCTCGGCCGTGAGCGAGATCTGCTTCGCTGGCGTCACCACCCCCGACGTGCGGATGGTGGCGGGCAGGGTCTCGGAGCTCAGCATCCGCACCGACACCTCGGGTACGCGAGCGGGAGGCTCGGAGCGCTCGGCACTGGGCTGCAGCGCGAACAGAACACCCGTGCAGGCCACCCCGAGGCCGACCACCGCGACCGGAGCGACGATCCGCGACAGAATCCAGGCGACGGGACTGATCGGCGCGTCGCCCCAGTCCTCCTCTGGCGTGGGTGTGGCGTCAGAGCGTGGGGGTCCACCGGAGTCGGTGGCGCCCAGGGAGTCTCCAGGATCGGTCTTCTGCTCGGTCATCGGGATTCTCCGATCGTGTCTGCGAGTTCGGCCGGCCAGCTCCCGCCGAGGGCGTCGTGGAGCTGGACCCGTGCCGAGAGGAGCTGGCGGCGGCTGTCGAGCTTGGCGAGCTCGGCCGATTGATGGGTGTTCTGAGCCGTGAGCAGCGTGAGGTAGGACCCCAGGCCGTTCACGTACTGTTCGCGGGCTTCGACCCAGGCCTGGCGTGCGGCTTCTTCTTGATCGGACACCGCGCGGTAGTGCGCGCGGCGCTGCTTTTCGAGCACCAGGGCGTTCTCGACTTCCAGCACGGCGTTGGCCGCAGCCTGGGTGTAGGCGTGAACGTTGGCGTTCTCGGTCGCCTTCGCGCTCTGGATGCCGAACGCGTTGCGCCCCCCGTTGAACAGCGGCACCGACACGCTGGCCGTGGCCGACCAGAAGGTCTGGCTGGACAGCTCGGTCTCGTTGAAGAACTGCCAGCCCGCCTGGCCCTGGAGGCGCAGGGTGGGGAGCAGCTGGCGGACCGCGGTGTTCTTGCGGGCCGTGCTCGCATCCAGCCGGGCTTCGGCGGCGACCAGATCCGGACGGTTGAGGACGAGGTCGGCCGGGATGCCGGTCTCGGGAACCCCGGGGAGCTCGGGCAGTCGATCGGCCACGCCGTCCACGAAGGTGGCGGGCGGGAGGGCCAGGGCGACGGCGAGCTGCTGCTGGAGCGAGGTGACCGTGGCTTCGGCGAGGGGGACCTGGGCTCGGACGGTCGCGGCCTGCTGCCGTTGCTGCAGCACGTCCACGGCAGACGCATCCCCTGCCTGGTAGCGCAGCTCGACGATCTCCAGCAGCTCGTCGGTGGCCTTCTGCTGGCGCTTGACGATGCGGACCCGGGTCTTGGCCGTGACCAGATCGAAGTACGACTCGCCCACGCGGGTGGCGAACGCCAGGATGGTCGCGTCGCGGTCGCCCTTCGCGGCTGTGGCGTCGTGCCGCGACGCCCGGATGGTCTCGGTGTTTCGCAGGAACACGTCGGGTTCCCACGAGCCCGTGAACGCCGCCGACCCCGTCCAGAAGGTCTTGGGTGGCTCTTCGGCACCGGGTTGGGTGGGGAGGTCTCCCAGTCCGAACTGGAACCCGCGACTGGCCGTGGGCTGGATCGTGCCGCTGGCGTCGAAGCTCACCTGGGGGGCGATGGCGGCGAAGCTCTGCATGCTCTGGGCGTTGGTCGCGTCGGCACGGGCCACCGAGGCCCGCAGGTCGCGGTTGGACGTGATGGCGGCGTCCATCAGCTTCGACAGGCCGGGGTCTCCGAAGGTGTCCCACCACATCGGACCCGTGCTGGACGGGCTGTTCTCCACATCGGACAGCTCGCCGGCCCAGGCCGGGAGGACATCGGGCTTCACCAGGTCGTCGCGCGGGCCCGCGTGAGCGAGGCTGACGATGGCGAGCAGGGCGGGGATCACGAGGCCTCCTCGAGGTCGGGGGTGAGCGCCATTCCGTGCATCCAGGTGTCGACCACCGACCGGACGTAGTCGTGGGGGTCTTCGCTGAACGGCGCGCCGATGTGTCGCATGAACGCGCGGACGTGCAGCGTGCCCATGAGCGCCACCGAGGCGTGGAAGGGGTCGATGGCCCGGATGCGCCCGGCGTCGATGGCCCGCTGGAACCACGCGGTGAGGGCGCGTTGCGTGCGGATGGGTGGGGGGATCTCGAAGTTGCCGAAGATCGTGTCCTTGTCGAAGCCGCTGCCGGTGAGCGTGACCATGCAGGGAACGACGTCCTGGAAGAACAGCGAGATCTGCATCGCGAGCTCGACCAGCTGCTCGTCGATCGGCGCATCGGTCGGACCCGCCTCGATCAACGGCAGGAACGGGGGTTCTTCGGGAGGGAGCAGGGCCGCGAGGAGCAGCCCCTGCTTGGTCTTGAACCGCTTGAACAGCGCGGCTTGCGACAGCCCGACGGCCTTCGCGATCACGTTCGTCGACACGCTCGGACCGTGCTCGAGGAAGCAGGTCCGCGCGATGCTGAGGATCTCGTCGTCTTCGAACTGGCGGGGTCTCGCCATGGAGTCTTCCGGGGAATGCTGTGCGGGACGGCAGGAGTAAGTGAGCGCTCACTTACTGGTTAGTGATTGCTCACTTACGTTCGCCCACAGCAGATTTTATGTCACGAGATGTCATCGTGCGCGGTCGGTCCGAACCCGCCTGCCAGAGACTCCGTCACCAGCGGATGTTGCGACGCGATGGAGGACGAGGATCGCCTGGACCTCGAACCGGCGCAGCGAAGGAGCGATTAGCTCTGACTCCTGGGAAGAAACCCTCACTGCCGGGTCGAATCAGGCTACGGGCTACAGGCTTCAGGGCTGCCGAGTACACCCACGTCGGCAGAGTCGATCACGTTCGACAAGTCCAGTTGAAGCCGTGCTGTCCGGTGGTGTGGCGTCTCTGCCGGCACCCGCTGGCGTCACGTCCTGTAGCCTGCAGCCTGTAGCCTCCTCGGCCCTATCCAGGCGGCTTCTTCCCAGGAATCAGCTCTCGCGATCAGCCTCGCTGGGTCCGGAACGCGTCGAGCATTCAGCGGTCGGTCATCGCCGCCAGCATCTCGTCGGCCGGGCCACGAACCACGTAGTACCAGTCGGCCGAGAGCATCCGGGTGTAGACGATGATCTCGTTGCCGACCTCGACGTAGTCGCTCTTGCGTTGCTTCACGCCCTGCAGCACGTCCGGGTTGGGGAACAGCTGAGGTTCGCGCCCGGACATCCCGCGCTTCATGGTCTGGGGGTCGAGGATCACCCGGCCCTCGGCGTCGAGGATGTAGGTCCGGGCGCCGGTGCCCTCGAGCTCCTTTGCGGGCAGGGTCTCCTCGGCCAGGAACTCGAAGTCGACGTCGATCCCGGCCACCCCGATCCGGTCGCCCTGTCGGTCGAACAGCGGCATCGCACACGACATGACGGTGCCGATGTCGCCCCCGTCGTCATCGGGCAGCGGCAGGGTCCACTCGGGCCCCTTGGCGTTCGACGCGAGCTCGTACCAGGGGGTCTCCTTGGGGTCGTAGCCGTCGTCGTACCCGCCGTGTCCGGGGTAGACGTTGTACGTGCCGTCGTTCAGCGCGACGTAGGCCCAGGCGATCGGCGTGCCGACGTCGGTGATGGCCCGGGCTGCGCGAACGGGGGTCATCGTCGCGGCCTCTTCCGACAGGCTCCGCAGCAGGACCTTGTTGTAGTGCCGGTTCATGGGGTTGAGCTTGGGCACTTTGAAGTAGCGGGCCTGATCCGAGATCCCCTCGGGCAGGACGAACGCGGAGCGCGACACACTCACGGGAACGCCGTAGCGACGGGACTGGGTGAGGTCGGACGGCCCGTTCGTGCCGAAGTCCTCGGCCTCGTAGACGGTGGCGTCGCGGGCGTCTCCGAGGACCAGCAGATCCTCGGCCGAGGCGCCGAGCATGGCCAGCAGCCCCTCGAATCGCTGGAACTTGCCGTCGACGTAGCTGGCCTGGCGACCCACGGTGGTGACCAGGTTGGACACGGCCTGTTCGCGCGCTGCGGCCCGCGCCAGGGAGAACTGGGTCCAGATGCCGATGAGCATCACCAGCATGAAGCTGCCGAACACCACCATCATCACGCCCAGCAGGGTGAGCTGACGATGGCGGCCCGTGAAGCGGACCAGGGCCTGCCACGGGTTGTCGGGCTTGGCTTTGACGGCTTCGCCGCGCAGGAACCGCCGGATGTCGTCGCCCAGGTGATCGACGGTGGCGAACCGCTTCGCGGGGTCGAGCCGGGTGGCTTTCTGGACGATGGCGACGAGCTCGCTCGGGATGCGCTCCCGGAACGCGTGCACGAGGTTGTCGGTCTCGCCTTCCTGCTGCCGGGTGAGCAGGTGCAGGCGATTCTTGCCCGTGACGGCTTCCTTGAGGCTGATGAGCTCGAACAGGATGAGCCCGAGCGCATACTGGTCGCTGGCGCCGGTCAGCTCGTCGGTCCGGCCATCGGCCTGTTCGGGCGACATGTAGCCCACGGTGCCGATGATCAGCTCGCCTTCGTCTTCCATCCCCTCGACGACGGGCTTCTCGTCGTACTCGCCGTCCATCAGGTGCGCGATGCCCCAGTCCATCACGTACACCTCACCGAACTCCCCGAGCATGATGTTCTCGGGCTTGAGGTCGCGGTGGACGACCCCCCGGGCGTTGGCGAACGCGATGGCGTCGCAGACCTTCAGGAACATGTCCAGCCGGCCCTCGAGCGAGTGGTCTTCGTCGATGTGGCGCTTCTTGGCGTACAGCTCCTTGGTCTCGTTGATGAGGTCCTCGACCGTTCGGCCGCGGATGAGCTTCATCGTGTAGGCGTCTTCGCCCTCGAGTGCGTAGACCGGCACGATGTTGGGGTGCTCGAGCTGGGCCGTGATCTGCGCTTCTGCCGCGAACTTGCTGGCCAGAGCGGCCTGCTCGGCGATGTCGTCGGACATCTCCTTGTAGGCGATCTTCCGGTGCAGGATGCGATCCTGGGCCAGCAGCACGGTGCCCATGGCGCCTTCGCCCACGTGACCCGTGAACGCGTAGCGCTTCTCGTCGCGACTGGCCTTGACCGGCTGACGACGGCGTCGCCTTCGACGTTGTCGGCGCTCGGGCTTCTTCTGGGTGAAGGCGTCGGTCTCGGCCCAGTTGCCGTCACTGCGCTTGCGGAACATGGTCCGCTTCTTGGTGGACTCCCCGTCGTCCTGTTCGGTCTCGACCTCGTCCTCACCGGGGGTGATGAAGCCCATTCCGCCACCCAGCCCGGCATCAGGCGCGACCGGCGGCTCGGGGGGCACCTCGTTCGAGGCGTGGGTCTCCGGGGTGACGCGGGGCCCGCCCGGCTTGGTGGGGGTGACGGGGTCGAAGGGGCCGCCAGCTGAGGCTTCGGAGGCGTCCTCGGTTCCCCCTCCGGATTCCACGTCGAGCTGCGGAAGCTCTGTGCCAGCCGGGGCCGTGGGGGGCTCGGACGGCTCGGGGGTGCGCTCGCTCGAGGCTTCCGCGAGCTCCGGAGTCTCGGGCTCCGAAGCGGGTGCGTCCGAGGTGGACTCCGCGGCTTCTTCGGGTTCAGCCGCGCCTTCGTCGGATGCGTCGGGCTGCTGGGCGTCGTGGGAGCGCTCCTCGTCGGGTGGGGGCGGCGTGGAGGGCAGGGGATCCGGGTCGTCTGCGGGCGGCGGGCTGGACTCCGCCGCTGCGGCCCGGCTCATCTCGATGAGCTCGCTGGCAGAGGCGAGCACCGTGGCCGCATCGGCATCGTCGTCGTCGACGTCCGCGGCATCCCAGTCGATGGGCTGGAGGACCGCAGCCTCGGCATCCTGGGGCGCTCGTGCGGCGTCTGGAGAGTCCGGAGGAACGGGCTTCTCGAAGCCGAGCGTGCCCTCGTCGGCCAGCTGCTGAACGAGCTCGTCGCTGATCAGGCCGAACTCGTGCAGGTGCACGAGAAACGCCGCCACATCGTCGTTGCCGGTCTCCGCGACGAACTCTTCGAAGAGCGCGTCGAAGTCCTGGTCCAGCTCGGGCTGAACCTGCTTCTTGACCTCGTTGAGAATCACGCCTGGGGTCCCCGTCGGCGAAATCTACCACGTGGGACGCGTCGCTGGAACGCTTCTGTCGATGCGCCTGATGGATCCGGGATCGACGCCATCAATCGGGCTCGAGGGCGATGAGCGACGCGCGGGGCATGGCTTCGCGCAGCTGTTTCTCGATTCGATCGACCTCGTCGCCGACGTCGTCCACCACGGCTTCACCGAACTCCGCCAGGAATGCGCGCATCGCTTCGGGGTCGCCCTTCACCCGCTCCAGGATGTCGGTGATCTCCCGGGTCTCGAGGTAGCGCTCGGCGAAGTACTTCCCGTCGAAGTCGAGCTCCGCCGAGATCCGCATGGTGTCCGCGCCCGTCACGAGTGCCCGCTGCACCACCACGGCTTCGACGGCGGGATCGGCGATCAGAAGCTTCCGGATCGCGTTGCGGTCCGAGATGTGAACCGCGCGCCCGACCAGGAGCTGGGTGTTGCGCCAGATGAGGAAGACGGCCACCAGACCGAGCAGCGCGCCGATGGCGAGGGAGCCGAACGCATCCCAGTAGGGCTCCTGCGTGTACTCGGTCAGGCCGACCGCCACTGCGGCGAGGAACACGCCGAACACCGCAGCGCTGTCTTCCAGCAGCACGGCGACACCGAACGGATCGTCGGTGGTGCGGATGTGCTCCAGGAACCCCATCCCGCGCTCCTTCGCCTGGTCGCGAAGGCTCTTGACGGCGATTCCGAGCGTGATGCCCTCCGCGACGAACGCGAACAGCAGGATCGCCAGGTTGACGGTCTGGTCTTCGTGGTGTTCGGCGGGGTGTTGGAGCGACTCGATGCCGTGCATCACGGTGACGCCGCAGCCCAGGAAGAAGATCCCGACCGCGCTGATCAGCGCCCACACGAACGCCTCGCGCCCGTAGCCAGCCGGGTGATCCTCGTCGGCGGGCTTGGCGGCGCGACGCATCCCCACGGCGAGCAGGACCTGGTTGCCGACGTCTGCAGCGCTGTGGATGCCCTCGGAGAGCATCGCGCCACTACCCGTCAGGGCGAATCCGGTGAGCTTCGCGAGGGTGACGACACTGTTCGCCCCGATCGCGGAGTACACCGCCAACTTGCTGCCACCTGCCATGGGTCGTCCTCACTCCCGGTGTGCCCCCGCAGGGGTGTGGGCGAGCGAGTCTACACGAGACCCGACGAGGGGAGGCGCGGCGATCAGACGTGGGAGGAGACCAGGCGACGGATGGCCTGCACGCCGCCCGCTGCGCCCTGCTGACGGGCGACTTCCTTGCCGTTCTTGAAGACGATCAGCGTGGGGATCGAGGAGACGCGGTAGCTCTGCGCGGTCTTCATGTTGGTCTGGATGTCGAGCTTGACCACCTTCAGGCCGTCGGCGTGCTCGTCGGCCACCGAATGCACGGCGGGAGCGAGGGCCTTGCAGGGCCCACACCACTCGGCCCAGAAGTCGACGAGCACGGGCTTGTCGGACTCGAGGACTTCGCTGGAGAAGTTGGCATCGGTCACATCGGACACGTTGGCGGACATCGGCATGGCTCCCATTTCTCTGAGAGGACTACTTACGACCACTCGCCTCGTCCGGCAACCGGGCTAAGGTGCGGAGGTGGAGCGAGTTCCCTACATCGCGGTCCTGGCGTTCTACGCGGTCGTCCTGCTCGCGCACCTGCTGCCGTCCGTGGTGCCCGCGGGCCTGCGCGACCGGGTGCGTCTCATCGCCGGGATCGGTGTGGTGCTCCACATCGGCACCCTGGTCGAGGGCGCGATCTTCGGCACCTGGTCGCCGGGCCTGCCCGAGGCGTTGTCGGCCTGCTCGCTCGGGGTGATGGTCGCCTACCTGTCCGTCGCGCACGGCGCTCAGCGCGCGCTCGGCATGCTGCTCGCACCGCTCGCGATGGTCGCGCTCGGAACGGCCCTCGTCGTCCCGAACGCCACGGTCACCGCCCTCGACAACAGCACGGGTGGGGTCAACCCCTGGCTGCCGGTGCACCTCGGCCTGTTGTTCACGGGGGTGGCCGGCTTCGCGCTCTCCAGCGCCGTGGGCGTGCTGTACCTCTACGTGCGCGACATGCTGAAGAAGAAGCGATTCGACCGCATCGGCCGCCTGCCGAGCCTCGAGTCTCTCGATCGCATCCAGTTCCGCGCGATGCTGTTCGGCTTCATCGCGCTCACCCTCGGCATCGCTGCCGGCGGCGCGCTCGCCACCGCTTCCCTGCAGCAGGCCTGGGCCCTCGATCCCAAGGTCCTCTACACCCTGGCGGTCTGGTTCTGGTACTTCGTGGCGCTCCAGGCCCGGCTCATCCTCGGTCGTCGCGGCCGGTGGACCGCCAACTTCAGCATCGTCGGCTTCGGAGCACTCGTCTTCTCCCTCATCGGTCTCAACTTCATCCTCCAGAGCTGGCATGCGTACGGGTGAAGCTCATGGGTGATCTGATCGCAGTCGGGCTGTCACACCACACTGCTCCGGTCGAGGTGCGCGAGCGCATGGCCATGAGCGAGGAGATGGTGCGCGACCGCCTGGCGCGGTTGACCACCGAGGGCGCTGCATCCGAGGCGTTCATCGTCAGCACGTGCAACCGCGTCGAGCTCTACGCCACCGCCGAGAACCTGCCGGCCATCCAGGAGTTCATGCGCGAGCATCGCGGCCCGAACGGCGAGGCGATCGACCGCTACCTGTACTGGTACCGCAACGAAGATGCCGTCCGACACCTGTTCCGGGTCGCCAGCTCCCTCGACAGTCTGGTGGTCGGCGAGCCGCAGATCCTCGGCCAGGTCAAGGACGCCGTGCGCGTCGCCGAGGAGTCGCGCAGCCTCGGGAAACTCCTGTCCAGATTGACCCGTCAGACCCTGTCCGTCGCAAAGCGCGTCCGCACCGAGACCGCCATCGGCGAGTCCCGCGTCGGGGTCGGCAACGCCGGGGTCGATCTCGCGCTGCAGATCTTCGGCCGGCTCACCGACAAGCGCGCCCTGCTCGTCGGGGTGGGCGAGATGGGGCGGCAGGTCGCGCGCGCCATGGTGGGGGCCGGGCTCAAGGAGCTCATCGTCGCCAACCGCACCTACGAGCGCAGCGTCGAGTGCGCCGCCGAGTTCGGGGGCACGCCCATCGCCTGGGAACGCATGGCCGAGTACCTCGGGCAGGTCGATGTCGTCATCACCGCCACGGGCGCCACGCGTCCGATCATCGGTCAGGAAGACGTCCGGAAGGCCCTTCGCGTCCGGCGCTACCGACCCCTGTTCCTGGTCGACCTGTCGGTGCCGCGCAACATCTCCTCGGACGTCGACGAGCTCGACGAGGCGTTCCTGTTCAACGTCGACGACCTCACCCGCGTCATGGAAGCCGGGAAACGCGAGCGCGAGAAGGCCGCCGAGCAGGCCGATGCGCTGGTCGCCGACGAGGCCAACCGGTTCATGGCCCGGCTCAAGGAAGTCGAGGTCGGTCGGAACATCGGGGTGATCACCAAGGCCGCCGAGATGATCCGCCGAGAAGAGCTCGAGCGGACCGCCAAGGTGCTCGAGGAGCTCGAGCCCAAGCAACGCAAAGCCGTCGACGCCATGACGCGTGCGATGGTCAAGAAGCTCCTGCACGGTCAGATCGTCGCGCTGCGACAGGCCGCGCGGGACGGGGATGCCGACGTGATCGACACCCTCATGAAGCCCTGGACCCACGAGAAGAGATGATGAGCGAATCCGCACCCCTGAAGCTCGGCACGCGAGGCAGCAAGCTCGCCCTCACCCAGAGTGGCCACGTCGCCAACGCGATCACCGAAGCCACGGGGCGTCCCGTCGAGCTGGTCGTCATCACCACCAAAGGCGACCGGATCACCGACCGGCCGCTGCAGGAGGTCGGGGGCAAGGGCCTGTTCACGGCCGAGCTCGAGGCCGCCATGCGCGAAGGCGACATCGACTTCGCCGTGCACTCCATGAAAGACATGCCCACCGAGGATGCCGACGGCCTGATCATCTCCTGCATCCCGCCCCGGGTCGACCCGCGGGATGGCCTGGTGGGCAGCACCCTCGCCGGGCTGAAGCAGGGAGCCGTGGTCGGAACCGGCTCCATCCGGCGCCACCTGCAGCTGAAAGCCGCGCGTCCCGACCTCGACATCCGGGGCATCCGGGGCAACGTCGACACCCGGATCCAGAAGATGCGCGACGGGCAGTACGACGCCATCGTGCTCGCCATGGCCGGATTGACCCGACTGGGCATCGAAGACGTCGCAGACGAGCCGATCGCAGTCGACACCATGATTCCGGCCGTCGGGCAGGGGGCGCTCGCCGTGCAGTGCCGCAAAGGAGACGACGCAGTGCTGGCCGTGCTCGATCAGATCCACGACCGGCGGTCGGCGGCGTGCGTCGAAGCCGAGCGGTCGTTCCTCATCGGGATCTCCGGCGGCTGCAGTGTTCCTGCGGCGGCTCATGCGGTGTGGGACGGCGACGAGATCGCGATCCGTGGGTTCTTCGCCTCCGACGGCGAGAACGGCAAGCACGCCGAGCTCAAGGGAGACCCCATGCACGTGGTGGCGATGGGCCGCGAGCTCGCCAAGCAGCTCAAGGACTGAGCCTCACACCTGGGATTCCAGCGCCTGGAGCAGCCCGTTCACGGTGTAGGGGTTGGCGATGGCGTGAACCGGCAACCCCACCTCCTGCGCGACACGTGCGGTGGACGGGCCGATCACGATCACCCGCCCCAGTGACGCGGGGCCTCCGACGCCCTCGAGGGCCGCAGCCAGTCGCCGCGCGGCACTCCCGGACAGCAGGGTGGTCGCATCCACCGGGAGCGCGTCCGCGAGCTTGTCGGCATGCCCCGGCGGCGCCACGTTGCGGTACGCCACCACCTCGATCACCGTCGCGCCCTTGTCACGCAGCAGGTCGGCCGTGGTGGACGGTGCGAGATCGGCCTTGGGGTAGACCACCCTGCACCCGTCCAGATCGGGCATCGCCGCCACGAGGGCGCTCCCCAGGTGGCGTTCGGGGACCAGGTCCGCGGGACGCCCGAGGGCCGAGAGCTTTCGAGCGGTGGTGGGCCCGACAGCCCCGATGCGCGCGGACGGAAAGCCCTGGGGTGCTGCGGCGGCCAGCACGTCGGCAGTGGTGGCCGAGGTGACCAGCAGCCAGTCGGCCTCGGGGTGCTCGTTGGCGCACGCGGCCACGGCATCGACGTCCCACAGGCGCTGCAGCAGGGGAACCCGCACGGGCTCGTGCCCGATGGACTCCAGGCTGTGACACAGCGGTCGGGCGTCTTCGGCGGCCCGTGTGACGAGGACGCGCGCCATCAGACCCGGTGCTTTCGGGCCAGATCCTTGCTCAGGTTCTTCTGGTGCGCTTCGAGGGTTCCGCCCCCGATCTCCAGGAGCTTGGCGTCCCGCCAGAGCCGCTCGACGGGGTATTCGCGGCAGTAGCCCGACCCGCCGAGGACCTGCATCGCGTAGTCGGCGACCTGCTTGCCCACCGGCGCTGCGAACAGCTTGGCGGCATCGGACCCGATGCGGTTCTGGACGTCTGGAGCGACATCGCGGGCCACGTTGTAGACCAGGCACTTCGCGGCTTCGGTCGCGGCGTAGCCATCGGCGATGTAGCGTTGGATCTGCCCGTAGCGATTGATCGGCTGGCCGAACGACATGCGTTCCTGGCCGTGCCGCACCATGATCTCGACGCAGCGATCGGCGATCCCCACGCTCATGGCTGCCAGCGTCAGCCGCTCGATCTCCAGGTTGCGCATCATGTGCGTGAGCCCGCCGCCCTCGACCCCGAGGAGGTTCGCGGCCGGAATCCGGCAGTCCTCGAAGATCAGCTCCGACATCGTGGAGCCCCGCATGCCGAGCTTGTCGATGTGGTTGCTGGTCGAGAAGCCCGTGCAGTCGCGGTCGACCAGGAACGCGCTGATCTTGTCGCCGGTCTTCGCGTACACCAGGAACACGAACCCTTCGACGCCGTTCGTGATGTAGGTCTTGGTGCCGTTCAGCACGTAGCCGTCGCCGTCCTTCACCGCGGTGGTGCTCATGCCCAGCACGTCGGTGCCCGCATCCGGTTCGGTCATGCCCATGCCGCCGATCCACTCGCCCGTGAGCACGTTCGGCAGGTAGCGCTCGCGCTGCGCGTCGTTGGCGGCGTAGAAGAAGTTGTTCACGAACAGCATCGAGTGGGCGAGGTAGGCCAGACAGAAGCCCGGATCGCTCTTGGACAGCTCGTGGTGTGCGATCACGGCTGCGACTGCATCCATCCCGGCTCCGCCGTGCGAATCGGGGATGGTGATGCCCAACAGGCCCAGCTCGCCGAGCTTCTTGAACAGCGGCACGTTGAGGTGCCCGAGGGCGTCGTGCTCCGCCGCTTGCGGCTCGACCTCGTTGCGGGTGAACTCCGCGACCATCTCGCGGAGCATGCGGTGTTCTTCGGTGGGGTTGAACAGCAGATCGTACTTCATGGTGTGCCTCGCCTGGATGGGCGCTCTAACATCTGATGCGGGGGAGATGGGCCGATGGGTGTGTGGCGGCACATGGCGAAGTCGACGTGGACCTCGATCAAGCGAGCGGTCCCCCGGGAGCTCGCCTGGTGGGTGCCCTCGCGGAGGAGCCGGTCGGAGCGGGTTCGCGAAGCCCTCGGTGGCATCGGGGTGGTCGGGCTCGGCGTCGTACTCCCCGTCGTGGTGGCATTCCGTCCGACCCTCCCCACCCTCGTGGGCGCCCTGTTCGTGCTGCTGATCGTCCCGCCCCTCGTGATGTTCTTCAGCTACGTGCCTCAGGAGTTCCTGGGCCCCGAGACCCCCGTGACGGACGCCGGGCGGACCCTGGGGCGCTCCTGGGTGCAGGTCGGCGCAAAGACCTGGTTCGTCGATGGGGATGGGCTCTCCCGACCCACCCGGCCTTCGGGGCTGCACACCGACCTGGACGGGTTCGTGCTGCCGGTCCACGCTCATCGGGCCCGATGGCCTTCGGCGATGCGGGGGATCGGGCGCGCCACCGAGCTCGTGTTCCGTGGGATGTACATCGGGTGCGTACTGGCGATCGGAGGCGGCCTCACGCTGGAGATTGTGAGGGCGCTCTGGGACGGGTCGTTCGGGAGCTTCATGGTGGTGGGAACGATGGGAATCCTGTTCCTCTCCATCGGAGCCGCAGCGGGCCTCGTCATCGCCACGCTCCTGCAGTTCGTGCTGCACAAGTGCTGGTACGTGGTCGCGCGGAGGATCGACCGGTGGCGCCGCCAGGTCGGGCCGGTCACACGGGTGGAGCTCCAGGGGCGCGTCCTGGTCGTGGGGGATGAAGGGTCGACCCGCTTTCACCTCGACGAGCCCGGGCGTTCCGTGCGGCTCGACCGCGACGCCCATCGCCTGGAGCTGCGAAACGACCGCGAACAGGTGGTGCTGCACGGCGAGCTCGGAGCCCTCGACTTCCTGGTGGAGCAGGTCGAGCAGGTGCGTCCCCGGGCGGACGACGATGCGCGGGCGGCCATTCCGCAGACGCTTCAGGCGCTCGGGATGCCGGATTGACGTCGCCTGGCGTCTGGCGTGCCAAGATGGGTGTGGATGGCGGACGACAGCGACAGACTGCACCGACTGGTCCGGTACGGCACCGAGCTCGTCGACGAGTCGGCAGGGCAGCGCATCCGGCTGGTCGCGCTGGCGAGCGTCGTGGTGTGCCTCGGGCTGTTCATGGCCACCGGCTTCGTCCCGCTCGCGTTGCTGGTGCCGATCCTCCCGGCCGCGATGATCCTGTTCACGGCGCGGCCACGCACCCCGATGCCGACGGGCAGGGCTACGGATGCGGGCTGGACGATGGGTCATCCGTGGGTCGAGGTCGACGACGAGCGCTACTTCGTGTCCGAGGACGAGATGGTCGAGCGGGTGGGGGACCGGTACCTGCAGATGCTGGCTGAGCCCGCAGCCACCCCGGATCACGCGGGGTTCCGGATCGACGTCCAGCCCTCGGTTCCCTTCCTTCCCGAGCCCGAGTGGATCGCGTCGATGACCCGCGACACCGTGATCCGCGGCATCTTCCTGACTCTGATGGGCGCGGCCTGGGGCTCGGTGCTCTGGGGCCTGGGCGTCGATCTGTTGAACGATCCCGCCGGGCCGACCCTGATGGGAGCAGCGGTGGGGGCCGTGGTTTCGGGGTTCACGTCGGCACTCGGCGCCGCGGTGGGCACCACCTGCATGTCCGTGATGTACGCCATCGAGATCGCGATCCTCCAGCAGATCCTGCACGCGGTGTTCCTGCGGGTCGCTGGCGGCGGTCGTCCGACCGAGGTGGTCCTGCGTGGGCGGGTGCTCTCGGTGGGCAGCGGCGCCTCCGAGCAGCGGTTCCACCTCGACGAGCCCGGACGGCTTCTCACCCTCGTCACCGAGGGGTCGGACGGCGTGCTCACCCTGCGAAACGAGCGCGAGCGCGTCGAGATCCGCGGCCGCACCGGTCAGCTGGCCTGGATTCGCGACGTGATCGAGCGTCGACCCGTCGATCAGGCCGGCAGGGACGCCGTTCCCGAGTCCCTTCGTGCGATGGCCGCACGACGCGTCGGTGAGACGGGCTGAGCATCGCGGCCCGGGAGTCCGGACAGCGGTTAGGGTCGCGTCCTTGTCCGGAGGGTCGGGTGCCCAGAACCAAGAAGAAGAAGATGTTCCTCGTCGACGGCAGCAACCACGCGTTTCGCGTGCAGTTCGCCCTGCCGCCGATGCACGCCTCGGATGGCTTTCCGACCCGCGTGCTGTACGGGTTCACCCAGCTGTTCCACAAGATGCTGCGCATGCATCGGCCCGACTACGCGGTCGTGTCGTTCGACTCGGGCAAGACCTTCCGGCACGAGACCTTCCCCGACTACAAGGGGCACCGCCCCGACATGCCCGAAGACCTCAAGCGGCAGTGGGCGTGGCTCCCCGAGCTCGTCGAGGGCTTCGGGTTCCCGTGCATCATCCGCGAGGGCTTCGAGGCCGACGACGTGCTGGGCACCCTGGCCAAGCAGTTCGCGTCCGACGAGCTGGATGTGGTGCTGGTCACCAGCGACAAGGACTTCGCCCAGCTGGTCGACGGCAACACGATCCTCCTCGACGAGAAGAACAACAAGACGATGACCGTCGACGGCGTGAAGAAGAAGTTCGGCGTGGGGCCCGAGCAGATGATCGACCTGCTGGGGCTCGCGGGAGACAGCTCGGACAACATCCCCGGCGTGCCCGGGATCGGCGTCAAGACCGCTGCCAAGCTCCTGGATCAGTGGGGCGATCTCGACGCGATCCTCGCGGCGGCTGCTGACGGGAAGATCAAGGGCAAGCGAGGCCAGAACCTGGTCGAGAAGGCCGATGATGCGCGGCTCTCCCAGGAGCTCGTCACCATCAAGACCGACCTCGATCTCGACGTGTCGCTCGACGATCTGGAGCCCCGCGGGCTGCAGGAGGACCCCCTGCGCGAGATGTTCGACCGCTGGGAGTTCGGGATGGTCGCGCGCAAGATGCTCCCGGAGAAGAAGGCCGTCGACACCGACTGCTACCGGATGATCAAGACCCAGGACGAGCTCGACGAATCGGTGAAGCGCATCCAGGAGGCCGGTCGCGTCGCGGTGGATGTGCAGCGAACCTCCGACAACCCCCGCACCGCGGGCCTGATGGGCGTCTCGTTCGCGTGGGGCCCGACCGACGCGGTGTGGATCCCCCTCGAGTCGCGACCCGGCATGGAGATCGAGCCCGCCGCCGCACGAGAGGCCGTCGCAAAGGTGCTGGCCGACCCCGAGGTGGGGAAGTTCGGCCACGACATGAAGCCCATCCTGCAGACCTGTCGCGCCAACGACCTCGAGCTCACCCCGGTGACCGGCGACACGATGCTGCTCGACTACGCCCTCATCGCGCACCTCGATCACGGCATCGACGGCATCGCCCAGCGCCAGCTCGGCCACACCCTGGCCCACGGCGGAGCTCAGGGCTCGCTCGTGAAGGACGAGACCATCCGCCTCGCGGTCGAGCCCGCACACGTGGCGTGGCTGATCGACAAGCGCCTCGCACCCCGTCTCGACGACGGCACCCGGTTCATCTACGAGAAGGTGGAGCTCCCGCTGCTCCCGATCCTCGTCGAGATGGAGGAGTCGGGCATCCGCATCGATCTCGAACAGCTGAAGTCGGTTCGCGAAGACATCCAGGGTCGGGTGGTCGAGGTCGAGAAGGAATGCCAGGAGATCGCTGGAGAGTCCTTCAACGTCGGGTCTCCCCGCGATGTGTCCCGCATTCTGTTCGACGTGCTCGAGCTCCCCAAGACCCACAGCCGCAAGCGCAAGACCGGCTGGTCCACCGACGCCACCGTGCTCGAGAAGCTCGAAGAACACCACGAGCTGCCGTCGAAGATCCTGGAGTACCGCCAGCTCCAGGGGCTCGACTCGCGCTATCTCTCCACGCTTCCCGACTACGTCGAGGACGACGGCCGCATCCACACCACCTACCGCCAGGCCGTCGCCGCCACCGGGCGTCTCGCCAGCGCCGACCCCAACCTGCAGAACATCCCCATCCGCACCTTCGAAGGGCGGCGGATCCGCGAGTGCTTCGTGCCGCGCGAGGGCCATGTGTTCCTGTCGGCCGACTACAGCCAGGTCGAGCTCCGGGTCCTGGCGCACTACACCGAAGCCGATGCGCTCCAGGAGTCGTTCCGAACCGGCGAGGACATCCACCGACGCACGGCCAGCGAGGTGTTCGGCATCGAGATGGACGACGTCACGTTCGAACAGCGCAGTGCCGCCAAAGCCATCAACTTCGGCCTGATGTACGGCATGAGTGCCTTCCGGCTCGGGCGTGACCTGAACATCGGTCGGGACGAGGCCCAGAAGTACATGGAGGACTACTTCGGCCGCATGCCATCGGTGCAGGAGTGGATCGACGAGAGCAAGGCCCTGTGTCGCCGGGATGGCTTCGTCACCACGCTCTACGGACGCCGTCGCCTGATCCCCGAGATCTACAGCAAGACGTACAGCGAGCGCGGTCAGGGCGAGCGCGAAGCGGTGAACACCCGCGTTCAGGGAACCGCTGCCGACATCATCAAGCTGGCCATGATCCGCGTGCACGCGGCGTTGGACGACAGCGATCTGACCGGCCGGATGCTGCTCCAGGTGCACGACGAACTCCTGCTCGAAGTTCCTGAAGACGAGGTCGAGGCGACCCAGGAGCTCGTGATCCGCGAGATGGAGGCCGCGGCCGAGCTGCAGGTCCCGCTGGATGTGAACGCGGCTGCGGGCACCAACTGGAACGAAGCCCACGGCTGATCCAGGCCAGTCTCGAAAATAAATCGAATAGACGCCCCGGGTGTCGCGTCCAAGCGGCACAGGGTGCAGGTGTCCCCGGTTATCGTGGGCCCCGGAGGTGCGAGGCGATGAGCGCGACCACAGTGGACGACAAACAGCTGTCGAAGGATGAAGACGTCGAGATGGTGAAAGCCGTGCTCGGCGGCGACAGCACGGCCTATCGCGGGCTGGTCGAGAAGTACCAGAGCCGCGTGTACTCGATGGTGTACGGCATGGTCCGCAACCGCGAAGACGCGCGCGACATCACCCAGGATGCCTTCGTGAAGGCGTTCAACAACCTGAAGTCGTTCCGGCTCGAAGCCAGCTTCTACACCTGGCTGTACCGGATCGCGATGAACAAGGCGATCGACTTCACCCGCAAGCGCAAGCGGCGCGAGGTCGCCGGGTTCGACGAAGAGATCGCGAACAAGGACGAGGACGGCGGCATCGCCGAGATCCACCACCACGACAGTCCCAGCAAGTCGCTCGAGCGCAAGCAGCTCTACGCGCGGATCATGGACTGCCTCGACAAGCTGCCCCCCGACCAGAAGCAGGTGATCCTGCTCCGCGAGCTCGAGGGCCTGGCCTACAAGGAGATCTCCGAGGTCATGGGCATCCCCGAGGGCACCGTGATGTCGCGCCTGTTCTACGCCCGCAAGAAGATGCAGAAGATGCTCGCCGGGGAGCGCGAGTGATGCGGGATCCGATCTTCTTCGGATTCTTCGAATGTCGGGCGCGCTCGTGCGTCCATCCTCTGACCACCCGAGCCTGAACGAACCCCGGTCCGGAGCCACCCATGGCACAGCCCACGCTCGAAAGCCTGCTCTTCCGCATCCGCGATGGTGCGGCGACGGCCGACGACATCGTCGCCGCCCGAGCACTCGTGCAGGCCGATCCCAGGCTGCCCGACGAGCTCAAAGAGGTCGTGGACTTCGAAGAGCCCGAGTCGGATGCCGTCGGGTTGCTCGCGGTGCTCGGGGCCGACTCGCTGTTCGGTGAGGTCCTGCGCGAGGGGATGGAGGCCGAGCTCGCCTCGCAGCCCGCCCTCACGGATGCCCAGGCCGCGCAGGCCCCGACCCCCGAGGACGCGGATGCTGGGGATGCGCTCACCGACGAAGAGCGCGCATGGCTCGAGGGCGACTGGCCGCTCGGCGCCGACATCGCAGCTGCCGTCGCGTTCGAGGCGGGTCCCGTCGACGTCGTGGATGCCGTGCTCCTCGAGACCGGGCTCGCCGAGCAGGTCGGTGCAGGTGCAGCTGCGCTCGCACACCTGGCCGATGCCGTGCGTGCCGAAGCCGGGTCGGTCGAGCTGGCCGATGCCGTGCTCAACGAAGCCGGTCTGGACGACGTGCGGGTCCCGCTCGCGGCGGCCGTGGCATCCGAAGCCGGGTCGGTCGAGCTGGCAGACGACGTGCTCGCACGATGTGGGTTGCCGAGCTTCACCCTCCCCATCGCGGAGGCCATCGCCAAGGAGGCCGGCCAGGTCGAGGTCTCGGCACTCATCGCCGACATCGAGGCCGAGCTGACCGAGCTCCGCCTGCCCCTCGCTGCGGCCATCGCCTCCGAAGCGGGGTCGGTCGAGGTCGTCGGCGCGGTGTTCTCCGAGCTCGGTCTCGAAGATGCGGAGTTCGGCCTGGTCGCCGAAGCCGTGCGCGCCGAGGCCGGCACCGTCGATGTGTGGCCAGAGCTCGAGGCGGTCGTCTCGGACGCCTGGATCAGCGCGATGCTCGACCACGAGCTGGCCCCTGCGGCCCATCGTGCCGCCGTACAGCGTCTGCAGGACGAGGCGGGTGCGGGCGCGATGATGACCGCGTTCGCGTCGCTCGGCAGCGAGCTGCGCACGGCCGTGAACAAGGAAGCCGGCCCGTGCCCGTACATCTGGGCATCGGTGGCGGAGTCCATCGGCGTTCAGGCCGAAGCCGTCGCGGGCTGGGATGGGGCTGCGTTCGCGGCTGCCGTCCGGGCCGAGGCCGGCGAGGTGTCCGTCACGGCGGCGGTCATGGCCGACATCGAGCGCCGCGAGGCCCTGGCCTACCCGCGCAGTGCCGCGGTGGTCGAGATCGAGTCGATCGAGCTTCCCGAGCCCGCGAACACCGGTCGGTGGAGCGCATCCACCCTGGTGATGGCGGCCGCAGCGCTGCTGCTGTTCGCCGTGCTTCCCTTCGGGATGTCGGGGCTGCTCGATGGCGAGTCCGACACCGGTGGTCCGGCCCCCGTGGCCACGGTGCAGACCGGCGAAGAGGTCCAGTTCGCGAATGCGGGCGAGATCATCATCGAGAACCTCGACTACGCAGATGATGCAGCGGTGATGCAGACTGTCGGTGACGACGGCGCGTTGATCCTCTGGGTCGAAGAGGAGGCGACGCTGTGAACCCCCACCACCCCCAGGGAGCCCTCGTGGCCCGCATGTTTCGGTTGTCCCTCGCTCTGCTGTTCGTGGCCGTCACCCTCGGTCTCGGTGGCGACGCGCTCGCACAGTCCCGTCCGGGCGGTCCGGTCACCGGCAAGCCCGTCCCCGCCGCGCACACCACGGTGTCCGGCAAGGTCACGGTCAAGATGCAGGTGGTGCACGCCAACTTCTCGGGCATCGTCGATCCCGACCTGAAGGACGTCCAGAAGAACTTCGAGAACTTCAAGTTCACCGGTTTCCAGAAGCTCGAGCAGATGGACGCCAAGCTCGGCCCGGGTCAGGACCAGCAGTTCTCCATCATGGGCGGCCAGAAGATCAAGGTCGAGCTGCTGTCCCGCGATGCGCGCCAGGCCAAGGTCCGCGTGATGATGTTCAACGAGTCCGGCAAGGTGATGGACACCACGGTCGCCATCAACCGCAACCGCGCGTTCATGCTGGGTGGCACGTCCTACAAGGACGGCAAGCTCATCCTCCCCATCCAGGTCCGCTACTAGCTCGCGTACTTCCGCGGTCCTATCCGCCGCTGGACACGTCGCCCTTCGACGCTCACGTACAGGAGTACTGTTCGGTCTCGGTCGACGCGCCCAGCGACGGATATGACACGCGGAAGCACGCATCGCGCTCTCTGCGGTAGACCAGGGGGACGGTGCGATTTCCTGAGGAAGGCTGGGTGGCGGGTAGTCGGTCGTTCGCCAGGTCGGACTCGGCGGTGAGTCCTGCCGTCCACTCGACGACACTGCGGCAGCTGATAGCCTCGGAGCATGGTGATCGTGCTGTGCAACTGCAGTCCGGGCGAGGCGAAAGGCCTCGCGCGGGAGCTGGTCGAGCGGAAGCTGGCGGCGTGCGTGAACATCCTGGCCGGGGTCACGTCGGTGTACGAATGGCAGGGCGAGCTGTGCGAGGACACCGAGTCCACGCTGCTCATCAAGGCGCCGGACGACCGCGTCGAAGCCCTGTCTGACGCCATTCGAGCGCTGCACTCCTACGACACCCCCGAGATTCTCGTGCTGGATGTGGACACGGCCCGCTCCGACCCCCGGTACGTCGAGTGGGTTCGGAGCACGACCCGCTCCTGACCTCGCGCTCAGGGGCAGCGCAGGGCGCGACGGATGCCGAGCAACAGGGTGCGCTCGTGCTGCTCGGGAGCCATGCCGCGCTTCAGGAACTCGCCCGAGACCTCGAGGTCGACCGAGAGCCCCTCTCCGCAGGGGGTCGCGACGAGGCGCTGGGCTTCGGCGAGGATGGCCGCGGAGTCTGGGTAGGTGGCGGGCCGGCCGGCTCTGCAGCCGCGCACGTCGTACAGCCACGCATGGGAGCCGATGTTCTCGAGGGGCCCCCCGTCCATGCCGTCCCTGCGGGCGGTGTCGGCGTAGCGTCCCAGGGTCTTGGCATCGGACCAGGCCCAGGATCGGCACACGGCGTCGGAGGTGTCGATCACAGAGGGATCGCCGTTGCGCACGCCGTCGGCGAACGCGAGCAGACCGGCATCCGTCAGCCCGCCGCGCAACGCGAAGTCGGTGGCGGCCCGGGCGACTTCTTCGCCGCGCTCGACAGCGTGGCGGGTGCCGCTGGCCTCGACCCGGGCCACGAACGAAGCCGGGACCGCTCCGGTGTGCCGGGCGATCAGCCATGCCCGGCCGGCCTGGAGATCGAGCTTCACGGGGTCGCCGTCGATCTGGCCCGCGGGCACGGCCTCGATTGCACGTTGCCAGGCGCCGAGCACCGGCCCCAGGGTGTCTTCGCACCGGCCCACCGCGAACAACCAGCCGGAACGGACGTCGATGGGATCTGCGCCGTACAGGGTGTCGCTCGTGTGGCCGGAGACCAACAGTCGGTCGACCTCTTCGTCCCCGAGCAGCTGCAGGGACTTCGCACGGCGCTCGGTGTCCCAGGGGGCGATTCCCGAGCCTCGCCAGCCGTTGCGCTCCAGGAAGTGCTCCTGCTCGGCGGCGAGCGCGCACCACTGGCCCTCGGCGGCGAGCACGGCCCAGCGGAGGGTGGCGTCGATGCGCTCGGCTCGTGTGGGACGCCCGCGGTGGGCGGTGTCGGGCGGGAGGGTGTCCAGGGCTTCGCGGCGGAAGCGGTCCTGCACGGCGTCGAGGTCGGCGCGCGCCTGCGCGAGCGTGGCTTCGAGCCCCTGGAGGCGCTGAGCGGCGAGGGGCAGGGCCCTGGCGTCGGTGTAGGCCTGCTGAGCGGCCTGGCGGTCTCCCTGGCGCTCGGCATCGATCCCGCGCCCGAAGGTCCGGACGTCTTCGAGGGAGGCTGCGGGGTCGGAAGGAGAGGCGGATGCGCCGAGGCCGGCTGCCAGGGCTTCGACGACCTCGGTGCTGGCGGCGTCCCAGTCGTCGATGGGGGCGCGACCGGCACCGGCTGCGACGACTTCACCGGTGCTGACCCGAACCAGACGGGCATCGAGGGCGAGCTCGTCGGGCAGCACGCTGTACGAGCCCACGACCACCAGCTGGGCGCCGATCCCGCGGCCCATCTCGGAGGCGGTGGCGGGGTCGAGATATCCGGCATCTCCGAGCTCGATCTCGGCGACCAGGGCATCGAGGCGGGATCGTTCGACCAGCACGATGCCGGGAACCGTGGACAGCTCTGAGGTGACGACCCCAGCCAGACCGGGCCCCAGCCCCGCCCAGGACGGGTCTCCCGCAGCCTGATGCAGGGGGAGCACGGCCACGGTGGGGTCGCTGGGCGGTGAGGTCGCGATCGGCCCCGGCAGCACGGACGAATCGGGAGCCCCACACGCGAGCGCGGTCGCGCACGTGAGTCCGAGCACGGTCAGCGAGAAACGTCCCTGGTCGTGGCCATTCACCCCGGTCGGACTATTCCGCCAAGGCGACTCGGGCGCACGCACAGAGACGCAGCGGACGAACTGACGAGCATAGACGAACAGGCCGAGGCGGACCAATCGGGGTGTTGCAACGACGGGCGATCCCGCCAGAAGAGACCTGTGAAACCTGGGTCAGCGCAACGTCGCCACGGAGTCACGGAGCACACCGAGGATTTCACGGAGCAAGCAACCATACTGGTCTAATCGGCCAATTGACGCCCTAGAATCTGGCATATTCTCCGGTATTCGCCACCTCGCTCATCGGCCACCGGACATCGACGGAACACGTCGAACACCCCGTGTTCACGGGACCGCTGGCGCTCCGGGGCTCTGACGACGCTGTCTACCAGCGTGCCTTCACCGATCGACCCGCTCGCTGTACCGAGCGTCCGTCGTCCGCTGTGACTCTGTGCGTGTGCCCGAGCCTCTCCAGCAGCCACTCCCGCTCGTCGACCCACCCGTCTTGGAGATCACCTGGACGGTGGAGCCCAGCGACTGCACCAAGCGGATTCGGGCGCACGCACAGAGACGCAGCGGACGAGCATGGACGAACAGGCCGAGCGGACCGATCGGGGGAGGCCCCGCCGTAGACAGCGTCGTCAGAGACTCAGAGCACGAACAGCCCTGCGAACACTTCGGGATCGATGACGCCCGTGAGCGAAGCGCTCTGCGAGCGATAGCGCACTGTGGTGGAAATGGGGCGTTGAATACTGCCAAATCGATGGAGCGGTCGCCCAGTCCGTCCGCCCTGAAGCCCATTTCATCATCCCTGGACGCCGAAGGGTGGGGTCGGACGCTGCCGTGGAACGTGTCGTCCGGCGCGAAGCGCCCGCTGAAGCGGTGTCGCGGCGGGCTCGCAGCGGTGGCCTCCCGTCGAACACGAGGGCTGTCGGGCGGACCCGATGGTCGGACTGCCTGCGACCGCGCGAGCGCCTGTCGATCCATTCGCAGTGTGGGCCTGATCTTCGAAGAAGACCGGAAGGCGGGATCAGCCCGGTGGCCAGCTCATCTGACGGCCGCCCAGGACGTGGAAGTGCAGGTGGTCGACGCTCTGACCGCCGTGCGAGCCGTTGTTGGTGACCACGCGGAAGCCGTCTTCGGCGAGCCCCTCCTTGCGGGCGACCTCGGCGCAGACCCACATCAGGTGGCCGAGGAGCGCGGCGTCGTCGGATTCGGCGGTGCTCAACCGGACGATGGGCTTCTTGGGGATGACGAGGACGTGGGTGGGGGCGACGGGGTTGATGTCGCGGAACGCCAGCACCTGGTCGTCCTCGTATACGATGTCGGCCGGAATCTCCCGGTCGATGATGCGCGCGAAGATGGTCATCGAGCCCTCCTGTTCGCGCCTGTATCGCATGCCCGGCCCGTCATGACTGACCCCGCTGCACCTCAACCCCCGGAAACGCCCGTGGAAGCGAAGGCTTCCGAGCCTGCTCGTGCGGCGGGCTGGACCCTGCCGGGCATCGGAGTGGTGGCGGCCGTGGCGATCGGCGCGATGTTGACGAAGCCGGGCCTGTTCATGGTGGACGATGCCTGGTTCTACCTGCAGATCGGGCGGAACATCGCGCTGGGGAACGGGTCGACGTTCGACGGAATGACGTTCACCAACGGCTACCACCCGCTGTGGATGGCGCTGGTGACGGCACTGGGCGTGGTGACGGGGGGCGCGAAGGGGGCGATGCTGTACGGGGCGTTGGCCCTGCAGATCGGGATGGCGGCGTTCATCCTTGCGGTGCTTCCCCGCGTCGCGCGCGAGCAGGGGTTGGCGTATCCGAGCTTCGCGGCCGGGGCGGTGGTGCTGACCCAGCTCACCGACAAGGGCTGGGTGAGCGAGGGCATGCTGACGGGGGCGCTGCACGTGGCGGTGCTCTGGGCGTGGACCCGGCCGGCGTCGGTGCGGGGCGATCTGCGGACGGGGGCGCTGCTCGGACTGCTGTTCCTGGCGCGGCTCGACACGGTGTTCTTCATCGTGGCGGTCGGCCTGTTCACGTTGCCGGATGCGAAGCGGGCGCTGAGGCTGGCGGCGATGACGGCGGTGGTTGCGCTGCCGTGGCTGATCTGGACCTACACGCAGACGGGGCATCTGGTGCCGGTGAGCGGCAGCATCAAGTCGGTGTTCCCGGTTCCGGACACGACGGACCTGTTCGGCAAGGTGGGCTGGATCGGGGCGGCCACGGTGCTGGGGTCGCTGGTGGCGGTGGGGGTGGCGCTTCGGAGCGCGGACCCGCGAAAACGCCGTCTGCTCGGGGCGCTCGGGCTGGGGGCGGTGCTGCACGGCGCGTATGTGGCGTTGTTCACGGCGCCGCGCTGGTCGACGTTCGTGGCGTACTACTGGATCACGGCCACGCTGGCGACGGGGCTGCTGCTGGGCGAGGTGTTGGCGGTGTACATGCGGTTGCTGCCGAGCCTCTCTGCGCGCGTGAAGCCCCTGGTGGCGGGGGGATTCATCGTGGGCATCACGGGCGCGGGCGGCCTGCGCGCGGTGTACAGCGTGGCGATCGGCAGCCCGGACCCGACGGTGGATCTGGCGGAGTGGCTGGGCGAGACGCATCCGGAAGCGGTGGTGCTGGCGCTCGACGCGCCGGGTCGGATGGCGTGGTTCTCGGGCTGCTCGGTGATCGGTGCCGACGGGCTGACGCAGGACTACGGATTCGCGGCGGAGGTGGAGTCCCGAGGGATGCCGGCGGTGGCCCGGGAGCGTGGCGTGACGCACGTGATGTCGTACACGATCGACTACGACCTGCCGTGGGCGAAGATCGACGCAGACGACGCGAGCGGTGCGGTGACCGTACGCTTCGTGGCGCCCGGACGCGGCACGGATGGCGGAACGCTCGTGCTGGACGGGCCGATCAAGCGGTTGACGGACTTCCGACCCGATGGAGAGGACGTGGCGGGGCTGTTCGCTGCGCCCTGAAGACGAGCGGATCAGCTCTTGCGCTTGGCCCAGCGAACGCGGAACGCGAGCACACCGCGGTCTTCTTCTTCCTGGCCGTTCCAGCCGGCGGACGTGCGCAGCAGCTCGCAGGCGTGGTCGGCGGTCTCGGCTTCGGGGACGACGTTGGCGTAGCCCTCGGTCTCGAGCAGGCTCTCGAGGTCGTCGTAACGCTTGATCATGCCGATGGTGATCGAACCGAGGTCGTCGAACTCGATGCGATCGCCAGAGGACACGACGGACAGCTGGTCCGAATAGGGCATGACGAACACCGTCTTCACTCCGCCCTCCATGTGGGCGAACGCCAGGGGATGCGTCGTCAGCTCGAACGTGGCCATCCGGTCTCCTCCTCTTCCTCCCGCCGCGTGTAACACCTCCGTGTCGGGGAGGCCCGGCACCGACAACGGTGTGTGGTGAGGAGGGGAGCTCGGGCCGGGGAGCGCGCTCAGAGGACCCCGAGGTAGGGCAGGGCGAACAGGCCGATGGACGCGGCACCGGTGAGCAGGCCGCCCACAGCGCTGGTGCCGCCGATCCCGAGCGCCACCCGGTCGTGCCCCTCGTCCGGTCGCCACGCGTCGCGCACCAGGCGGGCACCGTGGAGAACGGCCAGGAGGGCGAACGCGCCGCTGAGCATCGCGAGCAGCGACCAGCCCATGCCCCCGCGTGCGGTGGGGGGGTTGGCGTCGAGGAAGGTGGTGCTCATCAGGGCGAGGGGAAGCGCCGACAGGGCGAGCGGACCGATGTCCCATGTGCGGGACGGGGCGACGATGGCATCGGCTTCGGAGTGGGCGTAGCACGCGGCACACATCGGACCGTGCTCGCTCTGCATTCCCTGGGCGGCAGGATGCTCGACGCCGCAGACCGAGCAGGTGTCGGTGCCCATGTCGATCTCGGGGAGCACCTCGTCGCTGCGGCCCTCGCGACGGCCCCGTCGCTGGCTGTCTGCTGCACGTTGTTGCTTGCGAAGGGCGCTGCCGAATCCGGGTGTCGTCATGTCTCGAAGCTGAACACGTTTCGGCTGCCGTCAAGGGGCATTCGGCAGGAACCGAGTCAGGATTCGAGCAGCGACTTCAGCCGATCGGACTGGATTCCGGCGGTCGCGGACGCGAGGAACTCGGCGGTGTCGTGGCCATCGCGCGCGTAGTCGAGGGCGGTCAACCCCATGTCGAGCTGGTCGAGCTGCTTGACGAAGCGGGCTTCGGGGTCGGCCCGGGCTTCGTAGGCGCGCCAGATCCCGAGCAGGTCGGGTCGGCCGATTCGCTCGGTGAAGTCGACCATGGCGGCGTCTTCGCGAGCGTGCTTGTCGGGCACGGGGTCGTGGGGGGTGACGTCGCCGGTCCAGGCCTCGGCGAGGTCGTGCAGGACGGCGTAGGTCAGGGCCCGTTCGCGATCGAGGTGGGCGGGCAGGAACAGCAGCACGAGCAGCGCCATTCCCCAGCTGTGGGCCGCGACCGACTCTGGATTCTCGATGCCGATCCGCAACCAGCCCGCTCTGTCGGTGCGCTTGAGCTGGAAGGCCGCGATCAGGGCGTCCCGCAGGGCGTCGTCGGCAGGGGGGCTCATCGACTCACCCGACGAGCAGGCGTCGCTGATCGGTGCGCCCGAACGACAGCAGAGCGGGGGACTCCGACTGCTGGATGGCGTCGAGATCGGCTTTGTTCTGGACGCCGCGCCACCCGGCCTCGACGAGGATGCGGGAGAGCGGACCGCCGAGGGCGTTGCCGGGCCCGAGCGCGACCACGACATCGGGTGCGCAGTGCTGCAGGGCGGTGATGACGGCGGTGGTGAAGTCGAACGGCCGGACGACCTGGTGCCCCAGGGTGTAGTCGCGGAGTGCCGTGGGGTCGGCCCAGTGCGGCCGGAAGACGAATCCGCGCCCGTCGATCAGGGGGACGTGGGGAGGCCGGAACCCGAGGCTGCCGAGGTCGGCGAACGCCTGCTGGGACGTGGCGGCCATGAGGCTGGTGTGGAACGCCGAGTGGAAGGGCAGCTGCAGAGGAAACGACCGGCCAGAGCGGACGTCTTCGGGGAGGGCAGCCAGCAGCGCCTTCACACCGGGGCTGTCGGCACCGAGGACTGCGTAGCCCCCGAGCTCGATGGACCACTCGGCGGTGTGGCCCTGCTCGCGAACGGACTGCAACGCCTGCTCGACGACGGCCCGGCGCGAGGGGTCGGTGCGGCCCTGGTCGTCGGTCATGGGGTAGAGCAGCTGGCCGCCGATGACGTTCCCGGCCTGGTAGGCGCCCATGGTGTCGACCAGCGCGATGGCGTCGTCGAAGGGCAGGGCTCCGCTCACGGCCAGAGCGGTGTAGAACCCCATGCTGTTGCCGGTGACGCCCACGACCTCGAAGTCCTCGGACAGCTCGGCATCGTCGGCGACTCCGGCCGCGAAGGTGAGGAGGCTGGCGTGCTCGCCCGCGACGTGACGGGTGGCCCGGAACCGCTCGTCGGCGTCGAGCTCGGAGACGGTGGGGCGACCCAGGGCGGACCGGTGGGCGTCACAGCGCTCGATGCGCGCGGAGGCGGTGGTGGACCGGCCGGACAGGGACCCGAGGTTGGCAGCGGTGTAGCTGCCGCGACCGGGACAGACGAGGAGCGCTCGGCGGGTCATGACTGCTCCAACAGCGCGCGGGCGCCGGCTTCGATGTCGTCTTCCTGAACGAGCACGCGGTTGGCTGCGTCTCCGAGGGGGATGTACGAATCGAGCCCGGTGACACGGCGGAATCTGAGGGTGGGGTCGCGATCGACGAGGTCGGCGACGAGGGCGTCTGCGATGCCGGACGACCGACGGCACTCGTCGACGACCAGCAGCTTGCCGCTGGCCTGGGCGTGAGGCAGGACGGCGTCGATGGGGAGGGGGTGCAACCAGCGCAGATCGACGATTCGGCTGGCGATTCCTTCGGCGGCGAGGCGACGCGCGACGCGCAGGGACATCCACAGGCCGTTGGCGTAGGTGGCGATGGTGAGCGCCGGAGGGCCATCCCCTTCGTCGTACGACCGCACGCTGTGCAGCTCCAGGTGGCTGTCGTCGGCGTCGGGTGCGGGGTAGTCGGTGAGCCAGCCGCCGTCGCCGTCCTCGTGGAGGTCTTTGGTCATGTAGAGCGCGATGGGCTCGAGCATGACGCAGACCCGTCCGCAGTGGCGTGCTTGCGCGGTGAGGGTGCGCAGGAGCCGTACGGCATCGTCTCCGCGGCTCGGGGTGGCGATGAGGATGCCCGGGATCTCGCGCAGGGCCGCGATGCCGTTGTCGTTGTGGAAGTGACCGCCGAACCCCTTCTGGTAGGCCAGGCTGGCGATGCGCACGACCATGGGGTTGGCGTACTGGCCGTTGCTGAAGAACTGCATGGACCCGGCCTCGCCCCGGAGCTGGTCGATCGCGTTCATGAGGTAGGCCAGGTACTGGATCTCGGGCAGGGGGAGCAGCCCGGCGTGCCCGGCTCCGATGGCGAGGCCGAGGATGGTGGACTCGTCGAGCAGGGTGTTGAAGACCCGCCCCACCTTGAAGTGCTCGGTGAGGTTGGCGGTGACGTGGTAGACGCCGCCCTTCTTCGCGACGTCTTCGCCGAACACCATGGCGGTGGGTTCGCCGGCGAGGATGTCGGTGAGCGCGCGATTGAGCTGGACGGCGAGGTGCCGGGGTCGGTCGGTGCTCTCGGGGAGTCCGCGGGGGAACACCCGTGCGCGTTCCTCCGCAGGAGCGACGGCGACCCGCGCCGTGTCGTCCTCGCGGGCGAGGGGCTGCATGACCTCTTCGGCGGTCTTCAGAGTGGGCCGGGTGAGGGCTTCGTTCGCCAGGGCCGCGAAGCGGGTACGCGTACCTTCGTAGAGCTCGAGGACCTGCTCGGGAGTGAGCCAGCCGTTCTCGATGAGCAGGGTGGCGGTGCGACGCAGGGGATCGGCGGCTTCGGTCTGCTCGATCTCGGTGGAGGAGCGGTAGAGCTGCTCGACGTCGGAACCGGCGTGGCCCAGCATCCGGACGGTACGCAGGTGCAGGAACGCCGGACGACGGCTGGTGCGGACGTAGTGGATCGCGCGCCGGGCAGCGTCCCAGGCGGACGGGAGCGATAGTCCGTCGCCGAAGAAGTAGCGGATGCCGGCCCGGCCCTGGAAGTTGCTCGCGATCCATCCCTGGGGCGTGCGGACGCTGATGCCGAAGCCGTTGTCTTCGCACACGAACAGGACGGGTGCGGGCACCCGCTGGAAGCTGGCCCAGCCGGCGGCGTTGAACGCCGTGGTGGCGGTGGCGTGGTTGGCGCTCGCATCTCCGAAGCTGCACACGGCGATGCGGGATTCCTTGCGGCCCTGCTGACGCGCCGCCCGGTCGATCGCGACGGCGAAGCCCACGGCCTTGGGCAGGTGGCTGGCGATGGTGCTGGTCTGGGGGGGCATGTGCAGCTCGGTGCTGCCGAACACCTTGTGCCGGCCCCCCGCGATGGGCTCGTCTGCAGCGGCCAACATGCCGCGCAACACGTCGAAGGGCCCGGCAGCACCGGGGGTGTTGGCGGCCAGCGCGCAGAAGTACGCACCGGAGCGGTAGTGCAGGAAGCTCGTGTCGCCCGGCGTCAGCTGGCCTCCGACCGCTGCGTTGCCCTCGTGTCCGGAGCCCCCGATGGTGTAGTACCCGTGCCCGTCGCTCTTCAGCTCGCGGGCGATCAGGTCCAGATGGCGGGACTCCACCTGAGCTTCGAACATGCGCATCGCATCGCGACCCGACAGCGATGCGCCAGGTTCTACGGGCTGTGCGGGGTCGGTCGCGGGGATCGCCGGAGCGCGCAGGTTCTGCACGTGGGCGATGAAGTTCGCGTCGACGACGGCGGCGCGAGAGACGGCCATGGGTGCCTCGGGGTCGGGACGGCAGCCTTACCCCGTCCGAGCGCTTCCTTCATGTGGGGCGGGCCGCGATCAGCGGATCGGCAGAACGGGGTAGGCTTCCCAGCCCGGATCGGGGTCGGCGAAGATGATGTCCACGCGGCCGGGGTTGTTCTCGACCCGGACCTTGCCCGCGAAGTAGGGCTGGAGCGCGGCGTCGACGTTGCGGTGGAAGCTGCGGTCGAGGTGCGCGACCTTCACGAGCTCGATGCGGGCCCGCTTGGGGGTGTAGATGCTGGCCAGGAACTCGACGTACGACACCATCGCCCGCACGGCCATCGCCGGGGTGGCCCGTTCGATGACGAGGGTGAAGGGCAGGTCCTCCTCCTTGGAGAACTCGAGGCGCGCCTGCTCCGGAAAGCCCATGACCATGTTCTCGGCCTTCTCGATGGCTTCTTCGAGCCACATCTCGTCGATGCGTCCCCAGTGGGGCAGCCCGCGCTCGCGGGGGGCGTCTTTCTCGGTCGGACCGTCCTCGACGATGGCGTTGGGCGCCACGGAGTCGACGATGTCGCCCACATCGAGAACGGGATCGGCCGGGGTGGCCGGCTTGCGTACAGCCATCTGGATCCCGACGCGGGGTGGAGCGTCTTCGGGTTCGGAGTAGGACAGATCCTCTTCGATGAGGTCGTTCTGCTCTTCGATCCGGTCGTCGTAGCGTTCACGGCTCGGTTCGGGCGTGCCCGGAAAGCTCATGGGTGCGGCGAGCCGGGGCTTCTGCAAGCCGCCACCGGCGCGCGGCTTCGCCCCGAGAGGGGTGCCGCCGCGTGTGCTGTTGCCGAGCGATGTGTTGTCGGAGGACGCGGGGCCGCCGAACCCGGCGCCAGCGTTGGAGCCTCCGCCGAATCCGCCGCCCTGCGAGCCGCCTCCACCGAATCCGCCGCCCTGGGAGCCGCCTCCGCCGAATCCGCCGCCTCCGCCGAATCCACCGCCCTGCGAGCCGCCTCCGCCGAATCCGCCGCCGGTCCCTCCGAAGTCGGGCGCATCGTTGGAGCCTCCGCCGAAGTTGGGCCCGCCGCCGCCGGAGCCGCCGGCACGCGCGCGGTTGAGCAGACTGCCGCCGCTGGAAGGCCGGCTGTCGCCGCCGTAGGAATCGGGTGCCTGGGGGGCTCCGCCTCCGAATCCGCCGCCCTGCGCGCCTCCTCCGAAGCCGCCTCCGTTGGGCTGAGCGGGAGCTCCGCCTCCGAAACCGCCGCCACCATGGGCTTGTGCGGGGGCTCCACCTCCGAAACCACCGCCACCACCGGCCTGTGCGGGTGCACCGCCTCCGAAGCCGCCGCCCTGGGAGCCGCCCCCTCCGAAACCGCCGCCCTGAGAGCCGCCTCCGCCGAATCCGCCGCCCCCGCCGAATCCGCCGCCGTGGGAGCCGCCTCCGCCGAATCCACCGCCGCCGGATCCGGGCGGGGGATTGCTGGGTTCAGCCAGGTAGCTGGGACGATCCGAACCGCCGCCGGGTTGTCCGCGACCGCCGAGGCCGCCGAACCCGCCCCCGGCACCGCCTCCACCGCCGCTGGGGCGGTTGTTTCGCATCGACATCGGCACAGGGGTGCTGATGCGCGGGCGCGCGCCTCCCGGCGTGGCGCGGATGCGTTCCATCACGGCCTTCTGGGTGGTGAGTCGGGTCACCTCGTTGACGAGCTTCTGGTGTTCCTTGGCTTCCCACGGAAGCATGGGGGATTCCCGCCCGATGCTGTGCGCGGCGAAGGTGGTTGCGCCGTTCGCGACGAACATCAGGAAGGCGAGCAGCAGACACACCACCGGGATTCCGCCGGGGATGCCGAGATCGGACTCGATGGCGTCGATGAACTTCGCGGTGTCGACGTGCAGGAACACGATCCCGATGACGACGAAGGCGAGCAGGAGGAACAACACCCCGGCGAAGAGGAACATCGCGCGGAACAGGAGCACCGGATGCGCGGGCGAAGCGCGTTTGATGCGCGCCAGGAGACGCTTCCCGTCGACCGCGTCCTCGAACGCCTGAAGCTGTTCGCGCGCCTTGGTGAGCAGGCGGTCGACATCCTCGGGGGTGTCGGTGGTCTCGATCATGGCCATGGAGAGTTTCCGTCCTTCCGCGCGTGACGGGCGACCCCGTCGTGCGCAAACTCGGCAGCGCCCCAGTCTACCCGATTGGGTCGTTCGCTTCACCCGTGGTGATGTCGGGCACCGGTGGGCCCGCGAAGGCGATGCGGACGTCCTGGTGGATGGCGTTGGCGAGCAGGGCCACCCGGCGGTTGGCTGCCCACCGCTCGAGATGTGCGTCGGCGGTGGGGTGGGCCGTGATGGTGACCTTGCCGTCCTGCAGCTCGACCTCGATGCGCTCGACGGTCTGTTCGTGGCTGCGGTCGAGGGCGTCCGCGACGCGCAGGATGCCCGCGAGAACCCGGACCCGGTTGCGGTCGGGCTCGGACAGCGACCCGTACTCGGTGTGCCGCATCTTGGGCTTGCCGCCGCGGTGGTAGCGGACCAGACAGCCGAGCACGGCGACCTCGGGGGCCGTGAAGCCGTGCATCCGGGTGTTCCGGATGAGGTACTGGCCGTGCTTGTTGTGCGCCTTGCCGGAGATGTGGTGCCCGATGTCGTGGACCAACGCGGCGTGGCCGAGCAGCTCGCGCTCGGCGAACCCGAGTCGATGGGCGGGGGCGAGCGCGTCGTAGAGCTCGAGAGCGAACTCGCGGACCTGTTTGGAGTGCCGGAGGTCGGCGCCGTAGCGGTCCATCACCCGCTGGATCGAGCGCGCCCGGGGGTCGGGAATCGACGCCATGAGGTCGATCTCGGGACGGTTCCGCATGATCCAGTCGACGATCAGCCCGTCTCGGAGGGACCGTTCGGAGGTGATCATGCGGTCCTTGCCGAAGGTGCGCATGACCTGGCGAACCAGCAGCGCACCCGACAGGATGGTGCGCTTGCGCCGTGGGTCGACGCCGGGGATCTTGAGGATCTCGTCGAACGTGGACCGCTTGAGCTGCTTGGTGAGGGCGGTGACCTCGTCGAGTGAGAGCACCAGACCGTGTGCGTGCTCCGGAGGTTCGTCGCCGCGCGCCAGGGTGGCCATCATCGCCAGGCAGCGCAACGTGCCCGAGGTGCCGACGAGGGTGTGGAAGTCGGAGCCCGAGATCATCTTGCCGAGCCGCTTCAGCTGGCCCTTGATGTGGGACTTGAGCGCGTCGTACTCGTCCTTTGCGATGGGGTCGGACCCGTGGAACCTGTCGGCCAGGCGGATGTGTCCGAGCGGCATGCTCTCGATGGTCGTCGCCTGCTCGCTGTCGCACAGGATGAACTCGGTCGACCCTCCCCCGAGGTCCATGAGCAGGACGCGACCCAGGCTGAAGTCGAGGTCGTTGCGCGCCCCGAGGTAGATCAGGCGCCCCTCCTCGCGCCCGGCGATGGGGCGAACGCGGATCTCGGTCTGGTCGCGCACCGCTCGGCACCAGTCCTCGCCGTTCTCGGATTCGCGCACAGCGGAGGTGGCGGCGCAGTGGATGTCCTCGACCCCCAGGCTGCGGGCGGCCTCGGCGAGCTCATGCATGGCATCGAGCCCACGTTGGAAGGCCTCGGGTGCGATCACGTTGTCGGCGATGCCCCCGGCACCGAGCTCGACCTGATGGCGGGTCTTCTCGACCACGGACCACGAGCCATCGTGGTCGACGTCGGCCACGAGCAGATGCACCGAGTTGGTGCCCACGTCGATCGCTGCGACCCTCACGACTGCTCCTGTTCTGAGGCGGATGGTGCCGCCTGCGGAGGATGGTGTTGCGGCCCGTGCTGCGCCGGAAGCGCGACTCCGGCCAGCTCGGCTGCGCGTGCGACGAGCCCGATGAGGGTGGTCTCGTCGGCCCGGTCCGCAAGCACGAGCGCATTCCGTAACGCGACCTCGGCACGCGACGCCTGTTCGGGGGAGGCGAGCGCGATGCAGGCCTCGGCCGCGGTGATGCGGGCCAGCACCTGCTCGCGAATGGCGGTCGCACGATCGGCGGCCTGGATCGCAGCTTCGGCGCTCTCCAGGGCCTCGCTGTGCCGATCGTGCATCTGCAGGGCTTGCGCGTGGCGCAACAGCTGATCGGCCTGCAGCAGATCGGTGGCCCTCGCAGCCTGGAGCTCGGAGAGGACGTCCTGGAGGGACTTGTCGGCCAGGGGAGCGCTACGGGCCCGTGCCAGCACGGCTCTCCGCTCGCGGTCCAGCTCGGCGGCGATGCGCTCGTCCAGTGCCCGGACCTCCGCCATCCCGCTGGCGTCTCCGAGCGATCTGAGCGCCCGCATCGCGATCTGGGCGGCCGACCGCGCTCCGACGGCGTCGCTCGTCTCCAGGCGTGCCTGTGCGAGCAGGCTGGCGGCACGGGCGAGGACGTCTTCCAGCTCGGGCTGATCAGACAGCGCGCGCACCACCTCGGCCAGTCGGACCTCGGCTTCCGCGTAGCGAGCCTCGCGTTGGTGGGTCATGGCCTCGAGGAGGAGGGCGGCCACCCGTTCTTCCTCCTGCTCCTCCGCCGAGCCGGCTTGCACGGCGCTGCCCTCGGAATCAGACGGCACCGGGATGCAGCGCCTCCAGCGCGAGGATGGCGGCCCGGGTCTCGATGTCGTCCGACACGATGGTCTCGCCGGGCTGCAGACCCGCCGAACCCGCGAGCCACTCGAGCGAGAGGCCGAGCACCGCGAAGTGCAGCAGCACGGGTTCTGGAGACCCGGAGTTCGTGACGATGTTCAGCGGGCTGCCGTCGCCCAGCAGCGTGACGCTCCGCGGCGTGCCATCGGCTCCCTTCAGGCCGAACCGGACCACCTGCTCGGCGATGTGGTCGACCGTGTCGGCCGCGTTCTTGAGCGCTCCGACGTCGATCTCGTCGTTCCCGTGCCCGGCGTTGAGCAGCACCACCCCGTTGGGCGCGTGCCGGATGGCTTCGAGAGACAGCGCGTTCGCGGCGCCGGTGGCCGTGACCACGATGCCCGCGTTGGCCACCGCATCCAGCAGTGCTCCCGTGGGGTAGCCGTCGTAGTGCGCGAACAGCCGACGCACGGGATCGCTCTCGACCACCTCGACGCTCATGTTCGCGGCGCGCGCGTAGGCCGCGAGCCCCCGACCGACCGGGCCGTACCCGACCACCACGAGTCGTCGACCGGCGAGGTGCATCCCGGTCAACCGGGTCACCGCCTGCCACACGCCTTCGCCGACGCCATGTCGGTTCTCCACCGCGTCCTTGAGTCGGCCGTCGGTGATGTTCAACACCGGCAGACCCGGCGGCGACTTCAGGGCGCGGAGCCGATGGATTCCAGAGCGGGTGATCTCGACTGCAGCGCGCACCTTCTGGGTGGGACGCTTCTCGAGCAGGGTTGCGATCAGGTCGAAGCCCACGTCGGCGACGATGTCCGGCTGGTGGTCGAGGACCTGCAGGTGCCGGTTCTCCATGTCGCCGCCCGTGTACACCTCGACGTCGAGCTCGCGCAGCAGGGCGACCGCGCTCGGATGCGTGGTGTTCGGATTGGCGGCGCTGACGGCGATGGTGCCCCCACCCAGACGGAGCTCGCGGACGAGCGCGGCGGTGAGCGAGGTGAGATGCAGGTTGAGCCCGAGGGTCAGACCCTCCCACGGACGGCGGCTCGCCCACTCGTTCCCCAGTCGTGGAAGGATGGGGTAGAACGCGTTGATGCGACCGATCTCGGCCTCGGCTTCCAGGGCGCGGTCGTCACTCATCGCCGTCTCCTTTCGCTGCGGTCAGGAATCCGTGGGCATCGAGGTAGCGCACCACATCCATGGCCACTTCCTCTACGGGCCTGTCGACGGTCTCCAGGCGGAGCTCGGGGTCGACGGGTTCCTCGTACGGAGCGCTGATGCCCGTGAACTGCCCGATCTCACCGGCGCGGGCGCGCTTGTAGAGGCCTTTGGGGTCGCGCTGCTCGCAGATCTCGAGGGGGGTGGCCACGTGGCACTCGACGAACCGGCCCTCTGGGAGTCGGGAGCGCGCGGCGGCCCGATCGGCGCGGTAGGGCGAGATGAACGCCGTGAGCGTGAGGATTCCGGCATCGGCGAACAGCTGAGCGACCGCTCCGACGCGCCGGATGTTCTCGGTCCGATCCTCGGGAGCGAAGCCGAGGTCGGCGTTCAGGCCCATGCGCAGGTTGTCGCCGTCGAGCACGTAGGCGACCTTGCCCCGCTTCAGCAACAGGTGCTCGACCGCACGCGCCACCGTGGACTTCCCCGAGCCCGAGAACCCCGTGAACCACAGCACGCATCCGCGCTGGTCGATCGCGGCTTCGCGATCGTCGTGCGAGAGGTTTGCCGCATGCCAGGTGATGTTCTGGGCTTTGGGGTCGGGATTGGTACGCACGGGGGACCTCGGAGGTCTGTCGGGAAGGTCGGTGGGGGCGAACGGTATCGCCGACAGGCCCCGCCTGCTAACGTCGCGCCCTGGAGCCGGGGAGGCTTTGATGACGACCATCGCACTGGATGCGCTGGGTGGAGATCTCGGACTGGACGCCACGGTCGAGGGTGCGGCGGCCCTGTCACGCGAGGGAACCGACATCCGCGTGATGCTGGTGGGCAACGCCAAGCGCGTCTCGGCCCGGCTGGCCGACGTCAGCTACGACCCCACCTGTCTCGAGATCGTCGATGCCGACGGCTGTGTGCGGATGGACGAGGATCCCCGGAAAGCCCTGGAGGACAAGCCCCACTGCAGCGTGCTCACGGCAGCACAGCTGGTGCGGGATGGCGACGCAGATGCGCTGGTCAGTGCGGGGAACACGGGCGGCACCATCCTGGCATCGGCCCAGAAGTTCCAACGTCTTCCGGGGATCCGCCGGGCAGCGCTCGCGGCGGTCTACCCCACAGAACAGCGACACGGCCCCAAGAAAGACCCGTTCGCGTTGATGCTCGACGTCGGCGCCACCCTGTCGGCCGAGGAGATCGATCTGGTGGGTTTCGCGGTGATGGGCGCGGCCTACAGCTCCATCATCTCCGAGATCGTCGCGCCGCGGGTCGCGCTGCTGTCCAACGGAAGCGAGCCGAACAAGGGCACACCTGCGATCAAGGCCGCCCACAAGCGCCTGATCGGGGGGCCGCTCAACTTCGTCGGCAACGTCGAGGGCCTCGACATCCCGCGGGGCACCGTGGACGTCATCGTCTGCGACGGGTTCCTGGGCAACGTCGTCCTGAAGATGCTCGAAGGCGTGAGCGAGGTGTTCCGCGACGTCGCCAAGCAGGCCAGCGGGCGCAAGCTGCAGTGGAAGATGGGGCTCGCGATGCTCGGCGGGGGTCTGAAGCGCCTGCGTCGCATGACCGACTGGAAGGCCTACGGCGGCGCCCCGCTGCTGGGCATGGACCACGTGATCATCAAAGCCCATGGCCGCAGCGAGCACCGGGCGATCCGCAACGCGCTGAAGGTCGCGGCGAAGGCTGCGAACGGCGACCTCATCGGGCGGATCCAGCAAGGTGTCTCGGCCCTCGGGCTCGAGGATGCCGAGGCGAAACCAGAGAAATGACGCCCACTCGGCGTGCGCCATGAGCGAGCGGTGGTCGAAAGCGACACGCGACCGGTGGTTCCTGGGCTTTCTCACGCTCTCGGCCGTGGGCGTGGGCGTGCTGTTCTGGCCCTTCGCCTACGTGCTGCTGTTCGCATCGACGACCGTGGTGGTGACCTGGCCCATCTACGAGCGGGTCCTGGCCAGATGCCGCGGCCGACGCGCCCTGGCGTCCGGGGTCACCATCGCCCTGCTCGCCCTGCTGGTGTTCGGCCCGCTCGGGCTGCTGCTGTGGCTGTTCCTCCAGGAAGCGACCGTGGTGGTCGACCTGATCGGCGACTGGTTGTCGGACGGTCGCCTGCAGGAGGAGTTCGAGACCTGGCGGGACTGGTACCTGCCCTCCATCGTACAGACCTACGGCGAGTGGCTTCCGGAGGACTTCGATCTGGTCTCGGCCGTCTTCGAGCCCCTGCAAGCGGGGTTGTTGTCGATGATCAACACCTTCGGCGGCTCGATTCCCGGCCTGCTCAACCGGTTGGTCTCGACCGGGGTGGATGCGGCCATCTACCTGTTCACCGTGTTCTCGCTGTACATGGAGGGGCCCCGGGTCCTCACGGTCGCGAAGAATCTCATCCCCATGGACGACGCCTACCTCGAGAACCTGTTCGGCGTGTTCCGCGAGTTCTCGAACAACATGGTGGCGGGCTCGCTGGCGACGGCTGCGTTGCAGGGGGTCGTGGCGGGCATCGGCTACGCGCTGGTCGGCGTCGACCGGGTCGTGTTCCTGGGCATCTGCACGGCGGTCTTCAGCTTCGTGCCGTTGATCGGAACCCTGGTGGTGTGGGGGCCCGTCTCGATCTGGGTGGGCGCCACCTTCGGGGTGAGCTGGGGAATCGCGCTGGCGGTGTGGAACCTGGCGCTGACGGGCAGCGTCGACAACATCGTGCGTCCGCTGTTCCTGCGCGGCAACACGCACATCCATCCTCTGCTCATCTTCCTGGCCGTGTTCGGCGGCCTGTACTGGATGAGTGTTCCGGGCGTGCTGGTGGGCCCGGTGGTGGTGGCGTTCTTCCTCGCGCTCTACACGATCTACTGCGAGGACTGGCTGGGTCAGGAGCCCGCCACACGGGAAGACGCACCGGCCCTGTTGGAGCGCCTGCTGGACTGGATGGACCCGGACGAATCCGGGGATCCCGAGCCGTCGGACTCAGCCGATCAAGAGCGGACCCGCGCGGATCCGAAGCCGGACGAGGCGTAGCAACGGAGGTCTGAGGTCCGGCTCCCCCTCGAGAGGGGAGCGGCACTCAGACCCGCGAAGGCCTCATTCCCAGTCGTCCTCGGGGGCGTAGTCCCGCCAGGTGCGACCCGACTTGCGACGGTCCTTCTTGGGGGCGGCCCGCGGACGGAAGTCTTCTTCGCGCTGCTTGCGCTTCTTCTTGTCCTTGCTGCTGGTCCGACGCTTGCGGTCGGCACCCCAGTCCTGCTCGGGTTCGCCCGGGAAGCTGGGACCACCGCCACGGCCGCCGCGGAATCCTCCGCCGCCGCCACGACCGCGGAATCCTCCGCCACCGCGGCCGCCGCCGCCGCGACCGCCGCCTCGGTATCCGCCGCCGTCGTCACGTCCACGGCCTCGACCGCCGCCGCGACCCCGGTATCCGCCACCGCCGCCTCGATCGTCGCTGCGACCGCGGTATCCACCGCCGCCACCGCCTCGATAGCCGCCGCCTCCGCGACGCCCACGCGTGTGGACCTCGGGTGCACGACCACCGCCACGACCGCGTCCGCGTCCACGGCCACCGCCGCGCCCACGTCCGCCCCCGCGCCGATCCTCGGCTTCGTTGACCCGGATCGTCCGACCGTCCAGCATGGCGTTGTCCATCTTCTCGATGGCTTCGGCCGCAGACGCGTCCTCGGAGTACGTCACGAATCCAAATCCGCGACTGTTCCCGGTGTTTCGATCATAGATGACCCGTGCTTCGACAACCTCTCCAAAGGCCTCGAATGCGGCACGGAGCCCATCATCCGTCGTGGAGTACGACAACCGCCCCACGAAGAGCTTCTTACCCATTTCCCTCGACATCCCGACGCGACAGATTCGCGCCTGACGGAACCATACCACGCAGCGCAAGACGTGCGAGTGACAGCTGCGTTTCGACCCGACTTTCTTGAGGGGTCAGCTGGCTCGAAGGAAGCCGATGTAGTCGGGTGGAGCGCTACTACGGGCAGATCCGACGCCCTGTTTGCCCAGATTCGGGTCGGATGGCGAGGCAGGATCGTCGGCACGGCTGACCAGACGCCCGAGCCGATCGAGGGACCGCAGGACGACCGGCGCCACGGCCTCGAGCGCGTCTTCCTCCATGAGCGCCGCCACCCAGTCCCGGTCGAGCATTCGGCGCCGAACGGCATCCTGGAGCAGCCCGGCGAGTTGGTGGGCATCGAGGCTCGCCTCGGCGGTGCAGGCCCGGATCACGTCGATGGTCTGACGCCGCTCGAGTCGCCCGCGGGTCTCGAGCACGCACGCCGCCTGGAGCCACGAGAAGACGGGGGTGACGGCTCCTCTCAACAGCTGGAAGCGCGACAGGGGAACGCCCCGCTCGACGTGGATGAAGATCTCCTGAACGGCGTCGGCCCGGCCGATGCGCTTTGCCGCGTCGACCGCCATCGAGATCGCGTCGGGGTAGGCGTTGCCGACCTTCAGCAGCCTGGCGATGTCGTCGGGCGACAGCTCGCCGCGGACGGTCGCCGCGTACGCCGCGTAGACCAGGGCATCCACCTCGGAGTCGTCGCCGAAGCAGGTCTCCTGCACCGCAGGTCCCAGTCCCACTCGACTCGCGAGGAGGTGTGGCAGCTTGTAGCCCAGCTGGTCGGTCACGGCGCGCAGGCGTCCTCGACGGAGGTTGCCCAGGTTGTCCTTGAGGATCAGCTCGTGCACCTCGATCCCGTCGAGCGCGAGCTTCTCTTCCAGCACGTCGCGCATCTGGGTGGGCGATCCGGAGAGCACGCACACGCGAGAGGTGGGATCGTTCTCGACCAGCGCGCGCAACAACCCCGCACTCCCGGGCACGTTGCGCTTCTCTCGTGCGCTCTGCAGCGCGGCACGGATGAGGCCGCGCACACTCTCGATCTCGGTGTCGAGGTACGTCTTGTCGAGGTCCCAGCGGTAGACGTGCACGGACTCCTCCGGGTACACGTCTAATCCTTCCATGCACATCGCGGAGATGCCGGCTCTGGACCTCGCGGCGTTGCTCGAGCACACCCGCCGGCTCAAGCACGATCTCGGCAAGTACGTCCGATTCCAGGGGCGCTGGCTGGCCCCGGACGCAGGCCTCGATGCCCGTCGTGAGGCACTGGCGGCCGATCTGCTCCACACGCGTCGCGGGCCGGACGGGTCGGTGGACGCGCTCGAGGTGTGGGACGACTTCCGCGAAGGGCTGGAGGGCGTGGATCACCCCGCACTCATGCGGGTCCGAGAGGGGATGGCGGCTCTCGAGCCCGTGGTGGCGGCCCTGAGAGCGGCCGAGGCTGTGAACGCCGCCGTGGAGCCGTCCGTGATCGAGGCGGGCGAGCGGGCAGCCGAAGACGTGGCCGACGGGGTGCGGCAGCTGGCCAGGGCGGTGCGCCAGGCCGCTGCGGACGCCGGCGTGGAGGGATAGACCCCCTCATGGCCGACATCCTCATCGTCGACGACCAGGATCGCTACCTGGAGCTGTGCCGCGCTGCGATTCCCGAGCACCGGTACCGCGGCCCTGCCCGCAACCTGTCCGAGGCCGTCGACGTGCTGTCGCGGGCGCGGGGGCGCGTGGATGCAGTGCTGCTGGACGTGCACTTCGACATCGAGCCCACCGATCTCGTCGGGTACGAAGACGGGATGTCCGACAAGGACGTCGAACGCCTGAAGCGCCGCCAGGGCCTGCTGATCCTCGAGTCGCTGCGTCGACGCTACCCCGACCTGCCCGTGATCGTGATGACCAGCCGCGACGAGCTCGCGCTGGAACGCGAAGTCGAGGGCGGCGAGGAGTTCACGTACTTCCTGGACGACGACTACGTGGACGCCCGCGCGCTGCAGGGCCAGATCGCCAGCGTGGTCAGCCTTCGCCGCGCCACCGAGCACGATGGGCCCGTGTTCTGGGGGCGCTCCATGGCCATGCGGCGGATCCGCCAGCGCCTGACGGTCCTCGCGCGCGGGCGTCTCCCCGTAGTGCTGCTCGGGCCGACCGGAACGGGGAAGAGCCTGATCGCGCGGCACTTCGTCCACGAGCGGAGTGGTCGGAGCGGAAGATTCGTCGCGGTCGACCTGTCCACGCTGCCGTCCGACCTGATGTCCTCCCACCTGTTCGGGTCGGTGAAGGGCGCCTACACGGGGTCGGTGGGAGACCGCACCGGCGCGTTCGAGGCCGCACACCAGGGCACGCTGTTCCTGGACGAGGTGGGCAACCTGTCGATGGACGCCCAGAAGATGCTGCTGTCGGTGCTCCAGGAGGGCACGATCACGCGGCTGGGCGACCTCAAGGAGCGGCCTGTCGACGTCAAGCTGGTGGTCGCCACCAACGAGGACCTCGTCGAGCGGGTGGACGCGGGCACGTTCCGCGCCGACCTGTACATGCGGCTCAATCCCGCGACCGCCGTGCGACTGCCCGCGCTGTCCGAACGGTCGCTCGACACCGCCGAGCTGCTGGCGTTCTGTCTCGAGCAGGCCCTGGAACGCCCGTATCTGCGGGGGTTGATCGACGAGTACCTGCAATCGGCCCGTGTGGATGGGGTCGCTGGAGCAGAGGGGAGCCGTCGTCTGCGCCAGCGCGTGCGGATCCTGTGTGGAGAGAGCGCCCCCGACCCCGAGGACGGCACGCTGGTGCTGCTGTTCCCCGAGCGGGCGATGCGGTTGATGCGCCAGCACGCCTGGCCGGGCAACCTGCGCGAGTTCGCGATGACCGCGGAGAACGCCGTGCTGTTCGCCCTCGCCGAGATGACCACGGCGGGGGGCGGCGACCGGTCGGATGTGGTGGTGGTGCGGCCGAAGCTCGTGCGCGACATGCTCGGCACCCTGCCCACCACCCGAGGCGACGTCCCCGTCGGAAAGACCAGCGTGCACGTCACGCTGTCGGCCCACGACACCTTGAACAAGGTGAGCCAGGACTGTGAGCGGCAGTACTTCACCGAGCTGTACCTCCGGAACGACGGCGACTTCGGGAAGATGGCCGAGATCCTGCTGGGCGACCCCGAGCACGGCCGCAAGGTGCAGCTGCGCTTCAATCAGCTCGGCTTGAAGGTGCGGGAGCTGCGCGAGCGGCTCTGAGTTCGCGGGTCATCGAAACGCGTCCTTGTCGATGTCGAGGCGCTTCAGCAGCCGGGTCATGGTACGGCGGGAGACGCCGGCCGCCTTCGCGGTCTGCACCACTCGACCGTCGTTCTCGGACAACAGCCCCTCGATGTAGCGACGCTCCAGCTCCTCGACGTGGGGTTTCAGCGCGTCGTTCATCGGCTTGTGGAGATCCAGCGCAGCGGGCTCGTGCGAGTGGCCACCGAGGGCTCCTTCCGCGCCGTGCAGTCGGGGCTTTCGGCTGGTCGAGCCCACACTGGCCCCGCTGGCCCCACCCTGGAACGCCACCAGCTCGTGGAAGCGCGCTGCGGTCACCCGATGGTCGTGCTCGGTGAGGACCAGCCGTTCGGTGAAGTTCTCGAGCTGACGGACGTTGCCGGGCCACGGATGCTCGACCAGCGCATCGAGGAAGCCATCGGTCACGTCGGGCCGGGCCACGCGGTAGGAGTCCGAGAACCGACGTGCGAATCGTGCGAACAGGAAGATGATGTCGTCTGGACGCTCGCGAAGCGGAGGGATCACCAGCCGGATGACGTCGAGGCGGTAGAACAGGTCTTCGCGGAAGCGGCCGGCCAGCACGTCTTCTTCGAGGCTCGCCGAGGTGGCGGCGAGCACCCGGACGTCGACCGGCACCTCGTTGTGCGCGCCCACCGGCCGGACCGCGCCCTCCTGGAGGACCCGCAACAGGCGATACTGCACCGGGAGCGGGACGTTCCCGGCCTCGTCGAGCAGCAGCGTGCCGGTGTCGGCGTGGCGAAACAGGCCGGGCTTGGGCTTGGTGGCACCGGTGAACGCCCCTTCGATGTGCCCGAACAGCTCGCTGTCGATGAGGGTCTCGGGGACGGCACCGCAGTTGAGCGCGACGAACCGGCCCGGACGCCGGCTTCGCTTGTGAATCGCCCGTGCCAGCAGCTCTTTTCCGGTGCCGGTCTCTCCGAGGATCAGCACGGCCGCGTTGGACTGGGCGACCTGGGACGCGGTCTCGAACAGGTCGAACATCGAGCGCGAGCGGGCCAGCATGCCCTCGAATCCGGTGTCGGACGAGGGGCGGGCCTCCTGCCGTGGGAGCAGCTGCTGCTGGTCGATGACGACCTCGATCGCCCGACACGCGGCTTCCGGAGACCGGGTGAGCAGGACGTCCCGGGCTCCGGCCTGGAGCGCTCTCCGGACGAGGGCGGCGGTGGCCCGAGGATGCCAGAGCAACACGTCGACCAGCGGCCACGCCTGGCGGAGGCGAGGGATCTCGTGGGTCACGTCGATGTCGCGAATGGATGCAGGACCCAGCACGATGGCTCGGGGGCTCAGGTCGTCGTCGGCAGTGCGGAGCTCGGAAGCGCGCTGGATGGGGTGCGTCGCGATGTCGAGCGCCGCGAAAGGACCGTGTAGTTCTGGACAACGGACGCAGAGGACGAGGCTGGGTTCGGACATCGATGCACGCTCGGGGCCGATTCGGAGAAATTGGGACAGCGGTGGCCCATGTCTTAACACGGGACATCGCTGGCCCATCAGGATGGGACATCAGTGTCCCATCAGCGCACTGGCAGCGGCTGATCGGAGTTGGCACGCCTCTTGCTTGTGGTCTTCGTGGAGGCAGTGAAGATGGCTGTAGCGACACCGACAGACGACGCGACGAAACACCGTACCACTCCTGTGCGTGCGTCCACGCGCGCAGGCCTGGATTCGCCCATCCCGGTGGGCGTCTTCGGAGCCAGCGGCACCAGTGGGACCGTGCTGGTGGGCTTGTTGCACGACCACCCTGCGATGGACCTTCGGTTCGCGACGTCGCGGTCGATGGCGGGGCGCGTGCTCTCGGACGTCGATCCCAGTGCTCCGCGGGTGCCGCTGGTCGATGCCGATGACGTCGACATGACCGGTATCGATCTCGTGTTCACGTGCCTTCCGCACCGTGCATCTGCACCGAAAGTCGCAGAAGCCCGGGCTGCCGGGGCTCGCGTGGTCGACCTCTCCGGCGACTTCCGGCTCGCTGATCCCGCCGTCCACGACGCCGTGTACGGCAGCTTCCGCGACGCGGACCTCGCGCGGGACGCCGTCTACGGAATGACCGAGCTCGCACGGGAGCGGGTGGACGACGCCGATCTGGTCGCCAATCCCGGCTGCTACCCCACGTGCACGACGATGGGCCTCGCGCCGCTCGTGCGTCGGGGCTGGGTCGAGGGCCCGGTCGTCGTCGATGCCAAGTCCGGAGTCTCGGGCGCGGGTCGATCCCCCAAGACCGGCACGCTGTTCATCGCGGTCACCGACGATGTGAAGCCGTACAAGCTGGGCCGCTCGCATCGTCACGTGGCCGAGATCGAGCAGATGTTCGCCCGGCTCACCCCGGATGGGTCCAACCCCCCGGGCGTCATCTTCAACCCGCACGTGGTTCCCATCGAGCGCGGCATGCTCGCGACGTCGGTGGTGCACTGCCCGGGTCGGAATCGCGACGAGATCCTCGCCGCCATCGCGGAGGACTACGCCGACGAGCCCCTCGTAGACGTGCTGGAAGAGGGGGCGGCCCGCGTCCGGGCCGTCGCACGCACTCCTCGAGCGCAGGTGGGTGTGGCGGAGGCCGGCAACGACCGCTTCGTCGTGACCTCGACCCTCGACAACCTCGGGAAGGGCGCCGCCACCCAGGCGCTGCAGAACGCCAACCGGATGTTCGGCCTGCCCGAGACCCTGGGCCTGCTGCCCGACACCGCCGTTCCCACACTTCAGGAGAAGACCCGATGAACGCGAGAATCGTGAAGGCCGGTGGCGCGAATCTGGAGGATCCGCGCTTCCTGGACGACCTGACCCAGCGCATCCGGCAGCTCAACGAGCACGGTCCGGTCGTGCTGGTACACGGCGGTGGAAAGCAGATCAGCAGCCTGCAGCAGCAGCTCGGACTCGAAGAGCGGAAGCACGAGGGGCTGCGCATCACCTCGCGGGACGGCATGAAGGCGGTCGCGATGGTGCTCGCTGGACGGATGAACAAGCAGGTCACCGCCCACTTCGTGTACGCCGGCCTCGATGCCCTCGGCGTCTCTGGAGCCGACCGGGGCCTGCTGCGAGCGCCGTTCTACGGAAAGGGCGAGCTCGGACGCGTCGGAGCTGCTCCCAAGGTGGACGTCGACGTTCTCCAGCAGCTGGTCGGGATGGTGGACGTGCTCGTCGTGGCTCCCGTGTGCATCGGGCCGGACGGCGGGCTCCTGAACGTCAACGCAGACACGGTGGCGCAGTCGCTCGCCATCGCACTGGGGGCCGAAGCCCTCGAGCTCGTGACCGACGTCGAAGCCGTGCGCTCCGGCAACGGTCCCGAGTCCCAGCTCAACCCCACGGCCGTCCGCCGCCTGATTCGCGAACGGCACGTCCGAGGGGGGATGCGTCCCAAGATGGAGGCCGCTCTGGCCGCTCTCGAAGCCGGTGTGGGCGTCGTCCGCGTCGGGAACCTGGCCAGCCTGCAGGCCGGCCGCTGCACGGAGGTCCGCCTGTGAACGCCCGATCCGACACCCTCGGCAACACGCTTCGCGATGCTTCTACCCTCGTCGACACCGGCGAGCAGGTCATCGCGCCCACCTACACCCGTCCAGACGTGCTGTTCGCGCGCGGCTCCGGATGTTGGCTGTACACCGACGACGACCACGCCTACCTCGACATGACGACGGGCATCGCGGTGACCAGCCTGGGGCACGACAACGACGTGGTGAAGAACGCACTGCGTGACGCTGCAGACGGCCTCATCCACACGTCGAACCTGTTCCACACCGAGCCCGGAATCCGTCTCGCCAAGGCGCTGACCGACCACTCGTTCGCCGAGTCGGTGTTCTTCTGCAACTCGGGTGCGGAATCGGTCGAAGGGGCCATCAAGTTCGCGCGCCTCGCCACCGGACGCCACGGCATCCTGTACTTCGGGCAGAGCTTCCACGGCCGGACGTTCGGGGCCCTCGCCGCCACCGACAAGCCGCCGATCAAGGAGCCCTTCGCACCGCTCCCGACGGGGTTCTCGCGCGCACCTTTCAACGACGACGCCGCGCTCGAGCAGATCACCGAAGACCTCGCCGCCGTCATCGTGGAGCCCATCCAGGGCGAAGGGGGCGTCCGGCCGGCCGATCCCGACTGGTTGGTCGCCGTTCGGGCCCGCTGTGACGAGCTGGGTGTGCTGCTCATCTGTGACGAGATCCAGTGCGGCATCGGGCGCAGCGGAGACCTGTGGGCCCACGAGCACGCCGGGATCCGCCCCGACATCATGACCCTCGCGAAGCCCCTCGCAGGCGGCCTGCCCATGGGCGCCATCCTGCTGGGCGAGAAGGTCGCGCCGCACGTCACGCCGAGCTGCCACGGTTCCACGTTCGGTGGCGGGCCGGTGGTGTCCGCGGTGGCACTCGCGGTGTTCAAGACGCTCTCCGAGCCCAGCTTCCTGCTCGGCGTCCGGGAGCGCGCCCGCATCCTCCGCGAGGCCTTGACCAAGGGTCTCGGCGACCACCTGGTCGAGCTGCGTGGTCGCGGCCTGATGATGGGCATCAAGGTGGGGCTGCCGCCCAAGGACGTCATGGCGGCCTGCTTCGACGAACAGCTCCTCGTCGTGCCCGCCGGAGACGACGTGATCCGCTTCCTCCCGCCGCTCAACGCGCCGGTCGAGGACCTCGAAGAAGCCGCGCGCCGGTTCTCGGCCGTGGTGAACCGACTCCACGAGACCCGCGATGGGTCCGACAGCACACCAGGAGAAGCCCAATGACCCTCGCGCACCCCATTCCGACCGGGCAACCGGTCGTGATTCGCGGCGCCCGAGACGGCGACCTGCCCGCCCTGATCGAGTTGATGGGGGAGGTGGTGCCCGACTGCCTGCCCGAGACCGTGTGGCAGCTGCCCTGGGCCTGGCGGAACTACGTCGTGGCGCAGACCCCGGACGGGCTGGCCGCCGCAGGATCGCTCCAGGCGGTAGACGGCAAGCTGGCCGAGATCCGCGGATTGGTCGTGCACCCCGATCACCGCGGACAGGGCTACGCATCGCGCATCGTCGACGAGCTCGTCCGACGCGCGGAGGGACGTGGGCTCACCACGGTCTGTGTGACCCGAAAGCCCGGGTTCTTCGCCAAGCACGGGTTCACCGAGAGGCCCAGCAGCTGGCTCCCGGTCGAGCGCATCGTGCACAGCAAGCCCGGGAACGCGCCTCGGGTGGGCATGGAGCGACCCCGCACGTCGGGGAGGGCCGTGTGATGGAGCGATTCGACGGAGGACTCCTGGATGTGCCCGGTCTGACGGGCGCGGCGGTCAAGACCGGCGTGAAGCCCTCGGGCTCGCTGGACCTCGCGCTGGTGGTGGCCGAACGGCCGGTGCCGTGCGCAGCGATGTTCACCACCTGTGCGGCTGCAGCAGCGCCGGTGCACGTGTGCCGGGAGGTGTTGGACGCCAATCCCGCCATCCGGTCGGTGGTGATCAACAGCGGCAACGCGAATGCCCTGACGGGGCCGAAGGGCGAAGCGGATGCCCGCGCGATGGTGAAGGCCACCGACGAGGCCACCGGAGGGCCCACCCTGGTCCTGTCCACGGGCATCATCGGCGTACCGCTGCCCATCGAGAAAGTGGCAGCGGGCATCGACGCCGCCTCGAAGCAGCTCTCGACCGACCACGGGAACGCCGTGGCCGACGCCATCCTGACCACCGACACCCGCCGCAAGACCGCTGCCGTTCGGGTCGAGCTGGACGGCCAGATCGTGACCGTGGGCGGCATCGCGAAGGGCTCGGGGATGATCCACCCGAACATGGCCACGATGCTCGCCGTGATCGCGACCGACGCGACGGTCCCAGCAGACCGGCTCCAGGTGGTGTTGAAGCACGCCGTCGACCGCTCGTTCCACGAGATCTCGGTGGACGGCGACACCAGCACGAACGACGCCGTGATCCTCATGGCGACCGGAGGGACGGGCGACTGGGACGCACCGCTGTCCGACGCCGCGTTCACCCAGCTCCAGGACGCCGTCACCGAAGTCGCGCGCTCGCTCGCCAACCAGATCATCGAGGACGGCGAGGGGATGACCCGCATCCTCGACATCGACGTGCGCCAGGCGGCGTCGGTGAGCGAAGCCAGAGCCATCGCGAAGAGCATCGCGACCAGCTCGCTGGTGAAGACCGCCCTGGCCGGAGGAGACCCCAACTGGGGGCGCATCCTGGCGGCCGCGGGCAACGCAGGCGTGGACTTCGATCCGTCCACCGCCACCCTGACCCTCGCGGGCATCGACGTGTTCCGCGACGGCACCCCGATTCCGGCCGACGCACACGCGCTCGATGCGGCCTTCGGCTCCGATCGCGTCGCCATGACGCTCGCTCTGGGCCGCGGGTCTGCTGCGGGGCACATGCGAACCACGGATCTCACGCATCGCTACGTCGAGATCAACGCCGAATACACGACTTGATTCGCCGACGATTCCCCAACGATTTCAACCCCACCCATCGAACGATGAGAAGGAAGGTACCTCTTGACTGACTCCGCCCAATCCAAAGTCGCACTGCTCGGATTCTCCGTGCCCGCGATGGAGGGCCTGGAGAAGGCCGAACGCCCATTCGTCGCTGTCGTACCCACGGACTTCGGTCCGTACATGGAAGAGCACGACATCCCCCATGTCCTCTGGGACTTCGGCCGCCTGAACGACCAGTCCGGCGAGCTCGCCAGGACCCTGATGGAGATGGACTGCCACGTGGCCGTGCCGCTCTTCGAAGAGACCGTGGAGTGGGCCGGTGCCCTCAATGGTCGCTTCCGTGACGACCCCCGGTTGTTCTCGCGCTACCTGCTGTTCCGCGACAAGGCGATGATGAAGCGTCGCGCCCAGATGAGCGGAATCCGGGTCGGGCTGTTCGAGGAAGCCGAGGAACCCCGTGATGTCGAGCGGTTCCTGCAGCGCGTCCAGAGGGCTCTGACCAAGCTCGACACCGACGAGCCCGCGATGGTGCACATGAAGCCCATCGACGCCGCCGGTGCCCTCGGCCACAAGGTGCTGCGTCGCGTCTCCGATACCGCCAATCTGTCCGACGACGACTTCCCGTGCCTGCTCGAGACCCACCTCGCCGGTCAGGAGTTCTCGGTCGAAGCGTTCGTGCACGACGGCAAGATCCGGTTCATGAACGTCACCGAGTACATCAAGCTCGGGCACACCAACTTCGTGCCGGCGGGTCCGGACCTCGACGCACGTCGTCCCGTGATCCGACGCGCTGTCGAAGCGCTGATCGCAGCCTTCGACATCGAGTACGGCATGATCCACCCGGAGTTCTTCATCACCGACGACGACGTAGTGAGCTTCGGCGAGGTCGCAGCCCGGGTTCCCGGTGGCCACATCTTCGAGCTCATCCAGCGTGCCTGGGGAATCGACCCCTTCGTGGGCTTTGCGATGTGCTGCGACCCCAACACCACCGAAGAAGAGCTCGAAGCCTTCTTCCCGAAGCACGGCGATCACGAGATCTACGCCGGCTGCGTGATGGTCTACCCGAAGCAGCGTCGCATCGCGAAGGTGCACCTGCCCGACGAGCTGCTCGCGAACGACTACTACGAGCGCCACAACCTGTTCATGCCGGTCAACCAGAAGGTGGCCGAGCGGGCGGCGTTCGGGAACCACTACGGCTCGGTGTTCTTCGCGGGACCGAGCCCCGATGTCATGCGGGACCTGCTCGTGCATTACGACAACCACGAGTTCTATCTCGGGCCCGATGAGGTCGAGAACGTCGACCCGGCCGAGGCGCACGACATCGAATCCGACGAAACCGAATCCGACGCACCGGTAGACGAGGATGCATGAATCACCCGACACCGGGTCTTCCACAGTCCGACAACACACCGCTCCTGGAACGCATGGGAGCGCGTCTCGACAAAGCACTCGGCCAGGTCGCAGAAGCGAAGAGCTATGCGAAGAGCACGTACCAGACGACGGTTTTTCAGCTCGCTGAAGCGCTGATGGGCAAGCCGGGGGGCCTGCGGGTCCTCTACGACCGCGCCCATCGCTTCGACGAGGTGGGGGTGTTCGCGGGGGGCCCGTGGGTCGACCCCGCCAAGCTCCAGCCGCCTCTGGTCGCGGGGAGCCTGGTGGCGTCGGGGGTCTACCCCGTCGTCGAGACCCTGTCCGAGCTGCGGATGCTCGCCATCGCCACCGGTCGCGCGAAGAGCGATGCGGTCTCGGCCGAAGAGGCTACCCAGTTCCTCGACGAGGTGATGGCGCTCAACCTGTCCTACCTCTTCGGGGCGGGCACCGAGCAGGAGCGGATCGAGGCCGGGCCGAACCACGAATCGAACGTGGCGCTGTTCCAGTTGCTCGCCGACGAGCTGTCGCTCGGCAACCTCACCCACGAGGTGCTGGGCGAGATCGAGGCCGTGTGCGCTCAGCGTCCCATCCAGACCGACCGGGTTCGCCGGATGGTCGAGATGGCATCGCGCATCCCCACCGAGGGGACCGACCCCGACATCGCCAGCCGGTTGGCCCGCTACCACCGGGCCATCACCGGCCCGAGCCCCATGTCGCGAGACATCCCGTCCGTGCGGGCGTATCGCAAGCTCATCCGCGAGCTGGACGTCCGATCCCTCGAGGCCGAGTCCATCGCGTTCGGGCGTGCGATGGAGGAGACCGGGCTGGTGTGTCCGCACCACGCCGTGCTGCTCCGACGCGTCATCGTCCACCACCCCGAGCTCGCTCGAAAGGCCCTGGCCCTCACCGACATCGGTGCTGCGGGCCTCGAGGAGAAGATCGTCGCGACCCGCGGAATGGTGAAGGTCGCCATCCACCCCAGCACGGCCCAGTCGATCTACGGCCTGTCGCGGCTGATCAACCGCGGCCTGCTCCAGCGCAAGGAGATCGTGAACGGGCTCAACCGCATCGTGCACCTGGACTTCCACGAAGACGTCCGCAAGGCGCTGGTGGCCCGAAAACGCCCGGGAGACGGACTCACTGCGAACGCGATGCTGCTCGCCGGCTGCATCTCGGTGCTCGGACAGCCCCTGGGTATCGGTCAGGGCAACAACCCCACCTGTCAGGCCGCGCGAGGCTTGTCGATGTGGGCCCAACACGCGCCGGGCTACCTGCTGGGCCTGGTCGTCTCGGCCGCCCGCTACAACCGCATCACGATGCACTTCGAAGGCGCTCCGCTGCGGTCCGACCTGATCGTGGGCGGCGTCGCCCGGACCATCGATCCCGACCTGGACCCCGTCTCACTCGTGCTGGTTCCGCACCTGGACCGGCAGTACGACGAGATGATGCGGCGGGTGCTCCTGCGGAGCGAAGACGGACACAAGTGGGTGAACCCCGGCCTGTACGGGCGCTACGTGCCCTTCGGCTTCGCGAGCATCTTCCAGGACGTCGGTCAGACGACGGTGGCGGGGTATCGCGACTACGTCCGGCGCTTCTTCGCCACGCATCACCCCGACTACAACGACCGTCGCAAGATGATGTACCCGAACCCCCTCGGGTTGCTCGTGACCAACAGTCGCGGCGACTACCTGGGGCCCCACGCCATCGCGCTCCAGCGCGTCGCACGCGATCCGGACGGCGAGCTCCGGGCCTACTTCTTCAACCCCAACAACGAGGGGCGGCAGGACTGGGGCGGCGGCGTGAATCCGTCGGTCCAGGGCCACGGCGAGCTCGAGGGCGAGTCGTCCCTGCCGTTCTGGCAGCTGGTGTCGCGGATCTACGCCTACCACTACCAACCGTACGAGGTGGGCGACGCCTACGCGGTGCCCGAGGACGAGGTCACCCGCATCGTCGACGCCGCAAAGGCCTCGTGGGGCCGGGCCTTCACCTGGGCCGACTGAGATGGGATTCCCTCAAAGAGCTGAACGCCCATTGTCCGACCGCCCCGGAACGATATCCAGATGGGCTCTTCGACGCCGTGCCCGCTCATCTCCGTGCAATCCCCGGTGTCCTCCGTGACTCCGTGGCGACCTCGCGCTTCAACCCCTTCCAATGTCCGATATATCGGCATGAAGTCTCGAGCCTACTCCACGTCCTCCGGCTCGTCCGGCGGGCGCTCCTGGGGAATGTCGTCCGGCGGAACCTCGTCGGGATCGACCGGCGGGACCAGGTCCGGCAAGGGCGCGTCCTCCTCCTCGCCTTCCGCGGGCAGCTCGATGATGCGGGCGGTCAACTGCAGCTCCACTCGGCGATTGAGGCGGCGGGACTCGGCATCGACGGGCTCGGTGATGGGGTCGGTCCCCGCTCGGCTCGCGGCGGTCATCGGGAGATCGACTCCGGCCGCACGCAGCGGACGCACCAGGCCAGACGCGTAAGCGAACCCGCGCTCCCAGTTGCTCGGGAGCCGTGTCGAGCTCTTCGCGATGTCGTCGGTGTGGCCGACCACGTGCAGCTCGTAGTCCGGCAGCTCCGCCAGGATCGGGGTGAGCCGCTCGACGATCGACAGTCCCAGCGGGGAGAGGGTGGTCTGGTTCTCGTTGTAGAGCTTCGCGACCAGGATGCGGACCACACTCGTCACGTCCGCCGGGCGCTCGGCGGGGCCCTCGATCCGCTCGACCACGACGAGCTCGTCGCGGATCAGGGGCTGGAAGGCCTCGACCACGCGGGCGTGACGGCTGTCGGCTTCGCTCCGGCCGAGCTCCAGTCGATGCTTGGTCCGCAACGCGTTCGCGACATCCTGCAGGGACGCCTTCACCAGGGCCCGGCGCTGCGTCACCTCCTCGGAGTCGGGCTCGGGTTCAGGGGTCTCGGATTCTTCGGGGTCTTCGGGGTCTTCGGGGTCTTCGGGTTCTTCGGAGGCGTCCGGATCCACCTCGGGACACTCGATGGGCTCGGGCAGGGGCGGGCACTCCACCGCTCCCTTGACGATCTGCTCGGCGAGCGCCACCGACGCCCGATCGAGCTCCGATTCCACCTCGTGCAGGTGACTCTCCTGGCTGCGGGCTGCCGCCTGGGTCTCGGCCAGCTTCGCCTCCAGGTCGTCGACGCGATCCTGCGCGTCGTCGAAGCGTTTTCTGGCGTCGGCGTCCCGCTGCGAGAGCGCGGCGCGGGTGGCTTCCAGCTGCACCACGGCGAGCTCGTAGCGCCCTTTTGCCACACATCCCGCGTCGAACGTCGACAACGCGAACAGGGCCAGCAACGACAGCGGACCCTTCGGAAGGTTCGGGAGTCTCATCATCGCAGGCCTCACAGGATCGTCCAGCTGGCCCGCAGGACCACGCTGTGTTCGAACTGCACGTTGTCGACGACCTGGGGCAGGAAGTCGATGTTCGCGAAGTAGTTGAGCGACACGAGCCGGGTGAGCCGCACGGTGACCGTGTTCCGCCACTCCAGACTCGGGCGCGTGAACGTCTGGAAGTCGCTGAACATCTCGAGGTCGGTGGCGTAGACGGCCCAGCCCGGCAGGCGCGCCGTGACCACGATGGTGGCCTCGACGCCCTCCTGGAAGAAGCTCGCGACCTCGGTGTACTCGATGGCGTCCGTGTCCCGGTCGTCGTCCAGCAGGTAGGCGTTTCGGAAGAGGTTCTGGCGCAGGCCTGCTCCGACGCGCAGGTTGAACGTGACCCAGCGGCTGTTGAGCGCGCGGTAGTTCAGCCCGGCACCCTGGCGGACGATGGTGGGCGCCCAGGCATCGGCGATCGGCAGGGTCTCGTTCGCCGCCAGGGACGTGACGTCGGTGCTGCCGTCGAGCCGGTTGATGCGGTAGGTGGTGTCCTGGGTGGAGAGCACGTTGGTCCGGAACATCCGGCTCTCGGCTCCCGCTCGCACGTACGGCCCGAAGTTCTCCCGCAAGAAGAAGTTGTAGAGCAGGTCGCCCCGCAATCGGTCCCGTGTCTTCAGGACCGGGAGGGGGTTCGACCCCTGAGGACGAATGCTGGTCGCCCCTTCTTCGGCCTGGATCAGCGCCGTGAAGTGGTGGTCGTTGTTGTGGTAGCCGAGCTGGTGGTCGACGAAGATGTTGCCCGACAGCACGGTCTGGTTCTGCACACCCACCAGGTTGCTCGACTGCACGAGCGAGCCGTCGGCGCCGATGACGAGGGTCTGGACCCAGCGTTGGTCGCGCTGCATCCCTGCTCCGAACTCGCCGGGAAGCAGCATCCCGGAGCCCAGGAAGTCGCCGGACTGGCGGTCGATCACCAGGCGATAGCGGACGAGCCCCGCCTCGGGGACGTAGACGGTGGCGTAGTTGCGCAGCTGCCGGTAGTTCGCGCCCGGTCGAACGATTCGGTAGACGCCGGGTTCGAGCAGCCAGGTGAACAGCTGCTCGCCCTGCAGCGTGTCGGCCCCGAAGCCCGTTCCGATGGTCTCGCGGTTGTCGGCCGCGATGAGGTCGTACTGTCCGCGGAAGGGCACGCGTCGATCATCCGTCACGTTGATCTGCAGTGCGCCCCACTTGACGGGCACCAGAGTGGTCTCGCCCTCGCGGACGATGATGGACTGACCGATTCCCTGGCCGGGGGATCCGGGGCTGACGATGACCGTGTACTCGCCGGGATCCACGATGAACCGCTCGCCCGTCGGGATGTCCTCGACGTCGTCCGGAGACACCAGGATGACCGGAGGCTCCGCGCTCGGGGTGGTGAGCGTGGGCACGAACACCGCACCCTTGCCGACCGGGATGACGATCTCGTCATCGGCGAGCTGGTCCTCCGGGGGCGGTTGGAGCCACTCGAAGGTGTCCTGCTGAGCGTGGGCCGGAGGGCCGATCGGCACCACCAGAACAGCCATCAGCACGGCGAAGAACAGGGTTACTCGATGGGACATGACGGATTCCCTTCGTTTGCGAACTTGGCCATCGCTTTGAAGTTGTCGCGAACGCCCCCGGCGGCCAGGCGGTTGGCGAGGCCCCCTGGAATGCCCGAGCCCGGATCGGAGTACACGTGGTACTCGACCCAGGTGTTGCGGGCGTCGAGGGCGACGAGGAACCACGCCCCGACAGAAGAGCCGATGGGCGCGGCGTTGTCGCGATAGGCGACGGCGGACTTGGAGGTGATCTCGGAGGGGTCGGTGGAGGCACGCCAGGTGAGCTCCCGGACGGCGCCACCGCTGTCGCGCATCAGGGCGGCGTTGGCCTTCGGAACCCCGATCCACCAGCGGTCCGAGACGAACATGACCCCGATCTCGAGGTACTGGAAGACGCGTCGACCGGGCTTGCAGGCCTCACCCTTGATGAGCTCCGAGTAGCTCACCGCGGTGTACTGGTACTGGCGGGTCTCGTCGTTCAGCGCGGCCCACAGCTTGCCGATGGGCACACGCAGCACGCCGTAGCCGTAGACCGCGCCGTCTTTGGTGCCCGTGACGATCTGGCCGTTCGCCGCCTTCTTGCGCTCGGAGGCGGTGAAGGTGGGGGGCACCTTGCCCATGCGGGCTTCGCGGTGGTGCTCGATGTCGGCCAGCGCGGCTTCGAGCTCCTCGGGCGTGATGGCCCGCGCGGGGAACGCCATCAGCAGGACCGCGAGCACGACCAGGAGCCCGGTCATCGGTTGCCACGGTGTGGATGTGGTGCGCGCGCGCGTCATCTCGCGGTTCGTCTCCGCCCCTCGTGTACACCATTGCAACGCGCTGCGCGGTTTCGGATTCCCTTCAGCGCGGGTCGGTGGCGGCCAGTGTACGACGGGGACCCGGCGTCGGAGGCATCCGAGGAGCCCGGCGAACCGGGGCTGTCGGTCGGATCGAACGCGATGGGCACGTCCAGTACGGGGTCGCAGCACTCCAGTCGTGTGGAGGCGAGCGACCCCACCCAGGGGTCTACGAGAGTCGTGCGGCCGGGGAAGGACCTCAAGCCCGACCTGCCCCGACCGATGAGTCCCCAGGAGGCAGCTGTCGTGGAGCAGGCCGATTCCATGATGCGTGTGCTGTTCGTGGACAGTGACCCCGAGGTGCGACGGGACTTCGTGCACGGTCTCGCAGCGCCAGATGTCGAGATCCACACCTTCGCGGTGGGCCGCGAAGCGCTGCGGCACGCCATGCGCACCCGCTTCTCGGTCGTCGTCACCGGTCCCGAGGCCGGGGGTATTCCCGGTGCCGAGCTGCTTCGGCAGATGGACTTCATCCAGCCCGATCTGGGAGCCGTGTGGGTCTCGAACGACGCAGATCTGCGGGACGAACGACGGATCGATCACCGGATCGTCGCGTCGGTCCGGGTCCCGTGGACGCGGAGCGAGCTCAGAGCTGCGGTGCGACGGGCGCATCAGTATCACCTGCTGCATCAGGGACACGTCCCCTCCGAGACCGAAGAAGCGCCGATGTCCGACCGCGAGTCCCGCACGGTCCTGCACGTCGAAGACGAGCCTGCAGACGCGTTGTTGCTGCGTCGACCCCTGGAACGGATGGGCTGGCAGGTCACCCACGTCGAGACCCTGGAAGCGGCGCTGAACGCACTGCGCGCCCGTCGGTTCGCGGTGGTCCTCTCGGATCTGTCGCTGCCGGATGCCCGGGGTCTGGATGCCGTCGCTGCCTTGCTCGAAGCCGCGCCCAACACCGCAGTCGTGGTGCACTCGGGGTACCCCGACCCCACGATGGAGCGTCAGACCCTGCGGCTCGGCGCCCAGGAGTACGTGGTGAAGGGCACCATGGACTCCGGGACCCTGATTCGGCTGCTCGTGCACGCGCGGGAGCGGAAGTGGGCCGAGCGTCGGTTGTCCCGCCTCGCCCATCGGGATCCGCTGACGGGTCTGCACAACCGGCGCAGCTTCATGTCCGGGCTGCAGCGGGTGATCGCGCGCAGTGCCCGCCGACAGAGCCGAGCTGGCGTGCTCCTGGTGGACCTGGATCACTTCAAGACCGTGAACGACGTGCTCGGACACGAGGCCGGTGACCAGCTGCTGCAGCAGGTCGCGGACGTCCTGCGCACCTCGGTGCGGGCCTCGGACTGGGTCGGTCGGCTCGGTGGGGACGAGTTCGCGGTGGTGCTGGACGATCTCGAGGGTCCGAGGGTCGCGGCCGAGGTGGCCCAGCGGATCGTGGACGAGGTGGCAGCGCTCGCCGACACCCTCTCGCACGGCACCGTGCACGCCACCGCCAGCGTGGGTCTGGCGCAGTTCCCAGACGACGGCGTGACGGCCGACGAGCTGCTGCAGAACGCAGACGCCGCGATGTACGCGGCCAAGGCGCGCGGACGGAACGGCTTCGTCGCCCACGGTCCGGTCGCGGGACCCATCCACGGGCTGGCACCGACGACGTTGCTCGCGCAGATGGAGCAGGGCCTCGCAAACGGCGACTTCGGGTTCGCCTACCAGCCGCAGTACCGCATCGTGGACGGGACTCTGGTGGGCTTCGAAGCCTTGCTGCGCTGGCACCGCAGCACCTCGGACGGCGTCCGGGAGACCGTGCTTCCCGGGGCGTTCCTGGAGGTGGCCGAGCAGACGGGTTTCGTGACCGAGCTCGGACGGGCGGCGGTCGACCAGGTGATCGGCGCGCTCGCGCGGTCGGGGCGTCCAGGGCTGCGGGTGGCGCTGAACTTCAGCCCGTCGCAGTTCGAACAGCCCGACCTGGTCGAACGAATCGCAGGTGCACTCTCCAGACACGCCGTCGCACCGGACGCGTTGGAGATCGAGATCACGGAGAACCTGTTCCTGGTGGACTCGGACCGCACGCGTCGTGCGCTCGCCGAGTTGAAGGAGCTGGGCGTGCGCCTGGCGATCGACGACTTCGGCACGGGCTACGCCTCGCTGTCCTACCTCAACCGGATCGCGGCGGACGTCCTGAAGGTCGACCGGTCCCTGGTGGCGATGCTCGGGCACACCTCCGGCGACGCCATCGCCCACGCCATCGTCGAGCTCGGGACGCGTCTCGGACTCGAGGTGGTGGCCGAAGGGGTGGAGACCCGGTTCCAGCTGCAGCGGCTCGGACGGATCGGATGCCCGCTCGCCCAGGGGTTCCTGCTGGGGAGGCCGAGCGCCATCGCAGACGCGCCGGATGTTCTGCCGGACGCGGTTCGGGGCCGTACCCCCTCCTCGATGGAGCGTCAGGTCCGCCCGCACGCTCGCCCGCTCCCGGGAGCGTGAGCCGACTGCGCTCGATGCTGAGATGCTGCGATGCTGCGGTGTGGCAGACTCGCGACGATGCAGAGGGCCGATCAGCTGTGGGCACGTGCACTTCGGGTGGGGCCCAGGTCTCCCGATCCCGAGGGCCACTGGACCGTGCTGGCGGACTGGCTCCAGCACCACGACGACCCTCGTGGCGCGCTCATGTCGCTGCAGATCGCCCGTGAGCAACGATCCGCGAGCCCGGCTGCCCTGCTCGCAGAGCGACGCGTGCTGTTCGAACACCGACACCGGTTCCTGGGGCCGCTGGCACGGCGGGCCAAGCAGGTGTGGCACGGCTGGCGCAGGGGCCACCTCGTCACGCTGGAGCTCACGCCCGACCCCTGGACCACCGAGACGGCCGAGATCATCGCTCAGCTCTCCGAGGACGGCGGACTGGCGCTGCTCGACGACCTGCGGCTGTGCAGCTCGGTCAACTTCGACAACGTGCTCTCCGAGATGGCGACGCACGACTGGCCCTGGTTGCGTCGCCTGCGCCTCGGACCCCTGACCGTAGGGGCCGGACGCACGGATGCCCCGCTGGAACCCCTGCTGGGCCGGATGCCTCGGCTGGAGGTGCTGCGGCTGGAGCTGCCGAGCGACATCGGGGGGATCCGGCACCCGAAGCTCCGCTCGCTCACCATGCACGCGCTGCCGGACCGCATCCGTCTCCTGAATCGGGAGGCGCTGCCATCGCTCGTCTCCCTGTCGCTGTTCACCCGGGATCCGTGCCGTTCCGAGGACCTCGCGCTTCTGGCGGACTGGCCGCTGGAGGAGCTCGAGCTCGGGGGAGGGGCGTTCGAGGGGTGGTGGACCCTGCATCGTCAGGGTCGCGTGCCCGTGCCCGATCGTCTCGTGCTGCACGGCTCTTCTGCGCTTCGTGCCGCAGAACGTGCGGGTGTGCCGGCGGTCGCAGGGCGTCGTCGCAGTCCCATCACCGACCGGCTGCTGGTGCCCCGGGCATGGGCGCGCTGGCGGCGCTTCGTGCGCGGAGACCGGTTCTGGTCGATCCGGCGGGAGGGGAGTCGCATCGTGCTGCAGTACGGCGCGCTCGGGAAGAAGGGGCGCCGGCGGGAGCAGTCCCATCACGACGCATACGCGGCGAGTCGGGCCTACATCGAACGGCTCGAGAAGAAGCTGAAGGACGGCTACGAAGAGGCCTGGCTCGAGGACCCGACCGCGCCGTAGTCTTGCGGTTGGCCCGGGCACCGTTTACGCTTCGGATGAATGGTCGTTCATTCTTTGTCTCTCTGATTGCGCTTGTTGTTGAACCCTCCCGCCGCGGACGTACGCGGGGTGGGGTGCCTTTGCGATTGGAGTTGCCATGCGGATGTCGTCCGTCGTCGTCGTGTCGTGCTGTGTCACCGCCCTGACGGGCTGCACGGGGTCGGGGCTGTCACCCGAGCTCGAGCGGGCCCGGACCACCGGAGCCCTCGACTCCGCTGCGTGCGTCGAAGGCGCGTTCATCGAGGATTCGCTGTCCACCGACACGGGGGCCTGCGGAAGTGCCGTGCACGCCTTCGGCGGAGCGGAGGGATCGACCATCGGGCTCGGTGCCACCGGGGCTGGAGCGACGTTCATCTCCGTCCACACCGTGGGGGGCGACTGGCTGGGGTCTGCGGTCGTGGACGAAGACGAGACCCTGACCCTGGAGCTGCCCTGGTCCGGGGAGTTCATCGCGACGTTCACTCCTCAGACCGCTGGTGCGACGGCGCTGGACGTCCATCGCACGTGTCTGGACGGCTGTGATGCGAAGTGGACGCGCTACCCCCTGGTCCTGGTGCACGGAATGGCCGGAACCGACGCCTACCTCGGGGTGCTCGACTACTGGTTCGGCATCGAGGACGCCCTGCAGGACGATGGCTACACCGTGTTCGTGCGGGCGGTCGACCCGTTCCAGATCACGCCGGTCCGCGCCGAGACCTGGGCCGGACATCTGGACGCCATCGCATCCGAGGGTCAGCATCGCCGGTTCAACCTCATCGGGCACAGCCAGGGCGGAATGGATGCGCGCTACGTGGCGTCGCATCTGGACCCGGAGCGACGCGTGGCCAGCGTGCTCACGGTCGCCACGCCCCATCACGGAGTGAGCCTCACCGGCGTGGTGTCGGATGCGGTCGACAGCTCGTTCTTCCTCGAAGCCACGATCGACGGGACCTTCGACGTACTCGCGGGCTTCTACGGGCTGGACTCCGACCAGGACATCGTCGCGCAGGTGGGGGCGTTCTCGCCGGACTCCATGGCGGCGTTCAACGACGCGGTGCCGGACCGGGCAGACGTGTACTACGCCAGCTGGAGCGGCCGGACCTGCCAGGTGTTCGATGCCTTCTGCCTGTGGCAGACCGGCGGCGAGGTCGTGACTCCGCTGCTCGCCCCGACCCACGGCGTGCTCTCGGTGCTCGAGGGCGACAACGACGGGCTGGTGGGTGTCGAGAGCGCCATGTGGGGCGTGCACTATGGGACGTTGGGCGCGGATCACCTCGACGAGATCGGGCAGATCGGAGGGTTGACCAGCCTGGGCTTCGATGCGCCGGACTTCTTCCGCGACGAAGCTGCGTGGCTCCGCACCATCGGTCTCTGACGTATAGTCGGCGGGTCACCCGAGGATGCCGATGCTGCCGACGCTCTCGCTGCTCGCCCTGATCGCTGCCGATCCCGCTCAAGCCCAGGACCGCGGCGCCCGCGGAGACGATGCTGCCTATGCCGCCGACGACGGCGTGTACGTGCCACCGCCCCGCGATCGGCTCTGGTACACCAACGCCACCTTTGCTCGCGTCAACCCGCTGGGGCTGGTGGACGTGTTCAAGGTCGGATGGCGCCGTCGTCTGTCGACCAAGGACAGCATCCTCTTCCAGGACACCTACATCTACACGGGGCCCATCGCGATGGTCACCCCGGCGTACTCGCGTCTGGGGTGGTACGGCGAGGCCCAGCTGCTGTCGGTGCTCCGCTTCTTCGGTCAGGTCGAGGGTGTGGGCTACTACGGCACGTTCGACCAGGTCATCGGCTGGAACGATCCGCGGGCCCGCTACTCGGACCAGACCATCGAGTCGTTGTCGGACCAGGCGCGCGCCGAGACCGGCTGGGTGCTCACCTTCGGCGGTACGCTCCGGGCCAAGGTCGGCCCCATCGCCGCTCGGAGCACGTTGTCGTTCATGCGGTACGACCTCGCCCTCGAGGACGACGAGCAGTTCTTCTACGACCAGCTGTGGGACCGCCTCGCGCCCGACGGCGGGTTCATGGCGCTCAACGACTTCGACGTGCTGTACGTGAAGAACAAGCTGCGGCTCGGGGTCCGCTACACCTGGAGCGACACCCTGGACGGCCGGGGCAAGTCCACCGACGGGGCCCTGTCCCACCACCGTGTCGGGCCGCTGTTCGCCTGGCAGTTCAAGGACAAGGGGCCGGGCGCGAAGTTCAACCAACCCACGCTGTTCGTGCTCGCTCAGTGGTGGCTGCAACATCCGTACAGAGCGGGTCAGGAGCAGCCTCAGGGGCTTCCGCTGATCGCGATCGGCTTCGCCTTCAACGGCGATCTGAAGACCTCCGAAATCCCCCAAACGCCTCAGCCTCCTCCGCCCGTGCCATGAGGGTCGCTACGGCAGGTCGCGCGCAGGGCCTTCGGGCACGTTGGGGCGCTGAGGCTGCGGGGTGACCTCCTGCTGGGGGCCGAACACACCCGCTGCACCGAGCAGGCCGACGGTGAGCAGGATGGCGAGGAGGATTCCGCCGACTCCGAGGGTGATGGCCCGGTTGGAGGGGCCGTAGTTCGCTGCGGGGACCCGCTCTTCGTCGTTGTTCTGGTAGCGGGGGGCTCCGTCGTTCGTTCCTGTGGTGTCGACCAGCATGGTTCCTTCCGTTTTGTGTGCATGTATATAGTATGCAGGCATAAGTAGAGTGTCGAACGCGGGCCCGAGCTGGCTTCGGCCGCTGACCATGGCGAACATGTTCGGTCACCGTGGTTGCGATGTCGTCGAATCGACCCCAAGAGATCACGCAGAGGGGCAGAGCGCGACCGAGATCGAGCACGCGAGGGTGTCGATCGGGGGCCGTCGTCTGTAGACCAGGCTGTCAGAGTCGCAGAGCCTGGCAGGAGACCCGTCCTTGGATTGGGGAACACCCGCCGTTTCGGTTTCGTGGTGGTAGCGGTGGTGGTCGTCGCGAGGCGAACGTCGGACCGGAAGACGACCCACAGTCGGAGAAGGTCTGCACGGAGGCGCCACCGGAGAGCTCTCGCCCATCGGCCGAACCACGAGCGGACGCTCGAACGTGGCAGCAGGGCGGGCCTCTTCGAAGACTCCGCGCTCTGTGCGACCTCCGTGAGCGAAGCGCTCTGCGAGCGACAGCGCACTGTGGTGAGAATGAGGCATTGAATCCCTGCTGAGTCGCTCGCGCGGTCGCACAGTTCGTCCGCCCCGGAGCCGATTGTTCGTCGTCCTGGGACGCCTGGAAGCAGAGTCGGAAGCGTCTCATCCGGACTCGCCGCGGCGGTCCTCAGACCAGTAGAGCGCCCGTAGCGTCCTGCGCCTGTTCGCGGCTCACGCCCGGAGCGAGCTCGATCACCGAGAACCCCGTGCCCGTCGGACGAAACACACCGAGGTCCGTGATCACGAGGTCGACCACGCCGGCTGCGGTGAGGGGGAAGGTCACGGCCTCCATGAGCTTGGGTTCGCCGTTCTTCGCGACGTGGCGGGTCAGAGCCACGACGCGTCCGGCACCCGCGGCGAGGTCCATCGCGCCTCCGATGCCCATCACGCGCTCGCCCGGGACAGTCCAGTTCGCGAGATCGCCATCGGCCCCGATCTGCAGGGCTCCGAGGATGGCCAGATCGACGTGCCCTCCGCGGATCATCGCGAACGACGTGGCCGAGTCGAACAGGGATGCCCCGGCCCGCAGGGTGACGGTCTGCTTGCCGGCGTTGATGAGCTGGGCGTCTTCTTCTCCGTCGAGGGGGAACGGCCCCATGCCCAGGATACCGTTCTCGCTCTGCAACCATACCGGTGCGTCTGGGCCCAACACGTCGTCGAGCAGGTCGGCCACCAGGGTGGGCAGGCCGATGCCCAGGTTGACCACCGACCAGGGCTCGATCTCGCTCGTCGCCCGGCGCGCCATCTCGCTCTTCGACCAGCTCATGCGTCACCTTTGGCGGAATCGCCCGTGTGCGAGGGGCTGCGGACGGTGCGATGCTCGATCACGTCGTCGTGGTGGGGGACTTCGACGACGCGGTTCACGAACGCCCCGGACAGGTGGACGTCTCCAGGCGCGATGCCGCCGAGAGGAACGACCTGCTCGGCCTCCGCAATCGCGACCCGCGCCGCCATCGCCATCGCCGGCCCGAAGTTGGCGCTGGTTCCGGTGAACCGCACGTTTCCGAAAGGGTCGGCCCGCCACGCCCGGAACAGCGCGAAGTCGACGTGCAGGGCGTGCTCCAGGAGGTACTCGCGGCCGTTGAACTCCCGGGTCTCCTTGCCCTCGGCGACCACGCTGCGCACGCCGGTGGGGGTGTAGAACGCCGCGATTCCAGCACCGGCGGCCCGGAGGCGCTCGACGAAGGTGCCCTGCGGAACGAGGGTGACGTCGACCGACCCGTCGTCCATGGCCCGCTGCAGATCGACGTTGCTGCCCACATAGGTGCCGATGACCTTCGAGACGATGCCGGCCTGGAGCCACGTGGCGAGGCCCAGACCCAGGGCTCCGGAGTTGTTGGAGACCAGGGTGAGGTCGCGAACCCCGTGTTCGAGCACGCCGGCGATGAGCGCTTCGGGGTTGCTGGACAGGCCGAATCCCGAGACGGCAATGGTGGCACCGTCTTCCAGGCCTTCGAGTGCGCTCGCCACGTCCTGGACGCACTTTCCCCGGGGTGTCGTGCTCGAGGTCGCAGTGCTCAAGGGAGCTCCGCGGCGGGGCCGTAGTCGCTGAAGCCCGACAGGTAGGCGTCATCGCGGTCGGGATGGTCGAACATCCAGGGCATGACGGTCATCAGGTAGGTGCTCTCGAACTGGATCCACAGCGAGTCGTCGGGGATCCGCTCGGGTTGCTCGGCCTCGGCCGCGTCCTTCGTCACCGTGTTCTCGTAGCTGTGGGCCGAGATGCCGTGGGGCGTGAGGTAGGGCGTGTAGGTGAAGGTGCCCGGCTTCCAGACCTTCGACTCGCCCGGGCTCGACAGCACGGCGTTGAATTCGATGGCGGAGTTGCGGTGGAAGTACGGCGGCCGGAACGTGTGCTCGGCGACGTCCCAGCGCCCGCGGAACACCGCGACGTCGATCGCGTTGCGGCCTCGGGTGTCCATCGGGCTCGTGAGCACGGTGAGGATGGACGGATCGGGGTGATCGAAGCTCACGCTGCCCAGGCTGTTGAAGTCGGCCAGGTCGTACTTGAACGGGGCGTAGGTGCCGTGCCAGGCGACCACGTCGAAGGGGCTGTGCGGGCTGTCGATCTCCCACAGCTTCCCGCCCTGTCGGACGATGATGGTGTGCGGGCTGGGATCGTCTTCGAAGTCGGCCACTGGCGCCTTGAAGTGCCGCTCGTCGGCGAGGCCGTTGGCGCCCACGGGACCGCGCTCGGGGAGCGTGAAGTGCCCGTCGAACAGCTCGGCGACGTAGCCGCGTCCCACCCCGTCCGGCAGTGCGATGGCGAAGCGGATGCCGCGGGGCAGGATGACGATCTCGCCGGGCGCGACGCTCAGCCGTCCGAGCTCGGTCCGCACGTGCAGGCGGCCCTCCTGGGGGGCGACGAGCAGGTCTCCATCGATGTTGCAGAACGCGGTCTTGTCCATGTCGGCGTTGGCGGCGTACAGGTGCACCGCGGCACCCTTGCGGAACGTGGGTCCACCGGCGCCGGCGAAGGTGGTCAGGCCCGCGATGAAGTCGGTGGGCTCGGACGGAATGGCGACGGGCTTGAAGCGCATGACCTCGGGGCTCGGCACCCCTTCGTCGAAGGTCCCGACGAACCGACCCGTGGTGGGACCGCTGTAGGGGCGGAACGGCACATCGAGGATCTGAGGGCGCAGCCGGTACATCCACACCCTGCGGTTCTCGTTGCGATGCACCGTGAAGCCCGTGCCGTTGAGCTGCTCGGCGACGAGGCGGTACCGGGTGTTCCGCGGGCTGTTCTGGTGGCGGGGGAGCGCTCCGGGAAGCGCTTCGGTCTGCAGGGCGTTTCCGAATCCGGACTGGTACTCGAGCGCATCGGTGGGCACGAGGGCCTCCTCGGGAAGGTCGACGGCGGCGCGCAACGCCCGGTCGTCGGGGGGGTGGATGGTGTGGACGGAGCCGGGAACGAGGTGCAGGTCGACGTCTGCGCCGTGGGACTCGAACAGGGTGGCGGTCTCGTCGAACACCTCGGCCGGAATCCAGGGGTCTTCGGCGGACTTGCACAGGTGCACGGACAGACCGTCGAGTGCGGCGTGGTCGGCATCCGGGAGTGGCGTGTGGGCGCCGGTGAACGCCAGGATCCGGGCAGGACGGGCAGGGGTGCGGGTGACCCAGGTGGTGAGCAGGCACGCGCCCTGGGAGAAGCCGACGGGCACGACCACGTCGGACGGATTGCGACCCGAGGCCTCGATCGTCGCGGCCAGCTGGGCCCAGATGGCGTCGAGCATCGCCAGGGCGCTGCCGATGTGGGGCTGGTTGTCTTCGACGGGCTTGCGGAACCCGGTGGGGTACCAGGTGTTCTGGAAGGCCTGGGGCGCGACGATGGCGATGCCGTAGCGGGCAAGGGTGGACGACCTGTTGCCCAGTCCCAGACCGAGCCGCCGCTCGAGGTCGCCGGCGAAGCGGTCGGCGCTGGCTCCGCGTCCATGCACCGCGAGCAGCACCTTGCGGGCCTCGCTCAAGGGGGCGCCCCGAACGGTCATCGGGACCTGGGCATGGGGCGGCGTGGCGGCTTCGGGGGTGGGTTCGCGGCAGGTGAACAGGCTGGGCCGCCGGTCGTGCAGGGCGTCGGCCAGCAGCTGGGAGAGCGACGCGGCATCGACGGGGCGGGGGTTGGGGTATTGCTTGCGGAGGGCCTGCTCGACGATGCCCTCGACGTGCTCCTCGGACAGATCGAGGGTGCGCAGCGAGGTCTTCAGTCCCACCTCGCGCTGCAGGTCGTAGAGGAACGCGGGCGGATCGGGGGTGGTCCAGGCCTCGCGGACCGCCTGCAGTGCTCGAGGTGCGGCAGCGGCGTTGAACGCGAAGGTGTAGGGGAGCAGGATGCTGTGGGTGGGCGCGTGGGGAGTGCCGTACGACCCGCCGAGGACGTGCGCCAGCTTGTGGTGCAGCGCGACGCGTCCCTCGCGGAGGGCGGTGGAGGCGAGGTAGGCGCCGTACAAGGCCTCGGAACGCCCGTCGGGGTCGGTGGGATCGAGGTGGATGGCGCGAATCCCCCGGACCAGCGGGCCCAGGCTGTCCCTCGCCGCGCGGGCGCCCGGGCTGTCGGCGAGCGCGGGGTCTTCGAGGTCGTACAGCGCTTCGAGGCTGTGCGCGAGCGCGTTGAACAGGCTGTGCATCGACAGCTCGACCGGCAGATCCCGCGTGAGGTCGGGGTCGTAGGCGACGAACCGGGGCCGCACCCGGTCGTCCCGGCCGGTGGTCTTCACGCCGTCGCGGGTGATCCCCCAGATGTCGGTGCGCTCCGATCCGGCGTAGGTGGTGGGGATGGCGCCGATCTTCACGTCCAGCTCGAGCGCGATGGCCTTCGCGATGCCCACCGTGGTGCCGCCGCCGTGTGCCACGACCCAGTCTGCGTTGGCCTGTCTCGCGCGCTGGACCGCAGCGTCGGCGACCTCGCCCGGGACCTGGGGTCGGTCGGTGAGGAACACCCCCACGCAGCGTTCGCCCAGCGACCGGGCGACGCGCTGGGCACCCTGTTCGTGCCGCTGCATGGCGATCAGCAACACCCGCTCGGCGTTCAGGGTCTCCAGGGTGGTGGCGACCGCCTTCTCGGCGCCGGATCCGAAGATCACGTGGTCTGGGTCGGTCTCGATTCGCTGCATGTCGTTCCCGTGTCGTCTGTGCGGTTGACCCTATGGAGCCTGCGAGGCATAGACTGCACGCAAGCTCGCAACCCCTCTTTGCACGGATGCACAGATGCGCTGGGATGATGTGCAGGTCTTCCTGGAGGTGGCCCAGCAGGGCTCCCTCGCTGGTGCAGCCCGGGAGCTCTCCCTGAACCACTCCACGATCTACCGGCGGCTCAAGGCGCTGGAAGAGGACCTCCAGGTGACCCTGTTCGACCGGGACTCTGGCCGCTACACCCTCACCGAGGCCGGCCAGGGCGTGCTTCCGGACGCCGAGGCTGCTGCGGATGCGATGCTGGCGTTCCGACGCGGGGTCGAGGGGCGGGACCGCGCACTCGAAGGGCTCGTTCGGCTCACGGCTCCGGAGTCGCTGTTGGGCCTGATCACCCCGCATCTGCAGCCTTTTCGCGAGCGGTATCCCGGAATCCAGGTCCAGATGTCGTTCTCGGATCGGTTCCTGGACCTGGAGCGGAGGGAGGCCGACGTCGCGCTGCGTCCCACACCTCGCCCGGAGGCGGGTGCCGTGGGGCGTCGGGTGAGCGCCATCGCCTGGACCGTCTACGCCCCTGCGGCCATGTCCGCCGACGCCGTCGCGGCGCTGCCCTGGGCGGCGTTCTCGGACGACAAGTCCCACCTCGCTGCGGCGCGCTGGTGGGCGGCGCACCACGAGGACGCCGAGACCCAGGTGCTGGTGCGCGTCAACTCGGTTCCGGCGATGCAGGCGGTGATCTGCGAAGCGGGATGCCGAGGGATGCTGCCGTGCTTCGCGGGCGATCCCGACCCCAACCTGCAGCGGGTCCGCCCCGTGGTGCCCCAGGCGGCGAGCGCGCTGTGGTTGCTGGCGCATCCCGATCTCCGGCACGCGGCCCGCATTCGTGCGCTCGTGGACTACATGTGGGCCGCGATGCGGGATGATGTCGATCTGCTGGAGGGACGTGCGACATGAGCACGGCAGGTGAAGCCGGAACCCCGACCCCAGAGATCTCGGAGCTCTCGGAGCTCGAGCGGCGTGAAATCGCGCTCGAACGTCGCATCGCGAGCCTCGAAGCCCGCCTGGACTCCGCGAAGGACGTGTTCAAGCAGGCCGCGCGCGAGCTGGCGGCGCTGGAGGGGATGGGGGGCTGGATGTCCCGGCTGACAGGCCGTCACGCCCGGAAGAGCGAGGCATCCGAGATGGCGATGAACGAGGCGCGCGCCATCGTCGAGAAGACCGCCGAGGCACTGGAGTCCGCCCGGGAGCAGCTGGCGGAGACCCGCCGGGACTGTGCGGAAGCGCGACGCCTGCAGCAGGAGGACATCGAGCGCGTGCTCCGAGCGCAGCGAATGGTCGAAGGGCCCATCCGGGACGCCGAGATCGCCGTCGAGGACCTGGAAGAGCCCGAGCGGGCGGACGTTCTGCGGGTCGAGGTCTTGAGTCTCGGGCGGACCGCGGTCGCCGATCTGGACGCCGTTCTGGCCTCCACGCGAGACAAGTCCGGGCTGTTGGCGGGCGGGCCCGCGGCGCTCCAGATCCTCGGGGATGTGGGCGAGTACGCGATCGAGGCCGCTTGGGTCGACGATCCCGAAAGCCTGCGGGCGATGCTGCGCCACATCGATACCCGGGTGGCCCCTCTCGTCGATCCGGCGGTGCCGCCCGGTAGCGGCGATGTGATCGAGGTGGCCGAGCTGCGCGGGCTGCTCGAGGTCTGCGACGATCGACTGCGCGGCATCGCGCCTGCAGCCGAGTCCCGCAGCGTGCACGCAGCGCCGGACTCGGCAGCGCCCATCACCGGGTCGGATGCCGAGGCCGATCCAGGGGAAGAGGTGGAGGCAGAGGCAGCGGAAGACGGAGGTTGATCCGGAATGGACTCCTTGTCGTAGGGTGTGCGACCCCATGAACAGGAGGACGACATGTCCGGGTACTACAAGGAAGGACAGCTGGGACGGTTCGGCGAGATCGGAGCGGGTGCGCCTGCCCTGGCCGAGCAGTATTTCGCCTGGTACGGCAAGACCTTCGAAGACGGCGCGCTGACGGCCCGCGAGAAGGCCCTCATCGCGCTCGCGGTGGCCCACACCGTGCAGTGTCCGTACTGCATCGACGCGTACGCCAACGGCTGCGCCGAGAACGGCAGCTCCAAAGAGGAGATGATGGAGGCGATTCACGTCGCGGGCGTGATTCGCGCCGGAGCCAGCCTGGTGCACGGCGTGCAGACCATCGAGCACCTGGAGGCCCGGGGCGTGTGGTCCGACGAATCGGACGGCTGAGCCGGGCTCGTTGCAGCGCACCCTCGCTCCGTCCGGATTACCAGGGCGGAACGGAGGATGGATGACCCCCAGCCCACATGTCGACGCGCTCTTCTCCCGGTCCGGTGCTCCTGCGATGCTCCTGCTCGCCCTCATGTCGGTGGGGGTCGGCGGGTGCAAGAACGAGCCGGAGCCCGACCCCGAGCCCGGCCTGGAAGACAACTTCGGAGTGACGCCGGACCAGGGCATCGAGGGGTGCGACAACCTGGTGGATGCGTGTCTGTACCCCTTCCCGTCGCGCGCCTACGTGGTGGACGGTCGGCTGCAGCTACCGCCCGAGGGGATGCCCGATGCGCCGAACGGCTCCTTCGATCCGGGTGAATTCTCGCGCTTCGAAGCGTTCGGTGCAGCCTCGCCCATCCTGTTCCAGCTCCCAGGAGCGGTGCCCGACGACGAGGGCATCTTCGATCCCGAGCCCTGGCTGGCGGACGACTCGCCGGTGATGCTGATCGACGCCACCACCGGAGAACGGCTTCCTCACTGGGTGGAGTCCGACTTCTACGCGAGCGAGCTCGACCCCACGCTGTTCACGATCCGGCCGAGCATCGCGCTCCCCCGTGGCACCGAGATCGTGGTGGGCGTCCGCAACCTCACCGACGCGAACGGCGAGGTGGTCGACGCATCCGAGGCCTTCGCAGCACTTCGCGACCAGACCGCCGCACACCACTTCGGCGTGCACGAACGTCGGCAGCACTACGAAGACGTCGTGTTCCCGACCCTCGAGGCTGCGGGCATGCCGCGCGACGAGCTCCAGCTGGCCTGGTCGTTCCCGGTCCGCAGCGACGAGAGCGCCACCAAGCGCATGCTCGACGTCCGCGACGCCATCTTCGATGCCTTGCCCGCCGACGGCCCCGAGTACACCATCGACAACGTGCTCGAGTGTCCCGGTCTGCCGGACGATCCTGCGGGGTGCCACCCGTCCATCCGGTTGATCATCGACGGCACCAGCTTCGTTCCGTCCGTCGTCGGTCCGCCGAACGCACTCGGTGCGCGGCGAATCGTCGAAGACGACAACGGACTGCCCGTGGTCGACGGCGTGGAAGAGTGGCCCTGGCGCCTGCAGATCCCGCACGTCGCGTTCGACGGCCCGGACCCCGTTCCGGTGATGCAGTACGGGCACGGGTTCCTCGGCAGCATGGGCGAAGGCAACAACGGCTGGCTGCGCGACTTCGCCGAGCGCAAGGGCGTGGCGATCCTCGCGACCAGCATGCAGGGGATGAACGAGGCCGACGCCGATGTCTGGATCGCCGTGCTCGCGGGGCAGGGGGGCGACTTCCCCTTCCTGGCCGAGCTCCCGATGCAGGGGGTCACCAACCAGCTCGTCCAGCAGCGCATGGTGAAGACCTCGCTCGCGAACGACCCGCTGGAGGCGCTCTATCGGGAGGATGGCCAGCTCGCGTGGGACCCCGATACGGTCTGGTACCACGGCAACAGCCAGGGGGGCTCCGTCGGCACCGTGGTGATGGGCATCTCCACCGACGTGACCCGGGCCGACCTCGGTGTGCCGGGCTCGGGCTACCCGTTCCTGCTCCACCGCAGCTCGGTCTTCGAGCCCTTCGCGGTCCTCATCCGCGTGGCCTACCCCGAACCCGACGGAGTCTCGCGGTTCCTCGCCACCCTGGGCACGGGCTGGGACGACTTCGACCCGCTGACGTTCTCGCCGCACATCCACGGCGACCCCCTGCCCGGCACCCCGGACCACGAGGCGATCTTCCACGTGGCCAAGGAGGACCGGCAGGTGCACAACGAGGCGAGCTTCATCTCCGGGCGGACGGCCGGGGCGGTGCTGATGACCCCCACGGTCCGGCCCGTGTGGGGGCTCGAGGAACAGACCTACCCGGCCTCACCGGGCGTGGCGGTGATCGAGGTGGACTTCGGGATCCCCGAGGACGACAACCCCCTCGATCCGCCTCCGGGGGTGGCTGGATTGCCCAACGACGGCGACACGCACGGCTGGCTGCGCCGCTGGGAGCCCGCGCAGGATCAGATGGTGCACTTCTTCGAGACCGGCGAGCTCATCGACGTGTGTGACGGGCAACCCTGCTTCAACGACGGCCCGCCATAGGCATTCCCGCGGACGTGCCCCCATGTTTGGTTGCAGGGAACAGGGCGTTGCGTCACGAAATGTCCCCCCAGGGGGTGGCGGGGGTGTGCAGCAATAGTCCGCAGCCATGATGATCCTCCTCTGGCTCGGGCTCGTGGGGTGTTCTTCGGACACGCCCAGCGGAGCGCCTTCCGGTCCACCCGCGATGAACGTCGAAGTCGCGCCGGCACGCGAAGGACAGCTGTCCGACACCTGGACCGTGCTCGGTGAGGTGCGCGCCCTCGAGCGGGCCGAGCTCGCATCCGGCGCGTCTGGCGCGGTCCAGAAGGTGTCTGCACGCGAAGGCGATGCGGTGCAGAAGGGCGCGTTGCTGGTCGAAGTCGATCCAGACCTCGCGCTGGCCGAGCTGTCGGCCGCCCGCGCCGAGGAATCCAGGGTCCGCGCGGAGCTCGAGCTCGCCAAGCAGACGCTCGGGCGGGTCGGGCGCGTGCGTGAGGGCGTGCTCGCCGAGTCCGAGGTCGAGCAGACCCAGACCCGCGTCACGGCGCTCACCGCGCAGCTCGAGGGGGCGTCGGCTGCTGCACGGCTGGCAGGGGCGCGGCTCGGGCGTCACCGGGTGAAGGCGCCGTTCGACGGCGTGGTTGCCCGGCGGCACGTCGATCCCGGCGACTGGGTCGATCCCGGCGTTCCGGTGCTCGACCTGGTGCGTGCCGACACGGTCGAGGTGGTGGTGGATGCGCCCCTCGACCTCGCCAGTCGCGTACAGGTGGGGGACACGGTTCGACTCGCCAGCGACCGGGCCACGGGCAAGGTGGTGGGCGTGGTTCCGGCCCTCGATCCCACCAGCCGCACCGCTCCCATCCGCGTCGCTCCAGACGCGCCGATTGCAGGGGTGGTGCCCGGAAGCCCCGTGCAGGTGGGCTTCGACGTCGCCATGTCCGGCGGAGTGGTCGTGCCGCGCGACGCCGTGGTGCCCGGCCCCACTGAGAGTCGCGTGTTCAAGGTGGTCGACGGCACCGCCCATCCCATCGGCGTGCGCACCCTGGCCAACACCGCCGACGAGGCCCTGGTCGAGGTCACGGGCGAAGGGTCCCTGACTGCGGGCGACCAGCTGGTGGTGCGCGGCAACGAGCGGCTGCGTCCCGAGCAAGCCGTCACCGTGGTCCAATGATCCGTCTCGCCATCCAGCGGCCCGTAGGGGTCGTGGTCTGCGTCCTGCTGGTGGTGATCTTCGGATCGCTCTCGCTGCGCGGGGTGCCGATCCAGCTCACGCCGGACATCGAGATCCCCACCCTCACCGTGCAGACCGACTGGCCAGGAGCCGCGCCGGTCGAGGTGGAGCGCGAGATCCTCGTGCCCCAGGAAGAGGTGCTGAAGAGCGTTCAGGGTCTGCGGAAGATGACGGGCGAAGCCGCCCAGGACCGCGGAACCATCACGCTGGAGCTGGAGGTCGGCACCGATCTGGACGAGTCGCTGGTGCGGGTGACGAACCGCCTCGCCCAGGTGCCGCGCTACCCCGAGGCCGCCGACCAACCGGTGGTCTCGACCGCCGATGCCGCGGGCCCGCCCCTGGCCGTGGTGCTGCTCCGGGCGGTCGATGGTCGTCCGGTCAGCCAGTACCGCACCTGGTTCGAAGAGCAGGGACTGCCGAGGCTGGAGCGCATCCGCGGCGTGGCGAAGATCGACTTCTTCGGTGGGCGCGACACCGAGGTGCACGTCGACTTCGACGCCGATGGTCTGGCGGCCCGGGGGATTCCGATCGGCGCCCTGGCGAACGCCGTGCGCGCCGAGCTCACCGACATCTCGGCCGGCGATCTCACGCTTGGAAAGCGCAGCTTCGTGGTTCGGACCATCGCCGCTCCGGACGTCCTCACCGACCTCGAGGAGGTGGTGGTCGGGACCGGAACCGACGGGCAGCCCGTGCGTCTGGGCGATGTGGCGAGCGTGCGCGAAGGGCTCCGCAAGCGCAGCGCCTACGTGTTCAACAACGACGTCGAAGCCATCGCGCTGCTGTTCCGTCGTGAGGCGGGCAGCAACGTGCTCGAGGTCACCGAAGAGATCCTCGCCGAGGTCGAGGCCGTGCAGGGCGATCTGCTCGACCCGCTGGGGCTCGAGCTCGCCGTGGTGAACGACCAGAGCGGCTACATCTACGACGCCCTCGCGCTCGTCCGGCAGAACCTGCTGATGGGCGGCGTGCTGGCGGTCATCGTGCTGCTGGTGTTCCTGCGGAGCTGGCGGGCCAGCGCGGTGGTGGCGGTGGCGATTCCGGTGAGTGTCATCGGCACCGCGCTGGGGATGAGCCTGCTCGGACGCACGGTCAACATCGTCTCGCTCGCGGGCATGGCGTTCGCCGTCGGGATGGTGGTCGACAACGCCATCGTGGTGATGGAGGCGATCGACACCTGGCGCGACAAGACCGACACCATCGCCGAAGCCGCGTTCGAAGGGACCCGGGAGGTCTGGGGGGCGCTCGTCGCGTCCACGCTCACCACCGTGGCCGTGTTCCTGCCCATCGCCCTGTGGCAGGACACCGTGGGCGAGCTGCTTCGGGACGTCGCCGTCGCGGTCTCGTGTGCGGTCCTGATCAGCCTCGCGGTGTCGGTGTTCGCGATTCCGAGCTTCGCCGCGCAGTTCGTCCCCGATGGCAAGGGCCGGTCCCCCGAGCCCCCGCGCTCCGACGCCGATCCCGCGGACGACCCCACCGACGAGTCCGCGCCCACGGGGGTCTCCGACGCCGCACCCGGGTTTCTGGCCCACAGCGTCGGGCGGATCGCGGGGTGGTTCTCGCGCAGCCTTCCCCGGGCGGGCTGTCTGTCGGTCGGGGTCGTGTCGGTCACGGCCCTCATCGCGTTCCTCCTCACCCCGCCGATGGAGTACCTGCCCACCGGCAACCGCAACCTGCTGTTCGGCATCCTGGTTCCGCCACCCGGCTACTCGGTCGACGAGATGGTCGACATCGGCCAGGGGTTCCAGGACCAGATCACCCGGCACGTCGGGCAGGAGATCGACGGGAATCCGGCCATCGAGCGGTCGTTCTTCGTGGCCCGGCCCGGTCAGGCGTTCATGGGAGCGTCCGCCCAGGATCCCGGGCGGATCGGCGACCTGGTGGGGTTCTACCGTTCGCGACAGCGCAGCATTCCCGGCGTGTTCGGGGTGGCGTCCCAGGCCAGCCTGTTCGGACGGGGGGTCGGCTCGAGCCGTGCGGTGGACGTGCAGGTGAGCGGGTCCGACCTCCGGGAGCTCGTCTCCGTCGGGCAGAAACTGATGGGGATGCTCAACGAGGCCCTGCCAGGCGCGCAGATCCGGCCCATCCCGTCTCTGGATCTGGGGGCACCGGAGCTGCAGATCCGCCCGCGGCGGGTGGACGGGCGCCGGATGCAGATGTCGGGGGCCGACCTCGGGGCTGCGGTGGACGCGCTGGTGGACGGCCGGATCATCGGAGAGCTGGGGCGCGAGGGCCAGCCGAACCTGCGTGTGGTGCTGGGCGCGAAGAACGGGGGCGTGCGGGATGCGGCCGCGCTCATGGGCTCGAGCGTCGCGACGCCCACCGGAGAGGTGGTGCCGGTGAGCAGCCTGGCCGAGCTCGTGGAGACCACGGGTCCCACGACCATCCAGCGCATCGAGCGGCGTCGGGCCATCACGCTGCAGGTCTCGCCTCCCGAAGACCTCGCGCTCGAAGAGGCCATGGACCGGATCCGGGATCAGGTCGTGCCGAACGCCGGCATCCCGCCCTCGGTCGACATCACCCTGGCCGGGACCGCCGACGATCTGACCATCGCCAAGAACCGGTTCGCCCAGGTCCTCCTGCTGGCCGTCGTGATCAGCTTCCTGCTCATGGCCGCGTTGTTCGAGGACTTCCTGGCGCCGCTGGTCATCCTGGTCACCGTGCCGATGGCCGCTGCGGGCGGGGTCATGGCCTTGAGAGCGGTCGACCTGTTCCTGGGTGGCCAGCCGCTCGACATGATGACCGCCGTGGGGTTCGTGCTGCTCATCGGGGTGGTGGTGAACAACGCCATCCTGGTGGTCGATGGCGCTCTGGCACGGCTGCGCGACGGAATGGGGCTGGAGGACGCCGTGCAGAACGCCGTGGAGCGTCGGGTCCGGCCCATCCTGATGAGCTCGCTCACCTCGCTGGCGGGGCTGCTCCCCATGGTGCTCGTGCCGGGCAGCGGCTCCGAGCTGTACCGGGGCGTGGGAGCCGTGGTTCTCGGAGGCCTGTCGCTCGCGACCGGGCTCACGATGTTCGTGGTGCCCGCCGTGTTCGTGGTCGTCTGGCGTCTCGCGAGGCGGGCATGATTCCGGCCGTGCTGATGGGGCTCTCGGCGGGGGCGGTGGCTGGCGAGCCCGTGGATCTGGACCTCGCCCGAGGTCGGGCCACCGAAGCCGCGCTGGACGTGGCGCGAGCCGATGCCGAGGCTGCGCGCGCCCGGGGCTCCACCCTCCAGACCCTGTCCGGGGCCCTGCCCACGGTGTCGTTGTTCGCGACGGCCAGCACGGGCGCCGGGCTCACCAGCTTCGGGTTCGAGCGTCCGGTGCAGACCCAGCTCGGGGCAGGTGCACAGGGGTCGTGGACCCTGCTCGCGCCGGGAACCTGGGCGGCGACCGATGCGGCGCGCCACTCGGCACGTGGGAGTCGGGCCCTGGTGGACTGGGCCCGCGTGGGCGCCCGGCGGGACGCGACGGTGGCCGTGGCCGACCTGTGGAGCGCCATCGAGCAGGAGCGGGCGTGGACCGCAGCCACCGAAGACGCCGAGCGGGCGGCCGAGGCCGTGTCCAGCCTGGTCGAGAGTGGTCTGCGGCCCTCCTCGGATGCGGCGCGGACCCAGGCCAACCTCGCTTCGCTGCGCGCTCGTGCAGTCGAGGCCGGCGGGCTCGTGACCGGTCGTTGTGCTGCGCTGCAGAGCCTGATGCGCATCGAGATCGACGGGGAGTGCCCTCTGACCCCGCCTGCGGCCGAGGATGCGACGGGCCCGGTCGACAGCTCTGGCGAGCACCCCGCTCTCGTCGCCGCCGAAGAGGCGTTGTCGGCTGCGAAGTCCGCGCGCGTCGCCGCCATCCTCGACCGCGCGCCCACCATCACCGCGAACGGCACGGTGGCCCAGTACGTCGCCGGAGATGCCTCCGGAGTCGGGTGGAACGCCGGAATCCAGGCCACCCTGCCGCTGATCTCCGGGGGGGCCGGGCTCGGCTCCAACCAGGTTGCCGCTGCTCAGAAGGACGACGCCACCCTGGCGCTCGAGGCCCAGCAGCGGGATCTCACCGCTGCCCGCATCGCAGCCGAGGCCCGCTATCGAGCCGCCACCGCCGGGCTGGAAGCGCTCACGGCCTCCTTCGAAGCCGCCGAGGAAGCGCTGGTCCTCGTGGACGGTCGCTATCGGGAGGGGCTGGTGGGGCTCGAGCCCTGGTTGTCCGCGCGTCGCGACCGGGATGAAGCCCGCGTGGCCCTGGCCGAAGGGCGTGCCGAGCAGCTGCGTGCCCTGGCCGAGCTGGAGTCGGTCCGCGGAGTCTGGTAGACCGTCGGCACATGCTGTCGATCCTCACTGACCCCGTCGTCACCACGGTGGCGGCGGCCACCCTCGCGGCCGTGCTCACCTTCGTCGTGCTGCCCCAGGCATCGGTCATCGAGGCCCTCGGGGGCGGGTTCACCGGGAAGGTGCGCGCCAAGTGGCTCGCTGCGGCGGGCTTCTTCGGCTGTGCGCTCGCTGCGGGCCTGGTCGCGCACGTTCCCTGGGCGGGGTGGGGAGCGGGGCTCGCGCACCCCGTCACCGCGTTGCTCTGGACCCTCGGCGCACTGGTCCTGTTCATCCCCGTCATCGCTCTCACGGCGCGTCAGGAGTCGTCGTGGGCCCATGCTCCGGAGCTGCGGGCGGCGCGCTACGGCCCCTCGGAGGTCACCCAGCTGGTCCTGTCGTGGACGGCCTATCTGCTGGCGTACGAGCTGCTGTTCCGGGGAATCCTGCTGGTCCAGCTGGTCGAGGCCTTCGGAACGGTCCGCGGCCTGGCGGTGATGTCGGGGCTGTACGTGCTCGCCCACCTCACCAAACGGCCGGCCGAGGTGGTGTCGACGGTCATCGCAGGCCCGCTGTACGGCTGGATCGCCCTGGAGTCCGGGGGATTCTGGCCGGTGTTCGCCATCCACGTGGTGCTGGCGCTCACGAGCGAGCTCGGCTCTGCGAAGGCGAATCCCGACATCGACTTCTGACGTCAGCCGAGCAGCTCCGGCAGCTCGCCGCTCTTCAGCGCCTTGTGCACCTCGTCGGCCCCGCCCAGCAGGGCCTGTTTGACGAACACCTGCGGAAACGTCGGCCAGCCCGACCAGATCTTGATGGCGAGCCGCGGCTTCCACTGGCCCAGGTAGTTGCCGATCTCGTGGTACTCGTAGGCGATCCCGGCCTCTTCGAGGGACTTACGGGCGCGCTTGACGTGGGGGTTCCATCCCATGCCGACCACCACCACGTCGTTGTTCGCCACCAGCTCCGCGACCGTCTTCACGACGTCGCCGTGGAACGCCCCGACCTTCTCGGCTGCGCGGGCATGGAGCGGGACCTGTCCCGCAGATGCGTGGGGGACGCCAGTTGCTTCGGCCATCGTATGCCTCCTCGACGATTGCGGAAGGCTCGTAACGATGCCGACACTGCAGTGCTGCAGGCCCGGGATGCAGGTGTCGGGAGCTCGGCACGCGATCGGCCTGTGCAGGGAGCGGCGGACGCCCTATAGGGAGTGCGGATGTCACCTCTGTGACGCCGATTTCTGTTGTGTGGAGCGAAGATGCGCCTTCTGGCTGCTTCTGTGGTGGTCCTGGTCTCGGGATGCGGGTCGCTGTCCACCACGTTCGACGGGCTGAACGACTACGCCCCGAACGGTGGGGCCGAGCAGGCGTTCCCCAGCAGCGCACGCACCGGTGAAGGCGTGACCGGCGTGTGGGTCGGCGAAGACGTGGTCTGGGACGTGCCGTACGAGGTGCGGGCCGGGATGGCGATCTCGGGCGGCGACATGGTGCTCGGGACCGAAGCCGAAGTGACGCAGCGATCCGCGCCCATCGGCGTCGAATACCGCAAGTGGCCCTCGTGCGAAGTGCCGTACAGCATCGACGGGGACGTCGCGCAGCCCGTGCGACAGGCCTTCGTGGATGCGCTCGCGAAGTGGGAGGCCAGCACGCCCATCCGGTTCCGCGAAGACCCCACGGCAACCGACCGCGTGCAGGTGATCCGCGGGGACGGGTGCTGGAGCAAGGTGGGCTACCAGGGCGGCGTTCAGCAGATGTCCCTCGACGACGACTGCACGAGTGCAGCGATCCACGAGATCGGTCATGCGGTCGGGCTCTGGCACGAACAGGCCCGCACCGACGCGCTCGACTACGTGGCGTTCAACCTCGACGTCGTGCCGGTCGACGAGCACCACAACTTCCAGACCTACGCCGACCGGAACCAGCCGGGCGTCGACCACGGGGCGTACGACTTCGACTCCGTGATGCACTACCACCCGCGAGCGTTCTCCACCGGGCGCTGCAACCCCATCGATCTGTCGGGCTGCAGTATGACCCTGGTCGACGGGTCCTACCTGCACGCAGGGCAGCGGTCGCGCGTGTCCGAAGGGGACATCGCAGGCGTGCTGTCGATGTACGCCGACTGCGATGCACCCGCCCCCGACAGCGACGCTGGCGACACGGTGGAGACGGGCGTTTCGGTGGTCCTGACGCCGGAGGTCCGGGAGTACACGCGCACCGAGACCTGGGCGTACGAGGACGTCGACGTGTTCGTGGTGGACATCACCGGAGACGACGCGGTGGTGTTCGAGGCCTGGTCGGACGGTGCTCTGGACACCTGGGGACGCTTGCAGCCCTATGCAGACGGGCTGGTGGGCGACGTCATCGCGGAGAGCGACGACCCCAGCGCGGACACGGGACTGCCGGCGGGCTTCGACGGCAACGACTTCAACTTCCGCATCGAGACGGTGCTGGAGCCCGGCACCTACGTGCTCACGGTGGAGCTGCTGGACGAACAGCCGGCGGGCAACACGTACACCCTGACTGCGATGCGGGACGGGGGCGGGCAGGACGTATCGCCGTCGCCGATGTTCTCGCGCTACCTGGAGGGGAGCTCGGGCAACAACAAGTACGTCGAGGTCGTGAATCCCTCGGCGCAGACGGTCGATCTGCAGGGTTGCTCGGTGGACCTGTACCGCAACGGCGACACGACGCCAGACGCTTCTCTTGCGCTGTCCGGTGCCCTGGCGCCGAGCGAGACCGCGCTGCTCTGCCACAGTAGCGCGACGCTGGCGACGGGAGGTCCGTGCGACGTCACGAGCGGGTCGCTGTCCTTCAACGGCGACGACGCGCTGGTGTTGTCGTGTGCGGGCGCGGTGGCGGACCGCATCGGCCAGGTGGGCAACGACCCCGGGACGGCCTGGTCGGCGGCCGGGGTGTCGACGCGCGATGCCAGCCTGGAGCGGGTCTGCGGCAGCGTACCGGATGTGCTCCCGGGCGAAGCGTTCGACCCGTCGGAGCAGTGGGTGGCTCGGGGGGTGGACGATGCCTCGGCGTTGGGGACGGCCTGGAGCTGTGAGTAGGTCACGGGTTCCACTTCCACCTCCACCTCCACCTCCACCTCCACCGGGATCGACGGGGATTGGCGCCAGGACGCCACGGAGTCACGGAGGACACTGAGGATTGCACGGAGTTTTTTTGGGGGTTGTAGTCGCCGACAGGTCCGGTCTGCTTTGGTGGGCCCGGCGGTTCGTTGGTCTATCGACCGCCCTGGAATGATGTCCGAGGTCAGCGGAGTCGGTGTTCGTCCAAGCGGTTGACGGCGGGGTCGGCGTCGACGTCCACCACGGAGCGCTGTCGCTCACAGAGGTTCGCACGGAGCGCGGACGCCTCGAACAGGCCGTCTCCACCGCTGCGTACGAGCGTCGTCTGGGGATTTCGCCCCACCACTACGGCGTTTCCCCGTTTCCGGTCGTGTCCACGCCGATTCCCACACGGAAAAGCTGGTTGCCGCGCGTTTCGGCGAATGCTGTCGCCTGGCGTGGCGGAAAGAGTGTGGCGAGGATTCGCAGATGAACTTCCAGATCCACTTCGCCACTCAGCGGGCCAGCGTCGGCTTCGAGCAAAGACTCGCGCAGCGCAAGTCGGAGCACACTGCGAAGGGGCTCCTGTTGCTCATCGATGAAGTGCTTCGCCTCATCGATGTGGGTCAGCATCTTGTTCACTGCTCGCCAACCTCGGGTAGCCACGACTCGCCGCGAGCGGCCAGCCACGCCTCCGCTACGTCGTTTCGTTGGAATAGGCGGCGCACGACTCGCATCAAGAACCCACGGTCCCCGTAGACTCGATCGGGGTACTGCGTCCTCACCAGCACTTCGCCAGCGACCGCGGCACTCTGGATCTCGTGTAGGGCTTGCTCCTGGTCGATCTTGCTCACGTCTCGCTCCATTCACGTCAAACGTTGACAGGTGGTCTAAGTGGCAGGTGGCGGACACGACCTTGAACCCGTGGACCACGTGCTGGATGGTACAACACTCGAACACACCGATGCAGCCGGCCTCTTCGAAGAGGTGCCCGTACATCTCCGTGCAATACTCGGTGTCCTTCGTGACTCCGTGGCGACCTCGCGCTCAAGCCAGTGCGAATGATTGATATGGCGGCATGGAGTCCCGGTGGTGACGGGTAGTCGGTCGTTCCCGAGGTCTTGCGGGCAGCGCTTCGCGACGCGTGGGGTGCGTGGAGCCTCGCGAGAACGGAGGTTCAGAAGCACGTGGACGGGGTGTACGACTACCTGGGTGAGCTCGAAGACCGGTGCGCGCCGTTCGCCGACCTGACCTGGCTCGTCGACTGCGAGGACGTGCCCTGCACGTTGATCCTGTACCAGGACGAACTCGAGGCGAAGGGACTGGACTTCGGGCGAGCTGTGTGCGGGGACGGCCTGTTGGAGATGGGCCAGACGACGATCTTCGGGCAGTCGCCCAATCGGGTGTCGATCTACCCCTTGAGTGGAATCGCGGACGACGCGGTGGAGCGGTTGTTGCAGGAGCGGTGGTCGGTCTCCAGGAAGTCGAGGCTCACGAGCGGTCGACTCCAGGCCGAGTATGCGGCTTCGCGGTAGCAATCCTGGCCTATCAGGAAAGGAATCGGAGAAGATATCGAATGGCTGTGCAATGGAGAGGGGTGTGTCTGTGTGTCGTGGTGGTCGCGTGCTCCGCCCAGCAACCGGTGGACACGGACATCGCGACGGTCGGCGACACGGACGCGCTCGAAGACTTCCGCTGGGCGCACGTCGCGTCCGGCAGCTGGTCTGCGGTGGCGGATCAACCCTGCGATCTGGTTCAGGGGACCCTGGTCTCGACTCCGAACGACCGTGACGCCTGGCTCGAAGGGTTCGTCGAACAGCCCATCGACGAGGTGGACCGACCGGAGGTCGACTGGGCAGAGAGCTCGCTCCTGCTCGCAGTCGTGGAGTGCAGGAGCACCGGAAAGACCCTGACCATCACGGACGTCCGGGAGGAGCCGACGCAACTGCGGGTGGACGTCGAGCTTCGCCACCCGGGGATCGACGGGGCCATCGAGACCACGTTCTGGTCGGCCGCAGAGGTCTCGGATGCGGAGCCAGGGTGGGATGTGGTGTTCGAGCTCGTCGAGGTGTTCGACCCGCCACCCCAATGACCGTCGCCGCTCGTGCCTGACAGGAATCGGGGACCCGACCGGATCTGCATCCACCTCCAAGGGGTCCATCCACACCGCGACCTGGGCGTACGAGGACGTCGACGTGTTCGTGGTGGACATCACCGGAGACGACGCGGTGGTGTTCGAGGCCTGGTCGGACGGTGCTCTGGACACCTGGGGACGCTTGCAGCCCTATGCAGACGGGCTGGTGGGCGACGTCATCGCGGAGAGCGACGACCCCAGCGCGGACACGGGACTGCCGGCGGGCTTCGACGGCAACGACTTCAACTTCCGCATCGAGACGGTGCTGGAGCCCGGCACCTACGTGCTCACGGTGGAGCTGCTGGACGAACAGCCGGCGGGCAACACGTACACCCTGACTGCGATGCGGGACGGGGGCGGGCAGGACGTATCGCCGTCGCCGATGTTCTCGCGCTACCTGGAGGGGAGCTCGGGCAACAACAAGTACGTCGAGGTCGTGAATCCCTCGGCGCAGACGGTCGATCTGCAGGGTTGCTCGGTGGACCTGTACCGCAACGGCGACACGACGCCAGACGCTTCTCTTGCGCTGTCCGGGGCTCTGGCGCCGAGCGAGACCGCGCTGCTCTGCCACAGTAGCGCGACGCTGGCGACGGGAGGTCCGTGCGACGTCACGAGTGGTTCGCTGTCCTTCAACGGCGACGACGCGCTGGTGTTGTCGTGTTCGGGCGCGGTGGCCGACCGCATCGGTCAGGTGGGGAACGACCCCGGGACGGCCTGGTCGGGGGCCGGGGTGTCGACGCGCGATGCCAGCCTGGAGCGGGTCTGCGGCAGCGTACCGGATGTGCTCCCGGGCGAAGCGTTCGACCCGTCGGAGCAGTGGGTGGCTCGGGGGGTGGACGATGCCTCGGGTCTGGGGACGGCCTGGAGCTGTGAGTAGGTCACGGGCTCCCCATCCACCTCCACCTCCACGGGATCGACGGGGATTGGCGCCAGGACGCCACGGAGTCACGGAGGACACTGAGGATTGCACGGAGTTGGTCTACCGACCGCCCTGGAACGGCGTCCGAGGTCAGCGGAGGCTCCCAGGGGATCACGCAGAGAGGCAGAGCGCGACCGAGATCGAGCACAGGACGGTGTCGATCGGGGGGCGCGCTGTCTGGTGGACCACGCTGTCAGAGTCGCAGAGCCAGCCTGATCGGGGTGAACGACTGCTTCGTGGCGGGTGGTCGGTCGTTCGTGAGGGCGGACATCGTACGCGAGCGTTCGAAGCTGCGTTTCGCGACGCGTGGGGGGCGCGGAGGCTCCGCCGAGGCGTTTCGGCGGGGGGCGCTCGATGGGTAGGATGGGGATCGAGGGGAAGCAGATGCGCCGAGAATGCCTGTACCCGAGTGTTGAATGGCGATGTGTCCAGCGGCGTCTGGGACCACGGATGGACGCGAGCGGCGGTGTCACCCGGACCCGTCGAGCCCCTTCTCGTCGATGTCCACGAGCTTCCAGTGCCCGTCGACGTTCTTCAGCCTGAGCCACACCATGTCGACCGGCCGACCGCCTGAGAGGACGATGGTGCCCACCGACATGGACAGGCCTCTGGTCTCGGCCTCGATGGCGCGGAAGGTGAGGCGTGCGGCCTTCGACGCGAGCTCCTCACAGCCGTCCGGTCGTGCGCAGAGGTCGGCCAGCTGGGGAGAATCCCCGCTCAGCTGCTTCAGCACCCGCCCCACCTCGTCGGGGAGCTCCGGTGCCATGGGGTCTTCGATGCCCTCGAGCGACAGCGCGGTGGTGAGCTCGCCGCTGTCGATGTCGCTGCCGTCCACGAACGACCACGCATCCCCGGTTCGCCTGGCCTGGAGCACGATGGGCGTGCGCTCGCGTCGGGTGGTGAGCCACAGCTCGACGAGGAGCTCGGAGGACTCCTCGACCAGCCGACCCCGCTCGAGAGCGCCCTTCGGCGCAGTCGCGGCTTCGACGAGTTTGCGGCATCCGAGGCTGGACCGGTCCCGGAATGCGGGGGCGCACGCCGCGAGTGCCGCATCGGCACGCTTCGCGGTGACGTCTTCGACGAATCGATCGACGAAGGCGCCCCCGGACGGGTCTGATGGGCTGGACGGAGCGGCGAACACGAGCGTGGAGAACAAGACGAACATGACCGCAGTGTACGGGACATCCGGGCTGGGGGTGCGACCCGCTGTCGACGCCGACCTCGATGCCGTGATGGACCTCCACCAGCGCGCCTTCGCGGACTTCTCGGTGTCGTCGTGGGCGGTGGGACAGTCCGCGTTCATCGCGGTCGCGGAGCTGAATGGGCGATTCGCGGGGTTCGGGCTGTCGGAGCGGGTCGGTCGGCCGGCAACCGTGGAGCAGCTGCTCGCGGGTCCGGACGACGGCGCTGCAGACTGGCACCGGCAGGTCGACGTCGCCCCCGAGGACACCCTCTTCTCAGCCGTCGCTGTGCAGCCGCACCTCCGGAGACGGGGTGTCGCGCGGGCCCTGTGTGAGGTCAGGGTGCAAGAGGCCCGGATTCACGGGTCGATCCGCGCGTTCGTCCACTGCGTCGCGTCCACGGGCTCGGTTCCGCTGTACGCGTCGCTGGGCTTCGACCCGGTGGTCACGGTGCCGGCCTACACGCGGAGCGGCCTGGCGATGACCCTGATGGCCCGACGCCTCTGACTCCTGGAACACGGGCTCATCTCATCCGCTGGAGCAGCGCCTCCGCACGACCTTCATCGCCCAGGCGGTCCCAGTTGTGCAACGCGAGCCCCCAGGCTTCGAGCGCACGTGCGCGGTTGCCGGCCTCCATGGCGAGCTCCCCCGCAGCCTCGCAACACAGCGCCACGTCGAGGTCGACCATCCCGGTCTGCTCGGACAGTCGCTGCGCCTCCTGGGTGTGGTGGTCGTACGCGGTCCAGTCGCCGAGCCCGGCGGTGGCCCAGATGAGGGTGACGTGTGCGACCGCGGCGTAGCCGGGCTTGTGCTGGACGGTCCAGCGCTCGAGCAGGTGGGTGAGCTCGGTTCGGGCGTCGTCGAACTTCCCCCGGGCGAGCAGACACAACGACAGGTTCAGGCGGGGCACGTCGGAGCTGTGACCGCGCGCCCGGTCGAGCTCCACCACGCGCCGGTAGATGGTCTCGGCCTCGTCGAGGTTCCCGAGCAACCGATCCATCTCGGCGACGCCGTGCAGGCTGGACGAGGCGTTGGAGCGCAGGCCTGCGGCTTCGTTCAAGCGGGTGGCCTCGACGAAGCAGCGACGGGCCTCGACGTACTGACGACGCAGGCGGGCGATGTCGCCCTCGAAGCGCACGACGCTGGCCAGTCGCCGGTGGTCGTCGGTGTCCTCCAGCAATGCACGCGCTCGGGCGAGGGGCCGCTCGGCGGCGTCGATCTCCCCAGCCATCAGGTGCGCGTGGGCGCACTGGATGAGCGCGGTCGGGAGCAGACGTGCAGGCCCGGACGCGTCGATCTTGCGGATCGCCGCCTCGAACAAGCCGGTGGCGGTGGCGACCTCGCCTCGGGTGGTCGAGATGCGCGCCACGGCGAGGTCTGCACGGGCGGCGACGTCGGCCAACCGGAACCGACGGGCGAGCGCGACGGCTCGCTTGGCTTCCCGCAAGGCCTGATCGGGCTCGCGACTGTCGACGTACCACGCAGATCGACTGAGCCACAGGTCGGCCCAGCGCGGATCGCGGTCGGGCAGGGCCAGGCGACGCAGGGTCTGGTCGTACAGCTCGAGCAGGGAGCGCCGCGAGCGGAGGTCGTGCTGGTCGATCTCGGGTTGGAGGGCATCCGCGATGGCCTGTGCGGCCTCGGCCCAGTCCCCGGCGGCGAAGTGGTGTCGTGCCAGCCGGGCCGGTGATCCCGACACCGAGGCGATCCAGCGCGCACAGCGGCGGTTGGCGATCGACCATCGGTCGTCTTCGCGAGCCAGGCGGATCACGCTCTCCCGGAGCATGCCGTGGGCGAACGACCACCCCTCGTCGGTGCTCTGGGCGAGGCGGTTGTGGGTCATGGCCTCGACCAACCCGTCGGCGAAGTGGATCCGCGCGTGCGCGCAGATGGCCCGCCACTCGTCGATGCCCACCTCCTGACCGAGGGCGGCCGCGACGTCCAGGCTGTCGCGACCTTCGGGAAAGGCCGTCATGACCCGCTCCAGCCGGCGTGCCCAGACCTCGTGCAGCGTGTCTGGGAGGTCGACCTCGACACCGCGCTGCAGCTCGAAACCCCGCGTTCCGGGCACGAGGATCCCGCGTGCGACCCAGTCGCCGACCAGCTGCACGGTGAAGAGGGGGTTTCCCCGGGTCCGTTCCACCAGCTTGTCGACGAGGGCGCCGTCCAGACCGAGCAGCACGCGGATCAGCTCCCGGCTGTCGTCGTCTCCGAGGGCGTCCACCTGGACTTCGGTGCAGGGCGAGCGCTCCAGCAACGCTTCGAGCTGGTCTCGCTCCACCTCCCGCTCGGCCAGGGCCTCTTCCTGGACCGTGAGCAACAGCAGGACCTCGATGGGGTCGCGTTCGAGCAGCCAGTCGCAGAAGGCCAGGGCGTCGGTTCCCCAGTGGGCGTCGTCGATCCACAGGACGATGGGCCGATCCCTCGCGATCTCGTCGAGGGTCTGACGCGCGACCTCCCACCGTTCCTCCGGAGCCACCAGCTGGACGGCTCCCGCAGGGCTCCGGGTCGCGCGGTCACCGACGGTTCCGTGGCCCGATCGCATCAACGCGGCGAGCCCGTCCACATCGGCGCCCCAGGGGAGCAGGTCGGTGAGTCGCCCGACTACAGCGTCCTGTCCGAGGCCTACGCAGCCGAACCACCGTGCCAGTGCGGCTCCCAGGCCGTCGACGGGCGTGGGGTCGGGGGAGTGCACCACCTTGATGACGTGTGCAGCACCGACCTCGTGCGCGCGCTGGGCGATCCATCCGGCCAGCCGGGACTTCCCGTTCCCAGCAGCACCGCGGAGGCAGATCAGCCTGGGCTCGCCGCCCTGCACCACTTCGTGCAGAGCGCCCCAGACGGCGTCGCGCTCGTGCACCCGATCCACCAGCGGGACCGAGCGCAGGCCGAACAAGCCGAGCCCCACCCCCAGCAGCTGGAAGGGCTCCAGGAACGGAGTGGGCCGCGACCAGCTCTCGGGAATCGGGGGACACTCCGGAGGCGTGGGCAGCACCTCCTCAGGCTCGTGCTCGGGGATGCGCGTGTCGTCGATCTGCGCTGCGGCGAGGATGAGCGTGTCGTCCAGGGTGAGCGTGAGGTTCGGCAGCACCTCCTGGAACACGGGGTTCTCGAAGCCCTCGTCGTCTGGCTGGCCGAGCTGGGCCAGCTCCCAGGCTGCATCTGCGCAGCGCCGGTAGCGGTCGGAGGGCGCGGTGACGAGGAGCCTCCGCAGCCACGGCTCGAAGCCCGCAGGCACCGGTGAACACGGTTGGAAGGGGGGAAGCTCGCCGGTCAGCTGTGCGTTGATGATGCTCGGCAGGCTGCGCCCGTGCAGGGCCGGACGTCCGGTCGCGAGCTCCCAGGCGAGGTGGCCGAGCGAGTACAGATCGGTCCACGGCCCGAAGTCCCGCCACCGTCGCTGGAGCTGCTCGGGCGCCATGTACAGCGGGGTGCCGGCCACGCTGTTCTGCGCATCCGTCCGGTACACCGTGCGCGCCAGGCCGAAGTCGGCGATCTTCAGCCCGGGTCGGACGTCGTCGGGCCCGGCGAGCAGGATGTTCCCCGGCTTCAGGTCCCGGTGGACGACCCCGCGGGCATGAGCGTGGGCCAGGGCGTCGAGCAGGGCGAGCAGCGTGCTTCGGATTCGCCCCCAGGACATCCCGCCCGACCGGCCCTTCAACGACCCGAACGACGCGTACTCCATGGCGAGGTAGGACGCGCCAGCTCCGACCACACCCGCGTTCACGAGGGAGTCCGGAGCTTCGCCGGTCTCGTAGACCATGACGATGCCGGGGTGGTGCAGCCCGGCCACCGCCTGGACCTCGTCCCGGAAGGCTGCGCGTGCGGCGGCGTCGGCGGTCTCGACGATCTTGATCGCGACCGGGATCCCCTGTCCGTCGTGCGTCGCGCGCCACACCATGCCCATGCCACCCCGGGCGAGGGGTTCGAGGAGCTGGAACGGTCCGAGACGGTGCATTTCCACATCTTGGCATGCCGTGGAGACCGCGTGCGGACGGTCCTGTTCCGTGGCCTGTTCCGTGGTGCGTTCGTCCGCCTGATAGGCTCGGGCATGGCTCCCGATGCCCGCGCCCAGGTCGGTCTCGCGGCCGCACCTGCACCGCCGCCGGGTTCGGTCGCGCCCACTGCACTCATCGAGTCCTACGTGCAGGCCGCCATGCACTCGGACCGCGCACCCGCGACCATCGTGGCCGTCTGCCACCCGTTGCGGATGTACAAGGTGCCGTCGGGGCTGTTCGACGCCATCTCGGCGCGGGGGCACGATGTCCGCATCGTCGAGACCCTGCCCGATCGCGTCGCGTCGATCACCGCCATCCGCGACACGTTGGTGAAGGCCGCCGAGACCGACGCACCCCTCGACGTGCTGGTGTTCTCGGGCGACGGAAGCCTCGACCACCACGTGCTCATCGCGGCGTTCTGGGCATTCTGTCCCGAGCTGGTGGCCCCTCTGGACGGCAGCATCGCGGTCGAGCCGCCCAGCACGGAGGAACGCGAGGGTCTGGACCCCGGGCTTCGGACCTTCTTCGAGCCGCTTCCCGACCCCTCCCACCTCACGCCCGACGAGCCCACGGTGCAGGGGATGTGGGTGTTGCGAAGGCGCATCGAGCGGGCCGTCCGCCGGGGGCGCAGTCCCGACCGGATCGCCCGAAAGGCCGGGCTGGACGTGCGGGACCCCCGCCTTCGACTCGCGGTGTACGCCACGCTGCTGCCCCACCGCGTCACGCTGCGTGCCCGGGGCTTCGACCTGTCCGGGCTGGTCGAGGCCTCACAGGAGCAGGCATTTCAAGGGCTCTATCCGTTCATCCGGTCGATCGCGGTCTATCCGGCCGGTACCGCCGCCGACAACGCGTTGTACGCGGGGATCCCGGGGTATGCCTACGCGCAGGCCAGCCGGTGGCTCACCCGGTTCGGTCCGTCGTCGCTCAAGACCTGGTGGGAGGCGCGTGCGCTGCGGCGGTTCCTCGAGGTGTTCGATCAGGGCGTGGTGGTTCCGGGTCGGTTCAGCATCGTGGCCTTCGACGGGGACTGGACCGTGCTGTCGAGCCACGCTGCAGGGGGCCCGGGCGGCGGGAGCTTCTTCGCGCCGGACCTCGAGGCGAAGACCGGGGGGCTGCTCGGCTATCTCGCGCGTATCCCCAGCATGATCCTGTACGAAGGGCTGCTCGGCTCCACGGTCATCCGCATCACGGGTCGGGACGCCGACGGCAAGCGTCGCTTCGAGACCATCTCCCGGCTCGTCGAAGCGCTCTACACCAACCGGGCCTTCATCGCGGGCGTGGGCAGCGTTCCCAGCACGAATCCCACGGGGTTCGCGGGCCAGTCGTCGCTGGTGGTCGCGCCGCCCCTGTGGTCGCGCAACGCCGCGGGGTCGCTGACCTTCGACGCGTCGGGCCTGCTCACCTTCGCCGAGGCCATCGCCAAGGGCATCGCAGGGCGCATCGCCCACACCATGGGGTTCGGGGTGGGGCGGCTGGCCGGTGGAGGACGGTTCTGGTTCGCATCGCCGGAGAACCAGATCATCCTGCAGGACGGAGAGGCCTGCGAGCTCGAGTTCATGGGGCCCGACGGCCGTCCGCGTGCCGTCGCAACGCAGGTCTCCGGCGACCCCTACCAGGCGTGGAAGATGCAGATCCGCGTCGCCTGGGGTCCGCTGCCACTGCTCGCAGCGCCGGGCTCGTTGCTGATGGCCGCTGCACAGCGGTCGCTGTCGCGCATGCGCGCCGCTCAGGGCTGGCAGCTGCAGATGGTCTTCATCGGAGGGCTGGCCTGGTTCCGACATCGCTTGAGCCCCGACTGGACCGACGAGTCCGCCGCCGATGCGGGCCTCGTGGTCCCGCCGCGAACGCTGCCGCGACGCCTGACCCCGGCGCATCAGAAGCTGCTGCGTCGCTGGGAGGAGCTGGGGATCGGCCCCTTCGTGGACACCACCGAGCAGGGAATCGCCCTGGGGCGTCGTGGCCGCTACGCCCACAACAGCGACCACACGGCGCACCTGATGCTGCTTCGCGAGCGGGGGACGTTGCTGGTCCGCCAGGTGCGGCAGAAGGACGACCAGGTGTTCGAGGTCCGGGCGAGCTACCGGCGCTGGTGGGGTGGCTGGGTCATCCACGACAGCCAGGTGCGACGCTTCGACGACAGCGAGCAGCCGGTCATCGTGCAGGAGGAGCACTACTTCCGCGATCAGGAGGCCTTCCGCCGGGATGCGCCGAGCTTCTTCCCGTTCGCGCGGGGCCTGACCATCCGCGACATCACCGAGGAAGCATCGCCTCGATCATCCAGGCGTAGCTGACGTCGGGGTCCTGCTCGAGCTGGAACTGCTCCGACAGCTCCAGCAGCACGAACCCGTGAATCGCCGACCGGAACGCGCGGATCGCAAGCTCACCCGACGTCCGGGTGCGGGCCGAACGCCGCCCGGTAGCGCCTGAGCCAGAGGCGGGCGTCGTTGTCGCGTCCTGCACGGGCCAGACACAGCACGACGTACCGGGAGGCCTGTGGGCGCGGGCCGCCGTGCACGACCGCTTGGATGGCGCGCGCGTAGGCGTCCATCTTCGTCAGGTCGTCGATCATCGCCCGGTGGTAGTCCAGACCGGTGTCGTGGCCGCGCATGGGCACAGTCTACGGGGATCGTCGGGGGAGGGTGCGCCCCGGAACGATCAGTAGGTCCACACGACCTCGACCTGGACGGATCCGCCATTCTGGGAGACGCGGACATCCAGGGTCTCGTCGCCCTTCGTGCCCGAGATGGCGCCCTCCTCGGTGGCGGTGTCCCACTGGGCCGTGTGGCTCCCCCAGCCGCTGTCGTTCAGCTCCTGGCTGATGTCGCGCACCACCTGCTCTCCATCTGCATCCGGGAGGGTGTAGGCCACCTTCGTGGTGCCCTTGCCGTTGACGGTGTTGGTCTCGATGGAGGTGGTGTTGGCGTCCTCCGGCTGATCGAAGGGCAGCTCGGGCGTGATGGAATTCAGAGGGTTCATCGCGCCCGAGCAGGCGAGCAGCAGGGCGACGAGGGGAAGGGCGAGAAGAGCGGACCGTCGAAAGGAATGCATGGAGCGAGTGTATACGCGAGAGAAGCGGCGTCGAGTCCCGGAGTACGAGCGGGGCACAGTACAGTGCGGCATGCCGAGCGACGCCGAACTCGACGACTCCTGGGCGGTCACCGTGTTGACCGGGGTGCTCTACGTGGGCTGGTTGAGCCTGCTCTCGTACGGGGTGCTCTGGCTGGGGATCGAGCCGCTGCCGTCGATCGAGCAGCGCTTCGAGGGCTGGGTCGGAACCGCCGTCGCAGTGGGGGTGGGGGTCGCGTTCATCGCCATCTCCCGAAACCTGTACGACTTCGTCCGCAGACGAACGGCGTCCGACGGGGACGACCGCGAGGACGACGCCGAGCACGCCCGATCGGATGCGTCTCTCGCGACGCCGGACTCCGATCCGCCCGTAGACGAAGGCGCTTCGGGCCCCTCCCCACCACGCAGCCGCAAGCGGAAGAAGAAGAAGAAGCGGAAGAAGAAGCACTGACCGGATTCGTGGATTTCAGACAGGTTTCGGATCCAGGGGGGCACTGCACCGGGCATGAGAACATGTCACCTGGGAGGTGCATCGCATGCCGTTTCACAAGAACCCCGCCAGTGCCGCTCGCGCCCGTCGGAGGCGTCGGGAACGCCGGAAGTCCGCGCAGCCCGCTTCGGGAGACAACGCGGACCTCGCCAGCCGCGTGAAGGAGCCGGCTGCCCCCGAGACATTCCTCGGTCGGCTGGGGGAGATGGACGAGGCCTACGAGCAGCGCGCGATCCAGGGGAAGAACCAGCCCGGACATCTGCTCCAGGTGGCGCCGGGACGCGCGGGGCGCGGCTCGCGGGTGAGCGTGCACGGGATCGACGGGAGCCCGAACGATGTGGATGCACTCACGCGGCTGGGCGTCGACGAGGGCGCGCGGGCGTCTTCCTTCGCGTACGACGACGAGCGGCGGCGGCTCGGCGATGTGTCGGATGATCTCGCGGCCGCCCTGCGGGCCGAGATGGCCGCCAATCCCAACGGGCCCCTCACCATCGACGCCCACAGCATGGGCACGCGCATCGCGCTCGATGCGCTCGACAAGCTCGTGAAGTCAGGGGACATCGGCGATCGGGAGGTGAACCTGAACCTGGTTGCGCCCCTCCTCGCGGGAATCACCGGGGGAGGGCAGGAGGTCGGCACCAACCTGTCGCGCCTGGCACCGCCCGGGCTGGGGGCGCTGTTGGACGGCGTGCGCCCGGGCAAGGACATGGGATCGGGCTCGCCGTTCCAGGAGCGGCTCGAGCAGATCGAGCTGCCAGACAACGTGCGCACACGGCTGTTCACGGGCACTGAAGACGACATGGTCGACACCGAGCACCCTGTGTTCCGGGCCATGTCCAAGCAGCTGAACGCCGAGCACATCTCGATCGACGGTGCCGACCACATGAGTGTCGTGAAGCACGCCGCACAGCACATGCGTCGCGAGTGAAGCAGTCGCTCACCAGCCGTTGAATGCAGCGATGAGCATCAACGCGATGATCGCGGCCACGATGCTCCAACCGCCGATCCGCAGCGCCCTCGACCGGACCCGTTCGGAATCCCGGACCCGCGCCCGGTCGATCGCGACCTCCGGGTCTCCGCCCAACCCGCGCAGGCTGCCCCCCGCCATCACCTGGGCGAACCGGCCCAGCAGCAGCTGCAGCACCGCCCGATCCAGCTCGGCCGTGTCGGTGAACCCCGCCTTGTAGAGGGGCAGGGGGAGGATGGCGATCTCGATCAGCTTTCGCCCCCGGATCAACACGCTCGGAGCGCCGTCGTAGCCCAACAGGGCCGTCACCACGATGCGATCGGAGATCGACCGCACGCGACGCCGTCGTAGCCAGCCTGCTGCAGGCAGGGAGCGCTCGGCCTCCAGGTGGTCCAGGTCCTCGACGTCGGCCAGCAACCGGGCCGCCATCTCGAGGCCGTGCCCGCGCCAGTAGCGGGCGTAGTGGGGGAGGACGACCGACCGGATCCAGTACTCGGCCCGATCCATCGCATCGCCGACATCGGCCAGGAACTCCTCCGGGAGCTCACCGCGAGAGGCGCGGCCCTGCTCCCGGTCGAAGGCGCGTCGTCGGTCTTCGTCTCCGAGCAGCTCCCAGGCCCAGGCGACCTCCTTGAACCGCGCCTCGGCGTCGGGTGCGGAGTTGCGGTCGGGGTGCCACTCCATCGCCCGCTTGCGGTACGCCTTCTTGAGCTCGGCGTGGGTGGCCGTGGGCTCCACGCCCAGCACGGCGTAGGGGTCGCTGCGGTAGGACGGCACCTACTCGCCCCGAGATGGGCCCTCGAACGCCAGCTCGTGCCGAGACATCATCGCTGGGCCCGCGCGCCACTCGTCGGGCATCGGCTGGGCGTGCGATGCGCGGAACGACGGGCTGCCCACCCAGCTTCGGAACGAGGCCTCGTCGTCCCAGGTGGTCTGGATCATGTACGCATCGCCGGGGTAGGCGGCGTCGGGCTTGGATTCCCCGGCGGGACGCCACACCTGCACCCCGCGAAACCCCTCGACGCCGTCCATGTGGGCGAGGTTCGCGCGAAACCGTTCCTCGAACGCGGACCGGTGGGCTTCGACGACCCGGATGTGATTGATGACGGTGAACATCAGCGAACCTCCCAGAGCGCGTCGCAGAACCACCCCTTGGGGTCGAGCATGCGCTCCACGATGCGGAACCCGCAGACGTCGGCGAGCCCGTCGATGTCCTGGGGCAGGTACTTGTACGAATACTCGGTGTGGATGGGCTCCCAGGCCAGGAAGCTGAACGACGTGCGCAGAGCCTCCACGTCGACCGTCTGGTCCTCGAGGCTCACCAGGTACGACTCCATGGCCCCGGTGAACACGTTGTAGGTGCCGTAGTGGCGCCACTTGTCGATGTCGAAGTCGGCCCCGAGCTCGGAGTTGATGCGCGAGAGCAGGTTCAGGTTGAACTTCGCGGTCACGCCGTGGGGGTCGTTGTAGGCCGCCAGCAGCACCTCGATGTCCTTCTTCAGGTCGAAGCCGATCAGCACGTGGTCGCCCTTCGTCAGCCCGCTCCAGATCCGCCGCAGGAACGCCCGGGCGCGGGGCTTGTCGAAGTTGCCGATGTTCGACCCCAGGAACAGCACCAGTCGCTCGCGCCCGTCCTGGGATGCGAGCCAGCGCAGGCCGCTGACGTACTCGCCCACGACCCCTTGGATGGCCTGACCCGGCAGCGCTTCCTCGACCCGCTCGTACAGCGTCGCCATGGCGCCTTCGGAGATGTCGATGGGCACGTAGCGAACGTCGACACCGGCATCGCGCAGGTGCTCGAGCAGGATGAAGGTCTTGCTGCCGTCGCCCGCGCCCAGGTCGACCACATCGATGCTCCGACCCGCGAACCGGGCGGCGATCTCGGCGCCGCGCGTGACGAAGATCTGCCGCTCGAGGTCGGTGGGGTAGTACTCCTCGAGGTCCATGATGGCCTGGAACAGCCGGCTGCCCTCGTCGTCGTAGAACCAGCGGCTGGAGAGGCGCTTGGGCCGCTCGGACAGGCCGGTGAGGACTTCGAGTGCGAACTCGGCGCGGTTCGACTCTGCGGTGGTGGACGTCAAGACCTGCCAGCTCATCTCGCTCCCCGGGAACGCGGTGTCGTCAGGCTTAGCACGACGGATGCCCCGGAGTCGGAGGTGGGGTCAGAGCTTTGCCCAGCGACCCTTCAGCGGGACCGCGAATCGCCCTGGACCCACGAGTGCGGCGGCGATGGCGCCGATGCCGTACAGCACCTGCAGCTCCAGCGCGTACTCCCCGTGATCGCCGAGGGCGAAGACCTCGTTCGGGTGGGTCAGGTAGACCGCCATGACCATGGTGAACGCGATGAGGGCGGCCGAGCTGCGCATCGCGACCCCGAGCATCAGGAGGATGGGGGCCACGACCTCGCCCAGGTAGACGCCGTACGCGAGGATTCCCGGCAAGCCGTTCTTCTCGAGCGCGCCGGGCAGCCACGCGATGCCGCCGATGATCTTGTCGACGCCGTGGAACAGCATCAACCCGCCCACGGTGAGCCGCAGCAGCAGGGCGCCCACGTCTCGTTCGGTCTGGGTTCGCATGGGGCCCCGTAACCACAGTCAGGATCGGGGTCAGGGATGGACCAGGGTGACACCTGGAGGGATCCGGCTGGAGCACGCGCACATGATCCCGCTGTCCTGGACGCGCACCCAGTCGTGGGCTTCTCTGGCCCACTGCTCACCCCGGTCTCCGCAGACCAGCGCTGGACGGTCGGCATCGCAATCGACCCACGCGTACGTGCAGTCGGACCCGTCCCATCCGCTGTCGGTGGGCCAGGGGGCCGTTCGCTGCGCGTCCATCCACCGCTGGCGCTGCGCGAGCACCGTGAAGGTCCCGGCGTGTGCACCCGCCAGCATCTGGAGGGTCTCGCCGCACACCTGGAGCTCGAACTGCAGGTCGTTCATCCGGGTCAGCACCACGGGCTGGTCTGCGCAGGCCTGCGGAAACGGGGTCGACTCGCAGCTCCAGGCGTCGGAGGCGTCGGTCGACAGCGTCACCGGGACGCCAGCAGGGAAGCGCTTGGGACCCTCGAAGTAGATCTCCGCGCAGTCTCCACAGAACTCGGGATGACCGCGACCGAACGCGAACTCCGCCATGTCGTCCCGGAGCTGAACCGACCACACCGGGCGATCGAGCTCGTCCTTCGGAGGCTTTCCGGTGGTCTCCACCAGCGCACGCGCCTCGACCAGCCACAGCGGCTTCCGGGGCTCGGTGCGCGTCCGTGGAGCGGGGGGTGGCGGAGGCGCCTCCTCGGGCGTCGTCTGTGGCTCGGCCGGGGGCGTTGGGAGTGGCTCGGAGCGCTCCGCTGGAGGTTCGGGAGTCGAGCAGGCGAACAAGAGGACGAGCAGCGGACAGCCCCTCATTGTGCCGTCAGTCCGCCATCGACCGTGAGCTCGGCACCCGTGATGAACGAGGCCTCGTCCGAGAGCAGGAACAACAGGGCGTTCGCGACCTCGTGGGCCTGTCCGAACCGCCGCAGGGGATAGGCCTTCTTCAGTCGCTCGGGATCGACGCCGAGCTGCTCGACGCCTGCGCGCGCCATGGGGGTCTCGATGACCCCGGGATGGATGGAGTTCACCCGGATCCCCGCCCGGCCGAGCTCCGCAGCGGCGCCCTTGGTCATCGCGCGAACGGCCCCCTTGGTGGCGCCGTAGGAGTTGTACATCGGCGCTCCGACCAGGCCCGCGACCGACGAGACGTTCACGATGGCGCCGCCCTTCGTCATGTTCCGGGCGGCGTGCTTCTGGCCCAGCGCCACGCCGACGACGTTCACCTGGAGCATCCGCTGCAGCGCGTCCTCGTCCAGATCGGCGATGAGGTGCAGGTGGAAGATGCCCGCGTTGTTCACCAGGCCGTCCACGGTGTGCCCGGCGGCGGTCACCGCTGAGAACACCTCGGCCCAGGCGGCGTCTTCGGAGACATCGTGCGCGAACGACAGGTGCCCGTCGCCCGGAAGCGCGGCGACGACTCCGGCCGCAGCGTCGCCGTCGATGTCGGTGCCGACCACCACCGCACCTTCTTCCGCGAACCGCTTCGCAGCCGCTGCACCGATGCCGCTCCCCGCTCCCGTCACCACCACCACGCGCTCGCTCAGCCGCCCCATGTGACCTCCGACCCGACAGTACGATATCGGCGTCCTCCGCACGACCGACGAACGACGATGGAGGACCGATGACTGCGATGGCCGAGCTGATGGCGTTCCAGCGAAACACCGAAGCCCTCGGCCAGATCGCCGAGCGCCTGAGCTGGGACCAGGAGACCGTCATGCCCCCCGGCGCAGCCGAGCAACGGGGCGAGGAGATGGCCGCCATCGAGTCCGTGCTCCATGCGCGACGGACCGACCCCCGCATCGGAGACTGGCTCGATGCCGCGGAATCCCAGACCGACCTCGGGGACGTCGCGCGCGCCCACCTGCGGCACATCCGACGGGACTACGACCGGAGCGTTCGGGTACCCGCGCGTCTGGCATCCGAGCTGGCCCGGGTCACCTCGGTGGGGCAGGGGAAGTGGGCCGAAGCCCGGAAGAACGACGATGTCGCGTCTTTCGTTCCGGTGCTCGCCGACATCGTGCGCCTGAAGCGCGAGGAAGGCGCGGCACTCGCTGGCGATGGAGACGTGTACGACGCCCTGTTGGACGACTACGAGCCCGAAGCGACCGCCCAGACGCTGTCTTCGATGTTCGAGTCGCTCCGACCCCGCCTGGTGGCGCTCCGCGACCGCTGCCTCGGTGCCGAGCGCCAGCCCGCCGAGCTCACCGGCACCTTCGCCGAGTCCGCCCAGCTGACCGTGTCGGCGAAGCTCGCGGAGGTGTTCGGCTACGACCTGCATCACGGGCGGATCGACAAGGCCGTTCACCCCTTCTCGTCGGGGTCCGGCGCCGACGTGCGCATCACCACCCGGACCGACGAGCGCGACCCGTTCAACTGCTTCTACTCGACGGTCCACGAGGTCGGTCACGCGTCCTACGAGCAGGGGATCGACCCCGCCTACCGGCTCACACCGCTGGGCTGTGGCGTGTCGATGGGGGTGCACGAGAGCCAGAGCCGCATCTACGAGAACCAGCTCGGTCGGTCCGAGGCCTTCTGCGGGTGGCTGTACGACCAGATGGTCGGGGCCTTCGGCGACCTGGGGCTGGGCCGCGACGCGTTCTACGGCGCCGTGAACCGCCTTCGGAAGGGCTACATCCGGACCGAAGCCGACCAGGTGCAGTACGCCCTGCACGTGATGCTGCGCTTCGATCTCGAGCGCGACCTGATCGCCGGAACGCTCGACCCCACCGACGTCGAAGAAGCGTGGAACACCCGATTCCTCCGGGACTTCGGCTACCCGGTCGACCGCCCGTCGAACGGCTGTCTGCAGGACGTCCACTGGTCGGCCGGGCTGTTCGGCTACTTCCCGACCTACACCCTGGGCGACGTCTACGCGGGCTGTCTGCACGCAGCCCTGCGTCGCGATCTGCCCGATCTCGACGCGTCGCTGGCCGAGGGCGACCCCTCGCCGGCCACCCGCTGGCTCCGAGAGCACGTCCACCAGCACGGCGGGCTGCGGACGCCCGGCGACACCATCGCGCACGCCACCGGTGAAGCGCCGTCGGAGGCCCCCCTGCTGGAGGACCTCGAGACGAAGTTTAGCGCGATCTACGGGCTCTGATCGGGGGCCGCTGCTCCGGACGCCGCGCGGATGGCCTCGGCCACGGCTTCGTCGCGTGCGGACAGACTCGCCACGATGGTGGAGCAGTGCTGGTAGTCCTGGATGGCCAGGGCATTCTCGACGGGCTCGCGGAAGGGGACCGAGGCCTGCTTGGTGGTCAGTCCGGGCGACCAGGCGAGGGGTCGGGCGGGGGAGCGGCCGGGGGCTGCGACCCATGCCGCGACGGCGCACGTGTCGCCGTTGTGGACCAGCACCGAACCCACGCTGACGCCCTTGCAGCCGGCCTGGGGACACACGCGCTCGGGTGCGGGCCGCGTGTCGACAGGGGTTTTGGGACGGGTGGCCCGGACCAGCGCGTCGGTGTGGGCCTCGATGGCGGCTGCGATGCGGAGCACCTCGGGGTCTTCGGACGCGGGGATGATCCGCGGGTAGAGCACCACGGCTCCGCCGTTCTCGCCTCGGGAGGTGGAGATACGGGGATCGTCGCCCGCGAGTGCGGAGGCTGGAAGGGCGAGGGCAACGACCAAGAACAGGGGAGTGTGCATCATGACCCCATCCTACCGCTGGTGGCGTGCGATCAGGGGGGCGCGGGGGTCATCGACTGCGCGCCCACCGCTGCTCTCCAGTCGTCCAACTCCCCGAGCAACGTGGCGGCCTGAGTCGGCATCGAGCCCGCGAGGTTGGTGGTCTCGCCGATGTCGGTGCTCAGATCGTACAGCTCGAGCGTGCTCCCGTTCACGCCGAAGCGCTCGATCAGCTTCCAGTCCCCATCCCGAATCGCAGCCCCGGGGAACGACCCCCCTGCGGTGTTGTTGTGGGGGTAGTGGAAGGTGACCGGTGGACGGGTCATTGTCCCGCCTTCGAGAACTGGGAGGAAGCTGGTGCCGTCTCCCGTGAAGGGTGCGCCGGTCAGGTCGGCCAGGGTGGGGAGCAGGTCTTCGCTGGTGATGACCGCATCGGTCACCATTGGACTGAACCGCGGCGGAGCCCAGACGATGAACGGCACCCTCAGGCCGCCCTCGTACAGCGACGCCTTGCCGTGGCGCAGGGGCGCGTTGGTCGTGCGTCCCACGAAGCCGCCGTTGTCGGAGGTGACGATGACGATGGTGTCGTCGAGAAGCGCCTCCGCTGCGAGGAAGTCCATGAACACGCCGAGGCTGTGGTCGACCTCGCCGACGAGAGCCGCGTACGGTGCGTCGTCGTGCAGGCCCGCGCCCTGTGCCGCGAGGAGGTCCTGGTAGAAGACGATGTTCGGCGGTTCCGCGTGGATCGGCGTGTGCACGGCGTAGTGCGAGATCGCGACGAAGAAGGGAGCGGTGGGGTCTGCGGCCACCCAGTCGATGGCGTCCTGGGTGACCTCCAGCACGCCCTTCGGGTCGGGTGCCTGCTGCTGCATCAGCGCCCAGTCCTCGACGCCGGCATCGAACCCGAGGTCCACCGCCTGGATCCCCAGGTGCATCTTGCCGTGCCACGCCGTGCGGTAGCCCTCCGCGGAGAGCACGGTCGCGATGTTGGGCAGCGACGGGTCGAGGGACTCGTTCCAGATGGGCTCGTGGAGCGTGGAGCTCGGGAGGTTCCCTCGGCCGGGAATCCAGTCGGTGAGCTGGATGCGCGCGGGATGTTGTCCGGTCATCAGGGCGGCGCGAGTGGGTGAACACACCGAGGATGCCGCGTAGGCGGAGGTGAAGCGAACGCCCTCGTCGGCCAGGCCGTCGATGTTGGGGGTCAGGTGCAGGTCGCTGCCGTACGAACCGAGGTCGATGTAGCCGAGGTCGTCGACGAGGAAGAACACGATGTTCGGCTGCGGGAACGGGGTCGCCGTATCGCCGGTCTCGGGGAGTGCGGTGTCTGCGGTGTGGGCGGGCGCTGCGGTGTCGATTCGGCCGGTGTGGCCGGTGTGGCCGGTGGGAACGGCCGCCGTGTCCGCGTCGGAGTCGGTGTCCGCATCGGAATCGGCGTCGGTGTCCGCATCGGAATCGGCGTCGGTGTCCGCGTCAGAGTCGGCGTCCGTGTCCGCATCCGCCTCGACATTCACGGGGTCGGCATCTCTGGACGGGCAGCCCAGCAGTGTGAGACCGAGCAGGAGTGTGTATTGGTGACGGAACATCGGTCCTCCAGCGGATGCATCGTAGCGAATGACTCCCGGTCTCGCAGCGGAATCTCCGCTCCCTTCAATCTCGCTCTACCGACTGTGGATGCCGATCGGGTCGCGATCGCCACGTCTTTCAATTGGCGGGTGTGGCCAATGGTCAATCGCGAGCGGCGGTGCAGTACAGCAACGACGGCGTCAACTGGGACTCCGCCGTGGGCCTCGGGAGCTGGAGCACGTCCGGATGGGAGTACCCCACAACCTGGGAGGACATGCCACCCTCGGGTCAGGCCGACCGGCTGTTCGTGCGCTTCGGCCTGCTCACCACCAACAGCGGCGGAACGGTGACCGAGTGCCACTCCGCGAAGATGGTGGTCGACATCGCTCCTGTGCGCGGTGCCCGAACGATCACGGCGGATACCGTGCTGTGCATGAGCCCGAAGACGGGTGCGGGCGGGGGAGCGGGCGCGAACCGTCCGATGACCGATGCCATCTCGACGGATGGGATCGAAAAGGCACGCGCAACCTGGAACCTTCAGGGCGAGACCGGGTCGATCGTCACCCGTGCCTGGTTCCAGACATCCGAGGACGGCGTGGACTGGAACGGCGGCCAGTCGCTGTCGGCCACGAGTCTCAACAACGACGGTTGGAAGTACAACACCACCTGGACCGATCTCAACCTGAGCGCTGATGACCGGTTCATCCGGTTCTGCATCCGCACGGCACGTCCAGGTGGCAACAACACGCAGCAGATGGGGCAGTGCACGCTCCGCATCGACGTTCGGGGGGAGTGATGCAGCAGATCGATACAGGATGGCAACAGATCGCCACCAGTGGTTCCACTGGCGGCAACGGGCTCTTCATGGCGCTCACCGGTGCAATGTCGTCGGTGGGCATCGCCGAGGTCCAGCTCACGCTCGAGCAGGCCGGTGTGGTCGGCGGAGCGTGTAAGCCCGCGATTCAGGTACAGTGACGATGGGGTGAGCTGGAGTGCGAGCGACGTGAAAGACCTGTGGACGAACTTCGAGACGGCCGATCGCGTGACGGAGGACGTCTGGCACACGGTTCCGGTCTCGGGGGTCGACCGGCCCTTCCTGCGCTTTGGTGTGCGGGCCAAGCGGGGAACCGCTGGGTCGGCGTTCGAGTCCCATGCCGTGAGGTTGCTGATCCGGGTGCGCCCGATCTCTGCAGCGAGGACGGTGACGGCGGGGCCTCAGGTGGTTGCGTCCGGGAACGGGTCGACGGAGTTCAGGCCGATGACCGACGCGATGCCGCTTCGGAACATCCAGAAGGTGCGGTACACCTGGCGTAACGAGGGGTCGACCCCCGCTTGCGAGACCCTGCCCGGGTACCAGGTGTCGGAGGACGGAGTCAGCTGGTCGGGCCTGGTCACGAGCGCCCACGCGCCGCTCGTGGGCGAGGGCCTTCAGTATCCGGATGGCTCGGTGGATTGGGAGACGGTGGGCGACGACGAGGAGTACGTCCGGTTCGGCGTGGAGGTGTCTCGAGACACGGGCGCGCTCGACGTGGAGATGTGCACCTGCACGATGCGCATCGACATGCGTGGGGAGTGAGCGTGCGCTTGCAGGCTGGGTCCCAGATCTTCGGTGGGAACGCCGGACGGTCGTTCGCGCCGCCCGGGTCGCCTCCATTTGCTGGAGGCGGCAGCAGTGCCACCACGCAGTTCTTCAGCGCTACCTTCATCCTGGACGGGGTCGTGCTGAATCCCCCGGAGTTCGACGGAGTGCAGCGCCCGGAGATCCCGATCGCCGAACTCCCGGACGGTGTAGGACGCCCCATTCGCCCCTCACCCCCGATGCCGGTCGACCCAATCGTGCCTGCGTGTTCGTTGTTCGGCGGTGCGACACCACTGGTCCCTCCTCCATTCTCGTCCGTGGCGAGCTACACACGGTTCTGCTTCTCTCTCGCCGGGATGACTGACTGGCCGGCATCCTCGTGTGCTCCAGTGTGCCTCCCGTCAGCGGGGCCCTCGCCGCAATCCTGTCCTCCGTTGTACGGGTCCAACACTCCTGGAGCGGATGCACTGGTACAGGCTGTTCTTCCTCACGACGCCTGGGTAGACGCTCCGGCGCCTGTATCGATTCCGGGATTGTCCTTCGAACCTGCGGCGGTCGGCTTGACCATGCCAACACCGGTGGATCGCTCCACGATCGCGAACAACGCCGCAGCCTTGCGTTTCTACAACCTCGTGTTCTCGGCCGTCGAGCTACTGCTCGACAACCTCGACCTCGTCGAGTGGGCCTGCTGCAAAGTGGATGAGGCGGTGGCTGTTGCTGCAGAACTCGTTGATGTTCCCCGGCCCTTCAACCCATTCGACGACCTCTCCACACCCGACTTTCAGCTGGTTCAGCCTTTCTCGACCCTCTGGGAGTGCATCCAGAGCTTTCTCACGGGTGGGTTCGATGTGTACTTCGTCGAGCGCTTGGAGCCTGCATCTAGCGGTCCCGCAGCATCCACCGGCGCCGCGACGGACCCGTTCTTCTCGGAGCTCCCTGCGATCACTCCCGAAGCCCTCGGGTTTCGCCAGGGCGTCATCCTGCCGTTTCACAATCAAGACGGGCTCATTCACTCCGTGATGTCGAGTGCGTTCGCCGGTGGTGGACCCTCGGCGCCAACAGCGATGGCGGTGCTTGCTGGGACCATTCTCCACGAGCTGGTGCACCTCTGCTATCGAAACGAACAGGACCGACGCGACTGTTTTCAGCCGCAGAACATGCTGGCGACGACCTTCGGGTGGGCGCTGGCTCAACGATTTGGCTGCTTCAACGACCCGGCCGCCTGTGCACCGAAGTTCGCGGACACGCACTACCTGTCTTCCGAACCAACCGCCGATACGCTGTTTCCCTACACGTGTCCATGAGGTATTTCTACGTCTTGGCGCTCTCGACCGCCGGCTGCACCAGTCAGGTCGACAAGCCCACCGAAATTCGGTCCGTGGGGCCTGTGGACGCCGTGCCAACCTCGGTTTCGGAGGAGTGTTCGCCCGAAGCGCTGGTGCCGACACAGGAACCCAGTCCATGCATCGAGAGCCCTGTGTCGTACTCGTGCCCTCGACGATGTCCGAGCACAGACGGTACCTCGATTTACGGAGTCTTTCTCCCAGGGTACGACGTCGCTGTCGACTTTCCGTCGTGGCCGGTTGAAGGGCAGGACACCGCCAACCCGAACCTCACCCACGTGTGCGTGGCGGCGGAGACGCTGGATCAGGGCTGCCAGCGGCTACTCGGCACTGCAGAGTGTCCGCGCGCTGACTCCGACCTGCTGGATGACTCGACCTGGGGAGCCGATGGAGCGGGATGGACGCACCTCGGTGAGATCCCCGCTCCAGATGGGCAGCCGCTGTACATGAGTTTTGCGACTCTCGTTGTGGACGACGAGTATGTGTGGCTCTACTTCGATGGCGATGGAGAGTTGGTGCTAATCAACGCGTACAGCGGGGGAGGGTGGTGCTGCAACGGCGACGGCGGCTCGAGGTATGCGTTCTGGGGGGACCTGCCAGAGTTCGGGATGTGCGATCCTGCGTGACACCCTCTGGCTGGTTCGGTGGATCCCGGGTTTCGACGATGGACACATCGGTCGTGAGCCACCAGGGTGTGAGTCAGTCTCCAGGGAATGATCGGGCGCGCCTTCATCTGGGCGCTCGGGCAGCGCTGGCGCCTCCAGGAGACCTTGCCAGCGGGGTGACGATGCTGAACTTCGAGGACTTCGCCGGTTGCATGTCGGAGTATCTGGAATCCCCTTACCTCTTCGCGATTCGTACGTTTCCGCCTGGTGAGGGGGCGACCGGAGGCACCACACGGTTGGACGTCGCGAACAACGTCGAGGCTGTCGGATTGGACCCAGGACCGCTCGTGCCCTTCGAGCACCCGCAATGGACTGTGGCGGGACAGGCCTACGCTGGGGGAGGCGGCGGGGCGTTCTGTGCGTTGGTCGCCGCCGCGAACGTGCTGCTGCACGAGATGATGCACGTGTGTGTCGATGGCGAGAACGACAAGCGCAACTGCTGGGCCGTGCAGAACATGCTCGCCACCGCGTTCACCACGGCGATGGCGCAGCGGTACCCGTGCATGGCGTCGAGCCCGTGCTGCAATCGCACCGATCCGCGCTTCTTCATGAGCTCGCAGCCCGACATCTGGCTCGACCCGCAGATGACGATGCCGGTTCCCGGTACGCAGGTGACGGAACCCATGGGTGCTGACGACGGGCGAATCTCCGTCTTCAACCGGGTCAACTGGAGTACGGGCCGGTGTTGATCTTCTGGACGGCGATGCTCGGAGGCTGCGCGGGTGAACGCCCTACGGCTACGCCGGCGCCGAGCACTCCTGTGCCCACACCGACTCCGGAGCCGCTTCCGGCGTTCTCGGTCCCCCCAGACGGCGAACACGGCCTGCCAGACAACTGCCCTCCGGTTCAGGCCAGTCAAGCATGCTTCGGAACGGAGCCTCTGGCCGAAGGGCAGATGTTCTATGGCTACTTCGGGTGTAGCGTCGACGATTGTAGTGCGGTCTCTCACGAGATCTGCGCACCCGCGACCACCCTCGAGTCTGCCTGCGAGGTGTTCTTTCCAGCCTTCGATGGCTGCCCACACCTTGACGACATTCCGTTCGACACGGGCATGCGGGGCGAGCCTTCCGTGCAGGTCGTAGACGGCGAGGCGTTCACCAAAGTGGTCACGGCGGGTGCAGACCTTGGTGAAGTCGATGCCCTCGGCGTCGTGAGGCTGGGTTTGGTGCACTTTTATGGGCCCGATGGGCAGTTGGTCAGCTTGTATGTGACGGGATCCCAGGTCGTGTACTGGTGCTGCGAGGAGGGTGGCAGGAGGGATTGGCTGGCGTTCGGGGACAAGCGCTTCGCGGTGTGCACGGATGAGTAGGGCAATACCCCGGAAGTACGCTCTCGGCGGCCCCGCTACCTCAGACAGCTGGCGAGCGCGACGACACTGTGCGAACCCATGCGTCTTGAGGAGCCCATGCTGATCTTCTGGACGGCGATGCTCGGAGGCTGCGCGGATGAACCCCTACGGCTAGGCCGGCGCCGAGCACTCCTGCGCCCACGCCGACTCCGGAGCCGCTTCCTGCGTTCTCGGTCCCCCAGGACGGCGCACACGGCCTGCCAGACGACTGCCCTCCGGTGCAGGCCAGTCAAGAGTGCTTCGGAACCGAGGCTGTGGCCGAAGGGCAGATGTTCTCCGGGTCGTTCGGATGTCTCGTAGACGAGTGCAATTCCGACGACATCTGCGCACCGGCGACCACCCTCGCGTCCGCGTGTGATGTATTCTTTCCAGCCTTCGATGGCTGTCCACACCTGGACGACATCCCATTCGATACAGGCATGCGCGCTGAGCCCACCGTGCTTGTCGTGGACGGCGAGGCGTTCACGAGGGTGTCCACGGTGGGTGCCGACCTGGGTGAAGTCGATGCCCTTGGCGTCTTGAGGATGAGTCTCACGCACTACTACGGGCCCGAAGGGCAGCTGGTGAGCCTAGGGGTGTACGGAGGCCAGGTCGTCTACTGGTGCTGTGGGGAAGGTGGCCGGAAAGACCGGCTGGTGTTCGGGGACAAGCGCTTCGCCTTCAGCGCTCGCCAGAACTGACCCCTTCCTGCTCGTCAGAACTGCCCCCCCGAGATCGGTCGGCTGGGCGGCATCCCCCTCGAGCTACTGGCATACCGCCCTCTCCGCCTCCGGCAAGGTCGGGAGCACCCTTCGCGCCGAGCAAGCTCGGCCCTGCAGGGACCCGCTCCCTCCCCTGCCTCCGTCTCCGTGGGCTCGGTAGGCGGCCAGCACGAGGAGCATGCAGCCCTGTGGCCTGACGCGTGGTACACTGCCGGTCGCCCGAACACGGCAGCCGTACGCCGTGTTCGCCCCCGCGAACAGGCGTTCGCCCCCGCGAACGTGGGGGGTCATTTTTGGCGAGCGGAAGGGGGTCACTTTTGGCGAGCGCTCAAGCGCTTCGCGGTGTGCACCGACGATTAGGGAACCGGCTGGACAACACGCTGCACCGTTCGGGTCGGCAGGAATTCAACTCCACGGCGACGCAGAGCGGGTGATGGGCTGCGAGATGCGCGCATCCGGCTTTCGGCGACTGACCTGACCTGACCTGACCCACGGTCGGGCCTCACGGCAGGACCAGCGCGTCGAGATAGCGAACGAGAGGTCCGACACGACCACGAACCGACGCCGGTGGGGCAGCAACCAGCCCGTCCGCGCCGAGCGGATCTCAGCCGCCTCGTCGTACGAGGCGCTCCAGATGTTCGTGAAGCCACAGGCCGACCCGGGAACGAACACGGTGCCGTGATCGACGTCGGCGGGGCTCGCCTTCGCGGTATGCAGGCGGCGGGCGTAGGATCTGAGATCGTCGAGGATGTCGGACATCACTCCCACGTTGCGACGAACGCGTCCGGGGTGCTCGGCGGTCGGGGTGTCCCGGTCCCCTGTGAACGATATGCCAGCGGGCGGGCGGGCAGGCCAGGCAAGGCCCGGTACGCGGAGGGCCCATGGGGTTCGAACACGAGAAACGGATTGCAAAGCGGACCCTGACGGTCCTCGAAGACGGCACGCTGTCGATCGCCGACATGCGGCCCCTGTACGAAGAGGCCGATCCCGTGCTGGTCCACGTGATCTTCGCCTGGCTGCGGGCCCGCTACCGTGCGGGTCACCCGGCCTCCGAGGGCGTGCTGGGGCGCATGGTGGAGCTGTGTCAGGCCAGCCGTGGCGTGGCGCGTGCAGCGAAGCAGGGCGAGTCCGACCCCATCGTCGAGTGGCTGGAGGAGTCGTACGACTACGGAGACCTCGACCGGGACGAGCTGATCTCGCTGGTGGTCGACAAGCTCGAGGGATGAGGAGCTACAGCTGCTCGTAGCTACAGCTGCTCGTAGATGTGCTGCACCCGACGTCGCTGTCCGTCGGTCTGCAGCCCCTTCGCGAGCACGAAGGTCACGGTGATGCCGGGGAGACGTCCGGCCTCCAGGTCTTCGACGGCGATGCTGTCGATCAGCACCGAGTCGGGAAAGCGCTCGTAGACGGCGTCACGAAAGCGCTGGTTGTCGTTGTTCATGGTGGCGGGCAGCGTCAGGCGACCGCGACAGGGATGCTCGCTGCAGTCCAGCTCCAGGTCGCCGCCGTGCCGGTGCTCGTCGAGGAAGGCAGCCACCGCATCTGGCGACTCTTCGGGGGTGGGCGGCGGTAGGGGTTCGCCGGTCTCGACCGACAGCTGACCCCGAAGCAGGGCCTCTCGCGTGCGGAGCATCTGCAGGGAGCGCTCGACCTGTGGGGTGTCTTCCGCGATGGCCGGAGGGCAGGGCGTCGAGCGGTGCACCACGCGGGTCGGCGGGGGCGTCGGCCGGGGTTGCACGGACACCGAAGGGGGCGCCTCTGGAGCGGGTCGGACGGCGAAGATCGCGAGCCCGACACCGAGCAGGCCGGCTGCGAACCCCGATCCGGCATGGAACGCGCTCACGGTTCGACCTCGTCGAACTCAGCGTGTTCGATCTCGGCTTCGTGTTGCTCGACCTCGGCCTTGCGGTCTTCGTCGAGGATCTGCCTGGCCACCCGGGTTCGGTAGTCGAGGCGGGGACCGTCGGCGGGCTCGCCGAGGGGGACGAAGGCCCGGCTGTCCATCCAGGATCTGTAGCCGCCCGTGAGGTTCGGTGGGCCGAGCTGTTCGCCGAGGGCTTCGACCAGGGGGCTGTGCAGCTCGTCGAGGTAGCCATCGCCGGCAGGGACGCGGATCGCGGCGATGCACGGGAACTCCGAGCAGTCCACGTAGTCGATCTCACCCTCGCCGACGGTATCGAGCACGGCCTGGACGGTCGCTTCGGCGTGGGAGGGTGTGAAACGCTCGTCCAGATCGGGCGGAAACGCCTCAGGCGCTCCGATGACCTCCTCCAGTCGGGCCTCGAGATCGTCGACCGTCACGGTGCGCCGCCGCAGCTCCTGCAGCTGCTCGGATGGGGGGCCGGACCCGGCGTTCTCGGGGCAGTCGTCCACCCAGGACACCACGGTCTTCGGGGGCGCTGTGCTGGGGGCAGGTGAGCGCTCCGGTTCCGTGGAGGGTTCGGTGGAGGTGTCGGACAGCGGAGTGGGCCAGGTCGCCGCGTGTGCGATGGCCGCGATCAGCACGCCCGCGCAGAACCCGAGGAGCGCGTGCTTCACGGGGTTGGCGCTGGGATGTCGACGAAGACCGGCATGGGCCCGAGCCTACCACCTGTCCCTGCTGTGAAACGACATGCCGACCCCGTGTGGGTCCGAACCGGCGTGCGTGGGGTGCGACAGGGGTTAGTTCCGGGCCATGCCGGACTACGATTTCGCCGCCGCTGCCGACCTGCTCGAGGCCATTGCCGACGACCGCGGACTGCTCGCCGACGTCGACGAGGAGCTGCGCATCCGCCTGTTGAGGGCCGCCGGAATCGTCAGCAAGCCCGACAAGAACGCGCGTCGCCAGCTCGACCGCGCGCGCCGCAAGAAGCGCAAGGTCGAGACCCGCGAGGCCGACCGCGCCCTCCTCTCCGAGGCCGGCATCCGCAAGCTGCGCGACAACCCCATCTTCAAGACGCCCCGCCGCCGCGGCATCCCCGAAGCGCCGCCGCCCTCGCCCGGCCACACCCGCGAGGAGCGCGTCTGCTACGTGTGCCGCGCGCGGTTCACCGAGGTGCACGGCTTCTACGATCAGATGTGCCCGGCCTGTGGCGACTTCAACTACGCCAAGCGCTCGCCGACCGCCGATCTGTCCGGCCGGACCGCCCTCGTCACCGGTGCGCGCGTGAAGATCGGCTACCAGGCGGCCATCCTGCTGCTCCGCAGTGGCGCGAGCGTCATCGTGTTGACGCGATTCCCCGTCGATGCCGCCCGACGCTACGCGCGCGAGCCCGACTTTCCGGAGTGGGAGCATCGGCTGCAGATCCACGGCATCGATCTCCGCCACACGCCCAGCGTCGAAGCCCTGTGCGCCCAGCTGCTCCGCACGCACGACCGGCTGGACTACCTGATCAACAACGCCTGTCAGACCGTGCGTCGGCCTCCGGCGTTCTACGAGCACATGATGGCCGCCGAGCTGTCGGCCGAGCCCGACGACACCACCCGCGCGCTGGTCGCTTCACAGCGATCTGCCGCCACGGCGGTGTCGTCTGCCGCGCTGTCCCAGGTGCCGCTGCTCGACGAAGACCACCTCGATGCCCGCGCGCTGTTCCCGGCCGACCAGCTCGATGCCGATCTGCAGCAGGTCGACCTTCGTCGCGTCAACAGCTGGCGGCTGCAAGCTCACGAGGTCCCGACCATCGAGCTGCTGGAGGTCCACCTGGTGAACGCGGTCGCGCCCTTCATCCTGAACGCTCGGCTGAAGCCCTTGATGGCGGCGGTACCCACGAACGACGCGCACATCGTGAACGTCAGCGCGATGGAGGGGCAGTTCTACCGGACGTTCAAGTCCGACAAGCACCCGCACACCAACATGGCGAAGGCGGCGCTCAACATGCTGACCCGCACCTCGGCGCTGGACTACATCGAGCACGGCATCCACATGAACAGCGTCGATACGGGCTGGGTCACGGACGAAGACCCCGTGCACAAGGCCGAGGAGAAGCGGGAGGTCCACGGGTTCCACCCGCCGCTGGACATCGTGGACGGGGCGGCGCGCATCGTCGATCCGATCTTCGACGGCGTGAACACGGGCAACCACGTGTGGGGGCAGTTCCTGAAGGACTACCGGGTCACGGACTGGTAGACGCTCCAGCTGGGGGTCGTCCAAGGGGGCGTCCCCCGCGGACACCCCCCCCCCGCGGCGGAGGGCCCCGGTGGAGAGCCCCGCCAACACGGGCTGTCTACAGACCGCCCCTGAAGAGCGTCGACCAGGGCGTCCTCTCCGGCCACGGTCCTTCTGGTACGCCGTCTCTACTGTGCAGAGCGGTCCGCCCCATTGCCGGAGTTTCCCGGCTGGCTCCGCTCAGCCGTTGCCTCCTGAAGCCGAGCGCGAGAGTCGGACGAGGCTGAAGTCACCAGCAACGCAGCGCTTACGACTCTCGCGTAGCGTTCGCGGTGTAGCGAACAGGCCAAGCGAAGCGCGGAGGCGAAGCCAGAGTAAAGGTAGACTATCCACGTTCGCGGCGCGATTCTGTCCCACCACCGCAGTCCGGACCGCACCCGCGAAGGCTGGATGGCAGCGGCGAAGCGTTGTTTCCCGACGGCTGTCTCGACGACGGCGTGGGCCCGCTCGACTGGACGCTTGTCGGGGTGTTGTCTTGGATTTGAGGTGCGCTGCTTCGCAGCGGGACGGAGCGGGGGTTGGTAGAGGGCGTCGATGGAAGGGCCGACAGCGGTCGCAGAGACGCCTTGTAACGGCGTTCAAGGGAGAACGGGGTCGGGCAGGTCGAGGGCGTCCGGGACGTCGAGTGCTTGTCTTGGATTTCAGGTGCGCTGCTTCGCAGCGGGAAGGAGCGGGGTTCGGTAGAGGGCGTCGATCGCTTGGTCGGACGTGATCGCAGAGACGCCTTGGAACGGCGTTCGGGGGAGAGCGGAGTCGGGCAGGTCGAGCGTGTCGGAGACGTCGAGGCTCTGGAGGCGGAGCCCGCTTCGCGGGGGCTCCGTATGCACCTGAGACCGGCGTGGTGTGGGCTCGGGAATCGGCTCGGCGGAGGGGCCTGCCAACACGGGCTGTCTACAGACCGCCCCTGAAAAGCGTCGACCAGGGCGTCCTCCCCGGCCACGGTCCTTCTGGTACGCCGTCTCTACTGTGCAGAGCGGTCCGAACGCGAGCGCGAGAGTCGGACGAGGCTGAAGTCACCAGCAACGCAGCGCTTACGACTCTCGCGTAGCGTTCGCGGTGTGGCGAACAAGCCAAGCGAAGCGCGGAGGCGAAGCCAGAGTAAAGGTAGACTATCCACGTTCGCGGCGCGATTCTGTCCCACCACCGCAGTCCGGACCGCACCCGCGAAGGCTGGATGGCAGCGGCGAAGCGTTGTTTCCCGACGGCTGTCCCGACGACGGCGTGGGCCTGCTCGACCGGGCGCTTGTCGGAGTGCGGATTCGAGGTGGGCTGCTTCGCAGCGGGAACGAACGGGGTTGGTAGAGAGGGTCGATGGAACGGTCGACAGCGGTAGCAGAGACGCCTCGGAACAGCGTTCGGGGGCGACCGGTGTCGAGCAGGTCGATCGTGCCGGCGACGTCGAAGCTCTGGAGACCGGACCTGTCGGCGACTTCAGCTCAATGGTCTACACGGAAGGGGGGACTGCGTCCCCCCCGGACACCCCCCCGCTGTGATCGACTCCGTTCCTTCGTCACTCCGTAGACGGAGCCCGCTTCGCTGGGGCTCCGTATGCACCTGAGACGAGACATGGAACGGGGGCGAGGCTCGACGCGTGCAGGCTACGGGGCGTCGTAGACGGGGAGGGGGTCGCCGGCGAGCAGGGCGGCGATCTCGTCGTGCAGGTCGGTCCAGTACTGCTCCATGGCGCCGGTGTCGCGGCGGACGGAGCGCAGGTGCGAGATGCCGCGGAGCTCGGAGAGGCCGGGTCCGATCGACTCGATCTCGAGCGAGCCCGACAGCTTGTCGATGAAGGGCGGGCCGGCGGTCTTGTCCCAACGCGCCATCACGAAGGTGGGGCCGGCTTCGGTGCTCGCCTGCTCCTCGTGCAGCCAGGTGAGCTCGAAGCCGATGTTGGCGAACTCGATCGACATCTCGTTGTCGATGGCGAAGCTGAAGTCGACCTCGGGAACATGCCCTTCGTCGACGACTTCCCAGTCGACCAGCACCCGGCGGTCGGCCATCACCTCGGGGGTACGCAGGGCCTCCCAGATGGCGTCGGGCTCTGCGGCGACGAGGGCGCGCATGTGCGTCCAGTACTGGAGATTCGCAGCGTCGAAGCCGGAGGTGAGCTCGAGAGCTTCGCCGTCAGCGGGGTCGAGCTCGGGGGCCCGGTTGTCCTCCTCCAGCGCGACGAGCTGGGGGCCGTCTTCCTGCCCGGGCTCGGCGGTGGGGGCGCAGGCAGCGAGGAGGAGGCAGGCGAGTAGGGGAGTCGAGCGCATGGGAGTCCGTAACCACCGAAGCGCTCGAACGACGGGCGTTCACGCGGCGCGAAGGGCGGATGCGACGGGACGGAGCACCTCGTCGAGGCACGCCTGATGAACGTGTGGTCGCGGGTGGTTCGCGCTGTGGGCGAGGGTGTCGAGCTGGGCGTCGAGCAGGTCGAGGGCCCAGTCCCGGTCGGCGGCGGGAGCTTCGGACAGCAACCACTGCAGCGAACGCCATGCGAGCTGGGCGTGGCGGAGCTCGTCGGCTGCGATGCGCTCCATGACGGCGCGGATGCGGGGGTGCGTCGCGGAATCGGCCTCTGCACGGGCTTCGGCGACGCCGAGCGTCTCGCCGATGCAGGCTTCTTCGATCAGGGCCGCCACCACGCTGCGCCAGTCGGTCTCGATGGTGAGGCCCGACAGCTCCAGGGGACCGGGACCGATTCGACGGCCGGCGTAGGCCGAGGCGAGTCCGAACGCGAGACGGGCATGCTCGATCTCGTCGCTGGCGGCACGCTGGATGTCGGTGAGCAGCGTCGGAGGGGCGCCCTGGGCCATCATCTGCAGGGCGAACCGCGAGAAGCTGGCGACGGAGGCGTGCTCCAGGGCGGCGACACGGGTCCAGTGTGCTGCGAGGGCTTCGTCGGGTTCGAGGCCGGCTTCGTGGGTCGACCAGTCGTCGCGCGGGACGGTGGGTGCGGTGCGGGCCTGATGGTCGATCAGGAGCGGGCGGCCGACGTCGCAGTCGTCCAAGCGGCACGACCACGTGTCGCCATCGGGCCAGCAGTAGCTGTAGTCGCCACAGTCGCTGTCCGAGCGGCAGGTGTCCTGGGGCGTGCGGCAGGCGGTCCTGTACTCCTCGCCGCAGTCGTCGGGAAACTGGGCGATTCCGCAGACTCCGCCGACCCCGCAGTCTTCGTTGCTCGAACAGTTGGCCGGGATGCACATGGCGCGGTTGGCGTCGGTGGTGCCGGCAGGCACGCAGGCCTCGGTTCGCAGGCAGTCCGCGTCCGACTCACACTCGTTGTTCGGGGCCTCGGGCACGGCGTCGCTCCACACGCGGTCGAACGAGCCGTCCGCACACTGGATGACGCCAGGCGCGAACAGGGTCGGCGCGATGCAGGGGGCGATCCCGGGGGTTCGAGCCGTCGGTTGGGAATCACAGCCGGCGACGCCGGTGAGAGTGGCCAGCAGGGCGAGTCGAAGGGTCGTGAGCTTCATGGAGAGAGGGTAGCCGACGATGTAGGCGCATGGGTGACGGCAGGTGACCCGCTGGGTGCGCCCGGTGGAGCCCCAGGTGCCCACGCGATGCATGCCGCGGTAGCATTCCGCGATGTCCCGCACCTTCGACTTCGATGCGACCCGCACCCTCGGTGCCGAAGATGCCGCGACCGAAGAGCAGGAGCTGACGAGCTTCGGGATCACGGTGGCCGAGCCCGACCGTCGCCTGCTCCTGGGGCCGCTCATCGGCGTGGGGGGCATGGGCGAGGTGCGCCGGGCCGAACAACAGGTGCTGGCGCGCGACGTGGCGGTGAAGGGCATCCATCCGGAGGTCCGGACGCGACGCGCGGTGCGACGGTTGCTGCAGGAGGCCTGGATCACGGGGGCCCTCGAGCATCCGAACATCGTGCCGATCCACGACATCGACTACGAGGACGGCGAGCCCCGCATCGTGATGAAGCACGTGGACGGGCGCGTGTGGACCGAGCAGATCGACGAGCAGCCCCTGGAGTGGAACCTCGACGTGCTGCAGGCGGTGTGCAACGCGGTCGAGTTCGCCCACAGCCGCGGAATCCTCCACCGCGACCTGAAGCCCGACAACGTGATGGTGGGGGACTACGGCGAGGTCTACGTGCTGGACTGGGGAATCGCCGTGAGCCTGCGACGGCGCGAGGACGGCCGCATCCCGCTGGCGGAGGAGGTCACCCGGGCTGCGGGCTCGCCGGCGTTCATGGCTCCGGAGATGCTCACCGGAAAGGGCGCGCTGCTGGGGCCCCACACCGATGTCTACCTGCTGGGAGCCCTGCTGTACCGGGTGATCTCGGGGCAGCCGCTGCGGACGGGAGACACCCTCGAGGATGTGCTGGATGCCGTCGCCGAGGACGACCCGACGATCGATCCGCAGTGGCCGATGGCGGAGTTGCTCGGGCGTGCGCTGGCGCGGGATCCCGCGGATCGACCCACGGTGGAGGCGTTTCGGGAGGGGCTGCGCGACTGGCTGCGACACCGGGAAGCGCGTCGGCTGAAGTCCGCGGGAATGGAGGCCATCGACGCGGTCTGTGCGGGCATCGAGACCGAGGAGCCCCGTCGGGAGCTTCACGATCGGTTCAGCGCGGCCCGGTTCGCGTTCGCCGAGGCCCAGCGGAGGTGGCCAGAGATTCCTGGGGTGGATGCAGCTCGGGACCGCGGAGCCATCGCCCTGGCGACCTACGAGCTGGAGCACGGGGAGCCGGGGGCTGCAGAGCTGGTGATCGAGCACGCCTCCACTGCGCCGGAGTCGCTTCGGTCCGCCATCGCGGAGCAGGTGGCTCTGCGTGCAGGAGCGGCGGCCGAGCTGAAGCGCATCCAGGTCGACAACGACCCCCGCACCGCCCTGTTCCCCCGAACCGTGGTGGCGGGCGCGATTGCGGCCAGCTGGGTGCTCACGCCGCTGGGGTCCGTGCTGCTGGGGATCCCGAGCGGCTACGCTCGCGAGATGTTCGTGTCGGCCGGGATCTTCGGGCTGACAGTGCTGTTCATGGGGCTCTTGTGGCCGTGGTTCATCCGGTCGCGCATCAACCGGTCGGTACTGGTGATGCTCGTGACTATGCCGGCGTTCGCCATGTTGTTCCTCATCGGGGCCTGGTTGGCGGGGGTGGAGGCCACGACCGCGGCGGCGCTGGAGATCATCGTCTACGTGATGATGCTGGTGCTGGGGTCGGCCCTGGTCGACTGGCGGCTGGCGCCGTCCGTGCCGGTGTACGTGCTCTGCTTCCTGCTGGCGGCCTGGTCGCCCGAGCACGCGCTGGCGATGCTGGGCCTGGCGAACATCGTGGTGGGGCTGAATGTCGCGGGGGTGCTGGTCCGGCCGCTCTTCAGTGCGCGCTGATTCCACTACCTCCGGCCGACCCAGCGGAACCGGAGGAAGGTGTTCCCGACGATCAGCTCCTCTCCGCCGAACAACCGCGGGGCTGTTCGGGGATCAGCGTCGGCCGTCGTGGGAGGTGACCGGGATCCACAGGAGAGTTCAGTGGAATGATGGGCCATGCCCCTGTCGATCCATCGCATCGCCGACCACCTCATCTACTGGCACGCGCCGTCTGGGCGCGGATTCACCCTGCCGCCGGACGCCGATCCGCGGGCGGTCGAGCTCCGGACTCAGCGGCTGTCGCCCGACGCCGACCGGGCCGACTGGATCCCCCATCGCTCGAGGCGGGTCCTGGCGCTTCCCGACGACGACCAGCTGTGGGTTCCGTGCCCGATGCAGCACACCGCTGGCGGCTTCGCGTATCGCGCCCTCGCCGCCGATCTGGAGCTGTGGAACGCGTTGAACGACAGCCGGACCACGCGGCAGGTGGCCGACCGCCTGGGCCGCCCCGTCGAGTCCGTGCTGGAGCGCCTGGCGGAGTGGGGTGCATTCGACGTCCAGGCCGTGCAGCTGTGGCCGGGTCGGGTGCCGGCCTCCAGGCTGCGTCGCATCGAGGGGCCTGTCCGGGCAGACCACGCGCGGACCCCCGATCAGTACGGCGCAGACGGCGCGACGACGCTGGATGCCTACCACGACGCCATCGATGACCCCACGACCCACTTCGACGACCGGGAGACCACCGTGGCCCACGCCCTGGCCCTGCCGCATCCGGGTCTACAGGGGGAGCGGTACGGGGCTCGGTTGAAGCGGGTGCTGGGGCAGCGAGGCTTCCAGGTCGACGCGGACGTGGTGGAGATCGGCTGCGGCACGGGCGAGCTCGCAGAAGCCTGGGGGGCGGGAGCCCTGTACACACGGGTCGATCTGTCGCCGGCCCTGCTGGAGGCCCAGCGCAGACGGGTTCCCGACAGCCCTGGCGTGCTGGGGGATGCGACCGATCTGCCGCTGCCGGACGGGTGCGCCGACGTGGTGATCTCGAACGAGGTGCTCGCCGATCTGCGGAGCATCCCTGTGGACGGGGGCTGGGACAACGTCGGCGCCCGGGAGATGGTGTCCGAGGTGGCGCGGGTGCTACGGCCCGGAGGGTGGGCGTACCTGTCGGAGTTCGGGCCTGTCGACGGGGCGGCGGAGGAGGCGCGCCAGCTGGACCACCCCGAGGTGAGCATCCAGTTCGGGCCCCTGGCAGCGCACGCGCGGTCGCTCGGCCTCGAGGCGGATCTGGTGCGGCTGGACGACCTGCTGGAGCTCAATCTCACCGCACCACAGCTGGCGCGGCACAGCTGGCAGGCGCTGCGGTCGCTGGCGCGGGCGCGGGGTGTGCACCTGTCGGCCCGAGCGTGGACGCCGCAGACCCTGGAGCTTCCCTGGCGGGTGGAGGGACTGGAGTGGACGACCCTGGCGGACGAGGGACCCGGCCCGCTGGTCACCCGTTTTCAGGCCCTGCTCCTCACACGAATCGGCGGGATGTAGATTCGCTCTGGATGGGGTTGTGTGGGCCTTTGTTCCGGTATTCGCAACAATCGAGCATACAGTGTTGGTGCGGTTGTTGAGTGCCCCTCAACAGTACGAAACGGGGGTATTTCCACGCCGCGATCCCGGCTTTTCCCGAAATTCGCCGATGGGCAGGCGAACTGTGTGCGTTCGACCGGGTCTTTCGCGAAGTGGATCATCGGGTAGCCCCTGATTCGGTCGGTCCGAAGCCGGAGACGCCGAAACCCCCGTCCCGGACGGGGCGAATCCCGGATCCAGCGACCCTGCCGTCTTCGCGAACCGGGGCGCACCCCCGCTTCTCGCCGAGCGGCGTCCATGCCACCCTCGCCCTCGAGGTGAAGGAATGAACACGCTCCCCGCTCGTCATGTCTCCGTGGTGCTCGCCCTGCTCGGGTTCAGCGCCACTGCCGGCGCAGCTGTCGTGAATCCCGGGTTCGACGCGGGTCTGGCGGGGTGGACCGTCGACGCCAGCCCCCCGGGCGCCAATGGGAGCACCGTCGGAACAGTGGTCGTCGTGTCGGGTCGTGCCGTGTTGTCCGAGCAGGGCTCTTTCGTCACCCACCTCGAGCAGTCGATCCTGGTCCCGCGGCGCATGGCCGAGCTGTCGTTCGAGGTCGAGGCGCTGGCCGGTTTCGACACCGACGAAGGGGGGATCCCCGATGCGTTCGAGGCGCGGCTGGTCGATGGCCAGGGCGCGTCGGTGGTGCCCACCTGGGTGGACGACTCCACGGCGTTCTTCAGCCTGCAGCAGGACGGGTCGGTGCAGCTCGCGGCCGGGGTCGTGTTCGACGGCACCCGGGTCACCCTCGACACCTCGTTGGTGCCGGAGAACCAGGTGGTTCGGCTGGTGTTCACGATGGTGGGGGCCGATGCCGGGCAGACCGCCGAAGTGGCCGTGGATGCGGTGCAGGTCCTGGTCCTGAACGACCCGCCGGTCGCGGTGGCGGGCGACGACCTCGATCTCGAGTGCGGGGATCTGGTCGACCTCGACGGCCGCGAATCGTTCGATCCGGACGGGGATTTTCTCGGGTACGCCTGGCGTGACGAGGAAGACGAGCTGCTGGACGACGATGCGGTGGTGCGGTTCGACGCCGAGGTGGGGGTCACCACCTACACGCTCACGGTCGACGACGGGCGGGGCGGTGTGTCGGTGGACTCCACGACGGTCACGGTGACCGACACCGAGCCCCCGGTGTTCGCGTCCCCGCTGGCCGACGTGACGCTCGACGAGGGCGGGACATGCGCGGGGTCGGTGCCGGACTTCACGGGGGTCGGCGCGTCCGATGTCTGCTCCGACGTCACGGTCACCCAATCGCCGGCTGCCGGAGCGGCGCTCGACCTGGACGTGCCCGTCACGGTGACCGTCACAGCGACGGATGCAGAGGGGCTGTCCGCCGCCCAGGACGTCGTCGTCACGCTCACGGATGCGGATGGGTCCTGCAACGAGCCGCCCATCGCCAACGCGGGTCCGGACCAGACCGTGACCTGCAGCGACGCGCCCGTGGTCCTGGATGGCACTGGCTCCTCCGATCCGGAGGGAGCGGCGCTGCTCTACGCGTGGGCGGACGCCGAGGGCACCCCTGTCGCCAACACGGCACTGGCCTCGGTCGAGCTGGACGACGGGGTGTTCGGCTACACGCTCACGGTCACCGACCCCGGAGGACTGTCGGCCTCCGATTCTGTGGCAATCACGGTGGTGGACGACGCACCACCCACCTTCGATGCGCCCGTCCAGGACGTCGAGATCGACGAAGCGGGGTCGTGCTCGGCCGTGCTGCCGGACCTCTCGGCGGGTGCGGCCGCCAGCGACACGTGCAGCGCGGTCTCGATCACCCAGAGTCCCGCGGCGGGAGCGGTGCTCGACGTGGGCGAGTCGGTCTCGGTGACGCTGACGGCGACGGATGCGTCGGGTCAGACCGCTACGGAGGTCGCGCTGGTCTCGGTCGTCGATCCGGACGAGTCCTGCAACACCGCACCGGTCGCCGACGCAGGGCCCGACATCACGCGCACCTGTGCAGGCACGGTCGACCTGGACGCGTCGGCGTCGACGGATGCCGACGACGACGTGCTGGCGTTCTCCTGGCTCGACGAGAGCGACGTCGAGGTGGCGACCGAAGCCACCGTGACCGTGAGCGTGACCGACTCCACGGTGTTCACGGTCGAGGTCTCGGATGGCCGTGGAGGAGAGGACTCCGACGAGGTCGCGGTGACCGTGGTCGACGACCCGCCGGTGTTCGACGTCGTCCCCGGTCCAGTCGATCTGGACGAAGGAGGGCTGTGTGAAGGCACGGTGCCCGACCTCGTCGCGCTGGCCGCAGCGAGCGACGACTGCAGCACGGCGGGGATCACGCAGAGCCCGGCCGCAGGCACGCTGATCGCGGTGGGCGAGACGGTGGACGTGACGCTGACTGCGACGGACGACCGGGGCGCGAGCACGACCGCGACGGTCCCGGTGACGGTCACCGATGCGGATAGCTCGTGTGACCCGGCTTCTGCGCCGGTCGCGCTGTGGCTCGACGGCACGTCGGGAACGGTCTTCCACTGGCAGGGGTCGAGCAGCTCGATCAACGGGTTGGTTCACGCCAACGGCGACGTCTACCTGAACGGCTGGCAGCTGGGATTGTTGGGTGGATTGGAGTACGCCGGTTCTCTCACGACCCAGGGCCAGGTCACCATCGACCCCGCGGCCGTGCAGGTTCCGGTGGCCCAGTCGCCGTTCGACTTCGAGGTGGCCGACTACGCGCCGGGTGGGTCGAAGGCGAACGTCGCTGCGTACTACGACCAGACGGCGAACTGTCAGAACGGCCAGTGGTCGTTCTGGTCCGCGCCTCCTCCGGGGCTGCACTACGCCGACTGCGACATCGTGGTGGGCGCCTGGGCGCTGAACGGCGTCGGCACGTTCGTGTCGACCGGCAACATCATCGTGAACGGCAACGACCTCACGTTCTCTCCCTACACGGCGGATGGCCTGCTGTTCCTGGCCGGGGGCACAGGCGACGACGGCATCCAGGTCAACACGCACAACTCGACGTTCGAGGGCTTCCTGGCCGCGCCGGACGGCGACCTCGAGCTCCCGGGCTCCTCCAACCGCTTCGAGTGCGGAATGACCGCGCAGACCGCCTACTTCGCGTCGTGGAACCTCCAGCTGGAGCTCGAGATCGACCCGGCCGCGTGTCCGTTGAGCTCGTTCGGGTTGGCCGCAGGAGCGGGGGACTCCCTCGACTTCTTCGACCCCGAAGACCCCCGTGGGGACGGGGTGGTCGACACGGCAAGTCCCGCAGGCCTCCGGAACGACGGGCCCGATCCGGTCGTGGATCGGGATGCGCCCGATGCGGGCGGGTGCTCGACGACATCGGCGGGCTCGCTCGGCGTGGCGTGGGTGGTGGCGATGCTGGCACTGACCCGGCGCCGGTCGCCGGTGTGGGTGGCGCTGTGTGCGGCCTTGCTGATGTCGGGGGCGGTGCAGGCCCGTGAGGTCGGGTCCATCGGGGTCGGTGGAACGTTCTCGGGGGAGGTGAGTGCGGCGGACCCGGTCCTGACCTGGAGCCTGGAAGTCCCCACGGCCGGGACCCGGGTTCTGATCGACGACCTGGTCGACGTGAACACCCAGGACGTGGCGTTCCGCCTGCTCGATCCGTATGGCCGGCCGCTGCTGGCGACCGACACCAACAACCTCGAGGAGCTGGGTCCCTGGATCCTGGCGGCGGGCACGCACACGGTCGAGGTGACCGCGCGCACGGGGCAGACCGAGACGTTCTCCGGCCAGGTGCTGCTGTCGCCGGCCATCGAGGTGCCGCTGGCGTTCGACACGTTCGTCGACGTGCAGTTGTCCACCGGTGGAGAGCAGATCACCTACCTGCTCGACGTGACCCAGGCGGGTCGGTACCACATCGACGTTTCTGGGCCAGGGCAGGGGAGCCTGGAGCTGTTCAGCCCGAGTGGTCGCCGGATCGGCAACGACAACCTCAGCGACCGCACGGAGCTCGAGCTCGGGCCCGGTACCCATCGGCTGGTGATCGCCCAGCGGCCCGACGGCACGCCCGTCGACCTCGATCTGGTGTGCTACGGCCCGGCATCCACCACTACTGCGACGCTGGCCTTCGGCACCCCCGCGACCGGGACGCTGACGAATCCCGACGAGCTGTTCCGATACGACGTGGCCGTTCCCGACGGCGCTTTCCTGGTCATCGTGGGCGACTCGGCAGCCGGTGCGGATCTGCGGGTCTTCACCCCCGCGGGCGAGCCCGTGCTCGACGAGACCCTGCGCAACGTCGCCGACGTCTACGGGCCGTTCGAGGGCGGCACCTACACCTTCGAGGTGGAGTCCGACCGGGCCGGGGTGGGCAGCTTCACCCTGGATGTCCGCCAGGCCGTCGAGCAGACCGGCACGCTGGCGCTCGACACCGCCACCACGCTGCCTTTCTCCGCGTCCGGCGACCGCGCGCTCTACGACTTCACCCTGGCCAGCGCCACCGAGCTCGTCCTCGCGCGGTTCACCAACGTCCCCAACGGCGACTACGACTGGTCGATCACCGATGGCAACGGGGTGGAGCTGTTGTCGGGGGATCTGACCGACATCAGCGAGGCGTTCTCGCTGCCGGCGGGTGCGTACACCCTCGAGGTCCAGGCACGAGGCGATGCGGATTCGCCCGTCGAGGTCGGGCTGTTCACGGTGTTCGAGTCCACCACGTCCGCCACGCTGGGCGCGAGCGCCACCTCGACCGTGACGAGCCCCGGCCAGACCCAGGTGTTCGACTTGTCCATCGCGACGCCCACCGTGGTCACCCTCGACGTCACCAGCGGTGTGGGCAGCGATGTGCAGCCCATCCTGGTCGACAGCATCGGGCGGGTGGTCGCCACCCGGAACGGCGACTTCCGCGACATCTCGGACATCCCGCTGGACGTGGGGTCCTACAGCCTCCGCCTGGTGCCCATCGCTCCCGACCCGGCCGACGCCACGTTCACACTGGTGGACCAGGGCGCTGCGACGCCGCTGGCTCCCGGGTCCGCACTCACCCTGGACGGCGCCCCCAGCACCCTGAGCATCGGCAGCGACGCCACCCAGACCGCCTCCATCTCGCTCGGCAGCCCCACGCGGGTGGTCTTCCGCCTGACCGGCGCGCTCAACAACGTGGATTGGGGTCTGTTCGATTCCGTGGGTGGCGGCGCCGACCTGCTGGGAACCACCGACGCGCCCGTCTTGGGGCCGTTCGATCTGCCCGCCGGCACGTGGGTCGTGCAGGTGGAGAACCGCCGGAACAGCACGGTGGACGTGAATGTGGAGGTCGTCACGGTTCCGGCCGAGGTGCCGACGTCCATCGCACTGGACACCGAGATCTCGGGAACGGTCGCCGGTGCCGACGCCTATGCGTTCACCCTGAGCTCGACCCAGGCCGTGAACCTCGACTTGCTGGCGGGCGCAGCGGAGCTCGACTGGTCGATCCTGGATGCTGCCGATCGGGTGCTGGCGAGCGATGACGCCGAGAACCCGTCCAACGACGACCTGGGGCTGTTCACGCTGCCCGCAGGCACCTACACCGTGCGCTTCGTCGGGCTCGGCCAGGCAACCACGTTTGCAGCTCGGCAGCCGGCCGCGACGTCCAGCACGCTGTCGATCGATGCCTCCGACGTGGTGACCCTCGACTACACGGGCGATTCCACCACCTGGACCGTGTCGGTGCCGACCGCCACGGAGGCGATGGTGGAGATCGACGCCACGCGTGCAGAGCTGGTGGCGCGGGACCCCGAAGGCCGCGTCCGGGTCACCCTCGCGAACGACAACGAAGCGCCGCTGTACCTGGAGCCGGGCGACTGGACGTTCACGCTGACCGCGACCGGAGACGTCGCCGACGGCCGGATCTCGCTGGTGGGTGCACAGCTCACGCCGGTCGCGCTCTCGCTCGACACTCCGTTCTCCTACGACTTCGACCTGGGCACGGGCCGGGCGAACTACACGTTGAGCCTCGCCCAGACCACCCGCGTGGTCGCGACGGCGAACAGCGACGAACGGGTCGTCTGGTCCTTGCGCGATGGCTCGGGCGAGGCCCTGTTCAACCAGGGCGTCGTCAACGGGGACGCCGAGGTCGCCATCCTCGATCTGGAGCCGGGCGCGTACGACCTGCAGCTGCAGTTCCGCCAGCAGAACTCGGTCGAGCCGACCACGTTCTCTGGCTTGCTCGCGAGCGCTCCCGAGCGCACCGTCGTGAGCAGCGGGCGTCGCTACGTCGATCTGGAGCCGGCCCAGCCCGGTGAACGCGTCCGGTTCGAAGACACCACGACGGAAGGCGAGCTCGTGGAGGTCATCCTGGGGGTGGCCGCGGGCGGCGATGCCGACTGGCGGATGCTGGACGTGTTCGGGCAGGTGATCGCCGAGAGCACCGACCTGGTGTCGGGCCAGATCCCCTTGTCGGACCGGGTGTCTGCCGGGACGTACGCCCTGGTGGTCGAGGCGGGCTTCGATGGAATGGAGCGCGTCGAGGCACGGGTCGCCCGCAACGAACCCGGCGATCTCATCGCCTACTACGCGCTGAACGGCAACGCCGAGCTGGTCAATCCCGGCCGGGCCTCGCTGTTCAGCGTGGGCTATCAGCTGGGGCCCGACGGCCTCGAGCTCGGGGTGCGGGAGCCGCTGTACTTCTCGGACGACTTCGCCGACGGGCTCGCCCTGTCGACCGATGGCGACCTGCTGACCACCGGGCTGCTCGCGAACACCGTCGACAAGATCGATGTCGCGACCGGCATCACCCAGTCGTTCACCGTGGGTACGCTGCCTGCGCCCGGTGATCCCGGGAGCTTCGCGTCCATGTGGCACATCGGCGTGCAGCCCGACGGGCGGACCGGCTGGGCCACCCAGGGCTACGTGCCGTTCTTCGTGGAGCCTCGACCCGCGGGACCCCCCGGCCCGCTCTACGAGTTCGGGCTCTACCCCTTCGATCAGCCCGTCTACACCGAGCTGTCCGGGGACGACCCCTACGTCTCGTCCCTGGCGTTCGACTCCGAGGACCGGGGCTTCTACTGCAGCGGCGAGACCGACGGGTCGGGGGGCGGCATCGGTCGCATCGATCTGGACACCAACGTCACCGAGCGGGTCTGGACCGGTGATGCGGCCCGCTCGATGGTGTACGACCCGTTCAGCGACGCGCTGATGGGCTTCGGGGCGAACAACGTCGTCGTCCTCGACCCCGACACGCTGTCGGTGAAGGCCGAACTCTCGGTGGGCGTGCACGCGGCATCGCTGACCGACGGCTACCTGCCCGACGCCGACGCGATCAACTTCGACCAGGGCCAGCCGACGGGCGACGGCCAGGTGTTGATGGCGGACAACCTCGGCCAGGTGGTGTTCTTCGACTACACCGCGGCGGGGCAGCTGGACGGCTCGGCGGTCACCGAGGTCGTGTTCCTCGACGTCGGCCTGGACGACATCGTGCCCGTGAACCAGCTGACCGAGCGGTGCTACGGCGAGCCGGTGGCGGCCGACGTCACGCCGCTGTCGGGAACCGTCGTGCAGAGCGGGAGCAGCATCGTGGTCTCGGGCCGCGTCGCGCCCGTGTCGCCCACCCGGGCCATCGGTGCCGTCACCGTGGGCGGGGTGAACGCCACCCTCGACGCGGACGGTCGCTTCTTCGCCTCGCTGACGGTGGCGTCGGGCTCGACCGACGTGGACATTGTCGCGACCGAGCGCTGCGGCGACTTCCCCCTTGGCGCCGTCACCCTCGTCGGTGAAGACGCCGGGGCCGGCAGCGACGGCTTCGTGGACGTCTCGGCCATGATCGACTCGGACTGGTCGGACACCGCCTGGGCGACCGATGCCCGCCGGCTGTCGGCCACCCTGGTGGGCACGAACGCCGCCCCCCATCCCGTCAGCGGACCGATCCGTGTGGTGCTCGACGAGAGCGCTGCCAACGGCGTCACCCTGTCCGAGCCCGACGGCCTGACGTCCGGCGGCCGACCGTTCCTGAACGTCACCGCCGACGTGCTGAACGCAGGGGCAGCGACCGACCCGCTGCGCGTCCGTCTCGACAACCCGGCCCGCGCGCCCATCGGCAACGCCGTGCGCTGGCAGGCCGCGGGCAACCTCCCGCCCCGGTTCGTCTCGACGCCCGTGGTGCTCGCACGCGCGGATGTGGCCTACGTCTACGACGCCACGGCGACCGACCCCAACGGCGATGCGCTCACCTACCGTCTGGAGACCGGTCCTGCGGGGCTGTCCGTCTCGAGCAGCGGACAGGTGACCTGGACCCCCACGCCGGCGGACGTGGCCGCCCACACGGTCGAGATCGCTGCCGATGACGGTCGCGGGGGCACGGCGACGCAGCAGTTCACGCTGACCGTGCGTCCCGGTGCACTGAACAGCCCGCCCGTGTTCACCACCGCCCCGGTGGTCAGCCTGCCGAGCGGCCAGTCCTACCTCTACGAGCCCCAGGCCATCGACCCCGACGGCGACACCGTGGGCTTCACGCTGCTCTCCGGCCCTGCAGGAGCCGTGGCCGACCCCGTGAGCGGTGCCGTGACCCTGCCCGGTCCGGTCGATGGAACCTACGACTTCACCCTGGTCGCCGACGACGCCAACGGCGGCACCGCCACGCAGCAGTGGACGCTCACCGTGGGCGACGTGCCCAGCAACCCCAACGCCCCCGTCATCGCCAGCAGCCCGAACCTCTCGGTCGGAGCGGGCGATCTGTACGTCTACCAGGCGGTCGCGACCGATGCCGACAACGACGTGCTCACCTGGAGCACGCTCTCGGCCCCGGCGGGTCTGTCGGTCGATGCGAGCTCGGGTCGGGTGCAGTGGCTCACCGAAGCGACGGACATCGGAACCGTCACGGTCGAGATCGCCGTGACGGACGGGACGTACGCCGCGACGCAGTCCTGGGAGCTGACCGTGTTCGACGGGGCCGGCAACGCGGCACCCGTGTTCACCACCAGCCCGTTCAAGGCCGCCGTGGTGGGCCTGCCGTTCACCTACGACGCGAACGCCGAGGACCCCGAGGGGTACGACACCACGTACGCACTGCTGACCGGTCCGACCGGTGCATCGGTCGATCCCGTGACGGGGCGGGTGACCTGGACGCCCGCGGCCGTCCCCCCCGGCGGGACCGCCACCTTCGGCCTCTCCGCGAGCGACCCCCAGGGAAGCACCGCCCAGCAGGCCTTCGTGGTGACCGTGGCTGCAGACAGCGCGCCGCCGACGCTGGATGTGGGCACCCCGCCCGTGGCGTTCGCGAGCGAGCTGTTCACCCATCGGGTCGAGGGAGCCGACCCCGACGGCTTCGCCGTGACCTACAGCCTGCAGTCGGGACCGGACGGCCTGGTGATCGACCCCGTGACCGGTGTGCTCCAGTGGGTTCCGGAGCTGTCGCAGCTGGGCAGCCAGAGTGCCGTCATCCGGGTGACCGACATCCACGGCTTGTTCGTCGAGTCGCCGCTTCCGCTGACGGTCGACCAGGACACGGCCGCACCGGTCGTCGACCTCCGCCTGGCGCGGGGCGCGTTCTGCCCGGGCACCGAAGCCGTGCTGTGCGTCGAGGCCAGTGACGACGGGTCCATTGCGACCGTGGAGCTGTATCAGGACGGTGTGCTCGTGCCCTTCGACGAGCAGACCTGTGCCGAGATCGTGCTGAACGAGGGTGCGGACACGAGCTTCGAAGGCATCGCGGTAGACGCGAGCGGGAACAGCGCCTCGGCGACCCGGACGGTCGTGGTGGGCGCCTGTGACGGTCCGCCCCAGCCGGTCGTGGAAATCGTCTCTCCGGTCGATGCCGAGCGGGTGAGCGTGCCGACCGATGTGGTCGCCGACATCCAGCCCAGCCCCGGCGCGGACATCACCTCGTGGACCACCACCGTCTACCGCGCGAGCCAGACCCCGGCAGACGGCCGGATCATCGGCAGCGGGACCCTGGTTCCCGGCGACGGCGTGGTGGGTCGCATCGACCCGACGGTGCTCGAGAACGGCCTGTGGCTGGTCCGGGTAGAGGCCGTGGACTCGACGGCCACGAGTGGGTTCGACGAGAACGGCGTGGAGGTCGGCGGCTTCTTCAAGCCCGGTCGCTACGTGCTCGGGTTCGACGACTTCACCATGCAGCTGCCCGTCAGCACGGTGCAGATCCTGCGCGGCTACGACACGCTGGACGCCGACAAGCAGGGCGACTTCGGCTACGGCTGGTCGCTGGGCGTGGAAGACGTGCGGGTCGAGACCAACGGGCCCCTCGGGCGCGGAGGCTTCGGGCTGGAGTCGTGTGGCGGCGGGTTCGTGTACGGCGAGCTGTGCTGGACCCAGGCGATTCAGCACTTCGTCGCGGTCACCTGGCCAAACGGCGATGTGGAGCTGTTCGACCTGACACCGCCTCCGACGAGCAGCTTCGGGATCCGCCTGCTGGAGTCGGGCTTCACGGCGCGGGACGGCACCACGAGCACGATTCGGGTGGCGGACGGCTACGACCAGCCTGGGCTGTTCGACGAGGACACGGGCAACGTCGCCCCCTTCAACGGCGCCCAGCAGCCGGGACCGTTCTGGGATCCGCAGCGCTTCGAGCTGACCGACAAGTTCGGCAACGTGTTCGTGATCGACAAGGTGGATGGCCTGATTTCGGCGGCCGACCGGTTCGGGAACACGATGGTGTTCACCGAGGACGGCATCGAGGTGAGCAACGGTCCGGACGTCGACTACATCCGCGATTCCGAAGGCCGCATCGAGCGCATCGTCGACCCGTCGGGTGGTCAGGTCGTCTACGAGTACGACGCGAGCGGCGACCTGGTCCGGGTGACCGACCAGAACGGCGACGCCATGGAGTTCGACTACGACACGGATCACCGGCTGTTGTCGTACAATATCGAAGGGCGGGATCCGGTGAGTGTTCAGGTCTACGGCGCAGACGGTCGGTTGGAGTCCAGTACGGACGACGGCGGAGTGCGCGTGGAGGTCATCAGCGACCCCGAGGGCCTGACGCTGACGGAGATCGGTCCGGACCCGGACCTGACTACGACCACCACATACGATTCGCGGGGCCGGATGGCGTCGATGGTGCAGGACTTCGTGGATGCCCAGGGCGTTCCGCAGTCCTACCTGACGACGTACAGCTACACGCCGGACGACCTGCTCGAGAGCCGCACGCTTCCGACGGGTGCCGTGGAGAGCTGGGTCTACGACGCTGAAGAGCGCGTGACCTCGCAAACGGACGCGGCCGGCGTGGTCCGACAGACGGAGTACGGCCCGTTCAGCCAGGTGGCACGGGAGCTGGAGGGCGGCGAGGTCGTGCAGCGCACGGAGTTCGGGCCCCTGGACCTGCCCCAGCGCGTGTATCGGGCGGACGACACGCTGCTTCGGTACATGGAGTACGACACCACCGGTCGCGTGACCGAGATGATGAACGGGACCGGCGAGACCCTGGACATCACATACGACAGCCGCGGGTTCATGGACACGGTCGAGCTGCCGGAGTTCGAAGGCAACCCGGACATCGTGAACGTGGACTTCGACGACCGCGGGAACCTGGTGGCCGTGACGAAGACCTACCCCGACGGGCTCGGGACCACGCAGTACACCTACGACGACGAGGGCCGGCGCACGAGCATCATCGACCCGCGGGGCCAGGTGATGGCGTTCGGGTACGACACGCTGGGCCGGATGACGTCCTACACGGACAAGCTCGGGAAGACCGTGCTGTACACGTTCGACGAGGCGGGCCGCGAGCTGACGCGCACGAACCGGAACGGCGAGGTCTTGACGCGCACGTACGATATAGCTGGGCGCCTGGCGACGATGTCCGGCACCGGCGTGGACCGCGAGCTGCAGTACGACGCGCTGGGCCGGCTGGTGTCGGGACGCGAGGGCGCGCATGTCACCGAGCAGGACTGGGACGAGCGCGGGGTCACGGATGTGCGGGTCTACGGCACGGACTCAGCCGGCCATGTGACCGCACGCTGGGAAGTGACGAACGACGCGGCGGGCCGGCTGGTCGACCTGGTGGGGCCCATCACCGCGGCGGACGGCATCGCAATGGATGCGACGCACACGTACGATTCGCGGGGTCGGCTGTCTGGCATCGACGAGGCTGGGCTGGGTGCGTTCGGCATGGGCTACGACGTCGCCGGCCGGATGAACAGCCTGTCGCGCCCGGGTGGGGTGGTGACGACGACCACCTACGACGACGCGGACCGGACGGTGGGCATCACGACGGTGGATGCGCTGTCTTCCGTGGTCCATGCGATCACGACGACGTACGACGACCGGGGAATTCCGGCGACGCAGACGGACCAGGAAGGGGAGCACGTCTACGACCACGACCAGCGAGGTCGGCTGGTGGGCGTGGACCATCCTGCGGGTGCAGAGTTCGACGACGAGTCGTACAGCTACGACCAGGCGGAGCGGCGGACGTCGAGCCATCGGGACCCGTTGGCCGAGGTGGTCTACGACGACGGCGACCGGCTGCTGCAGGATGCGACGTACACCTACGCCTACGACGACGAGGGGCGGCGGACGAGCCGGACGCATCGCACGAGCGGGGTGGTGACGACGTACGAATACAGCGTGTTGGACCAGCTGTTGTCGCTCGAGGAGGGCGGGGAGCGCTGGGAGTTCGTGTACGACGCGCGGGAGCTTCGGGTACTCGTGACCCAGGAGGTCGGCGGAGTCGAGCAGTACGGCGAGAGCTTCGTCTACGACCTGAACGGGACGGTGCGGGCGACGTACGACACGAGCGGGTCGCGGACGAATGCGTACCTGGCTGGGTTCGGGTTCGGTCAGGTTCTTGCGCAGGCGGATGGGCAGGTTGCGCTGCGGGACCGGCTGGGGACGACGGTGGGCTGGAATGGGGCCGGCGGGCTGGAGCTGACAATGCGCGATGCGTACGGGGTTCGCGGGCCTGTCGGTGGGGTCGTGCCGTTCGGGTACACGGGCCATGCCGAGGATGGAACAGGGCTGGTGTGGGGGCGGGCTCGAATGCTCGATGTGCAGCGCGGGGTGTGGACATCGAATGACCCTGCGAAGGAGGAGCCTCGGACGTGCTACGTGCGCGGTCGCCCCACCTATTGGGTTGATTCGACGGGCGGCATGTCTGAAGCTGCAGGGATCATGGGCACCGGTGTGACCAGGGGCATGGCTATTGCGCTAGGGGTTGGCTGCGTCATCGGCGGCCTTCATGCACAACTCGGCCTCATGGAGGGAGCGAAGGCTGGACTCACGGATGGCACGGGGCACATCACCGTCGCCCAAGCAGATGTCCTGCGACTCGCCTCGAAGGGTGCGTTCATGACCGGATGCGGGACGACGGTGGTGTCGGTGAAGAGTGGAAATCCCTGGGTGATCATGACCGAAATGTATCTCACCTACAATGCCTGGTATTTCAATGGTTACTGGATCACGAGGTAGTGACATGATGAGTTTGCATCGGAATTTCGCACTGCTCCTCGGCTTCATGGGTGCGCTGTACCTGCACCGGCTACAGGCTGCGGTGGTCGTTGATATCCCGGATGAATGGACGGGTGCCGCTCCCATGGCCGTAGTTCCGTTGTGGGTGTTCCTCGCAGTAGCGATGGACATGGGCGACGTTGCATCCAGTCGCACCTTTTTGGTTGCTACGCTTGCGCTGTGGGGTGTCCTCGTTGCCAGCGGCTATGGACTTGGGCTGGAGAGCTTCGTGGTATGGATGATGATCTTTGCTGTCGGGCTCTTCCAGGTTGGTCGTTCGCCCCGAGTGTTTGTGCTTTCTAACGGAGAGGCGCCGCCTGACCGCTGAGCGGAAACTGGTGGCGGCGGACGTCGCATCGCATCATTCTGCCGCGAGGACGTTCGCTGCCCGGCGCGCAGCGCCCGCTCCGGCCGGTGTCGCGGCCGGCCACGCGCGGGCCTCCCTCGCTCGATTGCCACTGGACCTCGATGCGGCGCCCTGACCTCGCTCACACCCGGACCGCGCGAGGCCGTGAAGATCCACCTCCAAGGGCGGGCCTGATCTTCATGCTCTTCCCGAATCGAACCACTCGAAACCCCGCCCAGCCGCGGCAGCGTTCGACTACGACACGGATCACCGGCTGTTGTCGTACACTATCGAGGGGCGGGATCCGGTGAGTGTACAGGTCTACGGCGCAGACGGTCGAATGGAGTCCAGCACGGACGACGGCGGGGTGCGCGTGGAGGTCATCAGCGACCCCGAGGGCCTGACGCTGACGGAGATCGGTCCCGACCCGGACCTGACGACGACTACCACGTACGATTCGCGAGGTCGGATGGCGTCGATGGTGCAGGACTTCGTGGACGCTCAGGGCGTGCCGCAGTCCTACCTGACGACCTACAGCTACACGGCAGACGACCTGCTCGAGAGCCGCACGCTTCCGACCGGTGCCGTGGAGAGCTGGGTCTACGACGCCGAGGAGCGCGTCATCACGCAAACGGACGCGGCTGGCGTGGTCCGACAGACGGAGTACGGCTCGTTCAGCCAGGTGGCACGGGAGCTGGAGGGCGGCGAGGTCGTGCAGCGCACGGAGTTCGGGCCGCTGGACCTGCCCCAGCGCGTGTACCGCGGAGACGACACCCTGCTGCGGTACATGGAGTACGACGCCACCGGCCGCGTGACCGAGTTGATGAACGGGACCGGCGAGACCCTGGACATCACGTACGACAGCCGCGGGTTCATGGACACCGTGGAGCTGCCGGAGTTCGACGGCAACCCGGACATCGTGAACGTGGACTTCGACGACCGCGGGAACCTGGTGGCCGTGACGAAGACCTACCCCGACGGGCTCGGGACCATGCAGTACACGTACGACGACGAGGGCCGGCGCACGGCCATCATCGACCCGCGTGGTCAGGTGATGGCGTTCGGGTACGACACGCTGGGTCGGATGACGTCGTACACGGACAAGCTCGGGAAGACCGTGCTGTACACGTTCGACGAGGCGGGCCGCGAGCTGACGCGCACGAACCGGAACGGCGAGGTCTTGACGCGCACGTACGATATAGCTGGGCGCCTGGCGACGATGTCCGGCACCGGCGTGGACCGCGAGCTGCAGTACGACGCGCTGGGCCGGCTGGTGTCGGGACGCGAGGGCGCGCATGTCACCGAGCAGGACTGGGACGAGCGCGGGGTCACGGATGTGCGGGTCTACGGCACGGACTCAGCCGGCCATGTGACCGCACGCTGGGAAGTGACGAACGACGCGGCGGGCCGGCTGGTCGACCTGGTGGGGCCCATCACCGCGGCGGACGGCATCGCAATGGATGCGACGCACACGTACGATTCGCGGGGTCGGCTGTCTGGCATCGACGAGGCTGGGCTGGGTGCGTTCGGCATGGGCTACGACGTCGCCGGCCGGATGAACAGCCTGTCGCGCCCGGGTGGGGTGGTGACGACGACCACCTACGACGACGCGGACCGGACGGTGGGCATCACGACGGTGGATGCGCTGTCTTCCGTGGTCCATGCGATCACGACGACGTACGACGACCGCGGGATTCCGGCGACGCAGACGGACCAGGAAGGGGAGCACGTCTACGACCACGACCAGCGCGGTCGGCTGGTGGGCGTGGACCATCCTGCCGGTGCTGAGTTCGACGACGAGTCGTACAGCTACGACCAGGCGGAGCGGCGGACGTCGAGTCATCGCGACCCGGCATCCGAGGTGGTGTACGACGAAGGGGACCGGCTGCTGCAGGATGCGACGTACACCTACGCCTACGACGACGAGGGGCGGCGGACGAGCCGGACGCATCGCACGAGCGGCGTGGTGACGACGTACGAATACAGCGTGCTGGACCAGCTGTTGTCGCTCGAGGAGGGCGGAGAGCGCTGGGAGTTCGTGTACGACGCGCGGGAGCTGCGGGTTCTGGTGACCCAGGAGGTCGGCGGAGCCGAGCAGTACGGCGAGAGCTTCGTGTACGACGACAACGCGACGGTGCGGGCGACGTACGACACGTCAGGGGCGCGGACGAATGCGTACTTGGCTGGGTTCGGGTTCGGGGCTGTACTGGCGCAGGCGGACGGCCAGGTTGCGCTGCGGGACCGGCTGGGGACGACGGTCGGCTGGAATGGTGTCGGCGGGCTGGACCTGACGGTGCGTGACGCGTACGGGGTTCGTGGGCCTGTCGGTGGGGTCGTGCCGTTCGGGTACACGGGCCATGCGGAGGACGGTGCCGGGCTGATTTGGGGTCGCGCTCGAGGCTTGGACCCTCAAGGCGCGGTGTGGCTAACCGCCGATAGGATCTGGAGCGAGCCTCGGTACTGCTACGTGCGGGGCCGTCCGCACGCGGCCGCAGACCCAACCGGCATGTCGGCAGTGAACTACCGGGCTCTGGCCTGTGTGGGACTGGTGGGGGCAACTGCCATCGGAGGTGCTGCCGTTTTCGCAACACACACCATGGCCCATGCGTTTCCGTTGTTTGTTAGCGACCCTTGGGTTCAGTCGATGATTCGGGACTGGCAGGATTCGCTGAAGAATGCGGCGATTTTGGGGGGAATCGCTACTCTGGGCGTGTTCACAGCCGCGGTGGTAGTGTGTGAGAAGGCAAACTTCAAAGATGGTGGCCGCAAAGGCCCATGGGGAGGTGGGTGATAGGGGTGCACCCTACTACTGCATACTTGGTTCGTGGCCATTTTTCGGATGTTCCGAGGGTGGTGAGCTGGTGGTTTGGCTCCATTTTCGTTGGTTGGTTGTGCGCTTCAGCTCTTTCTGGCTCCCTCTGGAGTTTGGTCGCTCTGTTCTTGGGGACGATTTGCGCGCAGGCCCTGGCTAGTTGGTATGTTCGGGTGTCATGCGGACCCGACCCGATGGCGGAAGTCTCCGCGTCTCCGCTCGTTCGGATGGGGGAGTGGGCGTTAGAACTCATCCCCATCGCGTGTGCGGTGGCTCATGCCCTTCCAGTCGTCGCGTTCAGGTTTTCGGCTGGCGGTCAACAGGCGTTCCTGCTCACGGCTCTGCTGTATCTGCTTCCCATAGGTATCGTGTGTATGGGCATGAGCTTGACCGTGCTTGTTTCAGTGCGCGCTTCAAGAATCCTAGTCGCTCGGTGGTGGTGACGGGGGTGCTCTGTGGTCGGAGCGAGTTCTGTTGACGCGCAGCGCCTGCTCCGTTGACGCGCAGCGCCCGCTCCGGCCGGTGTCGCGGCCGGCCACGCGCGGGCCTCCTCCGCTCGATTGCCTCTGGACCTCGATGCGGCGCCATGACCTCGCTCACACCCGGACCGCGCGAGGCCGTATCGATCCACCTCCGAGGGCGGGCCTGATCTTCATGCTCTTCCCGGACCGAACCACTCGAAACCCCGCCCAGCAGCCACGGAGCTCGACTACGACACGGAACATCGGCTGCTGTCGTACAATATCGAGGGGCGGGATCCGGTGAGTGTACAGGTCTACGGCGCAGACGGTCGGTTGGAGTCCAGCACGGACGACGGCGGCGTGCGCGTGGAGGTCATCAGCGACCCCGAGGGCCTGACGCTGACGGAGATCGGTCCCGACCCGGACCTGACGACGGTGACGAGCTACGATTCGCGCGGTCGGATGGCGTCGATGGTCCAGGACTTCGTGGACGCCCAGGGCGTGCCGCAGTCCTACCTGACGACCTACAGCTACACGGCGGACGACCTGCTGGACTCTCGCACCCTGCCCACGGGCGCGGTCGAGAGCTGGGTCTACGACGCCGAAGAGCGCGTCATCGCGCAAACGGACGCGGCCGGCGTGGTCCGACAGACGGAGTACGGCCCGTTCAGCCAGGTGGCACGGGAGCTGGAGGGCGGTGAGGTCGTGCAGCGCACGGAGTTCGGGCCGCTGGACCTTCCCCAGCGCGTCTACCGCGGCGACGACACGCTGCTTCGGTACATGGAGTACGACCCCACCGGCCGCGTGACCGAGATGATGAACGGCACGGGCGAGACCCTGGACATCACGTACGACAGCCGCGGGTTCATGGACACCGTGGAGCTGCCGGAGTTCGACGGAAACCCGGACATCGTGGACGTGGACTTCGACGACCGCGGGAACCTGGTGGCCGTGACGAAGACCTACCCCGACGGGCTCGGGACCACGCAGTACACGTACGACGACGAGGGTCGGCGGACGGCCATCATCGACCCGCGTGGTCAGGTGATGGCGTTCGGGTACGACACGCTGGGTCGGATGACGTCGTACACGGACAAGCTCGGGAAGACCGTGCTGTACACGTTCGACGAGGCGGGCCGGGAGCTGACGCGCACGAGCCGGAACGGCGAGGTGTTGACACGGACCTACGACGCGGCCGGGCGCCTGGCGACGATGACCGGCACCGGTGTGGACCGAGAGCTTCAGTACGACGCGCTGGGCCGGTTGGTGTCGGGACGCGAGGGTGCCCACGTCCCCGCGGATGCACGCGCACTCTCGGACGCAGTTACCCCTCGATGGAGGCCCGGAACGTGCCGCCGCTCTTCGCCAGCGCGACCAGCGATTCTGGCGGGGCGAACCGCTCGCCGTACGCGTCGGCCAGCTCCTGCGCTCGTGCGACGAAGCCCGCGACACCGCCGTCGTACTGGTCGATGTACTGGGCCACGCCGCCCGTCCAGCGCGGGAAGCCGATGCCGAAGATCGATCCGATGTTGGCGTCGGCAGCCGACATCAGCACGCCTTCGTCGAAGCAGCGAACGGTCTCGATGGCCTCGCCGATCAGCATGCGTTCCTGCATCTCCATCGACAGGGCCGCATCGTCGTCGCGAAGCCCGATGTCGCGGTCGATGCCGAACATCTCGTACAGCCCGGGCCACAAGCCGGTGCGCTTGCCGTCGGCGTAGTCGTAGAACCCGCCCCCGGTGGAGCGACCCTTGCGGTCGGCGGCGATCATCTGGTCGAGCACGGGTGCGGCGGGGTGCGGGGTGAACGGCGTGCCCTCGCGCTCGGCAGCGGCCTGGTACTCGGCCATGATCTTGCGCGGCAGGGTGAGGGTGAGCTCGTCCATCAGCTGCAGCGGGGCCGACGGGTAGCCCGCAGCGAGGCCGGCGCGCTCGATCATCACGGGGTCGTGCCCCTCGGCGAGCATGGCCATGGCTTCGTTGAGGAACACCGAGATGACGCGGCTGGTGAAGAAGCCGCGGGAGTCGTTGACCACGATGGGGGTCTTGCGGATCTGCAGGACGACGTCGATGGCCTTCGCGAGCGCTGCATCGGAGGTCTTCTCGCCCTTCACGATCTCGACGAGCGGCATCTTGTCGACGGGCGAGAAGAAGTGCAGACCGAGGAAGTCGTCTGGACGATCGACGGCTTCGGCGAGCTGGGTGATGGGCAGGGTGGAGGTGTTGGACGCGAGCAGCGCATCGGGGTTCACGACGGCCTGGGCGGCCTGGAACACCTCGGCCTTGACACCCGGCGACTCGAACACGGCTTCGATGACGAGGTCGCAGCCCTCGAGGTCGGCGTAGTCGGCCGTGGGGTGGATGCGGTCGAGCAGGGCCTGGCCCTTTTCCTGGGAGATCTTCCCGCGCTTGACGGCTTTGTCGACCAGCTTGACCGAATAGCCCTTGCCCTCGGTGGCGGCGTCGACGGTGAGGTCCTTCAGCACGACGTCGAGGCCGCTGCGCGCGCACTGATACGCGATGCCGGCACCCATCATTCCGGCTCCGAGCACGGCGACCTTGCTGGCCGACCAGGGCGGGATTCCGTCGGGACGCGAGCCACCCTTGTTGATGGCCTGCAGGTCGAAGAAGAAGGCCTGGGTGAGGTTGTTGGCCTGCTGGGAGTTGCACGCGAGATCGACGAAGTAGCGACGCTCGACCTCGAAGGCCCGGTCGACGTCGAGACCCGCGCCCTCGATGGCCGCAGCGACGATGTGGTGCGGCGCGTCGTAGTGCGCGCCCTTGAGCTGGGCCTTGAGGTTGGCGGGGATGGCCGGGAGCATGCGAGCGAGCGCACGTCCGCCGCCGGGGATGCGGTAGCGGTCGGCGCGCCAGGGCTGCTGGGACTCGGGGTGCTCGGCGATCCAGGCGCGTGCAGCGGGCAGCAGCGCGTCCTGGTCGGGCACGATGGCGTCGATGAGCCCGACGGCCTTGGCTTTTCCGGGGGCGTAGCGCGGGCCCTGCAGGAGGACCTGCATGAGGGCGGTAGTGACCCCGAGCATCCGAACGGTGCGGACGACGCCACCGCCTCCGGGCAACAGACCGAGGGTGACCTCCGGAAGCCCGAAGCGCGCGGAGCGATGGTCGACGGCGATGCGATGGTGACAGGCGAGGGCCAGCTCCAGACCGCCCCCGAGTGCAGCGCCGTTCAGGGCCGCCACCACGGGCACGCCGAGGGTCTCGATGGCGCACATGGCCTGCTGCATGCGCTCGATGCGGGCACTCAACGCTTCTGCGTCGTCGGGGCAGGCCGCGAGGAGCTCATCGAGGTCTCCGCCGGCGAAGAAGGTCTTCTTGCCGGAGGTGAGGATGACGCCGGTGAGCCCGTCTTCGGACTGGACGGCGTCTGCGAGCCACTGTGCGATGGCGATGTAGTCGTCGACGAACTGGGTCCGCATGGTGTTGGCGGACCGGCTGGGGTCGTCGATGGTGAGGGTGACGATGCCGGAATCGTCGCGTTCGGTGCGGATGGTCTCGGTCTGCATGGGGGCCTCCTCAGACGCGCTCGATGATGGTTGCGATGCCCATTCCGCCGCCGATGCAGAGGGTGATGAGCGCGGTGTTCAGGTCGCGGTGCTCGAGGGCGTCGAGAGCGGTGCCCACGAGCATGGCGCCCGTGGCCCCGAGGGGATGGCCCATGGCGATGGCGCCGCCGTCGACGTTGGTGCGCTCGGGGTCTGCGTCCAGGTCGCGGATGAGCTTGAGGGCGACCGAAGCGAAGGCCTCGTTGATCTCGACGAGATCGATGTCGTCCATGGTCATGCCGGCCTTGGCGAGCGCCTTGCGACACGCGGGAGCGGGCCCGGTGAGCATGATGGTGGGCTCGGCGCCGATGGCGGCTGCGGCCACGATGCGGGCGCGGGGCTTCAGGCCGTGACGCTCTCCGGCTGCGGCGTTGCCGATGGCGAGGAGCGCGGCGCCGTCGACGATGCCGGACGAGTTGCCGGCGTGGTGGACGTGGTCGATACGCTCGACGCGGGTGTACTTCTGCAGCGCCACCGCATCGAAGCCGCCCTCGGCACCCAGGCGGGCGAAGGAGGGGTTGAGCTTGGCGAGGCTGTCGGTGGTGGTGCCGGGCCGGATGTGCTCGTCGCGGGCGAGCACCACCTGGCCGGCGACGTCGACCACGGGGACGATCGACTTGTCGAAGCGGCCGGTCTCCCAGGCCTCGGCGGCCCGCTGCTGGGACGCGACCGCGAACGCGTCGACGTCGTGGCGCGAGAAGCCCTCGATGGTGGCGATGAGGTCGGCGCCGATGCCCTGGGGGACGAAGCCCGTGCCGTAGTTGGTGGTGGGGTCGTTGGCCCAGGGGTCTCCGCCGGACGCCATGGGAACGCGGGACATCGACTCGACGCCCCCGGCCAGCACGAGGTCTTCCCAGCCCGACCGCACGCGAGCCGCGGCCTGGTTGACGGCTTCGAGACCCGAGCCGCAGTAGCGGTTGAGCTGCACGCCCGGAACGCCTTCGCCGAACCCGCTCGCGAGGACGGCGGTGCGCGCGAGGGAGCCACCCTGTTCGCCGTGGGGTTCGACGGTGCCGAGCACGACGTCGTCGACGCCCGCGGGATCGAGGCCCGGATTGCGCTCGCGCACCGCGTTCAGCACGGTGGAGACGAGGGTGACGGGCTTGATGGTGTAGAGCGAGCCGCTCTTCTTGCCGCGCCCACGAGGGGTGCGCACGGCGTCGTAGATGAAGGCCTGGTTCGAGGTCATCGCTGCTCCAAGGGTGGTCCGGTCCACGGGTCGTCCACCGTCCGTATCCCGCTCAGCGCTGCAGGCCGATGCGCTCGGTGAACACGCTGTCGAAGGTGCCCCCGGCGTTGAACCGGCGATACTGCGCCAGCCAGCGTTCCCAGGCGTCGCCCCACAGCTGCTGCATGCGGCCGCCGGTGCCGGTCAGCTCGAACTCCAGGCCCCAGTGCGGTCGGCCTCCGAAGTCGTACAGGAGTTGCTGCAGCGCTGCGAGGATCTCGAAGCCCCCCACGGTCGGGTGCAGGCAGGGAGGCTCGATCATGCAGGTGTCCCGCCCGAACATCGGTGCCATGAACGCGCGCGAAGGGCCGGTCCAGCGAATCGAGATGGGTGCGGTGGTGTACTGCAGCCCCTCGTCTGCGCGGCGGTTCAGCTCCGCCACGACGGCATCGATGGCCTCGAACCCGCGCGATGCCTCCACTCCGACGTTCAGGGCGTAGGCGCTGTTGCGCTGCGACCCCCCGAAGTTCAGCACGTCGGCTCCCTTCCCGACGTACCGCTTGCCTTCCTTGCTCCCGAGGGTGCGGAGCGCTTGATTGAGCAGGCCGGGCGTGCGGTCGGGGCGGTTCTTCATCAGTCGCGACGGGAGCTTCGGGACGAGGTTCGCCAGTGCGACGAGGGCGCCGTACCGGCTGTGGGCGCTGGGCGGGCCGGGGTGGGGGTCGCGCACGGCGATCAGGGCGGTGCGGCCGTGGATTCCGGTGCGGGGATCGTCCACGACGTAGGGGTTGAGCAGCACGGCGACGTGGCGATGCGCCTTCAGGAAGTTCGGTGAGAGCAGGCGTTTGGCGTCTTCCCACTCCAGGATGAAGCGGGTCTCCTCCAGGTGGTAGGCGGGGGCGGTCTGCAGCACGACCTCGGTGACGATTCCCAGGCAGCCCATGGCCACCAGGTGGGCGGCGAACACGTCGTCGTCCTGGAGGAGCTCCTGCTCGGGGTGCTGCTGCGCGAAGCGTCCCGGGTGTGTGATGCCGTCGCCCGGCTCGATGCGGAACACCGCACCCCCTTCGCCGACCACCGTGAGCGAGACGGCGTGATCGGCCACGGCTCCGAACGCCATGCCGGTGCCGTGGCTCCCGGTCGCGAAGACCCCTACGAGGGTCTGACCGTCGAAGGCGGTGTTGTTGGGCATGCATCGACCCCGCTGCTCGAGGGCGTCGTTCAGCACGTCGATCCGGATGCCGGCCTGGACCCTCACCAGGGCGTCTCGCGTCGCGCCCGGCTTCGCGAATGCGTCGTGCAGCACGGCTTCTTCGAGGGGGAGCACCTGATCGAGACCGCTCGTCGCGACCAGGTAGTCCCCACACACCATGCAGTCCGTCGCCGAGTGTCCGTTCCCGACTGCGCGCACGCGTCGGCCCCGCTCTTCGGCGCGCTGCAGGACGTGCGCGACCTGCTCGGTGTTCTCGGGATGGAACAGCAGCAGCGGCTCGATGGTGCGCGTTCCGATGGGGTTCTCCCAGCGGGCCCGGGGTGTGCCACGGGGGTCCCAACCCGGCCGGGGCGGACGAGGCCTGGTGGCGCGCTCGCGATGCCCGTCGATCTGCTCGAACGCGGCCTCGACGGCCTCCGGATCGCGCTCCCAGGCCTCTGCCAGGACCTCCTGGCGCTTCTCGCTGTGGGGTTTCTTCCAGGCACGGCGGACGATTCGCTGGATGTCGTCGGGCATTGCTGGCCTCCGGCGCCGCACCCTACCGGATGTGTGGAAGAAGGGGAGTTGGGGTATCCTGCCGCGCCGCCATGACGTTGCGGCACGGAGGAACCCGCATGTCGATGTTGATGCTGCTCACCAGTCTGATCACCCCGTCCTGGGCGGGCGATCTCGTGTCCATGGCGCGGCCCGCCGAGTCCGACGAGTGGGGCTACATCGACGCCAGCGGTTCGATGGTGATCGACGCGAAGTACCGGAAGATCTTCCCGTTCTCCGAAGACGGCTTTGCGCCGATCTACGCGAAGAAGCGGAAGACCTGGGTGTTCCTGGACCCCTCCGGCAAAGAGCTCGACGTGGAGCCCGACCCCCTGATCCTGAAGAGCATCATGGGCTTCGGCGCCCTCGGATTCAGCGACCAGCGCGCCCCGTTCCGCGACAAGAAGTCCAAGAAGTACGGCTACATCGACACGTCCGGCAAGGTGGTGATCGAGCCCATGTACGACGACGTGAACGCGTTCGATGGGGGCTACGCGACGGTCGAGAAGGACGATGCGTGGATGGTGATCGACACGAGCGGTGCCGAGACCCGCATCGCGGCCGATGCCGTCGACGTCAAGCCGTTCACCGAAGGCCGCGCCCCGACCAAGACCAGCGACGGACTCACGGGATTCATCGACAAGAACGGGAAGCTCGTCGTGAAGCCGGTCTACAAGAGCGTGGGGTACTTCACCGAAGGGCTCGCCTGGGCGAAGACCCCCGAGGGGATGGTGGGGTTCATCGACCCGTCGGGCAGCTGGGTGATCAAGCCCGTGTACGTGGCCGCGAAGGACTTCGGGAACGGCCTGGCCCGCGTCAAGTCCGAAGGCACCGACTGGATGTTCGTGAAGGCGGACGGTACGCTCGCGAAGTTCGGCCACGGAGCCGACACCGTGAAGGACTTCAGCGAAGGGTTGGCCCGCGCCAAGAAGGACGGGATGTTCGGGTTCATCGACACCTCGGGAGAGTGGGTGATCGAGCCCGCCTACGACAACGCGCGCGACTTCAAGAACGGCTACGCCGCCGCTCGCCAGGGCGACCGCTGGGGGTTCGTGGACCCCACGGGCAAGTGGGTCGTGAAGCCGGTGTTCGACGTGGTGCGGGACTTCGAGAGCACCGGAGGCTGAACGCCCCATGACCTCGTCCCCCCAGGAGTCCGAGCGTCGGCTCGAGGGCCTGCACCCGTGGCTGAAGCCGGATCTGGAGGCCACCCGGGGGTTCGCCTACACCGACAGCTGGCTCCTCGCTGCGCCCCCGCACGAGATCTGGCCGCTGATCTCGGACACGTCGCGTCTGAACCGGGCGCTGCGGATTCCCAAGGCCACGTTCGACGAGGTGGCCGGGCGACGGACCGGGGTCTCGAAGTACTTCCGGTGGGCGTTTCGCTGGGACGAGCCGCCGTGGGACTGGGTGGCCGAGCAGGTCATCGTGTGCCGGAAGTCGTTCTCGTCGGGGCCAGTGCGGTCGGTGGCCGCGATCCTCGCGCTGGAGCCGGTGGACGAGGGGAAGACGCGGCTCACGGTGTGGTACGGCTGGACCCCCAAGGGCCTGGTGGGGAAGCTGGCGGTGCCGCGGATCACCGCGTATCTGCGGGTGTCCTACGAGCAGCTGCTCCCTCAGGTCGAGGAGTGGGTGCGCGACCACCACGACCCCACGTCCTGGCCTCTCCTCCGGCGCCGGCCGTCCGTTCCCCCCGACCGGGTCTCGCTTGTTGAGCACGCCACACGGTCGCTGGTGGCGCGGGGCTGTCGGCCCACGGTCGTCACCGCGCTCCTCGAGCACCTCGTGTGTGGCGACCCCATGGACCTGGACCGCGTCCGGCCGTTCGCCCTCGCCGGGTCTCTGGGACTGCCGCGCAGAGAGACCCTCCGCACGGCGCTGGAACTCACGAAAGAAGGCCTGCTGTGGGTGCGGTGGGACGTGTTGTGCCCGCACTGTCGGGGCACACGGACCTCGCTCGCCCGCCTGGACGACCTGAGCCCGGAAGCCCGCTGCGAAGCGTGCGACGTCGTGTTCCAGACCACTGCGGAGCGCCTGGAGCTGACGTTCCGCTGCCACGAGCGGCTGCGCCACATCGAGCCCCGCGTCTACTGTGCTGCAGAGGCCGCCCTCAAGCCCCACGTTCGACTGCAGCTCGGGGTCGGGGATGCGCTGACCGTCCAGCCCTCCCTGCGCTCGGGGCGCTACCTGGTGCGGACCGCCGACTTCGCGACCCGGATCCCGCTCACGGTCGATGAGCACGGGGCGGATGCGGGTGTGGCAGACGGAACGGCGCTGCACCTGGCGCCGGGTGCCACCCTCGACCTGCCGGCGACCGACAGCCGCTGGTTGATCGAGGCGCTGTGGAACGATCAGGAGGCCGTGCGTCCCACGGATGTGCTGTCGATGGCCGCGTACCGCGAGGTGATGGGCGACGAGCGGCTCGGCACCGACATGGCGCTCGAGATGGGCGACCAGGCGCTGCTGTTCACGGACCTGGTGGCGTCCACCCAGCTCTACCGTCAGCTCGGGGATGTCGCGGCATTCCGGGCGGTCAGTGCACACTTCGCGGTGGTCTCCGACCTCGTGAAGGCCGAAGGCGGTGCCGTGATCAAGACCATCGGCGATGCCGTGATGGCAGCGTTTACGACGCCGGAGGCGGCCGCGCGTGCCGCGGAGCAGCTGGCGCAGACCGACTTCGGAGACCTGCAGATCCGCGTGTCGCTGCACTCCGGACGCTGCATCGCGGTCGCCCTCGACACGGGGGTCGACTACTTCGGGTCGGTCGTGAACGAAGCCGCGAAGCTCCAGTCCGCGGCGGGCGCACAGCAGGTGGCCATCTCGGAAGCCCTTGCGGAGACGCTGGGAATCGAGGGCGATGCCGTGACGTATCGCTCGGGTGGGGACGAGCGGGTCGCGGTGGTGTGGTCTCCCGGTGCAGCGGGTGCCACACCGGCTCCGGTGCGGCGACGCGACGAGTAGCGCTGCTCCGAAAGTGCAGACCCGCAACCCAGGACGACGCTCGAACACGGCGGCTGCGATGGCCTGGTCGAGGCATCCGCGCTCAGCGGATCCTCCGCGCAATCCTCAGCGAAGCGGAGCGGCTCAGCGGTGAGAGTTGTAGCGGTCGTCGCGGATCATGCGGCGGTCGAAGGGGTCGCCGGCAGGAGGCGCCGGATCGAAGATCTCGGTCCACACGGTCTCCCGTCCCCCGGGCGCTCCCGCGAGAACCGGGACCAGAGACACGCCGTCGAGATGCGTGTCGGCGGGCAGCACCGCGTCTGGGGAGAGCCCGGCGAGCTCGCAGGGGGTCTCTGCAGCCCGGTCTCGCGCGCGTCGCCGGTCTCCGTCGGCGCGGTCGGGTTGGAGGAAGGGGCCGTGGAGGGATCGGCCGAGGGCGCGGAGCAGCTCGCGAGGAGTGTGACCGTGAGGACCCCCGACCACGCTGTCGTCGAAGCCACGTCGTTCTCCCCGGTGCCGGGATCCGTGTCGGCCCTGGTCCAGCGTGCATCCTACCCCGTTCCCCGGCTCGGCCAGAAGTGCGGTAGAACCGCCGCGCAGCCTGGAGGTTTCCGTGACCCGTCCGCACGCCTTGAATCCCGATCAGTTCCTGTACGACCGCAAGGGTCCCTGGCCGCAGCCGTCTCCGGCGCACCCGCTGATCGAGGCACCCGAGGTGCTCAACGTCCCGATGAGCGAGTGGCAGGTGTGGAATGCGACCATCGGCGCCCGCTACCTGCAGACGCAGATGGGTCAGCCTCCGCTGGCGGCCGCCTACGCCGTACAGAACCGCGACTACGTCGGTCCGGAGGACGCGGTCTTCGAGAAGATCCTGTTCGAGACGGGCTACTCGCGGTTCCTGCGGCCGGTCGACGACGACGACCATCGGAAGTTCGGGCGTCTGGTCGACATGAACGACCGATACCTCTGGCGAAAATACGACTTCCGGGCGATGAAGGTGGTCGAGCCCCTCGACGGGCTGTACTGCGCGCCCACAGCGGTGCTGATCCGCGAAGACCGCGACACGGGCGAGCGAAACGCGGTGGCCATCGCGCTCCCGAAGATCGTCGCTCTGCCCGAAGACCCCGCGTGGACCATGGCCAAGGCGTTCGCGCTGCAGGGGGCCGCGTACCACATGCTGTTCGTGGTCCACCCGGCCCTGCACTTCCCGATGGACTCGGTCAACGCCATCACCAAGACCGCCATCCCGATGCAGCACCCCATCTTCCAGATGCTCTACCCGCACACCACCTACAGCCTGGCGTTGAACAACGCGGTGCTCGAAGGCGAGCAGTCGGTGGTGAACAACAACGCGGCCGGCACCTGGTTCGACCCCCTCACGGGTGACGGCTACAACCTCAAGCTCCTGTTCGGAGCCGGCTATGCGGGCATTCCGAAGTTCGGCGACGCCTACCCCCGCTACGACTACATGCGGCCCCAGAAGGGCGAGCAGTGGGGCATGACGAGCCCGTACCTCGATGCGCTCCAGCGCTACTACGAGCCCTTCGAAGCCTTCGCACGGGTCGTGGCGAAGCGCATCTTCGAGGACCGCAACCACCACTCCTACGTCCAGCGATGGGGGCGCTACCTGCACGCCACGGTGCACGGATTTCCGATGGGCTCCGAGCTCGCGAAGGACGCCGAGCTGCTGGGCACGGCCATGGCGATCTACATGTGGGACGTCAGCGTGTCGCACGGGGCCGACCACTACAGCTTCGGCACCCAGGTGGCCGTGCGCGACAAGATGCTCCGCATCCGCATTCCCCCGCCGGAACACCGCAACACGCCGCCGCCCGACCCCTGCAAGGGCGAGTACATCGCGACCGCAGACGACATCTACCGGGCATCGGTGTGCCAGCAGATGTTCTTCCTGCCGTTCGTCATCGAGCCCAGCCTGAACCAGCTGGCGTACCCGCTGCTGGACCCCGTCTCGTTCGCGGCGATGGCGGAGTTCAAGGAGGCGCTGGTAGGCGTGGACGACTGGCTGAAGAACAACTGTGGCAGCGGCGGCGACGGCTCGTGTTGCTTCCAGCCCCTGGTGCCGCGCGACACCTACCCGAAGCCGATCGGAGACCCCGACTACGAGCGCGGGCCGTTCGACCCGAAGCTCGACGAACTCGTGATTCCGTCGACGATTCAGTACTGACGAGATTCGAGATTGCCGGGCGCTCCAATCGGTGCCAGAGGTACCGTTTCGCCCGTCGACCACGGGTGCTGCGGGTCTGCGCTCGTGTCCACCACGCTGGCCAGCTCGACGACGTTGCGGCCCGGTGCAGCGGGGGCCGTCCGGGGGCCGCAGGCCCATTCTGTGTAGCGTTGAGTCGAAGTCTCCGACAGGTCCGGTCTTCTGTGACTGGTGGCGTTGTTCATGGTCTTTGGCTGTCTGTCGGAACCGCCAGTCGGCCGCCGGTTCTGCGGGTCTGCGCTCGTGTCCACAGGGCGAACCTACGGCTGTCCCGACGACGGCGTGGTCCTACTCGACCCGGCCTTGCCGGGATGGGTCTTGGATTGGAGGTACGCTGCTTCGCAGCCGGACAAGCGGGGTTCGGTAGAGGGCGTGATCGCATGGTCGGACGCGGTCGCAGAGACGCCTCGGAACAGCGTTCGGGGGCGACCGGTGTCGAGCAGGTCGATCATGCCGGCGACGTCGAAGCTCTGGAGACCGGACCTGTCGGCGACTTCAGCTCAATGGGCTCCTGTTTCGGAGCTTCCCGAGCGCGCTGGCGCGCTCGTTTCCTCCTACGGTTCAGAAGGGGGAACTGCGTCACCCCCGGAACCCCCCCCGCTGTGGTCGACTCCGTTCCTTCGTCACTCCGTAGACGGAGCCCGCTTCGCTGGGGCTGCGTATGCACCGGAGACAGGCGTGGTGTGGGCTCGGGAATCGGCGGAGAGGCCCGGTGGCACGGTGTCTCGGCAGACCGACCCACCAACAGCGCGGTCTGGGCGTCCTCCGCAGCCACGGTCCTTCTGGTACGCCGCCTCCACTGCGCAGGGCGGTCCGACCGCGAGCAGGAGAACCGGACGACGCCGTCCCCATCGACACCGCAGCGCTTCCGGTTCTCCTGTAGCGATCGCGGTGTAGCGAACAGGCCAAGCGAAGCGCGGAGGCGAAGCCAGAGTAAAGGTAGACTTTCCACGTTCGCGGCGCGATTCTGCCCCGCCACCGCAGTCCGGACCGCACCCGCGAAGACTGGATGGCAGTGGCACAGCGTTGTTTCTCGACGGTTGTCCGGACGACGGCGTGGGCCTGCTCGACCGGGCGCTTGTCGGAGTGTGGGATTCGAGGTGCGCTGCTTCGCAGCGGGAACGAGCGGGGTTCGGGAGAGGGCGTCGTTCGCATGGTCGACAGTGTTCGCAGAGACGGCTTGGAACGGCGTTCGGGGGAGAACGGGATCGGGCAGGTCGAGGGTGTCGGAGACGTCGAGGCTCTGGAGACGGGACCTGTCTGCGACTTCATCTCACCGGTCTACACAGAAGGGGGGACTGCGTCCCCCCCGGACACCCCCCCGCTGTGCTCGACTCCGTTCCTTCGTCACTCCGTAGACGCAGCCCGCTTCGCTGGGGCTGCGTATGCACCGGAGACAGGCGTGGGGGCCGGCGAAGAGGCCCGGTGGCGCGCTGTCTCGGCAGGCCGACCCGCCAACAGCGCGGTCTGGGCGTCCTCCGCAGCCACGATCCTTCTGATACGGCGTCTCTACCGTGCAGGGCGGTCCGAACGCGAGCAGGAGAACCGGACGACGCCGTCCCCATCGACACCGCAGCGCTTCCGGTTCTCCTGTAGCGGTCGCGGTGTAGCGGACAGGCCAAGCGAAGCGCGGAGGCGAAGCCAGAGTAAAGGAGCTCTTCCACGTTCGCATCCCGATTCTGCCCCGCCACCGCAGTCCGGACCGCACCCGCGAAGACTGATCAGTCCTTGCCCTTGCTCGGTCGCTCCACGCCGTCCCAGCCCGACCACGCCGCAGGGGACGCCAGCCGCTCCCGGCACCGCTGCACGAACGCGGCCGAGACCGCGTCGTCGGGGCAGCGCGCGCTGAAGTCGTCGAACGCTTCCAGTGCAGCGCCCCACTCTCCCGCCGTGTACGCGGCCACGCCCTCCGCGAATCGCGACAGGTGAGGCAACATCCGGTCGCGCTGCGCATCGCCGTAGCAGTCCAGGCAGTCGTACACGTCCAGCACCTCCGACCGGCCCACCACCTGGACGCGACCGAGGGGGCGGATGGCGAGCGGGTCCGGCGCCGCGATGCGGTCGTGGGTGGAGCCGCTCAACACCAGCGTGGCGACGTAGTGCTTGCACAACCCCTCCATGCGCGAGGCGAGGTTCACGCTGTCGCCCACCACGCTGCACTGGAAGTGGTGGGGGTCGCCGATGGTGCCGAGCGTCACCTTGCCCGTGTGCAACCCCATCCCGAAGCGCAGTTCGGGCAGATCGCCCCGGTCGCGGTTGTAGGCCTCGAGCCCGCGGCACATCGAGACCGCGGCGCGAATCGAGCTGTCGGCGACGCCCGGGAACAACGCGAGCACGCCGTCTCCGTAGTACTGACCGACGAAGCCGCCTTCTGCGACGATACTCGGCTGGACGTACGACAGATAGCGGTTGATCATCCGCACGGTGCCGGTGGGCCCGAGCTGCATGGCGATCGCAGAGAAGCCGCGCAGATCGACGAACAGCACGCTGATCTCGCGCTCCACGGCCTCGTTGAGCCGCACGTCGATGATGCTCTCGCAGCCCAGTCCCGAGAGGAAGCCCTCGGGAACGAACCGGCGGTTGGCGGCGGTGAGCTGCACCTGGGTCTCGAGCGCCTGCTCCATCCCCCGGTACAGACGGGCGTTCTCGAGGGTGATGGCGGCCTGAGCGCCGAGCGCCTCGATGAGATCGACGCGGCTGGGGGTGAAGGAGCCACGGGCGACGCGATTCTCGAGACACAGCCAGCCCAGCGTGCGCCCCTGAACGACCATGGGGGCGACGAGCAGGGAGCGGATCTGGTGCTGCTGAACGTACGGATCACTCGAAAGGAGCGGGTCTTTGGAGGCATCGGGGACCACGAGGGTCTCGCCCATCCGGCGCACCATCTCGACCGCACCGCGGACGAAGGCGTCGGGGGAGGACGGCGTCCGATCGAGCTCCGGGGAGACTGCGGTCCACTCGGCGTCGACGTCCAGGGGCGCGTCGGACTCGGGGGCGAGCAACAGCACTCCCCGGTCGGCCCCGCTGGCCTGGCAGACGGTCTTCATGAGGGTGGAGAGCAGCGCGTCCTCGTCGGTCTGGGTGCTCAGCTCGGCGACGGAGGCGAGCAGGCTGTGCAGATCCATCTGATCGACGTTGACGCCGCTGCTCCGCGAGGTGCTCTTCCAGCTGTTGCCGCTGGACTCCCACATGCTCTCGGCCAGGGCGACGCATCCCCAGCGTGCCAGGTCGTCTTCGGCGCGGAGTCGTGCCTCTGCGGCGGGCTTGGCGCGTCCGGCGCGGTGGAGAGCGGCCGACAGCCCCCGGTGGGCGAGGGCGCTGTAGAACCAAGCGCCGTTCGGCGTGCAGTCGTGGGCGTGGTGGAACCCGGCGATGGCGGCGTCGAGTCGACCGCGGACCAGGTGGTCCCACGCCTCCAGGAGCGCGACGCGATGGGCGAGGTTGAAGGGCGCGTGCACGGCCCAGCGGCGAAGGCGACGGAGGGCACCGCGGGTGCTGCGGAGGAGGTCGGTGCGGCGTGGATCGGCGAGGACGAGGCGGAAGCGGGTGAGGGCATGGAGGAACACGACGGCGGGAACGATGACCTGGCCGACCACCTTCTCCTCGTGTGCGAGCGCCAGCGAGAACCGCTCGTCCGCGCGCTCGAAGCGATCGGCGAAGAGGTCCAACACGCCCGCTGCCACCGAGCTGATCGCGATCTGCACGCCGTTGTCGGTCTCGATGAACCGGGGCAGCTTGCGGGGGTGGTCGTACCAGCGCCCCGAGAGCTCGTCGGGCAGCACGGGCAGCGCCAACGACTCGGTCAGCTGAGCCCAGGCGAGGAAGCAGTCCTTGACGTGAGGGGTGTTGCAGTCGCGCAGGAACGCGATGGGCTCCCCGAACTTGTCGTGCGCGTCGAGCGGCCCACCCGCGAAGAAGTGCGTGTAGAGCATCACCCCGGCCGAGTAGGTCGCGCTCTCCTCGTCTCCAGCATCCCGGTTGGCAGCCCAGGCCTGGAGCAGGTGGTGCGCACAGTCGGGCAGCGGCTCGCGCCAGTGGCGGACGAAGGTGTCGACCACGAAGCGGGCCCGTGCCTCGTCGACGCCGCCGTAGCGACGGCCGACCTGAAGGGCGAGGTCTCCGAACCGACCCCCGTTCTCGATTCGGCCCAGCACGCCGCACAGCACCAGCGCCCACACGGCGAACCCGTAGGGCGAGGCGGGTGTGACGCCGTGCTTCAGCGACAGGCGGGTGGCGGTCATCCCGATCAACGGGAGCAGGTTGGGCTCGGCGAAGTAGGCGGCGCTGGCGGTCTGGACGAGCACGGCGATGGCTTCGGAGATCTCGGGGTCGGTGGCCTCGGGCAGGTCGGCGAACTCCAGGGCGTCGGTGCGGCCCTGGGCCCAGAGCGTGCGCGCCACGCCCAACAGCACGCTCGGCAGACCGGGGCTCCGGGGCAGCGAGACCCCCAGCGACGCGGCCACCTCGACCCCGATGGTGACGGCCTGCGCGTACTCGCTCTGGGTGGACTTCACGCGGAGCTCGAGCCCGTGAACCCGCGCGGCATCGAGGGGGCTCCGGGCGTTCGAGACCACGGCGTCGGCCTCCTGCTGGAACCGTTCGTAGTCGCCGCGGGCATGGGCGCACTCGGCCAGGGAGGTGTGCAGGGCGAGGGTGGCTTCGTAGGCCTCGGACCAGGGGTCGTCCGGCAGCAGTGTGACGGCGCCCTCGAGCAGGCGATGCGCGATGTCGAACGCCAGGGACCGCAGGGCACGCTGACCGGCGGACAGGCCGAGATCGACGAGCTCCCGCCGCTCCTGTGGGTCGTCGATGTGGTCCAGACCGAACAGCAGATGCGTGAACACGTCCACCTGGCGCCGCTTCAGCTCTTCGGCATCGAGACGCGTGCGCAGCAGACGCCCGATGGTGACGTGACGCTCGGCCCGGCTGTGCTCGTCGAGCCGCTCGTGTACGGTCTGCCGGACCCGGTCGTGCTGGAAGCGATACCGCACCCCGGAGAGCTCGTCCAGCTCGGGTGTATCGGGCGAGACCCCCCCATCGACGTCGAGTGCAGCGAGGGATTCGAGGACCTTGAAGCCGAGGTCCAGGGGCACCACGAGGTGTGCGGCGACTGCAGGCGCGAGCCGGGTGGCGACGCCGATCACGCCCATTCCGTGCACGCTGGCGAGGGTGTCCAGGTCGAACTCGCCGCCCACGCAGGACGCGGTGTCGAGGAGGTCGAGGGTGTCGGCGTCCAGGCCGGACAGGCGCGCGGTGAGCAGCTCGGTGAGGTTGTCCGGGATGACGGCGGTGTGCAGGGCGTCCTCGGCCCAGCGCCAGCGACCTTCGGCGGGCACGTACTCGAAGAATCCGCGGGCGTTCAGCCCCGTGAGCAGCTCCCGGACGAAGAAGGGGTTGCCGCCCGAGATGGCGTGGATGCGCGCCGAGAGCGAGCGGGTGGCGGTGTCCTGGTCGACGTCGCCGTGCAGCGTGTCGGCGACGAGGGCGTGCACGGCGTCGGGGTCCAGCGGGGCCAGGGGCACCACGAGGGTGGAGGTGGCCGCCTCCTCGATGCGCTCCAGGGCGCCAGCGGCAGGATGGCCGGGCCCCACCTCGTTCGAGCGATGGCCGGTGACCAGGACGATGGCATCGGCCTCCGGATTCTCGCGCAGGCTCTCGAGCAGGGCGAGGGTGGGTGCATCGGCCCACTGCAGGTCGTCGACGAACACCACCAGAGGGGTGTCGGGCCCCGCGAACACGCCCAGAAAGCGGGCGACGATGCGGTGGAAGCGGCGCTCGGCGTCCAGGTGGGGGACGTCGTCGACGGGCGGCTGGGGACCGATGATGGCCTCGAGCTCGGGGACGCCTTCCGTGAGGAGCCCGCCGAGCTTGCCCAGCGTGCCGTCGAGTGCGGTGCGCAGGGACTCGAGGACGGATTCCGGCTGGGTCAGCGCTGCACGAACCAGCTCCCGGAGCGCCTGGAGTACCCCGAGGTAGGGGATGTCGGACCGATAGGCGTCGAACTTGCCGGAGCAGAACGCGCCTCCGCGCATCAGGATCTGACGTCGGACCCGGTCGACCAGCGCGGTCTTGCCGATGCCAGAGACCCCTTCGATCCGGACGAACAACCCCCGGGGCTCGTCCAGGGCGGCCAGCAGTCGCTCGCGGTCCGTCTTGCGGCCGTACAGGCGCTCGGGGATGCGAAACGACGCGGTGTGGTCGGCCCGCTTGAGGGGGAAGGCCGCGATGTGCCCGGTCTGGTCGAGGGATTCGTGGGCGTGCTCGAGGTCGTGGGCGAGGCCGGGAGCGGTGGCGTAGCGGTCGCTCGGGTCCTTCTCGAGCAAGGTGGCGACGATGTCGGCCAGGGGTGCGGGGAACCCGGTCCGAATCGAGTCGATCCGGGGAGCGGGGCGGGCGACGTGAGCGTGCGCGAGGGACTGCGGGTCGGCGCCGTCGAAGGGAGGGTGGCCACACGCGAGCTCGAACAGCGTGACGCCCAGGCTGTACAGGTCTGCGCGGCCGTCGACCATCGAGGCCGTTCGCCCGCACTGTTCGGGGGCCATGTAGGCGAGGGTGCCTTCGATCTCCGTCAGCGCGCGGGAGTCGCTGATCTCCTGCTGCAGCGCACTCGCGGCGCCGAGGTCGATGAGGCGGACCTGCGTCCCGCTGGCGTCGACCAGGACGTTGGACGGGTTGATGTCCTTGTGCAGCACCCCCGAGCCGTGGAGGTGGGACAGCGCGGTCGCGAGCTGGATGGCGAGATCGAGCCAGTGGGGGAGGGGCAGTCCGCCGGGCGTGACGAGACCACTCAGCGCCTGGGCGCCCCAGTCCTCGGTGATCAGGGCCACGCTCGCCAGGTGGCGCTGGAGGTCGAGATGCTCGACGACCGCCCGGGAATCGACCCGCCTCCCGAGCTCGAACGCCCGGTGGTATCGGGCGATCTCGCGAATGGAGGGGTTCGGCGAGGTGGGGGTCTTCACGATGACGGCGCGGCCCGAGTCGGAGCGGCCGCGAAACACGCGGGTCCGGTCCGTCTCGACCAGGGGTCGTTCGATTGTGAAGCCCTGCAACTCCATCGGTGCGTTCTACCAGACAATCGACGTCGCTTCGGTCGGTCTGCGGTACCGTGTGGAAACACCAGCTGTCCGGGCCGTTCGGGAGGGTCGATGATCGGGATGCTGTCGTGGGCCTTGGCGAGCGGGCCGGTGGATCCCGTGGAGTCCGTGGAGTCCGTGGAGTCCGTGGATTCCGGAGTGGATGCGTTCCAGGAGTGGGTGTCCGCACAGGGGCGGGTGTGCGACTGGGGCCGTTCGCTGCACGGCATCGGCTCCGCGGTGGCCAGTCGGAGCGCCTGACGGGGCTCGGCTGTGGGGATCTGGACCTCTCGGAAGGAGAGCCCGGTGCGTTCCGTGAACAGCCTGCGATCCGGGTCGGCATCACCCAACAGGTCGTCACCTACGGTGCCTCGCGCTGGACGGGGCAGGCCGACGCGAGTCTCGAGCTGTCTGCGATCTCGTCCGACGGGGAGGTGCTGGTCGACATCCACTGGGTCGGCGACGCCGACACACCGGTCTCCGACGGCACCCCGAAGGCGTTCCTGCAGGGCGACCATCTGGAGCTGTGGTGGACCACGTCGGCGTTCGAGCGTGCAGACCCCATGCGTGGACCCCGGGCGGGGAGCGTCGAGTGGGGGCCCGTGCCTCCATCTGCCCAAGGACGACCTGGAGGTGCGGGGCGAGAAGGCCGCCTGGTGGGTGCCGTTCACCGCGGTTCTGCACGATGTGGACGAGGGCCAGGTGACGCTGGTGGCGACGTCCCAGCTGCAGTGGGGAGCCGCCGGATCGTTCGGAAGACTGGAGTGGTTGGCGAGTCCACCGTACCGGGCGCCTCGGGCGTCGAGACGGGTCCAGCCGGGCGTATCGGTGTGGTCGAGGCCGTGAAGTCAGCCCGCAGGCGCGCCGCGACGCCGTAGGCCGATCAGCCCAGCCACGACGAGCCAGCCGGAGCCGAACCCCGTTCCTGGCCCGCAACCACAGGCGATTCCGGGCCGGACCGCGTCGTCGGGGTCGCCCTGCACGTCGGTGTCGCTGTCGTCGGTGTCCGTGTCCGCATCTGTGTCTGCATCCGCGTCGGCGTCGGTGTCTGCATCCGTGTCGGTGTCCGAGTCCGCATCTGTGTCTGCATCGGCGTCGGTGTCTGCATCCGTGTCGGTGTCCGAGTCTGCATCTGTGTCTGCATCGGCGTCGGTGTCCGCATCCGTGTCCGCATCCGTGTCCGCATCCGTGTCCGCATCCGTGTCCGCATCCGTGTCCGCATCCGTGTCAGCGTCGGTGTCTGCATCCGTGTCAGCATCACTGTCGGCGTCGCTATCTGCATCTGTGTCGCTGTCCGCGTCGGCATCGGTGTCGCTGTCCGTGTCCGAATCTGCGTCGGTATCTGAATCGGTGTCGGCGTCGGCGTCGGCGTCGGGCTCGCCGTACCCGATCTGTCCATCGAACGTCAGGTCGTCCGCGAAGGCCAGTGCGGGCGAGCCCGGCATCACATCGAAGTCGGTGAGGCAGCTCGGCGCCACCGAGAACATCGGGTCTCCAATCAGGGGGAAACCGCCCTTGGTCCCGGTGTACTGATCGGCCGTAGCGTACAGGTTGGTCGAGGTGGTCACCCCGGTGACGTCCCAGCTGGCGTTCATCGCGAACAGGGAGTGCCGCACGTCGGAGCTGGCCAGCAGAACGAGGGAACTTCCGGAGGTGTTTCCGACCAGTGAAGACTCCACGATCGACGTGGTGCCGCCGTCCGAGTAGACCGCGGAGCCGTCCAGCGACTGGTTGTCGTAGAAGATGGAGTGCTCGACCGACAGGGAGACGTCGTCGGCGCGGATGGCTCCGCCCGTGACCGAGGCCTGGTTGGAGCAGAATCGTCCGCGAATCCGGGCGTCCACCCCGTTGAGTGCCTGGATGGCGGCGCCGATGTCTGCCGTGTTCTGCTCGAAGCGGCACTCGGTGTCCAGCCGCAGCAAGCTGGTGGTGCCGACGCTGAAGATGGCTCCTCCGCCTGCCGCGTCGTTGCCCTCGAACACCACGTCGTCGAGGGTGAGCGGCCCATCGGCGTGGTAGATGGCTCCCCCTTCCGTGGTTCCCGTGTTCCCCGTGAACGTGGAGCTGGTCACCGAGGTGGAGGCCATCGTGGAGATCGCGCCTCCGCGCGACGCCGAGTTGCCCGAGAACGTGGAGCTCGAGATGTCGCAGGTGCTGCCTGGACCGACGCAGCGGATCGCGGCTCCGTCGCCCAGGTTCACCTGGTGTCCGCTGAAGTGGCTCCCGATCACCACCAGCGCGCTGTCGCTCTCGACGACGATGCCTCGCCCGGTCCCGCTGAAGGTCGACCCGGAGATGGTGGCGTCGCTCGAGTCGAGCCGTACGGCCGAGTTCAGGTAGTCGGAGGCCTCCCCCCCTGTGATCGTCAGGTGGCTGTCCTGAACGGCCTGCACGAATGCGCCCTGGAGCGTTCCGCCGGCACAGCTCACTCCGTCCATCGTCAGGCTGGCGTCGGCGATGGACACGCACCGGCCCACATCGCCTTGGAGGTTCGCGTCGTTCAGCGTGAGGTCGACGTTTTCGAGGAACAGCAGATGGGGGGTGCTGGAGCCGGAGGTGCTGGACCACATGTGTCCGGCGCCGTCGATCGTGAGGCTGAGGGTTGGCTCGAGGCCCCGGTCGATGTCGACCGACTCGAAGATGTCGGCCGTGAGCGTGATCGTGTCGCCATCGCAGGCGGCGTCCACGGCGACCTGCAGGGATGCGTAGTCGCCCGGAACCGTGATCGACTGACCTGACGTGGCGAGGGCATGGGTGGAGAGGAGCAGGAGCACATCTGCACTCTACATCCGATTCGCCGGGCACGGGCATCACCCGTGTAGCGCCACCTGCCATGCATCCCGGGCATCGTCGGGGGAGATATCGGTGGACAGGATGCAGACCTCGACGCGGAAGGTGCCGGGAATCGGGCCCGGACGCATCCCGCCGTACGGACGGATGCCGGTCTGGGCCTCGGCGCGCGCCCGACCCTCCCTGGCGTCCTCCACCGTGCCGTCGGCGATGACGTGGAACAGGTTGGTGTGCGGGGGATCGGGGAGCACCCGCACTCCGGGAACCTCGCACAGTGCGGCTGCAATCGACAGGGCATGCGAACGGAGCGCCGGCATGCGGGCGATCCCGTCGTCGAGCAACATCGCGGCCGTCGCCACCGAGGGAATCTGCGACCACAGCGTGCCGCCCTGCCTGCGCTGCCAGACCGCAGCCTGTGCGATGAAGTCGGCGTCTCCGAGCAGCATCGCCCCCGACAGCGCTCCGATGTCCTTGTAGAACGACACGTACACCGACGAGAAGCCCGCACAGACCTCGGTCAGGCTGCGCTCGTAGAACGGTGGGCACTGCCAGAGTCGGGCCCCGTCCAGGTGCAGCGGAATCGACCGGTCGGCGGCGGCCTGCTTCAGCGCTTCGAGGTGTTCCCAGCTCGGGAGCTGGCCGCCGGCTTCGCGGATGGGGAGCTCGACGAGCACGGCTGCGAGGGGCTCGACGACGGCGTTCAGGTGTTCGGCCCGCATCGGACGGTCGGCTGGGCCCACCAGGGTCGCGTTCAGCCCGTGCAGGTGGGCGTATGCGCGCTCCTCGTGGATCTCGACGTGCGACGTGGGGTGCATGCCGACGTGGTTCAGACCGGCGTGGTCGGCGTAGATCCGCAGCGCGATGTTCTGCGCCATCACCCCGCTCGGCATGAAGCGCCCGGCTTCGAAGCCGAGCATCTGAGCCACGCGCTCCTCGAGGTCCGTGATCACGGGTCCCATGCCGTACACGTCGAATGCGATGTCGTGCTCGCGACACCACCGGGCGGCGGCGTCGAGCAGGTCGGCCGGGGAGCGGTCCGGATGGCCGTGCAGTCTGCGGATTCCCATTGGTGGAGTGTACCCGAGGACCCGGGCACCCGACGGCTGCTGTTCCCGTCCGCCCCCGGATGTGAACTCGTGTGACCTTCGCGGGGTGGTGGAGGTCGCTACCGTCTGCGACAGGAGGCAGACATGCGTATTCCCGGATTCCGACCCCTCGTCCTGGCCGTCTCGGTCCTCTCCATCCCCGCGCTCCTGGCCGCGTGCAACGGTGGCGCGTGCTGACCGTTGGCTACTGCCCGGCGTTCTCCACCTGCGGCGAGTGGCGACCCGACTGCATCGACCTTCAGCTCGAGGTCGACGCCGGCGTGTACCGCATCGTGGGCCTGAACATGCGCGTTCTGAATCCCAGCCACGGCGACCCCTGGCTCGAGCGGTAGTCTGCTGCGCGGTTCTCCCTCGCATGTGGCAGGATCCCGCTGAGGAGGCCGTGTGCGTGGACTGTTTACAGCGATGTTGCTGATCGCAGCGTGTACGGGACCGTCCGGTGGGCCGCCCGTCGAGACGGATGTCGACAGCGACAGCGACACCGGCACCCCCATCGACGGCGAGTGGATCGACCAGTGGTCCTACGAGCCCGTCGACGGGATGGTCTGCGGCGGCGGGGCGCCCACTGGCATCGGGATCAGCGAGGGCACCGACCCCGACAAGCTCGTGGTCTACCTGGTGGGTGGAGGCGCGTGCTGGGACGCCGTCAGCTGCTTCGTGCTCGAGGCCGCCGAGAACCTCGAGGCGGTGTGGGACGAGGACGACCTGCGTGCCGAGCTCGCGCCCATCGAGGCCTCCGGGCTGCTCGATCGCGGCGACTCCGACAGCCCGGTGCACGACGCCACCTGGGTCTACGTGCCGTACTGCACGGGCGATCTGCAGCTCGGACAATCCGTGCGGGTGCACGACCCCACGTTCCAGCCCGACCGGATGACCCATCACGTCGGCAACACCAACCTCACCCACGTGCTCGAGCGCTTGCAGGCCGACCAGCCGGGCCTCTCGGAGCTCTGGGTCGTGGGGAGCAGTGCGGGGGGCTACGCCGCGCAGATGCAGGCCCACCGGTTCCGCAGCACCTGGCCGAGCGCCACCCTGCGCGTGTTCGCGGACGGTGCGCCGATGGTCCAGCCGGGCGAGGGGCGCTGGGGGCAGTGGCAGAACGCCTGGGACGCCCAGCTGCCCCCGGGGTGCACGGACTGCACGACCTCGATGCCGGCTGTCCTCGCGCGTCAGGCCGACGCGATGCCCGAGGTCTCGTTCGCGCTGGCGACCACCACCGAAGACCTCGTGATCACGCTGTTCCTGGCGCAGCCGCTGTTCGGTCTGAACGCCGCGCAGTCTGCACTGATCGCCGACCAGTACGGGCCCGACCACATGGGGGTGTTCCGCGTGGAGGGCTCCGAACACCTGCTGCTGGGCGCGCCGGACAACGTGGTGGCTTCGGATGGCACCGTGCTGCGCGACTGGTTCGAGGACTGGGCCCGCGGCGAGGTCCTCGAGGACCACTTCTGATCAGCGGCGGTTGAGCAGGCGGGACGACGCCGACCACCCGACGTCCGTGTGTGGGAACGCGCGCTTGAGCTCCACGCCGTCCACGTAGGGCAGGGTGGGGAGCACGAGGGTCTGCAGGTGCTCGAAGCGCTCCGCGTGGTCGAGCAGGGCCGCGATGGTGTCGAAGCGCGCGCCCGGCAGTCGCAGGGCCTTCAGCCGCTCGGCACAGCCGGATGCGACCAGCCTCCGAACGAACGCACCCGAGACGATGCTCCGGACCCCGACCGTGTCCAGCAACGGAAGCGCCGACAACGCCGCCGAGAGGGCTGCTGTGGGGTCGTCGGGCTCGGTCTGGATCTCGAGCTCGGCCAGGGCCGGGAGCCACCCCGCCGACAGATCGGCATAGGCCCGCTTCGCGACGGTCCGCAGGTGCAGCCGCCGCAGTTTGGGTGCGCGAATCGTACCGAGCGACCGAGCCTTCTCGACGCGAAGGGTCGTCGCGGTGGACAGGGTGGGCCACACCGGGGTGAGGTCGTCGTACCCCGCGTCGATCACCACCGTGCGGATGGGACAGGGCGTGTGGCGGGACCCCAGGATCCCTGCCGCATCTGCGGGGGAGACCAGAAGGCGCAGGGTCGACAACAGCGTCGCGGCCGCGAACGAGAACGGCTGACCCCGCAATCCGGTCGCGTGGCGCGGGCCGATCTCGAGGGTGCGGGCCAGGGGGCCCAGCATCCACGACTCCAGGGCGGCCCCGGGATGCAGGTGACGCGCACCCCAGTGCCCCGCGTCGGGATTCCCGGCGAGCGCCGCTGCGAGCACGTCTCCGCGGACGTCCTGCTCGCTCAACCAGTCCGTGTAGACGAGGAGGGGCTCGGGGGCGTCGGGGTTCGCTCGCAGCGCGTCTTCGAGGGCCGGATTGCGCGGCCAGTCCGTGGTGGGGGCAGGCCATCCCGACCCGCGAGGCTCGGCGTCCTGCGGGTCGAGCGTCGCTCGGATCTGCTGCAGCCAGTCTTCGAACCCCACGACCTCAACCTAAACGGGCCGATTCAGGGTTGCAGGGTGAAGCTGCCCTCGACGTCCTCGAGCTGAAAGACCATGGGGGCGGGCCACAGATCGAGGGCGTACCAGCCACAGTGCAGCACGTCGGCCTGCAGGGTGCAGGTGAATGGCACGGGGCCGTGGGGTGTGGTCAGCGTGCCTTTGGCGCCGCCGGGGGTGCGGCTGCCCGTGGCGGCGATGGGATGGGTGCCTTCGTCGAAGGTGCCCGTGGCGCAGGTCACCGCTCCGCTGGCCGACAACTCGGGCTCGGCGACATCCGTGAGCGCGGCGGTCAGGTTGCCGACGCACGCCGTGTCGCCCGCGCTGAAGGTGATCGGCCCCGACCACGTTCCTGACGGCGCGATTGCAGGCGTGCCGCCCGAGACCCCCGTGGTGACGGGCTCGATGGTGAGGGGCGCCGCTCCGCACGTGCCGGAGTGCCCCGCGATGCGCACGAGTACCTCGTCGCCGGCATCCAGTTCGAGGTCGACGGCAGAGGCCTGGGGGCTGGGCGTCACGCCGACGTCGTCGCTGCAGCCGGTGGCCGAGCCGTACCAGGCGACGTCGAGCTGCACGACGGTGTCGAAGTCCGCCCCGATGGTGTGGAATCGCCAGGTGCCATCGCTCGGCGCGACCCATCGGAACACCCGCTCCCGCTCGGCGGGCGCACAGGTGAGATTCAGGGATTCGTCCGGTACGACCGAGCAGGTGTCGGTGCAGGTGACCGGACCCGTCGCGCTTCCCAGGTCGACCTGCCACATCTGTGGGGGTGGCGTCACCCGCGAGCCCGTGTCTCCCGTGTCGGCATCCGTATCTGCATCGGTGTCGGCGTCCGCATCTGCGTCGGTGTCACAGTCGGCGTCGGCATCCGCGTCGGTGTCTGCATCTGCGTCGGTATCGGTGTCTGCATCTGCATCGGTGTCGGTGTTGGTGTCGGTGTCCGAGGATGGAGCGCCGCCGTTGCACGCGATGAGCGCGATGGCGAGCCAGGCGGGGGCGCGATGCGGGAGGATCTGCATGCGGGGAAGGTAGCCGTTCGGGTGAGGGTCCGCTGGGCGAGCGTTCGACGACCACAGCGGACGCGTTCGGTGACCCTGCCGGCGATGTCGTCGAGTCGAAGTAGAGGATCACGCAGAGGGGCAGAGCACGACGAGGTCGAACAGTGCGTCCCGCCACTCCACACGTCGACCCGGCCTGTCTTTGGAGACCATGCACCGGAGAAAGGATCGGGGACCGACGGAGATGCCCGGTGGCACGGTGTCTCGGTAGACCGACCCGCCAACAGCGTCGACCAGGGCGTCCTTTCCGGCCACGGTCCTTATGGTACGGCGTCTCCACTGCGCAGAGCGGTCCGAACGCGAGCGCGAGAGTCGGACGAGGTTGAAATCGCCGACTCCGCAGCGCAATCGACTCTCGCGTAGCGTTCGCGGTGTAGCGAACAGGCCAAGCGAAGCGCGGAGGCGAAGCCGGAGTAAAGGAGCTTATCCACGTTCGCGGCTCGATTCTGTCCCGCCACCACAGTCCGGACCGAACCCGCGGAGACTGGATGGCCGTGGCGAAGCGTTGTTTCTCGACGGCTGTCCCGACGACGGAGTGGCACTGCTCGACCGGGCGCCTGTCGGAGTGTTTGTTGGGATTTGAGGTGCGCTGCTTCGCAGCGGGAAGGAGCGGGGGTCGGTAGAGGGCGGCGATGGAAGGGCCGACAGCGGTCGCAGAGACGCCTTGGAACGGCGTTCGGGGGAGAGCGGAGTCGGGCAGTTCGAGCGTGTCGGAGACGTCGAGGCTCTGGAGGCGGGACCTGTCGGAGAGTTCGACGCCTCGGTCTCTCATGGATGTCAAATGACTACCCAGAAGGGGGGACTGCGTCCCCCCCGGACACCCCCCCGCTGTGATCGACTCCGTTCCTTCGTCACTCCGTAGACGCAGCCCGCTGCGCTGGGGCTGCGTATGCACCGGAGACCGGCGTGGGCTCGGGAATCGGCCCGGCGGAGAGGCCCGCCAACACCGCGCTGTCCACAGGCCGACCCGCCAACAGCGTCGACCAGCGCGTCCTCTCCGGCCACGGTCCTTCTGGTACACCGTCTCTACTGTGCAGGGCGGTCCGAACGCGAGCGCGAGAGTCGGACGAGGTCGAAATCGCCGACTCCGCAGCGCAACCGACTCTCGCGTAGCGTTCGCGGTGTAGCGAACAGGCCAAGCGAAGCGCGGAGGCGAAGCCGGAGTAAAGGAGCTTATCCACGTTCGCGGCTCGATTCTGTCCCGCCACCGCAGTCTGGACCGAACCCGCGAAGACTGGATGGCCGTGGCGAAGCGTTGTTTCTCGACGGCTGTCCCGACGACGGCGTGGGCCTGCTCGACCGGGCGCCTGTCGGAGTGTTTGTTGGGATTTGAGGTGCGCTGCTTCGCAGCGGGAATGAGCGGGACTCGGTAGAGAGCGTCGCTCGCATGGTCGACGTCGGTCGCAGAGACGCCTTGGGACGGCGTTCGGGGGAGAGCGGGTTCGGGCAGGTCGAGCGTGTCGGAGACGCCGAGGCTCTGGAGACCGGACCTGTCGGCGACTTCAGCTCAACGGGCTCCTGTTTCGGAGCTTCCCGAGCGCGCTGGCGCGCTCGTTTCCTCCTATGGTTCGGAAGGGGGGACTGCGTCCCCCCCCCCCCCGGACATCCCCCCGCTGTGGTCGACTCCGTTCCTTCGTCACTCCGTAGACGGAGCCCGCTTCGCTGGGGCTCCGTATGCACCTGAGACAGGCGTGGTCGCCGGAGCGGGGACCGGCGGAGAGGCATCGACGGCAGCATCCCCTGCGGAAACGCCCGGCTGGACGGGCCTGAAGCGGCCTGGACCGGACACCACGCGCAGAGGCCGGTCTCCGACCGACGGTGACATGGAGGAATCCTCCGGAAGAAGGTGTAAGGTCAGCCGAATCCGCTCGTTCGGCGTTCGCCGCAACCCCGGGAGATCACCATGTTGACGATGCTGCTGAGTGCCACCGCTTCCGCGTTCTGCGGGTTCTACGTCGGTGGTGCCGATGCCGAGCTGTACAACGATGCCACGCTCACCGTACTGATGCGCGATGGTCAGAAGACCGTGCTGTCGATGCAGAACACTTACCAGGGGCCGCCGAAGGACTTCGCGCTCGTGGTCCCCGTTCCCCAGGTGCTGAAGAAGGAGAACGTGAAGACCCTGCCGGCCGAGGTGTTCCAGCGGGTCGACCGGCTCTCGGCGCCGCGGCTCGTGGAGTACTGGGAGCGCGACCCCTGCGACCCCTACAAGTACGACAAGCGGATGATGGAGGTCGACGTTCAGTTCTCGCGCAGCCGACGGGAGACGAAGGGCGGCGGGCGGCCGGACCTCGGCGTGAAGATCGAAGCCCAGTTCGAGGTGGCCGAGTACGACATCGTCATCCTGAGCGCGAAGGACAGCTCGGGGCTCGAGACCTGGCTGCAGCAGGAGGAGTACAACATCCCCGATGGCGCGTCGAAGGCGCTGCGTCCGTACGTCGAGTCCGGCACGAAGTTCTTCGTGGCCAAGGTCGATCCGGAGCGGGTGACGTTCGAGGGCGACCGGGCGGTGCTCTCTCCGCTGCGGGTGCACTACGACAGCCAGGAGTTCAGCCTCCCCATCCGGCTGGGTCTGCTGAACAGCCAGGGCGAGCAGGACCTGCTCGTGCACATCCTCGGCCGAAACACCCGATACGAAGTAGCGAACTACGGCAACGTCACGGTTCCGACCAACCTGCGCGTGACCGATGACGTGAAGGGGGAGTTCGGGGCCTTCTACGAAGCCCTGTTCGCGAACACGGTCGCGGACAACCGCAACGCCGTGGTCACCGAGTACAGCTGGCAGTCGGGCAAGTGCGACCCGTGCCCCGGCCCGACACTGACCAGCAACGACATCGCGACGCTCGGCGGCGACCTGCTGGGCAACACGAGCCCGATGTCGTGGACCCTGACCCGGCTGCACTACCGCTACGGCGCCGACGGCGTGGACGAGGACCTGGTGTTCCGCGAAGCCAAGCCCATCATCGGAGGCCGGGGCACGCCCGACCGCGAGGGGATGTTCACCGAAGAGACCCAGATGTCGTCCACCAACCAGTTCCAGGGCCGGTACGCCATCCTCCACCGCTGGAAGGGCAAGCTGCAGTGCGACGACCCCCAGCGCGGCATCTGGGGAGGCCCCGACGGCGACGACACCCCGCCCGTGAAGCCCGGTGGCGACTCGTTGGCGGCTCGGGAGTCGAAGACGATCGATCTCGCGAAGGTCCTCGAAGACCCCCTGCCCGGGATGAAGAAGCGGCCCAGCACGATTCCCGAGGCCCAGTGACCCTCCGGGCGCTGGTGGGTGCGGGCCTGTTGGGGCTCGGCACCACGGCGGTCGTGCTGGCCTCCGGCCCCGTGAACGCTCCGAGTGAAGCGCGGTTCGAAGGACCGGTGGAGGGGTTCGGCCGGGCGTCGGACTGTGCGAGCTGCCATCCCGACGAAGCCGAGGCCTGGAGGGGTTCGGCCCACGCCAACGCGAGCCTGAACAACCCGTGGTACCTGTCGAGCTTCCGGTCGATCCGCGAATCCCAGGGCAACGAGGCGAGCCGGCACTGCGGGGGCTGTCACGACCCCTTGCTGCTCGCGTCGGGTGCGCTGGACGAGGAGGTGGGGCCCGACCACCCACTCGCGTCCGAGGGCGTGACCTGCATGGTGTGCCACGGCATCACCGAGACGGGCCCGCGCGGCAACGGCGACTACCGGGTGGACCTGACGGATCTGCCCGAACCCTGGATGTCGGTGGACGCCCATCGGGAGCGCATGCGCCCCAAACCTCTGGAGGACGGGACCCTCTGCCGGGGCTGTCATCGCGGGTTCCTCACGGAGGCCACCGGCAATCCCACCGTGCTGAAGGGCTTCGACGACTGGGGAGCGTGGGAAGCGTCCGGCTACGCGGGGGGCTCGGCCGCTCGCGTCGATCCGCCGGGAACTGTGCGTACGTGCATCGACTGCCACGTCGACACCGATGCTGCAGGCGCTGGACACGCCATGCCCGGCGGTCGCACCCAGATCGCCCAGCACACCGGGTCACTCGACGGGGTGACCGGGATGCTCGGCAAGGCCGTGCGGATGTGGATCCCCGTGGTCCGCGTAGACGGGAAGCGGGTCGAGCCAAGCTCCGAGCTGCCCAGAGGGGCCCGTGTGGAGCTCGACATCGTGATCCGCAACGTCGGTGCCGGGCACCTCTTTCCTGGAGGGGTGGGGGACACCCAGGACGTCTGGCTGCGCGTTCGGGCGGGAGACCTCGCCATCGAAGACTCCGAGGAGTCCGTGCACTTCCGCACTCTGCCGCTGGATTCCGAGGGGGTTCCCGACCGCGCGCATCGTGTGGAACGGTTCGCCGCCCCTGCGTTCGATCGCCGCATTCCTCCAGGTGAAGCGTCCGTTGTGCAGGTTCGGTTCACGGCACCGGGTGGGCCGGTCGACATCCAGGCGGAGCTGGTCCACGTCGCCCATCGCCCCGAGCTCCAGGCCGCTGCATGTGCGGTGACCACGCCGGACACCCTGGATGGCTGCGCCCCGCTTCCCGAGACCGTGCTGGCGACCGCCGAACCCGCGATTCCCGACGATGCGGCGCTGTACGCCCATGCACTCGGCTGGTCGCGCGGGCTCCAGGAGCAGGTGGGCGAAGCGCTGGTGAGCCTGGAAGGGCGAACCGACCCCGCCGCCGAGGTGCTGCGGGCTCGGGTGTACGGGCGCCAGGGCCGGGCCGACGACGCGATGGCCGCGGCACGTCGGGCGAAGGTCGAACATCCCGCGGTCTACCGGGCGATCGGCCGGGCTGCTGCACAGGTCTGGCGCTGGGAGGAGGCCGCCACAGCCTTCGAACGCGTCGTCGCCCTGGACCCCGACGACCCCGCGAGCTGGGGGGATCTGGCCCGGGCCAAGGGGAGCCTCGGGCTGTCGGAGGATGCGCTGGAGGCGGCGGACCGGGGGCTGGCGATTCAGCCGCGGGACCCCGTGCTGCTGAGGAGCCGGGCGTTCGCGCTGCGGGCCCTCGAAGACCCCCGTACAGACGAGGCGATCGACACCTGGTTGGCTCACCGACCCGTAGACGACGCGCCGGATCTCCGGGCGCGCTGTGATCGGACCGATCCCGAGTGCACAGAACGGGTGCCGATCCCCGTGCTTCAGCTCTCCCGCGGCAGGGCGTACGTGCCCTGAGCCACCGCGGTGGGGCGCGACGGGTCGTCGGTCCACACCTGCACCGTGGCGACGACCGAGTGCCGGCCCCGCCGATCGAGGGTGGCTCGCGCGCGCACCATCTCGCCGAGTGCGGGGCGGAGGTAGCGAATCGACAGCTCGGAGGTGAGCGCCATCGGCTCCACACGGCCGAGTGCTCCGGAGACCAGGAACCACAAGGCGGAGTCGGCGATGGCGAACTGAGCCGGACCGGAGATGTAGCCACCGGGCCGCAGGTCGTGCGGCGACGGAGCGCGCTCGGCAATCGCGTGCTCGGTGGAGAGCTCGACGCACCGCACGCCCGCAGAGGGCCACATGGTGTCGAGCATCTGGTTCAGGTCGTCTGGGGTCACGGGGTCGGACATGTGTGGCAGCTATCGTTTCTGGCGCTCCACCCGCTTGATGAGGTTGTCCATCTTGATGAGCCAGCTCTTCCGCTTTCGCGAGCCCTCTTCGTATCGACCGAGCACGCTCTCCATCCGGGCCTGCCAGGTCGCGTCGATGCCGAGGTTCAACGCGTAGGCGCGCAGCCAGGAATGCTCGAGCAGCTCGCGCACGCTCTCGCCCACGGCGTCGTCCGGGGTGTCGTCCGCCACTCCGTTCGCGACGGCACGGGCCAGGATCCGGTCGAGCTGGGCCAGGTAGGTCTTGGGGTCCTTGTCGTAGCAGAGCCGGGCCATGCTCGACAGCGCATCGCTGTTCCCGATGAAGTCCGCCTCGGTGTCGTAGAACTTCGGCCACCATCCTCCGATGTCGAGGTCGAGGTCCTCCTTCAGCTTCCAGAAGAGCCCGCTCGGGTAGGCCGTGATGCTCTTCGGCATCGACGGGTCACCGCGGCGCTCCCAGAAGTGCCACATCTCCTCGTACTTCTGGCAGTACCGACCCGAGCGATACAAGACCGACATCCGCAAGGCGAAGCCCGCGAGCTCCTCGTCGGAGTCGCGGTGCTTGGCGGAACGTGTGATCTCAGGCGGAAACCGGGCGAACAACACCGCATCTCCGCGGGCTGTCTCGGCGGATTCGGCGGACTCCTGACCCTGCTGGAGCGCGGCCAGGCGCTCCTTCGCAGCGGCCAGCGCAGTGGCGGCCTGGGTGAATCCCGAGTCGGCGGTCACGGCCTCCCGGTACGCGTCGGTGGCTTGCTCGAGATCGCCGTCCTGCTCGGCCTTCAGCCCCTTTCCGTAGGCACTGAAGGCGTCGAAGCTCTCGGTCTGGACCGCTGAGAGCACCTTTCGACGGACCGCGGTGGTCATCGCCACATCGAGCTTGGTCAGCAGGTCCTCGACCAGCTCCTTCTCCACGCTCACGAAGTCGTCGATCGAGCCCTGCACGGCCGCGGCTTTCACGACGCCGGCCTTCTCGACGGCGACCAGGCGGGCATCCAGCGCGAAGGTGCTGCCGACCACCGACCAGGAGCCCGTGAGGACGAGCTCGGCGCCGACTCCCTTGCCGGCCTTCTGGGCGGTCGCGGGGTCGAGGTAGCCCTGTTTCGACAGCTCGATCTCGGACAGCACGGCATCGAGGCGTTGACGCTCGACCAGCTCGAGCCCATCGACCTGGGCCAGATCGCTGACCAGCATGCCAGCGAGGGCGACGCCCAGCCCTTCGTAGGTATCGCTGCCGGCACCCTTCTCGAGGGGGAGGATGGCCACGGTGCGAGCCCAGCACAGGGACGGGAGCAGAACGAGGACAGACAACAGAAGTGTGCGCATGCGCGCTTGTATCCCAGCCACTGGCGTGTCGGGCGCCGACGGTCGTCGACGCCCGTACCCGACGCTCCCTACGCTTCGGGTTCACCCAGGAGTGCGACGAGCCGTCGGGTCAGCTCCGGATCGTCGAGCTTCTGTCGGGTCCTTCCGCTGAAGGTCGGATTGCGAAGGTGCTGGAAGATCCGCTCCCCGGCATGAAGAAGAAGCAGACGATTCCAGAAGCGCAGTGAGGCCATCCCCGGGAGCGGGCGTTGCATTAGACTCGGGGAATGTCCGCACCCAGCAACCAGTCCAACCGCACCTCGTCCACACAGATCCCCGCCGAACGGGTCCTGATCCTGGGGCTCTACAGCAGCTCCACCCCCGCTGAGCTCCGTCTGGCCGAGCTCGCGAGCCTCGTGCGTGCGGCGGGCGGCGTGGTGGTGGGCGAAGTGGTGCAGCGTCGTCCACACCACATCGCCGACGACCGACCCATCGACCCCGCCACCTACATCGGAAAAGGCAAGGCCGCCGAGGTCGCGCAGCGGGTCGAAGAGGAGCACGTCGCCACCGTGGCGTTCGACAACGAGCTCTCGCCCGCCCAGATCCGCGAGCTCGAAGAGCGTCTCGGGTGCCGGGTGGTCGACCGCAGCGAGGTCATCCTCGACATCTTCGCGTCCCGGGCCCGCACCAAGGCCGCGCGGCTCCAGGTCGAGCTCGCCCAGCTGCAGTACACCGCTCCCCGTCTCCGCGGCATGTGGTCCCACCTGGCCCGTCAGGCCGGGCAGTCCGGCGGGGGCGGCATCGCCACGCGGGGCCCGGGCGAGCAGCAGCTCGAGATCGACCGCCGCATCGTCGACCAGCGCGTTCAGCTGCTCAAGGAGCGCCTCTCCAAGATCGAGGCCCGCAAGGAACGCCAGGTCGGAGACCGCTCGGAGCAGGCCTGGGGCGTGGGGCTCGTGGGCTACACGAACGCCGGCAAGTCCACGCTGCTCAACGCGCTGACCCGGGGCGAGGTCTTCGTGAAAGACCAGCTGTTCGCCACGCTCGACACCGTCAGCCGCCGCTGGGAGGTCAAGCCCGGCCTCGCGATTCCGCTGTCCGACACGGTCGGCTTCGTGCGCGACCTGCCCCACCACCTGGTCACGGGCTTCCGGAGCACCCTGGCCGAAGCGCTGTACGCCGACCTGCTCCTGCACGTCGTCGACGCGTCCCATCCCGACGCCGAGGCCCAGATCGAGGTCGTGCACGAGGTGCTCTCCGACCTCGGCGTGCCCGCACATCGCGTGCTGGGCGTGCTCAACAAGTGCGATGCCGTCGACAACCCGCTGGACCTGCTCGATCTGGAGTCCCACTTCGCGGAGTCGGTGCGGATCAGTGCCGTCACCGGCGAAGGGCTGGACGTGCTGGCCGAGACCGTGGCGCGGCGGCGCAGCGAAGCCTGGACCACGTTCCAGGTGGTGATCCCGCACTCCGAAGGCGCGCTGATGGCGAAGGTCCACGCGCGCGGCGAGGTGGTGGAGGAGCGCTGGGACGAGGAGGGCTGGCACGCCGAGATCCGCGTTCCGGACAGCCTGGTTCCCAGCCTGGCGGACGTCCGGGTCTGACCCGTCAGAAGGGGACGTCGGACCGGAACGACGTCCAGGCGCCTCCGTCGGGATGGCGGATGCGGATCTCGAGCGCATGCAGCGCCAGCCGTGGCATCGCGTCCCGGGCAGCGTCGTGCGCGTAGAAGCGGTCGCCCGCGATGGGATGCCCGAGGTGCTGCAGGTGGACGCGGATCTGGTGCGTGCGTCCGGTCTTCGGCACCAGTCGCAGGCGCGTGAGCGGACCCTCTTCGCGCAGCACCTCCCAGTGCGTCACCGAGGGTCGACCGTGGGCCTGGATGGCGTGACGCGGTCGGTTCTCCCAGTCCACCGCCAGGGGTTGGTCGATCGTCCCCGAGTCCGCCTCCGGCCGACCCCACACCAGGGCCTCGTACACCTTGTGCACCCGGCCTTTGTTGAACTGCCGGGCGATGTGACGCCGGGCTTCCTTCGAGCGGGCGAACAGCAGGACGCCGGAGGTTCCCAGGTCGAGGCGGTGGAGCAGCAGTGACTCCGGAAACACCCGACTCAGACGGGCTTGTAGACAGTCGTGCAGGTCTTCGGCCCGTCCGGGAACGGTCAGCAGACCCGAAGGCTTGTGAACGGCCAGCACCCACGGGTCTTCGTGGAGGATGCGCAGCGGGTCGGACGGCGGCCGATACAGGTCGCCCGAAGGCAATCGAGCGACGGTCGTCCCCGTCTGTGCTGAATCGAGCTCTTTCAATGCAAGTTCAGGGGAGCTCGGCCAGGACCTGTTCCTGCAGTGCCGCGAGGCCAGCCTGCTCTTCGGGAGTGGCGTCGCGGGACAGGGTCATCTGCACCGCACCTTCGGCGTCGATCGACACGTCCTGGACCAGCCCCGGGAAGGCCTCGTGTGCACGGTCGAACAGGAGCTCGTCGAGGGGGGCCGTCGGAGCCTCGCAGCCGCACGCACCCGTGCCCAGGGCCTCGAGGTGTCGCCGGGCGAAGTCGGCTTCGGGGTGGGAGGGGGGAAGGCGCATCAGGGCGTCTTCGAGGGCGGGACGGGCGGCGTCTTCGCTGCCTTCGTGCGCTTCGAGGATGCCGAGCGCAGCCAGCGACCGGCCGGCGATCGAGGGGTCGTCCGACCGGGCAGCCTTGCGGAGCGCCGTTCGGGCGGCATCGGTGTGGTCCGGCAGCTGAGCCAGGAACAGCCCCCGCTCCCGCTCACAGCGAAGCTGGAACGCGGGCTCGACCGTCCCACACGTCTGTTCGTAGGCGGCGATGGCGGCATCCGTATCCCCACGCTGCTCCTCGATCCGCGCCCGCAGAAGCCCCCCTTCGAGCCGGGCCTGGGGCGAGCCGTTGTGCTCCAGCCAGCCGACACTCGCCAGCGCCACGTCGGGGTCGCCGTCCTGCCAGGCGAGCCCAGCCAGGGTGCCGTGCAGGGCCTCGCTCGGATGGTCGGCGGCGAGGGCTGCCAGCACGGAGACGAGGTGGTCGCCCCCACCGCTGCTCAGCCGCAGCACCACGGCTTCGCGCAGCGCTCGTTCATCGAACGGCACGTCCGGCAGATCGACCGGCTTGCCTGCAGCGGCTTGAACCTGACCCAGCAGGAGCAGGGCGTCCTCGGGGCTCTCCGCGCCATCGATCGCGAGGCGCGCGTGCTCCAGTGCTTCGTCGTGTTCCCCGGCGGCCAGCAGGGCACTGGCCAGCACACGGTGGGCTCTGGAACGCTCGGGTGTGCCGGGCTCGTGGGACGCCTGCCTCGCGTTCAGCACGGCGCGAGCGGCCTCGATGGCGGCATCGGTCTCTCCGGCCAGGAGCAGCTCGTCGACCTTCGCCTGCTGCTGAGCGACGTCGATCGGGGGTTCGGCAGGAGGGTCGGGAGGCGATGTGGCGCAGGCGAGCAGGAACAGGAGCATGGGGGTTCCTATCGTCAGAACCGGACCTGGAAGTCGCCCGTCGGGATGAAGTAGAACCGATACCCGTCCGGCCGGTCGTCCAGATGCGAGAACGCGCCCACCCCCAGTGCGGCGTGCTCCGAGAAGCCCCAGAGCCCGAACAGCCGGTTCTGCAGCTCGAATCCCCGGCCTTCGCCTCCGAACTGCGTGTTGGCCGAAAACGACACCTGCACGCGCGTAGACGGCACCCAGTCCACCTGACCCCCCAGCACCACCAGCAGCGGGCCTTCCGCAGCCGGTGCCAGGGCCCAGTCCACGAAGAAGAAGTCGCGCGGGGTCAGCTCATCGGTCGCGAACCCGCCGCGTAGTAGGCCCGTTCCGGTGATGCGCACGTCATCGAAGTCGCGGGTCACGCGGGCCCCCGCCTTCGCGATCAGGACGAACGGCGTGGGCTCCGACCCCGCGTACAGCCAGCCTTCTGCGAGCGCCAGGGCAGGGGTGGGAACTGCGAAGCCCGCTTCGAACGCCACCGAGAAGTCGTCCTGGCGCACGATGGCGTGCTTCACGTCCAGCCTGGGCGAGAGGAACGTGCCCACGAGCCCGGTCGTGATCAGGTCGGTGCGCTCGGTCACCGCGAAGGTCCACGGCCGAAAGACCCCGGCAGCAAAGGTCCCTCCGGACTGTCCGAGCGTATGGGCGGTCTGGCCGCCCCCTCCGACTTCGATGCCGTGCCCGTCGATTCCGTCCACCGCCATCGCCAGGCTGGTCCAGAGCAGCATCATCGGCGCACCAGCTCGCCCCAGACGGGCGCGTGGTCGGACAGGGCCATGGGCTCGGCCGTGATGCCGCCGTCTCCGGGGCACTGCAGCACGTCTCCGTCGGCGAAGTCCAGGGTGGTGAACAGGTAGTCCAGCTTCTGGTTCCAGAACACCTCGTCGTACAGGCTGTGCGTGAAGAACACGCGCTGGTCGTCCGGTCGGGACCCACACGTCGAGCCGTCGTAGGTCTGGTCGTACGTGGGGTCGAGCTCCTCCGGTGCAGACCGGTAGTCGTCGAGGGGAACGACCGGGGTGTAGGCCTCGTAGAAGGGCAGGAGCGCGTCCATCTCCTCTTCGGTGTAGATGACCTCGGTGACCCCGATGGTGCCCGCATCCACCACGTCGTCGAAGGTGTCCGCGTTGACCGAGCCCGGCGGGATCACGTTGAAGTCGCCGCCGATCAGCACGTCTCCACTGGCCTCTTGCGCGCGGTCGAAGATCTGCGCGAGGTGCTCCTGCTTCGTACCGTCCAGGGAGTACGCCGTCGGGTGCACGTTGTAGACCGTGAGAGGGGTGCCGCCCAGATCGACCTCGACCCACTGGATGGCTCTGCGGGGCGCGAAGTAGCGGACGTATCCGGGGTCGGAGTCGCTCACGGGCTGGTCGATCCGGGTGTTTCTCGTGATCGGCCAGCGCGAGAACACCACCTGGCCCATCTCGGTCGGCCCCAGTCCGGACTGGGCGACGTACTCCGCGCGCCAGATGGGCACGTACGCCGCGTAGTTGAACGCCGTGTTGTCCAGGATGTACTGCACCTGATCGACGTAGGCCGAGCGCTTCGACCGCTTGTCGGTCTCCTGGGTCATCACCAGATCGGCGTCGATCTGCTCGAGCAGGGCGATCTGCGCGTCGAGCGTGGCGATCACCGTCTCCTCGTCCAGTTCGACCTCGTCGCCCCAGCCGTCGAAGAAGATGTCGTTGCGGCCCCAGCCGTACTTGATGTTCCAGGTCACGACCCGCAGGGAGTCCGGGTCGTCGGGGGCTTCGGTCTTGGACTGGGCTTCGAGCACGTCGAAGTCGGTGTCCTTCGTCCAGTTGTCGGCCAGGGGCAGGCAACCGGCGGCGAAGCAGCAGAAGGGGAGCAGGATGGGTCGCATGGCCCGATTGGAACACGTTCGCGCCGACACGGATACATCCGGCGTCACTGGAGGCCTCGATGTGGTTCCTCTCCCTCGCGCTGGGCGCAATCGCAGCCGAACCTCCGATGGGTCCCGCCGAGGCGGAGCGTCCGACGCTCGAGCTGCGGGATGGCCAGGTGTTCATGGACGGGGAGCGGACCCGCATCTGGAACGTCCGCAAGCCGCTGATCGCCAATCCAGGCTCGAGAGAGGCCGCGCTGAAGGCCAAGCGCACGGGCGCGAGTGGGGTCGTGCTGCTGGTCGCGGGAGGCGTGGTCATGGCGAGTGGCGGCGCGTGGGCCATCCTCGACGAGGAGCCGCGTATTCCGGGGCGGATCACGTTCGGCATCGGGGCGGGCACGCTGCTGGTGGGCGGCGCGCAGCGCTTGCGGTCGTTCGGCCTGTGGAAGCGGGCGATTCCGGAGTACGACAACCCGTAGAGTCCGGCTGCACGGTGATTTCGGAGCGGGGAGTCTCTGAAGATCAGGCCCGCACTCGGAATGATCGACCGGGCGCTCGCGCGGTCCGAAGCCGGCCGTCCATCGGGTCCGCAGCGAGGGGAGGGGGTGCTCGGTGACCGACGCCCGCACGGACGGGCCGCGACACCGCGCCAGCGGGCGCTTCGCGCCGGACAGCTCTCCGTGGAGGGGTGCGCTGCTTCGCAGCGGGAACGAGCGGGGTTCGGTAGAGGGCGTCGATCGCATGGTCGTTGGCGTTCGCAGAGGCGCCTCGGGACGGCGTTCCAGAAGGACGGCTGACGCTCAGCGAACGAGCGCTCGGCACCCTTTCAGAAGCATCTGCTCGGGCTGGACGGCGGGAATCGCAGGCTCGAACCACTGCGCTGACGACGGGTCGATCGCGTACCACTGGTCGTCGCAGAACACGTCGTCCCCGCTGGGCCCGAGGTTTCCCAGTGCCGCGTTGTCGCAGCTGAGCGCTACGACGTTGTTGGACGACTCCCGGTTCGACACAGAGACCACCACGCCGGTCTCGATCGGGATCAAGCGAAGTCCCTGATCGCCGCCGGTGTCGAGCCCCACGGTCAACCGGCACACTCCCGGGTCGAGGTCCGGATCGCCGGACGCCGTGTAGACCTTCCCGACGTCCCGTGCGATGCCATCCGGCAGTCCGGCCAGCGCACGAGCGAGTCGGGTCGCGACCAGCATTCGGATCAAGCCGTCGTCGGTTGGGGTCCCCTCGAGGAGGAGCTCGTTCACGACGAAGGGCAGAAAGACGGGTCCGTCCGCGTTCACCCACTCCGCACGGGTGGTCCACGCGGTTCGCTTGCGGAGCTCGCAGGTGTCCCAGAATCCGTCTCTGTCGGTGGATCTCTCGTCCGATGCTCGTGTCGAACGTGGGTCCCCGACGCAGATCCGGGACCACAGCGAAGGCATGCTCGCCATCACGGCGACGTCCAGGGCCTGTCGTTCCGCGTGGGATGCATCGCGAAACTGCATGATCGGTGGCGGCAGATCCGTGCAGGCATCCACGACGATGTTCAGTGCTGCGTCAACACGTCCGGCACTGCCGACCTCGTCCAACGCGTCGAGCCCCTCCCGCAGCGCCGCGGCATCGCAGTTTGCAGCGTGGGCGACGTTGTAGGAGAGCGCGAATACGGCGAACAGCGCTGTGGTGAGAGTCGGCATGGCGTCAATATGTCGCGTTTCGGAGCCGTACGCCGCACGACGTCACCATGAGCGCACAGTCCGACGCTCAGCGAGGCAAGGGCGTCCAGGAGCTTGTCCGTGTCCGATGCAGCCGGCTTCGCTGGGGCTGCGTATGCACCGGAGACGGGCGTGGCTCGGGAAGGGGCCCGGCGGAGAGGCCCGCCAACACGCGATGTCTACAGGCCGACCCGCTAACAGCGTCGACCAGGGCGTCCTCTCCGGCCACGGTCCTTCTGACACGTCGTCACTACTGCGCAGGGCGGTCAGAACGCGAGCGCGAGAGTCGGACGATGTCGAAATCACTGACTCCGCAGCGCTCACGACTCTCGCGTAGCGTTCGCGGTGTAGCGAACAGGCCAAGCGCAGCGCGGAGGCGAAGCCGGAGTAAAGGAGCTCTTCCACGCTCGCATCCCGATTCTGCCCCGCCACCGCAGTCCGGACCGCACCCGCGAAGACTGGATGGCAGTGGCGATGCGTTGTTTCTCGACGGTTGTCCCGACGACGGCGTGGGCCTGCTCGACCGGGCGCTTGTCGGAGTGTGGGATTTGAGGTGCGCTGCTTCGCAGCGGGAAGGAGCGGGGTTCGGCATATGGCCTTGATCGCATGGTCGGACCTGGTCGCGGACACGCCGCGGGACGGCGTTCGGGGGCGAACGGCGCCGGGCCGGTCGGGCGTGTCGGAGACATCGAAGCTCTGGAGACCGGACCTGTCGGTGACTTCGACGCCTCGGTCTACCTGTGAAGGTGGGCTGCGCCCCCCTGGACGACCCCCCGCTGTGGTCGACTCCGTTCCTTCGTCACTCCGCAGACGGAGCCCGCTTCGCTGGGGCTCCGTAAGTACAGGAGGCAGGCCTCGGCACCGGAGCAGGGCTCGGGACCGACGCTCAGCACCGTCCGCCCATGGCCTCTCCCCTGGAAGCTCACGCACAGAGCGGCTAGGTCCGACCCATCACGAGGAGCCCGCATGAAGCTCACGATCAACGGGACCGACCACGACGTCGACGTCCCTCCGCAGATGCCCCTGTTGTGGGTGCTGCGCGATGTCCTCGACCTCACGGGCACCAAGTACGGCTGCGGGATCGGCGCCTGCCGCGCGTGTGTCGTGCACGTCGACGGAAAACCCCAGCCCAGCTGCTCCTTGCCCGTCTCCGCGGCCGAGAACGCCGCCGTCACCACCATCGAAGGGCTCGGCGACGGAACCCGCACCCGACTCCAGAAGGCGTGGCTCGACCAGCAGGTTCCCCAGTGCGGCTACTGTCAGCCGGGCTGGTTGATGGCCGCGACCGCGCTCCTCGAAGACAACCCCAGCCCCAGCGACGACGACATCGACCAGGCGCTGCAGGGCCACATCTGCCGCTGCGGGACCTACAACCGCATCCGTGCCGCCATTCACGCTGCTGCGGAGGTGAAGTGATGAGCGACATGCAATCCAGCCCGTCCAGACGGCGGTTTCTCCAGGTCGGTGCGCTCGTCGGAGCCAGCTTCGCGCTCGGGTTCGGGTGCAGCGGTGACCCGTCCGAGACCAAGCAGGCCAAGCGGATGGGAGAGCCCGCGCCCATCCCCGAGAGCCCCGAGCAGCTCGCTGCCGATGGGCCGCATCAGGAGATCGACGCCTACATCGCCATCGCGAAGAACGGGGCCGTGGAGCTGTCGGTTCCCGAAGCCGAGATGGGGCAGGGGATCCTGACCGGCCTGGCGATGGTCCTGGCCGACGAGCTCGAGACGCCCTGGAGCACGGTGTCCGTGAAGATGCCCGACGCAGACGAGCGATTCGGACGCCAGGGCACCGGCGGGTCCACCAGCGTGCGCGGGAGTCACGACGACCTGAGATCCGCGGCGGCCGCCGTGCGCGAGATGCTCGTCGCCGCTGCGGCGAAGCGCTGGGGCGTCGAAGCCCGGGGCTGTGTCGCGCGCGACGGCGAGGTCACCCACCCAGACCACGGGACGCTGGGCTACGGCGAGCTCGCTGCCGATGCCGCCGAGCTGCCGCCGCCCGAGAAGCCCACGGTCAAGCCGGTTTCCGAGCGACGCCTGACCGGGAAGAGCACCCATCGCCTGGATCTTCCGGACAAGGTCGATGGCACGACGGTGTTCGGTCTGGACGTGCGCCGGCCGGGCATGCGCTACGCCCGGGTCGCGCGGGCGCCGATGTTCGGCGGGCGGATTCGTGGCTTCGAAGCCAGCAAGGCCACGGCCGTTCCGGGCGTCGAGAAGGTGATCGAGGTGCCGAGTGGCGTCGCGGTCGTCGCGACGAACACCTGGGCCGCCGAGCAGGGCCGTCAGGCGCTGGAGCTCGACATCGACCCGGGCCCCCACGCGGGTCTGGACGACGCGGCTGTGCGCGAGGCCTGCATCGCGGTCATCGATCGGGGCGAAGAGGCCGAGAAGCGAGGCGACGTCGAGGCCGCGCTCGCTGGCGCAACCGTGCTCGAAGCCGAGTACACGGTGCCCTACCTCGCCCACGCGACGATGGAGCCGATGAACTGCACGGTGCGGGTCGACGGAACCCCCGATGCCGTCGAAGCGGTGGAGATCTGGGCGCCCACCCAGGGCCCCACGCGTGCCCGGATGACCGCCGCCCAGGCCGCGGGGGTCGATCCGCAGAAGGTCGCGGTCCACAGCACGTTCATGGGCGGTGGCTTCGGTCGGCGCAGCCAACCCGACTACATCGCCGAAGCCGTGCACGTCGCGAAGGCCCTCGCAACAACCCCCGTCCAGACGAGCTGGTCACGGGAAGACGACACGAAGGGCGGGTGGTACCGGCCCTGTTCGGTGAACCGGTTCCGCGGGGCGGTCGACGCCGAGGGCATGCCCATCGCCTGGGAACATCGCATCGCCACTCCGTCGATCCTCGCGGCCATGGGCCGGACCGGCATCGACGGGACGTCCATCGAAGGCGCTGCGAACCTCCCGTACGCCATCCCGGCCTTCCGGGTCACCTGTGCAGCGCCCGATCTGCCGGTTCCGCTGTGGTTCTGGCGGTCGGTCGGCAGCAGCCAGAACGCCTACGTCACCGAGTGCTTCCTCGACGAACTCATCGCGCTGGGCGGCAAAGACCCCGTCGATGTCCGACTGGCCCTGCTGGCCGAGCACCCGCGCCATCGACGCGCCCTGGAGCGGGTCGTCGAGATGTCCGGCTACGGCAAGACCCTCGCAGAGGGGCGGGCGATGGGCGTGGCCGTGCACGAGTCGTTCGGCAGCATCTGCGCCCAGGTCGCCGAGGTCTCGCGCGATGGCGACACCCCCCGCGTGCACCAGGTGTGGGTCGCGATCGATTGCGGTCAGGTCGTGAATCCCGACAGCGTGCGGGCCCAGATGGAGTCCGGCATTGCGTACGGGCTGTCGGCGGCGCTGTACGGGCGGATCGGCCTGAAGGACGGCACGCCCGTCCAGAGCAACTTCCACGACTACCCGGTGGTGCGCCTGAACGACATGCCCCGCGTCGAGACTGCCATCCTCGCCGAGGGCGACCCGTGGGGCGGCGTCGGAGAACCCGGGACCCCACCCATCGCGCCGGCGGTGTGCAATGCGCTGCGCGTCCTGAAGGGCGAGCCGGTCCGGAGCCTGCCGCTGGCGTGACGCTCCGGCGGGGACGAGCCTCACGCGTCGGTGTCCAGCCTTCGACAGCTTCCGTCCGAGCGTGCTTCCCACACGTCCGGCTCCGATGATTGCGATGTTCATGGGGGTCTCCTGGGTGTTGCTGGCGGTCGTGCTCATCGGCCGAGCGCCTCGATGACCAGCCGGGCGGCTTCTGCACCCGATGCCTGCTCTGGCCCGTCACCAGGCGTCCATCCCGCACCGCGAAGGGGCGGAACATCTGGTCGACCACGAAGTTCGTCTCTTCGAGCGCCCGCGCTTCGGTGTCGATCCAGCATCCCCGCGTCGACCAGGCGCCGTCGGATGCGTGGATGCGGAGCGTGCTGGTCCGGGCTGCCGAAGCGCTTCCGGCCGTCGATCCGTAGCTGCGGTAGCATCGTGCATGCGCGTTCTGTGGTGGATTCCGCTTCTTCATGGGTGTGGCATCGGGTCGTCCGAGCCAGTCGACCCGTACGGCCCCGCGCACAGCTGCAGCGCCGTGGGGTTGGGGGGCTCCTGGCTCGTCTCCACCGGGGATTCCGCGGGGTTCACGGCCGAGACGCCCGCCGACGCGACCCCGTTCCGCATGCAGCCCGCGGATCTCGGGACCTACGTGCTCTATGGGCCAGACGCCGGCTATCTCGTGGTCGACGGTGAGGGGCTGGCACGGCGCACCGAGGTCGCGTCCGACATGACCGAGGTCGATGACCGCTACGTCTCCGAAGCGCTGTGGGACCTGTCCGAACACCCCACCCGATCGGGGCACCTGGCGCTTCGCAACCTCCAGACCCAGCGCTGGCTCGGGCCAGACGGCACCACCGACGAAGACCGTCGCGCAGCGCGCATCACCCTCGACCCCACCGAGGGCTGCGCCGACTACCCCGAGCTGTCGGTCGACGCCGAAGGGCAGCCCGCCCGCACCACCTGGGACGACGGCGAGCTGTACGGGTTCGTCGACGCCCACAGCCACCTGCTCACCAACTACGGGTTCGGTGGCGGGATGTTCCACGGGGCCCCGTTCCATCCGCTCGGCGTCCCGCACGCGATGGGAGACTGCGACCGGGTGCACGGCGAGATGGGTCGGCAGGACTTCTTCGGGTACGTGTACGACAACCAGGGCAACGGCGGCGACCTGTCCGAGGTGCTTCCGTACATGGCTGCGGGCGAGCTGCCGTTCGACAACCACGACCACCGGGGCTTTCCCACCTTCGCGGACTGGCCCGACACCAACCGCTTCACCACGCACCAGACGCAGTACTACCGGTGGATCGAGCGGTCCTGGCTGGCTGGATTGCGCCTGGTCGTGCAACACGCCACGTCCAACGCGGTGGTCTGCAACATCACCGTGGGCGAGGGGTGGGCGCCATCGAGGTACGACTGCGAGGACATGACCGCGGTCGACCGGCAGCTCGACGCCGCCTACGACATGGAGCGGTACATCGACGCCCAGCACGGCGGGCCGGGGCAGGGGTGGTTCCGCATCGTCACGACGCCCGCCGAGGCCCGACAGGTCATCGAAGACGGAAAGCTCGCGGTGGTGCTGGGGATCGAGGTGTCCGATCTGTTCGACTGCCACCTCACGCCGCGTCCCGATGGGCCCGTGTGCGACGAGGCCTACGTCGATGCGCAGCTCGATCACTACTTCGAGCGCGGGGTCCGTGTGCTGTTCCCCAACCACAAGTACGACAACGCCTTCACGCCCGGAGACGGCAGCGGCGGGTTCATCGAGGTCGGGAACTTCATCAACACCGGCCACTACACCAACAAGGTCGAAGACTGTCCGGACGGCGTGCCCACGACCTTCGACGGCGGAGCGGTGTCGTTCTCGGCGCTGCTCGAGCCCCGCGAGGACTACCTGGGGCCGGCGCCAGAGGACTTCTCGGACCTGGTCGAGTCCCCGCTCGAGACCCTGCTTCCGCACTTCGGGCTCCTGCTCGGAGGCGGCGTCGACGGGCAGTACTGCCAGAACGGCTCGCTCACGGACGTCGGCGAGCACCTGATCGACGGCATGATCGAGCGCGAGATGATCGTCGAGGTCGACCACCTGCCTCAGTGGTCCTACGTCCGGGCCATCGAGCTCCTCGAGGCCGCAGACCACCCTGCGGTGGGGACCCACGGACGCGACTACGACGGGCGCATCTTCGCGCTCGGCGGCACCACGTTCGGCAGCTTCGCCACCTGCCACGACCCCTCGGATCCGGGCGGCGCCATCGAGGGATTCTCAGCACGGCTCGCGCGAAAGGTCGCTGCCGGAGGGCATGCTTCGCTGGGCTTCGGGTTCGACTACAACGGGCTCGCCGGGGGGCCACGACCGCGGTTCGGCGAAGCATCGGGGTGCGCCGACCAGACCGATCCCGTGACCTACCCCTTCTCGTCGTTCGACGGGGGAGTGACGTTCACCGAACCCCGCGCCGGCGACCGCGTCTTCGACTACGCGACCGAGGGCATGGCGCACATCGGCTTGATCCCGGAGTACATCCAGGACGTTCGGAACGACGGGGCCACCGACGAGGAGCTGGAGCCTCTGTTCCGCTCGGCGGAGGGCTACGTCCGCATCTGGGAGAAGGCCACTGGAGACCGATAGGCCCGGCCCTCGCCGCGCTATCGTGCCGTTCGGGGGCATGACCGGCTATGATGCGTCCTCGCTGTCCCGACCCGAGGCTTTCCTTGCTCTTGCTCTTGTCGCTCATCGCCTGCTCCGGATCCCCCGCGGGGAGTGGTGGGTGTGACCCCTCCGACGAGCCCACCGTCACCATCGGCACGGGCGAGAGCGAATACGAACCGCACGAATCCGGCGACACCGCCGAGCTCGTCCGTGGTCCTCAGGGCGGCGTGCACATCACCCTCGCCGTCGAGACCACCGGGTTCGCCATCGAGGAAGACCTCAACGCGTCCTTCGAGGGCGAGATCGACGGGGTGCTCGTCGGGCAGTCCTTCCCGTTCGTCTTCCTTCGGTGCAACCAGGCCGAAGACACCCAGCAGGCCTGGGGGTTGCGGCTGATCTACGACGACGACCCCGAGAATCTCGACGACCAGCTCACCGATGTCTCGGTCGAGCTCACCGATGCTGATGGCCGCACGGCCACCGCCCAGACCACGTTCGTCATCGACGACCCCTCCATCTGACTCCGAGGCCCCCATGCGACGCCTTTCCGTTCTGCTCCTTCTGCTCGCCGCCTGTGACAAGGGCGAAGACACCGACGATCTCGTCGTCGACTGCAGCGTGTACGGGCTCGACATCCCGTCCGTCCGCGGTGAGCTGACCGGCGCCTGGGACCCCAACCTGCAGCGCATGGTGTTCTTCGGGGGCAACGACGACGTGCCGGAGGACTGTGAGTTCGGGGCCACCAACTTCCGCCAAGACACCTGGGAGTACAGCCGCGAGTGCAACGCCTTCCGCGAGCTCGAGCCCGCCGGCGACATCCCGAGTCGGCGCGGACGCCACGCCACCACCTCCGACGGCGAGAAGCTGTACATGGGCTTCGGACGCTTCCGCAACGGGACCAGCGGCGACTACACCCATCGTCGCGACCTGTGGGAATTCGACTACGCGACCGACACCTGGAGCAGGCTGACCCGCGGAGAAGGCCCGTCTGGCCGGTCCAACAGTGCCATGGTCGAGCTCGACGGCACCCTCTGGCTGTTCGGGGGCAACACCTCCGAGAACGGCGGCGCCTTCCAGCCCCAGGACGACCTGTGGGCGTACGACATCGCGGGCGGGAGCTGGTCCGAGGTCCAGCACTCCGGAGGGCCCGAAGCCCGGCTGTTCCACGCGATGGCCACCGACGGCGAGATGATCTACGTCTACGGAGGAGGCGACGAGAACGCGTTCCTCGGACCGTTCCTCGAAGACCTGTGGGCCTACGATCCCGAGACCGGCGACTGGACCGAGATGCTGCACGACGGCAACAACGGCCCCGCCGTTCCGGAGGACCGGTTCTGGGCCAACCTGGAGTACGACGCCACGTCCAACAGCCTGCTGCTGTTCGGCGGCCACGACAACACGGATCTCGGCAACACCAACCAGGTCTACCGCTACGATCTCGGCGAAGGGCGCTGGTATCGCGAGGAAGCCGGCGACACGCCCAACGCCGGGTCCAACGGATTCTGTGACTTCCCGGCGGACTTCGTCGACATCGACGAGGATGCACCCGAGCGAAGGAACGCTGGTGCTTCGGCCATGACCGGCGACGGCGAGATGCTGATCTTCGGCGGTAAGACCGACTGCGGCCTGGTCAACGACGTCTGGTCGTACACGCTGGGCAGCGGCTGGAGCGAGCTGTCCCCGGCCACGAGCGGCCAGGCGTGTCTGCGGGCCAATCAGAACTGCAGCTCGCTCTGCTTCTAGCGTGGATGTTCGCGGATTGGGAGCGGTCGTCGGGGCGATGCTCCTCGCTGCCCCGGCCTGGGCACAGATGGCGGTCGAGCTCCCACCCGTGCTGGAGCATGCGAGGTACGTCGAGAGCCGACATGTGGGCTACGGCGGGGTCGAGTCCGAGGTCTGGGCTGCGTTCGATGCGGTGCAGGCGGGTTCGTCGGACGCCGAGCTGCACCGTCTGCTGCGTCACGACAACCCGGTCGTGCGGGTCTATACGAGCAGCGAGCTGGCCCGTCGGGAAGAGCAGGTCGACATGCAGCTGCTGTACCGGCGCCTCACCGACCGGGCAGAGGTGGCTACACTCCGCGGCTGCATGGTCGGCAGGACGATCGCAGCGGACGACGCCATCGACAGCGTGGCGCACAATGCGGACGCGACGCCCTTCAAGGCCCTGGTCTCCGCGATGGACGGCATTTGGGTGGTCGGAGCCTCGGGCGTGCTCTTCGACCGGTTCCGGACCGACTCGGCGCTGCTGGAGGAACGCGGGCTGCCCTGAGCGCCTGGGTCAGCCTCAGCTTCGGGCGCCCGACAACCGGGCCGTGCGGACGGTGTACTCGCCTCCGTCGCCTGCGGACGCATCGAAGAACAGCGTGTGGTCGGGCGAGTCGGGGCGGTCTCCGAGAAGGTCCGAGACGACGTCCCGTTCCAGGCACTGGCGGGCGGTGAGCGAGGCCGGACAGACGACTTCCCAGACGGTCTCGCCATCCGTACGACGTCGACATCAGCGCCAACGGCGAGCGCCTGGGCGTGTCGGCGGCCGATGGCACGCACTTCCTGGACGTCTTCCAGAACTGATCCGAGCACGCTTCAGGACGGGTGGCTGTCGGTCGGTGCTTCCTGACCGTCTGGCAGCGTCACCCGGAACGTCGATCCTTCGCCTTCGACGCTCTCCACCTCGATGTGGCCGCCCATGTGCCGGACGAAGCGCTCGCACAGGGCCAGTCCGAGCCCCGTGCCGCCGTAGTCGCGGGCCGTCAGCGCACTGGCCTGGACGAAGGGCTGGAACAGGACGCCGATGCGGTCGGCGGGAATGCCGATGCCGGTGTCCGAGACCTCGAACACGACCACACCCACCTCGGACCGGATGGTGAGCACGACGGTGCCCGACCGGGTGAAGCGGGCTGCGTTCGAGAGGAGGTTGAGCAGCACCTGCGTGACGCGCGTGCCGTCCAGCATGGCGTGATCAGGGCCCTCGTGGCGGACCTCCAGCGTGTTGTCGTTGCGGAGCAGCAGGGGGGCGGCGGTCCCGCGGACCGACTCCACGAGTGCCGCGATGTCCGTGCGCTCGACGTGGAGCTCCAGGCGCCCGGCCTCCACCTTCGAGAGGTCCAGCACGGCGTCGATCAGCCCGAGAAGCTGGGATCCGGCGTGATGGATGCGCTGCAGATCCTCCTGGTGGTCGGTGTCGACGGCCTCCTCTTCGTCGAGGAGCTCTGCGTAGCCCAGGATGGCGTTGAGCGGGGTGCGCAGCTCGTGGGAGACCCGGGCCAGGAACGCGGACTTCTCGTCGTTCGCGATGCGTGCGAGCTCGGCGAGACGCTCGCGATCCGAGAGGGTGGACCGGAGGATTCCTTCGTCGCGACCCATCCGTGCGAGGCTCATCCACACCAGTCCGCCCGTGATGCCCAGCATCGCCACCACGTCGAAGGACTGGGTGGTCCAGCGGCCGAAGTCGTCGCCCGGACCGGTGAACCAGTGCACGATCCTCAGCAGGGTGGCCGCGCACACGACGCCCACCGGAATCCAGCGCGCCGAACGTCGATCGCTCGTGATCATGGCCATGACCAGCAGCGGCACGAGGTACAGGATCGCGGTGTCGACCCGGCGTCCGGAGATGTGCACCCAGCCGATGACCGGGACCGCCCCCGCGAGCAGCAGTCCCACGGCTTCCCGCTGTCGCTCGAAGCGGATCAGTCCGATGGTGGTGAGTCCGACGGGCACGAAGCTCAGCAGGATCAGGTTGTGGGCCGTCGTCTGCTCGGACCACTCGGACAGCGCGAACACGGGCCCGAGCACGACCAGGATCGCCGCGGCCACCTGGAGCACGCGTCGGCGGAAGGCCTGTCGCTCGGCACGCAGCAGCGCGACGCCTTCCCGGGGAGCCGAACCGCTCATCCAGGACTGCTCGGAACCACCTGCCGAGCGAGGGTCTTCGGAGCCTTCCGGAGGTAGGTCGCGCGCACGAGGTGGTCGAGAACGTCGACGGGCAGGGCATCGAGACGAGCGAGCACGGCCGTGTGCCCGTCGAAGTGCGGAATCGTGAGGAACACGTCGGGCATGGCGGCGATCAGCTCGTCCTTCTCGTCCAGATCGGCGGTTCGCAGCCCGAGGAGGTCGCCCAGCGGGGCGGTTTCGCCCAGCGCCTCGCGATCGGCCTTGGTCAGTGGGCGTTCCCAGGCCAGGGTCGCTTTGCGGATCTTCCACGCCCGGTTGCCGTACGAGGTGCCGTTCTCGGTCTCGGGCAGTGCGTCGACCACGTCCTGTACGTCCTGCCACGTCGCCATGGTTCCCTCCCGCGAGGGTATGTTGACACGATGATCATCGGCCCTGTCACGAAGAAGCTGAGGGAGCTGTGGCCTGGCGTCGACCCGTACCCGGTCGTCTCCGTGCTGTCGGAGCGTGCGCAACGCCACCCAGAGGACGTCGAGGCCCTGATCCGCGAAGCGACCTCCCTGGCGGGCCCGGGAGTAGCCACGCACCTGGTTTCGCCCGTGTTGGACGAGCTTTCCGAAGGGTGTCGGGATGGATGGCGCGCGCTGCACACCCTCGTTCGGGCCGGTGCGAATCCGACGAAGTGCGCTGGGACCGCAGCCCCGGCTGACGCCACGACCGCTCGCCCCTCACGGTCGGACGACGAGGACCTCGCACGGGGCCAGACGCACCACGCGCTCCGCGACCGAGCCCAGGAGCAGGCGGGCCAGCCCCGACCGTCCGTGGCTGGCGATGACCACCAGGTCGGCTCCCAGGGTCTTCGCGACGTCGCAGATCCGCGTGCCGGGGTCGCCGTGCCGGGCGTGGGCGTGGACGGCGGTGTGCCCCATCTCGTCGAGCTTCTCGCGCAGCGCTGTGACCACGGACTCCGCGCGGGCTTCTTCGTCCAGGGTCACGGAGACCGCGGGGTCGGCCGGATGCAGCGGCAGGAGCACGTTGATCACGTGGACGTGCGACGGGTCGTCTGCGATGGCGAGTGCGGTCTCGAGCGCCTTCAGGGAGGGGTCGGAGAAATCGGTCGGCACCAGCACACAGCTTCGGGTCCAGTCGCTCATGATGTCGTTCCTCTGGCGTGCTCGCGACGAGGATTCGTGCGGGCGCGTGCCGTGTATCCCAGTCGACGTGTCGAAGCGGTAGGGTGCGGGGAGGAGGACCTGCATGGCAGGCGTGACCGAGATCCTGCTCTGGCACCTCGATCGACTCGACGGACACAACGGCGCTGGGACGACCGACCCCGACCATCGGCGTTGGGTTCCGGTCGACGAGGTCACACGGCGGTTCACGATGCTGGAACGCCAGCACGGTCCACGCGTCGCGCTCGATGTCGCCGTGGCCGCCCAGACCGCCACCCATCACTCGCCGCTGCACGCATTCGCCAGGACTGCGAGGACGATCGGAGAGTCCATCGACGGCACCGTGGTGCTCTGGCCGGCCCTGACCGATCTGTTCACCTGGCAGACCCGGACCACCGGGGATGAGCTCGAGCTGTACGCGAGCGCCGTTCCCGACGAGTCGCGCGTGCATCGACTCATGGAGTTCTTCGTCAGCGACATGGTGCTCTCCGGCCGTCGTGCGTCTGCATGGCAGTGGTCCCCCCTCGAGATCACCTTCGCCCACGCCGGCGACGCCCATGGGTGGGAGGGGGTGTTGGGGGCGCCCGTTCGATTCTCCGCCAGCGCCACGACCATCCGATTCGCCCGTGAACATCGGGCGATCCGGGTGTCCTCTGCCGATCCGGACGTGAACCGCCTGCTCATTCGGCTCGCTCGTCCGGAACACGCCCCCGAGGAACCCGGGATGGTGGAGCGCACGCGACGGGTCGTCCGCACCCAGCTCGACGCGGGGCACGTCCCGACGCTCGACGGCGTCGCAAGGCTGCTCGGGCGATCGAGGCGGTCGCTGCACCGCGACCTCGCCACCCGGGGCACCCGGTTCTCCGCGATTCTCGACGAGGTCCGCCAGGCGATCGACTGCACACTCGGCGACCTGTCTGACGACGAGCGCGCAGAACGGCTCGGGTACTCGGGGGGACGCGCGCTACGGCGCGCCCGCACCCGCTGGAGCACTCAGAAACACTCCGAGTAGATGGTCGCGCACTCCGCGTCGGTCGCCCCGATGTCGTCGAAGCACGCATTGCAGCCCACTTCGTCTCCCGCGATCGCGGCGCACTCCTGGTGGGCGAGCAGGTCGTACCCCTCGCCAGCCAGGTACTCGGCGGCACAGCTGCTCTCGTCCACGCCGGCAGTCGAGGCGCGTGTACACAGGTCCTCACAGGTCTCCACGTCGTCCGAGACGTCGGTGTCGGTTTCGGTGTCGGTTTGGTCGGTGTCGATGGCGGCATCGCAGCCGAGCGCGAAGAGGAGCAGGGCGGGTACGGTCAGCGTTCGAATCACAAGGGTCATCACAGGTCACCTCCACCCTGACGATACGGTTCGCCATTCCTGCCGTACGGACGATTCTGGTCAGATTCCGGACCGATGTCGCCACGCGCACGGCATCAGGGCACGAAGCCACACGCCGCCAGCCCTTCGTCGCAGGTGCCGGCATCCAGCGTGGGCTGCGCGCAGCTGGCGAACGACGCGATGGCGTCGCCGCATCCGGACTCCAGGCAGGCACCCAGGTTGCCGCCCAGGCTCACCGAACCCATGATGCAGGACGTCAGGCATTCTTCGGCTGCAGCGAGGGGAATCGCGCAGGCCGTCATGCCGCAGTCCACCCCGGAACCCACCACGCACGCCAGGCACGACACGTCCACGTCGTCGCAGGTCAGCAGGCAGTCGAAGTCGTCACCATCGCAGGCATCGCGACAGGACTCCGCCGCCGCGCAGGCGCTGATGGGAGGGGGCTCCGGGGGCGCGTAGTCCTCGATCACCGTGAGGTAGAGCAGGCACATCTCGTCCAGGGTTCCTTCGCCCCAGCTGACGTCGCGGGGCTCCTGCTTCTCGCCGTCGATCACGGGCTGGTTCTCGGCCGAGTTGTCGTACACGCAGGTGAGCTCGAGCCCATCGCCGGGCTGCAGCACGATGGGGGCCGAGGCCGGGAGGCGGTAGGACTGCTGCCAGTCGAAGTCCCAGTCCGGGATGTCGAGCGCGCATTCGTTCGTTCCATCCGAACGGATCACGCGGACCGTCTGGCGACTGCCCAGCAGGTGCATGTGCGACGTGAAGGTCTGCAGCGTCACTGGGGTGTCGTTCCAGTTGGTGATGGTGCTCGTGAACGACACGGAGTCGTCGCCAGCGGGAATGTCGAGGTTCGGGATCGCGAAAGGGCGCGTGGAGGACAGGCGGGCAGGGGGGCTGTCGTGCAGCGCCAGCTCGAGACGGGTCTCGTCCGGAGCGGGGTCTGCGGCGGCCGCGCTGTAGTGGACCTGCATCACGATGCGCGAGCCGGCGGCGATGCGGATGCCGAGGTCTTCGGGGAACACCGCGGGCTCGAGTCCGGGGACCCAGGCTGCGATCTGGTTGGGGAATCCTCCGGAGGACGAGAGCAACGAGCCGTCGTCGGAGTCCATCGGCAGGGGACCTCCGAAGCAGGTGTAGCCGGGACCGGGCTCGGCGGCGTCGGCTGCTACGAGGTCGTCCTGCTGGGACGGGTCGAGGGCGTACACCAGCACGTGATGCACCGCAGCGGAGCCCGGAATCACCTGGCTTCCGGCGATGTAGCTGTCTTCCGCGAAGTCCATGTCGAGCTCGAAGCACCGATAGTCGTCGGGCGCCTCGGTGTAGTCGGGGGTGTAGGGCTCTACGGCGACGCCGGTGATGTCGGGGATGAGCGACACGCTCTCGATCACGATGGGGTCGGCGGGCTCACCTTCGGGGGTGCCGCTGTCGACCCAGTCCACGAAGCGGGCGATCTCGTCGTCCGTGAGTCGGCGCTCGTCTTCGAACGTGTTGCAGTCGGGGTCGGGCATCCACGGAGGCATCCGTCGGTTCACCACGGCGTCCTTCGCGATCTCGGCCACGGCAGCGACGTCCTCGTAGGTCTGCAGCGTGAATGGCGCCGAACCGCCTTCGAAGTGGCACGTCGCGCACTCGTTGGCGACGATGGGTCGCACGTCCTCCGACCAGGTGGGTTCTTCGGGTGCGCCACAGGCGATGGCGAGCAGAGCAAGCAGCGGGACGACACGATGCATGGGGCCTCCTGGGGGACGAGGGCATTGTGACGGCCACATGTTGAGGACTCGTGGCGGAGTAGCCCGCTCGCTGTGGAACAGTGCGTACGACCGTCGACAGCGGAGCGGGAGGTCCCGTCCCGGTAAGGTGGAGGTATGCGACGCATCGCCCTCGATCTGGAAGCCCCCACCCGCCGCGACCTGCTCGGCTACCTCGCGGCCACCCCCACCCTCTGGGCCCTCGGCTGCGGAAGCTCCGAGGCCACCGATGTGCGTCGTGAGGATGCCCGCGACGCGCGCGAGAAGGTGCGCGTGGACGCCGTGCTGTCCATCGAAGACCTCGGGTCGCGCTGGCCCACCGAAGACCCCTTCCTGTTCTGCGCCTACCACCTGGACGCCTACCCGGCGGCGAACGACGAGATGGGGCCGGACGCTGCGCTCTCCGGTCGACGGATGGGCAGCGACTTCGCGAACAAGGACGGCTGGAACATGTACCACGGCCGGACGATTCCCGGGTTTCCCCGGCATCCTCACCGCGGGTTCGAGACCGTCACCGTCGTCCGTCGCGGGCTGCTCGACCACGCCGACTCGATGGGGGCGACCGCGCGGTACGGGAACGGCGACGTGCAGTGGCTCACGGCGGGGTCGGGCATCCAGCACGCCGAGATGTTCCCGCTGCTGAACAAAGACGCCGACAATCCCCTCGAGCTGTTCCAGATCTGGCTGAACCTCCCGGCCGAGCGGAAGATGGTCGACCCGCACTTCTCGATGCTCTGGGCGCCCGAGGTACCCGTCGTCGACGTCACCGACGACCTCGGGCAGCACACCCTCGTGACGGTGGTGGCCGGGGGCTTCGCTTCGGGGTCCGACGCCGCTGAGAGCCCGTCTCCACCGCCTGGATCGTACGCATCCATCGCCGATGCGGACGTCGTGATCTGGACCTTGTCGATGGAACCCGGCGCTGCCATCACCCTGCCGCCCCGCTCCCAGGGGGCGTCGCGTTCGGTGTACTTCCATCGGGGCAACGAGCTGTACGTCGACGGGCATCGGCTCACGGCCATGCAGCGGGCGGTCACGAAGGGGGATGCCCCCGTGGTCCTGATGGCCGGAGACCGGGGCGCGGATGTGCTGGTGCTCGGGGGCCGTCCCATCGGCGAGCCCGTCGCGCGTCGCGGACCCTTCGTGATGAACTCCCAGCAGGAGCTGCAGCAGGCCGTGATCGACTACCGAGAGACGGGGTTCGGCGGCTGGCCCTGGCCGAGCGACGACCACGTGCACGGCTGGGAGAAGGTGCGCTTCGCGAAACGTCCGGACGGAACGATCGAACGGCCGGGTTGACCGGCGCGCTACTCGCAGTGCAGCGTGAAGCAGACCTGCCCGCAGGCGAAGTACCCGTCGCACGTCGGCTCGTCGATGCAGTCGCAGTTGCACTCGGTGTAGGCATCGATGTCGGTACAGCTGCTGGTGGGCTCGTAGAAGGTCTCGCACTCGGCCTGGGTCAGCTGGACCTCGCACTCCTCGATGCTCCGCATGCACAGCGCGGTTCCGTCACAGACGGGGTCGGTGTCCGTGTCGGTCTCGGTGTCCGTGTCGGTCTCGGTGTCCGTGTCGGTCTCGGTGTCCATGGTGTCGTCGTCGTCTCCGCCGGAGCACGCGGCGACCGATGCGAAGAGGGACGTCGACAGGCAGAACACTACGAAGGGGGCGGGGAATCGCATGGGAGGTCCTCAGTGGTAGGCGTAGAAGAGCGAGATGTCGTTGTTGGCGAACACCGCGGGCGTGAGCGCACCGTCGAACACGATGTGGATCCCCAGCGAATCGGGAACGGACTCCCACTCGAGCGGGGTGGTGTTCGACACCGGCCGCTCGTCGTCGCGCTCGGTGAACGGGATGTCGACGAACGTGTAGGACCCGTCGGTCTCCAGTCGGTAGAACCCGAGGGTCAGGCGGGTGAGGTCGTCCTGATGGGCGTCGGGGCGGACCACCCAGAAGCCGGTCTCAGCGACATCTGGAGGGAGCGCACCCACGGCGAGCTCCACCCAGCTGGGCTCGATGTCGAACGCCACCTGGGTGGTCAACGACTGCCCGTCTGCCAGGAAGATCCCGTCTGCATCGGCGTCTTCGGCGCGCGTGAGGTCGAGGGCGTAGCGAGCGGTGGCGCCGGGGTCCTTGATCTCGGCCGGCCCGTCTCCGGGATCTGCGAGGCTCGGGAATCCGTCGATCGCGAGGGGGACGAGGATGTCGACCTCGAACGTGTCCCCCCAGCCGCCCAGCATCCCGGTGGCGTTGTCGAAGATCTCCACCGCCTGGAACAGGCCGTTGGTGTCCTGCATCCGGATGCTCCCCACCGCGCCCGAGGTGGTTCGGAAGCCCAGGTTCCGGCCGGTCAACCGGACGTAGCGGTCGGCGTCGGTGTGGTCGAGGGTTCCGACGACGTCGTCGCTGTCCATGTCGAGCACGGGCGCGCTGCGACACCAGGCTTCGAGGGAGGCAGTGCTGCCGCTGTTCTCGCCGAACGCGCCGGAGTCCGCGACGTACCCCGGGTGGATCCAGTACGGATGGGCGTCGTCCGATGCGTCGCTGGTCTTCATGTCCGGCACGTCGTCCAGACCGCTCCAGTACGCGCACAGCGGCTCGTAGGCCTCGCCGAAGGGTGTGGTGGTGTCGGGAGTGACCTGGCCCGCACGCTCCTCGCGGATCCCCTCGTAGGCGGGGTCGGTTCCCCGCCAGACCACCCGGGCCATCGATGCACAGGTGGCGGCGGCCCGGTCGCGCTGCAGCGCCGTGCGCTCGGGGTCGGTGGCGGCTTCGCGCAGCGTGGCGAGGGTGTCGAGCACCGTCGCACACGTCCGTTCGGGATGTGCACGGTGGAACAGCCCGTCTACGGCGCGTAGATCGCGACCGTCATCGCTCTCGGCCGGCAGGGTGGACAGGTCTTCGGGCTCGACCCACGCTGGAACGTCGAACTCCTTGTTGGCGATCCAGAATCCGTCCATGTCGAAGGTGATGCCGTCCTTCGAAGACTGGGTTCCTCCGGGCGATCGGATCATGTTGGCGAAGGCCACTGCACGATTGGCCAGGAGCACGGGGCCCATCCGAACCACGGCACCGGGCTGGGGAAGCTCTCCGAGCTCGGAACGACCCTCGAGCTTGGCCACCAGTTTGGCCTGAATCTGCTCCCGCGTCGGGATCTTCGACCCGCGGTAGTAGGTCCAGTTGTCGACCCACAGGTCGCTGCACCCGGGCTCCTGGCTGGGGTCGAAGCCCAGGGGAACCGCCGGACCGACCTCGGGAGAGCCCATGTCGGCCAGCGTGACGGGGGCAGCGCCGTACGTGCCGTCGCCGTTGTCGACGAAGTGGGAGACGACGTCGCGCAGTCCTCCCGCCGTGCAGGTCAGCAGGGTCTGTCGCTGCACGGAGAAGTCGAAGTTGCCGTCGGGGGTGTCTCCGGTGAACAGGGCCCCGCGCAGGTCGTCGCCGATCGCCAGGCTGGGGTCGGTCTGGCCGAAGCCGTTCGGTTGTGGCCAGACCATGAGCGAGGGGATGTCGTCTTCGGGGAAGTTCATGCCATCTGCCACACCGAACACCGCGAACGAGCCGTGCTGGACGCCCGAGAGCAGCCCCATGGCCTGTGCGTGGACCAGAGGATCGCTGTCGGTGAGGCCCCGGATGTCTTCGTACGACCCCGAGCCCCAGCGCCCGAACATGTGTCCGACCGCGAGACGGTCCTGCAGGTAGTGTTGGCCCGTGCCCTCGAAGGTCAGCGCGAGCATCTCGGCCTGGACGATGGCGTCTTCGTGCCAGGTGGTGCCGTCGGGGAGGGTCGTGTCGTTGCCCCCGGCCAGGAGCAACGCGTGGACGTCGCGGGCGTTCTCGGCCTCCCGCACGGCGATGGCGTGGTGCCGCGCGTACATCCCGGATGCCAGGGCGCCGAAGTGCGTGGCGTTGAGTCCGGCTCCCAGGTAGCCGCCGTAGTCGTGACACAGGCCGGGACGCACGGCGTCGTCGGGCAGCACGGGGCAGTAGGTGTTGAGGTTGATCCAGTCCGTGACCGAGAAGCTGATGTCGGGCAGACCGGCCATCATCGACAACCGGGGAAGGCGTCGGTCGCGGATCAGCATCGACGAGGAATCGGCGTCCTCGAGGGGGATCTCGCCGTCGCGGTACCAGGTGGCGTTGTAGTCGGGCAGAACCAGGAGATCGAGCTGTTCCGGATTGTCTCCGTCGCCCTGACGCGCGCTCCAGGCGGCATCGATGGTGATCATCGCCTCGTTGAGCAGCAGCCCGTGCTCGTTGAGGGGACGGTTGCCGGACGCGTTGGGGTCGGCCTGCAGGGAGAGGTGGGGGAGAGCGGGGTCGACCAGGGTCTCCCAGGCGTGGGCGTCGCTTCCGAGCGCCAGTACTGCGAGCAGTGCCGGGATCATGGAGTCACCTCGCCCTCGGGGATGCCGCACACGCCGTCCGCCGCCACGAACACCCGCTCGAAGCCGTCGGCTCCACCGCCCTCGTCTTCGAAGGCGTCCTTGCAGACGTCCGGACAGCTGCTGGAGTCGACGCACCCCGCCAGTGCCGTCTGCGCGGCCTCGGGACTGCCGCCCGCATCGGCGCAGTCCATGATCGACTCGACGCAGGCGCCCCACTGGGCGAGCGCATCGTCGGACTCGCTCACCAGGATCTCGATGTCCCCGAGGTGGTCGAGGGTAGTGGTCTCGAGGGACTCGCAGTCCTCGCAGAGGGGGTCGTAGGGCACGGTGACCTCCTCCCAGGGGGTGTCGGCCCCGCCCCTGCAGGCGGCGAGAAGAAGCAGAGTGAGCATCAGACCTCCGGATCGCGGGGAGGATACTGCCACGGGACCGTTTGCGAAGTGCACAGGAGGTCACAAGCGGGAACGGCTGCGATACTGCCGAAGTTCCGAAGTTCCGAAGTGCCGAGGGAGGCGAGTCCATGCGCGAGAACGACAGCTGGAACCACTACACCTACGTGTACGGCGCGACGGAAGACCAGCCGGGCCGGACCGCACGGGTGGAGTTCGACATCGAGGCGGCGGTGCTCCCATCGGACGACAGCATGCAGGGGCTGCGGGTGCGGTGGGCCGACGGAACCATCGAGGCAGCCGAGCTCGTCCACATCCTGGATGCCGTCGAGGCCTGGCTGGTGGGCAAGCTGCACTACCACGACACCCGCGAGCTCGTGCTTCAGGTGGATGGCGACGTCGATCTCGCCGACACCGTGCGGGCGCTCGAGCAGGCGGGCGCCACCGTCGAGAAGACCCGCGGCTGGGACTACTTCAACGACCGGGTCTGCCCGACCCCCGCCGACTGGCGACGCATCCAGGACCGCGAGACGCTCGAGCGGCTCGATCTGGACGGGGACGGCGAGCTGCGCGTGTTGCATCGCATGGTCGGTCCTGTCGAATCGCTGAACGCCATCTCCGAGCGCCTGGAGTCCGAGGGGTTCGAGGAGGTCGACCGCGAAGGCGAGCACCTGACGCTGGCGCACGTCCATCCCATCGCGGACATCTCGCGCATCACGCTCGGCCTGATGCGTCTGTGCGAGCCCAAGGGCGTGGCGTACGACGGCTGGGTGCTGCCCGGCTGATCAGGGTTCGGACCCCGACCACCGCACGCTCGTCCGCCGACGATAGGGCCGCTCAGGCGTACATCTCGGGGACGTGGTCGGTGTCGAGCATGGCGTCGGACAGCAGGCGAAGCAGGATCTGACCGTAGTCCAGCGCATCGACCGAAGTGACCGGCTCCCAGTCCACCGACTCGTGGCTGATGAACGCCAGCGCCTTCTCGCCGTTGGCGAGGGTCCGCGTGGGGTCGAAGAAGCTCCAGTTCTGGCCGAACCCGAACGCGGCCACGGCACCTCCTGCAGCGGCGATTCGGGAGGCGGTCTCCGGCTCGGAGTCCTCGAGGTGGCCGAAGCCACTGTCGTCGGCTTCGGGGGTGCCGTCCTCGAGCAGTCCGTAGCCCACCATCGGCCCGCCACCGTCCCACCACACCGCACCGATGTGCCGGGAGATCTCGCTGAACGAGCGGGGGACGTCCTCGCGGTACGTGGGTTCCCTGGCGGGCTCGATCTCGGCGTCGCCTTCTGCGAACACGAGCTCGTCGTCGCCCACCTCTTCGATTGCGTCGCACAGGGCGGCGAGGATGGCTCGGTCAGCGTCGGTCCTGCACAGGCCTCCGAGGAGGGCGTTCAGCTCGCTCGCGGGGTCGCTCATGTCGTTCTCCTGGAAGGACGTGCAGTCTACCGGAGGACGGACTCACGGCGTCGCCCAACCCTCGGCGACGAGCGCAGACAGGATGCGGGCCCCGCGGTCGCCCCAGATCGGATGGGGTTCGGTCGCGAGCTGGTCGGCCAGTCGGACCGCTTCTTCGGCGGGAGGCCGTCCGGATTCCCGAGCCATCTTCAGGACCTCGAGCGTGCGCTGGAAGATGCCGGTGGGCGTACCGCGGTCCAGGTGCGCCAGAACGGCTGGATCGTCGGGGATGACGCCGTACTGCTCGTTGGCGCAGTTCACGATGCCCATGCGATTCGCCAGGAAGTCCGGGACGTAGAGCACCTCGCGGTCCTGCAGGGCACCCGCGTGCCGTTCGGGGTCGGCGAGCTGGTTGTTGGCGGCCCCACACACGATGGGGGCAGCGATGGTCGGAATCGTCTGGTCGTTCAGCCGGGCACCGACGGCGTTGGGCGCCAGGATGTCGCACGGCGTGGCCAGGATGGACGCATCGCCGCGATCGACCTGTCGAACCTCAAGCCGATCGTCGGGGTGCATCTGCCGTGCGGTCTCGATGGCCGACGGGTCGATGTCGACGGCCACGATTCGCTTCACGCCGCGCTCCAGCAGCTCGCCGATCATGAACCGGGCGACGTTGCCGAGCCCCTCGCTCGCGATGGTCTTGCCCTGCAACGAGCCCATCCCACACGCATGCAGAGCGGCCTCCATCGCGACGACGACCCCCCGGGCGGTGAGGACACTGGGGTTGCCGCTCCCGCCGAGCTCGGGCGGGATGCAGGTGGTGTGGCGGGTGGTGCGGAAGATGTGCGCCATGTCCGGCGGGGTGGTGCCCGCATCTTCCGCGGTGATGTACAGACCCCGCAGCGAGGTGATGAACCGCCCGAAGTCCTCGTAGACCCGCTCGCGGGTGTCGGGATCGCGCACGTCGACCGCCGGACGCCGGGCGATGATGCCCTTGCCGCCTCCCCACCACAGGCCGGCCAGCGCGTTCTTGTGGCCCATGCCCCGCGACAGCCTGAGCCCGTCTCGAACCAGCCCCTCGACCGTGTCGTACGACCAGAATCGCACGCCGCCAGCACCCTGACCGCGGACGGTGCGGTGGACGAAACCCGTGAGCAGGTGGCCGCTCTGCTCTCCGATGGCGAAGAAGCAGCCCAGGTGGGCGTCGTAGTCGCGCCGGTCGCTCGCGAGGGCGTCCCGGACGGGCTCGAAGACGGCGTGGCTCGCGATGGGGCCGTCGCCGTCGGGCGGGTTCACGACGTAGCCACGGGCGATGCCGGCCTCGTGCATGTCGGTGAGCAGCTGTTCGGTCGACTGAGTCCACGCGGTCATGGGGCCTTCCTCGAAGCGGTCTGGCGGGCCTGTATCTCGATGACCGTCGACGGGTACGATGGGTCCATGCCGTCGCCCCGTGTCGCCATCGCCTCGTCCGGCTCTTGTTCTCGGGGGTTACCCGAGCGTTGACCACGGGTCCGGTCGGACTCCGCTATGCTTCGGTCATCGAGGGGGGAATCCCGAATGCGACTGCTCTTCTTCTGCGCCCTGCTGCTGCCCGCCTGCAAGAACGGGACGGATCCCACGGCCGAGTCCGACACGGATGTGGACACCGATACCGACAGCGACGCCGATACAGATGCCGACACCGATGCTGATACCGATGCCGATACCGACGCAGATACGGATGCGGACACCGACGCGGATGCGGACACGGATGCGGATGCCGACACCGACGCAGATACGGACGCGGACACGGACACCGACCCGGAGACCGGGGACACCGCAGACACCGACCCTCTCAACCAACCTCCCACCCTGGCCGACGCCGAGCTCCAGCCCGACCCCGCATTCGAGTCCTCTACGCTGGTGTGCTCCCCCACGGGCGCCAGCGACCCCGACGGCGACACCGTCACCTTCTCGTACAGCTGGCTCGTGAACCTCAACGACCCCGGCGTCTCGACCAACACGCTCACGGGCGCCGACTTCGACCGCGGCGATCTGGTGACCTGTACGATCACGCCGTTCGACGGGCTGATCGACGGCATCTCGCGCACGTCCAACACGCTCGTGATCTCCAACACGCCGCCGACCCTCGCCGATGCGGTCCTCACCCCGTCTCCCGAAGCGACTGCAGCCGACGTGCTGGTCTGCACCCCCACCGGAACCGCGGACATCGACGGCGACCCCATCACCCCGTCCACGACCTGGCAGGTGGATGGGTCGACCATCAACGTCACCACCGACACCCTGGACAGCGCGGACTTCGCCAAGGGTCAGACCGTCCAGTGCAGCGTGTCCATCACGGATGGCACGAGCAACACCGCGCCGATGGACTCGAACGTGATCGACATCGTGAACAGCCCGCCCAGCATGGGCCCGGTGGACATCGATGCTGCGCCCGACCCCGCCGTGGTGGGCAGCACCCTGACCTGCGTGCACACCGCAGACGATGCCGATGGGGACCCCGTGTCGTACTCCTATGTCTGGACGGTCGCGGGAGCGGTGGTCCCGGGGGCCGACACCGACACCCTGGATGCCAGCACGGGAGGCTTCTCGCGCGGAGACACGGTGACCTGCACCGTGACCCCCGACGACGGCGAGGACCCCGGAGCCCCACAGATGTCGGACCCCGTGGTGATCGGCAACACGCTCCCGGTGGTGGAGCCCATCGAGCTGTCGCCCAACCCCGCATTCGAGGCCTCGGTGCTGGACTGTCCGGCCAGTGCCGTGGACGACGACGGCGACACCGCGTTCACCTACACCTACGCGTGGTTCGTGGACGGTCAACAGGTCTCCGGAGCCGACACCGCCAGCCTGACCGGTGCGAGCTTCGATCGCGGAGACGACGTGTACTGCGAGGTGTTCGCGAACGACGGGCTGGATGACGGTGCCGTCACGACCTCGGACACCCTCACCATCTCGAACACAGCGCCCACGGCGACCGCAGGTCTCACCCCGCTGCAGCCCGACGTGTCGGACGACCTGTTCTGCGATGGCGCCGTGAGCGACCTCGACCCGGCCGACTCTCCCTCCATCTCGTACCGGTGGGAGCGCGATGGCCAGACCTGGACCGGCGCGGGTGCAGGGTCGGCGACCATCTCGGGGAACGACACCACCGCGGGCGAGCAGTGGCAGTGTTTCGTCACCGCCGACGACGGCATCACGTCCGTCGAGGAAGCGTCCAACACGGTCCAGGTGGCCGACCTGTCCACGGTCGTGCTCCTGTTGTCCGACGAGATCGGCGACTTCCAGAGCGACCCCGACTGGGGCAACTTCTGCAATCACAGTCCGCCCGAGTTCTACACCTGTTCGGGCACCTGGGGTCCCCAATGGACCGACACGTCGGGCGTCATGCCGACGAGCGTGCTCGTCGAGGTCTCGGTGGGCATCAACCTCACCGAGGACGGAGCGCGAGCCACGACGCTCAACGGCACCGCCACGGGCGACATCGTCCTGACCAGCTACGGCGCCTGCAACAACCCCGTCATCCCGGGCGAGAGTTCGCTGCTGCTCACCGGATCCGACCTCGCCAACTACAACCCCAACGGCCTGAACTACTTCGAGATCACGCGCACCACCTGCGAGGGCGCCACCCCCAATCCGGCCTGGGGCAACGCGCTGGCGCGCATCACGCTCACATACTGATCAGTCCAGATCGTCCATGAAGTCGTCGCGACTCTTCGCCATCGCGGTCTGGAGCACGTCGACGAGCTTCTCGTGGTCGCTGGGCGGCAGGTCGTAGCCCGGGGGCAGGACCAGGTCCTTCTCGGTGGAGACCAGCCGGAGCGGAGCGACGTCGATCGACATCAGATCCTCGAACTGGAGCTGCTCGGTGCCGATCGACACGTGGTCTTCGGTGACGCGCACCGGAATGGGGGTCCAGCTGCGGCTCCGGATTCCCAGCACGACGGCGAGCCCGAACAGACCGAGCGCACCGATGCCGAAGGGGAGGGCCAGGATTCTCAGGTCGGTCGTGGAGGCGGGCTGCCAGTGTTCGGGAAGGACGGCTTCGCGCATGCGCAGCTCGCCCTCGAGTGCGGCTGAGCTCGGAACCCGGCCCTCTGGACTGCCCACGGCTTCGGCTCCCGAGGTCCCGGCGGGGATCTCGGCTGCCCATGCGGCCTGGGCTTCGAGATAGCGACGGGGGCTCTGCTTCACGTCGGCATGATCTGCGTAGTACCAGACGCCGAGCTCCGCGGGAGGGAGCGCCTGGAGCTCTTCGGGGAGGTAGGCGAGGCAGGCCTCGGAGGGGGCTCCGACCGTACAGTCGAGCGAGGAGGGGTCGTCGCTGCCACCCAGCAGCAGCACTCCCAGCGCCGCGATGCCGAGAACGACGGCGCTGGCGCCCGCCAGGAGGCTGGTGGTCGCCGTCGCGGACCGACGGGTGTGGGTGGCGGTGAGCTCGAGGGTCGGAGTCGCGTCCATGGGCCTTCCATCGCCGCAGGGCCACACCCCGGGGCGGCGCCATCAAACCACGAAAAGCGGCTCGGATGCCCGACCTTTCCGTGGAATCCGAGCGCTTCGCACCCTGAGGGTTCCTGAGACCCGTGCTCACGGACGTTTCGGAGGGCTCGTGGGTCGCTAGGCTCCCGGGCATCGAGGAACCCGCGTTCATGTCCGATTCTGCCATCTCCGCGCGCCCCATCACTCTGACGACGAGGCTCGCCACCGCGCTCGCCCGTCGCGGGTGCGACATCGCCTACGGCGTGACCGGGGCCGCCATCGGTCGGTTCACGGGGGCGGCTGCAGCGGCTGGACTGCGGATCGTGCATCCCCGCCACGAGTCCGGAGCGGGGTTCATGGCCACCGAGCACAGCCTGGTGTCGGGCCGGCCGGCCGTGGTGTTCGTCACCTCCGGACCCGGTCTGTCCAACGCGCTCACGGGGCTCTTCGCCGCTGCCTGGGAGGGCGCACACGTCGTCGCGGTCGTCGGCGCGACCCCCGTCAGCCGCGCTGCTCGATTCCCGTTCCAGCGCACCGGTCCCGAGCAGCTGCGCCTGCGTCCGTGGCTGCCCGAGGACGTCGCACACACCGTCACGGTCGTCGATGGTCCGGGTGCGCTGTCGCTCGGCCTCTCCAGTCTGGATGCGGCTCTGTCGTGTGAGGCGGGCTCCTTGACGGTGTTCCTCCTCCCCACGGATGCACAGCAGCTTCCCTGCGCCGCACCCGCCCAGCCGGTGTCCGTTCCCCCGCCGGACATCCGCCCGCGTGACCTGGATGCCGTACAGTCCCGACTCGATGGGCGCCGGGTGGTGTGCTGGATCGGGCATCACGCTCGCAGCGAACCCCGAGCCGTGCGCGCCCTGGTCGACGTGCTGGACGCAGCGGTCGTCGTGACGCCCCGCGGCAAAGGGGTGTTCGCGGAGACCGACCCCCGATGCCTCGGTGTGCTGGGGCTCGGCGGCGCTCGAGGCGTGGCGAGCCGCGTCCGGGCAGTCGATCCGGACGTGGCGCTCGTACTCGGAGCCCGCCTGTCGGAGTTCACCTCGTGGTGGGACGCCCGGCTGGTTCCGCGACACGGCTTCGTCCACGTCGGGCCCACGGAGCCCGGCAGCGCGTTCTCGGGGGCGAACCACACCCGCGTCCTGGCGAGCGTCGGTCCCTTCGTGCGCGCCCTCACAACGGTCGTGCGCGGGAGCGACGGGGCACGGCCGTCCACCGAGCTTCCGTCCGAGCTCCCTCCGGAGCACTTCGAGGCGGGCGACGACGGACTGCACCCGGGCCAGGTCATGCAGGTGCTCCAGGAACACGTGGTGCCCCGCCGCTGGCCCGTCATCTCGGAAGCTGGCAACGCGTTCGCCTGGGCCACCCGCGTGCTGCGCTTCGACCAGCCCGACTACCGGGTGAGCCCGGACTTCGGCGCGATGGGCCAGGCATCCGCCGGGGTCGTCGGCCTGGCGCTCGGTCGCAACGGACCGGCGGTCGCCGTGCTGGGCGATGGCGCGATGCTGATGAACACCGAGCTGTCGACGGCCGTGGCCGAGAATGCGCGGGCGATCTGGGTCGTGTTGAACGATGCCGCGTACGGAATGATCGCGCACGGCATGCAGGCCATCGGGCTGCCCCCGGTCGCGACTGCCATCCCCCGGGTCGACTTCGTCGCCTTCGCTCGTGCGCAAGGGGCCGATGGAGCGTCCGCCGACTCCGTGGAGGAGCTCGAGGTGGCGCTGCGCGCAGCCGCAGACGCGAGCGGACCCTTCGTGATCGACGTCCGCATCGACCCCCGATTCCCCCCACCGTTCGGCGCCCGAAACGACGCGTTGAACGACCCATCCGACCCCCAGGAGACCCGATGGCGAGGATAGCCGGCCTGACCGCCCTCTCGACCCACCTCCCCGAAGAGGTGCGCACCAACGACTGGTGGCGCGAGCGCTACCCGGACCTGGTGGCGGACGCCGAACAGCGCACGCTCGCGAAGGTGTTCAGCAACGAGTCCGAGTCGAAGACCACCTTCGACCGTGCGATGCGGCCGTACGAGTCCGATCCGTTCCGGGGGGCGAAGGCCCGGCACATCGCCGGAGAGGTCGATGCTGTCACCCTGGAGATCGAGGCCGCGAAGAAGGCCCTGCAGGCGGCGCGTCTCGCACCCGAGGACGTCGATCTGCTCATCTCGGCGGCGTTTCCGAAGCAGGACACCGTGCTGGGCAACGCCGTGTTCGTCGCGGATGGCCTCGGGTTGAAGGGCGCAGCCTGGAACCTGGAGAGCGCCTGTGGAGGCCCCCTCAACTCGCTGCTCACGGCTGGAGCGCTGGTCGACGCGGGACTTCACCGCCGGGTGCTGGTGTCCGTCGCCTGCACCTACCTGTCCGCCGTGCCGCCGGACGAGACCCTGGGGTGGTTCATGGGGGACGGCGCTGGAGCCTTCGTGGTCGGGGAGGGGGGCGCCCGGATCCTGGGGGGCCATGCGGTCCACACCGCCGACACGTGCGGGACCTGGTACTACGTGTACGACCCGTCCCTGCCGGCCGGGCTGCGTATGGGCGCCAACCCGAAGACGGGTCCCGTCATGCGTGCGACCGCAGAGCCGCAGCTGAAGACCTGCACCGCCGGGGCGCTGGAGAACGCGGGGCTCACCCTGGACGACCTCGACTTCTTCGTGTTCCACACGCCCACAGCCTGGTTCGCGGAGTTCGCGGCGGACGCCCTCGGAGTGTCGCGCGACCGGACCCTGTCGACCTACGAGCGGGTGGCGAACGTCGGGCCGGCGCTCACCACGACGAACCTCTACGAGGCCGCCTCCACCGAGCGAATCACGAAGGGAGACAAGGTCCTGGTCTTCGGTCCGGGGAGTGCGTCGAGCTCGGTGGCGGTCATCCTGGAGTGGGGAGATGTGGGGCTCGCGGCCGGGTGATCGACCTCGACGCCAACGAGAGTGCGTGGGGGGCGTGTGCGGGAGTGTCCGCGGTCCTGCGTGCCGTCTGCGACGACCCCGAGGTCCTGCTGCGCTATCCGCCGCTGCGGCCGGGCCCCGGCTCGCTGGAGCACCGCCTGGCGGCATCGGTCGGGGTGGGCCTCGACCGGATCGTGCTCGGCAACGGCTCCACCGAGCTCATCGGCCTGTTGATCGGGCTGTGTCGAGGCACGGACGCCATCGCGACCTCGGCGGGCAGCTTCGTGGCCTACCGGCAGCTCGCGGGTGCCGCGGGTATCCCCGTTCGGCTCGCTGCTCCGCGGCCGGGAGGCGGGTTGGACCTGGACGCGCTCGCAGGCGTCGTCGACGAGCACACCCGCCTCGTGTTCATCGCCAATCCCGACAACCCCTCGGGCACGATCTGCGGGTGCGCGGACCTGCGCCGGTTCCTGGAGCGGCTCCCGAGCCCTGGACCCCTGGTGGTGCTGGACGAGGCCTATCGAGCGTACGTGGACGACCCGACCTATCCCGCAGCAACCCGCTTTCTGGGCGACCCGCGCGTGGTGGTCCTCCGGACGTTCTCCAAAGCGTACGGGCTGGCAGGGCTGCGCTGTGGGTGGCTGGTCGCGAGCCCCGAGGTGGCTGCGCGGGTGCGGGCGATGGCGGGTCCGTTCCGGGTGGGGCGTCCGACCCGCCTGGCAGCGGAGGCCGCTCTGTCCGACGCCGACCATCTTCGTCGGGTGGTGGGGCAGACCCGGGAGGCTCGCGACACCCTGAGAACGGCCCTGTTGGAACGGGGGATTCACACGCTTCGAAGCCACGCGAGCTTCCTGATGACGGAGCTGCCCGGCGATGCCACTCCGGTGGTCGGGGTGCTCGAGCAGGCCGGGGTGCGGGTGCGCGACCTGACCCCGTACGGGTGGCCCCGGGCGGTTCGGATCACCGTGGGGCGTCCCGCCGACAATCGGGTACTCGCCGAGGTGCTGCAGGCCGTGTCGGATCAGCCGCCGTTCGCTGGGTCCGTCGGGGCCGCTGGGGTTCGTTGCTGACGCTCCTGCTCTTCTGCGAGCTCCAGCAGGCCGTCCATGTCGATCCCCACCACGAGCCCCGTCCCCGCGTATTCGAGGCGTGCGGGCTCCCCGTCGAGGGTGACGGCGAGCTCGTACCGGATCTCGGTGGACGTGCAGAGGTTGTGGTGCACCAGCAGCATCGGGTCTTCCGGGGCCAGAGGCCCGTCCACGTCGGCGTCCAGGTCGGCGTCGAGCTCGGCGTCCAAGGACGGACAGAGGGTGCCGACATCGAAGGCTCCGCAGTCCACGCCGTCGAATGCCGCTGCCAGTGCGCGTCCACGCTGGGCCGTCGTGGGGCCGAACCCCCAGTCGAGGACCTCCCACAGCGACACCGTGGGGTCGAAGATCGCGTCGCCGTCCACCAGGGTGACCGACACCTGTGCGCGCGATGCCGCTGCGCCGTCGTGTACGCGCCAGAAGTCCACCCCGGTCGGAAGGCACTCCGAGCGTTGGGTCACCGGGCTCGTCCGGTCGCACCCGCCGATCGACAGAGCTCCGCACAGCAACGCACACGGCGCCAGCGCTGCTCCTCCGAATCCGCCCCGTCTGCATCGCCCGTTCTGCACTCGCCACCTCCGTCGGCCTCCATACGATGGGCCCGTCGAGACATTCGATCGTGAATGAACCGGCCCGGCCGGCGTCCCTGGCCCGTCCAGTGACGAGGGAGTTCGAACGATGAGTGCTGTTCTGTTCGCGATGGGGGTCTCGATGGCCGCGGCCGCACCCGAGACCGCTGCATCCACCGGGGTTCGTCCCACCTTCCGGATCGGGGCGTCTGGAGGCGTCGGCGGGTTCAGCGGGCCCATGGTCGCGCACACGTTGCGGGTCCACGCCGGCGCCCAGCTCGTCCCCGCGTTCGGGGTGTACGGAGAGCTCGGGCGGGTCGATGGTCTGGCGCTCGGCGGGCAGCTGTCGTCCAGCAGTGTCGGCCTCTCGGTCCGCTCGCTGTCCGGGGAGTACGCCGCAGTCGTGGCCGAGGGATCTGCAGGGCCCCTGTTCCTCGCCGCTGGACCCGCGCTGCACACGGCCGCCTGGGTCACCGTCGCTCAGTCGGTCGACGATCAGGGCAACGTGCAGCAGATCGGGGTCGTCGTCGACGGGAGTCCCGGATTCGGTGGCCAGGCGCGGCTCGGCGTACGCCTGGGCGGAAAGGACAACCGGGCGACCGTCACCCTCGAGCTCGCGTCGCTGTTCCTGCACGGCACCGTGTTCGAGGTCGCCCAGCAAGCAGGGGCCAGCGGCACGTCTCAAGCAGTCGCCATCGGGGATGGCCGATGGGGGGTCCTGCCGAGCTTCCAGATGGGCTTCGACTACCGTTGACTGACCATTGACCGACCGATGAGCGTGCGACCCCCGCGGGGCTACCCGACCTTTCGGCGGAGCAGGCGGGGCTCGGACGTCGACGCTTCGAAGCCGTTCGCCGCGAGCCAGTTGGCCAGCTTCTCGGGTTCGGGATGGGACTCCGGCACCTTGTTGAAGATGTAGGCGAGGCCCTGCGCATGGGCTTCTTCGGCCAGCTTGTCGAGAATCCACGCGCCCGCGCCCTTCCCCTGGGCGTCGGCGTGCACCGCCAGCAACACCGGCGCGTAGCCCCAGGTCACGTCCATCCAGCCGTAGCCCACCGTGCGCCCGTTCTGCTCCACGCGCCACCATGCGCCCGGCAGCACGTCGCCCTTCAGGGGTGCGAGGTCGATCGAGCCGTCTGGGGCGCCTCCGATGACGGCCTCTTTGTCGTCGTCCCAGCGGGACGGGTTCTCTCGGTTCCAGGTCAGATTCACGCCGACACCTCCGTTCCACCAGCAGTCAGACAGGGGCACAGAGCCTATCCGGAAATCGACGGTGCGTTAGTCGCTCCCATCACCCCGGGAGCCCTTCTGTCCACGTCCTCCGAAGTCCGATTCGCTGAACTTCCGCTGTCCGAGCCCCTCCAGCGCGCCGTCCGCGCCTGTGGCTACGAGACGCCCACCCCCATCCAGGCCCAGGCCATCCCGCCCCTCGTCGACGGACGCGACGTGCTCGGGGTCGCCCAGACCGGTACCGGCAAGACCGCTGCGTTCACCCTGCCCATGCTGCAGTGGCTGTCCGAGGAGCCCTTCGGCGGCAAGCGGCCCATCCGCGGCCTCGTGCTCACGCCCACCCGCGAGCTCGCGGCGCAGATCGGCGAGAGCATCACGACCTACGGCAAGCACCTCGATCTCACGCACCAGGTCGTCTTCGGCGGCGTCAACGAGAAGCCTCAGATCCGGGCGTTCAAGAAGGGCTTCGACATCCTGGTGGCCTGCCCCGGTCGCCTGCTCGACCTGCACGGCCGCGGCTTCGTCGACCTCAGCAGTGTCGAGCTGTTCGTCCTCGACGAGGCCGACCGGATGCTCGACATGGGGTTCATCCGCGACCTGCGGAAGATCATGGCCGAGCTTCCGAAGCGACGTCAGAACCTTCTCTTCTCGGCGACGATGCCCAAGGCCATCGTGCAGCTCGCATCCGAGTTCCTGGACGACCCCGTCCACGTCGAGGTCGCGCCCCAGTCCACGCCCGTCGAGCTGATCGAGCAGCGCGTGTACTTCACCGAGAAGTCCAACAAGCGTCGCCTGCTGATCCACCTCCTCGACGAGCTCGACGTGGAGCGGGCCATCGTGTTCACCCGCACCAAGCACGGCGCGAACCGGGTGGTGAAGCACCTGAAGAAGGTCGACGTCGAGGCCGCCGCCATCCACGGCAACAAGTCCCAGAACGCGCGGACGCGGGCGCTCGACGGCTTCCGGGACGGCAACGTCCGCGTCCTGGTCGCGACCGATGTGGCGTCTCGTGGTCTCGACATCGAGGGCGTGTCCCACGTCTTCAACTTCGACCTGCCGAACGAGTCCGAGAGCTACGTGCACCGGATCGGTCGGACCGGTCGGGCGGGCGCCGAGGGCGTCGCGGTGGCGTTCTGCGACGACTCCGAGACCGACTACCTGCGCGACATCGAGAAGCTCACGGGCGTGCCCATCACCCCGATGCTGGACCACCCCTGGCACTTCGACGACGCGATTCCGGTTCCGGGCAAGTCCTCGAGCAAGCCGAAGAAGAACTCGGGCGGTGGCAATCGCAACCGGGGCCGCGGAAACCGTCGTGGTGGCAGGCGCCGAGGCGGGCGAGGGCGCGGAAACCGCCGTCGCTAGGCTTCCCCCCGGCGGTCGAAGCGCGGGGTATCATGCCGCTATGATCACCACACTCCTGCTCCTGACCGCCTGCAAGCCGCCGCCTCCCGCACCGTCGGGGCTCGACGACTCCACCACCTTCCTGCTCCGGAACTTCTACGCAGACGACGCCACCTTCGCGGCTGGCATCGAGGGCTTCGTGGAGTGGTACGAGACCGACGGAAGCGCACTGGTGGGCGAAGAAGCCACCCTCGACACCGTCGACGCCTACACCATCGGCGATCTGTCGAGCGAAGACATCGCTCAACTGCCCGTGCAGGACGAGATCCTGGAGTCCGGCGACTCCGAAGAGCGCATCCCCCGGGATCTGTCCCGGGCCAAGGGCGTCGTGTCGCTCGCCGAGATGGACTGCACCTGGCAGACCGCCGAAGCGTTGCTCGTCCGTCCCGACCAGCACGTGGTGTTCAGCGAGGACTTCGAGGGCTACGAGCGGGAGTACATCAGCTCCCGGGCGGCGTTCGAGGCCGCCACCGACGCCGAGGACTTCGCGGCCATCCGCGACCCCCTCGACCCCTTCTCGGACGGCTTCGATCCCGGGCCCACCGACAGCGCGCTGCTGTTCACGAAGAACGTCGTCGACCCGTCCACCGTGCTCACGGTGAACCTCGAGAGCTACGACATGAACCTCGACGTCCGGCACGGCGTGTTCGACCTCGGTGAGCTCTCGGACGGCGAGCCGGTCGGGGTGTTCGCCATCGTGACCTACAACATCGACGCCGCGTACGGTGGGGGCGGGAACAACGGCCTTCTCCAGAGCTTCAGCGTCGAGATCAACGTGGAGCGCCCCGGCGACAAGACCCTCCGCATGCTGGCGGTGTGGGCCGAGTCCAAGGGCGGGGGCATCGAGCCGGACTCGGCGATTGCGCTGAACTTCGCCGTGAACAAGGCCCTCGCGAGCTCCGAGCGGTTGTCCGGGATCTGCGCGGGCGACATCGAGATCGACGAGTAGCCGGGACGACAGGCGGTCATCGCCTGCGACGCAGTTCTTCCATCCGCATGGGCATCGCGTCGATGCGGGCGAACCAGGCGTCGAGGTCGACGGCGTCGGGGGTTTTCGCCTTCACCCCGCCGTCGAGGCCGACGAGCACGGCCTGGAACGCGGTCCCGGGTGTGATGGACCAGGCGTCGACGAGGGCGTTCGCGGGTGCGTCTACGCCGGCCACCTGCATGCCGTCCTCGGGGTCACCCAGGACCGTGACCAGGCGGAGCTTGCGGTCGGAGACCTCGTCGGCGCGCGCGCGGAACGCGTCTCGTACCGCCTTCACCCGAGGGTCGTCGGGATCTGCGGCGACGACGGCGATCAGGCGATGGGTCCAGCGGGCCTCCTCCAGCGTGGGGGCTGCGGAGTCCTCCGCCTGGGTCAGGGCCTCGACCGACAGGACGTCCAGCTGGAACGGACCGGGGTTGCCGTCGGCCAGCAGGAAGCCCACCGAGGTGATCCTGTCAGGAGCGGCCTGGAGCGCGGGGGCGTCGGGAACGGGGCGCCCGAACGAGCGGGCCTCGAAGTCGGCGAGGGGAAGCGTGACCGTGACCGGCTCACCGTCGAGGGTGGCGAAGTCCGCGCGATACGAACCCGCCCGCAGTGGAACGTCGGACCGACGCGCGGTCAGGTTCCAGGTGCGACCATCGCCCTTCACCGTGACGCGCAGGGCTCGGACGTCGTCCAGGGGAAGCGTGCGGGGGTCGGACCGGATGGAGACGAACCCGCCGTTGCTCTCGAGCGAGAGCTCTCCCGTGAATCGCGTGCCCCCGTCGATCGAGACCAGCCGCCCCTCGGATACGCCGCCCATGACGGTGTCGTTGACGACACGCCACTGGAGATCGGGCAGCGGGACGGGCTCGGCCAGGGCGACTCCTGAGAAGTGAGAAGCGAGAGCGGGGATGAAGAGCGGGAGCATGGGCCTCCACTCCAGCCCTAACGACCCTGTCCCGACAGCAGCGCGCGGACCATCGCCACCGCTCGCTGTTCGTCGTCCCCACTGCCCCCGGTCCGGGAGTCGGCGATGGTCTCGGACAGAGTGAGCAGCTCGCCGATCAGCGCCTCCGCCCGGTCCGGAGCGTGCGCGCGACACAGCTCCCCCGTGCGCGCGAGGACGCCGAGCATCAGCTGACCGTTCTGGAGCAGCTTCGCGATGGCCTCCTCCATGGTGATGCCGTTCCGCTGCAGCCCCACCAGGAACAAGGGGTGGGCCTGCATCAACCGCTCGCGGAAGGCCTCGATCTCGGACTGCTCGAGCTCGCCGTCGGCACCGGCCACCATCACCAGGACCGCGAACGGGGCGAGGCCCAGGTGCTGGAGGAGCTCGGGGGGCAGTCCATCGGTCACCGACGTGCGCTCCTCGCCGTCCACGAACACCCGGATGCGGTCCAGAGGGGGCACGGCGGTGGACTGGGACCGGATGGTCTGCTCGACGTAGCCGCTGAAGCCGGACACCGCGTGCTCGGCCATGGGCATGCCCGACAGGTGGAGGTGTACTTCGACGGGTGCGGTGTTCCCGGACAGCTTGCGCACGATCAGGGACCGCATCAGCGTGCTCATCGCGGGGGCGCTCACCTGCTCCAGGTCGGGACCCGAGATCTGAAGCGACACGACGTCGGGAGAGCCCGCCACACCGGGCGTCTCGGAGACCTCCACCGCGATCGGTACTTCGGGGACGGCCTCGGCGTCGGCCCGGCCGCTCTCCTCCATTCCCGCGGCCACTCCACACACGATGCCGTCGTACACCAGCAGTCCGACGGGCGAGATGGCCCCGGTGTTGGCCCGGAAGAACTGGGCGGACACGAAGTGCAGGAAGAACGACATCTGCTCCTTCGGCAGCTCGGCATCCACGGCGACCAGCACCCCCCGGCGCGGGACCCCCACCACGAGGTTGCGAGCGCCGAGCTGGTGGGCGACGCGCCGCATCGCTTCGGGGTTGAGGACCTGTTCCGCCGCGTACTCGTGGCCCTCGATGACGGCCATCGGAAACGGGGGGCCCTCGTCCTTCATCACGCCCAGCTGGTAGGGCAGCTTGCGAAGATTGGCCGAGGCCTTCTCGCGCAGGGCCTCCGGATCGCCCTCGGTCCGCAGCTGGCGCATCGTGGGCGCGTCGTCCGCGAACGTCAGCGTGGGAATCCACTTGCTGGGGCCGTTCACCAAAGGCTGATGCACCGCGAACCCGTGGCCGGTCCAGGTGGCGTTCTGGAGCGTCGGAACGAGCAGCGGGGACGGGTTGGAAGCGGTGTGCAGCATCAGGAGGACTCCGGGGTTCGGGTGGGCCGACCTCGCATCGGCATGCAGCAGACCTGCGACCCACCCAGGCCGGCGGAAAGGCCTCGCAGCGGTCTGCAACACACTGCAACGGTTGGCGGTGCGGCCCCGACGCTTGCTGACGTACGATGAGCCCGAGGAGGCGGGGGAATCTGAGTCCAGAGCAGTGCCGGGGCTGTCCAGATGGAGCGTTCTGTCACGTGTGCTCGCGGGGAACCCCGGGCGGACGACCCTGGTACTGCGAGCGCACGCTTCCAGACGAGGCGCCCACAGCCACCGATGCGGGTGGGTCGATGGTGCCGGGCTACGCCATCATCGGGATGCTGGGCGCCGGCGGGATGGGCCAGGTCTACCTCGCACAATCCGCCGACTACGGACGCGTGGCGCTCAAGGTGGTGTTCGCGACTCCAGACTCCGCTCTGGCCAGCCGGTTCCGGCGCGAGGCGAAGGCGCTGGTGGATCTGGGAGTCGACGGGGTGGTCCGCGGGCTCGACTGGGGCCAGGACGATCAGCTGCTGTGGCTCGCGATGGAGTGGGTCCGCGGGCCGTCCCTGGCGGCTGTTCTCGAGGGGGGCCGTGCGCTGGAGCCCAGCGAGGCGGTTCGGATTGCAGTCGAGGTCGCTCGTTCGCTGTCCCGTGTGCATCGAGCCGGGTTGGCCCACCGCGACATCAAGCCGTCCAACATCCTGCTCCAGCCCGACGGGACCCCCCTGCTGGCGGACTTCGGCATCCTGCGGCACCTCGACGACACGCCTCACACCGCCCTGACCCAGCGGCCCATCGGCACGCCCGCGTACATGGCGCCAGAGCTGCTGAAGACCGACGACGTCGACTGGGTGCGTGCCGACCTCTACGCGCTCGGAGTGGTGCTGGCCCGCAGCCTGCTGGGACGCGTGCCTCACGGGGATTGGGATCTGGAAGGCCTCGATCCGCGCTGGCACTCCATCCTCACGGCGTGCCTGTCGACCCGTCCGAGTGACCGCCCCGAGAGCGGAGATGCGCTGGCGAGCGCGCTGGAGTCCGCTCGCAGAGAACGATGGGGAGGGCGTCCGCTGCGGCTGTCCCGATGGCAGGTGCTGGCGGCCGGGATGGGTGTCGTCACGGTCGTCGCGGCCGGAGCCTGGCTGTCCATGCCCACGGACTCCCGCGATGCCGTGGCCGCCGAGGCGTTCGAGCCCGTCGAAGCGTTGTACGAAGCGCAGCGGACCGAGGCGGCCGAGCGGGTGTTCGCGCGAGTGCTGGATGCACAACCCGCCGCAATCGACGAGCGGCTGTGGCTGGCGCGGGCCGCGGTGGTCGACGACGCCGAGGCCTGGGCGGAAGCGTGGGAGCACGCGACGGGTGTTCGACGGCAGACCGCGCGTCACGGCCTGCAGCGGGCGCTGCTGGATGCACGGGACTTCGACGCGCTGGACGTGCTCCTGGCCGGGGACGACGATCCCGACCCCGAGGTCCACGCCGCGAACACCATCTTCCATCGTCGGCTGGCGGCCGTGCAGGACGGGTCGGTCGACGTGCCTGCCCCCAATCGCCCCATCCTGGACGCGCTCTCCCGCATCCGACCCGTGAAAGATCCGGAGGACACGGCACGAGCGCTGGGGTGGCCCGCTACGGGTCCGGGCTCGCTGGTGGACTTCGATGCCCCGGTCCAGATCCTCCAGCACCACCCCTCGCTGGCACGGGTGGACGACCGCCTGCAGGACTTCGCCACGGGTCGCTCCTGTCCCATCGGGGTTCCGTCGTTCCACTGGGCGCAGTGGTGGGAGGGGCGCGTCGCCATGATCACTTCGGGCGAGGACCGGTCGGTCTACCTGCTCGACATGGACACCTGCGCCTTCGAGGTCCACCCGGCGGTGGCGACCCTCGACAACTCCTACGTGAACGCCGTCACATCCTGGGACATGGACGGAGACGGGACCGACGAGCTGGTGTTCCTGGTGGGGCCGCCGTACGGCTACGAGCTCGTGGTGGTGGACGCGAAGGAGGTGAAGACCCGCCTCACCCTCGGCAACGTGGTCGGGGCCACCGTGCTGCCCACCGAGCAGAGCACCAACGGGTCGGACCTCATCGTCCGCGTCGATCCGCCTCACGCGAACGGAGAGGTGTTCGATCTCCAGCCCGAGGGCGTGTATCGCCTGCGGTGGACCGGCGATGCCCTGGAGACCGTTCAGTTCTTCGAAGGGTACTGGCCCTTTCTGTGGTCGGTGGATCTCGTGCCCGACGCGCCGCCGGTGCTGGTCCTGGGCGACTGGGACGGGATGGGGCTGCACGTTCCCGACGACCCCGACGTCGCGCCGATCTGGATGAGTGGTCTGGACTGGCACGCACCGGGGGCGGATCTGGACGGGGACGGCGACGACGAGCTGGTGGTCCGCAAGGGGCAGGACTGGTTCGTGGTCGGGATGGCCGAGGAGGGAATGTCCGGCGCGGATCTGCTGGCCATGCCGGTCCCCGAGCTTCGGCCGACGTCCGGTGACCCCGCCATCGACCGGGCACGCCGCCTGGAGCGACTGGGGTTGCGGGAGCTCGCGGCGGAGCGGTTGACCCTCGCGAGCCTGGGCCGGACCGGCACCGACGCGCGGCAGGCCTGGACGGAGGTCGCGCGACTGCGCACGGATGCCGGAGACGTCGAACAGGCCGCGGATGCCTGGCTCGAAGCGACGAAGGCGGGCCATCCGGCGGCGCGTCGCGAGGCGTTGTCGCTCTTGGCCCGGGTGGGCGTGCTGGACAAAGCCGATGCCCTCATCCGGGACGCGCCGGCGGGCTCTCTCGACGAACACATCGTGAAGGCCCTGCAGACGCGCATCGACGAGGGCTTCGATCGTGCGCCTCGCGGCTGGGCGCTGCGGACGCCTCTGGCGACCTGGTCGGCGGACCGTGGATTGCTGCGGCTCCGGAGCCTCGGGCCTGCGGGAGTGCTGGCCCGGCTCCCGCTCGCCGAGGCCGTCGAGAGCCCGGAAGAACGCGAGGACGATGGGGGTGGGGCGGCCCCCCTGGGCTTCGACGTGCGCCTGCAGATCGACCGGCTCGAGTTCGGGGCTCAGCTGCGCATCCGACTCGTCTCCGCCGAGGGAATCGCAGGAGAGGCCGTGGTCCGGGCCCAGGGCGGACGCGGCGACATCGACCGCAACGTGGCCCCCCATCCGTGGCCCGAACACGCGTGGGATGGCGACGACCCCGCCATCAAGGACGAGGTGCGCGTGACGTTCGCCAGCCTCGGCTCGGAGCGGTGGTTCACGGTGGTTCGCAACGGGTCGCTGCTCTACCGCCACCCCATGCCCGACCACGACGCATTGCCGGTGGTCGCGCTGGAGATCGACTCGGTGGGGATCGACGGTGCACTGCTGGACGTGTCGCTGGAGCACCTGTCGATCTGGGGGGTGGAGCGCGGACCGCCACAGCCCCTCCCCCCGGCGGACGACGAGGCCCGGGCCGCCATCCGTCGCACGGCACTGCGCACGGGGTCGGGGCTGGCGAGACTGGAGCCCGACGACCCCGAGCGATTGCTGGACCTGATGGTGGCCACCGATCTGTCCTGGCGGATGCATCGGAGTGCGTCGGGCCTGCAGGACCGGGTGCTGTCGATTCCGGGGATCGACGACCCCGCGGTGCTGGACCAGGCACCGCTGTTGGCTCTGGACCGGGCGGAGATGCTGCTGGCCGTGGGCGACCCAGCGGCGGCCCTCGAGGCTCTGGAGCCCCTCGTCGACTCGGAAGCGGTCTCCTGCGTACGGGTGCGAGCGGCCCAGTGGGCGGCCCACCGCGCATTGAACGACCCCGCTGGAGAGCGGGCTGCTCGTGACGCCGCGAACGCGTGTGGGGCAGGCGAGAAGGCGGTGGCGACGGCGCTGTGGTGGGCGGGCGGCCCGAGAGAGCCCTGAGCCGCGTTCAAGCGCCGGACGCGTCGATGTCCGCGGTGTTGTCGTCGCGGTCGCGCTCCAGGAACAGGGCGCGCGGGTCGAGCTCGATGGAGGTGGGGGCCGCCGACAGCCCCGGCCACACGACCTCGATGGGCCCCGACTCTGCAATCCGCACGTCCTGGGTGTGGGTCTCGCCGTCGGCGTCCTCGATGCGGACCGACACGGTGTCGTCGAAGGGGGTCGGGGTCTCGCGGCCCTGGCCGTCCGACACGAGTTTGTCGGCCGTGACCTCCAGGGTGGTGGTCCAGCCGCTCCCGGTCTTCTTCGCCGACGCTTCGCCAGCCCGCAGGTCGTAGAGCACGATGCGCTCGAAGCCGTCCTCGATCGCCGGGATGTGCTCGGGCAGCTCGGCTTTGAGGTGGGCGACGAAATCCCGGGCCGTGGGGTAGGGCGGGCCCACGAAGCGCCACTCTTCGAGGAACGAGCGGACGGCGGCGTCGAAGCGCTCCCGGCCCACGCGCTCGGACAGGGTGTAGAGCACGATGCCGCCCTTCTGGTAGTGGATGTAGCCCTGGTTCTCGACGCGCATGAGCGGCAGCTCTTCGTCGATCTCGTTGCGGCGCCCCCGGAAGTACTGGTCGGCCTCGTACTCCAGGAACCGGTCGATCTGGTCTTTGCCGTACTCGTCCTCCATCACCTTGAACGCGCTGTACTGCGACAGGCTCTCGGTGAGCACGGTCGCGCCCTGGCCGTTGCCGCCGCACACCTGATGGGCCCACCACTGATGGGCGACCTCGTGGGCGGTGATGTAGAACGGGTAGTCGATGTCCTCTTCGGGGTCGGTGACCCGGGCGATGAACCCGATGGCTTCCGAGAAGGGCACCAGGGTGGGGAACGACTGGGCGTATGTGGCGTAGCGCGGGAACTCCACGATCCGCAGGATGTCGTGCTGGTACGGCCCGAAGTCCCGCTCGAAGATGGTGAGCGAGCGATTCGTGGCCTCGAGCATCCGGTCGACGTTGTAGTCGTGCTCGGGGTGGTGGTAGACGGCCGTGGGAATCGGGCCCTCGTCGCTCCGCACCACGTCCCAGTCGGCCGACAGCCAGGCGAGGAAGTACCAGATGGGCTCGTCGGTCTCGAAGGTGGCCCAGGTCCGGCCGTTCTCGGTGCCGGCGTCGATCTGGTCGCCGGGCGCGAGGGGGATCTGGCCTTCGACCGTGGACACGCGGCTGCGGCTGGTCACCCGATGGGCGTCGTCGGTCAGGTAGTTGTGCAGTCGGGCGCGGGGATCGTCGAGGTCGAACATCCGGTCGCGCTCGGGCAGGTCGTACTTCCGACGGGTTCCTGGGTCGGCGATCTCGGCGCCTCGCTGGTAGCCGAAGGTCGGGAACACCTCGTAGTGGTGCAGAAAGGTGCCGTTGCCCACGACGCTGGTCTCGTAGCCGCTGTTGCGCAGGCCGCGTTGATGGTAGTCGACCTCGAAGGTCAGGGTCGCGATCTGTCCGGGCTGCAGGGGCGTTTCGAGGGTCCAGGTGCGCACCTCGAACTCCTCGTGGATCTCCTCGGTGTACGGAACCGTCAGCTCGACCGAGACCACGTGGTCCTCCTCGGGGAAGGTGACGAGCCAGGTGGACAGGGGCGTGTCGTGCGGGTTGACGAGCGTCAGGACCCCCCGCACGCGAGCGCGCCCTTCGTCGGGGTAGAGGTCGATGGTGCTGTCGACGTCGGTGACGATGGGGTGGGGCGCGTCCTGCCAGTCGGCCTTGTAGGTGCGCTCGTACTGCGCGGACAGGCGGTTGGCGTCGACCGTGGTCTCGTAGCCGTGCACCACGTTGGTGGCGTAGGTGATGTACCCGGCGAACAGCGCGGTCAGCACGGCGCTTCCAGCCAGCACCCCCGAAGTGGGCCGGTCCAGACGGCGCTTCGCCTCGCCGAGCCGTGAACGCCACGTGCTCCCGGTGCCTCTCACCCAGAACACCCGCGCCACGCCCAGCACGAACACCGAGAACGCGAGCCAGTAGAGCTTGTGGATCAGGAAGGGGCCGAGCGTGGACCCCCAGCCGTTCATGTCGCTGTAGGTGCGGCCGGGGTCGGAGCCGATCCAGAACAGGTTGTGCTCGAACCCCAGCGAGCCGCGGAAGATGGTGGCGACCCAGAAGCCGATCAGCATCCCGTGCCCCACCAGCTTGTTGTTCGCGATGGCGTGGGCGGCGAGCGACAGGGCGATGAAGGGCAGCCAGTCGAGCAACGACAGGGCGTAGAGCGCCTGGACGTACAGGGGGAGCTCGAAGGCGCTGTAGCCCTGGAACAGCTGCACGAGGGGGCCGAGGACGAGGATGGTGGTGTGCAGCCCCAGGAGGACGACGAGCAGTGCGGTGGCCTTCGCGAGCAGCGGGAGCCAGTCGGGAACGGGGGTGCTGTCGATGAGCTGAGCCGCGCCGAGGTCCCGCTCGGTCCAGACCAGATCGCCCGCGTAGAAGGTGAGGATCACGAGCATGAACAGCCCGAGCGTTCCCTGGAAGACCTCGAGCACCTGGTAGGTGACGGGCCAGGTGTCGGTGCCGTACATCGTGCCGATCGAGGTGGCGTTGAGGAGCTCGAACAGCACGGCGGCCCCGACGAAAGCCCAGAAATACCGGTGCGTGACCACGTCTCGCACGGCGCGACGGGTGAGGGCCACGAGCTGGGCCATGCGTGCCGCTGCACCGAAGTCGCGGGACACCCGGGGGACCGGCTGGGCGACATCTTCGGTGGTGGCCTTGTTCTCGTCGGATGGAGCGCGACGGAAGCGCGCGAGGGGCTGCCAGCCGTGCTGATCGAGGCGTGTGGCGGCGATCGACCCGAGCAGACAGGCGATTCCGAAGACCGTCCAGCCAATCCGGCTGACCAGGCCGGCTCCCGAGGGCAGCGGGAGCAGCGTGTTCATCTCCTCCGGCGTCCAGTACCGGGTGAGCTCGGACAGGGCACTCCGGCCGAACGCATCCAGCAGCACGCCCGTGGTCCGGTCGTCGAGGTCGGACAGCAGGGCGGATGCGCCGAGGTAGCCGACCAGCACGAACACGCCGCCGATGTAGATCGGGAACATGCGTCGGGTGAGGGCGCCGATGCCGAAGAACAGGGCCGAGAGCAGGACGACGTTCGGGCCGATCCAGACCACGAGGGCGACGAGGGTGGGGAAGAGGGAGAACGCGCCCAGGCGCTCGGCTTCGAGCAGCGGGGTGAGCATGCGCCCGAGGAGCAGTCCGGCAGGGATTCCCGCGACCACGTACGCGCTGACGGCCAGCGCGCCGACGTAGCGGGACAGCAGGAAGGTCCACTTGGGCACGGGGGTGCTGTAGACCAGCGGGTGCATGCCATCGGTGACGTCGCGGGTGGCGGCCCCCCCCGATGCAGCGGCGATGTTGAGGGTGGCGAGGAGCGACAGCCCGAGGGTGATGTTCAGGACCTGGTACGGCGAGTCGGCCTTGCGCAGCCCCCCCATTCCGCCCACCTGGATGAACTCGATGTCGCCGGCCATGGCGACCATCAGTAAGAGCCCGATGAACGCGTACAGCGCGAAGAAGGCGTGCACGCCGGTGCGGCGGAACCAGAACGACAGCTCCTTGCCGACGAGCAGGGTGAATCGGGTCATGCCCAGGCTCCGGTGGTGACCGCGAAGTAGACGTCTTCGAGGGTGGGCGTGGCGGGCTCGAAGCCGTCGGGAGCGGTGTCTGCCAGCGCCCGGACCTCGTGGCGCCCTGCGCGCAGCCGTACCGACAGCACCTGGTGTGCGGACTTCAGGGCATCGACGTCCTCGGACTCCACGGTCTTCGCGAACAGGCGCGGGGCGAGCTGCTCACACAGGTGACGAGGCTCTCCCTGCAGTCGGATCTGGCCGTCGAACAGCACGGCCACCCGCGGGCAGAGGTTGCTCACGTCTTCGACGATGTGGGTGGACAGGAGCACGATGGCGTCGCGTCCGAGCTCGGCCAACAGGTTGTGAAAGCGGGCACGCTCTGCTGGATCGAGTCCGGCTGTAGGTTCGTCGACGATGATCAGCTTGGGGTCGCCCAGCAGTGCGATGGCGATGCCGAACCGCCTGCGCATCCCTCCGGAGTAGCCGCCCACCTGCTTCTTGCGGTGCTCCCACAGGTTGGTCTTCTTCAGCAGCGCTTCGACGACGGCGGTGCGGTCCTTGCGGGCGGTGATGCCCTTGAGGATCGCGAAGGTGTCCAGGAGGTCCATCGCCCGGGCCTTCGGGGCGAGTCCGAACTCCTGGGGCAGGTAGCCGAGGGTGCGTCGCACGGCTTCCTTGTCTTTCAGCACGTCGATGGGCGGGGTGTCGCCGAGGGTGACGGTGCCGGTGTCGGCGTCCTGCAGCGTGGCCAGGGTGCGCATGAGGGTGGACTTGCCCGCACCGTTGGGCCCGAGCAGGCCGAACATCCCGGGCGAGAGCTCCAGCGAGACGTCCGACAGCGCCTTCACCCCGTTCGGATACGTCTTGGACAGCCCGTCGATCGTCAGCTTCACACACACCTCCCGCGCGACATACGCGGAAGACGCTACTCCATTTCAGACCTGCGAATCCGGGTCAGCGCGACGAGGGGCACGAGGAGAACGCCCAGGAGGCGTGCGTCGCTCGCGGTGGCGCAACCGCACTCCCCTCCCTCGATGTAGAGCGGCTCGGTATCCGTGTCCGGACTCGACGTGTCGCCGGTGTCCAGCGGGGCGGGGTCCTCGCTGTCGGTATCTTCGGGAACGTCGGTGTCTTCGGGAGCGTCGGTGTCCTCGGGAACGTCCGTGTCGACGGGCACATCGGTGTCGGCGAGCCCGGTGTCTCCCGTGTCGACGGGCAGATCCACCCGCGTGAGCCGGATCGCGTCGGCCACGACGTGCTGATCGGCGGCGACCCCGCTGCCGTCGTCGTACACGGCCAGGTACTGTTCACCGCCCAGCGTGAAGTCGTAGGTGCCGAGCGACGTCCAGCCACTCGCCTGGCCCTGGTCGACCAACAGCTCGTGCTCGACGCCCCCGGCGACCAGCACGTACCGGGTCTCGGGGAACACCGAGAAGGTGGGGTCGGCGTAGAACTCGACCTCGTACTCGCCGGCCTCCTCGAGCTCGAGGCGCCACCATGCCCAGTTCGCGGGCTGGTCGGTGTTCCAGGCGTTGGTCCAGTACAGATGCCCGCCATCCCCTGCGCTCTCGTCGCGCCAGTAGATGTCGGGACCGAACAGCGAGAAGCAGTCCGACAGCTCGTCGACCGTTCCGCCGAGAGGGCTGATGGTGCCGCACGCGGGCTCGGTGGGGCAGTGGGAGGGACGGCCGGACCCCGTTGCCCGCACGCCGAGGTGGTTCGCGACGCTGCGCACACCGTTGCCCCCGTTGTTGGACACCGCTCCGTTCACGGTGCCGCTCCCCTCGACCCACATCTGGGTGGAGCCGCCGCCATCGAGGTTGAACGCCTGCCACGCTCCCAGCTGACCCATCAGGTCGGCGAGCTCGGAGCCGTACATGCCGGTGTTCGAAGACGTGCGCCCGTCCACCGCCACCATCCACAGCGTGGCGCCGTCCTGAGAGAGACCGGCTGCGGTGCGGGGATGGCGGTCCTGCATGTCGGAGCGGTCGGGAAAGCAGTTGTCGGTGGGGTCGACGCAGGTGCGGGCCTGCCCGTCGACCACGAGCTCCGGAAAGCCCGAGACCAGCGACAGGGTGCCGCTCGGGGCTTCGGGTGCGATGGTGCCGGGGGCGTGCCCGGACGCGACGGTGAGGTTGTCCTTGACCCAGCGGGTGTGGGTGAACGTGGCCTCGTCGTGTCGGAACGCGAGAAAGCCGTAGTCCTCGTAGAACCAGTCCGCGCTGTAGGCGGGGTCGAGACCGGTCTGCTCGAGTGGCCAGGCGACGCCCTGACCGATGGCATCGCCGTAGACCTGAACGGGTCCGGTTCGGTAGAAATCCCCGTTCACCGCGAGCTGCAGGCCCTGATCGGAGGCCCAGCTGCTGGCGGTCTGGAGGCTCGAGCTGGCCTTGGTGGTCTCGACCGAGATCCCGGCCGCACACAGGTCGATCTCGGCGACCATCACATCGGTCGCGGGGGACGATGCCCGGTATTCGAGCAGGGTGATGCCCGGGTGGGGGGTGGACGAGCCCTCGAGCGTGAGGGTGAGCGCCCAGGCGTCGGAGAGCGGTGCGAGGAGAACGAGAAGCGGGAGAACAGACATCTGAGCGCACTATCGCGGGCGACAGGTACGGCAATGGCCCGGTGGGCACGTACACTCCTGGCATGCCCTACCCGCTTCGTGGCGCAACGCTACCCGTCCTCGCTTTCCTGTCGGTCTGTACGCTCGCGTGTGGAGGTGGCCGTCCAAAACCTCCGCCGGCGCCGGGCTCGATCGGGTCCCCGCTGGCGTTCGACACGTGGACCGTGACCATCCACGAGGTGTCGACGCGCCGCTCGGTGGGCGGGAAGCTCGTTCGACACGTTCCCGGAGAGGGGGCGGAGCTGCGGGTGGTGGACCTGACGGTGGAGAACACCGGCAAGCGTGCGACGTCGTTGGCGGGGGCCGTGTTCTTCGCCGATTCCGAGGACCGCCAGTACGGCCCGACGCCCGAGTGCATGTTCTCGCTCGGCAAGCAGGGGCTCGGTGGCCTGGAGCAGATCCAGCCGGGTCTGAAGAAGCGGGGCAAGGTGTGCTACGAGGTGCCGAAGGACGCGGATCTGATGCTCATGGTCCGCCCGGCACTGCTCCAGCAACCCGTCGAAGTGCGCCCGTAGCCGAGGAGCTCTACACGACGCGCACGAACGCCTTGGCACCTTCGAATCGCACGACGATCTCGGAGCCCACCGGCTGTTCGGCCCACTCGGTGAGCACGAGGGCCCCGGAGCGTCCGCGAACGCGGGGGTCGGAGCCCCGCACGGGGTCGCGGCCTTCGCGGAGCAGGGTGAACTCGAGGGCTTCGGTGCCGGCGGTCAGCCGGAGTCGCCCGGACAGCCGGCTGTCGGCCTTGAACTGCACGTGCAGTGGCGTGCCGTTCTCGATGGTCTCGGGGACGTCCAGCTCGATCATGGACATCGCGTATCCAGTCCGCCCGCTCACCGCGACGTGGAGGTCGAGAAGGCGTCTCAGCGACCGTCCAGCCGTCCGTACATGTTGGATGCGCCGAGCCCGCCTCCGAAGGTCAGCGAAAGGTAGGGCGTGAACCGCTCGGGCCCGACGGGCTGGACGTGGGCGCCGATGGCGAAGGTGGGCTCGAGGGCTGTCGTCCATTGCTGGAGAACCCGTTCGCCCTGAGCCAGCGTGCCGCGGGCCCCGCGTCGGCGAGGCTTGCGGATGGGCTTCGGACGGGACTTCACCGGACGCCACCACCCCACGGTGAGCGCCGGAGAGACCGTGCCGAGGGTGAACGAGCCGCGGTCGCTGCCCAGCTCGAGCGCTCGGATCCGTGCACAGAAGATGGCCGTGCTCCACCCCATCGTGCGGATGCAGCCCTCTCCACCCACACCCACAGCCGCGTAGGACGGAGCACCGCGAACGCTGGCCAGGGCCGACAGTCGCATGTAGCCGGGGTCGAGTGAGTACCGTCCTTCGATCTCCGCGCCCATGCGGATGGAGGAATCGCCGAGTGCCTGGACCTCGGTGCCGACCCGTCCGGTCAGCCCGATGCATCCCACCAGGAACAGCAGGGGTGTGCCGAAGAGCATGTTCGAGCTCCTTTCGGGTGCAGCATGCCAGAGGGGCCCGTGCTGAACAGCCCACACGCAGCGACCGCCACCCGGAAGCCCCGAGTGGCGGTCGTTTTTGTGCGGTTGTGCTGTGAATCGCCCGTGCCGGTGGGCCCGGGCGGTCACGAGGTTCGCAGAATCAGCGCTGACGGCGACGGACGAGGAGTCCGGCGAGGCCCATCAGGACCACACCACCGAGCGGCGTCGGGCTGGTGCTGCAGTTGCAGCCCTTCTCGTCGTCTTCACCGGTGTCGGTGTCGGTGTCCGTATCGGTGTCGGTGTCGGCATCCGTGTCTGCGTCGGTGTCGGCATCCGTGTCTGCGTCGGTGTCCGCGTCCGTATCGGCATCGGTGTCGGCGTCCGTGTCGGCGTCGGCATCGGTGTCCGTATCGGTATCGGTATCGGTATCGGTGTCCGTATCGGTATCGGTGTCCGAATCGGTGTCGGTGTCCGTGTCGGTGTCCGAATCCGTGTCGGTGTCGGTGTCGGTATCCGTGTCCGAATCGGTGTCGGTGTCCGTATCGGTATCGGTGTCCGTGTCGGTATCGGTGTCCGTGTCTGCGAACCCGGTGTCGCCGGTCTCGGCGGTGTCGCCGGTATCGATGATGATGGGGTCACAGGACCGGATGTCGAGGCTGTACGTTCCGACCTCGGCGCTGCTGAAGCCGTCGATGACGATGAGGTACTCCTCACCGGCGATGGCCTGGAAGTCCTCGATCTTCGACTGGAATCCGGGCGACGGGTAGAAATCACCGTTGCACGCGAGCTCGGTGTCATCGGCGCAGGAATCGACGATGAGGAGGGTGGTGTCGTAGTCGCTGTCTTCGAGGTCGAACTCGAAGCAGCCGCTGTTCGGTGCGGTCCAGGTGTAGGTCACGTCGAGACCCGTGCTGCCAGCGAAGAAGCAGGTGCCGCTGTAGTCGTTGGTCGCACCAGCGTTGGTGCCGGTCGCCACGCCCTCGCCCAGAGCCGAGCCGAGGTCACCCGCGGACGGGCAGGTCGGACCCACGATGCCGGTGTCGCCGGTGTCGTCGACGATGGGCGCGATGATGTCGAGCACTGCGCTACCGCAGTTGTCCGAGAAGCCTTCGATGACCAGCACGACCTCTTCGCCCGCGCTGAAGGTGCGGGTGATCTGCGAGGTGGTGCTCACTCCGCCATCGTCGTTGCACGTGATGTCGGTGTTGTCGGGGCAGGAGGTCTTCATCGACAGCACGGTGTCGAAGCTGCTGTTGGACAGGTCGAAGACGTACTCGCCGTCGGTCGGGGCGGTCCAGGTCACGGCGTAGTCCTGCGAGCCGAGGGCAGAGGTGCCGTTGCCGCAGTCCTGATCGTAGTCGTCGCTCTCACCGCAGGTGTCGACGCTGACGACGGCCAGGCCCGTGAGCGAGCCGATGTCTTCGTTCGGCGTGGGGCAGACGTCGACATCGCCGGTGTCGCCGGTGTCGGTGTCCGGGATGCCGTCGACGCCGTCGCAGTTCTGGTCGGTGCCGTCTTCGGTGTCGTCGATGGCGCCGGGGTTGATGCTGGCATCCATGTCGGCGCAGTCATCGCCGCCCACGTCTTCGGCATCGAAGCCATCGCCGTCGACGTCGGTGTCGGAGGTCTGCGGGTCGCAGTCGTTGTCGTCACCGTCGTAGGGAACCTCGGCCACACCGGGGTTGATGCTGGCGTTGGTGTCGTCGCAGTCGTCTCCGCCGACCGCAACGGCGTCGTAGGTGTCGCCATCGACGTCGGTGTCGGAGGTTGCCGGGTCGCAGTCGTTGTCGATGCCGTCGTACGGCGTCTCGGCCAGACCGGGGTTCGCGAGGGGCTCGTTGTCGTCGCAGTCGTCGCCACGGTTGACGGTGCCGCTCGGCTGCGCACAGGCGTTGATCGCCGCGCCGAAGCCGAACCCGTCGTCGTCGGCGTCGGTGAACCAGTCCGTGAAGGTGAGGCCGTTGTCGGCGTTGCCGTCGCAGTCGTTGTCCGCGCCGTCACAGACTTCCGGGTTGTTGTTGAAGTTGTTGGGGTCGTTGTCGTCGCAGTCGGTGCAGAAGCCCTCGCCGTCGCCATCGACGTCTTCGTTGTCGACGGTGAGCGGGTCGCAGTCGTTGTCGAGACCGTCACACTGGAGCTCGGTGGCGCCGGGGTTCACCGCGGCTTCGTTGTCGTCACAGTCCGTGCCACCATCGGCGACGGCGAAGAAGCCGTCGCGGTCGGCGTCTGCCGGGTTGGCCGCACCGGGCGTTCCGAAGTCGCCGCTTCCGAACGTGGCGAAGGACGGAGCCTCGTACCAGTTCGCGCCGCTGTTGTTGTCGTCGGCATCGAGCGTGTCGGGGTAGAGCGACATCGAGGCGCCGGTGGGGTCGGGGAAGGTGACCCCGTTGTCCCAGCTGACGCTGTCGATGGCAGACCCGTTCGACAGCGTGAGGGTGTCGGAGCTGTTCGAGAGGTTGACGCCGGTGGCGTAGTAGTAGTCGGCGGTGAAGCCGAGGCCGTCGTCGCCAGCGCCGTCGATCACGAACACCAGGTAGTCGCCGGGGAATCCGATGAGCGAGGTGCCGATGCCGGCCGGCAGGGTGTCCTGCACGGTGCCGCCGCCGTCCTGGATCTGCAGTCCGCCGAGGTCGACGGGCTCTGCGGTGTTGACGTACACCTCGAACCACTCGCCCTGACCGTCGGTGACGGCCGCGGGATCCTGGAGGATCTCGGTGATGATGAGGTCGCCCGCGACCAGGTCGGCGATGGAGAGCGGGGCGTCGAAGCCGTCGCAGTTCTCGTCGATGTCGTTGTCGGGGATCTCGTCGGCATCGGGGTTGATGGCGGGATCGGACGGGTCACAGTCCTCGTCGTTGTCGACGAAGCCGGGCGGCACGGTGCACTGGTCGTCGGTGATGAGCGGGTCGCCGAACAGGTCGCCGTCGGTGTCGTCGTAGTAGGTGTTGACCGGGAAGCCTTCGTCGATGACGTCGTCGCAGTTGTTGTCCTGCAGGTCGCAGACCTCGGTGTTCGTCGAAAAGTTGGCCGGGTCGGCGTCGTCGCAGTCGAGGTTGTTGTCGACGAACGTGGCGTCGGGCGGGCCGTCGCAGGTGCTGGCATCCGGAGCGCCGACGCCGGTGGTGAGCCCGGTGATGTCGATGATCGTGGCGTTGTCGCCGGTCGCGGGGCCGGCGGTGATGTCGAGCGTGGCGTCGCCGCAGGCGCCGAACCAGTTCTCCAGTGCGAGGAGGACGGTCTGGCCCTCGAGCATCGTGACTTCGATCTCGCTGGGGTTGACGCTGGACGAGTCGCCAGCGTCATTGACGGCTGCCACGGTGACGCAGTCTTCGACGTACAGTGCGAGGTCTGCATCGAAGGCGGGAGAAGCGTAGGTGTCGAAGGAGTACACGCCGTCGGCGGGAGCCGTGAAGACGATGGAGACTTCTTCGCTGCTGTTGTTGGTGTAGTCGTTGCCGCTGCAGGTGTTGCCAGCGAACACCTGACCGGTGCTCGAGCCGACGTCGATGACGTCCGGGCAAGCGACGCCGTCGCCCATGTTGCCTTCGCCATCCGCGTCGGCGTCGACCCAGTAGTCCACGAAGGTCAGGCCGTCGTCGGGTGTGATGTTGCAGTTGTTGTCGGCGCCGTCACAGACTTCCGGGTTGGTGGGGAAGTTGTTGGGGTCGTTGTCGTCACAGTCGGTGTTGTCCTCGACCGTTCCGGCGGGCTGGAGGTCCTCGCACACGCTGGTGTTGAACGCGCCGCCGAAGCCGTCGCTGTCGTCGTCGTCGTAGTAGTCGACGGTGGCCAGGCCGTTGTCGGCGGTCAGGTCGCAGTCGTTGTCGGCGCCGTCGCAGACTTCCGGGTTGGTGGGGAAGTTGTTGGGGTCGTTGTCGTCGCAGTCGGTGTCGTCGGTGACGGTGCCAGCGGGCTGGAGGTCTTCGCAGACGCTGGTGTTGAACGCGCCGCCGAAGCCGTCGCTGTCGTCGTCGTCGTCGTCGTAGTAGTCGATCTGCGTGAGGCCGTTGTCGGCGGTCAGGTCGCAGTCGTTGTCGAAGCCGTCGCAGACTTCGGAGTTGAACGGGTAGTTGTCGGGGTCGTCGTCGTCGCAGTCGTCGTCGAAGTTGGACTCGTTCGGGCCGGAGCAATCGAGGGTCGTGCCCGTGATCACCGTGCCCGTGCCGACACCGTCGCCGTCGAGGTCTTCGTAGCAGTCGTCGACCGCGTCGCAGTTCTGGTCGACACCGTCAGCGACGGTCTCGGGAGCGCCGTCGAAGGCGGCGGGGTCGTAGTCGTCGCAGTCGAGCTGGTTGTCGACGTAGCTGTAGGCCACGATGTCGAAGCAGGTGTCGAGGGAGCGAGCGGGGTCGCCGTACGTGTCCTCGTCGCCGTCCGAGAAGCCGGTCTGGTCGGGGAGGCCGATGCCCGGCTGGTTGTTGTTGCAGTCGAAGCACTCGGTGATTCCGTCTCCATCGAAGTCTGCGGTGCTGCTGCACTGGGACAGGCGGATGGTGGTGTTGGACAGCACGCTGGTGTTCTGGTGCCGGAAGACCTCGAGGTTGTTCGAGACGTCGAAGCCCTCGACGCCGATGATGGCTCCGAGACCCCCTTCGTTCCAGTCGTTCAGGTCGCCCATGCCTTCGTAGGAGAAGACGATGTCGCCCGGGAGGAGGCTGGAGTCGTGGTAGAACGTGACCTGGAACGTGACCAGGTGGCTGGCGTCGCCGCTCCACTGTGCGACGTTCTCCCAGTGGACCGTGGTGGTCGTGGCGTCCGTGAACACCCAGACCTCGCCGGGGTTCGCGCCGTCGGCCGGGTTGAGGTCGGTCCAGAACGGGGCGACCAGGGCATCGCCGGTCTCGCCGGGGGTTCCGAGCAGCTCGGGACGGAAGCCGTTGGCACACGCAATCGGGTCGCTGTCGAAGCTGACCACGCCGTTGGCGCACACCTGGATCTCGTCGACCGTGGTGCCGAAGAACGTGAAGTTGCCGCCGAGCGGGAAGGTCTGCGACGCGTCGTCACCGAGAGGCAGCTGGCTGCCGGGGTTGGTGCCGCCCTGCAGTGCTGCCAGGGAGACGAAGGTGTGACCGGGGGCGTTCGGGTCGGCACCCTGGGCGCTGGTGGCCCAGCGGTAGGTGCCGTCCGTGGACGGACCCATCCAGGCCAGGGCGGGAGTGCTCGCGAAGAGTGCGAGCGCGATGACGGGACGAGCGTTCATGAGTGTGCTCCGTGATGTGCAGGAAAATCGGGACAACCTGGAGTACATCGCTCATCACCAACCGTCAACGACTGTCACGGTGGTGGCGAACCGGTCGGCCCGAAGGGCGTTTCGGGCTGCCTGTCGAGAGCGCGGGCCCCACGTGGCTTCACAGAGGTGGGGCTGAATACGCCCGTGTTCATGGGTGCTTTGGCGTTGGGCGGCCTGAATGGCCCCGTAATCGCGGGCATCTCGGGCGGCTCTCGTGCTCGATCGGGGCGTGCTCCGTGCTCACGCTATGCAACGAATTGCTGCATGTCTGGTTGTTTCCCAGGGCGCTGGCGATCAAGGGTGCCGGACCACGGCCTCGATGCATTCCTTGACGTACTCGGGAGCGAGCGCGTCTGGCCAGTGTTTCAGCAGTCGTCCGCCGTTCGCGTCCAGGTGGTACACGAAGTACTCCCGCCGACCGCCGTGACGGGAGTAGGAGACCTTGCGCTCTCGCTCGACACGCAGCCCCCGCAGGCTCGATGCGGACTTCTGCACGGTGCCGTGCCACGTGGGGATGGGACCGTGGCTGATCTCGATTCCCCGCTTGGCGACCAGGATGGTGGTTGAGTTCAAGACCATGGTGAGCCAGCCGTAGAGGACGACGGGCACCAGGAGGAGCAGGAACGGCCCCTCGTCGCGCGCGACCGCCGCGAACAGCGTTGCGAGCACGATGAAGAAGAGCACGAGGTGGACCCAGCCGCTGACCAGGTGCTTCCACGGGATCCTGATCTCGACCCCGTGGGAGTGTGGGTTCACCACGACGCTGGTGGGCGGGATGGGGAGCTGCAGCTTCGGTCGCTCGGAGGCCTGTGGGGTGCGGGTCGCACCGGCATCGGGGGCGTCGGGAACCTCGAAGACGTGGTCGCAGCGGGGGCACTGCGCGACCCCGCTCTGGATTCTCGAAGCGGACACGACGGTCTGGCAGTCGGGGCAGTGGTGCATGCATCCAACCTGGGGTCGGGGGGCATCGCCGACAAGGGGGACTGCTGACATTTCGTGACGGGCTGGTGGGCTCGACGGGTTGCGTCGTCGAAGGTCGCCATTCGGCGATCCGGCTACAGGGTGGGCCGGCTGGACCGGAGGTGCAGGTTACAGCGCGGGCAGCGATGCAACGAACGAAGGAGGTCTCGTGAACACCCTCATCTGCACCCGTACTTGAAGCACCTGTCGCAAGGCGGTCGCCTTGCTGAACGACCAGGGAATCGACTTCACCTACCGTGAGTACACCAAGGATCCGCTGACCGAAGCCGAGATCCGGGACGTGCTCGCCAGGCTCGACCTCACCGTGCACGACGTCCTCCGAAAACGGGACGCGAAGAAGCACGGGTTCACGGGCAAGGAAGACGACGACACGCTCATCGCCGCGATGGCCGAGCACCCGCGGATGCTCCAACGTCCGATCCTGTTGACGGAGAAGGGTGCGGCCGTGGGGCGTCCGGTGGAGAACCTGCACACGGTGCTCTGACCGCAGCTGCCGAGGCGCGCCTCCGGCCATGGAGTGGTCGGAGTGACGAATCGGCTCGGCGCCGGGTATCGTCGGATGCACGCACTTCGAGGTTCCGACGATGTTCCGCCCGACCCTGCTCTTCCTGGCCCTGCTCATCGGTTGCAAGCCGACACCGGACGACACGGGGGAGGAGTCCGACACGGACACCGATGCCGACAGCGACACGGATGCGGACACGGATGCGGACACCGATGCGGACTCGGACAGCGACACGGATGCGGACACCGATGCCGATACGGACAGCGACACCGACACCGACACCGATACGGACAGCGACACCGATGCCGATACGGACAGCGACACCGATGCCGACACAGACAGCGACTCGGACACGGACACCGACGACGCGGACGAGACCGGCATCGACACCGACACGGACGAGCCCAACGCGTGCTCGGGCCTCGACGAGTCCGCCTGTACGGGCCTGATCGAGTGCACACCCCGCTATGCGACCCAGTGTGGCACCTCGACGTCGGCCTACGCTGGCTGTGACGAGGCCGACCAGCTCTGCGGGGATGCGCTCACCTGGGGCCATCCCCCCGGTTCGCCGGACGACTGCTGGCTGTTCATCGACACCTGCCTGCCGGTCGGGTGGGATGTGTGCGACGACGACCTTCCCTGTCCGAGCGACACGGGGCTGACCACCGACACCCAGACCCCCGACACGGGAGCCGTGGAGGACACCGGCTTCGACACCGCCATCCACGACATTCCCGAGTGCTTCGGGCTGAACGAGGCCGACTGCACGGCGACGCCCGGCTGCGCTCCCATCGACGGACAGCGCTGCTCGGGTCTCGGGACCTACGAGTACGCCGGGTGTCTGACCCTCGCTGGAACGGGTCTCGAGTGCGGCGACATCAACACCACCGCGCACCCGCCCGGAGAGCCCGACGAGTGCTGGCTGTTCGACACCACCTGCAATCCGGACCTCTGGGCGTCGTGCGAGCCCGCGACCCAGTGCGAGGACGACACCGACACCGACACCGACACCGACACCGACACCGACACCGACCTGGACACCGACGACTCGGACACCGGACCGGCGTGTGCCGTGGACCGCTGGGATCCCGATGCCTTCACGACCGTGTACGACGTGGGGCCGGGGCAGGCCCTCGCGCACCCCTCGGACGTGCCCTGGGGGACCGTCGGCCCCGACACGCTGGTCCGGATCTGGCCCGACACCTCGCCCTATGCCGCCAAGTTCGCGCTGGACGGGATGGGGACGGCCGACCAACCCATCGTCGTCGTGGGGGTGTGCGACCCCGTCACGGGCGAGCTGCCCGTCCTCCAGGCCGATGGCGCGACGACCCACGCCAGCCTCGACTTCTGGAGCGAGCAGCGCGGCATCATCAAGATCGGCGGGACGTCCACCCCGGGGGGCCCGGCGTCCTGGATCTTCGTCGAAGACCTGGAGCTGCGCGGAGCCCGGGATGGCGTGCCGTTCACCGACGACAACGGGCAGCCGGCCACCTTCGTCGACAACGCATCGGGCATCTTCGTCGAGTCCGGCGACCGCATCACGATTCGCGGAAACCGCTTCGTCGACAACGGAAACGGGCTCTTCGTCGCCTGGCAGTCCTCGGACGTGCGGGTGATCGGGAACACGCTCGAAGACAACGGCAACGTGGGCTCGATCTTCGAGCACAACTCCTACACCGAAGCGCGCGGGATCCTGTTCGAGCACAACACCTACGGGCCGCTGTGCGATGGCTGCCTGGGCAACAACCTCAAGGACCGCTCGGCCGGAACCGTCATCCGCTACAACCGCATCGTGGGCGGCAACCGCCAGCTCGATCTCGTCGATTCCAGCCACGTCGAGCTCAACGGCGACCCCAGCTACGCGGACGCCTACGTGTACGGCAACCTGCTCATCGAGCCCGAAGACGCCGGCAACAGCCAGATCGTGCATTTCGGGGGCGACAACGGCGACCCCTCCGACGACCGCACCGGCACGCTGTGGTTCGCACACAACACCGTGTTCTCGGAACGCCCGGGCAACACCACCCTGGTTCGGCTGTCGACATCCGCATCCTCGGCCCGCGTGGTGAACAGCATCGTGCACGCCACCGGCAACCTCGCGCTGGTCGCGGCGGACGGCGATGTGCTGGTGGAGTCCAGCTGGCTCGACACGGGGTGGTCGGACTCGTTCTCCGGCGCCACCGGGATGATCGCGACTCAGGACCTGATCACGGGGACCGACCCCGGCTTCGTCGATGCGGTCACCCGTGACCTGTCGCTGTCGTCCGGCTCGGCGGCGGTCGATGCAGGGGGCGCGCTTCCGGTCGAGTTCCTCGTGCATCCGATCGACCGGGAGTACGACGGGAGCGCGCAGGGTGCGATCCGGTTCGACGACGGGTCGCCCGACCTCGGAGCGCTCGAGCGCTGATTTCAACCCATGCTCGCGCGCACCATCCGCGCGTCGTCGTCCGATTCACCAACGAAACCGACGACCTGCTTTCCAGCTCCTGCTCGGCGGGTGCCTGCCATGGCCTGCGGTACCTCGTCCAGTGGGAGGACCTCCGACCGGGGCGACAAGCGACCCTCTCGTACGAGCTCGAGCAACGCCTGGAGATCGGTCGGGTCTGGGGTCACGGTCAGCACGCGGACGCGTCGGTCGAACACGCTTCGGAGTGCGGCGGCGAGCAGGCGCGGGAGCGGGCCCAGCCACGGCCCTCCGTTCGAGCCGGCACTGCTCACGTAGGTCCCACCCGGTCGGAGCCGCGCCACGCACGCCCCGATCGAGGCCGTACCCGCGAGGTCGAACACCACGTCCCAGGCGTCCGTCCGGTCGGTGAAGTCGGTCGTCTCGTAGTCCAAGACGCTGGCAGCCCCGAGACTGCGGACGAATTCGACGTTCCGTGCGCTGCAGACCCCGGTGACACGGGCTCCGCGGTCGGCGGCGATCTGCACGGCGAGGTGTCCGACGTTGCCCGAGGCACCCACGACGAGAACCTCTGAACCCTGCCGGACCTCCGCCAGGCCCTGGAGTGCGGTCAGGCCCGAGACCGGGAGTGCCGCGGCGTCGCGGAGCTGCACGCCATCCGGCACGACCGCGAGTGCATCGACCCCGAGCAGCACCTTCTCGGCCCATGCGCCACCGGCTTCTCCCATGACCCGGTCACCCACCTGGAGGCCCTCCACACCCGGCCCCACGGCATCGATCACCCCCGCGACGTCCCGACCGAGGATCGGGGGTCGGAGCATCGCCGCGAACACCGGGCGAAACGCGATCGGCCGACCGGCGTTCATCAGTTCGTCGCCGGCGTTGATCGACGAGAAGTGCTGACGAACCCGAACCTGCCCTCGGCCGGGCACGGGGTCCGGCATCGACCGGATCACGGGGGCCTGTCCGAAGCGCTCGCACACGATGGCCTGCATGGGTTCCTCCAACATTCCGCCGGCCCACCCTCGCAAGCGAGGGATGAACCGACCGAATCGCTTCAATGGAATGTCTTGTCGCGTTCGGGTACCCCCGGAAAATGTGCTCGTTCCTCCGCGCATTTCGGGGGCACCGCTCTCTTGACCCTCAAGACATTCCGGTATCGGTGCGAGATCGTGCAGACTATGAGAGAATTCTCGTAGTAGCTGTGCGAATTTGCACGGGGGTCGGATGGACTGGGACGGGCTTCGATTGGTGCTGGCGCTCGGGCGTGCGGGCTCGTTGTCGGCGGCGGGCGAAACGCTGGGCGTGACGCACACCACCGTGGGCCGCCGGCTGGAGAGGCTGGAGGCCGACCTCGGGGTCCGGTTGTTCGACCGGACGCCCGACGGCTACCTGGCGACCGATGCAGGAGCAGAGCTCATTACGCTCGCAGAGGGGATCGAGGACGACGTGCTGCGGGTCGAGGGGCGGGTCCGTGGCCAGGATGCTGCTCTCGACGGAGCACTCCGCGTGTCCACGCTCGATTGGTTGTTCGAGGCCTACGTGGACGTGTTCGCGTCGTTTCGGGAGCGCTACCCCGGGGTCGAGCTCATCGTTCGCTGCACCGAGACCGAGGTCTCGTTGTTCCGACGGCAGGCCGACGTCGCCCTGCGGATGACCAACACGCCCCCCGACACCCTGATCGGTCGACGTGTGGGGGAGGTGCGCTTCGCCATCTACGGGCACCGGGATCTCGTGGGAGACCCCGACACGGTCGACCTGTCGAAGCGGCCCTGGTTGCACTGGGACGAGCGCCTGCACGAGGTCGCGCGCTGGATGGACGGCTGGCTCGCCGACGTCGCACCCGGGGCTCCGATCGCACTCCGGCTGGGCGAGGACACGCTCACGCGACGAGCGGCACTTCGGGCGGGCCTGGGTCTCCATCCACTGCCGTGCATCGAAGCCGAGCGCTTTCCAGAGCTGGTTCGGGTAGGCCCGCCGATGGATGCGTTCACCCGACAGCTGTGGCTGCTCACGCTTCCGACCTCGAGGAACACCCGACGCGTACGGGCGTTTCTCGATCACGTCGCCGCTGCGCTACGCGACCACCCTGCGGCTCAGAGGGTCTCGAGGTAGGCGACCAGGTCGCGCAGGTCGTCGGCCGTGGCGTTCGGAAGCGAGCCCATCTCGCCAGCGCCAGCGAGGTCGACCACCGCCATCAGGGAGCGAGCGGTCCCGTCGTGCAGCCACGGTCCGGAGCGCGAAACTCCCGTGAGCGTGGGCGTGTCGACCAGGGTGCCGCGGATCACGTGCATCTGACCGTCCGTGTGGCGGCTGCCGCTGTGACAGGACCCGCATCCACCGGCCTGGAAGAGCGCAGCACCGCGCTGAACGGCTTCGACATCGGTGACGGGCGGACGCATGGGGATCCGGGTCCAGTCGATGAAGGCCGCGATCGCGTCGAGCTCGACGTCCGTGAGACCCGACCCTCCCAGGCGCGCGACGGCGGTGGTCTCGGCCTCGTCCTGCTCGGGCGTCAGGCGTCGGGGAGCCCCGGCTGACCGGCCTGGTCGGGGTTTCGGGCGACGAAGTCGGCTTTGATCATCGGGGCGGTCCGTCGACTCCCATCATGGCTGTAGCCGGGGCGATCGAACACGTACCGGAGCCGTTCGACCAGGGTCAGGCCCGGTCGGGACGCGTCGCGCACGATGGACAGCAGCTCGTGGTAGCCGATCCGCAGGGGGTTGTGGGTGCCCAGGTTCTCGACCAGGCCGTACCGGACGGGCTCTTCGTCGAGCTCGGGCACGAACGACCCGAACAGCCGGTCCCAGATGATGAACGTGCCCGCGTAGTTCGCATCCAGGTAGCGGGGGTTCGAGCCGTGGTGGACCCGATGGTGGCTCGGCGTGTTGAAGAACCACTCGATGGGTGCGGGAAAGCGTCGGATGGCCTCGGTGTGCACCCAGTACTGGTAGACGAGGTTGATGCCGCCCAGGAACGCGAGCATCACCGGATGCATGCCGAGAAGAACGACGAGGGGCGCGCGCATGAGGAAGCTCAGGTTGAACGGCCCCGCCCAGTCCTGTCGCAGCGCAGTCGACAGGTTGTAGTGCTGGCTCGAGTGATGCGTGACGTGGCCCCACCACCACCAGCGGCTCTCGTGGGCGATGCGGTGGTAGAGGTAGTAGCGCAGGTCGTCGATGAAGTAGCCCACGATGAACGCCGGGATGCTGAAGCCCCACGTCATCAGTCGGTAGTCGTACAGGAACAGCAGCACTCCGAACGAGATGAAGCCGAAGACGATGCCGATGGCCAGGTTGCCGGTGCCCATCGCCAGGCTCGCCGCGGTGTCGCGGGTGTCGTACTTCGCAGACCCGCTGATCCGGCCCCACCCGAGCTCGAGCAGCATGGTGAGGACGAACACCGGCACCGCCAGCTGCACGATGTCCGGTAGATCAGGCGGCTCCATCGTGGGCTCCTGCATCGGGGGTGGGGTCGAGCCACGCGGCCCGCGCGGCGGCGTCGGACAGGGGCACGGTGCGAGCCGGCCAGCCGGGATCGACCAGGTCGACGACGATTCCCTCGGCGCTCTCGACCACGGTCGCACCCGGCGTGACCTGCCGGATGGCGGGGTGGCTCTCCATCGCCCACGCGATCCACCGGCGACCATCCTCCGTGCGGGCCAGGGCCGTTGCACCGTCGTCGGCGATCTGGACCGTGGACATGGGGCTCTCGGGGGCTTCGATCGCAAGGAGCGCGCGCACGTGCGCTTCGTCGAGGGGATGCGGCGTGCTGCCACCCGTGAAGTGGGCGAGCACGACCACCAGGGGGATGCCCACACCCACCAGACCAAGCACGACTTCGAGAGGAAGATCCCAGGCCATCGCCGGAGTCCTAACCGGTGGTCAACGCGCCTGGCGCCGCCACTTCCGGAGCTCGGTGGCCAGGTCGAGCGGCGCGACGTTGCTGTGCGGGCCGCGGGTGTGGGTGCGGTTCACCTGGCGGATGTGCGCGTCGAGCGCTTCGAGTGCGCTGCGGGCCTCGGTGGCGTCCTTCATCCGGGCGATGCGCGCCAGCTCGAGCGGAACGTGCTTTCGCAGCTTCAGACCTGCAGGAAGGGCGTCTTCGAGGGACAGGTCCTCCTCGGCGCACTTCTGTTCGAGCCACCGGTCGACCATGGGTCGCTTGTCCTTCAGGGATTCGAGCGGCTTGCCGGCGCCGGGGAGGTCGTCGAACGCGCCCTCCCGTGCCGCTTTCGCGAACATCTGGTCGATCACGTGCATGGGCCCTCCCACGTTCTGTACGACATCTGTAAGCACCCCTCGCGGCGGGGGAGTGCAGCAAGGCATTGCAGTGGTACAAGGCGTCGTGAGCACCGCTTCCCAGCGCTCGGGCAGGCCGGATCCCGCGACGCGCATCCTGGCGCTGGCCCTCGGGGTGGCGGAGGGTGTGCGGTGGGTGCCGTTCCTGATCGACGGCGGGCCACTGCACTCCGAGCTCCTCCACTTCGCGCTGCGGACCCATGAGGTCACCACCCTGCTCGCGCTGCTCGGCCTGGTGCTCCGGACCAGACGGCGCCTCCTGCCGGCGCTGCTGTTCGGGGTCTGGCTCGCCATGCCCACGTTCGCAGCGATGATGCGGGCCGTTGTGGGGCCGTTCGTGCCGCCGCTGTGGATCGAGGGCCCAGAGAGCATCGCGCTCACGGGGCTCCTCGCGGGCATCGCCTGGGATCGAGCCCGCCGGCCCGGGTGGATCGTGGCTCTCCTCTGCGCGCACCTCGTCCTCCGGCTGCTGCTGAACCTGATGCCGATGTTCGGGATGCTCGATCGGTCGACGGACCTGTTCTCGAGCGCTGTCGTGACGCTGCCCTACCTGGTCGCGCTGGGACAGCTGGCTGCACATGCCCGCCCATCGCCGCGCTCCTCGGCGGCCTTCGCGGTGGTGCTGCTGGCCTGGATGCCCCTGGTCCGGATCGGGTCGTTGTCTCGCGCCTTCGACCCGGTCCTGGGGTCGGTGGACGAGCGCGATCTGGTCGTGCGGTTCCAGTCCATCGAGCTGGTCCTGTTCGCGGGCTCCTGGCTGGCGTTCGAGGCCTTGCGGGCGAAGGAGCACGACACGGCGTGGGTCCGGCCGGCCATGGCGATGGCGGGCTGTGCGCTGCTGGTGCCCACCACCATCCGGGTGCTGTTCGATGTGGACTACGGCTACTGGGCCGACCTCGAGGAGGTGTTCTACGCCTCGCTGCTCGTGGCTGTGCTGGCGACCGTCGGGGCGTTCGTGCTCCAGCTGCGCAGTCTCGCTTCGATCGCGCGAACGGCCGCGGCCCGGCTGGACGATGCGGATGCGACCTCCGATCGGCTCGTCGTGCGGGCGTGGATCACGGCTGGACTCGTCGGGATGCCCGCACTCACGGGGGTATCGACGGTGGTGGGGGCTCAGTTCATCCGACCGAACGACCCCCTGGCCTGGGTGATCTACCTCGGAGGTGCGTCGACACTGCTGGTGTGTGGCCTCGCTTCGCTGTCGTGGTGCTTCTTCGCGTTCGGGCTCGCATCGCTGCTCGGGCGCGTTCACCAGGACGCGGCTTCGGAATCCGTGGGATAACGGCCGCATGTTCGACATCACCCGTCCGACGCGCACCCTGGCCATCCTGTGCGCACTCGTGCAGGTTCTGCAGACACTCCAGAACTTCGTGCAGCGTCTCTACTACCTGTCCTTCGACGTGACGATGCATGCGAACGACTCTTTGTTCGCCGTCTTCTCGGGGCTGTGGGGCATGTGGAACGTGGTCTGGTTGGTTCTGCTGCTGGGCCTGGTCCTCTCCTGCGACCGACGGCTGATTCCGGGCCTGCTGTTCGTGCTGTGGCTGGGAGTCTCTCCGCTGTCCCATCTGCAGAGCTGGTTCTTCGAGATGCCCATGGGGGCCGCCTATGCGATCTGGATCCTGCTGGAGCTCGTGTGGGTGGGGGTGCTCGCCTCCGTGGCCGTCGTTCAGTCCGACCAGCCCGTGCCCGCCGTGGGGACGTTCGTCGGCTCGGTCGTGCTGCTGGCTCTGAGCTTCGGGCTGCGGTTGGCGTCCGTCGAGCTGGAACCGCTGTTCATGGGCCTGTCGTTCATACGGGGAGCCGTCATGACGGGCGGATTCGTCCTGCTGGCGAATGCGGCGCGCCCCGCGGAACGCAGCCATCTGGGTTGGCCGCTGGTGCTGCTCGGCATCCTGCCGCTGCTCCGCATCTGGCTGGCACTGGACGCTCGCCTCGGTCAGGGGTCGTACGGAGGCATGGACTCCTGGATGCTCGGTAAGCTCGGCGGCGTGGAGCTCGCCTTGTTCGGGCTGATCGTGCTGGCGTTCGTAGGGGTCTCCCGTCGAGGCGTGGATGCCACGCCCGTCCTCGTCGCCCTGGGGGGGAGCGCGTTGCTCGCCGTGGCGACGGGGCTGCTGTCCTGGAAGATGTCGTCCGACTACCGATGGGGACGCGACTTCGCGTGGCTGCTCTTCGCGGCCGGTGCCGGTACGATCGTGGCCAACTTCGTCGTGCTCTTCCTGCAGATCCGCACGCTGCGCGCCCTGGCGGCACATCTCGACGACATCCGCCTCGTGTTGCGGGCCGACACCACCCTGGGCATCTACGGGCTCGTGGTGGCCCTCGGCGGGGCAGCAGTGGCACTCGTGGTCGTCTCTGGCGGGCGCGACCCCGTGACTGGGGGATTGGTGCTGCTCCTGGGCCTCGGTTTGATCGTCGCGTCGCTGGCGGCGATGGGGATGTGGATGTTCCTGTGCCTGGGACTCGCCCGTCGGCTCGACGACCCCGAAGACCCGGAAAACCCCGGAGACCGGAACGGCGTGCCAGCGGCCAGGTGAGCCTGCAGAATCAGCAGGTGGGGTCAGCCAGCGAGCTGCGGACGACCAGGGTCCGATGGACCACCAGGGCGCCGTCGTCGGCTGCGTACCCGTCGAACAGCAGCGCGGCGTCGCCGTTCGCGAACACGGCATCGCTCGCGTTGGAGGTGTCGGGCTGCCCCCGTGGTGCGTAGTCGGGGTGGGTCGCGTAGATGTCGGCCACGAGCGCGGGGTCGAAGCCGAACTGAGAGGTGAGCGTGGCCTGGCCGTCGGGGGTACGCACCTGGAAGTGGATGTGGACCGCGCGCCCGGGGTACCAGCCAGGCATGCAGCTGTCGAAGTCCACGCGTCCATCGGCGTCGGAGACCTGCAGACCCCGAAACCACTCGCTGTCACGGGCCTCCTGGTCGCCCGTCGTGCAGATCTGGGGCGTGTCCGCGCCTGAGTACAGGCCGTTCGGCGCGCAGTGCCAGATGTCGACCACCACACCTTCGACCGGGGTGCAGTCCGTATCGACCACGCGAAACGACACGCGCATGGGCAGGCCGGGCACGCCTTCGGAGATGTCCTTCCGGTCGGTGGACGGGATGTAGCAGGGCCCCAGGGTCAGCTCGCAGTCCTGCGCGCAGGTGTCGTCGAACGGAACCGGGTAGGTCTCGGCCAGGACCGCTGCGCCGCCCGTGGCCCAGGGGATGGGAACGTCGGTGTCGGTGGGCGGGCTGGTGTCCGTGGGTACGCCCGAGGTACCGGTACAGGCCAGGGCGGTACAGCTGGCCAGGCCTGCGAGCACGGTTCGACGGTCGGGTGAGGACACGGTGCCTCCAGAGGGCTACCCGACCAGGATAGCCGCCACTGCAGCACCTGCCGCCCAGATCCAGCAGAACCGGCGGGCACCTCCCGACAGCGCGATGCCCGTGAGCACGGCCAGGGTGGAGGTGAACACCAGCTCGGTCCGGACGAACGGCAGCAGGACGACGAACGCGATGGACAACCCCGCGAAGCCCCGTCCTCCCCGCGTCGCCAGGCCCGAGAGCACCGCTTCGACCGCGATGATCCCCCACGACACGACGAGCCCCCAGAGCCACAACCCCTGCAGAGGCCCCGCCAACACGTGCGTTTCGAGGGGTCGTTCGGTGATCAGCGCGCGGTTGTGGGCGAACCAGGGCTCCAGCCCGAGCAGCGTCAGTGGCCCCTCGCACAGTCCGCCGTCCACGGTGAGCCAGGCCATGAACGACCCGTCCCGAAAGCTGGGAGACGCCACCTTCTGCAGCGTCGCGAACAGCATCAGCGCCGCGTAGAGCCAGCGGGCCGCCACCCGATCCGGGCCGTTCAGCGCCAGCAGGATCGACAGGTAGAGCAGGACGAAGTGGTGGTTCGGGACGCCCAACGGGTCGAACCCCACGCCCGCCAGCAGCGCGAGCGTTGCGACGACCCAGGCCGCTCGACCCAGCCACGCCAGCCCTGGAGCCAGCAGGAGGAGCAGCAGTGCGGGCCATCCGAACCCACCGAGCTCCTCGACGTACGCGAGGAACGGCATCCACAGCAGACCCGTGGCCACGCCCGAGCGCTCAGCGGTCGACACGGGCCACCTCGTGCATCGACCAGGTGCGCGTGTCGGAGTCGAAGCGCGGACGGTACGCGACCACGCCGTCTACTCCGTCCACGCCGGGCCCGATGCAGTTCAACACCTCGGAGAGCCCCGCAGTCATGCGGGTGGCGCGCCACTCCTCCGCTCCGCAGTCGGCAGCGACGGACTGGATGGGGTGCAGCTCGTCGCCCACCACGGCCCGGACCACCGTGCGGTTCGGGTGGTGCTCGCTGTACATCCCCATGCCGCCCACCCGCCATCGGGACAGACCGAGCCACGGAGCGACGACCAGCTGCGTGGTGGCGACCAGGGCCAGAAGGACAGCTGGTGACAGCTGGGCTACAGAAGGCCATGTTCCTGCTGTTCCAGCTCGCTGGGTGTTGCTGTTGCTGCTGTTCTGGCAGCTCGAATCCACCGGTGCCCGTCCCATCCAGCCAGTCCCAGTATCTGGGGAGCTGGGTCTGCGGCAACGGAGACGCCTGGACCTTCCGGCCGGACGGGACCTACACGTTCCGGTCCGAGGTGACCGAGCCCGAGGACGGTCGCATCACCACCTACGAGAACGCGGTCTGGAGGCTGGACGAGGGCAGTCTTCTCGGCGTTCCGCTGCCTGGCATCCAGGAGGCTGGCGCGCAGGTCTCGGTGGCGATGAACCCACCGTGCGCGATGCTGCAGGGGGAGGCCTGTGTCCGGTCCGTCGGCGCACCACCCGAGCACCTCCGCGGTCGGTGGACGTCCACCGAGGGCAACGTCGAGGTCGAGGTCCGCGACGACGGATTCGCGCGCGTCACCCTCGATGGGGCCGTGCACACGGGCACGCTCGAGGTTCCCGCTGAGACCGGTGTGCAGGCGACGCTTCTGGTGTGCGGGGCGCCCATCCCGCTTCCGTTCACCGTGGTGGATGGCCCGGACAGGGGGCTGGTGATCGACGGCGAGCCGATGGATCTCGTCGAGCCCGACTACGACGCCACCCGCATCCAGGCCGAGGCCGACCGCCGACGCAGCACGAGCGGCGGAGGTGGCGGAGGCGGGAGCGACTACGACTACGATCGGGACTACGATTACGACTGAGGATGTCGACTGAGGATGTCGACTGAGGGGTTCGCACCGGTCCTGCCGAGATGATGGAGGACTTCGGCCCGGGTGATCCCGTGCCGTATGCTCGCGCTCCGTCGAGGGCTCGCATGACGACCGACAGCCGCATCTCCGACCAGCAGATCGCCAAGACGATGCCGCTTCCCATCGCGCTCGCCTGGCATCGGGTGACGCTGGCGACCGGTCCTGAAGCCCGCGTCCAGCACGCCGTCGCTGCATTCGAGGTGGCGCTGAGGACCGTCGTGGCGATGGTCTTGCCCGACTACCTGCGGAGCACCCCGTCGGAGCGGGTCGAATCCGAGCTCGACAAGCTCACCCGGCCGTCCCTCGGGACCTGGCTCGGTCTCGCACGTGAGCTCGTCCGCACGGTGGGACAGCGCGAGATCGCCGCGTTCGTCGAGCCGGCGTACGACACGTGGTTTGAGCGCGGTAAGCCGGGGCCTGCCCTGCGCAGTGCCGACGAGGTGGTGGCCCTGCGCAACAAGCTGCAGCACGGCCGCGCATCGTCGGGGTCCCAGGCCTGGGATGGCCATGCGCGCGACCTGGTGGCGCGGGTGCGTCAGCTCCTCGCATCGCTGGTGTGGATGGAGAGCTACCGGTTGCTGAGGGTGGTGGCCCAGGAGCCCACGCGGCGCGGTACGCAGCGGGTCCAGGTCCAGATCTTCGCGGGCAACCAGCCCCTCCCGCAGCCCGTCCAGGCCGAGCTGGACGTGCCGTTGTTCCCGGGAGCGGTGTACCTCCTGGCGCCGGACGGACAGACGCTCATCGAGGTCAGCCCGCTCTGCATCGTGGGACCGGCGGAGGGCCTGGGGGAGGACCGGCTCCACCTGTTTCGCAGCGTGCATCGCAAGGGGGCGTTCGAGGTCGCCTGGGACGAGAGCGGTTCGGTGCTGCGACGGCGCGCGGACACGGGGGACGGCACTGCGACGTTTCCGGAGTGGTTGCAGGCGCGCGGCTCGAGAGACCCGCTGCTGCGGACCTCCGACCACCTCGGCACGCTGGCAGCCCCGGTCCGACGGGTCGAGCGGCGGCAAGGGTTGCTGGCGGGGCGCTTCGAGCTGCTCGGTACCCTGGGCGAAGGCGGGATGGCCGTGGTGCATCGCGCGCGAGACGAGCTCACGGGCGAAGAGGTGGCGCTCAAGGTCCTCAAGACCGAGCTGCGCGACGACGCCGAGCTGCGGGCCCGGTTCCTGCGCGAGGCGGCCACCATGCGACGCGCCCACAGTCCCCGGGTCATCGCGTCGGTCGAGCTCGGAGAACTGGACGACGGCGAGCTCTACCTGCGGATGCCGCTGTTCGAGGGCGGCACGGTCCGGGATCGGCTGGAGGCGGGGCCCATCGATTCGGAGACCGCTCGACAGTGGGCCGAGGACCTGCTCGAAGCCCTGGCCCACCTGCAGTCCCTCGACATCGTCCACCGCGACGTGAAGCCGAGCAACCTGCTGATCGACGCCGAGGGCCGGCTGGTCCTGGGGGACTTCGGCGTGGCGCTCACCTCTGGAGAGGCCCGTCTCACACGCACGATGCAGCACCTGGGGTCGCTCGCGTACATGGCCCCCGAGCACCGGGGGGACGGGCAGGTCACCCCCGCTGCCGACGTCTACAGTGCAGCGCTGGTGCTCCACGAGGTCTGCACGGGCGAAGCGCCGGGTTCCCGTCCGGGAGTGGGCGTTCCCGGGGCCGTGGGCGAGGTGATCCGGAGCATGGGCGTGCTCGACGTCGAGGAGCGCGCGACCGCCGCTTCTGCGCTGGCGCACCTGCAAAACCCCCTGGCCGGTGCGCTCAATCTGCCGCTTCCGTCGGACGATGGACGCATCGCGATGGTGGCCCTCGGCATCACGCTCGCTGGGTGGGCGCTCGCGTGGGGCGCGAGTCGGGTCCTGCATCCGGTGGAGATCACCGGCGAGTGGATCCCGCTGTCCGGGGTGCTGCTGGCGCTGCTGATCGGGCCCGGCCTCGCGGCGGGGCTGGCGACGCATCGGGTGGGTCGTGCACCGCCCACCCGGATGGGCGCGTGGTGTGGGGCCTGGTCGACGCTGGGCGTGTGGATCCTCGGTGCTGGGCCGTTCGCGCAGATCTCGGGCCTGATGGACTGGCTCGAGGCGGTCCAGATGGGCGGAAAGGGCCTCACCCAGATGGACTACGGCCTGCGCCTGGCCGAGCCCATCCTGTTCTGGGTGCTGCTGGAGTACGCGCTGCAGCCGGTCGTGCTGCTGGTCGGAGCGCTCATCGGCGGCCTCACGGCAACGATGCTGCAACGCCAGTTCCCGCGCGACGTCACCGCCACCCAGCTCAACCCCTTCCTGCTCGAGACCACGGCACTGACACCGGCGTGCTTCGGCGCCTTCGTCGTGGGCTTCGCCGCCTGGGTGGTGCCCTGGATCGGCCGCATGCTCGACCGCCTCTACGCCGAGGACAGCCCGCTGATCGCCGCGCTGGTGTTCGTCATCCTGGTGCTCCCCTGGATCATCGCCATCGGGGTGGGGGTGGCGCAGCTCGTCGCCTGGCACGGCCTCGCGCTGGCCTACCGGCGTCGCCTCGCTGAAGGGGCTCGCGGTCTCGCACTCGCGAACTGCGTCGCGGGCTCGCTGCTGCTGACGTTGCCCATGGGCTGCGCCGCGTGGATGGTGTCCACAGCACTGTCGTTCCCCGGGAGGCCCGGCCTGGTGGGGGTTCTGCTGGGTGTGGCCGTGGGTGGCGCGGCGTGGATGGTCTGGCAGATTCGCAGGCTGCGCACGCCTCCGGAGCTTCGGATCACGCCGTTCGACCACTGGTTCGGGTCGCTGGCGGGGGTCGCTCTGGCCGTCGTGCAGCTCGTCGGTCCGCTCCAGGCGCTCGTAGGCTTCTTCTCCGTCGTGATCTGGGGGATCCGCACCTCGGAGTACGGCTTGCCGATCGATCTGGCGCAGCTGGTGTGGTTGGTGGAGCGGAGCTGGCTCGTGCTGGCGCTCGTGGTGCCGTTCGCATTGGCGGTGGGGGCCTGGGGCGGGGGACTCGGCGCGTTCTTCTTCGCGTGGCGGAATGCCCGGGAGCGGCGCGATCGCGTGGTGGTCGTGGCCTACAGTGCGTTGATGTTCGGCGGCGGCCTGGCCGTGCTGGCGCTCGAGGTACCGCTGCTGCAGTCGGTGTTCGCCGGGGACCCGGACCCGGGCGTGCTCTGGCCGAATCCCCTGCCACCCGGCGAAGAGGACCGGGACGAGCCCCGGCTGAAGGACGTCTACCGTGGCGGTGCGAGTGGGTTGATGAAGGGGCTTGCGGCGTCTCGAGGGCGGGTGGCGCTGGAGCGGGATGCGAGCTGGCTCGAAGCGTCGGTCGCCCTCGCGCTCCTTCGAGAGGAGGACGGCGTGCCGGCAGAACTGGCCTGGGCCGACGCGCGGGCGCTGGCGGATGGAGCCACCCTGCTGGATGAGGTGGTCCGGGCCTGGCCGGATTCGGATGATCTGTTGCACGACGCGGCGGTGTACGACGATCCGTTGCTGCAGCTGCTCCACGCCACACTCGTCGCGCGGGGGCAGGTGGACGACGACCACGCCGAGCGGTTTCCGGCGACGTTCGAGGTGCTGTTCGCGCTCGGGCGCCGCCTGAGTGGGACCTACCTGCTCCAGCTCCGAGCGGTCACAGGCTCCGGAATCCCCGATCCAGCCGAGCTCGTTGCAGGGGATGCCGTGGCGCGGGACGCCATCGCGTGGAAGGGAGAGCTGGACGATGCGCTGCTGGCCGAGCGGGTGCGGATCAGCCTGCGGGCGAACGACGAGCGCATGGCACGGGAGCTGTTGGCAGGTCTCGACGAGGCGCGCGGACCGCGGTCTGCAGCGATGATGATCGAGGTCGGCATCCGGATGGACGATGTGGACCTGATCGAGACGGGTCTGGACGCGTTCTCCTGGCTGGATCCCGAGCATCAGCCGACCCAGGACGAGATCGAGGAGGCCGAGGAGCTCGACGAGGAGCGTCGGGTCCCGGCACGTGCGGTCGCCGACGCCGCGACTGCGCTGGCGCTGGGCGGGCGTCTGGAGCAGTCGGATCAGCTGATCCGCTGGGCACACGACCGAACGATGGTCGGGTTGAAGCGAGCGGTGCTGGCGGATCGACATCGCGCCATCGCGCTTGTGAACGAGCAGCCCCGGTCGTTGTGGGACGCCCGCGGCGAGGTGCCCTGGCCGGTCGATGCCTGCGTGTCGGCGGGGCGGGCGGCCCTGGCCGGCGAGGGGGAGTGGAGTGTCGTCACGGCGAGCGGGCCGGATGCCGTGTGCCATCACCAGGGGCTCCATCAGCTCTGGAGAGACCTGTCGGAGGTTCCGCCCTCTTGACCGTCGAGACATTGCGCCGGACCCTCGAGACTGGCTGAAAGTCCATCGCTGGCGGCGTAGTCTGTCGGCATGCAGACGGACGAAGGTTCAGAACGGGCCAGGAGAGCCGCTGAACGCGAGCTGGGCGCTGCCACGTCGCGGTGGTTGCACGGGCGGATCGTCGTCCGCGATGCCGGTGATGACGACGATGCTGGGGACGACGACACCTTCGAGCTGCGGCTCGACTCGTCCGTCCGCTGGACCCGGTACTCGCTGAGACTGGGGCTCCTCGGGCTCCTCGCGGTGTTCGTAGTCGTGCCGTTCGCCCCGTTCCTGGCACTCGCCGTGGGCTGGGTGACCTGCGTCGTGGGTCTGCCCGCGGTGGTGACTCTGGTGCGGTACCTGTTCGTCGGCCCGGCCGGTCCCCTGACCGTGACTCGCGACGGAGTCACACTGCCGGATGGGCCGTTCTCGCTCCGGACCGTGCAGTGGTCCGAGGTCGAGGAGGTCTACGAGGAGGCGGGCCAGATCTGCTTCGCGCTGCACGACGGAGGCGAGTGCCGGGTGCGCGATGGAACCGCTCCGGACGACGTGTCCAAGGGTCTGGTCGCGATGCTCGAGCGCATCCGGGTCGAGCGCCGCTGCGGGTTCCTGCACGGGCTCACCCGCCGGCAGGGCCTGGATCGGTGGACCACGGCGACCCACAGCGGCATCGAGCTCGATCTGTCGCCGGTGATGACGCCGTTCCCCATCTGGTTGGCCATGCTGGGCGGGCTGCTCCTCGGAGCGTGTGCGCTGTTCCTGGGGGCATGGGGAGCCCTGGCGGCGGCGGTGGTGGTGGCGGGTGTGCTGGGGTTGGTCGGCCGCTTCCATCCAGACGGCGAGAGCCGCGGCGCGCGCAGCGTCCAGCTGTCGATCGACACCGTCCGGCTCCAGGTCGAGATCGGACTGCCGTTCGGCGGTTCGACACAGTGGTCGGTCCCGGTCTCGACCATCATCGACGTGCGCGGTGCCGGGTACGCTGTGGTGATCGACACCACCGAAGGCACCCAGCGGATCCCGCTGCGTGGGCGGTCCCTCGCCACGGTGTTCGACACCGCCGAGCGCATCCGCGACGCCGTTGCCTCCGTCCGGTCTCCCGTCGGTTCTCCAGTCGCTTCTCCAGTCGCTTCACCGGTGGGGAGCAGCGCTGTCCCGGAGGACCTGGAGCGGCTGACGGCGGGCAGACGGAGCGTCGAGGGAGAGGGCCGTGGGTGAGGAGGCCGTCCACAGCTGGTTGGCGGACCGCGTCGGGCAGACCCCGAGCGGTGAGATCCGGATTCCGTTTGGACTGCCGAACACCGCGTTTGCGGCCATGGCCGTCGCGGGAGGCGTGTTCCTGTTGCTGGCGCTGGTGACAACGAGGACCGATCTGCTGACGGTCCTTTCGCTCCTGATCGTCGCCTCGTCGTTGATGGCGCCTCTGGCGGTGCGCACGGTGCAGGCGCTCCGACACGGGCCGAACCGCGGATTGAGGGTGGATGCGTCGGGGTGTTCGCGGGCACCCCGGTCATCGACCCCCGCCGCGTCCGGCTGCACATCGACGCGGTCCGGATCAGGCTGGAGCTCGAATTCCATCTACGGAGAACTGGCGGCTGGACGGTTCCCGTGACGTCCGTGGAGCGCATCGAAGCGGGCGAGGCGGTCATCGTCCTGCACACCACCGAAGGTCGACGGGAGATCCCGCTGAAGAACCGGTCCGAACGTACGCTCGAAGAGACCGTCCGTGAGATTCGCGCGGCGCTGGCCTCCGTCCGCGAGCCCGCTGGCCGGGAGCACGTGCCACAGGCGCTGTCCGAGCTCTCGCGTCGGTAGGCGGGGCTGCCGGTCGACCCCCGGCGATGCTAGCTTGCAGGACGTCACGACGGAGGCGCTTCACCTTGACTTCCCGCACCCTGGCCAACGGCCGCTACGAGCTCCTGCACGAGCTCGGCGAGGGGGGCATGGCCACGGTCTGGCGCGCGATGGACCACCGGCTGGAGGTCGAGCGGGCGGTGAAGATCCTGGCGCCCGGCTTCGCGGGGAGCGTCTCTGTTCGGGAACGCTTCCGACGCGAAGCGCGGCTCATGGCCCAGCTCGACCATCCGAACATCGTGGGCGTGCACGACGTGGGGGAGGACGGGGCTGCCACCTACATCGTGATGTCGCTGCTGGAGCGGGGCTCCGCGTACGACCACCTCAAGCGGTTCGGGCCGATGCCGCCTGGCCAGGCGCGACAGCTGGCGATGGACGTCCTCCGGGCGCTGGAGGCGGCGCACGCGATCGGTGTGGTTCACCGGGACATCAAGCCCCACAACGTGCTCATCGACGTGCTGGGGCACGCGCGCCTCACCGACTTCGGCATCGCCCGGTCCACCAAGGACAAGACCCTGACCCGAACGGGCGCGTTGATGGGCACCTGGGCGTTCATGGCCCCGGAGCAGCGGAACTCGGCCAAGGACACCGATGCCCGGTCGGACATCTACGCCGTCGGAGCCATGATCGTGAACCTCGTGCGCGACATCGAGCCGCACGATCTGCACAACGCGGAGTCCCACGCGACGCAGCTGAAGGGCCTGCCGGACGCCCTGGCCCGCTTCGTGGTCGCGTGCACCCGCTACAACCCCGAGGAGCGCTTCGAGTCCGCGACCGCAGCTCGAGAAGCCCTCGCCGGAATCGCCCTGCCGCCCGATCCTCCCGGCACGCCCCCCCTCGGGTCCGGCTGGGTCGCACCCGGGGAGCTGCCTCCGTCCGAACCGCTCGGAGAACCTACCCACAGCACGCTGCTGGCGTGGTCTGCGCAGTCCGCGGAGTCCGGGGGGCCCAGCGACGTGACGTTTCCCCAGCTGTCCGACGAGGTGGCCCACGAACCAGGTCAGACGGCGGCACCGGTGGTCGACGCCGGTGCGCCGACCGTGGCGCGCCTGCCAGGCGGAGCCGCGACCGGACGCAGGGTGGATGCCGATGCGGAGACCGTGCTCGGCGACCCCACCGTTCACGTTCCGGACGGGCGAACGCCCGCGCCCGCCGAGCCTGCAGCAGCACCCCCGGTGGATCCTCCCGCGCTGCCGGTCCCGACCGACCGGCGGTCTCCGATCTGGGCCGTGCTGGCGGGCGGTTCCGGCCTCCTCGCCGTGCTGGGGGCAGGGGTGATCTGGGCCTTCCAGTCGGCACCGCCTACCCCTCCACCAGACCCCGTTCCCACCGTCCCGGTCGAGGTGGAGGCTTCTCCCGCTCCGGAACCCCCAGCCGTCGATCCCACTCCCGATTCCACGCCCGTCGAGCCCAGCCCACCCCCGCCATCGGAAGTCCCGGCGCCCGACGTGCAGCCGGTTCCCGACCCTCCACCCGCGCCTGCTCCAGAAGCCGATGCTGAGCCGGTCCCCGAACCCGTTCTCGAGCCTGTTCCCGAGCCTGTTCCGGAGTCCGATCCTGCACCGACCGAGCCGACGTGGGAGGTCAAGGTCAACGCCATCCCGCCGGCGCGGGTCCTGGTGGACGGCGAATCCAAAGGGACCACGCGCGTGACCGTCGCGCTCTCCGAGGGGCGTCACGAGCTGCGGCTGGAGCCGGTTCGCGGCGGCGAACCCTACGTCCGTACGATACAGGTCGGTCCTGATCAGCAGCAGTCCCAGTCGATCTGCTGGAGCTTCAAGGACGCCGCCGCTTGCCCACGCTGACCCTCGGCATCGCTCTCTCCACGGCATTCGCGACGCCCCTGGTGCACGATGGTCCCGCCGAGCCAGCGCTCGAAGCGGCGAGCACCCGAACCTCCGAGGCGAGCTGGGAACCCCGTCCCTTCGGCCCCTTTCTCGAAGGGGGTCCGGTCGCGCTCGGGGGAAGCGAAGTGGTCGCTTCGTGCACGCCCGGGTCGGACGAGGCGCCTCCCGTGACCGATGCGCTGCGCGCGTTCAAGGGTGCAGTGCTCTACGCCGACCCGGATCTGAAGGAGCGACAGCTGGCCGTCCTCGCGGCCACGGCGTGCGAAGGGGCCGATGCCGATGTGCTGGGGCAGCTGGGCTTCCTGGCCGGGATCGCCGCCTTCGAAGCCGGCGACACCGACCGTGCGGCATCCTGGTTTCGCGACGCCCGCTCGTGGGACCCCGAGCTGGTGTGGAACCCGGACTTCAACCAGGAGATCCGGCTGGTGTTCGAAGGGGCTGTTCCGTCCGGTGAGGCCTTCTCGCTGGACGTCACCCCTGCAGTCGACCTCACCATCGATGGGCGAACCACCACGGAAGTCCGGCCCGGGCTCCACCTGGTTCGAACGGCGGGTCGCGGGCTGTGGGTGCGGACCTCGAGCCACCCCGAGACCCTGATCTGGCCGGCCGCCGTGGGTGCGGTCCAGCCCGACGTGCTCGGAACCCTCGATGCATCCGAGGGCCGAACCACCGTCACGCGGCTGTTGTCGCTGGGCCTCGGAGAGGGCACGCGCGTGGGGGTGTTCGGGAACGATGTCGTGTGGACCGGCACCACCGGACGCACCGACTGGAGGGCGTTCCGGCCGGATCCCCCCGCACCCGACCCCACCACCGTGCCCGTTCCCACGGGGCGGTCCGGAGCTCGGTCTCCGATCGGCCCCATCCTGCTCACCGGGCTGGGCGTCGTGGTCGCCGGAACCGGTGCAGCCCTGTCCACCGACGCCTTCCATCGCGACTACGCCGATCCGGACGCCTGGAAGTCCGGCCGCAGCCGCTACTGGGCCGGCTGGGGACTGGTGTCCGGCGGAGCCGTGCTCGGAACCGCCGGGCTGACCTGGGCGGTGGTCCGATGATGGTCCTGATCGCCGTTGTCGGGTGCCCGTTTCCGGAGTTCGACTCCGACCAGCCGGAGACCGACGCAGACACGGACACCGATGCGGACACCGATGCGGATGCGGACACCGACACCGACACCGACACCGATGCGGACACGGACACCGACACGGACACCGACCCGCCCGTGTTGTTCGCCGTCACCCCCCTCGGCAATGTGGCAGACCGCATCACCCCGGGCCTGCTGTCCGCGAGAACGGGCGGAGGGTTCGGGGCGTTCGCGGTCGGTTCGCGCGACACCCCCGACGTGACGTGGCACGACGACCTGGGAGAGGTGGGCACGGTCGCCTTGAGCACCCCGCCGACCGTCGAGTACTACCCGGCGCCCGCAGGAGTCGTCACCGCTGGCGTGGAGCGACTGGTCGTGTCCATCGCGGTTCCCGACTCGCAGACTGCGGGCAGTGTCCAGCTCATCGCCGACGAATCGCCTCCGGGAAATGTCGTCGAGATCGCGGCCCCCGCTGGAGAGCTCCGGTTCGGCGAGGCCTCAGCGGTGTTGGCCGACGGAACCCTCGCTGTGGCGGCTCTCGCGGACGACGGCATCGTCTACCACTTCGGTGCGCTGCCGTCCCTCGCGCCATCGGGGTCCTGGCTGTTCGACGCCCTGGGCGCTGGCGAGGTCGGCCGCAGTCTCCGACCCGCCGTCGACGATTCAGGAGTCCCGTACATGCTGGTGGGGAGCGGTGGCGATGCGGGGTCGGGCTGCACCCTGGCGTCCGTCGACTGCGACACCGCCAAGGTCTGGGGCCTGTACCCCCCCACCACCGACAACCGCGACCCGGGCGCCACCACCGACCCTCTCCTGAAGTTCGTCTTCCTGACGGATGGGGTGTTCGACAACCTTCCGCGCGCTCCCGGCGGGGCCAACGCCGTCGTCGCCGATCTCGACCACGACGGATGCTCGGATCTCGTCGTGGGGGCGCCCTACGACGTCCAGGGGGCGGGCCAGGTGCTCGTGGTGGACTGCTTCGACACCCAGCTGCCGTCCGACAAGACGCTCTCTTCACCCGGGTTCGAGTCGGTCCAGGGGTTGCCGGACGACTTCCTGGGGGCGAGTCTCACCGTGCTGGACGGGTTCCTCGTGCCCGGCGAAGTGGCCATCGCCGTGTCGGCGCCCAGCTTGAGCGGTGGGGCTCTCGGAACCCGTGGCGGCGTGTACGTCTTTCGGGGGCCCGACCTGCTCGCCTGGTCCGGAGCGCCTGTGACCGTCGACCGGACCCCCGACCCCAAGCCGTACGCCTGGATCCAGCCGCCCGCCACCTCCTTCGACACCGGGGTGGTGCTCACGAACGTCGGGGACCTGGATGGCGATGCGCGCGACGACCTCGTGATCGGCGCGTTCGACGACAGCTTCGCGGGAGAGAGCTGGGTCCTGCGCGCCGGCACGGCACCGCTGCCGTAGCCCCTGCCACGGAGGCGCGGCTACCTCCCGCCTGGCGGCTCGGCTTCGGGTTCATCGATGTCCGTGATGTCGGGGGTGTCGGGCTCGTCGAGCGCGTCGTCGAACAACCCCAGCTGGCCGGGTGGGGGCGTGTCGGGAAGCCGGGGTCTGGACACGCGATGCGTCCTGCCCCGACTCCACCTCAGGTGCTCTCCGACGAACACACTGGTGCCGTCTGCGAGAACCCGGCTGTGGGCGCGCACCCGGTGGATGGCGAGGGTCGGCGCCAGACCGAACATGCCGAGCTGCTCGGGCGAATGGACGGGCGAATGGACGGGTGGGGGCTCGAGCGGATCGTCAGACACGCCGGGGATCCTAGCACCCCTGACCGCAACGGATTCGATACCATCCGCTCGTGAGCGACGTTGCCCTCGCACCAGCCATCCGTCGCAGCATCGGCCGCTGGTCGGTGCTGTTGTCCCTCGCGGCCGTGGCGATTCCCGCGTTCGGCCTGGTGAGCATGACCATCGCCCAGCATCGAGACCACGCCTGGGGTCCGCGACTGGTGATGGCTCTGGCCGACGAACTGGCCCGCCTGCTCGAGCCCAGCCGGGCCGCCTCGGGCAATTCCCTCGTGTTGGACGTGCCGGATGGGCTGTCGGTCCACACGGACCCCGTCCGGTTGCGGCAGATCCTGCTGAACCTGCTGTCCAACGCGCTCAAGTTCACCGAAGACGGGGAAGCCCGGCTCGTGGTGCGCGTCGAGGGCGAGCAGTGCCGGTTCGAGGTGCACGACGACGGGATCGGAATCGCCCCGTCGGACCAGGAGCGGATCTTCGCTTCGTTCGCCCAGGTGGACGGATCCTCGACGCGTTCGAGGGATGGCGTTGGGCTGGGGCTGGCGCTGTCGAGAGACCTGGCCGTTCGCCTCGACGGTACGTTGACGGTGGACAGCGCGCTGGGAGAGGGGAGCCGGTTCGTGCTGACGCTCCCCGCCTGACTACGGAACGAGGTCGTCGAGGTCGCTCCGGAGGTCGGGCACGGGCAGTCCGTGTCTCCGGCGGGCGTCGATGCACGGGATGCTGCCGGGCTCGCAGCCGCGGCAGGGGCTCGGGCGGCGTTCGTAGATCACGCAGCGCGTGCAGGCCCCGATGGTCCCCGACAGCGCGGCACAGCGGTCGCCGGCCCAGCGGACGTGGCCGTCTTCGACCCAGTCGTCGGCCGGACCTTCGGGGCCTCGGTCGCGGTCGGTCTCGAGGGCGGGCCAGTCGGCACTGTAGGCGCAGCAGGCTCCACAGGTGTTGCAGTCCCACGGGGGCTCGGAGGGTCGGGAGGGGGGCGTGGTCACGACAGAGAAGCGCCGCAGCGTCGGCAGGTGGTGCGTTTCGGGGGATTCCGCGCCCGGCACTGGGGACATCCGAGGGTACGTCCGGGTCGGTCACGGTCGGCCAGGAGCGCTTCGACCTCTTCTTCGGGAACCGGTGGCCAGGTGAGGGCGGGGGTCTGCAGCGTGGGGCGGTCGAGGCTGTGGGGCGTCTCGATCCGCTCGCCGTCCCCGAGTGCAACGCGGAGCGACACCGCAAAATCCTCGGTGGAGGCGAAGCGAACGGTGGGTTCCGGTGCAAGACCCCGCTCCAGGACGGCGTCCATCGCAGGGGGGACCGATCGGTGGTCCGACAGCCGGTGGAAGCGGCCCTCGAGCTTCGACATGGCGATGGCAGGGGGCGTGTCGCCCGGGTGGGGGCTGAACCCCGTCACCATCTCGAAGAACGCCGCGGCCAGGGCGAACTGGTCCGACCGCCCGTCCACGTTGCGGGGGTCGTCGAACTGCTCGGGACTCATGTAGCGCGGGGTGCCGATCATGATGCCGCTGCGCGTCAGGCTGTTCATCGTCTGGACGCGCGCGACCCCGAAGTCCAGGAGCACGGGGCGTACATCCCCGCGGAAGTCCGTGGCGAGGAAGATGTTCTCGGGCTTCACGTCGCGATGCACGACGTGGCGCTCGTGGGCGTGCTCGAGTGCCGCGGCGACGCCCTGCACGACCAGCACGGCCGCGGTGAGGGACATGGGCCCTCGGTCGAGCACGTCCCGGATGCTCTCCCCGCGCAACCGCTCCATCACGAGGGCGGTGCACGGCCCCTGGATGGTGTCGGTCACCTGGGCGATGCCGGGGTGGCGGAACTGGGCCTGGACCCGGCCTTCCCGGAGGAATCGCGCCCGCACGTCGGGGTGGCGGGCGTACGACGGAGCGAGGATCTTCACGGCGTGGTCGGTGCCGAGCGCGATGTGGGAGGCCGCGTAGACCGACGCCATGCCGCCCTCGCCGAGCAGGTCGTTCAGCTCGTAGTTGCCGAGTCGCTCGCCCACCCAGCTGGTCACGGCGTTCTGTGTCACGGGCAGCTGTCGTGGGTCCAGGTTCCCGCGACCAGGTCGGGCGGGCTTCCGGGAGCGAGATCGACCATCGTGCCGGCCGCGAAGCACTCCGAGCCGAACGGCCGGGTGCCGACCCACTGGATGTCGGTGACGTCGTACCACACCGCCAGGTGCTGGCCCAGCACGTCGGTCGTGCGCACCACACTGCCCGTTCCGGCGTTGCCGGTGGTGAAGAAGCGCGCGCTGGCATCGAACTCGAACGACATGGTCGTGCTCCCGCAGACGTCGCCGGCGCTGCAGTCGACGCCGGTTCCGTCCAGATCGTAGCTGAACGACACGTCGATCTCGTAGTCGCAGTCCTCGTTGGCCGCACCGGGCGTGCCGAAGTCGCCATCTCCGAAGAACCCGCGCGCGTCGCACCAGTAGGTGGCGGTGTCGTTGCTGCTGGGGTCGGTGAAGTCGGGATCGAGGGACAGGCTGGCGCCGAGCGGCAGCGTGAGGCCGGAGCTGAAGCTGGCGTCGTACGACACGGTGTCGAGCACGGCGCCGCTGGGTGATTCGAGGGACACCGTATCGGCGACGAGACCCAGGGTGAGGCCCGCGATGGGGGCGCTGACCACGGGCAGATCGCCGTTCAGCAGGCTGTCGTCGCTGGCGGCGAGCACCGCCCGTTCGCCCAGATCCAGCACCACGTGGTCGTCGACGGTGACGATGCCTGCATCTGTGCGGATCACCGACCCGATCAGGTCGACGCGGTCGGGGCCGGTGTTCTCGACTTCGATCCACGACCCCAGCAGGCCGCCACTCACGGGGCTCACGAAGATCTCGGTGAGCGTGAGCTCGGGGGCGCACGACCCGTCGGTCTCCGTTCCGCACTCGGCGTCGAGCCCATCGCAGTCCTCGTCCACACCGTTGCCCACGATCTCGGTGTCGCACGTGCCGACGGTCTGGATGCTCAGGTCGACCCCGTAGTAGGCGTCGTAGGCGTGGATACCGATGTGCCAGGTTCCCGGCGTGGGGTCGTCGTGCACACACGACTCGGTGTTGCCGATCAGGAACGGCCGGCAGTCGTAGGACAGCAGGCTGGGCTGGCTGCCGTAGCGGGTGTACAGGTTCGCACCCCCCAGGACCGCGGTTCCGCCATCGATGACCACCCGCAACTCGCTCGTGCCGGCGGGCACCTCCACGGTGTAGCGGTCCCACAGACCCGTCAGGCCGGCGATGTCGGAGTCCTCTGGTACGAAGACCCCCACCTCGGCCCACGCATCGGAGACGGCCTGCGATTCGTAGCTGTCGGCGCCGAACAGGTCGTCGGACGCATCGATCGTGGCGGTTCGCAGGTCCAGGAACTCGCTGCTCGTGCCGAGGTAGGTGGTCAGCGCCCGGTACCAGATCTGCCCGGCCCGCTCGGTGCCCAGGGGCGAGACGCCGATGACGGCGTGGCTGGGGTCGGGGTGAAAGCCCCCGTTGACGGCCAGGTAGAACGCCAGGTTCCCGATGCCCGAGTTGATGTGGACCCCGCCGTTGTCGAGGGTGCCGCGATACCGCTCGGTGTAGTGGTCGCGGCTGACGCCGTCGGCCGTGGGGTCGTCCATGTAGCGCAGCGCATCGCCGCTGATCGCGGGGGTCGTGCACTGCTCGCCGATCCACCACACGTCGCTGCTCTCGCCCTCGACGGAGTGCTCCACCAGCGCTGCGAAGGCGTCCGACATGTGCTCGTTGATCGCACCCGGCTCGTCGGCGTAGACCAGGTTGGCCGTGAACTCCGTGACGCCGTGGGTGATCTCGTGCGCCGCGATGTCCAGGGTGGTGAGCGGGCTGAACTCCACGCCGTCGCCATCGCCGTAGATCATCATCCGGTTGCTGCCGCCGACCGTCACCCAGGCCGCGTTGTTGTAGTCGGTGCCGTACCGCACGCCCGAGGTGATCGACCCCTCGACGTAGCCCGGCCCTCCGGCGCCATCGATCCCGTCGCGGCCGTGGGCGGCGAGGTAGTACGCATCCGTCTGCAGCATCCCGTAGTGGGCGTCCACCACGACCTCGTCGGTGAACACCGTGCTGGCGCTGGGGGCCGTGAAGAGGCTGTTGGTCGTGTTGGCCCAGTCCACCGTCACCAGGCCTTCTCCCAACGGCAGGTACACCCCGCCGTCCTCGGTGATCGGGAACGTGACGGCGCCGTTGTAGGACGTGGTCGCGGTGCCCTCCAGGGTCTGGAGGTTGTCGTACCGCCACACCACCTCGCCCGTGACCGCGTCGACGAACACCCGGGGCAGCGCTGCGTCCAGCACCGTGTCGAGCTGGTCGAGGTCGACCTGCCACGCGAGGTGGTCGGTGCCGTTCCGGCGCAGGATCACGAGGGAGGGGTCCGCGGCGGGCAGCCCCCAGTTGCCGGACTCCGCAGTGGCGGTGGACAGCGCCTCCTCGGCACTCCACAAGGGCGTGGTGGGTGTGTCCAGGTCGCGCAGGAGGCCATCGCGCAGCCGTCGTACCGACCCATCCGGCGCCAGATGGACGAGCACCTCGCCCCCGAACACCGGGACGCCGTTCACAGTCTGCTGAAGACGCACCCGCGCCTGACCCGTCGCATCGAAGCGCACGTCGTCCTCGCGCAGCGCACCGATGCCCTCGAGCAGAGGGTCGTCGTGCTCGAACAACGACAGCGCGCGCTGGACCGTCTGGGCGGTCACATCCACGGGCTCGGGGTCGAATGGAGGCGTCTGCGCCGGACCATTCGGGTCGCGGGCATCCGAACAGGCCAACAGCACGAGGGGGATCAGGCCGAGGCTCCGCTTCACGTCTTCACCCTCTCTCGTCGTCCGGGTCTCTCGTCGGATCGTCTCGGACGGTTTGCGAGAACGCAATGTCTTTGTGGCGAAGTGGACGGTGGCCCCGAACTGCTCGAGGAACGAGCACAGGTTCAGGCGATACAAAAACCCGCAACGGCATTCGGCGGAATGTCTTGACGGCCAAGAGAACGGTGCCCCCGAAATGCGCGGAGGAACGAGCACATTTTCCGGGGGTACCTGAACGCGTCAAGACATTCAATGGAAGGCATTCGGTCGGTTCATCCCTCGCTTGCGAGGGTGGGCCAGCCGAATAGACACCGCGGATGAGCGGAAGCAAGAGCGGACAACGCGAGCCGTTGGCGGTCACGGGCATGGGCCTGGTGTGCAACCTGGGCCACGAACGCGCGGCCATCGCCCAGCACATCCACGACCAGGGGCCGGCCCGGTTCGTCCAGTACCCGCTCGCCCAGGAACTGGGGTTGTCCTGCACGATCTGCGGCATGGCCCCCGATCCACCCGACGACGACGGGCTCGGTATCGGTCGCCGCGAATCGCGTTTCATGGGTCGGGCATCGCGTCTGGCGTTGTGGGCGACCCGCAAGGCCCTGGCCGAGAGCGGCATCGATCCGCGAGAGGCCGCCGTCGTGGTGGGCAGCGGCACCGGAGACGTCGAAGCGCACATGCAGCTGGGGCGATCCATCTTCGAGACCGGCAGAGCCCGTCGCGCCTCGGCCACGCTGATCCCGCGGATCATGGCGTCGACCGTCAGCGCCAACCTGTCTCACACGCTGTGCACCCGCGGGCCCTCGGTGTCCGCCACCGCAGCGTGTGCCGGAGGGGCGTGGAACCTGGCACTGGCCGGCATGCTCATCGACAGCGGTGCGGCCGACGTCGCCATCGCGGGCGGCGTCGAGGTGCGCGACCTGCACTTCCACGCGGGCTTCGATCGGATCCGGGCCTACAACCGCACCGAGAACCACGACCCCGCCAACGCGAGTCGTCCCTACGCCGCCGACCGCGCGGGATTCATCTTCGGTGAGGGGGCGGCCATCGTCGTGCTGGAGCGCCTCGAGAACGCCCGCTCTCGGGGAGCCCGAATCCTCGGCACGCTGAAGGGCTGGGGGATGAGCTCGGATGGCGACGGCGAGATGGTGGCGCCCAGCGCCGACGGGGCGGCCCGGAGCATGCGAGCGGCGCTGCGCCACGCCGGTCTGGAGCCCGACGACATCGGCTACGTCAACACCCACGCCACCAGCACGAAGGCGGGGGATCTGGCCGAGGTGGAGGCCATCCGCGAGGTGTTCGGCCGCCCGCTGCCCTACAGCTCGATCAAGGGCTACACCGGCCACTCCATCAGCGCTGCGGGGGGCATCGAGTCCATCGTCACCTGGCATGCGCTCGCGGCAGGGTGGTTGCCACCGTGTCGGGGGGCCGATCCACTCGATCCGGCGCTCGTCGACGACCCACCCGTGCGCGAACCCGTCCGGGCAGATGTTCCGATCGCACTGTCCAACAGCTTCGGCTTCGGGGGCACGAACGTCAGCCTGGTGCTGGGTCGGGCGCCTGACGCCTCGTGACCTGGCAGCTCCCCTGGGCGCTGCTCTTCGTCACGCTGGTCCTGGAATCGTTCGTCGGGGCCGGAGCCTCCGCGGCTCCACCCCTGTACGAGCTCGACTGGACGGGGCTCTCCGTCGATCATCCCGTGCGAGCACACGCGCCGGACTGCTCGGGGGTGGCGGGGACGCGCGTGCTTCGGGGGGCGCTGGTCACGTACTCGCGGAAGGGGGGATTGAGCACCTGGGGACACAGCTCGGTGCGGTTCCAGGTCTGCGAGGGGCGGCAGTTCCGCGACGTCGAGTTCGAGGCGTTCCGCCTGTCGGCCAACGAGCGGGCCATCCTGCTGGAGGAGTACCCCGACCTCAACCCCGAACACCTGGAGTCCCAGGCCGGCGCGCTGGTCTGGTTCGCGAACGAGCCGGTGGTCGACCGGGGCTTCTACCATCAGATGCAGGCCCGAAACCGCGACATCTTCGAGCTCTGGTTCGAGCCCGACCGTGCCATCGCAGAGGGGGTCGATCTGACGACGTTGTACGAGGCGCTGGACCAGCGGCATCGCACCCAGCTCGCGCGGCTGCGAGCCCATCGAAACCTGGAGGTGCGCTATCGGGCGCTGGGGCCGAACTGCACGGCGGTGTTCGCGGATCTCGATCTGCCGGGAATCACGCCGTTCGCGTACCTGCGACGCTTCGAGGACCAGGCGCACCGGCGGGTGATGCACCCCTCGCACCACACGGTGCGGCGACTGCTGGCGTCGGGCCCGCAGGACGTCCCCGCGTTCATCCCGCGTCCATCGCCCGTGTTCCGATGGTCTCCGCAGTTGAGCCCGTCCGTGCAGGCCGATCTGGAGGTCGTGCTGCAATCGGCCCGTCCAGTGGGGCTTCCCGAGGGGCCGGTGGATCGGCCGGCACGCGCTGGCTACGCTCCATGAAGGAGGCCGTATGCGCATCGGAGCTGGATTCACTGCGATGCTCGGGCTCCTCGCGGCCTCGCCGGCATGGGCTCAGTCCAGCGTGCGCGACTTCGAGCTCGGCGGGAGTGCCGCGATCCTCGACGACCAGTGCATCCGCCTGACGCCCGACCAGCAGTACGACACCGGCTCCGCCTGGTTCAAGACCCCCATCGACCTGTCGCGCCCGTTCGAGATGAAGCTGCTCGTGGTCCTGGGCGAGAAAGACGCTCAGGGCGCCGACGGCATCGTGTTCGTGTTCCACCCCGACAAACAGACCGGCTTTCGGGGCGAGGGCATGGGGTTCGCTGGCTTGATGCCGTCGCTGGGCGTCGAGCTGGACACCTATCGGAACGACCACCTCGGAGACCCTCCGAACGACCACCTGGCCGTGATGCGCAACGGCCGGTCGTTCCACGTCGGCGAAGCCGGGACCGTCGATCTGGGCAACCTCGAAGACGGCGAGAAGCACCCGCTCCAGATCGCCTGGAATCCCGAGACCGGGCTGGTGATCCGCCTGGATGGCCGCGTGCGGGGCACCTACGGGCCCGAGGTCGTCACCGAGGCCTTCGACGGCACCCCCACGGTCTACTGGGGCATGACCGCAGCGACCGGTCGGTTGAGCAACGCGCAGGACGTCTGCATCGAGAAGATCCGGATCAGCAGCTGATTCCGCGACCTCGGGCGATGTAGGCTCGGCACATGAAGCTCGTTCTCGACCACCTTCGTGCCGGACGCCTGGTCGCGGCACTCGAACGCATGCAGACCCTCTGGCCACGCCATCGCAACGCTGCGTTCGCCGAGGCCTTCGACCTTCTGGGCGAACACCTCGATCGGAGCGTGCCCGCACTTCCGACGCACCCGCTGCACCCGGCCTGGATGGAGCGATGTGCCGCGCGCAAGCCCGCCGACATGGCCGCACTGACCAAGCGGTTGTTCGAAGGCACGAGCAAGCGGGTCCGGGCGCGGGTCGACGCGCTGAAGGAGCTTCCCCCCGACCCCCGCACCACCCCCGCGATCGCCGCCTACGTCCCGAACGCTTCGCCCCTCGGTGCCAGCAGCAAGATCCTGACGGGGGTGTTCCGGCTGCACCTCCACGTCGGAGACCCCCGGTTGACCCAGGTGCTGCAGGAGCGGCGCAACCAGCTCTCGGGTGCGGAGTGGTTCGAGGAGGCCTGCAAGCGGTTCGACCGGGCCATCGACCGCGCGCCCGAGCCGGGGCCGCCGCCGAAGGGGCTCGACGAGGTGCTCGATGTTCTGCGTGCGCTCCTCGACGGTCCCGCACCCGGACGCGAGGTGGCGTACGCCGAGACCCCCGACGTGGCGGAGTCGATTCGCGAGAAGATCTTCGAAGACCCCGATGACGACGGACCGATCGCCGTCTGGGCCGATGCGCTCACCGCCGCGGGCGACGATCTCGGGGCCCTGGTGTCCCTGCAGCTTCACCGACACGGACAGGCGCTCACCAAGAAGGAACAAGCGCTGCAGAAGCGACTGGTGAAGGCCCATCGCAACCGGCTCTTGGGGCCGCTCCGCCCCGTGGTCGACCTGAAGACCGCCACCTTCGAGCGCGGTCTGCTGGCCACGGCCAGGGTCTCCTTCAAGTCGAAGAAGTACCGGGACAAGCTTCGGGAGCACCCCTGGTGGGGCTCGGTCCACAGCATCCACACCACGCTCCCGCACCTGCGGTCGGGGGTGCTGCCCCGGGTGCGTCGGTTCGGCGTCCGGTACATCCCCAGCCACGACGACCTGCCTGGCGAGCCCCTGGGGCATCGCTGGCGGGCCATCGATCCACCGCCGTGGAGCGCGCTCGTCTCGCTGGCGAAGTCGAGAACCGCCCTGCCCATCGAGTCGGTCTGCGCCCTGCTGCCCGAACCGCCCGATCCCGCCGGGCTCGATGCCCTGGTGACGCGCCCGGGGCTTCCGGATCTGGCCGAGCTCCACCTGGTGTTCTTCCCGAGCGGCTACCTCCCGAGAGATCTGTTCTCCCCTCGGGACCCGATGTCGGTCGTGGTCGACCACCCGGCTCTGGCGAACACCGATCGCCTCGTACTGGACGGGTTCTTGATGCACGATCGGTCCGACACGCTGCCCGACCTGTGGTCCAGGATCCGGACCCGCGGGCAGTCCCTCGTGCTGCTGTCGGACGGACCCGCCCAGTACACCGTGTGGGAAGACGACGCCGGGCTACACGTCGACGCGTCGACGAAAGAGCGCACTCAGGCCCCGGTCGACCGGATCGCGCGGGCCCTGGGCGACGGAGCGAAGTACGCCAGCATCACCGTGCGGGGGCCCACCTGGGCGGAGCGGCTGCGAGAGCGCTTCGCGAAGAGGTTCGACGCCACGCCCGAGGTCGTGATCCCCAAGAAGACGCGAGGATCCTGATTCCGAAGTGAAGGGATGCGACGGGCCACGACATGAGACGATCGGAGCCTCGCATGCCCGCCGTCCCCACAGCCCCCACACTCCCCGATCTGACCGACCCCCAGCAGTTCGACCGGTTCTACCGATCGAACGCGTCCGACGTCCTGCGGTGGGTGATCCGGCTCGGCGGGACGTTGCTCGATGCCGAGGACGTCACGCACGACGTGTTCAGCGTCGCCTGGAAGCGCCGGGCACAGCTGACTCACGGCGAACCGAGAGCCTGGTTGTACGGGATCACCCGCAACGTGGTGGCCAACAAGCGGCGTCGCGCGCGATTGCGTCGATTCGTCGGGCTCCACAGCATCGCCCCCGTGCCCGATCCCCGTCCCGGTGCCGATGAACGGGTCGAAGCCCTGTTTCGCCGTCGCCTCGTACAGGAGGCGCTCGAGACCCTGTCCGACAAGCACCGCGAGGCGGTGGTCCTGTTCGACCTCGAAGAGCTCTCGGCTGTCGAAGCCGCCGCGATGATCGGGGTGAGCGTCGGCACGGTCTACAGCCGGCTGCACCACGGTCGGAAGCGGTTCGGCGAAGCGCTGCAGGACCGACGGACGGCCCTCGAACAGTCGCTGCGACGGGTGGAGCTGAAGGGATGAGCGCGCCGCGCTGGATGCGGGATGCAACCCGCCCGACGCCAGAGGAGGAGGCCCGACTGACCGGGCTTCCCGCAGATCTCCGCACGCTCGCCCAGTCCGGCACCGAGCCGCTGCAGGACGAGATCGTCGCCCTGCGCGGACGCTCCCCCAGCGACCGGCAAGCCGCCGAGCCGGGCAGGGTGCGGGCAGTGGGGGTGGGTGTCGCGGTGGCCCTCGTCGCCCTGGTCACCCTCGTCCTCGTGGCCGGGAGCCTGGTGGGACTGCCGGACTCGCGGCCGTTCCACATGGCGGGGTCTGCATCCTGGACCTCCCACGTGGAGGGGCCGTCGATCGAGGTCGTCCAGGGCGAGGGAATCGCGGCGTGGGAGGTCGATCCGGTCCGCCCATCAGGGGTGTTTCGCGTGGTGGCCGGCGATGTCACCGTCACGGTGCTCGGGACCGTGTTCACGATCGACCACGACACCCCCGACGTCACCGTGGCCGTGCGGGAGGGTCGGGTGCAGGTCGACCATCCCTGGGGTCGCACCGTGCTCTCGGCTGGCGAACGCTGGAGCCGAGCCGAAGAGGCGGCCCGACATCGACCGGACCTGCCGGTGGCCATGATCTGGGCGGAGCGGTCCGAGGCGCCGGTGACCCGCGACCCGACACGGCGTCCCGGGGTCGGGGAGTCCTCCTCCGGCAGTGCGCCGTTCCGCGGCTCCGGTCGGGACTTCGCACGGCTGCTCGATCGGGTCGAGTCCGGAGAGACGACCCCCAGCCTGGTGGAGGCGCTCGACGCGTACGCCCGCGCAGAGCCCGCGCTGGCCGTCGAAGCACACGCACTGGCCCTCGAGGTCCGAGCCCGGATCGACCCTCCGGAGCAGGTCCTCCAGGAGCTCGATGACTGGCTGGCCCTCAACCCTCGCCATCCCCGCATGCCGGACCTTCTCGAAGCCCGGGCGACGGTCGCCCGAGCGCGGCTCGAGCGCTGTGATCAGGCGCTTCCGAGCTACCGGACCCTCGCCCATCGAACCCGGGGGATGCAGCAGGCTCGCGCGCTGGCGTGGCAGGGGTTGTGTGCGAGCGGAATGGGGTTGTCGAACGAGGCGCGTGTGGCCCTGCGTGCATCGCTTCAAGCCGGGGTCGACGGAGAGCTCGCCGAGGCCGTCGAGCGGACGCTGGATCAGCTGTGAACGACGACGAGTGCGAGACCTTCGGAGGGGGCGGGCTGGTGGGCGGTTCCGCGGGAGAGTGTGTGGAAGCACCCGTGGAGACGGGGCTGTTCAACGAGGACGACGACACGGGCGCGCTGGAGTACGTCGGCGGCGGCGGATGCGCGCATGTTGGCGGGCCTGGGCTGTGGGTGTGGGTGGTCGCCGCGTGGACCCTGCGCCGCGTGCTCGTGGGGCTCCTGGCGGGCCTGGTGGGCATGCAGAGTGCATCCGCGCAGGACGTGCAGCTGCTCGAAGTGATGGAGGGCGGCACGTTCATGAGCGTGCACCCCGCGGATGTGGGGCCCGCGTGGAGTGGAGCCGTGGCGACCACGGGCAGCGCCGCGATGACCCCCGTGGCCGTGACCACCAACCAGGCGTTCCGCAAGCCGTACATGACCTCGCTTCTGACGCTGGATTCGGCCGTGACCTTCGCGTTCGGTCGGGTGCTCGGCGTGGGGGTGGGGCTGCCCGTGCATCGCGCCACCTGGGCCGAGAACGGCTCCACAGCGCTGGGGCAGCGTCCGCCGCACCAGACCGATCCCGGCGACATCAAGTTGTGGGCGACCCTCCCGATCCGTTCCCAACGGTCCGTCGACCACCCGCTGGCCCTGCGGGTCGAGGTGGATCGGCGCACTCCGGGCTCGGATCTGCTCGGTCAGAACGCGATGGGGATCGGGTTCGCCTCCGAGCATCGGTTCCTGGGGGGAACGCTCGGATGGCACGGGCTGGTTCGCTTGCAGGGGCGGGTGGTGCTGCCCGGGGTGACCATCGGAAACCAGATTCGATACGCCCTGGGGTACCAGCGGGGCATCGGGGGCGAGGATGCCCGTCTGCACGGGGGCATCGAGCTGTTCGGTTCGGTACCCCTCGGGATCCCCCGCGGCCTTCGGGACATGCCCCTCGAGGCGCTGGGGTCGGTGAGGTACGCGCTGTTCGGTCGGGTCCAGCTGCACGGCGGGATCGGGGTGGGGGTCACACGCTCGATCGGAGTCCCCATCTCGCGCGGCATCGTGGGCGTGCGCATTGCGGGACATGCCCCGCGGGACTCCGATGGAGACGGGCTGCGCAACCTGGTGGACCGCTGCCGCTTCGAGCCCGAGGACCGCGATGGGTTTCGCGACGGCGATGGCTGTCCCGATCCGGACAACGACGAAGACGGCTTGCTCGATCCGCAGGATTCCTGCCCGGACCAGGCCGAGGTGGTCAATGGCTACGCGGACGAAGACGGGTGTCCGGACGCCCTGTCCGAGTGGCGGATCGTGGTGCAGGCCGCGGCGGACAGCGAACTGCAGGTGGCCGAGCTGGCGTTGGAGGGGCGGATCGTGCAGATGGTGGGGGGCGAGGCGCGGACGTGGACCCTGGTTCCCGGAAGCCGGGGAATCGCGGTCACGGCGCCTGGATTCCAGCCGGTGCGGCACGTCGAGGAGCTGGTCGAGGGGAAGCGGACCACCACCACCGTGACGCTGCTGCCGATCCAGCTCGGGCAGCTGTCCGTGTCCGTGGTCGACCCGGCCGGAGAGCCCGTGCCAGAAGCCGTCCTGGCGATCGATGACGTAGAGAGGCCGATGGATGCGGGTCGATTCGAGGGAGAGGTGGTGAGCGGCCCGACGCGGCTGGTCGCCGCGGCACCTGGCTTCGTGCAGCAGGAGGTCCAGATCGACGTGCCGCCCGAGGTTGCGGGGCGCGCCACGCATCGGTTCGTCCTTCAGCCCACGGGTGTTCGGCGGGAGGGGGCGCAGGTCCGGGTGGGCACGCGCCCGTTGTTCGCCCTGGACAGCGCGCGCCTGGATCCCGAGGCCCTTCCGGGTCTGGACGACCTCGCCGCCTGGCTGCTGGCCCATCCCGAGATCGAGCTGCTTCGTGTGGAAGGGCACGCGGACAGCGTCGGAGGCTCGCGGTACAACCTGGAGCTGTCGGAACACCGGGCCGAGAGCGTGTTGGACGGTCTGGTTCAGCGAGGTGTGGCGCGGTCCCGGCTGGTGGCCGTGGGCTCGGGGGAGGCTCTCACCTGGAGCGGCGCCGAACGGGCAGTGGCGTTCACGGTGCTGGTCGACGCGCGATGGTGAGGGCAAGCTGATCGGCATGGACCTCCTGCTGCTGTCGCTGGGAATCGCATCCGCCACCCCGCTGGTCGTCGATGGCGAGGACCGCGCGCAGGAGCTGTCCGATACCGCGGATCTGCTGTGGGTGGGCCATCCCCTGCAGGTCCAGGTGGGTCCGTCGTCGGTGGTCCCGCGCCTGGAGGTCCGGGGGGATCGGCTGTACTGGGTCACCGAGCAACAGGTGGTGGAGCGTGCTGTCGACTCCGACGACACCATCGTCCTGGTCGCGCGTGCGTGGTTGCTCGATGCCGACGAGGCGCCGATCGGGTGGGTCCCGTTCCCGGATCTGGCCGGTGAGCCACTCGAACCGCTGTCCGACTTCGAGCTCCCCGATGAGCCCGAGCTCCCGATCGAGCCCGGCGTCGAGGCGAACGGGGAGGACGGAGCGCGGAGCAAGGGCTCTCCGGTGTTCACGGGCGCCTGGTTCGGACTGGGAATGCGGAGGGGCACCCCCGAGCGCTCCACGATGCCGGGACTCACGGTCCAGGTCGCGGGTGAGGCGGGGCTGCTCTACGGACAGTTCACGGCGAGCTACCGGACGAAGTCGCCATCCGCGATCCGCGCCTACTTCGGCCCTCCATCGGATCGGGTGCATCAGTCCCGGTACGGCCTCGGCCTGGCGCTCGGCATCGCGCCCCGGCCGCTCGACGAGAGAACCGGACGGGGCTTCGGCGCGCTCGGAGGGTTGCAGGTGGCACCCTTCGCCCACATCGGGCCCGAGGTCCAGCAGTACGACTCGTGGGACACCGTCGACGATCCCGTGGGGATCCAGGTCGACCTGCAATCCGTGGACACCGGCAACTGGGATGTCGGGTTGCAGACAGGAGCGGGAATCGCGCTGCGCTACCGCCATGCAGGTCTGCGAGGCGGGGTCGCGTGGGACCTGCGTCCGCGCGCGCCGTACAACTCGGTGATCGGCACGGTGGTGCTGGTCGTCCGACCCTGACGCATCCGCACCGACGCTGCGGCTGGACGATGCTATCCTGGGTGCTGTGAGCAGCGCTGGATGAGCGACGGCCTCGACGACTTCTCCATCGGAGACGAGCTCGGGCGGGGGACCACCGGCACCGTGTACACCGCCGTGCATCGGCCGACGGGTGTGCGGGTGGCGCTGAAGACCGTCCGCACGCAGTCGCGCGCGATGGCGATCTCCCTCGATCGGGAGGTGGCCGCGATGGTGCGCATGTACCACCCCCACATCCTGTTCCTCTTCGATCACGGGGTGGCGGGCCCGGACTCCCCCCTGGGGGAGGGCATGGCGTGGATGGCCCTCGAGTTCGCCTCCGGGGGCAGCTTGCTCGATCGGCGTCCCCGCTCCTGGCGCGAGGCGTCGGCACTCGCCCTGGCTCTGCTGGACGGCCTGGCCTACGCCCACGGACGCGGAATCGTCCATCGCGATCTGAAGCCCGAGAACGTGGTGGTGGCGACGGGCGCAGACCTGCGACCCGGCATCAAGATCGCCGACTTCGGACTGGCCTGGGCCACCGACAACGACCGTCGCGGCATCCGCAGGGGCGGCACACCCGCCTACATCACGCCGGAGCAGGTTCGCGGTTCGGTCACCGAGCTGGGGCCGTGGACCGACCTGTACTCCCTGGGCGCCATGCTCTGGGACTGGATCACCGGAGACGCCCCGTTCGGAACGGAGCTTCCGGTGGACGAGCTCCTGAACGCCCATCTCCACCGGGCGCTTCCTCCTCTCGAGCCGCGGTTCGCGGTTCCAGACGGGCTCGAGCAGGTGCTCCAAGCGCTCCTCGCGAAGTCGGTGAACGACCGCCCTCGGTCTGCAGCGCTGGTGGCCCGACAGCTGATGGCCCTGGAGTCCGTGCATCCCGACTCGTCCGACGACGCCGGTTCGGGGCCCGACCTGTCGTGGCTCGACACCGTGGTGCTGGACCGGTCGACGTTGGGGCTGTCCACGCGCACCGCCGATGGGGATGGATCGTCGCCGGTCGTGGTGGTGTCCAGGCGCGGGGGACGGCTGCCCGTGCCGAAGGACTGGCGGGGCAACACGCCGGCTCCCTCCGCGCTCCTGGCCGGGGTGGGGCTGGGCCTGCTGGGCCGTCGCGCCCTGACCATCCAGGGTCGGACGTCGGAACGCGACTCGCTCTGGACGGCGCTGCGAGACGTGGCGCGCACCGAGCGACCCCGCGTCGTGATGCTGGCCGGCGAGGAGGGGGTCGGAGCGTCCAGGCTGGCAGACTGGGTGCTCGAGCGGGTCCGGGAGCTCGGCATCGGCGAAGCGCACCGGGTGGACCGGGAACGGGGGATGGTCGGAACGGTCGAGCGGGCGTTCGGGGTGGTGGCCGCGCTGGGCGACGTGGAGCTCCCGGCCAGCGCGACCGACCGCGATCGCCGGGTGTTCGAGACCCGTGCGGAGCCCCGCGCGAAGGACGTCGCCGCCTGGTTGATCGAGCGGTCCCGAGAAGGGCTGGTGGTGCTGCACGTCGACGATCCCGAGGGCGACGGCGAGCTGGAACGTCTCGTCACGGACCCTCTGTTCGACGCGTCGGTCTCGGACGAACCGTGCGCGCTGCTCGTGATCGCGACAGGGCGCCCCGATGCGGGTCTGCTCGAAGAGCTCGCGTACCTGGAGCGGGCCGAGACCCTCGAGGTCGCACCGCTGCCTTTCGAAGCCATGCGCGACCTGGCGCACTACGAGCTCGGACTGGACGGGCGTCTGGGGATCCGGTTGGCGCACGACTCCAGCGGGAGGCCGGCCACGCTGGTGCGTTGGGTGCGCGACCTGGTCGAGAGCGGAGGGCTGGTCGCCGGCGAGGACGGGTTCGAGCTCGCGGAGGGGGCGACGCTTCCCAGTCCCTCGTCGCAGGTCGACACCGCCGCTCGATTCACGGCCTTCTGGGAGCAGCGGACGTCGTCCGCCAGCGCTGCAGCTCGCGAGGCGGTGGCGGTGGGGGCGTTGCTGGGGATGGACGTCGACCTGGAGGAGTGGCGAGGGGCTCTCAAGCTGCTGGGGCTGCCCCGCTCCGACACCGTGCTCCGGCAGCTCGTGCGCGCGGGATGGGTGGCGCGGACGGCGACCCGCTGGCGGTTTCGCACGCCGGTCGCACGGGAGGGCCTCCTGCAGGGCCTCGACGAAGGGCAGGAGCGCGACGCACACCTCGCCATCGCGGCGGCGCTGAACGTCCTCGAAGCCACACCCGCACGCGCGGCACGCCGCGGCATGCACCTGCTGGCAGCGGGGCATACGATCCCGGGGGTCCGGGTGCTGGGTCCGGCGCTGTGGAACCTGGTGGAGAGTCGCCAGGTGGGCATCGTGGAGGCGATCTGCGAGCGGGCGTTTCGGCTCGTCGACCTCGACGCGTTGACCCCGCGACAGCGCTTCGATCTCGAGCTTCCCTGGCTGAGTGCACGGCGTCAGTCGCACTCGGGGCGGGTCGTGCAGAACGAGCTGCTCGGCCTGGTGGAGCTGGTCCCGCAGCTCGCGCCGGAACAGCGCGAGCGCCTGATCCTCATGGCCAGTGAAGTGTGTGCGTTGCTCCACGACAACGAGCGAGCCGAAGAGCTCGTCGAGTTGCTCGAACCCGGGTCGCAGCGCCCGTTCGTCTTCCGCTTACGAGGCCTCCTCGCCCAGAACCGGGGCGATCTGGAGGCCGCTCGGAGCTTCAGCCAGCAAGCGTGGGACGCAACCGACGATCCGAAGCTGCAGGGTGCCCTCGCGAATGCGCTGGGCCGGCTGGAGGCCCAGACCGACAACCTGGAGGCCGCCGAGAAGTGGTTCCTGCGGGCGAGCACGACGGTGGATGTACACCAGCGGGGGGTCGTGCACGGCAACCTCGCGATCCTGCGCCTGCTCGCGGGTCGGCCGGACGAGGCCCTGCAATCCGCCCGTCAGGCATGGAGTCTTCGCTGGGATGGGTCGCTGCGCCTGCGTTCCTGGTACGCGATGGTGGCCCTGGTGTGTGGGGCGGCCTGCAACGATCTGCCGCTGGTGCAGCAGGCCCGGGAGCCGGCCGTGTTCTACGTACGTCGGTTCCCGCGCCGTGCAGATGCGTCGCTCACGTCCGCCCTCGCCGAACAGGCGTTCGAGACGGCGCGAGGCCACGCGGCGTCGGCTCTCCAGGCGCTGATCGAGGCGGCGCGCAACTCATCCGAGCAATGAGCGCCGGGCTCACCCCGTGATGGTCACCACGTAGCTGATGCAGCTGGCACCGGGTGGCGGCGTGACCTCGAGGTAGATGAAGCCACTGAAGAACGGGTCGCCATCCAGGGTGAGCACGCCGTTCGTTCCGGTGTCGGTGTCGGTCTGGACCAGTCCGGAGTCGTAGGTGGTCCCGGTCAGCTCCCCCTGGGTCGAGTCGTAGGTGATCTCGATGGTCGGGGCCGTCAGGATGTCGACGTCGATGGTGTACCAGTCGTCGTCCAGCGCCGCGTAGGGCCCCAGGGTCTGGGTGGCGCCGACGGCGACGTACCCGATGTTCACGGCATCTGCGTCGGTGTCGTTGTCCTCGAGCTGGTCTTCGACGCACGTACCGAGCTCGGTGCAGGTGGTGGTGAGCGTGAAGTCGGACACCCCGCCGTTGTAGCCGTCGGCAACGACCTCGATCAGCTCTCCGGCACCGGCTTCGATGGTCACGGTCTCGCTGGCGGTGCTGTCGGTGGCGCTCGACTGGCAGGTTCCGACTCCGCAGGACATGGCGCCCGCTCCCAGGTCGAGATCGCCGGTCAGCCCGGTCATCTGGAACGTGATGATCTGGGCTTCCGTGCTCTCGAGCTCCATCCAGACTTCGTTTCCGTTCGTGGGGAAGGCGGAGCAGGGGATCTGCGCCAACGTGTCGGTGCCCCCGACGTTGCTGGCCGACACGGTGCTCCCGCAGGTCAGGACGACAGGCTGGGCGCAGGTCAGGCCCTGATCGACATCCGTGTCTGTGTCTGTGTCTGTGTCGGTGTCGGCGTCTGCATCGCTGTCCGCGTCCGCATCGCTGTCGGCGTCCGCATCGCTGTCGGCGTCCGCGTCGGCATCGCTGTCTGTGTCCGCATCCGAGTCGCTGTCTGCATCCGCATCCGAGTCCGCATCCGAGTCCGCATCCGAGTCGGTATCCGCGTCCGTGTCCGCATCGCTGTCCGCATCGCTGTCCGCATCGGTGTCGGTGTCCGATTCCTCGGTCGGATCGGGTTTTTCGCTGACGGGGGCGAGGCACGCCGAGAGGGCGAGCAGCAGCGAGGGCAGGATCGAGAGCATCGGGGACTCCGGGCAACCCTGGGTTCTTACCGGATTCGCGCGACGTCCGCTGTAGAGTAGGCCAGCTGCGTCGTGCGGCTCGGAGGTGTGGATGCGTGTGATCGTCGGACTGCTGGTCTTCGTCGGACTGTTCGGGGCCCCGTCGGCGTGGGCGCTCAAGTGCAAGCAGGGTCCTGTGGGTGCCAGCGTGGACGGTCGCGAGGATGTCCCCGTCGATGCGCAGTTCCTGGTGGCGCTCACCTTCCTGGACGAAGGCGATCCACAGCTCATCGTGTCGGCCCGCGGGCAGAAGCCGGTACCGCTGAAGGTCGTGCAACGGACCCCCGCATCGGTCGTGGTCGCCGTTGCCGAGTCGCTCCAGCCCGGCACGGCCTACACCCTCACCTCCAAGGAGTACAAGGGGTTCTCGGTCGGCTTCACCACCGGCGCGAAGAAGCCCACCACCGCTCCCGACCCTCCTCGGGTGACGGGCGTCGAGCGTCGGCTGGATCAGGACGACAAGTTCGCCCAGGTCGACGCGCTGGTGGTCGAGACCAGCCCGGGAGACGCCGCGTATCACGAGGTCCAGCTGTCGGTGGACGGCAAGTGGACCCGCGTGTTCGGAGGCCAGACCATCCGCATCGGGAGCGTGCCGTGTCGCAACAGCTACCGGGCATGGTCCTCGAAGGAGACCGTGGTGGAGAAGGCGCGGATCCGGGGCTTCGACCATGCGGGGAACGCATCGGACTGGGTGCCGTTCGACGTGCCGAAGCCGGGGAGGTGAGCATGCGGGCCTCCATCGGAGCCGTCTCCATCGGGCTGTTCACAGCACTGGGGTGCGGAGGGCTCGGCACAGAAGCCGCGCCGACCGATCCCGCTGCGTACGCGTGCGACGAGCCGGGCTGCACCCCCTCCGATCCCCTCGCCATCGAGACCCTGATGGGGATGGCCATGGGGTCTCCGCAGCTGTCCGCGATGCTGCGCGACGACGGGGACATCGCCGAAGACGCGCACATCCGGATGAACCAGCGTCTGAAGGACGGTGCGGAGCTGGACTGGGCGATGCAGCAGGCTCCCGGCGACGTGCTGCAGGCGACCTCGACGATGGACCCCGTGGTGGCGAACCTGGCGGTGTTCTCGCGGGTTCGCGGCGAAGACCCCGGAGAGTGGCAGTACGTCGTCGACAGCACGGGCGAGGACGCGTGTGGACGCGGGCCGCTGGGCCTGACCTACCGACAGGCCCGCAACCTCGGCCTCGATCAGGTGCAGCCCGCTGCGGTGCTGAAGCAGGACGTCGCGAACGGCGAGGATGCCGAGGTGAAGCACACGGCACTGAAGGCCGCTTCGTCGCTGGACGGCGACGAGCCCGACTTCGCGGGTGTCTCGCTCCAGGTGTCCGAACCGGTCCGGGGGACGCGGGTGTGCGTGTTCGCGACGGGCCCGGACGACCGGACGGATCCCGCGGCGCTCGGCGCGATGCTCGTCGAACAGCTCGGCGCGGAGGCCTCCGATGTGCCCGACCCGTCCGATTCCTACGCCATTCCCGGGCGCCTGGCCAAGCTGTTCGCGGCCGATCTGCCGTCGGGCTTCGGGGAGTTGTCGTTCGCCGACGACCAGCGTATCGACGACCTGCTGGCCAATCAGGACGTGTCCCGGGATGGTCGGCGCCACGTCACGGGCGAGGTGGCCCACGCCATCGGTGCCGCCATCGCCATCCGCTGCCGAACCACCACGAAGGACCCCGAGAACGCACTGGAGCCGTACGTCACGGCGTGTGCCGAGCTCCTGTCTCGGATGCCCTGACCTTCCCCGCGTTCGCGCGACTCACTCGAAGCGGTAGGTCTCGGACAGGTCTTCGAGGCCGCTGCGCACGTCGTCGGTGACCAGGGTGGCGCGCACCTCGAACGGGCGGGTGCCGACGCCGACGGCCTCTCCGGGAGCGCTGGTCGCAAACACCTCGCCGTTGCGGGACCATTCGAGGGTCACGTTGTCGAGAGGCCCGTCCATACGGGCCTTCCGGCCTTCGAGGACCAGCTCGTCCACGGGGTCGGCGTACTGCAGGATGCGGCGGGTGAGCTGCTCCTTGCAGACCGGGCAGAAGTTGGTGCCGGCGTTCATCGCGCAGTTCCGGCGGGGTCGGTAGAGGTCGCCGCAGTTGTAGGCTGGCGAGAAGGCCCCGACGATGCCGTTGTTCGGGGGGCTGTCCGGGGTGGGGAGGGGGGTGCTCGCCTCGACCCAGTGCGACCAGGGTGGGGACTCGGGCTGGTCGGTGATGTTGGGGGGAAGGCCCAGCCGGTCGTCGACGATGCAGAAGTCGAACGCGTACTCGTCGCCCAGCAGACCCAGGGTGTGGCCGAGCTCGTGGACCGCGGTCTCGTCGAAGAGGGGGACGCGAGCGGTCGCGGTGGCGTAGTGAATCGCCATTCCGCCGAACTGCTCGGTGTTCACCAGCACGATCACCATGTCCCAGGGCACCGCACTCGCGGCCTGGGCGGCCTTCCACTGCTCGACCTGGAACAGGGCACGGCTGTCGTAGGTGCTGCCGGACAGCCGGTTGATGGCCTCGACTGCGAAGATGGAGCCGAAGGCGGTGTCGCGCAGCCCGCAGGTCGGACAGTCGAAGCTGGCGCCGGCCTCTTCGCTCGGGACGTCGATGCGATGGATGTTGATCAGCGAGGCCACGTCCGAGAAGGGCGGCTTCGACAGCAGGGTCTCGACCACGCGCTCCGACTTGTTGTGGAACCGGAACATCTGGTCTTCGGGGTAGCCGTCGCCCAGGATCACGATGTCCAGGCGGTTGTCGGAGGGCCCGCTCTCGTGGAGCGTCTCGACGGCTGAGACATCCGGCAGGACGCCGAGATCGTCGGCATCGACATCCGACAGGTCGTAGGTGCCGGCATCGACGTAGGTTCCGTTGGCGTCGCGCAGCTGGAAGCGCACGCTCTCGCCGCCGTCGAGCAGCGGCACGTGCACCTGGAAGCGCCCGAGGTTGGGGAGTGCCGCGAGCACGTCGATCCCGGCCTGCCCGCCCCAGAAGTCCAGGAACGCATCGACCAGCACGGGCCCGTTGGTGGTTCGCTCGTACAGCACGGCATCGCCGGAGTCGAGGATCTGGTAGCGGAACGCCTCCCGGGTGTCTGCTCGGTACGTCCCGTCGGGCTGGGCGTCGATGTCGACGTGCTGGGTGCTGACGATGGCGGCATCCACGTCGATGCGCTCGCCGGTGGTGGTGGCGGTCAGGACCACCGCGGGGGCAGAGGTGGGGAGGCCCGTCTGTACGGGCTCCTGAGAGGCCCGACACCCGATGACCCCGGCCAGCAGGGCGCCTGCGAGCCCGAGCGTGCTGGCAGACATGGGGAATGGGTGGGCGTACACGGGTTCACTCATCGTCGGCCTCGGTGCGGGTGAATGCGAACGAGCCTCCGCCCTGCTCGAGGGTGAACTGGCCGGGCTCCCCCAGCCGGATCGTGACGCCCGCCGGCGCGAAGACGAAGGTGTCGGCGTCCAGAGGGGTGAGGGGGAACGCGCCCTGACCCGTGCCCTGACCGGTCAGCACGGACCCATCGAGCTTCAGGGTCATGTCCAGGGGCAGGGCATCGGTGCTGTAGACCCCCTCCCAGGCGGTGATGCGCTCGACGTCGAGCACCACGACGTCCGCCACGTCGGGGTTCGAGACCGAGCCACCGTTCAAGACGCCGAGGGCCTCGATCGCCAGGCTGTTCGTGTCGCGCTCGACCAGGTTGTCGCCGAAGGTGACCAGGGCGATGCAGCTGTCGTCGTCTTCGAACCATCCGAGCATGCTCGAGAAGCCGTCGATCCCACCCGTGTGCCCCCAGGCGGTCCGCTTGCCGTACGGGAACGTGAACAGCCCGTGTCCATAGGAGTCTTCGAGGGTCATCATGTGCTCGAGCCCGGCCGGATCGAGCAGATCGCCCGTGAACAGCGCTTCGGCGAACCGGCACAGGTCGGTGGGTGTGGAGACCACGGCACCTGCGCCGCCGGGGATCGAGGGGTCGGTCTCGGTCTCGGGAACCCACTCTGTCCCGTCCCAGCGCTGGGATCGCGCTTCGTTGTCCCGGGGCTGGATGCCGTCGCCGAGCATGGTCCGCGACAGGCCGGCCGGGACGGCGATCCGCTCGTTCAGTGCCGCCGACAGGGACTGGCCGGTCACCTCTTCGACGATCCAGCCCAGCAGCACGTAGTTCGAGTTGCTGTACTCGCCGCGGGCTCCGGGCTCGAAGACGGCAGGCGACATCTTCGCGATCAGGTCGTCTCGCGAGGCGGGAGCCTCCATCCACTGGGGGTAGTCGGGCAGCCCGGTGAAGCTGAACACGCCGGAGTGGTGGTCGAGCAGCTGCTCGATCGTGATGCGGTCGGCATTCGGGATGGACTCGAACTGGCCGTCCCCGAAGCTCGCCAGGGTGTCGTCGAACGACAGCGCCCCCTCGGACACCAACTGGTGAATCAAGACGGCGGTGAAGACCTTGCTGATCGAGCCGATCCGCAGGCGGGTGTCGGCGTCGATGGGGTCTCCGCCGGGCTTCCGCTGCCCCACGGGGTGTACGAACATCGGCTCGCCTTCCCGGACCAGCGCCAGGCTTCCCTGCCAGCGGTTCTTCGCTTCGAGGGTGTCGAGGAGCGTCGCCAGGTCTGCGAAGGCGCCCGACGGTGCGGGGATCGGTTCTGCGACGACGGGTTCGGCAGGAGCTGCAGGCTTGGCGGCTTGCTTGGGGCAGCCCGCGAGGGAGCAGGCGACGGCGGTGAGGAAGAGGTGGCGCATGGCCCGGGCTAACATCCGGAAGGAGGGCGGACATGCACGCGGACGCACGGGACATCACCGAGCTCGACGGGGTGGTGCTGACCCATCGGCATGTCGAGCTGACGCGAGCGACGGGCGCGGGAGGCCCACTGACACTGCACGTCGTCACGGCGGGGCCCGAAGACGGCCTGCCCGTCGTGCTCCTCCACGGGTTTCCCGACTTCTGGTACGGCTGGCGCGCGCAGATTCCGGTGTTGGCGCGCGCGGGGTATCGGGTCATCGTCCCCGCTGGGCGAAGAGCTCGCCGAGCCCAGCCTGTCCGTGTGTTCGCGCGGAATCCTGCATCGCGTGCCCGGAGCCGGACACTGGGTGCAGCTCGAGCAGGCGGAGCGGGTGAACGCCCGCCTGTGTGAGCATCTCGCGAGCGCGTGAGAACACCGCTGATCTACAATCCAGGCCGGAGGTTTCGTGCGGTTGGCCCGTTCTGCTCATCTCGCTCATCTCGGCTTGCTGCTGGCGCTGGGATGCAGCCCCGTTGCTCCTGACATCCAGCCTACGCCCAGCGACGCGGACACCGACACAGACACCGATGCAGATTCCGACACGGATGCAGATGCCGACACGGATGCAGATGCCGACACCGATGCAGATGCAGATGCCGACAGTGATGCAGATGCCGACAGCGATGCCGATACCGACACCGACCCCGTGAGCATCGCGCGTCAGGACTGCGTCGACTTCATCAACGACCTGCGGGCCACGAACGGCAAGCCGCCCCTGCTGCGCTGGACGTCTGGAGAGACGTGTGCGGACGACGCTGCGACCTCCGACCAGCAGACCAACACGCCCCACGGAGCGTTCGGGAGCTGCGGGGAGTTCGGCCAGAACGAGTGTCTCGGACAGGGAATCGCGGGCCTGGAGAGCTGTCTGCAGTCGATGTGGGACGAGCGCCTGCTGCCGGGCTGCTCCGGCTGCGACGCCTGCGCATCCCAGTTCACGCCCAACTGCCCCGACTGCGACTTCTACGGGACGCAGACCGGCCAGCAGTGCGGCCACTACGTGAACATGAACGCCGAGTACTTCGGTGAGGTCGCCTGTGGGTTCAGCCAGACGGGTGGCTGGGTCGTGATCAACTTCCGCTGATGGAGCGTCGATGCGCTGGCTGATTCTGATGGTGCTGGTCGGATGCCCGAGCGGCTCGGACTCCGATTCTCCCGTGCCCACCGAGTCCGACGCGGACACGGACGCGGATTCGGATGCCGACACGGACGCGGACGCGGACACGGATGCCGATTCGGATTCGGACACGGACGCCGATTCGGATTCGGACACAGATGCCGACTCGGACTCGGACACAGATGCCGATTCGGATTCGGACACGGACACGGATTCGGACACGGATGCCGATTCGGACTCGGACACGGATGCCGATTCGGACTCGGACACAGATGCCGATTCAGACTCGGACACGGATGCCGATTCGGACTCGGACACAGATGCCGATTCGGACTCGGACACAGATGCCGATTCGGACGCGGACACGGATGCCGATTCGGACGCGGACACGGATGCCGATTCGGACTCGGACACGGACGCCGATTCAGATTCCGACACCGACACAGACATCGATACAGACACGGACACCTCGCCAGTCGACCCCTTCGCGGCGGCACGCGAGACGTGTGTGGAGTTCATCAACGACCTTCGGGCGACCAACAACAAGCCGCCGCTCGCGACCTGGACCGCTGGCGAAGCGTGTGCTGACGATGCGGCGAACAGCGACCAGCAGTCCAACACGCCTCACGGGGCATTCGGCAGCTGTGGCGAGTGGGCGCAGAACGAGTGCCTCGGTCAGGGAGCCGCAGGCGTGACGAGCTGCCTGCAGTCGATGTGGGACGAGCGACTGCTGCCGGGCTGCTCGGGCTGCGATGCCTGTTCGGCGAGCTTCAATCCCAACTGTCCGAACTGCGACTTCTACGGCACCACCACCGGCGATGTCTGCGGTCACTACGTCAACATGAACGCCGAGTACTACGACGAGGTGGCATGTGGGTTCAGCGACCAGGGCGGCTGGGTCGTGATCAACTTCCGCTGAAGCAGGTCCGATGCACGGTCGGGCAGTAGCGCGGGTGGGGGACTGCTCCGCGACGTAGCCAGGTGGGGTCGTCGCTGATCACGCAGGTCCCCTCCGGTGCGGCGCCGCTCGCCGACAGCCCGCGGATGTCGAGCACCCGAAGGTCGCGCGGGAGGTTCCCGATGTACGTCACGTCGGTGTACGAGATGTCGAGGGCGACCAGATCCCGCGGGAGGTTGCCGATGTACGACACGTCGGTGTGCGCGACGTTCAGGGCCGCGAGATCGCGCGGGAGGTTGCCGATGTAGGACACCTCGGTGCCGGATGCGTCGAGCCAGCGCAGATCGCGCGGGAGGTTGCCGATGTACGACACGGCCGTCCCGCGAATCGACAAGCCCACCAGGTCGCGCGGGAGGTTGCCGATGCTCGAGACCTCGGGAGAGAGCACGTGCAGCACGGTCGTTTCGCGCGGTACGCCCCCGATGGTCGCGTCGGTCTCGAAGAAGTGAGACGGCGGTGCGGCGACAGCGGACGCGACGAGCAGCCAGGACATGCGTTCTCCAGGTCGGGTCGTCACAGACGTGTCGGACCCCCATCCATTCGATGCAGCACTCCTGTTCTGCGCGATGACACCTACACGTTGATGCTCTGGGGGATGCGGGACGGGAGCAGGTGCACGTAGGGGAACCGCGCCCGCGGGCCCTGCTCGTTGTCGTGGCGGATCTGCTGCTCGAGCTCGGCGAGCGCCTGCTGGAACCGGACGAGGGCCGCCTGTTCACGAGGGTCTTCGAACGTGTCGGGGCGGTACTGGCCGAGCTGGGTGTAGTACACCCCACCGAGCAGGGTCAGGACGTTCACCTGGATGAGGGCCTGATCCAGCGGAGGAAGGGTGTGCATCCAGTCCTCGTGGGTGGGGCTCTCGCCGGCTCTCGGGGCGGCCCGGTAGCCCGCGAGGGGCATGGCCGGCGGATAGCTCATCACCGAACGCTGGGGGAAGTTGACGGCGGCGTGCATCGCGCTCGCGGTGAACACCACCATGGTGAGGGCCCCGACGAGGTAGTCGGTGGTGACGATGGTGTGGCCCGGCCCGTCGCCGAAGCCCGCTACGCGACCCCCGTCGAACGCGGCCAGGTCGCGTGACCATTCCTGGAGCGGGCCGTCTGCGATGACCGCGCCGTCGTCGGGCCAGTGGATGGCGACGTAGGAACGCACCCAGTCCTCGATGGCCGACCACACGCGCAGGGCGTCGTCGCGGAACGGATAGTGCGGCAGCCGCTCCGGGTCGTCCAGGCCCTGCGCCTTCAGCCAGACCGGCAGGTAGCTGTCGGCGAACGAGCGACTCGCGACCTGGGTCACCGCAGCCACACGGTCGGCGTCGATGGTGCCCGCCAACAGCTCGTCCACGGCGTTCTTCGGCGCGATCAGGAACTCACCGGCAGCCCAGTTGATGAACTGGGTGCCTTCGAAGTGCGGCGTGAGGAACCGGCGAAGAGGGTGGTCGCAGCCCAGGGTGCGGGTGGTGACCCCCACGAAGGGCTCGACCACCAGGTGGGTGCGGCCCAGGTGGGCGACGAGCTCGTGGAAGTTCCCGTCCGCGACGTCCACGATGGTCTTCGCGATGTCCCATGCATCCCCGTCTTTCGGGCCGACGACCGGGTAGGTCGCGGGGTCCTGACCACACTGGATGGCGACCGGCACCAGCACGCCATCGTTGCCCGTGTCGACGACGAACAGGGCCAGGGGTTCGTACGGGAACTTCTGGCAGGCGGGGTAGGTGCCCGGAATCTTCGGGGAACGGCCCCCGTAGTCCAGCAGGTAGACGTGACCGGCGCTCAGCGCGTCGTCGAGCGAAACGCCCGGCAGGACGGCCCCGACGTGGGCATCGGTCACGGGGAAGCCCGCTGGCACGGCCTCGATGCGCACCAGGCTCGTGGGGTTCGGCCCGGCCAACCGCCGCTCGGCGAAGGCGGCATCTTCCCGGAACACCGAGGCATACGGGGGCTTGGGCAGGTCGAGGAACAGCTGGTCGTAGTCGGCGATGCTGCTCACGGGGCCGTCCGGAGCGGTGCGGGCCCGCAGGTTCTGCCCGAGCTCCCGGAGCCACTCGATCCGGCTCGCGCGCGTTCGGAGTCGGCGCACGGCCGCTTTCAGCTCCGCCTCGGGGTCGACGGCGATGCCGCGCTTGAGCTCCCGTGCGATGCGGAACGCGGCGTGCTTGGGGTGGGGCACGTCGATCTGGGCTTCGGCCACCGCGTGCTGGTTGCGGAAGATCTCGACGCTGACGCGCCCGACCATGTAGGTCCACCCCAGGGCGGGAAGGCTCTCGTACGGAAGCCCGGGATGCATCGCGATGGGCGCGAGGATGTCGTAGTCGAAGCCGCTCTCGACGGTCAGCCGGTCGTCGTCTTCGCTCGTGAAGCCCTCGATGGTCTCGACCACGTCGAACAGGCCGTCCACCACGTCCTGTCCGAGGTCTCTCAGGAAGTCGAACACCCCGTGGTGTCCGTCATGCTCGTTGTTCCGCCGGCTCATGTCTGGTGCCCCCGTCGACCGCGCCCGCGCCCGGAGAGTCCGGTTGCGGAGGTTCGGGGCGGACCGTAGCATCGGCGGCTCCGTGCAGGGGAAGCACGGCGGTGAAGCACGTGCCCTCACCGGGGGTGGAGGTCGCGTCGATGCGGCCTCCGAGCAATCCACACAGATGGCGCGTGATGGGCAATCCCAGTCCTGTGCCACCGTACTGTCGTGTGGTGGACGCTTCGGCCTGGGTGAACGGGCTCCAGACGCGCTCGAGCTGGGTCGGGGTCATGCCCACGCCGGTGTCGGTGACCGCGATCGAGACGCTCTGTTCGTCGGCCAGCAGCTGGATCGACAACGTCACCACCCCGTTCTCGGTGAACTTGGCGGCGTTCGACAGCAGGTTTCGCAGGATCTGGCGTACGCGGGTGGGGTCGGTGACGAGCTCGGGGTTCTCGACGAAGTACGGGTCGAGCTGGAGTCGGAACCGGTTGTCGTTCTTGGCGACCAGGGGGGCGACCTGCTGCCCGACGTCGTCCACGAGCTCGGGCAGGTCGACCGGACGGGACTCCAGCTCGACGCGTCCGGCTTCGATCTTCGACAGGTCGAGCACGTCGTTGATCAGCGCCAGCAGATCCCGCCCCGAACGCTCGATTCGGGCCACGTCCGAGATGAGCAGGTCGTCTTCGAGCTCTTCCTGAACGAACTCGGCGTAGCCGATGATCGCGTTGAGCGGCGTGCGGAGCTCGTGGCTCATGGTCGCCAGGAAGTGGCTCTTCGACGTGCTGGCGCGCTCCGCTTCCTCCACCGCGGCCCGAAGCTTGTCCTCGGCTGCGATGTGGGCTTCGAGGTCGTGCGCCACGATGGCGAACCCGTCGATCTGTCCGCCCGCGCCGTGGATCGGTGCCCACGAGATCGACACCCTCCGCGGACCCGTCGCAGTCCTGAGCACGGCCTCGCTGGCGTCGTTGTGGCCCTTGGCCAACAGCTTGCGGAAGGGCGTTCCGAGCAGGTCGGCCTCCTCCATTCCGAAGATCTGGACGGCCCGTGGGTTGACCTCGCGCACGACCTCCTCGGGGTCGAGCACGATCACCGCGTCTCCGAGCCCCAACAGCACGTTCTCGACGGACGCTTTGCTGACCGAGGTGCGATGCAGGTCGGACAGCGTGGACTCCAGGGCGACCTCGGTCTCCTCGGCGCGTCCGAGTGCCCGCTGCAGCTCGCCCAGCGTGAGGTGGAGCAGCACGCCGGTCATCCCGAAGATCAGCGTCCACGCGACGAAGTTGAACAGCGGGGTCATCGGCATCAGGGACGCGGGGAGCAGGCCCTTCTCGTCGGCCACCGCGAACAGCATGGCCGCCGCGATGCTCGCGACCGCTGCGATCAACCCGGTTCGGCCGCCGCGGAGCACACCCCCGCCCACCACCACCAGCAGGAAGCCACCCATGTACGGGCTGGTCGTGCCGCCCGAGAAGGCCGCTGCTGCGAAGTAGATGATGAAGAACAGCCCGATCAGCAGGTCGGAGGCGATGGCGGTCTTCGCCTTCTCGGTCAGCCAGTGGGCGATGGCGATGACCGCCAGTCCGAACCCGTGGAACAGCACGGTGAGGTCGGGGCGCTGCGAGATGCCCGTGCCCAGGAACGCGATTCCGCCGCCCAGGATCAGGGCGTAGCTGGGCCAGATGATCCAGCGGAGGGCCCGCTGGGTCCGCGCGACAGCAGCACGTCGTTGGCGTTCGGAGGTGGACACATGCGGAGTGTCTCACGTTCGGACGCCGCTTTCGAGCGGGTCGAGAGGGGTTTTGGTGGGGGGTGCCGGCGCTCGACTGGCTTCTGGTGCGGACCCGAAGCCGCTCGTACACTGCAGTGGCAACGCGCTCGCAGTTCCGAATGCCGATCGGGCGTCACGCCGACCAGTCGACCGCGGCCGCCTGAACCCCCGCCTGCTTCAGCCATGCCACCACCTCGAGGTGCTTCGGATGGTCGCGGTAGGCCTCGAAGGCGGCGGTGTCCGCGAACCGCGTGATGAGGCAGACATCCCAGCTCCGGTCGCTCCGCACCTCGTCCACGCCGACCTCGATGGACTGCAGACTCTCGACGACCCCGTCCAGAGCGGCCAGGCGGGCGGCGGCCTCGCGGGCGGTGTCGAGGTCGGGGAGCTTGAAGAAGACGACGTGGTTCACGGAACCTCCGGGGCAGGTCGATGGCGGGGGGTCGATAGGGATCTCGCACCACTGTACTGCTGATGAGGATGTGTGGGTCAGCGCGGGGGCCCGCCCTCCAGCTCGTCCTCGATTCCCCGCATCCGCTGCTGAATTCGGTCGTGCTCTGCATCCGATGGCTCTTCGCCGCGGGTGTCCATGGCTGCGACCCCGATGGTCAGCGCCGAATCGGCATCCGGGTCGTCGCTGTCCTTCGAGATCCCCGCGCTCACGAGGGTCGACACTCCCTGGTCTTCGGGGATGCGGTCCTTCAGTGCGGTCGACAGGTCGGCGATGTCGTTCTTCAGCTCGTCCTCCAGCCCGGCGCCGGTGAACACCGCGATGCAGGGGTACTCTTCGCAGCGCACCTCGTGCAGATCCAGGTTGGGGACCGCCGCTGCCACGGCTTCGGCATGAGCGGTGAACGCCTCGGGAGTGGCGGGCTCGGCGAGGTCTGCAGGCCACTCCAGCGGCACGCCCTGGTGTGCGTCGAGCTGCCCCTTGACCAGGGTGTTCTCGAACCGCAGCGCTGCGTTCTCGGCTTCGAGCTGCTCCACCCAGGCGGCGACTTCTGGGTCGAGCTTCGCGGCGGCTGCGGGCTTGTCGACCGTCTTGGGCGGGTGTTTTGCGACTCGATGGGGCGGGGGACCCGTGCGGTGCGTCTCTCCAGCGGTGACCTCGACCGGGGGCGCGTCCTCGTCGGGCCAGATCCAGGCCTTGCCCTCGATGACGGTCACGGTGAGCGCGGCGCCAGCAGCAGCGGAGAGGAGGTGGGTGGGGTTCATGGAGACCTCGGATGCGGTGGGGTTCGTCGGGTCTCTACGCATCGACCCCTCTGCAGGTTCCACGTCCACCACCTCGCTCACATCGATCAGTGCGACGCCATCGATCTGCACCCGACCGGCGGGGGTGGCGAGCTGGGCCTGGCCTTCGATCAGCTCCCGCCCTTCGAGGAGTGTCGACGTCGAAGGGGCGGTGCCGAACGGCAGCAGGGCCGGAAGTGCGAGCGCCACCAGCAGCGCCGCCGCCACGAGCCAGGCGCCGGACCAGGGGGACCAGGTGGGGGACGGGTCGGGAGCGCTCGCGTCGAGCTCGGCCACTGGACCTGTCTCCGGGTGGAGTCGGGCGCTCAGAACGCGGTCGTCGAGCGACTCGGGAGGCGACTCCTCGGGGAGGTGGTCCAGGTCTTCGAGCAGGCTGCCCATCGCCCGCCACGTCTTCGCCAGTCCAGGCTCGCGTTCGATGCGTCGGCGCAGGGCCGTAGCCTCGTCGGCGGACAGGTCTCCGGCGTAGAGTCGGGACAGGGCGATGCGGTCGTTCGAGTCGTCGGTCATGGCTCCTCCACGGGCGCGAGGAGCTCGGCCAGGCGGGCCCTTCCCCGGTGCAGTCGGGACTTGATGGTGCCGATGGCCACCCCTTCTTCGTCGGCGATGTCGGCCAGGGAGCGGCCCCCCAGGTGATGCAGGACCACCACGCGGCGCTGAGCGTCGGGTAGTCGTGCGATGGCTTCGTCCAGGCAGGCCTTTCGACGGGAACGGTCGATCTGTTCGTCGACCATCGGCAGCACCGAAGCCCGGTCGTCCAGGCGCAGCACCTCTCCGCGAACCTGCCGTCGTCGATGGCGGTCGATCAGGTGTCGGTGGGTGATGGCGGTCATCCAGGCGCGCAGCGTCCCGCGGGCCGGGTCGAAGCGGGGGAGGGTGCGCTGGATCCTCTCCCAGACCTCCTGGTAGGCGTCCTCGGGCTCGCGGGCGAGACGGCGACACACACTCCAGATCCGCGGGCCGTGCTCGTCGATCAGCGCGCTCCAGGCGTCAGCGTCCCCGTCGAGAGCGGCTGAGAGGCGAGAGACGTCGGAATCGGAGCGAGCGGGGAGCATGGTGTGGAGTACTACGCACGAGCCGGCGAGAGGTTCCCCGGTTCGGTCGGCTCACCCTCCCACGCGATGCCGACGCTCGCTGGGCGAGCTAGCGGGACGTGTGCTCCCCACCGCCCAGGCCACGATGTCTCTCGGAGATCCACAGGCGCTCACCGCGTGGTTCCTGCACGCCAACCTCACGCGTGGGGATCGTCCTCGAACCGAAGCGCGCCGTCGGGCAGGAAGTACAGGATGTCCATCGATCCGCCGGAGACGGTCGGGACGTGCCAGCTGCCCGGTGGATAGACCACCCACCCCGGAGGATGCCCGTCGAACTCGGGGGTGCCGGACACGGCGAAGCACAGGTCGATCTCGCCGTTGCCGTGGGTGTGGCCTGGACCAGGGCCGTCCATGTGCACCGCGTCGATCGACAGGGGACGGGTCTTGACGTGATCCGGCATGGCCACGCGGCTGAACGACACGCCGTTGGCGGACTTCTCACACAGCCACCCCTCGCGGACCCCTGTACGGACGAGGGATTTCAGCGCCTGCATCGTCTCGCCCCCGAGCGGGAGGGCCGCATCGAGGGTGGACTGCGCGGCTTCGGGGTCGGCGGGGTCGACCTGGCGAACGACCTCGAGCACCGGCGCCAGTGCGTCTACGAGCCGCTCACGACCCGCTCGGATGGTGGCTTTGTCCATGGAACCTCCGGGCAGAGCGTCTAACATCCGGGCCACGGGCATATGCTGTCGGAGGGGGCGTGCATGGTCTGTTCGGCATTCCCGATCGGCGAGGGTGCCTGGATCGCAGTGTGGTGCGTGTTCGCGGCTCTGCTGGCGATCGGTGTCGTGTGGCGGCTGGGGCTGCTGAACAGCGAATCGCTCGACGGCTCGTCGATGATGTTCCGCTTCGCCCTGCGACGGGGGATGGCGCTGCTGATGTTGCCCGTGGTCTTGCTGGGGTGGTTCGTCTACGAGCCCGTGGAGGATGCCTGGAACCTCCGGTTCGGGACCTGCATCCAGCTGATCACGGTCGTCGATGCGGAGCGGTTCCTGCGGATGGAGCTCGAGCCCGACGTGTGGGAGTCCGAGCGGAGCTGCACGGTTCGCTTCGATGGAGAGACGTCCCGTGACTTCGAAGCGATGCGCGTCGAGGTCGAGACCTTCGGCATCTCTCAGGGGGCGTTCGAGTCCCAGGCCTCCCGTCGCGCGGCACCCATCCAGCGCGCGGGCAGTCTGGGGTGGCCGCGTCGGAGCCAGGTCCTCCGCGAGGACGGCCGGGTGGTGCTGACCCTGGAGCTCGCGCGCGACGCCGCACTCGTCCTCACGATCCGGCAGGCGATGACCGAAGCACAGCTGGGTCGGCTGGCGACCTTGCTGGCGTCTCGGGAGGCACTGCTCGACCCCATGGTCCGGGCCCGCTGACGAGGGACGGCCGAGGGCGCGAGCGTGACGCGAGGTGGTCGGGTACAGTTCGACCGACGGAGGAACCGATGAAGCTCAACTGGCTCGGACTCGCTGTGGTCGCCACCTTGGCGGCCTGCAAGGCCCCGGAGACCACACCGCCCACCGAAGCCGACACCGATACCGACGCCGACGCCGACGCCGATTCGGACACGGACGCCGACACGGATTCGGACACGGACGCCGACACGGATTCGGACACGGACGCCGACACGGATTCGGACACGGACGCCGACACGGATTCGGACACGGACGCCGACACGGATTCGGACACGGACGCCGACACGGATTCGGACACGGACAGCGACACGGATTCGGACACGGACAGCGACACGGATTCGGACACGGACGCCGACACGGATTCGGACGCCGACACGGATTCGGACACGGACAGCGACACGGACAGCGACACGGATTCGGACACGGACAGCGACACGGATTCGGACACGGACAGCGACACGGATTCGGACACGGACAGCGACACGGACAGCGACACGGATTCGGACACGGACAGCGACACGGATTCGGACACGGACGCCGACACGGATTCAGATACGGACGCCGACACGGATTCGGACACGGACAGCGATACCGACACGGACACGGACACGGACACCGACACCGACGTCATCGCACCCAACCTGTACATGAGCGAGATCGTGGACTCGTCCGCGAACGGGCTCGTGAAGTACGTCGAGGTCACGAACAGCTCGGGCGGCTCCATCGACCTGAGCGAGTGGCGCATCGCGCGGTACCCCGACGGCGACCTCAACCCGGGCTACGCGGACTTCCCGAACGTCGTGCTGCAGGACGGCGCGTCCTACGTGCTCACCAGCAACCTCGGTGAGTTCGAGGCTCTGTACGGCACCCTCACCAACGTCGCGCAGGACGGGGCCATCTCGGGCAACGGCAACGATGCCTACGAGCTCGAGTGGCTGATGATGCCCGTCGACACCTACGGCGTTCCCGGCGGTGACGGCACGGGCGAGGCCTGGGAATACACCGACTCCGTCGCGCTCAGGACCGGTGCGGTCGCCGGAAACACCGTGTGGACGGCCTCGGAGTGGACCATCACCGCGGGAGCCGGCACCGAGACGCCCGGAACCCACGTCGAGCCCGTGGAGCAGCTGATCATCAGCGAGGTGGTCGACGGCACGCTCACCGACGGCACCCCCAAGTTCGTCGAGCTCACGAACGTCGGGGTGCTCGACATCGATCTCGCCGCCTACAGCATCGGCAACTTCAACAACGGCGACGCCACGCTGGGAGGCGGGGCGTCCTACACGCTCGCCGGACTCCTGCTCCCGGGGGAGTCCTGGGTCGTCAGCTACGAGAACGGCGATGTCGTCGGCGCCAGCGGGTTCTTCGACGCGTACGGCTTCGATGCGGACGACCTCGGCCAGGGGTCGTTCATCAACGGCAACGACGTGCTGGCCCTGTTCCGTGGACCCGCCACCGGGGACGGCTCGGATGGAGAGCTGGTCGACCTGTACGGGGTGATCGGCGTCGATGGAGCTGGCCAGACCTGGGAGTACACCGACAGCTGGGCCGAGCGGAACCCGGGCGCGGTGCCCAACCCGGTCTTCGACCCACTGGAGTGGACGTTCGGAGGCGCGGATGCACTGGACAATGCCGATGTGGCCGGGATTCAGGCGGCGACCTCGCCGGGAACGCACACGCCTTAGGCCTGGGGAGGCCGTCAGTACTGCTTGACGGTCACGACATCCGACGTGTCCCAGTTCGTGACGTTCACGCGCAGCTCGTCCGAGGTGTTCCAGTCCACGATGTTGGTCTTCAACGTGTCCGACGTCTCCCAGTCCTTCACGGTGACGGGAAGCTGGCCGTTCACCTCCTCGATCCGCACGCGCATCGTGTTGAAGCCCGTGTTGGTGAGCAGGTCGGGCCAGTTGTCGATGTGGCAGGTCACGACGCCGTTGGCGGCCTGGGCTTCGGGGACCAGACGGTCGGCGACGAGCACGAGCAGGATGGCGCCCTGGAGCAGGACGAGCAGGGACAGCAGGCGGTTGGTCATCGGGAGGTCTCCTCGGGGTCGGTCGAGTCCCTGGAACGGGAGCGGAACGGCCCCTGACAGGTCTTTTCGGGGTCGGGCTTGATGGTGAAGGTGGAGGCGTTGTCGACCACCTTCACATAGGGATTCACGGCGAACAGGCCCAGAGAGGCCGCCAGGGTGCGGGTCTCGAGCCGCTTCAGCTCGATCGGCCCCGTGATCACGCCGTCTTCGAGGGTGCCGTCGAGGATGGAGTGGTTCGCCTGAGCCAGGTAGAGCCGGACGCGGCCGAACAACGGGAGGGTCAGGTGCACGGTGACGCCGGGATGGCCGTCGTCGTCGGCGTCTTCGACCAGCGGGTGGTCGGCGTCCTTCGGCAGCACCTCGACCGGTTCGGACACCCCGAGGAAGCTCTCGCCCGTGTCGACGTGGTAGCGATTGCCGGTCCAGGTGACGGTGTGTGTCCGGGGCGGGATGCTGTCGATGAAGGTGTCGGGGAAGCTCACCTTGGGGTCGTCGTTCTCCATCGCGCAGGCCGTGAAGGTCTGGGTCCAGTTGCCTTCGGCATCCCGATGGAACTGCACGTGGCTGTAGGACCGCGTCACGATGGTCCGCTTGCCGAGGACGGGCACGGTGGCCTCGGTGACGACGCGCATCTCGACCGCATAGGGCGTGTCGACGTCGACCAGCTCACCCATCGGTCGTCCTCATCCGGCGTCCCTCCGGGGAGAGCCTATCGCGTGGTGGATTTGGATTTGGGCGTACCATGCGGCTGGAGGTCCCATGTTGCTGCTGTCGTTCCTCACCCTGCTGACGCTGGGCCCGGGATGCTCCACGCCGGACCCGCGCGCCGAGCTGATGAAGGTCGTGGGGGACACGGCACGGGAGGTTCCCGAGCGCTCGGTGTGGATGGCGCTGACGCCCGAGGCCATCGAGATCGGCACGGTCGGGCCGTGGCCGGCCGCGCATCCGGATCTCGTCCACAGTCTCTCGAGCCGTGCACGTCTCGAGCTGGTGGACGGGCGGCCCCCCGAGGAGGAGCTGCGCGGCCAGCTGATCTCGAATGCCTACGAGGTGCTCCTGGAGCTCGCCGAGAGCTCGAAGCAGCTGGAGCGAGACACGGACGGAGAGGTGGTGTTCGACGGCACGATCTGGCTGTTCGTCGACCGCCGGACCCAGGACGCCACGATGAGCGAGGCCATGTTCACCGCGGGCCAGGCCCAGTTCGGTCACTTCCACATCGTGGGCATGGGCCCGCAGACCACGCCGCCCGAGGAGCCCTTCGTCGAGCCCATGTCGACCCCGAGCCCCTGGGAGCGCCCCACTCCGCTGTCCCCGGTACGTCACGGCCTGACCTCGGGCCAGCACACCTTCACCATCGACGACCGACCCGCGACGTTCCGCATCGAGGTGCCCGAGCAGGACGGGTTCATCGCGGTCCGACGCACGGGGCTCGTGGACCGCGCCACGCGGGAACGCAGCAACCCGCGCCTGTTCGCGACCTACGCGGAGGCGGCGGAACACGCGCGGTATCCGGTGTTGCCCTCGGTCGAGATGCTGCTGCACGTCGCCAAGGACGTGGACGACCGGCTGATCGTCGCTGCGACCCGTGGACGCGAAGATCAACGTCAGCGGTGGATCGAGGATTCGGCCCAGGCCGCGCGGGAGGCGGGAAAGGAGGCTGCGGCGGAGTTCCTGGAGACCGGTGCCGCGCTGGGGCGCGGAGAGGAACCGCCCGGTGCTGCACAGTTCCTGAACCACGCCATCGAGAGCGAGCCCGTGGGGGTGTACGCCGAGCACGACGACCTCGCAGCCGTGTTCCGGCGGGATCGGTGGCTGATGCGGAAGCTCGATTCCGAGCCGCTCGCGACCCAGCTCGTCGAGCACCTGTCCGACGACCCCTTCCTCGCAGAGGAAGCCCGCATTCGTGCCGTCTGGACCAATCCGCCCGATCCCCGCAAGCCCCTGCTGTCGCGAACGGAGCGCCCGACGTGGGTGGTTCCGGGCGCTCGCAGCCACGAGACCGAGCTGGTGAACCGGCTGGGGGGCAGCGCCATCGTGCCCGATCCCATGGACGCCTTCGTAGACGCCATCCTGGACGGCTCGGTCGACCTGTCGCCCCGCGAAGACAGCGGCTGGTACGACCGACAGCAGTGGGCCATCGAACCGCTGCTCACCCTCGAGAACGACAAGCTCTCGGTGAACGATGGCTACCGGGAGCGACTGCGGCGCGCGTTCGAGGCCGCGGTGACGATGCGTCGCGAGACCGCGGTGAAGGACCTGTCGATCCCCGCGATCGGGGCGGGTGCCGGACCCCCGGTGGTGATGGTCGCTCCGGCGCTGCGGGTGGAACCGCTGCCGATGGTGTACGCGCGGCACGCCGAGGCCTATCGCTGGTCGAGCGAGCACCTCCCCGAGCATCAACCGCCCGCCGTGGCCGAGCAGGTGCGGGCGGAGACGCGTCAGCTGGCCACGTTCTTCGGGAGTCTCGCCGCCATCTCCAGGGTGGATCTGGGCATGGCCGTCGGGGATTCGGCCGCGAAGGGGGGTGCGGAGGGCGAGCCCGTCGAGCTGCTGGACCCTTCGGATGGGGCACCTCGGATGCGGGGCACGGGGCTCGGAATGACTGCGGATCAGCGCGAAGAGGCCGAGCGACACTCGAAGCTCCTCTCGAAGCTGATCGAGGGAGATGCCCCCAGCGGGTCGCTGCGCACGGTCTCCGATCCCGAGCCCGATGCCGAGGCTGGCGAACCCGAGACCGTCGGAGCCCCCGGTTCTGCCGGCTCCTCCACGACCGAACCGCTCGATGTGACCGCCACGGTGGCCTGGTTGGACGACTGGGCCCAGGATCCCGTGCTGGGCCAGGACGTTCGGGTGTTCGTGCCGTTCGGAGAAGACGCGGACGGCAGCGTGATCGGGTGGGCGTTGCTGGGCGTGCACGCGATCGACCTGGTGGTGCGCTACGACCAGCCCCCCGCGGTCACGTTCACGGGCGACAAGCGGCCCGTGCAGCCCATCGAGGCCCGCTACAGCGTGCTCGTGCCGATGTTCACCGAGCTGCACACCCAGCGGGTCTGGAACCGCGCAGACCTACGGCAGACCGGCGACGAACATCCCACGGCCCTCGAGCTGATCGCGGCCCTCGAGCAGGCTCCTGCCGAGTAGTTCATTCCCGCTATCGAACATGAAGCCTCGATTCGGAGACATGATTTGTTCGGAATCGGGGTGGTGGACGCGCGTCGGTCGGGTACGTTGAAGGGGGCACCGGAGGCGACGATGACCCGAAGCACACCGACATTCCTGCTCTTCCTGGCGCTCGCGGGGGGCTGCACACCCGGGGTCCAGTTCAAAGACGACTTCGACTTCCGGCTGGACCTGCGGGGTGCGGGTGGCAGAGACCGACTGGCCACCCCGTACGTCGAGGGCACGCCGGTGCGGCTCACGGTCACCGCCTGGCGCGACGTCACCCAGCTGAACTTCACCAGCACCGACGCCGAGGTGTTCCAGATCGACCAGGTGGTCCGCAGCAGCGACGAGGTCACGCTCGAGTGCACCGCCATGGGGCCCGGCACCGCCGAGATCGAAGTGACCAAGCTGTCCGGCAAGCTCGTCGACACCGTGCCGATCGAGGTGGGTCGTCCCGATCGGGCCGAGCTGCACGGGCCCGCTGTGTTGTCGCAGGGCGCTGAGGACCGTGCCGTCGAGCGTCCCGTGCTGCTGCGCGACGGCGAGGCCACGTTCGAGGTCCGGTACTTCGACGGCGAACAGCAGCTGTTCGGCAACGAGGTCGTGTCCATCGATGCCGATCCGGGGCTGTCCGTCACCACGGACGCCACCTACCTGTTCGAGAATCGCGAGTGGGTCACCATCGTGGCCGATCCCGCCTGCGACAGCACGCCGTGCGAGGCGAGCCTCGGGATCTCGGTCGCGGGGCAGCTGCTCGACAGCCCCGTCGTCGAGGTGGTCGAGGTCGAGGACATCGACGCGATTCGTCTGGATGCGCCCGACGAATCCGTGGCCGAAGACGAAGACCTGCTGACCGTCGTGGCCCGCGCGCAGACCGCGGCCGGCGACGAGGTGTTCGGCGTCGCGTTCGAGTGGACCCACGACACCCTCCCCGAGGACGGCACCGGCGACCTGTTCCAGTACACCTTCGACTCGAGCCGCCAGGCGCTGCCGCTGGAGGCTGCGTTCGGCGAGCATGTGGCCAGCACGGCCATCCGGGGCCAGGGCTCGGTCGGCACCAGCAACAGCACCGGGTGTTCCAGCGTCGGGACGATGGGCTCGGTCTTCGGACTGGGGGCCGTGCTTCCGCTGCTCGGGCTCCGCCGCCGTCAGTCGAGAGGTTTGTCGATGCCGAAGACGAGGTGAGGCTCTTCGAGGTCGACGTCGAGGTCCAGGACCAGCGGCTCCATCACCAGATTCACCCGTCGGGTGCGGCGTTTTCTGAGCTTCACGCGCACCTCTTGCTGGATGAACCCCGGCGCGGCCACCTTCAGGAGCACCTCTCCGGGCTCGAGGGGGATCGGGGAGGACTTCCACACGGGGAACGCGCTGCCCTGCCATCGGCCGTGTTCGTCGACCCGGATGCGCTCTTCGGTGAGCTCTGGGAGGTAGATCACCGCGATGTCCAGGGGATTCCCATCCGGCGACTCGACCCGGACATCGAGGACGGGACGCTTCGTTGGGGGGCCTGCGGCCGAGGGGCCCGACGCGGCGAGGGCAGCAGCTGTGAGGATCACCCGGCCCGAGCGATCCAGCAGCCACCTTCCGCAGCGCCCGAGGGAGGCCAGCGACCGGGACTCTGCCTCGGTCACGCTCGAGGCGTCGTAGAGGACCTCCCGGCACTTCGAGCACTGCAGGGCCCCTGAGTCCTCCTCGACCGGGGGGACAGGCAGCGGGCACGTACGGATGTCGGGTCGCCAGGCCATCGCTCCTCCTGTTCCGGGAGTAACCGGAGAATGGTAGAAGCAGGGATGCCCGCTGAACCGGACCCACACCCCACGCTGCGGAGGTTGCTCGACGAGGTCCGTGCGGCTCGCTCGGAGGGTCGGCCGTCGTTGCTCCGGCTCGTGGGCGAGGGAGCAGCGGCTGCGGCCGCGGCGCTGTGTGCGGGCTTGTCGGTGCGTCCGGTGCGCCAGCTCTTCTGGCGGCACCTCCCCGAAGACGGTGCGCTGGTGTGGCTGCACGACGCCCCGGGCGGAGCGGCCTACGTGGACGTGCTGGTTGCGCTCGCATCCCTGGATGGACGCGGGTGGACGGTCGTTTCGACGGGTTCGGCAGCAGATGGCGGGCACCCGGCGCTGGTTCAGACCCATCGGTTCGACGACGGATCCGTCGAAGAGGGCGATGGCGCGGTGGGCATCGAACCCTCCGCGCTCGAGATGCACCTGCCGGACTCCGAGGACGCCCTGGCCCATGCGGTGCGGTCGCACATCGATGCCGGGGATGTGTTGGTCGCCCATGCCGCCTGGGAGGCGCTGAGGGCCGTGAATCCCGAGCGTGCTGCCGGTCTTCGAGGGGTCCGGGTGGCGCGGTGGGTGGGGACCTCTCGGCTCGACGACGTGTTCGAGCGGCTCCCCGAGATGGTCGGGCCCCTCGACGACCCCGCTCGCTCGGACATCCACAGAGTGGTCGGCGAGGTGTGTCGGGTGACCGGACGGGTGGGACTGGCGGTTCGACTGATGGGCCCCGCGGACCCCGCGACGGTTGCACGACGGCGGGGGACCCCGCTGGACGCCCCCCTGGCCGAGCGCGACCGGTTGCTGTGGGCCGGCCGCTTCTCCGAGGCCGTGCTCCCACATCGCGAGGTGTCCGGGCCCGATCCGGTCGTCGACCTGCTGCACCTCGACAACGGACGACAGCGGTTGTGGCGTGCCGAAGCGGCGCTTCGGGACGGGGAGCCTGCACGGGTGACCCGCATCCTGCTCGGAATGACGCCGGAGGCCCGGGAACGCCATGCATCGGCGGTCGCGCGACTCGAGGCCGAGGCCGCCGTGATGGTGGGCGACCCCAGCGGCTGGCGGGCCGGGTTGGCCGAGGCCCGCGACCTGCGCACGCTGTCTGGCCCGGCCAGGTGCGCGATCCTGGACCGCACCGCCGGTTCGCCCCCGCTGGGACGGGCCGCGATGCTGGCCGCGCTGCTCGATGGGGCTTCGGAGCCGGTCCGCGGTCGGATTCGCGCTGCACTCACGGCTCTCGAACCCCGCCCCATCCTGCTGGGGGGCTACGTCCTGACCGAGCCCATCGGTCGAGGCGGCACGGCGACCGTGTGGCGGGGAACCGACGTCGCGTTCGGTCGCCCGGTCGCGGTCAAGGTCCTGCGGAGCCGCGCGGGGTCGTCGGTGTCCTGGGGAGCGCTGTTCACCAGCGAGATCGCGCTCACCACCCGGCTGTCGCACCCCGGCATCGTCGCGGTGCAGGACTTCGGAACGATCGACGAAGCCGCGTCCATCCAGAGTGGGGGAGCCGTCCGCGCCGACGATCCGTACCTCGTGATGGAGCTCGTGGAAGGGGGCTCGCTGTCGAACCACCTCGGCGTGCTCGACGAACCCCGCATCCGCGAGCTGCTCGGGGCGCTGCTGGACGCCCTGGCGTACGCGCACGGTCGGGGAATCGTGCACCGCGACGTGAAGCCGTCCAACGTGCTGCTGACCGGAGACGGGGAGGTGCGCCTGGCCGACTTCGGGCTGGCGGGGCTCACCGACGAGACCGCTGGAACGCCAGCGTACATGGCTCCGGAGCAGTTCGAGGGCGGTGGAGACAGCCGGGCGGATCTCTACGGCGTCGGCCTGGTCGCATGGGCGCTGTGCACGGGGGTTCCTCCGTTTCTCGGTTCTGCGGGTCAGCTTCGCTCGGCCCACGCGAAGGGTCGGCTTCCGTCCTTCGAGCCGCTGATCGAGGTCTCCGAGGAGCTGGAGGCGTTCGTGCGCAGGTTGCTCGCCCGCGATCCGCAGGATCGCTTCGACAGCGCCTGGGCGGCGAGGGCCGCGTTGGATGGTCGGGAGTCCGAGCGTCTGCTGGTGCTGCCTCCGCGCCAGGCCTACCGCCTGCGTCCTCCGACCGCGAGTCTGCTCCGCCGGGGGGACCCCGAGCCCGTGGGGCAGCACGCGGCCTGTACGGCGTTGTTGGATGCGCTCGAAGAGGCGATGCGCGAGGGCATCCCGCGTTCGGTGGCGCTGCTGGACCCCTTCGAGGTCGGTCGGGACGCCATCCTGCGGTGGGTGGTCGATCAGGTGCGTACGCAGGGAATCGAGCTGATGCGGACCGTCGTTCCGGGCAAGCCCGCACTGGTGGTCGATCCCGAGACCCGCGCGGTGGGCGACCGAACCCTCGTCGTGTGGACGCGGCGGATGGCCGGTGTACCCACCATCGAGCTCGTCCGGCCGGGCCTGTTGGAGATCTGCCTCGCGATTCGCCAGCGGGTGCCGGTGGCACCGGAGGTCGCCGTGCTGGCGGGACTGCGGTCCGTGAGGCGTCCCGGTCTGGCGATGGCGATCCTCGAAGGCTGGCGGGAGAGCCCGGGCTTCGCGCCGAGTCGAGCGGGTCTGGTGCTGCGTCGGGAGCCAGGTGCGAATCCGGTCGCGGGTCGGTGGTGGCGCGCGTGGCTGACCCGGCGGAGCCCAGGAGTTCGGCGTGCTCTGTCGGTCGCGAGTGTGCTGGAGCCGGGGTTCGCCTGGGAGACCCTGGTGGAGCTGTGCGCAGCTGCCGGAGAGTCTCCACCCCCGCAGGACGTGTTGCAGCGATCCGATGGCGTGTACACCGTGCCCCCGGAGCTCGCCGAGGTCGTGGGTTCACAGCCCGGCACAGCCCGACATCGGGAAGACCACGCGTTCGCGGCGTCGATCCCGCATCGTGCCGTGGACGGGGCGCTGCGCAGGGCGGCCCACGCGGTGTTCAGCGGAGACCCCACCGCCGCCGAGCCCATCCGCACGGAGGTGATCCACGCCATGACCCGTCGCGTGGGCTTCAAAGGGGCGCTCCCGTCTCTGGTGCAGCTCGATGCGCTGGAGCTCGCGACGCTCCGACACCTCCGGTCGCCCCGGGACCGGGTCCTCCTGCGCTGGGTCGCGCTGGCCCGCGCGCGGCATCGGTTGGCGCGGGATCCGGATCACGCCCTGGAGTCGATCGAGGCCATCGCCGACCGGACCGACGCACCGCTCCAGCGGATCGTGGCGCGTGCGCTGGCGTTGTTCGCCCGAGCCATGCATCCAGACACGGGAGCGCCGGACCTCGACGCCGTCCGGACGCTGTGGCAGGCCGTGCAGGGGGTCGAGGATCTCCAGACCCGGGTGTGGTGCGGCATCACGGTGGCCGATGCGCTGTCGCGGCAGGGCGATCCCCAGGCGGAGGCCATCTGGGAGCAGGTCGTCGCGTGGGCCGAGGCGTCCCATGACCCCGCCAGCAGGAGCGTAGTCGCCATCAGCCGCATCCAGGCGGACGGAACGCGGCATCCGGACACCCTGGACCGCTTCGATGCCGCGATCGACTGGGCCGCTCGAGCGGGGGAGTCGGCGGTCCGCGCAGACGTCGGTCACGCGAGGATGCAGGCCCTGCAGCTCGTCGGACGCAGCGCGCTGCATCGTGCACAGGGACGTCTGGACGCTGCACGAGAGGATGCGGAGCAGGCGGTGGCTCTGGCGCCCACCCATCCGGCCGCCTGCCGGAGCCTGTTCGGGGGGATCATCCGCGATGCGCCGCTCCCGAAGCTGGCGTCGCTGGCACGCACGATGGCGCGTCAGGGGTTGCTCCAGGGCCTGGCCGAAGGGCGGTTCGGGTTGTTGGTGATGCTGGTGCTCGGTGCCGCGGGCGAGCCGGACGGTCCGTGGTCGGTGGCTCGGTGGGAAGACGTCGCGTCGGTGCTGTTGGAGCCTGCCGCCGATCCGCACGAACCAGCCGGTCTCCCCACGGTGCGTCCAGCCGATCGGGCCGTGTTGATGGAGCTGTTGGAGCGTCTACGTGCCGAGGCCCCGTCCGAGCGGCTCGAGCGGGTGGCCCAGCTGCTGGAGCTCCCGGCTCAGAACTCGCCGCAGAGCTCGTCGGGGGCGTCGGCTGGCTGACACACCTGCTCGACGAGCGCATCCACGGCTTCGCCACAGGCGGTCTCGGTGCACTCGCGGAAGATGTCGTCGAACACCAGCGTGGCGAGCACCTCCAGCTGGAACTCCGGCTCGGTGGTGCCGACCATCAGCGCGTCCTGCACGACCGCACACATGTCGACCTCGATCTGGTCGCACTCCTCCCAGAACTCCTCGTCCGACGACCCGTCGCAGTCCCAGTCGAACCCCGCCGGAAAGAAGTAGCCGACCTCGAGATCGGCCTGGGAGTCGGGCGCCAGGAACAACCAGTTCTGCGAGGGTTCGAGACAGCTGAACGGCGCCTCCCGCTCCACCAGGTGGAAGCCCGGCAGGTTCAACCAGTCGGGGTCGTCGATGGAGTCCGCATTGTCCTGCCAGGGGTCGGCGAGCCAGTCGTCCCGGCCCTCTTCGGGCTCGATCCACAGCACGGATTCTTCGAACGCCCCGCCGATCAGCGCTTCGCGGTCGAAGTCCCACAGCCCGTTGCCGTCCAGATCCTCGAACAGCACGATGTCGCCCACCGATGCGTTCACGTCGTCGATGCCGAGGAAGGGGGCCAGGGTCTCCTCGGGAGGCGCTCGGAACACGTCGATGCGGTAGCGGGCGGGGAACGAGGTCTCGACGCTGACCTGCTGCGTCGACAGGTCGATGAGGTCGCCCCAGCTCCACAGCAGGGCCACACCCACCTCCACCTGGGGATCGATCTCGTCGACGCGGACCTGACCCGTGATGGTCATCAGCGGCTCTCCGACGTAGCTTCCGTCGACGAGGGAGCCGCACCCACAGAGCAGCAGGAGGGCTGAGATTCCCCCGATGGACACGGCGCGATCGAGGGGCGAAGGGAGGTCACCGGACATGGCGCGCGAGCTCCAGCGAGAAGGTGGGGACGACGACCTGGGTGAGGGGCGCGGGGGCTTCGGCTCCCTGGTAGCGACGCTGCCAGAGTACATCGGTGCCTCCGGAGAAGACGAGGAGCGTGCGGCCCAGCGGAACCTCGGCGGAGAGCACGGGCCCCAGGCGAGGAACCAGGGCGGTGCGGGGCGGCGCGTTCCCGGCGGCATCGAAGCGCTGGAGGAACACGTCGGCTCCGGTCCGCACCCCGAGCCCGAACGCGAAGCGACCCACGTCGATCTTCTTGATCCCCGCGACATCGGCCCCGATCCGGGTCTGGGTCAGGGTGAACACGGGCTGGTCGTTCTCGAGGTGGCGACGCCGGGTCCACGACCCTCCTGCACGGACCGCGAGGCTCATCGGCTCGAAGTCGATCAGGGCGCCGAGGTACGCCTGGGGCACGAGGGCGGGCATCTCGGGAGCGGTGGCGCCGTGCACCCCTGCGCCGATGGTCCAGGCGAACGCAGCCCGATCGTCCACCAGCCCCTTCCGCACGGTCTGTCCGGGGCTGCGAGGGGTCATCGAGCGCGTCTCGACGGGCAGGGTCTCGCCCCGCCGCACGTCCACCTCGGCTTCGCGGATGGATCGGTCGTTGCGGTAGCGCAGCAGGTACTGGCCCGGTGCGACCGAGAGCAGCGCCTGATCGTCGACGGCGATCTCGCTCACCAGGGCTCCGTCGCCGGGGCCCTCGAAGACGAGCCACTGCCCGGAGCCCCGGAAGGCGAGCACGGCGTTGCGGCCCGGATCCTCGACCCGGGTGAGCACCAGATCGGAGCGCCCGGACAGCTTGAAGCCGAAGCTGGGTCGCTGGACGAACCGCGCGGTGCTCGTGGACTTCACGGTCTCGGCGTAGCCGTAGGTGTAGGCCTCGGTCAGCGTGATGCGCTGATCGCCGGAGTCGTCGGCTGCGCCCATGAGCCCGGCGACGAAGTGGTGCGTGAACACGCCTCCCTGGAGCCGGTCGGACTCCTGGGCATCCTCGCCCACGGCACTGCTGGTGATGATGGCCATGCCCTCGGTGTCCAGGCGGTCCTCGGCCTGGATCTCGAACGGGCGTGCGGGAGTGGCGCCCTTGATCCGGGTGAGCTCTCCGGACTGACAGGCGTCGACCACCAGCACACGGACGTCCACCGGCAGTTGTTGGAGCATTCCGGTCAGCTCGTCGAAGGGCAGCGAAGTGTCGGACAGGCGCAGCCCCTCCTCGTCGCCGTGCCCCGAGTAGTAGAAGAACAGCAGGGTCTCGGACGCGCCCTTGCGTCGCTCGATTCGCCGTCCGAGGTCGTCGAGCGCCGTACGCACGCGATCCGAGTCCACCGATCTCAGGCTCACGATGTCCTCGGAGCGGATGTCGCCGAGCGACTCGAGCACGTCGGCGACCCGTGCCGCGTCGCGCTCGGCGTAGAGCAGGGGTTCGTCGTCCGACAACCCGTCGTTGGCGCCGATCACCACGGCGTAGCGCTGCACCTCCGACGCCTGGGCGTCCAGGCTCGGAGTGGTGAGGGCCCAGGCCAGCAGACCCGGAATCACGGCTTCTCCAGGGTGACGTCGTCGAACACGCACCCCTCGGGCGCCCGACCGTCGCGGAGCTCGGCTTCGACGTCGTCGAGCGTGAAGGGGGCATCGCACAGCAGGGCCACGATGCGCTCGGCGCCCGGCGTGTCGTCCATGCGGATGGCCTCCGGAAGCGGGGTGGGGCGGGATTGCGCCACAATCGGCGCCGAACCTCCTCCCTGGGCCTGAGGGTAGCAGACGTACGTGGCGTCTGTGGCGTCGATCCCGAACACCAGCAGGTGCCCATCCATCCGGTTGCGGAGGCGGAATCCCAGCCGGTCGCCCGGCGCGATGAGGTCGCCGTCCCGGAGGCGTTCGCTGGCCTCGCCGGCATCGCGGAAGACCTGGAGCGCGAGACCGTTGCCCTTGACGCGGAATCCGTCCGGCTCGGAGGGCGCCAGACCCCGAACGACCAACAACACCAGGGCCGCCGATGCCACGGCCCCGAAGATCGCCCACATCCACGGGCGGTTCGCGGGCTCGATCTGAGATGCGGGCGTGGGCGTGGAGTCCGTCGTCTGCTGGGGTCGCTGGGCGGGAAGGGGAGGTAGCTCGACGGCCTCGGCTGCTTCGAGGCGCTCGGCGCACAGGGTGCAGGACTCCAGGTGTGTGGTCGCGTCCTCGGAGCGCTGCCCGTCCAGCACGTACTCGAGAGCGAGGTCCGTCAGGTGGCCGTCCCGCCGGAACGGGGAGGGGCCTCTGGGTGGGGAGATGTCGGTCATGGGGTCCTCCCGGCGTGCTCGCGAGCCAGCTCGGTCAGCGTCTGAAGGCGGTTCGAGATGGTGCGCCCCGTCACCCCGAGCAGGGCGCCGATGTCCGCCTGGGACATCCCGTCGACGTAGTAGTACACGCCGATCTGCGCGAGCTCGGGATCGACGGTGCGCCACAGCTGGGTGAGGAACACGCGGGCTTCGGTGGAGGGGTCGGTGATGGGGCAGCTCCAGGGAACCTCGCCCACCTCGTCGAGCAGCTCCCTCCGGCGCTTCTCGTCTCGCAGGCGCGACAGGCAGAACCGCGTGGTGAGCCCGTACAGCCAGTTCAGGGCGGGGGCGTCGCCACGGTAGGTGTGGGCCTTCTCGACGGCTCTGGCGAACACTTCGTGCAACACGTCCTGCGCCTGTTCGTTCCGGTAGAAACGGCGGATTCGCCGCAGCACCAGGCGGCCGTGCTCCCGGTAGAGCGCGTCCAGGTCCAGGGGTGCTGCGGCGGTCGTCATTCAGTTGACCTGTGTGGGCTGTGCGGCCGGTGCGTCTTCGGCAGCATCGTCGCCCGTCAGGCACACGTCGAACATCGTGAAGCACTCCTGCTCGAGCAGCGCGACGTCGTCGGGGTCGATTCCGGCGTCCATCAGGCCGTAGACCTCGTCCAGGCAGACCTCCAGCGCCTCCTCGCACCCGGTGGAGTCGCCGTCGTCTCCGTCATCATCGTCGTCCCCATCCTGTGCGGGGTCTTCGTAGCCCAGGCAGTCCTCGAACCCGACGAAGCACTGCTCCTCGAGCGCCAGGATGTCGTCGATCGGTACCCCGTCCTCTTCGAGGCTCCAGACGTCCTGCAGGCAGAGATCGAGCTCCTCCTCGCAGACCCAGTCCTGCTCTTCGCTCCAGTCGTCGTCCGGACAGTCGTGGTCGTCGCCGTCGTCCCAACCGTCGTCCCCGTCGTCCCAACCGTCGTCCACGTCGTCCCAGGCGGGGTCGTCGTAGCCGAGGCACTCGTGGAAGGTGGCGAAGCACTCCTCTTCGAGCACGAAGATGTCGTCGAGCGGAACGCCGTCCTCTTCCAGGCTCCAGGCGTCCTGCAGGCAGAGGTCCAGCTCCGCTTCGCAGGCCCAGTCCTGGTCCTCGCTCCACCCGTCGTCGGGGAGGTCCGGCTGGTCGTCGCCCGGATCTGCGTCCTGGCCGTCCCCGGCGTCTGGCGCGTCCTGGTCGTTCAGGCTGTCGCTGGCGTCCTCCACCAGGTCCTCCAGGGCCTCGACCAGCTCGCAGCCGGTCCCGAAGCTCATCAGCGCAGTGCTCAGGATCAGGGTCTGGATCGTTCGCTTCATCATCGTTCACTCCCTCGTTCGGCCCCGTTCATCGGGCAGTCACCAGGGAAGATGCGTGAGGGCGGACTCCTGGAAAGAGACCGTCGAAAAAGATCCGGGCTCACCGGACGGAGAGCGCGGCGACGTCCTCCCAGCGCGCATCGACACGAGCTCGCTCCATCGCGGAATCCCGGGCCACCGCTCGCTTCAGCCCCCGGGACACGTTCGCCGCGTGGGCGGCCCAGCGGTAGGCCGAGAGCGCCGCATCGGTCGTGGACAGGCCATCGGCGCCGGCCAGGAGCAGCGAGACCCCCGAGAGCGCCGTGGTGACGGCCCCCATCTGACGGGCACGGGCATCCTGGTCCGGTGCGACGGCCACGAGCCGGGCACCCCTCGCGAAGAGCGGCGCGTCGGCGAAGTCTTCGATGGCCTGCTCGATCCGGGACTGCACCGCTCGCGCCGGACCCGAATCGGCGGTCCGGACCAGCACCTGGACGTCGTGGTTCCACGCCACCCGCACCCACTGCCACGCGACGTCGAGGCTCTCGGGAGTGCCGTCGGTCTCCAGAGCCAGGACGACGTCGTACTCCATCGCGACATCGCATACCTCGTGGGGATCGACCGTGTGGTGCAGACCCGCCGGCTGGAGAACGACGATGTCGGCGCCAGACCGGGCCAGATCGGCGAAGGACTCCGCGGTCTGCCACCGGGCCGCGACCGGAACCGGGCTCCGCTCGACGAGCGATGGCCTGTTCCTGCGTGCACCGAGGGGATCGCCCACCCACAAGATGTCGGCACCGGCGTTCACAGCGGGGTGCACAGGGCTGCTCGTCCTCGTGGCCGCGGCGACCTTCACACCCGAGGAACGCCCGATGAGCATGGGCTCGCAGGCGTAGTGCACCGTGTTCGCCGGTAGCACCAGGCGTCCTTCGGCGATTCTCCTGCGGACGACATCGGGCTGGAGGCCTTCCCGGATGGCGGCGAAGCGCATCTCGGTGGTGATCCACCCTCGTCGGGCCGCGTACAGCTGGGTACCGAAGCGCTCGGCCACCCAGGGCTTCCGAAGCGGGGGCAGCGGACCCTCCGACCAGCCCTCGGGATCGCCGTACGGACCCGTGGCATCGTACAGGCGAAGAGGAGTGTCGTCGTCGTCGAGCGTCAGCTCTCGCATGGGGACACGGACGCGCGGATCGACGGGGTCGGTTGCATAGATGCGCCGGCTCTCGCTCATCGTCCACCTCGCTCGCCGAACAGCTTCAGCCAGGCCGCGACCCGCTCCTCGGCGTCGTCGCGGACGAGGTCGGAGACCATCGCGATGCTGCGGGCACCGGCGGCGAGCACGTCGGGAGCGCGTTCCAGGCTCACGCCCCCGATGCCCACCAGGGGAATGTCGCCCATGCGTGCGCGCCAGACACCGAGGCGTTCGAGCCCCTGGGGGGCGAACCGCATCCGCTTCAGGCTGGTCTCGTAGACCGGACCGAGAGCGATGTACGCAGGCTTCAGGTCGAGGGCACGATCCCGCTCGCCCGGCGTGTGGCTGCTGATCCCCAGAGCCACCCCGGCGTCGCGCAGCGCATCGAGGTGGGTGGGGTCGAGGTCTTCGAGGTCGGTCTGGCCGAGGTGCACGAACGCCGCACCCACCGCCAGTGCATCGGTGACGTAGTCGTTCACCACTACCTGAGCCGCTGCCCGTTCCCCGGCTGCGACCGCTGCAGCGAGCTCGTCGCGAAGCGCGGTCCCGGTCAGGGACTTGTTCCGGATCTGCACCGTCTTCACGCCCAGATCGAGCAGCCACTCGACCCGCTCTGCGGTCTGCACGATGGGGTAGAAGCCGAACACGCCGTCTGTGCGGAACTCTCGAGCGGTCATGATGTGGAATCCCCGTGCCAGAAGGGCGTTCCGACGGTTGGGGTGCTGGCTTCGGCGAACGCCAGCTTCTCCATCAGACCCGCGCGATGGGCCAGGAATCCCGCCTCGACCGCGAGCTTGAACCCCCGGGCCATCGAGACGGGGTCGGCGGCGCGGGCGATGGCGGTGTTGAGCAGGACCGCGTCGCACCCGAGCTCCATGGCCTCGGCAGCGTGGCTCGGCGCTCCGATGCCGGCGTCCACCAGCAACCGGACGTCCGGAAACCGCTGGCGGAGCAGGGCCAGGCGCGAGGGATGCTGGATCCCCTGGCCGGAACCGATGGGCGCTCCCCAGGGCATCAGGATGTCGCAGCCCACGTCCACCAGGCGGCTCGCCAGCACGAGGTCCTCGGTCATGTAGGGGAACACCACGAACCCGCGCTCCACGAGCTGCCTGGCGGCGTCGACCATCCGCACGGTGTCGGGCTGCAGGGTGAGGTCGTCGCCGATCAGCTCCAGCTTCACCCAGTCGGTCTCGAAGATCTCGCGCGCCATCTCGGCGGTGGTGACGACGTCCTGGATCGACCGACAGCCTGCGGTGTTGGGCAGCACGTGCAGCTCGAGGCCCTTCACCATCTCCCAGAACTTCTGACCCGCACGCTCGCGGGGATTCTCGCGGCGGAGCGAGACGGTGATGACCTCGGCCCCCGATGCGCGGATCGCCGCCGCCATGTTGTCGGGGGACGGGTATCGGGCCGAGCCGATCATCAGCCGGCTCGTCAGGGTCTTCCCGCCGATCGTCCAGGGTTCCATGCTCAGCCTCCCGCCATCGGTGCCACGACTTCCACCGCATCGCCCGGCGCCAGTCGGCGCGAGTCGTGGGTGCTCTTCGGAGCGAAGGTGCCGTTCACGGCCACGGCCACCACGGCGTCCGCGTAGCCGGTGCTCTCGAGAACCCGGGCGATGGTGGACCCCGTGGGCACGGTGGTCTCGGCGCCGTTGAGTGTGATGGGCATCGTCGTGGAGGCGCTCATCGGGACTCCCGGTGCACGAACGGTTCGACGTCTTCGCCTGCAGGAGCCCCGTCGAGCAGGTCTGCCAAGGCCGTCGCCAGCCGGGGAGCCAGCAGCCATCCGTGGCGGAACAGCCCGTTGATCCGGGTGAGGCCGGGCCCGACGTCGAGGACGGGCAGGTTGGAGGACGTCGCGGGACGCAGACCCACTCCCGTGGTCAGGACCTCGGCGTCTCCGAAGCCCGGATGCAGGCTGAACAGCGCCGACAGCAGCTCCAGCACGGAGCGCACGCTGGGCCCGCTCTCGTCGTCGCGCTCGATCTGCGTGGCCCCCACGTACACCCGCCCCTCCGACCGGGGCACCACGTACAACGGATACCGGGGGTGCATCAAGCGGATCGGTCGACTCAGCTGGACCTCTGGACAGCGGATCAGCGCGTACTCGCCGCGTACACCCCGTAGGGGCAGGGCTTCCGACGCCAGCCCCCGCGCGTCGATCACCTGATCCGCCTGGTGCTGTTCGCCGTCCGTTCGCACTTCGTGTGCAGCGACCGCGAGCACCGTCTCCTCCGTCCAGGTCGCGCCTTCGGCGAGCAGAGCCTTCATCAGGCCCGCCAGCACGGGGCCAGGCTCCACATGGCCCTCTCCGGACACGGCCCAGCCGCGGTGGAAGCGCTGTTCGAGCGCGGGCTCGGCGTCCGACAGTCCTCGGGTGTCGAGAGCAGTCATCTGGTCTGCGTGTCCAGCGCGTCGGACCCGGTCGGCGAGCTGCGCGAGGAGCGGCCACTCCGGCCGATGGGCGACCAGCAGGCTTCCGTCGGTGTGGACGAGATGGGACCGTGCCGGCCCGAGCAGGCGGGTCCAGCGCGCCACGGAATCCACCCCCGCCCGGCAGATCGCGGGTTCGGCGTGGTCGAGCTCGCAGAACGGCGCCAGCATGCCGCCACTGTGGGGGTGGGCGCCTCCCGGAGCGTCGAACACCTGGACGCTCCAGCCCCGCCGTGCCAGCACGAGCGCGGTACAGGCGCCGGCCGGACCGCCTCCAACCACGATGGCGTGACGTCGGCTCATGGTGCCGGACTAACGCTCTGCAGCGCTCCTGTTATGCCCGCGACCCGTCGACCCACGCGAGGTGCCGAGTGAGCGTTCCGTCCTTCGACCTGTCCCTGGAGGCGTTCCTCGCCCTGTCCGATGCCGACAAGGCCGCGCACTTCACGTCGGAATCCGGAGCGGCTGGGGTGCTGTTCGCCGAGCAGTTCGACCGTGCGCAGCTCGACCGGTACTGCCGCATCGCGGATCACGCGCGGGCCCTGCACCGCCATCGCGACGGGCAGGAGGCGCTGGCGGAGCTCTGTCGATTCCGCATGGCGCTCAACTTCTTCGTCCAGCCCTCCTCGCGGACCTTCATGTCGTTCAACACCGCTCAGGCGTGGCTCGGGATGAACCGGATGAGCGTGCGCGATCTCGCGATCAGCTCGATGAGCAAGGGGGAATCGCTGGTCGACAGCGTGCGCACCTTCATCTCGTACGTGGACTGCGTGGTGATGCGTCACGCCGACGATCAGGCCGCCGCCACCGCGATGTGGACCAGCCTGAAGGCCCATCGCCGCATCACCCTGCCGGACGGTCGCCAGGTGCCCATCCCGATCATCAACGCGGGGTCGGGAACCAAGCAGCATCCCACCCAGGCGCTCCTCGACGTCTACACGCTTCAGCGCAGCCTCGGGACGATCGACAACAAGACCCTGCTGCTCGTGGGGGATCTGAAGCGCGGCCGCACCGTGCGCAGCCTGTGCCTGTTGATGCAGAACTACCGCAACGTCCAGGTGCTCCTGGCCGCTCCGCCCGAGTACCAGATGGAGGACGACGTCATCGCGCACCTCGATGCGAACGGGGTGTTCTGGCGGAAGATCGACAGCATCGATGCGGGAATCGAAGACGCCGACGCGGTCTACATGACGCGCATCCAGGACGAGTGGGACCCCTCCGCAGACGGGGAGGTCGGACACGTGAAGGCGCGCCCCGACTTCGTCTTCCGGGTCGGCCATCTCGCGAGGATGAAGCCCGAGTCCGCGCTCCTGCACCCTCTGCCCAAGCGGGACGAGATCGAGCCCGCGGTGGACTTCATGCAGGACCGTCGCGTGGTGTACTGGCGCCAGGAGCGCAACGGGATGTGGATGCGCGTGGCGGTGCTTGCGGAGCTGTTCGGGGTCGGAGATGCGTTGCTGGCGTTGTGAGCCGGCGCGGCGTGATTCCGCCAGAACACGCGTACGAACGGGTTTCGGCGCCAGGTTGCCACGGAGTCACGGAGCACACGAAGGGGTTCACGGAGGCGTCACCGGAGAATTCGCGGCCTGGACCGGGCTTTCGAACGCCATTCCTCACCTCTCAGTACCACGCGATCCGTTTCGGCTCATAGAGCAGCTTTGAAAACGCGTATGGGGCCAGCTTTGGTCGTCAGAGCGGGTCCGATGCGGGCGATACCGGGTTGGCCAGCGTCGTGGATGCGCCAAGACTCGTCGTGGTCGAGGTCGTGGTGGAGGTGGTCGGTCGTCATCCAGGCCAACCACGTAGGCCCCTCGAACGACCTGCCACCCACCCCGTGACCGGAGCTTCCCGACTGGCTCCGCTCAGTCGTTTCCTCCTGGGTGCCACCAACACGACCACGGCGGGTGTTCGCGTCACCACAAGGCGGGCCATCCCGAAACCGCTGACCTGCATGCCCGACGACGGCGGATGGCGGCTGCCGCTCGCATGGCCGCGAACCGTCTCGTGGGCCCTGGCCAGGCCGTCATGACCCCGTCCCCAGCTGCTGAACCTGGCCCACCCGACCGCCGCAGTCAACGCGGCCGACCTCTTCAAAAGTCGCTGTCGCTCCTTTCTGCAGAGGTTCCCGGCCGCATTGACAGCGACGGCCGTGCGGTCCCGATTCGCAGCAGGCGACGGGGTCACGACGACCCGGCCGAGGACACACACGATGACTCGCTTTCCCTTCCCACACGAACGACTCGACGCCTTCCACCAGGCGCGGCACGCCCGCCAGCTCGCCTGGCGCTACACCCGGACGCTGCCAAGGGGCTTCGGCGACGAAGCATCTCAGATCAACCGGGCGGCGGCATCCGTCGTGCGCAACCTCGCGGAGGGCGCCAATCGCTACAAGCCGCGGGAGAAGATCCAGAAGTTCGAGATCGCACAGGGCGAGGCCGGCGAGGTGGCGGCAGCCATTGCCTCGCTGCTGGACATCGAGATGGGCGATCCGACCCTCGCCGCGGGCGTCCTGGCGGCCATCGGTCGCGTTGGCGCCATGCTGACCGGCCTGATTCGCCACTGCCGCCGCTAGGTCGACTCGGCCGGGAGCCCCGCTCCCGGCCACGCGGAGTGACACCAAATCCCGCCGATTCGAGCAGGTTCTCCGCCACAAGTCGGCCGATCCGTTTCGCGTGGTCAGTGCAATCCTCGGTGCTGCTCCGTGACTCCGTGGCGACCTGGCGCTGATCCAGGTTCACAGGATTCTTTCGTCGGGATCGACCGTCGCTGCAGCATCTGCTTTCAGGCCATCGCTGGCTCTTGTCCATACAGAAGTGCATGAAAAACGTGCCAGATTCGCCGATGTCCATTCAGACGTGAAGACCTAGATTCCAGGTGTTCCCCGAATCCCTGGAGACCTCATGACTGCCTTCACGACCACGCCCGCGTCCGCCATCCCCACCCGCACCATTCGCCGCGTCTGCATCGTCGGCGCGAGCGGCAAGCTCGGGCAGTACATGGTGCAGGATGCCCTCGACCGCGGCTGGGAGGTGGTCGGCGTCTGTCGGGCCCAGAGCGTCGACAAGCTCGAGCGATTCACACGCTATGGCGACAGATTCACCGTGGTGCCGGGCCCCACCAACGACGAAGATGTGATTCGCCGCGCCGTGGCGGGCTGCGACGGGGTGGCGACCGTGCTCGTCCCCTGGGGCGTCGACAACTACTCGTCGGGAACCGCCCAGGCCGTGCTCGACCACGCCGAACCCGGGGCCCGCCTGTCGTTCAGCTGCGGCTGGCACATCACCCGGGACGGGCAGGACCAGTACTCGCGCCTGTTCCTCGCGTTGGTCGCGCTGTTCGGCTGGCTCGGGCGGCTCGTGCGCTGGGTCGATCTGGACGACCAGGTCGAGGCCTGCAACCGCATCTTCGCGAGCGACCGGGCCTGGACGGTGGTGCGGGGCTCGGACCTCGAAGAAGGGGAGAGCGAAGGGCTGCCCGTGTGGTCGGAGCACGTGGGGGACGCCGTGCTGCAGAGCAACCGCACCCGACGCATCGACTTCGCGGGCTTCATGATCCACGCCCTCACCGACGATGCGCTCGTCCAGAAGGCGCCCGCCATCGTCAGCTGTCGCTCGGAGTCGGCGCTGCAGCACGCCGCATGACGGATAGACTGCGCGGGTGCAGCGAGTGACCTGGCCCCGCCTGTCCCGCGGTGGGTGGAAGCGATGGGAGGCGCGCCTGCAGCGTCTCCACCCCCGGGTGGCCGTTGCGTGTGGCCATCCCGTGTGCGTGCTGAAGCCCGTGCCGCGCAAGGCCGATGTGGTCCGCGAGACCCGGTCCGGCGAGACCTTCACCTGGATCGAGCTCGACATCGACTGGTTGTTCCACCGCGCCCGGATGCACGGCGAGGGGTTCGCCGCACAGCGGGCGGTGGCAGCCTATGCACTGGGCACGCTCACGCTGCGGGCGTCGGGCGTGCACCTGCCAGATGCCCTGATCGGGCGGGCGCTCCAGCAGCTGAACCTGCCGATCGAGCCGGCTCAGGCGTTCGCCGCGAGTCTGGGTCCGCTCGATCCGCTGCAGGTGCCGACCGACCCACAGGTGCGTGTGGCTGGACTGCAGCTCGGCTACGCGGTGTGACCCCGACGCTTCCGGCGGAAGAGGCCGAGGGGGAGAATCAACAGCGCCGCTGCGATGTGGCCTCCGCTGACCGCTCCGCAGCCGCCGCCTCCACCGCCGCCGCCACCACTCGTCGAGGCGTCACAGGTGCGAGCGGGCACGCCCTGGTAGCCGCCCTGGGAGACCCACATCGAGGCGCTCGGGTTGCAAGCCCCCTCGAAGGGATCGAGCGCGGACTGCCCGGTGTAGACGGCGAAGTGGAGGTGTGGACCGCTGGACTGGCCCGAGCTGCCCATCTCGCCGATGACGTCGCCGCAGGACACGCTGTCGCCGGGCTGAACGGGGATGGACCAGCGCTTGAGGTGGGCGTAGACCGAGACCAGCCCGTTCGCGTGCTGGATCTGCACCACGTTGGCGGGGCTGCTGCAGTTGCCGGTGCAGGTGTCGACCTCGCCGTCGTGCACGTACGTCACGGTGCCGTCGGCGGCCGCGGTGATGGAGCGCCCGGCGTTCATCCCGGCCCAGCTTCCGGCCCCGAAGTCCGAGCCCTGATGGCCGCTGTACCGGTCGGAACCGCAGGTGTAGTCGACGCCCGAGTGGTCGAAGTAGGTGGTGGGGTACCAGTGCGGGTAGTCCGATGCGGTCGTCGGGAACGCGTAGTCCTGGGCGAATGCGGAAGGGGCCAGGGTGGCGAGCAGGAGCGCGATCATCGTGCACCTCCCTTCGGCAGGGCGACAGATCGGGGAACACCCTCCGCAGTCCAGGTGAGTCGGCCGACATCGAAGGCGAGGTCGCCCGCGTCGGGGGAGGGGACGAAGCCCTCGGGAGCCTGGCCGGGCACCCGAACCAGGTCGCGGTTGGTGAGCTGAACCGCTTCTCCGCCGTCGAAGGACTGGAGCCACAGTGCCGTCAGGCCGGTGCGTCCATCGACGAACGCCACCAGCGAGCCATCGTCCGAGATCACCGGCTGGGACGGGCTCGTTGCGAGGGACAGTGGAGTGGGTACGGCGGACAGGGCGTCGTAGGCCCACAGGTCGCGGAGGTAGCTTCCGGACCGGTGCTCCACCCAGACGACGTGATCGCCGCGGACGTCGACCGACTCGACCTCGGCGGCGAGCAGACGGCCATCGAGCTCGAGCACACCGCGCTCGAGGGAGAGGGTTCCCGTGGACAGGGACCAGGTGGAGGATTCGGTGAAGGGGTCGAGACAGCCCTCACCAGCGGAGGCAGCCGTTGCGGCCACCAGCAGAACAGTGAACAAAGAACACCTCGAGAGGAGGGGAGAACAGAATCCGGCAGAGGCCGGACGCACTGTGTAATCGGCGAGGGCGAGATCAGCGACCGCGAGGTGACAGCGCGTAACAGCGGTGTGAAGACGCGGAACGGCTTCCATAAGGCTTCCACAGCTCTTCGATGGAGGCCCTCATGTCTGTACGTGCTGTCACCCTGACCCTTGCGCTGCTCGGACTCGCCGCGTGCGATGCGGACGATCCGGCCGAGACGGACGCTCCCACCATGCCCACCGACACGGGCGATACCGGCGACACCGGCGATTGCCCCGAGGTCGACGAAGGGGACGAACCGCCCGAGGTGCTGGACTGCGACGCGTTCGGCGCGGATCTGGTCCTGACCGACTCCCCGGACCGGGTGGTGGACTACGTCGTGGAGTGCCGCGCCAACGTCGGCGGTACGCTCTCGATCGAGCCCGGCACCGTGATCGGGTTCGGCGAGGACGCGGGCCTCGATGCATCGAACGGCTCCGGCGTGCTCGACATCGAAGGGGACGAATGCAATCCGGTCGTGCTGCGCGGCGTCGACCCCACTCCGGGGTCCTGGCGGGGCGTGTTCATCGACAACAACTCCGGCGACGACCAGCCGGACAATCGCATCGTCCACACCGAGATCCGGCACGCCGGCGGCGGGTCGTTCAACTCGAACGGCGACACCGGCGCCATCATCCTGTGGGCCGACAACCGGCTGACCCTGACCGACACCGTGGTCGCCGAGAGCGCGAGCCACGGGCTGAACGTCACCTACGGGGATTCGACCCTGGATTTCGCCCGGAACCACTTCGAAGACAACGCCGGGGACGGGGTGTACGCCGATGCCGAGTACCGGGAGGACTTCGACTCCGAGAGCACCTTCTCCGGGAACGCCCATCCTGTCGGGCTCATTGGAGGGGCCGCCCGCGAGAACGCCGTGTGGGCGCCGCTGTCTGCGGGCACCTACGTCCATCCGGGCGCCCAGGTGGTGGTCTTCGGGCTCACCATCGAGGCCGGTGCCGTCGTGTCGTTCGATGCGGGGGCGGGTCTCGAAGCGGCCGGCGTCGAGGCACCGTTCGTGCTTGCTGGAACCTCCGATTCCCCGGTTGTGCTGCAGGGGTCCGAAGACGTGCCGGGCCACTGGCGCGGTGTGCTCATCGACAACAACGGCGGGAACGGCAGCGACAACCGGATCACCTTCGCCGAGATTCGCGATGGCGGGGGCGAAGCGTTCAACTCGAACGGCGACCTGGGCGGGCTCATCCTGTGGGCCGACAACACCCTCACCCTCGAAGACAGCACCATCGCGAACAGCGCAGATGTGGGGCTGAACATCGCGTACGGCGACTCGGAGCTGACGTTCGCGCGCAACCACTTCGAGAACAACACGTCCCACGCGGTCTACGGCTCGCCCGAGTACCTGGGGGAGATGGACGGCGCGAGCACGTTCGTGGGCAACGGCGGGGATCACGTCGCGGTCTTCGGCGGTTCGCTTCCGGGCCCGACCTCCATCGCTGCACTCGACGTGCCCTACTACGTGCTGGAGGATCAGGTCGTCTTCACCGGGCATCCGCTCACCATCGAGGCCGGCGCGGACTTCGTGTTCGAGGCCAACGCGGGGTTGGAGGTGGGCGGCACCGAGTCCCCGCTGCACGTCGCGGGTACGGCGACCGACCGCGTGATCATGCGGGGGTCTTCTGCGGTTCCGGGGCACTGGCGCGGCATCCTGATCGACAACAACAGCGATGTGGTCGCCGACAACCTCATCGAGAACCTCGATCTGCGTCACGCCGGAGGCGGTTCGTTCAACTCGAACGGGGATCTCGGCGCCCTCATCCTGTGGGCGGACAACGTGCTGACCCTGCGCGACGTCGCCATCGAACAGTCCGGGGACGTCGGACTGAACGCGACCTATGGCGGCAGCACGCTCGTGCTGGACGGCTTCAACAGCTTCACGGGCAACGTGGGAGCGCCGGTCTTCCTGGACCCCGCGTACGCGTCTGCGCTGCAGGGCACGGACGTGCACATCGGCAACGACGTCGACTACGCCCTGCTCACCGAGGGCGGCGTGTCCGGAGACCACACCTGGGAGGCGCTGGACGTGCCGTACCGGCTCACCTCGGTCACCGAGATCTTCTACGACATCGAGTTCGGGGAGAACAGCCAGTGGACCGTAGAGGCCGGTGCCGAGCTGGTGTTCGAGAGCAACACCGGCATCGAGTCCATCGGAGACGTGTCGATCGAAGGGGCAGCGGGCAATCCGGTCGTGCTGCGCGGCCTGGATGCCACCCCGGGCTACTGGAAGGGCCTGCTCTTCGAAGACCCCGACGACACCTCGAAGTTCTACTACGTCGACCACGCCGAGATCCGCGACGCAGGGGGCGGTTCGTTCAACTCCAACGGCGATCTGGGCGGCATCATCCCCTGGGCCGACACCTCCCTCGAGGTCACGAACACCCTGTTCGCCAACCTCGGGGCGCCGTGCGCGATCAACAGCCGGTACTTCGACGTCGACACCGACCAGTACATCACCACGGGCTCGTCCACGGACGCGTCCGCGGGCCTGGTCTGCGACCCCGACGACCTGTAGAGACCCACGGGTGGTGAGTCGGCAGGGGCTCGGGTAGGGTCCGACATGGTCCTGCTGCTCCTGGCCTGTACGCCCTCTGCCGTCCCCGTCGACACCGACACACCGGACGTGCCGGAGCCCACCGCGGACACGGCATCCCCAGAGGACACAGCCCCGATTCCGACCGCCGACACGGGCGATCCGCACCCTCTGACGGGGTGGGACACCGGGATGCCGGCCGACTGTTCGTTCGTCGAGGTGGAGTCCGGGCCGTTCGCATCCGACGCCCCCGCGTGGGACGTGGAGATCGTCCGGCCGGAAGGCGAGCATCGGTTCGGTAGCGTCGCCGCTCGCTACACGGCGGATGGACGTCGCCTCTCGGAGACCGATCTGCAGACCGAGGGCGGCATCGTCACCGACTGGACCTACGTTCCGGGTACCTGGCGCGTCGCCACCCGCGACACGAGCGGCATCTTCGCGCCCACCTCCGAGCAGTGGAGCTGGAACGGCGACCTGGCGACCGTGGTCCAGACCGGAGTCACCGGCGAGACGCTCACCACGTTCCGTTCCTTCCGTCCGGACGGACTGCCCATCTCCACCACCTTCGACAGCCAGATCGTCGACACCTGGCAGTACCTGGGCCCCGACACCTGGCAGCTCGACCAGCAGACCGACTCACAAGGCGGATGGGACTGGACCTGGGACTGCTTGACCGGAACTGCGGTTCGCACAGACGGCACGGCAGCAAGACGACGTCGCTTCTACCCCGACGGGCGCGTGCGTTTCGAGGCCTCGGACTTCGAACAGGACGGTGTGGACGACCGGAATCGGACCGTGCGCTACCTCGGTGACAGCTGGCGGGTCGACTACGAGATCCTCGACATGGACGGCGACGGCCCCGAAGCCCCGTTCGTCGTCGACTGGGTCTGGACGGCGTTGTGAAGAGACTCGTTCCGCTGCCGCTCCTGTTGTTCGCGTGCAATGCGCAGACGCCCGTCGCTTCTGCAACCCTGGACGATCTGGCCATCGAGGTCGATGCGCTCGTCGAGGCGGCCGGGGAGAGCTGGACCTTCGAGACCCTCCCGTACTCCGGGGATCTGTGCGACCCCATCCCGGGTGACCCCGGGCCCTACGGCTCCGACACGCTCCTGCACACGGCGGACATCATCGCCGTGAACACCGACGCGTACACCGAGGTGGTTCCCCGGCACCGCTACACGGCGGACGGTCGACGGGGGTTCGAGTCGTCTGCCCCGCTCGGTAAGCCCGAGACGCGGGTCACCCAGTTCCTGCCGTTGGACTGGCGTCGGGACTGGTCGGTGACCACGGACCACTCGAGCGAGACGACGACCACCTGGAGCTGGGAAGGCGAGGCGGGGACAGCCGTCACGTCCAGTACGTCGGGGGACGGCTCCGAGCGGACGATCACCTACCGAGAGGATGGGTTGCCGCTGGTCTCCGGGACGGACACCTGGACGTACGTGAACGACCAGAGCTGGCAGCTCGCCGAGCGCGTCGAAGGCGACCGGGTCGAGACGTACACCTGGTTCTGTCTGACCGCGACCATCCGGCGCTCTGACAGCGACCGGGTACGCATCGTCTCGTACATGCCGGACGGGCGCGTCCGGTACACCATCGACGACCGGGACGGCGACGGGAACGCCGATTTCGCCTGGGGCATCACCTACCTCGAAGACTCCTGGCGCATCGACGAGGAGGGCGGGTTGCTGGAGCCCGGGTCGGCCGGCCGGGTGTGGGAATGGGGTCCTTGATGGTCCGGCCTCAGAGCATCAAGCCGGCCCCGGCGAACGCGAACAGGAACGCGAAGAAGTACAGCGCCGTCGTGCCCAGGACCATCACGGCCGCCAGCCACCAGAAGACCATCAGCAGGCGCGCCTGACGAACGGCAGCCGTGTTGTCTTCGAGGGTCTTGGGGCGCTGCATCGCGGACGCGGTCAGGATGCCAGGACCCAGGGCGTACAGCGCAGCCATGATGAGGTAGACGACGCCGACTCCGACGCCGCTGCTGCCGAATCCCGGCGACAGCATCATCATGACGCCGGCCACCACCATCAGGCCCGAGCCCGCCAGCCCCAGGAACCCGATGCATCCGGTGGGGGTGCGGGTGCCCGCGAGTGCGCCGCGCAGGGCGTAGAGTTCTTCTTCGTCGTCTTCGGGTTCGAAGTACACGTCAGCACCCCGTCATCAGGACGAAGAGGAACATCAGACCGACGTACGCGCAGAGGATGCCGAGCACCCACGTCCAGTAGCGCTCGTGCAGTCGAGCCATCTGAAGCGCCTTCTTCGGGTTCGTTCGCGCCTGCAGGCCCGCGATGGCGGCGCGGAGCAGGAGCTGAACCGGCATCAACACCACACCGAAGAACCCCCACATCAGCACGATCTGGAACACGACGGCGACCGGGCTGGACCACGGGCTGGAGAGCGAAGCGAGGGAGGCGAGGGTGGTGACGACGAGCAAGCCGCCGAACAGCAGCATGGACAGCGCGCTCATCCCGCCCACGATCACCATCGGGAACCGCCAGGACAGAACGGCGCTCCGCAGCGACTCGAGTTCTTCTTCGATGGATGAATCAGACATTTGCGCGCCGGTAACCGGTCGATGTCAGCCGGGCGACTCGAAGCGCGTGATCAGCTCGGCGATGCGGTCTCCCCGGAGCCGGTCGCGGTCGATCCCCCGGATGGGCGCGGGAAACACGGCGGATGCACACGTCCAGGTTCGATGGCTGCCCGGCCGCGATGACGAGACGACGGCGCGAACGATGGGGGTCAGACCATGGACGCGGGATCGACGAGCTCGCGGAAGCGCTCCGCCGACAGATGGCCGAGCCCGGTCGCGGCTTCTTCGAGGGTCAGGCCCTCCTGGTGGGCGTGCTGGGCGATCTCGGCGGCCGTGTAGTAGCCGAGCTCGGGTGCGAGGGCGGTGACGAGCATCAGGCTGCGCTCGAGCAGCTCGGCGATGCGGGGTTCGTTGGCGCGCAGGCCCACGACACATCGGTCGGCGAAGCTCCGGCACGCGTCGCCCAGCAGCTCGGCGCTGTGTAGCAGGTTGGCGGCCATGACGGGCTTGAACACGTTGAGCTGGAGCTGGCCGTGGGTGCCGGCGACGGTGATGGTGGCGTCGTTGCCGATGACCTGGGCGGCCACCATGGTGAGCGCTTCGCACTGGGTGGGGTTGACCTTGCCGGGCATGATGGAGCTGCCGGGTTCGTTCTCGGGCAGGATGATCTCGGCCAGACCCGTCCGGGGGCCGCTGGCGAGCAGGCGGATGTTGTTGCCGATGTGGAGCAGGCTCACGGCCACGCGCTTGAGTGCTCCGGACATCTCGACGACGGCATCGTGCGCAGACAGGGCCTCGAAGCGGTTCGCGGCGACGGTGAAGTCCACACCGGTCTGCTCGGAGAGCCCCGCCACTACGGCCTCGGCGAACCCATCGGGTGCGTTCAGCCCCGTTCCCGTTGCGGTTCCGCCGATCGCGAGTGCGCACAGGCGGGGGAGCGCTCCACGAACACAGGCGATTCCGTGGTCCAGCTGGGCGGCGTAGCCCGACAGCTCCTGGCCGAGGGTGACCGGGGTGGCGTCCATGAGATGGGTGCGACCGGTCTTCACCAGGTCGGCGTACGCCTCGGCCCGCTCGTGTAGCGCATCCCGGAGGTGCTGCAGCGCGGGGAGCGTGTGCTCGAGGATCCGGGTGGCGGCCGCGACGTGCATGGCGGTCGGGAAGACGTCGTTGCTGGACTGGCTGCGATTGACGTGGTCGTTGGGCTTCACACGGCCTTCGGCGTCGGGGTCGCGGAAGTCGATCCCGAGCAGCTCGCTGGCCCGGTTCGCGACGACTTCGTTGACGTTCATGTTCGTCTGGGTGCCCGACCCGGTCTGAAAGATGGCGAGGGGGAACTGGTCGTCGTGCTGGCCGGCGAGCACCTCTTCGGACGCGGTGACGATGGCGCTCGCGATGCGCTCGTCGAGCCCGGCCAAACGAGCGTTCGCGAGTGCCGCCTCCCGCTTGGTCCGGGCGATTCCGTAGATGATCGACCGAGGCATGCGGCCCGTGCTCACATCGGATGCGCCCGTGCCGATGGGGAAGTTGTCGATCGAGCGCTGGGTCTGGGCGCCCCAGTAGACGTCGTGTGGGACCTCGATCGGGCCGAGGGTGTCGTGTTCGATGCGGGTTCGCACGGGTCCTCCTTCGAGCACCTCCTATGGTGTCGGGAAGGTTGCCAGTGCTGGCTCCGTGCGCTGAAATGCCGTGGCTGTAGGAGGCGACACTTGGGAGAACGGGAGGCAGAGCGGGTCGTGGCCTGGGTGGATCCACGCTGCGACGCACTCGGTGAACCTTCGCTCCGCTCGGCGCTGGAGCGACTCCCGGATCTGGAGCTCGACGATCGGCGTGCGCGCGCACGGGTCGTCGTGGTTCCGGCAGAGGAGCTGGTGAACCCCGAGCCCGAGGTGGTCTGCATCGCGGTGACGGGTGGCACATCCCCCGACGACCTCGTCTCTGCCGGGCGATTCGCCGATCATCTCCTGATCTGGCCCGCCGATGCGGACCGACTGCCGGTGATCGCCAGGATGGCGCGGCGTGCCGGGGCTCGCCGGGTGGTCGAGGCGCTCTACCGGAAGGCCGTGCGCAACTCTCCGGTCTGGACGGAGCTGACCTGGCCGGACGTCTCACTCATCGACGTGTCTCGCGGATTCGAGCGGTCCACGGGCTATTCTCGCGACGAAGTGCTCGGCTTCACCCCCGCCCAGCTGTTTCGCGGGGGGACCCATCCCCGGGAGTTCTACCAGGACCTGATCCGGGCGCTCGAGGAACAGGGGGAGTGGCGGGGAGACATGCTCGCGCGCCGTCGGGACGGCAGCCTCGCCGTGGTGGACGCCCACATGGTCGACCTGTGGCGGGACGGTGAGGTGGTCGCGCGCATCGCGTACAAGTCCGAACAGGCGCGGTATCGGCCGGGTTCATTGCTGGCGTGGGCCCGGCAGCGCGGGCTGGGTGCGTGGCTGCTCGTGCGCCGCGCGGACGGCGTGGTGCTGGAGGGTGGGGGCGAGCTGGACGCCTACCTGGGCCGCTCTCTGTCCGAGCTGCTCGGAGAGACGTGCCCCTTGCCGGCCGAGCTCCTGGTCGGTCCCGGAGAATCCGCGACCTCGGACCTGTGGGTGGGCAATCGCGCCCTGGAGGTCGACCGTGCGGGGCGTCATGTGGGGCAGGTCGACGTCGTGCACCTGCGTCTGCGAGACGTCACCGAGCGCAAGGCCGAGGCCGAGACCCTCGACCAGATGGCCCAGACGCTGGCGCTGGCTCGGGATCAGGCGATGGCGGCCAACCAGGCGAAGAGCGCGTTCCTGGCGGCGATGAGCCACGAGCTACGCACCCCGCTGAACGCCATCATCGGCTACTCGGAGCTGGTCAGCGAAGACCTGGAGTCTTCGCTCCCCGAGGAGCAGCTGTCGGTGGTCACGGATCTCGCTCGGGTGCAGAGTGCCGGGCAGCACCTGCTCGCGCTGGTGGACGACGTGCTGGATCTCGCGCGCATCGAGTCCGGCCATGTCGACATCGAGACCGAGCGGGTGTCGGTCCGCCCCATGCTCGAAGAGGTGCGGGCTGCACTGGAGATCCGCGCGCGTCAGTCGGGGCACCACATCGAGATCGTCTGTGAGGTCGGAGAGCTCGAGCTCGACCGGGTGCGGGTGGTGCAGATCCTCACCAACCTGCTGAGCAACGCGGTGAAGTACGCCGACCCTGGGCGCGTGGTGCTCGGCGCCGAACCGGCCCGTCTGTACGTGGAGGATTGCGGTCCGGGGCTCGATCCGGCCGCCCAGCAAGCGATCTTCGAGCCCTTCCACCGCTTGCAGTCCGGTGGAGACGGTGTGGGGCTGGGCCTGGCCATGAGCCGCCGGCTGGCCTGGGCCATCGGCGGAGACCTCACGGTGACGTCCACGCTGGGCCAGGGGAGCCGATTCAGCCTGTCGCTCTGACGGTCAGAGGTGCTTCAGGCCGTTCCGGTCGATGTCCCAGCGCCAGTACAGCGGGTCTCCGTCGTCCACCACCACTACGTACAACGCGCGTCCTTCGGTTGCGAAGCCGTCGATCGTGGTGAGCTCTTCCTTGGAGATCGCCGGGATGCACTCCACCTTGGACTTCAGCAGCGTGGCGGCGATCGAGGCGGTGTCCTTGCCCGGGACCAGCTTCAGGTCTTCGTGGCCGAGGTGCTTGGCGACCTTCTTGTCCTTCAGCTTCGGCATCTCGCCGTTCACCTGGAGCACGAGCACGTCGGCGGGCTGGGGCTCGTGGCCTTCGGACTCGGGGTGGCGCTGCAGCGCTTCGCCGTCCCACTTCCACATCCCGATCCCGAGGCTTCCGGATCGGGCGACCCACAGCTCGGGGCGGTCGGCTGCCAGCTCGGTCAGCTTCGCGGCGGTCTCCTCGTCGAGGCTCACGCTGCACAGGTCGCCCATCTTCGCCAGGTAGTCGTCGAGCCCGAGATCCTCGGCCTCCACGGGCTCCATCGTGGGCATGTGGACGGCATCCTGGACCTTCTTGAGCGTCTTGGCGCTTGGCCCATCGGCCAGGACCAACCCCGGAGGGCCCGCTACAGCGGTCGGCATCGTGAGGGTCATCGGAATCGCGAGAACGGTCCAGAACATGCGGTCTCCTCGGGCTGCTCCACGGAACACCCGCGACTAGCACGTTCGTCCGTTCGGCGCGCGGCGGGGGGGCGCTGAGTGGATTAGTCGGGCGAGATGAACGCGAACGAGCCTTCCCGGACGTCCCAGGCCCAGGCGTGGATCCGAGTGGCGATTGCGTATGCGGTCGCCCTCGGAGTCGGATTGCTGGCCGCCGTTCTCTGGCCGGTCTCCTGGATTCCATCCTTCGGGGCGCCCACGCTGTGGATGCTGCTGATCTTCGACGTGGTGGCCACCCTGGTGATCTTCGCGATGTCGGTGCCGATGCGGAACAGCAGCCTGTACGACCCGTACTGGTCGGTGCTTCCCCCGGTCCTGCTCGCGGGAATGGCGATGAGCACGGGCGGATTCTCGGTTCGGGTCGCTGTCGTAGCGGTGCTGGTGACCGCCTGGGCGGCTCGACTGACGTGGAACTGGGCGCGGGGGTGGACCGGGTTCCACCACGAGGACTGGCGCTACGTCGATCTGCGCCGACAGACGGGTCCGGCATGGCAGCTGGTCAACCTCACCGGCATCATGCTGTTCCCGACACTGCTGGTCTTCGCGGGGTGTCTGAGCCTGTGGCCGGTCGTCACGAGCGACGCGCCCCTCGGGGTGTTCGACGTCCTGGCGTTCGGCTTCACTGCGGGGGCCATCGCCATCGAGACCGTCTCCGACGAGCAGCTTCGGGCCTTCCGTCGCTCGAATCCCGCCCAGGGCGAGGTCCTGAAGACCGGCCTGTGGGCGTGGTCCCGCCATCCCAACTACCTGGGCGAGCTGTTCTTCTGGGTGGGGTTGTGGATGTGCGGGGTCGCAGCCAGCCCGGCCGATGCACTGTGGACCTCGGTGGGGCCCATCTCGATGGCGGTGCTCTTCGTGTTCATCAGCATCCCGCTGATCGAGAAGCGGATGGTCACGCGCCGACCCGCCTACGCCGAGGTGAAGAAGCGCATTCCGATGCTGGTGCCGTGGAAGGGGCCCGTCGGCTGATCGTCAGCGGGCGCAGGTCTCAGTGGCTGGACGCGGTGGAGGGGGGCGGAGGCGGCGCGGGTTGGGCGTCGCGCTGGCGCGCCTTCACCTGGAGCGGCTCGACGGCACGCTGTCGGCGAGCTCCACCCCCGGCGAAGGAACGCGGTTCGTGCTGACCTTCCCAGCGTGAGTGCACTTCACGTTCGGGCGGGTGTGCTTACGCTGGCGCCATGCCCGAATCTCCCGCAGGAACCACCCTCGTCGCGTCCGCGTACGGCGCGTCGCTCTACCTGGCTCCCTGGTGGACCCCCGACATCGACGAAGGGCGGATCCGCGAGGTCTTTCGCGCACACCGCGTGAAGCTCGTCGACCCCGGGGTGGTCACGGGCAAGCTCGAGTTCGTGGCCGCGGCGGGCTTGTCGGCCGACCGGGCCACGGCGTTCGCGCGCGACCTGCGGGACGCCGGGCTGAACGTTCGCGTGGTGAACGACCCGCAGATCACCCAGAGCGCCCGGTTGAGCAATGCTCTGGCGCTGTGCATGCTGGTGGCGATGTTCACGTTCCCCATCGTGCTGCCTGCCCTGATCGCCATCGTGAACCTCCTGACGATCTGGACCAATGGGGTGGGCCTGCCGATGGCGGGGAGCACGGTCTCCGGCGAATCCCTCGAAGATCGGGTCCACGACATGATCGACGTCCTCGAGCCCAGCCTGGCGGACGACGTGGTGGCATCGCTGCGCGCTCAAGCCCGTGCACTGGGCCGTGACGCCGAGCTCGATCCCGAGGGGCCGGCAGCCGGCGCGCTTCGCGAGGTCCTCGCCGATCTGGGGGGCAAGCGCGAAGCCGAGGTCGCCGCGCGTGCCCGTAGATTGAAGGACGATCTCCGTCGGGCTCGGGCCGCGGCGAGCGAGGTCGGCGCGCGGTAGCACGCCAGCGTGCGTATCGGATCGTGAAGCGGGGAGTCGCGTTCCCGAAGGCGGTGCCTGAGGGGGCGACTACAGGCTGACGCCGGTGGACGCTTCCATGTCCTCGAGCTCGGCTTCTTCCTTCGCGCGCTTGTCCTGGCGCTTCGCCAGCTGTTTCTCGAACTTGTCGAGCTTCACGTCGGCCCCACCTTCGGCAGCGGCTGCGGCACGTGCGTGCTCGAGCTCGGCTCTCGCGACTTCCAGGCGGGCTTCGGCGAGATCGACGTTCTGCTCGGTGAGGTCGGCCATCGCGCGCTGCTCGGCTGCCCGGGTGCTGCGTCGCTGGTATGTCTGCGTGGCAGACTGGTAGTCACCTTCGACATCCTTGGCGGTGTCGTAGTCTCCGGAGCCCACGGCATCGGCCTTGAGCGACTTGGCGCGCTCCAGGTCCTTCTCGGCGGACTTCAGTGCGATCTCTGCGTCTGCGACGTATTTCTCGACCTCCTCGTGGCGCTTCTGCGCCTCCTCGAGCGCGCGCTCGGCTTCATCGACTCGTTCGGCGCGCTCCGCGAGCATTTCGACGGCGTCGGGCTCGACCTCGGACAGGGCGTCCGCATCGACGGTCTTCAGACCACCACAACCAGCGAGGACCAACAGAATCAGTGCGTTTCTCATACAACCTCCGTTGAGATAGTATATGCAAACATAAAAGATGTGCAACCATTTTCTCCGGGGGATGATGTCCAAAAGCCGCTAAAATACGCTGAAGCTTCCGTCAGACCACGGCTTGCACCTCGAACACGGGATAGGTCGGCGCGTCTGTCACGGAGGAATCGGTGTCGATGTTCTGGTCTGCACTCGGAAGCCCACTCGTCCCGCTCACGCTGGTGGCGGCCCTGGTCGCAGGGTGCACGCCCGCGGACGTCGACGACACCCCGCCGTCCGACACCGATGTCGACACGGATGTCGACACGGATGTCGACACCGACGTTCAGGACACCGACGTGACCGACACCGGTTCGGTCGACACCGACACGCCCGTGCTCTACCGACCCGAGGTGCTGGACTGCCCGAACCTCCCACCGCTTCCCGAGACCTTCACGAGCGTGAACGGCGTGGGCCCCCACGAGGACTTCACCTTCGACGCCAACGGCCGCCTCGTCGGGGTGGACGGGGGAGGCAACCTGCGCGCCGAGACCCGCGACGGCGACGTTCAGCTGCTCTCGCCGGGGGTCGGAGCCGCGAAGGGCACGCGCTTCCTTCCCGACAACAGCGTGGTGGTCGCGCTCCCCGAGACGGGCACGGTCGACCGGATCAGCATCGCGGCTGGCCAGGCTCTGCACGCGGGCGTCCAGGCGGCGAACGGAATCGCCATCGACCTGCACGGCAACGCCTGGGTCGCGACCATGAACGGTACGGTCGAACGCATCGCCCCCGACGGCACCCGCACCGTGATCACCGACGCCGGCGCGTCGCTCGATGGCATCGCGCTCTCGCCCGACTTCCGGATGCTGTACTTCAACTCCGAGTTCGGCAACATCCGCCGGATGCCTCTCACCGACGACGGCGAACCGGCCGGCCCGTACGAGTTCTTTGCGAGCGTGCCCATCACCGTGGCCGTGCTGGACGGCATGACCACCGACATGTGCGGCAACCTGTACGTCGCGCGCATGGACGGGCGGGTGTTCCGCTTCCTGCCGGACGGCACCTCGGACGGCTTCATCAACTTCGCCAGCCATCCCGGTCTCGAGGTCGTGCCCGCCATCAACTTCGGCCCCGGTGTCGGCGGCTTCGAGCGCGACCACCTCTACGCCATGAACTTCCTCGGCGGGGTCATCGAGGCCGACATCGGTATCGATGGACGCTGGGAACCCCACTTCGACATCCCCACGGAGACGCCATGAGAACCTTCGCTCCGCTCCTGCCCCTGACCCTCCTGCTCGCCTGCAACAGCGAGCAGCAGATCATCGCTCAGGGCGCCGATGTCACGCTGTCCGACCCACCGGTGTACGTCGATCCCGTTCAGGAGGACCGCATCGTCCAGGTGGTGGTTCCCGAGGTCGACATCCTGTTCGTCGTCGACAACAGCAGCTCGATGGGCAACGAGCAGCAGCAGCTGCAGGGCAACTTCCCGCTGTTCATCGACCACTTCGTGACGTCTGGGCTCGACTACCACATCGGTATGGTGTCGACGGACATGCAGCGTCCAGACCACTCCGGACTGCTGCGCGAGGGGATGGGCGTCAGCATCATCGACGTCGACACCGAGCTGCCGCGCGAGGTGTTCTCGGCCATGACCGGCAGCCTCGGCGTACACATCGGGTCGGTCGAGTCGGGTCGCGCAGCCGCCTACAGCGCGCTCGAGCTCCGGCAGAACGAGCCGCGCAACTTCGGATTCGTCCGGGAAGAAGCCGATCTTCACCTGATCTTCGTCAGCGACGACGAGGACCAGTCGGGCGGCAACCCCGTGACCAAACCCGAGTTCATCAACTGGGCGCTCGGCCTCAAGGAAGACCCCGCGCGGGTTCAGATGCACGGCATCGTGGTGCCCACCGGAGGCTGCGGAAGCGGCACGAACACGGGCGCGTCCTACATCCAGTACGCCAACGCCACCGAAGGCGCGATCTACTCCATCTGCGAGGACGACTGGGGTCCCGCACTGGACGCTCTGGGTGTGTGGACGGCCGGCCTGAAGCGCGAGTTCTTCCTCTCCCGCATCCCCGTCACCGACCCCGAGCTGCTGCTCGAAGTCCGCGTGCGCACCACCGACTTCGACACGGGCGAGGAGCTGACGCTCACATTCGAGGAGTGTCTGGCTGGCGAGGAGATCGACGATCCGGCCTGCGACGTGGTGTACACGCCTGGCCGGAACAGCATCACCTTCCTCGACTACCGCCCCGAGCCCCTCGCCGAGATCCTGGTTTCGTACCCGATCGCCGAGGCATGGAGTGGTGGAGAGATCGTCGAGACCTTCTAAGTGTTGGTAGGCTCCGCCCGTATCGCACGTTGCGGCGTGCGTGGACCGGAGGGGCCGGGTGGCCGACACGTCTGATCAACCCGCGAGATTCGGCACGTTCACGGGGGTCTTCACCCCGACGTTGCTCACGATTCTCGGCGTCATCATGTACGTCCGGATCGGCTGGGTGGTGGGCAACGGGGGGCTCCTCGGGGCCTTCCTGATCATGGGCGTGGGCCTGATCATCACCGTCTGCACGGGCCTTTCGCTGTCGTCCATCGCGACGAACACCCGGCTCGGTGCCGGCGGGCCGTACGCCATGGTCAGTCGCTCGCTGGGGCTCGAAGTCGCCGGCTCGGTCGGCATCCCGCTCTACCTCACGCGGCCCCTCGGCATCGCGATGTACATCTTCGGCTTCCGCGAAGGCATCCAGTGGCTCGCATCGAGCTGGGACATGACCGTTCCGGCTCTGATCGTCGATCTGGTGGTGTTCGCGGGACTGTTCGCGCTGGCGTTCATCTCGGCAGACCTCGCGTTCACCGCGCAGTACCTGATCCTGGTCGTCATCGTGGGGTCGCTCATCTCGATCTTCATGGGCGCTCCCACGACTCAACCCGTCTCCGAGACCGTCTGGGTCGGGGAATTCGCGAACCTCGAAGGCGGAACCGACTTCTGGGGCGTGTTCGCCGTGTTCTTCCCGGCAACGACGGGCATCCTGGCGGGCGCGAACATGTCCGGAGAGCTCAAGGACTCCCGGAAGAGCATCGCCTACGGCACGCTGGCCGCCATCGCGGTCTCGACCGTGATCTACTTCGCGCTGGCGTGGTGGGTCTCGCGCGCGGGCGACCCCGACGAGCTGGTGGGCAACTACAACGTCGTGATCGACAACGCCTGGATACCGGGCCTGGTGTTCGCCGGGCTGCTCGGGGCCACCGCGAGCTCTGCCCTCGCCGGCCTGGTCGGCGGCCCGCGCATCCTCATGGCGATGGCCCGCGACCGTCTGGTGCCTGCGAGCGACTGGCTGGGCGAGACCACCGAGTCCGGGGAGCCCCGCAACGCCGCCCTGGTCACGGGGCTGCTCACCCTCGGCTGCCTGATGATGCGCGACCTCAACGCCATCGCGCCCCTCGTCACGATGTTCTTCCTGATCACGTACTGCATCGTGAACGTCATCGTGCTGTTCGAGCAGAGCCTCGGTCTGGTGAGCTTCCGGCCCAGCCTGCGCCTGCCCATCTGGGTCCCGCTCGTGGGCACGGTGGGCAGCATCTTCGCGATGTTCGTGGTCAACCCCACCGTCGGACTGCTCGCCACGGCGATGGTGGTGGGCATCTACATCTGGATCGATCGCACGGTGGAGATCGCCGAGAACAGCACGGCCGAGGCCCGGAGTTCGGTGTTCGTCGCACTGGCGGAGTTCGCCGCCACCCGAGCCAATCCGACCGACTCGAGCGCCGCCGCAGTCCGCTCGATCCGGGCGTGGAAGCCCAACATGCTCGTCCCCCTCGAAGATCCCGAGGATGTTCGCGGCGTGTTCGACCTGCTCTGCGACGCGACCCTTCCCGAGGGCAGCATTCGCCTGCTCGGTGTGGCCACACCCGGTATCGACCCCGCCCTGGAGGCCGGTCCCGACGTTCCGACTGCTGAGATGCCCACGGGCGCGGATGTTCTGGCGCCTCGCATCGAGGACCTCCGCTCGGCGTTCACCGATCGGGGCTTGCGGGTGAGCGCCACCACCCTGGACACCGCCACCTACCGCATGGGCGTCAGTGCGGCGCTCCAGGCCCTGCAGTCGGCGTTCTTCAGCCCGAACCTGCTGTTCTTGTCCCTCCCCGGCGAGCCCGACCGCGACCCCATTCGCTACCGCGAGCGGGTCGACGACACCCGGAAGCTCATCCGTCTCGCCCGCCGGATGCAGGTCGGCACCTTCCTGGTCGCGCGACATCCCCAGGTGGGGCTCGGCCAGCGCCGGATCGTCACGGTGTGGGTGCGCAGCGGAGACTGGGACGTCGCCGAGGACTTCCACGGTCGCAACCTCAACCTGGCGCTGCTGTTCGGGTTCCGCCTGGCGAATCGTTGGGGTGCCGTGCTGCGTCTGGTCACGGTGGTCGAAGACGAACCTGCGGTCGAGGCAGGCATGCGGTTCTTGAACGAGCTGGTCGATCGGGCCCGGCTCCCGACGTCCACCCAGTGCATCGTCGAGCTCGGCACCTTCGCAGAGGTCGTACGCGTGGTGGGCGTGGCCGACCTCAACATCCTGGGTCTACAGCCCAGTCCCGACTTCGACTTCGTGCGGCGAACGGTCGAAGATGCCCGTTCGACCTGCTTGTTCGTGGTGGACAGCGGCCGGGAGTCCGCCCTGGTCTGACGGGTCGCGCCAGACGTCAGTACATGACGCCGTTGCTCACCGTCGTGAACGGCACGAGCCGCGAGTCGGAGTTGCAGGCGGCCACCACCGCCGAGAGGTGCCGGACGAGCTCGTTCCGTTCTTCGTACTGGGCGTCTGCGCGGCCCGTGGTGCGTGCGTACAGCCGGACCATCGACTCGAGCTCGGCGGTGTCGATCCAGATCTGCCAGCAGTCCATGCAGCGGTCGAGGGTGACGATCCGGCTCTCCATGTAGCCGAACCGGGTCATCGGCTTGCAGCAGTCGGGACAGGAGGCGGTTCCGTGCGTGTCCTCGACGGGTTCGACGGGCATGTCGGGATCGATCTCGTCGTGGGTGATGTCGACGAAGCGGGTCATCAGCGGCACCAGCTGGTTCATCGGCACCAGAAAGCCGCAGTTGGCAGGGCAGCTGTCGACCGGTGTCTCGAGCAGCTCGGTCTCGTGAAGGGGAGTTTCGCAGCGGGGACACGTGGGTTCATCGGGCATGTCAGAATTCTTCACGCGTGCTGCGCAGGGTCAAGAGGCAGCGCTGGCATGGACAGGAGGGTCGGCGTGACCCCCACCTCCACCTCCACCTCCACCTCCACCCAAGCGGATTCGGGGCATCACGCAGAGGCGCAGCGGACGGGGGGGGGTTGGAGCGGGCCGTGCGGACCGGTCCGGGGAAAGGGGTCGGGAGATGAGGTCGTCAGAGTCGCAGAGTCCGACCTCGCTCTTCGGGCGTCCCAGGGGGATGAGAATGGCTCAGGGCTCCGTGGCGGCCGACGCGGGCGTTCGCTCGAACGGCTTCGATGGATTCAACGCCAATTCTCACCGCTGGGCCGCTTCGCTTCGCTGAGGGTTGCGCTGAGGATCCGCAGAGCGCGAATGCCTCGAAGAGGCCGTCTCCACCCCGTGTTCGAGCGTCGTCGTGGTAGCGGTGGTTGGTCGTCGGAAACGACCGCCACCTCCACCTCCACCTCCACCTCGAGGGCGACGAAACACGTCGAGAACCTCGTGTATACGGGTGCATCGGCGCTCTGCGGCGCTGACGAGGCCGTCTGCTCGGCGTGGCTGTACGATCGATCCGCTCCCTGTTCGAGCGCGCGATGTCCGCTGTGCCTCTGTGTGTGCGCCCTGAACGGCCCGGCAGCCAGACTGCCCATCGTCGATCGGGCGGCGTCGTGTGGTGGACCACGCCGCCGGAGTCGCAGAGCTAGCCTCGCCGGCCATTCCGCACCTCTCCGTGAAATCCTCGGTGTGCTCGGTGACTCCGTGGCGACGTTGCGCTGATCGAGGTTCATCGCCCTCTTTCTGGCGGGAGCGACCGTCGCTGCAGCCCCCATTGTCGGAGCAGCGCTTCGCTTCTCTGAGGATCCGCGAGCGCGCACGTCCCGATCGGACAGTCTCAGCCGCCTTGTTCGGGCGTCGTGCTGAGGTCGGCGATGTCCGCTGTGCCTCTGTGTGCGCCCGGAACGGCCCGGCAGCCAGACTGCCCAGGCGTGATCGGAGAGCCTTTTGGCAGCATCGGGCAGGGGAAGCGATGCGGTCGACCGGCTATGGTCGGGTCGACTGGCGAAGCGCGTGGACGAACGAGGAGATCCGATGCCGACGCTGATGGTGAACGGCGAGACCCACGAGGTCGACGCCCCCGACGAGATGCCGCTGCTGTGGGCGATTCGCGACCTCGTCAAGCTCCGCGGCACCAAGTTCGGCTGCGGCCAGGCGCTGTGTGGTGCGTGCACCATCCATCTCGATGGCCGGGCGGTTCGCAGCTGCATCACGCCGGTGGCGGCCGCGAAGGGGCGGCAGATCACCACCATCGAAGGGCTCGCCGGTGAAGACGGGGCGCTGCATCCGGTCCAGCAGGCCTGGGTGAATCACGCGGTTCCCCAGTGCGGGTTCTGCCAGGCCGGGCAGATCATGAGCGCGGTCTCGCTCCTGAATCACCATCCTTCGCCGTCCGACGAGCAGATCGACCGGGCGATGGCCGGCAACATCTGTCGCTGCGGCACCTACACCCGCATCCGCGACGCCATCCGGAGTGCAGCGAGCGGAGGCGTCGCCGACAGCCACGACCCCAACGACCCCGAAGGCGAGGAGGTGGGCCATGAGTGAGCGTACCCACCTGACCCGACGCGGCTTTCTGGTGGCGCTCGGCGCGACGGGGGCCGGATTCACGCTCGGTATCCGTTCCGCCCATGCAGCCGCATCCCCCGAAGCTGCCGGTCCAGATGGCTCGTTTGCGCCCAATGCCTTCATCCGGCTCGACACCGACGGCACCGTCACCATCCAGTGCCACCGGGCCGAGATGGGGCAGGGAGTCCGGGCCACCGTGCCGTGGATCATCGCGGCAGAGATGGGCTGCGACTTCGACCGGGTGGTGATCGAGCAGGCCATCGGTGACAAGCGGTACGGCAACCAGAACACCGACGGGTCCACGAGTATCCGGGATGCCTGGCCGCTCCTGCGCGAGATCGGCGCTGTCGCCCGAGCGATGCTGGTGGCGGCGGCCGCCGACCAGTGGAGCGTTCCCGCCGAGCGCCTGGTGGCCGAGGACCACGTCGTCACCGACCCCGAGACCGGAGAGTCGCTGGACTTCGGAGACCTCGCACGGGCCGCTGCAGCGCTCGACGTCCCGAAAGACCCACCGCTCAAGCCCTCGCTGGACCACCTCAAGAAGAAGATGCCGTTCCGGGATGCGACCGACATCGCGATCGGCACGGCGGTGTTCGGGGCCGACGTCGAGCTCGACGGCATGCGGATCGCGGTCGTGGCGCGCCCTCCGGACGTCGGAGGCGAGGTCGAGTCCTACGACGACACCGACGCGCTGGCCGTGCCTGGCGTCGAGCACGTCGTCCAGATGCCGAAGTGGAACGCACCGGCCTTCTTCCAGCCCCTCGGCGGCGTGGCGGTGGTCGCCACCAACACGTGGGCGGCGATGGAGGGGCGTCGCAAGCTGAAGATCACCTGGAAGCCCGGCAAGCATCGCGGGTCGTCCACCCAGGGCGACTACGACGAGATGCGGGCGGCCGTCGACACCAAGGGCCGTCGCAAGCGGAAGGTCGGGAACGCCGACAAAGCGCTCGAGGCCGCGAAACAGACGCACACAGCGGTCTATCGGGTGCCTCACCTCGCTCACGCCCCGATGGAACCGCTCGTCGCGACGGCCTGGGTGCACGACAACCAGTGCGAAGTCTGGGCGCCGGTCCAAGCCCCCCAGCGGACCCAGGGCCGGGTCGCGCCGCTGGCGAAGGTCCCGAAGCGCAACACCACCATCCACGTCACGCTTCTCGGCGGCGGATTCGGCCGGAAGGGCAAGCCCGACTTCGTGCTCGAGGCGGTCTACCTCTCCCGCGAGCTCGGCATCCCGATCCGCGTCCAGTGGGACCGCACCGATGACGTGAAGCACAGCTACTACCACGCGATGGCGATTCAGCGGCTCGACGCCGGGTTCGACGAGCGCGGCAACCTCTCCGCCTGGCGTCACCGCGTCGCCGAGCCCACCATCTTCTCGACGTTCCTGCCGATTTTCCATCGGCCACAGGGCCTGGAGCTCGGACAGGGCTTGATGGACCTCGCACTCGACGTGCCGAACGTCGCGCTGGAGACGCACCCCGCGCCCAACCGCGTGCGGATCGGCTGGTTCCGGTCGGTCTACAACATCAACCACGCGCTCGCGAACCAGTGCTTCGTCGACGAGCTGGCCGAGATCGCCGGGGTCACCACACCGGTCATGCTCAAGCGCGTGCTCGGGCGGCCGCGCATCCTCACCGAGAAGGAAGCCAACGCCAACATCTGGAACTACGGCAGCTCCCACGACGAGCATCCCCCCGATGTGGGCCGCTGGCACGGGGTGATCGACACGGTCGTACGCGAGAGTGGCTTCGAGGACGGGGCTGGAGAAGGGCGGGCCTTCGGATTCGCCGCGCACAGCAGCTTCAACAGCTACACCGCGTGCGTGGTCGCGATGACGAAAGACGCCAAGGGCCACCCGAAGGTGGACGAAGCCTGGATCGCCGTCGACGCGGGCACCATCATGAACCCCGACCGCGTGCGGTCCCAGATGGAGGGAGCCGTGATCTTCGGCGCATCCCTGGCGCTGAAGAGCAACATCACGCTCACCGATGGCATCGTCGACCAGTCCAACTTCCACGACTACCAGGTTCTCCGGATGAACGAATCCCCCCGGAAGATCCACGTGATCATGGCCAACAACGGTCACAGCCCCGGGGGAGTGGGGGAACCCGGCGTGCCACCCGTCGCTCCGGCCATCCTCAACGGCTGGTACGCGCTCACCGGGGAGCGGGTGCGCACCCTGCCCATCGCGCCCGTCTGATGGACTGGGTGCACCACACGCGCGTGGAGCCCGAGCAACGGGGCGCACTGCCGGTCCAGATCGAACAGCAGGTCGAGCTGGACTGCACACCCGCCGTGCTGTTCGACGTGTTCGAGGACGCCGCCGCCTGGAAGACGTTCATGGACCTGGACGTGCACTGGCACGGCGAACCGCCCTATGCGCCGGGGTCTTCGCGCACCATCACCGCGGGGAGCCTGCACGCGCTGGAGCGATTCACGGTCTACTCGCGCGGCGAGCGGATGGCGTTCTGTTTCAGGAGGAAACGGCTCAGCGGAGCGAGCCGGGAAACTCCGATTCCAGAGCCGAGAAGAGCTCGTCCGGATTGTTCGAGTCCTTCGCCGAGGACTGGATCGTGGAGCCGCTGGACGACGGGGACCGCTGTCGGCTCGTCTGGCGCGTCGGGATCGCGCCACGCGGGCTGCTGCGCTGGTTCGGCTTCGGCTTCGCGTACGTGATGCGGCGCATGGGTGAACGGTCGTTTCCGCGGCTGGCCGAGCACGTCCGGTCCATCCCGCGGTAGCATCCGCTCATGCAAGTCACCGACCTCGACGACCACGAGCTTCTCTGTCTGGTCGTCCTCGCCAAGTACATGGTGCACATCGACGGCGACGTGTCGAAGGACGAGCTCCTCGACCTGATGTCGCTCGGCGAGGTGCTCGGGATGGAGCGCTTCCAGTGGGCGCTCGACAGCACCGAGGAGCACTGGCGGGACCCCCATGCCGTGCTGCACATGGTCAACTCGGTGACCCGCTACGATGCCAAGGTGCTCATCTTCGTGCTGCTCGAAGAGCTCGCGAAGACCGACGGGGTCCAGATGTCCGAGGAACAGACGCTCGACGAGCTGCGCGAGCGCTGGAGGTTGTGATGGAGGTCGAAGCGCTGTCCGACAGCGAGAAGCACGTGTTGGTGGGCCTCGTGCGACACCTGGTCCTGGCTGACGGTCAGGTCTCGGACACCGAGCTGTACGACCTGATCCGGCTGGGCGTCGAGATCGGCAAGCCCACGTTCCGCGATGCGCTGGAAGCCACCGAGGAGCGCTTCAAAGACCGCGATGCCATGTTGCAGCTCGCCATCGAGGTCGAGCGTCCCGAGGCGCGAGACAAGCTGATCTCCGAGCTGGAGCGCATCGCGGCAGGCGATGGCGTGCACGTCGAAGAGGCGGCGTTCATCCAGGCCGTCGAAGACGCGTGGGACGCTGCGGACGGGTGAACGTCGGTCTGCTGGTCTTGCTGCTCGGCTGTCGGTCCGGTCCGGTTCTGGACGCGGGCGGAGGCGTGCTCGACCTGCACACCCACTGCCCACCGGACCAGACGACCTGCGCGGTGGAGTCGCTGGAAGGTGCGCGGGACGGCTCGGTCACCGCGGTGGTCGCCGGACTGTCGCACTACGCGATCGCACAGACCCTCGGAGACGCCCTCCCAGACGAGCTCTCAGCACTGCCGGACAACAACCGCGTCGCGCTCGACGCCTCCGTTTCACGCAATGTGCTCTGGATGCCGAGTCTCGATTGCCTGGTCGACACCCCGGGCAGCGACCCCGACTTCACTGCGGCGTGCCTCGAAGACGCGGATCGGATGCTCGCCGAGGGGGCGGTGGGGTTCAAGGACCACGCGGGGAAGACCTTCGACTCGGACGACCAGGACATCGCACGCTGGGTGGGAGGCTACAACCGGCTCGCGGGGTGGTGCAGCCCGCCGACGGACTCCGAGCACCCGAACCTGGACTGTCTCACCGAGGCCGACATCCGGTTTCCGCTGGAAGTGGACGCGTACCGCGAGGTGATTCGCGGAGTGGTGCAGGAACGGGGCCGCATCTGGTTGACCCACGCCGTCCCGTTCCACGGCTCCGAGGAGCGCTGTGCCGACCAGGCGTGCTTCGATCGCGCAGCGGATGCGCTGGTCGGATTCGCAGAGTGGGCGGCCGGGGAAGGAGGCCTGGACGCGGGTGCCCGTCGCCGCGTCGTCGTCGCTCACATGGGCTTCCTCCAGGATGACGACGTGCGGTTGGCTGCCGTGCTGGATGCGGGCTTCACCGTCGATCTCGCGCAGACCCAGCTGATGTCGCGGGGCTGCGAGCTACGGGCGCTCGTCGCGGAGTACCCGGGCCAGGTGGTGCTGGGAACCGACCTGATGCACGGCCCGAGCTGCGTCGGGCGGACCTACGACGCGTGGGTGTACGCCCTCCTGGGCCCAGCGGACGAGTCCGCACCGTTCCGGGACACCTGCCGGGGAACCGTTCGCCCGGTGGGTGCCGCTCTGGACGAACCAGACGCGTGTGGAATCTCGCTCCCGGCTGGTGCCGGGCGGAACGTGTTGTTCACGAACGCCAACTCGTTGCTCGGAGACGTCGAGTAGCCGGGGTCACGGAGCCAGGTGCAGCACCTGGTCGCCCGGCACGTTGCGAACAGCCAGCGAACGGCCGTCGGGCCAGAGGACGACCACCGTGGTGGCGCCATCCCAGTCGCCGAGTCCGAAGCGGGCACTGTGGAACTGCTGGCTGGCACGGCTGTTTCCGCCGGTGATCTCCCGCCAGAGCGTCTGGCCGGGCGTCTCGACGACCACGCGCGCTCCGACGCCTCCGACTGCGCCGGTCACGGGCTCTTCGTCGATCACCACCTCGAGCCAGTGGTTCGTGCCCGGATCGGTGTCGTTGCGGAAGAGGTTCAGCCGGCTTCCCGAGGTGCTGCCGGTGACGATGTCGGTGTCGCCGTCGGCATCCATGTCCGCCACGGCGAGGGCCACGTTGTGCCCGTTGCCCACCGTCGCGTGGGTCCAGTCCTGCCGGGTGAACGACAGCACGCCGGGCTGGGCGTCGTTGTGGAACGACAGGTAGGGCAGGTCGTCTTCCTGGGCGACGAAGATGTCCCAGTACGTGTCGCGGTCGAAGTCCTCGAACACGAGCCCCCAGCCGAAGTCGCCGCGCACGTTGGCCGCCTGCCCGAAGTCTGCGAACGTGCCGTTGCCCATGTTGACCAGGAGCGCGTTCGTGCCGATGTCGGCGATGTAGTAGTCGGCGAGATCGTCGCGGTTCACGTCGACCCCGTCGATCCCCATCGGGTTGCCCATGGGGTTGGTCCAGCCCACCGCGCTGGTCACGTCGACGAACCCTGCGGGGGTGGTGTCGAGCAGCGTGCGGTTGCTCGAGCTGTTGCCGCGGTCGTTCCACACGGCGAGGTCGAGGTCGCCGTCGTTGTTCCAGTCGGTCCACATCACGGCACAGGGGTTCCCGGCAGTGCTGATCGCGGCGTTCATGGGGGTGGTGACGTCGGTGAAGGTGCCGTCGCCGTCGTTGCGCATCACGTAGACATGGGGAGGATGGCTGTCGAAGGTGCTGCTCGCCACGGCGAGGTCCACCCAGCCGTCGCCGTCGTAGTCGCCGAACGCCCCGATCTTGCTGGACCCGTTGCCAGCATACGTGCTCGCGGGCCCGCCCAGACCGGCGGTTGCGGTGCCGTCGACGAAGATCCCCCCGCCCTGATTGACCAACAGCACGTCGTGGGGATGCGCGGTGACGTGGAGATCGAGGTCGCCATCCCCCTCGATGTCGGCAGCGGCAACGGAGTAGGTGTCGAGCCCGGCCAGGATGGCACCGAGTCCGCTGGAGGCCGAGGCGTCCGTGAAGGTGCCGGTGCCGTCGTTCAGCCACAGGGCCGAATCGTAGGTGATGTTCTGGTTGTTGCGGATGCCGTTGGCCTGCACGATGTCGGCGTCGCCATCTCCGTCGACGTCGAAGAACCCGACGCCCACGCCATGGCTGTTGCCCCCGGACACCGAGAGGTCGAGCCCCGACGAGGCGCCCACCTCGGTGAACGACAAGGGCCCCGAAGGCACGGGAGAGGCATCCTGGACGGGCGTGTGGCCGAGGTCCGGCGAGCCCGTCAGCGGAACGTCCATCCACAGCGCCGGGTGGCCGAAGTCGGGAAGCACGACAGGCCCGGTGTCCGTGTCGGTATCTGCGTCCGTGTCTGCATCTGCATCCGTGTCGGAATCGGAATCGGAATCGGAATCCGTGTCCGAGTCCGTGTCGGCGTCCGTGTCGGAATCCGCATCCGCATCCGTGTCCGAGTCGGAATCCGCATCCGTGTCCGAGTCGGAATCCGCATCCGTGTCCGAGTCGGAATCCGCATCCGTGTCCGAATCGGCATCTGCGTCCGTGTCTGCATCGGTGTCTGCATCCGTGTCGGAATCGGAATCCGCATCCGTGTCTGCATCACCGCCCAGCTGGTCGGAATCCACCGGGTTGTCCGCAGGCGTGCACGCGGCGAGGACGAGCAGGAACAGGGTGCGCGACACGGAACCTCCACCGGCACACTACCCTGCCTCCGTTCGCTCCGCGACGTGTGATCGGAGCGTCAGGAGCGGGACAATCGCGAAGATCGAGATGGTCGCGCCCACCACCGACGCCACCGCGAATCCAGTCTGGATGGCGTCGGCGATGCCGGGATCGAGGGAGGCCTGGGCACCCTCGGACAGCGCCGCGCGGATGGTCTCGACGTCGCCGGTGAGCGAGCCCACGACCAGGAGCAGGACCGCGCCGAACAACGCGTTGCCCATCGCGAAGCCCAGGTTCCGGACGAACTGGTGGGCTGCCGACGCCCGCCCCAGCTCGTCGTCTTCGACCAGATCGCGCAGCAGCGTCAACCCGCAGTTGGTCGCCGCACCGGTTCCCAGCCCGGCACCCAGGAGCCCGACGAACAGGACGGGCAGGGGAAGGCGGAACCAGGCTGCTGCCGCACCGACACCCAGCGCCACCGGTACCACCGCAGCCCCTCCCCAGATCAGCTGCAGCGGGGTGAATCGCCCGTTGAGCCGACTGGCCGTGTTCGCGCCCGTGGTCCAGCCGATGGGGAAGAACAGCACCGACACCGCGGTGAAGGCGATGCTGGCGCCGCGCCCCCCGTTCACCAGCAGAGGCACGAAGGACTGCAACCCGATGCCGCCGATCAGCAGCAGGGCGATGCCGGCAGCGAGCGGGCCGAGGGGGGCGTCGATGGCGTGGCGGGGAGCCAGCAGGGCATCGGGATCGTCGCGATTCTTGCGCACGAGGAGCAGGCCGACGACCGCAGCGCCGCCCAGCATGGGGATCGAGCGCCACGACAGCGCATCGACACCGGCCAGCACGAGTCCGGTGAGCACCGTGAGCAGCGCCAGGTCGACCGGACGCAGCCTTCCGCGACCTTCGCGCGCGGGCCGGTCGGGCAGCGCAGACCACCCGAACCACAGGGCGATCGCGCCGAACGGGAGGTTCAGCAGGAAGATCCATCGCCACGAAGCCACGGTCAGGATCAGGGCTGCGAGCGCTGGCCCAGCGACGCTCATCACGCCCCAGACGGTGGAGTTCGCAGCGAACGCCCGGGCCACGAGCTTGCGGGGGAACACGAGCCCCACGGCGGTCAGTCCCACGGCGTTGACGGCACCTGCGCCGGTGCCCTGAATCACCCGCGCCACGACCAGCAGCGGCATGTCGGGCGCCAGACCCGCGAGTACGCCGCCCACCACGAACAGCACGACCGAGCCCCGGAAGATCGGCGCCAGACCGACGCGATCGACCAGTGCGCCGGCAGCGACCGTGGAGACGCCCGACATCAGCAGGTAGGCCGTGATCACCCAGGGCAGGAGCGCCACCGAACCGAGTGCAGCGGCGACCTGAGGCAGTGCGGCAGCGACGGCGAGCCCCTCGAACGCGGACAGGCCCACGATCAGGAGGATGGCCGTGGTCACGCCGCGCAGGCGGGGGTCGAAGATGCTGTCGGGGTCGGGCGCGGGTTCCGGCACGACCGCGGGGGGTGCGGACATGGGCTCCACCGTGGACCAGTGGCCTTAACTGCGGCAGCTCTGCCCGCGGGTGCGCAGTGCCGGCGTAGGGTTTCCGAGCCGGAGGAGGACCCGATGAACCGTCCGAATCTCCCGTGATTTCGGGGTCGATCACCCGGGACTGCGCGGTGCAGGGCAGATCGGACGCACGATCTGGTCGGTGTGACCCTCGCGACATGCACCGCGAACCGGGCAGAACCGACACAGGAGGCCTCGATGATTCTGTCCCACGTGCTCTCGACCGCTGCGCTCGCCTGCGGCGGCTTCTTCTGCGACCCGCCACCCCCCGGGCCACCCACCAGCTCCATTCCCGCCGAAGTGGAGCAGGCCGGCGAGGTGGTCGTGTTCGGCGTCGACACCGACACCCAGACCACCACCATGCACGTCCAGGTCGCGTTCCAGGGGGAGGCCGACCAGTTCGCGTGGGTGCTTCCCGTGCCCAGCGAGCCGACGCTGCTCCGCTCGCCCGAGGTGTTGTTCCGGCGGCTCGGGTCCGCGACCGACGCGCAGTACCTCTGGCAGTACGACGAGGTGGGGTGCGAGACCTTCTCCGCGCCGATGGAGGCGGACGTCGATGCGGACGCGGATGCGGATGCGGACGCCGATGCCGACACGGACACCGACGCCGATGTGGGGTCGGGAGTGAACGTGCTCGCCACTGCGGCGGTCGGGCCGTACGACACCGCGATCCTGACCGCCACGGACAGCGCCGCGCTTGTGCAGTGGCTCCAGGACAACGAATACGCCGTTCCAGACGCGCTCTCGGACACCTTGCTGCCCTACCTCGGCGGCACGACGCACTTCGTGGCGCTGAAGCTGCAGAAGGACCAGGACACCGGGGCCCTCGAGCCCTTCGCGCTGCAGTTCGACGGCGTGGAGCCCAGCATTCCGATCCAGCTCACGGCCGTGGCGGCGGACGACGACATGCCCCTGGACGTGTACGTGCTGGGTGACGAGCGGGCGATTCCGTCGAACTACCTGCACGTGAAGCGCAATCCACTGCGTCTGAGGTCGTTCGAGTTCCAGGAGGATCAGCTCGCGAGGGTCTCGCAGGCGGTCGACGAAGGGGGCGGGCACGCGTTCGAGACGTTGTTCGCGGGCGATCCCGAGGTGCGGCTCTATACGGGCGACCTCGACGACTACCAGCTCGACTTCCTCGCCACTTCGCCCGACCTCGTGACCTGGATGAACCGCATCGCCACGAACTGGTCGTGGGACGTGACCATCGAGGACTTCGCGGCGGTGGTGCCGTTCCCGGACGACGTCGAGGCCGCAGACGCGCTGGCCTGTCCGAGCTGCTTCGAGGACGAGCTCGCCAGCATCCCGTTCGACGCGCCCGACTTCACGCTGGCGATGGTCGAACACTGGCTCGACCCCGTGCGCGAAGCCGATGCGATGTTCGAAGGCGCCACCGTGACCCGCATGCGGACGACGATGTCCGCCAGCGAGATGACGCTGGATCCGCGCTTCGAGCTGCGCGCTGGCCTGCCGGAGGTCTCGAACGTGCACCTGCGGTCGTACACCGTGCGCTGCGACCTCGGACCGGGTTCCCGCAACGCCGCTCCCGTGGAGCTCGACATCGACGGGGTGCGTCTGTTCGTGCCCAGCGCGGAGGAGCTCCTCGGTCAGCCCTACGAGGACTGGCTGTTTCAGGTCGCGGACTTCGATGCGCTCGTGGTGGAGGACCTCTCCACGGGTGAGGTCCTGGTCGACCGGACCGACGAGCTCGTGTCCGAGTGGATTCCGGCGGCTCAGGAAGGGACCTCGGTGGAGGGACTCCAGCTCGACGAACGCAACGGCTGTGGATGCAGCTCCTCCGCCCTCGGCTCGGTCGCGCTCACGGCGTGGTTGCTCCCCGGGCTGGTCTTCGTCCGCCGTCGCCTGTCCTGAAAATCGGAGGCCCTCATGCTCTCGCTGTTCTCTTCTCCCGCGCTCGCGTGCGGCGGACTCTTCTGCAACCCGCCCCCTCCAGACATGCCCGACTCCGTCGACGTCATCCCAGCCGCCATCGAGCAGGCTGGGGAGGTGGTGGTGTTCGGCATCGACGAGGGGTCCCAGACCACCACGATGCACGTCCGGGTCGACTACCAGGGCCAGGCCGACGACTTCGCCTGGGTGCTTCCCGTTCCCGCCGAGCCGGATCTGCGACGCTCGACGCCGATCCTCTTCGAAGCCCTCGACGACTGGACCACTCCCGTGCTCGTGGAGCGACGGGAGTACCCCGGGTGTCCGTGGACGGCGTTCTCGGATGCGGACGCGGATGCCGACGCGGACGCCGACTCCGATGCAGATGCCGACGTGGATGCACCCCCACCACCGCCTCCGACGGTGACCATCGTCGATTCCGGGGATGTGGGCCCGTTCGAGACGGTGACCCTGACCGCGACCGACCCGGCAGACCTGGTGGAGTGGCTGCAGGACGCCGACTACGCCGTGCCACACGGGCTCTCCGAGACGCTCGCGCCCTACATCGGCGACAGCACGCACTTCGTGGCGCTCAAGCTGCAGAAGGACGAGGACGTGGGGTCGATCGAGCCTCTGGCCCTGCGGTTCCCGGGCACCGAGCCCAGCATCCCCATCCAGCTCACGGCCGTTGCGGCCACCGACGACATGCCCATCGAGGTCTACGTCATCGGCGAGGGGCGGGGAATTCCGCTGAACTACCTGCACGTCCAGATGAACCCGCTCCGCTGGGGGTGGGGGAACGCCGACCGGGCGAGCGGGATGTACGACGAGGCCGGCGGTCACGCGTTCGAGACCCTGTTCTCGGACGAGATGCCCGCGGGAATCGCGCGACCGAAGGATCACTACGCGCTGGAGGTGCTGCTGAGCGCGGTCACAGCGGACGAATGGCTCGGTACCCTCGCGATGAACTCCGCGTGGCAGGGCGTTCCGGACGATGTGCTGCTGGATGCCCTGCAGCTGCCGGCGGAGGTGGACGGCGATCTGTTCCTGGCGTGCCCGTCGTGCTTTCCGGAGCTGTTGAACCCCGAGAAGTGGGCGTTCGATGCCAAGGGGGCCACCGAACGGCTCGAGGAAGCGTGGCTCTCACCGCTCCTGGAGGCCGATGCCATGTTCACGGAAGGCGCGCGGGTGACCCGGCTGCGCACCGAGCTGTCGCCGCACGAGATGACCCTCGACCCCACGTTCGGATTGCGGGACGACCTGCCACTCGTCCGACGGACCCGTCGTCTACGGCTGATCCAGTCGTGTGAGGAGTCGATCGACGGGTCGCCGTGGAACGCGCCGTACGAGATCGTCTCGAACGGCCTTCCCTACCGGCTCGATGGGCCTACCGATGCGCTGCTGAGTCCGTCGGGTCGCTCGATCTTCGAGTGGTTGAGCGTCATGGGACCTGCAGATGCGTTGATCATCGAAGACCTCGCGACGGGTACGGTCCTCGTCGACCACACCGATGCGCTGTACGACTGGCCGGGAGCGGGGTCCGCGGATTCCGAGCGTTCGGCAGGGTGTCGCACCGTCTCCGCGGTTCCCCTGTGGGGCGGAGTCCTGCTCGGCGGCATGCTGGGAATCCGAGGTAGGTTCGGTTCATGGATCTGGACTACGAAGCCGTCGCGCGAGAGCTGATGCGTGCCCTGCGGGGCCGTCGGAGTCAGGTCGCGTGGTCCAGGCGCCTCGGGTACAAGAGCAACGTCGCGTACTCCTGGGAATCCGGCCGGCGGTACCCCACGGCCAGCGAGACCCTGAGGGCCATCCGGCGCAACGGCATCGATCTCGACGCGAGCCTGACCCGGTTCTTCGGCGCGGTGCCGGGCTGGTTGGAGGACACCGACCCCGAGAGCCCCGAGGGCGTGGCCGCATTGCTCACCGACCTGAGAGGGGAGCGCTCGGTGGTCGACATCGCCGAGGCGACCGGGCTGAACCGGCACGCCGTGGGTCGTTGGGTGAACGGGCGCACCCAGCCGCGGCTTCCGGACTTCCTGCACCTGGTCCAGGCCACCTCGGTCCGCCTGGTGGACTTCCTGACGAGCTTCGTGGACCCCGAGGCGATGCCACACACCATCCAGGCCCATCACGAAGCCATCGAAGCGCGGCGCGAGGGGGCTCGACGGCACCCCTGGACCCAGGCCATCCTGCGCGTCCTCGAGCTCGAGGCCTACCGCGCGCTCCCCCGTCACGAGCCGGGCTGGATCGCGGCCCGCTTGCGGATCGATCCCGCGATCGAGTCGACCTGCATGGCGTTTCTGGAGGAGACCGGGCAGCTTGCGTTCGACGGCACGCACTATCGACAGGAGGTGGTGGCGGTGGACACCAAGCGACGCCCCGAGATCGGCCGACAGCTCAAGGCGCACTGGTCGGTGGTGGCGTCCGAACGGGTCATCGAGGGCGCACCCGGCCAGTTCTCGTACAACGTGTTCGCGTGCAGCGACGAGGACTTCGAGAAGATCCGCGCGCTCCATCTGGCGTACTTCCGGGCGATGCGCGGGATCGTCCAGGATGCGACCGTGGGCGAGCGGGTGGTGGTCGCGAACGTGCAGCTGTTCCCGCTCGACCGCGTACCGGAGGACTGAGCGGCTGAGCGGCTGAGCGGCTCAGTCCGCTGGACGGGTGTCGGTGTCGCTCGTGTCGGACGGCGGTGGATCGGTGTCCGGTGGAGGCGGAGGGTCGCTGTCGGTGTCCGCATCCGTGTCCGCATCGGTGTCCGTGTCCACATCGGCGTCTGCGTCGGCATCGGCGTCTGCGTCCGCATCTGCATCGGCGTCTACATCGGCGTCCGCATCGACATCGACATCCACGTCGGACTCCCCCTCGCAGGGCGCGAACTCCTCGCCTTCCTGCCCGAGGCAGGGGTCGTAGGTGGAGCCCGGACCGCAGCCGATCCCGAGCCCCAGCAGCAGGGCGGGTACGACGACCGGGGCAGCCAGGCGCGCGCGCATGAGATCTCCGAGAGCGGGTCCACTGGAGGATACCTCTCTCGAACGCCCTTCGCAGGTGGATACACCGGGACTCTGGAGGTCTCGGATGCCCCGCTACGAGTACATCGCTGGAAGCTCGGCCAAGTTCTGGGAGGTCACGGTCGACGGCTGTGACGTGACCACGCACTGGGGCCGGATCGGGACCAAGGGTCAGTCCAAGACCAAGACCCTCGCCAGCCCCGCTGCCGCCCGATCCGAGGCCGACAAGCAGACCCGGAAGAAGCAGAAGAAAGGCTACGTCGAAGCCGGGTCCGGGCAGACGTCTTCGGCGAACACCTCCCCAGCGGATGGGGGCAGGACGTCGGGCGATCTCGCGGACGGGGAGGAGACCACGGTCCAGGGGTCCAGCGGGCGTTCGTACACGTTGAAGAACACGGGCGGCGTGTACTCGTGCAGCTGTCCTGCGTGGCTCCACCAGTCGATTCCCATCGAAGAGCGGACCTGCAAGCACCTGCGGGCGTTCCGGGGGGATGCCGCCGAAGAAGCCCGTCTGGGAAGCCTTCCCGCGCGGTCGACCCGCGAATCGGGCGTGAAGCCGGGCGCCCCCGCCGTGCTCCTCGCGCACAGCTGGGACCCCCGCGACCCCACCCACGACCCCACCGACTGGTGGTGGTCCGAGAAGCTGGACGGCGTGCGGGCCTGGTGGGACGGCGAGACCTTCCTCTCCCGGCGGGGCAACCGGTTCGTGGCGCCGGACTGGTTCACCAGGGGGCTTCCCGACCAGCCCCTCGACGGCGAGCTGTTCGGCGGGCGAAAGCAGTTCCAGCGCACCGTGAGCATCGCGCGGCGGGTGGACGCGGGCGACGCCTGGAAGCAGCTCGAGTTCGTGGTGTTCGACGCACCTGAGCACGATGGGCCGTTCGAGGAGCGACTCGAAGCCGCGAGAGGCCTGCTGGACGGGCACCGTTGGGCGAGGGTGCTCGAACACCAGCGCTGTGGAGGGGTCGAGGACCTCGAGCGTCGCTTGCGGGGCGTCGAGGCGCTCGGGGGCGAGGGCGTCATGCTTCGAAAGCCGGGTTCGGCCTACGCAGCGGGTCGCTCGTTCACGCTCCTCAAGGTCAAGACCTTCCACGATGCCGAAGCCACCGTGGTGGGACACCTGCCCGGGACCGGAAGACACAGCGGCCGCCTGGGCGCCCTCGAGGTCGAGCTGGTGGACGGCACGCGGTTCAAGGTGGGCACGGGCTTCAAGGACGCCGAGCGCGACGACCCTCCGCCCGTCGGGTCCGTGATCACGTTCCGCTACCAGGAGCTGACGCGCGATGGCGTTCCGCGGTTCCCGTCGTTCCTCCGGGTGTGCGAGCCGGAGTGAGCGCGACCGCCGCTGGGTGTGGCGATACAGTCCGGGCCGGAGGCGCTGTGTTCCAGAATTCCCCCGGCTCTCGAATCCACCCGACCGCCCTCGCGGCACTCACCATCGGCGTCGTGCTCGCGAGCCTGGCGTGCGGAGGGGTCGACCCCACCGGGGGCATCGCGAGCGGGGGCGGCACCACCACCGGTCCAGACAACGGCGTGGACGGGGGCGGAGTTCCCCTGGTCCAGGCGAAGAGCGAAGCCGGAACGTGCGTGGTGACCGTGCTCCCCACGGGCAAGACGCTCGCGACCTTCGACGGAGACTGCACGATGGACTGGTTCGTCTCCGAGAGCCCCACCCAGCCGGGCTCGTTCCTGGTGTCCATGCTCGAGAAGGTGCCTCAGCTCGACAACCAGCCCCTGCCCGAGGTGCCCCTCGATCCGCCCGCCAAGACGGTGCTCGACAAGGGCAGCGAGGTCTCGGTCGACTTCGTGGGGTTCGACACCGAGGGACGAGTGGTCGCTCTGCGCGAGATGTTCGTCGACGTCGATCTCGACGATCGGCGGAGGAAGGCGTGGATCTTCTTCGACGGCAAGCGGCGCGAGACCGACTACGACATGGCGTCGATGTTCTCGATCATTCTCTGTGATGCCTACGTCTACGAAGCGCCGGAGGGCGAAGGCGAGGGCAGCTGGTCGAAGGACACCGGGCCCAAGAAAGTACAGCTGTTCGAGGGGATGAGCACGCCGTGGTGTCCCCGCGCCGAAGGGCTTCCCGAGCTCGCGCGATCTGCCCATCCCACGGGCGAGACCTTCCCGATGACCGACGACGACTGGACTCCACCCCAGGCCTTCGTGAAGTTCGACCTGGAGGAGGGCAGCAGCTGGAACAAGCTGAAGGACCACCCGGTGGCGTCCGGAGGCTACTGGTTCGAGGGCCTCCGGCTGCAGACGCCGGTGGCGGTCGACAAGGGGGGGACGTGGACCGTGCTCGAAGAACTGAAGACCCCCGGCGAGGCGGTGTCGCTGCGGTTCACGGACGACGCGATGCTGGCCTGTACCGAGAAGCAGAGTGTGCTGTACGACACCTCGGTCGGGTTCGCGAAGTCGTGGTCGGGTCCCGCGCCGTGTCCAGCGCTGTGGCCGCTGCCGAAGGGCGCATCCGAAAGGACGGAAGGGCCATGACCCGCCATCTGCTCGTCTGGGTGGGCCTCTGGAGCGCACCCGCCTTGGCGGCGCCCGACGTCACGCTGGCGGTGAGCCCGTTCGACGACAGCTCCGCAGATGCCGGGCTGGCGCCCCTGAGCACCGGCGGTCCTACGTACGACACCGATCTGCAGGGGGCGGCCATGAGCGCGCGCCTGGCGATGTTGACCGCCGACCCCGCCGAGCTGAACGCGGTCCGAGAACGCTGGAAGGCCCGTCTGGACGTGGCGAACACCGCGCGGTCCCGCATCGACGCCGCGGTTGCCGAGCTGTCCTGCTCCGACGTGTGCCCGTGGCCGTGAGGGTCGAGCCCGGCGCCATCCTCTTCGCGGCCGGCGTGTGCGCCCTGCTGCTCGGGTTGGTCACCGGTCGACCCGTGGCGGGCTGCGTCGTGGGCGTGGCGCTGTTCGGACTGCGGGCTGCGACGACCCGCGGTGGCCGCACGCTGGCCGTCGTCGGGCCTTCTCCGCTCGGGGCGGCACTGGCGGGGGCCTGGCGAGTGCTCGCGCTGCCCGTCGTCCGTGCCTGGGGGCGGTCGAAGCAGCTGGTCCACACCGGCGATCCGGCGTGGGAGGCGCTGCTCGATCGCGTTCGCGACCGGGTGAATCGAGGCCGCGTCACCGTGATCCTGGGCATCACCACCGGCACTCACGAGGCCAGCGTGGCAGTCGTCCGCCTGGACGAGGAAGGCTGCAAGCTCGTCGCCAGCTTCGAAGAGGAGCGGTTCAACCGGATCAAGCACACCCCCCGGTTCCCGACCGGCGCGCTGGTCGAAGCCCTGCGGGTGGTGACTGCCATGGGGGTGCCCTACGACGAGGTGGAGGTGGTGGGCAGCTGGGACTACGGCCGCTTCGCCGTGGAGTGGGGAGCGCACCTGCTCGAAGGGCTTCCCCACGGCCTGCCGAACCTCCTGCGCGATCTCCGGGGGTCTCGCGATTCGTCCGTCGGAGACGGGCTGGTTCACATCCCGTCCATCCTCGGGGCCCCCGACCGCATCGCCGCCGCACTCGGGTGCCCGGTCCGCCCGCTGGTCGGGCTTCCACACCACGACAACCACGCGTGGGGGAGCTGGTCGTTGTCGCCGTTCTTCGGTGAGGACACCCTCGTGCTGGTGGTGGACGGCATGGGCGATCAGGCGTCGGCGAGCGCCTATCGAGGGCGGGGTCGGACCCTCGAACAGCTCGATGTGCACGCCGGTTTCACGGACTCGCTGGGCTTGCTGTACCAGGCCATCAGTGCCGGACAGGGGGGCTGGACGCCGCTGTCGAGCGAGGGTCGGTTCATGGGCGCGAGTGCGTGGGGTGACCGCGATCGCCGCACGAACGGGGTCTACCGGGCGATGCGTGGTCTGCTCCACCTGGGTCCGGACGGGGAGGTGTCGGTCAACCGGATGGCCGCGCGCTGGATGCACGACCGGGCCCATCCGTACGGAGGGGTGCTCGCAGATGCGCTCACCGCCCCGGTCCCGATCGACCAGCGCTGGAATCCCGATGCCGTCCTCGACCCCGAGGCGGTCGAGCATCCCGACCTCACCCGGGCCCGGCTGGACGAGGCCGCGGCACTCCAGCTGCTCTTCGAGGACGCCATCACCCACCTGGTCGACCACCTCGTGCGCACCACCGGCGTGTCGAAGCTGGTGTGGACGGGGGGCACCGCCCTGAACTGCGTCGCGAGCCTTCACCTGCTGGAGACGTTCGACCGCGCGTGGTTCCGCCGCACCCTCGATCGGGAGGCGCTGCTGGAGCTGTGGGTGCCGCCGTTCCCAGCCGACGCCGGGGTTGCAGCGGGTGCCGCACTCCAGGTGGCCCGGCACCTCGATGCAGACGGCCCCGCAGCGGTCCGACCCCTGGTGCACGCCTTCCTGAACGGGCCGATTCCCACCTCGGCTGTGATTCGGGAAGCGCTCCAGGGCGCGGAGGGCATCGCGTTCGAGACGCTTCCGGAGGAGACCGACCTCGCGGAGTGGCTCGCAGAGCGGGTCGCGGACGGCCAGATCCTGGGGGTGTACCAGGGGGCTGCCGAGGCCGGGCCCCGAGCGCTGGGGCATCGCTCGATCGTGGCGGACGCGACGGATCCGACGATTCGCGACCGGATCAACGCCCACGTCAAGCGGCGCGAAGCCGTGCGTCCCCTGGCGCCCATGGTCACCCGCGAAGCCGCCGAGGCGTTGTTCGAGCTCCAGCCGGGTGCCGCGGCGCGGGACCACGCGGCGTACGACTTCATGGTCCAGTGCGTCCGGGCGCGGCCGGTTGCTCACGAGCGCATTCCGGCTGTGGTGCATCGCGACGGCTCGAGTCGCATCCAGATCGTCCGGCCATCCGTCGATCCGCTGATGCATCGATTCCTCCAGGCCCTCGGCCGTCGGACGGGCGTGGAGGTGAGCGTGAACACCTCGCTCAACGTCGGGGAACCGATCGCCCACAGCCCCGAGGACGCGCTGCGGACCCTGTTGCGCGCGAAGGACCTGCACGGCCTGCTGCTGGTGGGCGACGACGGAACGGGGTTCGTCGCCCGCCGACACCGTGACGGGGCGCTCGACCCGGGATAGGCCGGGTCCTTCGGTAGAGACGTGGGGACGCGATGCGGTGGTTGGTGTGGCTCGGGCTGGGGGGGCTGGTGGCCTGCACGTCCGACGAGCCTGGGCCCGTTGCGACGCCACCCACAGAAGAGTCCGCCGACACGGGCCTGTTCGAGGGGCCCGACCCCTTTGCGCCCCTGCCAGACCCCCAGTCTGGCCTCACCGACGTGTCGTCCGACTTGAACGCCGTGCTCGAGAACGGCAGCCTGCACGACGCCTGTGCCGAGTACGAAGCCGACCCCGAAGACCGCGCCAAGAAGCTCAAGTGCGGCAAGGCGATGTTCTTCTACGAGGACTTCGACGGAGCGGGGGTTCCCACCGCCATCTTCGACTGGATCCCCAACAATCTCCCGCAGCACGTCGGGCCGGCGTGGACCCGACTCGGCCTGATTCGTGACCCCGACTCGCCGCAGAACCGGCCGCTCGGGTTTCCGGTGGGCCTGCCGATGCCGGGAGGCGCCGAGACCGTGGCGTACGGCTGTGCGGCGTGCCACTTCGGGCGCCTGCCAGATGGTCGGTACGCCGTGGGCATGCCCAACCTGGAGTACGACTACGGTGGGCACATGCTCACCGTCGGTCTCGCGGCTCAGGCGGTGGCGCCGGGCTTCTCCCGCGAAGACCACCATCCCGATGCCGTCGCGGCGGTGGAGCCCGTGCTCGACGAGCTCGCGGATCGGCCGTTGTTGCGGGCCTCGTTCGGACTGGCGCTGCTGGAGCTCGTGGGCGAGGACCAGTCGGGCGGCACGATGTCGGTCGAGTCCGAGGGCTACTACGCGAGCTGGCCACCCGGCACGATGGACTTCGTGATTGAGCCGCTCCCCCTGGACGACGACGTACACATCGTGAGTCGCATCCTGCCGCTCTGGGAGATCCCCACGCGCGACGACGCGCTCGCGCACGGCGCTCCGGATGCCCAGCTGGCCTGGACCGGTGCGGCACCCGACCTCATGCAGTTCCTCCGCGGATTCATCGCGGTCACGGGGTCTGCGGACGACTGGCCGGACGAGCGCCTGGAGCCCCTGCGTGACTACCTCCTCACGCTCCGCGCGCCGGTGAACCCGAATCCCCCCGAAGCCGGAGCCGTCGAGGCGGGGCGGCGCCTGTTCGCGCAGACCGGGTGTGCGGAGTGCCACGCAGGGCCGCGGGGCGGGGGCCTCGAGCCCTATCCCTTCGACGAGGTCGGAACGGACGCCACGCTGATGCAGTGGGGCGACCCCGATCTGGACGGAGAGTTCTGCTGCGGGATGGACGCACCCCCCGACGCCGGGCCGACCCATGCCGTCAAAGCGCCCCGTCTGACGGGCCTGTGGACGCAGTCGCGCCTGCTTCACAACGGCAGCCTCGACTCGCTCGAGAGCCTGCTGTGCATCGAGCCCCGTCCAGACGCGCTCCCCGAGCCCGCGAGCAACCTGGGTCACACCTATGGCTGCGACCTTCCGGAGGAGGAGCGCTGGGCCATCCTCTCGTTCCTGCTCGCGATCTGATGGCCGGACACTTCGACAACCCGGACTTCACGGTCCGTCAGCTGCAGTACGCCGTCGCGATTGCCGAGACCGGGGGATTCTCGACTGCGGCAGAAGCGTGCGGGGTGAGTCAGCCGTCCCTGTCCGCGCAGGTGGCCAAGCTCGAGGGCGTGCTCGACGTGCAGCTGTTCGAGCGGGGGGCCCGCAGCGTTCGCGTGACTGCGGCTGGTGCTGCGCTGCTGGCCCGGATGCGGCACGTCCTGGACGAGGTGTCCCGACTGGATGCGGCCGCACGGACGCTTCGGGACCCGTACGCGACCCCGTTGAAGGTGGGCGTGATCCCCACGGTTGCGCCCTACCTGCTCCCCACCCTCGTCGAGCAGCTCCGCGTTCGCAGACCCCGGCCGATCGTCCACTGGCTCGAGCTGCAGACCGCGGTGTGTGAAGCACGCCTCGCGGAGGGGCAGCTCGACGCGATGATCATCGCGGATCCGCCGACCGACACCGGGGTCGACGCGGTCGAGATCGGCTGGGAGCCCTTCGTGGTGGTCGTTCCCGCAGAGTCGGACATCGATGGCCCCGTGGGCGTGGCCGATCTGGAGGGTCTCGATCTGTTGCTGCTCGAGGAGGGGCACTGCCTGCGCAGCCACACGCTCGAGGTCTGCACGATGCCCGGCGCGACGGACAGCCCGTTCCGGGCGACCAGCCTGCCCACGCTCGTGCAGATGGTGGCATCGGGGCTCGGGATCAGCGTGCTCCCCGTGACGGCTCGCGAGATGGAGCTGACCCGGGCGAGCGTGCGCGCCGTGCCGTTCGACCCTCCCACCGCCGGGCGCACCCTGCAGATGGGGTGGCGCCGACAGAGCCCGCATCACGACGTGCTGGAAGAGCTCGCAGGTGTGGCGTCGACCGCACTGGCGGCGATCATCGGCTGACCCGCGGCGCGCTCCGCGCTTTCCGGACATCGCGGACTTCGCGGATGGCGCGAACGGGGCAGCGCTTGCAGTACTTGCCCTTCTTCCGATACTTCCGGCAGCACTTGCGCTTCAGGCGTCGGGGCCGAGACGGGCGTTTGGCGCCGGCCTCGAGGGCCTCGAGCTTGCGGCGCTGCTTTGCGAGCTTCTTCTCGAGCTTCTCGACCCGCTTGCGCTGTTTCTTCAGCTTCTTCTTTCGTCCCATGTCTCGACCCGGTGTCGGGTATGAAGACATAACGCTCGTCGGGTCGGCGCCGCGAGTAGGATGTCCACAGGAGGATTCATGTCCAGCCCCCTCGCCATCGTCGCGTTCCTGGCCTGCGGGTCGGACCCCGGGTCCAGCGCCGATGCACCCGACGCACCCGACGCACCCGACGCACCCGAACCTTCCGAAGCACCCGCTGCCGCCGAGCCCGTCGTAGCAGACCCCGGCGAAGAGCCCGAGCTCCCGGAGTCCTGGACGGCACCGCTGGTGGATGGTCCCGACGACGGGTGGGTCGCGCAGGTGCTCGAGGCGACGGCGTCCGACGCCCAGCGCTGCCAGACGGTCGTGAACGACAAAGTGCCGGGAATCGCCGGGACGGCTGTGCTCGTGGTGACCCTCGATGCTGGCGACGCCACGGTGGAGGTCGAGTCGGACGAGTCCGAGCAGACCCTGCTTGGGCGCTGTCTGGCCGGGCATCTCAGACGTGCGGAGTGGCCCGCCCATCGCTCGGGAACCTACCGCTCGACGTGGACGTGGACGGCGCTCTGACGGCGGCTACCAGTTCAGCAGGAAGTCCCACCAGCCGTTGCCGGCGTTCGCGCTGCCCTTGGCGGACTCACCCGCGTCGAGCTCGAGGTCCTTGCTCTCGTCGTAGGTGACCTCGTCGAGGGTCTCGGCGGTGTAGATCTCGTCGGCGAGGTCTTCCCGCTCGTCGAAGTCCGCGTTGCTGTTGCCCTTGAGCCCCGTGCTCTTGCTGGCGCCGTAGGAGCTCCGCGAGGTCTTCATCGAGATCTCCTCGAGCTCTCCGTCCTCGTTGAGGATGCTGCGCTTCAGGCCCTTCGGGTTGTAGCGGGAGTCGCGGATCGCGTCTTCGTCGCCGTTCTCGTGCCGCATGCCGTCCAGGATGAACTCGCCGTTCGAGGCGAAGCCGCTCGCGGCCAGGGGGGCCAGGGTCTCCTTCCAGTACGAGCTCATCTCGATGTTCGAGAAGGTGTCCTGCAGGAACTCGTTGGTGGTCATGAGGTTGCCGTCTTCGTCCGTGATTCCCAGCGCGTCGGTGTTGCACGCGGCGAGCTGGACGGACTTGACCTGGCCGTAGGCGGTGGGGAAGGCCTCTTTGAGGTTGCCGACGTCCACCAGGCTGAAGAAGTCGGACTCGTTGTCGTAGTCGTGGTCGGTCCCGGGCTTCTCGCCCCAGATCCCGTGGCCGCCGAAGCGGTTGTCCTCGGTGTCGCCCGACTCGTCGTTGCCGCGCCAGTGGTGTCCGCTGAACACGATCTGGCTGGCGTTGATCTCGCCTTTCTCGGCCCGGTACATCGCCATCATGTACTGCACGAGCTCGTTGGTGGCGCCGTCGCCGGAGCCGAGCTTCTTGAAGTCGCCGTTCGCGTCTTCCATCAGCGCCTTGATGGAGGAGTCGATGTACTCCTGCTCCATGCCGGACGCGGCGAGGGTCTTGCGCCAGGCGTCGTGGACTTCTTCGACCTGCTTGGCGTCCTTCGCGTCGATGTTGTCGGTGCCGAGCGACAGGATCTCGCCGTTCACCCGCACCTGTCCGGGCTTCAGCTCGTCGTCGCCGTGCCACCACTCGATGCGGTCTGCGCCTTCTTCGCCGAGCGAGTACTTGTAGGTGTCGTCGTCGTAGGTGACCGAGCCATCCGCGTGCTTGGTGGCGTAGGGGTCGGAGATGGGGAGCAGGTCGCGGTCGCCGAGCCCCTCCTCTTCGGCGGCATCGAGCGCCGCGAGCGCCTCGGGCAGCTCGTCCTGCTTGTGGGTGGTGTTGTTGAGCGTCAGGTAGAGCACGACGTCCTGGTTGCTGGGCGTCGCGTTCTCGGTGGTGGTGCCCGAAGAGGCCTCTACGACGTGCTCGTTGTCGCTGGAGGTGCCACCGGGACGGCGGGTGCGGCTCGACATGGTTCCATCCTGAGGAGCGGAGGGGAAATGGGATCAGTCCTGCAGATCGTACCGCGTTCCTCCGAGCTTCGCCGCTGTGATCCCGCCTCGGCGTCTGCGATGATTCGTGGAGTCCGTGCGCGAATTCGTAGCGCTGGGGAGGCGTTCACTCCGTCAGCGCGTCTCCGAGCTCCGCGACGGCGCGCGCGTACAGCGGGCTGCGGTTGTAGCGGGTGATCACCCAGAAGTTCTGGAACGCCACGCGGTACTCGCGGCCGCCCTCCACATCGAAGCCGAAGATCCGGCACGGTGCGGACGCGTCGTACGGGCCGTCGGGCAGGAGAACGCCCGCCTTCGCGAGCTCTCCCACGGTCTGATCCAGATCGAGGCCCTTGCGGACGAGGGATTCTGGCGCATCGCCCGTGGCGGTGGGCGTGACGAGCACGGCGCCTCCGGTCTTCCAGCCGTGTACGTCCAGGTAGTTGGCGACGCTGCCGATCGCGTCCGCCCGGCTGTCGAACAGGTCGATGGACCCGTCTCCGTCGAAGTCCACGGCGTACTCGCGGTAGCTGGACGGCATGAACTGGCCCATCCCCATCGCACCTGCGTACGAGCCCTTCCGGTCCATCAGTTCCCAGCCCTGATCGTCGGCCAGTCGCAGGAAGTGACCGAGCTCTTTGCGGAAGAACGGCCCGCGTCGATGGTGGAACCCGAGGGTGTAGAGCGCGGTGACCACGGCGTCGTCGCCCATGGTGGTGCCGTACGAGGTCTCCACGCCCAGGATGGCCAGGGTGATGGCAGCGGGCACCCCCGTCTTGGACTCCGCCTGGTCGAACAGGGCTCGATGGGTGGTGTGGAACGCCTTCCCCTCGGCGATCCGCTTGTCGGTCAGGAACAACCCCCGGTACGCGTGCCAGGGCTTGGCCTCCCACGGTCGCGCCATGCGGTCGAGAATGGACTGATCCTTGTCGACGTCCTTCAGCAGCGCTTCGACGGTCTCCACGTCCATCGAGGCAGCCTTGGCGACCTCGGCGAGATGCGCGGGAGACGGCGTGTCGGCGACGGCGGAGAACGGAGCGAGGGCGGCGAGGAACACGAACATGGACTCTCCTGGGAGCGGGGAACACCCTACGGCAGTGCAAGGCGCGGACCAGGGATCGCCGTCCCTTCAGCGGCTCTTCACGAACACCAGGATCTCGCGCAGCGCGCTGGGGTCGAGGGTGATCTCGATCGCGCCGTACTCCTCGGGGAGCCCCGTCTCGGCGGGCTGGAAGAGATGGTTGAGGCCGGGGAGCACCTTCACTGCGGCCTCGCCCAGCAGCTCCCGTGCGAGGGGCGCGTTCACGTCGGGCGGAACCTGGAGGTCCTTCTCGCCGAAGAGTGCGAGGGCGGGCACGTCGAGCGCCTCGAGGGCGGGGGCGGGGTCCAGACCGAGAAAGCGCACCATCCACGGGTCGGACAGCTGGGCGATGGTGCGATCGAGGGTGTCCTGGCCCAGCATCACCGCCCAGCCGTGCTCCTGGACGAATGCGTTCAGCGCGGGCTCGACGTCGGCGGGGTCGTCCTGCTCCTCGATCACGTCGAACAGCGAGCGGTCCATCTTCAACGCCATCTGCAGCTGTGCCGACGTCATCCCGGACGCCGTGCCCAGCGCACGCTTCTGGGCCTGGAGCAGGTCGTCTCCGGGAATGGTCGGCCCGGCCAGGAGCACGAGGAAGTCGGCGGGCTCGATGGCGTGGGCGAGGGGCCCGACGATGGCGCCCTCACTGTGTCCGACGTAGCCGACCGCATCGAATTCGCCCTGGGACTTCAGGAAGGCGAGGGCCGCTGCGGCATCCACCGCGAAGTCGTCCGTGGTGGCGCCGGCGAACGTCCCCGAGGACTGAGCCACGCCCCGGTCGTCGTAGCGCAGCACGGTGATGCCGTTGCGGGTCAGCTGGTCTGCCAGGACCAGGAACGGGCGGTGGCCCATCAACGCCTCGTCGCGGTCCTGGGGACCGGAGCCGCTCACCAGGACGACGGCGGTGGACGTGGCCTGGTCGGACGCGGGAGGAGGTTCGGTGAGGGTGCCTGCCAGCACGACGTCGCCGGTGCTCTCGATCGAGACGTCACGCGCGGCGTAGGGGGGGTGGTCACCGGGTTCCTGGGGACGCGCGGGGATGGGATCGGGGGTGGTTCGGCGCATCGAGAGAGGACTGCCGGTGATGGTTCCCTGAGAGAAGGTCCCTTCCAGGCGTTGCTCGGACGCTTCGCCCGCGGTCCGCCGGTGGAACATCAGGGTGAGGCCGATTCGGTCGACGGTGACGACCAGCTGGCCATCGTCCCACGCAGCCTGGGTCTCGATGCCGTAGGCGTGCTGGTTGGGAGAGTCGAGGGTGGCAGTGGGCACAGCGTCGTCGCCCGCTCCCTCGACCTCCAGATGCAGCACGAGGGGCAGCTGGGGGAGGACGTCGCCTCTCCAGCTGCCGGCCCACGACTCCAGGCTCGCCGAGGCCTGTTGCGACGCGGCTTCAGCGGCCAAGGGGTCGGCGGGGCCCTTCTGCGCGGGCTTCTTGCAGCCGGCCATCGCGATCAGGCTCAACACACCGAACACACCGAACAGGACGAAACGCTTCACAGCAGGAGCAACGCTGCCATCAACACGATGCTTCCCGTTGCACCCGTCCACACCAGGGTGCGCACGCCGGGCACCCCCGACAGGTAGGCGGGCACATAGGCGATGCGCAGCCCGAAGTAGGCCCACGCTGCGACCACGGCCGTGCCATCGAGGTCTCCGGCCAGGGTCTGGAACTGGTGCAGCAACGCGATCGTGAGGAACGCCGGAAGGGTCTCGGCCAGGTTGCGGAACGCGCGTCGACAGCGTTCGCCGTAGACGGTGGGTTCGGGTGGGGTGTCTCTCGGACCGAGCGCGCTGATCAGGCTCTGCTGGGGTTCGCCCGTGGAGCCGTAGTCGACCAGCCCGCCGAGTGTGGACTGGACGAAGGTCAGGGCGAGGACCGCGAGGATGGGGAGAATCAATGGGGCTCCTGGACGGCGGGGTGGGGCGCCTGATCCCGCCTAATCCGTTCGGCGCGGCGCGTGCGCCACCAGGCGTCGGATGGTCGCAGTGGCCACGGGCAGGAAGCCGGTAGCGCCCTCGGATGCGGCGCGCGTGAGGGTCGCCGCGTAGACCACCGCCCATCCCGCCCCGCGCCACCAGGCGTCTTGGCCGTGCAGCTCGCGAAACGGCCCGTGGTGATGGGGGTCCAGGAGCATCCACGGCGCAGCGAGGTCGGGTGCGGGGTCGCCGGCGTACGCATCCCCCCAGTCCAGCACGGCGGCGAGGTGTCCGTCCCGGACGAGCAGGTTGAACGGGTGCAGGTCGCTGTGGGTCCACACTCTGGGACCGGCATGCGAGGTGGCACCCAGGGCACGTTCGAACGTCCGTCGGAGCGGATGTCCGACCTCGTCGGGGAGATCGGCCAACCACGCGAGCGTGGACTCGGCACGCGGACCCAACCCCGCTGCGCGAAATCCATCCGTGGGGACATCCGGAGAGTCGGGTGCGGGTCGATGCAGGGCCTTCAGGAACGCGAACAGCTGATCTGCACACGCGGGGGTGTCGAGGGGGGAGATCGCGGCGGGTCGGCCGGGATGGAACGGCGTGAGCGCCCACGGGTAGGGGTAGTCCAGCGCTGCAGCGCAGTGCTCTGCAGGCCAGGGAGTGGGCAGGGGCAGGTGGTCGGCGACGGCGGGCAGGACCCGGGCTTCCCGTCGGAGGGCTTCGGCTCCGACGGCGCGTCTGGGCAGGCGAGCCAGGAGCAGCTGTTCGGGGCCCCCGATCGCGAACAGGGCGTTGTCCCACCCCGACGTGAACGGCCGGATCGGCGTCGATGCTGCGAATCGCCCGGGAAACCGGTGCTCCAGCAGGGCGCGCACGCGGTCTGCGTCGATCGGGACGTCGGCGGGCACACTGGGCGGGACGATGGGGAGGTGGTCGGCCATGGCAGGCTGTATCCCCGCCGCCACGCTACGTGCGACGGATGGCTGGTATGCGCATCCTCGTGACCGGTTCGGCCGGCTTGATCGGCTCGGCGGTCCGTGTGGCTCTCGAGCGGCGGGGCGACGACGTCGTTCCCTTCGATCCCCGCGAACCGTCTGGCGGCGACACCCGCGACCGCGAGGCGCTCGGTGCGGCCATGGCGGGTTGCGACGGCGTGCTCCACCTGGGTGCGGTCTCGCGCGTGGTGTGGGGAGAGCGCGATCCGGTCACGACCCGCGCGGTGAACGAGGGGGGCACCCACAACGTCCTGCAAGCCGCAGCCGAGACCGGCACCTTCGTGCTGTTCGCCAGCAGCCGAGAGGTGTACGGCGACCGCACGGCTTCGCCGACCCCCGAGAGCGCTCCACTCGCGCCGCTCAACGTGTACGCCCAGACCAAGCTCGCTGGCGAGCAGATGGTCGACGAGGCCCGACGGGACGGGCGGATTGCGGGGGTGGTCCGCTATTCGAGCGTGTACGGCGCGGTCGACGACCACCTCGATCGCGTGGTCCCCGCGTTCGCTCGGCGGGCGTTGGCGGGGGAGGCCCTGCGGGTGGACGGCCGGGGACACACGTTCGACTTCGTGTGGATCGACGATGCCGTACGGGCGACGCTGACGATGCTCGACCGATTGGCGGATGGCCAGCTCGACCCACCCATCCACCTGGTCTCGGGCGAGGGGACCTCGCTGCAGCAGCTCGCCGAGCTCGCGTGTCGCGCTGCGGGAACCCACGCCACCTGGCGGGAAGCCCCAGCCCGGTCGTACGACGTGTCCTGCTTCGTCGGAGACCCGACCCGCGCCCGGAGTCGCCTGGGGTGGCGGGCCACCGTTCCCATCGAGGAGGGCATGGCGCGGTTCGTGGCCGCCCTGCGCTCCGAAAAGCGCGTGTCGGGGCGCGTGTCGGGATAGACCCCCGCATGTTCGCCGCCATGTTCCGTTCGCTGATCGTCCCCTCCTGCATCGTCGCGGGCGTCTTGTCCGGAGGGTCGGCTCTCGGCGGGGAACCCGAGTGCACACTGCCGGATGGCTCGGCTCCCGAGGACGTGCGCGCAGCGGGCGAGATGCACGCTCGCGCCGGAGACTTCGCGCGGGCACTGCCGTGCTTCGAGCGAGCGACGGCGTCCGATCCCCAGCCCTGGGACTGGTCGAACCTGGGCTCGGTCCACCACGATCTCGCGGTGGCCGCGATGCAGGCGGGCGACGACGCGGCACGGAAGACCCACGCCAACGCCAGCATCGAAGCGTTCGACAAGGTGCTCGGCCACGACACCCCACCGCTTCAGGCCTATCTGCTCCAGGCGTCGAACCACGCCCTCGTCGACGCCCCACAGACGGGTGTGGCCCTGCTGGTCGGTCTGCTTCCCGACATCCAGGCCCCGAATGCCCGCACCAAGGTGATGGACATGCTCGGCAACCTCACCCAGCTGCCGATGCCGTCCGACAAAGACGTCTCGACCTACCAGGATGCGTTCCGGGTGGGGTCGACCGCCATCGGGCCATCCATGCAGACCGCCAGCGACACTCCAGATCCCGACGTCGAGCTGACCCGACGGGGGATCCTGTCGCTGGACCGCGCGCTCGAGCACCATCCTCGCGGCTGGCCGGCCTGGTGGGTGAAGGGCAAGGCCCACGAGGCCCTGGGCGAACGGAAGGAAGCACGCCAGGCCTTCGAGAGGGCCTATGCGCTGCACCCCGCGCACGCGGATGTGGCCAGAGAGCTCGTGCTGGCGGCCCTGCGGGACGGTGACGTCGCGGCCGCGAAGCCCGTGAGCTCCGCCATCGTGAAGCTGCATCCGAACGATGGAACACTGGTTGCGAACGACGCATTGGTTCGGTTGATGGACGGAGATGTGGAGGGGGCCACCGAGCAGGTGGCGGTCGCGCTCCGATTGTCGCCGGACGACCCCGTGACGAAGAACCTGGAGGCGCGGATCCAGGCAGTGGCCTCCGGCACGGCCGAGATCCCGAAGACGCTCCCCTGAAGCCCGCGATACGATGATGGCGTGTTGATCGCCTTCCATCTCGCCACCGCCGCCATCGCCGCCGACGTCGTCTGGGTGCACGAGACCACCGATGCGGTCCGGCCCGCACCCTCGGGCGACGTCCACGCGTCGGTCGCGCGCATGGTCGAGCAGGTCACGGCCGAGGTCGGAGACGCCGAAGTCCATGTGTTCGATGTCCGTCACGACCCCGAGCTGATCGGCGAGGTCTACCGACGCGTGGATGCCGCCCCCACCTTCGCAGTCCGCGCGGTCCATGCGGTGTCGGCGGATGTCGTGGATCTGCGGCGCGAAGTGGGGAGCGAAGCCGCCCTCGGCGTCGAGCGCGATCTGTGGCTCGACGGCGACCTGGTGGTGGTTCGGCGCTATCCGGACGGGCACTTCGAGGTCTGGCGCGGGCCGATGGGGAACCACGCGCTGCCGGTGGCACCGGGAGATCTGGAGCGGCGCCTGGGCTCCGAGCTCGCGGGTCCATTCACCGAGCGGGAGCGGGCTGTGCTCTGGGCTGCGACCCGGTCGTTCGACCCTCTCGAGCGCACGCTGTTCGAAGGCACCCGACTGCAGCGCAGGGCGCGTCGCGCATCGTGGACCGGGGATGTGGCGCGCTACACGACCGACCCCCGCTGGTGGCCCCTGTCCTCCCCGTCTCCCGCCACCCTGACCCTCTACGGGGGCCTGTACGACGAGTCGATCGTGCTCGGCGGTGCACACGATCCCGTGCCAGCGGGGGTGTTCGCCACGTCGCGTCAGCTCGGCCTGGCGCTCGCTTCGGCCGGACCCCACCTCGCATCCCAGCGTGCTGTGGACGGCGGTGCCGCATGTGCGGAACGGTTTGCCGAGGCCCAGCCCGTGGTCCGCGACTTCCTCGAGGTGGCCGGCGATGCCCGGTTCACGGATCGGGGCCTGACCAGCGACGATCCTGCCCGAGCCTTCGCCGACGCGTGGGCGCTGCACGCGCTGCATCCGGAGTTCGTGGCCCTGGCGTCTCCCGAGACCTGGGCCTGGTTCGAGGGGGGAGGCCACACCGACTGGTTGTTCGACCCCACCTGGGCAGACTGCGTTCCGGAAGGCCTGACCGTGCTGTCGGTGGCGATGCAGCTGCAATCCGACCCGGTCCCGTAGATGTCGTGGCACACCGAAGTCGTGCGACGCAGCCCGCGTCCGCTTCCGCCAGACGCCACCCGGGACGCACTCCTTGCCGATGTGCGCGCGGCACCCGATGAAGACGGCCCGCGTTGGGTGGCGGCGGACTGGTACCTGCAGCAGGAGGATCCGGCAGACCGGGCGAGAGGGGAGTTGATCGGCATCCAGCTCACGCTGGCGGGGCTGGACGCCGACGACCCCCGCATTCCGGCCCTCCGCGACGAGGAGAATGCGCTGCTCGATCGCTACAAGCGCGTGTGGGTGGGGCGATTCAAGGGGGCGCGTATCGAATACGGCCCCACGGACGGCAAGCGCTGGGTACGGAGCAACCCCACCCGGTGGACGTTCGAGCGCGGCTTCGTCGACACCGTGCAGATGGCCCTCGCAGACTTTCTCGACAACGCCGAGGTGCTGCTGGGCGAAGAGCCCGTCCGGATGGTCGACCTGACCCAGGCGCGGGGGCGGGTTGGCCGCTTCGTTCAGGAGTGCCCGCGCCTCGAGGGGCTCAGGGGCCTGTCCCTGTCGCGCCAGAAGCTCGGCGACGAGGATGCCGAAGCCCTGTGGACCTGCACGCGCTTCGACGCCCTCGAGTCCCTGCACGTCAGCAACTGTGGTCTCGGCGTGAAGCGATCTGCCCGCACGTTCGCGTTGGAGGCCCGCATGCCTCGACTCACCGCGCTCAACGTGGCAGCCAACAAGATCAAGGACAAGGGCGTGGCTTCGCTCGCGACCAATCCGGTGCTCCAGAGCGTGGAACAGCTGGTGCTGGTCTCGAATGGCATCGGGAGCGCGGGCGCACGGGCATTGGTCGAGTCCCCCCATCTCGACGCCGTGCGCGACCTGAGGGTGGGAACCTGGCGGCTGTCGGACGCCGACACCGGAGCCCTGCAGCGCCGCTTCGGGGCCGCCCTCACCGCGTGAGGGATGCGCAGCCCGTCATCGCTTGACCAGCAGCTGAACAGCGGACCGGCGCTCCAGCCTGGCGGTCTGGGCCAGTGCGACGGTGGCGCTCTTCTGGACGACCTTCAGGCGCGCCAGGTTTGCGGCCTCGGCGGCGATGTCGACGTCCTCGATGCGGGAACGGGCGGCCTCCGTCGCGACGTTCGACGTCTCCAGATACCGGGCCGCAGAGGCGAGCCGGTTCGTGACGGCTCCGTAGGCGCTTCGGTAGCTGTTGGTGGTGTCGAGCGCGCTGTCCACGAGCCCGAGTGCGGTCGCGGCCGTGCCGGAGGTGGACAGGTCGAGGGAATCGACACCCAGGGTCGCGGAGCGCAGGTCGCCGAGCGTCACCGAGATGGTGTCGTCGGCGGAGTTGCCGATGCCCACCTGGATGTCGCGTGTGGCCGTGGTGCCGTCGGTCAGGCTGTTCTCGCCGTACAACGTGTCGCTCGCGATGCGATCGATCTCGTCGACGAGGGCGGTTCGCTCGGTGTCGATGTAGCCCCGCTCATCGTCGGTCAGCGTCTCGCTCGAGGCCTGTACAGCAAGCTCACGTACCCGCTTCAGGATGTCGCTCACGCTGCTCGTGGCCCCCTCGGCCACCTGGACCATGGCCATGCCCTGCAGGGTGTTTCGACGTGCGGCGCGCAGTGCGATGCCATTCCCCCGCAGCTCGTCTGCGATGGCGGATCGGGCGGGGTCGGTGGCAGCCGTGTCCTGTCTGCCAGACGAGAGACGGTTCATCGACCGGGACATCGCGCGGCTCGTGGACCCGATGGTCCGGACGATGGAGTCGAGGGTGGACATACCTGGACGGAGAGTGAGCATCAGAAACTCCCAGTGGGCCTGGCGGCGCTGATGGTGCGGACTCTCCCCCCGCAGTCTGATCATGCATCGTTCGGCAAATTTGGTCAATGCTGAAATTGAGGAATTTCACGCCGACACGCAAAAAGGCCCGACGGACACGGGGCGGATCGGGGGGGATCCTCCCATCGTGTCGCCGGGCCTTCAGGATCGAAGCGCTCGGTGCGCCAGGCGGTCAGTTGCTCTCGTTGCGGCTCATCCGTTCGTCGGACCGGTTGTTCGCGACGTTCGAGCTCACGAGGGTGTCGTTGGGGTCATCGGTCACCACCAGCTCCACGCGGCGGTTCTCGGGAGCCTTTGCTCGCAGACCGTCGATAGGGCGGTGTTCACCGTACGCGGTGGTCTCGATCTGGCTCTCCCAGACGCCGTTCGCCTGCAGCCAGTCCTCGACGGTGTTGGCGCGGTCCCACGCCAGCTCGCGGTTCATCTTCATCGGCCCGGTCGCATCGGTGTGCCCCTCCACGCGGACCATCGCGGTGCGGTTCTCGCGGAGCACGTGGGCGTTCCACTGCAGGTTGTTGAGGGCCTCGGTGTCGAGGGTGGCCTCGCCGAGATCGAACTGCACGCGACGAAGAGCGTCGTCGGACGAGCTGTCTGGGCGGACATAGCCCTGCTGTGCTGCGTGGTCGTGGGCCCTGGGATGAAGGGTGGTCACGGATGCCACGACGGGCGACCCCGACCAGTCCATCGAGGTGACGCGGTCGGACAGGCGGTGGTCCTGCCGGGCTTCGAGCACGGCGACGCGATCGACGCGCCAGTCCGAGAAACGGTCGCTCACGGCGTCCTGCAAGCGATCGACCTGCGCTTGGTAGCGCTTCGGCCGGTGCCACTTGCGACCCTTGGCTTCATCCCTCTGAAGCAGCTTCGATTCGCGAAGCTCCCGCTGGGCCACGGTGAGGTTCAGACGGGCTTCGTCGAGCTCGCGATGGGCTTTGCGGGCGTCGACGGTGCGCTTCTTCACTTCGAGCCAGTCCTGAGCTTCGAGGTAGTCCTTTCGTGCATCGATCACCGCTGCGGTCGCTGCGCGGGTGTTCCCGTTGTTTCGCTCCGCCTTGCGAAGCAGCTTTTCGGTGTGACGCAGACGCTTGCGTGCATTTCGTTTCATGCTCCGCGCGACCTTCCGGTCGTCCCGGGCCTGGCGAACCGCAGCTTTTCGTTCGTCCACAGTACGGGCAGCGTCCTGCACGCGGACCTCGGAGCGGGTCAGGCGCTCTTCGTGGTTGTCGATGTTGTCCACACGGTTGCCCGGAACGCGGAACCAGACAGTGTCCGTGGTGTTTCCGAAGCCTGCTGCGGCCGACGCCGGAACGAGCATGGCGAGGGCAGTGATCAGTGCAGTGCGGTTCATGAGTCCTCCAAGTTGTTGGGATGCATAGATAATAATGTGGACAAAACAGAATGCAAACAAAACACTTGGACAGGGTTCGATGCCACGGCTACGCAGAGGACGTGACACCCGTCGATGCGCCCGTCCTGTTGGAGCTCTACGCGGGCATCGGTGGCGTGGCGGCCACGGGTGCCCGGGTGGTCGCCGGCATCGATCACGACGAGCTCGCGCACACGGTGTACGCCGCGAACTTCTCCCATCCGGTCCTGCGGAAGAACCTGGTCTCGTTCCCCATCGACGCGCTGAAGGCGTTCGCGGCGACCGTGTGGTGGCTGTCGCCGCCATGCCAGCCGTTCACCGTCCGTGGCCAGCGTCGGGACGTGAACGACCGGCGTTGTGAGAGCCTGCTGCGCCTGGTGGACGTCATGCAGATCGCCCGTCCGCCGGTGGTGATGCTCGAGAACGTCCCGGGGTTCGCAGGATCCCTCGCGGAGTCCCGGGTGCGTGGCGCCCTCGCCGGGTACACCATCACGGTCGAAGAGCACTGTCCGACGGCACTCGGTGTTCCCATGCAGCGACGTCGGGTCTATCTCGTGGCGCTTCGCTCCGATGTGGTCGACCAACACGGGCCGTTTGCACCTGTATGGCCCGAGATCCCCGTGCAGCTGCGTCCTCTGGCCGGCTACCTCGACGAACACCCGTCAGAGGCGATGCGACTGCAGCCAGCGTTCCTCGACCGCTTCGAGGATGCGCTGCACATCGTGGAGGCCGACGACCCTCGCGCGCTCGCCGCCTGCTTCACGGGCGCGTACGGGCGGTCTCCCGTCTACGCGGGCTCGTACCTGCGTCGGGAAGGGGTGCTGTACCGCTTCTCGCCGGCCGAGATCGCCCGACTGATGGGGTTCGGCGACGCGTTCTGGCTCCCCGACGACGTCCCGCGCGTCACCCGCAAGCTGGGCAATGCCGTCTCGGTCGACATCGCCAGGCACCTGCTCGCGGCGCTTCCCCGCGCAGTGCGTCCGCTGGACGTCGACTGATGGACCTCGCACACTGGCTGACCATCGCGATGCTGTGCGCGTCGGGTGCGATGACCCCGGGCCCGAGCCTGGTGGTGGTGCTGGAGCGCACCGTGTCGGGCGGGCGTGCCGAAGGGCTGCGGGTGGCGCTCGGACACGGCCTCGGGGTGGGGATCTACGCGTTCGGTGCGGTGGCGGGCTTCTCGGCCGTCGTCGCTGCGGTTCCGGGTCTGCACGGGCTCGTGAGCGTTGTGGGGGCGCTGGTGCTCGTCTGGATGGGGATCGGGAGCTGGCGTGCCGCTTCCGGGCAGGGCGGCGAGGACGAGCCTGGCCGTCGCGAGCTGCGGGGTTTCGCTGCAGGGTTCTCGATCTCGTTTCTGAACCCGAAGATCGCGGTGTTCTTCCTGGCGCTGCTGGGCTCGTTCGTGCCGGAGCAGGCGGGCCTGTCGACGAGGGCAGGGGTCGCGCTGCTCGCGTGGGGCATCGACACCACCTGGTACCTCCTTGCAGCCCTCGTCCTCCAGGGGTCGGGAGGGGCTGCGTGGCTGTCTGCCCGACAGGCGGTCGTGCGCCGGGTGTCGGCGGTCATCCTGGTGTTCGCGGCGATTCTCGTGTTCCTGGAGCTCTTCGTGTCCTGACGAGTTCGATGCCTGGTGCTCTGAGGCTCGGACAACGCACGTCGACCGGCGGACCCCTCGATGAGCCCGTCTCCACCGCCGTGTTCGAGCGTCGTCTCCGGATTCGCCCGACGACCACGGCGTCTCCCGGTCCCCGCCCCGGCGGTCCGTCCGTCTACCAACGGCCTCGGCAGGACGTCCGAGGCAGCGGGGTCGGTGTTCGTCCGAGCGCTTGACGGCTGGGTCAGCGTCGACGTCCACCACGGAGCGCTGTCGCTCACAGAGCGCTTCGCTCACGGAGGTTTGCACGGAGCGCGGACGCCTCGATGAGCCCGTCTCCACCGCCGTGTTCGAGCGTCGTCTCCCGGATCCGCTCATCCAGGACGTGCTCTATCGGTCCCCGATCGTGTCCACCACGGTGCCCACTCCCCAAAGGCGTCTCGGCCCGGTGCAGCGGGGGTGTCCGGGGGACGCAGGCCCCTTCTGCACCGTAGGAGGAAACGAGCGCGTCAGCGCGCTCGGGAAGCTCCGAAAAGGGAGACCCGGTGAGTCGAAGTCGCCCGCAGGTCCGGTCTGCTTCGTCGGGCCCGGCGGTCCGGTCGTCTACCAACCGCCTCGGCAGGACGTCCGAGGCAGCGGGGTCGGTGTTCGTCCGAGCGCTTGACGGCTGGGTCAGCGTCGACGTCCACCACGGAGCGCTGTCGCTCACAGAGCGCTTCGCTCACGGAGGTTTGCACGGAGCGCGGACGCCTCGATGAGCCCGTCTCCACCGCCGTGTTCGAGCGTCGTCTCCCGGATCCGCTCATCCAGGACGCGCTCTATCGGTCCCCGATCGTGTCCACCACGGTGCCCACTCCCCAAAGGCGTCTCGGCCCGGTGCAGCGGGGGTGTCCGGGGGCCGCAGGCCCCTTCTGCACCGTAGGAGGAAACGAGCGCGTCAGCGCGCTCGGGAAGCTCCGAAAAGGGAGACCCGGTGAGTCGAAGTCGCCGGCAGGTCCGGTCTGCTTCGTCGGGCCCGGCGGTCCGGTCGTCTACCAACCGCCTCGGCAGGACGTCCGAGGCAGCGGGGTCGGTGTTCGTCCGAGCGCTTGACGGCTGGGTCAGCGTCGACGTCCACCACGGAGCGCTGCCGCTCACAGAGCGCTTCGCTCACGGAGGTCTACACGGAGCGCGGATGCCTCGATGAGCCCGTCTCCACCGCCGTGTTCGAGCGTCGTCTCCCGGATCCGCTCATCCAGGACGTGCTCTATCGGTCCCCGATCGTGTCCACCACGGTGCCCACTCCCTGAAGGCGTCTCGGCCCGGTGCAGCGGGGGTGTCCGGGGGCCGCAGGCCCCTTCTGCACCGTAGGAGGAAACGAGCGCGTCAGCGCGCTCGGGAAGCTCCGAAAAGGGAGACCCGGTGAGTCGAAGTCGCCGGCAGGTCCGGTCTGCTTCGTCGGGCCTGGCGGTCCGTCCGTCTACCAACCGCCTCGGCAGGACGTCCGAGGCAGCGGGGTCGGTGTTCGTCCGAGCGCTTGACGGCTGGGTCAGCGTCGACGTCCACCACGGAGCGCTGTCGCTCACAGAGCGCTTCGCTCACGGAGGTTCACACGGAGCTTGGACGCCTCGATGAGGCCGTCTCCACCGCGGCCCGTCTTGGAGACCACGTGGGCGGCGGAGGCCAGCGATTCCGGCAGGCGGATTCGGGCGCACGCACAGAGACACAGCGGACGAGCTGGCCGAACCGGCCAGACGAACCAATCGGGGTTGGCCCCGCCGGAGACAGCGTCGTCAGAGTCTCAGAGCACGAACACCTCGGGGAACATGACGTGATCTGACGCGAACGTGCGTCGTGGTCGTCGGTCGGGGTGGAGGTGGTGGTCGTCATCGGTTTCAACGTTCGCCCGGCAGGTTGATTCTTGCGCTGCAGTCGGTTCGCACGCATGTTCTGGCGAAACCGGTCGTGCCGGTCGCTGCGGTTCGGAGCAGGGCTGAGGCTGCGTCTGCGCATCTGGACGCGGTCGGGTACGATGTTGGGAACCCCGGAGGTCCCATGCTCTTCGCCGTCTCGTTGGCTCTGGCGACCACGCCTGCAGACGACTGTCCCTGCGAAGACGCCTCGGTCGAGGTGTCCACACGCAGACCTCCGACAACCCCCGTGTCGGTGGGGGTTCTGGGCGGAACCGATCTGTTTCGCGCCGACGGGCCGAGCGCTGCGGGCATCGGTGCCGCGCTCTCGATGCGCGCGAACGAGGTGCTCGCCGTCGAGTTCACGGGTGTGGCCTGGCCGAGCTTCGAGCGGCGCGACTTCCATCAGCAGGTCGTCGAGCTCGACCCGAACTCCGGCGTCGTGCGGGAGATCACGCGCCCCGTTGCGACCGGCAACGCGCTCCTGGTGTTCACGCCGATCCGCGGGGTGCTCTACCCCTCGGGCGCCCGGACGGGCATCGCCCTCGACGGGGGGATCGGGTTCGGGGCCATCTACACGGTCGACGATCTCGCGGCGCTCCAGGCCGAGCAGGACGAGATCGCCGTGAAGACCGCGCGACAGCTCCACCCCACCTTGAGCTGGGCCACCGGGCCGCGCGTCTCGGTGAGCGAGCGGACCACGTTCACCGTGCGGCTCCGGGGGCAGCACTGGGTCGAGACCTTCGAGTCGCTCAACCTCGAGCGGCTCTCGCGGGTCGACCTGACGGCAGGCGTACGTCTGCGGATCTGAGCGCGAACCACAGGAACGCTCCCCAGCCCACCAGCTCGGCGCCGCCGATGACCCAGGCGGTCGCGATCGTGACCCCGTCCATCGACCAGCCCGGCAGGAAGCCACCCACGATGGCAGCGGCCTGGAGTGGCGCGTGGAGCCGAACCGCGATGGTGGCCAACAGCCCCAGCAGCGCGACCTGGCCGCGCATCGACAGCCGGAATGTCTCGACGGTCAAGAGAACGGTGCCCCCGAAATGCGCGGAGGAACGAGCACATTTTCCGGGGGTACCTGAACGCGTCGAGACATTCAAGGGAAGAGATTCGGTCGGTTCATCCCTCGCTTGCGAGGGTGGGCCGGCGAACGCGGTGGCCGAGCCCAGCAGGATCACGCCGGGAACCCACGCCTGGAGCGCGAAGCAGGCCGCCGCCAGGGCCAGCCCGACGGCTCCGATGCGCCCCTTGCCCCCGTACAGCCCCGCCAGGACGAGTCCGATGACGAGCCACCCCGCCTGGAGCGCCCACCAGGGCTCGGACAGCGGCAGACCTCCGCTGGCGACCGAGAGCAGATCCCGCCCGTTCGACAGCGTGGTGCCGACGGCCAGCAGGGCCAGCCCCCCTCTGAGACCCATGGGCAGACGACGGGATGCGGCGAGCGCGGCCCAGGTGAGCGGCACGGTGAACGCGGGCAGGTTCAGCAGGATCCAGGTGTCGCCCCAGGGGCTCGTGGCGGGTGTTCCGAACACGGCGGATGAGTGGACACGGACAGCCCGACCGTCAAGCAGTCGATCGGTGGGTTCATCCTTGTCTTGCGGGGGTGCGCCAGCGGAATACCAGAGCGGAGGTCCAGGAGGAACGATGGTCTTTCGCTCGAACCGGCCCGAGGTCGAGATTCCCGATGCCCCGCTGACGGCCGTGGTGCTGCGCCATGCGGAGAGGCTCGCCGACAAGCCGGCATTCGTAGACGGTGGATCCGGTCGCACCCTGACCTACGGAACGCTCGCCAACGCCATCCGCTCGCTCGCGGGGGGTCTGCAGTCCCGCGGAGTGGGGCCCGGCACCACCTGGGCTCTGATGGCGCCGAACCTCCCCGAGTACGCCATCGTGTTCCACGGTCTGGCCCACGCCGGCGCGACCGTCACCACCCTCAACCCGACGTACGGCCCGTCCGAGATCGCGTTTCAGCTGAAGGATGCCGGAGCCAGCGCCATCGTCACGGTGCAGCCCTTTCTCGACGTCTCGAAGGCGGCCGCTGCAGAGGCCGGTGTCGACGAGATCTTCTTGATCGGAGACGGCGATGCACCCGCGATCACGGGGCTGATGGGCCAGCCCCTCGTGGATCCCGCCGCCGTGAGCCCCGCCGACGACGTGGTGGCGCTTCCGTACTCCTCGGGCACCACCGGCTTCCCCAAGGGCGTGATGCTCACCCATCGCAACCTGGTGGCGAACCTCGCCCAGATCGAAGGGCACATGGATCTGGGGGAGGACGACGTGTGCTTCGCGGTCCTGCCGTTCTTCCACATCTACGGGATGACGGTGCTGATGAACTACACGCTCGCGACCGGCTGTACGGTGGTGTGCGTGCCCCGGTTCGACCTGCCCCAGATGCTCGAGCTGGTGCAGGAACACCGGATCACCCGGCTCTACCTGGTTCCTCCGATCGTCCTCGCGCTCGCGAAGCACCCCATCGTCGACCAATACGACCTGTCGAGCGTGGTGGAGATCTTCAGCGGCGCTGCACCGCTGTCGGGCGAGCTCGCGGAGGCCGCGGCGAAGCGGCTCGGATGCGAGGTGGGGCAGGGGTACGGCATGACCGAGCTGTCGCCGGTGTCCCACGCCATTCGTCGGTCGGACTACAAGCCCGGCTCGGTGGGCACGCTGATCCCGAACACCGACGCGCGCATCGTCGACTCCGAGACGGGGCAGGACGTGGGGCCGGGAGAGCGAGGCGAGCTGTGGATCCGGGGTCCGCAGGTGATGAAGGGCTACCTGAACAACGCCGAAGCGACCGCCGAGACGCTGGACGCGGACGGCTGGCTGCACACCGGAGACGTCGCCGAGGCCGATGAAGACGGCCACTTCGCGATCGTCGACCGCTTGAAGGAGCTCATCAAGTACAAGGGCTTCCAGGTGCCGCCGGCCGAGCTGGAGGCCCTGCTGATCAACCACCCCGGCATCGCGGACGTGGCGGTGATCGGCATTCCCGACGACGAGGCGGGCGAGCTCCCGAAGGCGTTCGTGGTGCGGTCCTCGGGGTCCGATCTGAACGCCGATGCGGTGAAGGCCCACGTCGAGCAGCACGTCGCGACCTACAAGCAGGTGCGGCTCGTGGAGTTCGTCGAGAGCATCCCGAAGTCGGCGAGCGGCAAGATCCTCCGTCGTGAGCTGCGCGATCGGTAGAGTTCGGCCGTGCACAGGTCCTGCACGGTTGTCCCGAAGCCTCTCCGAGGACGTGCCCGCGCCCCGGCCCCACATTGGGGACGGAGGACGGCATGGACCCGCGACACGCACTGCTCACCTGGCTCTTCGAGCACAGCCATCGACCCTACGCAGCCCTGAAGCGAGCGACGCCCTGGCGGTTGTCGGCAGCCGACCTGTGTGCGTTCCCGGCCGGCACGCTGGGCTGGATGCTCGGTCGCCACCTGAACGCCTGTGGCTTCGAGCTGATGGACAAGCTGGAGTCCCACGACGTCTACCACCTGCTGACGGGGGTGGACGTGGATGTACCGGGAGAGGTGGCGCTGCAGTTCCTGTTGTTCGGCAACGGCAAGCGCTCGGCGTACCTGCTGGGCGTGCTGATCCTGGGGACGGTGCTGTTTCCCGAGCACTGGCGGGCGTTCTCGGCGGCGAGGCTGCGAGGAGCCCGTCTGGAACGGTTCTTCGACCGGTCGTTCCGCGAGCTGCTGGACGAGGAGGCGACTCCGCTGACCACCCTAGACGGTGCGGTCGATCCGGAATCCGTCGAGTCCCTCGGCCGGTACGTCGGTGACCTCCACAGCCGTGACCCGGGCCATGTCAGGCCCGCTGCGACACCACTCCAGCAGCGCATCCACGTTCGCTGGCGTTCCCTCGAACCGCGCCTCGACACGACGATCCCTGCGGTTGCGCACCCAGCCCGCGACGTCGTGATGCTGCGCCGCCCGCTGGGTGGATGCGCGGTAGGTCACGCCCTGAACGCGACCGCTGACGAACACGTGGACCGACTCCTTTCCCTCCGGCCGATTCTCGGCCTCCGCCCTCGGTCGTTCCTCCCTCGGTTGGCACTATTCATCGACGTCGGCATCGCTGGTAAAGGCCTTCGAAGGGTGAATGTCAACGCGTTTGGGAGGCCCGCCGTCGCTGAATTTCACATCCTGCGACTTCATGCGACCTCCCCAGGCCTCGTATCGCCGCGGGCGATCGTTACGGAGTGTCGTGGTCAGCACCTCCGAATCGTTGCGAACGACCGTGGGCTCCGAAGACGAGCCGCTCCAGGCCCTCGCCCGCAAGCGTCGCGCCGAAGGGCTCGTGGGGCTCGGGTGGTACGCGTTCTCCGCCGTCGTCGCATCGCTCGCCACCACCTCGGCATCCGCCTTCTCGGCCATCCGGGGCTACGAGGTCCTGGGCATGTGGATCGGCCGGTTCGCCCTGCTCCCGTTGCTCTCGGCCGTGGCCGGCATGGCGTTCCTGCTCCGCCATCGGTTGCGGGCGCGCACCCAGCTGGACGTCCTGTTTCCACCCCGGGTGCGCCAGAGCGAGTCCCTGGTGGTGTTCGGCGCCACGGTCTGCGTCGCGGCGCTGGGCTGGGTCGCCAGGCCGGTGATGGACCCCCTGAACTTCGCGTTCGGCACGCTGCTGTTCGCGATTCCGCTCGTGTGGGTAGGGGTTCGGGCCCATAGCCGCAGCACTCGCTGGACCTGGCCGCTGGCGGGGCTGTCCATCGTCACGGCGGGCATCCTGTTCGGTGTGGAGGTGCAGTACGGTCCGCTCGAGCGCGCCGACGACGCCTCGCTGAAGACCATCGTGGCCACGGTCCTGGTCCTCGCGAGCTCGGCGTTGGTGCTGGGCTTCTCGCTGATCGCCGTGGTGGGGGCCGGCTACGTCGACACCTGGCGGGCCTGGCGACGTGGAGACCTGCATCACATCGCCGATGTGGCGGGCGAAGGGTACTTCCGCCTGATCGAGGACAGCCCACGGGTCCTGCACGCCCTGCGGTTGTTGGGCCGACGCGACGAGGCCGAGGCCCGGTTCCGGTCCTTGCTCGATGTGCTTCCGCTGACCGGGCCGATCCACGTCTTCGCCGAGAGCCTGGCCGATCGCGCCGTCGAAGCTCGGGTCGCGGGCGACGAAGAGGAGGCGGCCCACTGGCAGTCCCGGGCCGAAGCCGTGGCCGACCTCGCAGCAGAGGCATTCCCGCTCAGCCCCGCTGCGATGGGCGCGTTCGCACGCATCCACCGGATTCGTCAGCCTCTGCGGGCCTACGACGCGGTGGTGGCCGCCCAGACCCGTGGGGTGGGGGCTTCGGGGCATGCCGAGGTGCTCAAGGCGCTCGAGGCCTGCATCCTCACGCAGCTGGGACAGCTGGCTGCGGCAAGGAGGAGCCTCGCCGAGCTCGAGGAGATGGACGGCGAGCCGCATCCGGTCCGCGAGCAGGAATCCCGGCTGTACGCCGCCGAAGCACGGATCGCGCTGGGGACGTTCGATCCGGTCGAACTCGAGGGCATCGAAGTGCCGATCTACGCCGAGCGGGCGGGGCTGATCCGGTCTCGAGCCGCTCGCGTTCCCGACGCCGAGGAGTAGCCCCGAGGCCGGCTGTCAGCGATTGTCACCACCAGTCGCGGCGTGACGCAGTACGTTTTCTGCATGCCGAGCCCGCAAGCCCTTCTCGATGCCTACACAGGCCCCCTGATCGTCACGCTGACGTATCTGGTCGTCTACTACGGGTTCATCATCCGCGTGGCCTTCGTGAAGTACGCGCTCGCCGCCCGCTACCGCGAACAGGGCGAGAAGTTCGACCGCTACTTCACCCCGGATCGCGAGATGCTCGCGGCCGACCGGGCACAGCTGAACATGCTCGAGCAGATGCCGCCGTTCCTGGTGCTTCTCTGGCTCACGGCCGTGTTCGTGAGCCCGCTGTTCGCGACGGTCTGCGGAGCCGTCTACATCCTCTCCCGGGTGGCCTACCCGCTCGTGATGGGGGGTCAGCTGGGTCGAGGGGTGCGCCACAGCATCCTGCTCTCCACGCTTCCCGGCTACCTCGTGATGCTCGCGTTCCTCGGAGCCCTGGGGTGGGCCCTCGCCACACACCTGATGTCCTGACCCTGTCACCGATGTCGCGATCGTGTCGCGATTCTACCGAGCCGATTCCAACGTTCTTCTCGATTCTCTCGTCACACATGGGCCGTTCACGATCTGGCCCCCAATTTGCAAATCGCCTCGTCACCTTCCTCTGGAGATTCTCATGAACCGCATCGTCGCACTCACCACCGTCGCTTCCGCCCTCGCCCTCGCCACGGGCTGCACCCCCATCATCGGAGGGGCCCTCGCCATCGACGCGCTCACGCCGGATTCTCCGGACTTCGACGACGACTGGTCGGACGACTCCTGGCAGCAGGAGAGCACCGCCGAGGGCTTCATGCGCGGCGACCTCCCGGAAGCCGGGAGCTTCGACGCCGACTTCTCCACCGCCAACGTCTGGAAGAGCGATGGCTGGATCGACTTCGACCTGCACGTCAACGACGGCAGCTGGGCGATGATCGGCGGCGGGTTCGACACCCAGGAGCTGCAGGACGGCGAGACCGTGGTGTTCGAAGAGGGCGACCACTGGGTGTTCGGGTGCGGCGGTGAGGACGACTGGTTCGCGGAGTACGACGCGCCGGCCGAGACCGTCGAGGTGACCCGCACCGACATCACGATCGACGGTGTCGACATGATCGAGCTCACGATCATCGCCGACTTCGGCATCGGGGGGTCCGACGGCGAGGTCGAGGCCGTGGTGGTCCAGCCCGTCGAGAACAACGACGACTGAGTCTGCGCTCGCGTCCGGGCTACATCGCTCGGACGCAGGACGGACACAGGACGATAGAGGGCGGTCGGAGGTGCCTGTGGGGTTCTTCGACCGCTTCTCGGATCGGCTGGAACAGGACAACGTCGAGGCCGTGTACGCCGCGGAGCTCGAGAAGATGGAAGCGCGCATCGTGGAGCACCGCGAGCGCGTGGCGTCGATCCGGGCCGAGAAGGCGCGCCGCGAGCGAAAGGGCGACGGTAGCGACGAGGGGTTCGCCGAGCTCGTGACCGAGGCAGAAGCGGTGCTGGTGCAGCTCGAGAAGGCCAAGCGCCAGCTGGAGCACGAGCGGCTGACCGCCCCGGCTCGCCATGCCGTGGCTCAGTCCCGCGTAGACGTCGCCGACGAAGAGAGTCGGCTCGGGGCGAGCGGCACGGCACAGGGTCTGGCGGCGGTCCGGGACACGATCGAAGCGCAGAACCGCAAGGCGAACCCGGGACTTCTGGACGAGAACGGCATCTCGATCCGCGGACGTCAGGCCAGGTTCTCGCGCCAGGCCGCCGAGGACTCCGCCCGAGCACAGCTCGAAGCGCTGAAGGCCGCGCGCAGACCCACCAGCAGCGGCCCGGATGACTCAGACGACCCGCCGAACGGCGATTAGCTGGCCCGGGTGGAGGTCGGGGTGACCGGGCGATAGACGGCTCGCATGCGACACCTTCGGCGATTCTCCTGGCCTGCTCCTGCTGTTCTCGTGCTGCTCTTCGCCTGCGATGGGGGCGGTTCTGTCGACGTGACGGAAGCCGATGCCGATGTGGACAGCGACACGGACTCGGACACGGATGTCGACACCGACACCGACACCGACAGCGATTCGGACATGGATTCGGACACGGACACCGATGTCCCGGGGCCGTTCGACCCGGAAACCGCCGGTCCACACGGGTTCGATTCGACGTTCACCAGCGATGGGCCCCTGCCGGCGCGGGTGTTCCGTACACAGGCTGCGGGCCCGGCACCGGTGGTGGTGCTGATGCACGGCTTCCAGCTCGAGCCCGACCTGTACGGCTCGTACGGCGCTCGCCTCGCCACCTGGGGCTGGACGGTCGTCCTCCCGCAGCACTCGGGCAGCAACCACGCCAACCTCGCCGACCAGGTGAGCGACGTGCTGGACTGGATCGACACCGAGCCCGTCGATGTCGGAGCCGTCGGGGATCTGCGGGTGATGGCCGGGCACTCGCTCGGAGGCAAGCTCGTCGCTCTGAACGCCACGACCGAAGCCCGGGTCGACGGGTTGTTCCTGATCGACCCCGTCGACTCCCAGCCCCCGCTGATCGGCAACCCCACGGATCACCCGTCCGTCACGCCCCAGCTGATGCCCATGATCGGGGTTCCGATCGTGTCGGTGGGGGAGACCAACAACCAGGGGGGCCTGCAGCCCTGTGCGCCCGCCGGCGAGAACTTCGAGCAGTACTGGACGCATGCCGACAGCCCGGCGCTGAAGATCGACGTGCTTCAGGCAAGCCACATGTCGTTCCTGGACGACCCGAGCTGTGGACTGCCGTGCAACGCGTGCCCGAACGGGCCGGACGATCCCGCGGAGACCCGGCGGATCACGCGCTCGGCGCTGGTCGCGTTCGCCGAAGACCTCCGAGGCACGCCCGGCGCCCGGGACTGGTTGGTCGGTACCGGCCTGGATGCGTACGTGACGTCGGGGCTGGTGACGGTCGAGACCGCCAACGGATTCTGAGGATCCGAGCGGTCCACCTCACGTTTTGTGGGGTGTGCACCACTTTGTGCTGAAGTCCGGGAACATTCCGGCGACACCATGGTCAGAGGGCTACGAGTGAAGCGAGGAGTCGGAGTTTCCCGGCTCACCTGCGCCTGGCGCCGAGCCGCTTCCTCCTGAATTTGCCGGGGGTGTTCCCATGTTGTCGTTCCAGCTCACCACGATTCTGTCCGCCCTCGTCTCCACGGCATCGGCCGATCCGCTGGTTGCGGTGGTGGTCGTCGACCAGGAGGCCCGAGAAGAGGGCTACGTGCTCGAGATCGACGGCTGGCTGATCGAGGATGCACTCCCCATCGACGTCGCAGAGGGAGAGAGTCTGGAGCTCATCGATCCGTCGGGTCACGTCGAGCCGCTGGATGTCCGGCCCGGCGAGGCCTGGGAGGTCACCGGGCCCCGGGGCGAAGCGTGGATGTCGCTGCTGGACGACGAGATCCGGACCGACCTCATCGCCGTGAAGGGGTCGGTGGAGTCGGTGGATGCCCTGGCCGAAGCCCTCGATGCCGACATCCTCCTGGCCGAGGGCACGGTCTATCTGAAGGCGCGCGACGTCCTGCTCGATGCCGCCTGGGTCGAAGACGAGCTCGCTCTGCAGATCGACCAGGTGGAGCTGGTGCGGGTGCGCAAGGCCGACAAGGGGGACGAGGACGGCAAGCTTCCGAGCGCTGCCAGACCCCGTCCGGCCCGTCGAACCGCGTCGATCGCAGCCTCCACCTGGACGCGTCCCGTCGCCGCGCCGGTCTCGGTCGCCGAACCCGTGAACGCCCCTGTGGAGACGGAGGTTTCTGGAGGGTCTGCTGCTGCCGGAGCTCCGGACACGTCCGCGGAGCCCGTCGCTCCGGCTCCCGAGGTCGACGAGGCCGTGGAGCCCGCTCGCGCCGTCGGAGAAGCCGCCTACCTCGCCTACGCCGGCGACTACCAGTGCCGCAACGAGACCCTGTGGCTGAACGCCGGGGGCACCTGGGTGTTCCGCGGCGTGAGTGGCACCTGGCGCATGGTGTCGCCCGGCGTGGTGCGCATGGAGTCGTGGGCCGGAGAGCTGTGGTGGCGGGCAGGGATCCAGGAAGGGCACTGCCGCGATGTGTGGAGTCCGATGGGCGAAGGCTTCACGCCGCCCAATCTCGAGCCGCCCACCAAGCGCTCCAAGCGTCGGGCGCGTCGGGACGCTCGCTGAGAACACGGGCGTTCGGCATACGCTGGAGCCGATGCTCATCGAAGAAGACGTGGATGCGCTGACCGTGACCCTGGGCCCGAGCCAGGGGATCGTCGCCTGGGGGGGCCTGCCCGTGTTGCTGGCTGCCATGGGAGTGGGCGGGAGCCTGGCGTTCGGCGGGCACATGTTCGTGGGCGGTGCGGTGTGGAGCGCGGGGCTGGTGGTCGGCTCGGCGATGCGCATCCGCGGCTGGACCCGCCACGAGGCGCCGCTGGAGTTGGTGTTCGGGCCCCGTGCGCTCGAGCTCCGCCGGGTCTACCGGTCGCGACGGCTGCACACCGAGGCCGTCTCCTGGAGCGAGCTGCGAGGCTGTTCGGCCCATGCCCGCGGGCTCGAGCTGCAGACCGACGGGGGCAGTGTCCGTCTGGTGTGTGGGTTTCGGACGGCCGAGGAGCTCGACTGGGTGGTGCAGCGCATCGAGCAGCGGATGGCCGCGTGGCGCGAGCGGGTGGGTGAAGGCGCGGCCGAGATCGACGACCGCCTGACAGCACTCCGGCAATCTGCGTCCGTGGAGGCCGCCGTCCAGGGTGCGGCTGGATCGGAACGTCGAGGTCGCTAAGGCGTGGGTATGTCCACGTTCTTCACCGTGATCGCTCTTGTCGTCCTGGGGTGCGGAGGCACGGCTTCGGGCGGGGAGTCACCAGCCGAACCCCGCTCGGACGACGGCACCTACCTGGGGCGCACCATCGCGCGGACGATGGGCGTCGGTGGGGCGCCATGGCTGGTCCGCGAGGGGCGGGTAGCCGAGGAGGATCCCCGGGATCTGCACGAACAGCTCGGCCTGGAGCCCGGGGACACGGTGTGCGATGTGGGGGCCGGGAACGGGTACCACACCTTGCCGCTGGCCAAGCGGGTGGGTCTGGAGGGGAAGGTGGTCGCCACCGACATCCAGGCCGGGATGCTCGAGCGGCTGCGGGCGCGCGCGACCGACGCCGGGATCGACAACGTGGTGACGGTGCTCTCCACACAGGAGGACGCGAAACTGCCCGCGGGCACGTGCGATCTGGTGCTCCTGGTCGACGTGTACCACGAGCTGTCCGACCCCGAAGCGATGCTGGCCGGCATCCGGGCGTCCCTGACGGAGACGGGTCGCGTGGCGCTGGTGGAGTACCGGACCGAAGACGACACGGTTCCGATGAAGCCGCTGCACAAGATGTCGGTTGCCCAGTGTGATCGAGAGTACTCGGCCAATGGCTTCGAGCGCGTGGGGCGATACGATGGGCTTCCCTGGCAGCACCTGCTGTTCTACCGACCGGAGAACGTCTCGACGGCCGAGAGAACGGTCGGTTCATCCCTCGCTTGCGAGGGTGGGCCGGTGAATCGTTGAAGCGCATCTGGATCGGGGTCGCTGCAGTCGTCCTGCTCGGAGTCGGAGGGGTGTTCGCGATGGGTCCGCTGCAGACGAATCCCTGGGTGGTCGCCTTCTTCGGGCCTCCCCGACCCGAGCTGAACGAAGCGTACGCACAGGACGTGGGCACGGTCGAGGTCGACCACCGGTTGCTGGACGGCCTCCTCCGGCGCAACGTGCAGGGCTATTCGGTCGACTACGACGGGCTCGAAGCGGAAGAAGCCACGCTGGACGCCTACCTGGCCGTGCTCGCAGACGCCCCCTTCCACGATCTGTCCCGCGACGGCAAGCTGGCGGTGCTGATCAACGCCTACAACGCGTTCACGCTGAAGCTGATCCTCGACCACCGCCCGTTGAGCTCGATCAAGGACATTCCCGCCGACCAGCGCTGGGATGCGAAGCGGTGGACCCTGGCGGGTCGTACGGTGTCGCTCACCGAGCTCGAGCACGAAGAGCTCCGAGCGAAGTTCGTCGAGCCGCGCATCCACTTCGCGATCAACTGCGCGAGCGTGGGGTGCCCGCCGCTCCGCGCCGAAGCGTACGACCCCGCACGTATCGACGAGCAGCTGGAGACCCAGTCGCGGATCATCCACAACGATGCGCGCTGGCTGGAGCTCGACGGCGACACCGTGAAGCTCACGCCGCTGTACCTGTGGTACCAGACGGACTTCGAGCAGGTCGCGGGTTCGCAGCTGGGCTTTGCGGGGCGGTATCGCAGCGAGCTGTCCGAGGGGTCGTGGTCGATCCGCTGGAAGGACTACGACTGGAGCCTGAACGACGTCCCCTGAGGTTCGGGGCGCCCAAAGCCGGCCCGGAGGGTTAGCGGGAAGCGTGACTGCAACCCTCTACATCGACCACCGCAATGCGCCGGTCGAACGCACGAACTGGCGCACACTTGCGGTGTTCGCCCACACGTTCTCGTGTTCGGCACGGGTGGTCGCGCGCGCGAGCATCGGCGCCCTCGAGCCCGAGCACGTCGACGCGGTGGTGCAGCGCTGGTGTGACCACGTCTTCCGGTTGTCGCGCGCGTCGTTGTCCGCCGAGGGCGAAGCCGCGATCGACCCGTCCCGGCCGTACGTTCTGCTGTCCAACCACCGGTCGCTGCTGGACATCCCGGCTGTGTGCTCCACGTTTCCGGGTCGGGTGCGATTCGTCGCCAAGGCCGAGCTGCGCAAGGTGCCCATGTTCGGCGCCGCCATGCAGCAGGCGGGCATCATCTTCGTCGACCGAACCGATCGAGCGCGCGCCATCGAAGCGCTGAAAGCCGCATCGGGGCTGGCCACGGGCGGCACCTCGCTGTGGATCGCCGCAGAAGGAGGGCGGTCGCGGGACGGCACGCTGGGGCCCTTCAAGAAGGGGCCGTTCCACACCGCACTACAGCTCCAGGTACCGATCCTGCCCGTCTGGATCGAAGGCACGGACGACGTGATCCCGGCGGGTGAGCTGGCCTCGATCACGGGGCAGCACGTCCACGTCCGCTACGGCACACCCATCGAGACGAAGGGCCACACGGCGGCCGACATCCCGGCCCTCATGGCGCAGTCGCGCGAGGCGCTCGAGGCTCTGTCCGCCGCACCGGTCCATCTACCGCTGTGACGCCCGAACCCGGCGGGGGCAGGGCCCAGCGCTCGGCGACCTGTGGGGGATCCGGGGTGTCGTCGAGACGGGAGAGCGGCCAGCGGTAGGCGAACCCGTCCCAGGACCCCGTCCACAAGGCGTCTTCGGTGAACACCACCGTGCTCACCTGATCGGTGTGCAGCGTGAGCTCGGCCCGCAGGTGGCCATCCGCGGTCCAGACGAACGTGCGCCCGTCTGCCGCACCCGCTGCGAGCCAGCGTCCATCGACCGACCAGGCGACATCTTCGAGCGGAGTGGAGGTGTCGATGTCGAAGAGGGACGCGCCGTCGGCGGTGAACACGTGGACGGTGTCGTCGACCACCAGGGCGAGCTGGGATCCATCGGCGGTGATGGCGACGAACTGGGCGCCTGGGACGGTGAATTCGTGATGCGGGATGCCATCGGGCCCGTACCGAACGACGCTGCCGTCCTCTCCGACCTCGGAGAGCCAGTCCAGGACGGGACGACCCGGAGCTCGAGTCCCAGAGCCGTCCTTCGAGGCGCCGAGCCCTGCGTCTCGGGTGTAGTCGAAGACGGCACCGAGGTGGGTGAAGCCGAAGCAGGCCGGACCGGTGGCGTGCCACAGGAGGCGACGGCAGCCTCCTCCCGGGAGCGGTCGATGCAGGAACCCCCCATCGTCCTGCTCGACGTAGAGGGCGCGGCTCGTCCACATCCGGGAGACCAGCAGTCCACTGTCGCCCCACGCCATGGAGCGCGCGACGCTGGGCTCGGGACCGGGGTGGGGAAGCGTGGCCTGCAGGAGCCCGCCTCGCCAGACTGTCACCACGCCATCTCCACGTGCCAGCGCCACGCGTTCTCCATCCGGGGACACGGCGACATCCGCCAGGCCGAGGTTGTGGTGACCGACCCCGGGGGTGCGCAGGCTCGCGATGTCGAGCTCGGCGGGCCCCCGATCGGTGACCAGTCGCAGGCGGTCGTCGGGGGACAGCGCGGCGCTCCAGGTGGCGGGGAGTCGCCAGGCCTCGCGACGGCGGTCCAGGTCGTAGAGGACGGCACCGGGTGCGGCGGCGTGGAGCAGTGCCCAGCGACCGGTCGGGTCGACCTCGATCCGCTGGGGAGCGCCTGCCGACACGGGAAACGCGAAGTCGAGGCTCAGATCGCCCGCGTGGCGGGCCTCGTAGCGATCCTTGGCCGCCATGAACACGTGGGAGTCGGTGGAGGCGAGGTCGAAGATGTCGTCGGGTGCGTCGGGGATGGGCTGCATGCGGACCGCTTCGCCGTCGAATCGACCGAATCGACCGTTCCGGCACGCGAACAACAGAGTCCGGTCTTCGGTCATGTGGCTCGGATGGTGGGCGCTGGCGTCGTCACACACCTTCTGGCTGTAGGCTTCTCCGTCCCGGGTCAACATCTGCAGGGTCCCGCCGGTGACAAGTCCTACAGCGCCTGCGGTCGCGCTCAGGGTCCCGATGTGGGGATCCGGGAATCGCTGCAGCTCCTGGCCGTGGATGTCGAGCAGGGCGAGTCGGGCCCGGTCGACCACCCAGGTCTCACCACTGCCCGCGGACACGGCGTACGAGGTGCCCAACGACCGATCGGGACACACCCATCCGTTGCGATCCGGGACGGCGTCGGGGCAGCCCGGCTCGACGGGTTGCAGCTCCAGGACCATTCCGGAATCGGCCATCCAGACGCCCCGCGCGCGTGGGTCTTCTCCCAGAGACAGGGACGAGGCGGCCAGGAGTCGGGCGGTGCCCCAGTCGCCATCGGCCAGGCTCTGGACGGCTTCCCGGGCCATGCTCCTGGCCAGCTGGGCGTTGGCGCGGTCGCGCTGCTCGACGGCGTCTGCTTCTGCTTCGATGGCTCGGGCGCGTTCCTGGAGGGCGAGGGCGCCCGCCACCGACAGCCCGACGGCGCCAGCGACGACGGCGAGGGACAGCCCGGTGAGGGCGTTGCGGTGTCGGTCGATCCAGGACGACAGCTCGTCGCGCCAGGTGTACCGGTAGGCCGAGACCCGATCCCCGTCGAGCCAGGCCGCGAGGTCCTCGGCGAGGGCACCCGCGGTGGGGTAGCGATCGACGGGGTGTTCGGAGAGGCACCGCCAGGCGATGGCTTGCAGGCGTGCATCTTCGATCTGGCCGGCCAGCACGACCCAGTCGCCACGTCCGCCCGTGATGACCTCGACCAGCACGGCGCCCAGGGCGTACACGTCCGCGGTGGGGCCCAGCTGTTCGCCGCGGGCTTGCTCGGGGCTCATCCACTGCTCGGTTCCGAGAACGGCTCCCAGGCGCGTGAGCTCGGAATGGGAGTCGGGCTCGGTGGCGTCGGAGGGGAGGCCCTGTGCTGCGACGGGCTCGATCGTCTGGTGGAGCCGGCGCGCCAGCCCCCAGTCCACCACGAGGGTCTCGCCGAACGCACCGACGAGGATGTTCTGGGGCTTGAGATCGCGGTGGATGACGTCGTTCGCGTGGGCGTAGGCCACGGCCTGGACGGCGTCGAGCACGTGGCGGAGACGACGCGCGAGGGGCAGGTCTCCGACCTGGTCGAGGGTGCGGCCGGCGATGAGCCGCATGGTGTAGAACAACCGGCCGTCGTCGAGCTCTCCGACGTCGAGGACCGGCACGATCCCGGGGTGGTTCAGGGTGGCCGTGATGCGGGCTTCGCGGAGGAGTCTGGCGCGCAGCTCCGGGGACTGGGCGGTCTGCTTGACCCGCTTCATGGCCACTTCGCGATGCAGACGGGGATCGAAGGCGCGCACCACCTCTCCCATCCCGCCGGCACCGAGGGTGTCGCGCAGCTCGTAGCCCCCGGGCAGCTGGATGGTCGTGGGCTGGACCCCGGTCGTGACCTCGCTCCATCCGCCTCCGCTGCTGGCGGACATCTAGGACTGGTCCTGGACGACGTCGTCGGGCTGGAGGAGGAGCTCGAGGTTCCCGAAGCCATCACTCCTGACCAGGTGCGGATCGAGATGGGCTTCGCGAAGCTTGCGGCGCAGGCGGTAGAGCAGCGCGTCCATCCGCGCCCTCAGGAGGTGTTCGTCGACGTCTCCACGCCAGAGCTGCCGGGCGAGTGCGATCCAGCTCACGGGGGTCTTCATCGCCAGGAGCTCGGCGAGCAGCCGTGCCCCTCGACCCGACACCGACAGGACCCGCTGACCCGATCGGTGGACGTGCACGGTGTCGTAGTGGGACTCCCAGGTGAGGGGATGTCGCACGCCCCGCGTGTGCGGCGACGTGACCGAGGCGATCGGTGCCGTATCCATCGAAAACGCCGTCCCGGCGGCCTCGAAGTGGTCTCCGGTCGCGAGGGGGCGGGGCCCGCCTCCCGTGTCGACTCGCCACCGATCGCCCAGGCGCCACAGCCGGCCGGCGGCCTCGGGGAGCCACCTCCACTCGATCCGCACGGGGTCGGTGACGATCGAGGCGACGTCGTGCAGGAGCGGAGCCTCGCCACCCGTCCAACGCAGGATCGCGACCTCGTCGGGGAGGCGCACGTCGACGACCTCCAGGCGCCACTCGGGGGTGATGTCCACGGCCAGGCCGGGCTCGAGGTCGCACTCGGCGAGTTTGTCGCCGTCCACCGAGAACCGCCTGCGGAGCGCCAGCAGCTTCAGGGCACCGTTCCGCAACGAGACCATGGCGTGTGCCTCGCTGACCCGCCCATCGTCCAGGGTCAACGCTGCGGTCTCCAGTCGTCCGACCAGATCGCCGTGCTGCAGCTCGACGGTCTGCGCCCCGTCGTCGGGGGATTCGCTGGGGTCGGGGGTGGCGGCGATGTCGGAGCGGGTCTGGTGGTCCGGGCCGACGACCCGGATCGTGGCGAAGGCGCGCATGGCGGGATGGTAGCAGTGCGGCTGCATCTGCTGTCGTAAGCTGTCGCCAGGGAGGGTCCGTGACCGCAGGCACACAGCCCGCGACGCGCTTGGGGCGCTACCGCCTGATCGGTGTGCTGGGCACGGGCGGAATGGGCGTGGTGCACGAAGCCGAGCTGGAAGGCCCTCACGGTTTCCGGAAGCGGGTCGCGCTGAAGGTCCTGTCGGCGCCGGCGGAGCTGGTGGGCTCGGCGATCGTCGAGGAGGCGCGGCTCGGGGGTCTGGTGCACCATCCCAACGTGGTCAGCACCCTGGAGCTCGCCGAGGCCGATGGGCGTTGGTTCATGAGCATGGAGCTCGTCGAAGGCCCCACCGCATCGGCCCTGGTGAAGGAGCGCGGTGCGTTGCCGGCCCGTGCAGCACTCGAGATCGGGGCTCAGGCCGCTGCGGGGCTGTCCTACCTGCACACCCTGTCGATCGACGGCGCCGACCGACCGCTGGTGCATCGCGACATCAAGCCGTCCAACCTGCTGATCGACAACGCGGGGCTCGTGAAGATCGTGGATCTGGGGATCGCGGGCTTCCACGCAACGGATCAAGAGGTGGTGGGGACGCCCGGGTACATGGCGCCCGAGCAGTACGACGGCCGCAGTGGTCCGGCGTCGGACCTCTTCGCGCTGGGGTCGACGCTGTATCTGTTGTTGACCGGCGAGCGGCTGCTGGGTGGGGGTACCCGCGCGATCGCACGCACCCTGTCGGTCGACGACCTGACGTCTTCGCCGGCCTTCCGGGACGCGCTGGACCCGATCGATCCCGCAATCGCCCCCGTCCTGGCGCGCTGTCTGGCCTTCGAGGCGTCGGAGCGCTGGTCCGACGCGGGTCGATTGGCGATGGCGCTGCGGCAGATCCTGGTGCGCGTCGGGGGGCCGACCCTGCTCGAGCTCGTCCGCGAGACCCCCGACACTCCCGGGAATCCGGACGCCACACCGACGCTCGGCCAACACGAGGAGCGCGCGCTTCCGGTGCTTCCGGATGGTCCGTTCATCGGGCGGGACATGCTGCTGGACGCGCTGTTCGGGGCCCTGCAGCGGAGCCGGATGGTCCAGGTCGTCGGCCCGCCGGGCGTGGGGAAGAGTCGCCTGGTGCTGGAGCACGTACACCGCCGCGCGAAGACCGCCGGGGTGGCGGCCTGGGTGGGAGCTTCGGGGCTCCGTTCGCTCGACGAGCTGTTGGTCTCGGTGGCGCGTTCGGTCGGACTGGTCGTGCCCGACAGCTTCGATGCGGACTGGCTCGCCGAGTCTCTGGCCGCCCGCACCGATCTGCTCGTGGTTCTCGATCACCTGGAGGACCTGGACGCGACGGCGCTGGCGGCGCTGGCGAAGTTCATGGCGAACGGCCCGTGTCGGTGGGTGCTCACACGGCGTACGGCCGCCCCGGTCGAGGGCGTGCGACGAATCGAGGTGGGGCCGCTGTCCGACCAGGCCTCGGAGACGCTGTTCCGAGCGGCGAGTCATCGACCCGTTCCGGACGCCGTGATGCGGGGTCTGGTCGACAAGCTCGGCGGGGTTCCGCTGTCGATCGAGATCGCTGCAGCCGGCACCCAGCGTGCGTCTCCGAAGAACCTGCTGCACGACCTGCCGACGCTGACCGACCTCGAGACCCCGCTTCCCCGTGACGGAAGGCGGCGGGGAGCCGGGTCGTCGCGGAGAGAGGAGCGTCGGAACCGGCAGCTCGTGGCCACGATGCAGTGGTCGTGGGAACAGCTCGACGACGATGCGCGGGATGCCCTCGGTCAGCTGTCCGTGTTCGAAGCCCCGTTCCGGATCGAAGACGCCGAGGCGGTGGTGCGGTTGGGGAGTGGTCGCTGGGTGGCCGAGGTGATCGATCGGCTCTTGGGAGACCGGTTGTTGTTGGGCCGGGGAGACCGGCTGTCGGTGCTCGCCACGGTTCGAAGCTTCGCCCGGTCTTCGATGTCGGAGCGCGTCCTCCGCCAGGTGAAGGACCGACACGCGCACCACTTCGCCAGGTTGGGGACACCGCGAGCGATCGCCCAGCTGGACATGGCCGGCTGCGCCGAGCAGATCGCGATGTTGTCCGCCGCTCGGGCCGACCTGGACGTGGCATTCGGGCACGCCGTCGCGTTCCTGCCGGGAGCGCTGGCGGGCGTGGCGACCGCTCGGCTCGCCCTGGTGCTCTACACGGGTCCGACCGCCGAGGGTCTGGACATCGTGGATGCGGGTCTGGACGCCGATCACACCCCGGAGTCCCTGGCGGAGCTGCTCCGACTCGGGTTCGTGGCTGCGTTCCGCGCGGGCCGGGTCGATCGGGCCAGGGTGTTCGTGGAGATCGGCGAGCAGGCCTCGCTCGGCGGGGCGGGCAGTGGTCACTTCGTGTGGATGCGCGGGGTGCTGGCGTCAGCCGAGGAGCGGTGGGGCTACCTGTCCGAAGCGTACGCCGAGGCCGAACGGCGTGGGGATCTGCTGCTCCTGGCGAAGGTCGAGAACAGTCGATCGTTGCTGGCGCGCCGCACCGGAGACCTCCAGGCGGCCGAGCGCTACGAGGAGCAGGCGCTGCGATTCGCCCGTCAGTCGGGGTCGGAGCCGTTCGTCTCGCTCGTGCTGGCCCATCGGGCGGGGCGTCGAGCGGAGCTGGGCGATCTGGCGAACGCGAGCCTGGACTTCATGCAGGCCCTCACCCTCCAGAAGCGGTGTCGGAGCACGACCGCGTACATCCTCACCCTGCTGGAGCTCGGGATCCTCCGGCTGAGGCAGGGCAACCTCGAAGACGCTGCGCGGATGCTGGCGAGCTGTGAGGAGCGGGTGCGATCCCTGGGAATCGCGCGAGCGGTGCCGCTGGCGCTGTTCTGGCGGGGGGCGTTGGCCTGGATGAACGACCAGCCGGACTCCGCGGTGCACCTCTGGGAGGTCGCGCTCGAGCGGGCGATCGCCACGCGGCACGAGGTGGTGATGGTCTCGGCGCGGGGGGCGCTGGCCAACGCGGCGCTCGTCGAGGGGCAGACGGGCAAGGCGCTGGCGCTGCTGGATGCGATTCCCGACGAGGGGCCGGCCCGCGAGCGGCTGGATGCCCTCGCGGTCCGGGTTCGGGTGGAGGTGGCGACGGCCCGGGATCCCAGCGACACCGTGGCGGAGCTCGAGGAGCTGGCGGAGACCCTCGACACGCCCTGGTCGAGAGCGACGGTGTGGCTCGCGAAGGCCCGCCGTGATGCGTACCTGGGCCGGACATCCGATGCGGCCGACCAGGCGAGACGCATCGCGGACGAGCTGTTGTTGACGCCGCGCAGCCCGTTGCGGCGCGCCCTCGCGACCCTGTAGCGGTCAGACCCCGATGCTGCCCAGCATCGGGAGCAGGGCCGACGGGGTGTCGCAGGCCGCGATCTCGGCCAGGAACCCCTCGATGTCGACCTCGGGGAGCAGGAACGGCTCCTCGTCCAGCGGGGTGGTGAACAGATCCCAGTGGCAGGGCAGGACGAGCTTGGGCCGGAGCAGCCGGATGGCGTCTGCGGTGTAGTTCGGCCGGTACTTCCGACCGATGGCGCACAGGCACAGCACGTCGCACTCCATGCCCGCCAGCTCCTCTTCGAGGAACTCTGCGCTGTCGATGTGGACCACGCGCAGCCCGGCGATCTCGACGTACCAGTTGAGCACGAGCCCATGGCGGAGCTGGTTGAAGCGAGGGGGCCAGGGTGGCGGTTCGTCGATGGTGCCGGGCAGCGAGACGCGATCGAAGTACACGCGCCCGTGTCGCGAGGGCAGGCCGTGTACGCACCCCGACCCCGAAGCGATGCGCTCCCGGCCGGCGGTCTCGACGAGCTGAGCCTCGGGAAGCCCGGCAGCACGGGCCACATTGCAGGCGTCCACGCTTCCGATGAACCGGGCACCGGTCTGGCGACACACCTCGGGGCCGTCCAGGACGTGGTCGTGGTGGGCGTGACCGATGAGCACGTCGTCGGCCCGAGGGATGTGACGGCGGACGAGTGCGGCGTTGGGATGCAGCCGCCCGAACAGGGTGGTGCGGCCGCCGGGTCGGGTGACGAAGGGGTCGAGGACGATGGTGCGGTCGTCGGACTCCAGCACGAATCCAGCGGTGCCGAGGTAGCGGATGCGGACACGCGCCGCGTCGGAGAGGGGCTCCCGGTGGTACAGGGCGGGATCGACCCGCCCCAGGAGACCCAGTCGGTCGATCATTCGGTAGACGGCGCGCATGGAGGACCCGGTCGGGAGCGTGGTGTCAGTGGACGACGATGCGCTGTAGCAGGACGCGGCCGCGGTCGCTCCCGAACGAGGGGCCGAACGCCAGACGTACGGTCTGGACCTGGCTGCGATCGAAGTCGGGCTGGGTGGCGAGGAAGTCGACGAGGGGGATCCGGACGCTCTGGAAGGCGTTGATCCAGCCCTCATCCCGCGCGTAGGGCGTGGGGATGTCGGCGTAGCCGGGCGTGGGGAGTGCAGCCTCGATGCCCTGGCTGTCGATCAGGACGACGGTGAGCGAGAGCGGCCCGGCGAGCTGCAGCGTGTCGGGGTGTCGGGTGCCCTGGGCGACATCGACGATGAGGTCGTCGAAGGTGGACAGGTCGGTGGGTGTGGGGAGATCGACCTCCCAGCTGGCGTCGCTGTCGAACCCGAAGACCACCCCCCGCTCGGCGTCGTTGCCATCGGCGTCGGACTGGGTGGCGCCGTTCATCGGGTCGAGGGGGTCCCAGTCCAGCGAGAAGTCGGCGTCGTCCAGCGGTGCTTCTACGAGATCGGACGTGGTCCAGCGGACCTCGGCACCGGTGCTGGCTACCTCGGGCAGGGGCTCGGCCTGGAAGTCCTCGATCACCAGGGCGCCGGATCTCGACACGGTGCGCATGCCCTCCACCCCCGGTGTCAGTGGGACGTCTGCGGGGCTGCGCTCCAACACCTCGGCCACGACGGGCGTTTCGGAGGTGAGGGCGTAGAACAGGGCCGTGTGGACGGCGCGGCTGTGGGCCAGGACCGTGGGTCGGGTCAGCACGGGCGCGGAGATGGACTGCCCGGTGTCGCCTCCGCAGCAGTTGAAGTGGTCGTGCGCGGCCCCGTGCACGTAGGTGGACCGGTGGTCGGCCGCGGAGAGGAGGTGCCGGAACCACATGAAGTGGCGGGGATCGACGAAGGCTGGACCGGGAGCGACGTCGCTGGTGACGTCGCTGTCGGCCGAGCCCACGAGCAGGTGCAGGGGGCGGTCTCCTGGGCCGGTCTCGGTGTGGGGGGCGAGGAACACGGTGGGTGCGATGGCGGATGCGCCGATGATCTGGGCGCCGGGGGTGGCCAGCGTCGCGAGTCCGTCGTCGAGCATGCGGATGAGGCGGAGCACACCTTCGCCGCCGCGGCTGTGGCCGATGGAGAAGATGCGCGATGCGTCGCTGCGCCCGACGAGTGCGGGGTGTGCGGTGGGGAGCTCGTCGAAGAACGCGTCGAGGTTCATCAGGGTGGTGTCGGCTGCGGTCTGGGGTCCGGCGACGGTCTGGTTGCGGTGCGCGAAGACCACGGCACCATGGCTGGCCAGGTGAGCGCCCAGATCGTCGTACCAGGTGTACTCGTGGCCGACGCCGTGGCTGATCGAGACCACGGGGAGCGGGTCGAGGTCGGGGATCGGAGCGGTGGGCCACCAGACGCGCCGCGTGGTGTCGAAGGTGACGGCGCTGTCGCTCGTGGACACGGCGTAGGGTCCGGGTTCGCTCAGATCGGGCAGCAGCAGGGCTCCGGGGCCGTCCAGGCCGTCGATGGGCTCGCCGGGGTCGAGGTGACCATTGCCGTTCAGATCGACGACGACATCGACCGCACGGGGTGCAGTTGCGGGCGCGACCACGGGGAAGAGGACGGTGCTGCTCTGCAGATCGGTCCCTGGCGTGTACGGGGAGGGGGCTCCGCGAACGTCTACGAGCGCGGAGGCGGTCGCCCACTGGGCTCGGTCGCGGCTGTCCACCAACCAGACGTCGACCGGGCCGGTGACATCGGGCCAGTCGCGGGGGTCGAGGGCGAAGAGCACGTCGTCACCGGGGGGAACGGTGTCCACCGGTGAGATGGGCACGTCGGGATGGGGCCTGCCCACGAGGTCGTCGCGCAGCCGATCGATGAGCTGGAGGGTTCCGGAGCAGGCGCCCGAAGCGTCGAGGGTTCCGGTGCCGGGTTCGGTGGCCCGCACGTAGACGGTGGTGGGCGCCACGACGCTGGACACGGGATTCCCCGCCGCGTCCGTGACCTCGACCGGGCCGCTGGTCTGCAGGGTGACGGTGCCGAGCGCGGGCAGTCGGACGGCCGCCCAGCCAATGGTCCGCCAGGTGTCTGCACCTACGGGGTCGGGATCGATCGGTGCGGAAGCGGCGCCGGTCAGGATGCATGGCTGCGCGGTGTCGAATCCCGTATCGACGGCGGTATCCGCGTCGGAGTCGGAATCCGGGTCTGTGTCGGTGTCCGCATCGGAGTCGGCATCGGAGTCGGCATCGGTGTCCGCATCCGAGTCGGCATCGGTGTCCGCATCCGAGTCGGCATCGGTGTCCGCATCCGAGTCGGCATCGGTGTCCGCATCCGAGTCGGCATCGGTGTCCGCATCCGAGTCTGCATCGGTGTCCGCGTCGGAGTCGGAATCCGTGTCCGCGTCGGCGTCGGAATCCGTGTCCGCATCTGCATCGGTGTCGGTGTCCGCTTCGGGGGGCGTCGCTGGATCGGATGGGCACCCCGGGCAGCCAGAGAGGACGACGAACAGAGCGATGGAGGGCCACGAGCGCATGGGGGAGCCTACGTGTTCGGGCCGGGGTCCGCCACATCGCGCCGCGCAGCGGGGTAGCTGCCGAGCACCCGCAGCACGTGGCAGTCCGCACGCGCGGCATCGAGGGCGCGGCCCACGGGTTCGCTCAAGTGGTGACCGGCGACGTCGAGGTAGAACCGGTAGCGCCAGGGTTCGCCGACGATGGGACGGGACTCGAGCTTGGTCAGATCGACGCGATGCGCGGAGAAAGCCGCCAGGACGCGGGCGAGCGCACCGGGTTGGTGGGAGAGCTCCATGATCACGGACGACTTGAAGGTGCTTTCTGCGGATGCGTCGGCAGGGGCGGTCGACGCGTCGGGTGCGACTTCGACGAAGCGGGTGTAGTTGCCGGTCTGCGTCTGGATGTCGCGGGCGAGGATCGCCAACCCGTAGTGGCGTGCGGCGGCTTCACTGGCGATGGCTGCACGCCGACGGTCTCCGCTGTCCCGAATCGCCCGTGCCGCACCTGCGGTGTCGAACGCTTCGATGGGCGAGAGGTGGTCGTGTTCCCGGAAGAACCGCTCGCACTGCCGGAGCGCTTGTGGATGGCTGTGGACGGTGGTGAGCGAGGGAATGTCGGTGCCGGGGAGCGCGAGCAGGCAGTGTCGGATGTGCTGAACGACCTCGGCGGTGATCGTCAGACCCCCCTCGGCCAGCAGATCGTAGGTCTGGGTGATGCTCCCGGCGGTCGTGTTCTCGATGGGGAGCAGTGCGAGGTGGGCCTCTCGTGCGCGAACGGCTTCGGCGGCCTCGCGGAACGTGCTGCACCCGGCGAGCAGTGCTCCGCCAGCTCGGTGGGCGTAGCGACCCTGGGCCGCGAGGTGGGTGTAGCAGCCCTCGACCCCCTGGTAGACCACCTTCAGGGGCTTGTCGGGCCGTTCGTGCACCCAGCCCTGCTGCCGGGCCACGGACCAGTCGAGCAGGACGCGGTAGAGCGCTTCGATCCGGTTCTCGTCGAGGTCTTTGTCGCGGGCCAGGGCCTTCACGCGATCGAACACCACCTGCTCGCGGGGCCCGTCCCGAAAGGGAGATGCGGCGTCCAGCTTCGCCTCGGCGATGGGCACCACGAGCGCCATCCGTCGGGCGAGGACATCGATCAGCTCGCGGTCGAGGGCTTCGAGGGCGTCTCGGAGCTCGGTGAGGTCGAGGGTGTCGAGGGTGTCGAGGGTCATCGGCGGGCCCGGCGTAGCTTCTTGAGGATGCGGCGGTCACGGGGGTCGGACTCGCTGGCCCAGCGGGCGCTCACGAAGCCGATGTCGTAGGCGGCGTACATCTCGACAGTGGTGGGGCGGAGCGCCCCGGCGCGATGGGAGGCCGAAAAGCCCCCGTGCAGGAAGGCCGGACCGTGGGGTGGCGCGTGACCCGACCGGATGAGAGCGGCTTCGACGCGTTCGCGGTGCTGAACGGCCCACGCCGACGTGCGGCCCACGGCTTGCAGCTGCTCGAAGAACCGGGGGCGTTCGAGCTCGGGGACGTCGCGCTGAGCGAGCCCTTCGTGGGTGAGGAAGGCCGCGAAGTCCGAGAAGTCCTCCGGTGCGAACACACACACCAGCACTTCCCCGCCGGACTGCTCGGTGGGGATGCCGAGGCGCTCCCGAGGGGCGACGGGCTTGAAGCGGTAGCCCTCGACCAGCCTGTCGATGCGGGCCCTGCTCCGGTCTCCCTTCTGCAGCAGGTTCGGGTGGGCCTCGGCACGGGGCTGTAGATCGACCCGGAACTGGTTCTCGGAGAATCGGAGCGTGCCGACGGTGTCGATGGTGATGGGGGCTCTGCCGGCGTGCTCCGCGAGCTGTTCGAAGAACGGTTCCCACTCCAGGAACGCCATGGCCGAGCGACAGGCTTCGACGAGCGGGCCGGAGAGCGGCGTGAGTGTACCGACGACCTGTTCGTCGGCGCGCTCTGTCTGGAGGTCGGCGAGGGCCGAGGTCACCAGGGATGCGAGCGCGGGCTGTTCGCGAAACACGTCGGTGATCGCGGTGGCGTCACTCATGGATCCTCCGCGGGGGGGACGTCACCGTCGTCCTGCTGGAACCGGAAGGGGTAGGTGACGCTGCCCGCCGATCCGCCCTCGAAGCGCAGATCCTCCATCGCGGTGGCGATGCAGCCCTCGAGGTAGATGGAGTCGATCTCCGACTCGTCGATCTCGGCGGCCAGGACGCGGCCCTGCTCCGAGATGTCGAACGAGACCGCGATGTCGCCATCCAACCCGGGATCGCCGCCGTAGCTGTCGAGCAGGGTCTCGTAGCAGGCCTGCAGCTCTTCCTTCTGGGACGCGATCGCGTCGCGGATGCCCTCGCGGCTCATCGGGAAGGTCGCCGTGCCCTCTGCGGAGGCTGCGGAGGCGTCGTCGAGCGCTCCCTCACCGGACGCAGCACCGTCGGCGCGAGCGTGGTCGTCGGTGGTCGTGGCATCGCCGCCGCTCGGATCGGGGTCTTCGGACGGGGCGTCGGAACGGGGTTGGTCTGCCTTCGGCGGTTCAGCAGCGCCTGCAGCAGCGGGGTCGGGGCGCGTGCGGGGAGCGACGTCGGGCACCGGTACCGATGCGCGGCCAGCGGGGTCGTCGGGCGCGGGGTCGTCGGGGGCCAGGAGGCCGGGAAGCAGGAACAACCCCGCTGCGCCGATCAGGCCCAGGACACCGGCGGCTACGAAGAGTGGCTGGGATCGGGTGTCGGACATCGGCCCCACGATACGCCAATTGCCCCCCAGGCGTAGCTCACTCCTGCGCTGGCGAGCACGATGCGGGTGCCATCGCGCAGCTGGCCGCGATCACGCCCCAACTGCATGCAGAAGATGGGGTCGAGCTGGCCCAGGTGTCCGAAGTCCTCCAGGTACACAGCATCTGCTTCGGTGAGTCCGACTTCTTCGAGCACGGCGCGGTGGGCTGAGCGCTTCATGTGGAGAAGGCCCAGCCAGTCGAGTCCATCGAACCCCGAGGTCGCTCGGGCATCGTCGATCACGCGCATGAAGTTGTGGTGGCTGCGCTCGTTGAGCCGCGTCTTCATGCCCACGGGGTCGGTGACGTCGAGCATCATCGCGCCCGTCCCGAGGTGTTGGGCTTCGACGGGCGCTTCGGTGCCGCCTGCGTGGACGTGCACGTCGTCGGCGAAGTCTCCGTCCGAGATCAGGGCGCTCCCCCGGACCAGGTTCCGGTCCATGTCGCGCCGCAGCACGACCGCCCCGCCGCCTGCCGCGAGCGAGAACATGAACCGGACCCGCTCGTTGCGGTAGTCGATGAGGTCGCCGTTGCGGTACCCGCCTGCGAGGAGCACGGTGCGCACGGACGGATCGCTGTCCATCAGCGCGCGAGCCAGCTTGAGCGCGGCGATGGTGGTGCAGCAGCGCTGAGCGACGTCGAGGGCCCAGGCATTGCGAGCGCCGATGAGCTGCTGGATCTTGATGCCGGACACCATCAGCGGATGCTCTTTGTACTCCTCGCTGATGGAGAGCACGACATCCACCTCGTCGGCGGGGATCCCCGCGTCCGCCAACGCTCGTTCTGCGGCGCGGGCGCCCATCGCACACGTCCCGTCGTCCGGGCCGGGGATGGGCTTGGAGTGGATACCGAGCTTGTCGCGAACCACGTGCTCCGGCAGTCCGGAGCGCTGGGCCAGCTCGGCGGAAGACATGCGGTGGGCGGGCACGTAGGTCCCCAGGCCCAGGATTCCCACTCCCGGAATTCCCATTGCAGTCGGCTCAGGCATTCGGTCTCCGTCGGCTGCTGCAGTGCAGCGTCGCCTTCCTACCGCGGAGACCCTCGCCTGTCAGCGGAGGCTGGAGAGCCGCTTGCGCAGGCGCGCCGTACCCTGGCCGCGAAGCTGGCACACCCGCGACTCGCTCACACCGAGGATCGCGCCGATCTCCTTCAGCTGCAGCCCGCGGAAGTAGTACAGCGACACCGCGATGCGCTCCCGCTCGGGCAGCCCTTCGACTGCCGCGACGAGGGCCTGCCGCATCTCGACGTCGATGAGGTTCGCCTCGGCATCTTCGGTGTCGGCGGCCACCCGATCGCCGATGGTGGCGGAGCCGTCCTCGCCCAGCGGCTGGTCGAAGCTGGTGAGGCGGATGATCTGGGCATCCCGCTCCATGGAGCGCAGCTCGTCGCTGGAGAGCTCGAGCTTGTCGGCGACCTCGGCCTTGGTGGGCTTGCGACCGCGGGTGCGGTAGAAGCCGTCCACCTCGCGCTCGAGCCGCTGAGCCTTCCGCCGCACGGCCCGCGGGACCCAGTCCGCGTCGCGCAGGGAGTCCATGATGGCGCCCTGGACGTAGAAGCGCGCGAAGGCGGCGAAGGGCACGCCCCGGTCGGCGTCGTAGCGCTGCTGGGCCGTGAGCAGCCCCACCATTCCGGTGCTGATCAGGTCGTCGAGCTCCACCGATGCCGGCAGGCGCCGATGAATGGTGTAGGCGATGGAGCGGACCAGATCCTGGTGCTCGAGGATGCTGGCCGGCTGAACCGGCTGAACCGGCTGGTGCTGCTGCTTGGCGCTGGATGCGGTGTTCGCGGCGATCATGGTCATGTGAACCTCCCTGTGTGTCGAACAGGGCCCCCCCGGGCCGGTGAATCTATCGACATTCAGAAGCTATCTTGGTTCACTGAATTCAGTCAACACTAAATTCAAAATATTTGAGATCGTGCCGACGGAGGAACGCCCGGGCCTGCTCCAGCACGGGTCGGACCACGGTCAATCGAAACGTGGATCGATCCGATGACAGGGATGTCTCGCTTGCCCCAGGAGCTTCCGTGAGTGCGATCCTCTTCTCGTTGGTCTCGACGATCTCGAGCCCTGCGCTGGCCCTCGACCCGCCCAACAACCCCCAGACCCTCGCGGACTGGGTGTACGTGCTCGACGTGAACACGCCCGACCCGACGGACGACATCTGGAGCACCGACTGGAGCACTCCGACGGGTCAGATGGACACCGACATGTCGCCCGTGTCGTGTACAGGGCTCGATCTCCCGCCCAACCAGCCGAAGAACCCCGACGCGTGTGGAAGCCTGGACATCGTGCCAGGAGGTGCGGGGTACTGGCTGTACTACGACGGGGACGCTGCGGACGCGCCTCCTGAAGGGTGGAACAGCGCGAACCGATGGTGGCGCGACCGGCTGATCCTCAAGTACGCGGACGACAACCTGCTGTTCCTGGGCCGGTATCGCGCGAACGCCGCACACCCGGACTGTCCGACGACCGATGCGTGTGGAACGGGAGCTGTGAAGTTCTGCGGACCGGTCTACGCGCAAGTCGAGGGCATTCCGTGGAGCGGCGGAGCGTTCGAGTTCTGCGTGCGCAGGGCGGAGTGATCCCGGCCATGTGATCGGGTCGATATCGACAAATCCGACAACCTCAGGTACTCACGGAAGACCCGGAGTGCCGTATGTCCTGCCTTTTCCACGCCCGCGTGTTGTGTCCCGTCGCCCTTCTCGCCTCCGCGATGCTGTCTGCGTGTTCGTCCACGGAGCCCGAAGCACCCGCGATCCAGGTGGTGAAGACCCCCACGTTCGACGCGAAGGTCCAGCCCGATGGGCGGATGAGTCTCAGCGCGCCGCACGCTTCCTGGTCGACCACTCTGGAGCTCGTGGGATGGGGGCGAGCGGGTGCGGTGGAGGCCGTGGGGGAGCCCACCCTCGTCGAGGAGACGGCCGGCAGGACGAACATCGAGCGCTCCGGGATCGTGGAGTGGTACCAGCCCGCCGAGCGGGGGATGGAGCACGGGTTCGACATCGCAGCCCCGCCTTCGGGTTCGGGAGACATCCAGATCCAGCTCGCGTTGGACACCTCGCTCGAGCCCTGGGTCACTGCAGACGCCGTGCGGTTTCGCGATGCCACCGGCCGGACGCGCCTGTACTACGACACCTTGGAGGTCTACGACGCCGACGGCACCGTCCTGCCGAGCTCGATGGACGTGGAGTGTGAAGCGGGGTGCGTGCTGACGCTGTCGTTCGACGGCAGGGATGCCGTGTGGCCGGTCGTGGTCGACCCGCTGGTCTACGTCGCCGAGGACATCTACCAGCCCTCGGTCCTGCAGCGCGGCGCCCAGAGCGGCACTGCGATGGCCGTCGACGGGGACCTGGCCGTGGTGGGGATGGCGCGCTGGGACTCCGCCATCGGAGACAGAGTCGGGCTGGTCGACATCTACGAGCGGTCGGGCGGGACCTGGAGCGTGGTCGATACCCTCTTCCCCACGAATCTGGGCAAGGACGACCAGTTCTTCGGGTCGTCTGTCGACATCGACGGGGACACGGTCATCGTCGGGGCGCCCGGCGATGGGATCAACGAATCGGGGGAGGCGTTCGTGTTCCGGGAGTCGGCGGGAACCTGGACCCTGGAGGACAGCTTCGACGACCCCATGGGTGAAGACGGCGACCAGTTCGGGTCGGGCGTGGCGATCGACGGCGACATCGCGGTGGTCGGTGCGACCACGGATGACGTCAACGCGACACGGTCGGGCTCGGTGTGGATCTACGAGCGGACGGGCACGACCTGGGACACTGGTCAGCAGGTGTTCGACGACGACGCGGGTGCGAACGACCGCCTGGGTGTCGACGTCGACATCGAAGGGAGCGTGGTCGTCGCTGGCGCCTGGGGATACGAGGTGGGTGGCGCGGTGGCCGTGATCCGGGACTCACAGTCCGGCTGGTACATCGACGAGTACCTCGAAGAGGACGTTCCCGAAGGAGGGTCGCGGCTGGGTACCAGCGTGGCGATCTTCGGAAACCGGATCGCCGCGGGCGCTCCCCGAGCCAACACCACGTTCGGCAATCAGGGCGGCCGGGCCGTGGTCTGGGTGGACGACGGTGGCGGGTATGCGATGGAGGCTCAGCTGGTCCCGTCGTACGGGAGCTCCTCCGGGAGGTTCGGCTTGTCGATCGCGATGCGTGAGGACGCGCTCATCGTCGGCAGCCCCGACTACGACTCTCCGTCGGGCAACAAGGTCGGAGATGCGGTGGTCTTCGACTACGACGACACAGCACCGGGAGCCTGGGCAGAGCGGCAGCACCTCATCGAGACATTCGACGGCAACCCGTCCATCAGCCTCAGTGCTACGGACAAATTCGGTGCGGCGGTGGCGATTGGTGAGGACTTCGCTCTGGCGGGGATTCCACAGACCAACGCATTCGGGCTCGGAAATACGGGTGGATTCTGGAGCTTCGACGGGTTCGAGGCCGACCAGGACAACGACGGCTTCTTCTCAGAGACCTTCGGCGGCGAGGACTGCGACGACAACGAGCCGACGGCGAACCCCGACGGCGTGGAGGTCGAGGACAACGGGATCGACGAGGACTGTGATGGCCTGGACGCCTTCTGTGGGACGGACATCACGACCACGCCCGACTGCGACATCCGCGTCGTCATCACCGAGATCATGGCGAATCCAGTGAACGCCGATGAGTCTGCTGGCGAATGGATCGAGGTTCGCAACCGTGGTCTGGACCGAATCGATCTTCGCGGCTCACTCATCATCTCGGACGTCTCGACGCACCAGATCAGCAACTATGTCGTTCTGGCACCTGGCGAGCGTGGGGTACTCGGTGCGTCCGGAGATGTCGGGTCGAACGGAGGTATCGTTCCGGACTACGTGTACTCCGGCCTCAGCCTCGGGGACTCGAGCGGTGGCCTGGGAGTTCGAATCCGCGCGAGCAATCTGGTGGCGGATCTCGATATCGTGGCGTACGACGCGACCTTCTCCAGCGGGACCGCTGCTCCAGATGGTGCCTCGTTCAGCGTGGATCCGTACCACGCGAGAGCAACGGAGAACGATCTCGCCGTGCGCTGGTGCGACTCCTATACACCGTTCGGGGATGGGGATTTTGGAACGCCGGGTGAACCGAACGACGAGTGCAACCCGCAGTTCGACGTCGACTACCAATACATCGGACTCCCACCGAACACCGATGTCCTGGGTACTACGCTGGTTCGGTTCGAGATCGACGCGGCATTCCGGTACTTCCAGACTGGAAACAGCGGCGAGGGGACCTGGACTCGAACGACCACCTCTGCGGGGCAGACGACCACCTGGGCGTACGACGACTACCTGAACGGAGATCCTGGGGTCACCTACACGGGCTTCAAGGCGTTCGGCCAGCCTTGCACGCCAGGGGGAACCATCAGCAACTTGCCCTTTGGGTACGTCAGCGGAACCTGGTCCGACCCCGCCTGCCCGTGAGCGCACCGGAACGCCTGGTCACCGGCTACGGCTGGGAGGACGGCTATCCGGTGCTGCGGTCCAGGCTGGACCAGGGACGCGGGCCGGCTCGCACCCTGCATCTGCATCCCGACCGAGAGCCGCTCTCACTCGCCGTGGGGCCGCGACACTGCATCGGGTACCGCCAGGGACGCCAGCGCATGACGTGCCCCGACGACGCCGATCTGACCGACCGGACCGGGCGTCAGTGCTTCTCCTGCCAGCAGCGCGACACCTTTCGGCCCTGCCTGATCTGCGACGGGTTCCGATGCCCGAAGCTCGTGCCGAGCGCCTACCAGTCGTGCACCCAGGACCACCACCTCTACCTCGCGAGCTTCGGCGGGCCGGAGGTCAAGGTCGGGACCGCATCCCATCCCCGACGACAGGCGCGGCTGGTCGATCAGGGGCCGTTGTTCGCCGTTCGGGTCGCTGTGGGCACCGGGCCGCGGATCAAGCAGCTCGAGACCATCGCGTCGACCCGCACCGTGGCCGTGGAGGGCATGCGACGCTCCCGCAAGATGGCCCTGCTGCGCGGGGCTACAGGGCAGTCGGACGTCCGGGAGGCCGTGCTGGACGTGCTCACCGACCTCCGAAGTGTCTGCGGCTCCGACTACGGCGGTCAGTACGACGATCTGTTCGTGACGCCCGAGGTGGTGACCCTGCCAGCCTTCGCGCGGCAGACCCGCGAAGCCCTGCAGCACGAGTCTGAGCTGCCGGTCGAGGAGGGGCGCCGCATCGAAGGGCGGGTGGTGGGCGCCATCGGCCATGTGGCCGTGCTCGAGGAGCCGGCGGGCCGCGTGCTGGTGGATCTCGGCGACCTGGTCGGACGCCGCGTCACGCTGAATCCGGGCCCCGAGGTGCGGCGATCGACGGTTCAGCTGGGCTTGTTCTGAGGGCTTCGCCGGCGACCCAGGAGCGCGAACCCCGCCAGCCAGCCCGCGACGACCGGGAACGGTTGCGTCGAACACCCTCGTGCAGCGGTGCCGGACGCAGGGTCCGCAGCCGTCTCGGAGCCCTCTGGAGGGGGAGTGGCGCTCGGAGCACAGGACGCGGGGAAGCCGTACAGCGCGAGCAGTCCGTCGTGGTCGGACGCGGTGACGACCGGGGGCGCACAGTCCTCGAACGGGCCCATGACGTCGCTGTCCGGGGAGGAGTCGAGACCCAGCGTGATGCCGAGATACCGGGCGAGGAGGCGGACCTGCAGGTCGTCCGGCGCACACGATCCCGCCGCGGTGCCCACCGGCTGGGTCCAGTCGATGTCTCCCGAGAACCGGACATCCGCACGGCCGGAGAAGACCTGGGTGTAGGCACAGGGCGTGGACTCCGGGCCGACCTCGGTGGGCTGGAGCGTGAAGGCTGCGATGGCGCCGGGCTCGTCGTCGTCGAACCCCACGTAGACGTGGGCATCTTCGCAGGAACGGACCAACCAGGGAGGCGCGTCTTCGGGATTCCACAGGTCGATGGCGCGATCGGTGGCGGCGTCGAGTGGACGGGCCGCACACACCCTGAGCGGCAGCTCCTGTTCGTCCCACACGTGGCCGCGATGGGACCATCCGAATGCCTGGGCGACGAGGAGGAGGACCATGTGTCGATTGTGTCACGACGATGCGTCGAACCTGTCTCGACCGACGGGTTAGGGAGGGTCGCCGTGCAGTATTCACCTCCACTTCGATTGATCGCCGCGATGGCGGGTGGCGCAACCCTCCTGGCGTGCCCGCCCCCCACCGAGGTCCAGCCGCCGGACGACCGGCCCTTCGTGATCACGGATGGCGACGGGTTCTTCGGCAGGCCGTTCCCGGCCGACGGACGCCGTGAGGATGTCGCGGAGTTCCCCAATCCCGACGAGACCCCCTTCGTCCAGTCGGTCATCGACACCGTCGCGAACGACCCCGATCCCGGATTCAGTCGAACCTCCGCCATCTGGTTCCCGACGTCGGACCGGATTGACATCGAGCGACTGCCCACCATCGCGGAGAGCATCCAGAGCGGGGCGGCCGTGCAGCTGTTCGCCCTGACCGACGCGGGGGCCGAGCCACACCCCATCGACGTGCACTTCGATCCCGGGTCACAGCCTTTCGCCCCCGCGAACCTAGTGACGATCCTGCCCGTCCAGGGCATCCCGTTGCGGCCCGACACCCGCTACGCAGCCGTGTTGACGACCGATCTGGGCCTCCGACCCACGAACGAGCCCGTGCCCGCGGGCGTTCCCGTCGATGCTGCTGCGGTGGCGGGCATCACGACGTTCACCACCGGAACCCCGACGACGCGGCTGGACGAGGGGCTCGACGCGGCGCTGAGCGACGGGCTGCCCGAGGTGGCGCCGTTCACCCTGATCGAGACCTACGACGACTTCTGCGTGTTCGAGAGCCAGGTGTCCATGCCGGTCTTCCAGCAGGGAGACCCGCCGTTCCTCACCGGGGGCGGGGCCTGGCATCCGGACTTCGAGCTGCAGCGGGAAGCGCCGTCGCGGGTATTCGTGACGATTCCCCGGAACGCGCCCGGGCCCTGGCCCATCGCGGTGATGGTGCGGACCGGGGGCGGCGGTGATCGCCCGCTGATCGATCGCGGGCCGCGGGCGGAGGCCGGGGGCGACGCCATCGAAGCGGGGACGGGGCCGGCTCTGCACTTCGCCGAGGCCGGTGTGGCGGGCGTGATGGTCGACGGGCCGCTCGGAGGCCTGCGGAACCCCGACAACGCCGACGAGCAGTTCCTGATCTTCAACTTCACCAACCCGCCGGCGATGCGCGACAACCTGCGTCAGTCCGCGCTGGAGCTCGCGCTGCTTCCAGCCCTGCTCGACGACATCGCGCCGGGATTCGACGCGTCCGGGTGTGCGGAGGGCAGCCTCGATCCCGACCGGCTCGCGTTGTTCGGCCACTCCATGGGGGCCACCATCGCGCCCCTCGTGGTCGGCGTGCAGCCCCGCTACGACCTGCTGTTGCTGTCGGGTGCCGGGGGAAGCTGGGTCGAGAACATCCTGCACAAGCAGCTACCCCTCGAGACCCGCCCGATCGCCGAAGGCATCCTGGGCTACCCGAGCGGCGGACTACACCGTCACGACCCCTTCCTGGCGATGCTCCAGTGGGCGGGCGAAGCCGCGGATCCGCCTGTGTACACCCATCGCTTCGACGGCGATGTGTTCATGATGCAGGGCATCGTCGACCACTACATCCTGCCGCCCATCGCGAACAGCACCAGTCTCTCCTTCGGCCTGGACAGGCTGGGGCCGGAGCTCGACGCCCAGACACCCGAGCTCGACGTGTTCCGCACGCTCGCCGACCTCCAACCCTTCGTGCAGACGGGCATTGTGGAGGGGCCCGTCGCGGGGAACGCCGATGGTCGCACGCGGATCGTGTCGCAGTACCCCGAGGGGCCCATCGAGGACGGGCACGAAGTGGTGTTCCAGACCGACGCACCCAGAGCCGCCTACATCCACGTGCTGCAGACCTGGGCGGACGGTCAGACCGAGGTTCCGGCCTATCCGGGCCAGTAGATGTCGCGGAGCGGGTCCATCCCCAGGACGAACGGGTAGAAGAGCGTTCCCAGCAGCCCGTGCACCAGGCCCAGGCCCCAGATGTCGCGGTACCTCAGGAACAGGGCGGCGAACACCAGGCCCATCGCGGTCGTGGCCACCACCAGCTCGACATGCGCCAGGTGGAGCGCCCCGAAGCACACCGCAGACAGTACGACCGCGACGGGGCGCGGCAGGGTGCGGTCGAGGGTGTCGGTGAGGAGTCCCTGAACGAGTAGCTGCTGAATCACGCCCCACACCGGGTACAACACGAGGGTCATCGCGAAGGAGGCCGGCAGCACGGTGCCGTTCCAGCATCCGATCGCGAACAGGGCGGCGGTCACGAGGCCGGTGGGAATCACCAACGCGCGGAGCGTCTCGAGCGTGCCCCGACCGTCCACCCCGAACCGGTGAGCCGCATCGGGGGTGGTGCGCAGCCGTCGCCAGAGCCACAGCGACCAGAGCGGCACCAGGAGTGCGGCGAGGAGCGCGGGCGCCCAGCCGTTCGCGACCCACAGCAGGTGGGCGAGACCGGTGAGCAGGAGGGAGAGGAGGGTTCGGAGGTCGGAGGCGGTCATGCGTCTGCCTCACCCCCTCGTGTCGAACCGAAACGCACCGTTCGTGGAACCGAGGTGAAACGTCCCATAAGCGTCTCACTCCTCCCGAACTGGAGTTCTCATGCGCGCTGTCTGGAACGGAACCGTCGTGGCAGAATCGGACGACATCGTCACGGTGGAGGGCAACGCGTACTTCCCTCTCGAAGCGCTGAAGTCGGAGCACTTCACCGAGACCGACCACACCTCGATCTGTCCGTGGAAGGGCACCGCGAGCTACTTCTCGATCACGGTCGACGGGCAGACGAACGACAACGCCGCCTGGATCTACAAGACGCCGAAGGACGCTGCGAAGCAGATCACCGACCGCGTGGCGTTCTGGAAGGGCGTGACCGTCGAGTGAGCCGGGTCGTTCACGGCCGGTGAATGCGGATCCGCTGTGACGTACCGATGTCGGGATGGGTGCTGACCGTGCCGTCCGGCCAGGTGATCTCGATGTCGACGGACCCGCGGTTCCCCAGGCCGAAGTGCGCTTCTGGAGGCCCACCTGACGCCACGGATCGCCCCCCTGCGCGGATCCAGCGCGACTGGGTGAGATTCGTGCCGGTCACGTGGACCTCTGCGCCGATGGCCCGGGTGTTCGGCCCGTCCTGACGGAGCTCTACGGTGAGCCAGGACGCTTCGCCGCAGCGCGCCAGCTCGATCACGGCGGGCTCCAGACGATTGCGCTTGGCGAGGTCGAGCCACCCGTCGTGGTCGAGATCGACGAGCATGGCGCCGCGACTCGCAGACAGATCGGCGATCCCGAACGCCGCTGCTTGCTGGGAGAACCCGGTTCCCTCGGCGATGTACAGCGCATCGGGCTGGTCGAAGGGGTTCGGGAGGTTGGCCTGGATGAACCCGTAGGCCACGAAGAGGTCGTCGTCCGCGTCGTTGTCGATGTCGCCGAAGTCGGCACCCCAGGCCACGTGGCGCACGCCCTCCTGGGGCACGTCGAGGCCCGTGAGCAGGGTGGCGTCGACCCAGGACCGGTTGCCGAAGCTCAGGAGCATCCGGTGCTCGAGCCAGCTCGACAGGAAGAGGTCGGGGATCCGGTCTCCGTTGAGGTCGCTCGTCGCGAGGCCCATCCCGCACACGCGCAGGTGGGTTCCGGTGCCCGGAGCGGCGACGGACAGCGCTCCAACGTCGTTCCAGAACAGGCGATTCCCCCGGATCCACCCGTAGTCGTTCACCAGATAGACGTCCGGCTGGTGGTCGTCGTCGAGGTCGAGGATGCCGCCCGCCAGAGTGTGGCCGTAGCCCTCGTCGGCTGGGAACGCGTCGATCCGCTCGATGAAGCCCGGGCTGCCCTGGGCGGTGCGGTTCTCGTAGACGTGGGACTCGACCGACTTGGTGATCACCCAGTTGCCGTGCTCGAGGACGAGCAGATCGAGGTCGCCGTCTCCGTCGAGATCCCCCCACGACGAGCCCACGCCGTACGGGTGGATCGAGAGCCCGACCTCGTCGGTGACGTCGGTGAACGACCCCGTGCCGTCGTTCGCGAGCAGCCGATCCTCGTGGAGGTACTGCGACAGGTAGACGTCGAGGTCTCCGTCTCCGTCGAAGTCGGCCACCGATGCACCCACTCCGCCCCGACCCACATCCGGGAACGGTGCGGCCGACATGCCCCCATGCCCGTCGTTGAGGTACAGCTCGACGCCCTGATCCCGGGGAATCACGACATCTGGGAAGTCGTCGCCATCCAGGTCTCCGACCGCCAGGCCCGACCCCAGGATGAAGTGCGCGGGCCCGACGTCCACGGATTGTTCGCCCCAGTCCCCGTCGAGGAGTCGATCGAACGGGGCTTCCGCGCGTGCACCGGGCGATGCGCACGTGCTGGACGGGAGGATCTCGACCTGGAAGCCGGGGGCGCCCGTGTCGGTGGGCGGGATGGCGGTGTGGGTCGCGGTGTCTTCGACAGCGTCGGTGTCTTCGGCGGGTGGGTCCGAAGGGGAGGTGCACGCCCCGAGCACCAGGGATGCGGTGGACGCAGCCGCGAACGCCAGGAAGAAGGCGTGAGCAACGGCAACTGGCAAGGACTGCGACACAGGCCGAGCATAGCGCGATAGCAGCGGGTTCGTGGTTCGTGCGCTCACCGATGTCTGGGATCGACGCGTGGCGCACCTCCCGTCGAAGGGGGTGCTCCTGGTGAGCACCGATCTGCACGGCAACCTGCGGGACTACCAGGCGCTCCGTGCGATCTACGACACCGAAGAAGACGCCGGGAATCAGCCGATCCTCGCGTTCTGTGGCGACCTCGTTCACGGGCCCAGCGAGGCCTACACGGGCGAGGGGTTTCCGCCGCACCTCGGCACGGCGTACGCAGACGAGTCGGTCGCGCTGCTCGATGCCTTCGACCACGACAGTCGCGAGCACCGGATCTTCAGCCTGCTGGGCAACCACGAACACAGCCACGTGGGCGGTCCGGTGGTTCCGAAGTTCCACGAAGACGAGGCCGGGTACCTCGAAGAGACGCTCGGAGACGCCGTGCCGCGGATGCGCGACCTGATGCGCTCGATGCCCCTGGTGGCGGTGAGTGCCTGCGGGGTCGTCCTGACCCACGGGGCTCCGCGCGCCACCGTCGGCTCGGCCGAGGAGTTCGAGGAGCTCACCTACGACGGCTACTCCGAGCTCGCGTTCCACGAGATGCTCCACCGCGACGCGCTCGGCGCGCTGCTCTGGGCCCGATCGGCGAGCGATTCCCAGGCCCGGGCCCTGTTGAGGGCGCTCATCGGCTCCGACGAGGGGTTCGTGGCGTTCGGCCACGACATCGCCCGGTCGGGCTACGCGATCGAGGGGCCGCACCACATCTGCGTGTCCACGAGCTTCGGCCTGATCGACGCGAACAAGCGGTATCTCCGGCTCGATCTGTCGAGTCGCTACCGGACCACCTACGACCTCCGCGACGGGGTCGAGATCCTGCCGCTCTACCCGGACAGTCTCTGAAGGGTGGTCAGCGGCGGATGGTCGCGAGCGTCGCCTGGGTGGCCCGCACGTAGTCTTCGGGAGCCATCCACAGCTGCAGCCCGGGGCGGCCGGCCGAGACCGAGATCACCTCGTGCTGCTGTGCGCTGTCGTCGACGAACACCGGGAACGGGCTCTTGGCGCCGATCACGGTGACGCCGCCGCGCTGGTAGCCGGTCAGCTTGCGGAGGTCTCGCTGGGGCACGGTCTGCACCTTGCGGTCGCCGGAACAGACCGCGAGCGCTTTGAGATCCAGGGCCCGATCGCCGGGGAGCACCGCGAACACGGCTCCGTTGCGGTCTCCACGTGCAACCAGGGTCTTGAACACCTGCTGAACAGGGAGGCCGATCGCGTGGGCGACCCGGGTGGCGAGGTCTCCCCCCTCGCGGTCGGACAGGCCGTAGGGCACGAGCTCGTACTCGATGCCGAGGGCATCCAGTCGGCGGGCAGCGTTGGTCTTGCCGGGCATGCGTCTTCGTAGCGCATCGCCGCCCCGCGCGCGGTGGGGATAGGGGAGGGGCATGGACGAGACTCCCCGTTCCGGCCGGCCATCCCGGTCCACCGTCGCCCAGATCGCGTTGGCCGTCGCGTCCGTCGCGCTGCTGCTCGGTGCCGCGGGGCTCTGGTACGCCAGCAGCGATCTGCGGCAGATGGCCCGGTTCGCGAACGCCGTGTGGAATCCGTCGGAGTCCGTTCGTCCGGATCCGGTCGCCCTCGTGAGAGGGGTGCGGGACCTCGCCCGGCTGGAGACCGCCGAGGTGGAGATCGAGCAGCGGGTGGTCGGCCAGCGGGGGACCGAGTCCACCTGGAGCTGGATCGGAGAGCGGATGGAGCTGGTCGCGCGTGGCACCGTCGTCGCCGGGGTGGATCTCTCGGAGCTCTCGGACGAGGCCATCACCGTGGACGACGGCGGAGTGGTGCACGTACGACTGCCGCCCGCGGAAGTGTTGACCGTGTCGATCGACGAAGAGCAGAGCTACGTGGCCGACCGGGAGCGGGGCTGGCTCGGCTGGCCCGACGATCAGCTGGAGAGCAAGGTGCGGCGGGAGGCCGTGAAGGCGGTGCGCCAGGCGGCGATCCGGCAGGGTGTGCTGGTGGACGCGGACGAACACGCGGAACAGGTCGTGGGGCGGCTCCTCGAGCAGGCGGGTGCCGCCGATGTGGTGTTCGAGCCCGTGCGATGAACGATGCGCCCGCGAACGACGAGCCGACATCGGGCGTCGCTGCTGGACCCGTGGTCGCCGTGCTCCTGGGACTCGTGCTGCTCGTCGTGGTGTGGATCCTCGCCTCGGAGACCATCGAGATCGACGCCTGGCCCGACATCGTGCACATCGCCATGCACATCGGGTTGTTCGCGGGGATCACGGCGCTGTGCGTGCCGGCGCTGGGGCCGCTGCGGGCGTTCGGGGTGATGCTCGCGTTCGGCGTGGGCGTCGAGCTCGTGCAGATGGCGGGGTCGGGAAGAGTGGTGCGGCTGCTCGACGAAGCCGCGTTCGACCTGTGCGTGGACGGCGTGGGCGGGATGGTCGGTCTGGCGCTCTTCCCGGTGGGTCGGGCCGCTCTGGAGCGCGCAGCGGGTCCGGTGCCGCTCGCAGGATGGGTGGGCATCGCGCTCGTCTGGGCCGGGCTCGTTGCGACCTGGAGCCCTCGAGGGGCCTTGATATCGGGGGGCTTCGCCGTAGTGGCGACGCTGGTGGCGCTGGGCTCGGAACAACGCCGCGCTGCGCTTGCGGGGGTCTGGCTCGTGGGTTGGCTCGGCCTCGCCGTCCTGTGGGCCCGCGGCTGAGCTACGGTATCCTTTGGCATGGGGCCGCTCGTCACCATCGCCCTCTTCTTCGCCGGTGTCGTCTCGCTCTCGACGAACGAGGCACTCGGGGGTCCCACAGACGTGGACTTCGAGCCCCTGGATGCCGCGCGTCCCATCGATGCGGTCGACTCGGTCTACCTGCCCGAGCTGACGTGGATGGAGGTCCGTGACGCACGGGATGCCGGAGCCACGACCGTCCTGGTTCCGACCGGCGGCATCGAGCAGAACGGCCCGTACCTGGCCCTCGGCAAACACGACGTGATCGTGCGCGAGGTGGCCGAGCGCGCCGCCCGTGAGCTCGGGGACGCGCTGGTCGCGCCCGTGATCTCGTTCGTGCCCGAGGGCCGGGCTGGGGTCGGTCACATGGCGTACCCTGGAACCCTGTCGGTGCGGCAGGACACCTTCGAAGCCCTGCTCACCGACACGGTCCAGAGCTACGCGAGCCACGGCTTCGATCACATCGTGTTGATCGGGGACTCGGGGGGCAACCAGGCCGGTCAGGCGGCGGTGGCGGAGCGACTGGACGGGTCGACCGTGCGGGTGCATCACCTGGCGTCGTTCTACAACCCCGAGGCCGACAACGGGTTCCTCGAAGAGCAGGGCCTGGTCTGGACCGCCGACGCGTACCACGACGAGCCCGCGTTCACGCTGCAGCTGGCGGCGATCGACCCCGTCGCAGCGCGCGTCGAGCAGCGGCGGGATGCGGGGCGGCTGACGACCGACGGGTTCACGCTGGACGCCGAGGCCATCGCGCTCGGGGATGCGCTGCTGGACTGGCGTGCGGAGCACACCGCGCAGGAGGTCCGCGCCGCCCGCAACCGTATGGCCCCGTCTGCGTGGACGTCGATCCGCCGCGCCGTTCTGGCCCCCGCTCGCGCGCTCGTCGATCCAGCCGAGCGGATCTTCGGGGTCTATCTTCTGACCGCGCTGCTCCTGGCCGTGGTGGTCGAGGCGTTGCGACAAGGGCGGAGCTGGTCGCTGGCCGGGGTCGGACGTGCGATCTTCCCAAGGGAGGTGTGGCTGTCCAACGACGCCCGGCAGGACCTCCTGTTCGTGTTGTTCGGTGGGATTGCCGCGTTCGCGTGGTTCGGTGGCGCCTGGCCCGTGCTGGTGTCCCTGGGCCACGAGACCACGACCACGGCGCTGTCCTGGACGGGCATCACGCACCTCGACCTGCAGCCCACGGTTCTGCTGGCCGTCGTCACCACCCTGACGCTCGCTCTGGTCACGGACTTCGCCACGTTCCTCGCGCACTGGCTGCAGCATCGCGTGCCGGTGCTCTGGGCATTTCACAAGGTGCACCACGCCGCACGCGTCCTCACGCCGCTCACCCTGTTTCGTCAGCATCCCGTCGATCTGCTGCTGGTGGGCGTCGCGGGGAGCCTGTTCGGCGGAGCGGTCACGGGCTCACTGGAGTGGCTGACGTCCGAGCCTCCGACGCGGCTGCAGTTCTACGGCTTGAACGCCATCGTCTTCGCGTTCTACGTCGCCGGCTACAACCTGCGCCACAGCCACATCTGGCTCTCGTTCGGGCCGCTGGACCGCGTCTTCGTGAGTCCGGCGATGCACCAGATCCACCACAGCGAGGCCGCGCGTCATCGGGACCGCAACCTGGGCCTGGTCTTCAGCGTCTGGGACCAGCTGTTCGGAACCGCCTACCTCCCTGCGGAGCGGGAGGAGCTGACGTTCGGGATCGGCGAAGAGAGCGCCCGGTTCACCAGCTGGGTGGACTTCTGGGTCGAGCCGTTCCGCGAGGTGCTCGGGATGGACCTCTCGGTGCCGCAGCCCGAGAATCCCCCGGTGGAGACGGGCTCTACCGGGGGGGAACCCGCGATCAGTGGTGGTGACCACCGGGACCGTGCGGATGGCCGTGGGCCTTCTCCTCGGCGGTCGCATCTCGGATCCCCGTGATCTCGACGTCGAAGTGCAGGGTCTTGCCGGCCAGCGGGTGGTTGGTGTCGATGAACACGGTCTCGTCTTCGACCTTGGCGATCCAGATCGGCACCGAGCCGCCTTCGGTCTGGGCCATGAGCTGGATGCCAGCCTGCATCGGCACCTCGCTCGGGAACTCGGAGCGCGGGACGGGCTGTGCAGCCATGCCGTTGTGCGTGCCGTAGCCCTCTTCCGGGGGAACGTCGGCTTTGAGCGTTTCGCCGACCGCCAGGCCCGCGAGCTGCTTCTCGAGTCCGGGAACGATGTTCTTCGCCCCGTGCAGGTACGGCATGGGCTCCCCGCGCTCGCGCGACGAGTCGAGGACGTTGCCATCGTCATCGGTGAGCGTGTAGTGGAAGTGGACGACGCTGCCGTCGCTGATGGTGGACATTCCGGCCTCCGGGGCACGTGGGAGCGTACGGGGTAACGTCTCCCTACAGAGGAGTGCTTTTCGATGCTGTTGTTCTGGCTTTCCGGCCTCACGCCCGCGCTGGCGATCGATGGTGCCCGGCCCCACATGTGGGAACGCTGCGAGGAGGAGGAGCGGATCTCGACTCTGGGCCTGGCGGCGGCCCGCAAGGCGATGGTCGAGCACCCCCCCGGTTCCCGCGAACAGCTGACCGCCCTCGACCGTCTGATCGAACAGCATCCCGAGTGCCCGGCGTTGTGGATGGCGCGGGCAGGGGTGCACCACGGCGAGGGCCGAGGGGACGTCGCTCTGGAGGATCTGAAGAAGGCCGCGGAAGTGGGCGGAGAATGGCCCGAGGTGCAGCGAGCGCTGGCGGTCGCCATGCATCGGGAGGGCGAAGCGGGCGAGGTCCTGGACACCGCGATTGCGCTCAATCCGGAAGACGGGCTGCTCAAGATCTACCAGGCCGCCGAACACAAGCCCTCCGAGCGGCCCGACCTCCTGAAAGCCGCTGTGGATGCCCATCCAGCAGATGCCGACGTCGCTGTGGCCGCCGTGGACGCCCTGGTGGAGTCCGGCCGTCCGCTCGAGGCCGTCGCGCTGGCCCGCGAGCGGCAGCTGCACCTCGACGACCCGCGCCTGGCGCAGCGCATCGCGACGCTGGACCAGCCCTTCGACGGTGAAGAGGAGGTCCGGGTGCGACGCCCCGCGGAGTTCCGGACCCTGGAGGACGGCACCGAGGAAGTCATCGTCTACAGCCCCGAGCGGGCCCGCCAGCAGCTCGAGAACCGCCTGTCGGAGCTCGGTTGGACCAACGCCAAGCCCATCGGAGGCGGCATCCGCTACCGCACCGACAAGCCGGTCCAGCCCTGGGTCGAGATCTACGACGATGGGCGGGTGGTCGTGCAGAAGAAGGGGCTCGTGAAGACGCCCCAGGGAACGACACGGCCCGGCCAGTCGATGATCCCCGTGATCTCGGAGCGGAAGCTGCGGCGCAAGCGCACCAAGCTCATGGAGGACATCTGGTTCGAGGTCACGGCGTGGCGCCAGGCGCGGATTCGGGTGGCGTTCCAGGAACAGCTCGGCGAGCGCCTCCCGGATCAGCTCACCGCCGTCTGGGAGGAGGGCGTACCGATGTACGGCGAGGGGTCGCTCGACACCCGGGTCGCGCGGCGGAAGGAGCTGCTGGACTACTGGGCCACCAGAGCGTGTTCGCCCGACGGGGAGGCTGCGCGCGAGGTCGTCGAGACGTTCCTGGCCCGGGTGGTCATGGAGTCGTCACATCCGGCCACAGGTCCCGAGATTCAGGCGGCCCAGGCCAGGTGTTCGTGCGACGGAGCGGTGCTCGGGCTCGACGCGGACGGTGCAGACGGGGTTGAATAGCGGGCCGCCGCCCGGGAGCCCCGCCGTTGGCCCGAACCCAATCCCTCGCCAGCTACGAAGCCGGTCGACGCCTGCTCGAACGGGGGCGTCGTGCGATCCTCGGAGGCAGTCTCGACCGGGCCTCCGAGTCGTTCAGCTCCGCGATCGCGTGCTTTGCGGGTCCCACCTCGCTGTTGGGAGGCGGACACGCGTGGCGGGGATTGGCCGAGGTCGCCGTCAGTCGCGCACGCTGGGAAGAAGCCCTGTCGGCGCTGGATGCCGGAGAAGCGCTGTTCCGGATGGGGCTGTCTCAACAACGCTCGATGAAGCGCGACGCCGAGATGGAGCGACAGCTCGAAGAGGGCGTCATGGTCTGCCGGATCGGGCGTGCAGACGTCGCGCTCCGGCGAGGGCAGCTGGCCGAGGCCCGAAAACACCTCAACGAGGCGGCCAGCAGCTATCGCGGCATCGGTGACGAGGGACGAACCGACTTCCTGCGGATGTGCGCACGTCTCGCAGAGCGGGAGGGGCGCTGGAACGCCGCGCGGATGGGCTGGCGGCGCGTGGTGCGGATGTGCGCCCGAACCCACGACGACCGCGGTCGGACCGATGCGTCGGTGCGACTGACCGAGGTGCTGGTGCTGCTGGGCCGCGCGGATCAAGCCGACGACGCCCTGGCCGAGGCCGAGGAAGCGGCGCGCAGCACGATGGACGCCAGCCTGCTGGGACGCGTACACATGGCGCGTGCGGGTGTGCAGGAGCAGCGCGGCGAGGAGGACGAGGCCTGGGAGCGCTGGGAGTCCGCGTTGGAGGCGTTGACGGGCGCCGGCCCCATCCTCCAGGGCCTCGCGCGGGTGCGGATGGCGCTGCTGGCGGGCCGGATCCGACCCCTCGAGGCCGCATTCCTCCTCCGCGAGGGCCTCAAGCACCTGGTGGAAGGGCAGCACCCCGACGCGCTGGGCCTCGTGCACCATCAGCTCGCCCTGGTCGCGCTCGAGATGGCGAACGATCGGGTAGCCGCACTCGCAGCGGTGGGCGCCGAGAATGCCCGCGGGTTTCCGGGGGTCGCTACGCGCTCGATCCTCGAGCGGGCCCTGTCCCAGGCGGGGGATGACGCCACGGTCGAGGATCTGGCCCGGCTGGAGGGGCTGGTCGGCACGGCGCTGGGCACCCGGCGTAGCGCACTCGAGCTGTGCGACCGGCTGGGCCGCCGTCAGAACACCCCGCGCCCCGTCGCCGCCCGCCAGATGCGCCCGAGCGCGAAGTTCGTCTGGGAGGACGAGGAGGGGGTCCGCGAGGCCCCGCTGCGGGATGGGCTCGTGACCTTCGGGGGAACCTCGGAAGCCGACATCCAGCTGCCGGCCGACGGGGTGCACGTGGCGATCCGCAAGGACGCATCCGGTGTGCGGATCCACGTCGATCCGTTCAGTCCGCAGCCCGTGCTCCTGGATGGCCATGCGATCCGCGGGGAGCACTTCCTGACCGACGGCGACGTCCTCACCCTGGGCGATCTGGAGCTGAAGCACATCCTCCCGGCCCCGTCTCGCCCCCCGCCCCGTCGTCCGACCCCTCCGCCGGCGGTGGAGCGCACCGGGGAGGCAGGGAGCACCACCGACACGGACGATTCGGAGGACGCGCCTCGAGAGGACTCGGACGAGACGGCCTCCCAGCCCATCGAGGCGCCGGGAAGGGGGCGGGGACGCCTCTTCGGGCTGGTCTTCGTGATCTCCACCGGCGTAGCGAGTGCTCTCCTGGGGGCGCTGCTGGGCGCGTTTCTGGTCCTGTTGTTCGCGGTTGCGTAGGGCGCGCTCGAATACAATCGGAGCTCTTACGTCTGGAAGGACAGACGGAGGTCAGGATGCAGACGACGATGGGCAACACGAGAACGGCGCGGACTTCGGGTGTGGCGATGGTCGCCGGGATGGCGCTGGCGCTGACGTCGGGCTGCGTCACGGTCGAGGACAACTTCTCGGACACGGTCTCGGCCGAGGGCGTGTTCGCGTTCCAGGGAACCACCGACAACGGCCGCATCACCTACGATGGCGGAGCGATCGACGAGACCTTCACGGTGCGGGGGCGCAGCTGGGGCAACGGCGGCGGTCGCAGTGCAGCCGAGCGCCGACAGTCCGGCAACGACTTCTTCGTCGAGGTGCAGGACTCGGTCCTCGTGGCGTCCGCCCAGTCCTTCGAGGGCCGCTCGGGCGTCGACTTCGACGTGACCGGACCCAGCCTGATGGACGTCGACATCCTCACCGACTCGGGCAGCGCGTCGATCTTCGACGCCGAGGGAATCCACATCGTCACGGCCGACAGCATCTACGCCCGCGGCGTGGTGGGCGACGTCGACTTCTTCGCCGACCGGGGTGGGGTGGACGTCGAGGTGTTCCCGTACGTCGACGGTGTGGTCCTGATCGAATCGCGCAGCGGGGACGTCGACCTCTACCTGCCGTTCGGGCTCGACTACGACCTGACCGTGGTGGGCGACCCCGATCACGAGCTCGTCGTCGAGGATCTGGGCTTCGACACGCTGATCCTCGAGCCCGGTCTGGTGATCGGGCGGCGCGGCGGTCGGTCGATCCTGGTGGATGTGGTCGTGACCGGCGGCGATGTCCGCATCTTCCAGTCCTTCTGAAGCCCCGATGCCCGTCAGCACGCTGAAGTACCGCTTCGAGCTCCGGTTGTTCGACTGGGCCGAGCAGCACGTGCGGGAGCTGTCGGGCGAGCGCGTGGGGATGTTCGTGGGGCTGCGCGAGGACGGCTCGATCCGCCGGGTCTACTTCGCCCAGCCACAGCATCCCTGGGACGGCGATCAGAAGACCAGCATGGCCCAGGCGCACGCCCGGTGGTTCATGTACCTGCCCGAGGAGGAGCCCGGCCGTGGCTACCTGGAGTGGCGCGCGCTGCCCGTCGCCGCCGCACGTCGATGGCTCGGGAGGCCCGTGATGACGACCGATCTGCAGGATGTGTCCGGTGGCGAGCCCCTCGATCACTGGCCGGAGACGTGGCGGGTCGTGGTGGGGTAGCGTTACGGGCACCTCCCGCCGATCCGCGGATCTGCCGTTTGGGAGGATGTTCGTGTCGTCACTGCTGTCCGAGCTCGATTCCGTCGTGAAGCTCCCCCTCAAGGAGCGCGTACCGTCTCTGGCCGCGCTCGGCCGCCGCATGGTCGAGGACGCGCCGAACGGCTCGTCGGGCCCGTTGCTCGAGCACCTGGTCGAGGCGCTCGAATCGGGGGCCGGCACCGGTCGCGAGCGGATGGAGCTCGGCGAGGTCCTGGGCCTGCTGGGCGATCCGCGCATCGCATCTCCGGACGAGGAGCGCTACTGGGTCGCGGTCGAGGGCAACGCCGGGAACACGATCCAGATCGGTCGGTTCCCCGTCACCAACGCCGAGTTCTTCCGGTTCGTCGACGAAGGGGGCTACGACGACCGGTCGCTGTGGTCCGAGGCCGGCTGGGAGTGGATCCAGAACACGCCCGATCCGTGGCGCGTCCACGCCTCCAAAGAGACCTCGCGCGTCTTCACCGTGGCCAACCAGCCCGTCGTCGCAGTCAGCTGGCACGAAGCCAGCGCTTACGCCAAGGCGCACGGTGCGCGCCTGCCCCGCATGGACGAGCGGGTGTGGGTCGTACGCGGTGCCGCCAAGCGCCCCTATCCGTGGGGAGCCCCGTTCGGCGAGGGCAACGCCAACACGCAGGAAGAGGTGCTCGGACGTCCGTGCGCCGTCGGTCTGTACGTGAACGACCGGACCCCCGAGGGCGTGTCCGACCTGGCCGGGAACGTGGCCGAGTGGACGTCCGACGAGCTCGGCGAGGAGTACCTCGTGCACCCCGGCGCCTGGGATCAGCCCTCGCTGGCGGCCTGGGCGAAGGCGGCCACGATGCATCGTCCGTCGTCGCGATGGACCAGCCTGGGTTTCCGGCTGGCCAAGTAGAGCCTGGTCCAGATGTCCGGAAAGAAGCGCGCGTCCCAGCGATCCCAGGATCAGTCCGAGGCGCGCCGCTCGTCCGAACACGACGCCGAGTCCGAGCTCACCGAGCAGCAGTCGCTCGGGAACCAGGCGATGCAGGCCCAGGCGGCAGCCGAACACGCAGGGGCCACCCAGACCGAGGCGGTCGATCTCGAAGCCGTGCGAGCCGAAGCATTGCCCATGGTCGAGCGCGCGATGATCGCGCTGTACACCGAGCCCCGGGCGCCCGAGCGGGTCGACAAGCTCGTCCAGGTGCTGGAGGGCTCACGATTGCCGGCCGACCGCAAGGCGGTGCTGGTCGACAAGCTGGTGAGCGAGCAGGACGCCGCTCTCGGGGTCGCTGGTGCCGCCGAGCGATGGTTCGGCGGGGCCGACCTGGATGCACGAACCGCGGCACTGGGCTCGCTCGACGCCGTGTGGGACGCCCTGTCCAACGGTCAGCCCGCAGGCGAGGCCTGGAGGACGGGCGATTCCGAGGTGGCGTTGTCGGCGACCACGGGCAGCATCGGGGAGCGGGCCGACGCGTTGATGGGCGATCTGGCGAAGGACCGCGTGGGCGAGGAGCTCGGCGAGGCCATCCAGGGATTCTGCCGCGAGGTCTACCTGATCATCGCGTGGCACCAGGACGAAGAAGAAGAGGAGGAGGGCTTCGAACCCTCTCCGGAGGCTGAGATCGATGGCTGACGACGACCTCTCGGCGGTGCACACCGCACTGCTCGAGGCGCTGCCCGACGTGGACGACGCATTCCTCGAAGTGCATCGCGACGCGCTTCTGGAGGCTGTCGGCGAGGTGCCCGGGGTGGACTCGGTCCGCGCGGCCGTGGTGCGCCTGCTGCCCCGCCTCGTGACCGAACCCCTGGCCCTCGAGGGGTATCTGCAGGCCGCTGCTCGCGCGTTGCGGGCCTACCCGGACGCCGTGACCGCGGGGGACCCGTTGGCCTTGATGGCCCGCCACCCCGCCTGGGTCGGGCTCGCACACCTCGAGGTCGCTGAAGCGCTCGGTGGAGACGCGTCCGATGCGATGTCCGTCGCCGTCGAGCACGCCCGGCTGGGATTCTCGGCCGCGGCGGGGGGCGCGGTGCAGGACGGGGAGGTCCTCTGGGCCATGGCCGAGACCGCCGAGGAGGCCGGATGGCGCGAGCGCGCGGCGCAGCTGCTCGGGCTCGCGGTGGACGCGCCCTTCGCCGATCCCGTCAGCCAGATGCAGGTGTTGTTGCTGGCAGGGCAGGCGGCTGCGCCCACCGATCCTGAGCGCGCTGAAGCCCACCTCCAGGCCGTCGTCGACGCCGAGGGTCCGCACCAGCTCAAGGTCCAGGCGGGGTTCGTGCTGGCGCACATCGCCGAGGCCCGCGGCGATACCGACGAGGCGCTGAAGTGGCTGCGGGATGCCCTCGAGCGGGTCGAAGAGGACGACGATCCGGCGGTGGCGAAGCTCCTGTCCAAGGAGATCGCGCGGCTCGAATCCCGCTGAGCCGACTGCTCGACGGGATGTTCGAGACCGATGCGGGTTACCAGGGGCCGCCATGGCGTTTCTCGATCCCGAACTCCTCTCCGCGCTGGACGCCCAGGACTCCTGGTTGTCGGGTCCGGATGCCGCGTCTGTCCGCACCCGGACCGAGGTCGTGCTCGGGTTGATGCCGCCGTCCGTGCGCGAGGTGGTGCTCGAGCAGCTCCTGCCGAACGCCGATGGCGCGCGGGCGCTCGTTCAGGCTCTCGCACTGGCCTCCACGACGGGCTCCGAGCCCATCGAAGCCATGTCGGACGGCCGGATCGCCATGCGAGACCACCGGGGCCGTCGGTTCGCGATTGCGGCGTTGGCGTTCAGCACCCCCGAGCACCCGAATGGGGAGCCCAAGGACGTCGCACGGCTCACCGAGCTGCTCGACGGGACCTTCCACGGTCGTCAGTACGCGCTCTACCTGCGCAGGCCGGTTCCGAGCGGCTTCGATCCCGGGCCCGTCTCCCGCGCGGTCCAGCTCTGGCTCGCCGCGATCGACCGGGGCGAGTGGAAGGGCCGGCATGCCGTGTACGAGGACGACGACATCGCGCTGGAGCTCACGCTGGTGAAGCAGCACGCCGCCCACCAGGGAGGGCGGGTGATGACCGTCGGACCGGTGACCGCCCTCGAGCGCCTGGCACGCGTGGATGGAATGGTCGTCGATCTGGCCCAGCGCCATCGCGAGGCCAGCCCGGACCTCCCGCTCGTCATCGCGCTCGGAGCCCGTCCAGCATGGCGGATTCCGCGGGGCTACGTCGAACAGCTCCTGTACGGCACGGCCGTTTGGACCCAGGCGGTCTCGAAGGGCCCCGACAGCACGTACTCGGCGGCGTTCACCTCGAACGGACGCAACCTGTTCAGCGACCCCGTGTGCGGTGCGTTGTGCGCACTGTGGTGGATGGAGGCCGATGGCGGGGACGCGCTGGGCTTTCGGGCCTGGGGCCACGACAACCCCTGGTGCGAGGCTCCGGAGCGCATCCCGTCGGCGGACATGCCCCGGTTCGTGGCGCGCGGCCGGCCTGTCGACCCCGATCGGCCTCAGCAGCCCTGTGGCCCGGACGACGAGCCCGTGCTGGCCTGGTCTCGCCCGCCGCCCCGCTGGAGGCGAGGATGATCCCGCGTTCCTTTCCCACCTCTGGCTGGATCGAGGTGATCTGCGGCTGCATGTTCTCGGGCAAGACCGAGGAGCTGCTGCGCCGCTGCAACCGGGCCCGGTACGCCAAGCTCGAGGTCGTGCTGTTCAAGCCCAGCGTCGACGTGCGCTACGCCGCCGACGACGTCGTGAGCCACAGCGAGCAACGACTGCCCTGCATCCCCGTCGGCCAGGCTTCGCAAATCCTCCAGCGGGTCGGGTCCGCTCGGGTGGTGGGCATCGACGAGGCCCAGTTCTTCGGGTCGGATCTGGTGGAGGTCTGCAATCGGCTCGCCGACGAGGGGCGGCAGGTGGTCGTGGCCGGCCTCGATCAGGACTACCGCGGCCGACCGTTCGAGCCGATCCCCGAGCTCATGGCGGTGGCCGAGTACGTCACCAAGGCGCTGGCGGTGTGCATGGTGTGCGGCGCTCCGGCGAATCGCAGCCAGCGGTTGGTGCAGCGCGAGACCCGGGTGCTGCTGGGCTCCGAAGACGCGTACGAGGCCCGGTGTCGTGCGCACTGGGAGCCCGATGCCTTCGACGCCACGCAGGAAGAGCTGCCGCTGCGGGCCGATTGACCCGCACGCTTTCGTGTGCGTAGCCGTGGACAACAGGTTGTGATTCCGGCTAGGACTCGGGGACTGGAGATGCTCATGAGAACGCTGCTGGCCGTGTCCACCGCCGCCATCCTCACCGGATGCCTGAACCAGGAGAGCTTCGGCGAGGAGTACGTCGAGAAGTTCTGCGCTGTGCACGACGAGTGCGACACGTCGAGCCGTATGTGCCCCGTCGACCTGGACGGCGCGACCTCGGCCTCGAACTGCGACTTCGACAAGAAGGCCGCGCGTGAATGCCTGAAGGCCGACTTCGGCTGTGACGACGAGATTCCCGGGTTCGAGGTCGTGACCCAGCCCGAAGCCTGTCTGCTGGTGTGCGGGCAGGAGGTCGTCGACGAGGACACCGATGACGACGGCGCCGAGTAGCCGCGCGAAGCGAGTGGTCTGGCGTGTATCCTCGGGTCAGGAGGTCGGCGTGACGAAGAGATGGAGCGGCTGGGTCGCTACAGCAATGCTGGTGCTCGCGAGCGGGTGCTACAGCGAGAGCGACTTCGTGCCCGAGCAGACCGACCTCGTGTGCGACCTGATCCTGGAGTGCACCGACCCCGCCGAGCTCACGTTCGACGGCATCGACGCGCAGAACTGCGTGGCCACGGTGGGCCCGATGCTCCGCGCCGCTGGCGAGGGGTGCAAGTTCCGCCGCGGCAACGCCAAGCAGTGCATCGAAGACCTGCAGGCCGCCACCTGCCCCGCCGACGGAACCCCGGTGCTCGACGCACTCCCCACGTCGTGTGGCCTGGTCTGGGACAAATGCACCGCCCAACCCCAGGACACCGACTCGCCCGACCCCCAGGACACCGGCAGCTGACAGCGGTCGCGGGGAGCGGGAGCGTCTGCGAGAGCGAGAGCGAGAGCGGCTGTGCTCGTCCAGCGCGAAGCGCCTGCTGGGCGTGGAGTCGCAGCGGCCCGTGCCATCGCCTCGATGCCGGCACGGCTGAGCCGACTGCGCGAGCGCCCCTGTCGATCCGTTCCGGGGGTGGGCCCGGTCTTCCGAAAGACGCAGCCGAGACCGGGGACCGGGGGAAGTCCGTGGCACGCACTCGGGTTAGGTCGGGCGGGACTCGAGGAGATTCGATGTTCGCGTGCATCCGACCCGCTGCTCTCACCACTGCCCTGCTGCTGGGGGCTCCTGCATTCGCGGGGGTGTCCGCGTCGAGTGAGCTGAAGGGCGACGAACCCCACCCGGCCAGTCATGCCGTGGATGGGCTGCTGTCGACCGCCTGGGCCGAGGGCGACGAAGGCGACGGGACCGGGGCCTGGATCGAGGTCCGGCTGGACAAGACGACGGACGTGCAGTCGGTCTCGCTGTGGCCGGGCCGGTTCGACCAGGGGAGCCGCGGGCTGCGGGAGTACGGGCGTCCACACACGGTGACGGTGACGCTGAAGGGCGGCGACGAAGAGGTCAGCGAGCAGGTGCGCGTGCTGGACATCGCCGAGACGGGTCCGACGCGGCTCGACATCCCGATCCAGGGCACGGCGCGCTCGGTGCGCATCGCGCTGGACGAGGTCTACAAGGGCGGGATCCGCAACGACACGTACATCACCGAGGTGGCGGTGAACTTCGCGGGCGGCCCGGTGCATCCGGCGGTGACGAAGACGGCGGAGTGGCTGGGCTCGTCCTCGGGGACGAAGGCGGCGAACGCGCACAGCGAGGACGTGCTGGCACTCGAGAAGGCGATCGGCGAGGAGGAGTTCGGCGACCGCGACAGCATGGGAGAGCTCAAAGAAGCCGCCGCTGACGGGCCCGAATACCTGCAGGAGCGCGTCCGGCGCTACGTACCGGACGGATTCCGGATGTCGGCGCTCCAGTCCAGCCAGGACGCGCTGAACGCCCTGCTGGCCCTCGAAGACCCGAACGCGATTCCCGCGCTGGAGCTGGCGGCGACGCGCGCGCAGGGCGATTTTCAGGCGACGCTGCTCGATCGGGTGTCGCGATTCCGGGCGTTTCAGGACCTGAAGGGCGGCCCCAAGCGGAACGTGAAGGCGTTCGGCGAGACGGGGTACTGCAAGGGGTGCCTGCAGAGCTTTGGCGAGCCGATGGGCGTGGCGGTCGACCAGTTCGGCGGACTGTGGGTGGCGGACCTGGGCAACCATCGCGTACAGCGCTTCGATCTGTCCGGCATCGCCCAGCAGGAGGTCGGCAAAGGGGAGCCCGCGCTGTCGAACGACTGGCTGGCCTCCAAGCGCGACTGGTACGCAGCGGGTCGTGAATCGGCCCAGGAAGACGGGGCGTTCGCGCTGCCGCTCGACATCGGGATCTGGCCGGACAAGAAGGAGGGCGACCGGCCGGTGGTGCTCGACGCCGCGGGGCGCATCACGATCCTGAACGCCGACGGGAGCGTGAAGCAGGCCTGGGCGATCGGGATCGAGGGTCCGGTGTCTCCGGGCGTCGGAGGCGAGGGGCACCTGGCGGTGGCGGGCAAGAACATCGTGGCGATCTGGGGCAACGAGGCGTTCGTGTACGACCTGGAGGGTGCCGAGGTGGGGACGTTCACGCTGGAGGACGGCGTGGCGAACGGCATCGTGGGCTTCAAGAACGGCAAGTTCGCGACGGTGCACGGCGACACGCTGGTGGAGTACAGCCCGGACGGCTTCCGGCACGGCGACATCCTGGACGGCAGCATCCCGGACGGCTTCGAGTACTGGGACGCGCTGACAGACGACAAGGGCAAGCTGTGGGTGGTGACCGACCACGGCCTGGCGATCAAGTACAAGAAACCCGGGAAGATCGACTACCAGGTGGAGTTCGTGGACTACTCCCTGGGCCCGCCTCGCGCGGCGGTGGTCCAGGACGTGCTGTTCGTGACCAACGACGACGCGATCCTCAAGCGGGATGCCCTGGAGCTGCAGGCCCAGCCGGACCTTCCGGGGGCCCCTTGAGCCCGGGTCGATGGATGATGGGGGTCGGATGTCGGTGCTGCTGACCGCCGGGTGGTTGTGGATGTTGGGGCCGGGGTGCATTCCCGAGCCGCCGGATCCCGATCCCGCGCCGGATCCCGCCCCGAAGATCAAGCCGCACCCTGCCGCTCCGGTTCGTGCACCGGACCCCGAAGGCCTGTCGATGCCGATGCGCAAAGCGACCTCGCCCGCGGCGACGCCGGGCGATCCGGCGCTGGAGCAGGCCCGCACGGTGTTGATGGCGGTGGTGGACCGGCACGCAGGCAACCCGAACAACCCCTGGGCCATCGGGCACGGGCTGCTCGCCAAGGGTCCGGAGATGAAGACCTGGGAGGAGAAGCTCGCCATTCCGTTCCTGTTCGAGCGGTATGCGAAGCGGGTGCGGGTGGGCGACACCACGCTGGTGCACTTCCCGGCGAAGGAGGGCTCGATTCGTATCGAGCCCCATGCCGACCTGGTGCTCAAGGTGCTGATGGAGCTCGGGACACCGCTGGAGAGCCGCTACCTGGTGGAGGGCGAGCCCGCGACGCTGGAGGACCTGTACCGACACTCGCTGTACGAGGCCTGGGTCGAAGACGACGCGGTGGGGTTCGCGTCCGACAACGACACGCCCTGGGCACTGCAGGCGCTCGCGACGCCCGCCCCAGACGAGCTGAAGTGGACGGCGGACGGCTATCGGCCCATGAACATGGACGCGTTCACGGACTACGTCGTGGCGGATCTGCACGAGCAGACGGCGTTCATGCGGGACGCGATGGCGAAGGGCGAGACGGTCCAGAAGCGCAAGCAGGGCATCTTCAGCTACACCTGCGGCGGGCAGCACCTGTTGCAGGGGGCGGCGTACGCGGTGGCGCGGGGCTTCGGCTCGGACGCGTCCCGTACGTACGTGGAGGAGGAGGTCGACGTGCTGTTCTGGCGCATGGGCGTCGAGCTGCCGCTGTACGACAAACTCATCGAGGAGAACCCGACGTTCGCGGGGTTGTTGCTCGAGCAGCGCCTGAAGTTCCTGGGGCACTTCCTGGAGTCGACCCACAAGATGGCGGCGCTGGGGCTGTTCGAACCGGACGAGACGCAGAAGGGTCAGATGCTGAAGGCGCGCGAGGAGCTGGTGAAGACCGTGGCGACGCTGTTGAAGCTGGGCACGTTCGCACAGCTGGACGAGTGGGGAGCCGGAGAAGACCCCGCGAAGTACCAGACCTACCTGGACTTCGTCGGAGACTCCGCCCACGCGATCCGCGGCATCGACCTGTCCACGGGCAAGGGCTCGATCGCGTATTGACCGGGCGCGTCAGAGGTCCTTGGCTTCGAGGGCCTGGCGGACGGTCCAGGTGGTGGTGTTGACGATCTCGCGCACGCTGGCGTGGACGGGGATGACGTTCACGGCGCCGCCGAGCCCCACCAGGAGCGGACCGAGCACCTCGGCATTCCCGAGCTTGTCGAGCAGCTTGTAGGCGATGTTCCCGGCGGTCAGATCCGGGAAGATGAGCACGTTGGCCTGGCCCTTTAGGGCCGAGAAGGGGAAGTAGGCGGACAGCTTGTCGTGGTCGACGGCGGTGTCGGCCTGCATCTCGCCGTCGATCTCGAGGTCGGGACGCTGCTCCTGAACGATGGCGAGCGCATCCTGGACGTTGCGCACGCGACTGTCGCGGCGGTGCTCGCCGAAGTCGGAGTAGGAGAGCATGGCGACGCGGGGGACGACTCCGAAGGCCTCGGCGACCGCTGCGGTGTTGAGCGCGATCTCGGCGAGGGTGCGGGCATCGGGATCGACGTTGACGGTGCAGTCACCGAAGAAGAACTTCTGATCCTCGATCATCATCACGTACACCCCGGAGACGGCTCGGGAGCCGTCGTCGAGGCCGAGGATCTTCAGCGCGGGACGCAGGGTGTGCTTGTAGGGGCGGCCGGGGCCTCCGACCATGCCGTCGGCCATGCCCTCGCGGACCATCATGGCACCGTAATAGTCGCGGTCGTCGAGGATCGCGCGAGCGGCGGCCTGGGTGACTCCCTTGCGGCGGCGCATCTGCCAGAACCCGTCGGCCAGGGCGTCGCGTTCGATGCCGTTCGTGCCGTGGATCGTGATGCCGTCGAGCACGATGCCGGCCTGGGTGGCCCGCTCGCGGATCTTCCACTCGGGGCCCAGCAGGATGGGCTTGCAGAGGTTCTCCTCGACGAGGACCTGGGCTGCGCGGAGGATCTGCATGTTGGTGCCGTCGGAGAAGACGATGCGCTGCTTGCGGGCGCTGCGCGCGCGACGGATCAGCGGGTGCATCAGTCCGCGGCTGCGCTCGACCAGGCGGTACAGCTGCTCGACGTAGGCATCGAGGTTCTCGATGGGTTCGCGGGCGACCCCGCTCTCGGCGGCTGCCTTGGCGACCGCAGGGGCGACGTAGAGCAGCACCCGGGGATCGAACGGCTTGGGAATGATGTAGTCGGGGCCGAAGCGAAGCTCGGCGTTGCCGTAGGCGCGCCGCACGCTGTCGGGGACGTCGGTGCGGGCGAGCTCGGCGAGCGCCCTGGTGGCGGCGATCTTCATCTCCTCGGTGATCTTGCGGGCCCGGCAGTCCAGCGCGCCCCGGAACACGAACGGGAACCCGAGCACGTTGTTGACCTGGTTGGGATGGTCGGAGCGGCCCGTGGCGACGATGGCATCGGGCCGTGCGGCCTTGGCTTCGTCGTAGGGGATCTCGGGGTCGGGGTTGGCCATCGCGAACAGGATGGGCTTGTCGCCCATGGACTTCACGACCTCGGCTGAGAGGAGCCCCCCCACGGACAGGCCCACGAACACGTCGGCTCCGTCCATCGCATCGGCGAGTGTGGTGAGATCGCGGTCGGTGGCAAAGGTGCGCTTGGTCTCGGTGAGGTTGTCGCGGTCGGCCCGGATGACGCCCTTGCTGTCGCACATCACGATGTTCTCGTGCTTGGCACCCATGCTGACGTACAGCTTTGCGCACGCCACGGCTGCGGCTCCAGCGCCCGACACCACGATCAGGCAGTCTGCCAGGGAGCGGTCGGTGAGCTCGCACGCGTTCAGCAGGGCAGCCGCGGAGATGATGGCGGTGCCGTGCTGGTCGTCGTGGAACACCGGGATGTCGAGGGCGTCCTGCAGGCGGCGCTCGAGCTCGAAGCACTCGGGGGCCTTGATGTCTTCGAGGTTGATGCCGCCGAACGTGGGCGCGATGGCCTTGCACACGGTGAGCATCTCGTCGACGGTGCTGCAGTCGAGCTCGATGTCGAACACGTCGATGTCGGCGAACTTCTTGAAGAGGTTGGCCTTGCCCTCCATGACGGGCTTGCCGGCTTCGGGCCCGATGTCGCCGAGTCCGAGGACCGCCGTGCCGTTGGTGACGACCGCGACCAGGTTGCCCTTGGCGGTGTACTTGAAGACGTCTTCGGGGTGGTCGTGGATGCGTCGACAGGCTTCGGCCACACCGGGGGTGTACGCGAGGGACAGGTCGCGCTGGGTGGTCAGCGGCTTCGTGGGCACGACCTCGATCTTTCCGGGCCGCCGGTGCTCGTGGTAGGCGAGGGCTTCGAGATCCAGATCGGACATGCAACCTCCAGGGCCGCCGACCCTATCATCCCGTTCGCGTCGTGGGGGCTCCCCGCGATGGAGAGCAGCCCCCGAAGGGGGTTCGAGAGGCCCGTAAGCCGAGTTCTGTGCCCCTGGCAGTCGCCTGCTTCGGGGTGGGACTCATTCGTCTGGGACCGCCGTTACCGACGGCCTCGAGCGACCTACCCGGGAGCATCGGACGAGCCGCCCTCGAACGCTCCACGTTTGGTCTTGCACCAGATGGGGTTTGCCTGGCCGACCCTGTCGCCAGGGCCGCCGGTGCGCTCTTACCGCACCCTTTCAACACTTACCGCGATGCCCCGCCCTCTCTCCAGGACCGTGCCACGAAGGGTGGTCCGGCGATCAGCGGGAGGCCCGTGGGCCTGGCGTGCTGCTCTCTGTTGCGCTTTCCTCCGGGTCACCCCGACCGGGCGTTACCCGGCATCCTGCCCTGTGGTGCTCGGACTTTCCTCCCGCCGCCGCGCGAACGCGTTGCAGGCGAGCCCCTGGTCCTCTCGAACCCCGCGGCCCTAACCCGACTCCTCGGGAACGAGCCAGCGACCGCACCCTCGACAGGGCACGACGAGGCCGCGCTTCAGGTCGGCGAGGTGCTGCTGGTGCACGACCATTCGGCAGCTCTTGCAGGCGTTTCGGAGGATGCGCGCGACGGCGGATCCCTTCCGGTCGCGCAGGCCGATGTATTTGTCGCGCATGCCCGAATCGAGCTCGGCCAGCTCGGCGTCCCGGCGGGGGACGATGCCATTGAACTCGTCGCGCAGGGCCTGGACCGCGGGTTCGTATGCGTCCTCGGCCTCGGTGTGGGTCTGCTGGGCGGTGGCGAGGACCTGCTCGGCGGCCTCGCGCTCGGTGGACAGGGTGTCGGCGCGCTCCATCTGCTCGAGCATCTCGGTCTCCAGCCGATCGAGCTGCTCGGTGACGCCGGCGATCTGGCGCTCGGCGGCCTCGGGGTCTCCGCCGCCTCCTTCGAGCACGCGCTGTGCGCTGGCCATCCGCCGCTCGTACTTCTCGATGTCGCGGGCGAGGGACTTCTGCTTGGACTGGCTCTCGTCGAGTGCTGTGGTGATGCGCTCGAGGTCTCCGGTCGCGTCTTCGAGCGCTTGCCTGGCCGCAGCGCGCTCGTCGTCCAGCTTCTTCTTGGCGCGCTTCAGCTCGACCAGTCGGCGGTCGAAGGCATCTGCTGCGGCGAGGTGTTCCAGGTCGTCGTGCACTGAGAAGGGCTCCTGCGGGCTGCGAGTCTACTGCATGGCTGACGCCTGCGGTCGACGTGGTTCCGGGGCGTTCGGGAGGTGCCCTCCGGGCGGGTCACGCAGAGGCGCAGGGGCGGACGGGGCCGGACGTGTCCAGCGAGTCCCGTCGGGGGACAGTCTTGTGAAGACTGCGTCGTCAGAGGAGCAGAGCGGGGACCGTGTCCAGAAGAGGCCTGTGAACCGAGGTCAGCGCCACGTTGCCACGGAGTCACGGAGCAGCACGAAGGTCTTCACGGAGGGGTCACCGAGAGGCGTTGATCGGTGGTAGGTAAGGCCTCGTCGGAAGCCTCGCCGCTCTGTGCGACCTCTGTGAGCGAAGCGCTCTGCGAGCGACAGCGCACTGCGGTGAAATGAGCGCTGAATCCCTTCGAATCGCTCGGGCGGTCACCTCGTCCGTCTACCGTGATTCATTTGAACAACGGCTCGAATGAGCAACCACGCCGTCTACCCTGATTCATCCGAACAACGGCTCGGATGAACAATGGAGCGCCAACATCCGAACAACGGCTCGGATGTTCAATTGAGTGGGCCCACCAGGACTTGAACCTGGGACACTCCGGGTATGAGCCGGGTGCTCTGACCAACTGAGCTATAGGCCCGACCGGGAGAATACACGCCGCTCCGAGTCGAGGTGCGGCGATTGGCCGATCAGCTCTCCATGAAGCTGCGCAGGCGCTTGCTACGCGAGGGATGGCGCAGCTTGCGGAGGGCCTTGGCTTCGATCTGGCGGATGCGCTCGCGGGTGACTTCGAAGTCCTGGCCGACCTCTTCGAGGGTGTGGTCGTGGGGCTGACCGATGCCGAAGCGGAGGCGCAGCACGCGCTCTTCGCGCGGGGTGAGGGTGGCGAGGACCTTGCGGGTGGCCTCGGTGAGGCTCGCGTTCACCATGTTCTCGGCGGGCGAGAGCGTGTTCTTGTCCTCGATGAAGTCGCCGAGGTGGCTGTCTTCCTCTTCGCCGATGGGGGTCTCGAGGGAGATGGGCTCCTTGGCGATCTTGAGGATCTTGTGCACCTTGTCGACCGGCATCTCCATCTTCTCGGCGATCTCTTCCGGGCGCGGCTCGCGCGAGAGCTCCTGCTGGAGGTGCCGCTGGGTCCGGATGAGCTTGTTGATGGTCTCGATCATGTGGACCGGGATTCGGATGGTGCGCGCCTGGTCGGCGATGGCGCGGGTGATGGCCTGCCGGATCCACCAGGTGGCGTACGTCGAGAACTTGTAGCCGCGGCGGTACTCGAACTTCTCGACCGCCTTCATCAGGCCGATGTTGCCTTCCTGGATGAGGTCGAGGAACTGCAGACCGCGGTTGGTGTACTTCTTGGCGATGGAGACCACGAGGCGGAGGTTGGCCTCGACCAGCTCGCACTTGGCCTGCTCTGCGAGGGCTTCGCCGCGCTTGAGATCCTGAGCGGAGACGTTGAGGCTGGCGCGGCTCATGCCGGTGGCGTTCTCGATCTTCCGGATCTTGCGGAGCTCGCGGCGGACGCGGGAGTCGAACTCCTTCCACTTCTCCTCGGGGATGCCGGTGCGCATGATGACTTCGCGCCCGGCGCCATCGAGGTTGCGGCGCACCTTGCGGATGGACGGACGGAGTTCCTTGACGGGCAGCCGGGCGTCGCGTGCGACCTTCTCGATCTCCTTCTCGGCCATCGCGACCTTGGCCCACGCCTCCTGAATGCGCAGGCTGATGATGGCGATCTGCTTCTTGGACAGCTCGAGGGTGTCCATCAGTTCGTAGAGGTCTTCGCTGGTCTCGAGAACGACGTCTTCCAGCTCTTCGCGCTTCTTCTTGCTCTTGGCCTTGAGCAGCAGGTCGGTCTTCTCGAGGAGCTCTTCGTTGGTGACGCGGGAGAGCTCGAGGAGCTCCGTGAGGTTCTTGCCGTCAGCGGACTTGAAGGGCTTGGGCTTCTTGCCGCTCTTGATGGCCTTGGCGACGCGCGCGTCGTCTTCTTCGATGAGGTCTTCGATGAAGTCGACCCCGACCGAGCTGGTGAGCGCGATGCGCTTGACGGTGTACTCGCCTTCTTCGATGCGCTTGGCGATCTCGATCTCGCCCTCGCGGGAGAGCAGGCTGACGGAGCCCATCTTGCGCAGGTAGACGCGAACGGGGTCGTTGCTGCGGGTGCCGTCGTTGGAGGCGGGCTGCTCCTTGTCGCCGCGGCGCTCGGCTTCGGCGCGCTTGCGCTGCTCGTTGACGATCTCGATGTCCATGTCCGAGAACATGATCATGACGTCGTCGAGACGGTCGCTGGACACCAGGTGCGTCGGCAGCATCTTGCTCATCTCGCCGTAGGTGACGAACCCACGTTTCTTGCCCATGTTGATGAGTTGCTGGACTTCCGGCTCGGAGAGATCCTTGGGCATGGTCATCGACCGTGACTCCTGGCTGTACGTGGGAAGGGTTCGCCTGTGCAGAGGCGAAGACCGCGCGGTGCGGTGAGGGAGAACACGAGGCCCCCATCGGGCGAGCTAACCGACGGCCTCGGCCCTTGCCATACGGCGTTGTTGGCGGTCAAGCACGAACGCTCACGTTGCTCACACGTTGGCGTTCAACTGTTCGTGAATTGAGTGGCTTTCGGACAGGGTGTGCTCAGGCGTCGCTGGCGTCTGGAAACGGGGCATCGCGCCACCCCTCGTCGGCTTCGAATTCCCCGCCGATTGGCTCATAGGGCTCGAATGGAGGGGGCTCCTCCTCTTCGTCGCCCCAGTCGGGCTGAGGAGGGGGGCCAGTGGGGATGGGGTCTTGGACACGTTCTGCAGACGCGGGGGCTCCGGCATCGGAATTTGTTCCGATCGGCTCGATCGTCTGTTCGGGCTCGACGGCTGGTGGAGGCTCCGGAGGGTCGGTTCCGAGCAGCTCGAGCACTTCGGTGACCCGCTCGACGAACGGGCTGTAGGCGTCCTGGCGCAGCAACGTGCGCAGCGCGACCTCGTGCGCCTTGAGGGCCTGGCGCTCCATCAGCAGCTCGCGGAGTGCCGTGCCGGTCCGTTCTGCGTCTTCGAGCCCCTGACGGACGAAGCGGGTGCGGGCATCGATGCGGGGTCGGACCAGGCGGAGCAACATGTCGCACAGCCCGCGTGCGGCCATCTCGGGATCGTACAGACCCTGACGGGCGACGACAGCCAGCAAGGTGCGCCGCACCCCTTCGTCGGGCTCGTCTGCGATGACCGCGGCCGCAGGCTCTCCGGTCAACAGCCTCGCCATCGCGGGCATGACGGGGGCATGGGTCGCGAAGACCTCGGGGGGGACGCGCTGGAGGAGGTCGGCCACGCGGTCGTAGCAGTGGACCAGCAACCAGAACAGGTGGACCACCGTGCGGTCGGGCTTCCAGCCGGTGGCGGGAGCGGCGCGACGGGGCCGGTCGACGTCTCGCGGGTGAGCGTGCACCTCTCGGCGCAGCGAGGCCTCCGACACCCCCAGCATTCCCGCGATCCGCGCGAGCTGACGCTGATGGAGCCTGCCGAGCATCGGCCGGATCTCGTCGATGATGCGCTCGCTGGCTTCGGCGGTCCGAAGACGACCCCGCGAGGTCTGATCGGCGTACTCACGCACCTTGCGGCCCACCACCCACTCCATCAGGCTCTGGCGGCGCTCCAGGGCTTCGGCGAGTGCTTCGGGGCCCTCCTTGCGCAGGTACTCGTCGGGATCCTTGGCGCCGTCGAGCTCGACGCGGAAGCCGTGGAGGTTCGCTCCGAGGAGGAGGGGAAGGGACCGCTCTGCGGCGTCCTGACCGGCGCGGTCGTTGTCGGTGATGAGGAGCACGTTGCGGGTCATGCGGCGAAGGCGCTCGACGTGATCGGGCGTGACGGCGGTTCCACACGTGGCGATGGCTTCGTCGAACCCGGCCTCCTGCATCGCCAGGACGTCGAAGTAGCCCTCGACCACCACCGCGCGATCGGCCCGCTGGATGGCCGCGCGGGCGGTCTCCAATCCGTAGAGGACGCGCTTCTTGTCGTAGACGCGGGTCTCGGTGGTGTTGATGTACTTCGGCCCGTCGCCCTCGAGCAGCCGGCCCCCGAACCCGACCACCCGGCTCCGCTCGTCGCGGATCGGGAACATCAGTCGGGCCCGGAAGTTGTCGTAGTGGCCGCCTCCGTTGCGCCGGGGACGGGCCAGACCGGCGTCGACCACCTTCTCCGCGGGGTAGCCCTTGCGATGCAGGTGATCGAGCAGGCGGGTCCAGCCCTCGGGGGCGAACCCGAGCCGGGCTCTGCGAGCGATGTCGTCGGAGAGGCCGCGCTCGTCGAGGTAATCGCGACCTGGCCGCCCATCGGGGTGCGTCCAGAGGATGCTCTCCCACAGCTGTGCCGCTTCTTCGAGCACGTCGTAGAGCGTGGCGCGGGACTTCAGCGCGATGCGCTCGTCCTGGGTGAGCTCGCGCTCCTGGATCACGACCCCCGCCGGGCCGGCCAGCTCGCGCACGGCTTCGACGAAGGACAGGCCCTCGATCTGCATCAGGAACTTGAAGACGTCTCCGCCCGCCTGACAGCCGAAGCAGTGGTAGATGCCCTTGCTCGGAACCACGTGGAAGCTCGGGGTCTTCTCCTGGTGGAACGGGCACAGGCCCTTCAGGTCCTTGCCGCTCTTCTGGAGCGTGACGTGGCGTCCGACGACCTCGACGATGTCGGTCCGGTCGCGAACGGCGTCCACGACGTCGCGCGGGATTCGCCCCATCCGTGCCCCCACCGGCCCTGGTGCCGGTTCTCGATCCGTTCTCGCGTACGCCCTGCCGCGAGCGTCTGTTCGTAACCGAACGGGTTAGGGGATGGAGGTCAGGCGGTGGACATGTCGATCATCCGGACAATGTGGGACCACAGCGGCGCGGCCATTCGTCGCGTGCTGGTGGTGGTGGCGTTCATCGGGATCCCGGTGGGGATCTGGTGGGCGGCGAGCCCGATGATCGGGACGCTGTCGATGTCGGCCGACATCCGGTGGCTGCTCAATCTGTCGGTGATGGCCACGATGGCGTTCGGCCTGTCGGCCGGCATCCTGGTCTGGCGCGACCTCGACCGGGAGCCGTAGTGCACACCGTCGAACGGTGAAGTTCCGCCCCGCGGTCGGCCATGATCCCGTGCGGAGGTCGGAATGCGGCTGTGGAAGTGGAGTTCGATCGGGTGGATGGGTGTGCTGGCGGGCTGCACGACCGTCGAGGTGGATGCGGTGCCCGTCTGTGTGGGGTCCAGCACCGAAGGCGTGCCCCTGCGGGTGGAAGAGGGGGACTCGCTCGCGCTGTTCTACTCGGTGTCGCGTGGCGGCTGCTCAGGCTCGAGGCGCCCTCGTGCAGGGCAGAGGTGAACGGCGACGTGATCGACGTGCGGACGGAGTACCTGCGGGTCGATCGACTGGAGCAGTCCTGCACGTACGACCTGAACTTCGAGATCGTGCAGTGTGAGACGGGACCGCTGCCGGCCGGTGCGTACACGGTTCGCTACGCGGGTCGGGAGCGGGAGCTGCCCGTGCCGTACGACGAGCTGTCGTTCTGCATGCGTGGGGCGGACTGAAGGATCAGGCCAGGGCCACCGCGACGGCCATCGACTGGCGCATCTTGGAGGTGTCCTGCACCTCGTCTCCGACGCGGCCGATGCGCGCGCCCACACCGCGGAGCTTGCCGACGAGGTTCTCGTAGCCGCGATCGAGGTGGTAGATCCGCAACACCTCGGTGATGCCTTCGGCGGCGAGGCCGGCGAGCACCAGCGCTGCGCTGGCACGCAGGTCCGAGGCCATCACGGCGGCCCCCTTGAGGCCCGCCACACCCTGGACGTCCGCGACGCTGCTGCTGTGGTCGATCACCGCACCCATGCGGCGCAGCTCGGCGGCGTGCATGAACCGGTTCTCGAAGATCCGCTCCTCGATGTGGCTGTCGCCGTCGGCCAGGCACGCGAGCGTCATGAGCTGAGCCTGCATGTCGGTCGGGAAGCCGGGATGGGGTTCGGTCACGAGCGAGAACGCCTTCAGTGGAGTGGCCCGGCGACAGCGGATCCAGTCTTCGCCGGTGGTGACCTCGCAGCCCGCGGACTTCAGGACGTCGAGCACGGCGCACAGCAGGTCGGGACGCGTGTGGGTGACCGTGATGTCGCCTCCGGTGACGGCTGCGGCGCACAGGTAGGTGCCGGTCTCGATGCGGTCGGGGAGGATGCTGTAGGGACGGCTGGCAGGCCAGAGTCGCGGAACGCCGTCGATGGTGAGCGTGTCGGTGCCGATGCCCTCGATCTTCGCGCCGAGGCTGACCAGGAACTCACACAGATCTACGACTTCTGGCTCACGTGCAACATTTCGTAGAATCGACGTGCCGCGGGCGAGGACCGCTGCCATCACGACGTTCTCGGTGCCCGTGACGGTCACGCAGTCGAAGGTGAAGTCGGCCCCCCGGAGGTCGGGCGCACGCCCCATGATGTAGCCGTTGGCGAGCTCGAACTGGCATCCGAGCGCTTCGAGGCCCTTGAGGTGCTGGTCGATCGGACGGGTGCCGATGGCGCATCCACCGGGGAGCGAGACCTTGGCTTCGCCGCATCGCGCGAGCAGGGGACCGAGCACCAGGACGCTCGCGCGCATCTTGCGAACGACGTCGTACGGGGCCTCGTTGAATGCGATTCGGCTGGTGTCGACGCGGATGGAGTCCCGACCCACCAGGCTGGGGCAGCCGATGCGACCCAGCAGCGACAGCGTGCTGCCGGTGTCGGTGAGTGCTGGAACGTTGGTGAGCCGGTGCTCGCCGGGGGCCAGCAGAGTCGCGATGAGGATGGGCAGCGCGGCGTTCTTGGCGCCCGAGGCACGAATGGTGCCGTTCAGGGCGGTGCCACCTTCGATCACGATCTTTTCCATGGGGGACTCCTGGGATGGAATGACGGCCAGGGGTAGTGCAGGGGCCGTGCCAGGGGGGAAGGGGAGGGACAGGGGGGAGGGCGACGGCGGTGCGTCGTCACGCGACTGTAGCGCGGCCGTCGCGTGCGGGCGAGGCCGGTTTCCGAGGATGGGCGTCGATCGATCGGAATGGCCGACCGCTTCAGTCTTCGCCCTGAGAATCCTTCGGTGCGCGCGGGTCGATCTGCGGGTTGGCGAGCGCCCAGGCCGTGCGGTTGATCATGCCGCGCAGGGCTTCGACCTGGCGGATGGTGATGCCCGCGCGTTGAAGCGCCTGACGCGCCGAGAGCCGCACCTTGTCGATGGGGGTGCTCCGGAAGTAGCCGACGTGCGCGAGGAGCTCGACCAGATCGGCGACCGCCGGCTCGATGCGGGGCAGGTCGGCAGGGCCGTCGCGTCGATCGCCCCTGGACTTGCTGGCGGTGGTGCGGGGACCCCGGCTTCCTCCGAGTGTGCGTCCGGTCGCGACGCGCCCGTGCTTGCGGGCCTCGCTGAACAGGGCGTTCGCGCACAGGAGCACGGCCTGGGCGAGGTTCAAGCTGGCGTGCTCTGGCGTGGGGATGCGCAGGATGGAGTCGCAGCGCAGCACGTCGTCGGTGGACAGCCCGAAGTCCTCGCGTCCGAAGAGCAGCGCCCAGGTGCGGTCGTCGTCGGAGATGCGCAACGCGACATCCGCGGGCGTCAACACGGGCTGCCCCTGCTTGCGATGCCGGGCCGTGGTGGCCACCGCCACGTGGCACCCCTCGAGGGCTTCGTCCAGCGTGGCGACGATGCGCATCTCGGCCAGGAGGTCCGCGCACCCCGGTGCCATCCAGCGGGCCTGCTCGGGGTCGTACGCCGGCGGGTTCACGATCACCAGCCGCGACAGACCCATGTTCTTCATCGCGCGCGCGGCCGCTCCGACGTTTCCCGGATGCTGCGGCTCGACGAGCACGACGACGGTTCGCTCCAGGAGCGAATCACCCGCCAAAGAGCCCCTTGAACCAGGCGATGATGCGGCCGAAGAACCCCGGTTGCTCCGCCGGGACCTGCTTGTCGTCGGTCTCGGTGGGGGCTGGCTCGCTCCGCGCCTGCTGGGCGCTCGGCGAGATGGGCATCGGCTTGTTCTCCTGGGAGGGACCCGACGGACCGGGACCCGGCTTGGGAGTGGGCCCCTTGTCGAACGACGGCCTGGCGGCCAGCCCCGACTTCGGCATGTTCAGCGAAGGCGGCGGCTTGGCCGGCGCGGCGGGCTCCGGCTTCTTCTTCTTCTTCTTCTTCTTCCGGGGACGGCGCGGGGCGTCGGGGTCTTTGCCGAGCTTCAGCCGGGACTCGACCAGCTGGCCGGTGTCGATGTCGCGCGCGGTGAGGTTGAGGATGCCTTCGGAGTCGATGTGGAAGGTGACCTCGATCTTGACCATGCCCTTGGGGGCTTCGCGCAGACCGGAGAAGACGAAGGTGCCGAGCAGCTCGTTCTCGGCGACGTACTTGGACTCGCCCTGGTAGATGCGCAGCATGATCGAGCGCTGGTTGTTCTTGCTCGTGGTGAGCGTGCGCGTCTTGTAGTCGGGCAGCGGCTGGTTCTTGGCGAACAGCACGTGCATGGTGCCGTCGACCTTGTTGATCCCGATGGCCATCGGGAGCACGTCGAGCAGCATCATGTCCTGGGGGCCGGCCTTGCTGGACAGGCTGTGGGCCATGATGGCGGCGCCGATGCCGACGGCTTCGTCCGGATGCACCTTCTCGGAAGGGGGCTTGCCGATGAAGCTGGCGAGCTTGCTGCGGACGAGCGGCATGCGGCTCTGACCACCGACGAGCAGGATCTCGTCGACCTGGTCGCGAGAGGTGCCGGCCTCCATCAGGATCCGCTCGCAGGTGGCGATGCTGCGGTCGATGAGGTCCGTGGTGAGCTCTTCGAGCTTGGCGCGGCTGATGTCCATCTCGAGGTCGAGGGGCTCGCCGTCGTCGTCGTCGCAGATGTGCGTGAGCGAGATGTGGGTCTCGGTCTCGCTGGACAGGCGGATCTTGGCCTGCTCGGATGCGTCGCGGATGCGGGTGACGGCGGATCGGTCGTACGAGACGTCGACCCCGGTGTCGTCGACGAACTCCTGGAGCACGTGCTGCATCAACCGGTCGTCGAAGTCGACCCCGCCAAGGAACGTGTCTCCGCCGGTCGCGATGACCTCGAAGATCTTGTCCTTGATGTCGATGATCGAGATGTCGAAGGTACCGCCGCCGAGGTCGTAGATGGCGACGCGCTGGTTGAGCGTGCGTCCCAGACCGTAGGCGAGTGCGGCTGCCGTGGGCTCGTTGAGCACCCGGAGCACCTTGAGCCCCGCCAGCTTCCCAGCCGACCGCACGGCCTGACGCTGGCGATCGTTGAAGTAGGCCGGAACGGTGATGACCGCCTGATCGACCTCTTCGTCCAGGGCGTCCTCGGCCTGGTCTTTGATGCGGCGAAGAATGGCAGCCGAGATCTGCTCCAGGGTGAACACCTGGTCGGCGACCTTGATCAACACCTCGGACGACTCGCCTTCGACGAGCTCGTAGGTGAAGACCTGCTGCATCTTCTCCATTGCGTTGGAGCCGAAGGATCGGCCGATCAACCGCTTGGACGCGGCGATCGTGTTCATGGGGTTCGCGGCTGCCTGGTCACGGGCTTCGTTGCCCACCAGCCGGTTCCCCTTCTTGTCGATCGCGAACATCGACGGGATCGTGCGAGATCCGTCTTTGTACGTGATGACCTTCGGCTTGCCGTTATCGACGAAAGCGGCACAAGAATTCGTCGTGCCGAGGTCGATCCCGATCGCTCTGCCCATGCTGCAGTGGCCTCAACTCACATCCCGACGAGGGGGATGTCTGGAACGTTTGCGACCGAAATCACGTGCGGATGACCGCTCGAGACCCGGCCGATGATGCCGTTCGATAGCACACCCGGGAAAGGCGGGTCAACGGTTCTCGGGGGCGGGGCGGGCCGCGAAGCGTTCGGGTTATGGAGCCTCGCGCAACGGGCGTCGCCGCATCGGTGCATGGAGGGCTGGATATGGCGAACAAGGGATCGGGACTTGCAGCCCGGCTCCGGGCCGCGGTCGAGCGGGATGAAGAACACCGGGATGCCGAGGAACAGGAGCGCCAGGAACAGCAGGAAGTGGCGCGTCGGGCACGTGTTGCACTCTTCGATGATCTCCAGGCGTTCGGCAGCGAGCTCGGGTTCGCCGAAGTGGCGCGCGGGCCGCACGGGGATCCGCCGGTCGAGGCGGTGACGTTCCGGCGGGGCGAGCACTGGCTCAGGTTCCTGGCCGAGGGCGAGGACGGTGCGGTCGCCGTGGACTTCGGAACACGCGAGAAAGGCGCGGTTCACCGGCTCTATCGGGAGTCTGTACTCGAAGATCGATGGATCTGGGTCCGGCGCCGTCGCACCCGCGAGGATCGGCTTCCGCTGTTCGATCAGGGTCTCGAGCTGTTGCTCGTACACGCCCTCGAGCTGCCGTCTCCCTCTTCTCCGGAGTCGCCACCGGCCTCATCTCGGCCGCACCCCCCATCGCGCCCGTCTCCGAAGGGGGATTCCGGAGATGGCGGTCCAGAGGACCCCGAGATCCCGGACGTCCCACCGCCCCAGAAGCGCTCGCTCTGACGTCGACTCCGGCGAACGGAGGGGCCGGTCAGTCGATCGGCAGGGTCATGCGCACCAACTGGATCGCGCGGTCGTTGCCCTGCTCGATCAGGAACAGCAGGCGACCCACCTTCACGACTTCGCCGGGACTGGGGATGCGCCCCGCGTGCTTGAGGACCAGCCCGGCGACGGTCTCGTACTCGCCTTCGGGGAGCGAGTAGCCCACCACGGCTTCGACCTCGTCGAGCTCGGTGCGGGCCGGGATCCGCCAGTCGCGCTCCGAGAGGCGACGGATGGCGGGCTCGTCGGTGTCGCGCTCGTCGAGGATCTCGCCGACGAGCTCCTCGAGCAGGTCTTCGAGGGTGCACAGCCCCACCACACCGCCGTACTCGTCGACCACCACCACGATCTCCTCGCCGGTGTCGCGCATCTCTTCCAGCAGATCGTCGGCGAACTTGGTCTCGGGTACGTACCGCACGGTCTGCACCAGACCTTCGAGGGTGTCGGTGCTCCGGGCGTCGAAGAGCAGCTCTTTGTGCGACACCAGGCCCTGGATGTTGTCGACCCGCTCCTCGTACACGAGCACCCTGGAGTGGCCGTACTTGAGGATGGTGTCGGCGGCCTCGGCCACCGTGGCTTCGATGGGCAGGGCGTGGATCTCGACCAGCGGCGTCATCGCGTCTTCGAGGGTGGTCTCGTTCATCTCGAGCACGCGCATGATGATGTCGCGCTCTTCGGGGTCGATGTCGCTGCCCTGATCGGCGTCGAGCAGCATCACCAGCTCCTCTCGAGACGGGCCCGGCGCGTCGCCCACGATGCGGCGGAGCACGGCCGCCCAGGCGCCCACGACCAGCAGCAGCGGCGTGAACGCGATCTGAGCGCCACGCAGGGGGTAGGCGAGGATGGGCGCCATGGTGGTGGCGTAGTGCTGGTAGACGGTCTTCGGCACGGCTTCGCCGAACAGCAACGCGAACGGTGCGAACACCAGGGTGGCGATGATCTCGGAGCCCCCGCCCGCCAGGATGAGGGCCGAGGCCAGGGTGGCCCCCGAGATGAGCGAGAGGTTGGTCCCGATGAGGCAGGTGCCGAGCAACTGGTCTTCGCGGTCGAGCATCGACAGCGCCAGCGAGGCCCCTCGGCTGCCGTTGTTGGCCTGATCTTCGAGCCGCGCGCGGTTGGCGCTGACCAGGGCCATCTCGGACCCGCTGAAGAAGCCCTGACAGACGACGATGCCCGCGATGAGCCCGATCCCGATGCCGGTCCAGGGGGTCAAATCGCCTCCCGCGGTTCGGGGAGCTGCTCGACCGAGACCTCGCTGATGCGACGGTCGGACATCTCGGAGACGACGTAGCGCACGCCGTCGACCTCGACCGACTCGCCCTGTCTGGGAAGACGTCCGAAGGCGTGGAACACGTAGCCACCGAGCGTGTGGTAGTCGCCCTCGGGAACCGTGATGCCGGTGCTCTCGGCGAAGTCCTCGAGGTCGACCGTGGCGCGGCACACGAACCGGTTCTGCAGCGACTTGGCGATCTCGCTGTCCTCGGTGTCGGGTTCGCTCGCGCCGATGAGCTCGTTCACCAGGTCGTCCAGCGTCACCAGCCCCACCAGCGTGCCGTGCTCGTCGACCACGAACGCCATGTGGTACTTGCGCCGGATGAACTCGCGGAACATGTCGTCGGCGGGCTTGCTGGTGGGGACGAAGCGCGGCTGGAGCAGCAGGGGGTAGACCCAACGGCGGGACGAGATGCGCCGGGTGTCGTCGCGGACGCGGAGCAGGTCTTTGAGGAGCAGGACGCCCACGATGTCGTCGGGGCCGCGGTCGTACACGGGGATGCGGGAGCGTCGCTCGGCCTCGCACAGCGTGAGGAGCTCGTCGAACGCGATGTCGATGGGCACGCTGAACATGTCCGGGCGGGGGGTCATCAAGCGCTCGACCGGCATGGCGTCCAGCTCGAACACGTTCTCGATGATCTCGCGCTCGGTCTCGTCCAGAGCACCCGTGGCCATCCCGCGGTCGACGAGCACCAACAGCTCGGCTTCTTCGAGGCCTTCGGTCATCACCACCGGATCGGCCCGGAACACGCGGGCCAGGGCGATGACGACGTGCTCGAAGACCCAGCGGAGCGGGCTGATCACGAAGCCGAACGCCGAGAGGGGGCCCGACGCGACCAGCGACCAGCTGCGGTTGGTGCGGAACGCGACGTACTTGGGTGTGATCTCGGAGATCAGCACCAGCGCCGGCGTGAGGATGACGATGTTGAGCCAGGCCTGATCGGGGAAGAACCGGAGGATCAGGGCGGCGGAGGTGGCAGCGAGGGCCGTGTTGGCGAACTCGTTGCCCATCAGGATGGTGGTGAGCGTGGACGCCCGGCGCTCCAGGAGTCGGCCCACCACCCGACCGAACCGGCCGGAGCCTTCGAGCTGCTGCTTGTCGATGGCCTGCAGGCTGAACAGGGCGGTCTCGGTGCCCGAGAAGAAGAACGAGCACGCGAACAGGATGGCCACCACGATCAGGGTGGGGACGATGGGGCCGTTGGGGTCGACCTGGAGCCCGCCGGTGGCGATCATGACGACGAACCCGCGGAGCTGAAGTGACCGAACAGGGCGGGTGGCCAGGGGGTTCCGAGCAGCTCGACCCCGTCGCCGGACTCCACGATCGTGCCGACCGGCGTGACCTCGGTTCGGGTCTCGGCGGCGATGGCGAGCACCCGGGCGTCGTCTTCGGGGCGCGCGGTGAACAGGAGCTCGAAGTCCTCTCCGCCACGCACCTTCAGCTGGAGGGAGTCGACCCCCGGCAGTGCGGTGGGATCGACCCGGGCGCCCACCCCACTGGCCGCGCACAGCCGGGCGAGATCGGATGCGAGGCCATCGGAGAGGTCCATCGCGGCAGTGGCCACGGCGGATCGGGCCAGCGACAGCCCCAGTGACACGGGCGGATCGGGACGGCGGAGTGCGGCGAGCGCTCGAGGCGGAGGGTCATCGGTGGCCCAGCCCAGACCGGCCCAGCCGAGCGCACCGGTCACCCAGATCCGGTCGCCCACCCGGGCCCCGGAGCGACGCAGGGGCTCGGCCACGCAGGGGCCCCCCAGGGTGGAGGTGCACGTCCGCGGACCGGTGCTGCGGGTGACGTCGCCGCCGATCAGGGTCAGGCCCCAGCGCTCGGTGGCTGCGCCCACGCCGCGAGCGAAGTCGGCCACGAAGGCGTGGTCGTCGTCCGGCACCGACAGGCCGAGCATCAGGAAGTGGGGTTCTGCCCCCATCGCCGCGAGGTCGCTCACCGACACGGCGACGGTCTTGAATCCGACGTCCTCGGCGGGGGTGTCGGCCGTGAAATGCACGCCCTCGACGAGGGAATCGAGGGTCCATGCGGTGCGGTCGTGCAGCACTGCGGCGTCGTCGCCCGGCGGGACCTGCAGCGGCGGACCGGCACGAGAGCCTGCGCTGGCCGCATCCAGCAGCTGTTCGATGATGCGTCGTTCCGCAGAGTCCGAGTCTTCGGGATGCGGTCGTTGCGGGGGTTCCAGCGGGGTGCTCCGGTCGGGGATACCCGTGAGTGTACCACCCTTCACGATGGGTGGAAGGGCGCGCGATGACGGTGTGCTCACTCGGGTGGGGTCTGGCTGGCTCGGGACCGGGTGACGGGCTTGATGCCCTCGCGGTCGATGGTCAGGATGCGGATGTCGGTGTCGACCCTCCGCGTCTCCTCCGCGAATCGGCTCGCGCCCGTGGGGGTCTCCTGGGTCGAAGCCTCGACGAGTGCTTCCTGGAGGTCTTTTCGGGAGGTGATCTCGCTGCGCGTCGCCGCGCCGAGCAGCCGTGCTGCGTCGACCGTGACGGCCTCGAGGGAGCTGGGAGTGCGCCCGGTGTCCGCCTTGAACGTGGAGATGAACGAGCCCTGCTCCTCGCCGTAGAAGGTGGCGGTGAACCGGCTGTTGCGGACGTACTCGCCGCCGCCCCCGACCAGGCTGTCGCTGTTCCAGCCGGAGAGGCCCAACATCGGCATGGGCTCCTCGTCCTTCCTGGGCTGGAACTCGCCGATCGGGAACTCCTCGAACGCCAGCGCGGCAGCGGCGATCGGGACCTTGCGGGCGTTGTCCGGCAGGAAGATGGCGTCGTAGTCGACGATGGGCGGGAGCACGAGGTTGTCGGTGTTGCCGCCGGCATCCTCGACCTCGCGACGCAGGCGCCACCACTCCGACTTGCGGGCCTCGTAGTCCTTCTTGCCGAGGATCTTGGCGAACTCCATCAGCGCCGATGCTTCGGGGTCGTAGAAGGTCTCGGCCTTGATGCTGCCGCCGTTCGCTTCGACTGCCTCGCGAAACTCCGCTGCGGCGCGCTGGCCGTAGCTGGTCTCCGGGGCGAAGATCGCGAAGTCCCGGAGGTTCTCTTCGTTCATGACGTAGCGCGCGAGGGTGTCGGCCTGGTCGCCGACCGATGGCACGCCCTGAAAGACCCACTCGTGCTCGACGCTCTCGTTGGCCTGCGACAGCGAGACGAGGGGGACCTCCATCGCCGCGGCTGCCTGGACGACGGCTTCGGCGTTGTCGGACAGCAGCGGACCCACGACGCCCACTGCACCCTGGGTGAGCACGGCGTCCTCGAGTGCTGCAACCGCACCTTCGGGGGTGCCGTCGGTGTCGAGGAAGACGAGCTTCCGGGTCCCGCCGCCCGCGCGGTAGCCGAATTCGAAGGCTTCCTGCACCTGACGCCCCACGGCTTCGTACTTGCCGGCCATGGGCAGCAGCACCGCGATCTTGTCGGGATCGACGGCCGCCGTGCTGTCGGCGCGCTTGATGAGGTACTCGGCCCGGAGCGCCTCGAACGACTCGGGCTCGGCCTGCGCCATCGCCTTGTTCGCGAGGCTCTTCGCGCGTTCCCGGTCGCCCTTCTCGAGCGCGGTGTTCGCGCGGTCGAAGATGGATCCGGAGTCGCCCGAGCCCGCCGTGATCACCGCGGGTTCTCCGCCCTTCGCGAGCTTCTCGAGGGCGTTCTTGATGCGGGTCTTCACCGCTGGATCGGCCTTGGCGTAGCGAAGCGCGTTCTTGCTCGACTTGTTGACGCTACTGATGTCGGCTTCGCGGGTGGCGTGGACGGCCAGCAGCAGGAAGCGATCGGCGTTCTGGGTGTCGAGGACGGACTTCTCGTCGATCCGCTGCAGGTCGGACACGCCCTTGGCCGTGATCCCGTTGCCGGCCTCGACGAGCACGAGCCCGAGGCGCGCGGCATCGGACCAGTCTCCGGATGGCTCCTCGGACAGAGACGCCTCGAACCACTTCTTCGCGGCGGTGAGGTTGCCGGACAGGCGCTGCTGTTCGCCGGCGTGCAGCGTGATGACGGGCAGGAACTTGGCCTTCGGGCCGGACTCGATCTCGTTCTCGAGCAGCTTCACGGCCTTGGTGCGGTCGGTGGTCGCGAAGGCCAGCGCGTCTTCGACGACGTCGGGGACCCGGTTGCGCCGGCCGGCATCGGCGGGCGTCGCGAGGAGGAGGGACAGGATCAGGGCGATCATTCGTTCCGGGCCTCTACCGCGCGGCGGAATGCGGCGCGTTTCGGATGGACTTCTTCGGGGAGCGACTTGGCGAGTGCCTGGATGGCCTGCTGCTGAAGCTCGTCGATCGAGGTGGGGAGCTCGAGCACGATCTGCAGGTGCAGATCGCCGCGCCCGCTGCGGCCGACACGTGGCAGACCCCGTCCGCCGAGGCGGAGGACCTTCCCGGGCTCGGAGCGCGGCGGAATGCGGATGGTGGTGGTGCCATCGAGGGTGGGCACGTCGACGTCGGCACCCAGGGTGAGCTGATCGAACGCCAGCGGCAGATCGACCAGGATGTCTTCTCCGCGCCGGCGGAACAGGGCGTGCTCGGCGACGCTCACGATCACGTATAGATCGCCTGGCGTGCCGTCTCCGCGGGGGTGATCGCCCTTCTCGGAGAGCTTGAGCTTCTGGCCGGCCGCCACGCCCGGTGGCACCTTCACGACGAGGGTGTCGTCGAGGGAGATGCGACCATCCCCACTGCACGAACCGCATGCCGACTCGGCTGTGAATCCCCGCCCGTCGCAGTGGTAGCAGCTGGACCGGAACAGACGTGTGCCCTTGGCCTTGCCGCTGCCGCCGCAGACCTCGCAGTCCTTGCGGGCCTCGGGGACGGCTCCGACGCCGCCACACGTGTTGCAGCGAACCTTGCGGGGAACGACGATGTTCTTGTCGACGCCCGTGGCGACCTCCTCGAGGGTCAAACTCACGGTGTACCGGAGATCGTCCCCCCGGGTGTTGCGACCCCGCGAGAACAGGCCGCCGAACATCGAGGTGACGACCTCGTTGACGTCTTCTGGCCGGGGGGGCTTGCCGTCTTCGCGGTAGAGGGGGCCGAGCCGGTCGTAGCGCTTGCGCTTGTCGGCGTCGGACAGAGTCCGGTAGGCCTCGGTGATGTCCTTGAACCGCTGGGAAGCCGCATCGTCGCCGGGATTCTTGTCGGGGTGCCACCGACGGGCGAGCGCGTGGTACGCCTTCTTCACCTCGTCCTGCGTGGCAGACCGGGGAATCCCCAGCACGTTGTAGAAATCACGCGTCGCCAACGGGTTCTCCTGGACGGCTCGGGTCTAACCCATTGGGTTGGCTTGACATGGAATCGCCCGTCGCTGGCGAGGGTCGGACCAGGCCGTTCGCGAGGGTGCGCACCACGGCGTCGGCCACGAAGAAGCCCGCCGAGGCGAGTCGGATGCGCCCTTCACCTGTGGATGCGTCGACCGCGCAGGGGTCCAGCAAGCCGGCCGTCACGAGCTGTCGCAGGATGCGGGGCTCGACTACGAACGGGCGCAGGACCGCGGGGTCGAGGCCGTTCACTCCCCGCAGACCACTCACCAGCGCATCGATGGCGCGTTGTTCGGAGTCGGGGTGCTCGATGTCCGGTTCGCCGGGCCACTGACGGCCGCTGGGCTGGACGTAGCGACGACCATCCGGCGTGAGCCCGTGCGCTCCCGGTCCGACCGCCAGGTAGGGCGCCAGCTGCCAGTAGCTCCGGTTGTGCCGCGCCTGATGGCCGTCTGCCGCGAAGTTGCTCACCTCGTAGCGGTGCAGCCCCGCCTGCTCGAGCCGCTCGACGATCCGGGCGTACATCGCGTGCCAGTGGTCGTCGTCGGGAACCGGCAGGCCTCGGCGCCGATCGAGGGCCGCCCAGGGGGTGTCGGGCTCGATGGTGAGGCCGTAGATCGAGATGTGGGGCGGATCGAATCCCAACAACGCGTCGAGATCGTCCTCGAGCTGGGCCAGGGTCTGGCCGGGCAGCGCGAAGATCAGGTCGGCAGACCAGCTCCGGATCCGCCCGTGCTCGCGGGCGTCCGAGAGCACCTGCATGGCGTGGGGCCCGTATCCACGGTCGTGTCCGCGTCGTGCCCGGCCGAGCGCCCGGACGAAATGGGGCTGCAGGGACTGGACGCCGAGCGACACCCGGTCGAATCCCCCCGCTGTGAGGGTGTCGAGCCAGGACGCGGTGACGTCTTCGGGGTTGGCTTCGACCGTGGCTTCTTCCAGCCCCCCGAAGTGCTGTCGAAGCGCGACCAGCAGCCGCGGGTCGATCCGGCTGGGCGTGCCACCGCCCACGTAGAGGGTCCGGGGCTCGCCCTCGTAGGCGGGGCGCCAGCGCGCGAGGTCGGCCTCCACCCCCCGCAGCCAGGCGGCCTCGGCGTCGGGCGTTCGAGGCGACCGCGACTCTTCGAGGATGTCGAAGGCGCAGTACGGACAGCGCATACGGCACCAGGGCACGTGCGCGTAGACCCCCCAGGGCCGGTTCATGAGTCGGTGGACCCGGATTGCAGGGGCCGGACCACGACCGACAGCGGCTCGGGGAGGCTGGCGACGGCCTCTCGCAACGCGCGGCCATCGATGGCGTCGACCTCGGCCGACAGCGCTTCGAGTCCGACCGGCCGGTCGTACATCGCGGCGAGCCCCAGGCTGATGGCGCGCCCGGCGGCCCGCTGGTGACTCATCGCCAGCTGGCCCTTCACCATGGTCTTGTGGCGCACCAGCTCGTGGTCGGGGATGCCATCGGTGGCGATGCGCTCCAGCTCGGCCAGCAGGGCCTTCCTGGCGGCGGTGGCGCGCTGGGGATCGGTGGACAGCCCGAGCGCGAACAACCCGCCGTCGAAGCCCTCCCAGTCCCGCGCCCAGACCGAGTAGGCCAGCGAGGCGGTCTCGCGGAGGTTCATGAACAGCGGGCCCGACTGGGCGCCGAGGGCTGCCGACGCCAGGCGAAGCGCCGGCACCGTGGGGTGGTGCAGGGGAGGCGTGCGGGCGGCGAGGGTGACGATGGCGGCCTCGTGGCCCGCGCGGGGACGGTGCATCGAGGCCGTCCAGGGCGCGGGATCCGGACGCTCGGGCAGCGGAACCCCCGCGGGCAGGGCCTCGACGAGGGGATGGAGCGCGGAGAGCACGGTTGCGCGGTCGACCTCGCCCGCCACCGCGATCTTCAGGCCGTGGCGGGTGAACCAGCTGCGGTGGAAGGTCTGCAGGGTGCGTGGCCGGATGCGGCGGAGGCTGGTGCGGGTCACCAGGGCCCCCCAGGGATGGCCCTTCCAGGCCTGCTTCCACAACGTGCGGGACGCGACCTCGTCGGGCCGATCGACGAGGGTGTCGAGGTCGAACCGGATCTCCCCCGCGATGCGGTCGCACTCGGTGGCGTCGAAGCGGGGCTCGAGAACCACCAGTCGGAGCAGCTCGGCGGCGGGTCGGAGGTTCTCGACGGGAACGGTGAGCTGCAGCCCGAGCGTGTTGCGCCCGCTGATGGCGGACAGCGAGGCCGACAGCGCGTCGAGCTTCCCGGCGAACGCGGCGTTGTCGTACGACCCCGCGCCGGTGGTGACTGTGGACGCCCACATCCCGGACAGACCGGCGTAGCCCTCGGGTTGTGCGAGGCGACCCCCCGGAACCGCGAGGTAGATGCTGGCGATCGGACCCTGGCTCGGCCAGCCGTCGTCGGGGCCCGAGAACCGGATGTCGACGTCGAGGTCGCGTGGGGTCGTGCGGGCCGTCGGCGTGTGGACGGAGGGCGGTTGCGCCTTCGGGTCGGCGTTCTCGGCGATCCACGTGATGGTGGGGTCGCCGAGGGAGCGCGCCAGGCGCTGGACATCGCTGGCGGTCACGGCAGACACGGCGGCCCGCCAGGCCTCCCGGGCATCGGGACTCCCGAAACGCCCGGTGTACCAGACCCGATCGTGGGCCAGGCTGTCGACGGTCTCGGTGGAGAACACGAGCTCGGCGAGCAGGGTGGTGCGGGCCCGGTCGACTTCGTTCGCGGACAGTCCGCCGCGCCCGGCATCCTGGATGACTGCGAGCGCGCCGGCGACGGCATCGGGGGTCTTGCCGGGCATCGGGAACACCCCGACCTCGAGCGACCCCGCGGTGCGTCGTGCGTACGCCGAGCAGTACACGTCTGCGACCACCCGCTGCTCGATCCGCAGCTGGCGTACGAGCAGCGATGCCCGCCCGGAACCCAGCGCGTTCGCCAGGACCTCCCACGCCGCCCAGTCGGGATGAGACCCGCCGGGCAGGTCCCAGGCCAGGGAGACCAGCGGCGTCTCGAACGGACGGTCGACCCGCAGAACTCCCTGTTCGCGCGGTGGGATCGGAGGGACCGGTGCGCGTGCGGGGCCGGCCGGGGCCGTGCGGGTGAGCTGCTCGACTGCAGCCCTGACGGCAGCATGGTCCATGGGCCCCACGACACCCAGGATGCAGCGGTTGGTGGTGTAGTGGCGGCGCCAGAAGGCCACCAGCGCTTCGCGATCGATGGCCGACACGCTCCGGGCCGTGCCCAGCACCGGGCGACCGTAGGGGTGACCTGGAAACAGGCGCGCCTGGGTGGTGTCGTCGACCACGGAGTCGGGGTCGTCGTCGTACCCGCGGATCTCTTCGAGCACGACCGGCTTCTCGCGCGCGAGCTCTTCGGGGTCGATGGCGCTGTGCCACACCATGTCGGCGAGGACGTCGAGCGCCTGCTGCCAGTGTTGGGCCAGGACGGTGGCGTGGAACACGGTCTGGTCCCAGGTCGTGTAGGCGTTCAGGTCGCCGCCCATGCCCTCGATCTCGGCCGCGCACGCACCGACTCCCCGGCGCTCCGTTCCCTTGAACAGCATGTGCTCGAGGAGGTGTGCCGCGCCCGCTTCCTCGGGGGACTCGTCGACGGTTCCGACGTCGAACCACACGTAGATCGCCGCGAGCGCGCCTGGATGTTGCAGGTGGACCAGTCGCAGCCCGTTGTCGAGGGTCGTGACGGATTCAGCCCGGGTCGTCATCCGCCGCCGCCGACGGCGCGCCCGACCTTGTCGGTGCAGCTGGAGCGGGTGTCGACCTGGTACCAGCCGAGTTCGTCGGCCCAGTACTCGCCCTGGTACGGCCACACCTGCCAGCCGGAACCCCGGGCCTTGGACAGGTTTCGGAGCTTCCCGATCCGGTCGGCGGTGACGTCTTCGATCTCGCCCGTGGCCGCGGCCTTCGTGTAGAGGTCGGCCTTGAGCTGGAGGATGTCGATGCGCGACAGCTCGAGACCGGTGAGCCAGTCACCCAGCCGCTCGCGCTCGGACTTCGCGCGCGCCAGGATCCGTGCACCTTCCCGCTCGCGCAGCGACTCGGCCCGGTCTTCGAGCCAGCCCCGGGCGGTGTCGTCCAGGTCTCCGAGCCCCGAAACACCCGTGCTGGCGGACTCGTAGCGGTCGATGGCCGCGCGGGCCTCGGCGATGCGGTCCTCGTTGCGGTACGTCCGAAGAACCAGCGCGGGCAGCTCGGGGTCTCCGCCGTCGAGGAAGGTGACGAGGTCGTCGAAGGCCTTCTCGTCGTCGAGCTGGGCGATGGCGGCGTCCATCTCCTCGGACAGGGGAAGGTAGCGGTTCTCGAACCGATCGATCTCGACCACGGCACTGTCGAACTTGCACAGCAGGAACAGCGCCTGGGCACGGAGCATGTCGGCTTCGGGGAACCACAGGCTCTCGAAGAACGGCGAGCCGTGGGTGTGGAGGAGCCCGAGTGCACCGGGCATGTCGGCACCCATGAAGTGGGCCCACGCCTGCTCGAAGTGGGCTTCGGGCCAGTACTCGGAGTCTCTGGGGATCTGCTTGTAGTGGTAGATCGCCTGCCCCCAGTTCCGGGTGCCGTAGTAGGCACGCGCCAGGTTGAGCAGGGTCTTCTGCTGGAAGCGCTCGTCGCGCTGGGTCATCAGGGCCTTGGCGGTCTGCAGCGGAACCAGGGCTTTTTCGTTCTTGCCCTGCTGGGCGAGCACCACGCCTCGCAGGCCCTCGGCGTCTGCGAAGTCGGGAGACTCGCCGTCGACGCGCTTCAACCAGTCGATGGCCGGACCCAGCCGGTCGTCGCGGAGCATCTCGCGCGCCACCACGTAGGCGACGTGCGACCGCGCGTCTTTGTCGGCGGCCTTGTCGATCTCCTTGACCAGCTTGCGTGCGGATCCAGCTTCGAGGATGCCGATCGGGCCCGCCACCACGGCGTGATCCCCGATGTCGTCCGCGATCTCCACCGCGGACACGGCGTCTTCGCCCGATGCGTGCCCGGCTTCGAAGGCCTTGCCGAAGGCCAGCAGCGCGGCTTCATCCTGGCCCGCGGCCCGCATCGTGTTGGCCGCACGGGCCCAGGCCTCGGCGTGGTCGTCTGCCAGAGACTCGTCGTCGAGGACCTCCTGCAGAGCCGCCAGGCGGTCGGGGTCGGACGTGGCGGCGTCGACGTCGTCGAAGGTGGCGCCCTGGGCGGTCAGCAGCGAGAGGAGCAGTGCGATCACGGGCGTTCGTCCTTCTTGCTGAAGAAGGTGAGGCCCACCGTGACGCCCGCGTTCTGCTTGATGTGCCAGGAGTCGGTGAGCGCCCGCCGCTCGAGGAGCACGTCGTCTCGGAGCTCGACCCGCAGCGTGGTGTTCTCGCCCACGAAGAACCGGGTGCCGATGCCGGGGGACAGGGTGGGGCCGAGGGCGAAGGAGCCGTCTGGCACGATGCTCCGCTCGAGGGTGACCCCGCCCCGTGCCGCGAAGTAGACGTCGAAGTGGATCACCCGCGCGCCGTCGAAGTTCATCTTGGCGTAGATCGGGGCCCATTGAGCACCCACGAGTGCCGAGGCCAGGTAGCGGTAGGCGAACGGGACCACGCCGTAGGTGGGCGATGCGAGCTGGCGACTGGTGCTGTTCTGCAGACCGTAGCCCCCGCCGACGAGCACGCTCCACGCGAGCTTCTCGTTGCTGTGCAGGTCGAACGACAGCTGCAGGTTGGGCGTGACCAGGAACGCGTCGAAGGGCATCAGGCCGAGATGTGCGCCGATCTCGGTGCGACCGGCCTTGGGGTAGAGCCGCTTCTGGACGACGTTGATCTCGTCGTCGGTGAGCGCGCCGAGCTCGATGGTCTCCTGAGCGGAGGCGGGTGCTGCGACGAGCAGGCCCACGGCGAGGATGGCGAGGGTCGCTGCGTGGAACAGGACGCGAGGGACAGCCTGGAACATCGGCTGGGGCTCCGTGGGTTGGACGACGGTTCGCGGGCCCTTATCCAGTCTGGATCAGAAGGGCAGGTCGCGCGGGTTGCCGTCCTGCGGCAGGTAGTAGACCGTGACCTCTTCGCCGACTTCGGGGATGGCGTCGCCGTGGAGCAGCACGGTGTTGGTCTGGGCGTCGTAGCTCCAGCCCGAGTCGTACATCGGCACGCCTGCATCGGAGATCCCGAGCTCTTCGGCCTCCTTGATCACGCCTCCGTCGGAGGTGAACACCGCGATGCTGCCGTCGGTGGGCAGGGTGCCGAGCCGGAAGGTGCGGTTGAGGTTGCGCAGCAGGGTTCCGAGCTCGCCGAGCGCGTCGTCGAAGTCCCGGGCGCTGCAGCCGTTCTCCTGGTCGGTGATCGGCACCTGCAGCCCGTTCGTGGTCTCGACGAAGTAGTTCAGCCGCAGGGTGCCCCAGTTGCTGGCGCCCGTGGGACAGTCGAACCCACCGCCCTCGCGCCGGTCGGGGCCGATGACGGTCCACACCATCCGGTTGTTGAACTGGCTGAACAGCGTGGCGTAGTTGATGGGAATGGGTTCTTGACCGGGCTCGCGGCGGCTGTCGTCGCCCTCGTCGGTGACGATGACCGGGATGAGCGTGGCGCCTTCGCGCAGGAAGCCGTCGTTCGACAGCACGTCGCCCTGCCCGAAGTCGTTCACCTCGTCGAAGCAGGCTGCGGGTGGGTTCGGAACCGAGCGGCACATCGCCATGAACACGGCTTCCAGGGGTTCTTCCTGCGCGCCTCCGCAGTTGGACTGCCAGGCCCCGTCGCACTCGCAGTTCAGCCAGGTGGAGGTGACGTTGTTGCCGAGCGGATCCCCGCAGTCGGCGTTGCCAGCGGGCGGATCCTCGGCGAAGCAGGTGGACTCGCAGAGCACGTTCCGCGCGAACCGGTTGGGGACGTCGTCGTCGAAGCGCGAGATGACGCCGGACCCCGTGAGCTCGCCACGAGCCGCGTTGGCATCGGTGGTGGTGACTCCGAGCTGGAAGTTGATCAGGGTGTCGGGATCGCCCTTGAACGCGGCGTAGTTGTCGACGGCATCCGAGAGATCCTCGGTGGGGAGGTCGGCCTGCTGGGCAGCGAGCTCGCCCACGAACGCCGCGAAGCTGGTGGCCAACGACTCGGCTTCCTGCTGCATGGAGTCGGAGTTGTCGACCACGAACAAGATGTCGGCCTTGGTGGAGAACCGTTCCTGCGCGAACCCCGCGGACTGGAACAGGTCGTAGCGATTGCACGACGTGGTGAAGGCGGCGGAGAGCACGGCGAGAGCGGCGATGGATCGTGACATTGCCGCACTCTATCCGGTGTTCCGGCCGCTCACCAGAGGGTCCCGAGCGACAGGTGGAAGCGCAGCGTGGGCTCCTCCCAGGCCTCGAGCAGCGCCTGGGTCTCCGGGGATGCCAGGACGGTCGCGGGGTTGGCGGCGAGGTCGAGCTGGAGAGGGCCGACCGGCGTGTCCACCCGCGCCCCCGCGCCCACGCCGTACCGGATCATCGGGGCCTCGGGGAGCCCGGAGCTGGTGGCCTTGCCGGGGCCGACCAGCCACACGTTGCCCACGTCCGCGAACAGGGCGGCTGCGTATCCGTCCCAGGACGGAAGCCCGAGGGCGGGGAGGGGGAGGAGGAGCTCGGCGATACCCACGGCGGTGGTGTCGCCGCCGGTCGGGATCCAGCGCGTTCGGTCGTCGCGCTCGGTGAGGTCGAGCACGGGCCCGATGCCGTCCGGCCAGTCCACCTGGACCCGCTGCGCCTGGTTTCGGGGCCCCACGCTCTGGCGGGTGAACCCCCGAAGCGACCCGGTTCCACCGAGTCGAAAGCGATCCTCCAGCGGAACCACGGTGCCGGACAGGGCTCTGGCGTGCCCTCCTTCTCCGGAGAGCCGCAGGGTGAGGCCCCCGAGGGGGATGTAGGACGACAGGCGCAGCTCGGACTTCACGAACCGGCTGCGCAGCTCGGGCGCCTGCCAGGGAAGACCCGGCGCGGCTTCGGCGATCCAGCTCACCAGCAGGCCCCGGGACGGCTGGACGGGGTCGTCGCGCATGTCATGGAGGAACACGGCCCGGAACGACTCGGCCGTGCGGCAGGGGTAGCAGGCCTTCTCGGCTGCGGCGTCGACGTCGTCCACCAGCCCCGCCCAGGGCTCGCCGTCGAGCAGCGCCCGGCTGTCGACCTCCTGCAGCTGGCGTCGCTCGGCGCGCACAGCGGTCTGCAGAGAGGTGTTGGGCCCGAACGCCGTGTCGATCGTGAGCCCCACGCCCGTCCGGGCCATCCGCCAGGTGCGTTCCTGGCGGCGCTCCTGGAGCAGCACGTCCATCACCACGTCCTGCTCGCGGAAGGGGAAGTGCGGCGCGGTGTAGCTGATCGCCGCCCGCCACTCGATGTTGTCCAGGTCGGGGGTCCAGTTGGTGAGGCTGTCCGACGCGTAGTCCACGCCCACCAGCGCGTACGCGTCGATGCGGTGGGCCACCCCGAACAGGTTGCGGCGCGTGAGCCGGCCGATGGTGCGCAAGCCCTGGTCGGTGTTCAGACCGAAGCCGGCCTCGGCGGCCCAGCGGGGGCGCTCGCGAACGGTGATCAGCAGGTCCCGGGCGACCCCGTCTCCGAGGAGCTCGGTGCCGATCGACCCGAAGATCCCGAGCTCGTAGAGACGTCGCCGCGCCTGGTCGAGGGACTCCGACGACAGGGGCGCACCGCGAACGAGGTCGGTCTCGCGGCGGACGAGGGCGGGTGCCGTGAACCGTGCGCCCCGGGTGACCACCGAGCGCAGCAGCACCAACGGTCCGGGGTCGACCTGGATGACGCTGTCGATCTCGGTTCCGTCCGAGCCCGGCACGTCGTCGTGAGCGACCCGGGCGTCGACTTCGAGGTAGCCCGCGGCCCGGTGCCGCTCGATGACCTGGCGGCTGATCCGGTCGAGTGCGAGAGGGTCGAAGGGCTCGCCCGAGAGGCGGTTCAGCTCGTCTTCGAGGTCGGACACCACCACGTCGGACGCCGCGCCCCCGATGGCCGACAGGCGCTGGGTGGTGATGGCCCCCTCCTGCACCCGGATCGTGGGGGTGATGCGCTTCGGGGCCGGGTTGCCGAGCAGGCGGGCACCGAGCGCCACGAACGGCCGGGTCAGGGCGTTGCCGAGGGGCTCGATCGCGACGTCCGCCAGCTCGAGGCGAGCGTTCTGGTAGCCCCGCGAGCGGTACAGGTTGCGAATCGCGGCGAAGCCGGCTTCGAGCTCGCCTTCGGTGAAGTAGTCCAGTCGGATGACGTCTTCGGAGGCCTGGTCGGCCACGCGCACCAGGGCGGCCTGGGACAGGTGGTCGTTGCCCTCGAAGGTGAGGGAGCGGCGCGGAGGCTGGCCGCGCAGGCTGTGGCGCGGGCCCCGATCCACCCGGATGTAGAGGGTCTGGAGCTTCTCGTTCCCGCCGCGCAGCTCCACCTCGGCTTCGGCGGCGTAGAAGCCGTTCCGGCGCAGGTAGCGGGTCAGCCGTTCGGGCGCTTCGTCGACGAACCCGCGGGTCAGGCGCAGGCGCTCGTCGATGCCCAGCGCGTCCCGGACCTTCTTCTCGGGACGCCAGCGAAGACCGTCGACCGCCAGATCGAGTCGGGGTCCGGCCTCGACCGCCCAGGTGAGGCTCACCATGCCGTTGTCCCCGCGGGTGACGGCGGGGGCGATGCGCGCGTTGATCCAGCCGCGGCGGGGCTGGAGCAGGCCTCGGGTCACCCGAGCCAGCCGGGAGCGCATCTCGAGCTGTGCGCTCGTGATCTGTTCGCTGGAGATGGGCTTGCCGACCTTCACCCCCGCTCGGCGCGCCCACCGGGTGAGCTGGGCTTCGGTGATGCCGTCGGGCAGGTCGCCCAGGAACGTCATGTCGGTGAGGACGTTGGGCTGCCCCTCGTCGATGCGGAGCCAGATCTCGAGGGCGTCCCGGTCGTCGCGGCTGGTGACGGCGTCGACCTCGACCCGGGCCTCGACCCATCCCTGTCGCTTGAGCCAGTTCTCGACCCGGACGGCGACCTCGGGCCCGTCGAGCTCGGGGTAGAAGACCTCGCCCGGGGTGATGCCCGCGGCTTCGAGGACCTTGCGCGTGGAGAAGTTGCGGTTGCCCTGCACCCGGACCTTCGCCACCCGCGGGGCCGGGAGGACGCGGTAGGTGAGCTGCACCGCGGGCTTCTGGATGCCCTCGGGGTCGTAGAGGAACCACGGGCTCACATCGGCTTCGACGGCCGAGAAGTCCCCGATCCGGAACAAGGTGGTGAGGTCGGTGCGCACGGTCTGGGGAGACCAGATGTCACCCTGGTGGGCGCGCAGCAGCGCTTCGAGGGACTCTTCGGGCAGGCCGCCGCGCGGTGCGAGCAGGGTCACGCCGGAGATGGGCAGTCCCCGCGGGTCGAAGTCGGCGTTCGGCTGAGAATCCCCCGACGGAGATTGGGCGAGTGCGCCCTGGAACAGCACCCGGCACAGCAGCAGGAGGCTCAATCGGCCTCCCAGCGAGCGGTCACGTCCACACCGTACGCACCCCCGATGCGGAGCACGCGGTCGCGCTGCAGGGTGGCGTACCAGCCCGCGATGCTCCACACCCCGCCCACCCGTCGATCCAGGCGCACGTAGTTGTCTTCTGGCCGGCCGAGGTTGAACTCCCAGGTGACGTCGATGGCTCCGAGGTCGTCCAGGCGCTTCTCGACCACCAGCCGCGGTTCGGAGCTGTACTCCCCGCGGGCGTTCACGCCGGTGGTCACGTCGATCCGGTCGAAGAGCAGCTCCGGGACCTCTCCCAGCTCGGAGGCCTGGGTGCTCGCGAAGAGGTCGGTCAGCAGCAGGTCTGCAACCCCCTGGGCCACGGCACTCGACAGCTCGCCGGACTGCTCGAGGTCGTCGGTGGTCACCCCGAACCAGAGCAGGGCGTTCACGTCGGCCTGGGGCAGCGCGGGATCGCTGCGAGTGGCGGTCCGCCAGTCCGAGAAGGGGCCGAAGACCTGGTAGTTCACCCGGTAGCGCTGGTCGCGGCTGTCGATGTCCGTGATCAGATCGAAGTCCAGATCGGGGTTCCACGTCCAGGGGTCCTGGTACGCGATCTCGCCCCGGTCGACGCGGAACTCCCGGTCCTGCAGGATGACGATGCCGTTCTCGACCCGCGCCCAGCCCACGATTCCCGGGCGGCTGGTGTCGCCGATGAGCCGGAGATCCGCACTCGCCACACCCTCGGCCACGTTGTTCCGCAGCTTCACGGTGCGGTCGGCCAGGATGTGGACGTCCAGCGCGAACCAGGGCTCTTCGTCGTAGACCGTGGCGTCGTCGACGAGCATCTCGCTGCGGTACTCGACGACCCAGTCCTCCCAGTCGATCCGGTCGCGGAACACCATCTCGTTCACGTTCACGTCGCCGTGCAACAGCAGCGCATCCGAGGGGCCGTCGAACTGCAGGGTCGCATCCCCGATGGCCGGCGGCAGGCTGTCGACCCACTGGACCTGGCCGTCGTTCACCTCTGCGGTCAGGTCGAAGCGGTCGGGAACCCACTCCACGGCGTCGATCGACCCATCGAGGGTGATGCGCCCGCCACCGAGGCCCCCCTCGGCTTCGACGTCGTAGCGGTCCTCGGTGAGCTGCAAGCGACCCTGCACGTCTTCGAACGCGACGGGGACGGCCTCGTAGCGCACGAGCTCGGCATCGAGGTCGACGTCTACGTACGTCTCGACGTTCGGAGCCGTGCCGGTCGCGGTCAGGTCGATGCGAGCGGTGCCTTCGGAGCGTTGCAGGCCCGGCACGACGGCGCGGAGCAGGTCCAGATCGACCACGCCCTCTCCCTCCAGTGCCAGGGAGTCGCCCCCCGTCGCCGTCAGCGCGAAGTCGGTGCGTCCCCCGTGCAGGTCGAAGTTGGACAGCTCGTAGAACCGGCCGTCCTGGACGTACCGCCAGGGGCTGTTGTTGACGAGGGTGTGGGTTCCCCAGGCCACCTCGACCGTGTCGAGGGTTCCGTCCAGATCGACGGGGGACCACTCCTCTCCGAAGTCTCCGGACAGGTCGATGTCCCCCGAAGCGACCGCCCGGATCGGCCCTCCGTCTGCTGCGACGGGGTAGAACAGGTGGGCCGGGAAGTCGGTCAGCGCGAGGTGGGTCGCGTACTCCTGCTCGTCCCAGAGATGGAGCTTGCCCGTGGAGTGGATGGCGCCCCCCACCAGGGAGCCGTCGTGGGTCAGCCAGCCGTCCTCGGTGGTGAAGGTCACCGCGCTGTCGGCCACCGGATTGCCGGCGTACCGGACGTCGCGCACCCGGATCCGCCCGTGTGGAGCGGGGTCGAAGAGGGTGTTGTCGATGCGCACCGCGAGGTCGGCGTTGCCGGAGAGCGGCAGGTCGTACTCTGCCAGGGTGTCCAGGGTCTCGAGGGTGAAGCCATCGCCCACCAGGTCCATGTTCAGCGCCCATTCGCGCCCGATGCTCCCGCGCAGGACCAGGCCTTCGCGCTTGCCGTTCCGGAGCATGCGCAGGTCGTCCAGGGTGAACAGGCCCCCATCCATGAACCCGTGCCCTTCGCCGATCGGGAAGTGCTCGCCGTACAGGTCGACGTCCTCGAAGGTGAAGTGCCCGCCGCCGTCCATGTCGAACACCGGGCCGTGCAGCGACAGGGTGCCATCCATCCCGCCGGTCAGGCCCTCGAGGTCGATGAACGCGCCCAGGATGTCCTCGATGCGGCCATCGCGCATCGCCAGATCCGTGTGCATCGACATCGGCGGCCGGAAGTCGAACACGAAGTCGCCACCGTAGGTGGAGGTTCCCCGCGTGGCCCGGGCGTCGAGGAGCTCGATCGACTTCATGTCCGGGCTGCGGAACTCCGTCGAGACCAGGCGGTCGGCGAAGGGGATGTCGAGCACGCTGAAGTCGTTCACATCGCCCGTTCCCGCGAACTGCAGCTTGTTGAACGGCCCCCAGATCCGCCCCGTGATCCGCCCGGTCCCGCCGAGCTGCACGCCCCCCAGCGGCTGGAAGTCCGACAGGTCGGCGCCCCACACGTCGGCCGTGAGATCGAGCGGCCCCGTCGGCTTGAACCCGATGTCGACCCTGGCGGAGCCCCGGGTGCGGGGCCCTTCGACCTCGGAGGCGTCGAAGACCAGGTGGGTCTTGTCGATCGAGACCTCGCCGCGCGCCCACGCGAACGGCATGTCGAGCATCAGCTCCACGCCCGGATCCCGGATGGGCCGGTCTCCCACCTGGAGATCCGCGACGGCGAAGTCGAACGTCCCCGTCAGCCCGAGCGGTTGCAGGGGCCCGCTCGCTCGGACCTCGGCATCGGCGACCAGGTCGACCCAGGGTGTGGGGGCGACGTCGAAGGCCTGGAGCATGTCGTGCAGGCTCACTCCGGACCCCACGGCTCGGGCGTCCACCAGCTGCTTGCCCACGGGGTCGATGAGCCCGGTCGCCCGGATCGTGCCACCCCCCCAGTACAAGGTGAGGTCTTCCACCTGGACCCGATCCCGCGTGACGTCTGCCGCGGCCGTGATCTCGCCGACCTCGTAGGTGAGCAGCCCGAAGCGCCCGGGTCGATCGAGGCCCAGGTGGCGTCCGAAGGCGTTCACGTGCACGTGGGGGTTCTTGGTGGGCCCGGAGACCTCGACGTCGACATCGACGAACCCGTGGGTGGCCCAGGGTTCGGGGAGGGCGTCGGTGATGGGGTCGAGCGCGACCTCGCCCGTGAGCGTGACCGCCAGATCGTCCTGCAGCGGCACGTAGGCGCGGCCTTCGCCCTGCAGCAGTCGGGTGTCGAGCCGGAACTCCGGGACTTCGATGGCTTCGGGGCCCAGCACCACTCCGGGAAACGACAGCTCCGACCGTTCCGAGTAGCCCTGGGCGTCGATCTCGAGCATCCCCGAGATGTCGTGGACCGCCCCGCCCATCGGTTCGCTGTTCAGTCCGGTGATGGCGAGCTCGCCCTTGGGGTGGGTGAGTCGGAACGAGGCGTCTTCGATGGCCAGGCTCGAGAAGGGGAGGCGCTTCAGCGGCTTGCCGCCTCCCTGTGCGGGCTTGCGGTTGCGGAACTCCACCAGCTTGCCCTTCTCGTCGAGGTGCAGGTGGATGTTCGGTCGCTGCAGGCGGATGCGTCCGAGCTGCAGCCCCCCGCCGGACAGCACGACGGGGAGCCGGATCCGCTCGGCGCTGACGATGGTGTCGCCGTTGGCCTGGAACAGGTGGAAGCCATCGACTTCGACGCCGGGCGGCCAGAACGACACGCGGACGTGGGACAGGGTGAGTTGTTCGCCGGTCTGTTCTTCGATGACGGACTCGGAGAGGTTCTTGGCGCGCTGCTCAAAGTCGTCGGAGTGCAGCCACCCGACCAGCAGGGCGAGCAGGACGAGGACGAGGACGATGCCGAGCTGAACGAGGATGAACGTGGCCCGGCCGGCCATGCCGATTGCACGCCGGAGCCTGGAGGGCCGCTCGCGGACGGGGGTTTCCGGCTCCTGAGGCGCTTCGGACTCGTCAGGGTCGGGGGTTTCTGCGATGGCGTCGTGGTCGTCCATAGCGTGAGTGGAACCCCGCGGGCCGGCGGACGTGTCCCTCCTCGACCTATCCGTTGCTCCCGATCCGGGCCTTGGTTAGTCACGTCCCGTAAGCGGGCGTAGCTCAGTTGGTAGAGTACGAGCTTCCCAAGCTCGGCGTCGCGAGTTCGAGTCTCGTCGCCCGCTCATGGATCTGGGGGAGGGTTCCCCCAGGCCCCCTCTTCGTGAGGGCAGCCACGTCGGCTTCGGTCGGCCGTGGCTGCTGTCGTTGGGGCTCGCAGGGGCAGCCACGTCGGCTTCGGTCGGGCGTGGTTGCTGGGTTGGATCTGGGGGAGGGTTCCCCCAGGCCCCCTCTTCTCTGGCGGACGACGTTGGCGGTGGCTGGCGTGGTCGGTGGAGTCGAGGTTCGCTTAGGCGGCCACGTCGGCTTCGGTCGGGCGTGGTTGCTGGGTTGGATCTGGGGGAGGGTTCCCCCAGGCCCCCTCTTCTCTGGCGGACGACGTTGGCGGTGGCTGGCGTGGTCGGTGGAGTCGAGGTTCGCTTAGGCGGCCACGTCGGCTTCGGTCGGGCGTGGTTGCTGGGTTGGATCTGGGGGAGGGTTCCCCCAGGCCCCCTCTTCTCTGGCGGACGACGTTGGCGGTGGCTGGCGTGGTCGGTGGAGTCGAGGTTCGCCTTGGCGGCCACGTCGGCTTCGGTCCGGCGTGGTTGCTGGGGCTGGATCTGGGGGAGGGTTACCCGAAGCGAAGCGCTGCTCCGAAAATTCAGACCCGCAACCCAGGACGACGCTCGAACACGGCGGCTGAGATGGCCTGGTCGAGGCATCCGCGCTCAGCGGATCCTCCGCGCAATCCTCAGCGAAGCGGAGCGGCTCAGCGGTGAGAGTTGGCGTTGAATCCATCGAAGTCGTTCGAGCGAACGCCTGGGTCGCTCGCCCGCAGCCGTTTTCATCCTCCTGGGACGCCCGAAGAGCGGGGTCGGGCCCATCGACGCATCCGCCCTCCGTTGGCGACATCGCTAGGTGGTGGACGTCGGCGCTGACCCGCCGTCAAGCGCTCGGACGAACACCGACCTCGCTGACCTCGGACGTCCTGCCGAGGCGGTTGGTAGACGACCGGACCGCCGGGCCCGACGAAGCAGACTGGACCTGTCGGCGACTTCAACTCACCGACTACACAGAAGGGGCCTGCGGCCCCCGGACACCCCCGCTGCACCGGGTCGAAACGCCTTCAGGGAGTGGGAATCGTGGTGGGCACGAGCGGGGACCGGGAGGCGCCGTGGTCGTCGGGCGAATCCGGAGGCGACGCTCGAACACGGCGGTGGAGACGGGCTCATCGAGGCGTCCGAGCTCCGTGCAAACCTCCGTGAGCGAAGCGCTCTGTGAGCGTCAGCGCTCCGTGGTGAACGTCGACGCCGACCCGGTCGTCACACGCTTGGACGAACACCGACCCCGCTGACCTCGGACGTCCTGCCGACGCGGTTGGTAGACGACCGGACCGCCGGGCCCGACGAAGCAGACTGGACCTGTCGGCGACTTCGACTCACCACTCTACACAGAAGGGGCCTGCGGCCCCCGGCGCTGCACCGGAGGGAAGCGCCTTCAGGGAGTGGGCATCGTGGTGGGCACGAGCGGGGACCGGGAGACGCCGTGGTCGTCGGGCGAATCCGGAGGTGACGCTCGAACACGGCGGTGGAGACGGGCTCATCGAGGCGTCCGAGCTCCGTGCAAACCTCCGTGAGCGAAGCGCTCTGTGAGCGACAGCGCTCCGTGGTGGACGTCGACGCTGACCCGCCGTCAACACTCGGACGAACACCGACCCCGCTGACCTCGGACGTCCTGCCGACGCGGTTGGTAGACGGACGGACCACCGGGTCGAGCGAAGCAGACTGGACCTGTCGGCGACTTCAACTCACCGACTACACAGAAGGGGCCTGCGGCCCCCGGACCCCCCCGCTGCACCGGAGGGAAGCGCCTTCAGGGAGTGGGCATCGTGGTGGGCACGAGCGGGGACCGGGAGACGCCGTGGTCGTCGGGCGAATCCGGAGGCGACGCTCGAACACGGCGGTGGAGACGGGCTCACCCAGGCATCCGCGCTCCGTGCGAACCTCCGTGAGCGAAGCGCTCTGTGAGCGTCAGCGCTCCGTGGTGAACGTCGGCGCTGACCCGCCGTCAAGCGCTCGGACGAACACCGACCTCGCTGACCTCGGACGTCCTGCCGAGGCGGTTGGTAGACGACCGGACCGCCGGGCCCGACGAAGCAGACTGGACCGGTCGGCGACTTCAACTCAACGACTACACAGAAGGGGCCTGCGGCCCCCGGACCCCCCCGCTGCACCGGGTCGAGTCGCCCTAGGGAGTGGGCATCGTGGTGGGCACGAGCGGGGACCGGGAGACGCCGTGGTCGTCGGGCGAATCCGGAGGCGACGCTCGAACACGGCGGTGGAGACGGGCTCACCCAGGCATCCGCGCTCCGTGCGAACCTCCGTGAGCGAAGCGCTCTGTGAGCGTCAGCGCTCCGTGGTGAACGTCGACGCCGACCCGGTCGTCACACGCTTGGACGAACACCGACCCCGCTGACCTCTGACGCTTCGCCCGAGAGGAGGTCAGCCCTCCAGCACGCCGTACCGAAGCCCGCGATCGCTCACCATCATCGACGACCGCTGACACCGGGCCAGCACGCCTCGCAGCACGGTGGCGCCCGCCAGCAGGAAGTCGGCCCGCTTGGGCGCCACGGCGAACACCGAGCGGCGCTCGGCCGCGTCGAGCCCGAGCAGCTGCTGCTGGAAGCCCTCCAACACGGAGTCGGTGAGCAGGTTGCCGTGCACCGCCGACCCGTCGTAGGACGACTGACCGAGTGCGGTGGCCATCAGGGTGGTGACGCTGCCCGCGACTCCGATGACGACGTCGGGCGGCTCGGGCAGAACGGGGTCGGCGAGCACGGCCTCGACGCGTGCCTGCATGGCATCGAGGTCGGCGGGACGGGCGATTCGGACGTCGTCGCCCAGAATGCGTTCGGTGAGACGTACGCTTCCGACTTCGTAGCTGTGGCGCCATCCGAGGTGGTCGCGACCGATGGCGAGCTCGGTCGACCCACCCCCGAGATCGACCACCAACGCGTTCCCGGACGCTTCGAGGCCGGACAACGCACCCGTCCAGGTGAGCCGGGCCTCCTCGTCTCCGGAAATCACGCGGATCTGCAGTCCGGTCTGATCGGCGACCCGCGCGATGAAGGCATCGGAGTTGGTCGCGCGTCGGGCAGCCGAGGTGGCGACCACCCGGACGTCCGTGGGGTCCACCCCCAGCTCGCGTGCGATCGAGGCGTAGTCCGACAGGGCTGCGAGCGCGGCCTCCATCCGGTCTTCTGCAAAGGAGCCGCCGTCTCCGAGACCCTTCCCGAGCCCGACCACCCGGGCCTCGTCGTGTCTGACGGCTCCGTCGGGGTCCATCACGGTGAGCAGGACGGAGTTGCTCCCCAGATCGATCGCGGCGATCGGTGCGCGCACACGCGCCTCCAGAGGTTCAGCGGGTGACGAAGGTGGGCTGCGTCCAACTGCCCGATGTGGTGACGGGGCTCTGGTGCCGGCCGTCCGCGGTGCTCATCCACAGCTGGGACGTGCCGTTGCGGGTGGAGCTGAACACGAGGTAGCGCCCGTCGGGGCTCCACACGGGGTCCTCGTTGTCGCCCATCCCCTGGGTGATGCGGATGAGGCCCTTGCCGTCGATGTTCACGACGAACACGTCGAAGCCGCCCTTGTCGCGGCCGACGAACGCGATCTTCGTGCCGTCGGGGCTGAACACGGGGTCGCCGTTGAAGTCGCCCTGGTGGGTGATCCGCGTGGCTCTGCCGGTCGACAGGTCCTTGACGTACACCTGGCTCCCGCCGCTCGCTTCGGAGGCGTAGGCGAGCTTGGTGCCGTCGGGGCTGTAGTGCGGACTGACCTCGATGCCGGGCTCGTTGGTGACCTGCGACAGCTGCTTGCCGGTCTTGGCGTCGAGGATGTAGATGTCGCTGTTGCCGCCGGTGCTCCGGGCCATCGCGACACGCGTGCCGTCGGGGCTGAACGCGGGCGAGGTGTTGATCCCCTGGGCGTTGGACAGCACCCGGGACCGCCCGCTCACCATGTCTTTGACGTAGAGGTCCGGATTGCCCTTGCGGTACGAGGTCCAGGCGACGTAGCGGCCGTCCGGCGACGTGGCGGGGGAGAGGTTGATGCTGCCGTTGCGCGTGACGGGCGCGACGCCCTTGCCATCGGTGTCGAGCAGGAAGATCTCCTTGTTGCCGCTCTTCTTGCCGACCGCGGCGAGACGTGCGCCGAAGGAGGAACGCTGGCCGGTGACGGCCTCGACGACGTCGTTGGCGATGTCGTGTCCGAGGTAGCGCGCGGAACGGGCAGGGCCGCGGTAGCGCTTGGCCGAGAGCGTGGAGCCGTCGACCACGTAGTAGACCCAGGCGTCCGCACAGAGATCATCGGGGGTTCCGCACTGGCCGGTGGGCAGCACGCGGGTCTTGACGACGACGCCCACCTTGAGCTTGGCCCAGCTGTCCATCGTGAAGGAGCCGGGCTCGACGCCGCCGCCGTCGATGGCGGCCTCGGGATCGACCAGGGTGAAGTAGCCGGACTGGCGCAGGTCGTTGTCGATGGTGGACCAGATCTCGTCGGCCTTGCCGTCGGTGTCTCCCATGGGCGTGGCGGGCTTGGGCAGCGCGAGCTGGACCTCCCGCGCACCGGGGACCTGGACGTAGAACCCCGCCGCAACCGCGTCGTTCACGGGGGAGACGGCGAAGAGGCCCACGAGCACGAGCGCTTGGACGAACCAGCGCGGGATTCGAGCGGTGGAGACGGTGTCAGAAGGTGATGTCATAGCCCTGTTCCATGAGGTGCCGGTACTTCTCCGGCGGGAGCGGAATGGTCGTGATGGCCTCGACGGCCCGGCGCGCGGCGGCGTCCCAGGACTCGTTCCCGCTCGGCTTGGTGACATCGTAGCGGACGATGCGACCGGTCCCCGGTTCGACGGAGACGTGGATGACGGTCTTGATGTCCGGGTTGGCGTTCTTGATGGACTGCAGGGGGTTGAACTGGTCGTCGAACAACACCTGGACCTGCGTGATGTAACGGGCGTACTCGGGGTCGGTGGGGGTTCCGATGGCCCCGGATGCGGCGCCGTCCTCGACCTCGCTGTCGGGGTCGGTGGCGGACTGGTTCAGCTGGCCCATGGCGGCATCCATGGCGGCTTCGCGCTCCAGGTCTTCGAGCAGCTTCTTCTGCTGTTCTTCGAGGCGCTTGGTGTCCTGGCCCTTCTGCACCTTGGCTTTCTCGGTCTTGATGGCGAGATCGGAGGTGTGCTTGACGTCGGGGGCCGGAGCGGGAGTGGGGGTGGGGGTTCCGGCGACCTCGGGAGCGCGCGTGGCGCGGTCGGGCATGTTGGACTTGCTCTTCGGCAGGGACACCATCGCGACCTCGATGCTGTCCTGAGGGTCGATGATGGGCTTGCGGGGGCCGCAGAACGTGAGCAGGAGCGTGACTGTGGCGAAGCCGCCCAGCATCAGCCCATGCCCGAAGACAGACAGGACGAACGGGAGCAGCAGGCTCTGACCGGACGGATGGAGGGTGGACTTCAAGAAGAGCTCACGTCGGGATTCCCGGAACTCACGGGGAGTCGGTGGGGGCGCTCGTGGGATCGAACACCAGGCCCACGCGGGGCATTCCGGCGTCCTTCGCGGCGGAGAGGATTGCGGCGACCTCGCGGTAGGGGACGTCTCCGGCGGCCTTGAGGAAGACCGGCAGCTCGGGGTTGGCCTTGGCGATGGCCGCGAGCTTGTCGCGCATCTCCTCGCGCGGGAACTCCTGGTCGTCGATGTAGGTCTTGAGCTCACCGTCGATCGCGAGGATCAGCTGCTCTTCGTCCTGCTCGAGGGGCGGGGCTTCTTCGCGGGGGAGATCGATCTCGACCCCGGCGGAGTTCATCATGGGTGCGGTGACCATGAAGATGATCAGCAGCACCAGCATGACGTCGACGAGTGGCGTGACGTTGATGTCCGCCATCGCCCCGTCCTGGCCGCCTCCTCCGCTCATACCCATGGCGCGCTACCTCACGTGCCGCTTGACGATGTTCAGGAAGTCCGCCGAGAAGTTGTCCATCTCGGTGTTCAGGACGCGGATCGACGCGTTGAAGTAGTTGAACCCGATGACGGCGGGGATGGCGGCCGCGAGACCGACGGCCGTGGCGATGAGGGCGTGCGCGATGTCCGGGCCGACGACCTGGATGGTGGCCGCGCCCGCGCTCTCGAGCTTGGCGAAGGCCCGCATGATTCCCCAGACGGTGCCGAACAGGCCGATGAACGGCGCGGTGGACCCGGTGGTCGCGAGGAAGGTCATGTACTTCTGCATCTGGGTGGACTCGACGGCCGCAGCCCGGCGCAGCGTGCGCGTGAGGTTGTCTGTGGCGTCGTCGGACTTGCCGCCCTTGGTGATCTTGGCGAGCTCCTGGTAGCCGGCCTTGAACACCTCGGCGACGGGGCTGCGCCGGTAGGAACCCGCCTTCTCGTAGACGGCGTCGAGGCGTTTGCTGGCCCAGAACAAGTCGAGGAACCTGGCGCTCTGGCGGGCGGCGGAGCCGAGCCGGAAGAACTTCTGCAGGATGATGGCCCAGCAGACCAGGCTCATCAGCATGAGCGAGAACAGCACGAACTGCACGATGAGATCGGCTTCCCAGATGAGCCGAAAGATCGAGTAGCTGCTGCCCGATGCGGGGGTCGTGAGGTAGACCTCGATCGCCGACTCCACTAGCGCCTCCGTGTTGCCCGCCCGGAGTAACCGTTCCGGCGTGGCCGGGCTTTCCGTTGGATCATCCCGTCCGTCGGGGGGTCATCGGACGAATTCGCACGCTTGAGCGTTGCCGAGTCTGCACCCCTTCTGCATGTAGGAGAAGCCCTTCACCGGATCCTCGGCGGTGCCGATTCCACGGCCGTAAAGGTACCCGAGGTTGGCGCAGGCCATGCCGTCTTCGAGCTCGTCGCAGCCCCGGGTGAGCAGCGGGATGGCGGCTTTGGGCTTGCTCGGAAACCCGGGGCGGAGCTGGGCGTACCCCAGCGCGACGTCGTTGCAGCCGCCTGCATCGCCGAGGGTGCACGCCTTCAGGTAGAGCTTCTCGGATGCCGCTGCGTCCTGTTCCACGCCCACCCCGTCGATCTTGAACCGGGCGAGGTTGGCGCAGGCCATGCCGTGATCGAGGGAGCACGCCTTGTCGTACAGCTTGGCGGCCTCCTCGGAGTTCTTCGTGACGGACACGCCTTCGCCGTACATCGCGCCCAGGTCGTTGCAGCTGGGGCCATGGTCGGCCTTGCAACCCTTCTCGAGCAGGGTGCGTGCAGCATCGAGATCGATGGGGGTGTCGCCGTGGCCGAACTGGTATGCCGCCGCGAGACGGAAGCAGGCATCGAGGTCTCCGGCTTCGCAGGGAGGCTTCTCGGCGGCCTCGGCCGGGGATGGCGGGCGGGGGTCTGCGGCGAACGAGACCCCGAGCGCGAGCAGAGCGAACGGCATGTTGCCTCCTTCAAGGACAGAAGGGCAGAAGGGGTCGCACTATCTCACGGTCGACTGAGCGATCTCGCGGACATGCCAGACTTCGACCCGGACGCCGCAGTCGGAGAGTCGATCGAGCCAGACGCGCTGAGTGTCGGACAGGGTGTCGGTGGGGCCCTTGATCTCGGCGAGGTGCACTCCAGGCCCGACACGCCCGGGGATCCCGCGGGGCAGGCGTGCAACGGGCCCGGGCAGGACGAGCAGATCGGGCATTCCCCCTGCGGCGCGCCCCCCTTCTTCGAGCAGGGTGTCGAAGACGATGCGGAGGAGTCGGGGAGGGAGCGCATCGACGACCTGGACGTGCGTGTCGACGTCGGCCCAGCGACAACCGGACAGACGGCAGCCCTCGAAGTGCGCGTAGGCCCGGCGGACCAGCGTGGAGGCCTGGCCGGAATCGATGGTGGCGCGGACGGTGTCGATGGCGCCGGCACGACGGGATGCGAAGCCGGGGGTTCCGAAGTCGAGCGGAGCGGAGAGCCGCGCGACCGGGAGCTGCCCGGGAATCGGGAGAAAGAGGCAGTCGGGGGCCAGGAGGAGCGCGAACAGCGTGCGCCACAGCCCGCCCTCGGCGTGGATGGCGACGCGGCCCTGGTCGGCGAGCACGTCGATCACGGCGTTCTCGACGACGGCTTCGCGCTCCCCACCGGACCAGCGGGGTCTCGACGTGTCGGGAGCGTCCGCGCGGTGCAGCTCGAGATGCCGTTCCCGGAGAACGGCGAGCGGACGGTCCGGCACCCAGCCCGTTCCGAGGTGGCGCCCCCGGATCGACCGGGTGAGACGGCGTCCGGCGCGGCTCAGGGCCAGGCGTCCAGCGTGGCGGGCACGAGGCCGGTGGGCGACCAGGACGTCGAGTGCGGCGCGGGGCTGGCCGGCGTGCTCCAGGACCCGGGCGCGGCGGATGGCAGCGCGGGTGGCGTACCGGGCCAGGCGGGGTTCCTGCACGGCGATGTCGTGTACGCGCCGGTAGAGAGAGCCGGTGCGTTCGAGCAGTGCTGGCGCGTCTTCTGGGGCAGCCGAGACGGCGGCGCGTTCGAGGTCGCGGGCTTCGTGGAGCACGGCACGCACCAGGCTGCGGCCCAGATCGAGCCGACCCGGTGCGACGTGGTGACCCGCTTCCAGCGCATCGAGACGTTCCTCGGCGGGCAGCGGCTCGAGCAGGGATTCCCACCGAAGCAGCGTCTCGCGGTCGGGGAACAGACCGGGGCCATCTGTGCGGTCGTAGGCGACCCAGCGCACGTGGCCCATCCGCTGGACGACGAGGGTGCTGCGGTCGGGCCAGGGACGGAGGAACGCGAACCGCTCCAGCCGATGCACGAGGGCGCGATGTTCGACCCGGACCAGGTGGGGAAGGGGTGCGTCGGGAGCGATGCCGTGCTGCTGGATGTGCTGCCAGACGCGTTCGAGCAGGGCATCGCGGCGACCGGCCCGGCGCAGACCCAGGAATCGCGCGACGACCTGGAGCTCGGCCACGGTGAGCGGGGCGATTCGCTCCTCGTTCGTGAGCGCGCGACCGAGCAGGCCGGCATCGACGAGGGTGGGGACCTGGGGATCGTCGTCGCGCTGGATGGGGTGGCGCCGGGCGGACCAGCGAGCGTAGACCTCCATCGGAGCGTCGGGCAGGGCGCGCATGCGTTCGATCGCTTCGTGCTCGTCGGCGGAGAGCAGGCTGGCGCCGCGGGCGAGTGCGGTGTCGATCACCCACCGCAGGTCGCGGGCGGACCAGGCGACTTCGGTGTCATCCTGGTGCGGTGTGTCGGGTGTATCGGGGGCGGATCGGACCATGTACACGGTGTACCGCGGGGGCCGGACAGATTCTGACCGCGATCCGCTCCGATCGAGGTGGGGCCACTACACGTACGGCCGAACGCCGTCGTCTTCGGCGAACTTCGTCAGCGCCTCGAGCACGTGCGGCTGCGTCACCATCTTCAGGAACTGCGCCTTCTCCTCCTGGATGCGCGCTCGGGGAATCGGCTTGCTGAACCGCTTCCCCTGCCGCACCGTCTCGGCATCGAAGCGCGACGAGGCCTCGATCAGCCGGCGTCCTGCTTCGGCTGCCTTGCCCGGGCCCACCACCTGACTGACGAGCCCCACCGAGTGGGCCCGCTTCGCGTTCAGGCTTCGGCCCGACAACAGCAGGTCGCGGATCACCGCATTCCCGACGTCCCGCTCCAGTCTCGGGATGCCGCCGAAGCCGGGGATCAGCCCGAGGCGCAGCTCCGGAAAGCAGAACCGCGCGCTGGGCTCCGCGATGCGGACGTCACAGGTGAGCGCCAGCTCGAAGCCCCCGCCGAACACCACGCCGTGGGTCGCTGCCACGGTGAGGATCGGCGCTGCATCGAAGGTGTCGAACACCCGATGGATCCGGTCGAGGAACCGGCCGATCTCGAAGCGCACTACCCGCTTGCCGAGGCCCTTCATCACGCGCTCCGAGAGCCGACGCCGCGCGAGCCCCCGGAGTTTGCGGGTGATCTTCCGACCCAGGCTGCTCGAACCTCTACCCGAGCCACTCGAGCCCAGCAGAGCATCTCGGCGCTCCACCAGTCCGGCCTGGAGCTCCCGCAGATCGGCGCCGGCGCTGAACCCTTTCCGGTCGGACCAGAAGAGCAGGCCCCGCGCCCCGTGTCGATCGGCTTCGATGACGGCCGCGACGCGTTCGAGCTCGGCGAGCATGGTGGTGCCGATCTCGTTGCAGGGGTCGCGGTGCAGACACACCTCCAGGGCCGAGCCCACGCGCGACAGCGTCAGCGCTTCGCCCTCGAACTCGACCCGGTGGGCGCGGGCTTCAGGCGTAGAGACCATCGATCTGCTCCGCGTACGCCTGCTCGATCGCCTGCCGCCGCAGCTTCCGGTTCGCCGTGAGCAGGCCGTTCTCGACCGTGAAGGGCTCCTGCGCGACCACCCATTTGCGGACCCGACGGTAGTGCGGGAGGTCGCCGTTGATGCGCTCGATGGCGTCTGGCAGGTCGGTCTCGGCGATGGCCCCGGGCTCGCCCGAGAGGATGGCCGACAGGTAGGGTTTTCCGTGGCCCACCAGCACTGCGGCGTCGACGCCCGGCACGGTCTCGGTGAGCTTCTGCTCGATGGGTTCGGGTGCGACGTTGTGCCCGCTGCTCGGCACCAGCAGGTTCTTCACGCGGCCCACGATCTTCCAATGGCCCTTCGCGTCGACCTCGGCCTGGTCGCCGGTCTTGAACCACCCGTCGTCGAAGGCCGCTTCGGTCTCCTCGGGCATGAACAGGTACTCGGCGAAGACGTTGGGGCCCTTCACCTGCAGCTCGCCGTCCATCAGCCGCACCTTCACGCCGTCGATGGTGGGCCCGACCCGACCCGGTGTGACGTCCGGGGGCACGTCCATCGTGACGATGGCGGTGGTCTCGGTGAGCCCGTAGACCTGGTAGACGGGGATGCCGAAGGTCTCGAACCAACGCTGGGTGTCCTCGCCGAGGGGCGCGGATCCGCAGATCAGGCACGCCAGGCTCGGCCCGATCTTCTCCCGCACCTTCGTGAAGATGAGCCGGTCGGCGATCGCGCGGAACAGCCGGTCCCGACGGCCTGCCTGCGCCCCCTTCTCCATTCCGCGCCGACCGCGATGGTAGAGCCAGCGGATGGGCAGCGGACGCTTGGCGATCTGGCCCTCGACGCCGTTCTTGATGCGCTCGAGCAGCATGGGGACGTTGAGGAAGTAGTGCGGATCGACGGCGGCGAGCTCGTTGACGAGGTTGTCGAGGTCGGTGCTCACGTGGATCGGCACCGCCCGGTACAAGCAGGTCCACAGCACCACGCGCGACCCCGCGAAGCAGAAGGGCAGGTAGTGGAACACCCGCTCGTCGTGCTGGTCGTCCGGGGGGCGCTGGGCGAGCATCGCGATGAGCGCGTTCTTGGTGCGGGCCAGCATGAAGTCGACGTTTCCGTGGCTCAACACCACGCCCTTCGGCTGACCGGACGTGCCCGAGGTGTAGACCACGGTGGCCGGATCACTGGCCGAGCAGCGAACGGGGTCGTCCTCGACGGGCTCGATGGCGTCCGTGTCCGCGAACAGCTCGTCGTAGGTGGCGGTCTCGGGACGGTCGAGCGCGTCGCCGGCGGACGCCTGGAGCGTCGAGAGCAGGGGCGCGTCGCTGCAGATCACCAGCGCGGGCTCGCAGTGGGCGATGATCTCGGCGAGCTCGCCCGGGTCCTGCCGCGCGTAGAGGGGAACGACCACAGCGCCTTCGGACAACACGGCGAGATCGGCGGCGACCCAGCGGGCGGAGTTGGGCGCGATGAGCACGACGCGATCGCCCGGCTGGACCCCCTTGGACCGCAGGAAGCCGCGGGCGAAACTCATCAGTCGGGTGATGCCGCGGCCGTCGGTCGGGACCAGGGAGCTGCCGTGGACCTCGATCACCGCAGGCTCGGCGTAGCGGGTGGTGAGGTGCTTGACGATCCGGGGGACGAATCGGCCTTTCTCTTCGCTGCTCATGATGCGAGCGCTCCGGAGATGTGGGTGTCGATCAGGGCCTGTTGGCGGGGCGCGAGCGGGGGCAGATGTGCGAGAGGACCGTCTCCACCGGACCCGAAGCGGGGGTCGATGGGGAGCTCGGGGTGCCGCTGCTTCAGGTGGTCGACCAGATCGATGCCCATCTGGCCCATGCGCACCAGGTTGTGGGCGACCGTGCGCTCGATGCCCTGGACCACCCGGTCCTCGTCGTCGCGCAGCGTGCGCAGGACCGTGAGCAGGTTCGCGGCGAGGTCGGGATCGGTGGTCTCGAGGGCGAGCTCGGGGGTGTTCCGGTCGGCCATCAGGTTGCGGATCCGCTCGTCCATCGTGATGCCGGCCGATGCGGTACCGCCGGGCATGCTGCAGACGATGGCGTGGTAGCGGGAGCTGACGAGCCAGCGCGCCGTGCGGATCAGGCCCACCATCGGCACGTGGTCGTGGTCGTCGCTGACGAACAGCGGGAAGGTGCGGCCCAGCAAGCGCTCGAACCGCTCGTTGAGCCCGTCACAGGCGCGCCGATCGAGCATCTCCATGCCCACCAGCGCGACGAACGCGTCGGTCTCGGCGAGGAAGGCTGCAACGCCCTCGGCGATGCCGTCCAGATAGCGGCCCTGGGCCTCGGCGATCCCGGCCGCGTCGTTGTGGAAGTAGGGACCGGAGTAGTGGCTGTCGTTCCAGGCCCCGGTGGCCCACTGGGCGACCCCGCGGGCGACGTCGGGCTTGACCGGCCACCAGAAGGCGTTGATCGGGCAGACCGCGAGCACCGGCTGAACCCCGTCCCATCCCGCATCGCGGAGGATTTGCTCGCCCGGCTCGAGGGGGCAGTCGTAGGTCCAGGCGGTGTCTGTGCCGGCACGGGATTCGACGCCCAGGCGCGACAGGACCTCGCGGCTCTGGGTGTTGCGCGCGATGATCAGGGCATCCCGGCAGTATCGCCGGACCATGTTCTCGAGGGAAGGGTCCATGGTCCCGGCTTCGCCGCCGTAGCCGACCGCGATCTTGTTCTCGACGCTCGCGAGGCCCAGCGCCCCGACCATCAGCGTGGACAGGGCGTTCGCGAACTTGCTCTTGAACATCGAGCCCTCGCACGCGAGCACGCCGTGCTGGGTGTGGACGAGGTCGGTGATGAACTTCGGGTAGACGTTGGGGAGCGTGACCTGGCGCACGGTGGGGAAGTAGCCCCGGGTGCGCTCGGGATCGATGGTGAGGATGGACAGCTCGACGTGCTCGTCGCCCAGCAGGTGGCGGAGCTGCTTGCACATCTCCTCGACCCGGGCGTCGGCACCGGTGTTTCGGGAGCCCGCGTAGCCGGCCAGGAGCAGCTTGAGCGGCTCGCCGGGACGCCACTGTGCGCCGGGATCGATGGCGTAGCGCGTGGCAGCGAGCTCGATGCAGGCGGCCATCGCGCCCTGGAGCGCCAGATCGGTGTCGACGGGACCGACCTGCTCGTCGAGGGTTTCTTCGAGGGTTTCGCGAATCGCCCCGACAGCACGGGACGAAATGCGCTTCGCGCCGCGGGAGAGGATGGACCGCCAGCTCATGCGGCACGCTCGGACATCTGGGCGGTCAGCGCGTCGAGGACGTCGTTCGGCAGCTCTCGGTACGGGAACCGGAACTGCTGGTCTTTGGCCCACCGGTACAGATCGACGCCGTAGACCGAGAACGGCGTGGGCGGTTCACCGACGGCGTCGCTGGCGCGCTCGTTCGCGAACACGGTGTCGTAGGTGATGTAGGGCATGAAGACCTTCATCACGGCCCCGGTGAGCTGGAGCGGGTTGCCGCGGGGCAGGCGGTCGAGTGCGCGGAACGCCCAGTCGTAGGGCCTGGCGAGGCGTCGGATGAGGCGGGGGCTGCGCCCGACGGCCTGATCGAGGGCGTCGCAGATCTCGGTGGCCGTACATGCACCGCGTCCGGCGGACAGGTGGTACGTGTCGTGCTTCGCGTCGTCGTCGAGGTGCACGGCCGCGATGACCCGGCCCACCCAGTCGGCCGGAACGATGTCGAGGCGGTCGGTGGGCGCGAGGGGAACCGCGGGCAGGTCGGCCATCAGGCACGTGGCCCGGACCATGTCGAACTGCGTGGTTCGCGGGTGGCGGGTGTCGCCCATCACGATGGATGGCCGGAAGATGGACTTCGAGACGTCGGGCAGGAGCTCGTGAGCCATGTGCTCGCAGAACTTCTTGGTCCGGCCGTAGGGGTCGTAGTCCGACCGGTCCCAGTCGATGGCCTCGTCTTCTTCGACGACCTCGCTGTTGCGCTCGCCGGCGACGGCGATGGTCGACACGTGGCTGTAGCGACGCAGCCCCTGGGGCCGATCCGCCATCTCGCGTGCGAGCTTCAGCACGCTCAGGGTGCCCCGCAGGTTGGTGTTCAGACAGGCTTTGGCGGACTTGCGGTTCAGGCTGGCGGCGACGTGGAGGATGCTCTCGCCGCGCTCGAGGAGCAGGGCGTGGTCGGCGTCCGACAGACCCAGCCGGGGCGCATGCAGGTCTCCGTGGAAGAAGCGGATGCGCGGCAGCAGCTCGGTGAAGCCGTCCACGTCCACGTGCAGCTGCAAGCCCTTCCACAACTTGGCGATTGCAGCCCGACGGTCGGAAGCGCGCACCAGCAGGGCGATCTCGGCGTCCGTGCGCGCAATCAGCTCCATGAGGACGTAGCCCCCGAGGTAGCCGGTCCCGCCGGTGAGGAAGATCAGGTCGTCGCTCATTTGCTGGCCACCCGCGACAGGTCGGAGGCCGGGGAGAGCTGAAGCGGCGGCGTGCTCGGGCGGTCGTCCGGGACGGTCTCGCCGCGCAGGATGGGGATGCACCAGGTCATCAGCCCCGGGAACTCGACGTCGACCCAGTAGTCTCGCCACTCGAGCTCGGTGACGTCGTAGGCCAGGTCGCGTTCGTCGGCCGGCAGCCCCGACGCGAGGCTCCGGGCCGCGGACGTCTCGAAGACCCAGTCGTACCCGGCGATGAACGGCTGGTAGAGATCGAGCAGGGTGTCGATCTGGTCGAGGTCGCGGGCCCAGCGCTGCAGCGCCTTGTGGGCGTTCGAGAGCGTGTCGGTGGCGGTCTGGGGCAGGTCGGGCTCGTCGAGCAGCGAGGCGATGCCGTCCTGGATGCGCGGCAGGAAGCGGCGGATGCTCGCCTTCACGAACCAGCCGGACGACGGGTTGTCGGCATCGCCGGGGATGGGGTCGAGGTGGCGGAACCAGCGACGCTCCAGAGCGGTTCCCCCGCCCTTGCGGACGTATCGACGCAAGCCGAGGCCCGTGAGCTCGATGGTGCGCTCGAACGTGAGGGGGTTCGCGTCGCCGGACGCCAGCTGCAGAACCTGCAATCGGCCCGTGCCAGACGAGGTTCTCGGGGTTCGGAGCGCCCGGCCGAGGGCCAGGAGCATGCCTCGCGCCACGTAGTCGACCGGCACGATGTCGAAGTGGTTGTCGGGCTTGGCGGGAAGCCGGCGGAACGCCGTGGAGATCAGCCAGGCGAGCGGACCCGCGGTGTTGATGCCCTCGTTCCAGCCCGCGAACGGGTAGGACGCCGCACACTCGACGATGGATGGCCGGACGATGGTGAGGTCGAGCCCGTCTTCGGAGGCCAGCAGGTGCTCGGCCAGGCCCTTGGAGCCGGTGTAGATGTTGGGCCAGCCGAGCTTCGCCACCGCTTCGCGACCGCGATCGACCCGGTCGGAGAGCTTGGGCTTGTGGATGTACCGCTCGATGGCGTCGAGGGTGGCGTGCGGGTCGAAGCGGGTGCCGTTCGGCGACACGCCCACGTCGAGGGACTCGGGGACCGGCCCGTCGTTCACCCCGGCGACGTAGCAGGTGCTGACATGGATGAGGGGGACCCGAGCGCGCTTCGCGAGCTCGCCGATGGCCATCGCGCCGCGGGTGTTGGTGGCGAAGGCCTTCTTGGGGTCGGGGTCGAAGTCCGTGAGACCCGCGCAGTGCACGACCGCATCGATGCTGTGCTCGAGCTGCTCCAGCGCGTCGGGAGCGAGGCCGAAGCCCGGCCGACCGAGATCGGCGTCGAGGACCTGCAGGCGCTCGGACAGGAACGAACCCAGGCTGGCCCCGTGCTTGGCCCGCAATGGACGGAAGCAGGGCGAGGTGTCGGCGATGCCCGCCATGCGATGCAGCGCGCCGTGCTTGCGCCCCCGGACCAGCAGCGTGAGCCGGCCGATCTCGGGAAACCGGTCGAGCAGCATCACCGCGAACACCTTGCCGAGGAAGCCCGTGACGCCGGTGAGCAGGACGTGCCGCCCGGCCAGGGACTCGCGGAGGCTCCAGGGCGTGTCGAGATGACTCATGGTTCCACCACCGGCCAGCTGTGCTCGCGCGCGAGGCGGCGGAGCGTGCGATCGGGCCCGACTGCACAGGGCAGTCCGACCGCGGAGAGGAGCAGCGCATCGTCGGACGAGGCGCCGTAGCCACAGGAGCGACCCAGATCGAGGCCGTGCTGCTCGGCGTAGGTGCGCAGCTCGGTGCCCGAGAGGCTCGACACGACGGGGTCTTCGAGGCGCCCGGTCGCGCGGCCGTTGCGCAGCTCCATGCGGTTGCAGATCAGGTCGTCGGCCCGGACCGCTTTGGCGATGTGGGTAGCGACGACGTCGAGGTTGTCGGACACCAGCACGATGCGCCGGCCGTCCTTGCGGGCGCGGGCCAGGATGTCCTTGCCGACCGGCTGCAGCGCATCGGCGAGCCAGGTCTCGAAGTACTCCTCGCCCAGGACCACCAGGCGGTCTTCGCTCATGCCGCGCAGCGCCGACCAGCCCAGGCGACGCCCGAGCCCCCGGTCGGCCCCGAAGACAGGCAGGCTGGCGCCCAGGGCTCCGAGGCGGAGCAGGCGGCCCGCGAGCTCGGCGGCGTTCGAGGCGAGCCAGGCGATGGCCAGTGCGGTGGGCCGGGTGACGAGCGTGCCCTCGACCCGCACGAAGGCGGCGGTGGGCGCGATGTCGGAACCGGGTCTGGCGACGGTCTGCAGCGCGGTGCCAGCGCCGGATGTGGGACGTCCTGCGGTCATGACGCGAGCCGTAACGCTATTGGACTGACATGTCAGTCTAGTCTTCCTGAGAGATCCTGAGATCGCCGCTGCAGCCACGATTCCACCGGCACTGCGAGCATCTCGGGGGATGGGTCCACGCCGAGCACCTCGTGCCCGGCCGCTGCGATGGGAGCGAGGACCCGACCCGTACCGCAGCCGATCTCGAGCACGGGTCCACCGACCTCGTCGGCGAGTGTTGCGTAGAAAGCACGATCTCCGCTGGGATTACGGACGGTAGCGTTCGCCTCGTCGTAGGTCTCGGCCAGCAGGCGTTCACCGGAGGGCATCGTCAGTCGTTCCAGGCGCCGGCTGCCGCCAGGTGAGCGGAGAGCATGGTCGATCGGCGCGCAGGCAGCATGCATGGACCGAAACCCCGGACAATCGCAGACGGGCTATGCTCTATGCGGCACTCCTCGCCGCGTTTTTTCGGAGCCTCCATGTCCTCACGGTCCCGCCCGCCTGTCGAACGCGACTACGAAGTCGCCCACTTCGAAGGAGGGCACGATCACGAGCCCTCTGTCCTGGCCGATGTATCGGCACTGCATCAGGAGGCACCGGCAACGCCAGCCGCACCCGGCGCACCTGGAGGCGCCGGCGGCACCGGTCCAGCCGCCGATCCACGTAGCAACGACTCGATGCTCGCGGTCCTTCAGGCCGAGCGCGCCGAGTCCGGCGATCTGACGCCCGCTCAGTGCGTCGAGGTCGACCCCGAGCTGCTCGAGCAGGCGCGGAGCACTCTCCAGACCGGCATCACCGACTGGGCGGTCACGGACGGCGACGCGCAGTCCACCATCTCCGTACTGGAAGGAGCGAGCCTCGAACAACAGGAAGCACTGATCGACAGTCTGCGCTCCAGTGGCGACCTCGACACCCTCCTCGACAACCTCCCTGAGGATGCGTACGAGAACATGTCGGGCCCCCTCGGTGCCCTTCTGACCCCCGACCGGGTGGCCGATCAGCTCGATGGGTGGTGGGTGTCCGACGCCGACGCGACCGGCGCGATGGACCTCGTCACCACATTGCCCCCCGACCAGCAAGCCGCTGCTCTGGCCGAGATGGACGGCGAAGACCTCGCCCTGCTGCTCGAGGAGATTCCAGACGACCGCATGGGTGAGCTCCAGACCGCGTTCGAGGCCACGACGGACCCCGAGCGCAAGCTGCAGCTGTGGGAAGCCATCCACGGAAGTCGCGCCCAGGCCGCTCACGACTCGGGCATGGAAGACCTTCCCGGCTGGTGGGAGTGGGGCGACGAAGCAGAGGCACGCGAAGCCGCGATCACCCATCGGAACAGTCAACGGGACGCCACCCTCGCGAGCACGAACGCGGAGATTGCGGACGAGGTCGCCGTCTTCCGCGAGCGGATCGCCAACGGCGAGACCATCGACCCCGCCGAGATCGACGCGATGGACCGGCGAAAGCGCCTCGAGCACGACCTCGAGACCGAGTACGGCGTCAACATCACGAACGACCGCGGACAGGCGGCCACCGACGACGCGCCCGAGACCCAGAGACGCGTCTGGTCGGAAGACGAGCTGCACAGCCTCGAAGGGGCTTTCCAGCGCATGCCGGCCGCGCACGTTCGCGACAACCCGGCGTTCACCGAAGTGCGCCGACGCGACGTGGCGCGGCGCCAGAACGACGACGGCGATTGGGAAGAACGCACCTCCGTCGGAGCGTCGGCGGGTGGGGGTCTGATCAGCTTCTACGACACCGGAGCCGGCGCCCGTGCCGGCGACACCGGCGAACCCTGGAGGACGGATCAGGAGAGCGAGCTGTCCGGCCACGATGCCAACGAACAGGGGGCTGAAGGCGCCACGCACCTCATCCAGGAAGTGCTCTCCCACGAGCTCGGACACACGGTCCATCAGGGGGACTCCGAACTCGAGAGCGACTTCCACTCCCTGTCCGACTGGCAGCGACACGATGCGGACAGCGCACGTCAGGCACTGATCGACGGCGGCATGACGGAAGAACAGGCCGACACGGCACTCGAGAACCTCGAGAACACCCGAGACGATGGATACGGCAGCCGGAACCAGGAGCACTCGGGCGGCGACATGTTCCAGGTGAACCCCTACGACAGCGACGGGTACCTCTCGGTCGACGAGAACGCCATCGATCCCAACGACTCCGACTGGGCGTACGCGGAGTCCAATCCCTCCGACCACTTCGCCGAGATCTACACCAAAGCCATCCACGCACCCGAGAGCCTGCACGAAGACCTCATCTCGGGTCCAGCCCAGGCTCTCGCAGACAGCGAGGCCGACCTGGCCCGTCAGCGCGCCACCTACGATTCTGCCGTGGCCGCGGGGCTGCTTCCCGAGGAAGACCTCGAAGCGATGCGCGTCTCCGTAGAGGCGGCCGAATCCGCCGTGGAGTCCGCACAGAGCGCTGCCGACATCCGCCAATCCCAGCACGAGTTCTTCCGGGAGCGGGTGTTCGGAGTGGACGACTCCGACATCCAGGCGATGGAGGCGCCTCCGGGCAAGGAAGCCGTCTACGCCGAGTTTCAAGAGCAGGCTGCGATGTGCATGACACCACAGCAGCTCGCCGCGCTTCGCCTTCGCTACGAGGACCGCCTGTGAGCCCTCGAGGAACCGTCACGCTGGCCGTTCTCGCGGGATGCTCGTCGTCCGGCTCGGAGCCGCCCGCGCCGTCGCCGCCGTCATCCGAGGAGGCGCGGATCGAGCGACCCGGTGCGACCCACCATCCGAGTGACGACCGGCTACTCTCCTGGAACGACCGGCTGGTCCAGGTCACCGGGACCGAGGTCGAGATCGACGGCACAGTGCACGCATTCGACGGGATCGTGGGTGCAGCCATCGCCTCGGTCGGCGTGGTGGTCGTGCACGCGGGGGAGGACGGGCGGGTCGCCACCGTAATCCCGGACGACGGAGAACCCTACGACCGTCCCATCCAGATCGGACGCGACGCAGCCCCGATCGTTGCCGCGGGTGAGGCGCTGTGGACCGTCGACGTCCGCAAGCAGCTCGTGAACCGCAACCCGCTCGCTGGCGGCGTGGCCCGGCCTGCGAGAATGCCCCGACGGGACATCCCCGAGATTGCCCCACGGCCGGATGGAACGGCCTTCGCATCTCAGGGCCACAAGCTGTTTCGCCTCGACGGCAGCGCATCCCCCGAGCCCATCTCGTGGCCGTCTCCCGAACCGATCACCCGACTGGCCGTACACGGTGACACCCTATGGATCCTGACGCTGGGTGGCCGACTGGTCGCTCTCGATGCAGACTCCGCGAACGTGCGATCCGACCACCAGCTCGAGGGCTCCGGCGTCGCGCTGCTCGCGGCAGACACGGGAACGTTCGTAGCGGTGCGAGAAGCCTCGAACCCGCGAGGCCCCATCCGGATCCAACGGTGGGAGACAGACAGCCTGAAGTGGAGCACACCCGCATTTCCCATGACGGAGGACTCGCCTGCACTGGTCCAGATCGGGGACACGCTGTGGTTCGGAGTGCCGGGAGCGGCACGTAGCTTCGTGGCCGCCACGGGCGAGCCTCGCTGATGCGCTGATGCGCTGAGTCTCCAAGACCGTTCGTTGGAACCAACGCCACCGGTCGAGGTCGAACCGACCATGCGAACTCCTCTGCTCCTGTCCTGCCTCGCTCTCGGCGCGTGCGCCGCCCCCATCAGCCCCGATGCGCTGGTCCTGATCGACTCCGAGGCCCGGGAGGCCGGCGTACACGTCGTCTCCGAGGGTCGGGTGCTGACCGGCCCGCTTCCACTGGCCGTTCCTGGAGGGCTCCCGCTGGAGGTCGTGACCGCCGACGGCATCCGCACCCTGGACCCCATCGCCGACGAGGTGGTGGATCTGCGCGGCCCCGACGCCGAGGTGATCTGGCGACGCATCGGAGACGACGTCGATCCCGACGCGCTCTGGGTCGGAGGTGACGAAGCCGCCCTCGAAGACCTCGCCTGGGAGCTGGACGCCGACCTGACCTGGGAGGACGACGACGCCCGCCTGGAGGGTCCCCAGGTGCTGCTCGACGCGGCCGACCTCGTCGCGGCTCCCGAGATCGCGTGGAGCCAGGCGAGTGGCTGGTCCGGACGCGAAGCGGTGTGGCGACGCGATGCCGAAGTCGTCGGGGCCGACACCCCTGGCTCCGCTGCTTCGGTTGCAGGTGATGCGCACGAGAGCCCCGCCAGCACGGCGGATTCGGTGTCCGAGTGGCTGCGCGAACAGGTCGGGGCCGCCACCCGACCCGCTCGGGCGCGCGGAGAGGAAGCCAAGCCGGTCGTCCCGGCGGAGTGGCTGTCCGAGACCCCGAACGGCACGGGCTGGGTGGACGTGGAGGTCGGCACGGGACGCGCCCTGATCGAGCCGGCCGGGATCCGGGTCCACTACACGATGTGGGTGGACGACGACGGCGTGCAGGACTCCTCTCGACGGCGCGGTCGGCCGGCGGACTTCCCCTGGCGACGAGGGGCCCTGATCCAGGGCTGGGAAGAAGGCCTGATGGGCATGCGCGAAGGCGGGCGACGCATCCTGGTGGTGCCTCCGGACGCGGGCTACGGCGACCGGGGACGCCCGAACATCATCGGGCCCGAGAGCATCCTCACCTTCGAGGTGGAGCTGCTGGCGATCGACCTGCGCACGCTGTGAGAATCGGGGTCATTCGCTGACGATGAGTCGCATGGGAGCCTCCGGTCTGGAATGACAGGAGGTGAAGCAAGACTCGTGCCAGCACTCGACCCACGCACAGACGCCGGTTTTTTCATGGTGTGCGACATTCTTGTCGCGTGTGGTGGGGAATCCGAAATACGATTCCCCAGGTTTGTTCGTCTGGCCGAGTTCAGGCGTCGAACAGGCGCTGTTGCGCGACATCGGCCAGTCGCACCGTATCGCCGACCCGGATCACGCCCGACCGGACGATGCGCGCACACCAGCCGCCGTGACCGAACAACGCCGCAAAGCCCCCGACCCCGAAAGTCTCGTCCATGCGTCTGCAGGGATGGCATCGCACAGTGAGCTCGAGCACGACCTCGCCGATGGCCAGCTGACGCCCCGGACACGCCGACAGGTTGAGCCCGGAGACCAGCAGGTTCCGACGCGTTCCCGCGAAGTCCACGGGGCGACCGAGCATCTGGGAGACCGCGGGAAGGTGCTCGGCCTGGATCAGGGTGACGGCGCGCTTCTCGGACCGTCCGTGGTCGATGTCGGTCGCGAGGTCCCACTCCGAAACGCCTACCACAGGCGCCCGATGGGCGGGGCGCACCTGAATGGCGTCGAGCTGGCCGGTCGGATCGGCGGCATCGACGCGCTGGCGGGCGGACGTCGGCAGTCCCTGGGGCATGCAGCGCTCCGCGTGTCAGGGGGTCCGCAGTGCGAACGGCACGTCGATCGTCGTCTCCGAAGGCGGCAGGGACACCTTGCGAGCCTCGGCCTTCCGGTCGTAGTCGTAGACGAAGAATTCCACGTGATCGGCGGGCGCGTCCCGGGTGTAGATGCGATTGGGGTCAGGGGTCCAGTCGTAGGGCACCCCCTCCGCCGTGAACGTGCCGTCGGCCGCAACCGGAACCTCGACCACGAGGCCCGTGCCGGATGCCCCCCACACGACCGTGGTCGGACCGACGGGGTTGCGGGACGCATCCATCACCGTGCCGCGGACGGTTCGCCCCGGCCGGAGATCGATGCGGGCCTGGTAGCGATCCTCCCCTTCGCCGACGGTTCCGACCTCGGCTGTACCCACGCGATTCCCGGAGATCGCACTCACCCGGTTCAACGTTCCGGGGACGGCGGGAAGCCAGTAGCGGCCCTGGGCGTCGGTGGTGGCCTGTTCGGTGCTCAGGGGCATCCGGTACACGGTCGCACCCGCCACCGGCTGGCCATCCGGACCGTACACGCGTCCTTCGATCCGCGCCGCCAACGACAGCGTCATCTCGACCTGCTTGCGTTCGCCCGCGGCGGGCTTCTGGGTGAGTCCCGTGCTCCCGAACCGATAGCCCTCGGAGAACCCGTAGAGGTTGTAGCCGTAGCCGGAGACGACCGGAATCCTGTAGGTGCCGTCCTCGCCGAGATCGAGCTCCGCGGGCCCCGCGAACACGGCGTGGTCGTGCGTGTCGACGATGCCGACGACACCGTCCAGGACGCGACCCGACTGGTCGACCAGCCGGCCTTCGAACCAGGCGTCGGCGGGCTTCAGCACCAGTTCGGCTTCCAGCGCGTCGGCGTCCGAGCAGGTCACACTCCGCATGGTCCCCGGAACGCGATCTCCGGCAGCAGCGGTCGCGCGCCACCTGCCCGGCCCGAGCCCTTCGAACGCGGCAACGCCCTTCGCGTCGGTGGTTCCGCGCTTGCGCTCTACGGTCTCGTACCCCTCGCTCCGGACGAGCAGAACGCGGGCATCGGAGACGGGGGTGTCGCCGTCGGACACGGATGCCGTGAAGGTGCAGTCCGCGAACGCAGGCGCAGACACCAGAATCATCGTCGAAATCATCGATCGCCTCCGCAGGCCGGTAACACCGGGCTGCTGGACGGCGAAAGGTGTGGATCAGTTCGCGCTGTTGAGCGACCAGTCGTAGTCGTTCCACTCGAAGGACTTCGCACCGGACAGGTCGCCGCCGTACTTCGTGATGAACGCCTTCGCGGCCTTCTGCTTGTCTTCCGGGGTGGCCGTGCCCGCGGGCATGTCGACGAAGTCGTCGCCGTACCAGTCGAAGATCTTGTTCAGACGAGCGACATCGCCCACCATCTTGAAGGCGTTGGTGCTCACCCACCGCTTGGCACCCGCGTCGAGCTGCGCGTCCAGACCGTCCGGCGTGAAGGGCTTGGGAGCCAGGGGAGGGCAGCCCTTCGACGCGCAGTTGACCGCGGCGTGGATCCGGCCGTCGCCGAGCTTGCGCACGTTGTCGTTCTCGATCTGGTTCAGCGTCATGGTGTCGCGGCCGACCTTGAACGACCGCTGCTCCCAGACCTTGCCGCCCGCGATGTCCTTGATGGACTTCACCTTCTCCTCGACGATGAGGTTGATGGTGAGTGCATTGTAGGCGTTGATGTAGAACGCGAGCTTCTCGTCGTTGCTGAAGCTGCCGACCGGCGCGTTGGCGACCTCGGACAGGTAGGCGTCGAGGGTGTCTTTTCGGGACCCGATCCTGGCGTAGTCGACCCCTTCGTTGGTCACAGCGCCGTCGAGAACGGTGGCGAGCTGGGCATGGGAGTGGTCGAACGCCATGGCGGGCTGGGCGAACAGGCCGGCGGCCAGGATCATGGACATGGGGGGCTCCTCCGAAGAAGTCGATGCACCCTACCCCAGGCGATGGCTGGGCTTCTATGGGGTCGTTGGGGCAACCCGTGGGGACGGCGGAGGCTTCCCTCGCTCGGTGGCATCGGCCCGGATGTAGAACGGCGACGACCAGGCGGCCCCGCCATCGGCCTGGATCACGCGCACATACGCGTACTCCCCGTCCGTCAGGCCCGTCAGCACGAAGGAATGGAAGGCCACCACCCCATCCAGCGCGTCGCCGGCGAGGCTCTGCACCACAGTGCCACTCCGTACCACCTCCACGCGGGACAGGGGCGATTCGGCGACGACCCGGACCTCGAGGGTGTGGTCGCCCGGGGGCAGGTCGGAACCCATGGACCGGTCGCCGACCTGGGTGCGGAGCAGGATCCTCGGGCCGTTCGTTCCGTAGGTGCGCCGGGCGACGAGGGCTTCGCGCAGCCCCTCGCGCCCTGGAGCCGCATCGAGGATCGCCGCGAGTCCTCCGTGAGGGCCGGCCAGGTGGGACAGCCCGGGATGGCCGTCGTGGCCGTCCGTGCCACAGATGAAGCCGGGCCGGTACCCCGCATCGAGGGCCTCGCGCACGAAGGATCCGGGGACTGCATCGTAGATTCGGCCTGGTGTGTCGGGGCTCTCGGAGCTCCCGTGTACGGAACACAGCTCCACGACGCCTTCGGTCTCGGGGTGGGTCGCCCAGTCCACGGCCACCGCTCCGCCCGCAGGGTGATGGGGGATGACCAGATCGGTGTCGGGCACGGCGGCGCGGTGCTCCGCAGGGGTGTCGAACGCGGGATCGAGGGTGGAGCGCAGGGTCCGGTCGTCGCCGAAGATCAGCACGTGGCGGTGGCCGTAGGTCCAGTTGGTCCACTCGTAGGCCGGAACCACCACGAAGTCCGGCGCATCCTGGGCATCGGCCAGGGCGACCATCTCCTCCCACAGCTCCGGGCGGGCGTCGAGGAACCGCATCCCCCAGTGGTCGTGGTCGGTGATGGCCATGCCGTCGAGCCCGGCCACGTCGCGCCCGTAGCGGTAGAGCGCCTCGTGGGTGGACGTGCCGTCGGACCGTCCGCTGTGGATCTGCAGGTCCATCCACTGTACGCGAGGGGCGCCTTTGCGGACGATCAGCGGGTTCGTCACGCAGTCGTGGGTGCCGGTGGTGGCCAGGATGCGGTGCACGCCCGTGGGCGCGGTCGCCTGCACGGCGAGGGTGTCGGCCAGCTCGACGCGCTCTGGGAGTCCCGGGCCCTGGAGCGCGACGGGGACGGGATCGACCCCCTGAGCGGCGTCGACGAGGTTCCCGACGGCATCGAGCCGGGACAGGTGCAGGGTGTAGGGCTGGCCGGGCTGGCGCGTGGTGTCGACGACGCAGTGCAGCTGTGCGGGCGGACCCGCCACGATGGCGACGGTGGGTGGGTCCGGAACCACCGCCCGGATGCCGTCCCCATCGGCGTCCACCCCGAACCAGAGGGGCTGAGCGGGGTCGGCGTAGCGATCGACCCGGGTGCCGGGGCCGTCTCCGTAGACCACCTGCACGGTCTCGCCGGGCTCGAGGGCGCGGCCTTCGACGGGGATGACCAGCGTGCCCTGATCGGCCATGGCCGGCGATCCGGTGAGGCCCTCGGGCAGGGTGACCGTGGTGAAGCCGGGCGCTTCGGGGTTCCGCAGCTGAGGCGGCGACCACCCCCAGAACGGCGGGCTCTGGAACACGATGGCGCCGCCGTCCGCGATGCCGTGTTCCGAGACGGTGAAGGTCAGCTCGAAGCGGCCGGGGCCGCTCGCTACGAGGAGCCCGGGGTCGTTGTCGAGGGTGACCGTGCCGGTGCCGTCGCCGGGATGACGGGGGGCGTCGCGGTCGGCCTCCAGCTCGGCGGTGACCTCGGGTCGACCCGACGAGGGACCCGTCGGCGCGGTGCTCTCGACGGGCTCGGATGCCGAAGGGCCCGGCTCCACGGGGGCTTCGGGGGGCGGAGACGTGGAACAGCCCAGCCACACGATGGCGATCAGAGGCATGCCCACCTCCGAACCGAGAGGAGCGAGGGGGGACGCGGGATCAGGCGAACAGCAGGAAGTACAGGTCCTCCTCGTGGTCGACGCCCTGGGCATCGGTCAGGCTGCCTGCAGACTCGATCCAGACCCCGTCGGCGTCGAGCACCCGAGCGGCGATGGCGAGCATCTCGAGGGCTTCCGCAGGCTGTGCCGGGACCTCGGGCTCGGTGAGCAGGCGCAGATCGTGCGCGGCTCCGAACTGGCGGACGGCATCGATCCGCGTGGTGGCGGCGGCGGGCAGGCTCGGGTTGGCCCAGCCCCACACGAACACGTCGCGCATGCGGGTGCCGACGACCTCGACGTCGAACGACACCTCGGAATCGGGCCCCCCATCGCCGGTCTCGAAGGTGATGCGGCCGCGCGTGAGGTCCCAGCGGTACGACGCGCCTGCGCCCAGCCCGTGCTCGGCCATCAGGGCTTCTGCGCGCTGCTGGATCTGCTCGGCGGCGTCCTGGCTCCAGCGGGTCCAGTCACCATCGGTGGGGGGCCTGGCGGACGAGGTCATGGCTGGATCTCCTCGGCTTCCGCGGTCACCGGCATCGCGCCAGGCTCCGAGAGCAACCGCAGGACCTCGATCATCCGCTCGCCTACCTCGGGGGTGCGCCGACTGGCCTCCCGGGCCGCGAACGCACTCGACAGCAGGGGAATGAACCGGCCCAGCCGCCCGGCGATGCTGCGGATCGACCGGTACAGAACGGCTTTTGCGAGCACGGTGCCCACCGAGCGCGGAGACACGCCGGGCGAGAGGATCTCGGGGACGTCGGACACCCGCAGCCCGACGGGGCCGTGCTCGGGCAGATCGACCTCCAGACCTGCAGCGAGAGCGCGCCACATGGCCGTGCGGCCGCGATCGGTGTCGGGATCGAAGCCGTAGACGATGGCGAGACGCTGGGCGAGCCGGATCGTCGCCACGCTGCGGGCCGCGACCTCGGGGGGAACCGACGCGGCACCGGCCAGCCCTGCGAATCCGGCGAGTGCCGTGGTCTTGAACCGCGCCTGCTCGACCACCCAGTGTGCGGTGCGATCGAGATCCGGGAGGGAAGGGGCCGTGCCGCCCGGCTCGATGTGGGGTCGCTGCGCGGCACGCAGGTGACGACGGAAGCGCTCGGGATCGACGGAGATCGCGGCGTAGCCCCCGTGGGCCAGGTCGGAATCAGCACGCTCGACGAGCTCTGCGAGCCAATCGGGGGTGCGGAGGCGCTCTTGCAGTCCGCGGGACGCAGTGGGCTCGGAGGGGGAGGAGGCCATGTGCTGCGCTATCCCGGGTCGGGCGCAGAAGCAGGGTAGGCGCAGCGCACGCCGGCCAGACCGGGCTTCCCGCCGTCGGGCACGGTCTTTCGGGCGACGCGGCCGAGCTCGTTGCTGGCCGAGCTCATCCCGCCGCCCACCAGCACGGGCCCTTCGACGCCACGCACCCACTCCCAGGCGTTGCCGGCCATGTCGATCGCCCCGTGCGCCGAGGGGCCCTGCCGGCCGCTTCCGACCGGGCCGAGGCGGTTGCCGCAGCCCAGCGCGATGGCGCGGTCGCAGGTGGGGTCGTCTTCGCCCCAGGGGAAGGTGTCGGGGCCGTGGGCGTGCATCCACTGGGCTTCGCTGGGAACCCGACCGCCGCGGTGGGCGCACACGGCATCGGCCTCCTCGATGCCCAGCCCGGTGGCGGGCCGGTCGTTGGGCACCTGGAACCCGATCACGGGGCACGCCGAGGCCTCGGCACACGCGCGATAGTCCGCCACACTGACCTCGGTGGTGTCGAGGCGGAAGGCACGGACGGCGACGGAGCCTGCATCGAGCTGCACGGTGCCCTCGGGGACGTCCACGACGTCGGGCAGGGTCCGGTTCGCGTTGAACGCCATCATCGCGTAGGGCCACGCGAACCAGCCCGCGACAGCGAGGCCGATGGCCCCCACCCCCATGAACGCGACGGCCAGGATGGGCGCTCCGGCGGAGAGGTTGGTGCGACGCGACGGGGGGTCGAGGGGGTCGTCGTCGTCGTCGAAGCTCTTCCCGCCGAGCAGCTCGGCGAGATCGGTCGTGTCGGGCGTCGCGGGGAGCTCGTCGGCCTGGAACGCCCCGGTCTGTGCGGACCCCGGCGCCTCGACGATGGAGAGCAGGTCTTCGATGCTCTCGGCGAGCTCGCTGGCATCCCGGAACCGGTTGGGCGGCGAGGGGTGGGAGAGGGGCGACAGACCGCGCACGAGCAGGTTCCACACCCCTCGACCGAGGGCGCGCTCGGCCTTGCCCTCGATGCCGGCGAGGCCACACAGCCGCTCGAGCCCCTCGGTGAGCGCCTCGCGGTCGCCGCTCACCAGCGCTGCGCGACCCGTGAGGTCGACGAGGTCTTCGGCACGGGTGCCCTTGCGCATGACCGCAAAGCGACGCTGAGCCTCTCTTCGGGCGGATCCCTCGGCTTCGACGGCTGCGCGTGCGGCGTCCCAGAGCGCCTGGCCGGCACCGGTGAGCAGCTCGCGCGGATCGGCCTGGTAGGCGGGGCGCGCCCCGGTGATCGCAGCGTAGAGCAGCACGCAGGTGGCGTACGTGTCCCAGGTGGTGTCGGGCATGGCGCGGCCCGGGAGCAGCTGATCGAGAGGCGCCCACATCGGTGTCCCGAACATGGCGAGCTCGACGGCCTTGAGCTGCTCGACGGCCATCGCGCCCCCGAAGTCTCCGAGGAACAGCCCTCCGCGCCCGTCCAGGAAGATGTTCTCGGGCTTGACGTCGCGGTGCACGACCGTTCCGCCGTCGTAGTAGACGCGGTGGACCTCGCCGAGCACGGAGGCGAGCTGTTGGTGGTAGGTGAACAGCTCGCGCAGGCTGTGGGGTGTGGGGTCGAGGATGGTGCGCTTGAGCCAGTCGCCCATGTGCTCGGGGTAGCGGGGCATCACCATCGCGCGCCGGCCGCGGACCTTGAGCTCGGCGAGGCAGGGCACGACGCCTTGCACGCCGGCATCGTTCATGTGGCGGACGATCTCGAGCTCGCGCTGCAGGGCCTGATCCGCGGCATCGCCCTCGGCTGCGACCTTCACGGCGATCGCCCGGCCCTTCGGGTCGGTCCCGAAGTACACCGCGCCCTGTCCGCCCGTCGCGACGGGGGTGTCGTCCAGCTGGTAGGAGCTCACCGGGGGATTCTCGGTCCTGCGTGGCCTGCCGGCAACCGCGAGGGCGCGCTCACTCGCGGACGAGGCGTCCCCGCCCCTCGATCGCCCGCGTGTAGACGGCTTCGTAGTGGGGCACCACGGCATCCCAGCCGAAGTCGCGGGCCATTCCGGCAGCCCGCATGTGATTCAGGCCGTCTGCACGGTACTGCTCGAGGGCGCGGTGCAGCGCTCCCCGAAACGCGAAACCGGTGGCCTCGCGGAAGGTGAACCCGGTCTCGCCATCGTCCACGCTGTCTGCCAGACCCCCGGTGGCTCGGACGACGGGAACGGTGCCGTAGCGCATCGAGTACATCTGGTTGAGCCCGCACGGCTCGAACAGGCTGGGCATCGCGAACAGGTCCGAACCGGCCTCGATGCGATGGGCCATCCGCTCCGAGAACCCGATCCACGCCCGCACGCGGTCCGGGAACCGGTGCTCGAGCTCGCGCAGCTGCCACTCGTACTTCTCGTGTGCGGCGGCTGCGCTCCCGAGGACCACCACCTGAGCGCCCTGGCCGACGAGCCACGGAATGCTGTCGATGAGCAGCTCGACGCCCTTCTGGGGATCGAGGCGTCCGACGCTTCCGACCAGGGGCCGGTCGCGCTCCATCGGCAGACCGAGCTCGGCCTGCAGACCGGCTTTGCAGGTGGCTTTTCCGGACGGATCCTCGAGGCTGAACGGCGCGTCGAGGTGCGCGTCGTCCGCGGGATTCCAGACGGTGGTGTCGATGCCGTTGAGGATGCCCGTGAGCTCGGCGAAGCGGCCGCGGAACAGGGTGTCGAGGCCGAACCCACCCTTGCTGGTGGTGATCTCCCAGGCGTAGGTGGGAGAGACCGTGGTGAGCTGGTCGGCGCGGACGACACCGCACTTCAGCAGGGCGAGATCCCCGTACCACTCGAGGGCGTGGGGCGAGAACCACCGCTTGGGCAGGTCGAGGTCGTCGAACAGCTTGCCGGGCAGGCGTCCCTGATGGGCGGGGTTGTGCAGGGTGAGCACGACGGGGCTGCGTCGGAAGTGCCCGAGGGGTCGGTAGTACTGGTCGAGGAAGACGGGCAGGGTGGCGGTCTGCCAGTCGTGGATGTGGAACAGCGGATCGTTGCCGAGGGGGGCGGCGGTGCCGTCGGCGTTGCGGACGGGAACGCGCCGAGCGGCTTCGAGGGCCGAACGCTGGAGCAGGGCGAACCGGATGTGGTTGTCGCCGAAGGTGCCGTTGCTGTCGCCGTAGATGCCGTTGCGATTGCCGAACACCGGGTGCTCGACCAGGATGTGCGTCGCGCCGTGACCGCTCGAACCCTTCGTGCGGCCGGGCGTGTCGGGGGTATGGACCAGCAACCGGGCCGTCTGCTCGGTGTTGCCCAGGTACGCCCGAGCCGAGAACCCCGAGTCCACGAGGGCTTCGCTGGGGGTGGTCCCGTATCGGGGGGAGACCGTCATCACGCGGTGACCCGCGCGGGCGAGGGCATCGGCGAGAGCGCCGGTCACGTCGCCCATTCCACCGGTCTTGGAGAACGGTGCGACCTCACTGCTGACGATGACGATGTCCACGGGGGCTCCCATGCTCGCGGGGCCGCCGGCTATCCGGTTGCGGGACGCGTGCCAGGCACGGGTCGACTACGCCGCCACGGTGCGCAGGAGCTCGAGCTCGCCGAGGACCCGGGCAGCACCGCGGACGACGGCCTCGGCGGGAGCATCGGCGGCCATCACGGGCAGCCCGGTGAGGTGTCGCAGCGCGGCTTCGAGGCTGTCGAGGCAGGCGCCTCCGCCTACGAGGATCACGCCGTTGCCGCAGATGTCCGAGGCGAGCTCGGGGGGAATGGCTTCGACCGCCCGTTCGATGGCGTCGGCAATCGCGTTGATGCCGGGAGCCAGCGCGGACTGCACGGTCTCGGCGTCGACCGACACCGCGCGGGGGATTCCCTGGCGCAGACAGCGGCCCTTCGCGACGCGATTGCCGGAGACGCCGCCCAGGCGGGCGCTTCCGAGCTCGGTCTTGAGACGCTCGGCGGTGGGACGGCCGATCTCGAGGGCGTGGTGCTTGCGCATCCAGGAGATGACGAGCTGGTCGAGACCTTCGCCGCCTCCGGGAACGGTGTCGCGCCAGACGACGTCGGACAGCGACAGCACGCTCACCTCGGTGGCGCTCCCGCCGAGGTCGACGACCAGGTGGCCGTTGGGCTCGTGGATCGGGAGATCCGCGCCGAGTGCGGCTGCGACGGCCCGCGGGACCAGGTGGACCTCGCGGGCGCCAGCAGCGATGCAGGAATCCCGGAGTGCTCGGGACGCCATGTCGTTGGCCCCGGGGGGGAGGGCCACGGCCATCCTGGGCTTGCGCAGACCGGGGACGGCCAGCGCTCCCTGGGAGCGGCGAACGAGCTGCAGGAGCAGAGCCTCGGCGACCTCGAAGTCTTCGATCGTGCCGTTGCGCACGGGTTGAATGGCTTCGATGTCCTCTGGGGTGCGACCGAGCATGGGGTGCGCGGGCGCGCCGACACAGACGACGCTTCGTCGACCGTCCTTGTGGGACTGGACGGCGACGACGCTGGGTTCGTCACAGAGGAGGCCAGTGCCTCGCAGGTAGACCCGGGTCCGCGACGAGCCCAGGTCTACCGCGAGGTCCTGTGTGAACAGGCCGAGGACTGCGGAGAGCATTCGAGGTTGGGGAGGGGTTGGGGTGTGGGAAGGACGAGATGGGGGAGGGGTGTCTCGGGAGAGACGGAGGGATGCGCACCGGGGAGATGCGCGGGGTGGGTGGGAGCGAGGGTCGCTTCCGGGTCCCGCGTGGATAATACCGTCGTGGATCTGCGTCGCAAGTGAGTTTCTGGGATTTGTGACGGTCCGGATCCGGGCGAGTCGGCGATATGGCGATCCGAACCTGCAACCTCGTCCAATCGGCTTTTCTGCGGGAAAATCGAGGGATTTTTGAAACATCTCCGTGGCGTGTGGCGATAATTCAGGTTCTGACTCCTGATCGGTGATTCCACCCTCTTCGGGCCGGTGGGGTGCCGGGCTTGATGGGGGGACGCGCACGAAATACGCCGGTGGGACGCATTCCGCGCGTTGCGGAACCGCAGGAGCAGCACAAGTCCATGGGTGTCCTCGAATCGATGCGGTCGAGCTCGGACTCGACCGCGATGCAGCTGGTCCTGGTGGCCGTCGTCATCTCCTTCGTCTTCTGGTACGCGACCCCTCAGGGCCAGACCACCACGGTGGTCGCCGAGGTGAACGGCGAGCCGATCATGGAGACCGAGTTCCGCAACATGTACTCGGGCGTGAAGAACGAGCAGGAGCGGAACCTGGGCCGTGGTCTCAGCGAACCCGAGGAGTCCGATCTCCGCGAGCGGGTGCGGCAGCAGCTCATCGAGCTCGAGGTCGTGCGCCAGGAAGCGGAGGCCCTCGGCATCGAGGTCTCGGAGTACGAGGTCGCGCGCGAGATCATGTCCATCCCGGGCATCCAGAACGAGGAGGGTGGGCTGGACCGGGAGAAGTACGAGCGGTTCCTCAAGCGGCAGGGTCTCACCGAAGCCCTGTACGAGTCGCGCACCCACGACCGCCTGCTGTACATGAAGATGTCCGAGCTCGTCTCGCTGGGCACCACCCTGTCCGAGCCCGTGCTGCGCCGCACCTACGAGAACAGCCAGCGCAAGGTCGACCTCACCTACGTCCGCATCCGTCCGAGCGCGTTCTACTCCAGCATCGAAGTCGGCGAAGAAGAGCTGAAGACCTGGCACGAGAACAACCAGGGCCGTGCGAAGGAGACGTACGACAGCGACTTCGACCGGCTCTACAAGCATCCCGAGCAGCTGCACGTGTCGATGATCCGTCTGGCGATCGGCAAGGACGGCATCGGCGCCGGAGACCTGCTCCCGAAGATGAACCAGATCCGCGAGCAGCTCACGAACGGGGCCGACTTCGCCGAGCTGGCCCGCAAGTGGTCCGAGCACCCCACCGCCGAGAAGGGCGGAGACATGGGCAAGAAGAGCAAGCTGCAGCTGTCGGTGGAGATCACCGATGGCGTGGCCGACCTGAAGGCCGGCGACATCAGCCGGGTGATCTCGAGTGATGCCGACCTCCGCATCTACAAGCTCCACGAGCGCGTCGACCCCTACGAAGACGCCTTCGAAGACGTGAAGGACGAGATCGCGACCCGCTTGATCCGCGAAGAACAGGCCCCCGCGAAGGCCATCGCGTTCGCCGAGAACGAGCTGCTTCCCAAGTGGCGGGAGACCGGCGAGGTCCCGAACGAGATCCTCACGGGCAAGATGCTCTCGTCCCAGAGCACCGGGCTCATTCCGGCTGGTGCGCCCTCCAACGCGTTCGGTCCGCCACCGGATCTGATGTCCGCGGCCGCTGCGGCGTCCGAAGGCGAGGTCCTGGATCGCGTCTTCGAGACCGATGGCATCTACTGGGTGGGGCAGGTCACGCAGAAGCAGGAAGCCGACCTGTCGCAGTTCGAGGCCAACCGCGAGCAGATCCGCGAGAGCGAGCTGTTCCGTCGCCGGCAGACCGTGTTCCAGAACTGGGTCGCGGATGCGGTGGCGAGCGCGGACGTGAACTGACCCCAGGGCCCGGCTTCTGTCTCTGGGCTCGGCGCACTGTCGCCAGTTTCGTCGGCCTTCGTGGTTGGCCATGATGACGACCACCACCCCCACCACGACCTCGACCGACCACGACGAGTCTCTGCGCATCCATGACGCTGGCCAACCCGGTCTCGCCCGCATCGGACCCGTTCTGACGACCAAGGCTGGTCCCATACGCGCTTTCGAAGCTGCGCTATGAGCCGAAACGGATCGCGTGGCTCCGTGCAGTCCTCCGTGCTGCCCCGTGACTCCGTGGCGACGTTGAGATGAAGCCCGATCAGCGGCCGTGGTCACTCGAACGGGTGGGGTGGGGGAAGGCGAGGGTTTCAGTGGTTGACGTGTCAATACTTTCGTTGATGTGAATTCGACGATGCCCCGCGGCGCAGGATCCGCGCTCGACGCGATCGGGAAAAATCCGGATCGCGATCCGATCGCGATCGCGATCGCGGGATCGTTCACGATTGTCGGCGTTGCCTGGTGCGTCTCGATCAGTTGGGCAGTTGACGCGTCAATAGATATGCTCATCAAAAACCTGAAAAGTGTAGCGCCGAGCCGATGGCGTTTTGCAGACTCCGCGGTCCGCTCGCTATCGTTTCCCTGGTTCCAGCCAGGCCCCGGGCGGGGCCGCGCTGACGGCGCCTTCCCCCTTGTCATCCCTCCCCGACATCCCTCCCCATCCCCCTTCCACGATGTCCCTCCCCGACAAATCCCGCGCCCGACTCGCACCCCCCGCCCGGGCCCTGGCGGCGTCCGCCGTGCAGCTCACCCGTCGATTGACGTGGCGAACCCTGCACCCGGCCGACAGGGAACGCTTCTTCGAAGCGCCTCCGCCGCTTCCGTTGTCTCGCCTCCCATACGAGACCACGGACGGTTGGCGGGCGCCTCTGTTCCACGTCGAGCCCCACGCTCGCGGCGCCGGAGAGCCGGTTCTGCTGGCCCACGCCCTCGGGCTCGGACCCGATGCGTACCGCTACGGCGATGGAACCCCGCTCGCCCACGCACTGGCGGCACGCGGCTTCTCGGTGTTCCTGCTGTCCCATCGGGGCGACAAGGACGCGAGGGGCCCGGCCGACACGCCGATGGACTTCGATGCCATCGTCGAGCGCGACCTGCCCGCAGCCGTGCACGCCATCCAGGAGTACACGGGCTTCGACTCCGTCCACTTCGTCGGCCACGGGCTCGGTGGTCAGCTGGGTCTGGTCGCGGCTGCACGGGGTGAGGACCTCGCGTCGGTGGTCGCTCTGGGGTCGCCGGTGCAGTTTCGCCGGCCTTCGACCGAGGTGCAGACCGTTGCCCAGCTCATGCGGTTGCTCCCCGAGCGGCTGCGCGTCCCGAGCGGCACGTTGGCTCGCCTGGCCCTGCCTGCATTCGGCCAGGAGGACTGGTTCGGCGCAGCGCCCGGCTCTCGCGTGCGAGGAGCGCTGGAGTACGGCAGCGAGTCCGTCGCGCTGGGCCTGATCGACCAGCTGCGCTGCTGGGTGAGCGAAGGCACGCTCTCGAGTCGCGGTGGCGTCGTGGACTACACGGCCGCGTTCAAGGACGCCGACTGCCCCCTGCTGGTGGTGTTCGCCACCGAGTCCCGGATGGCGGGCCGCAACCCCACCACGGCTGCGCTGCACACCTGGGGACACCCCGACAGCCTGGCATTGCCGGTTCCCGGCCGTTCGATGGACCTGGTGCTCGGCAAGGACCGCGAGACCGCGACCTTCGGGCCGCTCTCCGGGTGGCTCGCGGAGCGACGTCGGTTGGCGTGGAGCCCCGCGTATCGGGAGCATCACGCAGGCTGAGATCCGCGCTGACGTTTGCGATTGACGCGTCAATGGGTCCTGCGTACAGTCTCCTGGAAGACGATCGGAGGTGGCGTCCGTGGGACGAACCAGTCGCGAGCGCGTCGCGCAGAACTTCATCAACCGGTACGGCGCCGACGAGCTGCAGTGGTTGCTCGACTCCCTGGCGAACGGGGAGAGCGGCCAGACCATCGCCGACCGCTTCAGCGTGAGCCGGGAGCGCGTCCGGCAGTGGAAGAACACCTTCGGTCAGGTGGTCACGCTCTACCAGGTGTTCCCCGAGGTGCAGAGCCTGCTGGCCGACCCCGAGCCGCCTCCACCCGCTCCAGCCCCCCCGAGTGCGTCCGCCGGCGGCGTCTTCCTCGTCGAGGACTGATCCCCGAACGACGGCTCGGCTGTTCAGTCCAACATCCGAACACCGGCTCGGCTGTTCAGTCCAACATCCGAACAACGGCTCGGATGTTCAATCCAACATCCGAACAACGGCTCGGATGTTCAATCAATCGGTGGGATCTACTTCTTCGAGGACTTCGAGGATGGGGTCGCCGAATTCTTCGGCTTGCCAGTTGCGGACGTCCTGGACCTCACGCAGCTCGTCGACGGTGTGCGGACGCGCAGAGGCGATGCGCTTGAGCACCGCGTTCGACACGACGTTGTGCGACGTGAACCCGCGCTGATCCGTGAGGTCGTTGCGCCAGTTCTTCAGCGCTTCCATCGCGCGATCGGCGGCGCGACCGGTCAGGCGTGAAGGCTTCTTCTTCTTGCCCTTCTTCTTCCGCTTCTTCTTCTTGCGGCGGCGATCGACCTTCCAGTCCTCATCGAGGCCCTTCTCGATCTCGCGGAGCAGCTTCTTGCTGTACTTGCGGCGGATGCTGCTACGCCGGGACAGGGGCAGGTCGTCTTCGTTGTCCGGGAGCTTCTTGGCCAGATCGACCAGCGTGCGGTTGGGGATGACCTTGAACGGGGGGCGGTCGACGCGCTCGGCTTCCTTCTCGCGGAACTCGAACAGGCGCCTCAAGACGCGCATCTTCTCGTCGGAGAGCTTGCCGATGCCCTTCAGCCGCAGGTAGTCGTCGGGGTCGAACGGACGGGGCACGAACTCCAGCTTCTCCATCAGCCGACATTCCTCTTCGACCGCGGCTACCCGCCCGGCATCCTCGAGGCGGCGCAGCATGATCTCGCGCAGCGCCATGAGGTAGTGGGTGTCTCCGCGCGCGTAGAACAGATGGTCGGGGAGGAGGGGCCTGCGGGCCCAGTTGTGTCGCTGGAACTGCTTGTCGACGTCGAGGCCGAAGAAGCGCTCCAGCAGATCGGCCAGCCCCACCTTGGGCATGCCCAGGATCTGTGCGGCGATCAGGGTGTCGAACAACCCGTGGATCCGGAACCCGTAGTCGCGATGCAGGCAGCGGACGTCGTAGTCCGCCCCGTGGAGGACCTTCGGGATGGAGCGGTCGGCGAGGACGGGCCCCAGCGACGACAGATCCTTCACGGCGAGGGGATCGACGATCCAGTCTTCTCCGATGATCGAGAACTGGATCAGGCACACGCGTTCTGTGTACGCGTACATCGAGTTGCTCTCGGTATCGACACCGAAGACCGGTGCAGATTCCAACTTCTCGACGAGCTCGGCGAGGCGTTCTTGATCCTCGACGATGTGCAGGGGGGTGTCTCCGAACATGGGGCGCCCTGGTAACTGGGTGGGTGCTGTGCGACCATCGGCCCTGGCATGCGGAGTGCACCGCGAGGCCAGGAGGAACGTGAGCCAGCATTCAGACGTAGGCGAGAAGCCGACCGCGAGAACCGGGGCCGATCTGCGCCACTTGTTGGAAGCCGAACGCGAGCAGGTGGTGAGGTCTGCAGAAGCTCTGGAGGAACGGCTGGGGGACGCGCCCCCGATCGCCGTTGTGCTGGGCTCCGGGCTCGGAGCCGTGGTGGAAGGATTCTCGGAGCGCACATCCGTGTCGAGCACGGACCTGCACTTTCCTCAGAGCACCGTAGCGGGTCACGCGGGCCGCGTCGTGCGCGGAACCCTCAATGGGGTCGGAATCCTCGCGGTGTCCGGTCGCGTGCACGTGTACGAGGGGCTTCCGCTGTCCACCATCGTGCGCAGCGTGCGCGCCCTGCATCGCTGGGGGGTGAAGCGCATCCTGTTCACGGCATCCGTCGGTGGGATCCGAGAGGGGCTCGAGCCGGGCGAGATGATGCTGGTGCGCGACCACATCAACCTCCAGGGACGCAATCCGCTCACGGGTCCGGCGTACGGAACGCGGTTCCCGGATCTCACCTATGCCTACGATCCGGCCATCTGTGACGTGCTGTTGGCGTCTGCAGCCGCGACCGACGTCACGCTGCACGAAGGCATCTACGCGGCCATGCCGGGTCCGTCCTACGAGACCCCCGCCGAGATCCGCATGCTGCAGGTGATCGGCGCCGATGTGGTGGGGATGAGCACGGTGCCCGAGGTGATCGCGGCCAACGAGATCGGCTTGTCGGCCGGAGCCATCGCGGTGGTCAGCAACCGCGCTGCCGGCCTGTCCGGTGGCGCCCTCACCCACGACGAGGTCACCGACGCCGCACAGCTCGTGTCGGTCCGCCTCGCGCGCCTCCTCGAACACGCCCTTCCGGAGCTCACCTCGTGAAGATCGTCCACACCGACAACGCGCCCCCCGCCATCGGGCCCTACGCCCAGGCCACCGTCCATGGCGGCATCGTCTACTGCTCGGGGCAGATCCCCATGGACCCCTCGGGCACCCTGACGGGGGGCGATGTGCAGGCCCAGACCCGCCAGGCGCTCACCAACCTCTCGCACGTGCTGGAGGCCGCCGGCGCGTCCCTGTCGAGCGTGCTCAAGTGCACCGTGTTCCTGCAGTCCATGGACGACTTCGCGGCGATGAACGAGGTGTACGCCGAGATGTTCGGCGATCACACCCCCGCCCGTGCCGCGGTTCAGGTCGCGAAGCTGCCCAAAGGGGTCGATGTGGAGATCGACGCCATCGCGGTCGTCTCGTAGTCGCCCCTCGCGTTACCCTCCGCTCCGGGACCCACTGACGCGCCCGGAACCCCCGACGGAGGGACGATGGAGAGCGCACAGCCCCTCGTGGGCGTGGTCATGGGCAGCCAGTCCGACTGGGCCACGATGAAGCTCGCGTGCGAGGTGCTCGAAGCCCTCGACGTGCCGTACGAGAAGAGCGTGGTGAGCGCACACCGCACCCCCGAGCTTCTGGTCGAGTACGCGAAGTCCGCCGAGGACCGTGGGCTGCGGGTGATCATCGCGGGAGCCGGAGGGGCGGCGCACCTGCCAGGGATGGTCGCGAGCCTCACACTGCTGCCGGTGCTCGGCGTTCCGGTGGAGTCCAGGGCGCTGTCGGGGCTCGATTCGCTGCTGTCCATCGTGCAGATGCCCAAGGGCGTTCCGGTCGCCACCTTCGCCATCGGCACGTCCGGTGCGAAGAACGCGGCGCTCTTCGCGTGCGAGCTGCTCGCGACCACCGACCCCGCGCTCCGGGAGCGCTACCGCGCCTGGCGCTCGGCGCAGACCCAGGCCGTACTCGACAACCGGTCGCTGCCGTCCACGGGAGGCTGAACGATGACCACGGTCGGTGTGCTCGGCGGCGGTCAGCTCGCTCGGATGCTCGCCCTCGCGGGCCATCCTCTGGGGATCCGCACGGTGGTGTTGAGCCCCGATGCCACGTGCTCGGCGTCCCATGTCGCCGGGGTGATCGAGGCCGGCTACGACGATCCGGCCGGTCTGGACGCTCTCGCGGACGTCGCAGACGTGGTCACCTTCGAGTTCGAGAGCGTCAGTGTCACCTCCGCACGCTGGTTCGACGACACCGTGCCCGTCCGGCCCGGCCCGGAAGCGTTCCGGGTCGCCTCCGACCGCATCGTCGAGAAGCAGACCTTCCGCGCAGTCGGCATCGGCACCGCACCCTTCGTAGCGGTGGATGGCGAGGACAGCCTGCGGGCCGCGGTTCGGGAGATCGGCCTCCCCTGTCTGTTGAAGACCCGGCGGTTGGGCTACGACGGCAAGGGTCAGTGGCGCTTCGACACCCACGATGACGTCTCTGCGCACATCCGCCGCGCCGAGGCGGGAGAGGTGCCCCTCGACAACCTGATCCTCGAGGGCATGCTGGACTTCGTGCGCGAGCTGTCGATCGTGGGGGTGCGCGCCATCGACGGCACCTTCGATGCCTGGCCACTCACCCACAGCGAGCACCGCAGGGGCGTCCTGCGCCTGTCCACGGCGCCCGCACGCGACGTGGAGTCGGTCACCGCCGCAGCTCGCGAGGTCGCGCAGCGTCTGGCCGAGCACCTCGACTACGTGGGGGTGTTCGCGCTGGAGCTGTTCGACATGGGCGACCACCTCCTGGCCAACGAGATGGCTCCGCGCGTCCACAACTCGGGGCACTGGACCATCGAAGGCGCCGTCACGAGCCAGTTCGAGAACCACCTGCGCGCGATCGTCGGCCTGCCGCTCGGGAGCTGCGAAGCACGCGGCCACAGCGCCACGGTGAACGCTCTCGGGTCGATGCCCGACCTGGACACCGTGCTCGCCATCCCCGGGGTGCACGTGCACGACTACAAGAAGGCCGACACCCCGCTGCGAAAGGTCGGCCACATCACGGTCACCGCGCCCAGCGTCGCCGAGCTGCGCGATCGGGTCGACGCCCTGCCCGTCATGCAGTCCGACGGCGTCCGCGTCCCGCTGCCGTAGGACGACCCTCCCTGCGCAGGAACTCGTGGCAGTGGACGGGTTCGACCAGTTTGCAAGGATTCAGCGCTATCGTTCACCGCTGAGCCCGACCCCGCCATTCGGGCGTCCCAGGAGGATGAAATCGGCTCGGGGCGGACGACCTGAGCGTTCGTTCGAACGACTTCGATGGATTCAACGCCAACTCTCACCGCTGACGTCGAGTACCCCCTGTTCACCGGGGCGCTGGCGCTCTGAGCCTCTGTCGAAGCCGTCTACCGGACTTCGTTCGCCGATCGACCCGCTCGCCATGTCGATCGTCCGTCCTCCGCTGTGGCTCTGTGCGTGTGCCCGAGCCTTTCCAGCAGCCACTCCCGCGTGTCGACCCGGCCCGTCTCGCAGGCCAGCAGGACCGCGGCAGTCCAACGCCTTCCGCAGGAAATCATGGCAGAGGACTCGTCTCCCGCAGAGAGCAGCGATGCGTCCAGGCCGCGTGGCTCATTCGGCGCTGGGCGCGTCGACCAAGACCGAACAGTACTTCTGCACGTGAGTGTCGCAGGGCGACGTGTCCAGCGGTGAATGAGCCCGCGGATGGACGCGAGCCTAGTCGAACATGTAGCGAGCACCGAGGGTGATCAGCGAGCCGTGGCTGACTTCCTTGCGGAAGCGCACGGCGTACTGCACGTCGCCGAACAGGACCACCTGGCGACCGACGCGGTAGCTCGCGGTCGGACCGATCTGCGCCATCAGGAACTCGGTGTGGTCGTTGGTGAGGAAGCCCGAACCCGCGTGGGTGGACAGGCCCAGCTGGAAGCCGTCGGGGTTGCCAAGGAATCCCCAGGACAGTCCGACGCTGGCCATGCCGATGTGACGCACGGAGTCGCGGATGTTGGACACCACGGCATCCTCGGGGACGAGGGAGGTGCGCGTGGCGGGGTCGGCCTGAGCGGCGTCGACGTTGTAGTAGACGCGGAACACGCCCTGGATGCGGTCGTCGCGGTCGCCGAGAAGGAACTCGAGGCCGCCGCCGCCGTTGAACAACGACTGCTGCTGACGAATCTGCTCGAAGTTCTCTTCGTTCTCGATGGTCTGGCCGTCATCGAGGGTCTCGGTCGAGTACCAGTACACGTTCTCGGTGTGGAACCCGGCATTCCCGATGATGCCTACGCCACCGGCGAGGGCCGGGGTCGAGACGAGCATTCCGAGAGTGGCAATGGCGGTTCGCATCGAAGCTCCAACAGGGAATCGTGAAGGCGGGGACCCTGGTGTGAGGGCCCTGTGTCGACCGTACTGTGGCCGTGCAGCGGCGACAGTTAACCACTTGTCGCGGTTGTCGCCGCCGCGAACCGCGGATTAGGCCGGCCCACCCTCGCAAGCGAGGGATGAACCGACCGAATCACTTCCATGGAATGTCTTGTCGCGCTCGGGTACCCCCGGAAAATGTGCTCGTTCCTCCGCGCATTTCGGGGGTACCGCTCTCTTGACCGCCAAGACATGTTCAGGGAGTCCCGGTGTGGCCGGTCTGGCCGGTCGGTGCCTGCGATCCTCCCGTGTGGGACGTCCCGCCTGCGGTGTCGTCGGCGGTATCTGCCGTGCTACCGGCAGTGTCGGCGGTGTCGCCCGTCGATCCGGTGTCTGCCGTGGGCGGAATCACACCCCCGGTGTGGGCGGTGTTGGGAGCGACTGCGGTGTCTGCGGTGGGGGTGGGAGCGGATCCCGTGTCGCCCGTGCTCTGGGGCGTACCGGTGTCGCCCGTGGGCTGGGGCGGGGGCAGGGGGCCGATGCGGAAGTCGGTCTCGCCGGAGCCGAAGTTGTTGATCATCGACACGCTGACCGGCCCGTCCGGCAGGTCGGGGACCACGACGGTGGTGGACTCGACGCATGTCGTGCAGAGCGCATCGCACTCCAGACACTCCCCGCAGGCCAGGCAATCGTTGGCGAGCTTGCACTCGTCACACTGGCCGCACTCGTCGCGTTGGATGGACTGCACCTCACCGGGCACCCCTCCGAACGACACGTACACGTCGAAGTCGGCGGACAGGGGACCACCGACGAGCGTGATCTCGTCGCCGGGATCGGCGTTCCCGGGCTCGGCCACGATCTGGAGATCGCACAGGTCGTAGGACTCGAGCGAGACGGGATTGCAGGCGGACAACAGGGTCCACCCGAACAGCAGGGACAGCATCAGGCCTCAGAGCTCCGTCGCGACGTCGGTGACCGAGAGCTGGCCTTTCTCGAGGCCTGTCGACTCCGGAACCGTGTCGGGAAGGAAGGGGTAGGGACGCCCGCCGGACTTCACGCGCCGGCCGTTGTCCTCGTCGATGAGTGCGGTCTGGACGTTGCCCCACATCGGGAAGGGCCGGTCGTTCTCCTTCGGCGCGGCCTCCTTCATGTAGTCCATCCAGATGGGGAGCGCCGTGCGGCCGCCGGTGGAGCTGACACCCAGGGGAGCCGGCTGGTCGAAGCCCACCCACACCGCGGTGATCACGTCGTTGGTGAAGCCGATGAACCAGGCGTCCTTCTCGTCGTTGGTGGTGCCGGTCTTGCCCGCCAGGCCGCGCAGCCCGAGACGGCTCGCCCGCGCAGCGGTCCCGCCGGCCACGACGTTGCGGAGAAGCCAGGTGGTGATGGCAGCGACTTCGGGCTCGAGGACGCGCGGTGGTTCGACCGGCTCGTGGGCGTAGAGGACTTCGCCGTCGCGGTCCTTCACCTCGGTGACGTAGTAGGGCTCGATCAGCGTGCCGCCCGTCGCGAAGGCGCTGTAGGCCCGGACCATCTCCTCCATCGTGATGGAGGCGGAGCCGAGTGCCATGCTCATGTCGCAGGCCCGGCAGTAGTGCTCCATGCCCTCTTCGAACTCCGAGCGGCAGGCCTGGCCGAGCTCGTCGCGCTGGGTGCCGCGGGGCGGGTAGTGCGACATGCAGACCGTGGAGTCGGCCTCTTCGCGCAGCCAGGGGCAGAGTGTGTCGTTGTCGGGGGTGACCTGGTGGTCGTCCGGGAGGGTGTGGAGCGGCGGTCCACCGATGCCCAGTCGCCGTCCGAACTCGTAGATGACGTCGTCGCTCATCGCGGGGTCGACGGCTTCGAGGACCCGCACCGTACAGGTGTTGCGCGACATCGCAAGCGCCTTCCGGAGCGTGATGTTGCCCAGGTAGTCGTTGCCGTAGTTGCCGGGCTTCCAGACCTCGCCATCGGCACCGGACGCCATCGCGAGAGGGGCGTCGGCGACCATCGTGGCGGCGGTGACCTTCTTGGACTCGATGGCCGCCGCGTACACGATGGGCTTGAACGTGGAGCCCACCTGGCGCCGCGACTGCAGGGTGCGGTTGAGTTGACTGCGCCGGAAGTCCGCGCCGCCCACCATCGTCCGGACCGCGCCGTCCTTCAGGTCCATCGACAGCAGCGCGCCCTCGACCTCGGGAACCTGCCACAGCCGCGTGGCGACGTACTCGTCGTCGTCTCCGGGCGTGCGGCGGAAGGCCTTCGCGACGTCTTCGTGTTTGGTGGACAACTGCTCGACCTTGACCATCACGACATCCCCTCGCTTCAGGATCGGGGTGTCGGCCTTACGGTCGTCGTCGTAGTCGTATTTCTTGGTGAGGTCGTTCTGGTCGCGGTACCGCCAGCTTCGCTTGGGATTGGGCTGGTAGACCCACTTGGACCACTCCAGGGGGATGATGCCCTCGTGTGCGCCGATGCCGACCTTCACCCAGGTCTTCTTGACTTCCAGCACGACGGCCTTGTGGACCTCTCCCGGCTCGAGGACCGACTCGGGGGGCAGCTCGCCGCGCCCGCCCGCGGCGTCCTGTTCGTGCGCGTAGGATTCCCGCATCGCCAGTTCGTGCTTGTCGCGCTCGGCCTGGATGGCGTCGTCTCCCGACAGCTGCGCTTCGAGTGCTTCGCGGCGGAAGCCCATGCGCTGATCGACCTCGAAGATGCGCGTGGTCACGGCGTCCTGGCCGACCTTTTGGAGATCGAGGTCGCAGGTGGTGGTGATCTGCAGACCCTCGTGCAGCACCCGATCTTCGCCGTAGCGCTCGACCAGGAAGCGGCGGGCGTGCTCGGTGAAGTGGGGCGCCTGCTCGAGGAAGGTGTTTCCGCGCGGGATGATCGTGATCTTCTCGGCGAGAGCGGCCTTGCCCTCGGCTTCGGTGAGGTAGCCCTTGAGGACCATCTGCCCGAGCACGTACTCCTGACGGCTGCGCGCGCTCTTCCAGCTCTTGTGGGGGCTGTAGCCACTGGGGCGCGGCGGGAGCCCGGCGAGGATGGCGGCTTCGCCGTGGGTGAGCTGATCAGCGTTCTTCCCGAAGTAGGTGCGCGCCGCGGCTTCGACGCCGTAGGCCTGACTGCCGAGGTAGATCTCGTTGAGGTAGAGGTAGAGGATGTGGTCTTTCTCGTACGCTTCCTCGATGCGCCAGGAGAGCAGCATCTCCTTGATCTTCCGGACGTAGGACCGCTCGTTGGTGAGCAGGAAGTTCTTGGCGACCTGCTGGGTGATGGTGGACGTGCCCTTGGGCCCCTGGCCGCTCATCACACTGCGCCCGATCGCGCGCAGGATGCCCATGTAGTTGACGCCGCCGTGCTCGTAGAACTGAGCGTCCTCGGCGGCGAGGAAGGCCTGCTTGACGTGCTCGGGGAAGTACTCGATCGGGCGGACGTACCGCCGTTCTTCGTAGATCTCGCCCAGGAGCTCGCCGTCCTTGTCGAGCACCGTGGTGACGGTGGCGGGCTCGTAGTCCCGCAGGGTCTCGATCGTGGGGAGGTCCTTGCTGAAGTACCAGTAGCCGCCGGCGAGGACGAGCAGGCCGACGATGGCCGTGACCACCAGGGTTCCGCACCCCATCGAGCCCATGCCGCCGAGGCAGCCGAGTATCCCGCGCTTGCGTGATTTCTTGCCCTTGCCCAACTCGGTCCTCTCAGTGGTGTCGGGGGCCTGGGGCCCCGGTCGAGATGTGGGGGCGTCCGATGCCCTTGTATTCGCCATCCGCTTCGTTGGCTCGTGGTCCTCGGAGAGGCGGACACCCCGCTCGGCCTCGGGTTCCGCCAGATTCGCCGGCAGACCCCCGTAGGGACTGCGAGCAGAGGGGACGGTCCGGTCGAAGGGTTCGGGGTCCTCGCCCCAGCCCTCGGGGGCCACCTCGGTCATGTCGACTTCGGTCAGATCGACCGCGGTGGGCGCCATCGTCTTCGGCGACGGGGCCGTGCCCGGAGGAGGCGAGGGGGCCGGATCGGCCGTCGTGCGCGTTCGTTTGGAGGCTCGACCCCGACTCGGGGGCGGTGGAGGCGGCGCGGATGGCACGTCGTCGAGCTCGGAACCGTACGCCGTGGGGTCCGGGACCACGGGAATCGCCGGGGACCGCGGCTTGCCCTCGAACTGCTTCCCGAGCTTCTCGAGCTTGTCGATGACGCCCGGCGGGTAGGACACGGCCAGACCCGATCCGCAGCCCACGCACTTGAGCTGCGTTCCCGGAAGGGGGAAGGGCTCGTCGAGCGGGTTCTTGGTCCGGCACTGCGGACACGGCAGCGAGAGGGGCAATGGTCCACCGGGTTGCGGATGGTGCGGGGTGGAGGCGCGGGAGCGATGGCACCCCATGGTCGGGGCGCAGCGGAGATGTACTCAGGCTAACGCCACGCAGGATCGCCTGTCGAAGACGGGGGAGCGATGCACGGACACCCCGTCCGCCCTGCACAGTCCCTGCACACTGCCGCATCGCGCCCGCGCCCGCTCCCATCTGTCCCGGTCTGTCGCGCGCGTTGACGCAGCGCCGGGCGGACTCTACGATTGAGAATACCGGGGAGGTTCGGTGCCATCATTCGGAGAGCTGCTGCGACCGCTCGCCGTGGTGGGCGTGGCGGGTACAGCCATGCTCGTCAGCGCGGGTTTTCAGCTCGCCGGCGAGGTGTCTGCGTCTCCCCACCACCGCCTCGGTTCCCTTGGCATTCCCGTCCCGCACGGGATGGAGCATGGGGAAGGGGACTTCGCCAGTACCAGCTTCTCGGGGTACGACCTCGCGAAGCTCAAGATCCTCGAGCCCACGCTGTACCACGTCGAAGAGTCGTACGTGGAGCCCGGGCGCATCGACTGGGAGGGGATGTACGTCGCGGGGCTGGAGGCCGTCGAGCGCAAGGTCCCGAGCTGCAAGTTCAGCCGCGAATCCGAGGGGCGGCTCTCGGTCGAGATCGGTGACTTCCGTACGGTTCTGGAGGTCGCCCCGGTCGGCAGCTCGCGTCAGCTCCAGGGCGAGTTGCGCCGCGTCGCCTCTTTGCTCGTCCAGCACCTCGATCCCGACCGGATTCCCCTCGACACCCCCGATGGCAACGCCCTGGCCGAGGTCGAGTACGCGCTCGTGAACGGCATCCTCGACACCCTCGACCCCCACAGCCTCCTGCTGCCGCCTCCCGACGCCAACGAGATGGACGTCGAGAACCAGGGCGAGTTCGGCGGGCTCGGCATCACGATCGTCGAGCGCGAGGGACGGCTCGTCGTCGAGTACCCCATCGCCGACACCCCGGCGTCCGAGGCCGGCCTGCTCAAGGAAGACCGGATCACCCGGATCGACGGCGAGTCTACGATCAACATGTCCCTCGACGAGGCCGTGCGGCTGCTCCGTGGTCCGGTCGACGCCCCGGTCACGCTCGAGATCATGCGCGACTCCTTCGACGCGCCCCGGTCCTTCGAGCTGGTTCGCAAGCTGATCAAGCTCAACGAGGTCGAGGGGGATCTCGTCGAGGGCGACATCGGGCTCATCCGCATCTCGAGCTTCCACAGCCACGTCGAGAGCGAGCTGCACACCGTCCTGACGCGCCTGCACCGCGAATCGCGCAACGGCCTGCGCGGCGCCATCATCGACCTCCGGGACAACCCCGGTGGCTACCTCAACCAGGCGGTCGCGGTGGCCGACACCTTCCTGCAGCAGGGCGAGATCGTCAGCACGGTCGACGGCAACGGCCGCAAGCAGGACCTCGAGGAGGCTCGGGCCACCAAGACCACCGAGCCCGACTACCCCGTGGTGGTGTTGGTCAACAGCAACTCCGCCAGCGCATCCGAGATCGTCAGCGGCGCCCTGCGGAACAACGAACGCGCCGTGATCATCGGCGAGCGCACCTTCGGCAAGGGCAGCGTCCAGAACCTCCACCAGTTCTTCGACGACAGCAAGCTCAAGCTCACCATCAGCAAGTACCTCACCCCGGGCGACCACAGCATCCAGGCCGTGGGCATCCCCGCCGACATCGAGCTCGTGCCCGTGCGGGTCGAAGAGCAGGCCGACGGCGACCAGACCGCGATGGTGTACTGGCGCGAGCGCGTCCGGCGCGAAGCCGATCTCGATCACTCCCTCCAACAGGCCGCTGCAGACGGGCGGAACGACCCCTACGGTCGCAATGCCTGGTCCGACGAGACCGCCTACACCGTGCGCTACCTGGCCGAGTCTCGCGACACCGCACCCGGACTCGACGTCAACGACTACCAGGTGCAGTTCGCGAAGGACGTCATCATCGCCGCCGGGAACAGTCGGCGTGCCGAGATGCTCGCGAGCGCAGCCCGGGTGGTCGACACCCATGCCCGGCGAGGCGACTCCGAGGTCGTCCAGGCGCTCTCGGGGCTGGGGCTCGACTGGTCGGATGGCGCACCGTGGACCCCCTCCGAAGGCGAAGCGGCCCTGCCCGTCGAGGTCACCCTCGATCTGGGCGAAGACGGCGGCATCCAGGCCGGCGAACGCGAATCCGTCCGCGTCGCGGTCACCAACACCTCCGGGCGCTCGCTCTACCGCGTCGGAATCGTCGCCAAGGACAACGACGTGCTCGACGGCCGCGAGTTCCTGATCGGCAAGCTCGCTCCGGGCGAGACCCGCAGCTACAGCATCGAGGTCAACCTGGTCGACGGCTACCCCGCCGAGCTCGCGCCCGTGGCCCTCGAGGTCCGCGATTCCGGCGACGCCCCCATCGGTCAGGTCGACAGCGAGGTCCGCATCCTCGGTCGTGCGCTTCCACACCTCCGATGGTCCTGGTCGATCGAAGACGGTCCCGGTCCAGATGGCGAAGACGGAGGAGACGGCGACGGGGTGGCCGAGGTCGGCGAGACGCTCACCATCCCCATCGAGATCGAGAACATCGGCGACGGCTGGACCGGTCAGGCGTTCGCGCGCGTCAAGAACCGCAACGGGCGTGCACTCGACATCCTGCACGGAACGGTCGAGCCAGGCGCGCTCCACACCATCGACGGCGAACCCTGCGATGCGGTCGACCGCCGCACCGGCTGTCAGCTGCGTCTGGCGCCGGGCGAATCGTGGACCGGAGCGTTCCGCGTCCAGCTGAAGGAACCACGCCCCGAGGGCTTCGAGCTCGAGCTCGTCCTGGGCGATGCCGAGGCCTACGACCACGGAACCATCGTGCGCGCCGGGTTCTACGAGCTCTTCACCCAGTCCGACGTCATCGGGTTCCAGACCGATGCGGCGCTCCCCGAGGGCGTCTCGCGCGAACTCCCGGCGATCACCGTGTCCCGCGCGCCCGAGCGGGTGGTGGACTCCACGCGGGCCGTGATCTCGGGCATCGTCGAAGACGCGTCCGGCATCGAGCACGTCACCGTGTGGGGGGCCGGCGACAAGCTGTTCTACGACGGGAGCTCCGCGGGCGTGCAGAGCGTTCCGTTCACGGCAGACGTCGCGCTCGAGCCCGGCAGCAACATCGTCACCATCGTGGCCCAGGACACCGACGGCTTCACGAGCACCCACAGCGTCGTGACCTACCGTCGCGACCCCGAGCCGCTCACCCGCGCCCCCAGCCCCGAGTAGAGGTCTTCCGCGGGTGAACTTCATCCTCGTCATCGCCTCCACCGTCTTCGCGGCGCTTCCGATGGCCCTGTTCGTGCTCATCGTGTGGCTGTCCGACCGCTACGATCGCGAGCCGCTGTGGCTGGTGGGCCTGTCGTTCTTCTGGGGGGCCATCGGTGCCGTGCTGCTCGCGCTCCCCCTGAACACCGCCTTCTCGATGCTGGTCGGCAGCGTGATCGGCCCCGCGATGATCGCAGCTGGCGCCGATCCGGGAATCCCGGCACTGCTCGGACCCACCATCGGAGCCCCGCTGTTCGAGGAACCCGCGAAGGCCATCTTCCTGGTGGTCATCGCCTGGAATCGCCGTCCGAACGACATGTCCAGCGGCTTCGTCTACGGGGCGGCCCTGGGCCTCGGGTTCGGCATGACCGAGAACTTCATGTACTTCTCGAACGTCTCGGGAAACGTTCAGGTGTGGCTCATGACCGTGCTGATTCGCACCTTCTACTCGGCCTTGTTGCACGCCATGGCCTCGGCGGTGGTGGGTGCGGCGTTCGGGTTCGGGCGGCTGCGCGGATGGCTTCCGCTCCTGGGGTCCACCTTCGCCGGGTTGCTGGCTGCGATGTTGCTCCACGCCATGTGGAACGGCCTGCTGTCCCTCGATCAGTTCAGCACCTACGACCTGCAGCTCACCAACTTCGTGCTGTTGCCCCTCGAGGTGTTGTTCGTGGCGTTCGTCTACCAGATGTGCCTGCTGGACGACTCGTTGGCGATCCGGCGCGAGCTCGAGGAGGAGGAGGACGCGGGACGCCTGCCTCCGGATCACAGCTGGAAGCTGGCGAGCTTCTTCCGTCGGTTGACTGCGACCGATCTGTCGCCCGAGGGCGTGCCGCGGGACCGCTACGTGCGCACGGCGACGGCACTGGCGCGTCGAAAGCGCCAGCTGGGCCTGCTGGGCGACCGGGCCCCGGACTTCTACCGCGACGATGTGCGGCGGCTGCGACGGCAGCTGGAGATGTTCGAGGAGAAGCGAAAGGGCCCGGCTGTGGCGGCTGCGGCGTAGCGGACTCGAGCGGCGCTGGGGGGCGGAATTCGGGTCTCACGCAGAGTCGAAGCGGACGAGAGGGGTCGGAACAGGGGAACGGACCAGTCGTGGGACGCGGGTCGAGAGACGAGGTCGTCAGAGGCGCAGAGCGCGAACGGTTTTCGCAGAGACGATGGGATCGACGTGGCCAGCGTCATCAGCCGTGGTCGGGGTCGTGGTGGCGGTGGTGGGTCGTCATCCGGTTCGACGTGGGCCGCGGGAACGACCTCCACCTCCACCTCCACCTCCACCACGGCGGGTGTGTGCCACAGTGCCGGCCCACGCCAGCAGGGGCTTCCCGCCGTCTCGAGGGCGACGAAGCACGTCGAATACCCCGTATACAAGGGTGCGTCGGCGCTCTGCGGCTCGGACGAGGCCGTCTGCCCGGCCCTGTCCCACGATCGATCCGCTCCGCTTCTCGAGCGTCCGTCGTCCTCTGCGCCTCTGTGTGTGCGCCCGAAACGCCCTGGCAGCGACACCGCATGCTGGCTGCATGGATTCGGCTCCTCACGCAGAGGCGCAGACGACGAGAGGGCCTCTGTGTGTGCGCCCGAGAGGCCCTGCCAGCGATCCTCGAGCCAGGCGACTCAGGGATTCAGAATGGCGACGCCGAACATCAACATGATGAACCCGAAGTACGTTCCGAAGTACAGCAGCAAGGCCAGCGACGCGAGCCCACTGAAGATGAACGTGACCAGCGAGATGTTGCGCGCCGGCGTGGCGTAGGCCTTCACAACCTCGCTGGGGTCTTCGGTGCCGAGTGCAACGCGCGACAGGTGCAGCGCCCACATCGACGTCGGGACGGCGATGAAGACCGTGATGCAGCCACAGTTCATCATCAGGCAGAGCACCACCGACAACAGCGTGAGGATGGACGCCTGCTCGGCCTTTCGGCGGCGATCCTCCTCGGTCAGGGCCTCGAAGCCCTCGACGCCCGCATCTACGGCCACAAGGCCTCCCGGAAGCGCTTCAGGAGCGCATCGGAGTGGGGACTCGGGGTGAACTCCTCGAGCATCTTCTTGGCGCGCTCGGCTCCGAAGACCTCGCGGTAGTCGTCGAGGTAGCGCTCGAAGCGGAACCGGTTGTCGTCGGCCGTGAGCTCGGGGTGGAACTGGGTGGCGTAGACCGTCGTGCCGACCCGGCAGGCCTGGTACGGGCAGCGCTCGCTGTAGGCCAGGAGCACCGCCTGTTCGGGCCAGACCACCGCGCGATCCTTGTGCCCGAGCTGGGCGTCGAACGAGGCGGGGAGCCCGCCGAAGACGGGGTCGTCTGCGGCGTCTTCGGTCGGGAACAGCGTGTAGGTGCCGACCTCGGCGTTGGGTTCGTCGTGCGCGACCTCTCCGCCGAGCGCGATGACGAGGCCCTGAAAGCCGAAGCAGGACGCGAACGTGGGGAACTGCGCGGCCGTGAGCGCACCCAGGACGTCGAAGAACGGGGGCAGCCACGGCTCGGCGTCGAGCACGCTGAACTTCCCGGAACCGCCCACCAGAACTGCGTCGACGCCGTCGGTGACCTGGTCGAAGGACATCTCGCCCAGCAGCAGGTCGAAGGGGAGCACGTTCTCCAGCGGCACGTCGAGGCGCGCAGCGAAGGCTGCCCGCTCCTCGTGCTGAACGGGGTCTCCGAGGTGGCGGGCCTGGAGCAGCCGGAAGGTGGGGAGCGGGTTCGGGGTCACGGCTGGCCTCGACGGTCGAGGAGGAACGCCACGATGCAACAGAAGATGGAGAAGGCCATCCCGGCGCTGGCGGCAGCGAGGCTTATCGGACCACCCGACTCGGCGCCTGCAGCGAGCAACGACAGGGTGGCCAGGGCGTTGTTCACGAAGTGCGCGAGGATGCACGGACCGATCGAACCGGACCGCCAGCGCAGGAACCCGAGGAACAGCGCGGTGGGGATCAGGCTCGGGCTCTGGACCGGATCGACGTGGTACATCGCGAAGACGAGGGAGGTGGTGATCCACACCACCCAGCCGGGCGCCACACGCTCGAGGTGGTGCCAGACGTAGCCGCGGAACGCGAGCTCCTCGAACACCGGGGCGCCGGCACAGATGGCGAGCACCAGGAGCGCCTTGCCGAAGGGGTCGGGCTCGCTCAGGGTCTCGGACAGGACCTCGAGCGTGCCGCCGAGCTCGGGAACACGCTCGATGATGGCGCTCGCGATCCAGCCCGGCAGGAACCCGACGGTCAGCCCCCCGAGGCCGCCCGCGACCCACCAGGGCCATCGACCCGGCCACAGCGTGCCGATCACGGCTTCGGATCGCGAATCGTCCGTGTCGGTGGTCCATCGCGCCAGCAGGAACGTGACCAGGCCCATCCCGACGGCCTGGAACAACGCAGAGGCGCCCATGATGGTGGGGGTCATGGCGACGCGGGGGTCGTCGGTCAGGACGTCGAGCGGAATGTCGCTGGCGAGGGCGTTCACCGCCAGTGCGACGGTGGTGCCGACCGCGACCCAGACGAGCAGGAGCAGGCTGGCGAACGCGAACCCGGTCAGGGCGGCCAGGGGCTGGCGGAGGGCATCCACGCCGTCATCTACCCCGTTGGTCGTTATTGCGTCAGCATGAGCGGCATCGGAGGCAGCGCCCGCGGCATCGCCGTGCGTGGCGCTCGTGACAACAACCTGCGCGACCTGGACCTCGACCTGCCCCTGGGGGCGCTCACCGTGTTCTGCGGGCCGTCGGGATCGGGCAAGTCCAGCCTGGCGTACGACACCCTGCACCGCGAGGGGCAGCGCCGCTACCTCGAGGCGTTGTTGGTGCGCAGTGGTGGTTCGCTCAAGCGTCCGGACGTCGCGTCGATCGACGGGCTTCCCCCGACCATCGCCCTCGATCAGCGGGTTCGCAGCCCCGCGGTGACCGACAGTGTGGCGACGGTCAGCGAGCTCGCGATCGGGCTCGCGGTCCTGTTCGGCCGGACCGGGCTGCAGCGATGTCCGAAGTGCGGTCGGCCCATCGTCGCGAAGGGGCACGACACCATCGTGTCCGAGCTGCTGGAGAACCCGGAGGGGACCCGCCTGATGCTCGAAGCCCCCGTCACCAACAGCCCCGGTGTGCTCGACGAGGTGCAGCTGGCGGGGTTCTCGCGGATTCGCGTCGACGACGAGATGCGGCGGCTCGACGAAGTGGAGTCGGTGCCGGAGGGGGCTCGCGTGCGGGTGGTGGTCGACCGGATCAAGGTGGCCGCCGACCGTCGAGGCCGGATCCACGACGGGGTCCGACTCGCGGCCCGTGCCGGACGTGGGGTGGTGGTGGCGGTGCTGGGGCGCGACCAGCCGGTCGAGCAGACGTTCGTCGATCGGCCCCTGTGCGTGCACGACGGTCTGGAGTTGCCGCCCCTGGAGCCGGGACGCTTCCGCCTCCGTGCCGGAGAACCGGACATGGGTCTCGATGCTGCGGCCCGAGCGGTCGAGGTGGGCGGAACCCCCATCCCAGACGTGCTCTCGGGGACCATCGACGCACTCGACACCTTCCTGGACGGGCTCGACGACGACGTGGCCCACGAAGAGGTCCGAAGCGGGCTGGTCGGAGACCTGCGACGTCGCGTGCGCATCCTCCGGCAGCTCGGGCTCGGCGGGCTCCCCATCGCGCGCTCGGCTGCGGTCGTTTCGCGCGGGGAGCTGTTGCGGCTGCGCCTGGCACGCCAGGTCTCGTCCCGGGTCTCGGGGGTGCTGTTCGTGCTGGACGAACCCGCTGCCGGTCTGGACGACGAGGCTGCAGAAGCGGTGCTGAGGCTGATTCGCGACCTGGTGGCGCAGGGCAACACCGCGGTGGTGGTCGACCATCATCCCGTGCTGTTGGACGGCGCCGACCGGGTCGTGGAGTTCGGGCCGGGGGCGGGTCCCGACGGCGGACGCATCGTGTTCGAAGGCGATCCGTCCACCCTCCGCAGCGCAGACACCCCCACGGCCCACGTGCTGGTCTCCGGCCCTCCGCTCCCGTCCGAGGGCGATGCAGCGGGGGAATCCTCCATCGAGCTCGCGTCGACCGCACTGTTCTCGGGACGCGTCAACGTCGTGACCGGCCCGTCGGGGTCCGGCAAGACCCGCTGTCTGGCGGCCATCACCGATGCTGCACGCGAGTCGTTCGACCGGGTGATCGATGCAGAGGTGGGGTCCAGCGCCCGGACCAAGCGGTCCAGCCCCGCCACCTACACCGGCGCGTGGAACGTGCTCCGGAACCTGCTCGCCCAGACGCGCGAGGCGAAGATCCAGGGCTTGAACGCGAGCACCTTCTCGCTCAACACCAAGGGGGGGCGCTGCGAAGCATGTGGGGGCGCCGGCGAGATCCGGGTCGAGCTCGATCCCCTGCCGGACGCCTGGCTCACCTGCGAGGTCTGCCACGGTCGTCGGTTCCAGCAGGACGTCCTGCAGGTGCACTGGAAGGGCCTGGCTCCGGACGAGCTGCTCGATCTCGACATCGAGTCGGCCCACGTGCTCCTGGCGGGCAACCCCAAGCTCGAGCGCATGCTGCGGGCGCTCCGGGACGTGGGGCTCGGCTACGTCCAGCTGGGGCGTCCGGCCGACACGCTGTCGGGCGGGGAGTTCCGACGCCTCCAGCTGGCGCGGGAGCTCGCTCGCCGGACCGCTCCAGAGGTGGTGATCGCAGACGACCCGTCGCTGGGCCTGCATCCTCGGGACACGGTCGCGCTGATGGAGGCGTTCGGTCGGCTCGCGAAGGCAGGAGCGACGGTGGTGCTCGGCAGTGCAGACCCCTGGGTGACCGGCCATGCCGACCACGTGATCCGGCTCTGAAATCCACTTTGGTCCGTGAGTGGTCCACAAGCCGGCCAATTTGCGAATCGGGTCGTATGCAAGGTTCAAGCGTGGCGGATGGGGCTGTCCAAGACCTGTTCGCCGAGTTGTCCACAGAGTTGTCCACAGGCTGACCCGCGGACGCGGGATATAGCAGCGGCTTGTCGGAGGACGCATGCACACGACGGACTTCCTGGTGATCGGCTCGGGCGTGGCGGGGATGTGGTTCGCGCTCGAAGCCTGCAAGCACGGCCGCGTCACGATGCTCACCAAGACCCGTCCGCTGGAGAGCAACAGCGCTTACGCCCAGGGGGGCATCGCGTCCGTCTGGCACGAGGACGACGACCCCGAGTTCCACATCCGCGACACGCTGGTGGCGGGGGCTGGGCTGTGCCGTCGGGAGGCTGTCGAGCAGACCGTTCGCGAAGGACCGACCCGGGTTCGGGAGCTGATCGAGCGCGGCGCCGAGTTCACGCGCAGGCAGACCCACCCCGACGAGTACGACCTGCACCTCGAGGGCGGGCACTCCCACCGGCGCATCCTGCACGCCGAGGACTTCACGGGGCGCGAGATCGTGCGTGCGCTGAACGCCGAGGTGCGCGAACACCCGCAGATCACCTTTCTCGACCACCACATGGCGATCGATCTCCTCACCCGGAGCTGGCTGGCACGTCGAAACAACGACATCCCGCCCGAAGACGACGAGGTGCTCGGCGCCTACGTGCTCGACACGCACAGCGACGAGGTCGAGCTGTTCGCCGCCAAGGTGGTGGTGCTGGCCACCGGCGGGGCCGGCAAGGTCTACCTCTACACCACCAACCCGAGCATCGCGAGCGGGGATGGACACGCGATGGCCTGGCGTGCCGGCGCGCGGATGTCGAACATGGAGTTCGTCCAGTTCCACCCGACCTGTCTGTACCACCCGACCGAGAACAGCTTCCTGATCAGCGAAGCGCTGCGAGGCCACGGTGGGCGACTTCTGGGCAAGAACGGCGAGCGCTTCATGCCGCGGTACGACGACCGACTCGAGCTCGCACCTCGCGACATCGTGGCTCGCGCCATCGACAACGAGCTCAAGACCCTGGGCCTCGAGTGCGTCCACCTCGACATGACCCACCTCGACCGGGCCGAGGTGGAGCACGCGTTCCCGAACATCGACCAGAAGCTGTGTTCGCTCGGGATCGACATGTCGAAGGACCTCATTCCGGTGGTTCCCGCGGCCCACTACATGTGCGGGGGTGTCCAGACCGACCTCCACGGCCAGACCTCGGTTCGCAACCTGTTCGCGATCGGAGAGGTGGCGTCCACGGGGCTGCACGGAGCGAACCGGCTGGCCAGCAACAGCCTGCTCGAAGCCCTCGTGTTCGCGCACCATGCCGCACGCCTGGGGGCCGAGCGCCTCGCATCCATCGAGCTCCCCGACGGGCTCCCCGCCTGGGACCCCGGCACCGCGGGCGATTCGGACGAAGCTGTCGTCATCACCCAGACCTGGGACGAGATCCGGCGGTTCATGTGGAACTACGTGGGCATCGTGCGCACGCATCGGCGCCTGAAGCGCGCGCAGCGGCGGCTACGGCTCGTACGCGACGAGGTCGGCAAGTACTACTGGGACTTCAAGGTGACCGGCGACCTCATCGAGCTGCGGAACCTGGTGGACGTCGCGCACATGATCGTCGAGTGTGCGCTACGGCGTCGCGAGAGCCGGGGGCTGCACTACACGCTGGACTTCCCCGACCAGCTCGAGCACGTTCAGGACAGCGTCATCGAGCGGTGGAGCTGAGCATCGCTCTACGTCACTCTGCGTCGGTGTGGGCGCGGTCGACCGGGAACGGGATGACCGTGCGTCGGGTGTGGCGGGGGGTGGACTCCGACGCGCCCCCGGCCTCTGCCTGGACCCGCAGCCCTCGTGCGTGGGGGGCGGGGAGCACCAGCACGTCGTGGTGTCCGCAGACGTGGCAGCGCTCTTCGACTTCGACCGCCAGCGGAGCATCGATGTCCGGCGGCAGGCGACGGGTCGGCGTCTCGAGCGTTCGCTGACGACAGCTCGGGCAGTACGCGAACCGACTGGGGCTACCGTGCACGCGCGTGGAGGTGTTGGTGCACTGGGGGCAGGCCAGCACGGCGTAGCTGCGCGCGGGCTCCCCGGCCTCGACCAGCTCGAGGTACGCCACTTCACAGTTCGGGCAGCGCGCGGTGCGCTCGAATGGCGAGGTGCGCGTGTAGAGCAGGAACCCCACCAGCATCACGGTGGCCGTGAGGGCGATGGTGAAGATCAGGCCCACAGCAGGTCCTCTGCGAACGGGCCCGTGCCTGCGGCCTCGATCACGTCCTCGACCGTCTTCGGGACCGCCGCCGTGAGGTTGTCCGGGGCATCGGTCGTGATGGCGATGTCGTCTTCGATGCGGATGCCGCCGAAGCCCACCCACTCGGCCGCGCGCTCGAAGTCCACGACGCCTGCGAAGCGCTCGGTGAGCGTGCGGTCGGCGAGGATGGTCGGCACCACGTAGAACCCCGGCTCGACCGTGACGACCCAGCCGGGTTCGAGGGGCAGATCGAGTCGCAGGTTTCGGGTGCCGAACTGGTCGGGACGGTCCTGATCTGCGGGGTAGGACGAGCGATCGCCGAAGTTCTCGAGATCGTGTACGTCCATGCCCAGCAGGTGCCCGGTGCCATGGGGGTAGAACAGGGCGTGGGCGCCGGTCTCGACGGCGGACTCGGGCGAACAGGTGATGAGGCCCTCGTCGGCCAGGAACCGGGCCAGCACGAGGCTGGTGGTGTCGTGGACCTCGCGGTACCGCACGCCGGGTCGACACTTGTCGATGGATGCCAGCTGGGCTTCCAGGACCGCTTCGTAGGCCGCCTTCTGGCGAGGCGTGAAGGTGCCGTCGACTGGCGTGGTGCGCGTGATGTCGACCCCGTAGCCACTCGCGACTTCGCCCCCGCCGTCCAGCAGGAGCAGCTGCCCGGGCTCCAGGGTGTTGCCGTGGTGGTGGTTGTGCAGGACCTCGCCGCGGACGGTCAGGATCACGCCGTAGCCGGGGACCGCGCCGTTGGCGGCCAGCACCCCTTCGAACAGCGCGGTGAGGGCGCGTTCGGTGGCGCCGGCCCGGGTGGCTCGCATCACCGCCACGTGGGCTTTGCAGGAGATCGCAGCGGCCGCCCGCATCTCGTCGAGCTCGACAGCGGACTTCTCGCGTCGCATCGCGATCACGGCGTCCATCAGGGCCTCGTCGCCGTGAATGCGTCCGAATCGAAGGGCCTGATCGGCCGGCAGCGACAGCCACTTGGACAGCGTGCGGTTCTTGCGCGTGTCGGGAACCGCCAGGGTGCGTGCGCCCTCCAGCCGGGGAGCCCGCAGTGCCAGGTTGGGAAGCGGCTGCACGCTCTCGAACCCGAGCTGGGCCCCGCGCTCGACGATGCCCGGCGTCGGCCCGTGCCACAGGGGGTCGTCGGGGTCGGGCGGGGGCAGGAACAGGGTCTGCTCCTGCTCGGTGAGCAGCAGGGCGGCATCGGGCTCGCTGCAGCCCGTCAGGTAGAGGAACGTGCTGTCCTGCCGGAACGGGAACGGCGTCATCGGCAGGTTGCGCGACCGCTCTCCGTTGCCGAGCAGGAGGATCGGCCCCCCGACCCTGTCGAGGAGCTGTGCGCGTCGTTCGGCGAAGACGGACGGCTGGATCATGGACCCTCTCGGTGAAACCCGTGTGTGCAGAGCCCAGGATAGCGTGCAGGACGGGCCGATGCCGCACCTCCGCCTCCAGGGGGACCGAGGAGTCGCTCAGAGCCGCATGCGAGGCGCCAGCGCGCGATCCCGGGGGACGGGAACCACACGGGGCTGGGCGAGGAACCCCTCGAGCGGCTGTGGAACGAGCTCGAAGTCGGCCAGTGCCAGGGTGAACTGGCGTTGCCACTTCTCGGCCAGGGCGTCGGGAACGTCGCAGTACACCCGGCCTTCGCAGGTGGGGGTACCGCAACGACAGCGGAACGACCCTTCGAACGGCCCGAGCGAGCGGTAGTCGTCCGTGAGCTGTTCGCCTTCGGCGATGTCCCGGATGGCCACCTCGAAGTCCACGCCCAGACCGAGGCAGTTGGCCTCGCAGCTGTGGTTGACGTACCGCGCGTGGTCCCAGCACAGGATCCAGGCGTCGTCCTCCTTCCAGGCGTAGCGCTCGACGACGCGACGGCGCATGGGGTCGAGGGTGCCGACCAGCGCGTCGGGCAGGGCCTGGTCGAGGGAGTCCCGCACCCAGGTGAGGGTGCCGCGAGGGATGGGTCGGGTGGCGAACACGCCCAGCGGAGCAGAGGGGTGGCCGACGGTGGCGTCGACGGGCTTCAGCACGGTGTGGGGATGCATCATTGCGTCACCTCCGACCGGGTCTGAAGCACGTCGCGTGCCAGATGGACGATGGAGCGCTAACGGCCTGTGGCATGGCGGGATCGGCCCGCAGAGGGCCCCCGTGGGGCGGTTCCGTTCCGGGGTCCTGGGGCGTTTCACCCCGTCCTGGCGGGCCCATTCGCCCCTGCGGTCGCGTCGTGCCCCCCTGCCAGCCTGGAGAGAACCATGACCGACGAGCGCCTGTTGACCCTGCTGCGCGAGAAGTCCGTGAAGCGCGGGGCGTTCACCCTGGCGAGCGGCAAGCAGTCCGATCTGTACGTGGACGTGCGGCAGACCAGCCTCCACGCCGAAGGCAGCGTGCGCATCGCCCGGGCCATCCTGTCGCGGTTGCGCCCGGACGTGGTGGGGGTCGGGGGCATGTCGCTGGGGGCCGACCCACTGGCGTGCTGCACGGCGGCGGTGTCGCACCTGGACGGTGACGGTCGGGACCTCCACGCGTTCCTCATCCGCAAGGAGCCCAAGGGCCACGGGGTCGAGCGTCAGGTGGTGGGGCTGTCCAACTTCACCGAGGGCGCGAAAGTGGCCGTGGTCGAAGACACCACCACCACCGGCGGAAGCCTGTTGAAGGCCGTGGACGCTGCCCGGGAAGCCGGGCTCGATGTGGTGCAGGTGATCACGGTCGTCGATCGCCAGGAGGGCGCATCCGAGCGCGTCGCAGCCGCGGGCCTGGTCCTCGAAGCCATCGCGACGCGCGCTGTTCTGCTCCGCGATGATGGATGATCAGGGGGTGTCGAACGCCGTGATCTGTGCGTCCAGCACGGCCTGGAGACGGGTCAGGGCCTCCTGCTGCTCGACGGTGTAGGGCACCGTGAGCGCGGGGCCGTCGTCGTGGCGCCCCTGCAGGTCGTGCAGGGTCTCGGTGGTGCCGTCGAACAAGAGCTTGTAGCGCTCGTCGCGCAAGCCGTAGCGAAGCAGCGTGTGGCTCGAGAAGTCCGAGCCCAGTGGGAGGAAGCGCTCGGTGAAGATGTACCGCCGGGGGGCTGGAGTGGCCGGGGTGTAGAGCGTCCCCAGGAAGCTCGCGCCGTCCCACACGGCCGGGGTCGTCGGGGCGGTCCAGTCGTCCAGCCAGGGCTCGCTGGCGCCCGCGACCACGTCGTCCCAGTGCCCGACCGTGCTCACGCCCAGGCTCGACAGGTCGACCCCGCCCAGCTCCGCGAGTGTGGGGTACAGATCCGCCGTGAACACGGGGGTGTCGGCGGCCTGGCCCGCGGGAATCCCCGGCCCCAGAACGACCATCGGCACCCGGACGCCCGCTTCGGTCGACTGCCCCTTGCCGAGCTGGGGCTGCCAGCTGGCCGGAATGTGGTCGTCGTGGCTGCCGTTGTCGCCCACCACCACCACGTAGGTCGTAGACAGGTCGACGTTCGCCATCAGACGACCGAGCTCGATGTCGAGGGCTTCGATGACCGCGTCGAGCTTGTCCTCGTCGGACGACCCCCCGGTGACGCCGCTGGGGTTGAGGGGGGCCGGGGGGACGTGCAGCGGGCGGTGGGCCGCATGGAAGCCGACCCAGACGAACCACGGCTCGGGCAGGGTCTGGCTGTAGGTGATGGCGTCATCGACGGTGGTGGACGTGGCGTAGCCGGGAATCGAGGTGTTCACGCCGTCCTCGACCCCCGCGAGTGGGTCGTTCCAGCCGATGTTCCCGAGGGTTCCCCGATGGTGCGCGAACCCCTGCACCAGAGCGTTGTCCAGGGCGCCGCTGGCGTTGGTGGCCAGGTGGTACTTGCCGGCGAGGGCCGAGGTGTAGCCGGCCGTCGAGAGCGCCTCTGGTAGCGAGAGAATCGCGGGATCGAGGGCGAAGTTCAGGTTGCTCCCCACCGGTTGCCCGAGCCCTTCGCGTCGACCCTGCTGGCCGGTCATGATGGTGAAGCGGCTCGGCGAGCAGGTGGGCTGGGCGTACATGCGGTCGAAGCGAAGCCCATCGGCGACGAGGCCGTCGATGACGGGGGTGTCGGGCTGCTGCCCCGCTGGGAGGCCCCAGGCGGCGAGGCGTTCGATGCCGATGTCGTCGAGGACGAGGAGCATCAGATTGGGCGACGTGGGAGCGCCGGTGTGCACGGCGGTGTGCACGGCGGTGTCGGCAGTCGGCCTGCCGGTGTGGCGCGCAGTGTCGGCGGTGGGCCCGGGGGGAACAGCGGTGTCGAGCAGCCCCGTCGGGGTGGATGCGGTGTCCGGAGCCGGTCCCGTGTCGCTGTCTGCGTCCGAATCGGCATCCGCATCGGCGTCCGAGTCCGTGTCGCTGTCTGCGTCCGAGTCGGTGTCTGTGTCGGTGTCTGTGTCGGTGTCTGTGTCGGCATCGGTGTCCGAGTCCGCATCGGCTGGCGGATTCGTCGGGACCGTCTTGCAGGCCAACCACAGCAGGAGCAGGTGCATGGAACCGGATAACGGCTCGTCAGCGCTCGAAGGTGGCCAGGTGGTGCTCCATCACCCGTCGCAGACGGTTGCGGGCCTCCTCCTCGGTCGCGGAAAGACCCGTCAGCGCGGGACCGTCGTCGTGCCGGCCCTGCAGATCGTGCAGCGTCTCTTCGAGTTCCGGACCTCCGATCCTCAGGGTGTAGCGCTCGTTGCGGACGCGGCGGCTCGACGAGCCCCAGGCGGGACGGGGAACCGGCCCACAGGCGAGGAGCACGGCGGTGCTCCACACCCGCGGGTCAGTAGAACGCAAGCGACAACCACGGGAACGCCACGATCACCGCCAGGCAGAACAGCATCAACAGCAGGAACGGGACGATGGCGCGGATGACGTCGACGATGCTGCGTTCGAAGACCGTGGATGCGACGAACAGGTTGATGCCCATCGGAGGCGTCAGGTAGCCGAGCTCGAGGTTGACGATGAACATGATGCCGAAGTGCACCGGGTGGATGCCGTAGCTCGCCGCGATGGGGGCCAGCAGCGGTGCGACGATGAGAATGGCCGAGAGGATGTCCATCACGCAGCCGAGCGCGAGGAGGAACAGGTTGACCATGATCAGGAAGCCGAGGGGCGTGCTGACGCGCGCGAGCATCCACTCGGTGGCGCGGTCGGGGACCTGCTCGAACACGAAGAACCGGTTGAGCGAGATGGCGATGACCAGGATGAGGAACAGCGAGCCCATCATCACCGCGCTCTCGGAGACCACGGACGGGACGTCCTTCGGCTTGAGCTCGCGGTTGACGAGCAGCTCGACCACCAGCGCGTAGACCACGGCGACGGCGGCGGCTTCGGTGACCGTGAACGTGAGCGCGAAGGGGATGCCGATGACGTTCAGATCCAGGAACCCGTAGATTCCGCCGAGGATCAGGACCGGGAGCATCAGGCTCGGAATGCTGCGGAGGAAGGCGCGGCCAGACCGGGCGAGCCACGAGCCTTCCTCTCGGCCGAGCGACGCGCGGTGGGCCTCGAGCGCTTCGGGCGTGCGCGGCCAGGTGACGAAGAACGTGTAGGCGATGAGCACGGTGGCGATGAACAGACCGGGCAGGATGCCGGCGCTGAACAGCTTGTCCGGGGCGAGGTTCGCCATCTCGGTGGAGCCGTCCGGAAGGGTCATCTTGAGGGCGTTGGGATTGCGGGCGACCACGATGGCGTAGACGATCATCGGGATCGACGGCGGGATGATGATGCCGAGCCCGCCAGCGGCCGTGAGCACGCCCATGCTGTAGCGCTCGGGGTAGCCCTCCCTGACCAGCATCGGGAAGAGGATCGACCCGATGGCGATGACGGTGACGGGCGAGCTCCCGGAGATCGCGGCGAAGAACGCACACGCGACGACGGCTCCCGCGCCGAGACCGCCTGGAAGCGGACCGAGCACGGTCTTCGTGAAGTCGATCAGCCGCTTGGCGATGGAGCCCTTGGTCATGAGGTTGCCGGCCAGCACGAAGAACGGGATGGCGAGCAGCTCCTGCTTCTTGGTCGCTTCGAACACGTCGGAGACGACGACGGAGGTGGAGTTCTCGCGGATCAGCACCCACGACGCCATGGTCCCGACGCCCACCGCGACGAACAGCGGACTGCCGAGCAGGACCAGCAGGATGCAGGCGACCAGGATGAGCGCTCCGCTGCCCCACCACGCTCCGAGCGCGAGGGCCACGAGCGCACCCGGGAATCCGCCCGCGAACACGACGTCGATGGGCTTTCGACCCACGGACTGCACGCTGGGGTCGGGGATTCCGGGGCCCTGGGGTGTGGGCGGGTAGAGGACCTGAGCTGCGAACCGCAGGCCCATCAGCGCGAATGCGTACACGATGAGCTGCAGGGGAATCCACAGCGGGAACTTGTCGCCCGCCTCGACCCGCGCGAAGGCCGGAGGGAGCACGTCGAACTCGAGTCCCTTGTCGTACTGGGCGGTCTCCCAGGCCTCGAGGGATGCGTACTCGGTGCCGGCGCCGTACTTCTCGCCGATCGGCAGGAGCAGCAGGCGCTGGGTCCAGGTGGACGCCCACTCGAGCTCGATGAGGCCTTCCGGGCGCTCGAACTCCCGGGTCTCGGTGGCGTCGGGCGCGTTCAGGGGGTCGCCTTCGTCGAAGGTCATCGGAGCGCCGTCGGGGCCGAGCAGCTCGGTCCTGTCGTCGGTTCCGTCTCCGTCGGTGTCGGCCAGGTGAGGATCGGTTCCGATCTTCCAGACCTCGATGTGGTTCGGCAGCCCATCTCCGTCGTCGTCGAGTGCGACGGCTTCGCCGATCAGATCGACGGCGAGGTTCACGGGGAGGACGAGGGGCGCGTAGACCTTGGCGCCCTCGAAGGTGTCGGCGGACTGCTCGGTGACGGCGTCGCGCGCGGCTCCGACGAAGAAGAAGCACAGCAACGCCGCGACGAGGGAGGTGAACCGCTTCACGAAGCGGGCGCTGCCCGGTGACAGCACGCGGTCCATGGCGTCGACGGAGATGTGGTTGCGCTCGTGCGTAGCCAGGCTCGCGCCGAAGAACCCGACGACGACGAGCAGCAGCAGCGCCATGTTCATCTGGCCGTCGATCTTGAGCCCGTTCGACACCTCTCGCGCGAGGTAGTCGTTGAACGCCAGCGCGGTCATCAGCATCATGGCGACGAACAGCATGGCGCGCTCGACCCAGGCGGCGATGCGGTCGAGGCCCGAGAAGATGCGCTCGAGCACCATCTTGATGCCCGCGAGCACCAGGAAGGTGTACAGCAGCTCCCGTCGGGCGGCGCGTCGAGCCCAGTCCGAGAGGCCGGTGGTGAGGCGACGCCAGAGGTCGACCGTGAGGGAGTCGATGGCCCGGAACAGGCTCGCGATGCTGGAGTTCATGGCGCGGCCGATAACCCCGCTTCGTGCGTGAGGCTACGGCCGCGCTGGACCCCGCGTCATTCGCGCTCTGCGAGGCCCTTGCGCACCAGCTTCAGCAGGTTGGTGCCGGCGCCGTTGGGGTCGACTTTCGCTGCGAAGTCGTCGTGCATCTTGCGGGCTTCGACCGCGAAGGCCTCCCGCTGCTCGGGGGTGAGCTTGTGCACTTCGACGCCCATTCCGGACAGGGCCTCGACCATCGCGTCGTCCTCGGCGCGGATCTGATCCCGGGACTTCTGGGTGAGCGAACGGGCCTCCATCAGCACCTTCTTGGTGTCGGCGTCGAGCTGGTCGTACCAGAGCTTGCTCAGCACCACCGCGGCGGGCTGGTAGATGTGCCGCGTGACGGTGAAGTGGTCGAGGGGCTCGGCCAGTCCGCCGGCCATGATGTACAGCGCGGTGTTGTCGAGACCGTCGATCACATTGGAGTTGAGGGAGGTGAGCACCTCGGTCATGGGCTTCTGGACCGCGTTGCCACCGAAGGCCTTGTACATCTCGACGTGGACGTCGGATTCCTGACTTCGCATCTTGAACTTGGCGAGGTCGGCGGGCTCCATGATGGGCTCGCCCTTGGTGCCGAAGCTCCGCCAGCCGTTCTCGGACCACAGGGTCAGCACGAACCCGCGGCTGGACAGGATCCGGCTCATGGGGTCGAACAGCACGTTGTCGAGGATGTAGTCGGCCTCGGCGTTGTCCTTGAACAGGAACGGCAACTCCATGACCTGCATCACGGGGATGTTGCCGCCCTCGGCGAGAGCGCCGGTGGTGACCGCGGCGGCCTGCAGGCGCTCGCCCTTCTTGGTCTCGCGGACCATCTCGACCTCGCCCATGATGCCGGGCGGGCGGATGATGACGTTGATGTCGGTCTTCGCTTCGACCTGCTTCTCGAACTCCTCGAGCAGGCTGTACCAGGGCGTGCCCTTCGGGGCGAGCGAGCCGACGTTCAGCTCCTTCGCGCTCTGGGCCAGGACCGGGGTGGTGGTCACGGCGAGCACGGCGGTGGCGAGGCCGGCCAGTGCGACGGCCCCCTTGCGCAGCAGTGGCTTGTAGCTCATCTCACTCCTCCAGGGCCGCGAGGGCCTTCTTGTCGAAGAACTCGTTCATCTTGTCGAGAAGCATCTGGGCCTTCTTCTGCTCCAGCGTGTTCTCGGGAGTGACCTTCTTCTCCGGCATCGCGTCGGCATCGGCGGCGACGACGGCTTCGAGGTCCATCTTGAACTGCTTGGCGTCCTGAGCGGGCACCGCCCAGAACTCGGCCCGCAGCACCTGGGTGGGCAGGTAGTAGGGAGCGCCTTCGACGGCCTTGTCGAAGTACTCCTTGCTCTTGTCGAGGTCCTGACCGGCGAAGCTCGGCAACGCGGCGTAGTACGCGCCCCAGTAGCGGGCGGGGCCGTAGTGGTAGTACTCGGGGTCGAGCTCTTCGGTCTTGCTCATGTAGGCCTTGACCGTGGGCAGGTGCTTGAGCGTCTTGGCGAGCCCCTGGTTCTTGCCCCACTTGCCCAGCGAGCTGGCGGTCCAGTACAGGCAGGGGACGTCGTCCTTGGTGGCGACCATCACGGCGTCCTTCTCCTTCTCGCCGTCGTTGACCTTGTTGGCGAACTCTTCGTTCAGCGCGAGGCACTTGGCCCCCCACTCGATCGCCTGGCCCCAGCGCTCGATCTTCATGTCCTTCTCGGACGCGTGCCCATCGCCGTAGAAGTACCACCCGCGCGTGAGGCGCACGAGGGCGTGCCGATTGGCGGGATCGGCGTTGTGGGCTTCTTCGTACTTCTTCAGCGCCATTTCGAGCTTGGCGACGTCGACCCGTTCGTCCCACAGGGCGTCCGCCTCTTCGAGGATCGGGTCGGCCTCGGAGCTGGAGCCGGACTTGGCGGTCTCGTAGCTGCCGGGGTGTTTTCCACCACAGGCCGCGAGGAACGCGAGACCCATCACCGCGACGGAGCGGCCGAAGGGGCGAAGACGTGCAATGGACGTGTGTGGACGGGCGTTTTCGGAGGTTCGCATGGGGCACTCCAGGTTGGGTCCCACGGTCTTACTGCGCCGTGTGGCGCGATTCAAGCTCGATTCTCGCGTCGACAACCCGGATGGTCGCGGATTTCGTCCGTCGTGGGGGATGGCGGCAGCTGGGCAGCACGGCGTGGGAGGAATACGGACGTGTCCGCCGCGCAGCGTCGCGTCCGGCGGAGGAGAGGTGCCCGATGCTCCAGGCTGACGTTCCGTTCGCTCTGACCTTCGACGACGTGCTGCTCGTGCCGCGCGCCAGCTCGGTCCTGCCGCGCGAGGTCGATACCGGTACCCGACTCTCGGACCGCGTGACGCTGCGGATCCCGCTCATCTCGGCGGCCATGGACACCGTCACCGAAGCCTCGACGGCCATCGCGATGGCGCGGGAGGGCGGCCTCGGCATCGTGCACAAGAACCTCACGGTCGAGGGGCAGGCCGGGTACGTGCGCGAGGTGAAGAAGGCGGTCACGGGCGTGGTCGAGGATCCCGTCGTCATCCAGCCCGAGCTCACGATCGGAAAGGCCCGCAGGCTGATGACCCAGCACGACATCTCCGGGCTTCCGGTGGTCGTCGATGGTCGGGCGGTGGGCATCATCACCAACCGCGACCTCCGCTTCGAGCGCCGTCTGGACCGGCCCGTTCGTGAGGTGATGAGCACCGAGCTCGTGACCGTGGGCCCGGGGACCGGCCTCGAAGACGCCAAGCAGCTGCTGCAGGAGCACAAGATCGAGAAGCTGCTGGTGGTGGGCGAGGACGGTGCGTTCCTGGGGCTCATCACCATCAAGGACATCGAGACCGTCGGTCGCTACCCCAACGCGGCATTCGATTCGCGCGGACAGCTGCTGTGCGGGGCGGCCATCGGCGTCGGAGGCGACCGGGACGACCGCGCCGCGGCCCTGGTCGAGGCCGGCGTCGACGTCCTGGTCCTCGACACCGCCCACGGCCACAGCCAGGGGGTGCTGAAGGGCGCCGAGGTCATCAAGGCCCGCTACCCCGACGTCACCCTGGTGGTGGGCAACGTCGCCACCGCGGATGGCACCCGGGCCTGTGTGGATGCGGGCGCCGACGTGGTGAAGGTGGGCATCGGTCCCGGCTCCATCTGCACCACCCGGGTGGTCGCGGGCGTCGGGGTTCCCCAGCTCACGGCCGTGGCCGACAGTGCGGCCGTGGCGCGGGATGCGGGTGTGGCCATCATCGCGGACGGCGGCGTGAAGTTCTCGGGAGACCTGGCCAAAGCGATTGCAGCGGGCGCAGACGCCGTCATGGTGGGCTCGTTGCTGGCCGGCACGTCCGAGAGCCCCGGCGAGGTGGTGCTGTTCCAGGGTCGTCGCTACAAGGCGTACCGTGGGATGGGCTCGATCGAGGCCATGCGCGCGGGCAGCTCCGACCGCTACTTCCAGGACGACGAGGGCGATCCCGAGGCCGACACCCGCAAGCTCGTCCCCGAAGGCATCGTGGGTCGGGTGCCCTACAAGGGTCCGGTGAGCGACGTCGTCTACCAGCTTGTCGGCGGACTCCGCGCCAGCATGGGCTACTGCGGCTGCGAGACCATCCCCGCCATGCAGCGGGACTCCCGGTTCGTCCGCATCACGAACGCTGGGCTGTCCGAGAGCCACGTCCACGACGTGATCGTCACCGCCGAGGCACCGAACTACCGCATGCGATGACCCCGTCGCCGTGACACCTGTGTCGCGGTTGTCGAGGCGGAGGGGCCGACGGTCCCGGCCAGACAGGCCCCATGCGGGGATGGAACAGGGATGGAACGGGGGTTGCACGGGCGTTCGGCATCCATTGGAGGTCCCATGTCCCGCCCAGCCACGTTCGCCATCCTGCTCGTCGCCCTCGTCACCGGGTGCACCAGCGTCGACGAGGACGCCAGCACCATCTGCCTCGGAGGAAACGAAGGGACGGAGGTCGACCTGGAAGGGGACGCCCCGCTCCTGGTGAACAGCACCATGGCGTACGGCTGCAGCGAAGTGGTGGAGCACACCTGTACGGCTACGCTCGACGGGAACGTCATCCAGGTCTCGACCAGCGTGGGGTTCCAGGATGGCCCGCGGACAAACTGCGAGACGGCGTTGCTGTTCTCCAACGCCAGCTGCGAGACCCCTCGTCTCGCCGAGGGGACCTACACGGTGCGCTACGCGGATCAGGAACAGACACTGGACGTTCCGTCATCGGGCGAAGTGACGTGCATCCCCGGTCTGTGACGCCCGAACGCTCGATGACCGGCGGGCGTGGTGTCCGGTTACGGAGGCGAGCGGAGGAGCCGTGTTCACCGTTGCCATCGCCCTGTTGTCGCTCACCGGCTGCATCACCCAGTTCCCGGAGCTCGACGAGCCCTGCGCCATCCCGCCGGAGCCGGGCCTGTACAAGCTCAAGCTCGAAGACGCCGGGCGGTCGGTGCTGGTCGACCTGCCGGACACCGAAGGGCCCCGTCCCACGTTCCTCGTGCTGCACGGCTTCGGCAGCTCCGCGTCCCGGTTCAAGGACATCACCGGCTACAGCCGGGTGGGCGAGAGCGACGGCTTCATGTCCGTGTACGCAGACGGCCAGGGCAGCGGGCTCGGTCTGAACCGGTCCTGGAACGGCGGAGACTGCTGTCCGCCCGCCAGCACGCGGGGGTTCGAGGATGTCGAGTTCCTCGACGACGTCGTCCGCACCCTGGAGGACAAGGCGTGCGCCGACCCCGAACGCACCTACGTCACCGGCTTCAGCAACGGCGCGATGATGGCGCTCCGCATGGCCTGTCAGTCGAACGAGGTGGACGGAGCGGTCAGCGCGGCCGGCACGCTGCTGGTCGACGAGTGCGACGCCGATCCCAAGCCCATCTTTCTCGCCCACGGCCTGCAGGACGACACGGTGCTGTTCGAGGGCGGCGTGAGTCGCGAGGGCAACGTGGAGTACCCGTCGAGCGACGAGAGCCTGGCGGTGTTCCTCGAGAAGAACCAGTGCAACCCCGAGCCCCAGGTCGTCCAGGTCGGCGGGGCGATGTGCGAGGAGTACGACTGCGCGGTGCCTGTTCGGCGCTGCACGCTCGAAGACTGGAACCACCGCTGGCCGGGGGGAACGCACACCGAGCGGGCCGACTTCAACCTCACCCGACAGAGCTGGTGGTTCATGGATGGCGTGCCGATCGAGGAATCGATCCCCTGAGTGAACGCGTCGAACCGTTCAGGGCACGCGCACCCGATTCTGAAGCAGCTGGATCTGCACGTTGTCGCCGTACCACAAGGCCCACGGCGCGACGATCGCCTCGCGGGAGGGGCCAGTGGCGGTCCGCTGGTCCAGATAGGCGCGCTCGGTCAGGTTGAAGTCCTGGCCCTCTGGCACCTCGACGGGGCCGTCTCCGATGGTCGTACAGGCGCTGCGTGCACCGCAGTCCCGCGCGAACTCCCACACGTACATCAGGTCGAGCAGCGCGTCCGAGACACCCTCCACGCCGTCCGGGTAGCGGGCGCGAGCGGTTCCTCGCAGATCGGTGTGCCAGATGCCCTCGACGCCCATCCGCTGGGGTTCGTTGCGGAGCGTGATGCTGCTGTAGGCGAGGGGCGGCGCGTCTGGGTAGACCGTGGGGACGTCGGGATGCACCACCCCGACCGCGAACATCCCTCCGGTGCTGGTCGGAGGCATCTGGGTCGCGAAGCTGTTCATGTACAGCGCGTCGTCGATGGATCCGCAGGCGGTGCCGTTGTTGAGGCAGGTGTAGCCGCGGAAGTCGTTGGTCTCGAAGCGCAGTCGGGCCCGCTGCAGCCCCGCGGCCAGGATGTCGTCGCGCACCTGATCGGCCAGGAGGTCGAGGGCCTCTGCGAGCTCGGGAGGGGGCCCGGTGGGATCCCGGGGTGGGGGGAGCACGGGGTAGGGGAAGCTGTCGGGGCCGGGAGGGTCGTCCAACCGCACCTTGAACGCCGTCGATGGGGTGGAGGTGGGGTCGATGTACGGGCTGTCCAGCGGCAGACCCGCCATGCGGACGATGACCGTGAACCAGTCGTCGGTGGAGTCGTACCCCATGCGGAGGTCGATGGGCTCCACGCCTTCGTACGCGGGGTCGGCAGAGACGGCCTGCTGCTCGGCTTCGGAGAGCAGGGGCACCGGAACCACCTGCACGGCGGCCGGATCGAGGCCGTTGGCTGAGAACAGCCCGGCGAGGTCGGACCGGATGGCCTCCCCGGTCGTGGCGTTGGGGGTCCAGACGACGGCGGTGTACTGGTCGTACGGCTCGCCGGGAGGGCCGTCGGTGGCGATGGTGAGGTCGTTCACCGACGGGGCGATGTTGGCGACCACCAGGTCTCTCGAACCCTCGAAGTCCCGCGCGTAGACGTAGTACTGCAGCGACAGGTAGACGCCTTCGGGGGGAGTCTTGCCCACGAACACCACGGCTTCGTGCGGGTCGAGCTGGAAGACGCCGACCGGATGCCCGATGCCCTGATCCTGCTCGAAGGCGTAGGTGAAGAACGGGGTGAGCGGATTGATCCCCAGGCAGTGCCCGAGCTGGTCCACGACCTCGTCGCAGTCGGGGAGGAGCAGGACGTCGGTGCGCGCCTCGGCCCAGGTGGCGCCTGGACGCCCGTCGCGCAGCGCGTCCACCACGGGGTCGGACCAGCTGGTGACGGGCCACGACGGCTCGTCGCTGTCGGTGTCGCTGTCGCCATCGGTGTCGCTGTCGGGAGGCGTGGCTGGCGACCCGCTGCAGCCCGAGAGGTTCACGGGGGTCCACAGCAGTGCGGAGCAGAAGATGGCGGAACCGAGGCGCATGGCGGATCCTAACGTCCACGCGGGCGGTCAGCAGGCGCGGTGGGGATGTGGCGGGCCTGGGCGCAGTTTCTCGTGGAGTGGCCAGCGTTGTGGCGGAGCGTTCAGCGTCTTGGTTGGGGCGTTCAGCGTTCAGTGTTCAGCGTTCAGCGTTCAGCCTGGGATATCGTTCGAAGACCTTCAGGGGCTGGCAGCGCCCGCTGGTGGCACACCGCGGCAACCGCCGATGTGCGCCACCTCGTTCGACTGAGGAGGTTCGAGAGTCCGTATCCATCGGAACGCCGTCTCCGTCGACACCCCGCTGGCGTCACGAACTGGAGCCTGTAGCCTGTAGCCTGTAGCCTCGACCGCCCCAGCAATCCGGCGTCCTCCTGTCGCCTGTCTCGGCCCCCCGGAGCCTCCATGAAGCCCATCGAAGCCGTTCGTGACCGGCTCTCCACCTTCACCGTTCCCGCCACCTCCACCCGGTCGATCGCCGAGGCGCTCGCCGCACACCTGCGCGGGATCGGCGACCCTGCGGACGTCACCGACGACGGGCTGCGGGTCGACATCGAGACCCGCGCTGCATCGACGGCCATGGAGGTGGTGCTGGTGCGCGTCGCCACCGGTCCGAAGACCATGGTGCTCGTGCACTCCGACGGAGACCTCCGGCCGATCGTCCAGGGATACCAGGAGCTGGCGCTGCCACCCCATCTGCCGCTGCTCGTCACCACGGCCCCGGTGGACGCCCCCCTGCTCGACTGTCGCCATGTGTTCGAGCCCGGCATCGCCGCTGCCGAGGGCGCACTTCGGTTTCTGACCCTCGATGCCCCGATCGCGACGGTCTTCCCCGATCGGCTGGCCGATGTGTTCGCGGTGCTCCGGGATCTGGCCGCGCACCTGGGCGTGGAGGGTTCGCTGTTCGTCGAGGAGGGGGCCAGCGGCATCGATGCTGCAACACCCGTGCTGGACGTGCTCGATGCGATGGCGCTCGCGATTCGCCCCGCGGTGGACGGGCCCATCGACCGGCGGGCCGTCTACCCGCTGTACACGTTGATGGGGATGGCGCTCGTGGCTGCGGCCACAGCTGCCGTCGTGCTCGAGACCGAGCCGAGTCTGGGGACAATCGACGATCAGGGGCAGTTCCGGCCCGTGGCGACCCTGGGCGAAGCGGGTGGGTTTCCGGCCGTGGGGTTGGAGGGCGTGGGCGCGCTGCAGATCGGTCGCAAGCTCGTGCAGCGCTGGTTCGAGGGGGCCGGAGACGCCGCGCACGGTTCGGCGTCGGCATCCGAGCTGTTCGAGGCCTGGTGTGCGATGCGTCCCGAGCCCGACGACCCCGCGTAGCTCCAGGTCGACAGTCGGGCGAAAGGGATGGAGAAGGGGGGCACACGCGGGATCTCGATTGAGGCTCGGGTCCGGGTGTCGTAGGATATGGATGTTCTATCTGTCTGTCTTGATTCAAAGGACGGTTCCATGGCGCCTCGAGTGGACTCCTCCCACGGCAAAGCGCGCTCGATGTCGAGAAAGGCCAAGCTGAAGGCCCACGACGCCGAGCTCGACGACCAGCACTCAGCAGATGCGGAGGCCGGCTCAGCCGAAGACGCCTCCGCCGACGTCGCGGCTGCCGTCCAGCAGTCTCTGCAGTCCAATCTGGGCAACACCATCGTCCAGGCCGCGCTGAACGGCTCGGACATCGGGCCCATCGGAGAGGTGGTCGCGGGCGAGATCTCCGCGGCGGTCTCGGGAGTGGGGGCCACCGGAGGCGTGGGTCTCGCCGCAGCGGGCAACGCCGCGCTGGCCCGGGTGGCTTCGCGTCTCGACACCGGTGGCGAGGCTCAGATGAGCCAGTCCGAAGCCCTCAACGAGCTGCGCGGCACGGGCGGTCAGGCGCTTCCGGCCGATGTGCAGGCCCGCATGGAACAGACCTTCGGGCAGAGCTTCGCGGGGGTCCGGGTCCACACCGATGGCCGATCGGCAGCCGCCACCGGTGCGCTCGGTGCCGAAGCCGTGGCCCGCGGAGACCACCTGTTCTTCGCCGACGGCAAGTACGACCCCGGCTCCACCCAGGGCGAAGCGGTGATCCGTCACGAGCTCACCCACGTCGTGCAGAGTCGCGAGGGGCGCCTGCCCACCACGGGTGGGGTGTCCGACAAGATGATGGCGGCCGAACGCGAGGCCTACGCGATGGAGCGCGACTCCAGCGTGGGGAACGAAGCACAGGAAGCCACCAACGAGCCCGGCACCGACGCGCTGTCCGACGCCCTGCACCAGGCTGCGGCCGACTCCTACGACGCGAATCGTCCCTCGTCCGTCGAAGCCTCCGTGTCCGCGGGCGCTTCGGGCGGGTTCGATGCGGGTTCGATGGGCTCGATGGAGGGCGCGGGCTTCGATGGATTGTCGGGAGCCGTGCAGACCATCGACTCCGTGGGGTCGGATTCCGCGGGTGTCTCCGGTCCCACCGCTGGACCGATGGCGAGCGGAACGATGGCGTCCGCGGGCTTCTCGGCCCCGTCGCTCGGGGCCATGCCCTCGATGGGCGCCATGGGCATGGGGTTGCCCACGCTCGGTATCGGCACGCCGATGATGGGTGGGCCGGCGATGGGTCCCGCTGCCGCCCCGGCGGCCGCTCCCGCGATGCTCCGTGAAGACCCCGCGAAGCAGGAAGCCCAGCGCAAGACCGACCGGGAAGCCAACGTCGAGCACGAGATCGAGATGGGCCTCGACAGTGGGTTCCGCACGGTCCATCAGGAGTCGCAGGGCGATCTCACCTCCAACATCCCGAAGGAGGGCACGGGTCGGCGCGAAGGCGTGTTCATGGCGCCGTCTGCGAACGGGCACCACTCGGTCAACGAGTACATGGACATCATGAAGGGCATCGGGCCGGACGGGAAAGAGACCCGCAGCGTGTCCGACGACCACATCCGCGAGCCCGCGCCGCACACCCAGCAGGAGAACTCCGGGCACGTCCACCTCGATCAGGAAGCCCACCGCGGCGCGTCTCCCGAGGGCGCCGATCGCGAAGAGCCGCTGCCCGAACCCGATCGCGGTACCCGCACCGAGCGCGGTACTCAGACCAGCTCGATGGCCAAGGGCCTGTCGAAGTTCGGCAAGGCCGCTCAGGAACGTCCGGACGCTCCCTCGCCCGTGTCGGGGCTCACCAACGAAGAGCACTTCGCGGCGCTGGACTACCTCACCGCGAACAACGGCGACTTCAAGGGGATCATGGAAGAGATGAATCCCGAGCAGGCCCTGGGCGTGCAGCAGGAGTACGTCAACCTGCTTCGCGAGACCGCGTTCAACCAGAACCCCGGCCAGGTGCTCGATGCCGCGAAGAGCATCATGAACGCCGACGTCCGCAACGAGATGCTGTCCGAGCTGCGCGAGTCCCTGCCCCAGCACCGCCTGGGCGAGTTCAGCGACTACTTCTCGGACCTCGACTGACTTCTCCAGGCGCTGCAGCGAGGACCGGTCTCCGCCAGAAGAGACGGTTGAACCGAGGTCAGCGCAACGTCGCCACGAAGTCACGGAGCAACACGAAGGTCTGCACGGAGTCACGCGAAACGGATCGGCCGATTATCGCCTCCGAATCCGGCTTAGTTGGCGGTAATCGGTGGCTCGTTCATCGCCCGGACAGCGACGAAACACGTCGAATACCCCGTGTTCACGGGAGCGCTGGCGCTCTGAGGCTCTGACGACGCTGTCTACCAGTATGCCTTCGCCGATCGATCCGCTCCCTATGCCGATCGCCGTCGTCCCCTGTGGCTCTGTGCGTGCGCCCGAACCTCTCCAGCAGTCACTCCCGCTTTTCGACCCGGCGCGTCTTCTGGAGACCACATGTGCGGCGGAGCCCAGCGACTGTGGAGGAAAATGGGACGCCTCGAAGGCGGGGTCTGACTCTGCAGGAACTCTGCACATCTGGTGTGCACGGAGCCCGGGATGAATGCGTCATCCTGGGTTCATGGTTGTCCTGCTCCTCCTCGGCTGTTCTGGAATCGGTGATCTGACGCGGTTCGCCGCCGATCCCTGGCGGGAGATCGACCCCCGTGTCGCTCCGTCGGGCTTCCAGGTGTACGGCATCGACGTGTCGCACCACCAGGGGGACATCGCCTGGGACCAGGTGGCGGCCTCGCGCGAAGTGGACTTCGTGTACATCAAGGCCACCGAAGGGCGCAGCCATCGCGACCGGCAGTTCACCGCGAACTGGGCAGGCGCGCGGGACGTGGGACTCTGGGTGGGTGCCTACCACTACTTCAGCGCGTGTCGGACGGGTGAAGAGCAGGCCCGGCACTTCCTGTCGACCGTTCCCGAGGTGTCGGATGCGCTGCCTCCCGTGGTCGACATCGAGCCGGATCGGAACTGCAACACCGACGTCCGGATGGCGGGAGTGGGGCCGGAGCTCGCATCCTGGATCGAGATCGTGCGCGACGAGACGGGCGTACAGCCCATCGTGTACAGCTCGGCCCGTGTGCACGGGGACTTCCGGCGGGTCGTGCGCGAATCCAGTGTGCACGACGCCCCGCGGTGGGTGGCGGCCTGGGACCGGGGGCCGGGCGACGACTGGACGATGTGGCAGTACTCCGACCGGGCGGCGATTCCCGGGATCCGCGGGCCAGTGGATGGGGATGTGTTCCAGGGCTCGCTCGATGACCTGATGGACCTCGCCTCGCCGCCCTGACACGACGGTGGCGTATAGTGCCCGGCGTGTCGCGGCTCGATCCATACATCGACATCACCCGCAGGGACTGGGCGCCGCTGGCGACCTGGGAGACCCGCCCGCTGTCGTCCGACGAAGTCGTTTCGCTGCGGGGTGTGGTCGACGAGCTGTCCCTGGCCGAGATCGAGCAGGTCTACCTGCCCCTCGCACGTCTCCTCCGACTGCGGGTCGAGAGCGCGCAGCAGCTGGCCGACCGCCAGGCCCGGTTCCTGCGGCATCGTCGCGAGCGGGTGCCGTTCATCGTCGGGCTCGCGGGCAGCGTGGCGGTGGGCAAGTCCACCACCGCGCGCGTTCTCGAGCGCTTGCTGCAGCGCGAGCTCGATCTCGAAGTGGCCCGCATCACCACCGATGGGTTCCTGCATCCGAACGCGGTGCTGGAACAGCGGGGAATCCTGCGTCGGAAGGGGTTCCCCGAGAGCTACGATCAGCGCGCGCTGCTGCAGTTCGTGGCGGCGTTGAAGTCGGGCGAGCCCGAGGTGTCCTGCCCGGTCTACAGCCACCGCGACTACGACGTGCACCCCACCCGCCGCGTGGTCGTTCGCCAGCCCGACGTCGCCATCATCGAGGGTCTCAACGTTCTCCAGACCGGCCAGTCCGCGGTGTTCGTCTCGGACTACTTCGACTTCTCGCTGTACGTCGACGCCGACACCGAGGACATCAAGACCTGGTACGTCCGTCGCTTCGAGCGCTTGCGTCAGACCGCCTTCAAGAACCCCGACGACTACTTCCATCGCTACGCGGAGCTGTCGGACGACGAGGCGCGAGCGACCGCGTTGCGGTTCTGGAACGAGATCAACGAGCGAAACCTGGTCGAGAACATCCTGGGCACACGAGCGCGGGCCGACATGGTGCTGGAGAAGGGGCCGGACCACACCATCCGCAGGATCCGCCTGCGCAAGACCTGATCGACGCGGTCAGTCGTCGCTCGTGCGTGGGCCGAACACCAGCGCCAACACCATGAGCACGCCGATCGCTGCGAGCAGCGCGATCTCGATCTGGGTGACGACGTCGATGGCGCCCATGGTCTGGGTCGCGGCGGCCTGCGCGCGCTTGCCCTCTGCGAGCTGAATCCGCGACAGGTCGAACAGGTCGGCGACCACCGCCTCGTGGGCTTCCCGGAGATCGTCCAGGGTACCGGTGTCGGCGAAGGGATCGTCCGGCGCGTCGACCAGGGATTGCTCCAGCTCGGTCATGGTCGCGTAGCGGCGCTTCAGGCTGTCGAGCTTCTGCTCCTCGGTCGGGGTGAGCTTGGTCGTCGAGAACTCGGCGAGCAGGGCGTCGATCTCGCCCTGGTCCTCTCGCAGCGGCTCGCCGAAGTACGCGGCATCGCGTCGGGCCAGCGCGAGCTGCTTGTCCGCGAGGATCGACCGCATGTCGTAGACGAGGCCCTTGGCGACGAGTCGGTCCTGGTAGATCGTGGTCACCGACTGGCTCATCCACCGGAAGTTGGTCCGGTCGACGAGGTTCGTGGCCAGGATGAGGATGAACACGACGCCGAGGCCGAGGAACCACTTGGTCTTTGTTGCGAACATACGAAGCTCCTATCTCTTCGACGCCGGTGGGTGGGGAGTGATTCGAAGACCACCTCCACCTCCACCTCCACCACGGACGACCCCGTCGACGACTGGTTCGCCTTCTGGGTCGACCGGCTCGGGTGATGTTCGAGCGCTGGCGGGGGCGATTTCGGGCGATCACGCAGAGGCGCAGCGGACACCGGTGGCTGGGGAGAGGGAGCGGACCGGTCAGGGTGGCCGGGCCATGTAGACGCCGTCGTCAGAGGCACAGAGCGCGCAGGGGTGTTCCCACTTCTCGCGTCGAACGAGGCTGGGCTCCGCTCTGCAGATTCGACCCAGAAGGGCGGGGTGGTCCCGATCGACTGGACCACCCATCGCTCGACTGGCGTTGAGTCGCGAACTGCGCGGTGGTCGTGTTCGACTGCGAGTCAAATGGGACCACCCGACCTCCACCTCCACCTCCACCTCCACCACGGGCGATCTCGTTGACAGGGTAGTCGGGCCGTGTGGCAGGCCTGGAGACGCGCTGGCGCAGAAACCGATGAGCCGGCACCATCCGGAGATGGCGCCGGCTCTGGCGTTCAATCGGGAGCGGGACTCAGAGACTGCGGAGGTAGGCCTCGAGGTCGTCCATCTCGGCGTCGGTCAGGGACGAGGTGTCGCCCATCTCGCCGCCCCGGGCCCACTCGAGCACGGCGCGCAGGGTGGGGGCCGAGCCGTCGGAGAGGTAGGGAGCGGTTCCGGCCACGCCCGTCAGGGGCGGCGTGTTCACCAGCTGTCCACGAATCGAGTAGCTGTTGTTGTCGGTGCCGCGCTCGCCGGCGTGGCAGCTCGAACAGCCCAGCTCTGCGCTCTGGAACAGGGCCTGGCCACGCAGCACGGCGGGGTTGTCGAAGCCCTGGCTCGGGGTGTCGGGCAGGCGGGTGAAGTCGACGAAGGCTGCGATGGCTTCGAGTTGGACGGGGTCGAGGCCACCGCCACCCATCCGACCACGCGTGGTGATGTCGGCTTCCATCGCGACGCTCTCGACGTTCGACGTCCAGGTCACGGGCGCGGTGTCGCTGACGACTCCAGCGAGCGACGGCGTCTGGCGCTGTCCGCCCTCGAAGGTCCAGGTCAGCCCGTCGTTGCGTCCCTCGAAGTGGCAGGTGGAGCACGAGATGCCACCGGAGCCCATGCTGGTGTTGGTGGCGCTGAAGAACAGCGAGCGGCCTGCCTTCAGCTCGTCGGACAGCGGGGTCTCCGTGACTTGCACACCGCTGCTGGTGAAGAACGCTTCGCCCATGTTGAACTGGCTCTCGGCCGACATCTGGAGGAATTCGCGGCCCAGCTCGAGGTCGATCGGGGCCACGCGGTCGTCGAAGCGGGCGTGCGCCCAGGCCTCGTCGCCGTAGAACACCGCGCCGTCCGTGCCCTCACCCGTGAAGAACGGAACCAGTGCAGGTGCGGCGAAGCCGGCTTCCTGCGGCATGACGAAGGGAGCGAAGACCGCATCGCCGTCCGGTCCGGGCTCGGGCAACGCCGCATCGACCATCACGCCGCCGCCGAACACCTCGGAGTCGGGGTCGACCAGGATGGAGGCCTTGCTGGCTTCCATGGTGATGAGCCAGGTCTCGCCGTCGGGGGATGCGGAGACCGACGAGACGTACGATCCGATGGTCCCGAAGAACTCCTCGCCGAAGTCCGTGTTGGGGTCGGTATCGAAATCGGTCGGGAAGCCGGCGCCGAACGCGGTCTGGCTGACGAACAGCGCTCGGGTCTCGCCGGAGGGGGCGCCCTCTGCATCGACCTCGACCTCGACCACAGCGGGGTTGAACTTGTCGACCGTGGAGCCTTCGCCACCGTAGCCCTCGACCCCGGGCTCTTCGGGAGGACGGATCTCCTCGCCGGGCTCGACCTCGAAGTCGGCGATGGGGGTCTCGGTGTCGGCGTACATGGTGGGGACCAGGAGGCGGGAGCCGTCCGGACTCACCCACAGATCGCCGGTGATGCGCGGGACGAGGTCGATGGTGTGGTTTTCGCCGAACTCGTCGAACATCGGGCGCCAGGTGTGCGGCAGCTCGATCTCGGTGCGCGTGCCGTCCTGCAGATCGATGCGATGCAGGCGGGCCTCCCCACGACCCGACCCCACGAACAGGCCGCCGCCACTGGGGTGCAGCGCGAGGTACCGCGGCTCGGCGGGGACCGAGAAGGTGCGGAGGATCTCGAGGGTCTCGCCGTGAAGCTCGGCCACCCGGTTCTCCTGCGACAGTGCGACGTACACGCGGCGGCCATCCTCGCGGACGACCAGCCCGACCGGCTCGGCTCCCACGTTCACGCGTTCCTGCACACCCTGACGCAGGCCGTTCTCCTTGAGCATCACGACCGCGCGCTCGCCGCGCAGCGACACGAAGACGCGGCCATCCGCCACGGCGACGCGGGAGGGCTCCACGCCCACGTCCACCTCGAGGGTCCGACCGGTCTCGGGGGTGGTGCGCGTGAGCGTGCCCGACATCGTGTTGACGTTGTAGAGCGCGTCGTCGGTGGCGACGATGGACGAGCTGCCCGTCGCGTGGCGTGCGTTGTCGAGGGCGGCCGGACCGACCGGCAGAACCTGCGGCTCTTCCTCGGGTGCCTCTGGGTTGCAGGCGGCGAGACCGAGCGACAGGGCGGCGCAGATGATGGGCAGCGAACGAGAGAATCGGCGGGTCATGTGAGCTCCAGAGGTGTCCGTGCGGTGACATGGAGAAGATGGCCTGCCCTCCCGAACCCCGCAATTCACTTCTGCACAAACCATGGGGCGTTCCTGCGGGTAGGTGTGCAAAATCGACATATATCGTCAGTCGATCCGCACCAGTGGCGCAATCAGTGAGTCGACAGACTGCGCGGCGGCAGTCAGTCCTGCACGGCCACCAGGCCGGCTGCACCACCAGCGACGGTCCACATCCAGGCGAGCGGGCCGTCCTCTGCGACCTCGATCTCCCGCGAGACTTCCATCACGCCCTTGCGGAGGGTCACTTCGTGGGTGCCGTCCGAGATCCGGTGGCGCTCGAGGGGGGTCTCGCCGATCTTGCCACCGTCGAGCCACACCTCGGCTCCCGGGGGGTCGCTGTGGAAGGTGATCGGCACGGTGCCGACCGCGCCGAGTGGCGGCTTCAGCCCCTCGGTGCCGTGCGTGACCTCCCAGACGTAGCGGGTGGGCGCCGAGCCCCCGACGTCCATCACGCCGTTCACCTCGAACAGGCCCTTCTTGAGGATGAGGCGGTGTTCGCCGTTGGACAGCGGTTCCTGGAGCAGGGGGGTCCTGCCGAGCTCCTCCCCATCCACGAGCACGGTCGCGCCCGGAGGTTCCGACACGAAGTCGACCGCGGTCGCGCCGGGTGGGACGGGCTTGACGGGCGCAGGGGGAGGATCGGGTTCGACGGGGTCGGGGTCTTCGACGGGGTTGGTGTTCTGGGTTCCGTCTCCGGGGTTCGCGCGAACCGTCTCCTCCTTGGCGCCCATGTTGAACGCCAGCAGGATGAACAGCCCGACGATGGCGCCCACCACCGTGCTCGCGATGATCCCGAACACGGTCATCCCCACGCCGGTGCCGTAGACCAGGGTGCGCGACATCGAGCCCGTGTGTGTGCCGGTGTCGGTGACCGTCCGAAGGGTCTCGGTGAGCTGCTGCCCCACGAGCCGGTCGTCTTCGAGAGCGCGATGCGGGATGTTGTTCGACCAGTCGTCCAGGTAGGGGCCATCCATGCCGCGAATGAGCTCGCGGGCCTCGTTCTGCACCTGCTTGGCGGTCGGGCGGCCCTGTTCGTAGCGGTCGCGCATGCGGATCGCGAGGGACAGGGCGGCTGCCAGCTCGCCATCGTCGGCGGCGAGCTCGACCAGGGCGTTGGTGAGGTCGGCCCCCCGGCGTTTTCCGGGGCTCTCGCCCGTGAGCATGAACCACAGGGTCACGCCCAGGCTGAAGATGTCGGCAGCCGGCCCGTCCTGGCCTTCGAGACGCTCGGGTGCGATGTAGCCGGGGGTTCCAGAGATGTCGGACTTGGTGCTGGCTTCGCGATTGCCGAAGTCGGCCCAGGCGGTTCCGAAGTCGAGCAGCCGGATCTCGCCCGACGGGGTGACCTGGATGTTGCCGGGCTTGATGTCGCGATGGAGCAGTCGCAGTGGCGCGCCTCCCGGTCCGGGGAACCGGTAGGCCTTGTCGAGTGCCCGGGCGATCTCGGCGGTGATCTCGAGCGCGACCGGAGGCGGCATCTTCCCGATCTTCCGGACGATCTGGCCGATCGACAGCCCGTCGACGAAGTCCATGACCACCACCCACCGGTCGTCCAGGCGGATGGGGGGATCGACCGACACCACTGCGCGGTCGCGCACGAGGGCGAGGATGCGGGCTTCGTCGCGGAACCGGGCCAGAAGCTCGGGTGCGGGGTTTCGGTCGTGCAGCATCTTGACCGCGACGTCCTTCTCGAACGCGCCGTCGCGCATTCGCGCGCGATACACCCGGCCGAACCCCCCCTCGCCGATGACGCCGAGAATGGTGTAGGTCCGCTGTTGATGGCTGACATGCTCCATCGACGCCAGTCTACCCCCGGACACGCTGGAGCAGGGATGCCGAGCAGCCATGATCACGATGAAGACGCCCGCAACGCCGATGTGCAGGTGTGGATGAACGGGCGACTCGTTCACCGATCGGTGGCGGTGGTGTCGATTCTGGACAGCGGGTTCCTCATGGGAGACGGCGTCTGGGAGGGCTTGAGGGTGCACGACGGCCAGGTTCCCTTCCTGGAGCGCCACCTCGACCGGCTCTTCGAGAATGCTCGAGCGCTCGATCTGGACCTGGGGCTGACCCGCGAGGAGATCCGCGCTGCGCTCCGCGAGACCATCGACGCCAACGGAATGGTCGAGGGCGTGCACATCCGGCTGATGTTCACCCGGGGGCTGAAGACCACACCGTTCCAGGGCACGGCCGTGAACCGCAGCGGGCCCACGCAGATCGTGCTGGCCGAGTGGAAGGAGCCTCCGGCCTCGGTGTATCGGGACGGTCTGAAGCTGATGACGGTCCCGATCCGACGGGGGCGTCCAGACGTCCAGGACCCCGCGTGGAACTCCCACAGCAAGCTCAACTGCGTGGCCGCGTCCATCGCGGCCGACAAGGCGGGGGCCGACGAGGGGTTGATGTTGGACCCGCACGGGTTCGTGGCCACGTGCAACAGCACCCACTTCTTCGTGGTCCGCGACGGCGAGCTGTGGACCAGCACTGGTCGCTACTGCCTGCGTGGAATCACCCGTGCGGTCGTGCTGGAGGTGGCTCGTGAAGCGGGGATTCCGACGCGCGAGACCGACTTCTCGCTCACCCAGGTGTACGGCGCCAGCGAGGCATTCTGCACCGGCACCTACTCGGGGCTCATCCCCGTGAACAGCGTGGATGGCCGATCCTTCTCGCTTCCGGGCCCGGTGACGACGCAGCTTCGGGAGCGGTACGCGGCCCGCATCCGACGGGAGGTCGGGTCCGGTGGCTGACCCTCTGGTGCGGATCGCCGTGTGGTCGGGCCCGAGGAACCTCTCCACGGCGCTGATGCGCAGCTTCGCGGCCCGGGGCGACACCGCGGTCTCGGACGAGCCCCTGTACGCCGCGTACCTGGCGCGGACGGGCCTCGAACACCCCATGCGGGACGCCGTCCTCGCGAGTCAGCCCACCGACTGGCGGGTCGTGGCGGAGCGACTCGCGCGGGGACGCCCCACTCCCGTGGAGTCGTCCGAGGTGTCCGAGCGCACCGGTGCCCGGATCTGGTACGCGAAGCAGATGGCGCATCACCTGCTGCCTTCGATGCTCGACCCCTCCGATGGAGGCGAGTGGTGGAGGCCGATCCGGCACGCGCTGCTGATCCGGCATCCCGCCCGGGTGATCGCCAGCTACACCGCCAAGCGGAGCGACTGTACGCCCGAAGACCTGGGCGTTCCGCAACAGATCCGGCTGCTCGACCACCTCCTCGCATCCGGACGGTCCCCCGTGGTGGTCGACAGCGCTGCCATCCGCCTCGATCCCCGCAAGGCGCTGGAGCGGCTGTGTACGGGGCTGGGAATTCCGTTCTCGGACCGGATGCTGTCGTGGGATCCGGGGCCGCGGCCGAGCGATGGAGTCTGGGCGCCGCACTGGTACGACGCCGTGTTCGCGTCCCATGGCTTCGCGAGCCCCGAGGAGACGGGGCCGCCCGAGGTGTCGCCTCGCTACCGGGCCGTCCTCGACGCCGTGATGCCGGCGTGGCTCCGCTTGTCGGCCCTCGCCGGGACCTGACCCTCCGACTTGTCGTGTTGCCGGTCTGCACCCGGCGATTACAACCGTACGACCGCAACCTTGCGACCTGTGGAGCACACCGTGGACGACGTCGACGAATCCCTCACCGCCGAAGAGAAGCAGATGGCGATGATCGCCCATGTCCTGGGGCCCGTCGCCGGGTTCCTGGGTCCGCTCGCCATCCTGCTCATCAAGGGCGAGGAGTCGGCGTTCGTGAAGTACCACGCCATGCAGAGCCTGGTGTTCCAGGCCATCTACATGGCGTCGATCTTCATCTTCGTCCTGCCCATCGCTCTGTGCACCTTCGGCTTCGGCACGTTCCTCATCTTCCCGCTGATCCCCCTGGTGTGGGTGGGGGAGATCTGGGCGGCGCTCGAGGCCAACAAGGGCAAGTGGACCGGCTTCCCCGGATTCGCGATGGTGGGCCTGCCGCCCGAACGCCTCGAGTAGCTCGGGTCAGCGCGGCGTAGATTGGCTACCAGGCGCCGTCGACCCGCTTCATGAACGCGTAGGGGTAGCCGAGGTCGACCGCACTGGCTTCGTCCAGCGCAGCCACCTGTTCGTCCGACAGCTCGAGAGAGGCCGCCGGCAGGTTGGCGTCGAGCTGTTCGAGGGTGCGCGCGCCGAAGACGACCGAGGTCACGCCGGGCTTGTGGAGCAGCCAGGCGAGCGCGGTGGCGGCGGGGGAGGCGTCGAGCTCTTCGGCGGTCTGGACCAGGGCCTCGACGATCCGCCAGTTCCGCGGGCTGTCGAACTGCTCGTAGCGATTGCGCCACTTGTCCATCCGGCTTCCGTCCGGAGGAGCCTGTCCCTCGCGGTACTTCCCGGTGAGCAGGCCGCCCGCCAGAGGGCTCCACGGGAGGATGCCGACGCCTTCCTGTACGGCGATCGGAACGTGCTCGCGCTCGATGTCGCGGGTGGCCAGGCTGTACTGCATCTGCATCGTCGCGTACGCGGTGCGGCCGGTGGCGCGGCTCTGCCACAGGCTGTCCATCAGGCGGTACGCCGCGTAGTTGCTGCAGCCCGTGTACAGGATCTTCCCGGCCGACACGAGGTCGTCCAGGGCGCGGAGGATCTCGTCCTCGGGGGTGTTCAGGTCCTGCATGTGGATCTGGTAGAGGTCGATCCGATCGGTCTTCAGGCGGCGCAGGCTGTCCTCGACGCACCGGACGATCCGACGTCGCGAAGCGCCTGATCCGTTGGGTCCGCTGCCCATCGTGAACCGGAACTTCGTGGCGAGGACCACCTCGTCCCGGCGACCGCGGTCGGCGAACCACTTGCCGATGATGCGCTCGGACAGCCCGTCCTGGCCGTACACATCGGCGGTGTCCCAGAAGTTGACCCCGGCCTCGAGGGCGCGATCCATGATCGCGAAGCTGGTGTCCTCGTTCGCCCCGACCCCGTGCATGAAGCTGTTCTCGTCGGCCTCGCCGAAGGTCATGGTGCCGAGGCACAGGCTCGACACCCGCGTGCCGGTGGTTCCGAGCTGTCGATAGGTCATGTCGGGCATGGAGCGCTCCTGGGTACAGGGAGGGCCTCCACTTACGGCATCCACAGCCCGATTGCGAACACCACCAGACCCATCGCGACGAAGCCCACGGTGGTCATCACCCACGCTCCAGCAGGCACGGCTCCCAGCACCTCGCTCGCGGACGGGCCGGTCGCGTCGCGGTCGCGCGGAGGAGGGGGCGTGGCGGTTCGCGTGGCGCCGACGGGTCGGGCCGGCCGATCGGGCGCCGGGCCGTCGAAGACGATCGGCAGGCGGGGCCCGGGGCGGTCGGCCAGGATGGCGCTGACGGTCGCGTCGAGGGTCGGCGAGAACAGGTTCAGGGTCGCGGGCGAGGCCACGATGAGGCCCACGAGCAGGTCGCGCAGCTCCCGCATCCGCAGCGTGGAGCCCGGTGAGAAGACGCGGTCCAGAATGGTGTTCCAGCGGGCGTCCGGCGTGTCGATGGACGTGATGCCGCGACGCTGGTTGTCGGAGAGTCCGAGGCTTCGCGGCCCGATTCCCGCGGACAGGCCGTAGGCGATCTCGGCGAGTGCGAGGGTGTCGGGCCGGGTGTCGGGGCGCGAGCCGGAGCGGAGCTCACGTTGGACCTGGGCTGCGTGCCGCTCGGGACACAGGCCCACCAGCGACAGCCCCGAGGGGACCCCCGCGAGACGCGAGCCCTGGTGGGGTTGCACCAGGCGGATGCAGTCGGCGTCGAGCTTTCCGTGGAGCACCCCCCGATCGTGCCCGTACACCAGCGCATCTGCGATGGGGAGGAGCAACATGGCCGTCTCGATGGGGCTCAGCGGACGCCCGAGTGCGTGACGGAGCTCGAGCACCCCGATCCCGTGCACCCAGCTCTGCACGATGTAGCGCTGGTCGTGCTCGCGGTCGTAGCCGTGCGTCAGAAACGCGGGGATGGCGGGGTGGTCCAGGGACTCCAGGGCGCGACACGCCTGGTCGAACTGCCGATCGAACTCCTCGAGGGGCACGCTGGGGTCGGGGTGGCGACTGCAGCGTCGGATCGCCACCTGGCTCCGGTCCAGCCAGGTCGCGGCATACAGACGCGGAGGACCGGCGTGCAGGCGTTCATCGGGTTGGGTCGAACGGACGGGGTCGAGCAGTCGGAACTTCCCGTCCAGCACGCGTCTCAGCGTGTGGGCGCGGCTCACCTGGAGGGGTTCGGTGACCTCCTCGTCGACGGGCACGGGGGTTCGCGGAGAATTGTGGGTCGGTACGACCTGAAGCGCGGTGCTCACGGAACACCTCCCGCTTCTTCATCGGCCCTCGTGCACAGCCGGTTGAGCGCGATCCGCTCACACGCCGAGCAGCAGTCCGAGCAGGAACACCGCGAGTCCGGCCAGGGCGGTCACGAGCACCACCCTGGCCCGCTCGCTCAGTCGCTGGTTCACCAGGGCCTCTGCGCGATCGGCGAGGTCGGACATGCTGGTCGTGAGGCTGCGTCGAGGCCCCAGGCTGCCGGGAGTGCCCTTCGCACCGGGGATGCGCTCCGACGCCTGGGATCCGGTCGTCCCGGGCGGGGCATTGGGGTGATCGAGGGTCGCGTCCTCCGACCACCAGGGCTCGACGGGTGCGGGCACCTGGCGGTCCACGCGGGTGCGGTTGTACGCCACGAGCTGGTCCTTGAGGCTCTCCATCGAGGGGGTGCGGAGGCGGGGATTCGGATGCAGCGCTTCGGAGAGGATGCGTCGCCAGGCGTCCGGGGCGTTCGGCTGGATCTGCACGGCGCCGATCTTCTCGTCCGTGGTGAGGAGGGCCCCGTGGGACCCCTGTCCAGCGGTGAGGAAGTGCGCCACGGCCGCCACCGCGAAGACGTCGGTACGAGCCCCCATCCCGTCGGGGTCTTTGTGCGGATCCTCCTGGAATCGCTCCAGCGGTTGGAAGTCCAGGTTCCCGAAGATCACGCGGCGGGTGAGCTCGAGCTGATCGGGGCCCCAGCTGGCGCCGAAGTCCACGAGCTTGGCGGTCTTGTGAGACCCGTGCTGCGCCACGAGGATGTTCTGCGGCGAGATGTCCCGGTGATAGACGCGCTCGGTGTGGCAGTAGCACAGTGCATCCACCACGGGCAGCAGGACGTCGATGCACTCGAACGGGGTGAGCGGCCGTCCCAGACGGCGTCTCAGCGACGAGACCGTGGTTCCCTCCACGTACTCCATCACGAGGTAGCGCAGGCCTGTCGACGGATTCGAGCCGTGGGTGTAGCCCTGCACGATGCCCGGGTGGCGGAGGGACATGAGCACCCGACACTCCCGGTCGAAGCGATCCCGCAGCTCGCGCTCGGAGGTCCCTTCGGGCGTCGGACCGAGGAGCTTCACCGCCACCAGACAGTCCCCGAGGTATCGGGCGAGGTAGACGCTTCCCATTCCGCCGCGGCCCAGGTTCCCGACCACCTCGAACTGGCCGTCGATCAGCAGACGGTCCGGCTCTGCACCCCTGGGTCGGGGAGCGGGACGCGGCAGGGTTTCCGATGGAAGGGCAGACACGCCAGGGCCTCCGACCCCTCTTTCGGATCAGAACTTCGCAAGATGTAGCAGAAGCTGAATCTCGCAAACCACGGTATGGGGGTCTCGGCAGGAGGTCGTGTGGACGACGAGCAACGGCAGGTAGTGGACGAGCTGGCGATGCAGTTCGAGCAGCTCGGTCTGAGCCCCATCGCGGGTCGGATCATCGCGTGGCTCCTCATCGCTCCCCGGCCGGATCAGTCGTCCCAGGAGATCGCCGATGCCATCGAGGTCAGTCGGGGCTCGGTGAGCACCCAGACCCAGGTCCTGCAGGGCATGGGGATGATCGAGCGGTTCCGCCGTACGGGCTCGCGCGAGGTCTACTTCCACCTGCATCCCCAGCTGCTGCTCGACATGCTGATGAAGCAGGCGCGTCTGGCAGGTCGGATGCGGGAGATCGTCGATCAAGTGGTCGAGGAGCACGGGGCCACGCAGCGGCTCGACGAGTTCCAGAGCGTCAACGACTTCATCGGCCGTCGGGTGCCCGAGATGGTGCGCGAGTGGCGCAAAGAGCGGCGGAAGAAGTCCATGCGGCTGCTCGATCCGTGAGCCGGCGAGGCGGATCCCAACGAGCTTGAGCGACTCGGTACTGACTGCGTCAGCCGGGCCCGCAACCGCAGAACGTCAAGGGGTGGGGGGCTTGAGTCCCTCGTCCAGGGCGAGATCCCGGATGTCCTCGGGGACCCGGGACTTCTCGGACAGCGCGACCGAGACGTACCGCTTGGCGTAGACCCGGGCGAGGTCGGGCTTGCCCTGGCGCTTGGCGGCACGGGCGGCCACGGCGGCGAGCATCAGGGTCTGGCGCTGTCGCGCGCGGTCGGGAAAGCGCTCCGAGCGCTGCAGCGCGACGTCTGCCCAACGAACGGTCGCTTCGGCATCGCCCTGGGTCTCGGCCAGCAGGGCCAGCTTGAAGGGCGGCTCGGGATCGGCGGCATCGGCCCGGTGCCACGCTTCGAGGGCGTCGATGAGCCCGGAATCGTCGCCGCGAAGCGCGTAGTGGGTGGCCCGCAGGCGCGCGGACCGCACATCGGTTCGTTCGGCCAGGGCCTCCAGCTCGGTCGGGGTGAGGCCCCCGGCACGCGCCGCCCGCTCGAGCTCGTCGCCTGTTCGGGGAGGGGTGTCCTCCACGGGTTCCTCGTCGGGCAGGCCCCGCAGGATCTTCACGCCCGCGTTGGGATCCCCCTCGGGCACGACCTCGACGGGAGGCTCCGGCTCGGTGTCCGGAGGGGTGGCGTGCGCCGCGGGGAACGCGAGGCTCCAGGCGAGGAGCCCGGCCAGGAGGGGCGGACTGCGACGGTGCCTGGCTGCAGGGCCGGAGATTCGGGGCGATGTGGGGGAGGGGGAAGACACCCGAAGCTGTTATCCTGGAGGCGGGAGGATGGATTGGAAGGACGGAACGATCACACGGATCGCGTTCAGATCTTCGACGTGAGCTTGCGCGACGGGTTGCAGAACGAACCCACGGTGCTGCCCACCGAGGCCAAGCTGCAGATCGCCCGCAACCTGGTGTCGGCGGGCTACCGCGACATCGAGGTCACCTCGTTCGTGCGTCCACGGATGGTTCCCCAGCTGGCCGATGCCGCCGATGTCGTCGCGGGTCTGTCGGGTCTGCGTGGAATGGTGGACCACGAGGTCCGGTTCTGGGCACTGGTCCCGAACCAGATCGGTCTCGACCGCGCCATCGACTCGGGCATCACGAACATCTGCACGTTCATGAGCTCCAGCGAGACCCACAACCGGAAGAACGTCAACCGCACCATTCGCGAGAGCCTCGAAGGCCTGAAGCGTGTCATCGGTGCCGCCGACAGCCAGGACATGGGCGTGCGCGCCTACATCTCCACCGTCTTCGGCTGCCCATTCGAGGGCGAGGTGGCGGTCTCGTCCACAGTCCACATCGCGCGCGAGCTCCTGGCAGCGGGTGCGGGGGTGGTCGTTCTCGGCGACACCACGGGCATGGGCACGCCGGGCCAGGTGGTCGACGTCCTGCAGACCCTGGTCGACGCCGACATCCCTCTCGACCGCGTCGGACTGCACTTCCACGACACCCGGGGCACCGCGCTGGTCAACGCCTACGCCGCCTACCAGTTCGGCGCACGGATGTTCGACGGCTCCACGAGTGGGGTGGGCGGCTGCCCGTATGCGCCCGGTGCCACGGGCAACGGCGCCTCTCAGGACCTCGTCTACATGTTCGAGTCGCTGGGCGTCGACACGGGGATCGACCTCGACACCGCCTCCGTTGCGGGGCAGCTGCTCGAAGAGGCCCTCGGGCGCGAGCTGCCTGGCCGCTACCACCGCTACTGGCTCGCCCAGAACGCGTCGGATCCGGCCGAAGCCTCCGACGCCGAAGAAGGCACGTCCGACAACTCCGAGACACGGACGGCCTGAGCTCTTGGACGGCGCGTTCCTCCAGATCATCAGCGGTGCCCGTCAGGGACTGAACGTGGCGCTGCACAGCCATCGTCCGCTCATCGTGGGGCGGCGACACGGCGATCTGATCCTCGACGACCCCATGGTGTCCGGCAAGCACTGCACCATCGAGTTCAAGGATGGCGAATACGTCCTGGTCGACCTCGACAGCACCAACGGCACGCTGGTGAACGGCAAGCGCGTGAAGGAAGCCGTGTTGTCGCCGGGGGTCGAGATCGCCATCGGCCAGTCGCGGATGATCCTCTACCGCGGCGCCGAAGCCGAGCAGCGTCAGGAGCGCCAGAAGTCCCCTCAGCTCGAGATCGCCTGGCTGCTCGACGAGGAACTGGTCGAGCTCCGCGAAGGCAAGAAGGACCATCGTCCCCCGGATGTCATCGGTCAGGATCTGCGGCTTCCACCCGGTCTGAACGCGGTGGTCGAGGTGGTCGCGGGCCAGGATGCGGGCAAGGTGTTCCGGTTCACGCGCGGCAACGTCAGCATCGGCCGTCGCATGGGTGAGGTTCCGCTCACCGACGTCGAAGTCAGCCGGCACCACGCGGTCATCGAGGTGTTCGGCCGCGAGATGGTCTTCGTGCGCGACCTGGGCAGCACCAACGGCACCTACCACAACGGTCGGCGCATCGCGGTCAGCCGGCTGCAGAACGGCGACACGGTCGGGTGCGGGAAGACCGTGATGAAGCTGCAGATCTCCCGGTAGACATCGGCGGCCCGGACTCCTCCGAGAACGGCGGCGCCAGACGCGATGGATCTCGCCAGAAAGTGGCCTGTGAACCGGGAAGGGCGCCAGCGCTCTCGTGAACACGGGGTGATCGACGTGTTTCGTCGAGGTCTGCCGGGCCTCTTCGAAGCGTTCCTACGGGGCGGACTCCGCGGTGAGCGTCAGTCGACGTCCGGCGACCCGCACAGGACCTTGTGGCCGCCCGCTTCGAGCACGATGAACTCGGACATCCCCTCGCTGCGCATCTTGTTCAGCAGCTGCTGGGCGGCGCCTGCGATCTTGGTGTCTTCCTTGCCCGCCGAGACCAGGATGCGCTCCATCGGGTAGCACTTGCTGGCCAGCTGGGTCTTGTCGTCGTCATCGGCGGCGATGGCTGTGGAGCCGAGCAGTCCGAGGGCCAGTGTGGACACGAGGGCGAGGACGGCGAGGGAGCGGGTGGACATGGGACCTCCAGTGAGAGGCCGTTCTACCACCGCTTCAGATCTCGAGGTGCCCGCGCAGGTCGCCCACGTACGCCTCTTCGAGACGCTGAGCCGCCATGAGCACGTCTGGGTCGTCGGTTTCGGGAGGCGTGGGCTGCAGGATCAGGTAGAGGTGGCCCGGCACCCGCCGCTGCACGCCGCGGCCTTTGATGCGCAGCCGCTGGCCCGGACGCGCGCCGGCCGGGATGGTCACCTTGACGTCGCCGGTCGGCGTGGGGACCGTGACCACCGCCCCCTGCATGGCTTCGAGGACGGTGATCGGCAGGTCGAGCTCCAGGTCGTCCGTGCCGTGGATCCGCCGCAGCACCGGATGCTCCCGGATCGTGAGCTGGATGTGCAGGTCTCCACACGGGCCGCCCCCGCGAGGCGGCATGCCCTGGCCCTTGATCTTCAGGCGGCCGCCGTCCTTGACCCCAGCGGGGATCCGCACCTTGAGCCGCTGGTTGCCGCCGCTGGGCTGGGGCACGCCGATCTCGCGTTCTCCACCGAGCACCGCGGTCATGAAGTCGATGGTGAGGCTGGCCTTCAGGTCGCGGCCCCGACTGGGACGCCCGCCCATGCCCCCCATTCCGCCGCCTGCGCCACCGCGGAACAGCGACTCGAGCAGATCCTCGACGTCTCCACCGCCGGAGAATCCCCCGCCGAAGCCGCGCGCACCGCCCATGTTGCGGAAGTGACGGGCCTTCTCGGCGTCGAATCCCGGCCGGGTGGAGGCCTCTCCGAACTCGTCCCAGTTCTTGCGCTTCTCGGCGTCCGACAGGATGCTGTACGCCGTGTTCACCTCTTTGAAGCGGTCTTCTGCGCCGGGGTCCTGGTTCACGTCCGGATGGTACTTCCGGGCGAGCTTCTTGAAGGCCTTGCGGATGGTGTCGGAGTCGGCGTTCTTGGACACGCCGAGCGCGCGGTAGGGGTCGGTCATGCCGCAATGTACGCTGCTGACGCGGTCGAACAACCCCGGAGGCCAGGCTGGCCCGTCGAAACCCGCTCCTGACGCCCGATGATGCTCCCTGGGTCGATCCCGACGTCCGCTCGCGTCGGATCGCGGCCGTGTTGTTCTTCGCCACGTGCTGCAGCGTGTTCTTCGTCCGCGTGTGGATGTGGGAGCCGGGACCGATCGCGGACGATCCCGCGCAGCTCGAGCGCGCCCTGTGGTTCACGGCGACGTTGATGGGCATCCTGCTGGCACACGAGCTCGGGCACTATGCCGTGGCGCGTGCGCACGGGTTCTCGCTGTCGCTGCCCTGGTTCCTGCCGGCTCCCATCCTGGTGGGGACCCTGGGCGCGATCATCCGCCTCGAGGAGGACCCGCGAGACCGGGCCGGATTGCTGGAGATGGGCGCGGCAGGCCCGCTGGCAGGGCTCATCGTGGTGGTGGTGGCGTTCTCGGCCCGTCTGGCATGGGGTGTGGAGGGGTTGGACGGCGGAACGGCGCTGGCGACACCGCTCCTCTTCGCGGGGTTGTCGTGGCTGTGGACCGGAGAGGTCGCGCAGCTCGGAACGGCCGATCCCGTGGGGTTCGCGGCGTGGCTCGGGTGCCTGCTCACGGCCATGAACCTGCTGCCGTTCGGTCAGCTGGACGGCGGGCACATCCTGGCGGCCGTGGTGCCGAAGTGGGCGCGCTGGGTGGGGTGGGGGACCACGATGGTGCTGCTCCTCGGGGGGCTGTGGTGGCCGGGCTGGGCGGTGTGGGCGGCCGTCCTGCACCTGATGGGAGCCCGCCATCCCGTACAGGTGCGCAAGGACGAGGGGTTGCCGACCGGACGTCCGCTGCTGGTGGCCGGGCTCGCGGTGGGCGCGCTGGTGTCGACGATCATGCCGGTTCCGCTTCCGTGAGCAGGACGCGACACCGGCCAGCGAGCGTGGACAGATCGGGCGTCTTCCGGGCTTGCGCTGGTGCACGCGGTGGCGAGCGTTCCGCGTTGATTCGCGGGAAGGAACCGCCTGGGCTGGGCCAAGGAGGCTTCAGGCTGCAGGCTGCAGGACATGACCCCAGCGGGTGTCGACAGAGACGCCCCTCCACCGGGTGAAAAGAGCTTCAACCCTACCTGTCGAGCGCACTCGGGATGGCCGACGTGGCTGTGGTCAGCAGCCCTGAAGCCTGTAGCCCGGAGCCTGAAGCCTGGTTCGACCTTGCAGTGAGGGTTTCTTCCCAGGAGTCACCGCTGACCGCCGACCGCGTGCAGGCTCAGTTGCGCGACCAGCCCGTCAGCCCGGCCGGATCGCGCTCGATGTGCAGCACCTTCTCGTCGTGCAGGCGCACCTGAGCCTCGGTGCCCGGGATGCTGCGGACGTCGCGGATGCGGGTGTACTGCACGTCGATCTTCCCGCCGTTCGGGACGCCCGCGTGCACGGCGGCGATCTGCCCGGCCGCCAGCAGCAGCTCCAGCGGCGGGGTCTTTCCGCGCTTCATCGGGAGGATCAGGTGGGCGCCGGGCTTCCCCCGCACGTGCATCCAGTAGTCGGTGCCCTTGGCGATCTGGAAGGTGAGTCGGCGGTTGGACTTGCTGTCGCGGCCGACGAGCACCTCCTGGCCGTCGGGACCCACCCAGGTCGTGACTCCGGTGAGCGTGCGGCCCTTGCTCCGGCTCGATGGCGACTGGCCGAAGCGTTCGCGCAGCGACTCCAGGGTCTCGAGATCGGCGTCGTCGAGGGTCTCGCGCGCTCGCTGGATGTCGGCGAGCTCGGTCTCGGTGGTGTCGATGCGCTCGAGCACGCGCTCGCCCATGCGCTCCAGACGACGGGCCTTGGAGTACAGCCCATCGAGGGACTTCGCGGGCGGCCGGTCTGGCTGGATCGGGATGCGGAGCGTGACGTCGGGGTCTGCGATCGAGGGGAGCTGGACGTGATCGACGCCCTGTTCGACGTCGTGCAGGTGGCAGGCGAGGGTGTCGGCCATCGCGCGCACCCGATCGGCGTCGTCGGCCTTCTCCAGATCGCCCTCGAGGTTGGACAGCAGCCGGCCGAGCCGCCCGGCTTCCTTCTTCAGCAGCCGGGCGACGGCGATCCGGAGTTCGCGTTCCCGACGCTGACGGATGCGGAGCGCGTAGAATCGGCCGATCTCGGCGTCGTAGCTGGGTTCGCCGGAGAATCGCGGCTCCAGGTCCTTTGGAGCGTGGGGCGCGGGCTCGGGCAGGGAATCGGGCGCCGGGCCGTCGTACGCGGCGAGGATCGCGTCCCCGCGCAGCAGCCACAGGCCGCCGGATCGCCCCGTGAGGCGCAGGTGGAGCCGGTACACCCCGAACTCCAGGTCGACGATCCGGTCGCCCAGTTGCTTGGTCATGGCGGTGAGCGGGCCGGTCAGGTGGGCGCGACAGGCTCCCTGGAAGGAGAACGGCCTCCGGGGGTTCTTCGGTCGGCGGAGCACGGTGTGCAGGCGCGCATCGGGGCCCCGCGGACAGAGGAGCAGTCGTGACCCGTCGAAGAAGCCCAGCACCACCCGGTCGCGAGCCGGCTGCCAGGTGTTGGACAGCCGCTGGCCGACGAACCGTTCGGCCAGCTCGGGGACGAGGAGTTCGAGCTCGCTGTCGCTCAGAGTCATGGTTCGGGTATATCTGGGCCCGAGCATGGGAGGCGCGGTGATTGGTCTGGTGGCCTGGATACTCGGCAGCGCAGCGGTAGCAGGGGGCTGGTCGGCGGAGAGCCCGGCCTACACCGACCGCGGCGAAGCGAACACGGCAGCGAAGGTGACGAAGGGGACCGAGTACCGCGGCAAGGTGGTGCGTCGGTACGCCGAAGGGTCGGGGTGGGAGTTCGTGGTCCGGGTCGACGACCTGGGCACCGAAGACGACGCGAAGGCCGCCGCACAGGCGCTGATCGATGCCGGCACGGGGCCTGTGATGGTCAAGAACCCCGATGGCGACGTCGTCACCACGATCGCCGCCGGTGCCGAGGGCGTGCCTGCCGCTGCTCCGACGGAGGGAGACGGAGCCCCGCAGCCCGGCCCGGCAGAAGAGCCGCCAGCATGGGTGGAGGCGGTGATGGAGGCCCACGGGCCCGGCCTGGACGCGCTCTCCGACGCCGAGCGCGTGAAGATCGTCTACACGCGCAAGCTCGCAGACGGGCGGATCGCGCAACACACCTACGCCCGTCGGGGCACGGATCTGTACCTGTCGATCGAGGCGAAGAAGGGCGAGATCGCCGAGAGCACCACCCTGGCGTTGGGCGACGCTGCCTGGCTGACCGCGAAGGGCGAGACCACCAAGCAGGATCTGCAGCGCTCCCGAGAGACCATCGAGAAGTTCGGGCCGACGGGGGTCATTCCCCTGGTTCTGGACTTCGAGGAGGCCGTGGATGCCCACCCGCTGATCGCGGCGCTCGAGCCGGCCGGCGATGGCGAGGTCCAGGGCGAGAAGGTGGAGATCTACCGGCACGAGGGCGGTGAGTCGCTCGAGGTGGCCGTGGGCGCCAGAGATCGGCTCGTGCGTCGGGTGGCGCTCGACGCCGGCAAGCGGGTCCACGAGTTCGGGAAGTACACCACGGTCGAAGACGTGCAGATCCCGATGCGCATCCTGTCGCGCCGAGACGGCGTGGAGGGCGCCGATCAGGTGGCGATCGACGAGGTCGAGCTGGACGGAGAGCTGCCGGATTCCTGGTTCCAGGCGCCGGAGTAGCGACTGGGGCTGCGAGGTGTGGTGTCGGGTTCTTGACACCGCGTCGAACAGCGATAGTTCGCACAGCGCGCTGGGCTGGCGTAGCTCAATTGGTAGAGCAGCTGATTTGTAATCAGCAGGTTGCGGGTTCAAGTCCCTTCGCCAGCTCTCGGTCTTTCAAGCTTCGATTCGATTTTCTGGGGGAATGCCCGAGTGGTCAAAGGGAGCGGGCTGTAAACCCGCCGGCTTCGCCTACGTTGGTTCAAATCCAGCTTCCCCCACACCTTTACTTTCCCGTGCGGTTGCGCGGGAAAGTCGTCTACCTTCGATCATCCGAGCCGTTGTTCGGATGATGTCTCGGTCGGTCTCCATGGCATCTGTTCATGGTACGACCCGACCAGGGCGGCATCGAAGGCGGACACCCTGGCCTGGCCAGGACCACATGACTGGAATCGCGGGAGTAGCTCAGTTGGTAGAGCATCAGCCTTCCAAGCTGAGGGTCGCGAGTTCGAATCTCGTCTCCCGCTCCATTCCAGCCCATATGCCCTTGTAGCTCAGCGGTAGAGCACTTCCTTGGTAAGGAAGAGGTCACGGGTTCAAGTCCCGTCAAGGGCTCTGCCCCATCAGCCCCGGCTGGTGGGGTTTCGTCGTCTGGGGTCGGACCGGACTGAACGACAAACGGGTTGCAGGGTCCGCGCTCGTCGCCTAATTCCCGTGTCCTGTCTCATGCGGCCATGGCGCCGCGCCAACCCCGGCCACGCCGGAAGCGGAGTCCGAAGTGTCGAAGGAAAAATTCGAGCGCAACAAGCCGCACATCAACATCGGGACCATCGGTCACGTCGATCACGGCAAGACCACCCTGACTGCGGCGATCACGCTGACGCTGGCAAAGGCCGGCGGTGCCACGGCGATGAACTACGAGGACATCGACAAGGCGCCGGAAGAGAAGGCGCGCGGCATCACGATCAACACGTCGCACGTGGAGTACGAGACGGAGAACCGTCACTACGCGCACGTCGACTGCCCCGGTCACGCCGACTACATCAAGAACATGATCACGGGTGCAGCGCAGATGGACGGCGCGATCCTGGTGGTCTCGGCTGCTGACGGTCCGATGCCGCAGACGCGTGAGCACGTGCTGCTGGCTCGTCAGGTCCAGGTTCCGTACATCGTGGTGTTCCTGAACAAGGTCGACCTGCTGGACGACGAGGAGCTCCTGGAGCTCGTCGAGATGGAAGTCCGCGAGCTTCTCGACGCGTACGAGTTCCCCGGCGACGACACCCCGGTCATCAAGGGTTCGGCGCTCAAGGCTGTCGAAGGCGACGAGGGCCCGCTGGGTGTTCCCGCCATCATGGAACTCATGAAGAACGTCGACGAGTACATCCCGACGCCGGAGCGCGCGATCGACAAGCCGTTCCTGATGCCGGTCGAGGACGTGTTCACGATCCAGGGCCGCGGAACGGTGGCGACGGGTCGCGTGGAGCGCGGCGTGGTTCGCGTGGGCGACGAGGTGTCGATCGTCGGCATCAAGGACACGCGCAAGTCGACGATCACGGGCGTCGAGATGTTCCGCAAGCTGCTCGACGAGGGTCGTGCGGGCGAGAACATCGGTGCTCTGCTTCGCGGTGTGAAGCGCGAGGACATCGAGCGGGGCCAGGTTCTGGCCAAGCCGAACTCGATCACGCCGCACACGAAGTTCACGGGCGAAGTCTACGTTCTGAAGAAGGACGAGGGTGGTCGTCACAAGCCGTTCTTCGCGGGCTACCGTCCGCAGTTCTACTTCCGTACGACGGACGTGACGGGCGACATCAAGCTGCCGGAAGGCGTCGAGATGGTGATGCCTGGCGACCGGGTGACGATCGAGGTGGAGCTGATCACGCCGATCGCGATGGAGGAGCAGCTTCGCTTCGCCATTCGCGAAGGTGGCCGCACGGTCGGTGCGGGTGTCGTCGCCTCCATCGAGGAGTGACACCTGCCGATCTCGCGGTCGACTCCCTGGCGCGCCCCGCCTTCGAAGCGTGACGCGCCGGTCGATTGCGAGGCCGCGAGCTTGACGATTCCGCAGTGGTGCACAGCCTCTGCGGACTCGTCGCATCTTGGGGCTGGACATTTCGTCTGGTCTCTGGTTGCGCACAACGGCAACAGGGTTAGTTGGCACGTCGTTTGCTGACAGGCCTTTCTGGCCTGGGGGACTCGTGAGGAATCAAAACTGGGTTCTGCTCGTCATGGTGGTGGCTGCCATCCTGACGGGGATGCTCGTCCAGTCGGCAGCAGTTTCGGGGATGGCGCAATTCGGCTACCCGGACAACACGCTGTTCGGCCTGGTGAGCACCAGCACCGCGCTCGGCTGTGGAGCGTTCGTCATCGCGACGATCGGTCTCATCCGTTACCGCACGGGGCTTCAGTTCACCGACGAGACCGTGTCACAGCTCAAGCAGGTCACGTGGCCCAGCCGCGAAGAGACCCTGCGCGCGTCCACCACGGTCGTCCTCACCACGTTCTTCACGGCCTTCCTCCTCGCAGCCTACGACTTCCTCTGGAAGAACCTCGCCGACCTGTTCCTCTTCACCGAGGGCTGATTCGCTCGGCACCGGTCGCCGCCTCACCTCCTGTTCCCGTTCCCCACTGTCACCGTTCGGGCCGTCCAAGCACGGCCCCCTGGAGTTTTCATCGTGCGCTGGTACGCAGTCAACACGCTCTCCGGCTCTGAAGAGAAGGCCATGAAGGCCCTCGAGCAGCGCGTCGAGATGTACGAGCTGGCCGATCGCTTCGGGAAGATCCTGGTGCCTTCGGAGACGGTGGTGGACCCCAAGAGCGGCCGCAAGATCACGCGGCGGTTCTACCCCGGGTACATGCTGGTCGAGATGGAGCTGGACAACGAGACCTGGCACCTCGTCAAGAACACGCCGAAGGTCACGGGCTTCGTGGGGGGCACCCGCAACCCGCCGCCCGTTCCGGACAGCGAGGTCGCGCGCATCACGTCGATGTTGTCGGATGACACCGACGAGCCGCGTCCGGTCCTCGACTTCGAGATCGGCGAGGAAGTCCGTCTGACCGAGGGTCGCTACGCATCCATGCGCGGCACCGTCGAAGAGATCAACGAAGCCCGCGGCAAGGTGCGGGTCATCATCAACATCCTCGGCCGGCCCGTCCCGACCGAGCTGTCGTTCCACCAGATCGAGAAGATCAACTGACGTCCGCGCGGGCGTGAATCGTCCGTGCTGCACGAACTCCCGGCTGCACCTCGTCGTGCAGCCTTCCCCTTTCCAGAACCCCGATCGCCCGGCGTCGTCGCCCGGCGGTCCCAACCCTCCCCGAGCGGGAGGGCCCGGAGTGACCCATGGCCAAGAAGGTCGTCAACCAGATCAAGCTGCAGATTCCCGCGGGCCAGGCGCGTCCCGCACCGCCTGTCGGTCCGGCGCTCGGTCAGGCCGGGGTCAACATCAAGCAGTTCTGTGACGAATTCAACACCCGAACCAAGCCGCAGATGGCCGAGCAGATGATCATTCCGGTGGTCATCACGGTCTACGCGGATCGTTCGTTCTCTTTCATCACCAAGACCCCGCCGGTCGCGACGCTCCTGTTCAAGGCAGCGAAGCTCAAGGGTGGCTCCGGCCAGCCCAACCGCGACAAGGTGGGCAAGGTGACCAAAGCCCAGGTCGAGGAGATTGCGAAAATCAAGCTCCCCGACTTGAACTGCACCAGCCTGGAGGCGGCCATGTCCCAGGTGGAGGGCACTGCGGCCTCGGCGGGAATCGTCGTCGAAGGCTGAACCGAAACCCATCGGGTGCACGCAATGGTGCGTGGGCCCGTGAACGATTGGCAACCGGGGGAGGGCAGCCGCCGCCCGTCTACCCTGGCCCATCGAGGAGTACAACGCCATGGCGAATACACATGGCAAGCGCTACCGCGCCGCGCGTGGTCTGGTCCAAGAGGGTCAGAAGTACGCGCTCGACGAAGCCATGGAGCTCGTCGAGAAAACCGGTACCGCAAAGTTCGACGAGTCTGTGGATCTCGCCGTCCGGCTGGGAGTCAATCCCCGGCAGGCCGACCAGATGGTCCGCGGTGCGGTCAGTCTGCCCCACGGGTCAGGCAAGTCCGTACGAGTCGTCGTCTTCGCGGACGGTGAAGCGGCACGCGCTGCAGAAGAGGCTGGGGCTGACTTCGTCGGCTCCGACGACCTCGTCGCCAAAATCCAGAAGGAAGGCTGGGTCGATTTCGACAAGGCTGTTGCCACGCGCAACATGATGGCCAAGGTCGGACGACTGGGTCGAGTTCTGGGGCCGCGGGGGCTCATGCCGAATCCCAAGACCGGTACGGTCGTGGGTCCGGACAGAGTCGCCGAGGTCGTAAGGGAAGTGAAGGGCGGTCGCCTGGACTTCAAGGTGGAGCGCGCGGGAATCCTGCACGTCTCCATTGGGAAGAAGAGCATGGGCGGAGACAAGATCCGCGACAACCTGCTCGCCTTCATGCGCACCGTGATGCGCTTGAGGCCCTCCAGTGCAAAGGGCGCCTACGTGCGGAGCGTGGCTGTATCGACCACGATGGGCGTCGGGATTCGTCTCGACCCCAACGAGGTGATCAAGCTCTCCCAGGAAGCGAGGTGAACCCATGAATCGTGCACAGAAGGAAGCCTTCGTCGAAGAGGTGCGTGGCCGGTTCGAGGCCGCCCCGTTCGTGGTCTTCACGGACTTCAAGGGCAGCACCGTCGCTCAGATGGACGCGCTCCGTCGCGCCTGTGAGGAGAGCGGCTCCGACTTCAAGGTCGTGAAGAACACGCTGTGCAAGCGTGCCATTCAGGACCTCGACGCCCAGAAGCTCGAAGAGCACCTGGTGGGGAACGTCGGCGTGTTGTTCGCGGGAGAGGATCCCGTGGCCGCCGCCAAGATGTTCAAGAAGCAGCTGAAGGACAACGACAAGCTCATCGTCAAGGCCGGCCTGTTCGAAGGCGACGTCATCGACGAGAAGGGAGTCAAGGCGGTCGCCGAGCTCCCCAGCCGCGAAGAGCTGTTGGTCTCGCTGCTCCGCACCATCCAGGAAGGGCCGCGTCAGATCCTCGGAGTCATCCGGGGTCCGGCACGCGACCTGCTCTACCTGCTCAACAACTACGCAACCAAGCTCGAGGAACAGGGCGAATAGCCCCGGTTCCACGAGCCCCCTTCACCCTTTCAAAGAAATCGGGAGCCCACGACGGGCTCCAACCCGGAGGACATCATGTCCGTTTCCCAGCAGGACGTCGTCGACTACATCAAGGAACTCAAGCTCTCCCAGGTCAAGGAGCTCATCGAGATTCTCGAGGAAGAGCTCGGTGTCGAGGCCAGCGCGCCCGTCGCCATCGCCGCCGGTGGTGGTGCTGGTGCGGCCGAAGAGGCCGAGGAGAAGACCGAGTTCGACGTCGTGATGAAGAGCTTCGGCGCCAACAAGATCAAGGTCATCAAGGCCGTTCGCACCATCACCGGTCTGGGCCTCAAGGAGGCCAAGGCGATGGTCGAAGCCGCGCCGGCCAAGGTCAAGGAGGCCGTCTCCAAGGAGGAGGCCGACGACATCAAGAAGCAGCTCGAGGAAGCCGGCGCTGAAATCAGCATCGAGTAGTCGACTGCTCTGATTGTCGGTCCGCGGGGTTTGCGAACCTCTCGAACCGACGGTCAGCACGAACCCATCCTCCCGTCCGGCGGGGATGGGCTTTCGTGTGAGGGTCCCGTTCTCGGGGCCCTCGAAATCCAGAGCCCGGCCATGTCGTTAAGGCATGGCCTCGCTCGCCGGTCACCCCCCGAGGCGACGCTCCCCCGTCGCCGCACCGCTCGGTCGACGAGACGCCGCGAGCCACCTTCAACGGTGTGATTCGCGCGACCCGGCCGCGCAGAACCAGTTCCATGGAGCTTCCTGATGTCGAGGTTGTTGGCAAACAACTACCGGTACCGCCGCTCGTTCGGCAAGACCCCGACCGTCATGGAGGTCAGCAATCTCATCGAGATCCAGCGCACCTCCTACGAGACGTTCCTGCAGCCCGACGTTCCGCCCGAGGAGCGGACCGACGATCAGGGCCTGCAGTCGGTCTTCAAGAGCGTCTTCCCCATCGAGGACTTCAGCGGTCGTGCCAGCCTGCAGTTCACGTCGTACGAGCTCGAGCCTCCGAAGTACGACGAGGACGAGTGTCGCGAGCGCGGCATGACCTACTCGGCGCCCGTCAAGGTCGTCGTGCGCCTGGTCGTGTGGGACGTCGACACCGACAACGACACCCGTACGGTGTCGAACATCAAGCAGCAGCCGGTCTACTTCGGTGAGATCCCGCTGATGACCGAGAACGGCACGTTCATCATCAACGGCACCGAGCGCGTCGTGGTGAGCCAGCTGCACCGCTCGCCGGGCATCTTCTTCGACTCCAACAAGGCGAAGACCGGCGCGGGCAAAGAGATCTTCAGCGCCCGGATCATCCCGAACCGCGGCTCCTGGATCGACTTCGAGTTCGACAGCAAGGACATCATCTACGTCCGCATCGACCGCCGCCGCAAGCTCCCGGCCACGGTCCTGCTGCGCGCGCTCGGCTACGACACCGAGTCCCTGCTGAACCGCTTCTACGACTCCGAGAAGTACGTCCGCAAGGACGGCAAGTGGTTCAAGGAGACCACGGCCGACCTCCTGTTCCAGCAGAAGGCCACGGTCGACGTCACCGACCCCGACGGCAAGGTGATCTGCAAGAAGGACAAGAAGTTCCTGAAGAACATCCTCCGCAAGATGCGGAAGGCCGGGATGCTCGAGAGCAAGACCATCCTCGTCAACGACAAGGAGCGCGAGGTCGAAGTCGGCACGATTCCCGTCGGCGAAGACGACCTGATCGGCAAGGTCAGCGCGTACGACGTCGTCGACATGGAGACCGGTCGCATCCTCATCGAGTGCAACGAGGAGATCACCGAAGAAGGTCTCGCGGCCATGCTCGGTGCGGGCATCGAGGACGTCGAGGTCCTGTTCATCGACAACCTGATGGTCGGCTCGTACATGCGCGACACGCTGCTCGTCGACAAGATCGAGAGCACCGAAGAAGCCGTGCTCGAGATCTACCGCCGCCTGCGCAGCAGCGACCCGCCCACGTACGACACCGCGGTCACGCACTTCGAGAACCTGTTCTTCAACCCCGAGCGCTACGACCTGTCGCGCGTCGGTCGCCACAAGCTCAACCACAAGCTGGGCATCGACGTCGAGCTCGACCGGACCACGCTCACCAAGGAAGACATCCTCAAGGTCGTGAAGTACCTCATCGACCTCAAGAACAACCGCGGCGTCAAGGACGACATCGACCACCTCGGCAACCGCCGGGTCCGCGCCGTGGGCGAGCTCCTCGAGAACCAGTACCGCGTCGGTCTCGACCGGATGGGCAAGGCCATCAAGGAGCGCATGAGCCTGCAGGAGATCGAGGCGCTCATGCCGAACGATCTCATCAACAGCAAGCCCGTCTCCGCCGTGGTCAAGGAGTTCTTCGGGTCCAGCCAGCTCTCGCAGTTCATGGACCAGACCAACCCCCTGTCCGAGATCACGCACAAGCGGCGGCTCTCGGCCCTCGGGCCGGGTGGTCTCACCCGTGAGCGCGCCGGCTTCGATGTCCGCGACGTCCACCCCACGCACTACGGCCGCATCTGCCCGATCGAGACGCCGGAAGGCCCGAACATCGGCCTCATCGCGTCGCTGTCCACCTTCGCCCGCGTGAACCAGTTCGGGTTCATCGAGACTCCGTACCGCAAGGTCACCGAAGGCAAGGTCCTCAAGCAGGATCCCACCTTCTTCGACGCGCTGGACGAAGAGGAGACCGACGCCGGTGGCGACCACGTCATCGCGCAGGCCTCCGCCGCCTACAACGCCGACGGCGAGTTCGAGAACGACCTCGTTCCGGCCCGCCGTGGCGGTGAGTTCGTGATGGCGAACCGCGAAGACGTCACCCTGATGGACGTCGCGAGCAACCAGCTCGTGTCCGTGGCCGCCTCGCTGGTCCCGTTCCTCGAGAACGACGACGCCAACCGCGCACTCATGGGCTCCAACATGCAGCGCCAGGCGGTCCCCGTCGTGCGCACCGAAGCCCCGCTGGTCGGCACCGGCATCGAGCGCGTCGTCGCTCGCGACTCCGGCGTCACCGTCACCGCGCGTCGCGACGGCATCGTCGAGTCCGTGGACGCCAGCCGCATCGTCATCAAGACCGAAGCCCCGGAAGACGAGGACGAGATCGGCGCCGACGTCGACATCTACAACCTCACGAAGTTCATGCGGAGCAACCAGAACACCTGCATCAACCAGAAGCCGGTCGTGCGGCCTGGCGACAAGGTGCTCAAGGGCGACGTCATCGCAGACGGTCCCGCCACCGACTCCGGAGAGCTCGCGCTCGGCCAGAACGTCATCGTCGCGTTCATGCCGTGGGGTGGGTACAACTTCGAGGACTCCATCCTCATCAGCGAGCGGATGGTGAAGGAAGACCTCTTCACCACCATCCACATCGAGGAGTTCGAGGTCGCCGCTCGCGACACCAAGCTCGGACGCGAGGAGATCACGCGCGACATCCCCAACGTGGGCGAGGAAGCGCTCAAGGATCTCGACGAGTCCGGCATCGTGCGCATCGGCGCCGAGGTTCGCCAGGGCGACGTCCTGGTCGGCAAGATCACGCCGAAGTCCGAGACCCAGCTCTCTCCGGAAGAGAAGCTGCTCCGCGCCATCTTCGGTGAGAAGGCCGGGGATGTGCGCGACACGTCCCTGCGCGTCCCGCCCGGCGTCGAAGGCACCGTCATCGGCGCCCAGGTCTTCATCCGCGAGTCGGTCGAGAAGGACTCCCGCGCCATCGAGATCGAGCTCGAGGGCGTGCGTCGCATCGAGCGCGACCGCGACGAGAAGGTCCGCACCATCAAGGACTCCGCGCTGCGTCAGCTCGCCCGCGTCCTCAAGGATCAGCAGGCCACGGCAGATGTCGTGCATCCCGACACCGGCGATGTGCTCATCAAGACCGGCGACACGTACACGTTCGACAACCTGCGCACGCTGGACATCGACCTGTACGACCGCATCGGCGTCGAGGCCCGCGAGGTCGAGGACGAGGTCTGGAAGGTCACCGACCAGATCCGCGCCAAGATCGACGAGATCCACGACCGCTACAAGGCCAAGATCGAGCGCCTCAAGAAGGGCGACGAGCTGCCGCCTGGCGTCGTGAAGCTGGTCAAGGTCTACGTCGCCATCAAGCGCAAGCTGTCGGTCGGCGACAAGATGGCCGGCCGCCACGGGAACAAGGGCGTCATCTCCAAGATCCTCGCCCAGGAGGACATGCCGTACCTCTACGACGGTACGCCCGTCGACGTCGTGCTCAACCCGCTCGGCGTTCCGTCCCGGATGAACGTCGGCCAGATCCTCGAGACCCACCTCGGCTGGGCCGCGAAGGGCATGGGCTGGAAGATCGGCCGCATGCTCGAGGAGAAGTACGACGCCGACTCCCTGCGCGACTACCTCAAGTCCTGCATGAAGGGTCAGCCCGACGTCCACGAGTTCCTCGACGGTGCGAACGAAGACGAGCTCCGGGACTTCGCCAAGAAGTACCTGAACGGCGTCACCATGGGCACGCCCGTGTTCTCGGGAGCCACCGAGCCCGAGATCAAGGAGTGCCTCACGGTCGCAGGCTTCGACGAGGACGGCCAGACCGTGCTCTTCGACGGCCGCACCGGCGAAGCGTTCCACCAGCGCGTGACCGTGGGCATCATGTACATGCTGAAGCTCCACCACCTGGTCGACGACAAGATCCACGCCCGGTCCATCGGGCCGTACAGCCTCGTGACCCAGCAGCCGCTGGGCGGGAAGGCCCAGTTCGGTGGTCAGCGTCTCGGCGAGATGGAGGTCTGGGCCATGGAGGCGTACGGCGCCGCCTACGGTCTGCAGGAGTTCCTGACCGTCAAGTCCGACGACGTCGCCGGTCGTACCCGCATGTACGAGAGCATCGTCAAGGGCGAGAACGTGCTGGAGGCCGGTCTTCCGGAGTCCTTCAACGTCCTCGTCAAGGAGATGCAGGCCCTCGCCCTCGATGTCGAGCTCATCGAGGACAAGGAAGTCCTCCGCCAGTGAATCACCCCGGCGCGCCGGGCTGACCTGCCCGGAGCGCGCCCACCCCCGTCCGTCACCCCCTTTTTCTTCCGGGTCGTTCCCCGCGACCCGACCCCGAGAACGCGTCGTCTGCAGCGGCCGGTTTCGGGACACCCCGCACACAGGAGATCACCGTGAGGGAGATCTACAACCTGTACGACAAGCCCAAGAACCCGCTCAACTACGTCGCGGTGCGCATCAGCCTGGCTTCTCCCGAGAAGATCCGGTCCTGGTCGCACGGCGAGGTGAAGAAGCCGGAGACCATCAACTACCGGACGTTCAAGCCGGAGCGCGATGGCCTCTTCTGCGCCCGCATCTTCGGTCCGGTGAAGGACTACGAGTGCCTGTGCGGCAAGTACAAGCGGATGAAGTACCGCGGCATCACCTGTGAGAAGTGCGGGGTCGAGGTCATCCAGGCGCGCGTCCGTCGCGAGCGCATGGGTCACATCGATCTGGCCACGCCGGTGGCGCACATCTGGTTCCTGAAGAGCCTGCCGAGCCGCATCGGCAACCTGCTCGACATCTCGCTCAAGAACCTCGAGAAGGTCCTGTACTGCGAGAGCTACATCGTCACCGACCCCGGCGACACGACGCTCGAGAAGGGCGCCATCCTCGCCGAAGAGGACTACCAGGAGATGATCCGCACCTTCGGGTACGGCTCGTTCGAGGTGGGCATGGGTGGCGAGGTCGTCTGCGACCTGCTCGCCGACCTCGATGTCGTCGCGCTCGGAGACACGCTCCGCACCGAGATGAAGGAGACCAGCTCGGCGGCTCAGCGCCGTCGGTACGCCAAGCGTCTCAAGATCGTCGAGGCGTTCCGCGACTCCGGAAACCAGCCCGAGCACATGATGCTCGAGGTCATCCCGGTCCTCCCGCCGGACCTGCGCCCCCTCGTCCCGCTCGACGGTGGCCGGTTCGCGACGTCCGACCTCAACGACCTGTACCGTCGGGTCATCAACCGGAACAACCGTCTCAAGCGTCTGCAGGACCTCAACGCGCCGGAGATCATCATCCGGAACGAGCGTCGCATGCTGCAGGAGGCCGTCGACGCCCTGTTCGACAACGGCCGTCGCGGCAAGGTCTTCACGGGCCCCAACAAGCGTCCGCTCCGTTCGCTGTCCGACATGCTCAAGGGCAAGCAGGGCCGCTTCCGGCAGAACCTGCTCGGCAAGCGCGTCGACTACTCCGGCCGTTCCGTCATCGTCGTCGGTCCCGACCTGCGCCTTCACCAGTGCGGTCTGCCGAAGAAGATGGCCCTCGAGCTCTTCAAGCCGTTCATCTACAACAAGCTCGAAGAGCGCGGCTTCGTCACGACCATCAAGGCCGCCAAGAAGATGGTCGAGAAGGAGCGTGAGGAAGTCTGGGACATCCTCGAAGAGGTGATCAAGGAGCACCCGGTCATGCTGAACCGGGCGCCCACCCTTCACAGGCTCGGCATCCAGGCGTTCGAGCCGGTCCTCATCGAGGGTCGCGCCATCCGTCTGCACCCGCTCGTCTGCACCGCCTTCAACGCGGACTTCGACGGCGACCAGATGGCCGTGCACGTCCCGCTGTCGATCGAGGCCCAGATCGAAGCCCGCGTGCTCATGATGTCCACCAACAACATCCTGAGCCCGGCCAACGGTCGCCCGATCATCCAGCCCAGCCAGGACGTCGTCCTCGGCGCCTACTACATGACCCGCGAGCGCAAGTTCGCCCGTGGGGAGGGCCGCACCTTCGGCTCGCCCGACGAGGTCGTCATGGCCTACGACGCCGGCGAGGTCGATCTCCACGCCCGGGTCAAGGTCCGCATGCCCAGCCGTCCGCTGGAGGACCGCCTCATCGAGTGGCTGCCCGACCTCATGGACGCCCACCTCGTGGTCGGTGTCGACGTCGGTGCCCGCGGCGAGATCTGGCACGTCCATCGCGGCCAGGTCGACCGGTTCGTCGACCATGGCGCGTCCGTCAACCTCGGTGAGTTCGCCGCCCTCGGTGGCGACGCCGTCGCGGTCATCGCCAACCCCGGTCGTGGAGGCGGCTTCCAGGCCACCGACAACACCGCGGTCGTGCTCGACCTCGCGCGCCTCGACACGCCGGAAGGCAAGGCGTCCGCGTACACCGGTCGCGAAGACGGCATCGGCGTTCCGTCCGAAGCCGCCGACGAGGAGCGCCTCGCGTTCCTGTGCAGCCAGCTGTCCGAGAAGGTCGAAGGGTTCTCCGAAGCGAGTGCTGGTGGCCAGGTCAGCAAGGTGCACGAAGTCGTTCGCGGCGACCTGCAGGTCTACGTCTACGAGCTCCCCGAGATCCGCGGCGCCAACCGCACCGTCGCCACGGTCCACCCCGTGGTCGAGATGAAGGACGGCAAGCCGCTCGTCGACGGTCGCTTCAACGTCTCGTACCGCACCCGTGCGCTCACCGACGTCGTCGAGTGGCTGCGCGACGAGTACAAGGACACGCTCACGCTCGTCGTCGCCCCCGCGGGCTACTTCGGCTTCGAGAACCGCCTGCCCGTCTGGACCCGCGACAACGACGAGAACGTCGTCGAGGCGAAGGGCGAGCTGCTCGACACCACGGTCGGCCGGGTGCTGTTCTACAGCATCTGCCCGCGCCAGCTGCCGTACAACCTCGTCGACCGTCCGATGTCGAAGAAGGCGCTCGGTGAGCTCATCGACCGTTGCTACCGCATCGCCGGTGCGAAGAAGACCGTGCTCATGGCCGACGCGCTCATGCAGCTCGGGTTCCGCATGGCGGCCGAGGCCGGTGTGTCCATCTGCATGGACGACATGGCCATCCCCGAGTCGAAGACCACCATCCTCGATCAGGCCCAGCAGCAGGTCCTCGCGACCGAGCAGCAGTACAACGAGGGGCTCATCACCCCGCGCGAGAAGTACAACAAGGTCGTCGACATCTGGACCAAGGTGACCGCCGACATCTCGGACACGCTGATCACCAACATCAGCTCCGAGGTCGTGAAGTCGGAAGAAGGCGAGGAAGAGGAGCAGCCCTCCTTCAACTCGATCTTCATGATGGTCGACTCCGGTGCCCGTGGCTCGCCCACGCAGGTTCGCCAGCTCGCGGGGATGCGCGGTCTCATGGCCAAGCCGTCCGGCGAGATCATCGAGACGCCCATCATCAGCAACTTCCGCGAAGGGCTGACCGTTCTCGAGTACTTCACGTCCACCCACGGCGCCCGGAAGGGCCTCGCGGACACCGCACTCAAGACCGCCAACTCCGGCTACCTGACCCGTCGTCTCGTCGACGTCGTCCAGGACATGATCGTCACCGCTCTCGACTGCGGGACGACCGAGGGCATGGAGGTCACGAGCCTCATCGACGGCGGCGAGGTCATCGAGCACCTCGGCGAGCGCATCCTGGGTCGCGTCGCGGCCGAGGACATCGTCGACCCGTACTCCGACGAGGTCCTCGCTCCGCGGGGGGCCATGCTGGACGAGCGGGCCGTCGAGCGGATCGTGCAGGCCGGCGTCGAGCGGGTCAGCATCCGCAGCGTCATGTCGTGCGAGATGCGCTGGGGCGTCTGCTCCATGTGCTACGGACGCGACCTCGCGCGCGGCAACCTCGTCAACATCGGCGAGGCCGTGGGCGTCATCGCGGCTCAGTCCATCGGCGAGCCCGGAACGCAGCTCACCATGCGCACCTTCCACATCGGTGGTGTGGCCGGTGGTTCCGCAGCCCAGTCCTACCTGGAGCTCCGGACCAGTGGCGTCATCCGCTACAGCGACACGCTCACCGTCGCGACCAACCGCGATGGCAACACCGTCGCGATGTCGCGGAACGGCGAGATCAGCGTCGTGGACGCCAAGGGTCGCGAGCGCGAGCGCTACGGTGTGCCCTACGGTGCCGAGATCCTCGTCAAGGACGGCCAGAAGGTCGCTGCGAAGATGCGCATCGCCCAGTGGGACCCCTTCAACCTCCCGATCCTCGCGAACGTCATCGGCGACGCGAAGTTCGAGGACCTCGAAGACGGCCAGTCCATGAAGGAGGAGATCGACGTCACGGGCCTCTCCCGGGTCGTGGTCACCGACTACAAGGACACCGATCTCAAGCCGCGCATCGTCGTCAAGGACGAGAACGGCAAGATCCAGGCCCGCTACTTCCTGCCCGTCAGCGCCTACATCATGGTGCAGGACGGAGCGAAGATCAGCTTGGGTGAGGTCCTCGCGAAGATCCCGCGCGAGACCACGAAGACCAAGGACATCACCGGTGGTCTGCCGCGTGTCGCCGAGCTCTTCGAGGCCCGCAAGCCGAAGGAAGTCGCGATCATCACCGAGATCGACGGCACCGTCACGTTCGGCAAGGACACGAAGGGCAAGCGCCGCATCGTGGTCACCCCGGACGACGAGGGCGAGAAGCAGGAATACCTCATCCCGAAGGGCAAGAACATCACCGTCAACGAGGGCGACTACGTCCGCGCCGGTGAAGCCCTGATGGACGGGGCCGCGAACCCCCACGACATCCTCAAGGTCAAGGGCGAGGACGCGCTGGCCCGCTACCTGGTCGACGAGGTCCAGGAGGTCTACCGACTCCAGGGCGTCAAGATCAACGACAAGCACATCGAGGTCATCGTCCGGCAGATGCTGCGTCGCGTCCGGATCCGCGAGGTCGGCGACACCGACTTCCTCGTGGACGAGGTGGTCGACAAGCATCGCTTCGAGATGGTCAACCGGCAGGTCATGGCGATGGGCGGTCTGCCGTCCAAGGCCGAGTCCCTGCTGCTGGGCATCACCAAGGCCAGCCTCTCGACCGACTCCTTCCTGTCGGCCGCCTCCTTCCAGGAGACGACCCGCGTGCTCACCGAAGCCGCCATCAAGGGCAGCATCGACCAGCTGCGCGGCTGCAAGGAGAACGTCATCATGGGCCGCCTGATCCCGGCCGGTACCGGCTTCGCCGCCTACCAGAAGCTCGGCATGAGCTTCCGCGACGAATCCGACGCCGACGACATGGCGTTCGACGCGTTCTAGTCCCTGCGCACGGATAGACTCCGAAGAGCGGCGATCTGCACACGGCGGGTCGTCGCTCTTCGTGCATCTGGAGGACGACATGTGGATCGCCGTGCTGCTCGGATGCGCAGGGAAGGGGACCGCAGGGCAGCCACCAGGGGGCACAGACGCGGCGGTGCACGAGGAGGTCGGGAGGGCACCCCTGATCGCGCCCAATCGCGAGGCGGTGTTCTGGCCGGTCGTGTTCGAAGAGGACCGGGTGGTCGGACGGCTGGAGCTCGAGCCTGGGCTTCGGATCCCCACGCACACCGACCCCGTGCACGAGCGGATCGAGGTGCTGCACGGCTCGGGTCGCGTGACCCTGGAGGGCACCGAACACCCCATCGGTCCGGGCGACCGGGTCGAGATGCCGGCCGGAACCGAGGTCGCGTTCCGCAACGAAGCCTCGCGGTTCGTCGCGTGGCAGACCTTCGAGGGGACCGGTGCGCGCGAGCGATTCTCAGCCTGGACCCCCATCGAGCCCTTCGGAGAACCGGTCCGGACCTGGGCCCGCACGGGGCCGTTCGTCGTGGGCTGTGGACACGGGCAGTGCACGGCCTGGTACCGCGGGGAGCCGGTCGAGGGGCAGACCCACTGGTCCTACGGCGATGCCGACGGGTTCCTCCAACCGCTCGCGGCCGTGATCGCAGCCCGGAACGGGGCCTGGCTCGTGCGAAGGACGGCCGGGGATGGGTGTCCCGTGGCCTACAGAGCGTGGTGTGTCGACGAAGAAGCGCAGGAGGTCGACGCCAGCGAACCCTTCGGCAACTGCGAAGCGCCAGAGCGCCTCGAGTGGGTGGACGGGAAGGTCCGACTGTTCTTCGAGGGGATGGACTTCGAGGCCCATGGCATCCCGGCGCCCAACCGCCCGGACATGACCGTCGATCTGGACGTGGACACCTGTGAGGCGACCGTTCGCACCGGGGAACCCGGCGCCTCGCAAGGCCATGGCGGACCCGGGGCCGAGCCCTGACTACAAGGGGATCCCCGTGGCCTTGACACCGCGAGGCCAGGTCCATAAACGCCGATGGTCTGCCGGAGATGTACACCCCCCGTGTGCGCTCTCTGGCTTCATGTGCCTTACGAGGAAATCCATGCCCACCATCAACCAGCTCATCCGCAATGGGCGCAAGGTCGTGAAGAAGAAGTCGACCGCACCTGCGCTCAAGGGCTGCCCCCAGAAGCGGGGCGTCTGCACGCGCGTCTACGCCACCACCCCGAAGAAGCCGAACTCGGCTCTCCGGAAGGTCGCACGCGTCCGTCTGACCAACGGCATGGAGGTCACCTCGTACATCCCGGGCGAAGGCCACAACCTGCAGGAGCACAACTCGGTGCTCATCCGCGGTGGCCGTGTCAAGGACCTCCCGGGTGTCCGTTACCACATCATCCGCGGCACGCTGGACAGCCAGGGCGTCAACGACCGTCGCCAGGGCCGCTCCAAGTACGGCGCCAAGAAGCCCAAGAAGTAGGAACCTGACATGCCTCGTCGTCGCGAAGTACCGAAGCGCCCCACGCTCCCCGATCCCCGGTTCGGGGACCCCCTCGTCACCAAGTTCATGAACTGCCTCATGAGCGACGGGAAGAAGAGCACGGCCGAGAAGATCGTCTACGGCAGCTTCGAGGTCATCCACGAGCGGACCCGCGAAGATCCCGTCGCCGTGTTCCGCAAGGCCATCGACAACGTCAAGCCGATGGTCGAGGTCAAGTCCCGCCGCGTCGGTGGGTCCACTTACCAGGTGCCCGTCGAAGTCCGCCCCGAGCGGCGCACGGCCCTGTCCATCCGCTGGCTCATCAGTTTCGCCCGCAACCGCAGCGGTCGCAGCATGCGCGAGAAGCTCGCCAACGAGCTGATCGAGGCGAGCCACAACCGCGGCGGCGCCGTCAAGAAGAAGGACGACGTCCACCGCATGGCCGAGGCGAACCGGGCGTTCAGCCACTACCGCTGGTAGGCATGCCCCGCCGTTCGATGCGATCGGCATCAACGCTCCGACACTCCCGACTCCGGCTTCTTGCCGGCGGGGTGCTCGGAGCGTCGCTGTCTGGGGGGCTGCTGGCCTGCGGCGGCGTGTTCTCGGGTCCGAGCGGCGAACACAGCGGCCCACACGTCTCCACGGTGCAGTCGGTGGCCTTGAGCCCGGACGGAACCCTGCTCGCGACCGGAGGCCAGGATCGCATCGCCAAAGCGTGGAGCTACCCGGCCCTGGAGGGGGTTCGCGACCTGTACCACGAGGAGTTCGTGGTCGCGCTCGCGTTCTCACCGGATGGTCGGTTGCTCGCGACCGGGGGCTACGAGCCTGCGATCCGCATCTGGGACACCACCACCTGGGAACCCGTCGGAGAGATCCCGCGGTCGGTCCTGGCCATGGACTGGTCGGGCGATCAGCTGGCGCTTGCCGTCCAGGGCTCCGGCACGGTCGAGATCTGGAACGCCACCACCCGCACGCTGCAGCACACCCTCGAGGGGCACGTCGACTCCGTGCACTCCGTCCGGTTCTCGCCGGATGGGTCCGTGCTGGTGTCGGGCAGCAAGGACCGGTCGATCCGCATGTGGGACACCGCGCAGGGCGGCGAGATCGGCCTGTTCGCAGGCCACGACGGTGCCGTGCTCGACCTGGCGTTCTCCCCGGACGGTCAGCGGCTCGCGAGCGGGGCGTCCGACAAGAAGGCGCGGCTGTGGGACGTCCAGACGCAGGAACCCGTACGGCAGATGGCCGGCCACGCCGACTGGATCGTCGGCGTCGACATCGACCCCACCGGGCGGGCGCTGGTCACGGTGGGGCGAGACGGAAAGCTCCGGATCTGGGACGCCGTCTCCGGGCAGGACATCGGCAGTGCAGACCTCGGCCTCGGCGCCCTCGAAGACGTCCTGTTCGTGGATGCCGAGTCGGTGGTGACCGTCGGCCAGGACATCTTCGTTCGGGGCCTCTCAGCGGAGCTCGCCAGCCACGAGTTCGCGACCGCGTTCGAGGTGCGAGAGTTGGACGACCGCTGTGTCCGACTCGTCGATTGCGGCAAGGCGCTGATCCGGGGGGAGGAGACCAACGACAAGGGGGTCGAGCTGGTCCGCATCGCCCGCGAGATGGATCAGGACTCGCCCGACCTGTGTCTCACCACGCTCCTCACGGTCCCGGCCGCGGTCGGTGCTGCGTCGCCGCCGGAGTGTGCGGTCACCGAGAAGGGGGCCGAGTAGCACGCCCTCCGGCATTCCGCGCAACACCCGCCGGAGATCGCCGGGAGCCAAACGGGCCTCGATCGGGGCCATTGCGCAGCTTCCCAGAAATCCCCTTGTGCAGCCTGGGGCTACCGGGTACATGGCTGCGTTTCCGCGCCCCCGTGAAGTGGGGGATGCGGTTCGGTGCGCAGGCCCCCTGAAGGGGTCGATGGCCCCACGGGGCCGGCGGAACCCGCAAACTTCTGATGGGCCTCAAGGCTCCGGAGTCTCCAATGTCGAAGGAAAAGTTCGAGCGCAACAAGCCGCACATCAACATCGGGACCATCGGTCACGTCGACCACGGCAAGACCACCCTGACTGCGGCGATCACGCTGACGCTGGCGAAGGCCGGCGGTGCCACGGCGATGAACTATGAGGACATCGACAAGGCGCCGGAAGAGAAGGCGCGCGGCATCACGATCAACACGTCGCACGTGGAGTACGAGACGGAGAACCGTCACTACGCGCACGTCGACTGCCCCGGTCACGCCGACTACATCAAGAACATGATCACGGGTGCAGCGCAGATGGACGGCGCGATCCTGGTGGTCTCGGCTGCTGACGGTCCGATGCCGCAGACGCGTGAGCACGTGCTGCTGGCTCGTCAGGTCCAGGTTCCGTACATCGTGGTGTTCCTGAACAAGGTCGACCTGCTGGACGACGAGGAGCTCCTGGAGCTCGTCGAGATGGAAGTCCGCGAGCTGCTCGACGCGTACGAGTTCCCCGGCGACGACACCCCGGTCATCAAGGGTTCGGCGCTCAAGGCTGTCGAAGGCGACGAGGGCCCGCTGGGCGTTCCCGCCATCATGGAGCTCATGAAGAACGTCGACGAGTACATCCCGACGCCGGAGCGCGCGATCGACAAGCCGTTCCTGATGCCGGTCGAGGACGTGTTCACGATCCAGGGCCGCGGAACGGTGGCGACGGGTCGCGTGGAGCGCGGCGTGGTTCGCGTGGGTGACGAGGTGTCGATCGTCGGCATCAAGGACACGCGCAAGTCGACGATCACGGGCGTCGAGATGTTCCGCAAGCTGCTCGACGAGGGTCGTGCGGGCGAGAACATCGGTGCTCTGCTTCGCGGTGTGAAGCGCGAGGACATCGAGCGGGGTCAGGTTCTGGCCAAGCCGAACTCGATCACGCCGCACACGAAGTTCACGGGCGAAGTCTACGTTCTGAAGAAGGACGAGGGCGGTCGTCACAAGCCGTTCTTCGCGGGCTACCGTCCGCAGTTCTACTTCCGTACGACGGACGTGACGGGCGACATCAAGCTGCCGGAAGGCGTCGAGATGGTGATGCCTGGCGACCGGGTGACGATCGAGGTGGAGCTGATCACGCCGATCGCGATGGAGGAGCAGCTTCGCTTCGCCATTCGCGAGGGTGGCCGCACCGTCGGCGCCGGCGTCGTCGCCTCCATCGAGGAGTAGTCGGTTCGCCCGATCGGGGCGCTCGTGCTACACGGGCGCCTCCCTGTTCCGGTCCGCTGGACTCAACCCCCCGGCGGACCTTTCGCGCGCTCGCACTCGCGGGCCAACACACTTTGAGCGCTGCCTCGTGCAGCAACCACGGAGAGAGCCGAGATGGCTTCCGGAAACAAGATTCGCATTCGTCTGAAGGCGTACGACCACAAGCTCCTCGACAAGAGTGCTCGGGAGATCGTGGAGACCGCGAAGCGCACTGGCGTCGATATCCGCGGGCCGTTCCCGCTTCCCACGACGATCAACCGGTGGACGGTCCTTCGCGGCCCGCACATCGACAAGAAGTCGCGTGAGCAGTTCGAGCGGCGTACCCATCACCGGCTGCTCGATATCCTCGAGCCCACCCAGCAGACCGTCGATGCGCTCATGAAGCTCGACCTGTCCGCGGGTGTGCACGTCGAGATCAAGCTCTCGTAAGCGGCCGAACCCACGCCCCGCTGAACCCGGCGGGTCGTGGCACCCCGGCTCCGGCGTTGCCCCGTCGGTGACCGGTCACGGAGAAGAACCATGGCAACCCTCGATGTCTACAGCACGGATAAGGAGAAGGTCGGAACCGTCGAGCTCGACGCGTCCGTCTTCGGGGCCGAAGTGAAGGCCCACCTCCTCCACGCCGCCGTGCGCTACCAGCTCGCCAAGCGACGCCAGGGAACCCACGCCGTCAAGCGTCGGTCCGACGTCCGCGGTGGTGGTCGCAAGCCCTGGAAGCAGAAGGGCACCGGTCGTGCTCGTCAGGGCACCATCCGCGCTCCCCAGTGGCGCGGTGGCGGTGTGGTCTTCGGGCCCGACGTCCGCGACCACTCCATCGGCATGAACAAGAAGGAGCGCCGCGCGGCCCTGGTCAGCGCGCTGTCGAAGCGCGCGGCCGACGAAGCCGTCACCGTGTTCGACGCCATCTCCTTCGATGCGCCGAAGACCAAGGCCGTGGTCGAGATCCTCGAGCGGTTCGAGCTCTCCGATGCGCTCATCGTCATCCCGGAGGCCGACGAGGTCTTCGAGAAGTCTGCGCGCAACCTCAAGAACGTCACGGTGCTCCGCAGCGGCGGCGTCAACGTCTACGACGTGCTCAAGCGCGACAACCTGGTGCTGACCCAGGGCGCGCTCGAGGCACTCACCACGCGACTGGCAGGCTGACATGGAACTCAAGAACACGCTGGTGCGCCCCATCATCACCGAGAAGTCCACCACCTTCCTCGGGAACGACCGCACGTACGCCTTCGAGGTGGGTCTGGACGCCAACAAGCGCCAGGTCAAGCGGGCGATCGAGAGCTTCTACGGCGTCGAAGTCGAAGCCGTCCGCACCCTGGTGGTCCGCGGAAAGATGAAGCGTTTCGGTCGTCACTACGGCAAGCGCAAGAACTGGAAGAAGGCCTACGTCACTCTGGCGGAAGGCCACGCCATCAACCTGTACGACACCCCGTCGAACTGAAGCTCGAGCTGAACCATGGGTATCAAGAAGTTCAAACCTACGACCGCTGGGCGCCGCACCATGACCGGTGCGGACTTCGCCGAGGTCACCCGGGATCGCCCCGAGCGCTCGCTGGTCTCCTCCCTCCACAAGAAGGGCGGCCGCAACAACCGTGGGCGCATCACCGTGCGTCGTCGCGGGGGCGGTCACAAGCGTCGCTACCGGCAGATCGATTTCCGTCGTGACAAGGAAGGCGTGCCCGGAAAGGTCGCCGCCATCGAGTACGACCCCAACCGGTCGGCGCGCATCGCCCTGATCCACTACGTGGACGGCGAGAAGCGCTACATCCTGCACCCGCTGGGCCTCAAGGTGGGCGACGAGATCGTCACCGACGAGAACGCCGACATCAAGCCCGGCAACGCGATGATGCTCGACTCTCTCCCGCTCGGTACGCACATCCACAACATCGAGCTCCAGAAGGGGCGCGGTGGTCAGATGTGCCGGTCCGCTGGCACCTACGCGCAGGTCATGGCCAAAGAGAACGGCTACGTCACGCTCCGGCTCCCGTCGGGCGAGATGCGCCGCGTCTGGGGCAAGAACCGCGCGACCATCGGCCAGGTGGGCAACACCGATCACGAGAACGTCGTTCTCGGCAAAGCAGGTCGCAGCCGCTGGCTCGGCCGTCGTCCCAAGGTTCGCGGCACCGCCATGAACCCGGTCGACCACCCGCATGGTGGTGGTGAGGGCCGGGCGAAGGGTCGCCATCCGGTCACCCCGTGGGGTCAGCCCACCAAGGGGTACCGCACGCGCAACCCCCGCAAGAACTCGAGCCGGTTCATCGTGAAGACCCGCCACAAGAAGAAGTAGGCAGACATGTCCCGATCCGTAAAGAAGGGGCCGTTCATCGACGGCCATCTCCGCGCGAAGGTGAACGCGGCCCGAGACGCCGGCAGCAACCGGGTCATCAAGACCTGGAGCCGACGCTCGACGATCATCCCCGAGATGATCGGCCTCACGTTCGCCGTTCACAACGGCAAGCAGTTCATCCCCGTGTACGTGTCCGAACAGATGATCGGTCACAAGCTCGGCGAGTTCGCGCCCACCCGCACCTTCCGCGGCCACGCAGCCGACCGGAAGGGCAAGGTCCGGTAGGAGAACGCCATGAGCAGCCGAGCCACACTCCGTTTCGCGCGGGTCTCCCCGCAGAAGGCCCGTCTCGTCGCGAACCTCGTTCGCGGCATGGACGTGCCCGAGGCCCTCGAGGTCCTCACCTTCACGCGCAAGAAGACCGCTCCGATGATCCGGAAGCTGGTCGAGTCCGCGGTGGCGAATGCCAGCGTCGACGCCGATCGTGAGGGAGGCGACTTCGACGAGGACGAGCTCTTCGTCCAGAAGATCACTGTGGACGCCGGTCCGACGCTTCGTCGGTTCCGCCCGCGTGCACAGGGCCGCGCCACCAAAATCCAGAAGAAGACCAGCCACATCACCGTGGTTCTCGGAACCCGGTAGGAAGACAACATGGGCCAGAAGATTCATCCGCACGGCTTTCGCGTCGGCGTGACCCAGGGATGGGACTCGCGTTGGTACGCGGACAAGGACTACGCGCTCTACCTCGAGGAGGATCTCCGGATCCGCCAGCACATCGAGAAGAAGCTGTCGTCCGCCGGCATCTCGAAGGTGCTGATCGAGCGCGCCGCCAACAAGGCGAAGGTGTTCATCTACGCCGCCAAGCCCGGCATCATCCTGGGCAAGCGTGCCACGGGTCTCGACGCCGTGCGCAACGACCTCCAGCGTCTCTGCAGCACCGAGGTGTTCGTCCAGACGATGGAAGTCCGCAAGGTCGATACCGAAGCCGTCCTGGTCGCCCAGAACATCGCCGCTCAGCTGGTCAAGCGCGTCAGCTTCCGCCGCGCGATGAAGAAGGCCATCACCCAGGCCCGTCGGGCCGGCGCCAAGGGCGTGAAGGTGATGTGTGCCGGGCGCCTCGGTGGTGCCGAGATGTCGCGTCGCGAGTGGTACCGGGACGGTCGCGTTCCGCTGCACACGCTCCGCGCGAACGTCGACTACGGCCTCGCCGAAGCCAAGACCTCCTACGGCGTCATCGGCGTCAAGGTCTGGATCTTCAAGGGTGAGATCCTCCCCGGCGACGAAGCCTAGATTCAACTCCATTGGTCGCCCGAGCCGTTGTTCGGGTGACTCCATTGGTCATCCGAGCCGTTGTTCGGGTGACTGAGCGGCTCGTGTGGACGGGCCGTTCCACACGCACATTTTTCAAGAAGGGGTACGTCATGCTCTCGCCGAAGCGTGTTCGTCACCGCAAGGTACAGAAGGGCAAGATGCGCGGGTTCGCCTACCGCGGTTCGGAGGTCTCGTTCGGAGACTACGGACTGCAGGCGACCACCCGCGGATTCGTGACCGCCCGTCAGATCGAGGCCGCCCGAATCGCGATGACGCGTCATGTCAAGCGCGGTGGGAAGGTGTGGATCCGGGTCTTCCCGGACAAGCCGCTCTCGAAGAAGCCGCTCGAGACCCGGATGGGGAAGGGCAAGGGCGCACCGGACCGTTGGGTCGCGGTGGTCAAGCCCGGTCGCATCCTCTACGAGCTCGATGGTGTTCCCGAGGCCGTGGCCAAGGAGGCCTTCCGGCTCGCCGGGCACAAGCTCTCCATCCAGACGCGCTTCGTCAAGCGCGACACCGAGGTGCTCTGATGTCGCTTTCCGAACTGTCCGACCAGGATCTGGTCGCGAAGATGTTCTCGGTCGAGCGGGATCTGGTCTCTGCGCGATTCAAGCACAGCACCAGCACCCTCGAGAACACGGCAGAGCTGCGCAACCTCCGCAAGGAGATCGCCCGGCTCCGCACCGAGACCCGCACCCGCGAGCTGGCTCAGGGGCTGTCCAAGGACGCCTTGATCCAGCAGCACCGTCCGAAGCCCGGAGATGTGGCAGCTGCCGCGTCGAACGAGGACTCTGGCGAGTCGCAGGGCAGCTTCTTGTCCGGAATCGTTGACAAGATCACCGGCAACGAGTAATAGCGGGCGTCGCTGACGACTTCGCCTTCGGGCGCGGTTGCAGCACACCGCCGGAGCTTCGGCTCCAGCCTCGGTTCACGCCGAGGTCGGGCACCCCGGGTTGACGTCCTGGGTGCTGGCACGGGCCAGGCGTCGGGCGTCCTGCTCACCGCAGGAGACCCCGATTCCGATGTCCAAACCCGATTGGGATGGGACCCATGTGTCCCGAACGTCGCGAGTATCGCGTCGTCAGTGAGGCTTTCATGACCGAAGAGAAGAACTCTGGCCGTCGCCGGCTGGTCGGCATCGTCGTGTCGGACAAGATGGACAAGACCATCACCGTCCGTGTGGAGCGCCGCGTCAAGCACGCCCGCTACCACAAGTACGTGACCCGTCGGAAGACCTACAAGGCGCACGACGAGGACAACAGCTGCAAGGTGGACGACCAGGTGGTGATCGAAGAATCCCGCCCGCTGTCCAAGCACAAGCGGTGGATCCTGGTCGAGAAGCGCACCTGACGCCTTCGTCTTTCAGCGCGCGTCGGGGTCACCCCTCCGACCGTGCACGTCCGGCGGTCTCACCACCGGGCGAAACACCCCCGAGGGCGTGCTGCCCGAGTGAGGTATTCCCATGATTCAAACGGAGTCCGTGCTGGACGTGGCCGACAACTCCGGCGCCAAGCGCGTGAAGTGCATCAAGGTGCTGGGGGGCTCCAAGCGGAAGTACGCGAGCGTTGGCGACATCATCGTCGTCTCGGTCAAGGACGCCGCGCCCAACGGCAAGGTCAAGAAGGGGCAGCTCGCCCGGGCCGTCATCGTGCGGACCCGTAAGGAGCTCCGCCGTACGGATGGCAGCTACATCCGCTTCGACACCAACAGCGCCGTGCTCATCACCAAGGACAACGAGCCGGTCGGCACCCGCATCTTCGGTCCGGTCGCCCGCGAGCTTCGCGGTCGTGGCGGGTTCACGCGGATCGTTTCGCTGGCCCCGGAGGTGCTCTGATGGCCGTCAGCCGTAACAAGTTCAAGATCCGGAACGGCGACCTCGTCGTCGTCATCTCCGGTAAGCAGAAGGGCACGACCGGCCGCGTGGTTCGGGTGCTGCCCAGCAAGGCGCAGGTGGTCGTCGAGGGTGTGCGTGTCGTCAAGCGGCACCAGAAGCCCGTGAACGACCGTCCCGGCGGAATCGTCGAGAAGGAGATGCCCATCAGCATCTCCAACGTCGCGCTGTGGAACGAAGAAGAGGGTCGGCGGATCAAGGTCCGCTACGAGACCCGCGATGGCGTCAAGGTCCGCGTCGACAAGCAGACCGGCAACGTCGTCGAGAGCGCGTGAGGGCAGAAATGGAAGGCTACACTCCCCGTCTGCGGACGCAGTACCACTCGGACGTGAAGGCGAAACTCCTCGAGGAGTTCTCCTACACCAACCCGATGCGTGTCCCGAAGCTCGAGAAGATCGTCATCAACATGACGACCAAGGATGCTGTGCAGAACGTCAAGCTGCTCGACGCAGCGCGTGACGAGCTCACCGCCATCGCCGGTCAGCGCGCGGTCATCACCCGGGCTCGCAAGTCCATCGCGAACTTCAAGCTGCGTGAGGGCATGCCCATCGGCGTCCGCGTCACCCTTCGGGGCGCGCGCATGTGGGAATTCCTCGACCGGCTCATCTCCGTCGCCATCCCGCGCATCCGGGACTTCCGCGGCGTCAACCCGAAGGCCTTCGACGGTCGGGGTAACTACAGTCTCGGGCTCACCGAGCAGATCATCTTCCCCGAGATCGACTACGACAAGGTCTCCCGTATTCACGGAATGAACATCGCTTTCGTCACCACGGCAGAGAACGACGAGGAAGGCCGCGCGCTGCTGCGTCACCTCGGAATGCCGTTCGCGGCTTAGGGCCTGGAGAACCGCTCATGCCAATGACCGATCCAATCGCCGACATGCTCACGCGCATCCGCAACGCCCAGCACGCTCGTCACAACAAGACCAACGTGCCGCGGTCGAAGCTGAAGCTCGCCATCGCGAAGATCCTCAAAGAAGAGGGCTTCATCGAGGGCTACGTCGAGGACGAAGGCGGACATCAGGGCACCATCAAGGTGTTCCTCCGCTACGACCACACCGGAAACATCGGGATCATTCGAGGCCTCACGCGGGTCTCGAAGCCTGGCCGACGCGTCTACGTCGGCAAGGACGACATCCCGCGCGTCCGCAACGGTCTCGGCGTCGCCATCCTGACCACCCCCCGCGGACTCCTCACGGATGCCCAGGCCCGACAGGCCGGCGTCGGTGGCGAGGTCCTCTGCCACGTCTGGTAGGAGCACCCCATGTCCCGCATCGGAAAACAGCCCGTCGCCATCCCCAGTGGTGTGACCGTCACCGTCGGTGACGAGATCACCGTCAAGGGCGCGAAGGCAACCCTCACCCAGGCCATCGTCGACGAGCGCGTCTCGGTCAAGGTCGAAGGCGACGAGGTCATCGTGACCCGTCGCGACGACAGCAAGCCGTCCCGCGCCTTCCACGGCCTGATGCGCTCGCTCATCCAGAACATGGTGACCGGCGTGACCACGGGCTTCGAGAAGAACCTGTCCATCCAGGGCGTCGGCTACCGTGCCAACGTCCAGGGCAGCAAGCTCGTGATGAACCTCGGGTTCTCGCACCCCGTCGAGTTCGACATCCCCCAGGGGATCTCGATCGAGGCCGACAAGAACAACAACCTCAAGATCACGGGCGCCGACAAGCAGCTCGTCGGGCACGTCGCCGCGAAGATCCGCGGCTTCCGCCCGCCCGATCACTACAAGGGCAAGGGCGTCCGGTACACGGACGAGTACGTCCGGATCAAGGCCGGCAAGAGCGCCTGAGGAAGATCACGATGACGATGAACAACAAGAAGAGTGCGCGCCTCCGGCGCAAGAAGCACATCCGGAAGATCGTCCGGGGCACCGCCGAACGGCCGCGCCTCACCGTGTTCCGGAGCGCCAAGCACATCTACGCGCAGGTGATCGACGACGACGCCGGCACGACCATCGCTGCCGCATCGACCCTCAAGGTCGACGGCCAGGGTGGGAACAAGGATGCCGCCAAGGCCGTCGGAGCCGAGGTCGCCAAGAAGGCCCTCGCCGCAGACGTCGACCAGGTGGTCTTCGACCGCAACGGATACCTCTACCATGGCCGCGTCGCCGCCCTCGCTGACGGCGCTCGCGAAGCCGGTCTGAAGTTCTAGGGGACAGCATGAGCAGAATGAGCCGGCGTCGCCGCCGCGACGACGAAGACAGCAACCTGATCGACCGCGTGATCTACATCAACCGCGTCGCGAAGGTCGTGAAGGGTGGCCGTCGCTTCTCCTTCTCCGCCATCGTGGTGGTCGGAGATGGCGAGGGCAAGGTCGGAGTCGGGTTCGGCAAGGCCAAGGAAGTCCCCGAAGCCATCCGCAAGGGGAACGAGAAGGCCAAGAAGACCATGAAGGCCGTGCCGCTCGTCGGGGGAACCATCCCGCACGAGATCATCGGCGAGTTCGGCGCAGGTCGCGTCCTGCTCCGTCCGGCATCGGCAGGTACGGGCGTCATCGCCGGTCCGGCCGTCCGCGCCATCATGGAGGCCCTCGGCGTGCACAACGTGCTCACCAAGTCCCTCCGCACGTCGAATATCCACAACGTCGTCCACGCGACGTTCAACGCCCTCCATCGTCTGGAGTCCGCCGAGCAGTACGCCGCGCGGACCGGCCAGGACGTCGAGAAGGTCCTCGCGAACTACACCGTGCGTCCGGAGCAGGTCACCAACGCGTGATCTCCTCTCGTCTCGGCCGACAGGCCGGGTCGGCACGGCACATCATCCATGAACAGTGGAAGGGACGGACACCATGAGCCGCCTCAAGGTCACTCTGAAGCACAGCACCATCGGGCGTCCGGCCAAGCAGGTCGCGACGATCAAGGGCCTCGGCCTGCGTCGTCTCGGCGCCAGCCGGGTGCTCGAGAACACGCCGGCCGTTCGCGGCATGGTCAAGAAAGTCCTGCACCTCGTCGAGGTCGAGGAAGTCGAGTAGCACCATGGCAAACGAACTCACGAACATGAAGCCCAACCCCGGCAGCACCAAGTCCCGCACCCGCGTGGGTCGAGGCGAGGGCGCTGGCAAGGGCAAGACCGCCGGTCGCGGTACCAAGGGCCAGCAGGCCCGCTCCGGGTACAAGCGTCGGTACGGCTTCGAGGGTGGCCAGATGCCGCTGCATCGTCGCCTGCCGAAGGTCGGTTTTACCAACAACTTCGCGAAGGACTACGAGTGCCTGAACGTCTCGCAGCTCGCTGGGCTCGAGGCCGGCACCGTGGTCACCGCCGAGCTACTCAAGGAGCAGGGCATCGTGTCCCGCATCGGTGAGGATGGCGTCAAGATCCTCGGCCGCGGCGATCTGGGGGTTGCCCTCCATGTCCGCGTGTCCAAGTTGACGCGGTCGGCCGCCGAGAAGATCACGGCGGCAGGCGGAACCATCGAGGGCGACGCGCCTGCGTAGCTCTCGTCCGCACGCTAGACCCTGATTGCGGCGTGTCGTGGGCGGTTGGCTCACGTCGCTCCGCAAAAGGGAACTGAGGACTGCCGGTGGCGAACATCTTCACCGAGATCTGGGAAATGGAGGACCTGCGCAAGCGGGTCCTGTTCACGTTGGGGATGCTCGGCGTCTACCGACTGGGGATCTTCATCCCGGCACCCGGCATCGATCGCGTTGCGCTCGGGCAGTGGTTCAACAAGCAGCAGAACACGATGTTCGGCTTGTACGACCTCTTCTCGGGCGGCGCGCTGTCGCAGTTCTCGGTGTTCGTCCTGGGAATCATGCCGTACATCACGGCGTCGATCATCATGCAGCTGATGGGCGAGACCGTCCCGCAGCTCAAGCGCATCAAAGACGAAGGCCAACAAGGCCGGAATCGAATCACCCAGTACACGCGCTACCTCACGATCCTCATCGCGGTCGTGCAGAGCTCGGCCATGGCCGTGTCGATGGAGCAGATGCGCGTCGACAACAGCACGGTCGTCATCGATCCGGGCTGGGCGTTCCGCGTGCTCACGGTGCTCACCATGACCGGTGGCGCCTGCTTCGTCATGTGGCTCGGCGAGCAGATGACCGAGCGCGGTGTCGGCAACGGCTCGTCCATCATCATCACGGCAGGCATCATCGCCGGGCTCCCCGCGGGCGCGGCTCAGATGTTCCAGCTCATCCGCCTCGGCGAGGTCAACCTCCTGGGCGCGAGCCTGCTGCTCGTCTTCATGTTCGCGGTCACCTACGCCATCGTGTTCGTCGAGCGCGGTCAGCGAAGAGTGCCGCTGCAGTACGCAAAGCGGGTCCTCGGTCGAAAAGTCTACGAAGGCCAGACCACCTACCTGCCGCTGAAGGTCAACACCGCGGGCGTCATCCCGCCCATCTTCGCCAGCTCGCTGCTGATGTTCCCGAGCACCATCGGGCAGTTCTACAGCAACCGCATCATCGACTGGCTCACCACCGCGTTCTACCCGGGTGCCTGGCTCTACAACGCGGTGTACTGCGCGATGGTCATCTTCTTCGCGTACTTCTACACGGCCATCACGTTCAACCCCGATGATGTCGCCGAGAACCTGAAGAAGCAGGGCGGCTACATCCCGAGCGTGCGCCCGGGCACCGAGACCGCCCAGTACATCGACTGGATCCTGACCCGTCTCACGGCGGCGGGGTCCATCTACCTGTCCGTGGTCTGCATCATCCCCACGCTGCTCATCACGCGGTACCAGGTCCCGTTCTACTTCGGGGGCACCAGCCTGCTGATCATCGTGGGTGTCTCTCTCGACACGGTCGCGCAGATCGAAGCCCAGCTCGCCACCCGCCAGTACGACGGCGTGGTCGGTCCGAAGGGCTCGCGCATCAAGGGGCGCCGCAAGCGGCTCGGCGGCCAGGGGCCCTTCGTCTGATGTCTCGGGTCAAGGATCCCTGGGAAGTTCAGCTGATGCGGCAGAGCGGCAAGCGTCTCGCCGAGGTCGCTGCCGTGCTCCGCGAGTCCGTGAAGCCCGGGCTGTCCACTCAGGACCTCGACGAGATCGCCGAGTCCGAGATCCGCAAGCGGGGAGGGGTTCCGTCCTTCCTCGGCTACACCGGTGGTGGCGGGTCTCCGCCGTACCCTGCCAGCATCTGCGCGTCGGTCAACCACGCCGTCGTGCACGGAATCCCGAACGACACCCCCCTGGTCGAAGGCGACATCGTCTCGCTCGACATGGGGATGATCTACGGCGGATACCACTCCGACCACGCGTTCACCGTCCCCGTCGGGAAGATCTCCGAAGAGGTGCAGAAGCTGCTCGAGGTCACCGAGGCCAGCCTGTGGGAGGGCATCCGGGCAGCCGTGTCGGGCAACCGCATCGGCGACATCGGCAACGCCGTCGAGCGCTTCGTCGACCCCCACGGCTACGGCATCGTCCGCGAGTACGTCGGCCACGGCATCGGTCGGGCGATGCACGAGCGCCCCAGCGTTCCCAACTACGGTCCTCCCGGCAAGGGGCTGCTCCTCAAGCAGGGCTTCTGTCTCGCCATCGAACCCATGATCAATCTGGGCGGCGAGGAAACGAAGGTGCTGGGCGACGAATGGACCGTGGTGACCCGCGACGGCTCGCTGTCGGCGCACTTCGAGCACACGATCACCATCACGAATCGTGGCCCGGAAGTCATGACCGCATTAGATGGCGGCGTTGTCTCGGCCACGGCCTGAAACGGCCGTCGCGAGACGTGAAGATATCAGCATTCTCATTCAAGATTCAACCGCCTCAATCGCCTAGGCAAGGACGGACGTTTTGGCTCGTATCGAAGGTGTGGACCTCCCGCGCAACAAGCCCGTCTGGGTCGCACTGACCTACATCTACGGCATCGGTCGCACGAGCGCGCACCAGATCGTCGAGCAGGCTGGCATCGACCCCATGACGCGGGTCTACCAGCTCACCGACCACGAAGCAGCGCGTCTCCGCGAGACCGTGCAGAACAACTACCAGGTGGAGGGCGACCTGCGGAAGCAGATCTCGCTCAACATCAAGCGCCTCATCGACCTCGGTGCATACCGTGGCATCCGCCATCGTCGCGGGCTGCCGGTCCGTGGCCAGCGCACGCACACCAACGCCCGCACCCGCAAGGGTCCGCGTCGCATCCCGACCGCGAAGAAGAAGTAGAGGAACGTCATGGCTCGCCGATCCGCGAACACCAAGAAGCGCCGCGTCAAGAAGAACGTGCCGGCCGGGATTGCCCACATCCAGGCCACGTTCAACAACACCATCGTCACCATCACCGACCTCGCTGGCAACACCGTGGCGTGGAGCTCCTCCGGGGTTCTCCGCTTCCGGGGCTCCCGCAAGAGCACGCCGTTCGCCTCGCAGCTCGTGGCCGAAGACGCCGCGCGCAAGGCGATGGAGCACGGCATGAAGCAGGTCGGCGTCTACGTCAAGGGTCCGGGAACCGGCCGGGAGTCCGCATTGCGGGCCATCGCCAACACCGGTCTCAAGATCACGCTGATCAAGGACGTCACGCCGATCCCCCACAACGGCTGCCGTCCGCCCAAGCGTCGCCGCGTCTGATCCGCACCACCCAGTCAATCGACATCCGATCCGTTGGTCGGATGTCGGATGTCGGTGGATGCGAACCAAGCACCAGTGAGCCGGGTTGCCCGCCTGCCGTCCTGAACGGCCCGGCGGGCATCGTCGGTTCGACCCCATCCCGCTCCGGGCTTCCGACCGGAGCATCCATTCCAAGACGTGCGTAGAGCCGGGTTTCGGACCCCAGCAGAAGCCGTCCAGGAGAAGAGAACCATGGAAGAGAACGTCTACTCGAACTGGCGCAACCTCATCAAGCCGAAGCGCGTCGAGCGTGAGCCCCAGTCGAACACCACCTACGGCAAGTTCGTCATCCGCCCCCTCGAGCGCGGATTCGGCACCACCATCGGCAACTCGCTGCGCCGCATCCTGCTGTCCTCGCTTCAGGGCGCCGCGGTCACGAGCGTCCGGATCGACGGCGTGCTCCACGAGTTCGCCTTCATTCCCGGCATCGTCGAGGACGTCACCGACATCATCCTCAACATCAAGGGTGTGTTGCTCAAGACCAACTCGGTCAACCCCATCGTCGGGCGCATCTCGCGCAAGGGCGAAGCGGGCGAGACCGTCGTGGTCAAGGCCGGCGACTTCACGTTCGACGCCAACTGCGAAGTGCTCAACCCCGAGCACCCCATCTGCACGCTCACCGAAGAAGGCGAGTTCAACGCCGAGGTCGTGGTGCGCATGGGCAAGGGCTACGTCCCCGCCGCGCAGAACAAGGACGAAGGCCAGCCGATCGGCACCATCCCGGTCGACGCCATCTTCTCGCCGATCAAGCGCGTCCGCTACACCGTCACCAACGCTCGCGTCGGTCAGCGCACCGACTACGACAAGCTCGTGATGGAAGTCTGGTCGGATGGCTCCGTGCATCCCGAAGACGCCCTGGCGTACTCCGCGAAGATCCTCAAGGAGCAGCTCCAGATCTTCATCAACTTCGCCGAGGAAGACGAGCCCGAGATCGAGGAAGAGGACTCCGCGGAAGAGGAGTTCAACGAGGCGCTGTTCAAGCGCGTCGACGAGCTCGAGCTGTCGGTCCGTTCGCAGAACTGCCTGCAGAACGCCGGCATCGAGTACATCTACCAGCTGGTCGAGAAGAGCGAGACCGAGATGCTGAAGACCAAGAACTTCGGCCGCAAGTCCCTCAACGAGATCAAGGAGATCCTCGCGGATCTGCAGCTCTCGCTCGGCATGAAGCTCCACAACTTCCCGAAGAACAAGGTCGGCTGACCCGGCATCGCTCGCTGGGTCGTGCATCGGCACAGCAGCGCCACAGGAGATTTCGATGCGACACCGCAAGGCCGGACGCAAGTTCGACACCAACGCCCCGCACCGCAAGGCCATGTTCCGCAACATGGTCACGGCACTCATGGTGCACGGGCAGATCAAGACCACCACGCAGCGTGCCAAGGAGCTCCGCAGGGTCGCCGACAAGGTGATCTCGCTGGGCAAGCGGGCACCGAGCACCACCGACATCGATGGGCTCTCGGGCGCCGAAGCGCAGCAGGCTCGCGCCGACCGCGTCACCGCCATCCGTCGTGCGCGCAACTGGGTCAACGACCCCGATGCACTCGCGAAGGTGTTCGGCGAGTACGCCGATCGCTTCCGCTCCCGTCCCGGTGGCTACACCCGCGTGATCAAGGCCGGGTTCCGCGCTGGAGACAACGCCGAGATGGCCGTGATCCAGCTCGTCGAGGAGTTCGACGCGGACGCGGCTGCCGCAGCGAAGGCCACTCGGGCCGAAGAGGCCGAGACCGCCGCTGCGGACGAGGAAGCCACCGTGGCCATGGACGGACCGACCACCGACGAACCGGCCGAGGCCGAGATCGTCGACGAGGACGCGTCGAGCGATGAAGCGGAGGCCGACGACAAGGAGTGAGCCCCACTCCCGTTGTCGAATTCAGCCGGGCAGGAGGCGTGCATTTGCAGGCCGCCGCCCGGCTTTTCCGTTAGCAGAGCACACACCCGGTCGGCCCCAGGAGTCCCGTGTCCGAGACCGCCCACCTGAAAGACCGATTCCGCGAGTTCCTCAGCACCGAGGGGCTGAAGTACACGCGTCAGCGCAAGGTCATCGCCGACGTCTTCTTTCGCGAGGGCGAGGGCCACCGCTCGCTGAACGATCTGCTGGCGATGGCCCAGGAGGAGTACAGCAGCATCGGCTACGCCACGGTCTACCGGACCATGAAGCTGATGACCGACTCCGGCGTCGCGCTCGAACACAAGTTCGCCGACACGGGGCTCACGCTCTACGAGCCCAACCTCGAAGGCGACCACCACGACCACATCATCTGCACGCGGTGTGGGCGCATCGTCGAGTTCGAGGACGAGGCCATCGAACACCGGCAGGAAGCCGTCGCCGAAGAGCACGGATTTGCTGTGCGGCACCATCGCCATGAGATCTACGGCGAGTGCCTGACCGTCGACTGCAAGTACCTCCGGGGTGCGCCCGCCGATCGCACCGAGCCCCTCGAAGGCCACTGAGTCCAGCCTCGCGTCCGCTGGGGCGGGCACGCGGGTTGACACGTTCCGTCGCGCGCATAGGTAGGGCCATCGCGCATCCGGCGTGGGCGCTGACGCCTGCTCGGGTGCCTCGTCCCACGCCGGCTGGGGAATCCCATGTACCTGTTCGTCGTCGCACTGCACGTGGTGCTGTGCCTCTTCATGATCCTCATCATCCTGCTTCAGCCCGCCAAGGGCGAGGTCGGACTGGCGTTCGGTGGGGGCGGCGGTGGTGGCGGCGGCGGGGTCTTCGGGCCACGCGGGCCAGCCAGCATCCTCCAGCGCGCCACCACCGTCGTGGCCGTGATGTTCATGGGCACGTCCATCACCCTGGCGCTGTACAGCAACCAGTCCATGATGGCCACGGGCAACGTCGACGACGAGTTCGACGAGATCTCGCGGGAAAACCAGGAAGGCGAAGAAGCCATCGAGGCCGCGCCCGCTCCTGTTGCTCCGGCACCCGCCGATCCTGCGCCCGCGCCCGCTCCGGAGCCGCCCGCAGAGCCCGCGCCGGAGTAGTCGCGCAGTGCGATCGCGGCCCTTGCCTCCTCTGGGTCGCTCGAATACACGGGAGGGGTCCGCGCGAGTGGCGGAATTGGTAGACGCGCAAGGTTGAGGGCCTTGTGGCCGCAAGGCTGTGGGGGTTCGACTCCCCCCTCGCGCATCCCGGACACATCGGCGCCCCACGGTTCTTCTCGAGCCGCTGGGGCGTTCGTGTGTCCGGCGTCGACGTCCTGCCGGAAGCACGAATTGCTGACAATTGCCTTCGCCGGGGTGTCGTTCGGGAGGCGGCATCCTCTATGCTGGACGCATGCTTCGGTTGTTCGCCTTTCCTCTGTTGCTCGGAAGCTGCGTCGCGATCCAGGACAACGACGTCCCGGTCGACGAGGCCTGGCTCACGAGCGTCGACATCGACCGAGGAGGCGTGCTCCTGGCAGGGCAGGGCGGCGACGCCATCCTGGGGTGGAGCGGTCCCGAGGGGGACGGCGCGATGTCCGTGGCACTCGGCGGGGGTGCCGGGGGCCTGCTGTTCGACGTCTCCATCGACCTGTCCGAGAACGACTCAGCCACGCTGGACCTGTCCAACGCCGACGAAGACCTGGTCGTCCGCGATCTGTTGGGCACCTACACGGGCATCGGAGGGTCGGTCACCACGGGCATCGGCGTGTCGAGTCGCACGCTCACCAACAAGGCGGGCGTCCGGCTGAAGGAGAGCCACATCAACGGCGGTGTCGGGCTCTACGGGGGTATCGAGTGGCTGCGGATTCGCCCCGGAGGCAACGACTGGAGCGACACCGGGGTGGACGTGCCGACCGTCCTGCCCGATCTCGACGCCGATACGGATGCCGATGCAGATTCCGATTCGGACGTGGACACCGACGTAGACACGGACGCCGACACGGACACCGATCCCGAGGCCGACACCGACACCGATGCCGACTCGGATGTAGACGCGGACGCGGACGCGGACTCGGATGTCGATGCGGACGCGGACGCGGACGCGGACTCGGACGCCGACGCGGATGCCGATGTCCCCAGTCCACCGGGGTCGGGCTCCAGCTCGTGCGGAGGGAGCGGGGGCTGCGGAGGAGACGCGGGGTGCGGCGGCTGTGCCGGCACGGACGACGACTGTGGCTGCACCACGAGCCCACCGGCCGTCGCGCCGTTGCTCGGGCTCGTCGCGCTGGTCGGCCTCAGGCGGAGACGATTCCCGCGAACGACTCGGCCTTGAGGCTCGCTCCACCCACCAGCGCGCCATCGATGTCCGGGCAGGCCAGCAGCTCGGCCGCGTTCTTCGGCTTCACGCTGCCGCCGTACAGGATGCGGGTCTGCTCGGCGACGAACGCCGGGTAGTGGTCGGCCAGCCAGCCGCGCAGCTTGGCGTGGACTTCCTGGGCCTGCTCGGGAGACGCGGTCTTGCCGGTTCCGATGGCCCAGACCGGCTCGTAGGCGACGGTGATCGTGGCCGCGACATCGGCTTCGAGCCCGTCGAAGGCTGCCTTCAGCTGCCCGAACACGACCTCTTCGACCTTGCCGGCCTCGCGCTGATCCAGGGTCTCGCCGAGGCACACCATCGGGAGCAGGCCGGCTGCGCGCGCCGCGTCGATCTTGGCCCGGACACCGGCGTCGGTCTCGCCGAACAGCTGACGTCGCTCGCTGTGGCCGATCAAGGCGTACGAGCATCCGAGCTCACGGGCCATCTCGGCCGAATTCGTGCCCGTGAACGCACCCGACGCCGCGCTGTGGATCTCCTGCACACCGACGTGGATGCCGGTTCCGTCCAGGATCGGGAGGACGCCGGCGATCGACAGGGCGGGCGGGAACACAGCGATCGTGGTGTCGCCGCGGTCCGACAGGGCGTCTCGCAACCCTTCGGCCAGCTCGGCAGCCGCCGCAGGACCGTGGTTCAGCTTCCAGTTGCCAGCGATGAAGGGAGTGCGTGCCAAGAGGCCTCCAGTCGAGGATTCAGGTCTTGAGTGCTGCGAGCCCGACCAGGTCGCCGTTCTCGAGGTAGTCCAGCGATGCCCCGCCACCGGTCGAGATGTGGTCCATGCGGTCCGACAGCCCGAACTTGGCCACGGCCGCTGCGGAGTCGCCGCCACCGACCACGGTGAACGCACTGCTGCTCGCGAGTGCTTCGGCCACACCGCGGGTGCCGCCTGCAAAGCTGTCCCACTCGAACACGCCCAGCGGGCCGTTCCAGAACAGGGTGTTGCAGCGGGCGAAGACCTCGGACCAGGCCCGAACGGTTCCGGGGCCGATGTCGAGGCCCATGAAGCCGTCTTCCAGGTCGGACACCGTGGTGGGTGCGGCGTCTTCGCGGAACGCCTCGGCCACCACGTGATCGGTGGGGAGGTGCACGGTGACGCTGCGCTCGGCACAGGTGTTCAACAGCTCGGCGGCGAGCTCGACCTTGTCGTCTTCCACGCGGGACGAACCCACATCGACGCCCTGAGCCTTCAGGAACGTGTAGGCCATCGCACCCCCGATGAAGAGGTGGTCGACGCGCTTCGACAGCGAGTCGATGACGCCCATCTTGTCGGAGACCTTGGCTCCACCCAGGATGGCGCCGAAGGGGGTCCGGCCGGCGGAACCCGGGGCGATGAGGCGTCCGAGAACCTCGATCTCACGGCCCACGAGCAGCCCCGGACCCGACGGAAGGTGCTTCGGAACCCCCGTGATGGAGGCGTGGGAGCGGTGCATGGCCCCGAACGCGTCGTTCACGAACACCTCGCCGAGCTCCGCCAGCGCTTTGGCGAAGTCCTCGTCGCCCGACTTCTCGCCGGGCTCGAAGCGGAGGTTCTCGATCACCATCACGCCGCCGTCCGACAGGTCGCGTGCCAGGGCCGTGACCTCGTCGCCGACCGTGTCGTGCGCGAACACCACATCGTCGTCGATCAGCTCGGCCAGGCGGGCAGCCGCCGGAAGCAGGGACAGGGCAGGGACCCGGGTGCCCTTCGGACGCCCCAGGTGAGACGCCAGGACGACCCGCGCTCCCCGGCTCCGAAGGTGCTCCAGCGTCGGCAGGAACGCGCGGATCCGTGTGTCGTCCGCCACCGTCTCGCCGTCCAGCGGGACGTTGAAGTCGACGCGGCACAGCACCCGCTTGCCGTCGACCGGAAGGTCTTCCAGTTTCACGAATCCGCGTGCCATCAGCCTGCCACCACCTTCGCGAGGTCGATCATCCGGTTGGAGAAGCCCCACTCGTTGTCGTACCAGGAGAGGACCTTCACCAGCGTGCCGTCGACGACCTTGGTGTTGGGCAGGTCGACGATCGAGCTGTTCGGGTTGCCGACCAGGTCGCTCGAGACCAGCGGCTCGTCGGTCGCACCCAGCACGCCCTTCAGGGGGCCGTTCGCGGCGGCGATGATCGCTTCGTTGAGCTCTTCGGCGGACGTGGCGCGACCCGCGGTGAACACCAGGTCGACCAGCGAGACGTTCGGGGTGGGCACCCGGATCGCCATGCCGTCGAGCTTGCCGTTCAGCTCGGGCATCACGAGCCCGATGGCCTTCGCGGCACCCGTGCTCGTGGGCACCATGTTCGCTGCGGCCGCACGAGCCCGGCGGAACTTGCCCTTGCGGTGGGGCGCGTCGAGGATGTTCTGGTCCATCGTGTAGCTGTGGACCGTCGTGACCAGACCGTTCTCGATGCCCACCGTCTCGTGCAGGACCTTGGCGAGGGGCGCCAGGCAGTTGGTGGTGCACGACGCGTTGCTGACCACGTGGTGGTTCGCGGCGTCGTACTCGTGGTGGTTCACGCCGTACACGAACGTGGCGTCGACCGGAGCGGGGGCCGAGATGATGACCTTCTTCGCACCTGCGTCGAGGTGCTTTCCGGCCGCTTCGCGCTTGGTGAACACGCCCGTGCACTCCAGCACGACGTCGACGCCGGTGTCGGCCCAGGGAAGGTTGGCGGGGTCGCGCTCGGACGTGACCGGAATCCGGGTGCCGCCGATCGTCAGGCCTCCATCGGAGACCTGCACGTCGGGCGCCCAGGTGCCGTGCACCGTGTCGCGCTTGAGCAGGTACGCCAGCATGTCGTCGCTGGTCAGGTCGTTGATGTGGACGAACTCGACGTCGTCACGGTTCCAGGCGCTGCGGAGGATGTTCCGTCCGATGCGTCCGAAGCCGTTGATCGCGATGCGAAGAGCCATGGGGAGCCTCCGGGCTCGGGGTGGAGGGCCGACTATCCCCGAGACCGGGGCTCTGCTACCGGGTAGACCCGATGCATGGCACTGCTCGTCTCCAACGTCCCGTTCCGCCCCGAAGACCCCGTCGCCGAAGGGGGAGTCCCACCCGAGCCCGTCGCGAAGGTGCTCGCCAGGCGCCTGAAGGTGAAGCCCGCCGCGATCACCGCCGCGCGCATGGTCAAGAAGAGCCTCGACGCCCGGAGAGGTCGGCAGCGGTGGAGTGCCGTGTACCGGGTCGAGGTGCGTGGCGAGGACCAGGTCCTGAACACCGTCAGGTCCGTTCGCCGCTGGACCCGCCGAGACGACGGCAGGTACGGCCTCGTGGCGATGGCCCCCGCCCATCGCACCGACTGGCCGGACGATCTGCGCCCCATCGTCGTGGGTGCCGGTCCAGCAGGGCTCTTCGCCGCGTTGTGGCTCGCCGAGTCCGGCGTCCCGGTCACCCTGCTCGAGCGCGGAGCCCCCGTCGAAGAGCGGGTCCCCGCCGTGAACGGGTTCTGGAGAGGCAAGCGCGACCTCGACCCCGAGAACAACCTGATCTTCGGTGAGGGAGGCTCGGGCACCTTCTCCGACGGCAAGATCTACACCCGGCGTCGCGACGGTGAGCTCGGCTTCATCTTCCGTCGACTGGTGGACTTCGGAGCCGACGAAGCCACGCTCAAGGAAGCCTGGGCCCACCTCGGGACCGATCGGATCCGCGCGATCCTCCCCCCGTTCCGAGCCCGCTTGATCGAGCTCTCCTGCGACGTGCGCTTCCACAGTGCCGTCACCGGGCTGATCGTCGAAGACGGGCGATGTGTGGGCGTGCGCCTGGCCGATGGCTCCGAGCTCCGCGGCGGGCCCGTCCTCATGGCCGTCGGACACAGCGCGCGGGACAGTGTGCAGTGCATGCTCGACGCGGGTGCCGCCGCCAGCCCACGGGAGATCGCCGTCGGGTGCCGCATCGAGCACCCCCAGACCCTCATCGACCAGGGGCGCTACAAGCACGAGCGGGGCGACCTGCCGCCCGCCAGCTACCGGATGGCGCACAACCCTCCGGATGGGTCCGCCGGCACCGGCCGAAAAGCACACACCTTCTGCATGTGCCCCGGGGGCATGGTGGTCCCGGCCAGCAACCACCCCGATCGGGTCGTGGTGAACGGGATGAGCTTCGCCGCCCGCCGCGCGATGTGGGCCAACAGCGCGGTCATCGTCGAAGTGCGGCCCGAGGACTACGATTCCGACGATCCCATGGCCGGATTCCGGTGGCAGGACGCCATCGAGCAGCGCTGCTTCGAGGTCGCCGGGGACTATCGCGCACCTGCACAGCGCGTCTCCGACCTGCTCGCGGGGGTCGCCAGCACCGACCTGCCGCGCAGCAGCTTCCCGATGGGCCTCGTGCCCGTCGATCTCCGGACCGTGCTCCCCGACTTCGTGGTCGACGGGATGATCGAGGCCATTCGCGAGTTCGACAGGGATATTCCAGGCTTCGCCGGAGACGATGCCGTGCTCATCGCTCCGGAGACCCGGACCACCTCGCCCATCCGCTTCGAACGCGACGACCGGGGCGAGTCCACGTCCCTGCCGGGCTTGTTCCCGGTCGGCGAAGGGGCCGGGTACGCAGGAGGGATCATCAGCTCTGCGCTCGATGGCATGCGTGCAGCTCGGGCGATCGCCACGCCGGACCGCGCTCGCGCCTGACCCGCGGCGTCGTTCCGACCGACGCGAGAACCCCACACGCAGAACGCCCGGCCAGCAATGCTGACCGGGCGTTCGTGTAGAGCGGGTGAACAGATTCGAACTGTCGACAGCCACGTTGGCAACGTGGGGCTCTACCACTGAGCTACACCCGCGGAGAGCGTCGCAGACGTAATCGGCCCGGGAACCGCGTGCAAGGGTCCGAGCCCGCAAAACCGAACAGCCGTTCCCTTTGCGGCGGCGAACGCCTACTTCACCGCCCGCTTCGCCACGCGCTGCAGGAGGGGGGTCAGCTCGTTGTCCGGATTGGCGGCGATCGCCTGCTCGGTGACGTCTCGTAGGTGAGCACCCAGCGCTGTTCGGGCCGTTCCCCAGTCCGTCGCCTGATCCGCGCCCACGCTCCGGGCGAGCCCCAACCAGACCGACGCGTCTCCCCGGGCTCGCCGCAACAGCTTCACGTCCAGCGGCCCGGCGCCGGTTCCGAGCAGCGCATCGGTCAGCTGGGCCATCGCAGTGGGGAAGATCACGGTGTCGTGCCCCGAATCCATCGAGTCCAGCGCGTCCTTCAGGGCGATCACCCGCCACGCGTGCGCGAGCCCCTCCACCTCGTCGCCCCAGCGGGTGGCGTCCGAGAACGCCTGAGTGCGATCGAACCCACCACAGGGCTCGTCTGGACAGGCATCCAGCCAGCGCAGCCCTGTCGCGGCGATCCATGCTCCCCCGGCAGCTGCATCGGAACCCGTGGCCGGGGACAGCGCGTCGTAGGCCTTCTCCAGCAGCGCCGCCGTGGGGGTGTCGACCCCGAGCTCGTCGCGGGCATCGGCCTTCATCTCGGCCCACGCCACCTGCTCACTGTCCCGATCCGCCGCTGCCCGGGTGAGCGCCATCCGTGTCGCCCGCCGGAGGGTGTCGAGGCCCTGGGCGCTCGCGGGCACGTTCTGGCCGCGATTCAGGAGGATGCGTCCGGTGGGGCTCTCGGACAGCCCGTCGTACTGGGGGGCCTGGAGCGCTTCGGTGACCGGGCGGGTGTACAGGCCGGGGTCGGACATCCACCCCGCCAGCACCCAGCGCTCTCCGACCACGCGCATCCCCCGACCGGGATCGTCGCCCAGGAAGGGCAGGGGAGAGCGGGTCAACCCTTCGACCGCAGCACCCTGTCCGCGCAGTGGCGTGAGCAGCTTCGCCAGATCGACGCCCAGATCGCCACCGGCCTGGCTGCCGGTCAGGTTGCCCACGCGGTTCTCGGCCCGACGCAGTCGGTATCCCCGCGCCATCGCCACCATCTCGGTGTGGGGGAACCGCTCCTCCATCTGGGTCATGATCAGGCTCGCGTCGCCATCGCCCTCTTCGAGCTGCCTCACCGCCTCGATCCAGGCTCCGATGGGCTCGTCCAGCTCCAGCGCGAGCTCCGCCTGGGGGAGCGTGGGCGCACGAACCAGCGGATCCCGGCCCACCAGCGCGTCGATGAGGGATTCCCGATCGTCGTAGGACGCAGAGGGCACGACGTTCTTCGGCTCGGGGTCGACCCTCAGGTGCTCGGGCACCTGCTTCGGACACCCGGACAGGCCCGCCCACACGGACAGGATCACGAGTGAGGCCAGCAGGCGACCCGTCATGTCGGGGCTACCGCGAGCTCGCGGTGCAATCGGCTCGGCAGTCCTGGCCCCTGGTAGACGAACGCGGTGTAGAGCTGAACCGCTTTGCAGCCCAGATCGAGCAGCTCGCGCACCTGGTCGCTGGACTCGACGCCGCCGACGCCGATCACCGGCACCCGGTCGCCCGCACGCTCGACAACCGTGGCGATGCGGGACTTCGCGAGGGGCCACAACGGTCGGCCGGACAGCCCACCCTGCAGATCGGTCGGTGCACTCAGCCCGTCTCGCGCGATGGTCGTGTTGGTCGCGATCAGCGCGTGGATGCCCACCTCGATGGCCAGATCGACGGCTTCTTCGAGCGCTTCGGGCTCCAGGTCGGGTGCGAGCTTCAGGAACACCGGGGTGTCTCCGGCCACCTCGAGGACCCGGGGGAGCAGGGCCGCCAGCGTGTCCTTGCCCTGGAGGCTGCGCAGACCCGGGGTGTTCGGCGAGCTCACGTTCACCGTGAACCAGTCCGCCAACCCCTCCAGTCGCTTCACCGACGTGACGTAGTCGTCAGGAGCCTCGTCGAGGGGCGTGATCTTGGACTTGCCGACGTTCGCGCCCACCGGGACGTCTGGCCAGCGCCCCGACTCGCGCAGGCCGCGCAGGCGTTGTGCCAGGGCTTCGCTGCCGTGGTTGTTGAACCCCATGCGGTTGATGAGCGCGCGGTCCTCGGGAATCCTGTGGAGCCGCGGCTTGTCGTTCCCCGCCTGGGGGTGGGCGGTGACCGTGCCCACCTCGATGAACCCGAACCCCAGCTTCGGCCAGAACGGAATCGCCCGACCGTCCTTGTCGAGCCCCGCCGCCAGCCCGACCGGCCCGCGAAACGTCAGCCCGGCGACCTCGACCGGCTGGGGCGGACAGGAGGCGAAGGCCCCGAGGAGCCCGCCGAACAGGCCCGGAGCGGCGCCCACCGTGCCGAGCGTCAGCTCGTGTGCGCGTTCTGCATCCATCGCGAACAGCATCGAGCGGAACAGCGGCCAGGTGAGGTCGAGCATCGGTCAGGCCTTATCCTCGTCGTTCCACGCAGCGCGGAGCAACGGCAGGTTGCCCACCAGGTAGTCCACGAAGCTCGCCCCGGTCACCACGGTCACCACCAGCATCGTCCACCAGGGAATCGGCTCGAGAACGGTCAGCCCCGGGAACCAGGCGAGCAGGACCAGGGCGATGAACACCAGCTGTGTGCCCACACCCTGGACGATGGCTTTGAGCTTCCCGCTCGGGCGTGCCGCCAGCACGAAGTTGCGGACCCCCGCCACCGACCGGAAGAAGCTGATCGCGCTGTCCCGGTAGAAGATCACCAGGATCATCCACAGATCGGCCACGCCGATCGCGTACAGCCCCAGAAACAGCGTGAACCGGCAGAACGCGTCGCTGAACGGGTCGAACAGCTTGCCGAAGTCGCTCACCACGTCGTACTTCCGGGCCATCCAGCCATCCAGGAAGTCCGTCAGCTCCAGGAGCAACGCCAGGACCGCTGCAACGGCGTAGGCCCAGGGCGTCTGAACCACCATGAATCCCACGGCGATCGGCGCCAGCGGCAGACGCAGCGCAGTGATCAGGTTGGGATGGATGGGCGGAGACATCAGGGACCGTCTTGCCAGTATTGCGGTAGCGAGGCCAGGAACAACCCGAGCGCGATGGCGCCGAGCACGGTTCCGACGCTGGGCCAGTGTACGCCGAGCCAGGGCCCGTGGAACAACAGGACGCACAGCGCAACGCCTTCATACGCGATTCCGACCTGCGCCGCTGCGGACACTTCCCGAACTCCGCGCCACCAGAGCAGTCCGGCCATCGCGTCCCGCAGCAGACATCCGACGACCAACCAGGTCTCTGCCCAGCCCACCCACCACAGGGCCAGCCACACCGTGTTGGTCAGGAGCTTGTCGGCGGCCGGATCGAGCCAGCGGCCCAGGCGTCGACTCGCTTCGGTGCTTCCCCGGGCATCCGCCATCCGAGCCAGCCAGCCGTCGGCCAGGTCGGTGAGGATGGCGACCACGAAGATCCAGAACCCCAGGCGCGCGTGCCCGAGCAGCAACAAGCCCGCCACGGAGGGGCCGGCGAGGCCTCGGCACGCGGTGAGACCGTTCACGAGGGCCCGCATGGAACCCTCGGCCGCGATGGGCCCGTCGGAGATGGAGTCCAGCCTGTTACCGTCGCCTCCCACTCATGGCGGAATCGCCACGTTCACCCAGCCCGATTGCAGCCCGTAGTCCGTGCTCGCGAAGTTCTCGATGCGATGCGACCCCACCGCGTCCAGCTCCGGAAACCAGGCGAACGTCGTCTCGCCCGGGGCCAGGTAGGTCGTGCTGATCGTCTGGCCCGACGCCGGATCCGTCCAGGTCAGGCCTTCGAGGTGCATCGACGTCACGTCCGCGCCGTAGGACAACCCGTGGAGCCGAACCGCCTCTCCACGCGCGATCTCCACACGGGGAACCTCCAACGAGTCCGTCACCCAGGGGTTCTTGGCGCCTTCGCCTGCGGGATTCGGCGTCACCTCCTGCAGGACCAGGGTCTGGTTGTGGGTCGCGTGCTTGTCGCCGGGGATCAGGCCCGTGTCGACGCACAGCGGGCAGGCCGTGTCGTTCGGGCCGTGTCGCCAGGGGCCCGGAATGTCGTCGTCCACCTCGGTGAACGGCGCGTAGGTGCGGACGAACAGCGCGTTCAGCATCCGCTCCGGTTCGTGGGCCGACAGCTCGCGGCCGCGCACCACGATGGCGCCCATCAGCCCGGCCATCGCCTGCTTCTCGCGGAGCTTGATGTCCAGCGTGCGGCTGCGCCAGAAGAACACCCCGGGCCCCTCCATCGCCTGCCAGGTGTAGGTCACCGACTCCCCCGGAGCCGCCTGGCGGAGCAACCCGTCGTTGTCGGCGTCGTAGGACATCCCCGTCGGCGTGATGCCGATCGGCTCGTTCGCCAGGTTGTTCAGGGTGATGCGTACCGTGTCGCCCAGGTCGCACACCACGGTCGGGCCCCAGAACTCGTCCTCCACGGTGAAGCCCGAGGCCTGGCCCACCACCAGCTCGCCGTTCAGCCACAGGTCCCAGGTGCCGAGCCCCACGTCCCACTCGTACTCCCGCGTCACCCCCGTCGGAACCGGAACCTCCGGGGGCTCGGTGGCGGGTTGAACGGGCGGAGTGGGGGAGGACCCCGTGCACGCCGACAGGGCGAGGAGCAGCATGCGGCCAATCTAGCGCGCCGATCGAGAACCTGGGCGTCCCGCGCACCCCTCCGGCGCGAGCGCCTGCGGGCTGCCCGTCGCGGGACCTCCGGGGCTCGCTCTCGCTCGGTCCTGCGGACTGGCTGCGCCACCCCTGCGGATCGCTGACGCGCCCGCGCGCCGGTCGAGGTGCGTCCCCGGTGGCGGCCAGGAGGTCTGCGGCTCTGGCTGAATCGGGCTTCACGCGCGGATCCGGACTTCACGCAGAGCCCGACCCCGCCCGTCGGGCGTCCCAGGAGGATGAACACGGCTCGGGGCGGACGACCTTGGCGTTCGTTCGAACGACTTCGATGGATTCAACGCCAACTCTCACCGCTGAGCGCTTCGCTTCGCGGAGGATTGCGCTGAGGATCCGCTGAGCGCGGATGCCTCGACCAGGCCATCTCAGCCGCCGTGTTCGAGCGTCGTCCTGGGCCAGACCGGATCCGAAGCCTCCCCGCCAGGTCGTCCACCAGCGCCCCCGCCCGGTCCGAGAAGCCGTCCATGTTGATGAAGCCGTGCAGCATCGACGGGCAGTCCACCAGCTCCACGTCCACCCCGGCCTCGCCCAGGCGTTCGGCGTACAGCAGCCCTTCGTCGCGCAGCGGATCGAAGCCCGCCACCAGGATGAGCGCCGGAGGCAGACCCTCCAGATCGGGCGCCAGCACGGGCGATCCGAGGGGGTGGGTGGGATCCGGCCCGAACTGGGCGAGGTACCAGGCGATGTTCTTCGCGGTCAGGACGTAGCCGTCGGCGAACTCGCGATGGGAGGCGCCCGACAACGTCGCGTCCAGTCCCGGGTAGATGAGCAGCTGCAGATCCGGCAGCGGCCCCGGTGCGTCGTCGTGCTCTCGCAGCAACCGACAGGCGTTCGCGGTGAGGTTGCCCCCCGCGCTGTCGCCACCCATCGCGATGTGGCCGAGCGTGGGGTGCGCGTCGAGCAGCGCTTCGCGACACACCCGCCAGGTATCTGCGGCCATGTAGCAGGAGTCCGGCCAGGCGAGCTCCGGTGCACGTGGGTAGTCGACCGACACCACCACGCGGCGCGACTTCGCGGCGAACCGCCGACAGAACGGGTCGTAGCTCCCGATGTCGCCACACACCCAGCCGCCGCCGTGGAGGAAGACGAGGCCCGCGGTGGCTCCCTCGGGTTCGTAGAACCGCACGGTGTAGTCGTGCAGCGAGCCCGTGATCGTCTCGTCCCGGACGGGGATTTCTGGGGGGTCGGCGGCTACGAGCCAACACGATGCGGCGAAGTCCGAGCGTCGTTGCACGAGGTCTTCACCGGCGTCCAGGCCGCCACCCGCGATGCGCTCGAGGGCCAGCATGGTGTGCAGCTGGGGATCGAGGCGGTCGCCGCGAGTGTTCCGGTCGGACGGTGCGAAGCGACGCAGGATCCGTCGGGCGGTGCGGGAGCGGAGCAGGGTGCGGGCGAGTCGCCGTCGGCGCCGGTCGCGGGAGGAGGGGGTGTGCATGACCGACCATAGCCCGAGGTCGGAGAGGAATCCGGGACCGAACCGCGCTACAACACGAGACTCGGAACGGCCGTTGGAGGGTGCGTTGGCAGATCAGTTCGATGTCGTGGTGATTGGTGCAGGACCCGGTGGCTACCCCACCGCCATCCGGGCCGCGCAGCTCGGCTTGAAGGTCGCCTGCGTCGAGAAGGAGCTGCTCGGCGGCGTGTGCCTGAACTGGGGCTGCATCCCCAGCAAGGCCCTGCTCAAGACCGCCGAGCTCGCGCTCAAGATCGGCCATGCCGACGACTACGGGTTGTCCGTGTCCGGGATGGAGGTCGACTTCGAGAAGGTGGTCGGCCGGTCCCGCAAGGTCGCCCAGAAGTTCGAGAAGGGTGTGGGCGGGCTGTTCAAGAAGTACGGCGTCACCCGGGTCGAGGGCACGGCCACCCTGACGTCCGCCACCGAGGTGTCGGTCGAGAGCTCCGAGGGCACGCGCACCCTGTCGGCCAAGCACGTCGTGGTCGCAACGGGCGCGCGAGCACGGGTGTTTCCGGGCATGGAGCCCGATGGCGAGCGCATCCACACGTACCGCGACGCCATCGTGCTCACCGACAAGCCCGCGTCCGCCATCATCCTGGGGTCGGGCGCAATCGGCATCGAGTTCGCGTACTTCTGGAATGCGATGGGCGTCGACGTCACGGTGGTCGAGGGCCTCGACGAGATCGTGCCGCGCGAAGACCGCGAGATCGGCAAGGCGCTGCGCAAGTCGCTGTCCAAGATCGGCATCTCCTTCGAGCTCGGGCGCTTCGTCGCATCCGTGGAACGAGCTGGCGTCGACCGGGATGGCGATGGCGTGAAGGTCACCCTGAAAGACGGCACCACGCTGTCGGCCGACCGGTGCCTGCTGGCGCTGGGCATCACCCCCAACACCGACGGCATCGGCCTCGAAGACGTCGGGGTCTCGCTCGAGAAGGGCTTCATCCCGATCGACGACTACGGGCGCACGAACGTCTCCGGGGTGTACGCGGTGGGCGACTGCACCACGCGGGGCGGGCTCGCACACACGGCCACCGCCCAGGGGCACGTCCTGGCCGAGCTGTTGGCGGGGCACGACGTGATCCCGGTCGACTACGACGCGATTCCCAGCTGCACCTACTGCCAGCCCCAGGTCGCCAGCGTCGGCATGACCGAGGAGCAGGCGAAGAAGTCCGGGAAGCCCTTCAAGGTGGGGCGGTTCCCGTTCCAGGCCAACGGCAAGATGTACGGAGCGGGCACACCCGAGGGCTTCGTGAAGGTGCTCGTGGGCGAGAAGTACGGCGAGATCCTGGGGGCGCACATCATCGGCGCCGACGCCACCGAGATGATCGCGGAGTACACGCTGGCCCGGTCCAGCGAGCTCACGGCGGACGAGATCCTGCACACGGTCCACGCCCACCCCACCGCGGCCGAGGTGATGTACGAAGCCGTCGCGAATGCGCAGGGCGTGTCGGTCCATATCTGAACGGACGGCTCCGAGGTTGCCACAGGGCGGATGTCCCAGCGGATGACGACCGAAGACCTCCACCTCCACCTCCACCTCCACCACGATGAACGACGTTCGAGCCCTCGAACGCTTCGTCTTCGCGAGGGTGATCGCGACCCGCCGGAGCTGGGAGTGGTTGCCGAGGCGTCTCGGGCCCACACACAGAGACGCAGCGGACGGCGGACGCTCGGGAGGCGAAGCGGGTCGATCCGTGAACGCTGCTGCGCAGACGGCCTCGACAGAGCCGCAGAGCGCCGAAGCACTCGGCTAGACGGGGCGCTCGACGGGTTTCGTCGCGGTCGGGATGCCGGGTCGGAGGAGAGAACCTCCCGTGTAGACCGGCGTGGTGGGGCTGCGAACACCCGCCGTGGTGGGGGGGGGACTCCCCACCATTTGTCAAGCGGCCTCGACTGAACGGGTGAGTGCCCGTTTGTTGGCCTTCTCAGGGTCATAGAGCGTTCCGTCTCGAAGCATGGCCATCAGGATTCGGAGGAGTCGATCTCCCACTCCGCGAATGGCACGACCGTGTGTGTGCCCCTTGGCCCTCAAACGGGCGTAGTGGTCTCGTGTGCTCGGGTCGCGCTGGGAGGCGACGCGGCCCCAGTGGTAGAGCGCATTGCGCAGGCGTCCGTTGCATGCCTGGCGCATCATGACCTTCGGCTTCTTTCGGCCCTTCGGACCATGTTTCCGGCGACCACTCGCCTTCGTCACAGGTGCGATCCCCGCGTGAGCGCGGAGTGCGCGATAGTCTCGACGTTCCAGAGGCCCCTGGGCCTCAGCGAGCATCGTGGCGGCGACGTTCACTCCGACTCCCGGCAAGGACAGGATGATCTCGACGTCACGATGCTCGCGCTGCTCGGGGAGCGGGCCTTCTTCGGCGTAGCGCTGCAGGAGCTGTTCGATGGTCTTGCGCACGGCCTTGCGCTGCTGGATGGCCATGCGAAGCCGCGGAATCAGCAGCTGAACGTGCTTGCTGGCCGCCTCGCGGGTGCCTGCCGCCAACGTCAGGTCGGGCTTGTTCAGCGCTTGCCGAACGTCGACGGCATCAATCCGCCGAATCCGGTGCTTCCTCAGCAGAGCGGTGATGGTCTTCAAGCGCAGCTTCCGCGCGGCCTCCGGTGTCGGAGCCCGCTCCAACAGCTCAAGTACCCAGCGTTCATCTGCGGTGGACGACAGCTCGAGAAGCTGCGGAAAGTAGCGATGGAGCTGTTGCTGCATGCGGTTCGCCAGCCGGTTGTGCTCTTCACGCAGGTCGTCATCGATTCGCACGTGTTCGCGAATCTCCAGCACGATGGGGTGGTCGACTTGGACCTCTCGGAAGCAGTGCCGGTCGGTCCGGAGCGCGTCGGCGATGACGAAGGCGTCCTTTCGGTCGTCTTTCGACCCGGCCGGGAAGTAGCGATCCCGAAATCGGTCCATCTGCTTGGGATTCAGGGCGTAGACGCCGAACCCCCTCTCGACCAGAAGGTCGACGACAGCACCGCGCGGAATCTCGATTCCGACGAGAATGCGGCTCGTGTCGCCCTCGGGTGCCATCATGCGAAGTCGCTCTGCCAACGAGTGCAGCCCGGGCGCCGAGTGCGGGATCTCCCACTCGACCCGAACAGCACCAGCATCGTCGACGACGCACACCTGGTGCTCATCCTTGGCCCAGTCGATTCCCACGACCAGCACCGGATTGTCTGCCATGCTCACCTCCGTGAAACTTGGCCAGACCACGGCGCCATTCACCCCTGTACTGGCGCTCGAAGCGCGACTCCCCACAGGACGGTCCGCCGTGGCCTCCTCCGCGAGGCACAGGTCCCCCCCAGGAACTCGAGGTTCAGGGGGCGATGGGTACTCTCGCGAAGGTGGCCAGAAGCTGGAATGTACTCGACCGCGCTCATCACCCGGTCACGCTTTCAAAGGTACAGGGGAGTGGTGGCGGTGGTGGTCGTTCCCGAGGACGGATGTCGCACCGGATGACGACCGACCCCCTCCACCACGACCACGACCACGATGAACGACGTTCGGGCCGTCGAACGCGCCGTCTTCACAAGGCGGTTCGCGATCTGCGCCTCTGACGACCTCCTCTCCTGCGCGTCGTCCCCCGACCGGTCCGTGCGGCCTACCTCGACTCCTTCGTCCGCTGCGCCTCTGCGTGAAGCCGGATTCCGCCACGAAGCGCACATCCAGAGAACCTCGGTGAAAGGCTCCCAATCCCTCCGTGACTCCGTGGCCGAACGCCCTGGTTCACCCCGTCAGCAGCCGTCCCTACAACACGAGCCGCGAGAGCCTCAGTCTGTCGTGCAGCCCGACCGCTCGCAGAGGTCCCGCGCACGCGGGGTGTCGCGGTTCTCGAGGTTCGCCTTCGCGAGCTCGGCCGCCCGCTCCTTGTCGTCGATCGACAGGAAGAACTCCGCGCCGTGGTCGGCGAAGGCCAGGGGGTGCTTCTCGAGGAGCGCGTCGTAGCGGGCGATGGTCTTCGCTTTCCACTCGTCGGCCTCGTCGCCTTCGAGCCAGGTCGCCAGCTTGCCGCCGGGCTCGGGGTCCTGTGCGTCGGCCACGGCTCGCACGCGGGCGATGGCGGAGGCGCTGTCGCCGTCATCGTTCTCGACCTCGGCCAGGTGTACGTGGGCGCGAACGAATCCCGGCAGGTGCTCGACGGCGTCTTCGTACAGGGCACGGGCCCGCTCGGGGTCCTCGCCGCTGTCGCCCCAGAGCACGCCCCGCCGGAACTGGACGTCCGCCACGGTGAGCGGGCTGACGTCCTTGTACACGTCCAGCGCGTTCCAGTAGGCCTCGTCGGCATCGGCGGTCCTGCCCTGGGCCTTCAGCACGTCGGCGAGGCGCATCCAGGTCGTCGTGGACGGGTGTTTCTCGACCAGGGCGCGCCGTTCGGCCTCCATCTCGTCCAGCCGTTCGTGCCGGGCGAGCGCGACGGAATCCGCCACCTCGGGGTCGAGCTCGAGCGCTTCGTCGAAACGGTGGGCAGCGAGCAGTGCACGCGCACGCGCGTCGTCTTCGGTCGCGAGGGCGAGGATGGCGTCGAGGTCGCCGACGGAGCCGGTGAGCGTCATCCGCAGGGAGCGCGCCTCGACCAGCTGGCGCTGCATCTCGGGCCGCTGGGCGATCCGCGCGTGCAGGGTGGTGATCTGGTTGTCCAGACCCTCGAGGGCCTGGTCTCCGTTGGTGGTACGCCGCGGATATGCGATCGGAACCGGGTTCTCGGCCGCTGCCTCGGCCTGATCCTCGGCCTCGGGCTCGGCGGGGCCGGCTTCGGGGGCGGGAGTGGACGAGCAGGCGAACATCAGCAGAGCGATCACAGCGTCTCCAGAACGGCGAGAATCAGGGGGGATACGAGAAAGAGCCGACCCCAGACGGGGCCGGCTCACAGTCTCTGTTTGCAGCGTGGACCGAAGCCCACGCCGCAAGTCGGACTCAACTCAAGGCGCGACGATCAGGGTGCAGTCGCCCAGCCACGTGGTGTTGTGGTCGAACGTCTCGGTGTGGTTGGCGTTGCCCACCACGATGTCCTCGACGAGCCACACGTGGTCGGTCGGTGCAGCGTCGCACAGGCCGTTCTGCGACAGGTCCATGTAGAAGTGGATGTCGTAGGTGCCGGGCTCGACGTCGGCGAATGCGATGCTCATCGTGTCGCCCGACTGGATTCCCGAGGCGAAGTTGACGCCGGTGGACGTGCCCTGGTCGATCAGGACGGCCGCGTAGGCCTGCTGGTCGTGCGGCGTGTAGCCGACACCCGTCAGCGTCAGGCTGTACGATCCGACTGCGTTGGCATCGGCGAGGTACGGGAACATGGTCGGGGTGTTGGGGACCTCGTTGGCCACCACACCGTCGTCGAGGCCCGTGAACGTGCCTGAAACGAGGGCCGAGTAGCTGGTCTCGATGATGTCGTAGTCCGGGGCGCGACCACCGCAGCCGCCGTTGGGGGCGGTGAGGATGCCGAGCACCTCGGCCTCGAGACCCAGGTACTGGGTGCAGGTGGTGCCGTTGCGGTCGGCCGCCAGGTAGAGGCGGTCGTCGTCCAGAACCGTCGCCAGGAACGTCCGGTTGTCGGCCACGTCGTCGTACCCGAGCTGGTTGGTGCAGTCACCGTCCAGGCCGTCGAGGATCGCCAGGCTCTCCTCGATGTCGTTGACGAATCCGCCGGCGGAGGTGGCGGTCGTGTTGTACGACTCCTTCAGGGCGTCCTTGTCGGCGGGGACGTCGTAGAACGTGCCGATGGTCGCCGTGCTGATGGCCGGACGACCGCTGCGATCGATCTGCAGGGCGCCCGTGAGATCCGGCGGGTTGGCCATGCCACGGGGCATGCCGACCGGGTCGGTATCGGTGTCCGTATCGGTATCGGTGTCCGTGTCCGTGTCCGTGTCGGCGTCGGTGTCCGCATCCGTGTCGGCGTCGGTGTCCGCATCCGTGTCGGCGTCGGTGTCCGCGTCTGTGTCGGCGTCGGTGTCGGCGTCGGTGTCCGAATCGGTGTCGGTGTCGGTGTCGGTCTCGGTGTCCGGATCGTCATCATCGCTCTTGCAAGCGGTGATGCACAGGAGGGAGGCCAGAATGGTCGTTGTGATGAGCTTGTTCATGATCCTCTCCTCAGTTCGCCGGCTTGACGAAGGTGGCGCCGTTGATGGCGAGGATGGGCTGGACACCGTTCTCCGTCAGGAGATCGGCGTCGATCTGGACGACGAGGCTGTGCACCGTGGCTCCAGCGAAGAAGTCGTCCGGCACGCCGCCGTTGGTCAGCGTGGCGAGCACGATGTCGGTGGTGGCGGGGGCGACCTCGGTGCACACCGGGGTTCCGCCGTTGGCGATGAGGCCGGCGCCCACACCGAAGTCCACCGTGTCGGTGAAGCCGGTGAAGTCCATGAAGAACGGGTCGTTGCGCTGACCGGCGAAGACGCGGAAGGAGTCCGCGGCGTTCGCGAGGCCGGTGGTCACGCTGGCGTCCCCTTCGACGTACACGCTGGGGCCCCAGCACTCGATGTTCACGCCATCATAGGTCTCGCAGATGATGGTGCTCGTGGTGCCCGCCACGCCGTAGCCCGTGGTGGCCTCGATCTCGAAGACGTAGGTGACGGCGTCGGAGAGCGACGTCGCGCCGCCCAGAGCGCCGAGGTTCATGATCAGGTTGACCTTGCTGGCGTCGGGGTTGGTCCACGCGTAGACATCGGTGATGTCCGCCGTGGGGTCGGCGACAGCGCCGGGAGAGTCGATGTGGTCAGCTGCGTGGGCGGTGAAGCCCCCCAGCAACAGTGCGGCAAGCATGCCACCTCCATTGGGATTTCTGTTCTCTGCGGATGGGTTCTTACCTGGACTGGGTGCGAGTCACCACAGAAATCCTCGAAAGCAGGGCCTCGAGGTGAGGTGGAACACGAATCCATCGGCATCGCGGCGGGACCACGAGTCGACCAGGCAGGCCTCCTGCATGCCGTACGGGCGGGGGATTGTGGCGGATCACCCGATCGGGAGATTTCCGTTCGTGAATCGAGTTCACACCGACCGTTGAAAGCAAATTTCAGCTGGTTCAACGGCACTTCACAAGCCCACAGGCGGGGCGCGGTTCTTCTCGGATCCGTCCGAAATCCAACGCGAATCAGAGCTGGACGTTCACGCTCGCACCCTCGCGCACCAGCTCGAGCTGTGCCGTTCCGTCACTCGGAATGGTGTCTTTCACATCCGCTGGCGCTTGCATCGGCAGTCCGTTCACGGTGCGCACGATGTCCGCCACCATCACCCCCGCACGGTCGGCGCGGCTCCTCGGACGCACCGCCACCACCTCGCCCCCGCTCCCGGGCAGGGGCCGCAGGGTCATGCCCGCGATGACCGTCGGCTGCTCGGCCCAGTCGGCCAGCTCGACGTCCACGATCTGGAGCTGCCCATCGCGCCGCAGGCGAATCGACGCACGTGCGCCGCCGGGCAGGCTGTCCAGCGCGTCGTACAGGTCTCGCGGCTCGGTCAGCGCGATGTCGTCGAAGGAGGTCAACGCATCGCCGGGCCTCAAGCCCGCACGGTCGGCCGGGCTGCTCGGAACCACCCGGGTGATGCGCACGGCCGCACCATCGGATTCGACGCGCACGCCCAAAAAGCCGCGGCTCACCTGACGGCCGGTCCGCAGGAGGGGGAGGGACTCGGTCACGCGCTCGGCCGGGACCGCGAACGCGATGGCCTGGCCCTGGGCGTGGGTGCCGGTCAGCACCCCGATCACCCGCCCATCGAGCGCGAAGATCGGCCCGCCGGAGTTGCCGGGATTGAGGGGAATCGACAGCTGCAGGAAGTCGACCCGGGGCCCCGCACCCTGGTCGAGCTTGCGGTGCAGGGCGCCCACCACCCCGGTCGACAGGGAGTGACCGAGTCCGAACGGGTTCCCGACCGCTGCCACGCGGTCTCCCACGCGCACATCCCGTGAATGGCCCATCTCCGCCGGGGTCAACGGGCCCTCCACCTGCAGGAGCGCGAGGTCGGTGCGCGCATCGGTCCCCACCACCTCTGCGGTCTGGGTGGCGCCCGACGACAGCTGCACGGTGATCGGGCCCACGGTGTCGAACACCAGGTGCCGGGCGGTCACGATCTCGGTCGGCGACACCACCACGCCCGCTCCGACCCGGGCCTCGGGGGACTCCACGCCGATGTCCACGACCTGGGCGTGCACCTGCCCGAACACCTGGGCGAACGGCTGGGCGGGGCCAGGGGGTTGTTCCGGAGGAACGGGCATCGACGCCCGATGCAGCAACGCACCGAGGACCAGACCCGCGGCGAGCGCCACGAGCAGCCCGATCCCCCTGTTCGCCGGCTTGTCCATGCCGGGAATCTACATCGGCTTACACTGACCCAAGGAGAGCGCGCGTGCGTCTGCCCGCAGTCCTCGGCAAGTACGAGCTGGTCGAACGTCTCGCCACGGGCGGGATGGCCGAGGTGTATCTGGCGCGCGCCCGAGGGCCTGCCGGCGTTCAGAAGACCCTGGTGGTCAAGCGGATCCGACCCGAGTACGCCGACGATCCCCGCTTCGTCAACATGTTCATCAACGAAGCCCGCATCGGGGTGCACCTCACGCATCCCAACATCGTGCAGGTGTTCGAGCTCGGTCGATCGGCGGGTACGTGGTTCATCGCGATGGAGTACGTGCACGGTCGCGATCTCACGCGCATGCTGCGGCGGTTGCGCGGGATGGAGGAGCGGCTGCCGGATGCGGTGTCGGTCCACGTGGGTGCCGAGCTGTTGCGCGGGCTGCACCACGCCCACAGCCGGACCGACGAGCAGGGCGAGAAGCTGGGCCTGATCCATCAGGACGTCTCGCCGCACAACGTGCTGATGGGCTTCGACGGCGAGGTGAAGCTGCTCGACTTCGGCATCGCGCGCGCCACCCGCACCGAAGAGGACACCGGAACCCCCGGCGGGCGAGGCAAGTTCGCGTACGCGAGCCCAGAATCCGCCGCTGGAGGCGCGGTGGATCACCGGTCGGACCTCTACAGCGCGGGCGTCACGCTGTGGGAGATGCTCGCGGGGCACCGGCCATACCACGGCATCGATCCGAAGACGAAGTCGGCGCGGATCCGCGAGGGCGACCTGCCCGATCTGTCCGAGGTGCGTCCCGACATCGACGCGAGGCTGCGCGACATCGTGGGGCGTGCCACCCGTCCCGACCCCGCCGATCGTCACCCCACGGCCGCCGACTTCGAAGAGGACCTGCGAGCCTGGCTGTACGAGTCCGGCGAGCGGGTGGGCAGTCAAGACGTCGCCAGCTGGACCAGCCGCCTGTTCCCGGACGTCAAGCGGCCCAATCCGGGGCTCCCGGTGCGCCAGCTCGCCGAGGATCTGGAGCGCCTCGACACCGATGTCGCGCCCACCCCCAGTCCCCGCCGGGCGCTTCCCGGGAAGCTCCAGCACAGCCCGGGTGAGCGCAAGCAGGTGTCGGTGCTGGTGGTCGATGTCGATGGGCTGACCGAGCTGTCCGCCGAGCTCGAGCCCGAGGCGTTCTTCTTCCGCCAGTTCCGCCTGCTGCGCTGGGTGCATCGCATCGTCGACCGCTGGGGAGGCTTGATCCAGCGGGCGATCGACGACCACATCTTCGTGCTCTTCGGGGTCCCGCGCACGCGCGAGGACGATCTGTCGCGGGCCATGGACTGTGCCGTCGAGCTGGTCCATCGCACCTCCGAGCTGTCCGAGATGGGGCTGGAGCTGGAGTTCTGCATCGGGCTGCACGCCGGCGAGGTCACCGTCGGCATGCGCGGGGGGCATCGCGTCCAGTACATGGCGCGGGGCAACACCACCCGACTCGCTCGCCGCCTGTCCGCCACGGCCGATCACGGTCAGATCCTGGTCAGCCAGCGCGTGCTGACCTCGATGGTCGCGGACTTCCGGCTGCGGCAGGGCCCCCTCATTCCGTCCCGCGGCGGCAAGGACCACCTGCCGAGCTACCTCCTGGAGGGGCGCAGGGTGGGGCTGCGCACGGCTCGCAAGGGCCCGTGGCTGCGTCGCGGCGACGAGATCGACCAGCTGGCCCGGGCCGTCGAGCGTCTGGCGAGTGGTCAGGGGGCCGCTCTGGCACTCGTGGGGCCGCTGGGGTCCGGGAAGAGCCGGTTGGTGCGAGAGGTCCAGCAGCTCGCCCAGCGACGCACCATCCCGTTCCACGTCGTCCGCTGCGACGTGTGGGGTGGGGGGAACGCCTTCCGGGAGCTCGTCAACACGGTGCTCTCCATCGATCGGGATGCCACCGAGGTCGAGGTCCGACAGGCGATCTCGGTGGCTGCCGAGCTGGGTCTCACCGAGCGCCAGGGCCAGGTTCTCCACTGGATCACCGGGCACGACGACGGCCCCGCACCGGACCGCGCCGAGCTGGTCCTGGCCCTCGAGGGGCTGGTGCGCGCGCTCACCGAGGGAGGCGCCGCCATCCTGGCCCTCGAAGCCGAGAGCATCAGCCCCCGCGACCTGAAGATCCTCACCCAGCTCATGCGCCAGACCCGCGACGCACCGGTGCTCTACCTGGTGGTGTGGCGTCCACCGTTGCCCGAGGTGCTGGGCACGGTGTGCGAGCGCGTGGAGCTCGGGCCGTTCGATCGGGGGAGCCAGCAGCGGCTGCTCCAGGCCGTGCTCGAGGTCGATGCCGTCGACCCCGCCCTGCTCGACCTCATCGCCGACACCTGCGAGGGCAACCCGCTCTACATCGAGGAGATGGTGAAGTTCCTCCTGCAGCGCGACCAGCTCTCGATCGAGGAGAGTGCTGCCACCAACGGGATGGGCGACCGGCGGGCCGTCCTGGCCAACAGCGACATCGAGCTCCCCCACAGCCTGCACAGCCTGCTCGCTGCACGCATCGACTCGCTGGACGCCGCCAGCAAGGGCATTCTGCAGCTCGCCGCCGTGATCGGCACCACGTTCACGGCGGATGTGCTCGCTCGAGCTGCTGGCCTCGAAGACCCCCAGCCGTTGCTGATGGACCTCGTCGCCCGGGGGCTCGTGGTTCGGATCGACACCGGTGCCGAGGAGCGTGCGGATGGATGGTCGCTCGCCACCGATCTGGTTCGCGAGGCCGCGCTGCGCGGGATCCTGGGGGTGCAGCGGCGCGACTACCACCGACTCGTGGCCGAGGCGATCGAGTCCGTGTACGCCGCCAGCCTGCAGCGGCACGCCGAGGCCCTGATGGAGCACTGCGCCAAGGGCGGTCGTCCGCTGGATGCCGCTCGCTATGCGCAGCTGGTGGGCATCGAGCGCGAACGCAACGGCCGCCTGAAGCTCGCGCGCGAGGCGTACGAGCGGGGGCTGGCGCTCATCGAGTCCGCGCCCCCCGACCCCGACCAGTTCGACATGCGCATCCAGGGAGAGGCGTCGCTGCACCTCAAGTCCGGGAGCGTCAGTCTGTTGCGGGGCGAACACGAACGTGGGACGCGCAGTCTGTCGCTCGCGCTCGACATCTCGAGTGATGCCGGGCTCCCCTGGATCGAGATCCGGTGCCACCTGGCGCTGGGCCGCAGCTACCTGGAGCGGGGGTCGCTCAAGCTCGCGAGCGCACACCTCGCCTCTGCGCGCGCCATGCTTCCCATGGACGACGAGCCCGACGTCGAGCTCGACGCGTTGGAGGCCAGCGCGAACCTCGCGTTCGAGCAGGGCCGGGGCGAGGAGGCCGAGCGCCTGTGGCAAGGGGTGCTGGACCGCGCGAGCGACGACCCCGCCCTGTGCGCGCGGTGTCAGATCGGGCTCGCCAACCGATTCATCCGCGAGAACGAGCTGGAGCGTGCCCAACCGCTGCTCCGCAACGCCCTCCGGATGGCCCGCAAAGCCAAGGATCGCATCCTCGAGGGCCGGGTGCTGAACAACATCGGCCTGCTCTACAGCTGGTCCGACAAGCACGACGACGCTCTGTTCTACTACCGGCGCGCGCTCGAGGTGCGAGAGGGCATCGGGTACTCGCGCGGGGTCGTGATCAACCACCACAACGTAGGCGACGTGCACTTCCAGAAGGGCCACTGGTCGCGGGCTCACGTCGCGTTCCAGCGCAGCCGGGAGCTCGCGCATCGCATCGGGTGGAAGCGGGGGGTCGTCCTGAACGACGTCTACCTGAAGTTCATCGAGGCCCAGCGGGGCGAGGTCGCCACCGATGTCCTGCGCGAGGCCACCCAGCGGGCGATGCAGCTCGACGACCCCGAGATCAGCACGACCGGGGCGTGGTTGTTGGGGCGTCACCTCGCCGAGACCCAGCAGGACGGGGCCCGGGAGCAGCTCGACGCCGCGCTGGACGACGCTCGACGCTACGGCATCCAGCCCATGGTTCGGGTGGTCGGCGAAGCCATCGCGGGGCTCGAAGTCAGGCGTTAGGCCACGCTGCCCACCCCGGAGGACCCGTGTACCTGGCGCTCCCCCTGCGCGACGTCGTGTTGTTTCCTGGCACCTTCCAGCCCGTGCACTTCAAGCGCGAAGCCGTGCTGGACGTGATCGCAGCGCTGGTCGAGCAGCCCCAGCCCGTGGTCGGCCTGCAGCAGGAGGAAGAAGGCGACGACGACGTCCGGGGTGCCGAGTTCCATCCCGTGGGCGTGGTCTGCCAGGTGCTGCGCATCATCAAGATGCCCGACGGCAGCGTGCGCGCGATGGTCGAAGGGCTCGAGCGGGTCGCGGTCGACGCCATCGATCGCAAGGCCGACCCGCTGCGCGTCGAAGCCACGCCGATCCCGCCCGCACAGCCGGACGATCGGCCTCGTTACGACGCTCTCGCCCGCGAGCTGGAGATCCGGTACCGCGAGTACATGGTCGCCACCGGGGTGTCTCCGGCCGACCACCGCATCATGGGCACTCCCAGCGACGACGCCGAGCGCCTCGCGGATCAGGTGCTCGGGAACCTCGATCTGACCTACACCGAGCGCATGCGGGGCCTCTTGCGTGTCGATCCCATCGAGCGCATGGAGTACGCGCTCGATCAGGTCGTCACCGCCCTCGGTCAGCAGAAGATCGCCGCCGACGTCAACCAGCGGGTCCAGGCCGCGATGGACCAGTCCCAGCGGGAGTTCCAGCTCAAGGAGCAGCTCAAGGCCATCCGGGCGGAGCTGGGCGACGCCGCGTCGTCGGACGCCGACATCGAGATGTTCGAGAAGCGGATCGAGGACTCCGCCATGCCGGACGAGGTGCGGGAGGAGGCGCTGTCGGAGCTGGGCCGTTTGCGACGCATCCACAGTGACTCGGCCGAGTACACCGTGCTGCGCACCTGGCTCGAGACCGTCTGCGACATCCCGTGGGGCGTGCACACGCAGGACAAGACCGACCTCAAGCAGGCCCAGAAGGTGCTCGATCGCGACCATCACGGCCTCGACAAGGTCAAGGAACGCGTCCTCGAGTACCTCGCCGTCCGCCAGCTCAACCCCAGCAGCAAGGGCCCGGTGCTCTGCTTCGTCGGCCCGCCCGGCGTCGGCAAGACCTCCCTCGGCAAGTCGATCGCGTCGGCCCTCGGTCGGGAGTACGGCCGCGTTGCGCTCGGTGGCGTGAAGGACGAGACCGAGATCCGCGGCCATCGGCGGACGTACATCGGCGCGCTGCCCGGTCGCATCATCCGGGCGCTCATCCGCGCGGGCAGTGCCAACCCCGTGATCGTCCTGGACGAGCTGGACAAGGTCGGCAACGACTTCCGCGGCGACCCCGCCTCGGCGTTGCTCGAAGTCCTCGATCCGGCACAGAACCACACGTTCCAGGATCACTACGTCGACCTGCCCGTCGACCTGTCCCAGGTGCTGTTCATCGCGACGGCCAACCTCCAGGAGCCCATCCCACACGCCCTCGCAGACCGTCTCGAGCTGATCGAGATCCCGGGCTACACCGAGGAGGAGAAGCTCGAGATCGCGCGTCGGTTCGTGCTTCCCAAGCTGGCCCGGAGCCACGGTCTGGCTGCGGCCAACGCGAAGTTCGACAAGAAGGCCGTCGCCAAGGTCGTTCGCGACTACACCCGCGAGGCCGGCGTCCGCGAGCTCGAGCGCATGTTGGCTGCCGTGCATCGCAAGATCGCGCGTCAGGTCGTCGAGGACGGTCTCGAGAAGGTACGCGTCACCGAGAAGGCCGTGCGCCGCTTCCTCGGCCCGCCGCGCTACTACGCCGAGCTCGCCGAGCGGGTCGACAGTCCCGGCGTGGTGATCGGTCTCGCCTGGACCGCAGCCGGCGGCGAGATCCTGTTCGTCGAAGCCACCCGCATGCCCGGCCAGCGTTCGTTGAAGCTGACCGGCTCTCTTGGTGCGGTCATGAAGGAGTCCGCCGAGGCCGCCATGAGCTGGTTGCGGTCGCACGCGGTCGCGTACGCCGTGCCCGCCGAGAGCTTCGATGCCGAGTTCCACCTGCACGTGCCTGCTGGCGCCATTCCCAAGGACGGCCCGAGTGCCGGCGTCACCATGGTCACCGCACTCGTCAGCGTCGTGACCGGCCGTCGCTTCCGGACCAACTGGGCGATGACCGGCGAGATCACCCTGCGTGGACGGGTCCTTCCGGTGGGCGGCGTGAAAGAGAAGGCGCTGGCAGCGCGTCGTGCGGGGGTCACCGACATCGTGATGCCGGCGCGGAACGCGAACGACCTCGAGGACATCGCTCCGGAGCTCCGGAAGGATCTGACGTTCCACTTCGTGGAGACGGTGGCCGAGGTGCTCGACCTGGTGCTGGAGCCGGAGGACTGACTGCGCTCAGCGGATCCTCAGCGAAGCGAAGCGCTGCTCCGAAAGTGGGTGCTGCAACGGCGGTCGATCCCGCCAGAAGAGGCCGATGAACCTCGATCAGCGCAACGTCGCCACGGAGTCACGGAGGACACCGGGGATTTCACGGAGAATCCTGGTGAGGGACTACGGAATCGTCTCGTAGTAGCCGTCGTTCCACGTGCGGTACGGCACCCCGAGCTCGATGGCCGCCACCCGATCGTCGTCGTAGGGCTGGGGCACGTAGATCGTGTGGTCGTCCCAGGGACCGATCCCCGAACCCCAGGCGATGCCGTGGCCGTAAGCCGGGTTGGCGTAGTCGATCAGCACCTGCGACTGGCCCGACTGGCTGTCCATGATCCACAGCGAGCGGGTGTTGTACTCGGCGACGTAGATCCGGTTGCACGCGTCGACCCGCAGGCCGTCGTGCCAGCTGCCCCCGGTGTTGCCGAGCAGGGTGGGCACGGCCACCGGGTTGTAGTCGGCGTCCAGCTCGACCTCGTACACCGCTCCGCCGCTCCCGAGCGTCCCGATGTACATCCGGTCGAGGGCGACGTTGAAGTCCAGCACCTTGGGGCTGATGTTGTTCGGGAAGTCCAGGTAGACCTCGACCGTGCCCGTGTCGGGGTCGATGCGGTGCACGTCGTTGTTGTTGGCCGTGTAGATCATGCCGTCCGGGCCGATGGTCACGCCGTACGCGTTGAGGCCCCCGGCGAGCACGATGGACCCCTGACCGGGGACGTACTTCACCAGGTCGTACGACGAGACCACGAGCGACCCGTCTTCGAGCATCTCGATCTGCTCGGCGAAGCCGGCGTTCGGGATGACGATGCTGGTGTCGGACGGGCTCGAGGACTCGAACACGCTCCCTGAGGAGTGCGAGAACAACAGCCCGGTGTTGTCGAACGACAGGCCGTGGTAGGCGCGCGGCGCGGGCAGCTGCTGCACCTGCAGGGGGCCCTGGGGAAGGGACGTGCAGTCGATGACGGGCGGTGGAGGTGGGGGCTCCCCGGTGTCGCCGGTCTCGATCGTGCCGGTGTCGCCGGTCTCGACGTCGGTGTCGGTCGCCGGAGACGGAGGCCCATCGGTCTCGGTGGGGGGACTGGATGGGCAGCCGGCGAGTGCCAGAACGGCGAGCACCGACGCAGAGCGGAGGAATGGCAGGGCGAATCGCATGGCGCAGTATAGGCGCGGATTCAATCGGTTCGCTGGAGGAGCTTCATCAAGGCTTCCCGATGCTCGGAACGCTCCGTGTCCGTGGGCTCGATCAGGCCTGTGACCTCGGTCAGCGCCGCCGCGAGGGCCTCGGCGGCCTCCGGGGTCTCCAGGTGTTCGGTGGACAGGCGCTGATCCGGGGTCTCGACGGTGAGTCGGCCGTGACTCGTGGACACCGTACGTACACGCTCGAGCGGCACCGCAACGCCATCGAGCAGAAGCTGTCGGCCTCGGATCTCCAGAAGGTGTGTACGCTCTGGGTCGGGCCCTGCGGACAGGATGAGGAAGAAGACGCCCACGACGAGGATGCTGATCGCGAGAGTGAACGCGACCGCCCCGAACGGGGAGGTGGCGATCAACACGAGGGCTGCCAGGACGGGAACCACGAAGCTCCAGCCCGGCACCCGGGTGGTCGCGACCGCCCGCAGCGCGAACACTGCGCCATCCGGCGTCCAGCGTACCGGGAGCCCCAGATGCTCGTCCGTCGGCCCGAGCCGTCCCGCTCCCCCACGTGTTCGCACGAACGCAGCGAATGCCGCATCGAGCGCGGTGTCGGACCAGCGCTCCTGGTCGAGCGACGCCTGAAGCACGGACCAGGCGGCCGTCAGCGGTTCCGGATCGACCACCCGCCACTGCCGGGAGATCCGATGGCCAGCGATCCGTACCAGATCGCCATCGAAGCGGAGAGACAGCACGTCGCAGGGGATGGTGATGCTGTGAGAGGGGATCTCCAGACGACCGGGCCGGAAGACCAGCGTGAGGCTGCGGCGGATCAGGGTGCTGGGGCGCTCGATCTCGACCAGGAGGCCGTCGTCGAGCCGCTCTGCGCGACTGGTAGAGGTCTGCGGCCTCCCGGAGTCAGGCACGCTGGACCAGGCGCTCCAGGGTCGCGCGACCCACCGTGGCATCCCGCCCGGTGTCGGTGGCCTCGCCGCTGCGCAGCCACCGAACCACGTCGTCCAGACGGGACGGATCGGCGAGGGGCACCGTGATCAGCTGGCGGCCGTTGGTGGCGCGGACCTCGAGTCGCTCGTCGGAGACCCCCGCCCACTTGATGTCGGGGCGATGCAGGATGTGCTCGCTGCCCACCGACTCGGCGTCGAAGAACGTCACCCGCTCGCCCTCCAGCACGATCCGGACCTGTGCTGGGTGGCCGCGAGACGCCCACACCCCGAGGGCGGCGAAGGGCAGCCCCATCACCGCGATCAGGCCTGGCAGGACGGCAGGATCCTGGGCCGCGAGCTGGATGGCCACCGCCGCGATCGCGCCCGATGTGAGGATCGCCGGACCCCACCACAGCGCGCGCTGAACGAGACTGGGCGCTCGGGTGTCCAACACCACCTCGGCGCCGTGCGACGTGAATCGCAAGGTCATGGGTGTGGGCCGGCCGGTGTGCTCCAGCGACCTCAGAACCAGCCCCTTCTCGAGCCCATCGAGGTGGCGCCGGTCGAGCATGCCGGCCTCGAGCGTTCCCTCCAACCACGACAGGACCGGACGGAGCTCGGAGGCGTTCTTCAGCCGTGCCGACTCGTAAGCGACGTCGGGACCGTGCAGCACCAACCGGTCTCCGCGCAGACGCATCCGCAGCCCGCGATACGAGGCGAAGGTCTCGCGGATTCGTACGCCGCGCAGGCCGATGACCACCTCGACCGGGCCGGTCATCGTCGCACCGATCGCTCCCGCGACCACACCGGCTGCGAGCGCCATCATGGCAACACCGGGCCCCGCGGCGATCCACAGGGGAACCGCGGTCACGCCACCGAGCCCGAGTCCTGAGATCAACGCAGCGCGGGTCGTCGCGCCCTTCCGCTCGAAGATGCAGACCACGGACTCGTCGGTGCGGCGGGTCTTCACGTGGCCGCCGCAGCGGCCAGGATCGCCGAGACCCCGTCTGTGTCGGCGGAGAACACGCCATGTTCGGTGATGAGCCCGTCCACCAGGGCACCCGGAGTGACGTCGAACGCGGGGTTGAACACCGGCGACAGGGTGGTGCGCACCCGACGCCAGGCGCCCTCGTCGTCGGCGCCCCAGGTGTAGTGCAGCTCGTCCTGTCCGCGTTCCTCGATGGGGATGGACGCGCCATCGGGGGTGTCGCGCGCGATGGTGGAGGAGGGGAGCGCCACGTAGAACGGGATGCCGTGGTGCTTGGCCAGAACGGCCACGGCGTAGGTGCCGATCTTGTTCGCGACGTCGCCGTTGGCCGCGACCCGGTCGGAGCCCGTGATGATCAGGTCGACCTGCCTCGCCGCCATGCGGGACGCCAGCGCGTTGTCGGCGATCACGCGATGCGCCACGCCCTCCTGTGCGAGCTCCCAGGCGGTCAGCCGCGCGCCCTGGCCGCGCGGACGGGTCTCGTCGACCCACACCTCGACCTTCCGACCCGCTCGGTGTGCAGCGTAGATGGGCGCCAGTGCGCTCCCCCAGTCCACGAATGCCAGCCAGCCGGCGTTGCAGTGCGTGGCCACCTGCATGCCGTCCTCGACCAGCGCCAGCCCGTGGCGACCGATGGCTTCACACGCGGCGGCATCCGCGTCGGCGAACGCCAGGGCTGCGGCGACCGCGGCATCCCGAGCCTGGCTTCCCTCGAGGCCGTCGGTGGCGGCGAGAACGGCGTCGATCCCGGCAAAGAGGTTCTGAGCGGTGGGGCGGGTGTTCCGGAGCATGCCCGCCGCCTTGTCGAGAGACCGGAGGACGTGCGCGTCGTGCGCCAGGACGGCCGCCTGGGCCATGCCGGCAGCGGCAGTGGCTCCGATGGCACCCGCGCCCCGCACGACCATGGTGCGGATCGCCATGGCGGTCTGCTGCACCGTGCTCATCCGCACGCGCTCGAAGCGGTGGGGCAGGCGTGGCTGGTCGATCAGATCGACGTCGGAGCCGATCAGCTGGACGGTGCGGTGGGGGACGCCATCGACGTGCATTGGACGGAGCCCCTACTTGGCGGCGTCGTGGGTGGGGGGCGGTGCGGTTGGAGCCTTGGAGGGCTCGGGAGCCGGCAGCGAGGGCGATTCGAGCGGTGCGAGGCGCTCTGGGCGCAGCTGGGAGAGGTACTGGTAGTCGCGCACGTACGATTCCCACCCGCGCAGACGGCCTTTTCGCTCCTCGCCCTCGCGGAAGCGCAGGAATCCCATGTAGTTCTCGCGCCACCACTGGAAGAAGTCGCGCTCGTAGATCCAGCCGTCGAGCAGGGGCTCGTAGAATTCCTGGTGGAATCGCCGTCCGGTGATCCAGTCGTGGGCGGTGAACTGCCCTTCGTCCCACACCACGTACTGCGACGATGCGAAGGTCCAGCTGCCGGTGTTCACGTATCCCCGGCCGGGCCCGCTCGGAACCACGCCCGGAAGGTGGCTGTGCCCGCAGATCACCCATGGCCACGGGCCTCGCTGCGACTGTTCGAACGCTGGGCGGAAGATGCCCATGGGGTCGCCCATGTTCCCGCGCGCCCAGTAGTCCAGGTACTGGTTGAGGGGGTCGGAGTCGCTCTCCAGACCCACGGTGTTCAGCGCGCTCGTCCAGGCGTTGCCGACCAGCGCGATCTTGTGGGCCAACCAGAACATCAGGCGGTTCGACAGGGTGTAGAACTCGCCGATGGGGATGCGCAGCCAGGTGTTGAGGTACCGCTCCACCAGGTGGTGTGCGGTCGTGGACCACATGTGGCCCATCGGCACGGTCTTCGCGAGGTAGGGGTCGAACTGCCAGCCGTGCAGCGCCAGCACCTCGTTGCCGATGTGCAGCTCGTCGCACACGCGGAAGTTCAGGATCTCGCGGTAGAGCGTGATGTCGTAGTCGTGGTTGCCGATGACGTAGAACAGCCGCCCGTCGCGCGACAGCCGACTCATCGCCGACAGCAGCTCCTGGTGTGCGCGCAGCACCCGGGTGAACGACCAGGCCTGGTTGAAGTCGATGGCGTCGCCCAGCACCACCAGCATCGCGCCTTCTTCCTCGACGCGCTCGCACAGGCTGATGAGGTGCTTGTCCTTGCCGAAGAACACGTCGCAGCGCGTGCCGTCGCCGAGGTGCATGTCGGAGACGAACCAGATCCGCTGGTCGCTCCCGATGCGTTCGACCACGGTGGGCCGCTCGTTCCAACCAGCGAAGAGGGGCTCGTGCATGTTGGCAGCCTAACGCCGTCGGTGTGCCGATGGTGGGCCCCACTGGTTACGGCCGGCCCATGCAGCTGCGCAATGCCGTTCGTCAGGTGTCGTTCGTCGGGAGCTTTCCGGCGGCGCTCCCCGTGCTCGATCTCCCCGAGGTCGCGTTCGCGGGCCGGAGCAACGTGGGCAAGTCCAGCGCACTGAACTGCCTGCTCGACGCGAAGAAGGCCGCCCGAGTGTCCGCCCGGCCGGGCCGCACCCAGGCCATCAACCTCTTTCGGCTCGGGGATCAGGCCGTGTTCGCCGATCTGCCGGGCTACGGCTTCGCGAAGGTGCCCGACCACGTGAAGGCCCGCTGGGGCGACATGATCGAGGGCTACCTCGGCACCCGGGAGCAGCTGCGGATGGTGGTGCTGCTGATCGACATCCGCCGCGACCCCATGGACTCCGATGCCATGCTGATCGACGGGCTGGTCGAGGCCGGGATTCCGCTCCTGGTGGTCGCCACCAAGGCCGACAAGCTCAAGAAGCAGCAGAAGGCCCGTCAGATCCGGGCGATTCGCGAGGGCTTCGGGCTTCCGGAAGGCTTGCCGGTCGCGTTCTCGAGCGTCACCCGGGAAGGCCGTGACGAAGTCTGGGACCTCATCGAGCGGGCGTGCCGATGAGCCGGAACAAGAAGTCCAGACGCAGCCGCCGGAAGAACCGCAACACCTACAAGACCGGCGACCGGTTCAACCAGGCGGCCAAGGAGGACGGCTACCGCGCCCGCTCCGTCTACAAGCTGTCCGAGGTCCAGAAACGGTTTCGCCCGCTCTCCCAGAACCAGCGCGTGCTCGATCTGGGCTGCGCACCCGGCAGCTGGTCGCGCTACGCCCGGGAACAGGTGGGGGGCAACGGCGTGGTCGTGGGCCTCGATCTGCAGCACGTGCCGAGCCTGGCTGGGGTCACACTGCTGCAGGGCGACGCGTTCGACTTCCCGGTCGACACGCTGCTCGAGGCGCTGGGGGGCCCCGCAGATGTCGTGCTGTCGGACATGGCGCCGAACACCACGGGCGACCGGTTCGGCGACCACGTGCGGCAGATCCGCACCGCTCGGCAGGCCCTGGCGGTGGCGGAGTCCGTGCTGAAGCCCGGGGGCCACTTCGTGTGCAAGGTCTTCGACGGCGAGGACGCCCACGACTTCGTGATGGACGTGCGCAAACAGTTCGGGAAGGTCAAGCGACTGCGGCCCGAGGCGGTTCGGCGCACCAGCGTGGAGTTCTTCCTGGTGGCGCTCGACCTAGCTAGGCGCTCTCCGACGGGTCGCTGTCGAAGAACTTCGCTTTGAGACCGGCCACGACGGGCGTGATCGCGATGGTGGCGAAGATCCGGATGGGTTTGGTGAGCTGCGTGGCGCCGTAGGCGATCCACACCGTGCCCACGCTGCCGGCGGTCGACTCGACCTCCCAGCCCATCTGGATCGCGACGTAGAACCCCGCCCAGGTACTGAAGAAGATGGTGAGCCACACGGCCAGCGCGAGCGCTCCGTACTCGGCCAGATGGTCTTTGAGCTTCGCGCCCTGCGCTTTCCACCACTGCATACCGCCTCTCTATCCCGCCGCGCGAAGGGAGCAGCGACGTGAGCTCCCTCGAGAGCAGAGCGCCTATTTTGTTTGCATGCATCCGTGGTCCGGATATTATGTGTGCATATCATTGGCACTCATGCGGAGAAGTGGGACGTGGACGTTGGAGAAGCAGTCGGGCCATACGTGTTGGAGCGGGCGCTGGGGTCTGGAGGGTCCGCGGATGTCTGGCTCGCCACCCACCAGACGCTGAACGACGTCCGTGCACTCAAGATCGTCACCCGGTCGAGCCGCTGCATCCGCGAGCGCACCGTGCGGGAAGCGCGGGCCCTCGCCGCATGTCGATCCGACAACGTGGTGGGGATCCACGACATCTTCACCCAGAACGGGCAGCCCGTCATCGTCCAGGAGTTCGTCGATGGGCCATCGCTGGAGCTCTGGGGGCAGTCCGGACCCGAGGTGCACGCCGTACGCCAGGTCCTCCACCAGATCCTGCAGGGAATCGGTGCACTGCACGACTGTGGAATCGTGCACCGGGATCTCAAGCCGTCCAACATCCTGCTGACACGCGACGGGCGAGTGGTCCTGATCGACCTCGGGCTCGCGAAGGATCTGACGGGAACCCTCGCTGGAGACCCGACCCGCACGGGCTCGTTCATGGGAACCCCTGCGTTCATGGCGCCCGAGCAGGCCATCGACGCCACGGATGTCGACCGGCGAACCGACCTGTACGCCGTGGGGGTGGTGGCGGCCTTCCTCCTCACGGGCGAGTCGCCCTTCGGGCGGTCGACCATCCGCGAGACGCTGAACGCGGTCGACGATTGTGACGTGGGCATCGAGGCGTTCATCGAACGGCACGATCTCGAAGCGATTCCGGATCTCTGCGCGCTGATCCGACAGACGGTGGTCCACGATCCCGCGGGCCGGCTGGAGAACTGGCGGGGCGCGATCGATCTGCTGTCCACCGACGGGGACTCCATCCTGCCCATCGATGTCACGGTCGATCTCGATGCGCTCGGTGCTCCCCAGAACCAGGGCCGCTTGGATGCGACCCCGAAGGCGGCGCCCCTCACCACGCTGCTCGAAGAAGCCGAGCGGAAGGGCTCCGCGCAGCCCTTCGGTGTGAGCCTCGACACGTCTGGGCCGCAGACGTCGCACTCGGTCCACCCGCGGGTGCTGCAGGTCGCGGGGTTCGGCCTGGCGGCGGTCGTCGGAGGGTGGTGTGCGCTGCTGCTGCTCGGTGGGGTGGGGGTCGTAGCCTTCGCGCCGACGGCCTCCGCAGTCACGGTGCAGGCCTCGCATCAGCCCGTGGCCCCGTCTTTTCAGCCCGCGGTCCCCGTCATCGGCGCGTCTGGCGAGTCCGAGGACGTTCGGGTCGCCCCACGCTCTTCCCGACCTGCAAAGCAGGGCTTGTTCGACAAGCTGTTCGGCAGGAAGTGACCGGGCCCCAGGCGGCGACGCTCACTTCGGGGCGATGGCATCTGGGCTCGCGGCATCCCGCTGGGCTCCCTGGAACCGCCAGGTGAGATCGCCGTTGTTCTTCCAGTCGAACACGACATCTCCGAACGGTGAGGCCATCACCAGCTCGAGATCGTCGGGGCTCTCGGCGCCCTCTGCATCCAGGTTGCCCACGCCTGCGAAGCGCAGCTGGATGTGGTCGCCTTCGATCACGTTGTCCTGGGCTTCGTAGAGCGTGTCGCCGTAGCGCAGCCGGAAGATCGGACGCAGGATGGCGAGCTCACGCGGAAGCTCGACGAGCAGGTTGTCGGACCCGTACTTCGACTCCAGCTCGACCTGAGCGACCTGGTTGGCGCCCTCGAGCAGAGAGTCGACCGTGCCCTGGAACTCCGGGTGCCGCTTGGCGAGGGGATGGGTGAGCACGGGCTCGGGCGTGGGTTTCGCAGCGGCGAGCTTCTCGCGGGTGCGCTGCTGCTCGCGAAACGCCTCGGCCTTCTCGATGCGGTACTCGTTGGTGTCGACCCAGGTCACGGCTTCGTCGGAGATCAGGATGGCGCGGTGCACCACGATGTCGCCGACGGTCTTGTCCTTGCCGAAGATGTGGTGCTCGATGGGCACCGAGCCGAAGTCGGTCTCGCTGCGGGGCTCGATGGACGGCACGGTCTCGGGGGCTGCGATGGCCTCGTAGTCGCCCGCATACATGTCGGTGAACTGTACGGCGAGGACCAGCGTCGCGTTGTGCAGCGTTCGCGGACTGCGGTTGTTCACCGACAGGTTGAGGTTGCTGCCCATCATCGACGCGCTCGCGACCAGGTCGAGGTACGTGTCCTCGGGGAAGATCTCCCAGAAGTGCGGCCCGAGCAGATCGTGGCAGAACGCGACGTCGCTGATGATGAAGTCCCACTGCTGCTGGGTGCGCCGGCGCGCGAAGTGGTCGAGCACCTTGGCGCGCCCGCCCTCGAGATCGCCGGCATCGAAGCGGGCTTTGGCCATCTGGAGGTCAGGGCTGAAGTACCCGGCTCCCAGCATCGTGGACTTGTAGAGCTCGACGATGAACTGGCCTTCGCGCGATTGCCGCAGGAAGGTCCGCATCTCGTAGGGGTTGAGCATGTCGGTGAGCTGGTTGGCCTGCTTCGGGTAGTACGCCGCAGACTGCTGGAACGACAGATTGGCCTGCCTCGCCTCGCCATTGCGGGCCTGGTGCACGCCCATCAGGAGCAGCGCCGGTGCCGTGCTGTCCGGGTGTTCCTCGATGTAGTCCTCGAGGGTGTCCATGATCTCGCCGGCGTTCTCGCGATTGTCGAGCTCGATGAGCGCCATGGCCTTGAGCAGGTGGGCTTCCTTCTCGCCGGGGGCCTGCTGGATGGCGAGCTCGGACGCGGCCAGGGCCTGCTCCCAGTCGCCGTTGTGCGCCGCCAGGTACGCCCGATCCCGCAGCACCGACAGCTGGTCCCACTCCTCGAGGTACTTGTAGTAGACGTCGCCGTACGTCACGAGGGACTGCATGAGCTCGGTCTCGATCTCGGCGATGTCCTCCATGAGCTGCTGGCGGTCTGCGCGTTCCTCTTTGAGCTCGGTGAGCAGCTCCTTGGCTTGCTCCTGGTCGACGGACAGGCCGGCTTCCGGCGCCACCCAGTTCGCCTCACCTTCGACGCTCACGACGGACAGGGTGGCCAGCAACAGCTCGCTCGTGACCTCCCACATGGCCCGCTGATCCTCGACCTGGACCTGCTTGGCGTACAGCCGCATCATCACGTCGAGCATCTCGCGCCGCGCCTCGAGGACCTCGGGTGCGACGTCCGAGTAGTCCTGCCGCGACGCCCACTGCAGGTACTCCTCGAGCGACTGGTCCTTCTGCATGGCCCGGTCGATCTCGTGGATGACCCGCACGGTCTTGTCGATGTCGTAGGGCGCGTCCTGCTTCGCACTGGCTTGTTCCAGCGCGTCCATCATGGGCGAGAACTGCTCTTCGGCGTCGGCCTCCTGCTGGACCCGGGCCTCCTCGAGGGCCTGCTGGGCAGACCAGTCCCAGTAGAACCAGCCGCCAACGGGCACCACCACGGACAACACCGCCAGGGTGGTGCAGCCGATGAAGAAGTTCCGCCCGAACGTGCCGGGCTCATTGCGCGTGCCCCCTCCGGAAGAGCCGGAGGAGACGGGCGATTCGGTGTCGTCTGTGGTCATTCGGTCCCAACGGCAGGCCCCGACAGCGGGATGTTCAGCGCCTGGCCGACCTCGATGCTGTTGGGGTCGGACAAGGTGCCCTGGTTGGCTTCGAAGATGTCGGTGTAGCGCTTGGCGTCGCCGTAGTAGTGCTTGGCGATGCTGCCCAGCGTCTCGCCCGAGGCCACGGTGTGCGTGTGGTGGGGGATGCGCGGGATGCGGAGCACCTGGTCGGGGTAGATCTCGTCCGGGTGCTCGAGCATGGGCTTGTTGGCTTCGAACACGACGTCGTACAGCCGCATGTTGCCGTACTGGGCCAGGGCGATCTTCGACAGCGTGTCGCCCTTGACGACCGCGTGGTAGATGGCCGGCGGAGCGGGGTTCTCGACCGTGATCTCCTCGTCGACAGCACCCACCCCTTCGGTGTTGCCCGCGATGAGGATGGCCTTCTCCTTGTCTTCCTGGCTGGTGGCGGTGCCGGACAGCTTCACGGTCTCGCCGTCGAAGAGGACATCCAGGTCGGCGATGGTGATGCCGTAGGACTGGATGGCGGCGCGGATGTCGAGACTGACGGCCTTGCGCTCCAGAGCCAGCCGTTCGGCGTCCTCGGTGACCTTCTGAGCGGCGGCGACGGCGGCTTTGGCTTCCTGCTCGGCTTCGGCGGCGGCCTGGCCTCCGAAGAGACCGAGCTTGCGACCAGCGGACTTGGCGAACGAGAACAGACCCATGGGACCCTCCTTACATTCACCCGGGTACTCCGATCGACAAGGGCACCGGGGTGGGAGGGTGTACTACCAGCCCGAGACCGCTCGCGTCACCAGAACGAGCATCAACGGTAGCCAGGCGACGCGCACGAGCCCAGCCATCCGCGCTCCCCAGCTGCTGTCCGGATGTACGAGAGCCATGGGATCGACGGGGATGGGGACCTTCGGCGTGCGCGCGGACTTGCTGGGCTCGAACACCCCGAGCATCGCCAGGACCAGGTAGACGGGCAGCACGAGGACCATGCGGCCCAGGGCTCCGAGCGGCTGCATGGCGGGGATGGCTCCCAGGACGAACAGCGGTGCGAGCCCTTCGGAGACGGGCTGATCGTAGGTCAGCACCAGCCAGAGCAGGACGATCGAGCCCGCGTGCAGCTCCCAGCTCCGCTCCTGGAACAGGGTCCAGTTGAGCCGGAACTCGGTGGTGAGCGGGGGTGGCCGGTTGGTCTCGGCGAGCACCTGTGCGCCGCGCAGGACCAGGAACGGCGACAGCAGCAGGATCGCCCACAGGCCAGGGGCGTAGTTCTCGGACAGCCGGGGAAGGCCGGTCAGCGCGGCGTCGACGAACCACGGATACGCGACGAGCACGGCCAGCTGGGCGATCGCGGGGGCCAGATACACCGAGAGCGCGGCCAGCATGGCGGCATCGGTGCCCCGGCTGCGCAGACCCCGGGCTTCGAGAACGGCAGAGGCACGCCAGCTCGCGTCGCCTTCGTCGAACACCGTCGCAGCATGGGCGACCACCGCGACGATGAGCCCCGCCAGACCGACGAGGGCGGCGAACCCCGAGTCCATCAGCGCAGCGGTGAGGATCCCGGCCCCGGCCACAGCCTGAGCGTGGGGGAGCAGTCGGCGCAGGCGGAGAAGCTGGCGGGCGCGACGCTCTTCGGTGCGCCAGGCCAGGGCGTGGCCGAGCTCGTGTGCGGCCACGGCTCTGCCCGCCGGCCCCCGATCGACCCAGGTCTTCGGAGACAGGCCGATCACGCGGCTCTCGGGCCAGTAGCCGTCGGCCGACCCCGCCAGCTCGGGGGCGACACCGACCTGGACCCCGGGAGCCTCGGTGGCGACGAGGGTTTCGAGCCACTCTCCTGCGGGAGCACCGACCTGGGGACGTCGCTTGAGCAGGAGGTGCACGGCAGCACATCCGAGCGCAGCCACCAGACTCAGGAGGAACGGAAGCGCCAGCGCGAGAACGGCGGGAGCACTGGCCGTCGCGAGGTCGAAGACGGGATTGGACACGGGATCGGAGAGGGGCGTCATGCCCGATGTTGACATGCGCCCGTCTGCCGGGTTCCGACCGGTTCGTCAGCGATGTGTCAGGCCAGCGGCCGTCATCCCAGGCGGGTGCCCCAGGTGGTGAGCGAGCGCACCATCTGCCCCGTGGCGCCAGCGGCCCAGCGACTCGAGCCCTTGTCGCGCCAGGACGAGCCCGCGACGTCGAGGTGGGTCCAGCGGACGTCGTCGGTGACGAAGTGGGAGAGGAACAGCCCGGCGGTGGTGGCACCCGCAGCGCGCCCGCCCACGTTCTTGATCTTGCTCCACTCGCCGCGGAGCATCTCCTTGTACGGCATGTGCAGCGGAAGACGCCACAGCCCCTCGCCATCGGCCTTCGCGGCATCGGACAGCGCGGACGCCATCCCCTCGTCGTTCGTGAACAGGCCGGTGAAGTCCGGACCCACGGCCACGACGCACGCGCCGGTGAGCGTTGCGGCGTCGATCACCTGGGTGACGCCCTCGACCTGGCAGGCGTTGATCAGGCAGTCGGCCATCACCAGCCGGCCCTCGGCGTCGGTGTTGTGGATCTCGACCGTGACGCCGTTGCGGTACTTCAGGATGTCGCCCAGCTTGAAGCTGTTGCCGTCGACCAGGTTCTCGACCGCACCCACGAAACAGTCGATGGCGACGTTCGCCTTCAGCTCGGCCAGGGCGCCGGTCGCCCCGAGAACGACCGCGGAACCGCCCATGTCGCAGCGCATGGTCTGCATGCTGGACGAGGGCTTGAGCGACAGGCCGCCGGCATCGAAGGTGACGCCCTTGCCCACGAACGCGATGTGGTCGACGGGGTCGGCGGGACGGTACTTGATGTGGATCAGGCAGCCGGGACGGTCCGAGCCCTGCCCCACCGCGACGATGCCCACACATCCCTCGGCCTTGCACCGGTCGAAGTCCCAGACCTCGATCTCGACGTTGTCGAGGCCACCGAGCATCTGCTTCGCCTGGGCGGCGAGACTCTCGGGGTAGAGGTCGGCTGGGGGCGCGTTGACGATGTCGCGCGCCCAGTTCTGCCACTTGGTGCGGACAGTGCTGCTGCTGGCGACTGCGCGCAGCTCCGGAGTCTCGTCGACCCCGAGCAGGGTGAGGGACTCGAGAGCGGGCTTGCGGTCGGTCTCGAGCTTGTACTTGTCGCACTCGTAGTTGCCGGCGAACGCGTGTTCGATGACCGTACGCGCGGCGTCGCCTCCGAGTCCGGAGTGCAGCGCCAGGGTCTTCGCGCGCTGTTGGCGCGCCTCCCGGGCGGCCTGAGCACTGGCCTTGCGGATGGCGTCTTCGCTCCGGTCGCCCACACCGCAGACGATGAGGAGCGGCGCGGTGATGCCGCCGAACGTCGCAGTGGTGAGGGGCGCCTGGCTCTGGCCGTCGAACTCCTGAGACTCGAGCCAGGAACACAGCCGTCCACCGAGCGCCGCATCGACGGCGTCGAGCTCGGTGCGCCAGTCGGAGCCTGCGAACACGGCGACGGCGTCGGCCTGTGCGGAGGCGGGGTCAGCAGAAGAGAAGCGAATGTCCACGATGGACTCCAGGAAAGTCGAGAGAGGGAGAGGGGATCAGCAGGCCTTCAGGAGGGCGAGCGTGAACACGACCAGCAGGAAGCACCCGGCGATGACCACGCCGATGAACGTCGGAGAGTCGCGACGGATGCTGTCGGTCAGGCGGTCGCGAAGGTCGGCGAGTGCGCTGGGACGGGCCGGTGGACCCCCCATGAGGTCGTCGGCACCCGCGCCCGGGAGCGCATCGTCCATCTCGCCCGAGTCGGCATAGGGGGCGTCGTCCGCGAAGAAGTCGGCTTCGCCGGTCTGGGAGCTCTGCCATTCGTTGCCGGCGGGGAGTGGCGCGGGCGGTGGCGGCGCAGGGGCGGCGGGGCTGGAACCCGGGGATTCCGGCACAGAAGCGGGAGAGCCCGTGGAAGCGCCCGTGTTTCCGGGGCTCGCCGGCCCGCCTGCCGTGGGTGCGCCCGCCGAGCCGGGCCCTGCGACGGTGACGCTGGGCTGGGGCCGCGCGACGGCGGGGGAGGATGCGGGGTCGGACGATCCGACAGACCCCGTAGAGCCGGGCTCGGATGGGGCGGGTGTGGGGACGGCGGCCAGCGCGGGCGGATCGTGGGTGGCAGCGGGGGCAGGCGCTTCGTCCGAGGGCTCGTCCTCGTAGAACGTGCCGGGACCGGTCGGCGCGAGGGGGCGGGGAAAGGCGTCGATGATCTCGGCGCCCGGCTCGTCGGCTTCTGAGTCGCCATCGTCGTCGAGCTGGGCCAGACGCTGCTGCATCTCCTCGGCGGACATCTGGACGGTGGGGGCGTCCTCGTCCTCTTCCTCGAACTCCTCGTTCGCTGTGGGGTCGGAGGACCCGGGGGGCTGGTCGGCCGGGCGCTGGACGAACTGGATGGGGGCCGGACCGGGGTCGGGTTCGGAGGGCGGAACGTAGCCGGGTGGGGGACGCACATCGAAGCGGCCTTCGGCGACGACGGGCTCGTGACCGGAATCCCGCACGCTGAACGCCACCCGCACCGCGTAGCGACCGGGCTCGACGTCCGGCAGGTTGAACTCGAACCGCAGCCGTCCCGACGGGTGCTTGTCGACGGTGAACTGCGCATCTTCGAGGGAGACGCGACCATCACCGGGGGCGTCGAGGTCGGTCAGGCGGACGCCGCACACGAGATCGCTGGGGTCGTCGACGCCTTCGGTGGCGGCCACGGACACCGTGAAGCCCACGGCGGCGGGCCCCTGGAACACTTCGCCTTCAGCGGCGCTCGACAGCAGCAGCTTGCCGACGTTCTCGACGCTGGGGTCGGTCAGCGCGTTCACCTCGCGCAGGCGGGGCTCGAGGTCTTTCGCCTTCAGGAATCGGTACGGCGGACTCGGGTCGGCTTCCTTGCTCAAGCCGCGCGCGAGGATGGTGGACATGCGCTCGGCGGTCCGAAGCACGAAGCGGCTGTTGGCGCCGTCGAGCTTGAGGCGCGCCACGGCACGGTCCTTGAGGGTGGCGAGCGCGACTTTGTCGAGGCCCGTGGACCCGGCCGTGGGCACTTCTGCCGCCCGGTTGCCGCTGCGCTCCCCCCGTTGCGACCCGCCTGCATCGGACTCTTCGAGCATGGTGGCCGCGTAGAGTGCCTGGCAGATGGCCCAGGTGTCGGGTGCGATGCGGTCGGCCGGGGCCCATGGCTTGCGGCGCGGGTTGGCGCGGTCGTGCGCGTGCATCAGCGACTGGCTGCTGTGCGTCGCGAGGTCCATGAGCACCGGGGTGCCGTGGGGGTCGACGAGGATGTTGGACGGACGCAGGTTGCCGTGGTTGCGCCCGTACTCCGCGAGCCCCCTGGTGACCGTGTGCAGGATGGTCAGGGCTTCGACGAGCGGCAGGCCGCTGGTGAGCTGGCGGTGCAGGGTGGTGGGGTACCAGGGCAGCAGCAGGGCGGTGGCACCCGTGGGCAGGGTGATGCGGTCTTCGAGGGTGACCAGGAGGTCGTTCTCGGCGGACAGCAGATCGGCCTGCTCTTCGGCGGACGCGCGCATCAGGGGGACGCGGTCAGCGCTGGCTGGCGGGAGATCTTCGGCTTCGTACGGGGCTTTCAGGACGCGTTGATGACCGTCGTCGTCTTTGACGAGCCACGTGCGACCCCACACGCCTTCTCCGAGGAGGGCTCCGAGGGTCCAGGCCTGCGCCCGACTGTCCGTGACGATGTCGCCGGTCTTCACCTGCTGTATGGCCCCTGCGTCGACAACATCCGAACAACGGCTCGGATGTTCAATGGTTGCGGCGCGGCTATAACGGGCGCACCGACGCGTGGCGATGCCGTCATCCGCCCGTGGTCATTCCGCGGACAGGAGGAAGTCCACGACCTCGGCCGCGAGCACGGGGTCGCTGTTGGACAGGACGTGCAGCGCAGCCGTGCCCTCGAAGACCTGATGGCGGTCGTTGCCGTTCAGGCGATTCAGGATGGCGTCGTTCGCGCCGCTCGGAATCACCGCATCGACCGGGCTGTAGACGAAGGCGGTGTCGGGCAGGGGCGAGATGGCGGTGAGGCTGCCACCCTCGAAGTCGTCGCCGAAGATGCGCTGCAGACCGGGTGTGGTGGCCGGCTGAGCTTCGGGGAGGGTGGACAGATCGTCGATCATGCTGTCGACTGCGATGGCCCGGGGTTCGTAGCCCAGCGCCAGGATCTCTCCGACCGCACGGCCCCCTTCACCGAGGCCGATGGCGTACAGCTGGTCGGGATCGGGCTCGAAGGGCAGCTCGGCCCCGATCGCGTCGCCGAACGCGGGGTCGGACAGCAACCGGAACCCCCACTCAGCCGAGACTCGACCGGTCCGGAAGAACAGGTCGGCCTCGAAGTCGTTGTCGACGGCACTGGGCTCGTTGTGCCACCAGTCGCCCCAGCAGTTGACCGGGACCACCATCGCGACCCCGGCGTCGGCCAGCGCTGCGGGCAACGCGCCTTCGTGGTTCTCGCCCGCGAGAGGCTCGGGGTACATGCCCAGCGTGGAGAACGCCATCCGGATGCTCCACGCGGCTTCGAGCCGGGGCGGATCCTGGAAGTGCGGGCCAGCCAGCGGGTTGCCCGGAACCGGCGCGGGTACGTAGTCGAAGGCGCCCGAGTGGTAGACCACCGCAGCAGGAAGCGGGCCCTGGGGATCGACGGGGTGGACCACATAGAAGCGCACGCCCTCGCCATCCGGGCACTCGAGATCCATCTCCAGCGACGTGACGGTCCAGTCGTCGGCGACGGTCGGTGTGGCCGGGGTGAACGCGACCTCGCCCTCGGGGAGCTCGGCGGTCTCGAGCTTCCAGCACCCAGATGCTGTGAAGACGACTGCCAGCAAGGCGTTTGCGAGCAGTGCAGTGGGAAGCTGACGGGGGACGCGCGCCACGGGAGTTGCAGGTCGGGAGGACATCGGCCGCAGTATAGCCGTGGTGGACGGGGCAGGGGGAGGCTACCGAGCGCGGGCTTCAGCTGGTACCCTCGTCTCCGAGGCGGCGCGCGAGGGCGCCCGCCACCCGGAGCGACGTGTCGTCCAGCGAATCATCCAGGAGATTCCATTTCATCCGCGAGATCGCCTCGGGCGGGTTCGGGAGCGTGTACCTGACGAAGGTGATCCACGCCGACGGATTCTCCCGGTTGGTCGCGGTGAAACTCCTGCATCCCCGCTGGTCCGAGAACGAGGAGATCGCGAGCCGGATGCGCGACGAAGCGCGGCTCCTCGGGTGGTTGCGCCACAAGAACATCGTCGACGTGATGGATCTGACGCTGATCGACGGTCGATGCGCCGTGATCATGGAGTACCTCGACGCCGTCGACACCAAGGTGGTGATCAACGAGTGCGCCAAGGCCGGAACCCGGATCCCGCTCCGGGCCGCCCTCGAGATCTGTGCGGCGGTCGCGAGCGCTCTCGACGCCGCCTACAACCGCCCGCCCTACGCCGGTGAGCGGCCGCTGCGGGTGATCCACCGCGACATCAAGCCCAGCAACATCATGGTCGACGACTCCGGGGTCGTGAAGGTGCTGGACTTCGGGGTGGCGCGGGCCGAGTTCGACGAGCGCGAGTCGAAGACCCAGGAGATGGCGTTCGGCAGCCTCGAGTACATGCCGCCCGAGCGGTTGTTCTTCGAGCCCGAGTCTCCCGCATCCGACGTGTACTCGCTGGGGGCGACGCTCTACGAGATGCTGGCTCTCGACAAGTTCGGCAAGGCCAAGCTTCGGCCCAAAGAGCACGAGCAGTACTTCGAGGACCGCTTCGACTTCCTGCTCGACAACTACCCGCTGCACGACGAAGCCGAGAAGCTCCTCCACGAGCTGTTGATGGACATGCTCGAGTTCGACGAGCCCGAACGACCCACCGCAGCGGACTGCGTGTCCCGGATGCGGGCGTTCGCCAGACGGATCCCCGACCAGCCCCTGGAGGAGTGGGCCGAGGGTATGGTTCCCGGTCTGCTGCGCGAGCAACGCGAACGCGAGGACGCCCAGAGCCCCGGGTCGCTCGTCGGTACGGTGCTGAGCGAAGACGCACGCGCCCTCGATCAGCGCAGCATCTGGGACGAGAACACGGGCATGTCGACCCACGCGATCGACCTGTCGGCACTCGACGACGAGATGACGGGGTCCCTCGCAGACGACGCGCGCTGGAAGGCCCTGAAGCAGGCCACCATCGAAGAGATGGCCAAGAAGGGGGAGCTCGGACCCCGCCGACGTCCGGACACCTCCCGCCTTCCCGAGCGCAACGACGAGATCCGGTCCATCGAGTCGCTCCGGTCGACTGCCCGCTCCGCGGACACCCCCTCCGAATCCCCCGTGACCACCGGGGCCGTTGCGGACTCACCAGCCGATCCTCCCGCGGATGGGGCCTCGGTGACGGGAGGAGCGCCCATGGAGGCCTTCGATCCCGGTCCGCCCCCGGTCACGGCCACGCCCACGCCGGCTCCGACCCAGCGCTTCAAGGTCCCGCCGGAGCTCCGGAAGTACAACCGTCCGACGGATGCCGATGTGAGCGCGGGAGAGCTCGGAGACGAAGACGACGAGACCGACACCACCGATCCCACCGACCCGAAGGCGCCGCTTCCCGAGCCCGACCCCCCTCCCGGGCCTCCGCAGGGCGGACGGGGAGGGCGGCTCCTGGCCACGGTCGTGATGATGTTCCTGCTGGGCGGTGGGCTCGGCCTGATCGCGTTCGCCGGAGTCGTGCTGCTCGTGGTGGTGGTTCTGGCGATCTCGGGCGACACCACGCCCGTCGCCAAGACCCCTCCGCCGGTTCCGGTGCCCGCTCCGGTCGTGGTCCCGGAACCGCAGCCAGAGCCCGAGATCACCGGGCCGCACGCACGCTTCTCCTCCGCCCGGGCCGACAGCGAGAAGATGAAGGTCTCCTGCTCGAAGGGCAAGGGCAGCGGCACCGACAGCGCGGTCGTCGAAGGCGAGGCTCTTGGGAGCTGCCGCGTGACCGTGATCACCGGTGGCGGCGACCGGCTGTTCGCCAAGGTCGAGGACGTCGAGCCGCGCGAGTACGTGTGCTTCGTCGGCGATGCCGAGGAGTGCAAGTAGCGCGCGCGTTCGTTCAGTAGGCGTCGATGAAGACGTCGTCCACGAACCACCCGAGCCCCTCGTTGTTGACCTCGTCGGCGCTGTCGAAGGAGAACCGGACCTGGATGGCCTGGCCCGCGAACTGCGACAGGTCGACGTACTCGAGGCGCCAGGTGTCGTAGGTGGTGGTCTTCTCCCAGACGCGGGTGCTGGTGGCGAAACCGTCCGTGCTGACCTCGACCCAGGCGGCGTCGTACTCGGCGCCTTCTTCGACGTCGAGGATCTGCTCCCACAGCATCTCGACCGTGGAGGTGCCGGACAGGTCGAACACCTGGCTCGTGAGGGTGGCCTGCACCTGGCTGCCGGTGTCGTAGTTCAGCTGCTGGTCGACGCCCATGTACCAGCTGTACTGGCCGGACGTGGACGCGGCCGTGCTGCGGTGCCACAGGCCGGTGGGCGCCCAGGCGCCGTCGTCGGTCTCGAACTGGAACCACAGCTCGCCGCTGAAGGTGGGCGTGTCGTCCGGGCGGGTGCCGAGGTCGATCTGCACCACGTTCGACAGGGGGGAGACGTTGCCGGACTCGTCCAGGACGCGGACCGCCACGAAGGCCGTGGTGCCCACGGGCATCTCGATCTGCATCTGCTCGACGGTGTTGGGCGACTGGGGGTCGGCGACCACCACGCGAGGCGCGTCGTAGAAGTTGGTCTCGTCGATGGGCCGGGTGGAGACGCGCACGTCGTATGCGTAGGCGAGGCCGGACGTGGAGTCGTCTCCGGTGCTGGTGAAGCCCATGACCGCGCGGCCGTCGACGACCTCGAGGGTGTGGAGGTCGGAGACTGCGGCGGGCGCGGTGGTGTCGGGCTCGTAGCTGCCGCCGATGGTGACGTTGCTGTAGAGCTTGCGCCAGTCGCGGAAGTCGAGCCAGAAGATGCCGTCGTCCGGGCCGTTGTCGGCGGGCTCGCTGCTGCCCCAGGGGTTGCGGAGCTGCACGCGGTACGTGCCGTCGACCTGGTCGGCGCCGAGCACCGTGTAGGCGTGCCAGGCGTAGACGCCGGTGCCTTCGTAGTCGACGCCGCTGTCCTCACCGAAGGTGCCGCTCGCCACGGGACGGCCTTCGTTGACGGCGTCGACGACGGCGCGGAAGAGGGACTCGTCGCTCTGGTACTCGAGCCGCTTGTAGTTGGCGTTGGCGCCGGTGAGGGCCTGCAGGACGTCGCCCGTGTAGCCGCCGTTGCCGATCTTCTCGTAGCTGTCGTGCCACTGTGCGTAGGCCTTCTCGACCAGACCCACCCAGAGCTCCTCGCCGTCGGAGCGGCTGTCGGCGGAGCGGGCGTACAGGGGCTTGCCGCTGCGTCGGACCAGGTCGGCGTCGATCTCGACGTCCTGGGGGTCGCCCCACGCGTCGTAGAAGCGCACGGCGTAGTGCTGGAGGTTGCCCTCGGCGTCGTTGATCTCGCGGATCATCCCGTTCGTGAGGTCGCCGGTGGGGTCGGCGTAGACCACACCCGTGAGCGCCGCCACCATGTAGCAGTTGGCGATGGCGCCCTGGTTGACGTCTTCGTAGGTGACGGCCATCTCGTCCCACTCGTCGATCATCGCGCCGGGCAGGCGGGAGTACTCGTACGTGTCGACGTGCTTGTCGAGCATCGCGGGGTCGGGGATGTCGGTCATCTTGCTGAAGTCGGTCAGCGCGGCCGTGGCACCGGGGGCCAGGCGCAGTCCGGACTCGTCGTCGTAGGAGAACTGCTCGGGTGCGACCACGATCCCGGGGATGTAGTTGTCCTCGGGGATGACGGGCGGATCTTCGACCAGCACTTCGCCGATGCGGAGCTGGGTCATGCTGGGCCGGTAGTCGACGAAGTCGCTCGTGCGGTTGGTGCAGGCCACGGAGAGGGCCAGCGTGGACACGAGGGCGGAACGGAAGACAGTTGCCGTGTTCATAGGGGAGATTCCTTCATAAATCGGAGAGCGCATCGAGCTGCGGCACGAAAGCGTGCAAAGACGGCGGCCGTCGGCGCACACTGGCTATAGTCGACTGCGCTTCGCTCGGCATCCCGGTGGTGGGATTCGAGCCGCTCCTGGAGGTTGCGGGATGAAGCAGGGAGGCATTGTGCCACAGGAAGAACACGCCATGCCCTGCCGGGCCTGCGACGGCACCTTGAACGAGGTCTCGATTCCAGCTGCGCCCGGCAGCACCCGAACGGGCGAGAAGGACAGTCCCGCGTGGATGTGCGGGAGCTGCGGGAGCACGTTGGTCGAGACGCGCGACCTCATCCCGGTCCTCAGCTCGGCGTCGGCCGCCGTGGTCGGGGCCGTGGATCTCGACGCGCCCATCGATGCCGTTCCAGCCCAACCCGCGCCGGCCTGCCCCGACTGCGACCGCGACATGACGCAGTTCGGCTACATGGGCACCAACCTCGCCTTCCCATCGCGCTGCAGCGCCTGCAACCTGATCTGGATGCCCGGCGAGGTGCTGGGGGCCATGACGCTGCTGTTCGCGCGGACCAACTTGCGGCACGAGCACCAGCTCGACACGAGTGCAGCGCAGGCCGACGAGATGTCGCGACGCATGTCCGCCGTGGTCATGGGTCGGGTTCGCACGAGCTGGCTGCTGTGATCGTCACGACGTCCTCTCATCCCACGCCGCGCCTCCGATCCCGAGCCCGGGTGGTGGGGGAGCGCTGTGGTCTACCGGTGGTGGAGCGGCGGGGCAGCCTCGCTCGCATCCAGCGCGAGCACGGGGTCGACTGGATCTACGTCGTGGCCCGCGACCGCGAGAGCGTGACCGACGGAAACGCCCGCCTGCACGTCGATGCGGGGCTTCTGCACGCCAAGCGCGCGTCTGGACGGGCCCATCCCCTGATCACCGCACTGCTGGGCCCTGACCACCGGGGTGCGCAGCTCACGCGCGTCTTCGACGGTACCCTGGGTCTCGCGGGCGACGCGCTGCACCTGGCGGCCGTGCTCGCGTGTGAAGTGGTCGCTGCGGAGGCGAGTCCGGTGGTGTTCTCCCTCGCAGAAGCCGCCCTGGCCGACCCGGATCCGAGCTTCGCCGACGCGGCCCAGCACATCCGTCCGGTGCTCGGTCTGGCGGAACACGTGCTGAAGGCCGAGGGGCCGTTCGACGCCGTGTTCCTGGCTCCGATGTTCGAGACCCCCGCCCTCGCCGCGCCCGGCTACCCCGTGTTCCGGAGGCTGGCAGACCATCGCCCGCTCGATGCCGCCACGCTCGATGCCGCCCGTGCTGCGGCGCCGCGGGTCGTCGTGCGGTGGGAGAAGGGGGGCGCGCCTCCGGAGCCGAGCGGGTGGGAGGCCGTTCCGAGCAAGGCCGTGGACTACTGGGTGTGGGCCCGCTGAAGCCCGCCAACCGCGTGCATCTCGGGTATAGGTACGACATGCGACCGACCCCGTTCCGAGTAGTGTTCCGAGTAGTGTTCCGACTGCCCGTTCTCGCCGTCCCGTTCCTGGTGCTGGCCTGCAAACCGGCCGTCCCCACCGAGCCTTCGGGTCTGTGCCCCGAAGAGGACGACCCCGTGATCGAGGTCGCGCAGCGCTCTGCCGAAGCGGGCGCGACCTGGGGCATGGAGGACGGAGACCCGGTGCAGTTCGGGATCCCCCCCCAGGGCGGGGCTCCCTACGCGCCCTTCGACCTGCGACTGGTCGGAATGCCCTCCAGCAACGACGGCTACGCGGTGCAGACCGATGCCACCCGGGTGTCCGACGGCGAGCTGGTCGGCGAGGGGCGCTACGTGCAGCGGTTCGTCTGCGCGAACGTGGGCGACAATGCGGGAACGCGCTTCGCGAGCGAGTTCCACATGCGGTTCTTCGGCTTCGAGCCGCCCGAGCTGGCAGACGACGAGGTCGAGGTCTACATCTCGGTGACGCCCGACGGCGGCGAGACCGTGGAGACGACCTTCACGGGTCCGCTCAGCTGGGTGTTGGGTCCGATGCCCGAGTGACGACGGGTACAGCGAACGGGTTCGGTGGCCATGCCGTCGCTGTAGTCGGCTTCGAGCGTTCGTGGGACATCGAACTTGTTGCAGCGACGGTCTTTCCCGCCAGAGGAGACCTGCAAACCTGGGTCAACGCAAGGTCGCCACGGAGTCACGGAGGACACCGAGGATTTCACGGAGAGGTGAGGAACCCATTTTCGGAGCGGCGGGCGCTTCGCTGAGAGTTCTGTAGTCTTGCAGCAGCCGCTCGGGGCGGCCGTGTGTTTCAGACGCCGCTGGGCGCATTCTGCGGGGCTGATCACCGTTCCGAACGCCTTCCGCAGGAAATCGGGTCGACACGCTCGTCTACCGCAGGGCGCAGCGTTGCGTTCAGGCCGTGTGTTTCAGACGCCGCTGGGCGCATTCTGGGAGGCCGAGCAGAACTCCTGTTCGCGAGTGCCGAGCCACTCCAGGAGGAAACGAGCGCGCCAGCGCGCTCGGGAAGCTCCGCTCCTGGTAGACGTGTCCAGCGGTGTCTGAAACCACGGATGAACGCGAGCTAAGAGTCGATGGCGGGGATGTCGATGCGGAACACCGTCCCCACGCCTTCCCGACTCGTGACCCGCACGTTCCCACCGTGCTCGCGGAGCGTTCCGTACACCGTGGCGAGGCCCATTCCAGTGCCCTTGTCGCCCTTGGTCGTGAAGAACGGCTCGAAGATGCGGCGCTGGGTGGCGTCGTCCATGCCGAGCCCGGTGTCCTCGACGATGATCGCGATGTACTGACCGGGGATCATCCAGTCTTCGCTGGCGCGATGTTCCTGCACCTCTTCGGTGAACGCCCGAATGGTCAGACGGCCGCCGCGGGGCATGGCGTCGTTCGCGTTCAGGCCCAGGTTGAGCAGGGCGTTGACCAGCTGTTGGTGGTGGCCGAACACGAACAGGTCGTCGTCGACGCTGACGCTGAATCGCACGGATTCCCCGAGCGCGCGACGGATCAAGCGCTCGGACTCCCGCACCACGTTGGCGATGTTGACGGTGTCCTGGACCGGCTCGCCCTTGTTCGAGAACGACAGGAGGCCGTCCGTGAGCTCTGCACCCGAGCGGGCCGCCAGCTCGATGTCGGCGATGGCGTCCTTGAGGTCTTCGGGGTCGATGGGGTCGGCCCGGCGGAGGTAGCTCACGTTCGTGAGGATGGTGGTGAGGATGTTGTTGAAGTCGTGGGCGATGCGACCGGCGAGCTGGCCGAGCGCCTGGAGCTTCTGGGCCTGGATGAGCTGGTCGTCGAAGCGGCCGGCGCGCGTGAAGAGCAGCACGACCCCGCGCCCCAGCCCGATGCGGTCGCCGATGTCGATGTGGCGCTGCTCGATGCGCTCGCCGTTCACCAGCGTGCCGTTGCTGCTGCCGTTGTCGACCAGCAGGTAGCTGCCGTCTTCTTCGGGTTCGATGCGCGCGTGCTGGCGGGAGACCCGGCGGTCGTTGACGGGGATGTCGCACGCCGGGTCGCGGCCGAGGATGAGCGTTGCGTTGCGAATCGGGAAGCGTCGCCCGGGTTCCTCGCCGGCGAGCACCACCAGCACGAGGGAGCTGTCCTCGGAAGGGGCGTCGGTGGTGAGGGTGACGAGGCCTTTCTCGTCGCCGCGCTCTGCATCGCCGGGCCGGTTGCCGCGTCGGGTGGGTTCGGACATGCGCGGATGTTGCCACACAACCCTGCGGACACGCACTATCGGGATGCGCCGGTGCCCCCGGTGTCCGCCTCTGCGTCGTCTGCATCGGCAGGAGGGAGGCGCCAGACGAGCAGGGCCTCGAACGCGATCTGAATTCCGAACAGCCCGTACTGGACGGGCCCGGAGACGAAGAGCCAGACCTCGCGCGACTGGGTGGTCGCCCACGCGGTGATGCCTGCATGGAGGACGAGGTTCAGCGCGAAGCGCACGGTGAGGCCGCGCAGGAAGCGGCGCATGACGGCGTCGAGTGGGGCGGGCTCGGTGCCGTCTTCTGCCTGGGCCGCCTGTGCCTCGGCCATCCCGACCTCCAACAGGCTCCGGGATGCGAACAGCGAGCCCAGGAGAACCGTGGCGAACACGAGATCTCCGATCACCGGGCCCCACAGCACGAAGCGCTCGTCGTCCGACACCAGCGACAGGCCCCCGAGGACCACCACCAGACCGGCCGCGAACAACCCCATCTTCTGGATGCGACGCGTGCGCCACCAGCCGACCCCGACGTCGAGCAGGGCGAACGCCATCGCCGCAGCGACGCCGGCCTTCAGCCCGTAGAGCGACTCCGCGACGTAGAACGCCACCAGGGGCAGGATGGCGAGGACGAACTGCACGTCAGACGAGCATCTCGACTTCGCGCTCCAGGGGTTCGAGGGCGTCGTTGTCCCCGTCGATCGCCCGCTTGAGGAGCCGAGCGATGTGGGGTCCGAGCAGGTCGACCTCGGTCGAGACGTAGCGGGACCCGGTCCGGCGCTTGGACTCGGACTGCAGGCGGAGCACCTCGACGTCCTGGCTGAAGATGTAGAGCGCCACGGGGGTGACGATGGGCTTGAGCAGGAAGCCGGGGACGCGGGACTTCACCGAGACGACGGCGTGCAGCTGGGTCTCGTCGGGAGCGATGGGCGTACACGCCCCGTTCAGGAGGATGTGGTTCTCTTCGCCGATGCGGTACTCGACCTCGAGGATCGACGGCAGGTAGAAGCGGTCGAAGTGCGTGACGATGCCGCCGCTCGGAGAGAGGAGGCGGCCCGCCAGCCCTTCTGGGCGGGGCTCTCCGATGTACTCGGCCTCGACCTGGTCGGTACCGCGGACGATCTTGCAGGTGATCTTGTTCCGATCCGCATCCGACCGGAACAATCCGCTGTGGAGAAACGCGGTGTGCGGGACGTCCAGCGCGTTCTCCGCGACGGCGTGCAGGTCGGCCGGTGCGGTGAGTGTGCGGCGGACGGTGGTGTACCCGGGAGCGTCGGCCAGCCGGAAGTGGAAGGGCTCGGTGTCGGGCTCGTCGGTGGGCGCCATCCACACCCAGACCACACCCTGTTGCTCGCGCACGGGGAAGGCGGTGACGCAGCGGGCGGGATGCGTGGCCTCGCCCACCAGCCCGGGAATGGCCCGGCAGACGCCGCCGCGGTCGAAGACCCACCCGTGGTAGCCGCACTGCAGCCCCTGGTCGGCGCGACGCCCGAAAGAAAGCGGCACTCCGCGGTGGGGGCAGCGGTCGAGCAGGGCTCCGGCGTTCCCGTCGGGGTCGCGGAACAGCACGATGGGGATGCCGCAGATCGTCTTCGCGACGGGCTGATCGGAGAGCTCGTCGCTGGACAGCGCGATGTACCAGGCCTTCTGGAGACCGAACGCGCTGTCGGGTGGGCGCCACGGGGCAACGGACGCGTTCATTCGCTCGCCTCCTCTGCAGGGGGATTCGCCATCACACCCGTCGCCATCACACCACTCGTAGACGTCGGACGGCCGACCAGGGCTTCGATGCGCTGCATGCTCTCCTCGTCTCCGACGCCGCGGTACTGGAACCACGCGAACTGATAGGCCGCTCGAGCGCGTTCCGCTTCGTCGTTCTGCAGGGCGAGGTCGGCGGCCTTGTGCGCAGACCAGGCGGCATCGGCTTCGCAGAACCCGGTCTCGCGGAGCACGTCGAGGGCTTCGGCCAGGAAGTCGTCGTAGTCCTCCCAGCGCTTCAGGCCGGCCGCGGCCGCCATCAGGACCACGAGCGCCGACCCCAGCAACCGCCGGCGACCCTCGGACTCGAGGGACTCGCGTGCGCGTCGGGCATCCCGGTCGGCACCCTCCCAGATCCCCCGACGCAGGTGGATGAGGGCCAGGTTCAGCCGCGCCACGACGGCCTGGGCCGATCCCACGGACTCGAAGATCTGCAGGGCATGGCGATACCCGGACTCCGCTTCGCCGATGTCGCCCCGCAGTCGGGCCACCTCGGCCAGACCGTTGAGGCACAACGCCATCTTGTGCCGGTCGCCGTTGCGCTCGTAGACGTCGATCGCGCGCTTGAGCAGCTGGCTCGCGGCCTCGACTTCGCCGGACTTCAGGTCCAGGTGCGCCATCTCCTTCCAGCAGTCGGCCACACCCACGTCGTCATCGGCCTCCTCGAAGCTTCGCCGGGCTTCTCCCAGGAACATCAGCGCCGAGTCGAGCTGGCCGCGGCTGCGCGCCACCGAGCCGAGGCCGTGCATGGCCATCGCGAACAATCGCGGATTCGAGCCGTTCGCCGCCGATGCCTTCAGCTGACTGAACAGCTGCTCGGCCCCGGTGATCTCCGAGCGCCGCAGGGCGATCTGGGCCTGGAGGAACAGCGCTTCCTGGAGAACGGTTCCCCAGTCCTCCCAGTCGTTCTCGGTCCCCGACAACGCGGTCTGACGGGCCCATCGCTCGGCCTCTTCGTAGTCGCCCCGCATGAACGCGAGGTTGCCACGGGTGATCCACAGCCGGCCCCACCGTGCGTCGGCCTTCGGCAGGGCCAGGTCCTCGAGGGTTCGCTCGCACACGGCCAGCAGCGCCAGAGCAGGCCGGACGCCCAGGAATCGCTTCCGCTCTTCGACCCCGGCCATCAGTGGTTCCAGGGCCTCTTCGAGGTGCCCGGCCGCGACCAGGTGCTGGCCGAGCCGCTCGGCGACTTCGCGCTTCCCGGCATCCCAGCGAACCCGCAGCATCGACGCGGCGGCTTCGTGGTGCTGCACCCAGCGGTCGTGTTCGCGGGCCCATCGCAGCAGCGACTCGCGGATCATCCCGTGTGCGAAGGCCCAGCCGGTGTCGGTCTCCTCGGCCAGGCGGTAGTCGAGCAGCCGGTCGGCGAGCTTCGCCCGGATCCGGGCACGACCCGGGTAGTACGCCATTCCACCCTTGCGGAGGTAGCGGGGGAAGTGAAAGCCCTCGGGGTGGTCGGTGACCTCCCGCCACTCCTCTTCGTCGACCTCGAGGCCCAGGACGGCAGCGGACTCGAGGTAGCTGGCGGCGTCCTCGTGCAGCCCGCGCAGCACCCGCTCGACGCGACGCATCCACACGGCGTGCAGGTCGTCGGGCAGCACCAGATCCTCGCCCGGCGCGAGGTCGTAGCCGGACGGAGTGGGCTCGAGAGCGTCGCGCTGGATCCAGTCGCCCACGATCTCCATCGCCAGCAGGGGATTGCCGCCCGTGCGGTCGACCACCCGGGCGGCGAGCGATTCCCGAAGGCCCAGCATCGACTGCACGAGCTGGTGTTGATCGGCGGCGTCGAGAGGCCCCAGCGACAGGGTGCTGGCTCCGTCCATCCGGCGAAGCTCCTCGATGAGCGACCGCTCGATCGGGCGCTCGGCCAGGGTCTCGTCCCGCACGGTCAGCACGAAGAACACGGGCATCGGGCTGTAGCGCTGGTTCTCGAGCACCGAGTAGGTGAGGCCCAGGGCGTCGTTGCCCCAGTGGGCGTCCTCCAGCCAGACGATGAGCGGCCGCTCCAGCGTCAGCAGCCGGAAGAAGCGGCGCACGACGGCATGCCGTTCCTCGACGCCCGCGACCCGGCGAGTGGTGGGATCGCCCGTGTTGGAAGGGAACACGAGCTCGGTCAGCGCTTCGATCTCGTCGACCTGACGCACGCCGCGGGAGAACAGGAACCGCTTCACCCGTTCCCGCACACCGTCGCGATCGAGCTTCCCGAGGCGCAGCAGCGTGCTGAACATCCGGCGGACACTGGTTCCCGGCGCTTCGGTGCGCGAATGGGTGGCCTTGAGGACGGTGGCTGCACCGAGCTCGTGGGCCCGCTCGCACAGCCAGCGGGCGAGTCGCGATTTTCCGATGCCTGCCCGCCCGTCGACGACCATCATCCGGGCGGATCGCTGGGTCACCACCTCGCGGAACGCGGTCCAGATCCGGGTGCGTTCGGTGAGGCGGTCGACCAGGGGGACGGGCCGATGGTCGAACAGGCCGATGCCGGTGCCGATCGGGGCATTCCACCGATACTCGACCTTCTCCTCCCAGGATCGGGGAACGGGCGGGACGTCCGGCGACAGCGTGCCCTGGAACACCGTGAGCTCGGCCTGGGTGAGCTCGGGCTCGGTCTTGAACGTGACCTGGGTGGGGGGCTCGTCGAGCTGTGCGTGGAGCTCTTTGAGGTTGAACTGGCCCGACTTCCGGGGCGTGAGGGTCTTCTCCTCGTCTTCCAGCGCCACCACGAGGGCATCGGGGCTCTCGGGCTGGATGTCGACGCGGACGTCTCCGAGGCGGATCAACGACCAGGCGGCGTCGGCGGCGCGCTGGAACCGGCGGCTGGGGTCTTTGCGCGTCAAGCGCTCGATCCAGCGTTCGAAGCCGTCTGGGACGGGCCCGCGGGCCCTCAGGTGCGGAACGGACGCCTGGAGCTGGGCCGCTGCGAGGTCGTCGTTCTTCTCGCCCCTCCAGGGATGGCGGTTCGCGGCCAGCCGCCACGCCATCAGACCCAGGCTGTACAGGTCGGTCCACGGCCCCAGGTCCCGCCACTCCCGCCGGATCTGCTCGGGGGCCATGTAGTGCAGCGCCGAGCCGAGGCCGCTCCACTGCGACTTCAGCACCAGGCCGTCGATGTGGTGGGCCAGACCGAATCCCGCGAGCTTCAGGCCGGTCCGCTCGTCGCCGTCGCCGTTCAGCAGCACGGCTTCGGGTCGAAGGGCGCGATGGAGGACGTTGCGCGCGTGCATGTGGGCCAGGGCGTCCAGCAGGGCGATCAGGACCTGCTTGAGCTCGCGCCACGAGAAGGGCCGCTTGATCTCGTCCAGCGTGCCGCCGCTGCACAGCTCCATCACGAGGAAGGGGGCCCCCTCGGCGATGCGACCCTGGGACGCGCGCGCCGCGACTTCGTCGACGAAGCCGGTCTCGAAGGGATGCACGATGTTGGGATTGGACAACGCGGCGGTGTTGCGCAGCTCGGTCCGGAACGCCTTGAGCTCGCGACGATCCCCTGCAGCGTCCGGCTTGAGCACCTTGACGGCCACCGCCCGCTGGGATGGCCCGTGAGAGGCCGCCCAGACCTCCGAGACGGGGCTGGAAGCGATGGCCCGCCGCAAGCGGTACGGGCCGATGTTCACGGCACCCTTCATGTGACGGAGTCTATCCGGCTTGGAATTGTCGGGCGTCGGTGGTATCCCGGCGACCCGGACCAGGACCCGGCATCGGATGCCGGGACGGCGGGCCAGGAGCGACGACCGATGCGGGTAGCTTTGTTCATCTTCGTAGACGAGGATCTCGAGGACCCGTTGTACGCGGATCCCGAGCTCGATCGAGTGGATCCGGAGGTCTGGGAGCGCGTGGGCGAGCTGATGCAGGACATCGCCGAGGGCGACGTCGACGGCGACGGCACCGACGCGATCGACACCGCCGAGCTCGACGATGCCGTGCTCGGGTGGCGCCTGGTCCCGAAGACCGGCCTCTCGTTCGTGGCGGTGGTCGAAGACGCCACTCCGGGTCAGGTGGAGCGCTACCTGAAGGCCCTGCAGAAACGCTACTTCGAAGAAGTCGACGACGTGCGCCGTCCGGAGCGCGAAGGCGTGGACGACGTCGTCGTCGACGTGATCCCCCCCTGGGAAGAAGAGGAAGAGGACTGACCATGCCCCAAGACCCCTGGTTCGGCCGCGCGGTTTCGATCGACGAGAGCGGGAAGATGGCCGAGTCCGGCGGGCCCGTTGCGCTGGATCCCGACCGACTGACCCGTCACGCCGTGTGTTTCGGGATGACGGGCAGCGGAAAGACCGGTCTGTGCGTGACGATGCTCGAAGAGCTCGCGGCGTCCGGGGTCCCCGTCCTGGTGCTCGATCCGAAGGGAGACATGGCCAACCTGGCTCTGGGCTTCTCGGAGCATCGCGCCGAGGACTTCGAGCCCTGGGTCGACCCCAGCGAAGCCGATCGCGAGGGGCGCACCGTGTCCGAGCACGCGGCCATCGTGTCCGAGCGGTGGCGGAAGGGCCTCGCCGCGCACGGCGTGGACGACGCGCGGATCCGGTCGTTCACCGAGGGCGCCCGGGTGTCCGTGTTCAGTCCCGGCTCCACGGCCGGTATCCCCGTCGACCTGCTGGGAATGCTTGCGGCGCCCGACCCCGCGCTTCGCGAGGACGCCGAAGGGCTCACCGGGTTGGTCTCCGGCACGGTCAGCGCGCTGCTGGGGCTGGTCGATGTCCAGGCCGACCCCGTGAAGGACCCCGAGCACGTGGTGCTCGCCCGGATCGTCGAGGACGCCTGGTCGGCCGGCAACGACCTCACGCTGGAGTCTTTGATCCTGAAGCTGGTCGACCCGCCGTTCGAGAAGGTCGGCGTGTTCCCGGTCGAGATGTTCTTCGCGCGCAACGACCGGATGAAGCTCGCGATGGCGTTCAACGGCGTGGTCGCGTCCCCGGCGTTCCAGGTCTGGTCTCAGGGGGTTCCGCTCGACATCGACTCGCTGCTGACCCCTCGCGACGGTCGGACCCCCATCCACGTCTTCACGCTGGCCCATCTCGACGACACCCAGCGGATGTTCTTCAGCGCCATGCTCCTCGAGCAGGTCGTGGCCTGGAGCCGCCGCCAGCCCGGCTCGTCGACGCTGCGTGCGCTCGTGTACTTCGACGAGGTGATGGGCTTCCTCCCTCCACACCCGAAGAACCCGCCCACCAAGCGCCCCGTCCTCACGCTCATGAAGCAGGCACGGGCCGTGGGCGTCGGCACGATGCTGGTCACGCAGAACCCCGTCGACGTGGACTACGCGGCGATGTCGAACGCCGGGACGTGGATCCTGGGTCGCCTGCAGACCGAGCAGGATCGGTCTCGCGTGCTCGACGGGTTGTCCGGTGCCACGGGCGAAATCGACCGGAAGACCCTGTCGTCCTGGCTGGAGTCGCTGCCCTCGCGCACCTTCGTGGTCCAGGACGTCGAGGAGGATGCCCCGTTCCTCATGAAGTCCCGCTGGGCCACGAGCTACCTGCGCGGTCCGCTCACCCGTCGGGAGCTCGAGCAGCTCGATCAGGACTGGCGCACCCAGTTCCGCGAAGACCTCGTGACCGAGGGGCTTCCCGCGACGGAGGCCGCCGACGAGCCCGGAGATGCGGGGGTCCTGGACGCTAAGGTCTCCGAGACGCCCGTCCCTCCACCCCCGCCGGGAGCATCGGACGCGGATGACGCTGTGGACGACGGGTTGCTCGCCGACCCCGCTCCTTCGCCCAACGACACTCCCCAGCGGTTTTTGGACCCCGAGGTGGCGTTCGGCGCCCGGTGGTCCGACATCACCGACCCCGTCGAGCAGGAGGGCCGGGAAGACGGGGCTGTCGTCTGGCGGCCCGGGGTCTGGGCGAAGCTGTACGTCACCTTCGACGAGCGCGACTTCGAGGAGCGGCGCGAGGAGCACCGGATCTTCTTCCCGATCGACGGCGACGTGGTGCCAGACAGCGTCGAGCCGACCGTCGAAGACGCAGACCTGCTCCGGAAGCCCCCGTCGGGCACCCATCGCTTCCATCCGCTACCGGCCGGGATCGACGAGCCCAACGAGCTGCGGTCCCTCGAGTCTCGCGTGCGCGACGAAGTGGAGCGCGGCGAGACCACACGGCTGTTCGAGAACGACGCGCTGAAGCTGAAGAGCAAGGCCGGTGAGACCCGCGAACAGTTCGATCAACGCGCCCTGAAAGCCGCCGAAGACCACGCCGACCAGCAGATCCTGAAGCTCAAGGACAAGACCGATCGCGAGGTCGAGCGCCTGGAGAAGAAGCGGGACAAGCTCGACCGCGCCATCCAGCGGGCGCACTCCGAGGTGGGCAGTCGCCAGGCGTCCGAGATGATGAACATCGCCGAGACCGCGTACTCCTGGTTCACCGGGCGGCGGCGTTCGCTCAACACGGCCATGAGCAAGCGCAACCAGACGCGTCGGGCCGCCGAGAAGCTCGCCAGCCAGCAGACCGAGCTGCAGCAGCTGATCCGCGAGATCTACGACCTGGACGTGGGCCTGCAGACCGAGATCCTCGAAATCCGGAACGCCTCGCGCCGCCTCCTCGAAGAGACCGTGGAGCGGAGCATCGGCCTGGAGCGCACGGACATCGACCTCGACGACTTCGCCATCCTCTGGATTCCCGTCACCCGGCCGCCCCTGGCGTAGCCGGTTAGCACAGCCGGCATGTCTGCCGCTCCACCACGCCGCGTGTTCTTCCGCACCTTCGGGTGCCAGATGAACGAGTACGACACAGGCAAGATGCGCGCTCAGCTCGTGTCCGACGGGTTCATCGAGACCCAGGACCCCGAAGAGGCCGATGTCATCCTGCTCAACACGTGCTCGATCCGCGAGAAGGCCGTCGACAAGATGCGGTCTGCGCTCGGCGACTACCGGGCCATGAAGCGCAACGGCGCCAACGTCACCATCGGGGTGGCGGGCTGCGTTGCCCAGCAGGAGGGGCAGCGGCTGCTCGACCAGTACCGCGAGCTCGATCTGGTGTTCGGCCCGGATGGCGTTCCCCACGTCCGGTCCCTCGTCGAGCAGGCCATCGCCAGCAAGGCCCCGGTGCTCGACACCGACTTCCTCGACCTCGACAACTACCCGTTCGTGTCCGAGGTCGATCCCGCTGATCACGGCGTCAGCGCCTTCGTCACCATCCAGAAGGGCTGCGACAACAAGTGCACCTTCTGCATCGTGCCGAGCACGCGTGGCGTCGAGATCTCCCGCCCCCACGGCGAGATCCTCGACGAAGTCCGGGCGTTCGTCGACCGGGGCGTGCAGGAGATCACCCTCATCGGGCAGAACGTCAACAGCTACGGCCTCAAGCGCACCGGCGAGATCACGTTCGCCCAGCTCCTCCGCAAGGTCGCTGCCGTTCCGGGCGTGAAGCGCATCCGCTACACCACGAGCCATCCGCGCGACATGGGCGACGACGTCATCGAGGCCCACCGCGACCTCGAGGTGCTGGCGCCCAACCTGCACCTGCCCGTCCAGAGCGGGAGCAATCGGGTGTTGAGGAGGATGAAGCGGTACTACAAGCGCGAGCACTACCTCGAGATCGTGCGCAAGCTCCGCGAAGCCCGGCCCGGCATCACCCTCACCACCGACATCATCGTGGGCTTCCCGGGCGAGACCGACGAGGACTTCGAGCAGACCATGACCCTGCTCGACGAGGTGGGGTTCGTGAGCGCCTTCAGCTTCAAGTTCTCGGCGCGGCCCGGCACTCCGGCCCTCAAGCTGCTCGACCGCGATCCGGTCCCGCCGGACGTCGCTCAGGCCAGGCTCGTTCGCTATCAGGCCCGTCAGCGCGAGCTCTCTGCGGCGTGGATGCGCTCCCTGGAGGGCACCGTCCAGACCGTGCTCGTCGAGGGGCCCTCGCGGCACGACGAAGGCGTCGTGTGTGGCCGCACCGGCACCTTCGCCATGGTCAACTTCCCCGGCTCCCTCGATCTCGTGGGCAAGTGGGTCGACGTCCGGGTCACGCGCGGCTTCACGCACTCCACGCGCGGCGAGCTCGTCACACCTTAGGTTCTCGTTGATGGCGACGGATCCCGTCCAACAGGCCTGGGCACGACGCCGGGCGAACCGCCGCAGAGCCGATGGATGGACGCCGTTCCTGCGCTCCGCACTCGGGGCTGCGGCCGTCATCGCGCTGCTGGTTCCGCTGATGCAACGGGTGTTCCTCACCTGGGTCGACGGTCCCGCCGACTACGCGCCCGTCGCCATGGAAGCGCTCCTGTTGCGAGCGAACATCGTGGTCATCGGGTGGCTGGCCATCGACGTCTACACCGCCCTCATCCGCCGAGGAGATCGAGAGGTGCTCGCGCTGTGGCCCGTCGACCCCGCCATGGTCGTGCGCTTCGAGCTGTGGCGTCTCGCGCGCAACCGCCTGGTGCTCATCCTCGGCTGGGCCGTGCTCTCCGCGCCCATCGCCACGGTCTGGCCGCTGCTGTGGGTGCTCGGTGTGATCCAGGTCGCGTTCACCTGGGTGCTCGCACTCACGGCGTCCGGGGTGGTGACCCTGTTCGCCGTGCAGATCGCCGAAGACGAGCGGTTCGCGCCGTTCCTCGATCTGGTGCGGGGCAACAACCATCGGGCCCAGGCCGCGTTCCTGTACGCGCCGGGCTTCACGCTCCTCGCCATCGGGGTGCTGGTCAGCGCGTCGGGGGCGGGCGTGCGCTGGCTGGCGCTCGGAGACCCCCTCGGTGCCGGGCTGCTCGTGGCTCCGCTGCTCGTCGGGCTCGTGCTGGCCGTGCCGATCCCGGGTCTTGCCCGCAAGCGATGGTTCCAGGCGGGCCAGCTGATGGCCGAGGTCGATGCGCGCTACGCCGTGCTCGAAGACCGCGAAGAAGCGCTGCGGGTCTACCTCGACTGGATGATCCGGTTCTTGCCGGCCGACATGGCCCGCTACGCGCTGAACGACCTGCGACACGGCTGGCGGGCCCGGAGAACCCCCATCATGGGTGCGTGGCTGGTGGGGCTCGCTGCACTCGTGGCCACCTGGACCGACGACCCCTCCGGCCCCGTGCGCGCGGCCTCGATCGCCGTCATCGGTTGCTGGGTCGTCGCCAGCCTCGGGGTGATGATGGAGCGGGACGAACCCGAGTTCCTGCGCGCCTGGCTTCCCGACGGCGGCGTGTCCAAGTGGGGTGGCCGGGTGGTCGTGCTCCTCCTCTGGCAGCAACCTGCGGTGTGGTTGGGAGCCTTCGCCGCCATGTTCCGCCAGGGGTGGGGGAGTGGGCTGTTCGTCGCGGGTGTCGTGGAGCTGTCCGTGGTGTTGGCTGCGGTGATGGGCACGGTGTGCGGACGCTCCGGCGGCCTGCCGGTGTACGGTCCGGTCGCTGCGGGCTGCACGGCCGTGGTCGTCCTCCTCGTTCAGACTGGAGTGTCATGAGCATCGAGCTGACCGGTGTGCGCAAGACGTTCGGGCCCGTCGTGGCGGTCGATCGCGTCGATCTCTCCCTCGAGCCCGGCACCTTCGTGGGCCTGATCGGGCACAACGGCGCGGGCAAGAGCACCTGTCTGCGGATGATCACGGGCCTGCTCCGGCCGACCGAGGGGTCCGTGCAGATCGACGGTATCGATGTGGTCGAGCAGCCGCGCGAGGCCCGCAAGCGCTTCGGCGCCGTGCCCGAGAACCCCGCTCTGTACGAGTACCTCACCGCCCGCGAGTTCCTGGAGTTCGTCGCGCAGGTGAGGGGAATCGAAGACCTCGGGTCCGAGCTCGACGAGGCCCTCGACCTGACGGGGCTCGGTGCCGATGCCGACCGCCTCATCCGCGAGTACAGCCAGGGGATGCGCCGGAAGACCGCGCTGGCTGCAGCACTCCTGGGTCAGCCGCCCGTGCTGGTGCTGGACGAAGCGCTCAACGGCCTCGATCCGCCCAGTGCTGCGCGGGTGAAAGCAGCCTTGCGTCGCTGTGCCGACCGGGGGCAGCTGGTGTTGCTGTCCACCCACGTGGTCGAGACCGTGCAGGCGGTGGCGGACCGGGTGGTGATGCTGGCGCACGGCCGGGTGGTGGCCGACGAGCAGACGGCGGACATGGCGCCTGGCGATCTGGAGCGGTTGTTCCTCGAGCGGCTCGAGGCGACGCGGGATGCGCGACCTGAGTCCTGATTGGACGGATCTACCGGCGCGTTCGGGTGGTGCCCTCCGGGCGGGTCACGCAGAGAGCTGTCCGAAGTGCCAGGTCGATCTCCCGGGATCGATGGCGAACCGGATACGGCTCAGCGTGCCTTGCAGACCCAGGAAGTTGGGAGCGCTCCATGGGCGGTCGTCCTCTGCTTGCCGGGGAACGAAGAACGTACCGTCGACTTCGAGACTATCCCCCTCGTCTGCCAGGAGGTGGAACTGGGACCGGACCAGGGGCCCGGTCCTCGCGACACCGCGAATCAGGATCTTGACATCCTCTTCTACCTCCTCACCTTCGAGGATGGCCGCCAGCTCTGGGTTGATCACGTTCCATGGCGCTCCGGTGTCGAGGATGGCATCGAACGTCATCTCGTTCGCACGGCACGGAACGACGATGCGCACGTTCGGGTCACCTGGCGCGTGGTCACTGTATTGCGCGGCGCCCGTCTGATTCTCGAGCACGGACCTACTCCGGAATGCGGGTCACGAACGTCCCCGGTGGAACGGGCGTGCGTTCGCGCAGGACTGCGAGGCTCGGATCGTGATCGAGCAACGCGCCATCGTGAGCTGCAACCCACTCTCCCCGAAACTTCTCTGCGTTGTCGTACACCCATTGTTGCGACGCGCGCTCTGCGTGCGTCCGTACGATAGCGGAGGGCTTCACTGTTGCCGGTTCCAGGGCGCGACGCCAACCGTGGAACCGCGCATCGTCCGGGTGCTCGTCCACTGCCAAGGCGCAGAGGCCACGGGCAGTCGAGACAGCGCCGTGCTTCGCGGCGACGGCGATGCTGCTCGCGAGGTAGTCGCCGTCGATCGGCCTGATTTCACGGCTGGCTGAGCTGGGTCGGCTGATGCTGGGGATTACGGCATGCGTTGGGCTCACGCTCGGGGGGAGCGTTGCAGATTGATCGGCGTCGGACTCGATGGACGCCAACACATGTTCTGCCCGTACCAGAGCCTCGTCGGCGTGTCTCGTCGATGCGATGGCCTCGGTGGCGAGGAAGGTGAGGGCACGTGCCGTCTTGTACGCCATCTGGAAGTCCGAGAATCCGGTTCCAGGCGCCCCGCGACCCAGTGGACCAAGCTCCCCCGCCACGCGTCGGGCTATGGTCTGTATCCGCTGATTCAATAGATTCAGCCTCTCGAGTTGTCCGGTGGGTCCAGACGCGGGTGCCCGTGGAGACAGCCCCGGCGTGACGTGGATGCCCTGTTGGTCGGTTCGACCAAGCGCCTCGTCGAGTTCGGAGACGGCCACAATCACGAGAGCAATGTGGTCGTTCGACCAGTTCGTCAGTGCCTCCTCGATGTGGAGGTCGCGAGCTTCCGTCAGCAGTCGAATCGTCGGGCCATGAGTGGGCGACGGGTGTTCGGATGAAGCGAGCATGAACAGAGCATATCCCGCTGCCCTCGAGCATACTGCCCGTCAGACGATGAGTGTCAATCCCGCCGCAGCCAGCACCACGCCCGTCACCCGCCCGAACTGAGCCCGGCTCACCCGGGCCGACAGCCACACGCCCAGCCGATTGCCCAGCACCAGCGGGCCCAACAGCCAGGGAACCGTCCACAACGCCGTGCTGGACGTGCCGTTCGCCAGCAGGACCGTGGCCAGGGTGATGGCGCAGGCCGCGAAGAACGCGATGAGCTGCGCCCGCATGAACGTGGGGTCGAAGAAGCGACGGAAGAACGCCACGATGGGCGGACCTCCCGGCCCGACCAGTCCGGCCATCCACCCGCTCACGAGCGATGCGACAGCGCCCCAGACCCACACGTCCCGACGACCCGCGGGCATCGACGTCCACTCGCCGCGACCCACCACGATCGGCACCAGGGCGAAGCGAACGCCCATCGCGAAGACGACCACCCCCAGGATGCGCTTGATCACCGCGGTGTCGAGCACCTCGAGCATCTGGGCGCCCAACCACTGCCCCGGAACGCTGCACACCACCAGGAAGGCCACCAGGCCCCAGTGGATGGTTCTGCGGGTGTCCCAGACCAGCCACAGACCCGAGAACAGGTCCGTCACCACCATCACCAGGATCGCCTCGGCCGGCGGGAGGACCGCGAGCAGGGCTGGCATCGCGACCAGCCGGGATCCGAAGCCCGTGACGGCCTTCACGACCTGGGCGAGGGCCATGGCGACCGATGCGAGGAGCAGGGCGGAGGGGTCCAGCATCCGCATCGAATAGCCCGATCCTCCCGGCCTGGAACCGGTCGAACGTGGTATCTCCGACCCGGACCGAACACGTGACTCCGCTCCACACCGCATTCGATGCCGTTCGCACGGCGTTCCACGACGACGAGAGCCGCTCCTACCAGGTGCTGCACACGGTGATCTGGGCGTTGATCCTGATCTCCATCGGGCTCGTGGGCCAGGACATCCTCCAGCCCGAGAACACGCGGCTCGAGCGGATCGACCAGGTGATCGTGGCGTTGTTCGCGGTCGAGCTCACCCTGCGGGTCGTCACGTTCCTGCCGCGCCCCCTGACGTTCTACCGGCTCTCCCCCCCGCAGCGGGTTCGCTACCACGTCACCGGTCGGCTCTGGTACCTCGTCCAGCCGCTCAACCTGATCGACCTCATCTGCGTGCTCGAGTGGCTGCACCCCGCGTTCCGGGCCTTTCGTGCCGTGCGGGCGCTCCGGCTCCTGCGCGGGCTGAAGATCTTCCGCTACTCATCGCCATTCGCAGGGATGGAGCGGGCGTTCTGGGACAACGCATTGCTGTGGTTGTTCGGGTTCAGCGTGCTCGGCACCGCGGTGACGGTCGGGGGCGTGTCGCTGTGGATGGTCGACCGCGGGAAGAACGACCAGATCCAGACCGTCTGGGACGGCATGTGGTGGGCCCTCGTCACCATCACCACCGTGGGCTACGGCGACATCACGCCGAGCCGCGACGACCTGGTCGGGCGCTCCATCGCGGCCGTGTTGATGGTCGCCGGGATGATCCTGCTCGCGCTGTTCGCGGGAATCGTCAGCAACACGATGTTGAGCAGCGTCCTCGCCATCCGAAAGGAGCAGTTCCGCATGAGCTCGGTCATCGATCACGTCGTCATCTGCGGGTACAACGAGGGGGCCCGGCTCCTTCTCGACACCCTGTCTCGCGAGATCGATCTGGACGAGACGCCGGTCTACATCTTCGCACCCGACGACGACGTGAACGACATTCCCCCCGAGTTCAGCTTCGTCTCGGGCGACCCCACCAAGGAATCCGAGCTCGACAAGGCCGGCATCGCCCAGGCCCGTGCGGTGATCGTCGTGGGCAGTCGCGGGCAGCTTCCCCAGCAGGCAGACGCCATCACGATCCTCACGGCGTTCACGATCCGTCGCTACCTCAAGAAGCGCGCGGACATGGACAACCGCAAGCTCCCGCTCTACCTGATCGCCGAGATCCTCGACCACGAGAACGTCGAACACGCCTTCGCGGCCGGATGTGACGAGGTCATCGAGACCACGCGCCTTGGCTTCTCGCTGCTGTCCCACGCGGTCAACCACCACGGAACCGCCGCGCTGATGGGAGCGATCGCGAGTGCAGACGGCCAGAACCTCTACACGGGCACGGTTCCCGCGGACCTGGAGCTCCCCGCGCCGTTCCGCACGGTCGTCTCGCAGCTCCACACGCGCGGCGTGGTCGTCGTCGGGCTGCGGACAGCAGATGGGTCCGACACGGTGAATCCGCCGCCCACCACCCGCGTGGAGCCGGGCGCCACACTCATCTACATCGCTCCGCGCGCCATCCTCGGCTAACGTGGAGTCCATGGGCATGGTCACGGGCATCTTGTGGGTTCTCGCATCGGGCACGGCGCTCGCTGCGGGGCCGTCGAACGGCGACTTCGAAGCCGGGCAGCTCGACCCCTGGGTCGACGACTCCACCGGCGTGGGGACGGTCGCGCTGCAGATGGAGGGTGACGACTTCGGCCCGACCACCGACACCACCACGCTCGACTTCCCGTCCGGAACCGGGGCTGCGGTGCTGTTCGGCGGGCCCGGGGCCCAGTTCACGGCGGCCTCGCTGCTGTCCGACACGTTCGTGGTCACCGACGACACGGTGCAGCTCCGCTACCGCAACGGCGTCGAAGACGTCACCAACTCCGTCCGCCTGCTGGTCGGGGGCACGCTGGTGCTGTCCGACACCCTGCCGCCCGACGACTCGGGGCTCTTCGACGTCGCCACTCTGGACGTCAGCAGCCAGTGCGGTGCCGAAGCTGCGGTGCAGGTGGTGCATCACAGCAACACCACCGGAGAACAGGACTTCCTGGCGATCGACGACGTGGAGCCCAGCGGCCAGCCCTGTCCGGACTACGTCGATGGCGACGACGACGGCTTTTGTGTGCACGGCACCGACCTCGACGACGACGGCCGGTGCGACGGCATCGACGAGGCCGAGCCCGCCAGCGCGCCAGAGGTCGACTGCGACGACGGGAACGCCGATCGGTTCCCGGGCAATCCGGAGGTCCTGGGCGACGGCGTCGATCAGGACTGCGATGGCGTCGATCCTACAGAAGACTGCTTCGAGGACCTGGACAACGACGGCTTCGGAACCGTGCTGATCTCGGGCTCGCCCGCCTGCGACGGCGATCAGGAATCCCCCGTTCCCGGCGACTGCGACGACCTCGACGACCAGGTGTTCCCGGGGGCAACAGAGGGCGTGGCAGACGGCGTCGATCAGGACTGCGACGGGATGGAGTCCTGCATCGAGGACGTCGACGAGGACGGCTTCGGCAACGAAGCGGGCGACGTGATCACGGGCTCGCTCGCCTGCGACCAGCCCGGCGAGGCCCTCGACACCGACGACTGTGACGACACGTCGGCCGACACGTTCCCCGGAGCGCCCGAGCTGTGTGACGGCGAGGACAACAACTGCGACGGCGACATCGACCCCGACCCCCAGATGTCGGCGTTCCCGGACATCGACGGCGATGGCTACGGCGATGCGGGGTCCACGGGCATCGAGGTCTGCGAAGCGCTCACCGGCGTGGCCGACAACGATCTGGACTGCGACGACGACGACCCCGACGTGAACCCCGATGGCGTCGAAGAGCCGGACGACGGTGTCGATCAGGACTGCAGCGGCGACGAGCTGTGCTACGACGACGTCGATGGCGACGGGTTCTCGGGCCTCACCCTGGTGTCGGGCGACCTGGACTGCTCGGGATTCCCCGACGACGGAGGCGACTGCGACGACAACCGGCCGGCCGTCAATCCCCTCGCGGTCGAGATGTGCGACGACGTCGACAACAACTGCGACGGCCAGATCGACGAGGGGCTGAACTTCATCCAGTACTTCCTCGACGGCGACCAGGACGGCTTCGGTGCTCCCAGCACGGCAGTCACCGCGTGCTCGAGCCCCGGTGGCGGCTACATCGCCCAGGGGGGCGACTGCGACGACGAGAACAACGCGATCAACCCGTCTGCCACGGACGTTCCGGCCGACGGCGTCGATCAGGACTGCGACGGCGGAGACACCTGCTTCGTCGACCTCGATCTGGATGGGTTCGGTGGACTCTCCACGCTGTCGGGCTCCACTCTCGACTGCTCCGCGCCCGGTGAGAGCCCCACCAACGACGACTGCGACGACACGGTGGCTGCGGTGAACCCCGGCGCCACCGAGATCCCCGGGAACGCGCGAGACGAGGACTGCGACGGCGTCGATGCACCCGCAGGCGACACGGCCGACACCGGGGACGTCGGGCCCGACCCCCAGGCCTTCGTCTACCGCGGGGGGACCGCCTGTGATTCCTCCGCTGCACACGGCCTCCCTGCAGCACTCGCCCTGCTGTTGCCCCTGCTCGCCCGCCGCCGCTCCACCGCGCAGCCCCGCGCCTGATTCCCGAGGAGGCCCCGTGCGCACGGCACGGCGCCCAGCTCGGATCCTGGCGCTGTTGGGTCCGACGAACACGGGCAAGACCCATCGCGCCATCCAGCGGATGCTCCAACACCCGAGTGGGATGTTCGGGCTGCCGCTACGCCTGCTCGCACGGGAGGTCTACGAGAAGGTGGTGGCGGCGAAGGACGTCGGTCAGGTCGCGCTGGTCACGGGCGAGGAGAAGATCGTTCCCGAGGGGGCGCGGTACTTCATCTGCACGGTCGAGGCGATGCCGCTGGACCGGAAGGTCGCGTTCGTGGCGGTCGACGAGGTGCAGCTGGCAGGGGACCGTCAGCGCGGCCACGTGTTCACCGACCGGATCCTCCGCGCCCGGGGGCTGTACGAGACCGTGTTCATGGGGTCGGACTCCATGGCGCCCATCCTCACCGAGCTCGTGCCGAACCTGGAGATCGAGCGGGCACAGCGGTTCAGCACGCTCACGCTGGCCGGGCCGCATCGCCTGGCACGTGTCCCGAAGCGCAGTGCGGTGGTCGCGTTCAGCGCCGACCGGGTCTACGAGCTCGCCGAGCGCCTCAAGGCCGTGCACGGGGGCGCCGCCGTGGTGCTCGGAGCGCTGTCGCCGCGCACGCGCAACGCCCAGGTGGCGCTCTACCAGGGCGGAGACGTCAAACACCTCGTCGCCACCGATGCGATCGGGATGGGGCTCAATCTCGACCTGAACCACGTCACCCTGGCTGCGCTGCGCAAGTACGACGGTCGCGGGAACCGGGATCTGTCGGCGGCCGAGATCGCTCAGATCGCCGGGCGGGCCGGGCGCTACAAGACCCCCGGTACGTTCGGGACCCTCGCGCCGCTCGAGATGCCCGAAGACGTGTCGGACGCCGTCGAGAGCCACCGGTTTCCGATGGTGAAGCGGCTGTTCTGGCGCAACAGCCGGCTGGACTTCTCGTCCCTCGACGCCCTGCGCGACAGCCTCGATCGACGCGCACCACACCGGGTCCTGCGGCAGGTGAAGGGCGAGGATGACCAGTATGTGCTGGAGACCCTGGCTCGCGACGAGGAGCTCACCCGGCTGCTGGACGGCCCCGATGCCGTCGAGCGGTTCTGGGGGGTGTGTCAGGTTCCGGACTTCCGGAAGACCCTGACCGACAGCCATGTCCGGCTGATTCGCGAGCTCGCGGTGCACCTGCTCTCCGGGGCGGGGGTGCTGCCCGAGGACTGGGTCGACGGGCGCATCGCTCGGCTGGACAAGACCGAAGGCGACATCGAGACCCTGATGTCCCGCATCGCGTGGATCCGCACCTGGACCTATGTGACGTTCCGCTCGGACTGGTCGGACGACCCGCTGCACTGGCAGCAGCGCACCCGCGCCATCGAAGACCGGCTGTCGGATGCGTTGCACGAGGCGTTGACCGCCCGGTTCGTCGAGGCCCGCCAGCGGTTCGGCATCGGGCTGGGAGACGGTCCGCTGCGGCTGGGTGGGGAAGGGGAGGACCCCGATGCCGTGTTCCTCGGAGAACACCAGGTGGGGACGCTCCGCGGTTTCGACTTCGAACCGGCCGGGTTGATCGCCCGCGACGCCCGTCAGCGCGTCGACACGGGGCTGAGAGCGGAGGTGGCGGCGCGGGTGGCCGTGCTCGAAGAGGATTCCGACACCCATCTGTCGATCGACCCGTCTCACCGGGTCATCTGGAGGGGGGGTGCGCTGGCGACCCTCACGGCCGGGCCCACGCTCGTCGAGCCGAACGTCAGCCTCCATCGCCTCGAGTTGCTGTCCGGCCCCGACAAGAACCGGGTGATGGCCCGCGTCGAGAGGTTCGTGGTCGGCACCATCGACCGCCTGCTCGCCCAGATCCGCACCGCCAACGTGCCTCCTGGCGTCGTTCGTGGACTGCTGTTCCGGCTCGAAGAAGGGCTCGGCACCACCCCTCGCAGCCCCGTGCACTCCGAGGTGAGCGCGCTGGAGGAGGCCGATCGCAAGCGCCTGGCCCAGCTCGGGGTCCGGCTCGGATTCCACACGCTCTACGTGCCCCGAACCCTCAAGCCGGCCATGGTCCGTGTGCGTGCGCGCCTGTACAGCGTGTTCCACGGCATCACCCCGACGCTGTCGGCCCCCGATCCCTCGCGGACCGCCGTTCCGGTCGAGCACGACCCCGCGTTCTACGACGCCATCGGCTTCGTGGTGAAGGGCCCCCTGGCGGTCCGCGCCGATGTCCTCGAAGCCTGCGCGGCCACGCTGCGCAAGATCGGGAAGAAGGGCGGGTTCGACATTCCCGACAGCCTGCGGTCGCGGCTGGCGACCGACGAGCAGCACGTCTCGGGCTTCGTGGCTGCGATGGGCTATCGCGAGGTCGAGCCGGGTCGGTTCGTTCGGGCCCGGAGCAAGAGGAGACGGGCTCGCAGGCGACGTCGGTGAAGCCAGCGGGTCGTCCGGCACCAACCCTTCGCGAACGCCGCTGGGGCCTGCTACGCTGGCCGGTATGTCCAGAACACCCCTGATCGCTCTCGCCCTGCTCCCAGCGCTCCTCGTCGCCGCGTGCAAGACCAACGACGACTCCGACACCGACGCCCCGGACACGGGAGACCCCGCCGAGACCGTGTGTGGACAGGCCTCCGAGCGGACGGGCGAGCTGGTGTGCCTCCAGCGGCTGGCCGACGCCGTGGACCTGGAGCGGGTCGCAGCGCCCTCCGACGACATCGACGTGTTGATCGCGTCCCGGTACCTCGTGCCCCGCAGCGTCACCGCCCCGCTTCCCACCGTGTTCGCGAACACGAAGATCTACACCGATGGTGCGTCGTTCCTCGCCGACGGGTTCCCGGACGACTACGCCGGAACGGACGAAGACGGCTTCGCCGCGCTGACCACCGGCCCAGACCGCGACTACGCGTCCGGGTCGCTCGGGATCTGGCTGTCCGAGGACGGCGACAGCGACTTCCTGGGCTTCACGGTCGACGAGACGACGCCCGTGACGATGGACGAGGTGGCGGACACCTGGCGGTCGCTGCGGGATCAGGTGGCGTTCCAGGTCCCGATCTTCGTGCCGACGGGCGACCAGGTCGAGCGGTCGCTGGACTGGGAGGGCGCCCCGTTCCCCATCGCCGGGCCGGCGCTTCCCGACTTCGAGGTGTACCACCCCGCCGAGGCCCTCGGTGTGGTGCGGCTGTTCACGGAGGCCGAGCTCGAACAGGCCGAGCTGGACGGGCTGATCGGCCCCGAGGACCTCGTCGTGGTCGACGATGCGCCGTTCTCCGTCGATCGGGTCGTGGGGGCCGTGGTCTCCCAGTCCCCGTCTCCACGCCTCGCACCGGCCAACCTCCGCGCCGCGGCGCACGGGGTTCCCGCGTGCACGATTCGCTCGGCGTCGGTCGATCTCGCCGACCTGGACGGCACACCGGTTCGGTTGTCGTGCGACGACAGCGGATGGTCCGTGACCGAAGTGACCCTGGCCGAGGTCGACACCCACCTCGCCGAGCGCCGTCCGACGCCCACGCCCCTCCCGCCACCGGATCTGGTCGACACCGCGTTGATCGATCTCCAGGATCTTCCCGTCTCCACGCTCGAGGAGCGCGAGACTGCGCGGTCCCGCTACGGCGCCCAGGCCACCGATCTCGCCATCGCGCGCTCGATCCTCGGGATCGGCAGCAGTCTGCGGTCGTTCGCGGTGCCCGTGGCCTGGTACGACGACTTCTTGCAGCGCAACACGTTCCCCGCCGAGATCGATGGCCAGTTCCTGGTCGTGTCGTACGCCGAGGCCATCGACGCCTGGCTGGCCGATCCCGATTTCCAGGACGACCCCACCGTGCGCGCGACGCGGCTGCGCTCCCTGTCCATCGCGATGACCGCAGGAACCCTCGCACCCGAGCTCACCGTGGCCCTCGCCGATCAGGCCACGGCGACGCTGGGCGGATCCGGCATCACCGCACGGGTTCGGAGCAGCGGCACTGCGGATGGTCGCCTGGGGCTGGCCTCGGACGACCTCGATACCGCTTCCAGCGCGTGTGTGGCGGACGATCTGGACGACGACCTGATCGGGCCGAGCATCTGCGACGACGGCGAACCCGACGAGCAGACCGCAGCCGAAGCCGTGTCCGAGGTGTACGCGCAGATGTGGTCCCCCGAGGCTGCCGATGCCCGGGACTGGTACGGCATTCCGTTCGGTGCGGTGGGGTCGGGCGTGCTCGTGGTCGAGCGGGTGTCCGACGAGCGCGCCGAGATCCGCGCCTTCACCACCGATCCGCTCACCGGCGGCAACCGGATGCTCGTGCACGCCCAGATCGGGGGGGAGCCGCCCGTCGACCCCGACGTCGTCGATCGCGCCGAGGTCGCCACCCTCGCCGTGCAGGCAGACGCCGTGGACATCCGCCGCCTGCAGTCCAGCACGGATGTCGAGCCCGGGGTCCAGATCCTCACGGATGCCGAGCTCACCCTGCTGGCCGAGCGCCTGACCGAGCTCTCGGACGCGTTTCCGGCCGATGCCGTGCCCGCCGGCCTCACACAGCACCTCGACACGCGCTGGAAGGTGCTGTCGGACGGCCGTCTGGCGCTCAGCGCGGTCAAGCCCTTCTACCGCTGAGTCGGACCACAGCGAACGACTTCGGTGACGAAGCGGATTCGAGGCGATGATCCTCTGTCGTCTTCGTGCGGTTAAGGTTCCGCACTCGGAGGCACCATGTCCGTCACAGAACCCAGCACCGCCCGCTCGAACGATTCCGCAGGGGATTCCAAGGCGGCGCAGTCCCAGCAGTCGGATCCCGCCGGGGTCGCCGCTGATCTGGAGAACGCCCTCCAGACGTGTCGGGCCGCCTTCGACCGCAACCGCGATCCCTCGTACCAGCAGCGTCGCGACTGGCTCAAGACCCTTCGCAGGGTGCTGCTGGACAACAAGCAACGCTTCGTCGACGCCATCTCGTCCGACTTCGGGAACCGGTCGCCCCACGAGACGCTCGGGGCCGAAGTCCTCGTTGCCGACAGCGGCATCAAGTACCTGCTGCACCACCTCAAGGACTGGATGCAGCCCGAGCCGCGCCACACCGCGCTGACCTTCGCTCCGGCAAAGGTCGAGGTCCGCTACCAACCCAAGGGTGTCGTGGGCGTGATCAGTCCGTGGAACTACCCGCTGCAGCTGGCGATCGTGCCCATCGCGACCGCCCTCGCCGCGGGCAACCGCGTGCTGCTCAAGCCCTCGGAGCTCACGCCCGCCACCAGCGATCTGATGGCCGAGCTCTTCCATGCCGCCTTCCCAGAAGACCTCGTGCGGGTCCTCACCGGAGGGCCGGACGTCGGGGCGGCCTTCTCGTCGCTACGCTTCGATCACCTCGTGTACACGGGCTCTACGCACGTCGGGCGCCTGGTGATGAAGGCCGCTGCCGAAAACCTCGTGCCCGTCACGCTGGAGCTCGGAGGCAAGTCGCCGGCCATCGTGCACCCGGGAGCGTCGTTCGACCAGGCCGTCGAGCGCATCGCATTCGGAAAGGTGCTCAACGCCGGCCAGACCTGTGTGGCCACCGACTACGTGCTGGTCCCGCGCCAGATGGAGGACAAGCTCGTCTCGGCGCTCCAGGATCAGATCCGCAGCTTCCTGCCCACCCTGCGCGACAATCGCGACTACACGTCCCTGGTCAACGACCGCCACCACGCGCGTGTGCAGTCGCTGATCGACGACGCCGTCGAGAAGGGGGCGAAGGCCACGGTGGTCAACGCCGCGAACGACGATCTGTCCGGCACGCGGAAGATCGCACCCACCATCCTGCAGAACGTGTCGGACGACATGACGGTCATGCAGGACGAGATCTTCGGGCCGGTCCTGCCGATCGTGCCGTACGACTCTCTGGACGACGCCATCCGGTACGTCAACGACCGGCCCCGTCCGCTGGCGCTGTACTACTTCGACACGAACGCAGGTCGGATCGACAAGGTGATCCGGCAGACGCACTCGGGTGGCGTGGGCATCAACGAGGTGGCGCTGCACGTCGCCCAGGACGACCTTCCGTTCGGAGGAATCGGGCCTTCCGGGATGGGCGCGTACCACGGACGCGAGGGATTCGTGTCGCTGTCGCACGCCAAGGCCGTCATGCACCAGCGTCGTGTGCGGTTCGTTCAGCTGTTCAACCCTCCGTACGGTCGGGCGGTCGAGACCGTGCTGAAGGTCCTGGTCCGGTGAGCCGCGCGTTCATCGCTCCCGCGCGTTCCGTGCGTCGGATGCGCTTGGCTCGCATGGGCTGCTGGGGTACGGTAGGCCGGAGTCCGAGAGGCAGATCCATGCAGAGAGTGGTCGGCGGGAACGTCCCCGTCAGTTGTCGAGCCTGGAAGCGCGCGTTCGAGGTGGCGTTCCGTCCTATGAGGGTCGCTTCGGTGGGCGCGATGCTCGCCTGGGCCGTGCCCGCGTCGGCCGAATGCGTCGACTACGCCACCGATCCCGATCAGCTCCGCACCCTCGAGCCCTACGCCACCAAGGGCGCGCTCGAAGACGATCAGAAGTCCTGTCTGGAAGACAGCTACGCCTCGGCCGAGCTGCAGACCACCAAGGACAAGATCAGCCGCGTGCTCCTGGTCAACGCCTACGCCTACAACACCAAGACCTGGGCCAAGCTGGTCTCGCGCCACCTCGACGAAGTCGATCGCTCCGATCCGGACATCGCCTACTTGTACGCATTCTACCTGTACAACAACGACAAGGCGGACTCCGAGGAAGTCATCCAGTGGACCAACGTGGCCCTCGAGCGTCGCGACACCTGGAAGGGCGATGTGTACGTCTCGCGCGTCTACGGTCTGATGCGCCTGCGCGCGGTCGCGGCCAGCTCGGTGTGGGAACTCGCCGAGAAGGAACGTGCCGACTCGGGCTCCTCGCAGGAGGTCCTCGATCGCATCGACGAGCTCCGCAACCGCACCAAGACGTACTCCCGCGAGTGGGTCGACTTCGCCAAGGTCAGCGGTCGCTCGGTCGAAGAGCCCCTGAACCTCTGCCTCTCGGCCGCCACCCTCGCCAAGGCGTGTGGCGTCGAAGAGGGGGAAGGTGATTGAGCGGCGCACCTTCCTGCTCGGGTCCGGCGCCATTGTGGTTGCGTTCGGCGGAGCAGGAGTCGCTCTCGCACTCCAGGGGTCCGAGCACCGCTCGCCCCGCCGGCCTCTGAAGGCCCTCGACGCCGCCAGCTTCAGCGTGCTCGCCGCAGTCGCAGATGCGATCTGTCCCGGTACAGACGGCCTCCCTTCGGCCTGGGACCTCGAAGTGCCCGAGGACGTCGACGCGTTCCTGGCCTCCAACCACCCTGCAGTGGCCAGCGAGATCATCCAGGGGCTCACCCTGCTCGAGAACGGCCTGCCCGGACTCCTGCTCGACCTGCAGCCGCGTCCCTTCACGACCCGTTCGCTGGCGGCGCGGGACGCCACGCTCTCGGGGATGGCCACGAGCCGGATCGCGCTGCGCCGGACCCTGTACAAAGGGCTGCTCGGGCTGGTCACCACCACGTACTGGGGCAACCCCGCCACCTTTGCACACTCGGGGTATCGACCGATGGACTTCACCGGCTACGAGCCGCCCCCGCAGAAGCCAGAAGAGCCGGAGGAGCCAACCGAGGCGGAGCCCGAGGACGAACCCGAGGACCAACCCTTGGAGTCGGAGGAGGTGCCGTGAGCCTGCCCGGGTCCGGAATCGTGGATGGCGCTGCGATCACCGCGTCGGGGGGCCTCGAGCGCTCGGTCGACGTGTGCATCGTCGGCAGTGGCGCGGGTGGGGGAGTGCTGGCCGCACAGCTCACCGCAGCCGGACACGAGGTGGTCGTGCTCGAAGAGGGCGGGCACTACACGCGCAGAGACTTCGCCCGACCCGACGAGCGATGGAGCTACCCCCACCTGTACCAGGAGCGCGGTGCGCGCTCGACCAACGATCTGGGCATCACCATCCTCCAGGGCCGGGCTGTCGGCGGCACCACGGTGGTCAACTGGACCACCTGCTTTCGAACGCCCGACCGCATCCTGAAGCACTGGCGCGAGGTCCACGGCACCACGCTCACCTCGGAGCAGCTCGCCCCACACTTCGCGGCCGTCGAGGAACGCCTGAACATCCATCGCTGGCAGATGGCCCCCAACGCCAACAACGAAGCGCTGCAGCGAGGCTGCGAAGCCCTGGGCTACGAGCACCTCATCCTGCGTCGCAACGTGAAGAACTGCCAGAACACGGGGCTGTGCGGGCTCGGGTGCCCCGTGGACGCCAAGCAGTCGATGCTGCTCACCACCTTGAGCGACGCCATCGACAACGGGGCCACGGTCTACGCGGATGTTCGGGCAGAGCGGCTCGAAGTCGAGGCCGGCAAGGTGGTCGCCGTACACGGCGTGGTGATGCAGCGCGGTGCCGACCACCCCACCGCCACCCGGGTGACGATCCGCCCGCGGGTGTTCGTGAGCAGTGCTGGCGCCATCAACGGGCCCGCGCTGTTCCTCCGGTCCGGGCTCGATGGAGGCGGGCGCGTCGGCAAGCGCACCTTCATCCACCCCGTCATCGCGGTGCTCGGCGAGTACGAGTCTCCGATCCGCCCGTTCTACGGGGCTCCCCAGAGCGTCTCGTCGCATCACTTCCTGGAGCGCGGCGACGACGAGGTGGGCTTCTTCCTGGAGGTGGGGCCGATGCAGCCCATGCTCGCAGCTTCGGCTGGCTGGATGCACGGCGAGGACCTGGAGCGCATGATGGCGCGCCTCCCCAACCTCTCGGCCATCCTGGCGCTGCACGTGGACGGGCTGCTCCCGGGGGACGAGGGCGGCACCATCGGCCTGAAGAGTGACGGGCGGATCGACATCGCCTACCCGATCGAACCCCGCCTCGAATCCGCGATGAGGGTCTCCCACCGCGAAGCCGTGCGCATCCACCTCGCAGCCGGCGCAACCTCGGTACAGACCACCCATCCCGGCGCGTCTCCGGTCACGTCCGAGGCCGACCTCGATGCGCTGGACGACCTGCCGTACGGCACGCACAAACACTCGATCTTCACAGCCCATCAGATGGGTGGGCTGGCGATGGGCGCCGACCCCGAACGCCATCCGGTCGACCTCGATCTGCGGTTCCGCGGGCTCGACAACGCCTTCGTGGTCGATGGTTCGGTGCTGCCGACCGCCCTGGGCGTCAACCCCAGCGAGACCATCTACGGCCTCGCGCACTGGGCGTCCGCGGGGATCTCGGACGCGATCTAGCGACGTTTGCGGCCGAACCGCTCCGCGAGCATGAACGCGAGCTCGAGCGACTGGCCGTAGTTGAGTCGTGGATCGCAGTAGGTCTCGTATGCGCGGGAGAGGTCGGCTTCGCCCAGCGCATCGGGCCCGCCCGTGCACTCGGTGACGTCGTCGCCGGTGAGCTCGAAGTGCACGCCCCCCAGGCGACGACCGTGCTCCTCGTGGATGTCCAGGGCCAGGCGCAGTTCTTCGAGGATGGCGTCCATCGAGCGCGTCTTCAGGCCCGAGCTCGTGGTGGTGGTGTTGCCGTGCATCGGGTCGCACGACCAGACCACCGTGCGTCCGGACGTGGCGACCGCCTCGACCAGGGGAGGAAGCCCCGCTGCGATGGCGGTGGCCCCGAACCGGGAGATGAGCGTGATGCGGCCGGGAGTGTCGTCGGGATCGAGCCGGTCGAGCAGTCTCAACAGCTCGTCGGGAGACAGCCCCGGGCCCACCTTCACACCGATGGGATTGCGGATCCCACGGAAGTACTCGATGTGAGCGCCGTCCAGCTGACGGGTCCGGTTGCCGATCCAGAGGAAGTGGGCGCCGACGTTGTAGTACCGGTCTCCATGGGCGCTCGCGACGCGCTGGGTGCGTGCGGCTTCCCACTCGAGCAGCAGACCCTCGTGGCTGGTGAACAGATCGACGTTGCGCAGCGCTTCGCCCCCCTGCACGCCGGTCGCATCCACGAAGTCCAGCGCGTCCACCATCCGCTCGACGACGGCTTCGTAGCGAGCGGAGTGCGCCGACCTGCTGACCGAGCCCAGATCCCAGCGCCGCGGGTGGTGGAGGTCTGCAAATCCCCCGTCCAGCAGGGCCCGAACGTAGTTGAGCGTCGCTGCGGAGCGGTAGGTGGCGGTCAGGAGTCGATCGGGGTCGGGGATGCGCGCCGAGGTGTCGTGGGAGTTCACGTGGTCGCCGCGGTAGGACGGCATCTCGACGCCATCGACGACCTCGGTGGGACGGGAGCGCGGCTTGGCGTACTGACCCGCGATGCGTCCCAGTCGGACGACCGGGATGCGCGCGCCCCAGGTCAGAACCAGGCTCATCTGGAGCAGGATCTTCAGCTTTCGTTCGATGGGCTCGCGGGTGCAGTCCACGAACCGCTCCGCACAGTCGCCCCCCTGGAGGAGGAAGGCCTCGCCGCGCGCCACCGCTGCCAGATGGTCGTTCAGGGCGTCGATCTCGGACGGGGCGACCAGGGGAGGAAGCGCTCGGACCTCGTCCAGAGCCGCCTCGACAGCGTCGCGGTCCGGGTATTCGGGCTGCTGCTCGATGGGATGGGCACGCCAGGAATCCGGCGTCCAGGAAACAGGGGTCGACATGGGCGCCGGGTATCCGGATAGATCTGGGCATGCCCATTCGCTTCCCGTCGTGTTCGGCTCCGCTTCTCGCCTCCACCCTCGGTCTGGTGCTCGCATCGGGGGTCTCCACCGCATCGGCGGCAGGTCCGTCCGACGCGGGCGCAACCCAGATCGATCACCCGGTGGACTACGCACGCCGCGCGGCCGAGGTCTGGACGTCCCGACAGGACCCCCTTCGGAGCGCCAGCGCGCACGGGGCGAGCAGCGAGGTGGAGGTCCGTACGGACGTCCTGCGTTGGCCCGGCGGCGCTCGGGTGCGCATCCAGCCCGTGCTGGAGGGCCGAATCGTCGATGGTGCGGATGCGGTGGTCGCCCTCGATCCCCGGGGGGGCCTGCAGCGGATCACCGGCATCTCTCCTTCGTCTGTCCATCTCCACGACGTGCCCTCCGGAACGCTGTCCAGAGAGGAAGCCCTCGTTCGCGTCGAGCACGCGAGACGGTCGCTGGGGGAGGGGCGGTTGTGGGAGGCCCGCGCAGAATCGCGGTACCGACTGCACCACGGAGAGGTCCGGGACACGTGGCGCGTGGCGTTCAGCACGGCTTCGCCGCCCGCCACCTGGGTCACCTGGGTGGATGCCCGGACGGGCGATCTGTTGGCCACCGATCGCACCAGCCGCACGCTGGAGGCGCCGGGCCGGGTCTACCCGATCTCTCCCGTGTTCGGCCCCCCCGAGGTCGTGACCCTCGAGGAGCTCACCAGCCCGTCCGTGCTCCAGGGGGTCTACAGCGACGCCTGGAGCTGCACCGACTGGACGATCTCCGACCAGCTGTTCGCCGTGAACACCTGTGATGGGCTGGGCCGCACCGCCTGGCAGGTGGGGGGCGGCTATCTGTTCCGGCCGAACCTCCCTTCCGAGGCCGATCCCGTCGACCCCTTCGCGGAAGTCCACCTCTACCACCATGTCACCGAGGTCGGGGCCTGGTTCGACGACCGGTATGGCCTGAGGCCGTCAGCCCCGCTCACGACCATCGCCAACTTCCCGCTCGCCAACGCCTTCTTCGGGGACTTCGATGGCGACGGCGCGCCCGATCTCTCGTTCGGGTTCGTCGAGGGGAGCGAAGATGCGGCGCCGGTCCAGTTCGCCTACGACGCGGATGTCATCTACCACGAGTACGGTCACTGGATCGTGTCGCGCATCGCCAACGTGCCTTCGCTCTCGGCCGACGAGCTGGGGCTGAACTGGGCGGGGGGCAGCCTCAACGAGGGCGCGGCCGACATCTTCAGCATGCTGCTCACCGTCGACCCCGATCTGGGCGAGTACACCGGAAGCGCCTTTTCTGGCGGGCCGATCCGCGCCCTCGAAGACGATCGGACCTGTCCGGACGGGCTCGCCGGAGAGGTACATCGCGACGGAGAGGTGCTCGCGTCTCTGGGCTGGAACCTGATCCAGGACATCGGGCCCGAAGCCACATCCGACGTCGTGATCGGCGCGGTCTCGAGCTGGGGGCCGAACGTGGACTGGGCCGTGGCCGGTCAGTCGCTGCTCGACAGTGCCGCAGACCTCGAGGAGGAGGGGGTGCTCTCGGCGTCGGATGCCGATCGCGTGCGTCGGGCGGTCGAGGCGTCGGGAATGCCGGGCTGCGAGCGCATCATCCCCCTCGAGCCCGGCAAACACGTCGATGCCTACGTGTTGTCCGCCGGGCTCGAAGGCGAGCTGTATCGCCTGGTCGGCGGGGCTCAGCTCGAGATCGAGGTCCCGGCCGACGCAGACCGGCTGGTGCTCGACGTGTCCGACTTCCGCGGTGCCGAGGGGCTCGGCTGGTCGCTGTACCTCCGGTCGGACGCGCCCGTGGTCATGGAGCCCACCGAGCTCGCGCAGTTCGGCCTCGGGTTCGCGGTCGCCCAGACCTACGACGCGGTCCTGGACGGGGAGGGGAGCCAGCGCATCGTGCTCGACGCGACGTCCGAGCCGCCCATTCCCGCCGGTCAGACCCTGTACGTCGCGGTGGCCGGTCGGAACACCGGTGAGCTCGAGCTGTTCGAGTTCACCCTCGGACGCATGACGGTCGGCGCCTACACCACGCAGCCCGAAGTCCGCAGCACCTGCGCCACCGCACCCCACATCGGGCCCGCCGGACTCGGGCTGTCGGGCGTCCTGGTCGCGCTGGGCCTCGTCAGGCGGCGAGAGCGCCCCGCATCGCGTACCATCGCGTAGTCAGGGGACGGAGGGACGCATGACGACGTGGTTGCTGGTCGGAATCGCGCTGCAGGGATGCAAGAAGGACGGCATCGTCGTCGAAGACACCGACGACACTGGGCTGATCGGGGTGGTGGTCCCCGGCGACCCCTGCACGACGGGCGAAGACTGCGGGAACAACCTGGTGTGCGCGTCCGACCTCACCTGTCGCGAACCCGGCGACCCCGGCACCACTCCGTTCGGGGAGTCCTGCGTGCTGTCGAACGAGTGTCAGGCGGGCCTCGTCTGCGACGCGAACAACACGTGTGTGGGGGCCGGTGGGCCCGGCACCGGCGAGCGGGGCGACGCCTGCACGAGCACCGACGACTGCCAGTCCACCCTGTCGTGCTTCGAGGAGACCTGTGTCGGGCTTCCGTACGCGCCGGTCGCGCCGCTGGAGTGCCCCGACGAGGAGCAGCCCCCGTTCCGCATCCGCTTCGAGGTCCCCCGGGGCGCGGCTTCGGGTCCGGACTTCTTCACGCTGCCGTTCCCGAACGACATCCGCACCACGTCGGGCAGCCTGGACCTGTCCGGCTTCCCCGCGGGTCCGGACTTCGCGGGGTATGGCGATCAGGTGTCCCCGGTGCTCGATCAGCTCTCCGACGACTTCTCGGGGTTCGGGCCGATGCAGCCGGTGTACTTCCGGTTCAGCGGGCTCGCGAACTTCGACACGGTCATCGTGGGGCTGCCGAGCGAAGAAGGCGCTTCGGTGTCGATCGTCGACATCACGCCGGATTCCCCGAGCTACGGGGTGCGCCATCCCACGGGCTGGAAGGTCACGACGGGGCTTCCGTACCTCTGTGACTACTGGATCCAGCTCTACCCTTCGGCGGGCCGTCCCATGCGGCCGGGCAACACCTACGCTGCCGTGATCACCACCGACCTGCTGGGGGATGCGAACGAGGTCCCCGTGCAGGACCCCGACTTCGCGGCCATGTTGGGCGGTCCTCCCGCGGATGGCTCGCTCCAGACGGCCTGGGAGGCCTACGCTCCGCTGCGCGACTGGATCGCCAGCGAAGGCCTCGACGGTGCCGATCTGGCGGCCGCTGCCGTGTTCACGGTCGCCGACACCTCCGATGCGGCCGAGCGGACGTGGACCAACGTCCAGGGGGCCGCCATTCCAGCGCCCGCCGACCTCATCCTGTGCGATGGCGTGCCCGGACCCCACGCCGACCCCCTCGATCCCAGCCGCGGGTGCGAGGATGCCGACCCCGCCTTCCACGAGGTCCAGGGCGCCCTCGCCGTCCCGCACATCCAGAGCGGCTCTGCACCGTTCAAGCTCCCGTCCGACGGGGGCGCCGCAGACTGGAGCACGGGTGGCCCTCAGATCGGAGCCACCGAAGACGTCACGTTCGCGGTCAGCATCCCGAAGAACACGCCCATGCCCGCCGAGGGGTGGCCCGTCGTCCTGTACGCCCACGACCACCTGGGGAACTACCGTGCGTTCGTCAGCGAGGGTGTCGCGGCGCAGCTCGCAGGAGTCGGGCTGGACGACGGGAGCACGGTGGGCTTCGCGGTGATCTCGATCGACACCTGGCTCACGGGCCCCCGAAAGGGCGAGGTCGATGCCGACTGGCTGTCCCTCGATCCGGCCGCAGACGACCCCATCCTGCTCTACAACAACCCGCTGAACCCCGTGGCGGCGCGCGACAACCTCGCCCAGTCCACCGTCGACTGGATGTCGGTGGTGCGGTTCCTGCAGAACGTCGACTGGTCGGACGCCAGCTCCCCCACCGGAGAGCCCGTGGTGTTCGACACCGACCACATCTACTTCGTGGGGCACGGGATCGGTGCGGCTGCCGGGCCCACACTGCTCGCCCGCGACCCCGCAGTGCTCGGAGGCGTGCTGGCCAACAGCGGAGCCTGGTGGACCGAGATCGTCGCGGGCACCGAGGCCCCCATCTCGATGGCCAGCTACCCGGCCAGCGCCTGGGGAGACGCCGCGATCGACCGGTTCCAGCCCGTGCTCCAGCTGGGTCAGGGGGTGGTCGACCGCACCGACCCCGTCAACCAGGCGCGGTTCGTGCACTTCGATCAGTCGTCGGACAACGCGGATGTGTTGCAGATCGCGGTCCCGTCGGACCCCACCATCTCCGCGGGGGCTCAGCAGACCCTCGCGCGGGCGATGTACCTGCAGCAGAACGTGGGGCCGGGGGCGCTGGCGTTGGAGGACCTCGACGAGGTCGGTCTGCCGGTGTCCGACAACGTGAACGGCGCCACGGCGGTCACCCTGGTCCGCGAGCCCGCGGCGGGTGCAGACCCACACCGCGTGTTCTTCGAGGACGCCGATGTGCGCGACGCGGTCTCCGGGTTCCTGGGCACCGCGGTCCGCGACGGAACGCCTACGGTTCCGTAGGGCAGGCCTTCCAGGTGTCGGGCCAGTCGCGCACCTGGTCGGCGGTCTCCTCGAGCCCCATTGCGTCCAGCAGCGGAGCGAGTCGGGCAACGGCGGCGGCCTCGGCATCCGAAGGGGCGTCGCACAAGCAGAGGTCGAGGTGGCGCTCGACGGCGGTCGCATACGCGTCCCGGAGGGCGTCCTGCATACAGGATGGCGCAGCAGCCAGGGTCTCGCCGCGGGCCGTCCACTGAACCAGCTGTTCGGGGTCCGAGCAGGTTCCTCTCGGGGCGGCTCCGCCCACGGTGATCAGCGCGATGTTGGCGGCACCCGGACCCACGGCCAGTGCGAGCTCGGGCCAGTCCACGCGGATGTGACCGGCTTCCTCGACCAGCCCTGGCGCCCCCGGTCCCCGCGCGTTCCAGTCGAAGGACCCGGCCCGAACCGCGGCGTCGACCTGGGGGGCCAGCATCTGGGCGGTGTCGACCGCGGAGCAGGCGGCGTCAGCGTCCGTGGAGGCCCGGCTCATGGCACGCCGAAGGTCCAACACCTCCGTGTGGAGCGGTGGATTCGCGGGGGCATCCTGTGATGGGTCCGTGCTGGACGAGGTCGTTGTCGAGCACGCGAGCGTGAGCAGCCAGATCACGGAATCACCACCAGGCGAACATGACGAAGGTGACGAGGAACGACGCGATGCCCACCAGGAACAGCAGACCGATGATCAGCAGTGGGCGCTGGACGGGCGGACGGTCGCGGGTGGGGCGGTCGATCACCTCGGGGGTACGGGTGGCGCCCGCTCCTCGCACGGCGACGGTCGGCAGGCGCTGAGGTGCGGCGTTGGCCGTGACCCGCTCTGGGTGAGCAGCGCCATCGACGATGAGGGCGGAGCCTTCCTCCAGCCGACTCACGACCTCCTCGGCGGTCTGAGGGCGGTTGGCGGGATCCTTCTCGAGCAGACCGAGGACCAGCTCGTCCAGCCAGTGGGGGATTCCCGATGCCTGGGAGCTCGGCGCCGCGGGGGCCGTGTTGACGTGCTGTGCCATCACCTTCATCGACGGGCCGGTGAACGGCGCGTGGCCGGTGATGCAACGGAAGAGGATGCAGCCCAGGGAGTACAGGTCGGCCGGGGGCCCGCAGTCGTGGCCCTGGATGTACTCGGGAGACATCCAGTGGGTGCCGCCCACCAGCATCAAGCCGGTCGATGCCGACGGGTCGGTGCCGTCGAGCAGGTCGACCAGCCCCCAGTCGTCGACCCGGGCGCGGTCGGGAGGTTCGCTGCGCCGGACGAGACGGATGGCCCGCGGAGACAACCCCCGGTGGATGAGCCCGAGCTGGTGGGCGTCCGTCAACCCACGGCCCACGTCCGCCATGAAGCTCACGGCACTCGACAGCAGCACGCCTTCCGAGAGCGCATCGACGAGCGTGGTGTGTTTCTCCCATTCGGAGACCCGGTAGGCCTGACGTGCGATGCGACCCTGGCCGAGCACGCGCACGCAGTTGGCGTGGGACAGCTGCATCGCGAGCGCTCCCGAGGCTTCGAAGGCGTCGCCGTGCGCGGCTGTGATGGGCGGGGTGAGCAGGAGGACCGACACCTGCTTGCGGGTGTTCTTGTCGCGCGCCGCGAACCGCCGCGCGATCGTGATTCCAGATGTCCGATCCAGCACGCCACCGTGCACGGGATCGGCGAGGGGTCGGGAGATTCGGAACCGGTCCTCGAGCACGGTGCCGATGCCCACGCTCAGCGCGGCTCCATCGCGACCTCCGGCAGCGTTGTCGGCGGGGGGGTCAACACTCATGGTCGACACCCGCATGAGGGGAGCTGTGCATGACGATGTTCTACAGCATGGCGTGCGAATGTTCGATGCCGTAGGCTTCGACGATGGCCGAGCACTCCCGTACCCAGCTTCTCGACATGCAACCGCAACCCAGCCAGGCCGGTCGACGCGCCGTCGGGATCTCGTGCGGACTGCTGGTTCTCTTCACCGTCCTGTGGACCGGGTTCTGCGCGGGGCTCACCTCGCTCGGGGCCCTGGCGATCGACCCCGTGCTCGCCATCTTCAGCGCGATTGCGGCCGTGTCGCTGGCCACGCCCTACCTGCTGGCCATCCTGTGGATCGACCGCAACGAGCGCGAGCCCCCGCTGCTGCTCGCTTCGGCGTTCTTCTGGGGCGCCATCGTGGCGACGATGATCTCGGCCATCTTCAACGACACCTTCGGGCTGTTCGCGAACGCCGCCGTGGGCGACGCCATGGTGGCCCGTCAGCTCACGGCCAGCTTCTCGGCACCGTTCATCGAGGAGATCGCGAAGGGGAGCGCGCTCATCGCGCTCTACCTGATGTTCCGACACCACCTCGACAACGTGCTGGACGGCGTGGTGTACGGCGCGCTCGTGGGCCTCGGCTTCGCCGTGTTCGAGAACTTCATGTACTACGTGCAGACCGGCAGCCTGGGCTTCGCCATCCAGCTGGTGTGCATCCGGGGCGTCATCACGAGTGCGGGCACCCACGCCTGCTTCACGGCCATCGTGGGCGCCTCCATCGGGCTGTTCCGGGTCTGGCGATCGGGCTTCGTGCGCTGGATCTTCCCGCCGCTCGGGCTGGGGCTCGCGATGTTCGTCCACTTCTCGTGGAACACGTTCACCCAGCTGTTCCTCACCGAAGACATGATCTCCAACATCGTCTTCGGTCTGCCGATGGCGGTGGTGGTGATCCAGATGCCGTTCGTCGTGCTGATGGTGAGCGTGAGCTTCGTGGCGCTGTGGCACGAGCGCGTGCTGATCGAGCGCTACCTCGGCACCGAAGCCGAGACCGTCGTCCATCCCGGTGAGCTGTCGGGTCTCGTGCCCGCACGGCGCCGCACGCTCAAGGGTCTCCGGCTCATCCTGACGGGGAACTTCGGGGGCTGGTGGCTGTATCGAAAGCGCTGTATGCGCCTGGTCGAGCTCGCGTTCGAGAAGTGGCACATGGACGCCGAGGCGAACCTCGGAGATGCCGGCGCTCAGACGCACGCGGCGCGCGTGATGGAGCTGCGCAAGGAGCTCAAGGCGCTTCCTCCGCCTCCGGCCTGAGGCCGAGTCGACCGGCACCCTCCACCGCATTGGCGGCATCGAGCAGCAGCTGGGTGGTCGAGGTGGTGCGGACGTCCAGGCGGTACCGTGCAGGGCGCGACATGTCGGGGGGGACGGGTAGATCGGGCACACCGACGCGGATGTCTGCGACGTCTTCCAGCAACAGCGGCTCCGGCTCCGGCTCCGGTTCAGGTTCGGGTTCGGGTTCAGCCTCGGGTCCTTCGGAGTCCGACTCCTCGGGCTCTTCAGCGGGTGAAGCGTCGTCTTCCGCCGTCTCCTCGGGCGCCTCGGGCGGTGGGGTTGCGTTCGGCCCGTCAGGGGCGTCGTCCGGGGCGTCCCACGGGCTGGCTTCGTCTGTGGGGGATCCGGGAACATCCGGCGTATCCGACTCGGGCTCGGGCTCGGGCTCGGGCTCGGGGGCCGGCTCGGGCTCGGGCTCCCGGATGACCACGCTCGCGACCTCGAAGGGCGAGGGGCCCGGGCTCACGGCGAGGCTGCTGGCGTCGTACACCACGTCGGCCGACTCGAGGGAGTCCTGGAGACGGCGGGCGACCTCGACCACGGTGAGACCGTTGGACGACATGTCCTCGGTGCGGGGAAACACCACCAGCCAGGGGTCGGAGGGGATGTGCACGTCGACGGACTGGACGCCGTCGACCTCGTAGAGTGCGTCGCGAACCCGCCCGGACAGCAGCTCCCACTCCGCGACACGCCAGCCGGGGGCGCGCGCTGCGAGAACCACGGTGCGCTCGCCGATCTCGGCCGCCGGCTCCGGAAGATCGACGGCCTCGTCGCCTTTGAGCGGCCGCACGAACACCTCGACGCGCTCGCCCACCACGTCGAACTCCTCGGCGCCGATCCGGTACCGCCCGACAGGCAGATAGCCCTCGAAGACGCGGTCTTCGGCCAGACGCTCGGTGGCGTACTCGAGGATGGTGCGGACCTTGGGTGAGAACACGGGGTCGCGCGAGGTGAGGATGGGGTCGGACCGAAAGGCGACCGAGAGCTCGATCTCGGCCGGGGCGTAGTTGATCAGGAAGTCGGCCCACCACTCAGACGCCTTCTGCAGCGCCTGGGGGTCGTCGCTGGCCGCCGCCATCGCCCGCTCGGTCCGGATGCTCGCGGTCCGGATGTCGCCCCGTTCCTGGGCTGCCTGGGCCGCGATCAGGTGGGTGGCGGGCTCGATGTCGTACTTCTTCACCTTCTCGAGCTTCAGGTACGTGCGCTCGACCCCCGTCCAGACGGTTCGCTGGGCCAGTCGGGTGATCTCGGCCGAGAGTCGGTTGCCCTCGGCGATGTCGTCGGACTTGTTGCCCGGATTGCCCGCGAGCGCGACTGCGAGGGCGAGTTTGAACAGGACGACCATTGGGGAAGTCTACCTCCTCAGACTCAGACACCCGAGCCCGTCCGGACGGTCCCGGGAGCCCGCATCGCGGTCCTGTGCGGCCGCCCGGGGTTCTGCCGGCCCACCCTCGCAAGCGCGTGATGAACCGACCGAATCCCTTCCACGGAACGTCTTGTCGCGTTCGGGGAGCCCCGGAGAATGTGCTCGATCCTCCGCGCAATTCGGGGGCACCGCTCTCTTTTACCGACGAGACGTTGTCGACGGGCCGAGCGCGACTCGTCACGATTGTGACAATCGTGATCGGTCGGGGGTTTCGGGGTGGGCACCGAACCAGAATCCGGCTACTGGTTGCACATCTTTGTGAGGTCCCCATGCGTGCATCGACCGGTTCTGTTCTGCTGCTTTCCGCGTTCTCCCTCGTCGGATGCCAGGAATACGGCTTCGTGGAGCCCCCGGACGACCTGCAGCTGCCTCCGGCCACGCCGCCCGAGATCATCGTCGACACCGGTGATGTCGAAGATCCGCCGGTGCCGGCCGCCGAAGAGCCGGTCTACGCCAACACCACAGACACGCTCTACACGGTCGAGCCTCTCACGGGCAACCGCACCGAGATCGCCAAGTTCCGCACGGCAGGCGGCACGGTGATCGACCAGATGCTCGACATCGCGATCGACCACGAGGGTCGGGTCTACGGCGGCACGTTCGATGCCCTCTGGCGCATCGACCCCGTCACCGCGCAGGTCGAGAAGGTGTGCGACACCGAGATCGAGTTCATGGGCATGGCCTTCACTCCCAGCGGCGAGCTGCTGGCGGCCGGAGACACCATCATCAAGCGGGTCGACCTGAACACCTGCGGCAGCACGCCCGTGGTCTTCAACACCCCCTACGAGACCAGCGGCGACCTCGTCGGTCTCCCGGATGGCTACCTCTACTGGACGGTCTGGCAGGAAGAGACCGCCGACGGTCTGGTGCGGATCGACCCCGAGACCTGGCAGATCACCTACCTGGGCACCATCCCGGTCGGGCGTCTGTTCGGCCTCGGCTACGCCGAAGACCAGCTGTTCGGCTTCTCGAGCAACGGCCAGACCGCGTCGATCGTGCCCGGACAGATGAGCGGCGGATTCGTCGACACGATGGTGCTCCACAACGAGCCCACCGTCTCCTGGTGGGGCGCCACCACCAACCCCGTCGCCTGGTAGCGCTCGCGTTCGTCCCGCGTCGTTTGAACAGAACGCCGCGCTTCTCCGAAACAGGCGCTGCTACCCAGCGTGGTGCGGAGACTCTGCGTGCTCGCGATGTCGTCGAGTCGCCACCAAAGGGATGTCGTCGGCCATTCCTCTCCTCTCCGTGAAATCCTCGGTGTTGCTCCGTGACTCCGTGGCAACGTTGCGCTGACCTCGGTTCATCGATCGCATCTGGCAAGATCGACCGTCGTTGCAGCACCTGCCTTTGGAGTTGCCCAGTCCATGACTCTGCGGAGGAGTTCGCCGACCGCGACGAACTCGATCACTCCGGCGCGAGCACGTCCGGCACGACACACGCGCTCTCGGAACCGTCCTCGGGAACCGTGACCTCTCCGACCGACGTGCCCGTGATGAACGTGGTCTGACCCGCGCTCGACCAGCAGCTCTCGAACTCGAGAGAGCCGTCGGGGAGCTCGAGGATCCCGTACGACCGGCCGGCTCCGTTGTCGAGCAGGACCATCCCGGCCCCGCCCGGCCAGGTCATTCCGTCGTCTGTGATCGAGAAATCCCCGGTCCACGCGAACCCGTTACGACCCGTCAACGAGAACTGGAAGGGCAGCTCGCCGGCTGTGGAGAACACGGTCAGGTCGACCTCCCGCTCGCCGGTCGTCTCGTCGTAGTCGCCCTCGAGGATCCCGGGGAGGTCGGCGCCCACGATCTCGCCCGTCGCGGCGAAGTCCCAGGTCAGCAGGCCGATGCCGTCGGGGTCGTGGCGACCGTGGCCCACCTCCACCCACGGGCCGTCCGGCCCCGTCGCACCCTCGATGTTCCAGAGCAGGTCGGCGCCCGCTTCCGCTCGCACGACGCTGGCGCGCACCCACCACAGGTCGGCTTCTGCATCGTCGGGGGCCACCACCGAGCGAGGGTCCCAGTCGCGGTTCTCCTCGGTTCGCGTGGTGGGTGTGGAGGTGCGGAGGATGTCCGCGACGCCGTTCATCAGGCCGAGCAGTACATCCAGCTCCTCGGCGATCTCGAGCCCGTGGAGCAGCACGACGTCGTCGTCGTCGTCCACCTGGAGCCCTGCGAACGGCGCCGTGAACCCGACCCGGTCGTTGGAGGGGAGGGCGGCCAAAAACTGCTCGTCGGCGTTCAGGACCTCGTTCGAGATCGGGTTGCTGCAGCCCGAGAGCCACAGCCAGCCGGAGATCGGGAGCAAGAGCGTCAGAAGCGGTACCCTCCGACCAGGAAGAACTCCATGAAGAGCGGGTGGCGATTGTCTTCGGTGAAGCCCGTGGCCATGATCTGCGTGTTGTGCCGGAGCTCGATGATCGCCCGGCCGGGCTGGATGGCGGCCCACCCCTGGATCCCGGGTGCCAGGGAAATGGAGCCCTGGGGCTCGGCGATGCCGTCCACGAACGACCGACTGAAGCCGATCACCTGGGCACGACCCCCCATCCCGAACTGGAACAGGCCGGGCTTGCTGCTGAAGCCGAACGTGCCCGAGCCCGAGTAGGATTGGAGGATCACGTCGACGGGGCCGCGCTCGGGGAAGGTGAGGGTGCCGGGGCCCCCGCCGGTCTGGAAGTCCAGGGCCCAGTACGTCAGGCTGGTGCCGCGCTGAAAGCGGGCCTCCACACCGAGCACGCCGTGCGGTGGGATGTATTGCGTGCCGATGGTCTCGCCGAACGCCCGGAAGCCGAGCATCATCCTCAGTGACAGGTTGGGCAGGCGGGCGCGACGCACCACCCGGTCGAGATCCCCGCGAGCGGCGGTCTCTTCGTAGGGCACGCTCACGAAGTCCTCGGTGACGACGGTGCGGGTCTCGCCGCGGCGCACCTGGTAGCGCGCCTCGTCCACCCAGCCCGGCATGCGCCGATGGATGTAGTACTCGCCCGGGCGGACGGCGAGATGGATGGGCCGGCTGCCGTCCACCTCGGCCACGTAGCGCTTGCGGTTCTCGTCCCACACCGAGTACGCGCCGGACAGGTCGCCCAGGAACGCGAGCTGTGACGAGGCCGCCTCCAGCGTGGTCATCGCGATGGTTCCGGCACCGGTCAGGTCGAAGTCGAACTCGGGAGTCTGGCTGCGCTTGGTGTCGCGAGTGCCGAAGACGGTCTCGCCGTACACGTACTGGTAGGCCTCGGGCAGCGTGACCTCGCCGTCGCGGTTGGCGTCGCCCGCGCCCAGCAGCGCGGAGTGCAGGTAGTGGGTGAAGAACCCGCCCCCGACCTCGGCGCTCTCCTGGGACAGCTCGCTGGCGGCGGAGCTCGTGAGGTAGGCGGTGCCCTTGGCCTGCACCACGTCCACCGCGAAATCGAAGCTCGGGCCGCGGGTGCCGCCCTTGTTGCGGATGACGGCACCACTCTGGCAGGCGTCCAGCATGGCGATCCGCACGTCGGCGCCGCTGTCGTCCAGCAGCTCCCGCAGGTCGTCGAGCATCAGGTCGGTGGTGCCCAGGTGCAGGGACTGATCGTCGCCGTGCCCCGAGTAGTAGAAGAGCAGGGTGGTGTGGTCGCCGTCGTTCCGGGCGTCCACGATGCGCTTGTGCAGGCCTTCGATCGCGGAAACGACGTTCCGGCGGGGCTCGTTGGTCAGCAGGATCGCTTCGTGCACACGCCCCACCTCCTCGAACAGGTCGTGCATCTTCCGGGCGTCGCGCGAGGCGAAGAGCAGCTCCTGCTCGCTGTTGCGTCCGTAGTCGTTGCCCACGAACACCCCGACGCGCAGCTCACCGGCCCGGGCGTCGGACCCGAAGAGCGAGAAGAGCGTGCAGAGCAGGAGGAGGGCCCGGATCATGGGTCACTTCCGCTGGACGATGGTGGCATCGACGTCGCCGCGGCTCTTCGCCCAGTCCAGCACGCCGTCCACACCGCCGGACTGCCAGGCGCGCTCGGCCTCGGAGCGGGCATCGGCGGGCGCTGTATCGAACACCGCGACGAACACCTCGGGCCCCGGGGCGCCATCGAGGGTGAGGGTGCCGGGCAGGGCCGTCGAGCCGGAGGCTTCCAGGGCCTGGGGTGCGGACCCGGCTTCGGGCCAGTGCACGCCCACGTGGCCGGTCCCGTCGATCGAGAGGACCACCACGGAGTCGTGTCCGTCCGCATCCACCTTGAATCCCACCACGTCCCCTTCGCCGAGCGGGCGGTTGTCGTACCGGATGAGCCCCTCGGGCGCGAGGCGGTAGGCTTCGAGCGACGCCGCCCCCCGGGTCGCCACGTAGTCGGGGTCGATCGCGCCATCGGGGTCGATCGAGCCCATCAGGGCGGGCCAGGCGACGAGCAGCGCGATGGCGGCCATGAGCAGCACGGGCCCACCGACCATCAGCGCGCGGAACCCCCGGGTGTCGTTCGCGGGTTCGGGGATGGCCGGCGTGGTGGAGGGCGCTTCGGCAGTGCCCGCCCGTGCCTTCAGGGTTGCGAAGTCGAACGCCGGGACGTCGGCGCGGGCAGCTTCGATGGCGTCCAGGTGCGCGCGGGCCTCGGGGTGCGACGCCACGTGGGCCTCGACCGCCGCAGCTTCGTCGGCAGACAGCTCCCCCGCGGCGTAGCGGTCGAGCGTCAGCCTGCTGACGTGCGAACCGGAATCCGCGACGGGGTCGGCGAGGCGTTCGGTGAGGATGTCGATGGGCTGGCGGGCGGTCATGACAGGCTCCAGGACAGCTGCGTAGCGAGGGTGCTCGGGAGTTCGGTGTGGACAGCGATCGCCAGCAGGGTGCTCGCGACGGCCGTGACCTCGAAGGTGCGGCGGGCGGTGTCGAGGAAGGTTCGGATGCGTTTTCGGACCGTGGGGACCGAGATGCCCACGAGCTTCGCGACCTCCTCGCGGGTGCACTCGTCGAAATACGTGTGCATCACACAGAGGCGGGTCTGCTCGTCGACGGACTCCAACAGCTCCAGCACGCGGGCCTGATCCTGACGCTCGGTGTCGTCGGGCTCGACGAAGCCGGGCCCCACGATGTCCTCGCGGTGTGCCGTGAGCTTGCCCTGTCGGGTGCCGCGGTTGCGGATCTGGTTGAGGCAGTAGTTGGTGGAGATCCGGTACATCCAGGTGGTGGGTCGCGATTGGGCACGGAAGGTGTCCGCGTTCCGCATGACGCGCGCGAAGGTCTCCTGGACCGCGTCCTGGGCGGCCTCCTCGTTCTTCAGGATGCTGCGGCATCGGTGGAGGAGGACGGGGGCGTAGCGGTCGTAGAGGTCTGCGAGCTCGTCTTCGGTGAAATCCAACGCGTGAAATCCAGAGGTTCGCTTCGGGGTGCAGCTGTTGGACCCGCGAGGTCCGCGCAGCAGAAAAGAAGAGCAGAAGAAAAATAGCCGAGGGATCGACGTACTGGTGTGGAGCGTGGAGGTCCGTCGTGACGTTACGCGCATCCGATGAGCAAACGACGCGCAGCAGATCAGGGTGCAGCAGGGCGGTTCCGGGACGGGGAGGACGCCGTCGTCGAGGTGCTGGAACGCGCACTGTTGCGGCAGGGCGGCGAAGCGGGGCTGACCCATGGCTTCCACACCTACCCGGCCGGGCTGCACCCGATGGCCGCACGCGACCTGATCACGGCGTTCGAGGGCGAGCGGGTGCTCGATCCGTTCTGCGGCGGCGGAACCACCCTCGTCGAGGCGCGGGTCGCGGGGCGAACGGCCATCGGCTTCGACATCTCGCCTATCGCGCGGCTCGTGGCCACGTGTCGCACGGCATCTCCCGAGGATGCCGACCTCACGCGGTTCCGCAGTCGGGCCCGCAAGCTCACCGAGGCCGCCCGTCACGCCAGGGAGCTTCCCGCCGAAGCCATCCTCGAGGCCATCCGCCAGTGGTACGCCAAGCACGCCATCTGGGAGCTGGAGTCGATGCGCGCCGGGATCCTCGAGTCCGATGCCGACATCCGGGATCAGCTGTGGGCGGCGTTCAGCAGTCTGCTCGTCAAGGTCTCGTGGCGCGCCTCCGACACCAGCACGCGGCGCCAGAAGCACCGCAGGCCGCCGGGTACCACGGCGATCCTGTTCCACAAGAAGGTGCGCGAGCTCGCTCGGCGTCAGGTCGCGCTACGCGAAGCCGTGCCCGAGGGTACGCCCCCAGCCACGATCGAGCAGGGGGATGCCCGTCATCTGTCGTCCCGCACGGCCCTCACAGAGCCCGTGCAGCTGATCGTCACGTCTCCGCCGTATCCTTCGACGTACGACTACCTGCCGCTCCAGCACCTGCGGCACGTGTGGCTGGGCATCCAGCAGCCGGCCTGGGAGAAGGAGATCGGTCCGCGTCGCGCCTGGCGGTCCGGCGGTAAGGACGCCCGGAAGAACTGGGTGGCGGACACCCACCAGTGGACCACCGACGTCAGCGAGCGGCTGGAGGCCGGCGGGCACCTGGTGGTGGTGATCGGCGATGGTCTGACCCCCACGGGCGGCATCGACACCGCGCAGGCCACGGTCGAGGCCGCCGAGTCCGCGGGCCTGAAGATGCGAGGTCGAGCCAGCGTCGAGCGTCCCGACCACGCGCGCAAGACCGTCCGCTGGGAGCACGCCTTCGCCTTCTCCAAATGAACGGGAAGTGAGGTAGAGTCCGGCATGGGCCGCCGCGGACGCAATCGGGACCAGCGCAACAAGGTCCTCGCTCTGATCGAAGAGGACGACCCCGACCTGTATGCGGAGCTGGTCGAGCTTCGCGGCCGCAATCCCCAGGCGTACCGCAAGCGGATCCGCAAGCTGGGGGAGCACTACGTGATCGAGTCGCCCCAGAAGCTGATGTCGAACCGCGGGGCCTACTGGCATGCCAGCATGGAGACCGAGCTGGACGTGCTCGACCAGCACTACCAGATCATCCGGGCGGCTCTGAAGCGCGGCAACTTCGACGACCGCCTGGACGATCTGCGCAAGGCCGAGAAGAAGGGCCGCGACCGCCCGGTGGTCTACCATCTGCTCGACAAGCGGGCCCAGAAGCTCGAAGACCTGGCCCGCGAACGCCCCCAGATCCCGCCCGCCGGGGGCAACTGGGTGCGCCCGTCTCCCCAGGCCGACGAGGAGTAGCGGTCGCGGATCGCGTCGTGACGTTTCACGACGATCGTGCTGAGAGCTCGTAGGAGCGGGGGTTTTCGCGGCATCGACGGTTCGGCGAGGAGCCGGTGCCGAATGATCGGAGTGTCGGTTCGTCTGCGTTGGCGTGTCTCGTTTCATGGAGGGACGCATGGACACGACACACCCTGGCCGCGACATCTCGGACGCCTCGCAGACCGGTTCCGTCTCCGTTCTGTGGTGGATGGGCTCCCTGGCGATGCGCGTGGCCGTGTTCACCGCGCTGGTGGGCGTCGCCTACGTCGCTGGGCGTCACCTGATTCCGGCCACCGCCGTCGACGCCGCGCTGCTGTGGGTGTTCGGGCTTCTCCACCTTCCCGCTGAAGCCGTCGTTCTCGCGCCGCTGTGAGCCGATTCTGCCGGCCCACCCTCGCAAGCGAGGGATGAACCGCCGGAATCCCTTCCACTGAATGTCTTGTCGCGTTCGGGTACCCCCGGAAAATGTGCTCGTTCCTCCGCGCATTTCGGGGGCACCGCTCTCTTGACCGACAAGACATTGCTCAAGAATGACTGGCGGGTCGCCGATGCTGCAGTCACCGTGGGGCCAGAGAGGAGGGAACCATGGGGACACGGTTCACGACTGCCATCATCCTGGGGCTGCTCGCATGTGCGACCACTGGCACAGCCCGGGCCGGAGACCACGAAGTCGCGCAGACGCCCGTGGCCGACACCACGGTCGTCGGCGAGTGGACAGGTGGCACGCTCGGCCTGTCGGTCGATGCGGACGGCCGCTTCGACTGGTCCGTAGGCGACCGCGTGACCGATGGCACCTGGACCCGTGGTGCCCAGCTGCTCTCTCTCGCCACCGACCAGTGGAAGCGCGTCTATGCCTACCGTGTAGAGGGCGACACGCTCACGCTGTTCGACGTGGACGGCACCGAGCTCGTGATGCGTCGGGTCGACAAGCGCTCGCGTCGCTCCGCACGCCTCTAGCGCCCAGCCTGCACCGCGAGGCGCTCCGGGCTCACTCTGCCGGCACCCAGACGTGGTCGGCGGCGCTACAGCCCCCTTCGGGACGGGCCTGGACCGAGAAGGTTCCGGGCTCGGACTCCGTGTGGCCGGAGAACCGATCGATCGCGCAGTCCACGGCCGGCACGGACGCTTCGCCGTGCACGCGGAAGTTCTCGGCGCCGTTCGTCGGACCGACGTCGAAGATCAGCTCGAACGGCGCGTGCACCCCGCATCCCTGGAGGGGATCGGAGGCGTCGGGCCCGCTGTGGTGGGCCTCGAAGGGGGTCGACCGTGCTGGAGCGCCGTAGGGCACGGCGTCTCTCTCGAGCAGGAGCGTGTGTTCGGTGCCGTCGCGCAGGATCGTGAGCACCACTGGATCGCCCACCGGGCCTCGGACGGCGTCGACCATCGCGCGCTGCGACCACCACGACATCTCGGACCCGTCGACGGCCACGATCAGGTCGCCCGTCTCGAGCACCTGCCATGCCGGCTTGTCGACCCAGACTGCACCGACCTCGAGGCCGCGTCTGCCCCAGGCGTGTGCGGCGTGCACCTCGATGCCCACGCCCCCGGACTCGTCGGGCAGCAGGCTCTCCCAGCCCTCGGAGAGGCTGTCTGAGCAGCCCTGAGCGCCGTTCCCCCCCGACGTGACCATTCCAGCGGCGAGCAGGGCGGAAGCGACGAGACGCATCGGGACTCCGGGGCAGGGGGCGCCCTCAGCGTATCAACTTCCGGGATCGTCCGGTGGCGGACCGTCGGGGTACTCGTGGTACTTGAGCGCGCGGCCCTTCACCCGTTCGACGGGGTACTTGTCGCGAGCGCGCGCCAGCTTGCTCTCCAGGGCTGCTGCGAGGTCGATCTCCGCCCGGTCGCAGAAGTTCAGCAGGCACATCAGCACGTCGGCCGCCTCGTCAGCGACCTTGGGCTGACGCGCGGGGTTCAGGGGCTGGGGGCCGTCGTCGGCACACCACAGGTACAGCTCGAGGAGCTCGTTGGCCTCGACCGACAGGGCCATCGCGAGGTTCCTGGGGTTGTGGAAGCGCCCCCAGTCGCGCTCTTCTGCGAACTCGGCGACGGCCGCCGTGAGCTCGGCGAGGGTGGGGTCGGACATCGGGGCCTAGTTGGTCTTCTCGAGGCGCTTCTTGGCTTCGCGCACGACGTCGCCGACGGTGTCCGGCAGGGTCTTCTTCGTGGCGGCGTTCTGGATGGCGTAGGGGATCGAGCCGCCGGCATCCGTGCAGATCCGGTACTCGATCGACGCGCCGGACCCGGCCGGTGTGAAGTACCAGCCGCCCACGTTGACCGGTGGTTCCACGGCCTTGGGGTTCTCGGTCTTGAAGCTGCGGTAGCGGTCGCCGTAGGGGCCGCTCGGATCGATGCGGCTCCACTCCATGGTCTTGGTGGCGGAGCTGTCGTCGACCTTGCCCGTCAGGAACCAGAAGCGGTCGGCGGACATCGTCCAGCCGGGAACGTCGAGGTACTGGAAGTAGGTGATGGTGTCGCCGGACCGCCCGAGGACCTCGGCACGGGTGACCCCCGCGGTGGACCAGCGCTTGGCGCCCACGATGTCGGTGACCACCCCCAGCATCGTGTCGGCATCGGCCTCCTCGGTCTGGGCCGTGGCCTTGAAGCAGCTGACGTCGGCCACCGTGGCGCTGTAGACCTTCACGGTGCCGGCATCGTCGTGGTTGCGGTCGGTCAGGTGCGACCAGTTCGCGGAGGCCATGGCGGCGTGCGTCGGCGTGCCCGCGAGCGCGGACGGGAGCGAGAGCGATGCGAGCAACAGGACCATGCGGCCTCCAGGCAGGGACGAACGACGTCCCAGGGTAGCGAAACCCGCGGCCGTGCGCACATCGTCCCTGGGTGACCCGGGTTCAGCCGGAGTTCAGCCGGAGTAGACCTCGGGCTGGTCGATGCGCGAGAGCACCCAGTCGAACTGCCCGGTGGTGATCTTGCTGTCGCAATAGCCGCACACCCCGCTGCTCCCGATGCGATCGAGCGGAGCGCCGCAGCTGGGACAGCTGTCGGCGGGCTTGCTGTCGGCACCGGTTCCAGACGCGCGCAGGAACGTCCAGTACTCGCTGAAGGTGCGCGACTTGTCGGCGTTGCCCGAGACCACCTCGCCCTTCTCGTTCAGGGTGGCGTCCTTCATGGATCCCATGATCCGCACGGTGATGGACTCGTACCAGGCGTCGTCGCTGACCTTGACGATCTGCACTTCGTGGAGCGCGATGTCGGTGAGCTGGTTGCGCAGACCGGCCTGCTTGTAGCCCTCGATCCAGAACCTCAACTGCTGGTAGAGGGGGTCGGTCACGAAGGGCCGGGCATCGTCCCAGGTGTTCGCGCTCCAGGCGTTTTGAAGCGCGAAATATACGTCGTTCACGCGTTGCTTGAAGCGATCGGTGTCGAAGTCCGGATGACGGCCCCGGAACGCGCGGAGCTTGGACCCGAGCCCGTCCTGGAAGACGGTGGGCTCGAACACCCCGGGTTCCTTCCCGCCGCTGGACAGCGACAGCTTCGGTGGGGTCACGGCGCGCTCGGAGTCGACCTGGACCGTGGCCACCTGCCACTGGAGCTGGCCCTTGGTGATGGGGGAGCCGCAGGTGGTGCACTGCCCCATGGTGTCGGTCTCGACGGGGTTTCCGCAGTTCGGGCACCCGAGCGCCATCGTGTCCTGGGGCCCGAGGCTGGTGGCGCCGCCCTCGCGCTCGAACCACCAGCTGGACTTCACGTACCGCTGCCCGTTCGTGGTGGTGAGGTTGGTCTCGAACTCGACCTGGATGCGATGGCGGTTGCGCACCTGGACCTTGCGGATCCGGGTGGCTCCGACGATCACGTCGGTGACGTCCCGGTCGCCGTACGCGCCGAGCAGCTGCCCCCGTGCGCGCTCCGACACGAAGGGCTCCAGCGCAGACCAGCTGTCCGATCCCTCCGGTGTGCGCGTGGCGTTCAGGGCGCGTCGGTACACCAGCCCGGCGAAGTCGAGGAAGACCGGCACGCTGAACGCGGGATCCTCGGTGAGCAGAGGCCCGAGCGACGTGTTGCGGCTGCGTCGGCGCGGCTGGGGCTCGAAGTCGGAGTAGGGGTTGTTGTCGACGCCCACCGACCCGAAACTCGGGGTCCGGCCGTCGAAGAACATGAATCGGATGCCCACCCCGACGACGAACACGAGGAGCAGCGGGATTCCGATGGCGGGGTACTCGATGCACAGGTGCAGGAGCAGGATGAAGATGTCGACGAGGATCTCGCCGTCTCCGCCGCCACCCCCACCGCCGCTCGAGTACCCGCCGCCGCCGCCGCTGCCGAAGCCCTGGCCGCCTCCGACGCGAGCGTCTGCCACGGTGATCGTCGCTGCGACGGCTACCGCGAACAGGGCGAGCATCGCGATCCGCCCGATCCAGCGCCGACGATCGCACCCCTTGATGTTCTGCACGAGGGTCTGGAGCATGCGCATCACATCCGCACCCGCGGCGCGTTGGGGAGATCGACCCGCCCTTCGCGTCCTGTCGAGGGCACACAGTCTGCGAGCACGGCTCCGACCTCCTTCAAGCCGTCCAGGAAGTGATCCAGATCGTCGTGACGGAACTGCGCGATCGCTTTCGCCCAGCGACCGCGGGGCACGCGCTGCTCGATCCCGACGTCCGGCACCAGCTCCACCCGGCCCTCCAGCCCGCTCACGTACACCAGCACGCCGACGCGGTCCGGAGTGCCGTGCACGGCTTCGGAGTAGAACGCGGCGGCTGCGGCTTCCTTCACCGACTCGATCTTGCGTCTGGCCCGGACCAGACGGGCCAGGATCGGGTTGGCGTTGGTGATGAACGCGACCGCGAACCAGGTGGCCAACAGGTCGACCATCACCCAGATCGGAGGGACGTGAGCGGGCAGCTCGATGAGCAGTGCGAGCGAGAGGAACGCGATGCCCGAGGCCCAGGCGAACCGCACGTCGGTGTACGCAGCACTTCGCCCACAGGCGACCACGACGATCTCGGCGTCGGTGTGGGTCTCGAGCTCGGTCACGAGGGTCTCGACGGCGCTCTCGAAGCGTTCGTCGTGGTGGATCACACGGACTCCTGGGGAGAGACGATGGTGAGCCGGAACGGCGCGTACCGGCGGAATCCCGCGTGTTCGTAGCACTTCACGGCGGGGGTGTTGGCTTCGTTGACGTGCAGGGTGACGCGCGGGTGGTGGCGGAGCAGGTCGTGGCCGAGCGCGACCATGCAGCGGCTGGCCAGGCGTCGGCCCCGGTGAGCGGGCGGAACGTAGGTTCCCCCGACCTGGCATCCCTGGGGATGGCGGGTGCCGACGTTGATCAGGAACACGATCTCGCCGTCTTCGGTGCGGATCCAGGTCCGGCCCTCGTCGATCCGATCGCGCACGACGGCCTCGTGTACGTCGGGGTTCAGGGGACCCCGGCCCAGGTCCTCCCGCTCCATCTCGGCCGAGAGGATCGCGATCCGGGCCGCGTGCTCGGGGCGCGCTCGCTCGACCGACAGCGAATCGTCCGCCGTGGGCGGGCTGTCCAACAGGTAGAGGCGCTGGTCGTACGTGGTGGCGGGCACGGCGTCGGTCCAGGCTCCGAGCAGCGCGTCCACGGCCGAACGCGGCCCGACGAGGAGATCGGGGGTGTGGTGCGCGGCCAGGTGGCGCCCGATCCGCTCCGCATCCTGGAGATGAGGCGAGAACGGCACGCACAGTCGGCCCAGGACCATGGCCACGGCGCGCAGGCGAGCGTCGGTGTTCGTGCGGATCCCGTACCAGGCGGCGCGATCGAGGCCGGTCTCCATCATTCCGAAGAGGAACAGGTTCACGATCGGGTCGACCCAGAGGAGCTCCTCCAGGGCCGGTTCGTCGTCGGGGTGGAGCAGGAACACGGGCACGCCCCGATGTTACTTCGGGTGCTCCCGACGCAGGGGCAGAGGAGACGACATGCAGATCCGAAGCGAGACGCGGCTGCACCACCCGGTCGAGCGGGTGTTCGAGGCGTACCGGGACCGGATGCCGGAGGTGGCGGAGTTCGTGCCGGACATCCGGAAGATCGAGGTCCACTCCCGGGAAGTCGACGGCGACACGGTCAAGCTCCACAACGAGTGGGTGAGCGACCGCGACGTTCCGAAGGTGGCGAGCAAGATCATCAAGCCCGAACACCTGCGCTGGGACGACTACGCCGAGTGGAACAGCGCCACCCACACCTGTCGGTGGACCATCAAGCTGCGCGCGTTCACGGACGCGGTCGACTGCAGCGGCCGGACCGAGCTGCGCGGCGTGGACGGAGAGCCCGGCCAGACCCACATCGTGCTCCTCGGCGATCTGAACATCGACCTGCGCGAGATCCCCGGCGTGCCGGGCTTCTTGGGCAAGCGACTCGCTCCACAGGTCGAGAAGTTCATCGTCTCCCTCATCACGCCCAACCTCGAGCGGACCAACGCCGCGATCGGGCGTTTCCTCGACAGCCAGGGGTGATCCGATGACCGACCAGACACAACAGAACGAAGAAGTCGGAGACAAGGCGTCGAGCTGCCTGCAGACCGGCGTGCTGGATGGCTGGACCGTCGCGGCGGCGTTCAGCGGAGAAGTCACGCCGGATGGCTCGACCCGTCTCGTGGCCACCGTGCCCCCGGAGCGATTGCCTCAGGTGCACGCGGCGCTGGTGGCGGTTCTCGGAGAGCCCCTGTCGGTGCTGTACCGCCAGAAGATCGACCGACGCGATCCCAAGCCCCAGGGCCACCCCGGTCGGGACTTCGTCGCGCTGGAGCTCACGGCTTCGCGGGTTCGGGAGGCGTTCGCTGGCAGCCCGACGCTGCTGTACCGCGATGCCCGCCACGAGACCTGGGTGCGTGGCGGCATGCAGGACCAGGTGGTGCTCGATCAGGACGGCACGCTGTACTGCTACCCCGACGATCCCGCGTTCCGCGACGCTCTCGAAGCGCAGGGCCTGACCGAGTCGACGTCGCTCACCACCCTCGAAGACCGCGACTACGTGCGCCACTGGTTCCACGCTGCGGCCGACGCCGAAGAGGATGCCCTCATCGAAGCGCTGGGGCTCACCGAAGTCCCGGTCCGGCGGGGCTGACGTGGAAGACGTGCTCGAATACGCCGTCGGAGACGTGTCGATCGCGCCCGGACTCGTGCTCGCGCCCATGGAGGGCGTCACCGACGTCACGTTCCGCCGCCTGATCCGCGAGATCGGGGGGTGTGGGCTCACGGTCACCGAGTTCATCCCCGCGAAGAACCTGGCGATCTCGCACGCACAGGCTCTCGAGATGGCGATGTTCGACGCCGACGAGCATCCGATCGCGATCCAGATCTACGGCAACGAGCCCGAGGTGATGGCCGATGGCGTGCGCCAGGTCGTCGATCTGGGGGCCGACATCGTCGACCTGAACATGGGGTGCCCGAGCAAGAAGGTGTGTCGGAACTCGGGTGGCAGCGGGCTGATGAAAGACCCCGCGCTCGCGCAGCAGATCGTCCGGGCGATGCGGGCGGCGACCGACGGGCCGTTCACGGTGAAGATGCGCGCCGGATGGGACCACGACCTGCGAAACGCGCCGGACATCGCGCGGATGTGCGAAGACGAAGGGGTGGATGCGCTCGCCGTCCACTGGCGTACGCGCGAGCAGAAGTACAGCGGCACCCTCGACTGGTCGGTCGTCCGGGCCGTCAAGGAAGCGGTCTCGATCCCCGTGCTGGCCAACGGAGACGTGATCGACGTGCCGAGCGCGATGCACGCCCTGGAGCAGACCCGCTGCGACGGGCTGATGATCGGGCGCGGCGCGATGCGGGACCCCTGGGTGTTCCAGAAGATCCGCGCCCATCTGCGCGGGGAGCCGGCGCCGGTCGTGGACGTCCTCGAGCGGAAGCGGGTGTTGCTGGGCTACCTGGCGGCGATGCAGCGACGTATGCGCACCGACATCGGGGCCCTCGGCCGCTTCAAGCGCATCGCGAAGCACTTCACGGACGGCGTGCCGAACGGGAGCGAGCTGAAGCCCCTGGTGTTGCGCAGTCAGACGATCCCGGAGGCCGTCGAACGCGTGGAGCGGTTCTTCGAGGGCCTGCACGCCGCCTGAGGCTCAGCCGAACAGGGCCGTGGTGATGGCGATCCCGGCAGCCGTACCGAGCAGCAGGGCGCCGACGGCGATCACCGACCCCGTGAGCATCGCGAGGCAGGCCACCGCGGCGATCCCCGCCATGCGTGCGAGGGACCGGGGTGGATCCGAGGTGACGTGCGCAGGGGGATGGCTGTCAGCGGAGCGGGGTCGTGCGGGGACCCCGTCGTAGGCGGCCTCCTGCCAGGTCCGCGCCGCAGGGGCCCGGAGGGGGTCGGGATCGAGGCTCGACGGCTGGGTCATCGTCGGGTGGGAGTCGCGCGTGCCCAGCGCGTCGTAGGGAGAGTGGGGCGGCACCGGCTCGACCGTGGGGTCGAGGTCTGGATTCACGGCGTCGACTTCGTCGATCTCGGTGGGCGGCAGGCGGGAGTCGAGGCTCGCGCCGGGGTCGCTGCCCAGCGTGGACACCGGAATGCTGGACGACGAGCGCGACAGTGGACGTTCGACCCGCGCCCGCGCGAGGGCTTCGGCGGTCTCCTCCGCGATCGACTCGGTGTCGTCGACCTCTTCGAAGCCCGCGTCCCTGGAGTCGTAGAAGATGTGGGTGGGATCGTTCTCCTTTAGCGGGATGAACCCGTTGAAGCTCATCGTGTTCGTGACCTCTTCGGTGAATCCCTCGGTGTTCTCCGATGGAAAGGCCGGAAAGACCCCGGTGACGTCCACGGGGACGGGCCGTGCCTGGACCATGAGGGCGGTGTCCGGATCGTCGGGCAGGGGGGCCCGCCAGGGGCGCGCGTGCTCGTGTGCGAACGACTCGAGAGAGGGGCCCGGTGCGCGATCCGCGAGGCGACGGAGCGTGTGTGCCGCCGCAGCTGCGGTGGGTCTGGACCCCGCGCTGTAGGCCGCCATCCGAAGGAGGAGGCTGCGCATCGCCTGCTCGTCGGCGGGGTTCCACGACGCACGACCGGGGTGGCTTCGCACGTGGTCCGACAGGAACAGGTCGTGCTCTGGATTCGTGCCCGGGATGTTGCGCAGCCACTGGTTGGTGAGGAGCTCGAGTCCCAGCCGACCGACGGCGTAGACGTCCCCGGCGTGGGTGGGCGCACGACCCCTCAAGCGCTCGGGGGGGAGGTAGCTGCGCCCCGAGCGCGGTGAGCGGGGGATCGCATCGGGCCCGCCGCACAACCGGGTGGCGCCCGTGCCGAAGTCCAGCACCTTCAGCTCCCCGTCGCGGTCGACCATGATGTTGGTGGGCTTCAGGTCGCAGTGCAGGATGCCGAGCGGCTCGGACGCGCCCCAGGGAACGCGGGCGAACGCGGCATCGAGCGCCACAGAGACCGCGCGCAGGACCTCGCAGAGAACGCGGGGCGGCATCGGAGTGTCGTTCTCGCGGAGCACCTCGAGCCAGTCGAGCAGATCGACGCCATCCACGTAGGGCGAGAGCACGCCCAGATGACCGTCGATCTCCAGCACGCGCTCCGGAGCGACGATGTGACGCTGGTCCAGGGCGGCGAGTCGTGCACTGTGCTGTTGCAGGCCCACGATGGTGGCGGGATCGGGCTTGTTCTTGAGCACCTTCACGGCCGCGAGCGTGGGCAGTCCACCCTCGTGTTCCTCACGGGGGCGTTCGGCCACGAACAGGGCCGCAACGGGGGTTGTCGCGACCTCGCGGAGCAGCAGGACGCGGGCCTGTCGCTGCATCGCGTTGGACATCGACTGAGAGGCTCCCGGGCGCGGAAGATGCATGCCAGACCCCATGGGATCACCCATGGGAAGGCGGTCCGGCAACCGTAGCATGTTGATTTGGGTTGGTGACCTGTGGCATCTATGGTCGGGCCGAGGACGCTGCCCGTCCGACGAGGAGCAGGAATGCAGAGGGTTCGACTGTTCGCGCTGGTCGCTCTGCTGGTCGGTTCGACCGCATGTGATCAGATTCAGGACATCATCAACGGCGCCTCTGGAGGGCTCCCGGAAGGGGTCGAGCAGCAGATCCGTGATGGGGACCTGCCCGCCGCGCGTCCCGCACTGGAGGAAGCCAACAAGGCCAATCCGGCGGATGTCGAGGTGGCCACCTACCTGGCGTACACCCAGATGATGGCCGGGGAGTACGACGCTGCCGATGCCACGCTGGCCGCCGCCGAGGAGAACGCCGGGGACGCGTTGTCGGACATCAAGCTCCGCCGTGCACTCGTCGGGCTGCGCGCGCGGAACCTCGACGCCGTGCTCGAGCACGCGAAGGCGAGCAACACGGCCGAGGGCAAGCTGCTCGCGGCCGAGGTCCACATCGTCGATCTCGAGACCAATGCGGCACGTCCGCTGCTGAACGAGCTCGAGTCCGACCAGACCGTGGTGGGCGAGACCGCCCGCAAGTACCTCGAGATGCTGAACGGCGGGTCGCTACAGGAGGGTCTGGCTGAGGTCGCGGCCCTCTGGGCGCTCGGGGAGCGGCAGCTCGCATGCGATCAGGCCTCCGAGATCATCCCCGATCTCGAGGACACCCCCGAGAAGGTCGAGATGCAGCTGCTCTGGGCCGGTCGGGCGCTCACCAGCGGTCGGGTCGACGTCGCGAACAGTCTGGTCTCCGAGATCCTCGACAGCCCCGATCCCAGTCAGGTGTGGCGTCTGCGGGCGACCAACGCCCAGATCGCGATCGCCCAGGGGGAATACGAGAAGGGCCTCACGTTGTTGGAGCAACTGGAGGAAGGCGCCCCTGCAGACGGCCTCGCCGACGCCCGCGCAACCGCTTGCGCACTGGCGAAGGACAAGGAGATCGCCGTACGAATTGCAGGAGATTTGAAATCAAATGCAATCGCCTGGTGTTTGCATACCGCCGGCGCACCCGAAGAAGCCAAGAAGCACGCGGTGGACGGCACGAAGATGAAGGAATTCCTGGAGACCCGATGATTCGCAAGCTGGGGCTGCTCGCTGCTCTGATGATCACCACTGCTCCCTCCGCCCTCGCGCAGGAGGAGGGGATTCCCGTCACCGTCGAGGTGCGCGGTCCCGAGGGCGAGGTGATCCCCACCGCGGTGGTTCGCCACCCGAAAGAGAAAGAGCAACACAAGGTGAACACCGAGACCGGTCGCTGGACCGAGCGTGTGCTGTACATGCTCGACGGCTCCGAGTTCCCGTTCACCAAGGGGCAGATCCTCCAGTTCGAGGTCTCCGCCCCCGGCTACAAGAACGCCACGGTCACCTACGTCGTGCGCAAGCGGAAGAACCTCATCCCCGTCCAGCTCGAGAAGATGGCCCTCGATCTCTCCGAAGACCTGGACATGGCCCCGAACATCAACTTCGGGCGCGACAAGCCCCTCGACAAGTAAGCGCTCTGCGCGAAGCCCCCGGTCGCGGTCCCGACCTCGACCTGCGGCCCACACACACAGGAAACGACCCATGCGCAAGAACGTCATCGCGCTCGCCCTGATGGGCGCACTCGGAAGCATCGGAGGCCTCGCCTGGGCCCAGGGCGGTGGAGGCTGGGGCGACTACGGAGCCGCGTTCCCGGACTACCCCTGCCAGGACGGCTGGATGGGCTGCATCCAGGGGGGCGACAAGCTCGACCCCGGCATCCAGAAGGACAAGTCCGGCATGCCGATGCCGGCCGACCTGCGTCTGGGATGGTTCGACCTCGAGCCCACCAAGAACTTCTCGGCGTTCGTGCAGCTGTCCGAGTACCCGGGTGAGCAGCCCGCGCGGATCGGAGACGAACCTGCGGTGGCGGATGCGGGCACGCAGGGCGGGAACGATCCCGCCAACCCCGAGCCGGGCGGCGCCGACAACCCCGACGCCGGCACCGACAACGATGGGCAGGTCGACATCTTCGACCCCGAGGCCGAAGCGGCCCGCCGCGAAGCCGAGCGCCGCCGCCTCGCCGAGATCGAGGCCAATCGCAAGCAGGAAGAGGCTCAGCAGGAATCCGCCCGAGCCGCTGCCGAGGCCGACAAAGCCCGTCAGGAGGCCGAGGCCCGGGCGAAAGCTGCCGAAGCCGCGCGGGTCGCTGCCCAGCGCGCCCAGGACGACGCCGAGCGCCAGCGACTCGAAGAACAGGCCCGTCGCGCTCGGGAAGAGCAGGAACGCGCCCAGCGTCAGGCCGAGGAGGCCGAGCGGCTGCGGAAGGAGCGCGAAGCTCAGGAGGCCGAGCAGCGTCGTCTGGCTGCAGCCGCCGCAGAGGAAGCCCGCAAGGCCGAAGAGGAGCGCAAGCGGCGCGAAGCCGAAGAACAGCGCAAGGCCGAAGAGCGCCGCAAGGCCGAGGAAGCCGAGCGCCAGCGCGCCGAAGAGGAAGCCCGTCGCGCCGCCGAGGCGGCTCGTAAGAAGGCCGAGGCCGAAGCGAAGGCCCAGGCCGAAGAGGCTCAGCGGAAGGCCGCTGCGGCTGCCGAGGCTGCGAAGGCCGCCGCCGACGAAGCCGAGCGCAAGCGACTCGAAGAAGAGCAGCGCAAGGCCGAGGAAGCGCAGCGCAAGGCCGAGGAAGAAGCCCGTCGCAAGGCGGAGGAAGCCGCGAAGAAGGCCGAGGAGGAAGCCCGGGCCAAGGCTCAGGCCGAAGCCGCTGCCCGTGCCGAAGCCGAGCGCAAGAAGCAGGAAGAGGAGCGCCGCAAGTTCGAAGAAGAGCAGCGCCAGAAGGAAGCCGAGGAAGCGGGTGGTGAGGGCGGTGAAGCCGCTGTCGCCGGGGCCGGAGACTGCTCCGACCTGGTCGCACTCGAGACCAAGGCCATCCTCGGCCAGCTGTCGAACGAGCAGACCGTCTGCCTCGAGACCAGCCTGAAGAACACCACCCGGATGACGCAGAAGAGCAAGATCAGCCGGATGCTGATGGTCAACGCGTTCTCCGCCGGCGACAAGAAGACCTGGGAAGGCCTGATCAAGCGCCACCTGCAGGACATCGAGCAGTCCGATCCCGACCTCTGCTACAAGTACGCGCTGCACCTGTCCCGCAAGGGCCCCGGTTCGCAGTACGGCGTGATCCGCTGGGCCAACGTCGCCCTCGAGAACCGCACGGTCTGGACCGGGTCCACGTACACCTCCCGCGTCTACAGCCTCTACAAGATTCGCGCCGCTGCAGCGCAGAAGATCTGGCAGGATCTCGAGAGCAAGCACGCGTCGAATCCCACCGAGGAATCCAACCAGCAGGTCAAGGACAGCCGGAATCAGACCAAGGTGTTCGCTCGTGAATGGTACGAGTACGCCAAGGTCGCAGGGAAGGACGTGACCACCGCTCTGGACCTCTGCATGTCCGCAGCGGGCACCAAGGACTACTGCGAGGCCGGTTGATGCGAGAACTCCTGAACTCCCCACTCCAGCGCTCCGTCCGAGCGTTGGTCCTCTGCTCGTTCGTCGGTGTGACCCTCCCGCTCACAGGGTGTTCGGGCGGCGAGCAGGCGTCCGATGGCGCCGATCCGGTGGCCGAGGTCGCCGATGGCCTCGACGCAGCTCGACTGGAGCAGGGGTGGCCCATCCAGTTCGCGACGGTCGACTCGTTCAAGGAGTTCCAGAGCCGCGGGTGGATCACCCTCGTTCAGGAACGCAACGTGCGCAAGGCGGCTGAGTCGCTGGGGCAGGGGGCCGGCGGAGCCCGCGCCCACGCCGAGGCCGCGAGCCTGTTCAAGCAGGCGGCGCTGGTGTCGGCCAACGCGGCGATCGAGACCTACGCCGAGACCCCCCAGGAGACCGACCCCGTCGGAGCCGCACACCTGTTGTCGGTGGCGTACGCCCTCAACGGCGATCTCGACAAGGCCCGCGAAGCCAGTGCTCGCCTCGATGCCGTCGACGACGTCACGATTCCCTGGCACCTGCCGTGGAAGACCTGGTTGGCGGGCGATGCCACGTGGCCCCCCGATCTCTCCGAGCTCCCCCTCGAGCTCCCCGACGAGCCCGTGCCGGGCATGTGGCCCGTCATCGAAGGCGTTCCGCACTACGAGATGCCCGTCCAGGCAGAAGGCGACCACGCTCAGCCCATGGGCGATCCCGGCTCGCTGGTCGCCCTCGCGCTGTGGCACGAAGCCGCGGCGAAGGCATCTGCACAGGACGGCGATGCGATCGCGACCTACACGGCGCGCTACCGCTTCCCCGTCGAAGAGGCCGTGACCACCGCCGAGCTCCCGATGCACCTGGTGTACGCGAGCGACATGCTGGTCCCGGCCGATGGTGCGTTCCTCGCCGACCTCACCGGCGAGAAGGGCGCTGCAGCGGTGGACGCCCACAAAGACACGTCGCTCACGGCCTACCTGGCGAGCCAGGCGCGCAGAGACGGCAAGGTCAGCAGCGAGACCGCTGCCGACCTCGCGTCTGCGGTACGCAACCAGGTCAAGGAGCTCGCCTCCGCCAAGACCGAGAACACGGTCGAGCGCCACCACGTCATGTTCGCGGACATCGCGTACACGGGGATTCTTCGGAATCTCGCGCTCGTCGCCGAAGCCGAAGGGCAACGCGAAGAAGGCGGTAAGCTGCGGCTCCTGGCGATGGAAGCCAGCCAGGAACACACGGGCGACCCCGTCGCTCTGATGTCCTTGAGCGCATGGGATGCGGGCAACCGGTATCCTTCACGCGCCCAGGAGATCATCCATCAGAATTCTCAGTTCTATCCCTCTCTCGAAGCGGCGCGGTTCGGACTCGATGTCCTGGCCCTGCGCGTCGGACGCGAGCGGGTCGAAACCCCTGGGATGTAGGAGACATCGACGATGTCGCGCGCACGCCATCTGCTGACCGCTCTCGGCCTCACAGCCGGGCTGACCATGCTCGCGGGGAATTCCATCTCGTACTACGAGGAGAATCTCCCCACGACGATGAACCCGCTCTTCTCGCGGGGAATGGTCGACAAGCGCACCCACGAGCTGGTGTTCGACCGGTTGTTCTACCGCTCGGCCATCACGAACGAGCTGAAGAGCAACCTCGTCGCCAAGTTCCAGAAGGTCGAAGAGGGCAAGAAGCTCAAGATCTACCTGAAGGAAGGCGTGAAGTGGCACGACGGGAAGAACTTCGGCCCCGACGACGTGTGCTTCACCATCGACGCCATGCTCAACCCCAAGACCCCGTCGCCCATCGCGAAGGGCTACCGGGAATCCATCGTCGGATGTGAGTCGTTCAAGCGCGAGAACAGCGCGGTGATCGAGTTCGTGAAGCCGTACCACAACCCGCGGGAGCGCATCGCGTTCAGCGTGTTGCCGGCCCATGCGTTCGACAGCACCGAGATCTCTCCCGACCTCGACTTCAGCTCCCGGCCCGTCGGCACGGGTCCGATGAAGGGCACCAAGGGCCGGCAGGCCGTCACGTTCACGGCCATGCCGAACGCGCACCACAACGCCAAGATCGCCAGCGCGCAGGCTCAGGAGGGCGGCGATCCGTTCGTCCAGGTCCGCACCCTGCTCACGGGCGGCGTGCACGGCGTCATCGCGGTCGCTCCCCAGCACCGCCCCGATGTCCGGGCCTCCGACGACGTCGCGCTGAAGTCCTACGACCTCCGTTCCTGGTGGTTCATCGCCCTCAACACCAACAAGGGCGCGCTGCAGAACCAGAAGGTGCGGGCGGCGATCGAGCACACCCTCGACCGCACCCAGCTCCGCGAGCTCACCATCGGCGTGAAGGCCGACGAGCCCAACTCCCCGTGCGAGTTCGTGTCGGGTCCGTTCGTCGGGTCGAGTCCGTACTACAACCGGTCGGTCAAGCCGAACCCGCGTGCCGATCGCGCCAAGGCCTCCGCGCTGATGAAGGAGGCCGGGGCATCCGAGCAGGCGGGTCGGTGGATCCTGAACGGCGAGCCCATCACGCTCCGAATCGGGATGAACGCGCCGCTCGACTCCGAGGCCAAGGATCTCCTCAACCAGATCGGCAACCAGCTGCAGGAGGGGGGATTCGACCGACAGGTGTTCCGCGTGCCCTACGACGACTGGGCAACACGGGCGGTCACCGGTCGCTTGTCCGACCAGTTCGATGCGCTCATCGGCAAGTGGTCGTTCGGGGTCGTCGAAGAGGTCAACCCGATGTTCCACACCCGGACCCAGGGCAAGGGCTCGCTGAACATCTTCAACTACAGCAACCCCAAGGTCGACTCGCTGCTGGCACAGTACGACGCCGCCAAGACCGACACCGAGGCCCAGGACGCGTACCACGAGCTGCACGAGTACCTCGCGCAGGATCTGCCCTACATCTTCCTGTGGAAGCTCGACACCAAGAGCGCCTGGCGAAACGAGGTCCGCAACAACACGATCTCGCCGTTCTTCTACTTCACGGAGTTCGACGGCTGGCGAATCTGACATTCGCCGCGCAGCGTCCAGCGGCCCCGCGAGAACGGGGCCATCGCCGAGTCGGTTGCTGCTATGATTCCTCCGCCCGCCTCCACTCGGAGGTCGGGCGGTTCGTCTGTTCAGGAGGAAGCCCGGTTTGAAGTGGTGGATGCGTCCGCTGTTGCGTCTGGTCGCGGCCATCCTGCTGCCCCTGGTCGTCCCGCTGCTCATCACGATGGCCCTGTGGGCCCTTCCGGGGGACCCCGCATCGATCATCTGCCCACCCGGGGCGTGTGATGGTGGAGACGCCCTCGCGGCTCGGTGGGGGCTGGACCAGGGATGGTTCAACTTCTACCTGAACTGGATGGGCAACGCGATGACCGGCGACTTCGGCCGGAGCTGGACCCTGATGGCCGGCACCCCCGTCTACGAAGAGATGGTGGCGTCGATCCCGTGGACCGGCGCGCTCGTGCTGTGCTCGTTGGTGCCGCTCTTCCTCGGAACCGTGCTGGCGGCACTCGGTTGGCTTCCCCGCGTGCTCGACTACGTGTGGCAGCTCATCGGCATCGCACCCGCCGTCATCCTGGCGCTGCTGGTGGCCGCGTACGTCACCATCACCTGGGGCGCGACCTTCGGGAACACCACGGCCGACATGGCGAAGATCCTGCTCGGGGCGCTGGTGCTAGGCCTGGCAGATGGTGCGCTCGCAGGGGCGGTCCTCGGCACGCGGGAGGTCTTCGAAGAGGAGGTCAAGCAGCGCTACGTCCAGATCGCTCTGCTTCGCGGCGAGACCGTGTTGTCCAACGCGCTCCCCAACGTGCTCCCCGCCATGATCGGCCAGATGCGCGGCCGCGTGCTGCACGTGCTCTCAGGCGCGGTCGTCGTCGAAGTCGTGGTGGGCATTCCCGGTCTGGGAGCGTTGCTGTGGGACGGCACGCTCAAGCAGGACTTCGGCATCGTGCTCGCGGCCACGTTCGCGTTCTCGGCGTTCTCGGGCGCTCTGATGCTCGCGCAGGCCCTGTCCGAGATCGCGGTCGCCCTGTACGTCCGGCGGAGTCCCCGGGGCGTTCTCGAGGAGGCGCCGGCATGAACCGCGGTGCACGGCTGCCATTCCTGATCCTCGGGGTGTTCATCCTGGGCGGGTTGTTCGCGTCGGGTTGGCTGGCGCCGGAGTTCGTCGACCCACCCAACCTCGACAACGTCTACAAAGAAGACGGCGTCACGCAGGGTGGGCTGGGCTTCTTCAAGGCCCCCGGGGCACCCCTCGGCACCAACGAATACGGGGTTCCGCTGCACCAGATGGCCATGCAGGGCGCTGGGATCGTCGCGGCGCCCGCAGCAGCGGCCGGGTTGCTGGTGATGTTCTTCGCCACGCTGGCGGGCCTCATCCGGTGTGCCGGTGCCACCTGGCTGGACGGCTTCGTGCAGTTCCTGGGCGAGGTCACGGGTGCGCTCCCACGCATGGTCGTCGTGCTCGTCGTCGCGCTGCTCCTGCCGTACGGCTACAAGTTCCTGCTTCCGATCGCACTGGTCTGGGCCGTGCTCGCGAGCCCGGCCGCCATGGACGAAGCCGCCGCGAGTGCCGGGCGTCTGGGCGGTGCCCGATTCGTCGAGGCGCTCCGCGCGCATGGCTTCTCGGCGCCGCGCATCTACCTCTACCACGTGGTCTGGATGAACCTCCGGCCCGTCATCGTCCGCCAGGGCGCCGAGGTGATGATGCAGGTGGTGTTCCTCGAGATCGCGCTGTCGTACCTGGCGCTGGCCAGCAATGCGCCCAGCTTCACCCACGCCGAGAACCTCTACTCCTGGGCCGAGCTCCTCTACCTGGGCTACTCCTGGTTCCTCGATCGCGCCCTGGGGCACGCCCTCGTTCTCAGCATCATCCTGGTCGGCATCACCGCACTCATGGCACAGTCGTTCCGACTCGCGGCGAGGGCACGATGAGCGGGGAGACCCTGCTGGACCTGAAGGATCTCGCGATCCGCACCCCCGATCGCTTCCTGGTGGATGGCGTCGAGGCCGAGGTCTACGCCGGCGAGGTCACCGCTGTGGTGGGTCACTCGGGCTCCGGGAAGTCGTTGTCGGCACGGGCCTGCATGGGGGTGCTGGACGTCGCTCCGGGCCTCGTCCGTGGCGTGCTCCGCTACCCGCAGATCGACGGCAGCAACATCTTCGAAGGCGTGCACAACAAGGGGATGTGGGCCCAGCGCCGGTTGATGCGGTCCACCCGCAAATATCGCGGAGGCTACGTCACCTACAGCCCCCAGTCTGCGTCGAGCGCACTCAACCCCGGACGCACGATCGGCGCCCAGCTCGCCATCGCCATCGCGCGCCGCGAGAACAAGCCCGACAGCGTCGCGACCGCGATTCGAGACGTGCTGGCCGAGGTCGGTCTGCCCCCGCGCGCCTCTGCGGCCCTGCCACGCGAGCTCTCCGGTGGCATGGCTCAGAGGGCTGCACTGGCGATCGCCATCGCACCCCAGCCGAAGATCATGATCGCCGACGAGCCCGAGACCGGTCTCGACCCCGTGTTGCGGCGGGTCGTCAACGAGCTGATGCTCAAGGTCGCCGAGTACCACGGGGTGGGTCTGATGCTCATCAGCCACAACATGGACACCGTCCGCCGGTGTGCGGATCACGTCGTCCGGATCGGTCACGACGCGCCCGATCCCTTCAACGAGGACGCCGGAGACGGTCGGGCGCCGAAGAACAAGGCCGACACCCCCGCGTCCCAGACCCTCGACGCCGACGAGGAGCCCGAGCCCGACACCGACGTCCCCACCGACGAGACCGAACCCGACACCGCGCTTCCCGGAAACCCCGTTGGAGGCGTGCCATGAGCGAGTCCAGTGGTCCGGTCGTGCAGGTCAAGGGGGTCTCGAAGACCTTCGAGCTCCGCGGCACGTTTCCGTGGTCGCCCTCGCGGCAGGTCCACGCCGTCGTCGATGTCTCCCTCGAGGTCGCACCCGGAGAGGTCCTCGCACTCGTCGGGCAGTCGGGGTCGGGCAAGACCACGCTGTCGCGCTGCATCCTGGGTCTCGAAGAGGTCACCGAAGGCGAGATCCTGCTCAACGGTCAGTCCTGGTCGACCCTTCCCGAGCGCAAGCGCCGTCCGCTGCGTCGCGGCTACCAGTACATCCCTCAGGACGCGCTCTCGGCACTCGACCCCCAGCAGACCGCCCTCGAGCACGTCATCGAGTCCCTGACCGTCCTCGGCGGGGTCGACAGAACCACCGCCCTGGAGCGCGGCACCGAGATGCTGTCCAAGCTGGGCCTCGGAGAACGCCTCGGCGCCCTGCCGCGCGAGATGAGTGGGGGAGAGCAACGTCGCGTCACCCTCGCTCGCGTGTTTTCCCTCCGCCCGTCCCTGATCGTGGCCGACGAGCCCACGAGCGGTCTCGATCCCGACCGTCAGGAGTCCGTTCTGGAGGATCTCATCGAGAATCTGCCGGACGGTGCGGGCTGCATCCTGGTCACCCACGACATGCCTCAAGCCCGCAAATGGTGCAATCGGGCAATGGTGATGCTGGAAGGTAAGGTCATCGAGGAACTACAATTGCCCGAGGGCGAGCCCACCCATCCGTATGCCAAGATGCTGTTCGATCCGTGGGGCGAGCACGACCTGTCCCAATCCACGGCACAATGAGCCGAGGAGGTCCCATGCCGACAACCCGTTCCAGCCACTCCCGGCGCCCCCCGTCCCTCGGTCGGATGGCGCTCGGAGCCGCGACCGCATGTGTGTTCGGGCTCGCGCTGATGGGGCCGGGTACGGCCTTCGCGTGTGAGGAAGCCGAGCGGCTGCGCCTGTCCGACGAGCTGCAGAGCCTGGCGAAGCGCAACGCGTGGTCCGGGGTCGAGCGCAAGTACAACGCCCTGATCAAGACCAAGTGCGAGCTCGAGTACGAGCAGTACTCCCTGGGCGCCGAGTCCGCGAAGAACCTGGGCAAGACCTTCGAGATGTACGAGCGGCTCCAGTCCGCCTCCCAGATCACCCCGGACGAAGAGCTCACCAAGACCCTCGAGCAGCTCCGCACCAACTACGGCCGGGTCGAGATCCGCGGGGATGCCCGTCGTCGTGCACCGCTGATCCGCGACTCCATGCCGTTCGCCCCCGACCAGCGGAAGAGCATCGAGTACGCCCAGTCCGTCATGGAAGGCACCGGGTCGTTCAAGGGGATGTTGCCGGTCGGCGGGCCGTACAAGGTGGCCGACAAGGAGTTCACGGTCGAGGCCGGAGACGAGTGGCAGGAGATCGTCGTCGGCAAGGGCAAGGGGCCCCGCAAGAACGAGTTCGAGGATCAGGGTCTGATCAACTGGGTCGGCCCGATCGCGAGCGTCGGGTTCGGGTTCTTCGGATCGGGAGCCCCCAACGAGCGCGTGATCAACGAGAACGCCACCAACGCCGAGCTCATCGGCCAGCCGTTCGCCGGAGACCCCAACGACAACCCGTGTGGCGGGGATGGAGAACGTGCGACCACCAACTCCGAAGGCGATCACGTCTGCTTTCCCACCATCCGTCAGCCCAGCGACATCGGGCTGTTCCAGACCCCGTCGCTCGATCTCACGGTGGGTGGCGAGGTCGGCCTGACGTACCGGGCGCCCGAGATGGGCGTCGCGGCCACGGTCAACTATCGGCGCACCTTCGGCAGCCGGCTGAACCACATCACACTGTGGGGCGCTGCGGTGGTCCGTCCGGGCGAGTTCCGGTTCGCGCTGGGGCCCACCTGGGGCGTCGTGGCGGGGCGGGGCAACGGATACGCGGAGTGGGTCGACGAGGGCCAGTCCGAAGCGTTCCGCGAGCAGCGTCAGGACGACGCCCAGTTCACCGGGTACTCGATGGGCGGCGGATTCGCGGGGAGCGCAGGCTACGGTCTGCTCGACCTCGCAGGATTCCGCGGCATGGTCGAGCTCCACGGTCAGCACCAGCGCGACAATCAGCGCGGCTACACCACGATCGGCGTGCGCTTCGGGATCGTCCCGAAGATCGAGCGCTTCGAAGGATGACACGCGACGTGGAATGCACGAACCCGCAGACGGTTTGTCTGGATGCACCGGTCGGGCACGCACAGTTGCTGGGCCCGGTCGACGTACTCCTCGGTTATTTTCCCGCGTGCCCACGGCCTCGGGATGGAGAGACACAGCGATGATGATTCGACAGCTCCTGTCGGGATGCCTCATGTCCGGTCTGGCTCTGGCCAGCCTCACCGCCAGCGCTGGTGAGGTCCGATTCACCGGCGAAGGGCATGCCTACAATCCCGTTTGGTCGCTCGACGGAAAGCACCTCGCCTTCGAGGTGAACAACTACGGAGACCGGTCCGACCTCCACATCTCGCTCGTCACGGGCGAGATCGCGAAGGACGCCACCAAGGTCAACCTGCCTGGTGGCGGGGGCCCGTTCGGGGGCAGTCAGGTCGTCGTCAACCCCGCGTGGCACCCCGATGTCGTGGTGTTCGAAGGGTCCAACACCGGCGGCCAGTTCCGGCTGTACTACTACCAGCCCGGCGGCGGTGCGGCGTCCGAGATGATCAGCACGACCGACGTTCCCGGCGACATCACGTTCCCCACCATCAACCCCAGCGGCTCCACGATGGCGTTCGTGGCCGACGCCACGGGCAACGGAGACATCAACACCCGCGACACCAACTCGGGCAAGGTCACGGTCGCCATGAAGACCAACGTGGCCGAGATGTTCCCGCAGTACGACAAGAGCGGCTCGAAGATCCTGTTCACGCGGAAGCAGAACAACACCGAGGACATCTTCGAGCTCAACGTCAGCACGGGTGCCGAAACTCCGGTCCTGGGGGGCAACAACGACCAGACCCGCCCCAACTACGCCGCCAACAGCGTGGTGTACTTCGACAACTCCCGCGTCTCGCAGGAGTGGGACGTCAAGTCCACCTCGGGGGGCACCGCCAAGACCATCGCGAAGTCCGTGCGGCTCCCGCTCCGGGCCCGGCCGGCTCTGAGCCCCGACGGCCAGTGGGTCGCCTACACGCACGAAGACCCCACCAAGTCCAGCAGCGTGATGATCTCGAAGCTCGACGGCTCCAAGACCGTCGAGATCAAGACCGAGTACACCGCCTGCGGCGAGCCCGCGCTCACCGAGCAGAACGGCAAGTTGTTGCTGGCCTACACCGCTCTGCCGAACACCGGCGCGGACTACCGCAAGCTGTTCGTCACCGACATCACCGGCAAGATCTGAGACCGCCTCGACAGAGAGGCCAGAGACACGAAGCCCCGGGTTGCAGATGGCAGCCCGGGGCTTCTTGCGTTCGGAATCGCGGGGTCGCCTCCCGCTCCCGCCTCACTCAGAAGGCGACGCAGTTCTTCTCGGACAGCCAGGACAGGCTCGAGTTGTCGGCTTCGCCGGTGGCGAACTCGTTGCCGCTGCCGCTGAAGAACATGGTGACGTTGCCGTTGATGTCGGCGACGTCGTACAGCTCGGTGAAGTTCTCGTCGCCCTCGTAGACGGTCAGGCCGTCTTCGAAGACCACGCAGTCGGTCTGGCCCTCGTCGATGGAGGCGGCGATCTGCATCGAGTAGTCGAACCCACCCGACGACGCCTCACGCTGGCCCGTGACGTCCCACACCACCTGGCAGGGGCCGAACCCCGTGTCGGCGAGGTCGTCGTCCGGCCAGAGCACCCAGAACTCGTTGCCGGCGAAGCTGTCGTCCGACTCGAACTGGTACGACCCCACGAAGAACGTGGTGGCCACCTTCGTCTGGCCGTCGTTCCAGAAGGGGGACGTGTTGCACGCGTCTTCCTGACCCTGCAGCTCCGAGTCGACCCATCCGGGCAGCTCGGCGACAGCATCGGGGTCGAAGGGGTTCTCGTTGGGGCCCTGCTTGCAGCCGGCTGCGAGCACGAGAGCCGCGGCGATGAACGAAGTCTGCCTGGTCATGTCTGGTCCTCCGGATGCACAGCGTACCCCCTCTGGCCGTAGCCCGCCCGGGGGACGTCGGGCACCTTGCGTCGCCGGACGATAGCAGATGGCGGGAGGACCCATGGCCGCGGAACCCAGCGCCCTCGACCACTTCATGGAGTACGTCGAGGAGCTCAAGGAGCATCCCGTTCCCTACTGTCTGGCCGGCGTCGGAATCGGGCTGGTGAGCTTCCCGCTCGGGATCGTCATGGTGTTCGCGATCTACGGCGGCATGTTCGTCGGGATGCTGCCCGGGCTGGTCCTCGAAGACGAAGCCATCCTCACCATCGGGATGCTGGTGGTCCCGCTGCTCACCGTGCTGGTCGTCACCTTGCTGTTCACGCTGGTCACCGTGCCCATGCACGCGTCGCTGCTCGCGTCGGTCGACGCCCATCAGGCGCGCGACGAAGACGAAGAGCTCGGCTTCATGTCGACCTTCTCGCACGCGAAGGACAAGGCGGTTCCCGCATTGGTCTACAGCCTGGGCTTCACGTGCGTGTACACGGTGCTGCTGTTCTTCTTCATCCTGCCGGGGATCCTGTTCGCCATCGTCGCCGACATGGCGTGGCCGCTCGTCGTGCTCGAGGGCATGTCGCCCGTCGAGGCCGTCCAGAAGTCGGCGCGGCACTTCATGGCCCACCTGCCGTGGCACCTCGGCTACGTCCTCATCCTGTTCGCGATGGCCTTCATCCTGGCCTACATCCCGATGGTGGGTGCCTTCATCGCTCCGGGTCTCGTCGCAGGCTGGCGGGTGTGGGCATTCCGAGCCATCAGAGACGAGCTCATCGCGGCCTGACGAACGCCAGGCAGCCGCTGGCACGGGCATCGTCCTCCAGATCCTCCAGCGCTTCGACCCCACTCACGACCGCACACAGGCGGACCGCCAGCGCCCACTCCGGCCCAGACGCCTGCTGGGCGGCCGTCTCGAACCCCTGACCCGTGGACAGCGCGGCCAGCCAGGCGGCTTCGAATCCCGACGTCGCGGGAGCGGAGACCGGGGGTCCCACACCGTGGTGGTGGGCTTCGGCGAGAGCGGTCCAGAGGTACGCGCCAGGCTGGCCGGGGAGCTCGTCGAGCGCGTGCTGCAGATCGTCGAGCGCATGGGGGATCTCGTGGACGTCGCCCGACCAGATCGCGGCACGCAGGCCGGTGTGGGCGGCATCCAGCGTGAGCCAGGGGAGGGAGGAGGCGGCGTCGGCTGCATCGGGATGCCAGCTCGGACCCCCTTTGAGGTCGGACGGGAGCAGCGATGCCAGAGGCTGCAGGAACGGCGTGGTGGGGAGTCCACGGCACGCAGCGTCCCAGGCGAGCTCGAGAGCGGCACGGGCCGAGCGGTACCGGTCGCCGTGGTCGCGATGGAAGGTCGACAACCGTTCCCACAGGGCGATCACCGTGGGATCGCCGTACCCCACGGTGTCCTGGTGCGCCCGAGCCACCTGTTCGGCGCCCAGCACACCGGGTGGCCACGCATCGAAGAGGTCGGCGCGATCGACCACCCCATCGAGGTGCCGAACCACCTGCTCGGGCCGGCCGAAGTCGTACTCCGCCTTCGCGCGCTTCCAGGCGACCACCACGGGCAGGGGATGGTCGCCAGCCCGGTCGTCGAGCTGGTCGAGCGCCTGGCTCGCGGTCGCAAGGGCGTCGAGCACGGCACCAGGACGTCGTTCCCGACGAGCGATGCGGGCCAGGTGCAGTGCTCGTTCGACGGCAGAGGCCGACATGATCAGCGCACCTGGGTCAGCGGAGCGGGACGACGAGATCGGACGCGCCGAGCACCCTGCAGACCGCGTTCAGGACCTGGACGTCGTCGTCGAAGCCCAGCACGCCCGTGATCTCGTCGTCGTCGTCTTCTTCGACGAAGTACCGGGTGGCTGCGAGGGCCAGCTCGCCCTGCTCGCCCGAGTCGAAGCGACCCACGAGCTCGGTGCAGACCCGCCCCAGCTGGTCGGCGAGTTCGGGATCGAGGGCGGTGACCATGGGAGCCACCTGGCGAACCATCGACACGTACCGCTTGATGGCGATCAGCGCGTCGCCGTGCGTGCCCAGGGGCCCGGCCGACACGGCTTCGAAGCGTTCGCGGTACTCGATGGGGATGTCGTCGAGGACTTCTTGCACAAGGGCGGTCATGCGTCGGAGTACCACGCCCGAACCTCCGATGCATCCGCCGCATCCGACCGTCTACCGGGTCGAACGGGCGCCTGGTCGTGTTAGCGGGCCGCATGTCGATCGATGCGGTGTTGGTCCAGGGTCTCCGGTTCGAGTCGCGCCAGGCCGCCCGGAACGGGGCTGGGCTTCGCGGTCTTCGAGGACCGGCCGCACGATGGCGGGCAGCTCGAACCGTGTGGTCGCATCCCCTCCAGGCAGCGGTCGCAGCCGGACTGGGCGCGCACACCGTCGGAGAAGCCTTCTTCGCGGGGTACCAGGCTGCCGTCGAGCGTCTGACCGGACAACGCGCGGTTCAGTCGCTGCTCGTCAACGAGCCACCAGCGCCTGATTCCGCCGGCCCACCCGGCCCACCCGGCCATCCGAGGTCCATCCGTGCCGGGCTCGCGGACGGAGAGGTGACTGGCCACAAGGCCTTCGCGCTCGACGCCGCCGAGGTGTACTGGGTGCTGGTCCGCACCGGTCCGATGGTCGACGGTCGGATCCCGTTCGGCCTGGCTCGGGTCGATGCCGATTCAGCCGGCGTGTCGCGCACGCCGATGCCCATGTCCTGGCTGCAGGATGTACCGCACTGCGCGGTCCGGTTCGAAAACGCCCCATCCACACGGGTGCTCCACGATGCATGGTCGCGATTCGTCCGACGGTTCCGGACCATCGAGGATCTGGGCGTGCTCACCGCGGTGTCCGCTGCACGACTCGGGGACGTCGCTTTTCACGCTCCCGACCGGGGCCGGGCCGAAGAAGAGGAGGAGGACTGGATCGCAGTGCTGATGGCCCTGGATGCTCTGTGGAGTCGAGTGGGGGAGGGGCCCGGGTCCGATGCTGCAGCAGCGCTCGATCCGCTCGTGGTGCGTGGTCTTGCTGGTGTCCGTTCGCGGGTGCTGGCCCTGTTCGACGCAGAGCCGCCCATCGGTCCACTCGCGGAGTCCTGGGCGACCGACATCCGGCTGTTCGGGATCGGACGGGCTCCGCGCAGCGCTCAGTTGCGGGCAGCCAGGCAGCGGTGGCGCGCGACGCCCGAACGGGTATCCGACCCCGCATCCGACCGGGTGTCCGACCCCGGCGGGAACCCACCCACGACCGGCTGACGGTCGTGTCGCCATCGCGTTGACAACCCCGGTCTGGTCGGGCAGCATGCACACGTGCCTGTCCCGCCCACGGGACGCTTAGAGGAATCCGCATGTCTCTCATCTCGTTGCTCTCCCTCACTGCCTACGGCCAGACGGTGAACGTCCCCGCCAACGGCAGCATCCAGCAGGCCGTCAGCAATGCCTGCACCAGCGGTTCCGCCGTGGTGATCGAGCTCCAGACCGACGACCGTCAGGAGTGGTTCATCGGCCCGGGCGGCATCAACGGCGAAGCCATCCAGTACCCGGACCCCGCGAATGCCGCGTGTGGCGGTACGCTTCCGCCCATCACGATCCGTGGGAGCGATGGCCCGGCGATCATCCGCTACCAGGTCCAGGCCACCACGGTCGAAGCCAACATGATGACCTTCACCAACGGTGCGCGGGTCACGCTCGAGAATGTCGAGATCGTGGGTCGCACCACGGCCGAAGCCTCGCTCGCCGACCCCGACCTCGGCGACCTCTCGTCGTTCTTCAACCCGCTCTGTGCGGAGTTCGGAGACAACGTGCGCGGGGTGTTCCACACGGCATCCCAGGCTGCGGCGGGCTCCCTCACCATCGTCGACTCCGAGTTCCGGTGCCTCGACGCTCCTCCGGACGGCACCACCCGTGGCGGCGCGATCTACTCCGTGGGCGTCCCGGTCGAGGTCGACACCTCCATCTTCGACTCCAACTACGCTCAGGACGGTGAGGGCGGCGCGATCGCCATGATCCCCGGCAACGCCAACCTCGGCCCGGTCGACACCGAAGTGCTCACGATCACCAACGCCACGTTCGTGTCGAACACCGCCAACTTCGGCGGAGGCGTGAGCAACACCATCGGCAACTACGCTGTCACCATCACGGACTCGCTGTTCGACTTCAACCTCGGCATGTTCGGGGCGGGGGGCGTCCTGCTCGACGGCGTGGGCGACGTCGACATCCAGCGCACCGTGTTCGACCGGCAGAACAACGGCAACTTCTTCGACAACCAGGAAGGCGGGGCCATCTACGCGGTCGACACGACCGAGCTGATCTTCCGCAACAACCTCGTGTGTGGCTCGTTCGCCGGCTACGGTGGCGGCCTGTTCGCCGAGAACCCCGGTCCGGTGCGGGTCCAGGGGTCGGTGTTCGCAGAGAACGGCGCCTTCTGCCACGGTGGCGGACTCTACGTCGACGAACCCGGGCCCCAGCCGCCCACCAACGACGTCGTCGTGGTCAACAACACCTTCGTCGGCAACGAAGCCGGCCGGGCGCCCAACGGCCTGCAGGGGTCGACCGATTCCATCTGCGCCAACGGCGGTGGTGGTGGCGCGGCGTTCTGGGGCGTCAACCCGGAGTTCCGCAACAACATCGTCGCGTTCAACAGCTTCGGCGGGGGTGTGCTCGGCAAGTACGTGCCCTTCCGTCCGCCGCCCGCCTACCAGATCGGCGACGACATCGGGCTGTACAACAACCTGTTCTACCAGAACAACCAGGGCGACCTCACGAGCGACTGGGCATCCGTGCCCTTCCACCCGTCCAACCTCGTCAACGAAGACCCCGTCCTCGTCTACGCAGGCCTGGGTGAGCTCAACTGCGCGCCGGACGCCTTCTACCCCCAGCGCACCTCGCCCACCAAGAACCGCGGTGGCGGTCCGGCCACGGGCGGCGTTCCCGGAACGTGCGTCGACATGGTCGACACCAGCTCGCCGCCCGACTTCGACCACGACTCGCCCCTCGAGAACGACCCCAGCTGTGACATCGGGGCGTTCGGTGGTGAGTACGGGCTGTTCGCCAAGGACACCGACGGCGACGGCGTGCAGAACATCTTCGACTGCAACGACAACAACGCCACGATCAACCCCAACGAGGTCGAGATCTGCGACTTCGTCGACAACAACTGCGACGGGCAGGTCGACGAAGGCTTCCAGAACGCCTGGTACCTCGATGCGGACGGCGACGGATTCGGCGACATCGGCTCCGACCAGCAGCTGTCGTGCACGCCGGTTCCGGGCCGGGTCGACAACCGCACGGACTGCGACGACACCGACGCCACGATCAACCCGATGGCGAGCGAGGAGTGCGACGGCATCGACAACGACTGTGACGGCGCCGAGGACGACGGGCTGGACTTCATCCAGTACTACCTGGACGCCGACAACGACACCTTCGGTGCGGCTTCCACCGCGGTGACCGACTGCGAGCCTCCGGACGACACCTACGTCTCCCAGGCGGGCGACTGCAACGACAACAACGCGCAGATCAACCCGAACGCGGCGGAGACCTGCGACGGCATCGACAACAACTGCAACACGTTGCTGGACGCAGCCGACCCCGACATCGCGCCGAGCAGCGTGGCGACCTACCGCACGGACGCAGACGGCGACACGTACGGCGAGGCAGAGTCGGACGTGAAGCTCTGCCCCGGCGAGGTCGCGCCCGACGGGCTGGTGGAGATCAACGCCGGCAACACGCAGGTCGATTGCGACGACACCGACCCCACCGTCAACCCGGGGGCGCAAGAGCTTTGTGCAACCCCCGACATCGACGAGAACTGCGACGGCGACCCCGTCAACCTCGCGACTGCGGCGGACGCATCGGTCTACTTCGCCGACCAGGATGGCGACGGATTCGGCGACAGCCTGCTCGGCACGCCGTACTGCCCGGCCACCTCCGACATCCCGTCCAACGGCGTGGAGCTCGGTGGCGACTGCGACGACCAGGACCCCCTGGTGGGCGAGTGCGCAGAGGCGTGTGGCTGCTCGGCAGCTCCGACCGCCAGCAGCGCCTTCGGCATCCTCGGCGGCATGCTGATGCTCGTCGGAATGCGCCGCAAGAACGACTGAATCGAACCCCACAGGTTCGTTCACCGGCCGGGTCTGCTCTTCGGAGTGGGTCCGGCTGGTTTCGTTGCGCTTCGAGAATCGCCGCGCCAATCACCGTCGATCTCGCCAAGATATCCGTACGAACGGACTTCATCGCAACGTTGCCACGGAGCAACACGAAGGTCTGCACGGAGCCACGCGATCCGTTTCGGGCCTTCGTATGGATAGTCAGCGATGAGGTGGGCGCGCGTTTCGTCGGACCCCATTCGCGTCATCGATTCAGTCGTGTTCGCAGGGCTGTCCGTGCTCTGAGTCTCTGACGACGCTGTCTTTGGCGGGGCCTCCCCCGATTGGTCCGTTTGGCCTGTCCGGCCAGACTTGTCCGCTGTGGCTCTGTGCGTGCGCCCGAATCCGCTTGACGGAATCGCTGGCCTCCGCCGCCCAGGTGGCCTCCAAAGACAAGGCGGTCCAGGTGCGGGAGTGGCTGCTGAAGAGGTTGGGGCACACGCACAGAGTCACAGCGGACGACGGACGATCGGCATGGGGAGCGCGTCGGTCGGCGAAGGCATGCTTCGGTAGACAGCGTCGTCAGAGCCTCAGGGCGCCAGCGCTCGCTGTGCACGAGATGTTCGACGTGCTTCGTCGCTTTCTGGGCAATGAGCGCGCCGCCGAGCAACGCCGGATCATTCGGGTTCAAGACAGATAATCGGTCGATCGGAAGCCTCCGCGCTCTGCGGAGCAGCGAGCTACGGTGTCCAGTCGCCGTTGGGACCGCCGAACGCTCCCGGATCCGCAGGAGACCCATCCACGTCCGGCATGGTGGTGGGATTCCCCATGTCGATGGCTGCTGCGCCCGGCATCAGCTGCCAGGTGTCGTTGGTCCAGTCGGCGTCGTCCGTCATGGGCTCGAGCCCGGGGTCCTCCTCGAAGTTGAAGAGGGGGTCGGGCTCCGGCGTGATGCCGCCGTAGGGACCGGTATCGAAGCCCCACACCCAGGTGTAGGCCTGGGTGTAGATGTGGTCGTTCGAGGCCGCGATGGGGGCGCCATTGCCGGAGTTGTCCACCACCAGGCTGTTGCTCAGGATGCAGTCGCAGTACGCCAGGTGCAGCGCGTTGCCGATGGGGGCTGTGTTCTGCGCCAGGGTCACGTGGGTCATGTCCAGCACGGACAGCGTCATCGGGACGCCGTCGGTGCTGATGGCTCCGCCTCGGGCCGAGGCCACGTTGTCGGCCAGGACCACGTTGTCGATCGTGAGGTCTGCCCGGTCGGTCTGGATTCCGCCACCCGCACCTCCGGTGGTGGTTCCCCAGGCCCCGTTCCCGGCGACGAGCGTGCGCTCCATTGTCACGATGGACCCGGCCCCCGCGAACACCCCGCCCGCCGACCCACCGGCGTCGTTGTCGACCACGCGGACGTCGCGCATCGACAGCTCGGTGGGCACCATGGTGAGGGTGGTGACCACGTAGATGCCCGCACCCCGCGCTGCCTGGTTGTCCTGCACGTGCACGCGCTCGAGCTCGACGGTGCCCTGCGTGATGTAGAGGCCTCCGCCCGCCGCGTTGTTCCCGCCGCTGATGGTCAGATCCTCGAAGCGGGACGTGCCCAGCACCGTGCTGCTCACGACCGGCCCCGCGGGAGACCCCTCGAGGAAGGTGATGCCGGCCCCGGCTCCGCTGTAGGTGAGCGACCGTCCGTTGGGGTCGAGGTGGGTCTCGAACAGGCCCGGACCGATGACCACGGTGTTGCCGTCGTTCGTGCTCTCGGCGGCGGTCTGCAGGTCGGGGTAGTCCTCGGGCACGAGCACGTCGCCATCGACGAGGACGGTGCGCGTCGCCGGCTCCGAGAACGCGGCCCCATCGCTGACCACGAGCTGGAGGACGTATGCGCCGGGGCTGTCGGGGGTGAGCTCGACATCGGGGGAGGATCCCAGGGGGCCGGGGACGAGCTGACTCCGCCCGGGCACGGCGAGCAACGACCACGCGTAGGCGAGGGGATCGTTGTTGATGTCGCTCGATCCGAGCCCGGTGAGCGCCACGAGGGTGTCGGCCGAAACCACCGATGGGCCGGGGCCGATCACAGCCACGGGCCGGTTGTCGGCCGCGAACACGGGGTCGGTGCCGTTCGTGATCTCGGTGCCGTCGTCCACGCCGTCGAAGTCGGTGTCCGCTTCGCTCGGATGCGTGCCCAGTCCGTACTCCTCGAGGGAGGTGAGGCCATCGCCATCGGGGTCGGCGAGCGCATCGTCCTCGTCGGTGGGATCGAGGCCCGTCTCGAGCTCGAAGCCGTCCGGCAGCCCATCCCGGTCGACGTCGTCTGCCCAGGTGTTCCAGCCTGGCAGCGCCATGGGTCCGCCGTAGGCACCGAGGTCTCCGGGCGTCCCATCGGGATCGTCGTCGGTGGCCTTGTCGATCATCAGCGACTCGGGCCGCAGACGCAGGTCCCGGGGGTCCAGAGAGACGAACGCGGGGTCGCCGACCACGGTGTCCGGACCCGCCAACGCGCCGGGCGTCACGGTCTGCCCGGGCTCGAACCCCACGGAGCGCAACTCGACGTCGTTGTTGGTGAGGGCCCGGATCTGCCAGCCGTCGTTGTCGGCGAACAGGGAGTTCTCGATGAGCACGCTGGACTGGTCGTGCAGGTAGAGGCCGCCGGTGCCTCCACCGAAGGTGCGATTGCCCACCACGGTGGCGTGGCGGACGATCAACGGGCGGTCCTGGCCTCCGTGGTAGAGCGCACCCAACGCCGCTGCGACGCTCTCGTTGCCCGCGATCACCACGTTCTCGACGGTCATCGACGACTGGGTGCCGTGAATCGCCGAGCCTGCCGTACCGCTGATGTTGTCGACCAGGAACGACCGCTGGACCGTGATGTTGCTCTGGTTCTCGGCCATGATGCCGGCGCCGTTCGTGACCGCCTGGTTGTCGCGGATGTCGACGCCGCGCAGGTTGCCGATGCACCCGTCGAACGACAATGCGCCTCCGCGCTCGGCGACGTTGTCGTAGAACTGCACGGCGTCGATGTCGAGGATGGAGCCGACGCAGCTGATGCCCCCGCCTTCGTCGCCCGCGCCGCCGGTGATGGCCAGGTCAGCGATCGTGAACGCGCCCCCCGAGCGGAACGACAGCACCGGCTGGCCGTCGCCCCGACCCACGAGCACGGTCTGGGGGCCCGCTCCCTGCAGGGTGAACGCGGTGTCGGGCACGTCGACGGCACTGGGCCACTCGCCGGCGGCGACCGTGATGATGTCGCCTTCGCGGACGTCGGCGATGGCCGCCGCGATGCTCGACCGGTCTCCCGGAATCGAGACCGGCCCTGCCACCGAGACCGACAGGGTGGCGGGTGTCGAGGTCGAGAAGCCGTCGTCGACGGTGAGCGCGAACACGTAGTCGCCCCGAACGTCGGGGGTGAACGCGGCCAGGGCCTGGTCGACGTCCGACAGCGCTGCGGTGCTGTCGACGGGCGCGCCCACGAGGGTCCAGGCGTAGGTGAGGGGATCGTCGTTCGGGTCGGTGGAGCTCGACCCGTCGAGCGTCAGCGGATCGCCCACGAACCCGGGCCCGCTGCCCGCGATGATGGCCTGGGGCTGGTTGTCGGCGGGCCGCAACGGGTCGGTGCCAGCCGGGGGTTCGTCGGGGTCGTTCACCCCGTCGCCGTCTGAGTCGGCCAGACCGGGATGGGTTCCGGCATCGTGCTCGGCGAGGTTCGTCAGCCCGTCGCCGTCCAGGTCGTCGGTGCTGTCGTCGAGTGAGGGGTCGAGTCCGAACCAGACCTCCCAGCCGTCACTCATCCCGTCGCCGTCGACGTCGAGTCTCCAGCGGGCGTCCCTCGGATGCACGCCGCCCACACCGGCGTCTCGACGACTGCCATCGGCATCCGCCCGGTCGACCAGGCCCCGATCGTGGGTCGTGCTCCCGAGACGCCCGTGCAGCGTGGTGTCCGGGTGGGTCGCGCCGCGCAAGACGAAGCCCGGATGGAGCATCGGCACACTGCGCGGGGTGCGCTCCTCCCAGAGCTGCAGTCCGAGCAGCTGCACGTCGATCGGGGCCTGGCTGGCGAACGCGGTCGCCCCCCATGACATTCCAGCGACGTAGACGTCTTCGTCGAAGCTGTTGCCCTGGAACACGGTTCCGAAGAGGTCGACACTCGCCGACTCGATCTGGAATGCGCTGCGTGCGTCGTTCCGCAGTGCGACCACGCCATCCCACACCGAGCTCCCATCGTCCAGGTGCACCACACGCGCGTTCTCGCTCACGTTGCCCACGAAGGCCACTCCCGTCAGGACGAGCTCGCTGTTGGCTTCGCCAGGCAGGCTGTTGTCGGCGTAGATCGCGGCTCCCAGGTCGTCACCCGTGTGGAAGCCCTCCACCGTCTGGTTGCCCTGGAAGCGGCCACCGGTCACCACCAGGTCGGTGCCCAGAGCGAACACGGCTCCGCCTCGCCGCGCCTGGTTGTCGGCGAACACGCAGTCTTCGAGATGGAAGGGGTCCCCACCGCTGTTGCTGGCGAACAGGCCGCCGCCGAACGTGGTCGAGGCATTGTCCTGCACCGTGACTCGGTACAGCTCCAGGCTGGACAGCTCCTGGGCGTTGATCCCGCCACCCGATCCCAAGGCGTCGGCGCCCTGCACGGTGAGGTCGGCCATGGCGAGGCTACCGCCGTCCACGGCCACCACGGGCGCCCGCACGGCAGGGTCTCCCTGGAGCACGACTCCGGGCCCCGTCCCGAACAGGGCGAGGTCGCGGTTGTTCACCCCGAACCAGGGGTAGGTGCCGGGCGCGAGGGCGATCGTGGTTCCGCCGGTGGACTGCAGGGTCGCCAGGGCATCGGCGAGGGTGGGCTCGTCGTCGGGCACGGCCACGCCTTCTCCGGCCGTGACCCGGACACTGTGCTCGGAAGCATCGGGGCAGATCGCGTCGGAGACCGTGACCGTCAGCGTGTAGTCGCCCGCCACATCGGGGGTGAAGCGGGCCTCGGCGGCATCGGGGTCGACCAGCACGGCGCTGCTGCCCATCGGACCCGCAATCGTCCAGGTGTGGTCGAGGGGATCGCCGTTGGGGTCGAAGCCCACGAAGGGGATTGCGACCTCGCGGCCGACCAGGGCCAGACGGCTCCCTCCTGCATCGGCCACCGGACACTGGTCGCGGGCATCCGTCGGAGACAGCCCGGCCTGAGCCTCGGCCGAGTCGTCGACCCCATCCCCGTCCGAGTCGAGTCCGGCAGCGCCCACCGGGATCGAGCCCAGGGCCTGTTCTGCGCTCGTGGGGAGCCCATCGCCATCCAGATCCATGCCGGACTCGTCGACCCAGACCGACAGCCCATGGCGGACCTCGTAGCCGTCGAACAGCCCGTCTCCATCGGTGTCGACGCTGGGGTCCCAGCCATCTGGAGCCGCACCGCCGAACGCCCCCAGGTCTCCGAGCGAGCCGTCGCGGTCGAGGAAGGTGATGGCCTGGTCGCGAAGAGGAGACCCGGGCATCAACCGGAAGTCGCGCGCGTCGATCGACACGTAGTCCGGCCGCTCGAAGACGGTCGGGCGGATGTCGAGGCCCCCGTCCGAGGTCCGCAGCGCGTCGATGTCGAGGGGGGCCCCGTCGGGGTCGACGTTGCCCGCCATCGCAGGCAGCTCGACCGAGATCTCGCCATCGAGAAGCGGACTGGTGTTGTCTCCCGCGGCTTCGTAGGTGTTGACGGACTCGACCAACCACTCCGCCTGGTTGTCGGTGAACACCACGGAAGACAGCTCGATCTGGGACCCGACGGCGACTGCGATGGAACGCTGGGTGCCGTTCTGGGCCAGGATGCGGTTGCCGTGCAGGGTGGCGCTGCGCAGCGAACCCACGGCGGGTTCCCGGCGTTGACCGTCTTCGTTCGTGACGTACCAGCCGATCGCCGCGGCTCCGGGGGCCTCGTTGAAGGCGAACACCGTGTTGGAGACGTCCAGCGCGCCTCCCCGCACAGCAGCCCCGCCTCCGCGCACAGACCGGGCGATGTTGTCGTAGAACGCCGAGCGCTCGATGGTCACCACCGCCCGGCGCCCGTACACCCCGCCGGCGAAGTCCGCGTCGTTGCGCTCGAACCGCACGTTGTCGACATCCAGGATGGAGCCGTCCATCGCCGCGATCCCACCGCCGTCGCCTTCGACGCTGTTGTCGACGAAGCAGGCATCCCGCACCGACACCGCGCCCCCGGGCACGAACAGGCCCCCGCCGTCGGGGGGCGAGATGACGGTCTCGCTGGTTCCCGAGCCGCCCGACAGGGTCACCCCCTGCACGCTCCCGCCGTCCATCTGGAGCACGCTGCCCATGAACGCGCCATACAGCACGGTGCGATCGCAGCCCCGGCCCGCAACCGTGATGTCGCGGCCGGTCAGGTCCAGGTTCACGGGCCAGGTGCCGTCGCCGAACTGCAGCACACCGCCGTCTGGAGTGGCCGCTGCAGCGTCTTCCGGGGTGGCGAACCCACCGGCGTCGACCTCGTCGAGCCAGCCGTCGCAGTCTTCGTCGACCAGGTTGCCGGCGACCTCGTCCGCGTAGCCACCCACACTGGGGTCGGTGTCGTCGCAGTCTCCGTCGTCGCTCACGAAGCCGGGCAGGGGACCACACGCCAGCATGCCCGCCGTCGGGTCTCCCGAGCCGTCTCCATCGGCGTCGGCGAACACCACGATGTCGTCGAGCTCTTCGTCGACCTCGCCGTCGCAGTCGTTGTCGAGGCCGTCGCAGACCTCGATCGCCTCGGGGTTGGCGGCTTGCTCGGCGTCGTCGCAGTCTCCATCGGTGGGCGCGAACCCCTCGGGAGGCCAGCAGGCCGCCGAGGTCTCGACGGGCGCGCCGACTCCGAACCCGTCACCATCGTCGTCGGTGTACCAGTTGGTGGTGACGCCTTCGTCGACCTCGCCGTCGCAGTCGTTGTCGCGCTCGTCGCAGATCTCGTCCACGCCGGGATTGATCCCCGCAACGGTGTCGTCGCAGTCCGTGCCGTTCGTGCTCCCGTCGGCGGGTAGCTCGCACACGCGCCGTACACGGTCGGGGTCTCCGTAGCCGTCGCCGTCGCGGTCCCAGTAGGCCGTGATGGCCACGTCCTCGTCGATCAGCCCGTCACAGTCGTTGTCTTTGCCGTCACAGACCTCTTGGGCGTCTCGGAACACGGTGGGGTCGGTGTCGTCGCAGTCCCGCCCGCCGGACTTCCCGTCTCCGTCGAGGTCGGCGCAGCCTGTGAGCGCGATCAGGCCGAGCCACACGGGGATGTTGGAGGGTCGCGGCACCGGGGCTCCCAGGGGGCGGGGCAGTCGAAGGGCGTTCGATCGAGACTATCTGGTGATCCGGTGGTGCGAAAGCTCGGTCCCGTCCTGGTCGTAGAACGCCACGGTCAGCGCATCCGCGAGCTCGACCCACGCGAACCCCGCGACGTCGTGCCCGGCTCGCAAGGTGTTGCCGCGGTCGACCAGTGGTTGCGCAGACGCACCGGCTCCGCTCACCACGAGCTCCAGGCCCCCGTGCTCCAGGCTCTGCAGGTTGTGGTCGTGGCCGCACAGATACACATCGGCCTTGGGGGCGACATGGTCGTCGAACAGGGTCTTCAGCGCATTCCCGCTGGCGTACGGGATGTTCGACCAGCCTTCGTACTGCCCGGCGTTCCCGTGCCGGCCGTTGCTCCGGTACGGGTGGTGCCCGAAGACGACCTTCCACGCGGCATCGGACTCGGGAAGGGTGGCGTCGAGCCAGGCCGCCTGGGCCTCGTGGCCTTCCCAGAACACGGTGTCGGTGTCGAGGGCCCACAGCTCGGCCGGCCCGGCTTCGAACCGGTACCACGCCGCGGGCATCGACAGCTGGTCGTGCTCGCGGGCCCACGCGAGCTGGTATTCGCCGTGGACCACGACGTGCTGTCGGCCGTAGTCGTGGTTCCCGAGAACCCCGTGGAAGGTCAGGGGAACATCCCCGTAGATGTCCGTGAACACAGCGTCCATCCGGGGGTCGTCCGGAGAGGTCATCCCGTCGGGGTAGAGGTTGTCGCCCAGGAGCAGCGCGAAGTCGCACCCCCGGCGCGCACACACCGTGGTCATGGCGGCTGCCACGGCCTTCTGGGTGTCGTTGCCCTTGCCGGTGTCGCCCACCGCGACGAACCGGACCCGATCGGACGACGCGGTCTCGACGCGTTCGCTCGGCGGAGCAGGAGCGTCGGGAGCAGGCGAGGAGCCGTTGCAGCCCGACCAGATGGCGCTCATGGCGAGGAGGAGCATGGGATCCCCCTATCCCGCCGGACCTTCAGCGTTGCTGGACGCCCTGCTGCCCGTACTGGCGGTGGATCTCGTCGACCAGGGTCTCGAGCGCGGCGTTGACCTCGTCGGCCGAGCGGTCCGTGGAGGTGTCGAACGTCAGTCGGAAGGTGATGGCGCGACGCGGGCTGCCATCGGGCCCGTCGTGGTCGAACCGATCGACGATCCGGACGTCGGTGAGCCAGTCGCTCGCGTGCAGCACGGACGCCACCGAACCGGCCTCGACCCCCTGGGGCAGCGAGAACGCGAGGTCACGCTCCATGGGGTGGGTGTTGCTGGGCTCGACGAACAGCGGCGCGGACCCCCGCGAGAGCAGGGCATCGGCGCGGATCTCCAGGTAGACCGGGCGCGCACGCTTGATCTTGGCGTTCTTGAGGACCGCGGGATGCACCTCTCCCAGGATTCCGACGCGGGAGCCGTTCAGGACGATGGTGGCCTGGCGTCCCGGGTGCAACAGCCCGGACAGCGGATCGATGGGGTTGGGGCTGGTGTCGACGGCCAGGTTCAGGCCCATCTCGACCGCGAGCTCCTCGACGATTCCCTTCAAGAAGAGGGGATCCACAGCGTCTTTGTCGTGCCACGAGCCCGGTGCGACGGCGCCGGACGCGATGGCCCACAACACGGGACGTTCCTTGCACGGTGGTCGGGCGCGGTTGGCTTCGCCGCTGTCGGGAACCACGGCGTCGGCGCTGGCTTCGATGCCGGTCTCGATGGGGTGAAAGGTGCGGGTCCACTCGAACAGCTTGATGTCGTCGGTCTTCATCGCGACGTTGCTGGCGACGGCAGCCACCGCCTGGGCGAGGCAGTTGTTCTTGAGGAGAGAGTAGGCGCGCTCGAGGGAGTTCAGCGTGCGGACGTGCTCCTGCAGCGGATGCGTCTCGTCGATCCCCAGCAGCTCCACAGCCCAGTTCCCGTAGAAGCCATCGGTGATGACCTCGTAGAAGCCGTTGCCGACGAACACCTCGTCGACCTGCTTGCGACGCACCTCGCGGCCCGTGGGCAGGGCACCGCGGTCGACCGGGGGGAGCAGGTCCGGGATGGCGTTGTAGCCGACGCTCTTCGCGATCTCCTCGTACAGGTCGGCCGGCCAGGCGACGTCCCAGATCCGCCAGCTGGGCACGGTGACGTCGAGACCCTCGGCGCCATCGACATCGGTGAACGCGACGGTGAACCCGTAGCGCTCGAGGATCTGGGCCATCGTGTCGCGATCGAGGTCGGTGTGGAGGAACTGGTTGGTGCCGTCGACCGTGATGGCGATGACGCGGTTGGGGTCCTCCCAGTCGCCCACCTGGCTGGTTCCGCCTTCTCGTGTCCACCCGATGCTCTCGAGGAGGTGGACGACCCGGCCTGCGCCCAGGACGGCCTTTCGGGGGTCGGCGCCGCGCTCGAAGCGGGCCGAGCTGTCGGTGTGGATGTCGAGGGCCCGGCCGGCCTTGCGGACGGCGATGGGGTCGAACGTCGCGCTCTCGACGATGAGGCGGGTCGTCTCGGCCGTGGCTTTGGAGTCTTCGCAGCCGATCACGCCCGCCACAGCGAGGATCTTGGAGCTGTCGGCCACCACGAGCGTGCCCTCGGGGAGCTCGACGCGCTCTTCGGCGAAGAGGGGGAGTGCGGTCTCGCCGGCTTTCGACAGCCGGAGCACGATGGCGCCCTCGACCTTGTCGGCGTCGAACACGTGGGTGGGCTGGCCGATCTCGAGGTTGGCCAGGTTGGTGGCGTCGACCGGCGCCGAGATGCTGTGGATCCCGGCGGCTTCGAGTGGACGCAACTGCTCGGGGGTCAGATCGCGGGTCTCGCCGTCGCGGGACATCACGGTGGCGGTGTACGTGATGCACAGGGGGGTGCGGCGCTCGACCGGCCAGTTGCCGACCGAGACGTCCAGCGGCGTGGTGGGGACGGACTTCAGCTCCAGCCCCGTGCGACCCGTGACCTCGCGGGCGATCCCCTCGTAGCAGTGGTGGTCGCCGCGGTTGGCGAGCAGCTCGAGGGTGAAGGTGAGCGGCCCCTCCACGTCTTCGATCCGCTTGACCTCCAGCCCGAGATCGTCGAGGAGCAAGCGGAGCTCCCGGTTGTCGGACGGAAGGGGGGTGAACCGCTCCAGGACGTCGCGTGCGATGCGCATCAGCCACCTCGCTTGAGCGTCTGCATGACGCGTTGATCCTGCTCGTACAGGCTGCGGACGCGCGATGCGCCCGACTTCTGGGCGGCCATGCGGAGGGTTCCGAGGCCGAAGGCGATGCCGGTGACGCGCTCGGGGTCGTACCCGAACTCCTTCAGCATCTTGGGGTGGACCATGCCGGAGCCCAGGATGGTGAGCCAGCCGGCCCCGTGACAGGCCTCGCAGCTGCCGCCCGCGGCCATGCCGGACCCGTTGCAGACCGAGCAGGCGAGATCCAGCCCCGCGCTGGGCTCGGTGTAGGGGTAGAACTTGGGCTTGAAGCGGATCCGCTGCTTGCCGTAGAGCGCCTCCGCGATGAACCGCAGCGTGCCCTTGAGGTGGGCGAAGGTGAGCCCCTCGTCGACCCAGATGGCCTCGAACTGGTGGAACATCGCGCTGTGCGTCGCGTCGACGGCTTCGTTGCGGTAGACCCGGCCGTAGCTGCAGATCCGCACGGGAAGCTCCGGGCGGGCCTCGAGCACCCGGGCCTGCACGGTGGTGGTGTGCGAGCGCAGCAGCCAGCCGCCGTCGACCCAGAAGGTGTCCTGCATGTCGCGGGCGGGGTGGTGCTTCGGGATGTTGAGGGCGTCGAAGTTGTAGTAGGGGTGCTCGACCTCGGGGCCCTCGACGAAGGTGAAGCCGAGCTGACGCATGACGTCCATGCACCGCTCCTCGACCTCGGTGAGGGGGTGGCGACCGCCGCGCTGCATGGCCAGGCCGGGCATGGACAGGTCCATCCACTCCGACTCCAGGCGTGCTTCCATGGCCTGCCGTTCGATCCGCTCGGCTGCGCGGGCGATCTCGGCTTCGATGGTGGCAGCGGCCTCGTTGATGCTGGCCGCGACGGTGGGTCGCTCTGCGGGATCGACGTCGCGCAGGCCTTTGAGCAGCTGCTTGACCGGGCTCTTCTTGCCCGTGTGGGCGCGCTTGAGCTTGGCGAGATCCTGCGGTGTGGCCGCGTGCTTCAGCTCCTCGCGGAATTGGTCCAGGAGGGGCTGGACATCGGGGGACGGCATTATGACTCCGACACTCTTGCAGCTGAACTTATTCTGGGTCCCGCGCTGTGTCGCCGAGGTGTTGATGCTCGACCTCTCGGCGCTCGGGGGTCTTGCGACGACGCATTGCAGCTTTGCTATCGCTTGCCAGCTTTCGGCATGCCGCGCGTAGCTCGGCATTGAGGTAGGACGCTTCCACGTCGCTCTCTGTGTTGCTCATTTCTTCGTGGCGAAGCGCTGCGTCGAGCCGTCTTAGGACGAGCGAGTGTCGCGCAGGGGGCGCGTACCGCAGATCTCTGGCGGCTTCGATGAGTAGCTCGGCAGCGTATGGCATTGCGGGAGCGATGGCGTGCGCCAACAGTTCGAGGGCGACAGTGGGCTCATCCGGACTGTCGACCGCGGCTTGAATTCGCCTCAGAATGGCCGACATATTCACGGGCTTGATCGGCGCCACGCCTCTGGTCTTCTTGAAGGCCTGTTCCAGATTGCTGAAACGCGAATCCAGCCCCCTCACCGTTGCGACAAGCTCTTCCAGTATGTCGCTTTGCGACCGGGTGGGGCGCTTCTTTACCGGGCTCTTGCGAGGAATCTTGGTGATCAGAGCTTCGAGCTTTGGCCACGCGAGTGTTGAAAGCTCCTGAGCCCGGTCTGGTGCCACTCTCTGATCACTGGCCTTGTTGATGGACTTAATTAGCTCTTCAATCGAGGACTGCTCGATTTTTTTGGCTTGGAACTGTGCGAGAGGCCCACCGAGTTCCGAAAACTCTAGGTCAAGCAGCAAGGGGACGACCCGCGAGTCCTTCATTGACTTTGCCAGAGCTCCAGCCTCGAATAAAACCCAGGGTTTGTTGAGACTGTCTCTGGTGACGCAAATTACGCCGAAGTCGCATGCTTCAAGCTGGGCGGCGATTTCTTGGGACCAGCGTTCGCCTGCGGAAATGTCTAAGTCGGATACCCAAGGTTCAACGTAGTGGAGAACCAGCGGTAGCCACTCATGAAGTGCACTTGCGACTTGCTTGCTCTGTTCACCGCTCCAACTCAAAAACACTTTCACGCCACGCTCCTCAGTCGTCTTCGGTGTCTAACGGCTGGGTGGCGTCGCCGGTACCTACCTCATGCGAAGACCATGACGGTTCATGACGGGGAAGTGACGAACCCCGACGAACAAACCGGGGTTTCGAACGTACTGATGTGTACAGGAGAGACCGTGACTGCCGCCCACACCCCGCTGACCACCAAGATCCTCGGCGCCACCCTCGTCTGGAGCGTGCTCGCCGCCAGCCTGCTGCTCTTGCGTCCCGACCTCGTGTTCGGCTGATCGTCCCGGCCCGAAGACGCTACGTTGACGTCGGAGGGGCCGCCATTCCCGAGCTCACCGTCGATTCCCGCGCCGCGTCGTTGCTGGAGCCCGTCCGTGGGCTGATCGACAACGCTGCCGCCACGTTGCCCGACGCTCCGGAGCTCGAGGTCACCGTCGGGGCCGTCGAGCAGGGCTTCTCTGCACGGCACGGCGCCATCCTGGTCCTGTCCGACGGGCTCGAAGGCCCGGGCATCCACCATCCGGCCGAGTCCGACGGGCCGCTTCCGCCCCTGGATCGCTGGCGCAGGGCGGCCATCGAGGTCCTGCGGACCCTCGCGCTGAACAGCATCGCCGTCTCGGTCGACCGTCCGCCTCCATCGGTCGAGGACTGGCGGTGGACCGGGCTCGCTCTGTACATGGTCGACCGGGTCGGACCGTCGCTCGCAGCGGGGCTCGAGGGCCTCGCCACGGCATACCGGACGGGGTCTCCGGGGCGCTATCCGAGCGCGGGCTTCGCGGTGATGCGGGCGCTCACCGCGCGTGGAGACGACCCCTGGGTGGTGGGGCGGCAGCTCATCGATCCCGCCCACGACCGGGTGCTGTCCCCCGACGAGTGGCTGTCCATCGGAGAGTGGGTGTTCGAGCACGTGCCCGCGTTGCTGCCGGTGCCGGTCTCGCGCGTGCGGTCGATGGACATCCCCTGCGCCCTGGACGCCTGGCGATGGCAGCCGCTGAAGGTGCCCGCGCACGCGAGGGGCGGACGGATCGATGTCTCGGGTCCGGGTCGGGTGGCCCAGCCCTGGGCCCCTGCTGGTGCCGTTCTCCGTACACTCGCGGCCGCCGCGGATGGAGAGGTGCAGCTCAACGCCCATTCGGGCGGCCCGGTGGGGGAGTGGCACGTCGCCAGCGCCGAGGGGTTCGGCCAGGTGATGGGCGCGCGGGGGATCACGTTCCGGTTCGAGGCGAAGGGCACGCTCACGCTCACGTTCGCAGACGCGTTCGTCGGGCCTCTCGCTGCGGTCGCGATGGCCGAAGAGGTCGGTACGTCGGGGCTCGCCACCGGTCGGTGGTCGGTCGCGTCACCGTGGCGCGTCGCGTTTCACGACATCGACGAGACCCAGCTCACGATGCACGGGCGCACTCAGGGTGCGTTTCGCATGCCCGCGCGGGGCTTCGGGATCTCGGCCTGGCTCAAGGCGCTGGAAGAAGGGCCGTGGGCGTGGCAGCGCTCGGGGTCCGGAGACGGCGAGCGGCTGGTGCTCCGCGGCGACATGCTGGGCGGCACGGTGGATGTTCGATTGAAGAAGGCGGTCGGATGAGGTCGCACTCCAGGACCTCGCTGAACGAGAACGAGTGGACCGCATGGCTCGGGCATCCGGGCGTGGCGGCGATGTGGCTCGCGACCGCCAGCCTCACCGCACTCACGGGCCTGGTGGGGCTGTCGCGGTGGTTCAACGCCCTGCAGGGCGAGCAGATCGCGTGCATCCCCTCGACGATCTGTGTGCCCACCGGGGTGTCGGGCGGGGTGTTCGGGGCCGTCGCCGTGGCGATCACAGGGCTCGTGGTCTTCGCTGTCTGGCGTGCGCTCGCCGACCGTCCGCGTTCCGTTCCGGTCCGGCTGGACGGGGTGGCGCTCGAGATCGGTACGGTTCGCATCCCGCTCGTGTCGGTGCGCGGCGTGGGGTCCAGCGGGCGGCGATTGCTGCTCGATCGCGACGGCGAGCTCGAGGTGCACGATCTGGGCGACGACGACCTCGCGCTCCGGGTCGCCGTCACGGTCAGTCGTCGGTCGCGGTCGATCGAGCGGGTGCCGGACGAGGCGTCGAAGCGCTGGATGAAGGCCCTGTCGTCGCTTCGCGGTGAGCGCCCCTGACCGTCCGACGCGTCACGCCTTCTCGACAGACAGGCTGAACCGGTGGTCGTCGAGCTCCTCGGAGTCCGACCCGTCGGCGAGGGGCGCGATGTCGAAGGTGGTGGCGAGCGTCTCCTTGCTGATGTGGTCGGCGAACCGCTCGGCAGCCGCGACCACCGCGGGGTCTCCGCCCAGCTGGACCGTGATGCGGTCGGTGTAGCCGAGGTCGAGGCGCTTGCGCTCGGTGGCGATGCGGTTGATCAGCTCGCGCGACAGCCCTTCTTCGCGGAGGTCGTCGTTCAGATCGGCGTGCAGCGCGACCACGGCCTTGGCCGAGCTGGCGGCCTGGAAGTGCTCTCTGGCCTGCACGGTCACGGCGATGTCGTCTTCGGAGAGGCGGATGGTGCCGCTCGGCAGGTCGACGGGGAATCCATCACCCATGGCGCCGGCGCGCACGTCCGCAGGGTCGGCCTGGGCCACAGCCTTGGCGCACAGCTTCATCTCCTTGCCGAGCTTCTTGCCGAGTGCCCGGAAGTTCGGCTTGACCCGGAACTCCACGAACTCTCCGGCCTTCTCCGAGAACCGGATCTCGCGCACGTTGAGCTCGTCCGACAGGATGTAGAGCAGGTCGGACAGCGAGTCGGCCTGGCTGGAGTCCGCGAGCACGACTTCTGCGGCGAGCAGGGGCTGACGGACCCGCACACCCACCTGGGCCCGCGCCGACAGACCGAGGCTAGCGAGCTCCCGGATCAGGGCCATGCGCTCCTGGAGGTCGGGGTCGAGACGGTCGGCGTTCGGCTGGGGGAAGCGCTGCAGGTGCACCGACCCGTGTCCGTCCATGCCCTCCGGAGAAGACCGGAGGGTGTCACGACTCGTCGTAAATCGCCCGGAGGTCTTCGGAGGTCTGGGATGCGGCACGAGCCGGGCGTACAACCCCTCCGCCATGAACGGCACGAACGGAGCGATGAGCTTGGACAGGCCCACCAGCACGTCCCAGAGCGTCCACAGGGCTGCAAGGGAGTCGTCTCCGCCGCCCCAGAATCGATCCCGGCTGCGCCGGACGTACCAGTTCGACAACCCGTCGACGAAGGCCGTGATGTCCCGCGCGGCCTCGAACAGCAGGTACTGGTCGAGGTTGTCGGTCACCGACCGCACGGTGTCGTCGAGCTCGGCGCGGATCCACCGGTCGAGCACATCGCCCGTGTCGACCCGCTTGCTGGAGCGGGGGTCGAAGCCCTCGATGTTCGCGTGGATGCGGAAGAAGTTGTAGACGTTGCCGAGCCGCAGATGGAACTCGCGCTGGCCTTCGCGGATGGCGCGCAGCGACAGGCGGGTGTCGGTCCACGGCGGGTTGGCGGAGTAGAACAGCCAGCGGAACGCGTCGGCGCCCGGAGGCTGGAAGGGGGCCTGCAGCCAGCACTCGCCATCCAGTCCCAGCGTGCGGATGTCGTCGGGATGCACCCCGATGGTCTCCTTTCCGTAGGACTTCTTGCGACCCTTCAGCTTCACCTCGAGGCGCTGGATGTCGGCGCCCTTCACCGGCTCCCGCAGCGACATCCGCATCCGCTCGGACTTGCCGAGATCGATGGAGCGAACGGCGGTCTTGACCAGCCCGATGGTGCCGGGCTCCAGCGTGTCGTCCGGAACGACCCGCATCTTCATCCGGCCGCGGAGGACGAGGTTCGGGCTCGTGTAGTTCCCGACGCTCTTGCTCTCCTTCTTGCCATCCATGTCGCCCACCATCCCGAGCACGATGACGTTCCGGTAGGGGTGGGGGTTTCCGGGGGGCTCCAGATCGAACTCCTTCAAGGTGTCCTCGTCGAAGAGCATCGTGCTGATCATCATCAGCGAGTAGAACCAGCCCCGCGTCTGGTCGACGGCTTCGCTGATGAAGTCGGCGGGGAAGGCGTTCTGGAAGTCCTCGACCCCCTGGTGCGGGAAGCCCCACTGGGCGAAGGGCATGCAGCCCGAGTCGAACCAGCAGTCGATGACCTCGGGCACGCGATTCATGGTGCCGCTGCACGACGGACAGGAGACCGTGATGCGGTCGACCCAGGGCTTGTGGATCTGCAGGTCGGGATCGACGTCATCCGCGATTCCCTCGGCGCCGCGGGCCTGAAGCGCCGCCATGCTCTCGAAGGCCTCCATCTCGCCGCACGATTCGCACACCCAGATCGGAAGCGGCGTGCCCCAGAAGCGCTCCCGCGACAGGGCCCAGTCCACGTTGTTGCGCAGGAAGTCGCCGAAGCGCCCCTCCTTGATGTGGTCCGGGAGCCAGTTGACCGCCCGGTTGTTCTCCATCACGGCGTCTTTGAAGTCGGTCGTGCGGATGAACCAGCCGGGACGCGCCAGCTGCAGCAACGGGTCGTCCTTGCTGCGCGGCGAGAAGGGGTAGCTGTGGCGGATCTGGCTCTTGTCGAACATCAGCCCGCGCTCGGTGAGGTCGTGCATGATGGGCTTGTCGGCGGCCTTGAAGTACTGCCCGACCAGCCAGTCCGGCATGCCTGCATCCGACGCGTCGACGAAGTGCCCGTCGCTGTCGACCAGCTGGACGAGTGCGAGGTTCTCGGTGAGCCCGAGGTCGAAGTCGGCCTCGCCGTAGCCCGGTGCGGTGTGCACGATGCCGGACCCCGCATCGAGGGTGACGTGGTCGGCCGCCACCACGACGTAGGAGCGCTTGTCGGGGTCGGGGCTCGCGAAGTCGTACAGCGGCTCGTACTCGAGCCCGACCAGATCGGTGCCCTTGCAGGTCTTCACCACTTCGCCTTCGGGAGCGAGGGACGCGGCGGCGATGAGGGTCTCGCCGTCTTCGGTCTTCACCCAGGCGTAGTCGAGGTCGGGGCCCACGGCGAGGGCGACGTTGCTCGGCAGGGTCCAGGGGGTGGTGGTCCACGCGAGGATGTAGGTGTTCTCGTGGCCCTTCACCGCAAAACGCACGGTGACGCTGGGGTCGTCGACGTCCCGGTAGCCTTCTCCGACCTCGTGGGCGGACAGCGCGGTGCCGCCTTCGGGCCACCACCACACGCTCTTGTGTCCCTGGTAGAGCAGACCGCGATCGAACAGCCGGGACAGCGCCCACCACACGCTCTCGACGTACGACCGCTTGTAGGTGACGTAGGCCTCGTCGAGGTTGACCCAGAACCCCACGCGCTCGGTGAGCTGCTCCCACTCGGTGGTGTACTTGAAGACGCTGGCGACGCACTGCTCGGCGAACCGATCGAGGCCGTAGTCGATCACGGCTTCGCGGGCGTTCTTGAACTTCCCGCCCGTGCGGACGCCCAGCTCCTTCTCGACCTCGATCTCGACCGGCAGCCCGTGGGTGTCCCAGCCCGCCTTGCGGTCGACCCGGTAGCCCTGCATGGTCTTGTAGCGGGGAAGGAGATCCTTGATGACGCGCGTGAGCACGTGCCCGTTGTGCGGCGTGCCGTTGGCGGTCGGCGGACCCTCGTAGAACACGAACCTGGGCGCATCGGCCCGTGCATCCAGGCTCTTCTGGAACACGTCCCCGGCCTTCCACCCGGCGAGGACTTCCTCTTCGAGGTCGACGGGGGAGGGGAGTGCAGAGAAGTCGTGCGGCATGTCGGTCGTCTCCATCTGTCGCGTCCATCTCGAAGTGGATGCGGTGTGGCGAGCGGAGGGGTGTATCCCGACTCCACCGGGCGATCTGCATGTCTCGGGTCGTGAAGGATTGCTGTAGGATGTCGGCACGGGGGTACGTGAATGTCGTTGAAGACGTCCGTCCTGACATGGGTTGTCGGTTCAGTAGTTCTGGTTGGATGCGGGGTTTCGCAAGAGAAGCCCGACGCTCCGGTGGACTCCGCGAGGCCGGGTCTGGAGGACGCCGATGGGACAGGTGCGCCTCTCGATCAGCAGGATCCAGACGATTCACTGGCCTTCGATCCCGACCGGGATCCCGATCTCGTCGACCCCACTGCGCACGGTTCGCTCACGCTCGCGGCTCTGGACAACGACGAAGAGACCCTGGCCGACTGTACCGACACGGTCGACAACGGCAGCGACGGTCTCGTGGACTGCGAAGACGAGGACTGCGCCCCGTTCTGCACGGATGACGACGGCGACCAGTACTGCGAAGTGGGCTTCGACGCCGACGACAGTGGCGACTGCGACAACACCGAGATCGACGGCGCCACCGAGGACTGCAACGACGACCCCGGTGCGAACGGGGCCGACGAGGCGCCCGATGCCGACGACGAGGACTCGGTTCCGGAGTGCACCGATGGCTTCGACAACGACTGCTCGGGCGATGCGGACGCTTCGGACGGCAACTGCTCGAGCGTGCTCGTGGCCGAGGACAGCCTCGTGCTGTGCACGGATGGCATCGACAACGACGCCGTGGGCGGCACCGACTGCGCGGATTCCGGCTGCTCGGCGTTCTGCTCGGACGACGACGGCGACGGGTACTGCGAGGTCGGTGAAGACGACAACAGCGATGGCGACTGCGACAACGCCGACATCGACGCGAACACCGAAGACTGCAACGACGACCCCGGTGCGAACGGCGCCGACGAAGCCCCCGACAGCGACGACGAGGACTCGGTGCCGGAGTGCACCGACGGCTTCGACAACGACTGCTCGGGCGCAGCGGATGCAGGAGACGCCAACTGCTCCGGCGTCCTGACCACCGAGAACACCCTGGCGCTGTGCTCGGACGGCCTCGACAACGACGGCGCGGGCGGCACCGACTGCAGCGACACCAACTGCTCGGCGTTCTGCACGGACGACGACGGCGACGGGTACTGCGAGGTCGGTGAAGACGACAACAGCGACGGCACCTGCGACAACGCCGATATCGACGCGAACACCGAGGACTGCAACGACAACCCCGGTGCGAACGGGGCCGACGAAGCGCCCGATGCCGACGACGAGGACTCCGTGCCGGAGTGTACGGACGGCTTCGACAACGACTGCTCGGGCGATGCGGATGCCTCGGACGGCAACTGCTCGGGTGTGCTCGTGGCCGAGGACAGCCTCGCGCTGTGCACGGACGGCCTCGACAACGACGCTGTGGGCGGGATCGACTGCGCGGATTCCGGCTGCTCGGCGTTCTGCTCGGACGACGACGGCGACGGGTACTGCGAGGTCGGTGAAGACGGCAACAGCGACGGAACCTGCGACAACGCCGACATCGACGCGAACACCGAGGATTGCAACGACAACCCCGGTGCGAACGGGGCCGACGAAGCGCCCGATTCCGACGACGAGGACTCGGTGCCGGAGTGTACGGACGGCTTCGACAACGACTGCTCGGGCGATGCGGATGCCTCGGACGGCAACTGCTCGGGTGTGCTCGTGGCCGAGGACAGCCTGGCGCTGTGCACGGATGGCGTCGACAACGACGCGGTGGGCGGCACAGACTGCTCGGACTCCGGCTGCTCGGCGTTCTGCTCGGACGACGACGGCGACGGCTACTGCGAGGTCGGTCAAGACGGCAACAGCGACGGGGACTGCGACAACGCCGACATCGACGCGAACACCGAGGACTGCAACGACGATCCAGGCGCGAACGGAGCCGACGAGGCGCCCGATTCCGACGACGAGGACTCGGTGCCGGAGTGCACCGACACCTTCGACAACGACTGCTCGGGCGATGCCGATGCGGCGGACGGCAACTGCTCGGGCGTGCTGACGGGTGAGAACACCCTCGAGCTCTGCTCGGACGGCATCAACAACGATGCGAGCGGGGGAACCGACTGCTCGGATGCGGGCTGCTCGGCGTTCTGCTCGGACGACGATGGCGACGGCTACTGCGAGGTCGGGGAAGACGGCAACAGCGACGGCACGTGCAACAACGGCGACATCGACGTCAACACGCGCGACTGCAACGACACCGGCCCGAACGCCGCACAGGAAGCGCCGGACAACGACGACGAAGACAGCGTTGGGGAGTGCATCGACGGCTTCGACAACGATTGCTCGGGCGCAGCGGATGCGGCCGACGGCAACTGCACGCCCTTCCTGGTCCCCGAGAACACGCTGGCCCGCTGCACGGATGGCATCAACAACAACGCATCGGGCGGCACCGACTGTGCCGATGCGGGCTGCTCGAACTTCTGCAGCGACGACGACGGCGACGGGTTCTGCGAGGTCGGCGAGGACACGAGCGCCAACGGCACGTGCAACAACGGCGAGATCGACCCCGACACGAACCCGGGCACCACCACCCGCGACTGTGACGACGATCCGGGCGACGGCGCGAACAGCGTGCCGCAGGGCCCCGAGGAGGACTTCTACAGCGCGTGCATCGACAGCTACGACAACGACTGTGACGGGGATGTCGACGCGGCGGAAGCCACCTGCGCGGGCCTGCAGCAGGAGACCAGCTTCGCGCTGTGCACCGATGGGCTCGACAACGACAACGAGGGCGGCACCGACTGCCAGGACTCGAACTGCTCGTCCTTCTGCACCGACGACGATGGCGACGGCTACTGCGAGGTCGGTGAGGACGACAACGGCGACAGCACATGTACCAACGCCGACATCGACTCGAACACCGAGGACTGCCAGGACGTCGGCGCGAACGCCAGCTCCGCGTTCCCCACCAACCCCGAGGAGACCGACCCCAACACCACGGGTGCGGGCTTCACAAACGCCGCGGTCTGCGCTGACATGGTCGACAACGACTGTGATGGCGACACCGACTCCGAAGACGCCGACTGCTCCGTGTTCGGCGTCAACGAGAACACGTTCAACCTGTGCAACGACGGCTTCGACAACGACGGCAACGGCATGGCCGACTCCGCGGATCCGTCCTGCGCACCCTACGACGGCGTCGAGAGCAACTTCGGGCGCTGCTCCGACGGACTCGACAACGACGGCGATGGCCTGATCGACGGGCTCGACGACGGGTCGGGCACGGACGGGAACTGTCTGGCGTTCGTCGACAACGACGGCGATGGGTATTGCGAGGACTCGACCAACTGCCTCGACGGCGATCTGCCGAACGACTGCAACGACCTCAACGCGGCCGAGGCGCCCGACCACGACGAGGACACACTCGGCCTGTGCCAGGACAACAACGACAACGACTGCAACGGTCTGACGGATGCCGGCGACGATGGAGCCGGAGCCTGTGGTCCGTGGGTCGACAACGACGGCGACCTGTACTGCGAAGATCCGAACAACTGCGTGGATGGCAGCACCCCGGACGACTGCAACGACAACGAGAGCAACGAGACGCCGAACAAGAACGAGACCAACTTCACGGTCTGCAGCGATGCGTTCGACAACGACTGCGACGGCGACACCAACGAAGAGGACTCGGACTGTGCACAGTGGGCCGACAACGACGGCGATGGCTACTGTGAAGACGGGACCAACTGCATCCAGGCGGGGCCGATCACGCCGGTCCTGACGGGCGACTGCAACGACTCCAACGCCAACGAGGATCCGGGCAACCCCGAGAACACGCTGGCGTTGTGCGACGACTCCCTGGACAACAACTGCTCTGGCGATGCGGACGGGGGCGACCCCCTCTGCGCTGCGTGGAACGACGACGACGGGGACGGCTACTGCGAATCGTCCAACTGCATCGGTGCGTTCCTGCCGGACGACTGCGACGACGGCACTGCGGCTCGCTCCCCGGGCAACGTCGAGAACACGTTCGTGTTGTGCGACGACGACATCGACAACAACTGCAGCCCGATGGACGAGGCCGACCAGAACGACGACGATTGCGCCCAGTGGGCCGACAACGACGGCGATGGCTACTGCGAAGACGGCTCGAACTGCATCGACGGCCTCGAGACCGGGGACTGCAACGACGACGAGGTCAACGAGGATCCGGGCAACCCCGAGAACACGTTCGCGCTGTGCGACGACGGCCTCGACAACGACTGTGATGGATTCGCCGACGAAGACGACGACGACGAGAGCGGCAATGCCGCACCGGGCACCGAGTGCAGTCCGTGGACCGACTCCGATGGCGACGGGCAGTGCGAGTCCGACTTCTGTGTCGACTCCTCACCCGATTCCGCCAACGACTGCGACGACACCGACGCCGAGGAGTTCGACCGACCCGAGGAGGCCGTCGAGTTCTGCAACGACGGCAAGGACAACGACTGCGACGGCTCCATCGACATCAACGACGGAGACTGTGGCGGCACCGAGGATCTCGACAACGACGGCTTCTGTCCCAACGGCGAAGACCTGACCGGCGAAGACGGCACGGGTGGGCCCGACGGCTTCTGCACCACGCTCGCCGAGCAGGCCGGGGAGCCGGACTGCGAAGAGAGCAACCCGTCCGTGCATCCCGACATGCCCGAGACCGTCGCCGACAACATCGACCAGAACTGCGATGGCGCGGACGACTGCTACGAAGACACCGACAACGACGACTTCGGCACGGCTACTGTGGTGACCGCTACCACGACCGACTGCGCGACCGAGGCCTTCGTGTCGCGGTTCAACAACGACTGTGACGACAGCGAGAACTCGACCTTCCCAGGAGCACCCGAGGACCCGGGCGATGGCGTCGACCAGGACTGTGACACCGTCGACATGTGCTACGTCGACGACGACAACGACAACTTCGGCACCACCGTTCTGCGGAACGGCCTGTCTCTGTCGTGCACCAACGACAACGCCCGTGCACCGGTGAACACCGACTGCGAAGACACGGCTCCGAACAACTACCCGGGCAACACCGAGGTCTGTGACGGCTTCGACAACAACTGCGTCGGTGGGGTCGACGAGCCCGGGCCTTCCGTCACCTACATGAGCTGGTACCGCGATGCGGACGGCGATGGGCGAGGGGACGTCAACGACATGCAGAGCACCTGTGACGGTGCGCCTGCTGGGTACGTCGCCAGCCAGGACGACTGCGACGACAACGATGGCCTGAACTTCCCGGGCAACCCCGAGGTCTGCGACGGTCAGGACAACGACTGCAACGGGCTCGACGACGCGGGCAGCCCCGGCACCGACGGTTGGGAGACCGACAACGATGGTGACGGCCAGCGGGAGTGCGAGGCCGACTGCGACGACACCAACGCTCAGAGGTTCAATGGGAATCCCGAGATTCCTGCGAACAACCTCGACAACGACTGCAACAACCGCGAGCTTTGCTACATCGACGGCGACGGCGACACCTACGGCAACGACGGGGCATCGACCCAGCAGTCCGCCCAGGGTGCGCCGGCGTGGGCCTGCACGGCCTCCGGCCTGTCGCCCGTCGCGAACGACTGCAACGACGCCGACAACACCATCAACGTCGCGGCGCCCGAAGGCATCGCCGACAACGTCGATCAGAACTGCGACGGCATCGAGCTGTGCTTCGAAGACAACGACAACGACACCCACGGCATCGACACCGGCGCCACGGTCAACAGTCCGAACCTCTCGTGTCAGCAGGCCGGTGAGTCGCGATTCGCCGACGACTGCGACGACACCGACGACACCATCTACGAAGGCGCCCCGGAGATCCTGAACGACGGGATCGACCAGGACTGCAACGGCGTCGATGCCGAGGAGTGCTTCCAGGACTCCGATGGCGACGGCGTGGGCGTGGCTGTGACCGTGCCCGGTGCAGGAATCGACGGAGACTGCCTCGATGCAGGGGAGTCGTACGCGTCGAACGACTGCAACGACGGAGACCCGGCCATCCGTCCGGCCCTGTCGCACCCGGACATCACCATCACTGCGGGCACCGAGGTCTGCGGCGACGGCGTCGACTCCGACTGCAACGGCGAGAACGGCCCCAACTGGGACGACGACGACGACGGCCTGACCTACAACGAGGAAGTGGCCCTGTCGCTCGACGACTGCAACCCCGACTTCGACAACGACAACCTGCTGGACGGGATCGAGGACGACTTCGGCTCCGCGCCGGACAACCCCGACACGGACGGCGACACGGTCACGGACGACCTCGAGTACACGACGGGTGCGAACCCGGTGCCGCTGCAGACCGACGGCGACGGTCAGCCCGACTACAACGACACCGACGACGACGACGACGGCGTGCCCACCTCGGTCGAGTTCCCGCTCGGCAACACCGACGGCACCGACAACCTGGACTTCCGCGACACGGATGACGACAACGACGGCATCCCGACCATCGTGGAGGACTGGAACGGCGCGGGTACCGCGGTGGACGACGACACCGACGGAGACGGCACGCCCGACTACCGCGACGACGACGACGACGACGACTCGATCCTCACCATCATCGAGGAGCAGTTCAACAACGGTCGGACCGTCGACTTCGATGGCGACACGTTCCCCGGACACCGCGACGCGGACTCCGACGACGACGGTGTGGACGACGGTGTGGAGTGGACCGCCGCGGGTCTCTGCCCGAGCCAGCCCGCAACCGGTGGCCCGTGCAACTTCGATGGTGCTGGCAACCCCGACATCCAGGACATCGACGACGACAACGACACCATCCTGACCGCCACGGAAGGGGATGAGACGGTCGACACCGACAACGACGGGACGCCCGACTACCTGGACGACGACTCGGACGCGGACGACATTCTCGACGTGACCGAGGCCGCCACCGGGTGCATGGACTTCCAGTCCACCGACACCGACCTCGACGGCGTGCCCGATGGCGTGGAGTTCGGCATGGGCCCGGCCAGCGGCAACACCGACACCATCAACCTCTCGCCGTACTTCGACGACCTCATCGACCCCTGCGACACCGACGACGACGGCGACACCATCCCGACCCTCGAAGAGGTCGGGTTGAACACCGATGCATTCGCCAACTTGACGCCGGATCTGCAGGCTGCCGACGCCGCCTTCGGGATCGCGGACGACATCCCCGACTACCTCGACAGCGATGACGACGGGGACCAGGTGTTCACCTGGAACGAGGACAACGACAACGACGATGATGCGCGGAACGACGACACCGACGACGACCTGACGCCCGACTACCTCGACATGGACGACGACAACGACTTCATCGAGTCGTGGTTCGAGGGTCAGCTCGCGACCAATCGCCTGAACCCGGACTCCGACTTCGACGAGGTCCGCGACGACATCGAGTGGGGCTGCACGCTGGGAAGCTGTGTGGCGCCGTGGTCCAAGCTCCAGCCGCGGAACACCGATGCCGAAGCCAACGACGGCGACGGCGCCTACTTCTGTGTGCGGAACAGCCAGAACCCCTCGGCGTCCGACCTGTGGCAGATCACCACCGGCAACTCCGACCCCGCGATCGACGCCCTCGACACCGATGACGACAACGACGGTCTGCCGACCGGCTTCATCGCCGTGGGCGGCTTCGATCCCGAGTTCGGCGCTGGAACCGACACCGACGCCGACGGCATCCCCGACTACCGCGACCTCGACTCCGACAACGACAGCTTCGTCACGCTGGTCATCGACCTGCAGGGCAACACTGTCGACACCGGCAACCGCCCGGACGTCTGTGAGTCCATCGAGGACTGGGACTCCGACAGCATCCCGAACTGGGTCGACGCCAACGACTTCGATGGCGAGACCGGCGACCCCGACGGCGACAACCTCGTGACCGAGCTCGAGCTCGCGCTGGGGATGGAGCCTGCGCGTCCGGACTCCGATGGGGACGGTGTGCTCGACTGCGAGGAGATCCGCCCCGCCAACTTCACGAACGACTTCGGCAACGTGATCTGCCCGTCCGGCGGACTCACGGTGGCCATCACCTTCGACGAGTGGGACTCCGAGGGCTACGTCGCCCCCGACACCGACGGCGACACGCTGCCCGACGTCACCGACGAGGACGACGACAACGACGGCATCCCGACGAGTGTCGAGGTCTTCCAGTACGTCAACAACAACGGCACGCTGGGCACGGACTACCGCTGCCTGAACGCACCCGACCCCACCACGCGCCCCACCCTCGAGTACCTCGACCCCGACGGCGACACCGAGTTCGAGCACCTGTACCGGTGTGAGTTCTTCGACGTCACGATGCCCGACGTCACGGCCGAGTACCTCGACGTCGACCCGAACAACAACGACACCGACGGCGACGGCGTGGTGAACCGCCAGGATTCGAACGACGACGGCGACGCCTTCCCGACCTCGGGTGAGGACGTCAACGGCGACGGCAACTGGTTCGACCTGCTGGCCGACGACACCGACGGCGATGGCATCCTGCAGTTCCTGGACGCCAACGACTTCGACGGTCCCGTGGCCGACCCCGACAACGACGGGTTGACCAACGAGGTGGAACAGCAGATCTGCGACGCGCTGTCGCTCACCCAGGAGGAATGCGAGCTGCTCCTCACGTCCGACGACGCGGACGGCGACGGAATGCTCGATGCCCTCGAGGTCGGCGATCCCAACAACCCGACCGACACCGACGGGGATGGCATCGCGGACATCCTGGATGCCGACGACGACAACGACTGCATTCCCGGCTGGGCCGAGGGTGTGGCGGACGACGACGGCGACGGCCTGCCCGCGGGTCTCGATCCCGACTCCGACGGCGATGGGGTTCCGGACGACGAAGAGTGGTTCGGCGCGCCCACCACCGACTGCCCGGACTTCGATCGCGACACGTTCCCGGAAGCGCTCGACGCCGACTGCGACGGTACGATCGACGTGGCCGACTTCGTGAACGACGACGGCCCGTGTGCTCTGGAAGGCACGCTGCCTCCGCCCATCGAAGAAGAGTGTGGCTGCTCGAGCACCAGCTCGGGCCTCCCGACCGGCCTGCTCGCGCTGCTCGGCGTCCTCGCCATCCGGCGCCGCCGTCGCGACCGCGCCGCCTGATGTCGCTTGCGAGGGTGAGCGGCCGAATCGACGAGCCGGGCCGCTACTCTTCGAAGGTCCCGTGCCGACCCGCTCCGTTCGCGAAGCGGGTCGCGCCGCTCAGGCCCTCCTGAACGGCATCGATCCCCCGCGCGAACTCCGCGGTGAGCGCGCGCTCCACGGAGGTTCCGAAGGCTCGATACGCGCTCATCCGGTCGGCTTGCATGGCGAGCTGGGGGAACGCGGCCAGCTGATGTCCGAGGGCGATGGCCTGGTCGAGCGCCTGTCCGTCCGCGACCACCCGGGTGGCCAGGCCCATCTGCAGGGCTTCGTCCGCGTGCACCGGGCGTCCGGTCAGGATGAGGTCGAGGGCACGGCCCAGGCCGATGATCCGCGGCAGTCGGACGGTGCCGCCATCGATCAGCGGAACCCCCCATCGCCGGCAGAACACACCGAACACCGCACTCTGTTCGGCGATTCGCAGGTCGCACCAGCAGGCGAGCTCCAGGCCTCCCGCCACCGCATGACCCGCGACCGCTGCGATCACGGGCTTCTCGGTGAGCATGCGCGAGGGGCCCATCGGACCGTCTCCCGTAGGCTCGAGCCGGTTGGGGTGGCCGGCCGCGAGGGCCTGCAGATCGGCGCCAGCACAGAAGGTTCCGTCCGCGCCCGTGAGCACGGCTACCCGCTGTTCGGGGTCGTTGGCGAAGGCCAGGAATGCCGAGGTCAGGGCCTCTGCGGTCGACCGATCTACGGCGTTGCGGACCTCGGGGCGGTCGATCGTGACCACGGTGACGGGTCCATCGGTCTCGGTGCGAACGGTCATGGCGGGCTCTCGTCGAAGGGGATGCGGTACAGGGTCGGGGTGGTGCCCTCGCTCACCGTGTAGAGACCGTCGGGACCCCAGGCGATGGCCTCGCCCTGAGGTTCGCCGGCGATGGGGACGGGGCACGGTGATCGGGCGAGGGTCTGCTCGACGGGTTCGCCAGGCGTTCGGGGCCACACGTAGGCTTCGTCGAGGTAGGTGCGGAGGACGATGCCGCGCGGCCCCAGGTCCCCGCCTGTCACGAGGGTGGCCTGGCCCAGGGGGGCGGTCCCGAACTGGAGGACCGAGCGACGCTCGAGCACGCCATCGACCACCGCGTACACCCCAGAGGCGCCGTCGAGCTCCTTGCTCACCACCCACACGGTCCCATCGTCGTCGACCCAGAGCGTCTCGGCATCGCGTGGGCCATCCTCGTACACCAGCACCTGGCGCTCGATCGCCGAGACCTCGAAGCCGTCGAGGGTCAGCTCCACCAGCGACACATCGGGCCGTGCTGCGCCATTGTCCCCGATGTCCGCCAGCACCAGGGTTCCATCGGGCGTCCGTGCCAGATCTTCGAGGTCGCGTCCGAGCATCCCGGTCGAGGCGTCGCCGAGCAGCGTGGCATCCAACCCCAACCGGTACAGCGTCTCGGTGCCGGAGTCGTTGTGCACCCACACTCCCTGGGCGTCCACGACGATTCCCGACAGCTCGGTCGCGGGTGGAGACGGCACGGTACCCAGCGACTCGGGGGCCGCGAAGTTCGGGCAGGACAGGGGAGGTGGAGCGGTGTCTCCGGGGTCGTCCGTGTGGATGGGCGTCGCCGGCCCCGAGCATGCCAACAGCCCCGCCCACACGAGCCCAATCACCAGTCTACCCGCGCGGGGTGGATGCCGTCCCATCCGGACAGCGCGGCCACCAGCCGGTCGACTCCGAGCGCGATCCCAGCGGTCGGAGGCATTCGCCCCACCGCCTCGATGAACGCGGTGTCGACCGGGTTCGGGGCTTCGTCGGACGCGGCACGCAACGCGTTCGAGGCGTGGAAGCGATGGGCCTGCTCGGATGCGTCGGTCAGCTCCAGGAAGGCGTTCGCCAGCTCGGCGCCGTTCAGGAACACCTCGAAGCGCTGGGCGACGGGCCAGTCGCCGTCGTCCCGCACCTGTGCCAGGGCTGCCTGGGACGCGGGCCAGTCCTCGACGATCACGGCTCCGGTCAGTCCGGGCTCGATCCGCTCCACCCAACGGCGGAAGAACGCGTCGTCCCACCCGTCCTCGTCGGCGATGTCGCGCGGGGAGGCTCGCGTCAGGTCGACCCCATCGGCCTCGAACAGGTCGCGGATCGAGATCCGCTCGAAGGGGCCGGGGTCTTCGACGTTCAGGGCGGCGGCCGAGACCGATGCCAGGTCCTCGACCTCGGCCATCAGGTCGGACAGCCCGGCGCCCACGCGGTACCACTCCAGCATGGTGAACTCACGACCGTGCCACCGGCCCCGTTCGCGGTCGCGCAGACAGGGCCCGATCTCGTAGATTCGCGGTAGCCCGGCGGCCACGACCCGCTTGAGCGCGAACTCGGGGGACGTGCGCAGGAATCCGTCGGCACAGGCGAGGGGATGGAGGTGTTCTTCCATCCCGCCGGACCGCACCAGCACCGGCGTGGGCACCTCGAGGTAGCCGTGTTCGTCGAACCAGTGCCGGATCGCCCGGAGCACCCGAGCGCGGGCGCGCAGCCCGTCGGGGGTCACTTCTTGACGCGCTCGACGTAGGAGCCATCCCGGGTGTCGACCTTGACCCACTCGCCGTTCTCGACGAACAGCGGAACCTGGATCTCGGCGCCGGTGGACAGCGTGGCGGGCTTGGTGGACCCCTGTGCCGTGTTGCCCTTCACGCCGGGCTCGCAGTAGGTGATCTCGAGCTCGACGAAGTTCGGCAGCTCGACGCCCACCGGCTGACCCTTGAAGAACAGCACCCGCGTGACCATCTCCTCGACGAGGAAGTTCACGGAATCGCCCATGGGCTCGGGCAGGATGCCGATCTGCTCGAACGTCTCGGTGTCCATGAAGTGGTACATCTCACCGTCGGTGTAGAGGTACTGCATGTCCTTCTCTTCGACGTCGGCCGGCTCCATCTTCTCGCCCGTGCGGAACGTGCGGTCCAGCGTGGCGCCCGTGATGAGGTTCTTCAGCTTGGTACGCGTGAAGGCGACCCCCTTGCCGGGCTTCACGAACAAGAACTCGGTCACCACCCACGGGTAGCCGTCGATCTCGATCTTGAGGCCCTTCTTGATGTCGGAGGTCTGATACATGGCGTCCTCTGGGTGCGCGGAGAAGGAGTTCAGTTGAAGCCCGCAACCTATAATCACCGGGCTGCGGGCCGTCGTCCGATGGTCCGTCGCGACGAGGTGTTGGAGGCCCGACCCGACCTCGCCGAGGACTGGCAGGCCGTCGATGCCGACTTCCCCGTGCGGGTCACGCGCAGCTTCGCCGACCGCGCCGATCTGTCCGACCCCACCGACCCTCTGGCCATGCAGGTGCTCCCCGACCCCCGGGAGCTCGTACAGGACGGACTCGACGATCCCGTGGGCGAGAAGGCGCACAGCCCGGTTCCCTGGGTGGTTCGGAAATACCCCGACCGCGTGCTGCTGCTGCTGACCAAGCGCTGCCATCTGTACTGTCGCTACTGCTTCCGCCGCACCCACGCTCCCGGCGATGCGCTCGATCCCGACGAGGGCCAGCTCGAGACCGCACTGAGCTGGCTGGCCGAGCAGTCGGACGTCCGCGAGGTCATCCTCTCGGGGGGCGATCCCCTGATGCTCAAGGACGCGTCGTTGTTCGGGGTGGTCGACCAGCTTCGCGCCCTCGATCTCCGGGTCCGACTGCACACCCGTGCGCCGATCACGTTCCCCGAGCGCGTCACGGTCGATCTGGCGCGTGGCCTGGCCCAGCGCGCGGTCTTCACCATCGTGCACTGCAACCACCCCCGCGAGCTCGCCGCCGATGTGCGCGCGGCACTCGGGTGTCTCGCGGACCATGGCGTGCCGCTGCTCGATCAGACCGTGCTGCTTCGGGGGGTCAACGACGATCCGGACGTGCTGGTCGAGCTGTTCGAGGCACTGGTTCGCTTGCGGGTGCGTCCGTACTACCTCCACCATCCGGACGCCGTGCAGGGCAATGCGCACTTCCGGGTCTCTCTGGATCGCGGCCGCGCCATCTATGCGGCGGTCCGGGATCGTCTCGGGGGCATCGCGGTGCCACGGTACGTGCTCGATCCGCCGTCTGGCGAAGGGAAGCGGGAGGTGTCGCCCACGGGGGGTGGCGCGGTATAGTGGAGGCCTCGGAGAGATCACGCATGACCTCAATTGTTCCCCGCCGCCCATCGCTCGGCCGTTCCGTACGCACCTCTGCGTCCGGTCTGGCGATGCTGGCCCTGATGACGCTGTCGTTCGGAGCGGGGTGCGGCAAGAAGAAGCCGGCACAGACCACCGATGTCGAGACCATTCCCAAGGGCTTCGTCGAGATCGACCTGACCGACGAAGAGCAGGAGCTCGAAGACCTCATGGCCATCGAGTTGTCGGTGGCCATCGCACCCTGCGGCGACCTCGTCCGCCTCGAGCCCAACGCGCTCATGGGCCGCTTGAAGGACGCCGAGATCCGGTGTCTCGACAAGATGATGCGGGAATCCGAGAAGCAGACCGTCAAGAAGAAGGTCTCGCTCGTCCTCATGAAGGACGCCTGGGCCAAGAAAGACCTGCACCGCTGGGAAGGTGTGGTTCGCCGCCACCTCTCCGAGATCGACCGGTCCGACCCCGCACTCTGCTACCAGTTCGCGAACCATCTCTCGAAGAAGGGTCCGGACTACATGGACGAGTGCATCAAGTGGGCCGACGTCGCCCTCGAGAACCGCGCGGTGTGGGAAGGCGACGACTTCGTGCGGCACGTGTTCTCGCTGCGCAAGATGAAGGCCGTGGCGGCGCACAAGAAGTGGCGCTGGCTCGCCGAGAAGTACACGCTCGACCCCACCGAAGAGCTCGATCAGCGCCAGCAGCAGGCCCGAAACAAGACCAAGACCCTCGCTCGCGAGTGGCTGGACTACGCGCGCGAAGCCGAGCAGGACATCACCAACGCCTACCAGCTCTGCATCTCGGCCGCGGGCACCGATGGCTTCTGCGACGAAGGCGACGACGGGACGTCCGAGACGCCGTAGCCTCGGCTGCGCACGGCTTCGCCTGCGACTCCTGGATCGCCGCGGAGTGCGGGACCCACCCTCTCCCCCGCTGCGCAGGGGGATAGCGCAGTCTCGCGAGACGTCCAGATCTTCGCGACCCACGCCGTCCGGACTTCCGGTTCTGCCGGTGGATCGTCCGGCGCGCAGCGCCCGCTGAAGCGGTGTCGCGGCGGGTTCGTCGCGGTCGTCTTCCCGTAGAGCACGACACGCTTCGCGCGGACCCGATTCGGCTGGCCCACCCTCGCAAGCGAGGGATGAACCCACCGAATCGCTTCCATTGAATGTCTCGACGCGTTCAGGTACCCCCGGAAAACGTGCTCGTTCCTCCGCGCATTTCGGGGGCACCGTTCTCTTGACCGTCGAGGCATTGTGCGCGTGCGTTCGACCGCGCGAGCGCCTGGCGCCCCACCTCGGAGGGCGGGCCTGATCCTCCGGAAGAACCGCTACTGGACCGCGGGTGGTTCTGGCTCGGGCTCGGGTTCTCCGGGTCGCTGATCGCCGGCGGGCACCTGTTCGGTGAGCTTCACCCGGGTGTCTTCGACCGTGGCGTGCAGGATGCGGGTGCGGCCGCGCTCGGTCTTCAGCAACTCGACGCCCAGAGGCTCGGCCACCAGTTCGTTGACGGCCCGCAGCGTGGGACGCGCACCGTAGGAGCGGTCGGGGTGATGCTCGGCGCACAACCGGGCGACATCGCGATCCCACATCAGCTTGACGCCTTGTTCGAGGGCGCGTTCCCGCAGGGCCTCGAGCTGGATCTGCGCGATGGACACGAGGTGGTCGGGCTTCAGCTCGTTGAACAACACGGTGTCGTCGATGCGGTTCAGCAGCTCCGGGCGGAACCACTTCTTGAGCCGCTCGCGGGCGAGCTCGTCGCGGCCTTCGGCGCTGGTGCCGCCGAACCCGAGCTTGGACTGGCCCGACAGCTCGCTTCCGGCGTTGGTGGTGATGACGAAGTACGCTTCGCGGGCGTTGACCCGACGGCCTTCGGAGTCGGTGAGCACGCCCTCGTCGAACAGCGACAGGAACATGGCCTGGACGTCCGGGTGGGCTTTCTCGAACTCGTCGAGCAGCACGACCGAGTAGGGCTGGCGGCGGATGGGGCCAGTGAGCTGACCCTCCTCGCCGTGGCCCGAGTAGCCCGGTGGGGCACCGATCAGTCGGCTGCCGGTGAACTTCTCGGAGTACTCCGACATGTCGACGCGGATCAGCGCTTCGCCCTCGGGGAAGAGGAAGTCGGACAGCGCCTTGGCGAGCTCGGTCTTGCCGACCCCGCTGGCGCCGACGAACAGGAACACCCCGCGTGGACGGCCTGGATCGCGGAGACCGCTGCGTGCCATGCGAACGGCATTGCCCACCTGCGACACGGCCTCGTCCTGGCCGATCACCCGTTCCTTCAAGAAGGACTCGATGCCCAGGATCCGGGTGCGCTCGGCTGTGGTGAGGTCGTGAACGGGGATTCCGGTCCGCTCGGAGACGATGCGGGCCACGATGCGGGGCGTGACGACCTGGTGTCCGCCGAGGGAGGCGTCGGCGCAGGCTTCGTCGATGAGGTCGAGGGCCTTGTCGGGGAGCCGGCGGTTGGGCACGAAGCGCACCGACATCTTGACGCAGGCCGACAGCGCTTCGGGCTCGATGTCGACGCCGTGATGGGACTCGTAGTCGGGAGCGAGGGCCTGCAGCAGGGCTTCGGTGTCCTCTTCGCTGGGTTCCTTCACGTCGATGGGCTGGAAGCGACGGTCGAGGGCCGAGTCGCTCTCGAAGCTCTTGCGGTACTCGTCGACGGTGGTGGCGCCGATGACGTTGATCTCGCCGCGGGCGAGGGCGGGCTTGAGGATGTTCGCGGCATCCAGCGATCCGCCTTCGGTGCGTCCGGCCCCGACAAGGGTGTGGATCTCGTCGATGAACAGCACGATTCCGGGGTTCTCGCGGCACTCGCGGACGATCTCCTTCAAGCGTTCCTCGAAGGTTCCGCGGTACTTGGTGCCGGCGACCAGCGAGCCCATCGACAGCTCGATGATCCGCAGGTCGGCCAGGCGTTCTGGAGCGTCTTCGGCGGCCAGGCGCTGAGCGACGCCCTCGACCACGGCGGTCTTCCCGACCCCGGGGTCGCCGAGGAGCAGGGGATTGGCCTTCAAGCGACGCACGAGGGTCTTCATGACCGCGCGGATCTCGGCTTCGCGCCCCACGATGCGAGACAGCTCGCCGTCGCTGGCCAGCTGCGTGAGGTCGCGCCCCTGCTCGTCGAGGGTGGGCGTGGGGGACTCGGGTTCTTCGTTGGCGGACGCCTTCAGGCTGGACTCGCACTGATTGCGGCCGTCGAGCGCGAACTGGGACGTGGGCTCGACCTCGATGGCGGCTTCCCACAACGGGAGCGCTTCGTCGAACCGATGCAGGGCGTTGAGCGCCGCGGCCTTGCCCTGGATGGCGAAGGCGTGCCGGCTGTTCTCGGCCAGGGCCTTGTCGAACCACTCCAGGCTGGCTTCGTAGGCGCCTTCCATCCGCATGCATTCCGCCCGACCGGCCAGGGCGTACAGGTAGGACGGCTGGATCTGCAGGGCGCGGTCGTAGGCTTTGATGGCTTCGCTGTACGCCTCGTTCTTGCGCAGGGCCTCGCCGATGTTGGTGGCAGCCTGGTAGTGATCGGGATCGGCGGCCAGACAGCGTTCGTAGGCTTGAATCGCCTTGTCGTACTGCTGGTTGTCCTCGTAGGCCATGCCCAGTCGCAGGGCGGCCTCGGTGTAGTTGGGGTCGAGGGCCAGGGCCTGACGGAACGCCCGGATCGCCGCGGGGTACTCGCGGGACTTGTAGTGGGTGCGGCCTTTTTCGACGGCGGACTTGGCCCGAGCCCGTGGGGACGGGCCCCGCACGATGCTGGTGGGCTGAGAGGGCGCCAGGCTGGTCTCGGATCGACCCAGGGCGCGCCGACAGTTGGCCAGGCCCCGCTGGACGAAGGGAGCCCCGGGGTTCTCGCGGAGTGCGGCGACCCACAGGGGTTCGGCCTCTTCGTACCGACCCAGCGCGTTCAGGCAGGCGCCTTTGCCGCACAGGGCGAAGTAGTGGGTGCCCCGACGATCCAGGGCGCGGTCGAACCACTCGAGGGCCTCGCCGAACTCGCCCAGCATGCGCAGGCTCTCGGCACGTCCGGTGAGCGCGCGGATCTCGGCCGGTTCGCGCTCGAGGATGGCGTCGTAGGCGTCGATGGCGGCCCGGTAGTCGTTGTGCTTGCGCAGGCAGTCGGCGCGAGCCGTGGCGGCTTCGAGGTGCTCGGGATCGAGACGCAGCGCTTCTTCGAAGGCCTGGATGGCCTGGCGGTACTGGCGCTCCTCGGCGTAGGCGACCCCGATCAGGTAGCGGGGCTCGGCCCACTGGGTGTCGACCTTGGAGGCGGCTTCGAGTGCGGCGATGGCGTCCCGGAACCGGGCGGCCTGCATCAGCGCGCGTCCCCGATCGAAGTGGGTGCGGGCTTCCCCCTGTCGGACGCGCTGGGGCTGCCAGGGCACGAGGCCTGCGGCTTCCTGGGTGTCGGGGTCGGAGCTCCGGACGTGTCGGGATGTGGCGTTGTCGGTCCCGCTGGCGGCACGGGTGCGCGCGAGCTCGGCCTGACAGTCCGACCGACCGGCCATCGCGAAGTCGGCCGAGGGGTCGAGGGCGAGGGCCCGATCCCAGACCGGAAGGGCGTCCGAGAACCGGCGGAGCGCGTTGAGTGCGGCGGCTTTGCCCCGCAGCGCGAAGGCGTGGGTGGGCTTGCGGTCCAGGGCGCGGTCGTACCAGGTGAGCGCGGCTTCGTAGCGACCGAGCATGCGAAGCGCCTCGGCACGGCCGGCCAGTGCGAACACGAACCCGGGATCGAGCCGCAGGGCGCGGTCGTAGGCCTGGATGGCTTCCTCGAAGCGCTCGGCCTTGCGCAGGGCTTCGCCCTGGTTGCTGGCGGCCTCGGCCCGGGTGGGGTCGAGCTCCAGGACGCGATCGTAGGCGCGCAGCGCATCGTCCCACTGCCTCGACTCCTCGAGGGCGGTGGCGAGGTCCATGGCGCACTCGATCCACTGGGGATTGCGGGCGAGGGCGCGACGGAACTGCTCGGCGGCTTCGGCGTAGCGGCCATCACTGGCGAGGGCGCGCCCCCAGGCGTGGGCGATCGCGGCGTGTCGGGCGTCTCCGATGGGGAGCTCGGGCTCGACCGGCGGGGTGGTGTCGGCGCGGGGGTTGGCGATCTCGCGCTCGGCGTCTCGCTTGCCCTGGGCAGAGAAGGTGGAGTCGGGGTCGAGGGTGAGCGCGTCTTCCCAGAAGGGCAGGGCTTCGGCGAAGCGGTTCAGGGCGTTGAGCGACGCGGCCTTGCCCCGCAGCGCGAACACGTGCTCGGGGTGCTGGGCGAGCGCGCGGTCGAACAGGTCGAGGGCATCGGACGCCCGACCGAGCATCCGCAGGGTCTCGGCTTTGCCGGCGAGCGCGAACAGGTGCTCGGGATCCCGCGACAGCGTCTGGTCGTACGCATCGAGGGCCTGGTGGTAGCAGCCGGCCTGACGCAGCCCTTCGGCCCACGACGACACGGCGTCGACCCGGCCGGGCTCGCGGGTGACGACGCGTTCCCAGGCCTGGACGGCGTGCGACCAGCGTCCCTGGGTCTCGCGCACGCGTGCGAGCTGCACCGCGGCATTGGTGTCGTCCGGGTCGTCGGTCAGCGCGGCTTCGAATGCCGCACCGGCCTCGGTCAGCTGCCCCCGGGCGAGGAGCCGAGAGCCACGCGCGAAATGGGATCGCTCGTCCGCCAAACTTCCTCCAGACAGTAGCTTAGCTCCAGAAGGGCTGGTCGGGAAGCGGTGTTGCCCGGAGCCGGTCTCGTCTGCACCGTCGTCTTCCATCGCTGGTCTATCGGCCAGACGACGCCGGACTGGACTCAGATGTCGAGTTCCTGGACGTTGTCGGCTTCGTCCATGATGAACCGGTAGCGCATCTGAGGGTCCTTCCCCATGAGCTCGGTGATCGTGCGTTCTGCAGCTACGGGCTCTGGAATCGTCACCCGCTGCAGGCGCCGCTGCTCGGGGTCGAGGGTGGTCTGGTACAGCGTCTTCGGGGGCATCTCGCCGAGGCCCTTGAAGCGGGTGATCTCGGGTTTCATGCGCGCCGGCAGGCTGGAGAGGATCCGTTCGCGGTCTTTGTCGTCCAGCGCCCAGTACGTCTCTTTGCCCGCGTTGATCCGGTACAACGGCGGCATCGCGATGTAGACGTAGCCGCGCTCGATCAAGGCCTGCATCGTCTTGTAGAAGAACGTCAGCAACAGCGTGGCGATGTGATGCCCGTCGCTGTCGGCGTCCATCAGCAGGATGATGCGGTTGTAGCGCAGCCGGTCCTCGCGGAAGTCGCGCCCCATCCCGCAGCCGAGTGCGGTGACGACGTTCGACAGCTCTTCGTTCTTCAGGATCTTCTTGGGCGTGGCCTGCTCGGCGTTGAGCACCTTTCCGCGCAGCGGCAGGATGGCCTGGAACCGCCGGTTGCGACCCTGCTTGGCGGAGCCACCGGCGCTGTCGCCCTCGACGATGAACAGCTCGCATTCGTCGGGGTTCTTGCTGGAGCAGTCCGCGAGCTTGCCCGGCAGGTTCAGGCGCCCGCTGGTGGCGGACTTCCGACGCACCGCGTTGGCGGCTTGACGCGACGCCTTGCGGGCTTTGGCCGCCTGGATGGCGCGGACCACGATGGCTTCGCCCTGGCTGCGGTTGTCGAGCAACCACTGCTCGAAGTGCGGCCGGACGTGCCCGTCGACGATGCTCTTCACCTCGGGGTTGTTCAGGCGGTTCTTGGTCTGGGACTGGAACTGGGGGTCGGCGACCAGCACCGAGATCACGGCCACCACGCCTTCGCGGATGTCCTCGGCGGTCACGGTCAGCCCGCGCTCCCCGAGGTTGTGGAGCTCCATGAAGCTGCGGATGCCCTTCAGGATGGCGTCCCGGAGCCCCTGCTCGTGGGTGCCGCCGTCGCCGGTGTGGATGTTGTTGGCGTACGACATCGTGCGGGTGCGCGTGCCGTCCGACCAGGTGAGCGCCAGATCGAGCTTCACGCCGTCGGCCTCGAGCTCCACCCGGTAGGGGGTCTCCAGCACGCTGCGCGACTCGTACCGCTTCAGCAGCACGTTCAGGTAGTCGTTCAGACCATCCTCGTGCTGCATGTCGTAGGTCTCGCCGTTGACCTTGTCGCGGAACACGATGCGCAGACCGCTGTTCAGGAAGGTCTTCACCTCGAGCGCCTTGCGGATGGTCTCGGGGTCGAACTGGATGCTGTCTTCGAAGATCCGGTCGTCGGGCGTGAAGGTGATGGTGGTGCCGGTTCCCCGAGCCGGCCCGACTTCCTCGACCGCCTTGGTCGGACGCCCCCGGCGGTAGCGCTGGACGTACTCCTTGCCGTTGCGCTTGACCTTGGCCTCGAGCTTGGTCGCGAGCGCGTTCACCACGCTGGACCCCACGCCGTGCAGGCCGCCGGAGGTCTTGTAGTTGGCGTCGTTGAACTTGCCGCCTGCGCCGATCTCGGTGAGCACGAGCTCGAGCGCGCTGCGACCCAGCTTCTTGTTGATCTCGACGGGGATTCCGCGACCGTTGTCCTCGACGGTGACGGTGTCGCCGGAAGGGTGCAGCGTGACCTTGATGAAGCTGGCGTAGCCGTTCATCGCCTCGTCGACACTGTTGTCCACGACCTCCCACAGGAGGTGGTGCAGACCCCGCGCATCGGTGCTGCCGATGTACATGCCGGGCCGCTTTCGGACGTGGGCGATGCCCTGGAGGATCTCGATGTCGTCGGCGCCGTAGTTGCTCATGCCTCACCTCCGCCCGTGCTGGCCGAGCCCGATTGCACCTCTTCGGTCGGATCGTCCGGCTCCTCCGGGCTGTCGGGCACCCCGAGTCGCAGGACGGGTTCGCGCTTCCACTCGTCGATGGAGCCGCGCTTCAGGACCACCTTTCCCCGACCGCCGCGCTTGGAGATGCCGAACTTCCGCTCCCGCACCACCAGGTCCCGACCGAACGAGGTGACGACCTCGGGACCGTCGAGGGATCCGGTGACGAGCTCGAACGCCAGCACCCGGTCGTCCGGGCGCAGCTTGATGCCCAGGTTGCCCTTGCCACCGCGGGCCAGGATGGGGGTCTCGTCGACGGGGAAGATCATCGCTCGACCGCCACTGGACGCGACCGCACAGCTCTCGGAGCCCAGGCAGAGGTAGGCCGCGACCACGTTGTCGCCCTTGCCGAGCCGGCAGTATCGCCGCCCGTTCTTGGTGGAGACGTCCTCGTGGGCCTTGCTGGGAACGCGCAGCACGCGGCCCTTCTCGGTGAGTGCGACCACCCATGGAGGAGGCGGATCGTCGTCGGCCTCGAGCGGCAGCATCTCCTGCGGGTCGGGGAGGTGCCGTGCGTCGTGACTCACCACGCCCACCACCTTCTCGCCGTCCGCGAAGCCGAAGTGGGCCTGGAGCGGCTCGCCGTACCCGGTCGTGCTGGGCACGTCGTCCACGCGCATGACGTACGCCGACCCCGCGCTGCTGAAGAACGTGATGGTGGAGCGGGTGTGGGCTTTGATGAGCCAGCCGATCTCGTCGCTGTCGCGCACGCGGATCTTGCTGATCTCGGAGAAGCTGCTCTGGCGCTTGAGCCAGCCGTCGCGGGTGACCACGACGAAGGTGTCCTCCTTGATGATGTAGGCGTCCTCGTCGTACTCGAGCTCCTGCTCGGGCATCCCGATCTCGGTGCGCCGGGCGTCCTTGTAGAGCTTGCCGAGCTCCTCGAGCTCCGACTTGACCACGCCCCACAGCTTGGCCTCGCTGGCCAGGATGGCCTCGATCCGCGCGGCTTCTTCGCGCTTCTCGGCGAGCTCCTCGCGGATCTCCAGGATCGCGAGCTTCGCCAGGCGGTACAGGCGCAGATTGAGGATGGCGTCGGTCTGGATCTCGGTGAGGTCGAACCGATCCATGAGCTTCTGGGCGGCGTCGCGCTTGCCTTCGGACTCGCGGATCAGCCGGATGGCTTCGTCGAGCGCGTCGAAGATGATCTCGAAGCCCTCCAGGATGTGGATCCGGTCGCGGAGCAGGCGCAGCTCGTACTCGAAGCGACGCCGCACGGTCTCGAAGCGGAAGTCGAGCCAGTGTTGGAGGATCTCCTTGAGATCGAGCTTGCTGGGACGGGTGGTTCCGGGGGTTGCGCCGGGGATCAGGGCCGTGAGGTTGATGGCGTAGGTGGACTGCAGCGGCGTGTGCTTGAACAGGTAGGCCATCACGGCTTCGACGCTGGCGCCGGTCTTCAGATCGAGCACGATCCGGACGTCGTCGGTGGACTCGTCGCGGACGTCGACCACCTGAGGGAGCTTCTTCTGCGCGACCTCGTTGCCGATGCGCTCGATCAGGCGGGCCTTGTTCTGCCCGTAGGGCACCGAGGTGAGGATGATCGACTTGCGACGCCCCTCTTTCTCGGTGGTGTACGTCGCACGGACCTTCACCGAGCCCGAGCCGGTCTCGTAGATGTCGTTCAGATCCTGCTTGTCGGCCAGGATGCGCCCGCCGGTGGGGAAGTCCGGGCCCTTGATGGTGCGGAGGAGCTGGGGCACCGACAGGTCGTTGTCGATCAGCAGCGATGCCGCGCGGCAGACCTCACCCAGGTTGTGGGGCGGGATCTTGGTGGCCATACCCACCGCGATGCCTTCGGAGCCGTTGACCAGCAGGTGCGGGAACTGGGCGGGGAGAACCCGGGGTTCTTCGCGCTGCCCGTCGTAGTTGGTGACGAAGTCGACCGTGTCCTTCTTGATCTCGGACAGCAGCTCCACGGCGATGGGGCGCAGCTTGCACTCGGTGTAGCGCATGGCTGCGGGCGGATCGCCGTCGAGAGACCCGAAGTTGCCCTGGCCGTCTACCAGGGGAGAGCGCTGGCTGAACGGCTGGGCCATGCGAACGAGCGCGTCGTAGATCGAGCTGTCGCCGTGGGGGTGGTACTTGCCCATCACCTCGCCGACCACCGTGGCGCACTTGCGGTAGCGGCCCTGGGGCACGAGGTTCATCTCGCTGTACATCGTGTACAGGATGCGTCGGTGCACGGGCTTGAGGCCGTCGCGCACGTCGGGCAGAGCGCGCGAGGTGATGACCGAGAGCGCGTAGTTCAGGTAGCGCTCGCTGGTCGCCGTGTGCAGCGGCACGTCCTCGACGGAGGCCGTGTTCATGGAGACTCCATGGGGATGCTCGGATGGTGGGGTGAGGGGGGGCGACCGGGGCACGGGTGGCCGTGGTCGGGGCGCGACTATACCGCAACGAGCCCTTCACACGCGGCCTGCTGGACGGGCTGACAGAGCGTTGACGCCCGAAAGTGCCCGGTTCAGTGGCCGGTTCGGTGGCCGGTTCGGTGGCCGGTTCAGTGGACGAGCTTGTCGAACAGCCCGAAGGCAGCGGCGAAGGTGACCGCTCCGGTCGCGTTGATCGGCAGCGCCAGCCCGGCGAGGATCAGGATTCCGGCGTGGGTCCACGGGTTCGACAGCCGAGTGACCAGGCTCGACCCGAAGTACGCCAGGAGCGACACGGCGAGGATCGACAGCGTCGCCATCCAGCTGTTGGGCTCGAGAGGGTCGCGCGCGAGGAACACGATGGCGGGGAGCATCGCGGACGCTCCCAGCAGTCGACCCACCGACTGGACCCCGGCATCGGCTTCGCCGCGGGAGAGTTCTCCACGGTGGAACTTCGCGAGCATCCTGGGCCCCCACCACAACGTGAGCCCGCCCTGCCACAGCGCGACCGCGTAGGTGAGCGGCAGTGCGAGCTCGATCCGGCCGACGCCGAGCAGGATCAGCAGGACCGCTCCCCACGCGCCGATCCCGTACAGGTACAGGTTGAGCGTGGAGGTGGGCAGCGAGCGGATGTCGGACGGAGGGGGTCCGGACACGGGTTCGGAGACCTACGCAGTGGCGACGGCACGCGGAGGCGCGGGCTCTTCGCCGTTCTGGATGATCGCGATGTACGCGGGGTCGTCGTGGAGCTTGCCGGTGGCTTTGAGCTTGAGCATGCGCATGTCGCCGCGCAGCGACCACTTGGGGTAGGTGAAGGTGGCGGGCCGGTTCTTCTCGACCACGAAGTGCCCCACCCAGGCGGCGCCGTAGCCGGCCAGCAGGGCGGTGGGCAGCGCGAAGGGGTTGAGGGTGAGCGTGCCGAGCCCGAGCACGGTGAGCGCGGTGCCGGTCCCGACGTAGTGCAGACCGCGGCAGATGGGGTCGCGGTGTTCGCTCAGGTAGTAGGGCCAGAACTCCTCGAAGCTCTGGTAGCGGGCCTCGGATGCCTCGGACATGCTCACCTCCGGTTCCGCCGCACGTAACACAGGACGGTTGCGACCGGGATGCCGCCAGGGTTGCGGCGGGCCGACACATCGATACCGCCAACGCGCATCCCCGTTTCGGAAAGAGGTTCTTCATGTCCACTCCCGTCGTCCTCCTCGGTGCGACCGGCATGGTCGGCCAGCGCGCCATCCAGCTGCTCGACGGCCACCCCTGGTTCGACATCGTCGGGCTCGCCGCCTCCGAGCGCTCTGCGGGCAAGCGCTTCGAAGACGCCGCGGCCTGGCGCCTGCCGGGCGAGATGTACTGCGGCCTCGCCGACGAGATCATCCAGCCCTGCGATCCGGCCGTGCTGACCGACCTGGCGGGCGGGTCTCCCGGGATCGCCCTGTCCGCGCTGGACTCCGCGGCGGCAAAGGTGCTCGAGAAGCCCTTCGCCGAGGCCGGCTGGACGGTGGTGTCGAACGCCAGCGCGCATCGGATGGACGCCGACGTGCCGCTGGTCATCCCCGAGGTGAACGCCGACCACCTGGCGCTCCTGGACCGCCAGACCACCAAGGGGCGCATCGTCACCAACCCGAACTGCACGTCGATGCCGGTCACCATCGCGCTGGCGCCGATCCAGAGAGCAGTCGGGATCGAGGCGGTCACCGTCGCGAGCTACCAGGCCGTGTCGGGGGCGGGCTACCCGGGCGAGAGCGCGTGGGACATGGTGGGCAACGTGCGGCCGCACCCGGGCAACGAAGAGGAGAAGCTGGCGCTCGAACCCCGCAAGATCCTCGGTACGCTGGGCGATTCCGGGGTCGAGCTCGCGAACTTCGCGATGAGTGCGCGCTGTGTGCGGGCACCGGTCGTGGATGGCCACCTGGTCGCGGTCCACGTGAAGACGAGAGACCCTCTGTCGCCGCAGGACTGCATCGCGCTTCTGTCCGAGGCGCCGAGCCTGTCGCTCCCGTCGTCGCCCAGACCCCTCCTCGTCCATCGAGCGCCTCGGGATCGTCCGTCGCCGCGCTTCGACATCGACAACGGCGCGGGGATGGCGGTCACCTTCGGACGCGTCGAAGCCTGCCCGGTGATGGGCCTGAAGCTGTTCGTGATGGCCCACAACACGGTCCGCGGAGCTGCGGGAGCGGCCATCCTGAACGCCGAGATCCTGGCCTCGCGCGAACACTGACGCGCGTTTACGTGGCCGTACCGGAGGTCCCATGGTCTTGCTCCTCGCGCTGCTGGGCTGCACCGAAATCGGCCTGAACGACACGTCGGACGGCCCCACCATCGAGCTCGTCACCCCGGTCGACGGGGGCACTTTCGACCCTCGCGGCACCGTGCAGGTCTGTGCGTCCGTCACCTACGGGCCCGGGCTGGATGCCCTGGATGCCGTGGTGGTCTCGGACACTGGCGAAGTCCTGGCGTCCGAGGGCTTCGAAGCCTGCGCCGGCGGCGACCTGGGGGTGGCGGTCACCCTGTCCGATCAGGCCCAGACCGTGTCGATGACCGTCACCGATCCTCAGGGTCGCTCGGCGACCGACAGCGCTGCGCTCACGCCTCTACAGAACGGGTCTCCCAGCTGCTCGGTGCTCGTGCCCACCGATGGAGAGCAGTTCCAGGCCCCTGCGACCACCGTTCCGCTCACCGTGCAGGTCGGCGATCCCGACGACACCGAGCCCGACGACCTCACGATCCGGGTGGAGTCCACGGTCGACGGCCTGCTGGTCGAAGAGCCCGTGACCGCGGGCGTGAATGCGAGCTACACGCTCGACCTGTCGGCTGCGACGCACGGACTGCTGGTCTCCGTCGCGGATCCCCGCGGGGCCACGGGCTCCTGCCAGGTCGGGGTCGCGGTGGTCGAGGGCGGGACCGACGCGTTCGACGACGATGGGGATGGGTACTCCGAAGACGACGGCGACTGCGACGACGCGGATGCGGCGGTCCATCCCGGGGCTTCCGAGATCCCGGACGACGGCGTCGACCAGGACTGCGATGGCGACGACGCCACCACCTGCTTCGTCGACGCCGATCAGGACGGCTACGGCTGGACGACCACCGTGCTCGCGCCGGACGGGTCGTGCGACACCGTCGACAGCGAGGCCGACGACGACACGGACTGCGATGATGCGGATGCAGCCGTGAACCCTGGAGCGACGGAGATCCCGGGGGATGGCGTCGATCAGGACTGCGATGGCGCCGATCTCTACACCTGCTTCAGCGATGGAGACGGCGATGGGTTCGGGACCTCCGTGACGGTGGTCTCGGCGGACGCGGACTGTGACGATCCGGGCGAAGCGCCCGTCGATGGCGACTGCGCCGACGCCAATCCCGACCGGTTCCCGGGCAACCCCGAGGTCCCCGACGACGGCATCGACCAGGACTGCTCGGGCGACGACACCCGCTCCTGCTACACAGACCAGGACGACGACGAGTACGGCGTGGGCAACGTGGTGCTGGCCGAGGGCACGTGTGGCGCTTTGCTCGCGGCGGTGGACGGGGACTGCGACGACGACGACGCCGCCGTGAATCCGGGCGGAACCGAGGTCGCCGACGACGGCATCGATCAGGACTGCTCGGGCGAAGACCGCATCACCTGCTTCGAGGACCTCGACGAGGACACCTGGGGTTCGGACATCGTCACGCTCGCCGACGACGGCAGCTGCGACACGGCCCAGCAGGAGTCCGACCGGGACGGCGACTGCGACGACACCACGCCTTCGGTCAATCCAGACGGGGACGACAGCGATGCGACCGACGGAATCGACCGCGACTGCGATGGAGTCGACGGCACGGACGCCGATGGCGACGGCTACGCGGGCGGAACCGGGCCGGACTGCGACGACAGCGATCCCCAGATCAACCCGGGAGCGGGAGAGGATCGAAACGGCGCCGACGACGACTGCGACGGGATGTGCGACGAGGGTCTGATCCAGCCGGGAGACCTGATCGTCACCGAGCTGATGATCGATCCGGAGTCCAGCTCCGACAACTCCGGAGAGTGGATCGAGATCCACAACCCCACCGCCATCGACATCACGTTGTGCCATGGCTGGTCGCTCGAAGACCAGGGGCAGGACTTCGTGGAGGTCACCGGAGACCCCACGATTCCGGCCGGGGGCTACCTGCTGGCCGGGAAGTCCTCGAGTCCCGGTGCGAACGGCGACGTGCCGATCGACTTCGAGTACGGGCAGGGGCCGCTCTACCTGGCCAACGATCCCGACGAGATCGAGCTGTGGTTCGACGGGACGCGGATCTACTCGCTGGACTGGCCGTTCGGCTTCGAGACCCCCGGTGCCAGCCAGCAGCTGTCCCTGTCCGCCTACGGCCCTCACGCGGTGGGAGACCCCGACGACTGGTGTGATTCCGAGGTCCCCTGGACCGGAGTGCCCAGCGACGATTACGGGAGTCCGGGCGCGGACAACGCCGTCTGTCCCTGACCTCTGGAGACCCCCGATGAACCCCATCGAGACCGTGACGCTCGAGCCCCGCACCCTGGTCGGCATCCGCCGCAAGGTCCCCGTCGACGCCCTGCAACCGTACTTCGCCGAGGTCCTGCCGCGGGTCATGGGCTGGCTCACCCACAACAAGGTGAAGCCGGCGTCGATGCCGGTGGCGGTCTGGCACGGCATGAACCCCGAGACCGGCGTGGCAGACGTCCAGGCTGGGGCGTTCGTTCCGAAGGCCATCGAGTCCGACGGCGACATCACCCCTGCGACCACCCCGGGTGGAGAGGCGCTCAAGCTCGTGCACGTCGGGCCGTACGCCAAGATGTCCGCGTCCTGGGGGCGGGTGTTCGAGCATGCGAAGTCCCTCGGCAAGACCCCCGGTCTGGGCTGGGAGATCTACGTCGACGATCCGGGCGAGGTCGACGAGAGCGAGCTGAAGACCGAGATCTACCTGTCGATCTCCTGACCAGCCGAGCCCGCTACTCTCCCGAGAGGTAGCCGAGCTCCTCGAGAGCCCGCACATCCAGCTCGATGGCGTCGTCCGAGGCGGTCGGGGTCATCTCGCGAAGCGTCGTGGACAGCCCTTCGACCAGGTCTGGGTTCTCCGCGGCCACATCTCGGGTCCAGGCTGGATCGTCGGTGACGTCGAACAGCTTCCCGGGCGAGCCCTCGGTGTCCACCCACGCCCAGTCGCCCGACAGGACGGCCCGCCGGGGCTCGAAATACAGCGTGCCTTCGACGAACCGGTTCCGGGAGGCGGCGTCGGTGTCGGGTGGCGCGGTCAGGTCGCGGCCATCGACGTCATCGCGGTCATCGGCGCTCTCGATCCCGGCGATGGAGAGCAGGGTGGGGGCGACGTCCACCAGGCTGACGGGCTCCGAGCGGATCGCCGGTGTGAGGTCGGGGTTGGCCAGCACCAGCGGGACGTCGATGATCTCGGGCCAGATCGCGTGGCCGTGCTCGAACTGCCCGTGATCCCAGAACTCCTCGCCGTGGTCCGATGTGAACAGCACGGTGTCGGCGGGGTTCAGCGCATCCAGCAACCTGTTGGACTGCTCGTCCGCGAAGGCGATCTCCTCGCGGTACGCGCGACGCAGGCTGTCCCGGACCGCGGGCGTGGTGCGGACCTGCCCGCGTCTGAGGGCCGTCACGTCGACGTCCGGGCGGCGCCCGACCGAAGCCGCGAGTGGATCGTCCGCGGGGAGGACGACGTGGGTGTAGGGCAGGTGCGGATCGAGCAGGTGGACCCACAGAAACCACGGCTCGTCGGTCTGCTCGAGCCAGGCGATTGCGCCGTCGATGCGGTCGCGCCCATCGGATGCAGAGCTCGGGAGCGTCCCGTCTGCACGGCGTCCCAGCACGGTGGTGACCAGCAGGGGGCCGGCGAGGTCCAGGCCGGGGTGATCGAAGTGGGAGAAGCCACGCTCGAAGCCCGTGGACGGGTGGACGAACGGATTGCAGACCACGGCACCCGTTCGCCAGCCGGCGTCCCGAAACCGCTCGGCCAGCATCGGTGTCGAACGGGAGATGGCGTCGACCTGCAGCCACGGCACCGCGTTTCGGCCCGCTCCGTGGTTGGCCACCCACTTGCCGGTGTGGATCGAGGCGAGGGACGGAACGGTCCAGCTCGACGTGCTCACGGCGTCTTCGAAGCGCAACCCGCGCTCCGAGAGGCGACGAACGACCTCCATCGACGCGGCATCGTCCGCCCGCAGGGTGTCGACGGTGAGGAGCAGGATGCCCGGCGGCCGGTCGGTCGACGAGGTCGGCAGGGAAGGCAGAGGAAGCGCCAGCACCCCCGCGAGGGCCCAGGCCGCCCAGTGGGTCGCTCCAGGGGCGAGCCAGGCAACGAAGAGCAGCGGGAGCACACAGCAGGCCCCGAGACCCGCCGCGGTCGGCCAGGCCCGCACGAATGCGAGGTGCGGCACGTGCCCCGACAGCGAGGTGAACATCGGCAGGGTCAGCGGAACGAACCCGAGGAGGACCGCGATCCGCACGCCGTGTTCGGGCTCGCGGCGGGGGAGCTGTTCGAGCAGGGCCCAGGCTGCGATCAGGCCGAGCAGCAGCCCCGGGACCCCGGAAGGCCCGAGGAGAACGCCCGCCCACATCCCCGCCCAGAGGACGAAGGGACCGAACGGCGCGGTGAGCGCACCCCGGGTGCGACGCCACGCCGCCATCGCCAGCCCCACCCCGAGCAACGACTGACCGACGACCGGGAGCAGCGCAGGAGGAAAGTCGAGCCAGCGGCTGACGGCGACCTCTCCGAGCGTGCACGCTGCGTGACCCGCGAGCAGCACGCGGAGGACTGGAACCCGTTCCGACACGGCCGCATCATATCGGAGCGCTCCAACCTGGGTGGCTGGGGTGGCTGCTGGTGAACAGCGGTGTAGTCTGACGGCCGGATCGACGGATCGATCGACGGAGGGCCCATGATCAGCTTCCTCGCCCTGTCCCTGCTCGTCGGGTGCTCGAGCCCCGAGAGCTCGGGAACCTGGATGGAGTCGTCATCGTACGGCTGGGACTTCTTCAACCACCGGCTGTCCCACCTGCAGCTCGGTGTCGACGACAGCGAGGCCGTGATCTCGGTCATCGGCGGCACCTCCACCACCAACGTGTTCACGCCCCTCGACGACGGCTGCGAGCCCGAGTCGTGCGACGAGTTCCCCGCGTTCGACAACGCCATCGTGGAGGTCGGCTGGGCCAGCACCACCAGCGACAAGGCGGTGTTCGGGGCCGAGTCGGTCGCGTTCGACATCGATCGGGCCGGGGGCACCGCATCGGTCACCGTGCCCCTCGAAGAGAAGGGGAAGGGCACGCCCACGGCCATCATCCGGGGCTACACCTTCGACACCCAGCGCCCGCTGAGCGGTGGCATCGCCTGCTACCGCCCCGAGAACGGGTGGCATCCCAGGCGCATCGCCATCGAGCTCGGCGAGCCGGCGCTGTCCGACGACGGACGCTCCGTCACCCTCGATGTCACGGGGCTCTTCGAAGCCGGGCCTACGGAAGACCCCGAGCGCGCGTGCATCGACGAGGTCTACGAACAAGCGGTGATCGGCCTCGAGGTCGACGTGTTCGTGGTCGTCACCAAGGAGGCCTCCGAGACCCTCCCCGTCGCTCACGAGCTGGCCTACGCGTTCTCGGGCGACCGGTTCGAGCCGGGCGAGCAGCCTCCGCCGGACTTCTCGGAGCGCGCCCTCGGGACGGGTCTCGTCGACCCCCTGGTGGGCTGGTCGGCCTTCGACTTCTCGTTCAACCAGGAGCGGTCGCGCGGCGCTTATCTGCGCACGTTCGAGCTGCGCGCCGACCCCGAAGACGACGTCGGGTCGGGTCACGCCACCAACTTCAGTCCGGGCACGCAGCTCGCGGCGTTCGACTACGCGTTCACGGGTCGCATCGAAGCCGTCGAGACGGGCTCGGAGATCGAGCGGGGCACCGTGTCCGAGACCATCGAGGTCGCGCTGGATGCGGCAGGACGCCCGGTCGTCGAGCGCTTCCCGCTGGAGTGAGCCTGTGCCCCCGAAATGCGCGGAGGAACGAGCACATTTTCCGGGGGTACCTGAACGCGTCGAGACATTCCATGGAAGTGATTCGGTCGGTTCGTCCCTCGCTTGCGAGGGTGGGCCAACGGAATCGGTAACCATCGGCGCCGAGCCCGCGTAGTTAGGGGTAGTTCATCCCTCCCCACGAGGAGCTTTTCATGTCCAAGACCTCTCTCGCAGCACTCGCCGTCCTCGGTCTTCTCGCGGTCGCGTTGTTCAGCACCGCCTTCGCCAGCAAGGGCGAACGCCCCGAGCCCACCTTCGAGGACAAGGTCGTGAAGTCCGAGGCCGAGTGGAAGAAGGCGTTGACCGCAGAGGAGTACCGGATCCTTCGCGAGGCCGGCACCGAGCGCGCGTTCACGGGCAAGTACCACGACGACAAGAAGCCCGGCCTGTATGTCTGCGCCGGATGCGGGCTGGAGCTGTTCCACAGCGAGCACAAGTTCGACAGCGGCACCGGCTGGCCGTCCTACTACAAGCCCATCGCCGACGACCGCATCATCGAGACCACCGATACGGCCTACGGAATGGTGCGGACAGAAGTCAGCTGCAGCCGGTGCGGCGGGCACCTCGGTCACGTCTTTCCGGACGGCCCGAAGCCCACGGGTCAGCGCTACTGCATCAACGGCAACGTGCTGAACAAGGTCGACCTGAAGCACGCGAAGGACGACTCGCCCGTGACCACCGAGAAGTCCGACAAGTAGAGCAGGCCTCGCAGGAGGGGTTATCGGGGGCGCCAGCTGTCGCCCCGGAGTCGCCCCCATGTCCCTCGCCAGCCACTTCTCCACCCTCGCTGCGTATCAGGCCTCTGCCGTGCGCATCGTCCCCACCGAAGGAGAACCCGAGGACCTGATGAGCGAAGGCGGCGGGCTCGAGAACGCCTTCGAGTCCCTCGGTCGCTCCACGTTGTTGGGGGTCCTGCGAGACCCCCTCGTCGGATCCGTGCTCCTGGCCGATGGCGACCTGCAGATCCGCGCTGTTCGCGAAGGGGGCCGCGGCCGGTTCGCCGTGCAGTGGGGCGAGGATCTCATCGTCGACCAGCACGTCGACATCCCGCCGCTCGCTGCCACCTGGTCGGGGGCGTGGTTCCGTCCGACGGGTCCGGAGCTCGATCGCGACGCCGCCCTCGAAGCCCTCGAACAGCCGGTCTACGCCGTTCGCGACATCGATGGCGTCGTTCGCTACCACCACACCGGCACCCACGGGTCCGGTGTCGGCGGCCTCCCGCTCGTCGGGCAGGTCGGGCCGCTGGGTCCCGAACACCTCGGCCATCCGGGCTTCCGCGAGGCTCATGGTGTGAAGTGGGCCTATGTGGCGGGGGCGATGGCGGGTGGCATCGCGTCGGCCGACCTCGTCGTCGCCATGTCGAACGCCGGCTTGCTCGGGTTCTACGGGGCCGGTGGTGTTCCGCTCTCCGCCGTGGAGTCGGCGCTCGCCTCGATCGCCGGCCGCGCGACCGGGGTGTGGGGAGCCAACCTCCTCCACAATCCCGTCGAGCCCGCTGTCGAGGAAGAGACCGTCGACCTGTATCTGAAGCACGGCGTGAAGCGGGTCTCGGCCAGCGCCTACATGCGATTGACCCCCGCCATCGTGCGGTATCGGCTCGAGGGCATCCACCGCGACGCGTCCGGGAAAATCGTCGTGCCGAACCAGGTGTTCGCCAAGGTCAGCCGGACCGAGGTCGCCACCCACTTCCTCCAGCCGGCCCCGGACGCCATCCTCGAACAGCTCGTCGCCCGCGGGAGCCTCTCGGAAGAACAGCTGCAGCTCGCTCGCGAGGTTCCGGTCGCCTCCTGCATCACGGCCGAAGCGGACTCGGGGGGCCACACCGACCATCGCTCCCTGGTGGTGCTCTTGCCCCAGCTCCTCGGCCTTCGCGACCGGCTGACCGCAGAGCACGGCTACGAAACCCCCGTCTACGTCGGGGCAGCAGGGGGGATCGGCACGCCCGGAGCCGCCTGGGCCGCGTTCGCGATGGGCGCCGACTACGTGCTCACCGGCTCGATCAACCAGGCCTGCAAGGAGGCGGGCACGTCCGACCTCGTCAAGGAGATGCTCACCAAGGCCTCTCCGACGGATGTCGCCAGCGGACCCGCGCCGGATATGTTCGAGATCGGCGCGAAGGTCCAGGTGCTCTCGCGCGGCTCGATGTACGCCCAGCGCGCCCAGAAGCTCTACGACCTGTACAGCACCGTCGGCTCGCTCGAGGGTATCGACGACAAGACCCGAGCCCGACTCGAGAAGCAGATCTTCAAGCGGCCGCTCGACGAGGTGTGGGCGGGCACGCGGGAGTACTGGCAGAGCCGCGATCCCAAGCAGGTCGCCAAGGCCGACAGCGATCCACGTCACAAGATGGCCCTGACGTTCCGGTGGTATCTCGGCATGACCTCGCGCTGGGCCCGCACCGGCGACGACGACCGCAAGCGCGACTACCAGATCTGGTGTGGTCCGGCGATGGGCGCATTCAACGACTGGGCCCAGGGAACGCCCCTCGAAGCCGTCGAGAACCGGACCGTCACGGCCCTCGCGGAAGCCGTGATGCGCGGAGCTGCAGTCGAGGCACGTCGCGTTCGCCTGGGGTGATCGAGCCGTCGTCGAGGCCCGGGGTTCGAGCTATTCTTCAGCATGCACCCTGGGCCCGCCTCCTTCACGTACGACGATCTCCTGCAGCACGACCCGAGCAGTCGGGACGTCGTCGAGCTCCTGGATGGCGTGCTGGTCCAGAAGGCTTCTCCACGCGCCACGCATGCCCACACACAGGGCGAGCTCCGCGGAGAGCTGCACCGATTCCGCCGGCGAAGCGATGGCACAGGGTGGTGGATCCTGGTCGAGCCCGACATCCGGTTCTCCCCGCGGACTGTGCTTCGCCCCGATCTCGCGGGCTGGCGGGCCGAGCGGCTGGCCGAGCTGCCGGATGGGCCCGTCGATGTTCCTCCAGACTGGGTGTGCGAAGTGCTCTCGCCGAGTACGGAGCTCTACGACCGTGGGCCCAAGCGTGCCGCCTACGCGCAGTTCGGAGTCGCCCACCTGTGGTTGGCCTCGCCCGAGGCAAGGGTGCTGGAGACGTTCGAGCTCGTCGAGGGTCGGTGGATGTGGGAGGGCACCTTTAGCGAAGGGCAGGTGACGATTCGTCCGTTCGACGGCGCCATCGACGTTTCAGCCCTGTTCGTGGCCCCAGGCCCGGGTCTCGCACACGAGTCGGGCGCCCCTCCGGGGTGATCAGCGCGGTCGATCGCCGATCAGCTCGACCAGGCGGGCCTCGTTGCGCTTCGCGTCCTCGTAGCCCAGCGCCTCGACGGCTCCGGTGAACACCCGGTCGAAGAACAGGTAGGACAGGAGATCGGCTTCCGCGGCGTTCTCGTCGTCCACGATGCGAGACAGCAGGTAGCGGACCGGCATCGAGGCCTTCGGCGGATGCGACCGGTAGAGCTGGGCCGCCATGCCGCCGAGGTCCTCGGAGGGCCGCAGGAACAGGGTGTCGACGTGGTGGACGTCCTGTTCGTCCGCCAGAGCCGATGCGAACCCGGGGCCGTAGCGCTCGGTGCCCCAGGCGATCAGGCGGTTGAGGCGCTCGGTGGTGTGGACGTCGCGCTCGACGGGGTCGAGCAGCAGGGCGTTGAAGGTCTTGCCCCCGAGGAAGAACAGGTTCGGGACGACCGCCTGGGACATCCGCGTCGCCATTCCGCCGTGGGGACGGGTGGCGTAGATCGGGCTCGAGCCCTGCATCAGGGAGATCACCAGCACCCGGTCCACGCCGGTTCGCAGCACCGGGCGCAGCGGCGTGTTCATCCGCAGACCGCCGTCGACCATCCAGTGCCCGTCGATCTCGACCGGCTGGAACACGAACGGGATCGACGCACTCGCGATGAGGTGGATGGGCCGGATGCGCTGGGCGTAGACCTGGGACTGGGGACGAGGACGCACCAGCGGGTTGGGCGACCTCGCGTCGACGAACAGGGCGTTCCGACCGGTCGCGAGCTCGGTGGCGCTCACGATGAAGCCGCGCGTGCGCCCCGAGTCGATGGCGTCCCGCAGGGCCTTGCGAGGGAACTCGCGCTCGATGAGCTTCGCGAACGGAGCGCCGTCCAGCAGGGCGAAGGCGTGATCACTGTCGAAGGGCGCGGTGAGGAAGTCCCAGATCTGCCGTCGTCCGAACCGGTACACGTCCTGGATGCGGAGGGTCTGCCAGAGGTCGAGCAAGCGGTCGATCCCGGCGGGCTGGCGGGCAGCGGCGAACACTCCGTTGAGCGAGCCCACACTGGTCCCGCTCACGAGGTCGGGCCACGGGATGAACCCGAGCTGGCGGGGCAGATCGCGGTAGAGGAACCGCAGCACCCCGGCCTGGTAGGCGCCGCGGGCGGCTCCTCCTGCCATCACCAGGCCCAGCCCCGATCGAGGGCGGCTCCCGTGCTCGGGGTCAGTCGAGGACATCGCGGTCGCCGCGGAACACCTCGACGTCGTCCTCGTCGTACTCCCGGTCGCCGATGCCGTCGTCGCTGGGTGTCAGGCGCACGACCGCACCCCCGGTCCCGATGACGGGCGCGTAGGCGTGGACCCGCCCCTCGTAGTGGTTGTGCTGACCCATCGCGGCGGAGAGCCACCACAGCGGCTTGAAGTTCACCACCTTGCTGACCCGGATCTGGCGATGGATCTGACGGGACAGCTGGGCGGTGTCCTCGAGGCGGCCTTCCTCCAGGAACTCCAGGATCTTGGCGTTCCACTCCTCGTCCTTGTCGGAGTGGATGCGGTCTTCCGAGGGCTCGATGAAGTCCGTGAACAGCCGGTTCGACAGCGACATCACCGCGATGACGGCGGCGGTCTTGCCCTGGGCCTCCAGCGCGTCGGTGAGCGACTTGGCGAGGACCACGGTCTCGGCCCGGTCGGCGTAGACGTTGCTGCTCACGATGGTCGCGGGGATGGCGTTGTCGGGGTTCAACAGCTTCAGGGCGGTCACGCTGCCGGTGTCGATGGGAAACCCGCGGTAGGCCACCGTGCGGGCGTGCAGGCCGCGCTTCTCGGCGTGGTCGCGCCAGCTCTTCGCGAAGTCGGCATCCATCCGGAACCGGTAGGGGATGCTGCCCAGGTCGTGGAACAGCTCGTCGACGTGGACCCACTCGGGCTCGGGATCCGCCTGGATCTGGTGCCCGATGACGCTCGGCCACATGGTGCTGTAGACCACGAGCACGTCGGGCTTCGCGGCCAGGATCTCCTCGCGGAAGGCCTCGAAGCCACGCCGCAAGCGCATCCAGCCCTCGTTCTTCTCGGGAGCGAGGAGCGGGTGGGGGAGCCCGGTGACGATGCCGCCGATGACGACGCTCACGTGGCACCTCCGCCCGAAACGGCCGCTCGGCCACCGGGGTCCAGCGGGGGTGTCCGGGGGTCGCGGACCCCTTCTGGGCCAGACGGAATCCAGGAGACCACGGCGTTGCCGGTGCCGATGACGGTGCCGTAGGCGTAGACCTCGCCGGGGTAGTCGGGCACGCCGAGGGCCGACAGCATCCAGGTGAGCGCGCCGGAGTCGGTCTCGGAGATGGCCTGGGCCACGAACTCGGGCTGGACGTCGATGACCTCCTGGGCCCGGCCCTGCTTGATCATCTCGATGACGCGCATGTCCCACAGGTACTGGTTGTGGTTGTAGATGTGCTCGTGGCTCATGTCCTCGGGCACGTCGGGCTCGGTCACGAAGTGGCGGTGCGACAGGCTGTTGGATGCGAGAACCACCGCGCGCCGCCCGCTCGCTTCGATGGCTTTCGCGGTGGCGCGCCCCAGGGCAGCAGCCTGCTCCTGCATCACCTCGGTGGAGTAGTAGGCGTGGCCGCGGTTGCTGGAGATGGCGACGATGGGCTTGTCCCAGGTCGGCCGGGTGAGGTGGCAGGACACGATGGTGCCGTAGTCGACGCGGAAGTCCGGGTTGCGCATCATCTTCGTGACGAGCCCGTCTGCACGGGCGGTTTCGCAGATCGCTTCCGCGAGCTCGACGTCGACATCGAGGGTGTAGTCGTACCGGAAGAGGTTCGGGAAGATGGGGTCGACCGAGCGGCTCTCGAAGTGCGGCACCCCGAGGAAGTGCGTGCCGATGTAGGTCTGCCAGTGAGGAGAGAGGACCACGAGGACGTCGTAGTCCAGTGCATCGAGGTCTCTGCGCATCCGCTCGTAGCCCCAGCGCAGCGTCTCCCAGCCGCACTCGGCCACGGGTTCGTTCTGGGGCGGGTTGTCGGCGTACACGAGGTGGGGCGGATGCGGAGCGAGGCATCCGGCCACGATCTGGCCCTTGCTCATACGGGCTCCCTGCGGGTGTCGAGGTCGTAGTACCAGCGGTCGTCGTCGGGGTCCCACTCGTCCCAGGTGGTCAGCGCGGACAGCTTCTCGAGGCGGTCCGGGGGCACCACGCCGGGTACGATGAAGGCCTTCTGGCGCTGCAGCGGGTAGGGGTTGCGCAGCTCGAAGCCCAGCACGCCCAACACGGCACGCGCGACATACCAGGTGGCCTGGGGATTCCAGCCGTGGGCGATCTTCACCACGATGCCGAGGCCGTTCGGAAAGTCGTCGTGATCGATGGCGAGGCCCAGCAGCCCATCGGCGCCCTCCTTCGCGATCACGCGCCCCTCGCATGCTTTCAGCACGGTGGAGTCGAGACGGTTGAAGCCTCCGACCAGATCGGGATGGCGCACCATGGCCTCCCAGATCCAGTCCTCGTCGCGCTGGGTGGCGAGGTGGGCGTACAGCTGAGCGAGCTCGTTCACCGTGTTGCTGACGGTGGGCAGCCCACAGCCGTCGCGCGCGACCCGGAGGGGTTTCCAGGGGGTGTCGCCGGTGGTGAGGATGTCGGACAGCACCTCGAGATAGGCGCCGAACACCTCGTGGCTCGGCAGGGTGTAGCCCGCGCGATTCCAGCCCTTCAGCCGGCAGCCCTTGAGGATCGCCGCGTGCTCGCCGCTGCAGGTGTGGTACCAGCGCCGAGGACGACGGACCTGACGCCCGAACTGCACCAGCGGCACGTCGAGGGGGGTCTGCATCAGCCCCCACTCGCTGCGGGACAGCAGGCTCTGGGCGGTCGCGACGTGCTCGGTGTCGCCGTTGTGGCTCGCCAGCCCGATGGCCTTCTGTTCCCAGGTGGTGGTGTCGGCGAGCTCGTCGGCGAACACCTTCATCATCACGGGCTTCATCATCGAGCGGCCGTAGCAGAGCACGTTGCCGCCGAAGCTGTGGACGATCTTCGTGCCGTGCGCCCACGCGACTGCGCCGTGGACGGTGGTCTCCGAGACCCCGTTGCGGCGGTAGTCGACCAGGGGTTCCCAGTCGACGTCGCGCCCGGTCGGGATGCCTTCGGTGCTCCGGCCGATGGGGTCTTCGGGATAGACGCCGCTGCCCGGTCTTCCGGGTTCGACGGAGGACTTCACGATGCCTCCAGGGGATCTTCGAGGGAGCCCGTGTGCAGGAGCGCACGGACGGGTGATGCGTCGAACCCCGCCAGCGCGAGCGGAGCCGCGAGCAACGTGTACGCTCCGTCGGGCACGCCGTCCAGCACGATGCCTTCGAGGATGGCGAGGTCGTGCGCTGCGATGGCGTGATGCGCGAGGAGCTCGGCGTCCTTGCACAAATCCACGCTCGGGGTGTCGATGCCGATCAGGCGGACCCCCAGGCCAGCCAGGGCATCGACGAGCGAGGGGTGGAGTGCGGCGAAGTCCTCGTTGAAGTGATCGGGGTCGGGAAACGTGCCGGTCTTGAGCAGCACGCGGGGCGCCGACGGCAGGCGCACCAGGTCTTCCGCAGTGATGCGGTGGTTTCGAGCCGCCTCGCCGGGCGTCTTGAGCGACACGACCTCGCAGGGCCCCACGTACAGGGCGGGATCGCGGCTCGCGATGTCCGGCCCCGGCACGTAGTGACTCGGCGCATCCGTGTGGGCGCCCACGTGCACGGTGGTGGTGAGGCTCGACAGCTCGAGGTGGTCGCCCCCCGCGATCGAGAGTGCGACGTCCCGCTTCAGGGGCACGTCTCCAGGCCAGACGGCGATGCCGGGATGCAGGCGCGGCGAGATGTCGATCAGCCGTGCCACAGCGCCTCCATCAACCCAGCCAGGCGATGACCTTGAGCTCGACCGCGATGGGCGTCGGGAGCGCGCGGACGGCCACGGTGGTGCGCGTGGGCCCGATCGACCGGAAGTACTCGGCGTACACGGCGTTGAACGACGCGAAGTCGCGGTCCATGTCGACCAGGAAGCAGGTGCAGTCGACCACGGCATCGAGGGACGACCCCGCGGCTTCGAGCACCCGCGCGATGTTCTGGATCACCGCGTGGGTCTGGGCGGCGGCGTCGTAGTCGACGGGGTTTCCGTCGGCGTCCCGGATGGGCCCTCCCGGAATCTCGTCGGTGCCGGGCTGACGGGGACCCATCCCGCTCACGAAGAGGAACGGACCGACCTTGCGCGCGTGGGGGTAGGCCCCCACGGGCTTCGGAGCGGTGTTGGTGACGACGGGGGAGTCCTCGCTCATTCCTCTTCTTCTTCGGCGCGCTCGGTGATGAAGAAGTCGACGCGGCGGTTCTTCGCCCAGGCTTCCTCGTTGTTGGCCGGGTCGACGGGCTTGTCCTCGCCGTACCCGATGGCCTCGAGGCGCTCTTCTTCGACGCCCTTGTTCACGAGGTACTGCAGGACGCTCTTCGCGCGGCGATCCGACAGCTTGCGGTTGTAGTCGGCGCCTCCGCGGCTGTCGGTGTGACCCTCGATGCGGATCTTCAGCAGCTGCGGGTTGTCGATGAGCGTGCCGGCCACGTCGTCGAGCAGGTTGAACGAGCGGGCCTGGATCGTGGCTTTCGCGGTGTCGAAGTAGACGGTGCCGTCGACGTCGATCCGCTCCTTGGTCACCTTGACCTGGCTCGGCTTGAGGACCACCACGACTTCCGTGCTGGCCTTCTCCGGGATGGTGATGGTGCGGCGGTCGGTGACGTAGCCCTCGCGGCGGATGTCCAGAGCATGCTCGCCCGCCGGGATGTTCACGGTGACCTCGCCCTCGTTGATCGGGGCCGGGCCCACGCCGCCGTCCAGATACCAGATCACGTCGGTGAGCATGTCGCCCGCCTCGTTCATGACCTTGAGCTCCAGGTCGCCCATGATGACGTCGGGCTGGAGCACGATGGTGACGGTGTCTTCGCCGTCTTCCATCGGAACCGTGAACTCGGCGGTGTTCTCGACGTAGTCCGGAGCCGTGGCGACCACGGAGTAGGTGGCTTCGTGCAGGTCGGCCACGCTCTCGGGCCCACCCTTGCTCTCGAAGTCCTCGATGTCTGCAGACGTGATGACGGCCTCGGCATCGGGCACGAGCTCGCCCGACTGCTGCTGCACGCGGACGGTGATCTGGGTGGTGAGGTCGGGGCAGCCGTCCTCGTCCTGGTAGCCGTCCGGATCCTCGGGATCGTTGATGCACTCGTCGTCGAGGTCGGCGATGCCGTCCTTGTCGTTGTCGGGGTCGGGGCAGCCGTCGAGATCCTCGAAGCTGTCCTTGTCCTCGGGGTCGAGGGGGCACTGATCCTCGTCGCCGATCAACCCGTCCATGTCGGGATCGAGGTCCTCGGCAGGCTCGTAGCCGAGGGTGAGGACGCTGCGGAAGATGGGCGAACCCACGCCCGGCGTGAAGCCGGTTCCGACCCCGCCGCGGAGCACGAAGTTGTTGTCGATGCGACCCCACCCACCGAGCAGGCCCTCGATCGGGATGCCGCCGGGATTGTCGAGCTCGCCGAGGAACATGTTCGCGTTCAGGTCGAAGGAGACCCCCGCGTCGTCGACGATCTGGTAGCCGGCGCCCAGGCGCGCGAAGACCTGTTCGTTCGACTTGATGTTGGTGAGCTCCTCTTCGGGTACGAAGCGTCCGCCCCCGTTGAAGGTGAGCAGCAGCCCTTCGACTTCGCCGTCGATGATCCCGAACACGTCGGCTGCGACGCCGCCGTAGCCCACGGGGGCTTCGACCGTGGTGGTGGGGAACGACACGCGCGAACCCACCGCGAATCCGACGGGGGTGTCGGCCCGATCGAGCACGGTGACGCGACCGTCGAGCGCGAGATCGCCGAGCCCCGCGCCATCCTGGGTGACCTGACCGGCCGTGAACAGGTAGACGGGGATGTCGATGCCCAGCCGGAACCGGTCGTAGTGGTACATCGCCAGCGCATCGAGCTGCAGCGCGTCCGAGACGAGCCGCGTCACGTCGCCTTCGCGATCCCCCATCGAGTAGTAGACGAGGGGGCTGTTCACGTAGTGCAGGTACACCCGGGCGTTGAACTGCCCGTCGTCCAGAATGTGGCCGGCATCGTCCGCCCACAGGGTTCTGGCCGCGTCCATCGGGGGACGGTAGGCCTGTCCGTTCGTTGCCTCGGGCACGGTCGGGGGCTGCTGAGCCACCGCCGTCGCGAGAATCCACATCATGGTGCGTACTCCTCCGGCGCCGGGCGTAACATGCCACAGTTCGTGAGCGGATGGCCTCTCAATCACAACCGGTCGGTTGTCGAGACTCTGTCAACAGCCGTGACATTTCGGTGGATTCGGGTGGCTGGTCGTCGATTGGCAGACTACTCTCCGCCATCTTCCGGAGGGTTGAAACATGACTGCAAACCGTTTTGGCATTGCTCTCGCTCTACTGCTCGCTGCCTGCAGCGGCCCCAAGTACGACGGGATCGACACCGACAACCCTCCCAACGACTCCGATGCCGACGCGGATGCGGATGCCGACAGCGACGCGGATGCCGACGCCGACAGCGACGCGGATGCCGACGCCGACAGCGATGCCGACACCGACGCCGACACCGGCTGGACCGACACCGCGTCCGGTCAGGACTCCGGCTTCCCCCTCGGCGACTCGGGCTTCGGTGGCGACTCCGGCCTTCCCATCGGCGACTCCGGCTTGTTTGGCGATTCCGGCTTCGGAGGCGACTCCGGCCTCTTCGGCGGCGACTCCGGCCTGTTCGGCGGCGACTCCGGCCTGTTCGGCGGCGACTCCGGCCTGTTCGGTGGCGACTCCGGCCTCTTCGGCGACTCGGGCTTCGGCGGCGACTCCGGCCTGTTCGGCGACTCGGGCTTCGGTGGCGACTCCGGCCTGTTCGGCGACTCGGGCGCGCCCTGATCCTCCTCGAGGTTCGCCTTCACGACGCTCGCCTCGCGCGGGCGTTTTTTGTTGGATCGCCCGTCCGTTCGTGGGGCGATCGCCGATCAACCGATCAGAGCTGGATGCAGACGTTCTTGTCGGTCGTGTAGAAGGACAGGCTGTAGTGCCCACCTTCCCGGCCGACGCCGCTGTGCTTGACGCCTCCGAACGGGACGCGCAGATCGCGCACGAGCCAGCAGTTCACCCACACCATGCCGGTCTCGAGGGCGTGGGCCACCCGGTGAGCGCGGGTCAGGTCGTTGGTCCAGACGCTCGCTGCCAGCCCGTAGTCCACGCCGTTCGCCATCGCGATGGCCTCCGCCTCGGTCTCGAAGGGATGCACGGTCGCGACCGGGCCGAAGATCTCCTCGGTGGCTGTGCGACACCCGATGGGCAGGCCCGTGATCAGGGTAGGGGACAGGAACGCGCCGCCTGACAGGGCCTCTGGTAGGTCGGGTCGCGATCCGCCCGTCGCCAGCGTGCCGCCTTCGGCCTGGGCCAGCGCGACGTAGCCCTCGACCTTGTCGCGATGGGCATGGCTCGTGAGGCTGCCGAAGTCGGTGTCGGGGTCGCGGGGATCGCCCACCTTCATGGCCTCGATGTGCGCGACCACCTTCTCGACCAGGGCATCGTGGATGGAGGCGTGCACCAGGATCCGCGATCCGCACAGACAGATCTGGCCCTGGTTGAGGAACGATGCGCGGGCGATCTGCGGCGCGATCGCATCCAGATCCACGTCGTCGAACACCACGGTGGCGTTCTTGCCGCCCAGCTCGAGCGACACCTTCTTGAACGTCTGAGCGGCGCTGGCTCCGACCAGTCGACCGGTGGCGGTGCCCCCCGTGAAGCTGATCCCGTCGATGCCCGGATGCGCGGTGAGTGCCGACCCCACGGAGGGGCCCGTGCCGTGCACGATGTTCAGGACACCCGGGGGCAATCCCACCTCCTGTGCGACGGAGGCCAGCTGCCAGGCGGTCAGCGGGGTGATCTCGGAGGGCTTCGCCACGATGGCGTTCCCGGTCGCCAGGGCCGGGGCCACCTTCCAGGTCAGCAGGTAGAGCGGGAGGTTCCACGGGGTGATGAGCCCGACGACTCCGAGTGGCCTGCGGAGTGTGTAGTTGATCGCGTTCGCCATCTCGTGCATCGCGGTCCCGCCCTGACGGACCGCACCGGCGAAGAACCGGAAGTTGGCGACCGCTCGGGGGATGTCGACACTGCGGGCGACCTTCAGGGGCTTGCCGGTGTCGCGCGACTCGAGCTCGGCGAAGTGGTCGAGACGGGCTTCGATCGCGTCCGCAATCGCCTCGCAGAGATCCGCCCGTTCCGACGCGCTCGTTGCACCCCAATCGCCCGAGACCGCTGCTCTGGCGGCCCGAACGGCCTGTTCGACGTCTTCGGCGGTGGATGCCGGGATGCGAGCCAGCACCTCGCCCGTGGCGGGTTCGACGTCGTCCAGCCATGCCCCCGAGACCGACGGCAGGAACGCACCGCCGATGTAGTTGTTCGCCGTGAGCGGGGAGCGTGGTGCGTCGGAGCCGGACATCAGGCGTCTCCCACCATGGGCACGACCTGCTCCATGAAGTCGGCCATGTTGGCGATCACGCGCTCGTTGTCGTGGTTGAAGAAGTCGAACCACAGCATCAGCCGGTCGTCGGGATGGAAGCGCTCGCGCATCTGGGCGGCGACCTCCTTCGGGTTGCCGATCAGGGCGTTCGTGGCGGCCTTCTCGACCTTGGCGGGGTCCAGCGTGCCTTGCAGCGCGGTCCAGTAGGCGCCGAGCGCTTCGCGAGCCTCCTCGTTGGCGGCCTTGGACTGCTCTTCGGGGGACAGTCCAGGGCGGGCGTTCAGGAATACGAAGGTGGTGCGGGGCATGCAGGCGCGCGTCCACTCGCCGCCGTCGGGATGGTAGGCCCTGGCCATGCGCTCGTGGGTGGCCTCGATCACCTCGGGCCGGGTGATCGACAGGTTGAAGACGTTCACGGGCAGGAACCGGTTCACGCGTTCCTGCGTCGCGGGATCGTGGCTGCCGATGATGGGCTGCATCAGCTCGCGTCGGAAGTCGGTCGGCACGAGCTTCAGCTGCTCGAACTCGAAGAAGGGCTCGATGGGGATGCTGTCTGCGGGGGCCAGGGCGCGCACGGCCTTCCAGTCGTCTTCGGAGCGGAACAGATCCTGCGTGAGCTCGATGGGGGGGACGTCTTTGCTGGCCAGGGTCTCGCCGGCGAGCAGGCGGCAGAACATCTCGGCGGCGCGCCCGAACACCTGGCCCTTGAGCGCACGCCAGGCCGCCTTCTCGAGCGGGTTGCGCGGCCCCACACCGTAGGCGCGGTTCATGAAGTCGAAGCGCCCCGCGGCGAAGCCCACGTGCAGGCGTCGGGACTCCTCGGGATCGAGACCGTGGTAGGCGAGGAATGCTGCGATGCGCTCGGCGGCGGCGACCGGACCACCGTTGCAGAGGATGTTCATGATCGCGGAGCCACACTCGATGTTCTCGGTGCGCGCGAACACCCGGGTGGCGGTCTGGACGAAGTCCACGTTGAGCCCGACTTCCCCCTTCCAGTGCGGGATGACGGGCTGAGAGGTTCCCTTCTGGACCTCCGAGGAGAGGTGGGACTCGGCGAACCAGGCGGTCTGGTACCCGAGGCGGTCGGCGGCCTCGACCTGGTCGAAGAAGTTCCGGAACATGGTCGCTTCGTCGGGAAACACGCCCCCGGCGGGCGTCTGGCTGATGCTGAAGAAGATGTCGTACTTCAAGGGGAGGGCCTCGCGCGGAACAGGGAGTGGTCGGTCGGATCGCCCTTGTATCGCACCTGCTCGCGCGGACGAAGAACCGTCCGGCCCTCACGCCCTGGGCAGCTCCAGTCGAAACGTGCAGCCGTCCCCCGGCGAGCCGGTTCCCCGGACGTCCCCGTCCATCGCGCGCGCCAGACGGCGGCTGATCGTCAACCCGAGCCCGGTTCCGCCGTGCTCGGCTCGCACCGAGGGATGCGCCTGCTGGAACTCGTCGAACACCGCGCTCAGCTCGGCTTCCGAGAGCCCGGGGCCGTGGTCCTCCACCTCCACCCAGGCACAGACGTCGACGCCGCATCGCACCTCCACGCGCCCCCCCGCATCGAACTTCACGGCGTTGTGCACCAGGTTGGTGACGATCTGGGCCGTGCGGACAGGGTCACAGGCGCTCCAGGCTTCTTCGGTGTCCAGTACGAGGGTGGTGTCGGACGCATTCGCGAGAGGTCGCAGGCGGTTGCTGACGTCGCGCGCGATGGCCGCGAGATCGTGGCGCTCGATGTCCAGCTCCATCACCCCGATCTCGATGCGCGACAGGTCGAGGAGGTCGTCGATCAACGACAGCAGGTGCGTGCCCGCATGGTGCACCCGCTCGACGTCCGGCAGCACATCCGCGCCTGCGTCGGCCTCCAGATCCTCGGTGATCAGCTCGCTGTAGCCCAGGATCGCGTTCATCGGAGTGCGCAGCTCGTGGCTCATGTTCGCCAGGAACAGGGACTTGGCGCGGTTGGCCTCGGAGAGCTGGGTGACCTGGGTCTCCAGGCGTCGGCCCATCGACTGGGATTCGTTCTGGAAGACGGTGCCGAGCACGAAGACGAACGTGCACACGCCGATGAGGCTCGACCCGTGCAGCCACACCGACATCTCGGCGGGCGGTGGCGGGCTCGACCACCCCACGAGGTCGACCCCATGAACCCGACGACGGAGACGACGCTGATGCCGAGCCATGTCAGCCCTGGTCGCCAGCCGCCGATGGCCAGCCCGAGGAACGACAGGGTCAGGAACCACGGGGGAGCCGAGGCGTACAGGCCGCCTGTGAGCACCGAGAGTCCCACGACCACGAACCACAGCGCGCTCGCCGCATGGTGGGCTGCGAGCGGAAGCGAGGCGGTGCGGCGCAAGACGAACGGAAGCGTGCCGAGGTACACCGTTCCTGCCAGCACCACGAGGGCCTCGTCCATCATGCCGAGTGCGGCGTACAGCACGATGAAGGGCGGCCCCCAGATGACCGTGGTGGCGCCCATGGTCAGCGCCAGATGCGCCGAACGGACGGTGGGCGCGTCGGCTTCGCGCAGGCTCGGGGGCAACAGACCGTCGAGGGTTGCCCGGATGCGGTGCGTCAGGTCCACGGTGGCACCTCGACGCGCGGAGGCGCGCCAGGCCACACCAGGTGCAGCGCTTCGCCCGATCCCACCTTGCGCCACGCGCCGTGAACGGACCGCAGCACCTGCCAGCCGGGCATCTCGGCGCCATCCCCCCACTTGAAGGCCGTCTGGAGCTGGACGACCTGCTGCTCCACCGCCATCAGCCCCGCCCACACGTCCGGATCGACGGTGTGTTCGCGAAGCGCGACGGGGTCTGCGTGACCGGCAGCGACCAGCCCGTAGAACCCGTGCTCGATGCCCAGCGCGGACTCCACGGCATAGTGCGCGAAGTCGTGGAGCAAGAGCGAGCGGGTCTCCAGCACGGCGTCGTGACGGAACGAAGCCGTGACCATCACCATCCGATGGCGGTTCTCTCCGGCGCTCGCGACCCAGATGTCCATCTGGGGAGGCTAGCTCAGAGGAGCCCCATGGACACGAGTGCGACAGCGACCACGAGCATCGCGGTGATCGAGAAGATCAGCGTCCCGAACGGCAGGAAGCTGCTCACCGCCATCACGAAGGGTCCTCCGAGGGCGCTGGCGGGGCGCGTTCAGATGCCGCGGAGCCGGCCGCCATCCACCGCCAGCGACTGTCCACGCACGTAGCTGGCAGCGGGAGAACAGAGGAACGCGATGACCTGGGCGGTCTCGGTCGGTCGTCCGATGCGGCCCTCCGGCACCATGCCCACCCACGCCTCACGGATGGCGGCTGGAGTCGTTCCGGCGCGCTGGGCCCGCCCCTCCGCCAGGCTGGTGAGGCGCTCGGTGTCGGTGAAGCCGGGCAGCACGTTGTTGATGGTCACGCCAGGGGGCAGCTCGCGCGACAGGGTCTTGGCCCAGCTCGCCATCGCCGCTCGGGTGAGGTTGGACACCCCGAGGTTCGGAATCGGCTCGTAGACCGACGTGGAGAGCACGTTCACGAAGCGCCCGTAGCCGGCCTTGCGCATCGAGGGCAGCACGCGCTTGGCGATGGCGTGGGCCGACAGCACATGGCGCCGGAACGCATGGGTCAGCGCGTCCTCCTCGGCTTCGAGCAACGGCCCGCCCGGAGGCCCGCCGGTGTTGTGGACGACGATGTGGATCCCGTCCGGGAGCTTCGGCAGCCCGGCGTCGAGATCGGCGGGGAGCGGCGTGGCGCGCCCTCCGGCCGTCCGGATCTCTTCGGCCAGCGACTCGAGGGGCCCCGAGCGTCGCGCCAGCACCAGCACTTCTGCGCCGAGCCGCGCGAGCTCCCTGGCGGTGGCCCGCCCGATCCCCTGACTCGCACCACACACCAGGGCCAGGCGCCCGTCCAATCCGGTTTCCATCCATCCTCCGAGGTTGCTCTGGTCTACCATGCCGGACCAGCCCCGAGGTCCCATGCTGTCCGAGCATCTCCGTCGCATCGCCACCGCCCAGCTGGAGCGGGGTCGCGCGATCGCGCGCATCGAGTCCCCCCAGCTGTGTACCCGCGTCGAGGGCGCGCAGACGCCCGACGACGTGCGCCGCGCGATGCTCGAGGACGTTCCGCTCCTGGAGGCCCGTCGCAAGCTCGAGGAGGTGGAGCCGTCGCCCCACACCCTGCGCGAGGAGGCCGCCGCGGTGGGCCTGTTGGACGCCACGCCGCGAGATCTCGCGTATCGACGGCTGTTTCCGACCCTCGACTTGGGAATCTACTGTGCACACCACGGGATCGGGAAGCCGAGCGAGGTGCTGGGTCGGGTACTCGCGGAGCATCACAGCCATCTGTTCCACTACGGGATCGGCGCATTCGAAGCGGGCTGGGGAGAGGTTCGAGACGCGTTCCGGGACCGGGTCGCCAAGCTGGTCGGCGGCGATTTGCTGCGCGGAGACGTCGCGAAGTTCGAGAACTGGTCGGACTCGCTGGCGGGGATCCTGGGTTCGGGGGTCGAGGGACGACTGCTGGGCGGCGCGGATCACTTCACGAGCGGGCGCTACATCCACCGGTGGTGGGCTTCTCGGACCGATGGGGAGTACGTCGAGCTCCCGGGCGACGAGAACGAGTGGGTGCCGACCTCGGCCTACATCGAAGCCCTCACGCCGGACACCACGGCCGTGAGCATCAGCGCCGCGCACTGGAAGACCGCCCAGCTGCACGATCTGCCCGCGCTGGTCGAGGCGATGGATGCCGTGTGTCCGGACGCGATGCTGATCGTCGATGCCTACCAGGTGTTGGGCCTCGTGCCGTTTCGGATCGACGGGTTCCCGCTGCGGACCGCGATCACCGGTGCGGGGGTCAAGCAGCTGCACGCCGGGGCCGGGAGTGGGTTCGCGTGGATGTCGCACGCGCTGATGGCCGACCTGGAGCCGAACCGCATCGGGTGGTTCGCGCACGCCGAGCCGCTGGCGTTCGCACCTCCGCCTCTCGAGCCCGCCTTCGCGGCCGGTCGCTGGCAGACGGGGCTGCCGGACTTCGCGCCGATGCGCGCGTTCGTCACCGAGCTCGACGTGCTGTCCACCCTCGTGGACGGCCGGCTGTCCACCGCCATCGAGCGCGTGCGTGGCCGTACCACCCGCACCATCGACGCGGGTATCGAGCGGGCCCGATCGCTCGACTTCCAGGTGGTGGGCGAAGGGCGGGCCGCGATGCGCAGCCCGGTCCTGGCGATCCGCATGGACGGTGGCGAGCCGCTCGTCGAAGAGCTGGGTGAGCAGGGGATCGTCGCGGACTTCCGGCCGGATGCTCCGGGGGCCAGCGCAGGCATTCTCCGCCTGTCTAATTCGGCCACGGCCTTCGCCTACGAGTTGCTGTTCACCCTGGAGGCGGCCGCACGGATCCGGGACGGGTCCTCTCGTGCGTAGCGACGCGCGCTCGAGACGCCGCCGAAGGCCGCCACGGCCATCACCGCGGTCACGGGGACTGCGGTGAGCACGACCGCGTGCTGGAGCAGATCGATTCCGCCCTGACCCAGCCAGAGCAGCACCAGTGCGGTAGCGCCCATCGACACGGCGACGCCCACCCGCAGCACGCCTGGTGGCTCGTCGTTGCGCGACAGCACGACGGCGATCGCGAACGACACCGAGTCGGCGGTGGTCGCCAGGAAGCAGAACACGAGCACGATCGCGAGGCCCATCCACAGTCCGGGAGCCGGCAGCGTGCCGACGATGCCCAGCCAGGCCGCTCCAGCGCCGCGTTCCGCGAGAGGACCCGCGATCTGTCCCGGACTGGCGAGCTCGGTGAGGATGCCGGTGCCGCCCACCAGCGCGAACCAGGCGTGGGTGACGATCGGTGCTGCGATCGCGACGGTCAGGACCAGGGTGCGGATGGTGCGCCCCTTCGAGATGCGCGCGAGGAACAGGGACATGAGCGGGGCGTAGCCCAGGAACCATCCCCAGTAGAACACCGTCCAGGCGCCTGCCCAGTCTGGATCGGAGCGCCCGAGCGCCATGGGCACGAACGTCCGGGCGTACGCCAGCAGGCTGTCTCCGAACAGGGTCATCAGCGCCCCGGCCGGACCCAGCACCAGCAGGGCGAGGGCCACGATCGCTGCCAGGACCACGTTGAGGCGCGACAGCCAGACGATGCCGCGGTCGACACCGGTCCAGGCCGACAGCGTGTACAGCCCGACCAGGGCGGCCAACACGACCGCCTGCGTGGCGAGTCCTGCCGAGAAGCCACCGAGGGTGTGGGCCGCGTCCGCGAGCTGGAGCGCGAGAAAGCCGATGGGAGCGATGGTCCCGGCGGCTGCGGCGAGCAGGCAGAGCCCGTCGACCACGTCGCCGAACGTCCCGTCGAGCCAGGCGTCGGGGAGGGGAGAGAGCAGCTCTCGAGGGCGAAGAGGCCGACCATCCAGGGTCTGCCGGGCCGACACGTGGATCGTGCCCAGGGTCGCCACCATCGCCCAAGCGAGCACGCCCCAGTGCAGGTGGCTCGCGGCCAGTGCGGCGACCCCGGCATCCCGCGTGGACGGCTCGGCGTCGAATGCCGGCGGAACCGTCGTGAGGTGGTACAGGGGCTCGGCAGCGCTGAAGAACACCCCTCCGCCGGCCAGCAGCGTGCACAGCACGACCGCCAGCCAGGAGATCCAGGGACTGTCGGGCTCGCTGGCACCGCCGATCCGCGTAGCCCCCCACGGCGACAGAGCGATGCCCAGCGCCAGTGCTGCGAACACGACGAAGAAGCCCTGCCACACGAGCCCCATGCTGTGCACCACCCCATCGAAGCCCGCCTTCAGGGCTCCGGTCGTGGCCTCGGGTGCGATCAAGGCGATCAGGACGAGCCCGAACAGCGGCACCCCCGCGACGAGACCCGACACGAGTCCCGACCGGGGATAGGCGTCGAGGGGCACGGGCCTCACGGGGTCTTCGGGGTGTAGCCCTCACGAATCCGGTCGGCCGAGAAGGCCTCCATCGCCCCGAACCGCCAGACGTTGACGTCGACCGGGAGCGGGTGCGTGGTGCCCGCGAGCCCCTCGTAGACGTGGAATCCGCCCTGCAGCGTCACGATCTCGTCGGCCTCGATGCGCGGTGTGTAGCTCGCGGGGCCGATGAGCAGCACGGTCGGTCCCTCTCCCTTGGCGTCCCAGGCGTCGATGACGTCCACCACCCGGTCCATCGTGGCGTCGATGAAGGGGGGATCCAGACACCACGCGCCTTCGAACTGCGGCTCGGTGCGGGGGTCTGGGGCGTGGAAGAACGAGCCCCGGCTGCCGAACACCCGGTCGGTCTCGGGGAACGCGCTGTAGAACCACGCATCGGGCTTGCCCAGCAGGCGGGCGTTGAAGGGAGACGCGAATCCCTCGTGGCGCACCCCCCAGTCGTAGAAGTCGTCGTAGACGGCCTGGGGCGGACCGATGTGGCGGGTCTTCGCGTAGATGGTGGCGTAGCGGAGGTTGCTGGCCGCGACCGCGCGCAGCCCCAGCTCGGCTCCGACATCCCGGCTGGCGAGCTCGATCAGACGATCGACCCAGTGGTTCCGGGTGATTCGGGCGTCTCCCACGCGGATGTGACCGTCTTCGAGAGCGACCTCCGGAGGGGACGCGTCCATCGCCCACTCGAGAGGCGCGCGGCGAACCACGTCCAGCAGGGCATCCGCCAGGGATTCCCGCTGGTCCTCGGGAACCTTCGCGAAGGGCATCACATCCACCAGCGACGGGGCGGTCAGACGCTGGAACAGGTCGACCGGCCGGGGGCGGGGAACGTCGAGCAGCTCCCGCATCAGGGCGTTCTCGAACGTGACGGCGACCTGATGGCGGTCGACGCCGAGTGCGCTCGCGGCTTCGACGGCAGCGTCGAGCAGCCGTTGGGCCCAGACATACCTCCGATAGACCAGATCGAGGGTGTCGAGGGGTGCGTTCATGCGGGACCTCCTGCGGTCCACTAGGCGATGAACATGTTTTGAGCAACTTTTGCGGCGAGCGTACGCGCAACGGTCGAGCCAACTCCTGGTGAAGTCGGCGCTCCCTACGCTCCCTACGCGATCGAACCGGTGGGACGATCGGCCAGCAACGCGACGATGGCATCGGGGTCTTTCGGAACCCCGGCCGTGAGGACCTCGGGGTCGCCATCCGTGACCAGCACGTCGTCTTCGATCCGGATTCCGATGCCCCGGTAGTCCGCGGGGGCCTCTTCGTCATCCGCCGCCACGTACAAGCCCGGTTCGACGGTGAGCACCATCCCCGGCGCGAGCTCGCGGATCTCTCCCTGGCGTCCGTACAGGCCGACGTCGTGCACGTCGAGGCCCAGCCAGTGGCTCGTGCCGTGCATGTAGAACCGCTTGTAGTCCTCGTCTTCGATGAGCTGGTCGACCTCGCCCACCAGCAGTCCCAGCTTCACCATGCCCTCGGTGAGCACGCGCACGGCCACGTCGTGCACCCCCCAGAACGGCGTTCCGGTACGACAGGCATCGATCGCGGCCAGCTGAGCCTTCAGGACCACGTCGTACATCGCGCGCTGAGCGGGGGAGAACCGGCCATTCACGGGGAAGGTCCGGGTGATGTCTGCGGTGTAGTGCGACACCTCGCAGCCCGCGTCGATCAGCAGCAGGTCTCCGTCGGACAGCACGTCGCGGTTCGTGACGTAGTGCAGCACCGTGGCGTTCGCGCCCGCGGCCACGATGCTCGTGTAGCCCGGCCCCGTGGACCCGTTGCGGGCGAACACCGCTTCGAGCTCGGCCTGGACGGTGTATTCGGGCACTCCCGGTGCTGCGGCCCGCATCGCGGCGACGTGGGCTTCGGCCGAGATGCGCCCCGCCTCCCGCATCACCTCGAGCTCGTCGTCCGACTTGATCAGCCGCAGCTCGTGGAGCAGGGCACTCGGCGCGTGGAAGGTCTCGGGAACGCTGGTGCCGGACTTGCGCCCCTTGCGACGCGCCCGGGCGATGCACGACATCAGCAACGCATCGTGCTCGGGGTCCACGGCGAACGCGTGGTGCAGGGTGTGGATGCCCGACACCAGCTCGACGAGCTCGGACTCGATGTCGCCGAACTCGAACGCCCGATCCGCGCCGTAGTCGTCGACCGCGCCTTCGGGGCCGGGACGGTAGCCGGTCCAGATCTCGCGCTCCCGGTCCTTCTCCTGCACGAACATCACGACCTCGTCGGACGTCACGAACACCGCCACCTGGGGGTCGGGCCAGCCCGTGAGCCAGTACACGTCGCTGTTCGGGCGGTAGCGGTACTCGGCGTCGCCGTTGCGAAGGTGATGCGGGCCCCCGAAGAGCAGCACGGCTTCTCCCGCCGACAGACGGCTCTGGAGGCGTTCACGATGCGCTGCGAAGTCGGGGGGGATGGCCATGTTCTGACGAGCTCCTGTTCAGGGGTGAGGGCGATTCGCGTGGTGCAACAGGCAGTTGCGGGGTGGGGGTTGATCCGATACTCCCTGCGTCCTACCGTGAGGTTGGGGTTGGACGACGGGTCCGGCGCGAGCGTGCTGCATCTTCGAGGTGCAGGCAGGCCGCCGAGGTTCTGTATCCAGACCAACCGCACAGCGAGTACGACCGGGGGGAAATCGATGGAGAGCACCGGTACCAGCGGAGACGCAGGGACCCACGCGGAGTTCAGGGTAGACGAGGCGCACGAGGTGACGCCCGCCCTGATCGACACTCTCATCGAGATCGACCTCCAGACCTTCTCGGAATCCACGTTCAGCGAATACGCCGCGGCGGCGATGCTCCGGAACGGTCGGGTCTACCTGCTCTCCTCGGGCGACCAGGTCATCGGCACATGCGTCACGATGCGCTGCTGGGACCGCCCCAACGAAGCCATGATCCTGTCCATGGGCATCAAGCCCGGCTGGCGGGGGCAGGGGCTCGGTCAGGTCTTCATCCGCGGCGTGCTGCAGAAGCTCCGCCAGCGGGGGCTGCGGTCGGCGTGTCTGTACGTCGGCGTCGACAACCGGCGCGCCATCAAGGTCTACGAGGACGTGGGTTTCGTGGTGGTCGAGCACGGGGCCACGGCGAGCTCCAGCCGCACCGAGCTCAACCTGCTTCGCGTCACGTTCCAGGACACGCCGTCGCTCATCGAGCTGTCCTAGCCCAGCTAGCGAGCCAGCCGTCAGAGGGAGGTCGACGGCTCAGAGGACCTCTACGAAGAACGCACCCTCGGTGAAGAGCGCGGTTCCGTCGTCGAGCTGCACCAACAGGTCGTGGACGCCACTCGGTGCGTCGCTGTCGACCGACAACGAGAGCACCAGGGTCTGTGCGTCGTCGATCGACCAGGCGTCGATGGTCAGGCCGGGCGGACCGAAGAAGCGCACGTCGTCCGCGCCGTCGAACGTGGGGCTGTCGGAGTCGACGAACACGATGACGGTCTCTCCGGGTGCCGCGGAGTCCGGGGTCAGCACCAGGTCGCCCGGCTCGATGTCCGGGTCGTCCGGGATCTGGGGATCTTCGGGGTCGTCCGGCCGGTCGGGACCTTCGGTCTCGGTGTCGTCGGGCACGCGGGGATCGGCTGGATCCCCGGCTTCGTACGGAGTGCCGTCGTCGTAGACCAGCTCTTCGTCGAAGACCACACAGGCTGCGAGGCTGGACAGCGCCACCGCAGCAAGAGTGATTCGTCCGATTGCAGCGGGGATTCCGCGCGCGGGAGTGAGCATGGGGCCTCCGGGTGTTCGACCAGTCGTACGGGTTGGACGCGCACCCGCCGAATTCCTTCGAAAAAAATCGCAGCACCCGGTTACGATTCAGCCGAAAAACAGAACGGCCGTTCCAGAAACGATGTGAGCGTCATGAGTCATCAACCCACCAAGGCCTACAAGAACCTCGACTTCCTCAACTCGCCTCCGGCGCGGCACATCCGCATCCTGTGCGAGTACGAGGAGACCCGGCAGCGCTTCAAGGAGCACGGGGTCGAGGACACCCTCGTGTTCTTCGGGTCTGCGCGCACGCGCGACGAAGCCACGGCGAAGAAGATGCTGGCCGACGCCGAGCAGCGGGTCGCAAAGGGCGAAGACGGCGCCGACAAAGACCTCAAGCGCGCCCAGATCGCGGTCCGGATGAGCGGCTACTACGAGGCCGCGCGCGAGCTGTCCAAGCGGCTCACCCGCTGGTCGATGGAGCGCGCCAAGGCCGATCCCTCGGCCACCGACTACCTGGTCTGCTCCGGTGCGGGTCCCGGGATCATGGAAGCCGCGAACCGCGGTGCGAGCGAGGTCGACGGCGGGCGCAGCGTGGGCCTGGGCATCAGCCTGCCGTTCGAGGCCGGCAACAACGACTACGTCACGCGCAGCCTGTCGTTCGAGTTCCACTACTTCTTCACGCGCAAGTACTGGTTCCTGTACCCGGCCAAGGGGATGGTCATCTTCCCCGGTGGGTTCGGCACGATGGACGAGCTGTTCGAGACGCTCACCCTGGTGCAGACCGGCAAGATCACCAAGAACATGCCCATCGTGCTGTTCGGGTCGGACTACTGGACCAACGTGATCAACACCGACGCCATGGCGGAGTTCGGCACCATCTCCCCCGAGGATGTCGACCTGATGCACGTCTCGAACTCGGTCGACGACGCGTTCGACTACCTCGTGCGCGAACTGGACTGAACAGCGAGGGGCGCGCCAGCCACGGTCGAATCCACCAGATCACGCGTGCGAACGGACTTCAGCGCAACGTTGCCACGGAGGCACGGAGCAACACGAAGGTTCGCACGGAGCCACTCGAAACGGATCGGCCGACTGTCACCCGCGAATCAGAATGAGCCGGCGGTATTCGGTGGCTGGTTCATCGCCATCGAGACACCGACGAAGCACGTCGAATACCACCCACCCGCTCGTGCCCGAAGGGCGGGGTCTGTGACTCCGTGAAATCCTCGGTGTTGCTCCGTGACTCCGTGGCGACCTTGCGCTGGTCCAGGTTCACCGGTCTTTTCTGGTAGGACCGACCGTCGTTGCAGCATCCAATTCCGGAGCAGCGCTCGATCAGGCCAGCGGACTCGTCAGACGCGGAGCAACCGCCGCTTCGACCCGCTCGACGATCGCATCACACGGCCCGGAAACGACCACTCCGGCGGCCTTTGCGTGGCCTCCGCCGCTCGGCGCGAGATCTTTGGCGACCGCGGCGACGTTGACCCGGCCTCGGGAGCGCAGCGAGAGCTTCACCCGCTGGTCGGGTCGTTCGATGAGCAGCACGCCCACCTCGACGCCCTGGACGTGCACCAGGTTCTCGACGATGCCCTCCAGGTCACCGTTCGAGGCGCCCAGCCGCTCGCGTTGATCCAGGGTGACGGAAGCCACCAGCATCTGCTGCTCCAGGGTGAAGCGCGCCTGATCGAACACCTCGCCGGCGAGACGTAGCCCCGAGGGACGCCGGTCCATCAGCACATTCAGGCAGATGGTCGCGTGATCGATCCCGCAGGCCAGCAGTGTGGCCGCCATCTGGTGGCTCGCGGGAGTGGTGTTGCTGTAGCGGAAGGCCCCGGTGTCGAAGATGAGGCCGGTGTACAGGACCTCGGCGAGCTCTCTGTCGAGGGGAACGCCCCAGGTATCGAGCGCCGAGTAGAGCATCTCGCACGCCGAACCGACGTCCGGATCGACCCAGAAGTGGGTGTAGCCATCGTCTTCGGTGGACGCGTGATGGTCGATGATGGCCCGCACACCCGCACCCGAGAACGCGGCCTCTGCAGCGGGGGTCAAGCGATGTCGGTCGCCATCGAGCACGATGACAGCGGGCCAGTCGGTGGACACCGCTGCATCCGACAGCATCTCGTCGGCCCGCGGCATCCAGGCGTAGCGGTAGGTGGGCTCGCCGGCGACGGCGCACTCGACCCCTCGGGCTTCGAGGACCCGCTGCAGGGCCAGACAGGCACCGATGCTGTCGCCGTCGGGACGCGAGGGCCCGGTGAGGAGCACCCGTTCGGCGTCCACCAGGGCATCGAGCATCGCCGTCGGCGAGGTCAACTCAGTCCACCGAGAGCAGCGCGTCGAGGTCGCCGAACTCGCCACCGGAGTCGCCAGAGGACGCATCCTTCTTCGGCTTGTCCTTCTTCTTGGACTTCTTCTCGCTCTTCGCCGACTTCTCGGACTTGTCCTTCTTCTTGGACTTCTTCTTCTTCTTCGACTTCTTCTTCTTGGGCTCGGCGGACAGCAGGGCGTCGAGGTCGTCGAGCGGAGCCTCGCCGGAATCCTCGGAATCGCGCGAGTCCGACCGCTTGCGCGAGCTCCGGCCCTTCCGGTCGCTCTTCCGATCCCGCCGGTCTCCCCGGTCGCTCTTGCGATCCCGCCCACGCCCACGGCCGCGTCCACGACCGCCATCGCGCTCCCGGCGTTCCTGCCGCTTCTCTTCGCGCTTCTCGCGCAGCGCGCCGACGCTGTCGACCTCGCTCTCCTCGGCCTTGCGCTTGCGGTTCCACTGGAAGAACACGCGCAGCGCGGCCGCCAGCAGGGCGTCGCTTCAACGCTCGGGAGAATTGACCCCCTCGTGCTCGTGAGAACTGACCCCCCTCGCCGTCGGGCGGGCGGGCGGTGACTCCTGGGGCGGAGGCGCGAGCCGATGCCCAGGAAGAAGCCATGCCGGATCTGCCGCCGCTGGTTCGAGCCACACCCGCGAGCGGGAGCGCGCCAGCGAGTCTGTTCGGGTTGCCAGCGGGAGCGCCATCGGCGCTCCTGTGCGGACTGGCACGCCAGAAACCCTGACTACGACAAGAAGCGTCGCCTACGGGATGCCGCCGGGCTCGACCGCGCGGCGGATGCGGACGACCCCATCGACGCCGTGATCTGGCCCGTCGTCGAGCGCGCGATCGGCCCTGCGCACCGGACGGTCATCGAGGCGATCGCGCGACTTCTCGCCGGCTCCGCGCGAGACGCAGTGCGTCCGGAAACGCCTTCCAGCATGGATGAATCGGGCAAACAACTGAACAGGCGTTCGCGAGACGCAGTGCCTTCGGAAACGCCTGCCAGCATGGACGAATCGCCGGAAGTTCCCCCTCCACGACGCGAGACGCAGCCTGCAAGGGATGGCCCCGATCCCTGACGCTCCACAGGGAGGCGCTCATGGCCATCACCCTCGAACTCGATCAGCTCGTGCTCAGGCATGCCGACCTCCGGGTCGTCGACCGCGGACGACGCGCCCGGCTCGCTGCCAGCCTCGCGGCCGAAGGCCAGCGAGAGCCCGTGCTCGTCGTGCAGGAGGGCGACCAGTACGTGCTGATCGACGGCTACGTGCGGGTGGCCGCGCTCGGCAAGCTGGCCGAGGACACTGTTCAGGCCGTGGTCATCGACGTCGAGGAGGTCGACGCGCTCGTTCTCACCTGGCGGCTCCAGCGCTCACGTCGTCGGTCCGCCATCGAAGACGGCTGGCTCGTGCGCGAGCTCGTCGAGGGCCACGGACTGTCGCAGGTCGAGGTCGCGCGGCGACTGCAGCGCTCGAAGGGCTGGATCAGCGAGCGGCTCGCCCTCGTGAACGTGCTGCCCGAGGAGGTCCAGGAGGCCGTCAGGACCGGACAGATCGCCGCCCGGGGCGCGATGCGCTTCCTCGTCCCGATGGCGCGCCGGTCGAAGGACCACTGCGTGCGGCTGGTCGCCGGCCTGAACGGCGAGAGGCTCTCGGTCGACGACATCGAGCGCCTCTACAAGGCCTGGTTGGATGCGGATGCAGCGCTGCGGGACCGCATCGTCGATCACCCGCTGCTGTACCTGAAGGTCGAAGCCGCCCCGAAGCAGAAGCGCGAGCCCACGCCGCTCGAGGAGCTGGCGACGGCGCTGGAGAGCATCAGCGGCGGTTGCCGTCGGGTGCGCAAGCGTCTGCGAGAGGGAGTGTTCGCGGGGGCGAACGATGGGGAGCGGAGGACCGTCGCTCGGAGCTGGCGGGAGACGGCTCTTGCCTTCGAGGGGCTCGTCGAAGCCATCGCCGGGGAGGTCGCCGATGCTTGACCACGCCACCCGGAGCGCGATCCTCGAGCTTCACGCCAAGGGACGCGGGACCAAGCGGATCGCCAGGGAGCTCCGCATCTCTCGCAACAGCGTGAAGAAGGTCATCGCCTCCGGGCAGGTGGCGGTACCGCCGCTGGAGCGGGACTCCGTGCTCGACCAGCACGTCGAGCGGATCCGCACGTTGCACCAACTCTGCCGCGGCAACTGGGTGCGGGTTCACGAGGAACTGGGAGTGGACGTCGGGTACTCGACGCTGACGGCCTTCGCGCGCCGGATGGGGATCGGCGTCGCCGAGAAGCGGCGGACCGGGCGGTACACGTTCGAGCCCGGCGAGGAGATGCAGCACGACACCTCGCCCCACCGCGTCGTCGTGGGAGGCAAGGAGCAGAAGCTCGAATGCGCGAGCTTGATCCTTTGCTACTCGCGTCTGATGTACGCGCAGTGCTTCGAGCGCTGGCGGCGGTTCGAGGTGAAGCTGTTCCTCACCGAAGCCCTGCAGTACCTCGGCGGGGCCGCGAAGCACACGATGCTCGACAACCACAGCGTCGTGGTGATCGCGGGGACGGGGTCGGGTGCGGTGATCGCGCCCGAGATGGAAGCCTTCAGCGACCGCTTCGGGTTCACGTTCATCGCGCACGAGAAGGGGGACGTGAACCGCTCTGCCCGGGTGGAGCGGCCGTTCGACTTCATCGAGCGGAACTTCTACCCCGGCCGGACCTTTTCGGATCTCGACGACCTGAACGCGCAGTTCCGCACCTGGTGCGACACGAAGAACGACAGCTTCCGGAGGGGATTGGGGTTCCGCCCACGGGAGCTGTGGGCGGCCGAGACTCCACATCTTCGCACGTTGCCCCTGCATATCCCCGAGGTCTACGAGCCCCACGACCGGCGGGTGGACACGGAGGGCTACGTCAACCTCCACACGAACCGGTACTCGATGCCGGAGGCGACCATCGGGCGTCAGGTCGTCGTGCACGAGCATCGCCGGCACCTGCGTGTCTTCGATGGGCACCAGCTGGTCGTCGAGCACGCCAAACGGCCGTCCGGGGCCCGAGCGCGTGTCACGCTTCCCCAGCATCGGTACCGTCGCCGGAAGAAGGGCCCGCCTCCGCCGAGTCCCCAGGAGGCCATCCTGCGCGCAGCCTCCCCCGTGCTGGGCGCCATGGCCGACGCCCTGCGAAAGCGCCACGGCGGCCAGGCCCTCAAGGCCATGCGCCGGTTGCACACGCTCTACCTGGACTACCCCACGGAGGTGTTGGTCGGCGCCGTCGAGACCGCCCTGGAGTTCGGTCTCCTCGACCTCAAGCGGCTCGAGAGCATCGTCCTGCAGCGGACCCGCGGTGACTTCTTCCGCCTCCCCAACGACGAGGAGGAACGTCATGAACGACGACCTGCAGCAGCTGCTGATCAACCTGAAGCTGAAGAAGATCCTGGAGATCCTTCCGGCGGTCCTGGAGAGGGCTGAGGCCGAGGGGTCGAGCTACACCGAGCTTCTGTCGCGGCTGTTCCGCGAGGAGTACCAGGACCGCGAGATGCGGTACCTGGGCCACCGCATCCGCCGCGCCCGGCTTCCGGAACCCTGGACGCTGGAGAGCTTCCCGTGGGACCGGCAACCGGGCGTGCAGCGCGCGGTGATCGAGGAGCTGGCGCTGCTGGCCTTCGTCGATCGGGCGAGCAACATCGTGTTCATCGGCGACACGGGGACGGGGAAAACGGGCCTGTCGATCGGGCTGCTGCGGAAGGCGCTGGAGGGCGGCAAGCGCGGGCTGTTCATGAAGGCCCAGGACCTGTTCGACGAGATGTACGCGAGCCTCGCCGACCGATCGTCGCGTAAGCTGCTGCGCCGCCTGGCCAACCTGGACCTCCTGGTGATCGACGAGATGGGGTACCTGAACCTGCGGCCCGAGCAGAGCAACATCTTCTTCAAGCTGATGGAGGAGCGCTACGGCCGGAAGGCGACGATCATCACGACAAACCTCCGCTACGACGCCTGGTACGACTTCCTGGGCCAGAAGGAGATGGTGGGTGCGCTGCTGGACCGTCTCCGGCACCGGTGCACGACGATCGAGATCAACGGCCCGAGTCTACGCGGCCCCGAGTAGACCCGGCCACCGCCCACCGGAGCCCCGGCAGCCCTCCCGCTGTCGGGGCTTCGTTGTGTGCACCCGGATCTGCGCGCCCGGGAAGCGCCTGCGGGAGGGGGTCAGTTCTGGCGAGCAGGAGGGGGTCAGTTCTGGCGAGCGCTCAAGGCGTCGCCGTCCTTGCGCTCCTTGAGGGCCCGCACGGTGGGCAGGTAGGCCTCGAAGACCATGGTGCCCATCGCGTTGCGGATCTGCTCGGCCTGACGCTCGACGCGGGTGCGTGCGGCGGTCTCGGCGTCCGGGAGCTCCTTCACGGTGAAGTCGATGTCGTGCACGGTCTCGAGCTGGTGACGGGTCGACAGATCGACGCCCCCCACCAGGTTGATGCACGTTCCCTTCTTCCCGATGCGGCCGGTGCGGCCGGAGCGATGGAGGTAGACGCTGGGGTCTTGCGGGAGCGAGTAGTTGATGACGTGCGACAGGTCGGAGATGTCGATGCCGCGCGCGGCGACGTCGGTGGCGACCAGGAAGCGCACGTCGCCGGACTTCACCTTCTTCATCACCTGAGAACGGCGCGACTGGGACAGCTCGCCCGAGAGCAGCTGGACGTCGAGGCCCTGCCGATCGAGGAAGCTGGCCACCGTGGCGGTGTCTTCGCGGGTGTTGCAGAAGATGATGGCCGACGTGGGGTCCTCGGTGTCGAGGAGGTAGAGCAGCGACCGCACCTTGTGCATGTTGGGGTCGGTCTCGTAGAGCACGTGCTCGATGAGGTCGACGTTGTCGGTGTCGGTGGACAGGCGGATGTTCTCGGCGTCTTCGTCCAGGTACTGATCGACGAGGCGCTTGGTGTCGTCGCTGATCGTGGCGCTGAACAGCAGCACCTGGCGGTCGTCCGGCGTGTGGTCGATGATCTTCGTGACGTCTTCGTAGAAGCCCATCGACAGCATCTCGTCGGCCTCGTCGAGGCAGATCGAGCGGATGCGCGAGGTGTCGAGGTTCTTGCGGCGGATGTGGTCGAGCACGCGGCCGGGGGTGCCGACCACGAACTGGGCGCCGTTCGCGAGCTTCTTCTCCTGCGGGCCCATTGCCAGGCCGCCCACGAGCGTGACGATGTCGACGTCGCGGTACTTCGCCAGGCCAGCGACCTCGTGTGCGATCTGCTGGGCGAGCTCGCGGACGGGGGCGAGCACGATGGCGCGCGGGCCGTCTTCGCCGTCTTCGATGCGCTCGAGCATGGGCAGGCAGAACGCCGTGGTCTTGCCGGTGCCGGTCTTGGCGCGGACGAGCATGTCGGTGCCGGCGATACCGGCTTCGATGGTGGCCGCCTGAACGGGGGTGGCGGTTTCGTATCCGAGGTCGAGAACGCCCTTGAGGACCTCGGGGGAAATCGGGAAGTCGGCGAATCGGCGGTCGCTGACGTAGTCGGAACCCGTGGGTGTGTGGCCGTCGTCGGCCTCTTCGGTAGTGATGTCTTCGTTCTTGTCAGTCAAGAGTCTGGTCTCCAGGGAAGTGCGAGGTCTATCGTCCGAACCCCAACAGCGCGACCTCGATCCCGAGACCGGGCCCGAAGGCGGCCATCACGCCGTATCCGCCGTCCGGCAGCCCCCCTGTGCGAAGGGCTTCGGCGAGGGAGAAGACGACGCTCGGCGAGCTCATGTTGCCGTGCGACCGGAGCACCCGTCTGGACGGGGCCATCTGGGCGTCGTCCAGGCCGAGGGTGGTGCCGACGGCTTCGAGGATGCGCGAGCCACCGGGGTGCAGCGCCCACACCCGAACCTCTTCGCGCGCCACCCCGTTGCGGTCGAGCAGTGCATCCACAGTGGCGTCGATGCTGTCGGCCACGCGATCGGGAATCGACGGGTCGAGGATGATCCGGAAGCCCAGCGCATCGAGGTCGAAGCCCAGCGCATCGATGTTGTCGAAGTCGTACCGGCTGCCGAAGTCGAGCAACACGGGCCCGTCTCCGGCCGTGCCCAGCGTGACTGCAGCAGCGCCATCGGCGAACAGGGCCGTGGCCACGAGGTTCTCGGCGGCATCGCGCTCGGAGAAGCAAGCGCTGCAGACCTCGACCGCCAGGGCGACTGCGGTGGACTCCGGCCGACGCGCGACGTGATCGGCGGCCACCTTGAGGAGCGGAATGGCGGCGTGACAGCCCACGCAGTTGAAGTGCGCCCGGGCGAAGTCGGCGCGGAACTCCTCCTGTCGGGCCAGGAGCAGATCCAGACCAGGAGTGGCGTACCCGGTGACGGTCGTGACCGCGAGCAGGTCGATGTCGGTGGGCACCCGTCCGGCTCGGTGCAGGGACTCTCGCAGCGCGCGTCCGCCCAGCGCCAGCGCACCCTCGAGCCAGGCCGCATTCGTCTCGGTGAGCGTGCGGGGCGTCGCGTAGAACTCCGGCGGGACGAAGAAGCCGCGGGAGTGGATGGGCGAGTCGAGGAACAGGCGGTCGAGCAGGGGGGACCGCTTCCACGGGCTGTGGACCAGCAGATCCTGCTGCGCGATGCGGTTGTCGGGAACGGCGCGACCGATGGCCTGGATCCGCACGGGTGGAACGGGTGGCACGGCTGGGGACGTCGACGTCATTCTGGGTCCACCCACTTCGAGGCTTGCCGCAGCCGGAGCCCGGACCCCGTCAGCAAGAGGTTCCCCTCGGGATCGACGGCAGCGACATCCCCCGTGACGACGCCCTCTTCGACCCGCGCCCGCAGCGACAGGCGGACCGCACCACTGCGGGGGCGACGGTGGACCCTCCAGGCTGCGGCACCCACCGGCAGGCCGAGCCAGCCGGTCTTCCGGCCCGACCAGGTCGCCAACAGCTGATGTGCGCCGTCGATGGTGGTGGCGACGGGATCCGTGCCGTTGATGTGGACGTCCGCCACGACGCCATCGTCGTCGAACGGACCCAGGCCGGTCAGCATCTGCCAGGCGGGACCGTGGAACAGCAGATCGGCGCGATACAGCGGCTGGGCGGGCTCGGTGGGAGCGGGAGCCCCGGACAACCCCGTGACGGCGGGCGTGTCGGACGGGGTGCTCGTGATCCGCGCCGTGCACAGGACGGTCTCGCCGCGTCGGACGGTGGCCTGGATGCCGGACTCCACGGCGTCGAGCGTGAGGTGCACGACCTCTGGGCGACCGACGAAACACGGGGCCTGGATGTCGAGGTCTGCGACCGTGGGGTGCTCACACCCGCGTACCGCTGCAGCGGCCATGAGGGCGGACACCCAGACGGCGGCGGGGACCAGGGGCCGGCCGGCGACGCGATGGTCCGACAGCACGGGTTCGTCCGGGTCGAAGGCGAGGGTGAAGCGGCTCGTCCCCGAGGTGCGACCATCCCAGCCGGACAACGGCCACGGAAGCGTCTCGAAGGGAGGAGTGGGCGGCGGACCTGCGGCCAGCCACTGGGGCCCATCGTGTTCCAGCGCCTCGCAGAACAGGGCTGCACCCTCGTCGGGGGAGAGCGAGCGGATGCCGCGGGAGGCCAGCAGGCGCTGCAGTGCGGGGTCCGAAGCCATCCCGACCTCGCTCCAGGCGGTCCACACCATCGGGACGGACCGCGCGGCGGTGGGGTGGACGAGCTGCTCCAGAGCGGCGTTCGCAGCGGCGTAGAAGGCCTGACCGGGGTTCGGCAGGTGGGCGGACACCGACGAGAACGGCACCCAGATGGGCGCGTCGTCGCAGGTGGCGGCGATCAGGTTCGCGGCCCCGTCGAGCTTGACCGAGAGCACCGCCTGCAGATCGCTCCGCCTGGCCTCGGCATCGAGGGAATCGAGCAATCCGTCCCGCAGAACCCCGGCGGCGTGGACCACCAGATCGATGCGACCGTGCTCGGCTCGGCAGCGCTCGGCCAGCCGGGCAACCGCATCGGCGTCTGTGACGTCACAGCGCGCATACGTGAATCCCGCCGGGGGCTCCTGGTCGGGACGACGGCCGAAGACGATGCCCCGTGCTCCTGGATGCCGTCTGCGCAGCTCGGTCAGGCAGGCGGCGAGGATGCCGGTCGTGCCCCCCGACGCCAGGACGACCGGTGCATCTGGCAGTGCGGGACCATCGTCTGTCGGGATCACCGCCCCGAATCCCGGGGCCCGAAGGGCGGTGCCGTCCGAGAACCGGATGTCGATCGGGGTTCCGGCTTCGCGCGCAGCGACCCGGAGGTAGGCGGCGAGCCCGTGATGGACGGGGTTCGACAGATCCAGGGAGATGGAGTCCGGAAGCTCTGTCGGCGGGTCCAGGAAGGGGTCGATGGCGTCTGCGAGGGACGGGGTCTCGTCGTGCATCGTGGACCCGTGCGGGGGTCCGACGGGCACCCGGTGCAGCGACCACCGGCCCGGTCGGTCGTGCGTCTCCGACGGCGAAGACGATGCCGAGGATGGCGAAGGGCTCGGGGGGCGACCCGCAGCGGCGGTGTCCAGTTGCTCCTCGAGCCACGCCACCAGGCCGTCGACGTCCAGAGCGCCGATCTCGCCCAGCGCCGCGTCGTCGATCTCCAGCTCGAGCTGGTCCTGCACCACACCCACGATCTCCATCTTGCGGATGCTGTCGATGCCCAGATCCGCGTCCAGTCGGGCTCCGGAGACCAGTGCCTCGGGAGGGTAGCCGGTCACGTCGAAGATGGCGGCCAGGACCACACCTCTCACCCCGCTCCCCCCGTCTTCGGGAGGCTGTGGCGGGGCGTTCACATCGGATGTGGGAGATGGCCCCGTGCTGGCGGGGCGACTCGGCAGGTGGTGTGCGGAGAGCTCGGTCTGGACGGCTCGGATGGGTGCACGGGGCTCGGTGGGGAAGGGCAGGGTGACGAGCCGCGCGGGCAACGACCGCAGCAGCCCCACGTGGCCCTGTGCCAGGAGGGCGGCGGCTCCCTGGACGATGCCGCGCTGCTCTCCAGGCTCGGGATCGAGGGACACGACGGACACGGCGATCCGATGCGAGGCCGCGATCTGTTCGATGTGGCGCGCCATGGCGCGACCGGGGCCGATGTGCACGAAGAAGCGCTCGCCAGCCTCCAGCGCGCGCTCGATGCTCCCCACGAAGCCGACCGGGGAGACGACGGCGCGCACCAGGGCCTCGCGCATCGCCGGGGCGGTGTCGTCCACGGGGCCCACGTTCGACCACCAGGGGGCGCCGGGGGCGAGTTCGACGCCCGGAACGACCTCACCGAGCGCGTCTGCGGCGGGTTGTACGGACGGCGTGTGGAACGCCCGCTCGACGTCGAGGACCGTGCACCGGATGCCGCGTTCCCGGGCCAGCTCGGCCGCACGAGCGACAGAGGAGCCCGCCAGGACGGACGCTTCGGGGCCGTTGTACGCCGCGACGTGCAGCTCGACCTCGGCTGCGAAGTTGCGCGCTGCTGTGGCGTCCAGGGCGACGGCGAGCATCTCGCCGGGCGGACACCCCATCAGTCCGCGTCCGCGGGCGTGTGCGAGGCTCAGGGCGGACCCGGGCTCCAGCCGGCCGGCGCCGACCAGGGCAGCGAGCTCGCCCACGGAGTGTCCGACGACCCCGGAGCACCCCAGACCGGCGGCGTGGAGCACAGCCGACCAGCCGATGCCCGCAGTCACCAGGAGGGCGTGCTGGGCGGCCGGATCGGTGGAGGTGTCGACGTCGGTGATGCCGAGCTGATGGTAGAGCCGCGCACTCGGGACCAGCGTGTGCAACCCGTCGAGGGCCCCGTCGCGCGGGCTTCCCTGACCCGGGTACACCCAGACGGCCGACGGACACGGGCCGGATCCCCGCCAGGCTCGCGTTCCGAACGCGCCGATCGAACCCGTTGCCACCCAGGCGCGCAGACCGGCCGGGCGGTCCAGGACCACGAGCCGTTCTGTGCGCTCCGCGGCTTCCTCGGGTGTACAGGTGGCATCGGCATCCAGCCGCTCCAGCAGACCTTCGAGGTCGTCGGCTGCGTAGACCCGCAGCTCGGGAACGGCGTCGCTGGACGACCAGGCACCGGCCGGAACATGGGGTGGAGGCACCGCGAGGAGGTCGGGCGAAACGGCGTCACCCCCCTCCAGCAGGACGTGGAAGTTGGTGCCGCCGAACCCGAACGCGGAGACGGATGCGCGTGGCGCCCGATCGGCCGTCTCGCGGAACGGCACCGGGGTCTGCGGCAGCGAGAAGGGACTGCGGGCGAGGCCGTCGGCGAGGGGCGTCGCGTGGAGGGTGGGCGGCACCGTGCGATGCGCGACCGCGAGCACGGCCTTGAGCAGCCCAGCCGCCCCGGCACCCCCCTTCAGATGCCCGATGGCGGACTTCACCGAACCCAGCCACGCCTGTTGTCCGGCGAACACCCGCGAGAGAGCCGTGAGCTCGGTGCGGTCGCCCACGGACGTGCCGGTCCCGTGGGCTTCGACGAGCTCGACGGTGTCCGGACCGAATCCCGCCTGCTGATAGGCGCGCTGGATCGCCAGCTGCTGGCCTTCGGCGCGGGGGGCGGTGATGCCCGACGAGCGGCCGTCGGACGACTGCCCGATGCCGCGGATCACGGCCCAGACGCGGTCCCCATCGCGCTCGGCGTCGTCGAGCCGCTTGAGCGCGAACATCGCGGCACCTTCGCCCATCACGAACCCATCTGCGTTCGCCGAGAAGGGACTCGAGCCAGTCGAAGACAGCGCGTAGGTGCGCGAGAACCCCACGTAGGTCTCGGGAGAGAGGTCGGCGTCCACCCCGCCGGTGAGCACGAGGTCGGACCGGCCGCTACGCAACCAGGACACGGCGGTCTCCACGGCGGCGAGCGACGCAGCACACGCAGCGTCCACCGTGGTGTTCCCGCCCATCACGTCGAGCCACGCCGCCACGCGTCCGGCGATCACGTTGGCGAGCAGGCCGCTCATGCTCTCGACGTCGACCGGGGGAAGGGCCTCGGACAGCCGGGCCTCGACGCGATCCGAGAGTGCAGCGAGCCCGTCCGGATCGAGGTCTTCGAAGGCCCCATCCGCATCGAGTGCGGCCAGCACCTCGCGAAACCGCACCCGCACCGCCAGGCTCTTGGCGTGCTCGCCGCCCATGCTGTTGCCCAGCACCACCGCCGTGCGACGCGAATCCACCCGGCGTACGCCCTCGATGGCCTGGCGAGCCGCCACCAGTGCGAGCTGCTGCGCCCGGTCCATGCTGGCGACGACCCGGGGGGGAATCCCGAACTGCAGCGGATCGAAGGTGAAGTCGGTCACCACCCCGCCCATCCGGACCCCGGTCCGGGTGAAGCCCGAGCCCGCCTCGTTGCCCCGGGGGTCGAAGTATCGATCGGCCCGCCAGCGGTCGTCGGGAATGGCCCGCACCGCATCCATGCCGTACAGCAGCGACTGCCAGTAGCTCGGGACGTCCGGTGCTCCGGGCAGGACACATCCGAGGCCGACCACCGCGATGGGCGCGTCGTCACGGGGGTGTTCGATGCTCGACCGGCTGGGGGTCCACACCGACGGGCTGGGTGCGCCGGACACCGTCTCGACCGGCCCCCAGCGGCTGTCTGCTGGCGCTGTGTCGCGTGCCAGCAGGGCCATCGCTTCGTGCGTGAGCGTGTCGAACAGCTCCTGGACGGTCACCAGTCGATCCGCGACCAGTGCGCCCTGACCCATGGTGAACGCGCCCTCGTCGAGCTGCCGCTGGGCGGGCACCGTGGCGTAGCCGCCATCGCCGTCGCGCTCGATGCCCTTGGCGGCGATGCGGGTCCGGCCCAGGTTGTGGTGCTCGACGCGCTCCCGCCGCTCGCGCAGGGGCAGGCCGTCCGTGGCCCACCGGTGCTCGCTGGTCACCGCCTGATCGGTGTAGCGGTTGGGCGCGCACTGCAGCGGGAGGTTCACCGTGTCGCCCACGTAGACGGTCCGATCGGCCGAAAGCGCGGCCTGCTGGTAGGCCCGGGTGATCTGCCGCGCCTCGACGATCTCGTGGGTGAAGAACAGGGCCGTGCCGATCTGCAGCCCGACCCGGTGGCCGCGGCTGTGGGCGTCGGTGGCCATCGCGGCCGCGAAGGCTGCGCTGGTGGCGTCGCCGATGCCGCCCGCGAGCACGACCAGAGACGGTGTCTCGTGGGCTTCGAGCACGGCCAGGCCTTCTTCCCAGCACGCGGCGCTGGTCAGCTGCCCGACGTGGCCGCCCGCTTCCCGACCCTCGAACACCACGGCCGGAACGCCGCGCTTCAGCGCCATCTTCGCGAGCCGGGCGCTGGGCGTGTGCAGCCAGGGCTCGAGGCCCTTCGCCACCAGCTCGCTGGCCAGTGCCGGGCTCCCTCCGGCCAGGATCACCGGCCGCGCCGACCCATCCACGGTGGCGCCGAAGCTCGACACGGCCTGTAGGTGCGCGTCGCGATGCGGCATCACATCAAAGCCGATCACCCCGGCTCCCCAGGGCCCCTCCAGGCTCGCCATGCCGTCCAGCACGGCCCGTGCAGCGTCCGGCCTGAGAGCGCCCAGCGCACAGAAGGGGAGCCCGCCGGCCTCCAGCACGGCCCGACCCAGCTCCGGACGCTCGGCCACGTTCGCCATCGGGCCCTGGACGATGGGCCGCCCTGTTCCGAAGGGATCCGCGGTCAGCACGCGGGTCGAGCGCATCCGCTCTGCGTGGGCTTCGACTGCCGAACGGAACCGCACAGCGGCCTCGGACAGCGTGCCCACGGCGTGCTCCCAGCCCGGCGACCCGATGGCGGTGGAGCAGGGGAGTCCGTGCAGGGTGCGGCGCCCGTCCTGCAGCTGAGTGTCGCGCGCCGAACGGCCCTCGAAGCGAGGATCGACCCCCTCTGGCGTGGCGAGTGGCGACCCCTCGAGCGGCCACAGGTGGACGTCCAGCACGATGCCGGCCGCGCCCAGGGCCACGGCGGCGGCCATCGCGCGCATTCCCAGCCCGCTCGCCACCCACGGACGCCCGCTCTGTTGTGCGGCCCGGATCAGGACGACCGAACCCACCTCTCCACAGCGCCCCGCGGCTTCCTGTCCGCGCAGCCACAGCTGGGCTCCGGCTGCGGCCGCTTCGCGAAGCCGGGGCACATCCCCGACCTCGACCCACGGGGTGATCCTGGCCGCGGCGCAGCGCGCGACGAACCCCGTCACGTCGGGTGCATCGAGAGGGAGCCAGGCATCGGAGCCCACAGCACCGGCGGGATCGGCCGGACGCACCGTGACGTCGCCGGTCTGGGCGGCCCCCTGGGGAGCCCAGCCAGCGAGCAGCTCGGCGAAGACCCGGGTCACCGTGGCTTCACTCCCAGGTTGTAGGCCATCAGGCAGCCGAAGGTCTCGACCAGCCAGGTGTCGAACCCGGCTCGCTTCATCTGAGCGTCGAGCCAGCGCTGGCCTTCGTAGGCTTTGAGGGAGGCGGGGATGTACATGTAGGTCTTGGGATGGCCGTGCAGAGCGACGCCGAGTGCCGCACCCGAGGCCATCATGTAGCCGCGCAGCACCCGGTCCCACGTGCGATTGGGGGGGCGCGCGAAGTCCAGGTTCCAGTACTCGCCGCCCGGCTTGAGCACCCGGTGGACCTCGGACAGCACGGCTGGGAAGTCCGGGAATCCGCGCCCCGCGTACACGCACGTCACCCGATCGAAGGAGTTGTTCGCGTACGGCAGTCGCGCAGCGTCCTCGACCGAGAACCGCACGTGCTCCATGCCCGGGGGACGCTTCTCCTCGGCGATGGCCAGCATGTCCGGGTTGATGTCGGAGCCGATCACCTCGCCCTCGTAGGCCTCCCGCCCGAGGCGGAACGTGACGTCGCCCGTGCCGGCTGCCAGATCGAGCACGCGATGGCCGGGCTCGATGCGCGCGAACTGCACCAGACGCTCCTTCCACCGGGTGTGCCAGCCGGCCGACATGATGTCGTTGCCCAGGTCGTAGCGACGCGCCACGCGCGAGAACACCCAGTCCACGTAGGTCTGCTTGTCGGCGGCGCCTTCGCGATCCAGTGCGTCGAAGAGCCCGCTGGGTGGGGCTCCCGGGGAGGTTGGGCCGCTCGAGCCGCGTGCGGACGGCCCAGTTGGGGAATCGGACTGCATCGGGACTCCAATAGCGAGGTGTCCGCCGTGAGGTTGTGCTGTTACCATGCTGAGGGATGGGTCGGATTTCCGACTCGTCAGTCGGTTTTGGCGTGCCTCAGGGGTTGGGGCGCGAAGCCGGCATCGCCCCGTCGCACACCGCTTCGGAGGACCAGCTGCGCTACGCCATCATCGGCGGAACGGGAATGATCGGCACCCACCTGGCCCACGCACTCCGGGGTCGGGGTGACGAGGTGTGGATCCTCACCCGCGGCAAGCCCACCGAGGAGCACATGCTCCAGTGGGACCTCGGCAAGGGCATCCAGGGCGTGGGCGCGCTCGAGGGACTCGACGGCGTGTTCAACCTCACGGGCGCTCCCATCGCCGACCGTCCGTGGACCCGGAAGCGCCGCACGATCCTGCGCGAGAGTCGCATCGACGCTACCGAGGCCATCCTGGACAGCCTGGCCACCCTCGACACCCCTCCCGGGTTCTTCATCGGGGCCGGCGGGCTCGGGGTGTTCGGAGACTGTGGCGACACCGAGATCCCCGACGACGGCGAGCCCGGATCGGGGTTTCTGGCCGAGCTCTCGCTCGACTGGGAGAACGCCCACCTGCGGGCGTCCGACGTGCTCGGGTGCCGCAGCGCCGTCTTGCGGATGTCCATCGTCCTGTCGCACACCGGGGGCGCGTTCCCGCTGATGGTCCTCCCGTTCCGCTACGGGATCGGCGGATGGCTCGGCAACGGCCAGCAGTACACCAGCTGGATCTCGGATCGCGATTGTGTCGCTGCGTTCTTGTTCGTCGCCGACACCCCCTCGCTCGAGGGCCGCTTCAACGCCACCATTCCCGAGCCGACGCGGAACAAGGAGTGGGTGAAAGCCCTGGGGCGAGCCCTGAATCGGCCGGTCATGACCCACGCCCCGAAGTGGGCCTTGCGCGGCGCGCTCGGCGAGCTCGCGAACGACCTGTTCCTCGCCAGCATTCGCGCGGTGCCCCAGCGGCTGTTGGACGCCGGCTTCGAATTCTCCGACCCTGAGGCCGAGGCGATGTTCGCGCGACTGATTCGCGCCGCAGACTGAACTCCCAGAGGAGCACCATGGCGTCCCATCCCTGGCACGACCTGCCCAACAACCCCGACACCGCGCACCACTACTTCAACGTGATCATCGAGATCCCGAAGGGCAGCCGCGTGAAGTACGAGCTCGACAAGCCGACGGGCATGCTCCGCGTCGACCGCGTGCTCTACAGCGCCGTGCACTACCCCGCGAACTACGGCTTCCTGCCCCGGAGCTACTGCGAGGACGGCGACCCCCTCGACGTCCTGGTGCTCGGCCACGAGCCCGTGATCCCGGGTGCGATCATGCAGGCGCGCGCGATCGGGTGCATGCAGATGAAGGACGAGGGCAAGGGCGACGACAAGATCATCGCCGTCCACGTCAACGATCCCGCAGTCTCGTTCTACCGCGACATCACGGATCTCCCGAAGCACAGCTACGCCGAGATCAAGCGCTTCTTCCTGGACTACAAGACGCTCGAGGGCAAGACCGTCGAGGTCGAGGAGCTGGTGAACGCCGCCGATGCGCTGCAGATCGTGAAGAAGAGCTTCGCGGACTACCGCAAGGAAGAGAACCGGCTGCGCGGCTGGTGAGGATTCAGCGCCGCACGACGCCGGCGTCCGCCATCTCGCCCCAGGCCTGCTCCACGGTGTCCGGGGCGATGCCGCGCACCCCGGACTCGAGGACCGTCACGGCGAAGCCCAGCTTCCGGCCGTCCAGTGCGGTGTACTTCACGCAGTAGTCGGTCGCGAGGCCCACCAGCACGAGCGATTCGACGTCCAGCTCGCGAAGCGCCCCGCCCAGCCCGATGGGCGTGCGGTGGTCGTTCTCGAAGAAGGCCGAGTAGCTGTCGACCGCAGGGTTGGTGCCCTTGCGGATCATCAGGTGGTGGGCGTTCAGGGGAAGCGCGTCTGCGAACGCGGCTCCGTGCGAGCCCTGCACACAGTGATCCGGCCACAACACCTGGGTGCCGTAGGGCATCTGGGTCGTGCTGAACGGCTCGGCGTCGTGACTGCTGGCGAACGAGCTGTGGCCCGCGGGATGCCAGTCCTGGGTGAACACCACCAGGGCGTAGTCCGGATTCGCCAGCTCCTCCCGGACGACCGGCAGGATGGCGTCTCCGTCCGGCACCGCGAGGGCGCCCCCGGGCAGGAAGTCGTTCTGGACGTCGATCACGAGAAGAGCGGTACGCATGGGGCAGTCGTAAGTCGTGTTCTGATGGTGTGCAGACCCGGGGAACCGGTCTTCGTGAAGAATCCCGATGACGACGAGAGCCGCCTCGGGGTGCGAGCGCCGCTGTGGGAGGCCTGCCTGGCGGAGTGAACGCCTACTCGTCGGCCGGAGGGTCCGCGGATTCGTCCGCTTCCTCGGCGTCGTCTTCGGTCCACGGCTCCGACGTGATCCCGCCGTACACGAACACGGCTTCGCCTTCGGACTCGACGCGCTGGATGGTCAGCTCGACGGCGCGGTTGACGACCTTGGTGCGGCTCGTGCTCGCCAGCTCGAGCTCGAGGTCCAGCACCTGCTTGCGGATGCGACCGTCGATGAACCCCGCTGCCAGCGACAGGCCCCAGCCGGCCTTGTCGGTGCGCTCCACCGAGGTGGGGACGATCTGGATCGCGTCTCCGAGGGTGAAGTCGCCGGTGATGGTGTAGTCGCGGTACTTCGCCTTGCGCGCCACCTTGTGCAGGCGGACATCGGCGGTCCACGACCCGTCGTCCACCGTGACCGACAGCGGCTCGATCTTGTACTTCGGGTGTTGCTCGACGTTCACCATCGCGGCCCGGGCCCCGGAGGTGATGGCGCTCTCGGTGGTGGCCACGACCCAGCCCTCGTCGATCGACACCTCGGGCGGCGGATCCGCAGCGCGACCCTTCAACCAGGCCGTGGCGACGAGGTCTTCGGCGGGTTCGAGCTGCAAGCGGGCCAGCTCGACGGGCACCTTGGCCGGAATGCGTCCGAGAGGGAGGGGCTGGGCGAGCTGCTGCAGGAACGTGTCGGCCTGCCCCCGGATCATCTCGTTGTTCAGCATCCCCTTCTCTTCTTCGAGGGTGATGTCGATGGCCCAGGGGTCGGTCGACACAGGCTCGAGGACGATGAGGCGGTCGCCTTCGGGGCTCTTCCGGTTCACGGACAGCTTCGTGGCCCCGACGAGATGCGTGGTGAAGCCCAGACCGTCCGCGAGCTTGCGGGTGCCCATCAGACCCTGCATCTCGATGTCGAGAGTGCCGCGGACCGAGAGGTCGAGCCGCGGACAGTCGCAACCGGGCGACTCGACGGCGTTCAGACTCGGGGACTCGAGGGTCGGCTGGATCAACGCCACCCCGATCCCGAACCCCACCACGATAGGAGAGTCGGGGTCGGAGACGGCCTCCTGCAGGGCCGTGGACGCGGTGTCGCTGGCCATCACGAAGGACAGGTGCGGCGGCATCCGGTCCGGACCCTCCCGCGAAGCCTTCGAGAGCTCGGCGGCCATCGGGTAGAGCGGGTCGGTCTTGGGCCCGCACGCGATCAGGCCCGCGCAGACGAACGGAATCCAGCGCACGGTGCTCAAGGGGCGTCGCTCGCGGGGGTCCAGGCTTCGAGCGCCCGGTCGATGCGCGCCAGCACGTCGTCGCGGTCCAGGGCAGCGAGGGTGTCGAACAGCCCCGGCGTGGTGGACGTTCCGGAGATCGCGATGCGCACGGGCTGGGCGTACTTGCCGAGCCCCGCGCCGGTCTGCTCGCACAGGCGTCGGAACGCGCGTTCGATGCTCGGGGTCTCCCAGCGGCCGACGTCCGCGAGTGCGGTGCGCGCGTCGTGCAGGTGGGGGAGGCCCCCCTTCTTGAAGATGAACTTCTTCACGGCCTTGTCGTCGTAGTCGCGCGGTGCTGCGCGCAGGAAGTGGCTCTGGGTCTGCAGGTCGACGAAGGTGGTCGCGCGGCTGCGGAACAGGTCGACCGTGGTCTTCAGGTCGTCTTCGGACAACCGGGACAGGGGAGTGTCGGCCACCTCCATCCACTGGTTCAGGGCTTCGTAGTAGCGCTCTTCGGTGATCCGCTCGCGCAGGTACTCGGCGTTCATGGCCGTGAGTTTGACCACGTCGAACTTGGCGTCCTGCCGGTTGACCCGGTCGAGACCGAAGGCCTCGGCGAGCTCGTCCAGCGCGTAGTATTCGCGGTCGTCCCCCGCAGACCAGCCCAGCAGGGCGAGGTAGTTGAGCAGGGCCTCGGCGAGGAACCCGGCCCGGCGGAAGTCGAGGATGTCGATCATCGGCAGCTCGAGATCGAGCTTCGCTGCGATGGACTGCGCCAGAGCGACGTCGTCGTGCTTCTTCTTCATGAACCGGCGCACGTGCTCGGTCTCGGCACCCACGAGCTCCGCGAGCCAGGACCAGTCGCCCTTCTCGGCGTTGCGGGCCGCTGCGGCGTCGCGTGCGCCGGCCCGAGCGGTGGTGGCCTTGTTGCGCTTGCTCATCTTGCTGCCGTTCATGTTCATGATGGTCGGCAGGTGGGCGAACTTCGGCGCGTCCCAGCCCAGCGCCTCGAGGATCCCGAGGTGCTTGGCGGTGTTCATGTAGTGCTCTTTGCCCCGCATCACGTGGGTGACGCCCATCAGCTCGTCGTCCACCACCACGGCGAAGTGGTACGTCGGGAAGTGGTCGGCCTTGCGGATGACGACATCCTCGAGCTCGTCCGGGGCCTGGGTCATCTCGCCCATCACGATGTCCGCGATGGTGACGGGATGGTCGGGGGCCTTCAGCCGCAGGATGGGGATGCGCTTCTCCTGGTGGAACCGCTCGATGTCCGCGTCGCTGTAGGGCTCGCGCCGGCGGAAGCGGAAGTTCTGCTTGGCGGCTTCGGCCTCCTTGCGCATGGCGGAGAGCTCTTCACGGGATTCCCAGGCTTCGTACGCGCGATCGGCGTCGAGGAGCTGGTCGAAGTACTGCTTGTAGGTGTCGAGGCGCCTGGACTGGTAGTACGGCGCGCCCGGCCCACCGACCTCGGGACCCTCGTCCCAGATCAGGCCCAGCCAGCGCATGTCGCGGAGGATGCCCGCCGCGGCTTCGTCGCTGGAGCGCTTCTGGTCGGTGTCTTCGATGCGGAGCACGAACTTCCCGTCGTGCTTGCGCGCGACCAGCCAGCAGTACAGGGCGGTCCTCGCGCCGCCGACGTGCAGAGAGCCCGTCGGGGACGGGGCGAATCGCGTACGCACCAGGGATGGGACCGCGGACAATGGAACCTCCTACAGGTCTCGTCGCGCCCGTTATCGCGCCAGACGGCGGGGTGTGGATCCCCGAGGCCATGGGAATAGGGGACGTCATGGGACTCGACTACCGCGTCCGGTGTTGTCCGGATGGCCTCATGACCGACCGTCGCCACGGCGTACGCGTGCTCGACTGCACGATTCGCGACGGCGGCTGCACCAACCTCTGGCAGTTTCCGCACGAGCTCGTGTCCCGCACCTTCGAGGCGCTCCTGGCCGCTGGCGTGGATGTGATGGAGGTGGGCTACTGGACGAAGGAGGGCGTGTACGACCCCGACACCACGGGCCCGTGGCGCTTCTGTCGCGACGAGGACCTGGTGCAGGTGGTGCGCAGCCAGGACCGAATGAAGCTCGCGGTGATGTGCGACATGGGCCGCATCGACAAGGCCAGTCTGCGTCCCGCCGACGAGACCGCCATCGACATCGTGCGCGTCGCCACCTACGGCCGTGACGTCCCCGAGGCCGTCGACCTGCTCCACCACGCGAAGTCGCTGGGCTACGAGGTGTTCTGCAACGTCATGGCCGTCACCACGTGCACCCCTCAGGAAGTCGATGCGTTCCTGGGGACGCTGCGCGACAGCGAGGTGGACAACATCGCGGTCGTCGACAGCTTCGGTGCGATGTACCCGCACCACGTCCGGTACCTCATCCGCAAGTACAAGAACTGGCTGCGGCCCGACCAGCAGGTGGGCGTGCACCTGCACAACAACCAGGAGACCGCGTTCGCCAACACGATTGCGGCCATCGACGAAGGAGCGGCGTTCGTGGACGCGACGATCTTCGGGATGGGCCGCGGAGCTGGGAACTGTCCGCTCGAGCTGTTGTTGATGTACCTGGACGACCCCTCGCACGACGTGCGCCCCGTTCTGGAGCTCACCGACGAGCTCGCGGCGCTGCGGAACGAGCTGCAGTGGGGCTACCACGTGCCGTACGCCGTCACCGGCTGGCTCAACCTCCATCCTCGAGCGGCGATCGAGCGGATGAAGCGGGGGAGGAGCCCCGAAGGCGGCGGAACCACCGAGCCTCGCGACTTCTACGAGACCCTCACCGCGAACCGTCCGCGCGCCCGGCACCACGAACCGCAACCGAACCCCACCGGCAGCACGGATTGACCCCAGGCCGTCCGCCGTGGAAGATCCCGCGGTGCCCACGGGTCCAGGCAACATCGATGACCCGCGCACAGAGTCGTCCCGTGTTCGTCCTCCTGTCCCTCAGCATCAGCACACCCGCGTTCGCCGCAGATCCCCCGGCGGAAGCGTCTGCTGTGGTGGCTGCGGGGAATGGTCTGGTGGCGGCACCCCCAGAGGGGTTCGTCGCGCCGAAAGTGACGTCCACGTGGGTCTCCGTGCTCGCGGACTGTCTCGAAGAGGCCCGGCCAGGCGTGTTCTCGGTGGTCGATCGCTCCAAAGAGGGCGCTACCACGGGCCAGGTCAAGGCCGATGTCGCTGCCGTGCAGGAGCTGAAGCCCCGCGTGGTGGTCCTGGGTCTGGGCGCCCACGAGATGCGCGACGACGAAGATCCGGCGGCGTTCGTCGGCCGGTTGTCGTCGGTGGTCGGCGCGTTGAGGGGGACCGCATCGGGTCCGCCACCCGCAGTGTTCCTCGTGGGGCTCGCAGCCCCGACCCTCTCTCAGCTCGAGTGGTCTCCCGACGACGTGCAGGACCAGGACGTCGCCACCCGTCAGGCCACCATCGATTCCCAGACCGGCGCCTGGAATGCCGCCTTGAGTGCGCTCGCATCCAAGGACGACGGCGTCTGGCACGTCGACCTGGGCTGGCCGTCCGGAAGCGGGGGGCGCGGCTCCCTGACCCGTGGAGGCTGGGCCCTGACCGACCGGGCGCACGCGCGCATCGGGGCGGTGATCTGTGAAGAGATCCTGAAGAACCTGGGTAATGAAGGCGAGTAATTCGGCTGGAGCCGGGTTCCTCTCGGTCTGGACGGGCGCATTGCGGTATCGTTCGACCAACAAGGAGTGTGGATGAGACGCAGCCGGGACCTCCTGGTCGGCTTGGGAATCCTCGCCAGCACGGTGTTCCTCACCGGCGGTGGCGTGGCCTACTACGAAGAAGCCCTGCCCACGACGCTCAATCCGCTGTTCGCCCAGAGCATGGTCGACCATCGGACGCAGGAGCTCGTGTTCGACCGCCTGTACTACCGGTCGGCCATCACGAGCGAGATCAAGAGTCGCCTGGTCGAGTCGTCCGAGCGTCTCGACGGCGGAAAGAAGCTCGCCATGACCATCAAGAAGGGCGTGAAGTGGCACGACGGCGAGTCGTTCTCGGCCGAAGATGTGTGCTTCACGGTCGACGCGATGATGGACCCCAACACGCCGTCGCTCATCGCCAAGCAGTACCGCGAGGTCCTCGCGGGCTGCACCGTCAGCAAGAACGTCGCCACCGTCGAGTTCACGCGGCAGTACCACAACCCCGAGGAGCGTCTGGGGTTCCGGGTCATTCCGAAGCACAAGTTCACGTCCACCACGATCCAGCCGGACGACGTGTTCGGTACGCGTCCCATCGGAACGGGCCCCATGAAGGGCAACCGGGGTCGCACGCAGGCCAAGTTCGAGGCCTTCGACAACGCGCATCACGGTCCCAAGATCACCGAGCTGATGCTGGCCGAGGGCGGAGACCCCATCGTTCAGGTCAAGACCATCATGAGCGGAGGCGTCCAGGGGCTCGTGGCCGTAGCACCGCCGCGCCGTCCCGAGGTCCGGGCCTCCGACGACGTCGGGCTCAAGTCGTACGACCTGCGCTCTTGGTGGTACATCGCGCTCAACCACGACCGGCCGTTCCTGAACAAGCCCGAAGTGCGTCAGGCGCTGAACAAGACCATCGACCGCGAGCAGCTCCGCACGCTGACGATGGGCATCAAGCCCGACGACCCCCTGCCGCCGTGCCAGTTCATCAGCGGCCCGTTCATCCCGTCGAGCCCGTACTACAACCGCGGCGTCGACACCGTCGAGACGGCCGATCTGGGCGAAGCGAAGTCGCTCATGCAGGGTGCGGGCTACCAGCTGCAGCACGGCCTGTGGATCGACAATGGCCAGCCCATCAACCTGAAGATCGGGATGAACGCGCCCCTCGACCTCGAGGCCAAAGACCTGCTCAACCAGCTCGGAAACCAGCTGCAGCGCGGGGGCTTTCAGCGGCAGGTCCACAAGATCGGCAACGACGAGTGGACCAACAAGGTCATCACCGGCAACCTCTCCGACTGGGACATGCTGATCGGCAAGTGGTCGTTCGGGGTGGTCGAGGACGTCAACCCGCTCTTCAACACGCGCACGGGCGGGAAGGGCTCGCTGAACATCTTCAACTACAGCGACCCCAAGGTCGACGAGCTGCTCGACGCGTACGACAAGGCCACCACCGACACCGCCGCCCAGGACGCCTACCACGAGCTGCACGCCTACCTGGCCGAGGATCTGCCCTACATCTTCCTGTGGAAGCTCGACACGAAGAGCGCCTGGCGGAACGCAGTGCGCGGCAACACGATCACGCCGTACTACTACTTCACCGAGTTCGACACCTGGTCGTTCTCGGGCTGATCCCGTAGCCGTACCAGGCAGGATGATGTCCAGATCGCCCTTCAGCGTGGGAGGTCTTCGCCGATAGCCCGGCCATGGACATCGAAACGCTGCAGGACCTCCGCTCTCGAAGCCCGCTGGGCTCGGAGCTCGTCATTCCCACGCCGGACCCCGTGCCGTTCGGCCGACTGCACGCCATCGGGCTGCCGGTGGTCGCTGCGAGAGGGGCACCGACCACGTTCCCCTGGGAGTCGGAGGAGCTGGTGCTCCGAGCCGCTCCCGTGGGGGCGTACGGCTACCCGCGCTCGACGGTCGCGGACGCCCTCGCGACCCAGCCCGGCAAGGCGCTCGAGCTGGTCAGTGCGCACCTGGCGGTGGAGCCGGACTGCGGCGAGGCCTGGCTGGACGGCGCACGCTGTGCCGCGGGAATCGGTGCCGTGGACGACGCCCGGGTCTACCTCGGGCAGGCCATCCAGCACGCACCTGCAGCGCCCGAGCTCCCCGACATCGCGCGTCGACTGGGAGTGTCGCCCCCGCGCCTGACCGCCCGCGACCGCCTCGAAGGATGGCTGGTCGGCCACAGGCACGTGCTCTGCGGGCCCATGCTGGACGTCGGAACCAGCCGATCTGAGCGCACCTGGCTCGACCGGATCGGCATCCGCATGACCCTCGACGTCTGTGAGGCCGTCTACAACGGGTCGAACGACCGGCCCGACATCGTGGCCGACCTCGAGGATCTGTCGTCCATCCCCGACGACGTGTTCGGCAGCGTGCTCTGCACGGAGGTCCTCGAGCACGTCGCTCACCCGGTCCGGGCGCTGACCGAGCTGCGTCGCGTGACGCGACCCGATGGCTCGCTGCTGCTCTCGGTCCCCTGGTTCTACCCGTTCCACCCGTGCCCGCTCGACCTGCGGCGGTTCACGCTGCAGGGGCTGGTGCACGCACTGGAGGAGGCGGGCTGGACCGTGGTGGAGGCCGATGGGCTGAAGCTGCCGGTCGAAGCCCACCAACGCCTCGTCGAAGCCGTCCAGATCATGACCGGACGCCCCAGCTGCCCGAACCCCCAGAGCATCGGGTTCAGCAACTGGACCGTCCACGCCACTGCTTGAGGTCCGAGATGTCGTCTGTACCTGTGCCTTCTGTCTGCTACGTCCTCCACGAATACCCGGTCCGATCCCAGACCTTCGTCCACGCCGAGCTGGTCGCGCTTCGCGCCGCAGGCGTGGAAGTCGGGGTGGTGGCGCACGTCGCTGGAGATCCGTCGATCCGGTTCGGTGAAGGCCCGGATGGCGAGCCGTTCCCGCTACTCCACCAGGGTCTCGCGCCCAGCGCGGAGCTCGATGCGGTGCTGAAGCGCTTCGACCACCTTCACGGCCACTTTGCGGACTTCGGGGTGCGGGTGCTGCAGGGGCTCGCCGACCGGATCGATCGCCCGTTCTCGTTCATGTGCCACGCCTACGACCTGTTCCGGCGCGATGCAGCCGTCCGACCCGAAGAGTGGGCGACCCTGTCGGATCGATGCCGGAAGGTGGTGACGATCTCGAGGTTCCACCGGGACTTCATCGCAGATCGGGGGGTGGCCCGCGAACGCATCGCCATCGTGCCCAACGCAGCCCGTCTGGCCGAGCTGATCGAAAACGCGCCTCCGCCTCCCACCCAGCTGAAGCGCCTGCTGTTCGTGGGGCGTCCGACCGCGAAGAAGGGGGTGCCGGTCCTGTTCGAGGCGTGGCGTCGGGCCCGCGCGATGTGTCCGCAGCTGGATCTGGAGCTCGAGCTGATCGGCTTCGAACATCCCGAGAGCGAGCCGGGGCTGGTCACCTCGGGGATGCGGCCGTACAGCGAGGTCCTCGATGCGATGCGCACGGCAGATGCCGTGGTCGCGCCGTGTGTGGTGGCCCCGACCGGCGACATGGACGGGATTCCCACCGTGCTGGCCGAGGCCTGCGCGCTGCAGCGTCCGGTGATCGCGTCGAAGCTGTCGGGGATCGGCGATCTCGTGGCGTCCGGTGTGAACGGGCTGCTGGTGCCTCCGGGCGACGTCGATGCGCTGGCGATGGCCATCGTGCGCCTGGCCCAGCGACCTCACGAGTTGCGCAGGTTGGGGCTCGGAGGACCCCGTCTGGCGGCGTGTCACGACACCCGGGTGGTCGCCCGACGCCTCCTGGACGGGGTGTTTGCTCCGGTCGTCCGTGACGAGGCCCGCCCCCGCGTGCTGATCACCGACAGCTTCTGCTCGTCCAACCGGGGAGACGCCGCCATCCTGCACGGCATCGTCTCGGGAATCGAAGCGCGGGTACCGGACGCCGACATCGCCGTGGTGTCGCATTTCCCGGAGGTCACGCGGCACTTCCATCCCGACCTCGAGGTGCATGGGGACGGCGACCCCGTGGCCCTGGCGGAGCTCCTGGTGGGGACCGATGCGGTGGTCTCGTGCGGCGGCAGCTTCCTGAACGACATCTACGCACTCAACCTGCATCCGCGGCTGGCGCTGTACCACGCAGCCCATCGCGCCGAGGTGCCGGTGGCGTTCTTCGGCCAGAGCATGGGGCCGTTCGACAGTCCGCTGTCGCGGGAAGCGGCGCGCTCGGTGCTCGACGGAGCGACCTGGATCCTGGCCCGGGATCACATCACCGGTGGAATCGTCGCGGACCTGGGCGTGCGGGCTCCCATCGAAGTCGGTGTGGACGCGGCTGTGCCCTGGAGCGGAGCGGCCGAGCGCCTCGAAGAAGGGGGTCCGGTGCTGGGGATCACGGTTCGTAGCTGGTACTTCCCGGGCAACGCCGATGCGGAAGCGGCCCAGGAGGCCTACGAGACCCACGTGGTCGACGCGGTGTCCGCCTGGCTCTCAAAGACCGGAGGCGTCGCGCGGTTCTTCAACAACTGCACGGACTTCGGGGGATACCGCCACGACGACCGGGTGTGTGCGCGACGCATCGCAGCGCGGATCGCCGACCGTCTCGCCGACCGTCTCGAAGGCGCCCGCGTGGAGGTGGACGAGGTCGCAGACCGGTCGTTCGCCGAGCTCCGCGCGCACATCGGGGGCTGCGACTTCTTCCTGGCCACGCGGATGCACAGCCTGCTGTTCGCGACCACCGCGGGGGTGCCGTCGTTCGGCATCGCCTACGAGCGCAAGACCGCGGGCTGGCTCGCGCTGCTGGGCCTGGACGACGCCTGGGTCGACATCGAAGACTGCTCGACGCTGGAGAGCCGCCTGATGACGGCGTGGTCGGAGCGGGAGGCGACGAAACGCACGCTGGACGTGGCGCTTCCGAAGGTTCGGTCGCGTGCGGACGCGCAGTTCGACACCCTGGCGTCGGTCATCCGGGGCCACCGCCCCATCCGTGGCATCGTCGAGCGGCCGGATCTGCCGGGGTGGCAGGGCGAGACCTTCAAGTACGACATCGCCCATCGACGCCTGCGTCAGGTGGTGGACGTGGTGCTCGGTGAAGGGGGGCGTCGGGTGCTGGATGTGGGCTGTTCCACGGGTCTGCTCGGACGGATGCTGGGATCGTCGTTCGACTACACGGGGATCGACGTGGCCGAGAAGGTGGCGACCGAGCGGGACGGATTCCGCATCGTGACCGCGGATCTGAACGAGCAGCCCGTGCCGGAGGGAGAATGGGACACCGTGGTGTGCTGCGGGAGTCTCGAGTACCTCGACGATCTGTCGGGCATCCTGGCGAGCCTGCGAAGCCGCGTGCCGGACGGCGCGCTGGGCGTGTTCACGCTGTACAACCTGGCGCATTTCTCACGGGTCGTCCTGCCGTCGCGTCGCCACCCGACCTGGCGCTTCGACGCCCGACCCGACGAGCTCGTTCTCCGTCTCCAGGAGGCGGGGTGGGTCCCGCGCCGCGTCCAACCGACGTTCGTGGGCTACGGGCCGTCGAAGGCGGTGAACGGAGAGGTTCCGACCGAACACGACCGCAACGGTGGGGGAGGGATCTCGGGAATCGCCCTGACCCGACGCGCCCAACAGCTGGTGGTGGTGTGCCGCGCCGGTGAGCCCCGCCCGGGCATCGCGGCCATCGAGTCCTGTGTGGAGTCCGGGAACACCCACACCGCGCTGCGCATCGCGCTGCAGCTCGCCAAGCAGCTCGGCTGGTCGGGTCGGGTGTGGAACGACATCGGGGTGCTCATGAGCGCGCAGGGAGATCTGGAGCGGGGGCGCGCGATGCTCGCCAACGCACTGCGCTGCGACGCGGGGAACGCCGATTATCGCGCCAACTACGGCGCACTCGGAGGCTCGATCGAACAACTCGCGTCCAGCACGGACGATCCGGAGCTCCGGGTGCTTCTCGACCCGTCGTCACGGGCGTCCTGGGATGCGTTGTCGAGCGCGACCCTCGCCCGCGGGGACGTCGCGTCGGCCGCGATGCTCGCAGCCCTCCGGGATCGGGCCGTTCGGAGCGCGGTCCGCGGTTCCCGCACCTCCACCTCCATCTCCGCCATGGGAGCGAGTCGATGAGCGAGCCCACCGCACTGCGTCCCCGCAGCAACCACCAACGCGAAGCCATGAGCCGGGTGCTGCACCGCGCGCCGTACCGCGTCGCGACTCCCCCGAACGACGATGGCTGGACGGCCGTGCAGCTCCGCATCGCGGGCCGGATGCCGGTGGTTGCCCCCATCGACAAGCCCCGGATCGACGGGGTGCTCGAGCGGTTCGGCCTGCCTCCGTGCGAGACCCTGGAAGAGGTCCAACCCGAGGCCACGCTCACCGCCGAGCTGCGCCTGGTGGGCGGGAAGACCCCCGAAGCCCGGCCACTGCCCGCCGTCGAGGGGCCGCTGATCTCGATCCTGATGTGCACCTACAACCGCCGCTCGATGATCGATGCTGCGCTCCAGTCCGCCCTCGCTCAGCGTTGGCCGGCCCAGATCGTGGTCGTGAACGACGGCTCGACGGACGGCACGCGGGAGTACCTGGACGCCCAGCTCGAGAGGTACGCCGACCGCGATCTGGTGGTGGTGCACAAGGACAACGGCGGCAAGCCCACGGCCCTGAACGCAGCACTGGAAGCCGCCACCGGAGACGCCGTGCTGGTGCTCGACGACGACGATCTGCTGCTGCCCGGAGCGCTGCACGTGCTCGGACGACTGCTGTTCTCCCGACCGGAACTCGGGATGGCCTTCGGCGACACCATCACCTTCCACGGGTCCAGCGGACGCCCGAACAAGTGGGTGGCCGCGAGCCGTCATCCGCATCCGATGGGCTTCGAGAACACGCTGACGTCGATTCCCGGGATGCCGGGCGCGTGCCTCATCCGACGCACGGTGCAGGACGAGGTGGGGAACTACGATCTCGACCTCATCCGCGGCCAGGACATGGACATGTACCTGCGGCTGGCCCACGCAGCGCCGTACAGCTCGATCCCGTTCGCCACCTTCCTCTACCGCGCGCACGCGGGGCTGCGGGGCTCGGCCAAGGGCCAGTGGGGGCGCGACGAGCACGACGCACGGTTTCGGAAGTTCGTCCAGCCCACCTTCCTGCGGCGGTTCCAGCAGCGGGGTCCGAAGCCCGGCGAGCCCGGCGGGACGGGGCGGGACTCCCTTCGCTACACCTGGGCGCTGGGCCTGTTCCTGCGGGGGCTCGAGGAGGAGGCCCACGCGTTGATCGGAAGCGATGCTGGACCCTATTCGCGCCGTCAGGCATGGGTCCGCAGCGAGATGGGCCTGCAGACGAGCCCGACACCACGGCCCGAGTGCGTGGTGGTGGTGCACGACGGCGACGAAGGCGCGCTCGAGGAGACCTTGTTCCGCCACGCAGACGGGCGGGACGTCCACATCCACTTCGAGGTACCCGCCGACCCCCTCAAGCACATCCAGGTGCACTGGCCCGGCACGCTCACGACCGGCGCGGACCTGCCGAGCAAGGTGGAGCACGAGGGGGTGCTGGTCCTGCGTCTGTCTTCGGCTCCGTCCTGGTCCCCGCCGCCGATTCCCGACCCCAGCTGGTTGATGCGCCGTCGAGGGTCATCGGCGATCTGGGCGACGGCGGCAGCGCTGGGATGGCCACTCCCCGAGCGGGACCGGGCATTCGCCCCTCCGGTGCTCGACGCGGCCACCCGGGCGGTCCTGCAGGCGCGAGCCAAGGCCGACGCGGGGGATCCGGCTGGTGCCATGGGTGTGGTGGAGCCCGTGCTGGCCGACAACCCGGAGTGGAGGGCCGGGTGGTTCTTCGCGGCGACCCTGTTCGAGCAGCTCGGATTCGTCGAACAGGCGGGGGCCTGTGCCCGACTGGCCGGAGACCTGCGCGCGGCCTGATCAGCCGCCGTACACCAGCTGGAACCCGGCCTGCATCGCGTTCGCGCCCCGCTTCGCCAGCGCGCGCTCCAGGGGGGCGTCGCCCCCGTTGCGCAGGAAGTCCTCGATGCGCTGTCGGAGCTCGGGGCTCAAGGGTTCGTTCAGGGCGGCATCGAGGGCTTCGTCCGACAGCGCATCCTCGTCATCGCCCGTGCTGTCGGGGCTCTCGGAGGACGCGTCGTCTGAATCGCCCGTCGGGTCGGGCGCGGGGGGCAGGTCGTCCGCCGCGGGCCAGTGCTCGGCGCTCACGAAGGCCTGGGCGTTCGCGATGGCGTCGACCGCGGCCGCATCGACGTCGGGCTCCCAGCCCCCCACGCTCACCCCATGGGTCCGCAGGCGGTCTTTTCGCAGGTCCTTCAGGGTCTGGACACCCTGGGCGTTCAGCACGTCGGTGGACTCCACCCAGCCGCGTCGTGCCGTGATCAGCCCGAACTCCTGGTAGGGGAGGTGCCGCGGGCTGTGTGCGTCGGTGTTGATGCAGAGCTTCACGCCGAGCTCGCGGGCCTGACGGGCACGGGTGTCCGACAGGTCCATCCGGTAGGGGTTGCCGTTGATCTCGATGGCCACGCCGGTCTTGCGGGCTGCGCGGAACAGCCGGTCGAAGTCCAGCTTGACGCTCTTGCGATGCCCCAGTCGCCGGGTCTCGGGGTGGCCGATGCAGTCCACGAGGCCGGTCTCCATCGCGGCGATGTAGCGGTCGGTCATCTCGTCGCCTGACTGGTCGAACGCGCTGTGGACGCTGCCGATGACCCAGTCCAGCCCGCGAAGCACGTCGTGGTCGAGATCGAGCTGCCCGTCGGGGAGGATGTCGACCTCGGTGCCGGCCAGGATGTGCAGCGCCCCTTCGTGCTGCTCGACGTCGCGGATGTGGCGCACCTGAGCCTTCAGTCGCCGTTCGTCGAGGCCGTTGGCGACCCCGAGGTGCTTGGTGTGGTCGGTGATGGCGATGTAGCGGTGCCCCATCCGCTGCGCCGCCTGGGCCATGTCGGTCACCGTGCCTTTTCCGTCGCTGGCCACGGTGTGCATGTGCAGGTCGCCCTTCAAGTCGTCCGCGCTCACGAGCCGAGGGAGGCGTCCGGCTGCTGCGGCTTCGATCTCACCGGTGTTCTCGCGGAGCTCGGGCGCGATGAACGGCAGCCCCACCGCCGCGAAGATGTCCTCCTCATCGGTGCCGGGGGCGATGCGGATCTCGGTGTCGCGGACGAAGATCCCCTTGTCGCTGATCTTCCGGTCGTACAGCTTCAGGCCTCGGGAGCGAATCGCGATGTTGTGGAGCTTGCTCCCGGTGAAGTAGTGCATGCCCGCGCCGAAGGTCTCGGGGTCGAGCACCCGCAGGTCGCACTGCTGGCGGTTGTGCAGACGCACGCTGGCCCGACCGGTCCCCTGGACCAGGACCTCGTCGATCTCCGGCAGCGTCAGGAACCGCGACACCACGCGCAGCTTGTCGTCGGCACCCACGAGGATGTCCAGGTCGCCGACCGTGGCCTTTCCGCGCCGGACGCTTCCTCCGACCATCATCTTCAGGACTGCGGGTTCGTCCTCGAGCTGCGCGGTGAGCCGATCGACCCAGCGCTTCCCGTCCACCCAGGGCACCCGCCCGATGCGGTTCCGCCAGTCTTCGATCCCCTTCAGGAGCTTCATGGCCGTCTTCTGGCCGATCCGGGGCAGCTTCTGGACCCGGCCCGTGCGGATCGCGACCTCCAGCTCGTCGATCGTGCCGATGCGCAGGTGCTGGTAGATCACCCGGATGGTCCGCGGCCCGAGCCCCTTCACGTCCAGCATGTCGCGCAGGCCGGGAGGAAGGGCCCGGCGGAGCTTCAGGTGCTCGTCGCAGGTGCCGGTCCGGAGGATGTCCTTGATGCGCCGGAACGAGCCCGACCCGATGCCCGGGACCTTCTGCAGCGACCCGTAGCGGATCATCTGCTCGGCGGGCTGGGGGAGGTTCTCGACCACCCGGGCGGTCCTGGAGAATGCCCGGATCCGATGGGGGTTGCCGCCGTGGATGTAGAGGAGATCGCTGATCTCGTAGAACACGGCCGCGATCTCGCTGTTCTCCATGCGCGCCATGCCGGAGCCCTATCCCGATTCGCCGGCCCACCCTCGCAAGCGAGGGATGAACCGACCGAATCTCTTCCATCGAATGTCTCGACGCGTTCAGGTACCCCCGGAAAATGTGCTCGTTCCTCCGCGCATTTCGGGGGCACCGTTCTCTTGGCCGTCGAGACATGTGTCCGTTCCCAGAGGAGCGGTTACGGGGCGCAGCCTGGAGGTTCCTGTGTCTCAGTTCGGCGCGCAGATCGACGATATCCACAACCGCTATCGCGCCCGGTTCGCTGGGTTTCCGCGCATCACCCGCGACCCCGACGAGCTGGAGGAGATCCTGAATCTCGCGTCGGATCTGCAGGGCAACAGCGCCCAGATGGACGCCGACGAGAAGGCCCGTCTGCAGGAGAACGTGGGGCTGTACGAGAAGGAGCTGAAGGGCATCCGCGACGCCCGTGCGCAGGGCCCCGCAGCACTCAAGACCCACCGGCTGGCCACCTGGGCGAACTTCGTGCAGGCCCGCTACGCCCGCTACTTCGCAGGTCAGCAGCGCCGCACCCGCGACCTCGGGATCCTCGCCGAGATGATCGAGGACAGCGAGGGCTACGTCGCCGAGATGGAGAAGCTCGCCAAGACCGCGAACACGCCGGAGCTCCAGCAGGCCCTCGAGACCACGCGCAACAACCTGGCGATCTACCGGGTCGAGCGCGATCGCGTCCGCGAAGACCGCAAGAAGGTGTTCGGCGCCGAGCGGGGCACGCTCTTCGCCAACCTCGCGAACGACCAGTTCGCGCGCTACCGCATGCACTTCGCGAACCAGGCACGCATCTCCCGCAACCCGCGACTCCTCGAGCACATCACGGACGCGCTCGCCGAGATCCATCAGGGCATGCAGGCGCTCCTCGACGACGGATTCAACACCGACACCCACAAGAAGAACATGGGTCTCGTGAAGAAGAACCTCGACGTCTACCGCGACGAGGCGCCCAAGATCCGCGCACTCGTGGTCGAAGCTCCCGCCGAACAGCGGGCGGGCTCGCTGGGCGGCTCCGCGAACGAGATCTTCCAGACCTACCGCGACGAGTTCGCCGGGAAGAACCGCAAGACCCGGGACCTGTCGCTGCTCGCCGAGCTGATCGAGAAGCTCCTGCAGATCGGCAAGCAGATGGATGCCATCGATCGCGAGCACGAGAGCGAGGTCAACGAGAAGAACCTCGCGCTCGTCAACGACATGCTGTACCTGTACCACCGCGAGTACAACCTGGTGCAACAGGAACAGAACGCGAGCTGAACGCGTTGTACGCGCAGACAGACCACGCTGCCGCAGACTGAAAAGGAGTCGTCATGCTGACCCTCGCTCTCGTCCTGCTGCCCTCCGCCTGGGCAGGTGACAAGGACAAGGACGGTGTCCCCAACAAGACCGACGAGTGCAAGAAGGAGCCCGAGGACGCCGACGGCTTCGAGGACGAAGACGGTTGCCCGGATCCCGACAACGACGGGGATGCCCTGCTCGATGCCGAGGACGAGTGCCCGGACGAGAAGGAAGACGTCGACGAGTTCGAGGACGAGGACGGCTGTCCGGATCCCGACAACGACGGCGACGGAGTGCTCGACGCCGACGACCAGTGCCCGGACGAGCTCGAGAACGACGACACGAAGGACGGCTGCCCCGCCGTGACCATCGCGCTGCTCAACGAAGACGGCATGTCGCCCGCCATCAAGACCCTCGCAGACGGCATGTCCGACGCGTTGGGGCAGGGTGCCGATGGCTGTGGTGCCGCGGTGTCCACGGCCGAGAGCTGGATGGGCGAGCACGACCCCGACGCGCTGATGATGGTGTACGAAGCCCGGCTCGCGCGGGCGCCCGAGGACGTGAACGTCCAGCCCACCAAGGATCTGCTGAAGGCCCAGGCCGACTTCTGGGTCAACGCCAAGGCCGCGTTCGACATCTACTGCAAGGACGACCCCAAGTGGCCCGGCCTGTCGGCCAAGGTCGACGGGGTGTTCAGCGGACTCGGTGGCGGAACCGCCGAGTAGCACGCGCTTTCCTGCGGGTCGCTGCGTGAGCGGCCCGCGACTCCCGCCCTCCCTGATATGCTGCGCGCCTTTCGACAACGCAGTGGCAGGAGGGTGTGTGGCCGGAGATCAGAATCAGGGTGGCGGTGCTGGGATGCCTGGCGGAATGCCGGGGATGATGCCCAATCAGATGGGCGGTATGCCGGGGATGATGCCGGGCCAGCAGATGGGCATGGGCGGCAATCCCATGATGCAGATGATGCAGATGATGCAGATGATGATGGGCAACCAGATGGGGGCCCCCACGGTCGACCCGTCTGCGATGCCCTTCGCCAACCCCATGGCCAACGCTCAGCCCGACGGAGACGAGGGGCTGGACTCCGACATCATCCGCCCCGCCACGTTCACCGAGCTGGTGCGCAGCCAGGAGGCCGTGCAGACCGGCTCGGTGCTCGACCGGCTGGTGCTCGAGGAGGACGGCAGCGCCCTCGGCGGGATCCCGAAGGGCTGCACCATGGCGTTCGTGGGCCCGCCCGGCAAGGGCAAGACCCGCACCGCACTCGCGCTCCTCTCCCGCGCTGCGAAGGCCGGGATGAAGGTGGCGTTCGTCGTCGCCGAGGAGGGGTTCCACGACAGCGACGGGTCCGGTCGCGACGACCTGTGCTCCCGCATGGTGAAGGTGGGGCAGATCGCCACGGGCATCGACGATCTCGAGACCTTCCGCACCGAGGTCCTCGAGAAGGTGTACGTGCTCGAGAGCCAGTACCACAAGGGCCAGACCTGGGACGACTTCATCAGCAAGTACCGCTACCTGGTCGAGAAAGCCGAGATCGATCTGGTGGTGATCGACTCGCTGAACATGCTCGATCCCACCAAGCACCGCACCGCTGACAACCTCTCGGCCCTGAAGACCTACAACCACGAACAGGGTGTGACCTGTCTGTGCATCGGGCAGATCAAGGACACCGGGCTGCCCGTCGGGGGCGAGGCCCTGATGCACACCGCCGATGCCGTGTTCCTCATCGAGCAGCTGTCGCTGACCAGCAAGGACATGGCGGCCCAGTGGGGCGGCAACTACCGCGACAAGATCGACATCATCCGCGCCGTGAAGAGCGTCACCACGCCCACGTTCCCCCACATGGTCCGGATCCAGCAGGCCGAGGGGTCGGGCGCACTCGAGATGCACGAGGCCCAGCCCGAAGAGTTCGCTCCGCCCGCGCTGGACTGACCCATGGCAGACACCCCACCAGACCTCGCGCTCAAGCGCGTGGGCGCCACCGATCTCAGGAGCTGGCTCGAGACGTCCGACAACCTCGGGCGTTTCACGAAGTCGATCGGCCGGGAGCCCGTCAGCGCCGAGTATCTCGAGGACACGCTCGGCTTGCCGTTCCACCTCGAGTTCACGATGCGCAAGCTCGTCGAGGAGGACCCCGGCGTCGGCCTCGAGCACCTGGCCTCGATCCCGTTCTACAGCCTGTGCAAGGCGCTGTTCCTGCCGCTCACCGGTATGCAGCCCGACCGCATCGCGGCGATCTTCGGCATCCAGGCCGAGCCCCCGCCCAACAGTCAGGAACGCGAAGCGCTCCTGAACCGCTTCTTCGGCGCCGAGATCGGCCTGTCGTTCGTCCAGAAGCTCTCGTGCGTGCTGGGCGACCCCTTCCGCGGCCGGGGAAGCACGCTGCGCCGCGACAGCCTGATCACGCTCCTGCTCTCCATCGAGATGAAGTCGCGCAGCGATCTGCTGGACCGCCTGACGGTCGTGGGGGACGTCTCGGTGCTGTATGCGGAGTCCCGCAAGGACATCAAGGGCGACCCACCCCTGACCGCCGCAGAGGTGCTGGAGACCCTGCGACTGCAGGCCCAGGACGGCGTGAAGCGCAGCAAGAAGTTCGCGCTGCTCCGCGCCCTGATGGCGCGATGCGGCAAGCTCGAAGCCTACTTCGTCGCGAAGCTCATGCTTCGGAAGGCGGGGTTCGGATTCGACTACCAGGGGGCGCTCATCGCTCGCACCCTCGCGGCGAGCTTCGGCGCGATGCCCGAGGCCGTGCAGCACGCCATGGCCCTGACCGACGCGTTCAAGGTGACCGAGATCCTGTCGGAGCAGGGGGTCGACGGCCTGCGAAGCATCCGATTGCAGCCCCTGGTCGCGGTTCGCCCGGCCCTGGCGAGCGGATCGACGGAGGGCATCAAGAGCTGGCCCGTGTGGGTCGAGCGGAAGTACGACGGCATCCGCTTCATGCTGCACAAGAGCACCGATGCGAACGGCGCCGTGCTCACCGGTGCGTACACCCGAAACCGTCGCGACTGGCTCGAGATGGTCCCGGGTCTGTCACAGTCGATCCGCGCGATTCCGGCGAAGAGCGCCATCGTCGACGGAGAGCTGTACGGCACGGTGGTCGACCTGAACGGGGCTCGACCAGCCACGGTCTACGAGGTCTACGCCGCACTGCAGGGCCAGACCCGCACGCCGGTCAACCTCAAGTTCGCGGCGTTCGACCTGATCTACGTCAACGGTACGGACATGACGTCGCTGCCGCTGAACCAACGCCGGGACTGGCTGCAGAAGGTGGTCGCCCCCCTCGCCAACTTCCCCCTGCCGGTGCCCATCCAGGTGGCGGAGGGGCAGCTCGCCAACAGCAAGGACGACCTGTCGCGCCTGTACCACCACTTCCGATCCCAGGGCTACGAAGGGGTGATCAGCAAGAAGCTCGACGGGCCCTACCTGCTGTCCTCACGCGACCCGAGCTGGCACAAGCGCAAGCCCGAGATCACCCTCGACCTGGTGCTGCTGGGGGCGGTGTTCGCCGTCACCGAGAAGACCAACGTGGGCGTGTTCGGTTCGTACGTCATCGGCGCGCGCAGCAAGGAAGGTGGGTTCATCGACGTGGGCGACGTCGCGGGCATCGACAAGCTGCGCGACGGCCAGATCCAGCAGGAGATCATGCGTGAAGGCCTGATCACGGGACGGCGGATCGAGCGTCAGAGCGCGTCTGGAACGCGACCCGGGATGGAGCTGCGCCCCCACATCGTGGTGACGGTGCGCTTCGAGGGCATCGTGAAGGACAACAAGGAGGACGGAGAGCTGAAGCTCCGCGACCCCAAGCTGGTGATGATCCGCAGCGACAAGGGTGCGCTCGAGGCCGACAGCACGGTCGACATCGAGAACCTCTGGCTCCGACAGCGGGTGGGCTAGAAAGATCCCGTGAGCATGAGCCCGTTGTGGGTCGGCCCGATGGCGACCCTGTGCAGACGGCGCCGTTCGACCCTGCCCTCGATGGGACGCCGTGCGGGCGGGCGGTTGGCGTTGTTCATCACGTACTGGATGAAGTTGGTGGTGAACGACCCGATCGCCATCAGGCCAGACAGGGTGACCAGCGTGCTGCCGGGGGTCGGACTCAGAGGGTCCGGCGGAGGCGCGTCGGGGTCGGGGATGGTGAGCGCTGCGCCCACCCCGTAGAGCACGAGGGAACCGATCCCGAGCCCCAGCCCCGCCTGGCCGAACCGCGGCTTGTCGGTGACCCCGAGGGCCTTGTTGTGGCGATGCATCTGCAGCACCCCGATGCCCATCACGACCGCGCCGGTGCGCCGGACCATCTGGCCGCCCACCGAGACGGGGTAGATGGCGGCCGTTGCGGCGGGGTCGATCTCGAACGTCTCCTGATCGATGTCGTCGAACAGGGACAGCGCGGCGCCTGCGTCCACCAGGTTTCCGGCCACGCCCATGCCGAAGCCGGTGAGCGCGAGCCCCTGCCCCAGACCGTAGGAGGGCGCTTCGTCGGTGGACGACAGGGCGGGGTCGGCAGCGGGTTCTGCGGCGGAGGCGACTCCGAGGGCGAGAACGAGGGCTGCGAGCATCAGGACTCCCGAACGGCGAGCTGGGTGCCCCGGCCATCCCGCGGGCAATCGAGGGACAGATAGCACGGGACTCGCTCGCGAACCGCGCCCACGTGCGAGATGAGGCCGATCACCCGATCGCCGTCGGCCAGGGATTCGATGGCGGTCATCACCCGGTCGAGGCTCTCGGGATCCAGGCTTCCGAAGCCCTCGTCCAGGAAGAAGAACTCCAGCGCGGCCGCGTGGTGACGCTGGATCTGCGTGGACAGCGCGAGGGCGAGGGCCAGCGAGGTGATGAAGGTCTCGCCCCCCGACAGCGAGCTCGCGGGCCGCACCGCGCCTCCGGCGTCGAGGTCGGCGATGAGGAAGGCCCCGGACTCGTCGAGGGTCAAGGCGTACCGGCCTCGGGTGAGGTGGGCGAGGTGGTCGGTGGCCAGGGCTGCGAGGTCGTGCAGGTAGTCGTTCGCGACGTACTCCACGAACCGGTCGCCGCGCAGGAGTCGGGCGAGCTCGGACAGCCGGGAAGCGCGATTGGACAGGGTCTCAGCCTGATCGGTGAGGGCTGCGTAGCGCTCGGCGCGCGACTCGAGCTGTGCCACGCGCTCGGATGCCCGGACCCGCTCGGTGTCGGCGGCACGCCGGGTGGCTTCGGCTTCGGCCAGTGTGGATTCGGCGTCCTCCAGCGCCTGCTTCAGGGACTGCGGCGACTGCTCGGTGAGGGCCGGAGGCTCGCGTTCGTCGAGTGTGGCGAGCTGGTGTGCGAGGGCGGCCCTGCGCTCGAGCCACGCGGCGACCTCTGCGGACTGCGCATCGAGATCGGCGCCCGGCAGGGTGGCCTCAGGATCGCCGAGCGCCTCGATCGCGTCGTGCTCGGTGAGCGTGGCCTCGTCGAGGGCCGTTTGCAGCGACTGCTGTGCAGCCTCGACCTCGGAACGGGCTGCGCGGACGGCCTCTTCGGCGGCTGCCAGCGCGGTGGCCTCGTGAGATCGGGCCTTCCGGGCGGTGTCGACGCGCTCGGTGGCCCGTGTCCGATGCTCGTCGAGCGACGTCAGCCGTTGTTCGACCTCGGCCAGACGCTCGACCGGCCGACCCTCGGGTGCAGCCTCCCGAACGGCCTCGAGGAGCGATTCGCGGCGGGCATCTGCGGCGGTCAGCTCGGCATCCAGCCGCTCGAGCTCTGCGTGACGGCTGGCGATGCGGGTCTGGCGCTTCTGCCACTCGGACTGGGCCTGCTCCAGCTCGGCATCGATGGCGGTGATGCGGGGCTCCAGCTGGTCGCGGCGCCGATCCTTGTCGGCGATCTCGGCCTGCATGCGGGGCAGATCGAACATGGTGAGCTCGCCGAGGGCCTCGGTCATCCGTCCCCAGGCTCTGCCCTCGGCGTCCAGCGACGCATCCCGAGCGGCCCGTGCGCGCGTGTGTTCGTCCCGGATCGCCGCGAGGCGCGCGGTGGCGGTGTCGAGCAGGGACCGGGCTTCGTCGATCCCGGGCTGCAGTGCGCGTCGTGCGTGCTCGGCGCGGGCCAGGGCGTGCTCGATCGTGCGCCGGGCGCGGTCTTCGCGGTTCAGGAACAGCAGCAGATCCGGCCCGGTTCGTACACCGAGTGCGGCCACGGGCTCGGGGATCTGGTCTCGGAGGTCTTCGAGCTGGCGACGGCTCGTAGCGAGGCGCTCCCTGGCGGCGGTCACGGCCTCTTCGCGGGTCGAGACCGCGGCCTGCGCCCGGGCCCGGGTTTCGATGGCCCGCAACAGGTCGTCTGGAGAGGTGCCGTGGGCGGGAGAGGGGTGTTCGGTGCTCCCGCAGACCGAGCAGGGGTCGTCGGGTGCCAGGCGTGCAGCGAGGACACCCGCGAGTGCGGAGGTCTCCAGCGGGTCGGCCTCGAGTGCCTCCAGCGTGACCCGGGCCTCGGCGAGGGCATCGGTGGCCTCACCGACCTCCCTCGCGCCGACCTCGGACAGCTCGGCGGCAGCGCCCATCCGGTCCAGCAGCCCCTGTCTCCGCACCTGATCGGCAGCGGTCGAGAGCTCCCGCATCGCGTGCTGCTGTGCATCGAGCAGGGCGGACTCCTCTCGGGTCCGATCCAGGCGGGCTTCTCCGGCGGCCAGTGCTGCCCGGGCGCGCTCGACCGCGGCTGTGGCGGCCTCCTGGCGCTGGGCGAGGTCCTGGATGGTCTGGGCGAGCGCCGCCGAGCGTTCGCGCGCTGCTTCGAGTGCGCTCCGGGCGGTGGCAGCGTCGGCGATCCGGGTTCGCAGCGCTCCCGAGACCTGGGCGTCGGTCCAGTCGTTCCGGAGTGCAGTGCGTCGGGCGACGATCTTCTGGAGTCCATGTTCCTGATCTGCGCTCGTGCGCTCGTCGTCTTCCTGGCGACGGCGGAGCTGACCCTGGCGATGCGACAGCTTGTGGACCTTCCCAGCGGCATCCTCGAGGTCTCCGAGCAGGCGGACGGCCCGGACCAGCCCGTCTCGCTGCTGTCGGAGCGCGGGCGCCTCTTCGACCTCGGCCCGGGTGGCGCGCTGGAGCTCGGCCTGCGCGGTGAGGAGGGCCGTCTCGGCTGCCTCGGCCGATGCGCGTGCGGCATCGGTGCGTGTCACGGCCGACTGGAGCGCGATGTTGGCCTTGTCGCGTCGCTGGAGGGCGGTTGCGACGGGACGGAGGCGCCTGGCCACCGCGACTGCCTTCCGCTTTGCGTGGATCTGCGCCGAGCGGGCGTCGTGGGCGGCCAGTGCGTTCGCCGCCGCGGTGCGTTCACGGTAGAACCGATCTGCGGCCCTGGCCGCCTCGGCACGCTCGGTGGCCTGCTGGAACGCGGTTCTCGCGGTGAGTGCCTGCCGGCGCGCGTTCTCGGCCAAAGCCCTCGCTTCGTCGACGGTGGTGGCGTCGGCCGGGCCGAGACCATCGAGCTCGCCCCGGGTGCGCTCGAGCGCCGTGTCCACCCGGCTGGCCTCCTGCTTGACCTTCGCCCGCAGCCCGTCGCCGAACGGCTCCAGCCGGAAGATCCGCTGGAGCATCCTCCGCCGCTCGCTGCCCTGCAGATGCAGGAACTCCATGAAGCGACCCTGGGGAAGCACCACAGCCCGCATGAAGTCCGTGGCGTTGAGGCCGATGAGGTCTTCGATCGCCTGGTTGACCTCCCGCTCCTTGTCGGCCACGACCTGCGATGCGCCGGTGACGACGGTGGGATCCCCGGGGGTCGCGAGGCGGGCGAGCCGGGAGTGGATGCGCTGGGCGATGCCGTCCTTGTCGGCGCGATACGCCCGCTGGACCTCCCATTCCTGGTCCTCGACGCGGAACCGCAGGCGCACCTCGCAGCGCTTGCGGTGGTGGTTGACGATCCCCCGCCGACTCCGACCGGTGAGGCGGTCGACCGTGCCGAACAACGACAGCGTGACGGCGTCCAGGATGGTGGACTTGCCCGAGCCGATGGGCCCGAAGATCCCGAACAGCCCGTGCTGCCCGAGGGCGGCGAGGTCGATGTCGACGGGCTCCCGGAAGCTGTGCAGCCCGTCGATGTGCAGGGTGAGCGGCTGCATCAGCGGGCCTCGGTGACCACGTCGCTCGCCAGCTCGACGAACAGATCGACGAGCGCGGTGTCCGGCTCGTTGCCGACCACGTCGCGATGGAATGACCGGAACAGCTCGGCGGGCTCGAGGGTGAGGCGGTCTTCTCTGGCGACGCGACCGACGGTGGCCTCAGGGAACACGGCGCGGATGCGGACGAAATCCCGTGGCAGGCGGCGGAGCGTGGCGAGCTCGGCGTGGGTGAGGGCGGTGTCGACGCTGATCTTCAGGTCGATGAACGCATCCGGGTACATCCCGTCCTCGACGCCCTGGAGCACTTCGGCGAACCCCGAGGTCTCCCAGACCACGAGCGGGCGACCGGCGGAGATGGGGAGGGTCTCGATCCGGGCGGCCTCGCCGGGCTGGACGTCGACGAGGGTGTGGGTTCGTACATCCTCGGTCTCGGAGAACCGGAACGCCAGGGGTGCACCGCAGTACCGGACCGCTGTCGGCGCGTCTGGGACGTCCTGAGCGCGGTGGAGGTGCCCCAGGGCCACGTACTGGGCGGCCTCGGGGAAGACGTCGGTCTCGACCTGGTACGCGCCGCCGACCAGGGCCCGCTCGGACTCGCTCTGCATGCACGCCCGGACCTGCAGATGGCTCGTGACGAGGTTCACGGCATCGGGCTCGAAGTGCTCGGCGAGGCCGTGCAGAACCCGGCGCACCTTCTCGGAGTAGGCCTGCTGGAGGGATCGTTCCCGGACGGTCTCGGTGAGCAGGAGCTTGAGTCGCGCTTCGCTCGGGTAGGGCAGTGCGGCGATGCAGGCGGGCCCAGCCGCGGTCTGCAGCCCCACCACCCCGGGAGCCGTGCGCACCAGTCGATCGTCGGTCTTCAGCTCCTGCCCGACGCGGCCCACGATGTAGACGCCGTGCGCACGTGCGAGCGGGGTTGCGGCGGCGATCCGGTCGGGACTGTCGTGGTTGCCGGCGATGACCACGACCGGACACTGGCTCCCCAGGCGGGCGAGCGTCTCGAAGTACAGCTCCTCTGCATCGATCGGCGGGTTGTACACGTCGAAGACGTCGCCTGCGATCAGGACCAGATCGACATCGGACGCAAGCTGCACCACCTCGTCGAGGTAGGCCTCCTGTTCGGGGATCCGCGACCGGCCCTCGAGGGTCTTGCCGAGATGCCAGTCACTCGCGTGCAGGAACCGCATCCGACCTCACCACATCACGGACGCGCCGGTCCGGACGTACCAGAGCGCGACGGCCTCGACCGACAACCCCATCGTGCCGAGTGCATCCCGGTAGCTATCGAGCTGCGGGCCGTACGTCTTCAGGGATGCGCCGTCGATGAGATCGTCGAGGTCGGTCGGGGACTTGTCGCCCGCCTTGAAGTCCACGACCACCACGCCGCCGGGCCGTGCGACGAGCAGGTCGATGCGCCCGGACAGCAGCAGGTCGTCCTGGGGTCCGCCGCGCCCGACGAGGGGGTATTCGAACCACAACCGGGACTTGTCGTCGGTCACGAGGTTCCACATGGGCCCACCCCGATCGCGAAGTCGGGTGCTGACCCCGCCCAACCAGCGGGCGATGTGGGCGTCGCGTCCGCCCCACTCCGACGCGAGCCAGTCGTCGATCCGCTCCGTGTTCACGGGCCCTTCGAAGCGCCAGGCCGCGAACCACCCGTGCGCGAGGGTTCCCCAGTCGGCCGGCGTGAGATCGGGATGGTGGTCGCGGGGGGGAGGCTGGTCTTCGGTGCCCGGCGTGAAGCCGCCGAGGGTGACCATGGACCGGATGCGTTCGGCCAGCGCCTGCCGTTGGTCGCGCGAGTACCGGGAAGCGGCGGCGCTGGGGGCCTGCTCGAGCAGCGGATCGGCCTGGGGCACGTGCGCGGGCAGCTGGTCGGCGTCGGCTCGGACCGTGTAGCGTTCGAGGGCCGCGAGCTCCGGGCGCTTCGGCGGGTGGATGTAGCGCACAGTCGGGTGATCGATGGCGGACCAGGTGTTGGCGACGAGCTTCTGGATGTCGCTGGTACCCCAGAAGTTGTTCGGGATGCCGAAGGTGACGCTCCGCCGTGCTCGCGTGACCGCGACGTAGGCCAGACGCGCGCCTTCCTCGGAGAACCGGGTCTTCTGGATGACCGAGGCGAGGCGGCGGATGGGATCCTGGTACGGCACCAGGCCGCCTTCGGGGTCGAACTGCAGCCCCAGCATCCGGAGCCTGCGGCCGTCGATCTCCATCCAGACGTCGGCGTCGGGATCGGGCTCGAGTCGTCCGGCCCGGCCGGGGGAGAGCACGCACACGTGATCCCACGCCAGGCCCTTGGCCTGGAACACGGTGGTGCAGGTGATGGCGCGCCGCGGACGCTCCAGTCGGACGCGCGGGACGTCGGCACGCTGGTCGGCCCCGAGCATCGACGAGATCACGTCGACGCTGGCCCCCTGTGCGTCGAGCTCGCCGATCCAGTCCAGCAGGACCTCGAGGCGGGCGACCTCGTCCATGCCACCGGGGGAGGCCGCGAGCAGCGTGCGCCAGTCGAGGGCCGTGACCATCCGGTCGAGCACGAGGGAGGTGTCGTCGCGACCGATGGTGCCGAGTGCCTCGGCGAGCACGGGACGAACGCGGGCGAAGGCCTCGATGTCGTCGTCGCGGTGGGGGCGTTGGAGGGCGTCTGCCGCGACCACCAGGCCCAGCTGGCGCATCCAGGGGGTCGCATCGTCCGAGCCCTGGATGCCGATGCCCTTGCGGATGCGGGCCAGCGCACCATCGGTGAGGCCGACGCTGGGGTGCTTCCACACGCCGAGCCAGGCGACGTCGTCTGTGCGGTCGAGCAGGGCGCGCAGCCACAGGGACAGGTCGCGGCCCACGCCGTCGCCCAGCCATCCGTCTCCTCCGTCGACCCACGCCACTCCTTCGTCGCCCGCCAGCTTGCGGAGCAGCACGGACGCATCGTGGGCCTTGCGCCAGGTGGGGCAGAGAACTGCGGCGGTGTCGGACTCGTGGCCGGGCTCCGACCAGGCGTCCTGAACGCGGTCCCAGAAGGCGTGCAGCGCATCCCCGTCGATGTCCCGCACGCCCTTGCGGCCCTTGGGGTCGTAGACGGCGACGACGGGTTCGGGCCAGCGGTGGTGGTCGGGCGACAGGACGTCCTGATCCCGCTCGGGGTCGTGCAGCAGCGCATCGAGGGGCTCGAGGGGGGTCCAGCGTTCGGCCTGCATCGGCTCGGAGAGCGCTCCGAACAACACCCGTTGTGCGGACACCAGGGGTTCGGTGCTGCGGTGGTTGGTGAGCAGGGGTTCGACGCGTTCCCCCGCGGCTCCGGTCAGCCGTTCGAGGCCCTCGGGTTCGCCACCGCGAAACAGGTAGATCGACTGCCGCCCATCGCCTACGAACACCGACTCGACCCCGGGCCGGGCCGCGAGGGCTTCGTAGAGCGCCAGCTGGTCGGGGCTGGCGTCCTGGATCTCGTCGACGAGCAGGGCCGAGAATCGCCCGTCCAGCACGGGCTTGTTGCACAGGTGGGCTGCGGCCCGGGTGAGCTCGGTGTGGGACAGCTCGCCCTGGGCGGCGGCGGTCTCGAGGGCATCGGCAGCGACCTGGACGCGAAGCCTGTCGACGGCGGCACGCAGGGTGTCTGCGAGCTCGAGGTGGTGGGGGTCTTCGTAGGGGTGGCGCAGCGCGGCGAGGATGTGGTCCATCCGCACCTCGGTGATCCCGAAGTCGATGCCGTGGCCGCGTACGGCAGACCAGAGCGCGCGGGTGCGGCCCTTGTGGGTCTTGCGGAACCAGGAGACCAGCTGTCGGGGGGCGTTCTCGACGGGGGCGCTGTCGTCGAGCCACTCCAGGATGGCGGGCAGGGTCCACTCGGCGCCTTTGTTGGTGATGGACTGCAGCCGGTCCATGCGCGCTTCGCCGACGAGACCCTCGAGTCCGAGGGCCTCTTCGAGATCGAAGGGCTCGAGGCAGGCAGCGACCTCGCGGGAAATCCAGCGCAGGACCTCGGTGCCCCTGCCGGGGGGATAGCCGTCGATCTCGGCCGAGCGCGTGGTCATCTCGAGGATCTCGCCCAGCGTGAAGTACCGCGTGAGGGTGCGGACCTCGTCGGGAGGCTCGCCGTCGGGCGGATCGAGCAGGCGACGCGCGGCGGCGTCGAGGTGTGTGGACAGATCGGGGACGGCGACGAGCCCGATGTCCAGGGGGATGGCGATGGTGTTCTGGGGCTCGAGGGAGGGGACCACGAGCTCGGCGTCGAGCGCGAACTCGGCCAGCAACTGGTTCACGAAGTGGTCGGTGGTACCGATCGGCGCGGACCCCAGATCGGCCAGCGCTTCCAGGGCACGGGTGCGGTCGGAGGGCGCGGCGTCGAGGTAGAGGTCTGCGGCTGCTCCGAGCTCGGCGAGAGCGCCCGGATCGCCGGCTGCAGCGCGAAGAGCCAGCCCCACCCGCTCGACGAGCTCTGCCGCGGCGCGCCGGGTGAACGTGATGGCGACGATGCGGTCGACCGGCACCCCGTCGGCGACGAGCTTCAGGTAGGCCCGCGCCAGAGCCGTGGTCTTGCCACAGCCCGCAGCTGCGCGCACCACGCGGATGCTGGGCCCGAGATCCCCGGTCACTGCGGGCCCCCTGACGTGGATGCCTTCGGAAGACCCTGATCGACGGCGCGGATCCGGCACGCTCCCGCGACGGGGCAGTAGTCGCTGCCCCACTTGGTGAGTGCGGGGCAGGTGTCGCTACGTGGAGACAACAGCCAATCCCCCTGGCGAGCGCGGCCGACGAGCACGCCGAGGGCGCGCCCGAGCAGGTTGAGGGTGGCGGGATCGACGAGGTAGTCGTCGAGCGGCGGACGAAGCGCGCGCTTGGTGTCGGTGACCCGCAGGTGGTCCCACCCGATGGTGGCGAGCTGGGCGTTCGAGAGCGCATCCGAGAACACGCCGTTGGCCAGGGCCTGCTCGACAACGAGCGCGTAGATCACCAGCTGGGGCTCGCGGAGCTGGGTGATCCACTTGCGGCCGTCTTTGTCGCTGGGCGCGTAGCGACCGGTCTTGTAGTCGACGATGCGGAGCAGTGGACCCGTGGGGCCTTCGACCACTGAGATCCGGTCGATCTTGCCCTGGACGGCGACCTCCTCGTCGCCGAGGGACAGCTGGATCGGCCCGACGTGGACGGGCGAATGGTCGTCGAGGGTGCCGAAGGACGCGGGATCGCCGCGCTCTCCGAAGGGCAGCTCTGCGACGGTGGCGCGTGTGGGGGCTTTCAGCGCATGGCTCAGCTCACGAGCGAGGCGCCACAATCCGGCGACGCGCGCGAAGGGGCGCGTCTGGACGAACTGCTCGAGCACCGGTGCCCAGGCGCCGGGGAGCGCGGCACGCGGGGGTGCGCACAGGTCACGCTCGCTCTGGGGTCGATAGCCCCGGGAGAACTCGCTCGACTGGGCCTTGATCCACTTCTTGAGGACGTAGGGCGAGCGCTGCACGTCGGAGGGCAGGGTGCGCCCGGCCTCCTGCAGCGCATCGACCGCAGCGTCGAGGTACCAGTGCCAGAACACCAGGGTGTCGGCTGCGCCGTCGACCGGGACGCCGGAGACCCCTCGCTGCACACGCGATGCGACGTAGCGGCCCCAATGCTGGGCCCACCGTTCCTGCAGGCCCCGGGTGGCTGCACGCCGAGCGGGGGAGAGCGCACCGAACGCCTTGCGTGCCTGGTCGAAGGACGACTCGGTGTGTGCCAGCAGGTCGTCCGAGAAAGCTTCCCGAACCGCCGCGACATCCCCGTCGACCGACCAGGCCCCCCGGAGCGCGGCGTGCTCGAGCGTGTCGTGCACCGCGTTGCCGATCTCGCGGGGATCCAGCTCTTCGGCGATGGTCTCGGGCTCGTCGATGCGGAGGACGGTGCGCGCGAACGCCTGGTAGAGGCAGTGGGAGAGCGGCGTGAACAACCGGCTGACGGACCATTCCCGGGTGTCTGGCAGCGCGGCCTCGGGCACTCCCTCGCTCACCCCGAGCCACGGCAGGAGCCAGCTGGCGGGCGTTGGGCGCGTGACGAGCAGGTGGGTGAGGGTGGGGCTTCCGGGTGCTCGTTCGTGCTCTGGACGCGCGCCGACGGGGCCTCGGCCGGCTCGGGCCCACTCGGCGCTGGCCTGGATGGCGTGCCGCTGCAGGGGGCCGGGAGCGGGCGCCGGACAGGGGACGGTTGCAGTGGGAACGGCGGAGAGGGCCGTGATGGCGGGGCTCTCCGGCAGGTCCGGCATGGCGAGTCCGTAGGTGCCGATGGGATTCTCGGGCTGGACTGCGGACGTGAGGTTCAGCGCGAGCTGCACGGGAGCGACGACGGCCCGCCCCATGGCGTCGCGCCGGGTGACGAAGGTCTCGACGCTGCGGGCCCGGCCGACCGCGCGCTGGAGCTGGTTGAGCCGAAACGTGACGCGGCGCCGACCGTGGATCACCCCGAGGGCTTCGAGCTGGGCTTCGGTCAGGAGGGGATCGGGGGCTGGACGGGCGCCCACCCCCTGATCGTGGACGTCGCAGAGGATCAGCTGCCCGATGGGCCGACCGTCGTAGTCGTCGTAGGACAGGATCTCGACGCCGGGCCGGACCTCGCCGCGATCGACCGTGCCGTACAGCAGCTCCAGAGCGCTGGAACGCGTGGCGGGCTGTTCGGAGCCCCGCCGCAGGGCACCGAGGATCCGGAGGCTCGCGGGGTCTTCGCGGGTGCGCACCCGGCACGCCAGCAGGAAGCGCCTGAGAGCGCCCAGGGTTCCGCCCGGTGGGGTCTCGGGCAGGGCGGTGGGGTCCTGGTCCCCGAGGAGGTTGGCGACGAGCGCGTCGAAGTCTCCCCAGTCGGCCTCTTCTTCGGGGGCTTCGGAGCCGAAGGTCTCCTGAAAGGTCTCGCCGCGCACGCAGGCCTGGAGGACCTGCAGGCGGGCCAGCAGGCGCAGGGCACGGGACGCGGTGCGGGGTTCGTCGGTGCGGTGCGACAGGGCGTCGAGCTCCTGAATCCACCGGGACAACGGTGCGTCGAGGTGGCGTGCCCGCTTGATGATCTTCGCGACCTCGCGCGGGGAGAGCCTCGTGTTCACGGGTGCTTCGGGGTCGTCGTCGTCCGACAGGCCGCGCAGGCGGGCCTCCAACCACTCCAGGGCCGGGGGCGGCAGCCGGCTGTCGACCATGGGGTGGCGCAGCACGAAGTTCAGGTCGACGGCGCGGATGGGAGGGTCGGAAGCACCGGCGAACCAGGGGACGGCGCGGCGGATGACGGACGCGAGGGTGTGGCGCTCGAGGCGGGCGGGGGGACGCCAGGCACTGGGGATGCCGTTGCGGAGGAGTGCCCGGTGGACGCGGGCAGCGGTGGCGTCGTGCTGGACGAGCACCAGCGTGTCGTGCGGCTCGGCTGCGGCGGCTCGAGCAGCCACCCGGGCTTCGGCGGCGGTGTCTGGGACGACGGTGGCCGATGTGGGCACCACGGGAGGATGGGGCTCGGGAGCGTGCCGACCCGTGAGGGCGTGGTGGATGGCTGCGGTCCACGGATCGACCGGCACGTCGAACCCGAGGGCGACCACCCGCGACCACGACAGCGAGGCCGTGAGGGCGGAGCCGTTTGCGCGCGCCAGCTCGAGCAGGCGGGTCTCGAGCTGGGTGTCGGTGAACCACTCCGTGTCGGCGAGGGTCTCGAGCCACTGGGGTGCGGGCGTTGCAGGCTCGGCGGCGCGGCAGAGCCGAAGCTCGCGGACGCGTTGCCTCGCCAGGGCCACCAGACCGGGACGGGAGCGGATCCGCTCTGCGAACGGGGTGCTGGGAAGCGCGGTGGGACCCGGATCGTCGACGTCGAGCCAGGGCCCCTCGAGCTGGTGTGCCAACGCCGAAGGGGTGACGATGTCCAGGCCCGGCACCCCCGTGCGGCGGGCGGCCCAGGCCCGGACCGAGTTCGCGGTGGCCGTTGATCGACAGAGGACCAGGATCGGACCGGGCAGCGCGGGCACGCGGGAGCGGGGGCCGGATCGCGCGCGCTCGGCGAACCCCGGACGCCCTTGAAGGATCTGCTCGTCGAGCCAGGCGTCGAGGGTGGGGGAGGCCGGCAGCATCACAGCCCCCAGGCCTTGCGGAGCCGACGGGCAGCTGCGCGGGAAACGGCGACCACAGCGCCATCGCGGAGGTGGGCGAGGTAGCCGCCGGTGTCGGCGTCCTCGAGCCGGACGAGGTGCGCGAGGTTGACCAGGGCCTGGCGGTGCACGCGGCAGAACCCGGCTTCCGGAAGGCGTCGCTCGAGCTCGGCCAGCCCCAGATCGGTGAAGTGGGGGCGCGCACCCGCGACGTGGACCACCACCGATGCGCCGTCGATCACGGCGTGGGAGAGCTGCGACAGGTCGACCAGCACGGCGCCGTTGGCGGTGGGGAGTGCAAGACGCCCGTCTGGCACGCCCTCGATGGGGGGTGTGGCTGCGGGAGATGGGGCGCTCGCGCGCTCGCGGATGCGCTGGACGGCCTTGCGGATGCGGCCCGCCTCGGCCGGCTTCAAGACGTAGTCGACCGCGCCCGTGTCGAACGCCTCGACGGCGTGGTCGGGGTGGGCGGTGAGGAACACGACCCGGGGGCCGTCGTCTCCGAGGATTGCGGCGACCTCGGTGCCCAGGAGGCCGGGCATGTGGATGTCGAGGAACAGCGCATCCAGGGGCTCCGACTCGAGGGCTTCGAGGACCTCGGCTCCGGTGGAGCACTCCAGCACGACCTCGACCGCGGGCAGGGCCGACAGCAGCCGGGTGATGCGCTTGCGGGCGAGCAGCTCGTCGTCTGCGATGCCGACCCGCAGGGGGGCTTCGGGCGCATCACGTTGGGTGGGGGCGGGCATCCGAGACACGTAGTCCGCTCCGATTCTCCATGTCGGACAGATTCAGACCGAATTCTCGACCCCGGGCCGTCCCGGGAGCACGACCACCGCCCGGGTGTGGGGTCCTTCGGCGTCTCGATGCGCTGCGAGCGGTTCCAGCACGAACGACGCAGCATCCCCGTGCACCAGCGCCAGTCGCTCCCGGACCAGACGCAGCCCCTCCGAGCCCGCGCGCGGATCGCCCAGGGGCCCCGGGTTCACGAGCTCGATGCGCAACGCACCCTCCAGACCCCCGACCGACACGGAGATCGTGCCGCGATGCCCCGCTGCGGGCCCGTGTTTGACGGCGTTCTCGACGATGGGGAGCAGGACGAGGGTGGGGACCGTCAGCCCATCGGGCAGATCGGGATCGGTGTGCCAGTCGATGTCGAACCACTCGGGGTCGCGTACCCGGTGCAGGTCGAGGACCCCCTTCACGACGGCCAGCTCCTCGGACAGCGGCCACGCATCTCCGTGGCTCCGGATCCCGCCCAACACCCGGCGCAGGACCGCCGCCAGGGTGAGGATCGCCTGCTCGGCCTTCTCCCCGTCCACCACGCACCACTCTGCGATCGCGCCCAGGGTGTTGAACAGGAAGTGCGGGTCCAGGTGAGCGCGGATGGCCAGGAGCTCGGCGGCTTCGGCCTGCTTCGCGAGGGCTTCTGCGCGGGCCAGAGCTTCGTCGAGGCCCCGCTGCAGCTCGATGTCCCGCCCGAGTCCCCAGCCTCCGACGAGGAACAGGGCCCCCGCCACACCGGCGTTGAGGGCGCTCACCAGGAAGGACGGCTGGAGCTCGACCGCGGTGGTCATCGCAAAGCCCCCGAACAACGGCAGGAGGCCGACTGCGCCGTAGCCGAGGAGTCGCAGCGTCCATGGAAGCCCGACGGCATCGCGTCCGATCAGGGCTCTCCATGCGAACGGCCCCGTCAGCACGAAGCCCGCGAGCATGCCGATCGCGATGAGGTCGGCCTCGATGGGGTGTGCGGAGTAGACGTGCTGCGACGCCAGCAATGGCAGGGCGAGCAGGAGCATGGGCCCAGCACGACGCACCTCGACCAGGCCCTGCAGCGTGTCGCTCCACAGAGCGAACAGGCCATCGGGGCTCTGCAGGGAGTCGGGTCTTGTATGCTCGCGGCCGGAAGGCAACGGGGGCTCCGGGTGTCCCCTGCACCTTAGACCGAGGAGCCAGCGTGGCGTCGATTGCGAGAGTGTTGGGTCGTTGGCTGGGGGTCGCGGCCCTGGCGGTATCGTTCGGGAGCACGGCGCTCGCGGCGGATGCGCAGCTGAAGACCCTGGTGATGCCGCTGACCCCGTCGGACGACTACCAGACCGAGTTCCACGCGCTCATCCCGGTGAAGAACGCCGAGAGCAAGCAGTGGGCCGCCAGTCACGCCGGCTTCGAGTGCACGGCGAGCGGCGAGTACGTCGAGGTGTGGGTGCGCAAGGGCAGCTGGCCCAGCGAGGTTCCGAAGAAGGTGTTCTGCACCTCGGGCGACGACAAGGTGAAGGCGAAGATCCGCATCGTCGATCGCGAGCTCGAGCCCATGTTCGTGTCGGACGGCACGCTGGTGATGCCGCGCGAGAAGGGCGAGAGCGCCATCTTCAAGGGTCCGGCCCCCCGGGAGGACGTCGGAGTGCAGTCCGGAAAGGGCGGCGGGCTCCACGTGTTGTGCAAGATCACGCCCGGCCCGACCCTCGAAGTGACGGTCTACCCGGATCTGGACGACGGCGAGGGGCGGTGCAGGTTGCAGTCCAACACGGGCGAGAAGTTCCAGTTCCCGATCCGCATCCGGACGATCAAGCGCTCCCAGTAAGGCGCGTTCCGGGCATTCACGAAGAGGCGCAGAGGGCGAACCCCGGTCTGGAGATGGAGCGGGTCGAACGGAGAATGGTGCAGCGTGGACGCGGTCGTCAGAGACGCAGAGCGCCAGAGTGACGTCGTAGACGGGGTTTCGAAGGGTCCCCTGCGTTTCAGGCTGTCAGCATCGGGAGCAACCGGCTCCGGATCTCTTCACGGAACGCGTTCAGCCCAGTGTGCTCGGAAGCGGAGACCTCATCGAGGTCGGTGAGGCAGTCCGTGCAGGCCTCCGCGGTCTGTATCGGATTGAGAGGAGCCGACTTGTCCTCATTCAGAAGCAGGATTCGAGCCACACGCTTTGCATCGGTTGGCGCCGTGTTCGGACTGCTCGTGAGTCGATGAGGGTGCTTGGTGGGGTCGAAAGAAAGCTCCTTCTTCAGGTCCATGATGCGTTTCGTGTCACCCGGGTTCGAGGCACGGTAGCCGCCCACCCACCACGCCTCGACTTCGGGGTGAGGGGCGGCGATGACGATGCAGGCATCGGGATTTCGCTCGACCATGAAGTCACGGGCTTGTCGTAGGCCAGCGAGCCTGGTCGGGTCACCATCCGTGTCCGTCGCGACCACGATGGCGTCTGGCTCTTCTCGCGCTGACGCAGCGATGAGCGCTTTTCGCCAGGTGGCAGCGCCAGGCTTTCCAGGTGCGCCTGCGAAGAATCCGCGGGTCTTGATTCGAAGGCCGCCAGCCTGCTCGACGTCTCCCAGCTCGCGGGTGATGCGATTCCTGTCGCTGTCGTCGGTGTACCGCACGCGAGGTCTCGACGGTACGGAGCGCTCACCTTCCCACCGAACGGTGTGCTCGATTCCGGCTGCGAGCCAGTCGTTCGCGGTGCCTGCGACTTCTCGGTGCACGACCATCGCCGTCACATGGTCCACCGTCGACGCGAGGCCTACGTCTTCCGCGAACAGGTAGACGTCAGCCATCTGCAACGACGGGCGCGGAGACCCAGTTTTCGCCTGCGGAGGACCAGAACTCTCCCGTTCGCAGCAGCTTCAGCCACTTCTCGGCTTCGGGATGCTCGGTGAGGGAGCGAGCGACCGTGCCGGTGGGGCCGTGGCCGAGCACTCGTACGGACTCGGGCGGACAGGCGTCGACGAGGTCGGGCGAGTGGGTGGTGCCGACGATCTGCAGATCCGGGGAATTCTCCAGGAGTTCTCGCAGGACGGCCATCAGACGATGTTGGGCACCGACGTGCAGCCCGTGCTCCAGATCGTCCATCAAGATGGTCTTGCTGCGTTGAGGGCCGTGGACTGCTGCGAGCAGTCCCAGCGCGAGAATCGTTCCTTCACTGGCGTGCGCAGCTGGGACCCCGTTGGCATGCTCGAAATCCAGGAACAGGGCGAACCCGGGCACCGTGGATGTTGCACTACCCTCGTTCGTCGCGAGAACACTGGTGGGTCTGGTTCGGATTCGTCGAAACGTAGGCACTATGCGGCGCAGGGAAGCTTCGAGCGACTCAAGGGTGCCATCGCGATCTGCCGCCATCTGCTGAAGCAAGGTTGGCAGGCCACCCCCATCAGAGGCGAGGTCAGCGTCCTGATGTGACGCTGGTGAGTGCGCTGCGAGTCGCTGAACGGACAAACGCAAGCGGATCACGGAGTTCAGTCCAACCAGCGAGCGATGGGAGAAGAAGCGGTCTCCGGACTGTGCCTTGGTTGGCTGCCTCAACTTGCTGCCATCGGGCCGGCGGTAGTCGATGGTCACTGGTTGGCCATCAGGATCGGCCTTGACGCTCAACGAGAAGACCCCCGAATCGATGATGGAGGTCTCCAGTGAGAGTCTTCGAGTCCCTCGCGTCAATAGTCCAGCAAGATTCCATCTTCCGGGGCCGAGTAGAATCTCGGCTCCCGCGAACTGTCCTCCCGATTGAGCGGAGAGCGTGAGCAGCAACTCCAGCCCGTCCAAAGCGGTAGACTTTCCAACTGCATTCGGACCCACGAGAATCGTGAGCTGCGACAGGTCGATGGACACGTCGCGCAGCGCTTTGAGGTTCTTGTAGCGAATGCGCGTGAGCACGCGACCTCCTGTGAACGGCCTATCACCCGGGGGGAATCCCGGCCGTCGCCCGGATCAGCGGCGCTCCATCGCGGCATCGCGGGCCATGAGGCGCTGCACGGCCTCCAGCGGGTGCTCTCCGTCGTAGATCCGCACGAGCGCGTCGGTCAGCGGCATCTCCACACCCAGCTCGCTGGCCCGACCGAGCAGGGCCTTCGCAATCGGCAATGGTCCCGCATCGCGCTTGCCCTTGGCCAGCGCCACGCCGGCCTTGAAGTTCGGGTGCTCCTTGGCCGACTGAGCGGCGACGAGGTCTCCAACCCCTGCTAGACCCGCGAAGGTCTCGCCGTGGCCGCCCATCCGATCGGCCAGGCGAGCGGCTTCGGCCAGGCCGCGCGAGAGGACCATCGCGTGCATCCCGACCCCGGACCCCCGCAGCTGGGAGCCCAGGCCCACCATCGTGGCCAGCACCGGAACGATGGCGCCCGCCAGCTGCACACCCGCGAGGTCGTCGGACTCGTACAGCCGGTAGCGGGAGCTGTGCAGCGCGTCGGTGGCGAGCTTGCGGACCTCGGAGAACGGACTCGCGATGACGCCGGCGCACAGACCGCCGTTGAGGATCTCGCTCACCGGTGCGGGGCCCGCGAGCGCGCCTACGCGCACGGCGTCGCACTCTTCCTGCACGACCTCGGTGAGCCAGCGACCCGTGGACGGTTCGAGCCCACGACCGGCGACCACGATCCGGTTCCCGGGGTGCGGGCGCGTGCTCTGGATGGCCTGGCGGACCTCGTTCGCCGACGTGGCGACGAACAGCAGGTCGCACCGGAGCGGCACGCTGGCGACGTCCTTGGTGCTCTCGAGCATGTTCGGGGGGCGCTTGTCGCGGTAGGCGATGAGCGGGGTGCTGCCGGCCGCGAGGACCAGCCGGGCCAGCGCCTGTCCCCACCGGCCTCCACCCAGGATTCCAACGCGCTTCGAGGATGCCTCCTTCATGGGGATGCCTCCGCCTCGATGATGGCCTCGGACGCGTAGTCCAGCCGATTCCGGTAGTAGTAGCAGAGCCGGGGGTCCTGCACGACGATGCTCGAACCCCTCGCCTCCAGCGCCCGGGAGCGATGGTAGCGGTCGAAACGGTCGAGCGCGGCGGACAGAATGCCCTCCGGGGTCTCGGGGAGCTCGAGATTCCAGCGGTTCTGGGTTGCACCGTCGCGCAGCACCTGGTCGACCTGTCGAAGCCGTTCCAGGAACACGTGGCGGGGGATGGTGCGCTTCCCGAGGGGCATCCGGACGAGCCGGAAGGGGTCGGACGTGCCCATGGCGACCTCGAGACACCGCCAGCCGGTCCAGGCGGCGACGTGGGTGACCATGGCGTGGGCGTAGCGCGGGTAGGCGTCGACCAGCGCATCCGCCAGTCGATTGGTGTAGATGCGGTCCCGCTGTCCATCGAACTCCACGTTGCCCTCGGCGTCGGTCACGTAGCGTCGACGTCGCTCGGCTTGTTCGGCGCGCTCGGCGGGGTCGAGAGAGACGGGGTTGCCGATGCAGTCCAGGGGGTCGCCGAAGTGGCAGACGATGCTGGCGTCGAGCTCCATCATCCGGCTGGCGAACTGGTAGAGCTTGCGGGGCTGGGCGAACTCGTCGTCGGTGATGATGTACCGCTGCTTTCCGGCTTCGGCGAGGTGATCTTCGATCAGGGTGTTGGCCTCCAGCACCAGCTGGAACGACAGGGTGAGGGGGACGACGTAGACCTCGGGATTCGGCCGCCCATCGGCCAGCATCTCCTGCCAGGCGTCGATGCCCGTGCCGAGCAGGCCCTTCTTGAGGCTGGTCTCGACGGCACCGGACCGCGAGCGCGTGCCTCCGGGGAAGAACAGGCTGTGGTGCCGGGTGGTGAGGCAGCGCACCGAGTAGTCCTTCAAGACGGTCTTGTAGAGCCGGGACTTCTTTCGCCGGTCGACCGTGTAGGCCCCGAGCCGGCTCATCCAGAACGCCATGACGGGGTTGCTGAACAGGTTCAGACCGGCGCCGTAGACGAACGGGGGAAGCCCGGCGTTGTACAGCGCGAAGCCGATGAGCGGGCTGTCCATGTTGGAGACGTGCGTGGGCGCGAGGATCAGCGTGGCCTCTTCGGCGAGGGCGGCGATCTGCTCGTAGTTGCCGCGCAGGCGGATGCGGTCTTCGAGCCCACCCCAGGAGGGGAGCTTTCCGGGTCGGGAGGTGAGGATCCCGGACAGCGCACGCGGGAGAACGCTGGTGGCGGCGCGGTAGGCGCGATGGCTGAACCGCCCGTGGATCTCGTCGGTCCAGGCGCGGACGAGGGCGAGCCCGTGCTGGGTCCAGTCGCTCCGGGAGCCGTGGACGAGGGCGTTGGTGAGGGCGTCCAGCCGGGCGTGCTCGCCTTCTTCGGCGGTGTCGCGTTCCAGGCGCTTGCGCTCGTTGTAGACGGCGTCTTCGAGCAGCTCGGCGAGCGCGTCGTCCGCCATGGAGTCGAAGCGCCGACGGGAGCGGTCGAGCAGGTCGCGGATGACGAGCTCGCGCGGAACGGGGGAGAACAGCCCGCTGCTGGTCTGACTTGCGGTCACGCGTCAGTCTCCGGTGGTGGTGTGGGACTCGGAGCTCGGGAGCGCATCCGAGATGGTCTCGACCGTGGCGTCACTCGGGAGCGCGTCGTCGACGGTCTGTCCGACGGTGGGGCCCATCCCGTCCGCGGGGGTCTCGAGCCCGCCGGAGTCCTCGTCCGGAAGCTCCATCGCACCGGTGCTCTTCAGTGAATGCCCGCCATCGGCCTCCTCGATCAGCCCCTGAGCGAACAGGACCTCGCAGTGGTCGAGCAGCACGTGCTCGTTGAGGGAGAGCTTCGCGGCGAGATCGACCACGCGCACGGGCTTGCCGGGCGGGAGTTCCTTGAGGATCTTGCGGGACTCCGACGGCAGGCTGCGGGGGTCGAGGGGCAGGTCGTTGGTGATCCGGCGGTGGGCCTGGATGCGACCGAGCACGGCGATCGGCAACCCGAGGCTCTCGCGCCACCACGCTTCGGCCCGGGTGGGGTCGGCACCGTGGATCCGGACCAGCTGCGAGACGTCCTTGAGCGACAGGGGACTGGGAGTGAGCTGGATCGCACCCTTCGCCGCGAGCTTCGGCATGGGCCGGTCGGAGTGGAGCAGGAGCAGGCACGGCAGGTGATCGTGCAGGATGAGACGGGCCAGCTGCTGGGCGCCCTTGTGTTGGCCCCGGTGGACCATGACGAAGGGCCGCTGGGTCTCGCGAAGCTGAGTGAGGGCACGACGGAGATCGTTGCCCTTGAGGTAGGGCAGCCCCTCGCGGCGTGCGTACTCGACGGCCTCGCCGATGAGCGTTCGCCGACCCGAGCCCGGTGGACCGTAGATGATCGCGATGCGGGCTTCGCCGTCGGCGGCACCGACCACGGCCCTGCGGAGCTCCTCGCGCTCTTCGAGCATGCCGAGGATGGGCTCGGCGAGGCGGGTCATGGTGCGTCCGAGGGCATCCTGGACGCGGCGCAGGTTGGACGGGCGACGCTTGGGGTCGCGAGCCAGGAGCGCGAGCAGCAGCTGGTTCAGGCTGGCCGGGACGTCGGGCCGGAAGGTGGCTGGCGGGGGCGGGAGGCTGACGAGCGGCAGGTAGGTGAGGGCCGCGGGGTCTGGAGCGACGAACGGCGTGCGGCCGGTCAGGCAGGTGTAGAGCAGCGCGCCGAGGCCGTAGATGTCGGTCTCGGTGGTGGGGGACTCGCCGCGCAACAGCTCGGGTGCGGCGTAGCCGAGGGTGCCCTTGAAGCCCTTGATCGCCTCGCCGGGCAGCGTGGCGATGCCGAGATCGAGCAGCTTGGCGTGGCCGTCGATGTCGACGATGACGTTGCTGGGCTTGAGATCGCCGTGGATCACGCCGTTGTCGTGCAGGTGGTCGAGGGCTTCGACGAGCTCGAAGGCGATGCGGACGATCGACTCGGGCGACTGGTCGCGCGACCACTCGTCCATCATCACGCCGCGCACGCGCTCCAGGGCCACCCACCCCCCCTCGGGGTCGTGCGCGAGCAACCGGACGATCCGCTCGTGTTCGCCGAGGGACAGGACCTCGCTCTCTTTCTTGAGGGCCTCGCGGTGCCGGTCGCTTCGGGCGATCTTCAGCGCGACCTCGCCCTCGGGCCCATCGGCCAGCCACACCTGTGCGGATGCTCCGGTCGCGAGGAGCTTGGTGGGCTGGTACGGACCGTACGTCCGCTTGTCGGGCTCGGCGGTCAAGCGTGGGCGTCTTCTGCAGGGTTCGCTAGCATCGCTGCATCGGCCGGGTCGTGCAAGCCCGGGTCACGACCGGGATGCTTCAGAACGCGCGAGCTCGATGTCGTGGTCGACCATCCGCGCCACGAGCGCGCTGAAGTCGTGGCGGGCCGACCACCCGAGAGCCTCGCGAGCACGGGTCGGATCACCGATGAGCTCCGCGATGTCGGCCGGGCGCAGGAACCGTTCGTCGACCGTGACGTGATCCTCCCAGTTCAGGCCGGCCCGGGCGAACGCCGCCTCGCAGAAGTCGCGGACGGAGTGCGAAACGCCCGTCGCGACCACGTAGTCTCCGGGTTCGTCGAGCTGGACCATCCGCCACATCGCATCGACGTAGTCCTCGGCGTGACCCCAGTCGCGGCGGGCCTCGAGGTTCCCGAGCGCCAGGGTCTTCTGGAGCCCGGCTGCGATTCGCCCGACAGCACGGGTGATCTTGCGCGTGACGAACTGCTCTCCCCGCCGCTCCGACTCGTGGTTGAACAGGATGCCGTTGCTGATGTGCAGGCCGTACGACTCCCGGAAGTTCCGCGTGAGGTGGTAGGCGTAGGCCTTCGCAGCCGCGTAGGGGTTGCGCGGATGCAGGGGGGTGTCCTCGTTCTGAGGAGCGGGCGCACGGCCGAAGATCTCGCTCGTGCTGGCCTGGTAGAACCGGGCATCCGGGCAGTGTTCGCGCATCGCGTGGAGCAGCCTCGCGGCCCCGAGTGCCACGACGTCCGCCGTGTACACGGGCATCTCGAAGCTCACCGCGACGTGGGACTGGGCCGCCAGGTTGTAGATCTCGTCGGGCTGGCAGAGCTGGACCACCCTCGAAAGCGAGTCCCCATCGGTCATGTCGGCGTGATGGAGTGCGATCTGCCCGTCCAGATGGGCGATCCGGCCGGTGTTGTCGGTGGACGCGCGCCGGACGATGCCGTGCACCGAATAGCCTCGACCCACCAGCGCCTCTGCGAGGTACGAACCATCCTGGCCGGTGATTCCAGTGATCAGGGCGACGGGCATGGGACCTTGCACCTCGTGTGAGAACGGCCGCGGGAAGCCGACGCGTCACGTTCGACATCGTCGACGGACTGGGTCTGTAGCGGACGCATTGCAGCGGCGCCATGGCACCATTACCGGCCGACACACCCGCCCCCGCTGGCCTGTCGAGGCTCGGGGTCGCTGGGCCCCAGGAGAATCGGTTGATCGCGAAGCCCCCGTCCCGACCCGCAGAAGGCCGTCGCGATGCGCCGGTGCTCGACGTGGTGCCGGTCGTGCTGTGCGGGGGGGCCGGGACGCGCCTGTGGCCGTTGTCCCGCCGTTCGCGGCCCAAGCAGCTGCTCCCGCTCGTCAGTGAGCGCACGCTCCTCGAAGAGACGCTGGCCCGCTGTGAAGGGTGGCATCCCCCCGTGTTGATCGGGGCCGATGCGCAGCGCTACCTCCTGGCGGACTCGGTGGCTTCGGCGGGGCTCGAAGACGTCACGCTGCTCACGGAGCCGTCGGGGCGGAACACCGCTGCGGCGGCGTGTGCGGCCGCGCTCCAGGTCCAGCAGACCCATCCGGGCTCGGCGGTGGTGCTGATGCCGGCCGACCACGCCATCGCCGACGTGGAAGCGTTCCGGGCCGCGGTGCAGAAGGGGATGCGTGCGGCGGCGCAGGGACGGATCGTGGTGTTCGGAGTGCGTCCGGACCGCGCGGCCACGGGCTACGGCTACATCCAGGCGGCGCCCGACGCCGACCCGTCTCGGTCCTGGGCCCCCGTCGAGCGGTTCGTCGAGAAGCCCGATGCGGCCACGGCCCGTGCCTACCTCGAGCAGGGCTTCCTGTGGAACGCCGGGATCTTCTTGTTCCAGCCCGATGTGCTGCTGGCCGAGATCGCGCAGCACGCACCGGCCATCCTCACCGCCGTGACGGCTGCATTCGAGGCGTCGACGTCCACCGTGCCGTTCCGCCGACTCGATCCCGAGCCCTGGTCCGGGTGTCCGTCTTCGCCCATCGACGTCGCGGTGATGGAGCGCACCGATCGGGCGGCGGTGGTGCCGGTCTCGATGGGCTGGGAGGACCTCGGGAGCTTTCAGGCGCTGTGGGAGCGCAGCGGGCACGAACACGGGGCGCGTTCCGGCAACTCCGACGGGGCGCATCACAACGCACTCGTCGGAGACGCGCTCCAGCAGGGCTCCACCGGCTGCTACGTGCACGGAGAGGGCGTGCTGGTCGCCGTGAACAGCGTGCGCGACCTGGTGGTGGTGGGCACCCCGGATGCCGTTCTGGTCTCGGACCGCGGGGCACTGGACGGCATCAAGCCTCTCGTGGCCGCTCTGGGAGAGCGTCGGGAGGTCCGCGAACACCCCATGAGCATCCGTCCCTGGGGTGCGTTCCACGTGGTGGATGCCGAAGACGGATTCCAGGTGAAGCGCCTCACCGTCCGTCCGGGCGAGCGGCTGTCGCTTCAGGTCCACCGACACCGGTCCGAGCACTGGGTGGTGGTGCGCGGAACGGCGCGGGTCCAGCTCGGCGACACCGTCCGGACCCTGTCGGTCGGCGAGCACGTCGACATCCCGGCCGGGGCGCCCCATCGCGTCGAGAATCCCGGAGAGACACCGCTCGTCCTCGTCGAGGTGCAGCTCGGCGACTACCTCGGCGAAGACGACATCGAACGCCTGGACGACGCGTATGGCCGGGACTGAGCCGGTCCTCCACATCGTCCTGTACACCCCGGAGATCCCACCCAACACGGGGAACGCGGGTCGGTTGTGCCTGGGTATCGGAGCGCGTCTGCACGTGGTGCACCCCATCGGGTTCTCGATGGACGAGAAAGCCGTGCGGCGAGCCGGTCTCGACTACTGGAAGCACGTCGATCTGCAGGAGCACGCCGATGGCGATGCGTTCTGGAGCTGGGCCGCGGGACGGCGGGTCTTCTTGTTCAGCGCTCGCGGAACCGAGCCCTACACCGCTCCCACCTACGAGCGCGGCGATGTGCTGGTGTTCGGACGCGAGACGACCGGACTCCCTCGCGATCTGGTCGAGCGGCACGGCGCGTTCACGATTCCGATGACGGGTCCGGTGCGGTCGCTGAATCTGTCGAACGCGGTGGCGGTGGTCACCTACAACGCGTTGGCAGATGTACGACCGGAGCTGTTCGGCGCTTCCTCCTGATCAGTCCTCAGCCAGGGCGACCACCCGCGCGGCGGTGGCCGACAACGCTTGAAGTCGTTTCTCATCCCCGTCGATGATGGCCTGGCGAACCTTGCGAATCAAGGACTGGTACAACGTGAGATTGTGCGCGGACAGCAGCCGACGCCCGAGCATCTCGCCCGTCTTCACCAGGTGTCGCAAGTACGCCCGCGAATACGGGGCCGTCGGGGTGTCGGGGTCCGAATCGTCCAGTGGAAGCGGGTCTTCTGCGTAGCGCGCGTTCTTCAGGTTGCGCCGACCCTGCCAGGTGTAGGCCATGCCATGTCGGCCGAGCCGCGTGGGCAGCACGCAGTCGAAGAGGTCCACGCCCCGGAGGATGGCGTCGACGATGTCGTGCGGATGCCCGACGCCCATCAGGTAGCGGGGCTTGTCGGTCCCCAGGTGCGGGACCACCCAGCCGGTCGCCTCGAGCATCGCATCGCGCTCCTCTCCGACCGACAGCCCGCCGATCGCCAGCCCGTTCAGTCCATCGAGCGTGGCCAGCTCCTGAGCGTGGGCGATGCGCTGGTCTTCGTACATCCCGCCCTGGACGATCCCGAAGAGCGCCGTTGTGTCGGGCTTCTCGCGAGCCTTCATGCATCGCTTCAACCATCGGGTGGTGCGCTCGGTGCTGCGCGCGACCCGGTCTTCGCTGGCCGGCCACTCGATGCACTCGTCGAACGCCATGGCGATGTCGACACCCAGAGCCTCCTGGATCTCGACCGCGATCTCGGGCGTGAGATGGCGCAGGTCACCGTTCTCGGGAAGCCGGAAGGTGACGCCCTCTTCGGAGACCTTCAAGTGGTCCTTGAGGGAGAAGACCTGGTAGCCGCCGGAGTCCGTGAGGATGGGGCCGTCCCAGCCCATGAAGCGGTGCAGTCCGCCCAGTCGCTCGATCGTGCGGTGACCCGGGCGGTTCCACAGGTGGTACGTGTTCGAGAGCACCATCTGGGCCCCGGTCTCGCGGATCTCGCCGGGGGTCAGGCCACGGACGGAGCCGTAGGTCCCGACCGGCATGAAGGTGGGGGTCTCGATGGTGCCGTGCGGCAGGTGGAGTCGGCCGGCCCGCGCGATTCCCCAGGGGGTCTCGCAGGTGGCCACCGTCTCAAAGGACGAGCATGGCGTCGCCATAGGAGTAGAACCGATAGCCCTCGCGGATCGCCTCGTCGTAGACCGACAGCAGATGCTCTCGGCCGTCGATCCCGTCCCCACGCTCGAGGAGGGTGGCGACGAGCATCAACAGGCTGCTCCTGGGCAGGTGGAAGTTGGTGAGGAGCGCATCGACTGCGCGGACAGGGCGTCCAGGACGGAGGAACAGGGTGGTGACGCCGCTCCCGGCCCGTGGGGACCGGGCGCCATCCGGGGTGGCGGACTCGAGGGTGCGGGCGCTGGTGGTTCCGACGGCGACGATCCGGTTCCCGCGCTCGCGCACGGCTGCGAGGGCCGTGGCGGTGGATTCGGGAACGGTCCAGGGCTCGGGGTGCAGCTCTCCGCGGTCGAGATCCTCCGGGCGCAGCGGGCGGAAGGTTCCGATGCCGACGTGCAGGGTGACGCGGTGGACCTCGATGCCGCGGTCGGCGAGGGCGTCGAAAACGGTGGGCGTGAAGTGCAGGCCCGCTGTGGGAGCGGCTGCAGCACCGAGGGGTCCGGCGAAGATCGTCTGGTAGCGGTCGCGATCGGCGGGCTCCTCGGCCCGACCCAGGTAGGGCGGAAGCGGGAGCTGCCCGGATTCCTCCATGCGGGCGGTGACATCGGGGATGTCGACGGCAAACAGGCCGTCTGGAAGGCGCTCGACGACGGTGGCGTCGTGCCCGGCCACCTCGATGACCTCTCCGGGCTTCAGGCGCCGTGCGTTGCGGATCATGCAGGTGGTGGGGCCCTGCTCGCCGGGATGCAGGACGAGCAGCTCGAGTCGCCCCCCCGATCGTCTGCGACCCGGGAGTCGAGCGGCCATCACCTTCGTGTCGTTCACCACGATGGCGTCGCCGGGGTCGAGCAGTGCGGGCAGATCCGTGAATCTGCAGTGCCGGACCGGAGCCCTTCCGGGCGGCACGACACACAGCCGGGACCCGTCGCGTCGGTCCGCGGGGTGCCGGGCGATGTGCTCGTCGGGTAGGTGGAAATCCCAGGCAGCCAGGGGATCCGACCCGTGTTCATGGGCTCGTGGCGACCGTGACATGGAACCGGCTCCTATCCCCTGGCGTTGTCAGCGGTGGGTCAATAAACGCCGTGGACGCCGGTGAGCGGGGTTGACAGCCCCGAGGCCGTGCTTCTCTTCCAGCGGTCGTCGCCAACCCCCATCGGGGCACTCATCGGCCGACGTTCAACGGTAGTCATCGAGAGGCCCCCATTGGGTGGTTTTGAGCAGTTCATTCCGATTCTCCTCATCCTGGGGCTGATGTGGTTCCTCCTCATCCGCCCCCAGAATCAGGAGCGAGCTGCCCATGAAGCACTGCTCGCCTCGCTGTCCAAGGACGACCAGGTGGTCACCCAGGGCGGCATCTTCGGGAAGGTCGTGAGCGTCGGCACCGAGACCGTGGTGCTGCAGATCGCCGACCGCACCCGCATCACGCTCGAAAAGCAGTTCGTCGCTCGCCGTATCGAGCCCGACGAGAGCAAGTAGGAGACCGGTCGTGGAAGGAATCACCTGGATCCGGATCGGCACGATCGCGGCCCTCTTCCTGGGTTCGCTGTACGTGTTGCTCCCGACCGCCCTGCAGGGCGACCTCGAGGCGCGGCGTGCTGCTGCAGCCGCCTCGGTCGAGGCGCCCACCAACACGGCGTCTGCGGACTTCGGTGTCCGGTTCGACACCGAAGACCCCGAGGGCGCGCTCCCGGTGCTCCGGGCCCGCTTGAAGGCCGCTGACGTCGCGTTCGAGTCGGTGTTCGAGAAAGACGGCCAGGTCGCGGTCACCCTCGGCGCAGGCGCATCCAAAGCCGATGTGGTGAAGGCGGCGAACGCGCCGGGGGTCATCACGGTGCACGACCCCCTCGTGCTGGCACCGCCCCCCGAGGATCTGCCGGCACTCCCCGAGTCCCCGCCCGCTCCCGACGCCATGTGGAACGCCATCCAGGACGTCGACGCTGCGCGCGCGGGGTGGTGGGGCTCCAAGCTGGGCGAGTGGTACGACGCCGAACTCCCCGCCGGCACCGAAGACCTCGGGTTGTCGGTCACGGGTGTGGAGTCCGACCTGCTGAAGGCCAACGGCGCCAGCCTCCCCGAGGGCGTGCCGTTCGGTGTGGTGGCGATCGACGGTGCGGTGGCCGGGCTCGCGTTCCCGTCCGACGACGCGCTGTCCTTCGAAGCCCTCACCGTCGCGACGCCCACGTCCGATGGGTCGGTCTCGTGGAACGCCGATGCCGGCGAGGTCGCGATGCTCGAGGCCGGGCCGCTCCCTGCACCGCTCGTCTTCGTCGAAGACCCCGCCGAAGAGGCCGATGAAGACGGCTCCGAAGAGGTGCAGGTCGTCGAGAGCTCCGTCCCGGACTGGCTGCTCGACCTCCTGCCCGACACCGCGATCAACCTGGGCCTCGACCTGCAGGGGGGCCTCGACCTCACGCTCCAGGTCGAGCTCGACGACGCGGTGCTGTCCCAGGTCGCCCGCGACGCCACGGGCTTCAAGGAGCTCGCCACCCGCAACAACGTCGAGGTCGGGTCGGTTCGCAAGGACAAGGCCGAGCCGCTCATCTGGTTCGAGGTGAGCGACGACAAGCTGTCCGAGCTGCAGAGCTTCCTGGCCGAGAACTCGCGCGACTACCAGTACGCGCGGTCCGACGAGAACGGCCGGCACGGCTTCCTCATGAAGGGCGAGCGCGTCGAGGAGGTCAAGAAGGAGGCGGTCGAGCAGGTTCTCGAGACCCTCCGCAAGCGCGTCGACGCCACGGGCGTGAAGGAGCCGAGCATCGTCAAGAAGGGCGGCGGGCGCATCAACGTCCAGCTGCCGGGCGCGGTCGATCTCCAGGAAGCCATCGACGCCATCGGCACCACCGCGGTCCTCGAGTTCCGCATGGTCGACCCCAAGCAGGACCAGCAGCTGCTCTCCGACATCATCGCGGCCGCCGAAGACACCCTGACCCCCGAGCAGTTCGAAGACGACGACTTCGTCAACGAGTGGCTGTGGGAGACCAAGCGCCTCGACGAAGACCGCATCGTGCTCTGGCACTACGAAGAGACCACCGACGGCATGAAGCGGGTCACGTACCGCCGCGGTGAGCAGGAGGGGCCGCTGCTTCTCATGAACAAGGTCGAGCTCACGGGCAACGACGTCAACGACGCATCCGTCGGGTACGACCAGAACAACTTCCCGTACGTCGGGCTGAACTTCAAGCCGCGCGGCGCCCAGGTCTTCTGCGACCTGACCACCGAGCACGTGAAGGAACGCTTCGCGATCATCCTGGACAACCAGATCCGCTCCGCACCGTCGATTCGCGAGCGGATCTGTGGTGGGCGCGCGTCCATCGACATGGGCAGCTCGCTGGACGCCGTGGCCGACGCACAGACGCTGTCGCTCGTCCTCCGCACCGGCTCGCTCGATGCGCCGGTCAGCATCGGAGAGGTCCGTCAGGTCGGGGCTCAGCTGGGCAAGGACTCCATCCGGTCCGGCTCCATCGCATCCGTTGCGGGCGGCCTCGTGGTCCTGGTGTTCATGGCGCTGTGGTACCGACGGGCGGGCATGCTCGCGAACGTGGCGCTGTGCCTGAACGTCCTCATGGTGATCGCTGCACTGGCCACCTTCGGCGCCACCCTGACCCTGCCGGGAATCGCGGGAATCGCCCTCACGGTCGGGATGGCCGTCGACGCCAACATCATCATCTTCGAGCGCATCCGAGAGGAGCTCTCGCTCGGCGTCCACCCCCGAAAAGCGGTGGATGTCGGGTTCGACAAGGGGCTCGTGGCCGTGGTCGACGCCAACGTCACCACCGCCATCGCGGGCATCGTCCTGTACTCCTACGGCACCGGGCCCATCAAGGGCTTCGCCGTCACGCTGCTGGTCGGGATCATCACCACGTTGATCACCGCGCTCTTCGTCACCCGAACGTTCATGGAGCTGGTCACGCGCAGCTCCAATGCACGCATCACCATCTGAGGCTGTCGTGGACTTCATCAAACAGCGACTCGCGAACACGCGCATCGACTTCGTGTCGTGGCGCTACATCGCCGGGGCATTGTCCGCAGTCATGGTGGTGGCGAGCTGGGTGCTCTTCGTCGCGATCGGCCCGAACTTCGGCATCGACTTCACGGGGGGCACCGAGATCCACCTGAAGTTCGACGACGAGGTGGGGATCGGAGACGTCCGCGGCGCTCTGTCCGAGCTCGGGGTGTCGAACGACGCCGTGCAGCAGGTCGGAACCACCGCCGACCGCGAGTTCAAGATCCGCATCCAGGATCCCGAGTTCGGCAGCAAGGAGGTCAAGGCGAACGTCGAGAACGCCCTGAAGGCGGCCTTCGGCGAAGACTGGATCAAGACCACCGACTTCAACGCCGAGGTCGGTGCGCGACTGACCGTGACCTACAACGGCGACGAGGTGAACATCACCGACGCCAAGCAGGCGCTCGACGGCTTGAGCATCGCCAACATCTCGTCCGGTCGGGAGCAGAACCAGCTGATCGTCACGCTCCCCGGGCTCGCTCAGGAGATCAAGAAGGAGATCGCCAGCGCGATGGGGGAGCGGTCGTTCGAGGTCCTCGCCATCGATGCGGTCGGTCCCAAGGTGGGTGCCGAGCTCCAGCGGCAGGGCTTCATCAGCGTCGCGGCGACCCTCGGCCTCGTGCTGCTCTACGTCGCGTTCCGGTTCGACATCGGCTTCGCGCCCGGCGCCATCGCGGCGCTGTTCCACGACGTCAGCGTCACGGTCGGCATCTTCGTGGCGCTCCAGCTCGAGTTCAACCTGCCGATGATCGGCGCGCTGCTCACCATCGTCGGGTACTCGCTGAACGACACCATCGTCATCTACGATCGCATCCGCGAGAACCAGGATCGATACCGACGAAAAGACACCACGGATCTGATCAACACCTCGATCAACGAGACCCTGGCCCGAACCCTCGCCACCTCGGTGACCACGATGATGGCCATCGTGATGTTCCTGCTCATCGGCGGCCCGGTCATCCGCAACTTCGCCTTCGCGATGTTCCTCGGGATCATCTTCGGCACCTACTCCACGGTGTTCGTGGCCTCGCCGATGATCCTCGTGATGGAGGACGTCAAGCCGTACCTGTCCAAGCTGGTGGCCATCCAGGCCGTGTCGGACAACGACGACGACAACGACGACGGCGCGATGGCAGCCCTGTCCCAGTCCGAGCGCCGCCGCCGCGAGCGCCAGGGCAAGGACGACGCTCCGGGATCGGTCTGAACGCGTGATCTCGAGCCTGCTGGTCGGCGTGGCATTCGCCGGGAACGTCTACATCAACCAGGTGCGGGTCGAGCCCAGTGATCTCGCCGGCCTGGAGCTCGACGAAGTCGACGTGCGCCTCGACGCCCAGGGCAACGTCTGGATCGATGCCGAGGGCTACACCGTGTCGCCGGTCGGGCCGGACGGAACACCCGTTCCCGCGGCCGAGACCGCGACGGCCCCCGCGCCCCAGCCCTACGTGGCGCCTGCGCCGGGTCCAGCAACAGGAACCGCCAGAGCGCCCGTTCCCGGGCCCACCCCCGCAACGACCCCGTCCGGGAAGGCGATTCCGCCGGGTCGGTGGTGGTTGTACGTCGAAGACGGCGGGTCGACCGGCCACACCGTCGACGTCACGATCAACGGCACGCTCGTGACCACCGTGCGCTCCGGCGCCGATCCGCTCATCCTGGACGTCGGCAAGTGGCTGCGTCCAGGCACCAACACCGTGTCCTGCCGGGCGATGTCCACGGCTCCGACCGGTGGCCCACTGTACGTCTTCGTCGGAAGCGGCAGCGACAACAACGGAACCGTGGAGATGGGCACCCCCGACGTCCAGTTCGGAGTCGGGCGCTCGCGCTCTGGCGAGACCAGCCGCACCTTCACACTCGAGGTGACCCCATGACCGCCCGCGAACAGCGCGCGTACGTGCTCGACACGAACGTCCTCCTGTACGACCCCCGCGCCCTCTTCGTGTTCGACGAGCACGACGTGATCATCCCGATGTCGGTGATCGAAGAGGTCGACCGGTTCAAGAAGGACGTCAACGAGACCGGCCGCAACGCGCGAACCGTCAGCCGTCACCTGGATGCCCTGCGCGCCAAGGGGTCTCTCAAGGCTGGCGTCGCACTCGATGGGGGAGGCACGCTGCGGGTGGACTACGGCGCACCCGAGGGGGACGAGGACATCCGCTGGGGCCCGGACACCGCCGACAATCGCATCCTGGCCACGGCCATGCGGTACGACCGGGAGCCCAAGCGCGCCACGCTGATCACCCGCGACACCAACATGCGGCTGAAGTCCGACGCGCTGGGCGTGCCCGCCGAGGACTACAAGAACGCGAAGATCGAAGTCGACGAGCAGTACACCGGCATCGTCCAGCGGAGCGTGTCCGCCGCCACGATCGACCGTCTGTACGCCGATGGCGCCCTGCCCGTCGAGCCGTTCGAGGAGCACCTGCCCCACCAGTTCCTCCTGCTCGTGGCCGAAGAAGACACCGGCAAGACCGCGATGGCCCGCGTCGATCACCGCCGCGGCAAGCTCCGCTTGGTGGGCCGACACAAAGAGGGCGTCTGGGGGATCTTCGCGCGCAACAAAGAGCAGCTGTTCGCGCTGGAGCTGTTGCTCGACGACTCCGTTCAGCTGGTCACCATCAACGGCCAGGCCGGCACCGGCAAGACCCTGCTCGCCATCGCTGCCGGCCTGCGTCAGGTCGCCGACGACAAGCGCTACCGGAAGATGCTCGTGAGCCGGCCGATCTTCCCGCTGGGTCGCGACATCGGGTTCCTGCCGGGCGACATCGAGCAGAAGCTCAATCCCTGGATGAAGCCCATCTTCGACAACCTCGAGCTCTTGTTCAGCACGCGCTCCGAGCGAGGTGGACGCAACCCCGAGCCCGAGTACCAGTACCTGCTGGACCAGAAGATCATCGAGGTCGAGCCGCTCACCTACATCCGCGGCCGCTCGATTCCGAAGCAGTTCCTGATCGTCGACGAGGCCCAGAACCTCACGCCCCACGAGGTCAAGACCGTGCTCACCCGGGCAGGAGAGGGAACGAAGGTGGTGATGACCGGCGACCCTCATCAGATCGACAATCCGTACGTCGACGCGATGTCGAACGGCCTGACCTACACCGTCGAGCGGTTCAAGCGCAGCGAAGTCAGCGGCCACGTGACCCTGCGCAAGGGGGAGCGGAGCGAGCTCGCCGAGCTCGCCGCAGAGCTCCTGTAGGTCCCGTGGACAATCAGCTCGAGGGACGCAACCCCATCCTGGAGTGCCTGCAGCGCGGCAAGCGGTCGCTGCATCACCTGTGGGTCGACGAGCGCGCCAAGCCCGAGCGCCGACTGGACCGGATCCTGGCTCTCGCCGCCGAGAACAAGGTCCCGGTGGACCGGGTGTCGCGACGGGACCTGGACCGGCGGGCCGACGGGCGTGTGCACAACGGGGTGATCGCACGCGTAGAAGCTCCGCGGACCTGGAAGACGGGCGATCTGCTGGATCATCTGGCAACAGACCCATCTCTGTCGGACGAATCGCCGTTCCTGCTGCTGTGCGACGAGCTCACCTACGAGCACAACCTGGGGGCCATCCTGCGGTCTGCGCTGGGCTTCGGCGTGCACGCACTGTTCCTTCCGACGCGCCGCGGTGCCCAGCTCAGTCCGGTGGTGCAGCGGGTGGCGATGGGGGCCGTGGAAGAGGTGCCGGTCGTGCGCGAGAGCCTGTACGCCGCACTCAAGCACATCCAGAAGGCCGGAATCCCCGTGTATGGCGCCGACATGGCGGGTCGGCCCGCGGATCAGGTCGATCTGACAGGGCCGTGCGCCATCGTGATGGGGGGCGAGGGGCGCGGCCTGACCGACGGGCTGAAGAAGCGCTGCGACGGCCTGATCTCGATCCCGCTGCGCGGGGGTCTGGAGTCGCTGAACGTCAGCGTCGCCGCGGCGTTGCTGATGTACGAGAAGCGCCGCCAGGATGGGGCTTCGGCCGAGGACTGAGGCTGCGCGCGTTCAGTCGAGGGCGTCCGACAACGCCTTCCGGGCCTTCTTCGCGCGGCGACGCACCTTCTTGAGCCGCTTCTTGGTCAGCGACTTCTTGCTGAACCGCTTCAGCTTCTTCTCGAGCGGGGACAGCATGTCGTCGAGGTGGGCGGATGCCGCCTTGCTGACGCCGTCGCGGATCAGCTCCTGCTGCGCCACCTGGAGCGACTTCGCCAGGCGCTTCAGCTGACGTCGGGTGCGCTTGCGGTCGCGCTTCCTGGCGCCGCGGGCGTGCTCCCGAGCGCGCGACACCATCTCGAGGGTGCGCTCGATGCGTCGTGCGGAGTCGAGGCCTCGCCGACGGCGGTTCGACAGGCTCCGATTCGGGCGAGCGAGCAGCCCCTCCTCTTCACGGTCGTCGAGGTCATTGGGGTCGTCGGGGTCGTCGGTGTCGTCGGTGTCGTCGGTGTCGTCGGAGGCGGTGTCCTCGCGTTCCTCGTTCTCGGCGTCGGCCGAGGGAAGGGCGTCTTCGGGCCCGGCCTCGCTGGATTCTTCGGGGGTCTCGAGCTCCGTGACCTCGGGGAGCTCGCGTCGAGGGGCACTCGCGGCTTCGATCACATCGATCGCGGCAGCCTGAGCCCTCTCGACCACGGACCGGTTGAATCCCGGGAGGCCCGCGATCGCCTCTGGATCCGCCGAGGCGAGCTGCTCGAGGGTGGTCAGCCCGGCCTCCGCCAGTCGTGCGCTGCGCATGGGGCCGATTCCCGGAATGCGATGGCCGTCCAGAGGGTGTTCGTTGGTCATGCGACGAGTCTATCCCAGCAGTGTGTCGGCGTGGAATCGCCCCAGCCCGTCGGGCGTGGGGTCTTCTTCGAATGCGCGCAGGACCTCGTCTGCGGGGGTCTCGCCGCGCTCGACCAGCGTGACGAGCGGGGCGAGCCACTTCCGGTCGCCAGGACGGCAGCGGTCGAGGGAGGCTCCGGCGATGTCCAGGAGCTCCTCGGCCCAGCGGGTGACGGACTGGCCGCCGATCTCGCCTTTCAGCCCATGACGGCAGGCGATGTCGAAGCGCTCGTCCTTGTCGCCAGCCGCCACGAACCGGTCGGACAGCGCATCGGCCTCGTCCCGCGCCTGTCCACAGTAGAACAGGCCCTCGAACAGGGCGGTGAACGCCATCGCCAGGGGTCGGGGCACGCAGTCGGCCCCGCGCACCTCGATGGTCTGCTTGATCCGCACCTCGGGGAAGACGCTGGTGAGGTGGAGATCCCAGTCGTGCTCGTCGGGAGGGTCGTCGTGATCGAGCATCCAGTCGCGGAACGTGCGCCCGTTCGCCCACTTGTAGGTGCCATCGCGCTTGATGAACATCATCGGCACGTCGATCAGGTAGTCGACCCACTTCTCGTAGGTGAAGTCGGTCGCGGCTTCGGGGAATCCCGTCCGGCGGGGGTCGGTCTGCGTCCAGATGTGACCGCGGAAGCTGGCCCAGCCGGTCGGTTTGCCCTCGGCGATGGGAGAGTTCGCGAACAACGCGGTGGTGAGGGGCCCGAGTCGCGTCGCCAGGCGCACCTTGCGAGCGCAGTCGGCCTCGTCGCGGAAGTCGTAGCTGGCCTGGGTCGCGCAGGTACCCTTCATCATGTGGTGCGCGAGCTTGCCGGTCTTGATGAGGTGATCGCGCATGACCGAGTAGCGGCCCTTCGGAACCCACGAGATGTCGGGAATCGCAGCGAACGGCGTGTAGCCGAGCGCCACCTGGCGGTATCCGGTGCCTGCGAGCAGCTCGTCGACCTCGGCGTTGAAGCGTGCCAGCTCGGTGTCGACCCCGGACACGTCGTCCCACGGAGCGCCCGAGAGCTCGAACTGTGCGCCCGGCTCGAGGGTGATGCGGGCACCCTCTTTGGACAGCGCGATGGGATGGTCACCTTCCATGTCGGGTTCCCAGCCCCGGTCGACGAAGCGCATCATCAACCAGCGGACACCCGGCTCGCCGTAGTAGGGAAGGGGCATCCCGTCGGGCCCCAGCAGGTGCCGCTCGAACTCGGCTCCCACCCGCCACTGCTCGTCGGGCTTCCCGTACGTCTCGTAGGCCTGGATCAGGCCATCTCGGGTCATTCGCATGGGGCTCATCGAACACCCACCGGGCGGTTCGTCAAGCAGAGCGTCGTGGCCAGCGCCGAGCCCCTCGCCGACACGGGTGTCGACGGGACCGGCTAGACTGTACGCATGTGGAAGCGAGTCCTGCCGTTGGTTCTGTGCGTCGCGTGTGCTCCCCGTCTGTACACGGCGGGTGACACGGACACTCTGTGGTCCTGGGAAGCCCCCGAGAACGACTGGCCCAAGAACGCCCCTCCGGAAGGCACCACGGGCCAGGGCTTCGCCGTGGGACAGACTGTCCCGGATCTGCGCCTGATGGATCAGCACGGCAACGAGGTCTCGATCTGGCAGTTCCACGGGCGTGTGGTCATCTTCGACATCAGCACGATGTGGTGTGCGCCGTGCCAGGAGCTCGCTGTCGGAACCCAGCACACTCAGGACGACTTCGGCTGGGACGACTTCGCCTACCTGACCGTGCTCCAGGAGAACGTCGAGAGCCAGCCACCCGACCACGAAGACCTGAACCTGTGGGCCGAGAACTTCGAGATCGAAGCACCGGTCCTGGCCGATGGCGACAAGCTCACCTCCGCGGCCGTGCAGAACGGTCAGTACCCGGCGGTGTTGCTGATCGGGCCCGACCTGGTGGTGCAGCAGCGGGTCAACCCCCCGAACGACGCCACGCTCCACGCGGCGGTGGCCGAGTTGCTGGAGTAGGCCAGCGCGGGGTTCAGCGGGTGCGCTTGAGGATGTGGAAGCCGTACGGCGACTCCACGAGTCGCGTCTCTCCGGGCTTCGCCGCGAAGGCAGCATCTTCGAACGCGGGCACCATCTGGCCCCGCGAGACGACGCCCAGGTTGCCGTCCTGCCGTGCGGAGTCGTCGTCGCTCTGTTCACGGGCGACCACCGAGAAGTCCGCGCCGGCTTCGATCTCGGCGAGGAGGGCCTCGGCCCGGGCTCTCGCGTCTTCCTTCGAGCGCTCCACCTCGGATTCCAGCGCCCCCTGGTAGGCCACGAGGATGTGGGCGACCGACACTTCTTCGACGGCTTCGCGCAGGACCACGTGCCATCCGAAGGGGGTCCGCACGATCGGCCCCACCACACCGGGCTCGACCGAGGCCACGGCGCGCTCGAAGTCCGGAACCATGGTCCCGGTCCGCCAGGTTCCGAGTCGACCCCCGCGGGCAGCAGACGGGCCGTCCGAATGCTTCTGGGCCAGGTCTGCGAAGGTCGAGGGTGTCGCGGCCTTCTGGAGATCCACCGCGAGTGCACGGGCCTCGCTCTCGCTGCGGGCGACGTCGGGCGGCGCGTCCACGGCTCCCTTCCAGGCGATGAGGATGTGCGACCCGGCGTAGCGTTCTTCGGTGGGGTCGGGCCAGTCGGGATTGGCAGCGGGTCGAGGCTCCTCGGCGTCGGGCTCGGACGCCGGCGAAGGGGGCTGTGGAGACTCCGGCCCAGCGGCATCGGTCGGACCCGTACAGGCGACGAATGCGAAGAAGGCCAGCAGACAGGAGGGCATCGGTGCTCCACGACAAGGCGGTGCCGCACGAACGGCGGCGTGTGGAATAGCATGGCGCCATGTCGACGCGCGTCCTCGTCCCGATCCTCGCGGCCCTGTCGCTCGTTGCCCCCGCACAGACGGGCCTCGCAGCACCACCAGGACTGGAGCACACCGTGTTCGTGGTGCAGGGCAGCGCGTCGTGTGCGGGCGTGCTGGTGGAGGCCCCGGAAGAAGCGGGAGTGGTCGTGGCCACGGCGTACCACTGCGTCGCGCCGGGCGGGCGTCCTCGGGTGACTCTGCGGGACGGAACCTGGGCGAACGGGCGCGTCCGGGCGGTCGATCGGGCGCGGGATCTGGCGTTGATCGAAATGGATGGAATGGACGGACTGGACGGTCGGGGTGCGGTCTCGATCGCCGGTGCCCTGCCCGAGCCCGGCGACACCGTGGACGTGTACGGCCATCCGCTCGGTGCGTCCCTGCCAGGAGGGTTCTTCGCGGGGACGCTGCGATGGGCGGTGTCGAGGGGGGTGGTCTCGGCTGTCGGTGACAACGCCATCCAGCTCACGGCTCCCGTCAATCCGGGGAACTCCGGTGGACCCGTGGTCGACGAGGACGGCGATCTGGTGGGGATCGTGAGCCGGCGACTCGGCGGAGACGGAATGGGCTTCGCGGGGCGGGCCGATGCGTTGCGACCGATGCTGGACGCCGAGCCCAGGCGTCTCGGTGCGCTCGGGGGCGTGGTGAGCGCCGAGGTCGTCGTGCAGTCGAACGGCATCGCTGCGCTGCCCATCGGTGTGGGAGGCCGGCTGGAGGTGAGCATCCGCGACCGGTTCGTCGTCTCGTCCACGGTCACGGGCGCGCTCGGAGCCCGCTGGCAGGCCGTGCGGTTCCGGACCAGCGCATTCCAGCCCTTCGAAGCGCGCGGTGCTCTGCGGCAGCGCATCGGGAGGGGGCCGTGGGCCCTGCGCCTCGACGCCTGGGCGGGGGCAGGGTGGATCGAGACCATCTCGGCGGGCGATCCGGAGCCTCTACAGCTGGAACGTGCGTCCAGGTGGGCCCCGATGGTGGGAGGGCGCGCTGCGATCCGCAACGTGGCGCTCGACTACGGGGTGGCGCTCACCGGGCCCCCGTTCGTGCGGCTCCAGGCGGTCTGGCGGTGGCCGGGAACCCTGTTCGTGCTCTGAAGGCACCCAGAGCCTCAGAGCCTGACCAAGCGCTCATCGAGCTGTCAGCGGCGACTCCTGGGAAGAAGCCCTCGCTGCCGGGTCGAAGCAGGCTCCGGGCTACAGGCTTCAGGGCTACTGACCACGGCCGCGTCGGCGATCCCGATTGCGCTCGACAGGTGCGGTTGAAGCGTTGCTATCCGGTGGAAGGGCCTCTCTGTCGACACCCGATGGGGGCATGTCCTGAAGCCTGAAGCCTCCTCGGCCCCACCCAGGCGGCTTCTTCCCAGGAATCAAAGCTGACCGCTCCGTCGCCGTGGAGCTAGAACATCCCCAGCTCGAGCTTCGCCTCTTCGGTCATCAGATCCGGCGACCATGGCGGGTCGAACACCACCTCGACCTCGACCTTCTCGACGCCGGGGAGGTTGCGGGCCGTGGCCTCGACATCGTCGGCCAGCACCTGACCCATGCCGCAGCCCGGCGCTGTGAGGGTCATCTCGACGAACACCGCCTTTCGGTCCTCCTCCATCTCCTGGACCGACAGCCGGTAGATCAACCCGAGGTCGACGATGTTCACGGGGATCTCGGGGTCGTAGACCTGACGCAGGCGATCCCACACCAGGTCTTCGTCGACCGTCACGTCGTCTGGGAGTGCGGCCTCGACGGCACCGATGTCCTTGCCCAGCGCATCGCCATCCCGGGCGTTGACGCGAACCAGACGGCCGGTGTCGAGCTGGACGGTCCAGTTGCCGCCGAGCACCTGCATCACGTGGCCGCGTGTTCCGTTCAGGACCGTGATCGCGTAGCCGTCCGGGATGAGGATGACTTCGCAGTCGCGCTCGAAGGTGACGGGCTCCATCATGTGCACGGGGCCGCTCCTGTGCTGCCGTAGCTGCGTTCGGGGTGGGTGAGGCCCTTATCGTGCGACACCCGGAGAACACGAACGCCGGGTCCGATATCGGAACCCGGCGTCAGCGCGAAAGAGATGTGGAGCCGAGAATCGGACTTGAACCGACGACCTGCTGATTACGAATCAGCTGCTCTACCAACTGAGCTATCTCGGCGAACGGGCCAGGCTTAATCGAGCCGGTTGGGGGTGACAAGCCCATCGGCGCCCTGTGCCGGTGAAGTGCCACGCGACGGGCTATGTTCGAGGACGGGCATTCGTTGTCCACCCTTCGATCTGCTCCTCTGGGTGTCGATGTTCAAGCACATCCCGATCGCCATCGCGCTCCTCGCAGGCGTCACCGCACACGCTGCAGAGCCCGTCGTGGTGCCCGAATTCTCCTTCGACTCGAACGAGAACTTCGCGCTGTCGGTCATGCTCCAGGCTCAGGTCGTCGATGGCCTGACCCAGGCCGGCCACATCGTGCTCGACCACAACATGGTCGCGCGCGAAGTCGGCGCCGACGCCATCGACAGCTGCTCCGACCTCGACTCGTGCCCGAGCCAGGTGCTGCCGAAGCTGCCAGCCCAGGTCGCGGTCGTGGTCAAGGTCACGCGCGAGTCGGGCTCGCTCATGGGCCACCTGGAGCTGTGGGAGCAGAGCCGGACATCGGCGATGGACGTCCGCGACATCGCCATCAAGCCGGGCCAGGAGAACGCGTTCGTCTCCGAAGTCGCCGAGGCCACCACCCAGCTCATCACCCGCCTCCCGCCGAGCACCGATGCCAGCCTGATGGCGGCCGCACGGATGGTCGCGGGTCAGCCTGCAGCGTTCTCGCCGGGCACGCCCCAGCCGTCGCCCGCTCCAGCGGGTCCGGGTCCGGTCGCCAGCGTCGCGCCCCAGCCCTCGATCGCTCCCGTGATCCGGCCGGTCGACCCGGGGCCGATTGCACCTGCACCTGCTCCCGCGCCGTCACAGCCGGTGTATCCGCAGCCAGGCTACCCCCAGCCGGCCCCGCAGCCCGGCTACCCGCAGCCGGCTCCACAGCCTGGCTATCCCCAGGGGCCGGCCCCGGTCGGCCAACCTCAGCCCGCACCGGCGCCCGCCATCGTCGATCTCGACTCCGACCCGAAGAAGAACAAGGGCAAGAACCGGAATCCGACGCCGGGGCGCGCCAACGCGACGGTGGACTACGGGCAGACCGACATCCGCTCGGCGCTCGAGGGCACGGGCTTGCGCTATCGGCACGTCGTCGGGGCCGAGAACAACCTGCGCAAGAGCGGGATGGACCCCCGCGACTGGCTCTACAAGGCGACCCCGCACTCCGGGCGCCTCATCTTCGAGCCCCGGATCGGCGTGGGGATCGGCGACACCGACCGTCAGGCGGACGTCCGCGTCGAGCTGGTGGACGGCGAGAAGGTCAACGAGTGGTACCAGGAAGGGCCGGTCGGGGGCACTCGCGTTCGAGGGGGGCTCTTCGTGGGCTACGCGCCTGCGGCGTACTTCGACTTCGGCGTGATGGTCGGGCTGCAGTACGGAAAACGCTACTTCACCACCGGATACCACCGCAGCTCTGGCGGCAACGTCGACGAGGCCGCGTCTCCACTGCTCTCGGTCGATGCCGTGCAGTTCATCGTGCAGCCTCGACTCCGCGCCTACGTCGTGCCGACGGGGCCGGTGAAGCCCTTCCTGTTCGCGGGCGCAGACATCCGGATGTTCGACAGCTACCAGATCGCCCAGCCCCCCGACGTCACCTACCCGGTCCCGGTCGGGGGAATGGTGCCGGGTGCGGTCGGTGGGGGCGGGCTCATGATCGACCCCAGCCCCATCGTCGGCTTCTTCGTCGAGGGGTCGTACATCCGCCACTTCGGGTTGCGCGCCAGAGCCGCAGATTTCCAGAGCTGGGACTACGCACGGCCCGGGGCGCCCGAGGGCAACGAGGGAACCGCCAGCATCGTCGCTGGCGCCCAGTTCCGCCTGTAGCTCACCCCTCGGTCGCGTCGTCCGACAGCCGGGCGAGGACGTCTGCCGGCAGGGTCTGCTGCCGAATCAGCCGCTGAAGCACCGCCGGTGCGTCCAGGTCGCGCTCTTCCGCAGGGGGCTCCGGTAGCGTTCCCGCACCATCGTCCGTGGGTGCATCGTCCGTGGGTGCTTCGTCGATGATCATCGGCGCCAGGCAGACGTTCACCGGGGGTGGGGGAGGCTGCGGAACGGGGCTCAAGCACGGCCCGACGCGAGGCTGGGGTGGCGGTGGCGGTGGCGGTGGACTGAGGCAGGGCCCGACCGGAGGGGGGTCTGCCACCGGAGGGGGGTCGGGCATCACCTCGGACAGGCAGGGTCCGACACCCGTGTCGACCACGTCGATGCTCAAGCAGGGCTGGGTGTCGGCGGCCTCTTCGAACAGGCGGCCGAGGATAGGGAGGTCGGCCGGCTGGCACCCGTCGACGCACGCGGAGAGCCCGAGGGCGGCGAGCACGGCTGGGGGCAGGCCCTTCTTCCGGCTCAAGGGTCGGTCTCGGAGAGCCGCGCCACGACGTCCTCTGCGAGGATGCCATCCCGGATCAGGGCGGCCAGCACGTCGTCTCCGCGGGTCGAGCTCTCATCCAGGTCGCCGGCGCCGTCGTCTTCTGGGGGGTCGCCTGCGGGCTCGACAGGGCTGGGTGAGGGCTGTGGAAGGGGGCGGACGGGAGCCATTCGCAGACAAGGACCCACGCGAGGCGGCTGGGCGATCTTGAGGCACGGTCCCACGGGAGCGGGCTGGGTGACGGGATCCGGCAGCACGATCAGCAGGCAGGCCTGCACCTCCTCGGGGGCTGGCGACGGACTGGGCGCGGGCTTCGGCAGGCCGGTGTCCGCGACCATGTCGAGACACGGGCCGACAGGAGGCGGAACCGGCGCGGGTACGTTCAAGCAGGGCTGAGTGTCCTCGGGGCCCTGGCCGTCTTCGAACAGCCGACCCACGATGGGCAGATCCTCGGGCTCGCAGCCGTCGACGCACGCCGACAACCCGAGCGCGGCCAGTACGGATGGAGAGAGCTTGCGCGGCGCCATGGGCCCCGATGATAGCAGTCGGACCGCATCTCGGGGAACGACATTGCCCCCGACAGGCCGGGCGTGAGCGCGGGGTGTGCTTGTGTCGGTTCCGTTCCTGGTGCTATCCCTTCGGTCCACTCGCACCCGTGCGGCCAGGGGTTGGACGCGGGGAAGACGCCGTGCGGACGCGTACGGCGGGGATGGCTCGTGTCAGGCAAGGACAAAGAGAAGATCGAGGACCTCGAAGCAGACTTCTTCGGGGACGAGGACCTGGACTGGCTCGACGACGATTCCGAAGTCGTCGAGCGGAAGAAGGCCGCGGCTGCCTCGAAGAAGAACAGCGGTGAGAAGCCGACGATGGCGGTTGCGCCTGCCGAGACCTCCGAGAGCGGAGATGCGGTGGCGCCTCCTCCACCGCCTCCGTTCGCGGGTGCCGGGCCGGGTGGGTCGGTCATTCCGCGGGACCAGAAGGAAGCCGACTGGGCACAGAAGGTGACGTCTGCGCCCAAGGACTCGTCCAAGCTGTCCAACGCCGACACGCTGGTGTTCTCGCAGGTCCCGACCCTGCCGCCGATCGATCCGGACAGCGAGGAGACCATCGAGGTCGCCACGCCGGCCGAGATCGCGGAGCAGAACGCCGAAGAGATCGCCGAAGAGGACATGGAGACGGCCCAGGTGGAGCGTTCCGCGGTGGAGAAGCGTCCTCTCGACAGCCTGGAGGACTCCGCGAATCAGCCCGAGCACCAGCCACAGGCGGATCCCGCGACCGAAGACGCGCGGATCGAAGAGCTCGCCGAAGCTGCGACCGAGGGGATGGAGACCAGGTCTGGCGCTTCGCCGACCGAAACCCCGACTGAAACCGGGGATGCCGCTGGAGAAGCAACCGGAGAAATCGGGGAGGGCGTGCTGGACGACCCCACGGGGGATGTTCCCCTGGTGCGCACCAAAGATCCGACGCCGATCCGGATGGAGGTACCCGAACAACGCTCCAGGCACCGTCCGCCCGCCTCGTTCTCGCCGCCCACGCAGCCCCGGGCCGCACATCCGTCGTTCGCGCAGACCGACGGAGAGTCCGCCTGGCGTGAGATGGCGACTGCACTCATGAACGAGGCCGCAGTCGCGTCTGCCGATCACCGGAGCGAGCTGCTGTTCCGTGCGGGCTGGGTGTACCACCACAAGCTGGCGGATCTGTACGGGGCCGAGTCGCTCTACCGGGACGCCCTGAACGCGGGCAGCCGCAATCCGTCGCTTCTGGGCGAGCTCGCAGACGTGTCCGTCGAGCTGGGTCGATGGAACGACACCGCCGAGCTCCTGCAGGAACGCGCTGGGCTGCTCGATGGGATCCCGGCTGGAGAATCGCTGCGCGAAGCCGCGAACATCCACCTGCGCAAGCTTCAGAACCCCGGGGCCGGTGTCGGTCGGCTGTGGGACTCGCTGGAGGCCAACGCCGAGGACTACGCGTCCCTGGTGATGCTGCGCGACCATCTCTCCGACGTGCAGCCCGAACGCGCCGAAGTGCTGGGTCGACTCGCGGCCGCCTCCCGAGGGGCAGTCGCGGCAGAAGCGCTGTACGAGCGCGGACGGTTGCTCGATGCCGCCAGCCCCGACGACGCTCTCGAGGCGTATCGGGCATCGCTCGAAGCCTATCCCGACCACGCTCCGACGTTCCTCGCGCTCGAGGAGATGCTGACCAAGCGTGGCGACCACAGCGCACTCGCGGCGTTGTACGCCAGTCAGGCCGAAGCGCGCGAAGGCACGCCCGGTGAAGGCTGGTGGCGGATGCTCTCGGGTCGGCACCACCTGCAGGCCGGAGAGACCGAAGCCGGAGAGGCGGCGTACGCAGCTGCCGCAGCGGCCGGGTGGTCCTTCGCATTCCGGGAACGGCAGGCGCGCCTGTTCGGTGTGGGGGCGTTCGAACCCCTCGCAGCCTCGCTCCTCGAGGAGATCGAAGGGGGCTCCGAGGCGGGTCGGCCGTTCCTCTGGTACCGCCTCGGATGGATCCGCGAGCGGCACCTGAAGGACTGGTCGACGGCACTCGAGGCCTACCAGAAGGCGGTCGAGCTCGATCCCAGCGCCACACCGGCCATCGATGCCGTTCGGCGCGTCCTGGTGCGGTCCAACGACACCGAAGGGCTGATGGCGTGGCTCGAGGCCCGTCTCGAGAAGGCCCAGGACGTCGACGCACGCAAGTCCCTGCTGTTCCGTCTCGCCGAGACCGCGGAAGACGGCGGCGATCACGATGCGGCGGTGCGCTGGTACCGGGCGGTCGTGGATGCCGACCCGGAGAGCGAGAGTGGCCTGGCCGGGTTGTCGCGCTGTCTGAGGCGAACGGGGGGCTGGGGAGAACTGCAGTCGGTGCTGGAGCGCCGGGCCGGTCTCGCGCGCAGTGCCGACCTCAAGGCGCACTTCCTGTCCAGTGCTGCCATGGCCGGTCCGGTGTCGGTCGACGACCCCCAGGCGTCGATCCGCCTCCACCGCGCCGCGCTGGATGTGGTGCCCGATCATCTGGCGTCCCTCGAAGCGATCCTGCCGCTGCTCGAAGGGGAGTCCGACTGGGACAGCATGGGCGAGTTGCTGCGCGCGGCCGCCGAGACCACAGCGGACCGCGACCTCGAAAAACTCCTGCTCTACCGGGCAGGACGGGTGCTGGGGCTGAGGACCGACCGGGTCGACGAGGCCTCGGGGTGCCTGCGCGCGTGCCTGGAGATCGATGCGGACTTCGAGCCGGCACGGCGGCTGGAGCTCGACCTCTCGGTCGCGTCGGGCGACACGGTCCGGGTCTGCTCGTGGTACCAGGGCGAGGCCCATCGCGTCGGAAATCCGGCAGAGCGGGACTGGTGCCTGTTCGCCTCTGCGGTGATGTCCGGGCTGTCCAGCGAGACTGCGCGTGCAGACCTGCGAACCCTGCTCGGCAGCACGCCCGATCATCCGGGGGCACGCGGGGCGTGGGAGGTCGTGAATCTGGCGTCGAACGACGTCGATGCGCTGACCGACATCTATCGGAGCGCGCTCGTCGGCACGCCTACGCCGGAAGGCGCGAAGGTGGCTGTGCGACTCGCGTCCATCCTCCTGGAACAGGGGCGGGCCGAAGATTCGGCCGCGATTCTCGCGGACCTCGGCACGATGCGCGTTGAGGGTAGGCCACTGCATCCCGCGGCGCGGATCGCCCGACGAGCTGGGGCGATTCCGCAGGCCTGCGATCTGTTGTCGGCGGTCGACGAACCCTGGGCGACGCTGGAGCGGGCCTCTCTGCTCGCTCGCCGCCGGCGGGACCGCGAAGAAGCCGTCACCGCCATCCGCTCGATGCTCGACCGCATCGACAGCTTCGACGAAGGAGCAGCCGAAGGAGACGTGGGCCTTGGCATCGCTGTCGCGCTCGTCGCGACACGGATCGGCGGGCTGACCGAGGATCGGGCGTTGATGGCGGCGGGCCGGGCGCACCTGGCGCAGCTGGCCGACTCCACGCCGATGGCGCTCGCGAACGCTCTGTGGTCCGCCCAGCTGTACGAGGACCTGGAGCAGACCGACGCCGCGCTGGTCCAGTATCAGCGGGCCCTCTCCGCGTGTCCGTCGTCGGCCGCGGCTGCAGACGGGGTCTTCCGGTGCATGGTCTCGCTGGGCGACGGCGAGGGAATCCTGGCACTGCGCGGTACCGATGGGGTGGTGTTGGACGACCTCGGCGTTGCGGCTGCGCTCTCGCATTGTGGGCTCGGCGACGCTGCGATCGAGCACCTGGACGCCGCTGCGCAGTCCGAACCCGTGCTGCCCGCACTTCTCTACCTCGAGCATCTCCAGCAGCAGGAGGAGCGATGGCAGGACGCCTACGCGACCCTGGTGCGGCGAAACGAGGTCTCCAGGGACGAGACGCAGCAGCGCCTCATCGAGTCCAAGCGCCGGTGGATGCTCGCCGAGAAGCTGTCGGACACCGACGAAGCGCTGGAGCACTACGAAAAGCTGCACCAGGACGCGCCCGAGGACCGCGAGGTCACCGAGGCGCTCGCGAGAATCGCCGGTGCGCGTGGCAACACCGACCAGGCCATCGGTCTGCTGGGCGAGCTCGCCGAAGGTGCGGAGACCGCAGACGAGTCGGCGCGCTACAAGCGTCGCATCGCCGAAGCGCACGTGGCCGTCGGCGATCGGGGTGCTGCGCGCCAGGCGTATCTGGACGCTCTCGACTACGTGCCGTCCGACCCCGATGCGCTCGCGGGCCTGAAGAGCATGGCCTCCGAAGACGAGGACTGGCCGGGGTTGGTGCAGGTTCTCCAGCGCGAAGCCGATCTGGTCGACGGCGATCGCGAGCTCGAGGTGCGTCGGGAGATCGCGCGGGTCACGGAAGACAAGCTCGGTCAGGGTCAGGTGGCCATCGATGCCTGGCGGAACGTGCTCGAGATCGCACCTCAGGACCTCGAGGCTCTACAGCATCTGCTGGCGGTCGCCGAAGCCGAGAAGGAGTGGGGGGTGTTCATCGAGAGCGGGAACGTGCTCTCGGCCCTGTCTTCGGGCGCGGAGCGCACCGCACTCCTGCGGCGCATCGGGGTCGTCTGCATCGACGAGCTGAAGCGGGACGATGCCGTTCGGTACTTCGAACAGGCGATCGCAGAGGCTCCCCCCGACCTCCTGGCGGCCCGGCGTCTCGAGCAGCTCTACGCCAAGCGGTCCGACTGGAAGGGCGTCGAGCGCGCTCTGGACGTGCAGGGACGGGTCGGCGAGACCCTCGACGACCGCGTCGCTGCCCTCGAGCGTGCGGCCAGGCTCCAGCTCGAGACCCATCACGACCGCGAGGCCGCCAGCACGTACTACAAGCGCATCCTCGAGATCCGCGACGATCACGAGAACGCGCTGCGCTTCATGGCCAGCCACCTGTTCGAGGCCGGGCGGTTCGACGAAGCGCTTCCGGTCTGTGAACGCCTCGAGCCGGTCGTCGAGAAGGGGCAGGACCTCGAGGACTTCGACACCCGGATGGAGCTCGCGCAGTTCTACTTCTACTTCGCCGAGATGCTGCGACTGGCGGGGGACAGCGACGAAGCGCTGGGTCGGTATGCCCGCGCTCTCGAGCTCAACCCCACCCACCTCGCGTCGCTCGAAGCCGCGGGTCCGCTGTACTGCGAGGCCGAGGAGTGGAAGAAGGCCGAGCGGGTCTATCGCCAGCTGCTCCAGCTCTCGGGTGGCCAGGGCGAGCGGCACAAGGTCGCGGGAACGTACACCCAGCTCGGGAAGGTCGAGCGTGCCCTCGGGAACGCGGAGAAGGCACAGAAGCGGTTCAACAAGGCGCTGGAGATCTACCCCAATCACGTGGATGCGCTGAAGGGGATGGCGTTGCTGCTGGAAGACCGGGAAGACTGGTCGAACCTGCTGAACATCTACAACAACATCATCTACCACGCGACCGTCGCCGAAGACGTGATCGATGCGTACATGACGAAGGGACGCATCCTCGACGACCACATGAGCCGTCCCGACAAGGCTGCCCAGCACTACCAGCGCAGCCTGGACTTCAAGAGCGACCAGCCGTTCGCCATCCTGCGCCTGGCCGAGCTCGAGATGCGCAAGGACAACTACCGCGAAGCCGCGGGACAAGCCGACCGGGCGCTCCGCATCGTGTCGCCGGACACCGAGCAGATCCGCGCCCTGCTGCTGCTCTGCCAGGCGGCGGGCTTCCAGGATGCCGGTCGTACCGACGACGCGACGAAGCTGCTCTCCGAAGCCCGCTCGTTCGCATCGGTGGGCTCGAAGCTCGACGACACCGCCCTCGAAGACCTCGAGGCACTGCGTCAGTTCATCAAGGAATCGCTGCCGTAGCGATCAGCGATCAGCAAGAGTCCGACGGTGCCCACGGCGTCGTGGACTCGACACGAAAGAGGTCACGCAGAGCCCGACCCGCCCTTCGGGCGTCCCAGGAGGATGAGAACGGCTCGGGGCGCACGATCCGCTGAGCGCGGATGCCTCGACCAGGCCATCTCAGCCGCCGTGTTCGAGCGTCGTCCTGGGTTGCGGGGCTCATCTGCCGCAGAGCGTGCGATGCGTGCTTCTGCGTGTCATATCCGTCGCTGGGCGCATCCCGCGAGGCCGAACAGATTGCGCTGCGCGTGGGAATGGCCCGAACAGCCTTCCGCAGGAAATCGTGCGGACATCCGCGTCTACCGCAGAGCGTGCGATGCGTGCTTCTGCGTGTCATATCCGTCGCTGGGCGCATCCCGCGAGGCCGAACAGAACTCCTGTTCGTGAGTGCCGAGTGGGATGTGTCCAGCGGCGGATAGGACCGCAGAAGTACGCGAGCTAGGAGCCGAAGCGGGATGTGATGGCGGCACCGATGCCCACCATCGAAGCGGTGAACACCACCAGCCATCCCACCCAGGGCAAGCTGCCCAGGAACGTCAGCAGGACCGTTCCGATCAGGAACGTCAGCCATCGGCCCTGGGGCTTGTCGGCGAACGGCAGTCGGTCGCCCACGGCCTGGCACAGCCCGACGAAGCCAAACAACCACGCTGCGCCGAGCCCCGCCATCAACAGGGCGCTCACAGGAGTGCCGATCCCCAGGGTCAGCAGGACGAACAGGCCCGAGAAGACCGAGATCAGCACGGTGGCGGTGGTGCCGAGCAACGCCGACCAGAAGGGACGTTGTTCGAGGCCGCTCGCGATGCGCTCGACGCGTGCCGGGAACAACCCGATCACCAGGATTCCGGCACCCGCGAAGGAGAGCAGCAGGATGAGCCGGTGCCACAACCACGAGAGGACCGACCCGCCCCGCTCGGAATCGGCGGAAGCGGCGGTGGTGGCGGTGACCGTGGGATCTTCGAGTGCCATTCGATCCCCGTGGACCTCCCCGCCGGGCTCGACGACGACTTCGCCACCGAAGGCCAGGGCATCGCCACGGACCACACCGGTGGACGTGACGCGCACGTCGCCGCCGAAGGACGTGGCATCGCCGCGCACGACCCCTTCGATCACCACGGTCTCCCCGAAGGCGACGACATCGTCGGTGGTCTCGCCAGCTGCGACGTGCACGGCGTCCCCGAAACCGACCCGGTTCTCCTGGGGTTCGGCGGGGGAGGGAGCCATGGGAGCCGGCACAGCGGGGGTCTTGCCTCGAAGGGCTGCGTTCTCGGCTGCCAGACGGGCGTTCTCGGCTTCGAGTCGCTCGCGTTCCTCGGCCATGGACTGGCGCAGCAGCCGGACTTCGCGAAGCAGCTCCCCGAGCTCCTCTTCGGTCTGGCCGGTCTGGCCGGTCTGGCCGGTCTGGCCGGACTGAACGGGATCCGTGGCTTCGGCGGGTTCGGTGGCGACCCGCTCGGCGGGGACCCCGTCGAACACCACGGGCTCCGGGCGGGCAATCGCGGGTTGCAGCGCCATCGTGGCCAGCAGGCTCACCATCACGGCCATCCACTCGAGGTGGAGCGACCGGCCAGCCGAAGCTGTGCCGCAGCCAACGCGTCTGGCCAGGCGACCCGCGCGAACAACACAGCACTCGCTCCGCCCAGGACGACGGTGGCTGGAAGCAGGATGATCGGTGCCGGAAGCCCGAGCCGCAGGGCGTCTCCAGCGGACGACAGGGCGCGCATCCACAGTGCGGACTGATTGAACGAGCCCACCGGATCGCCCAGGACCACGAACAACAGGAACGCGGCCACCAGCATCCCGAGGCCGATGGCGACCTCGGTCCGGGGAGCGCGCGCAGGCTCGGGTTCGGATGCGATGGCCAGGACGCTCGCTGCGAGGTCGGGTGGGACATCGGGGTCGGGCATCGACGCGAACGCCGCGGCCAGGGGTTCCATCCCGACGGCACGGGTGGCGCAGGCGGGGCATGAATCGAGGTGCTCTGCGATGTGGATCGCGAGCTGCTCGCCCATCTCGCCCTCGACGAAGGCCGACAGCAGATCGTCTGGTACGTGCTGACTCATCGTTCGCCTCCGGCGTCTTCGTAGATCGCGCGCAGCTTGCGACGCGCACGGAAGATCCGGTTCATCACGGTTCCCATCGGCAAGTCGAGGGACTCTGCGATCTCGCAGTACTTCAGATGCTCGAAATGGTACAGCACCAGCACCTCGCGGTACATGGGCGGGAGCTGCTCGAGGGCCTGGCCCAGGCGCTCGGCGCGCTCGCTCTGCCAGGCCATCTGCAGCGGAGTGGGAGAGTCGTCCACCACGTCGCGGGGCTCGTCCCAGACCCGACGCTTGCGGCGACGATGTTCGTCGATGCAGGTGTTGCGCGCGATTCCGAACACCCAGGTGCTGAACTTGCGGTTGGGGTCGTACTGGTGGAGGTTCCGCAGGACCTTGACGAGGGTGTCCTGGGCCGCGTCCCGTGCATCCTCGTCGTTCTTGAGCATGCGACGACAGAAGCGGTACGTCGGGGCGGTCCAGCGGTCGACGAGCCAGGCACGCGCACTCGCGTCACCGTCCCGTGCCGCGGCGATGCGTGCGGGTTCCAGATCGTCGCCTTGGTGTAGTCGGAGGGCCAGCAGAGGAGTCTCCTGAATGAGTGGAGTCGCGCTTTCGTCATCCCGTACGCGGTGAAGTGACGGGCTATTTCAAACATCCGGACCGACATCGGCACGGGGACGTACCGAGGACGTACGGAAGACGCATGGGGGTGGTGCGCAGACGCGTACTGCAAACGTGTACACGGTCGCCACGGATCCAAACCGGCCGTTCGATCTGCTACGCTGTAGCGGGGATTGGGAAGCTGTTCTAGAGAGGGCACGCCGCCAGATGGACAAGAACTGGAAGCTCCAGCGCTACAATCGGAAGGATTATTCCGAGCTGGTGGAGTTCCCCGTCGAGATCGTCGGTCGCGACGGCGTTGTCCGCAGGTACACCTTCGAGGATTCCATCCGGCTCTACCAACGCCGGATCACCTTCGCGCCCATCCGTTACCGCGACATGGAGCTCATCCGGGCCGAGGTCCATCACTGCCGGTCCCGTATCGACCAGCTCCGGCGGAGCTATTTCCACAAGTTCGGCTGGGGGACGCCCGAAGGTCAGCCCGATGCCGAGCAGGTGTTCGGAGAGCTGGCCGGAGAGCTCGCGGCGTTCATCTGCCGGGTCCTGCACTGTGACGGCCGACCCGAGATCCGCTTCGAGCAGCTCCGCGAGGAGGTCGACGGCGTCAGCACCTGGTTCATCACCCCCGAAGGCGCGTCGTCCGGGATGCTGCTGTACGTCCACCGGTTCATGGGCGAACAGGCCGACTCCATCCGGGAGTCGTTCTTCGGCAGCCTGAAGTCGCTGGAGCGGATGGGGCGCTGTGAAGGGGATGGAGAACGGCTGCTGGCCTTCCACCACACGGTCGACTGCGGGTTCGTGCTGACCGGTCGGGGCGGGGAGTTCACCGCGCTCGTGGCGTCCAAGGACGAAGAGGCCGCTCCCGCCAGTGTCGATCTGACGCCGACCCCGTGGGACGAGGTGCTCGAGCTCATCCGGCGCGGGAACCACGAAGTCGCGCTGCGACGCTGTCGTGCGATGGTTCAGGAACAGCCCTGGCATCGGCGTGCATACGTCGCAGGCGCCATGCTGTCGGTCTACCTGGGCGACCACAGCGGAGCCGAGGAGCTGGCACTCGTCGGCAGCCGGTACTTCGAAGACGACGGAACGCTGCACTACTACCTCGGTGCCGCGCGACTGCGGCAGGGACGCCGCGAAGAAGGGGAGCGGTCCCTGCGGCGCGCGATCGAGTTCGCACCGGGCCTGGTGGCCGCCCGCACCTCCCTGGTGGTGGCGCTGTTGCGCAGGCGTGCCCACAGCGAAGCGCTGTCGGTGCTGGTCTCCCGGGGGCAGCACAAGCCCGACGATCGACGCGCCAACGCATCGCTCGACCGCCTCGAGGCCTGGCTCAGGTGGCGGCGCACCATCCTGGTGTTGGGGGCGACGCTGGGGGTCCTCGGGGTTCTCGCGTTGCCGTTCACCTGGCTGGGGCTGTTTCCGGCACTCGCAGGGGGCGTCGCGCTCGCTCTGGGCTGGTTCGCGTTCCAGCGGCAGGTCGATGCCGTGCTCGCCCGCCAGCGCACCGAAGAGGTCCGGCGGGGGCTGCGCCGGCTCACCAAGAAGCCGCCGCCTGCGTCCGAGCTCGTGTCCTAGTACCGACACCCCGAAGTCCTTCGGGGGATATCGTGGTTCCAGATGGTTCGTCCACGCCGGGCCAGGCTGGAGGTATATCGGGCATATCCGACCAGCCTGAGACCAAGTGGACGGGCCGTCTGGGGCCGCGAGATCCCCCGAGGGACGAGAGGGTGACGGTACCAGGCCGGCGAAGTCCGGCCAGCAGGCCAGGCGGTTGACCCCCGCATCGTCGGGGTTACCCATCGGAGCCTGGAGGCATGCCATGGGCGAGCCCGACGACACCCGAGAAGAGCAGAACGCCGAGAACCCCGGCGCAGAAGACGGCGCCACGCCGGAAACCCCTTCCGAGACGGGAGGATCCGATGGCGACGCCGCAAAGACCCCTCCGGGCGCGGAGGTCGAGGAACCCGAAGTGCTGGACGGCGCAGACGGCGTGGAGCCCGAGGTCATCCAGGCCGAAGAGGTCGAGGTCATCGAGCCCGCTTCTGTCGGTCCCGGTCCGACCGAAGCCGATGCGCTGCGCGAGAAGCTCGACGGCGTCCACGCGCGGCTGCGCACCGTCAGCAAGGCCTACACCGACCTGCAGGCCGAGATGGCCGCGTTCCGAAACCGGATGGAGGCCCAGGGCAAGGTGAAGGTCGAGCGCCAGGCGTTCGATGCGGTCAAGGCCCTGCTCGACCCCGTCCAGAACCTCAAGCGCTCCATCGCTTCGCCCGGCGAGGACGTCGAGGCGCTGGTGGGCGGGCTGAAGCTCGTCGAGAAGCAGTTCATGGACGCGCTGCGCAAGCTGGGCCTCGAGGAGGTCCCCGGCGAGGGCGCCACCTTCGACCCGAAGTTCCACGAAGCGCTCGCGGTGATGCCGGTCGAAGAACCCGAGAAGGACGGCAAGGTCCTGATGGTCCACCAGGGCGGGTACTCGGTGAACGGCAAGGTGCTGCAAGCCGCCCAGGTCGTCATCGGCAAGCACGAGGCCACTGCGGCCGAGGCCTGACGCGTGGAGGGTCGCCAGCTGCGCTGGATCGTCGCGCTCACGGCGGTCCTCGTACTGCTCACGGGAGTGCTCTGGTTCAGCGAGCCTCCCGAAGTGCAGTACGACCCCGAAGAGACGTCCGAGGTCGTCGACGATCTGGAGCTGTCCGAAGCCCGGTCGATCCGCATCGTGCGCAACGCAGACGACCGCACGGGCCCGATCGAGCTGTCCAAGCGCGAAGGGATGTGGTTCGTCGACGCACCGTTCGAAGCGCCCGCAGAGCCCGGTCACATCGTCGACATCCTGGATGCCGTGCGGGAGTCCAGGCGCGGAATCCCGGTCGAAGGGCCTGCGGAGCGCTTCGGGCTCGCGCCACCCCGCGCTGTTCTGACCGTGGGGATGGCCGACGGTAGCGAGCGGGTGCTCGAAGTCGGCGACGCCACTCCGAGCGACCAGCGGACCTACGTGTTCGCGAAGGACCGGTCGGTGGCTGCGGTGTTCGGGCTGCCGGCCGAGCCCCTGATGAAGCGGGCCTCCGAGTACCGCGACCACCGCATCTTCGACTACGACCCGAGCGAGGTGACGCGCATCATGGTGCGGTCGGGTGCAGGGCTGCTCGAAGCGACGAAGAACGAGCACGGCTGGTATCTGACGGGCTTCAGTCGGGCCGACCTCGACAAGCTCGACACGTGGATCGTGCAGTTCACCAACCTGCGGGTCGACCTGTTCACCGACCTTCCCGAAGACGTCCCGTCCGACCCCCAGATGATCATCGAGGTCGAGACCCCCGATGGCATCCAGCCCATGTACCTGGGCCGCGACACGCCCTACGGGCCGATGGTGTACTTCCGCGGCGGGCTCGACGGCCCGATGTCCCCCGAGCTGTTGAAGGCGATCCCGACGGTGCCCACCAACATCGGCGTCACCGATGCCTTTCCGGCGCTCGACGACGTGGAGCGGATCACCCTCGAAGGCGCGCGGGAGGTCACCCTGGTTCGCGATGGGGACTCCTGGTCGGGGGCTCCGGACGCCGAGGCCATTCCGTCCGCCCTGCAGCTCGCGACCCTCGAATATCGCCCGTCACCACCGGCCTCGTCGCAGCCCGAGCTCACTGTCACGCTGTTCGAGCCGGGCCGGGAACCCGCGGTGTTCGAGATCGGTCCGGTCGAACAGGGCTATCGGGCAGTCCTGGACACCCGGGGTGGAGGGCCGGTTCGGGTGCCCGCGGACGACCTCGCGGCGCTGTTCGGGGAGTAGGCCGCTGACGCGGGCCGCGTCTCCTCACAGAATCCACTTCCGAAGTGCGTACAGCACACCGAGCCCGATGCCGATCCACAGGATTCCCCACACGGGGCCGGGGATGAAGGTGAGCTCGGCCAGCTGGCTGGCGTCGGAAGACGCGATCTGGCGCGACAGGACGTCGTCGCGGATGTCCCACACGGCGTACATGACGCTGAACACGCCGATGATGCGCAGGAACCACTGCTTGACGACGGGGGGTGCGAAGCGGGCGAGGGCCAGGGCCGCGATGCTGGCGACCACGGCGTAGCCGAATCCGAAGCTGACCAGCGGACGGACCCACCACAACGTCGCGAAGAGCAGGAAGATCGCGAGAACCCAGGCGCCGTAGCGCGCGAGCTTCTCGGTGCGCCCGAGGAACAGCCACAGCACGCCGAATGCGAGAGACCCGAGGTAGCCGGCGGACAGCACGAAGAACGCGATGCCCCCCTGGGTCTTGGTGAGCCCGCCCTGCATGGGCGACAGCTCGATGCCGACCACGGTTCCGCCCGTGACCAGCGCCGCGATGGCGTGCCCCAGCTCGTGGAAGAACACCACGAGGATCTTGAGCGGCCACAACCACACGGCATCCCAGAATCCCAGGGCCAATGCGCCGATGGCCACGAGCGTCGCGAGTCCGGTCCATTGCTGCTTGTTCAGGTCCAAACGACCTCCCTCGTCAATACATACGCACGGGACGCACCGGCCTGTCGCTCCCACACCGACCATGACACGATATGACAGCGCCACCCGCCGGTCTCCTCCTACGCCAGGTTCAGGGATTCACACGAATCGCTCCTGCGCTTCCCCGACGCCTCCCACCCCACTCGGTTCCATGCTGCACGCGCTCCTGCTCGTCCTGACCTGTACCTCTTCCCTCGACGCACGGGCGTCCGGCTCGGCGACCCCCGCCGACGACCTCCCTGCGGCCATGGATGGCGAAGCCCCCGCACTCACGCTGGTCGGGCCGAGCTACCGGCGCGTCAGCCCCGTGGTGACGGACGATGTGGCGGATGCCCTCGTGAAGCGGGACTGGAAGGGAGTGTTGAAGGCACTGGATGCGAGTGACGCCCATCTGGATGTCAACGCCAGGCGCGAAGCCGCGTTCCTGAAGGCCTGGGCCCACATCCGCATCGACCAGGCGGACGAGGCCGCCAAGCTCCTGCCGCAGATCGAGGGGGTGCTGACGGTGCCCCAGCCCTACGTCGACCTGGTCCGCGGCGAAGCACAGCTGGCGGTGGGGGAGGACATCGATGCGCTCGCCGCCCTCGATCGGGTGCCCGAGGACAGTGCGATCTACCCGCGGGCGGCGGTCCAGCTGGCCGAGACGCTCAAGGAGCTGAACCGGACGAAGGAGGCCTTCGAGGTCTTCGAGCGCATCGCCAGCCGTCCCGACCCCGCCGACGGGAATCCTCTCGCACTCCTCGCACTCGCGTACCACCACGGTCCCGGCAGCCCGGAGGCCTACCCCTACCTTCGGCGATTGTGGGCGAACTACCCGACGCACGACGAGGGCCGGGAGGCCGGCCGCCTGCTGAAGCCCTACAAGGGGCCCGAGTACGCCCCGACGCCCACCGACTGGAGCAAGCGCGCCGAGCGATGGATGTACGCGCGGCAGTACGGCTACGCCATCCAGGCCGCCGGCAACGTGCCGATCGCCGACTCGGTGCCCGCCGAGGCCGTGTGTCGGGCCCTCTACGTGAAGGGGCGCAGCGCGTACAAGAAGAACCAGCTCTCGAACGCCATCGCGGGCTTCGGGGACGCGGGTACCCGCTGTGACGGGGTGGACGGCGAGTACGGTCCGAAGGCGCTGTATCTGACGGGCACGGCCCAGTTCCGAAAGCGGCAGTACGAGGCGTCTGCAGCCACCTTCGAGCAGATCCCGAAGCTGTACGCCGAGCACAGCATGGCCGATGACGGCTACACCCATGCCGGCATCGCGATGCAGGAGAACGACGCACTCGATCGGGCCCAGGCCTACTGGAACCGCGCGCTGGACGAGTTCCCCGATGGCGACACCGCCGCCGAGTCCACGTTCCGGTTGGCCTGGTCGCTCTATCTGGAGGGACGCACCGACGAAGCGCGCGAGATCGCCCGGAGGCTGGGCGCGCTGTCGATCGCGGTCGACCCCGTGCACGTCGATGCCGGTCGCTACTGGGATGCCCGCTGGGCCCTGTACCCCGACGTCGATGCACCCTCTACGCCCAACGAGGCCGGTAGAGACGAGGCGATTGCAGGGTGGCGGGCGATTCTGGTGGAGCGGCCGTTCAGCTTCTACGCGATCCTCTCCGCAGCTCGCCTGGCCGAGGAAGCCCCGGAGATCCTCGAAGAACTGCAGGTCCGCCCGGAGTCCCGCACCCCCGTCGAGCGGCCCTGGGAGGTGCGGCAGACCTTCTTCGAGCACCCGGGAATCCAGGCCGGCGCCGCTCTGGCCCGCCTCGGACTGACGCAGGAAGCGCGCGCGGAGTGGGACCGGTTCGACGAAGACCTGCAGCCGGACGAGAAGGCCTGGCTCACCGAGCTCCGCATCCTCGGGGGGGACTGGTTGTTCGCCCACGCCGACCTGCGGGGCTGGATCCGCGATCACCCGGTGGGCTCGCTGGGAGCGGGGGAGCGAGCGGTGATCCGGGTCGCCTACCCCGACCGGTACTGGGACGAGGTCCAGACCGCTGCCGAGCCTTACGGCCGCTTCGAGCCGAGGCTGTTCCACGCCCTCGTGCGCGAGGAGAGCAACTTCAACCGCAGGATCGTGAGCTTCGCAGGTGCCCGGGGCTTGTCTCAGCTGATGCCGGCGACGGCCACCCAGACTGCCGGATGGCTGGGGAAGAAGGTCACGATGTCCGAGCTGTTCGACCCGCCGACCAACCTGGAGATCGGGGCGCGGTATCTGGAGCAGGTGCACAAGCAGCTCGATGACAGCCCGTACTGCTCGCTCGCCGGCTACAACGCGGGGCCGGCCCGGGTGGGGCAGTGGCATCGCGAGTGGGGCAACGTGCCCACCGACGAGTTCGTGGAGCGCATCCCGTTCCGCGAGACGCGTGGATACGTCAAGCGCGTGATGGGAACCTGGCAGACCTACCGCTGGTTCATCGACGACGGCGAGCCGTTCCCGGATCTGTCGACCTTCAACCACGCGATGCAACCCGAAGACTGACGGAGGCCCACCGTGGGCGCCCCCATCGATGCCCAGACCCTGGAGCAGGTGATTCCGCGCTTCGTCGACCGGATGTTCGCGGACTTCATCATCGGATTCCGCTTCGCGGGGAAGGACCGCGACCGGGTGGTGAAGCACGAGCTGGAGCTGGCTCGGCGGCACCTGTTGGGTCAGGGCCGCTACACCGGACGACCGATCGGGCCGCTGCATCGTGCGATGAAGATCAACGCGGGGCAGTTCCGCCGTCGCCTGGCGATCCTGAAGACCGTGCTGCGCGAACACGACGTCGACGAGGCCGTCATCACGCAGTGGATCGCACACGACCGCAAGCTCGAGCCCGTGCTGACCGACGGGACGGACTGCGTGCTCCCGGCCGACCCCGCGGTCGAGCCCTCCACCCCCGACGAGGATGCTGGATGAACACCGCCACACTCCGCCTTCCGCCCGCCCGACGCGGCCTGCACGACATCACCGAGGAGGTCGCCGACGTCGTGGTCGCGAGCGGTGTCACGAGCGGCCTGTGCCACGTGTTCCTGCAGCACACCTCGGCGAGCCTCGTCATCCAGGAGAACGCCGACCCCGACGTGCTGAAAGACCTGGACGACTGGTTCGCGAAGCACGTTCCCGACGGCGATCCCGCCTATCGACACAGCGCCGAGGGACCCGACGACATGCCCGCCCACATCCGGGCGGCCCTCACCCAGCCGGCCCTGCTGGTGCCCGTTCGCAACGGTCGGTTGGCGCTGGGCACCTGGCAGGCGATCTACCTGTTCGAGCACCGGCACGCCGAGCACGAGCGGCGCCTCATCGTCACGGTCTTCTGAACATGCGGGGTTTGCGCCTCGTCGTCGGGTCGGGCAGGGTGAGCGTCGGGTCGATGGTGCACGGTTTCGGAGACAGCATGCGCGCGTTCACGGCAGCTCTCGCACTCTCGTCGGGCATCGCGCTCGCCGGGGGCATCTCGGGCTGCACGGGCCCCGGACCCATCGACACCAGCGAGGACACCGACACCGACGCCTGCGTGGACTCCGACGGCGATGGGGTGTGCTCGGACGAAGACTGCAACGACGCCGACGCGGCTGTGTTTCCGGGCAACGTCGAGGTGTGCGACTTCAAAGACAACGACTGCGACGGGTCGCTCGCACCCTTCGAGCTCGAAGACGCCGACAACGACGGGTCGGCTGCGTGCTTCGACTGTGCCGACGACGACCCCCTGCGTGCGCCGGGCCTCGCCGAAGCCTGCGACGGGATCGACAACGACTGCGACGGCATGCCGGATCCGGACGAGGTCGACGAGGACGGGGATGGAGCCCTGGCCTGCGGGCCGGACTGCGACGACACCACCGATGCGGTGGGGCCCCATGTGGCCGAGATCTGCGACAACCTGGTCGACGACGACTGCAGCGGCTTCGCGGACTGCCTGGACGGCGCGTGCGACGACGAGCCGGTCTGCGACCCCGAGGACTGCACGAACGCGATCGACGACAACGGCAACGGCGACGTGGACTGCGACGACTTCCAGTGCGTGAACGCACCCGTGTGTCAGTCGACGTTCACGGTCATCGAGGTCGACGCCAACGGCGATGCGGGCCGGGAGTGTGGCATCGCGCTGGACAGCACGGGCACGCCGCACGTCTCGTACCGCGCCGACACTGCGACCACCGAGCTCCGATACGCCACGCGCACCGGCGGCGTCACCGGAACGTGGACCACCGAGCTCGTCGACGACGAGGTGTTCGCCGGCGAGTGGAGCAGCCTCGCCATCACGTCCGCCGACGTCCCGGTCGTCGCGTATCACCGCTTCGGAGCCCTGTGGTACGGCGAGAAGCCGGGAGTGGACTGGACCCTGGAGGAGGCGAACAGCTTCGGCGGCGAGCTGGTCGATCTTGCACTCGATGCCTCCGATCAGCCCTACGTCGTGCACTCCCAGGGCGATCTGGTGCTGGTCTCGACCCGAGACACGCTGGGCTGGACGGTCACCGAGGTGCTCGGCAGCGCGGCACAGCCGACCTTCCAGTGGGGCGAGATCGCGGTCGACAGCGTGGGCAACCCCGAAGTGGGCCTGGTGGACTCGGGGTTCTTCCAGGCGAACCACGGCACCTACGACGGCACGACCTGGTTGGTGACCGGCATCGACACGGTGACCGACACGCTGGGAGACGTAGGCTACGCGCTGGACAGCAACGACGACGCCTACTTCGCCTACCCCTCGCTGTTCCTGAACACGATCCGGCTCTCGACCCGTGTGGACGGGGTCTGGAGCGCGACGTCCATCTCGGGGGGCGGCGGGCAGTTCGTCGATCTGGAAGTGGTGGTCGACGACCAGGACCTGCCGCACGTCGTGTTCTCGAGCGCGAGTACCGGCGAGGTCCGCTACCTGTCGTTCGACGGTGCGGCGTGGTCGAGCGAGACCATCGACTCGGTCGGAACCAACGGCGATCCCTGCATCGCGGTAGGGCCCGGCGGACAGGTGGTGATCGGGTACTACGACGGCGTGCTGAAGATCGCCGAGAGGTGATCGGGATAGGGGACACGCATGGAAGAACGACGTCGAGACCTGACCTACGAGGAATACGTGCGCCAATCGCCCGAGTGGGACGTCAAGCACGAGTGGGTGAACGGTGTGGCGTATGCAATGTCCGGGGGCTCGCCCCGTCACGCGTCCGTATGCACCAACGTCGTGCTCGCATTCGGGCGACGTCTCGCCGGCGGCCCGTGTCGGCCGGTCGGGTCCGACCTTCGCATTCACGTGGAGGCGACGGGCGGTTCGTTCTACCCCGACGTCAGCGTGCTCTGCGGCCAGTACGCCTACGCGGACGCAGATCGCCATGCACTGACCAACCCGACCGTCCTGGTCGAGGTGCTGTCGCCGTCGACCAGCGACTACGATCAGGGCGCGAAGTTCGGTCACTACCGACGGATCCCGTCTCTACAGGACTACGTCCTGATCGATCCCGACACCCGACACGTCATCCATCACACCCGGCACGACGACGGGTGGTTGCGGCGCGACATCGAGACCGGCGCGGTCCCTCTCCGATCCCTGGAGATCGATCTGCCCCTGGACGAGATCTACGCCGACCTCGAAGCGCTGGGCTGACCCCTGCGGCCCCCCGACGCCGGGTGGTCGGCCGGGGCTGGTTAGACACGGGCGATGGCGTTCGTCCACCTGCACACCCACTCGCAGTTCTCCATCCTCGATGGCACTGCGACCGTCGATCAGCTGGCCGCTCGAGCCGCCGAGCTGGGGATGCCCGCCCTCGCGCTCACCGACTCCGGCAACATGTACGGGGCTGTGGCCTTCTACAAGGCGTGCAAGAAGGCGGGGATCCGGCCGGTCCTGGGGGCCGAGCTGTTCGTCCAGCCCCAGGGGGTCGACTTCAAGGATCCCGAGGGTGTGAACGGCGGCTACCAGCTGATCGCGCTGATCGAGAACGCCACGGGCTACGGCAACCTGTGCAAGCTCATCACGTCGGCGATCTTCGATGGCCTGCAGTACAAGCCCCGAGTCGACCTCGACCTGCTGAAAGCCCATGCAGACGGGCTGATCTTCCTCACCAGCGGCTTGAAGGGGCCGCTCGGCAAGGCGCTCCTGCGCAAGGACAGGCAGCGCGCCGAGGAACGGCTGCTCGAGCTGAAGAACATCCTGGGTGCCGACCAGCTGTACGCCGAGCTGTGTGATCTCGGGCTCGAGGGGCAGGCCGAGGTCAACATCGGCATCCGGGAGCTGGCCGCGAAGCACGACGTGCCCACGGTCGTCACCAACGCCGCGCACTACCTGAAGCCGGAAGACGCGCCGGTACTCGAGGTGCTCAACACCATCCACACGGGCGGCTCCCTGTCGGGACTGCAGCGGGTGGTCAGCCCCACCGACCAGGCCTGGCTGAAGACCGAGGCCGAGCTCTCGGCGCTGTTCCCCGACGATGCCGAGGCCATGGCGCGCACGGTCGAGATCGCCGAGCGGTGCGAGTACCACTTCGACTTCGACACCTACCACTTCCCGGCGACCGACCCTCCCGACGCCGAGGAGGGTGCCGACACCGATGCCAACTGGGCCTACTTCTACCGCGCGTTTCCGCCGCCGGCCGACTACGGCATGCCGGATCCCGAGGACGAGATCCCGAAGCGTCCCGAAGGTGCCGGGAACATCGGTGGGTACTTCCGCTGGTACGCCGACACCGGGCTGAAACTGCGTCTGAAGACCCTCGAAGAGGCGGGGGTCGACCACGACGCCGACGCGTACTGGACGCAGCAGGCGTACGAGCTCGACATCGTCCTGCAGATGGGCTTCCCGGCCTACCTGCTCATCGTCGCCGAGTTCATCAACTGGTCGAAGGACAACGACATCCCGGTCGGTCCGGGGCGTGGGTCGGCGGCGGGGAGCGTCGTCGCGTGGTCCATGCGGATCACCGACATCGATCCCATCCGCTTCGGGCTCGTCTTCGAGCGGTTCCTGAACCCCGAGCGCGTGTCGATGCCCGACATCGACGTCGACTTCTGCCAGGACCGGCGCGAAGAGGCCATCGAGCACGTCCGCGTGAAGTACGGCTCGCCCCTGGTCAGCCAGATCATCACCTACGGAACCCTCAAGGCGAAGGCCGCGATTCGCGACGTGGCGCGCGTTCTCGACCTGAACTTCAGCGAAGCCGACCGGATCGCGAAGCTGGTCCCCGACGTGCTGGGCATCAAGCTCGAAGACGCACTCGAGCAGGTCGAGCTGCTGCGGCGCATGCGCGACGGGGATCCGAAGGTGCAGCGGGTGCTCGACATCGCGCTCGCCGTCGAGGGCACGATGCGCCAGACCGGCGTGCACGCGGCCGGTGTGGTCATCGCCGACAAGCCCCTCGTCGAGTACGCGCCGCTGTACCGCGACGAGCCCGAAGGCGGTCCGGTCGTCCAGTACGACATGAAGTCGGCCGAGAGCATCGGGCTCATCAAGTTCGACTTCCTCGGTCTGAAGACCCTCGATCAGATCCGCGACGCCGTGAAGTTCGTGGCCGAGAACCACGGCGTCGAGCTCGACATGGCGCTCATCCCGGTCGACGACGAGAAGACCTACGCGATGCTGCAGGACGGCGACGCGCTCGGGGTCTTCCAGCTCGAGTCGTCGGGGATGCGCAACCTCCTCACCGACCTCAAGCCGTCCGTGATCGACGACATGGTCGCGCTGGTGGCGCTGTATCGGCCGGGTCCACTGCAGTCCGGGATGACCGAGGACTTCGTGGAGCGGAAGCACGGCCGCCGCGACGTGAGCTACCCGCTGCCGATGCTCGAACCCATCCTCAAGAGCACCTACGGCACCATCATCTACCAGGAACAGGTGATGCAGATCGCCCAGACGATGGCGGGCTATTCGCTGGGTGAAGCCGATCTCCTCCGCCGCGCGATGGGCAAGAAGAAGAAGGAGGAGATGGACAAGCAGCGGACGCGGTTCGTCACCGGGTCCATCGACAACGACATCGCCGAGGAGACCGCGACCGAGATCTTCGACCTGATGGCGAAGTTCGCGGCCTACGGGTTCAACAAGGCGCACTCCGCAGCCTACGGCTGGATCAGCTACCAGACTGCGTACCTCAAGGCGCACTACCGGCCCGAGTACATGGCCGCGCTGATGACGATCGAAGCGGCGAACACCGACAAGGTGCTGCTGTACGTCACCGACTGCCGGAAGGCCGGAATCGTCATCGAGCCCGTCTGCGTGAACCACAGCTTCAAGCACTTCTCCGTCCCGCGTCCGGCCGATCGGCCCATGGTGGACGGCGAGGTGGTCGATGTCATCCGGTTCGGGATGGGGGCCGTCAAGAACGTGGGCAGCGGGGCCATCGAAGCGATCATCGACGCACGCGAATCGGTGGGCGGTCAGTTCGAGAGCGCGTTCGCCTTCTTCAAGGCGCTGGACTTCAAGCGCGTGAACAAGCGGGTCCTCGAGAACCTGGTGAAGGCGGGGGCCCTGGACTGCTTCGGCCTGAATCGCGCCAGCCTGTACGACGGGGTCGAGGCCGCGGTGTCCCTGGCGGTCCGCCAACAGGAGGACGAAGCGGCGGGGCAGGCCAGCCTGTTCTCGGCCATGGCCCCGAGTGCCCGGCCCGCGGACTTCGAGTTCCCCGAGCGCATCGAGTGGCCGCTGTCGCTGAGGCTCGGCTACGAGCGCGACGTGCTGGGCCTCTACCTCACGGGCCATCCGATGCAGGCCCACGACAAGGACGTGATCCGCTACGCGGGCGGCACCACGATCAAGACCCTGGTGCCCGAGAATCGCGCCGAGGTCCGGATCCTGGGGCTGGTGGGCGAGACGCGGACCACCAAGACCCGCAGCGGCGACCGCATGGCGTTCGTGCGACTCGAAGAACCCGGGGCCACGATCGAGTGCGTGTTCAATCCCGAGGTCTGGAACACCTCCCAGCGCGCCGTCCTGGCGGGCGAGCCGGTGCTGGTCACGGGCACGATCGACACCCGGCGCGACGAGCCGCAGATCCGGGTCGGTTCGTGCGAGCCGTTGTCCGAGGTGCGGGCCCGCGCGACCGGCGAGGTGTGGTTCCGCCTCGAGAAAGAGGAGCTGAACAACGGCCGCCTCGAGCCGCTGCGCGAGATCCTGGCCGGCCATCGCGGCGGGTGTCGGGCGAAGCTCGTGGTCACCGACGAGAAGTACGAGGTGGAGCTGAAGCTGCCGGAGTACCCGATCGAGCCGAGCGCACAGATGGAGGAACGGGTGAACGCCCTGTTCGGTCGGCCTGTGGTGACCCTGCGATGATGTTCGCGGCCGGAGTGCTCTTCGGAGCCGTGTGGACGGGGCCGATTGCCGAGGCGGGGACCTTCTCGCCCGTCGTGACCGACCTCGGTGGCGGTGCGCGGATCGACTGGACCACGATGCAGGTGCTCGTCGAAGCCAGTCGCTCCCGGAGCGGATCCGAAGGCACCCGGGCGATCGAGGAGCTGGCCCGGAGAGAGGTCGACTCCCGCATCGGTCCGGCGGCCGACCAGGTGGCGCTGGCTCCGGGCGATCGGTTTGCGGATCTCAAGGACTCCCCGGAGCTCTGGCCGGCGTTGCAGCCCCGCGTCGGACGGTGGGTCGAGACCGAGAACCGCTACCACAGCAGCGGCAAGGTGACCGTCATCGGGGCGCTGGACCTGGTGGAGCTGCTCAAGCCGGTGACGATGGCCACCGCCACGTCGCGGTCGGGCCCGGACGGCGATCACACCGGGCTGGTGGTGGACGCCAGGGGTGTGGAGGGCGTGCATCCGTGCTTTGCACCCGAGCTCGTCGCCTCCAACGGCGAAGTGTTGTACGAAGGCCGGTTGTGGCTCGAGTCTGCCGTAGAGCGCACGCCGTCGATCTGGGTGAGCGATGCGGCGGATCCCGCCTCCGACCGCGCCGGTGATTCCCCGTTGCTCGTGCGCGCCGACAAGGCCGAGGGCTGCCGCGTGACCGTGCCCGCTGCCCGCGTCGATGCCGTTCGCACCCTCGCCGAGACCCGGGTGCTGGGCGATGGCACGCTGGTGATCGTGGTCGATCCGTGATCCCGCACCTGCCGGGCGTGGGCTGGCAGTGGGTCGGCCGGGTGGACTACCGCCGCGCCTGGACCTGGCAGCGGGCCCGCCGAGAAGCCGTGATCGCAGGGGAGGCGCCCGAGACCCTCGTGATGATGGAGCACCCCAGGGTCGTGACCGTCGGGAGGCGCGCGGTCACGGGGCTGGATGCCGTACACGCTGCGGGGATCCCGGTCGTCGAGACCGAGCGGGGAGGACTGGCCACGTGGCACGGTCCGGGCCAGCTGGTGGGGTACCCGATCATCGATGTCGGAGGCCGGGGGATCCGGGTTCGGGACTTCGTCCACGGGATCGAGGCGATGTTGGTCGAGGTCCTGGCCAGCCTGGGACTGGTCGCGACCACGGATGCCCGCCATCCCGGGGTGTGGGTGAGGGGAGCGAAGATCGCGAGCGTGGGTCTGCACTTCCGACGCGGCGTGTCGATGCACGGGTTCGCGCTCAACTGTACGGCCGATCTCGCCGACTTCGAGCGGTTCACGCCGTGCGGGATCGAGGGGGTGTGGATGACGAGCCTGGCCTCGGAGGGATGCCCGATTCCGCCGGAACAGCTCGCCTCCCGCGTCGGCAATTTCCTGACGGCCACCTGAACGGGCAGTCGATTGGGGCCTCTGCCGTTGACACCCCATTCCCCGAACATTAGACCGTGGGGGTCTCGCAGGCGCGTAGCTCAGCGGGAGAGCACTGCCCTGACACGGCAGGGGTCGGCGGTTCGAATCCGCCCGCGCCTACTTCCTTTGAACATCCAAGCCGTTGTTTGGATGTTGTCTTTGAACATCCAAGCCGTTGTTTGGATGTTGTCTTTGAACATCCAAGCCGTTGTTTGGATGTTGTGGTTGAACATCCAAGCCGTTGTTTGGATGTTGTTTCCTGAACATCCAGGCCGTCGTGCACTGGATGATTCGCTCGGGGCCCATCGTGTCGATGTTCGGATGAACGAAGCTCCAACGCGACGTTCGATGGGTTGCCCCACGCACCTGAACCTGGTCGGTGTCGTTCGTACGAAAGTGCGGCGGCAGGCGGCCGATGCGCTGGTATGCTGGTGCGTACCAGCGACCCCCCGTTCTGAGAGGAAGTATTGAGACGAGGACCGCGGCGGCGCCACAGCGCCCCGGAGAAGGAAGACATCCGTGTGAACCGCCGGATTCGCGTACCACGTGTGCTCGTGGTCGACGAAGAGGGCCGCAAGCTCGGTGAATTCCTGACCAAGGATGCCATCCAGCTCGCACAGGACCGTGGGCTCGACCTCATCGAGGTCGCACCCCAGGCGCGTCCACCGGTGTGTCGGATCGGCGACTACGGCCAGCTCAAGTACGAGCGAAAGAAGAAGGCCGCAGCCGCACGGAAGAACCAGGTCCGGGTCCAGCTGAAGGAAGTCAAGCTCCGCCCCAAGACCGACGATCACGACATGGACGTGAAGGTCCGTCACGCTCGGCGCTTCCTCGGCGAGGGCAACAAGGTCAAGGTCACCATCCGGTTCCGCGGCCGCGAACACGCCCACCGCGACATCGGTCGGGCTCAGTGCCTGCGCGTGGCCGAAGCCTGCGAAGACCTCGGCAGCATCGAGAGCCAGCCCCGCATGGATGGCCGGCAGATGTTCATGGTGCTCGCACCGCACAAGCGCGACTGATCGCGCCTCGCGACTGGACGCCGGCGGCGCAACGTGCCACTGGACACGTCCGCCCCAGGCGTTAAGCCGCGGGGGTTGAGGAGTTCGTCATGGGCAAGAAGAACAAGATGAAGACCCACCGCGGCGCCGCCAAGCGCTTCAGCCGTACCGGGTCCGGAAAGATCAAGTTCAAGCACGCGTTCCTGCGCCACTGCCTCGCGCAGAAGCAGACCACCACCAAGCGCAACCTGCGGAAGACCGGCATCATGAAGGAATGTGATGCCCGCGTGATCCGCAAGATGCTTCCCAAGTAGGTCGTACACCCCACGTCCGGCATCCGGGCGTGGAGCGCACAGCGCAATCGACCCATCATCCCGCCGCCACCGTGGGCGTCTCTGGCCATTCGTGCCGAGGCGCCTGCTGGGAAGCGGTTCTCGTAGAGGAGACTGAAACATGGCACGTGTCAAAGGCGCCCTGAACCGGCGTACCCGCAAGAAGAAGCTGTTCCGCCGCGTCAAGGGGTTCTTCCTCGGTCGCCGCAACCTCCGCCAGGCCATCCAGGCCCGGATGCACGCCGACAAGAACGCCTACATCGGGCGCAAGCAGCGCAAGCGGCAGTTCCGCCGGCTGTGGACCCAGCGCATCAACGCGGCCAGCCGCCAGCACGGGTTGAGCTACAGCAAGTTCATCCATGGCCTGAAGAAGCAGGACATCGAGGTGAACCGCAAGATGCTCGCCGACCTCGCGGTTCGTGAGCCGGCGGTGTTCGAGAAGCTGGTCGAGACCGCGAAAGCCGGTCTCGCATGATGCGCGGCGCTCGACTGGCGTTGGTCGCGTTGCTGGCAGGAGCCTGCAACGGAGACGACGAGCTGGTCGTGCAGCCGTTCAACAACGCGTCCGACTCCATCTCGATCGAGGTGGCGCCGGGCGAACCCGGTGATCCGGTCACGGTCGACCTCACGTCGAACACCGGCCAGGTCACCATCGGGTCGGCCACGGTCGACCCGGGTCGTGCGCCCGTGGGCACCGATCACACCCTGGTCGTTCAGGTGTTCGACGACTGGGAGGAACGGATCGCGCTCGCGACGATCACGAGCGAGGGCGAACGCGGCACCGAAGAGTACGAGCTGCGTCAGGATGCCGCCGACCCCGGGTTCTTCGACCTCACGCTGACCTCGCTGGGTGCCGAGGGCGAGTCCCGCACCGATACGTGGCGGATCACGCTGTTCGAGCCGATCGACGCACCCGAGATCGTGGTCGAGGACACCGATCAGTAGTCCGGCGAAGTTCGTAGGCGAGTAGGGAGGCATCGTGAGCGACGACAGTGCGAGCAACGAGGAGCCGATCGACCTCGGCCCGGATGCCCCCGACAAGCTGTTCTTCCGGATCGGCGAGGCCGCAGGACTGGTCGGCGTCGAAGCCCATGTGCTGCGGTACTGGGAGTCCGAGTTCGACATGCACACGAAGCGGTCGTCCACCGGCCAGCGGATGTACCGCCGCAAGGACATCGCGGAGTTCATGAAGATCCGCAAGCTCCTGCACGACGACGGCTTCACGATCGCCGGCGCTCGGAAGGCTCTCGAAGAGGGTGTCGTGCCCGGTCAGCTCGTAGGCGGCGGAGACACCGAACGAATCAAGGAAGCCATCGATCGGGTGAAGGCCGTGCGGGAGCAGGTCGGCGCGCTGCGAGAGCAGTACCGCAGCATCGGCGTTGCCACCTTCCTCGACGACAGTTAAATCCGCTGGGCGACGGGGTGTAGCGCAGCCTGGTAGCGCACCAGACTGGGGGTCTGGTGGTCGCTGGTTCGAATCCAGTCACCCCGACACACGGCCCTCCCGGACTTCGGTTCGGGAGGGTTTCGTGCTTCAGCTCGCGTTCATCCACGGCTTCATTCGCCGCTGGACACATCTCACTCGACACTCGCGAACAGAAGTTCAACTCGGTCTCGCGAGATGCACCCAGCGACGAATGAAGCACGCGGCCTGAACGCAACGCTGCGCTCTGCGGAAGACCAGGGTGTCAGAACGATTTCCTGCGGAAGGCGTTGACTCCTGTCTGGTGACGTACGGAGGTCCTGAACGGTCAGTTGCGAAGTGCGTTCAGGGCATCCGTGCCGGGGCCGGACCCGTCCCAGCGCGCGATGAGGGCATCACATGACGCGGCCTCTCCGAGGGGAACGATCTCGAACCGGCTGGCGTCTTCGACGGGGGAGGCCGGGCGCGAGCGGGCGAACAGCACGTTCGAGGCGTCCAGCACGCGGAGATCGAGGGCGAGCACCTCGGCACGCCCGGCCACACCGCCGGTTTCGGTGAGGGTTCCCGAGAACCGGGTGTGCGCGTACTGCGCGACGTACACCTCGACCGTGCCGAACACCGGCACCTTCAGTTCGACCGTTCCGCCCGGATGTCCATCTCCCTCGTGGTCGAGCACATCGGCGTCGTCGGACTCCGTCGGGACGTCCGACCCGCGCGCTCGATCGTAGCCGAGCGCGTCGGGGCCGGGATCGGCGGTGTAGACCAGGCCATCCTCACCGGGCGCGAGCTCGACGGGGTACGACGCCTTGCGCGCCGAGTCGACGAAGGCTCTCGGGATCGTGGTGGTCGCAGCCTTGGCATCGGTGGTGATCCGCAGGTCGCACAGCGCGTGCTGCTGCTGCAGTCCGGACTCGGTCTGGTCGATGGCGACCCGGAACAGGCTGCGCGACTGCACGGCCACATCGCCGACGAACGGAGCCCGGGTGGTGCTGCGGATGTCGAGCACCATCGCGTACTGGCCCGGGGCGAGCGTCTGCGGCGGTTCGGCTGCCTGGGACGGGGACAGTGCACCGAACGCGAGCAGTGTGGCGAACAGGATGTGGATCGGACCCTCCGCGGCCAGAAATCCGGGGTCCTCGATCCCCTAACGATCCCAGCCGGCGGATGAGTCAGAGCTGGATGACGTCTGCCCACTCTGCGCCGTGCTTCTCGGCCTGAGCCCGAACGTACGGGCAGAGCGGCACGACGCGCTGGCCGTTCGCGCGTGCATCGGCGATCAACCGGTTCACCAGCTGCTTGGCGACGCCCTGACCCCGCATGGCGTCCGGCACGTAGGTGTGGTCGGCGATCACCAGGGTGTCGCTCACTCTCGAGAGGGTGAGCTCGGCGTCTTCTTCGACGTCCACCAGATGCCCGACGTAGCGGGCCTTCGTCTCGGTGTCCTCGCGCTCGATCTGCAGCTCGGCCATGGCAGCCCTCCTTGGAGGGGGAGCATGTCATGCGGTGGCCAGGGCCTGCTGTAGCACCGTGGCTTCGAGATCGTGAATCGCCCTGAGCACGGAGGTGAGGGGAGGAACTTCGGGGAGCTCGAGGCGCACGGTGCGGAGGCGGATCTCGAGCCGCCCGGCGCAGCCGACGAGTCGGAGGAGGTCGCCGTGGGCGTCTGCGTTGCACTGCGCGCGGCGGATGTCCGGAGCGCGCAGACCGACCAGCTCCGGGGTGGTGATCCAGGAGCCGTGCCAGTCGGCGTAGTGGAACGTGGAGCAGTCGACCAGACGGAGCGGGATGCAGTGTCCGCCGTCGTGTCCGGTGGTGCGGAGGACGATGCAGAGATCGGTGCGCGCGCCTCCGGGACCCGTGACCCGTCGCCGTCGGACCCGGACGATGCGTGCGGGCGCGAGGTAGTTCCAGAGCGACACGAGGGCGGGACGACTGCTGGGCATGGGCGATCTCCGGAAACGGGGGAAGGTGGGGTGGAGGAGCCGGGCGAATTCCCGACCCCTCCGGGGGTAGGTCAGCGAGACGCGGGGGTCACTTCGCGGGCGCGGCGCCGGGCTTCGCCGGGGTCTTCGCGTCCTCGTCCATCTGGAGCGCGACCCAGGCCTTGAACTCGGTGCGGCTCAGAGCGCCGTCCTCGTCTTCGTCGACGGTGGCGAAGCTCTTCTCGAGCTCGGCGACGTCCTTCACCTCGGTGGTGGACAGACGCGCATCCTCGTTGGTGTCGAGCTCCTTGAAGTCGGGAAGATCGGCCTCCTCCTCTTCCGCCGGGGCGGTCACCTCGGGCTTGGCATCGGACGCGCCGTTGGCAGACGCTTCCGACTCCGGGGTGCCGGCGAAGGCCAGGGAGGACAGGACGAGGGGGAGTGCGATGAACAGGCGGGACATGGAGGCTCCAGTGTCGATGTTGATTCCGGTGCGTCGTGCACCTCGCTCAGGGACGATGCAGCAGCCGTGCCAAGTCAGGTTCGCTGGATATAGTGGCGGTATAAACTGAATAAGTTCTTTGACTCGGGCGCCTCTCGACACCGGTTGGCCGGGACCGGGCGGCCTCTGTGTCGCCTCAGCCCGACACCTGCACGGTCGCTACGACGGGCATCTGGTCGAAGATGCCATGAGGCGAGGATCGGACGCCTCTTTCGCGCGAAGCCCTGGCGTCGCCTCAGCCCGACACCGGTTCGCGGAACGCCCTCGGCTCCAGCCCGTGTCGACCGAGCAGCTTGTAGAACTCGGTTCGATTCCGCCCGGCCAGGCGGGCTGCCTGGGTGACGTTGCCGCCGGTGACCCCGAGAACGCGGACCAGGTACGACCGCTCGGCCTCATCGCGCACGACATCGAGGGTGGGCCAGATGGCTTCCCGTTCGTGCAGAGCATCGCGGACGAGGTCGTCGGTGATCAGAGGGCCGGTGGACAGCGCCACGCACTGGGCCACGACGTTCTGCAGCTGTCGGACGTTGCCCGGCCAGGGAGCGCTCGCGAGCCGTTCCAGCGCGTCGGGTGCGAAGGCGCGGCACGACCGGCGGTTCGCACGCGCATGCTCGATCAGGAATCGCTCCGCCAGCAGCGGGACGTCTTCGGGACGCTCGGCGAGGGGCGGGAGCGTGAGTGCGACGACCTGCAGGCGGTACTGGAGGTCCTGGCGAAAGCGGTCGGCGTCCACCTCCTCGTCGAGATCGCGGTGGGTCGCCGAGATCACCCGGACATCGATGGGGATCGAGCGCGTCGCCCCGACCGGACGGACCTCCTTCTCCTGGAGGGCTCGCAGCAACTTCGCCTGGAACGGGGCCGGCATGTCGCCGACCTCGTCGAGGAACAGCGTGCCGCCCGAGGCTGCTTCGAACAGGCCGGTCTTGTCGGCCACCGCCCCGGTGAACGCGCCGCGCCGATGGCCGAACAACTCGGACTCCAGCAGGTGCTCTGGGACGGCCGCGCAGTTCACGGCCACGAACGGGCCGTCCGACCGGGGACTGGCTGCGTGGATGGCCCGGGCCAGCAGCTCCTTGCCGGTGCCCGACTCGCCCTGAACGAGCACGTTGGCGGTCGTGTCGGCGATGCGTCGGGCCTTCTCGAGCACGCGCTCCAGCGTGGGGCTGCGGGTGAGGATCCCCGCGCGCCAGTCTGCCGATCGGTCCGACTCGGAGGGACTCGTTGCAAATGTACCCCGCTTGGAAGCCGCGGCGACGGTCGCGAGCAGAGTCTTGGGGTCGAAGGGCTTCGTGAGGTAGGCGTGAACCCCCCGCTGGGTTGCGTCGACAGCGTCCGGGATGGTGCCGTGAGCGGTCAGCACGATCACGGGCAGGCCCGGCCAGCGGCGCCGGATGGCATCGAAGAGCGCCAGCCCATCCATCCCGTCCATCCGCAGGTCGGTGATCACCACCCGTGCACGGTGGTTCTCGAGGCGGCCGAGGGCTTCGGTGCCGCTCGCTGCGGTCTCCACCGCGTAGCCCTCGGACTGAAGGCGGAGCTTCAGCAGGCGGCGGATGTCCTCTTCGTCGTCGACGACCAGGACCGTCGGGCGCGCTGGTGCCTCGGACGTGCTCACGGAGACTCCGTCCGGTCCGGGGTCGAGCCTCCGCCACCGGTCTCCGCCTCGGGAACCTCGCGCTCCTGCATCTCGACCTCGAGCACGCGCAGCGCATCGAGCTTGGCCTCGACCTCCTCGCGTCGCTCGCGTTCCTGCTCGAGAGCCAACGCCAGTCGCAGCCGCTCGGCATCGCTTGTGCTTCGGGTCTCCACCACTTCGAGGACGAGGCGGATCAGGGTCTCGGACGCGAGCGTGTCGTCGTCCAGCCCCTGACCATGGAGGAGCGTCCGAACCCGCTCGGCATCGCGAATCGCCTCGTCGCCCAGCGCCAGCAGCAGGGCCAGCCTGAGGCGGTCGGTGGGCAGATCGTCGCGTTCGACCACTCGGGCGAGTCGTTCGACCTCTTCCTGTTGACGCTCTCGGGGGAGCGTGATGAGCCAGCCAGCGGAGCCCAGCACACCCTGCAGCGGAGTTCGTGCGGCCTGTTCGGGTCGGACCACTACTGTGGGGGCCGGTTGCGGGGTGACGATGGGCGGCGGGGTTGCGGTTCTCGGACATCCGGTGAGGAGCGGGACGGCGAGAAGCGGGATCAGAACGAGCGCCAGGGGCAGACGAGAGCTCATGCGACCTCCAGAGTGGACGGGTCGGGATGTAGAGGCGTAGCGGGGGAGGTGGGCAGCTCCACGACGAAGCACGCGCCGGAAGCCCACTGCGGATCGAGCCAGACGTCACCGCCGTGAGCACGGGCGTGCTCGCGCGCGATCGACAGTCCGATCCCCGAACCGGGGATGCCGTCGGCGGACGCCGCTCGGTAGAAGGCGTCGAACACCCGATCCTGCTCGTGGGGGGCGATGCCCGGACCGGAGTCGAAGACCCGGATGACGTGCACGGAATCCGCTGGACGGGACGCGACCTCGATGACGACCCGACCTCCGGGTGGGCTGAACTTGATGGCGTTGCTGACCAGGTTGTCGAGAAGGGCTTCGACCTTTGCCGCGTCCACCGTGCACGGGGCGCTTGGCAGAGTGGCCTCGATCTCGACTCGTCCGGACCGGGCTGCGACCGCGTGCTGAGTGACGACAGCCCCGACCAGGCGGGACAGATCGGTCTGCTGGACGTCGAGGGCGATGGGCGACTGCCGGAGCTCACCCAGACCGACGATGCCCTCGATGCGCGTCTGAAGGGTGGCACTGTTCTTGGTGAGGATGCCCAGCAGCTCCTGCTGACCCGGTGTCGGGGCGTCGGGTACACCGTCTGCGAGGAGCTCCGTGGCTTCGCGGATGCACGCCAGAGGGGTCTTGAGGTCGTGGCTGACCTGGCGGAACAGTCGCACCCGGTCGGACTCGGTGGTGAGCATGCGATGGCGCAGCCACTCCAGACGTCCGCCCAACCGCTCGACGTCCGCGGGTCCACGGATTCGGACCGGCGCGTCCAGGTCTCCGTCGCCCAACGCGCGGATTGCACGGTCGAGGCGACGAATCGGTCGGATGAGCACCACCCCTGTGAGCGCGAGGACGGCGAGGAGCAGCGGAACCGAGACCGCGGCGACGGCCACCAGGGTCTGTCGGACGGCCTGGGACCGCTCGGCGAACGACTCCGCAGCGTCGGACACCCCCAGGGTAGCGACCTGCAGCTCCTCTCGGGCCACGGCGGTGATCTGGGCGACGGCCTCGACTGCCTGGTCTGCGTCGCTCGCAGCGAGAGCCTCGTCCTCGCCGTGTTCGACGGCGCGACTCAGGGTCGCGTACGCTTCGGACTCGATGGCGAGGGCGTGTCGGACGGCATCCTGATCCGCTCTCGGGAGGGCTGACAGCTCGGCGCCGGTATCCCGGAACGCTCGGCGTCGCGTCTCGTAGAGCGCCAGGGACTCGGCATCTCCCAGCACGCGGACCCTGCGGGCGTGCCGCTCCAGAGCGAGGGCATCGTCGACGAACGCGCGGGAGCGGTCGACGGCCTGCACGGAGTCCAGCACGGCCCGTTCTCCGTCCTCGGCGAGCTGGCCCACTGCAACGATTGCGAGCACCACCGCGAGGAGCGGGGGCACGAGCACGGCGCTGAACGCAGTCAGCAACCAGGTATACAGCGATGTGCGGATGCGTTTCACGGTGGACCGTCGATGGCACGAGCGAGGCGGGCTCGACAACGCCCAGACCTAACGATGCAGACCGTGCCTTCGACTCACGCCTTGCGCACGCCCCGCCTGGCGCAGTTCAGGCGAAGAGCGACAGCTGTCGGTCGTCGACGGGGCTCGGAATCGATGCAGGGGTCGTGGCTTCGGGTTGCACATCGGAGCGAGATCCTCGGTGCCTGGTCGAGCGGGCCCGGGGAGGATTGAACGTGCTGCGGACGCGCAGGGGGCCGAGGGGGATCTGCTGGGAGGCGACGTGCACGGTGACCCCGCTCGCAGAGACGTCGCACAGGGCCTGGTCTGCCGCACGCAGCGCGACATCGGGGTTGTTGTTGTCCTCGGAGAGGTGGGCCAGGACCAGGTGTTTCAGGCGGCCAGCCGACCCGCGACGCACGACATCGCCGGCCTGGCGGTTGGAGAGGTGACCGTGCGCGCCCTTCACCCGCTGCTTGAGCTTCCAGGGGTAGGCGCCGTCGATGAGCATCTCGAGGTCGTGGTTGAACTCGAGCACGGCGATGTCGAGGCTGCCGAACTGGCGCTCGACGAGCCGGGTGGGCCGGCCGAGATCGGTGATGACGCCGGCGCGGACATCGCCCACGTTGACGGCGAAGGCCAGTGGATCGACGGTGTCGTGGGGAACGGTCCAGGGTTCGACGACCAGGGCCCCGTTCGACCCGGCCAGGACGGGCTCGTTGCGCGATCGATCCCCAGCGGAGCCGATGACGAAGGGCCGACCGGAGGTGACGAGCTCGACGCGCTCGGGCAGGCACTTGGGATTGAGGCCGTGCCGGGTTCCGCGACTCATGTAGAACGGCACCCGGCGCCCGGTGGTCTTGTGCAGGTGGCGGTCGAGAATTGCGGCGGCCCCGACGTGATCGGCGTGTTCGTGGGTGACGAGCACGGCGTCGATGCGGGCCTCGGACAAGCCGATCTCGGCGAGCCGCTTGACGGTCTGACGGGTGGACAGCCCGCAGTCGATCAGCACACCGCGGGTCTCGGTGCCGATGTAGGTGCAGTTTCCCCGGGATCCGGAGCCGAGGGTCGCGACGACGACGTCGTGATGGCAGAGGGCGTTCATGGAGGGTGCGGAGGCAGGGGGGATCGACCGAGGGGAGCGGTCGGGAGGGGGGTTCAGCGATCGTCAGCGATGATCAGCGCTCATCAGCGGAGCGGAAAGTGAGCATGTCGGAGGTCTCGGGGTCGGTCCGGGACAGCCGACGCGTCAGCTCGGACACGTAACGCGCGCTACGAGGGGTGGGGCGGCGTTCCCAGGCGAGGCGGGCCCACCACAGCGCATCGTCGAGACGCCCATCCCGCTCGGCCTGCACGGCGAGGTTGTGGAAGTGCCGTGCGCTGTTGTCGCTCGGGTTGTCGTAGACGCGGCGACGCACGACCCGGGAGACCGGTGCGACCTGTTCGGCGAGATCGTGGGCGACCTCGCGCTCGAGGTTGGCGACCACGCGCTTGGAGGGTTGGAGGTCGGCACGCCCGCTGGGGGGCGCGTCGTGGTGGTCTGCCGAGCGGTCGAGCTCGTCGATCCCCCGCGCCGAACCGAGCAGCCGGGCCACGACGCCTTCGTGGGTGGAGAGCACGGCGACGGCGACAGACCGGCCTTCGAGCTGTTGACGCTCGGCATGCGGAACCCAGCTGGTTCGACACAGGTGGACCTTGATCTGGTTGGGCGCCGAGGGGCGGACGCTCATCCCTTCGATGTCGCCGAGCGCATCGGCCAGGTCGTCGGCGACGTCCCGACAGTCGCGATCGACGGCGACCACGGCGATGGCCGTGCCCGGAATCTGGACCGATGGAGCGGCAGGGACGCGCACGGGAACCCGACCTGCGCAGCCCGAGACGACCGAACCAGCAAGGACCGCGGCGAAGCCGAGACACACGGCTGCCACGCCTCGTTCGAGCTGGCGGATTCCCGGGCCCTTCCCCAATCGATCTCCTGTCCACATCGTACCACTCCAACGAAACGCTCGCGCGTGGTAGGCATTCGGCGAGCGACCCTGGACCCCGGAGCGCAGCATGGCCAAGCAACGACGGCGGATCGGAATCCTGACCGGAGGCGGGGATGCGCCCGGCCTGAACGCGGTGATCCGCGCGTTCACCAAGTACGCGGTTCGCGAGCACGGTTGGGAAGTGGTGGGCATCGAGGACAGCTTCAACGGCCTGTTCGACGACCCGAGACGCCTGATTCCGATGACGCTGAAGAGCTGTCAGGGGCTGCTGCACCGTGGCGGAACCTGTCTCGGCACCACCAATCGCGGGGATCCGTTCGCGTTTCCGCAGCCGGATGGCTCGAAGAAGGACATGAGCCAGGTGCTGGCCGACGCCGTGAAGGACGAAGGCATCGACGGGCTCGTGTGCATCGGGGGCGACGGGACTCAGGCGATCTCGCTCCGGTTGATGCGGGAGCGGGGGATTCCCGTGATCGGGGTCCCGAAGACCATCGACAACGACCTGTCGAGCACGGACTACACGTTCGGGTTCCAGTCGGCGGTGGATGTCGCGACGGAAGCCCTCGATCGCCTGCACACCACGGCCGAATCGCACGAGCGCCTGATGTTCCTCGAGGTGATGGGCCGGGATGCGGGGCACATCGCGCTGTCGGCGGGGATCGCCGGGGGCGCCGACATCATCCTGCTCCCCGAGATCCCCTACGACCCCGACCGGATCGTGGCCAAGGTGCGCAAGCGGCAGGAGCTCGGTCGACTGTTCAGCATCGCGGTCGTCGCGGAAGGGGCGGTCCCGGTGTCGGGCCAGGACCTGTCGCTCGAAGAGCGCCGTCGACGGCTGAAGAAGGGCGGCGGAGCAGGGGCTGTCGCGATCGCCCAGCTGGAAGGCCGTCTGGATGCCGAGATGCGGCTGTGCGTGCTCGGACACCTCCAGCGCGGTGGCTCGCCGGTGCCGTTCGACCGGGTGTTGGCGACGCGGTTCGGCGTGGCGGCTGCCGATCTGGTCGCGCAGGACCGATGGGGCGAGATGGTGCGCCTGAAGGACGGTCATGTGGACGGGGTGCCGATCGAGCAGGCGGTGTCGACGTACCGCCTGGTGGACACCGAGGGCGAGCTGGTACGGACCGCGCGCGCCACAGGCATCGAGCTCGGGGGCTAGCGGAGGCTCGTGAGGCTGCCGTGTAGAGCGGCGAGGTGCTGCTGGAGTCGGGCGGGCGGCACGTCGAGCGCCTTGGACGCGCGCTGGAGCACCACGAGCTCCTTGGGATGCAGCTCGCCGTCGACCACGCAGGTGCGGTGGAAGAGGGTGACGAGCTCGAGCTTCTGCTGGGCGTCGAGCACCAGGGGCAGCACGCGCGTGGCTTCGACGTAGGCGCGGTGGTAGGCCTCGGTCAGCCGGGTGTCGGGGCCGACGAACCGGCAGTTGCGCATCAGGTCGTCCGGGAAGACCATCATCAACAGCCGCATCTCGTCGATGTCGAGGATACCGTCTGCCGCCACGATCTCGCGTGCGATGTTGCAGGCGTAGGCGACCTGGAGCTGCTCGACCGGGCTGGGTCGTTCGACGTCGATGTCCACGGGAAACGGCATGGCCGAATGGTATCGCAGGCGAGGGTTCCCGCGTTAGACCCCGAGCCTGACGATGCGCTGGTAACGGTAGGCGCACCTCGTGGACCCTCGCTCGAGGAGGACCCCTTGACCGCTTCGCCGTCAACTGCTCCGGACACTCCGGAGGCTGCCGAGATGCGGCTTCCCCTCGAGTGGCTCGACACCCTGTGGCTGCAGGTCACGGGCACGGTGTGCAACATCGCCTGTCGGCACTGCTTCATCAGCTGCGGTCCGAAGGTGCGCACCCACGATATGATGACGATCGAGCAGTGCTCGAAGGCCCTCGCGACCGCGCGTTCAGAAGGGGTCCGGGCGATCTGGTTCACGGGGGGCGAGCCGTTCCTGCACCCCGACATCCTCGAGCTGATCGACCGCGCGCTCGAGGTCGGACCGCTGGGCATCCTCACGAACGGCATGCTGATCGACGACGCGCTGGCGGCTGAGATCGGAGAGCGCTTCCACGCCTCGCCCTACAGTCTGGAGATCCGCGTGAGCCTGGATGGCTGCACGGCCGAGCAGAACGACCGGATCCGGGGTCGCGGCGTGTTCGAGAAGGCCACGGCGGGCTTGCGTCGCCTGGCCGAGCACGGGGTTCCCGCACTGGTGGCGGTGAGCCTGGTGGACGACGACCCGATGGACCAGGCGGTGCTCGTCGACCTGCTGAAGAGCCTCGGGCTGGAGCGTCCGCGCATCAAGTGGATTCCGCCGTTCCGCATCGGACGCGAGAAGAACCGGGGTCGCGGCTACCAGGACTGGGAGATGCTCACCCCGGAGGACGTCGCGCATCCCGAGACGCCCCATCGCATCCAGTGCGGGACGTCGCGCACCGTGACCGCGAACGGGGTCTGGCCGTGCCCGATCCTGATCAACGAGAAGGGCTGGCGGCTTTCGGACAGCCTGGACGAGGGCGGGCTCGATCCCCATCGGGTCGACCACAAGGCCTGCTACACCTGCTACGTGGAGGGGTTCTCGTGTTCGACGTGAGCGCGGAGCACCGCAAGATCGCCCTGTTCGGCGGGGCCTACAACAACTGGAGCGCGGTCGAGCACGTGCTGGCCGACGCTCGCAAGCGGGGGGTCGACGGGATCTGGTTCCTGGGCGACACCGGAGGCTTCGGCCCCCATCCGAACCGCGTCGCGGACGTCCTGCGCGAAGCCGATCTCGGGCTGGTCCAGGGCAACTACGACGACAGTGTGGGCAACGGCAAAGAGGACTGTGCGTGCGGGTACACCGACCCCCGCGACAACCACTTCGCGCAGATCTCCTACGACTACACGCTGGCGAACACCCACGACGACCACAAGACCTGGCTGCGCTCGATGCCGACCGAAGGCCGCGTGAAGCTGGGCGACAAGGTGGTGCACCTGTGTCATGGCTCTCCGCGGATGGTGAACGAATTCCTCTGGGAGAGCACCACGCCCACCGGGTTCATCGAGCACATGTGCCGCCAGACCGAGTCCGATCTGATCGCGTGCACCCACACGGGCATCCACTGGGAACGTCGCCTGGACGACGGACGGGGTGTGGTGAACGTCGGTGCTGTCGGGCGTCCCGCGAACGACGGCCGCAAGAACGTCTGGTACGGCGTGCTGGAATGGCGGGACGGTCGCATCCACACCGAGTTCGTGCCGGTGGAGTACGACTGGGAACGCGTGAGCCAGGAGATGCGGGACGAGGGGCTTCCCGAGGAGTTCGTCGAGACGCTCACCACCGGCTGGTGGACCACGTGTCTGGAGGTCCTGCCGGCCAAGGAGCGCGTGGCGGGCCGGTTCTGAGTGGACATCGGCGGCGTCGCCGGGCATAGAGGCCAATCCGATGAACTGTCCGGAGGTCCTGTGCGATTCCCCTCGATGCTGGTCTGGTTGCCGCTCCTCGTGCTGCCCCAGGTGCTGTGTGCCTGCGACTCGGGCGGAGACGACACCGACCCCGAGGACGACCCCACCCCGCGGTGCGACGGCCGTCTGCAGGAAGAAGAGGGCACGGTGGATGCCCCGTTCGACAACGACAACGACGGGTTCTTCGACATCGACAACGAGGACTGCGCGGCGACCTGGCCGGCCGACCAGCTGGACTGCGACGACTCCGACCCCGCGGTGAACCCAGCGGCCCTCGAGCTCCCGTGCAACGGGGTCGACGACGACTGCCGCGCGGAGAGCGCCGACAACCGCGACGAGGACGGCGACGGCATCGGGGTGTGCGACGACGACTGCAACGACGAGGACGACGAGATCTTCCCGGGCGCCGAAGAGACGTGCTTCGACGACATCGACAACGACTGCGACGACATCGTCGACAACGATTGTGGCGAGGACTACTCGGGCACCTGGGTGGTCGATCCCGACGACATCGACGTGCAGTGCAACGCGCTGGGCTCGCCGATCCTCGACATGGAGTTCATCGAGCTCAGCATCACGTACATCGTGCCGCCCGCGATGACGATCAGCTCGGCAACGGCGTCCCAGCCGCCCGCCCTCAACGTCGATGTCGGCCCGGACGGAGTGGTGTCCTACCAGGGCAACGACGGCGGGGACTGCCGCGGCACGTATGCGATCGAGGCGCTGTTCACGGACGCGAACACACTGGAGGGCACGTTCACCTACCAGTTCCAGCCCATTCTCCCCGGTGCCTGCCTCGGATGCGCACGCCCGGAGACGACGACGGAGTTCACCGCGACGCGCTCGACGCCTTGATCCGCGGTTCTCGCCAGGTGTGCGTCATGTGAGCACGGTGTGAGTGTTTCCACGACCTGCGTGTGTGACTGTCTGTACAGCTGGAGGTCGGGAACTGATTCCCCCCCCTTTGAGGTTCCCGGCCTTACAGCGCCTCCACCCGATTGAACGTGAGCTGCTCATCGACCGGACGCGAGGTCGCCCACGGCATCGGCGACCGCGCGCTTGAGCTCCTCCACGAAGGACTGATGGGCTTCGGCGCCGAGGCGCTGCTTGGCTGCTGCGCTCATGGTGACCGTGAGCAACTCGATGACCTGGAGCGCCGCCGACAGCGACGGGTCTCCCGTCTCGGGCACAGCGACCGGCACCTCGTGTTCGAGGCCCTCCTGCGCCTGGGCGAGCATCTGCTGACGGACCGCCTGGACGCGGGCCTCGGGCGTCGGAGTGTCGGGCGCGTTCGGACCTGGAGCAGCAGGTGTGGTGGGGGGAGCCGGGGCAGCGGCGATGCCACGGGCGAGGTCTTCTCGCAGGCCTCGGAGCTCGGCGAGCAGGGGCGCCAGCGCGATGGCCGGATCCGGGGGCTCGGGAATCGGAGCCGGTGGAGGCGGGGGTTCCGGGCGTAGATCGGTCAGAGCCCCGAGCAGACGGTCCATCTGAGCGTGCAGTGCCCCATCGAGCCCATCCAGCTGGGACGGAGCGGACAGGGCCTCGTGGATGGTCCCCAGGCGCGTGTCCAGCGCGGAGAGGTGGTCGGGGAGCGCCGATGCCGGGGGCTGTTCGAGGTGCTTTCCGATCCCGCCGAGCTGCTTGACCACCCCGGACAACACGCCGCTGATCTTGGCCGCGGGGTCGTCTTCGCCCCCCATGAGCTGCAGGCGTGCGAACTCCTCTCGGATCTGCTCCCACCGTTCGCGCTGTTCGTCGGTCAGGATGCCGCGCAGCTCGGCGAGCTTGAGGAGGTTGGCCTCGGCGCCCGTGGTGAGGGTCTGGGACTCGCCCTGGTAGTGGTCCGAGATGAGGGACTCGACCTCTTCGGCGTTCATGGCCGGAACGACCTTCTCGGCGAGCTTGTTCATGTTCCGGTAGCTGCCCTGGAGCTGGAATCGGGGCTCGGTGCGGTACGCGTCCTCCATGCTGGCCGACCGGATGTACTCGGCGTTCACCTTCAACAGGACGTCCTGGCAGCGGAACAGGTGCCGCAGGGTCTCCAGGATGTCGTTGAGCTCGACCGCGCTGTAGTCGTGGGACAGATCGCTGGTCGCGACGTCTTCCCCCCGGGCCATGCGCACGATCTTGTAGACGTCCTGCTTGTCGCGCGTGGCGAGGGGGGCGAGCAGGGGATTGCTGGTGAGGCTGTTCTCGACGAACGACAGCGCGAACTGGGCTTCCCGACCGCCGAGGATGTCGCCCAGGTTGTAGGTGTCGGCGCGGTTGGCCAGCATGTCCGGGATCTGGAACTTGTCGCCGGTCTCGGTGTAGGGGTTGCCGGCCATCACCACGGCGAACTTCTTGCCGCGCAGGTCGTAGGTGCGGGTGCGCCCGTTCCATACGCCCTCGATGCGCCGCTGGCCGTCGCAGAGGCTGATGAACTTCTGGAGGAACTCCGGATTGCAGTGCTGGATGTCGTCGAGGTACAGCAGGACGTTGTTGCCCATCTCGAAGGCGAGGTTGGTCTTCTCGACCTCCTGGCGGGCCGTGGCGTTCGGGGCTTCGGCGGGATCGAGGCTGGCGACCTCGTGCCCGAGGGCGGGGCCGTTGACCTTCACGAAGGTCAGCCCGAGGCGGGAGCTGATGTACTCCATCAGCGTGGTCTTTCCGTAGCCGGGCGGACTGATGAGGAGCAGGAGCCCCATGAGGTCGGTGCGCTTGGCGTCTCCGGCGGCCCCGAGCTGCTTGGCGAAGTTGTCGCCCACGAGGTGCAGGTAGACCTCGTCGATCAGCTTGTTGCGCACGAAGCTGGTCATGACGCGGGGCTCGAACTCGTCCAGCCGCAACCGGCGGCGCTGGCGCTCGAGCAGGTCCTGGCGAGCCTGCCGATACGCGCGGAAGCCCGGCTGGACGTTCTCGCGGAAGTTCTTCAGGCGTTGCATGAAGGTGTCGAGCTGGATGGCGAGCGACCCGTCGACGATGTTGCTGTGGCGACCCAGCAGCCCATCCACGGTGGTCTGGTTGTCTCCACCCGCGACGTGGATCCCCGGGCTGTTCACGATGCCGTGGCCGCGGAGGACGTGCAGTGTGGCGGTCTCGAGGGCGACCAGGTCGGAGAGCTCGGTAGAGCGGGCGATTCCGGAGGCGTAGGCGCGCAACACCCGGAAGCGTTCGGCGATGGGCAGGCCATCGAGGCTCTCTTCGAAGGCCGAGAACCCGCCGTGATCTTCGGTCCAGCGGCGGATGGCTTCGTCGAGCTCTTCGGCGGGGTGGGAGAAGACGAGATCGGCGGGGTTCCGCAGCCAGACCTCGAAGAGGTACTGCGCGGCTTCTTCCGCGGCGTCGCCGGTGTCGAGGAACGCGGTGTTCTCGGCGAACTCCCGCAGATCGACGGCACGTGCGGCCACGAAGCGATCGACCTCGGGGCTGTGGCCCAGGGTGTCGCGAAGGCGCCCGAGCGCCCGGGCAGTGGGGATCCACCGGTCGAGAGGGAGGTCGGGAGTGGTGGCGAGGTACAGCCCCGCCAGGCAGCGGGACTCGGCTCCGAAGCGCAGCAGATCGGCGGTCTTCCGGAGGGTGATGAGCTTGGTGAGGATGTGCGCGGCGTCGACATCGTGGATGCCGCGCTCGTAGCCCTCGTCGTACCGTTCGCCGGCCCAGGCCCGGATCCGGTCGAGGATGGCGGACTCCTGGAGGATCTCGTCCTCCAACATCGCGACGGACAGGCCGTCTTCACCGGCTTCGGCTGCGAAGAGCACGGACGCAGCGAGGGTTTCTCCGCGGTAGGTCGTGGCGTCCTCGCTCACCACGGTCTGGTCCCAGAAGGGCTTGGTCTTCAGGAACTCGGGGTCGGAGACAGGCTCGTAGAAGTCGGTGCCCGTCAGGTGGAGCGACAGTCCGCCGTCCCGGGGAACCAGGGTGAGCTCGAGGGGCTGGCTGTTGACGCTGAACCGGTGTTTTCCGAACCGGATGAGGTTGTCGTCGCCGTCGAACAGATCGAGCTTGTCGCGCAGGCCTCGCAGCGCGTCCTGCTTGGCGGACTTCAGGCGGGACTGGAGCTCGTCGGCCTTGACCGTGTCGCCGAGCTCGACGAGATCCTCGGCCAGCCCGCGCAGCTTCAGGACCATGGGATCGGCTGCGAACCAGCTGTTCAGCTCGGCTTCGACCTTGAACGACTTCGCACGCCGCTGCACCCCGCCGATGATCCGGTCGGCCGCTGCCTGGATGTTGCTGATCCGCCGCTGACGTTCGTCGAGCAGGGTCTGCTTGCGACTGCTGAACGCCTCGTAGACCTCGTCGCGTTTCTCGTACAGCTGGGGCAGGAACTGGTCGAAGTCGCTGAACCGGGCCTCGAGCTCCTCGAGCTGGAGCAGCATGCGAGACAACCCGTCGTCGCAGGCCTCGGGGGTGTCGCACAGCGCGAGAGCCGAGCTGACGGCCTGGCCGAACAACTTGAACTGCGCGGCGAACTCGGCCGAGCCCTCCTGGCTGCGAAGGCTGCGTCGCCGGCCGTCCATCACGGCGCGGACCCGGTTGGTGGCCCCGACGACCTCGGAGATCCCCTCGAGGATGCCGGTCTTGATGGTGGGGTCGTCGACTTCGAGTCCAGCGACCACCTCGCCCAGCAGGTTCACGCCCTCGGTGACCTGGTCGAGACGCTCCTGGAGCGGTTCGAGGTCGATGACCTTCTCGATCTCGCCGATGGCGCTGTCGAGCTCGGACAGCTCGGTGGTGAGGGGCGTCAGCGCGTCGCCGCCCGTCAGGAACCCGACGGTGGCATGGCTGACGGCGTCGAAGCGCTCGATGGTGGCTTCTTCGAGCTCCTTGAGCCGGTCTACGTCGACGTAGCGGGTCTCCTGGAGCGTGATGAGCTCGCCCCGATGCCGCCGCAGCGCGGTCATGGCCTGCAGGTACTCGTCGACGGTCTTGAAGTAGTCCGGGCGGACGTCGGCCAGCAGCGTGTCGTGGGTGTGCTCGGCCGTGGCGAGGACCTCGGTGGCCCGGGCCTTGAGGGTCTGGACCTTGACGAACTCGTCGATGATCCGCTCGGCTGTGCGGCGGATGTCCTCGATGAGGGGCTTGAGGCCGATCTCCTCCTCGCCGAGCCAGTAGTACGCGTCGATCGCGCGGTTGCACGCCTGGGTGAGCTCCTCGTAGACCTGGCGCGTGGGTTCCTGGTTGGAGACGAGTCGACAGAGGGTGAAGGCGTCGGAGATGCCGCGCACGAGGTCGCGATTGCCGATGCGGGCCACGAGAGACCCGTCGTTCGGGGCTGCTTCGTGGGTCTCGGCGCTGACGAAGGGGGTCTTCCAGATCTGGACGGGGTGGACGCGGGTGGGCTCGTTGGTGGCGCGGAACACCAGGAGCGTGCCGTCGTCGAAGATGCAGTACCCGTGGGCCGAGATGGGGGTGCGGACCTCTTTGTCGATGAGGTTGTAGGGGTAGAGCTTGTACAGGCCGTCGGTGCGTCGGTGGAAGACGTACAGGATGTCTTCGCCATTGGGGGCGGGGATGGTGCGGTCGAACTCGAGGTTGCCCTGGGGGTCCTCGAAGATCTTGGTCTCGCCGGTTCGGAGCGTGTAGCCGCCGGGGTAGAGGATGCCGTGGTCTTCGGGGAGGCTCACGCAGCTGGCCCCGATGGCGTCGACCCGGGTGACCTGCCGGGTGTTCTCGTTGAAGACCAGGTGGCGCTCGGCTTCTCCGCGGGGGCGCACCTTGATCAGGATGAGGGCGCCGCGCTTGGCGTAGTGGATGGCGGCGTCGTCCAGCGACTGGTTGGGGTCGTCGACCGGCTCGTTGAAGATGCCCTTGCCGTCGGACGTGTTGTCCTCGACCTTGACCGTGAGGTCTCCGCCGACGGTCTCGACGAACACGGTGTCGAGGATGTTCACGTGGGGATGCCGGCCGAGCACGTGGTCGGCCCGGGAGGTCTCGATCCACTCGAAGTCGTGGCGGGGCGGGAAGACGTGGTCGCGCTCGCCGCGGTTGTCGATGTACGTGATTCGCCCGCCCGGATCGACGCTCCAGCGCAACACCTTGACGTCGCGCGCGGTCTGCCCGGTCTGGAAGACGGCCAGCAGCTTCGTTCCGGTGTTCCGGAGCTGGATGAGCCGGGCGTCCTTGTAGTACTGGTAGAGCTCGTCGAACTCGCGGCGGAAGGTGGCGTCGGTGAACCAGGCGAGCTGGCTCTCGTCGGTGACCGTGTGGAACGCGAAGCCGCCTTCGCTACCCTCCTCGCCGGACCCCGCGCCCCGCTCGAAGGTCTGGTAGGAGAAGACGTCCTCGGGGACGGTGGTCTTCTTCAGGCCCAGGAACACGTTGTAGCCGAACAACAGATGGCCCCCGACCGCGTTGATGTCGACGGGGATGCAGTTGTTCTCGGTGCGGACGCGTTCGTTGCCGAGCACCACGAGCTCGGTGCTGCCGAAGGTCTCGCGGCGACGCTCGTCGATGGCCTTGGTCGCGGCGCGGAGCTTGGTGCCGAGCGCCACCAGTCGGTCGCGGACGACGTCGTAGTTTCCGCCCTCGACGGCATCGCTGTGCAGCTCGTCGGTGGGGGCGTCGGGTTCGTTCGAGTCGGGTCGGTCGGTATCGGCCATGGGGTCCTGAACGGGGGGAGATCTGCAGGGGTGCCGGGAGTCTCAGCGGGCAGCGGCGACGGGGAGCTCGACCGTGATAGGTCGACCGACGACGCGAAGCTGAACCCGGCAGGCAGCGAGGTCGTCTGGGGCGTTGGTTCGGTCGATGGAGAGATCGATGCGGAACGGGTTGGTGCCGGTCGCACGAGGTGGGACTTCACACCCGCGGGTGAGGGAGAGCAGCTTGGGACCCGGCGCCCGGAAGTAGGGGAGCGCGCCGTCGGTGGTCTCCAGGCGCACGTTGCGGCCGAGCACCTTCACCTGCTGCCACCCGTCGACGACCCGGACCTTCAGCGGCTCGCCGTCCACACGTTCCAGCTCGAAGGTGCCCGGTTGGCCGGACGAGAAGCGGAGCAGGGTGGTCTCGGGCGTGCCGGGCTCGACCTCGGCGTAGGGGTGGGGTGCGGAGAGCACCTCCAGGCCGTCGGGAACGAGGCGCTGACCGCTGGCGTCGCGATGCTGCACGTCGAAGGTGACCTCGGCATCCTGGAGGACGACGACACTGGACACCGGCTCGGGCTCGGGGGCGCCAGCGATGGTCCACACCCGCTCGGCCACGGGACGCACGCGGATGGTGGCCTCATTGGTGGACCGGTAGCCATCGATGGTCGCGGTCGCGGTCAGCACGGCGTCTCCTTCGGCTCGAGCCACCAGGGTGGTGCCTTCGATGGCCAGGACGTCGGGGTCGGACACCGTGAAGCTGACCTCGTCGAAGCGCACGGGGTCCTGGCTGTGCTCCCGGCGACGCTCGGGATGCAGGACGACCGGTGTGCGAGCCCCGGTGGCGAGCGCGAGGTCCGAGAAGCTCCGCTGTTTGCGGAGCTGCAGGGAGAACGCAGGCTCGGGGGTCGCACATGCCAGCGCGAAGAGCAGCATCAAGCCTGGTCGAGCTCGCGGGCCTTGTCGAGCAGGGCCTGGATGCGGCTGCGCTCGGCGTCGGTCTTGGCGTTGGCCAGGAGGGCCTGCAGTGCTGCGGCGGGGTCGGTGGGCATGGCCTGGGGATTGGGTGCGGACCCGGTGGCGGCGTCGATGACGTCCTTGATGCCGTCGCCGACGGTCTTCTCGCCCGTGATGAACGGAGTGAGCAGACCCGATGCAGCCTGGCTGTGCGAGAGGAAGCCGTCGATGGCGTTCCCGATGCTCGCGGCCTGCACGAAGCTGTCGAGGAACTGGCCGTCTCCGCCCATGATCTTGATGTCTGCGCTGTTGAACGCCGACCCCATGAGCTTGGCCTGCTCGGCAGCGACGCGTTCCTGCATCGCGATGGCGGCCATCCGGACCTTCTCGTCGTACTCGAGCTTCAGACGGAACTCTTCGTGCTCCCGTGCGGCACCTTCCATCTTCTGCATGGCGACCAGCTTCTCGGCGAGACCGCGGGCTTCGGCGAGCATCCGCTCTTCGACGGCCCTGGCCTCGGCCAGACCGCGGAGCTCGGTGCCCTTGGCTTCGGCGGCCAGCAGCTTCTCGGTGGCGGCTGCGTCGGCTTCCTTGCCCTTCGCTTCGGCGAGCAGCTTGACCTGCAGCGCTTCGGCGGCGGCACGGTCGCCTTCGGCCTCGGCCAGGCGACGCTGACGGATGGCGCTCGCTTCGGCATCGCCCATCTTCGCGATGGCAGCTGCGTCGGCTTCCTTGCCCTGGGCTTCGGCGACGGCCTTCTCGCGGGCGAGCTGGGCCTCGAGCTCGATCTCGCGCTGACGGACGGCCATGCGGGCCATGCCCTGCTTCTCCTCGCCGGCTGCGGCACTCTGCATCTTCTCGAGCTGCACGCGGGCCTCGGCCATGCCTTCCTTCTCGATGGCGGTGGCGTTGGCTTCTTTGACCTTCACCTTGGCGAGACCGGATGCGGCTTCTTCGGCCTGCACACCTTCGGCGACCCGGATCTTGGCCTTGGCGGTGCGCTCGGCGGCTTCGAGGTCGGCGTTGGCGGTGACGAGCTTCTCGCGGGCCTTGAACTCGGCGACCTTCTCGGCTGCCTCGGCACCCTTGATCTCCTTGACCAACGACTCCTCGGCCTGGGCCTGAGCCGCGATGACCTGCACGTCCTTGCTACGCGTGGCTTCTGCGGTCGCGCGGAGGTCTTTGATGCGCTCCTCTTCTTCGGCGACGTTCTTGTCGACGACGATGCGGGTCCGGACGACCTCGGCGATCTCCTTGCGCTTGACCTCGAGCTCCATCTCCTTGTCGATCTCCTGGCGCTCGACTTCCCGGCGACGGGCGATCTCCTCGAGCTCGCGGTCGCGCTGGACCTGCTCGGCCTTGATGGCGACGACGCGCTCGCGGTCCTTGTCGGCGACCTCGACCTGACGCTGCTTGTTGAGCGTGCTGATCTCGATCTCTTCGCTGGACTTGATGCGGGCGGTCTCGGCCCGCTGGTGCTCTTCGGCCTGGACCTTGGCGGTCTCGGCGGCCTCGCGGGCCTTGACCGTCTCGATCTCGCGCTGCTGCTTGGCCTCGGCATCGGCCCGTCGACGCTCGAGCTCGAGGATGGCTTCGTCGGCCTCGAGGTTCTGACGCGTCATCTCCTTGCGCTCGTTCTGGCGGAGATCGTTCGTGCGGAGGTTCTGATCGGCGGTGATCTCGGTGATCTTCCGGATGCCGCGCGCGTCGAGGATGTTGTCCTTGTTGAGGGACGAGAGCGGGGTCTGCTCGAGGTAGTCGATGGCGCAGTCGTCGAGGACGTAGCCGTTGAGGTCGCGCCCGATGACCTCCATGATCTGGTCTTTGAAGTCGTCGCGCTGGGTGTAGAGCTGCTCGAACTCGAGCTTCTTCCCGACGGTCTTGAGCGCTTCGGAGAACTTGGCGGCGAACAGCTCGACCAGGGTGTCCTTCTCGGATGCACGCGCACAGCCGATGTTCTGGGCGACCCGCAGGACGTCTTCCTTGGTCTTGTTGACGCGGACGAAGAACGTGACCTGGATGTCGGCGCGGATGTTGTCGGCGCAGATCAGCCCGTCATGCCCGTCTCGTGCGACCTCGATGGTCTTGAGCGAGATGTCCATGGTCTCGGCGCGGTACAGAACCGGGTAGACGACACCACCCGTGAACGTCACATCGGGTTCGGCCCGCATCTTGTTGATGATGAGCGCCTTGCCCTGGTCGACCTTGCGGTAGAAGCGGGTGATGACGAAGACGATGCCGATCGTGCCGACGAAGAGCACGAAGAGCAGCAATGCACCTAGCAGAATCCATTCCATGGACGGTCAGGCCTCCTTGTTGACGAGGGCGGGGTTGGACAGGGCGGCGGCCGGAATGGCGTGGCCCTGGGCCGTGCGGACGTCGGCCATCGGCTCGATGACGTAGGCCTCGCGGCGGGGGTCGTACGAGACGATGAGCGCGGTGTCTCCGCGACGGAGTCGGTTGGCGTCGTCGCACCGGACCTGGAAGATGAGGTCGTCGGTGCCGATCTGGGCGGTGGCCTGGCCGAACTCGTCGTCGACCCGGCCCGTGGTGACCTCGCAGACTTCTCCGACCAGCGACGAGCGCTCGCGGGCGCCCTCGGTCTTGAAGATGGGCTCGAGGGGGCGGACGCTGACGTTCGTGAGGCCCGCGGCGATCCCGAGGACCGCGACCATGCTGACGACCGAGAACACGGTGTGGGGGACGATTCCCGGGGCCTGCTGGTAGACCCAGGTGAGCAGGAAGCCCATCAGCCAGCCCCAGATGGCGAACGAGGTGAGCGAGACGGTGACGGGCACCCGGCCGAGCCGAAAGATGTTCGCGAAGAACATCAGCATCGAGAACCCGCCCGACGCCGCGGCTGCATCCGCAGCCCCATCGCCAGCGCCATCTGCGGCACCGTCGACCGCGGCCTCGGCTGCACCGTCCATCGCGCCATCGAGCGCGCCGTCCACCGCACCGTCGAAGGCGCCGTCCACCGCACCGTCGAAGGCGCCGTCGAGCGCACCATCGAGACCGTCGAGGGCTCCGTCGATCAGACCGTCTCCGAAGTCCAGCGCTTCGATGTCCATCGCCCCCAGCACGACCATCAACCAGTAGAGGGTGACGAGGCAGAGGAGGAGGGAGAAGGCGACCGTCGGAAACGAAAGAACGATGTCGAGGAATACTGCCATCTCACCCTGCGCTACTGGGCCAGATGTAAGCGCATGTCGCCGGTTGTAAAGAGGCAACTCGGGGAAATCGGCCCGAACGCAGCGACCCCGTCACACCGGGAGGCCGGCGGGACGGGGTCGAGAGCACGGTGGACGCTGGAAGCGCCCGAAATCACGTGCGTTGTTCAGGCGTGGTGCGCGTCCAGCGAGTGCACGTGCTGGTCCCAGGGATGCTCGCCGAGATGGGGATCGCTGGTGACGAGCGGCGGAATGCGTGCCAGGACGTTGCCGACGACGAGCACGATGAGGCCGATGAAGCCGAGCCACACACCCACGTGCAGGACGAGGAAGTGGGCGGTCGGGAAGGCATCCGTGACCGTGGGGTAGACCTGGGGCATGACCAGCAGGCTGCGCTCCATGAACATCCCGAACAGGATGAGCGAGCAGATGGCGGCGAACGGCCAGCGCATCTTCTTGATGCCGCGGGAGAGCAGGATGGTGAACGGGGCGACGAAGCAGAGCACGCCGACCGTCTGGGACATCCAGCGCCACGCCGTGAGTCCGGCCTCCTCTCCGCCGATGCGGACCAGGAAGAACTGGGTCTCCTCGGGCATGTTCGCGTACCAGATGGGCAGGAGCTGGGCGAAGAGCGTGTACGCCCAGAACATGCAGGCCGCGAGCATGAGCTTGCCGAGGTCGAGGGTGACAGCGGGCTTGATCCAGTCGCCGAGGTGCAGCCAGTCCCGCGCGAGCATGGCCGTGAGGCCCACCGCGCAGAAGCCGGTCCAGACGCAGCTGACGAAGACCCAGCCGCCGAACATGTTGGTGTACCACCAGGGCTCGAGGCTCATGAGCAGGTCGAACGCCAGGAAGGTGAAGACCAGCGCGTAGGCCAGACCCAGGAACGGGAACAGCGTGGACTGCAGGCCCTGACCAGCCTCGGAAGCCTTGGCGACATCGGTGTTGCTGCCGATGAACGACCCCCACCAGCCGGGCGCCTTGGCTCCGAGGCGCTGCTTGGCCTGGAGCATGTCCGGACCCATGGACGCGCGGATGTACACGAAGTCGAGCACCAGCAGGATGCCGAGGCCGATGACCTGGCGGGCCGCGAAGAACATGGGCGTGAGCCAGAGCGGCTTGCTGCGCCAGGTGGCTTCGACGTTGTGCGGCTCGATGCTGATGTGCTCGATGGGCGCGAACGGGGTGGGGTGCCACTTGTAGATGCCGACGCCCGCGAAGACGAACACCAGCAACACGACCCAGAGGATGGGCAGCACGAAGAAGAAGGACTCGGCGATCCGCTTGACCGGGCGGCCCCAGCGACCCCAGGTGCCGGTCAGGATGACCGACAGCATGATGGCGCCCTGACACACACCGAGGGACCAGAACAGGCCGACCAGCACGGCACCCCAGGTGGGAGCAGCGCCCGCGACGGCCAGCCCGTAGGCGAAGGCCCCGAGACCGATCAGCAGGAGGAGTCCGCCGACACCGTTGACCGCGGCCGGGACCTTGCGGTCGGCCATCGCGTCGATGACAGCGTTGACATCGGGTTGAGCGCTCATTCTGGGCTCTCCTCGGAGGGCTCGGGGGTCGGTGGCGTGTACTGCGCCGTGGGGTGGGTCCGGATCCAGTGGACGATGGACCACATCTCGGTGTCGTTCATCGCGCTGCCGTAGCCCGGCATCAGGCCGTAGCCGTTGCGGATGGTGAGGTAGAGGCGACCATCGGGGATGGCTTTGGCCCGCGCGGCCGGTGCGTCGCCCCAGAGGATCGCGATGCCGGGGTAGTTCCGGGAGACGTTCTCGTTGAGAACGACGCCGTTGCCGTGGCACGCCGAGCAGTAGATCTCGAACATGCGCTCGCCCGTCGCGAGGGAGGCCTCGGTCTTCTCGACCGGGTTGACCAGCGCGTTGCCCTCGGGTGTACCGAGGACCCAGTTCTGGGTGTACTCGGTGGGGGTGAGCGGGTTGTCCTGAGGAACGATGCCCTCGGGCGTGGGGTTCATCTCGTACTCGAAGGCCTTGACGGTCTGCGCGTCGGCCATGTCGATGTCCCACGGCAGTCCGAATGCGACCGTGGAGGTCAGCGCGACGAACCCGAACAGGCCAGCCGCCTTACCGGCCATGGTCACGCCGCGTCCGAAGCGGCTGTTGGTGGAGTCATGCATTGGGGACCTCGTAGAACGTGTCGTCGCCGGTGGTGACCTCGACCGCGCCGGCGCTGGACAGGATCTCGGTGATCCGGTCCTTGTCGGCTTCGCTCGCCCGCGTGAACACGATGCCGAAGCTGGCGTCGGTGACGCGGGGATCCTGGATGGATTTGTCGAGGAAGAACCCCGGCAGGCCGCAGTGGACGATGGCGCCGAGCGTGGTGAACAGCGCGCCACCGAGGATGGTGCACTCGAACATCACGACCGCGTAGGGAACCAACGCGACGACGGGCTTGCCGCCGGGCAGGATCATCGGCCACTGCGTGGCGGTGAGCGAGGTGAGCAGCAGGCCCGTGGTGAGCCCGGTGACCGCTCCGGTCAGCGTCCACCAGCGCACGGGGGACGGCCGACCCTCGTAGATGATCTCCTCGATCTCGTGGCGGGGCAGCGGAGCCATGACGGTCCAGCCCTGGATTCCCGCCCGCTTCAGCCGATCGATGCCGGTCAGGAGACAGTCGAGGTGCTCGTAGATCGCCTTGATGCGGACGCCGGTGGGCGGCGCGACGGCAGGGGCGCTCATTTGGCCTCCAGGTTGCCCTTGGTGGGCGGCGGGATCATTTCCTTGATCTCGGTGATGGCGACGGCGGGAAGGGTCTGACAGAAGAGCAGGAACCAGGTGAAGAACCAGCCTGCGCTACCCGCGAGGATTCCCCACTCGACCCAGCTCGGCCAGTAGTACCACCAGGTGGCGGGGTCGAAGTTGTGGGCCAGCGAGCTCACGATGATGTTGAAGCGCTCCATCCACATGCCGACGTTGATGATGGCGGCGATGACGAACAGCGCGATGGGGTTCGTGCGCAGCTTGCGGACGTACCAGAAGGCCGGCGCGATGCAGTTGCAGAAGACCATCAGGTAGAAGGCCCAGCCGTAGTCGGCGGCGGGGTCGGCCCGCCAGAAGAAGATGGCCTGCTCGTAGGGGTTCTGGGAGTACCAGCCCACGAAGTACTCCATCGCGTAGGAGTAGGTGAGGATGGCGCTCGTGAGCATGCACATCTTGGCGAGGTTCTCGAAGTGCCAGATGTTGACGTAGCGTTCCCACTTGAACGCGTAGGTCATCGGCATCAGGAGCGAGATGACCATCGCGCAGCCCGAGAGGATGGCGCCCGCGACGAAGTAGGGCGGGAAGATGGTGCTGTGCCAGCCCGCCGTGTTGGCCATCGCGAAGTCCCAGGAGACGACGCTGTGGACGGAGAGGACGAGCGGGGCTGCGAGAGCTGCGAAGAAGCCGTAGGCCGCCATGTAGTGGTGCCACTGGCGATGGGTGCCGCGCCAGCCGAGGGCGAGCAGGCCGTAGATCTTCTTGACCAGGCCCTTGCTGTGGTCGCGGAAGATGGCGATGTCGGGAACCAGTCCGACGTAGAAGAAGATCGCCGACACCGTGAAGTAGGTGGAGATGGCGAAGACGTCCCACATGAGCGGGGACTTGAAGTTCATCCACAGCTGGCGCTGGTTCGGGTACGGGAAGAACCAGTAGTTCTGCCAGACGCGACCGAGGTGGAGCACCGGGAAGAGGAGCGCGGTCATGACGGCGAAGACGGTCATGGCCTCACTGGCTCGATAGACGCCGGTTCGCCATCGGGAGCGTACGAGGAAGAGGATGGCCGAGATCAGCGTCCCGGCGTGACCGATGCCGACCCAGAACACGAAGGTGACGATGTACACGCCCCACATGGTGGGATGCGTGATGTACGCCACGCCCATGCCCCAGCGGATCTGCATGTACCAGCACCACCCGCCGTAGAGCATGGTGAGCACCGAGAGCGCCAGCAGCGCGAAGTACGCAGCGGACGGCTTGAGCAGGACCCGGATGATGTCCCGGTTCGCCCCGCCGTAAGTGTCGGGGCGATTCGGTTCGCCGGTTGTTGTGATGTCGGTTGCCACCTGGTGTCTCCTGAAGGTTCACGACGTTGTGCGTGAGGAGCGGCTCGCGGGCGGGCGAGCGAGGAAGCCATCCGGGCCTGGACCCGGACAGCCATCGAGTTCGGTTCAGTGTTCGTCGCCGTGGTCTGCACCATGGTCGTCCGAGCCGTGGTCTTCGCCGTGGTCGTCACCATGGTCTTCGCCATGACTGTCGCCGTGGTCGCCGCCGCCATGGCCGCCACCGTGATGGCCGCCCGCTTCGGGGACGTGGAACGAGAGCTTGGCGAGGTAGTTGACGGCAGACATGACGTTGAGGTCGTCGAGGGGCATGTAGTGCCGGTTCGACTTGCGGTTGGTCTGCAGGATGCCGTCGTCGGGGTTGAGGTTCCCGAAGGTGAGGGCATCGCTGGGGCAGGCTTCGGCGCAGGCCGGAAGCTGCTTCAGGGCCTCTTCTGGGACGACCGCCGTGTAGTTGGTCTCGTGGTCGTCCAGGTCCTTGTAGGCGCTCTTGATCGAGCGGATCCGCTGGACGCAGAACGTGCACTTCTCCATGACCCCCATCGTGCGCGTGACGACGTCGGGGTTGAGCTGCATGTTGAACGGCTGCGGCCACACGTAGGTGTGGTAGTTGAACTTCCGCGCCGAGAACGGGCAGGCGTTGGAGCAGTAGCGGGTGCCGACGCAGCGGTTGTAGACCATCGCGTTGAGGCCATCGAGGTTGTGGTACGTGGCGAGGACGGGGCAGACCGACTCGCACGGCGCGTGACCACAGTGCTGGCACATCATCGGGACGAACTGGACTTCGTCGCCATCGAAGTACCGGTTGACCCGGATCCAGGACATCTCGCGGCCTTCCTGCACCTTGGCCTTGCCGACGACCGGGAGGTTGTTCTCGGCGTAGCAGGCGATGGAGCAGGCGCCGCAGCCCGTGCAGGCATCGACGTCGACCGTCATCCCGAACCGGTAGGTGGGGTGGTCGCTCAAGGGGTAGAGGTTCTCGATGCCGCGCTCGACGAGCCGCTTGTCGAGCTCGAGCCCGTGGATGCCCGTGATCTCACCGGGGTGGTCGGACGGCGCGTCTCCGCCCTTCTCGACGAACTGACCCGCGTTGACGGTGACGCCGAAGTTGCGATGCTCATCGGTGTCGCCACCGAAGGTGCTGATGAGGTCGGCCTGCCCACCGGCCGCGCTGACCGCGACCTTGCTGGACTGCCACGCCATGGCGCCCTGGGGGTCTTTCGTGAGGGCCACGAGGGAGGCGACGTTCACGCCGACCTCGTTCGCGTAGCGGCCGTTGGCCGTGTGGCCCTGACCGAACTGGACCGCGACGGTGTCGGGGCGAACGCTCTTGGTGACTTCGACCCCGAGGTCGACCGCTCCAGCGTCGGTCTTCAGCGTGACCTTGCTGTTGTCGCTGACGCCGAGCGCGGCGGCAGTCTCGGGATGGATCTCGACCCAGCTGTCCCAGACCTGGCCGGTCATGGGGTCGGGGACTTCCTGCGCCCATGGCGTGTTCGCGAACCGACCGTCGAACAGGTGGGCGTGCGGCACGATGTGGAGGTTGTAGGAGCCCGACCCGGCGGGGGGAACGGCATCCTGCCAGTCGATCGAGCCCGTGACGACGGGGTTCTGCGGAGTGTCGTCTGCGAGGAGCACGAAGCCGTCCTGCAGGCGCTCGGCCAGCCACGGGAGGAAGCCCTTGTCCTTCTCGGGCTTCGGGGCCTCGGCCGCTTCGTCGCCTTCGGGCGCTTCTTCGCCGCCTTCCATGGCGTCGTCCATGCCGGCGTTCAGCACGGTGGCTGCGTAGGTGCGGGCCCAGCGGGCGTGGAGCCAGTCCTTCCAGCTGGTCTGCTCGACCACGCCCTGGGAACGGCCGACCGACACCAGGACCTCGCCCATCGAGCGGACGTCCCAGCGCTCCTCGACCTGCTCTTCGGCGCCGTGGGGGCGGTACTTGACCACGAGCGGGTTCATGCTGGGCTGGCGGAGGATGCGCAGACCGGCGTAGGGCTCTTCGTCGGCCCAGTCCTCGAAGCCGTCGGCGGACGGGAGGACGAGGGTGCACGCGTCGGTGGTCTCGTCGGGGTGGGAGCTGAATGCGACGGACAGCGGAACCTGCGCCATCGCGTCCTTCACGGCGACCGTCGGGAGAGCGTAGACGGGGTTGGTGTCGTCGACGAACAGGACGCCGATCTCGCCCTTGCCCATGGAAGCGACGAGCGCCTCGAGGTCGGCCGTGTCGTGGATGGGTGCTGCGTACCCGTCCGCGCGGAACAGCTCGGGAGCCGCACCACCGACGATGTTCAGCAGGTAGGTGGCGGCCGCGAGCTCGGTAGCGGCCTTGCCGGCACCACTGGTCCCGCCGGGCAGGGCCACGCCCTTGCCATCGGCGAAGCGGGTCGCGATCTCTTCGATCTGGGCGGCCTCGATGCCGGCAGCGCTCGCAGCAGCGGCGGTGTCGACGTTGCCGAGCGCGGCGAGTGCCGGACCCGAGTAGCCGGACTTCTGAGCGACCAGCTTCGCGACGGCGCGGGCGACGAGTGCCTGGCTGCCGGGCGTGGCGGCGTACCAGTCGTCGGCGTTGGCGCCGGTCTGGTCGCGGTAGGGCGAGACGAGGGCGAACCGCGCAACCGTGCCACCGTGGGCGTGGCTACGGGCCTTCGCGTAGTCGGACGTGATCTTGTCGCCGCGCCAGGCCCCGAGGAAGTCGGCACCGAAGGACAGGACGTAGGTGGCGTCGGCGATCTCGTAGCGGGGGAGGCGCCGCGAACCGAAGAGGGCCTCTGCCGCGTTGGCTTCGGCTTCGTAGCCGAGGGGCTCCCAGAACACCTGGACGTCGGTGAGGGCCTGGATGGCCTCGGCGTAGGCCCCGGACCGGTAGCGGCCGAGCCAGGCGACCTTCTTGCCGGAGGACTTCGCCTTCGCGACGCCGTCGATCACCTGCTTCAGGCCATCTTCCCAGGACATGGCCTGGCCGGCGTTCCCACCCGCGACCGGGGTGCGGAAGCGGTCTGGGCTGTAGTGCTTCTGAAGCTCGAGCAGCGCGTGCTTGGGCACGGACGAGCTGGACGGCGACCGCGTGTTGGCGGCCACGTTGATGACCCGGCCATCCCGGTGCTTCGCGAGCACGGGAAGCGCGTCCGGACCACTCGTGAGGGTGGTCGGGAAGAACGTCGGAGCACCCGGAGTGACGTTCTCGGGCTTCACGACGTACGGCAGCAGCTGCTCGATCGGCGTGTAGTAGATGTTGTTGTCGAGCCCACAGGCCGACAGCGCAGAGGCGCTGCTGCCGAGTCCGAGAGCCTTGAGGAAGTTGCGGCGGTTCATCGCGGTGCTCACTTGTGGCAGGTCCAGCAGTCCTTCAGCTCTGCACGCCGAAGGCCGGCCTTCTCGCCGTAGTTCTTGTCGATCGAGGGGTGCTGCGCGTGGCAGTCGAGGCACCACCCCATCTGAAGCGTGGTCTCCCGAACCATCACGGCGTCGACTGCGAGGACCTGCTTCTCTTCGTGGTGGCCGTCTTCGGTCTCGTGCATCTCGGTGACCATCTGCGGCTGACCCTGCAGCTGCACCTGGCCGTGACATTCGGTGCACTGCACGCCCGCGTTCACGTGGCGGTTGTGCGCGAAGTGCACGTAGTCGGGGAGGTCGTGGACCTTCTGCCACTGGATGGGCTCGCCTGCGTCGTAGGCGGCCTTGACCTTCTGGATGTGCGGGGAGTCGGTCTTCACGAACCGGTGGCAGTTCATGCACGTGGACACGCTGGGAGCGCCGCCGTGGATGGTCTTGCGAGCCGCCGTGTGGCAGTACTCGCAGTCCATCTTGTTCTTGTTCGCGTGCAGGTAGTGGCTGAACGGAATCGGCTGCTCGAGCGCGCGATCCTTCCCGGTGACCGAGCCTGCGGCGATCTGCCCGCCGTTCGTCGCGAACCACACCGGGAAGATGAGGTGTGGCTCCAGCGGGAACTTGGGATCGTTCAGCCGTTGCTCCTCATCGACCACACAGCTGCAGAGCAGCGCCGTAGCCAGTGTCAGAGTGAGAAGACGAATCATGAAGAGTCTCCGGACAGGTTCGGATGTGTCGGATGGAGAGGGAAGGCGTCGGGTGGCGGGACTATCGGTTCGTCCGGACGGGCTTCAACGTGCCGCAATCATCTGTTGCAAGGATCGATGGAAGGGCCGGGGAGGCCTTCGGAGACGCGAGAGGAGCATCAGAGGCGGGTGGGTCTGGCACCGGCGAGTGCCTCGAGGACGACGAGGGTGTGAAAGTGGCCCCGAACGTCGAGTGTGGGCCGGCCTCGACCCCCTGCGACCATCCCGATCTCGAGGATGCCGAGCTCTTCGGGCGACCGGTTGTCCGTGAGCGTGGTCATGCTGGACCCGCAGTACAGGTGCTGCCCCCGGATGTGCCAGGTGAGCTCGCCCACGACGTCGAGCTCGAGCATGGGTTCCTGGCCCTGTGCCACGGGTCGGACCGCGATGTCGCCGCGCGCGCCGGACCGAAACAGGAGCGAGGCTTCGAAACGCCCGTCCGAGAAGGTCGCCCGGCTGATCTCGGTCACGGGGCCCCCGAGCAGGACGAGCTTCTGGATGGCGGGAAGATGCGCGTAGACGACACTCTCGGGGTCGTCGAAGCGGGCTTCTGTATGGGCGACCAGCTTGAGCTCTCGGACCTCGCTCGGCCGGACGTGACCCTGGAGGGTGCGGAACGCGGGCCGGTAGAGGGCGGGGGTGAAGAGATGCAGCAGCCGCCGGTGATTGGTCGCGACGTGTGCAAGCCGGAGGAACACCTGGGGGTCGAGGGTCAGCGGGATCTCGGCCGAGACGTGCTTGCCGGCCTGGAGGGCGGTCCGGGCGGTGCGTCGGGCATCGTCGCCCCCGACGATCACGACATCGGAGGCGTCGAGCACATCCTGCAGGGATGCGACGCGCCGGGCGGGGACGCGCCCCTCTTCGGAGCCTCCGCACACCACCGTGAGGGTCTCTCCGGCGCGCAGCGCGGCGCGTGCACGGCGAAACGCTCCCTTGTCGGCGTGGTAGACGCCCCAGCTCAGCTTGCTCGCATCCGGGCTCACGTCGTGATCCTCCCTTCGCCCGTCCGGGTTTCCGTTCCTGCCGGATTCGGGTTCCGGGCGGGCTCGGCCGGGTGTATCGGCCGGGGTTGCGGTCTGCATCCCGGGCGGCGGATACACGGCGACCATGTCGTTGCGCATCACAGGGGGTCGGGCCCGGGGTCGGGTGCTGAAGGGCGGCGTCGGACGCGGAGTCCGGCCGACAGGGGCGCGCGTGCGCGAAGCCATGTTCTCGATGCTGGGTCAGGACCTCGCTGGCGTCTCGTTCCTCGATGCGTTCGCGGGGTCTGGAATCATGGCGCTGGAGGCCTGGAGCCGCGGTGCCGAGGTGACGGCTGTCGAGCGGAATCGCCGTGCGCTGGCCGAGCTGCGACACCACCTGGCTGCGCTGGACGCATCGATTCGGCTCGTGGCGGGCGACGTGGTGAAGAAGGCTCCGACACTGGGGCGGTTCGACATCGTGTACGCCGACCCGCCGTTCGCACTCCCTGCCGAGCCCATCGTCACGGCTCTCGCATCGTGTGTGGCGGGGCGATTGCTGCTCGAGGCCTCCGAGCACACCGTGGTTCCGGACCAGATGGGCGGGCTGGTCCGCGAGCGGATCCGGAGCTTCGGGAGTGTTCGGGTCCACGAGCTGGTTCCGGGGGTTCGATGAACGCGGCACTTCCCGGTCTCTCGGACGCCATTCGGGGTCTCGAATCCCTCGCGGACCGTGCAGCTGCAGCGGACGGAGTGCTGCGGTTCACGCCTGGCATCGACACGGTTCTGACACTCGATGCACCGGGTTCGAGAGGCGCGATGACCGTCCGAATGATGGTGCAGCTGGCGGGCGCCGTCGACCAGCTCCGTTCACAGCCGCCGCGCACGGTGTCCCTGCGGTCGGCGCATCCCGCGATGTTCTGCAGCGGTGGCCATCTCGGCCAGGTGCGTGCCTCGCTGGTCGACGGGGACGGCGGGCTGATCATGGCGCGCTGCATGACCACGGTTCTCGACGCCTTGTGGCAGGGGCCCTGGCTGACGGTCGCCGAGGTCGATGGGCCTGCACTGGGGGGTGGGGCAGAGCTGTTGACCGCGTGCGACGCCGTGTTCGTCGGCGACCAGGCGCGGATCGGCTTCGTTCACGGCCGCCTCGGGGTCGTCCCGGGATGGGGGGGAACTGCCCGGCTGGTGTCCGCGGTCGGTCGTCGCTCTGCACTCGCCCTGCTGGCGACCGCTGCGGTGTCGGGGCCGGAACAGGCCGTGCAGTCGGGGCTCGCGACGGGTCGACTCGCGGAACACGCGGCGTGGATGGAGGCGGTTCGTGCCGTCCCTGCGGAGGCCGTGCACGCTGGCAAGCAGCAGGTTCGGTCAGCGGCCCCCTTCGTTCGTCGCGACGACCGGGAAGCGCGGCTCTTCGCGACCGTTTGGGGCGGGGCCACGCATCGATCGCGCCTCGGGATGAGCGCGGATTCGTGACGGGGGGTGGCCAGCGGAATCCACCGTTCGCGCACGCCGTGTTCCCGCTCGCTGTGTTGGGGTTCGTGGCCTCGAGCGGCTGCAAGAAGCGGTCTGCACCGACCGATCCCGTCGTGGACTTCGGCGAGGTGACCGCGGTCGAGGACGAACCCCTGTTGGTGGCGGGACGGCGCCCGGTGGGGCCGGGACGGTGGAGTGCAGCGGGATGGTCGGTGTTCGTGCCGCCAGGGTGGTCGGGCGACCAGGGCGACGCGCCGAACCTGTTGACCGTCTACAGCGACCAGACAGGCGTTGGCTTCGCCCTGTGGTCGTTCGACGAGCCCCTGAACGCCCCCCGGCCCGCAGACGGCCAGGACTGTCCCTTCGTCGACAGTGGGCGGTTCCGGACCGTTCCGGTCCTCGGGCTGGCGCGCTCTGCCACCTGCACCGGAGACGAGGGCGTTCGCCAGACGTGGTGGGGAAGGCCACCGGCTCTCGGCCCGGATGGGCCCGAGGTGCATGTCGAGGCGTTCTACCCCACCGGTCGGATGATCCGGGGCCGCCAGGACGTCGCTCCGATGCTCGAGGGACTGTCGCTGGTCGTGGAGGAGGCCGGACAGCCGCGGGTCAGTCCTGACGACGACGCAGCGTCGCCAGCACCAGCGCGAATCCGATGAACACCAGGCGTACGGGCACGCGACCCGACGAGCAGCCGGTGTCTTCGCAGCCAGCCCCGGCGTCGCAGCCGCCCGAGCCGTCGCCGCACCCGGTCGACTGGTAGCCGACGGGTCCGATCGCGCCGTACACCCCGAGTCGATCGCCGGTCGAGCCACCGGGTGCGATGGCGACCTCCTGCAGGCCGAAGCCTTCGAAGCTGGGGATGTCGAACGCGAGGTCTTCGAGGGCGCTGCCGAGCAGCGGGCCGACGAGCTGGTCGACGATTCCGACGAGCTGATCGGCGATCTGGGCGTTCGCGTCGGGAGTGAGCTCGTTGTAGGTGACCTCGGCGGTGATGTTCTCGCCTCCGAAGCCCACGAGGACGGCCAGCGCACCCGTGGTTCCGTCGAACTCCAGGTCGATGCCGGCTTCGGCGTCGAGGTCGACGCGCATGAGCCGGGCCTGTCGACCGTCGAGCTCGCCGTAGAAGTCGGTGCCGAGGTCCTGCACGTCGATGTTCAGGTCGCTCGGGCCCACGACGCTGCCGACGGGGGGCGTGGTGGGACGGGTGATGATCTTGATGGGCTCGGGGTCGGGGAACAGCTCGTCGTAGACGCCAGGCGCGAGCAGGCCGAGCAGGTTGGTGTCGATGCCGATGGGCAGGTCGCCGGTGCTGTCGTCGATGGTCTGGCAGAGCAGGCCGGCGTTCCACACCGCGAACAGGCCCTGGTTGACGAGGTCGTCGTCGGCGTAGACGCCCACGTGCGGCGAGAAGGGCAGGCCGCCGGGCAGGTCACCGATGCCGGGAAGGGTCGATGGCGTCTCGAGAGAGCCGGTGATTCCGTAGGGCTCGACGCAGGGGTCTGCGGGGGCGGAGATCGAGCCGTCGAGGGCGATGCGGACCCCGGTCGGCGCGACTTCGATGTCGGACGGTGCGACGTCGACGGTCAACGGTACGCCGCCCAGGTCGATCTCCTCTTGGATGGTGGCACTGGCGAGGGCGTCGTTGATGGGCGTGTTCAGATCCAGGTCGTCTGTCAGGCCGGATATCGCACCGTCGATCTCGGGTTCGACCGCATCCAGGATCAGCTGGAAGATGTCGACGCCGAAGAAATCGAGGATGTCGTCGATGGTCTCGATCGACCCGCAGTTCGCGATGTCGATGTTGTCGCCCGTGAGCGTGTAGCTGTAGTCCAGGGGCAGGAGCTCCGCGTTGGCGGTTCCGGTGGCCTGGTCGAAGGTGAGGGCGATGCCGCTGTTCACCTGGACGTCGAAGGGCTCGACCCAAGCGTCGCAGTCGACACTTGTCGTGATCGGCCATAAGAGGTCGATCTCGCCGTAGAGATCGACGTAGGCGGGATCGGCAGGCTCGTTGACCTGCACAGTGAGGTTGGCATCGAGGGCGAGGATGTCCTGCTGAGGGGTGATGTCCGCGCTGTTGATGGTGATGGTGACCCAGCCATTGCTGAGGCTGTAGCCATACTCGTAGAGACCCTCATCCGCGCCACCCGACACGGGTGGGATGTCGATGCCGCTCGGAAGGAGGGACTCCGCTACGGGCAGGAAGGCGTCGATTCCCTCGTCGCTGATGTCGACCGCTGCGGCGTCCGGCAGGGTGGCACCGGGCGGATGCTCCGCGTGGGCGGGGCTGGCGAGGAGGAGCGAGGCGAGGGAGAACATGCAGACTCCGGGTGCTGCAGGATGTTCGACGTTAGCCGAAGAATCGCCCGATCCTCAAGTGCTCGGCGCGCTTTTCGACCCCGAAGTGCCTGTTTCGTGCTCGGCCCCGGAACTCATGCCCGCGCATCCTGGAGCCGCGCTCGGATGAACGCGAGGTGCTCGACGTGGCGCCGGTGGACGTCCGGGGCAGGCCTCGACACCTCAGCCAGCCGACCGAGGTGCCCCGCGAGCTGTTCGAGATGCTCGACGAGGAGGGGGTCGGAAGAGCGCAGCAGCACGGGGCCGTAGGCGAGCCACAGCCCGGATGCCTCCTCGACGCCGGGCTCGGCGACCACCACCTCCGCGAACCGCCCGGCCTCGCGGGCCAGCCCCTCGTCGATGATGCGCCACCCGGCCTCGGCGATGCGCTGACGAAGCAAGGGCGGGTCGTCCTGTGCGTGCAACACGACCCGCTGGACGGGCGGGCCCTCGGCCAGGATCCGGGCGATCGTGCGGGCGCCCATCCCTGCGATCACCGCGGTGCCCAGGGGACCGAAGCAGGCGAGACCATCGGCGACCACCCACGGCAGACCCCGGACTCGGCTCGAGATCCGTTGCCGCTCGGTGGCGATTCCCTGGATGGCTTCTGCGACCAACCCGTGGTCGGCTCCCACATCGACCCGGGGCTCGGGACCTTCGAGGGCCAGGCGCGCGAGGAGTGCTCGTCGGGGTCTGCCGCTCGTCGCCATCTCACGCGCCCTCGCTGTCCAGGTGTCCGACGCGCACGGCTCGGGCGGAGCGCGCGATGTTCCGCGCTTCCCGGGCGGCCTGCATCAGCGCGGTGAGGGCATCGTCGTCGAGCTCCTCCTCCCAGCGGCCCACTGCGGCGACCACCTCGTCGAGGACGGCTTCGATCGAGCGGGCTTCGCGGTGGAGCGCCGCCTGACGGGCCTCGGCGTCACGGGCGCGCTCCAGGCGCCGCTGGAGCCTCTGACGTTGGGGCTCGTCGTCTTCTCGGAGCTCGGACAGCTTCGCTTCGAGCGTTCGGCTGGATTGGGCGCTGCTCTCTCGACGCAGGGCCGCCGCGGCGTTCACCAGCTCGTCGAGCTCGCGCTCCGCGGCTTTCAACACCGTGCGCACATCTGTGGCGGGTGAGCCGGGAAGGCCGGCGCCGGCCAGTACACGTCGGGCCTCCGCGAGGGCGACGAATCCCCGCGCGATGACGGGATCGGCCTGCCGACGCCTCAGCTCTTCGGCGCTCTCTCGCTGGGCGTCGCGGGCGTCGGCGAGCAAGGCGCCCTGGCTCCACCACGTCCACCCCGTGCGCGCCGACAAGCCGAACAGGGTGGTCGACAGGGCTGCACCCACCATGGGGAGCAGGGTGAGCCCCACCAGGTAGAGCACGAACGTCGCGAACGCCGTCGCCAGGCCGGTCATCGCGAGGGAGCCCGCCCAGGCCAGCGCCACGATGGAGCCGCCGGACGACACCTGTACCGGGAGCCCGGTCTCACGGGCGATCTCGTCGGCGGCACTGCGCGCGGACCGACTCCTGCGATGGCTCTCGAGGACGAGGGGCAGCCCTGCAGCGGCGAGCCCGTCGAGCACGGCGAGGGACACGCCCGCATGACCCGCTGCCGCAGAGCGCTGGCCGGGATCGAGCCCACGCAGCACGTCCGGTGGAATCAGCACGGCGGCGCGAGCGGCATCCGGAGACACCCGCGTGAGGTGGGTGGGATGCCGACGCGCGTCCGGAGTGGAGACCTTGAGCTCTCCGGTCCGGGTGAGCTGGGCCGCCGGGCTGTTCGCCGCGAACCGCGCCCGTGCGGTCCGACGCACCTCGGGTGTGGGGTCGCGCAGAGCATCGATGCCGTTCTGGATGGCCTCGGTGTCGTCCTGGGCCTCCAGGAAGGCCGCCAGACCGAAGGGGATGCGGGAATCGGGGTCGCTCGCCTCGCGATAGCGCGGCACGAACCGGGGCGAACCGTCGGGAGCGACGCGAATCTCGTCGGCGACGAGCCCCCGGAGTGCCGGTTGGAGCACATCGAGGGCGTCCAGGGCGGCAATCGCGAAGCGTCGGGGGTCGTCGGTGGTCGCGCGTCCGCCCGCCAGCACGACCCGACCGGGAGCCTGATCGAGGATCACCACCGCAGGATGATCGAAGGCGTTGTAGAACGCGTGGAATGCGTCCAGTGCAGCTGCGTCGTCGGCACAAAGAGACACCTGGATGCCGTCGCGCGGAACCGTGTCGTCCGTTCGCACGGGGCACACCGTGACCACACCGTCGAGCAGGGGGTCGTCGGTCTCGATCCAGCGCGTCGCAGCGTTCAGCGCGTCCTCCGCGAACTCCAGGAACAGGAGTCCTAGCATGGATGACGCCAGCTGCCGCACGGGTTGTGAGGGTGGTAAAGGGATGCACGGAGTGTGCCCGTGTCCAATCCGACTCTCGAAGCGATCATCAACTTTCTGCTCGACACCCCGATGTTCGGCGATCTCGACGCCAACGAGCTGTCGCAGATCGTCCACATCATGCAGGTCCGCACGCTCGAGCCCGGCGATGTCGTCTTCCGCGAATCCGACCCCGGAGACGCCTGGTACGTGGTCCACGAGGGCGAGGTGGAGGTGCGGAAGGACAGCGGGAAGGGCGAGCGGGTGGTGGCGAACCTGGGGCCCCGCACCTGCTTCGGCGAGATGGCCATCCTGGACGGCTCGTCGCGTTCGGCCACGGTGGTCGCGACCACGGCCACCACGGCGTTCCGGTTTCCGCGAGCCGAGTTCAACGACCTGCTGAGTGCCGGCACGCTGGCGGCCTACAAGCTGATCCACCAGATCGCCCTGGTGCTGGTGTCCCGGCAGCGGCACACAACGCAGCGGCTGGTCGAGTTGCTGAAGCAGGACGCCCCGGCGGTGGTCCGGCAGGGGCTCGCGCCCATCGTCGAGCGTTCGTCGGTGGCCGAGTGAGGGCTGTGGTTCCAACCCTGGCGGTGCTCGCCATGTTCTTCTGCGCACCGGCGTCGGCGGCCATCCCCGAGGGGGTCCGACCCGCAGCAGCACCGGACGATGTCGTGGAGTCCTACGCGGCCGCGTTTCCGAAACGGCCGGGTCTGGCCTGCGCTCCGCTGCTCGCCGACCACGCAAAGCTGTGCTTCCGCGTGTGGGAGGGCAAGGAGCGGCGCTGGGTGACCGAGGCCGACCTCACCGCCTGGGAGGCCGACCTCGATGGGCTGGTGAAGCACGTACGTGGCAAGTCCACCGACGTGATGGGGAACGAGCTCGAGAAAAAGCGCATCGCCGACATGGAGGCGGGCTACGTGCAGCTGCGCGACGGCGATGGGTGGGCGGTGGCGCCGTTCCTACACGGCGATCAGGTCGAGGCCGAGCTGGGTGCGTCGGCGCGGGTCGCGATTCCCCGCTCGGGCGTGGTTCTCGCCTGGAAGACGGGCTCGTCGGATCTCGACAAGGTGATGGCCGTGGCCGTGCGCGAGATGTACGAAGCTGCAGACGATGCCGTCACCCCGATGGTGCACGTCTGGCGCGATGGGCGATTCATCCCGTTCGGCGTCGCCAACCCCACCGATACGCCGTCAGAGTGAGGTCGGCATACGTCGCCAGGACCCTGGGCTACTGGCCGGAGCCGTAGAACACATGGAGCGTGCCTGCAGAACCGACACGTTCGAAGATGAAGATGTCGTCGTAGCCGTCTTCATTCACATCGGCCCCGAGGGGGAGTGGCAGCAGGACATCAGGAGCGATGACGCTTCCTGAGAAGACCGCCGCTTCATCTGTGGGACCGAGCTCCGGTTGGCCGTACAAGAGGTGTAGTTGGTCGGTGTTCAGGGCGGCGAACTGCAGCACGTCGTTCCATCCATCGCCATCCAGGTCACCGGCTGGAAGAGTAGCGGTCAGCGTGTTCGGGAGTACGAACACGTCAGTCGCGATCGACAGTGGCAATGGCTCGCGCATGTCGAACAGCGTGACGGCCAGAGCCGCGTTGGTGGAGGAGCCCACATCCACCGTCGTGCTGCGCCAGAGAACATCCATCGAGCTGAAGGAGACGAACGCGAACTCCTCCATGTTCGTGGACTCGAGTATCTCCGAGGCGTCAGAGGTCATGGAGTTCGCCCCGACCCCCAGTGCGTCGAACAGGAAGGCGCTCTCGCCGTCCGAACTCTCACAGATCGCCATGAGCGTGTTGGGTGAGTCTCGAGGGACAGCGGCAACTGACACAGAGGCTGCTCCCGCGGGGCAGCTGATGGACTGCACCTGATCGGAGGGGTCGACCAGACGTTGGCTGGCGTCGAAGACGAGCACGCCATCATCGACGGCTGCCCACACGGTTGTTTGCTCTTCTGTTCGCAGCGCCCATGGTGCGGTGTGGAGCGTACTCCCTGGAAGTTCGATCTGGTGGATCTCCACCTGATCTGCGGAGCTGAGCAGGACGGCTCGGTCCGGTGCGGTCCGGCACGCGATGTCCATTCGTCCGTCGTCGTCGACATCGGGGATCAGTCGCGCATCACCCAAAGTGCAGGGGGTGTCGATCCCGGGTCCCAGCAGATCGGGCGCGGTACCATCGATGATTCGGATGGAGCCGTCGATCTTGACCAACCAGTCTTGCACTGCGTCGCCCGTCATGTCGGGAACCAGTTGGATGGAGGGAAGAAACGGGGCTGGCAGCGAAAGGTCGGCTTGGTCTACGACGAACACCCCGTCCATCCGACAATCCGTAGTGGGATCGCAGTCGTCGTCACGGTGGTTGTTGCACACCTCCACCGCCCCTGGACTCGCCATGTCGTCACTGTCGTCGCAGTCGTCGTCCACCGCCGCGAACCCAGACGGCACCGCACATGCAGCCGCGATCTCCGTGTCGACCCCGAACCCGTCGCCATCCGCGTCGCGGTACCAGACTGGAACGGTCACTGCGGCGTCTGTGTCGTCGCAATCGCCCGGTTCGGCCACGTGGTCGGGTGGAGGCCCGTCACACGTGCTGGCGACCTGGCCAGCCGCTCCGAGCCCGTCGCCGTCTGCGTCTTCGAACCACTCCGTGAACGTCGCGGCCTCGTCGATCGCACCATCGCAGTCCTGGTCGATGCCGTCGCACAGATCGACCGCGCCCGGTCGCACGGTCGCATCCGTGTCGTCGCAGTCTCCAGGGACCGACACGTGATCGGGAGGCGCTGCGCAGGCCTCGATCGACGCTCCCGATACTCCCGACCCGTCTCCGTCGGCGTCGGCGAAGTACAGCGCGAACACCGCGTCGTCATCGATCACGCCGTTGCAGTTGACGTCCACTCCGTCGCAGAGATCGAGCACCGTGGGCGAGACTGCGGGGTCCGAGTCGTCGCAGTCGCCGCCGATCGCCGAGAAACCCGGCGGAGGGATGCAGGCCTCGACCGAGACGGCAGAGCCGACCCCGTCGCTGTCGAGGTCCTCGAAGTAGGCGGTGGACACGGCGTCGTCGTCGATCACCCCGTTGCAGTCCTGATCGATCCCGTCGCAGCCATCCACGATCGCGGGGGAGATCCCGGCATCCTGGTCGTCACAGTCTCCGGGAACCAGGGTGAACCCGGGGATCGGGGCGCAGGCCGCGACGGCGGTGGTCTCCTCGCCGAAACCGTCCGCATCTCCGTCCTCGTACCAGACCTGCTCCAGCACGTCGTCGTCGGGGATGCCGTTGCAGTCCCGGTCGACGCCGTCGCAGCCATCGAACGCCGCGGGGTTGGTCGCGGCATCCGCGTCGTCGCAGTCACCGCCGATCTGCACGTAGCCGGAGACCTCCTCACAGGCGTCCACCGTGTCGAGCTCCGTACCGAACTGGTCGCCATCCGCATCGCGAAACCAGAGCCGGTTCAGGGCATCCTCGTCGACGAGTCCGTTGCAGTTGTCGTCCTGCCCGTTGCACGTGTCCTCGACCACCGGGCTGATGGTCGGATCGGCGTCGTCGCAGTCGCCGGACTGGAGGACGAATCCCGGCAGGTCCGTGCACGCGTACACCAGCCCCGTCTCGACGCCGAATCCGTCGCCGTCTGCATCCGGGTACCTCGGTGTCAGGAGCGCGTTGTCGTCCACGATGCCGTCGCAGTCGTCGTCTTCGCCGTCGCACTGGTCGTCTGCAGCGGGACTGAACGCAGGGTCGGAGTCGTCGCAGTCGCCCCGGAACGGGGCGTACCCCTCGGGTTGCGTGCAGGCCGAGATCGACGGGGCATCGTCCGCTGCAAACCCATCGCGATCCTCGTCCAGGTAGAAGATGCGCGCGCCGATTCCGTCGTCGTCGGGCACTCCGTCGCAGTCGTTGTCGATTCCGTCGCCACAGATCTCGTCTGCGCCGGGGTTGATGCTGGCGCGGGTCTCGTCGCAGTCGTCGCCACCGGTCTGGACCGGCAGGTATCCGTCGCGGTCGCGATCGAGTGCGGCCTCGAGCTCGCGGTCGGTGACGCAGCCGCCGAGCACCAGAGAACCCGCGAGGAGAAGGGCTGCACGCCAATCGATTGTTCTGCTCACGAGTCGGCTCCGGCGGGCGTTGCTCCCCATCATCGACTGCGCACGACCGGTTCGTCCAGCACCGCCCGCGATGGCCGAGCCCGCGCGCGAGGTGTAAGAAGCTGCAGACGATGCCGTCACCCCGATGGTGCACGTCTGGCGCGATGGGCGATTCGTCCCGTTCGGCGTCGCCAACCCCGCCGACCCCGTGCCGGAGTGAACGTGAATCCGGTTCTCGCGGGTTGAACTGACCCCCTCTCGCATCGAGACTGTCACGCATGTCCGAGCCCAACGAATCCTCAGGTCCGGTCCACGACGCGTCTGCCCCTCCCACGTCGAGTGCGGGCCGCGATCTCGAGACCGCTGCTCTCACCGATGCCCTCGCGGTCTTCTTCCGTCGGGCGCTGCGGCGCTCTCGCCGGGAGCTGTCGCGGGCGGCCGACACGTCGCGACGTCGCCTGGAACTCCGGCAGAAGCGCAAGGATCTCGATCACTTCTGGGTCCGTCTCGGCAAGACCGCTCATCGCCTCGTCGAAGCGGGCGAGGTCGACCATCCGGCGCTTCGGAAGGCGATGACGCGCATCCAGGAGCTGGAATCCGAGCTGGAGGCGTTCGAAGCCTCGCTTCGCGAGAACGGCGCAGGAGACGTTGCACCCGATGGCGAGGATGGGTAGATAGGACACGTCCGCGACAGCGGAAACCCTCTGGGGGAGTAGCTCAGCTGGGAGAGCGCTAGAATGGCATTCTAGAGGTCGTGGGTTCGATCCCCATCTTCTCCACTGTTCAGATGTCGAAGCCCCCTGCACTGCGCAGGGGGCTTCGCTGTTTCGAGGTTCGGACGGGAGGCCAGATGCCCTGGATGACCACGGCGGTCGGCATGGCATTCGCCGCCTGGGGCTTCGTGGGCGGCATCACCTCCGGGGTGTTCTTCGGAGGCCTCGGCGTGCTGCCGTTCTGGCCCATTCCCCGTGGACGCCGTGAGCGTTACGCCATCGTCGCGGCCGCTGCCTGGGCACGCACGGTCGTGAAGTACGTGCTGCTGGCTCGCATCGAGGTCCAGGGCTCGATCGACCTGGAAGAGGGGGAGGGGGCGATCCTCCTCAGCAATCACCGGTCCTGGCTGGACCCACTGCTGTTGATGGGATGGACCCGCAGCAACGGCCTGTCGAAGCGAGCGATCCTGTTCATTCCCGTGATCGGGTTGTTCGGCTGGCTGGCAGGTGCCGTGTACTTCGATCGGCGGGATCGCAACGCGCGGGCGAAGGCCCGGGACGAGGTGCTGCACCTGGTGCGCAACGGGCATCGGATCCAGGTGTTCCCGGAGGGCACGCGGTCTCGCGATGGCGAGCTCCGGAGCAAGGTGTACCTGACCCTGGCGCGCGACGCGTACGAGAACGGGCTGCCGGTGGTGGCCTGCGCGGTCATGCACACCGACCGCGTGCTTCCCGTGGGCACCTGGACCGCCCATCCATTCCAGCATGCGATCCTGAAGATCGGCCCCACGCTGCGGCCCGCCGACTACGAAGAGGAGAGCGACTTCGCGATCGCCTCGTGGCGCGCGGTCAAAGCGCTCGTCGCCGAGCTCCGCAGTCAGGACCCCGCGGCCTGATTCGGCGCACCACGCCGGTCGACCCGTCCACCTCCAGCCACTCGCCGTCCTCGACGCGGTGCAACAGGGCTGAGATCCCGCACACACAGGGTTTTCCGTACTCCCGTGCGACCACGGCTCCGTGCTGGAGCACCCCGCCGACCTCGATGAGCACCGCGGAGGCGTCCACGAACAAGGGGGTCCAGCCGGGGTCGGTGGTGTGCGCCACCAGGATGTCGCCGGGCTGGATGCGACCGGCTTCCGGGGTGTGCAGGACCCGCGCCTGGCCCCGCGCCACACCGGGGGAGATGGGCGTGCCGACCAGCTGGCCGGGTTCGTCCTGAACGTCCGGTCGCGCGATCCTCCCGCGGCTGTCGATGATCGCGGGGAAGGCGCGAACGGTCCGGTCCAGCAGATCGAGGAACGGTCGGTTGCCCGCAGCGATCGCACGCAGGTCGAGATCGGGATCGTCTTCGGATCGTCCGAGATCCGCGATCGTGAGATCGAAGATGGCCTCGCGATCGTCCAGCCGGCCGGACGCCACGAGCGTGTCCCCCCGCCGCTCCAGCGCGCGACGGAGGGCGGCGAACAAGCGCAGGTAGTCGTGCTTGGGCGTGTCGCGGGTGGGGGCGAAGCTGCGTGCCCAGCGGTCGGCCCACCGGACCAGCCAGCGGGTGAGGAACGAGCGGCGTTCGAGCACGGTGTCCAGAGCCGTTTCACGGGCCTGTGCGGCGGCGTTCAGGGCGGCCTCGGGGTCGAAGTCGCTCCGCATTCCCCGGGCCTGATCGAACGCGGCAGCCGGGTCGTCCGCGTAGCGAGGCGCTGCGAGGTCCATCTCGTGGGGCCCGCGCCAGCCGAACTCCGACACGAAGGCCGTCCACGCGGGGCTGTCGAGCGATGGCTCCGCTTCGTCGGAGGGCAGTGCGTGAAGCGCGAGACCCATCTCGACCACCACGTTGCCGCGGTACCCGCGGGTGAGGGCGCTGGCGGTCGCGGCATCGCCCGCCAGCTTCTCGAGGAGGGAGAGACCCGCGATGCCGATCATCAGCCCGGGCATCGTGCACTCGACCACGTGTCGGATGGTGGGCTCGACCTCGTTGTCCAGCAGCCAGTCCAACGTGACGTCGTCGGGAACGGCATCCCAGTGCGCGTGGTGCGCCTGGACCTCGGCATCCAGCGTGGCCCGCGTGGCCTCGGGGCGGAGCAGGGCCATCGCGCCTCGCCACATCACCTTGCGGAGGCGCCAGACGGCTCCCACCCAGGCGATCAACATCGGCAGGCTCACCCAGGAGGGTCGCTTCGGAGCCCGGTACCGCTTGCTGTCGACAGCGGCGAGGGTGTCGGCGACGAGGGCATCCGTGCTCCGCAGGTTCATCGCCAGCAGGCGGGGGGTCGAGAGCCAGAGTACGTTCGACAGATCCTGGTACATCCGACCGCCTTCGAGAAACCAGAGCCGGTCGTCGTCGCCGAGCTCGACCGGGATCCGTCCGATGTACGTCGACACCAGCGCGCCGGCGAAGTGCTCCATCCACGACTGGCCCATCGGCGAGATCGGCGCGTTGATCGTCAGTCCGCCCGAGAGCCCGAGGTCCTGGTACAGCCGGCGCCGCTCGCCAGGCGCGGTGGTCATCGACTCGGGCAGCGGGACCCAGGCGGTGATGGGGCGTGACTGAAGTACCCACAGCGTGCCGTCGACAAACGCCCACTCCACGTCGACAGGCGTGTCGAAGTGCTCCTCCAGCCGACGCACGGTCTCGGCGAGGGTGCGGAGCTGGTCGTCGGTCAGCTCGGGGGAATCGGCGGCCGTCGAGCGCGTCGTCCCGCCGTCAGCAGCGACATCCACCCGTTCGGTCGCCGCTCCCGGCGTGCGCTCGCGGATGGTCCCGTCCACCTTGTCGACCACGTAGTGGCTCGGCGTGACCGCTCCGGAGACCACCGATTCTCCCAGGCCGGGAGCCGCGTCGATGGCCACCTCGTCGTAGTCGTTGGTGAGCGGGTCGACCGAGAACGCCACCCCTGCCACGTCGCTGTGCAGTTGAACCTGGACGAGCACAGCGATGCGGGGCTGGAACGGGTCGAGTCCAGCGCGCTGCTTGTAGGCGAGCACCCGCGGTGTGAGGCTCGAAACGAAGCAGGTCCGGACCGCCTCGAGCAGGTCGTCGGGCCGTACCCCCAGTTGGGTTTCGTAGTGCCCTGCGAAGGAAGCCGAGCCCAGGTCCTCTTCGGGAGAGGAGGACCGCACGGCGAAGGAGGCGGCGTCCAGCCCCGCAACAACGGCGTCGAGTGCTGCGCGCTGTTCCGATGTGACCGCCAGGGCGAGGGCTTCGGACCGAACGGCCTCGAAATGCGCGTCCCAGTCGGAAGGAACGGCGGTCTCCATCGCGCGCCAGGCTTCGGTCTTGCGGAGTTCTTCGAACCAGGGCTCGAAGAACGTCGTCGTCAGGACCTGCCCATCCGGAACGGGGAATCCGGCCCTGGACGCGTCTGCGAGGGCTGCCGCCTTACCGCCCACCCGGTGGACATCGACGGCTTGCGAGAGGTCCGTGATCAGCGCGCTCACGAGCCTTGCTCCTCTCGCCACCGCTCGAGCAACAAGGGCAGCTCTCGGCGGAGGAATCGGTAGAGGTCGGCGACCTTCTGCAGGCGTTCACGGCGCTCGGGTGGCGTTCCGTCGAGCAGCTCGAGCCCTTGCTCTGCGATGTCCGCGAACTGGACCATGGCGGTCAGGCGTCGCTCCAGCTTCTGCTCGATGCTGGCGGGGGAGAGCTGGTAGTACGTCGCGCGATCGCCGGGGACGGGCACGACTTCGAGGGTCTGCGAGGCGACGAGCAGGCGAATCATCGCGCTCACGCTGCCTTTCGACACCCCGAGCTCCTCGGTGAGCTGGGCGGGGGAGCGGTACGGAGGATCGCAGATCAGCAGCAGTCCCAGGATGCGTCCAGCGATGCGCGGCACGCCCTGCGACTCCCAGAACACGGCCACGGCTTCGACGAACGTCGCCTCTTTTTCCTTCACGACTCACCATTAGGTTCAGCACATACTGAACCTAATGGGTGTCATGGGATCCGTCGAGCGCGTTCGGTGACCCTGCCCGCGGCGTCGGCGAGTCGACTGCAAGAGATCACGCAGAGCGGCAGAGCGCGCCCGAGATCGAGCAAATGACGGTGTCGATCGGGGAGGGTCGGGTGGTGGACCCCGCCGTCAGAGTCGCAGGGCCATTCCTCACTCTCCGTGAAATCCTCGGTGCGCTCCGTGACTCCGTGGCGACGTTGCGATGATCGAGGTTCATACGCTTTTCAAGGCGAGATCGACCGTCGTTGCAGCACCCATTTTCGGAGTAGCGCAGCGACTCGTGCTCTGGCGAATGAGCCCGGCAGAGCACGAGAGCGAGAGTGTGCCCGGAGCGGGAGTCGAACCCGCACGCCACGAGGGCAGGGAATTTTAAGTTCCCGGTGTCTACCGGTTCCACCATCCGGGCGAGGTGCTCATCGCTGGCTGATCATCGTCTGGATGCGTGCATCGCGTCCAGCTCGGTGTTGAGGCGATCGGCCGAGATCGCGACGTTGAACTGGTTGAACTTCGAGCCGTCCGGCTGCACCAACATCGTGACCGGCACGGTGTTGGGCCAGTCTTCGACCTGCATCATCGCCGCGACGGGGTCGTCGGTGGTGAGCGCGAGGTTGCGGTACGACTCGAGCCCCAGGCGGGACAGCGTGGCCTTCACCTTGGTGTCGTGCAGATCGGGGAGATCGACGTTCACCAGGACGAGCTCGAAGTCGTCGCGGGACTCGGCGACCTCGTGCAGGTGCGGGAGCTCGCGCATGCAGGGCCCGCACCAGGTCGCCCAGAAGTTGTACACCCGTGGTTGGGCCTGCGAAGAGCCCATCTCCGCCGTGATCTTCTCGACCTCCAGTGGAAAGAAGCCCGCTGGTGGAGGCGCGGGAGCGGCAGGCTCCGTGGAACAGGCGAACAGGACGAGCGCTATCATGTCCTCTTCGCTAACCTGCCCAGATGTCCCCAGCGCGAACGCCAACGCTGTCGCGAACACGCCTGCGCTCAGGTCTGCTGGCCCTGCTTCTCACCGGAAGCATGTCGGCGTGCCCCAAGCGCGGTCCCGAGTCCGTGGACGCGCTCGGCCCCCTGTTGGATGCGGCCGATCGGGCGTGGGACCAACGCGCTCGCAACGGTCTGGAGCCCGTGGACGACGCGCTTCAGCGGGCATTCGCCGCGGTCCCCGAGAGTCCCGAAGTCGCCTGGCGCCTGGCGCGGGTGAAGGTGAGTCGGGGATTGATGGCCGATGCGGAGGAGGCGCGGGTCCAGGCCTTCGGTCAGGCGAGGGAGATCGCGTGGAAGTGCATGTTCGACGACCCGAGCGTGCGGGCGCTGCAGATCGAGGTGGGTCTGAAGAATGCGCTCCGGGCGCTGCCTCCCGACCGACAGCGGTGCGCACTGTGGGCCACGCACGCCTGGACCCGCTGGATGGCGGACTTCGGCCCCGATGCCGCGTCGGTCGATCTCGAGCGGCTCGATCCGCTGGTGCGGTACCTGGAGCGACGACGGGACGGGAAGGCGACGAGCCCAGCCCGCAAAGTGGCGATGCCGGGGCCACCCTCGACGAGGAGCAAGAAGAGGAAGAAGAAGAAGCGAGGCAAGACCCGAGACGTGTCCCGCACCGATCGCGCGACGACGGTGGAGTGGACGGTCGAGGAGCAGGTGCGCATCACCTGGACGTCCGGACTGCTCCTGGCGATTCGGCCGGAGTGGTCTGGGCGGGATCGGGCGCGTGCCGAGACGCTGTTGTCGGACGTGACGCGAGCGGATCCGCGGAACCTTCTCCCGATCGCCGACCTCACACGGTTCGGGCCGGAAGCAACCAGAGAGCGGTGGTGGACCCAGCTACAGGGTCAGCGCCCGGAGACGCCCGAGGAGCGGGCGTACGTCGCTCGGGTGCTCAGCGCCTCGCCACCTGCGCCGTCGTCCACCGAAGACGAGGGTGGGGAGGATGTCGAACCCTGAGCACGAAAACCCCGGGAGAACTCCCGAGGCCTGGTGTTCAGCGGCGAAGATCCCCCGCGAGGAGGATCAGCGGCGGCGACCGGGGCGCGAGGCCTGCTTGGCGGCGCGGCGGGCGGCACGGCGGAGTGCCTTGCGACGACGCTTCTCGGCCAGGCGCTGCTTCAGACGACGCTTCTCGCCCGGCTTGAGGTAGAAGCTGTTCTTCTTGATGTCCTTGCGAATGCCTTCGCGCTCGACCTTCCGACGGAAGCGACGCAGGGCCTTCTCGAAGGGCTCGTTCTCTCGCACGGTCACCAGAATCACAGTCTCTCTCCATCTCGCGCGGGTGGGTTGGCGCGCGCACCCGACCTGCTATCGGTGGACCCGTACCCATGCAAGGCGCATCGTCCGGACGGTCGAGGAGAGGCGGCTCAGAACATCAATCCCACGCTGGCGCCGTAGTAGACGAGCGTGTGAAGTCCGCCTTCGACCCGGACGACCACCCGATCGCCGAATGTGAACCGCATCCCGCCGCTGATGTCGACCATCGGAAGCACGGAAGGGGGGACGTTGGCTTTCTCGGAGTAGGGGGGCGCGCCTTCGTAGTAGAGCTTGTAGGCGGGGTCTTCGAGCGAGGAATCCTCTGGGGTGCCGTCGGCGACCCAGCGATCCACGCTTCCGGTGCGGAAGGCGATTCCGAGGCCGCCCCCGACGAGCAGCGACCAGCCGAACTTGCCACCCGTCCTGGCGGACTCGACGAGGTGCGCCTCGTAGGCGTAGTTCGCGCCGAGCACGATCAAGCCCAGGTTGTCGGACGGCACCAGGTATTCGCCGTCGCGTGGCTCGTGATCGCCCTCGACGTCGTCCCAGTAGCCCTCGTTCATCGTGGACTTGACGTACTCGAAGTAGAACAGCCCGTTGGCGGTGTCGCCCTTGACCACGAACTCGACGCCGGCGGCGTACCCGCGGATGCGAGGGCGATCTTCGCCGGGGAGCGCCCACTCCTCGGCGTCGGAGTCGAAGTACCAGATGTCGAGGACGGAGCTGGGCACGCTCAACATGCGACCCCGGAAGCCGACCTCCATCTTGTAGTTGCGCGACGAAGCTGCGGGTGCCTTGGCCACCCCGCCGACCGCCGCCCCCTCCGACCCTGGTGCGGGGCCTTCGGTGTCGTCTGCCGTGCCGGTGTCTCCCGGATCGCGCTGCAGCTGGACCTCGGTCCAGCGCGGCCGGTACGGATTGTTGGCGAGGTCGGGGCTGTCGGCGCCCGACATCATGGGGGCGTAGAGCATCCCGTTCGTGCTCAGGCCCGGCATGTCGGGCTCGAACGCACCAGCGAACGCAGGGCTGGCGGTGGAGAGGAGAACGGCGATGGTGGGGATCAGGCCGCGGGTCTGGAGCATCGGGGGGTCCTCGAACGGCTGTTCAGATGCGATCGGAGGGCGGTGATGGGGGTCGTGCGCCGTCCGGCCTGCATGATACGTGCGGGCACCCCGATACCGCCAGTGCTGCACCGGGGCAAACCCGCCCAGGTCCGCTGAATCCCTTCCTGCCCCGGCGCTGTCATGTCCCTCGCGCGCACGTTCGAGCCCCATCCAGCCCCGGTCTACCTGCTGGTGCACGATTCCGGACCGATTCGGGATGGGGCGACGTCCGAAGTGGTGAAGGCCTGTGCGGCGCACATCGGATTGGCGGCGTTCAACCACACCACGTTCCGAGCGGACGAGTCCGGGGTGGACGCCGTCCAGGCCGCGCGCACGCTGCCGATGATGGCGGATCGCCGATTGGTGGTGGTCCGCAATCTCGAAGAGGGCGACGACGCGTTCTTCGCTGCACTCATGGGCTACCTCGAAGACCCATCGCCTTCGACGACCCTGGTCCTCAACGGCACCCGCTTTCCGAAGGTGGTGAAGGGCGGCAAGCGGTGGTCGACCAAGGTGAAGAAGGCCGTCGAGAAGGTGGGCTGGGTGCTGAACGCGAAGGTCAGCCGGGACCCCGTGGCGTTCGTGGTCGACGCCGCCTCGAAGGAGGGCAAGCGGATCGATCGCCGTGCGGCAGGCATGCTGGTCGAGGTGGTCGGACGGAACCTCGGCACCCTGCAGCAGGAGGTCGGCAAGCTCGCGACGTTCGCGGGCGACCGGGAACAGATCACCGTCGAGGACGTGACGAACGCGAGCTCGATGGTCGCAGAGGCCGTGGTGTTCGACCTCACCACCGCTCTGGTCGCCAAAGACGCCGAGCACACGCTGGCTTCGCTGCAGCACCTGCTCAACGAGGGCAACGACCCGCGCTACATCCTGGCGATGGTGACCTGGAAGCTGCGGTCCATCGTGCTGGCGGCCGACGCGATGCGGCAGGGAGCACCCGACGGCACCGTGTCGAAGGTGTCGGGCCTCCGTTCACGGGAGCTGTCGCGGGTCAAGCCGGTGTTGAAGCAGGGCGTGGCTGGCGCAGACGTCGTGCTGGAGCGCCTGGCCCGCGCGAACTTCGACATGAACAACCATCGCGCCGGAGACACCCGGATCCTCGAGCGTCTCGTCGTCGACTGGCTCTTGTAGACCGCCGCCACGCATCGACGTGCCGGCGAACGACCTACGAGCGGCTGCTCAGCCCATCGCCTTGACGGCGGCGTTGAGGCGCGAGACGCGACGGGCCGCCTGGTTGCGGTGGATGATGCCCTTGCCGGCAACCCGCTGGATGATGCTGACGGCCTTCTTCAGCTCGTCGTTGGCGGTGTTCTGGTCGCCGGCGTCGATGGCCGCGCGGGTGCGCTTGATCTGGTTGCGCATGACGCTGCGGTAGTGCCGGTTGGCGGCGCGGCGACGGATGTTCTGGTTGTTCCGCTTGATGGCGTCTTTGTGGTTGGCCACGACGTGTCTCCGGAGGTGGGATTCGGCGTCCGCAGGACGCGGATGACGGGCCGTCGTAACCCGGGCCCAGGCACCGTCAAGTGCGCGATGAGCGTTGCACGGCGGGGGTGTTGCGCATAGGCCGCTGGCATACCCGAGGGAGGCCCGGTGGACCGGTCCCGGATCCGCAACTTCGCGATCATCGCCCACATCGACCACGGCAAGTCCACGCTTGCGGATCGGCTGCTGCAGCAGACTGGTGCGGTCACCGAGCGCGAGATGAAGGCTCAGCTGCTGGACTCCATGGATCTGGAGCGCGAGCGCGGCATCACCATCAAGGCCCAGACCGCCTCGGTCAAGTACACGGCGAAGGACGGGGAGACCTACGTCCTCAACCTCATCGACACCCCTGGCCACGTCGACTTCACCTACGAGGTCAGTCGGTCGCTGTCGGCGTGCGAAGGCGCGCTTCTGGTGGTCGACGCCGCTCAGGGAGTCGAGGCACAGACCCTCGCGAACGTCTACCTCGCCATCGACGCAGACCTCGAGATCGTCCCGGTCATCAACAAGGTCGACCTGCCTGGGGCCGATCCGGACAGCGTCGTCGAGCAGATCGAAGACGGCATCGGGCTGGAGGCGAGCGGTGCCGTGCTGTGCTCCGCCAAGACCGGGCTCGGTGTCGACGAGGTGCTCGAAGCCATCGTCAAGCAGATGCCCCCACCGGGCGGAGACGTCGACGCGCCGCTGCAGGCCCTGGTCATCGACTCCTGGTTCGACAGCTACGTGGGCGTCATCTGCCTCGTCCGCGTGGTGAACGGCCGCCTGGCCAAGGGCGACCGGATCAAGCTCATGGCCACCGGTGCCCGGCACGACGTCACCAAGATCGGCATCTTCACGCCTGCTGCGGTCGCCATCGACGCGCTCGAAGCGGGCGATGTCGGGTTCGTCGTCGCCTCCATCAAGGAGCTCCGGGACGCCCGGGTGGGCGACACCATCACGCACTTCCTCAACGGCGCCGAGACACCGCTTCCGGGCTTCGAGGAGATCAAGCCGATGGTGTTCTCGGGGATCTACCCCGTGGATTCCGGGGACTACGACGACCTGAAGGACGCGCTCGAGAAGCTCTCGCTCAACGACGCCGCGATCAGCGTCGACCCCGAGGTGTCGGATGCGCTGGGGCTCGGGTTCCGCGTGGGGTTCCTGGGGCTGCTCCACATGGAGATCGTCCAGGAGCGCCTCGAGCGCGAGTACGACCTCGATCTGATCACCACCGCCCCGAGCGTGGTCTACCGGGTGACGACGAAGAAGGATCAGGAGGAGCTGGAGATCCGCAGCCCCTCGCAGCTCCCGGACCCCGGCGACATCGACCACATCGACGAGCCCGTGGCCCGCGTCACCATCCACTGCCCCGAAGAGCACATCGGGGGCGTGCTGAAGCTGTGCGAAGAGCGTCGCGGCACCCAGGTGAAGTTCGACTACAGCGCGCCTGGCCGGGTGATGATCGTCTACGACATCCCGTACGCAGAAGTGGTGTTCGACTTCTTCGACAAGCTGAAGAGCACGAGTCGGGGCTACGCGTCGATGGACTACGAGGTCGAGCAGTGGCAGACCGACGACCTCGTGAAGGTCGACATCCTGCTGAACGGCGAGCTCGTGGATGCCCTGTCGCTCCTGTGTCACCGCGATCAGGCCTACTACAAGGGCAACCAGATGGCGCGGAAGCTCAAGGAGTTCATCCCGCGTCAGATGTACGACGTCGCGGTGCAGGCGGCCATCGGGTCCCGCGTCATCGCCCGGACCACCGTGAAGGCGTACCGCAAGGACGTCACCAGCAAGTGCTACGGCGGCGACATCAGCCGGAAACGCAAGCTGCTCGAGAAGCAGAAGAAGGGCAAGAAGCGGATGAAGGCGCTCGGAAGCGTCGAGGTTCCGCAGGAGGCCTTCCTGGCCGTGCTCAAGGTCGGGGATGGCTGAGAACACCTCGTCTGGCGCGGGCTCGGACGGGGAGGGGCCTGCGGGACGGCGCTGGGGCCGGACGGTCCTGACCGTGCTGGCGCTGGGAGTGCTCGCCCTCGCGCTGGGCACGGCTGCGGTCCTCTACCCCTACGTGCGCGACGATCTCGTGATGGACCGAATCGTGCGGGCGGTCGCACTCGAGTGGCGGGACTTCGGGCGAGCCCGCGCGCAGGACAAGCTGGAGTACGAGCTGGCGGCGGCCGAGGTCGGGCCCGCCGTCGACCCCGATGCCTGTCGGCTGGACGACAGCCGTGAACGCCGACGCGTTCGCTGCGAGTGGGGCGTGCGCATCGCCTTTCCGGGCACCGCTGGCCTGCCGCTGTCCTTCGGCTCCGAGGCCGAGATCGACCCCAGCGGCGACATCCGCTGAGCTGCTGGCGAGAGCACGGGTCGGACCCCTTCATGCACGGGGATCGGGCTGCGCTGCGGCCCGGATGACATCGAAGGGGGATCGCGCTAAGCAACGGGGTCGGAGCGGCGTGTTCGGAGGCCGCTCGCAAGGAGTCGACACACCCATGGTTCGAAACCCGGTCACCCCCGAGGGGCACGAAGCCCTCGAGAAGAAGCTCAAGCACGAGAAGTCGGTCGTTCGGCTGCAGATCGTGAAGGACATCGAAGAGGCCCGCGCCCACGGCGACATCTCCGAGAACAGCGAGTTCGAGGACGCCAAGGAGCGCCAGGCGGCCTGCGATGGCCGGATCCGGATGCTCGAGAGCGCGCTTGCCGCAGCCGAGGTGATCGACATCGAGAAGATCCCGGACAACGACCGCGTCGTGTTCGGATGCTGGGTGCAGATCGAGAACACCGAGACCGGCGAAGAACGCACCTACCGCATCGTGGGCGAGGGGCAGTCCGACGTCGACAACGGGTTGATCAGCTACAAGTCGCCCATCGCGCGTGCACTCATCGGCAAGTCCGAAGGCGACGAAGCCACCGTGCAGACGCCTCAGGGCCGGGTCACCTACGAGATCTGCGAAGTCCACTACAGCAAGGACGCGCCGTGACAGAGGGCGCGTCCGACGCCCCAACCGATCCCGGACTCCCCATCGTCGCCCTGGATCGCGGGCTTGCCCCGATCCGGCGAGTGGTGGCGTTCGGGCTGGACCATCCGGAACAGGTCCGGTACTTCGAAGCCAACGCGACGCGCTGGCTCGATCCGCTGCTCGTGCTGGAGCTGCCCGCGCCCGTTCGGGAGCTGCTGGTCGCCGTCGCCGGTCAGGTGAGCGGCTTCGATGCCCTCGACTCCGACGGGCGGAAGGGACGCCTCTCCCGGCTTCGCCAGGCCGTGATGCGACTCGATGCGCTGCTGGGGCTCCCCCTTCCCGCAAAGGAGCGCTACGCGCGCATCCAGGAGAAGCAACCGGGCGAGGATGTCGCCAAACACGACGACGAGCGGGACGATGAAGAGGACGGCTCGGGTGGTCGCTCGTCCAAGAAGCGCAAGTCGCGTGGCCGTCGGTCCCGTCGGAAGCGCGGGAAGAAGAACCGCGACGATCCGAAGGGCTCCGGCGAATCGCGAGAGCGGCCGAGGAAGTCTCGCCGCGACAACGCCCCCCGGGGCTCGTCGTTCTGGAACGGCAATCCATGGATGTCGCTGTCCGAGCTCGAGATCGAACCGGGCCTCGTCGAGCGTCTCGCGGCGGTCGGCGTGCAGACCGTGCACGACCTGCTGCGTCGGCCTCCCCGAACGGTCGAGACCCACAAGCCCATCCACGGTGCGGGCCGTGAGCTCCCCGAAGGCCGCATCGCGGTGGGGGGGCGCCTGAAGTCCACCTGGTCGGTGTGCAAGGCCGATGGCACGCGCCACATCCACGCCCGGATCGTCGGGGCGGGTCCCATCACGCTCACCTGGGAGGACGCCCGCCAGGCGCGATGGTGGCTCGACGGCGTGACCTCCGACGACCGCGTGGTGGTGGTCGGCACCTGGACCGGCGAGACCCTCACCGATCCCGAGGTGGTGTTCGACGCCGGCAAGAGCGTGCGGCTGCCCCGCTTCGGTCTCGATGGCGTTCCCGATGCCCGCATCCAGGCACTGCTGTTCCGCCTGATGCCCAGCGTCAAACAGGTCCGCGACCCCGTGGCGCACACCTACCGCAACGCCCACGTGGGCCTGTCCGAGGCGATCGAAGCCCTGCACGGCCTCGGAGACGGAGAAGCCGGGCGTCAGCGTCTGGCCTACGACGAGGCGCTGGTGGTGGGGCTGGCAGGCGGGTGGTCGCGCTACGGCGGCGGCAAGGTTCGCGGCGTCTCGCACGCCCTCGTCCACACCCGGCTGGATCGGCTGCTCCAGGGCGCGGATGCCCGCCTCGACGATCGGCAGCAGCTGGCGTTCGACGAGATCAAGCGGGATCTCCGGCGGGCTCGCCCGATGCGCCGCCTGTTGGTCGGAGGGCCTGGCGGCGGCAAGGGGCTGGTCGCGCTGCTCACCGCCGTGATGGTGGGGGAGAGCAAGTGCCAGGTGCTGTGGCTCTCGTCCAACGCACGCGATGCCGAGACCCGGTTCACGTGGAGCGAGCGTCTGCTCAAAGAGGCCGGTGTGGTCGGGCGGATCGCGCCCAACAAGCCGAATCGGGGCCTGCGGGACGCGCTGAAGCGAGGGGAGATCCACGTGCTGTTCGGCACGCCCGAGCTTCTCGAGCACGATCTCGACTTCCGCCGGCTGGGGCTGGTGATCTCCAGCGAAGCCGAGCAGTTCGGCGCAGTGTCCGATGCCGTCGACACCCTCAAGAATCCCCGTCCGGACCTCCTCGTCGTGCCGGACGCTCCGCCGCAGCTGTCGGTGTTCCTGTCGGCCTGGCCAGACCACGAGGTCACCGTGCTCCAGGGGGCCGAGCCGCCGGACGTCGTGGTGAAGTCGTCGGCCAATCGGGTCTCGGCCTACGCCACGGCGCGTCATGCCATCGTCGAGGGCGGTCAGGTCGCGGTGTTGTTCCCGCTGATCAACGGCACCGATGCGCTCGACCCTGCCGAGGCACACCGGCTGATCCGGGCACTCGGTGAGGAAGCGTTGTCGGGAGCCCGCATCACGCTCCTTCACGGGGCGATGCCGCGCGACGAGCGCCAGCGCGTGTTGTCCGACTTCATCCACCGGCGGTCGGATGTCCTCGTCGCGACGGCGCCTCTCGAAGATGCATCGCCCATCCCGGGTCTCGAGACCGCGGTGGTCGAGCACGCCCATCGGATGGACATCACCCGGCTCCGTCGCATCGCCGGCCTCGGGGTGGGCAAGGTCACCCTCGTTGTCGACGAGGGCACCGAAGAAGCCCGTCAGGACGAGCTCAAAGCGCTGGTGCAGCTGTCGAACTCCGCTCTGCCCGAGTCGATGCGAGACGCTGACGAGCCCGCGCTCCCGGGGTTCCGGTTTCTCGATCCGGCCCGCGATGCCGTGCGTCTGCTGCGCGCACGGAACGCGGCCCTCGCGATCCTCGCAGCCGACAGTGGCCTGCGAAGCGGTCAGAGCGTCGATCTGCTCCGTGCGGCGCACGCGTTCTGGCCCGAGCTGTTCGGCGATGTGCCGTGCCCACTCCCCAAACCCGGCGATTCCAGCAAGCGTCGACGCCGTCGTCGGCGGCGGAAGTAGGCCGGCGGGATGCGGGTCTGCGTGCCCATCGAGGAAGGCCGTCGAGAGGCCGTGCTGGAGCGCGTCCAGGTCCCGCGGGAGTGGTCCTCCCGGGTGCCCGGCCTACGCGAAGTGGTGGGCCGAATCCCCCGCCTGACGCTGTACTTCGGAGGGCCGCGGCCGTTCCAGTGTGTGATTCAGGTCACGGTCCACGACGACGGGCTCGTCTTCGATCTGGAGGAGGGGGAGCCCCGCTCGTTCGCCGGACGCGTCACGGTTCATGAAGACACCCTCGAGATCGACGTGTCGCTGGACGTGGGCCGCACGGTGCCGGGCATGCTCCAGACCACCCTCGAGACCGACCTGGTGCAGCGACTCGCGAACAACCTCGTTCGGTAGCCGGCCCTGGAGGCCGTCTGCTCCCGGTCAGAGGCGCTCGCGCAGGAACCGGTCGATGCGGAGGTTGATGGTCTCCGGATGCTCGACGATGGCTGCATGGCTGCCCTCTGCCAGCACGATGAGCTCGGCGTCCGGGATGCGCTGCGCCATGATGCGGGAGCGATGCAGCGGCGTGAACACGTCGTTCTCGGCGGCGACCACCAGCGTCGGCACGTGCACGTCGGGCAGGAACGCCGACAGGTCGTGGTCGGCGATGACCTCCACCATGCGCAGGAACACCCTCGGATCCATGTGGACCAGGTGCTCCATGTACTTGCCGATGTCTTCGGGGGTGGCGTAGTGCCGATCGACGAGGCCGGTCAGCCCTCCGACCCGGAAGGCGAGGGGGTTGGCGTACAGCGGGAGCAGCGCGCGGGTTCCGTTCTTTCCGCCGAGGTCGGCCAGGCGCTTGATCACCCGGAAGATCGGCAGGGAGTACGGACTGTCCATGAAGGTGTCGAGGGGGCGCGCGAAGGTGCCCAGCATCGGGATGAGCGCGCGGGTGTCGTCGGGGTAGTCCTTGCAGTGCTGCAGGATCACCTGACAGCCCATGGAGTGCCCGGTGAGCACCGCGGGTTCGGTCAGTCCGATGTGTTCGCGGATCTGGTGGATGTCCTTGGCGCACCGCTCCATCGACAGATCGACGGCGTTGGGGTCGTCCGGCGACGTGGACCGCCCGTGGCCCCGGTAGTCCCACACCACGACGGTGTAGCGGTCGGAGAAGTGGGCGAGGATGTACTTGAAGAAGAAGGTGCTGACGCCCACGCCATTGCAGCAGATGAGCGGTGGACCACTGCCCACGGCCCGCCAGTACAGCTGGAATCCGTCGTCTGTGGGCGCAAAGCCCGACCGGACGGGGGTTCCCGTGGCCAGTTCTGCGGAGGCATTCATCGATCGGCCCCCCTGAGTACGAACGCCCCGGATGGATTCCGGGGCGTCTGGAGTGGAGGATAAGGGGTTCGAACCCTCGACCTCAGCATTGCGAACGCTGCGCTCTCCCAACTGAGCTAATCCCCCAGCAGGTCCATTCCTAACCGACCCGTTGGGGGCGTCAACCAGTACCGTGACTGGTCGGTACTAGTCCAGGCCACGCGCTTCGAGGTCGTCCTCGTCGAGGCCAAGGAAGTGACCGACTTCGTGGAACACCGTGATGCGGAGCTCTTCGATCAGCCGGTCGCGGTCCCAGGCGATCCGCTCCAGGTTGCGTCGGAACAGCACGATGGCGCTCGGCAGGTTGCTCCAGGGGTTCTCGATGGAGCGCTCCATGAGCGACATCCCCGAGAAGTAGCCCAGCACCTCGCCAGGGGGCGCCGGGGGGTCGTACTGCGCGCAGGTCTCGATGTCCGGCACCTCTTCGAGGAGGATCGCGACGTTGGCGAGGTATGCGCGAATCGTGGGATGCAGGGCCATGAGCGATTCGGTGACGACGGCCTCGACCATTGCATCGGACAGCTCGAGCGGCATCGGAAACCGGAGCGGATCGAGGTTGCGGGCCCGGCGGTAGTCGCGTCGAGCCCCCCGGAAGTCGCCGCGACGCTCGCGGATCATCGCCCGCCAATAGAACGACTCGGGGTTGCCGTCGTCTTCGCGGATGGCGCGCAGCACGGCCACTCGCGCATCCTCGAAGCGGAGCTGGTCGAACAACACCGCACCGAGCGCACTCCAGCTGGGGCTGTGATCCGGCATGCGCCGAACGACCTCGCGGTACCAGTGTTCGGCCTCGTGGGGTTGCCCCAGATCGCGCAGCGCCTCGGCACCCAGGAACCGCGCACCCGTGTGTTCGGGCTGACGCTCCAGCACCGCCTGGCAACAGCGCAGCGTGTCGTCGGCGTTGCCCTGGTCCAGAGACTCCTCGGCACGGTCGAGGAGCTGATCGATGTGGGGATCGGCCGCTGGGAGCTGGGTCATCATTGCGAGGGGCTCAGGTTGTAATCGTACAACACCGTCGCATAATCGCCATCGGTCAGGGGCGGGAAGATGGGGCCCGCCGCCTGGCGTCGCAAGCACTCCATGATCGCCGGGGAGGTCGTGACGTCGCCGCGCGCTTCGAGGCCCTTCGCGACGCCGTCCTTGCCGATGTGGATCCGCAAGACGCCCTCCAGACCGGACGTGCTGGTGAGGCCGCTGCGGAGGCACCGGTCGAGACGGGGCTTGATGGCGTTGACCAGCTCGAGGTCGAGGTTCCCGCGGCGCATCTTCTCGGTGGGTCGGAAGTCCATGGGCGCCGACAGATCGAGGTCGACCAGCACGTTCCCGCCGGACTCGATCACGACGTCGCGCACCCAGGGTTTGAAGTTGGGGTGCCGGACGGTGAGCGTGGATTCGCCGGCAGGGGGGGAGTCCAGCACGAGACGGTCGGTGCGCTGAGCGACGACCTTGCCGTCGAGCAGGATCTCCTCGGCCCAGGGATCGACTTCGATCGTGTACTCGCTGGAGCCGCCGAGCCAGATCAGGAGGAAGATCCCGAGCAACACCAGCAGTCCGAGACCCGCACCGCCCGCCGCGAAGATGGCGTACTGCGGAGCCTTGCGGATGGCGGTGAACTGCACGTCGGCGGTCTGGCCGCCCTCGCTGACCAGGGTGACCGCGCCGGTGGCGGTCCGGCCTTCGACGAGCGACGGGAGGACCTGCACCTTGACGGCCTGGCGTTTCTCGTCGGGTTTCAGCGCAGTGGTGAGGACCTTGAGCCACGGGGCGTTCGACCGGATGGTCCCGCGAAGCGGCATCTCCCCGCCGTTTCGGACCTCGATCGAGATCGTGACCGGCGTGGCGGCGATCGGGACGCTCTGCTGCCGCTCGGAGAGGACCTCCATGCGCGCGGGGGTCAGGCTGGGCTGGGAGGTGGGAGGGGGCTGGCTGGGGTCCTGGTCGCGCAACCGGATGGGCGGGGCGGTGGCGGCCTGCACGGGCCGGGCGACGGTGCGATTGCGGGCGGGTGGGCCGGTTCGGGTCCACGACAGGTCGTATTTCTGGCGGGTCTCGGGGTTCGAGAGCACCTTCCACGCTTTCTCGACCCGCGTGCGCGTGGATTCCCGTGCGCGGGGGTCGGAGATGGTGGTGGTCTCCTCTTTCTTGGTGCGGTACCGCGCGTAGATCTCGTCGCGGCTCGCGTGCCGCGGAACCCCGAGCAGGTGGTAGAAGTCGACGCTCTTCAGCTCTTCGGGGGTGATCTGGAGGGCAGCGCTGGCGCGATCCACGCCGGCCTCCCGACACAGCCGGTCCAGCACCTCTTCGAAGGTGACGTCCGACACCCCGAGCTCGAGGGCGTTGCGCCGGAGGTAGTCCTCCTGCTCGTGCGTGAGGCTACCGCCGGCCAGGACCCCCTTGATGGTCATCTCGAGCACGGGCAGGTGCTGGGACTCGGCGCGGCGCTTGGCGTCCTTCAGGTACGGAATCGGGGTGTCGAGCACCTTCGAGAGCGCACTGAAGTTCTTGATGAGGAAGATGGCCTCGTTCTTGTACTTGGGGTTGCTCTGCATCCCCTGCATGTACTTGCGGCGGGCCTTCAGCTTCTTCTTCGCCGCCTCGGGCGAGGCGTCCTCTGTGAGTCCGAGGTACGCCAGCAGATGCGGCTTGCCGACCAGCTTGCAGAACTGATCGGCCAGATCGAGGTTGCGGGATTCCATCAGGTGGAGAGTCGCCTCGGCTGGCGCGGGAAGACCCGCGGCGTCGGGTGGTTCGCGATTCTAACGACAGCGATGGCTCGAACACCAGCCCGAGTGCACTGCGGGCCGTGTGCCGTGACGACTACTCGACGTCCATCTTGCTGTTGCGGCTGCGCGCTTCGGCCACCTGTTCGGCCGTGAGGCCGCCCTGGAACCGGATGTCGACCGTGCGGGCCATGCCGGTCTCGACGTCGACGACCTGGACTTTGAGGATCTGGTCGACGCCGTAGCTGTAGATGACCTCGATGGGGGTTCCGCGCGGACGCGGGGGTAGCCCGGTGAGCTCGACCTTTCCGATCACCGTGACCTCGTCGCGGTACTCACCGGTGCCTTCGGTGACCTCGACGCGCACGGCGGTCATGTTCTCGTAGGCGTACGCGAATCGACCCCGGAACTCGTAGGGGAGCCGGGTGCTCTCCGGAATCAGCTCGACGACGCGTTCGTTGCGCTGCTTGTCGAGCACGATGATGCCCAGTGGATGGGTCGTCGCGTCTTCGATCTCGACGCCCGTGAGGCCGAACGTCTCGTCGTCCTCCTCGTCGGTCCCGCCCGTGGACAGGCCCATCATGGCGGCTGCGCCACCGCTCGCTTCGTCGGGGTTGGCCTTCTTGGCGGCATGGCCACCGGACGCCAGTCCGATCACCGCGCCCCGGGGCTTGCGTTCCTCCTGCTTGGGCGGGGGACGCCGCTTCTTCTTCTTCTTCTTGGGGGCGCCACCGGCCTTGAGTGCGGGGTGGTCGGGGCGATGTCGGAACACGCCGGCCAGCGCAGCGCCCAGCGCCACACACTCGTCGGGATTGACCCCTTCGGCGGGCTGCTTGCCCGAGAGCCGCACCAGCAGCTCGCGGATCATGGGCATCCGTGTGGAACCGCCGACCAGCAGGACGTCGTCGAGGTCCGACCACGCGAGCCCGGCTTTCTCGAGCACGATGTTGGACGTGTCTTCGCACTGCTGGACGAGGTCGGCCGTGATCTCCTCGAACAGCTCCCGCGAGACCTTGCAGGCCATCCGCTTGCCCCGGTAGTTCACGGGGATCATGGCCCGGTCTTTGGCCGACAGGCTGATCTTGGCGTGCAGGCACCGCTCGTAGAGCTCCTGATACGGCGCTGCATCGTCGCGGGGGTCGAGCTGGTACTTGTCGTAGAACTGCTCGGCGACGTGGTTCAGCAGCCGGTCGTCCCAGTCCTTGCCGCCCAGCTCTGCGTTGCCGTCGCTCGCAAGCGTGGTGAGCTTCTGACCGTCGATCTGCATGCAGGTGACGTCGAAGGTGCCGCCGCCGAGGTCGAGGACCAGGATCTTCCGCTCGGCACCCACCCGGTCGAGCCCGTACGCGATGGCGGCGGCGGTGGGCTCGTTGATGATCGACAGGATGTTGAGACCGGCGATGGCGCCGGCCTCGGCCGTGGCGCCGCGCTGGGCGGAGTTGAAGTACGCCGGGACCGTGACGACGACGTCTTCGACGGTCTTGCCGAGCAGTTCTTCGGCATCCTCCTTGAGCTTGCGGAGGATGAGCGCGCTGATCTCCTGCGGCGTGTACGAGCGCCCGAAGAACTCGAGGGAGAAGTCCTCTTCGCCCATGTGGCGCTTGATGAAGCGCACCACGTTCTCGGGGTCGATCACCACCATCTTCACGGCTTCTTCGCCGACGACGCAGGCGTCCTCGTCGTAGAAGTGCACCACCGACGGCGTGGTGGGGTGGCCGTCGGCGTTCGTGATGATCTCGGGCTTGCCGTACTGGTTGACGATGGACATCGCCGAGAACGTGGTCCCGAGGTCGATCCCCAGGACGATCGATTCATCCGACATGTGGGCTCACTTCTTGAAGCGGTGGATGACCACTTCTTCGGCGCGGAGGACCTTGTCGGCGCGCTCGAAGCCCCGCTTCAGGACCTTGCTGATCTGATCTTGTAGTCGAGGTCCTTGTCTTCGGTGGGCTCGACCTTGACGGCCTTGTGGACCTTGCGATCGAAGGTGGTGTTCGACTCGAACGGGGTGACGTCACGCCGGTAGAGGACCTCGAGGAACTCGTCGATCAGGAACTGGAAGCTGTCGGCGATGACGTCGGGCGACATCTCCTGCTTGACCAGGCTCTCCTGGAACCAGTTGAGGCTGTCGTAGAACAGCAGCAGATCGAGCAGCAGCGGCTTCTCGGCCTGGAAGACGAAGTCGTCCTTGTACTGCTTGAGCTCCTCGTAGAGCTGATCGAAGGCCTTCTCGCGGACCCGATCGTCGTTGAGCTTGTCGGAGATCAGGCGTTTGACCTCGGCCAGCTCGTCCACCAGGGTGTCGTCTGCCATCAGTCACCCGCCAGCTGGGTCGCAAGGTTGATGAACGTGCCCTCGAGCTCGAGAGCCTCGTTGCAGAAGTGGTAGTCGGTCGGTCCGGACGCCATGGAGGAGAGGAACTCCTGCTGGACCTCGGCGCCGACGCCGATCGTGATGACCCGGGCGCCACTGGAGCGCAGGCGATGGATCTCGGCCACCGTGCCGTCGGGATCGTCCGGGTGACCGTCGGTCATGACCACGAACACCCGCTGCACACCCGCGCGAGGGCGGAGCAGGTTGCGGGCGTCGTAGAGCCCCTCGCTCATCGGGGTCGACCCGATGGGGGTGAGGCGCTCGATGGCCCACTTGATGCGGTCCATGTCGGCTGTAGGGGTGGCCATGACGCCACCGGGGAACCCGACGACCGCGATCTGGCGGTTGGGCGAGGCGAGGGTGCGCTCGGCGAATCCGAGTGCCGCTGCCTTGGCCTGGTTGATGTTCGAGCCGTACATCGAGCCCGAGCAGTCCATCACCAGCGCGACCTGCATCGGAGCGCGGTTGTGCGCGAGATCCTCGAGCGTGACCTGACCCGCAGCGAGCCTGTGCGGCAGGATCTGGCCGGTCTCGAGGTCCATCGCCTCGACCTCGACGATGCCGTTGGCGTTGTAGCGGTAGGTGACCGCGAGCTTGGCTTCTCCGGCCGGACGCGGCGGGATTCCGTAGAACTCGAAGTGGCCGAGCACCGTGCACTGCAGGGGGTCGGTCTCCTCGCCCTGGACGAGCCACAGATCGACCGTGGTCTGCCCGTCGTGGGTGGTGGAGTAGTCCTCGCGGGTCTTCTCGGCCGGGATGCGCGTATTGCGACGGATGATCCGGGAGTTGAACAGCGAGTTGTCGCGGTAGACGACCATGCCCAGAGAGTGGCTGGTGACGTCGTGGGTGCGGATGTCGACCGGGGATTCCTCTCCGGCCCGCTCTGCACTCACGATGGCGGCAGTGAGCGCGGCCCCGAGGGCGACGGCTTCGTCGGGGTTGATGTCGGTGGCCGGGGGCTTGCCGAACACGTTGGCCAGCGCTTCGCGGACCATCGGCATCCGCGTCGAGCCGCCTGCGAGCAGGATGATGTCGACGGCGGCCGGATCGGTCTCGGCTTCCTGGAGGACGTCGGTGGTGAGCGCGATCGTGCGCTCGACGAGGTCCTGCGTGAGCTCCTCGAAGGTCTCGCGCGTGACCGCGAGACGAAGCACCTTGCTGCCGTAGTCGTGGAAGACGTTGACCTTGGGCCGGCGGGTCAGGCTGATCTTGGCGCTGACGCACTTCTGGCGCAGGTCGTGGTAGCTGGCGAGATCCTCGAGTGGATCGAGCCCGTGCTTCTCCTTGAAGGCGTCTGCGACGTGCTGGATGAGCCGGTCGTCCCAGTCCTTGCCGCCCAGGATGTGGTCGCCGTTGGTCGCGATGACGTTGATGTCGTCGCCGGCGATGTCGACCAGGGTGACGTCGAAGGTGCCGCCGCCCAGGTCGTAGACCATGACCTTGGCGTCCTGCCCGGCGTTGTTCAGCCCGTAGGCGAACGCGGCCGCGGTGGGCTCGTTGATGAGTCGGAGGACTTCGAGGCCCGCGAGCTCACCGGCTTCGAGCGTCAGCTTTCGCTGGACGTCCGTGAAGTAGGCCGGGACCGTGATGACCGCCTGGTCGACGCGGTGCCCGAGCCGGAGCTCGGCATCGTGCTTGAGCTTCGCGAGGATGAAGCTCGAGAGATGCTGAGGAGTGAAGTCCTTGCCGTTGTACGAGAACTTGAAGTCCTCGTCTCCCATGTGTCGCTTGACGAACTCCACCACCTGGTCCGGGTACACGACCGCGGCCTGTTTGGCGTAGTTGCCAACGATTACGTCCTCGTCCTCGAACAGAATCACGGTAGGCGTGATGCGGTCGCCCTCTGCGTTCGGGAGAATCTCGGGGACGCCGTGCTGATTGACGTGGGCGATGGCTGAGAAAGTCGTGCCGAGGTCGATACCGACCGCACCGGTCGTCATGTGCGGGCCTCCAGCTGTCCGTGATTGTCCAGCTTTCAGGTGAGATGAGCGAGGGCGAGCACCGGGTCACCGATGGCGTGCCCACGGCGGTGTCGGAGTATATCGGAGGTGCCAGTCCGCTCCAAGCCCGGCCGGGCCGACGTCTCCGGTGACGCGTCCACGAGTCGGCTCGCACCGCAACACCCCCCGCGCACTTCGGAGGCTCCAGAGATGCCCGACCTCGTGCTCGCCAGCACCAGCCCATGGAGGGCCCGGATCCTCGAAGATGCCGGGATCGCGTTCCGCACGCGCTCGCCCGGGGTCGACGAGACGGTGTTCGTCCACCCCGACCCGGAACGCCGTTCGGTGGACATCGCGCGCGCGAAGGCCGAGGCCGTGGATCGGATCGAGACGATCGGTGAGCGATGGATCCTCGCGGCCGACCAGGTCGTGCACGACCCCGCAACGGGCGAGATCTTCGGAAAACCCGCGTCCCCCGATGCCCACGTCGTTCGGCTGCTGGGGATGCGGGGACGCATGCACTCCCTGGTGACGGGATTCGCCATCGGCCCCGGTGGAGACGAGGGGTTCACGACCGGGCACGCCACCACGCACATCCACGTCCGCGCCGACATCACCCGGTCCGAGGTCGAGGCCTACGTCGCCACGGGCGAGGGGTCGGGGTGTGCGGGCGGATATGCAGCGGAGGCGCGCGGCGGCTTCTTGATCGAGCGCATCGACGGAGACTGGAACAACGTGATCGGCTTGCCTCTGCACACGATCTGGACGGTTCTGCGCACGAACGGATGGAGGTTCGATGGCTGAGGAGCCCGACGACATCGAAGCGCTGGTGCGCGACGTCAAGGCCGCGCTGGCCGACCAGATCGCGCGCGGGGTGCGCATCGAGCCCGTGGTGGCGCGCGCTCGTGCGAGTGCCCCCGTGCGCAGCGCCGACCCAGAGGTCGTCGACGCGTGGTCGTCCCGCGCCCGGAGCGCGCGATCGGCCCGTCCCACCGGAGCGGGTGCTCTGCGTGCCGTCCGCGAGGAGCTCGGAGACTGCCGGCGGTGCGCGCTGTGCAAGACCCGGAAGAACATCGTGTTCGGCGTGGGCTCGCCGGAGGCCGACCTCGTCGTGGTGGGGGAGGGGCCCGGTGCCCAGGAGGATCAGCAGGGCGAGCCGTTCGTGGGCAAGGCTGGGCAGATGCTCGACAAGATGCTCGTGCACGTGCTCGGACTGACGCGTCAGCAGGCCTACATCCTGAACGTCGTGAAGTGTCGCCCACCGCGCAACCGCAACCCGCATCCCGACGAGATCGATGCGTGCCGTCCGTTCATGGATGCTCAGCTGTCGGCCATCGAGCCCAAGGTCATCCTCGTCCTCGGCTCGGTCGCGTTCAAGACGCTCCTGAACACCGCTCACGGAATCACCCGCGCGCGAGGGCGGTGGCACGTGTGGCGCGATCCGCACACCGACCGTGCCGTGCCGGTCATGCCCACCTTCCACCCCGCCTACCTGCTCCGACGGCCCGAGGACAAGGGCAAGACCTTCGCCGACCTGAAGGCCACGAAGCAGCGGTACGACGAGGAAGGGGGCCGCCGCCCGGACGCGTGAGCGGGTCGTCGGGCTTTCGCAGAGGCCGCCAGCGGGGTACTCCGATGGACTCTGTCTCGCGAGACCTTCGAGGAACCCATGGCCAAGCCCAACGATCCCATCCAGCCCGGCAGCATCGAGCCCAACGCACACGCCGCACCTGGCGATGCCATTCCGGGCCGAAAGCGCGTCTCCCGCGTCCGAAAGGCCGATCGCAAGGCCGAGCAGGCCCGTCAGAAGGCCGAGGCCGCCGCCAAGCGCGAAGAGCAGGCGGAGCGTCGTGAAGCGCCGGTGCAGGTCGAGTCTCCCGAGCCGCCTCCACCCAAGCTCGCCACCGACGATCTCATGGCGATCGCGCAGATGGATCCCGACGAGCTCGCCGCCCTGATGGAAGGGGCGGTGCGGCCGGATGCGCTCGAGACCGGCGAAGAGGTGAAGGGCACCATCACGCGCGTGAACCACAACCAGATCCTGGTCGACATCGGTGGAAAGTCCGAGGCCTGGATGGAGCGCGGCGAGCTCCCCGAAGCCGAGATCGGCCAGGCGGTCACGGCCTACGTGTTGCACGCGGGCGAGTCCGCGGTGCGCCTGTCCATGCAGCTGTCGGGGCAGGCGGCCAGCGCCTTCCTCGACGAAGCGCTCGAGTCGGGCATCCCCATCGAGGGCCACGTCGCGTCCGCCAACAAGGGCGGCTTCGAGGTCCGGGTGGGCGACGTCCGTGCATTCTGCCCCCGGTCGCTCATCTCGCGGCACTACGTCGAGGCCCCCGAGGCGTTCGTCGGGCAGACGCTCCAGTTCAAGGTCATCGAGATCGACGAGCAGAACAGCAAGATCGTCCTGTCCCGTCGCGCCCTCGAAGAAGAGCGGGCCGAGGAGTTCGCGAAGACGTTCTGGCAGGACGTGAAGGTCGGCCAGCAGCTCGAAGGCATCGTGCGCAACGTCCAGGCGTTCGGCGTGTTCGTCGACGTCGGCGGGGTGGATGGCCTGATCCCGCGCAGCGAGCTCGGCTGGGGCGACGACTCTCCGGCCGACCTCTACGGTGCCGGCGAGCAGGTCACGGTGCGCGTGATCGACGTGAACCCGACCGAGAAGAAGCTCACGCTGTCGCTCAAGAACCCCGACCAGGCACCGTGGAAGAAGGTGGGGTCGGAGTTCGTCGAGGGCGGCGTGTACGACGGCACGGTGGCGCGCGTCACCTCGTTCGGCGCGTTCGTGCGCCTGGCCGATGGTCTCGACGGGCTCGTGCACGTCTCCAAGCTCGCGCGCGGGCTCCCCAAGCAGGGCGACGCCATGCAGGTGCGCGTGCTGTCGATCGACCACGAGCGCCAGCGGATGTCGCTGGCCCCCTACATCGAGGGCGAGACCCCCGAAGCGAGCGGCCCGGAGGTCGTTCTGCAGGGCACGGTCGCCGAGGTGCTCCGCAACGGCGTCGTGGTCCAGCTCGACGACGGTCGGACCGGCTGGCTCCCAGCGGGCGAGGTCGATCTGCCCGCCGGCACCGTGATCTCTCAGCGCTTCCGGCGCGGGAAAGGCCTGCAGGCACGGGTCAAGGACGACAGCCGTGGCAATCGCGTCACCCTGACCATGAAGTCCCAGGCCGACGAAGACTGGCGCCGCCACGTGCAGCCCGCCAACAAGAAGGGCAAGAAGTCCGGGAGCTTCGGCACGCTCGGGGATCTGTTCTCCGGGCTGGACTTGAAGAAGTAGAGTGGGGCACATCGCGCGACTGCTGGGGGACGGCGTGCAACTCGCGCTCCTCCGCAATCGGGTGCCGCTCGCCTGGCCGATGCTCCTCGCCCCGAACGAGGTCTCGAGGGAAGACCACGTCGAGTACGGCGAGGCCTTCATCGTCGTGCGCGCTCGGAGCACCGGCCCACGCGTCGCGACCCGGCTTCGTCGCCTGGCCGCGCTGGGTGACACGCGTTTCGACGCTGCGGGCCGCCTGGCGGAAGTGGTCGAGGGATTCGGGACCCTCGACTTCGATGTCGAGGAGATCGATGGCCTCGACGAAGCGGGCTGGACGATCGAGCCTCTGCGAAAGGGGGCTGCCGTGCTGGAATCGCGACTCGAGCGTCTGAGCGCGATTGCCCGACCGCTCGGTTGGGACTGGTGGCTGGCGGATGGTTCGGAGCGCCAGTCGACGCGATTCTCCGGCCTGGAACGCTTGCGCGCGATTCGACAGACGCTCGCGTTCGGTTGGCCTGAAGACACCGAACCGTTCGAGGCGTGGTGGTCGGACGGCCCGTCGGCGCCGGACGTCTCCACACCCGAGGCCGACGCTGAAGCCGTTCTCACCGCCCTGCAGGAGGGAGGGCACGTCAGCGTGTCGAATCCCCGCTGGGCGGCTCGCTACCTGACCATCGCTCTGAAGACGCGCGAGGTCGGTACGGTGATCCAGTGCCTGGACGCAGCCGAAGCGGCGGGGAACGTGCAGCGGCCGCGGGGCTGGTTCGGGCGGAAGGGCTGGAACGTCGACGCCATCCGTGCGGCGTTGGCGGGGCTGCCAGACTGACCGACGCCCGCTATTCCGAGCGCTCGTCCATCTTGCCGTCGCCGTCGGTGTCGCGGCCGGTCCGGATCACCCGGCCCTCTTCGTCGAAGCGCTCCCACACGTCGATGCGACCATCGCCGTCGGTGTCGCGTTCCTTGCGGGACAGGCGGGTCTTGCCCTCGACGGTCTCGTAGTACTTGAAGACGTTGGGCTCGCCGTCGGTCTCGGTGTCGTACTCGGACATCACCCGCACGCCGTCGCGGTAGTGGTCGGTCCAGTCGAAGCGCCCGTCGTAGTCCGAGTCCATCTCCTCGGTCTTGAGCTTGCCGTCGTCGTCGAAGTACGACACGAGGTCGATGGTGCCATCGCGGTTCATGTCCATCTCCTTCTTCACGAGGAGACGGTCATCCGCGCGTTCGCGGTAGTAGTTGATGATGTCCGGCTGGCCGTCGATGTCGAGATCGACCTCCTGCTGGACCAGGCCCTGCTCCGGGAGCTCGCGCTCGGTGATCTGGGTCTGGGTCTCCTCCGGGCCCGCAGGACCCTCGGAGCCATCGGACTTTCCGCCCTTGCAGCCCACCGTGAACGAGGCGATCGCGCCGAGCACGACGGTGCTGGTGATGGCGCGGGAGACGAACTGTGCGTACATTTGGTCGACCTCATGCGACGGGCTCGAAGGGCTGGGGAACCCGTACAGGCGCATCTTACCGGGGGCGTCAGCGGACGCAACCACAGCCCTCGCACCGCGGGTGCGCGGAATTCCCGCATCGGCTAGTGGGCGCAATGGAGGAAGCGTGACGACAGGCCGCTTGATCATCGTCGACGACGAACCCGTCATCCTCCGACTGTTGGCGTCGATCTTCGATGATCAGGACTACGATCTGGTCACCTGCTCCGATGGTCGGAGCGCGCTTGCGGCGATCGACGAAGGGGTCGACGTCCTCCTCACCGACAAGAACCTCCCGGACGTCGGTGGCCTCGAGCTGCTGGAGCACGCGAAGCGCAAGCAGCCCGACTGCGAGGTCCTCATCATCACGGGCTACGCGTCGCTGGACACCGTGCTGCGCGCCCTGCACCTGGATGCGTTCGACTACATCGTCAAGCCACCCAAGGACATCTTCCACGTCAAGCGCAAGGTGGCGCAGGCGTTCGCCAAGGTGAAGCTCTCGCGCGAGAACCGCGAGCTGCTCGAGCGGCTCCGGTTGCGCAACGTCGAGCTCGAAGCCGCTCTGGCCGAGCTCAAAGAGGTCCAGGCCGAGCTCATCCAGTCCGAGAAACTCGCGGGGATCGGGACTCTGGCGGCCGGCATCGCGCACGAGATCAGCAGCCCGCTGTTCGGCGTCATGGGCCTGGCCGAGGCCATCCAGGAAGAAGAGGACCGCACCCTGGTGGACGGCTACGCCCGCGAGATCGTCGACTACTCGCGCACCATCAAGGAGATCGTGGTCCAGCTCTCCGGCTACAGCCGCACGGCGGAGCGCGAGTACCACACCACCGTCGAGCTCTCGAAGGTGGTCGACGACGCGGTGCGCCTCGTGCGCCGGAGCCTCCAGGCCGATCCCATCGACGTGCGGGTCGACGTGCCCGACGGCCTGTACATCAACGCGCGCACCAACGAGATTCAGCAGGTGTTCGTCAACCTCGTGAAGAACGCGCTCGAGGCCGTGGCCGAGCAGGCCGAACAGCAGGCCGACTCCGGGATCGAGCCTGGCGAGCTGGTGGTTCGCGCGTCGGGCGACGAATCCCACGTCCACATCGAGGTCCGAGACACCGGACCCGGCATTCCCCCCGAGCGTGTCGGGGCGATCTTCGATCCGTTCTACACGACGAAGCCGCCCGGACGCGGCACCGGGCTCGGGCTGAACATCGTCTACCGCATCGTCACCAAGTACCGCGGCACCATCTCGGTCGAGAGCATCGTGGGCAGCGGCACCGTGTTCTCCCTCCGGTTCCCCCGGGACGACGACGGGGGCGAAGGCACCGGGTCGCCCGATTGAGGATCTGGCTCCGCTTCGCCCTGGTGATCGCTTCCGTGAGCGTGTTCTCGCTGCTCCTCCTGGGGCTCTGGGCACAGCAGGTCACCGAGCAGAACGCCACCGAAGCCGCCGTCCAGGCCCAGGAGCGCGACGCGGTGGCCGTCGCGACCTCGGTCGCCCGGTGGATCAACGGCCAGACCGACTTCCTGGTGGGGTGGGCCGGGACCTTTCCCGTCGAGCGCCTCGATGCCGAGCGCCAGACCGGCCTGCTGCGAGCCGTGCTGACCGCGATGCCCGCGACCGCGTCCGCCGTCCTGGTCGACGCCGAGGGCCAGCTCCTGGTTCCGCCCGTCACGCTGCCCAACACCCGTCCCGACCCCGAGACCCGGGCCCGCGCACTGGTGGATGCACTCCCCATCACCGAGGCTCTCGAGAGCCCGGACGGCGTCGCGATCGGCGCCATCGACCACGTCGATCCGTCCGACCCCGAGAGGGCTTCGGTGCCGGTCGCCGTGGTCGCCTCGGCCGATCCGGTCGTGCTGATGGGCGTGGAGCTGGAGATCGTCGTGGCCGCCGAGCTGGACGCTCAGAGCGGGTCGCAGCGGGTGGTGGTCCTGGCCGATCGCGACGGGAGCGTGGTGGGTACGCCGGATCCCGTGTTGGGCATCGACCGGTTGAAGTCGGTGCTGGGAACCGTCGCCAGTGTAGAGGACAGCACGGCGGATCGGCAGGCCGCCATCGCTCCCGTCGCGGGTACGCGCTGGTCCGTCGTGGTGGTCGAGCCCATGAGCGTCGCGCTCGAGCCGGCGCTGCGCATCCGACGCCTCCTCGTGTTCGTGCTCGCGGTGTCGATCGGCTTCGCCATCGTCCTGGGCTTCGTGATGGGTCGTTGGTTCACCGAGCCCATCGCCCGCCTCCGCGACACCGCACTCGTCCTGGCCGAAGGGCGCTACGGGGCCCGGGCCGACGTGACGAGCAACGACGAGGTCGGCGATCTCGCGCGCGCGTTCAACCACCTGTCCGAGCGTCTGAAGAACAACCAGGTCGAGATCCAGCGTCAGCGCAGTGAGATCGAGGCGTTCAACCGGGAGCTGCAGGCGCGTGTCGAGGCCGCGACGAAGGACCTGCGGGCCGCTCAGGAACAGCTGGTGCACTCGGGGCAGCTCGCAGCCGTCGCTCAGCTGGGCGCGGGGATGGCGCACGAGCTCAACAACCCGCTGATGGCCATCCTGGGCCTCACCCAGGTGCTGCGGACGCGCGCGACCGACCCCTCGATGGCGTCCGTGCTGGACGACCTCCACGCGGAGGCGAGTCGCTGTCGGGACGTGCTGGACGCCCTGTTGAAGCTCACCACCGTCGAGACCGCCGGAGATGGCCGCGCGCGCCTGTCCGAGGTGCTGGCCGATCTGCAGACCGCATTGCTCGGTGCGCTACGCGGAAATGGCGTGACCGTGCACTGGGACGCGATCTCGGGAGATGGCCCCGACGTCGAGCTGGCCGTCGATCCCGGTCTGTGCGTCGGAGCGCTCGGGCAGCTGGTGTCGGCGCTGCTCCAGGGGTTGCCGGATGGGGCGTCCGTCACGGTCGCCACCGAGGTCGGGCCCGACCAGGCCACGGTGCTGCTCACCCCGGATGCGGCGGTCGGCGCCGCACAGCTCGCGCACGACGACTGGATGGCGGCGGGGCTCGAGGTGTGGGTGGCCCGACAGACGCTGGACCGGTTGGGGGGGCAGCTCGTCGAGCCGGTGGACGACCGGGCGGCGTGGCGGGTCCGGTTGCCTCGGGCATGACGGGGTTCGCGGGGCCGTTCCGACGCGTGGTGAAGATCCCGTGATAGAACGGGAATGGCAGGGCGAGAAGGGAGCCTCACGCGCGTGCGCAGAAACGGTGCGATCCTCCTCGCTGTCGTGGTCGTCTTCGCCATGGCGGTGGCGATCGGGCGCTACGTCAGCGCCGAGAACGGCGTGGGCGAGGTCGTCCTCTCGTCCGTGCGCGGAGATGTGACGCTCGACGGTCCCGGCCGGGATGGCGAGGCGCGCGTCGGGACCCGCATGGCCCTCGACGACCACATCACCACCACCGAGGACGGCCGGGCCGTGCTGGCGCTCGATGGCGGAACACGGGTGCGGATCGGTCCCGAGAGCTCCGTCGTGGTCACGTCCGTCGACGAACAGGGCGTGGGTCTCGAGCTCGAAGGTGGTGCGCTGCGGGCCACCGTGCGTCCCGAGAGCGGGGCGGTGAACGTCACCGGCGCGGGCATCACGGTCCAGGCCACCGATGCCGACTTCGGCCTGGGTGTGCGCGACGGAGACGGCGCTGCGGACGATGTCGCGCTGCTCGAGACCACGCGGGGAGAGGTCGCGCTGATGGGCACCGATCAGCCCCGGCTGCCAGAGGGTTCCAGAGCCGTCATCCGCAATCGCTCCGCCGAGATCGGGCCGATTCCAGACGAGCTCCTCCTCGAAGTCGCCTGGCCCGAGGCGTCCCGCACCCGCGACGAGCGCAGCCGGGTCACCGGAACCACCACGCCTGGAGCCCGGGTCACGCTGGCGGGGCCGTTCGGACGTCGGGTGGTCGTGGCCGACGCCGAGGGTCGGTTCGAGGCCGAGGTCCCGCTGGAGGAGGGGAGCAACGAACTGGTGGTGAGTGCGACCGACCTGCTCGGGCAGGAGGCCGACGTCCGCGGGGTGCTGCAGACCCGCGACACCCAGGGCCCCACCTTCCGGGGTGGCGTGGAGTACGAGAAGTGAGCGTGCTCGCCGGGCTTTTCGTGGGGTCGATGGCGCTCGCGGCGGACTTCGCCGTCGTGCCGGATGCCGACGAGCTGCGCCCCGGGCTGCCGGGCACGGTGTGGGTGGCCGCGCTCTCCGACATCGATGGACGCCCGCCCGTGGTCGAGGCGAACGGCGGGTCCGTGCGATTCGGGCTCGATGGCGCCACCGACGGCGTGTGGCCGCTGGTCGTCACCCCGGCGCTCGACGCGGACTTCGTGGAGCTGTCGATCACAGCGTCCGGAGGCCGCACTGCCCGCATCGCGTTGGACGTGGGCTGGCCGGAGCCTGGCGACCTCGAGGTCCCGGCGCGCGTCGAAGCGGTCGTCCAGTCCGAGCAGCCCATCCGGATCCCCATCCAGGGAGCGCGGATGCCCCCGCCGGAGCTCCTCGACGTCGTGGTGGGCGAGGGGGTCGTGACGTCGGTCGAGCAGGTCGAAGGCGGGCTCGAGGTGGTGGTCGAGCCTGGAGATTCGCCGTTTCCGCGACTCATTCCGTTCGGCGTCCGGGACGCGCGTGCCGAGGACCGTCCGAGCTGGGGCACCATCCGGTTGCGGGCCCGGCCGCGCATCCCTCTCGACGCAGAACCGGGCGCCCGGCTGGACCTCGTGGTGGGCGGTCGACGCTACGGTCCGTTCGAAGCGGATGCGTCGGGCCGGATCGTGGCGAGGGTCGACCAGTACCCGGGCGAGACCAGCGCCGAGGCCGTGCTCACCGACGATCTCGGCAACCAGACCGCATCCACCCTGCCGCTCGCCACCAACACCATCGCCAAGCTCGTGGCCATGCAGGGCGCGAGAGCCGGGGTGTTGGGACGGCCCCGGGTCGTGTACCTGCGCGCCGTGGCCGCCGATGGCCGGGCGTGGCGCGGCGAGGCGCCCACCTGTCGTTCACCTGCGCGGGGCTCGCTCGATGTGGCGCGCGTGAACGCGGGTCTGTTCGCAGTTCCCATCGAAGGCCGGGTGGAGGGGCGAACCGGCGACCGCGACCCCGAGCAGCTCGTCGACGTCCGTCTCGAGTGCCGTCTGGGCTCCGACGCCGCCGCTTCGGTACGTCTGGGCCCTCCTCCAGGTGTGGCTTCGCGTCTGCTGCTGCAGGTGTGGCCCACCGAGTTGTCGACCGATCTGCCCATCGCCGAGGTCCGCGCTGCGGTGGAGGACACCCGGGGCCAGCGGCTCGACCCCTCCGAGCTCACGTTGCTGGCCGAACACGGCGCGCTGGCGGACGTCGAGATCACCGAGTCGGGCGGGCTGGGAGCGGAGTACCGCGGCGAAGAGGCCGTCGAGATCGGGCGGGATCGCATCGTGCTCCGCTACACCCCCGAAGCCACCGCGGGGCCCGTCGCACACGTCGATCTGGGCTGGGATCGCACGGGGCCGGGGTTTGCGGTTCGAGCCAGGGCGCTCGACAGCCGGGGCGCTCCGGTCGAAGACGCCGAGATCGTGTTCGAGGTCCGCCCGGATCGCCTGGAGCCCGACGCCTTCGGGCCGACCACCCAGCGCGCCCGCACCGACGCTTCGGGCTGGGCCGAGGTCCAGCTGGAGTACGGGCCTCCCGGTCCGCTCGTCCTCGAGGCCCGCTCCGCCGGTCAGATCGCGCGGGGCCTCGTGCTGCAGGGAACCGTGGGGCCGGTCGGTCGGGGGGACGCGCGCCTCGAGATCGCGCGAGCCATCACCCTGTCGCCCGGTCGCGTGGCCGGGATCTCGGTCAACGTCGATCCGCCGATCCTCCGCACGGGGCGGGGCTCCATCGCGTGGGTGTCGGTTCAGCTCGAAGACCGCGCCGGGAACGCCGTGACCGAGGAGGACATCGAGATCGACGTGTCCGAGGGGAGCGTGGGGCCGCTGCTCGCCCAGCCCGATGGCACCTGGCTCGCGGAGTACATCCCCATCGAGAGCGACCGGGCGCGCGAGGTCACGGTCACGGCCCGGACCGAGTCGCTGCGGTCCACCGCTCGACTCACGCTCGAACCCCGCCTGGGGCGATTCGCGCTGGGGCCCCGCGTGGGCTGGATCAGCAACTTCGGCAGCATCTCCTCGCCCACGCTCGGCTTCGACGTCGACTGGCGGACCCGCCTGCTCGCCGAGACGGTCCTCCTCCGGGCCAGCATCACGGGGTACGGCATGGTCGAGACCGCCGAGACGGGGCTCGGAGACGACGTGGAGCTCCAGGGCACCGTCCTGCCGCTCACGCTGGCCGTGTTGCTGCGTCAGGACCGCGGCGGGTGGAGCTTCTGGGGTGGCGCAGGCGGAACCCTCGGCCTGCACTCGCTCACCACGCGGTTCGGAGACCAGATCGTGAGTCGAGGCAACCGGGTGGTGCCGGGCGGAACCCTGATGGGGGGCGCGGGGTACCGGCTCGGCCTGGGAGACGTCGTGGTCGAAGCCCGGTACTCGCTCATCCCGGGGCCGGGTGGAGAGCTCGGCTTCACCGGGAACATCGGCGGTCTCGCGGCTGGCCTCGGCTTCCGGCTAGTGTACTGACATGTGGGCGTTTCTCCCGATTCTGCCGTTGACGGGGCTCACGCAGCTCTCCGGGTGTGGTGTGCAGCTGCCCGATCCCGTCTTGCAGTCCGTCGAGCCCGATCGAGGCTGGAACGGCGAGGAGACCGTGCTCAACGTGCAGGGCGGCAATTTCTACCCCGAGGTCGAGATCAACGCGAACCGGCGGGGCGAGGCCGACTTCGACCGGGGATTCCAGGCGTTCCTGCGGAGCGAGATCCACGGGCAGATTGCGCTCGATGGCGTCTCTGCCGTCGACTACGAGAACCTCCGAGCGGTCGTCCAGCCCGGGCTCGAGTCGGGGTTGTACGATCTCGTGGTGGTCTCGCCGACCGGTCGCGAGGCCGTTCTGCCGGCCTCCTACACGGTCTCCGACACCCGGGCCGACCGTCTCGAGATCGACGCGCCGGTGTCGGCACAGGTCAACGTCCCCGTGCGAATCGACCTCAGCCTGCTCGCACCCGGCATCGATGGCGAGGTGGTTCCCACCGACCTCGAGGTCGAGGTCGAGGTCCAGGCCTCCGATGGAGAGAGCACGCCGGGCATCTCGTTCACGAACGTGGGGCTCGAGAACGTCATCCTGGCGCCCGACGGCGACTCTCTCACCGGGTTTCTCGGCCCAGACGGGCTCGCGGGCTTCTCGCTCACGGTCGACACGCCTGGCGCGGTCGAAATCCTGGTGGCGCCGCTCGACCCCACCAGTCCCATCCGCAGCGACACCGAGGACGTGGACTTCTCCCCCGGCCAGAACCTCGTGGCGGTCGTCGAGCTCCCGGAGCCCGACTTCACCGTGACGGCGGGAGAGTCGTTCGACGTCGACATCCGGGTCGAGGACGAGTTCGGCAACGTCGTCCCGTTCGGAGACTCCATCGCGGTGATCCTGCCGTGCGGAGGGGCGCCGCAGTTCGGTGTCGTCCCACCCGTCACGATCTCCGCGGTCCTGTTCGACGCCACCGTGCTCGAGAACAACTGTGCGGGGGCCGACGCCCGGGTGCAGGTCGTCGGCGGAGTGAACGGCCAGAGCGAACCCATCGTCGTGCTTCCCGGGCCCGTCGATCGGTTCGACGTGTCCACCGACTCGCTCCCGGTCACCGCCGGGACGCTGAAGTCCGCGCTCGTCGTGCCCCGGGACACCCTGTCCAACCGCACCACCTTCACCGGAGACCTCGCCATCACCGACAGCGTCGACGGCATCGTCGACTTCGAGTGCGACGCGCTGGACTTCGACGACCAGGTGTGCCGGTACACCAGCACCATCGCTGGCGAGCAGATCCAGCTGACCGCCGAGTCGAACGGTCTGTCCGGTCAGAGCAATCCCTACGTCATCACCGCCGAGCCCGTTCCCGCCACCCTCGCAGTCGACGTGTCCGGTCCGGTGGTCGCGGGCGAGGAGTTCCCGGTCCAGGTGGGCGCCTTCGACCAATACGGCAACCTGATCGACGCAGGCGATCTGTCCGAAGCCACCGTCACCGACAGCGCGGGCGAGGTGGAGTGCACGGCCGACGCCCCACTCCCCGACGGCACCGGTGTGTACGGGTGTCTGGTGACCACAGCCGCCGAAGACGTCGTGTTCACGGCTCAGTTGGCGGGTCTGTTCGCGAACAGCACGCCCGTGACGGTCGACAACGGTGAAGCCGCGCTGGCCGACGTCGTGGTTCCGCCCTCGATCGTCGCTGGATCGCCATTCACGGTCGAGGTCGACGTGTTCGACGCGTTCGGCAACCCCTACCTGGTCCAGACGGTCCCGAGCATCGAGCTCGCCCGGGCCGCCGACGGCACCTCGCTGGGCACGGCAGCCCTCGATGCGATGGGGTCTGCACAGGCCCAGGTCACGCTGTTCGAGTCCGGGGTGACCGTGGTGGAGGCCGTCGGCCCGAACGGCAGCCTGGGGCAGTCCGCTCCGATCAGCGTCCAGCCCGGGGTCGCGGATTCGCTGGTCGTCACCCCCCTGGTTCCGTGGGCCTTCACGGGCACCCCCACGTTCGTGCGCATCGAGGCCATCGATCAGTTCGGCAACCGCGGCACCGAGAGCCTCGCCGTCACCCTCGAGTCCGCCAACGGGGCCGGCCCCGTCGTCTCGACGACGCTCAACAACGGCGCGGTCACCACCCCGTTCTCGTGGACCAGTCCCCAGTTCGACGAGACCCTCGACGCCACTGCGGGCACGCTCGTGGGCTCCTCCATCCCCCTCGACGTGGTCGCAGACTGTGGTTCCGACGGCCCGACCGCCGTGTTGGACTTCGCGGGGGCGCCGTCCGGCCGTGCGTGCTGGGACCCCGTCGACGGCTCCGCAACCCTGGCTGCCTCCCTGGTGGGCACCGTCCCGGGGCTGGAGCCCATCGGCCTGTACGCGGTGAGCGTGGACGCCGAGGTGCCACAGACCAGCAGCACACCCGCCTTCACCGTCGAGGTCTCCGAGATCGGCCCGAACCCGGTCTCCGCGCTGGTCGCCGACGCCGCTGGATGTGGCAGCGCCGTGGATTCCACCGTCTGGGCCGGCCTCGATGATGGGAACGCCGTGGGCGCGCTGTCGATCCTCTCCGACCGCGAAGAGCTCACGATCGGCGTCGACACCACCGATCTGTCGGTCGTGGCCGCTACCGACTGCACCGGTGATCCCGCGACCGGCACGCTCGTGGTGCGCACCGACCGGGGCGAGCTGTCGGGCACCACGCCGACCGGAACCGGCCTGGAGGTCCCGGTGGATGCGATGGGGGGCGCAGAGCTCGGGTTGTCGGCCATCGACGTCACGATGGGCGGAGCTGCCGAGGTCACCATCGCGAGCCCGACCGGAGGCGGGTCGGGGGTCCGGCAGCTGAGCTTCCTGGGAGACGACCGACTGCCGTGGGTGTACAGCCAGGCGCCCCACGGCGACACGACCGGGCAGGTGAGCAGCGTGAGCCTGGTGTTCAGCGAGCCGATGCTCGATGCCACCATGGTGCCGGCCAACTTCGAGGTCACCGGCCCCGAGACCACCGCCATCACGGGCGTGACCGAGGTCTCGCCCGCGTCGTGGACGCTCACCCTCGACCCTCCCGTGAGTGCAGATGCGGGGGTCTACACGGTGCGGGCGACCCAGGAGCTTCGAGACGAAGCCGGCAACCGCCTGGACGGCACGTACGGAGGGGCGGCGACCGACTGGGTGGGCACGTTCGGGGCGATTCCCGGGGGGCCAGACCCGGTGACGTGCAGCACCGACATCTCGCGCTTTCGACCCGATGGCGATCCGGGGGCAGGGGAAGAGGCCGACACCTTCCGCGTCGACCTCACCACCACCTCGCTCCCCGCCTGGTGGGTGGCCACGGTGCGCGACGGCTCCGACGACATCGTGTTCCGGCGTCGCCTCGTGCCCGTCGGCATCGCGGACGCCTGGTCCTGGAACGGCCGCGACATCACCGAGCGCGTCGTCGACGACGGCACCTACACCGTGACCGTCGAGCCCGAGGATGGGTTCGGGAACCGGGGATCGGGCTGTTCGGTGAGCGTGCAGGTCGACAACGCCATCGAGCCGGGGGTTCCGTGAAGCTCGATCCCGATGCGCTCTACCACCTCGCCGAGCTCGCCGAGGCCGGGATCGCCGCAGCGTCGCTGGTGCACGAAGTCCGTCAGCCCATCTTCGCGCTGCGCACTCTGGCCCAGCTCGGGCGCGCACGACGGGACCGCGGCGAGGCCCCCGAGGTGTCGATGGACGAGGTCCTCGAGCTCGTCGACCATCTCGAGAGCGTCCTGTCGGCCTGGTCGGACGTCGGGCGTCGCGAAGCTCCCCGGCTGTACGACGTACGCGAGGTCGCGCGCGGCGTGGTCCAGATGCTGGAGGGGCGTCGGCGCCAGGTGCGTGCTCGCCTCGACCTCGTCGATGGCGCTGCGGTGTTCACCGAAGGTCCGCCCTCGGTCGCGCGGCAGGTCGCCTTGAACCTGTGTCTGAACGCTCTGGACGCCGTCGAGGATGTGGACGGTGAGCGCGTGGTGACCCTGGAGCTCGCCACACCGCAGGACCAGATCCACCTCGTGGTCCGCGACTCGGGTGCCGGAATCCCCGACGCCATCTCGGACTCGCTCTTCGACCCTTTCGTGACCACCAAGCCCCAGGATCGCGGCACGGGGCTCGGGCTCTACGTCGCCCGGCGCCTCTGCAGGGAACACGGCGGAGACCTCGTCGTGCTGGACTCCGAGCAGGGGGCCGTGCTGCAGGCCTCGTTCAGGCGGACCCTTCCGTCGGTGGACCCATGAAGAACGCGTAGTAGCTGGACGTCTCGTCGGAGGGGTCGAGCTCGGCGGCCTTGCCGAAGTGGGTCTGGCTGTCGGCGATGAGCTGCTTGAACCGCTCGGGGTCGCCGAAGATCACGTCGTCTTCGTCGGCCGTGCGCCGCAGCACCTCGGCCAGCTGGGCGTGGGTCATCCCGAGCAGCACCTTCTCGTCGATGTCGTCGGTCCACTGGCCTCCGTTCTCGAGGGTGGTGAGCGCTTCGCGGGTGTGTTCCTCGGCGTCGCCCAGGCGGTCGGTGTCCAGCAGGATGCGCCCCAGGAGCAGCCGGGGCTCGGCCAGTCGGGGCTCGGCCTTCAGGATGTCGCGGAGCTCGTCCTCGGCGGCGTCGATGTTGCCGTGCGCGTGGAGCTCGACGGCAGCGAGGAACCGCTGACCGAGTGCATCGAGCGCTTCGATCTCGGCGTCGGAGGAATCGGAGACAGGGGAGGTGTCGGAGGTGGTCACGGGACTCTCAGTCGTCGAAAGGGGATGCGAAGGGGTCGCCGCGCTCGGGCGTCGGGCGTCGAAGCCCGGGGCGCCGCACGCGAACGTGGGGTTCGTCGGGGTCGATGGGCTCGCCGGGTGGTCGGGAGGGGTCGATCGGCCGGCCCGGCCCGGTGACGGCGACATCGAACCGGCTCACGATGGCGTTCACCACGCGCGGTGCGAGCCAGCGACGGGTGGGCGGCGCGATGAACAGGAAGCCCGTGAGGTCGGTGAGCACGCCGGGGGTGAGGAGGAGCAGGCCCCCTGCGAGCACCAGCACGGCTTCGGCGATGCGGGACCCCGGCGGGAGGCCCTGGGACAGATCCTCGCGGAGCTGGGTGAGCACCCCGAGGCCCTCGCGCTTGGTGAGCCAGGCTCCGAGCGTGCCCGTGACCAGCACGATCGCGAAGGTCTGCCAGGGGCCCAGCACGGAACCCAGCTGCAGCAACAGGAACAGCTCGGTGGACGTCACCACGGTGAACAGCAGGGCCAGGCGCCACATCAGTCACCGCCCTTCAGGCCCTGCCATCGGGCTTCGAGCGCTTCTGCGTCCAGGTCGCGGGGATCGCCGCCCTCGGACCGGATGGCGCTCTCGAGACGACGGAACCGGTGGTCGAACTTGTCGGTCGCGGCGCGCAGGCAGTCCTCGGCCGAGACCCCGGCGTGTCGGGCGATGTTGACGACGCTGAACAACACGTCTCCGAGCTCCTCTTCTACGTCGGCAACGTTGGCACGAGACAGGGCATCGTCCAGCTCCGCCACCTCCTCGGTGAGCTTCGCGCGCGCCCCATCGATCGACGGCCAGTCGAAGCCGGTCGACGCCGCCTTCTTGCCGATCCGCTGAGCGCGCAGCAGTGCGGGGAGGGCCGTTGGAACGCCGTCCAGCGCGGACGGATCGCGGACCGTGTCGCCATCGGCCCCGTGTGCGCCGGCGTTGTCGGCCCGCTCCTGCGCTTTGATGGCCTCCCAGCTCTGCAGACCGCCGTACTCGCTGTCTCCGAACACGTGCGGGTGCCGCCGGATCATCTTGTCGTGCACGGCGGCTGCAGCGTCCTGAATCGTGAACGCCCCGGCCTCGGACTTCATCTGCGCGAGGAGCACCACCGTGAAGAGCAGGTCGCCGAGCTCGGATCGGAGCTCGTCGTCGTCGCCCCGATCGATGGCCTCGAGCACTTCGTAGACCTCCTCGACGAGCATCGGGCGGAGGGTGTGGGGGGTCTGGGCGCGATCCCACGGACATCCATCCGGCGCACGCAGCGCGCGAACGGTCTCCAGCAGATCGTCGATGCTCCCCATCGATCCTCCCGTCGTACCCTCGTGAAGCTCACGGTCCGAGCCGACTGCGACGCGCCGAGGCGTCCCGCGGTATACGATGCTCCGCGATGCGACTTCCCGGGGGATCCGTGCCCGCATCTGGCCCGCAGCAGTTCGGCGACTATCACCTGCTGGAGAAGATCGCGACCGGCGGTATGGCCGAGGTGTGGCGCGCCCGTGCGTACGGACTGGCGGGTTTCGAGAAGATCCTCGTCATCAAGAAGGTCCTCGATTCTCTCGCGAGCGACGACGAGTTCATCAAGCTCTTCATCGACGAAGCGCGCATCGCGGTGCAGCTGCTGCACGTCAACATCGTCCAGGTCTTCGATCTGGGCGAGGTCAACGGCCACTACTACATGGCGATGGAGTACGTGCACGGCCAGGATCTGGCGCGTCTCGTCTCTCGTTCGCGCAACCTCGGGCCGTTCCCGATCCCGCTCACCCTGTTCGTGATGAGCGAGGTGCTCAAGGCGCTGCAGTTCGCCCACGCCCGCACCGACGAAGACGGCAACCCGCTCCGCATCGTGCACTGCGACATCAGCCCGCAGAACATCCTGGTCAGCTACTCGGGCGAGGTGAAGATCACCGACTTCGGGATCAGCCGTGCTGCATTCCAGGCCAAGAACCTGCACGAAGTCATCCGCGGGAAGTACGCCTACATGGCTCCCGAGCAGGTCGACGGCAAGGCGCTCGACGGCCGCACCGATCTGTTCAGCCTGGGCGTGGTGTTCTTCGAGCTGCTGACCGGGCGCCGGTTGTTCAAGGCCAAGACCCGCGACGAGACCATCGCGCGCGTCCGCCGTGCCGACGTGCCGTCGCCGCGCACCTACCGTCCCGAGATCAGCGAAGACCTCGAGGCCATCATCTTGAAGAGCCTGCGCGCGCTGCCGGACGACCGCTACCAGGACGCCGGCGCGATGCTCGAGGACATCGGCGTGCTGATGGTCCAGGAAGGCCACCGGGCCACCAACAACGACCTGGCGGCGTTCGTCCGCAACGTCATCGAGAGTGCCGGAAAACCCCAGCCCAAGAAGCAGGTGGAGTCCCGAACCGCTCCCCAGGCCGTGGTGGTGCTGGCGGTCGAAGCCGCACCGCCCCCCCGATCCCTGGCCTCGCCCAAAGCCTCGCTCCAGGCACTGGCCCAGGAGTGGGCGGGCATCGTCACCGAAGCCGGGGGCGAGATCTGGGAGCGCGAGAACAGCAGCATGCTGGTGTGCTGGCCGGCCGAGGACATGAAGTCCACCCTCGTCGAAGCCGTGAAGTGCACGCTGTCGCTCAAGTCCGTCAGCACCAACGTCGGATACCGCCTGTCCGCTGGTCTGGCGCCAGGCGTCGCCCGGATCGACACGTCCACACGGCGTCCAGGGCAGGGGTGGGAGCTGGCAGGCCCGTTCTACCTGGCCCGTTGGATGATGAACCTGAGTGCGCACCGCGGGCGTCCGCTCCTCACCGAGGTCGGCGCGCGCGCGGTCGGCAAGCATCCCACCCACCTGCTCGGGCGCATCAGCATCCTCGGCAACCGCTACATCAACCTCTACGAAGTGGGGTAGGGATGTCGCTGCGCGACCAGCTCCTGAAGTCCGGGCTCGTGAGCAAGAAGGACAAGGTGCGGGCGGAGCGCGAGCTGAAGGAATCGCGCAAGAAGAAGCAGGGCAAGCGGCGGAAGAAGAAGCACGTCGAGCGCGAGAAGAAGGCGGCGGCCGAGGCGAAGAAGGCCGCCGAGCAGGAACGTCTGCTCGAGGAGCGTCGCCAGCGCGAGGCCGTGCGCGACCGCTACGAAGAAGCCCTGCGGGTCCGGAACCTGATCCTCGGGCATCGCGTGAAGGGAGGCGGTCCACACCCGTTCTTCGTGCGGGGCCGCAAGTCCGCCACGCTCCATCGGATGTCGCTCTCGCCTGGAGTGATCCGTCAGATCGCCCGGGGAACGCTGGCGGTCGCGTTGCTGGATCTGGGGACGCGGGAGGAGCCGATGGTCGTCACCGCACGGGCAGCGGAGCAGATCGCCGAGCTGAACCCTGGCGTGCTGGCGCACCACTACGACTCGGGGTCGGACGCCCCTGAGGATGCCCTGGCCGAGCGCGACTGGGAGCCCGACCTCCGTGCGCACCGAGCACCAGCGTCTACAGAGGCGGAATCCGCGCCGTGAACAGGCGTCGGAAGTCGCGCTGCAGCCCGTCCTTTCGGCCCTGGGCGCACCAGGCCAGCTTCACGCCCGCGTCCGAGACGTGCACAGCCAGATCCCGGTTCCCGACCGTGTCCACCGGCACATCCGCACGCTGGCCCTTCAGATCGACCTGTACGATGGGGTCGAATCGCTGGTCTTCGTCCGCAACCACCCACAGCGCCGAGTCCGACACCCAGGCCGGGCCCTGGCCGTCGACCACCACCGCATCCAGCAGCTTCTTGGCGGTGGCGCCGGGCTTCGCTTCGATGACGTACAGACCGAACCGCTCGGAGCCCGCCTCGTTCCGGTAGAACGCGAGGTGCTTCCCGTCCGGTGAGAACCGTGGACGGAGCTGGCTGCCGGCGTCCGTGGTGAGCTGCACCGGCTGGGCGTCGAGGCTCGGCAGGAGCCAGAGGTTGTCGCCCGCCTTTCCGTGCGCGACGAACGCCAGCTGGGTGCTGTCCGGGCTCCAGGTGGCGTGGAGCTCACTCGCTCGGGGAACGGCCGTCAGCTGGCGGGGAGGAGCCTCGACCTTCTGCACGTCGATCAGGTACAGGTCACCGTCGCCCGAGCGCGCACTCGCGAAGACGATGTGGCGTCCATCGGGAGACCAGGCGGCCCCGCCGTCGGCCCCCGGTGAGCGGATGACGGCCGCGTCGTTGATGTACAGGTCGTAGTCGTCGTCGGCATTGGTCGCGCTGTAGGCGAAGGCCCCCACCGATGGCGGGGACCAGGTGAGCTCGTGGGCCACGCCTTCTCGACCCGACGTCTCGAACCCCCGGGTCAGGGAGCTGCGGGCCCGTGCGGGAGGCTGGATCTGTCGGGCGTCGTCGAGGGCGTCGGCATCCGCCATGAACAACCGGAGACGCTTGTCCTCGTGGAAGTTGGCCTCCCACGACAGCTTCGTGCCGTCGGGAGACCAGCTCGGGCGCTGCAGGTGCGCCCCATCGACGGCTGCGGCCTCTTCCACCGCGGGTTCTTCGGCTTCAGCGCGCCCAGACGAAAGTGCCCAGCAGGCGCACACCACCCAGCACGACAGGGCGGTCGTCGGGGTCCACCGTGTAGGGAATCTCATCACCAGCAATCCTCGCACTGCCTGCACCGGGGCGTCGACCCAGGCCCGCTTCGCCGATGAGGCGAAGCCCCCAGCCGATAGCGGTTTCTCTGCGCCTGTCCAACACCACGGCCGACAACTCCAGTCCGGGAACGACCAGCAGGCTGTTGGGGTACGCCCAGGCCGCTGGTGCTGCGTCCTTGGAACACCGGACCGAAGCGCCGCTCTCGTCGAGGGCGCACGGCAGACCCAGGCCGCCCACGCGGGCCACCCGTCCGGAGAGCGCCGCCCGCAGGGCCGCATCGCGGATCCGACCGGCTTCCAGCCCGACCCGCACGGCGATTCCGAGGTCTGCAGGTGCAGCGCGCAAGCCCACCGGGGTGGAGAGCGGCCGTGCGCTGTAGTCGACCGCCAGCCCGAGCACGCCGAATCCGATGGGCTGGGTGACGCCGAGCCGCACGGTGGGGCCGGGCAGGTGACCCCGGGCGGCAGACCCCGCCCAGGCCGCGACGCCCAGGGAGGCTTCGAGCTCGGTGACCTGGAATGGCTCGGGCGCCGCACCGCGAACCGGGACCCGCAGCTGGGTCTTCTCTCCGGATGTGATGACGGCCTCGCGACCGTTGACCTGGTACGACCCCTTGGGCAGTCCGAAGCGGAGGGGCAGGGGGCGAGGCTCGGCCAGACGCGTCGACAGCTCGGAGAGGTAGGACTTGAGCTCCGGATCGAGGATCAGCGACGTGAGCTCCACCGTGACCGCGCTCTCGACCCCGTCGAACCGCGTGTGGACCTCCAGCTCGCCGAAGTTGTCCTGCAGCCAGCGCGAGAAGCCCGCCGCGCGTTCCAGATCGGCTTCGGACCGACTGTTGGAGTGGGCCCGGTCGGCCGCCTCCTTCGCGCCGTCGATGTCTCCGAGGTGGTAGCGGACCTCGGCCAGCAGGTACCAGGCCGTGCCGTCCAGCTCCCCGTCCGCGTGGGTGGTCGCGGCCTCGAGCTCGAGGGCGGCATCCTCGTACCAGCCCTTGCGGATGAAGAATCGCGCCTGGTCGACGTGGCTGCGGTAGTCCTCGAGCTCCTGTGCGGAGGCGCCGGACGACAAGGCCAGGAGCAGGGCGAGCATCAGCTTCGCTCCAGGCTCGGCATGGGGACGACCCGGTGGGCGGCGCGCTCGGCGAACGCCCGATCGTGGGTGATGAACAGGATGCCGCCGGGCTCGGGAGAGGAGTGCTGCACGGCGTCGAACAGAACGCGCGCGATCTCGGGACGCAAGGGAGCGTCGAGGCCCGCGACCGGCTCGTCGGCGACCAGGAGGCGGGGCCGCGCCAGGCGGATGCGGGCGATGGCGGCCCTGCGGAGCTCTCCGCCGGACAGGGTGTCGGGGGTCGCCTCTGCTCGATGAGCCAGCCCACACGCCTTCAACGCCGCGTCGGCATGTGCGGGCTCCCTGCCGTGCAGCCGAGCGGACCGGATCAGCGTCTGGCGCAGAGGCAGGCCTTCGACGGTCAGAGCCCTGGCGTCCTGGGGAAGCAGCTGGCTGTCGCGACCGGGGATGGGATGGCGACCGGCCAGCACGACCTCTCCGCGATCGGGACGCTGAAGCCCCACGGCCAGCAGGGCCACCGTGCTCTTTCCACTCCCGGAAGGCCCCACCAGCGCGACCCGTTCTCCGGCATGCACCGTGAGCGAGAAGCCATCGAGCACCCGGGTGGTCGACGTCCACGACCGGTAGCTGAACGACACGTGCTTCAGCGCCAGCACCACCGAGTCCGAGGGGGTGGTGGTCGGTGCCGGAATCCCCGGGACGTCCGGATCGAACGGCACCATCCGGCCCGCATCCAGGGCGAGGCATCGGTCGGCGACCTGGGCTGCAGTGTCGGTGTCGTGCGTGACCCAGAGCACGCCCGTGCCGGCATCCGCGATGGCGCGAAGCATCTCGATCAGCGCTCGGCCGAGCTCGGCATCGACGCCTGTCGCGGGCTCGTCGGCGATCAGGAAGGGCCGACCGAGGGACAATGCACGGGCCAGAGCCGCGCGCTTGGCCATGCCGCCCGAGAGCTGATGGGGGAAGCGTCCGGCGGCGTGTTCCAGACCGACATCTGCGAGCGCCCGACGCAGCGCCTCCACAGGCTCACCACGGGAAACCCCCGCCTGCACGAGCGGATCGAGCGCACGGCGTCCATCCTGGGGCAGCCAGGCGGCTCCCCGGGAGTCGACCTCGCCCTGGGTTCGCCCCGGACGCCCCGAGAAGACCCCCAGCAGGGTCTGCGCCAACACGGTCTTGCCCGCTCCACTCGCGCCCGTCAGCGCCACCAGCTCTCCGGGACGGACCTCCAGATCCACCTCGTCGAGGAGCCGGCGGCCTCCGACCTCGACCGTCAGTCCCCGCGCGATCATCGGCGACTCTGGGCTGCGAAGGTCGCCGCGCCGCACACCAGCACGATGGCGACGATGGGTGCGATCGAGACGGTGAACGGCACGTCGACGCGACCCCAGTCGAACATCACGGCGTTGCCCCAGCTCGGTGTCGGCTCGCCCACTGCGAACCCGAGGTAGGCCAGCGTGGCTTCGAGGGCGACGACGTACCCGAACAGGCCGATGAACAGCCGGACCAGCGCGGGGCCACAGCGCCAGACCACCAGGTGCGACCAGAGGACGGATCGGCGGGGTACGCCATGCGCGAGCTCGGCGAGCACGCCGGGATCGCTGCGCCACGGTGCGATCCGGTCGTCCAGCACGGCGTGGATCGTGGGGGAGAACGCGAGGCCAGCCGCGAGCCCGAGCACGACGGGGCTGCGACCGTAGAGGGTGAGTGCCAGGAGGGCCCAGACGAACCGGGGGATGGCCCCGACCACTCCCGTGAGCGCCGCCACGGCCCCGCGTGCCATGCCGCCGAACCACGACGTCGGGGCGGTGACGAGCACCGTGCACACGACCATCACAGCGGCGCACAGATACGGCACGGCCACCGCAGAGCATCCCGCGACCAGCCGGATCAACGCGTTGCGTCCCAGGTGATCGCGTCCGAGGGGCGCCCAGGCATCGAGACCGCGTAGCCCCGTCGGCCCACCGAGCTCGAAGGGTGCGAGGACCAGGCCCGTGACCAGCACGCCCAGCAACCCCACGACGGCGACCTGCTGAGCGGGGGTGCGCTGGCGCCAGCTGTTCGAGAGCATGGTGGCCAGGAGCCTCACACCACCTCCCGCCGACGGGGGTCGAGGATGACGGCGATGGCCTCGGCGACGAATCCCGCCCCGGCGACGACGACGGCCGCCAGCAGCGACAGTGCCATGGCGAGCTCGAAGTCCCGGGCCAGCGCAGCCTCCCAGAGCAGGTGCCCGGCCCCGTTCGTGAGGAACACCCGCTCGAGGACCACGGTGCCCCCGAGCAACACCGGCACCCGCGCCAGCAGTACAGGAAGCGCGTCGAGAACGGCGTGGCGCCACCCCGGCCCGGCGACCCCGTGTACGCGGGCGACCGTCGCGAAGTCCGACCGCTCGCGAGTAGCCCTGGCCTGTGCGAGATCGACCGTCAGATCGCCCGCCAGGTTGGACCCCACGGCGAGCACCAGGGCGGCGAGCCCCGTCCGTACGGGATGATCGACGGCGGGGAGCGCGAACCAACCGGGCCTTTCGATCCATCCGCTCCCGATGGCCGCCCAGGTGGACGCGTTGATGCCTTCGACCAACAGGTGGGCCAGGAGGAACACGGGTACGGCGCTCAGAGCGACGATCAGCAGGTGGGTGCGCCGGGGGAGCGCGGCGATGACGACCGACAGCGGCCCGGCGAGCAACAGGAGCACCGCGGTCCTCTGAACGGGGCTGGCGAGCAGCTCGGTGACCGGCGCCCCGGGGCGGATGGCGAAGCTGGTCCCGAGATCTCCGGACAACGCGCGGCCGAACCACCCGATGGCGCGCTCCCACACGGGTCGGTCGAGGCCCCATCGCGCTTCGAGCACGGCAGCGACGGACGGATCGGGCACCAGGTCTGCGGGGCTCCCAGGGGCGAGCTCCAGGCCGACGAGCAGCAGCACGGCAGCGCCGAGGACCGTTCCGAGCGCCCGGAGCAGGCCTCCGAGCACCACCCACCCGGCGTCGTTCACGGGGTCTTCAGGCTCCAGCCCTCGACCCAGGTGAAGAAGTAGAACGGGTGGACGACGACGTCTTCGACCCGGCCCGACATCGCGGCGTAGGAATCCAGCGTGAACAGGAAGATCATCGGCGCATCTGCTGCGACGGCTTTGTGCACGGCGCGCAGCTTCGCCTTCTTCTCCTGAGGGTCTGTGGTGGTGCGAGCGGCGTCCAGCAGCGCATCGACCTCTTCGTTCGCGTAGGACGTGAAGTTGCGCTGACCGCTGCTGTGGAAGTGGTCGTAGACGTCTTCGTTCCGGTCGAACGACCACTGGGAGAGGATCAGGTCGAAGCTACGGTCTCGCCACACCCGCGCCTTCCACTCTGCGACGGGGAGGAACTCGGGCTCGACGCGGACCCCGCGAGCCGACAGCTGCGACTGGAGGTTCACGACGACGTCCTGCGCGGTGTCCATGTTGGCGGGGGCCGCCAGCCGCAGCGTGAGGGATTGCCCCTGTGGACCCAGCCACTCGCGCCCGTTGAAGGTGAAGCCGGCGTCGTTGAGCAGCCTGGCCCCGGCGTCGGGGTCGTACGGAACGGGTTTCGTCTCGTGGTCGTAGAACGGGCTGCTCGGAACGAAGGGCCCAGACACGCGGTCTCCGGTCCCGATGGGCTCGAGCAGGCCCTTCACATCGACCATCTGCGTGAGGGCTCTGCGGACCCGGACGTCGCCCAGGCGTTCGTTGCTGGTGTTCAGGCCCACGTACCACCAGCTGTTGGTCTGGTAGGGGTAGAGGTCGATGCTGCGGTCGCTCTCGAGCACGGCGAGGTCGCGAGGAAGCACGCGCACCAGGGCTTCGAGCGACTCGTAGAGCAGCAGCTTGGCCTGGTAGTTCTTGTCGGCGACCTCACGCATGAGGATGCCGCCGGGCCCCTCGTCTCCGACCCGCTCGAGGGTGACCGAGTTGTCCTCGTTGAACGACGCGACCTTGTACGGCCCGCTGCCGATGGGCTCGGTGCGAAACGGGTGTGCGCGATCGACGGTCTCGCTGTCGAACGCACTCGAGGGGAGGATCTTGAAGTGCAGCTTGTCTTCGGGGGCGATCTCGGGGCCTTCGAAGTCGATCTGCAGGCTGAAGTCGTGCAGGGGGACGACCCGCTTGATCCACCGGACACGGTTGGCTTCCGGAGACGCGGTGCCGCTGGCCTTCATGGCGCCGACCGTGAACGCGACGTCGCGCGAGGTGACCGGCGTGCCGTCGTGCCAGGTGTTGTCGCGCTTCATGACGATCCGCATCGAACGCCGATCGTCGGCCACCGTGAAGCTCTCGGCCAGCATGGGCGCGCTGCGGAGCTCCCGGTCGTCGGTGAACAGCCCCGCGAACACGAGCTCGTTGATGCGGGCTTCGGGCATCGAGGTGGCGAACAGGGGGTTGACCATCGCAGGTGCGCGATCCTCCGCGTAGCGCAGCGGAGTCGCCTCCTGGGCGTGAGCCACTCCCTGCATCAGGACGCTTGCGAGCAGGAAGCGCGAGAGGCGGGGAATCATGGGGCCTCCTTGGAGTCGCCGACGTGCGAGAGGCTGCGTAGCACGGCGAGGTCGGACACGGTCTCGCGGGCTCCAGCGGCCCGGTCGCCGAGCGGAGCGAGCCAGTCGAGCGCCTGGCGGGGTCGGCCGGACCCGAGCTCGGCCCGGGCGAGACGTGCGTAGAGAAGGGGCGGGGTGGTCGGGCCGATCGCCGGGCGATCGGGGGGATGGGCGAGCTGCAGCAGGGTGCGGGCGTACTCGTACGTGTCGGCGATCGCCTCGACGGAGTCCTCCTCCCGGATGTCGTCGAGTGCGTGGCCCGCCAACGCGATGGCGGTCCGGATCCGGGCGATCTCGAACACGGCGAGGCCTTCGAACACCCCGTCATCGTCGGGATACCGCTCGCGGATGGCGTCGAGGGCAGCGTCGAGCGCTCGGAGGTCCTGTCGCGCACCCTCGGCGGATCGCGCGTCGCCGGGCTCCATCGGGATCGCGCCGAACAGGCTGGCGGGAAGCCCCTCGGGCCGTGCATCTGGCGCCCACGCCTGGCTGATCCGATGGGCGGTACACGGGTCGTGGATCACCCGGGTGAAGTCGGCTTCTTCGATCGTCCACACCGGAGTCCACAGCGGAGAGGAGTGCGCGTCGGACGGGGGCGTGGGGAGCTGGGCATCGAAACGCTCCGCGAGCAAGGGCGCTTCGGGGCGTCGGGTGCAGTCCGAAGCCGCCAGACCGGCCTGTTTCACGGGGTCGGGTGCGTCGGCCCACTCGGATGCGAGGCGCACGGCCGCATCGCGGTGGAGCACGGAGATCTCGGTGTAGAGGTCCGACAGCTCCGACGCGGCACGGGCGCGGCCTGCGGGGGTCTCCATCGTCGACCAGGCATCGGCGAGTCGACCGGCGTGCAGCGCGATCCAGGCCTGTCGCCCGTCGGTCTTCATCTGGGTGTCGAAGCGATCGCGATCCGCGATCACCGCGATCCAGCCTGCGTCGACGGCGTCATCGGGTGGATTCCCGGGATCGGCGGCCGAGCGATCCCCAGCGTCTCCACCGCATCCCCACAGAGCCCCGACCAGCGTGAACAGCAGCACTCACTGCCCTTCGTAGTTCGCCCCGGAGGCGTGCGTGGGGTCGGTGTAGATCTCCGGATCGAGGTTCTCGCCGCTGTCCGGGACCGTGATGGTCTCCTCCCGGAGCGTGAGCGTCGCGAGCTCCATCTGGCCGCGCTTGAAGAAGAAGTCCTGGCTGGTGGTGTGGTAGCCGGGACGGAACACCTCGATGGTGTAGTCGGTCTTCTTCTCGAGGCGGGTCCGGTCGCCGTTCTCTTTGCGCAGGTAGTCGATCAGGAACCGCCCCTCGCGGTCGGTGACGAGCTCGACGTTGCCGGGCTCCAGACTGACGATCGCGCGGTCGATGGGGTCTCCGTTGCGATCCATCACCTGGCCGCTGATCGCGTGGCGACCGGCGTGCGCGGGAAACAGGGTGGCGAGGAGCAGAATCAGCATGGTGGACCGGTGATCAATAGTGCATCCGCTCGCGGACGTCTTCGAGGTAGGCGATGCGGGCATCGGCGCGGGACTCGAGCTCGGAACGCCCGCCGACGTGGGTGCGATAGCGGGTCCAGGCGTCGATCGAGCCGTCGAGCAGGGCTTCTGCAGGGGGGTCGCTGCGGGTGTACATCGCATACGACGCCTTGGCCTGGATCTCGTGGATCATGGCCTTGCGGGTGAACACCAGGTCCCGGGGGAGCCGCGCCCAGTAGCGCTCGGCACGGTTGGCGCGGTCGAGGGCGGTGGCGTAGTCGTGGTCGGCCATCGCGAGTGCCGCGTGCTCGACGAGCAGCTCGGGGCGGTAGGTGTTCGCGTCCACCGACATCAGTGCTCGCATCCACTCGCGACGCCCCTCGCGGTCTCCGCGGGCCTTGGAGTTCTGGTACAGCAGCACGCGGGAGCGGGTGAAGCGGTCGTCGGACTCGGGAACGGTGGCCAGAGCCGCCTGCTGTGCAGCATCGAGCTGACCGGCGTACGCAGCGGTGGCGAACACGCCGAGGTCTTCGGGAGGCTCCGCGGGCGGGGACTCCGGTGCATCGGTCATCCCGAGCGGGTCGACTTCTTCGGCCACCATCAGATCGACGTCCCAGTCGGCGTCGCGAAGGGTCGGATCGACGGCCGCGGTGGCGTCCCCGCCTGCGAGAGATTCGGCCGGCTCGGACGGCTGGGCTGGCTCGGGAACGAACGTGCGCGCAGTCGACGGCGCGGGCGCAGCAGGTCGGACGACGGGCTCGGGGTCGGGCTGGATCGCCGGCAGCATGGGCCGGGGAGAGGGTGCCGTGGCGGCGACCCGGGTGGATGCCGTCGAGGGGGCGGGGTCGGGTGCGGCGACGGGCCGCGGCTGGGTCGGGGCAGGCCGCGGTCCAGGAGACGCGAACGGTGCGGTGGCCGGTGCGGTGGCCGGGACCGGTGCCGAGGCGGGGTCCGGCGTGGGGGGAGCGGCCACGGGAGCCGGTGAGCCTGACCCGATCCGACCGGCATCTGCGACCGGAGCGATCTCCGATCCTTCTGTGGACCCCTGGACCGGACGTTCGACGGCCGTGGTCTGCATCTGGGTGCCGACGATGCCGAGCAGGGATCCCCCGGCACAGGTGAACAGACCGAGCACCACCACGAAGCCCGCCACACCGGCACCGATCACGAGCGGAAGGGAGATGCGGTCGTCGTCCGCCGGGTCGCTCGGGGGCTCGACGTCTGCATCCGACCGCTCAGCTCGGGAGATGGGGTCTGCAGCTGGCAGACCGGACCCTGCATCGGGGTCGGACAGCGGAGCGGGGTCTGGCAGCGAGTCGAAGGTCTGGGGAGCCTCGGCCGACTGGACCTTGCGCACGGGACGAGGAGGGGCTGCAGGCTCGTCAGGGGTGTTGGGAGGCGGTGGCGGAGGGAAGGACCGGGACGGCTTCGTCTCGAACCCGTCGTCCATCCAGCCCGTGTCCACCGGGGGATTCACAGCCTTGTGTGGGAGCTGGCTCGGGGTGGGGAAGGGTTGGTCCCCCTGCCCGGGAAGCGGCGCGCCGGACCCGATGTCCTGCCGGGCGCGGTTGATGGCCGCAGCAGTGTCTTCGGCGATATCGTCGGCGGGTTCGGCGGTCTGCAGCTCGCTGGTGAGCCCACCGGTGGTCTGTGCGCGGAGCAGGTCGAGCTCCTCGGAGTCGTTGTCGCCCAGGGCACCGAAGCCGAGCTCGGACAGGTCGCTCGGGCCGAGGCTCACGTTGGAGGCCGGCGAGCGATTGCTGGGCACGCCGGGCACGAACGGCTGGGTGACGTTGGGGTCGACCGAATCGCCGCGCCAGCCGTCGGGGAGCCGCTCGTTCGCGAAGAACGGCCCCGTGGTGTCGTCGGTGTCGTTGCGGTGCCCGTCCAGCGCATCGTGCAGCTTGACGTTGAGGGAGTCGATCGTCCCGGTGTCGACGTCGTCGTCGTCTTCGCCCGTGCCTTCCCCGTGCAGTGGCGTGAGTCGGGTACCGGTGATGGACAGGTCTTCGAAGTCGACGCTGTCGTCCAGCAGGGCGTTGGTGGTCTCCTGGGTGGGTGCTGGGGGAAGCGGTGGCAGCACCTCGTCGATCGCGCGGGTGCGGCCCTGGAACAGCGGCTCGAGGAACGCCCGCGCTTCGCCCCGGATGTTCGAGAACGAGAACCCGGCCATGAGCCCGCGCAGGTCTTCGCGGAGCACGAACGCGCGCTGGTAGCGGTGCCGCTGGTTGAGGGAGAGCGCGCGGTAGAGCACCCGGTCGAGGCCGGGCAGGATCTCTTTGACCTCCAGCAGCTGGGTCGTGACCTCTGCCCGACGGACCCGCGCGATGGTCTTGAGCGGCGTGCTGTCGCGGAACATCGCGCGATGGGTCAGGACCTCGTAGAGCACCGCTCCGAGGGAGAACAGATCGGAGGCCGGTGTGAGCTTCTGGTCCTGATGGGTCTGCTCGGGGGACAGGTAGGCGGTCTTCAGCCGGATCCCGCCGCTGTGTGGAGCGAGGGTGGGGGACCGGACGAGACCGAAGTCGCCCAGGAGCACCTCGCCGTCGCGGGTCATGCGCACGGAGTCCGGCCGCAGGCACAGATGCAGCACGTTGCGGGCCCCGCTGGCCACGCCGGGCTGGCTGTGCAGCGCCTCGAGGCCGTTGCAGATCTGCACGGCGAGATCGAGGAACACGTTGTGGGGCATGGCGCTGTCGTTGTCGGCGCACCACTGCACGATCTCGGCCAGCGAGACGGCGTCCTTCCAGTCCGAGACGATGAACAGCTCGCCGTCTTCCTCGAATGCGTCGAGGACCCCGAGCAGCGAGGGATGTCGGACCGGCTTGAGGTCTCCGACCCGGCTGCGCAGAGACGTGAGTCGGGCGGGGTCACGAGCGAGTGCGGGCAGCACCTTTCGCACGATGACCTGTGTGCCGGCCGGCTGGTCCAATATGCCGGTGTACGTCTCGGTCGCGCCATCGGAGCCGAGGGCGCGCATCAAGGTCACCGAGCCGACCTTCCTGGGGAGGATTGCCATGAGGCTCCCATGGCGGCGTGAGTCCGCGGAGAATCTACACTACATCGCCCCGAAAGCCCTGTCAATGCGGGCTCGGAGGGCCGTCGTGCTGCTGTGGATCGCAGCCGCACACGCCGGGTGTGCGTGGAAGGGCGAAGGGATCGTGACGCCCGCTGCCGAAGCGGCCGACGACGCGGCGGTGTTGACCACCTCCACCGGCGAGACCCTGCGCCTGAAGATCGACCCGACGTCGGGCGACGATCGGCTCGTGGCCCACCTGGACGGTCATCTGGTGGCTGTGGAGGGGCGCAAGCTGGGCCGGGGGATCACCGTTCGGGAGTGGTCGATCGTCACCGGCTTACATGGGATGAACGTCTGGATCGGCCGGCTGGTGCAGCAGGGCGGCCAGCTCGGGTTGATGGACCACAACAGTGGTGCGTTCTACGTCGTCGAGCGCGATGCGCGTGAAGAGCTGTCCGCGTTCATCGGCCGGGACGTGCTGCTCGAGGGCTACGTGGCCGGCGCACACGAGGTGAGCGTGCTGCACTACGAGGTCTTCGACGACGACTGAAGCTCAGTGGACGTGGCGGCTGACCGGAACCGGGGTTCCATCCGAGGCGCGCCGCATCGACAGTCGGAGGTTGGCGCGTCGACCCAGACTCCACCAGCGGCCGAAGCCCCGGGGCAGTGGGTCGCCATCGACTGCGCGCGTGCGGGTCTCGGTGCCGGCCACGGGGTTCCCCTCGGCGTCGAGCAGCGTTCGCCACAGCCACCAGCGGTTGTCGGGCCACTCCAGGAAGACGACGCCCATCGGCACCGGTGGAGCGGGCGGAGCCTTGGAAGCGCCCGCCTGCACGGGCTGGCGGATGCGAACCGTGCCCATGACCCCGATGGCACTGGGCTCTTCGACGTCGATGTCGGTATCGGCCCGGGTCAGCGCGGCCAGGAACCGGTTCACGTGGATTCGGGCGTCGATGATGGCCTTCAGCCCCAGCACGTCCACCCGCGAAGGCCGGGCGATGGTCGCCACCGCTGGAGCTCTGCGTTCCGGGAGCGCCTTCTCGACGTACCCCACCAGCAGATCGCCGAGCTCATCGTCCGACATGCCGGAGGTGTCGCGCTTCAGGGAGTGCATCTTCAGAGCGAGGGTGGTGCGGCTCATCGGGCTCCTGCGCCGATGTCGGTCCGGATCTGCGACCCCTCGAACCGCCAGCCGTCGACCGCGGCATAGGCGCGATCGAGGGCGGCGGCGTGGTCGGGACCGGTCGCGGTCACGCCGAGCACGCGTCCGCCGTTCGTCACCAGGGTGCCGTCTTCCGTGCGTCGAGTCGCTGCATGGAAGACCGTCACATCCGGCGAATCTGCCCAATCGGTCGGTTCGGGAATCGGCACGCCCTTCTCCGACGACCGGGGGTAGCCCGCGCTCGCGAGCACGATGATGGCGGCAGCACCGTCGTGGAAGTGCGGCGAGCCGTCGGGAAGTGCCCCGGTTGCCGCGCCGTGCAGCCAGGGGAGGACATCGCCGTCCCACAACGCCATCAGTGCCTGGCACTCGGGGTCTCCGAAGCGCACGTTGAACTCGAGCACGGTCGGGCCGGCCCCGGTGAGCATCAACCCTGCGTAGAGCACGCCTGTGAAGGGGGTTCCGCGAGCGGCCATCGCGTCGACGACGGGCTGGTGGACGGCCTGGACGATTCGGGAGGCCTCGGCGCGGTCGACCAGCGGGCACGGAGCGATGGCGCCCATGCCTCCGGTGTTCTCCCCCTCGTCGCCGTCCAGCAGCCGCTTGTGGTCCTGGGCCGAGAGCAGGGGCACGACCCGCTTGCCGTCCGACAGCCCGAACACGCTGACCTCGGGGCCGACCAGGAGGTCTTCGAGGACCAGATGCTGTGCGGCGTCGCCGAATCGACTTCCCAGGACCTCTTCGAGTGCGGTGTGGGCCTCGGTGGCGGTGGGGCAGACGAATACCCCCTTGCCGGCAGCCAGGCCGTCGACCTTGATCACGACCTCGCCGCGGTCACAGCGGGTCTTCGCGGCCTGGAGCGACGCGGGGTCCGCTGTGTCGACCAGCAGCGCATCCGCAGTGGCGACCCCCGCCTCCTGCATGATCTCCTTGGCGAACGCCTTGGACGACTCCAGGCGAGCAGCGGCCCTGGTGGGGCCGAAGCAGGGGATGCCGTGGTGCGCGAGCTGATCGGCGAGACCTTCGGCCAGCGGGGCCTCTGGACCGACCACCACCAGATCGGCCCCGATGGTGCGGGCGGTCTCGACGGGGTCTCCCGCGATCACCTCGGTTCCGTCGGGCCACACGGGCTTGGCGTGTGTGCACACGAGGGCAGTGAGAGATGGGCTCTTCGCGATCGCCCACGCCAGGGCGTGTTCCCGACCCCCTCCGCCGACCAACAGGACGCGCATGTGGTCTCCTTCAGTGCCGGAAGTGGCGGACACCGGTGAGTACCAGCGCCAGGCCCGCTTCGTCGGCGGCGGCAATCACTTCGTCGTCGCGGATGCTGCCCCCGGGCTGGACGGCAGCGGTCACGCCCGCCTCCGCAGCCGTGAGCAGGCCGTCTGCGAAGGGGAAGAAGGCGTCGCTGGCGAGCACGCTCCCCGGCACGGGCAGGGTGGCTTTGGTGGTGGCCAGCCGGACGCTGTCGATGCGGCTCATCTGCCCGGCTCCCACCCCGTTGAGCGCGATGCCCGACCCGGCAGGACGCGCCAGCACGATGGCGTTCGACTTCACGTTCCGCGCGCAGGTCCAGGCGAAGCGCATCGCCCGCATCTCGTCGTCCGTGGGTTGCTTCTTCGTCGCGACGCGCCACTCGCTGCCTTCGCCGGGCACGGGGCCGTCCCAGTCCTGCACGAGCCAGCCGCCCTGCACCCGCTTCGCGTCCTGTCCGCCGGGCTCTCCGGTGGCCCAGTCCGTCGGGAGCTCGAGCACGCGGAGCTTCTTGCGGGTCTTCAGCGCTTCGAGGGCCTCGGGACTGAATCCCGGAGCGGCCAGGATCTCGAAGAACGTGCGGCTCTTCTTGATCGCGCGCACCTCGTCCATCCCGACCGGACGGTTGAACGCCACGATTCCGCCGTAGGCCGACACGGGGTCGCCCGCGAGTGCGAGCTCGAAGGCTTCGACGGGATTCTCGGCGATGGCGCAGCCGCACGGGTTGCTGTGCTTGATCACCGCGACGGCCGGGGGCTCGAAGTCCCAGCAGGACCGCAGGGCGCCGTCCAGGTCGTTGTAGTTGTTGAACGACATCGCCTTGCCCTGGTGCTGGACGAGGCGGGCCAACGAGCGCTCCCCGCGGTCGGCATCTGCGTAGAACACCGCGGTCTGGTGGGGGTTCTCTCCGTAGCGGAGGGCTTCGACGCGCTTCAGGGGGAGGGCCACCTCGGCGGGAGGCTCCGACTCCTCGGTCTGCTGCGCGAGCCAGCCGCTGATCACGGCGTCGTAGCGGGCGGTGTGGCGGAACGCCTTGAGCGCGAGCCGCTGTCGATGGGCCCGGTCCGTGCCGCCGTTCGCGATGGCCTCGCCCACGCTGGAGTAGTCGGCGGGGTCGGTCACGATGGTGACGTGCGCGAAGTTCTTGGCGCTGGCGCGCACCATGGTGGGCCCGCCGATGTCGATGGTCTCCACCGCCGTGGCCATGTCGGCACCGCCGTCCGTCACCTTCTCGAACGGGTAGAGGTTGCAGACCACCACGTCGATGAACGGGATGCCGTGCTCGGCCGCTTCGTCGGCGTGGACGTCGCGATCCGCAAGGATTCCACCGTGAATGCGCGGGTGCAGGGTCTTGACCCGGCCGTTCATGATCTCGGGGGCCCCGGTGTGCTCGGAGACCGGGGTGACGGGCAGGCCGGCTTCGCTCAACCTCCGGGCCGTGCCTCCGGTCGAGAGCAGCGTGTAGCCAGCGTCGACGAGGATCTTCGCGAGGTCCTCCAGGCCGGTCTTGTCGCTGACGGAGAGCAGGGCGAACTTGGCGTCGGGCATGGGGCCTCCGGAGGGAAGGCCACCTCGGGTAACGAGCCGGGAAGACGGGGGCGAGGACTGCGGAGCGCCGCGTTGGAGGCAGCCGCCTGTGGGCGCGACCCACGAGTGTTCGCCAGCAACGCTGACTGACCGCTGGCGGGTACGAGCGTCGCTCGATTCCGCGTTGGGAGCTGCTGACAGCGGATGTCAGCAATTCGAGACGCGGTCTCGTTCGGAGATGCTGACACCGGATGGCAGCAATACCCGTGGCGATTCTGACCGGATGAACGACCCGTCTCCAACAGGAAGTCGCGAGTAGACTCGAACCGAACAGCCATCCGAGGAAATCGCGCCGATCCCGTCCTCTACCGCAGAGCCCGACCCCGCCCTTCGGGCGTTCCAGGAACGGGACGAAAACGGCTCGGGGCGGACGATCTGGCGTTCGCTCGAACGACTTGGGTGGATTCAACGCCAACTCTCACCGCTGAGCGCTTCGCTTCGCGGAGGGTTGCGCTGAGGATCCGCTGAGCGCGAATGCCTCGATCAGGCGATCTCAGCCGCCGTGTTCGAACGTCGTCTCCGGATCCACCCGTGCAGGGCGTGGTCTGCCGGTCCCCGCTTACGACCATCACGTCCATCTCTCCCGAGGGCGTTCCGCGCCGGCTCCAGTGTCGGAGCTTCCCGAGCGCGCTGGCGCGCTCGTTCCTTCGATCGACGCTGACTCCCGTACACGGCTCGTTGCCGCTTGCGCAGCAGCGCACATCAAACGAGGACGAGCCCCAGCCGCCATGACCCGGGCGGCTTCGGGGCCGAGTCCGACCCCGCCCTTCGGGCGCCCCAGAGGATGAACATGCGATGGGTCGACCACTACTCACTCTCCGTGAAATCCTCAGTGTGCTCCGTGACTCCGTGGCGACCTTGCGCTGATCGAGGTTCATAGGTCTCTTCTGGCGGGATCGACCGTCGTCGCAGCACCCATTTTCGGAGCAGCCGTTGCCTGCTTGGGTCAGCCGCGTGTTTCGTCCGGCCCTCGAGCGGAGCCTTCCCAGTGTGCCCAACGTTTTCGACGAGTACGTTCGAACCGAACAGCCTTCCGCAGGAAATCGAGCCGACCCCGTCCTCTACCGCAGGGCGCAGCGTTGCGTTCAGGCCGCGTGTTTCATTCGTCGCTGGGCGCGTCGACCGAAACCGAGGTGTACTTCCGTACCCGAGTGTTGAAGGGCGACGTGTCCAGCGGCGAATGAAACCGCGGATGAACGCGAGCTAAGAGGCGGGGTCGACGATCTCGGGCCAGAGCGCATCCGCCTGCTTGCGACCCCGGCGGACCTCGTGGGCGAACCAGCTCCAGACGCCGATCCAGTCCTTGGGAGGCTCGGTGTCCGTGACCTGGTAGGCGTGCGCTGCGTCGTCGACGTATCGACCTCCGAGGAACCGGTAGGTCTGACGGAGCTCGCGGTTCGCACAGCCGTCGCCTTCGGCGGTGAGCGCGGCCCTCAGCCCGACCGCAACGGAGTCCTCGGCGGCGCCGAGGGGCGGAAGGATGCTGTGCTCGGGCAGCTGCACGAGATGGCTGGCGATCTCGGCCAGGTGGTACGTGAGCAGGTGAGCGGGCCCCCCGATCTCGGTTGCGGTGGTGATGGCGGCTTCGGCCTCGTCGCGCACGGCGAGCGAAAGGCGATCGAGAATCCACTGCAGGGACTCGAGGCTGGTGGCGTCCTTCAGCGCGTCGGGCCCCATTCCGGGAGGGTCGTGGGCCAGCGGGTCGGCCACGTTCTGCATCGATCCGCCGGAGAGGAACCGGGTGATGGGCTCGCCACGCCCGCCGCTCATCGCACGACCGGCCCGCAAGGCGACCGCCAGGCGGGTGAGTGTGGGGACCTGAGCGCCGAAGAGCACGTCCATGACGGCCGGATCGCTGCTCATGCCGAGCTTGGACATGGCCTGGCGGAGCTTCCGGGCGAGCTCTCGCGCAGGGGCGCGCTGGTCGTTGGCGAGCTCGAGGGCCGCCTTGGTCGCGGGATGGGCGCCCTTGCCGGTGCGATCGACGTGGAACCAGCCGCCTTCGCCGTGGGGTTGGACCGTGACGAGCACGGGCTTGCCGGGGGCACCGGGGATGACGACCGTGGCGCCGTAGCCGTGCTGCCGACCGACGGCACAGCTCGCGAGGACCGGGGCGTACAGCACCGCAGGACCGGGGACCTCGACGGCCTCGGACTCGTCGCCCACGACGCTCACCTGCAGCGGCAGGCCCAGCTGGCGGGCCCGGGTGAGCAGCAGGATCCCTGCCGTAGTGGCGCCAGCGCTGCTGCCCTTGAGTGCGACTTCCATGCCTCGGACCTCCGGCCGCGGATGGTATCTCGTCTGGGCGGAGGGGACGGCCGCATCGGGCGCACGAGGATACGAGCCCGGCTGGAGGTGCACATGCTGGTCTCGCGCAATCCGGCGGACGGAACCGTGGTCGGCGAGGTTCCGATCACCCCCGTGGACGAGATCCCGGGGATCGTGGCGCGATCGCGAGCAGCGCAGAAGGCGTGGCGCGCGATGCCCATCGAGGAGCGTGCGCGATGCATCGCGGCGGCGGGTCCCGAGATCGTGGAGCGGTCCGAAGAGCTCGGGCGGTTGCTCACCCGCGAGATGGGCAAGCCGCTGGGCATGGCGATCGGAGAGGTCCGCTCGTGCGGGAAGGGGCTCGACGACGAGGTGTCCGAGATCGTCGAGGCCCTGGCGCCGGAGGTCCTCGAAGACGAGCGCACACACACCACGCTGTACCGCGATCCGTTCGGGGTGTGCGCGGCGATCACGCCGTGGAACTTCCCGATGTCGATGCCGCACTGGCTCGCGATTCCGGCACTGGTGGCGGGCAACACCGTGGTGCTCAAGCCGTCCGAGGAGACCCCCCTCATCGCCCAGGCCTGGGCGGACATCGTGATGAAGCACCTGCCCGAAGACGTGCTGATCGTGATCCACGGCGACGAAGCGCAGGGGCGAGCCCTCGTGGCGGCCGAGGTCGACATGGTCGGGTTCACGGGCTCGAGAGCGGCCGGAGCGCACATCCTGTCGGCGGCCGGCAAGGACCTGAAGCGTGTCCTGCTCGAGCTCGGTGGCAAAGACCCCCTGGTGGTGCTCGAAGACGCCGATGTCGACCGGGCAGCGAGGTTCGCGGCGCGCAACAGCTTCCGGAACTCGGGCCAGGTGTGCGTGTCGACCGAGCGGATCTACGTCGCCGAACCCATCCGCGAAGCGTTCACCTCGAAGCTGGTCGAGGCCGCGAGAGCCCTGAAGATCGGGGACGGATTGCAGGACGGCACCGATCTGGGCCCGATGATCAACGCCCGGCAGAAGGGGCACGTCGTGAACCAGGTACGCGACGCGGTGCAGTCCGGCGCCACGCTCGCGTTCGGCACCGTGGAAGCCGACGGGAACTTCCTGGGCCCTGTGGTGCTCACCGACGTCGATCACTCGATGGGGATCATGCGCGACGAGACGTTCGGGCCGGTCGCGGCGGTCCAAGGGTTCTCGGATGCCGACGAAGCCGTGCAGCTCGCGAACGACACGCCGTACGGGCTCGGAGCCATCGTGTTCGGCGAGGGAGAGGTCGATGCGGTCGCGCGTCGGCTCGATGCAGGTATGATCGGCGTCAACCGCAGCATCGGCGGCGCGAGCGGCAGCCCGTGGGTCGGTGCGAAGCAGTCCGGCTACGGCTTTCACAGCGGCCCGCACGGGCACCGGCAGTTCACCCAGGTCCGCATCGTCTCCAAGCCCCGCCCAAGTCCGTGACGAAGAACAAGACGTCTCCACATCCCCCCGGCAAGAAGCTCGATTACGTCCGTCTGTCGAAGACGCTGTCCTTCCTGCTGCGCCACAAGCCCGAAGCCGGGGAACTCACCCTCGACGACGACGGCTGGACGCCCATCGAAGCCGCTGCCCGCGCTGCCGGGAAGCTCCTGCGTCGGTCGGTGAAGGTCGAGGACGTCGAGCGGATGCTCGAAAACGCACGGGTGAAGCGGTTCGAGATCGTCGACTCCCGCATCCGCGCCCAGGCCGACAGACGGCAGAAGCGCCGCGCTACACCGCCCGACATCCTCTACCATGCGACCACCAACACCCGAATCGAGAATGCACGACGAATGCGGCATCTCGGCGGTGGCGGGAAGCCGTTGTTCCTGTCGGCCGACGAGGGCCAGGCCTGGCGCGTCGCACACCGGATGAAGACCGAGGTTCCGCGGGTGCTCTACGTCGACACCACCCGGGCCCGCCGCCACGGCGTGCGCTTCTTCCAGAACCGCCGCACCGGGCTGTACACCGCCAACCGCATCCCCGTGGCGGACGTCCTGAACCTGCAGGAGAACTTCGCCGAGCAGCTGTCGAGCGGGGGGATTCCGATCCGCATGGGCGAGGACGGCCGGCCGCGGATGGCGCTCATCCGGGTCACGCGTCGCTCCGGCGTCACCTGGGAGATCGCCAAGGGCAAGCTCGAGCCCGGCGAGACCCCCGAAGCGGCTGGGGTTCGCGAGGTGCAGGAGGAGATGGGCCTCGACGTGTCGCTGGAGATCTCGGGCTACGTCGGCATCATCCGCTACGGCTTCCTGGCGCCCGGTGGCCTGCCGCGGCTCAAGACGGTCTACCTGTACCTGATGGAGCCCGTGGTGAGCGAGGGCGTCACGCTCGACTTCGACCCGCGCACCCAGGAGGGCATCAAGGACGTTCGCTGGTTCACGCCGCCGGAAGCCTGTCGGGCGGTCACCCACAGCAGCCTGCGGCCCGTGATGCGCAAGGCTCGGGAGCTCGTCGAGCGGCTGTATGGAGACCGCTGAGACAGGGGAGTGCGCAGCTGTCGAAGGCCGAGGGTGCTTGGCATCCCAGCCCGCCCCCGCACCGGCCTGTGGTCTGCAGATCGACACGGCCGAAGAGACCGGGATCCCCGGCGTCATCGAAGGCGGGGGCTGCCGCTGTGACGGGCGATTCACAGGGGCGACCCCATTCGGGGCCGACAGCGTGGTGTTCCTGGGCCTGTTGCTCGTGATCGTGACCTGGGGGCGCCGGTGATCGGCGTGCTGGCGACCCTCGCGACCCTTGCGACGGCGTCGGCTCAGGTCGATGCGCAGAACCTCCAGGCGGTCGACGGCGGACGGTATCCGCGGTTGATGGAGCCCGACCTCGGGATCGACAACTCCCTGGCGGCATCGTTCACGCTGCACATCGGGGGCAACCTGGCCATCCTCCGGGTGGACGACCAGGATGCCGTCCTGGTGGACCGGGTCACGACCCAGGACCTGCACGTGAGCATGAACGTGATGGGAGCGGCGCGGGTGGGGCTGGCGATCCCCCGCTACGCTCCCGTGATCTTCGGTGGGCAACGCACCGAACGGTCCTATGCAGGCGACCTCGCCATCTTCGTGCAGGGGCCCCTGGCCGACACCGAGCGGTTCCGGTCGTCGCTGACGGCACAGGTCGACTTCCCCCTGGGGGCGGTCGACGTCTGGCTCGGCGACCCCGACCCCAGCCTGGATGCGATCACGTCGAACGAGCTGCGCTTTGGCCGGATCACGACCCTGCTGCAGCTCGGGATCCGGCTCTCCCGCAACGTGCCGATCCCCGGGATGCGCTGGGGGAACCACTGGGACTGGGGGTTGGGCACCCGATGGGAGCCCTACGGACCGCTGGGGCTGACGGGGGAGGTGTTCGGCCTGACGCCGCTGTGGCCGATCGGCGGTCCTCCGGGCGCCTACCCCGTGGAGACGCTGGCGACCGTGGACGTGCGGCTGGGACCCGTCACCATCGGGATAGGCGGAGGCCGGGGGCTCACCCGGGGGCTGTCGAGCCCGTCGTTCCGGTTCCTGGGGCGGCTGGATGTCCGACCCCATGTGAAGTCCGACCGGGACGGCGACGGGGTGGGAGACCTGGCGGACGTCTGCCCGCGTCGCAAGGAGGACTTCGACGAGTTCCGCGACGGGGATGGGTGTCCGGACGAGGACAACGACGCCGACGGAATCCGCGACGTGGACGACGCGTGTCCCGACGAACCCGAGGTGGTGAACGGCTGGGAGGACCGGGATGGCTGTCCGGACGCCCACGCGGTGGTCGAGGTGTTCGTGGAGCCCGCGGACCGACCCGACGCCACGCTCGCCTGGCAGGGCCGGACAGCGGTCGCGAAGCCGGATCGACCCGTGTTCATCGACGTGGACGCTGGGGTGGTCTCGATTGCCGCCACGGCACCGGGCTTCGTGACGGCCGAGACTGCGGTGCGCATCGACGACGGCGACGAGGGCAGCATCACCCTGGTGCTCGAGCCCGAGCCGATCGCGGAGGTCACGCTCACGCTGGCGGATCCGGATGGAGCGCCGCTGGTCGGGACGTGGATCGAGGGCGATGGCTCTGCGCCGGAAGAGGACGAACGAGTGGTCTCCATCCCCGAGAACGGCCTCGCGCTGACGTCCGGCGTCGGTCGGCTCCAGGGTCGCGTGCGCGCCGAGGGCTTCTTCCCGGGTGCGGTGGACACCGATCTGGTCGCGGGCGAGCAGACCGTGGAGGTGGTGCTCCAGCCAGCCAGTCTCGACGCCGACATCGCGTTCGAGAACGACAGCGCGACGCTGACCGACTCCGCCCTCGACTACCTGAACACGCTCCGGGACTGGCTCGCGGACCATCCCGAGGTCCGGTTGCTCCGGATCGAGGGCCAGGCCGACGACCGCGGGACGAGTCGCTACAACTACCGGCTGTCCACCTCCCGTGCTGCGAACGTTCGTGACTGGCTCGTGAGCCACGGGATCGACTCCAACCGGCTACAGGCCATCGGCTCGGGCGAAGCCGCCATCGAGCGACGCCAGGTTCGGTTTCGCGTCCTGGTCTGGGAGGACAAGTGATGATCTCGACCGTTCTGGGCCTGCTCTGGTCTACACCCGCCGCTGCGATCTCGGGGCCCTGGGTGGTCGGAGAGCAGCAGCTGAACACGTACGTGGGTGTGGATGCCCAGCGGCTCGAGCGACTGCAGATCCGCGGTGAAGGCGGCGAGGGCGCCGATGTGATCGACGTGGGCGAGGGGATCAGCACGCTGGGCTTCAAGGGCATCGTGACCCTGGGGGTCGCGAATCGCTTCGACCTCGAGCTCACCGTGCCGTGGTACCGGGTCTCGGCCAATCGCGTCGATGCCGAGATCTGCGCGGCGCTCGGCGACAACAGCTGTCGCACCACCTCGAGCGTGGGCGTGATCACGGCCCGCGGGAAGGCGCTGATCCTCGACCAGATCGCGGGAGCCCCCGTGTCGCTGTCGGTATCGGCGGAGGGCCGTCTGGGGATGTTCACGCACCCCACCCGGTTCCGGCTGACGAACGTGGGCGAGGGCACCCAGGATCTCGGTGCCGTCCTCTCGGTCGGGCGCGACGGCGCGGTGTTCTCGAACGGCTACTTCTCGGTCCACTCCGACCTGGGGTTCCGCTACCGCTTCCCGAACACCCGGACCTATCCGCAGTTCAACGGCGACGTGTCGGCGCCGAACGAGGAGTACTTCGGCGAGGCCGCGTTCGTGCTGTCGCCTCAGCTGCGTTTCGGCTTCGGGCCCATCGTCACGGGCTTCATCCGGCCGCGCGGCGTGGACTTCCTGGACGCCGACCTCACGGACGTCGATCGACTCGCGGCGCTGAGAGTGGGCTCGCTGCGCGCGGGCGGAACCCTCGTGGTCCGCGGAGACCGCGGAGTGTCCGGGTCGGTGCAGTTCGTGCACACCGTCGCTGCGTTCAACAACCCGTACGTCACGGTCGTGACCGCTGGCGTGTCGTTCCAGACGGGGCTCTCGCGCAACTGATCGCGTCTCACGTCGAGACCGTTCACCTCGTGGGATTCTTCACCTCGTGGTCGCGGGTGTCGACCACCTTCCCGTACTTGTCGTAGATGACCACCCGGTCGCGCTTGTTGTTCCAGATCGGCACGTCCGACCCCAGGTAGACCGAGATCTGCTCGGCCACGTCGGTCTTGTGCACGCCGCGTCCGCTGTGCAGCTTGAAGGTGTAGCCCGCGGGGACGGTGACATCGGGCAGATCGAAGGACAGGCCGGTGTCTTTGGTGATGCGGTAGCCCTGCAGGTTGATGTCGCGGTTGGTGATGTTCGCGATCCGCATGTACTCGCCGTTCACGTTCTCGCGGTCGTCGCCTTCGGCGTTGGCGTGGAACGAGGTGATGTGCAGCTCGCCCTGGTAGTGGTCGGTGCTCCAGATCCCCTTTCGGGCCTTCTTCGCACGCTCCTGGGCCTCCAGCAGCGGCTGGATGTCGTAGCGCTCGGGCGGGATGATGAACACGTGTCCGAGGCCGGCCTCGAGCAGCTCGATCGACAGGTTCTTGCCGTCGACCTGGATGCCTGCGAGCAGGCGTCCGTAGCCGTCTCGCGGGTTCTTGCCCTGGAGGATGAGCTGGACGTTCTTCCCTTCGGTGAGGCGCTGGGTGAGGTCGCGGGCCTCTTTGCCGTAGGCCTCGGCGGGCTTGAGCTCGGGCGTGTTGACCCAGGACAGACGCACCTTGTCGCCGTTGTCGAGGGTGAGGGTGTCGCCGTCGTAGTTGTTGCGGACCCGGGGATTGTCCGGGGGCTCGGGCCACACCTGGCGCCCGGCACCGGCGTCGAGCGCGAGCATCAGGAGTGCCGCGGCTGCGAGGTTCCACAGAGAAGTGCGGACGGGGTTCAAAAGGCCTCCTTGTCGGTGGAATCCGTGGGCGCGTCCGCGAGCTCGGCGATGCGCTCGGCCTGCCAGAGCATGTAGACGTTGTCGGGAGAGAGACGCGCGGCGGCCACCGCGGCTTCCCTCGCCGCCTGGTACTCCCCGCGGGAGAGGTGCACCATCGCTTTGGTGTCGAGGAAGTCGGAGCGTTCGCCATCCTGCTCGAGTGCGCGATCGATGCGCTGCAGGGCTTCGTCGGGCTTCTCGCGGGCCAGCGACCAGTACCAGGCCAGGCAGTTGTCGACGCTGGGCCCCGCATCGAGGGCCGAGCAGTCGCGCTCGATGCCGGCCTGCATGTAGTCGAGCGCTGCTTTCTGCTCCCCGGTCACCTGCTTGGCGGCGACCAGGAAGTCGATCGGCCGGGTGCGGGGGTGGAGCCGCGCCATGGCGGCTTCGAGGTCGGCCGCGAAGGTGGCGCGGGTCTGGTCGTCGTCGGCCAGCAGCGCGTAGAACCACAGCACCTCGCCCCCCATGGGGTACAGCGACAGGAGCTTACGGACGTGGGCGTGGCTGGCGTGCCGGTCTCCCTGGGCGAGGGCCACGCGAGCGCGCCGCAGGAGGTGGGCATCGGGGTAGCCCTCCAGTCGCACGGCCTCGAGCAGCGCATCGTGGGCGCCATCCGCGTCGCCGCGTCTCAAGCGGGCGTCTCCGAGCGCCACCCAGGCCCAGCCGGACTCGGGCCGCGCCTTCACGCTGGACTCGGCCAGCGCCAGCGCGTCGTCGGCGCGATCCTCGAACAACAGGGCGTTCACCGACGCGACGATCTCGCCCTCGTCGACCAGCTCGCCCGGACTCAGCGGGGACAGGGTGTCCATCGCCCCGCTCAGGTCGCCCTCGTGGCGGAGGAGGTTCGCGAGCAGCACGCGTACACCGGTGGCTTCGCCGGAGTCGGGTGTGGCGTCGAGGAAGCGCTGGAGGTCTTGCCGCGCGGCCTCGAGCTCGTCGAGGTGGAGGCGCAACCGGGCGCGCATCGGACCCCGGGAGGGATCGTCTCCGAAGGCTTCGAGATCCCGCTCGAGCATGACCCGGTGGCCGTTCAGCTGCCGCTTGCGCCGCTTGCTCTTCGCCAGGTGGAGCCGCCCGTTGCTGTAGTCGAAGATCACGCGGTGGTCGGACAGCAGCTCGTGGCCGATCAACCCCCGCATGTCGTCCGGACACGCTCCGGAGCCTTCGTAGTCGAGCCAACGGGCGGTCTCGACATCGAGCTTGGCCCCCCCGAGCCGGGCGCCGTCGAGGGGGATTCGCCGCGTGCTCTTCAGGTTGCGGAACGGGGGAAGGGTGTCGCTCGCCCCGATTCCGTAGACGGACTCCAGCCCTTCGGTGAACTCCGAGCTGAACACCGACGCCGCCTGGCCACACAGCGACAGCTCGCCGGCCCCGGTGTCGACCCGCAGGATCAGGGTGTGGGTCTCGTCGGGGTTGGCCTGGGTCTGCAGGTCGATGGGCGCGAACACGTGTGCGCCGTTGAAGTACATGGTGCCGGCACGGCGCTTCGGCTTGAGCGAGCCGGGGGCGTGGAGCACCATCAGGTCGGCCGGGTAGTCGATCTCGACCGTGAAGCGCGACCAGACGTTGTTCCCGAGAAGCCCGTCGAGGGGCATGGCGCCCGCGAGCGTGCCGACCCCGGGGACGCCGACGCCCACTTCGACGTCCGGGACCACGGCTTCGCCCAGCGTGAGGCTCGGAATCACGGCCCGATCCATGCTCACGACCCCCGAGAGCCCCACCACGGCGCCGTAGTCCTCGTCGATCGCGAGACCGAGTCGTGCAGCGGTGCTCCGGGACAGCACCGAGATGTCGGCGCCGGTGTCGACCAGGAACAGCCCACGCTCGCCGTCCGGAAGCACGGCCTCGACGTAGATGCGCGCACCCCCCTCGCTCACGCGCAGCAGGTCGACCGACGTGGTCTTCGGCCCCGAGTACATCCGGGATGGGTCGGGGGGAGTGTCGTTCGATGCCTCGGCCGGAGAGCCCAGGAACAACAGGGATGCGAGAGGGAGGGCGAGTGTGGCGAGCATCGTCCTCCACCGTATCCCGGAACGCGGTCGTCCGTGTGGGGCCGCGTCGCGTGCAGATGCACCTGCAGTGGAAGGTCGTCGCGGGTCGGCGGTTGTGGGTCGTTCAGCGCCAGGGTAGCCTCTCGGGCACGGCGGCCGGTGCACTCCGATGTCGGCGGCTGACCAAGCATGGGAGAGGAAGCGCAGGTGAGAGTCCGCTGGTCGAACAACCGCTTGCTTCCGATCGCCATGATGGCCGTCGCCATCGTGGGGTGTCGCGGCTCGTACGAGGTCGATGCCGACCTCACGGCCGTGCCGACTGCACTGGACTTCTCCGAGCTCGATCCGGCCACGCCCGACAACCGCTTCGAGACCGTGCAGCTCGTCAACACGAGCGACCTGCCGATTCGCATCGACTCCATCGTGCTCGCGGGCGAGGCAGCGAACACCTTCGTCGTCGAGGGCCCCACCGAGTTCCCGTTCGTGCTGCAGCCCACCGAGCTCCAGCAGCTCAACGTACTGCGGGTGGCGCTTCTCGAGACGTCTCTCATCGGTCCGCAGCAGGCCGAGATCCGTGCGATCGGCGAGGCCATCGGGTCGGACCCCGCGGGCTGTCAGCCGGGCATCGAGCCCCTCGACCCCGAGATCGTCATCTCGATCCCGCTCACGTACTCCATCGTCGATGGCTGCGACTCCGACGGGGACGGCATTCAGGGTCCGCAGTGCGGCGGAGGCGACTGCGACGACACCGATCCCACCGTGTTCCCCGGCGCCCCCGAGGAGTGTGACTTCCGCGACACCGACTGCGACGGGGAGCTCGAGGACTTCGAGGCCGACCTCGACGGCGATGGGGTGGCGCAGTGCGAAGGCGACTGCGACGACTCCAACGCCGAGATCAGCCCCGACGCGCCCGAGCAGTGCAACGGCATCGACGACAACTGTGACGGCCAGCTCGGTTCGGACGAGTTCGATGTCGACAACGATGGCTTCCGCTTCTGCGATGGCGACTGCGACGACGACGATGCCGCGACGTTCCCGGGCGCCATCGAGCAGTGCGACGGCGCCGACAACGACTGCGACGGCTTCGTGCCGAACGGTGAGTTCGACCAGGACGGCGACGGATTCCGCGGCTGCGATGGAGACTGCGCCCCGTTCGACGCCGACCGGTTTCCGGGCGCTGTCGAGGTCTGCAACACCCTCGACGACGACTGCGATGGACTCGTCGACGACGGGCTGAACGTCGACCTCGACGGCGATGGCTTCTCGGTGTGCGCGGGCGACTGCGACGACACCGAGCCCGCATCGTTCCCGGGCAACGCCGAGGTGTGCGACGGCCTCGACAACAACTGCGATGGCTTCGTCCCCCTCGTCGAGGCCGACAACGACGGGGATGGCTTCGCGGTGTGCGCGGGCGACTGCAACGACAACAACCCCATCGTGAACCCCGGCTTCCCCGAGGTGTGCGACGGCCTCGACAACGACTGCAACGGGGCGGTCGACGAGGGCTTCGATGCCGATGGCGACGGAGTCTCGTCGTGTGCGGGCGACTGCGACGACACCGATCCCACCGTGGGGCCGGGCTTCCCCGAAGTCTGCGACGGGCAGGACAACAACTGCGACGGTCAGCTGCCCAACCTCGAGGCCGACAACGACGACGACGGCTTCGCGATCTGCGAAGGCGACTGCAACGACGCCTCGGCCACGGTGTTCCCGGGGGCGGTCGAGCAGTGCAACGGCATCGACGACGACTGCGATGGCGTCGCACCCGACGAAGCCGATGCGGACGGCGATCAGTTCCTGGCCTGCGAGGAGTGCGACGACGCCGACGACGAGCGGTTCCCGGGCAACCCGGAGGTCTGCGACGGCAAGGACAACGACTGCGATCTGGTCGTGCCCGCCGACGAGATCATCGACGCCGACGAAGACGGGTTCGTGGTGTGCGAGGACTGCGACGACACCCGCGACGACGTGTTCCCGGGAGCGGTGGACGTTCCGTGCGACGGCGCCGACAACGACTGCGACGGCGCGGTCCCGGAGGTGGAGTTCGAGGACGGTGACGGCGATGGCGCGCTGTTCTGCGAGGACTGCGACGACGGCGACGGCACCGTGTTCCCCGGCGCCGCAGAGCAGTGCAACAACGAAGACGACGACTGCGACGGCGAGATCGACGAGGGGGTCGACGACGACCTCGACGGAGATGGCATCTCGGCGTGCGACGGCGACTGCAACGACGCCGACCCCGACGTCTTCCCCGGTGCGGTCGAGGAGTGCAACTTCCTCGACGACGACTGCGACAACGCGACCGACGAGGTCTTCCGGACCGGCGGCAAGTACACCGACCCCGACCACTGCGGAACGTGCAACAACCCGTGCTCGGACTTCGACTTCGACAACGCCCTGCCGTTCTGCAACACGGCACCCACACAGCCGTTCTGCGACTACCAGTGCGTCTCGGGTTTCTTCGACGTGAACCTCGACCCCGACGACGGGTGTGAGTGCGAGTTCATCAGCGAAGACGACATCCCGTTCGACGGCATCGATCAGAACTGCGATGGGCTCGACGGCAACCCCGACGACGCGGTGTACGTGTCGTCCATCCTCGGAACCCCCGGCGCCACCGGCACCATCGACGACCCCGTCCGCGGGCTGCAGGAGGGCGTCGACCTCGCCGTCGATCTCGGGCTGGTGTTCGTGAACGTGTCGGTCGGAAGCTACGAGCCCTTCGACGTCGCGAACGGCGTCAGCGTGATCGGCGGCTACGACCTGAGCTTCGACGAGCGCAATCCACCGGTCTTCCGGAGCACCGTCGAGGGTGTGGGGCCGGTGGTCACCGCGTTCGACATCACCACCGACACCGTCATCGATGGGCTCGACATCGAAGCCACGGGTAACGCCAACACCGCTGCCATCGGCATCTGGGTCGAGAACAGCTCGTCGGCTCTGTTGCTCACCGACAACCTGGTGTTCGCCGACGACGGGTTCAACGGCGGGTCCGGCATCGACGGGCTGTTCGGGCAGGACGGGGAAGACGGAGAGACCGGCACCGACGGCGGTCTGGCGAACTGCTTCGCGTTGCCGTTCGGCGGACTCGGCGGCGAGAACACCTGTGGGGGGAGCTCGGTCTCGGGTGGCAACGGCGCCGACATGGACTGTCCCAGCGCCTTCGCGTTCCAGCCCGGCGGCTTCCCCGGTCAGCCGGCCTTCGGAGGGGGCGGATTCGGCGGCGAAGGCGCGTGCGACTCCCAGCTCTCCCTCAACACCGAGAACCCGCCCGACTGCACCTGCTTCATCGACCCCACCTGCTGGGACAGCGGTGAAGACGGGGGCCATGGAGAGGACGGCGCCGAAGGAGCCGGCGGAGACGGCGGTTCCTCGGCGGTGGGCAGCTTCCTGCCCGGTGGGACCTGGTCGGCCAGCGACGGCGAAGCGGGCGGCTTCGGCACGTTCGGAGCGGGCGGGGGTGGCGGCGGTGCCGGGTCCGGCGTCGAGGCGACCGACTGCAGCGCAGACGGCATCGGCGGAACCGGTGGTGGCGGCGGTGCGGGCGGCTGCGGCGGCGAGCGCGGCACCGGCGGAACAGGCGGAGGCGGCTCCTTCGGCATCGTCATCCTTCCCCGGCCCAACGGCGCGGTTCCCATCCTGGTCGGCAACGACGTCACCTCGAGTGATGGTGGCGTGGGCGGCTCCGGCGGCGATGGGGGCCAGGGTGGACTGGGCGGAATCGGGGGCGAGGGCGGTGAGCCCGACCGCGACGAGGCCTTCTGTGCCGACGACGGTGGAGACGGCGGAAACGGTGGGAACGGCGGCGCTGGAGGCGGTGGCGGTGGCGGTGCCGGCGGCCCGAGCTTCGCGGTGTTCGTCGTGAACCCTCCGCCCAACGCACCTCCGTACGACGACACCAACACCCTCTCGGCCGGTGACGGCGGCCCTGGTGGCCAGCGCGGCACCGGAGGGGTGACCGGCGACAGCGAAGGCACGCCGGGTGTCCCTGGCGCCTCTGGTCCCCTCAACTACTGACGGAATCCCTGACGGAGGCGTCGTGCTGCTCGGCCTGGACGTCCGCAACACCCACACCGTGCTCGGCGTCTTCGACGATGGCGAGCTGGTGCAGACCTTCCGCATCCGGACCCTCGAGCGGAGCACCGACGAGCTCGGGATGCTCGTCCTGCAGCTCCTGGACAACCGCGGGATCAGTCCTGCTGCCGTGACCGGTGCGATCTGCGCATCGGTCGTCCCGTCGGTGCTGTTCACGGTCGAGAAGGCGTGTCGACGCTACCTGAACGTCGAGCCGCTGGTGGTGGGCCGCAAGCTCAAGACCGGGCTGCGGATCCGCACCGACAACCCCCGGGAGGTGGGCGCAGACCGCATCGTGAACAGCGTCGCGGCGCTGCAACAGTTCGGCGGCCCCGTGATCGTGGTCGATCTGGGCACCGCGACCACGGTGGACTGCATCACCGCGACGGGCGACTACATCGGGGGCGCCATCGCACCGGGCTTCAAGATCGCCGAAGAAGCGCTGTTCGCGAAGACCGCACAGCTGCCTCGGGTCGAGGTCGGGCGTCCACCCAGCACCATCGGGACCAACACGCGCCACGCCATGCAGAGCGGCCTGTTCTGGGGCTACGTGGGCATGGTCGATGCGCTGGCGTCGAGATGCCGCACCGAGCTCGCGGAGCGGACCTCGAGCTCGGCCGACGACATCCAGGTGGTGGCCACGGGTGGGTTGAGCAACCTGTTCGGACCGGAATCCTCCACCATCGATGCCGTCGAGCCGTGGCTGACCCTGCACGGCCTGCACGCCCTGTACGCACGCAACGTGGCGAGCTGATCCGCCCGGACGGTTGGCCAGCTTCGGTGGACCCCGCGCGTCTCTTCAGGCAAAGTCTCGGCCCGGACAGGCGACCGACCCCACGTGACCGGAGGAGGAACGGGTGAGTGACCCGATTGCAGAGACCCTGGATCAGCTCGCGTCGGACGACGTACGTACGCGTGCGCTCGCCATCCAGACCGTTCGCCAGGTGGATCTCGACGACATGCGTCTGCTGGACCGCGTCCTGGCGCTCTGTCGCGACACCGCGCCCCTGCCGGACGACCTGCAGCCCCCGGTTCCCGAAGATCCCTTCGCCGAGTTCTTCGGGGCGTCGAGCTCCGGTCCGAAGAAGACCACCGTCGCGGACAAGGCACGCGAACGGCTCGTGTTCACCGGGGTGATCGGGAAGCAGGAGACCATCGAGCACCTCGCTGCCGCCCTCGATGACGGAGAGCCCACCGAACCCCTCGTCGCCGCCGTGGTCAAGCTGCTGTCCGAGACCCGCTGGAGCGACCGCCTGGCGGCCGTCAAGGCCCTCGTGCCCCGTCTGCATCGGTCGGGGGCTTCGATGTACGAAGTCGTCGTGCAGATGGGCGAGACCGAGCATCGCGTGATGGTCCGCAGCGCCCTGAACCCGTACAACAGCCGGGCCGTCAACGAGCTGCTCAACCACGGTCCGAGCAAGGCCCTGATGGAGGATGCGCTCGCCGAAGCCATCACCGGCGGACACCTCGAGGTCGACGAGCCCATCGCCGCCGACGCGCTCACGTTGCTGGTCAGCTGGGACAGTCGCCACGCGACCCGGGTCGCGGTCTCCCTCGTGGAGCGGTTCCCGTGGGCCATCCTGGTGGCCGGCCTCAACGCCCCCGAAAACGCCGAGGCCCTCCGAGCCTGGCTCGACAGTGGGTCCGGAGCGCCGCTGGGGCTCGTCCGCAAGCTGTCCGAGGTCCTGAAGAATCGCGAGGACGTCGCCCACTTCCCGATCGACGCCTGGTTGCGCTATGCGGGGTCGGGGGTCGACATCGTCCGTCGCTGGCGCTGTGCCGACCGCTGTCGTGCCGAGCTCGAGTCGTTCGTGGCGGCGTGGCAGGACGGAGAGCACGCCGATCGCGGGTGGGCAGCCGTCGATGCACTGGTCGAGGCCGGCCTGCACGACGGGATCCGCGACGCCATCCTGTCGGGTCTGGCAGACGATGCGAACGCCGACCACTGGGGTCGTCGTCGCTTCGAGCTGCTGTCTCGAGCAGAGCCCCGGATCGACGGCCTGGTCGAGGCGTTCACGGCACTCGCCCTGCGTCGCCCCGACACCAGCCGGTTCGTCGTTCCGGCCGTGCTCCAGGGCTACGACGCCGAGGTGCTGCGGCCCCTCACCGAGCAGTACATCGCACTCGCCGAGTCCAGACCGGTCATCCGCAAGCCGTCGCGCAAGGGGTTGCTGCACGAGGAGCGAGAGGGCGTCGACACCGCGCCGTTCCAGGAGGTCGTCGCGTTCCTGGGCGACGATGCCCTGCGCAAGCGCCTCGAAGAGGTGCTGCCGTACGTGCGGGCCGAAGACACATAGCTCCGGACGCCTCGCAGACTATGGGTGTTGCAGCGACGGCCGATCCCGCCAGAAGAGACCTGTGAACCTGGGTCAGCGAAAGGTCGCCACGGAGTCACGGAGCACACCGAGGATTTCACGGAGAGGTGAGGAAAACACGCGATCCGTTTCGGATCTTTGTGTTGATAGTAGCTCGTCTTTCGGTGGGGCCTCGTCGGAATCACGGCTGCTCGTGCTCTGAGTCTCTGAGGACGCTGTCTGCGGCGGGGCCTCCCCCGATCGGTCCGCTCGGCCTGCTCGTCCATGCTCGTCCCCTGCGTGTGCCCGATCCGCTTGGCGGAATCGCTGGCCTCCGCCGTCCAGGTGATCTCCACGACGGGCGGCTCGACGAGCGGGAGTGGCTGCTGGAAAGGCTCGGGCACACGCACAGAGTCACAGCGGACGACGGACGCTCGGCAGGGTGTTCGACGTGTTTCGCCGATGTCTGGTGGGCGATGAACGAGGCAGGACGAACGCTCGTACACGGCGGCTGAGATGGCCTGGTCGAGGCATCCGCGCTCAGCGGATCCTCCGCGCAATCCTCAGCGAAGCGGAGCGGCTCAGCGGTGAGAATTGGCGTTGAATCCATCGAAGTCGTTCGAGCGAACCCCCGGGTCGTCCGCCCCCAGCCGTTTTCATCCTCCTGGGACGCCCGGATGCCGGGTTCGGACTCCGTGAAATCGTCGGCGTGCTTCGTGACTCCGTGGCAATGTGCGCTGAAGTCCGTTCGTACGCACTCTCTGGCACGATCGACCATGGCTGTCGGGATGGGTCCGAACAGCCTTCCGCATGAAGTCACGCCGATGCACGCGAGCTAGATGCTGCAAAACGCGTTGTCGAGCTGGGTCTCGGCCAGCAGCTCCATCATCGGGCCCCAGTCCTCCTCGGTGATGTCGAGCGCGATGCCGTCCAAGGCCAGGGCGCCCGCCCGCACCCGCTCGCAGCGCTCCTCGCTCCCGAAAGTGTTCGCCGTACACGCCACTTCGACGGCCGAGCGCACGGAATCGCCCGGCAGCACGATGGGATCGGAGGTGGAGGGTGCAAACGTCCCGTTCCAGTCGCCGCATCCGGCGCCCGGCGTGAACGTGACGATGCCCGGGATCTCGACGGCAGTCGGAACGGGCAGGGTGGGCCAGTCGGTGCCGGCATCCACGAGCGCCCGGGGGAGCACGAGCTCGACTTCGGTGAGGGTGAGCGTGGTGTCGAGGGAGACCACGCCCGCCGTGGCACAGCGGCAGGTGGGAAAGAACGGGACCTTCATGGAGTCCGGCGTGACCGTGGCCTGGGCGGCGGTCTCCGGATCGGTCGCGCCGACGATGACGGACTGGGTGCCCTCGGGACCGGTCACCTCGACGTTGCCCCACACCGGGATGCGGCCGTTGAAGAAGTCCAGCGCCATGCGGGCGCCATCGGGCTCGAACACCAGATCGTACTGCGAGGCGCCGATGAACACCGACAGGGGTTCGGTGGACGGCTGGCCCGATGCTTCGACGGATTCGGTGAGCCAGAGGTTGTCGACCCCGCCCACCGGAATCAGCCCGAGGCGTCCGACTGCGCCGCGGTTGCCGTAGGCGAACGACGCCGTGCCGGGTTCTCCGAAGGAGATGGCGACGGTCTGACTGGGGGTGCGTGCGACATCCACCGTGCCCGAGATCCCGTCCAGGCTGCAGTTGCCGTAGTCGATCGTGACGGTGACGGACGTTCCGTCGGTCGACCAACAGGCGCCTTCGGGGGTGGCCCCACCGCCTGCGAGGAGATCCGCAGCCACGCCATCGGTGAGGACCAGCGAGGTGATCCCCCAGAGCGACTGCACGGCATCGTGAGCTTCGGCAGCGGCGCGGGGAACCTCCCCGGTGAGCGCGCCTGGCTCGGTGGATTCGGCGAACGACACCGGATCCGACACGGCGGGGCCGTCTCCTTTGCACCCTCCGATCGTGAGGAGCACGGCGGCGACGACGCCTCCAGTGTGCGTGATTGCCAGGGTCCTGCGCGACATGAACGCCTCCACGACAGCCGGATTAACCCCAACGACGGCACGTGGGGTTACACACCGAACCCTCGAAAGGAGTCCCGATGCACTTCCAGGACGCCATCCTGACCCTCCAGCAGTACTGGGGCGCCAAGGGGTGCGTGCTGCTGCAGCCCCACGACCTGATGATGGGTGCGGGCACGTTCCATCCCGCCACGGTGCTGCGGAGCCTCGGCGACCAGCCGTGGAACTGCGCGTACGTCCAGCCCTGCCGGCGTCCCGGTGATGCGCGCTACGGCGAGAACCCCAACCGGCTCGGTCACTACTACCAGTACCAGGTGATCATGAAGCCGAGCCCGCCCGACATCCAGGATCTGTACCTGGGGTCGCTCGAGGCGCTCGGCATCTCGATGCGCGACAACGACATCCGCTTCGTCGAGGACGACTGGGAGAGCCCCACGCTGGGTGCCTGGGGGCTGGGCTGGGAGGTCTGGATGAACGGCCTCGAGGTCAGTCAGTTCACCTACTTCCAGCAGGTGGGCGGCATCGCGTGCAAGCCCACTCCCGTCGAGCTCACGTACGGTCTGGAGCGGCTGGTGGCCGCGCTGCAGGGCGTGTCGAACGTCTACGACATCACCTGGGTCGACGGCGTCTCCTACGGAGACGTCTTCCGCGAGAACGAGGTCCAGCAGAGCCGCTACAACTTCGAGGCGGCGGACATCGACATGCTGTTCGCCCAGTTCAAGGCCAGCTTCGAGGAATGCGGAAAGCTGGTGGAGGCGGGGTTGCCGCTCCCGGCGTACGACCAGGCCATCGCCACGAGCCACACGTTCAACCTGCTCGACGCCCGCGGCGCCATCTCCGTCGCCGAGCGTCAGAAGTACATCCGCGACATCCGGGAGCTCGCCTGCGCGTGCGCCCGGGGCTGGGTCGAGACGATCTCCGGTGATTCCGATGGCGAGGAGGCCGCACGATGAGTGGACAGCTGCTGGTCGAGCTGGTGGTCGAGGAGATTCCGGCGAGCTTCGTGCGCCCCGCGCTGAAGTCGCTGTCGAAGGGCGTCGTCGGGTTGTTGAAGGGGCTGACCCACGGGGCGGTGCGCACGTACGCGACGCCGCGTCGCCTGGCGGTCGTGGTGGACGACGTCCAAGCGGCCCGACCCCTCGAGAAGCGCGTGGTGACGGGCCCCCCGGCCGATCGGGCGTTCAAGGACGGCGAGCCCACCAAGGCTGCGCTGGGCTTCGCGCGCGGCAAGGGCGTCGACCCGAGCGCGCTGCACATCGTCGAAGGTCCGAAGGGGCCCGTGGCGGCGGTCGAGATCGAAGAGGGCGGCGAGACCACCCTCGATCTGGTGGGCGAAGGCCTGGCCGACGTCATCACCGGCATCCCGTTCCGCAAGTCGATGGAGTGGGGCACGGGCGGCCTGAAGTTCGCGCGGCCGCTGCACCGGATCAACGCGGTGTACGACGGGGTCGTCATCCCGGGTGCGCTGGCGGGGATCCCGTTCGGGAACCGCACGGTCGGGCACCGGCTGACGCACTCGGATCTGGAGTTCGAGGGCGAGGTGGACTGGCTGGCCCAGCTGCGCGACAACGCCGTGGAGCCGGACCTCGCCGTGCGCCATGGGGCGATCCGGGCCCTGCTGGCCGAGGCCACCGAGCGGTTGGGCTGTGATCCGGTCGGGGACGACGCGCTGCTCGAGGAAGTGCTGCACCTCGTCGAAGCCCCGACGTTGGTGATCGGGTCGTTCGACGAAGAGCTGCTCGACCTGCCGAGCCGCCTGCTCATCAAGGCCATGAAGGCCCACCAGCGCTACTTCCCGGTGTTCAGGAACGGCCAGCTGTCCCACGAGTTCGTGGTGATCTCGAACAACCCCTGGGGCCAGGCCGACCAGATCGCGGAAGGCAACGCGAACGTGCTCCGGGCCCGCTTCCACGACGCGAAGTTCTTCTTCGCCGAAGACCAGGACAAGCGGCTCGAACAACACGCCGAGCAGCTCGAGAAGATGCGGTGGATCCGCGGTCTCGGCACGATGGCGGACAAGCAGCGCCGGGTGGCCGGGCTGGCGGCGAAGCTGGCCGAGCACTTCGGCGCCAACGCCGATCACGCCAGGCGGGCAGGGGAGCTGTGCAAGGCCGACCTTCCGACCCAGATGGTCGGCGAGTTCCCGGATCTGCAGGGGCACATGGGGCGGCTGTACGCCAACGCCCAGGGCGAGCCCGAGGCCGTGGCCACCGCGATCGAAGAGCACTACCAGCCCGCTGGCGCCGACGATTCCGTGGCCTCGACCCCAGAAGGCGCCGCGCTGGCGGTGGCCGATCGACTGGACACCCTCGTGGGGTGCTTCGGGATCGGGATGAAGCCCAAGGGCTCCGGCGACCCCCAGGGGTTGCGACGCGCGATGCTCGGCATCCAGCGCACCCTGGTCCAGCGCGAGGTCCGGTTCGAGCTCGGAAACCTGTTCGCACTCGGTGCCGACCACTTCCATCCCTCGGCGACCGAGGCAGACGGATTCCAGGCCTGGAACAAGGCGCAGGGCGACGACTTCTCGGGTCGAGCGGAGCTGATCGCCGACCTGACGAGCTTCGCGACCGACCGGTTCAAGGCCGATGCCACCAAGCGGTCCGACGTGAGCGCAGACCTGGTCGATTCCGTCCTGGCCGTGGGGTCCACAGACGCCATCGACCGCCAGGCACGCCTGGATGCGCTGCTCTCGGTGGCCGGGTCCGACGACTTCCTGCCCATCATGCACACCTTCAAGCGCGTCCTGAACATCACGGTCGACCACGACTTTCCGCCGCCGAGCGAAGACCCGCTGACCGAGGACGCCGAGCGCACGCTGTTCGCCGCCACCGGCCAGGTCGAGACCGCCGTGTCGGAAGCCGTGGACGCGCTGGACTACGACCGGGCCTTCGCCCAGGTCCTCACCCTGGCGGCACCCGTCGCCGGGTTCTTCGATTCGGTGCTCGTCGACGCGCCCGATCCCGCGGTCAAGGCCGTGCGGATGGGCCTGTTGCTCCGGGTGGCCGCGATCTTCCGCCAGCTGGCGGACTTCTCTCGCATCAGTACGCGGTGAGCCGCGAAGCAGCACCCAGTCTGCAAGGAGCCTCGATGCCCTGGATCTATGCCTTCGGAGACGGCGCCGCCGACGGGTCGGCCGCCGACAAGCCCCTGCTGGGCGGCAAGGGCGCCGGTCTGGCTGAGATGACCCGCCTCGGGCTGCCCGTTCCCCCGGGCTTCACCATCACCACCGACGCCTGCAGCTGGTTCTTCGCCAACGGAGAGTCCTGGCCCGACGGCCTCGACGGCGAGCTCGCCACCGCGACCACCCAGCTCGAGAAGAACGCCGGCAAGAAGTTCGGCGACTCCAAGGACCCGCTGCTGGTGAGCGTCCGCAGCGGTGCTGCTGTCTCGATGCCGGGGATGATGGACACGGTCCTCAACCTCGGTCTGAACGACGAGACGGTGAAGGCCCTGGCCAAGAAGGCCGGCGACCGCTTCGCCTGGGACAGCTATCGCCGGTTCATCCAGATGTTCGGGGACATCGTGCTGGGCATCCACTACACCCGGTTCTCGCGGGTGACCGACGCCTTCCTCGAGGGGCGCAAGGTCCAGGATCTGGACGCCGCACAGCTCGAAGCCCTGTGCGGCAAGCTGAAGGCGGTCGTGGCCGACATCGGCGAGTCGTTTCCCCAGGACCCCCGCGAGCAGCTCCGCTTCGCGATCGATGCGGTGTTCCGGTCCTACAACAGCCACCGTGCCCGCTACTACCGCAAGTCCAACGGCATCCCCGACGACGCCGGGACCGCGGTGAACGTGCAGGCGATGGTGTTCGGGAACATGGGCGCCGACAGCGGCACCGGGGTGTGCTTCACGCGCAGCCCCAAGACCGGCGAGGCCGGGATGTTCGGAGAGTGGCTCGCGAACGCCCAGGGCGAGGACGTCGTGGCCGGCATCCGCACCCCGCACTCCATCCGCGGTGACGGCGAGGAGACCCTCGAGAACGCCATGCCCGGCGCCTGGAAGCAGCTGCTGGAGGTGGGCGAGACCCTGGAGTCGCACTTCCGCGACATGCAGGACATCGAGTTCACCATCGAGAAGGGCACGCTGTACCTGCTGCAGACCCGCACGGGCAAGCGCAGCGCCCAGGCCGCGGTCCAGATCGTCGTCGACCTCGTGTCCGAAGGGACGATCGACCGCAAGGAAGCGCTCAGCCGCATCGAGCCGCGCTCCCTGGAGATGGTGCTGCGGCCCGTCATCTCGCCGGAAGCCAAGAAGAAGGTCATCGCAAAGGGCCTCGACGCCGCACCAGGAGCAGCCTGCGGCGTGGTGGTGTTCGACAGCGCCGACTGCCAGGAGCACTTCGACCGCGACGTGCCCACCATCCTCGTGCGCGTCGAGACCAGCCCCGAAGACATCCAGGGAATGACCGTCGCAGCAGGCGTCCTGACCGCCCGCGGAGGCCAGACCTCCCACGCAGCCGTGGTCGCACGGGGCATGGGCAAGCCCTGTGTGGTCGGGTGCACCGAGATCCAGGTCGACTACGGCCGGGGCCTGTTCTACGCGGGGGATTCGGTGGTTCGGAAGGGCGACTGGATCACGATCGACGGCGCGACCGGCGAGGTGATGGAGGGCAAGGTCGAGATGCTCTCACCCCAGACCGACTCCGGCGCGATGACGAAGCTGCTCACCTGGGCCGACGAGGTCGCGCGCCTCGAGGTCCGTGCGAACGCCGACACCGGCCCGGACGCCGCGAAAGCCCGATCGCTCGGCGCGGTCGGAATCGGCTTGTGCCGCACCGAGCACATGTTCTTCCAGCCCGAGTCCCTGCGCGCGATGCGCCGGATGATCCTGGCCGACGACCCCAAGTCCCGCCAGCGGGCGCTGAACGACATCCTCCCGATGCAGCGCCAGATGTTCCGCGAGCTGTTCGAGGCGATGGAGGGCCTGCCGGTCACGATTCGCCTGCTGGACCCCCCGCTGCACGAGTTCCTGCCCGGGCACGACGAGGATCTGGGCGAGACCGCGGCGGCGCTCGGTGTGCGCGTCGAAGCCCTGAAGTCGAGGCTCGAGCAGCTCGAGGAGAGCAACCCGATGCTCGGACACCGCGGCGTACGCGTCGGAATCACGAGCCCGGAGGTCTACCGGACCCAGGTGCGCGCGATCTTCGAGGCCGCCTGTGAACTCGCCCGCGAAGGCGTCGAGGTCCTGCCCGAGGTGATGATCCCGCTCGTCAGCGTCCCGGCCGAGCTCGGCACGATGCGCCAGCTGGTGGTCGACACCGCCGAAGCCGTGATGGCGGAGTACGGAACGGGTCCCGAGTACCTCGTGGGCACGATGATCGAGCTTCCCCGCGCGGCACTCCTGGCCGATCAGGTCGCCGAGCACGCGGACTTTTTTAGCTTCGGCACCAACGACCTCACCCAGATGACCTTCGGGTTCTCGCGTGACGACATGGGCAAGTTCTTCCCGGACTACCAGCGCACGGGCCTGCTGGCCGAGAGCCCCCTGGCGGTCTTCGACACCGAAGGTGTCGGTCAGCTCGTCCAGATGGGCACATCCAAGGGTCGGAGCACCAAAGAGCGCCTGAAGGTGGGCGTCTGCGGGGAGCACGGTGGGGACCCCACGGGCGTTGCGTTCTTCCACGATGCCGGCCTCGACTACGTGTCGTGCTCGCCGTATCGGGTGCCCGTCGCGCGTCTGGCCGCTGCACACGCCGCGTTGTCCGATGGCTGAGTCCCGATTCAAGCGCGTCGCGGTCTACTGCGGGTCGAGCAACGACGCCCGGCCCGTCTTCTACCGCACGGCCTGGGAGCTCGGTCAGCTGCTCGCCGGTCGGGGGATCGGCATCGTCTACGGCGGCGGAAGCGTCGGGATGATGGGCGCGGTCGCGGATGCGGCGCTCGATGCGGGCGGAGAGGTCGTGGGCGTCATCCCCACCAAGCTGATGGACCTGGAGCTCGGCCACCCGGGCTGTACCGAGATGTACGTCGTCGACAGCATGCACGCGCGCAAGTCGATGATGATGCACCTGGCCGACGCGTACATCGCGATGCCCGGCGGATACGGTACCCTCGAAGAGCTCTTCGAGGCGGTCACCTGGGCACAGCTGAACTACCACCGCAAGCCGGTCGGCGTCCTGGACGTCGAGGGGTACTTCCAGCCGCTGGTGCAGTTCGTGGAGGGGGCGGTGAAGGAGTCGTTCATCCGGCCGGGGCTCGAGGATCTGATGCTGGTGGACGACGACGCGGCGACGCTCTTGAAGCGAATGGAGCAGGCGAGCATCCCCGAGATGTCGAGCTGGATGACCCGGAAGGCCTGACCATCGTGAACACCGGCTCGTGGGGCGCGTGACGGCCTGCTCTCAGAGACCCCCGGGGGGAACCGGCACAGCCGGGGCGACAGGAGCCGGGGGAGGTCGGACTCCTCCGGGGCCGGAGGAGACGAAGCGCGTTCCCACCAGCGCCACGCCCAGCACGAGCAGGTAGACCACGCTGGTCCCCACGGCCAGGACTCCCAGGATGGGTCGGGGGTCCCGCCCTCGCCCGTCGACCAGCAACCAGGCCGCCCACGCCATTCCGAGAGGAGGACCGAGGAGGGCGCTGCAGACGCCGAACACCGTCAACATGGCGGCGGGCTCGTCGATCACCAGCAGCGATGGCGGAATCCCCAGCCCCACGCCGAGCAGGAAGCCGAGCGGCCAGAGCAGCGGGGACTCCGGCCAGGTGTCGCGGGCGACCCCCAGGACCAATCCCCCGAAGGATCCGACGAGCAGGCTCACCACGAACAGCACGCCGGTTCCGAGCAACAGCGCCGGTACGGTCTCCAGATCGACGAAGGCGCCGAAGGCGGTCAGGATGGCGCCCATGACGAGGATGGTGATGCCGGCGAACAGGGCGAAGTCCCGAACGACGCGCGGGGTCTCGCGGCGGGGGTCCGACTGCGTCTCGGTCATGCTTGGCTCCCTCGAGCCCACCTCATCACAGGTTGAAGACGAGCGCCGCTGAGATCAGGGCCAGCACGCCCATGATCGGAGAGGAGAGCACGCCCATCGCGACCGCGGGCAACCCCGACCGTCCGATGTGCTTCAGCGCGAGGTACGGCAGCCAGGTGAAGCCCAGCACGGGGCCGCCGACCAGGAATCCGAGCGTTCCGACCACCGTGGGCATGTCCTTGGTGTCGAGCAGGCTCCCGACGCAGAACCCCACGCCGAGCCCGGCCAGTGCGCCGACCGGCACGCCCGCGAAGATCAGCGCGAGCGGGCGGTGGCGTCCCGCAGATGCGATGGCGAACATCACCAAACCCACCAGCACGCCCATTCCCGCTCCTCCAGCGCTGGTGAGGATCAGCAGCAACAAGAGCCCCGTCTGACCGCCCCAGGCCATCGGCCCGAGCATCACGGTGGGCGCCAACAGGCCGATCCCCGTGCCCAGCAGCACGAAGTCCCGGATCCAGCGGCCGAAGTGCAGGTCCATGTGGTTCCTCCTGCATCCAACGTACGAACCCGGCGTGCAGGGACCGTGCAGGGGGTGCGTGAAGTCGGGTCAGGCCTGACAGCGGGGGCACCAGTAGACCGCGCGCGGCATCGGCTGGCCGATCTTCTTCGCCCGGATGGGCGTGCGGCAGCGCAGGCACGGTCGACGGGTCCGGTTGTAGACGAAGTGGTCGTGGCGGGGATTGCCGGTGGTGCCGTGGAAGTCCGGCGCCAGGCTGGCCCGCATGTAGTCGCTCGCGCGCTGCCAGATCCGGGCAGGCTCGGGCAGGTCCCCGACGCGGGTGAACGGATCCTGCCGCTCCACGAAGAGGATCTCGGCGCGCCACACGTTGCCGACCCCCGCTGCGATGCGCTGATCCAGGAGCGCTTCGGCGATCGACAGGTCATCGGGCGCGCGCTGCACGGCGGTTCCTGCGTCGAAGTCCGCATCGAGCACGTCTGGACCGAGTCGGGAGAGCTGCCGGTGTGTGGCCAGCGCACGGTCGTCGATCCGCTCCACGTCCGGCACGTTGTAGCAGGCTGCGGTCGCGTCCTTGGTGGTGAACGCCACCCCCAGATCCCGGGTGGGGTACGACGTGGGGTCCTTCGTGAAGATGCGCCAGCGACCCGTCATCTTCAGGTGGATCCGGATGGTGGAGGCGTCGGTGAACCGAAGCAGCAGGTGCTTGCCGTGGGTCTCGATCCGTCGGACCTGTTCGCCGGTCAGCCCGTACGTCACGCGAGGCCAGCGACAGAGCACGCCGGTCAGCGGCCGATCGACGAGGATCGGTCGGAGGCGTCGCGCGACGTACCAGATGGTGTCGCCCTCGGGCATGGGCTCCTGGCTCGGGGATCAGCGGTTGGAGAGCACGAGACCCTTGTAGTCCTGTGCGAAGCCCACCGAGAGCAGCTTGGCGCGGAGCGGAGAGTCCAGAGCGCTGTCGCCGTCGATCTTCTCGAGGCGCAGAGTGCGTCGGAGGCCGGGATGCTCGCGCAGCGCCTGTACGGCGGCTTCCAGCTCGGCCGAGCCGGTCTTCCAGGTGAGCAGGCTCTTCGCCCCCTTGCCGAGGTACAGGACCGGGGTGCCGCTCACCAGGACGACCAGCGCCCCCGCATCTCGACGGGGCTGGGGGTCCGGCCGCTCGGGCCAGTCCAGGACGGCTCCCCAGGGGTTCGCGGGGTCGACCGCAGCCAGCACGACGGCATCTCGAGTGGGGGAGCGATGGGCACGCAGCCGGTCGACGGCCCCCGTCATGGCGAACTGAGCGCCTCCCAGCTCGTCGACGAACCAGCCACGACGGGCCTTTCCGGACTCCTCCATCGCTTTGAGCACGGGGTAGACGGCCGAGAAGCCTCCGGGCATCGCTTCGGTCCGGGCGGCCACACTGCAGGCCACGCCGTACCGGTCCATCAACTGGAGCGCCCGGGCGTGGGCCTGTTCGGTGGGGCTGGGGTCGGGACCGATGAGGTGGGTGACGGCCGACCAGCGCCCTCCCGCGGTCTGTGCGCGAGCCCGGCGAGCCGAGCCCTTGCGCGAGCGGGAACGCAGTCCTCGCAAGGGAAGGAAGGTGTCGTTCGTGACGAGTCCCGCCCAGACCAGATCCCACAGCGCCCGGGTGACCTCCTCGAGCTTGGCGTCCTTCGCAGCCACGTGGTGCAGCTCGACCAGGAAGCACGCCCCGCGGTCGTGCAGGTGGTTCCACAGCGCGTGTCGGAGCGGGCCGTCGGGGTGTTCGGGATCGAAGAACTCCTCGGGGATCTCTGGCGGGTCGACCAGCAATCCGACCCGCTCCCGCCGGTACAGCGCGATGCGACCGTCCCGGGAGCCCAGCGAACCGCGGCCAAGCCACACCACGAGCCCCATCATCCCCATCTCGTCGAGCTGACGGGCCTCGTAGTCCGCGACCCGGGCGGGCAGGATCGCGGACTCCAGGGTGGAGAAGGGGAGCGGCAGACCTTCCAGCTGATCGAGCACCTCGGCGAGTCGGCCGGGCCCCTTCCGCTTGCTCCCGATGCCGTGCCATCCGACCAGGAACCGCCCGTAGACGTCCGAATCGACGGGTGCGACCTCTTTGCGCAGCTTGGCGAGACTCCGCCGTCGCAGTCGCCGCATGACATCCGGATCGCACCACTCCTGGCCCGATCCACCGGGACGCAACCCGCCCTGCAGGATGGCGTCACGGGCTTCGAGACCGCGCAGGATGGCGTCGACGGCACCCGGCGGCAGTCCGTAGCGCTTTGCCAGCGGCCCCGCGGTGAACGGCCCGTGGGTGCGTGCCCAGCGAAGGATCAGCGACTCGACCGGAGCTGGGACGCCCTCGATGTAGGCCGCGGGTAGGCCAGGGGGCAGGGGAATGCCGAGCGCATCGCGGTATCGGCCGGCATCCTCGCCCGCGATCCACCGATCCTCTCCGGCGATCCGCACGGGGATCGCGCGACGCGAGACCTCGAGTTCTTTGAGCCAGGCTTTGCTGGGTTCGGTGCTGCGCGCGTCGATCTCGGCCTGGGTCAGGTCGCCCAGCCTGCGGAGCAGGTCGTGCACGGCATCGGCATCGCGCGCCGCCCGCTCCGGGGTGAGCCACTGCAGCTCGGCTTCGACATCGGTGAGCGCATCGGCATCGAGCAGCTCTCGGAGCTCCTCCTGGCCGAGCAGTTCGCGCAGCAACCCGCGATCGAGCGTGAGGGCCTGGGCCTTCCGCTCGGCCAGCGGCGCGTCGCCTTCGTACATGTAGGCGGCGACGTAGGCGAACACGAGGGAGCGCGCGAACGGGCTCGGACGGTTGGTCTCCACCTCGTGGATGGTGATCTCGCGACTGCGGATCTGGCCGAGCAGCTCACGCAGCGCCGGGAGATCGAAGACGTCCTGCAGGCACTCGCGGTAGGTCTCGAGCACGATGGGGAACGCCGGGAAGCGGGTCGCGACGGCCTGGAGCTGCTGGGACTTGAGTCGTTGCTGCCAGAGCGGCTTGCGGCCCTTGAAGCTCCGTCGGGGCAACAGGAGGCTCCGCGCGGCGTTCTCGCGGAATCGGGCCGCGAACAACGCGGAGCTCCCCAGGTGCTCGACCACCAGGTCCTCGACCTCCTCGGGATCGGGGAAGAGCGGCTCGAGATCCGGGAGATCGTCGGTGTCGGCGAAGCGCAGGCTGATCCCGTCGTCGGTCCACAGGGTCTGGACCTCGAAGCCCGCTCCGACCGACATCGCGGCCTCGATGGCCATGGCCCACGGTGCGTGCACCCGGGTCCCGAACGGCGACAGGATGCAGATCCGCCAGTCGCCGAGCTCGTCGCGGAAGCGCTCGACCACCAGCGTGCGATCGGACGGGACGACTTCGGTGAGCTCCTTCTGCTCCCGCACGTACGCCACGATGTTCTTCGCAGCGCGATGGTCCAACGGGGCCGTCTGCTCGACCTTCTCGATGGCCGAGGTGTCGGATAGCCCGCCGATTTCGCGCTGATAGGCGCCGAGCGCGCGACCGAGATCGACCGGACGGCCGGGTCGATCCCCGTGCCAGAACGGTAGCCGTCCGGGTTCGCCGGGGGCCGGGCTGACGATCACCTGATCGCGGGTGATCTCTTCGATCCGCCAGGTGCTCGCGCCGAGGATGATCGTGTCGCCGGTGCGGCACTCGTAGACCATCTCCTCGTCGAGCTCGCCCAGCCTGGGCCCGTCGTCGCCCGCCAGGAACACGGTGTACAGGCCTCGATCGGGGATGGTCCCGCCGTTCATGAGCGAGATGGTCTTGCTTCCGCGGCGGGCCTTCAGCGTGTCGGTCGTGCGATCCCAGGTGATCCGGGGCTTGAGATCCGCGAACTCGTCGGAGGGGTAGCGGCCGGCCAACATGTCGAGGACCGAGACGAACAGGGCATCGGTGAGCTCGCTGTACGGAAAGGCCCGGCGTACGAGCTTCATCAGCTCGCCCACGCTCCAGTCCTCGACCGACACCGCCGCGACGATCTGCTGAGCCAGCACGTCCAGGCAGTTGCGGGGGATCGCGGTCCGCTCGATCGCGCCTTCGATCATCCGGTTCGCGACGACCGCACACTCGACCAGATCGCCCTTGAACTTGGGGAAGATCCGACCGATCGAGACCTCGCCCACACCGTGGCCGGCTCGCCCGATGCGCTGCAGGCCACGACTGACCGCGCCCGGAGACTCGACCAGGACCACCAGATCGACCGCCCCCATGTCGATCCCGAGCTCGAGCGAGCTGGTGGCGACGATGGCCGGCAGCTTGCCCTGCTTGAGCATCTCCTCGGTCTGGTTGCGCTGGCTGTGGCTGATCGAGCCGTGGTGCGCCCGCACGAGGTCCTCGCCGGCGAGCTCGTTCAGCCGCTGGGAGAGGCGCTCGCAGAGCAGGCGGCTGTTCGTGAACACGATGGTGGAGCGGTGATCGCGGATCAGCTTCAGGATCTGCGGGTAGACCGTGGGCCACATGCCCTTCTGCAGCGTGTCGCCAGAGCCTCCACCCCCGGACCCGCCCTTCCTGGCGGGCTTCTTGCCGGTCACCTTCGTGAACGCCCCGCCGCCGTCGAGGTCTTCGAGGCCCTCCAGATCCTCGAGCCCACCGAGGCCATCGAAGGCCGCAGCCCCGTCGATCTCCTGCTCCGGAGGCTCGTCGTCGCCGGAGATCGCCTCGTTCTCCCGACCCCCGACCCGCTGCCGCTGGCCCTCGCCGCCCCAACCCGGTCCGGCGTCCGGAGCGACCGGGCGATCCATGTCGTCGACGGGCACGACGATCCGCAGATCGACGTGGGGAGGCTCGCTCGTGTCGACCACCTGCACGTCGCGGTCGCCCCCGAGGAACTTCGCGATGAGCTCGAGCGGACGCTGGGTCGCGGACAACCCGATCCGCTGGGGTTCTGCGTCGGTCAGGGCCGCCAGCCGCTCCAGGGACAGGGCCATGTGCGACCCCCGCTTCCCGCCGGCGAGCACGTGGATCTCGTCGATGATGATGGTCTCGACGGTGCGGAGGGTCTCGCGCGCCTGGCTCCCGAGCAGCAGGTAGAGCGACTCGGGAGTGGTCACCAGGATCTCGCCCGGATCCTTCGCCTGCTGCCGTCGTTCCCGCTGCGTGGTGTCGCCGGTCCGGATGTCGACGCGGATCGGGCGCAGCGCTCCGCCGAGGCGGGTGGCGGCGTTGGCGAGGCCCACGAGCGGTGCCCGGAGGTTGCGTTCGATGTCGTAGACCAGGGCTTTCAGCGGGCTGATGTAGAGCAACCGCACGCCCGGTTCGGCGTCGAGGGGGAGCCGGGTGAGCTGGTCCAGACCCGCGAGAAAGGCCGCCAGCGTCTTCCCGCTTCCGGTGGGAGCGAGCAGCAGGGCGTTGTCGCCCCGGGCGATGTGGGGCCAGCCCTGTTCCTGCACGCGCGTCGGGGCCTTGAAGGTGTCCGTGAACCACGCGCGTGTGGCGTCGGAGAACCCGTCGAGCGCCATCCTTCCCTCCGACTCCCTGGCCTAACCACCAGCCGAGGGGAGAGCGGACGGATATACGCCGGGCCATGGACTGGAACGCCTATCTGACCTTCAGCGCCGACGTCTCCCGGTCGGTCACCGAGGGTCACAAGGTCTGGATCGCGCTCGCTGCGCTGGTCCTGCTGATGGCGTGGCCCGTGCTCTACAAGAACGCCAAGCAGGTCGCCGTGGGCGCGCTGATCCTGCTGTCGCTCGTGTCCACGGCCAACTACTTCCGCTGGGGCCCGAAGGTCGCGACCGAGCGCATCGATTCCTACGACGTCATCCACTACTACCTGAACGCGAAGTACTTCGACGAGCTCGGCTATCTCGACCTGTATCCGGCGATCATGCTGGCCGATCTCGAGAACGACGGTCCGTTCTTCGACGGTGGGCCGCAGTACATGGCTCAGGACGAGAACGGGCACAGCTACAAGCCCGTGCGGCACGCCATCGCCCGTGGCCGGGTGGTGCGGTCGAACAACTTCACGCCGGAGCGGTGGAAGCAGTTCGAGCACGACTTCCTGCACTTGCAGCGCGTCCGCTACCCGATGGGCGACAAGCTGTGGCGCCAGATGATCCAGGACCACGGCTTCAACGGAACCCCGGTCTGGACCCTGCTGGCGCGGCCGTTCGCAGAGCTCGTGCCGGTCGAGTACATCAAGGCGCTGGGCTACCTGGACGTGGTGTTGCTGGCCATCGGGTTCGCGGCGATCGCCTGGGCGTATGGCCCGGTCACGATGCTGTGGGCGCTGGTGATGTTCATGTTGTCGTACAGCCTGCGCTGGCCGACGGTCAGCTGGGTGTTCCTGCGCTACGACTGGATCGCGGCCCTGCTGATCGCGATGGCGTGCCTCAAGAAGCAGAAGCACTGGCTGGCAGGGATGTTCGCGGGCTGGTCCGCCACGCTGCGCTTGTTCCCGGCGTTCTGGATGTGGGGCCCGTTCGCGAAGGGGCTCGCGGGGCTCACCCGGCGCAAGGTGCATCGCAGGCTGCTGGTCTTCGCGGCGGGCTGGATCGCCATCGTGGCCGTGCTCGAGCTCGGGGCCATGGTCCGCTTCGGTCCAGCCACCGTCACCGATCACATCTCGAACATGTCCGACCACAACAGCGCCGAGCAGCTGTCGTCCCGTCGCATCGGACTCGCCCTGGCCCTGCCGTTCCGCGGGCCCTGGGAGGAGCAGCGGGTCCGCCGGGGTCAGAAGTGCAGGTTCGTCCCGTGTCGCTACATCGAAGACTCGCGAAAAGACCAGGTTCGCGACCAGAAGCCGATCCGCTACGGGCTCGCACTCCTCGTGATGCTGGTGATGGGCTGGGGGCTGCGGAACAGCAAGGACGACGAGGCCTTCGGCTTCGGATTCATCCCGATCTTCCTGCTCACCACGATGAGCTACTACTACTACATCGCCCGGGTGACGCTGGCGGTCGTCCACGCATCCGACCTGTCGAAGTTCCGCAACCAGCTCGGGCTGACGATGCTCCTGGCGATCGAGCTGTTCAGCAACTGGAGCGAGTCCACCTGGGAAGGCCACCGGGTGTTCCACATCGGCTACCTCTCCTGGGCGCTGGCGGCCTACGTGGTGTTGATGATGGGCTTCATGCTGGTCGAAGCGCGAAACGGGCCGGCGCCCGAGGACGCCTGAGCGCTCCGGGGCACAGCCCGTCCTCAGTCCTGCCTCGTTCATCGCCCACCAGCATCGACGAAACCCGTCGAACACCCCGTGTTTGCGGGAGCGCTGGCGCTCTGCGGCTCTGGTACGCCAGGCAAAGCTTGGCTGAACTCGCCAACTGTGAGGTGGTCGCCTGCCGTAACGCGTGGTGTTCTCACCCCTCCGTGCAATCCTCGGTGTGCTTCGTGACTCCGTGGCGAAATAGCGCTGATCGGGGTTCACAGGCCTCTTCTGACGGGAATGGCCGTCGCTCCAACACCCATCTCGGAGCAGCGGTTCGGCTCGCCGGAACCGACTCCAAGAGGCGATGTCTCACCCGCCATGCGCGCTTGGATGTGGATCGGACTCGTCTCGGTAGGATGTTCGGAGGCTCCGAGCCCTGAAACGCCTGTGGTCACGGGGGTGGTGGGCGGTGGACCTGCTGATGAGGCACCCCGGTCGGAGGAGCGGGTGCCCTATGGCGCGGTCCAGGACGGCCTGGTGTCGGAGCGGCGTCGGTTGGCGCGTCTGCCGCGCGTCGAAGCGCGAACCGAGGCCCGGGCGGTGCTTCTCGACGGGGTGCGCGACGGCTTGATTCCGCACTGGATCGGAACTGCGTGGGACTTCAACGGGATGAGCGAGACCCCCGGCGAAGGGCTCATCGCGTGCGGGTACTTCGTATCGACGGTGCTCCGGGACGCGGGTCTGCGCGTCCAGCGGATCCGCATGGCCCAGCAGGCGAGCGCGCACATCGCGATGAGCTTCGACGACGACCTGCGGGTGTTCCGGTCGGGCGACGAAGCCGAGGTGGTGGAGTCGCTGCTGGCCGAAGGCGACGGCCTGTACGTCGTTGGGTTCGACGCGCACGTGGGCTTCGTGGTGGTGCGCGACGAAGCGGCGGAGTTCTGCCACAGCACCTGGATCGACCTGGCTGGGGTGGACTGCACGGACCCCCTCTCCGACCCCGCGTTTCGGAGTGCACTGCACGTCTACAGTCCCGTTCTCACCGACCGGAACGTGGATGCCTGGCTGGACGGGGCCGCCGTCCGCACGGTGACGCGAGGACGGATTCGGCCGGCCCACCCTCGCAAGCGAGGGATGAACCAACCGAATCCCTTCCACTGAATGTCTCGTCGCGTTCGGGTGCCCCCGGAAAATGTGCTCGTTCCTCCGCGCATTTCGGGGGCACCGCTCTCTCGACCGTCGAGACGTTGCATGATGGTCACCGGAGCGCCAGGTGGGTGACGCCGTGGATGTTCCGATCGGCGAAGCCCGCGTCCATCGCGGCCCGGTAGCGATCGGCCACAGCTGAAAGCAGAGGACGGGAGCCCTCGCTCGCATAGCGGACGTCCTTCTCCACGAGCGACACGGGGAAGCGCGGAGCGTCGTCATCGGCGTTCATCAGCGCCACCACGCCTGCGAGAACCGGCGGGAAGACCGGGGTTCCCTGCAGCATCGCGAGGGCGCGGTCCTGCTCCACACCGCTCGCTGTGAGCACGCTCAGCACCTCCCCGAGGGCCGCGACCTGAGTGGCGAACAGGGCGTTGATCGAGAGCTTCAGCGCCATCGCCTGTTCGGGCGTGCCGACCTCGATGCACCGTCCAAGGGGAGTGAGCCACTCCGTAGCCCGAGCGCTCGCAGAGCCCCCGAGGAGCACGGTCAGCTGCCCGTTCTCGGCATGGGGAAGGGTGCCCACCACCGGTGCGGCGTGCAGGTGGGGAACGCGCGCCATGAGCGAGCGGATGTGCGCCCGGGTCACGGTGGAGGCCTCCAGGGCGAGCGTTTCGCCGGTTAACCCCGCAACCAGCCCGTCCTGCTCGTCGTTTCCGAACCAGACGGCCTCCGACGCCCCGTCGTCCGTGAGCATGGTGAGGACCAGGTCCGCGTCCTGTGCCAGCTCGGCGGGGGACGTCACGGTATCGAAGGGAACATCGACCGAAGAGCGGTTCCACCCCCGAACGGTGTGGCCCGCGTCCGCCAGTCGCTGCGCCATGCGGCGCCCCATGTTCCCGAGTCCTGCGATTCCAATCGTGGCCATGCGAGCCTCCTCGTCGTCGGTTGTGCGTCGAAGGTAGGGCGCGGGAGTGTTGCGGAGAAGAAGAGGATGCGCACACATGTCGTGCGTTCTACGCACGGATGTATGGAATACTCCTCCCCATGGACGTGACCCATCTCCGCCTGCTCTCGGATGCCGTACGCCTGGGCAGTCTGGCAGCAGCGGCGCGTCTACACGACCTCGCGCCCTCGAGCGTGTCCCGGGCCGTGTCGTCCATCGAAGACGAGCTCGGCGTGCGGCTGCTCAACCGGACCACCCGCAAGCTGGAGCCGACCGACGCGGGTGCCCGCTTTCTCGATCGTCTGCAGCCCGTGCTGGCCGACCTCGATGCGGCATCGGCCGCTGCGCGGGACGCGACCGCGGGGCTGTCGGGCGTGGTGACCGCGACGGTTCCGGTGAGCTTCGCGCTACGACGGATCGTTCCGCGCCTCGTGGACTTCCGGTCTCGCTTTCCGGACATCCACCTCGACCTGCGGATGTCCGACGCCACCCTCGACCTGGTTGACGACCGTCTGGATCTGGCGGTACGGCTGGGTCGCGTCACCGACCCTTCGTTGGTCGTCCGGCGCTGGATGCCGATGCGCTACCACCTGGTGGCCAGCCCGACGTACTGGGCGCAGCACGGCACGCCTCGCACGCCCGAAGCGCTGGCGACGCACGACGCATTGCTCTTTCCGCTGTCGACAGGCCCGCTGTGGCGGTTCCGTCGCGACGGAGACCTGCAGGAGGTTCGTCCGCGGGTGGTGCTTCGGGCCTCCAACACGCTCGCGCTGCGCCAGGCCGCCATCGAGGGCCTGGGGGTCACCGTGCTCGCGGACTGGGTGATCGACGACGCCCTGGCCGACGGGCGCCTGGTCGCGGCCTGTCCCGAGTGGGAGGCCGCGGTCAGCGTGTTCGACGCGGCGGTCTGGTTGGTCTTCCCGACGCGCCGGTACATGCCTGCGCCCGTGCGGGCCTTCGTCGACTGGTTGCTGGACGACTGACCAGCCGGATCAGAGCGTGAAGGACATCCAGCCGCCCGCGACCAGCAGTCCGGCACCGATCAGGCCGTACAGCACGTGCGTGACCTCGGGACCGAACCAGTCCACCGAACGCTGCACCTTCATGCGGTAGAGCACGAAGTCCTGAGCGACGGTGGCGCACACCAGGAAGTACACGCCCATCATGACGAGCGTCACGCCCGCGAAGGGGCCACGAGCGCCGCGTCCGGGCTCGTAGTCGATGAAGAAGATCGAACCGATGGTGGCCGCGAGCCAGAGGAGCAGGCCGACCGACAGGATGGGGGACGTGGACCGTTCAGACGTGGCGGTGGACATAGAACACACTCCAGAAAAATGAAGAAGACCCAGAGGGGTCGCGGGACGTCTAACGCACCCCACACGAAACGACCCCGCGCATCCGGTGGGATGGCGGGGTCAGGTCTCGAAGAACCGGCGCTTCGGGGTCAGCTGGCGTTCGGGTTCTCGAACACCGCAGCTGCGCCCATGCCGCCCCCGACACACATCGAGACGATGCCGTAGCGGGCGTTGCGGCGCTTCATCTCGTGCAGGAGCGTAGCGGTCATCCGGGCGCCGGTCGCACCGAGGGGGTGCCCCAGCGCGATGGCGCCTCCGTTCGGGTTGACCTTGTCCATGTCGATGCCGAGCTCGCGGATGCAGTACAGCGCCTGGCTGGCGAAGGCTTCGTTGATCTCGAACACATCGATGTCGTCGAGGGTGAGCCCCGCGGCTTCGACGGCCTTCGGAATCGCGTACAGCGGGCCGACGCCCATGATCTCGGGCGGAACGCCCACGACCTGGTAGGACTTGAGCACGCCGAGCACGTTCAGCCCGCGCTCTTCGGCCTTCTCGCGGTCCATGATGATCACGGCGGCTGCGCCATCGGACATCTGGGACGAGGTGGCGGCGGTCACGGTTCCACCCTGCTTGAACGCCGTGCGGAGCTTGCCGAGGGTCTCGACGTCGGACTTGCGGGGCCCTTCGTCGGTGTCGACGGTGACGTCCTTCCAGGCGCCGTTCGCGAACACGCGGGTCTCGAACGGAACGATCTCGTCCTCGAACCTGCCGCCCTCGATGGCCGCGATGGCCTTGTCGTTGGACTTCACCGCGAAGGCGTCCTGGTCGGCCCGGCTGACGTCGAACTTCTCGGCGACGTTCTCGGCGGTGATGCCCATCGGCGTGTAGGCCTCGGGGCGCTTCTCCATGAGGGTCGGGTTGGGGCTCGGCTTCTGGCCGCCCATCGCGATCTGGGTCATGGACTCGACGCCGCCTGCGAGGACGACGTCCTGCCAGCCCGCCATGATGGCGCTCGCGCCCTGGGCGATGCTCTGCAGACCACTGGAGCAGAAGCGGTTGATGGTGACGGCGGGGACTTCGTCGGGGATGCCGGCGAGGAACGCGCTGTTCTTGGCGATGTTCATGCCCTGCTCGGCTTCGGGCATTGCGGTACCGACGATCACGTCGTCGATCTCGTCCGCTCCGACCCCACTGCGCTCGACGGCGGCGGTGAGCACCGTGGCGAGGAGGTCGTCGGGGCGGGTGTCCTTGAAGGAGCCCTTCTTGGCTTTGCCCACCGCGGTACGCACGGCGGAGACGACTGCGACTTCACGCATGGTTGTTTCCTGGGTCATGGGGATCAGTTGCGGAGGGGCTTGTTGGTCTGGAGCATGTGCTGGATGCGGGCCTGGGTCTTCTCCATGCCGCAGAGCGTGAGGAAGATCTCGCGCTCGAGGTCCAGCAGGTCCTGCTCGGTGCGCACGCCGCCAGCGGGGATGTCGCCCCCGGTGAGGACGTGGGCGAGGTGCTTGCCGACCGTGACGTCGTGGTCGGTGGCGTAGCCGCCCTCGTGCATCTGGTAGAGGAACAGCTCGATCGCGGCCTTGCCGCTGGGCCCGGGGAGCTTCACGGTGCGCTTCTCGGGGGCCACGTAGCCGCTCGCCGCGAGCCCGAGAGCGCGCTTCTTGGCGTCTGCGACGACGTGAGCGGGGTTCATGGTCACGCTGTCGGTGGCGCGGAGGAAGCCCATGTCCCGGGCTTCGAGGGCGCTCGTGGCGACCTTGGCCAGCCCGATGTGCTGGAAGGCCTTCTGGACGTACGGGTTGGGGTCGTAGTCGATGTCCTGGGGCACGTCGCCGAGGTAGCGGACCAGCAGCTCCTTGCAGCCGCCCGCACCGGGGATGAGCCCGACGCCGACCTCGACCAGGCCCATGTAGAGCTCGCCGTTCGCGACCGTGCTGGCGGAATGCATCGTGATCTCGGCGCCGCCACCCAGCGCGAGCTGATGCGGAGCCGTGACGACGGGCTTGCTGGAGTACTTGGCGCGCATCATGAGCTGCTGCAGCCCATCGATCATCTGCTCGATCTCGTCCCAGTTGCCCTGCATCGAGGACATCAGGATCATGAGCAGGTTGGCGCCCGCGCAGAACGCCCGCTTGTCCTGGTTGCCCACGACCAGGGCGTCGAACTCGTCGGCATCCAGCTTGTCGAGCGCCTTTTCGTACATCTCCATGTTGAGATTGTCGATGGCGTTCATCTTGCTGTGGAACTCGAGGCCGAGGATGCCGTCGCCCAGATCGTGCAGCGATGCAGACGGGTTGCGCTCGATCTCGTTGCCCCGCTTGCGGACCGTCAGGAGATCGATCTCGTCGTCGCTCGTGGGCACGGGCTTCAGCTCACCCGACAGCGACCAGTACTGGAGCTCACCGGCGTCGTTGCGCTGGTAGAACGTCTCCTGGCCCGCGGCGAGCATGCTCTTGACCCACTGCGGAACGGTCCGGCCCTCGGCTTCCATCTTCTCGACGGACTGCTTCACGCCGATGGCGTCCCAGCTCTCGAACGGCCCGATGTCCCAGGCGAAGCCCCACTTCATCGCGTTGTCGACGTTCACGACGTCGTCGGCGATCTCGGGGATGCGGTTGGCGGCGTAGATCAGGGTGTCTGCGGTGACCGCCCAGGCGGCCTGTGCGCCGACGTCTTCGCCGTAGACCATGGCCTTCAGCTTGTCGGACAGCTTGTCCTTCTTGCGGGCCGCGCCGGTGGACTCGAAGCGGACCTTCTCCTTCTCGCGGTATTCGAGGGTGTTGGTGTCGAGGGCGAGAATCGTCTTCTTGCCGTCGATCTTCGTCTTCTTGTAGAAGCCGGCACCGGACTTCTGGCCGATCCGGCCGTCTTCGACGAGCTTGGTGAGGTAGTCGGGAAGCACGAAGTACTCGCGCTTCTCGTCGTCCGGAACGCCTTCGTACAGGTTCGAGACCACGTGCGAGAAGGTGTCGAGGCCCACCACGTCGGCGGTTCTGAACACCGCGCTCTTCGGACGCCCCATGGCCGGGCCGAAAATGGCATCGACCTGCTCGACCGTGAGTCCGAGCCGATCCATGTGCTTCATCACGCTCATCATCCCGAACGTTCCGACGCGGTTCGCGATGAAGTTCGGCGTGTCCTTGGCGTCGACGATGCCCTTGCCGAGGGTGCGCTCCCCGAACTTCGTGAGCCGCTCGGTGACGGCCGGGTCGGTGTCTGGACCGCTGACGATCTCGAGCAGTCGCATGTAGCGGACGGGGTTGAAGAAGTGCGTGATGAGGAAGTTCTTCCGCATCTCGTCGGGCATGTCGGCCGCCATGTCGGCCAGGGGAATGCCCGAGGTGTTGGAGCTGACGACCGAGCCTTCCGCGCGGTTCTTCGCGACCCACTGGTACACGCTCTTCTTGATGTCGAGCCGCTCGACGACCACCTCGACGATCCAGTCGCAGTCGGCGAGCAGATCGCCGTGATCGTCGTAGTTGGCCGGCGTGATCAGGTCGGCGCGCCCCTTGCTGAAGAGCAGGGCGGGCTTGCTCTTGAGCGCACCCTTGATGCCGTTGATGGCGAACGTGTTGCGTGCAGCGGGGTCATCGCCGGCGTCTTTCGGGACGATGTCGAAGAGGATCGACGGGATTCCGGCGTTGGCGAGATGGGCGGCGATGCCCGTGCCCATGACCCCGGCGCCGAGGACGGCGACCTTGCGGATGGGGCGGGAGGCGTTCGGTGTTGTCATGCAAGCTCCAGCACGGCCACGGCCCTGTCGACCCTGGCGGTTGTTCCATGTCGGTTGACCAAAGGTCGAGTGTGTATTGCGCTCGTGACTGGACTGCTGCAGATGACGCCTGCTTCCGCGCCGGACCCCGCGATCGCAGGGTGATGAAAAATTGTAATCAGGCGGTAAGTGCTCGAAAGCGCCCGAATGCAGGCGGAAAATCATGTCCGGTCAGAAAGTGTCCGGAGATGTGGGTGCGAGTCGAGGCAGGAGCGGGTAATCGCTGCGAGAGGGTGTGTGTGAGGCCGTGCGCTGTGGCATGGCCCCGTCGGCATTCAGGCCCGACGAGTCGCGCCCGGAGACTTCCATGACGGCTCGACTCGTTTCCGATTCCTCCCTTGCCTCTCTGATGCGCTCCGCGGTTGCAGGCATCGGGGTGCTCGCGCTCGCGCTCCAGGTATCGCCAGCACCCGCTGCGCCGATCGCGCTCGATCCGGACAGCTGCAACGACTGCAGCCCTCGCACCCTCACGGGCACGTTTCCGGGCGGAACGGTCGAAATCGTGGTGCAGAGCTCGGCGTTCATCGGGAACGGCGACCTCGACGTCGACGCGCCGGCCGTCGACCCCAGCACCGCCGGTGCGGACTTCGAGTTCGATGCATCCGACTTCCCCACGACGGTGACGTACACGTTCTCCGAGCCCGTGCGCATCAACACGTTCTCGGTGTTGGACGCGGATCAGGCCGGGGGATTCTTCCCGTACGACGACTCGTTCACGATGGACCTCGCGTTCGGTACGTGCACGGCCACGCCGGACAACGGCGTCTGCGCGGTCGACGGCTTCACCACCGGCAACGAAGACGACACCCTCGTGGAGTTCGAGAGTGCCGAGCCGGTCACGAGCTTCACGGTGGATTTCAACGTGGAGCCGCGGCTTCTCGGGTTCGACATCGATGTCGAGCTCGTCTCGCCCGTGTGCGGAGACGACATCGTCAGCGGCAGCGAGGAGTGCGACGACGGCAACGACACCTCCGGCGATGGGTGCGATTCGTCGTGCCTGCTCGAGCCCGCCCTCGGCGAGTGTCCACTGGGGACGGCTGATCTGGTGGTGCCTGCTGGCGACACCCTCGTGGTCAACACCTACTTCCCGGGTGCCGAAGACACGACGGTTGTTTCGGGTTCCACGCGCATCCCGGTCGGCGCGGCTCGTGGCAACTCCGCGCCTCTCGCATTCGGCGATCAACTCCTGGTCATCCAGATGCAGGGTGCTGCAGTCGACCCCTCGGACGACACCGTGGACAACGGGGACTTCGGCGATGGCCCTGGGGGTCTGAACAACGCGGGGATGCTGGACGACAGCGATTTCACGGCGGGCAGATTCGAGATCGTGGAGTACGTGGGCACCGCTTCCAACGGTGATCTCGTCGTGCGCGGCCAGGCTGCGGGCGGTGGACTGTTCAACACCTACGTGCAGGACCGTTCCGTGAGTCCAGGGCTGGGCTTCCGCACCTTCCAGGTGGTTCGGATCCCCCGTTTCTTCGACGTCACCTTGAACAACAACTCCACCATCGAAGCGTTGGAGTGGGACGGAACCTCCGGTGGTATCGTGGCCGTCGACGTGGCGGGCACGCTCACTTTCGACGGTGGCCGGATCAGCGCCGACGCGCAAGGGTTCCGTGGTGGGCAGGCCGTGTCGAGCAACGACGGCAGCCAGGGCCAGGATGATGTCGAGAACTTCCCGGGAGAGGGGATCGCCGGCAGTCCGCGCCTGCTGAACGACTCCGATGGTGGCGTCACGGGGCTGTTCCTGACGGATGTGAACGGCTTCCCCAATGCCGGCGACTCGGACGAGTGGGGCATGGGCGCATTCGGCAACGGCGGGGGCGCCGCCTGGGACACCTACGACGCTGGTGGTGGCGGCGGCGGGAACGGCGCAGCCGGTGGGCGCGGCGGCGGCAGCGGAACTGGCGGGGGAACCGAGGCTGCGGGTCGGGGAGGGGCTCCGTCCTTCTTCACTCCGAGCCTGGAACGACTGACCATGGGCGGCGGTGGTGGCGGGGCATCGGGCGACGACTCGATTCCCACTCCCACTGCAGGCTCCGGGAACAACGGTGGGGGGATCGCCATCGTCCGAGCGTTCGATGTTCAGGTGGTGTCGAGCGGTACCGTCTCGGCCAACGCGCATCGCTCCGGGTTTGCGTTCGAGGGTGAGACGGCCGACTACGCAGGCCTGTCCGCGGCCGCCGAGGGTGGAGGTGGCGGAGGCGCGGGGGGCTCTGTGCTCCTGTACACCGCTCAGGCTGATCTGACGGGGCTGGATGTCCAGGCTGTGGGTGGGGACGGAAACCGCTCGACTCAGGCGGATGATGGCGGTGGCGGCGGTGGCGGCGGTGGGCTCGTCTTCCTGGTGAACACCACAGGTGCGCCCACGGCGGATGTCGATGGAGGAATTGGCGGCGATGCCGTACACACGGACGGCTCGGGGCTCGGCGGAACGGGGGGCGTCTTCGCGGACGACGCGCCCGATCTCCCCGGGTTCGAGTGCACCTTCGACGTGGACACCGACGGCGATGGCCTGCTCGATTCCGACGAGATCACCGTGTTCTTCACGGACCCCTTCGACGCAGACACCGACGATGACGGGCTGAACGACGGCGAAGAGGTGAACGACGCCTTCGGCGCGGGCGCTTCGGACCCTCTGGATGCGGACGAGGACGACGATGGGCTCTCGGACGGCGAAGAGGTCCTCGGACTCGATGGGCTCGCCGGAACGGGCGACGAGACCCTGTTCGACGTGCCGGACAGCGATGGCGACGGGCTGGACGATGGCCTCGAGGCCGGCCGTGGCGCGGGGATTCCCGACGGCACGTCCGATGATGGCGTCGCGTACACCGGGACCGATGTCACGGTGTTCACTCCGGATGGCGATGCGGGGGCAACCGTCACCGATCCGCTCCTGGTCGACACCGACGGTGACGGTCTGGACGACGACGAGGAGGATCTCGACCTCGACGGGGTGTTCGACGGCGATCTGGCCGGCACCGCCAACGACGAGACCGACCCCAACGACACCGACAGCGACGGCGACGGGCTGGACGACGACGCAGAAGGGGGCGCCGGCGGTCCGGACTTCGACGGCGACGGCACCATCGACGCTCTCGATCCGCTGAACGAAGACTCCGATGGCGACGGCCTCACCGACGTCGACGAGGTGAACGGCGGCACCGATCCGTTCGACGCCGACACCGATGACGACGGCCTGTCCGACGGCGAAGAGGTCAATGACGTCTTCGGCGCGGGGGCGTCCGATCCCCTGGATGCCGACGAGGACGACGACGGCCTGTCCGACGGCGAAGAGGTGCTCGGCCTCGACGGAACCGCGGCGACCGGCGACGAGACCCTGTTCGACGCGCCGGACTCCGACGGCGACACCCTCAACGACGGCCTCGAAGCGGGGCGGACCGTGGGGATCCCCGGCGGCACGAGCGATTCCGGCATCGTGTTCGTGGGCACCGACACCGGCTCGCCCAACTTCGTGATCGACGGCGATGCCGGGGCCACCACCACGCTCCCGTACGACGCCGACTCCGACAACGACACCCTGTCCGACGGCGCAGAAGACCTCGACGGCGACGGCGTGTTCGACGGCGACCTGCCGGGCACCGCGAACGACGAGACCAACCCGAACAACCCCAACTCCGACGGCGACAGCCTCGACGATGCGGCCGAAGGCGGGGCCGGGGGCCCGGACACCGACAACGACGGCACCATCGACGCCCTCGATCCCGAAGGCCAGGACTCCGATGGCGATGGGCTGACCGACGACGAAGAGGTCACGAACACCAACACCGATCCGAACGATGCGGACACCGACGGAGACGGCCTGAACGACGGCGAAGAGGTGAACACCTTCGGGTCGAACCCGCTCGATGCCGACACCGACGACGACGCGCTGTCGGACGGCGAAGAGGTCCTGGGGCTCGACGGCATCGCAGGCAGCGGCGACGAGACCCTGTTCGGCACGGGCGATTCGGACGGCGACGGCCTGGCGGACGGCACCGAGGCGGGCCGGACCACACCCATTCCCGGGGGCACGAGCAACGACGGCGTGGCCTACGTGGGCACCGACACCAACAGCCCGAACTTCGTGCCGGACGGCGATGCCGGGGCCAGCACCACGCTCCCGTACGAGCCCGACTCCGACCTCGACGGCCTGAGTGACGGTGCTGAAGACCTCGATGGAGACGGGGTCTTCGACGGCGACCTTCCCGGAACCGCCAACGACGAGACCGATCCGAACAACCCCAACTCCGACGCCGAAGGCGGCAACGACCTCGAAGAAGGCGGAGCAGCGGGTCCGGACACCGATGGCGACGGCACGATCGACGCGCTGGACGACACCGACGACACGGACTCCGATGGCGACGGGCTCACCGACGTCGAAGAGACCACGAACACCAACACCGACCCCAACGACGCCGACACCGATGGCGACGGTCTGGACGACGGCGAAGAGGTGAACGTCACGGGCACCGATCCCCTCGATGCCGACCAGGACGACGACGGCCTGAGTGACGGCGACGAGGTGAACGGCCTCGACGGCATCGCAGGTAGCGGCGACGAGACCCTGCCCGACGACCCCGACTCCGATGCGGACGGGCTGTTCGACGGGCTCGAGGTGGGCGTCGACACGCCGATCGCAGACGGCACCAGCAACGACGGCATCGCGTACACCGGAACCGATGTGGGTGCGGGCACCTTCACGGCCGACGGCGATTCGGGCGCGACCATCACCGATCCGAACGACGACGACAGCGACGGCGACACCCTGCTCGACGGCGACGAAGACCTGAACCAGGACGGCGTGTTCGACGGGGATCTGCCCGGCACGGCCGACGACGAGACCGATCCGAACGACGCCGACAGCGACGACGAGGGCGGAGACGACGCGGCAGAGGGCGGCGCAGGCGGCCCGGACACCGATGGCGACGGCACGATCGACGCGCTGGACGACACGAACGACACGGACACCGATGGCGACGGGCTCACCGATGTCGTCGAGACCACCGTGACGAACACGGATCCGACCGACGCCGACACCGACGACGACGGGCTGTCCGACGGCGAAGAAGTGAACGACGCCTTCGGGGCGGGCGCTTCGGACCCTCTGGATGCGGACAGCGACGACGACGGGCTGTCGGACGGCGACGAGGTGCTGGGCCTGGACGGCACGGCTGCGAACGGCGACGAGACCGACCCCAACGTCGCGGACAGCGATGGCGACGGGCTGAACGACGGCCTCGAAGCCGGTGTCGACACCCCGATCCCGGGCGGCACCAGCGACGACGGCGTGGCCTACGTCGGCACCGACGACACCTCGCCCGACTTCGTGATCGACACCGATCCGACGAGCACGACGCTTCCGTACGCGAGTGACAGCGACGGCGACGGCCAGTCCGATGGCGCCGAAGACCTCGACGGCGACGGCTTCTTCGACGGCAACCTGCCCGGAACGGCCGACGACGAGACCGATCCGAACGACACCGACACCGATGGCGACGGCCTGTCCGACGATGCAGAAGGCGGGGCCGGGGGTCCGGACTTCGACGGCGACGACATCATCGATGCGCTCGACGACACCAACGACGGCGACACCGATGGCGACGGCCTGTCCGACCAGGACGAGATCGACATCACGGGCACCGACCCCAACGACGCCGACAGCGATGGCGATGGGCTGACCGACGGCCAGGAGGTGAACACCACGCTCACCGATCCGCTCGATGCCGACACCGACGACGACGGCTTGTTCGACGGCGACGAGGTGAGTGGTCTCGACGGCACGCCCGGCAGCGGCGACGAGACCGATCCCTTCGAGCCCGACAGCGATCTCGACGGCCTCACGGACGGTCTCGAGGCCGGTGTGGACGCGCCGATTGCAGGGGGAACGAGCAACGACGGCGTTCCGTTCGTGGGGACCGACACGACGTCGCCGAACTTCGTGACCGACGGCGATGCGGGGGCCACCACCACGCTGCCCTACGAAGCCGACTCCGACGGCGATTCCATCGAGGATGGCGTCGAAGACCTGAACCAGGACGGCGTGTTCGACGGCGACCAGCCCGGTCTGGCCGACGACGAGACCGATCCCAACCTGCTCGACACCGACGGCGACGGCCTCGACGACGACGCCGAAGGCGGTCCTGCGGGTCCGGACGGCGACGGCGACGAGACCATCGATGCCCTCGACCCCGACGTGCTGATCGTCGACACCGATGGCGATGGGCTGTCGGACGACGACGAGACGAACATCCACGGCACCGACCCCAACGACGCCGACAGCGACGACGACGGCCTGAACGACTTCGTCGAGGTGAACGGGCCCACCGACGCCCTCGATGCCGACGGCGACGACGATGGCCTGTCCGACGGCGACGAAGTGCTCGGTCCCGACGGCCTGCTCGCGACCGGCGACGAGACCGACCCGACGCTGTTCGACACCGATTCCGACGGCCTGTCCGACGGCCTGGAGCTCGGCGCCGACACGCCGATCCCCGACGGCACCAGCAACGACGGCGTTCCGTACGTGGGCACCGACCCGACCGTGTTCGTGCCCGATGGCGATGCCGGAGCGACCACCACCGATCCGAACGACACCGACAGCGACGACGACACCCTGTCCGACAGCGAAGAGGATCTGAACGGCGATGGGGTCTACGACTTCGACGTGCAGCCGGGCTCGGCGAACGACGAGACCGACCCGAACAGCGCGGACAGCGATGCGGACACCCTCGACGACGCGTTCGAGGGTGGGGCAGGGGGCCCGGACACCGATGGCGACACGCTCATCGACGCGCTCGACCCCGACAGCGACAACGACGTGCTGGACGACATCGACGAGGTGATCGTCGGGACCGACCCCTACGACGCCGACAGCGACGACGACGGCCTGACCGACGCCGAAGAGCTGCTCGGCCCCGATGGCACGACCGGAACGGGCGACGAGACCGATCCGCTGGATGCGGACACCGACGACGACGGCCTGTCGGACGGTGCCGAAGTCCTGGGCCCCGACGGCACGGCCGGAACGGGTGACGAGACGGACCCGACGCTCTTCGACACCGATGGAGACGGGCTGGAAGACGGCCTGGAGCTCGGGGTCGAGACCGGTGTTCCGAGCGGGAACAGCGACACCCTCGGCATCCCGTACGGCGGCACGGTGGGCTTCGGCGGCGATGCCGATCCGTCCACGACCACCGACCCCAACAACCCCGACAGCGACGGCGACGGCCTGCTGGACGGTGACGAAGACCTCGACGGCGACGGGGCCTTCGACGGCGACCGTCCGGGCGTGGTGAACGACGAGACCGACCCCAACGACCCCGACACCGACGGCGATGGCGCGAGCGACTTCGCGGAAGGCGGCGCAGGCGGCCCGGACAGCGATGGCGACGAGACCATCGATGCGCTCGACGTCGACACCGATCCCGACAGCGATGGCGACGGGCTCACCGACGGCACCGAGACCGGGATCGGCACCGATCCGAACGACCCCGACACCGACGACGACGGCCTGTCGGACTCCGAAGAGCTGCTGGGCGCCGATGGGATCCCGGGCAGCGGCGACGAGACCGACCCCCTGGATGCCGACAGCGACGACGACGGGATCGCGGACGGCACCGAGGTCACGGGCTTCGACGCGATCGGCGGCACGGGCGACGAGACCGACCCGAACAACGCCGACTCCGACCTCGACGGCGTGCAGGACGGCACCGAGCAGTCCGTGACCACGCCGGTTGCAGCAGGCGTGAGCGACGGCAACGCGATTCCGTACGCCGGCACCGACATCGCGGTGTTCGTGCCCGATCTCGACCCCACCACAGGCACCGACCCCAACCTCGGCGACACCGATGGCGACGGGCTGTTCGACGGCGACGAAGACCTGAATGGCGACGGCCTGTTCGCAGGCGACCAGCCGGGCACGATCGACGACGAGACCGACCCGAACCAGGTCGACACCGATGCCGACGGTCTGGACGATCTGGTCGAGGGCGGCGCAGGGGCAGGGGCTCCGGACGCCGATGGAGACGACACGATCGACGCCCTCGATGCGGATCAGGACGGCGACACCGATGGAGATGGCGTGCCCGACAGCGTCGAGGACGTGATCGGCACCGATCCGAACGACCCCGACAGCGATGACGACGGGCTGAACGACGGCGAAGAGCTGTCGGGTGCCGACGGGCTTCCCGGGACCGGCGACGAGACCAACCCCCTGGATGCGGACAGCGACGACGACGGCGTGTCCGATGGTGACGAGGTCCTCGGCCCGGTCGCCACCGACCCGAACGACTTCGACTCCGACGACGATGGGCTGGGCGACGGCCTCGAGCAGGGCATCGACACCCCGATCGACGGCGGCGTGACCGATGGCGACTCCACCCCCTACGTGGGCACGGACGTCACCGTGTTCGTCCCGGACGCCGATCCGGGCAGCACGACCGACCCGACGAACCCCGACAGCGACGGCGACACGTTGCTGGACGGCGACGAGGACCTGAACGGCGACGGCTTCTGGGACGGCGATCTGCCGGGCACCCAGGACGACGAGACCGATCCGAACCTCGCCGACACCGATGGCGACACCTTCTCGGATGCGGCCGAAGGCGGCGCAGCGGGTCCGGACTCCGATGGAGACGGGACGATCGACGCGCTCGATGCACCGGACGGTCCGGACAGCGACGGCGACGGGGTTCCCGACGACGACGAGAACGACAACAACACCGACCCCTTCGATGCCGACACCGACGACGACGGCCTGTCCGACGGCCAGGAAGCGTTCGGCGCCGATGGCATCGCCGGGACCGGCGACGAGACCGACCCCACGATCTTCGACACCGATGGCGACGGGCTGGGCGACGGACTCGAGCAGGGCGCGGACACCCCGATCCCCGGCGGCACCTCGCCGGACGGCACGCCGTTCGACGGCACCGATCCTGCGGTGTTCGTCCCCGACAGCGACCCCTCGAGCACCACCGACCCGACCAACGCCGACACCGACGGCGACGGGATCGAAGACGGCACCGAAGACCTCGATCAGGACGGCTTCTTCGATGCGGACGTGCAGCCGGGCTTCGTGAACGACGAGACGAACCCGAACAGCGTCGACTCCGATGGAGACGGCCTCGATGACGACTTCGAAGGCGGGCCCGGTGGACGCGACACGGACAACGACACGCTCATCGACGCCCTCGATCCCGACTCGGACAACGACGGCTCGGACGACGACGAAGAGGTGGACGACGGGACCGACCCGTACGACACCGACACCGACGACGACGGGCTGACCGACGACGAAGAAGGCGACGGCCCGGATGGCATCCCCGACACCGGCGACGAGACCGACCCGCTGGATGCGGACAGCGACGACGACGGCTTGTCCGACGGCGACGAGCTCGCGGGCCCCGACGGCACGCCCGGCACCGGCGACGAGACCGACCCCAACAACCCCGACACCGATGGCGATGGCCTGTCCGACGGCCTCGAGAGCGGCGTCGAGATGGGGATCCCGGACGGCGTCAGCGATGGCACGGGCACGCCCTACACCGGTACCGACCCGAGCTTCGTGGGCGACGCCGACCCGAGCACGACCACCGACCCGACCACCCCCGACACCGACGGCGACGGCCTCAGCGACGGCGCCGAAGACCTCGATGGAGACGGGGCGTTTGCAGGTGACCAGCCCGGAACGGCCGACGACGAGACGGATCCGAACAACGCGGACACCGATGGCGACGGCGCATCGGACTTCACCGAAGGCGGCTCTGCAGGACCCGACAGCGACGGCGACGAGACCATCGACGCCCTCGATGTCGATCCGGTCGACGACTCGGATGGCGACGGCCTGTCCGACCCGGTCGAGGACGTGATCGGCACCGACCCGAACGACCCCGACAGCGATGACGACGGGTTGTCGGACGCCGAAGAGCTGCTGGGCGGCGACGGTCTGCCGGGCACGGGCGACGAGACCCAGCCCATGGACGCGGACAGCGACGACGACGGGTTGAGCGACGGCGACGAGGTCTTCGGGCCCGACACCCTGCCGATGTCCGGCGACGAGACCGACCCGAACGATGTCGACACCGACGCCGATGGCGTGCAGGACGGCACCGAGCAGGCGGTCGACACGCCCATCCCGGCGGGCGTCACCGATGGCGACGGACGGCCCTACAGCGGCACCGACGTCACCGTGTTCGTGCCCGATGCCGACCCGTCCACGACCACCGACCCCCTCGCGCCCGACAGCGATGGCGACGGCCTGTTCGACGGCGACGAGGATCTGAACGGCGACGGAGCCTTCGACGGCGACCAGCCGGGGCTCCTCGACGACGAGACCGACCCGAACAACACCGACACCGACGGCGACGGTCTGGACGACCTCATCGAAGGTGGCGCTGCAGGACCCGACGGGGATGGCGACGGCACCATCGATGCACTCGACCCCGACGTGGGCGACGACACCGATGGCGACGGCATCCCCGATGCGGTCGAGGACTTCATCGGCACCGACCCGACGGACCCCGACAGCGACGACGACGGCCTGTCCGACGGCGAAGAGCTGCTGGGCGACGACGGCCTGCCGCTGACCGGTGACGAGACCCAGCCCCTCGATGCCGACAGCGACGACGACGGCCTGTCCGACGGTCTGGAGCTCGACCCTGCAGGAACGGGCACCGACCCCAACAACCCGGACAGCGACGAAGACGGTCTGAACGATGGCCTGGAGGTCGGCACCACCGACCCCGTGCCCGGCGGAACCAGCGATGGCGGCGTGCCCTTCGTCGGAACCGGCCCCGACTGGCAGCCCGACACCGACCCCGCCAGCACCACCGATCCAACCGATCCCGACACCGATGGCGACGGCCTCTTGGATGGGGACGAAGACCTGGACGGCGACGGCTTCTGGGACGGCGATCTGCCCGGCACCCAGGACGACGAAGCGGATCCGAACCTCGAAGACACCGATGGAGACGGCCTCGATGACGGCACGGAAGGCGGAAGCGCCGGTCCGGACACCGATGGCGACGGCACCATCGATGCGCTCGACCCCGCCGGAGACGACACCGACGGCGATGGTGTGAGCGACGAGCAGGAGGTGATCGACGGCACCGACCCCACCGATCCCGACACCGACGGCGACGGCCTGACCGACGGCGAGGAGCGCGATGGTCCAGACGGCATCCCGGACACCGGCGACGAGACGTCCGGAATCGACGCCGACACCGACGATGACGGCATCTCCGACGGCGACGAGATCATCGGCCTCGATGGCGTTCCGAACAGCGGTGACGAGACCGACCCGCTCGACGCCGACACCGATGACGACGGCCTGACCGACGGCCTCGAAGCCGGCGTGACCGACCCCGTTCCCGGCGGAACCTCCGATGGCGGCGTGCCCTTCGACGGCACCGACCCTGCCTGGGAAGGCGATGCCGATCCGTCCACGACCACCGACCCGACCGATGCCGACAGCGATGACGACGGCCTGTTGGACGGCGAAGAGGATCTGAACGGCGACGGGGCCTTCGACGGCGACCTGCCGGGCACCGCAGACGACGAGACCGATCCCAACAACCCCGACAGCGACGGCGACGGCGCCAGCGACCTCGCCGAAGGCGGACCCGGTGGCCCCGACACCGATGGCGACGGGACGATCGACGCCCTCGATCCCGACGACACGCCCGAGGACATCGACAGCGACGACGACGGCCTGACCGACGACGAGGAAGAGGAGCTCGGCACCGATCCCTTCGACCCCGACACCGACGACGACGGCCTGCTGGACGGCGAAGAAGTGAACGACTTCGGAACCGACCCCCTCGATCCCGACACGGACGACGGTGGGGTTCCGGACGGCGAAGAGGTCGATCGGGGCACCGATCCCCTGGACGGCAGCGACGACTTCCCGGACGAGAACGCCGGTGACGGCGCCTACCTCGGTGGCGCCTGCGGCGGCTGCGCCTCCGGTGGACGTGGGCTGGCGGGCGGCTTCGCAGCGATGCTGCTGGCAGTTGCGCTCGTGCGGCGCCGGAACGGGTAGCCCTCGGCACGCATCCCCAGACGCCGCGACCCCTCTGGGCGGTTAGGCGTCTGGGACATGCGACTCCTGCTGTTGATCTGCGCGGTGTGGGCCGCGTTCGGGCCCTCGATCGCCGTGGCGGCCGAGGACGACAAGACCTGGCAAGCGACCATCCAGCGGGTGGTCCCTTCCGTGGTGGCGATCCGCGTCACGGGCACGCGAGACTTCGACACCGAGGATGCGCGAAGCAGCGTCGGGACCGGGTTCATCGTGGATGCCGAGGAGGGATGGATCCTCACCAATCGGCACATGGTCCACGCGGGGCCCGTCGTGGCCCAGGCCGTGCTCGAGAACTCCGAGGAAGTGGAGCTGATCCCGGTCTACCGCGACCCCGTGCACGACTTCGGGTTCTACCGGTTCGACCCCGATGCCGTGAAGCACATGGAGCTCGAAGAGCTGGAGCTCGATCCCGCGGGCGCTCAGGTGGGCGTCGACATCCGGGTGGTCGGCAACGACGCCGGCGAGAAGATCAGCATCCTCGACAGCACCCTGGCCCGCATCGACCGCAATGCGCCCAACTACGGTCGGAACACCTACAACGACTTCAACACCTTCTACGTGCAGGCCGCGACCAACACGTCCGGTGGGTCGAGCGGCTCGCCCGTCGTCGACATCCGAGGCAAGGTCGTCGCTCTCAATGCAGGCGGCTCCAACCGCGCCGCCAGCAGCTTCTACCTCCCGCTGCACCGTGTGGTCCGGGCCTTCGAGTACATCCGTCGCAACGAGACCGTGCCACGCGGCACGATCCAGACCACGTTCGTCTACGAGTACTTCGACGAGCTCGCTCGTCTGGGTCTCGACGAGGAGACCGAGAACGCCATCCGGAACGTGAGCGACAAGGACGGTGCGCTCATCGTGAAGAGCGTGCTTCCCGGGGGGCCGGCCGACGACCAGCTGCTGCCCGGCGACATCCTGCTGAAGATCGGCGACGAGTGGGTGCTCGACTTCGTCGCGCTCGAGAGCCGGCTGGATGACGCAGTCGGAGAGACCCTGCCGGTCCGGATCCAGCGGGGGAGTCGACAGCTCACCCTCGAGCTCGAGGTGGGCGACCTGCACGCCATCACCCCCGACGAGTACCTGGAGTTCGGGCGCGCCATCCTCACGCCCGTCTCGTACATGCAGGCCCGCAACCACGATCTGCCGGTCGAAGGCGTCTACGTGTCGGTCGGCGGCTACGCGCTGTCGACCGCGGGCGTCACCACCGGCGCCGTCCTGCTCCAGATCGAAGGGGAGGACGTCTCCACCCTCGACGACGTCGAAGCTGCCCTCGCGGCACACCCTGATCGCGCTCGCATCCGGATGCGGTTCTTCGTCATCAACGACGAGCGCCGCCCCTACGAGGCCGTGGTGGTCGTCGATCGCCGCTGGTTCACGATGCGCCGCTGCAAGCGCAACGACCAGACCGGCCTGTGGCCCTGCACCGAGAGCCCCGAGCCGCCATCCGAGCCGGTCGTCGAGCCTGCTGGGAGCCTGGTCTTCCCCCCCGCCGACAAGCCGGCGAAGTTCGTCGTCCAGTCCCTGGTGCGCGTCGACTTCGACATCCCGTACCCGACCTCCGGCGTGAAGGACCTCAACTACGTCGGGGTCGGCACCGTGGTCGATGCCGAGAAGGGCTTCGTGCTGGTCGACCGCGACACCGTTCCCGTGCGACTCGGCGACATGAACCTCACCTTCGCGGGTGCCGTCCGCGTGCCCGGCGAAGTCGTGTTCCTGCATCCCGTGCACAACTTCGCCATCGTGAAGTACGACCCCGAGTCCATCGGAGACGTGCCCGTCACGTCCATCGAGATGGCGTCGAAGATCCCCGAGGAGAACGACCGCATCTGGCTCGTCGGCCTCGACCGCTCCCAGGCCCTGGTCAACCTCCAGACCACCCTCGAAGCCATCGAGCCCCTCGAGCTCGGGGCGAGCCAGACCCCTCGCTTCCGCGACACCAACGTCGAGGTCTACACGCCCGAGGACGCTGAGACGACCCTCGGAGGCGTGCTGACAGACAAGAAAGGCCGTGTCTACGCCACCTGGTCGAGCTTCCTGGACCAGGCGTCCGACGAACGGCAGTTCCGCGGCCTCCCCATCGGCTATGCGAAGCCCGTCATCGAAGCCCTGCGCGAGGGGAGGGTGCCCGACGAGGTCCGGGTCATGGGCTTCGAGCTCGAGCGCATCACCCTCGACTCCGCCCGCGATCGAGGCCTGTCCGACGCCCGGATCAAGGAGATCCTCGCCGAAGACCCCACCACGCGCACCCTGTTCGAGGTCTCGCGTGTGCACGGTACCGCTCCGGCGTCCGAAGTGGTCCGCACCACCGATCTGGTGCTCGAAGTCGACGGCGAGCTCCTGACCAGCCTCCTGCAGATCGACCAGCCCGAAGCCAGCGCCACGCTCACCCTGCTCCGCAACGGACAGGAGGAGACCGTCACCTTCGACACCCTCGCCGTCGACAGCGATGGCGTCGACCGCATGGTCAGCTGGGCCGGGCTCACCGTGCACGCACCTCACTACGAGGTCGCCGCACAGCGGGGGATCGACCCCAAAGGCGTCTACATCGCCTGGCTGTGGTACGGCAGCCCCGGTGCGCGCTACCAGATTCGTCCCACACGCCGGATCCAGAAGATCAACGACACGCCCACCCCCGATCTCGACGCCTTCCTCGATGCCATCCGCCCGCTCGAAGACCGCGAACCCGTCCGGCTGACCCTGGAGACCCTGTCGGGCTCGGAGAGTGTGCACACCCTGCTCATGGACCTGCAGTACTGGCCCACCCAGATCTTCGAGGTCGAGAACGGCACCTGGGTGCGCCGCCCCGTCGACGCCGAGGCCAGCGATGGCGGCTCTGATGCCGGGGAGGCCACTCAGTGAGCACGGGAGTGAGCGAAGAGCAACGTCCAGGGCTCGGCTGGTTCCTCGGGGTCTTCACCCCGACGGTGCTCACGATCCTCGGCGTGATCATGTACATGCGGCTGGGCTGGGTGCTCGACCAGGCCGGGCTCGCAGGCACCCTCGGGATCATCTTCATCTCGAACACCATCACGTTCCTGACGTGTCTGTCGATGAGCACGCTCGCGACCAACATGCGGGTCGGGGTGGGGGGTGCGTACTTCCTCATCTCCCGGAGCTTCGGGCTCGAGGTGGGCGGCGCCATCGGGATCCCGCTGTTCCTCTCGCAGGTGCTGTCGCTCACGCTCTACGCGTACGGTCTGGCCGAGAGCTTCCGGATCATCTGGCACGACGTTCCGGTGCAGATCTTCGCCGCGCTCATCGTCGCGGGGGTCACCTACTTCGCAGCCAAGAGCACCGAGCTCACCCTCAAAGCGCAGCTGCCCATCATGGCGCTCATCGCCATGAGCCTCGTGGCGCTCGGCTTCGGAGTGAACTTCGAGGAGATCGGCGTTCCCGCCATGGGGCCCTGGAAGGACGCGAAGTTCTGGGAGGTCTTCGCCGTCTTCTTCCCCGCCGTCACGGGTGTTCTCACGGGTCTGTCCCTGTCGGGCGACCTCGCGAATCCCTCGCGCAGCATCCCCATCGGGGGCATCGCAGCCACCGTCGTGGGCTTCATCGTCTACATGACCCTGCCCGTCGCCCTGTCGTTCGCCGCTGCCCAGCACGACGTCTCGGACTCCCTGGTGTGGACCCGCATCGCCGTCGGGGGCTCGTTGTTGGTGCTGCCCGGCCTGATGGGCGCCATCCTCTCCAGCGCGTTCGGGAGCATCCTCTCGGCACCGCGCACCCTGCAGGCCCTGGCCACCGACCGCCTCGTCCCCAGTCGCTTCGGCGAGGTCGACGAGAAGACCGGCGAGCCGCTCTTCGGCCTGCGCGCTTCGGGGATCATGGCGTTCGTCGCGGTCATCCTTCTCCCGGACCTCAACGCCGTCGCGTCCATCGTCACGATGTTCTTCCTCACCACCTACGGTGCGCTGAACGTCGTCGCGGCGCTCGAGGGCCTCATCGGCGACACCAGCTTCCGTCCGACGATCCGCGTCCACTGGAGCTTCTCGCTGCTCGGCGCGCTCGGGTGCGTCATCGCGATGTTCGCCATCAACCCCATCGCGTGCGTCGTCGCCATCCTCATCGAGGCCTTCATCTTCTGGTTCCTGTCGACGCGCAGCCTCCAGTCGACGTGGGGAGACGCCCGGTCCGGCCTGTTCCTCTCCGGCGCCCGCTACGCGCTGATGCGACTGCGCAACGCCCGGGTCGACCCCCGCAACTGGCGCCCGCACATCCTGGTCTTCACGAGCGACCTGCACCGCACCATCCCGGTCGTCCGCTGGGCCGACGCCATCGGACAGCATCGGGGAATCGTCACGGTGAACCACCTGGTCACCGGGGATCTCGAGGAGTTCGACGGCGCCGAGAACCTGCTCCGCACCGACAACGCCATGCTCGAGGCCGCCGGAATCGAAGCGTTCTCGGAGGTCACCGCCGTCACCGACCTCGACGCGGGCGCCATCACCGTGGCTCAGGCCAACGGCATGGCGGGTCTGCACAGCAACACCGTGATGTTCGGCTACCACCAGGAAGACGACGGTCCGGAGCACCTCGCGCGCATCTTCCGCCTGTGTCGATCGCTGTGGCGTCTCGAGAAGTGCACCATCCTGCACAGCCCGGCCCTCCCGGGTCACGAGCGCGGCGAGGGCAAGCCACGCATCGTCGTCTGGTGGGCCGGCCGCGAGAACAACGGGGACTTGATGCTCCTGCTCGCGCACCTGGTCACGATGACGCGGGAGTGGCGGAACGCCACCATCGAGCTGAAGACGGTCGTCGAGGACGGCCCCAGCGCCCGTGCACAGCAGCAGGACTTCGCCGGGATGCTCCCGTCCATCCGCATCGACGTGAAGGTCGACGTCGTGGTGCGAGGCCACGAGGAGTCCGTGCGGGACATCATCCAGCGCGACAGTGCCGGCGCAGCGCTCGTGTTCCTGGGCATGAAAGCGCCTCCGAAGGGCGAAGAGCTCGCGTACGCCGAGCGGGTCGACGCCATGGTGCGCGGCTTGCCGGACACGTTGCTCGTCCACAACGCCGGTCCGTTCCGGGGTCGGTTGGTATGACCCTGCGCCTGATGCTGATGCGGCACGCCAAGAGCTCGTGGAAGGTGGCGGGCCAGAGCGACCACGACCGCCCGCTGAACAAACGAGGGCGAGGCGATGCTCCCCGGATGGCCCGACGCGTGCAGAAGCTCGGCTGGGTGCCGGATCTCGCGCTGGTCAGCGATGCGGCGCGCACCGAGGAGACCTGGGCCTGGATGTCCGGCGAGCTCGAGCCCACGCCTCGCCTGGAGCTGGTCCCGAGCCTGTACCACGGCAGCATCGAGGACATCCGAGACGCTGTGCGGGCCTACGTGACGGACGAAGCGTGTGTGCTGGTCCTGGGCCACAACCCCGGCTGGGAGGACGCGCTGACCGAGCTCTCCGGGGTTCAGGAGCGCTTCACCACCGCGAACATCGCGTTGCTGGAGCACGAGGGCGCGTGGGCCGATGCCATCGAGCGCGGGGACTGGCAGCTCGTCGACCTGTTGCGACCTCGCCCCCCCGTGGATGGCTGACGAGTCGTCAACAGAGCGTCAGACCGCGCCCGAGCGCTGCGGAGCGGGGCTGTAGCGGCTACGATTCCCGCCTGTCCTGGAGTCCGTATGCGCGTCGCATTGTCGTTGTCCTCGGCCGCTCTCGTCCTCGTCGGCCTCGTCGCCTGCAAAGGCGGGGCAGACGTCTCGGATCTGTCCTGGCTGATGAAAGACGCCGATCGCGATGGCATCGCCGACCAGTACGACAACTGCGTGAACGACGCCAACACCGACCAGGCCGACTTCGACCTGGACGACATCGGGGATGCCTGCGACCCGTTCTCCGACCGTGACCAGGACGGCACGGAAGACAGCGAGGACGTGTGCCCGCTGATCCCCAACCCCGACCAGTCCGACCAGGATGGCGACGGGCTGGGGGATGCCTGCGACAACTGCCCCGCAGACGCCAACCCCGAGCAGCTCGACACCAACGCCGACGGCATCGGCAACGCGTGTCACTGTGACAGCTGCTCCGGACTGGAGCTGTGCATCGAGCATCCTCAGGCGCCGCCCGAGTGCGTCGACAACTGCCCGCAGGCCCGGCGCTGTGGCGAGCAGTGCTGCCCCCTCGGCACCGCCTGCGATGGCAGCAACACCTGTGCGCTGCCCGACATCTGGGTCGACACCGACCGCCTGAACAGCAGCCTCACCTTCACCACCGAGACCTTCCCGGCCGACGACTGCGCGCTGGTCGAGGGCTGTGTCGAGCAGGCGGGTCAGCGCACGCTGCTGCGCTTCGACACCACCACGCCGAACACCGGGAACGGCCCCCTGCACCTCGGCGATCCGAACGACAACCTGAACGCGGATCTGTTCGAGTACAGCGACTGCCACAACCACTTCCACTTCAACAGCTACGCCCGATACTTCGTCACCGACGCCGACGGGAACGTCGTGGCCGACGGGCACAAGCAGGCGTTCTGCCTGATCGACTTCGAGGTCTACAACGCGGACTCCGCCGGTCCCCAGACCTACGGCTGCAGCTACCAGGGCATCAGCAAGGACTGGGCGGACACGTACTACAGCGGACTGGACTGCCAGTGGGTCGACGTCACCGACGTGCCGCCCGGCGACTACTTCCTCACCATCGAGCTCAACTTCGAGGAAGTCCTGGCCGAGCTGGACTACTCGAACAACACGGCGACGGTTCCGATCACAATTCCGTAGATGTCTTGACGGTCAAGAGAGCGGTGCCCCCGAAATGCGCGGAGGAACGAGCACATTTTCCGGGGGTACCCGAACGCGACAAGACATTCCATTGAAGTGATTCGGTCGGTTCATCCCTCGCTTGCGAGGGCGGGCCGGCGGAATCGTCGACTCGGACGGAACCGCTCTCTCCAGGCGTTGTCCAACGCACACGTCGGAGGGAAGCGCGCCAATGCCCCGCTCGCGCGAAGAACACACGAAGGCCGGATTCACGGCGTTTCACCTGGTTCCCATCATGAACCTGGCGACGCTGTTGATCCCCGTGCTGCTGATGGCGACGCAGTTCGTGGCGCTGCAGTGGATGAACGCCGGCCCCGACACCCCCGCGCTCGAGAACCCCGGCGACGATCGCCTCGAGCCCATCGTGCCGATCGTCGACGTCTCCGAGGCCGGGTTCCGGATCGCGGGAGCCGAAGAGGTCCTGGCGGGCCCCGATGGGCGTCCACTGCTTCCCTGTGCCGCCGATGCCTGCAGCAACCCGGGGTCCTACGACTACACCCGACTGCGCCGCCTGCTCGGCCACGTGAAGGATGCCTATCCCTGGGCCGACGAGATCATCCTCCGCGCGGACGACACGATTCCGTACGACGTGCTGGTGCGCGCCACGGATGCGGCCCGCGAAGACACCGGCCAGCGCGAGCTGTTTCCGAGGGTGCGGCTCGAATGGGCCGGCTCGCGTGGACCGGGTGGGGACGAGTAGCTCAGAGCCCCTCGAACAGGCGCCGCTGGAGCTCCTTCGCCCAGTCCGTCTGCGCGTCCCCCGCGAGCACCTGCTGGGTCTCGTCGGTTGGATTCGCGGCCTCTTCGAGTACGGCTGCCAGCACCGCATGGTCGTCGTCGGTGTCTGGATGCGCGTCCTTCCAGGCCTGTACGCGCGCCTGGAATGCCGGATCGGGATCGGTCGGGACCTCCTCGGCGTTGGACGGCCCGAGGGCGTTGATCCCCTCGATGACGAGCTGCTTGCGCTCCTTGTACGGGATCGTCTCGAACACCTCGGGCTCGATGGGTGAGCCGAACCAGACCTCCTGACGGCCCAGACCCACCGGGAACTCGAGCCGGCTGTCCAGGGGCTCGGCCGGGAGCGCGCGCGCGAATCGAACGGGAACGATGGGGCTGTTCGTCTTCACCGCCATGTCCACGAACGCGGAGCTCATCTTCTGGACGGGGGTGCGACACGACAGCGAGCGCGTGCCCTCGATGTGGACCATCACCGACTTGCCCGGGCCCATCATCTCGGCGGCGAGCTCGCCGATGATGCGTGGAAGGCTGGCTTTGTCCTCGCGATCGAAGAAGGTGATGACCTCGGGATCGGTCACACCCGGGTAGCTGAAGGCATGGGCGATCAGCCGACCCAGCCAGGTGTGCTGGTGCTCCATCTTCGCCAGCGTGACGGTGGGCGTGCCCGTCAGGCCGCTCGCGAGCACGCTGAACAGCAGCGATTCCACCGCGACCTGGTGGTTGGCCAGGTAGAGCACCGACCGGCCCCGGATCCGCTCGAAGCCGTCGGGGTCGGCCAGACGGACATCCCCGATGAACCGCTCGATGAGCCCGTAGTACAGGTCTTCGACGGGCCAGGGATCGCGAGCGAACCAGTCTGTCCACCAGTCCCGGACCTCCGAGATGTCCAGGGAAGGAGCCTCGACGAGCTTCGCCGACACGGACTCTTCGGCACGGGACACCTCGATCGAGGCCCGCTGCAGCGGACGATTCCGAGGGCTGTGCCGCGATGCGTCCACCGACGACGGGTGGATCTGCAGGGCCTGCGCCACGACGTCCTTCACCGCGATGGCCTCCAGACGGTCCGCGCCCGCTTCCCCGTTCAGTCCGTACACCGCATCCACGGTGCCTGGCAGCCAGTCGCTCGCCCGGACGTCCGCCTGGTGACACGTCGCGCCATCGTCCAATCGCGACAGGGCCACCCCCCGAACGAAAGACCGATCGCGCAGGAAGGCTCGCCGGTCATCCGGATCCGCCATCCCGAGCGGACCCTTGGGCATGCACACCTCGCGCAGCTCCCCATCCACCCACACACCGTCGTCCGCGATGAGCTGGAAGCGCGACGTCACGAACCGACCGTCCCGCCCAGTTGGGCGCACTTCGACTCGCACGGGACCCGTCGGAGCGGGCCCGAAGACCCGGAACGTCGGCAAGGCGTAGGGGTAGGCCACCTCCTCCTCCGCAGCATCCGGCCACCACTCGGTCAGCGAGTCGTGCGGAATGACGTGGGTCATCGCATCCAGCAATCCCTGGTGCGTACACCCGGCCGGCACTGCGCCCTTCGACGGATCGAGGACCCCGCTCGCTCCTGCGTCACTGCGCTTCAGCGACGTCAGGTAGTGAAACGCCGGACCGTGGAAGAGCGCGCCCTTCGCGTACGGATCGGCGATCTCCGGCGCGTCGAGGGCCGGCCAGGGTGCAGGGCGCTCGTCGGGAAGCTCGGCGACCGACCCGGTACACACGGGCTCGAAGCGGGACAGCTCCGCTCGGGCGGCGTCGCGCCAGGCCGACAGCGCCACCACCCCCTCGTCCTTCTCCTCGGTCTTCACGCGCACGGGCTGGGGAAGCGCCAGCCACCGATGCACCTGCACATCCGACAGGGCTGCAGGTGCGCCACCGATCGCGGCGACCAGCTGGTCGACCATGCTCATCGCGGGCAGCGCGGGCAGGGTGAACGTCGGGCAGTGATCCTGCAACCAGGCCGCCTGGGACGGGTCGATCACGGCTTCGGTGTGCGCACTTCCCGATGAATCTGCTGGAAGATAGCTCCGGCCGAGATCCTTGTCGGTGGAGGCCGGCGGCGTCGCGATGTCCTCGGGGGGAGGGCCGTCGACCACCCGCACGCCCATCTGGACCGCCTGGTAGATCCGCAGCTCGTCGGCCCACAACCAGCCATCACAGACGATGAACCGGCCCCGTTCGTCCTCGCCGATCTCGGTGATGTCGATCTCGGTGCGGATGACGGAGTTCTTCGGCACCACCTGACCGCGGTACTTCCAGGTCAGCGGCCGATCGAGCATCAGCGGCTCGAAGTGCGGATGCTCCATGCCATCCGCGAGACCCTTCTCGATGGCGGCCCACATCAGGACCTGGATCAGGTTCTCGATCCCCAGCGAGCCCGGCTGGACGGGGTCCTGGAAGAAGTGGCTCTTGAAGAACCACTCGGCGGGGTTCACGTCCTTCTCGCCGAGCACCCGACCCAGACCGTCCTTGCCGCCCTCCGGCCAGTACGCGGTGATCCGGTCGCACATGAGCAGCATCGGCTCGGGCAGACGCAACGCCCCCCCGAAGTACTTCTCGGGTCGACTGCGCAGATCGACCACCTCGGTGCGCTCCTTCACGGCCGCCCGCTCTTCGGGGGTGGGGGGGATGCCCAGCTGGTTGGCCAGGGCCACCTCGGGGAAGAAGCCGAACACCGTCTTCATCTCGTAGACCGGGGTGTCGCCGAGGAAGCAGGTGACGTCGAAGCCCTCGATGATCATCCCGCCCGACGACGAGACCGCCGTGATCTCGACCTCGGTGCGCAGGGTGCCGGACGTGGGCAGGATCTCGGTCAGCAGCGTGCCGGTCCCGTCGAGGTTGCGGAAGAACAGCTCCTGATCCGTGGTCAGCGCGCTCCCGACGTAGCTCGCGAGCCATCCACACGGCTGCAGCGCGGCCTCGAGCAGCACCGCGAACGGCATGGTGGGGTGGGCGTTCTCCCAGAAATACCAGGCATCGGGCGGAACGTCGTACTCCACCGCGATCTTCACGCCCGGCTTGAACCCGCCGAACGGCTCCGAGACCGACGTGACCCGGGTGAGGAAGTGGTAGGGCGGCCCCGGAAGCCGGGCGACCTTCTTCACGTGGTCGAACACCGAATACGGCGCACCGAATGCCTCGCTCGGCTTGCCCCAGGCACACGCCAGCAGCGACTTGTAGTCGAACGGGAACCCGTCCTCCATCTTCGCCACCGGCTGCTTCGCGGCATCGGTCTGTTCGTAGGCGTCCAGGATGGCGTGCCCCTCGTCGAGCGGCCAGCCCGGGACCAGCTGCACCCCGACCCGGCGTGCGTGGAACGCGCCCAGTCCGTCCACCGTGCACAGGAAGTCCGCGAAGACCATCGGAATCGGGCCCGCGTGGACCTCCTCGACGAACACCTCGTAGATGAGCTCGCGGCTCTCGGGCGTGCACTGACCGCGGCACTTCAGCTGGTAGGGGACGTCGGGAACCGGCTCGAAGCGCCAGCCGTCCTTGTTCACCGTGTAGCCCTGGGCGGTCATCCAGAACGCCAGCGCCTGCAGGCAGCCCTCGAACATCAGGGTGCCCGGCATGCACGGGTCGTCCTTGAAGTGCCCGTCGAAGAACCAGTCGTCCGGGCGGATCTGCTGCTCGGCCCTGAGATAGCCCCGCTTCCACGGGCCTCCCCGCGTCTCGAGGTGCGTGACGCGATGCAGGAACGTCATGTCGCCGTGCTGGATGCGCGGGGTGCGCGTGTGGGCCTGGGTCACCTCGAAGCCCGGACCGAAGCAGGCGTACACATCCCCGTGGGCGAAGGCCTCGATCTGAGCCTGGTCGAAGGACGTGCGCGTGCACTCGACGTCGGGAGGGTCGACGCGGGCGTTCGGGTCGTGCTCACCGGTCTCGGCACGCCAGAGGATGCCCTTGCTCTCGGCGAGCTCCTGATCGGTGAAGAACCCGGCCTGGCCTTCGCGGACCGACAACCGGATGTCGCCGTCGACGCGGCAGTCGTAGTGGAAGAAGAACAGCCGGACGTCGCCTTGCTTGGCGTGCCCGTCGATGTGGATGTCGTACTTCAGGGTGTCGCCGACCGCGGGCAGGCCGCGTTTGTAGGTCAGCTCGCACCCGAGCAGGCGGTAGACGCGCTCGCCCTTGTTCTGGAAGTCCGCGCCCAGCCACGAGATCAGCAGCAGGTCGGCCTGGCCGGACTCGATCATGATGCCCGCGGGCATGTGGCCGTGGTGCACGTACCAGTCGTCCGCATCGACATCGGACTCGGTCCAGATCGTGCCGGTGGTCATCGATCCCGGCTCGGCGTCGATCCCCGTCACCCGGTCGCAGAGGAGCAGGGGCGGCTCGGGCATCCGGACCTGGCGCGGGAAGTCGTCCTGGATGGCGAACATCGGCCCGAAGCGGTCTGAGATCTGATGGGACGCCAGGTGCTCCAGATCCTCACGCGAGAAGCGCGGCCCGGGAAGCTCGAACGAGCCGTCGTCCGGACGGGAGGTCAGTCCATTTTCAGGGGCCGGCGATGGGGGTGCGGGGGTTCCAGCGACGGGAGGTGCCGAGGGCGTCGGCAGCGGCGGGCGCTTCACGGGCTCGGGGGTCGAGACGCTCGGCTGGTCGGGGGGAGAGGAGGGTCGCGGTGTGGAGGGTGCGTCCCAGACGTGCGGACGCGCGGTGGGGATGCGCCTGCGGACGCCGGTTCCCTGACGGGTGCGGGCCTGCTGCAGCGTCTGGAGCGCGGTCTGTCGGGTGTGGAGGAACTGCTCGTGCAGCGCCTGCTGCTGGGCCAGGTAGTCCCGGTGGATCTGCCCCAGGTGCTGCTGGATGGCGATGAGCGCCGAGGCGGGTGCGCCGGTGACCGGAGGATGCGCGACGTCGCCTCCCTGGAACGAGGCACCCGGGGCTGTCGGACGTGGGGCGGTCGGACGCGGGGCCGGCGGGGTCTCGGGCATCCGGGCGGGCCCATCGACGGAGGTGGGGGGCAGCGCGGGTGCGGGGTCCATCTTCTGCATGACGGGACTCTCGGGAATGCGGACGGGAAGCCGCGGCATCGGGGACGGATGGGCGGAGAGCGACAGAGTGGGGCCGGAACGTGCTGGTCGATCGGCCAGGGGGTGCGTTCCGGGGGCGACCTTCACGGAGTGCTCGAACCCCGAGAAGGAGCGGGTGACGACCTCGGCCGGCTGACCGCAGAGCACGGCTGCGGCGACGTTCACCAGCCCGTTCGCGGCATGGGCGTGACCGAAGGACGCTGCGGCATCGAAGCCCCCTTCACCGAACCGGACCTCTGCAGGAGAATCGTCAGAGAGGACCGCCAGCACGGGGTCGTTCGCAGCCCGGGCATCGGAGAGGCGCTTCAGCACGAGGGTGACCGCCGCATCACCTGGGGTGCGCGGCGCGCCGACGGCCTGGAGAGCGGCCTGGTGCACGGGCTCGACCGACAGATCGACAGCCCCCACCACAGCGGCGTCGACCTCTCTGTTGCGGAGTGCCCGCACGGCCAGATCGAGTGCCACGCTGCCCGACAGCTCTTCGGCGCTGACCGTGAACGACGGCCCGGCGACGTCGAACTGGCTGTTGAGCCGGTTGGCCGGGATGTTCGGCATGTTGCCCACCACGCCTTCGGACTTCAGGACCGCGATCACGGCGTCCCGGGCTTCGGACAGGGCGTCGCCGTTCAGGTGGTCGGCGAGCCGCCAGCGTGCGCCGTAGCGGCACACCTCGGGGTCGGCGCCCATCCCGACGAGCACCATGGTGCGCTCGCGTGGAAGGGTCGGGCCGGTGGCGATGGCTTCTCGGGCGGCCTCGAGCATCAAGGTCTGCTGGGCTCGGGATTGCTCGAGGTTCTTCGGGGGGAATCGCAGCCCCTGAAGTGCCACTTCAACGTGTTTGGCGGGCCCTCTGGACTGCCCGGAGCGGAGGTCGTCGCGCAGCTGCACGGCATCGGACCCGTCTCCGACGCGCGCACCGAGGGCCACGACAGCGACGGGGTCGGCTGGAGCGGGCTGGATGGCGGCCGAGGGTGCGGGCAGGTGGCCGGGTTCCTCGAGGATCAGGTGGGCGTTGTTGCCCCCGAACCCGAACGCGTTGATGCCCGCACGGCGCGGTCCGTCGCTGTCCCAGCGCTCGGCGCGATGCAGCAGACGGAAGGGAGATCCCTGGAGACCGGGATGCTCATGTGACGCGTGAAGGGTGGGTGGGCGCTCCTGATGGGCCATGGCTTCGAGCACCTTGAGCACACCCGCAACCCCGGCGGCAGTCACCAGGTGGCCGAAGTTCGACTTCAGGGAGCCGATGGGAATCGGACCCGCAGCTCCGCCGAACACCCGAGCCATGCTCTGCAGCTCGGCGGCGTCGCCCACGGTGGTTCCCGTGGCGTGGCACTCCAGCAGTCCGATGGTGGTGGGGTCCAGTCCGGCCTGCTCCCAGGCGCTGCGCATCGCGCGTTCCTGGCCTTCGACAGCGGGTGCGAGGAAGCCCTTGCCGCGCCCGTCGTTCGACAGCCCGACCGCCCGGATCACGCCGTGGACGCGGTCGTTCGCGGCTCGCGCGTCGGAGAGCCGCTTCAGCACGAGCATTCCCGCGCCTTCGGCTGGGACGAGCCCGTCGGCCTCGGCGTGGAACGGACGGCTGCGCCCGGACCGGCTCATGGCGTTGAGCGCGCAGAAGCCGGTGTGGATGAACAGGTCGTCGCAGCGGTTGACGGCCCCGGCGAGCATCACGTCGGCGCGTCCGTCGTTCAGGGCGTCGCAGGCGAGCTTCATGGCGTACAGCGAGCTCGCGCAGGCGGCGTCGAGGGCGAAGGCTGGACCTCCGAGCCCCATGACCATCGCGAGCAGGTGGGCCGGCATGCCGGACATGAACCGGTTCAGGGCGTCGGGCCGCTCGGTTCCCCACCACACGCTCTCGGCGAACCGGGCGAGCCCGGCGGAGGGGTAGGAGAGGTTGCCGAAGATGGCGCCCACTCGCGCGTTGCCCGCGGGGTCGTCCATTCCGGCGTCCCGCAGCGCTTCGCGACCGGTGTGCAGCACCAGCTTGAACAGAGGATCGAGGCCGAGCAGCTTCTCGGACGGCAGACGGAAGGGGTCGGAGGCCAGGGCGGCGTCGAACCGCTCCTCGAAGCCGCGGACGTAGCCGCCGCGCGTGCACCAGGTGCGATCCGGGCCGTCTCCAACGGCGTTCTCGCGACGGATCCGCCAGCGGCCCTCGGGGACCTCGGAGAGCAGGTCGGTGCCGCTCCGGACCGCGTCCCACAAGGCGGAAGACGACCAGAGCGCCCCGTCGACCGCGGGCAGGACGGCGGATCGACCGACGATGGCGATGGGCTGCATGACTCTCTCTTCGTGTGCCTGGGGGCGGCTTCAGGGACGCAGGTGGGTCTCGACCCCGACCAGCTCGGCGAACACGGTGCCGTTCGCATCACTGAAGGTCAGATCGGCCACCGCTCGCTTGTCGGACTTCTTCTGGCCGCGCACGACACAGCGGAGCGGCCCGTCTGCAGGCCCGTCCGCGTAGGTCTTGAGCGCGCTCACGGCCGTGGGCAGCGAGGCGCCTCCGAGGACGTGCTTGCTCCAGAGCAGGGCAAGCTGCAGGCCGCCGTCGAAGGCCGCGGGGTCGGTCGACCAGCTCCCGGACCAGGCCTTGGCGGTGGTGCCGGACAGCATGGCTTCGATGCCCTGGTCGCCCACGCCCTTCACCTCGTCGATGACCTGGAAGCGGGCCCCGTGGAACAGGACCTCGCCGTCGTACACGTCGTCGGTGAAGGCCTGCATGTCGGGCAGGCTCGGCGATGCGCTGGTCGCGGTGGTGCGCTGCTCGGTCATCCGGATGCGGGCCGCGTAGTGCGGGCGGCCGTCCAGACCGGTGATCTTCGCTTCCAGGACGCTCCCGGTGCCGTTCTGCACCTCGGCGCAGTCGACGAGCAGCCAGGTGCCCTTGTCGAGGTCGTCGACCGCGATGCCCTTGAGCACCCGGACCTCCTCGATGCTGGCGAGGCTGAGATCCGGCCGGCAGGCACGGGCCGATCGGGCGAACCACTCCAGAGCCAGCACGACGGGCACGACGGCTCGTCCGCCGATGGCGTGGTCGGCCAGCTGGGGATGGCTGGTGGCGTCGACCTTCACGGCCAGGGACACGCTCGGACCGGATGCTTCGGAGGCCAGGGCTTCGGGGCGGGGTTCGCCGCCGAGCACCAGCTCGAGGTCGTCGGTGCGGTCCATCACCTCGTCCACCAGCATCTTCGCGCCCACGGACAGGGGGATGAGCGGCACCCCCATCGACTCGAAGTGGGCCTTGAGGGCCGGCGTGACCATCCCGCCTTCCCACGGGCCCCAGCCGAGGCTCTTCACGACGAGGTCAGCGTTGTCGGGGTTCTGGGCGCGGAGCCGGGGAGCGACCTTGTTCAGGAGCTCGTTGGCCATCGCGTAGTCGCACTGCCCGTTGTTGCCGCACCGCGCAGCGACGGAGCTGAAGAGCACGACCAGGGCGAGAGAATCGTCCTTGGTGGCGTCGAGCAGGGCGTGCAGACCGCCGATCTTGGTGTCGAACACGAAGTCGAACTGGTCGGGGGTCTTGTCGGCGATGCTCTTGTCGGCGAGCACCCCGGCACCGTGGATGAGGCCGGTGATGGGGCCCCACTCGGCGCGGACGGTGTCCAGCGCGTTCTCGATACCCGGGCCGTCGGTGACGTCGACGCTGACGTAGCGGGCGTGTCCACCGGTATTCTCGATGCGGGCGATGGTGCCGCGGATCTCGCGGTTGGCGAGGATGCGCTTGACCTGCTTGCCGAGGGCAGCGGGCGTGATGGGGGTGCCGTTCTTCTTCGCGTCCATCAACAGGGCGCGCTTCATCCCCGCGTCGTCGGCGATTCCAGCGACCGCGGCAGGCTCGTCGGACAGGGGAGTGCGGCCGAGCAGGACGAAGTGGCTCCGGCTGTGACGGGCCAGCTCGATGACGGTCTCGGCCGTGACGCCGCGAGCGCCACCGGAGACCACGATGACGTCGTCCGCGCCGACGGGCAGGGACTGGGGAGCCGCGTCACGACGCACCGACTTCAGGGTGAACCGGCCGGATCGCGACAGGGCGGTCTCCAGCTCGGGTCCACCTGCGATCAGCTCGTCTGCGAGGGCCTGGGCCACGGTCTCGCTGCTCCGGGAGTCGACGGCGATGTCGATGGCCCGGGCATGCCCGCCACTGGCGGCCCACTCGATGGAAGCGGTCTTCGCGAGGCCGGGCAGGTGACCCACCCAGCAGCGCTCGGAGCCCTTCAGCCCGAAGTCCCCACCGGTGTCCTGGACCGTGACGAACAGCCCGCTCGACAGCGATGCGGCGTGGCGATGGGCGAGCCCGAAGGCTTCGCGGGCCACGTCGCGCCCGACGTCGGGGGTGACCTCGTCGACCAGTCCACCCAGGTAGATCAGGGCCTTCGTGCCGTCCGGAACGTCCGAGGCAGTGGTGTACGACGCGTCGATCCCCCGCTGGCCGAGGGCGGCAGCGAGTGCAGGACCGATGGCGTCGTGTCCCGTCACCACGACGGGGGTGTGCAGACCCGGGCTGGTGAGTCCCAGCGCCGGTGCCTCCACGAGCTCGAGGGCGTAGCGCCCGAGGTTCTGGCCCAACTCCGCGGAGCTCGGAGCGGGTTGGGCCATATTAGGGACCGGCACCTCGCCGGCCTGTCCGTCCATGTAGGCGACGATCTGCCCCAGAGTGGCCAGCTGGGCCATCTCACCGGCGTCGACCTCGGGGAGGTTCGGCTCGCGCTCGCGCATGGCGGAGAGGATCTCGACGCGCTTGATGCTGTCGATGCCGAGGTCGCCCTCCAGGCTCATCGACAGGTCCAGCATCTCGGCGGGGTACCCGGTCTTCTCGGACACGACGTCCATCAACAGGCCGTTGAGGTCTGCGCTCACCGCGGAAGAACCGGCGGAAGCACCCGTGGATGCGGGGGCTTCGGAGCCTCCGGCTGCGTTTCCGTCCATGTAGGCGACGATCTCGCCCAGGGTGTTCAGCGCGGCCATCTCACCGGCGTCGACCTCGGGGAGGTTCGGCTCGCGCTCGCGCATGGCGGAGAGGATCTCGACGCGCTTGATGCTGTCGATGCCGAGGTCGCCCTCCAGGCTCATCGACAGGTCCAGCATCTCGGCGGGGTACCCGGTCTTCTCGGCCACGACCTCCATCAGCAGGCCGTTCAGGTCGGTGGAGATGTTCGTGGACGGGGCCGCGGCTGCGACCGGAGCGCCAGCCCCGTTCGCGGGCACGCTCGCTGCGGCCGTGCCGTCGTCCATGTAGGCGACGATCTCGCCCAGGGTGTTCAGCGCGGCCATCTCACCGGCGTCGACCTCGGGGAGGTTCGGCTCGCGCTCGCGCATGGCGGAGAGGATCTCGACGCGCTTGATGCTGTCGATGCCGAGGTCGCCCTCCAGGCTCATCGACAGGTCCAGCATCTCGGCGGGGTACCCGGTCTTCTCGGACACGACCTCCATCAGCAGACCGTTGAGGTCCATCGCGGCGGGAGCCGGAGCCTTCGGCGCAACCGGGGTGCTCACAGGAGCAGGGGCGGGAGCGGCCGGTGCAGACGGGCGAATCGCCGGTGCAGCGGGCGCAGGGGCCGCCTGGGCAGGGGTCGGAGCCGGTGCAGGTGCGGGAGCGGGCGTGGGTGCAGGTGCGGGAGCCGGGGCCGGAGCGCTGGGCTGGAAGGCAGCCGGCGCCAGCGACGACCGCTCGGGAAGGGCGGCCGGCTCGTGAGCGGGCAGCGCCACGGCCTGACCGGTCGCGAGGGCACCCAGCGTCGCGAACGACGACTCGACGGTGCGGAGGTAGGACTGGTGGCTGCTCGCCATGGCCTGCTGGTACGTCGCGTGTGCTTCGGCGGTCTGGCGCTGGGCCTCCGCGAACGCGTGCACCCACAGGTCCGACGACCCATTGGACTGGTTCATCGCTTGCTCGGGGCTGGAATGTGAAACGGGGACTTCGACAGGGACTTCGACGGGGACTTCGACCCGCACCTCGCGATCGACGTAGACGACCTCGGGCTCGGGTTCGGCACGCGGGCCGTTCGGGGCGGGCATCGCGGCTGCACCCTCCGGCGGCGGGTAGGGCTGACCGTAGTTGGCGCCGTTGATCGGCACGGCCAGCTTGGGCTTGGCGGCGGTTCGGGGGTCGGCGGGCTCGCCGTAGCCGTCCCAGAGCACCGACAGATCGAGGGGAACGCCGGCGGCGACGAGCTGTGCGAGTGCGGTGTGGAACGCGGTGACGTCCTTCTTGCGCTTGCGGTCGAGGCTCGTGACGACGTGGGGCCGGTCGCCGAGGATCTGGGTGACGAGGCTGCGCAGCACGTTTCCGGGGCCGCACTCGATGAACGTCCGCACACCGGCGGCGTACATCGCTTCGACCTGCTCCACGAAGCGCACGGGGCTCGCGATCTGGTTGGCGAGCAGCTTGCGCATGGCCTTGGCGGTCTTGGGGTACGCCTTGGCGGTGCTGTTCGCGTACACGGGCAGGGCTGCCTTGCGGAACGTCACGTCGTCGAGGAATGCAGCGAAGGGCTCCACCGAGCCGGCCACGACGGAGCTGTGGAAGGCCGTGGCCACGTTCAGCCGCTTGGGCTCGATGTCCTTGGCGCGCAGCGCTGCGTCCACCGCTTCGACGTCGGCTGTGGGACCGGACACGACGACCTGGGTGGGGGCGTTGTGGTTGGCGACGACGGCGTCGTTGTCCAGGTCGTCGAGGACCGCCTGGACGTCTTCGACGGTGCACGGAACGGCCAGCATGGCGCCCGGGAGCTTGGCGGCCTCGGCCATCAGCTCCCCGCGTCGACGGGCGATCTTCAGGGCATCGTCGGCAGAGAGGGCGCCGGCGGCGTGCAGGGCGATGATCTCGCCGAAGCTGTGCCCGGCCACGGCGGCGGGCTCGATGCCGAGGGAGCGGACGAGGTTCAGCATCCCGAGGGAGTGGGCGCCGATCGCGGGCTGGGCCCACTCGGTGCGCGTCAGGCGCTCGGTCTGGGCGGCCTTCGCGTCGTCGTCGAACACGCCCCTGGGGAAGACGACATCCTGCAGCGGTGCATCCCCCAGGTGTCCGTCGCGGAAGACGTCGGCTGCGGTGTCGAACGCAGCCCGGAACCCGTCGAGGGCCAGCGCCAGGCCCAGACCCATGCGGAGGTACTGGCTGCCCTGACCGGGGAAGAGCAGGGCCACATCCCCGTCCTCACGGGAGGTCGAGTAGCACAGACCCTTCGGGGTCGACATGGGCTGGTCGGGCGTCTTGTCGAGGTGGGCCAGGACGTCGGCGAGCTGCTTGGCGAGCGCCCCTTCGTCGGAGGCCACCAGGGCCAGCCGGACCTTCGCGGTGGCGTCGTAGGCGCGGGTGGTCGTCGCGGACACGTGGCGCAGGAAGCCCGCTGGCATGGGGCCGTTTGCGAGCTCGCTCACCTTTTCGACCATCTGGGCGGGGCTGTCGGCGGTGAGGACCACCAGCTCGTCGGGCTGGGTGCGGAGCTTCGGGGGCGCGTTGTCGCCCGTGTACTCCTCGACGGCGAGGTGGAAGTTGCTGCCGCCGAACCCGAACGACGAGACACCGGCCCGCCGGGGGTGGTCGGAGCCACGGACCCAGGGACGGGCGCTGGTGTTCAGGTAGAACGGGGTGTTCGGAAGGTCGAGCTTGGGGTTGGGCCGGTCGATCTTGATGGTGGGGGGCAGCGCCTTGTGGTGCAGCGCCATCACCGCCTTGAACAGCCCAGCTGCTCCGGCCGCGGCCTTGGTGTGGCCGATCTGGGACTTGACCGTTCCGAGGGCACACCACTGGCGCTCTTCGGCGTCTGCAGCGCCGAACGCGAGCTTCAGGCCACCGAACTCCGCGGCGTCGCCCGCCTTCGTGCCGGTTCCGTGGGCTTCGACGAGCTCGACGGTGCGCGGGGAGAACCCGGCCAGGTCGTAGGCGCGATGGAGGGCACGGGCCTGGCCTTCGGACACGGGGGCGTAGACCGACTTGCTGCGGCCGTCGCTGGAGCTGCCGACGCCTTTCAGCACGGCGTAGATGGGGTCTCCGTCGCGCTCGGCGTCTTCGAGGCGCTTCAGGGCGACCATCCCGAGCCCCTCACCGAGCAGGGTGCCGTCGGCCTTGTCCGAGAACGGCGCCACATCGCCCGACTGCGACAGGGCAGGGGTCTTGCTGAAGCACATGTACATGAAGATGTCGTTCATCGTGTCGCAGCCGCCGCTGATCACCAGGTCGGACTGGTGCAGCGACAGCTCGTTGACCGCCATCTGGATGGCCGAGAAGCTCGACGCGCACGCGGCGTCGGTCACGCAGTTCGTGCCGCCCAGATCGAGGCGGTTGGCGATACGTCCGGCCACGACGTTGCCCAGCAGACCCGGGAAGGTGGACTCCTCCCACTTCGCGTAGTGGCTGGCGATGCGGCTGCAGGCCTCTTCGACCTCGGACTCGGGAAGCCCCATCTCCCGCAGGCTCTTTCGCCAGATCGGATGCTGCAGGCGCGAGACCATCTTGCCGAGGAGGTCCTGGCCGCTGGTCACCCCGAGGATGACGCTGGTGCGCTCGCGGTCGACCTGGTTGACCGTGCTCGCGTCCTCGAGCACGCGCTTGGCGGCGATGAGCGCCAGCAGCTGCACGGTGTCGGTCTGGGAGAGGATGCTGGGCGGAACCCCCCAGTCCAGCGCGTCGAAGTCGATGTCGTTCAGGAACGCGCCGCGCTTGGCGTAGGTCATGTCCGGCACGGACGGATCGGGGTCGTAGTAGTCCTCGATCAACCAGTGGCTGGCGGGCACGTCGGTCACCAGGTCGGTGCCGGCCAGGATGTCCTTCCAGAACCCGGTCTTGTCGACCGAGCCGGGGAAGATGGCGCTGGCGCCGATGATGGCGATCGGGACCTGTGTGGCGTTGCTCATTGCGAGGGGCCTCTCGAGGTTCGAGATGTCAATCAGTGCAGGGGACGCGGGGCGAATGCGAAGGCGGCGGCGGGAACGGGCACGCCGTAGGTGCGGAGCTGCTGGGCGCGCGTGATCACCGCGGCGCCTTCGAGCAGGTTGCGGGCGATCTGGACCGCGGTGCGGGCGTCGTAGGGCTCGAGGAACGACCCCTTCACCCAGTCGTTGAAGGCGCCCATCGCCGGCCCACACCAGATCTGGTAGTCCATGCGCCGCTCGGGCACGCCCTTGATGGCCCACTTGCTGGACAACCCGAGGTACCAGCGGAAGACCAGCGCCATCTTGTGCTTCGGGTTCTTGCGCGCCTTGTCGAGCTCGTGGGGGTCGCGCTCGGTGAAGAACCGCTCGCAGCCGGCCCAGACCTCGTCACAGCTGGACTGGAGGATCTTCTCTTCCAGCACCTTCTTCTCGGCGGCGGGGATGGCGTCGAGAGAGGGGTAGGCCTGGTAGAGCTCGTACAGCTTGCGGGCGCGGACGCCGAACATCGTGCCCTTGCGCAGCACCTGGACGGTGACGCCGAGCTCGAACATGTCGGCGGCCGGGGCCATGACGACGTCGGCCAGATCGGCCTGGGCGAGCAGCTTGCGGCCGGACTCGTCGAGCCCGGACTCCACCGCCCCCTGGTTGACCGACCCCGTGAGCACGAAGGCGGCTCCGAGCGCGAAGGCGGCTGCGACGGCGCCCGGCGTACCGAGCCCTCCGGCGGCTCCGACGCGAATCGGCCGGCTGTACCGGTGCTCCCGAGCCATCTCGTCGCGGAGCTGCAGGATCACGGGGAAGAGTGCCGACAGGGGCCGGTTGTCGGTGTGCCCGCCGCTGTCGGACTCGACGATGATGTCCTCGGCGACCGGGAGGCGCTGGGCGATGCGCGCTTCTTCGGCCGTGAGCTGGCCCTGGGCCACGAGCTTTTCGAGCATCTCGGTCGGGGCGGGTGTGAGGAAGCGACGGGCCACCTCGGGTCGCGAGATCTTGGCGAAGACGAAGTTCTCGCGGTGGATGCGCCCATCGGCGAGCTGGCGGACGCCGGTGTAGGCGTAGCGCACGATCATCGGGGTGAGCGCCATGTACGCGCTGGCCGAGACCCGCTTGACGCCCCGCTGCAGGTAGAGCTCGACGGTGCCGGCTTCGACCCGGGGCTCGTTGGGCGCGTGGATGAGGTTGCTGCCCCAGGGCAGGTCCGTGTGACCGAGCCGGGCCTGGAGGTCGTCGAGCTCGCGGGCGATGCGGTCGACGGTGAGCCCAGCGGCCCCGAAGAACCCGAGCATCCCGGCTTCGGCCATGGCCACGACCAGGTCGGTGGTCGCGATGCCGTTCGCCATCGCTCCGGCCACGTACGGAAACCGGAGGCCGTGGGTCTCGGTGAACGCGCGGTCGCCGAGCCACTCGGGGTAGAGCGGGGGCAGTGTGGCGAGCAGCGGCCATCCACGCGCGCCGGGGTTGCCGTCGATGCTGATCCCGACGCGGCCGTCCGCCCCCTCCCGCACGACGTGCACGGTCTTGCGCACGTGGGGCAGGGCCTCCAGCAGCTCGTCGCTGGAGAAGGCCGGTGGGCGGGGCGTGTCGAGCGTGCCGATGCTGGGGAGGGCTGTAGACATGCGGCTCGGTATGCCGGCGTGTCACAGCCTGTGTCACCGCTACGTCATGGGGGGCGCTACTTCGCGGAGCCCTTCACATCGACCGTGAACGACAGTCCCGGAGCGTTCCGCAGAGACCCGAACAACGCGGTGTAGGGATCGAACCCCCAATCGCTGTGGGTGGCCGAGAACGTTCCCCTGGCCGAGAACGCGTCGCCGTCGGCGGTGATGTTCATGTCGGCCGACACGGTGTGCGCCACGCCATGGAGCTTCAGGGGCCCGGTGACGACGGCTCCATCGCCGCTGGCTTTGCACGACGTGCTCTCGAACGAGATGGTGGGGTAGTTGCTCGCATCGAGCTGCGACTTGCCCATGAAGTTGTTCTTGATCTTCTTCTTGTCGCCCTCGCCGGTCGTGCCCTCGAGACCTGCGCGGTCACGGGCTCCGGGTGGATCGACCTGCAGGGCATCGACCGGGAACGAGATGGAGATCTCGCAGGCCGAGACGTCGTCGGGGTTCCAGGTGACGGACCCCTCGAAGGTGGACGCCTGGATGATGTGGTCGTGCCCGCCGACCAGGGCGTCGCGGTCGTACTTCACGAGCACGGCGAGCACGCTCTTGCCCGGATCGAGCTGGTAGGTGGTGGGGCCGGACTGCTCCGCGGGCTCCTCCTCGACGTCTTCCGCGAAGGCGGGGCTGCTCAGCAGGAGTGTGGTTGCGAGCAGGGTCTGGAATCGGTGCATCTGGCGTCCTCCGGCGAATCCGTAACACCGACGCGCCAAGACACGTGGCCCTTCGGTACACGGTCGACTCACGACAGGGTGTGACGGGTCCTGACACCCGAGCGACGCCTCACTCCCAGGAGGCGTCGATCCGGGCTTCCTGGGGCATCACCCGGCCCACACGGTCGGATCCCTCGCCGGCCACGAGCACGTGCGGGCGTTCGTCGACCGGCCGCCAGCCCTCGTCGTCGGGGCCGACCCGGTAGTGGAAGTAGACGGGGTCGCTCGGGTGGTCGATCACGACTTCGCGCGTGGAGCGGTCGCCGTCGGTGTCGCCCAGGGCCACGGTGAGGCCCTGCTGCATCCGGAACGAGATGGTCCAGCCGTCTTGACTCGGAGTGGCACCCGAGAGGATGGTGAAGCTCAGCTCGCCGTCGTCGGAGACGTATCGTTCGTCTTCGAAGGCCAGGGATTCCTGGGTGCCGGACAGGTCCCCGCGGACGGTCCAGCCCTGCTGGATCTGGTCGTAGCGCAGCACCCACCCCTGTGCCCGGGCGACCCCGCCGCAGGGGTTGGCCACGACGTGTCGGGTGTTGTGCGCGTTCTGAGCCAGGGTGGCGCCGTTCGGGAACTGGTCTCCGAAGCTCCGGCTGAAGTCGGCGGCGCTCCCGAAGGTCCCCGCGGCCTCTGTGCGTGCTCCGAGCCCGTCGGAGACGAGGCATCCGCTGCCCTCCTCCGCGAACAGGATGGGCCCGCCCGAGGTGGCCACGGCGACGCCCTTCTTGAAGAACCGCACCCCGAGATCGCTCTCGGTCTGCTGCAGGTAGGGCTTGTGCATGGCCTCGATCCCGTTGACGGGCGAAGCGAAGGTCACGGGCTGCACGCCGGGCGCCCAGGCATTCGCATCCACGAACTCCCGGGTGTCGAGGTCGAGGGTCCACAGCTCCTTCTCGTCGAGGGGCACGACGAACAGCTGGTCGAGGCCCGCTTCGGTACGCAGGGGAGCGACGTCGAAGGTGCGCCAGGGCAGGACGATGCGCTCGACGGTTCCGGTGGGCCAGTCCAGCGCCCAGACCTGAGGCGCCACGGCATCCGAGGCGTACAGCCGCGTCCCGTCTTCGTTCCAGGCCAGACGACCCGGCGTGGCGTCGTCCGGCAGCACGGACCCGGGGGTCTCGGCGTCGCCGGGTTGGAGGGGGTCGACCATCCGGAGCTGGGCCTGACCGGTGAGGGCGTCCTGCACCACCATCGCCAGCACGCTGTTGTCGGGAGAGGGCTTCAGCGCCAGGGGAATCCCTCCGACGTCGTACTCCTCCATGCCGTCCACGACGGTGTCGACCTCGAAGCGGTCGCCCTTCACGGGCTCTTCGTCGGCGACCAGGGTGAAGGCCACCGCCCGACGGACCGCCACGTACGGGATGTTCGCGAAGGCCGGCTTCTCCTGGCGCCCGGAACGGGTCCCGAACACGTCCCATCCGAGGCTCTGGCCCTCGTCGTCGTAGCCGTTGAACTCGACGGTCCAGGTCTCGGTGCTCACCCAGCCGGACTTCACTTCGAAGCCCGCGAGGTCGCACTCGCTGCAGGTCCGACCATCAGCCGCGACGAATCCGATGCTTCCGAAGCTGGCTTCGGTCTCCATCGGGGCGCCGGTCTCGTCCACGCCCACGACGAACGGCAGCTCGAGGAGGTGCCCGAAGGCCCGGTCTGTCGCGAACACGGTGACGGTGTCGCCCTGTGCGACCGGTGCGACCCCGGAGAGGAGGCGTGCGTGGCCCGTCGCGATGGGGTTGGTGCGGAGGAAGGCGGCCGTGGGGTCGTCGGTGAGGTAGCGGCCCTGCTTGAGCGCGAGGGGGACGATCTGCCCGCCGTGGCCGTTGCCGACGAACCCGATGGGCTCTTCGTAGGGGCCCCCGGTCTCCGGCTGGAGCACCCCGAGAGCGGTGGGGAGGTCGAATGCGCCCGTGTAGTCGGGCCACTCGCGGCACCCTCCCGTGAGAACTGCGGCACACACGGCGAGAACGACGGCGTTGGTGCGGACGACCTTCATCGGCGGTTCTTGATCCAGTTGGTCACCTGCAGGAACGTCTGACTGTCGGGGTTGAGGTCGATCACCGCGAGCGTGCTGGACGACTGCTCGTCGTCGACATCGCCCAGGTAGTTGGCGACCACGGCCCACCGTCCATCCGGAGAGATCCGGACCAGGTGCGGGTTCTCGCCCAGGTGGGGGAGGTAGGCGACCTCCGAGCCGTACGCGCCGAGTCCCAGGTCGAACACGGACAGCGAGTTGTCGCGGAAGTGGGGGACGAGCAACAGCTCTCGCGTCGACAGGCCCGAAGCGACGGTGGCGATGGCGGGATGCCCACCCCCGATGCTCGCCACCGAGTCGACACCCGCGTCGAACTGGGTGTCCTGGATGGGGAGGCTGCCGACGGTCGGCTCCTCGGTGACTTCCTTGAACCCGTCGTCGATCACGGCCTCGAGATCGAGCACGAGGACGGATTCGGGGTTGCGGGTGGTGAGGTACAGCCGGTCCTGGGTCGGGCTGATGACGCCACCGCGGTAGCCGCTGTTCCCGCTGATCGTCGGCAGGCGGATCAGGGTCTCGAGGTCGAGCGCGTTGTAGTCGGGGGCTCCGACCCCGCTGTCGTCGCGGATGTCGACCACGTAGAGCAGGTTGGTGAGCTTGCTCGGGATGTAGAGGAAGCCGCGGTTCTCGTCGAGGATGAGCCCGGTGGTGCCGACTCCGGTGGTCAGGAAGGCCTCGACGTTCTGGGCGAGCTCGATCACGTCGTCTTCGGAGGTGCCGCGAGACGTGGTGAACGCGAGCTCGTCGCCCAGGGTGGGGTGGCGCTGCTGTGCGAAGGCGACCGGAGCACGCCCGATGGCGCGACCGAGCCGGGGGGTTCCACCTTCGACGAAGTCGATGCCGGCGTAGAACATGTCGAACGTGCCGTCGTCCCGAGCGACCGCGACGGGGCTGATGACCCCTGCTGCGCTGAACGTCCGCGGGATCCGGCTCATCGCGGGCAGGGTCTCGTCGGTGACCGGCTCTGCGCGACGAACCCAGGTCTCCTCGCCGTCGACCGTGCGCCGATCTGCGAAGGCCAGGTGCCAGCGTTCACCGTCGAAGGCGGAGTAGTACAGGACCGTCGAGCCGTCGATCCCCGTCACGACCATGGGGTCTTTCACGCCGCTGTCGTCGACGCTCCCGGGAATGCCTGGCGCGAGGTGGAAGTCGGCGCCGGTCGGGCCGGGCACCAGCGAGAATCCCTCGTGTGGGGCGGACGGATCGAAGGCCGAGGCCTCGATGGCCCCGATGCGGAAGCGGCTTCCGTCGCTGCCCCCGAGCCAGACCCGCACCGAGCCGTCCGGCCGGACCTCGATGGAGCGGGGCTCCTGGGCGAACGATGCCCAGTCGCCGATCGCCTCGGCATCCCCGAACAGGGCTCCGGTGGGGGTCCAGGCGAGGCCGTCTGGGCTGGTGGCCGCACGGATGGTGGACACGCCGTTGCCGTCGAGTGCTGCGTAGAACATGACGAACGTGTCGTCGAACTGGTGCACGGCGGGGCTGTAGGCGCCCGCGACGTTCCCGCCCGAGCCGGCCGGGATCAGGTTGACGGCGAGAGGGTCCCAGTTGCCGCCGATGGCCTCGAGCAGGGCGAGGCGCTGGCGCTCGTCGTCGCCGGTGACCGTGACGTACAGCCGGTCGATGCCGCCCAGATCGTAGAGGCTCCCCGGCACGATGCCGTTCGCTGCACGACCGTTGGGGACGACGCTGTTCTCGACCTCGTGCCCGGCCGCGACCGTGAGCTCGAAGCCGTTGTTGATGTCGCGGTAGATCAGCCCCGAGACGGCGTTCAGACCGCTGTTCCCGGTGTCGATCCCCACCACGCGCCAGCTGTTGGAGGGCGTGGTGGCAACCGCTGCTCGCGGGGGTTGGCGGGGGTCGAAGATGACGTCGGGGCGGGGCTGGGCGTCGAACAGCACCCGGGGGTTGCCCCACCGGATCCCGTCGTCGGACCGGAGCTCGACGAAGCGCCACGCGTCCACCGAGGGCCCGAGTCGCTGGGCGGCGGTCATGACGTACTCGCCGTTGACGAAGCGCACGACGGGCGCTGCGGTGTCCCAGGCGGTGTCGACCACCTGGATGGGTTCCGACCAGGTGAGGCCGTCCGGTGACTCGGAGTAGCCCACGGTGTAGCGGTTGCCGTCGAACATCGACAACCACATGCGGCTCGTGTTGGTGCGGTCGTCGACCTGCACGTAGGGCTGCTCGAAGCTCTCGAACCCGACGTTGGCGGGGTCGAGCAGGACGTCGCCGCTGGTGCTGAAGGTCAGGCCATCCGTGGACGACGCGATGCTGATGACCGAGGAGTCGGGGTCGGCGGCGAACGCGGCGTCGAAGTACAACGCGACGTTGCCTTCTGCGATGGAGAGGCTCGGCCCACCGCGCAGTTCGTCGAAGGCGCCGAGCGGGCCGGGAGCGTTGATCAGGGTCGTCGAGGAGGTGAGCGATGTGGTGGACGAGACCCGGTGAATCCCCGAGGCGTCGGCGTAGAGCATCGTGAGGTCGAAGCTGCTGCCCGCGCCGACGGTGAAGGGGAACGCGCTCTCGATGTCCTCCAGCTGGACGGGCACCACGAACGGGTCCCGGGGGACCGTGCCGTCCGGGACGTCTTCGAAGTCGTTGCCCAGACCCGCCGGGATCGGGGTGGTGCCGCCCGAGTCGTACCGCTGGGGGTTGTCGCCGCCTTCGTACACCCAGTAGCGGGTGGCGCCCGGGAGCCAGGTGAGGTTCCACACCTCGTCGGGCACCTCGGGTTCGGCGAAGAGCGACAGGTTGGCGAGCACGGCGACGGACCCGCTGTCGTCGTTGTCTTCGAGGGCGAAGGGCTCGATGTCTGCGCCCACCGACAGATCGCGCACGATCGGGCGGGTCTCGCCGTTCAGCCCGATGTTGTCGATCACCGACACGCTGTGGTCGGTGTAGTTCAGGACGTACGTGGTGCCGTCCGAGGCCACCGCAACGGCTCCGGGGTCGTCTTTGACGTCGAGGATCCCGTCTCCTTCGTCGATTTCGCCGTCGCCGTCGAAATCGACGGGCTGGAGGGTCTGCAGGTCGAGAACGAGCACGTCGTCGTCGCCACTGCGGGTCCGGCCGGGATCGCCGTTGTCGAGCAGGCTCAGCCGGCGGGTGACGAACAGGCGGTTCAGGTCCTCTTCGGGGTCGTCGCGCTCCTCGTAGTACCAGCCGAGCCCGGCCACGAAGTGTTCGGTGGGGATGGGGATGTTCGCGATGTCGTTCGTGAGCACGACCTCGTCGTCGAACTGCCCCACAGCGTCGTTCCAGTCGAGCAGGAGCACGCTGCCCCCGTCGAAGTTGCGGAACGGGTCTGCGTTGCTGACCGCGAGGAAGGTGTCTCCGCCGATCTCGACGAACTGCAGATCGACAGGACCCGACAGGCACGAGCCGATCCCGATCTCACCGAACGTCTCGTTGTTGCCGACCGGTGCTGCGCACGGACCGAGATCCGGGCTGGGGCTGTCGGCCGTGCACCCGGCGAGCACGAGTGCACCCACGAGCGCGGCGCCCCGCATCCACCTCGAGAGCGAGGGGGATGGCTGGGAAACAGCTGTGATGGTGCGAGACGGTGGGATCGGTCCTCCGGGCGTGCCGGGGGAGCTATCACGCCCGCATGCCAGCCGCTCCCGGTCGTGCGGCTGGTCCGACGCAGCTGGCCGACTATGATGGGTCTGCAACAACGGAGATCCCGTGAGTCATCTGTCCCCGGACGAGTTCCTTCACGCCACTGTCTCGGACGCCGTCACGGCGTTGCAGCGCGTCGGAGCCGATCACGAACCGCGATTCGACATGGAGTTCGAGTCCGAGCACCTCGGAACGGTGAAGCGGGTGTTCGGCATCCTCGGGAACGTGGTCGACAAGAAGGGCTACGTCGAGGAGCCGTGCATCGTCGAGCGCCTGCTCACGCTGGTTCAGGACGTCGACAACGAGCGCATCCACAACAAGCTCACCACCGGCAAGATGAAGTACACCCCGGTGAACAAGCGCACCGCCCGCTACATCGCCCGAGACATCGAAGGCGCCGGCGTGCACCTCCCGTGGACCTGGCGGCCGATGAACTTCGACTTCGCGGCGCTCGCCAGCAAGATCCACCGGCAGAGTCCGCTTCCGTTCATCATCTTCTACAGCCAGCAGGCCAACTTCTCGGCCGACGGCGTGACCGTGAGCCGGATCTTCTCGCTGCCCGTCGAGGGGCATGCGCAGGGAACGTGGGCCGAGCCCATCTCGGACGAGATGCTCGACCCCGACGTGGGCCTCATCATCGAGGCGAACGCCCGGGGCTGAGTCGCACGCCCAGGTCAGTGCCGCGGTGGCGGTCGTCACGTTACGGCGTGGGGCCTCACTGTGGAGAAGCACGATGGACATCACCGGATTCGGGGTGGTCGGCGGCGGACAGATGGGCAACGGAATCGCTCATGTGGCTGCGTTGACCGGATACGACGTCACGGTCGTCGATATTTCGAGCGAGGCTCTGGATCGGGCCCGGGCTACGATCGAGAAGAACCTCGGCCGTCAGGTCAAGAAGGAGCGGATCACGTCGGATCAAGCCGATGCCGTGATGGCGCGCCTGTCGTTCGCGACCGAGACCGCGGCGCTCAAGGAGTGCGGGCTCGTCGTCGAAGCCGCCACCGAGAACGTCGAGCTCAAGAACAAGATCTTCGAGGGGCTGTCGCAGACCGTCAGCAACGAGACGATCCTGGCGACCAACACGAGCTCCATCTCGATCACGGCGATCGCGGCGCGCACCAATCGCCCCGACAAGGTGATCGGCATGCACTTCATGAACCCCGTGCCGGTCATGAAGCTGGTCGAGATCATCCGTGGCCTCGCCACCTCCGACGAGACCTACCAGACCGTCGACGCCATCGCCCAGAAGATGGGCAAGACCACCGTGGTGTCCCGCGACATGCCCGGATTCATCGTGAACCGCGTGCTCATGCCGTACATCAACGAAGCGGTCTACACCCTGTACGAGGGCATCGCGTCCGTCGAGGACATCGACACCGCCATGAAGCTCGGCACGAACGTGCCCATGGGCCCGCTCACCCTCGCCGACTTCATCGGTCTGGACACGTGCCTGGCCATCATGGAGGTCCTGCACGACGGGATGGGCGGAGACAGCAAGTACCGTCCGTGTCCGCTGCTGCGGAAGTACGTCGAGGCCGGCTGGCTCGGGCGCAAGTCCGGTCGCGGGTTCTACAGCTACTAGGGGAGGATTGATGTCCGACGTCGTCACAGTCTCGATCGACGGTGCCGTCGCGGTGGTCACGATCGACCGCCCGAAAGCGCTGAATGCCATCAACGGAGCCGTGCTGGACGGCCTGGCTGCCGCTCTCGACCGCTTGGAGTCCGAAGAGGACGTGCGCTGTGCGGTGCTCACCGGCGCGGGCGGCAAGGCGTTCGTGGCCGGGGCCGACATCGCGGCCATGAAGGATCTGGCACCGGTCGATGCCGAGCGCTTCGCCGGGCGGGGTCAGGCGGTCCTCGACCGGATCGCTGCACTGTCCATCCCCGTGATCGCCGCCGTGGGCGGATTCGCGCTGGGTGGCGGCTGCGAGCTGGCCATGGCCTGCGATCTGGTCATCGCGGGCGAGAAGGCCAAGTTCGGCCAGCCCGAGGTCAACCTGGGTGTCATCCCGGGGTTCGGCGGCACCCAGCGGCTCGTGCGCCGGGTGGGCCTGTCGGCTGCGCTGGATCTGTGCCTCACCGGCCGGATCGTCCGCGCAGACGAGGCGCTCCGCATGGGGCTCTGCTCCCAGGTGGTCGAGGGCGACGTGCTCGAGGCCGCGACCGAAATCGCGAACACCATCGCCAGCAAGGGGCCCGTCGCAGTCCGGCTCTGCAAGCGGGCCATCCACGAGAACGCCGACAGCGCGCTGTCGAGCGCCCAGGCCGCCGAGCGCACGTTGTTCGGCCTGTGCTTCTCCACCTCCGACCAGACCGAGGGCATGGCGGCGTTCCTGGAGAAACGAACCGCTGCATTCACTGGAACCTGAAGGGGGGCTCGATAGGGGGAGTCCTTCTCTTCAAGGAGCCCTCATGTTCGAGCTGTCCGAAGACCACCTCGCCATCCGCGACATGGCGCGCGACTTCGCCCGTGGAGCCGTGCTTCCCGGTGCCCAGGAGCGCGACAAGGCCCACGTCTTCCCGACCGATGTGGTGAAGCAGCTCGGCGAGCTCGGGCTGATGGGCGTGTTCATCCCCGAACAGTACGGTGGGGCCGGGCTCGACATCCTCTCGTACGTCCTCGCGCTGGAGGAGATCTGCTACGCCGACGCCGGTGTGGGCGTGATCATGAGCGTGCAGAACAGCCTGGCCAGCTGGCCCATCCTGAACTTCGGGACCGAGGCCCAGAAGAACAAGTACCTGCCGGGCATGGCCCGCGGCGAGAAGATCGGCTGCTACGCGCTCACCGAGCCCGGAGCCGGGTCGGACGCGGGGTCGCAGAGCACGCGCTGCGAGGCCGTCGACGGGGGCTACAAGCTCAACGGCACCAAGCTGTGGATCACCAACGGTCCCCAGGCCGACGTCGCGGTCACCTACGCCAACCTCGACCCCGAGTCCAAGCACAAGGGCGTCTGCGCGTTCATCCTCGAGAAGGGCTGGGACGGCTTCGCGGTCGGCAAGGTCGAAGACAAGATGGGCATCCGCTGCTCCGACACGAGCGAGCTGGTGTACGAAGACCTGTTCGTGCCCGAGGAGAACCTCCTCCACGACGAGCGCGCCGGCTTCAAGGTCGCGATGGCCACGCTCGACGGCGGTCGGATCGGGATCGCGGCTCAGGCCCTCGGGATCGCCCAGCGCTGCCTCGATCTGGCGGTGGAGTACGCCCGGGAGCGGAAGACGTTCGGCAAGCCGATCGCCAAGCACCAGGCGATCCAGTGGAAGATCGCCGACATGAAGACCCGCATCGACGCGGCTCGATTGCTCACCTGGCGCGCGGCCGCGATGAAGGACTCGGGCGAACAGCGCGGCAGCCTGGAGTGCAGCATGGCCAAGCTCTACGCGAGCGAGACGGCGAACTTCTGCGCCTACGAAGCGGGGCAGATCTTCGGGGGCCTCGGCTACTCCCAGGAATACGAGGTGGAGCGCCTCTACCGCGATGCCCGGATCACGACGATCTACGAGGGCACGAGCGAGATCCAGCGGCTCGTGATCGCGAAGTCCGTGCTCGGCTGAATCTGCGGAGGCTTCGCGAGGCTTCGGGGTGGGGGTGTGCCGAGAGGCGAGCTTCAGGATGCCACGGAGTCACGAAGGCCACGAAGATCTGCACGGAGCCAGGGCTCATCACGCGGAATGGATCAGCTCATGCTGGTCTTTGAAGCTCATGTGTCCGGCTTTTTTGCCGAGAGATGGGCTGGGAGCGGCGCTTCCGGCCCCATCGTTCAGCGGAGGCAGCCGCGAGGTCCTCGAGTCGACGCCCAGGGGATCACGCAGAGTGGCAGAGCGCGACCGAGATCGAACACATGACGGTGTCGATCTGAGGGCGTCGTGTGGTGGACCACGCTGTCAGAGTCGCAGAGCCAGCCGGGTCGGGTGAACGAGTGCTTCGTCGCCTTCGAGCGTCCACGGACAGGCTTCGGGTGCTCGTGGGCCATTCCTCCCTCCCGTGCAATCCTCGGTGTGCTCGGTGACTCCGTGGCGACCTTGCGCTGACCCAGGTTCACAGGCCTCTTTCTAGCGGGATCGACCGTCGTTGCGGCCGGCGGTCGGGCTCACTGCCTCGACAGACCCAGGGTCTCCCGCACGTTGCGGTAGCACCAGTCCCGGATCGACAGGGTGCGGCGCGCGTGGCGGACGGGAAGGCCGTTCTGCGCGCAGATGCGCTCGGCGACCCGCAGCCGGGCCTTGCGCGACTTGGGGAAGCGCAGGGCGATCGTGGCGCTGTTGCCGGCCGGGATGCGGTCGAGCAGCAGCGCGATGGACGCGTCGGTGTCGGCCTGGCAGATGACTGTCTTGCGGATCCGGCCGTCGGCGAGGGGAGCCGAGCGCAGCGCCAGGAGCTCGAGCAGGATGTCGAGAACGGCCGGGCGGTTCTGCAGCCACACCGGGCCGTCGAGCACCAGGCTGATGCAGTCGACGAACCGCGCCTCCCACTCGCCCGTGCGGACGCGGTGGAGGATGGCGCGCTGACATGCCCGGTTGTCCAGGACCGTCGGGGGTTCCGGAGCGACGCGGCGCGCCACCAGGGACTTGCCGACGCCGTCGGGGCCGAGGACGAACAGGATGGACCGGTCGCGCACCACGCGCGGAAGTGGTCTGTCACCGATGTACTCGGTGCTTGTGCCCGTCAAGAACGCAGGAAGTGGGCACACTTCCGGCGCAAGGAGAACGCGACTCAACGCAGGTGCTCCACCCAAAACCCAGTCCGGTTTTACGGCCTGGAGCGAGCGGCTGCAATTCGATCGATCGCGGAAAAGCGGCGTTCTTTCGATGGCCTCGGAATCGGGATCCTCGGCGTGTGAGCTATCTCACAAAAGACCGATCACGGGTAGGCACACGCTGGACACGCCAGGCCCCATCCAGTGCGACCGAATTTCGTGATCGCCCCTGGACAGCCCCGTGTTCATGGGCATGTTCATCGGTGGTGTGACGGAGGTGCTTCGTGCGCGAGCGCGCAGCCCTCGTATGTGAAGTGATGTATCAGGGGTGCTCTTGGAGCGTCAACCCATGATCCTCACTCTTCGCAGATGTCACAGGCGGGGCCCGTGATGTACCCCAGGCCGCACAGCTGGCAGGTCTCGCTGTCGCCGCGATCCGCGTCGTCGGGCCCCGTGCCGTCGAGTGCGGCCATGCGCGCGGCCTCGTCGGGTGGAGGCACGATCACGAAGCCGGGTCGGATACGGGCCCGCTGACCGCTCGCGCCGATGTAGCGCACCGCTCCTTCTCCGGCCTCGTCGCCGGCGGGCGTCAGCTCGACATCGGCTCCGCCCACCTTCAGCTGGGTCCCCTCGGGCGAGGTGAGATCCCCGTCCGCCTCGTCGAAGATCACCCAGATCAGGCCGTCTGGCTTGGGCCCTGGGGTGTACACCAGCGTCCGGCCGTCCTCGGACAGCTCGACGTGGCCGACCTCCTCTGCCGTCTTTCGGGGCCGCTCGCCCCAGGCCTTGTTCGCGCGGCCCCCCGCCAGCTGGAGCTCGGGATCGAGGATTCCGGCTGCCTTGGCTTCGGCTGGGAGCGTGAACTCCATCCCAGGCAGCTCGGAGACGTTCGCGGCCCGGGGGAGGGTGACGTCGATGCGCCAGCCCATGCCCGTGGTCAGCCCGGGGTGTGCGGGCGCCATCGCGGCGCGCCAGGGGCTGGGAGAGGTGCCGGGCAGCAGGTTGGCCTGCTCGCCGGGGTCGGCGGACAGGTCGTACAGCTCTTCGGTTCCCGGTCCCGGCGCGATGATGTACTTGTGTCCGTCCTTCACGACGGCCCAGCGGTCGAGGCCGTAGCGCAGGTGGGCGATGCCGATCCCGCGTGAGTCGGGCTCCTTGCCCTCCAGGAACGGACGCAGGCTGATCCCGTCGGTGGGCGGCACGTCGTCGAAGCCCATGAAGTCGTAGAGCGTCGGCGCGATGTCGGCGAGGGTGGCTGGCTGCTCGGAACGCACGGGGCCCCCCTTCGTTCCACCCGGAGGCCGGAACCACAGGACGGCGTCCGTGACCTCGTCGTAGAGGGTGTGGTTGTGCTCGTAGCCGCCGTGCTCCCAGAACTCCTCGCCGTGATCGGAGTGCACCACGATGAGGGTCTTGCCGGGCATGGCGTCCAGCGACTGGACCAGACGGTCGATCTGACTCGACAGATAGCGGAGCTCCCCGTCGTACAGGCCCTCGATGTGGGCTCGCTTACGGTCGTCGAGCTCGCCGCGATTGGTCCAGCGGTTGACCTGATGGCGCTGGAATGCGCGGGGCAGCGTGGGATCGGGATCGTCGACGAACATCTCGCGGTACTCGCCGGGTGCGCCGTAGCGAAGGTGGGGATCCATGAAGTGCAGGAACATGTAGGCGTCGCGTTCCTGGTTGGCCTCGAAGAACTCCAGAGCCCGGTCGACCTGCTCGTTGGCGTCCGCCCGACCGAAGTACCGCCAGCTGTCGAAGCCGTCGTCGAACCCGAAACGGGGCTGCAGGTGGATGTTGGCGACCACACCCTGCGTCGCGAATCCGTTCTCGGCGAAGACCTCACCGATGTTCTTCGCGCCCACGGCATCCAGGGGGTTGCGGCCGGTGGTGGCCGAGCGGAACGAGGGGCGCGTCCGCGGAGCGGGGGTCCAGGCGCGCAGGAACACCCCGGACTGATTTGCGATGGCATCGAGCTCCGGCGTGGTCTCCTTGTCGTAGCCGTACCAGCTGAAGTGGTCCGGGCGCGTCGTGTCGAGGCCGATCACCAGCACCCGCCGCACGTCTCCGGTGGGCGCTCCGACGATCGTGGGGCTGCCGAGGAACGCGTAGTCGAAGTCCGTCTCTCCCATGGTCTCGAAGCGCAGGCGAATGTCCGTAGGGCCCGTGTGGGCGGACAGATCGACGTCCCAGTCCACGAACGACACGGTGGAGAGCGCCTGCCGACCCACCTCGGTCGCTCCCTGGTCGTCGACGATCTCGAGAACCACGGCCATCCCGTCGCTCTCCTGATCGTCGAAGGGTGGGGGATCGAGGGAGACCACGCTCTCGAAGCGGGCGCCTTCGGGGAGGTCGACCGACCAGGTCAGTGCGCTTGGCGCGGGCACGACGAGTCCGTTGCGGGTGTGGCCGTCGAGCGTCAGCTCGCCCACGATCCAGTCGCTGGGTTCGAGACCGCTGTCGGACAGGACACGGCGGGCCACCAGCTCCTTCGCGCCGCTGTACCGGAGCACGGCTTCGGGGGCTTCGCGGGGCATGCGGAGCTTGAGCTTGTCGCCTTTGAGGGTCCAGCTGAACGGACCTCCCCCGAGGGATGCGTACTTTAGCTCGCGCCCACCGACGGTGACGGTGAGGTCGGACCCGATTCGAGCCCGGGATGCGGGGTCGAGCGCGAACGGGAGATCGACCTCGACCGTGCCCCGTCGCGGTGGAGACAGCGGCACGGTCAGCGTGCGCGGAGCGTCGATGTCGTCCGGGAGGGCCGAGTCGGCGAGATCGAGCTGGGCTTCACTGCGCCAGGGATCACGGTACAGCTGGATCGCGGGCGGAACCCCCGCTTGCTCCATGTCCACCGATGGAAAGGTGCCATCGCTGCCCGCCGGCACGTGGGCGCCGTCGGTTTTGGAGGGATCGTCACCGGAGCAGGTGCAGCCGGTCAGGAGGCCTGCAGTCAGGCCGAGTAGTAGCGTCCACATGTCGCCGGTATAATCTGCGCCCTCTGGGCGGTCACCGCCCCGGCCCGGGAGCCCCGATGAGCGATTCGAACGAGACGCACGACCCACAGACCACCCTCGCGTACGCACTCGCGACCTGGGTGTTCCTCCTCAAGGTGGACGGGGTGGAGCCCGACGACGCCGAGCTCGCAGGGGCGTGTGACGCCGTGCTGGCCGCCGACGAGGAGGTCGCGGGCAACGCGGCGGGCGAGGCGCTCGTGAAGGCCATCCTGGCGAAGATCGAGGGCGTGGAGCCCGAGCACGTCCAGCAGTTCGCGGGGGCCCTGTACGGCGATCGCATCGAGACCACGTTCGGCGAGGGCGACCGATCGGAGCGGCTGTCGCGCATCCGCAAGTACCAGTTCGATCGCAACCTGCCGTGGCTCGCGCGGATCTGGGAGCGCACCGACGACACCGTGGGCCCGATGTGGCTGGTGGTCGAGCGCGTCACCGACGAGGTCGCCGCGATGGACCCGAACCCGTGGAACGACATCGACGAGACGCGCCGCCTGCCGGTTGCGGACTTCCAGGTGCTCTGGGAGCTCGACGGGTGTACCTCGGTCGCCGTCCGATAGGCCGCCCCGCTGACCAGGGAGCGCGGTGCTGACCTTCACGTCCCGCGGCGCCGTCTCCGCGCCCGTCACCCTTCAGATCCGGGTGGCCGCCGACGACCCCGGTGCGCTTCGAGCCGGTGTCGCCACGCCTTCGCGCGACATGACGCCCGACGAGGTCCTCGCAGCCATCCGTCACTTCACGACCGGGCGATCGGGGCCGCGAACCCGCCCCTGCACCCGCCTGGCGATCAGCGGTGCGGTCGGACTCCCCCCGGGCGTCCTCACCGAAGCGCGGGCGCTGGGCATCACCCACATCGTGCTGCACGGCCGGGCACCCGGCATCGAGTCCGAGGTCGACACGCTCGTGGTGCGGGTCCGTCACGCATCCGACCTGCCTGAGACGGTTCCGGGACCGTCCTGGGTGGCGGTGCTCCAGCTGTCGCAGTCCACGGTCGACGCGCTCGACGGGCTGACGGACGCTCTGCTGGCCCTGCCTCCCCGGTCCCGCCCTGATCGCGTGGTCCTGGCCTGGCCGTTCCCGGGTCACGACGGCGACGCGCTGCCGCACGTCCCGACCGCTGCCGCCCGAGCGCGTGGAGTGCGCGAACGCCTCGACGCAGCCGGGCTCGTTGCGATGCTCCGCGGGTTGCCTCCCTGTCTGGACGGCTCGACCGACGGCCGCACGCGCAACCGCTTCTACGTGGACGCCGACCATCAGGGAGACGACGCGCGGCTGTGGGTGCCCGATGTCGTCCAGTACCTCAAGCCCGACAGCTGCCGGGTCTGCCGGATGTCGGCCCGCTGCGACGGCGTGCCTGCGCCGTGGCTGCAGTCCGGGATCCTCGGTCCGCTGGAGCCCATCCGACCCTGAGGGTGACCTGCAACGCATCGCTTCACCCCACCTCGTTTCATGTTACGACGCGGGCCCCCGGGGGGCTGCAGGTACCAGGCTCCCGATGGTCTGGAGACTGCCATGCAGCCGTTCGCCGAGATGGCGGAGCTGGGACACGAGCAGGTCGTGTTCTGCCGCAACGATTCCGTGGGCCTTCGGGCCATCATCGCAATCCACGACACCACGCTCGGGCCGGCCCTGGGTGGCTGTCGGCTCTACGACTACGCGAGCGAGGGCGATGCGCTGCGCGACGTGCTGCGCCTCTCTCGCGGCATGACCTACAAGGCCGCTGTGGCCGGTCTCGACCTCGGTGGCGGCAAGTCCGTGATCATCGGAGACCCCTCCATCAAGAGCGAGGCGTTGTTCCGCGCCTTCGGCCGCCACATCGAGTCGCTCAACGGCCGGTACTACACCGCCGAGGACATGAACACGAACGTCACCGACATGGACTTCATCCGGCGCGAGACCCGCTTCGTGACGGGGGCCGGCAGCCACGTGGGCGGCTCTGGAGACCCCAGCCCGGTCACCGCCTGGGGCGTGTTCCACGGGATCCGGGCGTGCCTCGAGGTGGTCTACGGCTCGCCCAGCGTCGAGGGCCGCTCCATCGCCATCCAGGGGCTCGGCAACGTCGGGACGCACCTGGCGCGCTACCTCTCCGAGCGCGGTGCCACCCTGATCTTCAGCGACATCAACAACCGCAAGCTCGCCAACGCCGTCGAGACCTTCGGGGGCTCCGTCGTCGAGGGCGACGGCTACTACGAGACCGAGTGCGACGTCCTCGCTCCGTGCGCCATCGGTGGAATCGTCAACGAGCGCACCGTCGGCAGGATCAAGGCACCCATCGTGTGCGGCGGCGCCAACAACATCCTCGAAGTCGAAGACCGCGACGGAGAGGCCCTGGTCGAGAACGGCATCACCTACGCCCCGGACTACGTGGTCAACGCCGGGGGGCTGATCAGCGTGTACGCCGAGCTGAAGCGGTTCCCCAAGGAGAAGGCGATGGAGGATGCCTCCAACATCTTCAACACCACCAAGCGCATCCTCAACCTCTCCAAGTCCGAGTCCATCACGGCGGTGGCCGCCAGCAACCGCATCGCCGAAGAGCGCATCGCGCAGGTCGCCCAGATCAAGAGCCTGTACACGGGCTCCGAGGGGCGCGACCCCAACACCACCCCGGCCCGGCCGCTCTGACAGCCGGTCCTCCCACATCCGAGGAGGCACTTTGAAGGTCCTGGTTCCCATCGACAGCTCGACGTTCTCCCAGGCTGCGACCCGCGTGGCGTTCCAGCTCGCCGGCAGCCGGCCCAACACGACGCTGCACGGGGTCCACATCGTCAACGTCCGTCCGCCGTCGGGCAACGTCCTCGCCGACCTCTCGGGCTACGTCGGGTTCGAGCCGGCCGTGGTGTCCGAGGAGGTGTACAAGGCCCATCGCGAAGTCGCCCGCTCCATGGTCGACGGCTTCGTGTCCCGGGCGGCCACCGAAGGCGTGCAGGCCACGGGGCAGGTGCTCACCGGGCCCGTCACGGGCGAGCTCGTCCGCGCATCCAACCACGCAGACCTCGTGGTGATGGGCATGGCAGGGGAGTCCGAGGACAAGTTCCCCGGTCAGGGCGGTGCTCAGGCCTCCAACGCGCTCCCCCAGCTCGAGTGCCCGGTCCTGCTGGTCCCCCGGGAGATCACCCGACTCCGCTCCCTGGCCGTGGGCTACGACGGGTCGGCCTCGGCCGCTCGTGCGCTGCGCGCAGTCGCACGTCTGGCCGGCCCGATGGACCTGCCGGTCCACCTGATGCACGTGGGCAACTCCGAAGAGGGCCAGCGCCTTCTGCAGGAGGCCCGCAACACCCTCGGTACCGCGATCGACACACACTTCCACCTGCTGTCGGACGAACAGTCCGTGCACCAGGCACTCGTCGAAGCCGCGGCCGAAGCGAAGGCCGACTGCCTCGTGCTGGGCTTCAAGGGCCAGAGCACCCTCAAGGACGTCGTGTTCGGCTCCGCGCAGACGCACCTCATCGGGGCGAACAACCCCCACGTCGCGCTGCTCATCGTCCAGTGAGCTCCGCTCAGGGTCTGCCGTTCCCGGATGCACCGGCGCCCGCCTGGACCGTGCACACCGAGGTCTTCGAGGGGCCCCTCGATCTGCTGCTGTACCTGGTCAAGCGCGACGGCGTGGACCTCATGCGGCTGTCGGTGTCGCGCATCGCCGACGCATACCTCGAGTACATCGGGCACATGCGGTCGCTCAATCTGTCGCTGGCAGGCGAGTACCTGGTCATGGCCGCGACCCTGGTGCACCTGAAGTCCCTCGAGCTCCTGCCTCGACTCCCCACGACGGTCGAAGAGGATGCCCCGGATCCGCGGGAGGCGTTCGCCGCGCAGTTGCTGAGCTACGCGCGGGTGCGGGAGGCCGCCGAAGAACTGGCCCAGCGACCCTGGCTCGATCGGGAACAGTTCGCGCGTCCGCCCGTCGAGCCCGACGACCCCGACCTGGAGGCGGGGGTCGATGCCTTCGGCCTGCTGGAGGTCTACCGGGAGCTGCTCGCGACGGCTGCCGAGCCCGAACCCGAGGTGGCGTTCGAGCACGAGGTGCGGCTGGACATGGGCGATGCCGCGCTGTCGCTCATCCGCATCCTCCAGGCCAACGGCGGAGCGGGCGAGCTCACGGCCATTCTCCGCGGCTTGCCGAACCGGCCCCAGCGCGTGGTGACGTTCATCGGCGTGCTCGAGATGCTGAAGCTCGGCTGGGTCGAGGTCGAGCAGCGGCACCACCTGTCCGAGATCACCATCGAGGTGGTCGCGCCACCCGAGGCCATCGATCGGCGTGCCTTGTCGGGCTGGGTCGAGACCGGTGACGAAGCTGGTGACGAAGCTGGTGACGAAGCGTTGGGGGACGCGTAGATGTCCGAGGACGAGCCGCGGCTGCTCCCGTTCCCCGGGAACGCCGACCCGCTGCTGCCACAGGTGCCTCCGCTGCTGGTGGCGGCCGTCGAGGCGTTGCTGTTCGCTGCACCCGGGCCCCTGCGTCTGCCGGAGCTGCAGAACCTGCTCCCGGATGCCGAGCGGGACGAGCTGTTGGGAGCGCTGGCGTTGATCGGCCGCCGGACCGCTGGAGAAGACCGGGGAATCGAGCTCGTGGAGGTCGACAAGGGCTGGCAGCTGCGATCCGACCGACGCTTCGCGACCGAGGTGGCCCAGCTCCGTGATGCGCCGCCCATCCGCCTGTCGCGCGCAGCCCTCGAGTGCCTGTCCATCGTGGCCTACGAGCAGCCCGTGACCAAGGGCGAGATCGACGACGTACGCGGGGTGGACTCGGGGGGAACCCTTCGAAACCTCCTGCAGCGCGGGCTCGTTCGGGTGTCCGGTCGCAGGAAGGTCCCCGGGCGGCCCCTCGAATACCGCACCACCCGCGCGTTCCTCCAGCTGATGACGCTCTCCGATCTGTCGGATCTGCCGACCCTAGAAGACGCCGAGGAGCTCGACGAGTAGCTCCCGACCGGCACTGCGTTAGGCCGGCGGGCATGAGTGAAGACATCAAGCTGAACAAGGTCCTGGCGGACCGAGGCATCGCGAGCCGGCGCGAAGCCGACGCCATCATCGCAGACGGCCGGGTGACCATCGACGGGCGCGTGGCGTCGGTCGAAGAGCGCGTGGTTCCGGACGAGGTCGACATCCGGCTCGATGGCCGTCCGCTGCCCGACCCTCCGCCGCTCGTCTACTTCCTGCTGTACAAGCCCAAGGGCACCATCACGGGCCGCAACGACCCCCGGGGCCGCAAGAGCGTGCTCGACCTGGTGGAGCACCTGCAGATCCGCGTCGAGCCCGTGGGACGCCTGGACTACGACACCGAAGGTGCGCTGCTCCTCACCAACGACGGCGACGTCGCACACAAGCTCACGCATCCCAGCACCCAGGTGCCCAAGCGCTACCGGGCCAAGGTCTACCGCACGCCCGACGAACGCGATCTGACCCTGATCCGCAAGGGCAGGGTCTTCCTGGACGACGGGGCCACGCTGCCCGCCAAGTGCCGGGTCCTCGAGCAGACCGACGCCGAGAACGCCTGGGTCGAGATCACCGTCACCGAGGGCCGCAACCGCCTGATCCGTCGGATGTTCGACAAGCTCGGGCATCCGGTGAGCAAGCTGCGCCGGGAGAGCTTCGCCACGCTGTCGATCCGGGGGATGGAGCGCGGCCACGTGCGCCCGCTGACCTCCGACGAGATCCGCCGCATCCAGGACCTCGCCGAGGGCCGCAAGCCCAAGAACGCGGGTCGGCTGAAGCGCAAGAAGGGCTACGCCAAGCCCAAGCCGAAGAAGAAGCGGCACGGCAAGCACAAGTCCCGCAAGCGTCCTTCGAAGGGTTCGGGGCGGGGATCCGGCAAGGGCGGCAAGCGATGATCGCGAGCGGCGTTGACGCGCTGTGCGGGCCTCATTACGTGCCTGACGTGCCGCGGGGTGGAGCAGTCAGGTAGCTCGTCGGGCTCATAACCCGAAGGTCGCAGGTTCAAATCCTGTCCCCGCAATCCTCAAAGAGCCCTGCCTATCTTTCGATAGGCAGGGTTTCTTGCGTTGGGGGCTTCGGTGTTCGACAGCACCAGCCCGTGACGGAGCTACGCCCGGCCGCCGTAGATTCGCTGGTGTTCCGCGTCGATTTCGGACTGCAGCGTCGCAACTTCGGCGTCCGAGCCCCACTCGTGTGCGGCCGCGAGTGCAGCCCGTAGCCCCACGAGGCTGAAGCTCGTGAGGCCGCGTCGCCAGCCTTCGGCGATTCTCCAGAGTCGGGGACCCTCCTCACCGTCCAGCGCCGCAGCGAGTTCGTAGCAGGCTTGTGTGGTCATGCGGCCCAGGCCGACCTCGTTCCAGCTCGGGATCTCGCTACGGAGGGCGTCGATCGCGTCCACCTCGGCTGACATGGGCATCGGAACCCTCGCCGCGTCCGTGAGCGCATTCCCGAGGCGCGAGACCCGATCCCAGGAAGATTCCGCTGCGGCAGCCGCCGAGCGCCACTCCCGAACCGCTGCATCGTATCGCTCGAGGCGCCTGTACAGACGTGCTCGAGCGTCCGGGGTCTCGGCGTTCTGCAGTCCGAAGCGCTCCACGCCAGCGACGTCGCCGAAGAGATCTGCCCAGGCTTCGCAGTCGCGCGAGTCCATGTCCTCGACGGTCCGCGGGTAGCGAGTGGCGAGGGACACCCGCCACTCGGGCAGGCTTCGCAGGATCTCGGCGGTGTCGTACTTCGCCAGCATCTCCAGATCCTCGGAGCTCCCGTGTTCTCGGATCACCTGGAGCACGTCGTTCGGTTCGAGCTGGGCGAAGACGAACTCGATGTCGTAGCCGCCAGCGAACGTGTCGAAGTTGGCCGTCTTCGCGGTCCAGAACAACCACGTGTCGTCGGAGTCGGGCTGGCCCCACTGCACGAGCAGCATGGACAGGATGGCGAGGGGGTCTCCGGCCCCCTGGAAGCTGTCGCGGCGCCTCGCAGTCACTTCCTGCCGGAGAAGGAAGCGTGCGATCTCCACGTCTTCGGGGGTTCCCTCCAGGAGCAGCACGTGGGCGAGGCGCGCACGCTCGGGGCCGCTGCGGTCGTGCGTTCCTCGAACTTCGGTTCTCACTTCTTCGAAGGTGACCCGGTCCCGAGGGCCGTCCGACTCCCGAAGCGCGGACAACAGCTCCACAGAGTGGCGGTAGGGCTGCTGTTCAAGGTCGATCACGTTGCCACCAGAGAGAGCGCGCCGGTCAGTTGAACTCGGTGTTGTCGCACGCGAACAGCGCTTCACACTCGGCCGGAGGCGCCTCGCGGAACTGCCAGCAGGGGTCGGCCGCCTGGACCGCGATGCAGTCCATCGACTCGCCCACGGTCACGTCACAGTCCACCCACGACTGCTCGAACTGCACACAGTAGTCGTAGTCGAAGCTGAAGTCCTCCGGCGTCCACTCGGTGTCGCCGGTCTCTTCACAGGTGAAGCTCTCGGTGGGAAGGGTCGCTTGGGTCTCGGTGCAGATCGCTTCGGCCTCGGCCTGGCTCACCTGATCGAGCGGGGTGTTCGGGTTCACGCCTCCGCAGGCGGTGAGGATCAGCAGGGCGATGGACGAGATGGCGGGGTGTCGGATGGGTCCTCCTCTTGGGGTGAAAATGTCTTGACGGTCAAGAGAGCGGTGCCCCCGAAATGCGCGGAGGGACGAGCACATTTTCCGGGGGTACCCGAACGCGACAAGACATTCAGTGGAAGTGATTCGGTCGGTTCATCCCTCGCTTGCGAGGGTGGGCCGGCGGAATCCGCGCCAGTATACGTCAATGGGCCCGTGAACAAAGGGCGTTCCGCTGCTCACCGGTCAGGGCAGGGTGGCACGAACGACGTAGATCCACCGATAGACCCGCCGTCGGCGCACCATCTGTTCGAGCTCGGACGCATCCACCACCTCGCGGGCATCCCACCCCTGTGCGGCCAGCAGCCCACCGACCTCGGACGGGCGCAACCAGAACCGCAGCGGCTCACCGATCAGCGGCATCACCAGGGGGCCGAGTCGCTGGGACAGGGCCGCGGGGTCGCGCTCCTCGGGGTAGCGCATCATGTCGAAGACCAGCTCGGAGCCGGGCCCGAGGACGCTCGCGAGGGTGGTCAGCGTCTGCTCGATGGCGGGGCGGGGGAGGTACATCGTGACGCCCTCCCAGATGACGAACGCGCGACACCCCACCGGGAACCCCGCCTCCGCCAGGCGATTCGCGAGCTGTTGGCGCGAGAAGTCCACGTCGACGCGCCTCGCGGGATGGTCGGGTGCGATGCGACGCTTGCGGCCGGCCGTGCTGGGATGGTCGACCTCCCAATAGGTGGGCCCCGGAAACCTCAGCGCCCGGCTGTCGTAGCCCGCACCGAGCACCAGAACGTGCTGCACGCCGTCGTCGATCGCCCGCTGCAGGCGATCGTCGAACCACCGATGCCGGGCCGCGATGTAGGTGGACAGGCCCGGCCACCGCCCGAGCGCACCGGAGACCGGCCGACCGACGCGTCGCATGAGCGCGAATGGTGGTGAGAGGAACCGCTGGGCATGTGGATCGTCGAACAGCGCATCGGGCCGACCGCCCTCGAGCGCCCGGACCAGCGCCACGAACTCCGCGGTGCGGCTTGGACCGATCATCGGTCCTCCTTACCCCGTCGACGCCCGGAAGTGCCCGACCAGGTGCTTCCACATCTCGTCCGAGAGCGGTTCGTCACAGGGGTCGATCGCGGTGAGCGGCAGGATGTCGCGCACCACACGCAGCTGCCGGACGTACTCCTCGCACCGGGGACACCCGGCGAGGTGCTTCTCGAACGCGCGGGTCCGCTCCACCGACAACGCGCCCTCGGCGTGCTCGGTGCAGAGCTGGGAGATGTCACGACACGTCATCACACCTCCTCGTATCCGGTACGCCACCCACGTTACAGCGGGCCGATGTCCACGAATCGTTCGTCCGACACGCCCGTTCCCGCCTTCGTGTTCGCGAAGCCTCCCGTCGCCGGCGTGAGCAAGACCCGCCTCGCTCGAGGGGTGGGGGAGCAGGCCGCGGCCCGACTCGCTGCGGCGTTCATCGTGGACGTGGTCGCGGCCATCCGGGCGACTCCGGGACTGGAACCGGTCCTGGCCACCACCGACACGTCGTGGGACTTCGGGGTGGAGGCGCGGAAGGTCGACCAGGGTGGGGGAGACCTGGGGGCTCGGCTGGAGCGGGTCCTGCGCGCGGGCATCGAAGCATCCGGTGCAGCGCTGGCCGTGGGCGCCGACAGCCCCGGCATCCCGACCGAGCTGCTGGCGGGCGCACTGGCGGGGGTGTCGACCCGCGACGCTGCATTCGTGCCCAGCGAGGATGGCGGGTTCGCGGTGATGGCCGTGCGCGCGATTCCGGCTGGCGTGCTGACGGACATCCGCTGGTCTGCGGCGACGACCCTTCGCGACGTGGAGGCTCGATACGCCCGGCTGGACGGCTCGATCCGGTTGCCGTCCTGGTTCGACGTCGACGAGGCGGTCGATCTGGAACGGTTTCGCTCGGATGTCCCGCGAGCACGGGCTCCCCAGACGTGGTCGGTGCTCGACGCCCTGTCCTGACGCCCTTGTGACTCCGAAGTGATGCGGGTCGCTCATCGAGCAGCTACTTGAGGGGGAATCCCGTTCGGAGGCCCCCATGATGATGCTGTTCGCCTGGCTCGCTACCGCGATGGCGCAGGACATTCCCGCAGGGGCCACGATCGACGACGCGCTCGCGGTGAACGTCACGCCGGAGGGTCTCGATCAGGTCGGCGGCCTGGTGGCCGGGTTCCTCCCAGAGGAAGGGATCGCGCTCGATCCCGTGTCCGTAGGCAACATCGGCGACAACTGCTTCATCAGCACCGGCCTCGATGCGACCAACATCAATGTGGGTCTCGAAATCGTCGACACCGTGGTCATCCCCAGTCCAGGCACCATCACGGTCGAGATCGACGCGCTGGTCAACGTCAACGAGCCCACCGACGTGTTCCAGCTGGACTACGAGCTCCCGGTCTGCATCGACGGCGGGTGTCCCGGCTACGTGACGGCGTTCCCGGTCACGATTGCGGTCCCGATCGATCTGGCCATCGTCCAGGGGCCCAATGGTCCGGTTCTCGATGCCACCGTCGGGCAGGCAGTCGTTGACAACGGGTTGATGGATACCGACATCAACCTCGACTGCGGTCTGCAGACCATCGAGGACATCGCCAGTGCTCTCGGCTTTTCCATCTACGAGTTCATCATCGGCTTCGCCGAGGACTTCCTGATCGACGAGATCAACAACCAGACCGCCGAGATCGAGGTCCTGATCGAAGACGCGTTCAACGCCGCCACGATCGAGGAGAGCGTCGAGATCCAGCCCGGCGTCGTGCTCGATCTGCGCCTCGCGCCGCACGATCTGCAGATCGACCAGGCCGGCGTCCAGCTGATCATGGAAGGCTCTGCAGCGGCCGATCCCGCCGAGTGCATCGCGGCCTTCGACGCTGGCAGCTCGCCGGGAACCGCGGGTCCGGTGCCGTCCCTCGCGAACGAGCCTGCCGGGACCCAGGTCGCCGCCCACGCATCGGACGACTTCGTGAACCAGGCCCTGTACGGCGTGTGGCGCAGCGGGCTGCTCTGTCAGGAGCTCGCGGGCGGAGAAGTCGGCGGGTTCTCCATCGACACCGGCCTGCTCGGGCTGCTGGGCGGCGAGCCCTACCAGGATCTCTTCCCCGAGACCCAGCCGATGATCATCCAGACCGTGCCCACCACGCCCCTGGTCGCGGACTTCACGGGTTCCAACGACATCGACGTGCCGCTCGAGGACTTCGAGGTCCGCTTCTACGCCGAGCTGGACGGGCGGATGGCGCGCGCACTCGGCGTCGCCATCTCGCCGGACGTGGGTGTGAACCTGAACTACGACGAGACCATCGGCGAGCTCGGCGTCGACGTCGCGCTGGGCAACGAGTTCCGGACGGAGCTCACCGGTGACAGCATGACGCCCGGTCGCGAAGACGAGGTGCTGCAGAGCGTCGACGGCGCACTGGTCGGGCTGGTCGACACCCTGGTGGGGTCGCTGCTCGGCGACGCCATCGCGTTCGCTGTTCCCGCTCTCGACGGGGGACTGGGGCTCACCGCACTCCAGGTCGCGCCCACGGGCGGCGGCGAGTGGCTCGGGATCTACGCCGAGCTCGGCCCCGTCACCTACGAGCCCACCAGCTGCGAAGACGGGTGCTCTGGCGGCTCCGGCTGCTCCAGCTCCGCCACCCCGGCCTGGGGCTTCGCGCTGGTCATGGCCCTGCTGATCCGTCGTCGCGAGCGCTGATGCGCTCCGGCTCCGGTCCGCCCCTCCGCGCCGGACTCCTCCGTCTGGCGCGCATGGCGAGCGTGCCCGCGCTGGCGGTGCGGATCGACCGCGACGGCAGGAGGCCCGTGCCTTCGGGCGCGTTCGATGCCATCATCGTGCCGGGATGCCTGGTGCATTCCGACGGCAGGCCTTCGGGAGCCCTGCGCAGACGGGTCGGTTGGGGGGTGAAGCTGTGGCGACAACGCCGTGCGCCGCTGCTGGTGATGTCGGGTCGTGGCACGGGCGGCCGCGCGGAGGCCGTGGTGATGGCCGAGCTCGCCGAGGCGGCGGGGGTGCCATCGACCGCCCTGGTGGTCGAAGACCGCTCCATGACCACCCGCGAGAACGCCGCGTTCTGTCGGGAGATCGTGGAAGGAGACCGGGTCCTCATCGCCACCGACACGACCCACGCCCGTCGGTGTGCCCGCCTGTTCGGACACCACTTCGACGACGCCATCGGGGTGGGCGTGCCGCTGTCCGGTCGCAGTCGGGTGCGGATGGCCCTGCGCGAAGCGGTGATCGAAGCCTGGACCCGGTGAGCCGATGAGCGCCCGGGGGGCGTCCATGACGCTGTTCGAGCGGCAGGGATACGGGGTCGGCGGCGCGACGTACGCGCTGGCGAACACCGCGATCCTGTTCTTCCTGGCCAAGTTCCTGGTCGACGAGGTGGGCCTGGCGCCGGGCATCGCGGGAGCCGTGATCTTCGTCGGAAAGGCGTGGGATGCCGTGACCGATCCCGTCGTGGGTCGGCTGACCGATCGTACCCGCGCGGCGATGGGCGGACGCCGGATCTGGACCGCGGGAGCATTCGTCCCGTTCGCACTGCTGTTCGCGGCCCTGTGGGTTCCGTGGCCCCTCGAAGGCTGGAGCCTGGTGGTCTGCACCGCGCTGCTGCTGATGGCCTACAACACCGCGTTCACCTGCTACGTCGTTCCGTATGGAGCGCTGTCCGCCGTACTCACCGACGACTACGACGAGCGGACGTCCCTCAACGCGGCCCGCATGGGGTGGACCCTGGTCGCCGGGCTCGTGGGCGCGATCGTCATGCCCCTCGTTCGCGAGTCGACGGGCACCTACACGGCAGGTGCTGCGATCGTGGCCGTGGTCATGCTGCCGCCCGCGATGCTCATGCTCTTCGCGACGCGTGGAAAGGACGCCCCACACACCTCGGCGACCAGCACCGAGCCGCTGTGGACCGTCCTGCGCGTTCCGGCGTTCCAGAGGGTGGCGCTGCTGTTCCTGGCGGCCTGGAGCTCGATCAGCGTGCTCGCCGCGCTGCTGCCGTTCTACGTTCGCGACCACCTCGGCGACCCGAAGCTGGAGGACGCCGTGATGGGCACCGTCCAGCTGGCCGGTCTCCTGACGATTCCCCTCGCGATGTACGCCGCGAAGCGCCTCGAGAAACACCGCGCCTACACCGTCCTGATCGGGAGCTGGGCCGTGTTGTTGGTCGGTCTGGCGGCGCTCCCCGAGGGAAGCTGGGGCTGGGGCCTGTTCATGTGCGCGCTGATGGGGCCGGGGGTCGCGGGGGCCCACGTCCTCCCGTGGTCGATGCTGCCCGATGTCGTCGAAGCCGACCAGGTCGCGAACGGCACCGATCGAGCAGGCGCGTTCTACGGCGCGATGACCTTCCTCGAGAAGGCCGCCAGCGCGGTTGCACTCCAGGCGATGCTGCTCGGGCTCGACCTGTCGGGGTACGACCGGGCACTCGATGTCCAGGGGGACACCACCCAGCTGGCGATCCTGCTGATGATCGGCCCGATCCCGGGCGTGATCCTGCTGCTCGCGGCGGCCTTCGCCTGGTTCCGCCCTCCGATGACCCGGGCCGAGCACGCAGCAGCCGTCGCGGCGCTCGAATCGACGGACGGCGCTTCGTGAAGCGGGTGCTGCCGATCCTGGGCATCGAAGCGGCCGTGGTGGTCGGCATCAGTGTCGTCGCGCCCTACGTGGCCGTGCCCGCAGCTGTGATCGCGGTGTTCTTCGCGGGGTGGCTCACCGCCCGCCCCGAAGACGACCGGCTGGTCCGCCGGAGCATCGCCTGGCGGGTCGGCGCGGCGAACGGGATCACGATCGCCGCGATCTGGTGGATCGTGGGCGGCACCGACCCCGCGATCGTCGCGCACGGACTCCCGATCCGGCTCGTGATGGCGGGCCTGTTGACGGGGATGTGTGCCGTTGCGACCATGGGGATCGCGCTGATCGGGCTCGATGCCCGGTTCATCGGCGAAGCGTAGGCTCCAGCAGCGCGAACGTGCCCTCGGGATCGTCGACGTGCACCCAGTGGCCCGCGTCGGCGAGGGTGTGCAGGCTGGCGTGGTCGCCCAGATCGGCGAGCTGCTCCATGACCTCGGGCGTCCACCGGTCGCTCTTGCCGGCCCGGACCACGTGCACGTGGGGGCCGTGGTCGCGGTCTGCGCGGAGGAAGGGGCCGAGATCGCGCTGGAAGTAGTCCTGCATCATCGCGCGCACGCCCTCGATGCCGTAGACCCAGTGCCACCCGTCGTCGCGCTTCTCGAGGCTGGTCGACAGCCAGCCCACCACCGCATCCGACAACCCCCTGGACGACAGCTCGGCGCGGACGTCCCGGCGATCCGGTGCGGGGATCTCGACGGCTTCGACGCAGGAGAGGACGTGAAGCACGTCGCTGTCGACGTCCGAGGTGGGAACGGGCGTGCTGTCGAGCACCCAGACGTGTTGCACCCGGGACTCGGCGCCGCGCTCGGCGGCCCAGGCGAGCGCGACCTTGCCGCCGAAGCTGTGCCCGGCGACCCAGTCGGGCGAGGGGAGGGCATCGAGGTCGGCCACGCAGTCCGACAGCGTGTGGGGGCCCGGAAGTGGCCCGGTCTCACCGTGGTTCCGGAGATCCGGGAGCACGAAGCCCCAGTCCGGCTGGGCCTTTGCGAGGGAGCGCGCGAAGCTTCGCCAGTTGCGGCCCGAACCGAGGATGCCGTGCAGGATCCACCCGATGTGCGCGGGGGAATCCACGCCCGGTGCCGTGACGGTGATCGACGCGAGGCTCATGCAGACTGACGGTCGCGCTGCTCGCGGAGCTTCTGGGACACGACCCAGCGCAGGGTCTTCACGTCGAAGGGCTTGTGCAGGACCCCGTTGTCGACGCTGGCCAGGAAGTGGCGGACGTCGGCCGTGAAGCCCCCGGCGGTCATGAACACCAGGCGCTCCCGCATGGGGTCTTTGGCGCGCGTGAGCTCCCGGTAGAGCTCCATCCCGGTCATGTTGGGCATCATCAGGTCGCACAGGACGAGGTCGAACGGCCCGTTCTCGAGGCGGCGCAGGGCTTCGGCGCCGTTGGAGGCCACGGACACCTGGTGGTGTCGCAGCGCCCGCTTGACCGCGGTGAGGATGGCCTCCTCGTCGTCGACGACCAGGATCTTGGCGGACTCGGGCCTCGAGCCGTTCTGCTGGGCCGGTGGGTTGCCGGACTCGTTGCCCCAGGTGGTCTGGCGCAGGGTACGCACCAGGTCGCCCAATCGCTCCGAGCCCTCGAGCGCGTCGGTGACCAGGGCGTTGACCCGGGGTTCGGCGCCAGCGAGCTCCTCGGCGAGGAGGTTGAGGTTGGTGACCACGTAGGCGAGCGAGTTGCTCATCTCGTGGGTGACGTCGCCGATGTGTCGACGCACTTCGGCCGGCAACGCGTCGGGTCCAGTGGACCCCGCCTGCTGTAGTGGGTTGTCGCCGGGCTCGGAATCTGGCATTCGCTTCTCTGCGCTCGTAATCCATCGCCGCCCGGATGTCTCGGTTACACCTCGGGCGGAGGTCTGTACGTGGACGGCTACGAAACACCGCCCTCACCGCTGAAGAACTTCGTGGGCGGAGGCGGCTGCGGCTGCGGCTGCATCGGGATCCTGATGGTGTTCTTCGCGGGTGTCGGACTGTCGCTCGTCCCGATCCAGTTCTTCTCGCCCGAGTGGACCCCCACGATGGGCACGCTCTCGGGTGTGGGCATCGTCTGCGGAGCCCTGCTGGCGTTGCTCGGCGGCGCGATGTGGGTGGCCAGCCTCTTCCTGGAGTGAGGCCCGCATGTCTGCCATGACCCCTCGGGTGGAGGTCGAGGCGCTGCTGCGCTGGTACCGGGAACGCGCGCGGGATCTTCCCTGGCGACGCGATCCGACGCCCTACCGCGTGCTGCTGTCCGAGTTCCTGTGCCAACAGACCCGGGTCGAGACCGCCCTGCCGTACTTCGAGCGCTTCGTGGAGCGCTGGCCGACGATCGAGGCCCTCGCCGCAGCCGGAGAGGACGCGCTGGTCGAGGCGTGGGCGGGGCTCGGCTACTACACCCGGGCTCGCAACCTCCACCGATGCGCCGTGGCCGCCGTCGAGCGCGGTGGGATCCCGGGTACGGCCGACGAGCTCCGGGAGCTCCCCGGGATCGGGCCGTACACCGCGGGGGCGATCGCCAGCATCGCGTTCGGCCAGCGCGTGCCTGCCATCGACGGCAACCTCCAGCGGGTCCTCTCGCGCGTGTTCCTGGTCGAGGAGATCCCCAGCGGCACGCCGGGCAAGTGGCGGCTGACCGAGCTCGGGAGGGCCGTGCACGCAGAGGCGCCGCCCGAAGCCCATCCCGGCGACCTCAACCAGGCGCTGATGGAGCTGGGCGCGCGGGTGTGCACACCAAAACGCGTGTCCTGCACGGCCTGTCCGCTGTCCGACTCCTGTGGAGCCCTGCACGCCGGGCGTGTCGACGAGCTGCCTCGCCCGAAGCCCCGCAAGAAGCCCCGTCCCATCCGAGGCGTCGCGGGGGTCCTCTCCAGTCCAGACGGCGTGTTCCTGGTGAAGCGCGCCGGAAAAGGGTTGCTCGGTGGGCTGTGGACGCCGCCACTGGTCCTGGATCTCGCGAGCGAAGCGTCGGACGACCCCGAGATCGCGCTGATCGACGCCTTCGTCCGGGCGGGGCTGCCGGTTCGTCCGACCCGCTCTCTGGGCGAGGTGATCCACGTGTTCTCGCACCGCAAGCTCACGGCCGAGGTGTTCGCCGTGGAACCCATCCAGGGCGATCGCCGGTCGCCAGCGGGCGAGGAGGGGTGGTCGGACGCCCGGTTCGCTCGCCCCGACTCCAAGGGGCTGTCGACCCTGGCGAGGAAGATCCTGGCGCTCGCCCGGGAGTCCGATCGCACCCCGGATCGGTCGAGTCAGCTCTCGTTCTTGGCCGCGGACGGTGAAGGCGCGTAAGGAAGGGGCATGCCGACGGCCGCTGCCATCATCATCGGGAACGAGATCCTCAGCGGGAAGTTCGCCGACGAGAACGGTCCGTACTTCATCCGGCGCCTGCGCGATCTCGGCACGGATCTGGTGCGGCTGGTCACGATCCCCGACGAGCTGGACGTCATCGCTCACGAAGTCCGCGCCTGCTCGGAGCTCGCCGATCACGTGTTCACCACGGGTGGGGTGGGGCCCACACACGACGACGTCACGCTCGAGGGCATCGCGCGGGCGTTCGATCGCCCCCTGGTCACGGCCGATCGCCTGGTCGCACTCATGGAGCGCTACGAGATCGGCATCAACGAGATGACCCTCCGGATGGCGAGAATCCCCGAGGGCACGGTGATGGTGGACTCGCCCGCCAGCTCGTACCCCGTCCTGCGGTGCGAGAACGTCTGGATCTTCCCCGGCGTGCCGCGCCTGATGCAGCAGAAGTTCGAGTCCCTCGCGTCGGAGTTCGCGGGAGAGGCCGTCCAGACGGACCGGTTGTACGTCACGGCCTGGGAATCCGAGATCGCCGAGGACCTCGCAGAAGCCGCCCGCGCCTTCCCGTCGGTCGAGATCGGCAGCTATCCGCGCTACTCCGAAGGGCCGTACAACGTCATCATCACCCTGGAATCCAGGGATCCCGCCGCCCTGGCCGCCGCGGCGGAACAGCTGCGTGGAACCCTGCCGCTGCTCCAGGCGTCAAAACCGGTCTAGCGACGTTTGCGCTCGGCAACACGCAGCTACATTGCTCGGAGAAGATGTCCACTCACGCGCTCATCGCAACTGCCCACTTCCACGGCGAGGTGGCGTCCCACCGGTTCTCGCCGGGGGCGCGTGGTGAGGTCACCCAGGTGGGCAGCAGCCCCCCGCTCGCGCTTCCGCTCCCCGGCGGCGTGGACTGGATCGCCCAGGTGGAGTGGGTGGGGGAGTCCACGGCCCGGGTCACCGACCCCCACGGCCAGCAGTACATCCTGGAGCGCGACGAGACGCTCGAGATGGAGTTCGGGGACGTCCGGCTCGACCTCGAGCTCACTCCCCAGTTCACCCTCCGGCGCACCGAGCGCTTCCCCTGGAAGCTGTCGACCGGGTGGATGGTCACGGTGCTGCTGTTCACCATCTTCACCAGCTGGTACGACATGGTCAGCCAGCGCATCTGCCCGATCTTCGCGGTCACGCCGGACCTCGCGGTCGCGCTGCAGTGCGTCGACGGTCGGGAGGGGGGCGGCGAGGGTGTGGACTTCACCGCGGAGTACCTCGCGCGGCTGTTGAAGAAGGACTACGCCGGCGAGGAAGACGGCTACATCAAGCGCGAGGAGCGGCCCGACGAAGGGGTCCAGGAGAAGCGCGACATCTACATCCCGGCCGGCAACGAAGGGCCGGTCACCAAGATGGGCGGCGCCGAGGAAGTCGCTCCGGACAGCATCCGTGCGCCGCGCACCGAAGAGGAGCCTCAGCCCGAGCTCGATGTCGCCGGGTCGCCCGACGAGCTCGCGCTCAACGCCCCGGAAGACGTCGGCACTCCAATCGAGGTCACCGAAGCCGATGGGGTGTCCGACGGCGAAGGGGACGCCGAGGACGAGGAGGCCACCGAGGCGATGGACGAGGTGATCGAGCCGGCCGAAGAACAGGAGGGCTGGGGCGTTCAGGACTGGTACGACGAGAAGGACCGCCAGATCGACCAGCTCGAGATCGACACCACCATCGATCTCGCAGAGCGGCGTCTTCGCATCGACCCGAACGACCCCGTCGCGCTGTCGCTGCTGTCCTACTACCAGTACCTCAACGAGGACTACGACGCGGCAGAAGGCACCTACGACCGCTACATCGAGATCCTCCCCGACGAGGCCGCGGGCTACAACAACAAGGCGCTCATCTACAAGCGGCGCGGCGACTACACCAAAGAGGAGTCGCTGTACCGGGTGGCGCTGTCGCTCGAGCCCCTCGACGTCACGGCGATGAACAACCTCGGCGTGAACCTCGCCCACCAGGGCCGCTACGACGAAGCCCTCGCGGTCATGGAGCAACTCGAATCGCTCGATCCCGACGACCCCTACGCCGACCTGCACCGCGCGAAGATCTACGCCGAGATGGGCGACGACGAGCAGGCCTACGTCTACCTGGAGCGGAGCCTGGAGGGCATGGCCGAGCTCGACACGCTGCACCACATCGAGTTCCGACAGGACATCCGGCTCGACCCCAGCTTCGCGAAGCTTCGCGAGACCCGTCGTTTCCGGGATATACTCCTGCAGTACTACGGGGATGACTCCCCGCTTCAGGAGTGAAGGTGCTGCAGCTCGCCGTCACCACCCGCCTCAACCAGGTCGTCGTCGACACGTGTGTCGTCCCGCTCGACCGGCCGAGGGTGGTGGGCGACGCGGATGACTCGTCGGCATCCTTTCCCGGTCCGGTCATCGAGATCGAGCCCGTCCTCACCCCAGGCCAGGAAGGCGCGCGGGTGGGCCCGGTGCTCATCAAGGCCGGCGGCCAGCTCACCCTCGATCTCGGCGAGGTCGAGGTCGAGTTCACGGTCGTGCGCCGGTCCCGGCTGCTTCGCGAGCGATTCCCCACCGCCGACGTCCGGATGCTCGTGGCCACGGGCGCGCTGCTCCTCTTCGGCATGTGGTGGGACACCGCCAATCGCTGGGCCTACACCCATCCGCACGTCGCAGCCGAGCTCGAAGCGCTCCCGGCCATGTGGGAACGCTTCCGCGGCGAAGAACCCGAGGCCGCGGCCGAACCCAGCGATGCACTGCCGCCCACGGTCCGGTTCGACGATGGGTTCTCGGTCCCCGCGCGTGCAGAGCCAACCGAGGACTGAGTACGCATGAGCAGAGCGGTCTACGCGGGGTCGTTCGACCCGTTGACCCAGGGCCATCTCGACGTCATCCAGCGCGGAGCCGCGTTGTTCGACACGCTTGTGGTCGCGATCGGCGAGAATCCCGCCAAGCGCTACTGGTTCGGCAGCGGCGAGCGTCGTTCGCTCATCGAGCGGTCCGTGGCCGCCATCGGCGTCGACAACGTCGAGGTGCACGGCTTCTCCGGCCTGCTGGTCGACTTCTGCGCGCAGCATCGGGCACAGGTCATCCTGCGGGGGCTGCGCAGCGCCGAGGACTTCGATCCGGAGTTCCGATACGGCCTCGCCAACCGCGACCTGTCCGGCATCGAGACCCTGTTTCTGCTGTCCGACCCCCAACACCTGTTCGTGAGCAGCTCGCTTGTGAAGGAGATCTTCGGCAACGGCGGAGACGTGTCTCGCTACGTCCCCGCGCCCGTCCTGGAGGCCCTCGCTGCTCGCGGGCGCTGAGGAAGCCCCATGTGGACCGGGCTGATCAGCGTCGCACTTGCTGCTCCGGCTGCTTCTCCAGGCCATTCTCCGGGCGGTGAAGACCCCGAAGTCGCGCTCGCGGTCGAGCGGGCCAAGGTCGACATCCTGGAGGCGCGTCCGAGCCAGGCGATGCGACACCTCGAGCCCGTGCTGGATTCGACGGACGAGGGGGACTGGTTCGCGTTGCAGCTCTACCTGCGCGCGTGCGAGCACGCCGGACGGATGCCCCTGTGCGACCTGGAGTACGGCGATGCGGACGGCTGGCAGGGCTTCGTGTGGCGATGGCACCACGCTGCGCGACAACCCCGGGTGGTCGGCCACGATGGCGTCTCCGGCTCGCTTGCGGCGATCGGGACCGGCTGGACCCGGTATCGGACCGGGGAGCTCCCGGATGTCTCCTCGATCGGCGGGCTCGATGCCCACGTCCAGGGGTGGCGACTGAAGTTGCGCGTGGCGCGGAAGACCGGGGACGACGTGGCCCTGCGGAACCACGCCGCAGGGGCGATGCGGGTGTTGCCGGGTCACCCCGAGGTGCTGTCCGAGCTGTTCATCGGGCGTCCGGAGGGCCGGCGGGCCCGACGGGCACAGAAGCGCGCGCTCCGCCACGTCCGCCGGCAGGATCCGGGGCAGGGGCCCGCAGCAGATGCCCTGCAGTTCCGACGTCTGCGGTTCGCCATGAGTGCCGGAGAAGACGCCCTGGCCGAGTCGATCGCCAGGGACCTCGTCCGTCGCGGCTATCCCCGTCCCGCGACCCACAAGCCCTACACCGACGCCATGCACGACACGCTCGCGACCCTGATCGCGCGCACCACCGAGCCCCATACGCGGGGTCCCACCGCCCCGGACCGGCTGGCGGTCGCGTCGATGCTCACGCGGCGACTGGCCGAGCTCGGCCGCACCGACGAAGCGCTGGATGTCTGGGCTGAGACCCGGGCGTCCGACGACAGCAGCTCCGCAGCAGCCGAACACGCCGAGATGCTCGTGCGGGCGGGGCGGGCCGACCAGGCGCGGCCGATCGCCGAAGAGGCCATCCATCTCGCGGCCGGGCCCGTGTGGGACGACGCTCTGCGCCTGGATGCATCCCGCTGGAAGTCCGAGCTCGGCGAAGCGCTCGCAGCCTGGGCGAGAGCGGCGGATGCCATCGGCGAGGACGGGGGCCCTGCGGCCAGGCTGGCACGGGACCTGGTTCCGTCCGAGCGGATGGAGGCGTTGGTGGCCGACGTGACGTCTGCGGCGCCGGCCGGGGATCGTTCGGAGGATGCGGTTCCCGCACCTGCTCGTGCGTTGGCGAAGGCGTTGCTCGACGACGACCCCGTCTCGTGGTCCGCGGTTCGGGACTGGCTGGAGCCCCGTCACCCCGAGCTCGCCAGCATCGCCGACTGGCACAGTCGAGCCACCGATCGGCCGGCTGACGCGTCTGCACCCCGGATTCGAGCCGTGCGGACGGCGTTCCTGGCATCCTCGGGCAGTGAAGGCCCCGGTCCACGCGGGGTGATTGCGGTTGACGCTCCGCTGCCGGACGATGTGTGGAGCGCGCTCCCGAACGACCCCGGAACGCCCCTCGTGGTCGCGGCATGGGCCTCGTGGTGCGGGCCGTGTCGCAAGGAACTGCCGGCCCTCGATTCGCTGGTGGCAGAGCTCCAGGCAGAAGGCCAGTCGATCGAGGCGGTCGCGGTCTCGGTCGACGAACGCGAGGCGGTCTACGCGCAGTCCGTACGCCGCTTCGGATTCGAGGTGATGGGGTCCATCCGGGCCCCGGGTCTGGGGCAGCGCCTCGCACCCAGAGCGTTGCCTGCGCTGTGGCTCGTGGACGGCGCGGGGGTAGTGCGCGACATCCGCGTCGGCTATTCCGAGGACTCGCTCTCTGCGGTCCGGCGTCTGGTCGCGTCCGACGAACGATGACTGGAGGATTCCGATGCTGTTGACGCTCCTGGCTGCCGCCTGGGCTGCGCCCGTCGATCTCGCCCGCTCCGAGCGTGCGCTGGCGCACGGGCGTCCGGACGTCGCGCTGGAACACGCTCGGGACGCCCTCGACGACACCCCCGAGTCGCTGGGGGCCTGGCTCACCTGGCTGTCTGCGTGTGATGCCGCCGGAATCGGTTCCGCTTGCCGCGCCGAGGCTCAGCTTCGCGGTCCAGACGTCCGCGCGGCCGCGGTTGCCGGGGTGTGGCACGACCTGCAGACCGAGCGAATCGAGGAAGACGCCGCCGAAGAAGCGCTTCCGGAGCTCGAGGACCTGCGGCAGGGGCGCTTCGACGGTCAGCCCGTACCGCAACTTCAGCGCGCGATGTTCGAGGATCTGGTCGAAGCAGACCCCGACGAGGCAGCGTCGAAAGGCGCGAGCCACCTGTCGAACGACCCCGACCACCCGGAGGTCCTGATCCCGCTGTTCGCGGACGGTCTGCCTGCCCGCTCCTCCCTCGGGAAGATCCGCAAGAAGCTCGTGGGTGCGGGAAAGAAGGCCCTGAAGAAGACCGACGATCTGGCGGTGCTCTACCGGTGGCACGAGGTGTTCGTGGCCACGTCCGCGAGCGAACTGGCGGCGCAGTCGGCCGATGCCATCGCGGCCGCGGGCGACCCCCGGCCCCTCGAGCGCTACCCCTGGACGCGCGCCGAGACCCAGCAGGAAGCCCGCGAGATGATGCGCGCCGAAGGCGAGATCACGTTCCCGGACATCGTGCCGAACGAGCGCGAGGCCGTGGCGCTCCGCCTCGCGGCGATGCTCGACAACGCCGCCCGCCACGAAGAGGCTGCCGAGAAGCTCGCGACGGCACGGTCCGAACTGGACTCGGCGTCGATGGCCATCGCGCACGGCCAGGCGCTGCTGGCTGCGAACGACCTGGCGGCCGCCGAGCGGGTCTCGGGCGAAGCGATGCGGCTGTCGATCACGCCCTGGCCCACGGACGTCGCGGTGGCGGAGCGCCTTGCCCGCCGCTCGGGTGTGGCGCACAGCCTGGCCTTGCGGGGTCGGGTGGCGCTCGCGAACAACCGGGCCACCGAAGCCGCGGTCGACCTGATGCTCGCCAACCAGCTGGCCCTGGAGCCGATGGAGACCGCCGCCCTCGAAGAGGCGATGGAGAAGGGGCGGTACGGCCTCGAGGAGGTCAAAGCGGCCCGGGAGACGCGAACCAAGGGCGCGGCCGAGGTCGCGCTGATCGAAGCCCGCGAAGCGCTCGAGGCCAACGACTTCGCAGCCGTCATGAAGGCGACCGACGACGCGGTGGCGGTGCTGTGTCTGCCCGCACACCGGAAGGCCCGGCTCACGGCGCGAATGGCGTGGCTGCCCGAGCTGTCGAGCGCGCTGGCATTGCGTGCACTCGCGCACCGCGAAGCAGGCGACACCGAGGCCGCGCTGACCGACATCAGTGTCGCATTGCTGTTGCTGCCGTTCGACGCGCCGGCGGACTGGTGGGTCCTGGCGGCCGAGCTGCACGATGCCCTGAAGCACCGCGAAGCCGCGTTCTTCGCACGGTCGATGGCCAACGCGCTCGGTGCCGTGGGCCCCGATGGGGAGACGGTCGTGAGTCCGCCCGACTGGCGGGGCTCTTCCGAGGCCGGAGCTGCGGCGGCGTCCGCGCTGGTGAGCGGGTGGATGGTCGGCAACCCCGAGCTCGACGCGCCGTCCGGCTCGGTCCAGCGCGGCCGCGTCATCGCGTTCCGGGCCCCGTCGAGCGGCTCCGGGAGCAGCACGCCCCGGCTGATGAGGCCGTTCCCGTCGTGGTCGATCACCGACGACGAGGGCACGATCCGACATCAGCAGGGCCGCATCGAGATCATGGCGTTCTTCCGCACGGACAGTCCGAGCTCGCTTCGACTGCTGGACGAGCTCACGCAGATGGCACGGGACTTGCGTTCGCAGAACAACGTGAACGTCGTCCTGTTCGGTATCAGTATGGACTCCGAATCCAGTGCACTCGCCGAAATGCGAGCGCGCCGGGAGCAGTGGGGGACCACCAAGTGGGATCCCCGGCTGGGCAAGCGCCTCGGGGTCTCCGCGTTTCCGACCACCTGGATCGTCGATGCCTCGGGCGTCGCCCGGTACAAGCACGTCGGTTACCTCGGGAGGTCCGAGTACGAGACCGAGGTGCGATTCCTCGCGGGTCGCTGACCCACTCTTCGCGGCGTTCCGCAACCCCTGCAATCGAGGATGGATTCAATGTGCGGAATCATTGCCTACATCGGTGACGAGCCGGCCCTCTCCCGCCTGGTCGACGGTCTGCGTCGCATGGAGTACCGCGGATACGACAGCGCGGGTGTCGCGCTGGTGCACGAAGGCCAGCTGTGGCTCCGAAAGGACGTCGGGCGCGTCGACAACCTGGCCCGCAAGGTCGACGGTGGGCCCCCGGGCTGCATCGGCATCGCCCACACGCGCTGGGCCACCCATGGCGGCATCACCACCGAGAACGCCCATCCGCACCTCGATCGCGAAGAGCGCATCGCGGTCGTCCACAACGGCATCATCGAGAACATGAACGCGCTCAAGTCGATGCTCGAAGCCGACGGGGTGAGCTTTCGGAGCGAGACCGACACCGAGATCTTCGCGCACCTGATCCGCAAGCACTACACGGGCGATCCACAGGTCGCGGTGGTCGAAGCGATCAAGCACGTCCGCGGAACGTACGGCCTGGCGGTCGTGTTCGCCGACCATCCGAACCTCATCGTGGCCGCCCGCAACGGCTCGCCGCTGGTGATCGGCCTCGGAGACGACGAGACGATCCTCGCCAGCGATCCCCAGGCGATCGTCGCCCACACCCGACGGGTGATCTACCTCCGCGATCGCGAGGTCGCGCTGATCTCCAACGACGGCGCCGAGATCACCCACCTCGACGGGACCGAGGTCGGAGCGAAGGTCGAAGAGCTGTCCGGCGAGTACGAGCTGGCCGAGCGCGAGGGCTTCCCGCACTTCATGCTCAAGGAGATCCACGAGCAGTCCGAGAGCATCACGCGGGCACTCCGGGGGCGCATCCAGGTCGAGGAGGGCAACGCCAAGCTCGGCGGGCTCGAGATGTCGCCGCGCGATCTACGTGGCGTCGCGCGGGTCATCGCCGTGGGCTGCGGCACCAGCTACCACGCAGGCCTCACTGCAGCGCTGGCCATCGAGGATCTGGCGCGGGTCCCGGCCCGGGCCGAGATCGCCAGCGAGTTCCGTCATCGTCATCCCATCGTGCCGCCGGACGCCTGCTTCTTCGCGATCTCCCAGTCCGGCGAGACCGCAGACACCCTCGGGGCCGTGCAGGAGATCATGCTCAAGGGCGGCGATGTCCACGGTGTGGTGAACGTCGTCGGCAGCACCATCGCGCGCACCTGTGGAAAGGGCACGTACGTCTACAGCGGGCCCGAGATCGCGGTCGCATCGACCAAGGCGTTCACGTCCCAGGTCACCGCCCTGCTCGTGTTCACGCTCATGCTCGCGCGCACCCGGAACCTGTCGCTCGAGCAGGGGCAGCAGGTGGCCCGCGCCCTGGTCGCCGTGCCGGACAAGGTCCGCGAATACCTCGGGGATCCCGGTCCGATCGCAGCGGCTGCCGATTGCGTCGCCAAGGCCCGCTACGTCCAGTTCCTGGGGCGCGGCTACAGCTACCCCGTGGCCCTCGAAGGTGCGCTGAAGCTCAAGGAGATCGCCTACATCGCGTGTGAGGGCTACCCCGCGGGCGAGATGAAGCACGGCCCCATCGCCATGCTCGAACAGGGCACCCCCGTGATCTTCGTGGCTCCCCGTGGTTCCCAGCGGGACAAGGCCATCAGCAACCTCCGAGAGGTCCAGGCTCGGGGAGCCCACGTCATCCTCATCCACACCGCCGGCGACGACGAGCTCGCAGACATGGCCGACATCGCCATCCCGGTGCCCGAGACCCCCGAGTTCGTGAGCCCGCTCCTCACCGTGATCCCGCTGCAGCTCCTGTCGTACGAGGTCGCACTGCGACTCGGTCGCGACATCGACAAGCCCCGCAACCTCGCCAAGTCCGTGACCGTGGAATGATGGAGCACTCTTGACCCTACAGATCCGGCCCGTCCAGCTCCCGACCGACGCCGCGGCGTTCGTGAAGTCGTGGTGGCCCATCTACGCCGACTGTGACGAGTGGGTCCCGCCTCTGGTGTTCGAGCGGAAGGACTTCCTCAACCCCCGCAAGAACCCCTACTTCCAGGTCGCGGACGTCCGCCTGTTCATGGCCTACCGCGACGGGCGACCCGTGGGCACCATCGCGGCCACGGTCGATCACGAGCTGCAGAAGACCGAGCCGGGCATCGGGATGTTCGGCTTCTTCGAGTTCGAGGACGACGAGGAGGCCGCGCGCGCGCTGTTCAAGGCCGCGACCGACTGGCTCGCGAAGCAGGGCATGCACACCGCCCGTGGGCCCTTCAACTTCAACAGCAACCACGAGTTCGGACTGCTGATCGACGGGTTCGACACCCCGCCCGCGATCTCGAATCCCCACAACCTGCCCTACTACCAGCGCATCTACGAAGAGGTGCTGGGGCTCGAGAAAGCGATGGACTGGTATGCGTACTGGATGGACAAGGGCCCCGTCCCGCCCACCATCGAGCGCATCGGCAAGCGGTTCATGGACCGCAACCCCAACATCGAGATCCGCAACCTCGACCTGTCGAAGTGGGACGAAGAGGTCGCGCTGGTCAAGGAGATCTACAACGACGCCTGGACCGACAACTGGGGTCACATTCACATGACCGATGCCGAGATCGACTTCCTGGCGGACGGCCTCAAGCAGATCCTCGATCCCCGTCTGTGCTTCATGGCGTACGTCGACGGCGATGCAGCCGCGGTGTCCATCACCCTGCTGGACTACAACCAGGTCGCCAAGAAGATGAACGGGCATCTATTCCCGTTCGGCTGGTTCCACTTCCTGCGCGAGCGCCGACGCATCGACGCGCTGCGCATCTTCATCCTGGGCGTGAAGCGCGAGTACCAGCGCATGCCCATCGGAGCGCCGCTCTACCTGAAGACCTGGGAGAACGGGATGACGATGGACATCAAGGGGGCCGAGGCCTCGCTCATCCTCGAGACCAACCACCGGATGCGGGGCGCACTCGAGAAGCTCGGAGCCCGGATCTACAAGACCTACCGCACCTACGAAGCGCCGTTGGCCACGAAGCGGTAGCCCACGCCGCGCACCGTGATGAAGTGCTGCGGATCGCCCGTCTGATCGAGCTTCTGGCGCAGGCGGTTGATGAAGTTGTCGACCGTGCGATCGGTGCCGAAGTAGCCGTGGCCCCACACCGCCGCGAGGATCGCGTCGCGGGTGAGGGCGCGCCCTTCACGTTCCCACATGAACTCGAGCAGGTCGAACTCGCGGGAGGTGAGCTCGACGGGCTCGTCTCCACGACGGGCTGTCCGCTCGTCGAAGTCCACGATGACGTCCGAGAAGCGGGCCACGGTGCTGGCTGGACGGCGACGCAGATGGGCCTTCACGCGCGCGAGCAGCTCGGCGACACGGAAGGGCTTCGTCACGTAGTCGTCCGCGCCCAGATCCAGCCCCCGGACGATCGCTTCCTCGTCGGTCTTGGCAGACAGGAGGATGACCGGCACGTCGTCTTTGCGTCGGCGTAGCTTCTCGACGATCTCGAACCCGTTCAGGTGGGGCAGCATCACGTCGAGCACGACGAGGTCGAGGCGCTCGCCCAGCAGCTCGATGGCTTCTCGCCCGTCCGCTGCGGTCAACGTGTCGAATCCTTCGAGCTGCAGGTTCAGCTCGAGCCCGCGCATGATGGCGGGGTCGTCTTCGACGATGAGAATGCGGTATGCCATGGTCGTGTCTCCGCTTCCCTGTACTCTTGTGCTCGGGCTGCTCGCCAGCAGTGTCGCCAGTGCGGCCCGACCCGATCCTCTCACCTGGGCCACGGACGCCGATGCGGGGGATTCCGCCGTCCGGCTGGCCTTCGTCGGAGACCTGCCCGCCGCCGAGACCCTGAGGGCCGAGATCGTACGGGAGGTGATGGGGACCCGGCCCGACATCGTCGTCCTGACCGGGATGTCTGCCCGCGAAGACCCCGTGAGCTGGGGCCTCCCCGAGGGTCAGGCCGTGATGGCGACGTCGGATGCGGCGCCGTCGAGGCGATGGCTGAAGCGGTTCGACGGCATCGGGGTGGATGCGCTGCCGCGTGCCGTGCCGTGGGGAACGGTCGACCGAACCACGAAGGGCACTCGCTGGCGCATCCTGTACGCGACCACCTGGCCCCAGCCCGACAAGCAGTGGCAGGAGCAGGGCTACTGGCTCCCGAAGGCCCTCGATCGGGAGGGCTACGATCGGCTGATCGTGCTCGCAGACAGGCCCGTCCACACCCTCTCCACCGAACACGGGACCGCCGGCGGTGCCGCGCGCCTGCTCGACGCCGTCCAGGACGGTGCCGACCCGCTCTCCTTCGCGCTCATCGTCAGCGGGGGCACCGGAACCAACGAAGTGCTCGCGCCAGGTGGGCGATTCGGCGAGCTGCACCTGGTCGCGGGCAGCTCGGGCGGCCCGACCACTCCATTCCGCAGAGCAGGAGGAGGAGGGCTCACGCCCCGCAAGACGCTCGAGCCGGCCTACGTGGGCGCCCTGCAGGAGCTGGGTGCGTTTCCGACCCCCGAAGCCGACACGTTCGAGGATCCGGCTGCCGCTGCGCCTGCCGAGGTGTCCGGGTTCTGGACGCTGGAGCTCGACGGTCGGGACGCCACGCTCGACTTCCACGTGCTGACGTCGAAGTCCACCAGCACCGACGCCGAGGTCTCCTACCGGTTGGTGCGCGGAAAGACCGGGTGGGAAGCCCCGTGAGTCGCTGTGAGGCCCCGAGTCGGTCTCACTCGACCGCGGACGGCTCACAGATGGACTGGGCGGCTACGCACTTCAGCGTGGTCGTCTTGTCGCCCGCCACCTTCATCGAGCCCACCTTGACCAGGGGTTGGCCCTCTTCGAACGAGGCCAGGATGCTGTAGGCCATCTCGGGCACCGTCCCCGGGACTGGATGACGCTTGCCATCGGCCTCGAGCACGACCTTCACCGCATCCCCCGTGACCACGACGCTGCCGTCGGGAGTGGGCTGCGGCCGGCGGCGATTGCGGCGACGACGACGCTTGCGCTTGGACTTGCCTTTGGGTGCCGTCACGCGCCCGCCCCCACCTTCGAGCACCCGGACGCGCTTCTCGAGCGTCGCCACCCGGCGCTTGAGCTGGTCGACCTCGGTCTGGCTGGCGCCACATCCGACGAGGGACAGGAGGCCGACGACCAGGAACGGAACGGCGAGCCGAAGCGTGGAGCGAATGCGGAGAGGAGTGGGGAGAGGGGACGTGGGCACTGAGCCTCCGGTGTGGATGCGTCGGGTACCTGATCCTGTCGCGAACCGCCACAGTGGCCCGGATTCCAACACCTGTCGACTCACCCCGCTGCCGGAAGCCAGAGGGTGAACGTGCTCCCGCGATCGATCTCGGAATCGAGCTCGACGCGACCACCGTGTCCGCGCACCACCGCCCGGACGATCGACAGCCCCAGGCCGCTCCCGCGATTGGCGCCGGTGGGCGACGAGAGGCGGGCGTCGGACTGGTAGAACTTCTCGAACACCCGCTTTCGCTCGGCGGGGGGGATGCCGGGGCCGTTGTCCGACACGCTGATCCCCACGAGCGCCCCGTCCACCCGAGCGCTCACGCGGATCTGCCGCGGTGGGGCCGTGTACTTCACGGCATTCTGGAGGAGGTTCACGATGGCTTCGACGATCGCGTCGCGGTCGACCACCACCGAAGCGATGCCGTCGGGGATCTCGACGTCGATGTCTTCGGTGGGCTCCATCAGCGTCTGTGAGCGGAGTGCGGCGAGGGCGTCGGTCACCAGCGCATCCACCGTGACCGGCGCGACATCGTAGGTCCGGCGCCCGGCCTCCATCCGCGCCCACGACAGCACCCGCTCGATCATCCGCGAGAGCCGGTCGGTCTCCTGGCCGAGAAGATCGAGGCATTCGTCGACGCGCTCCGGATCCTGCAGGCGCCCGGACTGAAGGGTCTCGACGAACATCCGGATGGAGGTGAGGGGAGTGCGGAGCTCGTGCGACACGTTGCTGACGAAGTCGGTCTGCAGCCTGGACAGCCGGATCTCGCGTGCGGCGGAGTTGAGGGTGATGACCGTGCCGGCCATGACCGTCGCCACCAGCGCGACCAGCCCGAGGGGAAACAGCCAGCGGGTCGGCCCGAGCAAGGCGCGCACCGGGTCGTCGTCGAGGTACGACAGCTGGAGCTCCCACCCTGCGAGCGGGCGTTCGAGAGGGAGCTCGGCGGTCCAGGGCTCCCGTTCCCAGCGCGCCATGACCTCCTCGACCGGGGTCGCCGGGCCAGCTGGCGTTCGGCGAAGCGTGAACCGGACGTCCGGGAATCGGGACTCGGCTCGGCTGGCGACGCGCTCGGACAGGGCTTCGATGGCCGGTGGGTCCAGCACCCAGGCCCCGCTCGCACCCTGCAGAGCGAACCAGCCGACCATGCCGCGCGACGACGAGACCCACACCGTCGGGCCCGACTGGGACGGCGGTTCCGGAGGGGCATCGCCCGACAGCGCTGTGGGGACGGGCCCATCCCAGCCCCAGGCGTCGGAGACCCCGAGTGGCCGGGGCGAACAGGGCAGGGCACAGCTCGCCACCGCGGTTCGGACCGCGTCGTCCAGGCCGTCCACCTCTTCGAAGACGAGCCCGGCAGCGAAGCGCAGACGCTCCTCCTGGGCACTGCGGACCTGCTCCTCGATCGCGGCCTGCTGGTTGCGGATCGCCATCACGCCGTACAGCGTCAGCAGCACCGTGGGGACGATGACCGTGCCCACCAACAGCCAGAGGAGACGCTGGAAGGCGTAGGCGTCTCCGATGCCTCGAGCGGACATCGCTAGTCTTCAGTGGGGTCGGTGGAGGCGTCGGCCCCGCCGGCCCCGTCGTGCAGTCGGAGCCAGGACGGCTCGCCGAGACCCAGCTCCTGCCGCAGGGCCTCCTGTCCCTCGCCGTGGCGGTTCCAGTACGGCGACCGGAGCGTGCCGGTCAGCCAGGCCTCTTCACCGTCGGGGCCGGTCCAGTGCACGAGGGTGTGCGGGGCGTCGTTCGCGACGTCGTAGGTCCACTGGTCGCTCCCCGCCTGCACGGTGACGGTGCGCACGTCGAACGAGCCCGCAGGGGTGTCGACCGTCCCTCCGTCTGCGACCGACACCGTGCCGGCGATCCACCGTGCCTGTCGATGCTGGAACCGCAGGTCGATCAGCCGCGGATGAAGCTGGACGTCGATGGGCTTCGAGTCCTCGACCAGCGTGCCGGCGAGCCCCCGCGCGTAGATCGGCAGAGCGTCCAGGAACACAGCATCCGCCGGGATCTTCTCTTCGAGCTCGCGATCGGCTTCGCCGTCGAAGTAGCTGTGGACCTCGCGCTCGTAGTGATCCCCGAACGTGATCAGGTGGTCGTAGACGTGGCCGCACCACTCCTGGGCGCTGAACGCGACCTTGGTGGGCACTCCGAGCGCATCCTTCCCGTCCAGACGCACGAACGCGCTGTTCATGGTCTGGTAGTCGTACACGCCGGTCTGGAAGTCGCGGGTCTCGTTGAGCTTCAGGACCGGGAACTCGTCGCCGTGCCCCCCGTCGGACTTCACGCGGGTCTTCGCCGTGAACTCCTCGGTGACGAACACCAGGACGGCCTCCCCGCGCCGGGTCTCGCCGTAGCGGGGCTGGACGAGCCGGTAGCCGTTCAGCTCGGCCTGGCCGTCTCCCCAGTGGTCCCAGAAGCCATCGGGCGCCTGGCTGCGGGCATCCTGGCCGGACGACCCGCGATTGAACGCCTCGGATGGAGCCGATGTGTTGGGGGAGCACGCGGACGACGCGATGCCGAGTGGCACGAGGGCGATGACGAGGGAACGAGCGGAGATGGAGGTCTGCATGGTGGTCCCGTATCACCGCGCGTTAAGGCCGAGCCTTCAGGAGCACACCGTGACCACCATCGAGACCGAACTGACCGAGATTCTCGGTCGCGTCGACAAGCCCTCGCGCTACCTCGGCAACGAGGTCAACAGCGTGCACAAAGACCCCCAGGAGGTCGAGGTCCGGATGGCCCTCGCTTTCCCGGATCTGTACGACCTGGGCCTCGGAAACCTCGGCGTACACATCCTGTACGCGGTGGTGAACCAGCTCGACTGGGCGTGGTGCGAGCGGGCGTACGCTCCGGCCATCGACATGGAGAAGGAGCTGCGCGACGCGGGGCTTCCGCTGTTCGCGCTGGAGTCGAAGACCCCGCTGGGCGAGCTGGATGGCCTGGGCATCACACTCCAGTCCGAGCTCACCTACACCAACATCCTGAACATCCTCGACCTGTCCGGGATCCCGCTGCGCACGGCCGATCGCGACGACTCCCACCCCCTCGTCTTCGCCGGGGGGCCCGCGGTCTTCAACCCCGAGCCCATCGCGCCGTTCATGGACTTCTTCGTGATCGGCGATGGCGAGGACGCCATCGTCGAGATCGCGCAGGTGTTCCGCGACCACACCTCGCGAGAGGCCCGTCTGCAGGCACTCTCGGAGCTCGAGGGCGTGTACGTTCCCGCGCTCTACCCGTTCGAGACCCTGCCCGACGGACAGGTCCTGCCCGACCCCTCGGCGCCCCGGATCCGCAAGCGGATCACGAAGGATCTGAACGGAGCCACGTTCCCCGTCGACTACATCGTCCCGTACACCCAGCAGGTGCACGACCGCATCTCCCTCGAAGTCCTGCGCGGATGCACCCAGGGCTGTCGGTTCTGTCAGGCCGGGATGGTCACCCGACCCGTCCGTGAGCGCAGCCTCGAAGAAGTCGACTCGCTCCTGCAGCGCACCCTCGACACCACCGGCTACGAAGAGGTCTCCCTCGTCTCGCTGTCCACCTGCGACTACAGCCGGGTCCGCCAGCTGGTCGAGAACAGCGTCGAGACCGCCCGCGCACAGAACGTGTCGGTGTCGTTGCCCTCGCTGCGCCTCGACAGCTTCTCGGTCGAGCTGGCCGACATGGTCGCCGAGACCCGCCGCACCGGGCTCACGGTCGCTCCCGAAGCCGCCAGCCCACGTCTGCGGGCCGTGATCAACAAGTGGATCCCGGACGAAGAGCTGCTCCAGATGAGCAACGGCGCGTTCGAGCGCGGCTGGCAGCACGTGAAGATGTACTTCATGATCGGGCTGCCGACCGAGCGCGACGACGACATCCTGGCGATCGCCGATCTCGCGAATCGCGCCCTCGCACAGGGCAAGGAGATCCAGAATCGCGCCCGCATCAACCTGGGTGTGTCCACCTTCGTGCCCAAGCCGTTCACGCCGTTCCAGTGGGCCGAACAGATCCCGCTGTCCGAGACCGAGCGGCGCCAGGACATCCTGAGCAAGGAACTCGAGCAGGCCCGGGGCATCAAGTTCGGCCGCCACGACCCCGAGGAGACCTTCCTCGAAGGGCTGGTGTCCCGCGCCGACCGCCGTGCGGCCGACCTGCTGGAGCTGGCGTTCCGAAAGGGGTGCCGGTTCGACGCGTGGCGGGAGCACCTGCGGTTCGACCTGTGGATGGAGGCGGTCGAGGAGCTGGAGTACGACACCGCGTTCGCGCTGCGAGAGCGTTCGGTCGACGAGCGCCTGCCGTGGGACCACATCGACGTGCTGATCGACAAGCAGTGGTTCGTCGACGACTGGGCCCGTGCCAAGCGCCTGGAGCACGCTCAGGACTGCCGGCATCGCAAGTGCCACAAGTGCGGCGTGATCGACCACGAACGTGCGCTGTGTGCGTCGATGCTGCGCAAGTCCATCCAGGGCCGCAAGCCCGAGGGCGAGTGGGTTCGCAAGCCCGCCCCCGAGCGCGTGTCGCCGGATCCGGTCCAGCGGCTGTGGTTGCGGATCAGCCGCGTCGAGAGCGGTCGGTTCCTGTCGCACCTCGAAGCGATGAACGCCTGGATCCGTGCGATTCGGCGCGCTCAGGTGCCTCTGGCGTACTCGAACGGATTCCACCCGCACCCGAAGGTGGCGTTCAGCTCGGCGATGCCCCAGAACCACGCGAGCATCGGCGAGTACATGGATCTGACCCTCACCGAGCGACGCGACCCCGTCGAGCTGGTCGAGCGGCTCCGCTCCGTGCTTCCCGCTGGGTTCGGCGTCCACGGTGTCCAGGAGGTCGGGATGCGCAGCACCGCGCTGATGGCACTGGTCGAAGGCGCCGTCTACACCGTCTACTTCCCGCAGCTCTCCCGCGACGAGCTCGCCGCGCGCGTCGAAGCGCTGATGGCCCGCGACACCATCGAGGTCACCCGTCGCCTGAAGACGCGGAAGAAGCGCGGTCGCAAGGTCAAGCGTTCGGTCGAGATCGACATCAAGCCGATGATCCGGCACCTGGCGATGCGCGACACCCAGGAGGTCCCGGCCATCGACCTCACCATGCGTCGGCACGAGGGCAAGGGCGGGAAGGTCCGCGAGCTGCTTCCTCTGCTGACCCAGCGACCGGACCGCTGTCAGGTCCTGCGCCGCGAGACCCTGGTCGTCGATCCGGCGCACTCGGGTCCGCAGACCCCCGACGCCGTACCGCTCGACGCGGTCTGGCATCTGTTCGCCCCCGTGAAGACCGCCGACAGCGAGGCCTCGCTTGACATCGGTCCGTGAACACGGGAGCGTTCGCCCCATCCGAATCTCTCTGGAGGAGACCCCATGAAGCGCGCATTGCTCGCTCTACTGCCGCTGGCCCTGTTGGGCGGCTGCACGTTCAAGTCCCACACCATCCCCGAAGCCGCGCCGGAGTTCGCCAAGGCCGACTACCGCGTGCTCGGCAAGACCAACCACGAGGAGTGTGGCACCTACATCATCGGGATCGACTTCGCGCACCTGTTCTCGAACCAGGCGGGCACGCGGATCTCGAACGATCCGATCTCCGGCATCCCGCTCGTGGGCGGTCTGCTCGGAAGCGGCGGTTCGCCCGAAGAGGCCCGGTCGCTGTACCACGCCCTCGACAAGATGCCCGAAGCCACGCATCTGCTGGCGCATCGCACCCACACCACCACGAGCGGCGTCGTGTTCTTCGGCATGCCGATCTTCGGTCAGCGCTGTGCCGCGGTCGAAGCGCGCGGCGTCAAGATCGGCGAGAAGCCGGCGGCGGGTACGCCCACGCTCTGAGTGTCCAGCTGGGCAGATGGACGGCGGGTCAGCGCAGCTTTCGCGCGACCCGCCGTTCCAGCTTCAGCAGGAGGTCCTGCAGCTCCGGGCCCGTGGGCTTGAAGTTCCGCTCCGAGATCCGACTCGCGTTCACGTCGGTCCAGCCCAGCACGCTGCCGTCGCTGTCGTACGCCACGAGCAACACGTGGATCCGCGCGCCTGCGGGGGTTCCGTAGGTCTGCCCGAAGAACCAGCCCGCGTTGTGGGAGGTGTACCCCACCACCCAGGGCACGACGAGAGGTTCGGTCCAGCTGGGATCGTCGGCCGGAACCGGGCTCCAGATGCCGCGCGGCAGGCTGATGTTGTCGCGGCCATCGCGTGACGACGTTCCCCGCTGGTCGCGTCGCTCGGGCACCGGCGGCAGGTCGAGGTCATCGATTGGCCGAAGCGGCTGATCGAACGCACCTGTGAGCCAGTCTGCGACCTGGGTCCGGTACTTGTCCCGGTTGGTGATGGTGAGCGACTTCGAGACGTTGAACTGGCCGTCGGGGGTGTCGGCGACGATGTAGCCGTCCCGCCCGAAGCGGACGTTCCCGACCACCGTATTGGCCCGAAACGACGTGTTCTCCAGGGGGTCGGTCGAGTCGTCGGAAGCGGGGAGGGGACCTCGTCCGTTGCCGTCGTCGGTGTGGTCCTCGACGAACACGGGTTCGCTGATGCGGGCGTCGCCCGGGACCTGGCCGGAGGACCGGACGTCCATGTGGTTGCGGTGGGTCGAGCAGCCGACCACGCCCCACAGCGCCACGACGAGCGGGGCCACCATCGAGAACCGCCGGCCAGACGGGGCTGGACCCGCGTGCGGTGCTCGGGGAGTCTGCTGGGAGGAGGTCGACACGACGCGGCGGTGTATCCGGCACGCCTGGATTCCGCCGAACTCGCATCGGGGTTACGTGGCCCGACCATTCCAGTGCGCGTTGTTGGAGGCGTTCATGATCGGTCCGAACGAAGAACAGGCGGCACTCGCAGAGGCGGCGAAGGAGTTCTGCCTCGGCACGCTCACCGAGACCCTCGAGGCCGACGACGCCGAGGAGACCTTCCGGCCCGAGCTGATCCGTGCGATGGGCGAGATGGGCCTGTGTGGCATCCCCACCCCCGAAGCCTACGGCGGGCTCGGCCTCGGGTACTACGAGTACTGCCTGGTGCTCGAAGAGATCGCGAAGGTCAGCGCCTCGTACGCGGTGAGCGTGGCGGTCACCGGCCTCCCCCAGATCATCCTCTCCCTGTTCGGCACCGATGCACAGAAGCAGGCCTGGCTCCCCGGCCTGGCCGCGGGCGAGCTCCTCGGGGCCTTCGCGCTGTCCGAGCCCGGCAGCGGCTCGGATGCGGGCAGCCTCAAGACCACGGCACGTCGTGAGGGGGATTCGTACGTGTTGAACGGCACGAAGTTCTGGATCACCCACGGTGGGTACGCCGATCTGTACGTCGTCATGGCCCGCACGGGTGGGCCCGGTCCCAAGGGCGTCTCGGCGTTCCTCGTTCCCGGCGACGCGCCAGGGCTGTCGTTCGGCAAGAAAGAGAAGAAGATGGGCATGCGGGCGTCACCCACCGTCGAGGTCGTCCTCGAAGACGTGCGGGTTCCCGTCAGCAGCCGCATCCGCGAAGAGGGCTTCGGATTCTCGGTGGCGATGACTGCACTGGACTCGGGCCGCATCACGATCGGCGCCACCGCCGTGGGGCTGTGCCAGGCGAGCCTCGAATACGCGAGCCGCTACGCCCTCGAGCGCGAGCAGTTCGGCAAGCCGATCATCGACTTCCAGGGCGTCGGGTTCATGCTCGCCGACATGGCCTGCCAGACCGAGACCGCGCGACTGCTCGTGCACAAGGCGGCAATGCTCAAGGATTCCGGCAAGCCCTTCTCGGACCGGGCCGCGATGGCGAAGGTGGTCTCGACCGACGCCGCGATGCAGGTCACGACCGATGCCGTCCAGGTTCTGGGTGGGTACGGCTACACGCGGGAACACCCGGTCGAACGGTGGATGCGGGACGCCAAGGTGATGCAGATCGTCGAGGGCACCAACCAGATCCAGCGCCTCGTCATCGCCCGACACCTCAAGCGCACGTACTCCACTTGATTCGTACGCAGACCGAACCGGCGCGCCCAGGTGAGACGGCGATTGACCCGCGCCGGGCGGCGTGGATTATACTCGGGCGACCCCGTCTGCTGGGGTGCGAGGACCGATGAAAGTCTGCCCACTGTGCGGAGAGAGCTATCACTCGTTCGTGGACTTCTGCTTCGCGGACGGTGAGGTGCTGACCGTCGAGGAGACGGTGTCCGAGGTGCCCGAGCCAGAAGGCTTCGACGCTCCTCCACCGCCCAAGATGCTCCAGGGTTCTCAGCAGTCCGCGAGCTACACCCGATCTGCCACTCCCGTCCCCCGTGCCCGACGCCCGGGGCGCACGTTGATCAATCGGCCGGACGCCAGTGGGGGAGGAGTGTACTCCCCGCCCGCCGCCCCGGACGAAGCTCCGGTGGCTCCTGCAACCGAAGCGCCCGCGCCGGTCGCAGCCTCGAACATCTTCTCGCCCGACAACGAAGAGGTCCTCGAAGCACCCCCTGGTGTCGAGGATCTGTCCGACACCGGCGAGAACATCGGAGACACCTCCGGAGACGACACCCCGGCGTCCTCGGCTGACGTCGAAGAGGTCGCGTCCTACGACCCCACGTTCGACGAGCCAGAAGAGCCCCGGCCCGCTCCGCTGCTCGACCAGGGCTCCGATGCGTCGTCCGAAGACGATGACGCAGCCGCACCGATTCCGCCGCGCGGGGCACCCCCGCTCACAGCCGATCCCGTCATTCCGCCCGCCGAGGAAGACGACGAGGCCTCCACCATGTCGCTGGTGGTCGCTGGCCTCGCGGTGCTGCTCCTGCTCGGTGTCGTCGCCGCGGTCGGCGCACTGGCGGTCGGCGCCATGATGGGCGGTGGCGGTGAAGATCCAGATGTGGTCGACATCCCAGAGCCCGTCGAGGATCCACAGCCGACCGAGGATCCACAGCCTGTCGATGCGCAGCCCGATCCCGATCCCATCCAGGTCGGACCCGTTCCCACGGACGGAAGCGACGGCACAGACGGAAGCGACGGCACAGACGGAAGCGACGGCACAGACCCCGATGGTTCGCAGGTGGATGACCCGGAGCCGGACGGCACGGACGTCGAACCCGCGCCGGAGCCTGCGGGCGACCCCGAGCCCGAAGTACGACCCACGCCTGATCCCGATGGCGTTGCGGTCGTGTCGCCCCGCCCGTCCGCCAAAGAGGGCGAAGTGCTGTTCCGGTCCTCGCCGGACGGTGCTCTGATCCTCCTCGACGGTGAGGCCATCGGCACCACCCAGTTCCGGTACCAGGTTCCCTACGGCGAGCACACCCTGCGGCTCGAGAAGGACGGCTTCGAGCCGGTCGAGACCAGCTTCAGCGTGAACGCACCCAGCGTCGAGCTCGCGCCGTACAGCATGGTGTCGCTGAATCCCGTACCTCTGCCAGCACCCGTCGAGGTCAAGCCCCGCCCGGATGGCCAGACCTACACCGTCATGTTCTTCCACGAGGAGATGGGCATCGACGTGATGATCGACGGCACCAACGAGGGATGTCAGATGCCCTCGGGGGAATGCGTGACGCCCGCCACGTACGAGCTTCCCGAGGGACGCTACACCGTGAGCTACCAGGGGCCCGACGGTCCGAAGACCTGCCCGGTGTCGGTCGAGGCGAAGGAAGCCACGCAGATGATGCGCCTGCACCTCGACTGCAACTGACCCACACCGGCAGCGGGCTCACTGCTCCGAAAATGGGTGCTGCAACGACGGTCGATCCCGCCAGAAGAGGCCTATGAACCTCGATCAGCGCAACGTCGCCACGGAGTCACGGAGCACACCGAGGATTTCACGGAGAGGGAGGAATGGCCGACGAGCATCCTCCACCACGCGACAGGCCGGATCGATGTGCGGGTTCGTACGACCGTCCTGGCTGGCCTACAGACGTCCACCGACTCCGAAGGTAGCTCCACCGCCCTGCACCGGCTGGACCGACAGTCCGACGCTGGCACCCTTGGCTCTGTTGTAGGCGCGCATGCCGGTGGCCTGGTTCATCACCACGGACAAGGCGTAGTACGTCGCCGCGCTGAAGACCGCGATCTCGGCGACGCCGCCCCCTCCAGCGCTGTTGTCTCCCGACCGGGTGGCTGCGAGCACACCTGCCGTGGCGCCCGTGCCCAGGACCCCGACGGTCAGCCCGACAGCAAGCCCTCCGGTGTCGCCCTGACGCGCTGCGGTGTAGCCGGGGACGGGGAAGAAGCTCGAGCTGTAGACGCGCGCCTTGGTCCACCCGAGGCCGGCTTCCGGATCGGGCTGAGGATCGGGCTGAACCTCGATCTTGTCCTCGCCGAGCTCGCTCAGGACGGACTTCGGGACATCGCCTTCCTTGATGAGCCCGATCACTCCGTGGGCAGCGTGCCAGATGTCGGTGGCGGTGTCGGTCTGCGTCTCTTCGAGCGTGATCTGCCGCCCCCCCGTGGTGCGGCCGCGAACGATGAGTGCGGCACTGCGGTCGTCGGTGGGGGGCGTTGCCGTGACCAGCCACATCCACGGCTGGCCCGCAAGTGCGTCGGCCATGCAGTCGAAGTCCGCAGCACAGGCTTCGAGCTCGATCACCACGCCCGGTGGCAGGTTGTTCTCACCGGCGAGCTCGAGCTTCTCGATGGCACCGTAGACCGCATCGAACTTCTCTTCGTTGCCAGGCGCGTGGACGTACACGCGCACGGGTTCCTGGACGCGGTACTCGGGCGCCTCGATGGGCACCATGTCCATGAGGATCTCGAAGCTGATCAGGGTGCGTCCCTGGGGCACCCGCATCTCGAGACCGGTCGCCACGGTCTCCAGGACCTCGGCTTTCAGCGTGCGACCGTCGGTGAGCTTCAGCTCGCGGTACTGCTTCTCCTGGGCCATCGCCGTCGCGGGAAGCGCTGTAGCGAGCGCGAGAGTCGCCAGGGAAGCGGCGGCGGTCCAGGGGGACTTGGGCATCCGGATCTCACTGAATGGGCCCATCGAGGAATGGGCCGGGACCCGTCAGTCATACCGCAGCCAGCGACCCGACCTCAAGCGCGGGCCGCAGCACCTGTACGGCACACCATCTCCCAACCGGTTAGTCGTCCCCGCTGATCCCGGTGAAATTCCGGCGCCCCTGGTCCGTACACGGCGAAGGGTGGCGGGATCGACCCCACAGGAGGACCGTTGGCCGAGCTGACCGACGACGATCTGACCGACGAGGAAGACCTCACTCTCGAGCCGCAGCAAGCGGGTCTCGCGTTCCGCGCGGAGATGTGGGCGATGGACACCCTCCTCGGCTACTGGCCCTACCTCCTCGGGGGCATCGCAGTCGTGCTGGGCTGCATCTTCTTCTACGGGCAGTACGCCAACTGGGTCACCACCCAGCAGCGTGCATCGGCGAAGGCCATCGCCAAGATCGAGGCCAAGCTGCCCGATCGGGTGTCCACCCTGGCTCTGCGCGAGCTGTCCGGGCAGGACCCCGTCGCAGCCGAGGAGCTCGTCGCCAGCGCCCAGAAGCTCGAAGCCGTCGATGCATCGGGCCCCGCGCGCGCCGAGGCGATGCTCAAGGCAGCCGAGCTGTACCGCATCGCCGAGAAGCCCGGCGACCAGCGCCGCGCCCTCGAAGCCGCGATCGAATCCGGATCGGGCGTGCTCGCGTTCTCGGCAGAAGCGGCGGTCGCCAACCTCGACCTCGAAGCAGGCGACAACGACGCAGCCATCACGCGGCTGAAGCGCCTCTCGACGGAGTACGACGGCTACCTCGCCGAACAGGCGCTCCTCGACCTGGGGCTGGTGCTCGAGCAGCTGGGCAAGCCCGACGAAGCCCGGGCCGTCTACGAGGACTTCCTGTCGCGCTTCGAGGATTCTCCCCGCGCCGAAGAGGCCGAGAACCGCAAGGCGGGCCTGGGGGCCGGGTGATTCTCCTCGCTACGCTCCTGTCGGGCGTGTGGATCGGCGAAGCCAGCGCCGAGGACGGCTCGGACGGGGAGGGGAGTCTGCTCCAGCGCGTCGGTCGGTGGATCGATCTGGGAGCCGAAGAACGCGCGGACGACGACCTCGCTTCGTTCGCCGGCGAGATGACGCGAGCGCCCACCTTCGAGTGGCGCGTGCGCCTGCCGGGTCCGCCCATGAACAGCGCGTCGCACACCGAACGAGGGCGCCCCGTGTTGTCGGGAACCGAGATCCTCGTCGGGTCGGCTGCGGGGAAGGGCCTGTACCGGATGGCGCGCTCGGATGGCGCTCTGAAGGGCGTCTACAAGGCCAATGCGAGCGTCGAGTCCGAGCCCCTGGTCCACGAAGGCCACGTCTACTTCGCCGACACGTCCGGAACCACGTTCTGCTACCGCCTCGGAGCCACCGAACCGGAGTGGTCCAACCGCGGCAATGCACCGGTGCTCACCCGGCCGACCATCCACGATGGGGTGCTCTACCTCACCAACGTCGATGACCTCGTGGTCGCGCTGGACGTCGAGACGGGCGATCAGGTCTGGCGCTACAAGGCCAAGCGCGACCTCACCCGTGTTGCCGAGCTCGCGCTCTACGCCGCACCGAGTCCGATCATCGACGGCGGAGAGGTCATCGTCGGCTTCTCGAACGGCGCACTCGTCGGGCTCGATCTGCAGGAAGGCACCCCGAACTGGACCGTCGACGTAGGCGAGGGGAGGTACCCCGATCTGGTCGCCACACCGCTGCGTTCGGGCAACGACGTCTTCGTGAGCGGGTACTTCAAGCCGTTGCTCGCCATCGACCGCGAGACCCACAACGTGCGCTGGAGGGCCGAAGCGGGCTCTGCGTTCGCCGCGACGGTCGTGGACGGAACGCTGTACCACCCGGGATCGGACGGCAAGCTGCGCGCCTTCAGCACCCTCACCGGTGCCGAGAAGTGGAGCTGGTCGAGCGGCACCACCACCGCACTCACCGAGCCCATCCCGACCGCCGCGGGGTTGGTGGTCGCCGCGTCCAACGGGCGGATCCACCTGGTCGACCCCGTAGACGGCCGACTGCGATGGAGCTGGGACGAACCCGAGCTCCTCGAAGGCATCACGGCCACACCGGCGGTGTCCGGACGGCAGCTGCTGTTCGTCTCGAACGCCGGGTTCCTGTACAGCATGGTGGCCCCCGAATCCAAGGTGCGGGAGCGTCCGTCCAACCGCACGCTCTTCAAGGGCCGACCCTAGGGCTCGCGTTCATCCGCGGGCTCGAGGGCTCGCGTTCATCCGCGGGCTCGAGCGGCGCTGGACACATCCCACTCACCTCTCACGAACAGGAGTTCAGTTCGGGTTCGCGGGATGCGCCCAGCACCGCACGAGCCACGCGGCCTGAACGCAACGCCGCTCTCTGCGGTAGAGGAGGGGTCTGGCTCGATTTCCTGCGGAAGGCTGAGGCCTGGTTGAAAGTGGCGTTGAACCCATCGAAGTCGTTCGAGCGAATGCCGGGGCCGCGCGCCCTGGAGCCGTCCGTCAGTCGCAGAGCGTGCTCGGGAGTGCGTTCGGGGACCCGAAGTCACCCGAAGGTGCCTCGTCGGACGACGGACACCACGCTCCGCCGACGTCGTTGGTGTCGGGCCCCAGCGCCGGGAAGTCGATGTCTGCTGCAGCAGCCGGACCCGTGGGAACGACCGCCAGATCGACCTCGTCGAGCACCGAACCCGCCAAGGTGAGCTCCACGACGCCGATTTCGGGGATCGGGGCCTCTCCGGAGCAGTCGATGTTGCCGTTCTGCAGGCGGTCGTCCTCGTCGCAGATCACCCCGATCTGGCCGGGCGTCATCACGAACGGGCCCGTGATCGGGACGCCGTTCAGCTCCAACAACCCGGGATCGATGCCGTACGGCCCCAGGTTGTAGATCTCGATGTATTTCCCGAGGGCGATGGACGGCTGGGTGTGGACCTCGCTGAACGCGACGTTGCCGCGCATCACGAAGTCTTCGTCCACGACACCATCACAGTCCTGGTCGATGCCATCCTCGATCTCGGTGCCGCCGGGGAATGCTGAGGGTTCCAGGTCGTTGCAGTCTTCGTCGACCGGGAAGCCGTCGAGATCCCGGTCGTCGTCGTTGCCGTCGCAGTCCTGATCGACGCCGTCGTACCAGATCTCCGGACGGTTGGGGTGCACCGTGGGGTCGTCGTCGTTGCAGTCCGTGGCGTCGGCGACGTGGCCCGTGGGTGCGAAGCAGCCTGCATCCAGGGGGGCATCGGGATCTCCGAAGCCATCTCCGTCGCTGTCCGCGTACCAGGTGATCGGGTCGGCGGGGTCGTCGATCGTGCCGTTGCAGTCGTCGTCGATCCCGTTGCAGTCCTCGACGGCATCCGGATTGATCGCCGGGTTGGTGTCGTTGCAGTCGGGGCCACCTGCGAGTGATGACTGGAAACCGTCCGCGTCCTGGTCGAGCTGGCCTGCGACCGACACTTCGACCGTCGCTGTGGAGTCGCCGACGGCTGCCGTGACGGTGAGCAGACGCGGATCGGGCACCTCGATGAACACTGTGCCTCGGTAGACGCCCGGACTGCGCGCGGGAATCCGGAGCTCGGACGGACCCTCGAACGCCTCGTCGTCAGACAGCGTGACCACCGCGATGGCGTCGCCGTAGCCGACGTTGTCGAACGGGACCTCGAACGGGACATCGACCTCCAGAGGAATCGAGCCCAGATCGACTGACGACTCAGGAGCCGACAGCTGCGGGATGCCGATCGCGAACCCGTCCGGCGAACACCCGGACCACAGGAGACCGGTGACCAGGAGCATCGCGGACGTGTGTACGCGCACCCGGGTGACCAGGAGCATCGCGGACGTGTGTACGCGCACCCGGTTCGGGCACCGAGTAGAACGCACAGAACGGTGCGGGTACCGCACAGACGGGGTTCGGAGCGGAGGCATCGTCAGGTTCTAACCTCCCCGGAGTTCGATCTGGATGTCCGATAACGTATATTATGTAAAATACGGACATGCGAAGAACAGGGAATGGTCCTTCCCGGGATGCGCCGCCTATCCAGCCCGCTCCCGCTCGGATACGTGCGGCTCCCGTCCGCCGTACATCTCTTCCGCGCCGTGTCTCCGGAGCCATCCATGTCCGAAGCCGAATCCCTCAACCGTACGCTCGAGCGTGAAGCCCCTGCTGTCGCGCGCTGTCTGTCTCCGCTCGGACGTCAGGCCGCGTTCCCCAGGGGCATCCCGTTCCAGGCCGCCGCGGCCCGGTCGACCGAGATCAACGCGACCATCGGGCAGATGACCGACGGGCATGGTTCTGCGATGCCGCTCTCGGTGATGGCCGAGATCGTGGCCGATCTGGACACCAAGAAGACGTTCCTGTACGCCCCGGTCCCCGGCCACGCGGACGTCTCGGATGCCTGGCGTGCTCGGGAGGCCCGTCTGGCGGGCGATCTCGCACTCCCGGTCGCTCGTCCGGTCGCCACCCACGGCCTCACGAACGGCCTGTCGCTGCTCGCCAACCTCTTCGGCGACCCCGACACCGTGCTCGTCGTTCCCACGCCATTCTGGGGCAACTACCGCCTGATCTTCACGATGCACGCCGGTGTTCGCGTGCAGACCTACGAGTTCTTCGCGGACGGCGGATTCAACCTCCAAGGGCTGGCAGATGCCCTCGACCAGGTCGCGAGAGGCCCGGCCAAGAAAGCCATCGTGGTCCTGAACCTGCCCGGCAACCCCACGGGCTACGCCCTGACCCCCGAAGAAGGCGGCCGCATCGTCGAGCTGCTGTCCAACCATCCCGACCCCATGGTCGTGGTCGTCGACGACGCCTACCAGGGCTTCGTCTACGAAGAGTCCGCGCTGAAGGAGTCGGAGTTCTGGCTGCTCGCCCGCGGGCTGGACCCCGAGAAGCACGCCGTGTTCAAGGTGGATGGTGCGACCAAGGAGCTGCTGTTCTTCGCGAGCCGGCTCGGCTTCGTCACGCACCCGTACGTCACCGATGGCGCCGAAGCGGCGATTCTCTCCAAGCTCAAGTACCTGATCCGGGGGACGGTCGGCTCACCGCCCGGCCCGTCGTCGGCCATCACACTCCACGCGCTGAACCACCCGCGTCTGGAGGAGGCCTTCGCCGAGAAGTACGGGGTCATGAAAGCGCGCTACGACGCTCTGAAGTCCGCGTTCGCGGGGCTCGAGAGCGATCGACTGGTCCCCTGCCCCTTCAACGCCGCGTTCTTCATGCTGATGCGCCTGAATGGGGTCGACAGCAACGAAGCCCGCCAGCAGCTCATCGACGAGCACAGCGTGGGCACCATCGCGTTCTCCGAGCCCAACGCGCTCCGCATCGCACACTGCTCGGTCGACGTCGCCGACATCCCGAAGATGGCCGACAAGATCATCTCGACGCTGGCGTAGGCCCGCCGAATCAGCGGAACTGCACGGCCCGACCGAGGGATTCCTTGCGCCGCAGGTAGACGTGCGGGCCCACCAGCATCAGGAGCAGGATGCCGCCCAGGAGTCCGGCTGCAGCGGCGGTCGGGAGGAAGTACACCACCGCGGGGAGCACCACCGCGAGGGCGCCGAGGTACCCCAGCAGCGCGATGGGCGACCGCTCCGAGAGGTCGGCCAGGAACTCGGTGCAGCCCATGACACTCGTGTAGAGTCCCGGAATCGTCGCCACCATCACGACCGCGACCGTGTTCAGCAGGAAGTGGCAGAGCGCGATGGTCATGCCCGCGTGAAACCCATCGGTCCCGAACGCCGCGGTCGCCGCCATCAGGGCCGTGACCGTCGTACCGATGTTCGCGCCCATGATGAACGGGAAGATCTGGCGCAGCGAGAAGAAGCCCATACCGGCGAGCGGCACGACCAGGGAGGTGGTCGCCGAGCTCGACTGGACGAGCATCGTCAGGACCAGTCCGCGCAGGAAGGTGTCGGGTGCGCGGGTGCCCAGCAGCGTCTTGCCCAGCGCCTCGACGTCGTCGGGATCGGTGTCCGCCAGGAGCACGGTCCGCATCCGACTGCTGAACATCTTCAAGCACATGAACAACAGGGCGAACCCGGCGATGACCAGGGCCCAACCGGGGATTCCGAGGTCGAGAAGGAAGTTCGAGACCGGCTTGGTCCACGCGCCCGGCGTGATGATCTTGAGCGCCTCGACCACGGATGCGGAAGACGCCACGCTCTCGTCGAGCCTCGTCGCCAACCAGTCCGCGCCCTTGTGGATGATGCCGAACGGCAGCTCCAGGACGAGGATGATGAGCGTGACCAGGATGGCGTTGAACATGCCGTGCACGACCGCCGTGCCCACCGCCCGGTGGAAGCCCGGACGCCGCTTGGCGAACAGGAGCATCCGCAGGTCTTTGAAGGGATTGCCCGTCATCGGCTGGGCCTCCGCGACGAAGGCGACGAAGCTCGAGGTGACCGACGTTCCCAGGTTGGCGCCGTGCACGATGCCGATGGCGATGACGATCGGCACGATGTCCTCGGACGCCAGCGTCACCGCCATGCTGGTGACGGTCGAGGAGCTCTGGACCAGGCTCGTCCCGATGATGCCGATGACGAACGAGACGAGCTCGGTGAACTGGGCCGCGTTGTCCTTCAGAAAGTGCTTCAGGGGGTCTTTGAAGCTCGCCTTCATCCCCCCGCCCATGAAGGCGATGGACAGGAAGAAGGCGTACGTGATCCCCGCCAGGATCGGCAGCTCTTTCAGAAATGCCCAGGTACGGTTCGACACGCGGTGTCTTCTCCCACGCGCACGTGTATTCCCCGCTCCGTGTCAGTTTGGAAACAGGGTCGAAACAGCACCGGCACGATTGCGTCAGCGGCCGCGGGGATGGTGCTCGGCGTGCAGGCGAGCGAGCCTCGCGCGGGACACGTGGGTGTAGATCTGAGTGGTCGAGATGTCGGCGTGCCCGAGCATGGCCTGGAGCGAGCGGAGGTCGGCACCGTGCTCCAGCAGGTGCGTCGCGAAGCTGTGGCGCAGCACGTGGGGCGAGACCTTTCCGTGAATCCCGGCCAACCGGGCGTAGTGCCGGATGCGCGTCCAGAAGTTCTGGCGGGTCATCGCCGAGCCCCGGTTCGAGACGAACAACGCCGGGGAACCATTCGCAGGGTCCAGAGCCGGGCGTCCGGTCTGGAGGTAGCCGCGAATCGCGTTGAGCGCGCGCTCCCCCACTGGCACCAACCGTTCCTTGTCGCCCTTGCCCAGCACACGGATGAGCCCGGTCTGGGCATCGACATTGCGCCACGGCAGCGTCACGAGCTCGGTCACCCGCAGTCCGCTGCTGTACAGCACCGCGATCATCGCCGCGTCGCGGGACCCGAGGGGCGTGGACCGGTCCGGAGCATCGAGCAGCGCCTCCACCTGGGACGACGACAACACCGTAGGTAGCGGGCTCGTGAACTTCGGCGCCTGGACCAGGACCGTGGGGTCGTCCTCGACCAGGTTCTCGGCGACCAGGAATCGGAACCACTGCCGGATGGACGTACGAGCACGGGCGATCGAGCGCTGCGACACCCCATCGGCCCCGAGCGCGTCGAGGTGATCGATGACGTCCTGCCGAGAAGTGGCGTCCAGCACGTCCAGATCGTCGGAGCCCTTGTGGTCGGCCAGCCAATCCGCGAAGCGTCGACAATCGCGAACGTAGGCTTCGACGGTGTTCGCAGACCGATTGCGCTCGACCTTGAGGTAGTACATGAAGCCTTCGAGGGCCTCATCCATCGGTGGCTCTCAGCAGATCGACGAGGTCGTACAGGGCCCGGTGGGCGTCTCGCGGCGAGAGGTCGTCGGGGTCGATGGCCTCCAGCGCTTCGCGGAGGGGGTCTCTGGCCACGGGCATCTCGGCTTCCTGGGGCTCGGCGTCGGGATGCGCCGCGGCGGACCCGAACAGCGACAGCTGCTGGCGGTCGTTTCGAGGGGCGTGTTTCTCGAAGCGGGCGAGAAGACGGCGCGCACGCTGGACGACCGGCTTGGGAAGCCCAGCCAGACGGGCGCACTGGATGCCGTAGCTGCGAGATGCCCCACCCTCGCGCAGGCTGCGGAGGAACACGATCTCCTCCTCGCCGTCCCGACCCTTCTCGAGCGCCACCGCGACCGACTGGTTGACGACGGCTGGGAGCCCGTCCGCGAGGTCGCACAGCTCGTGGTAGTGCGTGGCGAAGATGGCTCGGCACTTCGAGTGACCCGCGAGGTGCTCGGCCACCGACCACGCGATGGCGAGCCCGTCGTAGGTGGAGGTTCCCCGACCGATCTCGTCGAGCAGGACGAAGGAGCGCTCGGTGGCTTCGTGGAGGATCGTCGCGGTCTCGGCCATCTCGACCATGAACGTGGACTGGCCCTCGGAGAGGTCGTCCGAGGCGCCGACCCGGGTGAAGATCCGGTCGACGATGCCCAGGTGGGCGCGAGCGGCCGGGACGTAGCTGCCCATCTGCGCGAGCAGGACGATGATGGCGGCCTGGCGCATCACCGTGGACTTCCCCGCCATGTTCGGCCCGGTGAGGATGATCAGGCGGCGCTCGGGGTTCAGCTCGAGGTCGTTCGGGACGAATCGGGTGTCGGTCAGCGAATCCGCGACCACGGGGTGCTCACCGGCCTCGATGTCCAGCGCTCGAGAGGTGTCGACGGTGGGCGCACACCAGCCGCGGGCGACTGCGACCTCGGCCAGGCCCGCCAGGGCGTCGATCTCGGAGATGCGACGTGCAACCGCTCCCAGCCGGGCGGCCTGCTCGGCGACCCGCTCGCGCAGGGCAACGAACAGCTCGAGCTCCAGGCGCTTTCGCTTCTCGTCCGCACCCAGCACCTGGTCTTCGAGCTCCTTGAGCTCCGGCGTGATGTACCGCTCGCAGTTCGACAGGGTCTGCTTGCGCAACCAGCGGTCCGGCACCTTGTGCAGGTGGGCCCGCGTCACCTCCAGGAAATACCCGAAGACCTTGTTTCGCTTGAGCTTGAGCGTGGGGATGTCGGACGCGTGTCGTTCTCGCTCCTCGAGCTCCGACAGCACGCTCACCCCGTCGAGCGACAGGCGGGTCAGGCGGTCGAGCTCCTCGTGCACGCCCTGGGGAACCAACCCTCCATCCGTGAGGATCTGCGGCGGCTCGGCCACCAACCAGGTCTGGATGTCTTCCTTCACGTCTTCGGTGAGGTCGGCCGGAAGTCGCGCCTGCAACGCCGCTTCTGTGCTGCACGTCGCGACGATGTCGGGGAGGACGTCCAGGGCGCGACCGAGTGCGGCGAGGTCGCGAGCATGTGCGGTTCCCTGAGTCACGCGAGCCACGATGCGCTCGATGTCCGCGACATGCGCCAGCAGCTCCCGGACCGCCTCCCGGATGCCGGGTTCTTCGATGAACGCCGTGACCCCGCTGCGTCGGGACGCGATGGCGCTGGGCTCCAGCAACGGGAACGCCATCCACTCCCGCAGCCGCCGACCTCCCATCGCGGTGACCGTGCGATCGAGCAGGTGCAGCAGGCTTCCCCGCCGCCTCGCCGTGCGGAGGGTTCGGGTGAGCTCCAGGTTCCGACGGGTGGTGTCGTCGAGCACCATGAAGCCCGACGCCGTGTAGACCCCGAGCTCGGAGACGTTGTCGAGATCGCCGCCGCTGACCGTGACGCCGTACGACAGCGCGCCCCCGACCGCACACAGGAGCGCCTCGCCCACATCGGGAACGGCACCGAGGATCTGGTTCGCCACCGAGCGCGCAGCCTGGACCTCGAAGCTGCCCTCGACCGGAGGGGAGGTGACGACCCCCCTCACCCATCGCTTCAGCTGCCGCTCGATGTCGGCGTTGGAGTACAGGACTTCGCGAGGCTCCAGGCGTCCGAGCTCAGCCCCTGCTTCGTCGGCAGACCCCACTTCGGTGCCCAGCAGCTCTCCGGTCGAGGCGTCCAGCAACGCCACTCCCCAGCGCTCCTCGCCATGGTGACGCACACAGGTCACGGCAGCCAGGTAGTTCGGCGTGCGCTGGTCGAGCTGGGTGGGGTCCAGCACCACGCCGGGCGTGACGATTCGAACGACCTCGCGCTTCACCAGGCCCTTCGCCAGCGCGGGATCCTCGACCTGCTCGGCGATGGCGACGCGATGCCCGGCCTCGATGAGCCGCTGAATGTAGCCGCCCGCCGCATGATGCGGAACGCCCGCCATCGGGATGGGGTCGGGGTCGTTCTTGTTGCGGGCGGTCAGGGTGAGGTCGAGCTCCCGAGCAGCCACCTTCGCGTCGTCGAAGAACAGCTCGTAGAAGTCGCCCATCCGGAAGAACAGCAGCGCGTTCGGGTTGACCGCCTTCAGCCGGTGGTACTGCTCGAACATGGGGGTCGGCATCAGTCCCGCCTCGCGACGAACAGCTGGTGCGCGTCCTCGTCTCCCTCCGGTGGGGCCGTGGACCACGACTCGATCTGCGTGAATTCCGGGTGTTGCTCCAGGAATTTCGCGAACACCTCAGGCCCTTCCTCAGGGGCGGGGCTGCACACGGCGTAGCCGAGTACTCCCCCGGGCTGGACGCAGGCGGATGCGCGCTTCAGGATGAGGAGCTGCTTGTCGGCCGCGGATGCGAAATCGGTGGGCTTGCGGCGCCACCGGATCTCGGGATGACGGCGCAGTGTTCCGAGGCCCGTACACGGCGCATCCACGAGCACCCCGTCGAACCGACCCAGCTCCGTGGGGTCTTCCGAGGCCCAGTCGAAGGGACGCGCCGTCCAGGTGGGCGCTTCGGAGGCCTCGGTGTCGACGGCCCCCGTGATGCGCTCCCGGTTCGCGTGGAGCTTGATCATCCGACTCTCGAGGTCGGTCGCAGTGACGGTGAAGCCTCGGGACCAGAGCCGGGCCGACTTTCCGCCGGGGGCGGCACACGCATCGAGGACCGAGCCGCCCGCAGCGACGTGGGCGGCGAAGTGATCGGCCACACCGACGCTGGAGGGGTCCTGCACCCAGGCGATGCCTTCGTCGACACCGGGCAGGTCGGAGGAGGCCGGCACGACGCGGGTCCGCTCCAGGATCGACCCCTGAAGTGTCGCTTCAGGGGCGTCTGTGATCTCCCGTTCTTCCAGGGCTCTCGCGAGGGTAGCGGCGTCTCGGGCGACCAGGCACACCGGCGGGATGGTGCGATTCTTCGCGCACCAGAGGTTGGTGACCTCCGCGCCGTAGCGCGCATCCCATCGGGCCACGATCCAGGCGGGGTGGTCGAGCTGCTCGGGTCGGGACATGCCCTCGGGCTCTCGCACCCGACGCAGCACGGCGTTCACGAGCCCGCTCGCCCGCCTGGCGCCGGTACGCTTGGCGACCTCTACAGCCTGCTGCACCACTGCGTGGTCCGGGGTGCGGCTGAACAGCTTCTCGAACGCACCCAGGCGCAGGACCGCCCGCACAGGTGCATCGAGCGCAGCCAGTGGTTGGCGGAGGTGGGGACGCAGTGCCGCGTCGACCTTGGAGCGGTTTCGGAACACCCCGAAGACGATGTGCCATGCCAGTCGGCCGTCCGGGCCTTCGGGCAGGTCTCTCGCCAGTGCATCCTCGGCGTTCCAGCCCTCTTCGACGCTCACCAGGGCCCGTGCGGCGACGATTCGACCGGGATTGGCGCGCGCCGAGCCTCCGGAACGCCCGCGTCCACGGGGTTTTCCGCGGCCTCGAGACCTACCTCGGCCCCGGCCGTTCCCTCCCCGTCCGCTGGGCGGCACCAAGGAGGATCAGCGCCAGCTGGATGCAGTGGAGTCGCTGCTGGCCGAGCCGCTCATCGCGACCTGCTGCTCGAGCTGGCGGATCCGGCTTCCCCGGCGCCACCAGAGCACGAACATGGGCAGCAGCCCCACCGCGAAGCCCACGCCTGCACTCCAGGCGATGAGCTCGGGGAGCGGCATCTGGCGGCCCAGACGCCCCATACCCCACAGCTCGAGGCTGACGGTCACGACCTGCAGGCTGTTCTGCAACCAGAACAGGTACCCGCAGCCGATGCCCGCAGCGAGGAGCAGCAGGAAAAGGAGTCCGAGCCAGCCGCGTGCACTCACTCTTTCGTCGCCTCTTCGACGTCGTCGGCGTTGGACTCGTCGACCTGCACGGGCTGGTCGGCGTCTTCGGCCTTCGGCGTGCTGGGCGCTTCGTCAGCGGCAGCCGCGGGCGGAATGTCGGTCAGCGCCTCGGGGGCCTCGGCCTCGGGGGCGTCTTCGCTGGCAGCCGGAGCAGGAGCGCCGCCTTCGGGGCCCTCACCGTCGCCGAACTTGGCGGACAGGTCGCCCATGACGTCGCCCAGCCGTGCGCCGGCGTCGCCCTGGTTCTGCATGTAGCCGTCGACGTCGCCTTCGCTGCGCTCGAGTGCGCCGCGCTCCGACAGGCTGATCTTGCGATCGTGGCTGTCGATGTGGATGACCTCGGCCCGGATCTTCTTGTTGTCCGGGTAGTGGCTCTGCCAGTCGTCGGTCTCGTGAGCGAGCTCGGAGAGGTGGACGAGCCCTTCGACGCCGTCCTCGATCTCGACGAAGATGCCGAAGTCGGCGCGGTGAACCACCGGCCCCTCGACGACCTGACCCAGGAAGTACCGGCTGTGCACGGTGTACCAGGGGTCTTCGGAGAGCTGCTTGATGCCCAGGGAGAAGCGCTCGGCTTCCTTGTCGATGGACAGCACGCGGGCTTCGACTTCGTCGCCCTTCTGGTAGCGCTCGGAGGGATGCTTGATCCGCTGGCCCCAGGAGAGGTCGGAGATGTGGACCAGTCCGTCGATGCCCTCGTCGATGCCGACGAAGATCCCGAAGTCCGTGATGTTGCGGACCTGGCCCTTGATGAGGCTGCCGACCGGGTACTGGTGCTCGACGACGTCCCAGGGGTTGGTCTCGAGCTGCTTCATGCCGAGGCTGATGCGCTTGTTCTCGACGTCCATGCCGAGGACCTTGGCCTCGATGACGTCGCCCTGGCTGACGAGCTTGGAGGGGTGCTTGACCCGCTTGTTCCAGGTCATCTCGCTGATGTGGACCAGGCCTTCGATACCGTCCTCGAGCTCGACGAACGCGCCGTAGTCGGGGATGGAGACGACCTTGCCGCGAACGATGGCGCCGACCGGGTACTTGTACTCGGCCTCTTCCCACGGATCGGGGCGGATCTGCTTGTAGCCGAGGGAGACGCGCTGGCTCTCGGGGTCGTACTTGAGGACCTTGACGTCGACCGTCTGACCGACCTCGAACATCTGCGAGGGGTGCTCCAGGCGGCCGTAGCTCATGTCGGTGATGTGCAGCAGGCCGTCGATGCCGCCGAGGTCCACGAACGCGCCGTAGTCGGTGATGTTCTTGACCACACCCTGCATGATCGCGCCGATCGTGAGGTTCTTCAGGGTCTCCTCGCGCTTCTCTTCGCGCTCCTGCTCGAGGAGGACGCGCCGCGACAGCACGATGTTGTTCCGCTTCTTGTTGAACTTGATGATGCGGAACTTGAAGCTCTCGCCCAGGAGCTTGTCGAGGTTCTTGACCGGGCGCAGATCGACCTGGCTGCCCGGGAGGAACGCCTTGACGCCGATGTCGACCTGGAGGCCGCCCTTGACGCGAGCGATGATGGTGCCTTCGACGACTTCCTCGCGCTGAACCGCCTGGGAGATCTCCTCCCACGCCTTCATGAGGTCGGCCTTCTCCTTGGAGAGGTAGAGAACGCCGTCGTCTCCGCCCATGCTGTCGAGGTAGACGTCGACCGTGTCGCCCATCGAGATGGTGAGCTCACCGTCTGCGCCCTTGAACTCGTGGATGGGGATGAGCCCCTCGGCCTTGAACTGGATGTCGACCGTGACCCAGTCGTCGGAGATGCCGATCACCCGTCCCTGAACGACGGATTGTTCTTTGATCCCCTTCTCGTTCATGTAGCCGTCGAGAACCGACTGGTACATGTCGCTGGAGATCTGATCGATGGGGAGGTCGGCGATGTTGGAATCGATGTTCATGCAGGTCCTACGCCGCAGCAGCGCCGCGGCGGCTTGTTCATGGCGAGCGGGAGGTTGTTCGCGTGCACACGCTGCCGTCCCGATCGGCAGGCGCACGTTCCCGAACGGCTGCCGGGAAGGCGGGCCCTTATTCGGGCTGTGGAAGCTCTGTCAAGCGGTGTTCTCGTCAGGGCTGCGAACCGCCGTCCATGCGGCTTCGAGCCAGTTCGACGACCCGTGCGATGGCCTGACGGATGGTCATCTCGGTGGTGTCGAGCATCTCGGCGTCCTCGGCCTGCTTCAGGGGAGCCACGGCCCGGTTCATGTCCTGCAGGTCGCGCTTGTGCAGCGCCTCGCGAACCCGCTCGAACGACACCTTCTCGCCCCGCCGCACGAGCTCGGTGTGCCGGCGTAGGGCCCGGACCTCGAGGTCGGCGGTGAGGAAGATCTTCAGCCCGGCGTCGGGCAGCACCACCGTCCCGATGTCCCGCCCGTCCATCACGACACCGCCTGCAGCCCCGAGCTCCCGCTGGAGGCCGAGCAGCGCATCGCGGACCTCCGGCACCTTGCTGACGAGCGACGCCCCCATCCCGATCTCGTCGTTGCGGATGCGGCTCGTGACGTCTTCGTCGTCGACGAACACCCGGAGCACATCGCCCTCGAACGCGAAGCGGAACTGCAACGCGCCCGCCAGCTCGGCCAGATCCGCAGGGTCGTCCCACGACACACCCCGCCGGAGCGCCGTGAGCGCCACCGCCCGGTACATCGCCCCCGTGTCGACGTACTGGAATCCCAGCGCACGGGCGGCGCCGCGAGCCACGGTCCCCTTCCCTGCGCTCCCTGGTCCGTCGACGGCGATGGTCAGACTCACGACACTCCCCTCACGCGATTCAGATCGTCGAAGAAGGACGGATAGCTCGTCTGGACGGCATCGGCGTTGTGGATCTCCACGCCGGCCCGGGACACCAGGCCCGCGACCGCGAACGCCATCGCCAGGCGGTGGTCGCCATCGGCGTCGACCACGGCGGGTCGTTCGGCTTGAAATCCGCCGCCGCCCAGGACCATGCCGTCCGGTCGCTCCTCGACCTCGGCGCCGAGTGCCCGCAGGCCCGCCACCACCCGCTGGATGCGGTCGGATTCCTTGACCCGCAGCTCGGCGGCATCGGCGATCACGGTCTCGCCAGACGCACAGGCGGCAGCGACCGCGAGGACCGGCAGCTCGTCCAGGCTCCGCAGCGCCAGCGCCCCGTCGATCCGCGCCCCGACCAGCTCCGAACCCCGGACGTGAAGGGTGCCCAGGGGCTCGACCCCCGAATCGTCCGTCTCCACCGAGAGATCTGCGCCCATGGCCCGCAGCGCGTCCACCACGCCGGTCCGCGTGGGGTTCAGGCCCACGCCCGGAAGAGTGAGCTCCGACCCGGGCACCAGGCTGGCAGCCACCAACCAGAAGGCGGCGCTGGACACGTCGCCCGGGACCGCCACATCGACGGGGTTCCAGGCTCCGGGTGCGCTCGGCTCCAGCACCAGCGTGCCGTCCACCTCGGTCAGCGGCGCTCCCATGGCGCGCAGGAACCGCTCGGTGTGGTCGCGGCTCTGTCGAGGCTCGGCCACCGACGTTCCGCAGCGCTTCGCCCCCAACAGGATGCTGGACTTCACCTGGGCCGAGGCGATCGACAACCGGTGTTCGACGCGCTCGAGCGGCCCGCCGTGCACCACCAGCGGTGCCAGCCGTCCCCCGTCCCGTCCGTCGATCCGCGCGCCCATGCGACCCAGGGGCTCGGCGACCCGCCCCATCGGACGTCGGCGCAGGCTCGAATCGCCGGTGAGCACCGCCATCGAATCGTCTGGCAGGGCTCCACAGAGCATCCCGGTGGCGAGCCGGATCGTGGTCCCGGAGTTCCCGCAGTCGATGACGTCGGCGGGCTCGCTGAGCTGCTCGGGTACATCGAGGGTGTACGCCCCGGGCCCCGTGCGCTCCACGGTCACCCCGAGCTGCTCGACGAGAGCGCGGGAGCGCCCCACATCCTCGGCCTCGAGAACCCCCGTTCGTCGGGAGCGACCCGGAGCGAGCGCGCCGATCAGGAACGACCGATGACTGACCGACTTGTCGCCGGGTACGACCAGGGTGCCCGTGAGCCCCGTGCTGGCCGGGGAAATCGCGACCCTGAGCCCCGAACCGCCCACGTCAGACGCGCTCGGTGACGGCACCCATGTCGCGGAACCGGTCGTAGCGGGCGGCCCGAAGCTCGGGTCGCGACAGCTCGGTCAGCTCTGCGAAGTGCTTGCGGATCGCGGCACCGACCGCAGCGATGGTGTCTGCGCGATGCCGGTGAGCGCCTCCCCAGGGCTCGCCCACCACCTCGTCGATCACCCCGTGATCCATGCAGTCGGCAGCGGTGATCTTCAGTGCTTCGGCCGCTCGCGGGCCTTCGGCGCGGTCGCGCCAGAGGATGGCCGCACAGCCTTCCGGGGAGATGACGGAGTAGACGCTGTTCTCGAGCATCAGCACGCGGTTCGCGACCCCGATGGCGAGCGCACCTCCGGACCCGCCCTCACCAGCGACCACCGCCACGACGGGCACGGTGAGCCGGGCCATCTCGATGATGTTCTTCGCGATGGCCTCGGCCTGGCCCCGCTCCTCGGCGTCGATGCCGGGGTACGCACCCGGCGTGTCGATGAACGTGAGGATCGGCAGCCCGAAGCGGTCGGCGAGCTTCATCAGGCGCAGCGCCTTGCGATAGCCGTCGGGTCGAGCCATTCCGAAGTTCCGCTTGAGGTTCTCGCGGGTGTTTCGGCCCTTCTGATGGCCCATGATCACCAGCGGCATGCCGTCGCACGGGTCGTCGCCCAGGGTCTTGAAGCGCGCCATCCCGGTGATGATCGCCTGGTCGTCGTGGCCCGCCCGGTCGCCGTGCAGCTCGTTCCACTCGGTGAACAGCGCGTTCACGTAGTCCATCGTGAACGGCCGACCCGGGTGTCGCGCGATGAGGGTGCGCTGCCACGGCGAGAGCTGGGCGAAGATCCGCGCCTGGAGCTTCACCGCCTGGTGCTCGAGCTCGCTGATGGACGCGGACAGATCCACGCCGTTGGTGTCCTGGAGCTCGCGCAGCTGATCGATGCGCTTCTGCAGCTCGACGATGGGGCGTTCGAAGTCGAGGACGACGTCCACGGGGCCTCCCGGGGTGGTCGCCCGCTATACCTCGTCCCAGAGGGCCCGCGCCAATGCGAGCGCACGAGCTGGAGCGTCGATGGCCTCTCCCGGCAGGTCCTCGAGGGGCAGATGCTTGCGCCACGTCCGCTGTTTCCGCGCGAATCGACGGCTGTCCCGCTGGGTGCGTCGGACCGCCTCGTCGAGCTCCAGGCCATCCAGCAGATGGTCCGCCAGGTGGCGATAGCCGAGAGACCGCATGGGCTTGGCCGACCGGTCGACCCGCTGCAGCAACCCCGCGACCTCGTCGACGTAGCCCCGCTCCATCATCTGGTGGACCCGCGCATCGATGCGGCCGTCGAGGTCCTCCCGGTCGATCCACACCCCGCGGATCTCGAGCCGGTCCGGCTTCGCGGCGTGCTCGGCGTGCAGGGCGGACAAGCGCACTCCGGCCAGGCGATGCACCTCGAGGCCTCGGATGATCCGGACGTGATCGTTGGGATGCAGGCGCGCGGCGAGCTCGGGATCGACCTGCTGCAGGGCTTCGTGGAGATCGGGCAGCTCGGCGAGCTCGGCTCGGACGGCGGGATCGGGGGGTGGCGTCGCAACGAGGCCGCGCTGCAGGGCCTGGAGGTACATCGCGGTCCCGCCGCACACCACCACCCGGGGATGGTCGGCCAGCACGGCATCGCAGATCCTCAGGAAGTCGGCGGCATGGAACGGCTCGTCGGGCTCCACGACGTCGATCGCGAAGTGCTCGACCCGCTCCTGCTCGGCTGGAGTGGCCTTGGCCGTGCCGATGTCCATGCCGCGGTAGACCTGCATCGCGTCCGCGCTGACGATCACGGCGTCGAGCGCTTCGGCCACGCCGAGTGCCAGGTCGGTCTTGCCCGCGGCAGTCGGCCCTCCCACCACGAACGCGCGGGGCATCACGGCCCCTTCACGAGGCGACTGGCGGGCCAGGTGGCGACGACGGCGTCCAGCCCGGCTTCCTCGAGACTCGCGAGCATGGCGCGGATCGCCCGTGGCTCGGGAGGCGCGGGGGGTGTCTGAGCGGATGCGAGGGCTTCTGCGAGGGACGCGGGGTCAGCGTCGATCTCGGCCAGGTGCGCGAGCAGACCATCGGTGTACAGCCTGGGGAGACACTGGGGAACGGCGCGGATCGCCAGCTCGGTCGGGCTCATGCCCACCACTTCCAGGCCCAGATCTCCGAGGATCCCTGCCCGGTCGTCGATGGCGGCTCGCTGGGATTCCGTGACCCGTTCGCGCGCGGGGACCAGCAGCCGCTGCGACAGGCCGTCTCGCTGCAGGCGCCGGGCTGCGAGCCGTTCCTCTGCCAGCGCGTGGTCGACCACCACCAGCTCTCCGTCTCCCTCGAGGAGGAACCAGCGCGTGCCGAACGGCCCGATGGGCTTCATGGCACGCATGCTGCTGTCCGGGCGACGAGGCGGGCCCGACGGGTCGAAGGGAGCGGAGGGCTCCGCTGCGACGGGCGCTTCGGGAAGTGCCGGTGCGGAAGGCGGCGGGACCACGGGCTCCGACGGGGGTGTCGGTGTGGGAGCACGGGTGATCGGGGTCGGTGCGAGCTTCAGCAGGGGGTCGTCGTCTGGATGGGCCGGTGGAGGCGGCGTCTTGGGCTTCAGGGGCAGCGGGGGCGCGATCTCGCTGGCCTGACGGGACGCGCGGTTGTGCCCGGGGGCCGAGAGGCGGCGTTCGATCCCCTTCCGGTGCAGGCTCGCCCGGATGCCTTCGGCGAGGGTCTCCTGGACGTGCCGAGGGCTGCGGAACCGCACCTCGGTCTTGGCGGGATGGACGTTGACGTCGACCAGCGACGGATCCAGACGGATGTCCAGCACGACGAGGGGGTGCCGGCCCCTCGGGATCCGATCCCGGTACGCGTCGGCGACGGCCCGACGCACCACCGCATCGCGGACGTACCGGCCGTTCACGTAGAGGTAGAGCGCTTTGCCGGCCGGCCGATGGACAGCGACCGGGCTCACGAGCCCCTCGACCGTCAGCCCGCCCTGCTCGAACCCCACCTCGACCAGCTGCCGGGCGTCGTTGCCGAGGATCTGCCGGGCTCGCGTGGGCCGGTCGCCGACCTCGGCGGCCAGCACGACCCGACCGTCGCTCGTGACCCGAAACGCGACGTCGGGCCGCGCCAGAGCAGGACGCACGACCGCCTCGATGCAGTGCGCGAGCTCGGTGGCCCGCGTCCGCAGGAACTTTCGGCGTGCGGGCACGTTGAAGAACAGGTCCTGCACGTCGATCTCGGTGCCCGGAGCGCTTCCGGCCGCGCGGACACGGGTGATCTCGCCGCCTTCCACCTGGATCCGCACGCCCACTTCGAGGTCGGCAGGCCGGGTGAGCAGGGAGAACCGCGACACACTGGCGATGGACGGAATGGCCTCGCCGCGGAACCCGAGCGAGCCGATGCGCTCCAGGTCCTCGGCCGCCCCGATCTTGGAAGTGGCGTGCCGCTCCAGACACATCATCGCGTCCTCGCGGTCCATGCCCGACCCGTCGTCGGTCACGCGGATCCGGTCGGCGCCGCCGTTTGCGAGCTGCACCGTGATGCGGGTCGCTCCGGCATCCAGCGCGTTCTCCAGGAGCTCCTTGACGACGGACGCCGGCCGCTCCACCACCTCGCCGGCCGCGATCTGGTTGACGACCTGGTCGGGAAGGACGCGGACGACGCTCATCGGGCCTCCTTCTCCTCCCCCGGCTTGCGCTTGCGACGGAACACGATGCGCACAGGCGTGCCGTCGAGCCCGAACTGCTCCCGAAGAGAGTTCGACAGGTAGCGGCGGTACGGCGGCGCGATGCCGTCCGGGGTGTTCGAGAAGAACACGAAGGTGGGCGGCCGCACGCGGGCCTGGGTCGCGTAGTGGATGCGGACCGGACGGTGATGCCGCTGGGGCGGACTGTGCGCGGCGATGGCCTGTTCGAGGAACCGATTGAGCTTGCTGGTCGAGATGCGGGTGTCGAACTTGCGGAACACGTCCTCGACCATCGGGAGGATCCGGTGGCAGCCCTTGCCGGTCTTGGCCGCGATGAACAGGTGAGGCGCCCAGTAGGCATGGGGAAGACGGCGATCGAGGTCGTCTTCGATCGAGTGGCTGTTCACCAGCTCCATGTCCTTCGTGAGATCCCACTTGTTGATCAGGACGATCAGCGCGCGCCCCCGATCCGCCACGAGCTGAGCGAGCTTGGCGTCCTGCTCGGTGGGGCCTTCGGTGGCGTCGATCATCAGCAGCGTGACGTGGCAGCGCTCGATGGCGCGGATGCTCCGCACCGACACCCAGCGCTCCACCTGGTCGTCGATCCGGGTCTTCCGACGGACGCCTGCGGTGTCGACCAGCACGTAGTCGCGCTCTTCGGTCTCCAGCACCGAATCGATCGGATCCATCGTGGTGCCCGGGGAGTCGTGCACGATGTGCCGTTTCCTGCCCAGCAGGTGGTTGACCAGGGTGGACTTGCCGATGTTCGGGCGCCCGATCACCGCGATCCGGATGGGCCCCTCGAAGGCCGGGTGCTTCTCGGCGTCGTCGCCCTCGACCGCTTCGCCGACCTCGTCGTCATCCGAGCCGTCTCCGTCGGCCTGTTCGGGGAGGTGGTCCTCGATGGCCGCGAGCAGCTCGTACATTCCGCGACCGTGCGCGGCGCTGACCGTGACCAGGTGCGGAAGCCCGACGCTCCAGAACTCGGCCGCGAGATCTTCGTGGCTGGCGCCGTCGATCTTGTTCACCGCGAGCAGAACCGGCTTCTCGGAGCGCCGGAGGATGTTCGCGACCTCGGCGTCGGCGGGCGTGTACCCCGCGCGTCCGTCCACCAGGAACAGGATCACATCGGCTTCTTCGACCGCGATGAGGGACTGGGCCCGCATCGCCTGGAGCAGATCGGTGTCGGGTTCGGGCTCGAGGCCCCCGGTGTCGATCAGCAGGGCCTTGCGGGACAGCAGCTCGGCGCGCTCGTACTGGCGGTCGCGCGTGACCCCCGGGCGGTCGTGCACCACGGCCTTCTGAAAGCCGATCATCCGGTTGAAGAGAGTCGACTTCCCGACATTCGGCCGACCGACGATGGCCACGACCGGTAACGACACAGTGCCTCCAGGGCGTCCTCGAATCAGGCGCTGCGGCACCGTATCCCGGTACGCGATAGGCGGTGGGTCATGAAGGTCGTGGTCGCGATGAGCGGCGGGGTCGATTCGTCCGTCACCGCTGCACAGCTGGTCGAGCAGGGTCACGAGGTCATCGGCGTGCACATGAAGCTGCACGACGCGACCGGCGGGGGCCCTGGGCACTGCTGTGGTCTGGAGGACGCGCTCGACGCCCGTCGGGTGGCCGAGCGGTTGGGCATCCCCTTCTACGTGATGAACCTCGAACAGGCCTTCGAGAAGGCCGTGATGGACGACCTGGCGGACACCTACCTCGCCGGCCGCACGCCCAATCCGTGCATCCAGTGCAACGGGGTGCTCAAGTTCCGGGTCCTGCTCGCCCGGGCCGTCGCACTCGGCGCGTCCCATCTCGCGACCGGCCACTACTGCCGCATCGTCCAGACCCCCGACGGCCCCCGGCTCGCCACCGCTGCAGATGCCGACAAGGACCAGTCCTACTTCCTCTTCCCGATGAAGCCGGCCGCCCTCGAGCGCACGCTGTTCCCCCTGGGCGGGCTGACCAAGTCCGAGGTCCGGGCGCTGGCCGACAAGTACGAGCTGGTCACGGCCGACAAGCCCGAGAGCCAGGAGATCTGCTTCATCCCGGACGACGATCACGCGGGCTTCGTCAAGCGGCATCGCCCCGATGTCCAGACGTCGGGCGACATCGTCGACGAGACGGGTCGGGTCGTCGGTCAGCACCCCGGCTACGAGCGGTTCACCGTGGGGCAGCGTCGGGGCCTCGGCGTCGCGCTCGGCAAGCCTGCCTGGGTGGTCCGGATCGAGGCCGACACCCGCCGAGTGGTGGTCAGCACCGACCCCGCCCAGCTGCTCGACACCGGCCTGCGCATGGGCAGCGTCAACTGGTTCGAGGTTCCCGAGCCCGGCGAGCGCGTGACCGTCCGCATCCGCCACCAGGGGCGCCACATCCCCTGTGTCGTCGAACCCTCCGAGGTACCCGGGCCCGTGTGGACCGTGCGCTTCGAAGAGCCCGCCAGAGCGGTCGCTCCCGGGCAGGCGGCCGTGATCTACCGCGGAGACGTCGTGCTCGGAGGAGGCTGGATCCGCCGCGCCCTGCGCGATGGCCTGCACACCCCCGAGCGCCAGGCCCCCCTCGGCCCCAGGGTGGCATGAACCTCCATCGGCTCCAGAACCGGCTCGACTACGAGTTCCGCGACCTCGCACTCCTCGAGCAGGCCCTCACCCACAGCAGCTTCGCGAACGAGCGGGAGACCCAGGACAACGAGCGGCTCGAGTTCCTCGGAGACGCCGTGCTCGAGCTCGCCGTCTCGGCGCTGGTGTTCGAGCGGTTCCCCCGGGCCCGCGAGGGTCAGATGTCCCGGCTGCGGAGTCGGCTGGTGAACACCGACGCCCTCGCCCGAATCGCCCGGTCTCTCGATCTGGGCCCTCTGCTGCAGCTGGGCATCGGCGAGGACCAGACCGGTGGCCGGGATCGCACCAGCGTGCTCGCGGACGCCGCAGAAGCCATCCTGGGAGCGGTGTTCCTCGACGGCGGGTTCGCGAAAGCCCGCAAGATCGCGATCGGCTGGGTCGACGAGCCCCTGAGCCACCTGGATGGCGACGGTGTCGATCTCCGGTGGAAGAACCCGCGGAGCCTCCTGCAGGAGCGCATCCAGGCCCGGCTGCACCAGACCCCTCGCTATCGGGTCGTCGATCGGGCCGGACCGGCGCACGAGCCCACGTTCTCGGTCGAGGTGTTCGTGGGCGACACCATCCTCGGAACGGGGACGGGGTCCAGCAAGCGCACCGCCAGCCACGCCGCAGCCACGGACGCCCTGGAGCGGGAAGAATCCGGAGCATCGTCATGAGCGCCCGGCGTCCATCCCGCGTCATCGCGCCCATCCAGCTCGGCTGCTGCCGGGAGAAGGAGCGCTGCCGACTGTGTGCGCCTCCACCCCGGTGGCCGGACGCCGCGTACGTCGAGGCGCTCATCGTGAACACGAAGCTCCGCCGGGAGACCGACGACGTCGTGACCGCGTTCTTCGGAGGCGCTCCGCCAGACGCCGAGCAACTCGAAGCCGCGAAGGGCCGCACGATCGCTGCACGCGTGCGACCCGATCTGCTGTCCCAGGCCGATGCCGACCGGTTGCTCGAGCACGGCGTGACCGAGATCGAGCTCGACGTACAGACCTTCCACACCCCTTCGCTGCGCGAGATCCGCCGCCGCTACCCCGGCGAGCGGGTCAAGACGATGGCCCGGGGCCTGCGGGATCGCGGGTTCACGGTGGGGATGGTGCTGGGCATCGGGCTTCCGGGGTCGTCGCACGATCTGTGCATGGAGGATGCGAGGATCGCAGCGGATCTCGCCGACACCGTGCGGCTGCATCCCGTGCTCGTGCTGCACCAGTCGGGCCTCAAGAACGCCCACATGGACGAGCTCTACACACCCCTGACCCTCGGGCAGGCCGTCACGACGTGCCGCGCGATGCTCGACCTGCTCGAACCCCGTGGCGTGCGGGTGATTCGCGTGGGCCAGCAACCGGGTCCGGATGGGCTCGGGCAGGCGGTCGCGGGGCCCCGCCACAGCTCGCTGCGGGAGCTCGTGGAAGCGCGTCGCACCCTCGACAGGCTACGGGATCTCATCCGTTCGACGGGCATCGAGTCTTCCGAGGAGGTGGTGATCCGCTGCGCACGTGCCGACGAGACCCGCACCCGGGGTCCGATGAACGACAACGTCCGTACCCTGCGCGCAGAGTTCGGGTTCGACGAGCTCATGGTCCGCGCGGATCCCGAGCTCGAGCGTGGAGAATACGTCGTCGAAGACCCCGCCGAGGAGGCTTCCTGATGCCGGATACGCCAGAGAACACTCCTGCGCGCGAAGCGGGCCCCCTCGACGAGGTTCCCGACGGGTTCCGCTGCGGATACGTCGCGTTCGTCGGGCGTCCGAACGCCGGAAAGAGCACGCTGCTCAACCAGATCCTCGGCACCAAGCTCGCGATCACCAGCGACAAGCCGCAGACCACCCGCAACCGCATCGCGGGCGTCCACACCGACGATCACATGCAGGCCATCCTGGTCGACACCCCCGGCATCCACGACGCCTGGACCGAGCTCAACAAGTCGATGGTCCGGGTGGCCCATTCGGTGCTCGAAGAGGTCGATGTCACGGCACTGCTCGGCGACATGACCGTGCTCGCGCGCCGGGTCGACAACGACGAGCCCATCATCGACGCCTCCCTCGAGGCGATCTGCCAGGCCGTCGAGAGCGGCTCCAGCAAGGTGATCTTCATCGCGAACAAGCTCGATGTCGTGCCCCATCCGCTGGTGCTGCCGGTCATCGAGGCGTTCAGCAAGCGCCTCGATCTGCACGCTGCGATCCCGATGTCGGCCCTCACGGGCGATGGCGTGGCCGGCCTGTTGTCCGAGCTGCGCACAGCCCTCCCCGAGGGCCCGCCCCTCTACCCCCCCGAGCAGTGGACCCAGGTCACCGAGCGCTTCCTGGTCGCCGAGATCGTGCGCGAGAAGATCTTCCACCTCACCCGCGCCGAGATCCCCTACTCCACGTTCGTCGAGGTGCTCGCGTTCGACGAGTCCGAGCGCGAGTCCCGCAACCTGGTGCGCATCAACGCAGACGTCATCGTCGAGCGGTCCAGCCAGAAGGGCATCGTCATCGGAAAGGGTGGCGAGATGCTCAAGCGGATCGGCACCCTGGCCCGCAAGGAGCTCCAGAAGGTCCTGGACTGCCGGGTGCACCTCGAGCTGTTCGTGAAGGTCGAGAAGGACTGGACCCAGACCCAGCGTGGCTTGTCCCGGGTCGGGTTCGACCCCCAGTAGGCATCCGGCGCCCTCTGCACCGAGCCCCCTGCGCGTCGACGTAGGCGAGCCAGGCGCTTAATGGCGCGGCGGAGGTCCGATGAAGACGCTGGTGAGCCGCCCCGGAGACGCCGCGATGAAGCCGAAGATGTCGGCGTTCGTCGCGTGGATTTTCGCGATTCTGTTCGCGATGACCTCGCCGTCCGCGCTCGCCGAAGAGCCCGAGCCCTCGGCCGACGACGCCGGGGACGATGTGCCGGAGTACGTGCCCGAGCCCGACGAGATGAAGACGATGGGCGGGCCGGAGAAGGCCAGGGACCCCTTCCTGAAGGAATGGAAGTCCGCGGTCGGGAACATGCAGCCCGCCGAGCCGAAGGACATCTTCCAGAAGTTCGACGAGCAGTTCGGGAAGTTCGTCGTGACGCCGCTGGCCACCGTGATGTTCTTCGACATCGTCTTCTGGGACGACACCGTCCCGCTCGGCGAGGGACTCGGGCGGGTGAACGCCTACTCCCCTCCCGGCCCCGACAGCAAGGAGAGCCCGGACCCCGAGGCGCCGTACGTCCTCCGCGTCAGCGACTTCCAGGCGGGCAAGGGCTACGGCCGCCAGAAGGGCTGGATCGTCGAGGAGGTGCAGCCGGTGCTGTCCGAGCCGATGTCCAGGACCTTCGGCCCGGTGTCCACCACCATCGAGACCGTCGAGAACAACGGCAGCCGCCTGAACATGGCGCGTATCGATGCTCAGCCGGTCGACCTCGCTGCGCTCGACCTCGAGCCGTGGGACCCCGAGAACCCCGACGACACGCAGCCGGTCGCCATCGTCAACCTCCCGGAGCTCGGCTTTCCCATCAGCGTGAACCGCCGGACCTCCACCATCGAGCGCACCGAGGGTGTCGCACCCGCAGGCTCCGTCCCGATCGAGCCGGGCGGCGACGTGTTCGTCCCGTCCCAGTCGGCCGTCCGCATCCTGCACGGCGGAGAAGAAGGGGCCTGGAAGGTCCTCGGCAAGGAGACCATCTGGGAGGACGAGACGCAGCCGCTCTCCAACCCCGAGAACGTCTCGCTGCCCATCGTCGTCGCGTGGCTCGTGTTCGGCGCCTGCTTCTTCACCTTGCGCATGCTGTTCGTGAACATCCGGGGCTTCTGGCACGCCGTCCAGGTCGTGACCGGGAAGTACGACGATCCCGAACACGACGGTGAGATCAGCCACTTCCAGGCGTTGTCCAGCGCACTCTCCGCCACCGTGGGCCTCGGGAACATCGCCGGTGTGGCCATCGCCATCGGGATCGGCGGCCCTGGGGCCGTGTTCTGGATGTGGGTCGCTGGCTTCCTCGGGATGTCGTCCAAGTTCACCGAGTGCACGCTCGGGCAGCTCTACCGCATCCGGAAGCCCGACGGCAGCGTCTCCGGCGGTCCGATGCACTACCTCGACAAGGGGCTCGCCGAGCTCGGCCTGGGGCCGGTCGGGAAGGTGCTGTCGATCATCTTCGCGTTGATGTGCATCGGCGGGAGCTTCGGCGGCGGCAACATGTTCCAGGCCAACCAGAGCTTCGAGGCGGTCGCCAAGGTGATGCCCGGCCTCGAACCCTACGCCTGGCTGTACGGCATCCTGCTGATGATCGCGGTGGGCGTCGTGATCATCGGGGGCATCAAGCGCATCGGGCTCGCCGCGTCCGTCGTCGTGCCGGTCATGTGCGGTCTGTACCTGCTCGCTGGGCTCTACATCCTGGCCATCAACATCACGAGCGTCCCCGCGGCGTTCGGCGCCATCGTCACCCAGGCGTTCTCGCCCGAAGCGGGTCTCGGAGGCGCCGTCGGCGTCCTGGCCATCGGGTTCCAGCGGGCCAGCTTCAGCAACGAAGCCGGGGTGGGCTCCGCGTCCATCGCCCACAGCGCCGCTGCGACCGACGAGCCCGTTCGGGAGGGCATCGTCGCCCTGCTCGAGCCGTTCATCGACACCATCGTCGTCTGCTCGATCACCGCGATCGTCGTGGTGCTCACGGGGGTCGAGGTCGAGCCGGGCAGCGGTATCGGGCCCACCATGGACGCCTTCGCGACCGTCCTGCCCTGGTTCCCCTACGTGCTCGCGTTCGCCGCGATGATGTTCGCGTTCTCCACGATGGTCAGCTGGTCGTACTACGGCGAGTCCTGCGCCACCTTCCTGTTCGGAGAATCCGCGAAGATCCCGTACCGACTGATCTTCCTCGTGTTCGTCTTCATCGGCTCGGTGTTGAAGCTCGGGAACGTGCTCACCTTCTCCGACCTGATGATCCTCGGGATGGCGTTCCCCAACGTGCTCGGCGCCCTGTTCCTCTCCGGTAAGGTCAAGGCGCGTCTGGACGCGTACTGGGGCGATCTCGCCGCTGGGAAGTTCGACGTCCAGAGCTGAATCACTGGAGGGGCTGTGCGCATCGGAATCCTGACCTCGGGCGGCGACGCGCCCGGGATGAACGCGGCCATCCGGTCCGTGGTCAAAGCTGCGATCGCCCGGGGCCACACGGCGATCGGCATCCGTCGCGGGTACGAGGGATTGCTCGACGGCGATCACACCGAGCTGTCGCTGTCCGACGTCGACGGGATCTCCCGGTTCGGCGGCACGCTCCTCGGAAGCGCCCGGTCCTCGCACTTCCCCACCGAGCAGGGGCAGATCGACGCGCGGGCCAGCGTCGCGAGCATCGGCCTCGATGGGCTCGTCGTGATCGGCGGCAACGGCAGCCTCGCAGGTGCACACGCACTGGCCAGGGGCAAGCCCTGCCAGGTGGTCGGCATCCCCGCCAGCATCGACAACGACATCGGTCACAGCCGGAGCTGCATCGGCGTCGACACGGCCGTCAACACGATCGTCGAGGCCTGCGACCGCATCTCGGACACCGCTCGCGCCCACCGACGCGCGTTCGTGGTCGAGGTGATGGGTCGGCACTCCGGCTACCTCGCCATGCGGGCCGGGATCGCCGCCGATGCCGACGCCATTCTCTATGCCGAGGAGGACGCCGACGAAGACACGCTCGTGGCCCGGTGCCGCTCGCTGCTCCAGCAGAGCTTCACGGCCGAGCGCGACAAGAAGCGCGTGCTGATCATCAAGGCCGAAGGCGTGTCCGTACCCACGAGTCGGTTGGTCGAGCGTCTGGCCGGGCACCTCGCCGAAGACGTTCCTGGAGTCGGCATCCGCGAGACGATCCTCGGGCACGTGGTCCGGGGAGGGTCACCGAGCGCCATGGACCGCCTGATCGCCCAGCGCCTGGCCCTCGGTGCCACCCTCGGCCTCGAACAGGGCGCGCACGACGCCATGCTGGCCTGGGAACCGCCAGAAGATGTCGGCACCCCCACCCGCGACCCCTCCGTCACCCTCGTGCCGCTGCAAGACGTCCTCGACGAGACCCAGCGGATGCTCGACGGAACGAGCGCCACCACCCGATCTCGCGTGGAGTTGCTGAAGGCGTACGGAGCGCTGCTGGCACTGTGAAGCGTGGCCGCCCGCGCTTGCGGGGTGGCAAACGCCCGTGATGCCGGGTAGTTTCGCGGTGTTCCGCGCGGACCGTCCGGTCTGGCCGCGCGCTTCCGAGGTCTCCATGCTGCTCAACATCGGTCTCGTGGCACTCGTCGCGTGCAACCCGCCGAACCCCGAGAACGACCCCCCAAACATCCAGCTCGTATCGCCCGAAGGCGACTACGATCCGGAAGACTTCACCACGACCTACAGCGCCGATGCGAACGTGGCGTTCGACATGGTGTTCCGTCTGTCCGACCGCGATGGCGACTCGCCCCTGTCGGTCACGTTGTTCGTCGACGACACGCCGGACAACACCGAAGACGACGCCTACACCGAGATCGCTTCCGCCACCGACCTCGAGACCGGCGACGTCGAGATCCCGGCCAATCCCCAGGACCCCGAAGACGGCGAGACCCGCATCGTCCAGGCCGTGGACGTCACCCTCACCGTGGCCGATGGCCTGCCCGAGGGGCCGCAACGCCTGCGCGCCCTCGCGGCCGACTCCACGGGCATCGGCGAACCGCGCGAAGCGATCTACGACTTCCAGGTCAACGCCTCCATCTCCGAGCCCGTCCCGGGCATCACTCCGTCCGATCCGACCGCCCAGGACGCGCTGTCCGGCGACATCGTCACCCCGTCGGAAGACCCCGAGGGCGGCACGCCCTACCACGAGTGGATCTGGCGACGCATCGACCCCGCAGACCCCGCTCTCGAGCTGCCTCCGGACGGCCCCGGCAACAACTTCCCCGGTGCGCTGCCCGCTGTGAACACGGCGAAGGGCGAGACGTGGGAATTCTGCGTGATGGCGTACGAGAGCCCGGACGGCTCTCCTCCGAGCGACCTCGACAGCGTTCAGTCGCGGACCGGCTGCACCTCTGTCGAGATCGGCAACTCCGAGCCCGGTGCGCCCGCGGGCATCGTGGTCCAGCCGGCCATTCCCACCCCGGCGGACACCCTGTTCTGCAGCGTCGCCACCGATGCCACCGACCCCGATGGCGACGCCGTGACCTACGGCTACACCTGGACCGTGGACGGCAGCGCCGTGATCACGAACGGCGACGACCCCTGGCTGTCTCCCCACCAGACCCCCGGTGGCTCGGTCGTCTCGTGCACCGTCACGGCGTTCGACGCGACCGGCGACACCCCGCTCGAGGGAGGCAACGCCACCAGCGCAGACGTCACCCTGACCGCCGCCAACCTCAACCCGAACGCCGCGGCGTCTCGCATCGCAGCCGGTGAGGCCGGCTCGTTCGCAGGGGAGCACACCGCCATCGCACCGCTTGCCACGTTCAGCGGCAGCGCTCAGGAATGCCTGGTCGTCGGCAAGCCCAGCCTGTTCGAAGTCGGGCCCCCCGAGGTCGACGGCGAGCTCGTCATCTACCAGGGCAACGGGATCGGCGTATCGGCCTCGACCGAGATCCCGATCACCGGAGACTCCATCGACGCCCCCGCGTTCGGCGGGCCTCTCGCCTCCGGAGACATCGACGACGACGGCGCGGACGACCTGGCCGCCACGTCGACCGGCGTCGCCGACTCCACGGTGTGGCTGGTGTACGGGGGTGCGGTGCCGCCAGACGACTACACGATCGCCACCGCCACCTTCGACAAGACCGCCGTGACCAGCACCCAGCCCGGCTTCGGAAGCGCGCTCGCCATCGGAGACGTCCTCTCCCTGGTCCCCGACGCGGATCTGGTGGTCGGCACGGTCGCCGCGGGCACCGCCAACACCGTGCGGATCTTCTCGGGAGACACGCTCGGGCCGAGCGCTCCGGACGTCACCGACGCCGATGCAGCGGCCACCATCACAGCCCCCGGCACCGACGACGGATTCGGCTCGGTGTTGCACGCGTCGGCCGATATCGACGGGGATGGAAGTGCCGATCTGGTCGTCAGCGACCCCGGTGCTGCGACCTCGGTGTACGTCTTCGCGGGCGGGTCTGGCCTCACCGGAACGGTTCCCCTCGGAACAGCGGTGTTCACGATCACGGCCACGGGCGGAGAAGCGGGTGCGTCGCTCGCGTCTGCCGACATCGACGGGAACGGGGTCGACGACCTCATCGTCGGAGCGCCCGCGTTCGGCGGCGGTCAGGTCGGGATCTTCTTCGACTCCACCGTCGCGGCGGGCGGCAGCGTCGCGTTCGGCCAGGCCGACATCCTGCTCCAGAGCGCCACGGCGATGTCCCGCTTCGGCGATCGCATCCAGGCCTTCGACGACCCGTCCGGTCTGTTCGGAGACAGCCTGGTCGTGGGCGCCCCGGATGGAACTGGCGTCACGGGCGGCTCGGCGTACATCTTCGACGCCTTCACGCTCACCACCGAGTCCTCGCCCATCGCGGCTACGCTCGCCAACACGGTGTGGGCCGGAAGCAACGCCGGAGAAGGGCTCTCCGCAGGTGCCCGTGCCAAGGACATCGACAACGACGGCTTCCCGGACCTCGTGCTCGTGGCTCCCACGTTCACCACGGACGAAGGCCGCGTCTACGTGAAGCTCAGCTCGACGCCATAGGCGGGGGCCCGGTCTCCGCAGAGTCGCGCGGCTCGAGCGGACGTCCGACCACCATCACCACGGCGATGCACGCCAGTGCGCCTGTGGGGACGAGTACCCAGGGACTCAGGCCGAATCCGATGGGCAGGTAGCCCAGCAGGATGGCGATGGTGCCCGTGGTGAGTGCGTACGGAAGCTGGGTACGCACGTGCTCGACCAGAGGTGCATCGGCTCCGATGGCCGAGAGCACCGTGGTGTCCGAGATCGGGGAGGCGTGATCGCCCAGGCAGGCCCCGGCGAGCACAGCGGCAACCGTGCCGAGCACGATCGGACTGTAGGGATCGGGCACCAGGCCCACGGCGATCGGCACCGCGATCGGAATGAGGATGCCCATCGTGCCGAAGGACGTGCCGGTCGCGAAGGCCGTGAGGGCGGCGAGGACGAACGTCACCGTCGGAAACGCCCAGGCGGGCATGCGGCCCTGGATGATGCTCGTGAGCCACTGGGCCGCTCCGGTGTCGCCCATCGCAGACGACAACGCCCAGGCCAGGAACAGCACGACGAGCGCCTTGGTGACCGTCCAGGCCCCCTCCCCCGCCGCCCGACCCAGCGGACCGAGCGCCAGCGCGCCCGACGCCAGAGCGCCGCCACACGCCGCCACGAACGCGATGACGGAGCCCAGGAGCATGGCGTGGTAGGCGTTTCCGGCGCCCAGCACCTCGGAACCCAGTGCCAGCCAGGCCGCGACGACCCCCAGACCGCTCGCGGTGTCGACCCGGGACCGCACCGCCGTCCAGGTGTCCGGCGCGATCGAGGTCGCGCCGTCCGCCACCAGGAGCCCCAGCGTGACGAGGACCAGCAGTGCGACCGGGACCGCCGCCAACAGCGGGCTGGCATCCGTGCGGTCCAGGGGCTCGGCCTCGCGAGCCCGCGCTGCAGCTTCGGCGGCGCGCATGGGGCCGTAGTCGCGGCCGCTGATGGCGATCGCACCGACGAAGACGATCGTGAACAGGCTGTAGAAGCGGTACGGCACGCTCGCGAGGAACACCGAGAACGCCGACGCCTCGATCGCCACCCCCTTCACGTTCTCGAACGCCTCGGCGATGAGCCCCACTTCGTAGCCCACCCAGGTCGACACCAGCGCGAGCGAAGCGATGGGGGCTGCCGTGCTGTCGACGATGTACGCGAGCTTCTCCCGACTCACCCGGTTCCGGTCGCACATCGGGCCCATCGCCGAGCCCACCACGAGGCAGTTCGCGTAGTCGTCGAAGAACACGACCGCCCCCGCGAGCCAGCTGCTGACCATCGCGCCGCGCCGGCCCTTCGCCAGGCCCTCCACGAGCTGGATGAGCGCACGCGTGCCGCCCGTGGCACTCATCACCGCGACGGTGGCGGCGACCATCAGCGAGAACGCGGAGATCTCGAGGTGGTCGACGCTGAACGTCCAGACCTCCTGGTCGCTGTCCCACGAGAACCCGATCGCGTTCGCGACGTAGGTCGCGATGCGCTGGACGGCGTCGAGCGGCGCCATCCGCGCGGCGATCACGCCCCCCAGGATCACCCCGAGGCCCAGGGCCGGCTCGACCCGCTTGGTGATCAGGGCCACCAGGATGGCCACCAGGGCCGGCAGCACGGTCAGGCCTCCGTCCCAGGCCACCAGCGTCCACAGAGCGTCGATCATGCCGAGGCACATACCACGTACGGGATTTTCCGGGACATCGGCTTCCCTCGACCGCTTCCCGCTGCCCGCAACCGGATAGGATGCTCGTCCGTGGTGGTGCCGCGGCGGAGGTCCCCGTGTTCGGTGTGCTCATCTTTCTGGTCACCCTCGTCGTCGGCACGTTGGTGGGAATCCCCCTGGCGACCCGCCTGGCTCGCGTACACGTCTGGAAACGCACGGCGTTGCCCGAGATGCCCGGCGATCGCGAAGTCTACCGGCGCGTCCGCTTCGAGCCCGTGGATTTCGGCGAGGACAACATGCAGTGGCCGTCCGAGGTCTCGCGCGAACAGCACGGGATCCCCGAGCGCCCCTGGCCCAGCGAGGGCTGGGACGATCCGCACTTCGGCAAGGGCGCCAAGGAATCCCGCGAGCGCGCCGCCGAGATCGCCGCCGTTCGCGAGAAGGGCCGCGTCGAGCGCGTCGAGCAGCGGGCTGCCGAGACCGCCCAGCGCAACCAGGCCAAGCGCGCTGCCGACCCCCCCACCCGACGCCCTCAGCGAAGTCCTCAGGAACGGGTGCAGAAGAGCAAGAAGCGCAGCGCCCAGAAGACGCGCCGGCCGCGTCCAGCCCCTCGGGTTCAGCAAGCACAGGAGTCCATGGACGACGAGTGGTTCGACGAGACGCCAGCCCGCCCCGCGCAACCCGCGCAACCTGCGAAGCCACCGGCCCGCAAGCCCGCACCCGCCGCCAAGAAGGCGGCACCCGCTCGTGAATCGTCCGGTGGAGACGGGCTACCCGACCGGGCGACCGTCGAGCGGATGGTGGCCGAGATGGGGCTGGCCGGCGCAGTTCAGCAGCTGATGCGCACCCAGGGCTGGGACTTCAAGACCGCCGCAGCGTGGCTCGGTCGCGTGCGTCGGGGCTGATCGACCCGACACCAGGCACGACCCTGGAATTGCGGGCCTCCCGCATGTACGCTCTGCCTCCTGCGGAGGACCCGACTGTATGAGCCTGGACACGATTCCCGCCCGACTGCTCGCCCATGGCGAGAAGTACGGTGACCGACCCGCCCTCTACTCGAAGCACGGCGGCGAATACAAGCCCACCAGCTGGAAGCAGTACGCCGACCGCGTCAAGCGCGTCGCAAAAGCTCTGATCGCCATGGGCTTCGAGCCCGGAGACACCACCTCCATCCTGGGGTTCAACACCGAGGACTGGGTCGTATTCGACCTCGGCACCATGCTCGCCGGTGGCGCCTGCGCGGGCATCTACACCACCTGCTCCCATTCGGAGGTGCAGTACATCGTCGATCACAGCGAGGCCAAGGTCGTTCTCGTCCGCAACAAGATGCAGTGGGACAAGATCGACACCGAGCGCGACAACCTGCCCAAGCTCGAGAAGGTCGTGATGATGCGCGGTGGCGAAGCTATCGACGACGATCTGTGCCTCACCTGGGACGACTTCTGCAAGCTCGGCGACGACGTACCCGACGACAAGATCCAGGAGCGCCTCGACGGCCTGAAGGAAGACCAGGTCGCCACGTTCATCTACACGTCCGGCACCACGGGTCCGCCCAAGGCCGTGATGCTCTCCCACAAGAACCTGTCGTGGACGGCGGACTGTGCCGTCAACGACCTCGCCAAGCTCACCGACGACGACGTCTCGCTGTCGTACCTTCCCCTGTCGCACATCGCCGAGCAGATGTTCACGATCCACGCCCCGATCACCACGGGCAGCACGGTGTATTTCGCCGAGAGCATCGAGAAACTCCCCGACAACCTGAAGGAAGTGCAGCCCACCGTGCTGTTCGGCGTCCCCCGCATCTGGGAGAAGTTCCACGCCAAGGTCTCGGCCACCCTCGGTGAGGCCACGGGCTTCAAGAAGATGGTCGCCGACTGGGCCTTCAACGTCGGCAAGCAGGTCAGCAAGGCCAAGTGCGAAGGTCGGCCGGTCGGCGGGCTGCTGGGCATGCAGTACAGCGTCGCCAACTCCATGGTGTTCTCGAAGGCAAAGCCCAAGATGGGCCTCGGCAACGCGCGCATCTGCGTCACCGGCGCCGCTCCGATCTCCCGCGAGATCCTCGAGTTCTTCTCGGGACTCGATCTCATCATCCAGGAGGTCTACGGCCAGTCCGAGGACTGCGGCCCCACCTCGTTCAACGTCATGGGCAAGACCCGCTTCGGAACGGTCGGTCCCAAGCTTCCCGGCACCGAGGTCAAGATCGCCGACGACGGCGAGATCCTGGTCAAGGGTCCCCACGTGTTCCTGGGCTACTACAAGAACGAGGAAGCCACGAACGAGACCCTCATCGACGGCTGGCTCCACACCGGAGACCTCGGGGAGTTCGACAGCGACGGGTTCTTGAAGATCACCGGCCGGAAGAAGGAGATCATCATCACGGCCGGCGGCAAGAACATCGCGCCCAAGAACATCGAGGCCGCGATCAAGGACTGCGATCTGGTGAGCCAGGCCGTGGTCATCGGCGACGCCCGCAAGTTCCTCTCTGCCCTCATCACGCTCTCCCCAGAAGACGACGCTGTGCAGGCGTTCGCCAAGGAGAACGGCATCGAGCTCGACAAGCTCCACGAGAGCGACAAGGTGCGCGAGTACCTCCAGAAGCACGTCGACGAGTCGGTGAATCCGCAGTTCGCGCGCGTCGAGCACGTCCGCAAGTTCACGGTGCTCCCGCGCGACTTCACGATCGACGACAACGAGCTCACCCCGACCATGAAGATCAAGCGGAAGTACGTGAACCAGAACTGGGCCGACGAGATCGAGGCGATGTACGCTTAGATGCCCGTTGGAGCCTCCCGCTAGATGTCCATGCGTCGTCGTCAGTACCGTCCGCCTCCCGCGACCCTCGCGGACGGTCGATACGAGCTCATCGAGCCCATCGGTTCGGGGGGCATGGCCAGTGTGTTCCGGGTTCGGGACCACTGGGAGGACTGCGATCGCGCGGTCAAGATCCTCAACGAGCACGGTGCGTCCAAGAAGAAGACCCGCACCCGCTTCCTGAACGAAGCCCGCACGATGTCTCAGCTGGACCACGTCCACATCGTGCGGATCTTCGACATCGGCGAAGAGGACGGCCACTACTACTTCGTGATGGAGATCGCCGAGAACGGCAGCCTGGCGGCCAGGATGCGACAGCGTGGCGCCATCGAGTTCCGCACCGCCGTCCGGTACGCATTCGAAGCCCTCATGGGGCTCGACCACGCGCACACCGCTGGCGTCGTGCATCGCGACGTGAAGCCCCACAACATCCTGCTGTCCGAGGACGACGAGGTGAAGCTGTCGGACTTCGGCATCGCCCGGCTGCTCTCGGACGCCGACACCATGCGCATCACGGGCACCGGCGACATGCTCGGCACGGTCGCCTACATGGCCCCCGAACAGCGCCACGACCCCCGTCTGGTCGGTCCAGAAGCCGACATCTACAGCGTCGGGGCCACCCTCTACATGATGATCACCGGGCGCAGGCCCATGGAGCTCGCGCTGGCGAGGCTCGACACCAGTGTGCTCGAGCGCCTGCCCGCCATCGTGCGGCCCACCATCCGTCGCGCGGTCGCCCAGCGCCCCGAAGACCGGTTCCACGTCGCCCGCAAGATGGCCGAAGCACTCGCCGAGGTCCTGGAGCGCGAGGAGCCCTCGACCCCTGCAGACGTCCGGATGGATGCGTTCGACGAAGACGACCAGACCATCATCCGTGCAGCGGGTCCGGACTTCTCGACCAAGCACTGATCGGTCGCGCCAGAAGAGACCTGTGAACCTCGATCAGCGCACCGTCGCGACGGAGTCACGGAGCGACCCCGAGGATTCCACGGACCACGCGATCCGTTTCGGCTCATAGCGCAGTTTCGAAATGCGTGTTGGGCCGGATTCGGTCGTCAGAACGGGTCCGATGCGGGCGGGACCGGGTTGGCCAGCGTCGTGGATGCGCCAAGACTCGTCGTGGTCGTGGTCGGTCGAGGTCGTGGTGGCGGTGGTGGTCGTCATCCAGGCCAACCACGTAGGCTGCTCGAACGACCTGCCACCCACCCCGCTATCGGAGCTTCCCGCTCCGTCGTTGCCTCCTGGGTGCCACCAACACGACCATGGCGGGTGTTCGCGCCACCACGAGGCGGGCCATCCCGACACGGTGGTCCTGCCTGCCCGACGACGGCGGATGGCGGCTGCCGCTCGCATGGGCCGCGATCCAGAAATTCAGCTCTTGAGCCGGAGCTTCCCGGCTCGCTCCGCTGAGCCGTTTCCTCCTGAAGTCGCACAGGGCGAGGCCGGCGAGGTGGCTGCTGCCATCGCGTCGCTGCTGGACATCGAGATGGGCGATCCGGCCCTCGCTGCTGGCGTCCTGGCGGCCATCGGTCGCGTTGGCGCCATGTCGACCGGCCTGATCCGCCATTGCCGCCGCCAGGCCGGCTCGGCCGGGAGCCCTGCTCCTGGCCCTTCACGGGTCCAAAGGCCACCGGATACACGACCTCGGCATTACCGAATCAGCCGATTCGAACGCGTGATTTCCGGACCTCTCCGTGCAATCCTCGGTGTGCTCCGTGACTCCGTGGCGACCTTGCGCCGATCGAGGTTCATAGGTCTCTTTTGGCGGGTTCGACCGTCGCTGCAGCACCCATTCTCGGCTCTGTTCGTGCGCCCGAATACGACAGGCAGAGCTACAGGTCTGCCAGCAGCCTCGCCCCCTCCAACACCGACGGCAGAGCCATGAGGAGTGCATCGATGTCGCGATGCGTCGTGTGCGGACCCATGCTGATCCGCACCCCTCCGTCGGGCTCCGCTTCGCCCATGGCCTCGAGGACCGGAGAGGCCTGGACCGCTCCCGAGCTGCACGCCGCGCCCGCGCTCACAGCCACACCCTTCAGATCGAGCGCCTGGACGACCGCTTCGGCGGGGATGCCCGCGAAGATCACGTTCACCACGGACGGAACCGCGCCCTGCCCCGCAACCCGGCCTCCCAGACGGTTCAGCTCGCCGACCAGCAACTCCCGCAGCGTGGCCCATCGCTCCCGGCGCACATCGAGCAGCTCGAGCGCCAACCGCGCCGCTTCGCCGAACCCCACCGCCAGCGGGGTCGGAATCGTGCCCGCCCGACGTCCACGCTGCTGACCGCCCCCTGCCAGCAGCGGCTCGAAGGGGTCGCCGGAGGGCATCGACAGCAGCAACGCCCCCACCCCCATCGGGCCGCCGAGCTTGTGCGCCGAGATGACGACAGCGTCCGCCCACCCCAGGTCCAGCGCCATCCGCCCTGCTGCTGCGGTGGCATCGATGTGACGCCAGCCGTCCCGGTGTCGAAGTTGCTCGATGGGCTGCACCACGCCCGTCTCGTGGTTCACCGCCATCAGGCTCGTCCCGTCGGTGCGCGGCACGCCCGTCAGAATCGCCCGCCCGGACGGGTCCATCGGGAGGTCGACCACCGTTTCGCACCGCTCCGCTGCAGCTCGGACGCAGGGGTGCTCGAATCGACCCACTGCCACCGAGTCCGCCCGACCTGCTGCTCGCATCGCGTGGAACCAGGTGTGGTTCGCCTCGGTCGCGCCGGAGGTGAACACGACCCCATCGGCCCGCATGCCCACCAGAGCGGCCACGTGCTCGGCAGCGGCTTCGACGGCCGCGGCTGCGGTTCGCCCGGAGGTGTGCACACTGCTCGGATTCGCGGGAACCGCCCACCACGGCGCCATCGCGTCGCGCACCTCGGGCAGGACCGGACTGGTGGCGTTGTGGTCGAGGTGGATCACGGAGGGGCCTCCAGGGGGTCGGGGGACTGAACGATGACCAGGGGCTCGAGTGCCGCGAGCATCGCCGGGCCCACGCCATCCACACGCTGGAGGTCCGACACCCCCGTGTATGCGCCGTTCTCGGCTCGATCGACCACGATCCGCGCCGCCAGCACGGGGCCGATGCCCGGCAAGGTCTCCAGCTCGCCGGCACTCGCGGTGTTCAGGTCCAGCGGACCCACGGGAGACAGCTCCACGAACGGGGCCAGCTGCTCGACGGTGTAGCCCCCGATCCCAGACACCCGCTGCAGATCGTCCAGATCGCGAAACCCGCCACTTCGCTCCCGATCCGCCACGATCGCAGCCGCCAGATCGCCATCGATCCCCGGGATCGCGGCCAGCTCGTGCGCCGCAGCGGTGTTGGGATCGATCGGCAGCCCCACCAGGACGGGGTCGGAGGGACGCAGCACCCGGGCGTGGTCGGGCGTGACCAGGACGCGATGGCCGTGGGGAACCGGCCCGTCCGCGCGATCCCCCGGTTCTCCGCCCGCTGCGCGAATCGCTCCGTGAATCGTGGGGGGATCGACGGGGTAGGTGCCCGGCGACGGTACGTCTCCCGTCACCTCGATCAGCGCTGCAGGCTCGCCCGTCGGCCAGAACGCACGCGCAACCAACAGCAGCGTGACGACGATCAGGAGTCCGACCAGGCCCCAGGGCGCGCCTCGAGGTGCTCCGCGGTCCCGCCGAAAGGTCAGGTCGGTCGACCGCTCACTCAACGAGCCCGTCCAGCAGGCGGCGGGAGCGGGGGCCTCCTGCGGTGAGGCCGAGGACGCGCGGCCCCATCGGATCGGCCTCGATCGCGATCCGGATCACCAGCGAGTCCTCGGGCAGCAGGCCTGCGAAGCGATCCGCCCACTCGACGACCACCAGGCCATCCGAGCCCAGGACCTCGTCCAGCCCGAGGTTCTCGAGCTCGCTCGGCTCCGACAGGCGGTACAGGTCGGCGTGGTGCAGCGGCAGACGACCGGTGGTGTACTCGGCCACCAGGATGAAGGTCGGACTCGGCACGCGTCCGGGGATGCCCAGTCCCCGTGCGATTCCGCGGGCCAGCACCGACTTTCCCGCTCCCAGATCGCCCTGCAGTGCCACCACCGTTCCGGGCTCGGCCAGCTCGCCGATCCGCACCCCGAGCGCCCGCATCGCCTCTTCGGTCTCGACCCTCATCGCGCGCCTCCGACCGCTCGAGGAATGGCGGCGGCGATGTCGTCGGCGATCCAGCCTTCGGCCCGTTCTGCGTGAAGCAGCTCCCCAGCCCGACCGTGCACCCACACCCCGGTCCGGGCCGCATCCAGCGCATCGAGCCCCCGCGCGAGCAACCCGCCGATCACGCCGGTCAGCACGTCTCCAGAACCTGCCGTGGCCAGGGTGGGTGCACCTGTTGGATTCACGAACACCCGGGTGTTCTGGGCGACCAGGCTGTGCCGGCCCTTCAACACCACGGTGCACCGCTCCGACAGGCGCTCTGCGCAGCCGAACCGGTCGGCCTGGACATCGGCTGCCGTCTGCCCCAGGAGGCGTCCGGCCTCGCCGGGATGGGGCGTGGCGACCACGTGTGGGCCGGCCGTTCCGAAGTCGTGCAGGGCATCCGCGTCGAACACGGCGGGCCGATCGGCCGTCCAGAGTGCTCGCAGCCCGTCCAGGACGTCGGAATCCACGGCATCCCCCCCTCCGAGCCCCGGCCCCACGGCCACCGCGTCGAACGATCGGGCCTCGCGAAGCGCATCCACGATCGGCATCGGGCGCACCATGACGCTCGCAGGCAGGTGCTGCAGGCGCGTCAGGGCGTCCGACGGCGTGAACAGGGTGACGAGCCCAACACCGGACCGCACGGCCCCCAGGCACGTCAGGACCGCGGCACCGGCCATCTCGGGCGACCCCGCGACCACTGCGAGGTGGCCGAGCCGCGTCTTGTAGGTGCGTTCCGGCCGCTCGGGCCAGGTCAGGTCGGAAGGTTCGGTGAGCCAGGCGGTGGCGTGGTCGGTGGCGTGCACCCCGATGTCGATGCACTCCACGGCCCCGCAGTACACCGCACCCGGCGTGAAGAACGCGGGCTTATGACGCCCGAACGTGACCGTGTGGTCGGCTGCACACACCGGCCCCATCACCGCACCGGTGTCGGCGTGCAGGCCACTCGGGATGTCGACGGCCACCGTGCGCGCCCCGCCGAGCTTCTTCAGGTCCGACAGCACGGTCGCGAGTCGGCCCTCCACCGGTCGCGATAGCCCCGTGCCGAAGACGGCGTCCACCAGCACTCCAGGCGGACCGTCGAGATCGTCGAGCCCCCGCACGAAGCGAACGCCCGCCTTCTCGGCCGCTGCACGCATGGTCCCCGCATCGCCGGAAGATGCGTCGGACAAGGGCCACACAGCGATGTCGAAGCCGTCCCGCGCGAGCCACCGCGCACATCCGTAGCCATCGCCGCCGTTGTTGCCGCCCCCGCACACGATCAGCACGCCGCGACGGGCCTCGGTGGCGTAGTGCTCGCGGATGACGCGGGCCACGCCCTGGCTCGCCACCTCCATCAGCGCGATCCCCGGCACCCCGAGTCCATCGATCACTGCGGCATCGAGGGCGCGAGAGTCGGCAGCTCCGCTGATCGGAATCACAGCGCCTCCCGCACCGTCGCTTCGACCGCCGCCGCCACGGACTGCACGGACGCGGGGTCGCGACCCTCGACGAGGATCCGGAGCACGGGCTCGGTGCCCGAATACCGCAGGAACACGCGGCCCCCCTCCCCCAGCTCGGCCTCTCCGACCCGCATGGCCTCGACCACCGCCGGGACCGACTCCAGGGGTGGACGCGACTGGACCCGCACCTTGCTCTTCACCCGCGGCCAGGGCGTGAACGGGCCCAAGACCTCCGACAGAGGCCCCTGGGGAAGCGCGTGGGACAGCGCACGCAGACCCGCCAGCAGCCCGTCTCCACCGGGGTGATCGGCGAACAGGACGTGCCCGGACTCCTCACAGCCGAGCGGAATCGGCGTCGACTCGCCCAGCGACGCCTGCATCGCTGCCTGCAGGTGCTTGTCGCCCACGGGCGTGACGGTGAGCTCGACGCCCGGCAGCGCGGGACCGAGGGCCCCCGTGCTCATCACCGTGACCGCCAACCGCTGTACACCGAGCGCGCGTGCGAGCAGCCAGGTCAGCGCGTCTCCAGGCACCACCGCGCCCGACTCGTCGACCAGCACGCAGCGATCCGCGTCGCCGTCCACGGCCAGGCCGGCGGCACAGCCCTGCTCCTTCACCAGCGCACACAGCGCTTCGGGATGCTCGCTGCCGACCCCGTCGTTGATCCGGCGACTCGGCACCACCACCCACTCTGCGGGAACCGCCCGACGCAGCCACGCGAGGCCGACCATCGCCGCCCCACCCGCGAGATCGAGGGCGATCTTCCGACCCTCGAGCGCCTCCAGGCCCGTCAGGCGGCGCTCCAGGGCGTCGGTCCAGCGATGCATCAGCGGACGGTGCGCATCTTCGACCGGCTGAAACGCTTCCTCGGTGGGATCCTCGGACAGCCAGGCCTCGACCTGTGTGGTCTCCTCGGCGGTCAGCTTGCGTCCACGGGTCGACAGCAGCTTGAAGCCGTTGTCCATCCACGGGTTGTGCGACGCGGTGATCATCACGCCGCTCGCTGCACGCCCCTCGTCGAGAGCGACCGCGACGGCTGCGGTCGGGAGCACGCCACCGTCGATCGCCGAACACCCCGTGCTGGCGACCCCGGCGAGACACGCAGCCGCCAGTGCATCCCCGCTGGGACGGGTGTCCCGGGCGACGACCACGGAATCGCCCCCGTTCGCACGGGCGAGTCGAGCGGCTGCCCGCCCGATCCGCACGGCGGAGCCGACGTCGATCGGGGATCGTCCTGCGGGACCGCGAATGCCATCTGTTCCGAACTTCATCGTGCCACGACCTCCAGGCGGGACGGCTCGACCGCCCGCACCTCGAGCCCCTCACCTGCTCCGTACAGCACCCGCAACCTCGGCCCGTCCTTCGGGCCCCAGGCCACCGTGTGGCGAGCCCCCGTGATCCCCGGCTCCAGGTGCACGAATGCCGCCAGATCCTCGGGTCCGACGTCGTCGAGCATCCCCGCCGGACCCTGGAGGACCACCTCGACGGTCGACCGGACCGGCTCGTAGCGGGGGTCTTGCCAGACGAACACCGGGACGTCCAGAAACCGCCGTTCTTCGTCCTGCGCGAGCACCTCGACCCGTGCCGTGAACTGAACGGGGTCTTCGCTGGTGATGCTGCGCGGGAGGTCCAGCTCAGCGGGCACGTCGGAGCTACCGGCCAGGCCGGACAGGTCGATCGGAGCAGTGTCGACCTCCATCAGCTCGGCGATGACGACTCCCGGACCGGAGAGCGTGACGACGGGAGGCACGATCTGGATGCTCTCGACCGCGTACCCAGCGGCGGGTTCGCCCACGACCACCGGGCTGATCTTCACTTTGCGCTGGCTGACCTGATCGAGGGTGAAGCGCACGCCGCTGGGCGCGTAGCTCAGCACCTCGAGCTGGGACGGAAGCCGCTCGACCGAGAACGGCCCGAGCTCGATGTTCTGATCGCCGGGCCCCACATCCCGCAGATCGACGGGGATCGTGAGATCGAGGCTACGCGCCCGGCGGATCGCGCCTCGAGGCCCCCGGACCCGGACCGCGACCTGGGTCGGAAGCGGGTCCACCGGAACCAGCCCCGCAGCGAGCTCCCACTGGAGCGTGGCTTTGATGGGGGCTTCGTGGACCTGATCGCTCTGCACGTACAGCCAGGCCATCACCGCGATGAACAGCGCCGCGAGCTTGTAGTGCGGATTGCCGAACACCCACTCAAGCATTCGCGGCCCCCGGCGTGCTGGGCTCTTCGACTCCGACGCGATCGAGCTGTTCGGTGAGGTTGTGGCGCAGGTCGTTGGCGTCGGCCACGGGTACGATCTCGCCCCGGACGACGATCGCCACGGTGCCGCGCTCCTCGCTCACGACGATGCACAACGAGTCGGTGATCTCGGTCAGGCCGATCGCCGCGCGATGCCGGGTGCCGAACGTCCGGCTGATCTGGCGGCTCAGGCTGATCGGAAGGAACACCCCCGCAGCCGAGACCCGATTGTTCCGGATCACCACGGCCCCGTCGTGGATGGGGCTGGCGGGGTGGAAGATCGACTGGAGCAGCTCGTGGCTCACCACGGCGTCGAGGGCGTTGGCGCCTTCCATGTAGGGGTCCATCGACGCGTTGCCCTCGAGCACGATGAGCGCGCCGATCTTCCGCCTGGACAGGGCGAATGCGGCCTTGATCACCTCTTCGAGAATGCTCGCATCGGCCCGCGCGATCGTGACCCTGGAGAACAGCTGGCCGCCCGCGCTCGCCAGCGCACGGCGGATGTCGCCCTGGAACAGGATCAAGAGCGCGATCACCACGTAGACGAACAGGTTGTCGAGCACCCAGCTGATCGTCGACAGCCCGGTGACCCGCGCAACGGCGTAGATCGCGACCAGGAGCATGAGCCCGATCAGGCTCTGCATGGCGCGGGTGCCCCGGAGAACCAGCAGCACCTGGTAGATGAGCGCGGCCAACATCAGGATGTCGAACCAATCCACCCAGGTGGCCGTGGTGAACGGGCTCTCAGCGAACCATGACCACAGCGCCTGCATCGAGCGAATCTCCTCCGGAGGAGACTATTACACGCCCATCCACGCGAGGTTGGCAGGACGCACCGGACCCGCCTCGTCGACCAGCTTCGCGAACTCGTCGGCGTCCAGCGTCTCGATCTCCATGAGCCGCTGCGCGACCATGTGGAGCACGTGCACGTTCTCTTGCAGGATGCTCTTGGCGGAGCTGTAGCCACGGGCGCACATGTCGCGGACTTCCTGGTCGATCCGCCGGGCGGTCTGCTCGCTGTAGCTCTTGGCCTGGGACATCTGACGCCCCAGGAAGGGCTCGCCGCCGTCGCCTTCGTTCCAGCTGACCGGGCCGAGCTCGTCGCTCATGCCGAGATCGCAGATCATGTGGCGGGCGAGCTTGGTGGCCTGCCGCAGATCCTGCGCAGCGCCCCCGGTCACCGAGTTCATCGCGATCTCCTCGGCCGCGCGTCCGCCCATCATCATGGTGATCCGCTGCAGCATCTCGGTGCGCGTGGAGGACAGCTGATCCTCTTCGGGGAGGATCATCGTGACGCCGAGGGCCCGCCCGCGGGGGACGATCGTGACTTTGTGGACGGGGTCGTGCTCGGGAAGCAGGTGCGCGATGATCGCGTGGCCGGCCTCGTGGTAGGCGGTGTTCTTCCGCTCCCACTCGGGCATCACCATCGAGCGACGCTCGGGACCCATCAGGATCTTCTCGCGAGCGGCGAGGAAGTCCGGCATGTCGACCGAGCGCTTGTCGTGGCGTGCGGCCAGGAGCGCGGCTTCGTTGCACAGGTTCTCGAGGTCGGCCCCCGAGAAGCGCGGGGTTCCCTTGGCGACCACTTCGAGGTCGACATCGGTGCCGAGCGGCAGGCGACGGGTGTGGATCTCGAGGATGCGCTTGCGGCCCCGGACGTCGGGTGCGGGCACGACCACGCGACGGTCGAACCGACCCGGGCGGAGCAGCGCGGGATCGAGGACATCCGGGCGGTTGGTGGCCGCGACCAGGATGACGCCCTCGGTGCCTTCGAAGCCGTCCATCTCGACCAGCAGTGCGTTCAGGGTCTGTTCACGCTCGTCGTGACCACCGCCGAGCCCGGCCCCCCGGTGCCGGCCGACCGCGTCGATCTCGTCGATGAAGATGATGCACGGCGCGTGCTTCTTTCCCTGCTCGAACAGGTCGCGGACCCGGCTGGCGCCCACACCCACGAACATCTCGACGAAGTCGGAGCCGCTGATCGAGAAGAACGGAACCCCCGCTTCTCCGGCCACGGCGCGCGCGAGCAGGGTCTTTCCCGTACCGGGGGGGCCCATGAGCAGCACACCCTTGGGAATCCGCCCACCCAGACGGGTGAATCGCCGGGGGTCGCGCAGGAACTCGACCACCTCGGACAGCTCTTCCTTGCTCTCCTCGATGCCGGCGACGTCGTCGAAGGTGACGAGCTTGCCGCTCTCGTTCTGCAGTCGGGCCTTGCTCTTCCCGAAGTTCATCGCCCGGCCGTTGCTGCCCTGGAGGCTGCGCATGAACCAGAAGAACAACGCGACCACCACCACCAGGGTGCCCGCGGCCAGGAGCATCGACAGCCAGATCCCGCTGTCTTCGGCCTCTTCGAAGCTGGGCGGGATGTTCTCCTCGACCAGCTTGTTGTAGAGAGGCTGCATGAACTCTGGACCGGTGGTGGCGAACTTCTGATCGTCGGCCAGGGTGCCAGTGATGCTCTGGCCCTTGATGGTGACGTCCTTCACCACGCCCTCGTCGACCTTCTGCAGGAACTCGGGGTAGCTCAGGGCTTCGGTGGAGCCACCCGTGGAGGGCAGCCCGACGAACAGGAGGACCATCGCGAGGACGATCACGAGCAGGAAGATGTTGCTGCGAGACACCAGGTACCCCTTGGAGGGTGGGGAGTGGCCAGGAACGAGACAGAGCGGCGGGGGCCACAGTCGACGACTTAACCGCAGTCCGCGGAATCAGCCGATGTCGTCGGCGTCAGGGCCGGACGCGTGCTCCAAACTAAGACCCCCATCGGGCCCGACAACCACCGAGTCGCGCGCATCCAGCTGCACGGCACCCCGACCTGCACGCGCGATGGCGAGGATGGCGTCCACGCGAGCCGTCGTGCACGGGCCGAATGCCTGCTCGACCCGCCTTCGGGCCAACGACACGGGGGTTTCGGACAGCCCCGGTGCGGTGAGCGGAACCGATGCCGCGAGGTGCTGGAGCAGGGCTTCGTCGTCTGCCGCGCGGGTCGCCGAGCGGGCCAGGGCCTCCACCGAACCCCGTCGAATCTCCTCGAGCAGGGGGAGCAGGTGGTGCCGGATCCGGTTCCGCAGGAAGCGATCGGTGGCGTTGCTGGGGTCTTCGTGAACCACCAGCTTCCGGCGCTCGGCGTGCCGCCGGATGGACTCGGGCGACATCGAGAGCAACGGCCGGACGTAGCCATCCCGCGATCGGGCCATCCCCGACCAGCCTCGTGGACCCGTGCCTCTCAGGGCGTTCACCAGGACGGTCTCGGCCTGATCGCGGGCGTGATGCCCGAGCGCCACCCGGTCGACGTCGTCGCTCAGGCGGGTGTCGAGCGCCTCGTACCGGGCCTTGCGCGCTTCGGCCTCGGAGGTCTCGGACTCCAGATCGAGGATCAGGACGGTTGCGTCGAGCCCTCTGGACCGCGCGAACTCCACCACCTGATGCGCGACCTCGTTGCTGTGCGGATGCTGTCCGTGATCGAAGCTCACCACCGACAGCCGTGCCCCGTGGACCTTGGCCGTCGCTTCGCACAGGTCGAGCAGCACCATCGAGTCCACCCCCCCCGAGACCGCGACGAGCACGTGCTGTCCGGGCTCCCAGAGCGGGCCATCGCGGACCGACTCGAGGAATGGCTGGCGCAGATCTCCCGAACGCCTCACGGAAGCCCCTGCCCGCGAGCGATGTGCGTCACCTTCGCCCAGTCGTCGGGTGGAGATCCGTCCATCAGTACCCGATTCCGCCGCGTCTGCCCGCAGGTCGAGCAGCGGTATTCGAGGATCCATCGACCGGACTCCCGATGCACGGCGACAGGGTCGAGTCGGCCTCCGCAGCTCGAAGCGCGGTCGCCCGGAACGTCGGCGTCGACGTGAAGCCCCGCCAGGCAGAACGGGCAGTGGTCGCGGGCCGTCCGGCCGTGGGGCGGCACCTCGCGCCCACACGCGACGCAGGTGAAGCCCTCGTCGCGGTGGATCGGGTTCTTCCGGGTCCGCGCCGCCTGTTCGCGCCCCCGTGCCCGTCGGGCGAGCTTCTTTCCCGGCCACTGCACTGCCTCGTCGGGAAGCGCCACCCCCGTGTGCCGAGCCGCGGCGATGAACCGCTGCTTCAGCTCTGGTTCCGCATCGAGCAACGCACCCACGCGCTTGAGCGCCTGACGCCCGCCCGACGCCTCCTCCAACAGCGCCAGAGCCCGGTCAGTCGGCTCCACCGCCATCCTCCCCTGCCTCGGTCTCTTCCTCGGGCGCTTCGCGGAACACCCGCACGCCCCGGATGCGGTCCCCCGGCTCCAGCGCACGGAGAACAGCGGGATCGCTCTTCAAGCGGCCGAACCAGGTGTAGTCGCCGTCGAGGAAGCGTCCGCTGCCGGTCATCACGAAGAACTGCGAGCCGCCGGTGTCACGGTCGCCCCGAGCCATCCCGAGCGCCCCGGTGACGAAGGGCTGGTCGCTCACCTCGTCCGCGATGGTCCAGCCGGGCCCGCCCCATCCATCGCCGCGAGGACATCCCCCCTGGACCACGAAGCCCGGAACGACCCGGTGCCAGAGAACGTCTCCGTAGTAGCCACCGGCCGCCAGCGACACGAAGTTGTGCACGGCCAGCGGGGCGACGTCCGGCCGGAGCTCGAACTCCAACACGCCCGCATCCGTGGCGATGTGCGCCTCGACGATGTCGTCGACCTCGATGAGTCGGGGGAGGTCTCCCGTGGTGGTGGTCACGGTGCCATCCGGCAGGATCAACTCCCGAACCACCGCCGACTCGGCAGGCTCCGGCACGTCTACTCCCAGATCGTCCGCCAGAGCCAGTGCAGAAGCGCGCACGCGCTCGGATCGATGGGCGGCCCCGCGCTTCAGGGTCGAGACCAGGAACCGGCTCGCGGTCACGCTCGAGCGTCGCTGCTTCCGGAACGCCCGCAGGCGCTCGATGGCCGCGCGCAGCACCTCGCCGTCCTTCTCCACCCGTGCAGTCAGGACGATCTCGTCGACCAGGTCCGAGGTGGGCGGCCCCTCCATCCAGCCCATCGCCGCTTCTCGGACCCCGACGTCGGGTGCCGACAGCAGTGGCACCAGGGTCTCCCGGGAGACCTCGAGCTCGTGCAGACGCATCGCAGCTGCCGTCCGCATCGCCGGGTGGTTGCGGCTGACCGCCATCTCCAGCAGGTGCTCGACGTCTTCGCTCTGCCCGAGCCTCGCGGCCGACACGACCCAGCTCTCCTCGGCGTGGTGCGGCAGCTTGCGGCCCTGCGCGATCACGTGGGCGCGTCGGAACGCGGGACCGAGGCTCGTGGTCTCGTCGACCATCACGCTGTGGTCTTCGTACAGGCTCGGCTCCCGGGCCAGCGCTGCGGACACCACCCACCAGTCGTCGGCATGCCGATCCCGGACCGCGGCCACTTCGTCGATCGCGATGGCGTCCGCCGGAGCGTAGGTGAGCACGGCATTCACCACGAGCGGCGTATCGGACAGACCCGCCGAAACCACCGCTGACACGTGCTCGTCTGCTGCATCGACCCCAGAATCGTCCGGCGTGTCCGAGGCTGCTGAGAGGAGGGCGCGCGCCCATGCGGCTCGGGCGTCGGACACCGGAGACAGCCGCGCGCGTCGGGCGATTCGCCCCCAGTCCTCGGCGGTGAGAGGCCCGCGAGCCGCGGGGTCTGCCACAGTCCGGGCGACGGTCTGTGCAGCAGCGATGTCGACCCGGACGTCCTCGGCTTCGAGTCGGACCAGGGCTGGCAGGGCAGCGGCGATCGGGACCCCGCGACGCTGCAGGCGAAGGAGGGCCCGCGCACCGGCTTCGTTCCAGGGCCAGGGCGCATCCAGGGCCTCGATCAGCCGAGGGACGTCCGAGGCCTCTCCCGCTCGGCCCAACGCTTCGATGAGCCGGTAGCGGACGCCGTACTCGGCGAGGAGCCGCCCTTCGAGCGGGAGTGCGGACCCGCCCCCCATCGAACCGAGCTCCCGCAACCAGGTGCGCACGACCGGCGCGGCGTCCGGGGTGAAGCCGAGGGCGAGCGCCACCGCTCGGCGGACGTCGGAGTCGGGGTGCGTTCGCAGCTTCGTCAGGGGACCCAGCGCCTCGGGGTGCCGCAGACGACCGAGGGCCTCCACGCGCGCGAGCGTGAGCCGGACGTCTTCGATGTCGGCGCCGGCCTCGAGCACGGCCTGGGGGGGCTGGCGCTTCCACTCGGCGGTACGGACGTCCTGGAGCGCCTTCTCGAGCGCACTCTCCTGCTTCAGCTCCGGAATCTCCGGCCCGGCGAACGCGGCACCTGCGAGGAGCAAGCCGACCAGACTCATGGCACGCCTCCCGACCCGTCGACCTCGAGCACGGGAGCCACCGCCAGATCATCGAAGGTGTCTGCGACATCAGCGCCCGGCGCAGCCCACACCGCGGACGTCTCGACGAGCGGCACCCCAGCCGGCACCGTGTAGAGGGGCGTATCGGCGGGTCCGGCGGCATCTGTCCCCCGGATCTCGGCCCACTCGATGCCGCCGATCGGGGCCCCCGAGACGAATGCTCCTGGCGCCACGAGTGCGAGGACTCCGGCGGACGCGTCCTGCAGCGTCGCCCGATCCGCCCCGACATCGAGCATGCCCGACGCGTCTCCGGCTGCCATCGAGACGACCCCGGACTGCCAGGATTCGGACCCGACCAGCGTGGTGTCGCCCTCGGTCGTGAGCTGCAGATGGCCGACGGCGGTGGTGGAACCGCTGGCGACCCACCACTGGGCCTCGAAGGAGACCGATGCCACGCTGTTGCCCACCACCCCCTCGACGCGGACCCCCGAGATGGCGGGATGCGCATCCACGACCGGTGTGCCTCCGGCGAGGAACACGGTCCCGGCCGGCGTGTCGATCCGCGGCTGAAAGTCCGCCTGGTCCAGGGGAATTGCGCCATCGACACCGGCCCACTCCACGAGATGCCCACCATCGGACAGCTCCAGTGTCACGGCCCCCGAAGCGAGCTGAGCCCCTGATGCACTCGCGGAGCCGACTGTATTCCCCGGTGCAAAGTGCAACGCGCCCGTGACCACGGGCCCATCGAAGACATCGACCGCTCCGGGATCCACGGGGCTGGCGGGATCGGGGTCCCACGACACCACCAGCGCCCCGACTGCATCGCCGTCGGGGTCGGGCTGCAGATCCTCGAATCGCGTGCCCGACCACGCATCGAGAAAGCGCACGGGCAACGCCATCTGGCCGGTTGCACACTCGCCGACGAACACCTGGAGTGCATCGGGATCGACGGGCCCCGTGCCGCCCGCGGCCTCGTAGGTGGCCTGCAGATCGATGGGCACCACGAAGACGGGCTGATCGAGCGCCACCGCGGACGACAGCTCGATCCCCGCAGCCACCCCTGCGACACCCGGTGCATCCGGGGTGTCCGCCGTTCCGTCGCAGTCGTCGTCGACGCCGTTGCACAGCTCGAGCGCACCCGGGAACGTGGTCTCGACGAAGTCGTCGCAGTCGTCGTCCGAAGGCGACCAGGACCCAGCGGGCGGGTCGCACTGCTCGACCGAGAACGCCTGGGAGCCGAACCCGTCCTCGTCGACATCCGGAAACCACGCCGGGGGGTCGATGCGGTCGGTGTCCTCGTCGTCCACGAGCTCGTCGCAGTCGTTGTCGACGCCGTCGCACAGCTCGTCGGCGCCCTCGAAGACGTCGGCTCGTGCGTCGTCGCAGTCGCCGCCGACCGCGATGAGCGTCGGATCGGGGTCACACGTCGCGACCACGGCCTCGGCGTCCCCGAAGCCATCTCCATCGAGGTCCGGGTACCACAGCTCGTTCGGCGTGTCGTCGACCACGCCCGAGCAGTCGTCGTCCACGCCGTTGCACAGCTCGACGCGGCCCGGGTAGACGTCGGACGCGCTGTCGTCGCAGTCCCCTGCCCGCTCGACGAACGCGCCTTCGGGCGCAATGCACGCCAGCACGGGCTCGGCTGCGTCATCGCCGAAGGTGTCGTCGTCCGAGTCGGGCCAGAATGGATCGGCATCCACCGCACCGACGTCCACCGCACCGTCGCAGTCGTTGTCGGCTCCGTCACAGACCTCGAGGGCGCCGGGAAAGGCGTCTGCGTCGGCGTCGTCACAGTCCTGATCGGCGGGGAACCCGTCCTGATCGGCGTCCGGCACCACCACCGGTGTGGAATCGCAGCCCACACCCGCCAGCAACGCGAGTGCGCTCACCGCGAGGGATGGCGGAGGACTCGACCCGAAGATGGCGCGCAGACCCAGCACCTCCGGAGTCTAACGGCAAGTCCGGCCCATCAGCGACGCATAGGCGGCTCGCGTGCGGTCGCAGAGCGTCTCGGCGGTGAACGCGACCGGACGCTCGGGAGGTGGTGGAGGCCTCCGGAATGCGGCCTCGAGCGCCTCTGCCAGCAGATCGGGCCGCCGGGGTGGCACGAGCAGGGCGTGAGCCCCCGCCACTTCGGGCACGCCCCCCACCCGGCTCGCGACGATTCGACACCCCGCTGCCCGGGCCTCCAGCACGACCTGCCCGAGGCCCTCTTCGACGCTGGGATGACAGAACACCCCGCAGTGCAGGAGGCGCTGGGGGATGTCGTCTCTGGCGCCGATGAAGCGCACCGGAGCGCCGAGCGCGTCGGACAGCGCCCGCAGGTCTCCGAGCAACGGTCCGGTCCCGGCGATCTCGACGGGTCGACCGCTCAGCGCCGCCGCGCGCACCAGGGTCTCGTGCCCCTTGTGCGGAACGAGCGCGCCCACGGCGAGCACGGTGTCGTCCCGTTCTCCTGCTTCTGCTCCCTCCGGAGGCGCAGCGGACGCGGGAACGCCGTCGTACACGACCCGAATCCGCGCGTCGTCCACCCCCTCCTGGAGGAGGACGTGCCGAACCGCCTGGCTCACGGCCACCACCCCCGTTGCTCCCGCATAGCGTCGGCGGGACCGGCGGTTCAGGGGAAAGTCGAGCCGGCGATGCACGACGACGGGGACCCCCGACCGACGCAATGGCTCTGCTCGCAGGTGCGCTCCAGACGTGTGAACGGCCACCAGATCGGGCCGGAATCGCAGCACGGCCGTCGCCAGCCCGCCCCGACCGAGCCAGAAGCGGGGATGCGCTGCTCGAACACTCGCCAGGTGCCGATCGAGCGGCGAGCCCCTGCGCACGACGACCCCGTCTTCGGGATGGAGCACCCAGGACAGCTGTACCTGGCCCCCTCGCCACTCCCGACTGGTGTCGACGTGCAGTACCCGCACATCAGCGCTCGTCGGACAGCGGTCGGGCTTCTTCGGGCAGCATCCAGGGAACGCCGTCCACGATGGGATACGACAGGGCATCCGTCCGGCAGATCAGGGCAGCGGGTGCGTCTTCGAGAGGCCCCTTGCACACCGGACAGACGAGCAACGCCCGCAACCGCGGGTCGATGAGCTCAGCGGACGGAGGGGTCGGTGGGATCCGGATTGCTCCTGCGACCCTGCTGGATCGCGCTCGGGCCTTCTTCGGTGGGGACGACCTCTCGGGTCTCTCCCACGTCGACGGTCTCGTCCGGGCCCAGTCGACGGACCGACCCGTGCTGGGTCCACGTGTAGCCCGCGAATCCGAACGCGATCGGACTGCCTGGTGTGGGCTCGCCCGTGACGTCCCACGTGCGGTGATCGAGACCGGTGACGGGATCGAACAGGGCGCGGGCTTCGAACTCGCAGGTGTAGGCGTTCGCGCTGTCGCCCTCCTGCATCAGACCGCGACCGGCGCTCGCGATCTCGACCCGCCCTTCTTTGTCTTCGCGCACCACGGCCTTGTGCACGGCCTCGGCGGGGCCGACCGTTCCGACCCGGGTGGGGAGCGTGCACAACAGGGATTCCCGGGAGACCCAGACCTCGCGTCCGGGGTTCCGCGACACGGGAACCTCGATGCCGGCCACCAGATATCGCGCGAGCAACCGCATGTTCTCGGCACGGGCGCGGGTGCGGAGGTTGCGGGTGGGCACGTCGACGAGGTCGACGTTGATGATGCGGCCATCATCGCGGAACACGAGCTCGAGCGCCGCCCCATCGGTGTACAGCGCGTCGTACTCGTCGAGGATGGGCTGCACGATGCCGCGGTCTCCGGGATGCCCCCCGGCCTGAAGCCCGATGTCTTCGAAGGTGCAGCGAACCGCGGTCTTGCGACGCATGGTGGGCCCATCGCCCTCGCAGTCGATCACGGCGCGGATCTGCAGCCCGATCAGCCGGGCGTTCTTGTTGTTGGCGGCGTTGATCCAGAAGAACTCGCCGAACTTGACCTCGCTCTCGACGTAGAGCCGCTGGGGCGCGTCCCAGTTCCAGGTGAGCTCGGGGATCTCGGCCTGGGCAGCGGTGGATGGACTGGAGAGCAGCGTGAAGACGGTCAGTGGAAGCATCACAGTCCCCTAACCGTTCCGTCTTCCGCCCGACCCACCACGCAGCACGCCACCAACGGGCAGGTCGGGCAGACCTCGGCCTGGTGCGTGCCGTTGCAGCCACCGCTGATCCCGAGGTGCGCGAGCGCGAAGTCGTACCGGACGGGGTCGGTGGGGTCGAAGCGCGACAGGGCCGCGGTGAGCTCGACGGCGGTGCGCCAGTTGGCGGTCTTGCGCTCGGTGAGCCCCACCAGCCGGGCGATTCGATGCACGTGGGTGTCGACGGGCAGGACGAGGTGAGCCGGAGACACGTGGCGCCACAGCCCCAGATCGACGCCGTCGGTCCGCACCATCCAGCGCGTGAACATCGCCATCCGCTTGGCCGTGCTGCCGTCCGCGGGGTCGACGAGCAGGTAGCGCAGCCCTCGCGAGGCCTCTTTCCAGGTGGACGGACCCGCCTCGGAGCGCACGACTGCCGAGCGGATCGCCCGAACCCACCGCGAGAGGGCCGGCCCCACGTTCGTCTCGCCGGGCAGCACCTCGAATCCGTCGCCCAGACCCGCGCGGTCGCCGCGCTCCGCGAGGTGGATGCGCAACCCGTCCAGGAGCGCGACGTGGTCTGGACCCCGATTCCAGCGGTAGAACAGGGGCTCCAGGACCTCGAGCTCCACAGCGGCATCGAAGGTCCGGACCCAGTTCGCGGGCCCCCCCTTCTCGTCGGCTCGGGCCAGCAACTTGGCCACGACCGGCGAGAACAGCGCCACCCGTCCGTAGGCGAGCCCAGACGCGAGAAACGCCGCGATCTCCTGATCCTCTGGGTGGGAGTAGGCGTGCGCGAACCGCACGGGGTCGTTCGCCAGGCGGTTCCGCAGATCGACGTCGAGGACGAGGGTCTCGAGGGCGGCTCGCAGGGCTTCGTTCACCGACCGTCCACCGCAGGCAACCGGTGCAACGGAAACCCCTCGATCTCCAGCGACACCCCCCGCCAGCAGAGGCCCAGCGCGTCCCGAACCTCGGGCTCGATCCGCACAGCGTCCCGGTCTGTCGTCACCAGGGTCCGACCGGCCGCCCGCCGGACGAGTTCCTGCAGAGCGTCGGGCGTGTAGCGATGGTGATCGGAGAAGCGCACGGTGTCGATGGCATGTTCGGGGCGACTCCCCCTATCCACCCGCAGGCTGGCGAAGAAGTCCGCCGCGCGCCCGATGCCCGCGAACGCCAGCAGATCGCCGGTCGGTGCACGGGGAGCCCAGGGCCCGGAACGGCGACGCGCCACCACGTCGCTGCAGGGATGGGTGCCGTGGTGGACCACCACGATGTCCGGGTCCGCGATCTGGGGCCGCCGCTCTCCGCTCGGAATCCGTCCACGGCCGTTCGGAAACCGTGCATCCATCGTGGCCACACGCAGGCCGACCTCGATTCCGCCCGTTTGCAGGCCATCCTCGAGCAGCCAGACCGAACACCCCGAGAGCTGTGCAGCCGCCCGCCAACGGTCGGGATGCGCCACGACCACGAACCCCTCCAGGGCCATCAGCGCGCCCTCGTCACCGAGCCATCGAGCATCGGGCCCGTGCTGGAGGCTGTTTCCGACGTCCCGACCGCGAATTCGCCCGACGCCACGGGTGATCACGCCCACCCGATGTCCGGCCCGGCGCAGCATTTTCGCAATCCAGAGGGCTGTACTGGTCTTTCCAGAACCCCGGGCGTTGTCCGAACCCACGGCGATCACCGGTACCGGTGCGGTTCGTCGCGGGAGGAGTCTCCGCGCTCGGATTCCCAGTTCTGGCACGATCTGCAAGTGGCGAAGCCACGGCCTCGGTGCGACCTCGGAAGATGGCCCTTCGATGGCGTCCAGGAGCCGTTCTGCGACGCGTTCCGGTACCGGGCGAGCCGCGCGGGACACGGGCCTGTCCCCCCTCTTCAAAGCACCATTCAAACCCTCTGCAAGGCCCTGGAGCGCAGAAACACGGGTACAGCCTTCGAAATCCAGGGCGTTCCGCGTGATCCGGGGACCGTGGACCACGGGCACTCCGGCATCCAGCGCTTCCCTCGGAGAGTGACCGCCGACCGCTGCGTCGAAGGTGCCCCCGACGAACGCGGCACGAGCGCCGACCAGCAGCCGTGGGAGCTCCCCGAAGGTGTCGAGCAGCAGATCGCCCTGGGTCCACCGACGCACCGACGAGCGACGCGCGAAGGTCGGAAACTGCTTCAGGAGCGCATTCACGCGGGACAGGTCGCGAGGAGCCAACAGGATGGCCGTGTCCGGACACACCTCGTCCCGCGCGGCGATCAGGGCAGCCTCTTCGCCGGGATGCGTGCAGACCCCCACGATGAACGGCGGGCAGGCGTCTCCGAGCGGTGACGGCCCGGTGGGGGCTCCCCCTTTGAGCGAACCTCCGATTCCCCACACCTCCACCCCGTTCGCGGCATGGAGTGCAGCCGTTTGCTCGTCCATGGCCCAGACCGCATCGGGCCAGCCCAGCAGGCGTCCCCGGATGCCGACGTGCGTGCCGGTCCGCGCCCCGACGGCGATCACGGGAATCCCTGCGTCGGACGCCCGGGCTGCGAGTGCGGGGTACCAGGCGTTCTCGATGAAGACGAGGGCCTGGGGTCGCACCTCGGCGAACGCCGCAGCGAGTGCCGATGGATGGTCGACCGGCCGGTAGGCGTCGGCGAGAAGGCGGCCAGCCGAGGTGTCCGCAGTCACGAACGCATCGACGCCCCGGTCGTTCAGCGCGCTCCCCAGCCGCCGGGCCAGGCGACACTCCCCCAGGCTCGCCCCGTGGATCCAGACCGAGCCGGGCTGGGCGACGGGACACTGGAGGCCGAGGCGCTGGCGATCCACGGGCCAGCGACCAGCGGCGAGGAGAGCGAGGTCGACCGCCCAGGCCCGCATCACGCGGCCGCTCCGAGACCGTCCCAGTGGGCCCGGTAGCCGGGATGCACCGCGAGGAGCTCGTCGTGTGGGCCGACAGCGCGGACGACCCCGCGTTCCATCCACACCACGTGGTCCGCCAGACGGGCGAACGACGGCTCGTGACTGGCGAACACCACCGTGGTGGGCAGCGCCGCCAGCACCGCGGCGAGATGGCCTCTCGACTCGGGGTCGACCTCGGAGGTGGCTTCGTCGACGAGCAGGGCGACGGGGGTCGCGGCCACCGCCAGCAGCGCGCGGGCCAGACACAGGCGCTGTGCTTCTCCCCCCGAGAACTCGGCGCCCCGCCCGCCCATCGCTGCATCGAGGCCTCGCTCCAGGGCGACATCGAGCCCCACCTGTTCGAGCATCGCGCGGAGGGTCTCGGGCTCGGCGTCGGGGTCACCGAGCAGGAGGTTGTCGCGCACGCTGCGGTCGAACACCCAGGGATCCTGGCGGAGCAGCAGCGATGGCACGCGCTCGACCTCGCCGCCGTCGGGGGCCAGCTGCCCCGCGAGCACCGCCAGCAACGTGCTCTTGCCCGCTCCGGATCTCCCCACGACAGCGACCTTTCGGCCCGTCTGGACGTCCAGGGTCACGGGCCCGAGCCGGCCGCTCACCGTGACGTCTCGGACGGCCAGGGTCTCGCCGTCGGTCGCCTGCGGCGGAAGCGGAGCCTCCAACAGATCTTCGATGCGCTCGAGCGCCGCCGTGGACCGCTGGAACAGGGTCCAGACCTCGGTGAGCCCGACGAGCGGCCGCTGCAGGAGCCCCAGCGCAGCTGCGAACCCCACGAGTGCACCCGGCGTGGTCTCTCCCCGCTCCAGCGCGCCGGCTCCCCACCCCACCAGCGCGACCAGGGCCAGCACGATGCCCAGCTGTACGAGCGCCGTCGGCACCGAACGGACCCAGTCGCGACGGGCCCGGAGCGACGCCTCCTGCTCGGAGAGCCGGCCTGCACGGGTCATCTGCAGGTCGAGCGCGCTCAGGTCCATCGTGGTCTGCAGCCCGCCGTGCTGGTCGGCGAGCTCGGAGAGGAGTTCCCGGTGGGCCTGGGTCCATCGGGTGGTGGCCCGTCGGACCCAGTGGCCTCCAGCCCAGGCCACGAGCCCGATGACGGGGAGGACCCCTGCAGTTCGCAACGCCAGACCGGGGGCCAGGTGAACGGCGACGGCGATCAGCGTGAGGACCGTCAGGGGGTTTCGAAGCGCGGTGACCCCCGCGGACACCCCGTACTGCAGCGCGTCCGCCTCCTTCGACAGGGCCGCGAGGCGAGCCCCCACGCTGCCGGCGTCCCTGAGCTGGTGAAAGCGCTGGTGGACCCGCATCCGGAGCGTGTGCACGAGCCCTGCGGCCAGACGGCGGGTCAGGACGTTCCGCAGGACCAGCGCCCCGGCCTGGAGCACCGCGAGGCCCACCAGGACCCCCAGCCAGACAGACGAGGCCGGCAACGCATCGAGCGCGTTGTGCAGGGCCATCACCGACGCGGCCGGGATCACGCCCGAGATGCCGACCAGGACTGCAGCGGCGATGAGCGTCGGCGCTGAACCCACGAAGTGGCGGCCGTACCGACGCATCATGGGGTTCCCGCTGGAGTGTCGTCGGAGCCCGCGGGCCGGTGCAGCTCGATCACATCCCAGTGGCCCACCACTCGACCCCGGGAGTCCCGCGGGGCGGTTGGATGGCGCTTCTTCTCGAACGGCCCCTGTTCGTCGGCACAGATCCGGTCGCCCGACGTGGTGGGCCGCACGAACAGGGCGTCGGGGCCGATGGGGCGCTGGTCCCAGAGGTCGTACTGGTCGAGTCGGGCGCAGCCGTGGAGGGCTCTCGCGGGGATGCCGGTGTACCACTCGATCAGCGCGGCTTCCTGATACCGCTCGGTGTACACGGGCAGGGACCGGGCCGCCCCCGCCTCTCTGGGGGCGACACCGAGCGGCAACGCCCAGCCCGCGATGGCGGACGCCAGGGGACGCCCTTCGCGAAACCGATCGGCAGGGTCGATCTTCAACGGGAACAAGCCCCGCTCCACGTGCGCGATGCCGAGCGTGCTCGCGCCGAGGCCCAGCCCGACGGCCATCCATGCGCTGCGTCGCGCCCACTCTGGACAGGTGGACTGGGCCAGGTACAGCCCCACGCCCACCCACGCCGGTGCCATCCAGTGCGCCTCGGGCCAGCCCAGAACCGCCGATCCCACGAAGAACGCGAACACGGGAAGGCTGGTCCACGCCGCGAGGCGCTCCACGGGGCCCGTCGGACGGCGGACCAGGGCTGCTGCCGCGATCACGGCCAGCGGTGTAGCCACCCCGAGTTGCTGGCCGACAGCGAGGAGAGGCCCGAACAGGCCCGGTGAGTCGGGGCTCCCCCACCCTTCGCGCAGCTGAAAGCCCACGCTGACGCCCTCGTTGAGCAGGAGCCACGAACCGTGCGGCAGACAGAGGACGACCGCGAAGAGCAGCGCCAGGATCCGGGGCCGGACAGCGGTTCCGCGGGTGGCGATGGCGATCAGCGGAACCAGCAGCACCGCGGTGTACTTGGCGTGGATCCCGATGGCGAGCGCGATGGCAGCCAGCCACCACAGACCGCTCAGCACGGCTGCCAGCGTGACCGACCACGCAGCCAGCAGGAAGGCGTCGGGCGTGCAGAAGCCGGTCAGCCAGCAGAGGTTCGGCAACCCCACCCACCAGCCGGCGAACAGGAGGGGGTCGCGCACGTGCGGGAGCAGGGACGCCCCTCCGACCACGCCGGCCAGCACCGCGGGAAGGCGCACGAACAGGTCGATGTCGCCGGGCCCATTGCGGACGACCCACAGGACCCACGCCACGAGCGGGGGCTGATCGAAGTACCCGAGTGCTGGATGGGCCGCCCACACGGCGTAGTACGCCTCGTCCGCGAGCAGGTCCCACCGGGACGACACCCCGAGCTGGACCGCCGCCCCGAGCAGGAGCACGCCGAGCGCGAGGAGCCGCTGTCGGGAGGTGGAGGCCATGGCTCTGGTTATCGGAGCGACCTGGAGGTGCCATGCCCGCCGATCTCGCTGCGCAGTCCGTGAACACCGCGTCGACCGACCCGCTGTCCGACGACCAGCTGTCCGAGATGCTCGAGAAGCTGGACGACTGGGAGGTCAACGATGCCGGCCACTTCGAGAAGTCCTGGTCGTTCGGGGACTTCTTGACGGCCCTGCACTTCGTGACCCGCATCGCAGAAGAGGCCGAGGCGGGCCAGCACCATCCCGACATCCTGCTGAAGTGGGGCTACGTCGGGGTCGAGTTGTGGACCCACGACGTGGATGCGCTGACGATGAAGGACGTGGTGCTGGCGGCGCGGCTGGATCGGCTGGCCTGACGATCAGGCGTTCACTCTGGTGATCTTCGGCGTTCAAGCAGCTTCGGGCGCCTGGTTGCCACGGAGTCACGGAGGGATTGGGAGTCTTGCACGGAGGTCCGACCCCGATTCCGCCACAGTGCGCTATCGCTCGCAGAGCGCTTCCTTCTTTAGATGGACGACGACCGACCACCTCCACCACGACCGACGACCACGAGGGACGTTCGCGATACCGTGGTGTTCGGCACGGCGGCTGAGATGGCCTGGTCGAAGCATCCGCGCTCAGCGGATCCTCAGCGCAGCCCTCCGCGAAGCGAAAGGCGCTGCTCCGAAATTGGGTGCTGCAGCGACGGTCGTTCCCGCCAGAAGAGACCTGTGAACCTGGGTCAACGCAAGGTCGCCACGGAGTCACGGAGCACACCGAGGATTTCACGGAGAGGTGAGGCATTTCCGATGAGTGTTCGAAGCCTGCTCCATGGGCGCTCGAAGACGACGAAGCACTGTTCACCCGACCCGGCTGGCTCTGCGACTCTGACGGCGTGGTCCACCACACGACGCGCCCCGATCGACACCGTCTCATGCTCGATCTCGGTCGCGCTCTGCCACTCTGCGTGATCCCTTGGTGTCGACTCGACGACATCGCGGGCACGGCCACCGAACGGCGGAGTCGGACTCCGTGAAAGGCTCCCAATCCCTCCGTGACTCCGTGGCCGAATGCCCTTGCCACCTCGCCATATCAATTGTGAAAGCCTAATTCTCGATCATGTCCGCCACACCCCCGATGGGGTCCGCTCCGAGCAGACTGCGCACCTCCAGCAGCTCCGCGGACATCCGGTCCCCCGCCGCGCCCGACAGCCTCTCCAGGTCCGCTCGGATGGCGCGCGGGTCGAGGTCCTGGACGTGCTCCGGAACCAGGTCGCGCCCCAACAGGAGGTTGGGCAACACGACGGAGCGCACCCGCACCAGGCGCCGGGCGATGTGGAAGGTGGCCGGGTCGAGCTGGTAGGCCGCGACCATCGGGACTCCTGCGACTGCGAGCTCCAGGGTGGCGGTGCCCGCAGCCACCAACGCGAACCGCACGTGCTGGGCGAGCTCGGAGACGCTGTCGACCTCGACGGCCCCCGGCACGACGGACTGCATGCCGGGCGGCACCGCTTCGACCACCGGCCAGCCGAGCTCGATGGCGACCTGCCGAAAGACCGGGCCGAGCCGTGACCGCTCGGATGCCCGGGATCCCGCCGCGATTCCCAGCGCATCGGGGCGCAGACTGATCGGCTGCTGGACGGCAGGATGTCCGGTGAACCGGGCGTTGTCGCCGAACAACGCGGGCTCGAATGGAAACAGGCAGGCGAGCTGGTCGACCGACCGTGCCACGCGGGCCGCTCGATGCCGCCGCCACGCCCACACCTGGGGCGCGACCCAGTGCACGACCCGCAGGCCGCGCCTCCGGAGCCTGGGCGCGAGGCGGAGGTGGAACGATGGACTGTCGATGGTCACCACGCAGTCCGGCGCGCGCTTCACGAGGTCGTGTTCGAGCTGGTTCGCCAGACGCCAGAGGCGGGGCAGCTCGGCGACGACCGCGGTGAGCCCGACGATCGACAGCGCGTCCGTCCGACCGATGGACTCCACGCCGGCCAGCTCCATCGCCGGACCGACGACGCCGCACAGCTGGACCGACCGGCGTTGCTGCAGCTCTGATGCGAGGCTCGCGCCGAGCACATCACCGGAACGCTCGCCGGCGAGCAGCGCGATGCGCATCGCTACTTGCCGAGCCCGCCCCGGCACACGCCGCGCTCGGAGGCCCGGATGAACGCTACGAGCTCCTCGACCTCGGCCACCCCGGGATGGGCCTCGGAAGCGCGGGACAGGGCGGTCTTTCGGGGCAGCCCCTCGGTGAAGAGCGTGCGCCAGGCATCTTTGAGCGCGCTGATGATCTCGTTGGTGGCGCCCGCTCTGCGCAACCCGATGATGTTCAGCCCGTACAGACGGGCCCGATCGCCCTGCGCCATCGTGAATGGTGGGACGTCCTGGGCACACATCGCTCCCCCACCCACCATGGCCAGACGGCCGACCCGGCTGTGCTGGTGAACGGCGCAGAGCCCGCCCAGGATGGCTCCATCGGCGATCTGGACGTGCCCGGCGATAGCGGCGGAGTTCGCGAACATACAGCCCGACCCCACCGTGCAGTCGTGAGCGACGTGGCTGTTGGCCATGAAGTAGTTGTCGTCTCCGATGGTGGTGATGCCCGCCCCGTCGCTGGACCCGCGATGCGCAGTGGTGAACTCGCGAAACACGTTGTTCTTGCCGATGACGAGCTGCGTGGGCGTGCTGGGGTCGTGCTTCTTGTCCTGTGGCAGGTCGCCCAGCACGACGTGTGCGTGCAGCCTGGTGCCCGCCCCGACGATCAGCGGCCCGTGCAGGACGCAGTGTGGCCCGACCGAGACGCCGTCTTCGAGGACCACGCCGTCGCCGACGATGCTGTACGGACCGATCTCGACGTCGCCGATCTCGGCGTTCTCGTGGACGACCGCGGTGGAGTGGATGGCCATGTGATCAGTCCTCGCGGTCGATGGTCGCCATGAATGTGCCGGTCGCGGCGCGCTTGCCGTCGACCCGAGCGGTTCCCGAGAACGTCCACATGCGATGGCGTTCCTCGATGAGATTGATCTCGAGCTCCAGGACATCGCCGGGCCGGACCATCTTGCGGAACCGCATCTTGTCCATGCCCACGAGGTAGACGTTCCCGCCCGCCCGGTCCGCGCTCTGGCTCGCGAACACGATGCCGGCGGTCTGAGCCAGTGCTTCGCTCATGAACACGCCGGGCAGGATGGGCTGGCCGGGAAAGTGGCCCTGACACCAGAACTCGTCGTCGCGGACGTACTTGCGGGCGACGGCGCGCTTGCCGGGCTCGAGCTCGACCACCTCGTCGACCATCAGCATGGGGTCACGGTGCGGGATCAGCTCTTGAATCGCCTCTCGATCGAGCTTCATGGTGCGTCTGTTCCTGTGTCTGCCCGGTCGTCGGGCGCTTCGATGGCGCGGCGGAGTCGCTCCACCACGCGCAGGGTGTCGGGAAGCTGGCGCAGGGCGGCGACCTCGCGCAGCCACAGCCGGTAACGCCGTGCGGGAGAGCCGCCGAGCTTGGCGCCTCGAGGGACGTCGCGGCTCGCGCTGGCCAGGCCCGCGAACATCACGTCGTCTCCGACCTCGATGCCGTCGATCACCGCGGTGCGTCCGGCCATCACGACGCGATTGCCCAGCCTGGCTCCGCCTGCGACGCCCGCGAATGCAGCGAGCATGCACTGGGTTCCGATCCGCACGCCGTGGGCGACCTGGACCAGGTTGTCCAGCCGACTGCCCGCGCCGATCCGCGTCTCGTCGAGGGCCGCGCGATCGACGCACGCGTTGGCGCCGACCTCGACGTCGTCCTCGAGCACGGTGGTTCCGAGCTGGGGTACGCGGAGCACCTTGCCCTCGCCCACCACGTGCCCGAAGCCATCCGAGCCCACGACCGCCCCGGGCTGCAGCCACACCCGCTGGCCGAGCACGCAGCGCTCCATCACCACCGCATGGGGCATGACCCGGCTGTCGGCACCGATCACGGCATTGCGACCGATGAACGCGTGGGCCTCGATCCAGGCGCCGGGCTCGACGTGTGCGCCGGACTCCACCACCGCGAACGGACCGATGGTCGCGCCCTCGACGGATGCCGAGTCGTCGACCGATGCCGTGGGATGCACGCCGGGCTCGGGCCAGGCCAACGGGACCATCTGTGCTGCGGCCACGGCGTAGGCGAACCGCGGGTTGCCGTGCCGGATGGCGACACTCGTGCTGGGAACCGGCATTCCCGGTCGGGCGATGACGGCACCGGCCCGGGTGTCTGGCAGCATCGCGAGCCAGCGTCCACCCGAGCAGAACGACAGGGCATCGGGCCCGGCCACGGGCAGGGATTCGATGGCCGACAGCTCTACGGAGGCGTCTCCGTCGCACGTTCCGCCCACCCACTGCGCGACCTGGCCGGCAGTGACGGGCGCAATCGATGCCCGGCGAGCGTTCGGCGGCACGCGGGGGCTACTGCTGTTCGGCGTTGTAGCGCTGGACCAGGGCGTCGGTCATGTCGATGGTCTCGCCGCCCATGTAGACGACCGCGGCACGGTCGATCACGAGGTCGTACCCCTTCTCCTTCGCGAGCTTCTCGGAGATGGTGCGCATCTTGGTGTCGAGGTCCTGCAGCATCGTGTAGTAGGTCTGCTGCATCTCCTGCTCGTACTGCATGTAGAGCTGCTGGAAGCGCTGCTGCTTGCCCAGCAACTCCTGCTCGGCCTCGGCACGGGCGGACTCGGACAGGATCATCGCTCGACTCTGGAAGTCCTCGAACTCGGCCTCGAGCTCTTTCTGCTTCTTGTCGATCTCGGACTTCCGGCTGTTGAACATCGTGTCGAGCTTCTGCTGGGCGTTCTTGCCCTCTTCGGTCTCGTTGACCGCACGCTGGAAGTCGACCACGGCGATGCCGCCGGCGAGCGCATCGGTCGCGGTGGCGCCGAAGACGACGACGGCGAACACGAGCTGCAGGAGGACTGCGCGGAAGGTGGACATGAGCTTCTCCTCGCGGAACGACCGCATGTAGCGGACTGACGGATTCTCAGCCATAACGGTTGACGCCCACGGTCTATTTCGCAGCATCCCGGACGGACCCGACCGAGCCGACGAGGGTGAGTCGCTCAACCTGTGTGCATCGCGCACGAGCAGTCTGTCGCGAGTAGCCCGAGCATACTTCTGTACGCGCAGCGAACGGCCTTCCGCAGGAAATCAACCAACACCCTCGTCTACCCCAGGGCGCAGCGTTGCGTTCAGGCCGTGTGTTTCATTCGTTGCTGGGCGCATTCTACGAGGCCGAGCTGAACTCCTGTTCGCGAGTGCCGAGTGGAATGTGTTCAGCGGCGAATGAAACCACGGATGAACGCGAGCTAGAAGAAGGAGCCGATGCTGAAGTCGAAGACGCTCTTCCGCTCGTCGGGGAATGGCTTCAGCGGGATTCCGTACTCGAAGCGCAGCGGGCCGATGGGCGACCGCCAGCGGACGCCTGCGCCGACCGCCGTCCGCAGCCCGAGCGGGTTCAGCACGCCCTTGTTCCAGGGGTCTCCGAAGGTGTTGCCCGCGTCGAAGAACACCACCGCCGACACGCCGGCCTGGCGGATGACGGGGGCCTCGATCTCGAAGTTGTTCACCCAGGTCTGCGTGCCGCCCACGATGATGCGGTCGTCGGCCCGGTTGGGGTCGTCGGAGCTGACGGCCCGGATGCTGGGACCCAGGGAGAACCAGTTGAACCCGCGAACGCTGTTGATGCCGCCCGCGCGGTAGCGGTGGATGAACGGGATGACGCGACCGTCGGTGCTGATGATCTGGCCGACCGTGCTGTTGATCCGCAGCACCAGCGCATCGCTGCCCTTGATGAGGGGCTGGAAGAACCGGATGTTGGCGCGGTTCTCGATGAAGTTGAACTCGCCGCCGAGGAGGTTGAGGACCTCGTTGTTCGAGATGCGGAACCCGCCCGAGAGGCTCGACGACAGCGAGACGAACACGCCCTGGGTCGCGAACAACCGGTTGTTCCGCTTGTCGACGTTGAGCGACAGCCCGAGGCTCGAGGTGAGGCCGTTCCGGTACAGGTCGCCGCCCACCAGCCGCTTGCGGAAGGGGTCGATGTTGGTGAGCCCGACGTCCTCGATGGTGTACTGCAGGCGGAGCTGCACGTCGTCGCGCTTGTCGAGGTAGCGCCCGATCGACAGCGAACCGCCGCGCTGGAACTCGTTCAGACCGTTGCTGATCTGGAACTGCCCGAACCGCCGGTCGATGCTGTAGGCCGTGATGGACGCGGTCCAGCGGGTGTCGAGGAAGTACGGGTCGACGAACGAGAGGTTGAACTGCTGCCGGAGCCGCGAGTAGTTCACGGCCAGGCTCATGCTGAACCCGAGCCCCAGGAAGTTGTTCTTGCTGACGTTCGCGTTGAACACGAAGTTCTCGAGGTTGCTGTACCCCATGCCCAGCGAGAACGACCCCGTGGGCTGCTCGCTCACCTGGAAGTTGAGGTCGAGCACATCCGGCCCGTCTCCGCGGGGCGTGGAGATGTTCACCTCGTCGAAGAACCCGAGCCGGGCGAGGCGAGCGCGGCTCGCGTTGATGAGGGAGCCCCGGTACAGGTCGCCTTCGTCGATCTGGATCTCGCGGCGGACCACCTTGTCGAAGGTGGGGTCGTTGCCCATCACGTTGATGCGCCCGATGCGGATCTTCTCGCCCATCGAGACGTCGTAGGTGATGCTGACGGTCTTCGTGGCGGGGTCGGGCTCGGACAGCGGCACGACGTTCACGAAGGCGTAGCCCTGGTCGCGGTAGAGCGACGCGATGTTCTCGCCGACGGTGTGGATGAGGGAGTACTTGAAGGTCTCCCCTTCTTCGATGGCCGGGGCCTTGGGGTCGAAGTTGAGGCTGGGAAGAAACTGCTTCTTGCCCGTGTACTCGCGCCAGGTCTCCTCCTGGACTTCGTGGACCGGTCGTCCCCGGGCGATCTGGAGTGCAGCCTGCTCGGTCAGCCCCTCTTCGGGGAGGAACTCACCGCTGACGGACACCTCGCCGAAGTCGTACCGCTCCCCCTCGACGATGTTGTAGCTGATGAAGATGAACCGCTTGTCGGGCGAGAGGTAGACCTTGGGCGGATCGACCTGGACGTCGACGAAGCCCTCTTCGAGGAACACCGCGTTGACGACCTGCTGGTCGGCGTCGAGCTGCTCGCGACGGAAGGTGCCGGTGTTGGTGAGCCACGGAACGAAGCCCCCTTCCTTGACCTGCAGGAACCGCTTGATCTTGCCGGCGGGCACGTGCTCGTTGCCGTGGAACTCGATGCGCTGGACGAGGACCTTACGGTTCTCGGTGATGTCGAAGCGCAGATCGACCTGGTCGTCGGCGACGTCCACCCGCTCGACCTCGACCTCGGCCAGGTAGTACCCCTTCTCGACGTACAGATCGCGGATGGCCTGCACGTTGTCGGCCACGCGGGCGTCGTTGAGGACCGAGAACGACCGCAGATCCATGACCTCGCGGATGTCGTCTTCGTCGATCTTCTTGTTGCCGACGATGCGGAGCTCCCGGATGGCGGGCTTCTCCTTGACGACGAACAGCAGGTCGACCGTGTTCCCCTCTCCATCCGACGTGCGGACGACGACATCCTGGAAGAACCCGGTGTCCCAGACGGATTTCAGGTCGCGTCGGACCTTCTCGGGGGTGAGGGTGTCGCCCCGACGCAGGCCGATGTTCGAGAGCACGGCGGCTTCTTCGATGCGACGGGTGCCCTCGACCCGGACGTTGCCGACGCGGCCACTGGCTTCGACGGGCTGCTCGGCGTGGGCGACCCCAGCGGTGAAGACCCCCACGGACACGGGCGCGTTGCTGGCGACCCAGAGGATCAGGCCCATGAACACGACCCGAATCGCACATCGTGGCGAGATTGCGATGGCGCTGCAGGCGTTCACCGGGCCTCCTTCACCTGACCGTCGACCAGACGCAAGGTGCGGGGGAACCGCCGCGCGAGCTCCATGGAGTGGGTCACGATGACCAGCGTGCTGCCGAGTTGTCGGTTGAGCTGCAGCATGAGGTCGAAGACTCCGTCGGCGGTCTGGGGGTCGAGGTTGCCCGTGGGCTCGTCGGCGAGGACGAGGCCCGGACCCATCACCATGGCTCTCGCGAGCGCAACCCGCTGCTGTTCCCCACCCGACAGGGCTCCGGGACGGTGATCGAGTCGATGCGACAGGCCTACGGCCTTCAACAGGGTCTCGGCACGCGTCCGAGCGATACGTTCGGGGGTTCCGGAGAGCCGGACGGGCATCATCACGTTGCCGAGTGCCGTCTGCTCGCGAAGCAGGTTGTGGGCCTGGAACACGAACCCGATGCGCCGGTTCCGGATGGCTGCGCGGCGGTGCATCGACATCGAGCCGACTTCCTTCCCGTCCAGCCACACCTTGCCGGAGGTGGGGCGGTCGAGCAGACCCAGCAGGTGCATCAGCGTGGACTTCCCGGAGCCCGACTGCCCCACGATGGCGACCTTCTCGCCGGGCTCGATGGTGGCGGTGAGGCCCTTCAGCACGTCGATCCTGCGCGAACCCAGCCAGTGGACCCGCTTGAGATCGGCGATCTCGATCTTCACCCCGGTCTCCGTCGCTGTGCTCATTCGACCCTCAAGCCGTTGATGGGGTCGAGCAACGCGGCGATGGACGCGGGCACGAAGGTGCTGAGCACGCCCACGGTGAAGGCGCCGAGTGCGATGAACACGACGTTGACGGGCTCGACGACGACCGGGAGCGTGGACAGGTAGTACACGTCGGTCTCGAGCGGCCAGCCGTACGCCCACAAGCCCCAGCACCCGAGCATCCCGAGGACCGTGCCGTTGATCACGCCCACCAGGCTGATGGCGCTGCCTTCGATGACGAAGATGCGGAGGATCGACCAGTCGCTCGCACCCATGGCCTTGAGGATGGCGATCTCGCGGATCTTCGTGAGCACGACCATGATGAGCGTGCTGATGATGAGCAGGGCCGCGACGAACACGATCATCGACAGGATGGCGCCCATCACGAACTTCTCGAGGCGCAGGGCATCGAAGAGCTTGGCGTTGAGCTCCTGCCAGTCGCGGGCGAAGTGCGGGTAGCCGAGCTTGGCCTCGATCTCGTCGGTGATGCGATCGACGGCGTAGATGTCGTCGACCTTGACCTCGATGCCGTTGACCGTGGGCCCGATCTCCAGGAAGTCCTGGGCGTCGCCGTTGCGCACGTAGGTCCACTTGTTGTCGTACTCGTACATGCCGGAGTCGAACACCCCGGCCACCCGAAACGACTTCACAGACGGGACGGGAGCGCCTCCGAGCATGGATGTGCCGTTGCCCACGGGGTTGATCAGCTGGACCTTGTCTCCGGGCCGCACACCGAGGGTGTCGCGGAGCTCGACGCCGATCAGGATGCCGGGATGGGCTTTCTCGTCGGGGGTGAGCTCGGGGTTGAGGGGCGGCAGGTCGTCGGCCAGGGTCTGGAAGGTGGCCTGGCGGGCTTCGGGGGTGGACAGCTCGCCGTTGTAGGCCTCGGTCAGGTCGTCGACGAGCGAGGTGACGGTGGGCGTGCGCTCCAGATCGACGCCCTTCACGATCACGCCGGTGTGGCCGAAGCGACTGCGGATCATCATCTCGGAGTAGACGAACGGCGCAGCGCCAGTGACGCCCTCGACGCTCTCGATGTCCTCGCACACCCGGTCGGAGTCGACGAGGAAGCCCCCGTGCCGCATGACCACCACGTGGGCGTTGCTGCCGAGGATCTTGTCGCGCAGATCGACCTCGAAGCCGGCCATGACCGCGATGACGCAGTTGAGGACCGCTACGCCGACCACCACCGCGATGATGGCGATGAGGGTGGTGATGTTGGTGAGCACGCTCGACATCTTGGGCCGCAGGTGCTCCCACGCGATCCACGCCTCGGTGTACAGCGGCGAAGCGGGACGGATCGGCGGGAGCTTCGACAGATCCGGGAGATCCGGACGGTCGGCCTCTGCCAGCGCTGGCTCGGACGGGCTCATTCGGGTTCGGACCCCTCCGGAGCCTGCGTGGACGGGCCCTTCCCGGGGGCGTGCTGCTCGGGGCGCAGGGTCGGGAACAGGATGACCTCGCGGATCGAGGTCTTGCCCGTGAGGAGCATGGCCAGGCGGTCGATGCCGATGCCCATGCCCGCCGTGGGGGGCATGCCGTACGTCAGGGCACGGATGTAGTCGGCATCGAAGTACATGGACTCGTCGTCTCCTGCTTCCCGATCGGCGACCTGAGCTGAGAATCGCTCGGCCTGATCGACGGGATCGTTGAGCTCGGAGAACGCATTGGCGATCTCCCAGGTCGCGATGACCAGCTCGAATCGGTCTACGCGGGAGGGGTCGGAATCATTGCGCCGGGACAGCGGACTGATCTCGGTGGGGAACCCGGTGACGAAGGTGGGGTTCACCAGCTGGTCCTCGACGTAGCGGTCGAACAGCTCCTCCCACCACTTGCCGCGGGTGGTCGGCAGATCGTCGGTCTCTTCGGGGTTCTTCGCGACCCACCAGGCCCGCATCTTCTCGGGATCCTGCAGATCCTCGAGGGACAGATCGGTGTGCTCGGCGATGAGCGCATCCATGTCGGCCCGACGGAACGGGGTGCTGAAGTCGATCGTGTGGTCGCCGAACTCCACGGTGCGGCTGCCGACGAGCTCGTCGACCAGGCCTGCGATGAGGGTCTCGGACAGGTCCATCAGGTCGTCGTAGGTGGCCCAGGCCTGGTAGAACTCGAGCATCGTGAACTCCGGGTTGTGCCGGAGGCTGATGCCCTCGTTGCGGAAGTTCCGGTTGATCTCGAACACCCGCTCGAAGCCGCCGACCACGAGGCGCTTGAGGTACAGCTCGGGGGCGATGCGCAGGAACAGCTCGATGTCGAGCGCGTTGTGGTGCGTGGTGAACGGCCGTGCGCTGGCTCCGCCGGGAATGGTCTGGAGCATGGGGGTCTCGACCTCGAGGTAGTCGCGGTCCTCGAAGAAGTTCCGGATGTAGCGGTTCATCTTCGAGCGGGTGCGGAACGTCTGCCGGGTCTCTTCGTTGATGAACAGGTCGACGTAGCGCTGCCGCGCGCGGAACTCGGGGTCGTTCACGCCGTGGTAGCGGTCGGGGAAGGGCGTGATGATCTTCGCGGCCAGTCGCGCCTCTTCGGCCTTGACCGTGAGCTCCTTGGTGCGCGTGCGGAACAGCGTGCCCCGGGCCCACACCCAGTCGCCCATGTCGAGGGTCTTGAGATCCGCGAACATCTCGTCTCCGACGACGTTCTTGCGCACGAACACCTGGATCTCCCCGCCGCGCAGGGTCTCTTCACCGTTGCGGTCCGTGAACGGCACGGTGGGCGAGCCGGAATCGCGCAGCACGAGGAACATGACCTTGCCCTGCTCGCGCTTGGCCATCAGGCGACCCCCGACCTTCACTTCACCGAAGTCCTCCTGCTCGGGGTCTTCGACGTCCTGCATGCGCTCGTGCAGTTCGGTGGAGCGGTGGGTGACCTCCAATCCGTTCGGGTACGGCTCGATGCCGCGGCTTCGGAGGTCTTCGAGCTTGGACAGCCAATCGCCGTTGAAGATGAACATGCTTCCCTGTGACTCTCGCTGGGGGACGTTGTCGCGGCGGAGAGGCCCAGCAACGCACTCCGCTCCAGCTCCGGGTAACGGTCGACCGGGTCGCGGGCCCGCCCCTGCACGGCCATCGGCGGACCTCCATGTCCGCGGGGGCCCGTGGGGAGGCTCAGGGCAGCGGCCTCACCACTGCGAGAGGATCTGCGCCAGCGTCTCGTCGTCGAGGAACAGGTCTGCGACGGCGGGCTGATCGAGCAACCACTCCGACAGGGTGGCGGCTTTCGAGTCGTAGCTGGTGGGGGTGGCGAGGATGGCGGCCGTGCCCTCCCCCAGCTCGGCGGGCTCGTGGTCTTCTTCGAGCTCGAGGTCTTCGCGCCGGATCAGCAGCTCGATCAGGCTGATGGCCTCGCCCACCGGACCCATCTTCTGGTCTTCGAGCTTGGTGCCGTCGGCCAGGGTCTGCCCGTCGCCCGGGCTGTTGGGGGTCTGCGCACCCTGGGGAAGCGGCGCTTCTTCGTGCGGATCGTCATCCGTGACGGGCGCAGCGGGCTCGGCCTCTTCGTCGTCGAGGTTCTTCAGCGCCTGGAGCAGCGCCTGCAGGCCCTTGGGCGGGACCTCTTCTTCTGGAGGCTGCTCCTCGACGGGCTTTTCGCGCTCTTCGGTGAGCAGCGCCGCGTCCGGCACGTCTCCGGCGATGGCCTCGAAGGTGGTCTCGTCTCCCCAGTCGAGGTCGTCTTCGTCGGGGCTCTCGTTGCGAGGCCCCCCGCTCTCGGGCACCCCAGGAGGCAAATCAACGAGGATCTCGGCTTCGAGGGGGTAGAGCAGACCGTTCTCGACGTCTTCGAGCTTGGCGTCGAGCACGAGCTTGCCGTCGCGCACCGCCACCCGGGCTTCCTGGAGCTGCGCAGGCACACCGTCGATGGCCGCCTGACACTTGAACAGGATGTCGAGCTTGTTGAGGTCGACGCCCTCCGCGAGCTCGACGGTGCCGTCTGCAGGGACGGGCAGCGCCGCGAATCGCAGCTGGATGTCTTCGAGATCCGCCGTGAGGTCGAGCTCGAATCCGCGGTCGGCGAGCCACGTGAGCGTTGCTGTTCCGGACATGTCGGCGCCCTTAACGCGTCATCCCTCGAGCGAGCCCTCGGCACGTGCAGCCAGCCAGGACTCCATGAAGGACGAGATGTTGCCGTCGAGAACGCCGGAGACATCGCCGATGGCGAGGTTGGTGCGGAGATCCTTCACCTGCTGGTAGGGCTGCATGACGTAGGACCGGATCTGGCTGCCGAAGTCGATCTTCTTCTTCTGGGCGTTGATCTCGTCCTGCGCTTCCTGCCGCTTCTCGAGCTCGCGCTGGTAGAGCTTGGCCTTGAGCATCTTCATGGCCTTGTCACGGTTCTTGTGCTGGGATCGTTCGGCCCGGCAGAGCACCACCAGACCCGTGGGCTTGTGCCGCAATCGCACCGCAGAATCGGTGGTGTTGACGTGCTGCCCCCCTGCCCCGCTCGCGCGCATCGTCTCCATCTCGATGTCGGCCGGGTTCAGGTCGATCTCGATGCTGTCGTCGACCTCCGGATACGCCGCGACCGCCGCGAATGCCGTGTGGCGACGCGCGTTCTGGTCGAACGGCGAGATGCGCACGAGGCGATGCACCCCACTCTCGGCCTGGAGGTAGCCGAACGCGTACTCTCCGCGGATGGCCAGCGTGGCACCGCGGATGCCGGCTTCTTCTGCCGGGGCGTGATCGAGCAGCTCGGTGGTGTAGCCGTTGGTCTCGGCCCACCGTTTGTACATCCGAAGGAGCATCTCGGCCCAGTCCGCAGCGTCGGTTCCACCCGCCCCGGCGTTGATCTCGACGATCGCGTCCATGGGGTCTTCTTCGTTGGACAGCAGGCGACGGGTCTCGAGGCTGCGCAGGCGGTCTTCGAGGGCAGACAGCTTGGTGCGGGCCTCTTCGGCGGTCTCGTCGTCTTCGACCTCCTCGGCGAGCTCGAGCAGGGTGGCGATGTCTTCGCCCGACTGGCGCAGGGCCTCCCAGTCCTTGACCACGCGCTCGATCTGCCCCTTCTCCTTGAGGATGCGCTGGGCCCGTTCGTTGTCGTCCCAGAACCCCGGCGTCGCCGCCTGAGAGTCGAGATCCTTCATCTTCCGGGACTTGCCGTCGATGTCCAGATGGCCGTGCAGCACGTCGATGCGCTCGACCAAGGGCTTCAGCGCTGAGGAGATGTCTTCGTACATGGGAGGACCCCTATCCCGGGGGGGCGGACGGCGGCCATTCCCCGTCTTTGTCGCCGTCTGCACGGGCGATCAGGCCATCGGCGTCGCGGCCGAGGGCCTTCAACAACCCGGCTTCCTGCTCTCGCATTCGAGCCCGTGTGGCCGGTTGGTCGTGCGTGTGGCCCAGCAGGTGGCAGACGCCGTGCACGAGCAGCACGCGCAGCTCGTCTTCGACATCGTGGCCGCGCTCGCTCGCCTGGCGTGCAGCGGTGTCGATCGAGACGACGACGTCTCCGAGCAGGTGCGGCCCCGCGTCTCCGTTGCGGAGCTGTGGGTCGTCGGGGCCCGTCAGGTCGAGCTGCGGGAAGGACAGGACGTCTGTCGGGCCGTCTGCGTCGCGCCATTGCTGGTTGAGCGGCGCGATGAACAGGTCGTCGCACACCAGCAGCGACAGCTCCCAGCCCGACAGGTCGAGTGCGTCGAGAACGGCCTGAGCGTCCTTCGCGAGCGGTTCGACGTCGTACGATCCGGCGCTGCCGGTTCCACTTGCGGTGACGGCCATCAGTCGTTCCCCCGGGGCAGGTACTGCACGGCCTCGTAGTCGGGTGCGTCGTCGCTGCCGAGGGTGCCGTCGGGAGCGACGGTGACAGGGGGCGGGAGCTCGTCGCCTTCGCCGGGGTCGCGGCGCAGACGACGCGCCAGGGGCTTGGGCGTGCTGTGCTGGACCCCCTGCTGGCCCTGGGCGACGGGGACGGACGGCTCCCAGTCCGGATCGCTGTCGGTGGGGTCGGACGGTGGAGGGGGCAGCGGCTCGTCCGCACCGGTGGCGGCGGTGGGCTCGGGCTCCTGTTCGCGCTTGTTGGAGTGCAGCTCGAGGGTGATGAGCGCCGATTTGGGCACAGCGCGCGCCCGCGACCCTGCGGGCGCACGTGGGCTTGCCCCGCGGACGGCGGACTTCGCCTGCCCCGAGATCTCGGCGGTCTGGGGGTACTCGATGCGCTGGTGGTAGATGCCCAGGAGCACCGTCACGAACGTGTCGGCGATGGTGTGGATCTCCTGGAAGGTCAGCGGGCACTCGCTGAACTGACCGTCGGCCATCACCGAGCTGACGATCCGGCTGATCATCGCGCGGATGTTGTCCTCGTCCGGGCTCTTGATGGTCCGTGTGGCGGCCTCGACCTTGTCGGCCAGCATGATGATGCCGGCTTCCCGCGTGCTGGGCTTGGGCCCGGGGTAGCGGAACGGCGCTTCGGTGATGTCGTCCGAGTTGCGCCCATCGAGCTCCGCGAGGTCGCGGGCCTTGGCGTAGAAGTACTGCAGGATGCCCGTGCCGTGATGCATCCAGATGTTGTCGAGGATGGGCTTGGGCAGGTTGTGCTCGGCGCCCATGCGCCCGCCCTCGGTGACGTGGCTGATGATGATCTGGGCCGACGTGAGGGGGTCGAGCCCCTCGTGGCGGTTGCCGCCCTTGCCCTGGTTCTCGACGAAGTACTGGGGCTTGAGAGCCTTGCCGATGTCGTGGAAGTACGCGGCGACCTTGGCCTGCAATGCGTTCGCGCCGATGGCCTCGGCCGCAGCTTCGGACAGCGAACCGACCATGACCGAGTGGTGGTAGCTGCCCGGCGCTCGCAGCATGAGCTGGCGCATCAGGGGGTGGTTGAGGTTCGCGAGCTCCATCAGGCGGTAGTCGGTGACGAACCCCAGAGACTCGAACAGCGGGGTGAGCCCGAGCACCAGGAACGCCGACAGGATTCCGCCGGAGAGCGCGAACAGCATGGACCACACGGGCCGCATCGTGGTCGCGAGCGTGACCTCGCCATCGACGACGTAGAGCTGGACGAAGTGGATGACGAGCACGGTGGCGGCGTTGACGAGCGCGACCTGCAGGCCGGCCTTCAGCACGGCGATGCGCTCGCGGGTCTGGGACACCGAGGCGGCAGCGGTGAGGCCCGAGATGACGAAGAACGCGGTGGGCAGCACCGACATGTCCATCACCAGACCGGCCATCACGCTGGACACGACCGTGAACACGACCGCCCAGGGCATGCCCATCAGCAGCCGCACGAGCATGACGGCACCCGCGATCGGCACGATGTACCAGACCGATTCGGGCTTGGCCTCGAGACCGATCAGGGTGGCGACGCTCTCTCCGGCCACGACCGTGGCACGGGCCAGGAAGCTGGTGACGACCAGCAGAGCTGCCGCGCTCGCGACGTTCCGGAAGCGGGTGTCGAACTGCGACAGGTAGCTGGTGCCGAAGCTGTAGGTGATGCCGATGAGCAGCACCAGGAAGACCGCGATGCTCCCCCACCCTGCGGCGATGGCCTGTTCGCCCTGCTGGGCCTGCAGCGCCTGGTACTGGACGATGTCGCCCTCGGTGAGGGTGTCGCCTTCGCGGAACAGCACCGTGCCGCGCTTGACACTCTGGGGTTGCAGCCGGACCTCGCGCACGGCCTGCTTGCGACGCTCGGCGGTCTTGAGCGGGCTGAAGGTGAGGTTGGCGCGCACGAGCGACCGGGCGATGGCACCCGCGGCCTTGCCGGCATCGGGATCGGGGACGGTGGTGTCGAGGGTGCGCAGGCTGATGCGCTGTCGGGCCTCGGCGGCGGTGGCGATCTGCTCGACGTCCTGGACGACACGCTCGCTGGCAGAGCCGTCTTCCAGGGCTCCGCCCGCGTCGACCGCACCGAGCTCGATCACCCGGATGGCTTCGCGGTCGCGCGGCAGGTCGGCGCGGTCGGCGATGACCATGCTCCCGAGCGCTTCGCCGAGCAGGCTGGTGACGACGTCCTCGTAGCGCTGCTCGAAGCCCGCATCGGCCAACGCGGTGACGTCGTCCTGCACCAGGTGGACGCGCAGGTCGCGGTTGAACTGCTCGATCAACGTCCGGCGAGCGGCAGCGGGGTCGGCGGCTTCCTGTCCCGACGCCACCAGCGCCCGTGCGTTCGCGAACGCCAGGCGCACCTGCAGGAGCGCGTCGTCCTTGACCTCGGGTTGGTAGACGAACACCGGAAGCGCGCGCTGCTCGGCCTCGGATCGCGCCCGCTCGTACGCCGCCATGTCCTGGTATTTGAACGTGACCGGCGCCTTGACGGTGCGCGGTGCGACCTCGCCTGCGACCAGATCTTCGGACGGCGCCCGGGCCCAGTCGACGACCGCTGCAGCACACACGATGCTCACGACCAGGAGGAGCAGCGCCTTCCACAGGGTGGACCGGTCCCGGACGGGGCGTTCGGCGGGCCCGTGCTCGGTCAAGAGCGCACCCCGTCGTGCTCGGCGTACGCTTCGATGATCGACGCCACCAGGGGATGCCGGACGACATCGATGCTGGTGAGCTTCACGACACCGATTCCGCCGACGTCCGACAGGACCCGCAACGCCTGGACCATCCCGGACCCGACGCGGTTGGGCAGGTCGATCTGCGTGACGTCGCCCGTGATGACCATCTTGGAGTCGGGCCCGAGGCGCGTCAGGAACATGCGCATCTGTTCCTTGGTGGTGTTCTGGGCTTCGTCGAGCACCACCACCGCGGACTTGAGCGTACGACCCCGCATGAAGGCGAGGGGCGCGACCTCGATGGTGCGTCGCTCGATGAGACGGGCGACGCGGTCTGCGGGAAGCATGTCCTCCAGGGCGTCGTAGAGCGGACGCAGGTACGGATCGACCTTCTCGGTCAGGTCTCCCGGCAGGAAGCCGAGCTTCTCGCCCGCTTCGACCGCGGGCCGCGTGAGGATGATGCGCTTGACGTCGCCGCGCTTCAGGGCTGCGACCGCAATCGCCATCGCCAGGTAGGTCTTGCCGGTGCCCGCCGGACCGACACCGAACACGATGTCGTGGCTGCGAAGCGCCCGCAGGTAGTCGCGCTGGCCCGCACTACGCGGGGTGATGCGTCTCCCATCGACGCCGACCAGCACTGTGTCTTCGAAGAACGACCGGAGATCCTCGGTGCGGTCGTGCTGCAGGATCCGGATGGCGTGCGCGACATCTTCGGCGACCAGGGAGTGCCCGCTCTCGACGAGCCCGTAGAGTTCCTCGAGGATGCGCTCGCCGAACGCCACCGCCTCGTCGTCCGGGCCGTCGACCAGGATCTGCCCGCCCCGCTGAGACAGGGACAGACCGGTGCGCGCGCCGATGAGCTCGAGGTTGGAGCCCATCTGACCCACGAGCTCCCGGACGCGGTCGTTGTCGTCGAACTGCACGACGCGTGCTTCGCTGGTGATGTGTCGCACCCCAGTACGCTAACAGCGGATCAGGCCGTCGGGAAGGGGCCGTTCAGCGGATGGCCCTCGATACGGGCGCCAATCCAGGCCTCTCAGCTCGCGCGCTTGAACGGCGAGTCGGCGATGGCCTCGCTCACCAGGTGGTCGGGCGCAGGCTCGTAGTTGAGGAACTCGCCGAAGAATCGGCCACGACCTGCAGTGGCGCCCTGCAGCCTGGGTCCGAAGGTGCGCAGCTCTCGATACGGCATGTGAGCGCAGACACGCGTCTCGTCCCCGAGCACCTCCATCCCGACGACGCGCCCGCGCCGCGAGCTGATCTCGGAGATGACGTGGCCGACGTCCACACCACTCGCGTACACGTCCACCTGCCACCACGGCTCCAGGAGTCGGGTGCCGGCCTGCTCGAGGGCCGACCGGGTGGCGATCTCGCCGGCGATGCGGAAGTGGTCCTCGGTGGACTGGAGGATGTCGTACTCCCCACCGGTCAGCGTGACGGCGGCCCCGAGCACCGGGTAGCCAGCCGTCGGACCCCGCTCGAGGGCCTTCCGGACCCCTTCGTCGATGGCCGGCCGGAACCGCACCGGAAGCTCCTCGCGGTCGGGATGACGATCCTCGAAGCTGCCCGGATCGGCCGGCGAGAGCGGCGCGATGTCGACCTGGCACGCCCCGAACTCCACAGCGAGCCCGTGATTGTCTTCTTTTCGGTGGATGCCCGCGACCCCGTGGACCATCGAGGCGGGGATCTCGCGGTACGGGATGGGCGGCAGCTCGGCGCGAACATCCACGCCGAGCCGCTCCCGGAGTCGGTCTACGGCCAGGTCGAGATGCGCGTCCGAGAACCCGCGCAGCAGGAGCTGGCCCGTGGTCTCGTCGGTGTTCAGCTGCAGTGCGCCGTCGAACGCCAGCAGCTGGTTGACCGCCTGCTGGAGCACCTGGCCATCCTCGTCGCTGCGCGGCCACAGTGCGTAGGCCATCATCGACGGAGGAGCTTCGGGCGCGGGGACCGTGAGCAGGGCCTGGTTGGACGCGGGGTTGGCGTTGAAGGTGTCTCCCGGCCGTCCGGGGAGCGGGTCCCAGGTGGCCACCAGCGCGCCGGCGCAGCGGGTGTGAGCCTTGGCTCGCCGGGGCCCCCGGACCTTGTAGAGCTTGCGGACCTTGGCCTTCTGGCCGGTGTCGGTGTTCACCCACGTCTGGTTGGGCGCGACCTCCCCTCTCCAGACCCGGAGCACGTGGAAGGGCTCCCCGTCCTTGTCGTACTGCGTCGCCACGAGCTGCACGACGGCATCCCCGCCCAGACCCGGCTCCACACCCGCTTCGATGGGGCCATCCGCAACGGTACCCTCGGAGACGCCCAGATCCACGGGCGTGCCGTCGTACTCGTGTGCGATGGGCCCGTGTCGATCGGCCGCTGCAGGTGCGAGCTCGGCGAGGAGCTCGATCAGGCGTCGGACGCCGAAGCGCTCGACAGCGGAGCCGTACAGCACGGGGACGATGCGGCCTCTCCGGAACGCGGAGACGAGCCCTGCCCGCAGGCGATCCTCGGGCAACTCCAGGTACTCGAGGTAGTGCTCGAGCAGATCGTCGTCGGTGAGGGCCACCGCCTCGGTGAGCTGCTCCGCGTAGCGCGTCATCCAGCGCTGGACCCCCTCGAAGGGCGTGCAGCCCTCCTGCATGTCGAGCTCGCGCGTGAGCAGGTCGACCACGCCCGTGCATCGCCCCCCCTTGCCGATGGGCGCTTCGACGGGCACGACCCGCCGCTCTCCGTCGGCCGACGCACTCTGGCTGGCCACCGACTGCAGCTGTTCGAGGCGCTCACCGAGGTCGTGGGGTCGGTCGATCTTGTTGATGAACACCACGGTCGGAACGCCCCGCTCGAGGGCGTCCCGGAACAGGTGCTCCCCGTTCGCGCACATCCGCTCGCCGGCGTCGACGACCACCACGACCACCTCGGACATCGCGATCGCCAGCGATCGTTCGTAGACCAGCGCGTCCATCCCCGGGGTGTCGTAGAGCTGGAGCAGGGATTCCTGTGCTTCGACCCACGCAAAACCCGTTCGGAGCGACGCCTGACGACGGCGTTCCTCCTCGGTGAAGTCGAGCAGAGACGTACCTTCCGTCACACTCCCGGCACGTCGGACTGCGCCGGTGCGATCGAGGATGGCTTCAGCGAGGCTGGTCTTTCCAGAGCTTCGATGACCGACCAGGGCGACGTTGCGGATGGTTCTCGGAGAGTACGTCGCCCGTTTGGCCATGAAGCCACCTCCTCGTCCAGGAACAATCGTATCGAATCTGTCACATGCCGCACAAGCCCCGTAGCTCCACTGTAGTCCCGGATGGATTCTCGAGGGGGCTCTCCACGCGCCCGACGTGCCGCGATGCGGTATGTGTGGGGCGATGTCGTCTCCCCTCCTCGCCCCGGGCGATCAGGTCCACCACTACGTCGTCGAAGCGGCGATCGGCGGGGGTGGCATGGCGACCGTCTACCGCGTCCGGCACGCGATCCTCCAGTCGTTGCTGGCGTTGAAGGTGCTCGATCCGCGATGGGTGGATCGCCCCGACATCCGGAAGCGGTTCCTGGCGGAAGGCCGGATCCAGGCGCTCGTCCGGCACCCCGCGATCGTCATGGTCACCGATGCCGTGGTCGATGCCCCGCGTCAGATCGCGGGTCTGGTGATGGAGTACGTCGAAGGGCCCGACCTGGCCCAGCTCGTGGCGCGGATGAAGGCCCCGCCGGATGCCGCGCTCGTGCGATCGATCATGCTCCCGGTCCTCGAGGCGATCCACCACGCCCATGGCGAAGGCGTGATCCACCGGGATCTCAAGCCCAGCAACGTGCTGCTCTCGCGGGATGGCGCCGGGGTCTGGCATCCACGCGTCGCCGACTTCGGGATCGCGCACGTGCACGAAGCCGCCACCCGCCTCACGCGCCTGCGGTTCACCGACCCCGGCAAAGCCACCGGCCGGCTCGGAACCCCCGCCTTCATGGCTCCCGAGCAGATCGAGGGCGGCACCCCTCATCGACGCTGGGACGTCTTCGCGCTCGGCTGCGTCCTGTACGAGCTCGCGACCGGGGGCACCCACCCCTTCGAGAAGGACTCCGACGACGCGACCCTCGATGCCATCCGGGCGGGCGAGTACGCCGATCCCCGGTCGATCGTCGACGATCTCGATGCCCGGATCGCCACGTGCATCGACGCCGCACTCCAGTCCGAGCCCGACGACCGCGCACCCGACTGCCGTGCCCTGCTCGCACTCCTCGCCCCCGAAGTGGGCCACCTGCGCGAGCCCGTCGAGCCTCCACCCCTCGAGATGCCCAGCCCGTCGGGTCCAACGCAGCCCAGGCCCGCTGGGACCCCTGCGAAGACGGACGCGTTGCCCCCCAGCTTCGTCGAGACCACGGGGCCCGCACACGACCGGAAGGCCTGGCGGCTCACCACCCCCGAGGTCCGTGTGGGGCGGGGCGACGTGGAGATCTCGCTCGGTCCGGTCGCGAACCTCGAGCTGGAGCACTGCGCGCTGATCTGGGACGGCACCAGCTGGGTCCTCGACGATCGGAGCCAGGTGGGGACGCGCGTGAACGGGGCGCGGGTGGATCGCATCCGCCTGGAGGACGGCGATCTGATCGGGGTCGGGCACCAGATGTTGAAGTTCCACACCACTGCCGAAGCCGGTGACCTGCTCTCCCGCACCCCCACGGCCGAGCTGCCACCCGCCCCGGGGGCTGGCGCCGATCCCGAGCCCGCCACACCCGATGTGCCGACGGGGCCTCACCTCGAGATCGACGGGGCCCTGCTCGATCCGCCGGTCTCCGGGCCGGTGAGGGTGCCCATCCCCTTCGACGGGATCGAGATCGGTCGCTCCGATCGCTGTGCAGTCCGATTGTCCGAACCCAGCGCCGCACCACGCCACTGTCGGGTGCGCCTGCAGGGGCTCGATGTCGTCGCCGAAGACCTGGGGTCTGCGATGGGCACGCAGGTAGACGGGCAGAGCATCCGGTTCCGGCGGTTGGCGAACGGGGCGCGGATCACCATCGGCACCGCGCTGCTCGTCGTTCGGCAGTAGCGACTGATACGCTGGCCGCAGGAGCGCCTGGATGCAGTGTCCCCGTTGCTACTTCTCGAATCCCTCCGACAGCCGCGTCTGTGAGTACTGCGGGGCCCGCCTGGAAGGCACCACCGACGTGGGCGTCGACCGCGGTTCATCCGGTCAGAAGCGCAAGACCATGCTCGGCCCGATGCCCACCATGGCGAAGAAGCCCGGCGGAAGAGTCGGCGTGGGAGACGCGCGTGCGAAGTCCACGCCGATCGACCCCGACGACCCGTTCCGGATCGCCGCTCAAGGGGTGCGGTCGCTTCCCGAGATGGATGCGCCCCAGGCGCGGTCCGTGGTCCCTTCACAGCCTCCGGAGCCACGGCCTGCCAAGCAGGTTCGCACGGCCATGCGCAACTCCGGACCGCAGGAGTCCCAGAGCACGGATGCGCCCCCCGAACCGCGGCCCGCTTCCCAGGTCTCCCCTCCGGCTGCTCCACCGACACCCCCGCCCGGTCGCTCCCGGCGCGCCACGGTCGTCACGCTGGAGCGGCCGGAAGAACCCTCTGTGGCGGGTGCAGCCATCATCCTCCCCGCAACGGGCCCGGCTCGATCGGTGCTCTTGCGCGAGGGCCGCACGCGGATCGGTCGTCGGGATGGCGCCGAGATCCGGCTGGACGACCCCAAGGCCAGCACCGATCACGCGCTGTTGCGCATCGAGGGTGGCGAGGCGTGGCTTCTCGACACCTCGGCCAACGGCACGCTCGTGAGTGGAACCGCCTGCGTCAACGACCGCGCAGACATCACCGATGGGTCGGTCCTCCGGGTCGGCGACACCCTGGTGGTGTTGAAGCTGCTCGGAGACGACGCCCTCTCCCACCTCGCCACCGAGGCCTGATCTGACAGCGCCGATCACGAGAGTCGATGGTCGGCTCCCTCGTCTGTGGTCCCGGCCGGCTTCGGTGGCATGGCTCGTGGTGCTCCAGTGCGTGCTGTGGAGCGTGATGTCTCCGCCCGCCGTCGCGGGTCAGGGGGCCTCCTGGATCGTCGAGCCCTACTGCGACGGTCGGCGGGTGCGCGGGCGAATCCAGATCGACGCCATCGCAGCGGGAAGCCGCCTCGAAGTGGTTCTCGACGGCACCCGGAAGCGCGCGAAGGGCCGGCTCGCGCTCCGAGAGGGCGTCACGACGCTGCTCACCTTCGACGGCAGCGGGAGCTTCCATCGTCACCACGACCGGGCGTTCGACCTCGCGGACGCGTACGTGTCGGCTCGTAGAGCCAAAGAGGGCATCGGCTTGATGGTGTTCGGGCGGAGCGCCGAGACCTGGCCGGCCGAGACGTCCGAGGACGCCATTCGCGCCAACCTCCAGGCGGCCCGCAACCTCGGGGCCGTTCAGAAGGAGACGCGGCTGGCGGCCTTCGTACGCGAGGCGATCGAGCAGGTGACGCTCTCTCGACCCGTCGGGACGGGGGGGATCCGCCGGGTGGTCGTGTTCACCGATGCCGGCGAGGAGTCGCGGGTCTTCGATGTGGACGAGGTCGTCGAATACGCGCGCTCCAACAGGGTGATCGTCGACGCTGTCGTCTTCGCGCGGCAGAACTCCCGGTCGTACGCCGAGGATCTGGACCGCCTGGCACGTCTGGCCCACCTCACCGGCGGCGACGTTGTCGAGATCCATGGGTCGACCCCGACCGAAGAGGTCGTGATGGAAGAGGTCGCACAGGACGTCGAAGCCCTGGCGACCCGCCTCGAGACCCTGGTCGACGTCTCGGTGCTGTTCTGCGGGGATGCGGCTCCACAGGTCACGGTCCAGGGCCCGAACGGCGTACACACCGACACTGTGGTGGCGGCCGGCCAGCCCGTCGCCTGTCGAGGCGGTGAGAGCCCCGAGGACACCGACGACCCGCAGCCCGCCGCTGTGCCCGAGCCCGCCTCCACCGCGAAGCCGACGGGAGAGCTCCCCTCCGGCCCACCCGGCAAGCTCGCAGGGCTGCTGTGCCTCGCCTTCGCGTTGCTGATCCTGGGGCTGCTGGGCGGTGCTGCCTACCTGCTGGCGACCCGAAGCGACGCGACACCGGAGCCCGACGACACCCCTCCGACCCCTCCCCCATCACCAGCCCCGGCTCCGCCTGTTGCCCCGTCCAACTCCCAGACCGAGGGCCCCGAAATCCCGGACCCGCCGCCCGTCACCCCGCCCACCCGCGCCGGTGATAGTGGCGCTTTCTCCATGCATCTTCCGGAGACGCACATCCGGGTGACCCAGGGCGACCTGCCTCCCGGGACGCGTTGGCGGTTCGCCGGGCGTATCCTCCGCGTGGGCGCAAGCGCGGAGGACAACGACGTGGTGGTCGACCTGCCACAGATCAGCGGGCAGCACGCTCGATTCGAGCTCTACCCATCGGGTGCGGTCTTCGTCGAGGACCTGGGAAGCTCCAACGGCACCTGGGTGGGCTCCGACCGCATCCGTCCGAACGTCCGCACCGAGATCCCGCCCGGCACGCCGGTGGCCCTCTCGAGCCAGCTCGTCGTCGTGGTCGACCAGCCCCATCGCTCCGGGAGCGCCGACGGCGCCGGGGAGCGCGGCGAACGGAGGGGTCGTTGAGTCTAGAGGTCGACAGCCGGACCCACATCGGGCTCCTCCATCACACCAACGAGGACAGCCTCACCACCTTCTCCACCCCTGCGGGCCAGCTGCTGGCGGTGTGCGATGGGATGGGTGGAATGGGGCGCGGAGACGAAGCGTCGGCCATCGCGGTCGGCGTGCTCGAAGAAGAGCTGTCGGAGGCCACGGGCTTCGCGCCCGACCAGATGGAAGCCGCCGTCCAACAGGCCGACATCACCATCCGCAAGCGCCTGGCGGTGCCGGGCAACACCCCCGGGTCCACCGCGGTGCTCGTGCACGTCGAGGGCGGCCTGGCCCACGTCACCTGGGCTGGCGACAGCCGCGCCTACCTCCTCCGCGACAGCGAGGTCGTCGACCGCACCCGCGACCACAAGCTGGTCAACGAGCTGGTCGACGCGGGGGAGCTGTCGCTGGCCGAAGCCAAGGTGAGCAGTCTCGCGCACGTGGTCACGAAGGCGCTCGGTGGCCGCGGACCCAACGAACCCGCCATCATCCCCGACAGCCTCGCCCATCCGTGGAAGCTGAAGACCGGCGACATGATCCTGCTCTGCAGCGATGGCCTGTGCGACCTGGTCGACGACGAAGAGCTCGGGCGGGTCGTCGGCGGCGAAGACCTGGGTGCCGATCTCGACCACCTCGTCCAGATGGCGCTCGATCGCGGGGGCCACGACAACATCACGATCATCCTGGCCCGCTGGGACGGACCCGATTTCAGCGAAGAGGACCAGGAGACCCCGGTGTTCACGGACGCCCGGATGCGGACCCCCGCGGCGGCGTCCGACCTCCAGGATCTCGATGAGCGCCGAGCCAATGCGACCTGGGAGGAAGAGGAGCTGACCCGCCAGCGGGACGCCATCAGAGCTGGCACCGACGCGAGCGAAGGCGACGACGGCGAGACCATCCCGCCTCCTCCCGAGCGGGACGTCGAAGGACAGCCTCCGCCCGGCTCCGGGGTTCCCGGTGCGAAGAACCCCGATGGGCCACGGGGCTACGAGGACTACGTCGAGACCGTCGACAGCGACCGGGATGCCCGCGACACGCTCGATCCCCTTCTCGACCCCATCTCGCCACCCGAACCCGACCCACCGCCGCGCGATCCGCACCCCCAGGAGCAGCCGAAGCCCTGGCTGGCCGTGCTCATCGCTCTCGGGGCGGTGCTCCTGATCCTGATCGGCATCCTCGTGATGCGCGGGGTCTTCACGAAGAACGTGGGCGTCGATGGTCCCTCGGGCGCGGAACCGTCCGAAGCTCCAACGGAGGCTCCTGCGCCGTGATGCGAGTCCTCGGCATCCTCGGATGGTTCGCCTGGATGCTGTGGTCCGCCGTCGCGCTCGCACAGCCGAGCAGCGGGACTGCCCCCGAGCGCCCTGGCACCGAGTTCGTGATCGTGCTCGACAACAGCTGCTCGATGGTCGAGTCGCACACCGTGAAGGGCCGCACCGAGCCCGCTGCCGACCCCGACCGTCGCGGAGTGCTCGGCGCGTTGCTGGTCGAGGGCCTCACGCGCGGCACCGACGACGCGCTGACCGTGCTCGCCTTCCCCCTCGGAAAACGTCGTGGCTACCTCGAGGTGGGCTCGCGCGACGAGATTCGCGACCTGGGCGCTTCCAGCGGCACGTTCTACAAGGGTCCGCTCAAGCGTGCCCGGAAGATCCTGGACGCCAGCGACAAGCGCGAGCGGATGCTGCTGTTCGTGTCGGACGGCGTGCCGAACGACCTCACGGATCCCGAGGCCGGCCGCGAGATCCTCGGGCTGCCCGACGTCTCCTTCGACACCCTGGTCCTGGGGCTGCTGGCCGACGACAACCCCGATGCCGAGGGGTTCATGCAGCCCCTCGCACGCCATCCCGAAGACTACGTGCGCGTCACCGATGGCGCGTCGCTCGTCCGACACTTCACCGCGGGCTACGGTCGCTCGCTCGGCAGCAAGACCCTCTCCGGCACCCTCTCCCCGGGTTCCGAGCGCACGATCGACATCGGCCGGTACGTCACCGAGGTCCTCGTCGTCACCACGAGTGTCGACCGGACGGGCCCCTACACAGCGGGGCTCTCAGCGCCTTCGGGCTCCATCCGGCCCCGCGCCACAGGCGACAACGGGTGCTCCCCGTCCGTCAACACACGTCGCAACCCCAACTACTGCGACCCCCCGCGACTGCACTACGCCGTCTGGCGCGCGCCACACGACCCCAAGAAGGCCGATCGCTGGACACTGCGGCTGAACGAGGGGCAGGGCGACATCGCCTGGGGCGTCATCCTCAAGACCGATCTGACGGCCGAGGTGGCGGTGGCCGACATCGCGAAGGTCGGCGAGCCCACCACCATCCGCGGCCAGCTCGTCGCGAACGGCGAGCCCTTCGACGATCCGGCGTTCTTCGAGCGGGACGGGTTCACGGCCGAAGCGCGGGTGGCCGGCGAGACCATTCCCCTCGAGCACGTGGGTGGGGGCAGCTTCGAGGCCGCCTGGACCCCCACGCGCGCCTACGTCGGCGAAGCCGCAGCCCCGGTCGAGGTCCGGTTCAGCAACGACTGGATGGAGAAGCGGGCCCGCGACCGGCTCCCCACCGAGATCCCCCCTCCGCTCGAGCTCGAGACCGACGAGGTGCTGGACTTCGGCCACTGGCACGGCAAGCGGAGCGCGACCAGCAGCTGTGTGCCGCTCCGATTCCGGCCCAACCACGACATCGATCCCGACCAGACCCGCTTCTCGTTCGACGGGCTTCCAGACGACATCGGAATCACGATCTCCCCCGACGGCCAGGGCCAGTATCTGGCGTGCGCCCGGGCGAAGGGATGCTGCGGAGACCTCGTCTCGCCCGACGGTGCCGCACTCCGCATCTCCGCGGTCGACCCGGACGGCAGCCAGGCGAGCAAACGCGTGCGTCTGCGCTACCAGGTCGACCGGACCGGCTTCCTCACGTGCTGGTGGCCCTGGTTGCTGGCCCTTCTCGTGCTTCTGTTCATCCTGTGGTTCCTGTACGGATGGATCCGGCCCCACGACTTCGAGGAGGACCTCACCATCAAGATCGGCGGCAGCGAACGTCAGCTCAACCGGGCCGCGAGTCTGGTCCTCCGCGAACAACCCAAGGGCCGACGCGGCTTCTACCGCAATGCCCGCGTCGCGTTGACCCACAGCGGCGACTTCGTGTCGAGCCCCCGTCGGGCTGCAGTCTGGGTCGAAGCCACCGGACGCAGCGACACCCGCATCCACTTGCGGGGGCCCCTCGAGATCAAGGATCGCCGGAGCCGCAAGTGGGTTCGCGTGGAAGAGCAGGATGCCGCGGACGGGATCCGCACCCACGTGGTCTACAGGCTGGGCGACATCTATTTCCGATTCCAATAGTTCGGAATCCCCGAACGTACGTTCAAACCACTATCGATTGAACATCCAAGCCGTTGTTTGGATGTGGACACTCGCAGAAATCCCGGAGGAACAACATGGGTCTGCTCGCAGGCGAGAAGTTCTCCCCCACCCTCTTCATCGGGCTCGGTGGGGCGGGGAGCCGCGTCGTGAACCTGCTGGCCGGCAAGCTCAAGCGACATCCGCACTGGAACCGCCTGAAGGACCTCACCCACTTCTGCGTCGTCGACACCAACAAGGACGACCTGTACAAGAACGCTGAGATCAAGCCCGATGCGCGGTTTCTGATCTCGGCCTTCGACCGCCGTTCCTACGTGAAGCGCAAGCGGGGTGAGCTCGAGCTGCCCGAGGACCACAACCTCACCCAGTGGGTCCACCCCGACTACGGATTCCGGGCGACTCAGGGCGCAGGAGCGGGCCAGATCCGCGTCGAGAGCCGGCTGGGGCTGTACTACAACCTCGAAGACGACCGGGCGGGCATCCGGCGCAAGATCACCGCGATGCTCGACCAGGCCACGCGTCGCGAGAACCCCTGGCGGGACAACGAGCATCGGGTGGTCAACATCTGCCTGTACGCGTCGGTGGCCGGAGGAACCGGATCGGGTGGATTCCTGCCCATGGCCTACCTGCTGAAGGACCTGGTGCGCGATCACGGCTGGGGACGCCCGAACGTCGTCTCGACCCTCTCGCTGCCATCGACCTTCCTCGATCGCGTCGAGCGGCAGCTCCACGACGACATCCGCGCCAACGGCTACGCAGCGCTCAAGGAGCTGGAGTACCTCACCAAGCTCGGCTACGGCGGACACGCCGACGAGCTGCCGTTCCACTACGACCCCGATGCCAACAGCGACAACCGGCGCATCATCGACCAGCGCCCGTTCTCGCTGACCTACATCGTCGACAAGCCCGCCGAGATCAGCCTGGAGCGCTACGAGCACGCCGTGGCCGACGCCGCCTTCCTGCAGATCTTCAGCCCGCTGCTGGGCGCACAGGCCGGGGAGTACGACAACTACGACAAGCACCAGAAGTCGCTGGCACTCGACAACTTCGCCGTGCACTACGGCTGCTACGGCACATCGCTGCTCCAGCTGCCCCGCAACGACCTCCTGCACTACGGCGCCATGCGGTACACGGCCCGCGCCATGGAGGGCCACCTGGTCTTCGGAGCCGACCATCCCGAGTTCCGCGTTCCGTGGGGCGAGCCCCGCTTCGAGCGCCTCGATCAGGCCGAGAAGGACCGCATCGCCGACGAGAAGTTCCTGGGCTGGGTCACCTGGCAGGCCGGACAGGAAGAAGCCGCCGACGAGAAGGGCGTCTTCAGCGCCGTCCACGCTCAGCTCGACCGCCACGGGCGTTCCTGGGCCGACCACTTCCAGGAGCGCCTCCAGAAGGTCTTCGACAAGCTCGACTCGCTGATCGACATCGCCCCCGTCAACCAGGGCGACATCACCACCGGCAACCCCACGCTCACCCGCCAGCTCGAGGGTCTGCGCCGCGACTCCGCGACCAGTCGGAGCAAGGTGATGGGCGAGTTCCTCCAGGCGAGCATCACCGAGCTGCGCACCGACCGCTTCTTCAGCGCGCTGTTCAACGACCTCGAGCTCAACCCGCTCGGTCAGCGCACCTTCCTCATCCACCAGATCCGCCGGGACTTCCTGTCCCCCTTCCACGATCCCGAAGACGGAGCGTGGCTCCAGGAGGAGGGTGGAAACCCCAGTGATCTCGACAGCGAAGGCGTGATCCGCGAGGTGAAGGAGTCCGAGGAGCGGCTGCAACAGACCGCCGAGCAAGGGCTGATCGGGCGGATGTTCAGCAGCGAGAACAAGGAGTTCAACAAGGCCAAGCGGCGCGCCGTGCAGCTGTTCGACCGCCTGGCCGCCGATCAACGGGACTTCCTCAAGCGCACGTTCTGGCGGTCGTTCGAGGGGGAGCTACGCCTGAACATCGAAGCCCGTCTGGCGGCGTTCCGAAAGGTCGCCGAGATCGCCAGCGAGCAGGCACGAGACGCCAGCGAAGCCGCCGAGCGGTTCCGCAAGGACCCCGCCACACAGCCGGGGTCCGATGTCGCGCGCTTCTACCTCGACACCGAGGTCATGCGGAACGACCGGGCCACCGATCGTCTTTGGGACCGCCTGTACGCCCACCTGCTCGACCGATCGACCAACTTCGACGACAAGCGGATCTTCGAGATCGTCACCACCGCGTTCTCGCCGGTCCGCGACGACGACACGGGGCGGGTCCGCGCACGCGACGCCACCGAGATCGTCCAGGCCGTGAAAGACGCCCTGATGAAGGAGGGGCGGGAGGTCTTCACGACTGCGCTGGCCGACCTCGATCTGCAGCGCGCCCTCGAGCTGGAAGCCCGGTACACCGCCCTGCACGAGAGCGGAACCCCCATCATCGGCCTGCCCCGCAAAGACCTCGAAGAGGCCGTCGACAGCGTGAGCGAAGACGAGATCCGGCGACGGATCCTCGACAAGCTGCAGCGGGTCGCCGACGAATGCGTGACCCTCGCTCACCTCGACCGCGCGCGCATCGGGGTCGACGACACCGTGGTTCCCGCTCGCATCTTCTACGCAGGCGTCGCTCCGAAGTACGACACCGAAGAGCCCACCAGCCTGGGCCGGATGCTGAGGGAGGTCGCGCCGGGCGTCGACTTCGTCGAGGGGTGGTCCGAGCCCGACTCGCTGGTCATGTACCGCGCGATGCTGGGCATTCCGCTGTACTTCTTCAAGCGCGTCACCGACGAGATGTTCACGGCCTACAAGAAGGTCGATGCCAAGGAGAACCGCAGCTACCCCCTGCACATCGACGCCAACTTCGAGTCCGGTCGCGTGCCGAACCTCGACCCCATGGAGCTCAAGGCTGCGCGGGAACGCGAGGCCGAGGAAGCCCGGGCCCGCAAGCTCGCCGACGAGCGCGACAGCCGCCTGCGGGGCTTCACCCTGTGTGCGTTGTTCGGGACCATCGAGCGCAACGACGACGGCTACGCCTGGAAGATGAAGGGCTTCGGAAAACCCCTCGCTCCCCGACGCGCCGACGCGTTCGAAGCCTTCTGGCAGCTCGACGCCACCCTGCGCGACGACATGCTGAAGGGGGCCGAGGACACCCGCACGGCCAAGACCGCCGAGAAGCCCGACCGGCAGCGCTTCGCGAAGGAGCTCGAGACCCATCGCGAGAACCTGTCCAGCCTGTACTACGAAGCCCTGGCCGCCGAACGCGAAGCCGAGAAGCGCTTCCTGGACGAGGAGCGACGCGTCGTCGACGGCTTGATCGCCGAGATCGGTGAAGGCCCGTCCTGATGAGCGATGCGGTCAGCCATCCCCTGGTCCTGATCGGGCTCGGCTCGATGGGCGGGCGCGTGGTGGACGACCTGGACGACACCGCGACTGCGCTCGCGGCCCCCCATCCTTCGCCGCACGACGCGATCCGCTCGTCGTTCTCCAAAGCCCACCGCTTTCGAAACAAGCTCTCGAAGACCGCCGGTCGTCTCCTGGAAGCCGGTGCGGGGCGCGGAGAACGCGTGCGGCTCGACCTCGTCGTCGTCGCAGATGGCGCGGATGCCAGTGAGGCCGATCCAGATGGGCTGATCGCACACCTCGACGCCATCGCCGACATCCTGCACGACGACTTTCCCGTGTTGTTCCCCCCCGACACCGCCCCCGAACAGCGCTCGGTCTGGCTCACGGTGCTGCTCGGAACCCCGCCCCTGGTGGCGACCCAGGATGGAGTCCGGTTCGCGGCGCTGCTCCGGTCGATCGACGCCTGGGCCCAGCGTGCCCGGCATCCCGCGCTGTCCCGGGTCCTGCTGCTGCCACGCCAGACCACCGCGGGTCGCCTCGACGACGACGGGCTCGAAGAGGCCCTGCGCGCGAGCGTTCAGACCCTGTTCCTGTCGGGCGCCCGGAACGACGACAAGGTGCGCACCCTGCTGGCCCACCGAAGCGACGGTCGGCGCATCGCGTCCATCGGGGTGGCGACCGCAGAGCTCCCTGTGGCCCGGATCCGGCGCTACGCCCGCTGGAGACTGGCGCTGTCGGGCCTTCAGGTGCTGCTCGACCTCGCCGAGACCCCCACGACCGACCCCAGCCGCGCCCAGGGCTTCTCCCAGCGACTCGACGGGACGATGCTCCTGTCCGAGTTCGACAAGGGGTCCGCCGCCGAGCGGGTGCGCGCCCGTGCTGCCCGGCTGTCGGGCGCCGAGGACCACCTGCCGAAGAAGTGGAGGGTGCGCATCACCGAGCGGGCGATCGATCTGCGGGCCCGGTATCGCGTGCTCTTCGACGCCATCGCCAAGCCGTGGAACCGCCGGACCGACCCCACCAGCGATCCCGACCACGAAGCGATGCTGCGCCTGGTGGATCAGGCCGAAGCCGGGGCACTGGAAGAGGCCGACCGCCGCCTGACCGCGCTGCTGGACGAAGAGCTCGAGCCCCATTCCGCGCTGCGCGTGCTCCCCCCACTGGAACACGCGCTGAAGCAGGCGATCCACGATCTGGACGAAGAGCTCGCCGCAGACGTCGAAGCGCTTCCGTCTCCCGGACCGCCGCCTCCACCGGACGATCCGGGCCTTCGAGCGCTCGAGCGGGTGATCGACGGCCGCCCCGGGGTGCGTCGCACCTGGAACACCCTGCTCGCGCTGTCGGGGGCGAGCGCCACCCTGGTCCTGCTGCTCGTCAGCTGGCTCACGGCCCCCCCTGTGGTCGGCGCGCCCGTCGCAGCATCCAGTGCCGGGCTCCTCCCGCCCACCACCACCGAAGGCTGGGTCGCGGGCCTGCTCACGGGCTTCGTCGTCGCCGGAATCTGGCAGCTGGGCGTGCTCTGGACCTGGAGACACGCCGCCGAGCTCGCCCTCGAGAAACGCACCCACGAGCTCGATGCCGCCTGGCGACGCGGCGGAGCCGGCCAGGAGCGCGAGCAGGCCGAGCGACTCCTCGCCGTCCGGCGTCGGCGGACGGCCCGGGATCTGGCGCGGCGCTACCGGGCCGCTCTGGAACGGCTCGGAGCACTGCGCGCGGCCATCCGCCAGATGACCAACACCGCCAAGGACACCCTCGTCGATCTGCGCGTCCGAACCGGCCCGACCCCCCGGCAGGACGACCTGTCCGGACTACTGGGCTCCGAGAGCCCACTCCACCGGGCGCTCGTCGACCCCGACGCGCTGGCGGCCCGCCTGGAGGGGTTCACCGGCCTCCGTGACGTGCAGCGCTGGGCCGGTCAGCTCCTCGAAGCCACCTGGCCGCGGGTCGGGGGGCTCAACGAGGATCTGCCCTGCCTCGACGAGGCGGCGATCCTCCGGGCCTGCGACGACCAGCTGGGCGCGCTGACCGCATCCGGCCTGCTCGAGAAGACCACCGATGGCGTGCACGACCGCACCCACGCGTTCCTCTCCCAGTCCGCCGGAGCCCTCGGGTGGGGCGTCGACCCCCGGGATCCCCACGGCGACCCCGTGCGGGGCGAGGGCCGCGATCGACGGCTGTTGATCGCGCCGGGTGGCATGCGGGTGGCGATCCAGGCAGGCCTGGCCGACGCCCCCATCCTCCTGGAGCCCTGCTGGACCCAGGCCGAGGTCCCCTGGATGTCGATTCTCGCCGTCTGGCAGGGGCTCACGGTCGACGAGGTGACGCGCGGCATGGGGGTGGAGACGTGATCGCCACCGGCATCCTGCACGAAGCGACCTGGCACTGGAACGTGCTGGCCTGGTTCATCGGCTACCTCATCCTCGCGATGACCGTCGTAGCGGTGCTCCTGGTCACCCAGGCCCTGCGACCCCGCCAGGGCGCGTTGCTCGAGCGCAGCCTGTTCGCGTTCGGTCCGGCCGCAGCGGCCCCACCGGCCTTCTTCCTGATCCTGCGCCTGTTCGAGCGGGTCGAGACCTCGTTCGGGCCCGGCCCCCAGTACTGGTTGCTCGGCTGGATCCCCAAGATGGCCGGCACCTGGGTCCACCCGTACGATACCGTCGTGGCCCTGCACGTGATCAGCGCCGGCGCAGCGGGCTTCATCGCGATCCTGTCCGCGGGTCTGTTCCCGCCGGTGCCGCGTCCCGCGAACCAGGCGCCACTCCCGGGTCGGATGGCGGCGGCCGTCCTGCTGTTCGGTGCTGCGCTGTTCATCCCGTTCTTCGCGTACCGCGTGTACATCTCGGATATCGACACCGCCCGGTTGCTCGAGTGGATCGCCCTCATGCCCACCCTCGCGGTGTGTGTGGCTCTGCGGGGGTACGCCCGGCTTCAGCCCCCTCCCGAGCGCGCCATCGCTGCAGCGCCCACCGACGACGCCGCTCCAGCGCCGGACTTCCGGAAAGCCTGGATCGCTGCGGGTCTGCTGGACGAACAGGCCCGGCCCCTGGCCCGCATCGTGTCCGAGGACGCCAGAGACCCCGCGACGACGAGGGCTTCGAGTGCATGGACCGCGATCGGGGCCCCTGGGGCGCCGCCGCACGCCCTCGATGCGCTGCTCGACACCCTGCCCACCTCCAACGACCTGCACGTCGTCGGAGACCTGCCCAAAGAATCCGAGCACGCCCTGGTCACGGCCCTCCTCGCCGATCTGGTGGGTGCCCGCGGGCTGCGGGTCCTCGTGGTCCACCCCGAACCCCAGCTCATCGCCGACGACCTGACGGCGGCCATGAAGACCGCCCGCACCTGGGATCCGGGCGCGATCGCCGTCGGTCCGGACGCGCTGTACGCCTCGATCTCCGGGCATCAGCTCCCCGCGCTCACGCTGGTACGCCGCGACGACATGTCCCAGCGCCTGATCAAGATGGCCGTGAAGGACGCCCGGGCATGGGTGCTCGGCCTGGACCTCCTGATCGTCCACCGTCCGGATCTCGGAACGCCCATCGAACAGACCCACACGGCGTTCGTCTGGCGGCGCTGGCACCTCGCGACAGGCCGGCTGGCACGGCCTCCCGTGCTGGTCACCTCTCCGGAGACCCCACCCCATCGGGCGTTCTTGGAGCAGCTGTTCCCGGGACGCGATGCCACACGGGTCGCATACGGCCCGCGTAGCGCTGGCGACACCCTGGCCTGGCCCGGCAAGGAACCTCAGCCCGACAACGCCCTGCCCTGGCTCGGACGCGCGACCGAAGTCGTCACCAAGCTCGGCTCCGACGTCACGGCCTTCGATCCGAGCGGGCGCTGGGGCCGGGATGTCCTCGGACCCCGGGTGCAGCTCCAGCGTCAGGCCAGCTGGTCGAACGACGCCAGCGCAGCAGAGCTCCAGCCCGCGACGATGGTCGAAGCCGTCGCCACCCTGTCGAACCGCCTGCCCCGGCCACCGCTGCATCAATCCCTCTGGCTCCTCCCGGCCGACCCCGTGGCGCGCTTCCTCCATCCCGACCGCCTGAAGGTCCTCGAGGAGACCGGCCGACTGCCCCGTCCCGCCCCCGTGGTGGGCATGCGCAACCGGTTCCTGCGGTTGGCTCACCTGGACGCGGCGCTGCGGGAGGCTCCGAACGACGAGCACACCCTCAGATCCGCCTTCGGAGACGACCTGGTGGAGTTCCGGCTGCGGACCACGACCGACCCCATCACCCGCTCGGCCAACCACTCCGCCTGGCGCGAGCACGGTCGGCTCCTGCGCAGCCCCCAGCTACAGGCCCCCGCCGCCGCCGGTGCCGAGCCGGGAGGCGAGACCGTGACCGTCGACGTGGTGGACGTCATCGAGCAGCGGAGCGGCGAGGTGCTCATGCAGGTCGACGCCCGCACCTGCGCCACGCGGTTCTACCCCAAGCGGGTGTTCGGGCGGGGAACCCGTCGCTATCGCGTGCCGATGCACGCCTACGACGGCAAGCGGCGCAAGCTGGCCGTCGAGCTGGCCTCCCCCCGCGACCGGGTGACCCGCGGGGTCATGTCGTTCCAGCTGGAGATCCGAAGGACCACGGTGGAGCGGGTCTCCCGACGACACGGGCGCTTCACGATGCACACCCTGTCGGCGGATGCACTGGTCACCGAGCGCGTCCACGCAGCCTGGGTGCCGGCGACCGACCAGGAGGAGCGGTTCGACGCGGTCGAGTCCCAGTACGACACCGAGGTCCGGTTCATCTTCCCCGCCAAGGCCGAGAAGGGGCTGGGCCTGTTCCACCTGGCCGCGTGTGTCGAGTCGCTGTTGCCCGTGTTCCTGCGCAGCGAAGCGAGTGATGCCGCCGTCACCCCCGTGCGCGCGGGCTTCCTGGAAGGCATGGGTGCTGGCGTGGCCATCGTGGACCGGTTCGTGGGCGGCATGGGCTTCGCGAACGCCCTGGACGACGGGGCCCTGGCCGAGCTGCTCGTCTGGACGCGCGCGATGCTCTACGAGTGCAGCTGCATGGACGGCTGCGAGAAGTGCTCGCCCCCGGCCGTCCTGCGCGTGGGCCCCGACAAGCAGGCGGTGCTCCAGATGCTGGACGGACTCTAGCTACGTCAGGAAGTAGAGCGCGATCAGCACGCCGACGCCGATTGCGAGGGCCAGGAACACCAGCAGCCCGAGGCCGGCCATCACCATCATCGCGAGGCCGAGCTTGCTCCCTCCGCCGCTGTCTTCGTCGGGTGGGGGGCGGGTGGACGACATTCCGGGAGAAGGTGCGGGATCCTCGCCGAGGCCATCGGGAAGCTCGCCGGGGAGCAGGGTCTCTCCGTCGTCCTCTTCGAAGCCCACGCCCGCTTCGGGGTCGACGTACGTGTCGGGAACGAAGTCGGGATCGTAGTCCTCGGTGCGATCCCCGGCGATGACCACGGCCACCGTGATGTTGTCGTGCCCGCCGCGCTCGTTCGCGAGCTCGACCAGGCGTTGTGCGGCCGGCCCGGGCTCGGCACCGGCGATGGTCTTGGCGACCTCCCAGTCGTCGACGAGATCGTGCAGACCGTCGGAGCAGAAGACGAGCGCGTCCTTCTCCTGCATCGTGAGTGGATCGGCCAGGACGTCGGGGACCAGGGGCTGCCCGTCGGCCATCCGACTGTGGCCCAGCGCGCGAGTGAGCATGCCGGCTTCGGGGTGGGTGCGCGCGGCTTCTTCGGTGATCTCGCCGCGCTCGATCAGCATCTGGACGCGCGTGTGGTCGAGGGTGCGCCAGACGAGCTGACCGCGCCGTACGTGGTACAGCCGCGAGTCGCCGATCAGGCCCACGTGCACCTCGGCACCGCGAAAGATGCTGGCGACCGCCGTGGTTCCCATCCCGCGGGTGCCGGAACGTCGGCCCTCGTCGAGGATGGCCTCGTTGGCCTCGAGGAGCCCGTGGTACAGGCGCTCACGGGGGTCCTGCTCGGGGTCGCGGGCGACGGCGTCTTCGAGCACGCGGACCGCGAGCCCGGAGGCGACCTCGCCGGCCTCGTGGCCCCCCATGCCATCGGCGACGATGACGAACAGCGAGCCGTCGTCGAGCCAGGCGTGCCCGAACGAATCCTCGTTGTTGGAGCGGACCCGGCCCACGTCCGAACGCACGGCGACATTCAGTGGAAAGCCGTGGCTCCTTCGGAGCTCGCTCTCACTCATCGCACAGAGCCCTGTTCATGCCATGCAACACACGCAAGTCCGGACGACTCCAAAGACGGCCTACTCTACCGTGTCGGGCGGTCTTGCGGCACCCTCGAACCCAGATGTACGCGTGGAACGGGATGGGGATCACCGGAAGACCATGTCCAGGAACGCAAGTCCGTTGTCGGTATCGGTGATGGTCTCGCCCTGCTGAAGGCGCTGTGCGAGCAGGTAGGCATCGTAGGCCGTGACCCAACACAGCAGGAACAACGTGCCGAATGTGCACATCCCCCCGATGACGACCACGGCCCACGTGATGTAGGCCTTCTTCTGCTGGCCCATCATGAAGTAGCCGAGCCCCCCCAGACCGAAGAGGTTCATCGCGCCCGACACGACCGGGTTCGCCTCGGGATTCGTGATCATCTCGCCCACGGTGCGAGCCTAGAAGATGGTCGCGCCGGGGTCAAACCCGGACGCACCCGCTGTCAGGTGCCCGCCAGCACGGCCCACGCAGGGTACTGCGGCACCACGGCGTCTTCGGTGACATAGACGCCCAGGATGTGCTCGACGGCGCTCTCCGGATCGGAGTCGTCGATGAAGTAGCCGTAGACCAGCGTGTGCAAGCCGGGCTCGACGCCGTAGATCGCGTAGCGCCCCAGCGGACCGCCATGGAGCGCGTTCTCGTTCCAGTCGTCTCCGTCGGCGTTCAGGTAGCAGGCGTCGATCCGATCGCCGTTCGGGAGCTCGATGAACGCGAACGCGGTCTGGATGATCGGGTTCTCGCCGTTGTCGTCGGTGGCGCCCCGCAGCCGCACTTCCCCCGTCACGACGGGGCCCTCCTGGCTGCACCCCTCCAGGATCGCGTCCAGCTCGGCCCGATCGGCCTCCGGCCACCCGTAGAGCACACCGGGCTCGACCACGAACGTGCCCTGGCCCATGTTGCCGGTGAACACGCTGGGCACCATTCCAGGCCCTTCGACGATCGCGAAGATGTTGAGCCCGAGGGGTGCCGTGGCCTCGAAGCGCCCGTCCCGGTCGGTGGTCGCCTCGTCGAAGTACTCGGTGTCGTCGCCCAGGATGGTCACGGTTCCGTCGACCAGGGGTGAACCGTCTTCGCCGGGTCCGACCAGGACGGTGCCGGTGATGATGCCGGTGTCTTCGGCGCACGCGAACAATGTGAGCACAGCGAGCAGCATGGGGGCCTCGGGTCGTCTGTCAGGTACTCCTACCCGAACGTTTCACACCCTGCAGGTGGCAGGTGCAGCGCCGACGTTCACCCCGACTGCACGTCGGCCAGCAACACCCGGCTCTTCAGGTCCGACGCGAGCTGGTGAATCGCGAAGTCCGACAGGATCCAGCCCACGTCCGCGGGCTCCATCGGCGGGGTGTCGAACAACGGGGTCCGCCGGAGCGCCTCGAGCGCGTGCAGTCCCGCGGCGGACACACTGGCCCCCGAGCCACATTCCGGATGGACCACCCCGGTCTCGAAGTCGAACCGGGGCGCATCCGTGGTCTCGACGGGCTCTCCGCAGGCCGCACAGGTCGTCAGATCGGGGAGCAGTCCGGCGAACGTGAGCGCCTTGGCTTCGAACCCCTGCCTGCTGGCGACTCCGGGACGGGCCTCGCCCTCGAGCAGCTCCAGCCACACGACGAGGAGCCGGGCCAGCTTCGGAGCCGGCGACCCCTCCCCGGCCAGCTTGCCGGCCAGCTCGCACCCGTAGGCCAGCATCGCCAGCCGCTCGATGTCGGTGCGCGCCCGGTCGACGGCTGCGACCAGCTCGGCATCCGCCAGGCGGGGCAGCTTCCCGCGGCCGTACGCACGGCTGACCCGGATGCGCATCCCGAGGTCGAGCAGCCCCGCGAACCGCTTGCGGGACGACCGGGCTCCGCGGGCGACCACCGCGATCCGGCCCTCGGCGGCGGTCAGGATGCGGACGATGCGGTCGGCCTCGCCGAGATCGACGTGGCCGACCACCACTCCCGCGATGCTGTCAGAGCCCAAGGAGGGTCTTCGCGATGTTGAAGTAGATCAAGATCGCCAGGATGTCGACGGTGGTGGTGACGAACGGGCCCGTGGCGATGGCCGGATCCGCACCCAGACGCCCGAGCAGCACCGGAATCGCGCCGCCGATGGCACTCGCGGCCGCGATGGCGAGGGCCAACGAGGACGCGACGGAGATCCCGATCCAGGGACCGAAACGGACGGCGCCGTACCCGCCGAGGAGCACGGCGAACAGGATTCCGAGCAGCACGCCCACCTGAGCCTCGCGGGCGACGAACTTCAGCGCTCCGCCGAGCTGGATGTGCCCCGTGGCCAGACCGCGGACCGCCACGGTGGCCGACTGGATGCCCACGTTGCCGCCCATCCCCATGATCACGGGGATGAAGCCGGCCAGCACGGCGACCTTGGCCAGGGTGGCTTCGTACGTCCCGATGATCTCGGCCATCAGGATGCCGCCGACGGTGGTCGCCATCAGCCAGCCCGCGCGTCGAAGCGTCTGCTTGATCGGGCCTTCGTTGGGATTGCTGCCCTCGGACACGCCCGCCATGAGCATCATGTCCTCGGCGGCCTCTTCACGGATGACGTCCACCACGTCGTCGACCGTGACGATGCCCAGGATCCGCCCTCCACCGTCGACCACCGGGACCGCGAGCAGGTCGTACCGGGCGACGTACCGGGCGACCTCCTCCTGGTCGGTTCGGGGCCCCACGTTGATCACTTCCCGGCTCATGTACGCCACGATCGGAGTGTCGGGGGCGTGGGTGAGCAACGACCGCAGCGACGTCACGCCGACCAACCGCTCGTCCTGATCCACCAGGTAGAGGTAGTGCACGCTCTCCAGCATCTCGTGATCGCGCTGGAGCGTGTCGATGGCGGTCTGGGTGGTCGCGGTCTGGGGCAGCTTGAAGACCAGCGGGCTCATGATCCCGCCCGCCGAGTCGCTCGGCCACTCGAGCAGCTGCCGGACCTTGTCGGCCTCTTCGCCGTCCAGCCCGTCGATCACCCGGGAGCGCAGCGCATCGGGCAGGATCTCGACCACGTCGGTGGCGTCGTCGGGCTCCATCCGCTCCAGCAGATCGAGCACCAGGTCGTCTTCGGCGTCCGAGAGCACGTGCAGGATGGAGTCGTCGGACAGGTTCGCGACCACGTCGGCCTTGTAGTCCAGATCCTCGATCATCCCGTGCAGACGGCGCTGCTCGGCCCAGGTCAGGTGCTCCATGGCCGCGGCGAGGTCCTCGGCGCGGGTGTCGACCAGCAGCTTGCGGATCGCTTTGCTGGCATCGCGCCGCACCAGCCGGCGCAGCAACCCCTCGGTCCGTTGGGTGAGCTGGGCCATCAGGGTGCTCCGTCGTCGACGAACACGATGCGTCGCGGGGCGTCCTGACGACCCTGAGGGATGATCCGGTCGCCGTTGTAGCGAATCCGCACGGCCTCGACCGCGGGGACTTCGACGGCGATCTCGTCGTGCGCCTCGAAGTCGATGGATTCCCCACCGGCCAGCACGGCGTCGTACGCGGACTCCCCGTCCACCGTGACTTTCACGGCCACACTGCGCCGGGCGGCCACGGACACGGCCTGATCCGGGAGCAGAGGTGGGGGCGGCCCCGTATCGACGGGCCGATTGCTGCTCCATTGCGTCCAGGCGATGAGGCCGAGCGCCACGAACAGAGTGCCCAGCCCGACCGCCCGTACGACGTTGAGCGGCACGAGGGGTGGCTCGCCGGGATCGGGCAGTTCGACGGGTTCGTCGACGTCGACCAGCTCGCAGTAGGCCCGCAGCCAGGCCTTCGCGTAGGGCCCCGCCGGAAGGAGGTCGAAGCGGTCGGCTTCGATGGACGCCAGGTGATCGACGGGGATCCGGGTGCGCTCGGACACCTCCACACGGGACAGGCCGCGAGCCTCCCGTGCGTCTCTGAGCTGCGCACCGAGCCCACTCATCGGCTCACCCCAGGTACTTGCGCACGAGGAGATCCAGGCGCTCGCGGGTGTCTTCGTCGACGGCACCCGGGTTGGTCAGGATGGCGTTCTTGAGCGCCCGATGGGCGGGATGCGGGCCTTCGTGAGCCGCGATGAGCGGCACCGCGCGGGCGATGATCCGCTTGGCGAGCGCCACGTTCTTCATCAGCACGTCGATCACCTGCTCGACGGTGACGGAGCCGTGTTCGGGATGCCAGCAGTCGTAGTCGGTGGACATCGCGAGCGTGGCGTACGACATCTCGGCCTCGCGGGCGAGCTTGGCTTCGGGGAGGTTCGTCATCCCGATGACGTGGGCGCCCCAGCTGCGGTACAGGTTGGACTCGGCACGTGTGGAGAAGGCCGGACCCTCCATGGCGATGTAGGTCCCGCCGTCGTGCACGGTGGCGCCTTCGTCCTGCGATGCCTGGAGCAGGTAGCCGCGGAGGGCCGGACACAAGGGGTCTCCGAAGCTGATGTGCGCCACCAGCCCGTCTTCGAAGAACGTGGCGGTGCGCGCCTTCGTGCGGTCGATGAACTGGTCGATCACGCACACGTGGCCGGGCTCGATCTGCTCTTGGAGCGAGCCCACGGCACTGACCGAGATCACCCAGTCGACGCCGACCGACTTGAGCGCCCAGATGTTGGCGCGGTACGGCACCGACGTGGGGCTGTGGACGTGGCCGCGACCGTGCCGGGCCAGGAACACGAGCTCGGTGTCTCCCAGGCGGCCGTGCATCAGCGGCGAGCTCGGCGCTCCGAAGGGGGTCTCGACCGTCTGCTCCCGACGATCGACCAACCCCTCGAGGTCGTACAGCCCGCTGCCCCCGATGATCCCGATGCGGGGCCCGCCCGGGGTTCTCTTCGCTTCCGACATGCCGCCTCCGTCGCAGGTCGAGCGGAGTAACGCGTGCGCTGGTCTGCTACCCGGCCGCTGCGCGCGGTGCGGTCTTGCCCAGCTGGCCACAGGCTGCAGAGATGTCGATGCCTCGCGTCGTGCGGATCGAGCAGGAGAGCCCGCGACTCACGAAGTAGTGCTGGAACGCCTTCACCGTGGCGTCGTCCGGGCGCTTCAGGTCGCGATGCGGGTTCTCGTTGTAGGGAATCAAATTGACCTTGGCCGCGATGCCGTCCAGCAGGTCGTACAGCCGGGCGGCGTCGTCCATCGTGTCGTTGAACCCCGCGAACATCACGTACTCGAAGGTGATCCGCTTGCCCGGCGGCAGGGGGAACTCCCGGCACGCCTCGACCAGCTCGGCCAGGCTGTGCTTCTTCGTGATGGGCATGATCTGCCGACGCTGCTCTTCGGTCGTGGCGTTCAGGCTCACCGCGAGGTTGACCGGCAACGCGGCCGCCAGCTTCGGGAGATTCTTGACCAGACCCACCGTCGAGACCGTGATGCGGCGATGGCTGAAGTTCATCGCGTGATCGTCCAGGCACACCTCGAGTGCCGGGACCAGGGCCTTGAGGTTGTGCAGCGGCTCTCCCATGCCCATCAGCACCAGGTTGGTGATGCGCATCCCCTCGCCCAGCGCATCCAGGGTCTTCTGGACCTGCAGCGGCTGGTTGGCGATCTCGGAGGTGGTCAGGTGTCGCTTGAGCCCCAGATCGCCGGTGAGGCAGAACGTGCAGCCCATCGCACAGCCCACCTGGCTGGACATGCACAGCGTGACGCGGTCTCCGTCGGGGATCAGCACGCTCTCGATGTGGTGACCGTCCGGCAGGCGCCAGAGGAACTTGCGGGTGCCGTCGGTCGAGACCAGCTCGCGAGCGGGCTCCAGAAACCGGATCTCGGCCACCTCGCCCAGACGGGCGCGCAGCGTGCGCGGGATCCCCTCCATCTCGTCGAACGTGCGAGCCCCCTTCTGCCACAACCACTTGTAGACCCGCAGCGCACGGCCTTCACGTTCGCCCAGCGCCTCGGCGAACCAGGCGATCAGCTGATCGCGGTTCATGGCCTTGATGTCGACGCGGGGCGCGTCTTCGGTGTGCGTGTGCATGCTCGGGCTCCGTTGGCTCCCTCGCATCTATCCCGCCGTACTATGCTCCGGGACCCGGAGGCCCGATGTCCACGCTCGCCCAGCTCAACCACGCACTCACCGCGGTTCCGTTCCTGTCGACCATCGGGATCCGCGTCGAGGAGGCGCGTCCCGGCCACGTCGTCCTGCGGCTCCCCCACAGCCCGGCGATCTGCAACCACGCCGGTGCCATCCACTCGGGGGCGGTCTTCACCGTGGGCGAGCTCGCCGGAGCGGTTGCGCTGGGCACCCATCCCGAGCTCTCGGGTCGCAAGCACCTCCAGAAGTCGACGAAGATCAAGTACTACCTGCCGTCCACCAAGGACATCACCGCGCACGCCACGGTCACCCCCGAGATGGTCGATGCGGTGAAGAAGGGCCAGGCAGCCGTCGAGCTGCCGATCAAGGTGCTGGACGGCCACGGGCAGGACGTCGCCGAGCTCGCGACGCGCTTCGCGTTCAAGTAGCGCTTCAGACGCGCCGCAATCGGTCCGCGAGCCCGGTGTTCCGGACGTCTCCGCGCTGTTCGCGCACCGCCCTCGCCCAGGCCCGCTCGGTCCCGATCACGCACAGGAATCGCTTCGCGCGCGTCACGGCCGTGTAGAACAGGTTCCGACGCAGCATCAGGCCGTGGCTGTGGTGCAGGATCAGCACGACGGCCGGGTACTCGCTGCCCTGGGACTTGTGGACCGTGACCGCGTAGGCGAGCTCGATGCTGTTCAGGTCGTCCCACGGAACGGTCACCTTCCGGTCTGCCGCACCGTCCTCGAACGCGATGTCGAGCCCCGTCTTCACCTTGCGGAGCACGATGCCGACGTCTCCGTTGAAGATCTCCAGGTCGTAGTTGTTGCGGGTGCAGATCACCCGGTCGCCCTCGCGCAGCTCCCGCTCCCCTTCACGCAGCACTTCACCATCGGGGTTGAGTGACCGTTGAAGCAGGGCATTCAGCTCTCCCGTGCCCAGCGGCCCCCGGCGGACAGGGGTGAGGACCTGCACGTCCGACGTCGAGAATCCGTTCGCGGGAAGCCGGTCCCGAACCACCTTCAACAGGGTGTCGCGCACGGCCTCGGGGTGCTCCCGGTCCAACAGGAACGCGTCGTTCGCGGGTGAGCGCGGGGTCGGAATGCGTCCGTGCCGGATGGCGTGCGCGGCCTGGACGATGCCGGAGTCCCGGGCCTGGCGATGCACGGTGTCGAGGTGCACCTTGGGCACGACCCCCGACCCCAGGATGTCGGCGAGCACCTGGCCCGGCCCCACCGACGGGAGCTGGTCGGCATCCCCCACCAGCACCAGCGCGACGTCCTCGTCCTCGCCGTAGGGAAGCGCCTCGCACAGCGCGCGCATGAGCGGCAGATCGACCATCGAGGCCTCGTCCACCACCAGCCCCGACCCTTCGAGTGGATTCGAGACCCCTCGCTGGAATCCGCCTTCGCCCGGGTTGAACTCCAGCAGACGATGAATGGTCGACGCAGGACGTCCGGTGGCTTCCTGCAGTCGCTTGGCCGCCCGACCCGTCGGCGAGGCGAGCAGCCAGTCGTCGGCCCCCACTGCCCGCAGCAGCACCTTCAACAGCGTGGTCTTCCCGGTACCGGGCCCGCCGGTCACCACGACCACCCCGCCCTTCAGCGCCGTGCGGACGGCCTCGCGCTGGCTGTCGTCCAGGGCCATCCCTTCGGCATCCTCGGCCGCACGGATCTTCGCTTCGACGTCGAAGTGCATCGGTTGCTGGCTCACAGCCCGACTCGCGAGCTCGCGCGCGACCAGTCCTTCTGCGTCGTACAGACCGCCTCTCCAGAGCCGATCCCCCTCGGATGGCCCCGTCTGGATGGGCTCTCCGGGGCGCGATGCGTCTTCGACCACCACGGCACCGGACGCGACGGCCTCTTCGACTGCGGCGTCCATCGCGTCTGTGGGTACGCCCAGATCCGCGACCGACCGGCGCGTCTCGGCCCGGGTCAAGAAGCAGTGTCCGTCGTTCGTCCCTTGATCCAGTACGTGAACCACTGCCGCTCGAACCCGTGCAGGACTGTCGGCGGGGAGGCCCTGATGCCGGGCCAGCTGGTCGGCCGTGCGAAACCCGATGCCCGCGATCTCCTCGGCCAGTCGGTAGGGTTCTCGCTGGACGACCGCTGCGGTCCGGTCGCGGTACCGCTTGGCGACCCGCTGCACCAGGCGGTTGCTCAGCCCCAGCCCGCGCAGCGTCACCGCCACCGCCCGACCCTCCTCGTCGGCGACCCACCGCTCCTGGATGCTCTTCGCACGCTTGCGCCCGATGCCGTCCACCTGCTGGAGCTTCAGCGCGTCGTTGGCGAGCACGTTCAGGGTCTGCATCCCGAACGCGTCCACGATGCGCTCGGCGAGCTTCGGACCGATGCCGGGGACTCCAGAGCTCGCGAGGTACAGCCTCAGCCCCTCCAGTGTGCGGGGCGTGCCCTGCAGAAACCCCGTGGCGCGAAACTGCTTTCCGTGGACCGGATGGGTCTCGTACTTCCCCTCCAGGGCGACGAACGCGCCCTCCTCCTGCTCGGCCAGCAACCCCAGCTCGCCCACCGCCGTGAGCTCTTCACCCCCGACGTCCAGGCCCACCACGGCGTACCCGTTGCGTTCGCTGGCCCAGATGACCCGCGCGAGGCGCCCTTCGACCCAGTCGGCCAACCCGCCCCTACCCTCGGCTCACGTAGACCTCGTACTGCTCGGGATGGTAGTGCCCGAGCGCCCGCACGACGATGCGCTTGCCGATGTCCCGCTCGATCGCTTCGAGGTCCTGATAGCGCGACCCGTAGAGCAGGTCGGCGATGCCGGGTGTGGTGTTGACGTAGATCGTATCCACCCCGTTGGCACGGGCGCTCTCGCGCTTCACCTCGCGGAGGATGTCGAAGGCGATGGTGGACTTGCTGCGCAGGTAGCCCGTGCCCCCACACGTGGGACAGTCCTCGCGCAGGTAGCGATCGAGGCCCTCCTGCACGCGCTTCCGGGTCATCTCGACCAGGCCCAGATCGCTGATGCGGAGCACGTTGGTCCGCGCGCGGTCCTTCTTCAGGGCGTCCTCGAGCCGACGGTAGACCTGCTCGCGGTTCTGCTCGCGGTCCATGTCGATGAGGTCGATGATGATGATCCCGCCCATGTTCCGCAGGCGGAGCTGGTTGACCACCTCGTCGACCGCTTCGATGTTGATGCGGAGGGTGGTGTCCTCGAGGTTGTTCTTGCCGACGAACTTGCCCGAGTTGACGTCGATGGCCATCAGCGCTTCGGTCTGGTCGATGACCAGGTAGCCCCCGGACTTCAGCCACACCTTCCGGCCGAGGGAGCGGCCGATCTCGGTCTCGACGCCGTAGGTGTCGAACACGGGCTCGGCGCCGCGGTAGTGATGCACCCGGTCCACGGCCCCGGGCATCACGCCCTCGACGAACTCCCGGACCGTGTCGTAGACCTTCTTGTCGTCCAGCACCACCCGCTCGACGTCTTCGTCGAACAGGTCCCGGACCGCCCGCAGCACGATGTCGAACTCGGCGTGGAGCAGCGCGGGGGGCCGCTTCTTGGGCAGGGTCTCGGTGACGCGTTCCCAGATGGTCTCCAGGAACTTCATGTCGGCCGTGAGGGTGTCCGTGGACTGGCCCGCACACACGGTGCGCACGATGTAGCCCGCACCCTTCGCGCGATTGCGCTCGACGATGTTCCGCAGCCGCCGCCGCTCCTTGTCCTGATCGATGCGCCTGGAGATGCCGACGTGGTTCACGGTGGGCATGAACACCAGGTAGCGACCGGGCAGCGCGATGTGCATCGTGAGCCGCGCTCCCTTCGTGCCGATGGGGTCTTTTGCGACCTGCACCACCACCTGCTGGCCTTCGGTGAGCAGATCCTGGATGGCGGCCTGACCGGGCTTCGGGCTCGAGCGGGATTCGCTCTTCTGCTTCTTCTTCGGGCCCTTCTTGTCGCGGCCTTCGAGCTCGAGCACGTCCTGGTGGATGTCGCCCACGTACAGGAAGGCGGCCCGCTCCAGACCGATGTCGACGAATGCCGCCTGCATGCCCGGCAGGACCCGGACGACCTTGCCCAGGTAGACGTTGCCCACGTAGCCGCGGCCATCGCCGCGATCGACGTGCAGCTCAGCGAGTCGGCCGTTCTCCAGCAACGCGACGCGGGTCTCGCGCGCGGTCGTGTTCGCGATGATCTCGGAGGGCAAGGAGGACTCCTGTCCCGACGCCCCGGGCTCCGCGAGATCGACTCCAGTGGGGTCGCAGGGACCCTTCGGAGGACTCGGGATGCGTCCAGAGCGGGCGGCGGGCGACGTGCGACCGGAGAGGTGGACCGCACGTGTGGAAAGGGTGGAAGAGGATGCGCACCGCGTCTCGGGTGTCGAGCGGGTGCGGAAGAGGGGTCGCGGCGGACACAGACGGCGACGGCGACGCGTCGATCGAGACGAACGTTCGCTTCAGGGGTCTGAGGTCCGCCGGAGAAAGTGGCATTGGGGCGTTTTCCCACGGGGTGAGAGCAGCGTCAAGACCGCTGACCAACCGTGACTCACAAGCGACGGGACAACGCGAACTTGAGGTATTGCCCTTCGGGATGGCCATGTGCGACCGGGTGGTCGGCCGGCGCTCTGGACAGGCCGCTCCAGGCATAGGGCCCGTGCTTGTTCAGGCCCTCGGATACCGCGTCGAGCCACTGCTCGAGGGAGAGCTGGGCCGTACAGCTCGCGCTCGCCACGAGCCCGTCGCGTTCCACGCTGTCGGACAGCCTCGCGTGCAGCTTGCGATAGGCCGAGGCCGCGGCGCCGCGCGAGGCCCCTTTTCGTGCGAGCGAAGGCGGATCGACGATCAACAACCCCAGCTTGCCCGGACGGACGGAGCGACTCGGGTGCCAGGCGAACGCGTCGGTGACCTCGAACGCGTAGTGGGACGGGTCGAGGCCGTTCAGCCGGAAGTTCTCGCGGGCGTCCTCGATCGCGGGCTCGGCGATGTCGACCGTCACCACATCGGATGCGCCACCGAGCGCCGCCGCGACCGAGAATCCCCCCGCGTAGCTGAACAGGTTCGCCACCCGACGTCCGGCCGCGAGCTCCCCCACCCAGCGTCGGTTCTCCCGCTGATCCAGGAAGGTGCCCGTCTTCTGGCCGGTCCAGGGGCGCACGAGCATCTTCATCCCGTGCTCGGTGACCACCACGGACTCCGGAGGCTTTCCGAACCGGGGCTCGGCATCGGTGCGATCGGTGACCCGCGTGACGCCGAACCGCTCGAGCAGGCTCGACGCCCAGGGCAGACCCCGAACCGCCTCGACGATCTGCGGACGATGCACGAGCCAGGCCTCGCTGTACACCTTGAGCACGCCCACGTCCGCGTAGCGATCCAGCACCAGGCCCGGCAGGCCGTCCCCCGCCCCGTTCACCACCCGCCAGGCGTCGGTCTGCCCCGACACCACGCGTACACGGGCTGCGTCCGCGCGCGTGAACCGTTCCCGCACGACGTCCTCGAGCAGCCGTGCCGGAGCCGGTCCGCGCCCCAGCACCCGGACCCGGATGGCACCCCGGTCTGCGAGGCCCCATCCCACCACCCCCCTCGAATCGCCCAGCTGTACCGGGGTTCCAGGCTCTGGAAGACGCAACTGGCCGAACACCCACGGGTGTCCTCGACGGATGGCGTGCGCCGTGTCCGGCGGGATCCGGACCACCTCGGCCTGGTCGAGAGGAACGGTCTTCGCGACTTCGGGCGACATCGACGACTCCACGGTGATCCCTGGATTCACGAGCTGCTACCGACGTTGTCGGGCCGGGAACCCGTGACACGCCAGAAAAATCGGCGAGGGCTTCGAATAACGCGGGAGGGGCTGCGTCTGTGTGGATGTCAGGCAGATGCAAGGAACCCAGCACTCCTCGGAGGCCCTCATGAACAAGCTCATCGCACTCGGTGTCGCAACGTCCTTCGCCCTCACCGGTTGTGTCGTCTACTCCGACGACTACGACGAGCCCGACACCGTCATCGTCTACGAAGACACCGCGCCTCCGCCCCCCGCCCCCGTCAACGTGGCGCCCGTCGTGCTCGCCGGCGACGCGGGTGTGTACTGGGACGACTACTACTACGACGACGTCTGGTACTTCGAAGCCGAGGTCGACGATCTCGACAGCCCCTACGACGTGGTGAGCGTCTGGGCCGATGTCTACGACGAGAACCGCGGCGGTCAGTACGTCGAGAGCTTCGAGCTCTACCCCACCGACGACCCCTACTACTGGTACAGCGACTGGCTCGGGTCCTCGACCTACCTCGACCCCTTCTACGACGGCTACACGGTCGACATCGTGGCCTACGACTCCTACGACGAGTTCGACTACGTCACCATCTGGGCGGCGACCTACTGAACCTCGCCCCCGCTTGACCGAACGCCCCGCCAGGCCCTGTCTGGTGGGGCGTTTTGCGTCTGGAACCGCCAACTTCGACCCGATGTGCCCGCTCGTCGGATTACGCGACATGCGAGCTTCGCGCGACATCCTCCGCGTTCGATCGGATATTCCTCGTCGGATTACGGCGATCGCACCGGAGTGTTCGGATCCGAAAAATCCGGCCGCTGGTTGCGCACCCCCGCGACCCCGTGGTACCCATAGGTCACCTCGGGACGCGACTCTCCCCCCGGAACCTCTCCCTTCCAACGGTTCCACCGCTTCCCACCCACGCCCCTCTTCCGTTGCCTTCCCCTTCTCCCTCCCCGGTTGCGCCCATGTCCACGCCGTCTTTCGCTGCCAGCGAGACCTCTTCCAGTGCCGACGTCCACGACGCGCCTGCGCTCGACGTCCGGTTCGACGACCGCGTGCCGGTCCTTCGGATTCCGAGCGGGGTTCCGTTCGAGGCCTTGCGGGGCTGGCTGCGTGAAGCGCTCCCCTCGCGTGAGGAGGAGATCGGCGGGCGGTCCAGCCGGCTCGACATCGGTGAGCGCGAGATCAAGCTGTTCGATCTGCGACGACTCATCCATCTGCTGCGCGACGAGTTCTCCATCGAGATCACGGGCCTGTACGTCCGGCCCGCCGAGATCCAGCGATACGCCGAGCGCGAGCTGAAGCTCAAGCTGTTCCCCACCGATGCCGACGCGGCACTCCAGGTCGACGGAGACCTCGATCTGGACGCGGACCTCGACGACCCCACCGAGGACTACCCGGATCTGGATGGAGACGATGCGGGCGAGGCCGAGCTGGAAGACGCACTCGATGCCCCCGAGCCGCCAGAGTCCGTCGATGGCGAAGCGGACGATGGTGCAGGAGACGCCGACGCAGACGGCTCCGATGCGGGGGATACCGACTCAGACGACGAGGGAGACGCGCTCTCCGGACTGAAGCTCCCCACCGACCTCACGGCCGACGACCTCGACGAGGACACCGCCGGCGCACCGCTGATGTCCGAGCAGGCGCGAATGGAGCTCGCCAGCGAAGCCCCCCGTCGCAGTGCTCCCGAGCAGGGCGCACGCACGCTCACCGTCCACAAGACCCTCCGCAGCGGCGCTGTGGTGCGGTTCGACGGCGACATCATCGTGTTCGGCGACGTCAACCCGGGCGCCAACCTCATCGCCACCGGGAACGTCGTGGTGCTGGGCGCGCTCAAGGGCATGGCGCACGCCGGGGCCCTCGGCGACGAGTCCAACACCATCCTGGCCTTCGACTTCCGGCCGACTCAGGTGCGGATCGGGCGCAAGATCGCCATTCCCCCCTCCGACCGCAAGGCGGTCCCCGAGCTCGTCGTCGTCCGGCACGGCGAGATCGTCATCGAGCCCTACAGCGGCAAGTTCCGCTAGGCGGATTCCCTTCTTCGACCGGCACCGATCGGTCGATCCCCGGGTCATCGACCCACCTCTCTCTCCCTCATCCCACCTCTCGAGCGCATCCCGCGTTCCCCCCAAGGAGTACCCTCATGGCAGAGTGCATTGTCGTCACGTCCGGCAAGGGCGGCGTCGGCAAGACCACTACTTCCGCGAACCTCGGCGTTGGCCTCGCGCTCGCCGGGAACACCGTGGCTGTGGTCGACGCCGACATCGGACTTCGCAACCTCGACGTCATCCTGGGCCTCGAGAACCGCATCGTCTACGACCTCGTCCAGGTCGTCGAAGGCGAGTGCCGTCTCAAGCAGGCCCTCATCCGCGACAAGCGCGTCGAGGGGCTCTACCTGCTCCCCGCCGCCCAGACCCGCGACAAGAACGCCGTCAACCCCGACGACATGCGGCGCCTCGTGGAGGATCTCAAGGAGCTCCACGACTACGTCATCATCGACTGCCCCGCGGGCATCGAGCAGGGCTTCAAGAACTCCATCGCTGGGGCCGACCGCGCGCTCATCGTCACCACGCCGGAGGTCAGCGCCATCCGCGACGCCGACCGGATCATCGGCATGGTCGAAGCGCACGATCTCCCCGAGCCCGAGCTCATCATCAACCGCTACCGGGCCGGCATGGTCGAGCGCGGCGACATGATGAACCGCGAAGACATCCTCGAGATCCTCGCGATCCCGCTGCTCGGTGTCGTTCCCGACCACGAGGACGTCATCATCAGCGCCAACCGCGGTCGCCCGGCCGTGTTCGAGGAGAACTCGGTGGTCGGCCAGGCCTATCGCCGCATCACCGACCGGATCACCGGCCACGACGTCCCGTTCCCGGACTTCAACGCGCCGACCGGCATGTGGGCCACCATGAAGCGCTGGATGGGCTTCGCGCCCGTTCGGGAGGTGGTCTGATGCGAGGGTTCTTCGATCGACTGCAGAAGTCGGTCTTCGGAGCACCGGAGACCAGCAAGGACGACGCCAAGCAGCGCCTCAAGGTGTTGCTCATTCACGACCAGGTCGCACTCACTCCTGCGCAGCTGGACGCCATGAAGGACGAGATCATGGACGTCATCGGCAAGTACGTGGAGTTCGAGGCCGAAGGCGTGGAATTCAAGCTCTCCCGTGAAGACGGGGCCATTTCGCTCGTGTCGAACGTACCTGTTCGACGGGTGACCGCGCGCGCTTGACGCGTGAGATGAGGAGACGCCAAGGGCACGTCCTGTGAAGGGCGTGCCCTTTTCTCGTTAGACATCTGCATGCGCCCTTCGGCTCGTGGACATGCCTGGTGGTGGCCCGTCGGAGGCGGGTTGTGTGCAGCACTGGCTGCGCTTCCCGCCCTCTCGGTCGACCTGCTCGGCAGTGCCGGGCTCGCATTGCCCGCAGTGGCCGTGGTCTTCGCGGTGTTCGTCGGCGTGCCGCTGGCGAGGGCCGACTGGTCCGAAGACCCCGAAGACGACCGGCTGGACGTGCTGGCACGCGGCCTCGCAGACACCGCATTGTTCGGCTCCGTCGCGGTCGGCCTCGCGAGCTGGTTGCCCGCTGGCTACGGCATCGTCGGTGCGCTCACCGTCTGGGCGTTCGCGCTGCTGCTGCGATTCGCGGGGCCCCGCCTGGCCTTGTTGTCCCTCGCCGGATGGTCGGCCATCCTCGGCGCGAGCGGCCTGGTCGCTCTGCAAGCCCCGCCCTGGAGCCTGCTGGAGCCCGCTTCGGACGTCTGGACCACCTGGCTGTCGACCGCCCTGGGTATCGGGGCGTTGGCGAGCTGGGGTGCCGGTCAATGGTCGTCTGCCGCACCGCCACAGCCCGGTCGGAGCGGCCTCCCGGCGACGTCGGCGGGTCTGGCTCTGCTGGCGCTCCTCGCGGCGTCGGTCGCACTCGGATCCGGCTACGAGGCCACGCTGGCGGCCCGAATCCCGACCCTGGTGGCGCTCGGCTTCGTGCTGGCGGGCGTCTTCGGCGCCTTCGCCGTGCTGCTGCGCACGCCTGCGGGCCTGGCTCCCCTCGGTGTCGCGGGGGGTGGCGTGTTCGCGACCCTGTGGTTCCTCGGGCCCGCTGCATCGACCCACTGGGCGTGGTGGTCGGCCGAGCTGCCGCTGTTGCTCGGGCTCGTGAGTGCGGTGCATGCCTACCGGCGCCGCGATGTACGAGCCGGGGTCGCCGCTGCGCTCCTCCTGGGGTCGGTCGGGGTGTCGTTCCCCGGTCTACCCGACCTCGTCCTGCCTGCGGCGGCCACGGTGGTCCCCCTGGTCGGGGCGGTCTGGTTCGCCGGCACGCGCGCGATCCTCCGGACCACGGGAGCGACCGGATGACTCTGCTCGCACTTCTCGTGTCGCTGTCCTCCCCGGCGTGGGCCGAGATCCGCTTCGAGTCGCCCGTCGTCGTCGGCGAGCCGGTCGTGATCGTGGTCGAGCGCGACGGTCGGGTGGGTCGGGGCGAAACCGTGCGGGTGGTACATCGGCCCGGAACGATCCACGAGCGCGAGCGCGCCATCGGCATCACCGACGGTCGGGGCCGGGTGGGCTGGACACCCGAAGAAGGCGGGGTGGCCGAGGTGCGAGCCGCCGACGAGACCCGCCCGGTGCACGTACGCTGGGTCACGGCACCCACCAGCACGGTCACCGCACTCGTGCTGGTCGGGCTATCCGGGTTGGGGCTCGCCATCGCCGGTCTGCGGCGGCGCGTCCATCATCGAGGGTCCTGATGCGCATCGCCCACGCCACCGACATCCACTGGACCGAGTCCGTGCCGTTCACCAAGCTGTTCGGCAAGCGCACCCTGGGCACGGCCAACCAGATCCTCCGAGGCCGTCGTCACCACTTCCCCGAAGACGTCCAGCAGGCGCTGATGGATCACGTCCGCTCGCTGTCGCCGGATCTGTTCGTGGTGACGGGCGATCTCACCGCTCAGGCGCTGCCTTCGGAGTTCGACAAGGCCCGCCGGTTCCTCGCCCCCGTGATGCAGCAGATCGACACCCTCGTTCTCGCCGGCAACCACGACGTGTACACGCGCGGGGCCCGCGACACCGACCGGATCGCGTCCTACTTCGGCGATCAGCTCCATCGGGCCGGGCCCATCCAGCGCCTGGATCGCAACGGGCTCGTGGTCCTCGGCCTCGATCCCAACCGTCCCACCTTCCTGGACGCCGCCGGAGAGGTGCCGACCGAGCAGCTCGACGCTCTGTCAGAGGCCCTCGAAGACCCCACGCTGGACGGGCGGTTCCGCATCCTGGCCCTGCACTACCCCCTGCTCGACCGCAGAGGGGATGTGTACGACAACACCCACCACGGCCTGCTGAACGCCCGCGTGCTCATCGAGCGGCTGCGGGCCGCCACCTACAAGCCCCACCTGTGCATCCACGGCCACGAGCACCACGGCTTCTCGGTACCCCTCGACCTCGGTGGGCACACGATGGTGATCGCCAACTCGGGGTCGTCCGGCTACCGCTTCATGCCCGAGAAGCGCCGGGCGGCGGCCATGAACGTCTACGTCGTCGAGGGCGAGTCGTTCGAGGTCGAGCGCTACATGTACGACGGCACGGCGTTCGTCCCCGAGGACGGCGGCGCCTACGCAACCGGCCGCTGATGTTCAATACCAACATCCGAACAACGGCTCGGATGTTCAATACCAACATCCGAACAACGGCTCGGATGTTCAATACCAACATCCGAACAACGGCTCGGATGTTCAATAGATGGGGGCGGAGGGACTCGAACCCTCACGACCTGTGGCCATTCGATTTTGAATCGAACGCGTCTACCGATTCCGCCACGCCCCCGAACTCGAGTTGATCAGCGCCGTGCGCGTGACCAGCGTCCAGCACTCTTGCGCACGCGGCCGGCTTTTTCCAGATCGGAGAGCACGCTGGTGATCTCGAACGGCATCAGCTTCGGGTAGACCGCCTTCGCGCGATGTCGGATCCCCGCGACCAGCACGGCTTCGGACAAGCCCTTCTCGCGCGCTTCGCCGAGTCGCTCCATCACGGTCTCGACCACCCAGTTGCGCTTGTCGACGTCCATCGTCGGGCCGCTGGTGTCGATCTTGCGGGGCTTCGGTCGTGCGCTGCGCCCGCCGGAAGAGCTGCGGGAACGCCCGCCACCCCGAGAGGTTCGCGACGAACGGGGCTTGTTGGCCGCAGTGGCGCGCTGCACCTTGACGGTCTTCTCGCCGAACTCGAATGGCGTGGGCTCGGTGCCCTCGAAGTGCTCGATGAGGGGTTCGAGCTTGGTGGAATCCCGGCTCTCACGCTGGGACAGCTCGACGATGAGGTCTCGGAAGCTCTGGGGGATGCGCTCGGGAGGGACGTCCATGTAGTCCTTCACGAAGGCGGGGAGCTGACCGTCTGCGATCTCGCCGATCTCGAGGCAGCAGCGCTTCACGAACAGGTCGAGCCCGCGACGCATCGACTTCGGCGGACTGTCGTGCTCGGCCAACGCGAACAGATCCGCGACGTTCGCCGGCTCGAGCTGACCACTGGGCAGCGTGAGCAGATCCTGGGTCTGGACCTCGAGCAACACGGGATCGGACCCACGAAGCTTCTGCAGCTGTTTGCGACGGCGCACTGGAACTCCTGGCGTCGGACGATTCGGGGGTTGGAGGATAACGTGTACGACTGCATTGCGAACCTGCTGCCACCCCATCCCCGAGGGCCCGATGCGAATCACGCGCGTGTACACCAAGACTGGCGACGCCGGCGACACCCGGCTGGTCGGTGGGGTGAAGGCCCGAAAGGACGCACCGCGCATCGAAGCCTACGGCACCCTCGACGAGCTCAACTCCATCGTGGGGATCGCACGCACGATCAACACCCTCGATCGCCTCGAGCCGATCCTGCGCCGCATCCAGAACGACCTGTTCAACGTCGGCGCAGACCTCGCAACCGGCGCAGAAGACCGCTGGGAAGGCATGATCCGGCCCGGCGACGAAGACGTGGAGCGGCTGGAGGGCTGGATCGACAGCCTGAACGATGAGCTCGAGCCCCTGAAGGAGTTCGTGCTCCCAGGCGGCGGGCAGACCGCAGCCTTTCTTCACCAGGCGCGGACCGTGTGCCGCAGAGCCGAGCGGCGGGTCGTCACGCTGATGGACCTCGACGACAGCGTGGGCACCGACCCCATGCGCTACCTCAACCGGCTGTCCGACCTGCTCTTCGTCATGGCTCGTTGGGCCTGCAAGGCGTCCGGCGAAGACGAGTACACCTGGGACAATCCCAACAAGCGCTGAGCGGCCTCATCGGCTCAGTACCGTGTCCATCCCGCGTTGCGCCTCCCGAATCACGGCCTGACGGTCGGCGTCGGAGACCCCGAACTCGTGAAGGCACTCCTCGAGATCGTCGGACAGAAGCTCGAACTCGCCGTAGTACATCCAGTCGAGGAGCACGCGCCAGCAGCGGTCCAGCTCCGCAAATGGCAGTGGTAGCGCAAAGAACCGGCGCCGGAGCGGTCCGAAAGGGAGGTGGTCGCGCTCGTACCGAGGGAGCAGCGGAGCGATCGCGGTTGCGGCGGTCTCCCCGAACACCTCCGAGCTGATCTTCCGAAGTCGATGCTCATGGACGTAGTGCGGCACCAGTGTCGCCCGGTCTGACGTCAGGATCGCCCGCCAGAAACGGACGCGTCGCGTCGCGTCCACGAGAACCCCCCGATGCTCGACGGCTGCCAGAACCTCCTGGGCAACCGTCTCGTTCTCGAGGGCTCGCGACGTCAGATCAGCCCAGACGGCGTCCGCCGATGGAGCACGCTCGATCCGACTCCGGAATCCCGGGAGTGCCTGAATCAGGTGCCGACGCCACGCCGCCATGGTCATCCTCCTCGCGGGTGCTGTCCCGGCCCCACGAGCGCGTGGAGGTTCAGCAGGTTGAGCGAGAAGTGCAGGCCGATCGCAGCGCCCAGACCGCCCGTCCACTGGGTCAGGCCGCCGAGCAGCAGACCCATGCCGAACGCCATGACCGGCCAGATGCGGAGCGCCGGCTTGTCGGAGATGTGCACGGCCCCGAACAGCAGTGCGGTGATCGGCAAGCCGAGCCACGGCTGGAGGATCCCGCGGAAGAACAGCTCCTCGCCGACCGCCGAGAACACGGCCAGGGCGAAGACCGCGGGGAACGACAGCGGGCCGACCATCTCGCGGAACGCATCCCCCATGGGCCCGTCCGGACTGGCCCACGGGATGCGCTGACTGACCCACGCGAGCACGGCGCCCGCGAGCAGGCCTGCGGCGAGGTACACGCTCGACCCCACTGTGAGGCCATCGGTCCACGACAGCCAGGCCGCACTTCCCATGCAGACCGGGCCGTAGAACACGGCGATGGCCAACCACCAGATGGGCTCCGGGAGCGGCCCCGAGTCCTCGTCCCCTTCCTGGTCGTCCGGAGGGGTCACAGGAACGACAGGACCGCCAGGATCGCAATCCCGAGCAGCGTAGCGAGCTGCAACGCGACCACTGCGGCCAGACCGACCCCGATGGGCGTGTTGGGCGAGACCGGGCTCCCGGCCTCCCGCTGCGCCGACAGCTCGTCCAGCTGGGCCTGGAGACGGGCGTTCTCGCGAGCGAGCCGCTCGGCACGGACGGCTTCGGCATCCCGATCGCGCACGAGCTGGTCGGTGGTCTCGTGGGGAGGAGCGGGCGCCGGAGAATCTCCGGTGGCCGCGAGCTGGATGTAGGTTCGGGTGAGGTTCTCGAATGCTGCGGCCAGGTCGCGACACGAGGTGTAGCGATGCGCGGGATCGATGGAGAGCGCACGGTCGAGCACGTCGAGCAGCGCGTCCGCGAGGTCGTCTTCGCCAGCGGCGGTGGGGAGCAAGCCCCGCATCGCATCGCGGACCGAGCGGCGGTCCTCCTCTGGCAGCCGGATGGGATTGGCGAAGGCATCGGGGTCGAGGTCGCGCTCGCGGAACTGCCGCGGATTGCGCGCGTAGACCTGGTGCACCTGGTTCATCCGCTCGGTCCGGAATCGCGGGCTGTGCGTGCCGTTGCGCGGCAGATCGGCCCCATCGGCGTGCAGGCGACGCAACCGGAGGAGCGCGAACACGGAAGCCCCGAGCGACCAGGTGTCGATCGCGGCGGGATGTCGCTTTCGGGCGTTGAACAGCACCTCGGGCGCGAGGAAGTTCTCGGTGGCGACCACCTGCTTCGTCTCGTCCCAGGTGTCGTCGCCGGGGGCTGCGACGACGGCGGTTCCGAAGTCCGAGATCAGCCAGCGTCCGTCGACCGACAGCAGGATGTTGCTGGGCTTCAGATCACCGTGCGCCGCCTGCGCCTGTCGGTCTGCGAAGAACACGTGGTAGTCGCTGGCCCGCCGCGCGACCTCGGCCATCGTCGCCATCAACCGGCCGAAGGCATCGGGTTCGTCGAGTCGGTCGGCCCACCATCGTCCCAGATCGGCCGAGCACCACTCCATCACGAGCGCGGTGATCAGCGGCTCCCCCACCACGTCGTAGAGCCGGGGACACGGGATGTCGCCATCACTCTCGGCGATCGACATCAGGATGGCGGCTTCGCGCTGCAGCTGGTCGAGCGAGGCCTCGTCGCCTTCGTTCCACAACTTGAGCGCGAGGTTGGTCCCGTCCGGCACGACCGACATGCCCACGGCACCGCCCCGACCGACCACCTTGCGGACCGTGGCCATTCCCCCGCGACGCACCCGCGCGCCTTCCACGGGCACGTACTGGCGTCCGGAGCGACCCGTCCAGACGAGCGGAAGGGTCGCAGTCGGCATCAGAAGCGGATGTTCACCGTGGGGACGACGCGGTCACCGTCGAGGATGATGCCCCACGTGGTGGTGCCGGCCCCGACTGCGAACACTGCGGCGGACGCGACCACGAGCCGGTTGGTGACGCCCGCGAGCCGATCGACCTCGTCTGCGGGATCGAGGGTGCAGTCGCTGGTCTCGGGATCTTCGTTCGGCGTGCACGACCGGAACTTCTCGCCATCGGGAATGCCGTCGTTGACATCGCTGGCGTGCATGATGTTCTTCATCCGGCGCTCGGTGCGCGTCGAGCCGTAGTAGAGCGCGGCTGCACCGGCCATGATGACCCCGCCCGCGATCATCAGCGGTGTCTTCTCCGGGGGGCGCTGGCGCTTGTAGTAGACCGTGCCGTCGGCAGCGACCGTGGTCTTGACCTTGTCGGCCTTCTTCTTGCGCTTGGCTTCGGCCTTGAGGCGCTTCTTCTCGGCCCGCGCGATCTGCTTCTCGGTCAGGCCGTTCTCGTTGGAACTGGAGGACGGCTCGGGATCGGGCTTTTCGCTCTCGACCTTGCCGGCTTCGAGCTGTTCGGCGGGAAAGGCGTTGCCTTCGATGATGTGGGACGACACGCTCCCGCTGTCGACCTGGTAGACGTGGAATCGCTCTGTACGAGCCTTGGGAGAGCTGATCTTCCGGCCGTCGAGGTAGTGCGACCCCTCGACGAACACCTTGCCCTCGACCGGGGCGGGCTCGTTGCCTTCCATCGCGCGCTTGAGGTCCTCGAAGTCCTGCCGCAGCGGGTGGCCTTCGGGGATGTCCTGCAGACCGTACGTCCAGGTGGGCTCGAGCTCGAGGGAGGTGGCGAACCACTTGTTGGCCTGCTCGCCCTCGCCGCCGGAGTACAGCCCCGCCCCCACGGCCCGATAGGCACGGGCGGCGATGAGTGCCGGCAGCACCTCGTCGAGACAGCCGAGGCCATCCCGCAGGGTGATGCCCGCAGACGCAGCGGACGCGTCGTCGTATTCGCGCATCGCTGCTTCGACCTTGGACAGGTCGCCGATGAGCGCATCCGTGGTGTAGGGCGCGGCGCAATCCGCTGCAAAGGCGGAAGACGAGAGCGACAGGCCCGTGATGACGAGTGCGAACGAACGCACGGCACCTCCATTCGGTACGCGCAGCCTAGCACAGCAGCGCACACCTGGCGGGCCTTCAGAAGCGGACGTGCACGGTCGGGACGACGCCGTGGTCGCTGACGACCGCCCCCCAGGTGAACGTCCCGACGCCCACAGCCGCGACGGCTGCGGAGGCCACGAACAGCCGGTTGGTGACCCCGGCGAGGCGGTCGACTTCGTCGGCGGGGTCTCGCAGACAGCCGTTGGTCCCGACTTCTTCGTCGGCCGCACACGGCGTGTACTTGCCCTCGGGAATCGGACCGTCGTTGACGTCTGCGACGCTGCTGATGCTCCGCATGCGGTCGCGGGTGGTGGCCGAGAGCGCGTAGATCGCTCCGGCACTGGCGACGATGACCCCCCCGGCGATCATCAGAGGGGTCTTCTCCTTCGGGCGAAGGCGACGGATGTTGCCGTCCTTGTCGTAGCGCGGCTCGTTCCTGGCTTGCCGCCGGGCTTCCCGTGCACGCATCTTCTCGGCCTTCCGGCGTTCCCTGTCCGACAGCCCCTCGTCCTGGGTGGCCACCTGCTGGGGCCCGTCGCTCGCAGAGCCCTTCTCGAGCACGTCGTCGGGGAACGCGTTGCCCTCGATGAGCTCGGTCCGGACATCCGCCTCGGCTTCGTCGACCTGGAAGACGTGAAAGCGATCGACTCTCGCTTTCGGCGTGTCGATCGGCCGGCCGTCCAGGAAGACGGGCTCCACCGAGAACACCTGTTCCTCGAGTGCGACCGCTCCCCCGTCGTTCGCACGCCGCAGGTCTTCGAGGTGGCCGCGCAGCGGGTGGTCGCCGGGGAGCTCTTCGATCCCGAACTGGAACGTGGGGTCGAGCTCGAGGGCGGTTCGCAGCCAGCGATCGGCGACGGCTTCGTCCCCCACCACGAACAGCCCGGCCCCGATGCCCCGATAGACCCGCTGGGCGACGAGGCTCGGCAGCACCGCATCCACGCACACGAGGTCGTTGGCGAGCTGCTCCGCCTGTGTGCCGGCCGCTGGGAAGTCCTCGCCGCGCAGGGCGGTCTCGACCGCGGTGAGCCGATCGACCACGGCGCCGAGGGAGACGGGAGCCTCGCAGGCAGGGGCTTCGGACTGCGCGAACGCAGTCGTGAGCAGGAGCGTCAGCATGGCGAGCCTCCGGAGGTCCTCGATGAGGAGATGCCGGATTCTACCCCAGCCGGACCCAGAACAGCGCCTCTCCGGTCTCGACCGCGGCCCCGTCGGCCACGAGCACCTTCGCGAGGGTGCCGGCCCGGGACGCCCGGATGGACGAGAAGGTCTTCATCACCTCGACCAGGCCCAGGGTGGCGTTGGACTCGAAGGCCTGGCCGGGCTGTACGAAGGGCGCAGCGCCGGGCTCGGGGCGCACGTAGAACGTCCCGTCGGTCTCGGCCCGGATGACGGAGACCCCCTCGGGGACCCCCGCGTCGACGGCTCCGATGGTGCCCGAAGCGTCTTCTGCCCCGCCCGCACCGAGGGTTCCGAGAGCATCCCCTGCTTCGACCCAGCCGCTCGCGGGGCTCTGCAGGACGCCTGCGACTCCTTCTGGGGCCAGGACGCCGAGGGGGTGACCGGCCCGCTCCAGCACGCCGAAAATCTGCCCGGGCCGGATGGCCGAGCCCGCCGGACCGACGGACCGGAAGTCGCCCACCGTGGGGCTGGTGAGCTGCCCGTCGACGAGCTTGGCGGTGATGGTCTGCTTCACGGCGACGTCGGCCGTGCGCCCCAGCACCCGGATGTCGTGCAAGCTCCAGATCCGGGGATTCTTGGTGCGGCGATACCCCGCCCCCTGCCAGGCGCAGTTGGCCAGCACGACCATCCAGTCGCGCAGCTGGGCCATCGGGACGATCTGGTCGGTGTCCATGCGGGACGCAGCGTCGACGGGATCCATGTCCGCTTCGATGCGCTCGGCCGTCTTCTGCATCCCGGCCTCGATCTCGGCGCGTTCCTCGGGGTCGTCCGTCGCGATCTCGAAGTCGTCGTCGAGCTTGCTGTTGAAGGCCGCGATCGCCAGGGTCCGGCCCTCCATCACCGCCAGGCGCGTGATCGCGGTCGACAGCTGCACGGTGGGTTCGTAGGGCATGCCGCTCATGGCGTAGTACCCGGCACCACTGGCCTTCCGGAGCAGCACGGTGAAGAACGGCACCTTCTGGGTGGAGTTGGTGTAGATGAGGTTGCTGCCGTAGCCCAGCAGGCCGACGTGCTCGGCGTGCACCCCGATGTCGAACCCGCTGATGTCCTGAAGCCAGACGATGGGGATGCCGTCGTCGCCGCAGGCCCGCGCGAACGTCGAGATCTTGGCGATCCCTTCACGGTAGAGGGCTCCACCGGGACGCTTGCCGACCCCTGGCTCGTCGACGAGCCCCTGACGGTTGGCGATGAACCCGAGCCACAGCCCGTCGATCCGCGCGACCCCCGTGATCATCTCGCGCCCGACGTCCGGCAGCACCTCGTGGAACAGCGAGTCGTCGACCAGGCGGCCGAGGACCTCCTCGATGTCGTAGCCCTGGCGGCTGTCCGTGGGAAACAGCCCGCCCAGACTGGCCGGATCGAGCCTCGGGCTGCTGGGATGCGCGCCGTAGCGGTAGAAGTCGGCGGCGGTGGTGGGCAGCCTCGCGACCTCGCGGCGGATGACGAACAGGGCGGTGGGATCGTCGGGAACGCGCAGGTCGGCGCACTGGGACTGGTGGACGTGGACTTCGGGCCCACCGATGTCGAGGCTGGTGAGCTTCTGGGACTTGGCCCCGCGGATCAGCGCGGCACCGGCGATCACCATGTAGGCGTTCTCGGTCATCACCACGCGATCGCTGATGATCGGCATGTAGCCGCCGCCTGCGATGCAGTCCCCGAACACGCCGGCGATCTGCGGCACGCCCGCATCGGCGAGTCGGGCGTTCTTGGTGAAGATGTGCCCGGCTCCGGTCGCCCCGGAGAACGATCGGCTCTGCTCCGGCAGGAACAAGCCCGAGCAGTCCACCAGGTAGACGACCGGAAGCCGCATACGCAGCGCCATCTCCTGGGCCCGCTCGATCTTCTCGGGGGTCTTCGGCCACCAGGCACCACTCGCGACGGTGTTGTCGTTGGCGATGACCATGCACCAGCGACCCTCGATCTGCGCGAATGCCGTGACGACGCCGGCTCCGGGTGCGGCGCGACGGGATCCGGCGAACTCGACGCCCCAGTTCACGAGCGAGCCGACCTCGAACACCTCGGTGCCATCGTCGATCAGGGCCTCGATGCGCTCCCAGGTGGTGAGCTTTCCCTTCTCGTGGACGCGATCGACGTACTTTTCGCCCCATCCGGCACGGACGGTCGCGTGTTTCTCCTCGATGGCCGCCTCGCGATCGCCCAGAGCTCTTCGATTCGCGGCGATCTCCTCGTCCGAGAGGAACGAATCGAGCTCGGTTCCGACGGGCTGGAGCAGGGTCTTCTTCACAGTGCCTCCGCGGCCAGACCCGCCTCGAGGGAGCGGGTGTGGTAGTTGCCCGACGTGAATGCGCTCCAGTCCAGGATGCGCCGATGCAGGTCGAGGTTGGTCTTCACGCCTTCGACGCGCATCTGACCGAGCGCCGTTCGCATGCGCGCGATCGCCTCGTCGCGATCGCTGCCGTAGGTGATCACCTTCGCGATCATCGAGTCGTAGAAGGGCGGGATGCGATCGCCCGAGCTCAGGTGGGTGTCCACGCGAATCCCCTCGCCTTCCGGCTTCACGAGGGTGTCGACGCCCCCCGGACAGGGCTTGAATCCGTCATCCGGATCTTCGGCGTTGATCCTGCATTCCAGGGCGTGACCGGTGAACGTCACGTCGTGCTGGGTGATCGGCAGTCGCTCACCCGCCGCTACGCGCAGCTGCAGCTCGACCAGATCGAGCCCCGTGATCTCCTCGGTGACCGGGTGCTCGACCTGCAGGCGGGTGTTCATCTCCATGAACCAGGCGCGTCCCTGGGCATCCAGCAGCATCTCGACCGTGCCCGCACCGACGTAGCCGGTCTGTGCGACGACCTCGGCCACCAGAGGCAGGATGCGGGAGCGCTCTCCGTCCGACAGTCCCGGACTGCGAGCCTCCTCCAGCACCTTCTGATGACGCCGCTGCAGGCTGCACTCCCGCTCTCCGAGATGGACGGTGTTGCCGTACCGATCGGCGATGATCTGCACTTCGACGTGTCGACCGCCATCGATGCGCCGCTCCAGGTACAGCCGCCCGTCTCCGAAGGAGCTGAACGCCTCGGACGTCGCGCTGTTCCAGGCTTCTTCGAGGTCTTCGGGAGCCTCCACCGCGCGCATCCCGCGCCCTCCGCCACCAGCGACCGCCTTCAGCAGGACGGGGTACCCCATCCCTTCTGCGACGGAGCGGGCTTCGGCCAGGGACTCGAGGGCGCCATCGCTTCCGGGGATCCCGTGCAGACCCAGGGACTCCATGGTCTGGCGGGCAGCGGCCTTGTCGGCCATCCGGCGCATGAGCGGCCCGGGCGGACCGATGAACGTGACGCCCGCTGCTTCGCAGCGCGTGGCGAACTGGTCGTTCTCGGCCAGAAACCCCCAGCCGGGATGGATGGCGGCACAGCGATGGTGCAGCGCGGCTGCCAGCAGCGCGTCGATGTCGAGGTAGGACGCGGACGCGCGAGGTGCGCCGAGGGTGACGACCTGGTCGACCCCGGACAGCCAGCTGGCGTCGCGATCTGCAGTGGAGGCGACGGCGACGACGTCGACGCCCATCTTTCGGGCAGTACGCGCGACGCGGGCGGCGACCTCGCCTCGGTTCGCGATCAGGATGCGGCGGAACACGTGGTTGCCTCCGAGGACCGGTGGACCGTCTGGTGGACGGGACCGGCACTCTAACAACTACTCGGCGCCATCCCAGACCCACACCACGCGGGTGCCCGCCAGCTGGTCGCGGGCGGTGCGGCCAGCGTCCCCGAGCCCGACGACGAAGTCGGCGAACAGCCAGAGTATGGACAGCGTTCCGCCGAGCAGGCTGATCCCCACCCACTCCCGAACCACGACGCCTCGGGCGAACCCCGGCGGCCCGCCGTCCAGGTCGACGATGCGGATCCGCGCGAGTCGGCGCCCTACGGTGGAGCCGTCGGTCGCGATGCCGACCCAGTGCCAGACCTGGACCGCGAGCCCGAGGAGCACGGCGGCGACGAGTCCGACGACCAGCACGACCTGCGGGGACCCCAGCCCAGCCGCATCCACGACCCCGGCTGCGGCCAGGGGAAGCGCCATGACCAGGACCACGATCAGCGAATCCACCGCGCGTGCGACCAGTCGAAAGCCCATCGGGACGACGTCTTCGGACTCGACATCGCCGACCGCGGTGCGGATGACGCGGGTGTTGGCGGCCCGATCGTGCGGCGTGTTCAGGCGGCCGAACAGCACGCCCACTCCCCGCAGGAGCTCGAATCCCGTGAGCCAGAGCGGGAACACCCCGAGGGCCACGAGCACCCGCAGGACATCGACGATGAAAAGGGTGTCGAGACCGAACGCGCGGAGCCCGACCACGAGGAAGTGGGCCGACGCGAGGGAGAGCACCGTGGCCAGGCCCATCGCGACGAGCTCGGGAAGCGCGTGCCGCACCCCCACTCCCGCCCAGATCGACGGGGGTCGGTCGCGATCGGCTTCGACCACCCGGATGTCGAACAGCATCTTGCCGAGGGTCTGCCCGCGATCGATCACGCCCGCCCACTGGACGACCACCAGCGCGGCGATGGCGAGCCCCGCTCCGACCAGGGGCCAGGTCCACGCGATCGAGCCCCAGTCGAACGTACCGGCGGTGGCGAGAACCCCGATCATCGCCCCCCCGAGCCCCGCGCCGTAGAGCAGGCCGAGATCGGTGAGCTTCGCGAGGAAGCGACGCCGGGCGGATGCGAGCACGACCCGGATGGGGATGGCGACCTCGCTGGCGCCCCGCTTGCGCTTGGTGACGACCAGGGGAACATCCAGGGCTGCTGGCCCTGCAGCGCCCGCATACGCCAGGGCCTCGACCTCGCCCCGCTGACGACTGACCAGCGACGCCCCCGTCGCGAACAGCACCACCACCCCGACGATCGGGGACGCAACGCCCAACAGGCCCGTCGCGACGAGCCCTCCGCGGAACCACTGCGCAAAGAAGCCGTACTCCACGAACTCGGTGGTGCCCGACAACGGGTCGACCATCCACTGACCCCGCAGGTCTGGCATCAGCTGCAGCGAGGTCGCGGCGATCAGCAGCCACAGCGGCACGTAGAGCGCGAGAACCGCCCCGCACCCGAGCCGCAGGGTTCCGAGCGCGCCTTCCTGAACCCTGCCATCCGCGCCGGAAGCGACGGTGGCTATGTCCCCTCCGCCGGCTCGGACGTGGGCGGTTCGGCGGGTTCGCGATCCGCAGACAGGTCGACGCCGTCGAACCCTTCGTAGTCGAGCTTCGTGAGCATGTAGATCCCGGCGAAGAACATCACGATCATGCCGTATTGCGCCGGCGTCAGACCCAGGTAGCGGGCGTCCTGGTGTGACAAATCGTTGTTTCTCAGGAAGTCCAGGATGAACCGGACCGGTGCGTACGCCACGGCGAACCACGCCAGGAAGAAGCCCGGCGGGCGGTCCTTGCGGCCCAGCGCGTAGAACAGCACGCAGACCAGCACCATGTACGCGGCTTCGTACAGTCCGAGCTCGTGGCGGATGCCGTCGATCCCCGGCATGGGGTCGCCCACGTACCAGTAGAAGCCCTTCAGCCCCCGATCGAAGTCCATGGCCAGCGGGAAGGTGGTGACCGAGCCGACGTGGTCGTGAACACTGGCGCAGCCCAGGCGCCCGAAGAACCATCCGAAGGGGAATCCATAGGTGATGACGTCGGCGTGTCTGAGGGCAGCGCGAGGGCGGATCACCTTGTAGAACAGCCAGGCGCCGATGACCGCACCGATGAAGCCCCCGGTGCTCGAGAAGCCCTCCCAGACGCGCAGGATCGACATCACCCCTTCGAGGCAGGCCGAGGAATCCCCCGCCGTGCACTCGTCGATCATCAGCCGTTCGGGAAAGTAGAAGACAACGGTGACGATGTGCGCCACGGCGAAGCCCATCAACACGATGAACACGGCGCCGTCGACGATGTCCTTCACCTCGAGGCCGAGCTTGATCCCACGCGCCCGGGCGACCTCGAGCCCCACCACGAAGCCCGTGCAGACCAGCAGCGCCCAGGGGTCGAGCGGGATGCTGTCGAGGGCCTGAATCCAGAAGCCGGTCGCGTCCTGAATCCACTCTGCGAGCGACTTCAGCGGAACCTGGAAGAACGGGATGGCAGCGATCACGAAGAGCCTCCACCTGCCTCTATCCAGTGCACGTCCCCCGTGATCACACGAGTCGTCGTGCCATCGCGTCGCCGAACGAGCAGCGCGCCGTCATCGTCCAGAGCGAAGGCCTCTCCCTCGACCTCCCCGACCCGCACCCAGCGGCCCAGAGTGCACGAGCGAGCGGTCCAGCGGCCACGGATCGATCCCGGATCGAGGCCGACCAGGCCGTCCCGGATGCAGGTCGCCAGCGATTCCAACCCCACCGAGACGGCGTGATCGGCGAGGCACGTCGCAATCGTGCCCTGCACGTCGGGCGCATGCGCCACGTTCACCCCGATGCCCACCACCAGGTGTTCGGGTCGACCGTCTGCCCAGGACGCTTCGCAGAGGACGCCCGCGAGCTTTCGTCGTTCGCGGTCGAGCACGTCGTTGGGCCACTTCAGGGCGAAGGTGTCGGACGGCGTACCGAGCGCATCGAGAGCCTCCAGCAGCACCACGCCGGCCCCGAGCGTGTACCAGGGCAGATCCCCGGCGGCGATGCCCTTCAGGAGCACCGACAGGTACAGGTTGCCCGTCGCAGGCGCCCAGGAACGCCCCAGCCGCCCCCGCCCCGCGGTCTGCTGCCGTGCTGCGAGTCCGGCCCCGTGGGGCAGCTCCCGGGCTCGCTCGCTGAGTGCCAGGTTGGTGCTGGGGGTCTCGTCGACCCAGAGGATCGGGGGAAGAACGGCCATCCGCGACCGGTATCGATATCGTGGCCGGGATGCCCTCCACCCTCGACCACACCGCCGGAATCCCGCTGGATGCTGCGGGTCTGGATCTGCTCGTCCAGGCCATGGTCTCTCCTGGCGACGCGGGCCCGCGGGCCGTGCTCACCGACCACTTGCTGGAGCAGGGCGACGAGACCGGCCTGGCCATCGGGCGGTGGTTGGCGCTGTCGTCGGCGGGTCGGTTGCCGATGCTCGAGCGGGACGAGTGGCGACGCCTGAAGCGCGGCGCGGCCCGACATCTCCTGGGAGCCGTGGACCGGGTGCTGGAGTCGAAGGGGCGGTTCTATCGGGACGGATGGCTGATCGGCGCTCAGCTGTACGTCCAGCATCGCGCTCACCTCGAGCCGGTGCTGGACCACGTGATGTGGCGGAGCGTGGAGGCCCTCGATCTGCCCTGGGCCGGCCCGCGCTCGATGATGGGGGCCGAGCTCGTCACCCGGGTCCGAACGCTCACCCGGTTGCGCGCACTCGCCGTGGGCCACGATCAGCTGCTCGGAGCCCTCGTCCAGACCCCCGACCTCCCCTTGACCGCCCTCACGCTCGAGTCCCTGCCGAGTCACCTGGCTGCCGTGCTCTCCGACCCCGAGACCTTCCCGGATCTGACCGCGATTCGCCTTCGTCGGGTGCCAACGGACGGGATTCTGCTCCGACGGCCGTTCCAGCAGGTCCGCTTCGACGTGAGCCCGAAGGACGCGGCACACGCGTGGACCCTGGCGCGCGGGGCGCCCGTCCAGACGGTCGAGATCGCGTACGGTCGTGCGATCCTGTCGTACAGCGCGGACGATTCGGCGTGGTCGGTCGCGGACGAGTCCCACCCCTGGAACTGGCAGCACGAAGTGCTGGCGAGTGCGCTCGGCGTGGACGTGGCGCGCCCCTCACGGTGGTGAGTCGGGCCTCGGACGTTCGTAGTGGAGCTGCCCCACCGCGGGATCGAACCGCCTTCGCCAGCCGCCACAGCGGACGGTGTAGGTCGAGAGGCTGGGCTCGACCGGGGTCCAGAGCCGTGCCTCGCCGTCGATCACCGGGACCTCGATCTGCAGCTGTTCGTACTGGGTGACCCCGACGGAGCAGGACGTTCCCTCGGGCAACCCCACGATGTCGAGCTCCAGCGCGGTCGCGGGGCGGTCGTCGACGACGAGCGAGACCGGATCGTCCGTGGACTCCGGGAGCGGATGCAGGCTGTAGCCGTGACCGTTCGCGAGCACGGCGACCTGGACCGTGTCGTCGAAGGGTCGCAGCGATGCCCTGCCCGACTCGTCGGTCGTCGACGAGGCCTGGAGCACGGGCGGGATCTCCAAGCCCGTCGGAATGGCCCAGGTCTCGGACGGCATGGGCATCAATCGCGCGCCCGGGACCGGACGCCCTTCGGTGTCGACCACGTGGATCGTCTGGCGGGTCGCTCTGGCCCAGCGGTCCTCGCCGTCCCAGTCGAGCGCGACGGCCCAGGTGTCGCGGGGCCCCAGCTCTTTCGTCACCGTCACCTGGTTCTCGTCCGGGAGACTTCCCGTGACCGTCACCGTGCAGGTGCTGCCGGAGAGCCCGTCGAGCAGCAGCGTCGTGTCGGCGGGCTCGTGGGGCGCTCGACGTCTCGGAGTCTCGACCTTCCGGTCCCCGCACTGGGCCCACGCGCTGTCCAGCGTCACCGCATCACTTGGAATCAGCTGGACTTCCAGTGAACGGCCGGCCTCCAGGATGTGGGCGTGCACCGTCGGGTCGATGGCCTGAGTCCAGGCACCGCAGCGCACCTCCGCCTTCGGATCGGCCGGCAGGAACGGCACGGAAGCGACGCCATCCTCGATCATCGCGACCGCCCGCATCGCGAGTCGGGCTCGGTCGGTACCGTGCACGATCAGCTCACAATTGCTCGCATTGTCGATGCGGTAGTTCATGGGGTCGACGGGTTCGAGCGTCACCGTCTGAGAACGCGGACGACGCTCGGCGAACATGTGGAGCCGTTGGGGTTCCCATTCCAGCGCGCCCATCGGGCCAGTCGCCGACCGAAGCGCTCGACAGTGAAGCGAGGGATTTCGACCTCTCCGTCGGACCCAGTGCTCTGCTGTCGCTGACTCGACTGGAGTGGGAACACCGTGTCGTCCCGAACGGTCAGCAAGGGAATGGGCCTGGACGACGCCAGCACGTAGGCGTCCGGAATCGGTCTTCCATCCGGACCGAGCACCAGCAGCGTGAACAAGACCTTCCCCATGTCGCAACCATAGCGGGTCGGCGGAGACCTCGATGTTCCGTTCAGATGGCGTCGGGAGATGCTGACATGGGATGTCAGCAATTCGGGACGCCAGTCCTCCTGGATTGCTGACAGCGGGTGTCAGCATCTCGGAACGCGAACTCTGCGGGGATTCGGACACCGGGCGTCAGCATCTCGGGACGAGCAGCACTGCTCCGAAGACACGAGCTCGGTCGACCAGCGTCCGCCGCAATCGTTCACTCTGTCCAACCCCGCCCTTCGCGGCGTCCCAGGATGATGACAACCGGCTCCGAGGCGGACGACGGACCTGGCGTCCGCCGAGCCGGCCCCCGTCCTCGGGCGCCCCTGTTCCTCACCTCTCCGTGAAATCCTCGGTGTGCTCCGTGACTCCGTGGCGACGTTGCGCTGACCCAGGTTCACAGGCTTCTTCTGGAGGGATCGGCCGTCGCTGCAGCACCCACTATCGGAGCGGCGCAGCAGGGCCCGTGTACGCGATTCGTTCGGTTCCGTAGGGGATGTCCGCCGACCACAGGCCGCACTGCAGTGTGCGTCGTCCGTTCGGCCCCGCCCAGAACTCCGCCACGCCCTCCCGAAGCGGCGCCGTCATCTCCAGTGCGTGGTCCGCATCCGACCGGACCCGACCGCGGAACGGTTGGGCGGTCTTCTCGACCCGGACGTCGCACTCCACATCCGGCGGCAGCCCGGTGACCTCGAGCGCGATCGACCCCGACGGATACGGCCGCAGCACGACCTCCTCCGGCACCCCCTGCCGCATCGAGATCCCGAAGCCCTCGGCCAACACCGCAATCCCGACCCCTTCGGATGCCGGCACCCTCGCCCGGCCGTCGGCGGACGTCGTGGCGGCCCAGGACACCGGACCGGGGAACGCGCCTGGTGTACGAAACGCTCCCTGTCCGACGTGAATCGGCGCCACCAACGCACCCTCGATGGGCTCCCCTTCCCGCGTCTGCACGCGCAGTTCGATCCAGCTGAGGTCGACGTCACGAGGGATGGGCCAGCTCCGGGTCGGGTCGACGGTCCACACATCACCGTCCCAGACGACCCGCCGCTGCTCGACGAGGTTCCCCTCCACCGTGCCCGCGCGGGCCCAGACCGTGCACGCCTCCCCCACGACCCTCGACAGCTGCATCGAACGCACCGCCGGCGCACCGCTCTCACGGACACGGCTGTCGACGCGTCGTGTTCGACCTTCGGAGAGCTCGCCACAAACCGTCCAGACACTCTCCAGAGACGCCAGGTCGGAGCGCTCGTCCAGGCGGACCTCTACGGTGCGACCCGCCTCCACGTGCACGGCCTGATCCCGAACATCGCGCCACTCGGTGAACCCGTCGCACTGCAGCTCCAGGACCGACTGCTCCGGCAGGCAGGGCACAGTCGCAACGCCGTCACGAATCGGCAGGTCGAAGACCACGGCCCGTCCCTCCTCGGGCCGTCGGGTCGCATAGGCCGTGAGGGTGCAGGTCTCCGCGCCCTCGAACGTGAGCGAGACGGGGTCCACAGGCTGCAGCACGACAGGCCTTCCGTCCGATGCGTCCGTGGCGTCCCGCCAGGCCGGCTCGTAGCCTTCGCGCCAGATCAGCAGCTCGGTGACGGTGGGATCGACGGTCCACTCCCCACGACGCGCCGCCCGCAGGGCCTTTCGGTCGCTGTTCTCCACGATCCATCGAGGGACCCGCACCTGGCCTTTCGCATCCGTGCGGAGGTGTGCGCGGCCTCGGGGCGTCGGGGACACACGGCCGTCCGGATCCACTGCGAGCGAGAAGTTCTCGCGGGTTTCCTCCCAGGGGACATCGACGTGCCGGATGACGTGGTCGGGTGCCGCCAGGATGTGCGCGTCCGGAACCGGCTCTCCGTCGGACCCCAGCACCAGGATGGTCATGAACAGGCCCTTCCCCACGGGTCCCTCCTCGCTGGAGTTGTGGGGCTGGAGGCCCGTGCGTTCACATCAGCGGTCGAGCTTCATCGACAGGTCGACCCAGCGGGCCTGGTGGATGAGCCCTCCCGAGCTGATGACGTCGAGCCCGAAGTCCTTGATGCGCGCGATGCGCTCGGGGTCGATGTTGCCGGACGCTTCGAGCACCATCGACGGACGGACCTCCCGGCAGCGCGCGATGGCGGCTCTCATGCCGTCGTCGTCGAAGTTGTCGAGCATCAGCACGTCGGCGTCGGTCTGCAGCGCGGCCTCGACCTCCTCCATCGTCCGGGCCTCGACCTCGATTCGAATGAGGTGGTGGTTCGCGGCGCGGGCGCGCTTCACGGCCTCGGTGAGCGACCCGGTGGCCCAGATGTGGTTGTCCTTGATCATCACCCCGTCGTACAGGGCGTGGCGGTGGTTGTGGCCGCCCCCCATCCGCACGGCGTGCTTCTCGAGGGCCCGCCACAGCGGGGTGGTCTTGCGGGTGTCGACGATTCGCACCGTGCTGCCAGCGGCTGCATCGACCCACGACCGCGTGTGCGTCGCGATTCCCGAGAGCTTCATGAGGCCGTTGAGCGCGACCCGCTCGCCGACGATGATGGCGCGGAGCTGCCCGGAGACCCGCGCGACGACGGTTCCGGCTGTCACCCGCTCGCCATCGGCGTGCTCGACGGTGTAGTCGACCTGCCCGTCGTACCGGCGCGCAGTGGTGTTCAGCACGCGGCGGGCGTAGTCGTGGCCGCACACCACGAGGTCGGACTTGGCCAGCACGTACGCGCTGCCGGTCTGATCGGCGTCGATGACGGACTCGGTGGTGCGGTCGCCGGGACCGATGTCCTCTTCGAGGGCGAGATCGACGAGCTGCTGCAGGTTCACGCGTCCCCCTTCAGGCGGTTCAGGCTGGCCTGGAGTGTGTCGAGCTTGGTCTTCGCGGTGTCGCGCTTCTCCCGGAACTCCGCGACGACATGGTCAGGAGCCCGATCGACGAAGTTGGGGTTCGACAGCTTCTTGTCGAGCTGCTTCACGTCCTTGCCGACCTTGGCGATGGTCTTGTCGAGCCGGGCGATCTCGGCATCGAGGTCGACCACGCCCTCGAGAGGGATGGCGCACTCCGACCCGTCGACCACGGCGCGCGCAGCGATCTTCGGGAACTCGGCCACCTGCGCGAGCTCGGCGCCGCAGAGCTCGGCCAGCGCGCGGGAATGGCGGTAGAGGTTGCTGTACAGCTCGTCCTTCTGGACCTGCAGCGTGAGCGGCACCTTGAACGCGATGCCCATCTCGCCCCGGATCCGACGAACCTCGGTGATGGTCTCCTGGAGCCGGGCGATGTCCTCGAGCACCTGCGGATCGGACGGGTAGTCCGCCGCCTTCGGGTAGCTCGCCTGGGTCACGAAGCCCTCGTTGCCGGCCTTCGCACCCTCGGGGAGCTTGCTCCAGATCTCTTCGGTGAGGAACGGCATCATCGGATGCAGCAGGCGGACGATGGCACCCATGGTCTCGAAGAGCGCGTGCTGGACGGCGTTCTTGCGGGCCCGACTCGCACCGTCGTCGTAGAGGGTGGTCTTGGACAGCTCGAGGTACCAGTCGCAGTACTCGCCCCACACGAAGTTGTAGATCTCGGAGGCGGCCTCGTTGAACTTGTAGCCGTCGATGGCGTCGCGGATGCGCTGGACGGCAGCACCGGTCCGGGCGCGCATCCACAGCTCGTAGGGCCCGTCCTCCATCTCGGCCTGGGGGTCGTACCCTTCCGCGTTCATGAACACGAACTTGAGCGCGTTCCAGATCTTGTTGGTGAACTTGGAGTAGCCCTCGACCCGCGCGGGGTCCCAGAGCACGTCGCGACCCTGTGCCGCGAACGCCACGAGCGTGAACCGGAACGCATCCGCCCCCCACTCGTCGATGACCGTGAGCGGATCGACCACGTTGCCCTTGGTCTTGCTCATCTTCTCGCCGTTCTGGTCGCGAACGAGCGCGTGGATGTAGACGTCCGAGAACGGCACGCTGCCCGTGAAGTGCAGCCCGGCGAACATCATCCGCGCCACCCAGAAGAAGATGATGTCGAAGCCCGTGATCAGCACGCTGGTCGGGTAGTACCGCTGCAGATCGGGGGTCTGATCGGGCCACCCGAAGACGCTGAACGGCCAGAGCGCGCTGCTGAACCAGGTGTCGAGGACGTCGGGGTCCTGAACGAGGTCGTCTCGACCGGCCTGTTCACACGCTTCCTCGAAGGTCCGCGCGACGTAGACGTTGCCGTCGGGGTCGTACCAGGCGGGAATCCGGTGCCCCCACCACAGCTGCCGGCTGATGCACCAGTCGCGGATGTCGCGCAGCCAGGCGTAGTAGGTGTTCTCCCACTGCTTCGGGACGAACTCGGTGAAGCCCTGCTCGACCGCGGCCAGGGCCGGGCCCGCCAGCGGCTTCATGCGGACGAACCACTGAGTCGACAGCATGGGCTCGACCACGGCGCCGGACCGCTGGGAGCGCGGGATGTTCATCAGGTGGTCCTTGCGCCCCCGGTCCAGTCCCTTCTCGGCGATGGCCTCCTTGACGGCCTTGCGTGCGTCGAACCGGTCCATGCCGGCGAACGGCCCACCCTCTTTGTTGAGCTTCCCGTCCAGCGTGAGGATGTTGATCATCGGCAGATCGTGGCGCTTGCCGACCAGGAAGTCGTTGGGGTCGTGAGCGGGGGTGACCTTGACGCAGCCGGTCCCGAACTCGGGGTCGACCAGGATGGCGTCGGCGATGATCGGGATCTCGCGGTCGACGAAGGGGTGCTGCAGGGTCTTGCCGATGAGGTGCTGGTAGCGCTCGTCGTCGGGGTGCACGGCCACGGCGGTGTCGCCGAGCATGGTCTCCGGACGCGTGGTGGCCACCACGATCTCGCCGCCGCCGTCGGATTCGCGGATGGGGTACGCGAAGCTCCACAGCTCGCCCTGCGCGCCCTCCTCCTGCTCGACCTCGAGGTCCGACAGCGCGGTCTGGTCGAGCGGATCCCAGTTGATGAGCCGCTTGCCCCGGTAGATCAGGCCCTCTTCGTACAGCCGCACGAAGTGCTCGGTGACCGCTTTCTGCAGGTCGGCATCGAGGGTGAAGCGCTCCCGGCTCCAGTCGCACGACACACCGAGCTCCTTGAGCTGGTGGACGATGGTGCCCCCGGCCTCTTCCTTCCAGGTCCACACGGTCTCGACGAACTTCTCGCGGCCCAGATCGCGGAAGTCGATGCCCTTCGCTTCGAGCTGTCGCCGCACGACCCACTGGGTGGCGATGCCGGCGTGGTCGGTCCCGGGCACCCACACGGCGTTGAAGCCGTCCATCCGCTTGTAGCGGACGAGGACGTCCTGCAGCGTGTTGTTGAGCGCGTGGCCCATGTGCAGCGAACCCGTGACGTTGGGCGGCGGGATGACGACCGAGAAGGGCTCACCGGGGGCATCGGGGTCGGCGGTGAAGACGCCCGCGTCCGCCCAGGCGGCTGCCCAGGTCGCGGCTGCGGTCTTCGCGTCGTACTCCTTGTCGAGCTCTTCCAGACTCATCACTCCTCCTGGCGCGCTCTGCAGCGGCGCGCGGACCGGAGGAGTAACTCCGGGCTACAGCGCCAGCGAGAGATCCGCAGCGAGGGTCATCTCGCGCACGCCCGCGGGCTTGTCGGAGGGCGATGCGCCCGCCCAGGTGGCGATCGGGAACAGGGTGCCCACCCGGAAGCGCAGCCCCTCGATCTCCTTCGGAGTGAGCCGGGCCCAGGCCGACAGGTCGAACGGCGAAGGATCCCACACACTCGCGGCCGCTTCGCCGAGTACGCCGAACCCGTCGGTGATCGGGACATCGAGGCCAGCCGCAGCGGAGGCGTGGAGGTACACGCGCGGGAACGGGTCGAAGCCGCCGGTGCCGTGCACGCCGATCGCGCCCCGGGCGAGGAACGACACGGGACGGTCGCCCGAGGAGAGCCGGCGCCGGAGCTGGACCACACCGGTCAGCCCTCCGCCCGGCCACAGGCTGGTGGCGCTGTTGGTCCACGTGTAGGCCCGCCCGAGAGGCAGGTGCGCGCTGGCCCCCACCAGGACGACGCCTTTGTTGCCCTGGATGCGATGGAACCCGTCTACACGGAGGTTTCCGAGTTCGGTGGTGCGACCGCCGGGCACGCGGTAGGTCGCGAACGGCAGATGCACCGCGAACACGAGCTTGCGCCAGGCATGACGGGCCGAGACGCGGGTCGCCAGGGTTCCGCCGTCGCCACCGACGACCCATTCCTCGGACACCCCCACAGACGTCCCGACGCCATCGGCCTCGAGCCGGTTGCCGAGCGTGACGTAGGGCGAGCCGACCTGGGGCGGGGCTTCGGCCATCGCCGGGAGCGCGTTCACCATGGCCGTGCTGGGCTCGGCTCCCTCGGGGCTCTCGTTCTCGGCGACGCGAGCACCCTGGTCGGTGGTCTCGGGAACCACGGTCGGCGCACCGGACTCGTCGGCCGGGATGGCGAGCGGTGTGGACTCGGGTTCCTGCGCGAAGGCGATGCTGGCGAGGAGCAGCAGACTCACGGGGCCCCCCGCCGTGCCGCAGCCGCCAGCTCTTCGGGCTCGGCGAAGAACATGTCCCGCAGATACGTGCGGTTGCCGGAGAAGATCCGCACCCGGGACGCTCCCGAGCGGGCCTGCGGTTGCGCGCACATCGCGCCCAGTCCGATGTCGGGGGCTTCGATCCACGCATCCTCGTCGAGCTCTTCGCCGCTCAGCACACGAGGCGACAACAGCGGGATGTCTTCGTCGTCGATCGTGATCGTGATCAGCTCCGCTTCGGTGGGCTGGATGGGCCTCGACAGCAGGATGCAGATCTCTCCGGTGGCGGACCAGCCCGCGTTGAGGACGTCTGCACCGAACCGCGTGGAGAACAGCGCTTCTCCCTGTAGGAACGGCTCGATCTCGAACTCGGGCTGGCGCGACTCGTCGAGGGGGTCGCGCAGCGTCCACAGGTAGTCGGTCTCGAGCTGCCAGGGCTCGGCGGGCCTGAACACCAGCTGGTCGCCCATCCACTCCGACCGACCGGCGACCGTGCCCCCTCGGGACAGGTCGATGACCTGGATGACCTGCGGCGCAGGCTGGCCTTCGGGGTAGTTCGCGACCTGCCCCTGGACGACGAGCGGCAGCGTGGTGGGCCAGGCGGTCTGACCGTCTGCAGGCACGATCCCGGTCGGACCGGGGACTTCCGCGGCGTCACAGCCGAGCGCAGCCAGGACGGGCAGAATGGCCAGAACGACGGGGCGGATGTCGCGAAAGCGTGCGGACACGCGGAGCCTCCAGCAGGGGGAACACGCGCACGGTAGCACGCCCCGAGCCGGTCTGCGGCCCGACCGACACCGCGGTGGCTCGCTACCGCCCCCGGCCGAGCCTGCTCTTGCCCTTCAGCCCCTTCGTGCCCTTCTTCTTCGGACCGAAGCCCTCGACGGCCTCGATGATGTTCACCGTGCCCCGGACTTCGAGGACCGACCCGCGCCCGACCGTCTTCTCGAGCACCGTGAGCGCGGCGGTTCCGTCGCCCACCTTCTGCTGGAAGACGTTGGGGATGGCCCCGCGCATGGCCTTCTCCATCTCGCTCGCGACGATGCCCTCGCCCAGGAAGAACAGCGGGTCGGCCATCGCGGCCCCCTCGGACTTGTCGCCCTCGGCCACGTCCTCGGCGATGAGCTTGAGCGTCTCCTTGCGCACTCCGACCTTCCCAGAGGCGGTGTAGTCGCGCCACCAGCCAGCCCCACCGACCTTCCACAGGCGGAGATCCATCGAGAACCGCTGCTTGTCGATGGACAGGCCACGCACCTCGGGAACGATGTCGTAGGTCATCGGGCCGGCTTCGAAGGCCTCTCGGGCTGCGAACCGCACCAGGGTGTCGGTGGCCATCCAGGCGACGAAGCCCTTGCGGGGGTTGGCATCCGGCTGGTCCACCACGCCCGGGAGCGGCATGTCGGAGAGCATCTCGATCACGAGGGTTCGCTTGGACGCCCGCACGTTCAGCGCCCGGAGCGGGATGCTGTCGGCCGAGAACCGCGAGACCTCGACGGGCTTCAGGCGCTGCACGAGATTGTCGTCGAGCCACTTCCTGAGAGGCTCTTCGGCGACGTTGCGAACGGCTCCCTTCAAGCCGTCGATGTCGACCGACACCGACCGGACGTCCCGCGGGCGAGCCACCACGCGCCATTCCTGGTCTTCGCGCTTGGTCTCGAACTCCACGTCCAGCGCCACGCTCGCCTCGAAGGGCACGGTGCCCGACCCGAGGAACCCCGCCGCCCAGTCCGCGGTGCCGGACATGTCGAGGTCCACGGCCAGGCAGGCATCGCAGCGCTTGCTCTCCGAGAGATCCAGCGCATCGACGGTGAGCGTTGGCGTGAGGGCGGCGTCCCCCACCCCGGGAATTCCGGGAATGGCGACCTCGCCCTTCAGTTCTCCGTTCTCTTCGAGGCCGTACGTGATGAGCCGGTCGAGCAGGTCCTCCGACAACTGGACCTTGAGGTCGGGTTTCCAGTTCGCAGGCGCGGGGCCCGGGTCCGAGGTCGCAGCAGCCTTGGCGTCCACATAGGCCTGGAAGACGGCCTTGTTGCGACCACACCCACCGAGACCCCCGAGGATCGCGGTGAGGAGCACGAGCGTGTGCACGGTTCCCTCCCGATTCTTGCCTCGTGTCTCCTACCACGGGCGTCGCTCGTTCGGGCAGCAGCGGGTAGTCTGCCTCCATCCGCTCGCGCGTCCGTGCCCCATCCTCACCCCACCTCTCCAGGAGTCCCGATGAGCCCGAAGAAGTCCGCATCCGAGGCCGAAGCGGCAGCTGCTGCCGACCCGCGCAGCGCTCTCGGAGACAAGCAGATCTCCGTGCGCGCAGCCGCGGCCCGGCATCTGGCACGCATCGGGGAGTTCGACGATGTGGAAGGACTCATCGCGATGGCGACCGAGGACAAGAGCCCCTCCGTCCGTCTGTACGCTGCAGCCGCAGCGGTCTCCATCCTGATGCGGGGCCGCGGGGTCTACGGCGGGACCCCCTGGTCGGCGAAGCAGCGCGAGGCCGTGTTGAGCGCGGTCAGCACGGCCGATCCCGCGCGGACCCCCAGCCTGCTCCTGTGCTACGCGGCGTTTCCGGAGACCACGGTGATCAAACGCCTGGTCCGCATGCTGCGAGACCCCCGGTACGGCGTACGTGCGGGAGCGGCGGCCGCACTCCGGCGCATGGCCCTGTCGGGGCTCGCGACGCTCCAACCCGACGACCACACCAACCTGCGCGAGTGGGTCGGCGAAGCGCTCGACCACAAGAAGCTCCCGACCGACGCCGCGATCGAGCTCGTGAAGCTCATCGGCGAAGCCGGATGGGACGTGTTGCTGCCCCGGGCCCGCAAGCTGGCCGCATCGACTCCGTCCATCGCCGAAGCCGCCGAAGAAGCCTCGGAACGCTGCGCAGCACGCGACGACGCGGACACCTGGCGAGGGGTGTGGTTGGACGAGGGCCGCGACGTGCTCGACGAGAAACCCGCCTCGAAGGAAGACGACCGGGACTGGTTCGCGCTCGGTGGCACGCTCTCTCCCGAAGACGGGATGCTGACCGCGCACGGCCACACGTTCCGGCGGATCTGGGCTCCCCGCCCGGCCGACGAGGGCACGCACGCCGCCATCCAGGCCGATGGACGCACCTGGTGGCGCCTCGAAGGCAAGCGGCTCGTGGAGTTCGTGGTCTCGATGGACACGGCGCTGGTCGAGGCCGAGGTGGACGTCGACCTGGTCTCCCGGTTCCTGGATGCAGTGGACGGCGCGGCCGCGCTACGGGCCCGGGCTCTGGTGCTGGCCCGCTACGGACGCGGCGAAGCGGCACTGGAGGTCCTCGAGAAGCCCCTGTCCGCGAAGAAGCCCCGCAACGACCTGTACTTCATCGAGGGCCTCGCGCGCGCGGCCACCGGAGACGACAAGGGCGCGAAGAAGGCGTGGAAGCGGTACCTCGACAAGGCGAAGAGCAAAGAGCCGTGGCGCGCCGAGGCCGAAGCGCTCCTGGGCTGACGAGCTACGAATCCACGCGGCATCTACGAATCCGCACAAATCGGTGGTGCAGCAATCCAAAACGCCCAGCAGGCGTCTTCAGCGTTTTGGCACGCGGTGTGCACTTCCCTTCATTGTCCATTCAGGACACCAGAAAGGGAAAGACACCATGCGTATCCTGACCATCACCATTCTCACGGCCACCCTCGCCGCCTGCGGGACCTCCGCCACCGACTCGACTGCAGCGGTGTCCGACGAGGCCCCTGCCCCGCTCGCGTTCGAAGAGGTCCGCGTCACCTCCCGCGCCGACTCGATCGCCGACTCGAGCGACACCGACAGCCCCGCACCCGACCTGACCGAGCAGTCCGAACGGACCGGGGGCGAAGCGGTCGCCACCCTCGAAGACCCCGCAGACACGGAGCCTTCCGAGCGCGACGTCGCCGAGACCCCGGAGCCCACGGTGCCCCTCACCACCTACGCACTCCGGCGTGGAGAGACGCTGGCCCACTTCGCGCGCTGGGCCGAGCTCCCGGTCGAGAACATCGCGGAGTCGTCCGAGCTGCCCCTCGACGGCCAGTACGCCGTGGGGACCGAGATCGCGATCCCCCTCTCGCCCGAGCTGCGCTCCCAGGTCGAGACCCGTCGGGACGCGCACCACCGGACCCGTGCCGAGCGGTACCTCGCCAGCCGGGGCGCCGACGAGACCGAGTTCTACAGCGTGAAGACGGGCGACAGTGCCTGGACCATCGCCAACGACCGCCACGGCATGCCGGTGTGGCTGCTCGAGAGCCTCAACCCCAGCGCGAACCTCGACCGTCTGCGTCCTGGGGACGAGCTGCTCGTGCCGGTCTTCACGGACATCGTCGCCGAAGCCCCGTCCGAGGACGTCGGTGGCAGCGACGACCTCCGCGAGGAGTGAGCGCCTCGGAGCTACTGCTCGAGGGAGCCGCGGAGCGCCTTGAGCGCGCTGCGCCACTCCTTGTCGTAGCGGGCCTGGACCTCTTCGTCGTCGAGGAAGGAGCCCGAGTGCACCAGGATGACGCGGGTCTCGTCTCCATCCCGGGCCAGCTGGAACTTCACCCGGCTGCCCGCGGACGGGGCGGGGCTCGTCGTGTCCCACTTGATCTCGAGCTTCCGCGTGGGACGGTGCTCGAGGAAGATCCCCCGCTCCTCCCACGTCTCGCCTTCGTCGCCCTCGCTCTCGAGGACGATACGGCCTCCGGCATGGGCTTCGAGCCGGGCCTTGTCGGCCCACCAGGCGGTCAACCCCTCGGCCGTGGTGAGCTGACGCCACACGACCCGCGGGGAGGCCGCGATGTTGATCTGCTGTCGAACGGACGCCATCAGCCCTCCGCGGCGCGCCTAACGCCGACCACCTTCCGCAACAACTGCACGTTCTGGAAGGCGAACATCGCGCAGAAGAACGTCAGGATGATGTACCCGAGCTGCCACCCGAGCAGGGCAAGTGCCCCAGCCATGGGGATTCCGGCGGCGAAGGTGATCCGCTGGGCGGTCCGGGTGCTCACGAAGAGCGACAATCCCGCCAACATCGCGTGTCCACCATCCATCGGGAAGATGGGCAGCAGGTTGAAGATGCTCCAGAACACGTTGATGTAGAGCGCGTACTCCGCGATCTGGCTCGTGGTGGGGTTGCGGCTGATCAGCAGCACCCCGAAGCAGGCCAGGGCCAGCAGGAAACCGGCCGCAGGGCCCGCAATCGAGACCACGAAGGACTGGCGGTGGCTCCCCCGTTTGTGGACCGTGTGCCCGCCGAACCCGTGGATGGCGATGCCCTGGACGTCCAGCGAGAAGGCCCGGCTGACCAGGGCATGTCCGAGCTCGTGGACGAGGATCGACACGAAGATCACGACGACGCTGGCGGCGATCAGCCAGAGCGGGCTCTGGGCCTGCAGGCCGAACACCAGGATGATGCTGGCGATGAAGAAGAACCCCGGCTGCACTTCGACCGGAAAGCCGAGCAGCTGGAACTTCAGACCGGAATCCATGGTGCTGCCTTAACACCTCTCGAGCGCGCCCCACTCCATGGACGACCGCTGCCCCCGCGGACCGGTAATCAAGGAGATTCCATGCGAACCCTCGTATGGGGAGGGCTGCTGGTGTGTGCGTGCTCTACGCCCCCATCCCCCTCCTCCGAGCTCGAGCCCCTGCCCCCGCCCCCGGCCCACGATGCCGACGAAGCCGCGCGCATCGTCCAGCAGGCCGTGATGCTCGCGCCCACGGTCCATCCCGACGCGGGACTGGCCGTGTACGACCGCGCGATGACCCATCAGTCCCCGACCTGCCCCTACGAGACGAACGGGTTCTGGTACGACGCCTGTGAAGGTCCCGAAGCCTCCTACACGGGCTACGTCTTCTCGGAGTCGGCGTCGAGCGGCACCGCCTTCGAGGATCTGGTGTTCGGCTCGGCTCAGGTGGTCGCCGGCGAGCGGGTGTACGACCTGTCCGGGTCGGTGCAGTACGGAGAGGCCGACGGACGCCTGGGATTCGAGCGGTTCGGTGCGATCTACGGAACCTTCCGTGACACGGGCGCATCGGACTGGACCGCCTACGGAGACAGCCTCTCGCTGGCGATCTCGGCGATCGACCGAGACGGGACGGTCCTCACGATCGACGGCGGCTGGAGTGGTCTCGCAGGGCCCGGCACGGCCGCGGTCTTCGAGTCCACCACCTGGTTCGACGACTGCTCCGACGCCCCCGATGGCGTCATCCGCGTCCGAGACCCCCACGGACACTGGACCACCTACACCTTCGACGACTGCGACCCCTGCGCAGAAGGCGTCGACGACTTCGGTGCCGCTGTCGGCACCGCCTGCATCACGATGCCCCTGCCCGAGGAGATCCCATGGTGACCGCACTTCTACTCCTGGGGTGCGCCACCCCGGACCTCGACCCGCAGCAAGCAGCCGACCTGCTCACCCGGGTGTCGCTGAACAGCCGTGGCGTCCGGCCGTCGATCGAGGATCTCGACACGGTCGCTGCCGATCCCGCACTGCTGCCCGCTCTCGCCGAGGGCTATCTGAACGAGCCCGCTGCGAGAGCCCGGGTTCGCGACCACTGGGCCGAGGTCTTCCTCACGGTGAGCGAGCGTCAGGAAGCCGACCTGTACGGCCTGTTCCCCGACGTCGACCGCCACAATCGCGAAGCTCAGCGAATCGGTGAAGAGCCGGTTCGGATCGTGGAACGCATCTTCGCCGAGGAGCGCGACTTCCGCGAGATCGTGACCGCGGACTGGACCATGGCCGACCGTCGCCTGGGCCAGCTGTACCCGGTCGAGCGCACCCCTGGCGAGGGATGGACGCCCGCGACCTGGACCGATGGACGACCCGCTGTGGGCGTCCTGGCCACGAACGGGTTCTGGTGGCGCTACCCCACGAGTGGGTCGAACAGCAATCGCACCCGGGCCAACCAGATCAGCCGGATCCTGCGCTGCGACGACTACCTCGACAGCCCGGTGCCCTCGAGCTCGGCCACCGACCTGCTCGACGAGGAGGCCCTCGAGAACAGCCTGAAGACCGACCCGGCCTGTACGGGGTGCCACGACACCCTCGATCCGCTCGCGAGCTTCCTCTGGGGGTTCTACCGCTACGCCGATGCGCGCGAGTCCATCGTCTACCACCCGGAACGCGAGGGCTACTGGGCCTTCACGGACTCCGAGCCGGCCTACTACGGCAGACCGGGACGCGGACTGGCGGATCTGGGTCGATTCATCGCCGAGGACCCCGTGTTCGTCGACTGCATGGCGACCCGGATGACCGAGATGGCGCACGGCCACTCCCTCGAAGATGCACCCACAGGAGCGGTCGACATCGGACCCGCCCGCAACGCGCTGATCGAGACCCGATCCCTCAAGCAGGCCCTGCTGGCGGCCCTGTCCAGCCAGACCCCCGAGAACTCGACGGCGGTGATGATGCGGCCGTCGATCATGGACAGTGCCGTCGAAGACCTCACCGGCTTCCAGATGCGCCGTGACGGCCTCGATCTCCTGCGCTCCAGCGAAGAAGGTCTGTTGATCCTGGCCGGTGGCGTGGACGGGTACGAGGTGTCCGAACAGGCGACGCAGCCTTCGCCGACCGTGGTCCTCGTGATGGACCGGCTCGCAGAGGGCGCGGCACGACACCTGGTCGCCCACCCCGAAGACGGCCGGTGGGACGATGGCATCGACCTGTCTGCCCACATCGACGACGACGCGCTGACGACGCTCGTGCGACGGGCCCTCGGTCGCCTGCCTTCGGACGGGGAGCGCGACGGTCTCACCGCGCTGTTCGACGAGGTCGAGGCCGAACACGACACGTCGGACGCCTGGGCTGCCGTGATGGCCGCCCTCCTCCGCGATCCCGACTTCCTCCTCTACTGAACCCGCTCTACCGGAGTCTTCTGATGAATCGACGCGAGCTGCTGACCGCTTCCGGCGCTCTCGGACTGGCCGCCACCCTGGGGTTCCCCTCCCCAGCGCTGGCTGCCGGCTCCGACCTGCGCTTCCTCTTCCTGTTCGCCGAAGGCGGCTGGGACCCCACCCGGGTGTTCGTTCCCGGCTTCGATCTCGGCGTCTCGATGGAGGCCGATGCCGAGCTGTGGAGCGAGGGCGACCTGTCCTGGGTGACGCACCCCGCCCGACCCGCGGTGGACGCCTTCTTCGCGAGCCACGGCTCCCGAACGACCGTGCTCAACGGCCTGCAGGTGCCCTCGGTCGCGCATCCGACCTGCGAGCGCATCGTGATGACGGGGTCCACTGCCGCCCGGCCGGACTGGGCGGCCATCCTCGCCGGCGAGTCCGAGGATCTGCTGCCGGGGCTCGTCGTGAACGGCCCGACCTTTCCGGGTCCGTACGCCGCATCGGTGGCCCGCCTCGCCGGCCGGCGGCTGTCCGATCTGGTGAGTGGACGCACGCTGAACCGCCTGGACACCGATGTGGATCGACTGCCGTCGAGCGCTCGCAGCGCCGTGGACGACTACGTCTCGCGCAGGATCGAGGAGGCCGCGGACAGCCCCCGTCCAGGCTGGTCCGATGCCGCGCGGTCGATGGCGGACGCCCACACCCGTGCACGCCAGCTGAAAGACATCGACCCCGCCGCCCTGCGCGCACCGGGTGGGGGCTTCGAGAGCGAGGTGGCCGTGGCTCTGGACGCGCTGGAGGGCATCAGCCGATGCGCGACGGTGGCGTTCCGCGGGGCGTTCGGTGGAGCGAGCTGGGACTCGCACGCCAACAACGACACGACCCAGTCCCAGCTGTTCCAGGAGCTGTTCACGGCACTCCAGCAGCTGATGTTCGAGCTCGACCAGCGACCGGGTCGCTCGACGCCCACCCTGGCCGAGGAGACGGTCGTCGTCGTGCTCTCGGAGATGGGGCGGACCCCGCTGTTGAACGACGCTGGCGGGAAGGACCACTGGCCGTGGACCTCGGCGATGCTGGTGGGTCCGCGTGGGGCTCCGGGAGGACGCGTGATCGGACAGCTCGATGCCGCGTACGCCGGACGTGGTGTGGATCCCGCGAGTGGTGAGGTCTCGGACACAGCACCCGTGCTCACAGCGGACGCGCTCGGAGCCACGCTGCTCGCCATGGGCGACGTCGATCCCGCCTCGGTGCTGAACTCCACAGCGCGCCCCTTGAGCGTGCTGCTGGGCTGACGCTCAGACCCGACGGTGGACCACGACGAATCCTTCCGGGACCTCGGACACCTCGAAGTGGCCCACATCGGCCAGCACGAGGCTCGCTCGACCTCTCGCGACGGCAGGCCGGCACTCCAGATCCTCGACCTCGAAGCGCCCTCCACACCCGGGGCACGCGGTGGGCTCGTGAACGCGGAACTCGGTCGCCAGGCCGGTCTGGCATTCTGGACAGCGGACCTGAAAGCCCCCGATCTGGTTGGCGTAGAGCACCACGGCCCCCGGATCGTCCCGTCGTGCTCGGACGAATCCCCCGTCGACCAGCGAATTCACCCGCGGACCCGGCGCTCCCGACGATTCGAGGAACCCACGAGCGACCCAGGTGTCCCACAACGTGGAGACCGCAGTCACCGCGGCTTCGGTGCGGTCGACCGGCACGAGATGGATGTCGAGGCGATGTGTGGGCCGGATCGGCATGGGAGTTGTGACTTCAACTGGCGCATCGGCGCGCCGACTGGGATTATGGAACAGTGGGAGGGTAGCGCAAGCCATCGGGGTGAAGCGGCCAGCACAGGCGCGCTCGACCCGGGTCGGCACCCGGGGGCGCAGCCGCACGAGCGACCGGATGAAGTGGTCGATCCTCGTGAGTGGATGGGTGCACGTCGCCCTCGGATGGATGCTCGTCGCCTGGAGCTGGGTCACGCCCGCCGATCCCTCCCAGCCCTCGCCGCATCGCATCGCCCTGGTCCGCATCGCACCTCCGAGCCAGGATGCGGTCACGCGCCCCGATGCTCTCGACCTGTCGCCAGACGACCTCGAACGGCCACCGATCCCGAACGAGCACGCTCTCGCCCGCGACGTCGAAGCCCCGGAGCAGCTCCAGGACACGCTCGACGTGCACGAGACCCTCCCCGTGCCCCGCACCGTCGACCCGCCCGTCCCCGAACCGCACGAGCCCGACGAACCCCGTGATCTCCGCTACGTGCGCGCCGACCCGGACGCGGACGTCACCCCCGCACACGATGCCGACGCCATCAGCACCCGCGACCACCAGGCCGAACAGCAGGTCGAGGCTCGGGTCACCGCCCGCGATGCCGGCGCCCGCCAGCGCAACCAGACCGGCGAGACGCGCCGCACGGCCGATCTCGCTCAACACGGTCAGGCCCGCTCACGCATGGGGGGCGATGCCAGGGCTGCAGCACGGGCCGGCACGCGCGTCACCCTGCTGCACCCCACGTCCGGGGCGCGTTCCCGTCGCTCGGCCCGCGGAACCTCCGGCGAGAACGGAGCGGTTCGTGATGGCGGTCCCTCGGCGCGAGCCGGTGCTGGGAGCCGTCGTCCAGACCGATACGCGGCCTCGGGCGGCATCGGTGGTCGCGCGGGCTTCCAGTCGGGCCCCGATGGCACACGCATCCCCAACATCGACGGACGGGCCCATTCCAATGCCGCACGTTCGCCGGCCGCGGCCGGAACCCCGGCTCCCCGGACCAGCGACGCTCCGGCGACCGCACCGGCCTCTCCATCCCGCGGAGACGGCATCGCGATGGCCGACACGCCGGGTCTCGCGTCCGACGCCGGAGGGGAGCCGGAGCTGGACATCGACGCACCCGGGTCTCCTGGTCATCGCGCCAGCAGTGGCCATGGCGAGGCCGACGACGACACGGCAGACGCGCCGTTCGACCCCGTCGCGGATCTGCAGGCGTTCATGGGCTGGAAGCGACCCGAGTGGCCCGATCACCTGGCGGGAGCCTCCGGAGCGTCCGATGGAGAAGGCGCAGCGGCGCGTTCTCCCCAGGCGACCGAGGCCGAGGTCGTTCGCGATTACGTGGATGTGTCCACGCGCACCGATCCCCTCGGCCTGTACATCCAACGCATCGAGCAAGCCGTCCTGGAGCGGTGGCTCGACGGCGACCTGTCGTACTACGACCGGGCGCGCGGCATCCAGGGCGAGGTCGTGGTCGAGTACGTCGTCGAAGCGAACGGCCAGGTCTCCAGCGTCGAGATCGCACGCCACTCCGGCCATGCCGAGCTCGACATCCTGGCCCTCGGCGCCATCCCCGAGCGCTTTCCGAAGATCCCTCGCACGCTCGGCGAGGAACGGCTGTACCAGCAGATCACGCTGCGGTACCGCAATCCCCTGCTCGCACTCGGGGGGCGACGATGAGGGCCCTGCGCAGGCGAACGAGTCCGTGGGCGGTGTTGGGGTTCGCCCTGATTCCAGCCCTCTTCATCGATGCGCTGCTGGTCGCGGGCGTGCTGTACGTCATCCACGCGATGACCCCAGAGAAGGACTTCAAGGCGCGTCCGGTGAAGCTCGTGCTGATCGAGAAGCCCGAGGAGAAAGACGACGAGCCCGAAGAAGAGGAGGATCCGGAGTTCGAGGGGCAGATCGTCGAGGTGGCGCCTCCCGAGGAGGAGGAGAAGCCCGAAGAATCCGACTACCTCGCGGAGCACGACCAGGTCGTCGAAGAGGAGACGAAGACCGACAAGTTCAAGATCAACCCGGAGATCCTGGCCAAGAAGTACTCGCGTGAAGAGCAGCTGAAGACCGAGGACCTGATCGACCTGAACATCGACAAGCAGTCCACCGGAGCCCAGGTGGGCAACGACCGCTTCGATCCCGACAAACACGGGACATTGGCAGCTCAGCGCTCGAAGTGGACCATCACCAACAAGGAAGGCATCCAGGACCCCACGCGCGCGAGCCACGCCGAAGCCGCGCTGTCCGGCGCACCCCAGAACGACCTGCTGGACGAGCGCACGAGCGACGAGGTGAACCTGAACACCAAGGAGTACCTGTACGCCACCTACATCAAGCGCATCCGTCGCCTGGTGAACTTCTACTGGAACCAGAACCTCGACAACCTCCCGAGCTCCGTGAAGTTCAGCAAGAGCAAGTACCACACGGTCGTGAACGTCGTGCTCGACTCGGACGGGGCTCTGGAGTTCATCGAGGTCACGACCGAGAGCGGCAGCGACCCCCTCGACGAGGCTGTGGTCAGCGCCTTCAAGCTCGCCGGCCCGTTCCCCAACCCGCCCGAAGGCCTGATCAGCAAGGACGGTCGCGTCTACCTGCCGGACATGGGCTTCGACGTGACCCTCGGCCAGGCTCAGATGCGCTACCAGGGCATCGATCCACGGTCTGGCGTGCAGTTCCCGGGCATCCTCAAGTCGCCTCGGTAGACTCCGGGCGGACCTTGGTGGTCGAGAAGTACGCGACGACGATTCCGACGCCGTAGAGCAGCACCAGCGGGATGGCCAGCGCAGTCTGGGTGATCGGGTCGGGAGGCGTGATGAGCGCCGCGACGATGAACATCCCGACGATGGCGTAGCGGAAGCTCCCCAGCAGGTCTCGGTGGTCGATGAGCCCGAGCTTCGCGAGGAACCAGATGACCACCGGCAGCTGGAAGCAGACGCCGAACGCGATCATCATCGTGGCGATGCCGCCGAGGTAGCCGCGGATCGACAGGTTGGTCTGCATGTCCGGGATGACCGTGAGGAAGAACGGCATCGCGATCGGGAGCAGCACGAAGTAGCAGAACGCCGCTCCGCCCGCGAACAGGATGGAGCTGGCACCCGCGAGCGGGTAGACCAGACGCCGCTCGGACTTGTACAGGCCGGGCGCGATGAACCCCCAGATCTGGTAGGACACCACCGGCATCGCGATGACCAGGCCAGCCAGGAACGCGGTCCACAGCCAGGTGTACACGCCCTCGAACAGCGAGTTCACGACGCCCAGCTCACAGACCAGCGACGCGTTCTCGGCCAGGTAGCCCGCCGCTCGCTGCTGTTGCTCGGCCGTCACGCAGCCCTCGTCGAACGGCTTGCGCAGCACCTTGATCAGGTCCTGCACGAAGTACAGGCTCACGACCATCCCGAAGCCCACCCCGATGGCGCTGCGGATCAGGCGGTCGCGCAGTTCCTTGAGATGCTCGAGCAGCGGCATGCGGCTCGACTCGAGCTCGGATTCCGGGTCGTCCTGCGGGGCCGGGAGGTTGGCGGTCATCGTTCGGCGGACTCGTCTTCAGCTTCGGTGGGTTCTGGCACCAGGGTGGGCTCCGGCGTGTGGCCGGCATCGGGGGGTGGAGACGGAGCCAGCTGTTCGGTCGGGTCCCCGGGACGCTCGCCCGGTGGGATCGGTGGCCGGGACTCGGCACCAGGGTGGGAGCGGCGACGCACGCTCGGATGGATGGGACGCGCTTCGGGGTCGGGCTCGGGCTCCAGCTCCTCGGCATCTTCCGGGGCTTCAGGAGGTGGATTGGCGGGCGGCGGAAGGTGGGCGTCCTGGGCCTGGGCGCCCTCTCCAGCGGCCTTCAGCGCGGCTTCCCGTTCCTCGCGGGCCTTCTCGCGCCGCTCCTGGAGCTTCTTGTAGCGCTCTTCGGCGTCCTGGCGATCGGCCTCGAGCACGAACGCGCGGCGCATGTCGTTGGCTGCGCGCCGCACCATCCCGTACTGCTTGCCCAGGAAGCGCATCACCTTGGGCAGGCGCTCGGGGCCCACCACCACCAGCGCCAGTCCTGCGATGACGACCATCTCCCACATCCCGATCGAGAGCATGTGTGTGGCCTCCACGGAGCACGTTCGCCCTCACCCTATCCTGGACAGTCGCGCAACGGATGGGCTACGACCCATTGTTCCCCCCGGGAGGCCCCCGTGTGCAGGCTCTTCGGCTTTCGTAGCGCCGTCCCCAGCAACGCCCATCGCTCACTTCTCGACGCCGAGAACGCGCTCGGGCTTCAAAGCCACCTGCATCCGGACGGGTGGGGCATCGGCTGGTTCGTCGACGAGGAGGCGTACGTCATCAAGTCGGCGAACGCGGCACACGCATGCGAGCGATTCAAGAAGGCCTCGCAGGTCCTCACCTCCGCCACGTTCCTCGTGCACGTCCGTCGCGCCACCGTCGGAGTGAAGGATCACCTGAACGCGCATCCCTTCCGTCACGGTCGATGGTTGTTCGCCCACAACGGCACCATCTTCGACTTCGAGCGGGTCCGTCCGTGGCTCGCCGAGCACACCTCGCCGGAGCTGTCGGCGCTGGTGATGGGCGACACCGACAGCGAGCACCTGTTCGCGTTCCTGCTCTCCCGGCTCGACGCGGCCGGAATCGACCGGACTGGCCGGGCGATCTGCGACTCCGACCTGCTCACCGGGATCGTGCGGACGGCCCTGTTCGAGCTCGATGCAGCCGCGATCGCCGCCGGGGCGCGACGGCCGATCGTCAACCTGCTCCTGACGGATGGTCGCTGCTTCATCGCACACAAGGCCGGGATGCCGTTGCTGCTGTCGACCCAGAAGATCCATTGTCCGGACTTCCACAGCTGCCCCGAGCCCACCAAGGTCTGCATGCTGGCCAAGCGTCCACCCGATCACCCGGTGAACCACATGCTCGTCGCCAGCGAGCCCATCGCCGATCGCGAGAACCGCTGGGAGCCGCTCGACGACGGGTCGACCGTGCGCCTGGACGAGCGCTTCCGCCTGCGGGTGGTGGGTCCGCCCGACGGCTGGACGATGCCCGAGCTTCCGGAGGAGTTCCGGATCAAGGCCGCGCCGAGCGGTCAGCGGCTCGCGAAGGGCTGATCTTCGGGTGGGTCCGCCCACGGAGATGCGGACATCCTGTGTCAGCAATTCGCGAGCGCTGTCGATCGGCTCTGTCAGCAGATCCCGACATCCCGTGTCAGCAATTCCCAAGGCGATCTGAATCGAATGTTCCTTCCCTTCCGGTGGAGGACTTCAGGCCTCAGGGAGACGTGAAAGGCAGCAGGCGCAAGGTGTTCGACATGTTTGGTCGCTGTCTGGGCAATGCGCGAGCTACCGAACACCGCCAGTTCATTCCGATTCGCGGGTGGTAATCGACCGATCCATTTCGCGTGGCTACGGACAATCTCCGTGAGAGGCTCCCGGTCGCTCTGTGGCTCCGTGGCCGGCCGGCTCTCGAGACCCGCCGAACCCATGGCAATCAGGCAGGCTCGACCACCGCAAGCGTGGCGTTGGCCTCGAGCGCCTGACCGACCTCGACGTCGATCGACGACACGACCCCATCGATGGGCGCTTTGAACTCGTTCTCCATCTTCATGGCCTCGACGACCACGACGACCTCGCCCTCGGCGACCTGCTGGCCGGCCTCGACGGGGATTCGGACCACGACACCGGGCATCGGCGTCTGCAGGACACCTTCGGCAGCGCCACCGCCCAATGCGTGTTTCGCAGAACGAGGGTCGATGACGACGGCCTCGAGGGGATGTCCGGCCACCTGCAGCGCAACGCGCTCGCCGGACACGTGGATTCCGACGGTCTGCTCGCGCGGGCCGTGCTCTCCGGTCGTGGACAGCCGGAGCTCGCCAGGCTGGACGAACCGGCCAGGCACCATCTGCCAGTCGCCATCGTCGATCCTCAGCCGCCAGCCGCCATCGGCATGCTCGACGTCGACGGTCGCTTCTCGCCCTTCGAGGGTCACTTCGTAGCGCATGGGTTCCTCCTCACCGCCAACCGCGGCCGCCCTGCCGCCACTGCACATTGCGCTTCCAGGCCGACTCCACGGGCGTGGTGGAGCTCTCGACGGTCTTGTTCAGATCGGACTCGAAGCGGGCGATGACCGCTGCAGCGAGCCCGGCGTCGATCACGCTGTCGTCGGGCTCGAGATGGGCATCGAGCCACTCGGGACTGATGAACGCGGTGGTGTAGTCGCCCTTCAGGAAGTCGGGGTCCTCGAACGTGGCGAGGAAGAAGGGAATGCTGGTGGGCGTGCCGACCAATCGGTAGTTCTGCAGCGCACGCCGAGCACGACCGATGGCTTCGTCGCGCGTGGCGCCCCACACCACGAGCTTCGCGACCATGGGGTCGTAGTGGATGGGGATCTCCATGCCCTGCAGCACACCGGAGTCGCACCGCACCCACGGCCCGCCTGGCTCGCGGTACACGTGCAGCGGACCAGGAGCAGGACGGAAGTTCGCCCGGGCATCTTCGGCGTAGATCCGGCACTCGATGGCATGCCCGTTGATCGACAGGTCGTCCTGTTCGAACCAGAGCTTCTCTCCGGCGGCCACGCGGAGCTGCGCCTGGAGGAGATCGACACCGGTGATCATCTCGGTGATCGGGTGCTCGACCTGCAGGCGGGTGTTCATCTCCAGGAAGAAGAAGTCGCCATCCTCGCCGAGCAGGAACTCGCAGGTGCCGGCACCCACGTAGTCCACCGCCTCTGCTGCCCGCACGGCCGCCTGAGCCATGGCCTGGCGCGTCTCCTCGGGGAGGACGGGGCACGGGGCCTCTTCGACCACCTTCTGGTGACGGCGCTGGATGGAGCAGTCCCGCTCGAACAGATGGACGACCGTGCCGTGGGCATCGGCCAGCACCTGGATCTCGATGTGGCGGGGCCCCAGGATGGCGCGCTCCAGGTAGACCGCGCTGTCGCCGAAGGACTTCTGGGCTTCGGACTGGGCAGCCTTCAGGGCGTCGGGCAGGGCGTCGGGTTCGTGGACGAGCCGCATCCCCTTCCCGCCACCGCCGGCCGCCGCCTTGAGCATGAGCGGAAACCCGATTCCCTTCGCGACCTCGAGGGCCTCGTCGGGATCCGAGATGGCTTCGAGGGTTCCGGGCACGACGGGTACGCCCGCGGCCAACATCTTCTGCCGGGCGGCGGTCTTGCTGCCCATCGCGTCGATCGCCGCGGGCGGTGGGCCGATCCACACCAACCCGGCATCGAGGACCTGCTGCGCGAATCCCGCGTTCTCGGAGAGGAACCCGTAGCCCGGATGCACGGCGTCGCAGCCGAGCTCGTCGGCCACTGCCAGGAGCTTGTCGGCACGCAGGTAGGACTCGGCGCTGGCGGCGGGACCGATGCACACGGCCCGGTCGGCCATCCGGACGTGAACCGCATCGGCGTCGGGCTCGCTGTACACCGCCACGGCTTCGAGACCACGCTCGTGACAGCCCCGGATGATGCGCACGGCGATCTCTCCGCGGTTCGCGACCAGCACGCGTGAGAACGGACGGATGTTCAAGCTGCCCCCGGATGTACGTCGTGGGGCAGCGGACTAACGCAAATCCTCGTCCTCGTCGTACCAGTAGCGGGCATCGCCGGTCCGGATGGAGAACGCGGCAATCAAGCGGGTCATCGCTCGGCTGTCATCTGTCGACAAGGCCTCGGGCTTGAGGGCCGTGACCCCGCCGATCCCGAGCTGGACCCGGTCACCGAAGCGCGCGCCGGCGCCGTAGCTGAACTGGGTCTGCACCCCTCTGAGCGACCACTCCGAGCTGTCGTAGGCCACATCGATGGCGCTCCCCGTGTAGCCGACGCCCAGCTTGCCGTACGCGTAGATCACAGGATGCGGCTCGACGCTGAACCCGAGCCGCGGCATCACCGTGACGGTGCGGAACCGGTCCACGCACCCGTCGGACGTCGCGTCGCAGGGCGGAGAATCGACGTCGACGAAGCCCGAGACCAGATCGATGTCCTCGATCACATCGCCATCCCCGACGAACGGACCGCCGACAGCGCCGTACGAGACGTCGACTTCGGCACCCGCCCAGACGAAATGGGTCCCGAGCGGCACCGACGTCGAGCCGGTCCCCCCGACCGAGAAGGCGCTGTAGTCCCCGAGCTGCAGGGGTGGAAACACGTACGCCGACACGGCGAACTGCGGGTACGGGTCGTCGTAGGTGTAGCTGCCGACCTGGTACCCGACCTCGAGCCGGGGAACGACCGGAGGCAGGTTCACCTCGTCGAGCACCACGTTCGGCTCGCCCAGCACGGGGGTCTGGGCGTTCAGCTCGAACACGAACCCGTTGCCCTTCCCCACGAGCGCGCTGGCGCCCTGCCCATCGTGCTGGAACAAGAAGCCCATCTCGACGAGCGTCTCGGAGAGGATGTTCGTGAACAGGGTCTCGCATGCAGGCGTGTCGAGGCACGGCTGCAGGTCGGTGTCTGTTCGGGGTTGGACGGGCTGTTGCCCGAACGCCGCCGCGGTCAGCGCGACCGCGATCAAGCCTGAGCGGTCTCTGCGGGCTTCGTGGCGGCGTCCTTCTGGCGCTTCAGCGCGAGCGCCTTGCGGGCCTCGGCGAGGTTGTCGGCGCCCAGCGTGAGCTCGAGCACGTCCTCCATCCGCGCGACGAAGTGGAACGTCAGATCGTTCTGGATCTCGTCCGGCACCTCGGTGAGGTCCTTCTTGCACTTGTCGGGCAGGATGACGGTGCGGATGCCCGCACGATGGGCGGCCAGGACCTTCTCCTTGACCCCGCCGACGGGCAGGACCGCGCCCCGCAGGGTGATCTCGCCGGTCATGGCGATGGTGGGGTCGACCTTGATGCCCGTGAGCAGGCTGGTGATCGCCGTGATCATCGTCACACCCGCGCTCGGACCGTCCTTGGGGATGGCGCCGTGTGGAACGTGGACGTGCAGATCGATGGTCGAGAACTCGTCCACATCGATGCCGAGCTCGTCACCGGCCGCCTTGATGTAGGACCGCGCGACGCTGACGGATTCCTTCATGACGTCGCCGAGGGAGCCGGTGAGCGTGAGTCCGCCCTTGCCCTTCATGCGCGTGGCTTCGATGAACAGGATCTCCCCGCCCACCGCGGTCCATGCGAGACCGGTTGCGACGCCCGGGACACTCGTGCGCTCCGCGACTTCCTTGAAGAAGTGAATCGGACCGCGGATCTCCTCGAGCATCTCGGCGTCGACGTCGACCGACTCGGTCTTGTCGCTGGCGATCTCGCGCGCACACCACCGACAGACCGCGGCGAGCTCGCGCTTGAGCGAACGCACACCGGCTTCGCGGGTGTACGACTCGATGATCTTGTTCAGGGCCTCGGGCTGCAGGGTGACCATCTCCTCGGTCAGGCCGTGATCCTCGAGGACCTCGGGCCAGAGGTAGCGATTGGCGATCTGCACCTTCTCCTGCATCGTGTACCCGGCGACCCGGAGCATCTCCATCCGGTCGCGGAGCGGCCCGGGGATGGTGTCGGGGACGTTCGCAGTCGCGATGAAGAGGACCTTCGACAGGTCGAATGTGACGTCGAGGTAGTGGTCCTGGAAGGTGTCGTTCTGCTCGGGATCGAGGACCTCGAGTAGCGCCGAGCTGGGGTCTCCGCGGTAGTCGGCACCGAGCTTGTCGATCTCGTCGAGCACGAAGACCGGGTTGTTGGTGCCGGCCTTCTTGAGCCCCTTGATCACCTTGCCGGGCATGGACCCGATGTAGGTCTTGCGGTGACCGCGGATCTCGGCTTCGTCACGCACGCCACCGAGGGAGATGCGGACCATCTTGCGACCCAGCGCACGGGCGACGGACTTCGCGAGCGAGGTCTTCCCGACGCCGGGCGGGCCCACCATGCAGAGGATCGGCCCCTTCATGTCCGCCTTGAGCTTGCGGACCGCCAGGAACTCCAGGATCCGCTGCTTGACCTTGTCGAGGCCGTAGTGGTCCTCGTCGAGGATGCGCTCGGCTTCGTTGACGTCGAGCCGATCCTCGCTCGTGACCGACCAGGGAAGCTCGCACAGCCAGTCGAGGTAGGTGCGGCTGACGGTGTACTCCGCAGCCCCGGGGCTCATCCGCGCCATGCGCTTGAGCTCCTTGAACGCGACCTCTTCGACCTCCTGGGGCATGCGCGCCCGGGAGATGTTCCGACGGAGCTCCTCGAACTCCTCCTGCCGCTCGTCGACCTCGCCGAGCTCCTTCTGGATGGCCTTGAGCTGCTCGCGCAGGAAGTACTCCCGCTGAGCCTTGTCCATCTCGCCCTTCACCTCGGTCTGGATCTTGTTCGACAGCTCGAGGACCTGGATCTCCTTGTTGAGCAGCGCGATGACCTTCTCCATCCGCTCCTTCACGTCGAAGGTCTCGAGCAGTTCCTGCTTCTCTTCGGGCGGGATGTTGAGGTTCGACGCCACGATGTCCGCCAGGACCCCCGGCTCGTCGATGCTGCGCACGAGGAAGTTCGCCTCGGCCGGGATCTGGGGCGACAGGTCGATGATCTTCTGGGACAGCTCGCGGAGCGGGCTCATCAGCGCCTCGGCCTCCGGAGGAGCCTCCTGGACGGGGAAGGTCTCGAGCTCGGCTTCGAGGAACGCGCTCTCACCGTCCCAATCCTTGACCCGCGCGCGGGACAGCCCCTGGATGATGACGTTGAGCTTGTTGCCCGGCACCTTCACCATCTTGAGGATCTTGACCACCGTGCCCACGGGAAACAGGTCGTCCGGCGTGGGGTCCTCGGTCTTGGGGTCGCGCTGGGCGAAGATCCCGAGGTACTTCTCTTCGGTGCCGAGAGCCTGCTCGACGGCCTTGACCGACTTCTCGCGCCCGACGTTGATGGGGAACGCGAGCACCGGGAAGATCACGGTGTTGCGGATGGCGAGCACCGGGATTCGCATCGTGCTCGGCAGGTCCGCGGAGTCGTCGTCACTGGGGTCGTCGAAGGCCATGGACGTGTTCCTCTCGTTTTCAGTGTGTTCGGCACCCAGGCGTCGACCTGAATGCCCAATGAAGGACAGCACCTTACTGCGACGATTCCCGCATGTCTTCCCGCATGTCCTCGCCCATGCCCCGTGGGGCGACGAGGGACGTCTCGATGCGAGGGGTCGTCGTGCTGGCGACCGGAGATCGGGGATCGCGATGGCGGTATCGGATCGCCGCGATCGCCGAGATGATCGCGGTGGCGAGGAGGACCATCTCGACCTCGGGTAGACCGAAGTGGAAGCCCGTCGCCATGGGATCGCCACCGGGAGACATGTCGCCCCCTATCGCAGTGCAGGGATGTGGGGACGGGCAGGAGCGGCTATGCTTGGAGAACCGCACTGGGATCACGCGTGCACGCAGCGAACCCACAATTCGACCGATTCTTCGAGGATGCTGCGCATCGCGCGGCGGTGGGTTCCGCGATCCCGGATGGGTCCATCGTCCGCTTCCACCTCACCGGGGCCGGTGGCGGTACGTGGTGCCTCATGCGTCGGCACCATCGCGTGGTGCTCGTCGATCACCCCCACCCTCCGCCGGACTGCCTCGTCCGCTGCACCGCGGCCGACTTCGACGCCTTGATCCGCGGCGCCCTCGATCCGCGCCAGGGATTCCTCTCGGGCCGGCTCGAGGTCGCGGGCGACGTCGGGATCGTGCTGGGCCTCCACCGAGCCGTCCGGACAGCCAGTTGAGCGAAGAAGACCCCACGCCGGAGCCAGGTTCGTCCCCAGGATCGTCGCCTGTGCGGATGCCCCAGCCGATCATCGTGGTGTCCGACGGCACGGGAGAGACGGCCGAGAAGGTCGTGCGCGCGGGTCTCCGTCAGTTCCAGGGCCACCTGGTGCACGTCCGCACCTACGCCGGGGTCGACACCGCAGACACCTTGCTCGGCCTGTTCCGGATCGCCGCCCGGCGCCAGGCGTTCGTGATCACCACCCTCGTCCAGCCCGACATGCGCGAGCTCGCAGAGCGGTACTCCCGCGATCTGGCCGTCCGACACCTCGATCTCATCGGGCAGCTCCTCGGCGAGCTCGAGAGCTACCTCGAAGCGCAGCCGCTCAGGGTTCCGGGCCTCATGCACCAGGCCGACGAGCGCTACTTCAAGCGCATCGAGGCCGTCGAGTTCACGGTCAAGGCCGACGACGGCAAAGAACCCCGCATGCTCCGCGACGCAGACGTGATCCTGGTCGGCGTGTCGCGCACCAGCAAGACCCCCCTGTCCACCTACCTCGCGCACAAGGGATTCAAGGTGGGCAACGTGCCGATCGTGCTCGACCACCCGCCTCCGCCTCAGCTGTTCGAGGTCGACCCCCATCGGGTGTTCGCGCTCACCATCGGCCCCGAACCGCTGCAGAGCATCCGGCGCAGTCGGCTGCGCGCCATGGGCGTCGGAACAGCGAGCAACTACGACGACCCCGACTACATCCTGGCCGAGCTCGAGTACGCCAGCGACCTGTTCCGGGCGCACCCCGAATGGCCGATCATCGACGTCACCAACAAAGCCGTCGAAGAGACCGCCGCCACCATCCTGAACGTCCTTCGCGATCGGGGGCTCGCCGGGCCTTTCGGCGACCACAGCCAGCTGTAGCCGGGGCGATCGCGGCTTCCGCGGTTAGAATCCCGCCCACGAGGAAGGGTTCCAGCGCGTGATCGGCTCGACCGTCGACAAGTACGAGGTCCTGCAGAAGGTGGGCGAAGGCGGCATGGCGACCGTCTATCGCGGCCGCCACACGACACTGGACCGCGACGTCGCCATCAAGGTACTGCACCCTCACCTGTCGTCCTCCACGCGCAATCGCAAGCGATTCGCACGGGAGGCCCGGGCGATCGAGCACCTCCGCCACGAGAACATCCTCGAGATCTTCGACTACTCGGGGATCGACTCGGGCGACTGCTACATCATCACCGAGTTCGTCGAGGGTCAGACCCTGACCACCCTGGTCGAGGAACAGGCGCGCCTGCCCTCCGAGGTGGTGGCGCACATCGGGATCAAGCTGTGCCACGCACTCGGGTACGCCCACGAGAGCGGCATCCTGCACCGCGACATGAAGCCCGACAACGTGATGATCCGGGCCGACGGCACGGTGAAGTTGATGGACTTCGGCATCGCGCGCTTCCTGGACGAGAGTCAGGTCACGCTCACCGGCGCACTCGTGGGCAGCCCGGCGTTCATGAGCCCCGAGCAGGCCGTCGAAGCGCCGCTCGACACGCGATCGGACCTGTTCTCCCTCGGCACGATGCTGTTCTACCTCGTCACGGGCGAGCTTCCGTTCACCGGCAGCAATCCGAGCCTCATCCTGAAGAACGTGATCGAGGGCAACCGCCCCAATGTCGCCGAGCTCGCACCCGACATCGCGCCCACCCTGGCCGACGTGATCGAGCGACTGATGGCCACCAGCCCCGAAGGCCGGTTCAACACCGCCGCCGAGGTCGCCGAGTCGCTGATCACCGTGCTCGACGACGCCTCGATCCGGCCCGACGACCGCGAGTGGACGGTCGATGCCTTCCTCGCAGACCCCGACACGTACACCGAGCGGCTCGACACCCACGTCCAGCGCACCGTCCTGGCACGCGGGAAAGAGAGCCTGGAGGCCGGCGACGCGCTGTCCGCGCTGCGTCTGTTCAACCGCCTGCTCGCCATGGACGAGGACAACGAAGAGGTCCTGGAGCTCGTCGCCAGTCTGCACCACGAGCCCGAGTCCCGCCGTCGTCCCGTCACGTTCGGCCTGGGTCTCGCGGCTGTCGTCCTCGTCGCAGGCGCCCTCGCCACCTGGTTCGCGGGCCCGCTCGCCATCTCCGGCGACCCCAGCGACCCCGACGTAGCGGTCCAACCCGATCCGGCGAACACGACCGACCTCGCCAACGACCCCGCCCCCACCGTCGAACCCGCAGAGCGTCCGCCCGAGGCCCCCGTCCCGCCGGGCTCGGATCCGACCGACCTCGAAAGAGACCCCGACCCCACGGTCCCGGGTGCCGACCGCATCGTGGCGCCGCCGGAACCCGAAGGCACACCGGAGCCCGTGGTTCCCGACCCACAGCCGCGACCCGACCCTGCCCCGGTCCCCGAGCCCGTCGCAGCGCCGGTCCCGGCACCCAGGCCCATGCCCACCCGCATCGATCTCCAGCCCACCTTGCAGGTCGTGCCCAACAAGCCCGCCACGCTGCGGGTCGTGTCCAACATGGCCGCCGACATCTACCAGGGCGACCGCAGACTGGGCAGCACCCGATCCTCTCTGGAGCTGGAGCCCGGCGCCCACGTGCTCGAGATCCGCAGCGATGTCGTCAAACCCTTCGAGCTGCGCGTCGAGGTCGCACCCGGTGAGTCGGTCGAGCGCATCGTCCAGCTCGAAGCCCGTCCCGCCACGGTCCGGTTCGCCAGTGTGTTCCCCGATGCCTGTGCGGTCACGCTCGACGGCGTACAGGTCGGCACCCTGGGTCAGCTCGGCCGGGAATTGTCGGTTCCCCGTCCCCAGCAGCACGGCCACGCCGTCCAGCTGGCGTGCCCCGACAAGCCTGCCTGGGACCACGTGTGGTCGAGCGTCGTCATCCCGGACCAGGTGCTGCAGCCATGACGTCCATGTCGCGATCCGGCGATGAACGCGGGCTGCGGACTCGCGGGCATTCGGTGCTCGCTGGGCTCCAGGCCCGGCTTCAGCGATGCAGGGTCGCTCCATGGCACGTCGCTTGCATCGTTCTCGGGCACGGGTGCTTCTACATCGAACCCACGTGGGAGCCCGTGGAGAACAGTCCGCCCATGATCATCACCCCACCCGAGACCGACGATGTGTTCGTCCTGAGGAACTCCACCGAGATCCTCCGGGTGGTGGCATCCGATCCGGACGGCGACAACCTCCAGTTCTTCTGGGACCCGCCGACGTTCACCGAGTACGACGAGGAGACGTCCGAAGAGGGCGATCTGTGGTCCAGCCGCATCCTCGTCACCTACGACGAGAACCTCGACGGCCAGGAGATCCTGCTCACCATCGTGGACGACGCACCCGCCGACCCGCAGACCACGAGCTTTTCGTGGATGGTGGTGGTTCCATGACCCGACTCCTTCCCATCGCAACCGCCGTGCTCGTCGCACTGGCCGGATGTTCCGAGAACAGCCTGAACGCCGCGGAGGCCCGCGATCAACCCGCGGTGCCCGTCGAGACCGACGTGAACGGCGACCTGCTCACTCTCGTGGTCACGCCGGGTCGCCAGACCACCGACGACGGCGAGGTCCGGGCGGTGCAGGCCTCGCTCCCCGACCCCGACTTCGACGAGCTCGCGGAAGTCGAGCTGTTGCGTCCATTTCTCACGGGCGGTGTGGTCGTCGGCTCGGACATCACCCCCGAGAACGACCGCGCAGACCTTCCATTCGCCGCGACTTCGGTGCCCGCGCGGCTGTCGTTCCGCTCTCCTCTGGTCGCGTCGAGTGTCCGCACGTCCTCCGATCTGGACGGAGTGTTCGACGTGTCGCTCGTCCCGGAGGAGTACCGGGTGACGATCGCACCCGAAGACCCTCAGATCCCGCTCACCACGATCACCCTCGACACCTTCGATCTGCCGGAGATCGTCGAGATCGAGCTCGACCAGGGCGTGCCGGCCTGGGGGCGGGTGCTCGAGAACGGCGAGCCCATCGCGGATGCCGAAGTCGTCGCGGTGTCCACGAGCGGGATCGCGAGCGCGGTCGCCCACACGGATGAAGACGGGTGGTACGAGGTGCGGGTCTCGCCCGACACCTACACGATTCGCACCTCGGGGCGTGGAGACGGCTTCGATCCCACCCTGTCGCGCTCGGTCACCATCGCCGAGCTCGGGGTCCGTCAGGACTTCGACTACACCCCGCGCGACCTCAACACGCTGCAGGCCCGGGCCGTCGACGCGTCCGGTGACGGGCTCCCCCTGACCCCCTGGCGACTGCGAGCCACGTCGCTCGAGGGCTACGGCAGCGAGGCGCGCGTCGAGATCACGGGCGTCGCCGACACCCAGGGCAACATCGTCACCCAGGCCGTGCCCGGCACCTACACCCTCGAGCTGCTGGCACAGGTGGGCGATGCGCGGTCCAGCCGGCGCGTCACCGACATCCAGATCGACAGCACCACCACCCTGGGCGATGTCGAGCTCCGTCCACTCGTCTCCCGAAGCGGGTTCGCCGTCGATCCATCCGGCAATGGCGTGCCCGACGCAACGGTCCGCTGTACCGAAATCGGGTTCAGCAATCGCAGCTGGAGCGGGTTCACCGACCCCTTCGGAGCCTACGAGATCCAGGCCGGAGACGGCCCCCTCACCTGCTTCGTGTCTCCGCCGGGTCACCGCGACGATCTGGCACTCACCCGGGTGGAAACAGACCCCGATGTTCCGGAGACCGTCACCGTCTTCGAGCAGGGAAGAGTCCTGAACGGCCGGGTCAGCTTCGAGGGCGACCCCGAGAACCTCGCACTCGTCGAGCTTCGAGATGCCACCGGCCGCGTCTGGGCGACCGGCTTGACCAACTCGGACGGGGAATTCGAAGTTCGCGTGCAGTTCCCGCAGTAGATCTGCAGGGTTGCACCGCAGCGAACGTCGTCAGAGCAGCGAGCCCAGCCGGTCCAGGCCGGTGACGTCGCCGTTGCCCGACGACATCGCAGCACGTGCGGCGTCGACCGCGTTGCTTGCGGTGACCACGCCCTCGATACCGGCTGCAAACCGCACCTTCCAGGCGTATCCACCCGAACCCACGGCAGCGGAGCGCTGAGCGTCGGTGGCGGCCGGCACGGGCTGGCCGGCCTGAGCGGTCTGCGCGGCGGCTGCCTCGCGCATCTCTTTCGCGCGCTGCCGCGACGACGGGATTCCGCGGGATGCGCGGTAGTTGCGCACAGCGTTCAGTGTGACGCCGGCCTTCTCGGCGACGACGCGATCCGGCACCTTGCCGACCAGCTCCGCGAACGGATCGATCTTGGACTTGCGCCGCTTGCGCTGCTTCTTCGGAGCAGAGCGACCCTTGTACCCGGCGATCTGATTGCGCGAACGGAACGAGGCGATGGTGCGGACGCTGACGCCCGCTTTCTTCGCGACCTCGCTGTCCGGCACATCGCCCAGCATCTCGCGGAACGGCTCGATCTTGCTGTCCTTCGAGCCCGGGCGAGGCTCGCCGACCTCGGGAGGAAGCGAATCGCCCTGGGGGACCCGCGATGTGTTGGTCTTCTTCAGAGCGAGGGAGATGGCGCCCGGCGTGGTGCCGAACTCGGTGGCCAGCTCACGGAGCGACTTGGCGTCCTTCTGTGCGAGAAGGTCCTGCCACCACGGTTCGTTCTCGAGTCCCATTCCTGCAATCTCCCGCATCGGGACGGCAATCCGCCGTCAAATGGTTGAATCGGTTGGCAGTTAACCCTTGCGGTACCAACCTTCACCTCTGAAATCGAACTGAAGCGGGATTCTGCGTGCGGTTTCACAGGGACCGCACCGTGCCGATCGCAGGATCCCGAGCTTCCTCGGCGGACTCCCCGAAAGCCCGGTCCTGTTTGCCGAACACGGACTCCGTCGATTACCGGTCTCGCGATGTGGATGACCGCTCTGATGGTGGGCCTGATGGGCGTGTCGAGCCCTGCCTCCGCCCAGGATGCGCCCGGGGAACCCGCGCTGGTTCCAGGCGAAGCCCCTGAGGAGGAATCCGCCGCGGACCCCACTGCCGCGTTCCACGATCAGCTCGCCGCCGCGAAGCTCGCCATCAACGCCGGCGACAACGCGCGGGCACGCGCCATCCTCGAGAGCCTGTCGGAGCGGTTGGAGGCCGGAGAGGAGCCGCCGTCCGCGATCGCACGCGAAGCGCTCGTGTACCTCGGAGACCTCCGGTACATCTCGGGCGAGCAGAGCGCCGCTCGCCAGGCGTTCCGGGCCGTGCTGCTCGACGCCCCCGACCACGTGATCAGCCCGTACCACCACACCGAGGACGTCCGGGCCTTCTTCGCGCTGGTCCGCGAGCAGGTCGAAGCCGAGATCGCGCTCCGTCCCGACCCCGTCCCCGACCCCGTCCCGCAGCTCCAGCCACAGCGGGTGCCCCCCATGCCCGTCTGGGGCTACGCACCCCTCGGCATTCCCCAGCTCGCCACCGGTCGGACCGGCCGGGGAATCCTGTACGGCAGCAGCCAGGTGGCCCTCGCCGCCACCTCCATCGGCACCTACATCCTCACCAGGCGCGTCAATCGGCCCCCAGGCGAAGACCACCCGTTCAACTGGTCGGCCGACGAGGTCCAGCAGCGCGTTCCCCTGCTGCGCTACGGCGTGCAGTGGCCCGCCACCACCCTCGCCTACGGCGTCTGGATGCTGAGCGTGCTCGACTCGGCCATCAGCTGGGGCCGCGACCACCCGCGGATCGCACCGAACACCACCGTGCGGGTCCGGCGCACGGGCTCCTCAGGCGGGCTCCCCGCGAATCCCCCTTCCAGGCCGGCGTTCTCGGCCCATGTGTTCGTCGGCCCCACAGGCATCTGGGTCGCGGGCAGCTTCTGATCGACAGGCTTCGGCAGGTCCGGCGCGTGCGTGGTTAGATGCCCGCGGGAGACCGATCATGGCCTGGCTCGAGTGCACGCACACCATCCGCAAAGACACGTCCGCATTCGCGCTCCGCAAGCCGCTCACCACGTGTGGACGCGCCAAGGGGAACGACCTCGTCCTCGAAGACGCGATGGTGTCCAGCAGCCACGCCACCTTCGTGAAGAAGGGCAAGGCGCACACCGTCTCCCTGTCCGACCGGTCGGGCGAGCTGTACGTCAACGGCAAGCGCACCCGGAGCGCCACCCTGAAGCCCGGCGACCGGATCCTCGTCGGGGTGTTCGAGCTGGTCTACAACGAGGGCGAGCCCACCGTCGAAGAACCCGAGCCCCAGACCCTGCCCCTCGACCTCCTCGAGAGCCTCGTCGGCCTGTCTGCCGAGATGTTGCGGGACACCTCGCCGAAGCGACTGTTCACCACGCTGCTCGAGAACCTGGTCCATCTCACGCGGGCCGAGAAGGGGTTCGTGATCGTTCTCCGGGACGGCGATCGGCACCTGGCCGCGTCCCACAACGTCGAAGACGAGACCCTCGACATCACCAAGGTCTCGGACTCGATCATCGACCAGGTGGTCAAGCACCTGAAGCCGGTCATCGTCAGCGATGCAGTCAAGGATCACCGGTTCGGTCGCGCCAAGTCCGTGGTCGATCTCCGCCTGTCCAGCGTGATGTGCGTCCCGATGATCTACAAGCGCGACCTGCTCGGGGTGATCTACCTCGGCAACGACAGCGTCACCGACCTGTTCACCGAGCGCGATCTGGCCCTGCTCAAGATCTACGCCGCCCAGTCGTCCATCATGGTGTTCCACGCCCTCGCCCTCAACCAGCTCAAGCTCGACAACAAGAATCTCAGGAGCCGGCTCGAAGCCGCCAGCCAGGGCGAGATGATCGGGACCAGCCCCCCGATGAAGGCCGTGTTCAAGGTGCTCCGCAGGGTGGCCCCCACCGACCTCGGCCTGCTGGTTCTCGGAGAGACCGGCACCGGCAAAGAGCTCGTCGCGCGCGAGGCCCACAAGCTGTCCGACCGCAACGACGGGCCGTTCATCCCCATCAACTGCGGCGCCATCCCCGAGAATCTGCTCGAGAGCGAGCTGTTCGGACACAAGAAGGGGGCGTTCACCGGCGCCGTCACCGACAAGGTGGGCAAGGTCGAAGCCGCCAGTGGCGGAACCCTCTTCCTCGACGAGATCGGCGAGATGCCCATGAACCTGCAGGTCAAGCTGCTGCGGGTGCTGCAGGAACGCGTGATCGAGCGGGTCGGCGACCTGGCTCCCCGTCCCGTCGACATCCGGGTGATCGCCGCCACCAACAAGGACCTCGACGAGCTCATCAAGGCCGGAGACTTCCGTGAAGACCTGCTCTACCGCCTGAACGAGATCGTGGTCGATCTGCCCCCGCTGCGCGATCGCGGCGACGACATCCAGGTGCTCGCCCAGTACTTCCTCAACGCCTACCGCGAGCAGTACCAGGCCAAGGCCTCGGGCTTCACCAATCAGGCGTTGGTCGCGATGAAGGGCTACTTCTGGCCGGGCAACGTCCGCGAGCTCGAGAGCCGCATCAAGAAGGCCGTGATCATGAGCGATCGGACCCTTCTCAACCCCGACGATCTCGGGCTCGACGGCTCGCAGAAGCGCGAGGTGCAGACCCTCTCGGATGCCGAGGAGCAGTTCAAGGTCGACTACATCCGCAAGGTGCTCGACATGAACAACTGGAACAAAGCGCAGACCGCCCGGGATCTGGGCATCGATGCGCGCACGGTGTTTCGCTACATCGAGAAGTTCAAGGAAGCCGAGGGATGAAGACCATCGGGCTGACCGGAGGCATCGCGACGGGGAAGTCCAGCGTCAGCCGTCGCCTGGTCGACCACGGAATCCCCGTCGTAGACGCCGATGTCGTGGCGCGACAGGTCGTCGAGCCCGGCACACCGGGGCTGGCCGCGATCGTGGATGCGTTCGGGCCCGGCGTGCTCGATGCCGATGGCGCGCTCGACCGCGCGGCGATGCGGCAGCGGATCATCGACGACCCCGGCGCTCGCAAGCAGCTCGAGGGCATCACCCATCCGCGGATCTTCGAGGCCATGACCCGCCAGCTGCGCGCACACGCAGAGGCCGGCGCCGAGCTCGCGGTGGTCGACGCGGCACTCATGGTCGAGACCGGCAGCTACCGGATGTACGACGCGCTCGTGGTGGTGTCCTGCAGCGAGGAAACCCAGCTGGCCAGGTTGATGGCTCGCGACGACATGACCAAAGAGCGGGCGCGCAGCCTGATCGCGACCCAGCTCCCGCTTGCCGAAAAAGAGGCGCTGGCGGACTTCGTGATCCGCAACGACGGCACCCTCGACGACCTCGACCGGGAGGTGGATCGGGTTGTCGCGACGCTTCGGGAGTAGACCCGAGCGGTCAGATCTCGAGCAGCGAGTGGACCGGGCAGTCGAACTTCTTGCGCCCGTCCAGGAACGCGAGCTCGGTCACGACCGCGACCCCGGCCACCGCACCGCCCAGTCGGCGGACCAGATCGACAGTGGCGCGGGCGGTTCCGCCCGTAGCCAGCAGATCGTCGACGATCAGCACCTTCTCGCCAGGCAGCACCGAGTCCGTGTGGAGCTCGAGCGTCGCCGTGCCGTACTCCAGATCGAAGTCCTCGCTGACCGTCTCGTAGGGCAGCTTGCCCTTCTTGCGCGCCAGCACCAGCCCCGCCCCCGTGCGCGTCACCAGTGGCCCGCCCAGGAAGAAGCCGCGCGACTCGATCGCCACGATCTTGTCGACATCCGCACACAGCGGCACGAACCACTCGATCACCCGATCGAACAGCTTCGCGTCCAGCAACACCGGCGTGATGTCCTTGAACAGGATGCCCGGCTTCGGAAAATCGGGGATATCGCGGAGCTTTGCCGCAACATCCTGCGGGAGCGTTCCATCCGTCTCAGCCATCGTCGTCCTCCTTGCGTCGACCCAGCCAGGCCACCGCGCCCGTGATGGTCAGCCCGACCACGATGAGCCCGAGCGAACCGGCAACCTGCGTAGCCGATGGCGTGAAGACCTGCACCGGGTAGTCCTCTGGATCCAGCTCTTCGAGGCGCTCGGCCGTGACTGGCCGGCCCTTCACGATCTCGCCGATCTCCGGCTGCACGCCCACCTGGAACGGCCACAGACCGATGACCGCACCCACGAGCAGACCGAGCAGAACGCCCAGCGTCACGCGCTCGTAGCGATCCAGCAGCCACTTGATGGCGTTGGAGACGGCCGCGACGCCCACCACCACCCCGATCCCCACGGGCACGACGACGCCCAGCACGGGATCCATCATGGCACCCACGTCTCCGGCCTTCAGGGCCTCCTTGAGCGCGTCGATCCCCGAGAGGATCGGCACGTACAGCCCGAGGACCAGCAGCAGGTAGCCCCCGCTGACGCCTGGGAGGATCATCGCCGATGCACCTGCGATCCCCCCGATGAACAGCAGAATCAGGTTCCCGTCCCCTCCGCCATCGGCCCCCAACCGCATGAACTGAGCGACAGCGAGGGCGGACATGCCCGCGAATCCCGCGACAGCGCCCGCCCAGACCCGGGCATCGGGCTTGCCCACCAGCTGCCACACCACGGGCACTCCGCCCAGCGTCAGGCCGATGAACAGCGAGTACATGACCCACCTATGGTCGAGCACCAGATCCTTGATGGTGCCGGCACCCAGGAGGATCGAGACCATCGCCGCGATCCCCACTGCTCCGAGCACGACGAACGACCGCAGTCGGAACTTCAGCCGGGTGAGCTCGGCGATGGCGCCGATGAAGTCCGGGTAGACGCCCGCAGCGAGGAGCATGGTGCCCCCCGAGATTCCGGGCACGAGGTTCGCGAGACCCATGAACACGCCGCCCATCCCTCCCCGTGCAGCCAGGCCGGCCAGGGACTCGGACGCCGGGGGACGCTCGATCTCGGGGTCGACGACGGCTTCGACGACGTCCGCGGACTCAGGACCAGCCACGCAGCACCTCCAGTAGCTCCGATTCGGTGGGGTCGACGCGCATCGGCGTGATGGTCGCCCAGCCGTCGCGGGCGTACACGACATCGCCATCGTCGGGCGCATCTTCGGCGGGCTCGCGAATCGGTTTTCCGCCGAGCCAGATGTACTCGTGCCCACGGGGATCCGTACGGGGCTCCACCCTCGCGGCGTACTTGCGGTGGCCCAGCGGCGTCACCTTGACACCCTTCAGCTCGTCCTCGGAGACGTTCGGGACGTTCAGGTTCAGGAACACGCCTGGCGGAAGCGCGTTCGCGACGCACTTCTGTACCAGGTCCGCGGCGAGTGCGGCCGCGACGTCCCAGTGTCGGGAGGTCTGCCCCCCGCGGATGTACAGCGACACGGCGATGGCCGGCACGCCCTGGAGCACGGCCTCGCGGGCAGCCGCGCAGGTTCCCGAGTAGTGGACGTCCGATCCCAGGTTCGCGCCGCGATTGATCCCGCTCACCACGAAGTCCGGCTTGGGGGCCAGACCGTGGATGCCCGAGTACGCGCAGTCGGCCGGCGTGCCGGACAACGCGATCCGCCCGTCTTCGTGTCGGGTGACCCGCAAGGGCTTGTGCAGCGTGAACGCGTGGCTCTTCGCGGACTGTTCCCGCTCCGGTGCGACCACCGTCACCTCGCCCACCGCCTGCAGCGCGCTGGCGAGCGCCAGGATTCCCGGTGCATCGACCCCATCGTCGTTCGTGACCAGCAGCTTCACAGTCGCTCCCTTCCGAGACGGCGCCCACTAACAACTCCACCCCGAAACGGAGGGGGCGTCCCTTGACGCTGCGCTCCAACCCTCCCAAGATCGCCCCATGACGCCACCCGACAAGCGCGACAAGCGCGACAAGCGAGACAAGGCGCGCCGCAAGCGCAGCGCATCCCCCGAACCCGACGATGCTGCAGGGCGCTACATCAACCGCGAGGTCAGCTGGCTGGCGTTCAACGAGCGGGTGCTCGAGGAGGCGACCGACCCCGCCAATCCGCTGCTCGAGCGGCTGCGGTTCCTGACGATCTTCCAGACCAACCTCGACGAGTTCTTCATGGTCCGCGTCAGCGGGTTGCTCCAGCAGGTCGACGCCGGAATCGACGTGCTCTCGCTGGACGGCCTCTCGGCACGCGGCCAGCTCCAGCGCATCCGGTCGCGGCTCGAGCCGATGCTCGCCCGTGCCCAGTCGGTGCTCGGCGAAGACGTGCTTCCGGCCCTGGAGCAGCACGGCGTCGAAGTCGTGCACTACGAGGCGCTCAAGAAGTCCGAACGCAAGCGCTGGGACGCCTGGTACCAGGACCGCGTCTACCCCATCCTCACCCCGCTCGCGGTGGGCAGCACGCACCCCTTCCCCTTCATCAGCAACCTCTCGCTCAACCTCGCCATGCGCGTGGAGTCGCCGACCGGGGAGATCCGCCTCGCCCGCGTGAAGGTGCCGCTCAACAACCTCCCCGCGTTCGTGCCCCTGTCCGGCTCGTGGGACCTGCAGACTCCCGAGCGCGTCCTGCCCCTCGAAGAGCTCATGGCCGCCAACATCCACACGATGTTCCCCGGCATGAAGGTCGAGGAGCCGTGGGTGTTCCGGGTCACGCGGGATGCCGACGTCGAGATCGCCGAAGACGAAGCGGACGATCTGCTCACCATGCTCCAGCAGGAGCTGCGCAAGCGACGCTTCGGTCAGGCCGTCCGCCTCGAGGTGGAGTCCGGAATGCCCGACACCGTGCAGGACGCACTGCGTTCCGGTCTCGGACTGTCGGCGGACCAGGTCTACGAGGTGGGCGGGCTCATGGGCGTCGAGCGGCTCTCGGAGCTGTTGCGGATCGACCTGCCGTCGCTGAAGTTCCCGGGGTTCGTCCCCCAGGTGCCACCGATCCTCGCCGACAGCGACCCCTTCACCACCCTGCGCCACAAGGACGTCCTGCTCCACCACCCCTTCGACTCCATGGCGCCGCTGGTCGAGTTCATCCGGGCGGCCGCGCGGGATCCCGCAGTGGTGGCGATCAAGCAGACGCTCTACCGCACCAACACCGACTCGCCGATCATCGCAGCGCTCCAGGAGGCCGTCGAGAACGGCAAGCAGGTGGCCGCCGTCGTCGAGCTGAAGGCCAGGTTCGACGAGGAGAACAACATCGTGTGGGCCCAGCGGCTGGAGACCGCCGGGGTGCACGTGATCTACGGCGTCCCCCGGCTCAAGACCCACGCCAAGATCGCCATGATCATCCGTCGCAACGACGCCGGCGAGCTCATCCGGTACGCCCACATCGGCACCGGCAACTACAACACCATCACCGCGCGGGTGTACACGGATCTGGGCCTGCTCACGGCGGATCCGGACCTCACCGCCGACGTCGGGGACCTGTTCAACCACCTGACCGGCTTCGCGCTGCCCGACCAGTACCGGAAGCTGCTCGTGGCTCCCCACTTCATGAAGCCCGGGCTCATCGGTCGCATCCGACGAGAGGCCGAGCACGCGCGCAACGGCCGGCCCGCCCGCATCATCTGCAAGTGCAACGCCGTGGTCGACCGCGAGATCATCGACGCCCTGTACGACGCCAGCAGCGCCGGCGTCGAGATCGACCTGCTGGTGCGGGGGATCAGCTGCTTGCGACCCGGTCGCGAGGGGCTCTCCGAGAACATCCGGGTGCGCAGCGTCGTGGGCCGGTTCCTCGAGCACTCCCGCGTGTACTGGTTCGACAACGACGGCAACCCGGAGTGTTTCATCGGCAGTGCCGACCTGATGGATCGCAACCTCGAACGCCGCGTCGAGGTCCTGGCGCCCATCGAGGACCCCGAGATCCGGACCTGGCTGCGCAACGTGCTGCTGGAGCGCTACCTCTCGGACCGCGGGCGGACCCGCGAGCTGAAGGAGGACGGGTCGTACACCCGGCGCCGGGATGCCGGGGATCCGACCCCGGACGTGCACGACCAGTTCCTCGCCGACCTGCAGCGCTGACGTGCTGCGTAGCCCTCGTGCCGTCCGCCACGGTGCACGCCAGGTCCTCCGTTGGCTGGGTCGCAGGCGGCGCCTCGCGGTCTGGTACCACCGGTCGTTCCGCCTCCCGTTCGCCACGAACATGCTGCGGACCCGTGGGGGCGGTCAGATGGACGCCCAGCGCGCTGCACACGTCCTCACCTGGCTCCTCGATCATCGCCTGGTCGCCCGGGACGACGTGATGCGGGCCCCCGAGGCTCGCGCCTACGACCTGCGACGCGTGCACGACGACGACTGGCTCACCGAGCTGGACGACCCCGACACCATCGCCCGGATCCTCGGTCACGACGGCCCGGTCCCGGTCGACAGCATGCTGGAGCTCTGGCGCAGAGGCGTCGGCGCGGCGGTGGAGGCATCCGCCTGGGTTCTCCGCAACGACGGGGTCGCAGCCACGCTGATGGGCGGGTTCCATCACGCCGGGCCCGCTCGAGGCGGCGGATTCTGTGGGCTGAACGACATCGCCGTCGCCATCGGAGCCCGTCGCGCCGCGGGATTCGTGGGGCCGGTCGTGGTGATCGACTTCGACGCGCATCCCCCCGACGGCCTCGCGGGCTTCCTGCTCGAGGACGTCGAGATCCGGTCGGTCTCGGCGGACTCCAGCTGGACCGCCGGAGGCATCGAAGAGGTCCGGGTACCCTTCGACGCCACCGACGACGTGTACCTGGACGCGGTGGACGAAGCCCTGCGATTTCGCCGTCGGCCTGCATTGGCGTTCTACCTGGCCGGTAGCGACCCCGCGACCGGAGACGCGCTCGGCGGTCTGGACGTCAGCCCCGAGGCCCTGCGCGAGCGCGACCGGAGGGTGTTCGCACGCCTGCAGGGGATCCCCACCGTGGTCGTTCCGGGCGGCGGCTACCAGCGCTCGAGCTGGATGATCTACGCCGGAACCCTCGCAGAGGCCATCGGGAGCCGTCGAAGCGTCGAGCCCCGCTACGATCCCGTCGCCCGACGCGTGGGGCGCATCGCGCGCTCGATGCCCGATCCCCTCGCCGACGCCGACGCCTTCACCATCACCGAGGCCGATCTCGGGATGGCACTCCGCGGGCCCGCCCCCCAGGAGACCCGCTTCCTCGGGAAGTACACCCGACACGGTGTCGAGCTGGCGCTGGAGACGTACGGACTGCAGGACAGCCTGCGCCGCATGGGGTTCACGGACGTCGACGTGGAGGTCTCGACCGGCGCCCTGCCCCATCGCCTCCGGGTCCTGGGCAGCTGGAGCGGCGGCAGAGACACGCTGGTCGAGATCAGCCTCGCGTTCCGCGACGTGGGGGACGAAGAGCAGTGGTCCACGCTGTTCGTCGAGTGGACCGAGCTGCGCGACCCCCGCTACCCCTTCGATCGCGCCGAGCAGCGAAGGCGTCCCCTGCCGGGTCAGACCCATGCCGGGCTCGGAATCGCCGCCGAGGTGGGGTCGATCCTCGTCGCGACCGCCGCTCGACTCGGCCTGGACGGCGTGTCCTTCGTCCCGTCGCACTACCACGTCGCCTGGCTGGCCCGATCGCGGATGCGCTTCGCATCCCCCCGTGCGCACGGGCGGTTTCGGGCCCTGGTCCGCTACTTCGACGGCGTATCGCTGCGTCGGGCGAGCGACGCCATGGAGCGCGGCCTGCCCACCGAAGAAGGCGATGCCATCCGCTGGGTCCCCGAGCTGATGGTCCACGCGATCGACCCCGACCTGAAAGGCTGGCTGCTGTCGAACGAGGACGAGGCGCGCGCCTACGAACGGGGCACCCTCGATCGACTGCTGCCGGTGGATGTCGTCATCCACTGACCGCGATCAGCGGGTGAACCCCGCGAGGAGCCCGTCCAGACTGCCTCCCAGCGCTCCCAGGGTTCCGCCGCGAAGGGCTCGCTGACGCGGGGAGAACAGCGCCGAGGGATCGTCGCCGTCGGCGAGCATCGCGTTCGCGCGGGAGGCCTGGGCCGGCGTCATCGGCACCGACCGCCAGTCCGTGTGCCGCAACCGGTAGCGGTCGTCGCTCGGCGTCGGGGACAGGGTTCCCCCGGACATCGGGCGCGCGCCTCCCTGTGCCGCATGGCGGGTGAGCGTCTTCTCGGACGTGCGCTCCGGATCGTAGCGAACCTCCACCACTTCGCGTCCACCCTGCCAGCCCGTTCGGGTGGACAGCACGCCATCCGCCTCGCCCAGATGGGCTTCTCCGGACCAGAAGCAGGCCATGCTGTAGGTGGCGGCGTCCGCTCGCGCGGTGCCCTCGAGCTCGTCGGCGACGAACCGCAACCAGTCGGGTGCCGAGCCCGCCGTGTCGAGCGCCGACACCAGGCTACGCGCGAAGGCGGCTTCGGTGTACGGGCCCGCGAACCGCTCCGCGATGTCGGAACCGGAGGCGTCCAGCACCCGCACCACGGGGTTGTTCCAGCGGGCTTCGCCGTAGTCCGCGCACACCGCCCGGTCGCCCTCGGTGTTGTTGTAGACCACGACCGGCTCGAAGTGCGTCTCGATCGCCTCGGCCAGCAGCGGGTGCGACAGCGCGCCGTTGCCGAACCCCTTCACGGTCGAGCACCCGGGCACCTCGTCGAAGAGCACCAGCACGGGCTTGCCACTCGTCTTCGCGCGAGCGAGTGCCGCGTCCACACCTCGCGTCCACCGCACCAGACCGAGCTCTTCGACCGGTTCGGCGAACACGGCGTCGTCGGGCAGTGGCGTCGCCTGGGTCCGGTCGACCGTCGCTGGCGTGACCGACGCCCGCGGGGGACTTGCCAGCGTGGAACAGCCCGCCATCGTGCCGACTGCCGTGACCAGGGTGAGAAAGACGAAAGAAGTCGGCCGCATGGTCCGCTCCCGGGTGCGAGGTTCGCTCGGGTCTATGCCAGCGGGTGGCCGATCGTTACCGCCAGATGCCTCGACGGTCGAGAGAACGGTGCCCCCCGAAATGCGCGGAGGAACGAGCACATGTTCCGGGGGTACCTGAACGCGTCGAGACACTCGACCGAATCTCCGGACGGTATGGGACCGAATGATTGTGCCACCAGGTTTTCGATCCGATACGTTTCGGTATCCGTCCGGTTCATCTGGGTGGAGGGAGCAGGCCAATGTCTCACGCCTCTTTCGACTCCCCTGTCCTCGTGGACGAGTCCAACGACGACATCGGGTATCTGGTACTTCGCTCGATTCGGCAGATCGTCCGCCAGGTAGCCCGGCATTCCCGGACCATGGCGCGCGAGACCGGTCTCACCGTGCCACAGCTCCTGTGCATGCGAGCCATCGAAGACCATCAGTCCGACGGCGAAGACGTCACGCTGGCGATGGTCGCCGAAGACGTCAGCCTCTCCAACTCCACGGTCTCCGGCGTCGTCAGCAGGCTCGTCGAAGCGGGGTTCGTCGACCGCGGTCGCAGTTCTGTCGATCGACGGCGGCTGTGCCTGTCGCTCACAACCGCGGGTCGCGAGCGTCTCGACGAGCTCCCCGGTCCGCTGCAGGAGACCTTCCTCAAGCGCCTCCAGCTGCTGTCCGACAGCGAACAACAGCGCATCCTCGCCGGACTCGACAAAGTCGTCCGCCTCATGAACGCCGAGTCGCTCGATGCGGCTCCGGTCCTGGTGCCTGGCGAGGACGCCCCCCGCTGAGCTGCCAGCCCGCCCAGATCGACAAGGGCACGGCCAGGCCCGGCAGCAGCTTGAACACGTCGCCCGACCACGGGGTGTAGCCCCAGACCACCACCGTCAGCAGGCCAGATCCCATCATGGCCAGCGCCAGCGGGGTCGGAAGCGGCAGCCGGGTCAAGCGGGCCAACAGAATCGGGCCCAGCGAAGCCCCGAGCAGCGACCACGCACCGAGCACGAGCGCGAACACCCCTTCGCTCGCGGACAGCGCGATCCCGAGGGCGAGCAGCGTCACCGACAGCGTGGCCACCTTCGACGCCCGGGTCGACGTGTTCCACCGCGGCGCGACGTCTTGCGTGACGGCAGCGCTGCACGCCAGGATCTGGCTGTCGGCCGTCGACATCGTCGCGCTGAACAGCCCCGCCAGCATCAACCCCACGAGCACGTCCGGCAACAACGCCACCGACAGGATCGGCAGAGCGCCCTCGGTGGCGGCGACCACCGCTTCTTCTGCGGCCGTACCCGTGAGTCCTTCGGGTGCCACCATCAGCTCCGGGAGCTGGACCCGAGCGTAGAGCGCCAGCAGGACCGCAGCGGCGTAGAACGGGATGAACCACGCGAAGTAGATCCGCCGCGCCCGTGGAATCGCACGGGCATCCTCGATCGCCATGCTGCGGATGAGGATGTGAGGCTGGCCGATGGCGCCGAGCCCGCCGGCCACGAACCCCGCGAAGTACAGCCCGAAGCCCAGCGCGAGGTCGGTCGGGAACAGCTTCACGAGCGACGGGTCGATGGCCCGGAGCTCGTCGAGCAGCGTCGGGGGGGCGCCCACCTTCCACATCGAGGTCGCGAGCAGCAGCCCGATGCTGATCAGCATGACGACAGCCTGTGCGGCGTCGGTCCAGATCGATGCGCGCAGGCCGCCCGAGAAACAGTACACCACCACGATCACCGCGCCCAGCACGGCCCCGATGCGCAGATCCCAGCCGAACAGCGCGTTCAGAGCGGTGCTCCCGGCGTTGAGCTGCGCAGCGGCGTAGCCTCCGAGGAGCACGAACGTGAGGATGCCCGCAGCGATCACGATCGGACGCTGCACGACTCCGTCCGCATCTCGGCCGAGCAGGGACGGCACGCTCTCGACGTCCAGATCGCCCGACCTCTGCCGGACGCGTCGGTGCACGAACATCCACACCAGCAGGTCGCCGAGCACCCAGGCCACCGCCATCCAGATCGTGTGCAGGCCATCCCGGAAGGTGAACCCGATGAGCCCGATGAACATGAAGCCCGAGTTGTTGGTGGCCACGCTCGACAGGGCCGTGAGCCACGGGTTCACGCTCCGGCCCGCCACCAGGTAGTCCTCGGTGCTGTCCGTCTTGAACCACGACGAGGCAATCCCGATCCCCGTGAACAGCAGCAGGAAGAAGCCGAAGGAGAGCAGCTCGATCATCCGGCGATTCCCGCGCGCAACATCCCGGCACCCAGGGTGGCCAGGAGCAGGCTCATCGCCTTTCCGACCGCCTGGGAGACCCCCTCCCCCGTCAGGCGGATGATGGGCTCGGCGAGGACGAGCAGCACCGCATTCGCCAGCGCGGTGAAGAACAGCGCGAGCATCGCCGTGATCGTCCCGTACTGCTCACCGAGGACGAGCAGCAACGACAGCGTCGCCGGCCCGACCAGGATGGGGACGCCGAGGGGTGCGACCGGCGTCGGAAGCTCAGCTGGAACGGGGTGCTCGCTGCCGTCGATCACCCGTTCCTTGCGTTCTGCGTGGGAGAACAGCAGGTCGTGCGTCGCGTAGACCAGCAGAACCGCTCCCCCGGCCACCCGTAGATCCCCCATCGAAAGCGACAGCACGTCGAGCAGCAGGGGTGCGGCGAGGAGGAAGCCGAGCGCCAGGGTCGTGCCCTGGAACAGTGCACGCAGCTGGTAGGTCCGGGCCTGGGTGGACGGCAGCTCGCTCGTGTACTGCTGCACCAGCGGCAGGATCGGCAGGATGTTCCCGACTGCGACGAGTGCGAGGCCGGCCTCGGGGAGGCCCGTCAGCGCGGCCCGGATCACGACCCGACGGCCAGGGGCTCCGGGTCGCGGTTCGCGATGTGAGCGGGTCGGGGGGGCTTGCCTCCGAACGGGTCCACCAGGGGGTTCTCCATGCTGTTGAAGACGAAGAACAGGTTGGTGCGCGGGAACGGCGACAGGTTGCCGACCGAGCCGTGCATGGTGTTGCAGTCGAAGAACACCACACTCCCGGGTGGTCCTTTCGGGGCCTGGATGCCCCCCGCCTCGACCAGCTGAGTCAGGGCTTCGCGGTTGGGAACCCCGATCTCCTGCCGTCGCAGCGAGGTCTTGTAGTGCTCGTCGGGGGTCTCTCCGACCGTGCGGACGTAGGTCCGATGCGAGCCCGGAATCAGCATCAGCGGACCGTTGAACTCGTTGGACCCATTCAGGCTGATGCTCGCGCTCACCGCCCGCATCCGGGGCATGCCGTCCTCGATGTGCCAGGTCTCGAAGTCCGAGTGCCAGAAGAACTCGCGTCCGTCGAGCGGCGGCTTGTAGTTCACCCGGGACTGGTGGATGTAGACGTCGCTGCCCAGGATCTGCCGTGCGACGCCAGCCAGGCGCTGCATTCGGGCCAGTCCCGGAATCACGGACCCTCCTTCGTGCACCCGGAACACCGAGCGGACGACGTCACTGTCGGGTTCGCACACCACCTCTTCGGTGCCGCGGCGCTGCCGAGCCAGACTCTCGGCGTCCGCCAGTGCGGCTTCGACCTCGGCCTCGTCCAACCAGCCGGACAGCGCGATGAACCCGTCCCGCTCGAACTGTTCGAGCTGTTCGGTGCTCAGCGGACCCGGCTGACCCGGGCGGATCACGGGATCGACCCGCTCTCCCGCCTCCCACACGGCCCGATCCCGCGAGCGGTACGGATCGTCGGGGGTCTCTGGCGTCTCTTGCGACGGTGTGGACCGCGCGTTCATCCGTCCTCCTCGAGCGTCAGCAGCGGGTAGGCCCCCTCCTCGTCATGGGTCTCGGGGCCCACGAGCGGCGGGTTGAACACACAGACCATCCGGAGCTCCGTGATGGCGGTCAGCTCGTGCTGATCGTGCTGATCGAGGGCGTAGATGGTGCCGGCCGCGATGGGGTGTACCTGGCCGGTCTCGGTGTTCTTCAGCTCGCCTCTGCCCGAGATGCAGTACACGGCCTCGACGTGGTTTCGGTACCACATCTTCGTGGTCGTCCCGGGGTGCAGAACCGTGTCGTGCATCGAGAACCCCATGCCGTCCGCCGCCAGCAGCAGCCGACGACTCGACCAGGTCTCCGCGTGCACGGTGCGGTCTTCCTGCACCTTCTCGAGTGTCCGGACGATCATGCCGACACCTCCGCACTTTCGCTGGCCGCGGCCTTCACCAGCTTGACCGACCGGCGGCCGAGCACGGCATCCACTGCCGTGGCCAGGATGTCGAGCCCTTCGTTCAGGGTCTCGCGGTCGATGACGATCGGCGGCAGCAGCTTGACCACTTCCCCGTCCGGGCCTGCGGTCTCGATGATCAGTCCGTGCTCGAAGGCCACGCGCGACACCTCGTCCGCGAGGTCGCCCGCGTGCTCCCCCTGGAAGGCCAACCCCTGGATGAGCCCACGACCACGGACCTCGATGTCGGTCCCCTTCGCGATGGCGTGCAGGCGATCGGTGATGTGAGCGGCGCTCTCCTTCACCTGGTGCTCGAGGGTCTGGTCGGTCCAGCGCTCCAGCGCCGCGGTGGCCGTCACGAAGGCGGGCATGTGGCCTCGGAACGTGCCGTTGTGTTCGCCGGGCGCGAAGACGTCGAGCTCGGGCCGCAGCAGCACCATCGCCATGGGCAGTCCGTAGCCGGAGAGCGACTTCGACAGGCACACGATGTCGGGCTGGACGTCCATCTCCTCGAACGAGAAGAAGGTGCCGGTCCGCCCACACCCGACCTGGATGTCGTCGACGATGAGGAGGATTCCGTGCTCGTGGGCCAGACGCGACAAGCCCTCCATCCATTCCCTCGAAGCGACGTGAACGCCTCCTTCGGCCTGGATGGGCTCGAGCACGAACGCCGCGGGCACGTCGAAGCCCGAGCTCGTGTCGGTGATCATCCGCTCGATCATCTCGAGCGTGTCGACGCCATCGCCGTGGTATCCGTCGAACGGCATCACATCGACGTTGGCCAGGGGAATCCCAGCCCCGTGCCGCTTCATCCGGTTGCCGGTCAGGGCGAGCGAGCCCAGGGTCATGCCGTGGAAGCCGTTGGTGAACGACATGATGCGGCTGCGGCCGGTCGCCTTGCGGGCCAGCTTCAGCGCTGCCTCCACCGCGTTCGTCCCGGTCGGGCCCGGGAACAGCAGCTTCATGGTCAGGTCGCGCGGCTTCACGATCACCTCGTCGAACCGCATCATGAAGCGTCGCTTGGCACTGGTGGCCATGTCGAGGCTGTGGGTGATCCCGTCGCCGGAGATGTACTGCACCAGGGCCGCCTGCAGATCGGACGGGTTGTGTCCGTAGTTCAGGGCTCCAGCACCGGCGAAGAAGTCGATGTAGGCCGTTCCGTCCTCGGCGTACATCCGGCTGTCCTTGGCGCGCTCGAACACCACGGGAAAAGAGCGGATGTAGCTACGTACGTCGCTCTCCAGTCGGTCGAAGGGTCTCATGAGGGGCTCCTGTTGGAGAAGGGTCCGATTCGGAAGAGCTCCTCGGGGGCATGGCCCTCGCCGAGGTGCTCGGGGGTGAGGCAGGGGCCGACCGTGCAGTCGGCGCCGAGCGATTCGGCCAGCCGCCGGAACAACGTCCGGGAGGCCGTGTTGTCGGGGGTCACCGTGGTCTCGATGAAGTCCACCCCCGTGGACTGCACCAGGTGCGTGAGCATCCGCGTGGCGAGGCCCTGCCCCCGCGCCGCTTCGGCCACCCCGACCTGCCAGACGAACAGGGTGTCCGGACGGGCGACGATGCGGTGCCCGGTCACGAATCCATCGGTGGAGGCGGGCGATTCGGAGGCGCCGGTCGCGACGACACAGGTGTCCGGAAAGTGCCGGAACAGCGCACAGTAGGCGTACACCGAGTTCACGTCCAGCACCCCCGTGTCGACGACGAGCTGGTGGACGGCGCGCCCATCGGCGGGAGTCGGCTCACGTAGGGAAGTCATGCGCTCTGCTCCTGGAATGCCGCCAGGGTGGGACCCGCGGTGACGTTCTCGCGCTCGAACAGCGCGGTGTGCAGCTGCTTCACGAGGGGGTGTGCGAGGTCCTGGTCGACCACGAAGGTCAGGTGATGGTCGGCGGCCCCCTGGGACACCATCCGGATCGGCACCCCGTGCAGCTCCCGGAACGCCCGTCCGAAGATGTGGAAGGCCTCGCGCACCCCGGTCCCGACCAGGCTCACGCTCGCCACCGGACGCGTCAGCTCGACCTCGGCCACCCGCTCGAGCTCGGACAACAGCGTGTCGATCCTCGCTCCGGGCGCACTCGACGGGTCGATCGTGACGGCGATCGTGCTCGGGGACGTCGACATCAGGTCGATCGACAGCCCCAGCTGCTTGAAGCACGCGGAGACATCGGCCACGAAGCCCACCGGTTGCCAGGCCGTCGGCCGCGACAGCTCGATCAGGGCCAGGTTCGTCCGATGGGTCACGGCCTTGACGCCGACAGACCCGAGCGATTCGTGCACAGCCGTTCCGCGCGCCTCGGGCAGGTAGGTGCTCTTCACGTACAGCGGCACGCCCGCATCGCACACCGGCCCGACGCAGCGGGGGTGCAGGACCCGTGCGCCCAAAGACGCCATCGCCGCGACCTCGTCGTAGGCCAGCTCTTCGAGATGACGTGCGCTCTCGACGCGTGTGGGGTTCGCCGTGAACAGGCCGGGAACATCGGTCCAGATCTCCACCCGGTCGGCATCCAGCAATACCCCGAAGTACGCCGCGGACGTGTCCGATCCACCGCGCCCGAGCAAGACCGTCTCACCGTCGGAGTCGGAGGCGATGAAGCCCTGCGTCACCACGATGCTCGCCGCTGGCAGGTCGATCGCCCGGTTGTCCTCGGAACGCGTGTCGATCGTGGCCGACAGATAGCGCGCGCCATCCCCGCCGAGTCGCTTCACGGGGCTGGCCGACAACAGCTCCCGCGCGTCCGACCACACGGCGTCCACACCTTGCGTGTGCAGCCAGGCGACACCCAGCCGCGTCGACATCAGCTCGCCGGCCGACAGGATGCGCGCCTGGACGCGCGGGCTCGCTTCGCGCAGGAGGCGGATGCCCTGCAGGTGCTCCGACAGGTCGCGCAGGATCTGAGGAATCTCGGGCGGCAGCTCGATGCCGAGCTCGTTGGCCAGGGCCCGATGCTGCTGCCTCAGCGCTTCGAGGCCTTCCCCGATGGGTTCCTGCTCGACTGCCGCCGAGATCAGGTCCTCCAGGGCGTTCGAGACCCCCGAGAGCGCCGAACACACCACCAGGACGTCGTGCTCTCCGTCCCGAGCACTCGTCGCGGCGTCCAGGATGGACTGCCAGCCCGACGGCGAGGCCACCGAGGTGCCTCCGAACTTCATCACGACCCAGCTCATCCGTTCCGCCCTGTCCTCTTTCACTCGACCCGAAATTTCCGGATTCCGAATGAATCGATACCAATTGATTCAACATCGATTGATTCGATGCCGAACCATTCACGGCCGGTGTTTTAGGACGGTGCGCGGAAAATGCAAGCGTCACTTCCGGGCCGCGACGCTACTCCAGAGGACGCGCGGGGATTCCCAGCGACCAGGCACTCACGCGGTTCTCGAGGTTGGGATGCGTGACGTACAGGGTCCGATCGTCCCAGGCGCCAATCCCCTCGCCCCATGCCCCACCGTGTACGTGCTGCTCGGGTGCCAGTGTCGCCAACACGATGACCTCGCCGTCCGGCGTGATCCGGTAGACATCCGAGCCGTGGAACGCCGTGACGTACAGGTTCCCGCAGGCGTCGACGACGAGCATGTCGTGGAACCACCCGGGGGTGTTCGCGAACACCCAGGGCTCGCCGACCGGGTTCTGGTCGTCGTCCAGATCGACGGCCCAGATGGTGCCGGCTTCGTCCCGTGTCCCCAGGTAGAACCGTTCCATTCCCGGCGAGAAGTCCGCGAGGCGCGGGAGCACCGTCGGGTCGAGCTCCAGCCAGGTCTCCAGCGTGGGGTCGTCTGCCGTGAACCGGTAGATCGCGTCGTAGGCGCTCACCGCGTAGATCCGCTCCTCGGCGTCCAGGATCAGCCCGTAGGCCCGCAACCCACTCGCCAGCACGGTCTGCCCACCCCCGGGCGGGATCATCAGGACGTTCTCGTTGCCGAGATGCTCGGACACTACGAAGCGGCCGTCGTCGAGAAAGGCCATGCCGCCGTACGCGGTGATCTGCGGCACGAACACCGAAGCCTCGGTCGGGCTGGTGGCTTCGATCAACGAAGGCGCGTCCCAGCCCACCATCCGCTCGCCGTCGATGGTGATGGATCGATTCGCCCGCGGCGCCTCGAGCAGCGGCCCCACCTCGTAGACGTCCGGCGCGATGGAGCAATCCACGGGTTCGGGTGTGGGGACGTCCGTGTCCACGGGCGGAGTGCCCGGTACGGTCGTGGGTGGAGCACAGGCGGCGGACAACAGGAGAACAACGGGCAGGTAGATGCGCATGGTCCACCATGCCCGATCCCTGGGCGATTCACGCACGCCTTTCTGCCCGTGGGGACATCCGACTCAGGGGTCTGGCGAGACGCACCGATTCGTGAGGGTGCCGAGCCCCGTGACCGCGGTCTGCACGACGTCTCCGGGCTGGAGGTAGACCCGCTTCATGGACCCGATCCCCTCTGGAGTGCCGGTGAACACGAGGTCGCCGGGCTCCAGGGTGGCGACGGACGACAGGTAGCTCACGAGTGCTGGGATCCCGAAGATCATGCCGGCTGCCGTGTCGTCCTGACGAAGCTCGCCGTTCACGTGGGTGTGCAGGCGCAGCGTATTGGGGTCTGGGACGCCGCGTCGCCCGGGCTCGAGCAGGGTCAGCACGGGGCCCGTGGGCCCGAAGGTGTCGAACGACTTGCCCAGGCTGAACTGGGGCGGCTTCGAGCGGAACTGGACACGCCGGTCCGAGATGTCCTGACCGACCATCAGCCCCAGCACGTGCGACCAGGCCCTGGACTCCGGGATGTCGCGGCCCCCCTTGCCGATCACCACCACGAGCTCGCCCTCGTAGTCGCACCGGTCGCTCCGCAGGACCACATCGGCGGTCGGCCCGACGAGGCACGACGGGAACTTCGTGAAGACCATCGGGTGCTCGGGGATGTCGAGCCCGGCCTCCTCGGCGTGCGCCCGGTAGTTCAGACCGATGCCGAACACCTTGGACGGCCGGGGCACCGGTGGACCGAGCACGGAGGGGTCCGCGGGACCGATCGGCTCCGCGCGACCGATGTACCCCAGCGCGTCCCGCACGCCGGGTTCGCGCACGAGGGCCCGGATCAGCCCCATCATGTCGAGGCCGATGGGCCCTGCCACCGCTGCGGACACGTCGTACATCTGCCCATCGAGCACCCGTACGGCGCGACCATCGTGGTTCGCGAGCTGGACGCTACTCAGAGCCAGCCCCCGGCACCGGCAGTGCGATGGGCGCGTCTCCGTCCGGTGCCATGCCGGGAACCATCCCGGGAACGGTGACCTTCGGCGAGGTGTCGGTGACGGCCTCTTCGGGAACCCAGCCATAGCGGTTCCCGTCGCGAACGCGCACCCAGCCGTCCTCCCGGTACAGCACCCGGAGAGGCTGATCCTTGTCGAACGTCACGTGCGTGGCATCCTCGTCGGTCGCGAACCGCTTGCTGACCACACCACCGGCCTGGGACACCCAGACCCGCTCCACGTCCGAGGACATGGACATGCTGCCCGCGGGCAATCCGAGCTGCTGCTGCAGCTTCTCGAGGTCCAGCTCCTGGGGCTGCTGCGCTCCAGCCGGGGCCGACAGGATCAGCAGAATCACAGCAGATGCGGCGGCCGGGATCAGCGACCTCAGCGGGGTCAACATGGGCATCAATCCTCGTCTTCTTCGGTGCGGTTGGGAGGGGTCTTCGTCTCGCGTCCAGCGTCGTCCGAGTCCGCGTGGGGCTCGTCGGTGGCGCCAGGCTCGTCACGCAGCGCCTCTGCGATGGGCTCGAGATGGAAGCTGGCACGGACCTCGAGGCGGTAGTTCGTCGCGATGTCGAGCAGGTCTTCCTTGAGCTGGAGACCGTCGAGGTAGTTCCGGACCTCGCGGCCGGTCATGCGGACCAGCTCGGACTTGGCCTTGTCGCTGGTGGACAGGAAGGCGGCGAGCAGGTCCCGGGTGTCTTCGGCGAGCTCGCGCCGATCGGTGAACCGACGAGCGAGTCGACGCCACCGGCTGACGGCTTCCTCGTCGACGGGCTCCCGGTCGCCCGCATCGACGGGATCTTCGGGTGCACTGGAGTCCGCCGCGCGGGGCTCCTTGCTGTGGTCCTTCTCGTCGGGCATCTGCCCCTCCTAACGCTCCGCGGTTCCAGCGACCGAAGGGCTTCAGAGGTTTCAGCTCACGAGGGAGTGGATCACGTTGAACGCGTGCGTGACCTGGTGATGGGGCCGGATTCCGCGCTTCTGGTGGAAGCCGAGGAGCCCGTTCCACACCTCGGTGATGTTGGACTTCAGCGCATCCATGTCGCCGTCGCGGATGAGGGACCGGAGCTCCTTGACCGCGGGGGGCACGTCCGAGCCTTCGTAGCAGGCGGTGATGCGGTCGAGCGCATCTTCGAGGCGGACCTGCATGTCGCCCTGATCCGCGGACGCGTCGACCAGCGGCTCGAGGTCGTCGAGCGACAGGCTCAGCGGATCGTCGATGTCCTCGTCGTCCTCTTCCTCGTTGATGGTCGGTGCGAGGGCCACGTCGCTGGTGTCCGGCGTGATCCGGGCGACCGGCTTCGGACGCGTGGCAGCGGGCTTCTTGACCCGGCTGGCCGGAGACGGCGTGGACCGGGGTGGGTTGGAGGCCGTGCTCGTCGGCTTCTCGGCGCGGGGTGCGGCCTCGACCGGCTCCCCTGGCTCTCCGAGCGGCGACAGTCCGCGCTGGGCGAGGAACTCGTCGGCTTCGCCGAAGCCCATGTCGCCGTAGTCTGCAAGGCTGAAGCCGCCCTTGATCTTGGTGGCCTGGCGTTCGTTGTGGCTCTCGATGACGGTGACGCGCCCGTTGGTGTGGGGATCGAGGTCGATCCGGGGGGCGATGATCACGTCGACCTTCAGGTTGGCCGCGCCGATGGAGATGGCCTGGTCGGCCGAGATCGCCTTGCACTTCACGGCGGCTTCGCCGAGCACGACGTTCTGGCCGTGCAGGGTGTCGGCTTCGACCGCGCCTTCGAGACGCAGGGTCCCTCCTGCCCGGAGGGTTCCGGTGATCGTGCCGAGGCGGATGGTCAGATCCCCACCGACGTCGACGGTCCCCAGGGTCCGTCCGAGCGTCTGCTCGATCACGACATCGCCGTCGTGCTTGATGTTGAGGGTGTCCTCTGTCAGCTCGATCTCGACGGCTTCTGAGAGGACGAAGGCGGGACTCGTGGGCATTTCCGGCAATCCTTCGATTCCACGGTGGGCAGGCGATGCTAGCGAGAGGGCCACGGGGTGTCAACGCGACGAGGGCCCGGGATCGGTCAGGCGTCCCCGTCTCCGCCGGCTGAAGACGCATCCGATCCGGCCTCTTTCGAGAGCACGTCCTGGGCGCGCTGGCCGCCACCGATGGCCTGCAGCTCGTCGTCGTAGTCGTCGGAGACCTGTGCGACGTACCGCAGGGTCTTGTCGAACTCGTCGTAGTCGAGGTGGTTGCCGAGGAGCGTGGCCGAGAACGACAGCGTGTTGTCCTCGAAGAGCAGGAACGACCCGAACAACACCTCGGTGTTGAGGCGCAGGATCCGCTGGAGCAGCTCGAGGCTCGGCTCGAAGTCGCGGAGCATGATGCTCGCGAAGCGGCAGAACGTGTCCTCGCCCTCCTCGAACAGCGAGATCATCACGACGGTGGACCCGAACTTGAACAGGTACAGGTACTCGTCGGACTGCTCGGCTTCGAGCTCCATCTCGTCCAGGTACGCCTGCACGCGTTCTTCCAGGATCTGCAGCCGGTCCATCACACCCCCTGGGCTCGGCGCACACGGCGCCGCTGACGTCATCGCCTGGGTGCGACGCTAGATGCCTGGTGCTGAGATGTCAATGCGTGTACAGAGCATCCGGAGGCACGAATTGCGGACCGAAGGCGGCATCGCGCTCACAGGGTTCATGGGTGCGGGCAAGTCCACGGTCGGCCCTCGGGTCGCGGACGCGCTCGGCTTTCCCTTCGTCGACCTGGATGCCCGGATCTCGGAGCGCCATGGCCCCATCCCCCAGATCTTCGCGTCGCGTGGTGAGGCGGCGTTCCGCGCGCTGGAGCACGCGGAGCTCGAGAGCCTGGTGACCGAGCGCGCCACGTCGGGGCCCATCGTCCTCGCGCTCGGCGGTGGGGCGCTCGTGGACCCGCACACCCGCCTGCTCGTCGAGCGTCACTTCCACACCGTGTTCCTGGACGTGCCCTTCGACGTCGCCGAGGAGCGCGTCCGACACGCTTCCGCCGGGCGTCCGGTGTGGGCTCGGGCCCGTGAACGGTTCGACGCCCGCGTCGGGATCTACCGCTCGGCGCGCTCTCTCGTCCGAGCGACCGGACCTCTCGATCAGGTCGTCGCTGCCGTGCTCTCTGCGGCTCGGCCCCTCGGCGGCCCCCGCCACGAGCACGTCGACGTGCCCGGCGCTGCGTATCGGGCCGTGCTGACGGGCGGGTTCGAGGGGCTGTCGGCACTGCTCGCGGACGTCCTGCCCGCCGACGACCTCCGGATCGTGACCGACGACACGGTGGCCGATCTGTGGGCCGAAGCGCTGGAGAACGAGCTCGGGTGCGGGTCCGCCCAGCGGGTCGTGTTCCCCGCCGGCGAAGCGAACAAGACCCTGCAGTCCTGGTCGTCGGTGGTCGATGCGCTGATCGGGTCGGGCATCACGCGCTCCACCACCGTCGTCGCACTCGGAGGTGGCGTCGTCGGCGATCTGGCCGGGTTCGCCGCCGCGACGGTCAACCGGGGATGCCCGTTCGTCCAGGTGCCCACCACCACCCTCGCGATGATCGACAGCAGCGTCGGGGGCAAGACCGCGGTGAATCACGCGCGCGGGAAGAACCTGGTCGGCGCGTTCCACCAGCCCCGGGCCGTCTGGATGGCACTCGACACCCTGGGCACCCTCCCCGACCGCGAGCGGATCGCCGGGCTGGCCGAGGTGCTCAAGGCCGGGGCCGTGCTCGACCCCGTGCTGCTGGATGTGGTGGACGCGGGTGCAGATCTGCTCCGCGAGGGGGACGTCGGTGCGCTGCAGCACGTCATCGCCCTGGGTGTGCGCGCCAAGGCCCGGGTGGTGGCCCAGGACGAACGCGAGCGCGGGCTGCGGATGGTGCTGAACGCCGGCCACACCGTGGGCCACGCCATCGAGCGCGCCGCCACCTACGGCACGGTGTTGCACGGCGAGGCCGTGGCGATCGGCCTGGAGGTGGAGACCCGCTGGGCCGAGCGCGAAGGGCTGTGCGCGCCGGGACTCGCCGACCGGTTGGCGGACGTCGCCGCGCGCCTCGGACTCCCCGACGCCGTCTCCGTCGGGCTGCCCGACCTCGATCCCGTGACGCTTCGGGACGCCATGGTGGTGGACAAGAAGGCGTCTCGCGATATTCTGTCTCTACCTGTCGCCACGCGTGCGGGTGAGCACCGCCGTGTGCACATTCCCCTCGAACGTGTCGATGAACTCCTTCCGGAGGCCCGATGAACCGCACCGTCCTCACCGCAACCGCTGCAGCGATGCTGGTGGCGTGCGTGGACGACGGTGGCGCTCCCGAGGGCGCACAGCTGCTGGTCCCCGACCAGGTGGGCGTCTACTGGGATGATGGGTTCGATGCCACGGATGATGGTGTCGGCTCGATGGTGCCGGTCGACCTCATGGTCTACGAAGGCCTCACCGGCGAGCCGCTCGAGGCCATCGACCTCGACCTCACCCCCTCCTCCGACGACATCGAGCTGCTCTCGGCAGACGGCATCGAGGTCGTCGCATCCGACTGCCGCGACTGCGTGTGGGATGCCATGCGCGACCGCTACCTCGCCTGGGGCGACGACGTCGGCGCCACGCGAACCGACTCCGACGGTCTCGCTCGAATCTACGTGTGGATCGACCACTTCCCCACCGACGAAGCCCTCTTCTTCGAGGTCGGGATGGGCGAGGTCACCGCACAGGTCGATGTCTACCCAGACTGAACGCTCTCGCGCCCGACACCCCCGCCGGTTGAGCGAAAGGCCCCGCACGGGCTAGTCTGTGGATGTCCCCTGCCCCCGGAGCCCCGTGCCGCTGACCGATCCCGAGCTCGATCTGCTGCGCGAGCTCCTCACCGACGATCCCACCGACGACGTCTACCTGCAGGTCGGCGCAGAGCTCGTCCGGCGTGCCGCATGGGTCGAAGCCGAGCGGGTCCTCACCCTCGGCCTCGAAGCGAACGACGACGAAGAGGGCTGGGCCCTGCTGGCACGGGCTGCGCTCGAGACCAACGACTACGGGACCGCACTCAAGTCCTGGGCGCGCGCGGGCAGCGAGCAGCAGGGCACGATGGAGCTGATGCACGTGCACGCCCTCGCCCTCGAGCGCTCGGGTCGCATGAACGAAGCCCGGGCTGCGGTCGACCGCTACCTGACCACGCATCCGGGCGACGTCGTGCTCGAGTCGGTCAAGGAACGCATGGACGCCCCGCCCCCCGATGCGGGCCGGTCCGCCAACGACCCCTTCCTGACGGTTCAGCGAGCCGAGCAGTACGCCGCCATCGGACGACTCGACCGCGCTGCGCGCATCTACCGGCGAATCCTGTTCCGCTACCCCGACGACCTCGCCATCCGGGCTCGCCTGCTGCAGATCGACAACAGCGAAGACGACGACCTGCCCGTCGATCTGTCCGAAGAACTCGTCGACCCCACGCTCGTGCCCCCCGACCTCACGATGCCCCAGCCGGGCATCACGTCCGCCAGCGTCGAACCCGCCCCCCAACGCGGCGAGTCGCCGTCCGGAATGGTCGGCCAGGGCGCCCAGAGCAGCTCCAACCAGCCCGCGGGTCTGGCTCAGTTCGTCAACAGCGCCCGCGAAGCCGAGCGTCGCGTGCGCAAGGCCGAAGCGTCCCTCCCGCCGCCCGACGACACCGAAGAAGTCGAGGAGCTGCCCGGCCTCGCCGACATGGGGCTTCCCAAGCGCCGGCGACGCAAGAAGCGCCGCTCGCTGCTGAAGCGCTGACTCCCCGATGCAGCTGACGATTCTCGTCCTGAACGGGCCGAACCTCGACCGGCTGGGCACCCGTGAGCCCGATGTGTACGGCGTCGAGACCCTGGCCGACATCTCCCGCCGCCTCGACGACGCCGCCCGTTCGCTGGACGTCACCCTCGAGCACTTCCAGTCCGCCTCCGAAGGCGCGCTGGTCGACCGCATCCACGCCGCGTCCGACGGGGGAATCTCAGGGGTCGTCGTGAACGCGGCCGCCTACACGCACACCTCGGTCGCCCTACGGGATGCGTTCCTCGCCGCACGCCTTCCGTTCGTCGAAGTCCATCTGTCGAACGTGCACGCGCGAGAGCCGTTCCGACACCGCAGCCTGCTGGCCGACAAAGCGGTCGGTGTGATCGGCGGATTCGGAGGGGAGAGCTACCTCCTCGGCCTGCAGGGACTGGTCGGCCACCTGCGTCGCTGACACCCGGGGGTGAAAACCCGGCCGGTTCGCGGTAGACACACGGCCCGTTCCACCCATCATCGGAGCCCACATGGACCTCGACCGGATGCAAGCCCTGCTCTCCATGCTCGCCGAGCACGAAGTGAGCGAGTTCCAGTACAAGGACGAGAGTCACTCCATCAAGCTGCGTATCGGTCCGCCGCCGGCTCCGGTCTCCGCGATGCCCGCGATGCAGGCCATGCCCGCGATGCCCGCCGCCGCACCGGCTGCAGCGGCCCAGTCCGCCGCCGCACCGGCACCGGCAGCCGACTCCGGAGCGTCGGACGCCGACAGTGGTCTGGTGGTCGTCGAGTCCCCCATGGTCGGCACCTACTACTCCGCACCCGCACCGGACGCCGATCCGTACGTCCAGGTCGGCTCGTCCGTCGGCAAGGGCAACGTGCTCTGCATCGTCGAGGCGATGAAGCTCATGAACGAGATCGAAGCCGAGGTCGCCGGCACGATCGCCGAAGTCCTCGTCGAGAACGGCACGCCCGTCCAGTTCGGGCAGGCGCTCTTCAAGATTCGTCCCAACTGAACGGGGGCCCTGTGTTCGAGAAGGTCCTCATCGCGAACCGGAACGAGATCGCGCTGCGCATCATCCGCGCGTGCCGCGAGCTCGGCATCCCCACGGTCGCCGTCTACAGCACCGCCGACGAGAACGCCGTGCACGTTCGCTTCGCCGACGAAGCCGTGTGCATCGGCCCTCCCACGGCCACGCTGTCCTACCTCCACCAGCCCAGCATCCTGGCCGCCGCCGAGATCACGGGCGCCGACGCCGTGCACCCGGGCTACGGGTTCCTGGCCGAGAACGCCCAGTTCGCCAGTGCCGTGCGCGCCATCGGCAAGACCTTCATCGGTCCGAGCGTCGAGCACCTGCGGATGTTCGGCGACAAGCTCTCCGCGAAGGCCGCCGCTGCAGATGCCGGCCTGCCGATGCTCAAGGGCTCGGGTGGCGCTGTGACGTCCCTCGAGAAAGCCATCGAAGCCGCCGAGATCGCAGGCTACCCCGTGATGCTCAAGGCAGCCGCGGGCGGTGGTGGGAAGGGCATGCGCGTCGTCGAGGACCGCCAGACCCTCGAGCGCGTCTTCACGGTCACCCAGACCGAGAGCCAGGCCGCGTTCGGCAACAGCGACGTGTTCATCGAGCGCTACCTGCGGTCTCCCCGGCACGTCGAGGTGCAGGTCGCTGGTGACGGGCTGGGTGGCGGCATCCACGTCGGCACGCGCGACTGCTCCATGCAGCGTCGCCACCAGAAGATCATCGAAGAGGCTCCGGCCCCGAATCTCTCCGACAAGCTGCGGCACGACATCCGCGAAGCCGCCGCCGAGCTGGTGCGCAACACGAAGTACCAGACCGTCGGCACGGTCGAGTTCCTGGTCGAAGACGACGAGTTCTTCTTCCTCGAGGTCAACCCGCGCATCCAGGTCGAGCACCCCGTCTCCGAAGAGGTCACGGGCATCGACCTCATCCAGCTCCAGATGCAGCTGGCCGCCGGCAAGGGGCTGCCCATCACCCAGGACGACGTGAAGATCAGCGGTCACAGCATCGAGATCCGCGTCAACGCCGAGCACCCCGAGACCTTCCTGCCGTCTCCCGGTCTGGTCACCGGCTACCACGAGCCCGGAGGGCCGGGCGTCCGCGTCGACAGCGCCATCCACGAGCAGGCGATGGTTCAGCCCTTCTACGACTCCCTGACCGCCAAGCTGATCGTGAAGGGCCGCGACCGCGAGCACGCCATCCGTCGCATGTTGTGCGCGATGGACGAGTTCATCGTCGAGGGCATCCACACCACGATTCCGCTCCAGCGCGAGCTCCTGCTCACCGACGAGTTCAAGAGCTGCACGATGTGGACCCGGTTCGTGGACAAGTGGGTGGCCGAGAAGAACCCGAGCTGACAGCGCCGTCGAGGCATTCAGCTCCGGAATCGCCCGCCACGCTGGGTCGCAGCGAGCTCGCGGGCCCTGCGAGCCCGGCTGCGATGGCCGTTTCGTAACGCCAGGTCTGCGGCGCGGTCCAGGCAGTACCCGTCGTCGGCGAAGGTCCGCACCCGGGTCGACAGCTGCTTGCTGGCCTCGGACAAGGCGTGGTCGAACTCCGCCCACAACCCGAGCCCCGCACAGGCCTCCACCATCGCCACCCAGGCACGCGACAGCGCGAACCGCTCGCCACGAGCGTCCCGGTCGCGCACCAGCGGCCCGACCGCCGAGTAGGCCTCGGAGTACTGTCGACGCTCGACCTTCACGAACGCGAGCGCCACCCGAGCCTTGAACGCGGCGTTGGGCGACCAGCTCTCGAACAGGTCCAGGGACTCGTCCAGCGCAATCTGGGCGTGATCGAGCTTGCCCTTGCTCCGCAGCGCGTCCCCGATGAGCAGCAAGGTGCGCGCCTGGCCGCTCACCGACCCCACCTTGCGGTAGTGATCGAGGGCCGCATCGGCCTCCTTCAGGGCCTGGTCGTACTCCTCCTCCTCCATGTGGAGCGTCGCCATCATCCGCCGGGCCTCCCCCAGCGCATGGTCGTCGTCGGAGCGCTGCAGGGCGTTGCGCGTGAGGTCTGCGCGGGTGCGAATGGTCTCCGAGCGCCCCATGTCGACCGCGGCCAGCGTCGCCATCCACCAGGCCTGACCGAGCAATGCAGGGTCGCCGTCCGAGCCCAGCAGCGCTGCAGCATCCAGTGCCGCCTGCTCGCACGCAGCGACGTCTCCTCGGTCCCGGGCCGCCTGCGCCCGAACGATGCGAGACCGGGCCAACAGCTCCGGCTGCTCACCCAGCGACGGGTCCAGGCGGTCCAGGAGATCGACGGCGGCCTCGACCTCTCCCAGGTTCGCGAGGATGGTCGCGTGCTCGATCTGCAGGCCCCAGCGGCGGGGATCGTCCTCGGAGAGATACCGAGCAGCCTGGTTGCCGGTCTCGACCAGCGCCAGCGCTGCCTGGTTCCCCAGACGGGTCCGACGCAGGCGCACGCCCTGTAGCAGGGGCTCCACAGCGGCCTCGGGTCGACCTGCTTCGAGGAGGTGGCGTCCGAGGCGCTCGGCCACCGCGGGATCGCCAGCCCGGGCCATCAACATCTCGGCCGCCGCCGTGTTGTGGGCCCGCAGTCGCCCCTCGCGCCGGGCCCGCTCCCGGAGCGCTTCGACGATCATCGCGTGCGCGAACTGAAACCCCTCTTCGGTCTCCTCGGCCAGTCGCGCCGCGATCAGCCGCTCCTCGAGCACGCGTCGGGTCTCGGCGCGCTCCGCATCGAAGGCATGCGCTCCCGTGCGTCGGGCCTCGCCCTGAGGGTCGTCCGCTGCGATCTGCCACTCGAGCCCGTTCACGTCGGGCCCGAGCACCGCTGCCGACTCCAGCATCGCCCCCGCGAACCCCGGTAGCCCCTTGAGCAGCTTCTCGATCCGGGCGTTGAGCAGGTCTTCGATCGACGAGGGCAGATCACCGTCCACCGAGCGGAGCTGCAGGCCGTGCTCCCCTTGCTCCAGGGCACCCCGCTGCACCCAGTCCCCCACCAACTGCACCGCGAACAGGGGGTTTCCGCGGGTCCGCTCCACGACACGGGCGGCCAGACGGGGCTCCAGACCGAGCATGCTCTCGACCAGCTCGCTCTGATGGGGCCCCGGGAGAGGTCCGATGCGGAGGGTGGTCGTGGTCAGCCTGCGGAGCTCGGCCGCCAGCGCTGGACGCTCGGCCAACCCCTCCTCCTGGACCGTTCCGAGGACGAGCACCGGCAGTGGACGGCGTTTCTGCGCGGCCTGGAGCGAGTCCACCCAGCGGATGCCGTCCAGCCCCCACTGCAGGTCGTCGAGCCACACCACCTGAGGCCGCTGCCGGCAGAACAGCGCCAACAGCAGGTTCATCAGGCCGTACCGACTGGCGGCGTCCATCATCGTGTCGGGCTTCAGCACCTCGTAGGCGCCCTCGAGCAGCGTGGCGTCCTCCGCCCCCAGATCCCGAAGCGTCCGCCCCACCATCTTCTCGGCCAGACCCTCCTGCATGCCGGTGATGTTGAACGCCCGCCGGAAGCCCGCCCGCAGCGCGTCTCCCGCAGTCTCGCCTTCGGTGAAGTGGGCGCGGATGATCTCGGCGGCTCCGACTTCCCGGCTCCGCTGCACCATCCACTCCGCAAGGCGGCTCTTCCCGACGCCCGACATCCCGCGGATCAGCACGACCTGGCTCTGCCCCTTCTTGCGGACGCTCTGCAGCGCCGACCACAGGGTGTCGCGCTCCTCGGTGCGGCCCACGACCGGAATGGCGCGCAAGCCGAACAGCGCGGTCCCGACGCGGCGAGGGGTCCGGTCGGGCACCTCGCGACGCCAGGTCGAGGGCATGTCGGCGACCATCGGGGCGTTTCGTGCAAGAACGCGCTCCGTGACCACGGCTTCTTCGGTCACGTCGACGATCTCGGTGTCGATGTCGTCGTCGAAGTCCGACAGCTGGTCGTCGGCGTCTCCCGGGACGATGCTCGGCTGGCGAAGCCCGGGCAGATCCAGGGGGAGGCTCTGCTCCTCGGGGGCGTCCGGAAGCTGAGCCAGTGCCCAGGCCGCATCTGCCGCGCATCGAAACCGATTGGCCGGGTGCTTCTGGAGCAGCTGGCGCAGCCATCCCTCGAACCCCTCCGGCACGTTCACCACAGACCGGAACGTCCCCGGCTCCGTCGACAGCTGGGCTCTCACGAGCTCGGGGCCGGACAGCCCTTCGTACACGCGCTTTCCGGTGGCCAGCAGCCACGCGACGCAGCCCAGAGCGTACAGATCGGTCCACGGTCCCGCTCGCCGGAACGCCCCCACGATCTGCTCCGGCGCCATATACTGGGGGGTGCCGACCACCAGCTTGTGGGCCTGGGCGACTTCATCCAGCGCCTGAGCGATGCCGAAGTCCGTCAGCTTGATGCCCGGCCGTTGATCCTCGGGAGAGCAGATGAGGATGTTGGCCGGCTTCAGGTCGCGATGGATCAGGTCGTGGGCGTGCGCGTGGGAGAGGGCGTCGAGCAGGGCCATCAGGAACGGCTGCAGCTCGGCCCATCCCATCAGGCGGGGGATCGACGTCAGGCTCCCCCCGCTCGCGAGCTCCATCGCAATCCAGGGGCTTCCGGCCGCGATCGCCCCGTTGGTGGTGGCCGCTTCGCTCTCCGACACCTCGCCGTAGTCGTAGATCCAGGCGATCCCGGGGTGGTCCAGGCGCGCCATGGCGCGGATCTCGTTGCGCAACGCGTCCCGCTGCGCGTCCTTCTCGGCGGGGAACAACACCTTGATCGCCGCACGGGTGCCGAGGACGGAGTGGCGTCCGGCCCAGACGCGCCCCATCCCGCCCTTGCCGATCACGCGCTCGAGCGCGAAGTCTCCGACCCGGATGCCCATGCGGCCACTGTACTGCACGTCGACCGTCGAGGGGACGTCACCCGAGCAGTGACTCGACCAGATCCGCCGCCTGCTGTGCGGCATCCAGCTTCGCGAGCCCCTTGGCGGCCGTGGCCATCTGCTCCAGACGCTCCGAGTCGCCGAGCAATGCCTGGATCGTCTGCAGGTTCTCGCCCGTGTCCCACCCAGCCTCGACCGACACCAACGCAGCACCGGCTTCCTCGAGGCCGCGGGCGTTCTCCTCCTGGTGGTTCTCGGTCACGTTGGGCGACGGGACCAGCAGCGAGGGCTTGCCGACCGCACACAGCTCGGCGAGGGTGGCCGACCCGCAGCGACACACCACCAGATCCGCGGCTGCATAGGCGTCCGCCATCCGGTTCTCGTAGTCCACGAGCTTCACGCCCGGCGGCACCGTGCCGAGCTCTGCGCTCACCTCCTCGAAGTACCGCGGACCCGTGAGGTGCAGCACCTGGTAGGGACGGTCCGGAATGCGCGCGGCCGCGATGGCGAGCTCGTTGATCCGGGCCGCTCCGAGGGATCCCCCTACGAAACACACGGTGGGGATGGACGGATCGAGCCCGTACTTGTCGCTGGCGGCCTGGCGTTCTCCGTCCAGGATCTTCGGGTTGACCGGCACCCCGACGAGCTCCTTGCGCGCGGAGTCGGGAAAGCGTCCTCGGGTCCGCTCGAACGTCAGCAGGACCAGATCGGCGTAGCGACCACACAGCTGGTTCGCCTTGCCCGGCACCGCGTTGGCCTCGTGGACCGCCCGGCGTCGACCCAGGGTGACTGCCGCCAGCACGGGCGGAGCCGAGATGTAGCCCCCCACCCCGAGCACGAGCTCCACCTCGTCGCGCTTCAACATGCCCCGGGTTCGCCAGATGCTGACGAGCAGGCCCCAGGCGAAGCGGATCTTCCCCATCAGCCCGCCCCGCGGGTACTGCAGCGCATGGACCTCGCGAAAGGTGTAGCCCTTCTCGGGAGCGACACGGGCTTCGAGCCGCTCGGGATCGCCGTAGTACAGCACCTCGTGGCCTCTCGACCGGAGCACGTCTCCGATGGCGATAGCCGGGTAGACGTGCCCCCCGGTGCCGCCGCCCGCCAGTGCGATGCGCGCCATCAGCGGCCTCCCATCAGCGCGTGGACCAGGGGTTCGGGCCCGCCCAGCATGCGCCGGATCAGGGTGGCCTCGGCGGCGACCCCGTCCGGACGGTGGATCTTCGCGCCGATCACCGCATCGCCCCGGTCGGTACGGCCCGTCAGCCGGATCTCGACGCGAACGGCCTCCCCACCGAGCACGCCGGTACGAAAGCGGACCTGCTCGGCCACCGGCACCAGCTCGACGGGGGTGAGCCCCGCCCGGTGCAGCACCCGGGACAGCGCTTCGTCGCACCAGTCGACGTAGGCCGGGTGATTCGCGTGATCGAGAGGGTCCATCCAGGTGAACCAGGCATCGAAGGTGAAGGGATGGACCGGCCCTTCGACCGACAGCTTCTCGATGGGAGGCAGGGACACGGTCTCGTCGGTCTCGTGTTCCTCGAAGCAGTCCAGCAGCCCCGCGTGGGCGCGCGCCACCTTCATCGTGCCGTCCACCCGCTTCACGAACACCCACTCCTGAAGGGCGTCTGCGACCGGTGCGTCGTCGATCTCGAAGCGGATCTGGCGGATGCTGAACATCCCGCGCTTGAACTGCTCGACCCAGGTGCGGCCGTCGACCGACTCGCCGAACCGGGTCTCGCGGTGGTGCACCACCGTCTGCCGGCGCACCACGAACGCGCACTCCTCGCGGGTGTAGCGCTCGGGAGGCCAGCCGCGACGGCTCGATCCGAGCACTGCAGCGTCCTGGAACGCGCGCCACACGTCTCCTGCGCGGGCCGAGTCGCGAACCGTGAAGGCATTGCGGGGCAGGGAGAGCGAGAAGGTCTCGAGGCTCACGCAGACTCCGGGGAAGGCGTGATGAAGCGTGCAGGACAACGGCGGGATGGGCTGTATCCGAGACGTTACGAGCGGGCGATGGGCTCGAGGATCCTCCCGCACGCCGCCGACGAGCTGCGCCTGGCCATCCAGGAGGCGAACGGCAACGAGGTGTTCGCCATCGGCGACTGCGACGGGACGAGTGTGACCGGCGTCCAGGTCACATGTCGCGGTCAGAGCGACCGGGTGGTGGCCCTGCTCGACCGGCCGCGTCCGGGCCAGGTGGTCATCCACAACCACCCCTCCGGCGACCTCACACCCTCGGATGCCGACATGCAGCTCGCGGGTCGCTACGGCGAGAACGGCGTGGGTGTGGTGATCGTCGACAACAGCGTGAGCAGCGCCAACTGGGTGGTCGAGCCCCACGTCGTGTCCGACACGCTCCTCGACCCCGAGCGCGTCCGGGCCCTGTTCGAAGAGGGCCTCCCCCGGGCCATGCCGGACTTCGAGCCTCGACGACAGCAGATCGACATGGCTCTCGAGGTCACGCGCTGCCTCAACGAGAAGAAACCCCTCGTCGTCGAAGCCGGCACGGGGACCGGCAAGAGCCTGGCCTACCTCGTGCCCGCGGCGCTGTGGGCCATCGAGAACGACCGCAAGGTGGTGATCAGCACCTTCACCAAGACCCTGCAGAACCAGCTTCTCCAGTCCGACGTCCCCATTCTGGCCCGGTCCGGTCTCGAGCTTCGCGTCCAGCTGCTCCAGGGGCGCAACAACTACCTCTGCAAGCGCCGGCTGGAGCTGGCCCATCGCGAGGCCAGCGGCGAGAGCGACGAGACCCCTGAAGACGGCGCCTCCACGGGCTCTCCTGCGGACCGGGTGCTCCTCGAGGCCCTGCAGGACTGGTCGGATTCCACCGTCGACGGCTCGCGTCTGGACCTCACCTTCGACATCGACGCCCCGCTGTGGGAGCGCGTCTACTCCGACACCAACCTCACCTTGCGGGCCCGCTGTCGACACTTCGGGTCGTGCCACTGGTACACCGCACTTCGTCGGGCTGCCGCTGCGCACATCGTCATCGTGAACCACGCGTTGCTCATGGCCGATCTGAGCCTGCGCGCCGACTTCGGTCGAGGGATCCTGCCCAAGTACGACCGGCTGGTGCTCGACGAGGCCCACCACCTCGAGGACGCCGCGACCGGTGCCGCCAGCAATCGGTTCACCTCGCTGTCCGTGAGCCGTGCCGTCGCTCCCCTCATCGACCGCGGCAAGCGACGCGGAGCGCTGGGACGGGTCGCCCGCAACCACCTCACCACCGGGAGCGCCCTGTCGGTCAGCGCTCAGGACGACCTCGAGAAGGCGCTGTTCGAAGTCGAGGGTCGAGCCCTCGCAGCGGTTCGATCGGCCGAAGACACCTTGCAGAGCCTCGCCACCCTGCTGCCGTCCGAGCGCCATCCGGTTCGCGTCGATGCCGCCTACGAGCAGACCGAGGACTGGGCGGACTGGATCGTCCCGGCCCTCACCGACCTCGCCGGCGAGATCGAGCACACCACCGAACAGCTCGACATCATCCTCGACGTGCTGAGCGAGATCGAGCTCACCGAAGCCCAGCTCGAGCCGCAGATGGACGTCCGGCGCGCCCGCAGTCGGATGAACGGCCAGGTCGACGTGCTGCGGGGCTTCCTCGCGTCTCCTCCAGACCGCGCGCGCTGGTTCGAAGCCACGCGCAAGGACAAGGACCAGGCCGCGGTCGTCTGGGCGCCGGTCGACGTCGCGCCCACCCTGCATCGCATCCTGTGGTCCGCCTTCGGAGCCATCACCGCCACCAGCGCCACCCTCGCCGTCAACGACCGCTTCGATCACTGGAATCGCAGGGTCGGCGTGAAATCGCCCCGCGAGCTCAAGCTCCCCTCGCCCTTCGATCACTTTCAGCAAGCCATGCTGGGCCTCCCGCGCGATCTCGCCGAGCCCAACACCGCCCGGTACCTCGACGACACCGCCGCCTCGATCGTCCGGTCGGTCGAGCGCTCGGATGGCGGGGCGTTCGTCCTCTGCACCTCCTACGCTGCGGTCTCCCACTACGCCCGGGCTCTTCGCGCGGAATCCAAGCGCACCGGGCGACGGCGTCTGGTCCTCGCACAGGGCGAGTCCGAGCGCAGCCAGCTTCTCCACCGCTTCATCCGTGACCCGCAGGCCGTCCTCGTCGGCACCGACTCCTTCTGGGAGGGCGTGTCCGTGAAGGGCCGGGGGCTGCGCCTCGTGATCCTGCCGCGCATCCCCTTCCGCGTGCCCACCGATCCGCTCCACGCCGCGCGTCGCGAGCACATCCAGTCCCAGGGGCACGACCCCTTCCAGCTCTACGAGCTGCCCGAGGCCATCCTCCGGTTGCGCCAGGGCTATGGCCGACTCATCCGCTCCAAGACCGACCGGGGCGTGGTGATGTTGCTCGACGCCCGGATCCACAGCCGGCGTTACGGGCGCGTCGTGTTGGCCTCGCTGCCGCCCGCTCGTCGGGTGAAGGGGCCGTCCAGCTGGGTCGAAGCCGCGATGGACCCCTTCTTCGCGGAGCCTGGAGAGGAGGCCTGATGGGGGTCCGCATCGTCGGGACCGGCCGGAGCGTTCCCGAGACCATCGAGACCGCTGCCGATCTCTCCACACAGGTCGGCCGCTCGGAAGACTGGATCCTGCGTCGCACCGGAGTCGCGGAGCGACGGGTCGCTACAGAACACAGCATCGTCCATGGCGCAGAGGCCGCTCGTCAGGCGCTCGGAGACGGGGGCCCGCCCGATCTCGTGATCAACGCTTCGCTCACCCCCTACCAGCTGATCCCGGACACCTCGGTGTTCCTGATGCGGGAGCTCGGCCTGTCCGGCATCCCGTCGTTCTCGGTCCACGGGACCTGCATGTCGTGGCTGATCGCCGTCGTCCACAGCGCCGTACCCCTGCTGAGAGCCCGTGCCTACCGGCGGATCCTCGTGATCAGCTCCGAAGTCGCCACCATCTCCCGCGACCTGTCCCACCCCGAGAGTGCCGTGCTGCTGGGCGATGGCGCAGGCGCCACGGTGTTCGAGTACGGCGACGGGCCCGAGGGCCTGCTGGGCTTCACCATGAAGACCCTGCCCGAGGGAGCGGACCTGGCCGAGATGCAGGGATGCGGGACGCGCTTCCCGCCCGAAGCGCCCGACACTCCACCCGGCACGACGAAGTTCCAGATGAACGGCCCGCGCATCTACCGCATGGCTCACCGCCACCTGCGCGCCGCGATCGACGAGGTGCTGGGCGAACACGGGCTGTCCGACCCCGACGTGGACGTGTGCATCCCGCACCAGGCGTCGGGTCCGGCCATGAACGCGATGCGGCAAGCCAACCTCGCGAACGGCAACCTCATCGATCTCGTGCCCCGCTTCGGCAACTGCATCGCGGCCGGCATGCCCATGGCGCTGCACGAAGCCGTCACGACCGACCGCGTGAAGCGTGGCGACACGGCGTTCTTCCTCGGGACCGGCGCCGGATTGCACGTGGGGGCAGCGCTGTTCCGGTACTGAATCGCAGTATGCTCCGCCCATGCTCGTCCTCGCCCTGATGCCCGCCTTCGCCTCCACCTCCGTCGGCGACATCGTCGACCGCCACCGGCAGGCCTTCGCCGACCTTCCCGACGACGCGCTCGCCACCCGCTGCGAGCCCGTGCTGCAAGGGTTCTTCGACGAACTGGAGGCCGTTCGGCCCACCGACGTCGATCCCGCCGAGGTGTCGACTCGGGGAGCGGCCCTGATCGACGACATCTTCGCGTTCCGGCTCGAGGTGCACGGCCGGCTGCAGGACCTGTACGACGACAACGCCCTGTCGTCCGGCTGCATTCGCGGGGCACGACGTGCGGACCTCGCGGGTCGCTACCTACAGGATGCGCTCTACGTCGCCCTCGACCGCGAAGACGCCGCACCCGCCCCCTGGCTGGTGGCTCCCGGCGCGGACGCCCCCGCAACCCTTCCCTCTCTCGACAGCATCCTTCCGGTGCTCGAGACCGGCGACGTCCTCGTGACACGCGGAACCGCTCTGTCCAGCGCCGGAATCGCCCACATGGGCCGTCTGGACGGGCAGTTCAGCCACAACGCCCTGATCCACCAGGCGTCCGACGGCGATCTGCACACCGTCGAGGCGTACCTCGAGCGAGGCGCGCTCACCCAGCCCGTCCCGAAGTTCCTCCACCACGACCTCGGACGCATCGTGGTGATGCGGTACCGCGGAGAACCCGGGCGCGCCCGCCTGGCTGCTCGACGTGCCTGGGACCGCATCGCGAACGGTCCGCCCATGGACTACGACGCGCAGTTCGACAGCGACGACCACCGCGCCCTGTTCTGCTCGGAGGTGGCGCGCTGGGCCTTCACCGGCAATCTCGACGACGGCCCCACGGGCGTGCCGTACGACCTGACCGTGTTCGACAAGGAGCGCAACGCCACGTTGTTCGAGGCCATGAGCATCGAGGTGGACGTCACCAGCGCGCCGGTCGACATGCTCTACGCCCCCCGCTTCGACATCGTCGCCGAGTGGCGCGACCCCGAGATGCTCGACACCATGCGCCGCCATGACGTCGTGGTGGAGTCGATGTTCAGCTGGATGGAGGACCTCGACTACGTGCTCGAGAGCACGGGATTCGATCGGTTCTTCGTCGGGATGGACCTGGCAGCGAGGCAGGTCGGGTTCTTCCCGAAACGGATCCACCCGAACGGCGACCGCCGGTTCCTCGTCCCCTCCCTCACGCTGCAGACGGCAGGGCTGGCGCTGTTCGAGGTCTTCGACGAGCGGCTGGAGGGTCGGGACGCGCAGTCGATGACCTACGCGGAGCTGAGGGCGATCCTCGAGGAGATCCGCAAGGAAGACGAAGCGGAGTGGCGGGCGGGGGCGCCGACGATCTTTCACGATCGGCTGCATCCTGCTGTGGTGGAGTGATCGAAGGCTCGGAGCGTTCGACGGCCGCTGAGTCACGGGGGCACGGAGGATTGACGACGTCCACCGTCGCGAACGACCGACTACCCGCGACCACCACCACGACCTCGACGGACGACGCAGGCGTCATCGATCGCGTCAATCTCCTATTCGTGGAGCACCAACGGAGCCGGAGTCGAGGTTCATCGATCGAGGACGGCTAAGGAGATGCTGACATCGGGTGTCCGCGTCTGCGAACGCGACCGGGATCAGAACATTCGCTCCTGGAGGCGTCGTCTGGTGGACCAGGCTGTCAGCGTCGCACAGAGAGAGCCTGGTGGGGTAAACGAGGGTGTCGGCGCCTTCCGCGTCCATGGAGCAAGCATCGAACGCTCGCCGTGGATTACTCACCTCTCCGTGAAATCCTCGGTGTGACTCCGTGGCAACGTTGCGCTGAAACCAGTTCGTACGCTGGTTCTGATGGGATCGCCGGTCGATTCGTCCGTGAACGGATCAGATCCCGTCGACCAACCAGGGACACACGACGTACGGGTTCCCCGCCCCCTGCTCCACCGCGATGGCTTCGGACCGCGCAATCTCGACATCGTCTGGCGGGTCGTCGTCGTGCCAGGCCTTCATCCGTGCGAGGTAGGCCGCATCGAGGGGCAGGTCGTAGCGCATCGAGAAGTACAGGATGCTCCGTGCCGTGTTGCCCTTCTGGACGTCGCGCGGCTCGAAGACATCGTCACCGTTCGCGTCCGTGCCCTGCGAGCTTCCGCCCTCGCTCCACTCCGCGGACACGACGTTGCCGAACGGCAGGTTCGAACGCTCGGTGTTCGCCATCGAGTCGGTCGGGTAGAGGTGGTTCAGGTCGCAGCGAGCGGGGTTGTTGCCGGCGCCCTGACTCTGGGGCCAGGTGTGCTCGGTGTTGAACGTGCCGGGCGTGGTGGTGCCGTCCGGCGTGGCGGTCAGGCCGGTGTACACGCCCTCGAGCAACCCGTCGGGCCGGGGGTCGAGCACGTCGAACATGAAGATCCGCGCGTCCGAGTAGTCGGTGCAGTCGTGTCCGGAGGTGGCGGCGTTCAGGGCGGTCACGAGCGCTGTTCCGACCAGCGGAGCGCCCGACGTGTCGAGACTCGGCGCGTAGAAGCCCCCCGCATCACAGGCCATGCAGTCCAGCGCACCGTCGCCATCCCCGTCGTTGTCGAAGTCCGCCATCGAGCCGTCGCACTGGTTGTCGATGCCATCGCAGCGTTCCGGAGCACCGGGGAACACGGTGGGATCGGCGTCATCGCAGTCGCCATCCGCAACGGACACGCCGTCACCGTCCTGATCGTCGACATCGGTGTCGGTGTCGGTGTCGGTGTCGGTGTCGGTGTCGGTGTCGCTGTCCGTGTCCGCGTCGCTGTCCGTATCGGCGTCCGCGTCGCTATCGGCGTCCGTGTCCGCATCCGTGTCGGTGTCGGTGTCGGTGTCGGTGTCGGTGTCGGTGTCGGTGTCGGAATCCGTGTCGGTGTCTGCCTCATCGGTCTCGACCGGGTCGGACTTCGGACATCCGCCGACCGCCAGGAGCCCTGCTGCCACGATGCCGAACGCGATCATGTCTGGGAGCCGGCTCATGACTGCACCCGCTCGAGGTCGTCGATCCGACCGCGCAGCGTCGCGTTCTCCTCTCGAAGGGCGTCGATCGCCCGCCGCAGGCCTTCGAGGCCCTCCTCGCTCGTTCGACCCTTCCGGATCTTCACCAACGCTTCGTAGGCCATCCGCTTGGTCCGGCCGTCCGGTGCGCTGCGATGCACCCGCTGAAGCGTGCCCATCGCGCGGGGATCCTCGAGCTTCGCCAACCCGTTGATCGCGGAGAGCTGAGCGCGGAACCCGGGCTCGTCGATCATCTCGAGCAGCCGCTCCACCGCAGGGGTTCGCGCGGACTCGACGTGATCGCCCAGCGTGGCGAGCGCCCCTGCTGCCGCGCCGCGAATCCGGTCGTCGTACTCGAGGGTGGTGCGCGAGAGCAGCGTGTCCAGCACGGCCTCGTCACGGGTGGCCGCCAGGCCCATCAGGCTGCGCGTGATCACGGTCTGCGCCCAGCTCTCGGTCTCGAGGTGGGGCATGATCGCCTCGATCGCCCGGGGATCGCGGGTGTTGCCCAGGGCCTTGAGCGTGGCGCCCAGCAGCTGCCAGGTGGGGAGATCGTCTTCTTCGAGCACGCCCAGCAGCGCGTCGGCAGCAACCTCGTCGCGGAACTTCCCGAGGGCCGCGGCCGCAGCACGGCGAACCCGTGGATCGGTGTCGGTCTGGAGCAGGTCGATCACAGCATCCCGGTCGGAACGCCCGCCCCGCTCGGCGATCCGGCCTGCGAGGTCGCAACGGACCCCCCAGAACGGGTGCTTCGCCATGGCATCGCGCACGGCATCGACGGCCGGTGCACTGCCCTCTTCGAGCAATCCAGCCGCTGCGCGCACGGCGATCACGGGATCGGCGTCCTCCAGCAATCGGACGAGCCAGGGACGCGGACCACTCCAGCTGTGGGTGGCGAGGACCCCGAGTCCGCCGTCGATCCGCACGGTGTGCACTTTGCCTTCGACGGGGATCGCCCACGATCGCTCGCGCTCGGCGATCGGCAACCGGATCGCGATCGCATCGGCCCCTTCCCGGAGGATCTCGAGGGAGAGCGGGAATCGATAGGCCTCGGGAACCTCGCCTCCCGACGCCTTGCCCTTCTGCTTCTGCTTGACCGTGACGGTGAGCAATCCGTCGCTGTGCGACAGCTTCACGTCGAGCTGGGGGTGCCCCGGCGCGTCGATCCACTGGTGGAAGAAGCCGTCGAGGTTGTGGCCCGTGGTGCGCTCCATCGCACGCTGGAAGTCGCGGGAGTGCACGGTGTCGAACCTGCGGCTGTCGAGGTAGGCCTTCACGCCCGCCCAGAAGGGCTGTTCGCCGAGGATGTTGCGCAGCGTCCACAACACGCACGACCCCTTCTGGTAGAGGTGGCGGTCGAACACGTCGATGGGCTCACGGAATCGATAGCTCACGAGGGACCGACGGTATCGGCCACTGAACTCGTCGAGGTACTCGCCCATGGTCTGGTAGCGGTACCAGATCGCTTCGTCGGGCTCGCGGTCGGAATCCCACCACACCGACTCCATGAACGTGGCCCAGGACTCGTTGAGCCAGCCCTGCGACCAGTCCTGACAGGTGACGAGGTCGCCGAACCACTGATGTGCGAGCTCGTGGCTCACCAGGCTGTCGGGGTCCCACTCGAGCACTCCGCGCTCGTCGACCAGGAGCACGTCGGTCATCGTGGTGCAGGCCGTGTTCTCCATCCCGCCGAAGATGAAGTCGTGCACCACCACCTGGTCGTAGCGGGGCCAGGCGTATGGAACACCCGTGATCCGGCTGAACTCCTCGATCATCAGAGGGGTCTTGCCGAACACGCGGGTGACGGCGCTCTCGGTGCCGGGGGGCACCAGGTAGCGCACGGGCCGGTCGTTCCAGGAGGCTTCGACCGTGACGAGCTCGGCTGCGACGGCCGTGAAGAGGTACGCCGGCATCGGATCGCGCTGTTCCCAGGTGGTCCAGGCGCGGTCGCCCTCTTCTCCCGAGCCGGTCTGTTCGCCGTTGGACAGCAGGGTGAAGCCCTTCGGCCCCTCGATGCGGATGGACCAGCTGTGCTTGGTGCCGGGGTGGTCGTGACACGGGAAGACGAAGTGGCCGTCTTCGTCCTGGCACTGGGTCCAGGCCATGTGCTGGCGGTCGGGGGCGGCTGGCTTCGGACCCGTGAAGTAGAGCCCGCAGCTGGGGTTCTCGCCCCGCCAGCGCACTACGATGGCGTCGGGACTGGCGGTGTGGACCGACAGCGTGCCGTCGGCGTGCTCGAAGCCGAGTGGCGCGCCGTCGGGCGTGGTGACGGAGGTGACCTCGACCTCGTCGAGATCGAACTCCGCGACTCCGCCGTAGGTGGCCAGCGGGGTGACGCGGAGAGTGGCGGACCCTTCGAAGCGCTTCTCGACCGGAAACAGCGACAACGACAGATCGACGTGCTCGATGCGGACGCGCCGGTGCGGGGTGTAGTGCGGCTCGACCCCGGGCTCGGCGAACGGCATGACCCCGCCCGCATGCAGAATCGACTGACGAGATGTATGAGCCACGAGCAGACCTCCGAGCGCGAAGCTATGCGGAGTAACCTGGCCGTGGGTCGGGGATCCAGTGGAGGGGTGCATGGCAGGCTGGACAGCCGAGCAGATGGACGACCAGACCGGCAGAGTCGCCATCGTCACAGGAGCCAACAGCGGCATCGGAGAAATCGCTGCGCGCGAGCTCGCTCGGAATGGCGCGCACGTGGTGATGGCCTGCCGCACGGCCAGCAAGGGCGAGGCGGCGATGGCTCGGATTCGCGAGGCGGTCGGGCCGGACGCGAAGCTGGAGCTCGGATCCCTCGATCTGGCCGACCTCGACAGCGTGTCCTCCTTCTGCGAGGCCCTGCCACACGAGCGGATCGACCTGCTGGTCAACAACGCGGGCGTCATGGCCCTGCCGCTCACCCGCACCAAGCAAGGCTTCGAGATGCAGCTCGGGACCAACCACCTCGGCCACTTTGCGCTCACGGGTCGGCTGTTCGAGCGCATCGAGGCCGCCGACGCGCCCCGCATCGTCACGGTGTCGTCCCAGGCCCATCGGATGGGGAAGATGCGCTGGGACGACCTGCAGTGGGAGAAGAGCTACCAGAAGTGGCTGGCGTACGGTCAGAGCAAGCTCGCCAACCTGTTGTTCGCCTTCGAGGCAGATCGTCGCCTGCAGGCGCGAGGGTCCGAGGTGGCCAGCGTCGCCTGCCATCCGGGGTACTCCAACACCCATCTTCAGACCGCGGGCGCGGAGATGGAGGGCAGCGCACTCAAGAAGTGGGGCATGTCCCTGGCGAACACCGTCCTGGCCCAGTCTCCGGAGATGGGCGCGCTGCCGACGCTCTACGCTGCGACGCATCCGGACGTCGTCTCGGGCGACTACATCGGGCCGCGCGGTCTCGGAGAGTGGACCGGCTACCCGACGAAGGTGGGGTCCAACCGGCGCAGCCGCGACGAGGAATCGGGACGACGCCTTTGGGAAGCCAGCCAGCAGCTCACGGGTGTGTCGTTCCTGTCCTGACTCTGGGGCTGCTCGGAAGATGGGCTCGGTGCGCCGGAGACGTGGCATCGGTGAGATGAGGCGCTGCAACGACAATCGATTTCGTCAGAAGGCAACTGTGAACCTCGATCATCGCAGCATTGCCACGGAGTCACGGAGCAATCCGTGACTCCGTGGCGCATTGGCGCTGATACCCAGTTCAAACCCATGCTATTTCGATCAGCGCTGGCCCCGGCCTGTTCGATGGACGCCCGAAGAGAACCGATCAGAACGGAGCGTCTGTCGCCATCTTCGCCGTCGCTTCCTCGACGAGCGCCTTCGTCCCGATCACCAGCGGCACGCGATCGTGCAGGTCGGTGGGCTCGCGATCGAGGATCCGGGTGCGACCATCCGTCGCCGCCCCGCCCGCGGCCTCGGCGATGAACGCCAGCGGGAACGCCTCGTACATCAGGCGCAGCTTGCCCTCGGGGTTCTTGGCGGTGGCCGGGTACAGGAACACGCCGCCCTTCAGCAGGTTGCGGTGGAAGTCGGCCACCAGCGACCCGATGTAGCGGGCCTTCATCTTCCGCTCGGGCGTGCGCAATCCCGAGATGAAGTCGCGTACACCGGGCTGAAAGCGATCCCAGTACGTGTCGTTCAGGCTGTAGATCGAGCCGGGCTCCTTCATCTCGATGTTCGGGTGCGACAGGAAGAACTCCCCCACTCCCGGGTCGAGGGTGAAGCCGTGCACGCCGAACTCGGCCGCGACCACCAGCATCGTTCCCGACCCGTAGATCAGGTAGCCGGCGCCGAGCAGCTCGTGGCCCGGGCGCAGCACGTCGGACAGCACGGCGGGGGTACCCTCTTCGCTCTTGCGCCGGAAGACCCCGAAGATCGTACCGATCGTGGCGTTCACGTCGATGTTCGATGAGCCGTCCAGGGGGTCGACCGTCACGACGTACCGACCGGAGTGCCACTTCTCGCCCACCTTCATGGGCTCGGCTTCCTCTTCGCTGACCACCATGCAGGTGTGTCCACGGTGCTCGAGCGAACGCATGAACGTGTCGTTCGCGTAGCGGTCGAGCTTCTGGACGAACTCGCCCTGGATGTTGACCTCGCCCGTCTCGCCGAGCAGCCCCGCCAGACCGGCTCGGTTGACGCGACTGCTGATCATCTTCCCGGCCAGCGCGATGCTCTGGATGAGGTTGACGAAGGTGCCGGTTGCACCGGGGTACTGCCGCATCGTCTCGATGAGGAAGCGGTCGAGAGTCGTGCCTTCGTCGAACTGGCGGTCCATCGGTGCTCCTGAAAGCCGGGTGGGACGGGCTCGGTTAACCGCCTGCGATGCCCTCGACCCCCGATGGACCGGGTCGGCGTGCGATCGTGCCCGCTGGATTGCTCCTGGCGGTGCTCCTGTACGTCGCGCGCGCCTGGCCGAGCCTGTGGACCACCGTGGACGACGCGTGGATCTCGGCGCGGTACGCAGCGAACGCGGCGTACGGCAACGGGCTCGTCTACAACGCGGGCGAGCCGCCGATCGAGGGGTTCACGAACCTGCTGTGGACGCTGTGGCTCGCGGTCGGCGTGTGGGTCGTAGGGCTGCGCCTCGACGGGTGGATGGTGGTTTCGGGGCTGGTGCTGGGGGCGATCACCGTGGTGTTCGCGGGGCTCTCGGCACGGGCGCTCACCCATCGAGCAGATGCGTCCCCCACCCTGGCCTCGGACGCCGCCGCCGTGCTCGCGGGTGGCCTGGTGGCGATGGACGTGCACCATGCGGTCGTGACCACCAACGGCCTGGAGTCCGCGATGTTCGACGCGGGCGTGATGACCGCGCTGTGGGCGGTGCTGACGGCTCGCTCCACCCGCACCCTGTGGCTGGCCGGGGTCGCAGTCGCGATCCTCCCGCTGATCCGCCCCGAAGGCATTCCCGTCGGCCTGGGACTCGTGTGCGTCGCGGCCGTCGGGCAGTCGATGTCGCTCTCGACCCTGCGCAGACGGACGCTTCCGACCCTCGTGCCGCTCGTCGTCGGCCTGGGGCTGCTCATCGCCTGGCGATTCGCGACCTACGGCGACGTGGTCCCGAACACCTTCCGGGCCAAGGCCAAGGGCGAGATCACCCAGTACGTCCAGCACAACCTGAAGTACCTCACGCCCGACAGCCCGTTCTGGATCGGCATCACGATCGCGCTGATCCTCGCCCTGCTCGTGGGCTGGCGCGACATCCGGCGCTGGCTCGTGGGCTGCATCGCGGTGGGCATCGTGGCCATCGCGTTCCGGGTCGAGCTCTGGATGCCCGGCGGGCGCCTGCTCGTGCCGAGTGCCCTGCTGGTCTACGTGCTCGTCGCAGCCGCTCTGGCCGACCGCGATGGCGCGTTGTCCCGCATCGGAGCCGTTCTGGCGGGCCTCGCGGTGATCGGGGCCTGCGTTCTGCCCTTCACGCGCGTCGAGAACCACGTCCGTCGCTACGACCGCATCCACAGCGTGGTGTTGTGGAACGGCACCGCCGCAGCCGCGGAGTTCCTCGCCAAGAAGCTCCCCGAAGGCTCGTGGATGGCGGTTCGGGACGCCGGGGTGCTCGCGCACTTCGTGGGGCCGGAGGTGCGCGTCGCCGAGCTGCACAACCGGGCGCTCACCCAGCTCCACCCCGACGGCGTCGACGCCCGCATCTTCGACTACACCCCGCGCAACCCCGAGGTCGTCGCCCTCACCCAGGCGCGTCGCGACCGGCCCGGCATCCGCTACGGCAACGATCGCCGCGTGTTCCAGCGCCTGTCCGAGCCCTATGTCTACCTGGGCCGCGTGCACCAGCACTACCACCGGTTCTACGACCTGTACGTGCGCGAAGACGCCGGCATCCCCGTGCTGCCCGAGAACCTGGTCGAGACGCGGGCAGGGCCCGAAGCGCCGAGGCCCTGATCGAGCGCGCCATCGGGCGGGCGGGTCAGAGCTTCTTCAGCTCGGTCCAGTCGAGACCCATCTCGAGGCCGGGTCCGCCCCCGACGAACACGTCTCCGCCCTGATGGACGAACATCCGGTCCGCGTCCGCACCGGTGTACATCTGTCCCGATGGCGCGACGTAGTCGGCGGTTCCATGGACGCCGTGCACCGCCTGGGCGTGGCCTGTGTCGTTCAGACCTTCCCGCGCTCTCCACCCGGCCATCTGCATGTCGAGGACGTCCTGACCCGCCTGCCAGGTCGCGTTCGACGCCGCCTGCGACGCCTGCATCGACGCCATCCGCTGCTGGTGCAGCGCGAACTGGTGTTGCTGTTGCTGCATGCGCATCTGGTGCTGCATCTGCACCTGCTGCTGACGGCGGGCCTGCTCGGCCTGTCGCCAGCGCGGGTCGATGACGAAGCTCTCCAGCACCCCTCGCAGGATGGGCTCCAGGCGAGGCATGTCGGGCTCGGGACACTGGTAGAACCCGCTCATCCCCGCGCACCAGCACCCAGCGCCGTACACCGGCATGGGAGCGCTCTCCACCTTCACCACCCGAAGCACCCCGTCTGGAAGGCGGATCCGTGCCATCCCGATCGGCCCGGACCCGGCGAGATCGACCACCTCGCTCCCCGGAATCGCCTCCATCCACAGGGGCACGAAGTGGTGTTCGAGCACCACCGTCATGTCCCCCGCGGGCATCGCCTTCGCCCCGGAGAACGCCTCGCCCACCTGCTCCACCATCCGACCGAGGTTGGCCCAGAAGCCCTTCGGCTGCTCGGGCTCCGGTAGCGGCTTGTCGACGAAGAACGCGGGCTCCTCCATCTCGCACGCGACGAAGGTGTGACCCGGAGGCCCCGCGAACACCCGACACCACGGCAATCGACCCGATGGACGCGGGACAAACGTGTGGCCCACCTCCCATCCCTGGGGACACGCGACGTGGAAGCTCCCCTCGCCCGGTTCACGGAAGGCGGTGCGAGGCGCGGGCTCGACCGGAGCCAGAGTGGACAAGACCTGGTTGCACAGCGTGTGGATGTCGCTGCCGTCCCGGGCGCGCCCCTGCACGAACAGGCCTCCACCGGTCTCGGCCATCCGGACCTGCACCTGACCCGTCCAGGGCGGCGCTTCGACTCTGAGAGTGACCGCGCGGGGCTCGTCGCGCATCACGGCGACCTGCCGAGGCTCGGGGAACGTCGCGATCAACAACTCGGCGAATTCCCGCGGACCCGCCCCCACCCGGGGCGCCAGCCGGCCGATCGCGACCTCGGCTTCGGGACCGACCAGCCGGACCGTGCCGGGCTGCGAGATCTGGGGAGACCAGTTCGCAGGGTGATCGACCGAGAATCCCGCCCAGGCGTCGACCCAGCGCTCGAAGCCGGGCTGGGTCGGGGGCGTGCTGGCGCGTGCGACGGTTCTCGGCGCCCCACAGGAGGCACAGGATCGATCCGCTGGACCGAGTGGAGAATGGCAGTAGGCGCAGGCGGGCATCCGACCTCCCGATGCAGTCTATCCGCTATTCCGGGGCACCTTCTCCGCCGTCGACGTAGCCGAGAGCCTCGAGCTCGGCCTGGACGTCGTCCGGAGGCTTGGCATCGGCGGTGTGCGGATAGGCCTCGAACGCGGCCTCCATCTCGGCCCGGAACGCATCGAGCTCTGCCAACAAGGCCTCGGACGCCTCTCCCGGCACCGGAACATCACTGGTGTCGCCGTCGTAGCAGGCTCGGGGAACGCGTCGCTGGCCCGCCAGAGCGCCCTCCTGTGCGGTGACGCCCTTCCAGTCGTCGTGACAGTGCAGGGACTCGCTGAACACCCCGCTGCGACGGGACTCCTGGAACCACGTGTCCACGAACGCCCGCTCGCGCGTGGTCCGATCGGACTCCCCGCGCACCTGGCTGGCCCAGCTCTGGCCCGGCCCCTCGTCCGCTGCGTCGACCCCTGCGAGCTCCAGCACGGTGGGCAGCACGTCGACCTGGGAGGCCACCCCCTTGATGTGATGGCCTTCCGCGACGCCCGCTCCCCAGGCGATGAAGGGCATGCGGGTGGCGCTCGGGTAGGTGAAGTTGCCGTGCCCGTGGCCGTGGAAGACGGGCTGGTCGAGGCCCTCGCCGTGATCGTTGACCAGCACGAACACAGTGTTGTCGCGCGTGAAGCCCTGGTGGGCCAGGCTGTTCTCCAGCACGTCCACCGCCAGATCGAACCGGAAGAGCATCGCCCGGTACTTCGCCATCCTCTCGGACACGCCGGGCGCCTCGAATCGCTGGACCTCGGCGCGCTGGACGGTGGCGGGACCGTGGGCGTCGGTGAACAGGAACTGCGCGTAGACCGGCTTGCGGGCGTCGTCGGAGTCGGCGGGCAGCAGGGACTCCAGCTTGGGCATGGCGCGACCGAGCAGGGCCCGACCGTGGACCTTCGCACGCCCGCCGAGCCGCCAGAGCTCGGTGCCCTCGACGTAGGCGTCGAAGCCCTGGGAGAACCCGAAGACCTCGTTGAGGTTGGGGTTGGCGGTGGCGCCGAAGGTGACGTAGCCCGCCTCCTGGAAGTGCTCGGCGAGGGTGGTGACCGCACCCGGCAGCATGCGTCGGCTGGGCTTGGGCCCCGGCTCGACCATCCCGATGGTGGCGGGATGCCGGCCGGTCAGGATCGCCGCCGATGCGGCCTTCGTCCAGGGGGCAGCCGTGAAGGCGCGGTCGAAGATCACGCCGGCTGCAGCGCGTTCGGAGAGAAGTGGCGTGGCGTCGGGATGACCGCCGTACGGCGTGAGCTGGTCGGCCCGGACCGTACACCCGATGATCAGCACGACATTGGGGTGTTCGAGCGCGACGGGATCGCGCTCTGGACCCGCCAGGATGGGCTCTTTGGCCTTCTCGACCGACTTCTTGCCGCGGCTGTCGGGCCCCCGGTTCTTCTGGCCGCGACGCGCCTTGCGCCCCTTGGCTTTGCCGCGTCGACCCATCTTGGCCTTGCCGCGTCGACTCATCTTGGCCTTGCCCCGCATCCGGGCAGCGCGGGCGCGCATCATGCGTTGTTTGCGGATCTCGCCCGGGGACGGACGCGAGGCGTACCGCGCGACGGCGAATCCCCCGACGAGCAGGATCAAGGCGACGATGACAGCTGCGAGGCGGGCGCGATTCAAGGCGGGTGCTCCTCGGGATCCCGCTGAACGTAGCCGAGTGCTTCCAGCTGTCGATCGAGATCTGCATCGGGTGCGGCCGGAGACGACGAGAACGCGCTCGCGCCAGAGAGCTGTGCGGCTCGCCACTCAGCGAGTTCCGCAGCGGCGGATTCGTCCGGTGCCGCCTGCTCGAAGTCGGGATCCGCGACCCGGTCGTAGCACCCCGGGGTGAACGTCCCGGTGGGACCCGGGGTGGGGTCGTCGGCGAAGGACGTCATGCAGGCCCGGTCGTCGGCGTAGAACGCCGAGCGGTCGGCGGTCATGAACCAGGTGTCGGAGAACGCGCGCTCGCGCCCCGTGACGCGGGCATCGGGTGTGCTGGCGCGAATCGCACCGGACAGATCGCGGGTCTGGCCGGTCGGGCCGAGTTCCGGCTCCGGCACCCCTGCGAGGCCCAGCACCGTCGAGGCCACATCGACCCCCGAGGCGACGCCACGAACCCGCGCCCCCGCGGGGATTCCGGGGCCTGCTGCGACGAACACCCCGTGCACGGCGGACGGATAGAGGTATCGGCCGTGACTGCGCCCGTGATGACGGGGCACCAGCAGGCCTTCGCCGTGATCGCTGACGAACACGAACACCGTGTCGTCGCGCGACATCCCCCGCTGCTCCAGGCCCTCCCACAGCGCGCGTACGCTGTGGTCCAGACGCTTCAGACCCACCCGGTACGGCCAGAGCGGACGCGGGACGCCGGGTTCGGCCAGGGCGCGGACCGCTTCGGGTTTCGGATTCCACGGCGCGTGGGCGTCGACGAACATCACCTGGAGGAACAGCGGACGGTCGGGGTCGGGTCGGGTGTCGATCACCTCGAACAGCTCGTCGAGGATGGCAGGCCCCCCGAGCTTCGCCCGCTGCTCCCGCCACAGCGCTGCGGGCTGCAGGTAGCGATCGAAGCCCTGATCGAAGCCATAGACGGCGTTGAGGTTCGGATTCGCGGTGGCGCCGATGGTGGTGTAGCCCTGCTCCGCGAAGCGCTCAGCCAGGGTCTCGACCTCGGCGGGGAGCGTCCGGTCGTTGCGCTCGGGACCGGGCTCGACCATGCCGAGGCCGACGGGGTGGTACCCCGTGAGGAGGCCCGCGGACGCGGCGCGCGTCCAGGGTGCGGCTGCAATCAGGTCGTCCAGCACGGCTCCGTTCCCGGCGAGCTCCGCGAGGAACGGCGTCACCTCTGGATGGCCGCCGTACGGGGTGACCTGATCCCGGCGTACGGTGCAACCCAGGACCAGCACCACGTTCGGAGTCCGGGCGGCCGGGCCGTGCGGGACGTCTCGCTGCAGGACCACCGTGCGCCCACCGTGAGCGCCGGGTCCCGGCGTGGGGCCGTCTGCTGGCCCACCCGCGGGATCGCCCAGCCAGTCGGCACCGACAGCCCATCCAACTACGCCCACGACCAGGACGACACCGCCGATCACCATGGCGACAGCGCCCCAGACCCTCGATCGACGCGTCGTGACAGGCATCGCCCCGTCTATAATCCCCTCCAGGAGACGCCATGCACCCCGTGTTGACCGTCCTGCTCGCCGCATCGACCCCCACGGTCCAGGCAGCAGATCTGCAAGCCGCCCCCATTCCCGCCGCGAATCGGTCCCTGCCGCTGTTCGCGTCGGTCCGCCTGCTCGACATCAAGGCCAACAGCGAGACCCCCACCTGCGAAGGTGCGCGGGACGCGCTGATGGCCAAAGCGCTCGAGCAGGGCGAGAAGTCCGGACACACCGAAGTCCTCGCGATCTACGAGAACGACCTGTCCGAGCCCCCACTCACCAGCATCGCGTGCCGTCAGACCGGCATCCCCGACGCGCCGAGCGGTGCCGTCACCAGCGCGAAGGTCCTCGTGGCCCAGCCCGGTGAGGGCTACCCCGAGACCGCCGTGGAGCGCCAGCTGGCCCTGGTCGGCCTGCTCACGGCCGTGCACCAGACGTCGCCCGACGACCTGCAGCTCGTCCAGCACGAAGGCGCGATGTGGGTCGATGCGGGAATCCGCTCGCTCGACGACGTCCTGCCCGCGTCTCTGGACACGAACGGCCGTGCCATGCGCCTGCTGGACGCCGAGGTCGTGCCCTGGGTGAGCCGCTGGGCGCCCCTGGCGGGTCAGACCCCCGAAGTGGTGGGTGCGGTCATGACCCTGGACGTGAAGAGCGAAGCCGAGAAGGGCAAGCGCAAGGAGCGGTTCGCGTTCCGGGTGGCCGCCGACAACGCGGCTGCGTTCACGGTCGGCAAGCTCGCCGAGCCCGAGTGGGCGGCCTCGCTTGCGGTCACGGTCGACGACAACCCGAAGAAGAAGCCGGGCCCCGAGCCTCTCATGCTCGATGCCACCGGCTCGGGCGGCACCGTCACGGCCGGCGGCGACCGCGTGCTGGACGGCGACATCAGCGACCTGCAGGACGAGTAGGCCCGCAGGGCTCCCTCCGGATCACGCCCAGCGCGTCGGGAGGCAGAAACACCCGGTCGCCACGGCACGGTTGCGGCGTCGCCCCGAACGGGACCCCGTCGACACGCCCCGACGCGACCAGGCTCGCGCGCACACCCCAGCTCCACGGCCCCACCACCTGATCGTCGGGCGACAGCGTCGGGGCAATGCGCTCCAGGGTCCGCGCCTCGTCCAGGGCCCGGGTGCGCGTGGCCCAGCCGGCCCGTCCGCCCACCACCAACAGCAGCACGACGAAGGCCCAGGCGCGTCGGTCCTGCGCCATCGCACTCTCCCCCACCCTGCGCAGCGCCGGCAGGGCGGCAATGAGGTACCCGGGCACGTCTCCGGGGGCGCACAACCCGAGCAGAGCCAGCGCGTCGACGGGTCGCAGGGCCCGCGCGGCCAACACCCACGGGATCACGATCCATCCGACCTGCCCCAGGGGATCGGGACGCCAGGTGCCCAGGCTCGACCACACCCCGCGGGTGCCGAGCCACCACCCTCCTGCGCTGAGAATGGTCAGGACAGCCAGGCTCGCGACGGCCCCGAGGCTGCGCCCGTCCCGGTGCTCGGCTGCGACCCACGGAACGGCTGCGAGGGCGGTGGGAGAGATGCCCACGGCCAGCGCGAGCGACACCGCAGCCACCCGGCGGTCCGGCGCCAGGCCGCCCACGACGAATGCCATCCACACGGGATCCACCTCGCCGAAGCCCGCGCTCGGCAACACCAGCGCGACCGCGAGGATGCAGCCCACGCCGCGCACCCCGCCCCACGCACACAGCCCGCCCACCGCGGCCATCGCAGCGACGACGCTCACGAGGTCCATGAGCACGGGGGTGTCGAGGGGAAGCCACGCCGCGGGACCGGCCAGCAGGGCGATGTAGGCGGCGTGCGTCCACCGGGCGGTCCAGGCGCCCGTGTCGATCTGGTGGGCGTACACCGCAGCATCGCCGTTGATCGGGACCCCTGGCGCGAACAGCAGCCCCAGGACCCCCACAGCGAGGGCCGCGATCAGTGCGCGTCGAGCCAGTCGATCACCCGCGGCCACACGAACTCGGGCGCGTCCTTGCCGAGGATGAGATCGACGTGCCCCCAGTGCACGCGGTGGTGGAACGCGTCGAAGACGGTCAGCTCCTTGTCGGACGAACCGCTGGCCTCGAAGCAGTTCCGGGCGTCGTTCGGCCGCACCAGGGGGTCCGCATCGCCCACCAGGACGAGCAGCGGCACATCCACGTCCCCGAAGTCCTCGGTGCCCGGCACCGCCGCCCCGTTCGCCCAGCGCGACATCTCGATCCACACCTCGACGCTGGTCCAGTCGAAGCCCACGGCCAGGCGCTCCTCCAACAGGTCGCGCTCCAGGCTCCCGGGCGTCCAGCCGGCGATGGGAAAGCCGTACCCCGCGATGTCCGACACGCTGTACAGACGCCCGATCACCCGGCCGGCCCAGCCCGTGGACATGCGCAAAGGGCTCGCGAGCAGCGCTGGCTCGAACGCGAGTGTGAGTCGACCGAGCACGCGCAGCAGGGGGTTTTCGGACGCGAAGGTGTAGATCCCGGCGATGGAGACGAGCCCGGCGAGCTCCACCTGCGCTGCAGCGCCCACACAGACGCCCCCACCGAGGCTGTGCCCGATGCAGAACGGCGGGGTGTCGAGCTTGGACGCCACCCGTACGAAGTCGTCGATGTAGTCGGTGAACGCCTGTGCATTGCCGCTGCCCGCCACCCGCGACAGCCCATGGCCCCGCAGCTCGAGCGACAACACCTCGTAGCCGGCATCCGCGAGCGCCCCGACCATCGACCGGCCCGAGATCCGCCAGCTGTAGCGATTCTGCGCGAAGCCGTGGACCAGCAGGACGGGGGGACGGGTCGGCCCGCCGACCTTCACCGTGCGCTCGACCACGACCGGAGGGCCATCCTCGTCGTAGCAGTGCCAGGATCGCTCGATGGCGACGAGCCGATCGCCGTGCACCACCTCGTCGCGGGTCTCGGGCGGAGGAAGCCCGCTCACGACGCGTCCCAGACCCGATAGCGCCGGTCGTCGGACAGCTTCCGAACGCTGGAGAACGCCTCCTCGAGCGCGCGCTGGATGGGGGTGGTGGCCGGACACACCAGGGTGAGTCGCCCGTTCTTCTTCAGGTGGGCGGGCGCGGTCTTCACGAGCTCGTCCATCACGTGGAAGCTGGTGTCCTTGCCGGTGTGGAAGGGCGGATTGCTGACGATGTGATCGACGGGCCCATCCAGCGCATCCAGACCGCTTCCGTGCACCCAGGTCCCGGGCTGACGCGCCGCGCAGTGCAGCGCCCAGGTGTCGATGTCGATGCCCACCAGCTCGCCCGTGAACCCCCCGGCAGCGAGCCAGGCCGAGATGACCCCCGCACCACAGCCGAAGTCGGCGACCCGTGCCCCGTCTTCGACCTCGAGGGCCTCGAGCAGGCGCTGGGTGCCGGCATCGAGCCGACCGTGGGCGAACACACCGGGAAGCGTGCTGAACGAGAACGCGCGGCCGGAGACCTCGGCCTGGACCGGGGTTTCGAAGTCCGACAGCGCAACGGGCCCGTCTGCAGCGAGGTCGATCGGCGCTTCGGCCTGCAGGAGGCGGCAGTGACGCCGGATGTCGACGGTCTCGACCGCTCCGAACAGCGGCTTCAGCGTCTTCGGCGCGGACTTGATCCCCTCGTCGTTGGCCCCCACGAGCCACAACCGGCCGCCGGACTGAAGCTGGGCGGTGGAGAGGCGGAGCATCGCATCGAGGGTGTCGCGCCCCTTGGGAAGGCGCATGCACACCCGCGCGTACGGCCCCTCGGGCGGCAGTGCAGAAGCGGTGCGCCCGCTGTGTCCGAGGAGCGCCGACGAGCCGTACCGATCCCAGGTGGTCACCTCGAGCCCACTCGCGCTCAGCGCGCGGACGACGACGTCCGACACCCCGACGGCGAGCACCCGCCCCTCGAGCGACACGCCCTCGAGGGCGCCCACCATCACCTCACTCGCCCGTTCCTCCCGCGTACCCGAAGCTCTGCTCAAAACGACCCATCTCCTCCCCAGCCCACCGAGACGGCTCCTGCAGATGCACCGTTCACAAAGGCCTCCTCGGCCCCGATGGCGAGGTCCGGTACGCCGGGTGTCCCCCCGAGTAGCCCGCCCGCAACCGCTGTGCCGGTCCGACTGCCCGTGCTCCCGACGACGAGTGCGTCGGCCACCATCACGACGTCGACGTCCCCGATGCCCGTCCCGTCGACCACGGCCACTCCCCCGCTGTCGAGGTTCGCCCCGGGGCCTCCGGCGACGATCTCGTCCAGGCCGTCGCCGTCGAGGTCGACGAGTGCGACGCTCTGGCCCAGCTGGTAGAGCGGACGGCCGCGGAGCACCAGATCGGCGTCGGACGCAGAAGCGATGCCCTGGTGCGGGCCGAGGAAGAGGTAGACCGCACCGGCCTCCTCTCCAGCGAGCTCGTTGAAGGGTGCACCCACCAACAGGTCCGGCACACCGTCTCCGTTCGCATCCCCGGTCGCGATGGACGCGCCGAACTGGTCGCGGTTGATCTCCCCCGTGTAGGTGATGCCGAGATCGGCCACGGTCGCGCTGAACACATCGGTCATCAGGTGGACCGAGCCGGGCTGGGCCACCCCCGAGTTCGAGCCGGGTGCCCCGACCCACAGGTCTCCGTGGCCGTCGCCATCGAGGTCTCCCGTGGCCGCCAGCGACTGCCCCGCCCGACCCCACGACTGGGCGCCGACGACCTGGATGGCCTGCTCGAGCGGAACGAGCCCGATGGCGCTGTCCTGGACGAAGTAGACCGCACCCGCGTCGCTCCCGCCCGCGTCCTGGCCGATGGCCCCCACCACGAACCAGCCGACACCCAGATCCGCCCAGGAGACCGCCCATCCGGCCCGGTCGTTGGCGTTCTCCCCGGTCAGGATCAGGTCGGCCTGGTGCTCCAGCACGACGTCGCCGAGCGGGGGTCGGTACACGTACGCCGCCCCTCGCCAGTCGAACGCATCGCCGGTGAGCGAGCCCACCATCAGCGCTCCAGGCGCGGCGGCGACGCTCCAGCCGTAGGACCCCGAGCCCGTCAACAGGGTGTGGTCCTGGGCGAGCAACCCGTCGCGAGGGCGCGTGATCAGGTGCACGGCTCCGTTGCCGTCGTACGCGAGGTAGGCCCCCACGGCCAGGTCGTTCCGCCCGTCGCCGTCGAAGTCCTCGATCACCGCCAGGCTGCGCCCCGTCCGGTCGTTCGCATCGTGCCCCTCGATGTACGCATCGAGGGTGTCGAGGTCGAGGGTGCCCAGGATGCCGCACTCGGGCTGGCCGTCGCAGTCGTCGTCCAGACCGTTCCCGCACACGCCGAGCGCATCGGGGTTCACGTCGGCCCGGGTGTCGTCGCAGTCGCCTGCACAGCTCGAGAAGCCGTCTCCGTCGAGGTCATCGCCGGTGATGGTGGGATCGGAGTCGTCGCAGTCGGGCCCGCCGAACTCCGCGCTGTCCGAGCCGTCGCCATCGACGTCGAAGTCGCTGTCGCCCGCGCAGTCGGCGTCGACTGCATCGTAGGGCGGATCGGGGGCGCCCGGGTACACATCGGCGGACAGGTCGTCGCAGTCCTCCTCGACCGGAAACCCGTCTCCGTCGCCATCGCGGAGATCCGAGCCGTCGCAGTCCTGGTCGACCCCGTCGTACGGGACCTCGGCCGCGCCCGGAAAGGCGAACACGTTGCGGTCGTCGCAGTCTTCGCCCTCTGGGACCCCGTCTCCGTCGAAGTCCACGCGCGCCGAGCCGCTGCAGCCCGCGATGGTGGAGACGACGATGGCAAGAAAGCGCGCCATGCTCTCTGGATATCTACTCCGGCAGATCGATGCGGAGCGGCTCCAGTCCCCAGATCTTCGTCGCATAGTCGTGGATCGACCGGTCGCTGCTGAACTTGCCCGAGCTGGCGATGTTCCGCGCGACCGAGTCCATCCACCGGTTCGGGTCCGCGTAGGCAGCGTCCACGTCGCGCTGGGTGGCGATGTACGACGCGAAGTCGCGACACACCAGGTACGGGTCTTCGTGCCGGAGGTAGCGGACGATCTCGCGGTGCACGGACGGATCTTCGCGGTTGAAGAAGCCCGACCCCACCAGATCGAGCGCGGCCTCGAGCTCGGGACTCTGGGCGATGCTGTGCGCCGGCACGTAGCCATCCGCTTGAGCCTGACGGACCTCTGCGGCATCCAGCCCGAAGAGGAAGAAGTGCTCGTCGCCGCACTCCTCCCGGATCTCGATGTTCGCGCCGTCCAGGGTCCCGATGGTCAGGGCTCCGTTCATCATGAACTTCATGTTCCCGGTGCCGCTGGCCTCCTTGCCCGCCATCGAGATCTGCTCGGACAGGTCTGCAGCCGGAATCACCCGCTCGGCGAAGCTCACGTTGTAGTTCGGCAGGAACAACAGCTTCAGGCGACCGTCGAGGTCGGGGTCGTGGTTGACCACCCGGGCCACGTCGTTGAACAGCTTGATGTGCTGCTTGGCCCGCGCGTAGCCCGGTGCCGCCTTGCCGCCGATCATCACGGTACGCGGCGCGATGTCCACGCCCTCGAACTTCGCGAGGCGGTACAGGTGTACGACGTGCAGCGCGCACATCAGCTGCCGCTTGTACTCGTGGATGCGCTTGACCTGGACGTCGAACAGGCTGTCCGGGGAGACGCGCACCCCCATCAGATCGTGCAACCAGTCCGACAGAGACGCCTTGTTCGCACGCTTGATGCTCGCGAGCTGGTCCAGGAACGCCCCGTCGTCCGCGTACTCGAGCAGGCCCTGGAGCTGGGCGAGATCGGTGACGAACCCCGTGCCGATGCGGTCGGCGATGGCGCGGGCCAGGGCCGGGTTGCACTGGAGCAGCCAGCGGCGGGGCGTCACGCCGTTGGTCACGTTGGCGAAGCGCTTCGGGAACATGTCGGCGAAGTCCTTCAGGGTCCGCTCGCGGAGGAGCCGACTGTGCAGCTCGGCGACCCCGTTGACCGTGTGTGCACCCACTACGCACAGGTGAGCCATCCGGACCTGCCCGTCGCCGAGGATGGCCATGCGCCGCTCGGTGGCCTCATCGCCCTTCACGTGCAGGTGCACCTGCTCCATGTACCGGCGATCGATCTCCCGGATGATCTGGAGGTGTCGCGGAAGCAGACGCCCGAACAGGTCTTCGGGCCAGCGCTCGAGGGCCTCGGGCAACAGCGTGTGGTTGGTGTACGCGACGGTGCGCCGGGTGAGATCCCAGGCGACCTCCCAGGCGAGCCCCTCCCGATCGACGAACACCCGCATCAGCTCGGCGACGGTGACGGCGGGATGGGTGTCGTTGAGCTGGATCGCCACCTTGTCCGGGAACGCATCGAAGTCGTCGTGGCTGGACTTGTAGCGCTTCACGATGTCGTCGATGGAGCAGGCGACGAAGAAGTACTGCTGCTTGAGCCGCAGCTCCTTGCCTTCGCGGCTCGAGTCCTTCGGGTAGAGGACCTTGCTGATGGACTCCGACAGCGCTTTCTGTTCGACCGCGCGGCGATAGTCCCCGTCGTTGAACACCGCGAGATCGAACTCCTCGCTGGCACGCGCAGACCACAACCGGAGCGTGTTCACCGTGTTGTTCTGGCCTCCGAAGCCCGCGACGGGCGTGTCGTAGGCGAGACCGAGCACCCGGCTGTCGGGGGTCCACTGGACATGGAAGTGCCCGTCGTGGTCGTGCCACTGATCGACGCGCCCCCCGAACCCCACCTCGACCGTCTTCTCGGGGCGGCGGATCTCCCACGGGTTGCCCTCGGCCAGCCAGGAGTCGGGATTCTCGACCTGCCAGCCGTCCTCGATGGTCTGCCGGAAGATCCCGAACTCGTAGCGGATCCCGTAGCCCATCACGGGGTACTCGAGGGTGGCCGCGGACTCCATGAAGCACGCCGCGAGCCGTCCGAGCCCGCCGTTGCCCAACCCGGGGTCGGGTTCCTCCTCGAGGACGTCTCCGAGGGGCACCCCGTACTCGTCGAGACCCGCCACCGCGATGTCGTACAACCCGAGACAGCGGAGGTTCTTCTCGAGCTGACGGCCCAGGAGGTACTCCGCCGACAGATAGTAGGCGCGCTTGACGTCCTTGTCGGCGTACACCCCCTGGGTGCGCATCCATCGATGGACCAACCGGTCGCGCGTCGCGTGCGCCACGGCGTGGTTCATGTCCAGCAACGTGGCGGTCTCGGGCTCCTTGCTGCGCGTGAACTTCAGGTGGTCGAGCACCGCACGGCGCAACGTGGCCGGGCTCATTCCGGTGCGGTCGTCCTCTACGGCCGTGACAGCGGGCCTGTCGGACGGGGACGGCGCGAGCCTGGTGCGCGGTTCGGGGGTCTTGTCGGTGCTCAAACGGGCCTCCGGAATGCGGGGTGCACGGGACGGCGACCCTACCGCATCCGACCTGGGCGAAACAGCCCCTTGACCCCTGATCCCGGTCGTCTACAATGCAGTCGTCGCCGGGCGTCCTGCCCATCCCTCCGCGACACCCCCCGATGTCTGCCCCTCTCCCTCCCCCATCCCTCCCCGGAGTCCCACCATGTCCAACGACCTGCGCACCGTCGGCGCGAGCTTCGTCCCGTCCCGTCACGCCACCCGCGAAGTCGCCGTCGGTTTCTACTCCCGTCTCGTCGAAGCCGGCTTCACCGGCCCACAGATCTTCGATCTCACCCTGGAGCTGATCGACCAGGTCGCGCACGAAAAGCGCGCAGACATGGACGTTGCGGCACCGGCTGCCGCAAAATAGGAGAAATCGAAATCGTTGTTCGTGCGGAGGCCGGATTGGCACGCAGAAAAGGCAAGCGTGAAGAAATCGTCCCCCAGCTGGTCGAGACCATCCTCGAGATGGAAGAGGAAGGTGGCGGCCGGGGGCCCGAGCTCGCGCGCCGGCTCAAGGTCAGCCTGAGCCGTGTCCGCGCCGAGCTCAACACGCTCGAGTCGCTGGGCTGCATCTATCGAACGGGGGCCAAGCGTGGCACCCGCTGGTGGGTCGGCTGAGCACCGAAAACCCGCCGGAGAATCCGGCCATCTCGCTCCCGCAATCCGCGACCGTCGCAGATCTGCAGCGCTACATCCACGCGCTCGAGGAGGACAAGGGCTGGCTCGATACTTCGCTCGTCGACAACTGCTTTCTGATGGGCGAGGAGGTCGGTGAGCTGTTCAAAGCCGTGCGGCTGTTGGAGCGCTTCGCTGTCGAGCAGGCCCCCGCGGATGTGGACGAGACCGCTGCGTCGGATACGCGTGCAGCGCTCGTGGGGGATGTCGCTTTCGAGATCGTCGACGTCCTCAACTATCTCATCGCAATCGCCAACCGCTTGGATATCGACCTCGAGGATGCGTTCCGCAAGAAGAACGCCCTGAATCAGAAGCGGTCCTGGAGCTCTTGATGTCCCTTCGTCCCCTCGCACTGCTCACTGTCCTGTGCCTTACCGCCTGCTCGGGCGGAGACGCCACCGAAGACCCGCCCCTGGCCGACTACGAGCCGTCGCTCGACGCGCCCGAGGACGTCGCCGAGCCGCCGGAGGACGCGAAGAAGACCGAGTCGGGCCTGCACTACAAGATGCTGAAGCGCGGCGATGGAGACGAGCATCCGGTCGCCGAGTCCAAGGTCAAGGTGCACTACACCGGCTGGAAGACCGACGGCACGCGATTCGACAGCAGTCGCGAGAAGAACCGGCCGCTCGAGCGTCCCCTGAACTCGCTCATCCAGGGCTGGATCGAGGGTGTTCAGCTGATGAACGCTGGCGATCACTATCGTTTCTGGATTCCCGAAGACCTCGCGTACAAGGGTCGCGAGCCCAAGGGAATGCTCGTCTTCGACGTCGAGCTGATCGAGTTCACCTCGCCGCCGAAGGCCCCCGAAGACGTGGCCGAGCCCCCGGCCGACGCCGAGAAGACCGAGTCCGGCCTGGCCTACAAGGTCATCGAGAAGGGCCCGGGCGGAGAATCTCCTCCCCCGAATGCATTCGTTCAGGTCCACTACGAAGGCTTCAAGACCGACGGCACGGTGTTCGACTACTCCAAGAAGCGCGGTCCCGACCCCACCAGCTTCGGCGTCAAGGCCGTCATCGCGGGCTGGACCGAAGGCCTGCAGCTGATGGAGAAGGGCGACAGCTACCGGTTCTGGATCCCCGAAGACCTCGCCTACCAGGGCAAGCGCGAGCCCAAGGGAATGCTCGTGTTCAACGTCGATCTGCTCGACGTCTCCGAGGTTCCCGAGTCCTTCGACCGCCCCGCCGACGTGAAGACCACCGAGTCGGGCCTGGCCTGGGTCCTGAAGTCCGACCCCAACCCCGACGGCAAGCAGATCGAAGGCCGTCAGCCCATCAAGGCCAACTGGAAGGTGTGGCTCGAGAACGGCGACGTCGGCTTCGACAGCAACTTCGGCGGCGAGCCGGGCCTGCCGCGTCGCTCGATGGGCATCCCCGGATTCCAGGAAGCCGTCGGCCTCCTCCACGAAGGCGAACGCGGGATGTTCTGGGTCCCCGAGGAGATGGTGAAGAAGGCCGGCCCCAACACCCCGGACGGCGACATCATCTTCGACATCGAGCTGGTCGAGGTGGGCGCCATGATGAAGCGTCCGAAGTTCGACCTGAAGACGAAGATGAAGGGCAAGACCAAGATGAAGGCCAAGCCCGCTCCTGCTCCCGAGTGATCGCGGCGGGCGGAGTGATCTCCGGTCGCCTCGGTCGCTACTTCAGCCCGAGCAGCTCGACCTCGAACACGAGGGTGCTGTTCGGGGGGATGGCGCCGGGGAAGCCGCGCTCGCCATAGGCCATCTCGGGCGGGATGGTCAGCTTGACCTTCTCGCCCACCTTCATGCCGGCCACGCCCTCGTCCCAGCCGCGGATGACCTGGCCCCGACCGAGCTCGAACTCGAAGGGCTGACCGCGATCGACCGAGCTGTCGAACTTGTCGCCGTTGGTCAGCCAGCCCGTGTAGTGCACGCTCACGCGATGGCCCTTTGCGGCGACGGGTCCGTCGCCCGTGTTCAACACTTCCTTCTCGAGTCCCATCTCAACCTCCCTGGCGCTCGGCCAGCAGCTCGTTGACCCGGCGTGCGTCCGCGCGTCCCTGGGTCCGTTTCATCACCTGTCCGACGAAGAAGCCCTTCAGTCGGTCCTTGCCCCCGCGCCATGCGGCGGCTTCATCCGGATGGTCGGCCAGCACGGCGTCGACCAGACCTGCGAGTGCGTCGTCGCCCGTGATGGGCTTCCAGCCCCGCTCTTCGACCACGGCTTCGGGCATCCCACCCTCCTCGACCAGAACGGCGAGCACGTCGCGGGCGATCGCCGTGGTGAGGGTGTCGTCTTCGACCATGGCGACGAGGGCGACGAGCGCGTCGACCGTCAACCTCCCCGTGTCGTTCGGGCCGATCCCGTGCACGACCCACTTCGCGACCCCGCCCACATGGGGCGAATTCGTCGCTGCTTTCTCGAAGAGCCCGGCCAGACGGGCATCGTCGACCAGCACGCTCGCTTCCTCCTCCCCCACTCCGCGAGCGACGTAGGCGACGATGGCGGCCTCCTGCTCGGGGGTGCGCTCGGGTTCGGAGTGCACGACCGGTGCGGGGTCGGTCTTCTCGGGCTTCTCGGTCGGCTTCGAAGACTGCGCCGGCTGCGATGTCCGGGCCCAGCTGTCCTTCATGGGGACGATGCGGGTCAGGATCAGCGCGTCGTCGGTGCTCTCGTCGGGGTCGAGGTAGAAGTACCCGGTGCGCTCGAGCTGGATGCGGGCGCCCGTGTCCAGGTCGGCCACCGCCGGTTCCACGAACGCCGTGGTGACCTGGAGGCTGTCGGGATTCAGCACGCTCTCCCAGTCCTCGACGCCATCGGGCTCGGGGTGGTCGAACAACCGGTCGTACAGACGGGCCTCCACCTGCAGCGCGTGCTCGGCGGACACCCAGTGGATCGTGCCCTTCACCTTGCGACCGTCGGGCGCCTTCCCTCCCCGTGATTCGGGGTCGTGCGAGCACTCCAGCCGGACGATGTTCCCCTCGTCGTCTTCGATCACGGCATCGCAGGTGAGCAGGTATCCGTAGCGCAGCCGCACCTCGCGCCCGGGAGCGAGCCGCCGGAACCCCTTGACCGGCTCCTTCATGAAGTCGGAGCGCTCGATGTACAGCCGCTTGCCGAACGGAACGCGTCGCTCGCCCTCGAGCGGCACGTCGTGGGGGAAGAGGCTCGCGTCCAGCCAGTCGACGGCCCCATCACCGCTACCCTCCCAGGTGGTGACCACGACCTCGAGGGGATCGACCACTCCCATGTAGCGCGGAGCCCGGGTGTTCAGGACGTCGCGGATGGCGTTGTCGAGCAACACGGGGTCCACCACGCTGTTGGCCTTCGCCACCCCCACCCGCTCGACGAAGTCGCGGATGGCGTCCGGCGGGATGCCCTTCTTGCGCATCGCCCGGATGGTGGGCATCCGCGGATCGTCCCAGCCCGACACCAGACCGTCTTCGACGAGCTTTCGCAGCCGCCGCTTGCTCATCATCGTGTACGGCAGCTTGAGCCGCGCCATCTCGTACTGGTGTGGACGGGGCTCGGTGAACCCCACCCGCTCGACGAACAGGTCGTACAGCGCCCGGTTGTTCTCGAACTCCAGCGTGCAGATCGAGTGCGTGATCCCCTCGATCGCATCGGACGGACCGTGGGCCCAGTCGTACATCGGGTAGATGTGCCAGTCGGTGCCCGTCCGCCAGTGCGGATGGTGCATGATCCGGTACAGCAGGGGGTCGCGCATCTTCATGTTGGCGTGGGCCATGTCGACCTTGGCCCGCAGCACGTGGCTCCCCTCTTCGTACTCGCCCTTCCGCATGCCCTCGAGCAGAGCCAGGTTCTCCTCGACGCTCCGGTCGCGGTAGGGGCTGTTCACCCCGGGTTCGGTGACCGTGCCGCGGTTGGCCCGGATCTCGTCGAGGGACTGGCTGTCGACGTACGCACGGCCGGCCTTCACCTCACCGACCGCCCAGTCGTACAGCTGCTGGAAGTAGTCCGAAGCGTAGTAGAGCCCGTCCCACTCGAAGCCGAGCCAGCGGATGTCGTCCATGATCGCTTCGGCGAACTCCACGCTCTCCTTGGTGGGGTTGGTGTCGTCGAAGCGCAGGTTGCAGTGCCCGCCGTACTGCTCGGCGAGTCCGAAGTTCACGCACACCGATTTTGCGTGGCCCACGTGCATGTAGCCGTTGGGCTCGGGCGGAAAGCGGGTGACGACGGTGTCGTAGCGGCCCTCGTCGAGGTGCTGCGAGATGATCGTGCGCAGGAAGTTCGAGCCGGGTTCGTCGGTGCTGTTCGGGTCGTCGGTCATGCTCGCCTCGGTTCGCCCCGTCACAGCGGGGACGACGGGTGCCCCTAACCCGAACCACGGCTCTCCAGAGCGCGTTACACACCGTGCCTTCCGACCCCCGGAACGTGGAGAGTCCCATGTCCGACGACACGACATTCGACGACGCGCTCGAGATGATGCGCACCCTCGAGATCGACGACCGCAAGAAGGTCTTCGCCGCCCTGCGCAAAGAGCGCCTCGAGAACGAGAAAGAGAAGAAAGAAGAGCTCAAGCTCCTGCCGAACAGCCACTGGAGCAAGGCTCACCTGCTGCGCCGCATCCCCAACCCCACGGGAGATGCCTACGAGCAGAAGATCTACATGCCGGAGTTCACCTTCGTCGGCACGATGAACCAGCCCGACTTCGGAGAGGTCCTGCTCACGTTCTACCCGAGCGACTGGACCATCGAGCTGAAGAGCCTCAAGAAGTACAAGGACGCCTTCCGCGGTGCGATGGCGAGCTACGAGCGCCTCGCCAACGTCATGTACGAAGACCTGATGGACGTCTACGACCCCATCCGCCTGCGCCTGATGATGCGGCTGCGCCCCCGTGGCGGGATCAGCAGCTGCCTGACCATCGACAGCGACTGGTCGATCCGCGGCGGCAAGGAAGAGTTCCAGGACTGGCAGAGCAACACCGATCGCTTCGGCTTCGACGTGGCGAACGCGGTCCGTCTGTAACGATCGATCACCAGACATCGACGAAACACGTCGATCACCCCGTGTTCACGGGAGCGCTGGCGCCGACCCGGCACAGAGCGCCTCCCCAGGTGGTCCGACCCGGATCTACTGCTCGTCCAGGGCGGACTCCAGCAGCTCGGGCTTCCGAAAGCCCGCCATGACGGGCGTTCCCGCGACTTCGATCACGGGGCGCTTGATGAGCATGGGGTCGTCTGCGAAGTGCGTGACCCAGGTGGGGTCGTCCCACTGCTTCTTGTCGTCCGGCAGCTTCCGGTACGAGCCGCCGCTGGTGTTGCGGAGCGCCTTGTTGCCGAGCGCCCCCACCCACGACTCGATCTTCTGCGTCTCGACCGGGCTCTTCCGGAAGTCGACGAAGCTGTGCGCGATTCCCCGCTCGTCGAGCCAGGCGCGGGCCTTCTTGACCGTGCCGCAGTTGGGGATTCCGTAGAGTGTGACGATCGGGTGTGACATCGCGTTCTGTCCTCGTCTGGCCGGTGCCGCAACGGATCAATGGGTTACACGGCGGCTCCGTCGTAACCAGCCCGGGAGCCTGTGATGGCGACATCGACCCTCGTGATGATCATGGCTGGCGGCAAGGGCAGCCGGCTCGGGCCGCTCACCACCCACCGCGCCAAGCCCGCGATGCCGTTCGGTGGGCGCTACCGCATCATCGACTTCGTGCTGTCGAACTTCGTGAACTCCGGCTACCGGCAGATCTACGTCCTCACGCAGTACATGGCGTCGAGCCTCATCAAGCACCTCAACCGCAACTGGCACCTGTCCGGAGTCGGCGAGTTCATCGAAGAGGTGCCCGCCCAGATGCGCACGGGCGAGAACTGGTACCTGGGCACGGCCGACGCCGTGTTCCAGAACCTCAACCTCATCCGCGACAGCCGCGCCGAGACCATCGCGGTGTTCGGCGGCGATCACGTCTACAAGTGCGACGTGGCCCAGTTCGAAGCGCACCACCACGCCCAGAACGCCGACCTGACCATCGCCGCGTACCCCGTACCCCGCAACGAGGCCCACCAGTTCGGCGTGATCGAGATCGACACCGATGGCCGGGTGACCGGGTTCCAGGAGAAGCCGGACGACCCCACCCCGATGCCCGGCCGCCCCGACTGGTGCCTGGTGAGCATGGGCAACTACATGTGGTCGCGCCGGGTGCTCGAGGCCCTGCTCATCCAGGACGCCGAAGACCCCGCCAGCTCGAACGACTTCGGGAAGAACGTCATCCCCACGCTCATGCAGAACGGGGGGCGCATCTTCGTCTACGACTTCACCGAGAACACCGTGGTGGGCGAGCCCCGCAACGCAGCGGCGTACTGGCGCGACGTCGGGACGATCGGGTCGTACTTCCGCGCGAACATGGAGCTCCGATCGGCGCTTCCGTCGCTCAACCTGTACAACCGGCAGTGGCGGATCCGCACCGCTCAGCGCGACTATCCCCCCGCCCGGTTCGTCCGGCACCTCGGGGGCGCACCGGTCGATGTCGTGGACTCCCTGGTGTGCGAGGGCGCCATCGTCCAGAGCGCCGCACTGCACGAGGTGATGCTCGGCTACGACTGCTTCGTGCACGCCGGCGCCCACATCCACGACTCGATCCTGCTGTCCGGTTGCGACGTGGGCGAAGATGTCCAGCTCGATGGCGTGCTCTGCGACAAGAACTGCTCTTTCGAGCGCGGTGCCCGGGTCGGCATCGACCCCGAAGAGGATCGGTCCCGGTTCCCCTTCATCACCGAAGAGGGTATCGTGGTGCTTCCGAAGGGGACGCGGGTGCCGAGGAGCGGTCCAGTCGAGTTCGCCTACGATATCGGTCCCCTCCTGGTGAAGGACCCCGCGACACGTGACGCGATGAACGCATTTGCCGGCAACTACACGTTCTCCGACCTCGATCGGCACAGCTACCGCTCTCGCGGGCCGCGCTCACGAGACGTGAACGACGAGCTGAACGGCTAGCCGCGATGCGCGTTCTCGTCGGCGTCGATCTCAATGTCCAGGGCCACGAGTGGCTCCTGAATCGGGCTGCCCACTTCGCACGCTCCATCGGTGCCCCGGTCGACCTCGTGTTCGTCACCTCCGAAGTGCGCTCCGAACACCAGGCCCTGCTCTCGGGCCTCATGACCCTGCTCCCCGAAGATCGGCAGGGTGAAGCGCGCGTCGAAGAAGGCGATCCGGCCGAAGTCCTCATCCGCCTCACCTGCGAATACGACGCCCTCGTGGTCGGTCCCCGCGAGCCCGGCGCGCTCCAGCGCTGGCTGCAGGGCCCCATGGCGGTACGTGTGATCCGTCGCAGCGTGTGTCCGATCCTCGTCCCCCGCGGAGAACGTCCCCCCACCGATGCCCCTCGGCTGCTCGCGGGGCTCGACGTCAACGGGGGCGCCCTGCAGGAGGTCCTGGACTTCTCGCGCACCTGGGCGGTCCGGCTCGGCGGCACCCTCGACGGGGTCTACGCCATCCCCGAGCACCTCCCGCCCATCGCCAACAAGGCGGTGCGCGAAGGGGCCGAGCGAGAGTGGCTGGCCCGCTACGCCGGCGAGAAGCAGCGCATCCTCGAGCTGCTCGAGACCGTCCCCGAGGCCCATCGCGGCGACGCCGTGCTCAAGTCGGGCGAACCCGAAGACGTGCTGCTGACCCTCTCCCACGACTACGACATGGTGCTGGTCGGCAACCGGGGCCGCACGGGATTCACCCGGCTGCTGATGGGCAACGTCGCCAACCACGTGGTGCGCGGCGCGCATTGCGACGTGCTGGTCCTCCCGACGGCCGCAATCCTCGACAGCTAGCCAACATCATCGCGTCCGCGACGGGCTGCAGCCACGATCGACAGCACCAAAAGCACCGTATGCACCTGGTTTTGCGCCAGGCCGCCACGGAGTCACGGAGCGACACCGAGGATTTCACGGACCACGCGATCCGTTTCGGCTCATAGAGCAGCTTTGAAAACGCGAATGGTGCCAGCTTTGGTCGTCAGAACGGGTCCGATGCGGGCGAGACCGGGTTGGCCAGCGTCGTGGATGCGCCAAGACTCGTCGTGGTCGAGGTCGTGGTGGAGGTGGTCGGTCGTCATCCAGGCCAACCACGTAGGCCCCTCGAACGACCTGCCACCCCCACCACCAACACGACCACGGCGGGTGTTCGCGCCACCACAAGGCGGGCCATCCCGAAACCGCTGACCTGCATGCTCGACGACGGCGGATGGCAGCTGCCGCTCGCATGGCCGCGAACCGTCTCGTGGGCCCTGGCCAGGCCGTCATGACCCCGTCCCCAGCTGCTGAACCTGGCCCACCCGACCGCCGCAGTCAACGCGGCCGACCTCTTCAAAAGTCGCTGTCGCTCCTTTCTGCAGAGGTTCCCGGCCGCATTGACAGCGACGGCCGTGCGGTCCCGATTCGCAGCAGGCGACGGGGTCACGACGACCCGGCCGAGGACAAACACGATGACTCGCTTTCCCTTCCCACACGAACGACTCGACGCCTTCCACCAGGCGCGGCACGCCCGCAAGCTCGCATGGCGCTACACCCGGACGCTGCCACGAGGCCTCGGCGACGAAGCATCGCAGATCAACCGGGCGGCGGCATCCGTCGTGCGCAACCTCGCGGAGGGTGCCAATCGCTACAAGCCGCGGGAGAAGATCCAGAAGTTCGAGATCGCACAAGGCGAGGCCGGCGAGGTGGCGGCAGCCATCGCCTCGCTGCTGGACATCGAGATGGGCGATCCGGCCCTCGCTGCGGGCGTCCTGGCGGCCATCGGTCGCGTCGGTGCCATGCTGACCGGCCTGATTCGCCACTGCCGTCGCTAGGTCGACTCGGCCGGGAGCCCTGCTCCCGGCCACGCGGAGTGACACCAAATCCCGCCGATTCGAGCAGGTTCTCCGCCAGAAGTCGGCCGATCCGTTTCGCGTGGTACGGAGCCACGCGGTCCGTTTCGGGGGCGAACGTCGGACCGGATGACGACCGACCACCACGACGCTCGATTGGTCCGTCTGGGCTGTTCGGCCAACCTTGTCCGCTGTGGCTCTGTGCGTGCGCCCGAGCAGGAGATCACGCAGAGTGTCAGAGCGCGACCGAGATCGAGCACATGACGGTGTCGATCGGGGGGCCGTCGCGTGGTGACAACGCCGTGAGAGTCGCAGAGCCAGCCTGGTCGGCGGGTGAACGAGTGCTTCGTCGTCTTCGAGCCATGGAACAGCTCGTCGAGCACTGCGCACCTCTCCGTGAAATCCTCGGTGTGCTCCGTGACTCCGTGGCGACGTTGCGCTGGTCGAGGTTCATAGGCCTCTTTCTGGCGGGGTCGACCGTCGTTGCAGCACCTGCGTGAATCCTGCGCGCTCTCCGTGGCGTTCTGGCGTTTCCCCCGACCTATTGCAGCTCGACCGTGTAAGGCGTCGTGCAGCCAGGCGGCGTCGCGTGCGAGACCTCCAGGAGCACGGGCTGGACGGCCTGTCCGGGATTGGTCCAGCTGACCGACTCCTGGTCGTCGACCGAAGACGAGGTGTCCAGGACCACTCCGAGAGGGGTGATCAACCGCACATCGATGTCGCCCAGGACATGCAGGAATCCGACCTCCACCTCGACCGACGCCCCGGGATCGACGTCCAGGGCGAAGTAGTCGAGCTCACCGTTCGCGAGGAGCAGCTCCGAGATCCCCGAGGGGTTCGGGAGCGACATCGCATCGAGCGGGAGGTCGTTCGGCTCGAGCGCGTCGTTGTCGCCGCACGCCTGGCGAACGGTCTCGACCGTGTAGGGCAGGCACGCACCCAGGGCTTCGTCGGCTTCGATCTGCACGACGGCATTGCTCGCGGCACCCGGGTTCGGACGCCCGACCGCCACCCGACCTGGCCCCACCGCAGCCTGCGCGAGCGACCCGTCTTCGCTCCACGACAGCTGGATGCTGCCGAGCCGGGGGTCTGCGTCGACGACCACCGCCACCGCCTCGCCAGCACCCAGTGAGACCGTCGCGATGTCGACGTCCGGCCCCACCGTCGCATCCCCATCCGCGATCGGGCCCGCATCGCCCAGGGTGTCGTCGGGCTCGCTCGCATCGGGGGTGCAGTCCGGCGTGAGGTCGACGAGCTCCAGACCGTACGTCGAACACACCCCGTTCACGATGGAGAGGTGAGCCGTTCGCGACCCGCTCCCCAGAACCACGGGGGTTCCCGATGCGACGACGTCCTCGTTGGCGTTCAGCACCTCGAGGGCGACCGAGCCCGGTGGGTCCGCGGTCAACGCGACCTCGGTGACGGAACCGCCCGGCAGATCGAGCGCGATGAAGTCCTCGTCCACCAACGACACCGTGAGGTCGGCCTCCCCCGGCGGTGCGAGCGCGGGCAGGGCCGAGTCGATGTCGTCGTTCGGCTCCCGGGCATCGTCGGGACACGCCAGGGGGGCTGTGGTCGTGGTCAGATCGTAGTCGGCGCAGGTCCCCTCCGAGCCCGACCAGTACGCGACCCGGGCGTACACGGTGACCGGACCGTCGGTGGTGTTGGCCCACTGCACCTGTTCGGGCGACGTGGCGATGCTGTTCCCCGCCAGCTCGTTCGGCGCGGGATCGGCCTGCTCCCACAGCGTGAGATCCAGGTCGGCATCCGGCGTGTGGTCCAGCACCACGGTCGCGACCTCTCCGGCCGGGACCTCGATCGCGTACCAGTCGTCGTTGCCGAACACCAGCGCCTGGCCCGTGTGCGTACCCGAAGCCGTCGCGTCGTCGAGGGTGTCGTTGGGCTCGTCCGTGTCGTCGACGCACACGGTCGCTTCGAAGTCGTAGGCGTTGCTGGGGCCGCTCACCACGCTGAACAGATGCACCCGCACCACGACGGTCTCGTCCGACCCGGTCTCGTTCACCCAGCTCAGGGTCTCGACGTCGTTCAGGGACTCCGAGTTGTCGACCTGCTGGCCGCCCTCGCGCCGCAGAGATGCATCGATGTCGCCCAGGGCGTGCTCGAAGGTGATCGACACGTCCACCGCCCCACCTGCGGGCACGTCGATCGCCCAGTAGTCGTCGCTGTCGACACATACGACGACGTCGGCCTCCCCGGTGGATGCGATGGCGGTCGATGGCGTGTCGTTCGGCTCGAGCGGGTCGTCTTCACACCCGATCACGCCCGGCCCCGTGTCCGGAGGGGGCACATCGGTGTCGGTCTCCACCGGTACGTCGGTGTCGATTGCATCGGTGTCGGTGGGCACGGGGGTGGTGGGTGCCTGCTTGCACGCGACCATCAGGGCCAGCCCTAGCGGCAGCATCCTCGCAGACCTCACGGTGTGATGCTCCAGGAGTAGGTGTAGGCCTCGCTGCAGCCGCCCGCGGTGTAGTAGTAGACGCGATGCCGCACGGTCTGGTCCTGACCGGTGGTGTTCTGCCACACGACCGTCTCGGACGGCCCCGTCGTGAGGGACGCGTCCAGGAGCGACGTGAAGTCGTACAGCTCGGAGTCGATGTCCACCAGACCCGAGAACGCCACCGTCGCCTCGAACGTCGCGCCCGCCGGAACCAGGTACTCGTGCCAGTCCTCGTTGCCGGGAGCCAGCCAGTAGCTGCCGGACGCGGGCGCGTTCGACGCCTGGGCCGCTTCGTCGTTCGGCTCGAGGGGATCGTCGATGCTGCACGTCACCGGCGTGACCGCCAGGTCGTAGGTGGCGCATGCTCCAGGCCCGGTGGGGTCGACGCGAACCGTTGCCGTGCCGGTGACCGCGCTGGAGCCCGGGTTCGCGAGCAAGCCGGAGCTCCCGACCGAGACCAGGGTGTCGGTGTCGTCCCGCAGCTCCAGGATCAGCGCTGCATCGGCTGTGGGCCACGACAGCGCGACCTCGACCTGTTCCCCCGCAGGCACGCCGACCGACCAGACATCGGGACTGGCCATGGAGACCCCGTACCCGGTGCCCCCTTCGGTCGACACGGCGTTCGCCAGGGTGTCGTTGGGCTCCTGCAGATCTTCGGTGCAGGTGGGCTCGCTCATCGTGCGCTCGAGCGTGTAGTCGATGCACCCCGCCGACTGAGCAGCCGGGCCGGATTCCTGCACGCGCGCCCACACGGTCTGCTCGGCGTCGGAGGCGTTGTAGTGCAGCAGGTGCTCGCCACCGGAGGTGCCGGTCGCAGTCCCGACGAGGAGCGCGCCGTTCGCATCGACGAATCCCAGGTCGAGGTCTCCCACACCTCCGTCGAAGGACAGCTGCAGGTCGAGCACCGAACCCGGCGGCACCGTGTACGCGATCACGTCGACATCGCCGGCGAGCACCGTGCCATCGAGCAGATCGGCGCCTTCGGTCGCGTTCGCGGCGTCCTGGTCGGGCTCGTTGGCGTCTGGCTCGCACGCCGTGGTCGTGGAGTCGAGGGTGTACGAGACCTGGGGCCCGGACAGCCACAGGTACGCCTCGGCGTACACGGTCACGGGGTCGGGACCGGGGTTGTACCAGCGCACGACCTCGTCGTCGGTGTCGCTCCAGGCGGTATCGAGCACGGCACCGGACGCGTCGACCAGATCCACGTCCAGGTTGGCGACGGTGGCGTCGAAGCCGAAGGTCGCGCTCAGTCGCTCGGCAGCCGGGACCTCGAACGACCACCAGTCCGGAGAGCCCGTGCACAGGTCGAGGGGTCCGGCCACCCCCGACGCATCGACGGCATCGACCTGGGTGTCGTTCGGTTCGTAGGCGTCGTCGAGGCAGTACACGCCCGTGTCACCTCGCCCGGTGTCGACGTCCGCGTCCGCATCGGCGTCTGCATCCGCATCCGCATCGGAGTCGGAGTCGGTGTCGGCGTCGCTGTCCGCATCGGCATCGGCATCCGCGTCCGCATCGACGTCGGTTTCGACATCCGCGTCGGCTTCCTGGTCGAGAGGCGGCGCGTCGTCCCCCGTACAGGCGAGCAGCACTACCAGGAATGTCGGGACCAGCCGCAAGCTGTCCTCCGTTCACGGACCCTCACCCGCCGTTGTACCCCACCAGCAAGCCACCTGCCCACAGTGTCTTCACGGCAGCGTCGAACCACGCCCTTCAGAGAACGGTGCCTCACTCCACCCAGTTCGCCTCGAGCAGCAGACCCACGTCCTGATCGAGGATTTCCTGACTGATGGGTTCCTGCCACGTGCCGAATCCCGTGACCCCGAACGGCGTGGAGAACACCCGACCCAGCTCCACCATCGGAGGCGAGCCGACGGGCAGCTTCGCGGCACGGCTGTAGAACACGACGAACCCGAAGCCGCTGCAGTGTCGCTGCACCCGCATCGACAGGTCGAGGTTCAGCGGCTGCAACCCCCAGGGCAGGTGCGCGCCCCCATCGCCGAGCGACTTTCGCAGCCGGGTGGCGACGCGCTTGTTGGAGGGCATGTACGACAACCCTCCCGACCGGAGCTTCTCGGCCACGCGGTCGTTGTCCGGTGCGTCGAGCATGCGGATCAGCTTCTCGGCGAACCGCTGGCCGGCCGAGGCGATCTCCTCGGACAGCTGGACGCTGAGGTGCCCGCGAGCGGAGATGACGTTGTCCTGGAACTGGTGCCGTTCGTCCGCGAGGTTGGCGACGATGCCGAACATCCGATGGATGGTGCCGAGCATCGGATGCGACTCGGTCATCGCGAGCTCGGGCTCCACCACACAGCCCGCGAGCTCGAGCGCGACCTGCGCTTCGTCGCGGCCCTTGCACAGCACCTCCGACAGCGGCACCCGTTCAGTCGCCACCGGCACCCTCCTGCTTCGGCACCACCCCGAGGTAGGCCTTGATGGCGCTGGAGAGCTGCTCGACCAGCTCGTCTTCGGACAGCTCGTTGCCGGTCGGCGCCTCTCCGTGGAACAACGCGACCTGGTCGAGAAGACTGAACATCATCCGGTGCAGGAACTCGGCCGCCAGCCGGGGGTCTGGATGGGTGAACTCGTCTCTGCGCAGCACGAGCAGGCGCTCGAAGGCGTCGACCACGGCACCGGACAGCTCCTTGGACAGGTTCCGGACATCGGGGTCGGACTCGACGAGGTGCATGGCGAACCGGCGCAAGCCTGGACGCAGCAGGTAGTCGTGTGCCGTGAACCCGATGAGGCTGTCGACCAGGGAAGCGAGATCGTGCTCGGCCCACTTGTCGGGGTCGAAGTTCTCGTTGATGGTCGCGAGCGACTGGTTGCGGAACCGCTGGTACAGCGTGCGCGCAAGGGCCTGTTTGTCGGGGAACCGATGGTAGAAGGCCCCGACACTCGACCCCGCCTCCTTGGCGATCGCCGACACGCCAGCGGACTGGAGCGGCTGCTTCTCGAGGATGCGCTCCGCGGCGTCCAGGAGCGCTTCCAGCGTACGTTCGGACCGCTCCTGGAGCGGAGCCTTGATCCATCGCAGTTGCGGCTTCGTCGCACCCATCTTAAAACAGAACCAGAATTCTGATTCTGGTTTCAATCTCCATGCTGTATCGACTCTTCCGTACCCTGTTCGTGTTCTCGTTCACGACGTTCCTCCTGGGTCTGCTGGCCCCCGCGGCCCTTGCGGGCACCCCCGCGACGCCGGCCTCTGTCCCGGGCACCACCACCGAACAGTCGGTGCAGGTGGTCTCGCCGATCCAGGGGTCCGAGCGCCTCGATGCCCTGCTCGACGCCGAACGGTACGACGAGCTGGCGACGATCACGGGGGATGCGGTGCTCAAGCGGCGACTCTCCGAGCTTCGGCGCGCACGCTTCATGCAGCAGCGCCTTCGTGCACAGTACCAGCCCCGCCATCCGGTTCGGGAGGCGATCGACGACAGAGTTCGCCTGCTGGAGGGCGAAGTGGTCCGCCAGGCAGCCGAGGCCGTGCGAATCGCGCAGACCACCCCCTCCGAAGACGCGGGCCCCACCGATGCGCTGGCCAGGGCCCGTGCTCGGATTCGCGCCCAGAAGAACGGACCACAGGCGTCGGCGAGCAGCGCGACCGACCGCTGATCAGTCCGGGGTGTCCCACGGCGAGGCGGACGACGGCTCCGATGCCGGCTGGGGCGCGGGAGTACCCGGTTCGATCGTTCCCCACGGCGAGTCGGAAGGTTCGGGCGCGGGCTTCGGGACTGGAGCGGCCGGGACAGGAACGGGCTTCGGTGTAGCCGGGACCACGGGCGCAGGACGGGGAACGGGACGCGGCACGGGTCCGGGCACCGGGATCGCACGCGGCTTCGGAGTCGGTTTCGGAGTCGACTGAACAGGTCGGGGCGCCGGGCGCGGCGTGGGACGGGTGACGGGCGCTGGAGCAGGCCGCTGAGCGGCCCGGACGGGCACCGGCTCGGGCTCAGGTTCTGGAACTGGAACCGCAGCCGCCGTGGATGCCGGAGCGGGCGTCGCAGTCGGAGCATCTGCAGGGTCGGACGCGGGTGTGGCATCGTCCGAAGCGATGGACGCAGCACCCGGGGATTCGCTGGCGTCCCCCGCAGCGCTCTTCTGGACCGACATCCCCACCCCGGCACACACCGCGAACAGCGCGATGGCGCCTGCAACACCGACCATCCCGAGCACAAGCGTCCGGTCGTTCGAGCGCGGCATCGCGATCTCGTCGGACCAGTCGTCGTCGACGTCGTCCATGGGTTCCATGGGGTCGGACGCGCCGAAGGGGTCCGGCGCGACGGCATCGAGGTCGTCCCCCATCGTGTCCAACCCGAGTCCGTCCGCAACGGGCTCCGGTTCTGGCTCCGGGACCGGCGGGACGTCCGCAACGGGCTCCGGTTCTGGCTCAGGTGCGGGTTCGGGTTCGGGTTCGGGCTGCGTAGAACCGGGCGGTGCGACGGGAGCGGGGTCCATGGGCGTGGTCGGCTCGTCGTCCAGGCTGCGCGGCGGCGACACCTGGCGGACCTCGCGGACGGCAGGCGTCAACGCCCGAGGCGGAGGGGGCGGCACCGTGGGGTCCTTCGGGAGCTCGACCGGGTTTCGGGCCGTTCCCGACGCTCTCAGCAGACTCCTCGGCGACGCGAGCGTGCCGGTCGGGTCCTCAGCGGAGAGGTCTTCAGCGGAGAGGTCGCGCGCGACCGGACCATGACTGCGCACACGAGGCGGCTCTGCCGTGATGTGCTCGACTTCGGGCGCATCGAACGCCGCGTGGTCCACCCTGGGTGCACTGGGCGTGCTGGATGGGTTCGGTGAGTTCGGTGGGTTCGGTGGGTTCGGTGGGTTCGGTGGGTTCGGTGGGTTCGGTGGGTTCGGTGGGTCGTCCCCGCTGGATTCCGGTGCGGAATCGAGGGAATTGGGATCGGGTGCGTCGTACGGGTTCACACCCTCTCCTAACACCGGGCATGCTGGCATCGGTCCATTCGCCCACCCGAGCGACCTCGTCAGCCAGACGCAAGAAGACGCCGGAGCGGTGTCCCCGCTCCGGCGCCGATGTCGTCAGAATTGCGTGAAGGCCTCAGGCGGCTTCATCGCGGATGTGACCACTCTCGCGCAGCAGGCGGAGTGCATCGCGCTCCAGCTGGCGCACGCGCTCCCGCGACAGCGAGATCCCGCGGCCCACTTCGGACAGGGTGCGGCCCGGCTTTCCGTCGAGGCCGTAGCGCTGCACGAGGACCTTGCGATGGCGCTCGGGAAGCACGGTGGCCATCCCTTCGAGCATCCGAGCCAGTTCCTGCTCGTGCACGATCGAGTCGTCTGCGGCCTCGGCTTCCTCGTCCGCCAGGAAGTGCCCGACCGCCCGTGCCTTTCGGCCGTCTTCGACGGGCTCTTCGATGGACACGGTCGTGCCGCGCGACAGCAGGAACTCGACACGCTCCCGCTCCAGACCGACCTCGTTGGCGAGGTCCATCACGGTGTACTCGACGCCGTTCGCATCGAGGCGCTTGCGGGCCTTGCGCAGGTTCCGCAGCTGCTCCACCGCGCAACCCGGCAGGCGTACGGGCCGACCGGTGTGGTCGATGGCACGCGTCATCTGCGCCCTCACCCACCACTTCGCGTAGGTGCTGAACCGGATGCCGCGGTCGGGGTCGAATCGTCTCGCTGCGTTCATCAGGCCGATGTAGCCCTCCTGGACGAGATCGGGCTCGTCCAGGAACGGACCGGACAGCTTCCGAGCCTCCCCGTGGGCGATCCGGCGACCCGACATCGCGAGGGTCCACGCGGTGTCTTCGGCTTTCTGCCACAGACCCTTGGCCTTGCGGGCCTGGTCACGAATGCTCGAGTCGGTCTTGGACAGCTGCCAGGCAGCTTCGACGGCCCTGGACAACCGCTCGACGCGGCCGGCCCGGGTGCGCTCGACCCGCTTGGGGGTCTCGTTCAGAATCTCCTCGGACTCGGGGATTCCCTGCAGGGCGGCACCCGCGGCCTCCTCGGCCTCGATGATCTGCCGCGCAAGCTCTTTTTCCTCTTCTGCTTCCAACCGCGCCATGCTGCCTCCCACCTGGGTGTGATGGGTGAAGGGAAACCCCTCACCCGGATGCCCATAGTGTGACCGCTTTTCGCAGACTGTTCAACCCCTGTTCAACAAATCGTGACAACGTCGTACGGATTCGATGTCCGGGGGCCCCTGCAAGCGAGGAGAACGCGGTGTCCGCCGCGCGTAGGTGAAATATTCACACCGATCGGCGTCTCGACAAGCCCAGGAGGACCAAAAGCACGACGGGTGAACAAAACCTGTTCACCGAAACGTTGCAGCCCGTCGCTAAAGGCGTCTCGCGAGGACCGAGGACAAACGGGGAACAATCCGGATCCGGCACCGGGCACCCCTCGTCGCAGTACCCGTCCTCGTACCGTCCGGACGCCCTGCAGATGTCTCGCGTACCGTGGATTCGTTCCACCTGATCGAGGATCCAGTCCGCCGCGATGTCCGTACGGGTGCTGCCGGACGTGAACCGGCAGTCCAGGTCTCCCCAGGAATGGACGGCCCACTGCTCGTACCGGCCGTTCACCCGGACATACTGCGGACCCCCACTGTCGCCCGAACAGATGTTCGCGCCCTGTTCATTGTCGGTGGAGTCGCTGATCAGGAAGCTCTCGTCGATGTCGCTGATCATCAGGGGTGCAGAGCGCTTGATCCCGGAACCACCCCCACTCTCGTCGATTCCAAACCCCACCGACTGCACGATTGTTCCGATGTCGTCATCGGTGAATGCACGGAATCGGAACGGAACCGGACGAACCGGAGCGTCTTCGGCCAGGATCGCGACCGCGAAGTCGAACGCACCGGTGTCGGTCCCGTTCAGCGGGACGTAGTCGGGATGGAACACCGCATCCTCGAGCGCCAGGGTGTACTCGGGGTCGGAGATGTCCGCGCCGACGTGCACGCTGGCGAACTGGGTGATGGCTTCGATGGGCAGATCCGACGCGCAGTGCGCTGCGCTGAGCACGATGCGCGGGGTGATCAGGCTGCCCGAGCACACGTGGATGGGCCCGGCTGCGAGCGAGACCGCGGCCGGAAACCCCGCCTCGGCCGACCCGTTCACGATCCGCGGCTCACCGGCTTCCGCTGCTCCGGCGACCGTGCCCCCCATCCAGACTGCGATCAACGACGTCATCATCCCCTGCTCCCCTCCTCGACCGCCGAGACGAATGCTCGAGCGAGATCCTCGTCCAGACCTTCTGTACCGCGAACACCGGAGCACAGATCCACCCCGAAGGGCCGCACCTGCTCGATGGCCGTCGCGACGTTGTCCGCGCGCAACCCTCCTGCGAGCCATACGGGCAGCGGACTCCTCCGGACCACCTCCGCGCTGGTCTCCCAGTCGTGCACCCGGCCCGTGCCGCCGCGCGACTCGAAGGTCCCGCCCGGCGAGCCGGAGTCCAGCAGCAACGCATCGGCCACGTCCGCGATGGATGCCGCGTAGCTCAGGGGGTCGCTCGCCCCCATGTGCACCACCGCCACCACGCGCGCAGCACAGCGCGACCGCACGCCCGCGAGCACGTCTGGCGCGACGTGATCACACACCTGCACCACATCCACCCCGACGCGCGCGACGTGTTCGACGATCCCGTCCTCGTCGGTCCGATCGGTCAGGAGGAATCGCGAGACACCCGCCGGCGTACGGCGGGCCAACCGGGCCAGGTCGTCATCCGTCAGGACCCCGCCCTCATCCGCTCCGCCCTTCGGCACCGCCATCCCCGTGACCAGGCCCACGGCATCTGCTCCGGCGCGCACAGCCCGGTCGAGCTCCGCCCCCGAGGCGATGCAGCAGATCTTCACCCGGACCCTGCGTTGCATGCCTTCCCCCTCCATCGCATCCGTCGCTCCCGTCGCATCTAGCCGGTTTGTTGTACGCTCACCCCGTGATGTCGTCGGACTCCAGATGATCCGGAGAATTCCACTCGGGCCCTTCGACCTCCTCAAGCTCGTCGGGAAGGGCGGGATGGGCGAGGTGTGGCAGGGTCTGCATCGCGACCAGAACGTTCCGGTCGCGGTCAAGGTCATCACCTCGGACGCCGCCCGGCAGGAACGCTACCTGGAGGCCTTCCGCAACGAGGTGCGAGCGGTCGCACGTCTCGATCACCCCGGCATCGTGTGGGTTCTGGACTACGGCACGGTCACCGAGGCCGCCGAGAGCGCTTCGGAGGGGGCTCTGGTCGCGGGCAGCCCGTACCTGACGATGGAGTACGCCAGCGGTGGAACCCTGCACGGCCTGATGACCGAGCTCGACTGGCCGGCCGTCAAGCGGGTGCTCCTCGAGCTGCTCGATGCCCTCGCACACGCACACGCGCGCGGGGTGATCCATCGGGATCTCAAGCCCGGGAACGTGCTCCTGTCCCGTATGGGGGATGTCCGGCCCGGCCTGAAGCTCACCGACTTCGGGATCGCGCGCGCCATGGACTTCAAGCCCGAGGAGACCGGCAGCAAGCCGCTCGGAACCCTCCACTACATGGCGCCCGAGCAGGTGCGGGCCGAGTGGCGGGAGCAGGGCCCGTGGACCGATCTCTACTCGGTGGGCTGCATGGCGTATCGATTCGTGACCGGACGCCTGCCGTTCAAGGGGATGCGCACGGCCGCGCTGATGCACGCCCAGATCACCAAGATGCCGCCCCCGCCGGTTCCCCGGTTCGACGTGCCGGACGATCTGGTCGACTGGGTCTGGACCCTGATCGCCAAAGACCCCATGCATCGCTTCCGCCGCGCTGCAGATGCGGCGCACGCACTCCTGTCGATGCCGGATCCCGAGGGTGTGGACACCGGCGACGTCACCTCGCTCGCCGCGCAGTTCAACAGCGGCACGCGGCTCCCGTCCGACCACTCGAGCCACAGTCTGCCGGGGGACTACGAACCGACGGCGCTGGTTCCCGAAGGCGACCTGCCCGACGTCCCCGACCACGAGCTCTCCGACATGCTGAACAGCAAGGAGCTCGCCAAGCTGATGCGCACACGGCCGCCCCAGCCGCGCAGCTGGCGCCGTCCCATCCCCACCCGGCCGTCTCCGAAGCTGTCTGGCGCAGGGCTCGGACTGTGGGGCATCCGGACCGTCCCGATGGTGGGGCGCGAGTCCGAGCGCGACCTGCTGTGGAACGCGCTCCGAGAGGGCAAGCGTCGCCGATCTCCGCGGATCGTGGTCGTGCGCGGTCCGACCGGCACGGGGAAGACGCGACTCACCCAGTGGATCGGCCAGCGCGCCGAGGAGGTCGGAGCCGCCATCCTGCTCGAGGGCCAGGGGGTCGCCGGTGCGGTCACCGGGCACGCGCTGCAGGACCTCGTACAGCGCCTGCTCCGCCTCGATCAGCTCGAGCCGGACGAGCTGCTCCAGCGCGTCGCCGAGGTGATGACGGATCGGGGGGATGCGGACGAGGACTTCCACCGCTCGCTGTGTGCCCTCGCGACACCCGAGGGCGTGTTCCAGGGCGTGCAGCCCCAGGGCGCCGCTCGCTACGGCGTCGTGGCCCGCATGCTGTCGGCGTGGGCGGTCGAGCGGCCGCTCTACCTGATGTTCGACAACGCCCACTGCGACCCCGACCTGCTCGCGTTCGCACGATGGCTGCAGTCCAACAAGCGCGAGCGCCCGCTCCCCGGCCTCGTCACCCTGGTCGTGCGCGACGAGGATCTCGCCGAGACCCCCGACACCGCCGTCGAGATCGACGACATCTGCGCACATCGGTCCACGGTGGTGATCGATCTCCAGGTCCTCAAGCGGAGCCACCGCAGCATCCTCGTTCGCGAGCTGCTGGGCCTCGAGCCGGTCCTGGCCGCCCAGGTGGAGCGGCGGACCGGCGGAAACCCCCTGTTCACCATCCAGCTCGTGGGCGAATGGATCGAAGCCAACCACCTCATCGTGGGTCAGGACGGCTTCACGTTGCGCGACCCCGAACAGGCCACGATCCCCCGCTCGCTCGACGAGGTGTGGTCGGAGCGTCAACAACGCGTGCTGACCGGTCTGGACGACAAAGCCGCCGTGATGCTGGAGCGCGCCGCAGTCCTGGGTGAACGCGTCGATCTGATCGAGTGGTCCCAGGTCTGCGACGATCCCGAGGGCCTCCGAGCGGCACAGGGGCAGGTCTACTTCAAGCCCGAGGCCGCGCGCACCCGGCACCAGATCAGCAGTCGGATGCTGTCCACCTACCTGGCCGAGGAGACCGACGACGGGTGGCGGTTCACCCACGGGATGTTCCGCGAGACGATCCTGGACTCGGCCCGTCAGGCCGGGCGTCTCGAGGAGGCCCATCGCGCTGCGGCAACGATGCTCGAGTCCCGAGCGGAAGGCCCTGCGGACCTCGAGCGGCGTGCCGTGCACCTGGTCCAGGCCGGAGACCCCGACAAGGCGCTGCCGCTGCTGCTCGAAGCGGTACAGCTCCGCAGCCGGATCAGCCTTCCCGCCGCACTCGAGCTGGTGGGCCGAGCCGAGACCGCGCTTCGCGACGCGACCGTCCTCCCGTCCGATCCGGCCTGGGGAACCGTGGGATTGTCGCGCTGCCAGCTGTTCCTCCGGATGGGACGCTTCGAGCTCGCGCGCGAGCACCTGGATCGATTGATGGCGAGCGCCGAGCAGCACGACTGGTCGGACATCGAAGTCGATGCCCGTCTGTGCAGCATCCAGCTGGGCCTGGAGCTCGAGGAGCCCGCGGCGCTGGAAGAAGCCGTCGCCCTCTCGGAGCAGCTCGAACAGCTCGGAGACGAAGCCCCGGTCGAACAACGGATCGCACTGGCTTCCTACCGCAGCGACCTCCACGCGCGGCAGGGCGAGTCCGACGCCGCCTTCGAAGCCGCATCGGAAGTCGTGCGCATCACGGCCGGGGAGTCGGCACGCGGCGCCGATCCGGACGAGACCCGACAGGCCTCGGCGTGGCTGTTGATGGGCCGGCGGTGCCTGGAGCGCGGCAGCACCGACGAGGCGCTCACCCTGTTGGCCCACTGTGTGCGCGTGTTCCGCGAACGCCGGCGCGCCGTCGAGCTCGGGAGCGCGCTGGTGGCACTCGGCCAGACCTACAACGAGCGTGGGGAGATCGCGAAGGCCTACACCGCGATGCGGGAGTCGGTGAAGGTGTATCGCCTGACCGGAAGTGCCGATGTGGTCCAGGCACTGCTGCGGTACGGCGAGCTGCTGTTGATCACGGAGAACTGGCGCGATGCACTGCTGGTCTGGACCCTCGCGGAACGCAACCTGGGAGACCATCAGGCTCCGTCGCTCCGGGTCCACACCCAGTGCGGACTGGTCGCGTGCACGGCGGGCATCAAGGACTTCACGGCCTGCAGCCGGCACCTGGCGAACGGCGAGAAAGCGAGCGAGCAGCTCCGCAGCTTCCGCGATCCCGCGTCCGCCCCCCTGCTCGAAGACGCCGCGAACCTGCTCGCGCGTCGGAAGCACCCCGATCTCGCCATGCGAGCGCTCAGGCTGGCCCGACGGATTCATCGCGGTGCCGGCGACGACGCCGGGATGCGACGCGTCGAGGCCCGGATGGATGCGCTGTCCGAGGTCCATTGACGCGTCCGCTTGACGAGCCGCGGTTGCGCAGAAACAATCCAGCGAGGTCGAATCGCCCATGCTCAGCTTGATGTTCGGACTACTCCTCTCCACCGCACCCACAGCGCGTGCGGCGGAGTGCGGAACCCCCGTCGCCGCCGACGAGATCGAAGCCACACTGTCCGCAGCCGAAGAGGAGTTCGCGGGCCTCAACGAGTCCGGCTTCCGAGACAAGATGAACGAGGCCAACGGGATCCTGCTCCCCTGCGTCCAGGAACCCCTTCCGGCCGAAGTCGTGGCGCACCACCACCGGGTGATGGCGCTGAATCTGTTCCTGGTGGGCGACGAGACCGCGGCCCTGCGCGCCGCCGAAGCCGCTCGCGTGGCCGACCCCGACTACGTCTTCCCGGACACGCTGCTCCCGGCCGACCATCCGGTCCGAGCGCACTACGACGCGTACGAGCCCGAACAGAAGACCCGCAACGTGCCCGAACCCCGCGTCGGCCACCTCGCGTTCGACGGCGCGTCCACGCGTGCCCGACCGAAGACCCATCCCACCATCGCGCAGCTGTTCGACGGCCAGGGCAACGCCGTGTCGACCCGCTGGCTCGCAGCTCGGGACCCCCTGCCCCCCTACCGCGCCATCCCCCGCCAGCGGAACGCGCTCATCATCAGCAGCGGCGCATCGCTGATCCTCGCTGGCGCCACCTACGGAATGGCCTGGGCTCAGCGGGGCAACCTGTTCTCGAGCGCCAACGACCCCAACGCCGAAGCGGACACCCTGAACGCCAAGCGCGCCCGCACCAACGGGCTCACCTTCGCGAGCGGTGCCTTTCTCGGCGTCTCGATCGGGCTCGGCGTGGGAGCCGCGACGATCGGGGAGCGCTGACCCCGCATGGCGGACATCGTCCCTGGCACCGTCGTCGACAATCGCTACACCGTCGAAGCCGAGATCGGCCGCGGTGGCATGGCGGCGGTCTACCGTGTACGGCACGTCCAGCTCGGGACGCTCGCCGCACTCAAGGTCCTGACGCTCCCCGCCAAGAGCATCCAGGAGCGCTTGATCAACGAGGGCCGCGTCCAGGCCGCACTCCAGCACCCCAACATCGTGGCGGTCAGCGATGTGGTGGTCCACGAAGGCGCACCCGGGCTCGTGATGGAGTACGTCCGCGGTCCCTCCCTCGACGACTTCCTCCTCCGCCGCCGCCTCACCCACGACCAGGCCGACGAGATCGCGGTCGGCATCCTGCGCGGAGTCGGAGCGGCTCATTCCCACGGGCTGATCCACCGCGATCTGAAGCCGGCGAACATCATGCTCGCCATCACGGACCACGGTCTCGTCCCGAAGGTCACCGACTTCGGTCTGGTGAAGATGATCCTGGGCGAGACCGACGGGATGTCGCGCACCCGCTCGGGCGTGGCGATGGGCACCCCGTCCTACATGGCTCCCGAGCAGATCTCCGACGCCAAGAAGGTCGATGCCCGTGCCGACCTCTTCAGCGTCGGGGCGATTCTGTACGAGCTGGTCTCGAACGTCCGGGCGTTCGACGGCGACGACATGTTCAAGATCTTCAGCAGCATCGTCGGGGGCCGCTTCGTTCCGGTCGACGAGCGGGTTCCCGGGCTGCCACAGCGGATGGTGGACGCGATTCACGGCGCCCTCGACCCCGATCTCGACAAGCGCATTCCAGACGTGCAGCGCTTGTTGGACGTGTGGCAGGGCGCGAACGACGTCGATGGCGCGGGAACCTCGTCGTCACGGGGCCCGTGGGACGCCGACCTGCTGGCCGAGGTCTCCACGATGGGGGCCGGTGGCGAGTCCACCGAAGAGGCGTTGAGGCGATCCTTCAAGGGGTCGATGCCGCTTCCGAGCCAGTCCCAGCAGGCCGAACCGTTCGATCCCAGCAAGACCGGGCAGACCTTCGCCCCACACGAGCTCGACGCTCGCGAGGAAGACGAGGAGGACGCCGACACGGTCCCCGGCGCGAGCTCCCAGACCCAGTCCACCATGGCGCCGATCCCCGGGATGTTCGACGAGCCGATGCCCGCATCCGCCCAGAGAGCCCCGGGTGCTCCGAGATCGCCCGAGGGGGTTCCGCCGACGGCCCCCATCCCCGCCCCAGTGCCAGACGACGCGCGCGAACCCGCGCGGCCCCCACCCTCCCAGCGCCCGCCGATCGCGCTGGTCGGCGTAGCCGGGATGGCCGTGTTCGTCGCCGCCATTCTCCTGTCGGTGGGCGGCGCGTGGGCCTTCGGGCTCCTCGGCTCGGGTTCGGAAACGCCCGTGGATCCCATCCCGACCGCACCGGATCCCGAGCCAGAACCCGAACCCGCACCGGATCCCGCCCCCGAGCCAGAACCGCAACCCGAGGCTCAGCCAGAACCACAGCCCGAGACGCAACGGGAACCCTCGCCGATCACCCCCGACCCCGAGCCACAACCCCCACCGGTCCCGGAGCCGCCCCCTGTCCCTGCCGAGCCCGAGCCCGAGCCGGAGCCCGCGGAACCCGAGCCCGAGCCCGAGCCCGCGCCGGACCCGGAGCCGGTCGCGCCCGCAGCCAATCCGCCGCGTGTCTTCATCGACAGCGACGACATCACCGTGCACCTGATCAAGCCGAGCGGTCGTACGGCCAACCTCGAGAACCTGGCGCCCGGCACCTACACGGTCAAGGCGTTCTTCGACAGCGACGGCAGCAACTACGGCACGTTCGAGCTGGCGGATGGCGACATCCTCACCGTCCGCTGCAAGCGCGACATGGGCAAGTGCCTCGCGAAGAAGGAATGACCGGACGTCGACATCCGAGTGCGTTCGGGAAGCTCCGCTCCGAGGTTGAAGGGTGACCTGTCCAGCAGGCGTGAATACGCCGGTGAACACTCGCTGCGACCCAGAATGGACCGAAACAGCCTTCCGCAGGAAATCGCACCGACACTCTCGTCTACCGCAGAGAGCAGCGTTGCGTTCAGGCCGCGTGGCTCATTCGTCGCTGGGCGCATCGACCGAGACCGACGTGTACTTCTGTACACGAGTGTCGAAGGGCGATGTGTCCAGCGGCGAATGAGCCCGCGGATGAACGCGAGCTGGATGAACGCGAGCTAAATGGGTTCGAACGAGACGAGGTTGTTGTTCTCGTCGGACTCCGCGATGTCGTCACAGCTGTCGACGAACACCCAGCTCGACCACGTCGTGCCAGGTGCCGGAGCATCGTTGACGACCGGGTACCACTCGAAGGACTCGCCCGGAGCAAGGGTCGGCACGCTGACGTAGCGCTGCCCCACGTCGCAGATCCCGGGTGGGGTGGCCTGGTCGGTGTACAGGTCGAGCCAGAAGTCCTGAGTGGCGACATCGCCCTGGTTCGTGATCTCGACGGCGTACTCGGTGATGAGCCCGACCGTGTCCGTGAGCGCGAAGGCCTCGACGTTCACGAGGTCCGGCCCCAGCGCGGGAGCCGCGACGTTCAACACCAGCGGACCGTCCGTGTTGTTGCCCTCGTTCGCTTCGGAGACCAGCTCGTCGAGGTCGACCGCAATCCAGCTGTCGTAGGACCCCGGGTCGACGTCGTACAGCTCGAGGTAGACCTCGGTGACCGCCCCGGGAGCCAGCCCGGACACGTAGGTCGTGGCATCGAAGGGGCTTCCTGGCCCCGGTGCGCTGGGCGAATCGAGGATCGCATCCACGTAGAAGCCGCCTGAGTAGGCGTCTCCGGTGTTCTGGATGTCGGCGAACCACAGTACGTCGGACCCGATCACGATGGCATCCGCGAAGACGACGTCGAGGTCGGGATCGCCCAGTTCGACGGGATCGTCCACGACGGTCACGGTCGCAGCACTCCCCAGACCGCCTTCACAGGCCACGCCCACCTCGACGGTTCCGGCGGCGATCCCCGCCACGATGGCGGAGGCGTCGACGGTGGCCACTCCGGGATCCTGGCTGGTCCAGCTGCATCCGGAACCCACCGCACCCGTGCTCCCGTCGCTGTAGGTCGCGATGGCCGACAGCTGGGCGTTCTCCCCCACCCCGATCGAGACCGAAGCGGGGTCGACGCGGACATCGTCGACGGTCGTGGCCTGACCGAGGACGGTCATGGTGACCTGGCTGGACCGGCCAGACGCCTCGGTGACGACGATCTGCGTCTCGCCCTCGGCCAACGCGGTGGCGACGCCATCGGCGCCGATGGTCGCCACGCGGTCGTTGGTGCTCGTCCAGGTGACCTCGGCGGTGATGTCCTCGTACTCGGTGTTGTCGAAGTACGCGGTGGCGAAGAACGGAACCTGCTCGCCCACCCGCGCCACGGGGTCGCGCGGCGCGAGTCCGACGCCGACCAGCTCTCCAGGGGGCAGACCGGTGTCGACGATCTGTGGTGTGGGTTGCTTGCACCCGGAGAACCCACCGGCCGTGACGGCGAGAGAGAGAGCGAGAATCGTACGAGGCAATCGACTGGTCATCCAGCCTCCGTCAGGGTCCGCTGATGGTCAGGTTCCAGGTGCCGGTATCCGCCGAACCGAACAAGGGCTTGAAGCCCGAGATGCGCAGCAGCCACCCCTCCCCCGCAGCACTGTCGACCGTGACGCTCTCGATGGTGGTCGAGGCGCCGTCGTCCGAACAGTCCACCGGAACCACCGAGCAGGCCGGCGAGATGGCGAGCTGAGCGTCGAAGTCGGACGAGATGTCGAAGGTCCACGTTCCGGCGCTGGGGGCCGTCCACCGGACCAGCATGTCGCGCCCTCCATCGAAGAAGAAGCAGTTGGGCTGGGCGATGGAGTTGTCCTGGCCGGTGGTGTCGCCCACACCTGTCAGCGCGCTGCCGAGATCGCTGTCGACAGGCAGCACGGCCCCCGGGAGCGCGGACAGCTCGTAGTCGCCGGTGCTGTCGGAGTAGCCTTCGACGACCACGAGGTAGGTCTCCCCAGCCAGCGCGTCCACGCCGACGTGAGAGGCACTCGCCGAGCCGAAGGCGTCGTCGTTGCAGGCGATCTCGGCTCCCGCACACGCATCCAGCACGTGCAGCACGGTGTCGAAGTCGGATCCGTCCGTGGTGAGGGCGTAGCAGTCGTCCGCCGGAGCGGTCCAGGCGAACGCGCGATCCGGTCCGTCCTGTGCCGCGCAGGAGGGTGCCGCGAAGTCGTCCGTCGCCGCGTCCGTGTTGCCGGTTGCCAGCCCGGCCAGGTTCTCGTCGGCACACGGCAGGTCGACATCCGTGTCGGTATCGGCATCTGTATCGGTGTCGGCGTCGGCATCCGTGTCCGCGTCGGCATCGGTGTCCGCGTCCGAATCTGCGTCACTGTCCGCATCGGAATCCGCATCCGAGTCGCTGTCGGCGTCGGTATCGCTGTCTGTGTCCGTGTCCGTGTCGGAATCGATGCGCTGCTTGGCCTCTTCGACCTCGGCGGGCGTCAACCAGCAGGCGGAGAGCAGCGTCAGGGCGAGGACGGACCATCGATCGACGAGCGAGCGCGCTCGTGAGCGCGGGGGGGCTGATCTATGCGACCTCGACTCCATGCCCGACTTCCAGATCCTCGCCCCAGGCGGCCAGGAGTGCCCAGGCCGCAGCTTCTCCGAGCGTATCCGCCAGGTAGCCCTGTACGCCATCGGGTGTTCGGATCGCCACGATCCAGCCGCCCATGTCCCGCACGACGTCCGTGAGCAATCCCTCGTCGTCCAGAATCGACAGGAGTACCCCACCGGTCGCGGGATCGGCGAGGTTGGGCAACTGATGCCGCGTCGGCAGGTCGACCGAGGGATGCTTGTAGGCATCCAGCACGAGTCGGGCGCCGAGGCGATCGAGCATGCCGTCGCGCCATCCGAAGCGGGGATGACGAGCGAGGCGCACAGCGGGGTCGGTGTCGTCCATGCGCCGATCATACGCCCGACAGGGGCGGGTCTGTCACCCCTCGCCGCACAGCTGTAGAGGCGCTGTATTGGACACGCTTTCGTTCGATGGGTACAAATTGCCATTCATCGACGGAGGGCCGTGTGCTCCTTCTCCTCTCCATGCTGACCATCGCCGGCGCGACCCCGCCGGGTACGTCGCGCGCGAGCACGCACACGTCTCAACACGCCCCTCGCTGGTCCGGCGGAGCCGTGGCACAGCTGCCAGACCTGCCGGGTCTCGTCGATCGCTGGGATGCCCGCCGAGCGTGGGGCACTCCGCTGTTGGTCGACACCATCCTCGACGCCACCGAGCGGCTCGCGTGGGACCATCCCGACTGGGATCCCGTCGTGGTGGGCGACATCTCCCGCCGAGGCGGGGGGGCGTTGTTCGGTCACCGAACCCACGACCTCGGGATCGACGCCGACCTCGGGTTGTTCGTGAAGGGTGGCCAGCAGCCGGACGGATTCTCGGACGTCCGGGCCCGCGACCTCGATGCCGAGGCCACCTGGACGCTGATCAACGCCCTGCTCGACACGGGCAACGTGCAGTTCATCCTGCTCGATCAGCGGCACATCGACCGCCTTCGTGCCTACGCGGTGCACGATCTCGGCGTGCCACCCGACGAGGTCGACGCGATCCTCGTAGCGCCGTCCACTCGGCTCAAGTGGGACCGGAGGGGCGTCGTGCGCCACGCTCCCAACCATCGCAGCCATCTGCACGTCCGGATCACGCCCGCACCTGGTCGGGTGCCAGTGAACTGAGAATCGGGGGACCACCGGTTAAGCACCGGGCCATGTTCACACCCCTGCTCGCCGCACTCGTCGCCTGCTCCACACCCGATCATGCGCCGGCAGAGCCCGCCACCGCGCCCGCTGACGCCGAAGCTGCGACCGCCGCGGGGACTCGCGAAGACACCGACCTCGACGGTCTGCAGAAGGCGATGGAGGCCGACCGGCTGATCGTCGACGTCCGGACCGACCGCGAGTGGCAGGCCGGCCACGTTCCCGGCGCCGAACACATCCCCCTGTCCGACCTCTCGGTAGACGACCCCGTGTTCACGAAGAACGGCAGGGATGCGCCCATCTACTTCATCTGTGAGTCGGGAGGTCGCTCGGCACGTGCGGCAGACACCCTCGCGGAGGCCGGGTACCACACCGTGAATATTCAGGGGGGAACCGGGGCCTGGCGAAGTGCTGGCAAGCCCCTCGAAACGCCCTGAGGGTGAATGCCTCCGCTCAGTCTTCGATGTCGGCTTCCCGCCGGGACCACGAAGGCGGCAGGCGAATCGGGGTGCCTCTGGCGGCTCGCCGGACCCGGTGCGCACCGTCTCCCACCGGCCGTCGCCCGCCACGGACGTGGATGTAGTTCACGCTCCGGATGGGCAGTGTGCGCAGGGCTTCTGCCAGCTCTCCCGCAGGGTCGTCCGTGAGCTCGGCGATGGGCCAGGCCTCGAGGTGCGTCAGCCCCTCGCCCGACAAGACCAGCCTCCACCCGCGGATCCGGACCTCGACGGTCTCGAGGGTCGAGGACGTCGCAGTACCGACACGGGGCTGCAGCGCATCCTGCCAGACCCGCACATCCCCCGTGCCCACGCGCAGGTGACGCAGACCCGGCATCCGGTCCAGGAGCGCCAGGACCACCGCGACCCGCCCATGCGCCTCGAGGGTCAGCGCCTGGAGTTCCAGCGATGCATGAAGGAGTGCGGACATCGCCTCGCGGTCGAAGTCCGCCACGCCCAGCGCCCTCAGAGGAGGTGGATCGGCCAGAACGGCCACCAGCTCGGCCGCATTCAGGCCCGAGAGGTCTGTGAGCCCACGAAATCGGGGCAGTAAGCGGTCCAGGGGTGCTTCGTCCGGAACGAAGTCCCGAACGACGCTCAAGTGTCGGATCAGGGTGTGCTCGAGGCGCAGTCGGACCTGTTCCTGCATCCACACGGGCGACCGGCGAATGGTCGCCGCGTAGAGGAAGCCGCCCTCGAACCGGAGCGTCCGATCGTCGAGCAGGTGCTCCAACGATCCGCCGACCCACCGCGTGTGGTGGGCGCGCAGCAACGCCATCGCCCGCTTTCGCTGGACCGCCGTGGGGTCCTCCAGGCACTGCAGTCCGATGAACTCCCCTCGAGGGTCGCCGTGCTCGCTCAAGGCATCCGCCAGCACGAGCCGTGGCCCGATGGCGTCCGGCTCCGCGACGATCGCGCGGATCATCGGCTCGAAGCGCGGGTCGGTCACGGGGTCCAGCATCGAGCGGCCATCAAGGAACGGGTCCGACCTCCGGAGAGGGCCGCAGGGTGTCACGACTTGTCGTGGAACGCCCGGAGGGCTTCGGAGGTCTGGGTTCCGGTTGGAGGGGCTGGATGCCGGCCGCCTCGAACACGCGCATGTCGTCGGCGTACTCGGGATTGGCGGTGGTGAGGAGCTTCTCCCCGAAGAAGATCGAGTTCGCGCCCGCCATCATGCAGAGAAGCTGGGCGTCCTCGGTCATCTGCTTTCGACCGGCCGAGAGGCGGACCATCGAGCTGGGCATCAGCACACGGGCCGTCGCGATGACGCGCACCATCTCGACGGTCGAGACCCGCGGGCGCTCGGCCATCGGCGTACCGTCGACCGGGACCAGCGCGTTGATCGGCACGGACTCGGGATGCGGGGTCATCGTCGCGAGCACCTGCAGCATGCGGCAGCGGTCCTCGACCCCCTCGCCCATCCCGAGGATCCCCCCGCAGCAGACCTGGATCCCGGCCGAGCGGACGTGCTCGAGCGTGGTCAGGCGGTCGGCGTAGGTGCGGGTGGAGATCACGTCCCCGTAGAACTCGGGGGACGTGTCCAGGTTGTGGTTGTAGGCCGTGAGACCGGCCTCACCGAGCCGTCGGGCCTGGTCCTCGTCCAGCATGCCGAGCGTGCAGCACGCCTCCATCCCGAGCTCCCGCACACCGCGGACCATCTCGAGAACGCTGTCGAACTGCGAGCCGTCCTTCACCTCGCGCCAGGCCGCACCCATGCAGAACCGCGTCGCGCCGGCCTGCCGAGCCGTCCTGGCCGCGTCGAGCACGGCATCGACCGCCATCAGCCCCTGATACTTGACCTCGGTGTGGTACCGCGCCGCTTGCGGGCAGTACTTGCAGTCCTCGGGACAGCCCCCGGTCTTGATCGACAACAGCGAGCAGAGCTGGACCTCGTGGTCGCCGAAGTGTTCGCGATGCGCAGTCTGCGCTCGGTAGACGAGCTCCATCAGCGGGAGGTCGTGCAGCTCGCGGATCTCGTCGAGGGTCCAGTCGTGGCGGGTCATCAGCACTCCGGGAGAGACGGGGGTGGCCGTTCGTTCGGGGCAGCCGACTATCCCGTCGTCGCCGGATCTGCAGCGCGCGCCCATCCCCGGCCCATCAGCCCTGCTGCGACCCCCAGGATCACGACGCAGAACATCTGGATCGTGAACCGCTGCCCCAGCGCGCCACTCCATGCCGGCAGGAGCGTGAACGCGAAGCTGACCGACCACTGCACGGCCAGAAAGGCTCCGAAGTAGGCCCCGAAGGCCTGAGCCCAGGTGACCACCCGACCGCCGGAGCGTCCGGCAGCAGTCTGTGCGGCGGCCCCCGACCACGCGAACCCGAGACCGACCAGCGCGCCGATCCCCCCCACCACGAAGATCATCGGCAGCGCCGACGCCGAGCTGTCTCCCCAGTCTGCGACCAGGGCGGTGGCCACACCCATGAGCGGGCCCGCCAGCAGCGCGACCAGGCCCGAGGACGGGATGAGGTGCGGAATCTCCGGGAGCAGGACGGTGCTCTCGGCCAGGGTACGGCGCTTGAAGCCCGCCGCCGTCGCGGCCATCACGCCGAGGCACAGCGCGATCCCCACCCAACCGAGAAGCCCCCAGGCCGCGCTCGCGAAGTACGTGCTCGCCCGACCCACGGTCGAGAACCCGTGGATCACCGCCACCACCGGAAACGGGGCGATTGCGAGCCAGTGCGCCACCCCGACCGCACCCAGGCCGAAGCCGATCCACGCGAAGCGTCCCGGTCGATCCCTGCGCGTGATCAGGCGTTCCCGCGCCGCGGCGACGAGCCCCACGCACAACCCCACCGGCAGGCAGAACCCCCCGCCGAGCATCATCCAGAGGATCATCACCTCCTGGCCGGAGTTCGACTCGTTGGAGCACAGCGCGATCGCGGGCGCGAGCACGACGAGCCCGTACACGACGGCAGCCCAGGTCACCACCGACCAGGGTCGGGCAGCGAACGAGAAGCCGCGGGTGGGATCGGACACGGAGGCTCCGGGACGGGGGGATCGCGCATTCATGGTCGGCGAACGCGCAGCGTGGTCGAATCTTACGCCACGTGATGCGTCCGACCTACCCGGATACCGCCGTCGGCACCGCTGGAGTGACCCGTGAAGCCTCTGTTGTTCTCCGACGCCTGCCGGCGTCTCTGCGATGCCGTGCGTACGAACCTGCGCCCCCGGCGCGTCGCCAGCCTGCTCGCCATCGCGGCGATGGTGGTGGCCTGCACCAAGGTCCCCGTCACCGGTCGTCGGCAGTACAACCTGCTCCCCGACAGCATCATGACCGGCCTCGGCAAGAGCCAGTACCGGTCGACCCTCAACAAGAACAAGGTCGAGCGGAAGGGCGCGCGCAACAAGGTCCTGCAGCGTGTGGGGCGCAGAATCTCGAAGGTCGCCAACAAGAACGACTACGACTGGACGTACTCCCTCATCAAGGACGGCACCATCAACGCCTGGTGCCTTCCCGGCGGGTACATCGCGTTCTACACGGGGATTCTGCCCACGCTCAAGCACGAGGCGGGCATGGCGTTCGTGATGGGCCACGAAGTCGGTCACGCAACGGCACGGCACGGTTCCGAGCGCCTCTCCCAGCACCTGTCGCTGCTCGGTGGGCTCGTCGGCCTGTACGCCGTGCTCGAGGGCAAGACCAAGCTCAAGACCGAACAGAAGGCGGTGATCGTGGGTGCCCTCGGCATCGCCACCGAGGTGGGCGTGATCCTCCCGTTCTCGCGCATGCACGAGTCCGAGGCGGACGCGATCGGGGTCATGTACATGGCGGGGGCCGGCTATCCGCCAGGCCAGGCGAAGGCCGTGTGGGATCGCATGGCGAAGAACACGGGAGGCGGCGTGATTCCCGTGTTTCTCTCTACACATCCGAAGCACAAGACGCGCAAGAAGACCATCGACAAGTGGCTTCCGCAGGCGCAGAAACGGTACCGGCGGAACAAGCGGAACGAGAACACCACCAAGCCGCTCTGGTAGGGCGGATTGACTCTGCGGTAGGCTCCGCCCCGGTGTGGGCATCCGCGCAAGATCGTCGGAAGGGACTTCCTTGACAGCCTGCACCGTACGGCTAAAGCTTCGCCAATCTTCTGGAGGGTCTCTTGGACGCGCCTGCTCCCTACAAGACTGCCGCCATCTGCAATCTCATCAGCGGTGGCCTCAATGTTCTCTTCGGTCTCGCCTGGATCTGGCTGTGCATCGGGATCGTCCCGATCGCCGTCGGTGGGTGGCAGATCATGGTGGGCATGAAGATGAACAACGGCGAGAAGGACGACAACGCCAAGAACAGCCTCATCGCAGGCATCGTCGGCGGGTTCCTCTCGTTCAACATCTTCTCCATCGCTGCGGCCGGCTACGGCTTCATGCAGATGGGCCAGGACGAGGTCGTCGGCTGGCTCGAGGGCTGAACCCCTCCGGGTCCCGTCCGTAGAACGCCGCCGCTCCGGATCCCCGCACGTTGTGCGATCGCGATCCCGACCGGCGGTGTTTTCGTGCGGAAGCCCGTTGATCCCACGTTCCTCACGGGGCGTGTGACAAAGCCGGACAACCGTCGAACCTTCCGCGCCCTACATTGACTGTAGGAGGGTGGGAGGTCCGCATGGCCGAGATGCTTCACAACCCGGGGCAGCGGCTTCGTGTCGACGCGTTCGACGACGGCAGCGACGACGAGCAGTCCAGCTCGGCGGGTGCTTCCGACTTCGTGACGGATTCGTCTGCACAGAGCACGACGCAGGCCACGACTGGTCGGTCTGTCCGCTCGATGCTCCACGCCCGGGCGTCGTCGAGTCGGCCTCGCGAAGTTCCCGCACCTGCGATGGCCGGCGCCGTCTCGAGCTGGTTCGCGATCGTATTCGCGGTCAGCTACCTCGCCCTGCCCGCCCTCGCGACGGCTCTGGGGCTGTACAGCGGCATGATCGCCAACATCGTGCCCAACTTCCTCGCGCTCGCGACGATGGGCATGGTCACCACCGCCCTCGCCGTGATGACCCGGCCCAGGGTCGTCACCAACGTCCGCGCCGCACGCGACCCCGTGATCGCTGCGGGGCTCGGCAGCTTCCTGGTGTGGGCGGGGGCTCAGGAGTTCCTGCCGATCCTCCAGTCGCTGTCCGCGATGCCCTTGTTCGAGTCGCTCACCTTCATCGGCTTGAACATCGTCGAAGCCGGGCTGTTCGGGATGATGCTCGCCAGCTTCGCCCGGACGCCGGGTCGGGCCTTCGCACTCGGAGCCGCCTTCCAGAGCCTGCTGCTCGCGTTCTTCATCGGCTGGATCTGACGCCGACTACTCGTGTTCGGTGGTCCGCAGGCGCTCGGCCAGCTGCCCCAGCGCGCCGGCGCTCGGCGCATCCGGATGCGCTTCGAGGTAGGCCGACAGCTCTCGTGCGGCCTGCTGCGGATGCCCCTCGTGTGCAGTCATCAGAGCCAGATCACGACGCTCGCTCGGCAGGTGCGGAGCGATGGCCAGCATGCGACGGACCGCCCGGATCGCGCCCGGAATGTCGTCGTCGCGGATCATCGCGCCTTTCAGGTTGTTGTTGATGCGCACCAGGATGTAGTTCTCGCCCACTTCACGGAGCGCCACTTCGACCTCGTCCGACGCAGGGGTCCGGCCGGTCATCCGCGTGAGCCTGGAGCGCAACGCGTCCAGCGTGAGCACGCGTCCCTGATTGAACGCGTCCACGAAGAACCGTTCTTCACAGTCGCGTGGCGCCATCAGGAAGTGGCCCGGAAACCCGATGCCCGCGATCGACACGCCACAGCGACGGGCGACCTCCATGTAGATCACCGACAGCAGGATCGGCAGGCCCTTTCGTCGCTCGAGCACCACGTGGAGCAGGCTGTTCCGGGGGTTGTCGTAGTCCTCCATGTCGCCCGTGAACCCCGCTTCGGTGAACAACGCCAGGTTCAGCCGGGCGATGGCTTCCGAGGAGGGGCACGACGGCGGCATGCGAACCGTCGAGGCGAGGCTGTCCAGCTGGCCCGTGATCTGCTCGATCGAGGCCTCCGGATCCTCTTCCACGGCGATCGCCGCGACCGCCGCATCCAATGTCATGCGTCCATCGCCTGCCATTTTCCGAGCACGGCGAGCAGGTCGCGCTCGCGTTCCTGGCTCGTGGCCAACTTGCGTTCCAGCTCGTCGACCCGGTTGTGCAGTGCCTCGACCTTCGCCATCTCCATCTTCAGGTGCTGGATGGCGGCCTGGTGAGACAGCTGGTTGAGGGCTTCGTGTGCGAGCTCGGGGGCCATGGGGGTCTGCCGTGCCGGGCGCCCTCCCCCGCTGCTCGTCGCTGGACGGGCCCCGCCGCCACTGGCCCGTGCGACCGGCGCTGGCCGTCGGGCCGTCACCGCCGCGCTCTTCGCCGCTCCCCCTGCGTTCGGGGCCGCAGCGGCGGCGGTGTTGGAGGCCGCCTCCGCGGTGGCCCGGGACTCCGGAACCGGGAGATCCTTCGGGAACACCAGGTAGCGAAAGCCGAACTCGGTCAGCGGATCGAGCTGCACGTAGCGGTTCTCGGGGAGCTTCTGGAGCACCTCGACCGTGAGCCGCGACAGCGCGTAGCTACGCCGGTTTCCGCCGGGCAGCACGTGGATGAACCGCCCCTGGCGCAGCGCTTCGGCGTCGATGTTCTCCTCTTCGTAGTGGGAGACCGGCGCGGCGTCCTCGCGGCCCTGAACCCGAAGCGAGAGCACCGCCTGACCGTGCTCGGCCTCGAAGCGCACCGAGCACGTGGGCTCGTACCCCGCCTGCCTCCGGACCCACATCTTGAACGGGTCGTCGCCCAGATGGATCTGCATTCACCCTCCCACGTGGCGTTCGATGAGTCCGGCCACCCGCGGCATCGCTGCCGCCGTGTGCACCTTCGCCTGACCACGTAGCGAACTGTAGACCCTCTTCATCACCCGGTTGTCGGCGCGAGCGGCCTTGGCATCCGTGATTGCCAGGAGCGCATCCGCGATCTCGTCCGAGTGGGATGTGAACCACGACCGGACGTCTCCGGCCTCCTTCGCCCGTGCGAAGAAGGGATCGATGGCGGGCGCGAACTCGGGCAACAGATGCTCCACCGCCCGGGCGATCATCCCCGGCTTGAGCTTCTTCACGGTCGAGAATCCGGTCTTGATCGCCGCGCCCCGAAGGCCGCGCTTGCTCGCCACCTCCTGCTCGATCACCTGCACGCTGTCCGCGATGACCGCCTTCCTGGTCGCATCGTCTCGCAGCGCCTGTACCAGGCTGTCCGCCATGTCGTCCTCCACGTCGGGGCTGTTCGTCAGGTCCACTAGTTGGGTGTCATGCCCGGGCACAGGGGCCGGTGTGCTTTTCCGCCGAGGATCTCGACCCACTTGCCGAGATGGTTCTTCCCATAGCAGGACAGCGAACCCCGGCGCGCCCACGCTTTGGACACGCACTCCCAGGAGCGCTCGTGATCGCGATCGTTCTGATGCGCGATGATGTCCACTCCTGGCGTCTCCTCGGCGATGGAGTCCTTCACGTAGCGCTTCAGGAACGGGTGGATCAGGTCGCACAGCGCATCTTCGGCGTCTTCTGAAGGACTGGCCGCCAGGGCGTCCATCACCGCGGTCCGGACGGCCGGGTTGTCCTCACCGTCCAGCAGGCTGCGCCTCAGGCAGTCCACACCGGCGGCTCGACCCGTTCCGTGCAGCGCCTTCGCCGCACCGGCCCGCATCGTGGCGTCGTCATCGCCCATCAGCGTGCGGCATGCCAGCTTGAGCGATCCCGGCGCCTTCGACGCCATCAACGACTGCAGCGCAGCCGCCCGGACCTCCGGCTCGCCGTCCCCTTCGAGGATGTGCCCGATCGCCGCCACCACCTTGCGGTCGGTCTCTCCAGCGAGTGCCGAGGCCGCTGCGGCGCGCACGGACGGCTCGTCGTCGGTCTTCATCACGCTGACCAGGATGGTGCGGGTGGACTTCATCTTCGAGGGCTTCAGCGCGCTCGCTGCAGCAGCTCGGATCGCGGGATCGGGATCGGTGGCGACGATCTTCTCGATGGCCTCGAAGCCCTCGCGCGCTCCGATGGCCCCCAGCGCCTCGGCCACGCGTCCTCGCTCTGCCACCTGGGGATCGGTGATGGCAGGCGCCAGACAGCGCGCCAGATCGGGCCGATTCGTGCCCGACACCCCTGCGGCCACGGCCAGGTCGACCTCGTGGGCATCGGCGTCGTACAGCGCATCGCACAGACACGCCCGGGGAACGCCTTCCATCTCGTACTCGACCAGCTGACGCGCCGTGTAGGTCCGCAGCTCGGCGTAGTCGTCGTTCTCGAGCCCCACACACGCCGACTTGAACGCCTGCTGCGACAGGTACTTGTCGACCTCGTGGGTCTCCTCGATGTGGCGGGGTGGAACTTCGCATCCCGAGAGCCCGACGAGCACGGACAGCATCCCCACGACGATCATCGCTCCTCCCTTGCCCGGCGCGGGTAACGCGGGGCGATATGCTGGGGCATGCTCGACTTCCCTGTCCGTTCGAAGCTCCGCACCTCTGTCCGCACCTCGGTCGTAAGCGGCACGGTCGCGATCGCCGTCTGCATCGCCGGCTCGGCGGGCCTGTCGGGCTGCGATGCCGTGCAGTCCCTCTTCGCTCCCGAGTCCGTGACCTACGAGGTCGTCAAGGGCGACACCCTGTTCGAGATCGCGCAGGAGCACGGCGTCACGGTGGCCGAGCTCAAAGCGTGGAACGGCCTGTCGTCCGACACCATCGAGATCGGGCAGCAGCTCGAGATCCACGTCACGCGTCCCGACAGCCCCCGAGGCAACACCTTCGGGAGCGTCTCGGCACGGCCAGGGCCCCCGCGCACCTCCTCGGGCGGAACCAGCGGGAGCGACGTCAGCGACGGGATCCATCCCCCCGATCTGGCCATGCCCGCAGCGAAGCGATGCCTCGGAGGGCCCGCACTGGGCGACCTCTCCGACGATCAGGGCATGGTCACGTCCCAGGGGCTGGGCCACGCCGAGGTGAGCGCTGCGATGAACGCGTTCCTGCCGAACGTCTCCTCGTGCCTGCGTGGGCTCGACAGCAACCCGAGCGGTGCGCTCACCCTGGCGATCTCGGTCGGGTGCGACGGCATCGTCACCGGAATCGTCACCGAGAGCCGCGAAGACTGGCCGGACGACGTCGCGGCCTGCATCGTCGAGACCCTGCACTACGCGCCCTTCCCCGCGCACGCCCTCCCCGACGGCGACACCTTCGTCTACCCGCTGCGCATGCAGTAGCCGGGCCCCACGGGCACGCGTGGGACGGCACGCGTGGTAGATCAACGTCTCGTGAATCCGAGGGAGACGCGTGTGAGCCAGCCGCTGCTGAGCATCCAGGGCCTCAAGACCTACTTCCACACCGATCAGGGCATCGTGAAAGCCGTCGACGACGTGTCGATGGAGATCCCCGAAGGCATGACACTCGGGGTGGTCGGGGAGTCCGGGTCCGGGAAGTCCGTCACCTCTCTCACCCTCATGCGACTGCTCCCGCCGGAGACCGCGCGCGTGCAGGCCGACGCCATCTCGTTCCTCGGCAAAGACCTGCAGGCCTTCAGCAAGCGCCAGATGACCGACGTGCGCGGTCGCGACATCGCGATGATCTTCCAGGAGCCCATGACCTCGCTCAACCCCGTGTTCCGGGTCGGCGATCAGGTGTCCGAAGCCATCATCCGCCACGAGAAGGTCAGCCGCGCCGAAGCCCGCAAGCGCACCATCGCCCTGTTCGAAGAGGTCGGCATCCCCGACCCCACCAATCGCGTCGACAGCTACCCCCACGAGATGTCGGGCGGTCAGAAGCAGCGCGTGATGATCGCCATGGCGCTCGCGTGCAATCCCAAGCTCCTCATCGCCGACGAGCCCACCACCGCGCTCGACGTCACGATCCAGGCCCAGATCCTCGACCTGCTGCGGCGGCTGCGCGACGACCGCGGGATGTCGATCCTGTTCATCACCCACGACCTGGCCGTCATCGCAGAGATCGCCGACAAGGTGGCGGTGATGTTCCGCGGCAAGCTCGTGGAGTACGGCGATGTGCTGGACGTGTTCGAGAAGCCCGCACACCCCTACACGCGCGGGCTGCTCGCCTGTCGGCCCCGGCTCGACACGCAGTACAAGCTGCTCCCCACCGTGTCGGACTTCATGGAGACCTGGGTGGAGGACGGCGAGGTCCAGATGAAGGAGAAGGAGCTCTCCGAGGCCCGCCTGAACGAGCTGATGACGACCGGACGCGACAAGATGCCGGTGGGCACGGGTGATCCGGTGCTGTCCGTGAAAGACCTGAAGGTCCACTTCCCCTTGAAGAAGACGCTGTTCGGCCAGGTCACGAAGTGGGTCAAGGCCGTGGACGGGGTCAGCTTCGACGTCTACGAGGGTCAGACCCTCGGTCTGGTCGGGGAGTCCGGCTGCGGCAAGACCACCACCGGGCGCTCCATCCTCCGGCTCGTCGAACCCACCTCCGGCGTGGTCACGTTCCAGGGCAAGAACCTCGGAGAGCTCGACCCCGCAGGGATGTTGGAGGTTCGGCGCGATCTGCAGATCATCTTCCAGGACCCCTACAGCTCCCTGAACCCGCGGCTCACCATCGAGGCCGCCGTCACCGAGCCCATGGCGGTGCACGGAATTGGAACGAGCTCCAGCGATCGGCGCGACCGGGCAGCCGCTCTGCTCGAGGAGGTCGGGCTGCGGGCGTCGTACCTCCAGCGCTATCCCCACGAGTTCTCGGGGGGGCAGCGGCAGCGGATCTGCATCGCACGCACGCTCGCGGTCGAGCCGAAGTTCATCATCTGCGACGAGTCGGTCTCAGCCCTCGACGTCTCGGTCCAGGCCCAGGTGCTCAACCTGCTCAAGGAGCTGCAGGAGCGGCGGGGTCTCACCTACATCTTCATCAGCCACGACCTGTCCGTGGTGAAGTTCATGAGCGATGTGATGTGCGTGATGAAGTCCGGGCTCATCGTCGAGAAGGGCGATGCCGAGGCGATCTACGCCAATCCCCGCCAGGACTACACCCGCAAGCTGATCGACGCCATTCCGCGCGATGATCTGGAGCACATCCGCTCCCGTCAGGACGCACGGATCGAGGCCCTGATCCGCCGAACCGGGCACGAGGCTTCGCCCGGAGTCGCACCCGCATGAGTCGCGCAGTCGTCTCGGCCGGGGACCGCCAGACGGCGGAGGCCGGCGTCGAAGTCCTCCGCGCCGGGGGCAACGCCATCGACGCCGTGTGCGCCGCTGCGTTCGCGTCCTGGGTCGTGGAACCGCCGCTGGGATCGCCCGCTGGAGCAGGACTGCTGCTGCACGGCAACGCCGACCGGGGGATCGGTCTGCTGGACTTCTTCACCCGGGTGCCCGGCAAGGGGCTGCTCCCGGTCCCGGAGCCGGATGCAGCGTCGAAGCGCGCGGGTCTCGACTTTCACGCGGTCACGGTCGACTACGGGCCCACCACCCAGGACTTCCACGTCGGACGGGGCTCGGCCGCCCTTCCCACCTGCGTGTTCGGTCTGGTCGAAGCCCACGAGCGATACGGCTCGCTTCCCCTGTCCGAGGTCGTTCAGCCCGCCGTGGCCCTGGCACGGGATGGCTGGGTGCTCTCACCGCACATCCAGTGGGTCTTCCACCTGCTGAGTCCGATCCTCACGCTGACGCCGTCGGTTCGCGCGCTGCACTGCCGGGATGGACGCATCGCCCAGCCCCACATGCGGCTCGACAACCGGCCGCTGGCGAACTTCCTCGAAGGACTGGGTCGCGGTGGACGCGCGTTCCTGGACACCACTTTCGTCGACGCACTGCTCGCGCACTTCGGGCCCGATCACGGGGGGCGCCTCACCCGAGAAGACCTGCTCGACATCCCGATCACCGAGCGCGCACCGCTGCACACCCCATTCGCGGGTCACGACGTGATCACGCCGTCTCCGCCGGCCTCGGGAGGGGCTCTGGTCGCGCTGGCCCTGGCGCTGGCCGACCGGATGGAGCTGCATCGCCTGCCCTGGCTGGGTCCACAGTGGGCGAACGGGGTGACGCGGGTCCTGCGCGCCGTCTCGATCGCACGAGGTGCCGGATTCGACGACCGGGTGTTCGAGCCCGATGCCGCGGCGCTGCTGCTCGAGTCCCCGGCGATCGAGCGATGGGAAGCCGAAGCGCTGCGCGAAGAACGGCACCTGGGCGGGACCACCCACATCTCGGTGCTCACCGCGGACGGCGACTGCGCAGCGCTCACCATGTCGAACGGAGAAGGCTGCGGACACGCGATTCCCGAGCTGGGCATCCACGTGAACAACTTCCTGGGCGAAGAGGACATCAACCCCGGGGGATTCCATCGCCGGCCGGCCGGCAGCCCCATGACCACGATGATGACGCCCACCGTCGTGCTGCGCGATGGGCAGCCCGTCCTGGTCGCCGGAACCGGGGGGGCCAACCGCATCCGCTCCATCGTGTTCCTGGCCGTGCTCGCGCGCATCGGGCACGGTCGCTCCCTGCCGGAGTCCACCGACGCCGCCCGCTGGCACGTCGAGGGCGAGCACGTGTGGTTCGAGGACGTCGATCTGCCCGACGGCACGGCCGAGTCGATGCTCCGCACCTGGCCGAGCATCTCGGTGTTCGAGGAGCGCAACATGTTCTTCGGTGGCGCCAACCTGGCCGCGCGGGAGATCCACGCACCCGGTGCGGTCCCGGATGTGGTCGGCTGGGGCGACAATCGACGCGGCGGGCGAGCGGTGTCCACGGACTGAATGCAACCCTGATGCATGAACAATCGAGCGACCGCGCTCACCTGCTCTCTGGAACCCATTCCCCCTCCGGAGAGCCTCATGTTCGACACCATCGGCACCTCGACCGACCCCGAAGCCCGTCGCCGCCAGGCCCTCGCCTCCCTCCTCGCCGGTCTGTTCGTCGGAGCGGGTACGGCATTCGTCGTCGCCGTCGGAGCCTGGACCGCCCACGAGGTGTTGTCCGAACCGCCCGTCGACGATGGGCCGATCGCACTGGTCGAGCTCGATGAGCCCGAGCTGGACGTCGCTCCGCCCCCTGTCCCCGCTCCCCCCAGGCTGGGTGGGGGTTCGGACGCCCGTCGGGGCTCGGAGGACGTCGCGCCCGAGCCCGACACCCCCGTCGAGCCCACCGAGCTGACGCACGAGCCGGACACCTCGATGGCGGACACCGAGCAGGCCGGCGAAGCGGACGGCACGGGAGACGACGACACCACGGTCGATGCGCCTCCCGGTCCGGGCACCCTCGACGGGACGCTGGGCGGATCGGGCGAGGCCGGCCCCGTCACGTACGTCCATCGCTCCGAGGTCACGCTGCTCCGTCGCGCCCAGCCGGACTACCCCCGGGGCATCGCCCACGGCGACTCCTGCAAGGTCACCATCGACATCGGCGACAAGGGTCGGCCCGAGCGCATCCAGATCAACGGGTGCGCCAAGCCCTTCGCCGCCGAGGCCCGAGCCGCCATCGAGCGCTGGAAGTGGGCGCGCGGGGATGCCGGCAAGCGGACGAGCTACCGGGTGGTGTTCAAGCCCCGCTGACGGTCCAGACGATCAGGAAGTTGTTGGCCGGCATCGCGATTCGTTCGGCCAGCACGAGCCCGTTGCGGTTCGCCACCGCTTCCACCTCGCCCAGATCCCGCACGGCGAAGCGAGGGTCCCGCGCTTTCAGCCACTCCTCGAAGCGGGCGTTGCTCGGTGCGGTCTGCTTGCCATCGATGCGGTACGGGCCGTACATCACCAGTCGCCCGTGCGGCCGGAGGACCCGCGACACGCCCGCGAACAGGGCTTCGGTCACGGGCCAGGGCGCGATGTGGATCAGGTTGGCGTTGAACACCGCGTCCACCGGCCCCGGCCAGTCGTCCTGATGCACGTCCAACAGGACCGGCTCGTCGAGGTTGCCCGCCGCGTCCTCGCGCCACGCCGAGATGCTCGCCAGTGCCGTGGGGTCGGCGTCGGTCGGGGTCCAGCGGATCCCCCGATCGGCCAGGGCTCTCGAGAAGTACAGCGCGTGCTCGCCGGTCCCACTCGCGACCTCGAGCACGTGCCAGCCGTCCTCCAGCCGCGGCCCCAGCTCGTGGAGGATCGGGTCGCGGTTGCGGGCGACAGCGGGCGATTCACGGCGCATCGGGACTCCTGCTCACACGTCCGGGGTCGGCGGGCGCGATTCACCCGAGGTTCACGGCAGCGCACTATAGTCGCCCGATGGACACCCCCGGAGCATCCCTATGATGGGCGACGTCTACGTCCCCGGACTCATCGCGGTCGTCATCCTGTACGTGCTCATCTTCGCCGTGGGCGTCTGGGCAGGCCGGCAGACCGGCGCCGACAGCGGGGACTCCGAAGGCGGCGGGTCGACCACCGAGCTGTTGCTGGCGGGACGCAGCCTGCCGCTGTGGGTGGGGCTGCTGACCATGACCGCGACCTGGGTGGGCGGCGGCTACATCAACGGCACGGCCTCCACCACGTACGGGTCGGGCGTGCTGTGGGGCAGTCAGGCGGGGCTCGGCTACGCCGCGTCTCTCATCGTCGGGGGCCTGTTCTACGCGCGACGGATGCGTCGGGCCGGGCACACCACCCTCATCGACCCACTCCAGGAGCGGTACGGCAACGGCGCAGCTGCGGTCCTGATGGTGCCGGCCGTCCTCGCCGAGCTCTGCTGGAGCGCGGCGATCCTGGTGGCGCTCGGGACCACGTTCGGGGTCGTGTTGGGGATCCAGGACACCACCACCTCGATCCTGATCAGCGCCACCGTGGCCGTCGCCTACACCGTGCTGGGTGGGCTTCGAGCGGTCGCGTACACCGACGTCGTCCAGCTGTTCCTGATCTTCGGCGGCCTGCTCCTGGCGATCCCCTTCGTCATCTCGGCCGCTGGGGGGCTTCCCGCGCTGTCCTTCACCCCCATCGCCCCCTCGAGCGCCTACGAGGCCGCGTCCTACGGCGACTGGTTCATCCTGCTGATGCTGGGCGGCATCCCCTGGAACGTCTACTTCCAGCGGGTCCTCTCCTCCCGGGACGAGAACAGCGCTGCCGGGCTGTCGCTGGCTGCCGGCGTGGTCTGCGCATTGATGGCGATTCCACCCGTGCTGCTCGGCCTCGCTGCACAGCAACTGGACTGGGGAGCCCTGCTGGCGGGCACGAACGTCGATGCCGCTGCGTTGACGGCGCGCTGGTCGAGCGATGCGAGCGACGTCCTGCCCTACCTGATGCGCTACGCCGTGCCCCAGTGGGTCGGGATCATCGGCCTCGGAGCGGTGTCGGCAGCGGTCATGAGCTCGGTCGACAGCTCGATCCTGTCCGGCGCCTCTCTGGTCGCGTGGAACGGGTACCGCCAGCTGATCGATCCCGAGGTCGACACCGCCACCATGACCAACATCGTGCGCGTGCTCATCGTGATCCTGGGCGTGCTGGCCACGATCATCGGGCTGCGGGTGCAGAGCATCGGTCTGCTCTGGTACCTGTGCGGCGACATCGTCTATTGCGTGCTGTTCCCGGTGTTGACCCTGGCGTTGTTCGATCCGAGGGCCAATCGCACAGGGGCCCTCGCGGGCTTCGGAGTGAGCGTCTTCCTGCGCTTCTCGGGTGGCGTCGACGTGCTCGGCATTCCTGCGTTCCTGCCCTGGCCGACCGCCGCCGACTTCGGTGGCTTCGACTTCCCGTTCCGCACCCTCGCCATGCTGGCGGGGCTGATTACGACGCTGGTCGTCTCCCGGGTCACCGGGTCGATGGACCCGCCCAAGCCACTCTCTGGACGTCCGGATGTCTGAAACGACGTACAGCTCAGCCCGACGTGCCGCGGCCTGGGGCGTGCACGCCTACACCGCGCTGGGTCTGCCCATCAACCTGGTCGGCGCCTGGGCTCTGATCCACCAGGAACCGCGGCTGTTCTTCCTCACCCAGGTGGCCGCCATCTTCGTCGACGGGACCGATGGGTTCATGGCTCGCGCAGTCGACGTGAAGAACGTGTTGCCCGAGTTCAGCGGCCGGCGCCTCGACGACATCATCGACTTCATCACCTTCTCGTTCATGCCGGCCATCGCGCTCTTCCAGCTGGGCATGATCCCCGAGGAGTGGGCGGCGTTCGGAGCCGTTCCGCTCCTGGCCAGCGGCTACGGGTTCTGTCAGGAGCGCGCCAAGACCGACGAGAGCTTCGTGGGCTTCCCGTCGTACTGGAACATCGTGCTCGTCTACCTCTACGTCCTGGGCGCGTCGCCCGAGGTCGTGGTGGGCGTGTTGTCCGTGCTCGCGGTGTTGGTCTTCGTCCCGATCCACTACGTCTACCCCACCCGCACGCGCATGCTGCGCACCGTCACCATCGGTCTGGGGATCGTCTGGTCGGCGATGGTGGCGTTCGTCTGCTGGAACGTCGAGAGTGAATGGGCCGTTCCGCTCACCTGGGCATCGCTGTTCTACGTCGTGTACTACGTCGTGATCTCGGCGGTGAACCACGTTCAGATGACCCGCGCCGCGACCTGAGCCCAAATCTCGGCGAATCCCGGGTATGATGCTCCCAGACGCCTTCACGGGCACGTGACCAGGAAGGAATTCGCCGATGGAGCCCCTGGAGGGCACCGAACGCAACCGGGTGGGCCGCTACCACCTCGTCGAGCGACTGGCCGTGGGCGGCATGGCCGAGGTGTTCCTCGCCTGCGAGCGGGGAACCCACGCGCTGGATCGGTTGCTCGTGATCAAACGCATCCTCCCGCATCTCGCGGAGAACGAGGAGTTCGTGCGGATGTTCATGACCGAGGCGCAGCTCGCCGCCCGGGTGAACCATCCCAACGTCGTGCAGATCTACGAGCTCGGGGAGTCCGGTGGATTCCCCTTCATCGCGATGGAGTACGTCTCGGGCTCGACCCTCAAGGAGCTCGTCAAGGCCGCACGAAAAGCGGAGACGCGCCTCCCGATGGCGATGGTCGTGCACCTCATGGCCCAGGCCTGTGCGGGCGCCCACGCAGCGCACGAGCTCGTGACGCCGGACGGCACGAAGATCAACCTCGTGCACCGCGACCTGTCGCCCCACAACCTGATGGTGACCGACGACGCGCTGGTGAAGCTGCTGGACTTCGGCATCGCGAAGGCCGAGCAGGGCATGGACAACACCCGCACCGGAATGCTCAAGGGCAAGGTGTCGTACATGTCGCCCGAGCAGTGCAAGCAGCTCAAGCTCGACCGGCGCTCCGACATCTACGCGCTCGGGATCGTGTTCTGGGAGCTCCTCGCGGGCCACAAGATGTTCTTCGGCATGTCCGAGCTCGCGACCATGCAGGCCATCGTGACCGGCGATCTCAAGGACGTCCGGGAATCCCGTCCCGACGTCCCCGACGCGCTGTGCGAAGTGCTGGATCGCGCGCTGCAGCAGAAGCCCGAAGACCGCTACGAGACCGCGGATGCGATGCGACGCGCGCTGCTCGCCGCCGCCGAGACCGCCGCGGTCGATCTCGACGAAGACAAGGCCGCCCGCTTCGTGCGGACGCTCCTCGGAGAGGTCCACGAATCGCGCCGACAGCAGGTCTCGACCGCCCTCGAGAAGACCCTGGTCACGTTGTCGCGCGCACAACCCGCCACCCGGGGCGACTACACGCGCCCCACCGAGTCGTCGGCAGCACCGATGACGCCGATGCGCGGCTCGTCGACCAGCACCGTCGCGAACACCGCTGCGAGCGCGTCGGCCGGAATGCTGGTGGGCATCGCGTTCACCATCGTGCTCGTGGTGATCGTGGGGATCGCGCTGATGTGGATCGGCGGGATGGGGATCTTCGCGCCGGGCTCCTCCACCGTCGGCGGCACCGATCCCCTTCCCGACGAAGTCGTTCCCGATGGCGAGCCGGTGACCGTCACGATCGCGCCCACGCTGCAACCCGACGAGCTGCTCACCGATCTCGACCCCCTGCGTCTGTACCTGCAGCGCGAGATCGACCGGCCCGTCGTGCTCCAGATCGCCGAGTCCTACGACGACGCCAGCCGGCAGGTGCTCGACGGCGACATCGACTACGCCCTGCTGCCCTACAACACGCTCCTCAGTACCCTCGTGCGCGACGACACGCTGGATGTCGTGGCCCACGAAGTGGTCGACGGGAGCGAGGCGAGTGACGGGTACCTCGTGGTCGCGCGCACCACCGACGCCCGGGATCTCGAGGAGCTCGAGGGCGAGACGTTCTGCTACACGGATCGCCTGTCCAGCACGGGCTACAAGCTGCCTCGTCGCTACATGAAGCGTCGCGGACTCGACCCCGACACCGACTTCCAGACCCACTTCTCCGGCAACCACCAGCAGGTCCTGCGCGACGTGATCGACGGCACCTGCACCGTGGGCGGGACCTACGCCGGCAACTACAGCACCGCGACCCAGGCCGGCATCCCGGTCGCCCGGCTCCGCATCCTGGAGCCCTACACCGGGAGCACCCCGCACGACGGCTGGGTTGCGAGCCACAACGCCGAGCCGGAGGTCACCGAGGCGCTCACCGAAGCCCTGTTGGCGTTCGACCCCAACGACCACATCGGAGCGGAGCGTCTCGGCGAGAAGAAGCGCGTCACGGGCTATGTCAAACCTGAGCCCGAGTGGTTCGAACAAGCCCAATAGCTCTGGGATTCCCCTGCTGCTCTCTCTCGCCATGCTCTCCAGCGCCTACGCCGCACCCCCGTTCGAGGCCGGTGCGCTGGAGCCTGTTCCCACCGAGCCCACCAGCCTGGCCATCGCCGACGGCGAGCTGCTGCTGACCTCGCCCGACGGCGTGTGGGTCCGGACCTCAGACGGATGGGAGAAGACCGATCTGCCCGGTGCGCGCACGCTGGTCGTCCGCGATGCCGAGGGGTTCCTGCTCTGCGGCGCGGACGGCGTCACGGCCTACGAGCTCGACAGCACCGTGCTGTCCGAGGAGCCGTGCTTCGATCTCGCGCGCACGGCCGACGGATTGTGGGCCCTGGGAGAGCCCGACGCCGAGGGCAACGCCGTCGTCACCGACCTCGCGACCGGCGAGCCCGTGGCGCTCGATCGACCCATCGCGGCGCTCGCGGGCGGTCCCGAGTCCGCCTGGCTCGCGGGCCGCATCGATCCAGAGGCGCCCACCACAGCACCCGTCGGAACCAACAGCCTGGTGGTCGCCGGCACCGATCGGCTCGTGTTCCCGGGAGCCACGGACGTCGCCCGGGTGGGAAGCCGCCGTGGCGTCGACGCGCGCTGGGTTCTCGTGCATCCCGGGCGTCGACTGCTCGGCCTGCTCGGAGAGACCGGCCTCGAGTCCGCATGGCCTCAGCCCATCGCCGCCACCACCGTGGCTGTGGGCGACCTCGGCAACGGCGGCTCCCTCGAGATCGTCATCGCCGGGCCCGACGGGTGGATGCCCCTCACCGTGTCCGGCACCACGCGCATCGAGCCCGTCGTTCCGACGCCACCGCGTCCCGTCCCCACCATTCCCGACCCCATCGAACCCGTCTGGAAGCGTCCCGAGACCGTCTCGCTCCTCGGCATCCGCATGCCGAAGTTCGGCGGCCTCGACCCCGATCCCGAGTACGACCAGATGTTCGTCGGGGGGTTCGGTCTCGCGGTCGGGCGGGCGCTCGGGCCCAACCAGCTGTCGGTCGGCTTCTCTCCCGCCGCGACCGGGGGGATCGAGCGCGGCGGCAAGCGGATCCGGTCGTACTTCGGTGCCGACAGCGCCCCGTTGTTCGCGTGGCTGGGCGACGCCGGAGGGATTCACCTCGCGATGGCCACCGGGGGCATCACCTTCGGCAGTGATCGCCTCCGCGCCGGGCCGTTCGCTTCCATCGGGTTGCTCGGGGCCGGCGCCGGCCTGCGCGCCGTGTTCACCCCGTTCGAGAGCCGCGCTGGCAAGCTCACCGGCTTCGAAGGCCGCTTGACCTGGTTCGCCGGCAACGCCGGGCACGCTGCGCTCTACTACGTCTCCGCGTTCCCGCTGGGGCGTCGCTACGGCCCCGCCAGCGAGCGGGAGCCCCGCGGCAGCTTCTGTCACCGGTTCGGCTTCGGGTTCGGTGCAGCGGCCGGGGCCTCGAGCACCGAGCTCGCCTGGGAGTTCGTCGGGCGGGACGAGCCTTACCAGATCAGTGGCTCCCCCGCGATCAGCATCGCCTGCGAGAACGGGGGCAAGGCCGGAGGCTGGACGATCGGCGGCGAGTCCGCACCCTTCTTCTTCTATCGGGTGCCCACCTCGGATGGCGGAGCCGACCGCCGACTCCACCAGATGGGGACCATGACTCTCGGGGTGTACGCCGGTGGCGACAAAGCGCGACTCGGCCCCGTGCTCACGGGCGGGATCTGGACCGTCGGTGCGGGCATGCGCGCCGTCCTCACCCCCCTCGTCACCAATGGCGGCGTCCATCACGGCGTCGAGCTCCGGGCCACGGCCCTCTTCCCGTCCGCGCCCGCGGGTCAGGGAATGGTGCTCTACCACGTCTGGTTCGATCCCAAGGCCACGCGCAAGCGACAAGAGAGTCCCGAGCCGGCCGAGTAGCGTATGCTCACGGCCCCTGTGTGCCGGAGCCCTGCGTGACCTCACCCCTCGTCCATCAGCCCACCGTTCACGGAAACCGGATCGTCTTCGTCAGCGAGGACGATCTGTGGTCCGTGTCCACCGACGGAGGGCGTGCGCGTCGCCTGACCAGCGGCTCGGGACGGATGGAGGGGCCCCGATTCTCCCGGGATGGACGCACTCTGGCCGTGTCGGCGACCGAGGAGGGCAGCCGCGACATCTTCACCCTGGACTCGGACGGAGGGCCCCTCGAGCGACGCACCTGGTTCGGCGGGCCCATCACGGCGTGCGGATTCGATCCCGAGGGCCGAATCGTCGTGTCCACAGCGGTCCGCGAGCCGTTCAGCAAGGCGTCCGTCCTGTTCGCGGTTCCTCCTGCTCCGGACGCACCCGTCCCGCTCCAGCTGGGAATCGCCCACGGAATCGCGTGGAGTGACAGCGGCCGGCGGGCCCTGCTCCGCCACGGCGGGGATCTCGCCCCCTGGCAGCGCTACCGAGGTGGGCGCGTCGGGCGGATCTGGGTCGAACACGACCCCGACGGAGACCAGGAGCCGACCTTCTCGCTGCTTCCCGACTTCGGAGGCAACACGGCCAGCCTGATGTGGATCGGCGACCGGCTGTTCTTCCTGTCGGACCACGCAGCCGACGATGCCGAGTCCGGCGTGGGCAACCTCTGGAGTGCCTTGCCAGACGGCTCCGATCTCCGACAGCACACATTCCACACCGATGCCCCCGCACGGCATGCCCAGACCGATGGACGACGCGTGGTCTACACCCACGCGGGCGATCTGTGGTGCGTCGACATGCCCGATGGCACCCCTCGCAAGCTCGACGTCCACACCCACAGCCAGCGTACCCGCACCCAGCTCCGGTTTCCGAATGCCAAGAAGACGCTGCAGGGAATCGCGCTCCACCCCGAAGGCCACAGCCTCGCGCTCACCACCCGCGGAAAGCCGTTCGTGGGCGGCCACTGGGAGGGTCCCATGGTCCAGGTCGGCATTCTCCAGGGCGTACACCACCGGCTGGTCCGCTTTCTCGAGGACGGCCAGCACCTCGTCTGGGCCTCGGATGCCGATGGGGAGGACCACCTCGAGATCTGCAATCTGATGACCGGGGCCGTGAGACGACTCGACTTCGGCCTCGATCTCGGACGGGCCACCAGTCTCGCCGTCGGGCCGGGTGGGCGCCTCGCCATGACCAACCATCGACTCGAGCTCTTCGTCCTGGACATCGGTGGCGACGAACAACCGCCCCATGCGGTGCGGGTGCAGAAGAGCGAGGGGGGTCGACTGCTGCATCCGACCTGGTCTCCCGACGGGCGCTGGCTCGCCTGGACCGCCTTCGTCGATGCGTGGGGTCGCTCGCAGATCGTGCTCGCCGAGGTGTCCGGGACCGGCGCCGACACCCTGATTCAGTCCGTCACCGCCCTCACCCGCGGGCGCTACCGGGACAGGCTGCCCGACTTCGATCCGCTCGGTCGCTATCTCTACTTCCTCTCCGACCGGGAGTTCGACCCCATCTCGGACGGAACCCGGTTCTCCTATGCGTTCCCGCGCGGCTCGCGCCCCTACCTGTTCACCCTCCAGGCCGACCAGCCCCATCCCTTCCGGCCTCAGCCTCGCGACCTCGGCAAACAGCGTCCGAAGAAGCCGCCCAAGGAGCTGACCGTCCATCTCGACGGGATCCAGCGACGCATCGTGCGGTTCCCGATCTCGGACAGTCGCTACACCAACATCGCCGGGCTCCCGTCCGGCCGTGTCCTCGTCAGTCGCAGCGCCATGGTCAGCGCCACCAAGCGTCGCTGGAACACCGGTGGGCCGCCTTCTGCAGACGATCAGCTACTCCTGTGGGACTTCGACGACTACGAGCTCATCCCCATCCTCTCCAAGATCACGGGCTTCACCCTCGACCATCCGCGCAAGACCGCTGCCGTTCGTGTCGGCAACGCGGTCCGGGTCATTCCTGCCGACCCCGACAAGGGCAAGCGCGGCGAGATCAAGAAGGGCGGTCGCAGTCCGTCCCGAAAGACCTTCTGGATCGACACGAACCGCATTCGTCTCGAGGTCGATCCCACCGCAGAGTGGACCCAGATGATCGACGAAGCGTGGCGGCTCATGCGCGACCACTTCTGGGATCCCGGGATGGCCGGCGTCGACTGGGATGCCACGCGAGACCGCTACCGAGCCCTCGCCGAACGGGCATCCGTGCGCAGCGAGGTCTCCGACCTGCTGTGGTGCATGAACGGCGAGCTCGGCACCAGTCACGCCTACGAGATGGGCGGAGAGTACCGGTCGCAAGCCATACGGCGCATCGGCCGACTCGGCGTCGACACGCGCTGGGATGGCGAGGCGTGGGAGGTCACCGCCATCCATCCCGGCGACCTCGGCCACCCTTCCCGAAGCGCGCCGCTGTGTGCTCCGCCGGCCAATGCACGCGTGGGCACGCGCATCCACGCCGTCAACGGCGTCCCCGTTTCCCAGCATCCTCCCCTCGCCGCGCAGCTCGTCGGACACAGCAACCAGTCCGTGCTGATCGCCATCAGCCACCCGGGCGGCGACCCGTACCCCGTCGAAGTCCGGCCCCTCGTCGACGACCGGACCGCGCGGTACCGCACCTGGGTGGAAGCCAATCGCGCCGCAGTCCGCGAAGCCACCGACGGTCGCGCTGGCTACGTCCACATCCCCGACATGGGTCCGGCCGGCTATGCCGACTTCCACCGGGACTTCCTCTCCGAGTGTGCGCTCGATGCGCTGGTGGTCGATGTCCGCTTCAATCGTGGCGGTCACGTCAGCCAGCTGCTGCTCGGCCAGCTCATGCAGCGACGTCTCGGCTACAGCCGGTCCAGGTGGTTCACCCCGTCCCCCTACCCGGCGTACAGCGTGCTCGGGCCCATGGTCGCGCTCACGAACGAGCTCGCAGGTTCCGACGGCGACATCTTCTCGTACCACTGGAAAGCGCTTCAGCTCGGCCCCCTGGTGGGCACCCGGACCTGGGGAGGCGTCGTCGGCATCAGCCCGCGCAATCGGCTCGTGGACGGCACCATCGTCACCCAACCGGAGTTCGCCACCTGGGTCGAGGGCGGTCCCGGGTACGGTGTCGAGAATCGGGGTGTCGACCCGGACCACGAGGTCCACGTGGCGCCGCACGACGTCCGACAGGGCCGCGATCCGCAGCTCGAGTTCGCCCTCACCCTGCTGAGCGAGCGGCTGGAACGGGAGGATCCGAAGCGTCCGCCGCTGACGCGACCATCCGAGACGCCTGACGAGGGATGATCCTTCGATCGAGCGGCGGTTCGGAGATGCTGACACCCGATGTCAGCAACTCCGAAGCGCCAACGCGCCGGGGCTCGCGAGATCCTGACACCCCATGGCAGCAATCCGCGAGCGAGGCCCCGACCCCGCTCACGAGATCCTGACACCCCATGGCAGCAATTGCTGCTCCGCAAATGGGTGCTGCAACGACGATCGATCTCGCCAGAAGAGGCCTATGAACCTCGATCAGCGCAACGTCGCCACGGATTCACGGAGCACACCGGGGATTTCACGGAGAGTGAGGAATAGCCGACGAGTATCCGAAGCCTGTTCCAGTTCGAAGACGTCGAAGCACTCGTTCACCCGACCAAGCTCTGCGACTCTGACGGCGTGGTCCACCACGCGACGCTCCCCGATCGACACCGTCATGTGCTCGCTCTCGGTCGCGCTCTGCCACTCTGCGTGATCCCTTGGGCGTCGACTCGAGGACATCGCGGGCACGATCCCCGAACTCGTTCGCTGTAGTGGTCGAACGATCGCATTTTCATCCTCCTGGGGCGTCCGGAGGGCCACCTGTGGCGGGACGGGGGCTCGGGGATGCCGCTGGTCTTCACCGACTCCACCTGGGAGACCAGCGACCTGACCAACGATCTGGCCGACGGAAACGGGTCGAACGGGAACACGTCCGGGAGCGGCAACGTGCAGGCGCCCGTTCCCGCCGTCACCTTCGTGGACGACTCGATGCCGGCGAACGAGCTTCGGATCGAGGTGTGGGCGGACGTCGCGAGCCTCGGGAACGGCCTGGGGGTGGAGTACCCGCTCGACATGGTCGTGACGTACGAGGGATTCCCGTACCGCTGCCAGCTCGATCCGTGTCCGGCGGGTCAGACTCCGCCCGACTTCCCGGCGACCTGGGAACCCCTCGACCCGTTCGTGGACGACCTCCGTGTGCTGCCAGGCACCGTGTACGACGGGTACGGCCTGTCGGCAGCGCACGTCGTCCCGTAGCCCTGTGGACGGCCGCAACTGGGTGTGCCACAGTCGATGTGCGCCAGGAGTCGTGATGCTGCCGTCCTCCAGAATCCTCGTCCCGCTCGTCGGGCTCGGCCTCGTCGCGGTCGCCGTGCTGCCCGCGTGCGAGATCTACGAACCGAAGCCCGTCATCGACACCGGAGACGACGACACCGATGTCCCGACGGACATCCCCACGCCGGTCGACAGCGATGGGGACGGCGTCGTCGACAGCGACGACAACTGCCCAGACGACCCGAACGCGCAACAGAACGACAACGACGGCGATGGCGTGGGCAACCGCTGCGACAACTGCCCCGACGACTTCAACGCCCAGCAGAACGACGCCGATGGCGACGGGATCGGGAACATCTGCGACGAAGAGGGCGATGCGGACGTCGACGCGGACGCCGATGCGGATGCAGACGCCGATGCCGACAGCGACTCGGACACGGACGCCGACCCCGCGTCCGTGGGATGTCCTCCCTCGAGCCAGCTCCTCGAGCTCGGCACGCCGGGTGGCACCGCGGTCGACACGCAGACCTGGACCTGGTCGTACGATGCCGGCAGCCAGATCTCGTTCGGGCCCATCCAGTACGCCCGGATCCCCAACGACATGTGGAGTGTGGTCGTCACGGTCGACGGCGGGATGGTCGTCCCGACCGGTGTGGGCCTGCTCACCAACCACGACCAGTACGTGGTGGGCATCGACCCGTTCGGCACCTCGTTCAACGAGATCGGTCACTACTGGTACTTCGGGCCGGCCGGCGCTGCTGGACTGCCGCAGAACAGCTTCACCTTCCCCAACGCGGGCTGCCTCGCGTATCAGCCGCTGGCGGATGGCAACCTCAACGGCCAGACCGGCACCGCCTACCTGGCGGGTCGCCGCTTCGCGACGGGTGCCCAGTTGCTCGACCTCAACATCGTCGTCGTCGACGGCACTACGGTGTTCCAGAACGAGATCGACGACAGCGTCGCGGTGATGAGCAGCATCTACGCGTCGAACGGGGCACCGGCGATCGGCACGGTCAACCAGTTCAGCTTCACCAACCCCGATGGCAACGTCGTCGACCCCGACAACGGCGAGCTCGAAGAGCTGATGGCCGTGACGACGGGCGCAGCCAACCCCACGTCCGTCAACGTCTACCTCATCTCGGACTTCGTCGGAGGTGGCGTTCTCGGCATCGCAGGGGGCATCCCCGGCGCGGTCGGTGTCCAGGGCACGGCCGCCAGCGGTGTGGTCGTCGCGGTCGACCCCCATCTCGACGGGTCGGGACAGGTCCTCGACACCCAGCTCATGGGCGAGACCCTCGCGCACGAGGTCGGCCATCAGCTCGGGCTCTTCCACACCTCGGAGAGCAGCGGGCAGTTCCACGACGTCATCGCCGACACCCCCCAATGTGCGTCGAGCAACGACTCCAACGGAGACGGACTCATCAGCACGTTCGAGTGTTCTGGACTCGGAGACACCAACGTGATGTTCTGGACCGGGGGCGTCACCCAGGATCAGCTCTCGAACACCCAGAAGGACATCCTGTACTTCAGCCCCGCGGTCCGCTGACCGGACGCATGGAGGTCGCCGTGAAGCCCGTGTTCCCCATTCTCGTCGCGATGGCGCTCGTCGCTTGTGGGTCGCCCAAGTCGGCCCCGGCCGAGGCGGCAGCCCAGCCCCAGGTCGCCACCCCTGCCCAACCCCTGCCCCAGGGGCGTCGCATCGTCCGGGACGCCGATGCCCCTCCGGCCGAGCCCGCGCCAGAAGGCGTCGCCGAGCTCGAGAGCCTGCTCCGCGCCTGGCACAAAGAGGATCTGCCGGGCAAAGACGCGCTCGATGCCCACACGGATGCCGACCAGTCCCTGATGTGGCTCGCAAAGAACGGCGAGATCATGAGCGTCCGGGTGCGCGCACTCAACCTGCTGCGGCACTACCCGGGTGGCGAGACCGCCGACCTGCTGGCAGACATCGCCAGCGACGCGAGCGCCCATCCGACCCTGCAGGCCGCCGCGATCCGGGGCATGGCCGGCCAGGACCTCGCCAGCGACGAGCGGTTGCGGGATGCCGCTGTGAACGGCCTGTCGTCTGCGGACGTGCGGGTGGGTCTGGCCGCGGTGGACGTGCTGTCCGCGGTCGATGACGACAACGCGAAGATGGCCCTGCAGAACGCCGCCAACAGCGACACCACCCCCGAGAAGGTCCGCGAGGCCGCTCAGGCCGCCTCGGAGTAGCCGCGGCTGCGATCTCTACGCGTCCGGAAGCGCTTCCCGACCGTAGATGAAGTCCAGCAGCCGTCCGACGTCGCGCATCCGCGGATCGCTCATCTTGAGGTGCTGCTGTTCGGTGTGCAGGTGGAAGCTCGCTCCGGGAACCGGCACCCGGGTGTAGGTGACGATGTCGGTCCAGCGAACGAACCGCGGACCCGCCTCGAACCTCGCCAGCAGCCCCTCGAAGTACAGCGCGGCGACCTCTTCGTCGTCCATGCTCATCGTGCACACATGGGTGGCGTCTTCGGGCTCGACCTCTGCCAGATCGCTCTCGGGCTCGTCGCGCGTGGGCTCGATGCGGTCCCACATCATGTTCCGCAGGCTGGCACTGACCCGCTCGCGGGCAATCTCGCCGCCCTGGGCCACGACCTCGGCGACCGCCTGCTCTGGCGCATCGTCCTCGAGCTCGAAGAACTCCGCCAGATCGCGCAGGATCCCCATCTCCTCGACTGCGACGTCCCCATCCATGCAGACCATCCGCGTCGCGAGCTGCAGCGTGCACCAGCGCTCCGAGCGATCTGGAATCGCCGCCGCCACCTTGCGGGCATCGAAGCTCTGTTCCGCCACGCCGGCCGCCCACTCCATCACGCCCGCCACATCGAGGTCGGGACGGATGCGCGAGAGCAGCGCGAGCTCGTCGTCCTGCACGATTCCATCGCTGTACGCCAGGTGCACCAGCAGGGACAACAAGGGACCATCGTGAGGATGCTCGCCCCGAATCGGGGGATGGTCCGGCTGCTCGATCAGCGCCAGGTATTCGGCCACGCGGGACACAGGACTCCTCGTCAGTTCTCGGGTGCCGCGTTCTTACCATGCCAGCGGGCCCAGCGGCGCTCTTCACGACGCTCGAACGACACGAACTTGTGGGGAACGTCGATCGAAGCGGCCATCCGCTGGTCGGCAGCGATCGGATGGGGCAGGTCGAGCTCGGTGGCCGCGAGAAACAGGCCATTGCCGCGAAACACCAGGCCGCCCGTCGGATAGCGCTTGTCGCCCAGGATGCTGTGCCCGATGTGCTGGAGGTGGCGTCGGAGCTGGTGGGTCCGGCCGGTCACGGGTTCGAGGACGACGCGGGTGCACCAGTCGGTCTTGAGCGACCGGAAGGGACGGACACTCCAGTAGCGCGACACCGCGTTCCGACCGTCCAGCGCGAGCTCGATGGTGCCCTCCCCCTCCAGTCGTCCGACCACCACGGCTTCGTAGCGCTTGCGGACCCGACGCTCCTCGAAGGCCTGGCTCCACGCCGACAGGGCGCGCATCGATCGGGCGACCGCGACCAGGCCCGTGGTCTCGAAGTCCAGGCGATGGACGGGACGCGGAGCGAACAACGCATCTTCGATGCCGCTCGGAGGGAGGACGTTCGGCAGGCCGTGCTCGAGCGTGCGGTGTCGATTGCCGTTCACCAGGATCCCCGCGGGTTTCACGACCAGGGCTCCGTGGGCGTCCGAGACCGCCACCTCGGGCTCCAGATCGCAGGTGGGGTGCACGACTCCGGGCTTCAGGCTGACCTCGTCACCCTCCTTCACGAACCGGCTGGACTCGACCTCCTGCCCGTTGAGCAACAGCTCCCCGCGCTTGCAGGCCTTCCGCGCACTCCCCCGGGTCGGCAGGCGGGCGAAGTGCCGACTCGCCCAGCGGTCGATCCGCTCGCCGGGCTCGAAGGACTCCACCTGATGTTGTTCGAGGAAATCACTCACGACCGGTCTCTCATCCACTCGGCGATGTCGCGCCACAGCCCGGTCGACATCGGATCGATCGCCAGATCCATGTGCCCGGGCGGAGACAGCATCCCGTGCGCACCATCGGCCACCCGCCACACCGTGCAGTCGTCGATGTGCCGCGCCCAGCGAATCGCCCCTTCTGGATGGGCCAGCAGCGCATCGCCGTCGCTCACCACCGCCAGCATGGGTCCGTCGACGGTCGACAGGCCTTCGAGCCAGTCCACACCGGACCGATCGGTCCACGCGTCGCTGCGCCAGTACCGGACCAGATCCGCGCCGTACCCCGCCGCCTCGTCGACCGGCCCCATCCCGATGCGCTTCGCCGCCAGCCCGTCGAACAGCTTCAGCGACACCCGGGCCGCCGCCATGCCCGCTCCTTTGGCCAGCCGGCGCCGACGGGAGGGCTCCAGCGACGGCATCCACACGTTCGCGGCGATGCCCACCAGCCCCGCCAGGTCGCAGCGGCCCTGACCCCAGGATGCCGCAGTCACGTGACCGCCCAGCGAGTGTCCGACCACCCACGGCTTCCGTCCATCGCGCTCCGTGACCGCCTTCACGAGTGCAGGCACGTCCTGGTAGACGAGATCGTCGTAGCTCCAGTCCAGCGGGCCCTTGCTCATCCCGCGTCCGCGGAAGTCCGCGCGATGCACCACGAAGCCGGCATCCGCCAGGGTGCTCGCGAGCCCCGCTCCCGGAGGACGGTCCAGGCTGCGGGCGTCGACCATCATCGCGTGCAGCAACAGCACCGAGCCGCACGGGCCAGTCGAGGGATCCATCGTGGGATCAGTGGTCTTCAGCCCCAGCGACACGCCATCGTCGGTCGTCACGCGGAAGTCCGGCTTCACAGCAGCACCTTCGCCAGGTTGCGCACCCCGACGTCGCGGATGCCCCCCACGCCCGCGTTCACCGCCAACACCCGCTCGAACACGTCCGGATGACGTCGCAACCCGCGAACCACCCGTCTGGCCAGGGGTCGGAACCGGATGCCCGCCAGCACGATCTCGGTGAGCCAGGTCAGGTCGCGACTCGCCCGCCACCGTCGTCGCTCGTAGGGCTTCAGCGCCCGACGCGACAGATCCCCCGTCTCCAGCGCATCCGACACCACCTCGGTCGCAATCCGGGCCGACAGCAGGGTGAGGCTCATCCCCTCCCCCGTGATCCCGTCCAGGAACCCCGCCGCGTCGCCCACCAGCACCGCGCCATCCGTCGCGGCCTTCGTCGCTTCCTGGCGCAGCGGACCACACAACCCCGGGCGTCCCAACGGCTCCGCTCCGTCCAACAGCTCGACCAGCGGCCGGTGGGTGGCCAGGATCCGGGCGAAGCCCCCCTCGATGTCGCCCTTCAGCGATCGGGTCGCCTCGCGCTCCAGCAGCACGGCGACGTTCAGCTCCCGCTGGCCGGTCGGGGTCAGGTAGAACTCGAGCCCGTCGGCCGCATGGACCTCCACCAGATCGAGCTGTCGGGCGCTCTTCGCCAACCGGAAGTGACCGCGGAGCCCGTACCGGACCCGACCGCGCTGCTCGCGCTGCAGGCCCAGCGACTTGCGGACCGTGCTGTGCATCCCGTCCGCACCCACCAGAACGCGGCTCTTGAACGTGCCCTCGGAGGTCTCGACCCACATCCGGCCCGGCCAGCCTCCCGCGCGCCGGACCTTGATCCCGTGCAGCCGCTTCACACCTGCAGCGTCGCAGAGCCCTGCCAGCGCGGCGTCCAGGCGATGGCGGCGCACCCCGAGCCCGTACCGACCGCCCGGAAACCGACCGACCGCGCTCTCGGGCCCGACCGTGTAGCCGATCCCGTGGAAGGGCTGCGCGTCGATGCCGAGGCTCTCCGGGTCGATGCCGATCTTCGTCAGCTCGCCCACGCCGTACGGCATCAGGCCTTCGCCGCACACCTTGTCACGGGGGAACGCCGCCCGGTCGAGCAGCGTCACCTCGTGCCCGAGTTGGGCCAGCTGCAAGGCGGTCGCCGACCCGCCCGGGCCGCCACCGACGACGAGGATCTCGGAGGACTGCATGGCCTGCCCCTATCAGCCGCACGCGGGGGCGAAGCGATATAGGTGCGCTCATGCCGCACACACTCGAATTCACCGCTGATCCCTCCACCCTGTTCGACACCGACTCGACCACGACCCTGCAGGTCATCGGGCGTCGAAAGGCGCTCACCCGAGACGCCGTCCGCGAGATCCTCCCCGAGGCCGTCCACGCGGTCTGGGGCGACATGCTCCGCGGCGATCCCGGAGACCAGGGCCGCCACGCCACCACCTACGCCGAGGGCATCGTCAAGCGCATCACCGCCTGCGTCCTGCCCGAGCACTGCTCCCGACACAACAGTCCCGCACGCACGTTCGTGTGGCCGCGCCTGCTCAACAACGCCCGGGGCCCCCGCAACGTCGTCGTCGCCATGCTCGACGACGCGAGCCACGCGGTCAGCGCCGTCTGCGCCATCGCCCGCTCGCTTCCAGCGTTCTCGGCCCGCAGTAAGCAGGGAGAAGGCACCACCATCGCGATGATCGTCGGTCCGGACGGGCCCATCGCCACCGACGGGTTCGACACCATCGCTCAGGGCGTTCGGTTCGCCGCCGAGCTGGTCGACACCCCACCCGATGTGCTCGGTCCGAACGAGTTCGTTCGCAGGGCCCGGGTCGTCGCGGAGCTGTCCGGCGTGTCCGTTCACGTGCTCCGGCGCGATCAGCTCGTCCAGCAGGGCCTCGGCGGGATCGCCGGTGTGGGCCGCGCAGCCGAGCAGGAGCCCGCGCTGGTCGTCCTCGACTGGGCCCCGGAAGGCGCCACACAGCGGATGTGCTGGGTGGGCAAGGGCATCACCTACGACACCGGTGGCCTGTCCCTGAAGACCAAGACCGGTATGCCCGGCATGAAGTCCGACATGGGGGGCGCCGCTGCGGTCCTGGCCGCGTTCCAGGCTGCGGTGAAGCGCAAGGCGAACCTCCGACTCACCGCCATCCTGTGCATCGCCGAGAACGCCATCGGCTCGGGCGCCATCCGTCCCGACGACGTCCTGCACATGTACAGCGGGAAGACCGTCGAGGTGAACAACACCGACGCCGAGGGCCGACTCTGCCTGGGCGACGGCGTGGCCTGGGCGGTCAAGCACCGCGACCCCGAAGTGCTGATCGACATGGCCACGCTCACGGGTGCTCAGGGGGTCGCGACCGGCAAGGCCCACGGGGCGCTGTACTGCAACGACGAAGCCCTGGAACGGCGGGCCATCGCAGCCGGCAGGTCCTCGGGCGACCTCGTCCATCCCCTGCCCTACGCCCCCGAGCTGTACCGCAAGGAGTTCGCGAGCACGGTGGCCGACATGAAGAACTCGGTGAAGGACCGCAGCAACGCCCAGTCCTCGTGTGCCGGGCAGTTCGTAGGCAACCACCTCGGCGACTACGACAAGCCCTGGCTGCACATCGACATGGCGGCGCCGTCCCGCTCGGGCCCCCGCGCGACGGGCTTCGGAGTCGGCCTGCTCCTCACCCTCGCCGGCGTGGGCGCACCGCTGGACCCCGCGTGAACCGCGACCTCCCGGACGGTCTGACGGTCAACGGCGAGCCCGTCACCACAGCGCTCGAAGGCGCTCCGGACCACTGGACGCTGCTGGAGCTGCTGCGCTACCGGCTGGGGCTGACCGGCGCGAAACAGGGCTGCGACAAGGGCGACTGTGGCGCGTGCACGGTTCTGGTGGACGGCAGACCGGTGCTGTCGTGCTGCACGCTGGCGAAGACCACCACCGGCGAGGTCACCACCATCGAGGGGCTGCAGACGCCCGACGGCCCCGACCCCCTCCAGCGCGCGTTCGACGCCTGTGGCGCCCTGCAGTGCGGCTTCTGCCAGACCGGGATGATCCTGTCGGCGAAGGCCCTGCTCGACCGCGACCCCGACCCCAGCGAAGCCGACATCCGCCAGGCGCTGTCCGGCAATCTCTGCCGCTGCACGGGCTACACCAAGATCGTCGAAGCCGTGAAGCGCGCGTCCAGCACGCCGTCGATGCTCGGTCAGCAGCTGTCCGACGCCGCCGAGGGGTTCTCGGTCATCGGGTCGAGAGGACGCAAGGCCGACGCCATCGGCAAAGCCACCGGAGCCACGCAGTACACCGACGATCTGGTCCGGCCCCGCATGGCCCACGGCAAGATCCTGCGGAGCCCGCACGCCCATGCGCGCATCGTCTCGATCGACACCTCCAAGGCCGAAGCGCTGCCCGGCGTGTTCGCGGTCATCACCGGCGCAGACCTGCCGAAGCCCTACTGCATCATCCCCTGGACCCGCGACGAGACCGCGCTCGCGACCGACAAGGTGCGCTACGTCGGCGAAGGGGTCGCGGCCGTCGCAGCGGTCGACGAGGACACCGCCCTCTCAGCGCTGGCCGCCATCGAGGTCGTCTACGACGTGCTCGATCCGGTGCTGGGTCCCGACGAGGCCCTGGCGGACGGGGCTCCACTCGTGCACGAGCGCGACTGGAAGGACCGGACGCGCTCCAACAACGTGTGCAAGACCGTCGAGCTGTCCTTCGGTGCCGTCGACGAGGCGCTGGAGTCCGCCGCGGCCCGGGTCGAAGGGCGCTGGAACTACTCGGGCAGCACCCACGCTGCGATCGAGCCCCACTGCGCCATGGCCGAGTGGGACCCCGACGGCCGCCTCACCCTGTGGTCGGCCACCCAGGTCATGCACTACCTCCACCGCGAGCTCGCCCGGCAGCTCGAGGTGCCCGACAAGGACGTCCGTGTCATCCAGCCTGCCATCGGAGGCGCGTTCGGCGGCAAGTCCGAGCCCTTCGACCTGGAGATCTGCGCAGCCCTGTTGGCCCGTCGTGCCGGGCGTCCCGTGAAGATCCTCTACACCCGCGAAGAGGTCTTCTACGCCCACCGCGGCCGGCATCCGATGCAGTTCGACTTCCGCATCGCGGCCGATGCCGACGGGCACATCACCGCAGTCGACAACGACATCGTGCTGGACGGCGGCGCCTACCACTCGTTCGGCCTGGTCACGACCTACTACGCGGGCCAGCTGCTGCCCGGCCCCATCCGCTTCGGCTCGTACCGATTCAAGTCGCGCCGGGTCTACACCACCACGCCCTGCTGCGGTCCCAAGCGCGGCCACGGCTCGGTCCAGCCCCGCTTCCCCCTCGAGACCGCCATCGACGAGCTCGCCGAGAAGCTGTCGATCGACCCCATCGAGATCCGCCGCATCAACGCGATGGAGTCCGGAGAGACCACGATCAACGGGCAGTTCGTGCCCTCGACCGGCATCCGTGCCTGCCTCGATGCCGTGGAGTCCGCCAGCGACTGGAAGAACCGCCGCGGCAAGCTCGACTACGGGCGGGGCCTCGGGGTCGCGACCAGCATGTACATCTCGGGCACCGCCTACCCGATCTACCCCAACGACATGCCCCAGTCCGGCGTGCAGATCCGCATCGACCGCAGCGGGCGCGTCACCGTGTTCTCGGGCACCAACGACATCGGTCAGGGCTCGTCCGGAACCCTGGCCTGGATCGTCGCCGAAGAGCTCGCCTGCGACCCCGACGACGTGCACGTGGTCTCGGGTGACACCCAGCTGTGTCCCGTCGATCTGGGCGCCTACTCGAGCCGGGTCACCTACATGGCCGGCCTCGCAGCGAAGGAAGCCGCCGGCAAGCTCCGCGCGAAGCTGTTGGCCGCCGTCGCCGAACACTGGGGCGTTCCCGCGAGCCGCATCGCCATCGCGCCCGGTGTGCTGTCCCTGCGCAATGCAGACGGCGAAGACCCCCGCTCCATCGAGCTCCTCGAGGCCTTCCACCTCGCTGAGGCCCGGTACGGCGTGCTCGGAGCGACCGGAGGCTACCGGACCCAGCCCGGCCTGGGCGGCGACTACCGAGGGGGCTCCATCGGCGCGAGCCCGGCGTACTCCGCGACGGCGCACGTGGCCGAGGTCACCGTCGATCCGGACACCGGCGTGGTGAAGCTCGAGCGCATCTGGGCCGCCCACGACTGTGGACGCGCACTGAATCCGGTCCTCGTCGAAGGCCAGATCGAAGGCAGCGTGCACATGGGCCTGTCCGAAGCCCTGTACGAGCACCACGACTTCTACACCGAGGGCCGTCAGCGCGGGCTGCACAAGGGTCCGAGCCTGCTCGACTACCGCATCGCCACCGCCGTCGACACCCCGCCCATCGACGCCCACATCGTCGAGAGCATCGACCCCGGCGGCCCCTACGGTGCGAAAGAAGCCGGAGAAGGTCCGTTACACCCGGCCATCCCCGCGATCTGCAACGCCATCTACGACGCCGTCGGGATCCGCCTGCGCACCATGCCGTTCACGCCAGAACGGGTGTTGGCCGCCATCCAGGCCCTCCCGGACTCCAGCGGAGGTGACGCGTGCTGAGGATGCCCGCCTTCACCCTGCAGCAGCCGAAGACCGTCGACGAAGCCGTGCGCATGCGAGCCGAGCTCGACAGCGTCTACCTGGCGGGCGGAACCGACATCCTGGTGAACCTCAAGCATCGCCTGATGTCCCCGGCCCATGTCATCGATCTCAGCTCCGTTTCGGGTCTTTCGGGCGTAACGATCACCGACTCCGAGGTCCGGATCGGGGCGCTCACGAGCCTGGCCGAGCTCGAACATCACGCCGACCTCGCCCGCATCCTGCCCGGCCTGGCCGAGGCCATCGCGACCATCGCCGGCCCCCAGCACCGCCAGATGGGGACGATCGGCGGCAACGTCATGCTCGACACGCGCTGCCTGTTCTACAACCAGACCGAGTCGTGGCGCGAGGCCCTCGGCAAGTGCCTGAAGGCCGACGGCGACTGGTGCCACGTGATCGACAGCCCCAAGGCCTGCGTCGCAGCGCAGTCGTCGGACTCCGTGCCCATGCTGACCGCTCTGAACGCCGTGCTGGAACTCCGAACCGCGCCCGGTACCGTCGAGGAGGTCCCGCTGGACGGGTTGTTCGGCAAGGACGGTCGCTACGACCGGATGCTGAAGGTGCCGCGCACGGCCCTGCTCGAAGCCATCCGGGTGCCGCTCCCCGCCGACGGACATCGCTCCACCTACCGGAAGGTGCGGACGCGAGCGGCCGTGGACTACCCCCAGCTGTCCGTCGCAGTCGCCGCTCGGTTCGATGGAGCGGCCTGCACCGACCTGCGGATCGTCCTGGGAGCCCTGCTCCCCTCGCCTCGGGTGCTCGACAATCCACAACAGGCCCACGGCGTGTGGACCGACGAGACCCTGGATGCGCTGGCAGACCGCGTGCGGCGATTCGCCCGTCCCCAGCGGTCGATTCACGGCGATCCCGCCTGGCGACGCCACCTGGCCGGTGTCGAGGCCCGCCGCGCGCTGTCCTACATCCGGCCCTGAAGGTAGATCTCGATCGGGACCTCGGCCGTGCGGTCGGCCCGCTTGCGCAGCTCCTCGTGGTCCTCGGCCTTCACCCGTTGTTCATCGTTCTCTTCGGTGCCGGTCCAGCCCGGGTAGAAGATCAGCCGGGGCTTGCGCTCGCTGTTCGGCGCGTACAGGCGCACCACCTTCAGGTCGGGCCGGTCGTCTTCGCGCAGCGTGCCCACCGTGATGCGCATCACATCGCCCAGGTAGTCGTTCAGATCGACGATCAGGCCGTCCATCTCGGATGCCACGCGGCCACACGACACCTCGTACGGACCGTCGGTCTCGCGCTCCTTCTCGGTGAGGTCCAGCATCTCGCCATCGACGCCGGCATCCGCGATGCGCTTCATCAGCGTGGCCTGCCGCTTCCACCCCACGCGTCGGGTGCGCTGCGAGGTCTCCCACCCCGGGAAGATCACCAGCCTCGGCCGACCCGAGTTGCGCTGAGTGTGGAGGTTGAGCATCGGGTAGCTCTCCCCCTTGCTGGGGTTCACCACGTGGATCGTGGGGAACACCAGATCGTGCAGGTGAAGGCAGATCTGCACCACGGCCTTCTGCATCTCGGGGGGCGTGAGCGCGATACCGAGCGGGCAGCCGTATGGATGGGGATCCAGAGCGGGCAACGCCATGCCGTCCTCTCTTCCGTGCGGGGGATGATACTACCCGAGACCCACTGATTCAGGGAGTCCTCGATGGCCGCCGGCTGGTACGAAGTCGATGCACTGTGGACCGCGCTCGAACACCAGTTCGACAGCCCCGATGCCTGGATGCAGGCCACCCGCGAGACCGAGGCGCTCGTCGAGCTGCTGGATCTGCCCGAGGGCGCGCGTATCGCCGATCTCGCCGCCGGTACCGGACGGATCGCGATCGATCTGGCTCGGAGGGGCTTCGAGGTGAGCGCCGTCGAGCGACATCCCGCGTTCGCGAACCGGCTGACGAAGAAGGCCAGGAAGCTGTCGACCGACGTGGAGATCGTGCGGCGCGACATCCGGGAGTTCGAGCGAAAGAAGTCTTTCGATGCCCAGATCCTGTGGGGTGAGAGCTTCGGCTACTTCGACTCGCGCGCCGAAGATGCCGTGTTCCTCGAGCGCTGCGCCCGGAGCATCAAGCCCGACGGGAAGCTCGTGATCGGGATCACCCCCAAGGAAGGCGCCGAGGAGCGCTGGCCCCGTCGCACCTGGTCGACGATGCCGGGCAACCGCCTGTTGCTGGAGGAGAACCTCATCATCCGCAACTACAGCGCCATCCAGCACACCTGGATCGTGATCGACGGCGACCAGCGCAAGCGCTTCTCGGGCACCCGTCGGCTCTACAGCGCCGCCGAGCTCGAGACCGCCCTGTACGACGCGGGCTTCGACGACGTCGACTGCTACTCGGACCTGCAGGGCGCCCCGTTCGGGCGGGGCAGCCGCTTCCTCCTGGCGGTGGCCACCAGGTAGGCCAGGCCCGTCCACAGCAGGCTCGACCCCAGACCGGACGCCCCGGAACCGATGGTCGCGCACCGCTTCTGAGGCGGGATGATGTACTCGTCGACCTCGATGGCGAACACCCACAGCCGGTTGCCGTCGTCCAGGATCACATCGTGCTGTCCTTCGCGCGCCACGCCCAGGGCAGCGAGCCTGAGCGTGAGACGGGTCGGGTCGTCCGGATCGACGACCGGCGTGCCTCCCGACAGGATCTCGTCATCGGTGGTGACCTGCACCGGGCTCGCGAATGGCGCGCTCGCGACCACCTGGACCTGGACCTCCTCGCCCTGAACGACCCGATCGGGTGTGACCGAGACGACCCGTGGCGCATCGGCGCTGTCGAGGACCTCGAACGCCTCCGAGAACGCGAACGTGCCCTGGGCACCGATGACGAGCACGTCCCGCAGCCCGGGTGTGGCATCGGCGTCGATCGACACCAGGGCCACGCCACGGTTGACGTCCTGGACCTCGAAGGACTCGACCTGCACCCCCTCGCCCAGCACGACCGACCCGACCTCGTCCAGGAGGTACAGCGAGCGGCCCTCGACTCGGACGTACCGGGTGTCGCCCGGGAACGCGGTCGCGGGATCGATCGACACCAGCTCCGGCACCTCGATGTCGACCGTGACCACCTCGGAGTCCCGGGACACGCCCTCGGGGTAGATCGCCCGCACGACGAAGGCCTGCTCGACGCCCGGTTGGAGCGGCACATCCGCAGAGGTATCGGTCACGGGGCCCGTGACGACGCCGGTCTCCAGCGTCTCGATCTCGTAGGCGTCCGGGACGTGGGGCGACACGGGTGGAGACCAGGTGAGGGTGACGCTGCGCCCGACGAGGTGCGGCTCGGCGGGACCCTCGACATCCAGCGGCGGAGCCAGGAACACGTCGAAGTCCGAGCCGGAGAACGACGTGGTCGACCCGCAGTCCGTCACGGCTCCGGACCACTCGACCGTCGTGGAGGGGTCCTGCCCGGGGATGCCGGCGAGCCAGGTTCCGCCGGGTTGAAGCACGAACGGCTCCGAACCACTCGCCACTTCCGTCCCGGACCCATCGACGGCGGTCCAAGCGAGCACGGCCGACTCCACGATGAAGTCCTCCAGCACGGCGACCTCGACCGGGTACGGCCCGTCGAGGTCCTGAGTGTCCGAAGGCTCCGAGAGCACGGTCACAGCGGGCGGAATCGGGTCTCCGTCCGCAATCTGGACGTCGCGCACGTACCAGCCCGGAGCCCGACCCGTCTCGTCGGCAGTCAGCCGCAGTCGAAACCGCCCGTCCTCGGTCAATGCGGACAGGTCGACGCCGGACGTCACCCACCCGCCGAGTCCGACGAACGCCGCACCCGTGTCGTACATCCCGTCTCCGGGGACCGGCTGGACCACCTGCCATCCGGAGCTGCCATCGGGGTCGATCTCGAACACCGCTTCGTCGCCGGAACCCAGTCCATACCAGTGCTCGATCACCAGGACCGGCCGGGTGGTGCTGGTCAGGTCGGGGAGCGGGATCTCGAGGGTGGCCTCGGCGTCGTTGAAGTAGCTGCCGTCGAGCTGTGTCCCCCACACAGGCCCGGTCATCGGCCCCGTGGTCGCCTGACCGTACGCCCATTGCTGGAGCGCGTCGGGCGATTGGAATCCCCCATCGGACGTGGACAACCCGAAGTCGAGCAGCAACAGCGTGGCGATACACTGGGTCATGGCTGCTCGTCGTCGACTGAGGGGTCTGACGAGACGGACTCGCGCACGACGAACCGGACAGCGATGCGGGAACCGGCCGGAGGCGCGATGTCGAACACCACGGCCGGGATCTCGCTGCCGAGGTCGAGCCCCCACAGGTCGGTCCGTTCGCCGTCCACCTCGACCGAGACGGTGCCGGGGACCGGATCGGCCGAGAGCTCGAAGCGGTTCGGCAAGGTGACGGAGTCCTCTCCGAGATCCTGGAGAAGAGCGCCGAAGTCGATGTCGCAGATGGAGGCCGAGCGCCCCCCGGAACGCGCGGCGACCTCGGTGTAGCGAACGCCTGCCTGTGCGGTGCCCGCCGGACTCACACACCCGTCCGGGACGTCTCCGACGAGGGCCGAGGCACGGGCAGGCAGACCGGATGCGCTGGCCTGGGCGTCGAGCAGGTCGACGAAGTCGTCCACCGGATCGGCGAGCCATGCATCGGACTGATCGTCGGCATCGCTGACGAAGACGACCTGCAGCACGGCGTCGCTGCGACGGAACCCCGCGTTGGGCCCGTCTGGACCGGCCAGATCGAGGGCCTCGACCGCGACGGCGAGTCCGGCTTCTCCGGTGGTGCCCGCGGGGGGCAGTCGTGCGGCGAAAGCAGCGACGGGGTCGTGCTCGGCGGGGGTCAGCACGTAGGGCGTGCCGAGCAACCAGCCCGGGTGCGCGGACTCGCGATTGGTGGAGACCACGCCGATCTGCCAATCGAGTGCGGCATCGTCGAGTTCCGAGATCAGGGCCGAGACGCTCTGACCGAGGCTGTCGAGCTCCTGGGCCATGGAGGTCGTGCCATCGACCACGAACAACACGTCGACGGCGGCTTCCGGGGCCTGGACGAACACGTCTTCGACAGCGACCTGCACGGGTGGCGGCCCGTCCGGATCGATCGGATCCAGACGGAATTCGTTGCATGCCCCGACACCTGCGAGGAGTCCCGCGAGAAGGCCGGGGACCACGAGCACACGCCACCCCATCAGTCACAGGGTATCCGACCGGAGGAAGGGTCTGGGTTCCACGCGATTACATACGGAGCAGTCCCCCGCCCGGAGGCCCTGATGACGGACGCCGAGCCCGACTCCACGATCGAAGCCACGGTCTTGTTCTTCGCCAACCTGCGCGAGCAGCGGGGCGCCGAGCAGGAGACCGTCCACATCTCCCCCGGAACCACCCTGGCGGAGCTCTACGCGGAGCTGTTCCCTCCCGGGCCGGACGGGGCGCTCCCCGTGGCCTTCACCCGCAATCGGGCCGTCTCCCACGGCGCGGACGTGATCTGCGACGGCGACGAGATCAGCTTCCTGCCGCCGCTCGGAGGGGGCTGATGATCGCGTTGGTGGACCAGGCGATCGACGTCGAGGCGGTCCGGCGATCCGTCGACGACCCCGGCTTCGGTGCCATCCTGGTGTTCGAGGGGGTGGGCCGGAACCACTTCGAAGGGCGGCCCGTCGTCGCTCTGGAGTACGAAGCCTACGCCGAGATGGCGGTCCCCGAGATGCAGGCCATCGCCGACGAGTGCGCCGACAGGTTCGGGGCGAAGGTCGGGATGGTGCACCGGACCGGGCGTGTCGAGATCGGCGAGCCCAGCGTGGTCATCGCGGTCGGAACACCCCATCGTGGCGCCTGTTACGAGGCCAGCCGGTACGCGATCGACCAACTGAAGGTCCGCGTGCAGGTCTGGAAGAAGGAGATCTACGCGGATGGCAGCGCATGGAAGGCCAACGCCCCAGGCTGAGAGTACGTCCGAGGAGCGTCCGCGCTTCAGGGATCGTCTGCCCGAGCAGCTGAACGCGGGCAACGGGTCCCGCTTCGAGGACGTCAATCCCTACCTCGCCCGTCATCGCGAGTACGGCCCACCGGTCTTGACCGCGGACGAGGCCTGGCGATTTCGCGGGCGCTGGGACGCGTGCTTCGGGCGCGAGGCTCCCTTGCACGTCGAGATCGGCAGCGGCAACGGGTTCTTCCTGGCCGCGATGTGCGAGCGCCACCCCGACTGGAACCTGCTGGGCATCGAGATCCGCTACAAGCGGGTCGTGATGTGCGCCGAGAAGCTCGACAAGGCCCAGGTCGAGAACGGCCGGATCGCCCGTTACCACGCCGGTTTTCTGGACGATCTGTTCGAGCCGGGCAGCATCGCGGGGATGTACGTCAACCACCCCGATCCCTGGCCGCGGGGCAGTCAGCGCAAGAACCGCCTGATCGCCCGGTGGTTCCTGGAGGACTGCGCGCTCTACCTCGCGCCCGGGGCGTGCTTCCGGCTCAAGAGCGACTTCGAGGACAACGTCGCCCGGGTGCCCAGGCTGCTCGACCACGACGACACCGGGGCCGAAGCGTCGCGCCTGCCGTTCGACATCACCGGGCGCAGCGACGACATCATCGGTGGCGAGGCCCCCTGGCCCGACGACATCGAGACCAACTACCAGAGCAAGTACCGCCGCAAGGGCGAGCCCGTCTACGCCATCGAGCTCACGCGGACCTCCTGATGTCCATCACGCTGATCGTCGGCAAGCATCGCTGGCGTCGGCGGAGGGCCGTGGCGCGGCTCGGGGGGTCGGCGGTCGACGACTTCGGTCGGCCCGGCTTCCTGTACATCACCGACACCCACCGAAAACGTCGGCAGGTCGCGCGGGACTTTGCGGATCGGAACGTCTTCGAGCCCGACGGGCGCGTGCTCACCGACCTGCTCGTCGACCTCTGGCACCGGTGGGGAGACGGCCGGGCGGTCCTCCCGCCTTCCCAGGTGGCCCTGCACGCCCAGCGGATGCTCTCCGAAGGTTCCCACCCCGCATTGCTGGCTCTGGGGCGTCCCGACGTCACCGGCCGGCAGCTCGCACGCCTCCTGGACGCGGTGGGCCAGTCCCTGCAGCCGCTGCGGCTCCTCGATCTGCAGGAGGCCGTGCGGTCGGGGCTGTCCGACCTCGCCAAGCGTTGTCGGACCGACCGGAGCCTCCTGGCGGCCGACGCATTCACAGCGCTGGTCGACCGCTTGAAGGCGCCGGACCCCGGACTCGAGCGGTGGCTCGGTCTGCAGCCTCCGGTCGTGGTGGACGACGTGCTGCAGCCGACCCCAGCTCGCACCCGCGCCCTGCTGGCCCTGCTGGACGCGTTCGACGCAGCGGGCACCGATGTGGTCCTCGCCTTCGAGTGCGGCCGCGCCACGAATGCAGCCGACCTGGCGGGCTTCTTTGGAGGAGAGGAGCCGGATCCCCTGTCCTACAAGGCGTTTGCGGCGACCCGCTCGCTGAGACGCGCGGTGTTCGACCGATTCGTGGCCAATGGCCGCGCACAGCTGGTGCTCGCGACCGAGGACGGACCCGTCCCCATCGGCCCGGGATTCCCCTTCGAAGACCATGAAGAACCTCCGGATCTGGCGGACGTCGTGTTCTCGGACGTCTCCGTCGAAGCCGATCCCCGGGTCGCGATCTGGGCGTGTGCGAGCCCCATCGACGAGTCGGAACGCACCGCTGCGGAAGTACGGGCAGCCCTCGACGATGGAGCGGGGCTGGAGGACTGCCTGGTCGCGGTCGCAGACCCCGCGCGCGTCGCCGGCATCCGTCGGGCGCTGGAGCGACTCGGGGTCCCGGTGGACGACGCGGAGGGAACCGCCCTGTCGGACACGCCGCCCGGACAGCTGGCGCTCATGGTCCTGCGCACGCATCAACCCGAGCTCGGCCCTCTGTCCGCCCGAGACTGGCTCGCGTTGGGAGATCTCGCCGGTCTGGACCTCCGAGGACTCGCGAGAGCCCTGGACTCCGCAGGCATCCGCTCGGGCCCCCCGTCGCGATGGCCGGTGGGCGTCGGCGCCTGGGCACGCCGGGTCGGACTGGACGACGCCGAGCTCGAGGTACTCACCGCCAGGATCGATGCGCTGGCCGACCTCGAAGCCGGAACCCCCGACTGGACCTCGAGCGCGAAAGACCATGAAGATCATAGTCTTTCGCCAGACACACCGGATGGGTGGCTCACCCACATCCGTGCGTGCATGCGCCGCTTCGGGCTCGAGGTGCTGACCGAGCGCACCGACCGGAATCGCCGCGCACGGGGGGCGCTGGAGGACGTCCTCGAAGCGTGGTCCGAGGATCTCCAAGCGGTGCACGAAGGTCCCTGGCTCCTGTCCGACGCACTGCCATCCCTGCAGACCGCACTGCGGACGACCCGGATCCCCGGTGCACGGGGCGGCGTCGCGCTCACGGGCCTGCTGGAGCTGCGCGGGCTGACGCCGCCGTACATCTGGGTGCTGGGCCTCACCCGGTCGAGCTGGCCGATCCCCCAGTCCACGTCCCCCATCGTCGACACGCGCACCGCACGGGTGCTCCAGCCCGTCGATCGCCTGGCAGAAGCCCGCTATCTGCTCGGGTCGTTGCTTCGGAACGCCGTGGGGGATCCCTCCAGCCGGAGCCTCGTCCTCTCCTGGCCCGTGACCATCGGCGGGCAGCCGGCCACGCCGTCGCCCGTGCTCACCGAGCTGCTGCAGCGCCCCATGTCGACGGGCCCAGGAGCGAAGACCATCCGCGAGACCCTCGTCCAGACGGTCCTCTCCGAGCCTCCGAGCCCGATCCCCCCCGACGACGCGGCCTCGGACCCGTCGCGCCTGGAGTCGTTGCGACATCCCCCGCCCCCGCCCCGAGCGCTGTCCGTCACCGCCGCCGAGACTGCCCTGTCGTGCCCGGCCCGCTACTGGTACCGACACGTGTTGCGACTCGACCCCCACGACCCCTGGGACCCCGAGCTCGAGCCCCGCCGGCGCGGAACCGCGATTCACGCCATCCTCCAGCGATTCTACGAGGAGCGCGACCGCACCACCGTCAGCGAGGCCGAGCGCACCTCCGCCCGGGCAGACCTCCACCGCATCGCGAGTGCCGTGCTCGACGAGGTCGAAGCCGAAGGGGGGTTCGACCCCGTCCTGCAGGCCTGGGCCCGGGATCGCTGGCTGGCGGGACTCGTCGATGATCGGCCGCTGGGCGTGCTCGGAGCGTGGCTGGAGCTCGAGATCCTGCACGAGAGCGGCCCCGTTGCCGTCGAGACCCCCATCCGACTCAGCCTGCCCGGCCCCCGTCCCCTCACCCTCCGCGGAACCGTCGATCGCATCGACCGCACACCGGGCGGCCATGTCCGCGTCACCGACTACAAGACCGGTCGCCCCCCGACCCGGGCGAGGATGGATGCCGGGCTGTCCCTGCAGCCCCTCGTCTACGTCCAGGCCGTGGCCGGGAACGCCGGAGCCAATGACGCCGATGAAGCCGACGGCGCGGTGAGGAGCATCGCGAGCACGTTCCAGACCCTCGCGCGAGCGGACCAGATCCAGAGCCAGGGCTGGTACGGGGACGAGGCCGCGATGCGGGCGTTCGGGGCCCGTCGCGGGAACGTGGTCGAGAGCGAGGAGCGACGCGATCGACTCGCCGACGTCACGGAGCGGGTGTGGTCCGTGCTCGATGGCGCCATTCCCACGACTCGGTGGGGTGAGACCCTCGCCGGCTGTTCCTACTGTTCCTTTCGGACGATCTGCAGGGTCCGACACGATTCAGCGGAGGACGTGGAGGACGATGGGGCTCGTGCTGGAACGGAGCTCGACGATGCTCCGTGAGGTCGACGACCGCCTGGAGCTCGAGCTCGACGCGCTGCTGCTCACCGATGCGCAGCGGGAGGCCCTGGTCATCCACCGCCACGTCGTGCTGTCGGCTGGGGCCGGTTCGGGCAAGACCCACACCCTCGCCTGGCGATACGTCCGATTGCTCCTGGAGCACGCCAACTGCGGGGGTTCGGACCTCGATGCCGTCGTGGTGCTCACCTTCACCGAGAAGGCCGCCGAGGAGATGGCGGAGCGGTGCCGACATCGGCTGTACCTGCTCACCGCCGCGGCTCGGGCAGTCGCCCCCGAACACCCGGTGACCGAGCGTCTGGATGGGATGCTGGATCGCTTCGAGTCCGCTCGGATCGGGACGTTTCACGGATTCTGCGCGCGAATCCAGCGCGAGTTCCCGACGGCCTGCGGGGTCGGCGGAGACACGGACATCCTCGAGCCGGTGGACGCCGCCGTGCTCCGCAGAACCGCCGTCGAACAGGCGGTGAGCACCTGGCTCGAGGCCCGCCACCCCGACCTGTCGACCCTCCTCGACACCTTCGGGTCCCGACGGGCGCTGCTGGGTGCTCTGGACGCCGCCCTCGACCGGTACGGACTGCTTCGTCAGCGCATCTCCGACCACGCCGAAGACCAGGTGGAGCTGGACCTCGAAGGGCTCGCTGAGACCACCGAGTCGCTGCGCCAGTGGCTGCGGTCGGACGGCATCGCCGCGCTCCGGGCCATCGAACAGCTCACCCGACCCGGGGGCACCCCGTTCTGGCGAGCGGTGAAGGACTGCATCCAGCCCGTGGCCACCGAGCCTCTCGCGCTGCATGCCCAGGCTCGGGCCGTCCTGGACGTGCTGGTTCGCCCCACGGGGCTCCGGAGCCTCACCCACCACACCGTGCTCGGGAAGAAGCACAGCTGGCCGGACGTGCGCCGCTATCACCAGGCCAAGGCCGCACTCGGGGTCCTCGCGGAGCGCCTCGCAGACTGGCCCGAGCGCGCCGAGCGCGTGCGATTCCTCCCCACCCGGGCGGACGTCCGCCTGCTGGCCGCACTCACCCCGTTCTCCCGACTCGTGCAGGAGGCCCGCGCGCGACACGAGGACGCCCTGGCGCTGCGTCGGGCGGTGGACTTCGACGCCCTGCAGGATCGGGCCGTGGATGCCGTCCTGCGCTCCGAGGAGCTGCGGACCACCCTGCGCGACCGCCATCGATGGCTGATGGTGGATGAGTTCCAGGACACCGACCCCCGACAGTGGGCGATGGTGCGCGCGCTGGGGGATGCGGGTCCCGGCGAGGCGGCGGATCGCGTCTTCCTGGTGGGCGACGTCAAGCAGGCGATCTACGGCTTTCGTGGCGGGGAGGTCCGCCTGTTCCTCGAGGCTGCCGACCACCTGGGGGTGCAGACCCAGGAGCTGCCGGACAACTTCCGGAGCCAGGAGCCGCTGATCCGTTGGTTCAATCGGATGTTCCCGCGGGTCCTCTCCGAGATCTGGTCGCCGCTGGAGCCCGTCCGACCCGACGAAGGAGGCGGAGTGACCTGGCTGGTCGCGGAGTCCGTGCCCGATCAGGCCGTACTGACCGCGCGGTTCCTCGCCGCCCTTCCACCGGACGACATCCCCGGGCCATCCATCGCGATCCTGCTGCGCACGCGCACCCACCTGGGCGTCTGGGAGCGGGCGTTGCGGGAAGCCGCTGTGCCGTACCGGGTCGCCAAAGGGGTCGGGTTCTGGGCGCGACAGGAGGTGCTCGACGTCGTCAACCTGGCACTCGCCATGATCACGGGCGACCCGCTGGCCACCATCGGCGCGCTGCGCTCTCCCCTGTTCGGCGTCCACGATCAGGCGATTCACGACCACTGGTACGAGCGTCGGGGCCGGCCGATGCACGCGCTGGACCGGTTGTCGGAGCTGGCGTGGTCCCGTCACGACGGGCCGTTCGCCGAGGTCCTGGCGGACGCACTCGATGCCCTGGACGCCTGGGTGGCGTGGGACGACGGAGCCCGCGCGAACGTGCACCAGCTCCTGGACGTGCTGCGGAGCTGGAACGAACCCCTCCCTGTGCTGGCCGACCGCCTGGCCCGGCGGATCCGGGACGTGCCCCAGGAGTCCGAGGCGACTCCGGGTGCGAGCCGAGCACGCGTGGTGCTGCTCACCGTGCACGCCTCGAAAGGACTGGAGTTCCCGATGGTGGTGGTTCCAGAGCTCCAACGCCGCCCCACGGGAAGGCCCGCACCTCTCACGATCGCCCGGTTGGACGGGACGTACCAGATGGCCGCCGGGGTCGACGACGACGAGGCCGACGTCCAGTCACGCGCGACTCCGAGCCTGCTGGCACGCGCCCGCCACGAGGTGCGAGCGGCTACGGACGCGGAATACCGCCGGCTGCTCTACGTCGCTGCGACCCGAGCGCGCGATCGACTCGTCCTGGTCGGGCCGATGGACGCCTCCGAGCGCTCCTGGTCCGGGCTGTTGTCGGACCCCCCGGACGACACCGAAGTCCTGACCCTGGACGATCTGCCGAAGACCGACGGCCCCGTCCGACCCGACGTCCACCAGTGGAGTCGCCCTCGTCGTCTGCCGCCGCTTCCTCCTCCTCCCGTGGACGTCTCGGCTGGCGACCTGAACGCGTGGTCGACCTGCCCGGCGCGCTGGTTCCGCCAGCACCGCCTGGGCCAGACCCCTCCGAGACACCATGAAGAATCGGACGAATCGGCAGATCTCGACCGACTCCGTCGCGTGGCAGGTGTGCGGGGCGAAGTGCTCCACGCACTCCTCGAGGATCGGGCCCACGGCGACGGAGAACGGGCCAGGAGACGATGGGCCGCAGCCGCTCGGCGCTCGGGCCTGACGGCTCGCGAGACCGCGACCGGACTCGACCGGCTGGAGACTCAGCTCCGAACCCTGTCGCAGTCGGACGCCGTCTCCCGCTGGCTGGACGCCCCCGGCTTCGACGAGCTCGGAGTCCGTCAGCCGTTCGATGGCGGAGTGTTCGTCGGACGTCTGGACCGCCTCGTGCTGGACCGCGAGCTCGGCGGGTTCGTGGTGGTCGACTGGAAGACGGAGCGGGTCGACGCCGGCGTCGAAGGCCTGGACACCCTCGCCGAGCGCCATCGACTGCAGCTCTCCGCGTACGCCTGGGCGGCCCGGTCCATCCTCGAACCCCGCGACCAACCCGACGTGGTGGGAGCGGTCGTCGTGTCCACCCAACGCGGAACGGCCCGGGTGCTCGACACCGACGCACTCCATGCCCGGATCGGAGACGTCCTGGCCGAGGTCGCTGCGACCCGAACCCTCGATGGCGCCTACACCCGCGCGGCCGATCACGACCCTCCCTGCGAAGAGTGTCCGTTCTTCCGACACGGCTGCGACGGCCACGTGACGGCGGACCCATCCGGCTCGGATCAGCAGCTCGGCCTGTTCTGAACGAGCGTGGGCCGGCGGAATGCCTCGACGCTCGAGAGAACGGTGCCCCCGAAATGCGCGGAGGAACGAGCACATTTTCCGGGGGTACCTGAACGCGTCGAGACATTCAGTGGAAGCAATTCGGGCGGTTCATCCCTCGCTTGCGAGGGTGGGCCGGCGGAATCAGTCGGCGGCGTCGGCCGCCCTGGACGGGTCCATCCGCTTCATGGTGTCGAGCAGCTCCTCCATCGACACCGCGGTCTCGCTGTAGAGGTCGGCATCCATCCAGATCGGCAGGTCCCGGCCGATCGCGAGCGCGATTCCGTCGGAGGCCCGCGCGTCGAGGTGCAGCAGACGCCGCTTCTGGCGAACGCTCACCCGTGCGTGGAACACCCCTTCGTCGAGGGTGTGGATGTGCACCTGGACCACGTCGCCACCGAGGCCTCGGATCGCGTTGTCCATCAGGTCGTGGGTGAGCGGACGCTTGTAGTTCCGGTCGTTCAAGCGCGAATCGATGGCGATGGCTTCGGTCAGGCCGACGTCGATGGGCAGGATCCGGTCGTGCTCGACGTCCGTGAGGAACACGATGTGCCGGTTGTCGCCCGCCGGAGCGACCTTCTCGACGGACAGGGGCACGCTGTCGCGCGGGGGCTTCATGTCGGACGACCGACCTGCCATCGCCGCGTCGCCCACCACGAGCGCCATCGACGGGGCGGTGACGAGCGCGAGTAGAACGAGGGGACGCATGATCAGCTCCGTTCGTTCAACGTAGCACTCCACCGCGACCGTCGTACCCAGGCGAGCCCGAAGAGCGGGAGCGGAAGCAGCAGCATCACCCGGCTTCCCGCACAGGAGCACCCTCTCCGCTCGAAGACCGCGTTGGGGTCGGTGCCCAGTCGATACTCGATCAGGTTCGTGAACCCATCTCCGTCGGGGTCCTCCTCGCTGTCGTCGAGCGTGGTGTCCAGCCCGTGCAGTTCCTCCCAGTCGTCGCCCATCCGGTCGGTGTCGGCATCGGGCGGCAGGACGGGCTCCCAGGTGAAGGTCTCGCCCGCCGTGAGCTCCACGGACCCGCCGATGTCGGGGTTGACCTGCTGTGGCCAGTACACGCTGACCCAGCCGGGGTCCTCGGTGCAGAATCCGGAGTAGGCGGCCTGCAGCGTCCACGCTCCGGGCTCGACCCCGGTGAGGATGTACGCCCCGTCTGGTGAGGTGAACGCCAGGCGTCGGAAGCCGTCGTCCTGACGCTCGGCGATGACCACCGCACCGTAGACGGGCTCTCCGGTGGTCTGGCTGCGGATCACCCCTTCCAGGCGGGCTCCTTCGAGGGGCTCGATGCGGCCGATGTCCACCGTCTCACCGGCCGGGACATCGACGAACACGGGCTCGGTGCTGTCGTAGGACTCCACGAGCGGCCCCTCCATGAAGCCGAGCTCGGGCCCGTAGACCTCGACGCGCCATCGGTTCGCCGACAGGCCCGCAACCGAGAATCGACCGTCCTCGTCGACCCCTGCCGCGACGGCCACGGCATCGGTCTCGTCGACGAGGAGTACGTTCGCGAGCGTGGGGTCGCCGGACGTGACCAGGGTGCCCGTGACGATGGACTCCTCGACCAGCTGCACGTCGACGTCCCCGACCACCTCTCCTTCACCGTCGAAGACCACGGGCGGGTCGGGCGGGATGCCGCCGTCCGGGTAGTACCCGCGCGCGAGACCGTCGGCGGTGACCCAGAGCACGACCTCGCCGGGACGCAGACCGGGCAGGGACCAGCGACCATCGGCGTCGGTGACGGTCACGAGGCTGAGCCGCCCGGCGAACGCCCGGACCTCCGCCTCCTCGACAGGCAGACCATCCGGGCCGGTGACCTGCCCCGACAGCGAGGTGCCGAGCCAGGTGCTGATGGCGCCGATGTCGGTGACGGCCCCTTCGAGCTCGACCGGCGTGGCCTCTTCCTCTTCGTAGGCTCCGCGGTGGTACTGCTCGGGGACGGCACCCTGGCGGACCTCGAGCAGATGGGTGTCCGGGAGAGAGCGGAAGGACGGCACCCCGTACAGGGTGAAGAACCCGTCGTCGTCGGCCTGGGCAGTGCGCGCGCTGGCGCTGAACTCCCGGTACCACGTGGGTCGCAGCTCCAGCCGGGCGCCGGGGAGTGGGACACGCTCCCGGGTCACGACCTGGCCCACGAGGGTGTTCCCCGGGGGGAGCACCAGGTCGAGGGTGAGATCGTCCTCCTCGTCGAAGGGGTGCTTCGGCGCTTCGCACGCGACCAGCGTGTCGCCCTCCCAGCGCTCCTGCACGTCGGTCACGACGGGGGGAAGGACCCGCATCCGGTAGGTCCCGCTCGGGACGTCTTCGATGGCGTAGGTACCGTCGGCTTCCGACAGGACGTTGAAGAATCGGAAGCGCGTGTCGTACGCGACGACGTTGGCGCCCGGCACGCCTGCGCCGGCCTCGTTGCGGATGGTGCCGCGAATCGTGCCGGCGGAGACGGGCCCAGCGTGTACCAGACCCGCAACGAGGCCGACCCACATGGCTCCGTGCGGCTTCGACCTCACGCGCTCTGCTCGGTGTCGAGGGGGTCTTCCAGGGATTCGTCGATGGACTCCAGGCTCTCCTGGACGGCGCGTCGCTTGATGGACTCGAGCAGCGGCGCATCGTCGGCCACCCGTGCCAGATCCTCGTCGAACCAACGAACGATCCGCTCGGCGAGGTCGGTCGCCCGCAGCGCGGTCTCGGGGTCCGGCTCGGCGTCCTCGTCACCCGCGAGCGCCAGCGCCCGGTAGCCGAACAGCATCGCGGCCCAGGCATCGGTCTCCCCTGCCCGGTCGACCGCCGGAATCTCGACCCCCGCCCAGCGCAGTCGCTCGACGAGGGCGGGGCCGGTGGGCCGGTGGTGCTGCTTGAACAACGACCCTTCGGTGATGACACCGCCCACGGGTGGCCGGCCGGGGTCGTCGAGCGCGAGGACGAAGACCGGCTGGGGCAGCGTGGGGCCGTGCATCGCGAGGAAGGCCGCCATGCCGTTCTGGTAGGCGTGTCCACACCCGGTGAACACGGCCCACAGCTCGGTTCGGGCCGGCGGGTCGGCGTGGAACCGCCGCACGATCTCCAGGAGAACGGCCGGGCCACTCGCGTCCTCGCCCACCGCCCGCGATCGACGCCGCATCAGCAACGCCAGCCCCACGGTCACCGCCAGAACCACCAGGGAGAAGCTGTACATCCCCTGGGTCGGCCGGCCCCAGGGCTGCGCCAGTGCCGACAGGGCGAGCAGGGTGGTGACGACGACGGCAGCACCGAACACGGCCTTGAGCGGGCGCTTGAACCACTTCGGGCGATCCGGACGCCAGGTGGGGGCATCCAGAGGAGCGGAGATCACCACGGTTCCGAGGGCGCGTTCCCGCTCCATCGGCACGATGAGGTTGTAGGAGGGCTTCTTGGGTGCGAAGCGGCGGAACAGCGAGAAGCGTCCGGTGGTCTCGGCGAAGAGCGACACGGTCAGTCCGGCGCACAGGAGCGTGCCGGTGAGGGGGTAGTACAGACCGAGCACACCGGCTCCGAGCATGCCGAGCGCGTGGCCCCCGATGACCGCCATCGGGCTGTTCCACGCGACGAACCCCTCGATTCGACCCCGCAGGCCCGTCGGGAGCCGGCCCTTCACGTCGTGCAGCATGCGGCGCTCGCCTTCGGACCCGGCGTAGCGATGCTCGATCGCAGCGAGCTCACTCATGTCGCGATCGAGCCGTTCGCGACTGTCGCGGCTGGATGGGTGTGCAGACAGCGGGCGCCTCCTGACTCAGAGTAGTCCGCGCCCTTGCCCTCGGTCACGCGAATCACCTAGAGTTCGGTCTCGGGCACGGCCTGTGGGCGCGGTTGGCGTCAGACGCGCGGTGCCCTGCAGGAGAAGCGGGTTCGATGCGGTTCAGAGGCAAGGAATACACCGGAAAGGGCGTCAGGGTCGCGATCATCGATTCCGGCATCGACCGCTCCGATCCCCGGTTGCAGGGCGTCGAGATCGAGGGTTGGTTCATCGAGCTCGGAGCCACGGGGCACGCGCTGCTCAAGTCGGACTTCGAGGACGAGAACGGCCACGGAACCGAGATCGCCGCAGCGGTCCACAAGGTCGCTCCGGACGCCACGCTCGTCGCGGTGAAGATCATGGGAGAGCGCCTGCGCACGAGCGCCGAGCTGATGGCGGCCGGCATCGAGACCAGCGCCAACAGCAAGTGCCAGGTGGTCAACCTGTCACTCGGAACGCCGAACATGGGCAAGGCCCTGCTCCTTCGCGAGTGCGTCGCGAACGCGGTGAACTACGGCTCGATCGTGCTCTCGGCCGCACACCCGAAGGGCGAACGCGCCTACCCCGCCGACCTCCCCGAGACCGTCGGCGTGGCCGCACACCCCGAGTGCCCGCTCGACAAGTTCTACTACTTCGACCCCAAGCGCTTCTCGCGCAAGGAATGGGGCGTGCTGTCGGACAAGTTCCTGACCCACGGCTACGGCCTGACCAAGGAAGGCGAGACCGGTCGGTTCCGCGGACCCGGGCTCGCGACCGCCTACCTGTCCGGCACCGCAGCCTGTCTGGCCGAGGCCCTCCCGGGTCGCACGGCCAGCGAGCTCATCCAGACGCTGCAGCGCTCGGCTCTGATTCCCGTTCCCGGCCTCGGGTACGGCTGATCCGCAGGCCACGGATGCCCTCCCTGTGGCGGTCGGTCGTCTCGCACCGACGCCGAGTGGGGCCCTGCACCTCGGGAATGCCGTCGCGTTCGCCGCAGCCTGGCTGTCGGTCCGCCAGCGAGGCGGCACCCTGCTCCTCCGGGTCGAGGACGTGGATCGCAGCCGCGCTCGCCGGCACATCGAAGACGACCAGAAGCGCGATCTGGAGTGGCTCGGACTGACCTGGGACGCCGAGGTCGCACCTCAGCGCGACCGCGAGTACGCCCCGTGGCTCGACGCGCTGGACGAGACGTACTTCTGCGGATGCACGCGCCGCACGATCGCGGAAGGAGGCGGCAGACACCCGCTGGACTGCAGGACGCGCGGCACGACATCGGGAGCGGTGCGGTTCGCGCTTCCGGACCGCCACGAGCGCTTCGTCGATCGGGTCCACGGCAGCCGGACGGTTCGCGCGCTGGACTTCGGAGACCCCGTGCTGCGGCGGCGCGATGGGGTGTACACCTACAATCTGGCCGTCGTGGCGGACGATATCGCCGACGGCGTCACCGAGGTGGTCCGCGGGTCGGACCTGCTGGACTACACCGCCGTGCAGGTGGCCCTGTGGCAGGGTTTCGGCGCCACGGCACCCACCTGGCTCCACGCGCCGCTCGTTCTCGGACCCGATGGACGAAAGCTCTCCAAGTCCCATGGTTCACTCGGCCTGGCAGCCCTGCGCGAGGCCGGCTGCGCTCCAGAGGACATCCATCGGGTGGTTCTGGGCTGGCTGGGCCTCGAAGGCCACGACCTGCAGTCGGCCGTGGCGGCGTTCGACCCCGGGCGCATCCCGACCGAACCCGTTCAGCTCACCGACGACTGGCGGGCCGCGCACGACCTGCGTTAGCATCCGCACATCCCCTTCCGCGTCCATTCCCCCCGGACGCCCCCCGATGCTCTCCCCTCCGCTCCCCTCCCCACCCGGAATCCCACCATGTCCGACATCGCCACAGAAGCCGAACGCATGAACCGCGTCGACGCCGCACTGCGCGGCTGGCGCACCGAGACCGTCGATCGTCGCACCGCATGGGACGCCGAGCAGGCCGTCCTCGAAGCCGACATGCTCGCCCGCCGCAAGCGCTTCCTGACCACCACGGGTGCCGTCACGGCCGTGGTCGCGTTCAGCGGGCTCGCGCTGTTCGCGGTCTTCGGAAGCGGGTTCGGAGGCCTGGGCTCGGCGACCGCAGGGTCCGGCACACCGGTGGTTCCCCCGAGCGCACCGGAGCTCGCGAGCATCGGAACAGGAGCCGTCCTGGCGCCCGACCGGGAAGAGGAGCGGGTCGGACCAGAGGACGCCGGAGCGGGAACCGACAGCGCGGGCGAGGCTTCTTCGGAGCCCGTCGCGGCGGCCTCGACACTGGATCTGGTCGGCGAGGTCCTCACCTGGCGCGACCACGGACAGCTGTGGATCCAGCTCGACTACCGAGGCTCCGACGTCGAGCTGGCCTGGCTCGATGGAGCCGGGAACGAGGTCCTCGAACGCACACCCTGCCTGTACGACGTCAGCCCCGGCGTTCGGCGCTGCTACGTCGGCCGCACCGCACGTCGCCTCGCCATGGCCCGTGAGGACGGGGCCGTTGCGGGTACGTGGTCGACTCAGGCCTGCCAGGACGGCTCTTGCAGCACCGTGGCGCGCTGGGACGTCGAGTAGCAGCCCCCGGCTACAAGTCCGTCCACTCCACGGCGGTTCGTTCGGCGTCTTCGGGCGGTTCCCACGCATCGGACGCCGCTTCGAACATCGGCTCCGGCACGACCTGCGTGAGCGGGCCCGCAGCGGTGTTCCGGGCGACGACCCGCTGCCGCCGCACGTCTCGCGGCGCATCGACACACACGACGCGAAGCGGCACCCTGGCCGCCCGCATCCGGTCGTAGAACTCCAGTCGCTCGATGCGTCGCACGAAGCCGGGCTCGAGCACGACATCGGTGCCGGTCCCAACGACATCCAGGGCGATGGACTCGATCTGGTCGCGCACGCGGTCCCGACGCTCGAGGTACCAGTCGATCACGCCGGACATCGGCCGTTCATCGTCGCCGAAGAGCCGTACCATCCAGGCATCGAGGTCGAGGAACACGGCCTGGTGCTCCACCGCGAGCCGTCGACCCAGAGTGGATTTGCCGGCACCGACGGGCCCGACGAGCAGATGAAGTGTGCCGGTACTCAACGGCGGCGTCGCAGCGCGATGAGCGCCAGCGCCATCCATCCCGTGAGCGCGAAGCGGGATCCCATCCCGCCGTCCACAGACGAACACCCGAGCCCCGAACCCCGGTAGAAGGTCACGAGTGCACCATCGGGGTCCAGGAAGTCCGGGATTCCGTCGCCATCGACGTCGTCGGTCCCTTCTTCGGCATCGGTGAGCCCGTCTCCATCGGCGTCTTCGTCGACCCAGTTGTCGAGGCCATCGCCGTCCACGTCCGACTCGGTCCACTGTTCGTCGGCCGTGGGAATCCCGTCGCCGTCGTCGTCGTCGTCGATCCGGTCGTCGAGTCCGTCTCCATCGGTGTCTCCGGGGAGCTCGTCTGCGGTCGGGACCCCGTCGTCGTCGTCGTCGGGGTCGAGGTGGTCGGGGCGCCCGTCGCCATCGGAGTCGACCGTGCCCTCGTCCGCGGTCGGCACGGTGTCGTTGTCGTCGTCGGGGTCCCGGAAGTCCGGCAATCCATCTTCGTCCGAGTCGACGGTGCCCTCGACCATGTCCGGAATCCCGTCGTCGTCGGCATCGGTCTCGAGCGCATCCGGGATTCCGTCGTCGTCCGCGTCTCCGTCCCCCTCTACGGATGTGGGCAGGCCGTCGTCGTCATCGTCGGGATCGAGGTAGTTCGCAATCCCGTCGCCGTCCGTGTCGTCGTTGCGCGGATCCCCGTCGCCGTCGGGGTCCTCGTCGATCGTGGGCACGGTGTCGTCGTCGTCGTCCGCATCGAGGTAGTCGGCGATGCCATCGGAGTCGCTGTCGTCGTCGGGCACCCCGTTGCCGTCGGGGTCCTCGAGGGGCGTGATCAGCCCGTCGCCGTCGTCGTCCTCTTCGAGGAAGTTCGGGATCCCGTCCTGATCGGCGTCGTCGTTCGTGGGATCGCCATCCCCATCGGCGTCCTCCTCGGCGGTGGGAATGCCGTCGTCGTCGTCGTCGGGGTCGAGGTAGTTGATCACCCCGTCTCCGTCGGTGTCCTGGAGCCCGTCGAGCCCAGAGGGCACGGTGTCGTTGTCGTCGTCGGGGTCCAGCACGTCGATCAGCCCGTCCCCATCGGAGTCTCCGGGCAGCTCTTCGATCGTGGGCAGCCCATCCCCGTCGTCGTCGTCGTCGAGGAAGTCCGGCGTTCCATCGCCGTCGGTGTCGTCGCCCAGCGCGTTGCCGTTGCCGTCCCGGTCCTCTTCGAGCGTCGGGATGCCATCGCCGTCGTCGTCGTCGTCGAGCCGGTCGGTCAGCCCGTCCCCGTCGGTGTCCTGGGTGCTCTCGGCCGCCGTGGAGACGCCGTCGTCGTCGTCGTCGCGATCCTGGTGGTCCGGAAGGCCATCCCCATCGGTGTCGACGGTGCCCTCCACCGCGGTCGGCACCCCATCGTCGTCGTCGTCGGGGTCGATGGAGTCGGGGTCTCCGTCGCTGTCGCTGTCGATGGGCGCGTTGACGTCGGGGGTCTCGAAGGCATCGTCGAGCGTGTCGCCATCGGAGTCCGCCAGGAGGGGCGAGCTCGGCAGAGACAGGGCTTCGAGTGCGTCGTTCAGCGTGTCGCCATCGGTGTCGGGAAGGCTCGGATTCGTCCCGTGGATACAGGTCTCTGCGGCATCGACCAGACCTTCGCCGTCGGTGTCGATCTGGCCGTCGAGCACGACGATGTCGAAGGGGGCCGACACGGCCCGCTCGAGGAAGGTCCAGGTGTCGAGGACGTTGCCGTTGCCCTTGGTGGACGTCGAGAAATCGCCCCAGGAGCGCGCATTCACGTCCGCATCGACCGCGTCTCCGTCTGCACCGCTCGACCGGCCATCCACACCGGAGGCTTCGAGCGGCACCGACCCGTTGGGCATGACGACGGCCTGCCCCTGGACGAACCGGTCGTCCCAGAACATCGGTCGCCCGGTCCGGACGAGGGCGTCGTCGACTTCGAACATGCGGAAGCCCGGGTAGGACGTCTCGATGTCCTGCGCGAGGTAGTGGAACTCTCCGACCGCCAACCACAGCTCGCAGCTGTGCGTTCCGGCGTCCGCGGCCACCCCGTCCTCGCCCGCACCGTCGATGGTGACGGAGTTGGCGCCGATGCCCGCTGCACCGAACAGATGCAGATCGTCGGGGCCGGTCGGGTCCTTGACCCCGTCTCCATTCACGTCGCACACGAGGTGCCAGGTGCCCGACACGTCGGACTGGAAGTCGAGGGTGCCTTCGACGATTCCAGCGGCGACGCCCCCACAGGTAGGTGGGGTCCAGACGACGTCGGTCAGGCCGGGCACACGGACGTCAGGGACCAGCTGATCCGGCGGGCGAAGGTAGAGCTTCAGCCGGCTACCGATGCTTCCGAAGCCCTCTTCGCGCGAGCGCGCATTGGCACCGTTCACGCCTTCGTCGTTGGCGAGCACGGCGTACACGAAGCCGGTCAGCCCAGCCATGCGAAGCTCGATCAGCCCTTCTGCGCCGGGCGCTCCGCCGTCGACCACCGCGAAGAAGCTGTCGTCGAGGCCGTTTGCAGCCCCGAACCCGCCGCCGTTCAGGCTCCACCGGCGACTCCAGACGCGGCCTTCCGTGGTGGACGCCCCGACGACCTCGACCGACCACTCGCTCAAGGGTTCGGCGCCGTTCTGACCGTCGACGTCCCCCACCCCGATGAGCTCGAGCTCGTAGGTGCCTGCACCATCGGTGGGCTGGATGACTTCACCGGCGTCGAACACCCCGATGAGGTCGCCGTCGGGCTCGAAGGCTCGCACCATCGGGCTCGCGGTGCCGCCATCGGGAGGAGGCAACGTGATCACCCCGTCGAAGGCGATGCTCTCCACGCTCGGATCGACGATGTCGACGAAGAGCACGGTGGACGGAAGCAGGCCGTGGCTCCCGAGATCGGTCTGATCCTCGGCGTGCGCGAGGCCCGGAAGCGCCGCGATGAGGGCGAGCAGGACGGTGTGGCGGGTCACTCGGGGTCTCCGCTGTTCTTCTGGCCTTCGCGCGCAGATGCAGCTTCGGCCGCGGGAGCTTCAGGTGCGGGAGCTTCAGCCGCGGGAGCTTCAGGTGCGGGAGCTTCGATCCCACCGATGTCGTGGTTCCCGGAGTACAGCTCGGTGGCGCCGTCCTCCATGGCCAGGGCCCGAGCGCGGAGGTCGGCCGGGACGAGCTCGGTCTCCTCCTCCTCGGTCGCGATGTCCTCGTCGACGTCCGCGGGCACGATGGTCCCGTGTTTGTCGAGCGCGTCGTGCTTCCGCAGCGGATTCTCGCGAATGAGCGTGGGCTCGTGGGGATCGGCGAGCTCGACGGTCTGATCGGCGGCGCCATCGAAGTCTCCGCCGGACGGGGACCACATCGCCCGCGCCTGCTTCGCGCCGGGGTTGGTCTTCTTCGGGCCGCCACCGATGGGCACCAGCACGTCTCCGAGGTCCGGCACGTCCGACATCGTCACCAGCTCGGTGGGTTCCTCGACCAGCTCGCTCTCCTCCCGGAACTCGGTGATGGTCTGGTCCCTCTGCTGCGAAGGGAGGCGGTCTTCCAGGGGTTCCGGCCGCTCGGTGAAGCTCGGTTCCTCGAGGGCGACCAGCAGGCCTTCCTGAGCGTAGAACTCAGCCAGAAGCGGAAGGAGCTCCGGCGACGACGGACTGACGGTCTCGAGCTTGCCGTCCCGCCACAGGGAGAATCCCCGGGCGACCCGCTCGGACGCGTCCGCGACCATGGCGGCATCGCCATAGTCGAGCACGAACGCGAAGCCATCTCGTTCGATGATGCGAGCGAGAAAGCGCGCGTCGTCACGGGCGCGGAGGGTCAACCGAAGCACTGGCGGAGCATACCTCACGCTGGACGCTCTGGCTCGCCGGAGTCCTCACGCTGCGGAGTGGACCCGGTCATGGTACGGTCAGCGACTGCCAGCGGATCTTCCGGAGTCCCCCTTGAGTCATCGCAATTCCCTCGACGACAGTCCGCTCTCGACGTCGGGGCCGACGCGTCAGGAACGCGACTTCCTGGCGAGGATGAGCCACGAGCTGCGGACGCCCCTGAACGCGATCCAGGGGTATGCGGACCTTCTCCTCGAAGACAAGGACGGAGACCATCCCGACCGGCACGATCTGGAGGCCATCGTCCGGGCGACGAAGCACCTCCTCGGGCTCGTGGAATCGGTGCTCGACCTGAACCAGCTGCAGAGCGGCCGCTTCGACATCCGGCCGCGGGACATCGATCTGCAGGACCTGCTGTCCGAGATCGCGGACGCTGTCTCGGATCAGGCACAGCGCAACAAGACGTCGGTTCGGGTGAGTGTGGAGCCTGGGCTCGTGGTCCGCTCGGATCTGCGGATGTTGCGCCAGATCGTCTTCAATCTCGCACACAACGCCTGCCGGTTCACCTTCAAGGGCAGCGTGCGCATCTCCGCGAACACCCTGGACGCGAGCGAGTTCGCGATCATCGTCGCGGACGACGGCATCGGCATGACCGAAGCGCAGGTCCGTGCCGCCACCGAAGCCTTCTGGCAGGGGGATTCCTCCACCACGCGTCGCTACGACGGCGCCGGCGTCGGCCTGGCGGTGTGCAAGGGTCTCGCAGAGGCGCTCGGTGGCAGCCTGTCGATCGACAGTCGGATGGGCCACGGGGCGACCGTGACGGTCATCCTGCCCCGCACCTCGACCCGCGCGTCGGCCTGGGACGAAGAGGACGACGAACCGACGGTCCTGCTCAGGTAGCGCGCCGTCCACAGCAGTCGGATACGTCGAACGAACGCGGCGACGACCTGCCGCTGGAGGAACCGACGCGATGAGCTTGGACGACGAACAGGTGATCAAAGCGCTCGATGCGCTGGGGCTCGATTCCGACAGCTACCGCGCCATCCTCCTGCTGCCGTTGGTCGAAGTGGCCTGGGCCGACAATGAGATCCAGCCCGAGGAACGAAAGGAGATCCTGTCGTACGCCGAGGGCAACGCGCTCCTGGCCGGCCGCGCCCACGATGTCGTGCAGGAGTGGCTGACCGAACGCCCCACCCGCGACTACTTCGCACGCGGCCGCGAGGTCCTCGTGAACCTCGCCCACAAGCCCGACGGGTTCGGTCGGGACATCGGCCCGCATCAGGTCGACGACATCGTGGAGTACTGCGACATCATCGCGGAGAGCGCAGGCGGGATCTTCGGGATGTTCTTCCAGACCTCGGCCGAGGAGCAGGAAGCGATCCGCGATATCGGGCTGCACATCGCCAAGCTGCACCAGCAGCACTTCGACGAGCTCGATTGAACAGCTGACCGACTACCAGTCGATCAGCGCTGCACCCCAGGTGAAGCCGGAGCCGAACGCCACGGTCGCGACGGTCATCCCCTTCTCGAGCTTGCCCTCCCGGGAGGCTTCTGCGAGGAGCGTCGGGATCGTGGCAGCCGTGGTGTTGCCGAACTTGTGGATGTTCTGGAGCAGCTTCTCTTCGGGGATGTTGAGCTGCTGCGCGACATACTGATTGATCCGCAGGTTCGCCTGGTGGAACGCGAAGACATCGATGTCGTCGGTGGTGATCCCCTGCTGCCAGCACACCGTCATCAGCCCCTCGATCATCCGCATGACCGCGTTCTTGAAGACGAGCTTGCCGTCCATCTGCGCCCAGAGCATCTCGGGCTGGACCTGACCGACGCCGTCCTCGTTCGTCGGGATGAACGGACGCTGTTTGATGTCCCACACCCGCTGCGCGAGGACGTCTGCGAATCGCCCGTCTGCACCGACCTTCCAGGTGCGGATACCGCGACCCTCCTCCTCGGAGGCGCTCACGATGCAGGCGCCTGCTCCATCACCGAACAACGACGCGACGGAGCGCCCCTCGGTCGACAGATCCAGGGCGGCGCTGTGGGTCTCGGCCCCGACCACGAGGACGTTCTTGCACGCACCCGACTGGACCATGCTGGCAGCGGTCCCGAGGCCGTAGATGAAGCCCGAACACTGGTTTCGGATGTCCATCGCGCCCACGAAGTGGTTGGCGTCACACATGCCGAGCTTGTTCTGCAGGTAGACCCCGCTGCCCGGGAAACAGTGCTCGGGCGAGAGCGTCGCGAAGAGGATCATGTCGATGTCCTTCTTCTCGAGGCCCGCATCCGCGATGGCGGCTTCTGCAGCGGGCACCGCGAGATCTGCCGATCCGATCCCCTCTGGCGCGAACCGACGGGACTCGATCCCCGTGCGCTTCACGATCCATTCGTGACTCGTATCGATCCCGTACACATTGACGAGATCATCGTTGGTAACGACATTCTCCGGGACGAACATCCCGGTTCCGGAGATGACTGCGTTCGGCACCTGCCCTCCCTGAGTAGTCCGGGGTTCTCGCACGAAACGCCCCCGGCTCGCAACCACGGTGGTCAGGGGCCAGGGGGCTTCGCCTTCGCAGCCGGGCCGGCCTCCGCAGCCCGGGTGAGACTCTCGGCGTTCGGCATGCCGACCACGAGCACAGCCGGGGCGATCACCACCCACACGAGCGCGAGGACGTCTCCGGGCCGTGGACCGCGCCTCGACAACGCCCATCCCACGCACACGAGCCCCACGAGCATTCCGAGCACCGTGGTGGTCCACAGGCCCGCGTCCCCGCGGGCGGCATGGTCGAGCATCTGGGTGATGGCCTCGCCACGCTTGCCGTGCGGGACGATTCCCACGGTGTAGGCGAGGCTCATCGATGCGGCCATCCCGCGCCCTCCGCTCTCGACCACGCCGACCAGCAACGCGAACGCGAGCCCTGCGATGCTGACGCCGTCCGACCCCTCGTCTGCCGCCGAGACCGTGGAGAGCACAACCAACAGGCCCATCGCCGCGAAGATCGCCGCCCGCACGAGCCCGAAGCGGAGGTTGCCGCCGATCGAGCCCTCCCACACGGTGGCGACGGCGGTCGCGAGCACCAAGACCCCGACCACGGCGGGAAGCCCGCGATGGCGAGGCGGGTGCTGGAACGCGACCACGCTCGTACCCAACAGCAGCATTCCGGTGAGCGGGATCGCCGCGAAGGCCGCGAGGAGGTGGATGAGCCCCGCAGCGAGGCCTCCGGTGTAGGCATCGGGGTTGTACAGGCCGCCGAGACCTCCCCCGATTCCGGCCAGAACGGCCAGGCCGATCCCCGCTGCGCCCAGGACGGGGGGAACCCGCCGCTTGCCCAGGAGCATCACGACCGTCGCGACGACCCCGACCAGGCCGAGCGCTCCTGCACCCAGCACCCAGATCAGCTCGGTCAGGACGGCGTCGATCATCGGGGAGTCCACGAGAGCGCTCCGGGAAGGTGGGGTCGGGCGACAGCGATGGGATACGAATCCATGATGCCGCAGCTGACCGTCGAATGGATCCTGCCCGATGGCCGCACAGGCGGTCCCGCCCCCCGAGATGCCGCCTCGAAGAAGGCGGGAATCCGTTCGTTCCGCGTCCGGGGAGCACTTCCTGGCGCCACGATCGTCGCGGAGTCCACCCGCAAGCGCGGACGCACCCTCGACGTGGAGTCCTTCTCCACCGCCGCGACCAGCCCGGATCGCGTACCCCACCCGTGCCCGGTCCAGGATCGATGTGGAGGATGCGACCTCGGCGCGCTCGAGCGGAGGGTTCGCCTGGACGCGCTCGCGACGATGGTTCAGCGCGCCCTGCGTCTGGATGCGCCTCCCCCACTCACGGAATCCCCCCGCAAACAGCGGCATCGACACCGGATCAAGCTGTCCGTGGACGGTACGCGGCTCGGCTACCGGGCGATGCGGAGCCACGACCTCGTCGACATCGACGACTGCCTGGCTGCTCACGAGGCCCTCGTCCCGACCCTTCGGGCTCTGCGCGAGCTGCTTCCGATTCCCGGTCTGCGCTCGGTGGAGCTCGCGACCGACGGGGATCGGTGCGTGGTCTGGATCGAGGATCGCGTCGATCCTGCCCATGTGGACGGGCTCGATCACGTGGCGATCGCGGGGCGTCCCGTGCACGGCGACCCCGCCTTGACCCTGTCCGTGAACGGTCCGACGGGCCCCCTCGCGCTTCGGGTGAGCCCCCGCTCGTTCACCCAGGTGAACGCCGACATCAACCAGCTGCTGGTGGACTGGGTGGTCGACCGGGTCCGCAGCGTCGCCCCCGAACGCGTCGTGGATCTCTACGCGGGGATCGGCAACCTCACCCTGCCCCTGGCCCAGCTCGGCATCCCGGTCGCCGCCGTCGAGCTCGAGGGCCAGGCGACCCGGGATCTGCGCCACAACGCAGCGGCCAACGGCCTGGAGGTCGAGGTCCACACCGGGCGCGTGGAGCGCTTCGATCTCGTGCAGGTCCCGTTCGACGTCGCCGTGCTCGACCCTCCTCGCGCCGGAGCGGGCCGGGCGATGGAGCAGGTCCTCCTCCAGCGTCCTCGCCGGATCGTGTTGGTGAGCTGTCACGTGCCGAGCGCCGCCCGCGACGTGCGACCCGCTCTCGAGGCCGGGTATCGGCTGGTCGAGGCCCGGCTGTTCGAGATGTTCGTCGACACGCATCATGTGGAGACCGCCCTGGTCCTCGACCGTGGATGAGCGCTGTTGACGTTCCTGCTCGCCGCGCTCTGGATGCTGACGGGATGCTCGACCCACCTGCGCTACGAGCCCGTGGCCTTCGAGCTCCCGCCGATTCCGCTCGACCACGCCCTGCTCGTCCACGCGGTCCGCAACGCCCAGGAGCGCGGCCGCATCGGGACGATTCGACGTCGGACCTCCGAAGGCGTCACGGAGATCGGGCCCGATCGCCTGGAGATCCTCGAACCCGCCGAGCTGTACGTGCTGATCGCCACCGCCGGCCGCTGGTCACGTGGGGCCGAGCTCGACATGATGGTGCGCCGACCCGAGGTCGAGTGGATCGACCTCGATGGCGACTCGGTCACGCTCTGGGTCGGTCGGGACGGATCGGTCACCGTCGCCAGCGGGGATACGCCCATCCCCTGGAGGATCCCGCCCTCGCACAGTGATGTCGGGCGCTGGAAGGCCGAGATCGCCGAGACCTATGCGCTGGACGGCTTCTCCGGACCGTGGGCGCTGCAGGAGCTCGCGTTCGTGCTCATGGCTCTCGAAGCCCTGACCGAGGAGGAACGCACCGCTCTCGTGGGCGTCCGCCTGGTTCGCCTGGCCGACAGTCCCCGCCGTCCGAGCGAGATGGCCTGGTACGGCCCGTCGACCGATCCGCCCCGACTCGAGGTGTACGACGCCGCGTTCCAGGAGTACGGACACGGGTTCGTGGGGCCTCTCGACCGTCCGATGCCCACCCCTGTGATGACGCTTCTGCACGAGTTCGGCCACGCGGTGGTCGATCGGCCGCTGCGCGACACCCATGCAGCCTGGCGTCGTGCACGGGATGCCAGCGAGCGCATGGTGGATCCGGCCCGCTTCCAGGCGGCGTACGACCGGGCGACCGTGCTGCGGTCCTGCTACCGCGGCCTCGGCGACGACGGACCCGTGATCGAGGCCTACCGGGCGGTTCGCGGGAGGGTACGCGGCCCGACGACCTACGGTTGGCGGGGTCGACACCACGAGTCGTTCGCGGAAGCCTTCGCCCTGCATCACCTCGATCCCGATGCGCTGCGACGCGTCATGCCGGACGTGGCCGCGTGGTTCGAAGACGAAAAGCACGTCGAGACCGGTCGAAACGGAGGCGGTTGCCTCGAACCCCCGTCTCCCTGAGTTAGCTTCCCCAGCCACACAGGAGCGACACATGAGCGGTACCGCCAAGATCATCTACGACGGGCAGGAGTGGGAGTTTCCGGTCATCGAGGGCTCCGAGGGCGAGAAAGGCATCGACCTCACCACCCTCCGGAAGACCACGGGCCTCGTGAGCCTCGATCCCGCCTACGGCAGCACGGGGTCCTGTACCTCGGGAATCACCTTCATCGACGGCGAGAACGGGATCCTCCGGTACCGCGGCTACCCGATCGAGCAGATCGCCGAGCGGGCGCGGTTCACCGAGGTCTGCCACATGCTGATCTACGGGGAGCGTCCGAACCAGGACCAGCTCACGAAGTTCCGGTCAGACCTGACGTACCACACGCTCCTGCACGAAGACATGAAGAAGTTCTTCGAGGGCTACCCGCCGCGCGCCCATCCGATGGCCATCATGGCGTCGATGGTCGCGTCGTTGAGCACGTACTACCCGGACAACGACCCGAGCCTCACCGATCTCAACATCATCCGGATCCTCGCGAAGTCCAAGACCATCGCGGCGTTCGCGTACAAGAAGAGCATCGGTCAGCCCTTCATCTACCCCCGCAACGACCTGTCGTGGCCCGGCAACTTCCTGCGGATGATGTTCGCCGTGCCGAGTGAGCCGTACGAGGTCCCGAAGGTGCTGGAAGAGGCCCTGAACCTCCTCCTCATCCTGCACGCAGACCACGAGCAGAACTGCAGCACGTCGACGATGCGGATGGTCGGCAGCTCGGAGGCCAACCTCTTCGCGTCCATCTCCGCCGCGATCTGCGCGCTCTGGGGGCCTCGCCATGGCGGCGCGAACCAGAAGGTCATCGAGATGCTGGAGCAGATCCAGAGCTCCGACCTCACCATGGACCAGTTCCTGGAGAAGGCGAAGGATCGCGACTCCGGCGTCCGGCTGATGGGCTTCGGTCACCGGGTCTACAAGAACTTCGATCCGCGGGCGCGGCTGCTCAAGTCCGCCGCCGACAAGATCTTCGATCAGCTCGGGATCAACGACCCGCTGCTCGACCTCGCCAAGCAGCTCGAGGAGCGTGCGCTGCAGGACGAGTACTTCGTGAAGCGCAAGCTCTACCCGAACGTCGACTTCTACTCGGGCATCATCTACCGCGCGATGGGCATCCCCACCGAGATGTTCACGGTGATGTTCGTGCTGGGTCGTCTTCCGGGCTGGATCGCCCACTGGCGAGAGATGCGCAGCGACGACGGCTACCGCATCCACCGTCCGCGGCAGATCTACACTGGCGAGAACGAGCGGGAGTTCGAGGACCTCGGAACCCGCGAGCTCTGAAGCGCTTCAGAACAGCGGCAGCTGGTCGTCGGGCTCTTCGGGGGCCACCGGGTGGTTCCCGTCGACGCACGCCATGCACCAGCCGTCGTCTCCGAGCACCTCGCGCAGGCCGGTCTGGCTCGAGAACCCGACCGTGACAGCGTCGAGCCAGAGCGCGAGGTCGTCCAGATCGGACCGGTGAGTCCAGGCCATCTCGTCGGTGGTCGGGCTCGGAACCCCGTAGATACAGCCCTTGGCGATGGGTGGGGTCGCGATTCGCACGTGGACGTCGACCGCGTTGGCCCCCCGGAGCGCGGTGACGGCGCGCTTGAGCACCCGTCCGGTGAGCAGGGAGCGGGCGACGAGGACCACGCGACGGCCCCGGACCACTGCGGGGACGGTCATCCAGCGGGTGTCGGAGTCGGCCGTTCCGTAGCCGGGCAACAAGCCGCGCTCGTAGGGCAGATCGGCTGCGCGGGCGAACCCGATGCCGAACGGCTCGTCTTCTGGGAGCGCGACCACCACTTCGGCATCCGGACACGGGGCCTCGCGACCGAGCCGCTTGCCGAGTGCTTCCCGGACCTCGTAGGGCGCCCGACCGAAGACGTTCGCGTCGTGACGCGCGAGTCCGACGAGCTCCTGAGAGCATCGCGCTGCAGGCTGAGGGGGAAACGGACGTACGGACTGTACATCCCCTCGATCGACGACGATCATCTCGCCGGGTCGCACGCTCCGCTGGACCTGGCCCCCCGCATCGCGGATGGCGACATCCTCCGTCGCGACGGCGAGCGCACCGTCCACGCGTCCCACCACGAGCGGGCGGAATCCGCGCGCATCCCGGACGGCCACCATCAGATCCGGCCCGAGCAGGATGGCGCTGAACGCCCCCGCCACTCTCCACAGGGCGTCGACGATGCGGTTGACGGGGGTTCGCTGGGACGACTGGGCGACCAGATGGAGCAGGACCTCCGCATCGGAGTCGGTCTGGAACAGGGCCCCGCGCGCCTTGAGCTCACGTCGCAGTCGGGTGCCGTTGGTGAGGCGTCCCGCCAGCGCCACGGCCATCGGGCCGTCACTCCAGTGTCCGAGGACCATGCGGTCCCCGCCGTCGAGCGGAAGCCCCGACACCTCGATCGACCCCAGACCTCCGAACACCTGACCGAACGCCATGGAGCCGTGCAGGGCGCCGAGCTGCTCGCGGTCGAGCACCTCGACGGCGCCTCGCCCACGGACGCACCGCACGTGATGCCCGTCGGACACAGCGACGGCAACGCCTCGGCTGCCGCGATGCTGAAGGGCCTGAAGCCCGCGTCCCGTGAGGGCTGCAGCGGACGGATGGCCAGCGATCCCGAGCAGCCCACTGCCGTCGCGAAACCCCTCCAAACTCGGTCCTCCCTGCAGGCGTCCCGACGGCTGATAACCGCTGCGGACGCGTTAGGGAGCGGTCCGGCGTAGCGTGCCGGTACAGGAGGCCTCGTGGCCGACTCCGAAGAGCACGACCTCGTCCTGGTCCGCGGCGGGCCTGCCCTGTCGGTCTTCCGCACGGAGCGCCTGCTCCAGCGGCCCGATGCCCCCTCCGGACTGTCGATGGGGGTCGTCCACCTGGTGCAGCTCACCGGTCCGCTGTCCAGCACGGACCGCCGTCGCCTGGAGGCCCTGCTGTCCTACGGGGCCGTTCCCGTCGCCGACCCCGCTCCGTCGGACTGGCACACGCGATGGATCACCCCACGACCCGGCACCCTGTCGCCCTGGAGCAGCAAAGCCACCGAGATCGCCCGTGTCTGTGGGCTCGATTCGGTGTCTCGCATCGAACGGGCCGTGTGTGTCGCGTCCCCCGAGCCCCTCCTCGCTTCGTTCCTCGACCGGTTGCACGACCGGATGGTCGAGGCAGTCCTGCCGGGGGATGCCGACCTGTCGGTGTTGTTCGAGACCCACGAGCGGGGCCCGCTCCGAACCGTGCAGCCCGACTTCGACGCGCTGAAGGCGGCCAACACCGAGTGGGGCCTGGCTCTGTCGGACGACGAGATCGACTACCTCGCGAAGGCGTTCACCGCCCTGGGCAGGCCACCCACCGACGCCGAGCTCGTCATGTTCGCCCAGGCGAACTCCGAACACTGCCGCCACAAGATCTTCAACGCCAGCTGGACCCGGGACGGCGAGCCGGCCGAGCACTCGCTCTTCCAGATGATCCGGAACACGCACGCTCGGCATCCGGGCGATGTCCTCTCCGCCTACTCCGACAACGCGGCCGTGATGAAGGGAACCCGCACCGAGCGCTGGTTCATCGATCCGGAATCCCACGCGTACCGCGGCGTCGAGCGCCCAGTCGACATCCTGATGAAGGTCGAGACCCACAACCACCCGACCGCCATCTCCCCCGATCCCGGGGCTGCGACCGGCAATGGCGGCGAGATCCGGGACGAGGGCGCCACCGGCCGCGGCGGCAAGCCGAAGGCGGGCCTGGTGGGGTTCTTCACGAGCCATCTGCGGATCCCCGGCCACGAACGCCCCTGGGAACCCGCTCCCTGGTCGTCCCCTCGCCTCGCCAGCCCGCTCCAGATCATGCTGGAGGGCCCCATCGGAGGGTCGAGGTACAACAACGAGTTCGGAAGACCCGCGTTGACCGGCATGTTTCGGACACTCGAGCTGGAGATGCGCGACCAGCGACGTGGCTACCACAAACCCATCATGCTCGCCGGGGGGATGGGTGCCGTCGACCGGGACCACGTCGCGAAGGAAGGCATCGCGGACGGCGCGGACGTCATCGTGCTCGGTGGGCCCGCACTCCGCATCGGAATCGGTGGAGGCGCGGCGTCCAGCGTCGCCAGCGGCCACTCCGACGCCGAGCTCGACTTCGCCAGCGTCCAGCGCGCCAATCCCGAGCTGGAGCGGCGCTGCCAGGAGGTCATCGACCGGTGCTGGGCACTCGGGGCCGACAACCCCATCGCGTCCATCCACGACGTCGGAGCCGGTGGTCTGTCGAACGCCCTTCCAGAGCTCGTCCACGACGCCGGGCGCGGGGCCCGCTTCGATCTGGACCGGGTGCCCGTCGCCGATCCCTCCCTGTCTCCGATGGAGATCTGGTGCAACGAGGCGCAGGAGCGCTACGTGCTCGCGTTGAAGCCGGGGACCCTGGCGCGCTTCGAAGCGCTGTGCGAGCGGGAACGCTGTCCATTCGCCGTGGTCGGTCGAGCCGTCGGCGGAGAGGATCCCCCCCTCGTCGTCGCCGATCCCGAGAGCCAACGCGCTCCCGTCGACGTGCCCCTGTCGCTCATCCTGGGAAAGCCACCCAAGATGCATCGGGACGCCGTGTCCACCGGGCCCGTTGCACTTCCCGCACCCGTTCAGCCCGACCTGGACGAGTGTGCAGCGCGCGTGCTGCGCTTTCCCGCCGTGGCGAGCAAGGCGTTCCTCGTCACCATCGGCGACCGCAGCATCACCGGACTCGTCGCGCGGGACCAGATGGTCGGACCGTGGCAGGTTCCGGTCGCCGACGTCGCCGTCACCCTGGCCGGATACCGGACGTTCGCCGGTGAAGCGATGGCCATGGGTGAACGCACGCCACTGGCGTTGCTGTCCGCGCCGGCATCCGGTCGGATGGCCATCGGCGAGGCGCTGACCAACCTCGTCGCCGCAGACGTCGCGCTCGAGCAGGTCAGCCTGTCCGCCAACTGGATGTGTGCCGCCGGAAGTCCCGGTGAAGACGCCAACCTCTACGCCACCGTCGAGGCCATCGGGATGGAGCTCTGCCCGGCGCTGGGAATCAACATCCCCGTCGGCAAGGACTCCATGAGCATGCGCGCGGTGATGCCCGACGGCCGCCGGATCACCTCTCCCCTCTCTCTGGTGGTCAGCGCCTTCGCCGCCGTGTCCGACGTCCGCCGCACGCTGACACCGACGCTCGATCCGGAAGCCTCCGACTCGGTGCTCGTCGCCATCGATCTGTCGCACCGACGCAACCGCCTCGGGGGTTCCGTGCTCGCCCAGTGTTGGGGCGGCCTCGGAGACGAACCGCCCGACCTCGACGACGCGGACGCATTCCGTGGCTTCTTCGACACCATTCGGGAGTTCGCCGACCGCATCGGCGCCTACCACGACCGAAGTGACGGCGGGCTCTTCGCCACCCTCTGCGAGATGGGCTTCGCAGGGGGCTGCGGCTTCGATGTCGATCTGGATGGGCTCGAGGGCGCCACGGGTGTGCACGGCGCTCTGTTCGCGGAGGAGCTCGGAGCCGTCGTCCAGATCTCCGCGGGCGACGCCGAAGACCTGATCGCCGTGCTGGGCGACCGTGGCGTGCACGCCGTCGAGATCGGTCAGGCCACCCCGGAGCCCGACATGATCTTCCGTCTCGATGGCGAGGCCGTTCTCCGAGGTACCCGAAGTGTCTGGCAGACCACCTGGTCCGAGACGAGCGCGGCGATGGCTGCGCTGCGCGACGACCCCTCGTGTGCACGGGAGGAGCTCGAGGCCATCGCAGACGACGACGATCCGGGGCTGACCGCCGTGCTGCCGCCGGGCTTCTCCATCGCTCCGGCCGGTCTGTCTGGCACACCCGAGGTGTGCATCCTCCGCGAACAGGGCGTGAACGGGCATCTCGAGATGGCCAACGCCTTCCGCGAAGCCGGCTTCGAGCCGGTGGACGTGCACATGACCGACCTCGTCACCGGACGGACCACCCTCGACCGGTTCGCAGGAATGGCGGCCTGCGGTGGGTTCAGCTTCGGCGACACTCTCGGGGCCGGAGGCGGCTGGGCCCGATCGGTGCTCTTCAACGACGAGGTGCGACGACAGTTCGCCCGCTTCTTCGAGCGGAGCGACACCTTCACCCTCGGCGTGTGCAACGGCTGCCAGATGCTGGCGCAGCTGAAGGAGCTCGTGCCGGGGGCTGGCCATTGGCCGAGGTTCGTCCGCAACCGCTCCGAGCAGTTCGAAGCCCGGCTGTCGCTGGTCGAGATCCCGGAGAACCCCTCGGTGTTGTTCCGGGGAATGGCCGGCCTCATCGCGCCCGTGGCGGTGGCCCACGGCGAGGGTCGAGCGCTGTTCGACACCCCGGACGACTACGAAGCGACCTGCGATTCCCGCATCGCCATGCGCTACCTCGACCATCACCATCGCATCGCCAACCGCTACCCCGCCAACCCCAATGGGAGTCCGGCCGGCATCACCGGCGTGACCTCGGACGATGGCCGGGTGACACTCATGATGCCCCATCCAGAACGGGTGATTCGCACGGTGAACCTGTCGTGGGCCCCGGACACGTGGGGCCGATGGAGCCCCTGGATGCAGATGTTCCACAACGCTCGTCGGTTCGTCGGATGATGGCCGTGCTCCCCTCCCGAATCCGAATCGGTTCCCGTCGAGCTGTTGCTGCGCACCATCGGGTACGACGAATCGCCCGAGATCGCCGTGTTCGAGACCACCGAGGACGTCGCCAGCTTCGCGGAAGCCCATCCGACGTTCCAGCTCCCGCCGACTGTAGACCTGCAGACGCACTACGTGCTCGCGAACCTCTGGGTGAACCAGGGATGTGACACGCCGCCCTACTACAGCGCCTGGCGGGACGGGACCGACGGATCCACTGCCCGATTCCACATGGTGCCCTACGTGGATGCCTCGACGGTCAAGAGAACGGTGCCCCCGAAATGCGCGGAGGAACGAGCACATTTTCCGGGGACACCTGAACGCGTCGAGACATTCATTGGAAGCAATTCGGGCGGTTCATCCCTCGCTTGCGAGGGTGGGCCGGCGGAATGGGGGATGCGACGGATGGCTGCCCCAGCTGGACCTGGTGTTGCTGGAGCGGGAGGGCATCTCCGACATCGGCTGGTGCACGCCGCCGTAGCTACTGAAGCGGATCTGCGGAGATCGTTGTCTTCGGTTTCATCCGGTTTGGCCATTGCTGACACCCGGTGGCAGCATCTCCCGACGACCCGGCCGATGGCGCTCCCCCATTCCTGACACCCGGTGGCAGCATCTCCCGACGACCCGGCCGACGGCGCTCCTCCATTGCTGACAGGAGGTGGCAGCATCTCCCGACGACTTCGCCGACGGCGCTCGTCCATTCCTGACACCCGGTGGCAGCATCTCCCGACGACTCCGCCGACGGCGCTCGCCCATTCCTGGCACCCGGTGGCAGCATCCCCCGACGCCCGACGATGACCCGGCGGCGCTCGCCCGTTCCGGACACCCGGTGGCGGCATCTCCCGAGGACTGGGACGACGACGCTCCCCCATTCCTGACATCCGGTGGCGGCATCTCCGGACACGCCGGTCAGCCCGACTCGAGAGTTCCTGACACCCCATGGCAGCATCTCCGAAGCAGGTGCACCGGACTGGTGAATCCCTGACACCCGCTTGCAGCATCTGCCGAGGGCAGCTCCGCCCGCACTTCGCAATTCCTGACACCCGAGGACCGCGTCTGCCGAGCCGCGCTTGCACCCATGATCCCCCGAGCCCGTCGAACCCTTGGATGGGGACAACAAATTTCGAATCGGACACTTTCTGTCCGACAACTTCCGTCTGAAGCCGCTACGCTCTTTCCTCGAACCGGAGGACCGCCATGCACCCGTACGAGCGCCGCCACACCCTGCTCAGGATGTTGACGGAAGGACGCACCCTTGCTCGGATCGCCGCCCAGGAGCTCGGAGTGAGCATCCGCACGATCTATCGCGACGTTTCATGGCTCCGGAAGCACGGGTACGTGGTGGCGAGCGTTCCCGGCCCGCGGGGTGGAGCGTGGCTGTCCGAACACAGCAAGCCGGCCCCCCAGAGCATGAGCACGACGCAGCTCCGCGAGGCGGCGATGCACCTGAGCGCGACAGGAGCGGACCCCGCGCTGGTCGACGCCGTGTTGTCGACGCTTCCACCCCGCGTTCGACGGCGGGTCGAGAAGCTCATCCACTCGGTTCGAGCGCCACAGATGGTGCCGTCGCTGGCTCCGGAGATCGCCGAACGCATCGAACTGGCCGTCGAGGAGCGTTGGCCGCTCGCCATCACCTGGAACCGGTCGCGCCCGGGCCGGGCCACTCGGCAGACGGTCCTCCCTCAGGCGCTCCGCCTGCGTCACGGTGGCTGGGTTCTCGAAGCACTGGACCAACGTGACGGGCGATCTGTGAGCTGCCCCCTGGAGGAAGCGCACTCGGTCGAGCGGTCCTACCGCCGGTGGATTCGCGACCGGAACCTCAGTGCACGCTACCGATACCGCCGCCCGGACGACCCGCCTCCACGAGCGGCACTGATGGTCCCTCGACCGGGTGCGCTTCCTCGAGGGGCGATCGCCGAGCTCTGACCCCAGCGCTCAGTACACGGGGTCGTCGTCGGTGAAGAACACGCCATCGGGGCCGGCGGGATCGAGCGATCCGCGGGCCGTGGGCTCGGCACATCCGGTCTCGAAGGGGCCATCATCGACGCCATCTGCCTCGCACGCGAGCACCCCGACCTCCGGAGAGTCCCAACCGAAGAAGGCCTGGTCCCCGAGCAACAGGAGTCCATCCAGCACGATGCCCTCTGCGGGTCCGCCCACGGTCACCCCGGCCTCTCCCGCATCGATGGATACGAAGCCGTCGACGAGAACGTCCGACACGCCCTGCTGGGGTGTGATCCGCAGACCATGCCCCCCTGACCGGACGACGACGGTGTCCTCCAGCACGACTCCGGAGAACGTGGAGAAGGAATCGTTGAACGTGACGCCTTCCCGCCGGGTGTCGAACACGCGATTGCTGCGGTACACCCCAGGCGAACCGAGCTCCAAGCCCCAGTCGGACCGGGCGACCACGTTTCGCTCGACCCGCACGCCGGTCATGCGGTCCTTGATGTTGATGGCATCGGCTTTGGTGCTGGCGAGTCCGGGCCCGCGGCAGTCGTGGATGAGGTTGTTCTCGATCACGATGTTCGCGTGCGACGGCATGTCGGTGCCCTCCGCCCCTCCGATGTACAGACATTCCCCGGTCTGGTCGTAGATGTGGCTGTTGCGCACGGTGAACCCGGTGGACGGAAGCCCGGTGCGGTTGGCGTACTCCAGGTTGATGGACGGGGTGCCGCGGTTGTCGTGCACGACCAGATCCTCGAGCACGACGTCGTCCCCAGCCCGCCAGTACACGCCTTTGTCGCGGCTCTTCGTGACTTCGAAGCCCCGAACGGTGACGCGATGGCGCGGCACGTCCTCGAAGTCGGTTCCGATTCCCGCGATGGAGGCGCGGCGGTCCCGGCCGTCGATCGCCCCGTCCAGGACGAGTCGATGGGGCCCCTCATCGGTTCTGAGGACGTCCAGCCGGTCGTCGTAGCGGCCCTCGGTGAAGCGGACGTGTACGTCCCCGTCCGCGAGTGCGGCGTCGATGGCGACCCAGTCGATGCTCGCCCAGGGCTCCGACTCGGATCCAGGGCCCTCGGCGCCGTCCTCACCGACCCAGAAGACGTGGCCTGGCTCGGCATCGGGGTCGGTCGGAAGGAGCGGGAGGCACCGGCACTGCCCCTCGGCATCGACTGCACCGTGGGCGGCCATCGGACAGCTACAGGCGTCCCACGCGGCGTTCTGCCCTCCACACGCGACGAGGAACGCCAACCAAACGGTTCGCATCATGGGACCTCCACCCGGTGAGACCCGCGAGGCGCCCTCAGCCGAAAATCCGGTCCTGCAGTGCAGCGTAGGTCTCGCCGAGATCGCCCAGGTCGCGGCGGAACACGTCCTTGTCGAACCGCTTGCGGGTGCGCTTCTCCCACAGACGGCTCCCGTCGGGCGTGAGCTCGTCGGCGAGAACCAGTCGCCCATCGGGGGTCCGCCCGTACTCGAGCTTCATGTCGACGAGGTCGACGTCGAGATCGCCCCAGAAGTCGAGCAGCACCGCGTTGACAGACCGTGCCGACTCCTCCATGAACGCGAGCTCCCAGTTCTTCGCCCAGCCGAGGACGACGGGGACGTCGCGCCCCATGAGAGGGTCGTTCAGCTCGTCGGACTTGTAGAACCACTCGATGAGGGGCCCGGGCAGATCGGCGCCTTCTTCGAGGCCGTACCGCTTGGCGAAGCTGCCCGCGACGATGTTCCGGACGATGACCTCGACGGGAACGATCTCGACCTTCTCGCAGAGCATGTCGGTGTCGTCGAGCCGCTCGATCATGTGGTGCTGGATGCCGTTGCTGGCGCACAGGTCGAACAGGTGGGCGCTGATCCGGCAGTTGATGCGACCCTTGCCTTCGATCTCGGCGTGCTTGACGCCGTTGAACGCAGTGGCATCGTCTTTGAACCGCACGATGACCTTCGTGGGGTCGGAGGTGGAGAAGACCGCCTTCGACTTGCCCTGGTACATCAGCTCTCGAGCTTGCATCGGCCCTCCGGAGCATGGGCATAACCGTTAGACTGCTGCGATGGCGCACCGCTCTCCACGTTCTGCAATCGCGACGTTCGGCCTGAACTGCGCCGTGCTGGCGGGGCTCGTTGCGGGGTGTGCCCCAGGTGACCCATCTGGCCGGCCGATGCCGATGTTCGACCTGCAAGGCGACCTGTACGACGCGCCGTGGCCAGACGACTTCCGCACGGATTCGGACGGGTCGATCGACTTCACCGGTCTGCCGACCCCTGGCGGAGTGGGACTGATCGAGGACTACATCGAGTTCGGCGGCACCCAGGTGGGCTTCGGGAACAACTCGGCGGTGTTCCTCAGGCTCGACCAGCCGGTCGACGCGGCACTCCTGCCCTCGCCCGGCGACAGCATGGAGGACGGCTCGGCCCTGGTTCTTGTGGACGTCGATCCCGGCTCACCCTACTTCGGCGAGCGGTTCCCGGTTCGGTGGCACCAGTCGGACGTGGTGAGCGACTACCAGCCGGAAGGCCTGCTGACGGTGGCGCCGATCGCGGGCTTTCCGCTGCGACCCGCGACCCGGTACGCGTTGTTCCTGACCACGGACGTCTTCGCACCGAACCCGGCGTTCGAGCGGGTGTTCGACTCCGATCACCCGAGAAACGGCGTGTGGTCGGAGGTGGAGGACATGCTGCCCTTCCTCGGCCTGTCGCGCTCCGACATCGCGGTCGGCACGGTGTTCACGACCTTCGACCCCCTCGACGAGATGGCGCGGATCGCACGCTACGTCCAGGCCCGCATCCAGCCCCCGGAGCTGGACAACCGGCTCGAGCACGTCCGGACCTACGAGCGCCAGGTCGCGTTTCGTACGCACTACCCGAGCCCGGTCTTCACCCACGGAGAGCGACCGTTCCTGACCGAAGGCGGCGAGTTCCGCTTCGACGCGAACGGGGATCCGGTGGTGGCCTACTACGACGACATGCGGCTCGCGGTGTGCACCCCTCGCGACTACCTCCACGCCCCCGAAGGCGGCTGGCCAGTGGTGATCTACCAGCACGGGACCGGCGGCAACTACCGGGGGTTCTGCAACAGCAACGGCGAGCTGGAGGTCGGCGGGGTGCTGGCCGACACGGGCTTCATCTCCCTGGGGATCGACCAGCCGCTGCACGGGCCACGTGCCGGGGAAGGCACCGGCAGCGATCTGGTGAACTACAACATCCTCAACCCGGCCTCCGGAACGTCGAACTTCCGACAGGGCGCTGTCGACGTGCTCTACCTGGCCCGTGCGCTGTCCCGGCGTCAGGTGACGTTCGAGAGTCCCGACGGCGACCCGATCCGCCTGAACCCCGACCGGATCACGATGATGGGGCACAGCCAGGGCGGCCAGACTGCCGCCATCGCCGCCCCCTTCTGGGCCGGCGACGTGAAGGCCACCCTGATCTCGGGCTCGGGCGGCGTGCTGGGCATCACCATCGTCGAGCGCAAGGACATCGTCGACTTCGCGGAGCTCGTCGCCAACCTCGCCCAGTTCCAGGACGACGAGGAGGTGTACGAGCTGCATCCGGTGATCCAGCTGGTGCAGATGCTGGTCGAGCGCAGCGACATGGTGAACTACGCGCCCTACTGGTACAGCCAGCCGCTCGACTACCCGGGGCACACGCCGAGCAGCGTGGTGATGACGTCGGGCACGGAAGACCCCAACACCCCCTACCGGTCCGCCATCGCCATGGCTGCGGCCGGCCGGGTTCCCGCGATCCACCCCCGTGCGACGAGTGCCGAAGCGCTCGATCTGCGCGGGCTGATGGACTCGCCTCCGTTCACCGCGGACAACGCGCTGGGCTACGAAGGGCCGCTGACATCCGGGTTCGTTCAGTGGACGGACGGATCGCACTTCGTCGTGTTCGAGGAGACCCCCGTGGCGGCGATGTACGCGCGCTACCTGAAGAGCGGATCCTCCGGTTCACCCGTCATCACTCTCGACTACGACCAGGACGAGCTGTAGCTATCCGGCCAGCGAGGGGTCGATCTCCTTCACCCACGCCGTGATGCCGCCCTCGAGGTTGTACAGGTCGTCGAACCCCAGAGAAGCGAGGGCGTTGCAGGCCATGGCGCTCCGCCCGCCACTCCTGCAGTGCACGACGATGGGTCGGTCTCTCGGGAGCTCGGGAGCGATCCCGACCACGGAGGTGTGGGGCTCGAGCCGATCGACGAAGCCCAGCGAGACCTCGTCGGCCTCGGACTGCCCGCGGACATCGAGGACGAAGGGCTTCCACCCGTCGTCGAGACGCTTCTTCAGCTCGTGTACGTCGATTCGTTGGAAGGGTGCGCTCACGGAGACCTCCAATAGCTGGCGAGATAGGAAGAGAACCTACTGCACTGGAGGACCCCATGCGCATCCTGCTCGGCGTGACCGGAGGTATCGCAGCCTACAAAGCGGCGGATCTCGTGAGCCGACTGGTCAAGCGAGGCGACTCGGTCCGCGTGGTGATGACGCCAGGCGCAACGCACTTCGTGGGTCCCATCACCTTCGAGGCGATGAGCGGCCATCCGGTGATGCTCGACACCTGGGCCACGGGCCATGGGTCCGATGGGGTGTCGTCCATCGAGCACATCAGCTGGGCCAAGTGGGCGGATCTGGCGGTCGTGGCACCGCTCACCGCGAACACCCTCGCCAAGTTCGCGACCGGCCTGGCAGACGACGCCCTCACCACGGTCTGGATGGCCCTGAGGCCGCACACTCCGAGCATCCTCTGCCCCGCCATGAACACGGCGATGTGGGAGCAGCCCGTCACGCAACGCAACCTGCGCTGGCTCGCCGACCTCCAGCGTCACGCGATCGTTGCGCCGACCGAGAAGCGCCTGGCGTGTGGGGATGTCGGTGTGGGAGGGCTGGCCGACATCGACGACATCCTGGCTGCGATCGACGGCCATCGCTGACGCCCCCCAGCCGTCGGTGATCGCCTGGCCCGACGCCTCCGACCTGCGCCTGCTGGCGTTCGGGGTGCTGATGGCCTGGCCGATGCAGCTGCACGCCAAGCACGTCCCTCCGGCCGACCCCCTGGCGATTCCGGGGTTCGCGCTGCTGGCCTACCTGGCCTGGCCGCTCGTGAGCGTCGCTGCGGTCTGGGGAATCCGGCGGGGGCCCGCTGTGGTCTGGCTCGCGGGGATGTCCGTCCTGACGGGCTGGATGTCGATGTCGGGTGCATTCGGCACCTGGACCCGGGAGCTCCTGGCGGTCGGGCTGCTCGCCGCAGGCAGTGCAGGGGGCCTGGCCCTGTGGTCTCGACCCGACGTGGCGTTGGGCCTGGGTCCCGGGAGGTGGCGCAGCTGGGGTCCGCTCGGCCTGGTCGGAATGGGCGTAGCCGTGCTCGTCGTCCAGATCGGGGCAGCCCTGTCCCCCGAGCTCCTGGCCTTCTACCCCGTGTACGCACCCGCTCGAACGAGTGTGTCCGCCCTGATCGGGTGGGAGCTCGCGATGGGGGTCTACATGGGATGCTGGGAGGCCTGGTTCCGCGGGATCCTGCTGTTCGCCACCCGGAAGCGACTGGGAGACGCAGGGGCCGTGCTCCTCCAGGCCGTGCCCTTCTTCCTCTTGCATGCACCGAAGCCGGAGCTCGAGATGGCGATGTCGATGCTGGGGGGTATCCTGCTGGGCTACTTCTGCCTGTGGGCGCGTTCGTGCTGGCCCGCCGCGCTGTGGCACGCCACACAGTATGCCGCGATGGAGGTCACGGCGGTCCTGCACGGCGGTTAGACGGCACCATGGCTTCTGACACACCGACCCTCGAGTCCGCCCGCTTCGCCGGAGCTCTCGACGCGCTGAAGCTCGCTCGGGCCCTTCTCGACCGGCGGGATTCGAGGGGCCTCGCCGCGTTGCAGCGTGTGGCCCGGACGATTCGGGATGTCGCGGTGCTCTCGGGAGACGAGCCGTTGGCCGATCTCGCGGAGGCGGTGGAGGACACGGGACTCGACCCGGATGGCTCGGTGAAGCGGCTCCTGTACGCGCTTCGCGTCCGCATCTTCCAGCCGCGTCCACGAGAGGGAGGCGTCCTGGTCGTCACCGCCAACGCCGAGGACCGCGAGGATCGGCTGAGCATCGTGAGTCCGCTCACCCAGCGCCTGCTCGAAGCCGACTCTCCGGCCCGAGCGGCTCAGCTGCTGCAGCGCAATCCGGTGAGCGCCGTCCTTCTGGAGCTCGATGCGCGACCGGCCGAAGGCCTCACCCTGATCGGTCGCATCCGCAGCGATCCCACCCTCGCGGGCGTGCCCGTGCTGGTCCTGGCGCGAGACCCCTCGCCCCTGTTGCGCGCCGAGGTCCGGGCCCTGGGAGCGACGGAGCTCCTGGAGCTGCCGACCCCGGACGAGCGCCTGTCCACCTGCCTCCAGACGCTGATGGGCCTGCAGAGTGCGATGGACCTGGAGCTGGCCTCCGACCCCGCGACCGGGCTCCAGACCCCGACGGCGTTGAAGACCATCGTGCGCAAGCTACGCCACGACGCCGAGGTGACTCAGCAGCCCTACTGCCTGGTCCTGGCGCGTCCGGAGGGCTTCACCTCGCTGCAGCAGCGGAACCCGTCGGCCGCCCGGGAGCTGCTCAAGTCCGCAGCGACCCACCTCGTCGCGCTTCGGGGTCCGGAGAACCTGTTTGCGTGGAAGGACGACTACATGGTCGTGCTCCTGCCCGAGGCCGATGCCAACGAGGCGACCGCGACGCTGAAGTCCCTCGCGCAGGCGCTCTCGACCCGAGACACGCCCCTGGTGTTCGGGGGGGTCGAGGTCCTCGGGATGGGCTTCGAGCAGTGCATCACCTCTGCGCGCCGCATGTTCGACCTGGCCGAGCAGGCGGCGATGGGCCCCGTCGTCACCCCGGTGTCGAGCGCGGCCCCGCCCCGTCATCGCATCCTGGTCGTGGAAGACGACCGTACCGTCGGTGAGATCGTGGTTCGGGCCCTGAAACGAGCCGGACTGAACGCGGTCCTGCGCGAGGATGGCCTGCAAGCGCTCGAGGTCGCCGAGGCCCTGCGCTTCGACCTCGTGATCACAGATGTCGTGATGCCGTACATGGATGGGCTCACGTTTGTGCGGAAGCTCCGCGAGATCCCACGCTACAAGCGCACCCCCATCATCGTGCTGACGTCCCTGGACTCGGAGCGCCACGTGATCGAAGGCTTCTCGACCGGCGCCGACAGCTACGTGACGAAGCCCTTCAACCCCCGCATCCTGCAGGCTCGGGTCCACTCGCTGCTCGACCGCAATCAGGGCTGAAGCCGCCCGCGCTGCAGGGGCATGGTCAAGCAGCGCCCACCGCCCCGTGCACGGGACAGCTCGCTTCCGACGAAGGTGAACACCGTGCGCCCTTCGGCCGTCGCGATGCGCTCTGCCCTGGCGGCGTAGGTCTCCTCGGCCGTGAGCTGGATCTGCGTGAATCCGTAGTCGTCGACCAGCATGCGCGCCGTGTTGACGTTGCGGCTGTACAGCACGATCCGACCGGGCGAGAGCGCGACGGCGTTGGCTCCATCGGTCCATTGCTCGCGGAGCTGATGGAGCGGATCGTCGCCCCCGCAGGGCACGACCCGGACGTGCGAGCCGAGCTCCCGCTTCAGCAGCGCTTCGACGGTGAGCCCCTCGAGCAGGCGTGGAGCGCGCCCCCGTGCGAGCTCGACCACCGCGATTCCCCGGCCCTTCTGGATCATCGGAGCGTGACCGAGGAAGAGATGCCGGTCGAGTGCGGTGAGGATGGTGTCGAGGTGCATGACGCTGCGCCGACGGGGCATGATCACCGCGTGCACCCGCTTCAGCTGCGGAAAGGCGGGGAACAGCACCTCGGTGGCGAGTCGCTCCACGGTCTGGGGCTGCGTTCGCTCGGAGCAGCCGATCAGCAGGACTTCGGGCGACAGCACGATGACGTCGCCCCCTTCGAGCGCGCGGTAGGCCGCGTGTCGGTCGTGATCGGGCGTGTCGAAGAGGAACTCCGGTGCCGGATCGAGCCCCCAGCGCAGCGCGAACTCGACGAGCACGGACTCCCGCGCGCGGGCCGTCGTCGCCATCCGACCCACCACCACCTTGTCGTAGATCGTGATGCACGGATCGCGCATGAACATCAGGTTCGGCACGGGGGGGAGCGCCATGTACGACCGGCCGTCGAGATCTCCCCGGATGCGGGCGAGGGTCTGGCGACTCTCGGGCACCTGAGCCCACGCGACCCCTTCGATGAGCGCTCCGGCGAGCTGTTCGGGCGGCCAGGCCGAGAGGACCTCCGCGAGCTCGCGAACGGCAGCGCCCTCGCACACCCGGTCCAGCAGATCGACCGTCGCTTCGGGTGGGGCCGATTCGAGCCCCTTCGAGAGCAGGTCGCGGACCTCGAGGATCTCGCCGCGATTCTGCCCGAGGAGCTGCTGCAGCACCTCGTGCTCCCGGACGACGAGATCGATCGCCAGGATGTCGTCGAACAGCAGTGGTTCGAGCTCGAACTGGGTCATCCGGACGACTTCGTCGCCGGGCTTGTGGACGAGCACCCGCTGCAGCTCGCCGACTTCGCTGTACACCTGCATGCTGGCGAGCATACGCGAAAACGTGGCTGTGGTACGGTTCGCGCCTTCGCGACAGAGGGATGCATGCGCGACGCGGATCTCACGCCAACAGGTCGAGAGCTCCGGGACCCCGCGGCCACACTCATCGAGTGCGTGGACGAGAAGGGCCTGAAGCACACCGTCATCAGCTTCGACGAGGAATATCGTGGCCACGTAGCGCTCACGACCGGCGTCGATCTCATCATGAGCTTCATGGCCTACCCCATGGTCACGGGGCTCGTGGAGTGCAACGCAGCCGACACCGGCCGTGCGCGCTTCGCCTACCCGACCGGCACGATCTGGACCGCGAAGGAGGTCATGCGGGGCTTCGACCAGGTCGGCCAGACCGTGGGGGCCCGAGCGGCGCTGGAGATCTGCTACCTCGGGGGGATGATCCTCCAGGAGGCCGGCGAGACGGGCCCGCTGCAGGGCTGCTTCTCCCACGGCAACCTCTCTCCGTGGCGTCTGGGCTTCAAGGCCGACGGCCAGCTGCAGATCTTCGGCTACGGCCTGGCTCAGGTCGAGATGTACGAGTTCGTGAAGGGCGACGCCGAGCACATCGACAACGACTCGATCCGCTACGCGCCGCCGGAGCGCCTCGAGGGTCAGCCCGAACAACCGAGCTCCGACACCTACTCCCTGGCCGTCATCGCGCACGAGCTGATCACGGGCAAGCCGCTCTTCGATCACGACGACGGCAAGACCATGTGGGAGAGCGTCAAGATGGCCGAAGGCGTGCAGCGCATGCTCGAGGCCAAGGGCGTGCCGAAGGCCGTGCGCGAGCTCCTGTCCAGCGCCCTGATCTACGACCCCGACACCCGCCTGTCCGGAACCCAGTTCGTCGACGCGGTCGGCAACCTGCTCGACGACCCCAAGATCGAGGGACGCACGCTCGCAGACGTCATGACCCGCATGGGCAGCAAGAAGAAGCGGTCGTCCCGCAAGCTGGTCAACGTGAAGGGCACCGCCACCGCGGCGTTCAAGCCGGCCGATCTCAAGGCTCTCGCCGAAGCCGAGGACGATCTCGACGACGAGGATCTCGAAGACGACGAGGAGTCCGAGGACGGCGAGGAGAAGCGCTGGGGTTCGGTCACCCGCGAGGGCACGACCGGGCGCGGGCGTGGAGGCCGGCGCCGGGCCCGTCGTCGCGGTGACGCGAAGAAGGACGACGAGAAGAAGGGCAGCAAGAAGGACGCCGAGGACGAGGAGCCGCGCCGCAGGAGACGCCGAAAGAAGAAGGGCGACGATGCGGAACCGTCCGCCGAGGCGCCCCGCCGTCGGCGCCGCCGACGCAAGAAGGACGACGACTCCGACGACTCCAAGGACGAGAAGACAGGCGACGAGAGCTCGGACGACCCAGACGACTCCCCTCCCCGGCGACGACGGCGACGCCGGACGAAGAAGGACGACGACGCGTCGTCGGAGGACGACAAGAACGCGAGCAGCGACGAGACAGCCAAGGCCGACGAGAAAGCCGAGGCCGAGAAGAAGGCCAAGGACAAGGAAGCCAAGGCCAAGAAGGAAGCCGACGAAAAGGCCAAGGCCAAGAAGGAAGCCGACGAAAAGGCCAAGAAGGAAGCCGACGAAAAGGCCCAGAAGGAAGCCGACGAAAAGGCCAAGGCCGAGAAGAAGGCCAAGGACAAGAAGGAAGCCGACGAAAAGGCCAAGAAGGAAGCCGACGAAAAGGCCAAGGCCGACGAGGATGCCGACGACGAACCGGCTACTCCTCGACGACGGCGACGCAGGCGGACGTCCAGCGACTCCGACAGCGAGGATTCCGGCTCCGATGGCTCCGATGACGACGGGGAGGACGAAGCCACCGCTTCTCCCCGTCGACGTCGACGTCGCAAGACCGCGGACCCCGAGGAAGCCGAAGCGGTCGCCACCCCTCGTCGACGCAGGCGGCGCCGCAAGTCGGGGGACTCGGACGACGACGATTCCTCGAGCGACGACGGCGATTCCTCGAAGGACGACGAACCAGCGACGCCCCGACGTCGGCGCCGTCGAAAGAAGAAGAAGAAGTGAGCCTGCGCTTCGAGCTCGACTTCATCTCACCGTACGCCGCGGTGGCCTGGCATGCAGTCGGCGCCATCGCGGATCGGCACGGCCGGACGGTCGAGCCCGTACCCATCCTGTTCGCCGCACTCCTCGACGCGCACGGGCACAAGGGGCCCGCCGAGATCGAGCCCAAGCGGATCTACACCTTCAAGGACGTCGTGCGGAAAGGCGCGGCGCACGGGCTGAGCATCCGCCCGCCACCCGGCCATCCCTTCAACCCACTCGCCGCCCTTCGCCTCGCCAGCCTCGACCTCCCCCACTCCACCCGAATCGCCCTGGTGACCGATCTGTTCGAGGCCACGTGGCAGTCCGGAGAAGGGGTCACGGATCCGGAGGTCCTCGCGCGAATCGCCCGCAAACACGGCATCGATGACGTGCAGGCTCGCATCACAGACCCCGCAGTCAAGCAACGGGTGAAGGACCAGACCACAGCCGCCATCGAACGCGGCACCTTCGGCGTGCCGACCATCTGGGCCGACGGCGAGCCGTTCTGGGGCGTCGACAGCCTGCCGCACCTCGACCGCTTCCTGGCCGGTGAAGATCCCGTCCCCGAGGACACGATGGAGCGCTGGGCCCACATCCGTCCGCAATCGGTCCGACCGGGGTCCCGGAGGTAGCCGACCGCACGTCGCCTGTGTAGGGTGGCGGGAGGAGGACGCATGATTCTGCTCTGGCTGGTGGCTTGCGACGGCTCGGACCCTGCGACTGAACCCCCGGCGGAAGCCGACACCGACACCGACGCGGACACGGATTCCGACACCGACGCGGATACGGACACCGATTCCGACACCGATGCGGACACAGACTCCGATACCGATGCGGACACGGACACGGACACGGACACGGACACCGATTCCGACACCGACGCGGATACCGACACGGATACGGACACCGACACCGACCCCGGATTCGGGGATCCGACGCTCCTCCCGGACGTGACGAACAACTTCGACCCCAACGACTGCTCGTCGAGCTCGTTCTGGGCGACGAACCCGATGGCGACCACGTACTACTCGGGGTCGTACGGCCACGACGGAGCGAACCTCGAAGGCACCGAGGTGTGGCACATCTTCCCCAACGCGCTCGCGACCAACCTCCCGAATCCATGCGTCGTCGTGTGGAACGGCACTGGCACGCTGAACAGCCTCTCGGCCGGCCAGTGGACCGTCAACGTGACCATGGACGTCGACCTGGCCGCGACCACGTGCCCCGCCGATCCGAGCGGGGTCACGATCTACGACGGCGACGAGAACTTCACCGAGACGTACCTCGTGACCGAGAACCCGAACGGGACCACGTCGTTCGCGTTCCTGTCGGGCTCCACCTTCGGTGAGGGACACCACGGGGGGCAGGCCTGGAACTGGGTCTCCGAGGCCAACTGCGTGATCTTCTGATCAGAACCCGAGACCGACGGTCGCCGTGGCGAACGGGACCACGGGCCCGCCTCGGCCGAACACCTGGGGTGCGCCGGGAATGAGTGCTGCGCCCACGTTGATGTCGGCGACCAGGTACGTTCCGGGCGTGGTGTAGAAGCGCCCCTTGGCCGACACACTGCCCTCGGCACCCGCCGCTTCGACGGCACCGGGGTCCTGTCGGCCGAATCGGAATCCCGCCTGATCGGTGCTGCTCTGGACCTCGGCGAACCCGGCGCCGATCATCAGATCGAGGTCGGCACGGCCGGTCTCGCCGTGCAGAGCACGAACCCGCGTCCGGAAGTGCGCCATGTCGAAGCCCCCGTTCTGGTGCAGGATCCCGGCTCCCGTTCCGCAGGCCTCGATGGAGAGCCACTTCAGCGGGTTGCCTTCGCCACACAGGTAGGGGTTGCGGCCATCGATGCTCTGCGCCCCCACCCGAAGGTCGAACACCGGCCGCCCGGCGACCTCGCGCCGCACGAACGTCTTGTTCTGCACCGCTGCATCGTCGCCCTCGTCCGCATGCGCAGACGGGCCCGCGAACAGACCGACGAGCAGGGCTCCAATCACGCGGCTCTCCCCGAAGACCCCGTGCGCGCGGCCTCGACGAGCAGTCGCTTCGCGAGGTCGGCGACCGCGTTCATCCCCGAGAAGCCGTACTTGCTCTCGACGTCGGAGTTGTAGTTGGAGGTGCCGTTCACGTCGTAGACGTAGCGGTTCCCCTCGGCGTCTTCGATGAACTCGATGCCCGCCAGACCGAGTTTCTCGGCCGTGCAGAACGCGATGAGCTGCTTCACCAGGGGGTCGTCGGCCGTGATGGACTCGCGGATCCCGAACAGCCCCGTGTCGCCCACCGGACAGGCCAGATCGCCGATCTGACACGCATCGGCCGGGCACAGCTCGAACCCCTGCTCGGTGTTGCTCATCAGCGCGTATTGGAACCGCCCATCGACGATCTCGACGCGGGTGATGAACGGCTCGGGTGCCTGGATGTACTGCTGGAGCAGCATCACACCGTCTGGACTGGGCTGCAGCTCACCGCTGTCGACGAAGGCGTCGAAGGCCTCGAGATCGCGGAACAGCTGGACGCCGAGCCCCTTCCCGCCCTGGTTGTGCTTGGTGATGAACGGAAGCTCCATGGCCCGGGCTTCGCGCTTCAGGGCCTCGGATCCCCCGACGACCGCTCGCGTGCGCGGCGTGCGGATGCCGTGGCGGTGCAGCGCCGCGTACTGCTGGACCTTGGACAGCTCGAGGGTGAACGCCCGCGTGCCGTTGATCACGGGCCGATCGTGGGCCTCGAGCCACCCGAGGAGCTCCCGCGCGAACACCACGCCGGCCTGGTGACCGCGGGTGTGGCTGGAGGGGCTCATCCGGTTGATCCACACGCCTGAGGCCGGCGGGACGGTGGTGTCGAGCACCCCGCCGTCCACGAAGTGCTCGGCGTAGGAGAGGTTGCGCGACTCGAGCGCGGTGCGCAGCGGCGGCATCCAGTCCGGGTTCTCGAACAGGATGTGCACATCGGTCTGGGCCGTCATCGGGTCCTCGCAGTGGCGGCATCGGCCGTGAGGTGCAGGACCTCGTTCGCATCGCCATCGACGATCCACAGATCCGTCGACGACACGGCGTGGATTCCCTGGAGCGCGCCTGCTCCGCGACCGGTATCGGCCGAATCGAGCTCGTTCCCCTCGAGGTCGAACGCGCGGATCATGCCGGTCCCGTTCTCGGTGACGAACAGGATGTCGTCGACCAGATCGATGCCGGCGGGCTCGAGCAGGCCTTCGACCAGAGTGGTGGTGACGCCGTCGCGCCAGCGGTAGTGCTCCGGACCCGAGTCGTAGCCGTAGCCCCCCTGTGCGACGGGCGCGGTGCAGATGGGATCCTCGGTGCTTCCGAGGTCGTTGCCGCGCTCGCCGGTGCTGGTGTCGAGCACCGCGATGCGCCCGTTCCCGCTGTCTGCGACGTAGAGAAGACCGCTGTCGGAGTCGAGCACCAGGTGGCTGACCACGCCGTTCTGCCGGGTGATCCCCGTGCCGCCCCAGCGCTCGATGATGCCGTCGCAGTGGTCGTCGTAGCCGAGACCGTGATCCTCGGCGAAGTCGTAGCGAACCAGGTCGCCGTTCAGCCCATCGAACACCCAGTAGACGTTGTCGTGCGACCAGGCGATGCCCATGCACTGCGGGCTCTCGTGGAGCATGTCGAGGTGGGAGCCGAGATCGAAGCCGAGCTGGTCGACCGCGGCGGGGTTGGTGATGCCGAACTCGGAGCGATCGGCCGACCACAGGGTGGGACCCGTGAAGTCGTTCGGCTGGGACTGGCCGTTGTAGGTGTTCCGACCGTCCTGGCAGGTGGCGAACGTGCCCGGCGCACCGAACGCGATGGACGTCACCTTCTCCATGAAGTGCAGCGCGTAGGGGTCGACGATGTGCTCGGCGGACTGGTCGGACGTGCCGGCATCGTCGTAGATCACGACGCTGTCGTCGGCCTTGTTCACGGTCCACAGCTCGCCCGAGACATCGGGGTTGAACGCGAGATCGGTGATGTTGTCGAGGCCGTCGTCCTCGGTGCCCATCACCTCCAGCGCTCCAGACACATCGCCCGTGCCGTTCCCGAGGACCGGAAGCCCGGTGTTCTCGTCGACATCCGAGCCTTCGGACGGACACCCGGCCAACGCCAGGGCGGCGAGGGAGGCGAACGAGACGCTACAGAGAGTACGCATGAGGGCTCCAGGCAAGATGGAAATCGCAACCAACGTAGCGTCCAGCTGCACGACCGTCCTGTCGGGGGTCGTCACGGTCTGGGGGATCGCGGCTGTCGGGCTGGCCACACCTCTTCAGGTCGCGGGCGCTCACGTGGGCGATCTGATCGACACCCTCGACGCGTCGACCGGCCCGGACGGCCAGCTCGTGGTCGAGGGGAAGTTCGGTCTGGTGGTGCGCGAAGACGCGGACGGCCCGCTCGAGTTCGTGTGCCACGAAGCCATCACCACCGAGCTGGCCTTCGACTCGCCGGAGTACACCTTCGGACCTCCGGTTGGCGGCACCTCGACCATCATCGGTCGCATGGCCGACACCAGCCAGGCCCGGGACGGGGAGCCTCTGTGGTTCACGACCGACCTGTGCGACTGGGCCGCTGTGCCGGGCTTTTCGGGCCGCGTGGTCGCCGATGTGGCGTTCGGAGCGGACGGATCGGTCTGGGTGGTCACCGCCGACCCCGTCCAGTCGGGCGTCCCGTCCAGCAACGCTGTGTTCCACGGCGACGACGTGAACAACCTCGCCCCGGTTCTCACCGCGGACGAAGCCGGAGTCGACCGGTTCCTGTCCATCGCCATCGGCGAGTCCGTGTGGGTCACCGCCGACGCCACCGAGGACCCCGTGGTGCTCGTGCGGGCGCCCGGGGGCGAGTTCACCCCGGTCCCCTTCACCGTTCCCGCCGACCTGGAGGGAGAGTCCGTGGATGTCCGGGTCGCGCTCGCCCATCCCGATTCCCGGGCAGCCTGGTTCGTCGTCGATCCGATCGGTGCCGACCGCCTCGTCGAGCTCGTCGACGACGGGCCCACTTCGCAGTCCACGGTGTGGAGCCCCGACGACCGGATCACGGATCTGTCGCGCGCTCCGGACGGCACGCTCTTCGGAATCCTCGGCGACCGTCGCCCCTGGCGGATTCCCACCGACTCGCCTCCCGAAGAACTGACCGGGTTCGTGGACGCCAGTGGTCTGCAGGCCGACCACACAGGCTTGTTGCTGGCGCATCGGAGCTTCGTCAACGGCCTGCTCTACAGCACGAGCGCCGACACCGCGTCTCCCGACAGCACGGTCCGCCCGGACGCCATCGCAGGCCCGCTCACCTGCCCGGCCGGCACCGATCAGGCCGAGATCTGCGCTCCACTCTGGCCCCAGCTGCAGCCCCGCCTGGCATTCACCAGCATCGACACCGCCGACACCGGACAGCCCCCGACGGTCGACACCGACGCACCGACAGGCCCCGAAGAGCCCGTCCCGGACCGCCCCTGCGGCTGTCGGGCCGTGAATGGAGCCGGGTTCAGTGGGCTGTTGGCCGTGCTCGCCTGCGTCGTCGGAGCGCGACGGCGACGAACGCCAGAACGCTGATCGCCGCTCCCCCCCGACCGGACGCGCACCCGCAGGGCTCGTCCGGCGGAGGATCCTCGTCGAAGTCCGGATCCGGGTCTCCATCGGGGGTTCCGAAGAGCTTGCACTGGGAGTCCGACCGGAAGTCCACCTCGACGGGCTCCCAGGGCGTGTCGCCGACCCACTGAATCGCGCCGGACGTCCGCGGTTCGACCCGCTCGGTCTCGCAGAAGTCCTCGAACAACGCGTCGTCCGAGGTTCCCTGCCCTCCTGCGCGCAGCGGCGATTCCGGCGTCGGGTAGAAGTCGTTCGCCGCGACGTCCCGCCAGCACTCCCCCGGGTCGTCGCACGCGATGTTGCCCGGCCCGAGCTCGGGGTCGACCCCGGCATTGTCGGCGATCTCGGAATCGGGCCCGGACCCGTCGACCTGCACGCCTCCCACGATGCTGTTCCCCAGGACGCGAACGGTGGCGGCCTCGGTCACCTGCAGCGCATCGCCCTCCACCCGGAACACCGAGTTGCGGATCAAGGTGTCCGACGCGGTCTGGATCCCGGTCTGCAGGTCCAGGAACGCGTTCCCCGACAGCTGGGTCGCATCCGTCCCCGACTCCCCGACCGCCAGGCGCTCGATCCCGGTACCCAACCCCGCTTCACCCGCGAACACCGAGTCCGACACCTCGAGCCCCGCTCCACTCCGGATGGCGGTGCCCGACCCCGTGAACACGTTGTTTCGGAGCCTCAGGGCGGCAACCGACCCGTCTGCCACGACCTCGATACCGGTTCCCTCCGCTGTGGTGCCGATGCGCTCGTCCAGGATCCACACCGTGTCCGCGTCGCCTTCGATGGAGAGGCCAGTGCCCGCGATGTCCGAGAACGCCCCGAATCGCATCCAGAGGTTGTCGACATCCGTCACCCGGACGCCTACTTCGCCCTCGGGCACGCCCTCGAACACCAGGTCGTACATCTGCAGCTGGGTGCCGGTGATGTCGAGGAGGGGCCCCTCCATGCCCGGCTCGTACACGAACCGCGCGGGGTCGTCCTCGTCCTGGGACTGGAGGATCGTGAACTCCGTGGCGTTGTCCGTGACCAGCGCCGTGAACGCGCAGGGGCCGTACTCGCCGGGCCCCAGCACCACGACATCCCCCGGGTAGAACTCCGCGTCGTCGACCAGGACCTCCTGGTTGAGGAAGCCACACCAGTCGTCTTCGGGCCCGAACACGTACACGATGGGCACGTGCGCCTGCGCAGCACCCGGAACCCCCACGATCGCCGCACAGACCCCGACGCCGCAGAGCACGGGGAGGGCGAGGCTCGAAACCGGGAAACCAGGTCGCAGGGAAGCTCCAGGGTGTTAGTGCGGGATGTCGTATCGGAGGACCGTCGTGGACGAAGATTTCACCGTCGACCAGCTCAAGCTGGCGTTCACCTACCACATCGTCAACCAGATTCTGGAGAGCGACGACGAGGTGGTGCCGGCAGAAGCGCGGTTTCTGGAGCGCACCTTCCCCAAGGAGCTGTTCGAGACGTCTGGGTTCGTCGACGACGAGGGCAAATACACCCAGCGCTGGCAGGATGCCCTCGGCGAAGCCCTGCTCGAGCTCCCGGTCCAGCTCACGGTCACCGAGCGGCTGAAGATCCTCGAGACGTTCTACCAGGCCGCCATCGCAGACGACGACTTCCAGTACATCGAGGGCAACATCCTCGTGCGGGCCGCCAAGCTCCTGGGCCTGCGTCCCGAGCAGTTCACCGCTCGGCTCGAGCAGCTGATCGGCACCGGTAGCATCGACCTGCCCGCCCCCGAGTTCGATTGACCGTCGGCCTCCGGTCGCGCACCGCCGACCGGGTGAAGCGGGTCATCGTGATGGTCGGCCTGCCCGCCCGCGGCAAGACCCACATCGCCCGCCGCGTCACCCGCTACCTGAAGTGGCAGGGGGTGGATGCCCGCATCTTCAACGTGGGCAGCTACCGACGCGAGCGACTGGGCGCCCGCCAACCCCACTCGTTCTTCGACCCCGACAACGACGACGGACGAGCCGCGCGCAGAGCGATGGCCGAGGCCGCCCTCTCCGATGTGCTGGCCTGGCTCGAAGACGGCGGCGAAGTGGCGATCTACGACGCCACCAACATCACCCGCGCCCGTCGGGACTGGGTGCAGTCCACCCTCGAAGCCCACGACGTCGAGGTCGTGTTCCTGGAGTCGGTGTGCAACGACCCCGCGATCATCGACAACAACGTACGTCAGACCAAGATCCGCTCGCCGGACTACGTGGGCGTCGACCCCGAGGCCGCCGTGCGGGACTTCCGCGCCCGGATCGCGCACTACGAGCGGTCCTACGAGCCCCTCGACGATGCGGTGAAGTACATCCGGCTGGTCGACGTCGGGCGGCAGGTGGTGATCAACCGGATCCGCGGCTGGCTGCTCGGGAGCATCGTCAACCTGCTCACCTGCGTACATCTCGAGCCTCGCACCATCTACCTGTCGCGGCACGGCGAGTCCGAGTACAACGCGCTCGGTCGGATCGGGGGCGACAGCGATCTGACCGACGCAGGAGCCCGCTACGCCGGGCGTCTCGCCGACCACCTCCACGAAACGCTCGGCGAGGATGGGCCCACTGACGCCGTCACGGTCTGGACCAGCACCCTCGTCCGCACGCGGCGAACCGCCGAGCCGCTGCGCTGGCGGAAGCGGTCCCTCAAGGAGCTCGACGAGATCGATGCCGGCCGGTGCGACGGGATGACGTACGACGAGATCCGCGATGCGCTGCCCAGCGAATACGCCGCACGCAAGGCCGACAAGCTGCGGTATCGCTACCCCCGGGGCGAGTCGTACCAGGACGTGGTCCGGCGTCTGGAGCCCGTCATCCTGGAGATCGAGCGCCATCGCGGCCCGCTGGTGATCGTGGCCCACCAGGCCGTGCTCCGGGTGCTCTACGGCTACTTCACGAACGTGCCTGCGAGCCGCATCCCGCACCTGGAGATGCCGCTGCACACCCTCATCGCGCTCACGCCCATCGCCTACGGCGCAGAGGAACAGCGCATCGAGCTGGACGGGGTCAGATCTGGCGACAGACGACCGGGTGGAACGTGCACTTGACGGTGTCGCCGCCGGTCACCCAGGTCTTGACCGGCACGTTGCCCTGGAACACCAACCGGCAGCGAGCCGCGGGAACGATGTCGATGTGCGCCCGGTCGTTCACGAGCGCAGCCCGCTTCCGGAAGCTGACCTGATTGCAGATGACCTCGATCCCATCGTGGTCCTCCTTGCCCTTCCCTTCGACGTAGACCGTGACCGGTGCCGCGCCGAGGCCGCCGAACATCTCGGACATCGGGTCGTACTCGGCCTCGATCTTGGCTTTCTGGGCTGCCCGCTTCTTCTGCCTGAGCTTGCGGAGCTCGGGGTCCTTCACCACGCCCGTGTCCACGACGTGTTCCTTGTCGGGGTCCTCGCCGCCCGCTGCAGCGACGGCGTTCTGGATGTCCGGCGCGAAGAAGCCCACGGCGAGCAGGGCCAGACCCGCGACCACCGCCGCACCCATGGTGAAGAGCAGTCCGAACACGATGACGACGACCCGGAGGCTGTTGGCGCTCGACGGGGCGGCGTTCGAGCCGAAGTCCACCTGCTCGAACACCGTGGCGCCCCCCGGACCGGCGGTCTTCATGCCCCCCTGCTGCATTCCCCCGTGCTGGTACGGGGTGTAGTGGCCCCCGTGCTGTGAGGCGACCGGCTGGACGGGGCTCTGCGCGGGCTGCGCTGCGGAGGGGCCACGCCCGATGCTCCGACCGGCCACCCGTGGAGCTTCGGCTTCGGGGAGATCCGTGCGCGTGGCCTGCTGCAGACGGAGCTTCTCGGCCACCTCCTGCTCCCGCTGAAGGTCGAGTGCGGCGGCATCGGTCTCGCTGTCTGCTGGCGGACCTCCCCTTCCCGCAGGTGCACCCCTGGGCCGTGGACGCCCTCTGGACGGGGCACCGGGACGGGGGCGCGGACGACGACGATCAGCCAAGCAGGACCTCCGGAGAGCGACGGGAAGCGAGGGGTGTGTGCGAACCCAACGGCTCTCCTGCCCTGATCTTACGCAACGTCGCGATAGTGTGCACGGCCACCGCCACGACCAGGCCACAGCCCCGGGAGCCGACGAACATGGCGCCGCACGTCCATCATGTCCAGATCTACTACGAAGACACCGACTTCTCGGGCATCGTCTACCACCCGAACTACCTGAAGTACTTCGAGCGCGCGCGCGAGCACATGCTGGGCGTGGACGAGCTGGTCCGGTTGTGGGACGACGAGGGCGTGGGGTTCGTCGTCTACAAGTGCAGCCTGCAGTTCCGGGAGGGGGCTCGCTACGGAGACCTGCTCGAGGTGAGGACCACGGCGACCCTCGAGAGCGACTACCGGGCCGTCTTCGACCAGCAGATCTGGCGACCCGACGGCAAGGCGGCGCTGGTGAAGGGCCTGGTGGAGATGGTGGCCGTCGACCGGAAGAACCAGCTGGTGAAGATGCCGGTACGACTGCGGGAAGGCCTGGTCTCGCCGTGAGCGCACAGTCCGCGCGGAAGCGCCCCTCCGCAACCGATGTGTGACCGTTCCGTGCCTGAGCCCTCGCGGGTCGTGGAGGGGCATGATACGGTGCGCCGTCCCTGGAGGAGGAAAAATCCACATGCGCACGCACTACATGCTTCTGGCTCTGGCCCTGATGGGCTGCCCGAGCAACAAAGACGAGACCGGCGACGAGGTCGATACCGACACCGACACCGACTCGGACACTGATTCCGACACCGATGCCGATACCGATTCGGACACCGATGCGGATGCAGACACCGATACGGACACGGACGCCGACACCGATACCGACACTGACACCGACACCGATACGGACACCGATACCGGTGGCGTCTGCATCGACGACCTGAACGAGCCCAACGACGACACCACCACGGCGGATGTCGCGACGATCGGCACCCCGGTCGTGGGCCAGACGCTGTGCCTCGGGGGTTCCGAGACCGACTGGTGGGAACTCACCGTCACGGCCGGCGCTACGCTGCAGGTGACGATGGACGACTACAGCGGAAACGGCGACATCGACTGCTACATCCGCGACACGAACGGCGATCCGCTGACCGACCAGTTCGACTGCTTCTCGTCTGGAGATGTCGAGACCATCGAGTGGACGAACGACACGGGAGCCGACGCCGTCGTCTACTTCGACGCCTACCTGTGGTCGAGCGCGACGACGGTCACGGCCAACTACGATTTCGTGGCCGAGGAACTGACCTGCACCGACCCCTACGAACCCAACGACGACATCGCGAACGCCAGCACGGGCGTCACGAGCGCGACCGACGCCACCATCAACGAAGGAAACGACGACTACTACGAGATCGTCGTTGCTGCGGGCGATTCCGTGACCGTCGACCTGTTCTTCCTCGACGCCGATTCGGACATCGACCTCGACATCGTCGACAACTCCGGCACGCTGCTCGTCAGCTCCAACAGCCTCGACGACGACGAGAGCGTCACCTGGTTCAACAACACCGGTGCAGAGGCCACGGTCTATGCCGTTGCCGAGTCCTTCGGTGGTGCCGAGTTCTGCGCCGACTACGACCTCGCAGTCACCATCGACACCCCGGTGTGCACGGAGGATGCCTTCGAGGACAACGACGACCTCGTGAACGCTGCCACCATCGCTGCTGGAACCACTGATGCGTTCTCCACGCTCGGTGACGAGGACTGGTTCACCATCGACATCCCCGATGGTGCTGCCTGGAACTTCGTGGTCACCTACGATGACACCGAGATCGAGATCGACGTCGATCTGGTCGACGGGAGCGGCAACAACCTCGAGGGCGGCGAAGACTTCGTCTACGTCAACGACACGGGCGGCGTGCAGAGCGTGTACCTGTCGGTCGTTCCAGATGGCGGGGTCTGCGGTGACTACCAGATCGAGATCGTGGACGTGACCCCGGCCTGCAACGCCGACGCCAACGAGCCGAACGACGACATCGTGGGTGCCTCCGCAGCTGCGGATGGGTCCTACAACGCGAGCGACACCGACCCCGACTACTACAGCATCTCGGTCGCCGACAATGCTCGCCTCGTGGCATCCATCGACTTCGATGATGTCTTCGGTGATGCCGACCTCGAGCTGTTCGACGGCACGGGTACGTCGATCGACACGGGCGAGACCGTGTTCGAGATCAACGCATCCGGCGCAGCCGCGGATTGGGTCGTTGCCGTCACCGCCACCTCCACGGGCGTCTGCCTTCCTTACGACATCGCATTCGAAACGTACGACTGCGGCGAAGAGGACGCCTTCGAGCCGAATGACGACGTCGCCACCGCCGCCACGCCGGCCGGCATGATCGCCAACGAGGCCTACCTCGACGGCGCGACCGACAACGAGGACTTCTGGGCGCTGGGCACGGTGAACGACGGTGAGACGATCGAAGCGCTCGTGGAGTTCATCGACGACGTGGAAGACATCGACATTCAGCTTCTCGATGCGGGCGGTGTGCTCGACAGCGGCGGCTCCACCAGCGACGATGAAGAAGTCGATTGGACCAACGACACGGGCGCTCCCGTTGACGTGTTCCTCCGTGTTCACCGGTTCAGCACGCCGACGAACGCCTGCGCCATTCCCTACACCTTCGGGTGGAGTGTCGCCGTTCCGTAGTTCGACGTAGTCGACGCTTCGACGTCTGACGCATCGGCCCGCCCGCTCCACTGGAGCGCGGCGGGCCTTTTCGCGTCCTGGGCTCCGATCCTGCCGTGCTGGTGGGCCTGGTCACGGGTCGAATCGAGTACAGCGGCCGACGCAGCTGCGTGATACCGTGCGGCGTTGCTGGAGGTTCCCATGCGCCTGCGCTCCGCGCTCTCGATTGTCGCCCGTCCATCCGGCGTTCTCGCCGTGCTCCTGCCCCTCGTCCTCGCAGGCTGCCCAAAGGGCGACTCCGACACCGAGGATGGCGACGCCGACACCGACACCGACTCGGACTCCGATGCCGACACCGACTCCGACACGGACTCGGACTCCGACGCGGATTCCGATGCCGACACGGATGCCGACACGGACGCGGACACCGATACCGACACCGACACCGACACCGACAGCGGCATCACGCCCGGCTCCGGGGGCGGCGGCACCGGCCAGTTCATCTGCAACGACGACGCGCAGGAACCGAACGACGACATCACGACCGCCATCGCGTCCACGGGCGATGTCGACCTGATCGTGTGCCTGGTGAGCGACGACTACTGGTCGGTCGACGTTCCGGACGGCCAGATCGTCGAGATCACGATGACCGACTACAGCGGCACGGGCGACATCGACAGCATCCTGTACGACAACCAGGGCGCGATCCTCGACGACGGGTTCACGGTGACCGACACCGAGTTCAAGTTCTGGGAGAACACCACGGGCGCCGACACCACGGTGGTGTTCCAGGCCTACCTGTGGTCCGGAGCACCCGGCCCGTTCGAGTCCTACGACCTCGACGTCGACACCTTCGTCTGCGAAGACGCCCTCGAGCCGAACGACACCATCGCCGCACCCACCACGGGCGTGGTCAACCAGGTGGGGCTCACGGCCAACGCAGGCGACGACGACGTGTTCACGATTCCCGTCGCGGCCTCCGAGAACCTGGTGATCGACGTCCTCTACGCCCAGACGGACGGCACGGTCGGCCTCACCATCGAAGACGCGGCCGGCAACGTGCTCGACACGGGCGTGCAGGGCACCGATCAGGTCAACGCCTCCTGGTTCAACGGCACGAACACCGACACAGAGGTGTACGCGCGCGTGACCAACGGCGGCGGAAGCGTGTGCATCGACTACGACTTCGCGTCGACCGCCACCTTCATCGTGTGCAACGAGGACGGCTTCGAAGACAACGACAACCTGGTGAGCTCGGTCTCGATTCCGCCGGGCACCTACCCGCTCCACACCGCCGTGGGGGACGACGACTGGTTCGCGGTCGACATCGGCGAGGGTGTGGCGGTCGAGCTGGGCATCGTGTTCGACGACACCCTCGCCGACATCGAGCTCACCCTGGTCGACGGCAGCGCTCAGGTCCTCGGCGAAGGCAACCCCATCGTCTACGCCAACCCCGGGCCCGACACCTCGGTGTACCTGCAGGTCGAGGCCATCGACGGCACCTGCGCCGACTACGAGCTGACCATCGCAGACGTCACCCCCGACTGCACGCCGGACGACGACGAAGACAACGACGTGCTCGTCGAAGCCGTTCCTGCAGTGGACGGCAGCTACAACGTCACCGCACTCGATGCCGACTACTACACCTTCGACGTGGCGGATGGCGACATCGCCCGCGTCACGGCAGACGCCCCCATCGCGTTCGGAGACCTGTCCCTCACCCTGTACGACGGCGCGGGCAACGCGCTCGCCGAGACCACGGGCGGCCCGGACTACGTGCTCGAGTTCATCAACGCCACGGGGGTCGACGCCACCTGGACCGCCGGGATCGAAGCGGCCTCCAACCCGCTCGAGTGCGTGCCCTTCGACATCACGTTCCAGTCGCTCGAGTGCACGATCGCCGATCCCTACGAGCCGAACGACACCCTGATGACCCCCACCACGGGCATCACCGAGGCCACCGACGCCGTCGCGAACGACGTCGACGACGACTACTACCTGCTCGGCACGGTCCAGGACGGCGAGACCATCACCGCCACCCTCACCCACGACTCCGACGCGGGCGACCTCGACACCTACCTGTACGACGCGACGTCGGGCGCTCAGCTCGACCTCGCACTCAGCTCCGACGACGTCGAGATCGTCGAGTGGACCAACACCACTGGCGGCCCGGTCGATGTCGTGCTCCAGGTCGACATGTGGACGGGCCTCTGCAACAACGCCTACGAGTTCACGTCGACGATTCAGTAGTCGTCCAGTAGGCGTCCGGCATCTCCGTGCGGTATCCTCACGGAGATGCGGATTGTTCTGTTTGGTCTTGTGTTGATCTTCGGGTGTCGTGGGCAGTCGGCCCCGCCACTGGAGACCGGTACGGGCCCCGGCGAAGCCGACGCGGACACAGACAGCGACGCGGACACCGACAGCGACGCCGATGCTGACTCGGATACCGACATCGATACCGATGCGGACGCCGACGCCGACAGCGACGCGGATAGCGACACAGACACGGATACGGACACCGGCGCCGCGTGTCTGGACGATCCCGACGAGCCCAACGACACGTTCGACGATTCGCTGCCCTCCGAGGGCGGCACGGGTCTCGTCGTGTGCATCGACCGACCGGACTTCTGGCGCGTCTCGGCCGAACCGTTCGAGACCCTGGAGTTCACGGCCGGATTCTCGATCGTCGACGGCGACATCGATCTGTACCTGTACGACGAGGCCGGGAACGAGCAGACCAGCTCCTTCTCCGGAACGGACGTCGAGGTCCTGACCTGGCAGAACGGCGCCACAGCACAGGATGTGACGATCGAGATGCGGCTGCGGCCCCTCGGTGCGTTCGTGAGCCCGTCCAACGTCTACGACTGGTCCCTCGCCCGGTCCTCCTGCCCGTTCTCGATCGACGAGCCCAACGACACCCTGGCCGAGGCGACGCCGCTCTCTCAAGACCTGGACGACCGCTACTTCACCGCGGGCGAGCTCGACATCTACCGGGTCGATGTCCAGGCCGACAGCCTGCTCTCCGTCACGGTGAGCGATGCGGGCTTCGGAGACCTCGACCTCGAGATCGTCGAGCCTGACGGCACGGTGCTCGCGAGCTCCACCGCCGTCACGCCGGGAATCGGGGGCTCCGAGGACATCCAGTGGATGAACGTCGGGCCCCCGCGCGAGCTGTACGTCGTCGTCTTCCCGTGGGTGGGCAACCCCGCATCGTGCTTCCCCTACGACATCAGCGTCGACCAGGTGCCGGTCACCTGCCCCGACGACCCGCTCGAAGGCATGAACGACACCCTTCCGACCGCGACGCCCATCGAAGACAGCCCCGCCAGCATCGACACCTTCACGGCTGCGGGTGTGCTGTACGACGTCGACCACTACGTGACCGAGATCGATCCGGGGTCGATGGTCGCGTTCTCCATCGATGCCGACCCCGATCTACAGCTGGCCCTGGAGCTCCGCGACGGCAACGGAGATCTCCTGGTCTCGGCCGTCGGTGACGAGCCGGTCTCCCACCTGGCTTCGGGCGTCGTTCCCCAGAGCCTCGTGCCCGTCGTGTACACGGTGGACGGGACGTGTGGCGCCTACACCCTCTCCATCGAAGACATCACTCCCGACTGTTCCCCCGACGCACACGAGCCGGACGACGATCCGAGTGCTGCTGTCACGGCGCAGACGGGCTCGTTCACCCTCGCAGTCGCGAACGAAGACCACCACATCCTCCCCGTGGAGGACGGCCATCGGCTGGTGGTGCTGGGCGACGTCGAGTGGGAAGCCTGGGGAGATCTGCGGTTGACCCTCTTCGATCTACAGGGCGACGAGCTCGCAGAGGACAACGGACCGCCGTACCGCCTCGACGAGATCAACTGGAGCGGGAGCACGGCCACCTGGCGGATCCGCGCCTCCCAGGCAGACACCCCTGCTGCGTGCGTCCCCTACGACCTCGAGATCCTCACGGTGGACTGCCTGGCCGAGGATCCCCTCGAGCCGAACGACATGCGGTCGTCGGCGATCGACATCTCCGGCGTGCCCGCCCCCGACCTCGCCGAGCTCCACCTGGCCGGCAACACCGAGGACTGGTTCGATCTCGGCATGGTCGAGCCCGGCCAGACCCTGGAGGCCACCATCACCTTCCGGGATGGCATCGCGGACCTCGATCTCGAGCTCACCGACCCCACGGGCTTCATCTACGACACGAGCAGCACCACGGCCGACGAAGAGACCGTCTCGTGGACGAACGACGGCCCGTCTCCCATGCCCGTGTTGCTGCAGGTCACGGATTCCCAGTTCACGACGTGCGCGACCCCGTACTCGCTCTCGGTGACCACCAGCCCGTAGCCATCGACGTTGCGCCGTGTTGCGGTGCGTTGCGCATTGCGGACGCCGTCGGACAACCCGATACTGACGACGCGGAGGTCAACATGTCGCCCTTGCTCCTCATCCTCGTCGGCTGCTTGAGGCTGGACAGCCGTCCGGACCCTCAGGAGGCGGACACCGACTCCGATACGGACGCGGACACGGATGCCGACACGGACGCGGACACCGATGCCGACACGGACGCGGACACGGATGCCGACGCAGATGCGGACTCCGATACCGACGCAGATGCGGACTCCGATACCGACACGGACTCGGACGCAGATGCGGACTCCGATACGGACGCAGATGCGGACACGGACACCGACGCAGATGCGGACTCCGATACCGACACGGATGCCGACGCAGATGCGGACTCCGATACCGACGCAGATGCGGACGCAGACACCGATACCGACACGGACACGGACACCGGATTCGTGTGCCCGGACGACCCCGACGAGCCCAACGACGAGCTCGCCGATGCGATCCCGGCCGTCGACGGCTTCGACCTCGTGGTGTGCCAGGACCTCGACGACTACTGGGCGATCACGGTGCCCGACGGCATGACCCTCACGGTCACGATGACCGACTACACCGCCGCCGGAGACGTGGACACCTTCCTGTACGACGAGCTGGGGAATCAGCTCGACGGGCTGGCCAGCACGACCGACACCGAAGAGCTCACCTGGACCAACAACACCGGCTCGAGCCAGGTGGTCGTGTTCCACGCCTACCTGTGGAGCGGTGCGACGCCGCTGTCCGGAACGTACGACTTCACCTCGTCGATCTCGGCCTGTGGCGACGCGTTCGAGCCCAACGACACGCAGGCTGACGCCACCACTGGCGTCACGAACGCCACCTCGCTGTACGTCAGCTCGGAGGACTGGTTCGAGATGACCGTGCCATCCGGCGAGATGCTCGAGGTGCAGATCGACTTCGACCCGTCCAACGATCTGGACCTGTTCATCATCGACGGTACCGGGTCCGAGATCGCGAACGGCCTGTCCGGCACCTCCCCCGAGATCGCTCAGGTCTACAACCCCGATCCAGCACCGATCACCGTGTTCGCGCAGGTGGTCCGTGACTTCGGCTCGAGCACGTGCCCGGAGTACGACCTGTCCAGCTTCACCATGGCCGTGGACTGCGAGGACCCGTACGACCCCAACCAGACCCAGGCCACCGCAGCCACGGGCGTGACGAGCGCGACGGACCTGGTCGTGTTCGACGAGGACTGGTTCGCCGTCGACGTCCCTCCGAACACCCAGATGGACGCCACGATCTTCATCGACGGCACCGCCGACCTCGACCTGTACGTGCGGGACGCCGGGGGCACCTCCCTCGACTCGTCGCTCCTGTCCGACCCCGTCGAGAACGTGCTCTGGTACAACGGGAACGCGACGACACAGACGGTGTGGCTCGAGATCGACGTCTTCTCGTCCGACGACTTCTGCCCGTCCTACGATCTCGCGGTCGACCTGACTCCGGTGGTGTGCGACGAGGACACGTTCGAGGAGAACGACACCCTCGTGACGTCGGCTGCCATCGCCTACGGCACCACCTCCCTCGCGGTCCAGGAAGGGGATCCCGACTGGTTCGCCATCGACGTCCCCGCCACCTCGGTCGCCGAGGTCTCCCTCGGAAACATCGACCCCACCGTCGATCTCGATCTCGAGATCCGCGACGGCAGCGGACAGGTCGTCGACTCCGGCAACCCGTCGAGCGTCGTCAACCAGCTGGGCTCGGACCAGACCTTCTACGCATCGGTGACCGTCGCGGACGGGATCTGCAGCGACTACGAGCTGACCATCCAGGACGCCACGCCCTCCTGCGCCCCCGACGGCAACGAGGACGACGATCTGTTCTCGGACGCCGTCCCGAGCGGGCCCGGCAACTACACGGCCGCCGACGCCGACTACCACGCGCTGTCGATCGGGCCGCTCGAGGAGCTGTTCGTCATCGCCGAGTACGACGACGCCAACGGGGACTTCGATCTCGAGCTGTTCAGCGACATCGGCTCCTCCCTCGACTCGGACACCTTCTCGTCGAACGGCCGGCTGGTCGTGCACTCGGCGAACTTCACCGGCAGCGACATCGACGTGGTCGCGGGAATCCTCGCTCCAGCACCCGTGCTGGGCTGCGTCCCCTACTCCCTCGATCTGGTCCGGCTGGATTGCGACGGGACCGACGACGCACACGAACCCGACGACCTCCAGGGCGACAACCCCACGCAAGCGGCCAACGGGTCCGGCCTCCTGGATGGCGCCACCGACGACGAAGACGTCTGGTTCGTCGGACAGGTCGCCCCCGGCGAGACGCTCGACGTCCTGACCACCTTCACCGACGAGATCTCGGACATCGACACCCAGCTCCTCGACGGCTCGGGGAACTCCCTCGACACGGGCGCATCCACGTCGGACGACGAGTTCACGACCTGGTTCAACAACACCGGCGCGACGCAGGAGGTCTGGTTGCGCGTGCACCTGTGGGGCACGCCCGCGGGGATGTGCTCGTACCCCTACAGCTTCACGAGCACCGTCTTCTAGCTAGAGCGGATCCGCTACTGCAGCGTCTGACGGATGGTCGACGGCGAGCTCATCGCGCGGATCCGCTTCTCGGCCAGGGTGTCGCGGAGGTAGGTCGTGCCGTCCCAGTAGAATGCCTGGTTCTCCTGGACGGCGCCGTCCTCCTGTGCTCGCTGGAGCAGCACGATGAGCTGCCAGCCGTGCTCGCCACTCGCCCAGACGACATCGACGGGATTCCCCTCGGCGAGCGGGGTGTCGTTGTCGAATGGGAGCTCCACCGCCGTGGAACCGCTCACCACGACGCCGCCCACGCCGGGCGTCTCCAGCGTCTCGACCGGCTCGAGGTACAGCACGGTCGTGGACTCCGTGTCGCCGAACGGACCCCGCTGAGGAGCCGTCGCCAGCGTGCGATCCGTGCCCTTGTCGAGGATCTGCATCGCGGTCTTGTCGGTCTCGCCGAGGGAGAGGAACGGCGGACGCGGCATCTTCGCAGGCGGTCGCTCTTCGCCGCCCACATCGGCCTTCTTGGCCTTCATGGCCTTCCGCCGCTCCTTCCGGGACGGCTTGTCGTCCCCGGCGTCGCCACCACAGGCGGTCGTGAAGACGAGGCCAGTGCCGATCAATCCCATCATGAGCGGTAGAACCAGGAATCTGCGGAACATCGAACTCCTCGTACAGGTGCGGGCGTTCCCGGGGGAGCGCCGTGCTCGGCGGGAGAGTACCACCGGGCCACATGTTAGTGGGGGCCTCCGACCGAACCAGCAAAGGGGTCCCCTCATGGCGAGCCAGCCGAAGATCACGAACGTCGAGAGCTTTTCGACCCATCCAGACCGGTATCGCCACTGGTCCCTGACGATCGACGGCCCCACCGCGACGCTCGCGATGGACATCCAGGAAGGCAACGGCCTGCGGCCCGACGACTACGAGCTCAAGCAGAACAGCTACGACCTCGGCGTCGACATCGAGCTCGCCGACGCCATCGAGCGCCTGCGGTTCGAGCACCCCGAGGTCCGCTCGGTGGTCCTCACGAGCGCCCAGGACCGCATCTTCTGTGCAGGCGCCAACATCAAGATGCTGGCCACTTCCACCCACGGGTTCAAGGTCAACTTCTGCCGCTACACCAACGAGACCCGCTGCGGGATCGAGGACGCCAGCCAGAACACCGGGCTGCGGTTCGTGGCGGCCTGCAATGGCACGGCAGCCGGCGGTGGCTACGAGCTCGCCCTCGCGGCCGACCGCATCCTCCTGATCGACGACGGCAGCAGTGTCGTCTCGCTTCCCGAGGTCCCGTTGCTGGGCGTCCTGCCGGGAACGGGTGGGCTGACGCGGCTGGTCGACAAGCGCGGAGTGCGTCGGGACGTCGCCGACGTGTTCTGTACGAAGGCCGAGGGGTTCCGGTCGCGCGATGCACTCAAGACCGGCATCATCGACGGCGCATTCCCCCGCTCCAAGTGGGAGGACGGTGTGAAGAAGGTCGCGAGCGAGCTCGCCGCCGAAGCCACGGTCCGCGAAGGGGCCGGCGTCACGCTGCACGACATCACCCGGCCCTACAGCTGGGTCACCGTCGAGCACGGTGAAGACGGGCGCGTTGCGACGCTGACCGTCAAAGCCCCCGACAGCGCGGCCCCCACCACGTCCGAGGCGCTCCGCGAGGCCGGCGCACACACCTGGGCCCTGCAGGCCTGGCGCGAGCTCGACGACGCTCTGCTCCACCTGCGCTTCAGCCACGACACCACCGGGCTCGTGCTGCTGAAGACCTCCGGCGAAGCCGCGCGCATCCTGGAGCACGACGCCGCCCTGCACACGCTCGTCGAGCAGGGAGACTGGCTCGCGAAGGAGATCCAGCTGTTCCAGGCCCGGGTGCTCCGTCGGGTCGACAACACCGCCAAGTCCATCTTCGCGATCATCGACGAGGGCACCTGCTTCGTGGGAAGCCTGTTCGAGCTCACCCTGGCCGCCGACCGCAGCTACATGCTCGAAGACGAAGAAGGCGAGGTCACCGTCCAGGTCACCGACGCCAGCGGTGGCCGCTTCCCGATGTCCACCGGGCTGTCGCGCCTGCAGGCCCGGTTCGTGGGCAGCCCCGAGGCTGTCGACGCCGCCTTGAGCTCCGGCGGTCCCGTGGATGCGCCCGATGCCTTCGATCTCGGCATCGTCACCCTCGCTCCGGACGACATCGACTGGGAAGACGAGATCCGGATCGCCGTCGAAGAGCGGGTGAGCCTGTCGCCCGACGCTCTGACCGGCATGGAACAGAACCTCCGCTTCGTGGGCCGCGAGACCTGCGATTCCAAGATCTTCGGCCGACTCTCGGCCTGGCAGAACTGGATCTTCCAGCGTCCCAACGCCGTGGGCGACGAAGGTGCGCTGACCCTGTACGGCCACCCCACCCGGCCGAAGTTCGACTGGCGACGCACCTGAGTACGCGTCGATTTCGGCGCAGCGCATCGCTGCAGGCCCGTCAGCACGGGGAAAATTCCGTCGTCGCCCGCTGAAATCGCGCCAGACCTCCGTTACGACAGATCGTCTGACACCGGAGTACCCATGAGCATCGATTACACCGAGAGGATCCCGAACAACGTCGATCTTTCGAGCGACCGTCGACTCCAACGGGCGCTCGAGAAATGGCAACCGGCGTTCCTCGACTGGTGGATGGACATGGGGCCGGAGGGCTGGCAGGCCAAGGATGTCTACCTGCGGACCGCCGTGAGCGTCGACAAGGGCGGCTGGGCCAACTTCGGCTACGTCAAGATGCCCGAGTACCGCTGGGGGATCTTCCTGTCGGACCGCGAGGAGAACCGCAAGGTCGGCTTCGGCCAGCACGCCGACGAAGACGCCTGGCAGACTGTTCCGGGCGAGTACCGCAACATGCTCCAGCGCATCATCGTCACCCAGGCCGACACCGAGCCCGCATCCGTCGAGCAGCAGCGCTACCTCGGTACCACCGCACCCTCGCTGTACGACCTGCGCAACCTGTTCCAGGTCAACGTCGAAGAGGGACGCCACCTGTGGGCGATGGTCTACCTGCTCCACGGATACTTCGGCCGCGACGGGCGCGAAGAGGCCGAGGAGCTCCTGGCGCGGCGCTCCGGCGACGTCGACAAGCCCCGCATCCTGGATGCGTTCAACCAGGAATGCCCGGACTGGCTCACCTTCTTCTGCTTCACCACGTTCACCGACCGCGACGGCAAGTTCCAGCTCGGCGCTCTGGCAGAGTCCGGCTTCGACCCCCTCGCCCGCACCTGCCGGTTCATGCTCACCGAAGAAGCCCATCACCTCTTCGTCGGCCAGACCGGCGTGGAGCGCGTGCTGCTCCGGTCTGCAGAGCTCGCCAAGCAGTCCCCGAACGGCGACCCGCGTACCCTCGGTGGCATCCGGCTCGAGACCGTCCAGAAGTACGTCAACCATTGGTACAGCTACAGCCTCGACCTGTTCGGGTCCGAGATCTCCAGCAACGCGGCGGACTTCTTCGCGGCCGGACTCAAGGGTCGCTGGCAGGAGCAGCGCCGCTACGACGACCACACCGCCCTCGACCAGGTCGTGAAGATGACCGTCTACGAGAAGGGCAAGCTCGTCGAGCAGGACGTTCCCATGCGCAACGCGATGAACGAGGTGCTCCGCTCGGAGTACGTCGCCGACTGCGAGAACGTGCTCAAGAAGTGGAACCGGGCGCTGGCCAAGGCCGACTACGACTACCGGATCACCCTGCCATCCACGCGGTTCCACCGTCGCCAGGGGATCTACGCCGACGCCCACTTCGACCCCGATGGCAACCCCATCACCGAAGAGGAGTTCGAGGCCAACCGCGACAACTGGCTGCCCACCACCGAAGAGCGGGACTACGTCGCGAGCCTCATGAAGCCCGTGTACGAGCCGGGCAAGATGGCCAACTGGATCTCGGCACCCCGCCGCGGAATCGACGGAAACCCTGTCGAATTCGAATACGTCCGGGTATGACCAGAGGGCATGACGCCCCCCCTGTCCAGATCCCGACTCTCAGAGTGGTCGCCCGTCCGTGTGCTGGTGGCCGCCCTGCTCCTCGCGGGGTGTCCCGAACCGGCCCCGGACGCGCCTGTATGCGTTCCAGAGCCCGAGGTCTGCGACGGCGTCGACAACGACTGTGACGGCGTGGCCGACGAGGGCCTCGGAGAGCGGGTGTTCCTCGACCGCGATGCCGATGGCTTCGGCGATCCACGGGTTCCCCTGCTCACCTGCACCCCACCCGAAGGCTGGGTTGCGGTGCCGGGCGACTGCGACGACACCCTGCCCGGCGTGTTCCCCGGTGCCGTCGAGCGATGCGATGGCGTCGATCAGGACTGCGATGGCGAGGTCGATGAAGACGCCACCGACACCCAGTTGCTGTACACCGACGCCGACGGAGATGGCTTCGGAGACGACACTACTGCGATCGAGACGTGTACACCGGGCTCGATGCAGGTCGAGGTCGCGGGAGACTGCGACGATACCGACCCCGCGGTGTCCCCCGCAGCCGTCGAGGTGCCCGCCGATGGGATCGATGCGGACTGCGACGGATTCGAGGACTGCTACGAAGACCTGGACTTCGACGGTTCGGGTGGCTCCACGCTCACGACCAGCACCGACTTCACCTGTACGTCGGTCGGCCTGGCCGCCACGGGTGATGACTGCGACGACACCCAGCCTGCCGTCAATCCGGTCGTACCCGAGGTGTGCGACAACGGGATCGACGACGACTGCGACGACACCACGCCCGACCTGTTCGATGACGATGGCGACGGGCTCCTCTGCTCCGAGGACTGCGACGACACGGCCGCACCGTCGGGCACGGTGGTCTACGAAGACATCGCCCCCCAGCTCGGCCTCGACCAGCTCCAGGGCACCCCGCCGTACTCCTGTGGTGCCGAGATGCTCGCCGGACCCGCCGCGGTCGGAGACGTCGATGGGGACGGCGACCTCGACATCGTCTACCCGCGCGTCTACCTGCCCGACCAGCTGTTCCTCTCGAACGGCGACGGCACCTACACCGAGTCCGCAGCCGCCTGGGGCCTGACCGGAAGCGGCGCCTCGGGTGGAGCCGTGCTGTTCGACGCCGATGGCGACGTGGATCTGGACCTGTACATCGTCAGCACGGGTCTCGGCCCCAACCGCTTCTACCTCAACCAGGGCACGTTCTACGAAGACCGCAGCGTGGAGCGCGGGCTCGACCACGAACCCCCCACCGGCATCTGTCAGCTGTCCTACAACGCGTCCGTCGCAGACGTCGATGGAGACGGCGATCTCGACGTGCACGTCACGGCCTGGGAGCCCCTTCTCGCGACCGACCCCAGCGACCGCGATCAGCTGTTCCTCAACGACGGGTTCGGCTTCTTCACCCCTTCTTCCGCGCTCGACCTGACCGGCGATGCGTCCTACACCAGCACCTGGGCCGACTTCGACGACGACGGCGATCTCGATGTGGCCGTCGCCGCCGACTGGGTGCGCAGCAGCCTCTGGCGCAACGACGGCGCCCTGTCCTTCGTCGAGATCACCGACTCCGCCGGGGTCGGAACCGACGAGAACGGCATGGGAAGCGCCGTGGGCGACCTCGACGGGGACGGGGACCTGGACTGGTTCGTCACCGCGATCGACGACGACTCGTTCCCCTGCCCGGCTGGCTGGGGATGCCTCGGCAACCGCCTGTACCTCAACGACGGCGACCTCACCTTCACGGACGCCACCGACAACGGGGTGCGTGACGGCGACTGGTCGTGGGGCGCCGTCATGTTCGACCACGACAACGACGGCGACCTCGATCTGGCCGCCGAGAACGGCTTCCCGAACGCCCAGTTCGACGGGCAGTTCACCCGGTTGTGGGACAACGACGGAGCCGCGATGTTCACCGATGTCGCCTGCGAGAGCGGCCTCGCGCGCTCCGGCCAGGGTCGCACGCTCATCCCCTTCGACCACGACGGAGACGGGGATCTCGACGTCCTGAGCGTCCACAGCGAAGAGCCCCTGCGGCTGTTCGAGGCCAGCGGCATCGAAGACCAGGCGTGGCTGCACGTCCAGCTGCAGCAACCGGGCTTCACCAACGCCCACGCCATCGGGGCCAGCGTGTGGGTCTTCCCCACCCTCTCCGATCCGCCCATCCGCCGCGACATCCACCTCAACGGTCACTTCGGTGCGGCCGCCCCCGCCATCGCCTACTTCGGACTGGGCGGTCACAGCGGGCCGATCGCGCGGGTCCGGGTGGTCTGGCCCGACGGCACCGAGGACCTCCTGGACGACGTCGCCCTCGACCAGGTGCTCACCATCACCAGAGGGTCTCCGTGAGCGACGGGTCCGGGAAGCCGTCCCTCCAGCAGACGTTCAACGGCGCAGTCCACGCCTTCTGGTCGCCGGATCCCCCGAACGTCGTCGCCGAGAACCTCGAGCTGCATCCGCGGTTCTCGGGCTCCGTCGCCGAGGACGGCTTCTCCCTGAGAATCAACCGGGGCCGAAAGGGCAAGAACAGCTGGCGACCCACCGTGAAGGGCTCGATCCGCGCGGCGGCCGGCGGGACCCTGGTCGAGGCCAAGCTGGCGATGCACCCGTTCGTGCTGGTCTTCACCCTGGTCCACGGGATGCTGCTGCTCGGCATCGCCTGGATCATGGCGTTCTTCGCCTACCGCTCGGGTGTCGAGGAGGCGCGCACCCTGCTCACCGAAGCGGTGAACGCCCAGCACCTGGACGACGCAGCCCGAGCGAAGGCTGGCGAACACGAGGTCGCCGACCCCGAGTCGCCCGGCGCGGCACTCGACCCACCGCTGTCCTTCGCCACCCGGAGCTCGATGCACGAGGCTCGGCTCGTCGTGAAGAGCAGCCTCGGGGAGCGCACCACCCTCGTCGTCCGGCAGGCAGCCCTCACCATCGCTCGGGGTGACAAGTCCCTCACCCTCGACTGGAACGACATCCGCGGGGTCGAGCTGCAGGACTTCCACCCCGACGACCCCGACCGGGGAGACGAGCTCGTGCTGGAGACCCCTTCAGGCCCGCGCTACGTGCCCGTCGGAGGGCATCCCCCCGCCGACCAGCAGTGGCTGGCCCGCTTCCTGTCCTCCCGAAACGCCCGCTGGAGCGAGGCCGAAGCGGATCGACTCCGCGGAGACGCCGACCGACAGCGCCTGGCAGCCATGCAGTCCACCGAGCGCCCGCAATGAACATCCAGACCTTCACCGTCGGCAACTTCCAGGTCAACACCTACCTCATCACCGACGAAGCCACCCAGCAGAGCGCCATCGTCGACACCGGCGAGACCACCGAGCTCCGCGACCGCCTGCGTGCGCTCGACCCCGCTCCGGACATCCAGATGATCCTGCTGACGCACGGCCACCTCGATCATGCGGGGTCGCTGGCGATGCTCCAGGAGGTCTGGGACGTCCCCACGGTCCTGCCGCGCGACGAGAAGCCGTTGTTCGACACCCTGCCCGTCCAGGGCCGGATGTTCGGCATGCCCCACCTCGATCGTCCCTGTGGCCGGATCGATCGCTGGGTCGAGCACGGGGACACGGTCCAGCTCGGCGAGACCACCCTGCACGTCGTGGGCACGCCGGGACACACCCCTGGACAGGTCTGCTACCACGACGGTCAGGACATCCTGGTGGGCGACACCTTGTTCCGTGGGAGCATCGGGCGCACCGACTTCCCGATGTCGAACCCCGCCCAGGCCGTCGAGAGCCTGCGGCGCCTGCTCGAGCTGCCCGGCCACCTGCGCGTCCACAGCGGGCACGGGCCGGTGACCACCCTGCAGCAGGAGCTCGAGACCAACCCGTTCCTCGGCTACATCCGCAAGGAACGCGGCATGCCTGTCGGGATGAACGTGGCCTGGGCCCCCGGCCTGTGAGACCCGCAGATCCCTGACATCCGGTGGCAGCATCTCCGGAGCGAACGGCGTCACGAATCCCTGACACCCGGTGGCAGCATCTCCAGAGCGAACGGCGTCACGAATCCCTGACACCCGGTGACAGCATCTCCCAACTGCTCGGTGGTGCAACACCACGAAGACCTCGAGGCTCTTCCATCGCGATTCACGCCGCACCCGACGAGGTCTGACTACCGGACTTCGACCCGTGCCAGCCGCAGACGGACCGCGCCGCGCTTCTTCTCGATGAACCACGGGTCGAACCCGGCTTCTTCGAGCTCCTTGCGGACCCGGTGCAGCAAGACGCTGTAGTTGCTGCCCGCCTGCCGCAGGCCGGCGCGCCCCCAGATCGCCACGAGTACATCCTCGTCGTGGTGCCAGCCGGCTTCGGTGGCCGGCAGACCGGTCTCGCGGTCCTGCTCGAGCTTCTTCGCCAGGACGTACAGCAGCGTGGCGCGGTTCTCGGACTTCAGGCTGTGCTCGGTGCCGGTCCGCGTGTCGCGGAGCACGGCGTACACCCCGGTGGAGCCATCTGCGCCGACCTGAAGCGCATACCCGTACTTGGCCGGGCGGCACCCCCACACCGTGCTCGGACGGCCGGTCTGGACGGGGACGAGCCGGAAGGTGTGCCCCGCGACCTCGAAGGTCTCGTCGGCAGCCAGCGGGCGTTCCTCGCCGTTCAGGCCCAACCAGACATCGCCATCGGCGTGCACCGTGAGCACGGCCGCGCGGCCCGGACCATCGGGAAGCTGGATGTTGACGCCGTCTGCGGAGCCGATCGAAAAGCGTTCGTCGTCGACGATGTAGGCCGTGCCCGAGGTCTCGTCTTCGAGCGTGAGGGTGGCGCTCCCCGCGTCCCGCTCGATGCACACCCTCAGATCCACGCCCTCTCCGAGCCGGAGCGCATCGCCGTCTTCGATCGCACGCGATCCATCGACGCGGGCGTCGTTCACGAAGGTGCCGTTGGTCGAGCGCAGATCGCGGACCTCGAACCCGCTCTGGGTGGGCGCGATCACGGCATGGTGCCCCGACACGTCGTCGTCCAGCAGCACCACACCGTTGGTGATGTCTCGCCCCAGATGGACGGGCTCGTCTCCGAGCGGGATCACCCGCACGATCGACCCATCGCGAACCAACTCCAGACGTGCCCTGGCCATGCCCTTGTGTACCTCGATCCGGTTGCCGACGGAAGCACAGAACCCGAAAACTCACCCGTGCACCTGTTATGATTGCATATCACACCACTTTCACAGGAGGCCAGATGGACCTGCTCACCGCGCAGGATGTCATGGCGACCACGTTGCTCACCTTCACGCCGGAGACCGACCTCGCTGTCGCCATCGATGCCTTGATCAAGCGAAGTTTCTCCGGAGCTCCCGTCGTCGCGAGCGGCCACAACGGCTCCGGCTCTCCGCTGGTCGGAGTCCTCTCCGAGAAGGATTGTCTGCGCCTGGTCTCGAACGAGGCCTGGTTTGCACAGAATGGCCACGAGCCTCCGACCGGCACTGTCGGCGACTACATGACGCGGAACGTCCGCACGGTGAAGCCCACGACCGACCTCATCGCCCTTGCACAGCTGTTCCTGCAGAACAACTACCGGCGCCTGCCGGTCATCGACGACGACCTGCTGGTGGGTCAGGTCAGTCGGCGGGACGTGCTGAAGGGCATCCAGCGGATGCGTCGCCTGCCGAGTCCGTACCCGGACTACCGTCGCCCCCAGGTCGACTGACGCGCGGGTCCTTCACATGTCCGACCCCGAGCCCCCCGCCCACACGTCGCTCACCATGGCGCACGCCCTGACCCTCGTGGGTCCGCCGCTGGTGTTCTCGCTGACGTTGGGGCTGGCGCCGTTCACGCCGGAACCCCACGTGGTCGGGAAGCTTCGCTGGGTCGCGGGGGGTGCCGACGGCATGGCCCTGATGGACTGGTTCGATCTCGCGATGCACGGCGCGCCCTGGGTGTGGCTGCTCGGTGCCATTGCGGTCGTCGGTCTCCGGATGCGATGGGCTCCGAAGAACCGCTGAACGAATCCGCGCGATTGGATGCTGCTTCCTGGGCTCGTCGCGGCACCTCGGGGTGGGCCCGAGCCCGGCACGTGTACCCCGCCCGGACGGTCGGCTACCGGTACTGACTCGCGAACGTCGCCAACCGCATGTCGATCTCCTTCTGCAGGTCGATCGTGCGGTTCTCCCAGGTGCTCTGCAGCCGGAGTCGCTTCGACCAGTAGACGCGATGGGCCTGCTCCAGGGCGTCGACCAGCTGTTCGGGCTCGCCGCGAGCGTTCGACAGCGCGGCTTCCGCTGCACGGCGCGCATCGGCTTCTGAAAGCGTCGCTTCGTCGAGCAGGGCCGGAATCACCGTCGACGCGATCGCCCGCACCCGCGCTCCGGGCTCGAACGTGTTGACGGCACCGCAGCGCGTACAGGTCAGGTTCAGCGAGACGAACGTGTCCGGGACCTCGATCGGTGCGCCACACTGGGTGCATCCCACCTCCGAGGCCTGCTCGGCGCGTGCGAGTGCATGCAGGCGTCGTGCGGCCCGAGCGTAGAGGTCGACGCGGACGTGCTCGCGGTGCGTCTCCAGCTCGCCAGCCAGTGCGATTCCCTCCGCCTCCAACCCCTGGAGCGCGTCGGCCTCGTGCCCTTCCGCCTCGAGCAGCGGTTCGACCTGATCGCACCAGGTGTCTCCGATCTTCGACTCCAGGTTCTGGGCGCGGATGTTCATGGCGGTCCACGCCGAGGTCAGCGGGCCGAAGTCGCTGTCCGACTGCTCGAAGAGCGCGAGACAGCCCTCGTGCGCCTCCTCCAGCACGGTCGCGTGCCGGCTCTTCACGCTGCCCAGGAAGGCTCGCCAGCGATCGACGCCGCTCACGTCGACCCCTTCACGGACCGGGGAACCAGCGTGCCGCCGCAGCGCGTGCAGACGAGGGTGAGGTTGCCCTCGACCCTCGGTGCGCCGCAGCCCTGACACGACAGTGTCGCGTTGGCTGCGCCCCCGTCGGGCGTCACGTGCTTCTTCGTGCGACGCGCGTTCGCGAAGATGCTGTTCGTCGTCGTCGGCTTTCGGCCGTCGTCAGAACTGGACATCGTCGTCCGCCGCCGGCGCGCTGTACTGGGCCTTGTACTTCTCGGTCAGGCGGTCGAACTCCGCCATCAGGTTCATGGAGTCCGCCGCGAACTTCTGGCTCCACCACCCGCTCGCGACGCCCCAGTCGGCGGGCGTCATCCCAAAGCCAGACAGGATCTCGGCGGGGTCCTTGCCCTGGGCCACCCCTGCGTTCTGTGCCTGGGTGATCTCCACCCACTTCTCGAAGGAGAAGGGCTCCTCGCCGTCCACGCCGGTTCGGCTCTCGTCGAGCATCGCGTTCGCCGCGTTCGCGCCGGCTGCACCGAACTGACCCGCCCCACCGCTGCTGAACGCCTGACCGTAGACCGTCGCGATGGTGGCCGTGGCGTCGCGGGACATGCGTGCGTTCCACTCGGCGCTGACGCGGTCCCAGGCCGGCTGGTCGATGCCGAGCACGGGCAGGATGGCGTCCAGCGAACCCCCGTTCGCCAGGCTGGCCTGGGCCTGGGCCCACTGCTCCATCGACACGCCCTCGACCGGCTCCAGCTCCCCCGCGAGCTCGCCCTGAGCCCGGGCGTTCAGCTCGGCCTTCTGCTGACGCATCACCTCGTCGATGCGCTCCTGCATGTCCCCCGCTTCGCGGTAGCCCGGTGCCGCGCGGTCCGCGACGAACTCGAAGTGGTCCTCGTCGAGGAAGCCGAAGGACGACAGCACGTCGTCTGCGTCCCCGTCCTCGATCGCCGCGTTGATGGTATCGATGCGCTGCTGAAACTCCTCCTTGTCCGCATCCTGCTTGCCCCAGCCCACCGGGATGCCGTACACCGCGAAGAGCCGCCGGGCCTCGCCGTTCCGGATCGTGGCGAGGTCGATCACGTGCAGCGTGCCGAAGCCGTCCGTCGGGTTGTGGCGCTTGCTGTGCCAGGACGGCGGAGTGGGGTCGTCCTCGTCGAGGTCTTCATAGATCAGGTCCTCGGCCTGCTCGGCGGTGTAGTCACCAGTTCGCCAGGCGGCGGGAGCCCAGTCGCCCGGGCCGTTCCAGTCGTCCGCGTCACCCGTGGCATCTCCGTCGTCCGCATCTTCGGTGGGGTCGTCGGCGGTGGGAGGCGGCGCGCTGGCCGGCTCCGGTGCGTCGCTCGCTCCGGCGGCTTGCTCCGCCGCTTTGGTCGCCATTCCGAACAGGCTCATGATGGTGTCGAGAAGTCCCAAGATCGCCTCCAAAAGGGATTCGCCACTCTGGTTCGACCGCAACGGAAACGCAAGCACTGTTGCGGAATCCTCAGCGCGCCTCAGTGCTTCGCCGACCGCTCGCCGGATGTCGGGATAGTGAACCGGCCCCACAGGAGCTGCCGTGATTCACAAGTACAGCACCGAGACCCTCAATCGCTGGAACCGGGGAGAGCTGCAGGTCCAGCTCGACATCCCGGGTCGACGACTTCCCATGGGCTACTGCGATGGGAGCGAGGAGGACGAAGCCGAGCTTCGCGCGATGGCCGAAGAAGAAGGCGTCGAAGACCTGCCCATCCGTCGCAAGATCCTCAAGACCGGGCGGCAGATCTGGACCGTCGGCAACGCGCCCGAGCTGGACTGGGATCCGGACGACGATTGACCGCACACCACGGAACAACGGAATCGGGTCAGCCAGATGGTCGACGGGCGATGACCCGGTTTCGGGTGGCCTTCGGCAGCCGCCATCCCGCCTTCTCCAGAGCCTCTCGTACCGGCTTCATCCCCTTGGGGCCTTCCGCGACGAGCAGGTGGCCGCCCGGAGTCACCGCCTGCATGGCGGACGCCAGCATCGGGAGCCGGTCAGCCGCGTCGAGCATGTGGAGGACGCGGTCCAGGATGACGATGTCGAACGTCTGTTCGGAGCGGTACGTGCGGATGTCTTCGACCACACCCTGGACGTCGAGGTTCTGGCTGCGAGCGGTTGCGACCATCTGTTCGATGCCGACCGACGACACATCGACGCCGACCACGCGATGGCCCGCTCGCGCGAACATCAACGCATCCCGCCCCTGGCCGCAGCCCAGATCCAGCACCGAACCGGGAGGTGCGGCCGAGCAGAAGTCCGCGAACTCGCTGAATGGCTCGCCGCACGCGGCTGGGTCGTCGCGGTAGTGCCTGTCGTACTTCACGTCTGTCATGCAGCAGGCGTAGTCGGCCCGTCCGTCCCCCGCGAACAAGTCCTCCTCGTGAACGGACGGGTGAATGGCGGCGGACTATGGGAATCGAACCCACCGAACAGCGGCTCTCGCAGCGTCCCGACCGGTTTTGAAGACCGGGGCCAGCACCAGCACGGCGAAGCCCGCCATACGCCGGGTATCCACCCATCGCAGGCCATGCACCCGCTCGGACCGCGCTCGACCTGGCCCGTTCGAACGCGCGGTCGCGAACATCACTGTCGAGCGGACGCCAACCTCCCCACGGCGATAGATCGCCGTCGTGCCCACTTCCGATCCCCCGTTGATCCGTCGCGGCGAGCTCTACTGGCTCTCGGTCCCCCGACCCGGCGCCATCGACCGACCGCACCCGCACGTCGTCGTCCAGGACGACGTCTTCAACCTCAGCCGCATCGACACCGTCGTCGTCTGTGCGCTGACCACCAACCTCCGACGCGCCGACGAACCCGGGAACCTGCTGCTCGAGGCTGGCGAAGGCGACCTCCCGAAGCGCAGCGTGGTGGTGGTCTCGCAGATCTCCTCGGTGGCCAGGACCTCGCTGACCGACCGCATCGGGGCCCTGTCGTCCGAGCGGGTCGACCAGATTCTGGCCGGCCTGCGCTTCCAGCAGCGCTCCCGCTGATCGGCTACCCGACGAAGTCCAGCACAGCATCGAAGGGCGTCGAACGGAACGTCCCGAAGCGCGGATGACGACGCAACTTCGCACGTCCGACAGCCGGGCTCGGCAGGCCACACAGGAATCGGGCCAGCTGGCGCGGAGCAGACAGCACCTCGTGCCCCTCGTTGCGCACGGAGTCGACGATCGCGGCATCCGCTTCGCTGAACACCACGGGCTCTGCCGGAGGGAGCGGCACCACGGGCTCGCCTACACACCGGTCGCAATGCCCACACGGCGCTCCGAGCTCCTCCCCGAAGTAGCCGAGCAGCCGTCCGGTGAGGCACTCCGTTGTCGTGGCCAGGCCCAACACCCCTTCGATCCTCGCCAGGTCGCGCTTCTCGGCTTCGGCGAACCGGCGGGACAGGTCGTCGGCCAGGACATCCGGATCCTCGGGGCGCTGGACGACCCGGTACCCGTGACGGAGCCCGCTGACCTTCAGCGAGAGGTCGCCGTTGCTCGCCAGCCGCTCCATGGCCTCGACCACAGCGGCCCGATTGGAACCGGACTTCGCGGCCGCCTCCTCGATGTCGAGCGTGAACCAGGTCCGGGCCTTCTTCGACGCTGAGAGCACCCGCCCCAGGAACGCCGCCTGCTCGGGGGATTGGTCGGCCAGGATCTCGCGACTGGCACGATGCGGCTTGAACTTGTACGACGCGTAGAACGGCGAGGTGGCCGCGAGCACGCCTTCGAGCTCGAGATACGTCAACAGGGTGGCCACGACGAGCGAGCGGATGTCGTGGTCGCGGGACAGCTGGTAGCGCGACACGTCGAAGCGCTCTCCCTGGGACAGCAGCTCGCGGACCATTCCTCGGACGGCTTCGGGCGTGGGCGTGTCGCCGAACGAGAAGTTCTGCAGCGTCACGACGTCCTCCCGACACGCGAACAGCTCACAGGTGCTGGGCTCGCCATCCCGCCCGGCCCGACCGATCTCCTGTGCGTAGTTCTCGAGCGCCTTGGGCAGGTTGTAGTGCAGGACCGCCCGGATGTCGGCCTTGTCGATGCCCATCCCGAACGCGATGGTAGCCACGACGATCCCCGCTTCGCTCGCCATGAACCACTCCTGGACCTCGTCGCGCACGTCGGACTTCATGCCCGCGTGGTACGCCCGGGCGTCGAACCCCTCCCCCTTCAGGACATCCGCGACCCGTTGCGCGGTGTGCTGCAAGGTGACGTACACCACGGTGCTTCCGCGGGGCAGGGCTCGAAGACGCTCGACGAGATGGGCGTCCCGGCGATGTGCCGGCACAGCGGTCGCACGCAGGAAGAGGTTCTCGCGATGGAAGCCCGTGACGATGCGGTCGTCGGGAGCGATGTCGAACGCTTCGCCGATCTGGGCCGCCACAGCCGGCGTCGCCGTGGCCGTGAGCGCCACCACACGGTCGACCTCGAGGGTCCGCGCCAGCCGCGCGAGCTTGAGGTAGTCGGGCCGGAAGTTGTGCCCCCACTCCGAGATGCAGTGCGCTTCGTCGATGGCCATCATCGAGATGTCGAGCTGCGCCAGACGCGAGAGGAACCGCTCGTTGCCGAACCGCTCCGGCGCGACGTACAGGAGCTTGGTGTGCCCCGCGTACAGGTCGTCCCACACCGCCCGGTACTCCTCGGCACTCAAGCTGCTGTCGATCCGCGATGCGGCCACGCCACGGGCTCGAAGGGCATCGATCTGGTCCTTCATCAGCGCGATCAGCGGCGAGACCACCAGCGTGACGCCCTCGAAGAGCAGCGCCGGCAGCTGGTAGCACAGGCTCTTCCCCCCGCCGGTCGGGAACACCGCCAGCGAGGACCTGCCGTCGAGCAACCGCGCGATCACCTCGCTCTGGCCGGGCTTCAGCGAGGCGAAGCCGAATCGCTCCTGCAGCAGGGACAGGACGGACTCGGGAAGGGGCGGCGCGGACATCGGACCTCCAGACGGTTCGACGGCCTAAGGCCAACCCCGTCGCGACCGCCACCCGACACCCCACCCACACCCGACAGATTTCCGGTTTCACGTGTAAGGGTCCGGGGACACGGCTCGTTGGAAGGACGAACCCCCGCTCCCGCGCCCTTCGAGGAACCATGCCCCGCTCCCTCACCTCCCGGACCACCTGGCTCGTCATCGCCGGACTCGTGTTCGTCTTCCTGACTGCGCTGGCCATCGACGTCGAGCTCTCGAGCCACTTCCAGCCCTGGCAGGTCGGAACCTTCCCGGATCAGGGCCGCGCAATCCTCACCCGGGGCAGCTGGCTCGTCATCGCCGCACTCGCCGTGTTCGTCGGAGGCAAGCGTGCCTGATCTCCTCTGGTCGATCCTCTCCATCTCCGGCGACGTCCTGGGCTCGGGCCTCGGACTGCTGGCAACCGCCGTCACCCTGCTGGCAGCGGGGGTGTCTGGCGCACGTGGACGTCGCGTCGCAGCCCTCTGCTTCGTGCTCGCAGCAGCCCTGTACACGCCCGGACTCGTGCTGGTGGGCCCGTTCGCACCCGACCCCACCGAAGCCCTCGCCACCTGGCTGAACGGCCCGGCACCCCGCTGCGGACCCGACATGTGCGGCACGATGTGTATGCACATGCACGAGTCCTGGCTGGACGGCGCCCGACAGCTCCTCTGGACCGGCCGGACAGCCTGTGACGCGCTCGCAACCGGGCTTCTCGCCCTCGGGTTCCGCCTGCGCTGAACACGAACCTAAGCGCACCGGTCCGGACCTAAGCCCGAGCACCCGCTGGCGGAACTATGCTCGGGTCGGAGGTGGCCGATGTCCATCGAAGTCCCCAGACTCCCGCTCGTTCCGTCCCTCGCCTGCTCCGTGCTGTTCACGATGCTGTCGTGCAAGACCGCCGTCCCCACCGAGTCCGATCCGCCCTCGGATCCCGAAGACACGGACACAGACACGGACATCGACGTGGGCGACACCGATGCCGATACCGATGCCGATACGGACGCAGACACCGACAGCGACACGGATTCCGACACCGACAGCGACTCGGACGCGGACACCGATGCGGATTCGGACACCGACACCGACGCAGACACCGATGCCGACAGCGACACCGATGCCGACACCGACAGCGACACGGATTCCGATACGGATGCCGACACCGATGCCGACACGGACACCGACCCGCCCGGTGGCCCACCCGTCGATCTCTCGGTCGACGACACCCTGATCAAGATCATCGGCGCGGAGCCCAACGACGAAGCGGGGATCGGGCTGGTCCTCCAGGATCTGAACGGGGACGGCACGATGGACGTCGTCATCGGTTCGCCCGACTACACCGACCGGTCACACAGCAAGGTCCACGTCGTGTACGGGCCCATCACCGCCGACGTCGATCTGTCCACCATCACCGCCCGGATCGAGGGCGATGCGGACCGGTGCGTCGGCAACGAGCTGGGGCTCGGCCACTTCGACGACGACCCCGACTGGGACATCGTCTCGACCGACTGGTGCTTCGCGAACGGCACCCCCTACGACGTCGGCCGGGTGTACGCCTACAGCGGGCTCCCGACCGCCCCGGTGAACGCCGACACCTTCACCGCCGAGATCCTCCCTCCGGACAACCGCCGCATCTCGTTCCAGTTCGCCAGCGGCAACCTCGTCGGCACCGACCACGACGACCTCGTGCTCCAGTCCAGCCGCAACGCCAGCAACCGCGGCGACGTCTGGGTGCTCGAGGGACCCCTCACGAGCCAGACCCTGCCCGTCGACGGCGCGTACTACGGCGAACCGACCAACAACAACGCCAAGTTCGGCGAGGCCTTCGCGGTCGACCGCACCGACCCCGACAACGACGGCTACGACACCCTGCTCGTCAGCGGTGTGAACGTCGACGTCCTGGACGACGGCTTCATCGACGAGCACGGCGCCATCTTCTCCTTCGACGGGCCCCTCGACCTCACGCCGGGTCGTCACCTCGACAAGGCCAGCGACGGGGTCTGGGGAATGCACCGCTGTGCCGGGCTCGGAGCGCAGGTGCGGCTCGCAGACCTCGATGGAGACGGGACGGTCGAGCTCCTCACCAGCTCTCCGGGCGCCAGCGCGGCCTCGCCGGGCACCTCGGGGTGTCTGGGGCTTTCCGCCGAAGGGCACGCCTACGGGCTGGAGCTGCCGCTCCCGGCTCTCGACGCCGTGACCACCAGCCCGCGCATCGAGAGCGACACGGGCGGGAGCATCTGGCAGGTGGAGCCCATCGGGGACTTCAACGGCGACGGCATCGACGACGTGCTGGTCGTCGACCTCGTCACCCAGCCCTTCCAGATCCGGACCACGTACATCGTGCTGGGCCCGTTCACCGGGGTGAAGACGCTGAACGACGCCACCTGGCGCATCCCGTTCGACGCACCGTACTACGTGTGGGGCGGCACGGGGGCCGATGTGACCGGCGACGGGTTGTCGGACGTGCTCATCCGGACCTCCAACTACCCCGACTCCACGGACAAGCGCGGAGCGGTGTTCATCCTGGAAGGCCGGCCCTGACGCCTCCACAGATGACATTCCGGGACGACTGAACCGCCACGCCCTGCGTCCACGCCCTTGAAAGCAACTCGCTCCAGGGAGAAGGATGATGCGGTTCAACGGGATGTTCGTGGCGTGTGTGGCGATGGTGGGGATGTCGGGATGCGTCGTGGCCGACGGGTCAGGGCTGCCTGGGGATGAACGCGGCCCCCGCTTTGCGAACGAGGACTCGAGCCAGGGGCCCGCCATCGTGTTCGCAGAGGCCGAAGGGCGTTCGTGGGACGGCGGCTACTGGCAGCTGGATGCCGCCGTGGACGAAGGCGGCGCACCCGTGACCGCGGTCAAGATGACGTTCTACGACGAGGCCCATGGCGGATGCTTCGTGGAACGGGTCGAGCTGTTCCCGAGCGAGTGGGTCGACGGGGAGTGGGAGCTCGACTGGCGCGGCTCCCACGAGGTGCTCGACCCCTGGCACGACCACTACACGGTGCTGGTCACGGCCACGGATGCGGACGGCTACACCGACGAGGTCCGCATCTGGCCCGACGCACTGTGAGAGGGATCGGCGACGGCCCCAGTGGCCCTCCCGCCCGCTACTCGGGAAGCTGAGCGTTGAGCATCCACTTCACGCCGAACCGGTCGATCAACGCGCCGAAGCGAGCCTTCCAGAACGTGTTCTCGAGGGGCATCGTCACCTGCCCGCCTTCGGCGAGCTGGGCGAACACCTGATCGATACGCTCGGGGTCGAGCTGCACCATCACGTGCGCGCGGTCTCCGTCCGTCAACGAGCGGTCGGGGGGAACGTCGCTCACGTACAGCGCCTGTTCTCCGACGGCGATGCAGGCGTGCATCACGCGGTCCTTCATGGCGTCCGGGACCTCCTGTCCGGGCATGTCCGCCCAACGCATCCGCTCGCGCACTTCGGCCCCGAGTGCGGATTGGTACAGTTCGATCGCAGCATTCGCCTGGCCGTCGAAGTTGATGTACGGCGCGATTTCAGTGGTCATGGGTCCTCCAGGATCCTCGTGGTGAACGGCCCGCGAACACGCGGACTCACCCTCTTGGACTGGCCGGCCCCCGCAAACTCATCGGTGCAGCTTCGATTTTCTCGCCGATCCACTCACATGGCAGCCCGAACCTCGGAAACAACGCATCCACGTCGAGGAAGGTGTCGATGCCCGTGATGTGCCCGTCCGCGACCTCCAGCGTGACGAGTCCCCACGGCGTGCGGCCTCCGTGCCGGTACTGAGCGAATGCGAATCCCCCGTTCGCAGCTACGGGAATCAGCACCGAGCCCGCGCACTCCCGGCCCGGACCAGCCAGAAACGCCGCGACGGTTCGCCGGCCCTGTACCCAGAGCGGGATCGGCGGCATCTGGAACGCCACGTCCTCGGCCAGGAGCGCCGACAACGCGTCGAGATCGAACTGCTCGAACGCCCGGGCGTAGCGCTCGACCACCTCTGCGTCGCTGGGGCTCGGAAGCGACGGGCGGTCGAGGGTCTCTACCCGCTTTCGGGCCCGCTGCAGCGCGCTGTTCACGCTCGCGACCGTGGTATCCAGGGAGACCGCGACCTCCTTCGACGACAGCCCCACCACCTGGGTCAACACCAGAGCCGCTCGCTGGCGCGGGGGTAGGTGCTGCAGCACGGCCACGAAGGCCAGCCGCACGTTCCTCCTCGCCGCCGCGACCGCCTCGGGATTCGCGTCCACGGGCGTGACCCACGCATCGGGGATGGGCTCCACCCAGTCCTCGGCGGGCGAGGGTTCGAACGGCCCCTCAATCGATCCCGGCGGCTTCACCATCGGACGGATACGATGCTTCGAGCGTCGCTTCAAGGCATCCAGACAGACGTTCGTCGCGATCCGGATGAGCCAGGTCTTCAAGGTGGCTCGCTGCTCGAATCGATCCAGTGCCCGAACGGCCCGCACCATCGTGTCCTGCACTGCGTCCTCGGCATCGACCACGCTGCCGAGCATCCGGTAGCAATGGCCCATCACTTCCGGTCGGTACCGACCGAGCTCGTCCGCATCCACCACGTCTGCCTCCCCCGAGAGCCTATCCGCAGCCGCCACACGCCGTCGTGCCGTCGGGACAGCTCTCCGGCTCGCCGACATCGCAGGTGACGTCGCACGTCCCCACGTCGTCGCAGGTGACCGCACAGCCCGCCGCGCAGGTGACGTCGCACGACCCCACCCGGCGACAGGTGCCCTCGCTGTCCGGACCGAGCGCGAACACACAGCTGCTGGCGTCCTCGCAGACCACCGAAGAGCCCGTGCCCACGGCCGCATCGCAGGTCGACACGCTCCCGCAGTCCAGCGCGCAGTCGTCGTCGCAGGTCAGCACACAGTCCGAGCCCGACGTGCAGCTGCCCGTACACGCGTCCCCGCACGCGAGGTCGCAGGTGCTGTGGTTCGCGCACTCCGTCTCGCAGCCCGGCCGATTGCAGCCCACCACGCAGTCGTCCCGGCTGTCGCACACCGGAGGCGGCCCGCATCCGAGCGCCTGAACACCCACGAGCAACACCATCACGCCCATCCATCGCGACATCCGACCTCCGCCTGCCCCTTCTCACGACGGGAGCACAAGCGCACCTTCACCGTCCTTTCAGGACAGCAGCGCATCGACGAACGGATGTGCGCGCACGTCGTCCACCGGGCCCGACGCCACGACCCGCCCCTTCTCCAGCACCAGCACGTGCGGCGCCCACGCCCGCAGATCCGCTCCATGATGGGTCGAAACGACCCCCAGGCCCTCGTCGATCCGCAACGCGTCGGCGAGCAGCTTCCGGACCTCGTGGCCGACCCGGACGTCGAGGGAGGCCAGGGGCTCGTCCAGCAACAGGACCTTCGGACGACTCGCCAGGGCGCGCGCCAGCCCCACCCGCTGCTGCTCGCCCCCCGACAGGACCCGTGCACGACGGTCCGAGAGCGACTCGACCCCCAGACGAGCCAACCAGGACCGGGCGTTGTCCAGCCGTCCTGCGCTCCCGTCGCCATAGGCCACGTTCTTCAGCGCGCTGAGGTGCGGGAACAACCCGATGTTCTGCGGAAGGAACCCCACCCGGCGCGCTTCCGGCGGCACCCAGGTCGTGGCGTCCGACCACACGTGCCCGCCCACGACTACGCGCCCCCGCGGGCGAATCCCCCCGGCGAGGATGCGGAGCAGCGTGCTCTTCCCCGACCCGTTCGGACCGACCAGCGCCACCGGGCCGACCGGAACCTCGGCGTCGATCTGCAGGGAGAAGTCGGCGCGTTCCAGGTGCACCGACAGCGACAACACGGGGGCCTCAGCGGGAATGTCTGCCCCCTCGAGACAGGGCGGCCAGCCCCGCCAGGACCGCGACCGCCACGCCGACCATCACCACCGAGATGGCCCGCGCGACCGCCATGTCGGACTCCATCGCCTCGTAGATCAGGAGCGGAAGCGTCTGCGTGACCCCCCGGGCGTTGCCGGCGAACATCAACGTGGCGCCGAACTCCCCCAGCCCTCGCGCCCAGGCCAGGGCCGCCCCCGAGATCAGCCCCGGCAGCGCGGCCGGAACCGCGACCGACACCCAGGCCCGCACGGGACTCGCCCCCAGCGTCCGGGCCACCAGGAGCAGGTCGTCGTCCACCGTACGGAACGCAGCGACGCCGGCGGACACGAACAACGGAGCCCCCACCAGCACCTGAGCCAGCACCACCGCGGCCGTGGAGAACGGCAGCTGTACGCCCGCTGCAGCGAGCGCCGGCCCGAACATCCCCTGCCTTCCGAAGGTCTGGAGCAGCGCGATGCCCAGGACTGCCGGCGGGAGCACGATGGGGAGCTCGACGAGCGCCAGCACCACACCCGTTCCGCGGCCACCACGCGACAACCGCCACGCGAGCGGGGTCCCGAACGCGACGATCACGACCATCGCGACCAGGGTGGTGCGCAGCGACAACCATAACGCCGTGCGGGTCTCGGGGAGCTGCAGCGCCGCCCAGGTCTCAGCGGGACCCGAGCTGCCGATCAGCCCGAGCAGCGGAAGCAGCAGTACGACCAGCAGAATCGCACCCAGCGCACCGGTCGTCGTCTTCCCGAGCATGCGATGTTCTAACGACGCCGCAGCTGCCGCGGTCCCAGCCGATCCCGGTCGTGGGGCGCGACCAGGTCCACATCGAGAATCGCCATCTCAGCCGTGCAGCGCCGCCGCGTGGTGCGCGACGTGGTCCGGAGCGAACGTGGCGACGAAGTAGTAGCTGTGGTCGTAGCCGGGCTGCAGCCGGTAGGTGACCGGGTGGTCGGCCGCCTCGCACGCCGCCAGGAAGCGGTCGGACGTCAGCTGGGTCTCCAGGAACCCATCGGCACCGCCCTGGTCGATCAACAGCGGCAATCGCTCCGCGGCGCCCTCGATCAGGCTCGCAGGGTCGAATGCAGCCCAGGTGGACCGGTCTTCTCCGAGGTACGCCGTGAACGCCTTGTGGCCCCAGGGAACGTCCAGGGGCTGAAGAATGGGCGAGAACGCGGAGACGCTACGGAACACGCCGGGATTCGCGAGCGCGAGGCGGAGCGCGCCCATGCCGCCCATCGAGTGGCCCGTGACGCTTCGGGCGTCGTTGTCGGTCCAGCGGGCGACGATCCCGGGCAGCTCCTCGACGACGTACTGGTCCATCCGGTAGTGCGACGACCAGGGAGCTTGGGTCGCGGTCAGATAGAACCCCGCCCCCTGCCCCAGATCCCAGTCCTCGCTGTCCGCCACGTCGTCCCCGCGCGGCGAGGTGTCGGGGCAGACCAGGATCAGATCGTGCTCGGCGCACCACCGCTGCAGGCCGGACTTCTGGGTCGCGTTCTGCTCGGTGCAGGTGAGCCCCGAGAGGAAGTACAGCACGGGTGCGTGCTCGGGACGGGGCGGCAGGAAGACCGAGAAGCGCATGCGACAGCCGAGGCGCTCGCTGTCGTGGGCGAAGACGAGCTGTGTGCCGCCGAACGCCCCGTGTCGCTCGAGCTCTTCGAGGGTCACAGCGCTCATGAGAAGTGCACCACCGAGCGGATGGCCTTGCCGTCGTGCATCAGATCGAAGGCCTCGTTGATCTTCTCGAGGCCCATGTTGAAGCTGATGAACGGATCGAGGGGAATCTCGCCGGCCATGGCCTGGTCGACCATTCCGGGCAGCTCGCTGCGCCCCTTCACGCCACCGAATGCCGTGCCGCGCCAGACGCGACCGGTGACGAGCTGGAACGGACGGGTCTGGATGACCTCGCCAGCGCCCGCGACCCCGATGATGACCGACTCGCCCCACCCTTTGTGGCAGCACTCGAGGGCGCTTCGCATGACCTCGACGTTGCCGATGCACTCGAAGCTGTAGTCCACCCCGCCGTTGGTCATGTCGACGATGACCTCCTGGATCGGCGTGTCCGGCGTGTCCTTCGGATTGACGCAGTCGGTGGCGCCGAGCTGCGTGGCGAGCTCGAACTTGCCCGGGTTGATGTCGACGGCGATGATGCGCGACGCACCCGCCATCACCGCGCCCTGGATGCAGGCGAGGCCGATGCCGCCCAGTCCGAAGATCGCCACAGTGTCGCCCTTCTGCACCTTGGCCGTGTTGAGGACCGCACCGATGCCGGTCGTGATGCCACAGCCGAGCAGGCACACCTTCTCGAGGGGCGCATCCTTGCGGATCTTCGCGACGGCGATCTCGGGGAGCACCGTGTACTCGGAGAACGTCGACGTCCCCATGTAGTGGAAGAGCTTCTTGCCGCCCTTCGAGAAGCGGGTGGTGCCGTCCGGCATCAGCCCCTTGCCCTGGGTGGCCCGGATGGACTGGCACAGGTTGGTCTTGCCCGACGTGCAGAAATTGCACTCCCCGCACTCCGGCGTGTACAGCGGAATCACGTGGTCGCCGACGGACAGCGTCTTCACGCCTTCGCCCACCTCGACCACGACGCCCGCGCCCTCGTGACCCAGCACCGACGGGAAGATCCCCTCGGGATCGATCCCCGACAGGGTGTAGGCATCGGTGTGACACACGCCCGTCGCCTTGATCTGGATGAGAACCTCTCCGGCCTTGGGGCCTTCGACGTCGATTTCTTCGATCTCGAGAGGCTTTCCGGCCTCCCAGGCGACTGCGGCACGGGATTTCATCGCGCGCTCCTCGGTGTTGCGGGTGGTCTGCGTAGTTACCGCGCGGATCCGACCAGATCCAGCTACATGGAGCTGTCTGCTGTTCCGCTCTTCGCGCTGTGTGGTCGTCGATGTCCGTTCCGTTGCTCCGCCCCCTGATTCTCGCCCTCTTCGTCCTCTGGGCCGCGTCTGGCTGCAAGAGCTCGCTCGACGGCCCCCAGGTCCGCATGCAGGACCCCGAAGCCGATGCCGATACCGATGCCGATGCCGACACCGACGCCGACGCCGACGCAGATTCGGACAGCGATGCAGATGCAGATGCCGACAGCGACGCCGATGCAGATGCCGATGCCGACACCGATGCGGACACGGATGCGGACACCGATGCCGACCCCTGGTCGAGCCCACCCCCGGCCGATCCTCTCGACGCAGCCGCGCTCTCGTCGATCGAGGCCGACATCGACGCCATCCTCGCGAGTACCTCGGCCACACACACCGCCATGGTGGTCGACGCCGAGAACGGCCAGGTCGTCTACACCTCCAACCCCGACTCCGTCCTGAAGCCCGCGTCCAACACCAAGCTGTTCACCAGCGGCCTCGCGATGGACCTGCTGGGCGAAGACCATCGGATGCCTCTGACCGCCTACGCATCGGCGTCGTCGGGGGCGGTGGACATGGCCATCGTCGGCGAACACGACTTCACCTGGTCCACCGAGTTCTACGGGGACTCCAGCTTTCCCGCCATCCAGCTCGCGGCGCGCATCGCAGACGCGGGAGTGACGAGCATCGGGACGCTCACCGTGCAGGGCGAGTACCTCGTGGACGGCTACCAGTTCGGGTACTACGACGCGGCCAGCAACCGGAGTGCCGCAGCGGACGTCCTCGAGATCGCGCTCCTCGGGCAGGGGATCTCCGTCGGTAGCGTGCAGACCTCGTCGAGCTTCACCCCTCCCGGCGGGTGGACCGTGGTCGCACAGCGCCTGTCGGTGCCTCTCTGGGTGTCGAACCACCCGCTCAACGTCTACAGCCACAACGAGTTCGCCGACATCCAGGCCCGCCACAACGGGCTGCTGCTGTGGGGCGGCTCCACCTACGCCGACAACGAAGCCGCGATGGTCGACTGGCTGTCGGGGCTCGGCGTCGACACCGGGGGGCTCGAGCTGTACGACGGCAGCGGGTTGTCCCACGACAACCGGGTCTCCGCGCGGATGCTCGTGGACATGCAGGCCACCATGCTCGACCGGCCCGCCGCCGAGTCCTGGCGCCGGACCTTCTCGGTGGGCGGAGTCGTCGGAACACTCGGCAGCCGCCTGACCGGCTCGGACACCGAAGGGCGTTTCTTCGGGAAGACCGGGACTCTGACGGGCGTGATCGCCACCAGTGGCGTGCTCCACCACGTCCACGACGGGCATCGCTACTTCGTGTCCGTTTTGATGAACGGCGTCACCAGCAACGGCACGGCCCGTGCGCTGCAGGACGACGTGATCGAGGTGGTGGCGCGCGACAACCGCACCCTCGGCAACCGCCCCGACACGCCGGTGCTGAACCGGGTCGTGAACCTCGGCGGCGGCCTGGTGGAGATCGACTGGAGCCCCGTGGCCAACGCCGACGGCTACCTCGTCTGGATCTCCACCGACGGTCGCACGTGGTCCCGCAGCCAGGCGCGCTGGGTCACGACCGATCAGCACACGGCGGACGGCCTGAGCGGCACGGTCTGGATCCGGGTGACCGCCCGCAACGCCCAGGGCGAGTCGGATCCGGGGGATGCCTACGGAACGCGCGTGCAGACGGGCCTGTCCGACATCCTCGTCGTGGACGGCAACGACCGGTACACCTTCCAGTTCGAGAACCCGCGGGGCTTCGGACACGACTTCGTGGTGCGGACCGCAGAAGCCCTCGGAACGCGGGGGTTCGACAGCGCGGCCAACGAAGCCATCGGCTCGACGGTCTTCCTGGACGACTACGAGACCGTCATCTGGGTGCTGGGCGAGGAGTCGTCGACCGACGAGACGTTCGACGACGCCGAGCAGGCTGCGATCTCGGCCTGGGTGAACGCCGGCGGGCGAAACCTGCTCGTCAGCGGCGCCGAGATCGGCTGGGACCTGGACTGGCTTGGTGCAGCGTCCGATCAGGCCTTCTACACCGACGTGCTCAAGGCGTCCTACGGGGCCGACGACGCGGGCACGTTCGCGATCGAGCCCACGTTCTCGGGGGTCTTCGCGGGGGTCGGCGAGCTGTCCTTCCTCGCGCCCGGCCTCCTCGAAGCGAACTACCCCGACGAGCTCGTCCCGAGCGGCGGAGCCGACGCCGCGCTCACGTACAGCACCGGCGGGACCGCGGCCGTCACCTGGTCCGGCACGTACGACCTCGTCCACCTCGGCTTCCCCTTCGAGACCATCGACACCCTCGAGGACCGGGAGGCCGTGATGGAAGCTTGCATGCAGTTCTTCGGAATCTGAACCCGCGAATCCTCTGGCATCGACTGGCTGGAGGGGGACAGGACGCGCCCAACGTGCAACAATCCCTCACGCAGGAGGACGCGCTTGTCCGGCAAAGACGACAACGACAAGCTCCCCGAGGTCGCCCGGCGACGCGGGAGCGCGGACACCCTGTTCTCGGCAGACTGGTTCGAGGACGACGACGAGGACGAAGGCGAGAGCGAGGCCAAACCCGCCGCGCCTGCTGCTCCTCCTCCACCTCCGCCGAAGCCGCCCGCCTCGGGCTCCGACTCGGCGCAGAAGCGGCCCACGTGGCTTCCCGCTGGCGCGAAGTCGGTCGCCGAGTCCGCCGAGGAGGATCGGCGCAAAGCAGCTGCTGCGAAAGAAGCGGCGGCCAAAGCCGACCCCGAGATCTCCGCTCCGGCGATGGTCGAGGAGCCCGCACAGGCCGCTTCCAGCGATGCAGGCTCCGCGCCGGCTGACGGTCCCGGCCAGATGCCCGAGCCGCCGCCACGCCGCCGATCGGCCAACCCCACCATCCTGCCGGACTTCGAGTTCGACGACGACGAAGACGAGGACCCGGTCCAGGCCGCCGCCCGCGAAGCGATCGCCAACGCGGAGGCGAAGAAGGCCGCGGAGGCCGAGAAGGCCGAGAAGGCCGAGAAGGCCGACGACGAGGGACCGCCCGACGGCGTCGCTGCGCCGCAGATGATCGACGACGGGCCGCCCGAGAACACGGCGGAGACCGAAGCGAGCGCCGAAGCAGAGCCTGCGCCGGAACCGCCCGCAGCATCCGAAGCGCCCGCGCCCGAACCGCCCGCAGCGCCAGCGCCTCCGCCGCCCGCGGCCGAGAAGAGCGCGCCACCACCGCTCGATCCGAAGCCCAGCGCGGCGAAGTCCAAGAGCCCGCCGTCCATCGACGAGATGCCCGCCGTCGCCAAGCGCAAGGGCAACGCCGACACGTTGTTCTCAGCCGACTGGTTCGACGACGACGACAACGAGACGGACAAAGGCGACGGCACCGAGGACAAGTCGCCCGAGCCTGCGAAGAAGCCGGCCCCGCCCCAAAAGGCCGAGAAGAAAGCCGAGAAGAAGCCCCCCCCCCAGCCTGCCGCGAACAAGCCCACGGCGGCCCCGATCTCCAGCCCCGTTCAGGAGCCAGCCGCCGGTGGTTCGAACCTCGTGTTCTACATCGCGGCTGCTGTGGTGCTGATGATGCTCGGGTGCGGCGGCGTGAGCGTCGGCATCGGCATCGTGCTGTTCCTCAACGGCTGATCGCCGAGCCGAGGCCTCACCGCCGGCCGAGCTTTCCGGTCGAGAACGGCGCCTGACTCAACGTCTTCGACCACCCCTGGTCGTACTGCACGAGCAGGAACGTGCCCGATCCGTGTTTCACGAGCTTGATGCGGGGGTCGCGGCTGCCCTCGGACAGCCAGCCTCCGTTGCTGTCGGCCAGCATCTGCAGGTCGCCCAGCCGTCGGCAGCGCTGCAGCTTGTCGATCTCGGCGCCATGGGTCTCGGCATCGAGCCCCCCGATGAGCTTCCTCAGATCCGAAGCGAACGACATTCCCACCTCCTCCGGAACTGTACCGCGAAGGTCGGCCAGGATCGCTTCTGGAGGACCGTCCGGTTGCGCGAAGGTCGGCAGCCTGGCGCGATCGCTGGGATCGACCCAGGCCCGGCGGATCATGTCGGCGAACACCGCCGGAGGGACGTCCACCAGCGACGATGCGGGAATCGACACCGACCGGCCCAGTGGCTCGAAGTCGCCGAGCGCGAACTGCTGCGGAACGACGCTCGGATCGAGGGTCAGGCGCACCCCCTCCTCCCCGTCGCTCCGGATGAGCTCGACGTTCACCAGTGCTGTCCACGGAACACACCGTGTTCCGCCCCCCGAGAACTCCACGAGCCCTTCTCGCGCCGCGACCCAGGACACGTCCGAGACCGTGCTGGACGAGCGATTCCCACGCGCGACCAGCAATACGCCCGCCACCACGAGCCCGACCAAGGCCCCCACCGCTGCAACCCCGATCACCACGGTTCGATCGCTTGGGGTTTGAAACGTCTCCGACCCACGACTATGGTTCGTTCCTTCGAACGGAATCCTTTCATCTGGAGAACTCCATGGCCTTCGAACTGCCCGCCCTTCCCTACTCCCAGGACGCCCTCGAGCCGCACATCTCGGCCGAGACTCTCTCGTACCACTACGGCAAGCATCACGCCGGCTACGTCAAGAAGCTGAACGCTGCGGTCGAGAAAGACTCGTCCCTCGCCGGCAAGTCCCTGGAAGACCTCATCACCAGCCAGTCCGGTGGCGTGTTCAACAACGCGGCCCAGATCTGGAACCACACCTTCTACTGGAACAGCCTGTCCCCGAACGGCGGCGGCGCGCCTTCCGGCAAGGTCGCCGAGCTCATCGACCGCGACTTCGGCAGCTTCGACAAGTTCAAGGAGGCGTTCAGCACCGCTGCCAAGACCCACTTCGGCTCCGGCTGGGCCTGGCTCGTCCAGAACAGCGACGGCAAGCTCGAGGTCGTCGGCACCCACGACGCCGGCAACCCCCTCACCGACGGCAAGAAGCCGCTGCTCACCTGCGACGTGTGGGAGCACGCCTACTACGTCGACTACCGCAACGCGCGCGCCGACTACGTGGGCAACTACTGGAACCTGGTCAACTGGGACCACGCGAACGCGAACCTCTGATCGACTGACCTCGACCGACTGCGATCGATCGACAAAGGCGGCGACCCCGATTGGAGTCGCCGCCTTTCGTGCGTCAGGACCACCCCGCCGCTCCTGGGTGGGCGCCTACTGCTTGAGGCCGTCGCGGATGTTCGCCTGCTCCCGAAGCCGGATCAGCGCTTCCCGTTCGATCTGGCGAACACGCTCGCGGGACAGGTTCATGCCCTTGCCGACCTCGGACAGCGTGCGGAACTCGTTGTCTTCCAGGCCGTAGCGGCGGGTCAGGACGTAGCGGTGGCGCTCCGTCAGGACCATGTGGAAGGCCTGGAGCATCCGCCCGATCTCCTGCTGATGGATGGCTTCGTCGTCGGGATGTGTGGCGTCCTCGTCCGCGAGGAAGTGCTCGAGGGAGCGAGGGCGTGGGCCCCCATCGACCGGCTGGTCGAGGCTGACCGTGTTCCCCTGGGACAGCAGGAACTCTGCACGCGCCTTGTCGACGCCGACCTCGTCGGCGAGATCCGCGACCGTGAACGACACGCCAGCCGCTTCGAAGCGCTTGATGGCTTTGCGCAGGTTGCGGGTCTGCTCGACCGCGCACCCAGGCAGCCGCACCGGCCGACCCGTGTGGTCGATCGCGCGGGTCATCTGGGCCCGGACCCACCATCGGGCGTAGGTCGAGAAGCGGATGTCGCGGTCGGGGTCGAAGCGCTTCGCTGCGCGCAGCAGGCCGATGTAGCCCTCCTGCACGAGGTCGGGCTCGTCCATGAACGGACCCGCCAGCTTGCGGGCCTCGCCGTGGGCGATGCGACGACCACTCATCGCGAGCTTCCAGCGCAGCGCCTCGGCCTCTGCCCAGGCGCCCTTGGCCTTGCGTGCGCGCGTCTTCAACGACTCGTCCGAGCGGGATTCCTTCCACGCGGCTTCGACGGCCTTCTCCAGACGATCGACCATGCCGGCGCGGGTGCGCTCGGCGCGGTCGGGCTTCTTCTGAAGGCATTCGTCCGCCACGGGGATGCCCTGCACCTGCTCCCGCGCGCGCTCCTCTGCGCGGCGGATGGCGCGGGCCATCTCCTTCTCTTCTTCGGCGGTCAGACGCTCCGACTTGCTCTGTCTTGGTCCGAAGGCGTCGATGGGAACCTTCCTGAATCGAGTTGCATGAGAGGATGGCCACGCAGGAGCGTGAGCCGGATTGATTCGAGGGCCAGACCTGTGGACGTAACGCGATGGACGAGCGTGGTGACCCGGCGGGTGCACACGTGGGGGGCCGTCGAATGCGAATTGTGATTCCCCAGCGCCCCGTCGTCAACCCCGACCGCTCACACCGCTGTGTCATGATGTGTCGCCCGACGCGGGTACCCGCGTCAGCCCTCACGAACCAGACTTCATCCCTCGGAGGAGAATCCATGCACGTGATCCGGATCTCGTCGATGTGCGCGATCCTCGTCGCGCTCGCGGCCTGTGTGGCGCCCATCACCGAAGAGAACGCGCCGGAGCGCATGGCCGAGACCGTCTGCCAGAAGCAGCGCCGCTGCGAGCCCGACCTGTACGAGGACCTCTACCAGTCCGAGTTCGACGAGTGCGTCGACGAGAACCAGGCCGTCTACGAGTTCGTGCTCGACATCACCGGCATCTTCGGGGCCGACCTCGACGTCGAAGAGGTCCGGAAGTGCGCCCGGGACATCCGCCGAGCGAGCTGTGACGAGTGGGTCGCCGGCGAAATCGGCAACGACTGCGACGACATCCTCGCGCTGTAGGGCCGCACACGTCGGAGTCACCGGTTAGTCGCCAGCATGCTGTTCCCCACGACCGCGACCGACAACCGCCCGACCAGCACGGGTGTACTCGTCTCCCTGCTCGTCATCGGGGCTGTGTCCACGGGGTGTCCGCCCACCCAGGTCGACACCGGTCTGCCCACCCCCGCCACGCGTCCGGACGACACCGATCCCCCGCCCAGCAGCCCCCTCTCCATCGTCGGCTACAACGTCGAGTCCGGGGATGCGACGCCCGGCCAGGTCGCCGACAACATGGCCGATGTCCGCGGCGAGCACATCTGGGGGTTCTCCGAAGTCCTGAACCAGTCGTGGATGGACACCTTCGCCGAAGCCGCTGCCGACGACGAGACCCAGGACTTCGACTACGTCATGGGCAACACCGGCAACAGCGACCGGCTGGGCCTCGTCTTCGACCAGAACGCCGTCGAGCTCCTGGACTGGGAGGAGCTGCACGACATCAACGTCGGCGGGAACGCGCGGGCCCCCCTCGTCGGTCGTTTCCGGGTCCTGGCCAACGACGTCGAGCTGTTGGTCGTCGTGAATCACCTCTGGCGCACGAACGACAGCGCCCGCCACGAACAGGCCGAGCTCCTGAACGACTGGGGCGACCAGCAGTCGCTGCCCGTGATCGCCACCGGCGACTACAACTTCGACTGGGCCGTGGACGGCGGCGAAGACGATCACGACCTCGGCTACGACCTGATGACCGAGAACAGCGTGTGGGAATGGGTCCGCCCCGACGAGCTGATCGCCACCCAGTGCAGCTTCTCGTTCGAGGGGGTGCTCGACTTCACCTTCGTCGCCAACGAAGCCAAGAACTGGGGCGCCACCTCCGAGATCCTCTTCCCGCAGAACGTCACCTGTCAGGACTCCGCAGAGCGCCCGGACCACAGGCCGGTCCGCGCAGACTTCGACGTTCCCGACACCCTCGACTGAACGGCAGAGGCGGCCTGAACGCAACGCGGCGCCCCTGCAGTAGACGAGGTGGCGGCCGAGTTCGCCTGAGGAGAGCCCTTGCAGCACGGCCGTCTGTCGAACCCGCCATGAACGGCTCGAGGCGGTGCTCCGCTGACCCGGGTTCGAAACAGCAGAGTTCGAGGTGCGTGTTGTCCCTTTCGATCCGCCTCTGCAATTGCTGACCCCCCCTGTCAGCATCTCCAGACGTGCGTCCACCGTCACTCGCGAGTTGCTGACACCCCCTGTCAGCATCTCCGGACGCCCCGCCCAACCCGACTCGCGAATCCCTGACACCCCCTGTCAGCATCTCCGGACGCCCGCCCAACCCGAACTCGCGAATCCCTGACACCCCCTGTCAGCATCTCCCAGTGCCGACGCGATCGAACATGATCGCCGGCTCCCCACGCACGCCGGATCCACGTTGAGTCCTCCGACATTCGACTCCTCCGCAGCCGGCCGCACGGACGCGTTCACACCGGGTTCACTCCGATTCACCTCGGCTCCACCACCGGGTCGCCGCAGATTCCCGACACGAGGCCACAGTTCCAGTGTCCCCACAGCCTGGAGCCACCGTGACGCATCTCCGCTCTTCCCTCACTCCGCCCGCACTCCTCACCGCTGCCACCCTGGGCCTGATCGCCCTGACCGGCTGCTACGACTTCGCCGGCGACCGTGAACGCGTCGGGTTCGTGACCGACGCCACCATCGATGGGCGCACCGCCTGGACTCCGGACACCCCGCTCGCCGAAGGGAGCGTGCTCCACCTCGAGGTCGGGGAGATCCTGAAGACCGAGAGAGAGCCCGAGGGCCCGGCGAACTTCGAAGGGTCGAGACACCTCACGCTGACGCCGCACGACCAGGGCGTGCACGTCGAAGCAGGGGCCCGACGTGGCTGGGTGCAGGTCGAGGTCGACGGCGTACGCGACGACTTCCGCATCCAGTGGGCGCAGCCGGACATCGGCTACCTGGTCGACCCGATCGATCAGTTGCTCGTCGAGGCCGGTGCTCTGGACCCGGAGTTCGACGCGATGGTGGAGGGCCTCACGGTTGTCGAAGGGGGCTCGGTCGAGCTCGGCTACGTGCTGCACGACCGTCGCGGCGCCGAGCTGGGCTACACGCCCCGGCAGCTGCAGCTCACGTCGGACGCCCCCGAGATCGCGCACCTCACCGCAGAGGAAGGCGAACGGGCGCTCGTGCTGACGGGCGGCAGAGCCGGTGGAACCACGATCGACGTCGCCTGGCCGGGCCTCCCGGGCACCCGCATCCCCGTCGACGTCGTCTCGACGGGCCAGATCGACGGCCTGGTCGTCGAAGAGCTCGAGGTCGCTGGAGAGTGTGTCGTCCACGCGATGCTGACGAGCCACGATGCCCGGGTGGCAGGCGCATCGGGGTTCGCGTGGACACACGACGACACCGACGAGGCCTGGGCCCCCTGCCCCGCCGAAGACGAACCGGCGGACGTCCACTGGGGCCGCTGGACGACGGCGATCTGACGCACGCGCGGGGTGCGCTTATGAGACCCCCCGGAGGGTCGATGACGTCACGCGCCGCCTTGTTTCCCCACCTGACCAACCTGCTGTCCGAGTCCCTGGGCGGCCGGGTCCTGGCCACGAGCGACGAGTGGTTCGCCGCCGCGTCCAACCTCGTCCGCGATTCCGAGCCGGTGTTCGACCCCGATGCCTACTGCGACACGGGAAAGGTGATGGATGGCTGGGAGTCGCGGAGAAAACGCGGACCCGGCCACGACTGGACGATCCTGGCGATGGGGGCGCCGGGCGTCCCGCGCGCAGTGGACTTCGACACCGCGAACTTCACGGGCAACCACGCACCGTTCGCCAGTCTGGAAGGGACGAACGTGCGCGGCACGGCGCTCGAGGGATGCGAGGACGGGGAACGCCTGCGCGACGAAGCCGAGTGGACGCCGCTGATCGAGCCGGTCTCCCTCGCACTCGGGGCCAGCAATCCCTTCCCGATCGACGGCGCGCCGACCTGCACCCACGTCCGACTCAACATCTTCCCGGATGGCGGCGTGGCCCGGCTGAAGCTGTACGGGGAGGTCCGACGTCCGCTGTCGTCCGACGACTCCGTCGATCTCGCCGCACTGGCCAACGGCGGGAAGGCACTGGCGTGCTCGGACATGTACTTCGGCGTGATGGACCACCTGATCTCGCCGGGACGCGCCGCGGACATGCGCGGCGGCTGGGAGACCCGTCGACGCCGGGATGGAGGGCACGACTGGGTGCTGCTCCGACTCGCTCGGCGCGGCCGCCTGGACCGGCTGCTGATCGACACGAACCACTTCAAGGGGAACTTCCCGGACACCTGTGAGCTGGAGGGCATCGACTGGGAAGACGGACCCGCTCCCCACCTCCTCTCGAGTCCACGCTGGGAGCCGATCCTCCCCCCCATCAAGCTCGCCGCGCACGAAGAACGACACATCGATCTCGACGACGTCGGGCCCTTCACCCACGTCCGGCTCATCATCCGGCCGTGTGGCGGGATCTCCAGGCTTCGGGTGTTCGGGAGGCCCGCGCAGACGGACGATTCTCTGGTCGAGGCGTGGAACGCCCTGTCGGACGGGGACGCCGTGGAGGCCTTCCTGCGCTGCTGCGGTTCGCGGCGATGGGCCGAGCGGATGGCGGCACTTCGGCCGTTCCCGCACCGGGGTGCCCTGCTCACCGAAGCGCGTCGGCTGTGGCACACGGCGTCGACCGACGACTGGCTGGAGGCCTTTGCGCACCACCCCCGCATCGGCGACCGCGACCCCGAGGAGCTGAAGGCGAAGTTCGCCCACACGGCAGACCTGTCGGAGCAGGAGCAGGCCGGCGTGGAGGGCGCATCCGAGACGGTCCTCGATGCGCTGCGCGAAGGGAACCTGGCGTACGAGCAGCGGTTCGGCCACGTGTTCCTGGTCTGCGCCACCGGATTGACGGCTGCCGAGATGCTCGGGATGCTCCGGGCCCGCATCCGCAACACCCCCGAACGCGAGCTTCGCGAGGCCGCCGAGCAGCAGGCGCGCATCACGGCCATCCGACTCCTCCAACCTCCCGCCTCTCCTGGAGAACCCACATGAGCAGTCCCCTCACCTCCCACGTCCTCGACACGGCCAGCGGCCGACCCGCTCGGGGTCTCGCGGTCACGGTCGAGCGTCGCGATGGCGACCGCTGGACGCAGATCGCAGCCGGAGAGACCAACGACGACGGGCGCGTTCCCGACCTGCTCACGCAGGAGGCCTTCGTGGCGGGCACGTTCCGGGTTCGCTTCGCGACGGGCCCGTATCTGCAGGACACCCACGGCTCGGCGTTCTACCCGCACGTCGAGGTGGTGTTCGAGGTCGACGCCCCCGGCGAGCACTACCACATCCCGCTGCTGTTGAGCCCGTTCGGGTACTCCACCTACCGCGGGTCCTGACCCTCGCGCGGAGCCCCTCGAGCAAAGGGGGCATCGCGCTGCCACAGCGGGAAGTCGGCAACGGGCGCCGAGTCGCCACCGACCTTGACGATCAACACCGATGCGTCCGACGGCCGATGGTCGGGCTCGAAGGTGACGTGGGTGTTGACCCAGGTGGGATCCATCGTGAGCCGCTTGGTCTTGGTGTTCTGCCCACCCGCCCAGAGCTCGAAGCCCGACCGCGGAGGCACGTCCACCCAGCTCGTGTGGACGACGAAGGACTCGCCCGGCGACACCCCGAGCCGCGTGCCGGTGCGCGTGGCAGAGCGTGGAACCCGAGCGGTCACGGCTCCGACCATCGGGCCGAGCTGGCTCTCGTAGGTGCGCTCGAGCTCGAGGAGTCGGGCGAAGGTGCGCCCGTCCTCGCTGTCCGTGTAGCGGATGGTCGGCCGCGGAGGGTCGGGCTGACTCCAGCATCCCGAAGCGCGAGGGAGCGCAGACTCGTCCCAGTCGATGGCGGTCTGGCCGATGGCCGCCTGTGCCTGGCCGGGCAGCGCGAACTGCATGGGGGCGACGGTGGCAGGCAACAGCGTGAGCCCCCGGGACTCCAGGACCGCCTGCTGGTGAACCGCGTCCACCAGGTGCTTCTCGATGTCGGCATACCGCTCGAAACGGCCGCTCCAAGCGAGCCAGAAGAGGTACTCCGGGTGGATGGGCGTGTCGCCCACGTAGGCTGCGGGCGGGTCGGACATCCGGGCTTCGAGCCGCGGGTCGACCATCTCGGGCCAGGTCGGGAACGGCGCGCCCGCCTGATCGACGAACACGGCCCAGAAGTCGTCGTAGTCGTCGCCCGTGAACTGCTCGATCTCCTCGCGGAGCGGGAACGGCTGGCGGTGGAAGCCGTACTTCTCCCACATCGCCCGCATGAACGCCTCGAGCGTGACTCCGGACCGGGTCTGCAGGAGGTCGGCCAGGTGCTTCACGACCAGCGGACCCTTCGTGTAGTGCAGGTACTCACTGGCCTCGGGCGACTCGGACTCCCTGGCGAGGGGCACGTCGAGCTCGGGGTCGCGCCGGAGCTCGCTCAGGTGTCGACGCCAGAGCACGTTCCAGTGCCGTTCGTCGGGAAGCGCCCCGCTGCGCGCTGCGGCCACGACCTCGATGTAGGACGCCCACCCCTCCATGAACCAGTGGTCGCGGTCGTCTCGGAGGGTCATGCCGCTCGGGGCGTACTTGTTCATCGGATGACCGATGCGATGCCCGAGCAGGAGCCAGTTGCGGGCGCGCTCCTGCGGGTGCTCGTAGCAGGCCCCGTTCACCGAAGCGCCGCCGAACACCTTCCCCTTCTCTCCGTTGGGCAGCCACCCGATCGCGAACGGCGCGCGACGGTCGTACCCGAGCTGCCCGTTGAACCAGTCGAACATCGCGAAGCTCTTGTCGAACAGGACTTCGCGATGGGGTTCGGGCCAGGTGGACGGCGCCCCCACCCGGACCTCGGTCTCCCCGAAGGTGCGACTGCGGACCTCGTAGGTGCCCGTCGCCATGCACGTCGCCGCGAGCATCTTCTCGAGGTACCGATGATCGTGCAGCTGGAGCCACTCCCCGTCGTCTTCGACCGGGGTCATCGGGTGGAGCGTGGTCCAGCCGTCCGGCGTGATCAGTCGGTATCGCGCGGTCCGGATGCTGCGCCGGGTCTGGGGGTAGAACAGGATCCGCCCGTCGAACGCGGCCCAGTCAACGGCGACCCAGCCCTGATGACCGTGACGCCCCGCCCCGCCCGGCTTGACGCGGTACCGCACGGTGATGGGACCGGACTCCGGAATGGGGTCGATCGACCAGAACGGCGCCTCGTACGTGGCCGTCAGCGGACCGTCCGCCCCTTCGAACGCGACGTCGGTCCAGGTGAACTCCCCTTCGCTTCCGAGCGGCCGGAAGCGGAGGTCCCGCCGATCGAGGTCGTGGTAGACGGCCTCGACGGACATCCACCCCGCTGAGCGCTCGGATTCGTCGGACAGATCGACCGTCACCTCGATCCGACGCTCATCGCCCGCGTCATGGTCGTCCGGCGCGTGGTCCGCGGCCAGGGCCGAACCCCCGAGGGCCGCCCAGAGAGCCAGCACCATGCTCAGAGAAAGACCGTCGCCAGGACGCCGATGCTCCACAGCACGAACACCAGCAGGGCCACACCGCCGTTCACGCTGCCCATGCGCGCGGGCGTGGCGGAGGCGAGCGGCGATTCATCGCGGTAGACGCGGCCGATCTCGAGGCGCGACACGATCATCGCGACGATCGAGAGCAGCGGTGCGCACGGGAACAGGATGACGGACAGGCATCCGACACCCCAGGCGCCCTTGGCCATGGCGCTCGCAGCGCCTTCATCGTCCGATCGCATCACGCCGACGAGGGCGATGATGTTGTAGACGGCGAGCAGCATCACCACGCAACTGCCCACCCCTCCGAAGAGGGACAGGATGAAGAAACTGCCCGTGTCTGCCGCTTCCGCTTCCATGAAGTCGCTCCGAGACCGCCCTGTGGCGGCTGCCCGCCGGACTATATCGACCAGACACGGTCTCCGCCCGATATTCGGGCCACATCCCAATTCCTTCCTCATCGATCGGCGGCGTCTCCACCAGCCGGGGTGCTCGCGAGCGAGGGGCGCCGAGCCGGATTCGACGACAGGAGTGGCGTAAGCGGACGTAATCCGACGAGCCTGTGGATCCGTTGGACGTGCGGTTCTGGACGACACGCCGATGAACCGCAGAAAAATACCAGCGAGTCAGTTTCGACATGACTACAGAAACAGCCTGAAACCTGGGTTATCTCGCCACGAGAATCCTCACTCCGACAAACTGACCGGTCGGTATGAATCACGGCCCAAAAATACCGACCGGTCAGAATTCAGATCGGCCGGAAACATCGCGCTGGCGGGGCTCTTCGCGCCTTGCGCACCGCATCGTGGCGGCTTAACTCCGCCACGGAATCCAGCGATTCCTTCCAACCTGTTCCCCACACCCACCGCACTGTGTCCTCACACTCTCCCGCCCCCGGGCCCCCCGCCCCGTTTTTCTCGATGTCATTCCAGGAGTCCTCCATGCTTCCCAACTTCACGACCGTCGCCGAAGCCATCGCCAACGTGGGTCGCTACTACCCGGAGAACGATTTCGTCTTCCAGGACCTGAAGGGCGAGGAGACATCGTTCACGTTCGTGCGCATCGAAGCCGAGACCGCCAGCCGCGCCAAGGCGCTTCAGGACCTCGGCCTCCGCAAGGGCGACCGCCTGGGCCTGGTCGTCATCGAACCCGAGGACTTCGTGCTGAACTTCCTCGCCGCTCTCCGCGTCGGCGTGGTTCCCGTTCCGCTCTACCCGCCCATGAGCTTCGGCGCGCTGGACGCCTACGCCGAGCGCACCGCTCGCGTCCTGTCCGACGCCGAAGCCCGGTTCGTCCTGGTCAGCAGCAAGCTGCAGAACATCCTGTGGTCGCTGGTCGACGCCGTTCCGACGCTCGAGAAGCTCGTCACCGTCGAGTCCCTCCGCGAGGTCACGGGCACGCCCGACTACCCCGAGATCACCCCGGAAGACCTGGCGTTCCTGCAGTACACCAGCGGCTCCACGTCCGACCCCAAGGGCGTGATGGTCACCCACGCGAGCCTCATCGCCAACGCCCACGGCATCATCCACGAGGGCCTGTTGCTCGACCCCACCGTCGACAAGGGCGTCTCCTGGCTGCCGCTCTACCACGACATGGGGCTCATCGGGTTCGTCATCGCGCCCATCTGCCACGCCATCCCGGTCGTGTTCATCCCGACACTGCGCTTCATCAAGCGGCCCAACGTGTGGATGGAGACCGTGCACCGTCACCGCGGCACCACCTCCTTCGGTCCGAACTTCGCCTACGCGCTCGCCGCACGGAAGGCGCGGAAGTCCGACCTCGAGAAGTGGGACCTGTCCTGCCTCAAGGTGCTGGGTTGCGGCGCAGAGCCCATCCAGCCCGAGACCATGCGGGCCTTCACCGACCTGTTCCACGCCAGCTGCGACCTGCCGGACACCGCCATCATGCCGGCGTACGGAATGGCCGAGGCCACCCTCGCCATCTCGCTCAAGACCGCTCCGGAGCACTTCCAGACCGTCGTGTGCGACGCCGAGATCTTCCAGGAGGACGGTAAGGTCGAGGCCCCCGAGAACGGGGAGCGCACCGTGCTCGAGCACGTGGGCTGCGGGGTTCCGTTCGACGGCCACGAGGTCGTCATCATGGACGACGCCGGCAACGTGCTCGGCACCGACCGCGAGGGCGAGATCTGCGTCCGCGGCCCGTCCGTCACCCCCGGCTACTTCAACAACCCCGAAGCCACGGCCCACGCCTACCGCGACGGCTGGCTCCACACGGGCGACCTCGGGTTCCTGCACAACGGTCAGGTCTACATCACCGGTCGTCTGAAGGACCTCATCATCGTCAACGGGCGCAACGTGCACCCGCAGGCGGTCGAGTGGGCTGCCGCCGAAGTCGACGGCATCCGCAAGGGCAACGTGGTCGCCTTCTCCCGGCCCAGCGCCACCGGCGAAGAGCTCGTGGTGGTCTGCGAGACGCGGGGTGTCGAGGACAAGGACGCCCTCAAGGTCGAGGTCAAGAAGCAGATCCAGCGCGAGCTGTCCCTCGCGGCTGCCGACATCGTCTTCCTCGAGCGGGGCACGCTGCCCAAGACCAGCTCGGGCAAGCTCCAGCGCCGAAAGACCCGGCAGCAGTACCTGAACGGCAAGCTCGGCGTCGACGGCACCCGCACGATGGGCGCCGGTGGAAGCCGCCGTACCCTCGCGAAGCACGTCGCGAAGTCCCTGTGGTCCCGGGCCAAGAGCACGCTGCGCTGAGGCGCTCCGGACTCGTCCGCTCACCCGGATTCCACCTCGACGCACCACCCGCAGCATCCCGCTGCGAGTGGCGCCACGACCGACGCCCCGCCGGCTCCGACGCGATACACGTCCCCCCTTCTCCCCCCTTTCGACAACCCCCCATCCCCTGTCGTCTCGGACTCCACGTCCGAACGGAGCGATCCCATGAGCATGAGTGACGCAGAGATCATCGGAATCATCCAGGAAGCCCTCGCAGACGTGGCCCCGAACCGGGTCGGCGAGTTCGACGGAATCACCGTCGAGACCACCATCGAGAGCCTCGGCCTCGACTCCATCGCCACGATGGAGATGGTCGGATTCCTCGAAGAGAAGGTCGACACCACCTTCCCCGACGAGGAACTCACGGCCGTCACGACCATCGGCCACCTCGCCAACCTGATCCGGACCGGCAAGGCCGCGTGAAGGCTCCGGGAGCGCAGACCCTCCTTCCCCCGCTCTGACATCGTGAACACCGAGATCGCCATCGTCGGGATGGGCTGCCGCTTTGCGGGTGCCCCAGACCTCGACGCCTACTGGACCATGACCCTCGAAGGCCGCGACGGCTTCGGCCCCGTGCCTGCCGACCGCTGGTCTCACGAGCAGTTCTTCGACGCCAACCCGCGGGCGACCGACAAGTCGTACGCCCCGAATGGCGGGTTCATCGACGACATCCGCAGCTTCCCCGCGCTCACGCTGGGGATTCCGCCGCGGCGTGTCGAGGTGATGGACCCCCAACAACGGCTGTCGATCGAGATGGCCCTCGCGGCGATCCAGGACGCGGGCTACCGGCCCGGCGAGCTGCCCCGACGCACCGGGGTGTTCGTGGGCGTCACGGCATCCGAGTGGCGCGTGCTCGTGGCCAGTCGGGTCATCGCCCAGTTCATGGCGAGCGGCACTCTGGGCGAAGCACCCGAGGATCTCGAGCCCATCCGGAAGGCGGTCGCGAACATCGTGCCCAGCCGGCCCTACTCGGCGCCTGGTGTGCTCACGAACATGATCGCCGCCGCCGTGGCCCAGGAGCTCGACCTCCACGGTCCGGCCTACAGCGTGGACGCCGCGTGTGCGTCGGGAATGGTCGCGCTCGCGGACGCCGTGAACGGCCTGGTCGCCGGCGATCTGGACTGCGCCCTCGCAGGCGGCGTCTACCTGGCGATCACCCCCGAACACCACGTCGCGTTCAGCCGGATCGGCGCCATCAGCCGCTCTGGTCACTGCCTCCCCTTCGACGCCCGCGCTGATGGGTTCGTCCAGGGCGATGGAGGCGGGGCCGTGGTCCTCAAGCGCCTCGCAGACGCCCAGCGCGACGGCGACCGGGTGTACGCCGTGCTCCGCGGCATCGCCCTCAACAACGACGGCCGTGGAGACGGCCCGATGGCGCCCGTGCTCGACGGTCAGGTCGAGGTCATCCGGCACGCCTGGGAGCGGTCTGGCGTCGACCCCGCCAACCTCGGCTACGTCGAGACCCACGGCACCGGGACCTCCGTCGGCGACGCCACCGAGTTCACGGGCCTGCTCCGATCGGTCGGGGACCGCGCCAAGCACGCGGCGCTCGGCAGCTCGAAGGCCAACGTCGGACACACGATGTCCGCAGCCGGCATCGCGGGTGTGATCCGAACCGCCCTGGCCGTGCACCACCGCATGATCCCGCCGATGGCCGGGTTCGAGAGCGCCAAGCCCGACCTCGGGCTGGACGACAGCCCGTTCCGCGTGCCCACCGGCGCCGAGTCCTGGGACGGCGAACGCGTGGCGTGCATCAGCTCGTTCGGCTTCGGCGGCACGAACGTCCACGCCGTGCTGGAAGGGGCCCCGACCCCCTCCCTCTCCGCTGCGACCCGCGCGGAGACCCCCTCTGAACAGCCCGAGCTGCTGGTCCTGTCCGCAGGCGACGACGCCACGTTGCGCGCCACGGCGGGCCGCATCGCCGGTGCCCTCGCATCGGACCCGTCCCTGTCGACCGCAGCCGTGGCTCGCGCACTCGCGGTCCGCACCCCACTGAAGGTGCGCCTCTCGCTGGTGGTGGACGGCCGCGACCACGCCATCGCACAGCTGAACGCCATCGCCGCCGGCGAACCCAACGACGCGCGAACGGGCGAGTCCACGGACGCTCCGAACATCGCGTTCCTCTTCCCGGGTCAGGGCGCACAGCGGGTCGAGATGCTGGCCGACGCGCGCACTCGCTTCCCGGTCATCGCCGAGACCCTGGCCGAGGTCGAGTCCGAGCTCTCCGATCTGCTCGAGATCCCGCTCACCCAGCTGCTCTACCCCGATCAGCGCCCATCTCCCGTCGACGCGCAGACCGCAGCCGATCAGCTCACCGACACCGCGCACTGCCAGCCGGTCATGTTCGCGTGCTCCCTGGCGCTGCAGCGCCTCCTGGCTTCTGTCGGTGTGCGTCCCAGCGTGGTCACCGGCCACAGCCTCGGGGAGTTCAACGCCGCCGTCGCCGGTGGGGTCGTCAGCGCGCGGGACGCCGCTCGATTCGTGGCGCGCCGCGGCCGGGCGATGGCCGATGTGACCGGGGATCCGGGCACCATGGCCGCCGTCATGGCCGAGCGACCCGTCGTCGAGACCCTGCTGTCCGACACCGCCCAGGAGAACGGGATCTCCGGTCCTCCCGTGCTCGCGAACGTCAACCATCCCCGGCAGCTCGTGGTCTCCGGTCCGACCGACGCCATCGGCAAGCTCGTCGACAAGGCCGTCGCCAGCGAGATCACGGCCAAGCCGCTCACGGTGAGCCACGCCTTCCACAGCCCCGTGTTCGCCGGCATCGATGCCCGGCCGTGGCTCGAGGACGTCGAGCTGCACGACCCCGAGCTCACCGTCGCCAGCTGCATCGGCGCCCAGCCCTACTCGTCGGCCGAGGATGCGCGCGACGTCTTCGTGCGCCACGCCACGAGCCCGGTCGAGTTCACCCGGGCCCTCGAGCAGTGCCACGAAGCGGGTGCCGACCTCTTCCTGCAGGTCGGAGCCGGCGGTCCTCTCGCCTCTTTCGCTCGCGGAACCGTGGGCGGTCGCGTGCGCGGCATCCACACCCTCGGTGGCCGCAAGGACCACGACGGCGGTCGCTCGCTGCTCGAAGGGCTCGGCTGGCTGTGGGTGAACGGCGTCGACATCGACGTGCGCCCCATCACCGCCGAGGCCCCCGTCGCCACCCTCCCGCCGGAGATCCTGCCGCGCGAGGTCTACTGGGCGGTCAAGGACAAGGCGACCAAGTCGATCCAGCTCAAGCACACCGCCCAGAGCACCCCCGTCGCCCAGACCCCCCAGGCCGCTCAGGACGCCCCCGCCCCCACGCCCGCTCCCGCAACGGGTAGCGACGTACAGGGGAAGGTCATGGAGGTGGTCGCCAAGGTCAGCGCCTACCCCCTGGACGCCCTCAAGCCCGGCATGCGGCTGATCGACGACCTCGGGTTCGACTCGCTGATGGTCGGCGACCTCGCGACGGGGCTCGCCGAGCGATTCCCCGGTCTCGGCGGCATTCCCCAGGAACTGCTCATCGGCGGTCCGACCGTCCAGGATCTCATCGACTACGTCGAAGGGGTCGGAGAGCGCACCGAAGCCATCGACGACGATGCGCCCCTCTCCGCCTGGACACCCACCTGGGTCGCCGCCGACCGGCTGGGGCCCTCGGACGAGGATCTGCGCCGGCGCGTAGCCCTGCTGCTCGGGAGCTTTCCCGAGCTCGACGTCCGCCTGCAGGATCTCGGGATGGTCACGACCACCGACCCCGAAGAGCCCGCCGATGTCGTGTTCTGCACGCGGTCGATCGACGACGAGCCCGCTGTCGACGCCCTGATCAAGGTCCTCGCCACCCAGATCGACCGCGGAGGCGACCCCGATCTGGTGGTCCGCCGCACGCCCGGCGATGCCGAGGCCGTGGCCGGTGTGGTGCGAAGCCTCGCCGCCGAGCGCGACGTCCGCGCCAAGTCCGTGCATCCCGCCATCGGGACCCCCGCCGACGCCGTGGCCGACCTGCTCGTCGCCGAGTGGCGCGATGCGGATCGAACCCCCGACGTCCGCTACGTCGGCACCGGCGACGCGCTCCAGCGCCAGGTCCAGGGCTTCGAGCCGGCTCCCGAGATCGACCCCGTCGTGCTGGGGCCCGACGACACCGTCCTCATCACCGGGGGCACGCGCGGCATCGGTCGGATGCTCGCCGAGCACCTGGCTGGCCAGGGCTGCACCGTGCTCGCCGTGGGCCGGAAGCGCGCCGAGATCGACGGCGTCACCTGCCTCCAGGCCGACGTCACCAACGCCGGTGAGCTCGCCGACGTCACCAAGCCCTGGACCATCACCGCCGTGATCCACGCCGCAGGGCTCCTCGCAGACGGCCCCATCGAGTCGGTCGACCCCCGAAAGGGCGCGCTCGTACGGGCCGTGAAGATCCAGGGCTGGCGAAACGCCCTGTCCATCGCCCCCGAGGCCCGGGTCGCGCTCGGAATCGGCAGCTGGGCGGGCCGGTTCGGCAACCGCCACCAGGTCCACTACGCCGCTGCGAACGCGCAGATGGCCGCTGACGCCGAGTCGTCCGCCATCCGCACCGTGGTCGCCGAGTTCGGACCGTGGACCGACAGCGACATGGTGCGCTCGATCCCCGCCCCCATCCAGTCGGCGATGCGTGCCGAGGGCGTGGACTTCGTGGGCAACGAAGCCGGCCTGAACGCACTCCTGGACGACCTGCAGACCGGTCGCGGGATCCGCACCCACGGCCGGGACCTGCCCCACACCACCCGCACGGTCCGGTTGTCCGACACCCTCACCGTCGAGTCCCATCCCTACCTGGCCGACCACGCCATCGAGGGCACCCCGGTCCTCCCGCTCGCCGCTGCGACCGACCTCATGGCCTTCGCCGCCGGCCTGCCCCACCCGTTCGTGGTCGAGGACCTGCGCCTGTTCCAGGGTGTGCGCGTCACGGAGCCCACCGCCATCGAGGTCCGCGTCCGTGGCGACCGCACCGAGATCCGGGTCGGCGACCGCAAGGCCCTGGCCTACCGCGCCCGCATCGTCCCCTTCACGGGCGACCCCTCCGAGATCACCGACCAGTACGGCCCCATCTCGGGTGGAGACGCCCCCGGCCTCGCCCTCGAGGCCTTCTACGACGGCATCACGTTCCACGGGCCCCTGCTGCAGGGCATCACCGCCATCGACGCCGTGGGTCCCCGCTTCGTCCGGGGCCGCGTGAAGACCGGCACGCCCACCGGGTGGATCCCGGCCAGCAAGCGGGCGCGCTTCAGCGTCGATCCCCTCGCTCTCGACAGCGTGATGCAGCTCTCGGGCTACGTCGCGTGGACCCGCTTCTCGCGTGCCGGCACCCCCGTCGGGTTCTCCAGACTGGTTCAGCTCGCGCCCCTCCCGGACGGCGAGGTCATCGCAGAGGTCCGGTTCGGCGAACAGTCCGACGACGACGCGCGCTTCACCGGCACGCTCACCCTGCGGAGCGAAGACGGCACCCTCCTGCTCGTCGCCGAGGACGCTGTGGCCGAGCTGCGCAAGGTCGATGGGGTCGACGGGGTCGAGGGTGGCGAACGGGTCGACGGCGTCGAAGCCGTGGCCGACGGGCTCCCGGACGACTTCGAGATCGAGCCTGCCTGGGTCGATCCCAACAGCTGGGAGGGCCTGCAGGACATCGACATGCGGCTCAAGATGGCCGACGCGATGGGGATCTCGAACCCGTACTTCACCGTGCACGAGGGCACCGCGCGCAACACGACCCACGTCGAGGGCCGCGAGCTCATCAACTTCAGCAGCTACAACTACCTGGGCCTGTCGGGCGACCCCCGGGTCGTGCAGGACACCCAGGACGCCGTCGCGACCTACGGGACCAGCGTGTCAGCCAGCCGGGTCGCGAGTGGTGAGCGGCCGTTCCACGGGGAGCTCGAGAAGCTGCTGGCCCGGTGCCAGGACTCCGAGGACGCGCTCGTCTTCACGGCGGGACACGCCACCAACGTCACGACCATCGGACATCTGATGGGCCCGCGCGACCTCGTGCTGCACGACGAGTTCATCCACGACTCGGCCCTCCAGGGGATCAAGCTCGCAGGCTGTGCGCGGCGCGGCTTCGCCCACGACGACCCCGATGCGCTCGAGCGACAGCTGAAGGAGCTCCGCACCCACTACGAGAAGGTGCTCATCGTCGTCGAAGGCGTGTACTCGATGGACGGCGACATCTGCCGGCTGCCCGAGTACATCGCCCTCAAGAAGAAGTACGGATGCCTGCTGATGTGCGACGAAGCCCACAGCTTCGGCGTGATCGGGGCCACCGGCTGCGGCGCCCGCGAACACTTCGGGATCCCGGGCTCGGACGTCGACATCTGGATGGGCACGCTGTCCAAGTCCGTCGCGAGCTGTGGCGGCTGGATCGCCGGCAGCGAAGCCCTCATCCGCTACCTCCGCTACACCGCACCCGGGTTCGTCTACAGCGCCGGGATCACGGCGGCGAACGGGGTCGCGGCCCTCAGCTCCCTGAAGCTGATGCTCGAGGAGTCGTGGCGGGTCGAGAAGCTCCAGGCCAACGCGCGGCTGTTCCACGACGAGCTCGTGAAGCGCGGCGTCGACACCGGCCCCGCACTCGGGGGGTCTGCCGTCATCCCGGCCATCACCGGCAACTCCCTGCACGCGCTGCTGCTGTCGCAGAAACTCATCGAGCAGGGCATCAACGTCCAGCCGATCGTCTACCCGGCCGTCGCCGAGGATGCCGCACGACTCCGGTTCTTCCTGTCCTCGACGCATACGGACGAGGAGCTGGCCCGCACGGCGGAAGCCGTCGCCACGACCCTCGCGAAGGTCCGCGAGGACTACGCCGTCTGACTTTCCTGTCACGACGCCAACAGGCCCGTTGACACTGCGCTTTTGGCATGCCATGTTGCACTCTGACTGCTCCCGCGGAGACTCCATGGCCCGGCCGAACCTGACTCACGCATTGCTCGTGCTCCCCGCCCTCGTGGCGGCAGGTTGCAGCTGCAATCAGGACTACAGCTTCCCGGAGGCGAACGTCGCCGAGCCGGCACCGCCGCCACCCAACTACGGAAGCTGGCTGTCGATGTCGACGGCACCGGACGGTCAGCGGCTCACCATCACCTACTACGACCGCGAACAGAGCGGGATCGGCTTCGCTGTCGGCACTCCGCAGTCCGACGGCGGCATCGAGTGGGTGCACGAGCGCGTCGACGGCTACCCGGTCGATGGCTTCGATGCCGGCGACCGCGGCAAGTACACCGCGCACGTGGTGGCTCCGGACGGCCGGGTGTGGGCCGCCTACCAGGACTCCGACAACGGCGTGCTCCGCTATGCCGTGCGCGAGGGGCCGGGCGTCTGGAACGCCGATCTCGTCGACGCGGGCGAAGGCATCACGAGCACCAATGCGGGCACCTGGGTGAGCATGGCCCTGCAGGACGACGGCAACCCCATCGTCGCGCACCACGACGAAGAGGCCGGAACCCTCCGCGTCAGCTGGTGGGCGGACGGCAGCTGGAGCTCCGAGGTCGCATACGGCGCATCGGACGACGCCGGAGAGTACTCGAGCATCGCCGTGCACGACGGTACGGTCTACATCGCCTTCTACGACGCCGTGAACGGCAACCTGGGGCTCGTCGAAGGCACCCCCGGCAGCTGGCAGTTCTCCGAGGTCGACCTGACCGGAGACGTCGGGCAGTGGCCCAGCGTGCACGCCGACGAGAACGGCGTCTCGATCGCCTACCAGGACGTCGGCAACCAGGACCTGAAGTTCGCCACGCGCCAGGGCGGGTCGTGGGCCATCCAGACCATCGACGATGGCGAGTTCCGCGGCGCCGACACCGACCTGTTCATGCTCGGCGGCAACCCGGCCATCGTCTACTTCGACGGGCAGGACAACGACATGTGGCTCGCCACGAGCGACGGGGCCGGCTGGTCCACGCGCAAGATCGGCGGCGACAACGGAGCGGTCGGCTTCCACAACGAGGTCGCACGCATCGGAGACGCCACCTACGTGGGCTCGTACGACTTCACGGCCGAGTCGCTGTTCCTCACCACGGTCCAGTAGGCCGGGAGCCGTTCTGCCCCGCTGCTGCGCCGTCGTCATCGTCTGTCTTGCAGCGTCGATGCTCGAACGCCCCGCCTGGGCGGCTCCCCTCGACCTGAACACCGCCACGGTCCAGGACCTCGACCGCCTCCCGGGCATCGGGCGCTCCAAGGCCGTTGCCATCGTCCGACACCGCGAGGCCAACGGCCCCTTCCCCGATCTCGATGCTGTCGGCGAGGTGTCGAGCATCGGTCCGGGCATCGTTCGTGCGCTGCGCGGCCGGGTGGTCGTGGGCGACACCGTGCTCGCCAGCGCCCACCCGAGCCCCAACAGCCAGGAGGCGCGTCACCCCGTGGTGCCCAGCGCCATCACCGTCGACCCGAACCGCGCCGGGGTCGTCGCCCTCGCTGCACTGCCGGGGATCAGCGGGCTGCGGGCCGAAGCCATCGTGGCCGACCGCGAGCGGAACGGCCCGTTCTCGAGCTGTGCTGATCTGGTGCGCGTCCCGGGAATCGGCCCCGCTACGCTCGCCGCCCTGCGCGGGGTCTGCACCGTCGACTGAGTCAGAAGTAGCCCAGGTACTTCATGACGAATGCGAAGCTCAGACATCCCGTGAGGCCGAGGAAGAAGACGAAGGCGATGAACAGGGCGATCTTGCAGCCCGTGTTCTTGCTGCGTTGGGTGTCGTCCTCGTAGCCGGGCTCGACGTAGCCGTGGAACTCGGCGATCGGCGCTCCGCCCGCGCGCAGGAACGTCACTGCACCGCGGATGGGCGCGGGATCGAACTGCATCTCCAGGTTCCAGTTGTTCCGACCGCGGCCCGCGTGCGGTTCGGTGCGCACACTGGCCCGGGTCAGCAGGTCGACCGTGTTGGCGTCGCCATCGTCGAAGCCGACGCCCAGCAGCGCGCCGCGACCGAAGCCGATTCCCTGGACCGTGCGCCGGAACACGACGTCTCCGACGTGTTGGTGGCCGTGCATCTCGACCAGGGCCACGCTGCCTCCGTCGCCGACCATCGCGGCGATCGCACCGTCCTCGCTCAGCGCCAGGGCCCGCGACTCGTACGGGATGTCGGTGCGCCCCATCAGCTGGGTGGCGCCCCCGTCGATCCGCAACAGAGCGGTGCCGCTCGAGACGCACCAGAAGCCCTGATAGCACCACGCGACCATCGCAGCGTCCGAGGCCATCCCCGTTCCGATGGACCCCCAGGGTGCACCGGAGTTGGCGTCCATCGCGGTGAACGTTCCGTGACGATCCAGCAGCCCCACGCTGTTGCGGTCGGGGCCGAACGCCGCCGCCGCCAGATCCCGAAGGGGTAGCGCGCGCTGACTGCCGTTCGGCTCGACGAACACGAGCCCATCGGTGGTCAACACCGCGAAGGCCCCGTCTGGACTGGTGCACACGCCGATGCACACGGCATCCAGCACGACCTCTTCGACCTTTCGGCCATCGGGAGCGCTGAAGAAGGTGACCAGGCCGCCCGCCTCGCACACCCCCAGGTAGGGGCCGGCGTACCCGACGCCGACGATGATGTCGTTCAGGAACGCCTTCCAGGCTGGCTGACCATCGTGCCGGTACGTGAGGACCTCGGGCCCATCGCCCAGCGCGAGGTGCTTACCGTCGCGCGCCAACGCGAAGGTGAAGGCTTCGGGGCGCGTCATCCGGACTCCTCGTCTTCGTCCACTTCATCCACGTCATCCACTTCTTGAGGAGTCGTGTCGAAGTCCGGCGACGTGAGGAAGCTGTTCGGCCCTCGCTCGGCGTCGTCCAGGACCACCACGAAGAAGGCCTCCTCGGGCGGGACCTCCTCCATCTCCTCCAGCGCGACGTCCGGCAGATCGTCACGGCGCAGCGCAGGGTCGTCGTTGGTGGCGAGCAGATCGAGCAACGTGAGCGCCATGTCGGTCGACCCCAGATCGGTCAGCTCGATCCCGTGACGGGTCAGGAAGGGCTCGAGGGCCGTGCGCACGAACGACTCCGACTGCTGCACCCGGTCGACCGGGGATGCTTCGTCGATCGCCTGCTTCCACTCGTCTGGCGCTCGCTCCCGGTAGTGCGCGAGGACCTTTGCAGCGTGGGGCTGACTGTCGCCGACCAGATCGGCCCGGACCTGCGCCACGGTGACGACCGCACGCCATTCCCGCAGACCGGCGAGCGCCTTGACCTGCAGCCTCAGGGCCTGCCCGACGCCGCGAACGGGGTCCATGCCACGCCAGGTCCGTCGCGCAGCTTCGGCAGCAGCCAGCGCGACGTCGTATCGCCGGATCGCCAGCGCGTGAGAAGCCGTGTGGAGCATGGCCGCCGCCACGGCGTGGTGGATTCCGAGCGCGCCCAGCATCCGCACGGCATCCCGAAGGTGCCCGAGCGCCTGTGGACGGCCTTCGCGGGAGTGGACCTCGCCGAGGTTCAGGTGGGCGAACCCCTGGAGCTCCTGATCCCCCGCCTGGCCTGCGAGCTCCAACACCTGCTGGTAGGCGAGCTCGGCAGCCTCGGCATCCCCCGTCTGCCGGGCGACCGCGCCCAGGCCGGCCAGACAGCGGGCTTCGGTCCGGGGGTCTCCCAGCTGCTGTGCCAGGGTGAGGGCCCGCTTGAGATAGGCCTGCGCGGCCGGAAAGTCGGCCTCGAGTCGCGCGACTTCGGCCATGGCACCCAGCACCATCGCCTGACCCGCCTTGTCGTCGTGTCGCTCGTGGATGGCGAGGGCGCGCCCATACGCCTGGCCCGCCTGATCGAGCTCCCCATCCCGCATCGCCAGGCGCGCGGTGAGTGCCAGCAGGCCCGCCTCGGAGCGCCGATGACCCACGGCATCGTACGCAGCACTCGCCCAGTCCCGCGCCTCTCTGGCGGCGGTCTCGCGACCCATCCGCAGCAAGAGCTCGCCCAGGAGGACCTGTGCGGCGGCCTCCCCTTCCATGGCGTCGTCCCGGTGGGCCCGAGCGCTCCCCGTCTCGTCGACGCGGTCCAGGATCACGCGGACCTCGCGGTAGCAATGGATGGCGTCGTTCAGGCGTTGCTCGGCTGCCGACAGGTCTCCCATCCCGAGCTCGACCGATGCGAGTCCTCGATGGACGTGTGCCTCGCCCAACACCAGATCGGGGCCGCGAAACTGCAGCAGCGCCCGCTCCAGATGCCCTCGTGCGTCGGGCCACGCCCCCTTGTGCAGGGCCGCATCGGCGTTCGAGAGGTGATGTCGGCCGGCTTGCAGTCGGATGTCGTCGGACATGGGGGCCTCCGAGCTCACGGACAGGTGTAGGTCGCGTCACACGCCTCGGGAACGACCAGGGTGCTCGTACCGAGTACCTCGTCGTCGACGCAGGCCGCATCCGGTAGAGCGTCGTAGCACGCCTGGCCCATCTCCGGGTCGTACGTGCACTCCGAGCGATCCGTGGTCCGGAAGGCGTCGATGCAGGCCTCGGGCTCGAAGGTCCCCGCACACTCCGCGGAGCGCTCGCACCACAGCGTCACGCCCTTCACCAGGAATCTCTCCTCGGAGAAGCCACAGCCCGCGAACAGGCCCGCCGCCAGTACGGCGACCACAGCCCCCGTCGATCCCCACTTCATCGATCCTCCCCGGCCCGGAAGTCGTCTGCATCCAGCCCGTACTGCTTCATCTTGGTGTACAGCGTACGACGCGTGATGCCCGCCGCCTGCGCGGTCTTCTGGAGGTGTCCGCCGTTCCGTCGCAGCTGCCGGTAGAGGTAGGCCCGCTCCAGCTGTTCGACGACCCGTGCGGTGTTGTCCTTGAGCGACATCCGATCGTCGAGCGCCAGCGCGCCGGGGCTCGGGCCCTGGATGCTCCGCTCCAGCATCGTCGAAGGGAGGTGGTCGCGCTCGAGACGCTGGCCGGGACGCGTGATCACCCATCGCTCGCACATCGCCCGCAGCTGACGCACGTTGCCCGGCCAGCGGTAGGCCAGGATCGTCTCCAGCGCTTCGGCGGAGACCACCGGCGGGTCGAGCGCGTACTCCTCGCTGATCTCGTCCAGGAAGTGCCGCATGAGCAGCGGGATGTCCTCGGACCGGTCGCGCAGGGGCGGCAGCTCGATGGGGAACACGTCCAGTCGGTAGAACAGGTCCTGGCGGAACTCCCCGTCTGCGACCGCCTGCTCCAGCCGCACGTTGGTCGCGGCCACGATGCGGACGTCGACATCGACGAGCTCGCGCCCGCCCACCCGTCGGAACCGGAACTCCTCGAGCACGCGAAGCAGGTTGACCTGGACGTTGAGGGTGGTCTCGCCGAGCTCGTCCAGGAAGAGCGTTCCGCCGTCCGCCATCTCGAAGAGCCCTTCACGCCGGCCCGCTGCGCCGGTGAAGCTGCCTTTCTCGTGTCCGAACAGCTCGCTCTCGAGCAGGGACTCGGTGAACGCGCCGCAGTTCACCGAGATCATGGGCTCGTTCCGGCGCTTGCTCCGCTCGTGGATGGCCCGGCTGATCAGCTCCTTGCCGGTGCCGGTCTCCCCGCGGATGAGGACGGTCGCATCGGTTCCGGCAACGGCCTGCACCTTGTCGAAGACCTCGAGCATCCGCGGGCTCTGGCTCACCAGGTGCTTGAACCCATACCGATCCCGGACGCTCTCCTGGGCGCGATCGAGCTCCCGTCGCGGAATGCCGTCCTGCAGCGCGCGCTCCACGGCGGACTGGACCCGTCTCCGGTCGTCGATGGCCACGAAGTCGACGGCGCCGACACGCATCGCTTCGATCACCCGCTCGGCCTCGACGATCTCGGACACCACCACGATGGGGATCGAGGTCCGGTCGCGAAACACCTGGAGCGCACGGACGCCCGACAGGTCTGGAAGATCGAGATCCAGCAGGACGACGCTCGGAGAGATGTGCTGCAGCGCCGAGAGGCCCTCGGACGCGGTTCCAGCGAGGTACACCTCGTGATCCGCTGCTCTCAGGACCCGGTCCAGACGGCGACGTGCCGTCGGAGCAGGCTGTACGACGAGGACGAGGGAGCGAGCGTTCATCGCGCCCGACTACACCGACGGACGCGAGCCGGCCACCCCATCTCGGTCTGCGGGACGCTGGAGGAGCTTGCGGACCGTGAGGCCGTGCACGACGAGCGCCCCTCCGACGCACACGGGTGCAATCCAGACGTGCGGCACCGAGAACGGCAGCAGCAGCGGTTCGTCGAAGGCCCGAAGCGGCGTCGGAACCGAGAGGACGACCACCCGGAGCACGTTCGCCAACAGCACGATGCCCACCCCCTGAGAGAGCCACGCCAACCCCTTCGACCGCTGCACGAAGGGTGCCAGCAGGAGGGCCGTGATGCCCGCGAACACATCGAGGTTCTGGCCACTCCAGGTCATCTGCACGGGCACGAGCGGACCATCGGACCACCCGTGCAGGACGACTTCGAGGGGCAGCCGCATGGCCTGGAATCCGACGAGCGCCCACAGCGGCACCTCCGACGCCAGACGGCGACCGAGAGGGCTGAACACGACCGCGAACGTCATCGCGAACACGCCGAGGATCATGAGCGGAACGCCCGGGACGGCTGCTTCCGGGGTCACGAGGCCAGTGGCCGGCGGGATGGACAGAACGCCCACCCATGCGACGACCGCCACCCCAGCGACTCCGGCCTGGGCCCCCCTGCGGTCCGGCGGAGCGGTCGAGCCGACCATCGCGACGAACGACAGGACACAGAACCCCACGACCGCGAGGAACAGGCCCATGTACACGGCGCTCATCGGGAGGACCCCGCGAACAGGTCCACCGCGACGGGCCCCAGCGCGAACCCGCCGTCTGCAGCGGACACCAGCACGGTCATCCCCAGGTTGGGCACCGTGAAGTCCTGGTACTCCCGCATCGGGACCCCCGCGATCGCGCACGAGACGGCCGCGATCACCATCTGATGGGTGACCACGGCCACCACGGCGTCCGGCTCGTGACCATGGGCCGCTTTCAGGGACGACAGCGCGGGCAGCGCGCGATCGCGGACGTCTCCCAGGCTCTCGCCGCCCCCGGGAACCCGATGCCGACCGGGATCCTTCGCCCAGTCTTCGAAGAACGCGGGGTGCTGCGCCAACCCGTCGGACACGCGGAGCCCCTCGAGCGCGCCCATGTGCTGTTCGGTCACCGCGGGGAGGAGCTCGAACTCCGACGCCAGCACCGAGGCAGTCTGCTGCGCCCTCCGCATCGGCGAGCTGTAGACGGCATCGAACGCGTCCCGCAGGCGGGCTCCCAGCACGCTCACGTCCGTGCGCCCCTCGTCGTCGAGCGGCAGGTCGCTGTCCGGACCCGACCCCTGGAACCGATGCTCGGCGTTCCATCGCGTGCGACCGTGACGGACCAGCACCAGGACGGGTCCCGAGCCAGGCGACGTCAGACCGCCCCAGGGAAGCGAAGGCATGAGATTCCTTTGACGAGCGGGAACGCGGGAGCCCCATAGATAATGCTTCGGCGGGGCCGGGGGGTCCTGTCAGAGCGAGGGGTCATGATGCCGAAGGACAACCCGTACGATGCTCCTGCGCCTCCGTCCATGGGGGCTCCGCCTGCAGACGAGCACACCGAGGTGTCGCTGCGTCAGAAGCGCGGGAAGAGCGTTCTGCCGGTCGACGACGAGACCAACTTCGGCAGCCTCGAGAGCGTGATCGGCAGCACCACCTCCCAGCTCGACGAGCGGCTGCTCGACGTCGATCCGCGCGCCCTGGCCGCGAGGCTCGCCGGGGCCACGCTCCCCGATCCGGTGTCTGCGCCCGCGCCAGGCGCCACGGATGCCACGGACGACGACGACACCATCGACGAACCCCAGCCCCTTCCCAGCCGCTCCAAGCGCTCGCTGCTCGGTGGCGACCGCTCACCGGCCCGTCGCACCCCCTCCCCGGCCGCCCGCCGAGAGCTCGAGGAAGACGAGCCGACCCTGCTCGGAGGCCCGGGCGGACGCGTCGATCCCAAGGAGCTCGCCAAGCAGCTCGCCGAGCAGGCCAAAGCCCGCCTGGCCAAGCACAAGTCCAGTCCAGACGAGGATCCCGCCGCGCTCGCGAAGCGCCTCGCCGAAGAAGCGCGCGCACGGATCGCAGAAGCCGAACGCAAGCAGGCCGAAGCCGCCGCCGAGCAGCCTGGCGCCCAGAACTCGCAGAAGGCGCCCGGCACGTCGGCCGAGGACCCCGCTGCGCTCGCACGCCGACTGGCTGCCGAGGCAAAGGCCCGACTCACGCCGCAGCCCGCCCAACCCCGCGAGGAGGAGCCCGCTCCCCAGGTTCAGCCCGCCGCCGAGGCCGTCCCCAAGCCCGTCGAGGAGCCGGTCGAGGAGCCGGTCGAGGAGCCGGTCGAGGAGCCGGAGCCAGAACCCGTTCCGGACCCGGAGCCTCCGAGCCAGAAGAGCCGCCTCGCAGACCGGGCTCCACGGACGCGCGCGAAGAAGTCGGCCGCTGACGCGCTCAGAGCACTCACGGGCGAGCCGAGCCCCGAGCGGGCAGCAGCGCCGCCGAAGAAGAAGGCCCGCAAGAAGAAGAAGAAGAGCAAGAAGACCAGCCCCTCTCCGGGCCGCACGCCGACGCCCCCTGCACCGCGGAGCACTCCGCAGGAGCCGGTCGGGCAGCGCGTCCCCACGCCGACGCCGCCACCGATGCGCGCCAGCGAGATCATGAAAGAGGTCGCCGGACTCGACCAGCCTTCGCGGCCCGCACCGGCACCCACCCCGTTTCCGGCCCCCGAGGCCGAGTCGCCTCCCCAGGCGTCCGAATCCCCGGCCGAACCGAGCTACACCCCGCCAGCGCCGCAACCCCAGCAGCCTGCCGAGAAGAAGCCGTACCACGACGCCATGGCCGAGCTGCTCCCGGATGCGACCATCACCGATGAGCGTCCGGTTCGACGACCCGACGTGTTCACGGCGCTGTGGGAGGCCCATCAGGCACGTGCCGTGAAGAACGCCGACCTGCAGCTCGCAGCCGTCGCCACGTTGCTCTTGTCCTACGTCCGAACGGGCCACCTGGTCGGCCTGCAGTTCGAGCATCGTGGCGTTCGCTGGGCCGCCTTCGTCGACGGGCAGACCGGCGCCATCCTCGCCATCGCGCCCAAGCCCGAGATCTACCTGGCGGGCCTGCAGTAGCTACAGCATGGCCTCGAGCTCGGCCGCCGAGACCTCGACGCGACGCGTGCAGAAGTTGCAGGTGACCACCGCACCTCCGTCCTCGTCGATCATCTCGCGGATCGCCGTGGGGTCGAGGGCCGCCAACATGCCGATCACCCGGTCGCGCGAGCACGCACAGCGCCAGAACAGCGGCTGATCGGTCACGGACGCACGCTGCGGGAAGGCATCCAGCAAGGCCTGCGCGTGGGTGTCGAGCACTTCGACCTCGTCGTCGCCGAACAGCGCATCCAGCTCGTCATCGCGGCCTTCTCCGGCGAGCCGCTCCACGAACGCCCCCCGGCCTCCGTCCACCACGATCCGGGCCGGAGCCTGGGCGCTCTTCTCGAAGTGGTCGTGCAGCATCGCGGCGAACGAGTCGTGCGCGACCTCGGTGGCCCCGCGGTAGACCTCGCGTCCCACGACGCTCTTGAGCACCAACAGCACCCCTTCGACGCGTGCTTCGCTCCCCCAGCTCGCCAGCGCACTGGGGGTCATGCGGGCACGAACGCCTCCATCGTGATCGACATCGGCGGTGAATGCGAACCGGGGCGCGCTGGCCTGGACCTGCAGCGTGAGCCGCTCTCCATCGTCGAGCCAGGCCGACATCAGCCCCGCGCACACGAGCCCTTCGCGAAACCAGGCCGCTGCGGCCTCGTCCAGACCGTGCAGTTCGGCACCGTACCGCGCGATGTCCTCGACCTCGACGCGCAGCCCGCGCATCGCTCCGTCCGCGAGAATGCCCCGCTGCAGGGCTCCCCGGACGTCCGGATCGTCACTCACTTCCCGCCTCCGTCCGCGGTGGAGGGCGCCTCCACCGATCGCTGGACGACCCGGACGGTATGCGAGGACGTCGTGCTCGGCCAACACAAGCCCTTGCGACAGCCCTGGTGCTCGACTTCGAGGACCAGGTGGCCGGCCCCCTTCACCGGCACGCGCACTTCGATGTCGTGGTCGTACAGCGCGCGCCACTCCTCGGGGTCGCTCGGATCCACCGCGAGCCGGGGTTCGGGGAACACCGGCTCTCCGAGATCCACGGAGTCCGTCGCCTCTTTGGCGCGAATGCGGATCTGGTCGCGATACACGGCGTACCCCGCCGGAATCCGGAGTGTGAGCGTGACCTCTTCGATCGCGATCTCCGGTACCTCCCAGCGGAATGGCTGAGCGAGATCGTCGACGGACGGACCGGAAGAGACCGCAGGTTCGTACGGGTTTCCGCCCCCGGAGTAGGGGTTGGCGAGTGCAGTGGTGAGCAACGCGGCGAGCAGCACGACAGACCTCGGGAACGAAATCGATCAGCAGATAGCGATCAGATAATGCCCAACCCACCGGACTCCATCCATGGACATCGCCGTCATCATCCCCGCTCTCGACGAAGCGGGCTCTCTCCCCGCGGTTCTCGGCGACTTGCCAGAAGATGTCCGGGTTTGTGTGGTCGACAACGGGTCCGAGGACGACACCGCTGCCGTCGCGCGTGCGGGCGGTGCAGAAGTGCTTCAGGAGCCGCGTCGCGGCTACGGAACCGCAGTCCAGACCGGCATGCGGCACCTGCAGGAGACCGGGCCCCCGGACATCCTGGTCATCCTCGATGGCGACTACGCCGACGACCCCACGCGGTTGCGCGACCTGACGGGCCCCATCGAGCGCGGCACGGCCGACCTCGTCCAGATCGACCGCACCCGAACCGCCGAGCCTCACGCCCTGACCGCAGTCCAACAGTTCGGAAACGCCCTGGCGACGGGCCTCATCTACACCACGACCGGCTTTCGTTACCGCGACATGGGGCCGTTTCGGGCCATCCGCTGGACGTGTCTGATGGACCTGGAGATGGAAGACCCCACCTGGGGATGGAACGTCGAGATGCAGATGAAGGCCGTGCACCGGGGGCTGCGCATCCTCGAGCTTCCGCTGCCCTACCGCAAGCGACGCGCCGGTCGCAGCAAGATCAGCGGTAGTCTCGCGGGGTCTGCGCGCGCTGGCGTGCGGATCCTCCAGGCGGTCGCGAAGTACCGCTGAATCTCCCCGCCCTCTCTCCTCCGGAGCCCGCCTTGCCGCACATCGACGCCCTCCCCCCCGACCTGCAGACCATCCACATCCTCGGGATCTGCGGAACCGCCATGGGTGCGCTCGCCGGCATGCTCGTGGACGCCGGCTACACCGTGACCGGCTCGGACAAGGGCGTGTATCCGCCGATGTCGACCTACCTGGAGGGGCTGGGGATCGACGTGATGGAAGGCTTCGTCGCGAGCAACCTCGACCATCAGCCAGACCTGGTGGTGATCGGCAACGTCGTGCGAAAGGTCTACGAAGAAGCCGAAGCCGTGCTGGAGCGGGATCTGCCCTATTGCTCGTTCCCCGAGCTGCTCGGACACCTGTTCCTCGCCGACGCCCACAACGTCGTGGTGGCCGGCACCCACGGCAAGACCACGACCACTTCCATCACCGCGTGGCTGCTGCAGTCCGCAGGGCTCGAGCCGGGGTTCCTGATCGGCGGGATCGCCAAGAACTTCGACCGGACCGCGCGGCCGGGAGCGGGGTCGCACTTCGTCATCGAGGGCGACGAGTACGACACCGCCTTCTTCGACAAGGGCCCGAAGTTCCTGCACTACCGCCCGACGACCGCCATCCTCACCAGCGTCGAGTTCGACCACGCGGACATCTACACCGATCTGGACCACGTGAAGCGCAGCTTTCGCAAGCTGGTGTCGATCCTGCCCCACGACGGCTGCCTGATCGTGCGGTGGGACGATGAAGGAGCCCGGGACTGCGCGTCCGATGCCGGGTGCGACGTCTGGCGCTACGGCCCGGGCCAGGAGTGGGACGGCCGCATCGACGGCACCGACGAAGACCACGGAACGATGACGTTCACCGTGCTCCGGAACGGCGAGTCGGTCGGGACGTTCGTGTCGTCCCTCGTCGGCGAGCACAACCTCTACAACCAGGTGGCCGCCACCGCTGCCGCCATCCGGGCCGGCGTCGAACCCGCGAAGCTCGTCCAGGGGTTCCTGACCTTCGAGGGGATCAAGCGGCGGCAGGAGATCATCGGCCAGCCCGGCGGCGTGACCGTGATCGACGACTTCGCCCACCACCCCACGGCCGTGCAGAAGACCATCGGAGCGCTGCGTCAGAAGTTCGGTCAGCGGCGATTGTGGGTCGCCTGGGAGCCCCGCTCGGCGACCAGCCGTCGCAACATCTTCCAGCAGGCCTACGCCGAGGCCTTCGACGGCGCCGATCAGGTCATCATCGCGCGGCCGTACGACCAGTCGCGCATCCCGGAAGACGAGCGGTTCGACAGCGACCAGCTCGTGCGGGACCTCGCCGACCGCGGGGTGAACGCCCAGGTCCTCGACAATGCCGAACAGATCGCGCGGACCATCGCGGTGGCCGCCCATCCGAAGGACGTCGTCGGCCTGTTCAGCAATGGCGCCTTCGGCGGGGTGCACGGTCGACTGCTCGAGCTGCTCGAAGATCGGTTCTGATCCGAGCTTCAGCTCGCCTGTGGCAGGTAGAGGCTCCACTCGTTCGGCAGGTCGCCGCGGAACAACCCCTGCCGGCCCATCGCGATGACGGACGGACGCTTCGGGACGGTGAGCAGCGGCATCTTCGCCTCGCCGGGCGTACGGTCGCCCTTCGCGCGGTTGCACGGGCCACATGCACACACCAGGTTCTCCCAGGTGCTGGCTCCGCCTCGTGACCGCGGCTGAACGTGATCGAGGGTGAGCTCGGCCGCCGTGAAGCCGTTCCCACAGTACTGGCAGCGGTGGTTGTCACGAGCGAGCAGGTTACGGCGCGTGAGCGCGACGCGGCGGGGCCCCTTCCGCACGTAGGCGCGATGGCGGATCACCGCCGGCAGCGGGAACGCATCGTGAGCGGACCGCACCACGTGCTCGTAGTACTCCAGCACGTCGACCCGATCGAGCAGATCCAGCACCATCGCCCGCTGCCAGCGAACCGCGTGCATCGGGCGGAACGCGGCGTCCAGGACGAGCGTGCGTAATCCTTCGAGAGCCATCGAAACTCCTGTAGCAGCGTGCACCACCACACTCCCAATGGCAATCCCACCCTGACGTTCCCAGGGGATTTCCGCAGAATCGTGACATGAACCCCGATCCCACCGGCACCGCCCTCCCCCACCTCGTCACCCCGATTCCGGGGCCGCGCTCCGAGGCGCTGGTCGACGTCCTGGCCCGCCACGAGTGCCCGGCCATCACCGCCCGCAGGGCACGCAGGGCCCAGAAGATGGGGCGCGCCAGCAACGATCCCGTCGTCTGGAGTACGGCCGTGGGCGCGAACGTCTGGGATGCCGACGGAAACCGCTACGTCGACATGACCAGTGGGTTCGGGGTCGCGCTCGTGGGGCATCGCGACCCCCTCGTGGTCGAGGCCGCGAAGCGCCAGTCCGACCGGCTGCTGCACGCGATGGGTGATGCGTACCCGGACGAAACGCGCATCCACCTCCTCGAACAGCTCGCCGCCGCAGCCCCACACGGGATCTCCCACGCAATCCTGGGGCTCTCGGGAGCCGATGCGGTCGGAGGTGCCGTGAAGACAGCCGTTCTGGCGACCGGACGACCTGGGGTGCTGTCGTTCCGGGGCGGATACCACGGCCTGTCGCTCGGGACGGTGCCGCTGCAGGCCTACAAAGCGGCGTTCAGCGACCCGTTCGCCGGCATCACCAACCCCCATGTCGAGCACCTCCCCTTTCAAGCCGACCTCCAGCAGGTCGAAGACGTCCTGAAGAAGGGAGGGATCGGGCTCGTGCTGATCGAACCCATCCAGGGCCGAGGCGGGATCCGGGTCGCGCCCGACGACTGGATTCGGGCGGTCGCCGACTGTGCACACCGTCACGGAGCGCTGGTGGCCTTCGACGAGATCCAGTGTGGGCTCGGTCGAACCGGAGAGGTGTGGGCCGGTCCGGCCAACCCCGTCGACGGCCCGCCCATCGTCGATCTGCTGTGTGTCGGCAAGCAGCTGGGCGGAGGCTTCCCCATCTCGGCCACGATGGGCACCGAGGCCGTGATGAACGCCTGGGGGGCCTCGGTGGGCGAAGCCCTGCACACCCAGACCTTCCTCGGCCATCCGATGGGCTGCGCAACGGCGCTCACCGTGCTCGACCGCCTCGACACCATCTGCGCGACCACTCGGGAGCGTGGGAGCCGGCTCACCTCCGCCCTCGTTGAACGAGGGTTTCCCGTACAGGGCCGCGGCCTGATGCTCGGCGTGGCGCTGTCCGATCCGCTCACCGCGAGCCGACGCCTCCTCGAGCGCGGATATCTCGCGTTCCCAGCCGGCATACACGCAGAGGTCCTCGCACTCACACCTCCCATGGTGCTCTCCGACGCTCAGATCGACGCGTTCGTGGACGTGCTGGCCGACGTCGCGGAGCCGGCCTCGTGACCGACGACCGGACGACCCTCGTGAAGGCGGTCTCGGCCTTCATCGCCGACCCCGATCCCGACGCGTTCGAGGGCATCGCCCTGCGCATCCACCGCTGGCAGGCGCACAACGACGCCGTCGCTCGGGCCCTGGCCGTCGAGCCCGTCACGAGCGTAGACGCGATTCCGGCTGTGCCCGTCGCCCTCTTCAAGGACACCGACCTCGGAACCGTCGGTCCGGACGAGCCCCATGTCGCCTTCCACACCTCCGGGACCACCACCGGGAACACCGGCGTGCACCGGATGCGCGACACCGCGCTCTACGACCTCGGCTGCTTCACCCACGCCCGGCCCTGGCTCCCCGACACCGAGCAGACCCTCGCGTTGATGCCCGACAGTCCCCGATCGAGCCTCGCCCACATGGTGCGGGGCTTCGATGCGTTCACCGGTCCTGTTCGCTTCGCCGTCCACCCGAGCGACGACGGCAGCCTCACCCTCGATGCCCCTCTCCTGGCCTCGATTCACCGCCCCACCTTCGTGTGCGCCACCGCGTTCGCCCTCGACGCCTGGCTCCAGACCGATCCCAGCCCCCTTCCGGATGGCAGCGCCATCATGGTCACCGGCGGCTTCAAGGGTCGTGCACACGCCCTGTCGCCCGAAGCGCTGATCGACGCCGCCCAGCGCCTCGCACCCGTCGTGCTGGAGTACGGCATGACCGAGCTGTCCAGCCAGCTGTGGGCCCGGCCCGGCGAGCCCTACACCCCACCGCCCTGGCTTCGGGTTCGCGCAGTCGACCCGATGACCGGCACGGTGCTGCCGGCCGAATCCCGGGGCCAGCTCCGCTTCTGCGACCTGTGCAACGTCGACGCCACCCTCCACGTGGAGACCCTCGACGAGGGCATCGTGCACGGCGATGGACGCGTCACCCTGCTGGGGCGTCTTCCCGAAGCGCCGGCCCGGGGCTGCTCGCTGTCGGTCGAGGACCTGCTCGGATGAGTACGTGGGAGGCCGTCGATGCCTGGCGACGACGCCTTCGGGAGCAGGTGCCCGACGTCGGCCTGAGCCCCGCGAACGCCCGTCTGGGCCTGCAGACCGCGCTCGACGCGCTGGACGGTCTGCCCCCGCACCTGGACGCCCCCGCACCACGACACACCGTGTTCGTCGCGGCCAGCACCGTGTTCACCGCACCGCTCGAGTGGCTCGCGCTTCTGCTCGGTCGGGGCGGACGCGTCACCATCAAGGCACCGAAGCTCCTCGCAGAGTGGTTCGAGCAGGTCAGCGCATGCGCCCGCACCGAGGGCCTGCCCCTGTCCAGCAGCACCGACCGCGACGTGCTCACCCGGCCGGATGACACGGGCGCCCTCCCCGATGCCATCGTCGCCATGGGGTCGAACGCCACGCTGAAGGCCATCCGGGAAGCCCTGGCCGACCACCAGCACCTGGTCGGGTTCGGAGAGCGGTTCAGCGTGGCGTTCTGGAGCGACCCCGCACGGGCCGACGCACTGGCGCTCGACCTCGCGCTGTACGACGGTCGGGGCTGCATGTCGCCGGTCGCGATCTTCAGCCCGATTCCCGACGCGCTCGATCTCCTCGCCGACGCCATGCAGCGCGCCGAAGACCGCTGGCCGTGCGGAGCCCTGGCCCCCGGCGAGGCCGCCCGGATCCGGTCCAGACAGGCCCTGGCCCAGGTCGTCGGCAGCCATCGGAGCGGCACGGGGTGGGCGGTGCACCAGCTGCCGGTCGACCGCTTCGACCCTGCTGCCGCGCTTCCCCGGGTCGCCGTGCTCCACGAGGCCGACCAGGACGCGTTCCTTCGGGTCGTCCAGCCCTCGTTCAGCCGTCTGAGCACGGTCGGGAGCGACGCCCCGCTCGCGATCCCGGACGTTCGGGTGTGCGCGTTGGGGGCCATGCAGCGTCCTCCCATCGATCGACTGCACGACGGCGTGAACTGGCTCGACCCCGCGCTGCTGCTGCCGGTCTGATGGCTCCTGGCGGAGGGTCGATCCTTCGATCGAGCGGCGTTTGGACGTTGCTGACACCCGGTGGGGGCATCTCGCAACCCCCGATCACACGGGCCTCGTGAATCACGGACATCCGGTGGCAGCATCTCGCAACCCCCCGGTCACACGGGCTTCGCGAATCACTGACATCCGGTGGCAGCATCTCCCGACGCCGATTCACACGGGCCTCGCGGATCCCGGACACCCGGTGGCAGCATCTCGCAACTCCCGGTCACACGGGCCTCGCGAATCACGGACAACCGGTGGCAGCATCTCCCGACGCCGATTCACACGAGACTGAGACCGCCGATCAGCAGGCGGACCGCTCTACGAGAGAGCTTCAGACAGCCTCTCGGATGTTCGCGTACGTGCGCAGGCGATGCAGGGCTTCCCGCTCGATCTGGCGCACGCGCTCCCGGGACAGCGCCATCTCCTTGCCGACCCGCGACAGGGTCCGGTATTCGCCGTCTTCCAGGCCGTAGCGACGCGTGAGGACCATCTGCTGACGATCGGTGAGGACCACCGCGAAGGCGTCCTTCATCCGCGCGAGCTCCTGGGCCATGATGGCTTCCTCATGGGGATCCTCGGCGTCGGTGTCGTGCAGGAACCGCTCCAGCGAACGCGGCCGCGGCCCGTCGTCGACCGGCTGCTCGAGGCTGATGGTCTGCCCCTGCGACAGCAGCAGCTCGGCCCGCTTGGGATCGATCCCGACTTCTTCTGCGAGATCGGCCAGGGTGTACTTCGTGCCGTCGTGCTCGAACCGCTTCATCGCCTTGCGAAGGTTGCGGGTCTGCTCGACGGCGCAGCCGGGCAGGCGCACCGGCCGACCGGTGTGGTCGATCGCGCGGGTCATCTGAGCCCGGACCCACCAACGGGCATAGGTCGAGAACCGGATGTCCCGGGTGGGGTCGAACCGCTTGGCAGCCCGCAGCAGGCCGATGTAGCCCTCCTGGACGAGGTCCTCCTCGTTCATGAACGGACCGGCGAGCTTCCGGGCTTCGCCGTGAGCGATGCGACGACCGCTCATGGCCAGCTTCCAACGGAGCGCCTCGGCCTGCGCCCACGCCTGGCGGGCTTCGCGGGCCTGGGGTTTGAGCGACTCGGAGTCCTTGGCGGCCTTCCACACGGCCTCGATCGCAGCTTCGAGTCGATCCACGCTTCCAGCACGGGTCTTCTCGACCCGCTTCGGCGTGTGGTCGAGGATCTCGGTCGCGACCTCCAGTCCGTCGATCACGGACCGTGCGATGCTCTCGGCACGGTGGATCGCACGTGCGAGGTCTTTCTCCTCGTCGGCGGTCAGCCTCTCGGCGCGCTTCCTCTTGGCCATCGATGGACTCCTCTGGTCTGCCTCTGCTCAGACGGATGTCGGCGTGATTTGTTCCGATGTCGGTTGGATTGATCATCGGAACGCGGGTCCGTCACCTCCACTTGCATCGATCTGCTCGCCGACTGCCGAGCATCAAGGTCCCTGCTCGAATGTTACCAGACGCGCAGCGATCTATTGCACTCGTGCGGCCCCGATTTCGTCAGGATCCGTCACCGGCGCTCTGCAGAGTTACCCAGAAGTTTTTCGAAACTGCTTCGATCTCGATTCAGCGCAGCCCGACCGCTCGACGCACCCGCTCCATGGTCGCTCGGGCAGCCACACGAGCACGCTCGGCACCGGCGTCCAGGACGGCCTCGATGCGATCGGGATTCGCCATCAGCTCGTCGTAGCGGGCACGGGGCTCCTCGAGCTGTGCGTTCACGGCTTCGTACAGGGCCTGCTTGGCGTGGCCGTACCCGATGTCGCCCGTGCGGTAGCGCTGCTCCATCTGCGCCAGCTCGTCTTCGGACGCGAACAGCTTGTACAGCGCGAGCACGTTGTCCCCCTCGACCTCGAGGGGCTCGCCCATCTCCTTGGAGTCGGTCACGATCTTCATCACCCGCTTGCGGAGCTTCTTGGCCGTGGACCACACCGAGATGCCGTTGCCGTACGACTTGCTCATCTTCCGACCATCGATGCCCGGCACGATCCCGACGTCCTTCTGGATCACGGGCTCGGGGACGACCAGGGTGCCCTCGCCGTAGTGGTGGTTGATGCTCTGGGCGATGTCGCGGGCGATCTCGATGTGCTGGCGCTGGTCTTCGCCGACCGGCACCACGTTGCTGTCGTAGAGCAGGATGTCGGCGGCCATCAGCACCGGGTAGAACAGGGTTCCGGCGTTGGGCTGACGACCGCCTTCGCGCGCGGCCTTCACGGCGTGACCGCGGTCCAGCATCCCGGTGCCGATCTGACACGCCAGCACCCAGGCGAGCTCGGTGACCTCGAGGATGTCGGACTGTCGGAAGAGACAGTTGCGCTCGGTGTCCAGCCCCGAAGCGATGAACGACGCTGCGACCTCCAGGCTGGCGGTCCTCAGCTTCTCGGGGTTCTTCATGGACGTCAGCGCGTGATAGTCCGCGATGAAGTAGTAGCTCCGGTAGGTCTCCTGGAGACCGATCGCGGGTAGAATGCTTCCGAGGTAGTTTCCCAGGTGGATGTCACCCGATGGCTGGATGCCGGTGAGCGCGCGCTGCACGCGAGCCTCCTTGCTGATCTTGCTGCTCGAATTCGTGTCCTGCCTGGTAACGCAGGCCTCCCGAGGTGCCCCATGAATCGCGCCCCCCAGACTCCCACCGTTCGAATCGCCCGCCTGGCCGGCCTCGCCGCCGTCCTCACCTGTGGTTGGGCCGGCTGCAACGGGGAGAAAGCCACCGACACGAACGACACCCCCACCCCACCCGTGGTCGAGGGGTGCACGATCGACGACGACTGCTCGACCGGGCTCATCTGCGAAGACGCCGAGTGCATCGTGGGCGATCGGGACAACAGCTTCGACGAGGGCACCACCCTCAGGTTGAACGAGGTGCGGGAAGGGCTCATCGAGCCTCCGGGCGACATCGACTACTTCGTCTACGAGTCCCCGGGACAGGAGTGGCTGCGCATCCAGACCACCAACTCGGGCGACCCCATCGACAGCCTCGACACCGTCGTGCGGGTGTTCGCCGAGAACGGCGCCGAGCACGCACGGGCCGACAACTTCGCGACCGGGCGCGTGAACAGCTTCGACTCCGTCGCCATCTTCTGGCTCCCTCGCGCGGGCACCTGGTACGTCACGGTCGAGGACGTCAGCACCTACTACACCGACGTGTTCGACGAGCCCCGCGGAGACGAGACCTTCGAGTACACGCTGGAGATGATCGAGTTCGGCAACGGCACGCTGGAGCCGGACTCCGAGCTGCTCCCCAACGACGTGCTGGAGCTTCCCGGCGGGAACAACATCTTCTCGTTCGGAATCCTCCTGGAAGAGCCGGGAGACTCCGACTGGCTGGTGATCGACCCCCCGTTCGCGGGCCAGCCGCTGGAGGTCTGGGGCACGCCCACTCCCGGAAGCGACGCCCAGCCGCTCGTTCGGCTGTCGGAGCGCAACACGCCCGGTGACGCCGACGATCCGAGCGTGCTCGTCGCGGAGAAGGAGGACGTCGGCACCGACGGGATCTGCTCGTACTTCGACCCCCTCGACGAGCTGTACACCCTCGAGGCCACCGACCGGCTCGGAGGCGGCTCGGACGACCACTGGTACGTGGTGTACGTGCGGACCTACGAGCCCGAAGCGAACCACCCGGTGTTCGGGGACGCCATCTGGGAACGCGAGGCAGAGCCCAACGACGATCCGGCGGACGCCTGGTCTGCGCCGCTCGTCACCGAGCTCACCAGCAACGGCACCGCCTACGACACGGCCTACGTGCAGGGCACCCTCGAAAGCGGGGACGACATCGACCGGATCCGGGTCGAGATGGCGGATCTGCCCAACCTGTCGGTGCGCTGCTGGGCCGACGACTTCGGGAGCACGGCCGATCTCCAGGTCACCGTCCTCGACCCGTCCGGGACCGACATCACGCCGCAGGATCAGGGCTTCGAACCCACTTCTGCGGGCTACCTCACGTACAACATCAACACCTCGCCGGGCGCTCACGACGTGCTGATCGAAGCCGAAGACTCCCTCGGAGGGCCGTCCGCGTACTATCGGTGTGCCGTGTACCTCACCGACTTCGACGTAGACACGGGCGACTGATCGTGGCCCCTTCCGACCCCGCACCGCGCTTCACCCGACGTGTGGCTCAGCGATTCCGCTCGCTGCACCTGTCCGGCGTCGTCCTTCGAGAGGTCGTCGCCACCGTGCGGAGTGCCGCATGGCCCCTGGCCCGGCTGCATCGCCTGCCGCAGCCCGGATCGGGGGACGGGCGGCTTCCGGTGGTGTTGGTGCACGGCTACCTCGGCCACCCGGACATGTTCCGCCCCCTGATGCGGAAGCTCTACGAGGCTGGCTTCGCGCAGATCGAGCGGGTGTCCTACCCCTCCACCCGGCTCACCCTGCCCGAGATCGTCGAGCAGATCGACGCGGTCGCCCGCCCACTGGCCGAGGAGCACGGCGCGATCGACGTCGTCGCCCACAGCCTCGGCGCATTCAGCACCCGCGCCTGGCTCCGCGAGTTCGGCGGGGACGACATCGTGCGGCGCTTCGTCTCGCTCGGAGGACCGCACGCCGGAACCACCTTCTTCCGACTGACCCCACCCAACCTCTGGCCGGTCCTGAATCCTGGCGGGTACTGGGTCAACCGGCTCTCGGGCGGTCCGGAACCCGTCGACACGGTGGTGGTCCGCGCCCGCTACGACCAGCAGGTCTTCCCGCCGGAACGCGCGTCTCTGCCGGGCGTTCGCGAGGTCGTCCTCCAGGGCCACGGCCACAACAGCCTCCTCTGGTCGCGCGCCGCTCACGAGGCCGTCGTGGACGCCCTCATCGAGCCCTCCACCGACTCCGGGACGCCTTCGACATGAACTGGCTGCTCCCCCTCACCTGGCTCGTCGGAACGACGGCTTCCGCGCAGCAACCCGAGGCCTCCGACGTAGCGGACTCACCGACGGTCCTGTGCTGCGATTCCAACGAGCTCACGGCCCAGGTGAAGCTGTACCTGAGGGTTCAGCGCGCGCTGCACACCGGGGATGGGCTCGGCGAGCTGCAGGGTCCGATGTACGCGTGGGCGCCGCGGGTGAAGCGCCTGAAGACCACCGCCTCGGCCGCCGAGAGCGACGCGATCGCCCAGCTCGAAACCCTCACGCAGCGCTTGAAGAGCGGAAGAAAATCGACCTTCGCAGAGAGCTTTCCGGACCTGTCCCGCCTCGTGACCTTCCTGGTGCTGCGCCATCCGGGAGGCTCGCTCGCACTCCGCGAGGCCCGGTGCGAAGACAAGCCCTGGCTCCAGAAGGAGGGCCCTCTGGCGTCGCCGTACCCGGATGCTGCGGACTGCGGGTTCCGCCCCACTCCCTGAAGACAGGGACTCAGGGACTCAAGGACTTCGGATGCCCGCCGAAGCGATGCTGGTCACGAGCTTGCCCATGGCCGCCCGATACCGGCTGTCTGGAACGCGGGACAGGGCCTGACGGGCCAGCCAGGACTCCGAGAGCATCCGCTCTCGCGCACCGGCGAGACCTCCGGCATCGCGGACGATGTCTCCGAGCCACTCGGCGGTGGCTTCGCTGGGGTGTTCGACCAGGCGTCCCCAGAGCCGACCGACCTCGGGAGCCCGCACGCTGGCCTCGACCACCGGCAACAGAGGCCGACCTGCGAGAACCCGCGCGAGCACGACCTGTTCGCCACCTGGATGGGCCAGGACGCTGACGTCCTCGGCGATGTGCCAGACGCGTCCGAGGTGACGCCCGTACCGCGCGAGGGACTCGGCCACGCGGCGTTCCTTGCCCATCGCACCCGCCCTGCAGCAGAACGCGAACAGGGCGCCCGTGTGGCTGTCTGCGTGCTCGAGCCAGTCTTCGAGCGTGGGGATGCGACCCTGCTGGAGCTCGGCAGTCAAAGCCTGGCCATCGGCGAACTCCCGCAGGGTGCCGAGCAGATCGCCGAGCGCGTCAGGACGGCTGGCCTGCACGATCTCCATCGCCCGCAGGGTGAGGTGGTTCCCTCCGAGCCAGCTGACGGACTTCTTCACGATGCGTGCCGCGACCCGACGCCGGCGCCCCCCTTCGCGCCCGAGAGCGAGGTCGTGAACGGCCAGGGCCTTGTGGAGCAGCTCGACGGTGCGCTGCAGGTCGGGATCCACCCCGTCGGCCCCACTCGCCCGTGCGGCGAGCGCCACCAGGATCGGCCGGATGCGCGGGATCTCGGGACCCGGGACGAAGTCCGAGGCGTCGTCGACTCCACCGATGAGGTCCTCGACGTCGTCGAGCCCCAGGATGTCGTCCTTCACGAGCTCGGCGAGGGTCTTGAGACCGGCGCCGGGAGGCACGACATCGGTGAATCGCTTGAGGTTGGCCATGCCCCTCAACTAGGCGGGCACGCCCGGGTCGACAAGGTCCTGTGCGCAATCTGCACAGCGGGTTCACACCGCGTCAGTAGCCGCCGGTGTCCCGCCAGGCGAAGGCGTTGAACGCCACCATCGTGAGCGCACCCGCCACGATCATGCCGATGCTGAAGTCGGCAGCGCCGAGCATCGTGATGTCGTCCAGGCCGCTGGAGCCGAGGCTGCCGAGGTGGTTGGCCATCGCGCCCTCGGGGATGCCGAACGAGTACCAGAGAAGCACGAGGCCGAAGCCCAGGAGCAGCCCGCCACCGGGAAGACCCAGCGCGTACTTGAGGTTGCCCATCTCGTTCTCGGTGTGGTGGTCGCTGCTCATCACATCTCCAGGGCCCGTACCCTATCGCACGCCCCCTCTACGGCAATGGCGCACAATGTTGCAGCCCTCAGTCGCGGACGACCCAGGCCCACGCGACACAGAGGAGCGCCAGCGCCGCGAGTACGCCCACTCCTGCGCGACGACGCGGGTCCGACGACGTGGACGGCCCGAGGACCATCGGCCACGCGACGGCCACCGGGAGCACCAGCACGAGCCACATCGGCATCCAGATCAGGGCGTGAGCAGGCAGCAGCCCGTGGAACGCGGTCTCCCGGATGGCGGCGGGACGCAGGAGGTAGAGCGCAGGCCAGGCAGCGAGGAGAGCCCCCGGAACGCACAGCAGGCGGGTCTGCAGACTCCGGTGGTCCGAGCGGGACCCCACGGCGACCGTCCACCCCATTCCCAGGAGCGCCAGGGCGCCCGGCAACGCCAGCAGTGGCGCTCCCAGCGAGAGGGCCCCGACGATCGCCGCCCCGACGAGCGCCACCAGCACGCCGGGTCCGGCGGTCTTGGGTCCGACCGCCGCCGATGTCGCGATCAACGCGAGCCACGCCGACGACACCACGGGCAGAGCGCGATCCGCACCGAACGGGCGATGCAGGGCTGCGAGCCCCAACACCGCGGCCCCGACCAGCAGCGGAGCTGCAGAACGGCCCAGATCCCGGGCGCCTTCGACCATCCGGCTGCGCCAGCCCACAACGGAGCGCCGCGCCAGCCCCGACAGCGAGAGCAACAGACCGACGAGCGGACCGAACCCGAGCAGGAACACGGTCCAGCCGCCGGACACGACCCACGCACCCCCCAGTGCGTCCGCCCAGCGGCCGGTCCACGGCACGACGAACCACGGCTCGCCCTGCACCTGTCCAGACCGCAGAGCCGGGCTGTGTGCGATGCCCTCCAGCATCCCCACGACCTCTCCGAGCGTGTCGAGCTCCAGCTGGTCCAGCGTGTCGTCACGCGTATGGTACGCCCAGTACACCCCCGACTCTCCGCGAGCGAGGATGTGCGACGCCGGGACCCCGTGCAGGCCCCACGGCCCGTGGTCCGAGCGCTCCATCCGCGGGATGGCGTGCGAGATGGCCCGGTAGACCCAGGGAACGTCCGCAGGCGCCGCATCGAGGAGCGCGCGTGCGTCTTCAGCCGTCCACGACGGGCCCAGACCGTTGTGCGTGACCTGGCCGTGCGCCACCAGATCGAGGGCCACCACCTGATCGACGTCCTTCAGTCGCCCTTCGTCGCGCAGGAACCGACTGCCGAGCAAGCCGAGCTCCTCACCGTCCGGAAACGCCAGACAGACGCGCCTGCTCACAGGTTCGACGCGCGAAGCGAGCTCCAGCAGGGCCCCGACGGCGGCCGCGTTGTCGTTGGCCCCCGGGACACGGGCGTGCACGCTGTCGACGTGGGCGAAGAAGAGGACGACGGGCCCCTCTCCCTCGCACGCCAGCACGCCGTCTTCTGCGCCATCCGGACGACGGCCGATCCACCGCTCGGGCGCCCAGCCCCGCACCGAGAGCTCGTGCTCGACCCAGTCCAGGGCGGCCCTCGACCCCGGCGACCCGGACGGGCGGGGGCCGATCTCGTCCACCATCCGGGTCGCGATCGCCAGCGCCTCCGCCCCTCGGACGTCGTCTCCCGGCGCCTCCGCGGACGGTTGCGCACAGGCGAACGCAACCATCGACCACACGCCCTGCATCGCCCGAGTCTATGGGATACGGCGGCGCCATGCCTTCCGAGCCGCCCGACCCTCGCCGAGACTCCGACAAGCCCCGCGACGACGTCCCCAGCGAACCCGAGAGCCCGGAAGGAACGCCGAAGAAGCCCTCCGACGAGGCCAATGTGATCGACGGTCTCCCCGATCTCCCCGAGCTCCCGGAAGACACCGATCTCCAGGAGCTCGAGCTCGATCTGGACCCCGGAGAGCCCGAGCCGATCGGCGAGATCGAGTTCGACGACGTCGATCTGCTCGTCCAGGAGACCGAGGTGGTCCACCTCTCCACGGACGAACCCGAGGGGACCGACCTGCCCGATCCCCTCGACGAGCTCGCGCCGGCTCTGAATCAGCTCCACCTCGTCGAAGACGACCTGGAGGACTTCGCGACCCAGGAGGAGCTGCCGATCCTCCCGTGGACCCTGCCCGTCCAGCTGCTGGAGCTCGGCGAGAAGGTGACCGCCGTGCTCGACCCCACCCGCGAACACTCGGTGTGGGAGCGCCCACAGCCCTCCGACGAGGAGTCCGTCGAGGTGACGGTCCGAATCCGCATGCTCGACATCCCCGCGATCCTCCGCATCGAGCGTTCGGAGACCCCGTTGCTCCGACTCGGTCGCGACGTGATCGGTGGTCGAATCCTGATCGCGACGTCCTGACGCATGATCCGCTTCATGCGCCGCTACATGGTGCCGTTCTGGCACTGGTACCTCGGTGGGATCGTATGCCTGGTGCTCACGAACTGGATCGCGGTGACGATTCCGCTGTACGTCGCGGATGGGATCGACGCGCTCTCGATGGGCCCCGAGGGCCGGCCCGTCATCCTCAGCAGCGCCGCCTGGGTCGCCGGACTGGGTCTGGTCGTCATCGGCATCCGAACGGCTTCACGACTGCTGTTCTTCACACCGGGCCGGCTGGTCGAAGCGCGCGTGAAGCACGACCTGTTCGCGCGGATCCTCGATCACCAGCCCACCTTCCTGTCGACCTGGCCATCCGGCGACCTGATCAGCCGGGTGAGCTCGGACGTCAACATGCTCCGGTTGCTCGGAGGCTTCGCAGCCCTGGGCGTGTTCAACACCCTGTCGGCCCTCGCCCTCACCGGCAGCCAGATGGTCCGGATCTCCCCCACCCTCGCCCTGCTCGCCGCCATTCCCCTCACCGCGTCGTTCCTGGTCATCCAGGTGTTCATGCGGCAGCTCCACCGGGTCATGCGCGAGCTGCAGCGGGTCGCGGGCGAGCTGTCCGACCACGCGTTGTCCAGCTACCAGGGGGTCGCGACCGTGCAGACCTTCGGGGCGAACGAGGCGTTCGAAGAGGTCTTCGAGGAGCACAACCAGAACTACCTGCGCGCCACGCTCAAGCGCGCCAACCTCCGCACGATCTTCGGGCCCGTCCTGACCCTCGGGGCAGCGCTCAACGTGTTCCTGTTGCTCCGCTACGGCGGACCGATGGCCATCGAGGGGGACCTGTCGATCGGCGAGTTCGTGGCGTTCGTGACCCTGGTCGCCTACCTCACGGGGCCGCTGCGGGGGATGAGCTTCATCGTCGCGCTGTTCCAACAGGCCTCGGCCAGTCTGGAGCGGATCGACGCGGTCCTGTACGCCGAGCCGGACCGTCCAGAGGGCCCGGATGGCGTCCGGCCTCCCCACGAGCCCGTCTCCATCGAGGTGAAGGGCCTGACGTTCCGCTACCCCGAAGACGCGGTCGACCTCGACGAGACCCTGGGCGATTCACCGGATTCGGACGCTCCGGCAGACGCTCGCGAGGCAGACGGTCGAGAGGCAGACGGGCCGGTCCTGGAGGACATCCACCTGTCGGTCCCGGCGGGAGGAACGCTGGGGCTCGTGGGTCCGACCGGGAGCGGCAAGACCACCCTGCTTCGCGTGCTGGCACGGCTCTACAACCCCCCGCGGGGCACCGTGTTCGTGGGCGGGACCGACATCCTCGATCTGGACCTGAACGGCTGGCGGGACACCATGACCCTCGTGCCCCAGCGGGCCTACCTGTTCAGCGAGTCTGTTCGGTCGAACATCCTCCTCGGCGACGCAGACGAAGAGAAGCTCGCGCGCGTGCTGAAGCTGGCGGCCCTCGACGTGGACATCGAAGCCCTGAAGGACGGCGTCGACACCGAGGTCGGCGAGGCCGGGGTCACCCTGTCGGGCGGCCAGCGACAACGGAGCGCCCTCGCTCGCGGCCTGGCACGGAGCCAGGGGGTGTTGATGCTCGACGACGTGCTGTCGGCGGTCGATCACGCCACCGAACAACAGCTGGTCGAGACCCTCAAGGGCCGATCCCCCCGTCCCACCACCGTCATCGTCGCTCATCGGGTGAGCGCGCTCCAGCACGCCGACGTCATCGGCGTCCTGGACGGCGGCCGCCTCGTAGACGTCGGGACCCACGACGAGCTCGTCGCAAGAGACGGCCTCTACCGGGAGATCTGGGAACGCCAGACCGACGAGACCGGGCTCGGAGGCACCGATGGCTGAGGTGGTGACGGCCAAGGACGGCGGGCCGAAGCTCGACAGTCCCGGGGTGTTCTCGCTGCTGGCGCGGCTGCTGCCCTACATGCGGTACGACCTGCCGCTGTACGTGGTCGCGATGATCGCGGCCCCCGTGTCGACGCTGCTCGCGGTGGTCCAGCCCTGGTTGCTCAAGCGGGCGATCGACGACCACATCACGGCGAACGACGTCGAAGGTGTGGTCGCACTCGCCTGGCTCTACCTGGTGGCGGTGCTGATCGGGTTCGCGGCCGAGGCGGCCTACAACCTGTCGCTGTCGTACGGCGCGATGCGGACGATCAGCCGGGTGCGACGGCACGTCTACCGCCACACCCTGTCGCTGGCGCGGAGCTATTTCGACCGCGTACCCACGGGACGCCTGCTGACACGGGCGACTTCGGACATCGAGGCGCTCGGCGAGACCCTGACCGCGGGCGCCATCACCATCGTCCTCGACGTCCTGCTGGTGATCGGCATCCTCATCGCGATGGTGTCGCTCGACCCCTGGCTCACGGGCGTCATCCTTCTCCTGTCGCCGGTCCTCGCCATCATCGTCGACGGCATCCGACGCGTCCTGCGCCGCCTCTACCAGGAAGTCCGCACCAACCTCGCGACCCTGAACGCGTACATGGCCGAACGCATCACGGGCCTCGAGGTGGTGCAGCTGTACCGCGACGAGGAGCGGACCCTGCGGGACTTCGACACGCGCCTGCACGCCTACCGCGACGCGACCATCAAGACGAACGTGTGGGACGCCACCCTGTTCGCCATCGTGGACGGCCTGTCGAGCATCACGATGGCCCTGCTGCTCTGGTACGGCTCCGGCGCGATGTTCGGGACCGAGATGGCCACGGCGGGGTTGCTCGCGGCCTTCATCGAGTACGTCGGGCGCCTGTTCCGACCGATTCGGGAGTTCAGCGCCAAGCTCGCCATCATCCAGCGGGCGGCCGCAGCCCTCGAGAAGGTGTTCGGGCTGCTCGACATCGAGGAGACCATTCCCTACGGCGAGGAGAACCTGACCCACGAACCCTGCGACAGCCTCGAGCTCGAAGACGTCCGATTCGCCTACGGAGACGGCCCAGAAGTGCTCAAAGGCATCTCGCTGCGCATCGAGCCCGGCCAGGTCGTGGCCCTGGTGGGTCGGACCGGCTCGGGCAAGTCGACCGTGGGCAAGCTGCTTCGACGCACCTACCACGGATACTCGGGCTCCATCCGACTGAACGGACGAGAACTGTCCGAGGTCGACCACGCCACGCTGCAGCACTTCATCGGGGTCGTCCAGCAGGACGTGCAGCTGTTCCCCGGCAGCGTGCGGTTCAACCTCACGCTGGGCAAGCCCATCGCGGACGAGGAGCTCGACGAAGCCCTCGACCTGTGTCGCGCACGTCCCGTGGTCGACAGGCTCGGAGGGTTGGATGGCCGGATCCGCCACAAAGGCGCGAACGTCTCGGTGGGCGAAGGCCAGCTGTTGAGCTTTGCGCGAACGCTCGCCACGCAGACCCCCATCGTGGTGCTCGACGAGGCCACCGCGAGTGTGGACAGCCTCACCGAAGCCCGCATCCAGCACGCCACCGACGCCATTCTCGCCCGTCGGACCGTGCTGGTGATCGCTCACCGACTCTCCACCATCATGGACGCCGACGAGATCCTGGTCATGGATGCCGGCGAGGTCGTGGAGCGGGGAACACACGCGGAGCTGATGTCGGCCGGCGGCGTCTACGCGGACCTGTTCGTCTCCCAGTTCACGGACTAAGGTGTAGCGGACCCCCCGGAGCTGTGGATGGATCTGAGCGCCGACGAAGGAACGCGAGTGGTGGTGCTCTCGGGAGCCGGGCTCTCGAAAGCGTCCGGTATTCCCACCTTTCGCGACGCCGACGGGCTGTGGGAGGGCCACGACGTGACCCAGGTCGCCACCCCCGAGGCCTGGCAGCGCGACGTCGACACGGTGCGCCGGTTCTACGACGAGCGCCGAATCAACTGTGCGAGCGTGCTCCCGAACGACGCGCACTTCGCATTGGCCCGACTGCAACACGCGGTGGGCGTGGCTCGCTGCACCCTGATCACGCAGAACATCGACGGACTCCTGCAGAAGGCCGCTGCAAACCACGTCATCGAGATGCACGGCTCCTTGTTCCGCCTGCGCTGCGAAGCCGACTCCGAGCACCCACGGGTGGGCGTGTTCGGCCCCCAGAACCCGGATCAGGTGTGCAAGATCTGCGGGGCTCGCATGCGGCCCGACGTCGTGTGGTTCGGTGAGATCCCCTACGACATGGACAAGATCGAGCGCGCCGTCACCACCTGCGACCTGTTCCTGTCCGTCGGAACCAGCGGCATCGTCTACCCTGCCGCCGGCCTGTCGATGCTGGCCCGTGCCAACGGCGCCAAGACCATCGAGATCAACCCCGTGCCCAGCGGCGGCGCCTTCGACGAGGTGGTGGCCGACACCGCCGAAGCCGCCGTGCCCCGGGTGGTCGGAAAGTGGCTCAAAGAAGACGCGGACTGAGCAGAGTACCCGGACGGAAGCGGAAGCTGCCTACACCTTGATGTACCAGCCCTCTCCGTCGCCCTCGACCTGAACCCGACGGCTCTCGACGTCCATCGACTGGCCGGGTGCCAGGGTCTCGACCGAGCGGCCATCCAGCCGGACCGTGAGCTCGCCTTCGTCGCAGTAGACGCGGTAGACCGCTGGACTCGAGCCGCGGAACAGGGTCTGGATGTCGTCTGTGACGTCGATCCGGCCGGCACCGACGGGGGTTTCGCGCTGCGGGCCGCGACCCGGACGCCGACTGTCGATGACCTTGACCCGCACCGCCCCCGACCGGATGCCCTCGAACCCCGACTGGCCGTAGGAGTCGTCGATCAGATCCTCGAGGTCGTCGAGACTGTCGAAGTCGTCGAGGGTGAACTCGTCTTCTTCGAGACCTGCGTCGAGGTCTGCGCCTGCTTCGACGCCGGACACCTCTTCGCGACGATGCACCGACAACGCCGGACGTTCCGAGGACTCGGGTCGAGGTGTGGGATTCGCGGGTTCTGGCTCGGAATCGGCGGTTGCAGCCTCGCGGGCCCGCTCGTGCTCCTGCTCCATCGCTGCGACGGTCTTCGCGACCTCGTCGGTCGGCTCTCGACCGCCGTCGAGCACGACGACCCCCGGACTGTCGGGATCGAGATCGAGCTCGACCTTGACGTCCTGACCGAGCTCGGTCGCCACCTCCAACCCCCGTGCGAGCCCCTGACGGAGCTTGTGCTTGATCCGGGGATCCGGGAGGTCGATGACGTCGAAGATGGAATCGAGGATGTCGTCGATGTCGTCGCTCATCCGCTCATGCTAACCCGCCGCACCCCGACACCACGGTCCGGAGTTCCCGGACGCCACTCCGACGTCAGTCGAGGAAGGCGAGCGCGATGGACAAGCCGAACAGGTAGAGCTGCAGCAGGCCCACGACGAACAGCAGCAGGACGTTCGCGGTGGCCACTGCGAGGGCGATGGTCGCGAGCTGCCGTTGATCCGAGCCCGGTGCAGCACGCCGCCTGCCGACCCAGCCCGTGGCGATGCTCAACGCCGTGAGCGGAGTGGACACGGCCGGCGTCAGGAACGGGAGGAAGCACAGGACGTTCGAGGCGACCGCGATCAACGCGGCGTACAACGCCACCCACCCCAGGGTGCCGGACTCGAGGGTCTCGCGCTCGTCGGACCGCCAGTCCATTCAACGAGGGAGGCGAACCCGGCCGTTGCGACGGGTGCTTCCAGGGCCCGATGCGTTGCCACCCTCGCCGGCGTTGGGCTCCATCCGCTCGAGCTCCAGGTTCGGCCCGCTCCCGTCGACCCCTTCTGCGACCCGCCGTGCGTTGCGGTTGCGCCGGGGTGCGCTGGACGTGCCAGGATCGATGGCGAGGGGCGACAGCGGTGTGTTGACGCCCACGCCATCGACGAACCCGCCACTGTTCCTGGGGCGAGGCGACCCCTTCCACGCGAACCCGTCTTCATCGGCCATACAGCAGCATACCCCGTCTGGGTCCGCAAGAGTTAGGAGGGACGGATGCCCCCGAACTACATCACGCCGAACGGACTGCAACGTCTCACCCGCGAGCTCGAGTGGCTCGAGAAGGAGGAGCGACCGAAGATCGTCGCCGAGGTGTCCTACGCCGCATCGCTGGGCGACCGGTCCGAGAACGCCGAGTACATCTACGGGAAGAAGCGGCTGCGCAAGATCGACAGCCGGCGCCGCTATCTCATCGGCCGCCTCGAGAAGGTCCGGTTGGTCGATCCCGCCGACATCTCGGGCGACACGGTGAAGTTCGGCGCCACGGTGGTCCTCGCCGACGAAGAAGGAGAGGAGAAGACCTGGCGGATCTACGGGGAGGACGAGGTCGACGTGGAGGGCGGCGTGCTGTCCTGGCGGTCTCCCATCGCCACCGCGATCATGGGGAAGGAAGCCGGAGACGGGGTCAGCTTCCGAGCGCCGGGTGGGGTGCGCGAGATCGAGATCGTCGAGGTCTCGTTCGAGGCTCAGGAGCCCCTGCCAGCCGATCTGGCGTTCAAGCTGTAGCGATGTCCCCGGTCATCGGTGGACGCTGAGCTACGCCGACGCCCCCGCCGCCATCGCGGACGAGCGGTCGTTCGAAGACGTCGTGCGGGCCTGGTGGCTCGACGCTGCGCTCCGTCTGTGAGCCATCAGCGCGGGTTGCCGTACCAGGCAGCCAGCCGGTCCGAGCTCACTCCGAGCCGATACAGCACTGGAAACGTGTTCATCACGGCGGTGTAGTACAGCGGCCGGGCCAGGAACCGCCGAGCGCTGACCTCCACGTGCTCGGTCGCGATGGCGATCTTTCCGCAGGTCCACAGCCGCCGCGACAGCTCGAGATCTTCGAGGAGCGGCTGAGGCGGGAATCCCCCCACCTGCTCGAAGGCCCACCGACGTACGAACAGGGCCTGGTCGCCGTACGGCAGCCGGGTGTAGTGACTGCGAACATCCGCCACGGGGAGCACGGCCTCCAGCCGCGACGGGCGCGCGTCGTTGACCGTGCGGGTCCTGAACGCACCCGCCACCACGGTCGGACACCGGAGGCAGCGTGCAATCGCCCCGTGTGCGTCGGGCGGAATCCGGACGTCGGCGTGGAGGAACCAGAGCACGTCCCCCGTGGCGTGTCGCGCTCCGAGGTTCATCTGACGTGCCCGTCCGCGAGGGCTGTGAAACACCGTGGCTCCGGCCGCTCGGGCCTTCGGGACCGTGTCGTCGTCCGAGCCGCCGTCCACCACCAGGACGTCGTCGAACCCCGCGGACCCCAGCCGCGCCAGCGCCCCGTCGATCCGCGTCGCCTCGTTCAGGACCGGCATCACGACCGTGACGTGAAGCCGGCGGCCCGGGTTCAGAACGAGCCGTCCTGGATGTTCCAGGTGATGGTGCGCGGCGGCATGTCGCTGATGACCTCCTTGTCGAAGTCCTTCCCGTTCCAGACGTAGCGGCGGAGCTCCCGCTGATCGTCCGACGCCACGTACAACTCCTGCTTGCCGTCTCCGTCGAGGTCGGCTGCGTGGGTGGCGTGCTCGAAGCCCCCGCTGTCCGCGTCGATCAGGGTCTTGTCGAACGTGCCGTCGTCCTTCGGTGTGAGCATCCACAGGCCGCTCTTCTTGCCGGCTGCGATGAGGTCGCCCTTCCCGTCGTGGTTGGCGTCGGCGGGCAGCAGGAACCGGCTCATGTCGTCGTCGAGCGTGACGGCCGTGGTCTCCTCCCAGCTCTTCGGAGCCCCGTTGGCGTCCGTGGCGTCGCTGGGCTGCATCCGCACGATCTTGACGGGCTCGATGCGGTTCTTCTCCTTCTTGCCGCCCTTCTTCGTCACCTCGACGTGGGCCTCGCGGACGGCGTAGAGCTCGTCGGTGCCGTCTCCGTCCACGTCCGTGACCAGGATCTCCTTGGCGTGGCTCTCGTCCCACTTCACGACCCACGAGCGCACGAACTCCCCGTCGACGTAGTCGTAGCGCGAGACCGCGCCGGGCTGGGACGCGCCGCTGGACTTGTTGCGGTCGGACGGGGTGGCGTAGAACTCCTTCTTGCCGTCGCCGTCGACATCGCCGATCTCGATCTCGTGCACGAAGGTGTCGGCGGTCTTGTCCATCTCGGCGAACGACCAGGAGCCGTCGTCCTGCTCGGTGCCGACCGCGATCACCCCGTAGTCGTGGGTCGCCAGCACCAGGTCCTCTTTGCCGTCTCCCGTGACGTCGGCGATCTCGATGTCGCGCAGCCGGTCGAACTTGCCACCCCACGACTGCTTCCAGATCACCTCGGGCTTCCACCCGTCTCCGTCCCGCGTCCAGTGGGTGAGCCGGGCTTCCATGGCACCGATGGTCAGGATGCCGTCGCGCCACCACACGCCCTTGTGGAACACGTTGCTGTCCGGATCCTCGATGAGCTCGTCGTACCAGACGTCGCCGTCCGTGCGGAACAACCACATGGTCGCGGGCTTGGGCTTCGGCCGGCCGCCCACCTTCTCGAATCGGGCCTGGACGAGGATCAGCCCCGGAAGCGGGCCCTCGGGCGGCCCCGACTGCTCGGCAGGCTCGGGATCCGCGGCGTCCGAACCCTGCTCAGTGTTCTCACCGTCGGGCACGTCGGAGCCCCCGGTGCACGCGACGAACGCGACGGAGGCCAGCAATCCGCCAGCCACAGCGGCAACGAGGGAGCGGGTGGGCGTGAAGAGGTCGGTCGACATGGGCGGACTCCGGGTTCTGGGCGCTGGGGCAACGTGCCAGTCGACTCGGATGGAACCTGTGCTGCACGGGGTGTCAAGCCGCGCGCGTCACTCGCAGGACGTGGTGTTGAGCCACGGGATGGATTCCGCGCCGTCCACACAGACCTCCTCGACGGGTTCGGCGTCGGGGTCGACCCGCGGGTCGTCCAGGCCCTTCAGGGGGTGTTCGGCGCGCTCCTCGATGGCGTCGAACGCCTCCCGCTCCGGCATCCGGGATGCGCCCCCGAGAGCGCGGACCCGCACGTGCTCGAGCCAGGCACGGAGCTCGGCGGCCGTCCCGGTCGGCTCGAGGACGTCGCCCATCCGGTACACCGCACGGTTCTCCGGCCGGTCGATCCAGTACGCGGCCAGTGCCCGGGCCCGCAGCGTCGGAGCCGCCCAGGCGAACGGGGGAACGGGCTCGGAGGGATCGGGCCGCACGCGGACCTCGCCCCGCTCGTGCAGAACGGAGGCCGAGAGGTTCACCAGCGGCGACTCCAACCCGTCCCGAGCCCCCGGTGGCAGGTCGACCTCGAACACCTTCGCCCACGTCTCGCCCGACCGGAGGGTTCCGAGGCTGAAGGCCGCCGACCCTTCCTGGAATGCGGGCTCTGCGTCGGGGTCGCCCGGCAGGATCCGCCACCGCGCACCCGGGGGGAAGTCGACCTGCACGTAGGCATCGCTCGCCACGACGCCTCCGGGATCGAGGATGTAGCGCCAGATTCGCTGGTAGTCCGACTTCGCGTTGATCAGCCAGCTCGCTCCTCCGGCCGCGGCGCCGAGCAGTGCGAGATCGGCCTCGACGTCGTCGTTCAGACCGACCCCGAAGCTCCACACCTCTACGTCGTCCGCCGCCCAGCGCGCGACGTCCTGCACGGCCTTGCGCTGTACGAGCTGATCGACGTGGTCGGTCAACAGCACGACCTTGTTGTCGTGGCACTTGTCGAAGGTGAGGTCGCTGAACTTCTCGAGGACCACGGGTGTTCGCGGATCATCTGGCCGGACCACGCCTGGTGTGAGCTCGTCGAGGGCGGCTGCGATGGCTGCGCGGTCGGACAGCTCGGTGGGTCGGAGGATTCCGCGAGCCTGCAGCGCATCCATCGCGACGATCGAGACCCGGGACGCGCTCGGCGCCTTGTCGAACAGATCCCGTAGCGCCGCCTGGACGAGCTCGAGCCGGGTGATCGGGCGATAGAGCGGGCCGGGTTCGTCCTGAAGGGGCGGCAGGCCCCGCTCGTGAACCGTGAGCATGGACGGCGAGACGTCGACCACGATGGTGAAGTTGGGCGCGAGCACGGGACGGCGCTGGTAGGCGCGGGTCTCGACCTGCACCACCCATTCCGCGTCGTCCTCGTCGTACCGAAACGGGGCTTTGCCCACATCCAACCCGATGGCCACGGCCTCGTTGCGGGGTCGGGGTGCGACGTCGAGCCAGTCCAGCAGCAACGTGGGGTCGGGCACTTCTGGAACACCGCCATCGTGGATGCGGACCCGCTGGGCATGGGCCCACGCCAGAGGGCTGGCGGCGATCTGGAGTGCGCCGTTCGGCGGCCCCTCCTGTCCGACGCACACGACTTCCGAGATCAGGTACTCGTCGAGCTCGTCGGCGACGTCGAAGACGGGGTCGGTCGCGAGCGCGGGAGTGGACGCCAACAGCGCCAGCAGCGGCGTGAGGACGAGGGGTCGCAGGTTCGGGGTTTCGTGCAGCACGTTGACGGAAAGTAGCGGCAGATGGCGAGGTGTTCACATCGCGTGCGCTAAAAGGCGTGTGATGGAGGTCGCCCAGCCACTGGTCCGTCGGCTCACGCCGTGGATTCTGACGCTCTCGCTGGTGTTCCTGACGATGATGGCGATCAACCGGGTCGTCAGTCTGCGTCGGGAGCTCGCGTCCCAGGTCCGTCAGCAGCTCGAGGACGACCTGAACGACCGGGTCGCCAGCTGGGAGACCTCGCTCGTCGACGAGCTGTCCCAGATGACCGAAGTGGCCGCCGCGGATCCCAACTCCGCGCTGACGGTCCAGCTGCGGATGCGTCAACGTCGGCCCTACATCGACAGCCTCTACCTGTGGGAGCCGTCCGCGGAGCTGCAGACGCGCGAAGGGATTCAGCGGGTGCCGGGCACGATGGTCTTTCCTCGCCGAGCGTTCGAAGAGGATCCCCGTCGACTCGCGTCGATCCCGTGTGTGCGGAGAGCCCGGGAGCTCGCGAGCGAACCCGGCGTCGACGCACTGCAGCTGGCCGCCGCCTACCGGTCGTGGTGTTCACGGGAGGGTCTGGGCGTGCGGATCGTCGCCCTGTCCGAAGCCATGGCGGCCCTGCTCGACGAAGACCTGTTCGCGGACGTCCTCGAAGCCCTGGACCAGGAGGGTCTGCCCCCGGAGATGTCGGTCCGCGAGGCCGCTCTGCGCGGGGTGTCGCCGCTCCGAGCCATCGTCCTGAAGTTCGAGCGCGCCGAAGCCCTGTTGGGGCTGGGAGAGCGCGAGGAAGCGTTCGATCTGGTCCTCCAGACCGGACTCGAGATCGCCGGCCTCGATGCGCCCGACCTCGCCAACCAGCTCCAGTGGATCGAGGAAGCCATCCGGCGCCTGGAGCGGAACGACGAGACCGGACGCGCCCTGCGCCTGAGAGCCGAGTACGCCCGCGCCATCCGCCGGCTCTCCGGCTACCAGGAGGTCGTCCGGAGCCTGCTGAACCGGCTTCCTCCGCAGAACGCCGAGCAGCCCCGGTTCATCTACGACCAGTACAACGACAACACCTACCTGCTGTTCACCCGCTGGGCGCAGGGCTCGCAGACCGGTGTGGCACTCCAGCTCGACCAGGCCGCGTTGCTCGAGGACTTCCTCGACGATGCCCGGAGGTTTCGGAACCAGCTGGTGGTCACGGACAGCTCCGGCAAGCAGTACGCCGGAGTCCGTCGGGCGGGCGAGGTGGCGTTCGAGGTCCCGTTCAGCCGGACCCTCCCGCACCTCCGCGTGGGGCTCCTCCAGTCGGCCGTCGACACCCGGATGTCGCGCCTCGACAAGGAGTGGATCGTCCCGGCCCTGCTCGCGGGGATGATGCTGCTGCTGGGGTTCTACGCGCTCTACGAGCAGATCCGCGCGTCGCGGCAACAACGGCTGCTCCTCCAGCGCCAGCGGGAGTTCGCGACCCGGGTCACCCACGAGCTCAAGACCCCGCTCGCCGGCATCAAGGTGATGGCCGAGAACCTGGAGCTGGGCCTGTTCAAGACCGACGCCGACCGCGAGGAGATGGCGAACGCGATCGTGCGCGAAGCCGACAACCTGACCGCGCGCGTCAACGAGATCCTGTCCGTGGCCAAGGAGCGCACGCTGCGCAAGCCCGAGCCGTTCGACCCCGAAGAGGCCCTGCTCGAAGCCGTCGAGGTCTGGGGCCCCCGAATGGAGGCCGCAGGGGTCCGGTTCCTCGCGGATCTCGCCCCCACCGACGAGGTGAACGGCGACATGGAAGCCATTCGCGACGCGGTGGCGTGCCTGCTCGACAACGCGCTGAAGTACCGGCGTCCCGACGAAGATCCTCCCCGTGTGGAGCTGACCCTCGACCAGGAGGGCCGCATGATCCGGATCGCCGTGACGGACAACGGGCTCGGCGTTCCAGCAGGCATGCGCGCCGAGATCTTCGATCGGTTCGTACGCGTCGAGGGCCCGAATCGCGGAAAGGCCGGTGGGCACGGGCTGGGACTCGCCCAGGTCGCCGACATCGTGAAGGGGCACAACGGCCGTGCGCGATGCGAGGAGGGCATCGACGGGGGTGCCCGCTTCGTCCTCGAGCTTCCCGCCCACCGCTGACCCACGCTCGTTGAGCCGCGCAGGTCGTGTTCCCATGGATTAGGCTCCGGACATGCTCGGGTCCGCACGTACGCTCGCATTCTCCTTCCCCTCGCTCCTGGCCCCCGTCTGCCTCCTGGCGCTCGTCGGATGTCCAGGGCCCTCGCCCACCGGAACCGGCGACACCGACACGCCGAGCGACACCGACACCGACAGCCCGTTCGGAGGCGACGCGGGCAGTCTCACGCTGATCCGGGAATACGAGGACGGTGTGCTCGTCGACGCCGAGGTCCTCGGCCTGTTCATGAACGAAGACCAGGGGTTCATCAACGCCGCCCAGTGTGCGCGCAGCGAAGAGAGCCCCTGCCTGCGCGAGCTGCCGGACGCCGGAGGTCGCATCGAGTACGACGCAGCCGACCGCTTCGTGCTCACGTCCAGCAGCTACCGCTACGTCGGTCTGGACGTCACGTACGGCCCGTACAGCGCTCCGTACGAAGTGCTCGACGACGTCTCCCGCTACTACCTCGACGTCACCGACGCCGAGCAGTCCAACCCCTTCACCGGGCCCGCCGACATCGCACTCGGCGTGCAGTGGGGCGACTATTCCGAGAGTGGCGCCATCACGGTCCCGCCTGGGCTCGACGTCTCCGAGCCCCGCTCGACCAGTGCCGAGGTCGTCTTCAGCGACGACACCGCGTTCCACTTCGAGTGGGAGCCCATCGACGACCCCAGCGGATCGCGCATGTTCCTGATCGTCCGGGACGAGGACCCCCAGGCCCCCGCGTTCGTGTACGACGTGCCCGACACCGGATCGTACGACTTCGACGTCAGCACGCTCGGCCTCGTGGGCGACCGTGACCTCGCTGTACAGCTGTCCCGGTGGACCCTGGACGAGCTCGACGTCAACGGCAACGCCCTGAACGTGCAGTCCACCGCCCAGTCCACCTTCTTCATCCGCTACATCGACGTCGGGAACCGGCTTCCCATTCCGCCCATCGCGGACGTCTGCGAGGAGATGCCGGAACCGCTCGCCGACGGCGGGTACTACGGAGACCTGACGCCGCTGGGCAACGACTACGAAGAAGCGGCATGTCTCCAGAGCTTCGACGCCGCGAACGGACGTGACGGAGTGGTGGTCCTGGACGTGCCTCCCCAGAGCGAGCTGTCCGTTGCCTACCGCCAGCTGGCCAGCAACGGCGCGATGTACCTGTACGACGCGTGCGTCGAGGAGCCCGTCTGCGTGGTCGGCGCCGACCTCGTGACCGGCACCGGCGGCACCGAGATCCTGTCGATCTTCAACCCCTCCCCCACCGAGACCGAGACCTACCAGCTGATCCTGGATGCAGACGAACCCGCATCGGGCGGCTTGTTCTTCCTCGAGGTGTTCCGCGAGCTCATCCCGGACCCCGAAGCCGCTGACAGCTGCGTCGAAGCCCTCGGCCTGCCGGACACCCAGAGTGGCAGCTACTACCAGGCCGACTGGCAGGGCTTCTTCAACGAGGTGAACCCCGGCCTCACCGGCTGCACGGGCACTGCCCTGACCGGACCGGATGCGATTCTCCCGGTCCTGATCCCCGACCAGGCGACGATCGAGCTCACACTCGACATGCCGGGCGGCGACCCTGCGATGTACCTGCTGGGCCAGTGCAACACGGTCGCCACCTGTGTCGACGGCGTCGATCAACCCGGCGAGACGGAGGTGCTGGTCTACCAGAACACCTCGGGAGCCGCCCAGGCACTCGACCTGGTGATCGATACCTCCCAGCCGACCCAGCAGCCGTACACGCTGACCATCAACATCTTCTGAACCTCGTACCGGGTCGTACCGGGTCGTACCGGGTCGTACCGGTGCCTTCAGAACCCGTCTGCTCGGTCCGGTCAGCCCCCCGGCACGTCGTCGCCGGGTCTCAGCGGGGCATGTGTTGTCCGATTCCGAGCCGATCGGAAGATGCGGACACCCGATGTCAGCATCTCCAGACGCCCACCCACACGGGGCTACCGGGATCCTGACATCCCCTGGCAGCATCTCCAGACGCCCACCCAAACGGGGCTACTGGGATCCTGACATCCCCTGGCAGCATCTCCACAGGAGCGCCAACACGGCGCTCGCGAATCGCTGACACCATCTGGCAGCATCTGCCCAGTCGGCCCGATTACGACGCTCGCGAATCCCTGTCACCATCTGGCAGCATCTCCAGACGCCCATCCACACGGGGCTACCGAGATCCTGACACGACCTGGCAGCATCTCCAGACGCCGACACACACCAACACAACGAGCCGGACCGGCGTCAGTCCTCGCCCCGGATCTTCAAGCGCAGCTCGGCCGCCCGGAGTGCCCGCAGCCAGTCCCGATTGGTCGGGTCCCTCGAGACCAGGTCCGCAAGGACGCTCGCCGCCTCGTCCGCCGCGTGACGAGCCGCATCGGGATCGCCCTGTGCGGCCGCCAGCGCGGACAACCTGAGCTGCGCCATCGCCACGGCCCCCTGCCAGCGGGCGTTGTCGGGATCCTCCTCCGCGTTCCGCTCGGCTCGGGCGGCAGAGTCCTCCAGCATGGTCGCTGCGGTCTGTACGTCGCCACGCGCGAGCAACAGCTCCCCCACCCGCCCCTCGGCATCGGCGTACTGGACGTCCCATGCCGCGTTGTCGGGATGTTCGAGCGCCAGCTCGCGCGCGATGGCCAGCGCCCGCTGTCGCGCCTGGAGGGCTTCGTCCAGATCCCCCTCGGACTCCGCGAGTGCGCCCATCCGTCCCCAGGCGATGCCGAGATAGCGCCGGAATCGCGCTGCGCCGGTGGCCGCGAGCTCCTCACGGATGACCAGCGCACGTTCCAGAACCTCTCTGGCAGCCGGTCGATCGATCACGCCGAGGTGTAGATCCCCGAGGACGGACAGGGTCAGTGCCAGCTGGCTCGCGACCTCCAAATCGTCCGGACGTTCCGACAGAATCGACTCCCCGAGCTCGATGCTGGACTCGAGCGTCTCCCGGGCTCGGTCCCGCTCGCCCTGGTCGAGCAGGGCCTGCCCGAGCTGTGACCGCGCCCGCGCGAGCTCCCGCCCCGTGAACACGGCGTCTGTGGCCTTCTCGTCGTAGAGGAGTCGCCGCATCCAGGCCGCCGATGCGAACGACGCCACGGCGGCCTCCAGATCGCCCGCTTCGCGCGACACCACCCCCGACAAGCCTTCGGCACGCGCCGTCGCCGCCAGGGCCCACTTCTCGGCGAACTGCTCGGAGGCCAGCTGGTAGGCCTCGGTGCGAAGCTCGTGCACGACGGGAGCGGCCTCGGTGAACCAGCCCTGCGCGATGAGGGCATCCGCGGCGCGCGTGAGCGCCCCTACCCTGGAACGGCGCGCACCGATCTCCAGCCGACCCTTCAGCCGGCGCGCTGCGACCAACGACTGCGCGACCCGGTCGTGAATGGCGCGGTCGAGCTCGGAGATGGCGTCGTCCGAGCCGGGCGGACGATCTGCGGGCCACGACCAGCTCCCCGTCTCGAACAGGCACGCCCGGATCGAGAACAGGTCGGGTGCGAGGTTGCGCAGCACGGATTTCAATCGCTCCCTGCCCTCGAAGATCACCCCGTGCGGACGGGTTCTCAGCGCTTCGCGTCGCTCGTTGAGCGCCAGGAGGACCGCACCCGTCGCAGGCTCCCACTGGTCGGGGTCACCATCCGCGACGACCCACAGCAGCCGGTCGGCCTCCGGATCGAGCACCCGCTCCAGGAGCGTCGGCAACGGCTCGTCGATCGACCGCACCTCGATCGCCACGGCCTCGGCACCGTGCTCCCGCAATGCAGAACGGGTCCGCGCGTCGTTGGACACCACCAATGCGAACCAGAAGGCGTCCTGGACGGCCAGGTGGAAGTCGAGCCGGTCCTTGGCCTCGTCGAGCAGCATCGAGATCAGCTCGGTTCGCCCTGGGCTCCGAGCAGGTCGCGAACCAGCGGGTGCACGTCGTACCAGAACCCCTGGGCATCGAGGTAGCACAGCACCAGATGGGCATCGAGAAAGCGCAGCAGGTAGCTCCGCTCGTCGATCCGCACGGCTCCGAGATCCCGCGCTTCGGCGATGCGACGCAGCAGATCGAGCTCGTCCTTGTACAGCGGCTGGTAGCTGCGCCGGGCGGTGGCGATCACGCGCTCCGCGACCTCGGAGTGGTTGACCCGACCCGCCAGGTGAACGCCTTCGACCATCATGTTCAGCAGATCGCGCAGATACCCCCCGCTGGCGAGCACGACCGCCTCCAGGGCCTCGCGATCCGGCAACACCATGTTCCAGTCGCCCCGCTGCTCGATGAGCCGAACGAGAGCGTCGATGCTGTCTGGGTCCGGGCTGCCATCGCGACGGCGAACCGCCACGCTGGTCCAGGCCTGCACGGCGCCGTTCACGAACTGGGCGGCGAGGTTGTCCGCCTGGAGCGCCAGGAACGCAGGTACGGACAGGATCATGTGAGTGTCGGGGAGCTGCAGGTGGTGCGCGTGCCCGAGGAAGAGCTCCTGCACCGACGCGTAGACCTCGCGGCGGGAGTCGAGCGTCCCCCGCACGTGCTCCAGGCTGTCGACGATGACGACGAGCTGCGCATCCTCACCCCACCGGGCCCGGAGCGCCGCGAGCACCCCCTGATGATGGGCCTGCACTTCGGCGACCAGGCGCGGCAACCGGCCCCTCAGGGCGTCTCGGATGCGCTGACGGACCGTGGGGTCTGCTTTGAGCCCGACGCTGGCGGACATTCCCGTGCCGCCCACCGTGACCCCATCGAGCTTGACGTCGAAGGCGAAGGCGTCTTTCGCGCGCTGCCAGAAGTTCCAGTCGACGGCTTTGTCGGCGAGCAGACGATCGCTCGAGAGACGGTCGGAGATCGCTGCAGACAACACGAGAAGAAAGTCGACCACATCCACGGGCGAGTGCAGATCCAGGTAGTGATCGAGATCGACCCGGATCACCAGATTCCCGGCTTCCCACAGCCGTTTCTCGAGCCGGGAGAACTCCGTGGTCTTGCCCGTTCCGCGGAATCCCGCGACGAGCTGCACGCTCTCGCCGATGCTGAAGTCGATCGTGTCGTGAAGACGCACCACGGGGTCGACGACGCCTTCGCGCAGAGGCACGTAGAGTGCCTGGTCTTCCTCGTTTTCGAGGTCGAGGGGACGGTCGCGGAGTGCCTGGAAGAACGCCCTCTGGCGGTTCCGGAACGCGCGTCGTGCAGCTGCTTGACTATCCCCGGCCATGGACGTGGCTAACCATGCAGTGCGACCCATACCAGGCTATCGACTGCTCAACGGCCCGTGTGCTGTGGAGGACGACCCGTGGAGACCAGCGCGAGCATCCTGATCATCGAGGACGACGAGACCATCGCCCAGGGGCTGGTCAACGCTCTCGAACACGAACGCTACGAAGTCCGTCACGCCGAGACCGGCGAGAAGGGCCTCGAGTTCATCCGCGAGAAGAGCCCGGACCTGCTGCTCTCCGACATCATGCTGCCCGGGATCGACGGGCTGCAGGTGATGCGGGTGGTCAAGCAGGAGTACCCCGGCATCCCCGTGATCATGCTCACGGCCAAGACCGACGAGATCGATCGCGTGATGGGCCTCGAGATGGGAGCGGACGACTACGTCACCAAGCCGTTCTCGGTCCGCGAGGTCATCGCCCGCGTGAAGGCCCGGCTGCGCGAGCGGTCCAACGAACCCCGCACCCCCGACCGCTTCTCGTTCGGCAACGTCGAGGTCGATCTACGCCGCCGCGTGCTGTCCAAGGGCGGCAAGGAATCCCGGCTCACCACCCACGAGTCCGGCACGCTGGCCTACCTGATCACGCATCGGGGCCGCGACGTCAGCCGCGACGAGCTGCTGGAGAACGTCTGGGGCTACACCGCCGCGCTCACCACGCGCACGGTCGACAACCAGATCCTCAAGCTCCGCAAGAAGATCGAGGACGAACCCAGCCAACCCCGCCACATCCTCACGGTCCACGGCACGGGCTACCGCTTCGAACCATAAGCCGGTGTTCGGATGTCGGTGACCGGCGTCAGAAGCGGTCGGCCTCGATCACGTCGGGGCCGTCGTCGTCGGCCGTGAGGTACTCGGTGACCTGGGGCTGGAACTGCAGGACGGCGGCGATGCCTTCCATGACTGCGCCCCACATGTTGAACAGCAGCATGGAGTTGACGGCGCCCAGGATGCTCATGACCTGCACGCCGGGAACTCGGACGCCCGCGAGCACCAGGATGCCGAGGAACACCTCGCCGCAGGCCACGGCCATCGGGATGAGCCACATGATCCCGATGCAGAGCCAGATGAAGCCGATGAACCAGATGAAGGCGAGGAATCCGTTGAACAGCCCCGACATCAGCATGAGCACGCCACTGACCTGATACTGGACGGGCGGTTTGCTCTGGGACATCGGCGCCTCCGGGTGTCGAGATCCCACCTACCACGTGGACGTTACGGGGGCATGTGCTTCGACTCACCGCGAGCCTCCTCACCGTTGTCGGCTGCGCCGGCCCGGCCGACCCGGGCTGCCGGATCGCCACCACTCCCCTCGGGCCACTGCAAGAGGCCGTCGTCACCGCTGTGGAGCGAGGCGGAACCGTGCTGCTCGGGCCGTTCGGGTCCGGCAAGACGCACCTGGTCCAGACGTTGGCCCGCGAAGGCCTCGGCACCGCCGTGCCCCTTCGACTGCTGGATCCGGATCGACCCGTTCAGGACGCCCTGATCGGAGTGATCGGTCGCGCCAGGCTCGAGCGGGCGCAGACGGGCGACATGCCCCTGCTGCTCGATGGTCTCGACGAGGCGCAGTACCCATCCGAGCGCTTCCAGGAGGTGTTCGCCGAGATCGCTGCGGTCGCCGGACCCCGATGGCTGCTGACCAGCCGTCCGGGCTACTTCCGGACCGAGGAATCCGTCGACGGCGACCAGATCGACAGCCTGGCCGCTGGAGTGCCCACCCTCTCGATCGATCCCCTCACCTCCGAGACCGTCGTGGCGACGCTCACCCGGCTGGGGGTTCGTCAGCTGGCCGAGACCGTCGACGGGCTGGCCGATCTCGCCACCTCCCCGATGCTGTTGAAGGTGGTCGAAGCCGCGCTGCCCTACATCGAGCCGGGTCGCCCCATCCAGGCCTGGGGGCTGTTCGACGCCTGGATCCGACACGCGTTGTCCACCGGGCCCCACCACGACGAGGTGATCGAAGCCCTCGAGCTTTTGGCCTGGCAGACCGCCGAAGCGCACGGACACCGTCCCACCGGCGTTCGGTTCCCGAGGTCTGCGGTCGACAAGCTCGACATCCCGCCTGCGATCCGTTCGGCGCTGATGGTCACCGACCTCGATGGCGCCTGGCGGTTCGGGCATCGCAGCGTGCTCGAGTTCCTGTTCGCAGGACACCTCGCACCGCGAATCGCGGCGAACCAGGGAGCCGGCCCCGACGCCCTGTCCGGCATCCTGCTGACCGACGCGACACGGGCGTTCCTCGTGGGTCGGATGCCTCCGATGCCCGTGCAGTTCGAGAGCGGTCGGGTGCGGATTCCGCGCGGCAACTTCGTGGCCGGTGGAGATCGGAATCCCGACGAGCGCCCCCTGCGCATCGAGCATCTCGGCAGCCCGGTCTGGATCGCTCGGGAGCCCGTCTCGGCAGGGCAATACGCACGCTACCTCGCCGACAATCCAGACCCACGGCAAGACGCCCACTATCTGTCCCACTGGCCGGACCGAACCTGTCCACCAGACCGCGAGCAGGAGCCCATCTACAACCTGTGGCCCGACGACGCAGACCGCTACGCCGCCCATCGCGGAGCCCGACTCCCGACCGCGTCCGAGTGGGAGAAGGCGGCCCGCGGAATGGATGGTCGCACCTGGCCCTGGGGCGATCACTGGCGACCCGGTCGCGGAGTCACGGCCGAGCTGGGCGTCAGCAGACCCCTGCCGAGCCGGGCCTTCGGAGCGCACGGCGACGCTGGCCTGTTCGGCGCGGTGGGGGGCGTGTTCGAGTACACCGCCTCGCACTACCGCGGACGATCCGATCGCGGGCGCACCGTGATGGGGGGCTGCTACACCCATGCTCGAGATGCCGCACGGCCCAGTCTGCGGCTGTCGCACAAGCTCTCGGGCAACCTCAAGACCGGCCTGCGACTGGCCTGGGACGACGAATGAGCCGCGAACGAACCGAGCGCCGCATCCACCTGGGTCCCGGAGAGCTCACCCTCACGGTCGTCGAGACGCTGCCCGGCCCGCCTCACACGACGCGCACTCCCCTGGTGTGCCTGCACGGATTCCTGGAGCAGGGAGCGAGCTGGAACGGCGTGGCCGAGCGCCTGGAACGCCCCGTACTGGCGCCGGATCAGCGGGGATTCGGTCGATCCGGACACGTCGGAACCGGAGGCTTCTACCACTTCTGGGACTACGTGAGCGACCTCGATCTGCTGCTGGAGCAGGTCTCTCCGGATGCACCCGTCGACCTCCTCGGCCACTCCATGGGCGGCACGGTGGCCTGTCTGTACGCCGGCAGCCGACCGGAGCGGATCCGCCGCCTGGTCCTCGTCGAAGGCCTGGGTCCCCCCGACACCGAGGCCTCCCTCGTGGGACGGGCGCGACAGTTCCTGCGACACAAGCGAGAGCCCCCACAGCACAAGGTCATGTCCGACGTCGAGGCCGCCGCGCATCGGATGACCCGGCACAACCCGAAGCTCGATCCGGCCGTCGCACACGCGCTCGCCGCACGATCCACCCGCGAGACGCCCGGCGGCGTGACCTGGGCCTGGGATCCCCGCCATCGCGCCCGGTTCCCACGGCCTTTCGTCGAGCGTCACTTCCTGCCGTTCGTCCAGGAGATCACGGCACCCACCCTCGTGGTGTGGGGCGCCGACAGTCCGTTCCCGGGCCTGGACCGCGCCGAACACCTGACCTCGGCCGAGACCGTCCGGATCCACCGCATCGACGGCGCCGGACACCTGGTCCACCACGATGCGCCCGAACAGCTGGCCGAGCACATCGAGGCGTTCCTCCGGTAGTCACTTGGCCGCGGCGAGCTCCTCGTCGCGCAGCCAGCGGTCGACCTTGGGCGCCCAGGCATCGCTCGTCCGGTCCAGGAAGAACTGCTGGAACAGCTTCTTGAGCGTGCTGTGCACCAGATCGAGGAGCATCATCCGCTCGAAGATCTTCTCTTCCTGGCCCTTCTTGACCTCGAACGGGAGCTTCAGCCCACCGACCGAGACGCCCATCGCGGTGGCGGTGATCGTCATGCCGGCTTCGAGGTCGTTCAGCTTGAGCCCGAGCCGCGCCTCGACGGGACGCTTGCCGTTCTTCATCGAGCGGCGGGCCGCAGGGGTGGTGGACGGCGCCACGCCGAGCAGGATGGTGGTGTCGGGCTGCTCGAGCTCTTCGATGTCCTGGAGCTTGAGCTTGGACTCGAGCCACAACGTCAGGTCGGAGTGCTTCAGCGACTCGGTGATGTCGTTCCAGTCGTCGTCCTGGTCTTCGACCAGCGTGTTGCGCACGTCCGCAGCCACGCCTTCGACGACCCGGAAGTGCCCGTCACGCGACTCGCTCTGCACCCACAACCAGGTGAGGAAGTCCGCAGCCAGCTCGACGTCCGCGCCCTCGAGCGGGTCGTCTTCGCGCCAGCCGTCGACCACACCGCCGGTTCCGTATCCACCGCGAGCGTCGGGCACGTAGCGCTCGACCCGCTCGATGATCTCGTCCCAGTCGTACTTCTCGGCGACCCAGTCGCACATGCGCTCGGGACGCAGGCGGACGTCGAAGGTGGCTTCGAAGTGCTCGACCACCCGCTCGACGACGGAGTCGGACGTCCCGAACACGATGACTTCGCCCGTGTGCGTGTCCCAGGCCAGGTCGCACGTCGACACCGACGGAAGGGCCCGGCCGTGCAGCTCGCGCTCGAGGTCGTCGCTGACCTGCGCCTTCTCGTCCTTGGACAGCTTCTCGACGCCCCGCATCTCCATGACCTTGGCGATGCGCTCGGCCAGGGCGATCTTGAAGTAGCGACCGTTGACGGACTTCTTGTCGGTCCGCAGCGCCAGGGCCACGTAGCGGTCGAACAGGAAGGTGTTCAGCTCGAACTCCGCGTTGGCGGGCTCGAAGATGTCGACCCAGCCCGACCGGGGTTCCTTGTCGGCGGCATCTGGAACGGGCACGAACGCGGACTCGCGCAGCGCTTCCAGGTACTTGTCGCGGAACCCCTGGGGAAGGGGCGTGGTGATGCGGAAACGACGGCCATTCAGGCCACCGGACACGAGTCCCATGGACTACCTCTCGTTTATTGGGGACGGCGCGCTGCGGGGGATGCGGCGCGACATCGGGGTGGGAAGAACGCGTCGCCGGGGATGGCGACGGGCGTGCAAACGTGCGCAGAGCCTACACCAACTGGCGCGCGGGCGTCGAGCCCCGTCCACACACCGATGGCGTGATAGATGGCCGCATGGACGAATCCCTGGTCAGCGAAACCCTCGACGCCCTCTCGGACGCCACCACCGCTCGCAAGATGTCCCGTCAGGTGCAGACCCTGCGAGGGCTGCGCGGCACCCCCCAGGGGGAGATCGCCCGCGTGGGCGCGGCGGTCTGGCAGGAGAGCCCGCCCACGCTCGTCGACGAGGACGCCCTGTCCCGCCTGTTCTCCGCCGCCTGGGAGGACGGGATGGTCGCCATCGGCCTGCTCGCAGCGCTCGTTCCCGACGGTCCGGCCGAGTGCCTGGACATCGGGCGGGAGTGGTTGTCGCGCATCGACGACAACATGACGGCCGACGCTCTCGGCTGGCTGGTCCTCGGGCCCGCGTTCGCTGCCAGCAACCCCTCACCGGAAGACCTCGGCACCTTCGCGTCGAAGATCCGCGAGGCCTCGCACCCCTCGGTTCGCCGCGCTGGCGTGGCGATGGGTCTCGCCTTCCTCCCCCTCCCGCTCCAGGGTCCCTCCGCCGCTCCCTTGCGCGAACGACTCGGCGAACGCTCGCTGCAGTTCGTCGACCAGCCCCTGTCGCCGTTGATTCACGTCCTCGCCCACACCTTCCTGCGCGATCAGGACGCGGGCGTCCGGAAGGGGTTGCGTCGACTGCTCAGGGAGTGGGGCAAGTCCGACCCCGTCGCCGTCTCGGAGTGGGTCGCGAGCGTGCGCGGCGGCCTGCCCAAGATGCTGTCGGCCGAGACGAAGAAGGCCGAGCGCGCGGCCCGACGCATCCTCGACGCTGCCGGGAACGACACCTGATGGACCTCGTCTCGCTGACGGCCGGGTGCATCCTCTCGGTGGCCGATGTCGAGATCGAGCCGGTCGAGACGGGCTGGGAGGAGGTCACGACCGCTGAGGTCCTGGCCAACGGCCGATGCCCGTACCTCGACATCGTGCTCCCCCCGGACGTGACCCTCGAGGCGTTGAAGGCCCGCGTTCGCCTGGCCGACGGTCCCAAGCACAAGCTGGACGCCGACCGTCAGCGCAGGCTCACCCGCGACGTCGCCGGCCGGGGCGCCATCCGGCTGTACACCCCGGAGCTCCTCACCGGCGACATCGTCGAGATCGAGATCGAGCGTCATCATCCCGCCATGGACTGGACCTTTACCCCGGGCAGCGAGCCGTTCGAGGTGCGGTTCGCGAGCCTCGCGTCGTCGGTGCTTCCCGCCGAGCCGCCCGAGGGTCTATCGGTGGACGACGACGGATTCTGGGTCGCGAATCCCCCCGCATCCCTGGCGCTGACGCTCTCCCACCCCGACCCCGAGCCCACCCGCACGGGCCCGTCACCGCTCACGGCTGCGGATCCCCCCGTCCAGGCGACCCGATCGCTGGTCCTGAACGTCAACGGTCGCGACCCCATGACGGCGCTCTACCCCGGGGGCGGCTCGACGGTCGACGTCACCTGGACGGTCGAGTGGCCCGAACACGAAGGCGATGGCGAGGGCGACGGAGAGAGCGATCGGGGCTGGGTCCTGCCCATTCCGTCCACCGCGTCGGACGTCACGATCGACGGCGAGCACGAGCGGCGCGACGACAGCGTCCTGTTGGTCGCCCGCGCAGGCGAGTCCCCCACCCACACGGTCCGGTGGGTCGAAGACGACGCTCCGGTGTACGGCGGGCCCGTGTCGCTCCCCAACGCCGATGTGTCCGTCGAGGTCCAGATGGACGGCGCCCGCATCCGCTGGCAGGACGAGCCCTGGGGCCGCGCATGGTGGGTCGGCTCGCTGGGAATGCGGCGCCTCGTCCCGGATCGCTCCCAGCTCATCCGAGCGCTCGACCGCCGGTTTCGACGTGCAGCGATTCCCGAGCCCGCGGTGCCGGCCCGATTGCGGGGCAAGGCCGCGAGCTGGGAGCTCCTCGCCGCCCTGAAACCCGAGCTCGCGACCCGCGCGGGCGTCGCAGACCTCCCGGTGCACCCCCTCTTCCCCCGTCGGCTCATCAAGGCCCGCAGGACCGGTGCCCTCACCAGCGTCGAAGCGTCGCTCATCCTCTGGCTGCAGGCTCTGCAGTCCCAGGTTCCAGCGGCGTGGGCCATCGTGCATCCCGCCGACCTCGGTGGGGGCTGGCACACCAGCGCAGCTGGCTACACCGAGGGGGTGGTCGCCTATCAGCTCGACGGGGAGACCCGCTTCGCAGACCCCGCGTGTACGGTGTGTGCTCCGTTCGAGATCCGGCCCGAGCTGCACGGCGCTTCGATGATCTCCCCCATCGGCAACCGCACTCCGCCTCCGACCGAGGGGGCTGCGAGGATTCGCGACGCCAACGGCCAACGACGCGTCGATCTCGAGGGTCCAGCGGCCTTGACCCTCCGTCGAACCCTGGCCAGCGTGCCCACTGCCGACCGCGAGCGCTGGATCGCCACCCGGTTCGGAGGCCCCGAGGGCAGTGTCGTAGAAGTGGACGGGCTCGGGGATCGCGGTCGACCCATCCGCATCGTCGTGGCCTCCAGAACCCTGCCAGACCCCTTCTCTGGGCTTCCGGGGGGTGTCGTGCCCTCCGATGCCGACAGCGGGTGGTGGATCTGGCTCGGAGAACGGGTCTGGGAGACCGAAGTGACCGCCGGCGAGGATTCCGACGCGCCTCGCCGCCACGTCCACGAAGGGTCGCTGTGCTGGACCTCGGAGCGGGTCGGCGACCGGCAGGTGGAGACGCTCAACGTCCGGTCCAGACGCATCGCACCCGACCTCGCGGCCAGAGTCCTGGACGCCCGCACCCAGCCCGAAGTGCCCGCTCCCGCCGTCGACGAGTCCGGCGAACCCGAAGAATCCCCCGTGGACTCCCCTTCGGAGTGAGCTGCGGTTACCCGTCGCCTCCAGCGCCATCTGCGCGACCCCCATCGATGGAGGACCCATGACCCAGCACCTGACGGTGGCCACCCTGCTCGCGCTCGTCGCGTGTGGCGGCTCCCAGACCCCCGCCGAGAAGCCCGACGACGACCAGGCCAAGACCGACGAGATGACGGACGACAAGTCGGATGCCAAGGAGCCGATGCACACCAAGATCTTCAAGCCGCTGCCCACCGAGCCCGTGAAGGGCCCGGTCGAGCGGACCGACGCGCTCGTCGATCTCGGCCGGATGCTCTACTACGAGAACCGGATGTCGAAGAACCACGACATCAGCTGCAACAGCTGCCACAAGCTCGATGCGTACGGCGTGGACAACGAGCCCACCAGCCCCGGCCACAAGGGCGTTCGCGGCGACCGCAACAGCCCCACCACCTACAACGCCGCGATGCACTTCGCGCAGTTCTGGGATGGTCGGGAGCCGACGGTCGAAGCCCAGGCGCTGGGGCCCGTCACCAACCCCGTCGAGATGGCCATGCCGGACGGCGACTACGCGGTTCGCGTGATCAAGTCGATGCCCGAGTACGTCGAGGCGTTCGAGAAGGCGTTCCCGGACGACGAGGACCCCGTCACCTTCGACAACTTCGGCACGGCGGTCGGCGCGTTCGAGCGCGGCCTCATCACCCGCGGCAAGTTCGATGCGTACCTCGAGGGCGACGCTTCCGCGCTGTCCGACGCCGAGGTCGAGGGGCTCGACACCTTCGTGAAGACCGGCTGTGTCAGCTGTCACATGGGCCAGCTGCTGGGCGGCAACACCTACCAGAAGCTCGGCGCCGTGAAGCCCTACGAGACCGAGGACATGGGTCGGTTCAAGGTCACGGACAACGAAGCCGACAAGTACATGTTCAAGGTGCCCAGCCTGCGGAACATCGCGAAGACCGGTCCGTATCTGCACGACGGTTCGGTGACCGAGCTGTCCGAGATGATCCGGATCATGGGCTCGCACCAGCTCGGCAAGGATCTCGACGACGAGACCGTGGCGAAGATCGAGACCTTCTTCGGGGCCCTGACCGGCGAGCTGCCGAAGGAGTACATCGCGAAGCCCGAGCTTCCCGAGTCCACCGACGAGACTCCGGATGCCGACCCCAGCTGAAGGCCTGCTCGGCTCTACTCAGCCGGCGGGAGTGCGCTGACCGAGACCGCCGGCTTCAGCGAACGCACCGACAACGGCGCCTCGTCCTGCTTCGGCGGTGACGGGGCGATACGCGGAGCCGCCCGTCTGGACGGGGCTGTTCGGCGGGCCTTCCGCGACCAGCGGCGCGCCGTGCGGGTTCCCGGAGTGTCTTCCGTGGGCCCGATCGCGGAGATCGGCTGAGCCTGTAGGGGGTAGATCCGTGCATCCGGGACCTCGTGCAGGACCTCTGGCGGCGACTCTGCCACGGGTGCGTCGAGGACGACCTCGGGGCTCGGAAACGCGATCGTCGCATCGCTCTTCGCCGCTTCCAGCGCCATTCCGAAGCCGAAGCCCGCCAGCCCGATGACCAGGGCTGCAGCTGCGACGCCGAACACCCGGGCAGGCCACTTCGACCGGGGTCGCACCCAGTCTGCGATGTCGTCCAGATCTTCGTCTTCGTCTTCCCAGACCGCTTCCGCGACCGCGGGCTCGACCGGCTGGGTCGTCCGGAGCTCCGGCGGTGGGAACGTGTCGACCTCCACGTCGGCATCCAGCGAGGCGTCCGAGAAGAAGGCGTCTTCGAGCACCTCGTCCCACTCCCGCGCATCGTCCGCGTCGAGATCCGGGTGCAGGTCGAGGTCGCTCGGGGTGAGGGTGGGCCCCACGAACGCCTGCGCGGGCGTCATGGACTCGGTCAGCGCGACCGGCTTGGGACGGTTCCCACGATTGCCCAGTGCCAGGCGGCTCTTCAGCCGGGGAGACGGGCGAACCGGGGTGGCTGCAGCGGTTCCTTCCTGACGTTCGGGCACGGAGCTCCTCCTCTGCCGCACAGACGCCGGAGCCCGCTGGATATTCAGTCGGCCCGGCCGTGCTCACAGGGTGAGACACCGCACGCCCTCTCGAGCGTCACTCGTCTGTACGTTCAGTCCGCGAGGGTCGCGAGCTTTTTGCCGTCGAGGGACAGCATCGTGATCCGCTCCTCGTCCGTCGTGGCCACCAGCACCGGATCGCCGTCCGGCCGTGGCGCGAAGATCAGCTCGTCCACGTCCTCGATGTCCAGTCGCTTCGGCTTGCCGTCCGGCAGGCGCTGCAGGAACGCCTTGGTCTCGCCGAGGCCCACGAGCTCCACCCAGACGACCATCACCTGGTCGCCGACCGCGATGGCGTCGAGCGAGAGCACGGCCCCGTTGTTGGTGACGGCTTCGACCTCGGGCATGCCGCGGGTCCCGAGCACGGCACATCGCAGGCCGCCCTTGGCCCGACCGGCAGGGGGCTCGACCCACACGGCGGTCCACTGCTTGTCGGCCTGGACCGCCGTGGCGTACTTGCCCGGGTAGCCCTCGGGCTTCTTGAACGGACCGCCCACGCCGCTGCGGGTACAGGGCATGACCACGCCGCCCTTGCACGCGAGGAACGGGTAGTGCCGCCCCAGAAAGCCCCGCGCTGTCGGGAGCTTCTTGCTGGAGAGGTGCGCCAGCCCGGCTTCGGACTCCTCGGTCGCGGGCATGTCCGCGGACACCACCAGGGTGGGACCGCGACGCGCCAGGCCCCACATGCGGATGCCCTCGCCGTCGGACTGGAGGATCGGCACGACCAGGGGCTGGTAACCGAGCGGCGTGCTGCTGCTCTGAACCATGCGCCCGGTCTGATCGAGGTGGAAGCGCTCGACGGCGATGGTGCCGGGACGCTCTCTCAGGACGACCAGGTCGACGCCGTCCCGACACGCCACGGCCGTGCGCGCGAGCACCGAATCGCTCGAGATGGGCACGACGCCGTGCTGGATCTTCTCGCCGTTCCAGCTGAACCAACGAAGTGTCTGCATCTCTTCGCCGTCGTCGTTGTCCCACAGGCCCGCGACCAGCTCACCGTTCGCGGCGACACCGGGCTTGGTGGGGCGCAGCTTCGCGTCGGGGTTGATCGGGATGCCCACCACCATCACGGCCTCGCGCTGCTCGTCGGACAGATCCAGCAGATCGGCATCGAGCCCCGTGAGGTCGACGTCGTCGAGTGCGATGCCGGTGAGGTCGACCCCTTCGAGCCCCGCCTCGGCGAGCACGGCACCGGTGAGGGTCGCGCCCGTGAACACGGCGTTCTGGAGGTTTGCGCCCGTGAAGTCGGCCCCCGTGAGGTCGGCGTTCGTGAAGTTGGCCTCGGCGAGGTTCGCGCCGTCGAATCGGGCACCGACCAGGCTCGCCCCGGTGAAGTCGGAGGCGGGCATCCGAGCGCGGGACGCCACCACGGTGTCCAGCTGGGCCTCGACGAACACGACCTCGGCGCCCGAAGCCTCCGTCCAGTCGGACCTCGCGAGCCGGGCACCCGTGAAGTCGGCCTTGGTGACGTGGGTTCCGGACAGGTCGACGTCTTCCCAGTTGGCTCCCTTGGCGTCGAGCTCCTTGATCTTGCCGCTCGCGAGACGGAGCCCCCGTGCGGTGGTGTTCGTGACGACCGCACCGCTCAGATCGGCGTTGGCGAAGTCCGAACCCGACAGATCGGCTTTGTCGAGCCAGGCGTCGCGCAGCTTGACCCGCGCTCCCAGGCAGTCGACCAACTTCATGGACGTCCCGTCGATCCCGTTCATGCGGGCCTTGTACAAGCCGGCGGAGGTGAGATCGGCCTCGGTCAGATCGGCCTTGTCGACGTCGGCACCGGAGAGATCGACATTGGGCAGCTTCTTGCCGGCGAGGTCGGCTGCGAACAGGTCGACCTTGGCACGCTCCCCGCGGGAAGCGTTGAATTCGGCCACGTTCTCGGCCACGAGAAGGTCGAGCAACGACATGATGGGCGTCTCCAGGAGCAGCAGCTGATGAGCGTTCTTCGCGGACTTCGGGTCGCGAGGCCCACGGACGGCCCACCGACGGATACGATGGGTCGACGAAGGAGAGGGAGTCTAATGCGGTACACCCCGCGAGCGACCAACAGCGCCCCGCGCCGCACACCGGCCGGGTCGTCGGCCCGTCTGGTCCCCCTCCTCCTCGTCAGCGCGATCGCCGGGTGTGCCGCACCAGACGAAGCGGTCGCGCCCACACCGGTCGTCGACGATCCCGCCACGCCGATCCCCACGCCGGCGCCCGCTCCAGCCACCCCGCCCGCCGAGACCACGACGTTTCGCGAGCAGCTGTGGCTGGTGGATTCCCTGGCCATCGCGCTCAGCACCGACGTCGACGGCGACGGGTTCCAGGACAACAAGCTCCCCGAGGTGCTCGATGCGATCGACAGCATCGTGGGCAGCGAGGACCTGTCCACCGCACAGATCAACGACAACATCGCGAGCAACATCACGCAGTCGGTCACGATCGTGTTCCTGGACGGCACGAGCGACGGCACGAACATGACCCTCGACGTGCTCGCCGGGCAGCTGAACGAGACCACGTTCGACTTCGAGATCGATCCCGCGTCCTACGACGACGACGGGGTCGCCATCAGCCAGATGACGGGCGGCTTCTTCAGCGAGGACCGGTTCGAGGTGTCGGGCGACATCGAGCTGCAGGTGACCATGCAGGAGGGTCTGCCGCCCGTGCAGCTCCCCCTCGAAGACGTCCGGTTCGACGCCTTGCTCGAAGAGGACTTCGACCGTGTCGATGCCCGGATGTTCGGCGTCGTTCCCCTGACCCGGCTCATCGACGATGCCATCGGGCCGCTGGTGCCTCCGGACGGGATCGAGCTGTCGCCCGGCAACGTCCTGACCCGCGACGACCTGGTGGCGCTGCTGCACGACCTCGCGCCCGGCCTGTCCGACGTCGAGACCTCCACGGGCGAGCTGGGCATCACGGGCGCGTTCACGCTGATCGCCTCCGAAGCCCCTGCCCCGGCTGTGCCATAGCTTCGCTCGTCCGGCACCTGGAGCCCGAGGAGCGGAGGCTGCTCGCTCGCATCCTCCACGGCTTCGACACCGAAGACGGCCGGGACGCCCGACGTGTGTTGATGGATCGTCTGCTCGAACGTGGACACCCGTGGGGTTCGTGGATGGCCCGGAGCCGCTCGCGGCGCGTGAAGAAGCAGGTCGAACGCTCCGTGTACGACGTGTTCCATCCGGTCCTGACCAAGAAGGAGCGCGTCTGGACCGAAGGATTCCTGACCGCGGGTCGCGTTCGTGTCCGCCACCTCGACGATCTGCTCGCTGCCCGTGCGCACGCGCTGTGGCTTCCGTTCTCGTCGCTCACCCTCGCGCCGAACCAGGGAGACCGCATTCCCCACGTGGCCCGGTTCGTGGGCGAGACGCCGTGGTGCCGCCTGTCGCATCTGACGGTCGACGACCCCCGCTTCGTCCAACCGCTCGTTCAGCACGGCTTCCCGCAGACCCTGTCGTCCATCTGGCTGTGGGCCCTCGGTGGCGTACCGGCCGACGAGCTTGCGGACGCACTCCCCGCCTCCATCGAGACGCTGCACGTCCAGGTGTTCCAGCAGCTCACCGGCGACGACGTGCAGCCCCTGTTCGAGCGCCACTGGAAGCACGTCGAGGTGGACATCGCAGCTCCATGGGTCCGGGATCTGGCCGTGGGGAAGGTCGAGCGCCTGCACCTGCACACCGCGCACTTCTCGCTGTTCGGCACGGCCCGCCAGCACGGCTTCGACTGGGTGGTGCGGCGTCACTTCGACGCCATCGAGCACCACCTCTGGCGGTTCGTCCAGCGGTGGCCCATCGCCGAGCGTTCGACCATCTGCCCGGACGGAGCGCCGTCGCACGACGAGCGGATGGAGGGTCGGCATCGGTGGTGACAGGAGTGACGGCCGCGTGACGACGTGCCGATCCACGTGATAGAATGCGAGTGTTCCTCCAGCTCCTCGGAGAGATTCATGTTCGGTTCTATGTACAAGCGCATCGCAGCAGCGGCTCAGGGTGTCGGAAGCGCCATCGGGAACGTCGCAGGCGCAGCTCGCGGCGGCTCCGGCCCCGCACAGGGCGCCACTCCCAACCATCAGCCGCGCGGCAACAACTCGATGATTCACCTGGTCGGTGACCGCAGGGGCTCCAGCTCCGGCGACCGCCGCGGTGGAGGGTCCATCGGTGGGGGCGGCACCCGCGGCATCGACAGCGGCGGCGCCAGCACCACGCAGATCGGCGACTTCGGCAACGGCGACTTCCAGGTCCAGCCGGCCGTCTACCGTCCGCCCGCACAGCAGGACAGCGGCCCCGACCTCGTCTGGGCCTGATCGGTTCGACCCGTCAGTCGGGCGTGTGTCGCTCCGCGAGTGATGTCAGGCCTCGTGCGAGGTCTTCACGGGACGTGAGCATGGCAGCCGTCCGGCACATCAACGCCACGTCGGGCTCGCACAGTCCCGTGCTCTCCGTGAACGCCTCGCCACGCTGAATTCCGCCCGCGAGGGCCGCATCGTCCCCGGCCGCCGCCAGGACCGGGAGTCGGACCAGGTTCGAGAACCCCTCCAGCACGGGGTCTCCAGCGGTCTCCGACAACGACCGGTCCAGGATGTCCAGGGACTCGGCCGCGGCGTCGAAGTCCTGCATCGTCACCGAGAGAATCGCCAGGTTCAGCCGCGCGAATCGCTCCTGCCTACCGAGGTTCAGGGCAATCGCCTGGGTCACGACATCCCGATATCGCCGGGCCGCCTCGGCCATCTGCCCGGCCTTGCGTCGCAGGTCTCCTTCGAAGTTGTCGAGGCGCATCCGGTCGCGACGCTGACCGGCTCGTTGCACGCACTGGCGGGCGTCGGCGAGGTGGGCGAAGGCCGCATCCAGGTCTCCGCGCGTCGCTGCCACCCGAGCCAGGCCCATGTGGGGCTCGTAGGCGAAGTTCCAGGCCGCGGGTCGCTCGAAGGCCCCGAGGGTCTTGCGATACAGCACCTCGGCGTCGTCGGACGCCCCCTGGTTCAGCCAGATGTCGGCGATCCGGATGAGGCACAGGGACGCGCTCTCCGAGCGTCCTTCGCTCTCCAGCAGACGGCTGGCGTGCTCGAAGTCCTCCACCGCATCGTCGGTGTCGCCCATGTGCATCGCCATCATCCCGGCTTCGCGGTACGCCCAGCCCAGCGCCGATGCGTCGCCCGATCGCTCGGCCCACTTGATGGCCTTCGCCGCCAGCCGCTCGCCGCGCGTGGTCTCTCCGCTCACCCGGCAGTACCAGGCGCGCAGGCTGAACACGTTCGCCCAGCGCGGGTCGGCGCGTTCACGGGACCGGACGGTGGGCGCGTCGATGTCCGTGAGGATGGCCTCCAGCCGATCGATGAGCCCTTCGGACCGCATGTCGCCCGAGTCCAGCAGATGATTGACGGACATCCGCAGCGGCTCGAAAGCTTCCCCGGGCCGGCCGGCCAGCAGCAGGAGATCCGCGACCTGCAGATCCTGGATTCCGGCATCGAGCAGCGTGTCCGCCACGACACCGGCCCAGGCCTCGAGACGCCCGCCAGCACCGGCGTGGCGACGGACCACCTGTCGGAACAGCTCGTGTCCGAAGGCCCACTCGCGTCCCGACCCCGCTCCCGTGCCGTCGCGACCGCCCACCGACGCTGCGAGACCGCGACGCACCAGCTGGACCAGCAGGTCGCCCGGATCGGCCCCCACCTTGCCGCAGGCGGCCTCCCACAGCTCGGCATCCACCGTGGCTCCGAACTGCGCCGCGAGCTCCAGGGCGGTCACCTGGGCGCTCGTCAAGGTGGGTAGCAGCTCGGCCAGACGGGACCGCCAGACCCCCAGGACATCGTCGGGGACGTCGCGGGAGGCCCCCTCTCGCACGTCCAGCCCGGCCGGCCCCGGCACCAGGACGCCGCGCTCCACCCAGTCGTTGACCAGCTGCACCGCGAACTGCGGGTTTCCGGCGGTCTTCCGCTCGACCTCGATGGCCAGCTCGGGGTCGAGACCCAGCAGCCGGCGGACGAGCTCCTGGTGCTGGACGTCCGGAAGCGGCCCCAGACGCACCGTTCGGCTGTGTTCGAGGGCCTGGAGCTCTTCAGCCAGGGCCCGCACACCCTCCCGTGCCGCCAGCCCCTCGTCGCGGAACCCCGAGACGAAGAGCACGGGAGATGCGGCATTCCCGAGCGCGTACCGGACGAATCTCAGGCTCTCTTCGGCCTTGTCGTTGCGGTGCGCGTCCTCCAGCCAGACCACGAGCGATCGGTCCGACGCGATGCGATCGAGTACCTGGACCAGCGCCTGGGCGCGCTCGAACATCGACGGCATGGACCCGGGCTCGTCGCCACACCAGCGCTCCAGGACCGCCACCAGATCGGACTGATCGGGGAACCACCCTTCCAGCCGACTCCGGACGTCGTGGCCCTCGAGCCCTCCAAGGCGTAGCTCCCGGCGGAGCATTCCCCGCATTCCATCCCGATCGGGATCGGACTGTTCGCCGTGGGTCGCCTTCCAGCTCCGAGCGCGTCCCTGCTCCACCGCCGACTGCGTCAACCACTCGGCGAGTCGGGTCTTGCCCACGCCCGCCGGCCCGATGATCGCCGCGAACCTCGGACTGCCGTGGATCTCGACCAGGCGCAGCGCGTGAGACAGCGCGTGGCACTCCCGGGTTCGCCCGATGAGCGGGAGCTTCCGCAGTCCCCACAAGCCCAGCCCCGCGCCCCGCAGGACCGTGCTCCGCGTGGTGGTGTCGGCGCGTCCCGGAGAGGCCGTGATCTGGGTGGCCGTCGTCTCGAGGGGGTCGTCTTCGGGGATGGCCCTGATGTCGGGAACCCGCTCGACCGGATCCCCCAGCGCCTCGAGGGCTTCGAGCACCTTGGCGGCGCTGTCGGGCCGTTCGCGCCAGGGCTTCGCGAGGAGCCGTCTGCATAGGGCTTCCAGGCCGTCGGGCACCGGAAACGCCGGCTCGAACGCGCCCGGCTCGGTGAACAGGTGTGCGCGGTAGAGCGCCACCGCCGTGCGTCCCTTCAGTGGGTAGCCGCCCGTGACCAGCCGCCAGAGGAGCACGCCGCACTGGTACAGGTCGGTCCACGCGCCCTGGTCGCGCCAGGTGGCCTCGATCTGCTCCGGCGCCATGTACCGCGGCGTGCCGACACTCTCCTGGTCCATCCAGGTGGGCTTGTCGGCCGCATGCCCGATCCCGAAGTCGGACAGCACGACGCGCTGGCCCAGGAGGTCTGTGCGACCCGAACCCTCGATCGACGACAGCAACAGGTTGGCGGGCTTGATGTCGCGGTGCACGACGCCGCGGGCATGGGCGTGCGCGAGTGCAGCCAGCAGGGCGCGCATCACGTGCAGGGCCTCGTCCCAGCGGGTGGGCATGGACTGGTCGAGGGACCCGCCGTCGGCGAGCTCCATGGCCAACCAGCTGGCACCCGGCCGGATCTCGGCCACCAGGCCAGCGACCTCGTCGTCCTCGACGCGGGCAGTGTCGTACACGACCACGCAGCTCGGGTGGTCGAGACCGGCCATCAACCGGACCTCGTTCAGGAAGACCTCGTCCCACTCCGGATCCGGCGGGTGCAGATCGAACTTCACGGCCGCGACGGTGTCCTGAGCGAGGTGCCGGGCCCGGTACACCACACCCATCCCGCCACGACCGAGGACGTCGAGCAGCTCGAAGGGACCGACGCGGGGCAACGGAGCCGGAGGGGACGCGGGCATGTGCACAACGTACCTCGGAACCGAACCGACGCTCACGGGTCCGGTCGCAACTCGCTGCCCGGATCTCGCCACGATGGTTTGGAATTGCGGGGGAGCGCGTGCTACCACACGTTCCCCAACGAACGGAGGCCCCATGGGTCAGGCCGATGTGCCCGACGTGGACGTGTCCCGGGAAGAGCTGCTCGACTGGTACGAGCAGATGGCTCTCATCCGCAGGACCGAGGAACTGGCCGCGAAGGCCTACACGATGCGCAAGATCCTCGGGTTCTGCCATCTGTACATCGGCCAGGAGGCCGTCGCCGTGGGAGCGGTCGCCGCGCTGAACCCCGACGACCAGCTGATCACCGCCTACCGGCTGCACGGCCACGCCATCGCGAAGGGCCTCACGCCGCGCGCGGTCATGGCCGAGCTGTTCGGGAAAGAAACCGGTGCCACGCACGGTATCGGCGGATCGATGCACATGGCCAGCAAGGAACGCGAGTTCTGGGGCGGCTACGGCATCGTCGGCGGTCACGTCCCGCTCGGAGCGGGTGCGGCGTTCGCCAACAAGTACCGCAAGGACGGCCGGGTCTCGATCACCTTCCTCGGAGACGGAGCCGCCCAGCAGGGCGCGTTCTACGAGGCCATCGCGATGTCCCAGCTGTGGAAGCTGCCCGCGGTCTTCGTGATCGAGAACAACTACTACGCGATGGGCACGAGCCTCGAGCGCCAGTCGTACCTCACCGACCTGTCCAAGCGCGGCGCAGGCGTGGGCATGACCCACTGGCAGTTCGAGGCGTTCGACGTGATCGACGTCTACAAGAACATCAAGCACGCGGCCGAACACGCGCGGTCCGGCGAAGGCCCCGTGCTGCTCGAAGCCGTGACCTACCGCTACCGCGGCCACTCGATGAGCGACCCCGCCAAGTACCGCAAGGACGGCGAGCTCGAAGGGCACCGCAAGGAGCACGACGGCATCAAGCTCGCCGAGATGAAGCTGACGGAGATGGGGGTCTCGGACGACGACCTGCAGACCATCCGCGACCGGGTGGAGAAGGTCGCCCAGGATGCCTACACGTTTGCCGAGGAATCCCCGGAACCGGATCCCAGCAAGCTCTACGACTACACCTACTCGGAACCCTGAAGATGGCACAGCTGCAGCTGAGAGAGGCCCTCCGACGGGCCATGACCGAAGAGATGAAGCGCGACGAGAACATCTTCCTGATGGGAGAGGAGGTCGCGTACTACGACGGCGCCTACAAGGTGAGCCAGGGCATGCTGGCGGAGTTCGGCGAGGAGCGCGTGATCGACACGCCCATCGCCGAGAACGGCTTCTGTGGCATCGGAATCGGAGCGGCGATGGCGGGTCTGCGGCCCATCATCGAAGTGATGACCTGGAACTTCAGCCTCGTGGCGTACGACCAGATCATCAACAACGCCGCGAAGATCTACCAGATGACCGGCGGCGAGTTCCACGTGCCCATCGTGTTCCGCGGGCCGGTCGGCGCCGCCGAGAACCTCGGCTCGCAGCACAGCCTCGCCATCGAGTCGCTGTTCGCGCACTTCCCGGGGCTCAAGGTGGTGAGCACCGCCCACCCCGCCGATGCCTACGGCCTGCTGAAGACCGCCATCCGCGACAACGACCCCGTGGTGTTCATGGAGTCCGAGCTGCTCTACGGCAAGAAGGACGAGGTCCCCGACGAGGAGTACCTCATCCCCCTCGGCAAAGCGGACATCAAGCGCGACGGCACCGACGTCACGCTCGTCACCTGGAACAAGCAGCTCTACAACTGCATCGAAGCCGCCGAGGAGCTCGAGAAGCTCGGCATCTCCGCCCGCATCCTCGACCTGCGCTCCATCCGGCCGCTCGACGAGGAAGCGCTCGTTCGCTGTGCCGCCGAGACCCACCGCATGGTCGTGGTCCAGGAGGGTCACCCGTTCGCCGGCGTCGGTGCCGAGGTCGCCGCACGGGTGTCCGAAGCCTGCTTCGATGCCCTGGACGCCCCGGTTCTCCGGGTCACCAACCTCGACGTCCCCCAACCCTACGCGACGAACCTCGAGCAGCTCGTGATGCCCTCTGTGAAGCGCATCGTCGACGCCGCCCGCGCCGTCTGCAACCGCTGAGGTCCACCAAAATGGCCGAGTTCTACGAGATGCCGTCCGTGTCGCCGACCATGGAGGTCGGGACCCTGGTGGAGTGGAAGGTCGACGAGGGCGCGTCCTTCGAGTCCGGCACCGTCGTCGCCGAAGTGGGCACCGACAAGGCGAACATGGATGCCGAGATCTTCGACAAGGGCGTGCTGATCAAGCACCTGGTCGAAGAAGGCGCCGAGATCCCGCCGGGCTACCCCATCGCGATCTGGGGACAGAGCGCCGACGAGGACATCGGTTCGCTGCTCGAGGAGTTCGAGAAGCGCAAGGCCGACCTCGAGTCGGGTGGCTCCAGCGACGACGCGGACGACGACGACGATTCCGACGGGGGCTCCGAAGACGCGTCGTCGGACAGCTCTTCGGACACGGGCGACTCGAAGCCCCGCTCCGAGAAGAAGCCAGCCCCGCGGCGTCCCGCGAAGGTCGGGTCGCTCGACCGCGAGTGGCGCGGCAAGAAGCTCTCCCGCGTCTTCATGGACCCCCCGGGAGACATCCAGGCCGCGAGTGCCGAGGGTGAACGCCCGAAGTCCTCTCCCCTCGCCCGCAAAGTGGCCGAGGACCGCGGTGTGGATCTGCGGCGCGTCCAGGGCACCGGACCCGGCGGCCGAATCGTGGTCGCCGACGTCGAGAACGCCCCGCTCCGCCCGGCTGTCGGAGCCGGAACCGTGCGCGAAGACCAGACGGTCAAGCACACCCAGATGCGCCGGACCATCGCCAAGCGGCTGTCGGCCGTGCACGAAGAGGTGCCGGTCTTCTACCTGACCGCCACCTACGACATGCAGGGCTTCGTCGATCTGCGCAAGCAGCTCAAGGCCCAGCTTCCGGACGTGAAGGTGTCCTACAACGACATCCTGCTGAAGGCCGTCGCGAAGGCCCTGGTCGACCATCCGGACGTCAACGCGAGCTGGGGCAAGAACGCCATCGTGCAGAAGGGCGCGGTCGACATCGGTGTCGCGGTCGCCCTCGACCCCGGGCTCATCACACCGGTCGTCCGCAACTGCGACCAGCGCAGCCTGTCCGACATCGCGAGCACGGTCCGCGAGCTGGCTGGCCGCGCGAAGTCCGGCAAGCTGGCCCCCGAGGAGTACAGCGACAACACCTTCACCGTGTCGAACCTGGGCATGATGCAGATCGAGCACTTCACGGCGATCATCAATCCGCCCGCCTCCGCCATCCTGGCCGTGGGTGCGATCGAGAACGTCCCGGTCGTGGTCGACGGCGCTCTCACGACGGGCTGGCGCATGAAGGTGACGATGAGCTGCGACCACCGGGTGATCGACGGGGCCGTCGGAGCCGCGTTCCTGCAGAGCCTGCGGAAGTACGTCGAGAACCCGTACCTCCTGCTGGTCTGAGTCCCCGGCTACGGATTCAGCTTCGCGAACTCCTCGATGAGCCGGCGGGACTCCGTATCCAGGGTCTTCGGGACCACGATGCGGATCTCGACGTAGAGGTCGCCCACCGTCCCGTTCGGGAGTGCGCTCCCCTTGCCCTTCAGCCGGAGTCGCGTCCCCCCGCTCGTGCCCGGCGGAATCGTCAGCCGCACCTTGCCCTGGGGCGTCTCGAGCGCGACGCGGCCCCCGAGGATCGCTTCGGTGACGTTGATCTCCAGCGTCGCGACCTCCTCGTCCTGATCGGATCGCACCGTGGTGTCCGCAGCAGGCCGACTGGCCGAAGCCCCCGCGGAGACGGGCTCGCGAAGGGGTGGCGCCGCGGATGCCGGTGGAGGCGTGGGCCGAGGGGTCTTCGGACCCGTGATGCGCACCCGGGCGATGAGGTCTCCGTACGACCCTCCGAACGGCCCAGCGTCACCGAGCGCCTTCTCGCGCAGGATGGTGCCGTTGCGGGTGCCCGGGACGATGCGGATGTCGGCGATGTCCTGGACCCGCACGAGCCCGGCATCGTCGGTCCCGGGTCTCCAGCTGTCGGCGCGCTGCAGGCGGTGGTAGACGGCCGTGACGCTGCCCCCGCGGGCGGCGACGTCCGCCGGAACGTCGAGGTCGATCTGCACGTCCGAACCCGGTGTGGGTCGATGGGGTTGGCGTCCGCCGTGCGACCAGCGCTCGCTTCCCGGATCCCCCGTGTTGCGCGACCCAGCAGCGCCCGAGCCTCCGAGACCGCCCGTGCTGCCGGGCCCGCCGGAACCTCCCGCACCGCGTGACGAGCGTCCAGAGCTGGGCGCATGACTCCCGAACCCGAACTCCCCCACGTTGAACAGGTCGTCCAGACCGAGGTTGTTGCGGGGATCGTTCTTCTTGGGACGGGATCCCCGAGGCGGGCCGCCCGCGGGATTCCCCGAGAAGCCCGGGTTGCCTCCGTTGCTGCGTTCGCCCGTCTGCTTGTAGAAGGCGTCGAAGAACGAGCCTCCAGCCATCCGTCGGCGCTGACCACGCCGGTCGTACCGGGCCCGCGTGACGGGGTCCATCAGGGTCTCGTAGGCCAGCCTCGACTTCTTGAACCGCTCCTCGGACTCGGGATCGCCCCCCGAGACATCGGGATGGCACTCGCGTGCGATCTGTCGAAAGGCCTTCTTGATGTCCTGGCTCGTGGCATCACGCGCCACGCCGAGGATTTCGTAGTAGTCGTCTGGCATGGGGGGATTCTATGTCCGGAAGGGCCGTGAGATCGACTCTCCCGGCGGATGGACGTGCAGGATTGAGCGCTTGGATCCGATGAGGACTTCGGTGGACCGCGACCATCGGGTTGGCCGCATACGGGTGGCTGCCTATAGTGATCTGCAGAGGCCTGCTGATCTGCAAACAGGGCCGAGGTGACGATGGGCAAGTACAGCAATCCGAGCGGACTCTCCTGCTCGTTCTGCCACAAGCCGCAGCGTGAGGTCGACAAGATCATCGCGGGCCCCAACGTGTACATCTGCTCGGAGTGCATCCGGCTGTGCCTGGACATCATCCGGGAGAACACGCGCACGAAGCCGGTCTCGTGGGGTCACACGGGCGTTCCGGTGCCCGAGAAGATCAAGGCGTACCTCGATCAGTACGTGGTCGGGCAGAACCAGGCCAAGCGCAAGCTGTCCGTGGCGGTCTACAACCACTACAAGCGGCTCGAAGCCAACGCCAAGGCCGAAGAAGGCGATGTCGAGGTCCAGAAGAGCAACGTGCTCCTCATCGGCCCGACCGGCACGGGCAAGACCCTGCTGGCCCAGACGCTGGCGCGCTTCCTCGATGTCCCGTTCGTCATCGCCGACGCCACCACGCTCACCGAGGCCGGCTACGTCGGAGAGGACGTCGAGAACATCGTGCTCAACCTCTACCAGAGCGCGAACAACAACCTCGAGCGCACCATGCGCGGCATCGTCTACATCGACGAGATCGACAAGCTCACCAAGAAGAACTTCACGAGCTCGGTCAGCCGCGACGTGTCGGGCGAAGGCGTCCAGCAGGCCCTGCTCAAGATCCTCGAGGGCACGGTCGCCAACATCCAGGTCAAGGGCAACAAGCGGCTGCCCAACCAGGAGACCATCCAGATCGACACCACGAACATCCTGTTCATCGTGGGCGGGTCGTTCGAAGGGCTCGAGCGCATCATCGAGCAGCGGATCGGCCGCCGTTCCGTGGGCTTCCACCGAGAAGACCCCTCGCGGGAGAAGTCCAGCGAGGACGACGAGATCATGCGTCGTCGCCAGCTGCTCCAGCGCGTCACCACCGAAGACCTCGACAAGTTCGGGCTGATCCCCGAGTTCATCGGGCGTCTGCCGGTGCAGGCCGTCATGGATCCCCTGTCGGTCGACGACCTGGTCCACGTCCTCACCCAGCCCAAGAACGCCCTCATCAAGCAGTACCAGAAGCTGATGAAGTTCGAGAAGGTCAAGCTCACCTTCGAAGACGATGCGGTCCGGGCGATCGCCGAAGCCAGCCAGGCTCGCAAGTCCGGGGCTCGTGGGCTCCGGGCGATCATCGAGAAGGTGATGCTGCACGTGATGTACGAGGTCCCGTCCGTCGAAGGCGTGTCCGAGGTGGTGATCAGCCAGGGTGTCGTCGAGGGCGAGGACGAGCCCCGCTACATCACCGCAGCCGAGAGTGCGCCCCCCGCGTAGCGACTGCGTGATACGGCGACGCAGATGAAGCCGTCTCTCCTGATCGCCAGTCCCCAGATGAAGGACCCGTTCTTCGAGCGAACCGTGGTCCTCGTCTGGCAGCACGACTCCGAAGGCGCGATTGGCGTGATCGTCAATCGAACGCTGGAGGAGTGCGCCGAGCGGGGCCTCGTCGCACCCACGGCCCCGCTGTTCCTTCCCGATGTGCTCGTGGTCGAGGACGACTCGGTCGACCTCACCTCCTACGCCGACTCCACCGTGGGCTGGGGCGGGCCCGTCGACACCGACAGCGGCACGATCGTCGCACGCGCGCCCCTGGAGCCCGACGAGGGATGGTCCCTGTCCGAGGAGCTCGGGGTGACGCGGTCTCAGGACGCATTGCTCCGACTGGCCCGTGCTGGCGCCCGTCTCCAGCTGTGCCTCGGCTACGCGGGCTGGGGTCCAGGTCAGCTCGATCGCGAGATCGAAGAAGGCAGCTGGCTGTTCACGGATCTCGACCCCGGCCTCGTGTTCGATGTCCCGAACGACGAGCGCTACGACCGGGCGTTCGCGGCGCTGGGCGTGAAGAAGGAGTGGGTCTGGATGGTGCCGATCTCGGAGTGACCCGAGGCAGCCCTACATGTTCAGGCGCAACGCGAACAAGGCCAGCGCCACCAGCACCACGAGCAGCGCGCCGATCACCAGCCCGAGGATGACGGCGATCGCGATGACGATCCACACGCTGGGGATGCCGCCCCGCTTCTTGGCGTTGCTGACGCGCCTGGACGTCTTCTGAGGCCGGGGACGGGGCTGTGGACCGTCGTTCCCGCCGACGTTTCGCTCGGTGATGGCCTCGGTGTCCTCTTCGGGCGCCAGCGAGGGGTCTCGAGGAGGAGGCGCCTTCGAAGCGAGCCCATCGTTCTTCGGGGGCTGCCCGTGGACCGCGTCGACGTTCCCGAAGTCCCGTGGAATCGCGAGCTCGGTCGGCGAGTCGTAGACGTCCTCATCTGCCGCGGGCGCAGCCGACGCCTCCTGATTGCGCTTTCGGGACCGTCGATCGACCGCCGCGGGTGGCGCGAGGTCGTTGTAGGTCATGGAGTCGGCTGGCCGGGCGGGGATGTCGGGCAGGTCCTGAGGCAACGGCTGCAGCGGCGCCATCGAGTCCTCCCCCTCGATGGGCAGCGTACGGCCCACCAGCTCGTCCTGCGGGGGGTCTTTCGCGCGTGCCTTCAGGATGGGTGGAACGACGGTCCGCGCCCAGGTGCGCAACCCTTCGCCGGTGCAGGAGTCCGCGGCGTTCAGCAGCTGGGACTCGACCTCGGCTCCCTTGGGCCGCTCGTCCGGATCCCAGTTCAGGATGGACTCCAGGACCGGCAACAGATCGTTGTATTCTTCGCCGATCGCCGACAGTCGCTGCTTCACGCGGCGGTCGAAGCGCTTGCGGTGGACCTGGGGACTGCCCCACTCCTTGCCGGTCGCGCATTCCCACAGGATCAGGCCGAGCCCGTAGATGTCGACCGACGGTGAGGGGTCGGCGCCGGCCAGGATCTCCGGTGGGAAGTAGTTCAGCGTTCCGAGGACCAGACCCTGGGTCTCCGACTCGCGGCTCGCAAACGCCGCTCGAGCCACTCCGAAGTCCAACAGCCGCACCCCACCGCGACGCGTGACCATCACGTTGGCGGGCTTCACGTCGCGATGGACGACTGCCAGGGGCTCGCCGGTGTTGGGGTGCTTCGAGCTGTGGGCGCGATCGAGCGTGCCCGCCATCTCGGCGCCCAGCTCGGCCAGGGCGCGCGGCGGAACCCGGTGGCTGTCGATGATGTCGGACAGGTCGACGCCCTCGACGTACTCCATGACGACGATGTCGCGTCCGTCGCAGCGCACGAGTTCGCTCACACCGAGGATCTGTTCGTCCTGGAGCATGCCGAGCAGTCGCGCTTCGTCGCGCATCCGCGCCCGGAAGTGCTCCTGGTCGGGCGAGGTCGACTTCATCACCTTGACCGCGCACTGACGAGAGAACCCGCGCGGTACGCGAAGTTCGGCGTGGTAGACGGTGCCGAAGGACCCCGTCCCGATGATGCGGTTGAACGTGAGGGTCCGCATGGGCGGCCATGCTACCACCGTCGGACGGCCCGTTCTTGACGAACGCGATACGAACCAGCCCGCGGGGACACGGTCGAACGGAAAGGTCCCCGGAGGCTCTGTGTTCGCATTCATCCCACTCGCCCTGCTCTCCGCCTGCAACACCGACCCCACGGTGGGCACGCTGCCCGACAACGTGGGCGCTGCATTCGCTCCGTGCCAGGAGAGCGAGATCAAGTTCCTGGCGACCAAACACAACGTCGAACCCGTGTTCGAGCCCTGCGGGAACAACAACAACCTGGCCTCGTTCCAGTGGTCGCCCGACGGCTCGAAGCTGTACTTCCAGCTCGGCACCACGGGCTACGTGATGGACGCCGTCGCCTCCAACAAGGCCACCACCACCGTCCCGACGCCGTCTCCCATCGGTCGGGCGATCTGGCTGACCCCCACGCGCGTCGCGCTCCCGGTGGGCCCGGAGGAGGCCGATGGCAGCAACCGGATCGCGGTGTTCGACATCGGGCAGCAGTCCGTCTACTACCGCGACATCGACGCGCCCTTCGTCCCCGAGCTCGTTCCCGCCGCCTCCCCCGGCGAGGTGCTGGTGGTGACCGCCGATCGCGATCCCGCCGAGTTTCCGGACGAGACCCAGCGCTCGCTGGTGCGGATGAACGTCGACGACGGGTCGGTCACCCCGGCGTTCGACTGGCTGAAGCCCGGGTTCGACACCATCACCGCCACGCCCGCCGCGCAGGCCGTGCTCGTGGGCCGGGGAGAGACCGTCACCCACTACGATCACTCCGGCACCGAGGTCGCGAGCTGGTCGCCCGCCCTGCGTGGCACCCTCCGCAACGACGGCAAGTGGGTCGCGCTCGAGCACCTCGGTGAAGAGGTGTCGGTGTTTTATCAACGCGCCTGGGACGAGATGTCCGACAAGCAGCGTCGTCGCGAAGCCCAGCGCGCCGAGCGCCTCGCCGCCCAGCTCCCGGACAGCTACCCCAAGACCGTGCGCCCCCCCACCCTGTCGTTCCTCGACACCGAGGACGGCGCTCGCTGGATGATCACCAGCTTCTACGGCGATCAGTTCCAGTGGTACGAGGCGGCCGAGGGCTACGCCTCCTTCGTCTTCTGGGGGTTCGAAGGCAAGCAGTTCCGTCGGAACGTCATGCTCGGCCAGATGGCCAGTCGCCTGCGCGCCACCCAGATCGGCCGGAAGTTCATGGGCGTGGTTCCGATGAACGAAGCCGCCGAGGCGAAGAAACCCGCCAGCAAGGACGACAAGCCCGATCCGGAGCCCAGCGAAGCTCCGGCAGCGGCGATCAAGTGATCGCCGCGCTGCTCCTCCTGGGCTGTGGGACCCCTTCCCCAGAGAGTCCGCCCGTCGAGCCGAAGCCCGCCCCCACACGCCGCGTCGTCATCGATGCCGAGGACCCCGAATCCGATGCCGACGGGGTGAAGACAGACGCTGGGGGTGCTCGGGTCGACGCCGGTGACGCCACCACCGAGGCCGTGTCGATCGAGCTGCAGTTCGTCGGCGTCGGGGGCCTGCACCAGCGCTGGTTCTCCGATCGCGCCATCGTCACCGACCTCGCTCAGTCCCTCGCGACCTGCATGACCGGCCGCGCCGTCATCGAGCTGTCGTACGACGAAGAAGAGCGCATCGGCCGCATCAAGCTGCTGCTCTCGGGCGATCAGGTCGTCTGCAAGCCCGTGAAGACGGGCGCTTCGGTGGACGCCTCTGCGTTGGTCCCGCTCAACACCGCCCTCACCGGCTACCGGGATGCCGTCGCGGGTCGCTTCGACTTCCGGGTCGCGAGCTTCCGGATCGAGCACGAAGTCGTGTCCGGCACCAAGGGCTGTGCGCTGCACGTCGGCGGCCAGCACCCCCCGGACGGCACCACCTTCGCGCCCTGTGTCACCCTCGGTGGCGAGGAGGCCTGCGCGAAGGACCCCGAAGACGACGGCGTGTCGACCTTCACATTCCGCACGCCGCAGCACGCGTCCTACCTCGCGCAGTGCTTCGACGACTGAGCGAGGTCGATGTTCCGGGTCGACGCGCCTCGAGAATCACTGACATCGGGTGGCAGCATCTCCCGACGGACAGGCGTCCCGAATCGCTGACATCGGGTGGCAGCATCTCCAGACGGACAGCCGTCCCGAATCGCTGACATCGACTGGCAGCATCTCCCGACGGACCGATGTCCCGAATCGCTGACATCGGGTGGCAGCATCTCCAAACGGACCGGCATCCCGAATCGCTGACATCGACTGGCAGCATCTCCCAACGGTCGCCGTAGCGAATTGCCGACATCGAGTGGCAGGCATCCCAGAACCGGTCCCGATCGGACAACGAGGCGAGTCCCATTCGCCGCTGGACGCGTTTCGCAAGACCGAACTGAACGCCGACCGCTCATCGACGGAGCCCGACCCCGGACTGCGGGGCCGTACGGTAGATAGAGCCCGAAACCGTGCAGTGGAGCCCGAATCCGTGCAGTGGAGCCCGACCGTGTGACTCCGGAACCGGATTCCTACCCCGTCTACCGCAGAAGTACGCGAGCTAGATGAGGCCGCGCGCTTTCTTCTCAGCGCGGATGGCCTTGCCGAGGGCGATCTCGTACTCGATGGTGCCTTCGCGCACGTTCTTGATCTTCTCTTGTGCTGCTTCGCGGATCTCGCGCTCGTCGACGTCGTGCTTCTTGAGCACCGCGAGCACCTTGCGGTAGATGATGCGATCTTCCTCGTAGACCTCGTCGACGAAGCGGCTGATCATCATGTTCTCGACGAACTGACGGCCCAGGAACCGCTCGACGTCGTCGCCCTGGGGGTGCTTGGTCTCGTCTGCAAGGGCCTTCCGAGCGCGCCCGTACTCGTTGTACGGGAGCTTGCGCTGGTCCATGTAGTCGCGGACCCGGTTCCGGAACGCACCATCGCGGCGAGAGAACTCCTCCATGATGGCCTCGAGGTCGCGCTCGGCTTCCTCGCGGTTCTCGCTGGCGACTTCGATGTCGCCATCCGTCACCAGGACCTCGATCACTTCCTTCGCGATGGCGGGAATCTTGGCGCGATACAGACGCATCCGACCTCCAGGAGGCCCCGCCTAACCGGTCTGCGTCAATCCGCGACACGCCGCCCCAGCATTGCCGCGCATCCCGCACGGCCATGCCGGAGTGTCAGAGCTCGACCTCGACGCCGACGGTCAACCGGATGGGGTTCCAGGTGTACGCCAGGCTCTCGAGATTGGTGTTGTCGTAGCCCGGTTGTGCGTTGAACTGACCGATGCGTGCGGTGGAGTACCCGCCTTCGAAGAACAGGGGCGTGCTGCCCCCGAGGCGGTAGCCCGCGAGGATCTCGGCTCCGAAGAACGCCGGGAACGTCGATGTCTCCAGACTGCAGGGGTTGCAGCCAGCGTCTTTGTAGTCGTCGAGCACGCCGTCTGTCGGGCTGACGCCGTCCGCGTCCGATGGACCCAGGGAGTCGAAGCTCCAGGCCACGCCAGCCGACAGCTCGGCGCCGAAGTAGACGCTGTTCGACCCGACGGGCACGGCGAACTCGGGGCCCACAGAGAGGCCGAGCAACACGGTGGCTGCGAAGTGACCACCCGTCTGGATCGTCTCGCCGGAGCCGGGCTCTTCGCCACAGGGCCGGTTCTCACCCGTGTAGAACGAGGAGCCGGGACCCAGGTCGTTCGGGACGGCGGGTCCGAACTGTGCGCATTGGTACTGAACCGCGCCGCTGCGGGTGCCTCCCTCGATGCGGGGCCCCACCCGAATGGAGGCACGATCCGACAGGCGGATCCGTGCGCTGGCGAGCAGCCGCCCGCCGATCGGGAATCCGGAGCCGCAGCTCCAGGACGTCTCAGTGCCTGCGCCCTGCACGTCGATGCCGTCTCCGCCGATGGGATCGGAACAGCGAATGGCATCGGGGGACAGGGAGTCGCCCTGGAGGTCGAACACCGGTCCGAGGCCGATCTTGATCGGCAGATCAGCCCAGGCCGTGGAAGAGACGAACAGCAATGCCAGCGGGATCGATCGGAACGTCTTCATGGACTGAGCTGCTCTGCCTCCAAGCGCCCGGAGAGTGTACACGCGGCGGCCTTGCCGGTCGAATCGAGTACGTCCAGCACGACATCCCCATCCAGTTCCCACCGTTGATCGCCGATGAACGCGAGCCCTTCCACGGCGACGTCCACGTCGACGCCCTCGCGAACGACGGTGCCCGTCGCGAAGAAGGTGAACGCGGGATCGACCGAGCCGTCGAGCTGCTCCCCGTCTTCGAACGTGTAGAGCAGATCGTCCGCCGGCCCTTCGATGGTCAGCGAGCCCGCCAGCCATGTCGGATCGGACCCTGGAATGCCCGCGCAGTCCGCTTCACCTTCGATGTCGCTGAGGGGCTGGACGGTGTAGTCGCCCGTGATGTCCGGGGCCTGGGAGGGGTCGTCGGTGTCGATGTCCGACACCTCTAAGGGACAGCCGGCCGTGGCCCAGATCAGGATCCCGGCGATGCCCGACACGAGTGGTCGACGGATGGTCATGACGCACACTCCTCGCTCTCGATACGTCGCCCACCCGGCTATCGCGACTTGGGTTTCGACACCGCTCGCCGCGCCCCCCGAAGGTTCAGGCGGCGCTCACCAGCTTCTGCAGCGCCGTGGAGTCCAGCAGTACGACCCGCTTGCCCTCGGTCTGGATGAGGCCGTCGCGACGCAGATCGGTGACGGCGAAGCTCACGGTCTCTCGCGTCGCGCCGATGTAGGCGGCGAGCTCCTTGTGCGTGAGCCGCAGGTTGATGATCGTGCCTCTGGAGTCGCGGACCCCGAACCGCGACCCCAGGTGCAGAAGGCAGGATGCGAGCCGCTGCACGGCTGTTCTGTAGGCGATCATCGCGAGTCGGTCCTGCACGACCTGACGTCGCCGACCCTCCACACGGGCGCTCGCCAGCGCGATGGCGGGATCCCGCTCGGCGACCTCGCGGTAGGTGGCGGCGGGAATCTGGAGCACCACGCTGTCCTCGTAGGCGTCCACCCCGCCGGTGGGCTCGAGCTCGTAGCCGGCCTGCATGTTCACGGCGTCGCCCCGCCCGGAGAACCGGAGCGTGATGGTCTGCTTGCCCAACGTCAACGCCTCGCGGAGGATACCGGACCGAACGACCGCGATGTAGCTCGACCTCTCGCCCCGCGACCAGACCGGTGCACGCCGCGCGATACGACGCACTTCCGCGTGGTCGGCCAGCTTTCGGATGGAGACGGAGCTGGCCCCCACGAAAACGGGACACTTTCGGATCACTGACGATTTGTTGCGCATGGCTGCGCCGCGGATCATACCCTACCGACCGCTGATCGATCAACTCCTCCCGAGTCCGCGTCGGACGCGGGTCGGGCACCACACGAGGCATCCTGGTGTCCTCACTCGCTGTGATCCTCGCCGCAGGCCGCTCTGCGCGGATGGGCCAACCCAAGTCCCTGCTCGACTGGTTCGGGGTTCCGCTCCTCCTCGCCCATGCCAGGGAATTGAATCGTGTACGAACGATGCGGTGCGTGGTGGTCCTCGGTGCAGACAGCGCGGAAATACAGCATGTCCTCCGAGCCACCGTGGAGCATCCGTCCACGCCACCTCTCGAGATCCTCCACGCACCCCGATGGCGCAGCACGCACATGCTGGACAGCCTCCGTCTGGCGCTGGACGCCACACGCCCCCCCGCCGAGACGGCCGTGCTCGCGCTGCCCGTCGACACTCCACCTGTGGAACAGCCCGTCCTGGAGGCGCTCCTCGACGCCTCGGGTGCAGCGGTGCCGTTGGACAGGCACGGACGCCGGGGTCACCCGATCCGATTGCCGGTGGACGCGCGACACGCGAGCCGACACGCCGCGACGACCCGGGACCTCGTTGAAGACGCCCCGGGTCTGCCGACGGACTCGGTGCTCGTGAGCCTCGGGTTCAACACACCGGAGGACTACGAACAAGTGAAGCGAGTGGCTAGGGGCGGACTTGAACCGCCGACACCACGGGTATGAACCGTGTGCTCTGACCAACTGAGCTACCCAGCCAGCGGGCACCTCCTACCCTGCCCCCCGACCATGGGCAAGCCCGCCGACCCCACCCCTCGGAGTCGCCCGCGAGTCGTTCAGGCGGTCCCGGCGAGGAACGCCACGGCGAGCCCGGTCAGAAAGCCCAGGATCAACACCACCACCGCTCCTGTCACCCGCAGGGCCACGAGCTGTCCGGGATGGTCTTCGAACCACTCGACGCGGTGAGCATGCGGGTCGTCCGTGCTGTCCGACAACAGGCCCAGCAACCGATCCGGCCGAACGAGCAGCAGCCAGAACAGCATCCCGGTGACCGTCCCCGTGGCGGTCAGGGCTCCCACGACCAGCGCATCCATACGGAACATTAACAGTGCCGCAGGAGTCCACACTCGGAAAGCAGCGGGCTCCACCCGGGTCCGCAGAACGCCCGTCACGTGCGCCAGACCGGCGCCCTCGGCGGCACGCGTCGTGTGCATCGCGACGCTCAACGAGGTAGGACGCCATCGTTTCCGCCTTCAACGCAGACAGAGGTCCGTTCATGAAATCTCTCGCTCTCGCAATCGCACTCGCCGTTCCGAGCCTCAGCGTCGCAGCCGAAGGGCCCAAGCGGCCCAGCAAGCCTACGCTCAGCGCGGACGTGCCGCCCTACTCCCTCTCCACCCAGGTCTTCTACTGCCCGTCCGGTCTGACCGTGATGTTCCAGGAAGACCACAGCCATCCCATCGTCTCGATCATGTCGATCGTCGACCACGGCTCTGGCGACGACCCCAAGGGCAAAGAGGGCACGGCCCACTTCGTCGAGCACACCTGGTTCCGCTCCACGCAGACCGTGCGCACCGGCTTCGACGAGGAAGGCAACGACGTCACCACCACGCTGCCGTCCATCATGCAGACGCTGAACGACTACGGCACGCTGATGAACGCCACCACGCGCAACGACTGGACCGACTACCGGACCGTCTTCGCGTCCGAGCACCTCGACCTGTTCCTGCAGCTCGAGTCGAGGCGCCTCACTTCGCCCTACGTCGGGGTGAAGGAAGAGTTCATCGACACCGAGCGCGAGGTCATCACCAACGAGTGGCGGCGCCGCAACGAGCAGGGCTTCAGTCAGCTGTTCGACTTCCTCTACGAAGAGGTCTACCCCGAGTCCCATCCCTACCACTCGTCCTCCACCAAGGAGACGCTGGGCCGGGTCGATCTCGCCACGCTGCAGAAGTACTTCGACGACTACTACCACCCCGAGAAGACCACCATCGCGGTCGTCGGGGACTTCGATCTGCGCGAGGCCTCCAGCCTGCTCTTCGAGAACTTCGACCCGAAGCTCATCGACCCCGAGCTGAAGGAAGAGCACATCTTCAAGTACCCCGCACCCGGCGTGGACGACCCTCAGGTCTCCAACGCGGACGACTGGTGGTACGGCGCCTGGGATCCGGACAGCTACGACCCCGACAACCCCGATGACGCCAAGGTCTACGACGGCTTCCTCGACCCGCAGGACCCCGAGGACGCCAAGCTCATCGCCCAGCGTCGTCGCATCAAGCCGAACGAACCGCGCGAGCCGATTCCGGAGCGCCCGAAGAAGAGCCCGGTGATCTACAAGGAAGCCCCGATCGACGACCGGGTCGTCATCGTCGCCTGGCCGCTGCCCGGCGGGTTCCGCCAGGACCACACTCAGCTGCAGATGCTGGGTGGCGTCGCCAACAGCGTGCTGCGTGGGTACTTCAACCCCCGGAACTACCGGATGCACATCGAGGAGTGGCGCGACTCCGACATCGCCGGCAGCCAGTGCTTCGTGCAGACCGAGAAGGTGCACAGCACCCTGATGTGCCTGGTCGAGATGCGGAACAACAAGCTCGACCCCGAGCAGATCGCCGACAAGATCATCGACCAGATCCCGAGCATCTGGAACCCGGACCTCGTCCAGATCTTCGAACAGCGCATGTTCCCCGCCACGCGGCAGAGCGGCCTCGTCGACATCCTCACCAGCGTCGACCGGGTCGCCTACCACTTCGCAGGCCGCGCCGAGGACATCGTCACGTACGCCCACTACACCAACAACCCGGCGTACCACTCGAACGCGATGGAGCAGACCATGTCGCTCAACATGTTCGAGGTCGCGAAGATCGCGAACCAGTACCTCACGCGTGACCAGGCCGTCCGCGTGGTGATCGACCCGCTCCCGCCGAGCGAGATCGACACCACGGGCGAGGGATCTGCGTACGCCGGCTCGTCCGAGGGCGACAGCGTCATCGAGGCCAACGAGGAGTTCGCCAACCTCACAGACGACACCGTCCGCGCGGCCTACGTCAAGCCCGACCTCTCCGGCCTGGTGGAGACCACGCTGGACAACGGCCTCAAGGTCATCATCCTCCCCCACGGCGAAGCGCCGATGGCGTACTCCGCCATCGTCTTCAACGGCGGCCAGCTCACCGGGCCTGTCGACCGGAACAGCTTCGCCTGGGACTTCGCGCGTGCCGATGCCATCAGTCAGTTCGGCGGCGGTGACGGCATGAACCCCATGTCGATCGCCGGTGCCTACCGCGCCTGGCAGAGCGACGAATCCACCCAGATGACCCTCCGCCACGCCGCAGGGAACGTCGACGGCGCGCTGTACATGCTCCGCGAGCAGATCGAGTCCACCACGCCGTACATGGCTGGAAAGAAGGGCTACGTCACGGGCTTCCAGAAGAGCCTCGCCGCCCGCTGGACCAGCCGCTCCCCGGGCTGGCTGACGAGCGAGTACACGACGAAGCACCTCTACCCGGAGAACCCGGAGCGCTGGCTCACGACGTACGACGGCGCCGAGAAGGTGCTCGACTGGGGTGCGAGCGAGGTCAACGACACCCTCGACACCATCATGCAGCCCAAGAACGCCACGCTGATCATCACCGGTCTCGTCAATCCCGATGAAGCCCTCGAGCAGGCCGAGATGTACTTCGGCGGCTGGGAAGCGAAGAGCAATGACGACGCCAAGCTCGAGCGCTACACCAGCATCGAGACCCCCGCCATCGGCGAAGGCTCCAAGATCCTCATCTTCGACGACCCCAAGCAGACCCAGACCCAGGTTCGGGGCGCGTGTCGCCTGAACTACTCGGACGAGCGCCGTGCGGCCGTGTCCATCCTGAACAGCATCTTCTTCAGCGAGGTGTTCACCCGCCTGCGCGTCAAGGAAGGTCTGGCCTACAGCCCCGCCGGGTTCGCGTCGTCGCGTGCCGGAGACGTCGCTACGCTCGGCTTCTCCTCCCTCGCGGTCAACGACGGTGTCGGGCGGACCCTCGAGGTCATGAAGGAGCTGGTCGGCAAAGGCGAAGCCGGTGAGTTCGACGAAGACCTCATCCGCGTCCACAAGCTCCGGGAAGCCCGCAACGCCGGCCTCGAGAGCCAGTCGACCGACCAGATGGGCGGCCGCCTCCTCACCTACGCCCGCAACGGCTGGAGCCCGAAGGAGATGGCCACGCTGGGCGACCGTCTGGCCGAGGTCAGCCCCGAGCAGATCCAGGAGCTGATGGACGGCTGCGGCGACCGCCTGCTGTTCACCCTCCACGGCCCCGCCGAAGTCCTCAAGCCCCAGCTCGACAAGCTCGGCTACGACTTCGAGGTGGTCGACTGGAAGGGCGAAGGCGAGGCCCGCTTCGAGAAGTACGACCCGAAGGGCTTCAAGAAGTACCTGAAGAAGAAGGCCAAGCGCGAGAAGCAGAAGGCCAAGGAAGAAGAGGACGGCGCAGCCAGCCTCTAGCTCGCCTACGCCACGCCCCGGCCGTCCCAGACGCCGGGGCGTCGTGCGTCTGGGCCTCCGGGCCGCTTCAGCGGCTATTCGTCGTGCTTGCGACGTCCCCACAGCGGGATGGGGCGGCCGCGTCGCTCCTCGTCGTCCGTGCGCGGATTGATGCGAATCGGTCGATTGCGACGGGTGAATCGCACGGGCGGCTTCTCTTCGACGGTGGGCAGTGGCACCAGGATGCTGGGGTTCTCCGCGACGTACTCGCCGTCCTCCAGCACCACGCCCGACCCCTCCGCCGCAGCGACGCGAACGAGCCCCGGGGCGTGGAGGAGCGGCCAGGCGCCCGCCTCGACGTCGGCATCGGGGGTCTCGCCGAGCAGCCCGGCTTCCTGCATGCCCTCGATGGTCGCAATCCAGGCCGGCAGTGCGCCGCTCGCGCCCGCCAGACGGATGCGTCCGTTCTTCATCTCGCGGTTGTCGTCGTACCCGACGTAGGCCGCGACGACGAACCCGTTCTCGAGCGAGTAGCCGTCCGACTCCGCACCCGGAGCGAAGCCCAGGAACGCGGCGTTCCGGAAGTCGTTCGTGGTACCGGTCTTCCCGCCCAGCGGCACCGGCACTCCATCGGCCGTCACGGCAGAGAGCGCGCGTCGACCGGTCCCGTGGCGCACCACGTTTCGGAGGATGTCGGCGGTCAGCGGGCCCGTGTTGGGCTTGCCCACCGGCGTTGCGACGGACTCCGCGCGGTACAGCACGTTGTCGTCCACGTCTCGGATCTCGGCGATCAGCAGTGCGGGCGACGGGGGCGATGCGAGCTCGGCGCCATCCGCAGCGACGCCCGGGAACTGCCAGCTGTTGCCGGACGTGATGCCCGAGTAGACCGACGCCATCTCTTCGAGCGTGACGTCGTTGGCCCCGAGCGGCAGGGACATCACGGGCTGGATCTCGCTCGCGACCCCGTAGCTGCGGGCCATCGACTCCAGGTAGCGCAGCGACAGCAGCACCCGGAAGTCCTGGTGCCAGTACAGGATCTCGGGGTCGTACAAGCCCGGTGCGTCGGAACCCGCGAGGTCGCGCGTGGCCTTCTGCCGGCGGTACGCGGCTTCGAGCTCTTCCAGCGTCGACACGTGCACCCGATCCTCGATCAGGACGTCGTCGAACGCCGCCATCTCGGGGAGCGCTCGCGGAAGCAGTCGCACGTTCTCGGGCACTTTCTCCAGCTGATCCCGGATCCACCGCAGTGGCCCACGTCGATCCGTGGTCTCGGGCTCGGGAGCAGGCGCAACCTCTGAATCCCCCGTACCGTCGGGCCCCGCCTCCTCCGAATCCTCAGAATCATCCGATGCCAGCGAGGGATCCAGCACCTCTGCCAGCGTCGCGTCCACCGGGCCGTAGCCCTCGGGAATCCGTCCGCACGCCACCTCGATCCCGTCTTCGTCCACCATCACCGACAGGTCGGGCACCAGGGCCTGTGGCGGAAGCTCCTTGCGCTTCCAGCGCGACTCCAGGAAGGCATGCTGAGCCCGACACTCGTCGAGCTGACCCGAGAGATGTCGCCAGGAGTTGGTCAGCGCATCGAGCTTCAGCGCGCGGGCCCGGGGCCCCTCCCCCTTCACCCGCTTCTCTTCGCTCCCGAACCCCCAGCCGTAGTACATCGACTCCACTCCGAGCCGGTCCTCGGGATGGTCGGTGCGATCCATGCGCGTAGCGACGTCCGCCCGCGCCTGGAGGAACAGCGCCTCGTCCACCCGGCTGGGCGTGGGGAGCACACCGGCCTTCTGGATGCGGGTGCGGTACGCCTTGTCGTCCTCGTCGGGTCGCTGGGCCAGATCGAGACTCTCGGCCAGGGCCCGAACCTGCGCGCTGTCGAGCCGATCGGTCAGGTGGTAGAGCAACCACACGGACGCCAGGTTCTCGGAGTTCACCCCCGCCCACGACATGCTCACCTCGTCGGCGGGCTCGTGATCCGGGCGTGGGTAGTACCAGGACGTGCTGAACGGGAACACGTTCCGCCGGTTGTCGAGCCGGTCGTCGGGTCGCCAGCCCAGCTGCATCGCCGCGTGGAACACCAGGGGCTTCCAGGTCGACCCCATCTGTCGCAGCGCCGTGGTGCGGTTGAAGTTCCGGTTGTCGTTGCCGCCCACCATCGCGCGGATCGCTCCGTCCTCCAGGACCATCACGGCCCCCTGCAGCTCGGGACGACGCTCCAGGTCGCACAGGGCGGTCTCGCTGCCGTCTGCAGCCTCGCGCACGCTCACCCATACCAGACTGTCGACCGGCAACGCATCGATGAACGCCTCGACCGTCTTCGTGCTCGCTTTCTCGTATTTGTTGCCGGTCCGTCCGCGCTCCACGGCCACAGCCGCGCGAATCACCCCGTCGCGATCGACCAGACACTCGGTCCCCCCGAGGTCGATGGCGAGGTGCCGCTTGCCGTCGTCGCGCACCTCCGACACCCGCCCCTTGCGGAACTCGCGCTTCCGCAACGCCCTCTCCGGACTGTACGAGATGCGTCCGTCCACGATGAAGTCGCTCGGATCCGGCTCCTCCATCCAGGCTCCGACCTCGGTGAGGTGGTGCCACAACCCGTAGATCGCGGCTTCCTGGGCGGCCGGATCGAGGGTCGTGACCACTTTCAGCCCGGCCGTGGAGGGGTCTTCGATGCCGGCGTGCTTCAAGACCTCGTCGAACGGGGCCTCTCCGAGGCGTCGGGCCACTTCGTCGAGCACCGCATTCGAGTCGAACCGGAAGGTGCCCCGCTTGAACTGCAGCTCGAACCCGTCGTCGAGGAGCTCACGAGCCCGCGCCCGGATCCGACCCGCCTCGAGCACCCGCGCATCGTGTTCGGCCTGGGTCTCGTCGTCCGACTTCGGGGGCACCAGGTGGTCGATGTCCTCGGTCACCATCCGGTTCAGCACGTAGCGAGCCCGGGTGTGGGCCTTGTCGATGGCCCGTTTCCGCCGCTCGGAGTCCCCCAGGAACGGGTCGTAGCGGCTGGGCGCCTTCACCAGTCCGGCGAGGAACGCGGCCTCCTCCACCTCGAGCTCGGAGACGTCCTTGTCGAAGAAGTACCGCGCCCCGATTCCCAGGCCGCGCCCGTTGCCGGACACGTGGAACTGGTTGGCGTACCAGGTCAGGATCTGGCGCTTGTCGTAGTGCGCTTCGAGCCGCAGGGCGTTCAGCAGCTCCGTCCCCTTCGACTTCAGCGATCGGTCCGGGCGGTAGTACAGGTTCTTGGCCGTCTGCTGGCTCAGGGTCGAACCCCCCGCGACCACGCCACCCGCGAGGATGTTGTCCTTCATCGCCCGCGCGATGTGCTTGGGAGCCACGCCCCAGTGACTCCAGTAGCTGCCGTCCTCGGCGGCGACGATCCCCATGGTCCAGGCCTGCGGGAGCTCCTCGAACGGGACGTAGCGCCGATGCTCGTCTTCGAAGAACACCCCGATCCGCGTGGTGCCGTCGCGGTAGTACACCGGCGACTCCTGCGCGATGATCGTACGGATGTGGTCTGCGTCGATGTGTGGACCCGGATCTACGATGACGTACTGGCGGTACATCAATCCTGACGCCACGATCCCGATCAGGCCTGCGCCCGCGGTCAGCACGCTCGCGCCGCAGCCCAGGCGAAACAGCATTCGCATGCATCCGCGGCGTTTCTTCGGGGCCTTCGCTTCAGCCATTCCATGTCCTCGTTCGACGGACGACCTCGTCCATCCGATCGTGATTGCGAGACTCGGGCCAGGTTTCGGCGACCCCCCGCCACACCGCAGTCTCCCCGGACCGGTCCAGTGCATGCATCAGACCCGCGGCGACCTGCGCCGCGTCCGTGGGATCCTGCACCACGAGGCCCGGATCTGGAAGAACCTCCGCACTTCCGTCCCAGCGGGTGGTGACGATGGGAACCCCGCAGGCCAGCGCCTCGAGCACCAGGTTGGACGCGGCATCGTAGCGGGTGGGGTGCAGCACGGCGTCCACGAGCGGCAGGACGGCAGCGAGGTCCGGACTCCGACCCACATCGACGAGTGTACTGCGGGACGTGGTGCCAAACTGCCCGCCCAGATGGGCTCGCGCAGCGGTCAGCCTGCGAATTCGACGCCCATCACGGCCTGCCACCCACAGCTCGTCGCCGGGCCGGGCCACCCGCTCGAACGCCTCGACGGCCGTCGAGAACCCCTTCCGCCTCCACCCGTGCGCGGCGAACAGCACCCGGCGGTGATCCCGATCCTCCTCGGAGTGCCCTGTCGCTTCGCGCATCGGTCGGAACCGCTGCAGATCCACACCCGTTCTGACCACCTCGACCCGAACCGGCGGTACCCCCAGTGATCGAACCAGCTGACGTGCGACGAGCTCGCTGTTGGCCACGACCACCTTCGCCGTTCGTGCCGCCTGCCTCTCTCGCCAGAGCTCGCGATCGAACCAGCGGGTCCAACCGAGGCCGGGAACCCGGGGAGCTCGCAGCGAGCGCTGGCGTGCGATCCGATGCACCCCTCCCCCCGCGCGCCAGATGTCCGCCCCCGCGCGCCGCTCGAGCGACACCACCACCTCGCCGGACCGACGGCGCGGCCCCACCCGCACCTCGTGGCCGCGCGCCCTCAGCCCTCCGATCAGCGAGCGCGCGTATCCCCCGGCCCCCCCTTCGGCGTCGGCTCGGCACCACACACGGACGCGCATCGTCAGCCTCCTCCGAGCGTGCGCAGTCGGTGCCACTTGAGACCGGCGTGCACGGCTCCGAGTCCGGCCAGCACGAGTCCGGTGGGGCCATCCCGGTAGCCGCGGAGCAGCACGTAGCTCTTGGCGAAGTGGCCCAGGGCGTGGACCACGGGGTCGCGTCGGCGAGCCGTCACCCCTCGGGCAGCCAGGGCCTCGGCGTTGAGTGCCGTGTAGCGATCGATGGTTCGCAGGTGGTCGGAGAACCGGCGATACGGGTCGTGGCCGATGTCGCCGTGAAGGCGCTCCACCGGACCGTCCACCACCAAGCGGTCGTGAGGGTCGTCGCCCCCCCACCGCGGATGCGCCGCCATCCGGACCAGGCGCAGCTTGCGGTCCGGATACCAGGATCCGTGCCGGACCTCCCGGCCTCTCCAGACGCTCGCCCTCGGAAACGACCATCCAGCAGGGCTCCCCGGGCCGCTCCCTGTGCGGACGTCTTCGAGCACGCGCTGGACGTCGGTCGCCGCCGCTGGACTCAACCACTCGTCGGCGTCCAGCGACAGAGCGAACGGCGTGTCCACGTGGGACAGGGCCCGGTTCTTCTGGGCGACGAATCCGGGCCAGTCGGTCCGGATCACCTCGGCCCCGCACCGGTGGGCGACGGCGACCGTGTCGTCGGTCGATCCCGAATCCAGCACCAGTCGGCGCGACGCGAACGGAACGGACTGCAGGCAGCGGGCGATCCGGTCGGCTTCGTTCTTGGCGACCACCACGAGCGTCAGCATGCGGACCTGTATCACCGGTGAGCGCGGGACCCACCCTCTCCCCCGCTGCGCAGGGGGATAGCGCCGTCTCGCGAGACGTCCAGAACTTCGCGACCCACGGCCTCTGGACTTCCGGTCTGCCTGGGATCGTCTCCCCGTGCTCGACGTTCCTTGACGTCTTCGACGGCGGCAATACATGTGGAGTCCATCCCTGATGGCGCTATACCCAAGTGGTTAAGGGAGAGGTTTGCAAAACCTCCATTCGCCGGTTCGAATCCGGCTAGCGCCTCCACTTTCACAACGGCTCCGGGCATCGCCTCGGGGCCGTTCGTCATTGCGAGACATCCTCCGAGCCCGGCGGCCCGAGGAAGTGGAAGTGGTTCGGCCAGGGGAACGACAGCAGAGACAGCGTGAGCGACGGCGCCAGCGCCGTGACCTCGTGGAACCACGCGGCCGGAACGAACAGCGCCTCCCCTGGCGCCAGCTCGACCGTGGCGACCTGGTCTCCGAACACCTCGTCGAGCGATCCCTTCAGGTAGTACCCCGCGATCCGGTCGTGTAGCGCCGCAGTCAGACGGGGCGCCAGTCGGACCCGCTTGGTGCCCTGAACCTGCACCAGCAACACGTTGTGCGGATCGAAGTGCGGCGGCGTGACCGTGCCAGCGGGGCCCATCCACAGCGATGCACCCCGTGGCGGCGTCATCGGCGCGATGAACGAGGGCAGCGGTGCGAGGTCGTCCCACAGCGGGCGGAGTGCGGGATTCGCGAGCAGCCCGTTCCGGGACACCACGTAGGCGGCGTTTCCGGAGGACGAGAGCGCTCGAGACGCGAACTCAGCGAACGTCTCGGTGGTCTCGAATCGCTCGGTGTCGCCGGGCTCCCGGGCTTCTTCCCGACGGACGTTCACCCCGATCGGCACGTCCCCGAACCGCTCTGCGAGCCCTGCGATGGTCCACCGTCGAACCGCCCCCATGGTGCGCGCAGCGTGTGTGAGCTTCAGCGGACGGGACGGCTTCCAGTGCTGCTCGAGGAGCTCCTCGGCAGGGATGTCCGCGCGCTCGACCACCACCGGGCCCGGCACGGACGCCCGCTCGAGCTGCTGGAGCCGCGCCGCCAATCGCGCCTGCCCCAGACGCGCCTCCAGGCGCTGGAAACCCGTGCTGTCCCGGATCTGCTGGATCATCGTCCGGGCCTTCGACACGTCGATCCCCTGCTCGACCAACACGTGGACCAGTCCATCGAGCTCCGCTCGGAACAGCAGCTGCTCCACGATCCAGAGTTCCCAGTCGACGCTCAACCGGTGCTCGACGGTGGGGGTCATCGGAAGCGCTTCGGAAGCATCTCGTCGTCGCAGTGCCCGTGACAGCACGGCCCACACGTGGGAGCCAGGGCACGGATGTCCGGCTCGCGGACGGGCATCGGCTCGGCCAGCTTCACACGGACCTCCTTCCCGTCGCGATCGACCCGGAGCTTCCGACCCGCGAGCGCCGCTACGAGCTGCGTACCCATGCCTTCGATGGCGGACGCATCCAGCCGCTCGCGTTCCCCATCCGCAAAGCCCAGGACGAGGTCTCCCGGGAGCAGCGCCTCGTCCGAGATCTGCCCGTTGTTCGCCACCACCAGCAACGCATCCGGGATGCAGGTCGAGAACGTCACAGCGCCCGCGGTCCGGGTCGCACACCGCTCCTGGAGCTGCGCGAACGCCGCGACCGCGACCTCCATTCGGATCGCGACCTCGACCTGATGAACCGGCTCGTGCACCTGCTGGGCGACGGTCTCCACCTCGAACGGCAGCCCGAACGTCGTGCGGATCCGGTCGTCGGTCCAGGGGGGAACCCGGGCCGACGTTCCCTCCACGAGCTGTTCGAACGCGTGGCGCCGTGCCGCTTCGTTCGCCTGTACACGACCCCGCTCCAACCAATCGGGCCCCTTCGTGGACGCCACTCCGCGGGCCCACACCACGATCGCATCGTCCCGCACGACCCGTCCGGGCACGGGCATCCCATTCGGGTCGTCCTGGCCGGGCTGGTTTGCCGGAGTCGGTTCTGCAGGCCGCGCGCCCACCTCGTCTGGCGGTGCGGCCAGCGCGCCGGGGGGACCGGACAGCGTGGCGACGGTGACGGCACACACCATCACGGCGGTTCTCGGCAGTGCTTCGGTCATGGGTCCCTCCGGTGCCACAACGGTCGGATGTGCGACCAGCTTACAGACAACCCTTTCACACGATGTCGCGCCTGTTGATCCTCGGCGACGGCCGGTTACGCATCGGGCGGACCTACCGGTCGGTATACGCGGGGGACCCGTGCTCGAAGACATGATGTTGGCGTTCGCCCTCCGCGGCGCTGGATGGGTGCTCTGGCTGCTCGTCGCGCTGTCGATCGTGTGCATCGCGGTGAGTCTGGAGCGCGTCGTCTACCTGTTGCGCGACGCCACCCCGCGAAGTGCGTTGCAGCAGGCGGTCGATGGATTCCTGCGCGGCGGGAGCCCGAGCGACTTCCGAAGCAAGCTGAGCCAGCTGAAGGGCTTCGAGGCCCGGGTGCTGTCGGCCGGGGTCGAGATGCAGGATCCCGAAGCCGCCGAGCGGGCCATGGCCGGTGTGGCCGTCGCCGAGAAGCTCGCGATGGAACGGGGCCTCATCGTGCTCGCCACCGTCGGGTCGAATGCCCCCTTCCTGGGCCTGTTCGGAACGGTGCTGGGCATCATCCAGGCGTTCGCCGACCTCGCGGCTTCCGACGCAGAGGCCAGCCAGGCCGTCATGTCGGGCATCTCCGAAGCCCTGGTCGCCACGGCGGTCGGCCTGCTCGTCGCGATTCCCGCCGTCGTCCTCTACAACGCCTTCGCACGCTGGGTGAAGGGCCGCATCGGTCGCTCGGAGTCCCTGGCCCAGCTGGTGGTCGCACGCCTGACCGACCAACACGGCGGGCACGGCGCCGTGGCCGGGAAGTAGGCCGCGATGGGCGCGAACTTCGGCAGCGACGACGACGTCATCGCAGACATCAACATCACGCCGTTCGTCGACATCATCCTGGTGGTCCTGATCATCTTCATGGTCACCGCGACCACCATCGTGAAGCAGTCGATCAAGGTCGAGCTACCCGATGCCGCGAGCGGCGAGGAGACCCAGAACGTCTCGCTGGGTCTGCAGCTCATGGGCTCGGGGGCCTTGATGCTCGACGGCGAAGAAGTCACCACGGCCCAGCTGAAGCAACGCATCGAAGACGAGAAGGCGAACGCCAGAGAAGACGGCGGAGACGTCATCTGCCTCATCTCCGCCGAGAAGAACGTCGCGCACGGCCGCGTGGTGTGGCTCATCGACCTCATCAAGTCGAGCGGCGTGTCCAAGTTCGCGATCAACATCAACAAGGTCGACGCCATCGGTCCCGACCCCCAGTCGAGCGTGCCGGTCCCCACCCCACCACCCTCCCCGGCACCGGTGGTCGACGAGCCCACCCCCGACAACGGCGGTTGAGGTGAAGGCGACTGCGCTCAACGGCCGCGACCCGGTCGAGTACCTGCTGCTCGCCATCGCACTCGTGCTGTCGCTGTTCGTCCACGTCACCGGTGCGCTCGGAGCCGCAGCACTCCCCCCTCCCGAGCCCGAGGAGGAGCAGTGGGTGATGATGGAGGTCGTCGAGGAACCGCCTCCTGCGCCCGAACCGCAGCCCGAGCCCGAGCCGGAGCCAGAGCCCGAGCCCGAGCCCGAACCCGAGCCAGAGCCCGAACCCGAGCCCGAGATTCCCGACGAGCCCGAAGAAGTCGAGTACGAGCCGGAACCCACCGAGACCGAGACCGAACCCGAGCCGCAACCCCAACCCGAGGCCAAGCCCGTTCCGCGCAAGGTCCAGGGCCTGGATGCCTCCAGCTTCTCGAAGGACGGGGGAACCGACTTCAGCGCGAATCGCGGGAACACGGTGGGAACGAAGGACTCGGACGAGAAGGCCGACCTCGACGAGGATCTCGGGGAGTTCGTGCCCATCCCGTACACCTCGGTCAGCAAGCCGCCCAAGAAGCGCTACGTGCCGCAGCTCGTGATTCCCCAGAGCATCATCGACGCCGAGATCGAAGGGCGGGTCGAGGTGACGCTCACGGTGGGCGCAGACGGTAAGGTGAGCCAGGTGGCGGTGGTCTCGGGCCTGCACCCGGATGCCGACACCGCCTGCCTCGAGGCCCTGCGGAAGTCCCGCTGGAAGCCTGGCGAGAAGGACGGAGACCCGGTGATCACCAAGAGCGTGCCCTACTCGTGCCGCTTCGAGGCGGTGAACTGATGCGCCCCAACGCCACCGTGCTCCCGGGCCTGTTCACGGCCTCCCTGCTGTTCGCGCCCGCTGCATGGGCCCAGGACGACGGCCCCGCTGCGGAAGAGCCCGCTCCGGCGGAGGAATCGACGGACGAATCCGCAGACGAACCCGCAGACGAGCCGAGCGACGCCGGTGACGAGCTCCCGATCATCAAAGGGCCCGAGATCCTGGAGTACGTCGAAGCGCCGTGGCCCGAGGGCACCGAAGATTCCGAGGGGGCCGTGGTCACCGTCCTCATCGAGCTCGACGAGCAAGGCGAGGTCAGCAACATCGAGGTCACCGAACCCGCCGGTCAGGGCTTCGACGAGGCCGCAGTCGACGCGATCCTCGGGATGACCTTCGCGCCCGCCGAGACCGAAGAAGGCCCGGTCCCCGTCGTGTTCGAGTTCACCTACCGGTTCGAGCTGGTCCCCGAAGAGCCCGAGGAGGAAGCCCCCGCGCCCGTGAACCTCGAAGGGCGGATCCGCGAGATGGGCACGCGCAACCCCATCGCCGGCGCGAAGGTGGTGGTGGTCGGCACCGATCTGGTCGGCGAGACCGACGCCGACGGCCAGTTCCAGATCCGCGGCGCTCCCCTCGGCGAGACCACGGTGCGGCTCCTGTCCCAGGACCACGTCACCGTCGAGAAGACCTTCGATGTCGTCGAGGGCGAGGTGTCGATCCTCGATCTTTGGCTCCGATCGACGTCCTACCGCGACAACGAGGTGGTCGGGGTCTACGAGCGCAAGCGCGAAGAGGTCACCCGCCGCACCATCTCCATCGAAGAGATCCGCCGGATTCCCGGGACCTTCGGCGACCCCATCAAGGTCGTGCAGACCCTGCCCGGCGCAGCGCGCTCTCCGTTCGGCACCGGCCTGCTGGTCATCCGGGGCAGCAACCCCGAGGACTCGGGGGTGTACGTCGACGGGGTCCGGATCCCGCTCGTCTACCACCTCACCGGGACCACGAGCGTGCTGAGCCCCGAGATCGTCGAGTCCGTCGACTACCTGCCCGGCGGATACGGCGTCCAGTACGGGCGTTCCATGGGGGGCGTCGTGGACGTCACCACCAAGCGGGAGTTCTCGGAGCAGGGCCGGCTCGTCTGGGGAACCGACATCCTCGACAGCCAGCTGTACTTCGAAGGCCAGCTCGGGAAGAACTTCGGCAAGAAGAAGGAGAACCGGGTCGAGGACACAGGCCCGAAGCACCAGATCGCCATCGGGGCCCGTCGGTCCTACGTCGACCTGTTCATCCCCATCTTCACCGCTGGCCAGCAGTTCCGGATCCAGCCGTTCTACACGGACTACCAGGCGAAGTACATCGCGCCGACGTCCGACGACCAGCACCTGTCGGTGTTCTTCTACGGCTTCGAGGACATCCTCAAGGTCAGCACGCCGGACGACTTCGCTCAGGGGCCGGATGCCGACACGCAGGGGGCCCTGCAGACCAAGTACGCGAGCCAGCGCCTGCTGCTCACCTACGAGAACGAGATCAGCGACAAGCTCACCCTCGCGACCACCCCGAGCCTCGGCTACGACTACACCAACTTCGGGCTCGGCGACGCCTTCACCCTGCTGAATCGCCAGGTGGTCGGACAGCTTCGCGCCGAAGCCCGCTACAAGCCCGTGCCCGGCATCGAGATCATCCCCGGCATCGACTTCATCGGGGGAACCTACTACTTCGACTTCCGAAGCGCGATCAACTTCGAAGCGGCCAGCGACCCCCTCGCCGAGCGTGAGCCCGTGGGCTTCGACGGGCGCGGGAGCTTCTGGAGTCCCGACGTCTTCCTCAAGTCGAACCTCCGGCCGTTCGGCGACTCCGACCGCTGGCTCATCACCCCCGGAGTGCGGTTCAACTCCTACACCCTGTTCCAGGGCGGCGAGATCCAGAACGGCGCGTCGAACTCGAGCTCGACCTGGCAGGTCGATCCCCGCATCGCCACGCGCTTCGAGATCGTGCCCGGCAACACCATCAAGGCCGCGACCGGTCTGTACCAGCAGCCCCCACAGCCCCAGGAGGCCATCGGCATCGGTCAGGTGAGCGGTGTGGGCTACGAGCGCGCCTGGAACAGCAGCATCGGCTTCGAGCAACAGCTCTCGCCGGCCATCAAGTGGGACATCGACCTGTTCTACCGCCGGTTCGACAACCTCATCGTGTTCAACGAGGCCTTCACCGGCTCCGGCAGCGACGCCTTCGTGAACAACGGCGACGGTCGCGCGTACGGCATGGAGCTCATCGCCCGGCACGAGCCCGTCGGCCGGTTCTTCGGGTGGGTCAGCTACACCCTGTCCCGCGCCGAGCGTCGCGACGGTCCGGACGAGGACGTCTACCTCTTCGACTTCGACCAGACGCACATCCTGTCCGCGCAGGCCGGCTACGATCTGCCCTACGACATCGGGGTCTCAGCGCAGTTCCAGTACGTCACGGGCAACCCCGACACGCCCTTCAACGCCGGCATCTACGACGCCGACACGGACTTCTACACGGGGTTCTCGACCGGGGGACGGAACACGGAGCGCCTCCCGGACTTCTTCCAGACCAGCTTCCGCGTCGACCGGCTGTGGACGTTCAAGAGCTGGCAGCTCGAGACCTACATCGACCTGCTGAACACCGTGCGGGGCGTGAACCCGGAGTTCCGCCTCTACAACTACGACTTCTCGGACAGCGCGTTCATCCGCGGCCTGCCGTTCATCCCCAACATCGGGTTGGAGGCGAAGTTCTGGCTATGAAGCGCTCCCTTCCCATCGCTCCCATCCTCCGCGTCGTGGTGGCCTCGCTGTTCCTGACCAGCTGCGTCATCAACAGCGACAAGTACCAGCGCCCCCGCGACCTCGAGCAGTCCTGGTTCATCGACCGGGCGCGCCTGTTGTCCGTGCGTGCCGAACCCGCAGAGCCCCGTCCGGGCGACGCCGTGACGTTCGAGGCCCTGCTGGTCGACCCCAACGAGACCATCGAGACCACCCTGTGGATCACGTGCCCGGAGTCCGACGACGCCGACTTCGGGTGTCTGGGTGACGAACAGGAGATCATCGGCATCGAGCCCATCCAGCCGCCCGCGTGGACCGTCCCGGACGACATCCTCGACGAGCTGCCCGAAGAGGAGCGGCTCGAGGGCCGGAACATCCTGGTCCAGGTCACGGGGCTCCCCCAGATCGACGACTTCGAGAACCTCGACCTCGAGGAGCTGGACTTCAACGAGATCGAGGCCGGCTACAAGCGCATCGTGGTGAGCGAGGCCCTCACCCCGAACAACAACCCCGCGTTCGGCCGGCCCTTCACCGTCGACCAGCTCGAAGTCCCCGAGGATGCGGTGCTCGAGGTCGACCCCGAGCAGGACTACGAGATCGGCGTCTTCGTGACCGACGACACCATCGAGGAGTACGTCTTCGTCAACAGCGACGGAATCGCAGAGGACCGCGTCGAAGAGCCCTACGTGGCGTGGTTCGCGACCGACGGCACCGTGATCGAGCCGTTCACGCTGTACCCGTTCCTCGAGATGACGTGGCGTTCCCCGGCCGAGTCGGGCGTCGAGGGCACCATCTGGGCGGTCATGCGGGACCGTCGCGGCGGCCAGGCCTGGAAGCAGATCGACTTCCGGGTGCGGTGACCGACCCCCACTGTGTGGCAGCTCGCGTGGCGACCCGAAGCCCCTCAGCTGGGCACGACGGCCGGTGTGTTCACCCCCTCGATCCCGCACTGACAAGGAATTGACATCACCGAAGCGCCTGTCGACACCGCCGCTCCCACGCCTGGAACCGCCGAAAGCACCCGTGAGCACGGACATCTTCGCGAACACGAATGGCGAGCCGTGATACATCCCCACGGCCGTATTGCACGGTCCTAGGTTGTTTCTCCGTTGGAGTTGACCCGAATGTCCTGGTTCAACCTCGTCCGGGCCCTCCCCATCTTGATGGTGGGCCTGGTCTTCGCCCCTTCTGTCCACGCGGCTGACAAGCCCGGTGTCGAGGCGCTCGAAGAGTTCCGTGAAGGAGTCTCCGAGCCCGCCGCCATCGAGAACCGGTTCTTCCTGAAGGAAGGCCGATTCGAGATCGCACCGCACTTCGGGTACGTCCCGAACAACAGCTTCGCCCGTCGCTACGTGGGCGGTCTCGTGCTGAACTACCACTTCAGCGAGACCCTCGCGGTCGGTGCAGACGTCACCTACAGCCCCGACCTCGGTCGCGGCGACCTCAAGCAGCTGGTGGGCATCCTGCTCGACCGTGCCGCCAACGCCGGCGGTGGCGGCGAGGGCTTCCAGCAGCCGCTCGACAAGGTCACGCTGTCCGCTGCCTTCGGCATCAACTGGGCGCCGGTCTACGGCAAGATCAACCTCATCGGCGAGACGGTCCTCAACTTCGACCTCTACTTCTTCGTCGGCGTCGGGATGATCAGCAAGACCAACTACTTCGGCGTCTACAACGAAGATGCGCAGAACGCGCAGACCCCCAACGACCTCGTGCTGCTCAACGAAGCCGGCAACGAGGTCAAGGTCGCTCCGAACATCGGCGTCGGTCAGAACTACTTCCTGAACCAGCTGCTGGCGCTGAAGATCGACGCCAAGGCCGCGTTCTTCATCGACAACAACCCGCAGTACGACGAGAACGTCCCGCCCGACGGCTCGCGCCTGTACAACAACTTCGTCGTGTCCGTCGGCATCGGGGCGTACTTCCCCAAGATGAAGCCGCGCCTGTACGACTTCTAGGAGAGTGGAGATGTTCGATTCCATCCCCCGCATCGTTCGCCCTGCTCTCGTCGCCCTGGGCCTCTTCGCAGCCCCGGCAGCGTTCGCCCAGGCCGAGACCGACCTCGACGACTTCGACCTGTCCGACGAGCCCACGTCCACCGTGGGTTCCGAGGTCCAGGACCTCCGCGACGACGAAGTCGAGACCGAGGACGACACCCCGACGGTCAAGCGCAAGAAGCGCGTCATCAAGACGCTCCAGCGCAAGACCTTCATGAAGATCGGGCGCACCGAGCTCGGCCTCGGCGCCGGCCTCGTCACCAACGACCCCTTCATCAACCGCTACATCATCCGCGGCGATGTCGGCTACCACTTCACCGAGGTCAGCGCGCTGCAGGTCGAGGTCGGCCTGTCTCCGGACTTCGAGCGCTCCGACTGGAAGCAGATCACCCGGCAGATCGTCGAGGAGAACGGCGTCACGCCGGACATCAGCAAGATCCTGGGCTACGGCAACGTCACGCTGCAGTACGCGCCGATCTACGGCAAGGTCGCGTCCGGCAACGCCATCATCAACTTCGACATCTACGGGCTGTTCGGCACCGGTGTCGTCTACACCGCCGACGACCTCGAAGCGCTCCAGTCCGAGAACGACGAAATCGCGGTCAAGACCGCCAACCAGGTCCACCCCACGCTGAACTTCGGAGGCGGCGCACGCATCGTGTTCGGGCGCAACCTCGCCCTCCGGATCGAGGGGCGCGGCCTGTCCTACATCGAGGTCCTCGAGAGCCTCAACCTCGAGATGAAGAACAACTTCATCGTGCAGGCCAACGTGTCCTACTTCCTCGGCAAGGGGAAGAGCCGGTGACCCCCATCTCTTCCGAGCAGCTCGAGACCTCCGAGCCAGGAGCTCCCATGCGCCTCGTCCGCACCTCCTTCGCAGCCGCCGCGCGTTGCATCGCCGGTGCCTCCCTCCTCGCCGCGTTCGCGCTCGCCCCGATGACCGCTTCGGCCATCACCTGCGACGAGATCAAGAACATGGTGAAGGTCAACGTCCCGGCCAACATCGTCGTGTCGACCATCAAGGGCAGCGGCACGCGATTCACCCCGGCCGACATCCAGTGTCTGCAGGCCGCCCAGATGCCGCCCGACGTCATCGCCGCCGCACAGGCTCAGGCCGCCGCAGCCCAGGCTCCTGCACCCGCCCCCACGGCACCCGTGCCCCAGCCGAACCTCCCGCCGGTCAACCAGCCGCGTCCCCAGCCGGTCCCCGTTCCCGGCCTCGGAGACGAGACCCTCGGCAACGACATCCCCATCGGCAACGACGTCCCGTCCAGCGGCGACGACTGCGGCAGCAAGGTGCTCGAGCAGCTCATCGCCGCCCAGCGCGCCAAGAAGAACCTGACCGCCAGCAAGGGCCTGTTCGATCTGCTCCAGCAGCGGAAGTTCCCGCAGTGCGAGACCAAGATCCAGTACTACCTGGCCAAGAGCTTGTACGAGCTCGAGATGTACCACGGCGCTCAGTACTTCTTCATGCAGGTGGTGCGTCGCGGGCCCCAGAACGCCTACTTCAAGTACGCGCTGCCGCGCCTGGTCGCGATCGCCGAGCTCACGGGCAACGACACCGAGCTGCTCCGCATCGTCCACAAGATCCCGCCCGAGGCCTTCCCCCGCAACGCACAGGACCACCTGTACTACCTGCTGGGCCGGAAGAGCTTCGAGCAGAACCAGCTGTCGGCCGCGGTCGACCAGTTCAAGCGGGTCTCGGCCAAGTCCGAGCTCTACATGCGCGCCAAGTACTACGAAGGCGTCGTGCTCAACGAGCAGAAGAAGCTCCGGAGTGCCGTGGCGGCCTTCCGCGAGGTCTACCAGGCCAAGGTGCAGCTCACCAACACCGACCCCCGCTACGTGCAGGAGGTCGAGGACCTCAAGGACCTCGCGATCATGAACATCGCGCGGGTCTACTTCGGTCTGCAGCGCTTCGAGAACAGCGACAGCTACTACGCGCTGGTCGACCGCGAGAGCTCCTACTGGCCCGACAGCCTGTTCGAGCGCGCGTGGGCCAACTTCCACCGCTACGACCTCAACCTGACGCTCGGGCTGCTGCTCACGGCCAACAGCCCGTACTTCAGCGAGCAGGAATACAACCCCGAGCTCACGATCCTGCGGGCCCTCACCTTCTGGTCGCTGTGCGACTACGACGAGGTCGAGCGCATCCTGATCCAGTTCGAGAAGGACACCAAGCCCCAGGCCGCCGAGCTCAAGAACTTCCTGAACCAGTACCGCAGCAAGCAGGGTCAGGCCCTCGCCGACAAGGCCTTCGACGCGTACTTCGTCGACGGGTCCGCCGACAGCGGGCTGCCGAAGGCGATGTTCCACCGCATCCTGCGCAACCGCGACCTGTCCTCCCTGGTCCGCCACATGGACATGATGGACGCCGAGATCGAGCTCATCGACAAGCAGAAGTCCATCTGGTCGGGCACGGTCGGCGACCACGTCAAGAAGGTCATCGCCCAGGATCGCCAGCGCTACAAGAAGCGGGCCGGTCTCGTGATGCTGTCCGAGATGGCCAAGCAGCAGGCCACGCTCGACGATCTGCTGCTGCAGAGCGAAGTCATCCGCTTCGAGGTCGTGGACGCCCAGCGCCAGGACTACGAGTTCCAGATCAGCAACCCGGACGTCGAGCAGGTCGACGAGCGGACCATCGACTTCGCGACCAGCACCGACATCATCTACTGGCCGTTCAACGGCGAGTTCTGGAAAGACGAGCTCGGGTACTACCGGTACACCGAGGAACCGCAGTGCAACTGAGCTGTCAGACGCCTCGTCGCGTCTCGCGGCTCGTTAATTCGTTGTCTTGCGTCCCTGCCCGGACCTCCGGAAGCCCGTCACACGGAGCACCCCCATGTTCAGAATGAAGAACCCCGCGAAGCGGATGTTGACCGCACTCGCCCTGCTGGCGTTCGCCACGCCCTCGTTCGCCGCCGACGACGACGAGGAACGCCGCGTCATCTCGCTCGACGAGCAGAACCGTCGCGACGCCCAGAGCAAAGAGCTCCGGATGAAGGCCGAGGAAGCCCGGCTGGAGTCCATCCGACGGCTCAAAGAGCTCCTGGGTCGCGGCGCCAAGGGCGACACCAAGGCCGAGATGATGCTTCGCCTGGCCGAGCTCTACTTCGACCAGGGCCGCAGCGTGTACTTCGGCGAGATGGAGTCGTTCGACGCCGAGTACGAGCGGTGCTTCAACACCGATGGGTGCAACCCCGACAACATGCAGCCCGACAACCGCAACTCCAAGGAGTGGCAGTCCCGGGCCATCAAGCTCTACGAGAACATCCTCCGCTCCTACCCCCGCTACAGCCGGGCCGATCAGGCGACGTTCTTCCTGGGCAGCGCCTACACCGATGTCGGTCGTCAGAAGGACGGCGTGTCGGCCTTCAAGAAGCTCGTGAAGCTCTACCCGCAGAGCGCCTACGTGCCCGACGCCTACGTGCTCATCGGCGAGTACTACTTCGAGAACAACGAGGCGTTCCCCGCACTCAAGGCCTACCTCAAGGCCTCGGCCTACACCGACCACCCGAAGTACGGCTTCGCCAAGTACAAGCTCGCGTGGTGTCAGTTCAACGTCGGCGAGTACGACCAGGCCATCAACACCATGAAGGAGGTCGTCTCCTTCTCGATGTCCGCGAGCTCCGACGACAAGGGCAACCTGCAGCTGCAGGACGAAGCGCTCAAGGACCTCGTCCGCTTCTTCGCCGACGCCGGACAGATGAACGAGGCGTACGAGTACTTCAACGGCCTCGGCAAGAAGGAGCTCATCCGCAAGACGCTCCGCCGCCTGGCCAGCACGTTCTACGAGAACGGCGAGTTCGAGAAGTCGGTCGACACCTACCGTCGCCTCATCCTCGAAGAGCCCACGGCCACGCAGAACCCCGACTACCAGGTCCAGATCGTCAAGGCGTTCAAGCAGATCGGCAACCGCGAGAAGACCCTCGAGGAAGTCGACAAGATGCTGCGCGACTACGGCACCGACAGCAGCTGGGCCCGGGCGAACGCGTCCGACCCCAACGCACTGGCCGACGCTCAGGTCTCGATCGAGAAGAACCTGCGCATCCTCGCGGTCGACTACCACAAGGAAGGTCAGACCCTCGAGAAGTCGCGGCACCCGAGCGCCAACGGCGTCTTCGAGCTCGCGCGGAAGGCCTACCAGACCTACCTCGACAACTTCCCGAAGGACGAGCACGCCTACAACGTCCGCTACGCGTACGGCGAGCTCCTCTACAAGCTCAAGGACTACGCGGGCGCCTTCGACCAGTACATGCAGGTCGTCGCGATGGACCCCAAGGGCAAGCACAGCAAGTTCTGTGCGGAGTCCGCCATCTTCGCCGCCGAGGAACAGGTCAAGCTCGAAGGCGGCGGCAAGCTCCCCTCGGCCGACCCCTCCAAGGGCAAGAAGGACCCCATTCCACTCACCGCCTGGGAGCAGCGGCTGGTCGACGCCTGTAAGCAGTTCGCCACGTTGTACCCGGAAGACAAGAAGGTCATCGGGGTCATCTTCAAGTCGGCGTACCTGCTCTACAACAAGTACCAGTTCAGCGCCGCAGCCGAGCAGTTCAACGTCGTCATCCGGATGAATCCGCGCTCCAAGCAGGCCGAGACCGCGGCCAACCTCATCCTCGACACGTTCGTGCTCGACGAGGACTGGGCCGAGCTCAAGAAGAACGCCAAGTTCTACTACGAGATGGAGAACCTCGGGTCGTCCAAGTTCAAGAAGGACGTCTACGGCATCTACGAGAACGCGAGCTTCAAGCTCATCGAGGCGAACTACGAGAAGAACCAGGACCACGGCCAGGCCGCCGATGCGTTCATGGCCTACTACGACGAGTTCCCCGACGCGAAGAACGCGCCGCTCGCCCTGAACAACAGCTCGATCTACTACTACAAGGCCGACCGCGTCGAAGACGCCATGAAGGTCCGCCACATCCTGATCGACGACCCCAAGTTCGGCGCGAACACCAAGTACTACTACGACCAGGTCGCAGCGCTCGGCTTCGACTACCAGCAGGTCGCCGACTACGACAAGGCCGCCTTCTACTACGAGAAGCTCTTCAACCTCTACCCCGCCGAAGTCGAGAAGCGGGAGAAGGACGAGAAGCGCAAGGAGACGCTGCCCGAGGTCCGCACGAAGGCCAGCGACGCGCTCTACTCCGCAGCGGTGTTCCGCACGGCGATGGGCGACTGGCAGCGCGGCATCGACAACTACAACACCTGGATGACCGCCTTCCCCGAAGACGAGCAGATCCCGGATGTCCAGCTCACGGTCGGCAAGATCTACGAGGACAACGAGCAGTGGGAGAAGGCGGCAGACGTCTTCTACAACTTCTACAAGAAGCCGCCCGAGGGCGCGACCACCGACTTCCTCTACTTCGCGCGTAGCCACTACGCGAAGGCGCTCGTGAAGCAGGGCAAGAACGCCGAGCCCGTCTACCGCGACACCATCAAGCAGTGGGAGAAGGAAGAGCGTCCCGTCGAAGGCACCGAGTTCGTCGCCGAGATGATGTTCATCGAAGCGCAGGACAAGCTCGACAACTACCTGGCCCTGCGCCTCGAGGGTCGCCCCGGCGCCTCGCCCAAGCAGCAGGACAAGGCGCTCCTCGCCAGCCTGAAGAAGAAGACCCAGGCGCTGCAGGACGTCCAGACCACCTTCACCGAGATCGTCAAGACCGGTGCCGGTGAGTGGGGCCTCGCGAGCCTCGTCGCGCTGGGCAAGGCCTACGAGAACATGGGGGAGAGCTTCCGGACCGGCGATGTTCCCGACTACCTCACGCCCGACCAGGTCGAGATCTACAGCATGCAGATCGAAGACAAGTCGTACGTCCAGGACGAGAAAGCCATCGAGGCCTACAAGCTCGCGCTCCAGAAGAGCTTCGAGTTCACGCTCTACAACGACAACACGGCCTACGCGACGCGTCGGCTGAACGAGCTCCGCCCGAACGAGTACCAGGGTCTGCAGGAGCAGCTGATGGAACCCCGCTACACGTCGAAGACCGTGGGCTCCACGTTCCAGTACGAACAAGAGATGAAGTGAGGAGGACGGAATGCGTACCGCAATCATCCTGAGCTCTAGAACCGGAGTTTCCCGGCTGGCTTCGCTCAGCCGTTTCCTCCTGCTGTTGTCGGCCGTCCTGCTGGGTGGCTGTCCCAAGAACTCGGGTCCCAAGCTCTCCGAAGAGGAGTCCGCGCGGCCCAAGCCGAACTTCGATGCCGGCCTGCAGGTCGTGAAGACCCCGTCCAAGAACGGAGCCATCGACTACGCCGGCGCCTACAAGTTCTTCAACAAGGCCGCCGAGCTCGGAGGGGGCAAGACCGCCCACTTCAACGCCGGCTGGACCGCCGAGCGTGCGGGTCTGCCGCAAGATGCCGTCCGGCACTTCAAGGCCGCGTACGACATGGACCCCAGCTACGAGCAGGCGATGTTCTCGCTCGCACGGGCCTACTCCGAGGCGGGCGACGCCAACAGCGCCGTCTCGCTCTACCAGACCTACCTCGAGGCCAACCCCGACAACCGCCAGGTCCGCAACGAGCTCGTCACGGCGCTCGTCAAGGCCAAGATGTTCGAGGAGGCCCAGGCCCAGGCCCAGGAGATCCTGCGCCACGATCCCAAGAACGCCCAGGTCTTCCGGAACCTCTCCGCGATGTACTACGACCAGGGCCAGCTCGGGATGAGCCAGCTCACGGCCGAAGAGGCCCTCAAGCACGGTGAGGACGCCGGTACCTACAACAACATGGGCGTGTCGTTCCTCATCCAGGGCAAGGAGCCCGAGGCCATCGAGAAGTTCAAGAAGGCCATCGAGATCGACAGCAGCCACTTCGAGGCCAACATGAACCTCGGCTGGGTCGCCCTCGACTCCGGGGACTACACCCTGGCCGGCACCAGCTTCAGCAACGCCTTGCGCACCCAGCCGGGCTCGAACGAAGCCAAGATGGGCATGGCCATCAGCGCCCGCGGCAACGGCGAGTACAAGCAGGCCGAGACCCTGTACCAGCAGATCATGGACGCCGACCCCGACAACGAGGCCGCGTTCTTCAACGCTGCGACGCTGCAGGAGGTCTACGTCAAGGACTACAAGGCCGCGATGAAGATCCTGCAGACCTACATCGATGCCCATCCGGTCGCGCCGACCCACCCGGTCTACGCCCGCATGGAGCGCGTCAAGGCGGCCAAGGCCGAGGAAGACGAGCGCAAGCGCATCGAAGAAGAGAAGCGCAAGGCCGAAGAAGAGCGCCGCAAGCGGAACCAGGAGCTGCTCGCCAACATGGCCACGCAGATCACCCAGATCCGCCAGAAGCTCGAGATGAACCAGGCCTGCATCGACCCCATGGTCGGCGAAGAGGTCGGGATGGTTCTCGAGCAGGCCCAGATGGTCGTCGATGCCGAAGAGGTCGACATGGCCGCCGACATCCAGACCATGCTCGAGGGCTACACCCCGGTCGTCGACGACGCCATCGCAGCGTGCGCAGGCAATGCCGAAGGTGGCGAAGAGGGTGCCGAAGGCGAAGAAGGCATGGAAGAGGGCGCCGAAGAAGGCATGGAAGAAGGTGCCGAAGGCGAAGCCCCCATGGAAGGCGAAGAAGGCATGGAAGAAGCGCCCGAATAGCGCCTCCCCTCCCCTTCGTTCGTGAACGCCCGTCGAGCCCTCGCTCGGCGGGCTTTCTCGTTTCTGGACCTTCCCCACGACTTGACCGCGTCGTGACGCCGGCCTGACGAGCGGTTGGCAGACGGCTGACCACCGCTTGACGAACCGGTCCGCCCGAGTGCGGTCCTACTCAGCACACCACCCGGACAGCCCCGCCCACACGGCGCGGTAGCCGGGCTCACCCGAGATCCGTCCGATGGGCAGCCGCCCGTCGTGCAGTCCTCGTGCGCCCACCTCTGGAGACATCATGTCCACCGACACCCCGAACACCGATCAGACCGAGACCCCGCGCAAGCCCACCCTGGAGGTTCGACACACCTTCTGTGACACCCACCTCGACACCCGCCACGTGCGGAACGGGACCGTGGGCGTCGGGTCGAAGGTCGGCTGGCGATGGCGGTTCCTGGGCGTCGACATGGGAACCCTGCCGTCCGGCATGGCGCCGATGCGGCACGTGCTGCCCTGGCTTCCGCCCATCTGGTCCGAGGTCGAGCCCGTCGAGACCCAGGCCTTCATGACGGGAACCGAGGTCGAGGACCTGCCCCACACCCTGTTCACGCACACGGAATCGGGCTGGGTGGCCGACGTGCCCGCAGGCTGGACCGCCAACGGAACCACCGATCCCGACGCCGATCGCCGGATGCCGGTCGACGGCCCCCTCACCCTGACCCACGGAGACAGCCAGTTCGACGCCCGGATCGTCGAAGCGCCCACCCGTCAGGCCCGCACGGCGCCCGAGGCCGATCCGCCCCTGCTCGCGACGCTGTCCACTCTGGGGTTCGCAGGCGTCCTGTTCGCGGTCGCGACCGCCTTCGCGCCGGCCGGAGCCCAGGTGACGATGGCCGAGATCCCCGACCGGTTCGTCGAAGTGCAGATCGATGCTCCCGAGCCCGAGGAACCCGAGCCCACGCCGCGCAGCACCGACGCTGGCGGAGGAGCACCCGGCCCCTCTTCGGACCCGACCCCCGCTGATGCACCTGCGGATCAGAAAGCCTACGACACCCGGGTCGCCCGACAAGCGGGAATCCTGTCCGGCCTCGACGACATGATGGCGGGCATCGGAGACATGGGCGACCTGACCCGTGCAGCCGACCAGCTCGCGGGCAGCCCGGGCGGGCACGGCCCTCGATTCGGCGGAACCGGTCGCGGCAACAGCCTCGGAGGAGGCGGTGACGGCGAGGGACTCGACGGATGGCCCGGCGGACGACCCGGTGGAGACGGGTCCGGAGCGGAGTTCGGCTACGGAAACGGCCCGGGTGGCGCGAAGCCGGGCTCGGGTCCGATCACCACCACCCAGGATCCCCTCGTCATCGGGTCGGTGAACGCCGCGGACATCGACCGGGTCATCCGCGACCACATCAAGCAGATCCGGTACTGCTACCAGCGCCAGCTGCAGCGCCAGCCCGACCTGAACGGAAAGGTCGTCGCCAAGTTCGTGATCGCGAAGGACGGCTCGGTGTCCTCGGCTTCGGTCAAGTCCGACAGCCTCGGAAACCCCGCGGTCGGCCAGTGCGTCGTCGGCCGCATCCAGCGCATGAAGTTCGTCGAACCCATGGGCGGCGGCATCGCGATCGTGTCCTACCCCTTCCTCTTCTCGCCGGGCTGACAAGGAGTTGACGAACCCTGGGGAACCGGCCCCCGGAAGACGTGTCGAAGTTCACTGTCGGGCCCTCTGCGGGCGCATGTTCACAGAGCTTGACGGGATGATGACCGGCATTCGGTTGTCCGCCCCGGCCCGGCGAAGCACTATAGCCAGACCTACCAAGAGCCTTCGAGAGGACCCCCCATGAACCGCACCCTGCGCATCGTCGCCGCCCTCGCAGCGCTTCCTGCACTCGCCACGCCCGCCTTCGCCCAGGATGAATCCCTGGGATCGGAGAACCGCGAGGTCAAGTACAAGGAGCGGACCGAGATCGACTTCGAAGGGGTCGACGTCAACGGGGAGCTCGTCAAGCCCCAGGGTCAGCTGCTGCTGGACCGCCGCAAGGCGGACTTCAACCCGCTCATCAAGCTTCGCGAGAGCTTCGACACCGAGATGAAGCAGTCCGTGGACGAGGTCAAGTAGCACCCGCTGCTCCCGTCCCCCCTCTCGAGCGCGTCTGTACGCGCCATCCCCCACCGCTCCCGTCCCACCGACTCCTCACGGATCACGGTGAACCGGGAACCAGGAACCCAACATGAGCTCCACTCAACTCATCTTCGAGGTCTACCGAGGCGCCGACCTGATCGCGCGCGAACGGTTCACCGAGGAGAGCGTCACCATCGGCCGCGGCGAAGCTGCTCTGCTCCGCATCGACGACGGCAGCATCTCCGACCTGCACTGCGTCATCAACGTCGAGCAGGACGGCACCATCATGCTGCTCGACCTCGGTAGCGAGCAGGGCACCATCCACGGCGGCAAGCGCGTCCCCAACGCCAACCTGGGCCAGCAGGGCGAGTTCTTCGTCGGCATGCTCCGGTTCCGGGTCGCACTGCAAGTCGCTCAGAAGGCCGCACCCGCTCCGGCTCCCGAAGTCGACCCCGACGAGGCCACCGACTTCCCGGTCGACGAGCCGACTCAGGACGTCCCGGCGCAGCCCGCACAGCCCCAGCGAGCCGCACAGCCCCAGAGCCAGCCGGCCCCCATGCAGCATCAGCAGATGCGCGTCGAGACCCCCGGCGGCGGAGACCTCCCGGTCGAGATCACCGAAGAGGGCGAGATCGCGTTCGAAGACGACGTGATCATCGAAGACGGCATGTCGTTCGTGATGCGCGCCGGAACCGCCACGCACAACATCGGCGTCAACACCAAGCGCCCCAAGGTGCTCGAGGTCAACCAGCTGTGGGGAGACACCCTTCTCGACAGCCGGCACTTCCCGCACACCGGCCGCAAGGTCACCGTGGGCTCCAGCGTCGGTTGGCGCTGGCACTTCCTCGGCGTCGACATGGGCTGGATCCCCGCTCCGCTCAACATGGTGCTGCCCTACACGCCGCCCATGTGGTCCGAGGTCCACAGCACCTGGCGCAACGACTTCTACGCACCCGAAGAAGACCTGCCCGGTAGCCGCGACCACGACCTGTTCACCTTCGAGGACGACCAGTACGTCGCACACGTCCCCTCCAACTGGGACGGCTTCGTCGACATCGAAGACAAGCGCTTCTCCTTCGAAGAGCTGGTCGGCAACGGCCGCGCGAAGAAGTCCGGCGACGAGTACGAGATCCCGGTCACCGACGACATCCGGCTGATGGTCGACGTCAACGGCGTCACCTACTTCGCCCACAAGGTGAAGGCCGGAAGCCGCATCCTGTCGCGCGCCACCGAAGATCCCGACTACCCCTTCATCGCCATCTTCTCCTTCATGGCGTTCCTGGGCCTCATGTTCGGCCTCGTGATGTACTTCGTGCCGGCGCGTCCGAGCATGGGCGTCAACGAGATCCCGGATCGCTTCGTCGAGATGACCATCGACAAGCCCGAGCCCGAGGAGCCCAAGAAGGACAAGAAGCCCGAGGCCAACCCGGACGCCGGTGAAGGCGCCAAGGCCAAGCGCGAGGAAGGCAAGGTCGGCAAGAAAGAAGCCAAGATGGACAAGGCGAAGGGCAACAAGGTCGAGGTCTCCCAGAAGATCAAAGACCGCCAGATCGCCGAGGACGCCGGCCTGCTCGGCGCCATGCAGGACCAGGGCGCGATGGAGGGCCTCGGCTCTTCCGCTCTCGACAGCTCGCTCACCGGCGGGGTCGGTGGACTCATCGGCGCCAAGGGCACCCAGATCGGCTCCGGTGGACTCGGCTCCCGTGGTTCCGGCCTCGGTGGCGGCGGCAACGCAGAGGGCCTCGGCGGCCTCGGCACCAAGGGCCTCGGCTCCGGCAAGTCCGGCTACGGCAAGGGTGGCGGCAACTTCGGCTCCAAGGGCGAAGGCGGCATCGGCACGGTCGGTGGCGACCCCATCATCCTCGGTGCGCTGGACCGCTCGCTCATCGACGCCGTCATCAAGCGCCACATGAACCAGATCCGCTACTGCTACCAGCGCGAGCTCACCAAGAAGCCCAACCTGGCCGGCAAGGTGGTCATCAAGTTCGTCATCGCGAAGGACGGTTCGGTCAGCAGCGCCAGCAAGAAGAGCAGCACCATGAACAACGGTGCGGTCGAGCAGTGCATCGTGGGTCGCTTCATGCGCATGAAGTTCCCCGAGCCCAAGGGCGGCGGTATCGTCATCGTCTCCTACCCGTTCCTCTTCTCCCCCGGCTGATCTCGCGGCCTGAACGCAACGCTACGCCCTGCGGTAGATGAGGTCTTTGGAACAACATCTCGAAGACCGCAGACCCCGGCCGCCCCACAGGTGGCCGGGGTCTTTCGCTTTTGGGGTGGGTGTGCTGGAATGGGCGCGGCCGGTCAGGCGTTGACGGGCAGACGGAGGTTTCCATGTGGCTCTTGATGACCGCAGCACTCGCGAACAACCCGGTCGAGGTGGTCGAGGGGCCACGGCCCGCACGCGACGTGTGGACCGCCGCTTCCGCACGTAAGGGGCCGCTCGGAGCCTGCTTCGGCGGGACCGATGCAGAGGTCCTGCTCGTCGTCACCATCCAGCCGGACGGGTTGGTGTCCGACAGCAAGTTCCGCAGCAACGACAACCCCGATCCGTCCGTCACCCGCTGCCTGATGAGCGAAGCTCTGCGCATGCGCGTGCCCAGGCGCGACGACAGCGAAGGCCCGTCCACGTTCCGCTGGACCGTCAGCCCCGCCACGCTCAACACCACCGCGGTGAAGGCCGTGCCCGATCCCGGCACGTACGAAGTGCGCGGCGCCCTCGACCACGAGCAGGTCAAGGAGGTCATCAGCCGGTTCCAGAACCACTTCCGCTACTGCTACGACAAGGAGGTCCCGCGCGATCAGACGCTGGCGGGATCCTTCGATCTGCACGTCACCGTCGATGCCGACGGCAAGGTCCAGGACGCCGCGGTCAAGAACCTCGAGATGCCCCATGATCGGGTTGCGAACTGTATCGCCACCAAGTTCCGATCCATTCAGTTCGACGACCCTTCGGACGGGAAGCCGGTCCTGATCGCCTACCCGTTCACCTTCCCCCTGGAGAAGTAGGGCGACGCGGGCTCCGCGGGGCTGCCAAAGGGTTGTCAACCCCGTGTCAGGACAGCCGGAATGCGGTACACACAGCGCTGTCCTACGCCTGATGGGTGACCCATGAAGTCCGTTCTGACCAACCTCTGCGCCGGTGCATTGCTCGCCACTCTCGCTCTTCCCGGTGTGGCTGCGGCCCAGGGCCGAGACGAAGCCGTCGACGATGCGCGCCGGTCCAAACAGGTCCGCGAGGTCGTTCGCGGCTTCTACGTCAAGGCCAACGCCGGCTCGCTCATCTTCATCGGTCCGCGCGGCGGCGCCGGTGTGCTCGAGCCGGGCACCTCGCTCGGGCTCTCCCTCGGTCAGGACTTCATCGACAAGGAGAAGAGCTCGGCCGCGTGGGAGGTGATGTTCCACCAGAGCCTGAACAACGGGCTCAACTACACGCTGCAGTCGGCCAACATCCCGCCCAACCAGTACATCCAGGGCGACGTCCACACCTTCACCGGTGCGCTGGCCCTCGAGTACTCGGTCTACCTCTCCCGGCGCCTCGGCATCGGTGCCCGGGCCGGTGGCGGCGTCTCCTACTCGCCCCTGCTGATGGACCGCGAGGAGTACCTCGCCGTGGTCGTGAACGACAACTGGGGTGGCGTGCAGTCCACCGCCCACGACACGCCGCTGCCCCTGGTCTTCGGCGGCCCCACGGTCGAGTACTACACCAAGCTCTCCCACTTCAGCATCGGCCTCGACGCCAGCTTTGCGTTCTACATCGGGCTCGACTTCGGAATCGATGCCACCGGATTCCTCAAGTACACGTTCTGAGGCGTCCCCAGACCGCGCCCCTGGCCAGACTCGGCGATATCAGCGTGGCAAACACCAGGCTTCACGCAGAGGATCAGAGGGCCCGCGGTTCGGAGACGGCCAACGCCGCGAGCGGGCTTCGCTGTCGGGTAGACTTCGCTGTGAGAGCCGCAGAGCGTCATCCGTGCTGCGCATGCTAGCGCCCGCACAGGCTTCGGATGCTCGTAGAGCATTCCGCACCTCGCCCCACCCGAAGCCTCCCCGCCTTGCCGCGCCCCGCCGGTCGGTTAGCAGGCGGGGTCACGTACGACGGCGCCCTGATGGTGGTCGTCCTATGCGGAGGAAGACATGGCGAACGAATCGAAGGGCCTCCTGGGCCGCAAGCTGGGTATGACGCAGGTGTTCGACGACGACGGCACCGTGCACGGCGTCACCGTGGTCGAGGTCGGTCCCAACACCGTCCTGCAGGTCAAGACCGACGACACCAAGGACGGCTACAACGCCGTGCAGTTCGGCTTCGAGAGCAACAAGCCCTCCCGCGTCACCAAGGCCGATCTCGGCCGGATGGCGAAGGTCGGCCTCGAAGACAAGCCCGCGCGCTTCGTCCGCGAGATCCGCCTGTCCAAGGACGACGCCGCCGCGCACGAGCCCGGCCAGGTCGTCACCGTCGCCGACGTGTTCGAAGGGGTCGACAAGGTCGACGTCATCGGCACCAGCAAGGGCAAGGGCTACGGCGGTGTCATGAAGCGCTGGAACATGAAGGGCTTCATCCGCTCCCACGGTACCCACGAGTTCTTCCGTCACGGCGGCTCGATCGGTACGCGCCTCACGCCCGGTCACGTCCTCAAGGGCAAGAAGATGCCCGGTCAGATGGGCAACGAGCGCAAGACCATCCAGAACCTCAAGCTGGTCCGGGTCGACACCGAGCGGAACCTGCTGTTCGTCCAGGGCGGCGTGCCCGGTCCGAACGGCGCCTACGTCATCGTCCGCCAGGCCGTGAAGGGCTGATCGAGCGCTGTTATTCGGGACTCCCGACCGAGGAGCCCGAATGCAGCCGCTGTGGTCCCCCACCCCCGACGCCGTCGAGAACGCCGAGATCACGCGGTTTCGACGGTACATCGAAGCGCGTTTCGGTGTCGGCCTCCCGACGTACGACGCGCTTCACTACTGGTCGATCACGCACCTGGCCGCGTTCTGGGATGCCGTGTGGGACTACTGCGGCATCGAAGCCAGCCGGGGTCCCGACACCGTCCTCGCGCACGAGAACATGCCCAGCAGCCCCGCGGACACGGCTCCGTTCGACGGCGACGGCCAGTGGTTCCCGGGCGCACGGCTCAACTTCGCCCAGAACCTGCTGCGGTTCGACGACGACGTGGTCGCGCTGCAGTTCGTCCACGAGTCCGGCGAGACCCAGCAGACCACCTACGCCGAGCTGCACGAGCAGGTCGCGCGGCTGGCTGCCTGGCTCCGGGAACAGGGGGTCGTCCGGGGAGACCGCGTGGCCGGCTTCCTGCCCAACCGGCCCGAGGCCGTGGTCGCCATGCTCGCCACGGTCAGCATCGGCGCCATCTGGAGCTCCTGCAGCCCCGACTTCGGGTTCAAGGGGGTCATGGACCGCTTCGGACAGATCCAGCCCAAGGTCCTCATCGCGTGTGACGGCTACACCTACGGCGGCAAGCGGTTCGACAGCACGGGCCGCATCGCCGAGGTCGCAGACGCCATCGAGAGCATCGAGCACGTGGTGTTCGTCGAGGTCCTGGGAGACGTGGATCGCTCCGGGGTCCGCGCCCAGTGCGCCTGGTCTGACGCCAAGGCCACCAACGGAACCGTGCTCGACTTCGAGCAGGTGCCGTTCGGACACCCGCTCTACATCATGTACAGCTCCGGGACCACGGGGGTTCCGAAGTGCATCGTGCACGGCCACGGCGGCACCCTGGTCCAGCACGCCAAGGAACACGTCCTCCAGGCCGATCTGAAGCGCGGAGACTCGTTGTTCTACTTCACCACCTGCGGCTGGATGATGTGGAACTGGCTGGTCAGCGGCTTGTACACGGGCGCCACCCTCGTGCTGTTCGACGGCAGCCCCGGCCACCCCGACCTGCACGTCCTCTGGGAGATGGCCGCCGAGCACGGCGTCACCCACTTCGGCACCTCTCCCAAGTTCCTCGGGATCTGTCGCGACAAGGGCCTGGTTCCCAACACCGAGCACGACCTGTCCCGGCTCCGCGTCGTGTTCTCGACCGGCTCTCCCCTGTCTGCCGAGCTCTTCGAGTGGGTCTACACCCACGTCCGGACGGATGGCCAGCCGCTCCAGCTCGCGAGCATCTGCGGGGGGACCGACATCATCAGCTGCTTCATGGGGGGTGCCCCCGACTGCCCCGTGTACGCGGGCCAGATCCAGAAGAAGGGCCTCGGGATGGCCGTCGAAGCGTGGGATTCCGAGCAGAACCCCGTCGAGGGTGCGAAGGGCGAACTCGTCTGCGTGAAGCCCTTCGTGAGCATGCCCGTGAGCTTCTGGAACGACGACGGACAACGCTACTTCGACGCCTACTTCGCGCACTATCCCGGCGTCTGGCGGCACGGCGACTTCATCGAGATCACCCCCCAGCAGGGCCTGGTGGTCTACGGCCGCTCCGACGCCACGCTCAACCCGGGCGGCGTCCGCATCGGCACCGCCGAGATCTACCGCCAGGTCGAAGCGCTCCCCGAGGTCGCCGACTCGCTCGTCATCGGTCAGCAGTGGAACGACGACACCCGCATCGTCCTGTTCGTGGTGCTCGCACCCGACGACGACGGAGCGCCACGCACGCTCGACGACGCCCTCGTGAAGCGGATCCGCACCCACATCCGCAAGAACACCACGCCTCGCCACGTGCCCGCACGCGTGCTCCAGGTCTCCGACGTTCCACGCACGATCTCGGGCAAGAAGGTCGAGCTCGCGGTCACCCGCCTCGTGCACGGAGACCCCGTGGCCAACCGCGATGCCATGGCCAATCCCGAAGCACTCGACGACTACGCCGACCGCCCCGAGTTCCAGCAGTGACCGCGAGCTGACCCCTGGATCCCTGGGCCCCTCCAACCGCAGAGTCCGCGCTGCCGGATCCCTCGCGGGAGCCCACTGCTCGAATCGCATTCGACCTCGATCGAGAGCGGTTCATCCGCTTCGATCCCCAGCACGACCGCGCCCGTGCCTGGCTCCCCCCCGGACGCCTGCAGTGGGGAATCGTGCTCGGCGTGTTCCTGCCCCTGTTCACCTGCATGGGTGCGCTGGAAGACGGCGTGTGGCTCATCGCCGCCATCCCGCTCCTCCCCATGCTCGCACACGGGCTGTGGCTGGATTTCCGAACCGACTCCCGACGTCGAGGGGCCGCCTCGTTCACCCGCCTCGCGACCCCCGAAGGAACCCGCATCACCGTGACCGTGGGCGACTTCGGCGTGCGGGTCGCCCGGGGGCCGGATGTCCGCTACGACGTGCCTCCACGGGCCCTGAAGGGGCTGACCCGCATCGACGACACCTGTGCAATCTGGTTCCGCGGCGGGTTCTCGCACTTCGTGGACGGACGGGATCAGCCCGGCGCCCTGGACCAGGTCGACGCCGAGATCCGGGCCAGGATCGGCTCGCGAACCGGCCTGCCCGACCTCCCGGGAGGCGTTCGCATCCGAAGCACCGATCTGCGGCACCTGCTGTTCGTCCGCCTTCGATGGGCCTGGGCCATCCTGATGCTCGGACTCCTGCTGTCGATCTGGATCCCCTGGCTCGGCGTCGCGGCCGCACTGGTGGCCGGGATCGGGGGCGGCGCCGATGCCTGGGTCCTGGCTCGGCGAATCACGCTCGGCCGCGTCGACGACTGGATCGTGGGTCGCAGCCGGGGTCGACAGCTCGGCTTCCGCGCGAGCGCCCTCTCCATCCACCCCCCGTCTCACGGGCGCATCGCGGTCCGACTCGGCGAACTGACCGTGCTGACCGTGCCCGAACGCACCTGGCCTCGCGTCGCAGCGCTGTTCGACGGCGCCGAGCGCGTCACTCCCTGATCGCGTCGGACATCTGGCCCTGCATCGCGCGTCGCACCCAGTCCTGAAACGCGCCCACACCGGTCTCGTGACGCGGGCTCAACCAGCCAGGGCTGTAGAGGCCCGACGCGAGGTTTCGCTGGACGGCTTCGCACATCGCCTTGTCCTCGGCCGTGACCGCGGTCGACATCGCAATCGCAGCGTCTCGCTCGGCCTCGGTGGCGGTGGGGTCGAACAGGTAGGTGTAGTCGATCCGCATGGTCTGGGGGCCCGTGGGCACGATGCGCTCGAGCGACAGCCCGCCCTGGTAGACGTTGATCGCGGTGTTCGGCCAGATCAGCGCCCAGAATCCCGAGTACACCGCATCCGCGTCCGACACCACGATGTGCCGGATCACGTGTTCGTCCACGCCCACCTCGTAGGTGTCGATGTCGACCTCGCGCGAGAGCGACGGATGGATGTACGGGATGTGGTAGCCCTCGAGGTAGTTCTCGACGTAGTTCTTCCAGTTGCACGCGAGCGTGTGCGACGCGACCGACCCGAGCTGCCAGTGGGTCCAGTCCAGCTCCCCTGCCCCGGCTTCGAGGGCGTCCAGACGGGGCTCCAGGGCGGGCGGTTCGTCAGCGAAGCACCCGAAGATCAGCCCTCGCCACACGCGCAGATGGACGACCGACAGCGCGGTGTCCGGCGGATCGGCGCCGAAGCCGGGGGTTCGCAGGAGGCGGCCGTCTGGAGCGAACTGCCAGCCGTGGTACTTGCAGCGGAATCGCGGACACGGTTCGGTCTCGCCATCCCATACGAGCGGGCCCGCACGGTGGGTGCAGACGTTCACGAAGCCCTGGACGTGCTCCCCGTTGTCGCGGCGCACCACGACGGGCAGACCCGCGACGGTGGTGGCCATCGCATGGCCCTCTGGAATCGCGGCCAGTGCTCCCAGCACGAGCCAGTCGCGCCCGAAGATGGCGCGACGCTCGGCAGCGTAGACGGATGGGTCGACGTAGTGGTCGGCGGGCAGCGGCCGCATGCACACCTCCTCCTGCGCCCATCCGCTAATCACGGCTGGAGCACCTGCCCATCGTCGTCGGTGCACTTGGCCTCTGCCGTCTCGGCGGTCTCCGGCGGGTAGTACCAGTCCACCACCGTCTCGCCGGCGCCCGCGGAGGTGATGTCACACCCGAGGACCTGATCGGCCGTCGGACAGGGTCCGTCACCGGGGTCGCCCTGAGCCGTCGAGCAGAGCTCCTGGAACGCCGCCGTCGACACGCCCCCGTCGGCGACCTTGGTGGTCCGCTCCTGGCACCGCGGCTCCGGATCGGCGCTGGCCGTGAAGTCGCAGTGTGACGTCTGACCCGTTCCACACGCCAGCAGACCGCCGAGTCCGACCGCCATTCCCATCAGCTTCCATCCCCGCCCGATTCGCCGCATTCCTGCCTCCGTTCGTCTTCCTCGACTGTGCCCATCGACTCTACCGGGTCCAGACCCGCGAGGAGGCCGTCTGCGCCGGGCTGAAAGCGGGGCGAAAGCCTGCGGGAATCGACACCCTGCGGTAGGGTGAGCCGTGGGTGTCGACGATCTGCCGCGTGTCGAAGTGACCAGCCGTGCCGAGTGGCGCGCATGGCTGGCCGAGCATCACGCGCAGCCGACCGGCATCTGGCTCGTCACCTACAAGAAGCACTGCGGCGACCGATACGTCCCGTGGGGAGACATCGTCCGCGAAGCCCTGTGCTTCGGCTGGATCGACAGCCGGACCCGCCGGGTGGACGACGACCGGACCAGCGTGCTCGTCACGCCGCGCAAGCCCGGGAGTGTGTGGAGTGCCCTCAACAAACGCATCCTGCAGGAGCTGTGGGACGAGGGCCAGATGACCCCTGCCGGACAGGCGAAGATCGACGCCGCGAGGAATGACGGCAGCTGGACCTGGCTCGACGAGATCGAAGCACTCGTCGTCCCGGACGACCTGCAGTCCGCCCTCGATGCAGCAGGAGCGCGCGCTGGCTGGGATCGCATCCCCCCGTCCCGCCGCAAGGTGCTCCTCACTCAGCTGAAATCCGCGAAACGTCCCGCTACACGGACCAGACGCATCCACGCCGCGGTCGACGAGAGTCGCGCCGCCACTCAGGAGGAACCGTGAGCGAATCCCAAGCGACCACCATGACCATCCGGGGATTCGACGTCCCGAGGCTCGGGCTCGGCACCTGGCAGCTGCGCGGCTCGGCGTGCGAGAACTCCGTGAGCATGGCCCTCGAGCTCGGGTATCGCCACATCGACACCGCGCGGATGTACCGAAACGAAGAGCACGTCGGTCGGGCACTCGCCGAGAGCCTGGTTCCGCGGTCGCAGCTGTACGTCACCACCAAGGTGCCGCCCGACTCCCTCGGTCCCGACCAGGTCAGAGAGGTCGTCGAGACCAGTGTGAAGAAGCTGCAGTGCGACTACATCGACAACGTCCTCCTGCACTGGCCATCCGAAGAACATCCGTGCGAGCCGAGCCTCGACGTCCTCCTGGAGTGCCGGGAACGCGGGCTGATCAAGCACTTCGGCGTGTCGAACTACACCCCCACCCTGTTCGCACGTGCCCTGGCCCACACGGGCGAGGTGGTGAACAACCAGGTCGAGTTCCACGTCTACCTCGAGCAGCGCGCGTTGCTCGGGCAGTGCAAGGAGCACCACGCGTTCCTGACCGCCTACAGCCCGCTGGCGCGCGGCCGGGTGATGGACGACCCCGTCCTGGACGCGATTGCGAAGGAACACGACCGCTCCCCCGCTCAGATCGCCCTCGCCTGGCTCCTGTCGCACGACCACGTGGCCGTGATTCCCAAGGCGACGAGCCGCGCCCACCTGGTGTCGAACTTCGAGGCCCAGCAGATCACGCTGACCGACGCCCAGATCGCGAAGATCAATGCTCTGCCCAAGAACAATCGATTGATCGACCCTCCGTTCGCACCCGACTGGGAGCCCCGGGCATCATCCCTGGCCTGAGCCGCGGACGGATCCCCTTCACCGCCAGCGAATCCCGGCGCGTCCGGGTACATGGGACACGTGCTGGAGGTTCCATGTCCTGGCTCGTGCTGATTCTCCCGGGCTGCCTGCCCTACGAAGAGAAGCCCGCCATCGAAGCGGACGCCGACGTCGATGCGGATGTCGACAGCGATGTCGATGCCGACACCGACGCCGACACCGACATCCCCGAGGGTCCTGCTGTGCGGGCGCAGCCCGAGGCCGTCCAGGCCGGCACCATCGACGTGGGCTGTGTGCACGACGAGAGCGTGACCGTCGAGAGCTTCGGGGATCAGGAGCTGCAGATCACCGACCTGTCGGTGGCCGGCAACGGCGTGGTCCTCGGCGGAGTCCCCTCCCTGCCCACGGGGCTCGCGGCTGGCGACACCCTCTCGCTCACACTCACCTTCGAGCCCACCACGGACGGCCAGATCTCCACCGACCTGCTGGTGGCATCGAACGACCCCATGGGTGATCTGCTCGTCCCCGTCGAGGCCGTTGCAGCGTACGTCGAGCAGACCGACAGCTTCACGGCCCCCGACAACCCGCCGGTCGACATCCTGATGGCGGTCGATCAGTCGTGCTCGATGGACGCCACCGCCCAGAACCTGGTGTCGAACCTCGGCGCGTTCCTGCTCGCCCTCGACTCCACCAACCCCGAGTGGAAGATCGGCGTCGTCGACGTCACCAACGGCTGCATCTTCGAAGAGGTCGACCCCAACAGCCCCACCCCCCTCGCCACCCTCGCCACAGCCATGCAGGAGGGCGAGGATCAGTCGGGAATGGACACGTACTCCGAGCAGCTGTACGAGCTCATGGACATCGCGCTCGGCGCGACCACGGGCAACGGCTGCAACACGGGGTTCCTCCGACCCAACGCTTCGCTGCACCTGATCGTGGTGAGCGACGAGGAGGAGCAGTCTCCGGGCTCGGGCTACGCGGCGTCGTTCCAGTCCGTCGTTCCCGACGTCACCGTGCACGGCGTCCTCGGTCAGAGCGGCTGCAGCATCAGCGCGGGCGGCTTCGCGTTCGTGATCAACGCCACGGGCGGCACCACCACCGACCTGTGCACCGCCACGCAGACCGAGATGACCACCCTCGGGGAGGCCATCGGCGGCAACCTCGGCGGCGGCGACCAGGTGTTCGAGCTGTCCGACACCCCCGCACCGGACACCATCGAGGTCCGGGTCGACGGCGCCGTGTTCACGGAATGGGTGCTCGGTCCCGACGACCTCATCGTGGTCTCCGAGGCGCTGACGTCGGGCGAGTCGGTCGAGGTCAGCTACGGGTTGGAGGACGCGTGTCCATGAGATCCCTCGCGCCCATCGGTGTGGCCCTCGTTCTCACCAGTGCGTGCAGAGGTCAGCCCCAGCGGCCCGATCTGCTGGGTCCCTACGAGATCGGCGCCACCACCCGCGACTTCTACGATGCCCGCGGCAAGGCGATGCGGATGGAGGTCTGGTACCCCGCGGTCGAGAATGCCGGTGAGCCCGGGCCCTACGAAGACCTCGACTTCACCCTGCAGGCCGTACGCGACGCCACGCCGGCAGAGGGCCCGTTCCCGCTGGTCGCTTTCTCTCACGGGTCGGGCGCCATCCGCTTCCAGTCCGCGTTCATGACCGAGCACCTCGCTTCGCACGGCTTCGTCGTCGTGGCGCCGGACCACGCGCGCAACACGCTGCTCGACGTCGATCCCCGACCCGAGGTCGTGGCCCAGGTCATGCTCGAACGGCCCGACGACGTCCGAGCCGCAGTCGACGAGATGATCGGGATGTCCGAGGAGGGGCGCCTGCCCGGGATGATCGACCCCGACGCAGGCTACGCCGTGATGGGCCACAGCTTCGGCGCGCTCACCTCGCTCGTGGTGGGCGGGGGCCGTCCGGACATCTACGAAGCCATCGCGTACTGCGAGACCGACGACGACCCCCAGGCCTGCGACATCGTCAGCGAAGACATGGCCGAAGCCCTCGACGAGCACGGTGCAGCCGACGACCGGGTGGTCGCCACCGTCGCGATGAGCCCATTCGGCTGGTACGCGTTCGAGGGTCAGGGAGACGGGCTCGAGTCCGTGCGCCAGCCCCTGATCCTTGGAGGCGGCCTGGACGAGGTCACGCCGTACGACAGCGAGATCGCCCCCGTCTTCGACGCGCTTGCGGGTCCGAAATCGCTGCTGTCCTTCCCCGAGGCCGGCCACTACAGCTTCTCGGACATCTGCCTCCTCGCACCGCTGCTGTTCGACGAGTGCGACCCCGATGCGGGCTTCGCCGACCTCGAGACCGTGCAGCGCCAGTCCAACCTGATGGTCACGGCGTACCTCAAGGTCGTGCTCGAGGGCGACGGCCGCTTCGAGGAGTGGCTCTCGACCGGGGTCTGGGACGGGATCGACGGGGTCGACCTCACCACCGAGGTCGACTGACGGGTCTTCGGGGAGTGGCTGCCGGGGCGTTTCGGTCACTCACGCCTGGCGCTCTGAGTCTCTGACGACGCTGTCTACCAGCATGCCTCCGCCGATCGATCCGCTCGCAAAACCGAGCATCTGTCATCCCCTGTGACTCTGTGCGTGTGCCCGAGCCTCTCCAGCAGCCACTCGGGCGCACGCACAGAGACGCAGCGGACGAGCTCCTCTCCCCACAAAGACCCGAAACGAATCGCGTGGCTCCGTGAAATCCTCGGTGTGCTCCGTGACTCCGTGGCGATGTTGCGCTGACCTCCGTTCATACGCCTGTTCTGGCGGGATGCTCGATCTCGGTCGCCCTCCGCCTCTACGTGAATCTCTGCGCGTTCATCCAGACGAGATCGTCACCTCCACCGGACAGTACGCCGGAAGATCCCCGATCACCGAGAACCGGATGGTGTACGTACCCGTGTCCGACGACAGGCCCTTCCCGAGCGTCACGAGCTTCAGGGGCTCGAGCCCCCCAGCGGCCGATCGCACGCCGTTGCGGGGCGAGAAGCGACCCGACCCGCCGTTCGGCCCCGTCACGCGGACCCCGATGGTGGCATCGTCCGGGATCGACTCGGCCGTCACGGTCACGTGGAAGCTGTCCAGCGTGCCGTCGTGGGCGAACAACGTGAAGGTCTCGACGTCGTCCGCGTCGCGCAACACCAGGTTCAGGCTGTCCCGGGTCGCGGTGTAGCCCCCGAAGAACCCGCGCTTCTTCTTCGCACCCGGCAGAGCCCAGGGCCGGCTGTCGTTGGGTTCGTAGCGGTCGTCGCGCTCCGGTCGCGTGACGCCCTCGTCCACCTCGCCGTCACAGTCGTTGTCCTTGCAGTCCGGGCGTTCCGAGCGACCTGGCGCCACCCGTCGGTCGTCGTCCCGACAGTCCCCCTCGTCTTCGGAGACCCCATCCCCATCGTCGTCGAACGCAGACGTGCCCTCGTCCACCAGCCCGTCGCAGTCCTCGTCCACTCCGGTGGGCGTGGGATCCTCGTCGCGGGGGATGCGCGGATCGGTCTCGTCGCAGTCGAAGCGGACGCCCATGTCGACCTGCTCGCGCTCGCCATCGCAGTCCAGATCGAGGGACTTCACCGCAATGGCGCCATCCCCGTCCGGATCCGGGAATCGCGTGGCCCCGGGGTGCACGAAGGCGTTGTCGTCGTCGCAGTCGTCTCCGCCGAACGCAGTCGCGACGAACCCGTCGCCATCGGCGTCTTTGCAGGCCTTCTCGGTGCACGGTGGCCCGATCTCGAACGAAAACGCATCCTCGCTCACCACCGCCCCGTCACTCGCGACCTTCACGGTCAGGGTGTGCGACCCGGCCTCGAGGTTCAGGGGGTTGGGGTCGACCGCGAGCACGGGTCCCGAACCCTGTCCGGCCAGCTGGTCGTCGATCCGCGCGGTGAGCGTGAAGTCGGTGTCGCCGCAGCTGGTCTGCAGGTGGATCGGGAGCGGATCGATCCGCTGTCCCTGTCGCACCTCGCGCGGCAACCCCGCCCAGCTCGCACTCGCGGGCGGAGGGTTCACGGTCACCGTGTGCTCGACATCGGTGGCCTCGTGCGAGACCACGTAGGTTCCCGGGCCGGCGACGACATCGAACGAAGCACGCGTGCCGTCCCGGGGAGCGCTCACCTGCCGCTTGGGGGTACCGTCCACGGTGATGACGACCAGCTCTCCGTTCCCGGACACCTCGCCCTCGATGCCGCCACACGCACCGGACCGGACGTTGTGGAGCACCGGGGGCGGATCCGACAGCAATCCACACCCCACCGCGAGCACCAGGGTCGTTCCGAGCACCAGCAGCGTCCCACGCACCGACCACCTCCGATGCGGAGCCTACTACGCGGAAGTCACGGCCAGCATGGCGGGATGTCTCGACGGTCAAGAGAACGGTGCCCCCGAAATGCGCGGAGGAACGAGCACATTTTCCGGGGGTACCTGAACGCGTCGAGACATTCGATGGAAGGGATTCGGTCGGTTCACCCTCGCTTGCGAGGGTGGCCCGGCAGAATGGGGCCGTGGAGCTCCAGTCCACGAAAGTCGTCTTCGGCACGCAGAGTGACCACCTCGGCATTCAGCACGACGTCGACGGCCTGGAGCTCGGAGAATCGACGCACGACGATCGACAGCCAGGTGTCGATCTCGCGCTGGGGGACATCCAGCGACACCCGGGTCAGGGCGTCGGGGAGCTCGTCCAGCACCCGCTTGCTCACGGGCTCCGCGGCCGTGATCCCCACCTCCCGGACACCCGACAACGATCCTCGCCCGAAGCAGTTGTAGAAGGCCTGGATCCGGGTCTCGGACCCCAGATCGAGCTGCACGCCGAGGAGACCGTCGGGAACGCGGATCCCGTGGAGCCGGTCGCACTGCAGCGGCAGGCCCCACGCCGGGCACACCCGAGAGCCGTCGGGGCGGGTCAGGAACGCGGTCCCCAGCGTACGCAGGTTCACGAACGCCCCTCTGGAGAGGAGCCGCGGCAGGTGGCGGTCGGCCGAGAGCTGGGTGACGGTCGACCACCGCGGGGATCGGCTCAGGGAATCGGCGTGACGGCGGTCGCGCGGGTAGACGTTCACGACGTCGACGAACCCGCGGTGTGTGCGGAGGTGCCCTGCAACCAGCCCGTCCCGCACGGGTCGAAGCCAGGCATCGCTGCGTCGGGCCCACAACCGTCGCATCAACGACTGCTCGGCCCGCTTCAACGGACGATGTGCGGCGCGGATCTGCAGCTGGACGAAGGTCCCGAGCTCCGGGTCGACCTCGGCCAGCTTGTCGGCCGCCACCGAACGCCAGGCGTCCGTCAGTGGTCGCGGAGCCTCCTGCGAGACCTGATCCAGCACGCGATCCAGCGCGAGGTCGGGAACGTCCACGGCATCCATGGAACTCCCGTAATGGCGGCGATCAGAGGAACGCGAACGCGATCGCCGTACCCGCCACCAACCCCAGCAGCGCCAGCGCACCTGCTCCGACGACGAGCGGAACCGCACCCCCCATCCCCGTGGATGCCGGTGGCGCGTCTGCTTCGACCGCCGGGACGTTCGTGGGGGGAACCGGGTGCGGCTCGGTGGTCATGGGGTCCGGATGGGTGGAATCCGGCTCCACTGGCTCGGTCGGCTCGGTCGGCTCGGTCACCTCGATCGGCTCGGTCACCTCGGTCGGCGATGAGACCGGCGGAGGTTCCGGGTCCTGTTGCAGCGGGTCGGACGGCTCCACCGGGTCCGGTTCGTTCAGCTCCGAGTTGTCGGTCTTCGCGTCGGGATCGAAGGTGCCGCGGGTAGGCGCAGGAGGCGGAGTGGGCGGTTCGATGTCGAGCTCGTCGGTGATCTCCCGCACGAGGTCTTCGAAGTCCGCGAAGAGTTCACTGCCCAGGCTGTCGATCGAGGTGTTGCGCTGAACCTGAACGCCCCCCGACTCCCAATCCACCACGGCAACCGCCACATCTCCCAGCCCATCCCGCATCGCCAGCACATTGCAGATGGCCTGAGCGGCGAGATCCGGCAGGCCTTCGCCGACCAGCTTCGCGAGCCCCCGAACGTGCTCGAGTTCTCCCGGTGGGGTGGTGCACAGCAGGATGCGATCTCCCTGCTCCAACTCCACCGGTTCGTCGTTCACCCGAATCATCACGGGTTGGCGCTCGTCGCCCTCCATCCGCGGACCGATCCAGGGCACATCCCCGGGATTCAGCCGCTGGTGACGGCCCAGCAGTCCGCGGCTCGCGCTGCGGGACATCCGGGATCGCTGCGCCCGCACGGCGAGGGAATCGGGGAGTGCCCGGACCAGGCAGGTGAGCTCGTCGCCCCGCAGTCGGTACGCCGACCCCTCCCCGGTGTGCGCACACCACAGCTTGCCGTCGGAAACGACTGCGCAGACCATCGTGGCCCGCGCCGCGTTCCCCTCGGGCATCTCGGAGCGGATCCCCCGATCCACCCGTCTCACGAGGCGTCTCAGCTCCTCGACCGGCTGATCGAGCGGGACGGCACCCCGCAGTTCCTGGTGCAGCAGCCCCCGGGCGACTTCAGCCAGCTGAGGGTCCAGCGACCGATGGCCCGCTGCGGGTCCGAGGCCCACGACGCGGAACGTCCCGGCGAGGTACTCCCCCACCACCACGCCCTCGTCGGACGCGCCGAGATCCCAGGGATGCCGCTCGCCGGGGCTCATGGTCATGCCCACCGCCGGCGCGCGACGATGCCGAGAAATCGCGTGTCGACGCCGGAGGGCACGCGTTCGTCCCAGGTGCGCCGAACCTGATCCCAGTGGTGTCCGAACGCCTCGGCACACTGCTGCTCGATCGCGGCGTCGGACAACGAACCATCGAGCTCGTTGGGACGCTGTGCGGCGTGGTACAGGTCCAGATCGTCGATCAGGGTCTCGGCCAGGCGCCAGGCCTTCTGGTGGGCTTCGCTCCGCCAGTCGGCATCCTCTTCGGGGTGCGTGCTGCGCTTGAGTGCTGCAGCGGGACGGAATCGAGGGACGAACCGTCCACCGACCCACATCCGACGCCGGTTGGCGATGCCCCGGACGACCCGACCGCTGATCCACCGACGCTCGAACGTCCCGAGCCCCCAGATCAGGACGGACTCGCCGTTCCCGACGCGCTCGCGCACTTCTTCCACGAACGCGGTCAGGACCGCATGGGTGGTGCTCGCGGGCACGCCGGCCCGCTCGGCGACAGCCTTCGACAACTCGGTCCAGCTCATGAGTCTCCTCGTTCGACGACGGGTTCCAGATCCTGAAGGGCGCGCTCCACTTCGAGCAGTGCCCGGGCGGCCGCTGCCGCGACGTCCTGGTTGGACGACGGCAGCGCACCGAGAATGCGTCTCAAGCGATGCACGCGCTCGAGCATTCCCGTGTAGCAACGCTCTCTCTCCTCGACCGCCCAGGTGTGGGTGACGTCCACGACAGAGTGCGCCAGCTTGCCGGGGATTCCGGTCACGGCGACGATGTCCTCCGCATTCGCCGCGGCGACCCTGTCGACCGTGAACAACCCCGCGGAATACAGCCGCTGGAGGCGCTTGGGGCCGATTCCGCGGATCTCGGACAGCTCGGACAGCAGCGGAGCGGCCTCGGCGTCCCACTCGACGAGGTGCACCAGTCGCTTGCCGTCCAGGGGCTCCAGCGTGTCGGCGAAGCGGGGAAGCCACTCGCGCAGGCGGATGAGCGCACCCTGACGCGAGCGGCTGTTCCTCCGGCCCGTGGTCGCGGGCTCGATCAGAGACTGGAGCTCTTCGAGCAACGCCACCTGGGCGTGGTCCTCCGAGGCCTTCGCCAGGCGATGGAGGGCATCGATGGCCGAGCGGATCTGGGTGTGGTCGACCGATGTCGTGCTCCGGCCGAACGCAGCGGCGGCGAAGCGCGCGAGCACCTCGACGTACTGCCCCGCGATGCGACGGCTGACGCGGACCACCTCGTCGGACGCCTCGAGCAGATCGCCGATCCCGTTGTCGTCGTCGTCGTCGTCGTCATCGGTGCTGTCGGTCAGGTCGAAGGCGGTGAGCTCCGCTGCGAGCAGAGCCCACTCCTCGTCCGAGGCTTCGATGCGCACACCCTTCACCTCGTCGCCCTTCGCCTCGGTGTCGGCGCCGCCCCCCATCATGCGTTCACCGCGTCTTCAGCCGAGCCGTCATCCTCGGCGTCCTCGAGGACGTCGTCCGGTTCGTCGGGCTCGGGTGCGAGGGGCTCCAGCAACGGCATGAGGCGCTTGAGCAGCTGGTTGGTGTTGCGGCGCCAGCTGGCCTTGCGCGGAACCCGGACCACCAGGAAGAACGGTGGCCCGGCCGACAACGAGATGGGGCGGATCACCATCCGGTCGTTGTCGGGGTCGAGGAGCGTCACCTCGTCGACCGCCGAGAACGCGAGGTCCCGCGTGGCGCGCACCAGCACGTCGTCGAACAGGCTCACGACGGCCGCAGTCTGCTCGGCGACATCGGAACTGCCCGACGTCGCGACCACCAGCCCGTCATGGGTGCAGACGGTCGCGGAGGTGTAGCCTCCGAGCATGGTCGTGGCCGTGAGCAGCTGCGTGATCTGTGCGGACAGTCCCGATTCGGACATCGAAATCCCCTCAGCTCAGGAGTGTGGACAGCTGCTTGGCGGAGCGCTTGAGATCGAGGAAGATCAGGCCCAGCTTGGCGCCGGTCGACGCCAGGCATGCCAGCACGGCGTCCGGGCCGCAGCGGGTCAGGATGACGAACCCGTTGTCTCCCCGGATCATGACGAGCTCGAAGTCCCCACGCCCGAGCTCCCCCGTGATCCGCTCACCGAGTCCGAGAAGTGCCGCACCCATGGCACCCACGCTGTCCTCGTCGAGGTCCGCCGCGAGTGCGCTGGCGATCATCAGGCCGTCGTTGTCGATCACGGCTGCCCCCTCCACGTCCGGGGTGTTGTTGGAGAGGGACTTGATGAGCTTGGTGATCTGATCGGTACGGGACATGGAAGGACTCCAGTTCGAGGGTTCTTGGTTTCGGGTGATCTGGGGGGGTAGGCGAAGGGCGGGTCAGGCACGCTGGCCGAGCGTTCGGACCCGCTTGAGGTTCTGCTGCGCGATGCGGCTGTCCGGGCGGATGGACAAGGCCCGCTCGAGGGCGGCTTCGGCGTCGGCGTAGCGACGTTCACGGACACAGCGGCGCGCCGAGAACACGAGGTCGTCGAAGGACATCTCGACGACGGGATCGACCGTCCTGGCAGCTCGATCCGCAGGCGGCACCGGGGGTGCGCTGGCCGGACGGGTCTGCTCGATGGGCTCGACCGCCGAGGCCTCTCGCACATCGAGGAGGCGCAGATCGTCCGAGCGGGTCGAGCTCTTCACACGGACGACGCCGGACTCGACCGCATCCACGATGACATCGACGCCTTCGACCGCGCAGACCCCGGTCTGCGCGAGCAGGGCTGCGAAGGTCACCTCCGACCCCGCCTGCACGGGCTGCAGCAAGCGCACCAGCACCGGCTGGTCGGGCGTACGGTTCGGGCGCTCCGGCACGAGGGTCCCGAACCGCTGCAGGTCGTCGAGAATTCGGCAGCTGTCGAGGATCAGGTGCTGCAGAGGCATCGCCTCCCCGTCGATCTCCTCCATCTGCTCGTCCACCACGAAGCGCCCTCGCGCCCGGACGAGCGACTCCACCGCTGCGTCCCGCCCGGTCAGGGACAGAAACCGTGCTCGCACCAACGATCCGTCGATGAAGTCGAGCTGACCCGATGGAATGCGGACAGGGCCGTGGTGGCCTTCGAGCTCGACGAGCTGAAGGATGGAAGCGAGCGACACCCTGTCGAGGTCGCCCGAGAGCAGTTCAGGCACGGCGCGTTCTCCGCATCTCCGTCTGGATGGCGGACACGACGGAGGACAGGATGGCCTTCTGGGTCTCGAGCACGCCGGTTCCCTCGGAGGCGATGGCCTCCAGCGACGGCGCTCCTTCGGGGTTCAGCAGGGCTTCGAGCTGGTCGACCGGCATGGCGTCCGGCAGGTCGCGCTTGTTCCACTGGTACAGGTGTGGCACCTCGTCGAGCGAGCGGCCCATCGACTCCAGCGTGCGCTCCATGTCCTCGCGGGAGAGGAGGTTGGCGTCTTCACGGCGGGCGCTGGAATCTGCCACGAAGACGACGCCATCGGCCCCTTCGAGGACCGCCTTGCGCGTTGCGGTGTAGAACGACTGGCCGGGCACGGTGAAGAAGTCCACCTTCACCCGAAACCCGGCGATGCGGCCGAGAACCACTGGAAAATAGTCGAAGAACAGCGTCCGCTCGGTCTCGGTGTCGAGCTGGACCAACGCACCGCGCTGCTCCCGGTTCATGGCGTCGTGCAGCGCTTTCAGGTTCGTGGTCTTCCCGGACAATCCCGGGCCGTAGTACACGACCTTCAGCGTCATGAGACGCTTGGCGGCTTGAATCCGCATTTTTGTTACCCCCCCAGGTGCTTCCAGCGTACCGCACCATCGGGTCCCCAGAATCCGGATGAACCCTGTTGTTGTCTGGGGGCAACGCCTGACTCGTCCTCGGGAATGTCCCGACGAGCACGTACCGCACGGAAATACACATTACTTTTCCATGCAGAGCGACGGACCTGGGCCGCGACACCGCTGCAGACCCCGATCGCCGTGAACGGCATGTGCCCTATCGAGTGGGGAAGTGGCGTGGCCGTCAACTGCAAGGTGTGCCACCCCTGTGCTACAAGTCTGTGGCAGATGAACGCAGACAACCGGGGGGGTACGTCTGATGAGTTCCAGGGATCCCGCCGCTGTGCGGGTCGGCATCATCGACCCACAACCCATCTACAGGCTGGGTCTACAGCACCTCTTGGAGGGCCGGACGGGCTGGGAGGTGGTGCACAGCGCCGACACGCTCGACGTACGTGCAATCCAGCTCGGAACCCAGTGTTCGCTGTTCCTGCTCGGGCTGGATTTCTCGGGTGGTGCCGGGCTCGCGGAGGTCGAGCGGTGCACGGGCCAGATGCCGTCGGTACCGGTGCTGGTGGTGAGCGACCTGGACGAGAAGCTGTTCGCGGAGCGCGTCGTGCGGGCGGGCGCCCGGGGATTCGTGTCCAAGCGAACCACCTCCACCGACCTCTACAGCGCGATCGATGTGGTGCTCTCGGGCGACGTGTTCCTCAGCCGCCACGTGATGAGCGGGCTGGCCCGGCGGGTCGCAGGGGGCGGTGTGGTCGACGACCCGATGGGGGCCCTCACCACGCGCGAGCTCGAGGTGTTCCAGCTCATGGCCGATGGCCGACGCGTGTCCGAGATGGCGGATCTTCTGCACCTCAGCCCGAAGACCATCGAGACCCACCAGGCAAAGCTCCGGCGCAAGCTCGGCGCAGCCGGCACCCACGAGCTGTACCGCCTGGCCATCACCTGGCAGTGCACCGGAGCCCTGGCTCCTCCCAGCGGAAGCAGCACACTCAGCTGAGTCAGCTGAGTCGGTTCAGCAGTTGAGTCAGCGGACCTCGTCGCCATTCCGTAGAATGCGCGTCGGAGGCCGTCCGATGCTGCTCACGCTCTCGCTGTTCGCCACTCCGTCCCACGCCTGGCTGGGCGACGACGGGTTCTACAACTGGTCCGAGTCGGGCTCGGGTGACGCCGACGAGCCGGTCCACACGTGGGTCGACGTCCCGAACGAGCCGGGCGCGGTGCAGCTCGGCATCAGCACGTTCGACGACAGCACCGAACCGCTCGCGTCCCTGGGGACCGGCACGGTCGTGTTCTACGGCAACGAGTACGACTTCGAGAACGTCGTGATCTCCACCAACGGGCTCGTCCTGTTCACCAACCAGTCCCCCAGCAGCTACTGCTGTAGCGGGGACATCCTGCCCTCCCAGGGGCTCGCCGAACCCGCCATCCTCCCCTTCTGGACCGACCTGAACCCCGGGTCGGGCGGGTCCATCTGGGCGGTCGACACCGGCACCGAGGTCATCGTCAGCTGGGTGGGTGTGGGCTACTTCAGCACCGGCGGTTCCAACGACGTGCAGGTCGCGATCCGCCCCGACGGCAGCTTCCGGATCTCGACCAACGACGTGATCGGGTTCGGCAACACGGTCGCGGTCGGCCACCAGCGCGACGGCCTCATGGGCTCGATGGTCAACGCGTTCCCCGATCCTCCTCTCGCCCAGACCACCTGGCTGTTCGAGCCGATGGACGTCGACGCGGACGGAGATGGATTCCCCATCGCGCTGGACTGCGACGACACCGATCCCGACGTGTTCGTAGGCGCCGTGGACGACGTCTGCGACGGGGTGAACGGCAACTGCCGCCCCTACGACGAGAGCGACCTGGACTTCGACGGCTGGCTGTCCTGCGAGAACGACTGCGATGATGGCAATGCGGGCGTGAACCCCGGCGTGCAGTTCGACTTCTGCGACGGCCTCGACAACGACTGCGACGGGATGTTCGACGAGGACGACTTCACCGAGACCTTCTACCCGGACGACGACTTCGACGGGTGGGGCGACGACAGCGACGGCGACTCGCTCACGGCCTGCTTTCCCCCCTTCGGGTACGGCCCGGCCGGCGACTGCGACGACACCAACCCCAACGTCAATCCGGGGTTCTTCTTCGACGAGTGCGACGACCTCGACAACGACTGCGACGGCCAGGTCGACGAGGATCAGCCGGTCCTGGACTGGTACCCCGACGCCGATGGCGATCAGTACGGCAGCATGTCGAGCGGCGACCCCGTCTCGGAGTGCTTCCCCCCGCCCGGCTACGGCCCACCGACCGACTGCGACGACGCCGACGCCCAGATCAACCCCGGCGAGCCCGAGCTGTGCGACCCCGAAGACCGCGACTGTGACGGCGACCCCGTGGCGGGCGCGACCGATCGCGCGTGGTACAGCCAGGACGCCGACGGCGACGGGTTCGGAGGCACGCCACCCGAGCTGGTGTGCGAGCCTGCAGCCGACGCTGCCACCCAGCCCCTGCCCGACTGCGACGACAACGACCCCGACGCGTTCCCCGGAGCGACCGAGGAGCCCTTCGACGGCATCGACCAGAACTGCGACGGGCAGGAGGGCAACGACTGGGACGGGGACGGCCTGTCGAACGCAGACGAGGTGGCCTTCGGCTCCAACCCCAACCAGCCCGACACCGATGGCGATGGTCTCGACGACCTCACGGAGTTCGATGCCGGGGGCGACCCCACCCGCGAAGACAGCGACGGAGACGGCATTGTCGACGCCATCGAGGTCGAGAACGGCGACAGCGACGGCGACGGGGTGAACGACCTGGCCGACGACGACGACGACGACGACGGACACCTCTCCCTGGCGGAGGGCACGGTCGACACCGACGAAGACGGAACGCCGGACTACCTCGACACCGACAGCGACGACGACGGGTTCCCGGACATCGACGAGAGCCCCGGCGACCGCATCCAGTTCAACGATGGCGGTGACGTCGACGACGAGAAGGGGTGCGGATGCACGACGCCCCCACGGGCCGCCGCTTCGGGCTGGCTCGCAGGGGCGCTCGGGCTGCTGGCACTGGCGCGCAGGCGCAGCCGCTGAGGGTCGGACTCAGCCCTTGAGCTCGTCCAGGAGGTTGCGACCCTTCGGACGCAGGGTGTCCCAGATGAACCGGCGGACGTCCAGCAGATCGCGCGGAGCCATCCCTTCGGCTTCGAGCATCTTGCGGACCTTCCGGGCGACCCGGCGCACCCGACGGTAGCTCCGGCGGTTGACGTTCTTGCCGATGTGCATGCCCGGCTTGACCTCGCGGGCCTCGAGCGCGAACGCCTGACGCTTGACGCAGACGTGCTCGGTGGGGCGCAGCAGCGCGGGGAAGACTGACGCCATGCCCCAGGCGGGCTCCTCACCCAGCACCTCGGCCAGCGCGTCGACCCAGGCACCGAACCGCTTGCGGTACCGCTTCTTGCCGTGCAGCAGCGCGTACAGCGCGAGCGAGAAGGTCTTGGCGTTCTCGGCGCCCTCCACCTTCTCGAGCAGCTTGCGGCCCTTGCTCGGCTTGACGAGCGTGGTGCGCGACAGGATCTTCACCGCGCGGTCCAGGATCTCCTGGTGGTCGTCTTCGGCGATGCAGGCCTGCATGGCCTCCTTGTTCAGCATGTCGGCGGCCATCTGCAGCTCTTCTTCCGCGTGGCGCTTGGCGAACCGGTCGCCGGGCGTGCCGCGGCTCGCGTCGATGAACGCCTCGTCCTGGAAGCCATCCGGGTACAGCGCACGGAACACCATCAGCTGCTCTTCGAACGACATCACGGGCGGCTTCTCTTTCCGGGCCTTCTGCGCTGCTCGCTCGGCCAGGACCTGCTCGTGCTCGTCCGCGAGTGCGTCGAACACCTCGTCGAGGTCCTCCCGCTCGGGGTCGACGGGCTTGAGCAGGTGGTAGAAGCCCTTCTTGAAGGCCCGCATCTCCCCGTCTTCGAATCGGACGCGACGGCGCGTCCGCTCCTCACGCACCCACAGTCCGATTCCCCACTTGGGGCGTTCGGCGTGAACGAACATGCGTTCCTCGGGGTCCATGGTCTCGAGCTCGGGAAGGGTGGTGGGCAACTCCAACATCAGGTCTCCTGGGTACGGGTGAATCGACGAACGCACGCCTGGAAGCGTCTGCTTCGGCGGTTCGTCTTCAGCGGGCCAGCGCTTCTCGGGTTCGTGGATTCGACGCGACCAGGTTCTTCAGACCGGGGCGGAATCGCAACGAGACGTCCTGGAGGACGGCCCAACAGTAGAAGTCTACGTCAAAACCCTTGGCATGTCAAGTCCCCTGTGTGGCCCGGCCTCCTCGAGCGCACCGCGAATCCCCCGTTCGGCACGGGCCTACGGCACCAGCACGCGGCGCAGGCTCGGAGCGTGGTGTTCGCGCGCCAGGGTGCAGGCCCGCACGGATTCCGCCGTCTCGTTGGCGATGCGTTCGGCCTGGGGAGAGGTGCGCTCGGGGGCCAGGTAGAACGCCTTCGACCGTTCCAGCAGCGCTTCGTCGCACCCCACACCCCAGCCCACGAAGCGCCCGTGGAACTGGGACGGTACGAGGGCGGTCACGGCGTCGTGATGGGCGATCAGCCAGTCCAGCTGGGCCTCGGAGTCCTCCTCGTCGTCGAACACCCCACCCACCACGGTGAACAGCTGTCCGGCGTTGTCCGCGCTCTCGATGGCCCAGGTGAGCGCCGCCTGCTCGGCCTCTTCGGTCTCGACGTGCGCGAACGCCGACAGCCAGATCGACTGCATGCGGGGGTCGTCGGCCGCCTCGAACCGCGCGAGCATGTCGTCCTGGAACGCCCGATCCCGGTCTTCCGCCACCCGCGACAGCGCTGCCCCCGCAATCCGGCGGTCTACGCTGTCGGGGTCGTCCAACAGCGCTTCGGCCATCGCTTCCCAGTGGGCTTCGACGCGGGGGTCGCCGTGGTCTCCGAGCAGCGCGACGAGGTCCCGGCGCAGCTCCAGCACGCCGGCCTCCTCCGCGCCACCATCCGCCTCGAGGCCCAATTCGTCGAGCCACGGGCCGAGCGTCTCGAGCAGCCAGGCACCGTAGGCCTCCTCCAGCTCGGGGGGGACCGAGCCTTCGAGCGCCGACAGCCCCGCCAGCACGGACTCCCGGACGACCACATTCGAATCCGGCTCGACGGCACCGTAGATCTCCAGCACCTCTCCCGCTTCGAGCACTCCACCCGTCACCAGCGTGCGGAGGTTCGACACCACCGCGACCTGCTCGGCCGGCGACAGATAGGGAAACGCGTCGATCAGCGCAGCCAGGTCGTCCCGGTCTTCGAACGTCCAGGCGAAATACCCCACCCCGTCGGAGACCGGCAGCATCCACGCCACGTCGCCGACCTCGATGGACGCCGACGCATCCTCCATCCATGCGCGCTCGGTGCCGTCCGGCGTGCGCACCACCAGCGGGATGGTCCACTCCTCACCGGCCTCCAACGGCTCCAGCGCCGCACCCAGGGCCGCGTAGCGCGTCTGGCGGACGTCGAAGCCGGACTCGGTCCGCGAGAACGTCAGCAGCGGCGCGCCGGGACGGTCCAGATACGGCGCCAACATCGCGCCCACATCGGTTCCCATGCCATTCCCGTCGTCCGTCGACAGCGCTTCGAACAGATCCGCCGCCGTCGCGTTCGCGTCCGCGTGGGCGTCCATGTACTCCCGCAGGCCAGCCTGGAACGCGTCCGTCCCGATCCACCGCTCGGTGCTGGACAGGATCGCCTGCCCCTTCGGATACGCCAGGAAGTTCGCCGATGCGAACACGTTCGACGGGTCGACGTCGGTGCGGAGCGGCCGCATCGTCTCCCGTCCGTCTGCGCGGATGGCGCTGTACGTCCGCTGAACCCGCTCGAGCGTCGCGGGGTGGCCCGGCATCACCGCTTCGCGCGACTTCAGGCCCATCCAGCTCGCGAACGACTCGTTGAGCCACAGGTCGTCCCACCAGGCCGGCGTCACGTGGTTCCCGAACCACTGGTGCGCCAGCTCGTGGCCCACCACCTCGGCGATGCGCGGAACCGACTGGGGATCGGGGGCGTCGGGGTCTTCCAGGAGCCAGCGACTGAGGACGATCAACCCCGGGTTCTCCATCCCGCCGTAGGCGAAGTCCGGCACCACCACGAAGTCCATCTTCGGGTAGGGAACGTCCCGCCCGAACCACTCCTCGAGCATCGTCAGGTGCTCGGGGATCTGGCGCACGACCTCAGCAGTCGAAGGAGCCGTCCCCGCCGGGCTGTACACGGTGATGGGCACCGACACGCCCGTCACCTCGGTGGAATCCCAGGGCCCCACCGCGAACGCCACGAGGTAGCTGGGCAGGGGCGGGCTCGTCTCGTGCACGTACGTCGCCCCGCCTTCCGTCTCGAGCCGCGAGGCCACCGGCATGTTCGCCAGCACGGTCTGGTCGTCGGGGGCGGTGATCTGGACCGTCCACGGGATCTTGAACGCCGGCTCGTCGAAGCAGGGAAACGCCGTGCGGGCATCGTCGGCCTCGAATTGGGTGGACAGGTACGGCACGTCCTGATGACGGCTGACGTACAGCCCCGAGGTGTCCGTCCGGATGTCCCCGTCGAAGTCGATCGTCAGCGTCGCCGCACCCGACCGGAACCCCTTCTTCGGGCGGACCTCCACCGTCGTGGCCGAGACCGTGAACGCCGCGTCCTTCGCCTTCTTCGTCTTTCCCCGCTTGATGGGCGCCACCGTGATGGACCGGATGTCCAGGTCTTCACTGTGCAGCGTCAGGTGGTCGGCGTCCTCCGCGACCTCGAGCGCGATCACCACCCGGCCCGAGTAGCTCGTGCTGGCGGGGTCCAACGCGAGCTCCACCCGCTGAGCGGTCGGCACGATGGGGTTGTCCAGGCGTCCGTCCGTGATGGACGCATGTGCGCTCGCGAACCACGAGGCGAAGAGGCTGACGATCATGCTCGTTCGTGTATTCGGCCGGCCCGCCTCCGGCCCCGAGCGGTGCACCGTCGAAGATCGAAGAGCGGGTTCCCATCCACGAGACCACGCCTCCGAACACGATCCACAGCGGGTTGTTCCCCACCGGGCCGGTCGTCAGGCCATAGGTCAGCGGTTCCGCGGGTGGCTCGGCCCAGGTCCCGAACAGTCGATCCCACACCATCGACATCCCGCCGAAGTTCCGGTCCAGACAGGTGGGATTCGTGGCGTGGTGCACGCGATGCGCCCGCGGGGTGTTGACCCAGCCCTCGAGCCCCGGAATCGACCCCACGAGCTCGGTGTGCAGGAAGAACTGGAAGACCAGGTCCAGAGCCGCAGCCAGCACGACCGCCTCGGGCGGGAATCCGAGGAACACGAGCGGGAGCGTGAGCAGGGGCTGGAGCACCCACGGCCCCAGCCAGTTCAGGCGCGCCGCAGCCAGCAGGTTGATGCGCTCCGCCGAGTGGTGCGTCTGATGCAGCGCCCACAGCAGCGGCACCGTGTGGGAGAAGCGATGGTGCCAGTAGTACACGAAATCGAACGCGACGATGGCGGCGACGAACACCAGCGGGGTGGCGAGGGGGCCGCTGGGGAGCTCGAACACCGCCCAGGGCGCCACGGCGGCGTAGAGCGCCAGCTGGAACGGCAACGCGAGCGCCCGCGAGATCCGGCCTCCGAGCATCACGCCCAGGGTCCCGAGCGTCTCGTTCCGCTCGTACAGCTGTCGGCCCCGGGTGCGGCCCCAGAGCCACTCCATCACCACGAACGAGAGCAGGAACGCCACGAATGCGATCCGAAGCACCCCCTCGCCCGTACCATCTACACCCAGCGCGCTCGTCTCCATGCGTCCTCCAGCGAACTGCAGTCGATGTGCGCAGCGGGTGTTGAGAACTGTTGGAGGACTGGTCGAATCCGCGCAGTTCGGGGGCACCGTTCACTTGACCGTCGAGACATTCCGACCTAAGGTGTTCATAGTCTGAACAGGCTTTGAACAGGGAACCCATCCATGCTCTCTCACCGCTACATCGTGAACGGCCATCCAAGCGACGTCCTCGCCGCCCATCGTGACGACCTCCCCGGGTTCGCGATGCGGCTGCCCGGTGTCGCCAGCGCAACCGAGACCGAGCGTCGCATCGAGATCCGCGATGGACGCCCCGTCGAACACCTGGTGCACGACTGGCACGGAGACGTCGCGCGGCTTCCCGGTGCCGTCCGGTCGCTGATCACCCGCGACCGGTTCCGGTGGATCGACCGGTCCGCATGGGACGAACAGCGGGGACGCGTCGACTGGGCCCTGAACGCCCCCTACCTCGGTGATGGCCCCCACCTGCGCGGTTCGCATACCTTCGAAGCCCTGCCCGACGGCACCACCGCCGTCGAGGTCCAGGCCGAGGTCGTCATCGAAGAAGACCTGCGCGTCGCCGGCGTTCCCGTCGGGGGCCTCATCCGGGGCATCCTCGTCCGGTTCGTTCAGGGCCTGTTCGCCCGGGTCGTCGAGCACACCGGAGCTGCCTTGACCGCCGAACGCGCCGAACGCGAAGGATGCGCCGGACAGGCCGCATGACCTCACCGCAGTCGGCGACATTCAGCGGTACGATGGTCCGGGAGGTCCCGGATGCGTGCTTCATCCATCGCGTCGGCATGCGCACTGCTCATCGCGTGCGGCAGCCCGGTCCGGTCCAGCGACGTGCTGGTCGAGCTCGATACGGAGCAGCAGCGGCGTCTGTGTGATGGCTACGCCTTCACGGGGCCCGTGTTCGAGACCTGTGGCGCGCCCATTCCCGTGCGCCTCGACGCCCTCGACGCGAGCACCTGCGCCGACGTCTGGATGCCCCACGACCCCACCTGCACCGCGACCGTCTCGGACTGGGAGGCCTGCCAGGACGCCCTCTCAGCGGATCCCTGCCGCGTTCAGTCCGGTGCCGACGCGTGTTCTGCGCTGGAGGACTGCGGAATCCACCTGTGGAGCAGCGCCCTCGGACTGCGCGGCGACACGCCCTTCAGCGCCATGCTCGAGTCCGACATCCTCGCCGTGTGCGACGTCACCAACGACTTCGAGCCCTACGAAGTGGCCTGTGAGGACACCCCGGACGTGATCTTCGACCCCTCTGCCGACCTGTGCGCGTCGTTCGGATTCGGGGGGTGTGGCGACATCGGGCAGGTCCTCGACTGTCAGCTCGACCTGATGCTGTCCGGAGAAGACGCCTGCGAGGGCTTCCCGCCGTCCTGCGCCTTCGACGACTGCTGATCGACTGCTGATCGACTGCTGATCGGCGACGCAGGAGACCCGAAAGAGCGCGCGCACCCGAGACTGGGTAATCTGCACCATCCCCGGTCGGAGGAACCCATGTCCCGCATCCCTGCCCTGACCCTCTTCGGCGCCGCACTCGCCCTGTCCACCGCCTGCTCGTCGACGAGCGTCTCCGGCGAGGTCGACGGTACGCCGGCCAACGGTGCGCGCTCCGCCATCTTCGACAACATCCAGTTCTTCGGCATCGAGACCACCGTGCTGTTGATCTCCGACATGCCCGACGGCTGCGAGGTCTTCGAGGAGCTCACGCGCGTGCGGGTCGCCGACTGCGTCGACACATGCACCGACCTCGGCTCGGTGGGCGACGAGTTCCTCGGCCGCGACGACTACTGGGTCGCGAACATCGCGCTCAACCCCTACGACGACCACATCGGCACCTACGCCTTCGACGGGGGCCTGAACAGCGAAGGCGAGTTCTCGATGACCTTCAGCGCGCTGGACTTCAGCGAGGTCTACAACCAGGAGTCCTGCGAAGACGAGTGCTTCGCGAACAACGAGCTCATCGGGTCCGACGACGAGGAGTCCGACGGCGGCACCATCACGGTCGACGCCTTCGAGAACAACGTCGAGATGACCGGCGACTTCGAGATCGACTTCCCGGGCGACGAGCGGCTGCAGGGCCGGTTCAAGGCCGAGCACTGCAACCTCGAAGACCTGTTCACGGGCGGACTGTTCTAAGCCACCCCCTCACTCGCCCGGCGTCGGGTACCCCTCGACCTTCTCGGCGTGGCACTCCTGACAGCCGAGCGAGCCGTGCCGGCCCTCGAGGGAGAAGCCCGTCACCGCGGCGTGATCGAAGGTCGACACCTGGAATCCCCCGCCTCCGTCGAGCGTTCGCGGGGTGGTCTCGTGACAGGCCTCGCAGCCGCCGAAGCTGCTGAAGTCGCCGTGTGCGGCCATCCCGGCCTCGGCGTGACACCCGGCACACGCGGTGGGGGCCCCGCGGAACTGGCCGCCTTCGTGACACTGCACGCAGGCCACCGCCTCGTGCGACCCCTGAATCTTGAACGAAGCCTGCTTGTTGTGATCGAAGCGGTTGTCGGTCCAGCTCGTGGCCGTGTGACACGCGCTGCACTCCCCGATGGGGTCGTGGGGCCGGTCGTCGTCGTGGCATCCCGAGCAGACGATGGGCGTGTTGCTGAACTGGAAGTCCTCGTGGCACGCCAGGCACTCGACGGTCTGGTGCTTGCCCGGGAATGCGCACGTACACGGGCCGTGGTCGAACTCCGCCGGCTTGAAGCCCGTCACCTCGTGGCATTGGTCGCAGGGCGCCGAGGTGCCCCCGTGCGCGTCCTCGTGGCAGTTGCTGCAGGGCACGCCTTCGTCGCCGGAGACCGCCAGGTTCGCGCCGTGCAGATGGCAGTCCGAGCACTGCTGTTCGCCGTGCTCACCCTCCATCGACAGCAGGTGGGCCGACAGGGTCTTCAGCTCGGATTCCCAACCCAGTGGAACGTGGCAGCTCTCACAGGCCGGGCCCAGCGCGGAGCTGTGGGCGTCTTCGTGGCACTGACCACACACCCCTTCCATCTCGTGGACCGGGACCTCGTGGCAGGTGGCGCACTCCACATCACCGTGCGATCCGTCCAGCGAGAAGCCGGTCTTGTCGTGGTCGAACGCCTCGAGGGCTTCGGGCTTGGTCTGGCTGCCATCCGGGCCCACGTGGTCCTGGTGACAGGCGATGCACTCCTGGTCGCCCAGGGTGGAGTGGTAGCCCTTCCCGGCCGTGATGCGCGCCGCGAGCCCTTCGTGACAGCCCAGACACTTGTCGTTCGGGATGCCCGCGAACGACAAGTGGCAGGCGTCGCAGTTGCCTTCCTGGGATTCGTGCGCCACGTGGAGCGCGCCGGGCGACAGCATGGTGCGCCAGCTCCCACCGATGGCCACGGAGGACACCAGCAGAGCGATGCCGATGGCGGTGGTGCGCTTCACGTCAGAAGAACCGGAGGGACGGGGTGAACATCAACGCCAGGAGCAGGTGGACCGCCGAGAGGATGTACAGGATCGCGGCGATCGGACGGTGCAGGATAATCCACCATCGGAAGACCCGCTGGGTGACCGAGAGCGCGGCCTTGTGGCGCTCGAGCTGCAGCCGGCGCGCAGCGAGCGCGTAGACCCCCGGATCGAGCCGCATCGCTCGGAGCTTCCGGGCGGCCGTGCGCCGATCGAGGTCGGCCTTCACCACCCCGAAGATGGACCGGGTCTCCGGAACCGACTTCCACAGCGCGGTCACCTCGGCCGGCAGCGACACCCCCTGGTCCTTCTGGAGCGTCGCGAGCTCCGCTTCGACCTCCTTCGCCGCCATGTGCTGACCGCCGAGGGTCTTGGGAACCTGGGCGAAGAGCCACCGCCCGAACACCCCCGAGGCGATGACCACCACCACCGCCCAGAAGTTGAGCACACCCGGATTGAGCCACATGAACCGGGCACCCGTGAACATCGGCAGGCTGTGGAACACCACGAACACGAAGCCCTGCAGCCCCAGGAAGATGTGCAGGTGCAGCCACACCGACAACCGAGCCACGTTGCGCATCAGCTTGATCCGACGCGCGAAGCTGTAGATCAGCATCACGATCATCGAGCCCAGCCCCAGGGTGCCCAGCCACACAGAGAGGGGGTCGCTCGGCTCTGGAGGCGCAACGACGTAGATCACGGACAGGCCGATGGTCTCCAGCAGGAGGATCAGACCGTAGAGCCAGGGCAGGAGCTTCGACATCCGGCGGGATGGTAGCGGAACATCCGCTGCCGGTCGACTGTCCTCACCGGCTGGTTCCTCCGTCGTCACCAGGGTACGCTCGCAGCCATCTCGCGGGAGACCACGATGCCCCTGTTCGACGACCACGACGACTTTCTCGACGCGATGCACGCGGTCCCCACACGGCGCGCCGCCGAGAGCCTGCATTCCGCGGGTCTGCACTGGCTGGCCGAGACCTACCGACATCCGGTCGAGTCGGAGGGAGAGGAGCCACTGCTCCTGGTCGTGCTCGGGGTCGACGCCTCTGACTACGTCGAGGCCTGGGCCGTGCCGGTCGCGTCGCTCGACGCCGCGGCTGCGGAGGCATTGCAGGCCATGAAGGGCCAGCGCGTCCGGCTGGCTCTCGACGGACTGTCGCCTTCCGAACGCGCCGGCGCCCTGTGGTTGCTCGTCGGAAGTGGCGACACCGACGCCCTGCAGGGTCTCCCAGAGCTGGCCGAGGGCACGGGCGTCGACCTGACCTCCCTGAAGGCATCCTTCAGGGCCTTCGAGCCCTACGGGGTGAGGCGCTCGGTACCCGGCCGCTTCGTGGCGGTGTGCGCGGCGACGCTCTGCACCTGAGGCACGGTGCGAGGACGGAGGTTCGGGCGCCGACTCCCTCCCACGGGGACGACACGACCAGGTTCTCCGGCGGGCCGTGACGGTGGTACCGTCGCTGCGAAACCGTGTCTGCCGGAGGCTCTATGGAGATCGGTGCGCTCGAGATCATCCTGCTCTTCGCCGGGCTCGCCATCGTGCTGGTGCTCGTCGTGACCGTGGCTGGCGTGCTCATCGGCCTCGTCCGCGAGAACCGGGCCCGTGGCGACCTCGCCGACACCGTGAACACCGGCGCACTCCCTCCCAGCCTTCATCCGCGCATCGATCTGGGCGCCTGCATGGGGAGCGGCAGCTGCGTCACGGTGTGCCCCGAGAACGACGTGCTCGCCGTGATCGACGGCAAAGCCCACGTGGTCAATCCCACCAGCTGCATCGGCCACGGAGAGTGTTTGCGCGCCTGCCCCGTCGACGCCATCACCCTGGTGCTCGGCTCCGACAAGCGCGGCGTCGACATCCCCATGGTCGACAAGCACTTCCAGACCAACGTCCCCGGCATCTACGTCGTCGGCGAGCTCGGCGGAATGGGGCTCATCTACAACGCCATGACCCAGGCCCTGCAGTGCGTCGACGCCCTGAAGCGCGACCTCCCTCCCCGGGTCGAGGGCCGCCACCAGCTCGTCATCGTCGGTGCGGGTCCGGCCGGTATCGCCGCCTCCCTCGCCGCCAAGGAAGCCGGCATCGACTTCGTCACCATCGACCAGGAGTCCGTCGGCGGCACCGTGCTGCAGTACCCGCGGCACAAGCTCGTCATGACCAAGCCCGTCGATCTGCCGCTGTACGGCCGGGTGCGCGTGGGCGAGGTCCGCAAGGAAGCCCTGCTGGACATCTGGAAGGACATCCTCTCCAAGACCGGCCTGCGCGTGCGGAGCAATACGCGGGTCCACGGCGTTTCGGCCCGTGAGGACGGGGGCTTCGACGTGTTGCTCCCCGACAGCGAGGTCGTCACCACCCAGCAGGTCCTGCTCGCCATGGGCCGGCGCGGAACCCCCCGAAAGCTCGGCGTTCCCGGCGAAGAGCTCGGCAAGGTCGTCTACCGGTTGCTCGAACCCGAGCGCTACGCGGGCAGCCGCTGCCTGGTGGTCGGGGGCGGCGACAGCGCGCTCGAGGCCGCCACCAGCCTCGCGGAGTGCGGTGCCGAAGTGACGCTGTCCTACCGAAAGGACGCGTTCAGCCGGGCCAAGAAGAAGAACCGCGCGAAGATCGAGGCCGCCATCGCGTCCGGCAAGGTCACCTTCCTGGCGAAGTCCAACGTCACCGCCATCACCGAGGAGCACGTCGCGCTGCGGGGCCCGGACGGCGACCTGACGGTCGACAACGACTACGTGCTGATCTTCGCGGGGGGCGTGCTGCCGACGAAGTTCCTCACGGAAGCGGGCGTCGAGGTCGAGTCGTACACGGGCCAGGCGTACGCTCCGGCCAACTGATCCGGTCGGGGCTCTTCTGTTTCGGAGATTTCGACCTCATGGCGCGAAACGAACCGGCACGGGGCCCTGCGCGCGGGTACTCGCCGCAGAGGGGCGTCGCATTTCGCCCGTCTGGGTGCATCGAAGTCGGATGTGGTCTGCGGAACCGTCGACTCCGGGCCCTCCGCGCGTCCGCGGCGTCAGAGCGACCAGCTCCACGCGGAGTGACAGTCGCTGCAATCGGTCCGACCGAACCGATGGGCTTCGACGTTGCCGGGCGCCCGCGACGCGTCGACCGCGTGGCAGTCCCAGCACTCGGTGGTGAGCCCGATCCACCGCTGGTTGGTGTGACAGCTCGCACACGCCGCCGTGAAGTGCGCGCCGCGGAGCGTCCACCCGGTCAGGTCGTGGTCGAAGCGCGGCAGACTCCACCGGTCGGGGCGGTGGCAGTCCTGGCACTGGAAGTCGAGCTGGCCCATGTGGGGCGACAGATGGCAGCTGCTGCAGCGGGTGTCCGGCGTGGGCTTGCCCGCGGGGTGGCACGACCCGCAGCGCTGGGCGGCGTGGCGACGCTCGAGGTCGAAGCCCGTGATGCGGTGATCGAACACCTTCGCCCCCACCACCTTGTCGAAGGCCTTGCCCTTCTCGAGGCTGTGGCAGGACTCGCAGGCCTTGCCGAAGTCGCCGTGACCGACCGCATGACAGGTCTCGCAGGCCGGACCCGCTCCCTGACGGAGCTTCAGGCCGTTCTCGCCCTGGTGGCACGCCGTGCAGGCGGCTTGTTCGTGGGGGCCCGCCAGCGCGAAGCCGGTCTTGCCGTGCTCGAAGTCCTCGACCGGCACGAAGCCGTTGATGCTGTGGCAGTCGACGCAGGACTCGCCCAGGATGCCGCGATGCCGGTCGATGTGACAGCCGGCACACTCGTCGGGCAGCCCGGACAGCTGGCCGCCCGCGTGACACTGCCGGCATCCGATGTCGACGTGCTTGCCTTCCAGCGTGAAGTCGAGCGAGGCGTGCTCGGCCACCCCGAAGGTCGACGGACGCCAGGCCTGGGTGGCGTGACACGACGCGCAGTCGCCGAAGGTCTCGCCGTTCTCGCGCACGGGATGCGGACTCTCGTGGCAGTGCACACACGCGGCGTCGCGCATGCCGGGGGGCAGCGCGTGCTTCGCGGTCTCGTCGGCCGACGCCCCGCCGCCCAGCGAGGCCAGAGCGAGCATACTGCCCAACAGCCCCGCGATGACGGACCTCTCCAGGATCGAACGCGCGGTGGAGCCCATCACCAGCCCACCTTCGCCTGCACGCCCAGCTGGAGCATGGCGCGCACCTCGGGTTCGGTCAGGTGCTTCTCGACGTCGAGCCCGCCGAACCAGCGACCCCCGCTGTAGAAGAAGCGTCCGAACAGGATGGGGTCGGCTTCGAGGGTGAACGGTTGCAGGTCGTCACTCGTGTTGGGGAGGCCGGGGTTGGCCGGATCGACGCGCCGCCCGCTGACCGGGGATGCCGCCCGCTCGACGTAGGAGGCTCCGAGCCGGGCGTCCAGCCCGAAGTCGCGAAACCCCACGGCCGCCGAGCCGAAGGTGCGGTCGCGCCCACCCACGTCCTGCTTGCCGCCCGAGATGTCGTCGAACGCGCCGAGCAACGTGGTGTAGAGGCCGGGCACGCCGAGCTCGTTGACGTCCAGACGGGCCTGCACACGGAGCTCCCGCCGGTCGGGACGGACCCGGTAGCGCACCATCGGCCGGAACCACCCGATCTTCGGCGGACCGGTCCGGAGTCGAAGCCGCACGTCGGTGAACCGGGGTTCCTGCAGGTCTTCGATGCGGTCGTCGCCCTCGAGGGTCCCGGCCGCGTAGACCGCGACGTTCTGGTGGATGCCGTCGAGGTCGACGCGCAGCCAGTCCGTGGGCTCGAGGCTGGTCCAGCCGAGCACGTGGAACAGATCGAGCGCCTCGACTTCGACCGTGGCCTCGGTCCAGGTCGGGCCGATGAAGTACTTGGCCTGCTGGTGCAGCGACACCTGACCGCCGAACGAGATCACGTCCGCCGGGCGGGCGTAGAAGCGTGCCAGGCCCGACAACCCGCCCTGGACGTCGTCGATGGTCTCGTCGGTGGCCCCCGCGGCGACCTGGTAGAGGTCCTGGGACCAGGCGACGGTGGCGTCGGCGCCCCACCGCTGCTTGTCGACTCCCACGAAGCCGCCGACCGCCGGGAGGAACTGGCCGAACCCCAGGTTCTGTCGCCCGGTGCTGATCGCACGGCGCCCACCGAAGATCCCCGCGCGCCAGCCCTTCCGATTGTAGGTCAGGTTGATCCCGTCGTAGGGCAGGAACACGGGCGTGGGCGCGATCGAGCGACCGACCCCCACGAAGAGCACGTCCTCGACGATGCCGAAGCGGGCCTCGGCCCGGTAGAGCAATGGCAGCGGGGCGTTGCGGAAGGTGCCGGCGATGGGCGACCGGCCGCGGTAGTCGACGTGCGCCGTGAACCGACCGTCGAGCTCCTCGAGGTTCGCGCGGATCCGAAGCCCCAGCTCGGCAGCGCTCAGGTTCTCTTTCGGACCGGTTCCCGGATCGTCGTTGCTGGAGGTCGCGACCAGGGTGTCGCCCGCGACCATGGCGTCGAGCTCGCCGGCGAGGGCCGGTGCAGCAGGTGCCGCGGCGAACGCGCAGACAGCGAGCACGAGTGAGGACAGCAGCGACGGGGAATGGCAGTTCACCGCCGGAGGATGCCGCACGGGCGAAGCGTTGTCGAGCGCGGTATCGTGCGCGCCATGAACCCGAGACTCCCCTCTGCCGTCGCCCTGCTCACCGGGCTCGTGTGCACGCTCGCCGCCGGCGTTCTCGCCGATGGGTGCGCCACGGACGTCGCAGAGCCCACGGCCACCTGCACGAGCTGTCACGGGAACCCCGAGACGGGCAACCCCGCACCGCCGACCGCGTTGGGCGGACTCGAAGACCGGACCAACCGCGGCGTCGGGGCACATGCGGCCCACTTCGCGTCCACGCTGTCGAGCCCCATCGCGTGCACCGAGTGCCACCAGGTTCCGGCCACCGTCGACGCCGAGGGGCATATCGACACCCCGATCCCCGCCGAGACCACCTGGGGCCCGCTGGCCAACGCCGATGGCGCCGAGACCCGCTGGAACACCGACACCCTCACCTGCTCCGGGTCGTACTGCCACGGCGGGACCATGGCCGAGCCCGGCCTCGACAGCGAAGTCGACTGGCTGGCCGACCGGGGGACTCAGACCGGCTGCGACAGCTGCCACCTCTTCCCGCCGCCCGCACCCCATCCCGAAGCGAACGGCTGCGAGCCCTGCCATGTCCCCACGGCAGGCGGCGGCCTCCTCGGAGACGTCACCACCCACATCGACGGCATCCTCCAGCTCGAGGGCGCGGGTCCGACGAGCTGCTCGTCCGGCTGCCACGGCGACGACGACCAGACCCATCCGCCGGTCGACAACGCGGGCAACACCGACACCACGTCCGTCGGCGTGGGCGCACACGAAGCTCACATGGACGCGACGCTCGGCGTCTCGGTGGCCTGCTCCACGTGTCACCCCGTGCCCGCAGGGGTGAACGACGGCGACCACCTGAACGGCACCACCGAGGTGGTGTTCTCCGGGCCCGCCGTCGCGAGCGGCGTCGACGCCACCTACGACCCCGCGACCGCCACCTGCACCACGTACTGCCACGGCGCGTCGATCCCGGGCGGCACCGCCATCACCCCGGACTGGACGGTGGTCGACGGCACCTTCAGCGCGTGCGGGGCCTGCCACGGCAATCCCCCACCCGCTCCGCATCCCGCCAGCTCGAACTGCGCGGGCTGCCATGGCGATGGCGGCGCATCCGACCCCAGCGCGCACATCGACGGCACGCTCGACTTCTGAGCGCTCACTCCATCCCCACCGAGAACGCGTACCTCGTCCCAGACCCCGTGCTGTGGCGGATCTCCGGACCCAGCCCGTCGAGGCGATGCACGGCGCGGATGAGGGTGTCGGACAGGTCGAAGACCTCGAGCCCCGCGAACGCCTTCCGGTTCTCCAGGATCCCCGTCACATCGGCGTCGCGCACATCTCCGCCGGACAGATCGAGCACGCGGAGCTGCGACAGGATCCCGCTCGCCACCAGCGCGTCCAACACGGCTCGACCGCTGAGGAAGCCCGTCAGCGCGAGGTGTTCGAGAGGAGTCCCCGCGACCCGCCCGAGCAGGACGGGCAGATCGGCCTGCCAGTCGGGCGCGTCGGCCCAGCCGTCCACCCCCGCATCGTGCCACTCGCTCTCCTCTTCGTACCGCTCCGACGCCACGTAGGCGCCGTCGTTGGTGGGCCAGCTGTACACGATGGTCTGGGGCAGGCGCAGCGCGAGGCGCTTCAGGGCTGGGAGCGAGATGGACTGCACGACCTGGTCGAAGTCCCCCCAGTTGGGCCAGCGAAGGCCATAGATCGCCAGCTGTTCGAGGTGTTCCGAGGCGATCTCCCCGAACTGCACCTGCCCCAGATCCGCGCAGTGGAGCGTGAACGCCCGCAGGCTCTCGCGCTTCCAGAACGGTGCCAGCTCGCCGAGCTCCACCAGGTTCGGGCCGGGGTCGTAGTCCGCCGAGACCACCGTGGTGGAGGCCTTCGCACGCGCATCCACGAGCTCCACGTGTGGACAGGAGTCCGGCAGGTTCTCGGCCAGCCAGGCGACGGCGTCCCCGACATCGACGGGTTCTGTGCGCGGCGTCTCCACCGCGAGCGACAAGGACTCCATGCCCGTCAACGGCGCCTCGATCACCGCCTTCACCGCGTCGAGGGTCGTTCCTGGCGCATTCGGCCCGTTGGTCGAGATCGCTACCCGCGTGGCCAGGCAGTGGGTCCAGTCGACGGTCAGCTGTTCGCGCCAGGCGTCCAGGGGTCCGAGCAGCGCGTCGGCGTGTTCGTCGATGTAGGCATCCCGTGCAGCCTCGTCGCCCGCGATCGACAGTGCAATCAGCTCTCCTCTCGGATCCCCCGCGGTCTGCAGGGCGTCGGCGAACACCGACCATGCGTCGTTCGGTGCGTCTGCCGTGGGCATCTCGGACATCGGACCTCCAGTGGAGCGAGCCTACCGCGGAATTCCCTCCCCGCCGTGCAATCCCACCGGGGGCTGCTGCGTGTGAGGGATCGAAGCCACCGGAGCGAGATGCCCGCGTTCGATCCCGACCTGCCCCACCGCTGTCTGCGCTACGCCATCGCGCTCACCGGGGATCTGCACGAAGCCGAGGAGGTGCTCCAGGACGCCTGGGCCGCGGTGCTCCAGGCCCGAGGCCCCCTCGAGCCGGCCTACCTGTTCCGGGCCATCCGCACCCGATGGATCGACCGTCACCGTCGGCGCACGGCACGCCCGCTGGAGCTGGTCGACGCCGAGATGGCCGTCGCCCCGGCGGTCGATCGACTGATCGAGGCCGATGCCGTCTGGGAAGGCCTGATGACCCTGCGCCCGGCCGAGCGGGAAGCCCTGTACCTGTTCCTGGTCGAGGGCTGGACCACCCCCGAGATCGCCGAGCGCACCGACCGCCCGAAGAACACGGTGCTCTCGCTGATCCATCGCGGCCGGAAGAAGCTGCGCACCTGGTTGACCACCCACACCGAGATCCCCGTCGAGGAGGCCGGATGAGCCCCACGGACCCCGAAGATCACGAGGACTTCGACGCGGTCGATGCCCGCATCCGGGACGCGTTCGCCGCCGTTTCGCTGCCCGAGGACCGGATCGATGCCGTCTGCCCCGAGCCCGAGGCGCCCCCCGGTCGCTCGACGTGGTCTGGTTGGGCGCTCGCGGCCGCGACTCTGCTGACGCTCGGGCTGGTCGGCGGCGCGACTCTGGGCCCCTGGTTCGCGAGCGGAAGCGGTCTCGTGCTCCCCAGTGAACCGAAACCCTCGCCGATCGAGACCCCGAGCGAGTGGACCTTCACGCTCGACCCTCTGGACCGGAGCTTCGAGGTGGGCGACGTGGTCCAGATCTACTCGTACGACGCGGTGGGGTGGGACCACGGCGTGCAGCGGATCACGGCCATCGAAGGGGATCGCGCGACCGTGTCGATCATCGACCCCGACGGCTGGAACGGCCCCTTGCAGGAACACGTTCGACTGGCTCGGTTGGACGGTCCGCTCCGCATCATGAGGGCGCCGCTGTTGTTGCAGCAGGTCGGGCTGGGCGCAGTCGAGGTGGACGGAGTGCCGCATCCACTCGAGATCCTGGTCGCCACACAGACGGCCATGACTGTGCGGTTCGAGCGCTCACTGGGGGCGGCAGCCCAGTTCCACGAGAGCGTCGCGTACACCCCTCCGTTCCACGAACGTCTGGAGTTCAGCCCGAACGTGCACGAAGGCCGCTGCTGGCCAGGCGACCCGTCATGGACAGGACAGACTCTTCAGGTCTACGACGGCAACACCGGGATGGCGCTGGCCGTGAACCCCACCTTGAGTGGGGTGGGGTCGGTCGGGGGCTGTCTGTCGTGGGTGACGTTCAGGACGCCGATCGAGCTGGGTTCCCGATCCCTCGTGGTCACGGGGAGTTCCTCGGACCACCCGTTCGCCGACCCCTTGATCGCCGCCCGGATCGAAGGGGATGTCGGTGTGGGGGACCGCGTCGAGCTGTCAGCAGGTACGGAGGGAACGAGCGCACCCATCGCTCGAGGTTCGGTTGTGCGAACGGTGTGGACAGGTGCACCGGACCGTCGTGCGGAGAGTGACGCCGATGGGCCTGCATCCGACTCGGCCGTGCAGATCGCCCACGTCCATGTCTCGCGCCTCGACGCCCCCGCCGTCATCCGCGCCGGTACCGTGACCGCCCGCCCCGTCCAGGCGGAGGCCCTCGGAAACAAGGGCTGCGGCGGCGGTCCCTGCGCGCCATAGCGATCTGCCCGTCTCGCGGCGGCGAAGCGCTCTCTCCGCAACGCCCGAAACCGCAGACGTAGACAGCGGTGTCACTCGATCGAATCGGGGTTCGGAGATGCTGACACCGGATGTCAGCAATTCCCGACTCCGATCTGCACGGAGATCCCGACCTCCTCGAAACGACGCTCGGAGACGACGTCCTGGCCGGGCGGTCTGAAGACGAGGTGCTGGCCAGGGCCGACGGGAGACGGCTGCCTGCAGGGGCGAAGGGTCGAGAGACTGTCCGGTCATCCCTCGCAAGCGAGGGTTCCCTGCGGACGACCACTCCGCAGCCGGACCGCTTCGCTGGGGTCCGTCTTCTACGGGTCGTTCTGCGTCAGCAGAATCATCGCTTCAGTTGGTGTCGTGCTGTCGCGCGACGAGGGCGGGCGCTCGAAACTGCAGGTATAGACAGGCGTATTTCTCGATCGAATTGGCGTCCGGAGATGCTGACACCGGATGTCAGCATCTCGCGACTCCGATCTGCACGGAGATCCAGACGCTCGAGACGATGCTCGAAAACGGCGACGCACATGGCCCATTCGGGGCATCGGCGCTCTGCGGTTCCCTCGAACACGGCGGCTGAGATGGCCTGGTCGAGGCATCCGCGCTCAGCGGATCCTCCGACGCGACGACCCCGACCCGAGCGCATAGTCCCGCCCCATGCTCAAGCTCCTCGTCGATCCCCGCGCCCGCGGCGCCTATTTCGCAGACCTGCTCGACGTCGCCCAGGCCGAGCTGCTCGCCTGCACGGGGCTCTCCGCCACCGTCGAAGCCACGCCCACGCTCACCTGGCTCGTGGTCGACGCCCCCGTCGATCGCGCACAGGAGCTGGTCCGCCTGTCGTTCGTGCAGGGCGTGTTCGAAGCGCAGGACGACGCGCTCCGTCCCCTCGACGTCGATCCGGAATGGCGCCTGCCCGCCGAGCTGCTCGAGGCCCGCTACCGCGGAAAGACCCACGAGACCGTCACCCAGCTCGCCATTCACCTGGCCATCGCTGCCTGTCAGCTCGAGCACCCCACCACCCTGCTCGACCCGATGGCCGGGCGCGGAACCACCTTGCTCTGGGCCGCCCGGATGGGCATCGATGCCGTGGGCGTGGAGCTCGACGGCAAGGCGCTCGCAGACCTCCAGCGTCACATGAAGCGCCAGACCCAGCTGCAGCGCATCAAACACACGGAACACCGCGGGTCGGTGGTCAAGAAGAACAAGCGCGGCGTCGGGCGGTTCCTCGAGTACCGCTTCCCGACTGCGGACGTGCGGATCCGGCTCGTGACGGGCGACAGCCGCGAGCTCACGCCCCTCGTTCAGGGGCAGCGCTTTCCACTGGTCGTCACCGACCTGCCATACGGGATCCAGCACACGGGCGCCGGGCGTCGCAGTCCCGAAGACGTCCTGGCCGCCTGCGCGCCGTCCTGGGCCGATGCCCTGGAACCGGGAGGCGCGATGGCGCTGGTGTTCAACCGCTTCCAACCGCGCCGTGAGGTGCTCGCGAAGCCCTTCGAGGACTGCGGCCTGATCGCCCTCGACCTCTCGCCGGCGCACCGGATGAGCGAGTCGATCCATCGGGACATCCTCGTTCTTCGAAGGCCCCTGGAATCCACATGAGGGAACCGAGCCGCGGACGGTTGATGAATTCGGGCACTGAACATATGTTCATGCCATGGCGGCACTGAAAGAGTTCATCTTCTACGTGAGCGAACCCCGGCGGCTCCGGGCGGGGGGCTACCAGTTCCAGGTCGCGAGCGTGCGCCTGAAGGTCTACGGCCCCTACCCTTCGCGCACCCTGGCGGACTTCGAGCGACGCCAGCTGGCCCGACGCTGGCGCGCACGTGCGGAGTCCCTCGGGGGGTGGCTCACCATCGACGACGCGAACCCGACGGAGTGGATCGTGGTGGTTCCCGAAGGCACCCCGGTGGACGGCATTCCCCGGCGCGAGACCGAGGACAAGCCGGGCAAGGGGCGCGACCCCCACGACGATCCGCCGTTACGCCTGCGAGACCGCGGATGGAAGGCGAGATGACGAGCGCGCCACACCCCGACGCGGAGTAGATACAGGGCGTTCCAGATCTGGAGGATCCCGTGTGGACCGTGTCGATCGCGACGTTGATGCTGACGAGCCCCGTGTTGACGGCCGCTCTGGATGCCGAAGCTGCCGAGGAGCCCGAGGACATGGACGAGACCGAGGACGAGGTTGCGGTGGTGCTGCCGCGTGCGGATGGCGACGACCCGCACCTGTGGCTCGAGGACGTGCTGGGCGACGAGCCCCTGGAGCAGGTGAAGGCCTGGAACGCCGCCACGATGGCCGAGATGGAGGCCGACCCGCGGTTTCAGCAGATGCAGGACCAGGCCCTCGAGGTGCTGACCTCCGATGCGCGCCTGGCCACGGGGCCGATCCGGGGTGACCACCTGTACAACTTCTGGCGGTCTCCCGAACACGTTCGTGGGATCTGGCGTCGGACGCCGCTGGACGCCTATCTGGACGGCTCACCGGAGTGGGACGTGCTGCTCGACCTGGACGCGCTGGCGGAGTCCGAAGGCGAGAACTGGGTGTGGCACGGCGCACACTGCGCTCCGAAGAGCGAGCGATGCCTGGTCGACCTGTCACGCGGGGGCTCCGATGCGTCGGTGATCCGCGAGTTCGACCGCGCGACGAAGGCCTTCGTGTCCGCAGCGGACGGTGGCTTCGCGCTCGAAGAGGCCAAGCACGACGTCCAGATGGTCGACGAGGACACGTTGCTGGTCGGAACGGACCTCGGCGAGGGCTCGCTCACGGACTCGGGCTACCCCCGTGTCGTGCAGCGCTGGACGCGCGGACAGCCCCTGTCGGACGCCGAGACGTTGTTCGAGGGCGAGACCACGGACGTGTCGGCGAGCGGGTTCGTGATGCGCCACCGCAAGAACGCGATGACCTTCCTGTCCCGCGACCGCACGTTCTACGAGCGCGACCTGTACCGCCTCGTGGACGGTGAGGCGGTGCGGCTCCCCTTCCCCGCGCGCACGTGGGTCTGGGGCCTGTTCGGCGACGAAGTGCTGATCCAGCCGCAGGAATCCTGGGAGCACGGGGGCGAGACGTTCGCGAGTGGGTCGCTGGTGCTGTACGACCCCGACGGCGACGAAGCGCGCAGCCTGCTGACCCCGGGCGAGGGCCAGAGCATCGAGCGGGTCGCCATCGCGAAGAAGCAGATCTTCGTGCAGACGCTGTCGGATGTCGTCGGCGAGCTGTGGGCGATGAAGCCGAAGGGCCGCGACTGGACGAAGAGGCGCATCGAGCTGCCGGACAACGGCCAGGTGGCGCTCGTGGGCTCGACCGACGACCGCGACGACGTCCTGGTCACCTTCGAGAGCCTGACCCAGCCGGTCACCCTGTTCCACGTCGACAAGAAGGGCGGGGTTCACGAGCTGGAATCCCTACCGAGCTTCTTCGATGCGTCGGACATCACGGTGGAGCAGCGCTTCGCGACGAGCGCGGACGGCACGCGGGTCCCCTACTTCCTGATGGCCCGCGCGGACGTCCTGGAGGGCGGGCCGGCTCCGACCATCCAGTACGGCTACGGCGGGTTCACGGCCTCCATCCTCCCGACGTACTTCCGAGACGGCGCCCGACCCCAGCACGGCGCGTTCGCAGGCCGCTTGTGGGTCCGGGACGGCGGGGCCCTGGTGTTGTCGAACATCCGGGGAGGCGGCGAATACGGGCCCGAGTGGCACCAGGCGGCGCTGAAGCACGACCGGCAGCGCGCCTACGAGGACTTCTTCGCGATTGGCGAAGCCCTGGTGGAGGACGGCGTGACCACACCCGAGCAGCTCGGGGCCATCGGGCGCTCCAACGGCGGGTTGCTCATGGGGGTGGTGCTGACCCAGCGGCCGGACCTGTACCGCGCCATCGACATCGGCGTGCCACTGCTGGACATGCTGCACTACCACGAGCTGCTCGCGGGCGCGTCGTGGATGGGCGAGTACGGCGACCCGGACGTTCCCGAAGAGCGGAAGACCCTCGCCTCCTACAGCCCGTACCACCACCTGGATGCGGACGCCGACTACCCGCGCGTGCTCTTCTACACCTCGACCCGCGACGACCGCGTGCACCCCGGACACGCCCGCAAGATGGCCGCTGCCCTCGCGTCCCTCGACGTGCCGTTCTACTACTGGGAGAACATCGAGGGGGGTCACGGGGGCGTGGCGAACCAAGAGCAGGCCGCGCTGAGACTGGCCCTAGAGTACCTCTACTTCAAGAAGGAGCTCGGGCTCGACTGAAGCCCCTCCGCCACCGGGCGCTCAGGCGCTCTGACGGCGGCGGAGCAGCATTCCGACCAGGGTGAGGAGGAACACCCCACCGACCGGCGCGTTCTGCGTGCTGCAGCCCCCACCGTCTTCGCCGCACCCACCACAGCCCGAGCCCTCTTCGTCGCCGTCGCAGTTGTTGTCGATGCCGTCGCCCGGGATCTCCTCGGCGTTGGGGTTCACATCGGCTGCATCGTCGTCGCAGTCTCCGTCCGCCACCGTGAAGCCGTCTCCATCCCGGTCGAAGCCGTCGGGATCGGTGTCCGTGTCGACGTCCACATCCACGTCCACATCGGTGTCGGCATCGGTATCCGCATCGGTGTCGGCGTCCGTGTCCGCGTCGCTGTCGGCATCGGTGTCGCTGTCTGTGTCCGCATCCGCATCGCTGTCGGAGTCCGTATCGGTATCCGTGTCGCTGTCGGTGTCGGTGTCCGTGTCGGCGTCGGCACCGGTGTCTCCCGTGTCTCCCGTGGGGACGAGCCCGGTGTCGCCGGTCTCGATCACCGCCGTGTCCCCGGTCTCGATGCGTCCGGTGTCACCGGTGTCACCCGTGTCGATAGGGTCGAGGCAGGTGTCGAGGGCGTCGAAGGGACAGACGTCGCAGTCGTCCGGAACCAGGTCTCCATCGGTGTCCGTCAGATCGTCGCCGTCCGGGCAGACGTCGTCGGAGTCGCAGACCGTGTCGTCGTCGCTGTCGTCCGCCGCGTCGTCGGGGCAGATGTCGCACGCATCGGGCACGCCGTCGCCGTCGGAATCGACCGTGTCGTCCCCATCCGGGCAGATGTCGTCGGAGTCGCACACGCCGTCGCCGTCGGTGTCGTCCGGCGAATCCTCGGGGCAGACGTCGCAGAAGTCCGGGACATCGTCCCCATCGGTGTCGTTGGCGTCGTTTCCACCCGCGCAGACGTCCTCGGAGTCGCACACGCCGTCCCCATCGGTGTCGTCGGGGTTGTCGTCCGGACAGACATCGCAGCCGTCCGGCACGCCATCGCCATCGCCGTCCTCCAGATCGTCGAAGTCCGGGCAGACGTCGAGGTCGTCGCACACCGTGTCGCCATCGGAGTCGTCGGTCGCCGAGTCGGGGCAGATGTCGCACGCGTTCGGCACGCCGTCGTCGTCGTTGTCGGCGGCGTCGTTCCCGTCCGGGCAGATGTCCTCGGAGTCGCAGACCCCGTCTCCATCGCTGTCGTCGGGGTTGTCCACCGGGCACGGGTCGAGGAAGTCGCAGACCCCATCCCCATCCGCGTCGGCCGAGTCGTCGCCGCCGGGACAGTCCTCGACGGAGTCGCACACCCCATCGCCATCGGTGTCGTCGGGGTTGTCGAGGGGGCAGTCGTCACAGAAGTCCGGGACGCCGTCACCGTCGCCATCGTTGAGGTCGTTGCCGCCCGGGCAGATGTCCACGTCGTCGCACACGGTGTCGTCGTCGGAGTCTCCGGTCGCACTGTTCGGGCAGGCATCACACCCGTCGGCGACGCCATCCCCGTCGGTGTCCTCGGCGTCGTCGAAGCCCGGGCACGCGTCGACGTCGTCGCACACGCCATCCCCATCGGTGTCGTCGGCGGCGGCCAGCGGACACACATCACAGGCGTTCGGAACTCCGTCTCCGTCGCTGTCGATGCTGTCGTCGAAGCCCGGACACAGGTCGTCGATGTCGCAGACGCCATCGCCGTCGTCGTCACCGGGATCTCCGTCGAACGGACAGTCGTCGCACTTGTTCGGCGTGCCGTCGCCGTCGGAGTCCAGGTTGTCGTCGCCATCCGGGCAGATGTCGAAGCAGGTCGGAACGCCGTCGAAGTCGAAGTCGAAGCCCTCGTCGGTCTCCAGGTCGCAGTCGTTGTCCTGGCCGTCGCAGACCTCCTCGAGACCCCCACCCTGGTTGGGATCGGTGTCGTCGCAGTCGAGGTCGCAGACACTGTCGCCATCGCCATCGAGGTCGTCCGAGCCGAAGCCGGGCGTGCCGTTGCCCCCGGGCCCGTACGCAGGGTCGTTGGGCGGGTTGTCGAACGGGCCCGTCGCTCCGCCGTCGACCTCGCAGAGCAGGCAGATGTTCGCGATGGCCTCGCCTTCGGACACGCCTCCGTACTCGACGACCGAGACCGGATTGCCGTCGGCAGCGGACAGCACCAGGCTGTCGCCCCCGTTGTTCAGGGTGACCGGACCCAGGAAGACGTCGCAGCTCGGAGCCGCGAGCTCGCCGGCACACACGGTCGCAAAGCCCCCCGCCTCGAGCGAGAACGCGTCCAGCACGGTCGCATTCGTGGCATCGGCCAGGACGAGCCCGTCCAGCTCGACCGGATCGGCGCCGGGGTTGTGGATCTCCATCCACTCGAAGTTCGAGTCGGACCCCACCGGGTTGGCCTGGATCTCGCTGATGACGAGGTCGCACGCCTGCAGGGCCGCACTGACGATGACGTCGATGGTGTCGGAGTCGACTCCCCCATCGTCGTCGGTCACCGTGAGGGTTGCGGTGTACCGCCCGGGTGCGCTGTAGGTGTGGGTGGTGTCGAGCGTGCTGGCGGTGTCGCCGTCGCCGAAGCTCCACTCCACCGTGTGCGTGTCGTCGAAGCCGGGGTCGGTGAACGACCCGGAGAACGACACCGCCGAACCCACGACGCCACTCGAGTCCGAGCCGGCATCGACACTGGGCGCGACGTTTCCGATGTCCTGGGTGAACCCGACGACCGTGCTGCCGCCATCATCGTCGGTGACCGTGACGGTGACCGAGTAGGGGCCGTCGTCGCCGTAGGCATGCGTGGCGCTGGAATCCGACGACGGACCGACCGTGGTTCCGTCGCCGAAGTCCCAGGTGTACTCCAGCGGGTCGACGTCGAAGGCCGCCACGTCGAAGGTGAGCGTGCTGCCCTCGAGCTCGGTGCCGTCGACGCTGGTGCCCTCGACGCCGGGGTCGTCGTTCACGATGGTCCGCATGAGCGTGGTGAGGTCGCTTCCGCCATCCCCGTCGTTCACCTGAACGGTCACGGTGTAGTCGCCGTCGTCGCCCCAGGTGTGCGAGACCGAGGTGCTGGTGGTGACCGTGGGGCTCGAGCCGTCGCCGAAGTCCCAGGTGTAGGTGAGGACGTCGTCGAGCCCGGGGTCGGTGGCCGAGACGGTGAAGGTGTCGGTCGTGCCCTCGAATCCGGTCCCGGAGACGCTCGTGGACTGGATGGTGGGCGCGACGTTGCTGACCGTGACGGTGCCGGTGACCGTGACCATGTCGCCATCTGCGTCGGTGGCCGTGATGGAGGCGTCGAAGTCGCCCTCGTCGCGCCACACGTGCGTCGTGCTGCTGTTCGGGGTGGTGGTGCTGTCTCCGTCGCCGTAGACGTAGTCGAACGCGAGGCTGTCGCCCTCGGCATCGATGGTGAGCGTGCCGGTGTCGCCCTCGTCCAGGGTCTGGTCGATGGAGAACGTGTTCACGACCGGGATGCCGTCTTCGATGGTGACGTCGACCGTGACCGAGTTGGAGGCTTCGCTGTCGTCTGCGACCTCGACGAACACGGTGTAGTCGCCCGGGGTGTCGTAGACGTGCGTGACGGTGCTGGTGCGGTCCGGCGAGTACGGCGTGGTCGTGGTGGTGCCGTCGCCGAAGTCCCAGAAGAACTCGAGCTCGTCGTTCACGCCGGGATCGAAGGCCGTGGTGGTGAACTCCACGACCTGGTCGGCGGTCGCGGATCCCCCGGTGATCACGGGCGGATCGGGGACCGGGGCGACGTTGAACACGTTGAATCCGCCGCTTGCGGAATCCGAGCCGCCGTCGCCATCCGACACCGTGACGCTGACCGACCCGCTGTCGAACCCGTCGACGTAGGTGTGGGTGACGGTGCTGCTGCTGGTGGTCAGGGTGGTGCCGTCTCCGAAGTCCCAGTCGTAGGTGAGCGGATCGGCCGGGACATCGGTGGCGAACACCGAGAACGTGGCGGAATCGCCCTCGTCCACCGATGCGAACAGGCTGCTGTTCCCGATCTGCGGGTCGACGTTGTCGACGACCACGAGGGTGCCCGTCGTGAAGGAGCCCCCTTCCCCGTCGAGAATCGTCACGCTGACCGTCTGGTTGGCGTCGCCGTCGGGGAAGCTGTGCGAGATGGACGTGGAGGTGGTGGTGAGGTCGGGCGACCCGTCCGCATCGAAGTCCCACTCGTAGGTGAACGTCGCCCCACCGGGGTCGCTCGCTGCGACGGACAGCGGATACGGCACGCCTTCGTCTGCGTTGCCTTCGCGGAGGATGAAGCCCGACGGATCGACGTTGTCGACCACCACCTCGAACGTGCCGGAAGCCTGCCCTCCGTCGTCGTCCTCGACCATCACGCCCACGATGTAGGTCCCGACCTCGTTGTAGACGCTCGAGATCGTGGTGGAGGTGGAGCTGGACGTGAACGTGCTGGTGTCGAACGAGCCGTCTCCGTCGAAGTCCCAGAAGACCGTGAACGTGTCGGCGCCCGGATCGGACCAGCTGATGTCGAACGTGGCGGACTGGCCTTCGTCGATGGTCTGCGATGCAGGGCTCTGGGACGTGATGGTCGGCGCCACGTTGTTCACCGTGATCGTGCCGAAGGCGGTGTCGTCGGCCTCGCCGCTGTCGGCGACACTCACGGTGGTGCTGAAGACGCCGTCGTCGTCGTAGGTGTGCTCGATGCTACCGGTGCTGGTGAACGTGGGACTGGACCCGTCTCCGAACGACCAGAAGTAGTCCAGCGGCAGATCGCCAGCGACATCTGTCGCACTCACCGTGAGCGTGACGACGCTTCCCTCGTCGACCGTCTGGGTGAGTCCGCTGGCGTCGTCGACGACCGGAGCGACGTTGTCGACCTCGACCGAGAAGAACTCGGTGTTGGTGGCGCCATCGTCGTCGGTGACGGTGAGCGTGCCGCTGTAGAAGCCGTCCTGGTCGTAGGTGCAGGAGGCCTGGTTCGCCACCGTGGCGCTCTGGACGGGGTCGCCGTTGCCACAGTCGACCTCGTACAGCTCGATGGTGCCGTCGGAGTCGAAGGACGCGCTGTCGTCGATGGGCAGCGTCACCCCTTCGTCGACCAGGTAGCCGCCGTCCGGCGCATCGGTGTTGGCGACAGGGGGCGAGTTGGGGATGACGCACGCGATGTTGTCGGCGCCCGGTGTTCCCAGGTTGGGGCCTTCGCTCTCGAACGCGTCGGTCGCATCGCACCAGTTGCTGCCGGTGTCGTTGGACGTCGCATCGAACGCCGTGGTCGACAGGTTCATGGCCGCGCCCGCTGTGTCGGGGAAGGTGGCCCCGTTGTCCCACGCGACCCGATCGATCTCGAGCCCCGAGCTGTTCAGCAGGACCAGCTCGTCCGAGGAGTTGGCGAGCGCCATCGTTCCGGAGCTGTAGGTGAAGTCGGCGTTGGCGCTGCTCCCGGTGTTCTGCCCACCGATCACGACGTACCCGCCGGCGGGGACCACCAGGCTCACGTCGATGAAGAACGAGTCGCTGTCGTCGTCGCGGATGGTGGCGCCCTGCAGATTCACCGGCTGGCTGAGCGTGTTGTGGATCTCGAACCACTCGTCGAAGCCCTCGCTGAGCGGGGTCTCCGGATTCTGGAAGATCTCCGAGAAGAAGAGCTGACCGGCGCCGACATCGTCGATGCTCAGGCTCGGCGCCGTGATGTCGAGCGACCAGGCGCTCAGGGTGCCTGTGCCGGTCGTATCGAGAATGCTCAGGACCCACGTCCCCTGAGCATCCTCCCCCGCATAGTTGTCCATGAGGTCGTCGCCGGCGTTGGTGCTGAACGTCCCGACGATGTCCCCGGACATGGGTGCGGCAGAGAACCCGCTCTCGATGCGCCCCTGGATGAGGGTGGTCGCTTCGTTCTGCACCAGCACGTGGTTGGTGCCCTCCGGGCTGTTCAGCGCCACGAAGACCGTACCCGGCTGGGTGGCCGAGCTGCTCCACTCCAGGTTCAGCGCGATGGACCCGATGGTCTCGGAGTTGGGCACGACTGCCTGGAACTGGTTGCCCGGGGTGGTCGGGCCGGTCTGACCGGACACGAGCTGGTCGACCGTGGTGCGTGGACCGTCCAGAACTCCCGTGTTGTCGGTGCCGGACAGCTGCGGGGCGTTCGGCTTGTCGGACTGCTCTGGGGCCGAGCAGCCGGTGAGGGCCATGGCCAGCACGGGCGAGGCGAACAGACAACTTCGGAGGGGGGACGTGGACATGATGCCTCGATGGATCGCAGGTCTGTAGACGGACAGTCGCGCAGAATACCCGTTTCTTCGCCCCTCAACAACTGCCGTCACGCGCGGTTCCAGCCCCGACGGATTAGCGGCGGTCCATGCCCCCTCGCTCCCCTGTCTTCGCGTTCTCCTCGCAGTTGTGCGAGGACGTCGCCCGTCTGTCCCCCGTGCTCGGCTCGATCTACGGCGTCGGTGGGCCGCACACGGGCTGGGACGACCTGTCTCCCTCGGGAACCGCCGCGATGGACGACCTGTTCCGGTCCGCGCGGCGCACCCTGGCGACCCTGGAGGCGTCAGACCGCTGGGATCAGCTGGCGATCGACGTGATCGGCGATGTCTGCGAGGCCGAGATCGACAAGGTGGCGCACCACGAGCATCACTTCGACCTGAACTCCATCGCCAGCAACCTGCAGACGCCCGGCGTTGTCCTCGAGACGACGACCTTCGGGACCGACGAGGACGTTCGCATCTTCGTGGAGCGACTGGGCGGACTGGCTGCGTTCTTCGACGGGTACATCGCCCGGCTCACAGACGGGTTGGAGAATGGGAACGTGGTGGCGCGGCGTCAGGTCCTGGCCGGGATCGAACAGGCGAACCAGCACGCTGCACCGGGCTCTCTGGTGGACACCACCGCGAAGAAGGCCGCCCAGGCGTCTCCGCAGCACGCCGACCCGCTCGAAGACGCTGCCAGCACGGCCCGACAGGCCTACGCAGCGCTGGCCGACTGGCTCGAGAAGACCTACCTCCCGAACGCTCCGACCCGCGATGCCGTCGGTCCGGAGCGATACGCACGAGCCGCCCGACACCACCTGGGGATGGCCGTCGACCCCGACGACCTCGACGAGGCCGTGGCCTGGGGATGGTCCGAGGTCCGACGCATCGAAGCGCGCATGGACGAGCTGGCTCGGCAGATCCGACCGGGCGCGTCCCCCGCCGACGCTATCGCACTGCTCCGCGAAGACCCGGCCTGGTGCGATCCCGACACCGCGTCGTTTCTCGAGCGCATGCGGCGACTGCAGCACGACGCCGTCGACCACCTGCACGGCACTGCGTTCGACGTCCCCGAGCCCGTGCGCGCCATCGACGTGATGCTCGCTCCTCCGGGCGGTCCGCTGGGCGCCTACTACCGGGGTCCGAACGAGGACTTCTCGCGACCCGGTGCGGTGTCCTACCGCCTCGCCGAGCCCTCGGATGCTGGTATTCCCTGGTTCCACGAGGTCAGCACCGCGTACCACGAGGGATTCCCGGGCCACCACCTGCAGATCGCCACCATGGTCCACCAGGCCGAGCAGCTCTCGCGGTTCCAGCGCCTGTTCGCCCACTACACCGGTCACGCCGAGGGCTGGGCGCTGTATGCAGAGCGCCTGATGCTCGAGCTCGGAGCGTTCGATCATCCGGCGCTGGAGCTCGGCCACCTCATCAACGAGCTGGCCCGGGCCTACCGGGTGGTGGTCGACATCGGCCTGCACCTCGAGCTGTCGATTCCCGACGACTTCGACCTCCATCCCGGACAGACCTGGACGTACGACCTCGCCGTGGAGGTGATGCGCGATCGCGCCATGCTGACAGGGCCCACAGCGATCGGGAACGTGGTGCGCTACCTCGGGTGGCCCGGCCAGGCCATCACCTACAAGCTCGGCCAGCGCGTGATGCTCGAGGCCCGCGAGACCCTGAAGCAGCGGCCCGGATTCACCCTCGCGGGGTTCCATGCATCCGTGCTGGAAGGCGGGTCCATCGGTCTCGGTCGGCTGAAGAGCCTGCTCGACGTCTGAGGAATCAGGACAGCCACACGAGCGCGATGGACAGCCACACACACCCCGTGAAGTAGGGCGTCATCCAGGTCACCTCGTGCTTCCAGGTCTCCCAGGAACCCGTCGGTTCGCGGCGAATCACCGCATCCGCGAAGCCCTCGCGAACAGACAGCGTGGTGGCGCCGGCTTCGCGTTCGGAGCGGGCGCGCGCCACGTACATCGGCACGTCGAGCACCAGCATCACCCATCCCCCGGCGAGGCTGCCGATGAGCCCCAGCGCGACGACGGGGATCCACATCCCCTCGACCGCGACCAGACTCCAGGCGAAGACGACCGCCAGCATCGCCATGGCGAGGCCCCAGAGGCTCTCCTCGACGGCGTGCCAGCGGTGATCGAGGGTCACCACCCCCATCCAGCAGGCCATCTGGGCCACCGCGATGAGCGGAACGAGCATCCACGCCACCGGACCGAACGGCAGATCCGTCATCGTCGCGAGGTCGGCGACGAACAGCGCGCACTGGACCGTGAACGCCATCTCGGCGATGGTCGCCGACGCACGACCGAGGGCGATGGACGAGAGCGGGTGGTCGACCAGCACGACGCGCTCGAGATCGACCCGGGGCCAGAACGACCGGAACGCACACACCACCGCGTAGAGGCCCGCGCACACGAGCTGGATGGCCTGCGTGCCCGTGTCCGACCCCGTCCACACGACCGCCGTGCCGACCCACAGTGCGATGTTCACCACGCTGAAGACCCGCAGGAACGTCCACCATGTCCGGGTCTGGGGGTCCATCACTCGTCTCCGCCATCGGGTTCGGGCTCGGGGGCTGGCGTGTACTCGACGGAAGCGTGGCACACCGAACAGGAGTGGCCGGACGTCAGCAGATACGGCGGCTCCTCGGCTGCGGGGTCCGCCCTACGCTTCTCCCAGCCGGCCGCCAGGCTGTCGAGATCGGCGAGACGACTCTCGACCAGATGCTTGCGGGGCCAGGTCTCGTAGTCCGGGGTGCTCTGCACGACCTCGTAGAGCTGCTTCGCGAGCGCCGTGTCGCCGCCCTTCATCGCCAGCTCCCCGGTCTGGAACAGGATCCCCTGCTGGTTGTACGGGTAGAGCCGGTCCTTGTTCCAGCAGGTCTCGGCCTCCTCGCGCGGCGGCTTCGGATCGCGCCCGACGATGCCGGATGCATCGAAGGTCGACCGGTCGATCGGCCCGCCCTGACACTGCTCGAGCGCATCCCACATCGCATCGACCGCCGCCGGAAAGGCCGGACTGTCGACCGGTGGTACGCCGAAGATGAAGCCCGACGTGACCAGGTTCCACTCCGGATACGAGTCGATCCCGCGCTTCGTCTCGAAGTAGCCGCGGCGCTGCGTGACCTCGTCGCCCCGGAGCCCGCCCACGACCAGCATGCTGCCCCCGAGCCAGGCGTGCATCCGCTTGTCGTCGGGATCGAGTTCCTTCGCCTGGGCGAGGTAGTGCTCGGACAACACCACGTGGTCGGTCGCCATCGCGCCGTACTCAGAACCTCCGAGTGCCTCGTGGATGCGCTCGCGCTCGACGAACCACCAGAAGTGGGCGTGGCCGAGCAACCGGTAGAGGCTGGGATCGGTCGGGTGCTCGAGGCTGGCGGCGGTCAGGGTGTTCACCATGGCCGGCAGCTGGTCGATCCGGTCGTTGTCGAACGTGTCCCAGAACAGCTCGCGCGCGGCGACGGCATCGGGCGCGTCGCTGACTTCGGGCACGCGCTCGGGGGCGAACTGGATGGCAAAGAACTCGGCGCAGCCGGCGAGGAACAAGATCATGGCACCGATGTAACGACCCCGGTCAGGCCCAGATCTCCGACAGCGGCCCTTCGGCGATGCGGGTCTCCCCTTCTTTGCCGAAGTCGTTCAGGTCGAGGCCGACACTGTGCCCGAGCGTGTTGAAGAGGTTCGACAGCTGGCGATTGTTGGTCTGGTCGATGCCCGGGTAGATCACCGAGCGGCCGTCCGTCTGGAAGCCGAGCGCGCTGCCTCCGATCAGCAACACGGGCCATTCCATCGCCTGGCTGTGGTGCTGCTCCCCGTTGTCCGGCAGGTAGACGATGAGGGTGTGGTCGAGCATCGTCCCCGGCGCGGTCAGCTCTGGAACGGCGTCCAGCGCGCGTGCCAGGCCGGCGATGCGCTGCACGTGGGCACCGCTGACGTCGTGGATGGCGTCGATCCAGTCCTGCTGGCCGCCGGACCCGTGATGCAGGTCGTGGCGCTCGAGGTTGGTGTCGATGCTGCCGTAGTTCTGCAGGATCTCCTGGTAGGTCATCCGGCTGAAGCCACCGCCGGTTCCCGAAGTGATGACGGCGACGTTCGTGAGCCCGCCGATCAAGGCTGCCTGGACGTTGTCGAACTGGGCCTGGAGGCGGTCGAGCTTGTCGCTGGACGCGTACAGGGGGTTGGTCGACGGGTCTTCGGGGGCCGGGAACGGATTGGTGGGGTCGTAGGTGGCGGCCAGGGCCTGTAGATCGTCCTGGCGCTGCCGAACGACCTCGATGCTGGACAGGTAGGCCTCGAGCTTGGCGCGCTCGGCGGAGTTGCCCGAGAACGCCCCGAGCGCTTCGGTGACGTCGGTGTGGGCGAAGTCGAGGAGGTCGGAGCGCTTCTGGAAGGCATCGTGGCCCGACGACCCCTCGACGAACCCGAAGAGGTTGGCGTACACCAGGTCGGGATCGAGCGTGACGGGTGCACTCCGCCCCTCCTCGAAGGCACAGCTGACGTTCCCCAGCCGGTTGCTGCTGTCGTCGATCCCCACCCGAACCGCGTCGAACGGGGTGATTCCGCGAACCCCCGGCACGGCGGCGAGCACGGCGTCGATGGTGGGTCCGGACGGCCGCGCAGGAGTGCTCCGGGTGCTGCTCAGGGCGCCGAAGTGGGTGGTGTGGCCGCCCCCGGTGATGGTGGACGACAACCCCAGCACGACGGCGGATCGGCTCACGAGGTCGATCGCAGACGGGCCCGCCGCCAACGCACTCAGCGCACGTGCACTGGCCAGATCGCCCGTGTTCACGGTCATGGTGGAGGTGTGACCGTACTCCCGGGGCATCCAGCGGCGCCCCGTCAGGTCGTCGCTGGTCTGGGCCTGCAGGGCGGCCCGGGTGTCCGGGGACATCAGCGCGCTCGGCTCGATGCAGTTGCCCTCCATCACGATGACGAAGCGACATGGCCCTCCCTGGCTGGCGAAGGCCTGGCGGAAGAACGGGCCGAGCAGTGCCGCACCGGCACCCGCCCCGAGTCCGGCGAGGAGACGACGTCGGGTGAGACTCATGGCGAACCCTCCTCGATGGTGTGTCGGTACAGCCGGGACTCGTGGGTCGCGAGCACCTCGAGCATCGAGATGAACGACCCGCCGTCGGTGTCGTAGGCGTCTTCCATGGCGGTCAGCACGCAGGCGTCCTCCAGGGTCTCGTCGCGACCCGCGAAGTAGCGGAAGGTCTGCCGGACGAAGCAGCGCTTGACGTGTTCGGAGTCCGCGAAGGCCTCCATCATGTCGACCGCGTCGTCGTAGGTGCCGTTGAGCGCGGGGTCGGGCAGGTTGTCGAGGGTGGTGGAGCCGTTCGGCGCGTTCCCGTGGTCGTCCGACCGCACGAATCCGGCGTGGTTGTAGATCTCGAACGCCCGCCCGAGCGAGTTCATGTACTGGTGGCAGACCATGCACTCGCCGTTGGGCTCGATCGACTCGTCGACGCGCTCGCGGGCGGTCTTGGAGCCGTCGGTGGGGAGCAGCTGGGCTTCGACGGTGACGAACTCGAGCGGCGGAACGGTCTCGCACAGCAGGTTCTCGCGGATCCACCGCCCCCGGGAGACCATGCTGGGCCCGTCTTCGAAGGCGTCTCCGTGGGTGGCGAGCCACGCGGGATGGGTGAGCATCCCGGCCCGCTCGTCGCTCGGCAGGGTCACCCAGCGCTCCGCCGTGCTCTCGCCCACGTCCGTCGTCAGGTTGAACGGACGATGGGTGTTGGTGGTGGGCGTCAGCGTCGAGGCCGTCGTGGACGCCAGGTAGAACTGCCGTGTCGTGAGCAGCTCGTGCAGGACGTCCTGATCCGCGACGACCGCGCGCGCGATGGTGTCCGTGAACTGCTGCAGCATGGTGGGTTCGTAGGCGTAGTACCCGGACTGGAGGTTGCCCCAGCTGGACCGGATGCTCGACTCGTCGGGGCCGCCCTCGAACTGCGAGGTCGCGTACACCGTGTCCTTGAAGACGGTCGGGAAGGTCTCGACGTCGAAGTACTCCAGGAAGAACCGGTCGAGCTTGTCGCTCATCCACTCCTGGGCCCGGCGCTCCAGGCGGCGGTCGTCGGGCGTGGTGAACAGCTCGTCGTAGCGCTCGGCCTGGATCCCCATCGCGTACTGCCGGACGAGGTCTTCCGCGACGCCCGGATCGTGGATGGTCCCGTTCTCGGCCGCCGCCGTGATGTCCGGCATGTGGCCCTCGATGGGGTCGGTGTAGCTGCCGAACGGACCGAGACCGAATCGGAACACCCCCTGAGCACCCGGAGGACGATTGCTCACCAGCATCCCGATGTGCTTCGCCATCTCCCAGTCGGACAACAGGCGGCGACCATCGGCGTCCTCGGGGCCCTCGCCGAGCTCGCTGCGGAACAGGGCACCCGTCGTGAGCCAGGCAGCACTGGTGATGTGCGACAGGGTCTCGGGGCGCGACCACCCGTTGGCGTCTTCCTGGGCGAGCGCGTCCTGGGCGAACACCCGCAGCCGGTCGAGCTCTGCCGTGGTCGGAGGGCGGTAGTAGGCGCCCCCCTGCAGGAACTCCGTGAGGTAGTGGTCGATGCACGGGACGTCGGGCTCGTCGTCGTTGAACATGCAGCGGATCGAGCTGTCGTTCGCGGGCTGGTTCTGGCGGCCCTTGCTCGGGAATCGCTCGGTCCACCCGGCTCCCGAGTAGTCGATCAGGCCCAGGTAGAGGTCGAGGCTGGCCGCATCCATCCCGACCCCCTCGGGATACGTGCTGAAGCGCGCGTGGGACGGGGCTCCGAAGGGATTCGACGCCGCAGCCGACGACACGCTCTGCCCGACGGTGTAGTGCCATTCCTGCCGGTCCAGACGGCGGATCCGCGCCTGACTGCTCTGCAGGCTCCCGTCGCACTGGAACAGCGCGTCCTGGTCGAGCTCGTTGGGATCGAAGTCGATGGGTGGGGGGTCGGGGTCCGGGGCGCAGCTGGCTCCGCCGTCGACCCAGTCGACGAGCACCTGCAGATCGAGGGGGTCGAACCCACCACCGGGCGGCATCTGTTGCCCCATCCCGCCCACGGCGATGTGCGTGCCCTCGAGCTTGTCGATCAGGTAGCTGCCCGCGCTGTTGCCGGGATCGACGAGGAGCATGCCAGGCACCTGCTCGCTCGGTCGGCCGACGATCTCGGGCACGCTCCGCAGGTCGAGCCCACCGAGTGCGGCCGGGCCGTGGCACGAGGTGCAGCTCTCCGAGAAGATGGCGTCGATGTCCAGACAGGCATCGATGGGGATGTCGGTGTCGGTGTCGGTGTCGGTGTCCGTGTCCGTGTCGCCCAGGCCGGTATCGGCCGTGTGGACGGGGTCACACATGGCTCCGTCGGCGATCCATCCCTGCAGCACGGCCTGATCGGAGAGTGGCATCGCGGGAGCCCCGACCGGGGGCATCGCATCTCCGGATCCACCCGCAGCGACGTGGGTGCCTTCGATCTTGCGCCACAGATAGCTGTCGTTCGGCGCAGACGGCGCGATCAGGAGCAGGCCGGACTGGTCGCTCGGCACACCGACCACCGCCGCCACGTCGGTGAGGTCCAGATCTCCCGACGGCAGCGACCCGCTGTGGCACACCGTGCAGGACGCATCGACCGCCGCCTGGGCGCTCCCACAGTCCGTGGAGACATCGGTGTCCGTGTCGGTGTCGGTGTCGGTGTCGGTGTCGGCATCTGCGTCGGTGTCGGAATCCGTGTCCGCGTCGGCATCGGTGTCCGCATCCGCTGGGGTGTCGCACAGGGCTCCTGCTGCGATCCATGCGTCCAGCGCGGCCTGTTCGGTGGCGTCGAAGCCGGGGACACCGGGCGGCGGCATCTGAGTTCCAGAGCCGCCGGCGGCGACGTGCGTCCCTTCGGACTTGCGCACGACGTACGAGGCCTCGCGGTCGAACGGCTCGATCAGGTCGAGCGGACTCTGGAGGCTCGGGGTGTCGACCGCGGTCCGCAGGTCGGTCAGGTCGAGCCCCCCCTGCGGAATCGCGCCGCCGTGGCAGGAGATGCAGCGTTGGTCGACCGCGAGCTGGGCATCCGCGCACAAGGCCTCGACGTCGACGTCGGTGTCCGCGTCGGCATCGGTGTCGGTGTCCGTATCGGAGTCGGAGTCGCTGTCTGCGTCGGTGTCGGTGTCTGCCTCGACGGCCGGGTCGGGGTCGGGATTCGGGCAGCCCGCGACGAGCAGGGCCATCAGCCCCACACCCACGAACCCTGCAAATCGGGTCGCAATCATGAAGACCTCGGGGATGCGGCAGCGTCCCACGGATCCTTCGGTTTCCCAAGCGACCGTGGTGACATCCGGCTCACGTCGGCGGTGGAGGGGTCGATGAGGCATCCGACCTGGAGGCTCAATGGTCTGCGCGCCGTCCCGACTCCCATCCCTGCTGGACCCGCTCGTCCCTGTCGCCGAAGCGCTCGAGGCGGGTCGCAGCCCCGACGCCGCGCGGGAAGCGATGACCTGCTTTCGTACCACGCAGGAGCCTGCGGTGAAGGCCTGGGCGCTCGCGCTGTACGGCGTGGCCGAGACGCGGAACGGTCACTTCGAAGCCGCGCTCGACGCCCTCGATGCCGCGCACGAGCTCGCTCGGGAGACCTCCCACGCACGCCTGGCGGAGCGCATCGAGGTGGATCGGCTGTTGCCACTCGCCCACCTGTCGCCTGCAGCGTTCGCGCGGGAGCTGGCCGACGTGCGGGCCCGGGTGGGTCGCGATCCAGCCCTCGCCCGACTGTTCGGGGAGATCGAGCGGCGTCTCCTGGCCGTGTGCCCGAGTGCCGCGGGCCCCATCGCCGGCCCCTGTCTGCGGCTCGTCTCGGAGAACCTGCCGACCGAACACCGCATCGACCTCGAGCAGGGTCCCATCCGGATCGGCCGCCGACGGGAGTGCGAGCTGCAGATCATGGCCGATGGACAGGTGTCGCGGCTCCACTGCGAAGTGGTGAATCGCGAGGACGGCTGGCACGTGATCGACGTCTCGTCGCACGGCAACACCACCGTGACCGGCTGCCGATCCCCCTCGGGTCCGCTGCAGCCCGGGGCCCGCATCCAGATCGGCGCCACGGTCCTGCGGGTGTGCGCCTGATCAAAGAGTGAATCCAGGTTCGGTTTTACAGCGTCCTTGCCAGCGCTTCACCATTCCACCGGGTATACGGCGGCTGGAGGTGTTTGTGCAGCGAACGACGATGGCCGTGTTGGGTGCCAGCATCCTGTTCTCCGCGGGGTGCAGCGAGTACTCCGTCACCAAGCCGCCCACCGAGGTGGTTCCCGGCGACACCGGCGACACCGCCGAGCCCCCCACCCCTCCGCCGCCGCCCCCCGGCGCGCCGGACATCGAGCTCGACCGGACCGACATGGACTTCGGGATCTACCCGGCGTCGTGCCCGCTCACGGTTCCGTTCACCGCCACCAACGTCGGGGGCTCCGACCTGATCATCTCCGACGTCATCGTCGCCGACGGCCAGGCGTTCCAGGTGCTCGAAGGCGGCACCACCCTCGCGCCGGGAGAGTCCACGCTCTACTCGGTCACCTTCGAAGCCACGGGCGCGGGTGTCGTGCACACCGACCAGATCGACATCTGGAGCAACGACCCCGACGAGGGCATCACCACGGTCACCCTCGGCGGAGAAGGCGCCCCCCTCGGCCAGATCGAGGAGTTCTTCGACCAGGTCGGCAGCTCCACGCCCATCGACATCCTGTTCGTGATCGACAACTCCACGTCGATGCAGGACGAGAACAACGCGCTGCAGAACAACTTCAACACCTTCATCCAGGGGTTCCTGACCCTCAACCTGGACTACCAGATCGGTGTCGTCACCACCGACATGCAGACCCCCGGCGACATGGGCCAGCTCAAGGGCCCCATCATCACCACCGCCACGCCCGATCCGGTGGCGCAGTTCAACCAGAACACCGACGTCCCGTTCACCGATGTGCTCGAGGAGCAGGGTCTCGACGCCGCGAACGCCGCGCTGAACGCGCCGCTCATCAACGGGGTCAACGCCGGACTCGTGCGGCCCGGCTCGCTGCTCTCGGTCATCGTGATCTCCGACGAAGACGACCAGAGCGTGGTCTCGGCCAACGACATGATCACGATGCTCGACAACTACCACGGCGACCCGTCGCTGACGTCGCTGTCCATCGTGGGCGGCCCCAAGACCGGCATCTGGCCGTGCGGTGGGTTCCTGTTCGGCGCCGCTCCCGTCCCCACCTACTGGGACGTCGCGCAGGCCACCGGGGGCATCCACCTCAACCTCTGCCAGCTCGACATGAACCAGATCGTGCAGCAGCTGGCGGTCGTCGCAGCGGGCCTGTCCACCGAGTTCTTCCTGAACACGACCCCCTCCGACCCGTCCGCCATCGAGGTGTTCGTCGACGGCACGTCGGTCGCCGAGGACCCCGACAACGGCTGGACCTACGACGCGGCGAACAACAGCATCGTGTTCGCCGGCACCGCGATTCCGTCCGGAGGCGCCCAGATCCGCGTCGTCATCCCCGACGATTCCGGCACCTGCCCCTGAGATCGCGCCGGTAACCATGAGCCCGTTCGCGGCATAGTGCGCGGTGAGGAGGACGATTGCTCACCTTCATCGCCCTGTCCACTGCTCTTGCCGCAGACTGCACGTCCGGGAGCTGTCCCATGCCGCACGACGAACCCGTCCCCGAGGTCCGCAGCGCTCCGGTCGACCCGCCCCCGATCGACCGACGCGCCCCCGCGCACCTCCGCACCGCGACCTTCGCACTCGGTTGATTCTGGGGACCCGACTCCCGGTTCGGGAGTCTCCCCGGCGTCATCCGCACCCGCGTCGGGTACACCGGCGGCGACAAGGATCACCCGACGTACCGCTCGCTCGGCCAGCACAGCGAAGCGATCCAGATCACGTACGACCCGAAGACCATCTCGTACGAGCAGCTGCTCGATGTGTTCTGGGACGCGCACAGCCCGACGTCACCGAGCTTCTCGCGCCAGTACCGCTCCGCGATCTTCCCCGAAGACGACACCCAACGTGCTGCGGCAGAAGCGAGCCTGGCGTCCGAGCAGAAGGAACGCGGTCGACGCCTGCACACGGCCATCGAAGACGCGACGACCTTCTGGTCGGCCGAGGACTACCACCAGAAGTACAGCCTGCGCGGCAACACCGACGTGATGGCAGCAATCGCGGCGCGCTACCCGGACGGTTCGTGGGTCGACAGCACGGCAGCCGCCCGACTCAACGGCATCCTGGGCGGCTACACGTGGTCGGGAGATCTGGCGGATCTCGGTCTCGACGGCCGGGTTCTGCGCCAGGTGGAGGCCCGGCGCTGACGAGGCCCCGCTACTCGACGGGGCTTCGGTCCCCCGCCAGGAAGAAGAACGCGATCACCGAGTAGATCATCGCCATCACGGACAGCACGAGAAGCCCGAACACGAGCCGCTCGAAGCCCACGAACTTCCAGAGATCCTCGGGGCGGCGACACCGGCTCGGCCAGCTCGGGTCGTACACCACCACCGTTCCCCGTCCAGCCCGGATGGCCCCGCGACACCGGTACCAGCCCGAAGGCGCGTCGATGTACGACACCAGCCTCGAGCTCCGACCGCGCCCTTCCCATCGCTGGTCTGCGATCACGGTCTCGGGCGAGTCGGTCGGCAGGGTCGTCGTCCAGATCGCGGGGATCAGAAAGCAGAAGAGGACGAGCGACATCAGCGCGGAGCCCAGGAACAGGACGCCGTCCTGATGCGACTTGAGGTGTTCGAACATGGCGCCAGCCTACACGAGTGCGTCCCGTGAGGAACCTGCGACGACCGCCCGGCAGACATGCGAAGATGCAGCGCTTCCGAGGAGACCCCATGACCCCGCGATTCCTGAGCATCGTCGCTCTGTTCTCACTGGCCGCCTGTGATGGGGCCGAAGAAGACGTCGTTCCGACCGGGACGTTCACGACCTACAACGCGGGTCTCGCCATCGGGTTCGTGCCGGGCGCGAACGAACGGCTGGACCAGGTCGCGAGCGGCATCGCGGGCATCGACGCCGACGTGGTGTGCCTGCAGGAGGTGTGGACCCCCGAGCAGGTCGACGCGGTCGCGGTGGCCACCGAGTCGGCCTTCCCCAACCAGTACTTCCCCGACGCGCAGCAGCTGACCGACCCCGCTCCCGCGTGTCCGGACGGCGAGCTCGACGGCCTGCTCGAGTGCGCGAACGACACCTGTGCCGACAGCTGCATCGACGAGCTCCCGGGCTGCGTGCAGGGCGGCTGCCCGTTCCAGTTCATCTCGCTGGCGACAGACTGCCTGCGCTGCACGATGGCGAACGTGGGCGGCGAGATCGCCGACATCGCGGCCGCCTGCGAGACCCAGACCACCGAGTACGCGTACGGCGGCTCGTTCGGAACCGGCATCCTGTCGAAGCACCCCATCACCTCGACCGAAGAGCTGGTGTTCGAGAGCACCACCAACCGCCGCAGCATCCTGCACGCCGTGGTCGAGATGCCGACCGGCCCACAGGACGTGTACTGCACGCACCTCACGGCGTCCTTCGACCTCATCCCCTACCCGCGCGAAGAGGGGTCGTGGTCCGAAGAGCAGACCGCCCAGGTCGACGCGCTCCGGGGCTTCATCGACGACACCTCCACCGGTCCGGTGGTGGCGATGGGCGACTTCAACGTCGGACCCGCTGGAGACGGGCTGACCGCCGAGGAGCCCGCGAACTACGAAGCGCTCGTGGCCGGCTACGACGTGCCGTACCTCGAGATGGACGGGCGCTGCACCTTCTGCGGCGACAACCCGCTGGTGGCGCTGGGCGGCGACGACAACGAGAGCGAGCTCATCGATCACGTCCTGTTCCGCGGCTTCGAAGCGCCCACGTACGCCGTCGAGCGCGTGCTGGACGAGGGGATCGACCACCAGACCTGCGGAACCGACATCGACGGCGCGTATTCCGACCACTACGGCGTGAGCGTGACCCTCAATCCCTGAGGGCGTTATCCGGCGTCCGGAGGTGGAGATGACCCGTTCGACGCTCGGTCTCGCACGCATCGTGTGGCTGCTCGCGGTGCTGGGCTGCGGATCGAACCTCGTCCCGCCCCAGGACGGGGTGCCGGTTCCCACCGAGCCGGCCGACGCGGACACCGACAGCGACTCCGACGCGGATGCCGATTCTGATGCCGACGCGGATGCGGACTCGGATGCGGACTCGGACGCGGACGCGGACGCCGACTCCGACGGCGATGCGGACACCGATGTCGAGACCGGGTTGTCCAGCTGCCCGGCCGACATGGTGGCCATCGAGGACTTCTGCATCGACCGCTACGAAGCCCACCTCGACGGCCAGAGTCCGTACGACGTCCCCACCAGCGGTGTCGCCGCGAACGCGCTCGGAGCCGTTCCTCAGGGCTACATCTCGGGGGAGGTCGCAGCCGACGCCTGTGCTGCCGCCGGCAAGCGTCTGTGCACCAGCACCGAGTGGCTGCGGGCGTGCCAGGGTCCGTCCACCACCACCTTCCCGTACGGCAACACCTACGACGCGGGCGCGTGCAACGAGGGTCGGCCGGTGCATCCCATCGTCGAGCTGTTCGGTGCCGGAGCGGTGTGGTCGGGCACCCAGATGAACGACCCCGGCCTCAACCAGCTGGCCGACTCCCTCGCACCCTCGGGCGACAACCCCGACTGCGTCACCGCCGAGGGTGTGTACGACATGCACGGCAACCTGCACGAGTGGATCGACGACCCCAGCGGCACGTTCCGGGGCGGGTTCTACGTGGACGCGAGCATCAACGGCGCGGGCTGCACCTACGTCACCACCGCTCACAGCTTCGGCTACCACGACTACTCGACCGGGTTCCGCTGCTGCTCGGACGCGCCGTAGCGCCTTCCAGCACGAGACGATCGCGATCTTTTTCGCCTCGTGGGCGAGCGGATCGCCCCGGATCCCGGCTCGGCTCGACGGGCGATTTCTCGACCCGAATGCGATTGGCTCCGTGTGGCCGGGCCTCGTTCGGGATCGTCCCGTGAATCCGCCGAGGGCGACGCCTTCGCTCCAGCCGCCATCGTGACGGCCGAAAAATTAGTTCGAATGCGGCTCTTGGCAGATCCGAGATGACCGATACGAGGGGGGCGTCAAGGAGGAACCCGGCCCATGCAGACCGCCCCGATCACCAGCAGCGACAAGGAGCCCCCGTCTATCAACGCGATGTGCGTCACCGCCGTTCTCGCGACGTTCGGTGCCGCCATCGCCAATCCGGGTGGTCCGCCGGTCACGCCGTCGGCCATTCCCGCGGCTATCGCCATCGCGCTCTACCGCGTGGCGACGTCCGAGACCTGCCGCGACCTCCTCGCGCGTCAGTGGTCGCTGGTGCAGGTCCTGTTCTGCTGATTCGCGGATCAGCTCCGAAGCGACGCGCAGTGGGCCTGCAGCACCTCGTCCTCGGGGTTCTGGCGCTCGATGAAGTCCACGAGCCACTCGACGTCCCCCTCCTGGCGGGCGAGGCGAAGGGCCTGGCGCCACTCCTCTTTCGTGATGTCCGGATCTGCACCGTCGTCGGTGAGGCCCGGAGCGATGTAGGACGCGATCTGGGTGATCTGGGGTTCGGCCATCTCGGACTCCATCTGTTGTCGAGTCAACACCATACCTGATGTTTCGACTCAAGAGTATCCCCGGATCGGGGATTCCGCCGCCCCCCCCCCTCGCAAGCGAGGGATGAACCGACCGAATCACTTCCAATGAATGTCTTGCCGCGTTCGGGTACCCCCGGAAAATGTGCTCGTTCCTCCGCGCATTTCGGGGGCACCGCTCTCTTGACCGTCAAGACACTCCCGTCCACAGAGGCTGCCTACAGCTCCGACAACACGGGCGGATCCGCCGGATCGAGGTCGTACAGGGTGCGGGTGGTGGGCTCGCAGCCGGTGTCGGTGCGCTCGAAGCCCGTCCAGACCTTCAGTGCTGGTACTTGCTCTTGTCGCCGATGTCGTAGTGCAGGGGCTGTCGGAGCTTCGTCAACGCCAGGTTTCCGGCCAGCGCGCTCCCGATCACCAGCAGGACGAAGGACACCTCGGGGATACCCAGCACGAGCGGAACCAGGGATGTCGCCAGGACCACGGGAAGCACCTGCATCCCCGGAACGTGGAAGCACAGCCGCTCCTTGAGCCCGATGCCGGACAGCGCGGCGAACGCCCAGCCGAGCCCTGCCCACACGAGCAGATGTAGATCGAGCGCCCACCCGAGCCCGCAGCACAGTGCGGAGAGCACGGCCAGTCCGCGAAACACCCGGCGGAAGCGGGCATCGTAGACGTGAAGGCACCACACTGCGACCTGCAGGCTTACGAACACGGCGACCACCGCCAGGCCGGGCTCGACGGTCACGAATGCCTCGGCCGCCACCCCCAGCAGGCTCAGTGCGACGGCCATCAGGGCCGTTCGGTAGGCGCGGACGGAGAAGACATCCCAGGAGGTGAGGGTCGCGACGTGTTGTGGATCGGCCATACGTAGTCGTAGCCCGCTCACCTCACGTCGCCGCTGTACGCACGCCCCTGATCAGCGGGATACGGCTCCCGCGTGGGCCGCCCTCTGACCATTCTGCACGTCGACGACGACACGATCGATCTGCGCTTGGTGCGCAAAGCCATCGCGAAGACCAGCCCGGGCACGAACGTGGTCTTCGCCGAGACCGGCGCCGACGGGCTGCACACCCTGATCGACCGCACCCGCAACATCGGGCCGTCCGACCTCCTGGTCCTGCTCGACATCCAGCTTCCCGACACATCGGGCATCGACCTGCTGGCGCGGATCCGTGAGACCCCCGACATGAAGGGGATCCCGGTGGTGATGCTGTCCACATCGGATGCGCCCAACGACCGGAACGCCTCGTACGAGCGCGGCGCATCGGCGTACTTCGTGAAGCCGGCGGGGTTCCCGGACTGGGTCGAGCTCGCCGACACCATCGTCGAATACTGGCGCAGAGCCCGCCCCTGGCAACCCTAGCTCGCGTTCATCCGCGGGCTCATTCGCCGCTGGACACATCCCACTCGCCACTCACGAACAGAAGTTCTGTTCGGGCTCGCGGAATGCGCCCACACCGGAGGAGGAAACGAGTGCGCCGGGCGCACTCGGGAAGCTCCGTTCCAGGGGCCGAATGAGTCACGCGGCCTGAACGCAACGCTGCGCCCTGCGGTAGACCAGGTCATTGGTGCGATTTCCTGCGGAAGGCTGAGGACGAGGTGGTTCTCGGTCGATGCGCCCAGCGACGAATGAAACACACGGCCTGAACGCAACGCTGACGGCGGCTGAGATGGCCTGGTCGAGGCATCCGTGCTCAGCGGATCCTCCGCGCCATCCTCAGCGAAGCGGAGCGGCTCAGCGGTGAGAGTTGGCGTTGAATCCATCGAAGTCGTTCGAGCGAACGCCCGGGTCGTCCGCCCGCAGCCGTTTTCATCCTCCTGGGACGCCCGAAGGGCGGGGTCGGGCTCTGCGGCTGGCTCTGCGACTCTGACAGCGTGGTCCACTACACGACGCTCCCGGATCGACACCTTCATGTGCTCGGTCCCGGTCCCGGTCGCGCTCTGCCACTCTGCGTGATCCTTGGTGTCGAATCGACGACGTCGCGAGCAGGGTCACCGAATGCGCTCGCGGTGGGAGCCAGCGACGGACACCTCTGGACCGGTCCTCGGTCTCTCACGGCCGTCTGCACGGGCTCTGCACACGCCGGCTCTACATTCGAACCATGAATTCCATGCTGGTCGGTCATCCTCTCGCCTGGGCCCGCGACTTCGGCATCGTCGGAGCGCTGTTCGGGTCGCTCGCGCCCTTCTTCGTCATCTTCGACGCCTCGTTCGCACTGGCGGGCGGCATCATCGGCGGCATGCTGGGCGTGCTCATCGGTGCGAGCACAGCCGTCGCGGTGGAGGTGGGCCGCAAGCGTGTCCCGCTCGCGGTGTTCATCGCGGCGATCGCGGTGGTGGGTGCGGTTCAGGGGGCGCTCTGCGGAGCGGCCGGGGGAATGACCGGCGTGCCGATGTTCGGCCACGACGAGGCCTCGGCGTTCGGCTTCATCCTCGGCGGGACGTCCGGAATGCTCGCGATGCCGGTGTTCTTCGCACCCTACCTCGTGCTGTCGGTCAAGCGTCTGCCCACCTGGCCAGCCGTCTTCGGCGCCGCCCTCATCGCCCCCGTGATGGGCTGGGCGGGCATGGCCGGCCTGGGATTCTCGACCTTCGGACTGTGGTTGTTCGCCCTGCCGTTGCTGCTGTGGGCGGGCATCGGTCTCGATCGGGCCATGCGCCGGGTCGCGGCATCGGACCGCTCACTCCATGCCCAGGGCGGTCTGGAACGTCGTGAAGCTCGGGCGTTTGACGAGGTCGGCGTCCGCGAGTCCGAACGTCGGTGCCGACGCCCGGCTGCTGTAGTCGCGCGCTGAGAACCAGAACAGCGCGTCGGCCACGTCCTTGTCGGCGAACGTCGCGAGCATCGGGTTGTCGGCGGGCGTCGGATTCACGGCCAGGTCCATGCTGTCCTGGTCGGTCCAGCCGTACTCGTCGAACCACACGGGCAGGTCGGGTCGACCGATGTCGTCCAGGGTGTCCTGAACACGGGCTCGCGCCTCGCCGAACTGGTTCTGGTAGCCGTACGGATGGTAGGCGAACACGTCGAAACACCCGGTCGCACCGTAGCCATCGAGCACCTCCATCGTGTCTTCGAGCGGGAGTCCGCGGTGCTGATCCGAAGCGAGGCCGCCCAGCACCACGAGACCCTCGGGGTCGTGCTCCCGAACCACCTCGTTCGCGATGCCCAGAAGGCGCGTGTAGTTCGGGAGGTTCGTCCACGCGTCGTGATCCTCGGTCAACCACCCGTAGCCGGTGAGGTTGGGCTCGTTGAACACCTCCCAGTGATGCACGCCGCGAGCGGCGTAGCGCTGCACGGCCTCGGTCGCGAAGGCGGCGAACCCGGCGTCGATGGCATCCCAGTCCTCCCCACCGCGCGCATCCAGCAGTTCCGCCGGAATCCAGGAGAGGATGGCCAGAACCCGGATGTCGCGCGCAGCGTACTCGTCCATCATCGCGTCGTAGACCGAGAAGTCCATGGGCCCGTCGGGATCCGGCTGCACGACACTCCAGTGGATCTCGGCGCGGACCCACGGTGCTCCCGATTCCTCGATCAGGTCGATCACGCCGGGCTCGAACGCGTGCGGATCGGACAACCCCACCACGCCCGTCTCCGAGCCCCGGTCGGTCGTCGAACAGCGGAGCGGCACCGAATCCGGGAGCGGCGGACGCCCTGCGCCTCCGGGTGTGCACCCGACCATCCACAACACCCATCCCGTCGCCAACCTGCGGTCCAACCGTTCCTCCTCCGACGTCCCCTGCACGTTGGACCCGCGACGTGCACGGACCCGAAAGCACAACTGCGTTAGCCGCCGCACGGAGGTGCCTGTTGGCACGGAAGACCCTGGCGATGCGCGTTCTCGATGTGGTCGAGGCCCTCGGGAACAAGCTCCCCCATCCGTTCTGGCTGTTCTGCGGCATGTTCGTGTTGGTCGTGCTCGGCTCGGCCGTACTCGAAGCCGCGGGGGTGCAGGTCCAGCCGCCTCCGAGTGACGGCGTCACCCCCGACCCCGTGGCCGTCCGGTCGCTGCTCTCGGCCGCAGGGCTGCAGTGGTTCGTGCTCCACATGGTCGAGAACTTCGCGCACTTCGAGCCCCTGGGCCTCGTGCTGGTGATGCTGATGGGCGTCGCCATCGCCGAGGGAGCCGGGCTGATCCCCGCGGCCATGCGCTTCGTCGCCCTGTCGGTCCCCCGCTGGGCCATCATCCCCGTGCTCTTCGCCCTCGGGGCGTGCGGCAACATCGGCTCGGACGCCGGGGTGGTGGTCATTCCGCCGTTGGCCGCCGCGGTCTTCAAGCAGATGGGTCGCAACCCCATCGCGGGCCTGCTGGTGGGCTACGTCGGCGCCACGGCGGGGTTCACGGCGAACATCCTCCCAGCCGGCACCGACGTGCTCGCGATGTCGCTCACCAACGCCGCGACCGGCGGGAACCCGGAGGTGAACGTCTTCTGCAACTGGTACTTCATGAGTGCCTCGGTGGTGTTCCTGTCCATCGTGGGCACCTTCATCACCGTGCGGTTCACGATGCCACGCCTCGATCCCCTCGGCGAGACGGGCGCCTCCGAACCCTCGGGTGCCATCGAGCCCATTCCAGCGGAGGCGAAGCGCGGGCTGCTCGTGGCCGCCATCGCCATCGGAATCGCCTGCGTGTTGTGGTCGCTCACCATCGTGCCCGAAGGCGGTCTGCTGCGGACCGACGACCCCGATCCGGCGAAGTTCTGGCGCAGCCCGTTCTTCAAAGGGCTCGTCCCCATCCTGTTCACGCTGTTCGTCATCGGCGGCATCGCGTACGGGCTGGCCACGAAGAGCCTGAAGCGGGCCGACGACCTGATCGACTGGATGGTCGACGCCATGAAGAGCATGGGGCCCTACATCGTCCTGATCCTGGTCATCAGTCAGTTCATCCGGGCGTTCCAGTGGGCGAACCTCGACCAGGTCATCGCGGTCTCGGGCGCCGACCTGCTCCGAGCGCTGGGCATGGAGGAGATGCCCCTCCCCTTCTTCGTCGCGTTCATCTGCATCGTGGCGGTCGCCAACCTGTTCATGGGGAGCGCGAGTGCGAAGTGGGCGATCTTCGCCCCGATCTTCGTGCCGATGTTCATGAACCTCGACCTCCACCCGGCCTTCACCCAGCTGCTCTACCGAATCGGGGACTCCATCACGAACTGCGTCAGCCCGCTGAACCCGTTCTTCCCCATCCTGCTGGGCTGGATCGCCGAGGTCGACCGCGAGAAGGCCCGGGTGGGCACGGTCCTGTCGTTCCTGGTTCCCTACGCCATCGTGCTGCTGATCATGTGGGTGTGCATGATGGCGGTCTGGTACCTGCTGGGCCTGCCGGTGGGCCCGGACAGCCCCCTGATGTTGGGCTGATCGACTCTGGACGAGCGCGGATCCGTGTGTACTACTGGACGAGCAGTGTGGCCGGATGTCATCGGCGGTCACGCGATGTCACGAGCACGGAGGTGCAATCGATGTACATGCGGGGCCCCATGCATCCAGCGATGCGGATCGGCATCCTGGCGTTGTTCGGCAGCGTCTTTCTCATGATGTTCGCGCCCATGTGCATCGGCATCCCGGTGTTCACGGCCGAGACCGCAGGAATGTACGCCGAGTACGCGCCCACCGACGAGGACGTCGCCCTCGCGGCGGAGCTGCAACAGGTCGCGGACGAGGCGGGTCTGAACACCCGGATCACCCCGGTGGTCATCGCCCAGGCCCGCCGGAACGGCCAGCTCGACGAGGTCGAAGAGGCCGTCTACATGATGGCCGAAGCCAGCGGAGAGCAGCTGGTGCACGCGGGTCGACGCACCGATCTGCCCCCCGTGCACGTCGAAGGCGCGTACTACCCGGACGACGACGAGGCCGAAGAATCCGCCGACAACTCGATCTACGTGTGGGCCGGCCTCACCTTCGCAGCGATGCTCGCGTTCATCGGCGCCTGCGCGTTCGCGGTGATGTCGATGTTCGGTGGAGACGACGACGAGCCGGAGATCGACATCGATGGCGCGGCGGGGCCTCCGGTCTGACAGAGCGTCGCGTCGTCAGGGCACGATGGAGTCGATCAGCGGCACCAGGAACCGTCGCCCACCGGCCGAATACACCGGCCCTCCCCCCTCGAAGACGACCTCGGCCGGCCAGCCGTGGGGAACCCCGTAGAGCGCGCCCCAGGTCTCGGTGATGGTCACCACGTGCTCGCCTTCGACGAAGAACGCGACCAGCACCATCGTCATGTTCGGCCCCTTGGGCTGGTACACGGTGCGCCACCCGAACCGGACGTCGAACGGGGCCGCGAGGACGATGGGCCCCCTGGGGTCGTCGATCTCCAGGAAGTACTCGCCGTCACTGCGTACGAACGCCACGGGAATCCGACTCCGCACGTGCATCGCGAAGGCCAGCGCACACAGCCCGAATCCACCCACGGCCGAGACCACCATCACCACCTCGAAGCCGTCCGGCAGGCGATGGAATCCGTCTGAGAGCCCCATGAACAGGAGCACACCGAAGCTGATGACGCCGATCAGTCCAACAGCGGCGACGACCCCGACGAGGTGGATGATCATGCCGCGGTGAGCCGTGGTCTCGAGCAGTGCTTCTCGGTTCAGCATGCAGCCTCCTCGCCGATGATAGCGTCGCGCGTTCTCCGGGGAGTTCATGACGACTGACGGAACCGACTCCATCCTGGAAGCACTCGAGCAGGACCGACAGCAGTTCGAGCGCCGCTGGGCCACCAGCTCGAGCGCGGTGCTCGCGGTGACGTTCGTGGTCCTGATGGTCGCGAGCCCCACCCCCCTGCACAGCTGGGAGATCGCGTTGTACCTGGGCGCCGCGATCACCTCCGTCGTCGCCGGGGTGTGGTCCCGACGCGGTGGCGACGTGCATCCCGTCCTGTTCGGGCTCACCCTGGTGTCCGCGGGAGTGATGGGGTTGATCCACGTCGGGATCGAGCCTGGCGACAGCGCCATCTTCTACGCCCTTCCGACCGCGTTCCTGGGGTTGTTCCTGTTGGAGCGCCGGGTCGCACTGGTGCTGCTGGCCGCGTTGGCCGCCGTGGTGACGGGCGCGTCGTTCGCCCGGGTCCACCCCGACCCGTACGCCTGGTCGCACCGGATCGACGCGCTGATCATCCTCTTCACGGGCTCGTTCCTGGCACTGCTCTACCGCGCACGGTCCGAGCGGGAGGCCGACCAGCTGGAAGCGACCGTTCGGGAGCTGTCTCTGGCCCGCGCCGAGGCCGAGCGCGCCACGGATTCCCAGCGCCGGTTCCTGGCGAGCATGAGCCACGAGCTGCGCACGCCGCTGAACGCCATCCTGGGCTACACCGAGCTGGTCCAGGAATCCGAGGGGCTCGACGCCGCCGACCGCGAGGACCTGGACCGCGTGCTGGGCGCCGGCGGACACCTGCTCGAGCTGATCGACGACGTACTCGACATCGCGCGGATCGAGTCCGGCGGGCGGGTGGTCGAGCCCGAGACCATCGACCTGGGAGCCCTCGCAGCCGAAGCCATCGACTGGACCCGCACGCGCGGCGTCTTCGATGCCGTCTTGCAGGTGGACGAGCCGGTGCCCCTCACCTCCGACCGGACGATGGTGCGCCAGATCCTCTTGAACCTGCTGGGCAACGCAGCCCGACACGCTCCGGGAGCCCGCGTGGACGTGCGGATCGCCCGAGGCCCTCGCGAAGAGGCCGTGCTGACCGTGTCGGATGCCGGGCCGGGGATCCCTGCGTCCGACCGCGACGTGGTGTTCGAGGCCTTCGGTCGCGGTCAGACCGCCCGAGAACGCACCCCTGGAGCCGGCCTGGGCCTGGCCCTGGTCGCGAGATTCTGCCAGCTGCTCGGCGGCACGATCGAGCTGTCGGACAGCGATGCGGGCGGGGCACGATTCGACGTCACCCTCCCATCGATCCACCAGGCCATCTGCGGTCCCGAGGTGGAGCAGGACGGCATCGCCCGTCCGTCGGATGTGTAGCCGCCGTGTAGGCGTGCGCTGGAATCCTGTGACCGGGGGCCCCTCGCCGTTCGCGCTCACGTTGGACTCACGCGACATGCGTTCGTCCCGTCTCACAGGGGCTCTCCGGGCGATGGGTCGGCGATCTGGACGGTACGATGAGCACGAGGTTCCCATGCTCGCACTCCTGCTCGCCGCCGCCGCGCACGCCGCGCCCTACGACCCCAACGCGTTCGCGCTCGTCTCCAGCGGCCAATCCGACATCCCGGTCGACTTCGACACCGCTGCGTCGGTCTCCATCGACACGGGTGCCACGCCACCGACCTTCACGACGGACGGCACCACCTGGGAGGGCGTGGTCGACAACGGCATCGCCGTGTTCACCTTCGACGGCCTCACCATCGACGAGTCCGTCTCGATCAGCGGCAACCGTCCACTGGCGATCCTCTCCCGCGGCGATCTGACCGTCTCCAGCCAGCTCGACGTGGACGCCAACAACCGCTTCGGAGGGCCGGGAGGCGCCAACGCACCCAACAGCGGCGGGAACGGCAACGGACCGGGCGGTGGGGACCGGACCTACAACGGCAGCGAGAGTGCGTGGAGGGCCGCCGGAGGCGGTTTTGGAGGTGCCGGCGGCGACAACGGCAACGCAGACGGCGGTGCGTCGTATGGAGACCTGCTGGTGCTCCTGGAAGGAGGATCTTCGGGAGCCACGGCAGATGGTGCACACGATGGCGGCGGAGGCGGCGGAGCAGTCGAGCTCGGCGCTCTCGGGCGTCTGTTGGTCACGGCCCACATCCGCGCCCGAGGAGCGACCGGCGCAGGCGGGGGCAACCCCAGTGGCGGGGGCGGCGGGTCGGGTGGCGGCATCCTGCTCCACGGAGGACCGGGGAGTGCCTGTGACGGGAACGTGGACCTCGACGTTCGCGGTGGCAACGGTGGGCAGTCGCACGACGACTTCGGCGGCGCTGGAGGAGGGGGCGGGCGCATCGCCCTGCTGAACGTCGACCTGCTGAACAACTGTGACCCGCGAGTATCGGGCGGCAGCAGCGGAGCTGGCGACGAAGGGAGTGGTGCGGGTGGAGATGGCGACTTCACCTCCAGCCTGGTGGACATCGCCGACCCGGATGTGGACGGGGACGGCGTCACGACGGACGCCGGAGACTGCAACGACAACGACCCCGACACCTACCCGGGTGCACCCGAGATCTGCGACGACTTCGACCAGGACTGCGACGGACAGACCACGGACGGCTGCGACGCCGACGGAGACGGCTACGACGAGGAGGAAGACTGCGACGACGGGGACGCCTCCATCAACCCCGGCGCCACGCCCGTGGTCGGCGACAACGTCGACAACGACTGCAGCAACGACGGCGTCGGAGACGAGTGCTACGCCGACGTGGACGAGGACGGCTACGGCTCCGACGTGATCATCGACTCCGACGATCTGCTCTGCGATGCGGCGGGGGAATCGGACACGGACGACGGCGACTGTGACGATCTGGAGCCCACCGTCAACCCCGACGGTGTCGAGCAGACCTGCACCGCACTCGACGAGGACTGCGACCCCATGACGCCCGACGAGCCCGATGGTGACGGGGATGGGGAGTCGGTCTGCGTCGACTGTGACGACACGGATTCCAGCAACTACTTCGGCAACACCGAGGTCTGCGATGGTGCCGACAACGACTGCGACGGCGTGGCGGACAACGACCTGACGTTCGAGCTGTGGTTTCCCGACATGGACGGCGATGGGTTCGGCGACGACGCGCTCGGCACGAGCCTGTGTGCCGACCCGATGGACGGTTCGGTGACCCAGGACGGCGACTGCGACGACCTGGTCGACACCACCTACACCGGAGCACCCGAGCTGTGCGACGGCGTCGACAACGACTGCAACAGCCTCAACGACTTCGGTGGCACGCCGGGGTCCGAGGTGGATGGCGACGGCGATGGCGACCGGGTGTGCGACGGCGACTGCGACGACGCCGACATCACCGTCGGTCCTGGGGCACCCGAGCTGTGCGATGGCAAGGACAACGACTGCGACGGCGAGGCCGACTTCGACGGCCCCGACTCCGAGCTCGATGCCGACGGCGATGGCGCGCGGGTCTGCGACGGCGACTGCAACGACGCCGAGCCGCTCGAGGTACCCGGCGGAACCGAGGTCTGTGATGGCCTCGACAACGACTGTGACACCGATGTGGACGAGGGCTTCGCGACCCAGGACTGGTACGCGGACGGCGACGGCGACGGATTCGGAGCGGGCACGGCCACGGTCACCTGCGAGGTCGTTCCCGATGCCGTCACGGTCGATGGAGACTGCAACGACGCCGATCCGACCATCCGACCCGGGGTCTCCGATGGCTGTGATGGCGTCGACAACGACTGCGATGGAGCGATCGACGAGGACTCGGCCGATGTGGAGTGGTTCGAAGACCAGGATGGAGACGGGTTCGGCGACCCCCTCGCGAGCGCCGGCCTGGACTGCCAGCCCCCGATCCCCGGTGCCGTGTCCAACGACGAGGACTGCGACGACAGCTCGGCAGCCATCCGTCCATCTGCCGCGGAGACCTGCGATGGCGTCGACAACAACTGCGACGGCAACGCCGACGAAGGCCTTCCGACCCAGCCCTACTACACCGACGCGGACGGAGACGGATACGGCGACGAGAACGCGACCCCGGTCGACGCGTGTGGTCCGCCCCCGAACACCTCGGCGGCGAACACCGACTGCGACGACTCGGCAGCGAGCATCTCCCCCGTTGCCCCCGAGCTTTGTGACTTCCTGGACAACGACTGCGATGGGGTTCCCGACGACGGGCTCCCCGTGGTGCCGTACTACGACGACCCGGACGACGACGGATACGGCGACGCAGCCACCGAGCAGTTCGCGTGTACGGTTCCCCTCGGGGCGGCGACCCAGGATGGGGACTGCGCTCCCAACAACGGCTTCATCAACCCCGATGCAGACGAGATCTGCGACGACATCGACAACGACTGCGATGAGGAGATCGACGAGGGTCTGACCCTGATCACGCTGTACGACGACCTCGACGGCGACGGCTTCGGCGACCAGAACACCCCGTCGTTCGAAGACTGCGCCGTGCTGCCCGACACCACCACCTTCGACGGAGACTGCGATGACGACGACAGCTCCGTGTTTCCCGGCGCGAACGAGCAGTGCGACACCATCGACAACGACTGCGACGGCGAGATCGACGAGGAGTCCGTCCCGTTCGACTGGTACACCGATCTGGACGGCGACGGCTTCGGAGACCCGGGCTCCATCACGACCGACTGCGCACAGCCTCCGGGAACGGTGCAGTCGGCGGGGGACTGCGACGACGCCGAAGCCCTCGTCAACCCCAGTGCCGATGAGATCTGCGACGGCATCGACAACGACTGCGACGGCGATGTCGACGACGACGACGGCGATCTCGTGGCAACGCTGTACTACCCGGACAACGACCTCGACGGCTTCGGAGCCGAAGGCAGTGCGGGGGTCGCAGCGTGCGACCAGCCCCTCGGCTTCGCAGAGGACGACCGGGACTGCGAAGACGGAAGCCCCGCCATCAACCCCAACGCGGTCGAAGCGTGTCCGGATGGCATCGACAACGACTGCGACGGCCTGATCGACGACGAAGACCCCTCCTACAGCGAGAACCCGGTCACCCTGTGGTTCGACAACGACGGAGACGGCTTCGGCACCCCCACAGCGGTGTTCGAGGGCTGCCCGAGCGAAGCGCCGCTGGGGTACGTGTCCCCGGCCGCGGGTGTGGACTGCGACGATCAGAACAGCGCCAACTTCCCGGGCAACGACGAGACCTGCGACGCGTTCGACAACGACTGCGATGGGGACATCGACGAGGGCTACACCCCGGCGTCGTTCTTCTCGGACGAAGACGGCGACCTGTTCGGCGATCCCGCGACGGCGGTGGAGCTCCCCGAGGAGTGTCCCGAGTTCTACGAGACCGACCTCGTACCGGACGGCGGCGACTGTGACGACGCGAATGCCGCCATCCACCCCGACGCGGTCGAGATCTGCGACGGCATCGACAACAACTGCGATGGCGACCCGGACGAAGGCGTCACCACGACCTACTACGTCGATGCCGATCTGGATGGGTACGGCGACAGCTCGCAACCGGTCGAGGCCTGTGATCCCCCCGCCGACGCCGTGCTGATCGACGGAGACTGCGACGATCAGGACGACACCATCGCCCCGAACGCCAGCGAGGTGTGCGACGGCGCCGACAACGACTGCAACGACGAAGTGGACGACGGCCTGCCATCGGAGTCGTACTGGCCCGACCAGGACGAGGACGGCCTGGGCGACAGCACGGCGACGGGCGAAGAAGCCTGCGAAGCGCCCGAGGGCTTCGTCGACAACATGGACGACTGCGACGACACCGTGGCGGGGGATCAGTGCTCCGGTCGCGCGGAGCGACGGTCCACAGGGTGTGGCTGCGATTCCCGCGCTGCAGGATCCGGTCCCCTCGCGGGCCTGGCGGTGCTCCTGCTCCTGGCTGCGAGACGGAGGCGGTCCGCAGCCTGACCGGGTGGCTCACCCTCGATGACGTCGTTGCCGTCGGTCCTGACCGAAGTCGACGCACCCTGTGCGGTAGACTCGGGACATGTGCACCCTCCTCCTGCTCTCGTCCGGCGGCGGGACCGACCTCCAGCTCGAGGGCGCGGTGTCAGGTCGGCTGGGTATCGGCGCAGACCTGGGTGTGGCCCGAATCCGCACCCGGATGCGGACCATCGCGACCGGCCCCGCATCCACGACCCCGGCGTTCACGGCACCCGCCGTCAGTCGGCTCGGATGGGGAGCGCGGCTCCGCGCGACGATTCCCCTCGTTCCCCATGCCCGGCTGTTCTTCGGCACCCAGGGCCTGGCGTGGCGACAGGGGTTTCCCGGCATCGAAGCCGCCCCCGACACGCCCCCCGAGGACCGCTGGTTCGGCCGGGTGAGCGTGAGCACGGGAATGCAGTGGCGACTCGGCAAAGCGAGCGACAGGCTCGCCACTGGGGGCTGAACCGGACGGCACGCCCCTGTGGTCGCTCCGCGCCGTTCTCCCGGTTACCCCGGCGCTCCCTCTCGACCCGGATGACCGACCATGCAGTTCCCCTTGAACTTCAGCTTCAAGATCTTCGGCTTCGCGCCGCAGATCTACGTGTACGACGGCTCCGGGGCCGAGGTGTTCTACGTCAAGCAGAAGCTGTTCAAGCTCAAGGAGGACATCTCGGTCTTCCGCAGCTCGAAGCAGGCCGACCAGGTCGCCCAGATCAAGGCCGACTCGATCATGGACTTCAGCGCCTGCTACCACTTCCACGGCGACGTGGGGGGTGCGGTCCGCCGCAAGGGCATGCGGTCGATCTTCAAGGCCGAGTACCACATCCTCGACGAAGAGGACGTCCACCAGCTGACCATCACCGAAGACAGCGCGCTCGTGAAGGTCGCCGACTCCATCCTGGGCGGGGTTCCGCTGATCGGCTTCCTGCTGGCGATGCTGATCAACCCGTCCTACACGGTCGCCGACCTGGACGGCAACGCCATCTTCCACGTGAAGAAGCTGCCCGCCTTCTTCGAAGGAAAGTTCGAGCTGTCCAAGGGGTCCGGGGCCGACGCAGCCGACGACGACACCCAGCAGCGCTGCATCCTGGCCATCATGATGATGCTGCTCCTCGAGCGCGGGCGCGGCTGAACAACACACTTCGAACCCAGAGAATCTGGAGAAACACATGGCGAGGGTCCTCGTTGCCGGCGGTGCCGGCTACATCGGAAGCCATACGGTGCTGGCACTGCGCGACGCCGGCCACGATCCCGTGGTCTTCGACGACTTCTCGTACGGCCACCGCGACATCGCGAAGCGGCTGGAAGTGCCCGTCATCGAAGGGTCGTTGGCGGATCGAGCAGCCATCGACGCCGCGCTGGCCGGGGGCTTCGACGGGGTGATGCACTTCGCGGCCTTCACCTACGTGGGCGAGTCGATGTCGCAGCCCGGCCGCTACTACGCGAACAACGTCGCAGCGACGCTGAACCTGCTGCAGGCCATGGTCGACGCCGAGGTGTCGTCGTTCGTGTTCAGCTCGACCTGCGCCACGTACGGCGTCCCCGAGCGACTTCCGCTCACCGAAGACCACCCGCAGAACCCGATCAACGTCTATGGCCGCACCAAGCTGATGGTCGAGCAGATGCTGTCGGACTTCGACGCCGCACACGGGCTGACGTCCATCGCGCTGCGGTACTTCAACGCGGCGGGAGCCGATCCCCAGGGCCGGACCGGCGAGCACCACGACCCCGAGACCCACCTCATCCCGCTCACGCTCGACGTCGCCCTCGGACGCCGCGAGAAGATCTTCCTGTTCGGGACCGACTACGAGACCCGCGATGGCACCTGTGTGCGCGACTACATCCACGTGTCCGACATCGCCACGGCCCACGTGCTCTGTCTCGATCACCTGCTGAGCGGCGGCGAGAGCGACCGGTTCAACCTCGCCAACGGCCAGGGGTTCACGGTTCGCGAGATCGTCGAGAGCGTGCGTCGGGTCACCGGCCATCCGGTTCCCGCCGAAGCCGTGGAGCGTCGCCCCGGCGACCCCGCAGCCCTGATCGGCGACGCCTCCCGCATCCAGCAGCAGCTGGGCTGGACACCGGCCCACACGGACCTCGACGCCATCGTGTCGTCGGCCTGGAGCTGGCAGAAACAGCGCTTCGGCTGATCCGCTTCGACTGCTCCGCTTCGGCGGATTCGAGCAGCGGGGTGGGTAACCTTGCATTTATGAATGCACACACATAGGGTATGTATGTATTCATAATTGGAGGACTCATGAACACCGCCGCCTGGTATTTCCTGCAGCTGGAAGACGACGACGAGACGCTGTATCGCTGCAATCCCACGGGCTTCGAGAGTGTTCCCCTGCGTCCGCTGGACATGGACACCCGCCCCGAGTCCGCCACTCCCGCAGTCCAGGCCGCGGTCTCGCGGTCCCACTCCCCCTACGCGCCCGGTTCCGCGGGCAAGATGGCCGACGACGCACAGCCGCGCGCGACGAAGGTGGTCGACGACCCCATGACCACCGACGACCCCACCGAGCGCTACCTGCGTCAGCTGTCGCACTCCGTCCAGGAAGCCGTGGCCGAGAAGCCCGCTCCCCTGTACATCGTGGCCGACGCACGCATCGCATCGATGTTCGAGGTCGTGGCGAAGTCCGACGTCCGCGGCGTCCTCCACACGCCGCACGAGTCCCCGTCGGCGCTCTGGTCGGAGACGCGCCAGCGCGAAGCCGTGCAATGAGCCCACGTGTACCGGCTCAATTGCAGGCGGTGACCGTCCAGGAGCCCTGCACGTAGCCGGAGCCGGCTGGCAGATCGACGATCTCCCCACCGTCGAAGCAGTCACTGCCGAACGGCCGCATCGCTTCGTACGTCACACCGGTGGCCCCCGCCAAGCTCGGGAACGTGAACTCGAACCACTGACCCTGCATCGTGGTCTGCCGAAGATACGACGCCATCACCCCACCGCCCGCGTGTACCACCCTGATCGTCGGCTGGATCGAGAAGATCTCCGAACCCTGGATGTTCTGGGACGCATCCGACGCGTGGGTGTAGGTGTACTCGAACTCGACTGATTTCCCGCAGGATTCGTTGGGCTCCCCGGGTGTCCCGAAGTCCCCGGCCCCGAACGCCGACCAGCCGTCGCACCAGTTCTCGGGGATGTCGGACAGCGGATCGACCGTGGGTTCGAGGCTGATCGACGCGCCCACGGGCATCGAATCGCCCGTGCTGAACGTCCTGTCGTAGAACAGCTGGTCGTCGACGCCGGCCGGCCCGATCACCCGCAACAACGCGAAGTCCGACGGAAAGTCGAGGCTCGGCCGGATCTGATCCGCCGGTAGCATCCCTCCCTCGTCCGACCGCGCCAACAGGAAGAGATCGCCGGGCCCCAGAGTCCCGGTGAGGTCGTGGAACTGCACTCCGGGGGGCGTCTCGACGCGCAGGGTGTATTGGTCCAGATCAACCGCGACGTTCGACGCGTTCTGCAGCTCCACCCAATCTGCCGTGCCGCTGACGGGCTCGACCATCAGCTCGGTGAACACCACCGGCCCGGCCGTCGGCCCGCCCGTGTCGAGCGTTCCGGTGTCCACTTCCGTGTCTGCATCGGTGTCCACATCGGTGTCCGCATCCGCATCCGCATCGGTATCTGCGTCCGTGTCCACGTCCGCTTCTTCGCCGTCGCTCACGACACCGTCGGAACCCTGACATCCGAGCAACGCGAGCACCATCCATGTCATCTGTTCCTCCTGTTCCCGAGCCCGCAGGAGGACGTGAGAGTCCCATTCCACTGCAGTACTGAAGCGATTTGCTGTGTGTCTGGGCGTTCGTCGTGCAGGAGGGCAGGAACGCCTCCTCGTCGACCACCGGCAGATCGACGCGTTCTACCACACCGTCCCGTCTTCGGGTCCATCCGCCACCGGCTCACGTTCGAATCGGGAGTGTCGGCGGGCCTCTCCGGTGGTGCAGCCGACAGGAGACGTATTGCCGAGGAACGGGGCATCACGGCCGGGTCGATTTGGAGTGGCTGCTGGGGAGGCTCAGGCACACGCACAGAGCCACAGCGGACGACGGACGACCGGCATGGGGAGCGAGTCGACGACGAACGAGCCACGTCGCGGATGACGACCGACCACCTCCACCACGACCGACGACCACGACACACGTTCGCGTCATCGATCCCGTCGTGTTCGCAGGGCTGTTCGTGCTCTGAGACTCTGACGACGCTGTCTCCGGCGTTGCCACCTACGATGGGTCCGCTTGGCCTGTTCGGCCGTGCTTGTCCGCTGTGGCTCTGTGCGTGCGCCGGAATCCGCCTGCCGGAATCGCTGGCCCCACCGCCCAGGTGGCGTCCATAGACGGGCTGCGTCGACGTGCGGGAGTGGCTGCCGGAGAGTCTCGGGCACACGCACAGAGCCACAGCGGACGACGGACGCTCGGTATTTGCGAGGGGGTCGATCGGCGAAGGCATGCTGGTAGACAGCGGCGTCAGAGGCTCAGAGCGCCACCGCCCCCGTGTGAATACGGCGTGTTCGACGTGTTTCGTCGATGTCTCCGACAGCGTGGCCCACCACACGACGCCGCCCGATCGGCACGGTCATACGCTCGATCTCGGTCGCGCTCTGCCACTCTGCGTGATCCCTTGGTGTCGACCCGACGACATCGCGGGCAGGCCCGGAGGGGGACGGACTCCGTCACAACGTCACGCTGAAACCAGTCGACGTCGACGGCGCAACAGCACGACGAACAGCCCCATCCCTCCACCGAGCCAGGCGATGCGACCGGCGCCCGTCGTGCACCCACACCCGGTTGCGGTCGGTCGGCGGCCGCCCGGCACCCCCGACTCGAGATCCGCGTCCGCATCGGTGTCTGCGTCGGAATCGGTGTCCGAATCCGTGTCCGAGTCGGCGTCGGAATCCGTGTCCGAATCCGTGTCCGAGTCCGCGTCGGCGTCGGTGTCCGAATCGGCGTCGGTGTCGGTGTCGGTGTCCGAATCGCTGTCCGTGTCCGTGTCCGCATCCCCCGACAGCCCCGTGTCGGCGGTCTCGCACAGAAGCCCTTCGTCGATCACGACGTCACAGTCGTCGTCCCGGCCGTTGCACACCTCGTCGGCCCCCGGAAACACGGCGGCTCCGGCGCCCGGCGTGTCGTCGCAGTCGCCATCTTCGCCGACCGCACCCGAGGGCATCGCACAGCTGTTGACGACCAGCGTGCTGCCGTACCCATCTCCGTCGAAGTCGGCGTACCAGTCGAACGTCGGGAGCCCCTCGTCCACCGAGCCGTCGCAGTCGTCGTCCTGGGTGTTGCACTGCTCGGCTGCACCAGGGTTCACACCCGCGCGCATGTCGTCGCAGTCCCCGCCCACCGCGACGGTTCCCTGGGGTGGGTCGCAGTGCAGGCCGACCGAGACCGACCCGTACTGATCGCCGTCGGCATCGCTGAAGTACTCGCTCCGCAGGTTCTCGTCCGCGACGCCATCGCAGTTCTCGTCGTCGCCGTCACAGACCTCGATTGCACCGGGGAACGCCGTGTCGTCGGTGTCGTCGCAGTCGGTCACCGGAACCGCGAGCTCGTCTGCGGTCTCGCATCCGCCGGAGTCGTCCAGGTCCTGGCCCTGCAGGCAGAATCCGTCGTCGTCCGCGTCCGGGGAGCTCGGACACGCGGTACCGTCCAGCACGAAGTCGTCGTAGAACACGTCGTCGCCCGTACCGGAGGGCTCGACGCACAGCTCGACCAGCTGCCCACAGGCCGCGGTGACGTCGATCTCGTGGCTGCTGTAGGGCCCGCCCGGCGCACCGGTCGGCGACTCGACCTCGCGCACGATCTCCGCCCCGAAGTGCTCGCGAACCCACCAATCGGTGTCGGCATCCTCGCCCGCGTACAGGATCATCCGCGCCGTGATGCGGTCCTGGGTCACGACGAACGGGGTGCTGCAGACGATGGCCTGCCCGCTGCCCCTGGAGACCAACATCACCGTGGATCCCTGGATGCCCGACTGGAACGGCGATGCCGACGACCCGCCGCTGAGCGTCGTGGTCCATCCGTCGAGATCGGAGCCGAAGTCCCCGTTCGGGATGGACTGAGCGGCGGCGGGGCCCGCGACGAGGAGCCCGAGGCCCGCGAGCACCTGGAGCCATCGGACCACCGGAGCAGATCGGGCGTGAGGTGCAAAGGACGACATGACCTTCACCTTCGCGCGTCCAGTTGCCAGTGGCAACCTCAATCGGGCGGTTCGAGCGAAACAGGGGGTTTCCAAGTGCAGTTGGCCTGTGGGAGGGTCTCGCCGACCAGGCCGTCGAGGGAGGGTGGACACGATGCGCGATCTGCTGGATGCGGTGGATGGAGGGCGCTGGGAGGAGGCGCGAGACCGGGCCATCGCGGCGTGGCACGACGTCCCGGATCCGCGGCTGGGCACGCTCTGCCTGACGCTCGCCGAGGACCACCTCGCAGTCGACGCCGACGCGAAGAAGGCGTGGAAGACCGAGACGGAGACCCCCGGATCCGTCGATCTGGACGTGCTGATCGCGACCCTGCTGCCCGTCCGGCGGAGCGGCACCCTGGTCGATCGGGCGCGACTGCTGAGCCTGCGGGTTCCCGACCCTCGCATCGGAGCGGCGCTGGAGCGTGTGCTCCGCGCGATGCCCTTCACGAGCAACTCCGCCCGCGGGAACCTGGGGGAGCTGTTCGACATCGTGGCCCGGGTGGCCGAGCAGGACCCGCGATTCGCCCGCATCGCCGAGACGCTGCACGACGAATGGAACGTGCGGGAAGCCCAGCGAGCCTGGCTGTTTCGTCGATTCGCCCGGGTCTCGGAAGCCATCGACGCCCGCTGGCCCACCGCTGTCCGCATCGACGACCCCGCACTCGACGAGGCTCTCGAGCGCCTCCGACCCGCTCCCGAGCCCACCGGGATCGACGACGACCTCGAGGCCCGGATGTTCGCCGAGCCCTGGGAGCCCTCGAACTGGGTCGTCCTGCGCGATGCACTGCTCGAAGCCGGTGACCCCAGAGGCGAGCTGATGGTGCTTCAGGACCGAGACGACGACCACGCCCGCCAGAACGTCCTGATCGGAGACCACAGCGACGAATGGCTCGGCGGAATCGGGCCGTTCGTCACCATCACCGGCTGGCGCGACGGCTATCCCTACGCAGGCACCGTACAGTTCGGCCAGCCCCGCGATGTCGATGCACACGGCACGAATCCCGTCTGGCGGACGATCCGCGACCTCACGCTGACCGGCTACAAGATCGGCCCCGTGTTGCACCCGTTCCTCGCGCACGTGTGTGACGCCGTCACCACCCTGCGCAGCTCGAGCTCCGACACTCCACCGCTCCTGCAGCCGCACACCTGGGCCCGTCTGCAGCGCCTGGAGCTCCGGGCTCCGGGACTGCCTGCGGGGGAATCCCTCGCGCAGACCGACATGCCGGCCCTGCGTCATCTGCAGGTCCGCACGTCCCATCCGGGCTGGCTGGCGAATGCGCGCTGGCTTCGCGGGCTGCACACCCTGGACATCCCGGGGTGCCCGTTGCGGGAGCTGGCCGCGCTCGTCCCCGTGTTGATGGACCTCCCGGATCTGGAGTGGGTGCGCACGGATCTGGGGACCCTGGAGCGCGGTCCGGACGGACGACTGTCGGCGTTGCGGCTGACCCGACGGCCGCTGCAACCCCACGATCGCGCCGTGTACATCAACCGGTCGCTGCTCGAAGCGGGCCTGGCCAGGTTTCCCGACAGCGCGCTGACCACCCTCGTCGCAGAGCTCGACGAGCCCGAGCTGTGGAGGGAGCCGGTCGAAGACCTGATCGCGCGGTCGTCACGGCTCCAGCACGCGACCCTTCCCGACGAGGAGCGCCGGTTCGATCGTCCGCTGGCGATGGACGATGAGGAGCTGACCCTGCCACTCCCCACTCTCCGGTATCCCAACCGCATCGGCGCAGGACCGGCGGGCGTGTTCGTGGCCCAGGATGCCGGACTGCTGCGGATCGATCCGCGCGACAACACGGTGCTCGAGCTGCTGGAGACCGGTCGCGTCAACACGCTCGTCGTCGGACCTCGTGGCCCGATCTGCTGCGTTCCGAAGGAGGTGATCTGCCCGGGCCGGTGGCGCAACGCCGGGTTCGCGCAGTCCCTGTCGCTCGGTGCCCCGGGTGTGCTCGCCGTTGGGGGCGGCGAGCTGCGCGTGATCGACGAATCGGGTCGGACCACGTCCCGCATCACGTCGGGAACCAAGCACATCAGCCAGGCGGTGTTCTCGCCGGATGGCTCGAAGATCGCGGGGGTCGGACACACGAGGCTGAGGATCTACGACACCTCGGGCGGTCGGGCGAAGATGCCGTTCCCCGCACCCCACACTCACTGCGTGGCGTGGACCCCTGCGGGCATCTGGATGGCCCCCCTGCGCGAGAAGCTCCTGCTGCTGCAGGAGGATGGCACCGTGCTGAAGACCATCGATTGCAAGCCCACCTCGCTGGAGGCCTGGCGAGGCGGGGTCGTAGCCATCCTGGGTCGCGAGATCGCCGTGCTGGACGAGTCGGGAACCGTGCTGAAGCGCGTGCCCGGCCGGGATGCCTGGCCGCTCGACGACCACCTGCTGGTCCGGAACCTCCGCGAGGCGGAGACCTGGTTCGACAGGGTGAATTGGCCGTGAACCCGACCGACTTCCTCGGCCCTCCGGTGGTCACCGCGCTGTCGAAGGCGACGCGGATCAATCGTCGCGCGCGCTCTCCAGCAGTTCGATAGCCGTCACCCGGTTCTTCCCGGCTGTCTCGGCATCGATGAGCGGCTCGATCCACGCGTCGAGCTTCCCATCTTCCAGTGCGGCGTCGAGCTCGTCCACCGTGCCGTCGAGCACCGAGCGGACGTCGACCCACTCCTGGCGCGTTGCGATCATCTCGAGCACCTCTTCGCGTTGACGGCCGCTCCGCTCCCGGTCGGCCAATGCACTCAGCCGTTCGTCGAACGCACCGGTGGCGAGACCTGCTTCGATGGTGCCTGACCCCTCGAGGGGACGGTCGAGCAGCAGGTCGAAGGTCACCAACTCACGGCGGGACGCGAGCGCGGCCAGAGCGCCCTTGCGCGTAGAACCCGCCACTCCGGCGGCTTCGGCTTCGATGAGCGAGTCCAGGACACCATCGAGCGCACCCGTGTCGAGGCGGTCCTCGAGCTCCGAAATCGGGAGCTCCAGCACCGAAGCAGACCCATCGGCGACCGCCGACAGCTCTCCGGACGCCTCGGTCCGGTCTTCACTGCCGCGGGCCAGCCGGGTCACGGTGTCCGGACCATCCCCACGATCGACGCGGAGTCTCGCCCAGTGGACCAGCTGCGCAGCCTGCGCCGGCTCGAGGCCCCGGGCGAGAACCCGGTCCTCGATCAGCACGGTCTCGCCGTCCGTCCAGACGCCCCGAGGCGCCGGCTCTTCATCGGAGCGGAGTTCCGCGCGGGTCACGGCGTGCTCCCAGCAGCGGCGCTCCGAGCACCATTGATCACGATCGACGCCAGGAACAACCCCACGAACAGCACGGCGAGAACCTGTGCAATCCACGAGAATCCAGACGCGAGGCCCGACATTCCGAATGCGCCAGCGACGATTGCCAGCACGAAGAACACAACAGCCCAGTACAGCATACATTTCCTCCTTGCACTCTAAGTATATGCAACCATTTCAATTCTGCAAGCATTTTGAGCGCGATTGTAGGAGACGTGCAAGGATTCAGGGCTGCTCGGCGATCGCCCCGAGGATCGTCGACTTCAGCGTCTCGACGTCAGCTCGACGTCCATCCAGTACAGCCTTCGGAAGTCCGCGCCCACGTCGGGCAACCCGGTGTACGCCACCCTCCATCGCTCGTCTCGGGCGCCGATTGCAGGCTCCCCCACCGCGACCAGATCGGTATGTACGGAAACCTGTTCGGAGCCGTCGACCCGCACGAAGACCAGGGCGTCGGATTCGCGGGGGTCTTCGTAGGCGAACGCCACCCAGGCGCCATCGGGGGAGATGGCGGGACGGGCTCTCAGCGGCAACCGGACCTCTTCGGCGAGGGTCCGCACCTTCCCGTCCTGCACAGCCTCGATGCTCCAGGTGTCGCCCTGCTGCGCGAAGTAGACGACCGCATCGTCTTCCGCCGCCACCGGGCGGGTCTGATCGCCTGGTCCCGAGCGGACGATGCGTTCCTCGCCCGAAGCCAGGTCGACCGCGAAGATGTCTTCGTCTCCGTCTTCGCGACGCGTGAACAGCAGCTCGGACCCGTCCTGATCGAACGCCGGGTGCAGCTCTGCCGCGGGCGACTCCACGAGCACCTCTGTGCGACCCGTGTTCGTGTCCCTCAGCTGGATGTCCCCGTTGCCGGTCCGACCTGCGACGAAAGCCAGCATCGATGCATCCGCATCCCCCGCGGGGAACGTCAGATCCCCGGGGATCTCGCGACTGGAGATCAGCTCGGACGCCGCTCCGCCACCTGGCAACGAGTAGTACAAGCGAAACTGTCCACCGGCGTTGGAGCCCTCGAACACCACGACGTCCGACGCATGCCAGCTGGGGTTCACCACCACCTGGTGCCCACCGAACGGTCCTCCACCGCCGGGCAGGTTCACCTGGGTCGCTCGATCGCCCGACCAGATCCACACATCGGAGCGGTTGCCGAAGTCGTTCACCTCGAACGCCAGGTGCTCGCCGTCCGCCGACCAGGTCGGATTGTACGCATGGGCTTCGCCGATGGCGGCCGAGACGGGGGTGCCGGACTGCCTCCGCTCGGTCTGGACCCCGACGAACGGCTCGGGCTCGGAGTTCACGCCTCCAGCCTCGGGATCCGGGACGTCCTCCGCGCGCGACGCCTCGGGATCGTCCGTGTCCACCGGGTCCTTTGCGGGGGAGTTCTGAGAATCGACCGTTCGCTGCTGGGCGACGGGCGCAAGGGTTCGCTCGACTTCGGCAGGCTGCGGGGTCGACCACCGGTCCATTCCGTACAGACCCGCGCCGACGGCCGAGAGGAGCGCGGAGGCCGCGGCCGCCAGACCCACTGCTCGGGGAGACACCGTCCAGGTCGGACGACGGGGACGGGCGGCATCGCGAACGGCGGCTGGAACCGGCCCGGGATCGGCGGTGGACCGAGCGATCACGGCATCACAGGTCGGGCACGGCAGGTGGTTCGCCACCTCGGGAATCGACTCGCCGAGGGCGTGTAGCTCGAGCTGCCAGGGCGTGGGATGGGACATCAGCTGGCCTCCTCGTGTGCGGCGTCGAACAGGGCGATCCAGCGACGGATGGTGCGGGCTGTGCACCCGAGCGAACGGGCGATCTCGTCCTGCGGAACCCCGTCCACGCGATGCAGCAGCACCGCCGTCAGCTGGTCTTCGGGGACTCCACGGGCGAGCTCGGACAGCATCAAGCGGACGTGGCTCTGCCGGGCGACCGCAGCGTCGTCGAGCGGGATGGCCCTCCGTCGTTTTCGACGTCGAAGGCGGTCGATGGCGAGTCGCGTGGCGGTGGTGTGCGACCACGCGAGCACCTCGCGTACGGGCTGGTCGCCCTTTCCCGCCTTCCACAGCCGTACGAAGGTCTCCTGCGCGACCTCCTCGGCTTCGGCGACATCGCCGAGCAGGCGCAGGCACTTCTCCCGCACGATGGGGAAGTAGCGTCGATACTGGTGTTCGAGGTCCGTCACGGCTTCTCTCCACCTTGTAGACGCTCCGGACCCCGACGACCGGACATGGGTCCCTCTTTTTTCCCACTGCGGGGTGCCTGCCTCCGATCGGGGAACGCACGCTGGGTAGACGGTCTCGACAGAGACGCAGAGCTCCGACGCATCCGTGTAGACGGGGTGTTCGACGGGTTTCCTCGCGATCCGGTCGGCGGTCCCGCCATGAACGCTCGAGGCGGTGCTCCGCGGATCCGGGTTCGAAGCGGCAAGGATGCGAGGTGTGTGTTGTCCGTTTCGATCCCCCCTCGGCAATTGCTGACACGCCCTGTCAGCATCTCCAGACGCGCTGTCCACCGTCACTCGCGAGTTGCCGACACCTCTTGTCGGCATCTCCAGACGCTCCGCCCGACCTCGTGGTCGCGGTGCCGGTGGCGGTCGTCGACAGGTCGAACGCACCATATTCCCAGGTCCGTTCGTGCTCTGCGCCTCTGACGCCGCCGTCTTCACATCGTCGTGCCCGGACCGGTCCGTCCGTCTTCCCAGACTCGTTGGTCCGCTGCGCCTCTGCGTGAGGGTCCGGACCCGCCTGCCGGTACCGCTCGTCCACAGCGTCCACACCCGACCCTGCCAGAAGCCGATGAGACCCGGATAGGCTCGTCCCATGTCCAGAGACGACTACGAGAAGTGGCAACCGCGCTACGCGACCGGACGTGGGTACGGCACCCATCCCGATTCCTGGATGACCGACGTGGCCGCCAGGTTTCTTCCCACCACCGGCACCGCCGTCGATCTCGCCGGAGGGTCCGGGCGCCATGCCTGCTGGCTCGCGGCGAAGGGCCTGGACACGACGGTCGTCGACATCGCCCCCGCCGGACTCGAGCTCGCCCGGGAGCGTGCGCAGGCGCACGGGCTGTCCCTCGACACCCGGGTGCACGACCTGGACGACGGACTGCCCGACGGCCGCTGGGATGTGGTCGTCGTGAGCTTCTTCCTGATCCGTCCCCTGCTCGACCAGATCCACCGCGTGGTGGAACCCGGCGGGGTCTTCGTGTACCTGCACCCCACTCGCACCAACCTCGAGCGCCACGACCGACCGAGCGCGCGATGGCTGCTGGAGCCCGGCGAGGTGACGCACATCGAAGGGCTGCAGACCCTGCACCACGAGGAGTCCTGGCGGGAAGGTCGGCACGAGCTGCGGTTCGTGGGCCGTCGGGTCGCGCGTTAGAGCCCCGTCGTGACCGCTTCGTTCGACACTGCCCGATCCGCCGCTCTGGTCGTCGGGGGCAGTGCGCTGGTCGCGGTCGGCATCGCGTGCACCTGCACCTCGTCGCCATCTCCGAGCCCGACGCGGACGGCATCCGACGAGGCGCCGAACGTCCTGGTGGTCGTCTGGGACACCGTGCGGGCCGACCGCACGAGCCTGTACGGGCACGACCGTCCCACCACCCCCCGTCTGGTCGAGCGCGCAGCGGACGCACGCGTCTACGAGCACGCCTGGGCACCGTCGTTCTGGACCGTGCCCTCCCATGCGTCCATGTTCACAGGCCTCTCGCCCACCGAGCACGGCGCGAACAGCAAGCGCCACGGCCTGCGTGACGACCATCCCACCCTGGCCGAACAGCTGACCGCTTCGGGATGGGACACCTACCTGTTCACGGCCAACCCCACCCTCCTGGCGACCGGTCTGGACCGGGGCTTCGAGGTGGTCGAGCGCAAGCGGAGCCCCCGCTGGATCGATGCGGTCGAGGACTACAACCGCGGCAAGTTCCACCCCGAGGACGCGAGCACACCCCACTCTCCGAAGTACGACGGGCCTCCGGCAAAGCGCGGGGGGAAAGGGCTGTACAAAGACGCGGGCCCCTACGCCGAGAAAGCGCTGCTGCACTGGCTCGACACCCGGGAGTCGGACGCGCCGTGGTTCGCGGTGCTCAACTACATGGAGGCCCACCAGCCCAGGCTCCCCACCGCCGAGAGCCGTGCAGCCGTCATCCCGGACGACCTGCAGGAACCCGCGCTCCAGACCCCTGCCCATCTTCGGCGTATCCAGAACCTCAATCGCGGCCGGGCCACCCTCCACGAGACCGGTCGCCAGGCCTGGCTCGCCACCTACGACGCCGCCATCCACGACCTGGACCTCCTGACGGACAGCCTGCTCGACTCGCTCGAAGCGCAGGGGCACATCGACGAGACCACCTGGGTCGTGCTGGTGTCGGACCACGGCGAGAACTTCGGAGAACACGGCCGATACGGGCACAGCCACGACCTGTACGAGCCTCTCGTTCGCGTTCCGCTCGTGGTCTGGGGGCCGGATGTCGAACCCGGTCGGGTAGACACCCCGGTGAGCGCCACGGATGTGTACGCACTCGTTCGGTCGGTCACGGGGCTGGGGGATGCGGGCATCGACACCGACGGCGTGGTGATGTCCGAGCGGGTACGGTCGTTCGGCGGGCGGAAAGACCCCCTGACCGCCTTCCGACAGGGCCGGTACAAGCTGGTGATCGCTCCGAACGGCTCGACGGCCGAGCTCTACGACCTGAGCGTCGACCCCGACGAGACCGAAGACCTCGCAGCGCAGTTCCCCGAACGCGTGGACGAGATGCGACGTCGCCTGGATGCCTACCGAGCGGGTGAGGTGCTTCCTCCCCCCGATGCGCCCAGAGAGCTCGATGCCGACGTCGAGGCGGAGCTGCAGGCGCTGGGCTACGTCGACGACTGACCCGCCGGTGGTGCCCCGCCCGATGGCGAGACGCCCGAAGCTGCAACGGTTCTGTAGCGTTCGGCATCTCGCCCGCAGCAGGGATAGGGAGCGATCCCCCGCCCACGCATGGAGACCGCATGTTCGAGCTCATCGGCAGGCTGCTGGGTCTCGGAGCCGACGCCCCCGACGACCCCGATGCCTCGCCTTCCCGGTTCGGCGACCGCGGAACCGATCGATCCGCGGGGGCCACCGGACCCCTCGTGCTCCTGGTCGAGACCGGCCCGAAGAAGATCCAGGTGATCAAGGCCCTCCGCGAAGCCACGGGAGCGGGGCTGGCCGTGGCCAAGGCCTGGGCCGACGCGCCTCCCGTAGAGGTCCGCACCCGCGACGAGCTCGCCGCAGAGACGCTGATCGCCACCATCGTCGACGCAGGCGGGTTCGCAGAGCCGATCCACGCTCCCCTCCCCGGCCCGCCCCCTGTTCCCGCCATGTCAGTGGACGAGCCTCCTGCCCCGGTCGACGCCAGCGCGATGTTCTCGGTCGCCGTCGAGCTGGGACGGGCTCAGAAGATCCCGGCCATCAAGGTGGTTCGGGAGCACACGGGTCTCGGGCTGCGCGAGTCCAAGGCACACGTCGACGACGCGGAGCACCGCCGCACCCAGATCGGCCCCTACCCGCGCGACCAGGCTCTGGCGTTGATGATGGGACTCAACGAGATCGGCGCCATCGCGGAGCTCGACGACTGATCGGATAGCGGTTCAGCGTGCTCCTGTACCTGTTGGCCTGTACCCCCGACCCCGCGGCAGAGGTCCCCTCTCCGACTGCGCCTCCTGCGTGGCAGCCGGCAGATGGGCCCGGTGGATGGGCGGTGGGCGTGCGGACGGAGTCGGTGTCCGATCCGCGTGGGGGGTCGCTCACGGTCGAGGTCTGGTACCCGTCGAGTGGGGATGGCAGCCCGGTGGACTACGGACTGCCGTACGATCTGCCGAGCACGGCGACCCGCGACGCGACACCGGCGGGGTCCGACCACCCGGTCGTGGCGTTCTCCCACGGGCATGGCGGCAGCCGGCTGCAGTCGATCTACCTCACCGAGCAGCTCGCTTCGCATGGCCTCGTGGTGGTGGCGGTCGACCATCCGTTCGACACGCTGTTCGACTTCGACGCCGACCAGACGCCCACGGTTGCCGCACGCCGGCCCGACGACGTCCGGTTCGCCCTCGACCACCTCCTGGCTCCCGAGCATCCGCTGGCGGCGCATCTCGACCCGAGCCGCGTCGGCATGATGGGGCACAGCTTCGGCGCCTGGACGGCCCTGGTGCTGGGTGGCGGGCTGCTGGACGTGGACGCCGGACTCGCCTGGTGTGCTGCGGAGTCGCCGGCCGGGTGCGACATCGTGGGCGACATCGCGCTCGAGGGCCCGCCTCCCGGACCCGACCCGCGCGTCACGACGACGGTGCTGCTCGCTCCCGGAGGCTGGTACAGCTTCTCGGACCTGTCCGGCGTCGCTTCCGTGTTCCAGATCTCGGGGAGCGAGGACGGCGATCTGCCGATGGACGAAGAGCAACTGCCGACGTTCGACCGCCTCGGCTCGCCGCGCACGCTCATGGTCCTCGACCGGGGTGGGCACTTCGGCTTCACGGACGGATGTGCGCTGGTTCCCCTCGCGGACTGTGCGGGCGAAGCGGCCGGCTACATGGAGCCGTTGCGAATGCAGGAGCTGTCGAGCACTGCGGTGACGGCGTTTGCGGGAGTCGAGCTGCTCGCCGACGACCGCTATCAGCCCTGGTTGGAGGCCGACGCGTGGCCGGAGGACGTGAGCTGGACGTCGCCGTGAACCATCTCAGTAGACCTCAGAGGCTCGTGGACCTCCCTCACGCTATGCCCGGAGCAGCACCGGAGGACCCGATGGTGACCCACTACCTCGAGTTCGTCGACGACAGCTCGGCGAAGTTCTGGATGATCGAAGTGAACGGCACGAGCCACACCGTCACGTACGGGAAGCTCGGCTCGGCCGGCCGCTCCAGCGAGAAGGCCTTCGACACGCCCGCGGAAGCCCGGGCCAGCGCCACGAAGCTCGTCCAGAAGAAGCGGAAGAAGGGCTACGTGGACACCGCCCGTCGCACTGGCGGTACCCGTCGCGTCCTCACCGCGAAAGAGGCGAACGAGCGATACGCCCTGAAGCAGTACGACCCCATCGGGCTGCCTCGCTACCCCACCATCGTCGTCTTCGAGGGCGATGTCACCATCACGGGCGATCTGAACAAACAGACGGTCGAGAAGGTGTTCTTCGAGGGGGACCGCACACCGACCGACGATCTGGTGATCATCGACGGCTCGCTGAGCGTTCGGGGGTGCCTCGAGCTCGACGGCTACCATCCCTGCCTGCTCGTCCTCGGAGATCTGCGCTGCGAGCTCATGACGAGCCTGAACGCCTACAAGCACATCACGGGAGACGCGTTCATCGAGATCGCCTTCTTCGGCAACTACAACCACGGCGGTACGTTCATCGACGGCACGCTGCACGTCCCCCTCCTGATGAACAGCGACCACGGCTGCGAGATCACCGTCGCGCCCGACACGGTGTGCATCAACTACTTCAACGACGACGACGACTTCTTCGAGTACGCCTTCACCGCGAAGGACCTGCCCAGGTTGTTTCCCGACCCCCTCTTCGAGTGGCACACCGACGTGGACTACGACTTCGAGTGGTACGCGGTCGTCGAGAGCCTGAAGGCGGGCCGCTCCCCGTTTCGCGACGGCGTCGATCCCATCGGGGAAACCGGACGTGACGCGCCCCACTCGAGCAGTTCGTCTCATCGGGACGACTCGGTCTGATGGGTCTGGGGGTGCCGGCCGACCATCTCCACGATGTCGTCCGGCACGTCCGACACGGAGCCGCTGTCGCGGACGGGGTGGGCGACGGCGGCCTGACGTCGGATCTCCTCGGCCATCCAGCGCAGCGCGGCCGCTCCCTTCCCACCACTCTGACTGCACTGCGTCTTCACCACCGTCTTGATGCGGCCATCGGTGACGATCTGGAGCTTGCCCCTCCAGTACCTGGAGTTCTTGGTCTTGTGCATGCTGAAGACGACGTCGGCACGACTGATGCTCTGCAGCGGGTACTTGCGACCCGAGAAGTGCAGGTAGGTCCCGTCGATAACGATGGTTCGATGGGAAAAGATGGACTCCTGCACCGAGATGCGCATGCCCTCCAGATCCACGGTGTGGTACGCGGGGCTCGGGGGCGTTGCGTGGTGACGCGGGAACGCCTTGCGATTGTCCTCCAGCCGGACGTCGAAGGCCCGCTCACCTCGGTACACGGGGTCGGTCTCCCAGCGGCGCCAGTCGGCCTCCGGTCGCTCGTCGATCAGCTCGACCCCGGCGTTCGCCGCAGCCTGGCGCGCCAACCAGGTGACGCTGTCGTACGTCCAACCCCGCTTACCGGTGGTCACCACGAATGCGGCGAGCTTCGTCCTCCCCGACCACAGCGTGAGGTGGCGCCCGGGAATCCCCTGGAGCACCAGGGTCTCCAGCGCGACGGGATTCGGCGGGAAGATGCCCCCGTACGCGGCTTTCGGGCCGGCGATGGTGAGCGGCCGCGGGGTGCTGCTGCGCATCGCTCCCAGCGCGAAGCCCACCACGACGAACGCGAAGCAGGGCATCGCGGTGAGGGCGGCCATCTGGAACACGAGGATGAACGCCTGCTCCCCGGCGACGACCGCGATGAAGAGGGAGAAGAGCAGGGCCAGGAACCCGAAGATGAGGACACAGACGAACGCGATGGCCCCTCCGAGCAGGATCCACACGCGGGGTCTTCGGGCGCTCGGGAACGTGATCGAGCCGGGTTGTACGCGGACACGGTCGCGAATGTTGTCGGGAATGGTGTCGGGAATGGTGTCGGGAACGGCGGAGGAGTCCATGCCGGCACTCTACCGTCGACCCTCATCCATCATGGCGTCGCGAACGCTCCGATGTTCGGCGGGCTCGCCCAGCAGGCGTCCTCGAAGTCGCCCCCCATGTCTGCACCTGGGATGCCCGCGCCCAGCGCAGCAGAGCCGGTTCCGGGCCGGAAGTCGGGTTCGAGAAGCGGGTCGGCGGTGACGGTCCCGGTGACGGTGCCCGGCAGGGTCGGGCTGGACGCCGCGGGCGTGTCCGAGGCGTACCAGAGGTTGTTCTCGAAGACGAAGGAGGCGCTGTCGGTGTCGGCGCCGATGTTGACGTCGACGGAGACGTCGCTCCGCTCCAGGATCACCAGGTTGTTTCGGACGATGCCGCCGCGACTCTGTGCGAAGGCGAAGCCCGTTCCCGTGCTGGGCGTCTCCTGGAGGATGCGGAAGACCCAGTTCTCCGGATTCACGATGGTGTTGTGGGTGGCCACGCAGTCCACGCACCCGACGAAGGCCATGGGGCTGTGCCCGCCCACGAAGACGTTCGCCACGACACGGATGTCTCGCGCCTCGAAGTTCTCGCCCGCGGGGTCGAGGGGTGGCCGGAAGAAGTCGAAGCCGGTCGAGCCCCCCATGTTGACCGGACGTAGTCCCGAGTCCTCGAAGAGGTTCGCGCGAATCTCGATGTCGTCGCTGCCGCCCTTGTTCTGAACCCCGGACGAGCCGAGGTCGCGGAAGGTGTTGCCGGCGATCACGCCGTGGTGGCAGCCCACGTGATCGACCCCAGAACCGCCGTCGCCACAGCGCTCGAAGAGGCTGTCGAGCACGTGGTAGTCGTTCAGCCCGGACAGCTTGAGGCAGTCCTGGTTGCCGCCCGTGCCCACGTCGTGGATGTACAGGTCGCGGAACACGATGTGGTGCGCTGCCAGAGGGTCGGCGTAGGCGCTGCCATCGTCCGCGTTCAGGCCGTTCGCGGTCGCACCGCTGATCTCGAGATCGTGAACCGCCACGTAGTTGGCCTGGACCAGGTGCATCCCCTGGGCGCCACCCGACAGCACGGGCTTGGGTTGGCCGGGGGTTCCTCCGATCCAGATGGGGTCGGTCGCGGTTCCCGTCAGGCCGGCGACGTACTGGTCGGCTTCGTAGGTGCCAGGCGCGAGCAGGATCTGATCGCCCGGAGCAGCGTCCTGTGCGGCGCGCTCGATCGTTCGGTACGGCGCAGCAATCGAGCCATCGCCCGTGGCATCGGAGCCGTTCTCGTCCACGTGGATGGTGCCGGTCGGGGTGAGACCGACATCGAATGCGTCCGGCAGTGCGCAGATCAGCGCGGGATCGGTGTCCGTGTCGCTATCGGTGTCGGCGTCCGTGTCGCTGTCGGTGTCGCTGTCGGTGTCGGTGTCGGTGTCGGTGTCGGTGTCGCTGTCGGTGTCGGTGTCGGTGTCCGACTCCACGGCGGAGTCCAGATCGTCCGCCTTGCACGCGACGACAGACAGAACGAGCAGGATCGGGACGCGCATGACAGCTCCGAGCGAGATGGGACATCCTACATGGCTGGCTCCGGTCGTCGACCGGCGAGCCAGTGAAGTCGAACCAGGACGTTCGACCGGGTCTTTCGACTTGACGACCAGAAGAACGGTGCCCCCCGACTGCGCGGAGGAACGAGCACATTCTCCCGGAGTACCGGAACGCGTCCACACATCAGCTCGTCGCCTGCGAGGCGAATCCCCCGTCCACCGGCGAGGGCGAATCCGACCCATGCGCGGCGTCCATCGACGCCTCTGACGACCTCGTCTCCCGACCGGCGTCCCACGACCGGTCCGGCCGGCCTGCTCCGACCCCTCTCGTCCGCTGCGACTCTGCGTGAAAACCGAATCCGAGCAGCACCAGCATGCGGTGTCGCTGCCAGGGCGTTTCGGGCGCACACACAGAGGCGCAGAGGACGACGGACGCTCGGGAAGCAGAGCGGATCGATCGTTGGACAGCGCCGGGTAGACGGCCTCGTCCGAGCCGCAGAGCGCCGAAGCACCCGTGTATACGGCGTGTTCGACGTGCTTCGTCGCTCTCGGGACGGCCGGAGAGGGCGTGATCTCCCCTCCGCAGGTCCCAGCGGAACGCGACCTGAAGAGCAACGAGAAGCTCCTCCGCAAGCTCATCGAGCAATAGGACCCGACCTGGATCGAAGCCACGCAGATGCGAGGATGGGGCGATGAGCCTGCCCAGTGTCTTCGACTACATCGACTACCGAGCCTTCCTCGCCGCCTGGTTCGACGCCCGGAAGGCCGAAGATTCAGCCTATTCCTACTCGGCTTTCGCACGGGATGCCGGGTGTTCGAGAGCCGCCCTCGCCAACGTCATCCGCGGCGATCGCCATCCCCGTCCGGCGACCCTCGATGCCTTTGCGCGCGGGATGGCCCTCACTGCGCGTGAACGCAACCACCTCGGGATCCTCGTCGATCTCGGCGCTGCACGTGACGCCCGACGACGCTTCGAGGTGATGGAACGACTGCTCGCGAGCGAGCGGTATGGGCAGCTCCGCATGGCCGGCGACGAACCGCCCATCGCACTCGAGCGGTACCTGGCGCACTGGTGGGTTCCTGCGATCCGGGAGATGGTCGAGCTGGAGGGCTTTCGCGAGGACCCGGAGTGGATCGCCGCAACGCTCTTTCCTCCCATCGAGCCCGAACAGGCTGCCGACGCTCTGGCCACCCTCCTCGAGCTCGGATTCGTGCGGCGGCTCGACGATGGCCGGCTGGCGTGTGCAGAGATCCGCATCGGGACGGCGCCCGTGCTGGAGAGCCAGGCATTGGGTCGGTTCTATCGGGAGGAGATCCCGCGACTGCTCCGTGACCTGGACGTCAGCCGCCATGAGGAGCAGCACTTCATGGGTGCGGTGTTCGCCCTCGATGCCGCGAGTGTCCCGGAGGCGAAGGCCCGCGTGCATCGGTTGGTCACCCAGATCGCGACCCTGGCCGACTCACGACCGCGCGCGCAACCGGCACGGGTCTACCAGATGGCGGTGACCCTGGTTCCGCTGACCTCGACGGTCGCGAGCAGTTCGGAGGACTGACCGCAGATTCGGCCGTCAGTCCCGGCTCACCCTGGCCGGGCTGCAGTCCGCTTCGAACGTCATGCTGAACTCGATGTCGTCGATCGCCAGCCGGTACCCGCGGTGCCCGTACTGGAGCACAGCGACGGCGTCCTTCGGGGCGCCTTCGGCGATGGCAGCGGACCAGAGGTCGGCGGGCGCGCACGTGGGCAGGGGGACGACGTCCTCCTTCTTCTTCGACTTCGCCGTGCGCGTGCTCATCTCGACCATGCCGCGATGGTAGAGGTTCGCCTTCACGTTCGGGCCAGGCCCGCCCTTCTGGTCGATCGAGATGTAGCCGGAATCCCCGACGCGGACGGTGACCCTCTCCAGCCTGGCGCCGCCTCCCGCACCAACGGGCTTGTCGGGGTCGCCCGCGGCGGGCCGGAGGAACTTGTAGACGGTGTAGGGCTCGTAGGACGCGTCGAAGTCCATGGTCCCGCTGCTCGGGAGCATGCGCGCGTTGATGTCGAGCAGCTCGCTTCCGGGACCCGCGAAGGCCTGGACGGCGGCGGCGTTCGCGAACGGGTCGTAGGCGGACGGGTCGCCTGGCGGCGGGGCCTCGTGGATCTCGACGGCGGTCGAACAGGCTGCCAGCACAGTGATGACGCCGATGAACATGGCACCTCCCGCCCCAGGGTAACGGACCTCGAAGGCGCACATGCCATGGGCGGACGGCCCCATGGACCATACGATTCCTCGTCGCAAACGCCCCACTGTGAGGTCGCGCCCGCAACACAAGCGACCCGAGCGTCCACGAGATCCCGGGATGCGTCGTCGGGTCGGGATAGTCGTGAGTCTCTCGCCCGCATCCACGACGACCCCGGATTCCGCCATCAGTGTGCTTCTTCTGGTTCTCGGTTGCACCCCCTCGGCCGACCAGGCGTTTCGCCTCACCGCCGACGAGCTCCATGCGGACGGGAATTCGGCACGGATCGACGACCGGGACGCGCTGCTGGACATCGCCCTCGTCGACGGCGCCGAGAAGCAGCGTCGTTTCGATGTGCTGACGGTCGAGCCCGACGTCACCGCCGCGTCGCTGGCGAAGACCGTTCACTCGCTCCTGTACGCCGGAAGTCGGAAGCCCGTCGAGGTCGGAGATGCTCGCTTCCTCACCAACAGGCCTCTGCCGGAGACCTGCGACGTGCCCGTCCTCCTCGTCGACGACGAACGGGTGATGCACCTGAGAATCCCAGATGCCGAGAACGGGTACGTCGAGGCGCAATCCACCGAGGCGCTCACGATCCGGGGAGACGTCGCCTGCGGGCCAATCGAACCGCGCTCGAACGGGTGCTCCCGTGGGCTCCTGGTGGCCACACCGAAGACGCGGTGGAGCACGTTGTCTGCACTGGTCGATGGCGACTGGTCGCTCTTTGCGATGCCGATGCCCGAGGGGCTGAACTGCTCGACGTCCACGGGCGGGTAGCCGCTGCGCGACAGTCTGAGGGGCCGAGGGGCTCTGAAGGTAGTCCACAACCCGGAGTTGCCGAATCCAGGCCGAATCCGGGCCGGAATCGGGACTGTCTCCGCAGCACGCTGAAACGCGAAAACCACGCTCGAAGGCGTGGTTTTCAGAAGGTGTGACCCCAACGGGATTCGAACCCGTGTTGCCGGGATGCATCGCGCGCCTGGCCCAATCCATCAGATTTCACCTCGTGAACTCAAGTGCCCCGCACCACAGTGGTGCACACCTGGTGCACAACCGCTAGAAGCCAAGGCATCCGGGCTCAGCCGGAAGAGGGTTTGCACCCGAGCTCGTGGCATGAGCAACACCTGAGGTCCGGTAGCGAGTTCTTTGTGCCGCAGTTCGGGCACCACCACGCCGTCGGAGGGTCGGTTCGCGAGCCGACCAGATCTTGGTGGAGAGGGTCCTCCGATGCCAGGTGTTCAAGCTGATGCCACACCTCCTGTCGCGTAGCCAAGTCCCAGCTGTTCAGCCCCCGGCAGACGTCGACAGGCTCAACACCGCGCCCACGTGCGTAGGCGGCGGCAAGGAGAACGCAACCCCTACGATGCAGGAAGGGGTCCTCACTCACGGCGCAGCCCCTGACCCATTCGATGTCGCGCTGCTTGAACGCGCGGAACGCATGGTCTCTCGTGCGTATCGGCCGGCTCTTGTTCCGCAGCAAGGCGAGGAGCTCGTCTCGAATCGGTCCAGCGACCCGGCCGTGACGAAGGACCTCAACCGCTGTGCGGGCCACCAGTTCGCTTTCGTGCTCCAAGAGGTCTACCAATGCGCGATCTCGAATGGGTCCGGGCTCCCAGGTCTGCCCCGGACCCACAGCCAGCCACCTCCACTGGCCACCGCTCCTTTGAAGCAGGTTCGCCTCAGCTTTCAAGACTTCCAGCTCCCAACTGCTGGCGTCCGCAAGCGCCACCACCAACGCGAGAAACGCCTGTTCATCCTGTGCTGCGACAAACGCGGCATCAACGCTCACTGCCTCCGCCCACAGCGCTCGAAGAGCTACCAACGAGGACAGGCGCCGACTCTGGAGGTAGTCGAGTTCCATCGGCGAGCAATCGAGCGAGCTGAGACTGGACTCTGAACGCACCACCAGCCGCGCCGCGGCTGACCTCGCCCCAATTGGCGCGCCCGACTCTGGTCGCACAAACCCTCGACTTTCGAGTTCGTTACAAACCGCTTCGCTGTTCGACAGGCCGTCCGAGGCGCCAAGAAATCTCGCAGCGAGGTCGGAATTCGATGCCGGAACCTGTCGCGCAATCAAGAGATTGACGTGATCCTCCACACCGAGCTCACGAAAATCCAGGTTGAACCTCGCGCCCCCCGCCCGTCCTGGAGATGTGAAGAGACGACGAGGCTCCTCAAGCTCCTTCTGGAGCTCTGCCATGTCCACCGCGTAGGCGTCATAGGCAGCTTCCGTTTGGTCGATATACTGGTTGACCTCGTCGATCGGGAAACGGCGGTCAACCTCAATGGCCTGCATGATTCTTGCCTGAAGCCTGCGGCGGCCCTGGAGCCTCCCAATCAGTGCATCGAGCGTGGACGAGAAGCGAGTAGGCGCGGACAAGCTACAGATCGCCTGAACGGCGAGCAGCTCCTCCGTGGAGTCAGAGGACCTCTCCGCCAGAATCTTCGCAAGACGGCTGCTCTGGTCTGTGTCGACGGGTTGCCCTTCACGGACGAGTCGCACGGTGACCTGTGCCGCTTCGAAGCTCTGTTGTTCCAGCAACCAGTTTACCGCTCCAGACCCGTGCTTACGAGACAGGGGCGCCAGAGCCCTTAAGACTTCCGGCTTGTCGACGGCAGCCATACTCTCAAGTGCGTCGGAGAGTTTGGTGACTGGCAGTTCTTTCAAGAACCTGGCAGCCCCTAGCTCGGCGAAGACCTGCGACTGAGGACGAACGGTGCTCGGCTCTTGGCCCAGCAGGAAGACCCCAGCGCCATCCCAGAAGCGCAGAGTCTCGAACGCGGCTGCCTTGGAAAGAAGGTTCGGCATAGAGCATTCATCGACGAGCATCTCCGCCAGAGCTTCTGTCGCACGCTCCACGGACAGAGGCAGGAGCGCCCGCACTGCTTCCCAGGCGATCAGGTTGAAGCCCGCCCCCAGTGCAAGCCGCACGCCTTCGACACCCAAGCACGTCTGCAGTGTGCTCTGCTCCACCCACGTGTTCATCCTGTGCTCGTGTTCGAGAACCTCGCTATCGATCAACCGAGAAAGCAACTCGCCTCTCGACTTGTCGTGCATCGAAGAGTGTCGAGCAGTCAGGACCGTCGCGGCTGCCGCTAGCAGTACTGGAAAGGGTTCAGAACCGCCAAATCTGACGGCTTGCTCGACCAACTCTTTGGCGTCGGACTCAGTAAGCTTCTCGTTCGCGGCTTGAGCCAACCTGGCCAGGTCTTTCTTCAGGTCCTTGGCCTTCAACAGGTGAAACCCACGAAAACCGAGACTACGTACAGGCAATGCCGAGGAGTCTCGCGAGGCCAGCACCACCTCTACCGCACCGTGACATTCGCACAGCGCGTCGCGGACGAGCTCAACAGCCTCACCCTGTCTGTCGAAGCACTCATCAAGCGCATCGAAGAGTAGTGCTGCTCTGCCGTTGGTCCTGAGCAACCGCAGAGCCTCCTCCCTCACCAGCTCCCGGTCACCATCGGGGACACGCTTAAGCGCGCAATCCACGGCAGATTCCAGCGGACTGCCAGCCTTCCGGCGGACGAGTTCAGGAAGGTGCACCCTCAACGGCAGCGGGCCCTCATCATCGGAGGCGAGCTCTCCGGCAAGTCGGCGCAGTGCAGTGCTCTTCCCCGAGGCCGGGAGTCCTCGCAGCACGATTCTCCCGTTCAGGCGCAGCGCCCAGGACAGCGGTGCCGTCGCCTGCTTGTGAGGCATCAGATGAAGCTCTTCGGCAGGGCATACGGGGAGGTTGACAGTGTTCGGTTCAACCTGGAGGGGGTACTTCAACACCCGAACACGGCTGGCACGCGCGACCACCACCTCGCGGAAACGCTCTGTTGCTGCGAGTCGCGCCTCCACCTGGGATGCGGGTGTTCCACCCTGCTCGAGGAAATGAATGTCTCGCTGCCGCAGGAGGCGCACCCATGTCTCCAGGTCCGCCCCTTGGCGATTCCCAGCCATTGATGATACGAGCTCCGCAAGTACCTCGACCGCGGTTTGAGCCTGACCGCTTGAGACCAATCCCGATATGCAGTCCCTAGCCCTTGAGTGGGAAAGGGGGCCCGCTCGGCTCACATCCTCCGGATAGAGTATCGATGTGGAGTCCAGGACCGGCGTGGGATCTGCCAGCCCCTGCGCCTGGATGTGTTCCTTGAACTTCTCCAGCGCGGCGCGTTCCTTGCTCGTGAGCTCAACGGTCACAACCGTTCGCCTACGTACAAGCGCGTTCTGAAGTTCGCGCAGCGGTTCGGTTGCTTTACCAACCGCAATCGCGAGATGGTGCGTGGAAGTATTGAAACTGTCATCCTTCGTTGCGCGGACAAGCTGGCCTACGGCCTTAGCGAACTCGCTGTCTTTCTTCGCAGGCGCGCTGAACGTCAGGCTTCGCTTTGCTTGTACAAACAGGAAACGTTGCCTCCCTTCAACCCATAGATCATCGACGGCCGTGTTGGCTTCGGGCAGCACCGCTCCTGTTGGCCAGAGAAGAGGTTCATGCGAAAACTCCTCGTAGATCTCTCGTCCGGCCAGGGCGTGGGCGATGAACCACACCGCCAAAGCGGCCCGATAGCTGCTTCCAGCCTCATTCGCCGGCCCTCCGGCACTTCCCGACGATTGTCGTGACGCGACCATAATGCGACGAGAGCTGCTTTCGTCACCCATCCCCATTCACGAGTCCTCCGCATCGGGTTCTTCGAAGTCCCCCGGGTCGAACTTCCACAACCTTACGGGCTCAACACGGACGCCGATGCCGTTGTCGATGAGCAGCTCCACCAGCTTGTCGCCGTCGATGAGCGTGATGGGCGCAGCCCCCGGCTCGAACGCGGCGGCTTGCGTCCCCTTTGAGAAGCCGGACGTCGTGATGATGGTGCCCCGCTGCGCCTTCCATCGGTGCAGCGAGCCGCGCAGCGCGTCCAGCACGGGGCGCTGCACGTTGCTCTTCACGCGCTTCACCTGCACCACTTCCTGCACGGAGGTGATGCCGACCTCGATCTTGCCTACGACGTCGACGCCCTTGTCGTTGCTCGCCTTGGTGACCTCGACGTCGTCGTACCCCATCTCCTCGAGCAGCCTGCGGATGAGGTGCTCGAAGGCGTAGGGGTCCATCTCGTGGAGGTGGGCGCGGACCTGCTCACGCACCCGCTGCTTCTGGTGCTGGATGAGCTCGAGGAGGTCGAGAGCTGCCTCGGGGTCCGCGTCCTCGTCATCCGGGGTCACGGCATCTGGGTCTCGTCCGAGGCGCTCCAGGCCGGCCGTTGTGATCTCCCACGATAGACCTCGCCGCTGGACGTAGCTGCGGGCCTCGAGGTTGCGGAGTCGGTTCGACAGGGCTGTCCGGCCGGTGCTCTCGCTACCGATGTTGGTGTGCTTCTCACACCAGCGCATCCACGGCTCGTAGAGCTCGCTGCTCCGAGCCGGCCCGTGCTCGGCGACGAGCCCAAGAACACGAGCCACGCCTTCCAGGTCATCGAGCTCCCGCTCGACCTCGCCGTCCGGGTTGCGAAGGAAGTCGCGGCCGCGCTGGGTCAGGCGAAGCTCCCCGTCCACCTCGGCGAGCAGGTCGTAGCGGTTGGCAAGGGCGAGGTCCTGGCCGAGGTAGCGCGGGTTGACCAGGCCTCGCGTGCGCTTCCAGATGGCGAGCGCCAGCTCCTGCGCTGCGCCCTCGAGGCGCTCTGCTGCCCACACGTCGGGCTGGCTCCAGTCGACCATGCTGTCGAAGGTGCCGCGCAAGTGGCGGATGGAGGAACGGAGCTCGGTGACGATGGACTGCTGCACGCCGTCGACGACGGGGAGCACAGCGCGCACGGCCTCCCACGACGACAGGAAAATGGAGCGGGCCTTCACCGTCGGAACGGGCGCAGGTGCGAGCCCCCACTCCCGCAGCCCGAAGGTGCCCGGGGCGTGCCGGTAGAAGCGGCTCTGCTCGCCGTGCTTCTTGATGTCGACGGAGACCTGGGCGTTGAGGGTCTCCCAGGGGGTCTTGCCGGTGGTGGAGAGCAACCCGGCGTCGAGGGCGCGCTGGGTGATGTCCTTGTAGTGAACGGGCGCTCCAGCCTTGCGAAGGACCTGCTCGGCGGCATCACGGTTGTTCAAAGTCGTTCTCCTCGAGTCGACGCACGGCGTCTGCCTGGACCCGTAGGGCCTCCTCCATCACCGCTGTCATTGGGGAAGGTACCTCATGCGGACCCGCGAGCGCTCTGGCGTGCTGTGGCATCAACAAGGTGCGGAGCGTTCTCTGGCCAAGGTACGACTCGAACAGCTCGCTCAGAGAGACGCCTCGCGTCGCCAGCGCCGGGACTGCCGCAGCAACCGAGAGGAAGGAGTAGTAGTCCAGCACCAGCGGCGCCTGCATGCGCCGCAGGAGGCGGTCGTCGAGTGGCCTCGGCTTCTCCGCCTGGAGCTCGACGAGCAGGTCCGTCACCCTCGGATGGCCGGGAAGGCGCGTCCAGCACAGCACCACAGGCCAGATGGCCTTGTAGCGGCGGATTTTCCTTTGATACGGCTTGTTGCGGGTCGCGTCGAGGGCAGCGGCGGTGGCGTCGATCTGCGGAAACCCGTCTTTCCTGAAGAACTTGTCCCGCAACCAATTCTGAAAGTGGTGGGCTGTACCGGTCGACAGGGCCTCCCCGGGCTTGACGTTCTTGATCTCGACGAGGAACAGGTGTCCATCGACCTCGAAGCACCGGTCGCAGTTCTTCTTGCCTGTCTTTGGGGGCTTCTTCCACGTAGGCAGAACAGGACGAATCAGAGCATCCAGGGCATGCTCGATGCCAAGGTCCCAGCTGCTGGAGAGGGTGTCGAACGCGGCCTGATGCTCGGCATAGAGGGGCTCCAGCCATCGGGGAAACCGGCCGCCCAGCATGCGGAAGAGGAGGCGCACATCCCAACACGCAAGTAAGCCGGGCGTGTGGCGGCGCTCGTGAAACGGACGGCCTCTAAGACCCGGCGGCAGGACGGACTTCGGTCCCAGAAGACGGTGGGGGTCGGTGTCGTCAGGCGGACGCGAGGTCGTGGCCAGTCCCGCCATACGGTCGACGAGCTTCGCGATGGGTTGGGACGCGGAGGTCGCCGTGCGTGCGATGAGGTGCTGAACCTCCTCCTCTCCAGCGGTGTGGAGGAAGGTGTTTGCCAGGTTGATCGCGGCTGCGTGCGCCTGGCTAAGGTCGCACCCCAGATTGTCGACAAGCACCTGTCGTGCGGCCCGTCCACGACGCTTTGCCAGCTCGCGCGTGGTCCACTGCGCCGCCAGCGAGCCGAGGGCGGCTGCCATCACGGCGTGGGACGGCGATGTGGACATCCCCGGCGCGTTCGCGACGAGAAACAGGGTGAACGCGGTCTCCGCAGGCCCGGACGCGGGTGGCGGCGCAGGTGCTCCTGGCAACGCAGGGAACCTGGATAGCCAGGCCTGCACTTCGGGCAGGACCTCAATAAGCGCGCGAACGTCGTCATCGGTGGGCTCCCGGCAGCTGTCGGCGTCGCCGTGGGCCATCGCCATCAGGGACAGGCGTACGGACGCCTCGTAGGTGACGATGACGCCGTTGGGGTAGGCGTCGAGCCACTCCAACGCGCGGCTCCTGGTCGGCTCCTGCAGCCAGCTTTCCACGAATGCGCGCTGGCACTCCTGGGTCGTCTCTCCCAGCGCGTGCAGGAGGCAGGACAGCCTCGCGAGGAGCATCACGGTCTCGTCGCGCGGGAGGTGCCGCAGTCGGTCGATGACGCCAGAGGCGCCGAGCACGGGAAGGTCGAGCTGCGCGGGATCTGCGAAGAACCCCACGCCCTGCTGTATGGCGAGATGCGACGCCTGCTTCAGCATGTCGGGCGTCGGAGTCTCCATCAGCGGTTCCGGCGGCGTTTCTTCTTCGGAGCCGACGCTTCGCGCTCTTCGCGGAGGCGCTCGAGGAGCACCGACGCGGGCTCGTCGCTGGGGTTCTGGGGGACGAGCTCGCCGCGGAAGGCCTTCGCGAGGATGGCTTGATCCAGCGTGTCCATCCATGACTGAAGGCTCCGAACGTCCGGTGATGCTCCGTTCATCGCGTTGTTGATGGCCTCAACCACAGCCGCCTGCTCTCGGATCGGGGCGATCGGAATGGGCAGCTGCCGAGCCTCGGCGATATTGACTTTCGGCATCGTCGTTCCGGCCCGGTACTGCCCCTTTAGCCACTGCTGGCAGAGCGGAGAGCGAACAGCCCACGCGAGGAAGTCCGATGACAACATGGGCCCTGGACGGAACAATGCCGTCGTTCGTGACAGGTTCCCACCTTCTAGCTCCGGAGGAACGAGAGCCACCTTCAGATGGCGGATGATGCACAGAATCACGTCCCCGCTACGAAGCACCGTGCGGTCGTAGGACCTAGAGATCTCCGGTGTTGTCCGGAGAAGCTGGTCGACGAGAATGGCGTCGCCCTGAACGTCGGTGCCCCGTACGTAGGGCACTCCACCCGGTGTATCGCCTCCCGGCTGAACAATCCCGTAGCCGATGGGCGCGTCCGTGACACTCTCTGAGCGCGCCCAACACCAGCCCTTCGGTAGCTCGGGCAACCCCTCCGCCTCCGGGTCCACCGGCTCGGGCTCCGTGTACTTCTTCTCCGCCTTCTTCCGGCCCGTCTCCAGCGCCTTCGCGTCCTGCTCCGGCCCCCAGGCCTGCCCCTTCTTCTCCGCGCGCTTCTGCGCCCGGGCCCGTGCCTTCTCCGCCTCCGCCGCAATCCAGCGCACCTTCCGCTCGGCCCGGATGCGCTCCAGCAGCACCGAGGCCGGCTCCACGTCGGGGTGCTTCGCCCGCCAGTCCGCCGTCAGGTCGCCCCGGAAGGCGGCCGCCAAGACGGACTGCCGGAACCGGTCCAGTAAGGCCGGGATGGCGTCCAGGGCCTCGCGGGCGCGGCGGGAGCGGGCCTGGAGGGCGTCGAGCTTGGCGACGATGCGCTTCTGTTCGTTGGGCGGCGCAACGGGAACCTGGAGTTTCGCAAGAGCCTTCTGGTTGATCTTCGGTAGGACAGTTCGGCCCTGGCTCCTCGACGCAGCCTCGGCGAAAGTGGAGGATATAAGCCATCGATGCAGGAACGACGACTCCAGGGCCGTTCCAACCGGGTAGCAGTCCGCACTACAGACCCCCTCGAAGTCCACCAGCACCGCCTTCGCCAGGTACGGTCGAATCTTGCTGTAGATGATGTGGCCGGGTCGGAAGAGGTGCTTGGCAGAGGTGACACCATCGTTCGCCACCGTCGTGAACGGCAGAAGCCTCCCGGTCCCCGACTCGATGTGGTTGGGCGCGACATGAGGCAGATCCTTATGGTCTGCTGGGTCTACCAGGTTGGATTCGACGGTCGCCACATCGCCGAAGTTGGCCCACTCCCATGAGTTGGGCAGGTCCCAAAGCTTCACGCGGACACCTCGAGCTCCGTGTCGGCATCACCCGACAGGATGTCCGTCAGCGCCTCCATCTCCTCCATGGCCACCCGAAGGTGGTCCAGGATCTCCGCCGCAACGTGCTCCGGCTCCGGCAGATCCTCCGCCCGCTCGATGTTCTCGTCCCGCAGCCAGGTGATGTCGAGGTTGTCGCCGCGCTTCTCGATCTCCTCACGACTCCAGCGCCGGAAGCGCCCGTCCTCACCGAGGTCGTTGCGCTCCGACTTGCCGTCCGGGTCGTCCCCGTAGGCCTTCATGAACTCCGCGAAGTGCTTCAGCGTCAGCGGGTTCCGCTTCCCGAAGCTCTCCATGTTCGTGCGCAGGTCGTAGACCCACACCGCCTCAGTACTGCCCTTGTCCGTCGCGCCCCGGGTGAAGAACAGCACGTTCGTCTTCACGCCCTGTGCGTAGAAGATGCCCGTCGGCAGCCGCAGGATGGTGTGCAGGTCGCACTTGTCCATCAGGTCGGCCCTGATCTTCTGCCCGATGCCCGACTCGAAGAGCACGTTGTCCGGCAGCACCACGGCGGCCCGCCCGCCCGGCTTCAGCCCCCGGTAGACGTGCTGGAGGAACGCCAACTGCTTGTTCCCGGTGACGTGGGTGAAGTCGTCTCGCGTCGGCCGTCCACCTCCGGTCTTCGTCCCGAACGGCGGGTTGGTGAGGATGATGTCGGCCTTCGGCAGCTGCTGCCCTGTCGGCGAGAGCGTGTCGCCGAGCACCATGCTCCCATCGACGTCGTGCAGCAGCATGTTCATCAGCAGGAGGCGGTGCGTGTCGGGCACGAGCTCCATGCCGATGAAGGCCTGCTTGCGCTGGAAGAGCTGCAGCTGCTCGTTGAGGTCGAACAGGTCGTCGGTGCGCTCCTTCACGTAGCGGTCGGCCATCACCAGGAAGCCGCCGGTGCCCGCAGCGGGGTCCTGCACGACCTCACCGGCCTTGGGCTTCACCAGGTCGACCATGCACTCGATGAGCGGGCGAGGCGTAAAGTACTGCCCGGCTCCCGACTTCTTCTCAGCGGCGTTCTTCTCGAGCAGGCCCTCGTAGAGGTCGCCGAGGCCTTCCTGGCGGGCGCTGTACCAGTCGAGCTTGTCGATGTTCTCGACGAGCTTCGCGAGGTTGCGGGGGTGCCGCAGGCTGGTGCCGGCGTTGGCGTAGATGGCCTGCACGGCGCCGCTGGACTCCGTCCCGAGGTGGATGAGCAGCTGCCGGTAGAAGGTGAGCTGCTCGATGCCGTCCTTGCTGGCGAGGTCTTTCCAGCGCCAGCCCTCGGGGAGGCGGTGCTCGGTGCCGGTCTCCTCGGCCATCTTGAGGAAGAGCAGGTAGGTCAGCTCGGAAACGTACTCGTGGTAGGTGATGCCGTCGTCACGCAGGACGTGGCAGAGGTTCCAGAGCTTTCCGACGATGTCGTGGGTGGTGGTCATTGGCTCGCTTCGCCGCGGAGGCGTTGGAGGAGAGGGGTCGTGACGCGGTCACGTAGCGCGTCCGTGGAGTCGATCTCCATCAACGGAAGCGCCATGAGGTCGATGCGGATGTGACCGTGGCCGCCAGGTTCATGCAGCGCCCACCCGCCGTTCCGCTCGATGCGGCTCCAAAGCACGCTGCGGGCGAAGTGGTACAGAGCTGTCCCCTTCGGTACACCGTCTTCGAAGGAGGCGATGCCGCTGCTGATCAGCGGCTCCTTGAACTCCGGAGTGCCTGGCGGATGCTCCCGTGGGCAGAAGATGACGGAGATGAAGGCCGTGCGGCTCGGTTTTCTCTCGTCGGCGTACCAGCGAAACGCCATCTCGGGCGTCCACTGGACGGGAGCATCGACGACGTAGGAGTAGTAGGCCGTTGCTGTGCGACCGACGTGAGGATGCGCAGGGAACCCGGCTTCGGACATCACCGCGTCTGCCGTCTGCAGCAGGTAGGCGGTCTCCTGGTGGAACCGCCGTAGGGCGCGTAAGGCCGCGTAGAGCTGGGGACCGTTCATGATCGCTGTACGCTCCATGCTGGAAAGGAAGGGACGTCGGACCAGCCCTGGAAGCGCAGCAAGCCCCAGCGCTTCAGACAGCCGGCGGCGTCTTGCGCTGCCGCCGCCACCATGGGGGATACCGGCTCGAGCTCGACAGCCGCCTTCTCCAAGAGCGGCCAGATGTCTCGCCAGGAGGCCCACCAGACCGGCAGCTCCGGGTACCTAGCATGGACTTCGGCGGCCGCCATGGCGAGCTCGGACGGCAGGCCCATGTGCTCGGTCAGGTACACGAGCCCGACGAACTGGGCGCCCCGCTGGGTGGCGACCGCATTCCCGCTCGCGGCCTGACGGAGCAGCTGCGAAGGCCCCAGGCTGGACTTCCGCTTCGCCTCGACGACGAGCAGCAGCGGCTGTGCCAGCTCGCGATGGAGCGTCAGAACGACGTCGGGCTCGGCGCCCTTCTGCTCTGCGTCGTGGTCCCACCATGGCCAGAGCTCGATATCGATGCGAACGATGTCCTGCAGCCACGGAGGCGTAGGCTCCAACTGGCCGAGCACAGCGCCCATCCCCAACTTGGGCGGCATCCACGCGAGGGTGCCGAAGACGATGGAGGTCAGCAGGTCCTCTGACGTCTTCACCTTTCCAAGCTTGCCCTGGAGGACGGCAGCCAGCACCGTCGGCCGACTCATGGTTCGAACCCCTGCTGTCGCCCGTACCTTGTCATCGCTGGACGGCCTCCGGGCCGAATCCGTCGGACCGCGCATCTGCCGCGTTCAACAGCGCGCGCAAGCATCGTGCGGCGGTGGACGCTGCCAACTCTGGGTTCTGGAGCGAGATCGAAACGCTAGCGGACTTCAGGCCGCCGGAGTGCCACGCGCGCAACGCGCAGCCTGTCGCTGGGTCCTGCGTATCCCATCTTTGAGGCCTCTTCTTGAGCGATAAAACGGTGTCTCGTGTCGCATCGTCTGCGGGTGCCGCTTTGACGATCCACTCCGAGAGGGTCTGGCAACGGGATGCCCGGATGGCCTTCGCCTTGTCTGCGCCATGCAGATCGTCGAGCGAGGGCGGGTTGATCACCCATGCGTAGACCCGGAGCTCCTCATTGCCTCTGTCCGTGACCACCGAGAAACGGACCTTTGGAAATGGCCCCGACCACTGGTCGCCCATCTCCATCGACTCCCCCCGTCCACACTGCGGGGGTGGTAGTCGTTCCATCAGTGACGGGTCCGCAGCCGCCACACGGGCGTAGAGCTCCCCCACCCGATGCACGCTCGGCCCCGCCCCATCGGAGATGGCCCAGCGGGTCTTGGCGGTGCTCGAAGCGGGAACCCACACCTCCCGCAACGCGAAGCGACCTCCATCTGCCTCGAGCTCGGCGGCGACTTGCCAGACACTCGCTCGATGGCCTCTCCAGCGGAGACGCGCCAGTGCGTAGAGCTGTTCGGCGCTCACCTTCTTGGGGTTGGGAATGGCGAGATGAAAGTGCACGCCGGTGAGCACCGCGGGAATCGGGGGCGGTTTCGCTTCCGAGGCCAGGTGAGCCGTTGCCAGTTGCCTGCACTGGACCGCGTCGATGCTTACCCCGGGCTTCGCCTTCAGTACCCTCTGCATGGCGTCCCAGTCGCGCGCCTCGGGCGCGAGCTTCGTGTTTCGCTTCCACTTGTCGGCGCGCGTTCCTGTCCAGAAGCCAGCGATTCGACAGGCGAGGAAGCGCACCTGTTCCTCCGCAGGCTGTTGGTGAAAGTGTTCCTCCTCGAGACCTGCGCGGCTCACGGTGTCCAGGGCATAGGACAGGGCTTGGTCGATGACGTGATCGGCTCGAGCCCCGTACTTCACCTCGAAGAGATGACGGCAGCCAGAAGGGTCCGTTGCCTCGATGTCCGCGCCCGCCCAGTCCCGCAGCGACTTGCCGCACAGCGCCAGCTGGTATCCGGGGAAGAGCTTGTCGAGATTGAAGAGCATCAAGGTCTCGACGTTCTCCTCGCGGAGACCACGAGTGTCTGGACGTTCTGGCACCCAGCCACCTGGATTCGGAACCAGGACGAGGTCGTGGCCAAACGAGAAGCTGCGCCAGGGGCCCAACGCAACGGCGCCGTCGCCCACGGCGAGCTCGCTCCAGCCATCGGGCAAGTTCAACAGCGTCATCGTGCCGCCTCGTCCCACAGTGCTTCGTTGAGCTCGCCCAGCACGTGGTCGAGCTCGCCCTTGAAGATTTTGTTCAGCCGCTGGAACCCGCCTTGGGCGCCGAACTGCCCCCGGTCGAGGGCCTCCCGGTCCACGATGGTCTCCACCAGCAACTGCTTGCCGATGCGCTCCAGCCACTTCCGCTGCGGCGGTGTCCAGGCCCGGCTCGCCAGCACCGTGTTCATCGCCGCTTTCACCCGGTCTTCGTACGGCACCAACGGGCTGCCGAGCGCCTGCTGGCGGATGTAACCGATGATGGTGGCCGCAATGTCCTGGTTGGTCGTCTCGCGCCAGGCCACCCGCAGCCGTGCCTCCGTGAACCCGGCCTGGTCGAGTGCGAGCTTCAGCTCCTTCAACTGCTTGCGTGTCAGCTCACGAGGACGCTGCGTGACGACCATCAGCGCGGGAAGGTCATTGAGATGCTCGCGTACGTAGGCGCCGAAGGAGTCGAGGTAGTCCTCGGGCTTCGCGGCGTTGCCGTACCCGCGTACGACCTCCTTCAGCCCGTCCTCGTGTTTCGAGATGAGCAGCACGGGCCCGTCGCCGAGCTTGGCCTGGTCGAGCCACTCCGCGAACTCCAGCTGCTCCAGCCACCAGACGGCGGCCTCTGGCGTGCCCCAGCTCTTCATCTCCTCGAGGAGCGCGTCGGGGTCCATGCCAGCCTTGACCTCGAAGGCCTCCAGAGCGGGACCGGTGATGGCGCGCTTCTTCCGCTGCAGCTTGGCCGTGAGCTGGTCGAGCACCTCGCGCAGCGCGACCTCGTCCTCCAGGCTGACGAGCTCGTCCACGAGCTGCTTGAACGGGATGCTCGGGTTGGTGACGACGGCCTGCATGGAAGAGTACGGACGCAGCGCCGCGTACAGGTCGACGGCGTCGTAGATGCGGAAGGCGGCCTTGCCGATGTCCGGACACAGGCGGGTCGCTCGGCCCATCATCTGCTCGTACAGGATGCGGCTACGAACGCGCCGCAGGAACACGAGGTTCACGATCTCGGGCACATCGATGCCGGTCGTCAGCAGGTCGACGGTGACGGCCACGCGGGGGTTGCGCTCGTTCTTGTAGTGGCGGATGCGCTGCGAGGGCTTGTCGGCGGCTCCGGTGATCTTCTGGACCGCGTCGTCCTCCGTGGGGCCGTACAGGTCGTCGAACGCCTCCTTCAGCAGCCGCACGACCATGTCGGCGTGGGCATCGGTCGCACAGAAGATGAGGGTCTTGCCGGGTAGGCTCGGGTCGATCTGGTTCGCAAGCTCCTCGCAGACGACCTGGTTGAAGCTCTCGGTGACGACGCGCCGGTTGAACTGGTCGATCTCGACCTTCACCTCGTCTGGCGCCCGAATGAGGTCGAGCTGGTTCGTGCGGACCTTGTAGACCTCGAGCTCTTCACCCGCGACCCAGGTGATGCCCGCGTCGGCGAGCTCGGTGACGATGCGGATGGGGGGCTCGTGGTCCACGAGGTACCCGTCGACGACGGCCTGCCGGTAGCTGTAGGTGTAGACCGGCTCTCCGAAAATCTCGGTGGTGTGCAGCGCAGGCGTTGCGGTGAGCCCGATCTTCACGGCGTCGAAGTGGTCCAAGACCCGCCGGTACTTGCTGATGTAGTCGGCCTCCGACCGGAAGGTGAGCTCGGCATCTGAGAGCTCGCGGTCCAGGTTGTAGCCGCGGTGGCACTCGTCCACGACGATGAGGTCGTAGGTGTCGACGGCCGGCCCCGCGTCCTCGCTGAACAGCACCCGCTTCACCATTCCCTGGATGGTGGCGATGTGCAGGCGGGTGTCCGTCTCCGGCTGGATGTCACCCAGGCCCTTCACGTCGTAGATTTCGGTGAACGACTGCAGCTGCTCGAGCTTGAGGGAGCTGAAGCTGTCGCTGGCCTGCTCGCCCAGCGACGTCCGGTCGACGACGAAGAGCACCCGGCGGAAACGGCCCGCCTTCAGCAGGCGGTAGACCATGCAGATCGCTGTCCGCGTCTTCCCGGTCCCCGTCGCCATCGCGAGCAGAAGCTCTCGCTGTCTCTGCGCGATGGCCTGCTCGATGGAGGTGATGGCGGCGCGCTGGTAGTCCCGCAGCGGGAGGTAGTCGCTGGACTCGGCGGCCAGGCGCTCGTCAGCAGCCCGGATGTCCTGGGCCAACAGCTTCTCGAGGCCGTCCGGCGTGTACCAGCCCTCGAGGGCCCGCGGGTGGTTGGTGGACAGCCGTGCGTCCAGAAACCAGATGCCGGAAGCGTTGATGAGCTGCCGGAGGAATGGGCGGCCGTTCGTGGCGAACAGGAAGGGAACCCGGAAGTCTGCCCACGGGCCACCGGGATCGACGAGATCGCCGTCGATGCGAAAACCGCGGCTGTAGCGCTTGGCCTGATGGATGCGTGCGGGCACGTCCGTGGACTGCCGCTTCGCCTCTACGATGGCGACGGGCTTCAGGCCGACGAACAGGACGTAGTCGGCAGGCCCCGTTTCTGTCGGCCACTCGGCGATGGCCATGTAGCGCCCCTTCACCGGACGGACGCCCTTCGCGTACCGGAGGAGCTCGCTGTCCGCTTCCCAGCCTGCGTCGCGGAGCTGCTCGTCGATGAGCTTTCGGGTGTCTGCCTCGTTCAGGTGGAGGTCTGCGCCGAAGGTCTGGGCGCGTCGGACGGTATTCTCGGTGGCCTCGAGGGGGGCGCGTACGGCGTCGGCCTGCACGTCGGCGAGACGCGCCTCCATCGCGACACGGTCTTCGGCGAGGCGGGCCTCGGACTCCTCGACGAGCTCGAGCGCGGCCTCCAGGTCGCCGTAGGCCTCGGCGGCCTTCGCTTCGGACGCTGCCCGGCGCTGTGCTTCCTCTTCCGCCGTCAGTCTTGCCTTCTCGGCTTCGGCCTGGAGGCGGACGAGCTCGGCGCGCGCGTCCTCGAGGGCATCCTGAAGGCCTTCCTCCTGTGCTTGGGGGTCGGGGGGCGGGATGAACGGGCCGGGCTTGAAGTCGGGTTCTTGGAAGGTCTTGTGGAACCAGACCCCTAGCAGGCGGGCCATCTTCAGCTGATGCAGGGCGGCTCGGCGGGTGCCGTCGTGCTCGTGGGCGGCGGCGTTACCAGCCTTCCGGATGCCGTGGAAGAGCTGGGAGACCTCGGGCGTGAGGATGCCGCGATCCCAGAGGCTGCCGAGGACATCGACGAAGGACGCCTCGGTGCGCGTGTAGACGCCAGAGAGGGCCGCGGCGTTCTTGGCGAGGACCTCGGCAAACTGGCGCAACTTGATGAGGGCGGTGTTCGGGTCGTCGGAAAAGTAGCGTTCCGCCTGGGCTCCATAGCGGACCAGGAGCTCATCCTGACCCGACAGGAACTCGAAGTTGGGAGACCCCGTCGACACTGACGCCTACTCCTTTCGGCGGCTGCGGCAGCGCGACTGCACCACGTCCGACGGGCTCACGGCGACACGAACCACGGCCGTTTCAGTGGCACCGGACGCCACGTCCAAATCGAACGGCTCGTACCGCGACTCTCCAGACTTCATCACGAGTTCGACCTCACCGTCGAAACGCCCATCCGCCCCTTCGTTCACGATGGCGCAGTGCACCTCCACCTTGTGACCGGGCACGACCCGGCACCCACCCTCCGGGGACTGCCCGAAGAGCTTCGCCTCCGGGAATGTCTGAGAAAGCGTCTCACGCTGACCGGGGCCCAGTGCCACGGGGGTCGACTTCTTCACCTCGGCGTCGCCCTGCTTGACGTACATCTCGACCGTGGCTTCGCCGCGGGCGTCGACCTTGCTCACGTTCTTCGCGTCGCATTGGACCTTCACGCAGAAATCCAGGAGCTTCGAACAGGTGTCGTCTACCTTGACGGCCTCGACCCCAATCGGCGGGGTGACGGTCGTCTCGACCCCCGCCACCTTGAACTTGGGGAGAACTCCGCTGCAGGCCAGGGCGAAGAGAACGGTCGAAAGCAGGGCGTGGCGAGTCATCATCGACGCAGCGTACATCCCGTCCCCGGGGTGTTGGCAAGTGGACACTTAGCGGTCCCGCCGCTTGGTCCCAGCGATCGCACCGTGATCAGGCGTTCTGGCCGCGATGGAGCGTTCACAAAACCCGAAAACGCACCGTTCAACGATGCTCGACGGCTCTGGGCGCGGCGCCATCTACCGCTGGCCTCAACCAATGTGCTGGAGCTGCGGAGGGATGCTCATGTGGAGGTGCCCCCTGTACTCCAGCACCTTCACCCCGCGTCGCCGGGCCCAGGTGATGATGGCTCGCCGCTCCCCAGCCGGCACCGCCAGATCGGCGGCCAGCCCCAGCAGATGCCGCGAGTTCGCCACCCCGCCCACCGCCCGGTTCACCGCCGGCGTCCGAAACGCCGAGTTCACCCGCACCCCTGGCCACCGCTCACGCAGCGGGTCCAGAACCTCCGCACACAACCGCCGCAGATTCGCCCGCGCCACTGGCCCCGGCTTGTTGTCCAACCCCAACCGCTTGGCCGTAGGCGACACCGTCAGCTCCTCCCACGTCCAGTACCGCCCCGGCCGGTCGCGCGGAAAGGACGCCACCTTCGCCCAGCTCGAACGCGCAACCACCGCCAGACCCGCCAGCGCGAGACCGCCAACCCACCACCTCAAGCCCCACCTCGCGGCAGCTTCCGGCCCCACCACCAGAGCGCGCAGGCGCTCCGGTCCGACCACGACAGGTCGGACTCCGCGCCCTCCTTCACGAACCGCGCCCAGCCCGCGTCCGTCGGACTCAACACCACTCCGGTGTTCAGCTCGGAACCCCCGGTCACCCGGAGCTTCCCGTTCACCACGGGGACCTTCTGCTGCTTCGCGTACCAGCCCGAGACCGACGCCAGCCGCTTGATGACGACCCCGCCGACCTCCTTCCACGCCCGCCGGACCCACGTATCCGACGCCAGGGTCCACCCGAGCCCAGACCAGTCGCCCGTGTACCGGAGCGCCGAGGTCACCTTCGCGTCCAGGTCGACGTCTTCGACCCAATCCGGGTCCAGATCTGCTGGCGTGAAAGCCCAGCCGACGACGTCCTCCAGCGACGCCAGCATCCACTTCGCCTCGCCGGCCCTACGGATCCCGATCTTGCCGTCCCGGACGCGCCCAAACTCGACCAACACCTCCAGCGACGGCACCCGCGCCCGCAGCCCCTCGAACACCGGCGACTGCCCATCCGGAGGCACCAGCATCGGCCCCCGCCGCACCGCATCCATCCACGGCGCCCACGGCCACGCCTCCGGATCGACGCGCGCCAGGTCCGCCAGCCGCTCCTCGGCCTCGGCCCGCAACCGAGCCGCCTCTGCCGAGTCCTCTGCACGCGAAGCCTTCCGGAACCGTGCATCCGCCGATCGCAGCAGTCTCGCCGCATCGCGAGCCACCTTCGCCCGCGCCTCGGCCTCCCGACGCGCCTTCACCTCCGCGAGCCGCTCAGCGGTCTTCGCCGGGTCCCGCGACACCAGCAGCAGGACCTCCTCCGGCCCGAGCTCCATCTGCGCGCCCGGGTTGTTCGTCGCCCGCTCCTGCGACTTCAGGAGCTCCGTCATCCACCCGAGCTTCCCCTGGATGAGGTTGAACCGCAGCCCATCCATCGACCGCCGCGCGAAGTAGTAGACGATCTCGATGGCCGACAGCGTGTTGCCCTGCCGCACGCCGCGCCCGTTCCGCTGCTGCAGTGTCGCCGGCTCCCAGGGCAGGTCGAGGTGGTGGATCGCGCAGGTCCGCGTCTGCAGGTCGATGCCCTCGTAGGCGATGGCGTTGGCGATCACGACGTCGTAGCGGGGCTCCCCGTCGGTCCCGTTGAACTCCCGAGCGATGCGCTGCCGGTCCGCGCTGGCCTTCGCAGTGAACGCGTTGAGGACGGCGATGCGCTTCTCCGGAATGCCTGCGTCGACGAGCACCTGTCGGACCCACCGATGGGCCGCGACGTTGTCCACGAACACGATGTGCCCGCAGTGACGGTTCTTCAGGACCCGCTTCGCCAGCGCCGTGAACTTCGGGCTCCGCGCGTCCTCGACCTTCGCCGCGGTCCGCCAGGTGTAGCCCTCGTCCAGGTCGGCGTGGACTGCGGTGAGCGACATCCGCGCGAGCAGCCCGAGGATCTGGGACCGGTCGTCCGCGGAGTCGAGCGCCGCCTCGATCTGCGCGACGTAGGAGCCGTACTTGGCCGACTGCCGCGCATCCATGTCGACCTCGACCATGCTCACGGTCGGCTCCGGGAGCTTCAGGCCGACGTCCTCGGCCGTCTTGAACTCGCCGTACCGGAACAGCGTGTCGCGAAGCTCGTGGAGGTTCTGGAAGCCCGTCACCGCCGAGCGCTCGACGACCTCCATCTTCGAGTCGACGACCGGCTTGAGCTCGATGCGGAGGTAGCGGTCGATGAACTGCTCAGGGTCCCGGATGCCCTGTCTGGCCCAAACATCATGATCGACGTACTGAATCAGGTTGTAGAACTCGAGCGGGCTGTTCTTCGCCGGCGTCGCCGAGAGCAGGACCACGCCCGACCCGCCGTTCTTCTCCCGAACGGCCGCAGACCGGAAGTCGAGCTGCCACGCCCGCTTGGACCCCGCGCCCGCGTTCCCCATGAAGCGTGGGACGCCACCTTCACGCGGCTCCGGCAGGTACAGGTTCTTGAAGTTCTGGGCCTCGTCCACGATGAGCAGGTCGATGCCGAGCTCGTCCCAGCGGATGCCGGGGTCGGGCTTCCAGGACTCGGGCAGCTCGAGCATCTCGGCGACCCAAGCCTTCACACCCTCGGCGAGCACGGCCTCCTGGCGCTCGGTGAGCTTCTTCGCCTTGCCGGCGTTGCGCTTCCGGAGGCGGACCTCGCGCTGGACGGCCTCGGTCCGCTCGGCATAGCGGGTGACGGCGTCGGCGTTGAGCTCGGTCCGCGCGAGGGCGGAGTAGGTCAGCAGCACCACGTCGACGTCGCCGGCCTGGAAGCGGGTCCACTTCGCCGCGCGGTCCTCGGGGCTATCCGTCACCGAGGTCAGCTCGCCCTTCCGCTTGCCGCGCTTCACGACGACCTGGTTCGAGCCGACCACTGCGACCCGGTAGTCCGGCAGCACGCGCTCGATGTCGGCCGCCCACTTCCAGACGATGGAGTTGGGCACCACGATGACCGGCCGCCGGCACCAGCCATCCTGTCGGGCCCGCGCGAGCACAGCGATGCCGGTGTACGTCTTGCCGACACCCACGTCGAAGGCGAGCAGGCCTCCGCGGTGGTGGAGCAGTCGACGGGCGGCTGCGGCTTGGTGTGGATGGAGCCGGATGCCCGCTCCTCTGCCCCGGAGTTTCCCGCGCGAGCCGGCTCGCCCGTTTGCCTCCGGGGAACCCCAGCGCGCGATGGGAAGCGGCTCGGCGGAGAAGTGCTGCGGGATGTAGCCGCGGAAGGCGCGGTTGTAGGCCTCCTCGATGCGCGCCTGCCGCTCGGTGTCCTGCAGGCACCAGTCTCGGAACGAGCGCTCCCACTGCTTACCGAGCGCGAGCCGGATCTCGTCGATGTTCTCGTGCCGCCGTTTGCGGGGCTTGAAGACCGTCTTGTCGTGGTTCATCCACCCGATGCACCAGCGCCCCTCGGGCGACAGGTTCGACCCATCGATGTCGTCGTAGTCGACGCCCTCCACCTGCACGAGCCCGTCCTCACGCACGAGCTCGACGCGTCCGTACCGGGGGTTCAGCGTGTCCGTCATCCACTCTGCGACCAGGTCGAGCGGGACCCAGCCCTGGCGTGGCGAGACGCCCTCGATGTCTTCGAACACGGCGGGCTGGATGACCTCGAGCAGCTGCTCGAGCTGGTCGGCGTAGAGCACGTCGCCGCCCTCGGCTGCGCGCTTCGCCCGGTCGACGCGGGGCCACAGGTGCCCGCTGCAGTAGTCGGCCATCGGCAGGAGTTGTTCGCCGTCAAGGGCCCAGCCCGCGTCGGTGATTGCGTCGACGACCTGGGCGGGCGTGCGCAGTCCCCCACCCTGCTTGCGGTGGAAGCCGAGGAGGCGGGACACCGAGAGTGTGCGCTCGGCCCGGTAGAGCGTCTCGGCCTGGGCGAGCACGTCGTCGGCGCGGCCGGTGAAGGTCGTCGGCACCGAGGGTGGATGCGACAGCCCGTCGATGACGCGTCCGCCAGGCTGAAAGCACGCGAGGAAGCGCTGGGCGCCGGGCTGCTTCGAGCGCTTGAGCGCGAGGTGGCGGTTCGGGTTGCCGTGCGCCTCGACCCAGTCGATGAGTCCGCGGTGGAGCTCGGCCCAACGCGGGGCCTGCTCGCGGGGCGGGAGGGCGAGGTAGCGGTCGACGCGCTCACCCAGTGCGATGGCGACGTCGACGTCGCTGGGAAGCTCGGTCGGCCTCTTGGTTCGAGTCGTCTTCGGCTTCGGTGCGGGCGGTGGGACGACGCAGACCGCGCAGATCGGTCGCTCGACGAGGTCAGGGAGCCGCTCGAACGTGCCCTCGACGCGGTAGCGCCGACCCGGGACCTCGGTGCCGAGGAGGTGGTCCGGGTAGAGCTCGAAGTAGCGCCCGTCGACGATGGGCTCGTCTGCCGTATCGACGTCAGGGAGCGCGCCGCCGCGGGCCCGGAAGAAGAGCAGGTCCGTGACGATCTCGGCACCCGGGAACAACCCCGACGGAAGCCGGTAGGCGCTCATCAGGTGGTGGCTGCGGAGGACGCGCTCGCGGAGTCGGCGGTGGGTCTTGCCGCGCAGGAAGCCGCTCGGGATGACGAAGGCGCCGATGCCGTCAGCCCGCAGGAGGTCGAGGCAGCGGAGCAGGAAGTACGCCCAGGCCTGCTTCTGGCGGTAGCGGCGGTCAGGGTCCTCGGTGATGTGCAGGCCGCGCGGTCCGTAGGGCGGGTTCGCCACGACCAGGTCGAAGCGGTCGTCGCGGTGCTGGGTGACCCACGTCTCGAACGAACCCTCGTGGAGCGTGACCTCGGGACGCAGTGCACCGAGCATGCGCGCGGAGAGCGGGCTGGTCTCGATGGCGGTCCACTCGATGTCGACCTGGAGGAAGGCGCGCACGAAGCGTCCGATGCCCGCGGAGGGCTCGAGGGCGCGGATCGGAGTGTCCTTGGCGTTGAGGAAGGGCCGGAGGACGCGAGCGACCTCGCGCGCGACGCGTGTGGGCGTGTAGTACTCGTGGACGAGGCCGGCCTTGTCTGGGACGGGGACGCCGTCGGGGAACTTCGCGCGGACGGCGGGTCGAAGCGAGAGGCCGCCCCAGCCGCTGTAGCGGGCGAGCAGACGTCGGTCCTCGGCGGAGGTCACGCCGCAGGCGAGGACCTCCATGGCGGCCAGGTTGGCCTTGGTCCGCTTGGCGGGCGTCCAGAGGTCGGGCTCGCGGTCGGCCAGGCGCTCGGCGATGAGGGCGAGCAGGACGGCGCGGTTGCGGTGGACGAAGGCGTCGACGTCGTTGGCCGCGAGGCCCCGGGGTGGGGCTTCGCGGACGGCGACATGGAGACGGTCGAGGAGGTCGGGTGCTTGCATGACCCCCTCATGGGCTCGCGATACGGGCGAATCCACCGCCATCGCTGACCGACGGGGCGGCCAGTCGGGCCTGCACCGACCTCTACCAGCCGCCCACCGCTGCCCAGTCCTGGAATACATGCACCGGGTCGCAGATGGCGTGCAGCCCCGTTCCGCCTCGGTTTCCGATCTGGACGCCATGGAATCGCGTGTTGGTCTCCTTGGCTTGTTCGACAGCGCGGACCAAGGAGCGCGGCGCCGGCCACTCCCCATCGCTGACGAAGACCACGTCGGCACGATGCCACTCCTGTTGCTCCAACCGCTCGATGACCCTCGCCATCACGCCGGCTTCGTCGTTTCCGCCTCCGAACGACAGACCAAGGAACGCGAGCAGGCGCCCCAGACCATCAGCAGTCAGCGACAACTCGTGCTCGACGATCTGCCCGGGACCGCTGTAGCAGTAGAGCAGGCACCGCCGTTTCTCTGCGTGTGCTGTCCGCAACGCCTCCAGCACGAGGGCTTTCGCGACTCTCTCCGGCAGGCCGTGCATCGATCCAGATGTGTCGAGGACTGCGATGATCGGACCTCTCTCGGGGCGTGGACGCTGTTGTTCGACCGCGCGTTCGCTCTCGCGCTCGACGAGAGTGCGCTCGATCTCGATCCCCGCAACACGGTAGGTGAGGAGGGCCCGCTCCGCTCGCCGTGCATGCCAGAGGAACCGGAGCTTCGGATGACCGAGGTTGACGGCTTCGGCGGGGAGCATCCGCGCGATCTCTCCACTGCGTTCGATGCCCCGCGTCTCCGCTGGAATGTGAGGTGTCCAAACCTCTCGAAGCTCCTCTTCGAGTCGCCGCACGGGAACGAACACTGTCTCGGTGACGGTGGCCTCTGCTTCCGACACCTGGAGCCGACCCAGCGAGCGCACGATTTCTTGCAGCTGTGGCAGATCGGCCAGCAGGGAACGGAGGCGGACGAGGTCACTCCATCCGATGTGGCGCAGAACGCCTCTCGTGAGATCCCATCCGCGTCCCAGCAATGCTCCGAGATCGCCGAAGACCTCCGAGATCGCGGCCCAGCCGCGTGCCCGCTCGTCCCACTGTGACTCGAGGGTGCGGTCGATCTCTCGTACAGCTTCTCGAGCCTCCTTCTCGGCGCGCTTCCGGAGGTCATCCAGGTCGATCTCGTCGCTCTCCTCTGGGCCGAGCGTCTGCTTGCGCCGTTCGAGCGCCTCGAGCTCGCGGAGTCGTTCCGCGATCTCACTTCGGACGGCCTCAGCTTGACGCCTGAAGGACTCCAAGATGTCGGTGAGCAGCGCGTCCACGAGGTCAGGCTGGTCCTTGCAGAACCTCGCGACTCCCACCTGCGCCAGTGCCTGTCGGGCCGGGGCGGCCACGTCCGGCGACGGCCAGGTGTCCGCTGGAGGAAGTTGCCCCCGCAGCAGAGCCTCCCTCCAGGCACGTACGCCCTGCACCCTCTCCGGGAGTGACCCCACAGGGAGGGTGACGACCGCCTCGAAGAACTGGTCGGGGCACTCGTCGAGGAAGGCGTAGCGGCGCTCCAGGGATGCTGCGTCGAATCCGGCGGCGCTCACTTTCGCCGCCGCTTCTTGGACGTCGCGGCGTCGCCCCCATCATCCTCGGTCGGCAGATCTCCAGGTGACTCACGCGGCAGCATCTCGAAGCCCTGGCGCAGTCTTTGGACCCGGACACGGAGCGTCTCCACCTCCCGCCGAGTCTGCCTGAGGCTGTCAGATGCCGGGCCGGCGAACTCGGGAGTGATCCAGAGGTGGTCCCGAATCGAGGTATTCAGGCTGGTGATGTGGGCCTCGAGCTGGGCTTTGTAGCTGTCCACTTCACCTTGGAGTTCATCGATCTCGCGAACGCAGTCTTCCACATAGGCGTCCTTCTGCCGAGTCGGCTCCATGATCGGCGGCAGGCTGTGGTGCTCCAGGTGCCAGTTCGACGAGTTCGCCAGGTAGGTCTCCCGGTCGGGCCAGTGCTGAAACCGCAGCTGCTGGCGGCCGCTGCTCACCTTCATTCGGTCCAGTTCATCAATCGTGTAGCCACTTCCGGCATTTGTGCGATCCGTGACCGGCTCCCATTGACTGTAGTAATCGCCGTCCTTCTGGACCTTCGCGTTTGCGGGAGCGAGGAACAAGGGCTCCCGACCACGCTTCGCTTGTCCCGCCCCCGTGTCCTCGGTCGTGGGCTTGCCATCGTTGCCCTTAAACAGCGGGCGGCCCTCGGCATCTCTCGCCTGGGAGCGACTGGCCTCGTCATGCTTGAGACGCCCCCCCCAGGACACCACAATCCGAGTGAGTCGCACCGGATCCATCGACGCGCTGGTGCCCACACGAGCGGCGTACCACTCATACAGCCGCTCCTGTTGCTCGGGTTCGTTCCAGAGGCAGTGCTGGAGAAGCCAGCAGTCCCAGATCAGCACCGCCTCGCGGCCATTCGTGAGCGCGGCGACCTGGAGGAGCTTGACGACCTTTCTCCAACGCCGGTCGGAAACAGCGATGCCCTCGGCTACGCACCACTCGCGAAGCTCGCAGAGGAGGCCCACGACATCCTCTGGGACCGCGATGGCGTGTGCGCGGCTCTGGACAGCGGCCAGGTCGTCGGCGGTCAGTCGCAGGGCTTCGGGCACTTCTGGCGAGGACTCTCCTCGAAGGGCGAGGAGGGAGGAGAACGCACCGGTGGAGACAGGCCCGACATGCAGGCGTAGCAGGAAGCGGTCGAACAGGGCGTCGAGCTCCTCCCCCTCGGGGAGCTCGTTGCTGGCACCGATCGCCGCGATCAAGGGCGTGCCATCGCGGTTCACGCCGTTGTCGAACTCCCGTTCGTTGAGCAGCGTCAGCAGCGCGTTGAGGATTGCGCTGTTGGCCTTGAAGATCTCATCCAGGAAGGCGATCGACGCTGTTGGGAGGTACCCGTCGGTAAGACGCTCGTAGCGATCCTCTTCCAGGCCCTTGATGGACAACGGGCCGAACAACTCTTCGGGGACGGTGAACCGCGTGAGCAGCCGTTCGAAGTAGGTGGACTCTGCGAACGCGAGGTGCAGCCGGCGAGCAATCAGGCTCTTTGCTGTACCGGGCGGTCCGATGAGCAGGAGGTGTTCACCCGCGAGCGCGGCGATGAGAGCAAGGCGGATGGCGATGTCGCGCTCGACAAGCCCGGTGAGGAGTCCGTCGCGCAGACAGCGCAGTCGGTCGGTGAGGTCGTCAGGAAAGGCGGCCGTCGACGTCGTAGTGGGGTTGGTCTTCGTCATGATGTCCTCGCTTCAGCCGTTCGTAGTGTCACCATCGCGTCCACAGCGTGGCGGATGGTGGGGGTTGAGCTGGTTCGACCGGTTGTCCTGGGCGGCACAGTAGGCCGGGTTGTTGGGGTTCTTGGCGTCCGAACGCTGATCGTTCGGGCTCGTCTTCTTGATGCTCATGTGGGGACTCCTGCGGCCGGGAGTGGAGGATTCCAACCGCAAGTTCAACATGGCCGAGGCATCGTGGTCGGTCCCTCCCGGATCTTTCACCCAGAGAGCCAGCGCCCCACATCCTCCATCGAACCCCAGGCATCCGGCTGCGGCGCCCGACCTCTCAACGACCGAGCGTGGTTCTGGATCGCTTCAAGTCGTCCGGGTAGCCTCTCCGACCAGGCAACGTTCCATTCCGGGAAGGCGGCGGGTCGTAGGACGGACTCCACCGCTGGGGGAGACGCTCGCTCGTCGAGCCAACTCAAGATCCGGACGAAGAGCTCGAGAGGCGTTCGCTGTGCCTCAGGGGGATCGAGGTGAACGACCAGCGCCTCGACTGCCCAGCCAGGCATATGGGGCACGTTGGCCGACCGAGACCACAGCTTCAGGGCCCGGGCCGCATGCTGCCGAGCGCGCTTGTCGTGGAAAGGCTCTGGGTCTGGCAGGGGACGACTTCCGAACGCTGCATTGGCGAACGCGATGTCCACCTTCCGGAGGTCGCCCTCGCTCGGAAGTCGCACCGCGTGGCTGAGGATCACGGCAGGACGGCGCAGCCCAACCTCGAGCGCGGCTCGAAGGGCCCGGCGCTGAGCCACCGTCACCGGAGCTCGGCTCTCTACACAAAGGTCGAGGTCGCTGGACTGGATGGCCGTTCCCTTCCGCTGGGAGCCGGCCCAACGCACTTGGCTCCCGGTGATCACGCCCCGTACTGCATCGGTGACGTGCTCCATGAGCTCGCGTTCCTCTCGACCACGACGGAACGCCATCTGGTTCACGTAGGCCTCGAAGTAGCCGTTCGCCGTCTTCATTGGATCTCGAAACCTCGACTGCGAAGGAGGGGTAGCACCATGAATATGCCCTCGCCGCTCGTTCGAAACGACTCCAGTGGCCTTGCGCCTGCCCGAGCCCTCTCGAGAGCCAGGCTTGCCCGCACATAGGGGAGCTCGCTTGTGGGGTCAGGCACCACCATCGATCGAGAATCTCTCCATGCGCGCATTCGCTCGATGCGAAAGGCGAACGCTCTCCGCTCGGACTTCGCCACGTTGCCTTTCTCGTTGGCGTCGGAGACAGCGGACAGCCATGCTTCACCGGTTGTCCGTGACTCCTTCCTGGCTCGACGAGAGCGATGCGGCGCGAGATGCGCTTCAGTCAACGCGGCTTCCATCGCGAGCAGCCGAAGAGGACTCCCGTCGTTCAGCAGTTCGGCAAGGGTCAGAAGGCGGGAGAACTGCCCCAACGAGGCCAGCTCACCCTTCAAAGCCGATACGGGCTTGGGGGTGTCACGCCGCCTTCGGACCTGGCCCTTGTTGCCTCGAACGCGGTCCGTGGGTCTTCGACGTTGCCAGAGCGCCACCAGGCTGAACACGAGGAGGGCGTCGCCGGCATCGAAGACATGGTCTTGCGTCATGGAGGAGAGAGCGGAGGCGACGGAGTCGGGCGTGCGCCTGTGGTACAGCCACGCGTTCAGGTCGACCTGCTCTGGCGTCGCGGCAACCCTGGCGGCTACGGCGAGCCAGCGATGGTCCGACCGGTCTGGGCGAAGACCATTGTTGAGGCTGTTGGCCAAGGTCTTCGGACTGGATCCGACCACTGGTCCGAGTCCCGTGAGCCATCGGGCAACTCCGTTTCTCGGCTCATCGACGGCAAGGCGGTTCCCAAGCTCACGGAGAACGTCGAGGTCTGGCTGCTCCGCCTCCCCGGTCGTCAGGAACGACGGTAGGAGCTGCTCCCGAACGAACCAGGCGGAGGCCTGCTCAACGGCATGCTCGAGATCGCGTTCCGTCCATCCTTTGCGCTCGCCAAGGTCCAGCAGCAGCTCTTGATGGTGGCGACGCGGCCACATCGCCCGAACCGCCGTTCCAAGCACTTGTGAGAGAGGTCGTCTTGCCAAACCGGAGCTCCGACGTCCCAGTAACCTCGCTCATTAAGGCTCAGAGGATTCGGAACAGCGCCTTCGGGAGGTGCGCCGAGACCAGGCAGTCGGCCACAGCACGGTGCGCATACGTCCGCTCGATCCCGAGCTGCTCACACGCCGTCCGCAGCGACAGCCACTCCGTTCCCGGCTTGTGCCCGATCACCCCACACGCCAGCTCCTGGAGGCACTCCAGGTCCACGTCCAACGCCTCGATGCCCCACGCCGCCGCGTTGTAGTCCAGGCACATCCGCTCGAACGACGCGTTGTACGCGAGCACCAGGTCGACACCGGCCTCGGTGAGCACCCGCGCCATCGAGCGCTGGACCTCCGGCCAGGTCGGCGCGCCCACGAGCGCAGCGTCTGGGATCCCGTGGATGCCGAAGATGAACGGGGTCACTGAAATCGTTGGCTGTACGAGCGTCTCCAGCAGCACGTTGCCGTTGGCATCCACGAGCCCGACCTCGACGACCATCGGGTGGTCCTCGGAGGCAGTCTCGAAGTCGAGCACCGCCCAGCATCGTCGGTTGAGCGACTGCAGTCGTTCCAGCGTCTCTTCGATGCAGGGTCGGCGGCAGGAGAGCCCAAGTGGAGCGATCTTGGGGAGATGAAGCCCCGTCGTGGTGTTCATCGCTGGTCCTTGGGATTCCGGAGCGGTCGTCAGGACGGTACGACAACCGCCGCTTACGACATCGGACTGCACGCGACTCAAGCTGCGGTCCGCCGCCAGAAGTCGAAGTGCCGCTCCCCCGGCACCAACCGCGACCCGAGCCGCTCCTTCCGCACCAGCCCCAGCCGGATCAGCTCCTTGGTCCACGCCTTCAGGTCCTTCACCCTCACCCGCACCTTCCGCTGAAGCTCCTGGTACGTGCACCCGCGCTCGTTCAGCGCATACAGTTCCTGGATGTGCCACAGCACCAGTCGGTGGTCGGCGTCCAGCTCCGCCTCGCGGTGGTACCGCTTCACCAGTGTCGACACCCGGTCCGCCGCCCGCTGTGCCTCTTCGGCGACCAGGCCCAGGTCGCGGTCCATCCGCAGGTCGTCCAGCGCCCGCTGCAGCAACCGCTTGGCCTCGGTGAGCTCATGGAGCAGCCGCAGCTTGTGGTCCGGCAGTGCGTTCAGCTTCTCGTCTCGTGTGCTCATCGCTCGTTCTCCTCGTCCGTGAAGGGCCACCACAGCTCGCGGTGGGGAAGGTCGTCGTGGGTGGGCCACTCGATTGCGCCGCCGCAGGTCCGGCAGGACCCGTTCATGCGAGCTCGTGGCTGCTCGCAGGCGCACATCGGCACCACCGCGATGATCTCGGTCAGCTCGGGCAGGGGGAGCATCATGCCGACCTCCGCACCAGACAGCTGGCGCTGATCCGCCAGGTGCCGCCGTCCGTGAGCTCGATGACGCTGTTCGCCGGCAACGGCCGCGACGCCTGCTCCAGATAGAGCCGCTCCATCCGGGTCCGGAACCGGTGCAGCTCCTTCTGGACCCGGTGGCGCGGGCGTCCCAGCTCCGTGGCCACGTCCTCGAGGGTGAAGCTGCAGAACGCGTCTGGCGCCTTGCCGTCTTCACGGTCTTCGAGGTGCCGGTCGACCAGGAAGCCCAGGGCCTCGACCATCACCGGAGACGCAGCGACCTCGATCTCGTCGAGCCGCGCGCAGTCCGAGCCCAGCTCGAACACGCGGGCTCCGAAGTGCACGTGCACGGGTCGGGACACCAGGCGGTGCAGCTCGACGATGGCCGGACCACGACGATCCAGGTCGGCGTCGTCGCACGCCTGGCGCACCGCCTTGGCGAGCACGCGAGGGTCCCGCAGCACGTCCACCAGGCGGACCGCAACCATCCATGGCTCCTCGCCCAGTTGGAAGGCCGTGCGCAGCTCGTCGACCTGGACCAGGACGAATGGGCGGCCTCGCAGGGTGCGGTCGGCCATCCAGCGCGTTCCGTCGCTCCAGTCGGCGACCACGACCAGGACCTCATCCGGGTCAGCCTCGACGGCGAAGGCCACGCCCTCCCGCAGGCGACGAGTGGAGCCGATCTGGCGGAGCACTCCCTCCAGCCGATTCACGATGGCCTCGCGCTCGATGCGCAGGGTGGACCAGGGGTGGATGGGTGCCTCGTCGAGCCAGATCTCCCGCCCGCAGCGGGGACAGTCTCCGTCGCTCACCGCCGGGATCCAGCCCTCACAGTCGGACTCGTCGCAGAGGTCCTCGGGCATGCAGTGCGCTGCATCGAGGGTCTCCAGGGTGACCAGGGCCTGCTCGACCAGGTCCGCCAGGTCCTCGAAGTCGGTGGGACGTCCCTCGCGCCCGTCGGCCAGCCAGCTCATGCGAACCGCCCACCGGTCGCCTTCGACCGGATCTGGACGCCGTACTCGTTCCAGAGGAGCTCGCGGAAGCGGCGGGCCTTGTAGTTGTCGGACCGGGCGTCCGCGAACTGCACGACCCACCGGCTGTCCCAGCGACGGATGTACAGCCCGAAGATCCGTTCCTCGAATCGGATCTCCAGCTTCTTCACGCCGAGCAAGCGCTGGGTGAGGTCGCCGAACACAGCACACATCGCGTCGTACGTCTCCTTCGCGGGCGCGCTGCCGGAGAGCTTCACGATGGACTTGCCCGGAATGACGGTGTTCTGGACCTCGATGCCCGTGAGCTCGATCACCGGAACGGAAGGCTCGAGCGCGGCCGCGATCAGCTTGTAGATCGCCTCCATCGAGGAGGCGGCCAGGTCGGGCTTGTAGAGCACCTTCTCGCCGAAGTAGGCCGAGCCGATGGCGACCGCGAGGTCCCGGGCTGCAGGACCCGTGCGACCCGAGATGTTCACCGCGCATGCGCCGTCCTGGAAGTGCAGGATGACGGGCTCCTCGCTCCAGCCCAGACCGAGCTCGTAGTTGTCGTCGGCGTAGAACTCGGGGCGAGCCTTGCGGCGAAGCGCGACCAGCTGCCCTCCGTCTTCGAGGGGGAGCATCAGGTCGAACTGGGCCCCTTCGTGGGCGACGGCCCTGTGGAACGCCTCTGAGTGGAGGAAGCCCTCGAGCGTGTTCGCGGGCGTGTCGGGGATCTCGTCGAGCACCGAACTCCCGACGCTCAGACTGTGCCACTCGTCGAGCACGCGGACCACGTGGAGCGAGCCCGGGTCCCGGTCGAACAGCAGCATCGCGAGCAGGTTCCGGTCGTCGATGCGGTCGTTCTCACCCCACCGCTCCCGGTCCTCGGAGGTGAGGAGCCGATCGGCGGCGTAGTCCAGCGCCTTGTCCTTCTTCCGGACGACGAACGAGCACGCAAGCAGCAGGTACACGACGTCGGGCACCTCGAGCAGGCGCTTCTGCCGGTCCTTGATCGTTCCCGCATGCGAGATGCCCAGCAGGCGACAAGCGAGCTCCGTGCGGCGGCCATTGTCGAGACGCATCCGGATCTTCGCAGCCCGTGCAGTGCGCTTGGTCAGCAGGTCGGGCATCAACGTGAGGTAGGCGCGAAGCCGAGCGACCCGGGTCCAGTAGGTGGCGTCCCGCCGCCAGTGCGAGCGAGGCTGCTCGCGGTCCACGGGTTCAGGTTCAGGCTCGACGAGCTCGGTGGTGTCGACCTCGTAGAAGGTCTCGGCATCGCTCGCGACGAGGGGCTCGTCGGCTGGGTCGTTGGTACGGTTCATCTGTTCTCTCCTGGGCCGGGGAGGATGTCCGGCGCACCTTCAACCTGCACTGTGATTGTGTCCTGCCACAGAGCCATAAATTGACCGGATCCAAGAAGTGTCCGGATCAGACTCGCGGCGTCCGTCTCGCCGGCTCGGCCTGGACGATCATCGAAGTCGCTTGACGAGCGGACTCGACACGTCAACCCCTGTGGGAGCCGGTGGAGCGAGCACTCGTGCTGCTCCAGGCATACGACCTCCAGAGGAGGTCACTCGTGAGCCTTGACGGACCCTGGGACGAGCGCGGACGGCTTCACGGCTGGAGCTACCACGACGGCAACCTCACCGGCATCCGGGTCCAGTCGGACACGGCTGTCCTGAGCATTCAGCCGGTCGCAGCGGAGCCCTACGAGCTCTGGTTGCTCGGCGTCCGAGAGCTGTGCTGCGATGAATTTCGGCTCGGAAACATCGTGCTGGACGTCGAGTTCCTGCCCCATGCGCGATGGTCGAACGACCCGAGCTTCCGGGCCCGGGTCGAGGACCGCCTCCACGCGATTCCCAAGCAGCCCTTCTCGCTGTTCTGCATGGACAGCTCCTACGGCGCCGAGATCCTGTGTCTGTGCCGAAGCGTGGAGCCCCGCCGAGAGGCCGCACACGAAGACGCTGCGCTACGCGAATCGTCGTAGGACCCACCAACACGCCGTCCCCGTCGAACGTAACGGCGGAAACCGCTCCCCCTTCGACAGGGGGATCTCCCGCTCCTCGCGGGTCGGCATCTCCTGCCTTCCCTCGTCGACATGGCCGGCGAACCCGTACACGCCCGACGTCGGACACACCTGTCCCGTCTTGAACCGTCCGTCATGCGGCATGGAGACCCACCTCTCCGAGCCCGCCAAGGGGCACGCGGAATCCCATCCCGGGACGAAGTCGAAGGGGCACCCGAATCGCGGGCGAGCCGTCGAATTCGACGTCCTGTACGGGCCCATCGAGCATCCCGACTGCGCGCCTCAGCACGATGGTTCGAACCGCAACGGGCAGATGGAGGACCAGCAATCCCCCGGCGTTCTGGAATCCCGCGTGGCCGAAACGGCCCAGGGGAATCGACGCCCCTTCCCCATCCGGCAGAGCGAGCGGGTACACGTCGACCGGGCTGCCCCCACGGATCTGGCGGTACGTGGGCGCGACGAGCAGGGACTCCACGATGTCCTCGATGCTGCAGCCGAGCAGCGACACGATGGGGTCGACCTGGAAGACGCCGAACCCGAAGGACAGCACGGGCACGGTGAGGTCGAGTCGGATGTCAGTCATGCAGCACCTCCACGTCGGCCGGGTCGATCTCGATGACATCGACGACCTCGCGGTCAGGACGGTTCAGGTGGGCGAGCAGATCGGCGAGGCGGGTCGCCTTGCCCTCGAGGGACGCGAGCTGCTCGTGGATTAGCCAGAGCAGGTGGACCTGAACGAACGACCGCTCGGCAGCGGGCGTCTCGAACCAGTCCCGGGTGGCTTCGTCGAGGTCGTCGGTGTCGAAGATCTCGGCGTACAGGGCACGTGCGAAGTCGGACATGGGGCTCTCCTTGCCAGAGCGAGTCCGGCGTGAGGGGTGGAACGGACGCGGTCAAGCGTCGGAGGGAGGCGCACCCGCTGCAGCCTGTGCGGCGACCTGCTCCAGCATCGCGGCGAGGTCCTCGAGGTGCTTCGGGTTCTTCATCAGCTCGCGAACAGCGGGCTGGTTCAGCGCTTCGGTGAGGCGCGGGGAGCGTCCAAGGAGCTTCAACAGCTCGGCGGTCTCGGGTGGGAGGCCCTGGCTCATCCAGAACGCCTTCGCCGCCTCGCCGATCTGCTGGAGCGCATCGCGGGCAAGGGACGCCTTGGTGTCGTGCTGCTCGGACTGGAGCACCCGCTCCTCACGAGCGGTGGCCTCCTGGACGCGGGCCTCGAGGATGTTCCTCCTGGACGCGGGCCTCGAGGATGGTCCCGACCAGCGTGTCGACCTGGACCCGGCTCTCGGAGAGCTGCTCGTGGAGCTTGCCGGTGAGGTCCTCCTGGATGCCCTGCAGGTGCGTGATGCTCCCGAGCACCATCTGGCCCCAGGCCGCGTAGTACCGACCGAGGGCGGCCATCCCGTGCGCGACCCCGTCGTCTTCGGCTTGCTGCGGCGTCGGGCGGGTCTGCTCGACCTCGCGACAGACGAACTGCCCGCTGTGCACCATCGACAGCCCCTTCGGTCCCATCGACTTCACGCGGAAGCGGCGCCAGTCGTGTCCACGCGTGCCCTCGATGGCAGCCTCGCGGATCCAGGCGAGTGCTGTGGCGGCGATGTCCTCGGCGTCGTCGGTCCAGTCCAGGCCCAGCGCTTCGAACTGGTCGGGAGAGAAGTCGAACCGACCCACCTTCTCGTCCTGGCCGGTCTGAGTGCGGTCCTGCAGGACCAGGTAGGCGATCTCGTCGGTCCGGCGCGTGATCTGCGCCTCGATGGGCGCGAGTCCCTCGAACTCGTAGTTGTCAGCATCCATGGGCAGCACCTCCGGGTGGCTGCACCCAACGTGGCCTCCCGGGATCGACGCCACCACCGAGTCATTGAGGCCCAGAAGCGCGCGTTTCGCCAACGGATCCGTGCTGATCGCACTGACCGACGGTTCACGGTTCACTGACCGTGGAGCTACCCATGACGCTGGGAAAGACGGCCCGGTCAGCGCGGTCAGCAGGTTGACAGAGGACTTCCGTGCTCGCCCCCCTTCCCGCTCTGTCAGGTCGACCTTCGTGCTCTGTCAGGACCGGGTTCCGCACTGTCGGACCTGCCGCAGTGCTCGATTGTTGGCGTTCTGAGTAATGCCTGGCTCTGGCACAGCCGCTGCTTTGCCCCCTCGTGCAACCCACACGAGAGGTGAAGCATGGACCTTCAACCCCAAGACTGGCTGCAGCGGGTCGTTCACGGCGTCCGCGGCCTCACACCCACCCTGGTCGAGCTCGCCGATCCCGACCATCGCTGGCTGGCCCTCGATGCCATCCTGAAGACGGTCAGTGTCGTCTGGCTCATCGTCCCGGACCGCGAACGCGAGGAAGCTCTCCGGGAACTGACCGCCCGGCTTCCGGAGCTGCCGGTCAGCCCCGGTATCCCACCCAACCGAGGCATCGTCCTCGTCGCCGAGAGCCAGTTCTTCGAGCACGTCAGCGGGCAGCGCTTCCCCCACCCCACCGGATCCGCACCAGACGCCCTCGTCATCCTGAAGGGCGATGGCTTCGCGGAGCGTGCTCGCTTGGCGCTGACCCGCCGCGTTCGCGACCGCCGCATCACTTCCCAGCTCGCTCGACGGGTCCGGGTCGGTCGGCTCGTGGGGTGCACCACCCTCGTTGCCGACGACCTCGTTCGCGAGCTCGGCCGACCTCGCACGCCCTTCGTCCAGAACGACCCGAACTGGGTGACCTTCCTCGAGCAGGAGCTCGGCGGCGTGTCGCTGAAGAGCCGTCCCGTCGAGGTGGGACCGGTGCTTCGAGACGCCTTCACACAACGGCCTGTCGTCGTCTTGGGGCAGGCACTGGCCGTCGGAACATCGATGGCCATGGCCGCCGACGAGCTCGGACTCGACGATGCGCTCGAGGTCTTCGACGACCCGATGGCCTGGGACGACCTGACCCTGTTCACCCCGGTGATGCCAGAGACCTCCAGCGCGGCCTGGCCCTACGCCGTAGCCGATGCTGCGTGGCAGGCCATCCGAGCCCGCGACGGACGGGCGCTCGTGTTCGGCTCCAAGATGAACCGACCCGCCATCCAGCGGAAGATCCGTCGTCCGATGCGGGTACTCGGCGAGCGCGGAGCGGGCGTGGTGTTCGCGAGCCCCCGCGAACTCGATCACCTCGGGACCTTCCCTCTCGTCGTCATCGACCGTCTGCCCTTCCCGAGCTCCCTCGAACCCGAGCACGCGGTCCAACGCCTGCGTCGGCTTCGCTGGTTCGAGGACGTGGCGCTGCCCAAGGCGGTACAGCGCTTCCGGCGCGTCGCTCGGCTCGTGGAACCCGGCGGCACCCTCGTCGTGCTCGACCATCGCATCTGGACCCGCAGCTACGGCGAGCTGTTCACCGGAGCCGTCTCGGGCGTGCACATCACCGAGTGGGAGGCCTTCCTCCCTACCGATGGCTTCGACCTGGCGGGAGGTGACGCATGAACCCGCTCACCGTCCACTTCGAGGGCTCCACCCTCACGCAGTTGGAGATCGACGGCCGCCCCGCCTGGATCGCCCAGGAGGTCGGCAAGGCGCTCGGGTACACGGACCCCCGGCGGTTCCGCGACTCCATCCGTACGCGCTGGAGCGAGGAGTTCATCGAGGGCGTCGACGTGGCGATGCTCGACGGAGAGCGTCTGGACACCCTCCGACGTCTGAGCACCAATCCGGTGCACAGTCATACGCGAGCGCTGCTGGTGCTCTTCGAGAGCGGACTGCACCTCGCCCTGGTGAAGACCCCGATGGAGGCCGGCCGTCGACTGCGGCGCTTCCTGGTCACCGAGGTGCTGCCGAAGCTCGCTCGCCAGCAGGGAGTGCTCGCCGAGGACCTGGCCGTTCAGCGCGAGGAGCGGCTCGCCGAGCGTCAGGACGCGCAGCTCGCGAAGTGGGCATTCGAGGCTCGGGTGGTGAAGGCGGACGCGCTCCGTCACGCGGTGCTCGCTCGTCGAGATGCCGGGGAAATCGACCGCATCGAGCTCACCGCCTGGTTGGTGTACATCGCCGAGCTCGTGAACGGGGCCGATCTGCCGCGGCTGCGCGGTCCCATCCCGAGCGAGTGGTCGACGCCCACGCAGATCGGTTTGCGACTCGGAGTGACCGCGCATCGCGTCGGCCGGGTGATCTCGCGGCTGGGGCTGCGTACCCCGACCAACGGATGGGCGCGTCCCCGGATTTTCGAGCGCAACGGCAAACCGCTCACCGCGTGGGTGTACTCGGAACAAGCAGAGGCGCTGATCGCCGCGGAGCTGGCCTCCGAGGGGGGACGATGAACACGTTCCGAACGCGAGCGGGTCAGGTGTTCGATCTCGAGGGTCTGAAGGCTCAGGAGCGCCTCGTGCTCCTGGCCTGGCTGACCCATGCGAACCCCGAGGGCGTGGCCTGGCCGTCCATTGCACGGCTGGCTCGGATGACCTCGCTGGGCGAGCGGACGGTTCGCCGAGAGCTGAAGAGCCTGCGAGAGCGTGGCGTGCTCGAGGAGCGAGGTCGAACCCGGCAGGGCGCGCTGGTTCTTCAGTTCCAGGGTTATCCACAGCGGTCGCAGGGGCCGCGGTCGCCGCGGACGGTCACGAGTGGCCAGGTCGGCCGGTCGGATCCGGCCTGGGAGGCCCACGAACAAACCCAAGAGAACAAGATCAGTAGAACGAACCCTCTCCCTAACCCTCCCCCCTCCGGGGGAGGGGACCGAGACCAGGTCCGCTTCATCCTGGAGTGGGTGCGCACGGTGGAGGTCGACGAGGGGTGGTGGGCGCTGGCAGCTGACGGAGATCCCGGGGTGTGCCACGCCGTCCACCGGGCGATGACGGCGTCGAAGAAAGAAGGGGGCTACCGCGGGAGCACGCGCTACCGAGATGTTCGCCCTTCCCTCTCGGCGGCGGCCGCGACTACCTGGGAGCGGCCATGAGGCGTGAAGCACCGGCGTTCGCCGTCACCCACCTGTCGAGCTACGACTCCGCAGGTGGGGTGTCTACGAACTGGCATGCCCGGAGGCGGGCTATGGCGAACGAGAAGAGCAACGCTCTCTACCAGTCGCTGCTGAAGCGCGGCGGGCAGGTGGTCTCACTCGAGGAGTTGGCTGCCGAGACGGAGTATGCGGTCTCCACCCTTCGTACCTACGTCACCAAGAACTACCTGTGTCCATGGCTCTTCAAGGACGACGAGGGGCAGGTTCGGGTGGGCGACGTCCACGACATGGCGCCGAGCGACATCCACCGGGCCGTGTCTCAGAAGCGCAATCGCTATGCCTACGAGCACCTCCGCGTCTCGGAGCTTGTCTCGAGTCTTCTGGAGAGGTCCAAGACGAATGCCGGGCTCGCCTTGGAGTTGATCAACCGCCCGCAGCTCACGAATCGCCTGGACGCCTTCGTACTCTTGTTCATGACCGCCTGGGAGCAGCTGTTGAAGGCAGACATGGAGATGCGCGACCCCGGTAGCATCTTCAACGGACAACGGAGCGCGAGCGGGAGCGGGAGGCCCATGACCCACGGGCTCCAGGTAGCGCTGACGACCGTGATGCCCGACCGCAAGTCGCCAGTGCGGAGGAACATCGAGGTTCTCAAGGACCTACGAGACGGTGCGGCTCACCTCCTCGTGCCGGAGGTCACGGGGATCGTGACGAGGTACTTCCAGTCGGCCCTGCTGAACTACATCGACCACTTCGCTGCGCTCGCGGGCGAGCCTCCGTTTCGCTTCGAAGGCACGGGTCTGCTCACGCTCGGGATGCGGTACCACCGGCCGTCCCTCGAGGCGCTTCAGGTGCGCCACGGGGAGCTGCAGGCGCGGGACGTGCTCGCGCTCATCGAGTCGCTCGAGCAGGAAGCTCAGGAGTCCAAGGACCCCCAGTTCGCGGTCACGATTGAGCACACGCTGGTGCTCGAGAAAAAGGAGAGTGTGGGGGCGATCCGCCTCGCGAAGTCGCCGCAGGGCCAGCTGGCCGTGCCGGTTGCCGTACCCAAGGACCCCCAGAAAACGTGCCCCCATTCGACGACCGATTGTGTGGCGCTCCTGAACGAAAGGACCGACGCGACCTGGAACACGAACGCCGTCGCTCGGGTCGCAGCGTTCCTCAAGGTCAAGGAGGGCAACAACCAGTACCACTTCGAGTTCAGGGGCATTCACTCGTACTCGGACCGCTTCATCGAGAAGGTGGTCGAGCGGTACAGGCAGGATCCGTCTCTGATCGAGAAGGCTTGGGACTGGTACCGGAACGGGCGATAGAGTCGGACACTCGGGGTTCAGGGGAGATTGGATCGGCTGTCGAACATCGAGATCGCCCGGGCCACGCCTTGCTTTGCGGTCGACGTCCTGACTCACCGCACAGGCCACCGGCTCGTCCAGGCAACCCCAGTATCAGACCTCATGGAGCTCCCCGTCGTGAAGCCGCACGACCGCTGGGAACGCCTCCAGGTGCTGGTCCCAGTCGAAGCTGTGGATCGGCACCAGCTTCCTGGCGTTCACCGCGTTGGCGAGCGCCAGGAGGTCGTCGCGACAGGCATGCCCGCTGGTGTGGACGTGGGCGAAGCCGGCTCCGGCGTCTCTGAAGGCCTGTTGGACCTTGTCGTAGCCGCCCTGGTCGAGGTAGCCCCGCCACTGCGAGAAGACCCAGAGGTCGTCGCCGGTAGGCTGAACGCCGGCTTTCTGGAGGTCGCGGAACAGGGAAGGCCGGAGCATGACCACCGGGCTGGACACGCGGTCCAGGTTCTGTGCGCTGACGCAACGTCCGGTCTCGGCGAGCTGGTCGACGAACCGGGGCTCGTCCATCCGCTCGGGGTGCCGGTACATGCGCGCCATGCTGCGTGTGATGAGCCCTCGCATCCCCGGGAAGCCGAGCCTTGGGAGGCTGTCGCGGTGGCGTGCGAGCGTCTCGAGCACGTGCAGGCTGTAGACGTCGAGGACCAGCTCCCGGCCCGCTCGCTTCGCCGCCCGGTAGATCGTCACGGTGCGATCGATGTTCTGGGCGGACCAGCTCACGAAGACCCTGCCGGGCGTCCGCTGGAACGCGTCGAGGAAGGACGCCTCCAGGTCGGTCTCCGTTGGGAAGCCAGAAGCTCGGCCGAGGGTGGTGCCCTCGAGGAGTAGAAGGTCGACGTCCATGGGCGGCCGCTGGAGCAACCTGTCCACGAGTCCGGCCTTCCTTCCGGTCCGGCGGAAGTCGCCGCTGTAGAGCACGCGCCGGCCGCCTGCCTCGATGAGGAGCATGTGTGCGTCGAAGGCCGAGTGGTCCGTGAGGAGGGGTGTGATGCGGAACGGACCGACATCGAAGCGTCGGAAGCTCTCGTAGGAGCGCAGCGGTCTGCCCGTCGAGCCCGTGACACGCCAGGTCAGGTCCATCAATGCTGCGGACGCAGCTCCGGCCCACACGGGCCAACGCTCGGGCAGGGCCGGCAGGAGACCGTAATGGTCCTGGTGGGGATGCGAGATCACGACGCCGTCGACAGGTGCTTCGAGGTCCAGGGTGGCAGGGATCTGGGTCGCCAGGGGCGAGCGTCCGGCGTCCAAGGGGCTGCCTGCGTCCAGGAGCAGGCGGTGCTCACCGAGGCGCAACTCGATGCAGTTGCCCCCGATCTCGTGGGCTGCCCGGTGGATGGTGAGGGTGAGCGGACTCACAGCATCGTCGGAGGAAGCGCCAGGACCTCGTCAACGGTCCGGATCCACGGGTCGTACAGGCCGTACCCCATCAATGAGCTCGTCGCGACGCGCACTTCGCAGTGCTGGGCTGCTGGCAGGGTGGCGAGCTCCTCGCGGAGCCGGGTCTTGTCCGGGTCGTGGTTTGCGAGGATGAACAGGAAGATCGGCGGCTCGTCGGAGAAGGACAGGAGGTCCTTGCCGACGTCGATGAGTCCGAGGGCTCGCTTCTGGTTGAACGTGGTGAGCATCTCGGCCTCGAGGCCCCGACGGCGAGCGGGATCGGAGAGGAAGGCGTCGACGTCGCGGACGTGGGCGTGCATGCCGGCGACCCCAGCGAGCGCGTTGTCGCCCTGCTTGACCTCGCCGATCACGAGCCGACGGCCGTCGCCCCGCTTCCGGTCACCCGACGTGGAGGGCCAGTGGACGGCGATGAGGTCGAACCGGCCGTGGGGGTTCGCGTACTCGATGTCGCAGACGTAGAGGTCGGTGGACCGGCTGACCCCGCCGATGTTGTTCTCCCGTGCGATGAGCTGCTGGACCTCACGCTCGTCCTTCGGATGACGTCCGAAGTAGAGGTCCATGCAGTTCTTGAGGGCTGGGACGGCCGAGAGCCAGTCCGCGAGAGTTGACTCAGTGTCGATTCTCTCGGCCGGTAGTTCGAAGGGCTGGCCTTTGGCGTACTTGCGGTCAAACGCAGCGTCGTAGGTGTCGCCAACGCGCGTCAGCCGCAGGAGGTTCCCGCCGCGGTAGTACACGTTGAGGTAGTCGTCGCGGATCTGGAGATCGAGGGTCCGGTCCGCGAGGACGCGCCCGAGCAGGGGGTGGAGCCAACCGGACTGGAGGTGGTCGAGGAAGGTCGGGGTGAGGCCGCGCATGGTGCTCCTGACTTGGACGAGCCAAAGAACACCACGGCCTTGCGGTCACCGTCGTGCGTTTTCGGGCTTCGTGAACGGACTGTCGTGGTGGCACGGTATTCTCGAGGTCCGGGGGGAGTCCCGGCGAACAACTCGGTCAAGGGCAGGGAACCTGGCTACCTACGAAGAGAAGGGCCATTTCGAGGCGAGCAAAGGAGAAGACCGGTTCGGTCGTCGCAGTGTCGGCTATCGCAGCTCGCTGGAACGCCGGATGATGCGATGGCTCGATGAATCCCCTGATGTGAAGAGGTGGGTGTACGAGCCCGTTGACCTCTGCGGATTGGACCGTTCGAAGCCCCATCGGCCCGACTTTCAGGTGTGGATGGCAGACGGTAGCATCCGCGTGATCGAGGGGAAGAGCCGCTACTACGTCGAGCGCAACGAGGAAGACGAGATGCTAAAGGCCCGCCTGGCCCAGCGGTGGGCCGATGAGATGGGGTGGTCCTACATCACGGTCTGGCACGAGGATGTCGAGCGCAAGGGTTTGCGCCCTCGCTTTCAGCCGATGTTCTCGGCATTGCCCGGGTCGAGCTTCCATACCGCCCTGGTGAAGGCCACGCGCCGGGATGCTGACGAGATCAACGCATTGTTGGCGGGCGTTCGTCGGTACCGGACCTGTGAGTGCGGATACCTACAGTCCGCTGGCTCGGATCACGAGCACTGCCCGGTTTGCGGCTTTTCGGGCTGCTGATACCGAAATATCCGACAAGGCGTTCGCGTGGTCGGCGCGGCCTTCTCTGACATCGAAGCACAGGGGCGGGTGGCATTGACAGATCTGATGGGCAATGCGCCGTCCAACCACGTTTCGGTGCCTAGCCGAGCGCACGGTCAGCAGAACCGCTCGCCGTAGCCCACCCTGATCGCCATGTTTCTCCCAGTCGCCATGCCGGCGGCTTCTGGGAGGACCCATGGCACCAAACACCACAGCACTACGAGCGGCGCTCAAGGGCGAGAAGGTCCCCGACCGGCAGACCAAGTCCGCCCTCGGCGCCGCCGTCAACAAGATCGCGAGCCTCACCCGACGGGCCGAGCGCTCCAAGGAGGCGATGACCGAGACCGGCTCCGCCGTCATCCACACGGCAGAGGCCACCGGCTCTCTCTTCCTCGCCAGTCTCGCCGAGGGCTACTTCGGCGCCGACAAGCTCAAGCTCGGCAGCGTCGACCTTCGCGCACCGGCCGGCATCGCCGCCGTCGGCTTCGGGCTCTACGAGACGATGGCCGGCAAGAAGACCGGCGGACACGCGCTCGCCATCGGCAACGGCGTGCTCGGCTCGTGGCTCGCGTCCGTCGCCAGCCAGGCCGGACGCACGCTCGCCGAGAAGCGCGCCGCACCCCCACCCGAGCCCGCGCTCACGCTCGTCCCGGCCATCCAGGGCCCCGCCGAGCTCCCCGAGCCCGAGCTCCAGGGCGCCATGCGCGAGGTCCTGCTCACGCCCGAGGCTAACGAAGGCCTCGAGGGCTGGCCGCCGCACCTGCGCCAACGCCCCCGTCGTCGCCGTCGCCGGCGGCGCCGCCCGCTGTTCCGTCGCCGTGAGCCCCTGCTCGACGACGACTTCCCTGAAGACGACGACGACACCGAGGAGGTGACCCGATGAAGCACCGCAATCTGACCCCGCTCGGGCACGCCCGCGTGTACCGAGACCCCCGCTCCGGCCAGCTGGTCGTGGACACCGACTCCCTCCGCCGGACCTCATTCCGCGGCGCCGACTTCGCCGGCGGCTACGACGACTTCGAGGGCTACGACGAAGACGACTTCGAAGGCTACGACGACGACTTCGAGGGCTACGACGACGAGGACGACGACTTCGGCTTCTTCCGTCGCGACCCCGAGCGCCGCCGCCGTCGCAAGCAACGTCGCCTCCGCCGGAAGCGCGAGCGCATCGAGCGTCGCATGGGCCGCAAGCTCGGTCGCCTCGACCGCAAGGAGAGCAAGCTCGAGAAGAAGACCGAGGACGGAATGCCGTCCGGCTGGGGCGCCACAGCGGTCTCCGACTCGGAGAGCATCGACAGCGCCTCGGGGGGCCACGCCGCCCTGAAGATCCGCCTCCAACATGACTTCCGCGCTCAGGACATCACCTTCACCGGCTCCGCCGCAGGTGCGCTCGTCCACTCCATCTTCTTCGGTGACCGCTCCGTCTGGTCGAGCTCCGAAGGGATTGACGCGGGCGTGTTCGCGGCCAACGGCTTCATGCGCGGGCTGCTCAAGGGCCAGTCGCTCAAGGCCGGCCTCGACATCATCGTCAACGGCTCGCTCCCCGGCCCCGGCCGCTTCACCGCCACGCTCATCGGGCTCAAGCCGACCCAGGGAGGCTGCTGATGTTCGCTCGCAAGATTGACGATCTCTCGGTCCGTGCTGACCGACGCAAGCTCGCCTCCAACGGCACCCCCACCTTCGAGCAGGTGCTCGCCAGCGAAGGGGACACCGACGGGTGGCGCATCGTCGAGCTCTCGTCCTTCGAGGGACTTCCCTTCGACGTGGAGCTGACCTGGTCCTCGGCCAACGGGTCCGGGGCGAGGGCCCTGCTGACCGTCCCTCATGCCACCCGCGTCTGCGTCTTCGCCCGGACGCTGAAGGTGCGCGCTCGAAACCTCGCCCCCACGCGGAATACGGTCGGCGCGACCATCGCCGACGGGTACGCCGAGACCCGCAACCAGCTCGAGGTCCGCGTCCACGACCACACGCTCCCGAAGTCCGCCGGCTTCGCCGCACCCGTCACCGTAAAGGTCCCGCCGTTCGCAACGACCGCGTGGGTCGAGTCCGCCGACCCCAGCGAGGACGGGTTCATCCACATCCTCGACGCCGTCGGCACCCACCGCGGCACTACGCGCATCACCGAGCAGCCCGACGGAGGCATCCCGGTCGGCGGCGCGCGCGAGCTGCAGCTGTGGATGGGCCACACGCCCCTGCGCGTCGTGTTCCGGTTGGGGGTGTGACATGCCGCTGTTCCGCAACGCGCGCACGCTGCTCGAGTCCGATGGCTGGGTCGGCCACGACCTCGACTCGGGGCCCGCCCGCATCGTTCCCATGGACCACGACGCAGACGACCGGTCCCTCGATCTGGTCATCTGGGCCGAGCTCCACGCGAAGGACGACGCGAAGAAGCTCGACTCCCAGGGCCCGAAGCTGGTCGTCGAGCTCTCGACGGACGGCAAGACCTGGATGACCGCGTCCGAGCTCGCAGCACGCGAGCAGCCCGTCGTGGAGCAGATGCGCCTGGTCCTCCCCTTCATCCGCGCCCGCGTCATCGGCGTCCAGGGCCAGGTCAAGGCGCGCGTTCGGACCCTGTCGTCGGTCCCGTTCCACCTCCGCGTCCCGCACCCGCGGGGCGTCATCGTGGTGACTGCGGGGCCGCCATGAAGGTCTGCATGAAGCTCGCGTTCGACGAGCACGCCGCGCTGCGGCTGCTCAACTGGCTCGCCCAGGAGAACGCCCGCATCCTGAAGGCCCGCCCCGACCTCCCGGGGCTCTACGCATCGGGGGTGCGCTACCAGCGGGAGCCGGACGAGGTCTGGTGCGACTACCTCTCGATGCTCGCCGTCGGCCACGAGGACTGCGACGGGCTCGCTGCGGCACGGGCGGGGGAGCTCATCGCACGAGGCGGGGCTGCACTGAGTGCCAGAGACGGCGCCTACCAGCGCGGTCGCCGGCTCCGGTCCATCGAGGCGCAGGTGCTGCTGCTCACGAAGTCGAGTCGCTTCCAGCCGGGGCTGTACCACTGCATCGTCCGGTACCGAGTCGGCCGGCGCTGGTACCGCGACGACCCGAGTGCGCGCCTCGGGATGCCAGCCGGACCGACTCTCGCAGGAGGTGAGCGATGCGGTTGCTGAAGGCCATCTCGATGAAACGATTCCGCGCGGCCATCCCGCTCCCTCGGGCGGGAAAGAAGCGCAAGAAGCGGCGGGGCTTCGCTGGCTCGGGTGAGCGCTGGGGGCCGTTCGTGAAGCTCGGTCGAAGCCTGCGGCTGCAGGCGAAGGCTCGACATCGAGCGGCCGTGGTGGAGCTCCGGCCGGGGCTCTACCTGGTCGCCGAGGTGCCGGAGAAGTCGCTGCGTCCCGAGTTCGGCGTGCTGCCCCTGCTCGCCCCGCTGGTGGTCACCGCGGCCCGTGCGGCCCTGAACAACCGGAAGCGCCGTCCGAAGCGTCCCGAGCTGCCTGGCCCCGTCGCCGAGTGGGCAGACGAGGAGGACATCGACGAAGCGGTGGAGGTCTACGATGAGTGAAACGTGGAAGCGCCTCTACAACCTGGGTGTTGCCGCCTACCAGGAGGGTATCCTTGCGGCCCCGGAGCGCTTTCGGGCCCGTGTGGAGGCCTTCGTCCGGGAGCTCGGGACGGCGCGGCAGAGCCTGCAGCGGGTCCGCGCGCTCGGGGTGCAGGACCCGCGCATCGACGCGCTGGAGAAGCGCTACCAGGTGCTCGCGTCCGGGCTTCGTGGCACACCAGACGCCTTCGAGGGGCCGCCCGTCCTCCTGGTCGTCGCGGGCGTCGGCCTGGGCCTGGGCGCCATCGCGTGGGCGGTTGCTGCGTACCAGTACGCGGTCCACCTGCGGGAGCAGACCGCGCTGCTCGAGAAGGAGCTCGTCGCGCGGGTGCAGGCGAGCAAGGAGGGGCGCACGCTGGCCCCGTCGACCCTGACGAAGGCCTTGTCTTGGCCGCTGTTCGCGTTCGGGGCTGCGATGGCGGGCGTCGTCGCCTGGGCGTGGAGGTCCGCATGAAGCGCTTTCGGCTGAAGATCACCGACAAGTTCGAGGACCGGCCCCGGCTGATCACCGCGTACGGCCGCGTGAAGGGCGGCGAGGTCGGGCTGGTGCTGCGGCCGCTCGATCACCGCGTGCTCCTGGTGCACATCTCGAAGGACGGCGCGCGGGTCTGGGAGAACCACGAGGGTGTGGTGAGTTCGGAGTGGCCGCGGCTGAAGGGCCGGGTGCGCAAGACGACCATGACGGCGTCGTTTGTCGGGATGGAAGCCTCCGAGCAGCACGAGGACCTCGAGGGCAAAGGGTTCTGGCTCCGCGAGGGCGAGGACGGCGAGCAGATCACGGCTGCGCTCGATGTGGAGAAGAAGGTCGCACACCGGGTGGTCGGGGATGCGCCGAGGATGCCGTCGACCGAGATGGCGACGAAGGACGCGGTCGCGATGATCCGCGCGGCCCAGAAGGGGAACCGCAAGCGCGGGCCGGCGACGTTCCGGGGGCAGTGGACCGGCGTGCTGATCTGGGAGGACGGCACGCCGCGCATCGAGCTGCGTCGGAAGCTGGCGAGCTACGGGTGGCTGCACATCCACTCGGACGAGGACGGCTGGCACTGGCGGTTCGAGCGCCAGGCGAAGTGGTTCACCGAGGACGCCGTGGACCAGGGCGGCGGGTATGCGTCGCTGGTCCAGGCGATCGATGCAGGAGTCGCGGGCGGGATGGGGCTGGTGCGGCAGGCGTGTGGCGTGCGTGACACAACACGGAAGACGGTGACCGAGGAGCCGCCAGCGCCGGAGCCGGTTGGTCCAAAGCCACGAGTCGTGCGGTCGAAGCGCCGGCAGGCAGGCGCAAAGAAGAAGTCGAAGTCGCGAAGGCGGCCAAAGCCCACACCGGCTGCAGCCACACCCAGCGGCGCGACGGAGATCGAGGACCGCGACGCAGCTCTACTCGAGGCCTTCCAGCGAGCACTCGACGCCGCGCTCGCAGCGTAGTGAGATAGGGTGCCAGTCCGGAGCGAACATGGACCTTCCTCTCATCGTGTACGTCGATGTCGACGACACCCTCATTCGGTCGTTCGGCTCGAAGCGCATTCGCATGAGCCACACGGTCGACCGGGTGCGTCAGCTGTACGAGGACGGCGTCGAGCTCTACTGCTGGAGTTCTGGAGGAGCCGCGTACGCCCAGGCCTCGGCGCGCGAATTGGACCTCGAGCACTGCTTCAAGGCCTTCCTTCCGAAGCCGAAGGCGCTAATCGATGATGTCGCCATCGAGAACTGGCGCCTGGTCGAGCTGCATCCCAACGAGGCTGCGTCCACGACCACCCAGCAGCTCCGGGCTCAAGTCACAAAACGACAGTAGCGTCGGAATCGGCGCTTATGCGCCTCCAGCGGGGGCGACGGCGCGTCGCCGATAGTCGACCACCGCAGCCCGAAGCGCCCGTAGAGCTTCCCCATCAGCGCACAACAGAACCTCGTCGAGGTCCCCACCCTCGTCGGTGAACCGGAGCCCCGTGTACCGGTAGATCCCGACCTCGACGTTGCCGCTGTAGCGCAGGTCCGGAGTCCCATCCTTGTTGGAGTACAACCACCCGTCCCGTACCTTGGGCGGAGCAGGGTTTGGGGCCCGCGCATGGGGTACCTCGTGCTGCCTCACCGACACGTCGACCAGTGACCACGGAAAGACCCCTGTACGGCGCCCATCGAAGCGATGCACCCCGTCGGGCATCAGCATCACCACGCCGAGATGGGTGTTCCAGACCAGTGCCTGCGTGTTCGAAAAAATGACGGGGTCAGACGCCTTCGGCTCGACACCGATGAGAGTGAATGCATGGTCGCAGCCGGCATTCCGCTTGATGTCCCACGTCGGCTTCGCCAAGCCCGCTTGAACCGGCTCTGGCAGTGCCTCGAGCGCCTCACGAACACGATTCCAGAGGTCCCGCGTCTCCGAGTCGAGGTCGTAGAACGCCAGGAACGTTCGCGTCGTCAGCATGAACACCACCCACTGTGTGAGCGAGAGAAGGACGACACCCCCAAAGGTGATGGCGGCGGCCGTCAGGCTGACGGGCCCAAGACCACATGCCACGGACGCGAGGAGCTGCAGAACACAGAAGCCACACCCGAGGTTCCGCATCCAGCGGAACGACGATGACAGGCACCCTTCCTCTGGCCAATTCCGGGTGACGGACCGAGCGAAGATCGTGTGGGCAACCTGATGCTCGAAGGACGAGCTCCGACTGGACCGCCGATGCCGGCGGGTCAACGGAACGTACCGGATCCCGTCTCCGACGTGTACCGCGTAGACTACTGGACCCAGCCAAGGCACCCGCCCCTCGAGGACGACCTCGTTGCCATCACGAAAGACCGCTACCGAACCGACATCGACGTGGAGTTCGCTGTCCTCGGTCGCATCGGTCAAGCTGTAGTGCCTCCGTGCGCAGGATGGCACCGCGGCGTGCAGACGTCCATCGCCAGCCTCGCGATCCGAGCGCAACACAAGCCGCACGGGTCGGTACCCGCCCTACAGCGGCAAGCCCTCCGCCCATTCCCACTTGTCCTGCTGTTCTCCGGCATCGAGCAACCGCCGCAACTCCGTCCGCTCGACGCCCAGCGGCACATCGACGGCGACGTACAGCGGCAGGTGACTGACTTCCGACGAGCACCCCAACTCGCCGAGACGCGTCCGCAGGTCATCCCGCACGTCGACGGACGAGCAGTACAGCCACACCGTCGCGTGCCCGGACGCTTGCACGACGCGGTCCAGCTGCAGCACGCCATCCACCCGCGATGCAGTCACCAGATCCCCGCAGGCCAGGCCACACACGAAGAACGGGATGTTGTCGACCTCGAAGCGTTCACCTCTGCGCATACACCACAGGCGTTCCGCCCCGACTCCCGGGTAGCCGTCCTCATCCTGCTCGATCTCGACGACGAGCTGAACTCGCTTCTCTTCGGCCTTCACGACCTACCTCCCGCGTCTGCGTGGCCATCGAAGATCGTGTGGCGTGCCGCGCCCGTCCAGATCGCCGCCGAACACGGAACAACGACCTCCTCGAAGCGCTCGCTCGGCGGTTGGTACCGCTCCCACATCACCAGGAACCTCACGCCGTTGCTCACCTCGTCCAGGGAGAGAACACTGGCATCCGCGAACTCCTCGAGCCTCCCTTCCCAGAGCGCGACCACGTCGTCCGAAACGCCATGGCACGCCAGAGTTCCCGGGTCCCCTTCGATCTCGATCGAGATCCGAAGCACGCCATCTGCTCCGCTTACCGCCACGATGACCGAGTCGTGGAACTCCGGCGCGCTCGGCGGTCCCACCGAGAAGCGAAACCGCCACGCGGTCGAGTCGAGCTGCCCCCGCCGCCACGCACGCTCCATGTCCGAATGCCGTCTGGCCCCGTCGCGGTAGCCCCAAGCCACCTGGTCCTCCACGCGAGCGACGTCATCCAGCGAGAGGTCCACCACGACCGGATCGATCCGCTCGGGTCCCAGCTGGTGCAGCCGCCCGACCAATCGCAGCCGGCCACCTCCGAAGACGCACTCCAGAACGGTGAGTCCGTCGTGCCGGGGCCGGTCGTCGAGATCGAGGACGATGTCCTCCAGGGCGTCAACCACGGCCTCTTCCTCCAAGGACCGGGCAGCCTTCCGGAGTGCCTGTAGGTGGGCGGGTGGAAGTGGTGAATTCATCGCCCCAGTCTAATGCCTCCAAATCAGCCAGCTCCTCCCCCATGAATCGTCTCGACGGACGCTACCGGCCCCACCAGACTGCTGGGGCGTGGCATCCAGCAAGTGCGGGGCCCCATCGCACTCCAACAACGCAAGGTGCGAGGTTTGAACTCGCCTCTCCTTTGGGTGTCTGCGAAATCCAGCGAGTGTCTGCGGTCCGCACATCCACCGAGCCCACAAACGGGCGAACGCCAGCTATCCCGCCTCGACCAACGCCACTTTCGGCCCCGGTGTCTGCGAAACGGCCCTGGTGTCTTCGCCCCGACCCACATGTCCGCGCCATCTTCCAACCACGGAGGACGGCCCCATGCCCACCAACACCGCCAAGACCATCCGCGCCGCCATCATCGGCCGCCACCCTGCCCTCATCGCAGCCCTCGACCTCGCTGAGAGCGTCGCCCCCCACCCGGTCACCGTCCTCATCCACGGCGAGACCGGCACCGGCAAAGAAGCCGTCGCTCGTCTCGTCCACGCCGCCTCGGAACGCACCGGCCGCTTCATCGCCCTCAACTGCGCCGCCATCACCGCCACGCTCCTCGAATCCGAGCTCTTCGGCCACGAGCGCGGCGCGTTCACCGGCGCTAACACCGCCCACCGGGGCCTGTTCGAAGAAGCCGACGGCGGCACGCTCTTCCTCGACGAGGTCGGCGAGCTCCCCCTCGAGGCGCAAGCCAAGCTCCTCCGCGTACTGCAAGAAGGCCGGGTGCGACGGGTCGGGAGCACCGTAGAGCGCCCTGTCGACGTCCGCATCGTCTGCGCCACGCACGTGAACCTCGACCAGGCCGTCCAAGAAGGCCGCTACCGCGAGGACCTCCGCTATCGCCTCGCCCAGATGCAGATCCGCCTCCCACCGCTTCGAGAACGCGGCGCCGACGTCGCCCTCATCGCCGACCACCTGTTCCGCACCGACCCCATCCTGAAGGGCCGCCGCCTGACCCCAGCCGCACGACTCCACCTCCAGAGTCTCGAGCTTCGCGGCAACGTGCGCGAGCTTCGCCAGCGCCTCATCCAGGCCCACTTCGACGAGCGCGTCGGACCCATCACCCTCGGACAGGCCACCGGCACGCCCGAGGACCACCTGCTCGAGCTCATTGTGCGGGCGCCTCTCCCGGCCCGCGTGCTCAAGGAGCGCACCCAGCTCTCCCGCCCCACCCTCAACCGGATGCTCCGGGACCTCGAGCATCGCGGGCTGGTGGAACGACTCGGCGAGGGCGCATCGACCGAGTGGAGGGCTGTCCGATGAGCACTGTTCCAGACCACACCGACCCCACCATGTCGCCCTACGAGCTGCTGATGTGGCGCACGGCCCTCGCCAGCGCGCCCGACACGCTCCTCGACCGCGAGGAAGCCGTGCGCGCCCTCCCGATGGACGATGCGATTGCGCGCCGCTGGCTCGAGCGGCAGTCCGAAGCTCTTCCCGGGATCTACCGATGGGGCGACCTGCAGCACGCGCTGCTCGGCACCTCCACTCCCCTCCCCCGAGAGGTCGGGCTGAACCCCGGCGAGGCCGCCCTCCTGCTCGGAATCAGTCGGCAGACCATCCTCCGGCTGATCGCGTCCGCAGAGGTCAAGCCTCGCAACATCGGGACCGGCGGACGCGCCCACTGGCGCTGGTCGAACGAGCACGAGCTCCGCGAGTGGTACGAGCAGGCTCTGCCCCAGACCGAGACCACCCCGGGCTCACCGGGCTCCAGGAACCGAAAGAAGCGACGTCGGCGTAAGCGGAGCCACGGCGCCGAGACCCTGAAGCAGGCCATCGAACGCAAGCGGCGTCAGCGGGGGTAGGCCAGGACTGTGCACCAGATGTGCACCACGTCACCGCGCGATGCGGACGACGTTGTCCGCTTCCGTCCCGATGGCCGGGATGGACTGGATGGCATCCACCATTCGAAGCCAGGTATCCCCCTCCCCCGGTCGAGCTCTCGCGCGGTACGCCGCCGCCGTCCCGTCTCCCTTGTGGTCGAGGATGAGGTCGACGATCCACGGCTCCACGCCCGACCCGCGCCGTTCGAGGTAGGCCTTCACCGCTGCGCGGAACGCATGCGTCGTGCGAGTCTTGGCGCGGTCCTCGATCACCTCGCCATGCCCGCGCCCCCAGCACTCCTCGGGAACCTTCGCGAGTTGCCAGGCGCGCTTGAACGGCGCCGCCATGTCGCCGCGTGCCTTCCCGCTCCGCCTGGACGGGAGCAGGAGCGCCCCACGGTCGGACCACGGAACGTCTTCCCAGCTCGTGATCTCGTTCCTCAACGCGGCGTGGAGCGGCAACCAGCGCGTACCGTGCCCCTTGGCACCCTTCGCAGACGCCCGGAATCGGATCGCGTTGCGCCCGAGATCGATGTCGCCGACCGTCAGATGAAGCACCTGCGAGACCCGGGCCCCCGTGTACCGCTGGAAGATGGCGGTCCGCCGCACCCGTGTCCTTCGGATGCCGGTGAGCTGCGCGATCATCCGATCGCACTCAGCCCAGGTCGGGGGTCGGCCCGGCGTGGTGTCCGGAAGCGCGACCCGCTCCCCCTCCCCTGACACGCGGATCGGACGCGGGACCCCCAGGTAGACGTCGGGCTTGTCGTACGCCCACTTCCACATCTGCTCGACCGTCTTCAAGTAGCGGTAGGCCGTCTGCGCCTTGCGGCCGTCTCGGGGTCGTTCGTCGAAGAAGCTCTCGAGCGCGTGGCGATCGAGATGATCGACCGACGAATCGGATCCCATGTGTTCGAGGAAGGCGTTCATCACCGACTCCCGGAAGCGCTGGGTGCTGTCCGTGCGCCCGGCCAGGATGAAGTCGGACGTCACCTCGACCAGCGAGGTGGTGTGTCGGACGTGCATCGCATCGACATCGACCCGCCCGCTCTCCGCGAGCTGGATGTCCGCCAGCCGCTTGAAGGCCTCGGCCGCTGCCTTGGTCGGGAAGGACTTCGACGGCTGCTTCCGCTTCCGCTTCCCGTCGACCACCACGTACTCGGGCCAGCGGGCCAGCCAGTCCCCGCGATCCGCCCGCTGTCGGATGCTCACCTTCGCCATCGTCGCTCCCGCTCGAGGAGTGCACCTGGTGCACACCTGGTGCACAGATTCTGGCCGAACGGGGTGTCTGGGGGCAAATCTGGCGCTCTCGAGAGCCTCTCCAGAAACGAGAAAACCACGCTCGAAGGCGTGGTTTTGAAAAGGTGTGACCCCAACGGGATTCGAACCCGTGTTGCCGGGATGAAAACCCGGTGTCCTGGACCTGACTAGACGATGGGGTCGGAATGTCAAATGCGTGCCGACCATCCGAGGATGCCCGACAACCAGCCAACCGTCCAAACACTTGCTAGGACGATCTGCCCCCCAGAAAATTGTCCGAACAACGGCTCGGACAATCCACTGAGTGGGCCGCACAGGGCTCGAACCTGTGACCCTCGGCTTAAAAGGCCGGTGCTCTACCAACTGAGCTAGCGGCCCGAGCACGGCACCTTGTAACAATGCCTCCCAGGCACTGTCAACGCGACATCGCCGCCGAAAACAGGTCGCCCACCGCAATCGACTGTTCTCGGCCTGGACCCACCGAAAGCAGGTCGACCGGCACACCGACCAACGCCTCGATCCGACGCACGTACGCCATGCACGCCTCCGGAAGCTGGTCGATCGAGGTGCACCCGCCGATGTCTTCTGTCCAGCCCGGCATGGTCTCGTAGACCGGCCTGGCGTTCGCGAGATCGGGCGGCACGCCGTCCAGGCCTTCGTAGCCCACGCAGATCGGGATCGCGTCGAGGCCCGTCAGCACGTCGAGCTTGGTGAGCGCCAGGCGCGTCAGACCGTTCAGCTTGGCCGCGTGATTCACGAGCGGAGCGTCGAACCACCCGCAACGACGGGGTCTTCCGGTGGTCGCGCCGAACTCACCCCCGAGCTGGCGGAGCTTCTCGCCCATGGCATCGGTGAGCTCGGTGGGCATGGGGCCGGAGCCGACCCGCGTGGTGTACGCCTTCACGATCCCCACCACCTCGTCGATGGCCGTGGGGCCGACACCTGCACCGCCGCAGGCCCCCCCCGAGATCGTGTTGCTGGAGGTGACGTAGGGGTACGAGCCGTGATCGACATCGAGGTACGTGCCCTGGGCGCCCTCGAACAGGATCCCGCCATCCCGCGAGATCACATCGTGCAGGTAGGTGACGGCGTCCCCCACGTACCCGGCCAGACATTCGCCGTAGCCGCCGTAGGTCTCCAGGATCTCGTCGGCTTCGAGGGCCTCGCCACCGAACCACTCCGTGATCATGCGGTTCTTGTGCGGCAGGCACTCCTCGATCCTCGCGGCGAGTCGATCGCGGTCGATGAGATCGCACATCCGCACACCCCGCCGAGCCACCTTGTCTTCGTAGGTGGGCCCGATGCCGCGGTTGGTGGTGCCGATCTTGCGATCGCCCTTGTGCTGCTCGCGCAGGCGGTCGAGGGCCAGGTGCCACGGCATGATCACGTGGGCGTTGGGGCTGACGAGCAGGCGCTCGGGGCCAACGGCGATCCCCGACGCGTCGAGCTTGCCGATCTCGTCGAGCAGGACGCCGGGATCGACCACCACTCCGTTGCCGATCACGCACCGACAGGTCGCACGCAGCATCCCGGACGGGAGCAGGTGCAGCACCAGCTTGGTGCCGTCGACCACCAGGGTGTGTCCGGCGTTGTTGCCGCCCTGGAACCGCACGACGGCCTCCATGTGCGGGGCGAGCACGTCGACGACCTTTCCCTTTCCTTCGTCGCCCCATTGGGCACCGACCACTACGACGTTCGCCAAAACTCTAGTCCTCCGGGGTGTCGTCCCGCGCGTGGGGATGGGCGTCGCGGTACACCCGCAACAGCCCCTGCGTCGACACGTGAGCGTACCGCTGCGTGGTCGACAGATCGGCGTGTCCCAGTAACTCCTGGATGCCACGAAGGTCGGCGCCGTTGTCGAGCAGGTGGGTCGCGTAGCTGTGCCGCATCGCGTGTGGATGCAGACCGCCGAGCCCCGCAACGAGCCCGCACTCCTTGACGATCCTGCGCATCGACCGCTGGGAGAGCCGGCCACCACGGGCGTTTCGGAACACGGGGTCGTCGAGCTCCGCATCCACGCTGTTCCGAAGCGCCTGCAGCGCGCGCAGGGCAGGTGGGCCGACGGGGACCTTCCGCTGCTTGCCGCCCTTGGCCTTGCGAACCCACACCAGGCCCTCTTCGAAGTCCAGGTCGGCCCAGTCCAGCGCCTCGGCCTCGCCCACCCGCAGACCCGCGCCGTAGAGCAGCTCGAGCAACGCCCGGTCGCGAGGGGCGAGCGGGGTCTCGTCGAGCAGCTCGCTGGACTGGGCCTCGGTGAGGAAATGCGGAAGATGCCGGCCGACCTTGGGGGTCTGCAGGTCTTCGGCGACCGACCGTTCCACCCGTTCTTCCCGAAGCATCCATCGGTAGAACGTCCGCAGAGCGGCGACGTGCCGAGCGCGCGTGGCCGGTGCACGACCGCGACCGGCCTGGAACAGCCATCCACGCAGGTCGGTCCGCGTCGCATCCGCCAGCGAGCGCCCCTTGGCCTCGAGATGGAGGGCCAGCTGGGACAGTGTGCGCCGATACGCCTTGAGCGTGTTGTCCGAGAGCCCCCGCTCCACATGCAGGTGCTGGAGAAAGCCCGCCAGAGGATCGGTCATCGAGCAGCCGGAGTCAGTGGAACAGCAGAGGCCAGTCGGTCGACAGCATGTCCGACCCACCCGGAGACGGACCGTCCCACGACAACAGGCGCACGGCAGCCAGACGCTGGATGGCGCTGACGGGCACCGGTTTTCCGAGGCCACCGTACATCTCGGTGGCTTCGAACAACACCTCGCGCGCCATGCGATCGTCGAGATGGCCGAACTCGACCAGGAGCTCGAGATACCGCGCGGCACGGGGTTCGATTCGGGCGATCTGCGGGGCGGGCGTCGACATCACCCCCTGGCATAGCGTCGCCCCGCCAACCGCACCACCTCTCCTCGGGCCTCCATCCACTGCAGCAGCTCGTACAACTCGACCAGCGACACCCCCTTGAGCCGTGCGACCTCGTCCAGGGGAGCCCCGGAGAACAACGCCGCCCGCCAGCTGTCGGGATCGGCCGGAGGCCCCCCGAGCTCGGCGATGAACCGGTCGACCGAAGCGATTCCACCGGCCTCACAGCGCTCCAGCATCTGATTGGACCCTTCGTGAGCGGGGCTGTTCAGGGGTCCGGGCACCACGCGCAGGTCGATTCCGAGCTCCCAGGCCGCCCGGGCTGTGTGCAGGGTTCCGCTCTTGATGGGTGCCTCGACCACCACCACATGTTGGGACAACGCCGCGATCCAGCGATTGCGCGTGGGGAACGTCCAGGGACGGGGCGCCACCTCGTCCCGCCACAACGTGACCATCGCCCCACCCTGCTCGACGATCTCGCGACGCAGGCGTCGATGCCGCATCGGGGCGGTGTGCGCGAGTCCATGCGCCAGGACCGCCGCAGTCCGACCGTTGTGGAGCGCACCCCGATGCGCCTCGGCGTCGATCCCCAGCGCCAGCCCACTCACCACGGTGCGACCCGTTCGAGCGATGCCCGCCCCCAACTCCCGCGCGATCGCACGCCCCTGCTGTGTGCACCGCCGGGTGCCGACGATCGCCACCGCCCCTTCCGCCAACGCGTCGGGGTCCCCCTCCACGAACAGCAACGGGGGCGCGTCCGGAAACTTCGCCAACTGCCTCGGATAGGTACCGTCGAGCGGCGTGATCCCGATTCCACACGTCTCGTAGGGCCGGGCCGAACGCAGTCGTTCGCGATCGGCCGCCCCCAGCCCCAGATCGTCCCAGGCCCGGGGTCCTCGCCGCCACACCTCGTTCCACCCGCCGATACGCGCAACCGCATCGCTGAGCCAGCCCGCGCCGCGGTTCGCCCGCCAGACATCCGACCATCCCATCCAGAACGCGTCGATCTGCATCGCATCCTCCTCCGAGGACATGCAGTACCGATTTCACGGCGGAGCCGGGCAGCGAAGTCGACCCACGGCGTCTGGATTTCCGGTTTTCGCGACCGGATCAGTACCGGGTGACGATCGCGTCGGGTCCGATTCCGAGATCTTCGAGAGCGTCTTCGGCAGCGACCCGGGATCCGTACCCCCCGATGCTCGCGCGGTACTGAAGCGTTCCGTCCTGGCTCTCGACGCCGGTCCAGGCGGTGTGGCCCTCTGCGATGAGCTCGGCGACGCGAACCTCGGCTGGTTGGCGTTCCGAGAAGGTCGCGACCACGATCGTCCAGCTGCCGTTCGGCACAGGAGGCGGCTCGCCCGCTTCGGGGAGCGGAATGGCCTCTCCGGAGACCCCGACCACCGGCACGGACGCGTCGTCTCCGGCCGGCACCGATCGCTCGATCGCTTCGCCTCGCAGGGCGTCTGGGAAGGTCAGCTGGTCGACGCCCCCATCTGGCGTCGCAGCAGCATCGACGCGAGCCAACAGCTCGACCAGCGCGTCGTCTCCAGCCTCTCCGGCGAACGCTGTGGACGCGGGCGGCGGCAGATCGACACTCTCGCGCCCCACCGCGTAGCCGATCCCGAACGCCGCCAGGATCGCCAGCCCACACCCTGCGCCCAGCGCGTACAGGTGACCGCGGGAGATCCAGATGTCGCGCGCGCTTCGTCGGCGTGCCAACTCACTCATGCAGGGCCTCGGTGGGGATGACCCGCGCGGTCTGTCCAGGTGGTCCGGACATGGGGGGGAGGGCGCGCGGGGGCTAGTCGTCGTCGTCGTAGACGCTGTCGTAACCGTCGTCGTCGAACGAGGGAGTGTCCGACTCGTCGGTCCAGCGTCGCATGCCAGCATGCCATCGAAAGACGTCCACGTCGACCGCCTCGACCAGCACCCGGCCCGAGCTGCTGGCCAGCTGAGCACACTGATCGAGAATTGATCGGATCAAACCGGCATCATTCCCGCCCGTCGTCACGACGAGCACTTGACGACCCGGGTAGTCGGAGGTGCCCACTTCGTTGACCGTCACGCGGAACTTGTTGCGCATCCGGTCGGACACCGAGCGGACGTTCTGCCGCCGGTCCTTCAGGCTACGAGCGCCGGGGACGTGGAGCTGGATGCGTGCCGCGCCGAGGAAGATCCGCTCGTCGACGTCGAACATCCGGACCTATCCCCTGCCCTGCAGACCCACGGCTCAGTCCCGCTCCACCTCTTCGAGGCGGTAGGCCTCGATGATGTCGCCTTCTTCGAGGTCGTTGAAGCCCTCGAGGCTGATGCCGCACTCGAAGCCCTTCTTGACCTCGCGCACGTCGTCCTTGAAGCGCTTGAGCTGCTTGACGCCGCCTTCCCAGAGCTGCTCGCCGTCGCGGAGCACCTTGGCGTGGTCGCTGCGAGCGATCGTGCCGTCCAGGATGTAGGAACCGGCGACTGCACCGACCTTCGAGATGCGGAACACCTTGCGGACCTCGGCCGAGCCGTTGAGCACGTGCTCGTATTCCGGGGCCAGCATGCCCTTGAGCCGGGCTTCGACGGTCTCGAGCAGCGCGTAGATGACGCTGTAGATCTCGGCTTCGACGCCCTTCTCGTCGGCAGCCTGCCGTGCCTTGCTGTCGAGGCGCACGTTGAACCCGATGAGCATCGCGTTGTCGGATGCGGCCAGGTTGACGTCGGACTCGCTGATGTCGCCGACCGCCGAGAGCAGGATGTTGAGCTCGGTGCCTTCGACCTCGATCTTCTCGAGACTGGCCACCAGAGCCTGGAGGGTTCCCTGCACGTCGGCCTTGAGCACGATGTGCAAGCGCTCGAGCTCGCCGCGAGCCGCTGCTGCGTACAGCTCCTCGAGGGTGTTCTTGCGACCTGCGGACATCGCTTTGAGCTTCTTCTGCTCGGCGCGGTGCTCGGCCAGGGTACGGGCGTTCTTCTCGTTCGCCACGACCGCCATCGTGTCGCCGACCTCGGGGAGCTCGGACAGTCCGAACAGCTCGACCGGGGTGGACGGACCGGCGGCCTTGAGGCGCTTGCCACGGTGGTCGACCATGGCGCGGACCCGACCGAAGGCCGACCCGAGCACGACGTGGTCGCCGCGCTTGAGCGTGCCCTGCTGGACGAGGACCGTGGCGACCGCACCACGGCCGCGCTCCATCTGCGCTTCGATGACCGCGCCTTCGGCGTGGCGGTCCGGGTTGGCCGCCAGCTCGAGGATCTCGGCCTGGAGCTTGACCTGCTCGAGCAGCTCGTCGATCCCTTCGCCCTTCAGGGCGGAGACGGGAGCGAACAGCGTCTCGCCACCCCACTCTTCGGGGATGAGCTCGTGCTCGGTGAGCTGGGTCTTGATGTTGTCGGGGTTGGCCCCCGCCTTGTCCATCTTGTTGACGGCCACGATGATCGGGACGCCTGCAGCCTTGCTGTGCTGAATCGCCTCTGCGGTCTGGGGCATGACGCCGTCGTCTGCCGCCACCACGAGGATGACGATGTCGGTGACGTCTGCACCACGGGCCCGCATGTCGGTGAACGCGGCGTGACCGGGGGTGTCGAGGAAGGTGATGAGCGTTCCGTCGACATCGACCTGGTAGGCGCCGATGTGCTGGGTGATCCCACCGGCCTCGCCGATGGCGACGCGACTGCTGCGGATCGTGTCGAGCAGCGTGGTCTTCCCGTGGTCGACGTGTCCCATGATGGTGACGACCGGGGGACGCGGCTCGAGGTCCTCGTCCTCCTCTTCTTCGCCCACGTGCTGGAGGAACTCCTCCTCCTGGAAGCCGACATTCTCGACCTCGTAGTCGAACTGCTCGGCGACGAGCTCGGCGGTGTCGATGTCGAGCATCTCGGTGATGTTCGCCATGTGACCCATCTCGATGAGGGTCTTGAGCACCACGCTGGCCTTCAGCTGGAGCTGCTTGGCGAGGTCGCGCACGCTGATGACGTGGTCGACCCGCACCTTCCGCTTGCTGGCCTTGGGGGTGGGCGACGGGGTCTTGGGACCGCTGCTGCGCTTCCGCCGACGCGGCTTGCGACGCATGCGGTGGTCGAAGCCACCACGGCCCCGGCCACGACGGCCTCCACGACCGCGATCGTTGCGTCCAGCACCGGCTTCGACGCGACGGCGTCCGCGCTTGGCGGGCTTGTCGGTCGGGCTGGCGGGCGGCTTGGACTCCTGACGACGCCAGGCATGAGGATTGGCGGGGTCGTAGCCGGGTGGCGGCATGACGACGGCCTTGCCGAGCCCCGGGAACTGCTTCTCCTCTTCCTTCTTCTCGCCCTTCGCGTCGGACCCATCCGCGCTGTCGGCCTTGGCGGCCACGGCCGGATCGGCTGGCGCGTCCTGCGACTGCTGCGGCGTGTCCGCCTTGTCGCTGTCGGACTTCTCGCTGTCGGACTTCTCGCTGTCCGACTGTTCGCTGTCGGCGCTCGAAGCGGCATCCGCGGACTTCTCTTCGGCAGGCGCCTTCGTGGCGCTGTCGTCAGAGGCCGCATCTGCCTTGGCGTCCGCGTCGGACGCCTTGGCGGCGGGCGCGTCGGAGGTGTCGGCCTTCGTCGCTTCCGCGGACGACGCGTCGCCAGAGGAGTCGGAAGCCGCGGCGTCGGCGGTGTCCGCAGCTGCGGCACTGGCCGCCTCGGGTGCGGGGGCCTCATCCGCGGCGGGGGTCGGTTCCGCAGCGGGCGTAGAGGAGTCGGTACCGGTGTCGGCCGACTTGGCTTCAACGGCCTCGGGAGCGGGTGTGGCGGGAGCATCGGCGGCCTCGGAGGCCTCCGCGGGCGCGGCAGCCGCAGCTTCCTGCTCGGCTGGCTTGCTCCGGCTCTTCCGCCGACGGCGACGCACGACTTTCTTGGACACACGCTTGGTGACCACATCGTCTTCCGGTCGCGACGCACTGCTGTCGGTTCGGCGCAGCGGGCTGCCGTCCGACGGGCGGTTGAGGCGTTCGAGCAGATCTTTCTTGGACATTCTTCCACCTGGCGACCCCACGACAGGGGGCCGCGGGGGGCGCGGCGGGCAAGGGCCCGCGGAGCCGGATGAGTGGCCGTTCGGGTGCTGGGGCGGTCGACACCAGGTCGAACCCACCACAGCCCTTCTGATGGCCGTCATGCGGGGACTAACCCAAGCGCCTCACGCGGCGCAACTGGCGCAGCAGGTGCGTGGCGGAGCGAGAGGGTCGGACCCCGACAGCAGCGCGGCTGCCCCGTCCGATCCAGCCGCCCAGCGTGGACGCATCGGCGTGGAGCACCGTGACGGGAATGCTGTCGTCCGCGTGGGACTCGATGGATCGTCGAGTCCGATCCGCACAGTCTGCAGCGAATGCGAGCTCGACGATCTCGCCGGACTTCAAGGCCTCGACCAGCACGTCGTGGCCGCTCGCCAGCGCTCCAGCCGCGGCAGCCATGGACAATCCATCCGCCACCGCGCGCTCGAGCGCCGCCCGGTACTGAGATTCCCACGGCCCCGCCGGGACGTTCTGCTTGAAGGCCCGCCGAAGCACCCCCGGACGGGCCTCGAGTGTCGCGAGCTCGGCGGGATGCACCCAGGCCCCCCGCCCCGGCAGCTTGCCGCGGAAGTCGACCACCACCGTGCCGTCGGGTGCGAGTGCCAGGCGCACGAGTGCGTCGTGTGCCACCTTCTCGCGGCACACGACGCAGGTTCGCCTGGTCTCCCGAGGACTCACGCGGGCGCGTTGGCTCCGGCGTCATCGGCGCTGTTGCCCTCGCGCTCGGCGCGACGTCGCTCGGACTCCTCCATGATGAGGGCCTCGACCACGGCATCCGCACCCTGGACCACGGCACCGGCGGCCTCCTCGTCGATCTCGAGGATGGCAGCGACTTCGGCGGGCTCGGTGTCGGCGAGCTCCTGGGCGCTCTGGAAGCCAGCGCGGACCAGGATGTCGACCTGAGTCTCCTCGAGGGGCGCGATCCGCTCGATCTCGGACCGGGCCTGGTCGAGCATGTCCTGGTGCTTGGTCTCGCTGAAGATGTCGATGCGCCAGCCCGTGAGCTGGGCGGCGAGACGCACGTTCTGGCCACGGCGACCGATCGCCTTCGCGAGCTGGTCGTCCGGAACCACCAGCTCCATCGTGTGCGACGTCTCGTCGATGTAGACGCGGCTGACCTGGGCCGGCGCGATGGCGTACTGGATGAACCGGGCGGGGTTCGGGTGCCACGGGATGATGTCGATGGCTTCGCCGCGGAGCTCGCCGACGACCGCCTGGACGCGCGACCCCTTGAGGCCGACGCAGGCGCCGACGGGATCGACGTCGCTGTCGGTCGACGAGACCGCGATCTTCGCGCGGTGACCGGGCTCCCGAGCACAGGCTTCGATGCGCACGATGCCTTCGTAGATCTCGGGCACCTCCATCTCGAAGAGCTTCATGAGCAAGCCGGGATGCGTCCGCGAGAGCACGACCTGCGGGAGCCGCGTCGCACGGGTGATGTCCAGCACGTAGGCCTGGATGCGGTCGCCCTGACGGTAGGTCTCGGTCTGGACCTGCTCGCGGCGGGGCAGGATGGCCTCGGCGCGGTTGAGGTCGACGATGATGTTGCCCTTCTCGAACCGGCGCACGATGCCCGTGATGAGCTCGCCCTTGCGGTCCTTGAACTCGTTGAAGGTCAGCTCGCGCTCGGCGTCGCGCACCTTCTGGATGATGACCTGCTTGGCGGTCTGGGCGGCGATGCGTCCCAGGAGCTTGCCGAGCGACGTCTCCTGCCGCTCCTCTTCCTTCTTGCGTCGACCCCGCCGCTTCTTCTTCGGCTTGTCGTCGACTTCGGGCTCGAGCTTGATGCCGAGGTCGTCGCCGAGCTGGCACTCCTCGTCGAGCTCGCGGGCCTCTTCGAGGTCGATCTCGATGTCCTCGTCTTCGACCTCTTCGACCACGCGCACGAACTTGAACAGCTCGACCTCGCCGATCTCGTCGTTGTACTGCGCTTCGATGTCCAGGGCCTGCCCGTACTTCTTGCGGGCAGCGGCCTCGACGGCGCTCTCCAGGATCTCGACCACGACATCCCGCGGGATGTTCTTCTCCTTGGTGATCGTGTCCACCAGCCGTTCGAGCTCACTCATCATCATGGAGCACCTCCGCGAGTTCTTCGTATTCCTGGAGATCGAGCACCAGATGGGCCCGATCGATGGTGTCGTGGCGCAGGCGATGGACGGTTCCGTCCACCTCGACGAGCACCTCGTCGTCGTCGATCCCCTTCAGGACCCCGCTGTAGCGCCGCCTCGGATGGCCCTCTTCGAGCCGGATGCGCGCGCGCTTGCCCTCGAACCTCGCAAAATCCGCGAGGCGCTCGACCGGCCGATCGATTCCAGGGCTGCTCACCTCGAGGGTGTAGGCGCTCGGGATCGGATCGGCCTCGTCCAGCAGGGGCGAGACGTAGTGGGTGGCCTCTGCGCAGTCCCGAGCACGAACCCCTCCCGGGGCGTCGATGGACAGGCGCAGGATGGGCCCCCGTGTGTCTCCCAACCACTCCACCGCGACCAGATCGAACCCCAGCCGCCGGATGGACGGCTCGACGAGCTCTCGCACGCGCTTGCGGATTTCGGTGGGGATCATGGTGGAGACACAAAAAAAGAGGACCGGTCGAAAGACCGCTCCCCCATGGTTGGGATGGCGTTGGCCGTCGACTCTAATCGACCGCATACCCCAGCGCAAACACAGCCCTCATCGACGGGATGGTCCCCGCAGCCTCATCGGTTGAGGCGCTTCTTGGCTTCCTTGGCGGCCTCGGACTTCGGATAGCGCTGGATGACGCCGTCGAAGAACAGCCTGGCGTTGTCGGGCTGGTTCAGGCCCGCGAAGCACTCGCCCTGCCGCAGGAGCGACCACGGGGCCCAGTCGGACTTCGGGTGGTCGTCGATCACCTTCTTGAACGCCAGCGCGGCCTTGCGGTAGTCCTTCTGGTTGAAGTGGGTCTCGGCGATGCGGTAGCGGACCTCGTCGGTCTCGTCGGCGTCGGGATGCTCTTTGAGCGCGCGGATGAGGATGGCGCGTGCAACGGCAGGCTTGTCCTCCTCCATGCGCGTCGCGGCGAGCTCCAGCTTGCCCGCTGCGGTGTCCGGGACCGCGCCCTCGGGGGTCTCGGCGGGATCGGTGCCGTTGTCGCCCGTCCCATCGGGGTCGTCGGGGTCTCCGGTCGCAGTGGGGTCGGTTCCGTCGGGAGAATCCGTGCCCGCGCCCGCTGTGCCGTCCGTCGACAACCCCAGCTCTTCGTCGGTGGGCGCCGGAGGTGGCTGGACCCCGAGCATGTCCTCGAGCTGACGCAGGCGCCGCTCGGCGTGCAGGGTCCGGCGCTCCATCTGGACCTCGTAGGCGTCGAACCGCTCGGTCGTCGCCGTGAGCTCGAACTCCAGGACCTCGATGCGCCCGCGGAGGCGGGACACCTCGCTGTTGACCTCGTCGAGGTTCTCGAGGCGGGTGGCCTGGCTCTGACCCTGTACGCGCACGAACTCTTCGAGCTGCTCGATCCGCGCCTGGGATTGAGCGAGCTCGTTCTCGAGCTGGGCGACACGGAGGTTGGCCGTGGTGACCTGACGGGCGTACTCGGCCGTCGCCGCGCTGTTGTCGTTGAGCAACGCACAGCCGGACGACGTCAGGGCGAGCAGCACCAACAGGACGGGTCGAACGGAGGGAACGGGCCAGGCGGTCCAGAGATGCAATGCGGCCACTACTCGGTCTTGACCTCGGCGCGACGGTTCTTCGCCCACGCCGACTCGTTCGAGCCACGCTGTGCGGGACGCTCCTCGCCGTACGACACGGTCTGGATGCGTCCGCCGGACACGCCCTGGCTGGACAGGTGCCGCTTGACGGTCTCGGCCCGACGGTTCCCGAGCGCGAGGTTGTAGTCGGTGGTTCCGCGCTCGTCGGCGTGACCCGCGACCCGGATGGAGCCGCTGCCCTGCTGGTAGCACTGGATGTTTCCGTTCAGCAGGTTGCGGGCGTCGCTGGACAACCCGGCGCTGTCGAAGCCGAAGTACACCGTGGCCTGTGAACAGTTGCCGGACACCGGGCCCCGGACCGTGAGGCCCTGGCGGAGGGTGGTGGACTCACCGCTCGGGTTGGAGACCATCACATCGTAGGTACCAGCGGTCATCGCGGGCACGTTGACGTCGATCGTGTTGGGGTCGATTACCGTGACGTTCGTAGCGGAAGCGCTCCCGAAGGTGACGCTCGCGCCGGCCTCGAAGTTGCTTCCGTAGACCTTGGCGGTGGTCGCTTTGTCCGCATCGACCACCGAGGGGGACACCGACGTGATCTGAAGCTTGGACTCGACCTGCTGCACGGGTACGGGGTCGGGAGGGGGCGGGGGAACCTTCTTCTTACAGGCACCGACGCCCACCACGGCCACCAGGACCAGAGGGGGTACGAAGTTTCCGAACCTCAACATCAACACGTCTCCTTCGATGGCGGCTCGTCGGCACATTAAGCGCGTGATCTCCCCGGGTCAACGAGAGCGAGCCCCGTGTCGTCCACACCGCCGGGCCCCCCGGGTAGACCCCGCGAGGCGAGCGCACATCCCAGGCCCCCGAAGCGCCCGCCTGGCCGGGGCGAACGGCTGTCTCTCCCCCGAACGGACGTGCTGGCCGTGCTCCTCGCCGTCGCGGCTGCGACGCTCGCGAGCGTCGTGCTGTGGACCGCTCCAGACCGCGCGACGAGCGGGGCGCTGGTCGCCTGCATCCTCCCCTGGGGACTCGCGGTCGCCTCGCTTCCCCGCGGAACTCCGGGGATTCCCCTGGTGGTCGGAATCGGTGCACTGGTCCGACTGGTGCTCGTGGGCTCCCCTCCCCTGCTGTCCGACGACCTGTACCGGTTCCTGTTCGAAGGCCTCGCCCTGAACGCGGGCCACAACCCCTTCCTGTCGCCCCCGTCCTCCCTCGCGCATCTCGACCCCTGGCTCGCCGAGCGCGTGAACCATCCCGACATCCCGAGCATCTACCCCCCCGTCGCCCAGCTGTGGTTCCGGCTCAGCGCCGCCCTCGGTGCCAGACCCGTGGTCGTCCAGGCCATGACCGCGGGCATCGACCTGGTGAACATCGCGTTGATCGCCCGAATCTGTCGATCCGCGGGACGCCCGACCTGGCCCGCGTTGGTGTGGGCACTCCACCCCCTGGCTGTGCTCGAGTCCGCGAACGGCGCCCACCTCGAGCCGCTGGGGGTCGCGATGGCGTTGTCGGCCGTGGTGCTGTTTCAGGCCGAGAAGCCCCGTTGGGCGGGCGTGCCCGTCACCCTGGGCATCGGGGTCAAGCTCCTGCCGGTCCTCTTCGCCCCCGTTCTCGTCCGCAGGCTCGGGCCCGGAAGAGCCTTGCTGGCGGGCTTCCTGGCGACGCTGCTGCTGATCGTGCTCGCGCTGCCGGTCCTCTCGGCCGGTCCTGCCCTGTTCGAGGCGTTGTCGCGCTACTCCGCGAGCTGGAGCTTCAACGGCTTCGCCTTCCCTCTGCTCCAACCCGTCCTCGGTACCGCGACCCGGGGCGTGCTCGCCGTGATCGGGCTGGGTGTCGCCGCACACGCCGCCCTGCGTCGTCCCGACCCCCTTCGGCTGTGGCTACAGGTCGGCGCCGCGTTCGTGCTGTTGAGCCCCACCGTCCACCCCTGGTACGTGCTCTGGGTGTTGGCCCCCGCCGTCGCGCTCGGAGGCCGCGGATGGGCCGTGGCAGCGGCATTCCTCCAGTGCAGCTACGCGGTGTTGCTCTTCGTCCAGCCCGATGGGAGCTGGGCGGTGCCGGTCTGGCTCGGTCCGGTCACCTGGGGTCCGGCCATCTGCGCGCTCGTCATCGCGCTCTGGTGGCGACCAGCGGACGCCCCACGACTCGTGTAGCCTTCGACGATGCGCATCCCGAGCACCGCGAAGCTGCTGTTGGCGCCCCTCCTCGTGGGATGGGGTGTGGTCGCGGCCGTGGGGTCGGGATGCTCGGCTGCAGGCGACGCGTCGACCGGCATCGACACCGGCACCGGCACCGGCACTGGGCCGACCGACGCTCCACCGAACATCCTGCTCGTGTTGCTGGACGACGTGGGGATCGACAACGTGCCCGCCTACGGAGTCGGCACCTCGGCCCCCGACCTGCCCACCTTCGACCGTCTCGCCGAATCCGGACAGCGGTTCCACCGGGCCTGGGCCATGCCGTCCTGCAGCCCCACGCGCGCCGCCATCCTCACGGGTCGCTATCCCAGCCGCACCGGCGTGGGATCGGTGGTCGACGTCGCCGGCCCGTACGTCATGCCCACCACCGACACCCTCGCGTCTCACCTCCAGGGAGCCGGCTACACCACGGCACTCGCCGGGAAGTGGCACCTGGCCACCTTCCGGGCCGACCACTACGACCACCCGGCCTGGATGGGCTTCGACTGGGCCGAGGGCTCGTGGCAGAACATCTCGAACTACGACGCCTTTCCGAAGGTCGTCAACGGCCGGATGACCACGGAATCCACGTACGCCACGATCGACACGACCGACGACGCCATCGACTTCACCACCGTGCTGCCCGAGCCGTGGTTCGTGATGGTCAGCTACAACGCCCCCCACAGTCCGTGGAGCCAGCCGCCTCCCGAGCTGGACGACGGCCCTCCTCCTGCCGACGACGCCGAGGCCTACGACCGGATGCTCGCCGCGACGGACCGGGAGCTGGGCCGCCTGCTCGACACCCTTCCCCCCGAACGCCTCGAGCGCACGATCATCGTGGTCCTGGGCGACAACGGCACCCCGGGGAGCGTCCTGGACGAGGGAATCGCACCCCTGCAGGCCAAAGTGTCCGTGCTGGAAGGCGGCGTGCGCGTTCCGCTCGTGATGGCCGGTCCGCTGGTTCGCCATCCGGGGTCCGTCGTGCAGCAACCCGCTCACATCGTCGATCTGCTCCCCACCCTCGCCGACGCCGCAGGTGTTCCGTTCGAAGGCCCCACCGACGGTCGCAGCCTCCTGCCCGCCCTCGCCGATCCCGACGCCAGCGACGACCGGATCCTGTTCGCCCAGCGGTTCCGCCCCAACGGAGACGGCCCCTACGAGCGCTCGCTGCAGGTCGTGTCGCGTGGGGACCATCGACTCACCTGGGGCCCAGACGGCGCGTCCTTCCTGCGTCGCACCGGCCCTCTCGAAGAGCAGCTGTTGGACGTCGAGGGGCTCGGGGCCGACGAACAGCAGGTGTTCGACGCGCTCGACGTCGAGCTCAACCGCCTCCAGGACGAGCTGGGCTTCCGCCTGGATCCCGAGTTCTTCTAGCGACCGGAGTAGAGGCAGCCCCTCAGGTCCGCAGCGACGTGAACCCGACCGCCGCGTAGCCCAGCGCGAACAGCCCGAGGAACGGCAGGCTCGCGAGGTAGCCCGCGTTCACCACGTACCAGCAGGCCCCGACCAGGTAGAGCGCCAGCAGGATCTCGAACCCCACGAGCCCCCTCGAGGCCGCCCGGTACCCCACCGAGGCCGCGCCGCCCGACTTGGGTGTACGCACGAAGGTGCCCACCTCCCCGAACAGCGCTTCGCCCACCGCTCGCGTCTGCGAGACCGCCATCCCCATCCCCAGTGCGAGCACGATGGGAAGCCGCGCCAGGCGCACGCCGCGCCGCGGAGCCCCCGAGTGCCACACCGCCGCCCCGTAGAAGCAGAGGAACGGAACGAGCGCACACACGAACAGCACGAGATCGATCACGAGCAGGGTGCGGAGGCCCCCCTCGATCCGGGCGTAGATGGCCCACGGCAGCAACAGCGAGAGCATCACCACCAGCGGATAGCTGAAGTTGGCGGTGAGATGCGCCGTGGCTTCGAGCTTCACCTCGAGCCCGATGTCGGACGATGCCCAGATGCGACGCAGGAGCTTTCGAGCCGTCTGGATCGAGCCTTTCGCCCATCTGTGCTGCTGGGTCTTGAACGCGGCCATCGTCGGCGGAAGCTCTGCTGGGGCGACCAGATCGTGCAGGTAGGTGAACTGCCAGCCCTTGAGCTGCGCCCGGTAGGACAGGTCGAGATCCTCGGTCAGGGTGTCGTGCTGCCAGCCCCCCGCATCCGCGATGCACGCGCGCCGCCAGATGCCCGCCGTGCCGTTGAAGTTGAACCACCGCCCCGTCGCGTTGCGAGCGGTGTGCTCGACCACGAAGTGCCCGTCCAACAGGGTCGCCTGAGCAGCCGTGAGCCAGCTGTCGCGCGCGTTCAGATGCCCCCAGCGCGCCTGGACCATCCCCACCCCGTCGTCGAACCAGGGAACGGTGGCCTTCAGAAAGTCGGGAGGAGGGATGAAGTCGGCGTCGAAGATCGCGACCAGCTCGCCCTTGGCGGTCTCCAGACCTTCATCGAGCGCGCCAGCCTTGAAGCCGGTCCGGTCCTCGCGGTGGACCAACACCGCATCGAGGCCCTTCGCGACGAGCTCGTCGACGGCCTCCTGTGCGATCGACACCGTGTCGTCGGTGCTGTCGTCGAGCACCTGGATGAACAGCTTGTCGCGCGGGTAGTCGAGCTCGCCGGCGGCGCGGATCAGGCGCTGAGCCACGTAGCGCTCGTTGAACATCGGCAGCTGTACCGTGACCATCGGCCACTCGGCGGGGGCCGGTCGACGCCCGCGCGTCGGTCGCTGGCCGAACGCGTAGAGCATCCACACCTTGTGCATCCCGTTGAGCGAGAGCAAGGCGAGGATCGACAGATACACGCCCATCACGAGTGTGGCCCAGGTCACCGGCAGCCTCCGCAGTCGTCGCGTCTAACCGGTTGCCCACCGGTGAACCGAGCCCCTGAGGAGCCGGACCCGACCACGAAGGGTCGGGTCCGGGGTGCCGGGATGGCCGTGAGACTGGTCCAAACCCCCTACTCGTTCAGTAGGTGGGCCTCATTTCGCCGCTTCCGGATTCCCTTGCACAAGGGCGTTCACTCCACGACGAGGGACGAAGTCCGTAGACAACGCTTACGGGGGGATAGTGAATCCAGTGCTAGCACGTACCTCCAGCACCCCAACCATAGCATCCCCGGCCCGCCGCTTCAGTGGCAGCTTCAGTGGAACCGCTCGCGAGCGATGGGGTCGACATCCAGGCACGCTGCTGTCGGAGGTCCTCTTGCTGCTCCCCATCCTCTTCGCCACCGTCCTCGCTCCACTCACCGCCGATGCAGGCGAGCTGCACGCGAGTCCCCGCGCCACTCTCGATGCCGGCTGGGCTCAGCTGAAGCGGGGCGACACCGAGGGCGCACGCCAGTCGGCTCGCGCTGCCCTGCTGGTGGCCGGAGCGCACGATCAAGAGGCGTCCTACCTGATGGGTCGGGCCTGGCAGCTGGATGGCTATTCCGCGGACGCCCGCCAGCTGTACGAATCCGCCCTCGCACAGCAGCCCTACGGCGCGTTCACCGACCACCTCGAGTTCCACCTCGCCGAGACGATGGGCGATACGCTTCCGCGCGATGCGACCCGTCGACAGGCCCGTAGACAGGCGCGTTCAGCACGGCGACACCTGAAAGAGGCCGCTCGGGACCGCACCCTGGGGCTCGTCGACGAGGCGCGCTTCGAGCTCGCGCACGCCATCGTCGATCTCCAGGCCGCCGACCGCCCACGGCGGCTGAAGCGCGCGACCGACGGGATGCTCGACACCCTCGAAGACGTCGATCACGATCTGGCCACGTGGCACCAGGCGAAAGCGCGCACGCTCCTGGTCACGACCTACCTCGACCTGGCCGACCAGCTGGGAACCGAGCCCGAGCTCCTCGAACGCCGAGCCGTGCTCCTCGAGGGCGCACGGGAGCAGCTGATGGAGACCATCCACCTGCGGCATCACGACTTCACGCTCTCGCAGCTCCTTCGCCTCGGGCAGGCCTACGAGGTGCTCGGCGACGACGTGGTCTCGACCCACGGCGACCTGTCGGCACTGTCCGAGGCCGACCGCAAGCGCGTCGAGACCGTCTGGGTCAAGGCCACGCGGTTCTACGACATGGGGGAGCGCCACGCCGCCGAGACCGCGCGCAGCGATGCCCTTCCCCGGTTCGCCGACGCACGGCAGCTCGTGGTCGCGAAGGTGGACGCCCTCTGAACCCTCCGCCGAACCCACCCTCGCGTTACTCCGGCCGGCCGGAGGCGACGTCATGGCAGAGTTCTGGAAGGGCAAGCGGGTCTTCCTGTCCGGTGGGTCCAAGGGCATCGGGCGCGAGGTCGCGCTCGAGCTGGCACGCCGGGGGGCATCGGTGTGCATCGCCGCACGTGGGCAGCAGGCGCTCGACGACACGCTGAGCGCGCTGAACGCCGTCACATCCGCGAACCACACCACCGCCTCCGTCGACATCTCCGACGCCGATGCCGTGAACGCCGCGGTCGACGGCGCCGCTGAGACCCTGGGCGGGCTCGACGTCCTGATCTGCAACGCCGGCTACGCCGCCACGGGTCCCGTGCTCGACGCACCCATCGACCAGTTCCAGAAGCTGCTCGACGTGAACTACCTCGGGCACGTCAACCTGGTCCGGGCCGCCGCCCCGCATCTCAAGGAATCCAAGGGGCACATCCAGCTCGTCAGCTCGATGCTCGGCTTCATGAGCGTGTGGGGATACGGCGCGTACTCCGGGAGCAAGTTCGCGATCGCCGGGCTCGGCGAGGCGCTGCGCCAGGAGATGCTGCTCGATGGCGTCACCGTGACCGTGTTCTACCCGCCCACCACCGAGACCCCCGGCCTCGAGCTCGAGAACGAAGACAAGCACCCGCTCATCTGGGCGATCGAGAGCGAGAACAGCTTCACCCGGACGTACACCGCCGAAGCCGTGGCGGGCGCCATGCTCGACGCCATCCAGAAGGGTCGGTTCGAGAGCTGCATCGGCTGGCACAGCTGGCTCGTGATGTACGCACGCAGGATCGTGCCGGGCATCTTCCGCTACTTCGCAGACCAGGAGCTGCGCGCGGCCGCGAAGAAGGTCGGCTGAAGTCGGGCAGGCCGATTCTCAGTCCTCGGACGCGGGGAGCCCGGCAGGCAGGTGGTTCTCGGGGGTCTCCAGCGAATCCACCGGCATCAGCGAGCTCTCCAGCGCCTCGATGGCGACCGGCCCGCCCGGCTCTTCGATGCGGGTGCGCTGGGACTGCCAGGCCGTCGGCTCGTTCGATGCCGGACGCAGCCACCCCTGCGACGCAGGCGGGAGATCCCAGGTGTTCGGCAGGATCACAGACCGACGCTGTCCGTCGCCGAGCGGCCCTCCGACCGGAACCACCGGCCGGTTGGTCAGGACACCGTAGGGAGGCACGGCCACGATGAGCACGGGCGGACCCCCGCGGGCGGTGGTCGGCCCCACCCGCCCGAACATCGGAACGGGGTTGGCCCACGCGACGCCATGAACGCCGAGCAGCACCAGCGACGCCATACACGCCTGAAGGATGGAACGGAAGCTCACCATGTTCCCGTCTTAACGAGATTCGCCGGCACTCCGGGGAAAGCGCCGAGGGCGCGCGCCACGGCGACCTCGGGCCAGACCTCCATCCAGTCCGGCGCATCATCCCCACCGTCCACACTCGCTGCCGCCGCATCCAGCGCATCCACCGCCGACGGCCCTTGTCCCAGCGAGCGCAGTGCCACCGCCATCTCGATCCAGGGTGCCGGGCACCCCGGTCGGGAGCGGCCGAGCGCTTCGAGCTCTTCGATCGCCCCCGTCAGCACGGGTCCTCGATCCACTCCCCCGGCTCCGGAGAGGATCGTGCGGCGCAGGTCCGCGAGTCGTCGGACGTCGCGGTCTGTCAACGTTCCTCTCTGCGCGCAGCGCCACGCCAGGGTGCCCGCGGCTACAGGTGCCCCCTCCGCGACCGCACGCGGTGCCGGCGAAGCGGTCGAGATGCCCACGCACACGGCGATTGCGAACAGTAGAACGACGTCGAACACGCCTCCGGTACGCGCTCGGCGTGAGGATGTTGCTCGGTTACCGGTCGGCATGGTCTTCCTCGCACCGCTCCTCGGGCTGCTGGCGCAGTCCGGCTGCGTTCCCGGCTTTCTCGCCTCCGATGGCTCCGTTCCCACCGCCGAGGCCGTGCGGGGTCCGTTCGAGGTGCGGCTGTCCGTTCACGGCGAGCTCGACGCCGAGTCGTCCGAGCAGATCGCCACCCCACGCTTCACCACCCGCCTCGACATCGGTTGGTTGGCCGAGCAGGGTGCCGTGGTCGAGAAGGGCGAGAAGGTCGTCGAGTTCGACACCCGCAAGCTCCTGGAGCAGCTCGAAGAGGCCGAGAACAACCTCAAGCTCGCCCAGACCAAGATCGGTCAGGAAGCCGCCAAGCTCGAGCTCGCCATCGCCGATGCCGAAGCCGCCATCCGCCGCGCCGAGCTCGATCTGCAGGTCGCGCGGATGAAGATCACCGACTCCGAGACCGTGCCCCTCGTCGAGCGCGAACAGGCCCGCGTCGCCGAGACCAAGGCCGTGATGGCCATCGACGCCGCCGAGGACACCCTGGCCAACGTCAAGCTCGAGAGTCGGGCCGAGACCCAGCTCCAGCAGCTCGAGGTCGACAAGAACGCGCGGAGGGTGGACGAGATCCGCGACAGCCTCGAAAAAGCCGTGCTCACCGCGCCCACCGACGGCATCGTCATCTACGAGCCCCGCTGGGACGGGGAGTTCTGGCGGGTCGGCAGCTCGCCCTGGGGGGGTCAGACCCTGCTCCGCCTGCCCGACATGAACACCATGCAGGTCGTCGCCTGGGTGCACGAGGTCGACACCCCGCGCGTCGCCGCCGGCCAGAAGGCCACCATCACCCTCGATGCGTTCCCCGACATGCCGCTCACCGGCGAGATCGCCAAGGTCGCCGATCTGGCCGTGGCCCGGGGCAAGGACCAGGTGAAGTACCTCGAGATCGAGGTCGCTCTCGACGAGCTCGACCCGAGGCTCAAGCCCGGGATGAGCGCGCGGGTCGACCTCCTGCTGGAGCGGGTCGACGACGCCGTGTCCGTGCCCATCGAGGCCGTCTTCCGGCCCAATAGCACCCCCGTCGTCTACACCTCCGGGCTGTCCGGGTGGAGCGAGACCCCCGTTCAGCTGGGCCTCGAGAGCGACACCCACGTCATCGTCGAGAGCGGACTGCAAGCGGGCACCGAGGTCGCGCTCATCGACCCCACCGATGGCGAAGAGAGTCGTCCCGCAGCCGAAGAGAAACCCATCGCTGCCGCCGATGCCCCCGACGACGCCACCACCGATGAAGGGGACGGCGGATGAGGCGCGTTCGGTTCGGGGGCGGAGTGCTGGGCGCAGGGCTGTGGGTCCTGCTCGGGGCACTCACGTCCGCCGATGCACGCGAGATCACGCTCCGCGAAGCCCTCGGTCAAGCCACGCGCACCAACCTCGAGCTCGCGTCGGGGCGGCGCGACAACCGCATCGCCCAGCTCGGTCTGTCCTCGGCGCGGTCCGGCTTCGACCCCAGCGTGTCCGTCAACGCGCGTACCGGAGGCTCGCAGACCCCCACCAACAACGCGTTCGACGGCGACACCGTCATCACCACCTCCAGCCGGAGCGTGGGCGCGTCCATCAACCAGTCCCTGCCTACCGGCGGCAACGTCAACGTCGGCTACAGCGAGTCCTTCAGCACCTCCGACAGCGCGAACGCATCCTCGGATCAGTTCGTCTCCACCGGGCTGAACGTCGGCGTGTCCCAGCCCCTGCTGTCGGGCGCCGGGTTCCGGGCAGGGCTGCAGCGCATCGACAACGCGCGGCTCGCCCTCGCCAGCCGCGAGCTCGCCTGGCGGGCGCAGCTCGAGTCCCTCGTCATCGACGTCGCCGACGCCTACTGGGGGCTGGTCCAGGCCCGCCAGGCACGCGAGCAGGCCGATCGGGCCGTCGAGCGGAGCCAGGAGCAGCTCGACCAGACCATCGAGCGCAAGGAAGCCGGGTTCGCGGGGTCGGGAGACGTCCTGCGGGTCCGGGTGTCCCTCGGCACCAGCCAGCAGCAACAGGTGAGTGCCGTCGCCTTCGAGGAGCAGGCCGAAGCGCGACTCGCCCGGGTGCTCGGCCTGGCCCTGTCGACCGGGAGCGACCTCGCCCTGATCGACCAGCCCGTCGTGCCCGAGTCCATCCCCGAGCGCGACCAGATGCTCTCCGCAGCCCGCAACGCCAACGTCACCCTTCTCCAGGCCGACCTCACCCTCGAGCAGGCCATCCGGAACGCTCGTCTGGCCCGCAACGGCGCACTCCCCAACCTCTCGCTGGACGGCAACGCCGGGGTCTCCGCCGGCGACCCCATCGCCGCCGTGGCCCGAAGCCAGCTCGCCACCGATCCCGCGCCGTTCTGGAGTGTCGGCGTCTCCACGTCCCTGCCCCTGTTCCTCCGATCCACACGGGCCGAATACGGCATGGCCCAGCTGCGCGTCGAGCAGGCCGAGCTCGCGAGAGAAGCCGCCGGTCAGGACCTCGAGCTGTCCGTCGACAACGCGCTGCGCGACCTCCGCCGGGACCGGGCCGGGCTGCAGGTCGCCGAGCAGACCCTCGAAGCCGCCCAGGCCTCCCTCGACGCCCAGCAGGAGCGGCTCAAGGAAGGCCGGGGCAGCACGCGCGACGTCGTCGAAGCCCTGGAGCTGCTCCAACAGGCCGAAGCCAACCGCCTCTCCGCCCAGATCCGCGTGCAGATGAGCGGGCTGCGGGCCCAGCGCGTCGAAGGCACCCTCCTGGATTCCGTCGGTCTGGCGCGGCTCGTCGAGCTTCCCCGTCGCGGCACCCCCACGCTGGAGGGCTCCCGATGACCCTCCCGTGCGTTCGCCCCATGCTGGCAGGCCTTCTGGCCCTCTCTCTCGCGGCGTGCGGGGGCGAGGAGGTCGACGTCCAGACCACCACCGCAGCCGTCGAAGACCTCGAGGTGCGGGTCCGGTTCAAGGGGGAGCTCGAGGCCGCAGAGAGCCAGAACATCACCGCCCCCGACTTCCAGAACCGCCCGGAGATCGCGTTCATCGTCGACGATGGCGACCGGGTGGAGGCCGGAGACAAGGTCGTCGAGTTCGACATGGAGGAGACCCACAAGGAGATCAAGGAGCTCCGCAACAAGCTCGACCTCGAGAAGACCCGCCTCGAACAGGTCCAGGAGAAGTCCCGGCTCGACATCAAGACCGCCCGCGCCCAGGTCGAGCACGCCGACCTCGATCTGGGCCTCGCCGAGCTCGCACAGACCGACTCCGAGACCGTTCCGCGGGTCGACCGAGAAGCCGCTGCCGTCGACCTCGAGAAGGCCCGGATGGCCACTGAACGCGCACGCGATGCGGTCAAGCGCGCCGAGATCGACACCGCGGGTCAGGTCCGCCTGAGCGAGCTGAAGATCCGCAACCTCGAGATCGAGATCCTGCAGTACGAGAAGGACCTCGAGAACAGCGTGCTGATCAGCGACAATGGCGGGCTGGCGCTCGTCCAGGACAAGTGGGACGGCAAGTGGAAGGTCGGCGACGACCCCTGGCCCAACGCCACCCTGGTCAAGCTCCCCGCGCTCGACGTCATGAAGGTCGTCGGCTGGGTCCCCGAGGTCGATGCCCCGGCCCTCGCCGAAGGGCAGGTCGCCGAGATCGAGATGGACGCCCACCCCGATCAGCCCACTGCCGGCGAGATCACCGACATCGCTCCCCTCGCCGAGCCCAAGGGCGAAGACCGCGTCAAGCACTTCCGCGTCGAGCTCGCCCTCGACGTCACCACCGAGGTCATGAAGCCCGGGATGACCGTCCAGGTCGAGGTCGTCACCGAGCGCTACGACGACGCCATCGTGGTCCCCGAAGACGCCCTCGTCCGACGCGATGGCGTCGATGCCGTGCTCACCCGCGGCACCTTCGGCTGGTCGCCCACCCCCGTCGTCGTCCAGGCCGAGTCCGGCGGCCGCGTCGCCATCTCGGGCATCGAGGCCGGCACCGTCGTCGCCCTCGAACCGCCCGACTCCCTGGGGTCCTGATGCGCGACCTCGTCAAGGAAGGCGTCCGCAGCCTGCTCGCCCATCGCGTCCGCACCCTGCTGTCCTGCCTCGGCATCCTGTTCGGAGTCGCCGCCGTCATCGGCATCCTCTCCATCGGCGAAGGCGCCCGAGCCGAGCAGGAAGCTCTCATCGCCCAGCTCGGCATCCTCAACGTGCAGATCAAGCAGAAGGAGCTGCCCGAGGACACCGAAGCCCGCCAGGAGATCCAGCGTCGCACCCAGGGCCTGTCCCGCCGCGACGTGCTGGCCATCCGCGAGGTCGTTCCCGGAATCGCGTCCATCGGAGGCCAGCGCGAGTTCGAGCCCGGCCAGGTCTTTCCCGCCCCCGAAGACGCCAAGAACCTGCGCTATCTCGGCGTGAGCCCCGGTCATCTCGCAGGCAGTCCCTTCCGCCTCGTTGCGGGTCGCCCCCTCAGAACCGCCGACGAGACCGAGCGGAATCGCGTGTGCCTGCTCGGAGAGGCCGCGGCAGCCGAGCTGTTCGGCCGCAAGGAAGCCCTCGGTCAGAAGCTGCGGCTCGGCACCACCTGGCTCACCGTCGTCGGCATCGTGCGGACCGGGTCCGGGGGGTCCACCGACGTCGAAGGGGTCGAGATCGAAGACCGCTCCGGCGACGTCATGCTGCCCCTGTCCACCTCGCGCATCATCGATCCCGTCGAGCTCGGAGCCCCCGCCCTCGACGAGATCCAGGTCACCTTCGACGACGTCGACGCCATCCCGACCGCCGTCGACATCGTCGAGCGCATGCTCGACCGCCGCCACCGCTCCCAGCCCATCTACGAGCTCGTCGTGCCGCTCCAGCTCATGCAGCAGGCCGAGGCTCAGCAGCGCATCTTCAACCTCGTCATGGGCCTCATCGCCGGCATCTCGCTGCTCGTGGGCGGCATCGGCATCATGAACATCATGCTCGCCAGCGTCATGGAGCGCACCAAGGAGATCGCCATCCGCCTCGCCGTCGGCGCCTCTCCCAAGGACATCCACCGCCTCTTCGTCGTCGAGGCCATCCTCATCAGCCTGCTCGGCGGCGTGCTCGGCATCTTCGCCGGATTCGCCGTCTCCTGGGCCGTCGCGCTGGCCACCGGCTGGTCCACCCAGGTCTCGCTCCAGGCCGTGCTCCTCGCCACCGTCGTCTCGACCATCGAAGGCCTCGTCTTCGGCTACCTCCCCGCCCGCCAGGCCGCGCGTCTGCAACCCGCCATGGCCGTGAGGATCGGATGAGCGAACCCGTCATCCGTGAACCCGTCATCCGCGTGGAGGGGCTCCAGCGCAGATACGGCGGTGCAGCCGGGGTCCTTGCACTGCAGGGCGCCGATCTCCTCGTGCCAGAGGGCCAGTTCGTCGCCCTCGTCGGGACCAGCGGCTCCGGCAAGTCCACCCTGCTCCAGCTCCTCGGCTGTCTCGACCGCCCGACCGGCGGCTCCTACTGGCTCGATGGCAAGCTCGTCAGCGCCCTCTCCGACGAAGAGCTCGCCACCGTCCGCAACCAGAAGATCGGCTTCGTCTTCCAGTCCTTCCACCTCCTCCCGCGCCTTCGAGCCGACGAGAACGTCGCTCTCCCCCTCCGCTACGGCGGCTGGCCCGAGAAGAAGCGGCTTCAGCGCGCACGCGAGCTGCTCGGCAAGGTGGGGCTCGCCAACCGCGCCGACCACCTCCCCTCCGAGCTGTCTGGAGGCCAGTGTCAGCGCGTCGCCATCGCGCGGGCTCTCGCCTCCGATCCGCCGCTCCTCCTCGCCGACGAGCCCACCGGCAACCTCGACTCCACCTCGGGCGAAGAGGTCCTCGACCTGTTCCGGTCGCTGCACTCCGAGGGTCGCACCATCGTGCTCGTCACCCACGACCCCAGTGTCGCCGACATCGCCGATCGGCGCGTGCGCATGGAAGACGGCCACATCATCTCGGACGACGGCGTGCAGACCGCCCCGAGCCCCCAGACGGTCGAGGACATCGAGGCGATGGACACGGTCGAGAAGCAACGACAGTGACCCGTTCCAACGCTCAGCTCCCGGCGCACGTCCAAGCGATCATCCCCCCTTCCCCGGAGTCTCCATGTCCCGCTTCGCCGTCGCCGCCCTCGTGACCCTCACGCTCACCGGGTGTGCAGCCCTGGAAGGCGGTGCCGGAAAGGCGTCGGGCGTGCTGACCGTCGAAGACCCCGAGACCGGCGAGCTCATCGACCTGCGCTTCGACGGCGGTGCCGTGACCTGGGACGACGACGAGCTCGGCCAGCGCGTGGTCCTCACCACCTGGGGGGTCAACTTCCACTGCGACTACGCCCAGGTGACGTGGGGCGATGAGGGCGGGAAGAACTACAAACGGCGGCAACCGCACTACAACCTCTCCTGGAACTCCGAGAATCCGGGCTCGGCGTTCATCCAGCACTACGAGCAGAACGTGCTGGGCGCGGGCGGCACCGCGGGCGGCATCTCCCTCGAGGACGTCACAGTGGAGTTCGCCGACGAGATGCAGACCATCGGGATGTTGACGGCGGACGAAGGCACGCTGGAGTTCCAGGCGGACGACTGCGGCGCGTTCTGACGGAGATTCCCTCAGGCCTCGGCCGGCCGAACACCGGCTTCTGCGCGGGCTGTTCACGCCAGGCTGGGAGAATCTCTCACGTGGGAGGGCGTCTTCAGAGGGTCGGCTGTCGACGCCACCGCGACGCCAGCCTCGGTCAGCTCTGGGGTTCCCTGCTGCCGGCGAGCCGGACCCAACGCGGTCTGCCGGTCCCCGCTCGTGTCCATGTCGCCGGCCTACGCCTAAGGGCGCTTCCCAGCTGTGCAGCGGGGGTTTCCGGGGGCCGCAGGCCCCTTCTGGGTAGCCCGTTGAGTTGAAGTCCCCGACAGGTCCGGTCTCCAGAGCCTCGACGTCGCCGGCACGCTCGACCTGCCCGATCCCGTTCTCCCCGGAACGCCGTCCCAAGGCGTCTCTGCGACCGCGTTCGACCATGCGATCCGCGCTCTCTGCCGAACCCTGCTCGTCCCGCTGCGAAGCAGCGCACCTCAAATCCCGCATTCCGACAGGCGCCCGGTCGAGCAGGCCCACGCCCTCGTCGGGACAATCGTCGAGACACAACGCATCGCCGCTGCCATCCAGTCTTCGCGGGTGCGGTCCGGACTGCGGTGGCAAGGCAGAATCGCAGCGAAGCGCTGCTCCGAAAATGGGTACTGCAACGACAGCCGATCCTGCTAGAAAGAGGCCTATGAACCTCGATCAGCGCAACGACGCCACGGAGTCACGGAGCACACCGAGCATTGCACGGAGAGATGCGGAATGGCCGACGAGCATCCGAAGCCTGTTCATGGACGCTCGAACACGACAAGGCACTCGTTCACCCGACCAGGCTGGCTCTGCGACTCTGACAGCGTGGTCCACCACTCGACGCCCCCGGATCGACACCGTCTTATGCTCGTTCTCGGTCGCGCTCTGCCGCTCTGCGTGATCCCTTGGTGTCGACTCGACGACATCGCGGGCGCGGTCACCGAACGCTCCGTGAAATCCTCGGTGCGCTCCGTGACTTGTACGTTCTGGGTACGGCGACGAGCGATGGGTCCGTGGGGCTCTCGTAGAGAGTTCCCGGACCCATCGCGAGGAGCCGTACCCTGCCTCAGCGGCAAGGGGAGAGCCCGCACATCCTGACCCGTGACTGAAGCTGTGAGCTTGACACGGAGGTATTTCGGAGTGCGGGCTACTTTCCCCTTGTCGTTGGGGTCTTGGAACTCGCTGTGACGAGCCCACGAGGCTGACACGTAGAGCGAGTTCGGCTCTGGAACACCTTGAAAGCCGAAGAGAATCCGGTGGTTCAACCACGAGTATGCAAGGCGGGCGAGGCGTTCACCACAGTGCCGAATCCTGGCGACACCCATTCCAGACGGAGAGAGCATCATGGCCAAAAAGCCCGTTTCTGCAGGCATCGACGTGAGCAAGTCCAAGCTCAATGTCGCCGTTTTCGGCGGCAACGAGGGCGTCTTCGACAACGACGCCGTCGGACACAAGAAGCTCCATAGATGGCTGAAGAAGCAGGCCAAGCGCGCCCCGATCAAGGTCGTGCTGGAGTCGACGGGCAACTACGGCCTGGATGTCGCTCTGATGCTCCATGCGCAGAAGAAGGTGGAGGTCTTCTACGTCAACCCGATGGCCGCAAAGGGCTATGCGACCGCCGGAATGGTGCGGGCAAAGACGGATCGCGTCGACGCCCGAATTCTCGCCAAGATGGCCGAGAACTCCCCCGATGCCCAACCCTGGACTCCTCCTCCTGCCCACTGCAGAGAACTCCGCGCGCTCACACGTCGGGTCCGAGGACTCGTCGAGAATCGAACGCGTGAGAAGAACCGCCTCAAGGCAGCCCAGTCCACGAAGACAACGCCTCCCGTCGTCATCGACGACATCGAGGGCAACATCGCCGACCTCACTGAACGAATCAAGAAGCTGCGGAAAGCCGCAGTGACCCTGATTCATCAGCATGATCAACTCTGCGACGACTTCGGGCTGCTGACATCCCTCAAGGGAATCGGCCAAGCTTCAGGCGCGGAGATCCTGGGCGAGCTCTCCTGCATGCCGCTGGACCTCACCGTGAAGCAGCTCGTCGCGCAAGCTGGCCTTGACCCTCGAGCTCACCAGTCCGGGGCGAAGGACGGCAAACGCCACATCAGCAAGATGGGGAGTCGGTACTTGAGGGCTGCGCTGCACATGGCAGCAGTCACTGCCGTTCGTGAATCCCCGGAGGTGAGGCACTTCTACGACATCCTCACAGAGCACCGAAACAGGCACCACAACGTCGCGATGACGGCGGTTTCGCGCAAGCTGCTGCACTGCATCTTCGGCATGCTCAAGCACCGTCAGAAGTGGGATGCCACCAAGTTCTACAACCCTCGCGTCGAGACCCAGAAGACCCCCGCCAAGGAGGCCGCGGCCTGAAATTTCTGCTTGACACCCAACAGAGAATCTCCGTGGCATCTTTGCGCTGAAGCAAGTTCCTACGCATTCTCTGGCGATATCGACCGCAGCGTCAGGAAGTCAGAACACCATCAACGTCAACCCGAAGTCGAACACCACCTGCGGTTCACCCGTCCCGATCGACTCCTCGGATGTCGGCTCGAGCACCAGCACCCCTACGTGACTCCGGATCCGTCCGTCCGCGAAGGCCGACCCCAGCGACGCGCCGCCCACCATCCCCGTCTCGGAGCCCGTCCAGCGCGCTCCCCCGGCGACTTCCGCGAACACGAAGGCGTCGTCGTCGGGAGAGTTGAACGGAATCACCAACGTGCCCAGGCCCACCGGCGACAGCAGCACGTCTCGCTCCACGCGGTGCAGCATCGCCACCCGCACGCCGGGCCGCAGCTGTCCGAGCGCGAAGTCCGCGCGCAGACCCCACACCGTGCCGAGCTCCACGCCGATCGACGGGTCCAACACACCGCGGTCGTGCGGCCCGTCGCCGTTGAAGTCCCAGCTGCCCTGGATGTCGAGCATCACCGTCGGGCTGGGGCCGGGGATGATCGCCGAGCGCACCCACACTGCAGAACGCTCACCCGTCGGCACCACCACGAACACCCCGTACCCGCGCATGGCCCCGTTCGACAGCGTCCACACACCGACGTTCTCCTGCACCGCGACCCCGAACGACAGGTGCATCGCCAGCGGTCCCCGTGCGTTCAGGGTCCGGTAGCCGTGGCGCAGACCCGGGCTCGCGTCCACGCCGAAGAAGCCGATCCACGAGTGACAGCGGGCCGACAGCGACGGCGCCAGACCGACCGTGTCCCGAGGCGTCGTCAGATCCCAGTCCCGCTCGGCGGGCGCGAAGCTCGATCGTGCACCCGCGCCGATGCTGCACCCGCTCTTCGCCCGCGCAGGTGCGGCGATCAGCAGGAGCACCGCCAGGATCATCCCCGAGATCACCGATGCGACCGGCGTGCAGCGCTGCATCAGTCCGCGACGACGAGCGCGAGCATCGCCACACCGCCCAGGCTCACCACAGTCGCTCCGCCCACGGCCGCTCCCGTCACCGCCGCAGACGCGTCCCGCGAAACCCGGGCTCCGGGCCCCACCGACCAGGCGCCGGGCTCGGCGTCCACCTCGTAGAACACCACTCCATCGGGCGTCTGCAGCGCCATGCTCGTCCCGTCCGGCGAGAACACGACGTCGGCGACCGACGGCAGCGGATGCTCGGCCAGCCCACCCCCGTCGCCGTCCAGCACCGACAGCACGCCTCCCGACGGCTCCTCGGCCATCACCGCCACCGCGTCGCGACCCGGCCCCTCCTCCGCGACCGCAGCCAGATCCGTGATCGCGCCGTCCACCAGGGCCTCCCAGCGCACCTCACCCTCGATGTCCACGGCCGTGACGGTCGATTCTCCGGTGCGCGCCACGACTGGACCGTCTCCCGCCCACACCACGCGATCCGCGCGCGACTCCCAGGCCAGCGCGTCGTCCGCCGTCACGCGGGCCAGGCGCTGTCCGTCCGCAATCCACGCGGCCCCGTCGGGTGCGATGGCGAAGCCCGGCAGTCCCGAGCAGTCCAGGTCCGTCGCCACTGCCAGCGCGTCGCGCACATCGTCCGGCCCCACGAACCCGACCCGGCAGGTCCCCGCATCCTCCCAGAGCACGACCGACGTCCCGTCCCGGGTGATCCGTCCGTCCAGCAGGGTTCCTTCGGCCGTCCATCGCGCCGTCGAGAAGGGCGAGCTCAAGAACAGCGTCCCCTCCCCGGATCCCAGCACCGCGCCGTCCCGTGCGTGGAACACCCGCTCGTCCGACCCCACCGGATCGGAGTCCCCGAGCACCTCGGCCGTCAGCACGTCCACGTCGCAGATCTGGCCGCGCATCCCCATCCGGGCCACCGACCCGTCGAGCGCCACCCCCTGCGTCCGCTCGGGCAGCGTGCTGGTCAGCCCGAACGCCACCTCGGGCTCGCTCCCGCACCCCGCCAACCCCACGCCCAGTCCGAGCACTCCCACCATCCACTGCTTCGCCATGTCGTCCTCCTCGAAGGTCTCACCCTCGAAGATCAGCGTCGCGCCGGCATGCGTCGCCGGGACGTTCTCCAGATGAAACGGGCGTGAATCGAACCCTCGACGCCGTAGCGCCAGCGAACGCCCGCGAGCTACGCTCGAGCATGTCCGTCGACGTCGCCCTGCTCTTCCCACCCACCTGGTACTTCGCCGCGGTTCCCGCCGATCTGTCGCACACCGCCGGCAGCCTGGCCCAGCGTGGACGGTCGTTCTGGGCCTGGGACGGCTCCACGGCCCTGCTGCACGGGCTCTTCGGCGACACGGATGGCTTTGCGGCCCTCCGGGACGCGTCCACCTACGCCGAACCCGCGAAGCACGCCCGAGCGAACACCTCCCTGTACGAGCGGGCACGAGAGCTCTCGATCCGCTTCGGGTGCGACGTCGGGCCCCGGCACCTGCGGTTCGACATCGACGAAGCCCACATCCCGTCCGCCCTGCAGCGGGGCACCGATCTGTTCCGCAACCCCGCCCTGTCCCTGCTCGAGGACGCTGCGCGACAGGCCCTCGCCCAGAACCCGACGGTCGTCGCCATCACCCTCGTCCACCCCGATCAGCGGGTCCACGCGCTCACCCTCGCGAGCCTGCTCCGCCCGCATCACGACCGCATCGTGCTCTACGGCTGTCTCGAGGACGTCCTGGCGCCGAGCGACATCATCGACGGCACGGACACCATCGACGGGGGCGGACCCGAACACCTGCTCTTTCGCCTCTTCGACGCCATCATCGCCGGGGATGCCGACCTGGCCCTCGACGCCATGTGCGACCCCGACCACGCCCTCGACGGCCTCCCCAACACCGCCACCCGCGCGCGACCCGGTCGACCACCGCGGGTGGAGCAACCCCTCGAAGCCCCTGCGAATCTCGACTGGGTGGAGCCCGAGCAGTACCCCACCCCGCATCCGGTCGTCGATCTGCGCCTGGGCCGCGGATGCCCCTGGGGTCGCTGCCGATTCTGCGGAATCCAGGCACACCACCCCGGCTACCGGGCAGGACCCCTGGAGCGCGTCGTCACCGGAATCCGCCGCGCGACCGCCCTCGGGTCCCACCACATCCGCATCCGCGACGACCTGCTCACCCCGCGCCAGCTCCGGGAGCTCGGCGATTCTCTCGTCTCCGCCGGCCTGGACGTGCGCTGGACCGCACGGGCGCGCTTCACCACGGGCCTGACCCACGATGTCCTCCAGCGGGCCCGGGCTGGCGGCCTCGAAGAGCTGTGGATGGGCCTCGAATCCGCCGTCCCTCGCGTACGCGAACTCATGGACAAGGGCGTGGAGCAGCGGGTGATCGACCGGGTGATGCGTGACTGCGACCGGGTCAGCATCCGCGTCCGCCTGCTGTGCCTGCTCGGCTTCCCCGGCGAGACGGCCGAGGAGGCCCGCGAGACCCTGCGGTTCGTGCAGCGACACCCCCAGGCCGACGTGTCGTTCACGCCGTACATGCAGGTCCGGACCGCCCCCATCTCGCAGGACGCCCCTCCGATCGGCCCGTCCACACGGGCCCGATTGCAGGCTGCCGACCGGATCGACGCCGTGGTCCCGGCCCCGCGCGCCCCCTGGCTCGACGATCTCCTGGCCGAGGTCCTCCCGATCGCCCGCGACCGAGCTGCACAGACGCCCGGTCCCGGGCCCATCCATCGATGGCTCGCCCGGTCCTCGCACGCCCCCTGAGCGCGCGAGGTACCCTGCGGCCATGCTCCCTGCTGCCGAAGTCGTCCGTCAGGCCCTCCAGAAGGTCGGCCTGCCCCAGCCCACGCGCATCCACCGCATCCGCACCGGTCAGGTGCGCACGTTCGAGCTGGAGCTCGACAATCCCGACGAGCACGGCGATCAGCGCGTGTGGCTCCGGCTCCCGCTGCCCCAGGTCGGCGTTCCCGGCCTCGCGATGGAGCACGCCATCCTCGGTCACCTGCGCGCCACCGAGACCCGCAACACCATCGCAGATCCCTACACCCTGGTCCGTGTCGACCGCGGGATCACCGTCGCCCTCCTGCCCCGTCCCGAAGGCGTTCCCGCGATGCAGCACATCGGGGACGGCCAGCGAGACACGGCACTCGGCGAAGCGGTCGGTCGCTGGCTCGCCCGGGTCCCCGCGATTCGCGCCCAGCACGCCACCACCTCCGATGGACGCCAGTTCCACGCCGAGTTCGCGAGCTGGCCCGAAGCCGTCGAAGCCGAGCTGCGTCGCGTCCGGGCCCGGCTCGCGCGCTACGGGTGGGGGCTCGGAGAGCTGGAGGACGCTCTCGCCCACCGCGTGCTCGCCGGCCTGCCCGCACTGCAGGCCGTCGACCGGTTCGGCCCGGTGCACCGGGACTTCGGGCCCCAGCGCGTCTGGCTCGACTCCACCTCCTCCGAAGACGCCGGTTCGCCGGGAGAGCCCGAGGTCTCTGCCGTGCTCGACTGGGAGCGCGCCTGGATCGGCGATCCCGTCATGGGCTGGGCCTGGTTGTGCCTGCAGCCCGTCGAGGTCCTCGGCCCCATCCTCCGCGGAGCCGGGGCCGATCTCCGGGCTGTCGGCGATCGACTCGAGGTCTACGCGGCGCTCGAGATCCTCGCGCGGCTGGAGTCCCGGATCCTCGGCGCCGACACGCACGCCGGCATCGCCGCGTTCCAGCAGATGGCCGTCGAAGAAGCGGGGCTGTTGGAGTCCGGCCTCGACGCCCACCTCGCCGAAGCCCAGGACGCATCAGGGGCCTGGCCCGGCTGGTCCCCCGAGCCTGTCGCCCACGTGCTCCGGCGCCTCCTCCATCGGTTCGTCACCGACGGCGACCGGCTCGACCGCAGCCTGGAGCACGGCATCGCGAGCGCCCTCGTCGCCGACCGCCTCCCCGACCCTTCCGAACAGCGCACCGCCTGGCTCGAGGTCGCCAACACCATCGCCGCCACCCTGCCCGCCTTCGGCGCACCCGACGCACCCCCACCCGGCGACAGCCCCGTGCCAGAAGCGCTCTCAGCAGCCCTCACCGTTCCCGGGCCCTTCTCGACGGGGGCAGTCACGGGCTGGCTCGTCACCGAAGCGCTGGAGCGGGTCGGCCCGGTCGATCCCGCACTTCTCTCGGCGGCCGGTCGTCGCATCCGGCGCCAGGCCAGCAACGACACGTCCAACCACGTCGTCGGTCCCAGCGCCAGCCTCGGCGAGACCCTGCTCGGCCGCGCCGCTGCGAACGGAAGCCCCACCGCCGACATCTGGGAAGCCCGCCTGGCCGACGAGTGGGACCTCGCACGCACCCTCGTCCTCGCCGACGAAGCATCCGACGACGAAACCGCCCCTTCGCAGGCCCCCGATCAGCTGCCACCCGACACCATCCGGAACGGCCCTGGACTCGCGCCGTACGTGCTCGCGCTCCGCACGATTCCCGCTGCCGCACTGCCCGCTCCCGGCCCCGCGATCCTCCGCGCCATCCGGGGCTGATCGGCGTCGCGGCCCGCCCGGGGCCCGCCAGCAGGCCAAGACCGACGAAAGAACCCGTCTACACCGGGACATCTGGACGCCCGCACCACACAGTCTGTGCTACAGTCTCAGTGGTTTTTCTCAACACCCTGACTCCTCCAGAGGTGATGTATGCAGCGCAGTCGTCGCGAATCCAATCTTCAGCAGCAGGATGGCCGTCAGTCCGACGTCCACTCCTCGAGTTACGAATTCGGCACCAACGATGCCGGGATTGCCTCGTGGGGCAACGGCGCCACGGCCCAGGGCATCGCCGGCAACCCCAACGGCGGAGACGGGTTCACCAACTCCATCACGGGCATCACGCACGACCTCGGGCAGTCCAACTTCGCCCAGGGTTCGCGGGACTGGGGCTCGTTCTACGGCGGCGGCCTCGGCCTGTCGTACGGCGGCAACTACGGCACCGACTCCCTCAACCGCAGCACCGGCCTCGGTGTGGGTGTGCTCGGGGGTGGCGGGTCGTACACCGGCGGCGGCGAGGGCTACTCCGAGACCGGGTACGCAGGCGGCGCCGCACTCGCGGGTCGCATCGACCAGCAGACCAACTTCATGGGCAACAGCTGGGGCGGCGGCGGAGACCTCTACCGCGGCGTCGGCGGCAGCGCGTACCAGCGCAACTACGACGATGGCCGCACCGGCTACGGCGCCACCGGGGGCTACACCGCGTTCGGCGTCAACGACGGCTACAGCAACTACTCGGGCATCGGCGGCGACCACAGCATGGGCGTGGGCTCGGCCGAGTTCGGGCGGGTCGGCGGCGACGGCGAGGTCTGGTCGGGCCCGGACGGCAGCTACGGCTTCAACGGCGGATTCACGGGCGGTCGCAACGTCGCGCGCGACCTCTCCTACGAAGGCAACACGGCGCTGGGCAACACCACGGCCGACGTCGGGTCCGTCTCCCAGGGGCGGTTCTACCGGGCATCGGGCGGATACGACGCCGAGACCGGGCGCTACGGCGGTCAGGTCACCCGCGGGGGCGCACTCACGGTCGAGGACGCCAACGTCAACCACGACTGGGGCAACGGGATGAGCTCGTCGGCCAGCGTCGGACGCTACGGCGCCAACGAGACCAGCTGGGGTGGCGGCTACAACCCCACCACGGGCGAGCTCGACTTCAACACCACCCAGTCCACGGGCTTGCGGCTGAACGACGTCCACGCCCAGACCGACCTGCCGGGTGGCGGCAACGTCAACGCGGGCTTCGAGCAGCTCCAGACCGGCTCGCAGTGGCGCATCGACGAGGGTTCGCACATCGGGCCCGACGGCATGCACGTCTCCGGCGGCGGCCACTGGGGCGGCTGGGATCTCACCAACGCGGGCTACGAGGCCGGCTGGGACGGCGTCTACGAGAACAATGGCTCCGTGGGCAACATCTCCACGCGGTCGGCGGTGAACGGCGCCAGCCTCGACGTCGACGGCAATGGCGTGCGCGCGGGCTTCGAGTCCATCGGGCACGGCGGCATCAGCATCGACAACGCCCAGCACCAGCTGAACATCGGGGATGGGCTCTACGAACAGAACACCCAGCTCGGCCACTTCGAGAACGGGATGAACCTGCGCGGCGGCAGCCTGAACATCGACGGTTCCGGGGTCCACGCCGGCCTCGAAGAAGCCGGGTTCGGCGGGTTCTCAGCCGAGAACATCGGCATGCAGCAGTCCTACTTCGACGGCGCGGTCACCAACGACGTCTCGATCGGCTCGATGGGCAACAACAACACCCTCACCAACGCCCAGCTCGACATCACGGGCAACGGTCTCGACGCCTCGCTCGAGCAGGCCCGCGTCGGCGGCATGGCCATCAACGACGTCAACGTCACCCAGGGCATCGGGGGCATGACCCACACCGCGTCGCTCGGCGAGTTCAGCAACGACGTCATGGTCGACGGCGCGCGCTTCCACGCCGGCGCAGACGGGGTGAACGGCGGGTTCGACCAGGTCGACTTCGGCGGCGTTCGCTTTCTCGACGCCAACTACAGCAACGACCTCGGCGGCTACGGCAACGTCAACGCCTCGATGGGCAGCTTCACCAACGGCAACAACTTCACGGGCGGTGAGTTCAACATCGACGAGAACGGCGTCACGGCCGGGCTCGACTCCTTCGGGGTGGCGGGCACCGACATCCAGGACGTCGACCTCGGCGTCGAGGGTCCAGGCGGCATCAACGCCAACGCGCACCTCGGCTCCTACCACAGCGGTGTGGCCGGGTCCGACCTCGCCTTCAGCGCCAACGGCGACGGCGTGAACCTGTCGGCCGGCGAGCTGTCCTACGCGCAGCACCAGATCAACGATGCCAGCGTCCAGTACGGCATCGACGGCGTCTACGACAACGAGATCTCGGTCGGCCAGGCCGGCCTCAACAACTACTCGGCCGAGGGCGTCAACCTCGGAGTCGACGAAAACGGCGTCAACTTCTCGGCAGACCGCGTGGGCGGCTCCTACATCGGCGTCGAGGACTTCCAGGCACGTCAGGAGCTGTTCGACGGTGCCGTGGGCACCAACGTCGGTCTCGACCGCGGCTCGTACCTGGGCGGCAGCGCCGAGAACCTGCAGTTCCAGAGCGACCTGCTCGGCGGCACGTCCAGCGGCTCCGTCGACAACCTCAACCTGCACGGTCTCCAGCTCGAAGGGGTCGACATCGGCGCCAACGTGGGCGACCTCAACGCGAACGTCGGGGCCGAAGAGCTCAACGTGCTCGACCTCAACGTGGGCAACGCGGAGTTCGAGAGCTCCAACTACGGCCTCACCGGTCGGCGCTCCGTCACCGACGCACAGCTCGACGTGCTCCAGGCCGACGACCTGTCGGCCGGCATCGGTTGGGGCGACCAGAACCTGCTCTCCGCCAGCACCGACCTCAACGCGTCCCTCGGCGTCGATCACTTCGAGAGCGAGCACGACCTGTTGAGCGGCACGGCCAGCACCCGCTTCGAGAACGCCAACGCCAACGTGATGATGGACGACACCTCCATCGGGATCGGCGACTACAACCTCGATATCGGACGCACGGGCGCCAACATCAACGCGTCGGGCGGCGGCGACGTCGATGTCTTCGGCGGCACGGCCAACGGCGACCTCAACCTCGCTGGGTCCGAGCTCGCACTGTTCGGCCAGAGCGTCGAGCTGGGCGACTGGGCGCAGGCCAGCGGCGGCGTCGACGTCAGCGAGGGCGCGGCGAACTGGAACGTGGGCGGAGAGAACGGCGTTGGCGCCGACATGAACCTGTCCGAAGGCAACCTCGACCTGAACATCGGCGGTCACGAGATCGACGTCGACGAGGGTATCCGCGACGGCGTCGAAGCCGTGGGCGATGCGGCCGAGTGGGTCGGCGACCGCGCTTCCGACGTCGGTGGCGCAGTGGTCGATGGCGCCCGGTCTGTGGGTCGAGGCATCCGCGACGGTGCGAGTGCCGTGGGTGGTGCCATCTCCGACGGCGCGTCTGCCGTGGGTGGCGCCATCTCCGACGGTGCTTCTGCCGCATGGGACGCCGTCACCAGCTGGTAGCGTTCACCAAGACCGCATTACACCCTTCAGCCGAGCATCCAGAACGCCTGGATGTTCGGCCTTTTTCTGTACCCGGGAGCCTCCATGCAAGCCTTCGCCCTCACTCCGGACGCCATCAAGGCCTGGGGCCAGCGCAAGAACGTTCGCATCCTCGAGAACGCACAGCTCAAGCAGCTCGCCCTGCCCCACCCCAACAACCCCGACACCCACATCCGGTTCATCCCGCGTCCAGACCGCAACCTGCTCACGATGGCCGTGCCGCTGAAGTTCGAGGTCCCCGAAGACCGCGTCGCGCCGTTCTGCGAAGCCCTGTCCCTCGCGAACAGCTCCACCTTCGCCGGCGCCTGGACCTACAACCACCAGCGCAACGAGCCCTACTTCCGCATCACCGTGCCCACCATCGGCACGGGCTACACCGACGCCAGCCTCGAGTTCCTCGTGCGCGTGATGTTCGGCTCCGTCGACGGCATGGGGCCGAAGCTCATGAAGGTCGCTCTCGAAGGCGCGGACCCGAAGTCCGTGATCGCCAACGAGGGCTGAACCCCCGGGTCTCTTCTCCGACGGACCAGTGCAGACGGATCGGGTGACCGTTCGAGCGCTCTCGGGCGAGTCGACCGCGAGGTCGCCACGGAGTCACAAAGCACACTGAGGGTTTCACGGAGGCGAACCGAGGTTCGACGGCCCGGCGAACGGAACGCGACCGATGAAGCAACGTAGACCGAGGTTGCGCGCCTCGGATGCCCTCCGGTGACCCCTCCGTGAAGACCTTCGTGTGCTCCGTGACTCCGTGGCAACCTTGCGCTGACGCAGGTTCAAACCTCGGATGTTCACTTGATGCGCTCCCACGGATCGTTCCACGGAAGGTGGTGGAGCTCGGCGGTGACGGGGAGAAGGTCTGCGTAGCGGGTGCCGGTTCGCCCCTCGATGATCGCCTCGATCCCGCCGATCTTCTCGGGAGACTGGTAGACCTTCCCCCGATGTGAGCGGATCTCCAGCCGGTCACGGTCGCCGTTGTAGCGGTAGTACACGATTTTCGGCCGGCTTCCCTGGGGGATTTTGGCCTTCACCTGGATGTGCTTCGCCTCCGGAGCGTCGTCGAGCCCGATCTGGAACGCACGCTGGACCTCCTCGGGCTTCACCTCGAGGTTGTCGGCGTAGGGCGACTCCCGGATGCCGAACTTCCCGCGGGTGACGCGCTTCAAGGGGCCCGGCAGGATTCCGAGGTCGACGTGGGCCGTGTCGCCTTCGACCCGCACGATGGGCTCGGCGAAGTAGGCTTCCATGCGCTTCTCGACCAGTGCACGGTGCTCGTCGCTGTCCATCTGGGCGATGCGCCAGGTGCGCTCGGCATCGCCGATGAAGCGGTCGAGCTCGTCCTGGTCGTGCGGCAGCTCCCCGTCCCACTTGCGGCGCTTCAAGCGCATCGCCTTGTCGATCGCCTCGTCCAGCACGGCCTCGTCGCGGATGTTGTAGTCGGCGATGCCCTCGAACGCCGCGTCTTCACTGCGCATCAGGGCGTCGCGAACGTACTGGCGGGGGTCGGAAACATCGGACACGGTGGGCTCCGGGGCAGTCGAGGGTGCAATGGCGGCGTCTGGGCCGGGGGTCTGGGCGGGGTCGCTCGCGGGACCGCAGGCCACCCCCACACCGAAGACCGCCACCCCCATCACGAGTGCGGGCCATCGGTGCGCGGGTACACGGGTGCGGTTCACGACACCTCCAGGTGGTTCAGGAGCAGCTCCGCGCCGGTCGGCAACACAGCCACCCGCTGAAGGTAATGCGCTCGGTGCTCCGCCTCGATTCGGCGAGCCGCGGGGTCCTCCAGCAACGCCATCACCCGCGACCGGAACGCGTCCGCATCGTGGACCTCCACCAGGTTCATCAACGCCCCGTACGGATTGCCGGCGAGCACGGGCTGCAGCGCGCTCCACATGCTGTACGGCCACATCAGGAACGGGTAGACCTCCACCGCACCATCCGGCGTCTCGTGGGGGAATGGCGTGCTGTTCATGAGGGTGACGACCGGAACCCCCGATGCCACGGCCAGCGCGTTGGTCATCGCCGCGGCGTTCAGAGACAGGACACAGTCGACGCTCGCCACCAGGGGCCGAAACTGCGCCGGAGGCACGGTGGGTCGCCATTGGTACCGCTCCCCCAGCCGCTCTCGCAGCCGGAGTGGCTGCGGACCCAGCTGCACGACATGGACGTGTTCCGGCAGCGACGCCAGCCGCTCGGTGAGGAGGGGCAGGATGGATGAGCGCGCGGCCTCGACCACGGGATTGTCGTACCGCCGGTGCTGCCAGACGGACGTCGCGAGGAAGAGCACCGGTGCGTCCTCGGGCAGCCCCAGCGCAGTGCGGTCGCCCGGTTCGGCGGCCTCGGGCAGGATCCGGAATGCACTCGGGGCCAACGGGCGGATGAACGGCACCGGCGCCAGGCGGTACGGGTAGTGTTTCAGGGCGGGAGACAGCTGGAGCAGGTCATCCGGAGCCGAGTCCAGGACCGCCACCTCGGGACTGTGCCAGGTGTCGATCAGCACCATCCGCCCCCCGAACGTGCCGCGAAGACGGTTCAGGAAGTCCGGCGTCACATCGCGCTGCTCGAGGGCCTTGGTGGCCATGGCGAAGTCGGCCAGCAGCACGCTGTCCAGGGGGGTTCCGGGCGACCGACCCTTCGCGGCCTCGACCAGCACGGGCTCGATGCGTCCCCACCCCACGGGCGGCGCGTCGTACACGGCCATCGCGCTCCCTTTGAACACGTGGTACACGGCCGGATCGCAGACCACGCTCACCTCGTCGCCCCGAGCCATCAGGTCCCGGCCGATGTCGAACCCCACCTGGGCTTCCCCGGTCCCCGACTGCGACAGCGCCAGGATCAGGTGCTTCATCCGTCGTCGACCAACAGCTCGGCCAGAGACCGGGTGGTGCCGATGTCGTGGAAGTGGCCGTCCGAGAAGTCCGTGCCCCGCACGCGATAGCCGCTCTGGAAGGCCTGGAACGCATGGCCGATGGGAGGCAGTCGTTCGCCCGTCTGCGCCTCGGCCCAGCGTCGCAGGAACGCCGAGAAGGTCGAGGTCCAGCCCGCCACTCCCCAGGTCGTCTCCAGGTCGGTCTCGGCCGGCTTGTCCTGGATCTCGGAAACCCACCCGTCCGCGAGTCGGACAGGGCCGAGCTGGGTCGGGCGGTCCGTCGGGAACACCCCCAGCGACAGCGCGACGTGGTCCCCGAGCTGGTCGGCCACCTGCTTCGACGCATCCCGTGGCGAGAACAGCGTGTCCGGCAGCTGGAGCACGACGTCGTCCTCGGCGAACCGCAGACATCGCAGGACCGCATCGGTCAGGCCGTCCGGCGACTCCTGTACGACGTACGCGAGATCGACCCCGAGGCTCGCTCCAGAGCCCAGCAACCTCGGGAGCGCCAGCTTGTCGGGGCCGATGGCGATGACCACCCTGGAACAGCCCGCCAGCACGAGGGTCTCCAGCGCGAACTCCACTGCGAGCACCGGCCGCACGCCGTCTTCGGTGGGGGTCAGCGCGACCGGCAGCAGCTCCTTGGGGTAGCGGAACGGCCGCAGCCGCATCCCCGCCCCCGCAGCCGGGAGAATCCCCGTGCGCCTTCGCGTGTCGATCTCAGACGCCATGTTCCCTCCGCCGAGCAGCCAGTGCCGCCGACAGGGTCGCACGTGTGGTGGCGAGCCCGGGGTCGGCTCCAAGGTCCTTCATCTCGTACGGGTCGCTGTCGAGATCGAACAGCAGGGGTCCGAACTCGCCCGAATCGTACTCGGTGTACGCCCACCTGCGATCGCGGATCTGCCACCATCGGCGCTTGTCGTTCGGCAGGTGACACCCCGTGAGGATGGGCGCATCGGGCTCTGCTCCCCCCTTCATCACCGCGGACAGATCGCGGCCATCGACCGGCTCGTCCAGCGACGCCCCCACCAGTCCAGCGATCGTGGGCAGCACGTCGACCTGGGACACGCACGACCGGACCCGGCGCTTCGGGATCTGCCCCGTCCACCGGAAGCCGAGGGGAATGCGCACCGACTCCTCGTAGGGCTTCTGCTTGAGGTAGCGGCCGTGTGACCCGCCCAGGTCGCCGTGATCGGCCGTGAACACCACCAGGGTGTGCTGGTCGATCCCCAGCGCACCCAACCCGTCCAGCAAGCGCTGAATCTGCGGTTCCATCGAGAGAATCGCGCCGTAGTAGTTGCGTAGGAATCGCCGCGCTCCGGGGTCTTTGCGCTCGGGGTTCTGCAGTGCGGGGTGCGGACGCTCCGCCCAGTCCGGCACGTTCGGCCGCAAGGTGAGCGAGCCCGGCTCGACGCCGTACGGAAACCCGTCCGGGAAGTGTTCGGCCCAGTCCGACCGCCAGTTCTTCGGGGGGTGGGGTGGCGCGTAGCTGACCATGAGCGCGAACGGCTCGTCGGCCCAGCGCTTCATCAGCTCGAGCGCCTGGCTGGTCTGGTAGACCGGCTCGAACTGGTCGGTGGGCTCGGGATGTCGGACGGTGCGGTCGTCGTCCACGAAGTACAGACTGTTCCGGTACTCGTAGCGCTCGTTGTAGCCGCGAAACGCGTCCTCGAACCCGTAGCGTCGGGTGGGCCACTGCTTCTTCTTCGGCCCGAGGTGCCACTTGCCGACGTAGCCCGTGTTCCAACCCCGGGATCCGAGCACCGTGGCCAGGGTCTGGATGTCGCCGTGGGGCTCGCGGTCGTTCGTCGGCACCCCCACCGCCGCAGGGTACTTCCCCGTCAGCAGGCTCGCGCGAGCCGGACCGCACAGGGGATTCGCGGCGATGGCCATCTCGACCATGGCCCCGTCACCCACGAAGTGGTCCATCGCCGGAGTCTGGATGTTGGGGTCGCCATAGACCGACATCGAGCACGCGCGGAGCTGGTCGAGCAGCACCACCAGCACGTTCGGCTTGTCGGTGGGTCGGCGGAACGGGGTCGTGCGCCCCGTGCCGCACCCCAGCGCGTGAGACGCGAGGAGTGCCGAGGTCGTGGTGAGGAAGCGGCGTCTGGTCGACACGAGGACTCCTGTTCGACGGAGCCTACCCCACCTCGCTACGACGTGCGTCGATGGCCTTCAGGACCCCCTTTCGGGACTTGCCCTCGCGCTCCGCGGCTTCGAACGCGTCGAGGTGCCCGTCGTGCTCGCCGGACTCGAGTGCGACCTTCGCGTCCTTCACGGTCCCTTTCAACACCTTCGCGAGTGCATCCGCATCGACCTCGGACGCACCGTCGGACTCCGGCGCCTCGGTGGGATCGGACGATGCGGTGCCCATGAACTGCTTCCGGATGGCGGCCGGCTTCGACCCCGCATCCAGCCGCGACTGCACCCACTTCAGCATCGGGCGACGTTCACCTGCGCTCAATCCGGCCACCACAGCGGTTCCGTCGACCACGATCTGGTCACCGTCCAGCGCAGCGACCGGGGCGTCGACACTCGATTTCTGCTCTGAATCCGTCGGAATAGCGTCCTCCCGCACTCAGAATGCCACAGGTGGACGGCGCGGGCCACGCCAAGACGCGCCCATCCAGTTTTGTGCGCAAACGACAAACGGCATCTGCCGGGCGGGATGGACGACACCCGAACCACACGTTTGACACAGTAGGTCTGCACCCATATACTGAAGACAGCTGCCGCCGGTGCGCTCCAGGCTCGCGACGTCGAATCATCGTCGCGACGGGAATCCCCGAATTCACGCCTGTTCGAGCACCTGGCTGCCCGTGTCGACACCGATGGTGCCGGCCGAAACCAACCCCGAACCCCCGAAAGGTGACATGTATCGTTGTGACGTGTGCGACAAAGTGACTCAGCCCGGAACCAAAGTGAACCGGATCGCAGATGGCTACCGGATCCGCCGCTACAGAGAGCGGAACAAGGCCAACCTGGTCCACGTGTCGTACAAGAAGAAGCCCGTGCTCCGCGATGATCCCGGTGGGGTCGGCTACGAGTGGAAGGGCATGCTCCGCGCCTGCAACAGCTGCTACACGCAGTTCGTAGAAGAGGAGCGCGAGGAACGCCTCGCTTCGGTCGCAGAGCGCGTCGAAGCCAAGGAAGCCGCGCTCGTCGCGAAGTAGCGACACCCCGTGATACGGTGCGGCGGTGCCCGAAGGACCCACCGGAGCCCTCGCCGTCGCACACGCCGCGGTCGACTTCGCCCACGAGCGAATCCGAGAGCGTGGTGAAGTCCGACTGAAAGCCAGTCGACTGTGGGTGGGAGACCGCCCCTTCCTCGGGGACACCGATGTCGTCGACGCCGTCTACGATGCGTTCGGGTACGGCTGCACGGTGTTCCGGGGCAACCTGCGCATCGCCACCACCGTCGTGGCGATGGGCGGCACCAACCGGGCGTTGGGCACGCGCGCCAACGCCACCGTCACCCAGCTGGTCTACCGACGAGGCCGTCGGTTCTCCGGGATCACCCGTACGATCGGCAAAGACTTCGTCATCGTCTACGACCCCCTGCGCGAGAGCACCGGCCGCGTCGTCGGCATGATCGCCTGCTACCGCGACCTTCGGGACTACTCCGAAGACCTCTCGCAGCTCGACTCGGCCGACGAGGTCGTCGTCCTCCACCGAGTCGACGGCACCATCCTCGATGCGAACCAGGCCGCGGCCGACATGTGCGGCATTCCGCGTGACGCGCTCGAAGGGCGCTCGCTCTACGACATCCTCGACCTCCCCGATCTACAGGGCACCTCCCTCGCCAGTGCCGAAGACGACGAGCTGGAGGGCACACTCACGCGCTCCGACCAGCACGTGTTCCCGGTCGTGGTGTCCTCCCGGGAGTGCGAACGCGACGGCCCCGCCAGGATGACCATGGTGCGCGACTTCACTGCTCAGCACGCGGCCCGTTCGCGTGTGGAGGCCCTGAACGCCCAGCTGGCTCAGCTCAACCGCTCCCTCGAAGAACAGGTCCGTGGCCGCACACGCCAGGTGCGCGAAACCCTCGCTCAGCGCGACGCGATGGTGGCCAACCTCTCGGATGGGCTCGTGGCTACGGGCTCCGACGGCACCATCGACGTCATCAACCCCGCACTGCAGCGCATGTTGGGAGGCCGAGCTGTGGGCGCCGGGCAGCACATCGCACTCCTCGAGCCCAGCCTCGCCCAGCTCGTCACCGACGTCCTCGCGACGCACGCGAGTCATCGGGTCGACGTCTCCCTGGCCCTGGACCGCATCGGCGAAGCCGCCTGCTCCCCCATCCTCGTCGAGGGGAACGAAGGGGTCCGGTGCGTGGGGACCGTGACCCTCGTGCGCGACATCACGAAGGCCCGCGAAGTCGAGCGGATGAAGAACGACTTCATCGCCACGATCTCCCACGAGCTGCGCACACCCCTCACCAGCGTGCTCGGCTTCGCCCGGGTCTCGTTGAAGCGACTGCGGCAGCGCATCGCACCCGCCGTCTCCCGGTCGACCGACGACACCGCCCTCGCGGCCCTCACCCAGGTGGACGGCAACCTCGAGGTGATCGCGAGCGAAGGTCAGCGGCTGACCACCCTCATCGAGGACGTGCTCGACATGTCCCGGATCGAGGCCGGCGAGGTGGTCTGGCGCGACGAACCCCTGCAGCTCGTACCGCTGATCGACCGGGCAGCCGCCACCACCCGCGCCCTGTTCGAGGAGTCCGGCCTCACGCTGCGGGTCGTTCACGCCGAACACCTCCCCACCCTGCGCGGGGACCCACAGCGGATCCTCCAGGTGCTGCTGAACCTCCTCACGAACGCCGCCAGGTTCACCGAGGACGGGACCGTCGAGCTGGGTGCCAGAGCCGTGGACGGCGCTGTCGAGATCTGGGTGCGGGACTCCGGCGTAGGCATCGCCACCGCCGATCACGAGCGGATCTTCGAGTGGTACGCCCATCTCGACGACACCCGACGAGACACCGGATCCGGCACCGGACTGGGGCTCGCGATCTCACGGCGGATCGTCCGACGCCATCGGGGTTCGATCCGCGTCGAGAGCGAACCTGGACGAGGGACCTGCTTCACCGTCACGCTGACCTCGGCCCCCGATCCTCGAAAAACCTGGGCCGAATGATCGCGGTTTGCTCCCCCTGCAGCGAAGAAGGGGGGAGATGACGCCCGTTCCTCCGCCAGACCCCGATCCCAGCTTCCTCGCAGCCCAGATCCGCTGGGCGTGTGGTCGGGGACTTCCGGTGCAGGCCGCCGAAGACCTCGTGTTCGAGGCCTGGGAACACGCAACTGCGGCGTTCGACCCCGCGCGGGGGCGGTTCGAGCCTTTCATGCAGACCATCGTCTGCCGCAGGTGTGCAGGATGGTGGCGCAAGCACCAGCGCACCGTGCGCGCCCACGCCCATCTCCGCCTGCTTCCCGACCCCCAGGAGGCGGCCCCCCGCTTGCGGGCTCAGGCCTGCCAGGAGCGCATGCTGGAGGCCCTCGACGACGAGGAACGCGCGGTGTTCGCGGCCTGGGCACTGCAGAAGCACCTCGGGAAGGGCCAGGTCCAGGCGGCCGAACTGGGCGAGAGCATCGGGCTCGAACCCGGGGCCTTCGAGAACGCGAAGCGACGCCTGAAGTACCGCCTGGGGCGGTTGCTCACCCAGTTCGGCTGGTCGATTCGAGACCTGCTCCACGGAGACGACGATGTCGATCAGACCGGATGAGCCCGTGACCGACGACGCGATGGAGGCGCTGCTCGATGCGGCGTCGCAGACCGGCCCCCTGGCCGACGCTGTCGAGGCCCACCTCGATCACAACCCCATCCCGGTGGACGACGACGCCATCGAGGCCGCCGCAGCACGCCTGGAGGAGCGCATCCGTCGCAGCCGGGTCTCACAGTCACCGGCGTCCGACACCCGCTGGGGCTGGGCGCTGCTGGCAGCTGCCATCGCAGCGCTGACGTTGACCGTCGCCGGGCTCAACACCGCGGACCTCGAGCAGAGCCCCGACGCCGAATCCGCTTCGGGACTGCATCCAGCGACGTCAGCCCCCAAGCGCTCGGTGCAGCCGGGGGTCGTGCTCCCCGCCACGCCTCAGCTGCACTTCGAGCGGGCTCAGCGCAGCGTCGCCGTCGCGCCACAGATCGACGTCGTGTCCTCGGAGTCCGACCAGGCCGCCGTGCTGCTCGTCCGCGAGGGAGAAGCCTGGACGCCGGATCGGCGCATTCCCGAAGGCCACTGGGCCCTGCTCAGGCGACTCGAAGACGGCTCGGCTGCCGATGTGGTCTTCGAGGACGGCACCGCTCCCCCGCCCCTTCCCGAGGACGTCTGGGGAGGCACCGATGTGCAGCAGCAGCTGAAGTCCCTGCGCTGGAACGTTCTGCCCGACACCACCACCGACACCCTCGACCGCCTCCTGGAGGACCGATGACGCCCCTGGCCACGACTCCGATGCTCCTGCTTCTCTCCTTCGGCGCGAGTCCCGAACAGCTCGCCGCCGCCGTCCCCGAAGCGAGAGAGACCCTCGAAGCGTGCGCGAGCACGGGCTGTCCGCGAGCCGATGGCGCGAGAGCCGCGTACGTGATGGCCGTACACACCTACGTCGACGAGGGAGTCGCCGACCCCGCCCTCGCGGGAACCGTGCGGGCCCTCGATCCCGACCTGTTCGACACGCTTCCCGACGTGGTCCGCGACGCCGCAGGAGCCCCGCAGGAATGGGCCACATGGGTCGGGGGCACCGAGGAGTCCCACCAGAGCAAGGCGGTCGGCCCCGCCTCGTTCCCCGCCTCCTTCGTCCCCGTGGACGACCCGCCCGAGTTCCAGGTGGTCCTCGTCGACCACGAGGGGCAGCCCATCCCCACCGGCATCCTGCGGTTCGACGACGAGGGCGAGAATCACCTGGTGCACACCGAGACCGGCGCGTGGACCGGCACCACCCGCTACCTGCCCGACGGCACCGAGGCGTACTTCCTGAGCGGCGACCGGATCCAGCTCCTCGCCTTCGCGCCCGGATACACCGTGATGCGGGCCACCATGCTCGTGCCGAAGCGCAAGAAGCGGCGTCAGATGCGGATCGTCCTGCAGCCCTTCCAGCCCGCGGAGCCCGAGCTGGAGGTGGGCAAGCGAGCGGTCGAGGCCTGGACCGACTGGGTCGCGTCGTACGACGCCTACACCGCTTCGCCCACCGAAGCCACGATGCGCGAGACCCAGCGACAGCGCGAGACCACCTACACCCTCGTACGGGAGTGGATGGACACGGCCAGCACCGACGGCGACCCGCCCGACGACGCAGTGACGATGTGCATGCAGACCACGACCACCGACACCTGCATCTGAACACCGACATCCGAACAACGGCTCGGATGGTGGATTGAACCGCAACATCCGAACAACGGCTCGGATGTTCAACGGATCAGAGCCGGGTCGGCTCGAGTCGCGGCAGGACCCCGAGAACCGACCGGGCGGCGTGGTATCCGCACATCCCGTGCACGCCACCGCCCGGTGGAGACGACGCCGAACAGATCCACAACCGCGGATCGGGCGTGCTGTACGGGTCGATTCGGGCCACGGGTCGCGTGAAGAGCTGCCACATGTCGGTCGCACCACCGGTGACCGCACCGCCCACGTAGTTCGCCGAGTACGCCTGGAATCCCTGCGGGCTCATCGTGTGACGCGCCAGGATGCGGTCGGCGAACCCCGGCGCGAAGCGCTCCACCTGAGCTTCGATGACCGCGGTCATGTCGCGGTCCGAGCCGTGGGGAACGTGGCAGTAGGCGTAGCCCGTGTGCTTGCCCTCGGGCGCACGCGAGGGGTCGAGCATGCTCTGCTGCACGAGCAACACGTACGGACGGTCGGTGTGCTGGCCCTCCCACGCCGCCCGCTCGCCCGCCGCGATCTCGGCGAACGTGCCGCCCAGGTGCACGGTCGCAGCTTCGTTCAGGTCGGGGTCGATCCAGGGAATCGGTCCGTCCAGCGCCCAGTCGACCTTGAACGACGCCGGACCGTAGCGATACGCCTCGAGACGCCGCACGTACCGAGCAGGAAGCCGGGCGCGTCCCAGATCCGCGAGCTGGTCCGGAGACGTGTCGAACAGCACCGCCCGGGTCTTCGGCAGCTGTGCGAGGGACGTCACCCGCATGCCCGTCTCGATACGTCCGCCGATGGCGTGCAGATGCTCGGCCAGCGCCCGACTGATCGCGTGCGAGCCTCCTTCGGCCACCGGCCAGTCCTCGACGTGCGCCGAGAGCAGGAACACCAACGTCATCGCCGCCGTGAGCGGGTTGTCGAGGGGTTGGGTCGCGTGGGCGGCACACCCGGCGATCAGCGCCTTCGCCCGCTCGGACTCGAAACGACTCGCCAGCCCCTGGGCCGACGCCAGGCTCGCCAGCCCGAACCGCGCGAGCAGGAACGGATGCCTCGGAACGCCCAGAGGCCCCAGCGCGTCCGGCAGCAGCTCGTGCATCCGCCCGACGAAGGGCTCCACCAACCGCCGATACCGGTCGCCATCGCCCGGATGCCCTTCGGCCACCAGGCTGTTCACCGTCTCGTCGACCGACTTGCGGAGAAGCACCGCGCGCCCGGAGTCCAGTGGATGGCCGACCGAGATCGGCGACGACCGCCAGCGCAGTCCGTGGCGCTCCAGGGGGAGGCTCCGGAAGAACGGCGAGAGGATGCCGAGGGGATGACACGCCGAGCAGACATCGTGATGAAAGCCCGGGAGCGTGAGCTCGGCCGTGCGCGTCCCGCCACCGACCGTGTCGTGGGCTTCGAGGACCAGCACCGACGCACCGTTGCGCGCCAGCTCGACCGCTGCGGCGAGCCCATTGGGACCCGAACCGATGATCACGGCGTCGTACACGGCCTCTGCGGGGGGTGCGGTCATGACCACCTCGGGGGACGTGGCCTCCTATCCGAATCCGGCTGCACCACCCGGCGGTGGCGCGGTCCTCAGAAGAAGTGCCGTCCGCTGCTCTCCTGACCCATGCCGTCCCCGCCTCGATCCGACCGCTCTCGTACACCAGGCGTGGAGGGGAGCCCACCCGGGCGCGCTGGAGCACCTGTGGGCTGCCGGGCAGGGGCTCGGGGTGCGCGACCTGCTCCGCGACAAGGTGCGCCATCACCCGCGGTTGGTCGGCCTCGTCACACAGCTGGCCACGGATGACGTTCTGCGAGCTCGTTGACGTCCGCGACCCCGTGCCCCATCTCGCCGTCCGCCGCATCGACGATCCGCCAGGCCACGTCGCGCCCGAACAGCGGCTGGGACTCCACGCAGATCACCCGCAGCTCCCCGGGCTCGAAGTCACACTGGGCCTGCACGGCCTCCAGCAGCTCCTCGTTCGACAGGTGTCCCTCTCCGAAGTTCCAGCCCACCACCATCCCCGCGACGAGCTCGCCGTCGAACCACTGGTAGTCGTCGATGCCGCCGGGGGCACCGCGGGTCGCGGGCTCCACGACGTCGTGCAGCGTGCGCCCCAGAACGTGCATGTGGCGGAACGCCAGGGCCTTCGACAGCACCCCGTCGATCGTGTCGTCGTCGTAGAAGAGGCGGAGCTGGTCGTGCACGAGCGGCGACCACTTCGTCAGCTGGTCGAGCTTCGCCACGCTGTCGCCCCGGAACAGCCACACGTTGTAGGCCCAGTTGCCCGCGTAGTAGCGCATGGACAGCAGGAACGAGACGTCGGCCGGGAACAGGCTCCCGTACAGCGGCAGGGCCACGTGGAACGACAGCAGCCAAAGCCACAACACCGGGTTTCCGACCTCGAGCACCCCCACGTCCGCGTGCACGCCGAACAGCACCAGCGCGCCGTAGATCATGAGCACGTTCCACTCCAGCGGCACGCCCATCGGCACGTTCGCGAGGATGAACAGGTGGAACCCCGTGATGATGAACAACCCCATCGCCGTGAACGGCCCGCCGTCGCCCAGCAGGAGCATCAACGGCACGAGGTACTCGGTGGCCGTGCCGAAGTGCGCCATCGCGGCCGCCAGTCGAGAGGGGCGCAGGTCGTGGGGAGCATCTCGGTACACCCACTCCCGCAGGGGCGAACCACGGGTGAACGGGGCATTGCTCGTCATGACCCCCATCACCGCGGGGAAGTGCACGTTCAGCTTGCTGGTGGCCGCCCACCACCACACCGCCATCCACACCACCTTGCTGCCCGCGATCCAGTCCGCGAACAGCATGCAGACGCAGAGCGACAGGTAGTGCTCGCTGCGGAACACCAGGAACAACGTCTTGTCTCCCAGGGCAGCCAGGGGTATGAGCAGCACCAGGGCCCCGAAGTGCCACCCCGACACCGCCGGAGCGGTGAGACCCGCGATCAGCACGGCCAGGACGGCCAGATAGAGCGCGACGTCCAGAATCGTCCGCTGGTGCCCGCCCACCACGGGCGCCCCGCGCAGCAACGGCAGCTTGGTGGTCCCCGGCCGCAGGAAGTACAGCACGGGCCCCACCGGCGGGAGGTAGCGGCCGGTCAGGGGTCCGCTGCCACAGCCGAACCCCAGCCCCTCGAAGAGCATCGTCCACAGGATGGCCTTGTGGAACGCGACGTCGCTCGCCCACCAGGATCCGAAGCTCGACCAGCTGTTGCCGGGGGTGAAGGTGCAGAACCACGCCCAGACCCCGATGTACGCGAGGATCTTCACACCGTAGACCGCGAAGATCGCGAGCGGTGTGCCGTACCCGTCGGCCGCCCAGGCCTGGCAGACCCGCTGGACGCGGACGGGGAACGGTGCCGAGCGCCACTCCTCGATGTCGTAGTCCGGCAGCTTGGGCGCGAACAGCATCCCGACCTCCCCGCGGAAGTGTCCCACAGCCCGGCCCCCGACCCCTCCGACCCCTTAGGGTTGCGCCATGACCCGCACCCTCGACTTCATTCCCCTCGGCGGCACCGGCGAGATCGGGATGAACCTCAACCTGTACGGCTACCGCGGCCGCTGGCTCATGGTCGACGCCGGCGTGATGTTCGAGCGGACGGCCGGGGGCGGGATGCGCGTGCTGCACCCCGACCCGAGCTTCATCACCGCTCGAAGAGGCCGGCTGGACGGGCTCGTTCTCACCCATGCCCACCAGGACCACCTGGGAGCCGTGGCCGATCTGTGGCCCAGCCTGAAGTGCCCCGTCTACGCGACGCGATTCGCGGCGGCGATGCTCGAGGGGCCGCTCGCCGAGGCCGGCTTGAAGGGTCGTGTTCCCATCAAGCTGCTTCCGCTCTCCTCCCGGTTCCGCATCGGGCCGTTCGAGCTCGAGCGCATCCCGTTCACCCACAGCACGGTCGAGATGGGCGCGCTGGTCGTGAAGACCCCCACAGCCACCGTCCTTCACACCGGCGACTTCAAGCTCGACCCCGACCCCGTCGAGGGCCAACCCACCGACTTCGCCGCACTGGACCGCCTGGCGGGGTCGATCGACGTGGTGGTCAGCGACTCCACCAACGCCGACGTCGCGGGGTGGACCCCCTCGGAGGGCCTCCTCTTCGAGTCGTTTCAGGAGCTCTTCCGGACCTGTGAACAGCTCATCTGCGTGACGTTGTTCAGTAGCAATGTCGCGCGGGTCAAGACGCTCGGACAGGTGGCTCGGGTGCTCGGCCGCGACCTGGTGTTCGTCGGTCGCAGCCTCGAGCGCACCGTCGCAGCCGCCCGGAAGGTCGGCTACCTCACCGACCTCCCACCCGTGGTTCCCGCCCACCACTTCGGCTTCCTGCCCCGCGACAAGGTGATGGTGCTGTGCACCGGCAGCCAGGGCGAGCATCGTGCCGGACTGTCGCGGATGGCAGCCGCATCCCATCCCCTCGTCGACCTGCAGCCCGGCGACACGGTGGTGTTCAGCGCCCGGGCCATCCCCGGCAACGAGCTGTCCCTGCAGCGGCTGCACCACCTGCTGCGCGAGGAACGCGGCGTGCGCGTGGTCACCGCCGAAGACGCGCCGTCCCGGGTCCACGTGAGCGGACACCCCTGCGAAGACGAGCTGCGGGCCCTGTACGAGCGCGTCCGTCCGCGGGCGGTCCTGCCGGTGCACGGAACGCCCCCCAAGCTCGACGCCCACGCGGGAATCGCCCGCTCCATGGGGCTCGAAGCGATCCGGATCCGCAACGGACAGCGCGTACACCTGACGTCGGGGGGTCATCGCCTCGGGGAGCCCGTCCGCACGGGGCGGATCGAGCGCAAGGAACGACGTGGCTAGGCCCTGTTCGAGAACTTCGGCCGTCCCATGATGATGAGAATCGGCTCCGGGGCGAACGACCCGGGTGGTCGTCGGACCGGAGGACGACCGACCACCCTCCACCACGACCGACCACCACCGAGGTTCGCGTCATCGATGGCGTGATGAGCCCTCAGAGCGCCGACACCTCTGAATCACGGGGCGTTCGACGTGTCGCGTCGGCGTCTGGTGGGCGCGACAAGACGAAGACGACGAAACCCGGTTCACCCGACCAGGCTGGCTCTGCGACTCTGGCGGAGGGGTCCACCACACGACGCCCCCCGATCGACACCGTCATGTGCTCGATCTCGGTCGCGCTGATGGCTGGTCGAGGCTTCCGCGCTCAGCGGATCCTCAGCGCAACCCTCCGCGAAGCGAAGCGGCCCAGCGGTGAAAAAGGCGCTGAACCCTTGCAAAACGCTCGAAGTACTCCCGGGTCGTCCTAGAACCGCTCCGCGGCGTCGACGTGCTCGACCAGCAGCGCATCGAAGCGTTCTGGATGCTCGAGGTGGGGCCCGTGCCCGCACTCCTCGAACACCACTTCGCGAACCGACCCTCCCGCCTCGGCGTAGCGCTCGAACACCGCACGCGTCTGGCCGACCATCGGTTGGGGTGGGAAGACCTCGAGGCCCGGCCAGCCCGGAACCAGCCCCAGCTGACCCAGGTGGCCGAGCTCGAACAGCGAGGTGTCGGACACGATGCGGTCGTCGGCGCCCCGGATCCAGAGCACCGGCGGCTTGTCCTCGAGGTCGACGAGCCCCGACAGATCGACGTATTCGCCGGCGAGGGCGTTGTTCACCCCCGTCCTGCCGGGCCGAATGCCGGGCCAGTTCTCCGAGACCGCGGTGTCACCGGGGTAGAAGCCGTCGCCCAGCGCCATGGCGAGCATGGCGTCGACGTACGCGTCCTCGACGGCCGGTGAGGGCTGAAACGGCGGACGCACGTAGAACTGCCGTAAGATGCTGCGCGGCGACGCCTCGTGCTCGTCGGACCGGTCGCCCGCACCGAGCTGCTGGATGAAGGCTGGGTTCGCGGCGCCAGCGCCAGCTCCCGCGTGGTCGGGCCAGGTGGGCGTTCCGTCGAGGTCCCGGGTCCCCCCGAAGCCGTAGGGCGACATCGGTGCGAGCAGGGTCAGCGACCGCACGACGTGGGGATGGTCGATGGCGAGCTGCTGAACCACCCCGCCTCCGACGGACCAGCCGACGAAGTGGGCGTCGTCGAGGCCGATGGAGACGAGCCAGGCGGCGACATCGTCGCTGAAGTCCCGCACCCCGCGGGTCGCGTCGATGGGCACCCGCTCGGTGTGGCCGTACCCCCGCAGGTCCGGCGCGAGCAGGTGGTAGCGCGATGACAGGGCCTCCATCCGCTCCGCGAAGAACCGCGAGGACGACACGTTTCCGTGCACGAACACCACGGGCGGCCGCGCTTCGGAGCCCGCCCTCAGGAAGTGGGTGCGGACACGGTCGGTGTCGACGAATCGGGAGGTGACGACGGGCGGCAGGCGAAGATCGGGCACGGTGGCTCCCAGCGAAGCTCCAGAGCGGGAGCGTACTACGGCACCAGCCACTGCCCCCGCCAGTCGCGCTCTGCCGTGAACTCCGCCCGGATGTGCCCGGCGCGCCGGATGACGAGCACCTCCAGACGCCGGACGTCGGTCACCACCACCGCGAAGTGGTCCCGACCCGGGGTGGTGCGCTCCAGGTCGGGAACCACCGGCCCCGACAGATCCTCGGGGAACCCGCTGGTCCACCCGTCCACCGGACTGCCTGGTGCGGCCGTCGCGAGGTAGCCCTTGCGAGAGGTCGCGGCAGAGGCGGCCCATCTCGCATCCGTCAGCGCTCGATCGGCCACCCTCCCCGGCCCCCAGGCGCGAACCTGCAGGCGGCGCTTGCGGTCGTACAGCGTCCAGCCGACTCCGTCCTGGAGCTCCCGCACCTTGGCCGAGCGGGCATCGGTGTGGAACAGCAGCGTGGAGGTGGACGGTTCGGCCTTGCGGAGCACCACCACGCGACCCGTCGGGCGGCCATCGCGCACCGTGGACACGACGGAGGTGTGAAAGCCGTGCTTCCGGTCCTTCGCGCCCCGGACCAGGTTCGCCCAGATGTGGTCGTACAGCTCGGCGAGGGTGGGGACGGTGTCGAAGGGGTGGGTCATGTCCGCCATCTATCGATCGCAGGACCAATCCGCAGAATCCGGCTATACGGGGGAGCTGGAGGGATCGATGTCCGAAGCCAACGAGATGTCCGCACTCGAGGCCATGATGGTGGAGCTGGGAGACATCGATCTGTTTCCCGACCGCGTGCTCGAGCTGTACAAGTCCGGTCCGTCGGGCCCTCGCCGCGCACGCGCCGCTGCCAGGCGGGTCCGCAAAGCCGAGAAGAACCCCGAACGCAAGAAGCTCCAGGGTCGGATCATCGACGAGCTCCGGATGTGGGCCACGCCCGCCAAGGCGCCGTCGCTGTACACCCTGAACGGCATCGGCACCACGCTGTACGGCCAGGCCCAGAAGCGCGACGACGGCACCTACATCGCGACGCAGTGGCTGGCCTTCGTGTTCCTGCCCATCATCCCCCTCGGCTCGTACTGGGTGAAGCCCGCCGACAACGGGGGCTGGTACTTCATCGCCTCCACCCCCAATCCCGGCTGGGTGAAGACGCCTCCGCTGATCTGGGGCGGCCTGATCGCAGCGGCCGTGCTGTTCGCGATGATCGGGTCGTGGAACGCCAGCTCCAGTGCCGAGGTCGTGCTGTTCAACGGCTACGCCGACACCGTGCAGATCACCACCGACGACGGCGAGTCGTGGACCCTGCCCCCCGAAGCCCACCGCATCACGACGCTGTCGGCCGAACCCATCGTGTTCTCGGCCGCTTTCGAGGGCAAGCCCCCGTTCGAGACCGTGGAGATCGACCTGTCCGACCGCGCGTGGGAGACCACCGTGTACAACCCGGGCGCCGAGGGGCTCGTGTTCGTCGACAAGATCATCTACGGCATGACCTGGGGCGACCCGCCCGCACCGGACTTCCTCATCGGTCGTGAGTCCGTCACCGACGACATCGACTACTACTTCACCGAGGCCCCCGAGGAGATCTCGAGCTCCGCCAGCACGGTCACCAAGTACGTGCTGGACGCCACCGGCAGCCAGGGGTCCCCGTTCATCATCGCGCTCTCGCTGCAGTCTGCCGGCGAACCCGAAGCCGCGCGTCGCTACATCTGGGGCAAGCTCGAGACCGGGCTGCCCGCCGACGCCATGATCATCCAGATGGGCATGTCGATGGAGATGGACAACGGCGCGACGCTGGCCACGGTGTGCGAGCGCCTCATCGACGCCGCACCGGAGGACGTCGAGCGCCACCGCGTCTGTCAGAGCCGCCGCCAGATGGAGGGCGACACCACCGTGGTGGACGAGTACCGCGCCCGTGCCGAGGCCAACCCCGAGTCCGGCCTGGACGCCTACCTGCTGGGTCGTCTGCTCGAAGGTGAGGAATCCGTCGCGGCCTTCCGTCGGGCCGTTCAGCTCGATCCCGACCTGCACCGCGCCCAGCTGGCACTCGCGTCTTCTCTGATGAGCACGGACGGGGCCAGCGACGAGGTCGAGGCCGCGGTGCGCAAGGCGATGGAGTCCGACAGCCCCGAGCTGCAGTCCGACGCGAAGACCCTGCTCGCCCACGTCCTGCGCTACCGCGACGCCGAGCCGGCCGCCTTCGCGGAGCTCAACCAGGAAGCCGCCGTCACCTACGAGCTGCTCGCCAGCGTCGAGCAGAACCCGTCGAGCCTGGAGTCCGCCCAGCAGGTCGTCGAAGCCACCTTCGCCGACGGCACGGGCGGGGAGTTCGGTGCCATGATGCGGCCCGCGTTGCTCGGAGAGCTCGCCCTGGCTGCGGGCGACATCGATGCCCTGCGCCAGGCCAACGCCGAGGGTGCGGGCATGGAGCTGATGCTCGCGTTGTCGAAGGGCGCCACGAACACCGAGAAGTCCTGGACCCCACTGCCGGAGTCCACGATCGACGACCCCGCCTATGCGGTCTTCCTGTGGGACCTGCACTCGATGCACGGCGACGACCAGCTGGCCACGAGCGCGCTGGCTCCCCTGCGCACCTTCATCTCCCACACGGCCGACTTCCTGGTCGAGAACGCGCGCACGGACGTCGAGAGCCTCGAAGCCGCTCTTGCTGGCGCGCCTCCCGCAGTGCAGTCCGCGGCGTGGTTCGCGTACGCAAGGCGGACGGGCGACCGCGAGATGGCGCGGCGGGCGAGGCAGTGGGGGCTTCCGGGGGAGTTCCCGATCTTCTGAGTCTCGCCCCGTTCACGCCTCGAACCCCGCCTTCGTCAGCGCCTTCACCGCCAGATGCGCACTCGACAGACACATCGGGATTCCTCCCCCGGGATGCGAGCTCCCTCCGCAGTAGAACAGGTTCGACAGCTGCGAATCCCGCGGCGGTTGCTTCCGGAACAGATCGAGCATCCGGTTGCCCGCCGGCCCGTAGATGGCCCCCTGGAACGCCCCGCTGGTGCGGGCGATATCGGGCGGTGCATAGCCAGAAGCACTGTGGATACGAATGGATTGGCCGTACGCCTCCTCGAGACGCGCCTTCACCACCGGCTCCAGGCGCTGTCGGAGCGCCACCCAGTCCTGGCCGGCATCCGCGGGCGCGTTGAGCATCACGAACCAGTTCTGCTTGCCCTCGGGGGCATGGGAGGGGTCCATCACCGACGAGCAGTTGATGTAGATGGTGGGGTCGTCGCCCATGTCGTCGTCGGCCAGATGCCCGAACTCCGCCCGGTAGTCGTTCGCGAACACGATGTTGTGCAACCCGATGCCCTCGACCGCATCCACTCCCCAGAACCAGATGAGCGCGGACAGGGCACGGGGAACGGTGGACCGGGGCCGATCGAGCCAGGGAGCGACGTGCTGGGGATCGATGCCGCTCACCACCACGTCCGCCTCGACCGGGCTCCCGGCGACCTCGACCGCGGACACCCGCTGGCCGTCGTGCCGGATGCCCGTGACCTCGGCATCGGTCGAGAACCGCACCCCGTGTCGCTCGCCCAGCGCCACCAGCGCTTCGGGAACCGCTCGCAGGCCGTCCGTCGGGTAGAAGATGCCCTGGCGCAGCTCGACGTCGCCGATGGACGACAGGAAGGCCGGACACTGGAAGGGGTCGTTGCCCGCGTAGGTGGCGTAGCGGGACAGCAGCTGGACGAGCTTGGGCACGTCGGGGAACCAGGACCGGTTGTAGCCCTCGAACGTGCGGCCGAGCATGCCGATGGAGCCGGTCAGACGGACCAGGGTGCGGGGGTGCAGCCAGAACGAGGCGCGTCCGACGTCCTCGTCGACGAACGGGGCTGCAACCGAGTCGTACTGACGGGCGATCTCGTCGAGGTACCTGTGCAGGCGCGCAGCCAGTTCCGACGACTCGACCCCGTCGTCGCCGAGCGAGGCCAGCTGCTCCACGAGCGCCTCGCGGTCGCGCGGGGTGGTGCAGGTGGTGCCATCCATCCAGCGGTAGTACACCGAGGGGTCCACGTCGCGGATCGTCAGGGCGTCGTCCAGGTCCTCGTCGAACAGCTCGAACAAGGCCCTCAATCGGTCGGGCTGGGTCAGAAACGACGGGCCGGCGTCGAAGTGGTAGCCGTCGTGACTCACCCGGTGGATCTTCCCGCCCAGCACGGATCGGCGCTCCAGCACCTCGACGTCGAAGCCGAGTGCGCGGAGTCGCAACGCAGCCCCCAGGCCTCCTGGCCCCGATCCGATGACGATCGCCCGAGCCGCCATTCCGTGTTCCTCGCAGTCTGTAGACGTGCCGACTGATAGCGCAGGACCGTGCTGGGAGCACCGCGAGCCGGTTATCCACGGGTGCTCCGATGTCGCATCGACCGCGCGCGACCCGGCCGAGCCCCTGGGAGGACCATGAACCGCAGACGCTTGCTGCAGATGGGCATGGCCACGGGTGCACTCGGGACGGCCGGCCTGCTCGGTGGCGTCGCGGGGTTGCAGCCCCGGTCCGAGGTCCATCCAGCCGTCGGGACGGGGACCCGCACCGAACCCGATGGGGCCCGCCGTGTCGTGGTCATCGGCGGGGGCCTCGCGGGCATCTCCACCGCCGCATGCCTGGCGAGGAAGGGCTACGCCGTCGAGCTGTTCGAGCAGTCCGACCGGCTGGGCGGCAAGCTGGCCGGCTGGCCCATCCAGGTGGGCGGAACCGGGGGCACGGCAGGCCTCGAGATGCCCATGGAGCACGGGTTCCACGGCTTCTTCAAGCAGTACTACAACCTGCTCGCACTCCTCGACGACGCCGGAGCCACCCAGGACCTCGTGCCCCAGGACGGCTACACGGTGCTCTACCGGGATCAGCCCGCCGAGCCGTTCGGTCGCGCTGCCCTGCCCTTCCCCTTCGATCTGCTCGAGATCGTCGCGCGCTCGCCGGGCCTGACCCTCGAAGACGTGTCCGGCGACCGACCCGGCATGCGCGAGCTGCTCGCGTACGACCCCGTCGAGACCTTCGCTCGCTGGGACGCGGCGAGCACCGAGGAGTTCATCGCGGAGTCCGGTCTGGACGGGCGCTTCGCAGATCTCGTCCTCCGGCCGTTCGGCCAGGCGTCGATGAACAGCCTCGAGGGCTTCTCGGCGGCCGAGGCCGTGCGCTTCTTCCACTTCTACATGCTCGGAAACCCCGAGGGGCTGGGCTTCTCGGCCCTGGGCCGCGGCGTGCATCTGTCGATCCTCGACCCCCTTCGAGCCCACCTCGAGTCCCTGGGGGTGACCATCCACCTGAACACCCCCGTGCGGCGCGTCGCCTTCGAGGATGGACGCGCGATCGGGGCGGTGATCGGGGGAGCAGCCGCACAGGACGACGTCCACGTTCCCGCCGAGTCCCTGGCCGCCTTCCCGGACGAGGGATGGGTCCTGGTCGGGCCCGAAGCCGTGCTCCGTCGCTCGACCCGCCATGCGACGGGCTTCGAAGCCCGATCGCTGCGCTGCACGCACATGGGGTGTCCGGTGGGAATCGACGGGGCCGGCTTCCGCTGCCCGTGTCATGCAGGGCAGTACGACCGCGACGGGCGCCCCATCGCGGGGCCTCCTCCCCGTCCGCTCGAGCCGCTCGACGTCGTTCTCGAAGCCGAGGGGCTGGTCCTGCGGGGCCGGGCCGGAACCACCGAGACCCTGGTTCGGGGCGATGCAGTCGTGCTGGCCACCGAGGTACGCGGGCTGCAGGCGCTCTCGTCGGCGAGCGACCTGACCACCCACGCCCCCCGTCTGGCCGGGGCTGCCGCGGCCTCGGGCGAAGCCGACCCCTACAGCGTCGTGCGGTTCTGGTTCGACCGTCCGATCGACCCCTCTCATCCGGCGTTCTACACGGTCGCCGGGTTCGAGTGGACCGATGGGCTCGCGGCCTATTCGTCGTTTCAGGAGGCCGCACAGCGGTGGGCCAGCCAGACCGGCGGCTCCATCGTCGAGACCCACGCCTACGCGATCCCGCCGGAGCGCCAGGGGTCCCTGTCCAGCTACCGCGATGCCCTGCTCGAAGAGCTGCTGGAGGTCTTCCCCGAGCTCGAGGGCGCCCGCATCGTGCACGAAGAGGCGATGACGCAGTCCAACTTCAGCCGCTTCGCCCCCGGCGACTTCGCGCGTCGTCCGACGGTCGACACAGACGTCGACAACCTGTTCGTGGCGGGCGACCACGTGAAGCTGCCGTTCCCCGCGTTCCTGATGGAGGCGGCGGTCGCGAGCGGACGCCTGGCGGCCAACCACATCCTGGCGGCGGACGACGTGCTGGAAGTGCCGATTCCGACCGTCGCGACGCGGGGGCAGCTGGCGGGCGTGCTGTAGCGGTCAGCGCAGCCGACCCGGGAATCATCCGATACAGTGGGCCTGAATGGAGTTCTCATGACCCGAAGCACCGTCCTCGTGCTCCTCCTGGCCACCGCATGTGTCGACCAGACCGAGCCCATCGAGACCGACACGCCCACCGGTGCGTCCGACTGCATCGCCACGCTCACGGGCATCACCCCAGAGGACGGCGCCGTGGACGTGCCGGCCAACCAGGCCATCGAGCTCCGGTTCTCGGCCCCCGCGCGCGAGGTCACCGCCGCGATCGAAGGCGCCGACAGCTCGCTCAACATCGCTCCGAACGGCCTCACTGCCGCGCTGATCCCGAACGAGCCCCTGGACTACGAGCGGACGTACGACCTCACGGTCGAGGTGTGCGGCGTGGTGTCCACCTCGAGCTTCACCACCGCTCCCCCGCCGGTCACCGTGGAGGCCTTCAACACCTACGCGATGCCGTTCGACGAGCTGGTGTGGAACGAGCCCCAGTCCTCGGCCGCGTTCACGCCCTTCGTCGAGTTCGAGAACTTCCTGTTCGAGATCACCAACGTGCCCGACGACGCCGCGTTCGAAGCCGCGATGACGGCGGGCTGGCCCGATGGCGACCCCGAGTGTCCGTCGGTCGTCACCCTGTTCGCGGACTTCACCACCACTCCCCTGTTCTCCACCGATGCCGCGGTCCTCGCCATCCCGGTCGAAGGGCCCGATGGAACCTTCGAGATCCTGGTCGACAACCTCGAGTTCGGCGGGCGGTTCACCGCCGATCAGCAGCTGCTCGACGTCACGTTCACCGGGCGCATCGACACCCGCCCGTTCGATCTCCTGCTGGGTGGAGAAGGCGCCACGTGCGAGCTCGCAGACCTGGCCGGAGACACCTGCATCCCCTGCGCAGACGGCGTGGAGTCGTGCCTGTTCCTCGACGTGTCGGTCCCCGAGACCATCCGCATGAACGCGTCGGGAATCGTCGAACCCTGCGGCCTGTGAGCGCTGTCCGGGCGACGCTGACCTTCCTGGCACCCGACGCCGAGCACGCGGTCTACACGGCATCGGTCGGGGGCGGTGCGGTCGGGGTCCACGAGGGACGCTTCACCGCGGTGGACGTCTCGATCGAGGATGGACGGGCGGGGCGATTCGACCTCGACGTCGAGGGCTTCGCGGCCGTTCCCCACGCGTTCGAGGGCCGCAACGGACTCGACTGGTACGACGATTCCGCACTCCGACGGCACTACGAGCCCCACGTCGTCGAGCTGTTGAAGCACCACACGGGTGCAGACGACGTCCTGGTCTTCGATCACACGAGGCGCTCCGCGAGCCCCACGGTCCGGTCCGCCCACGCGAGCCGGGAGCCCTCGGCCACGGTCCACAACGACTACACCGCCTGGTCGGGTCCGAATCGCCTGGCCCTGCATCTCGCCGACGAGCCCGAACGACTCGCGGCCGTACGCCGAAACCGGTTCGCCATCGTCAACGTGTGGCGGAGCATCGCCGGGCCGGTCGAGACCATGCCCCTGGCCCTGTGCGATGCGCGAACCTGCTCCCCCGCCGCGCGCGTGGACGTCGAGCGGAAGAGCCCCGACGGACGACGCGGTGAAGTCCAGTTCGTCAAGTTCGAAGAGCGACAACGCTGGGTCCGCTTCGACAGACTGCGACCGGACGAAGCCCTGCTGATCAAGACCTTCGACACCGATCCGGGCCGGGCGCGGTCCACGCCCCACACCGCGTTCGCAGATCCGCGCACTCCAGCCGACAGCCAGCCACGGGAGAGCCTGGAGACCCGCTGTTTCTGCGTGTTCACATAGGGTCTGGAGCCGGCGGGTCGTAGGCTTCTTCGAGCAACCCCTTCAGCTCCGAGAGCCAGGCTTGCCCGTCTTTCCCCTGGAATCGACGGACGAACTCCTGTCGCTGGGCCTCCTTGATGCGTCGCACGCGCAGCACGTCCGCCGGGGTCTCGACGATGTACGGCGTGAGGAAGACCAGGAGGTTGGAGTTGCGAGACTCCGTCCGCTTTCCTCGAAACAGCAGGCCGAGCAGCGGGATGTCCCCAAGGACTGGCACCTTCGTTCGACTGGTCTCGAGCTTCGTGCTCGTCACGCCCGCGATGATCACGGTCTGACCGTCCTCCACCATCACCTTCGACTCGACGCTCCGACCCGACGTGACGGGGCCCCCATCCAGATCCGTCTCGCTGGACCCGCTCTCGACCTCGTCGACCACCAGCGAGACGTCCAGGGTCACGAGGGTCTCGTCGTTGATGTGCGGGGTCACCTTCAGCTCGGTCGCGACGTCGATCCGGTCGTAGGTCAGAACCGGGGACCCGAACGCCGAGAGCGTGCTGCTCACGGGGAACGGGATCTTCCGCCCAACGGTCAGCGTGGCCTCCTGGTGGTCGATGGCCAGCAGAGCGGGATTTCCCATCACGTGGACGTTGCTGTCCGTCTGAAGTGCCTTGAGCGCGATTCCGAACACCGGGACCTCGAGGGCGGAGCCATCGGCGCCGATGACCGACACCAGCGGTCCGAACACGCCCGCAGCGAGGCCTGAGAGCAGGTCGGTGGAGACGCTGAACGACCCCGACCCCGACGAGTCGGTCTGGGAGCTCACGTACGCCGGGTTGGACTCGTTTCCGAGGAGGTGTGCCGACAGCGAGGCCTCCTTGCCGTCGGTGCGCGTCAGATCGACGAAGACAGCGTCGACGAACACCTGCCGCCGCGCGACGTCCAGCTCGGCCACGAGATCGGCGATGGCTCGGAAGTCCTCGGGCTCCGCGAGGATGGCGAGAGAGTTCGTGGCCGGGTCCGAGGCGATGCGAGCCCCGTTGTCGAGCGCACGAGCGAGGTCGGGCGACGCATCGGCCGGGACAGCGGCGCGCCCGGTCGGGCGACGTCCATTCCGGCCCGTCCGCGTCGAGCTGTCCGACGTGCCGCTCTGCTGCAGCTCCGCCAACACGGTCTGGACCTCTTCGGCGAGCGCGTAGGTGAGCCGGAGGACGTGCAGCGTCGAGCGGCCCACGCGATGGTCCACGTCCAGCTGCTCGATGATCTCCTGCACGGCTGCGTGTCCATCTGCGTTCGCGAGGACCAGCAACGCGTTGGTCCGCTCGTGCTCGATGATCGTCGTGATGTGTCGGGCCCGGCTCCCAGCCGTGGTCGGTTCGGGTTCCGGGGCCGTGCGCCGCCCCCTGCGGCTCGACCGGGCGCCCCGAGACGAGCTCGCTCGACCACTCCCCTTCTCCACCTCGGGGTAGAGCGCGACGATGACTGCCTTGACCTCCTCGGCCTGGGCGAAGTCCAGCGGGTAGAGCTTCAGCTCCGTCGTCGGCGCGGCGACCGCGAGCTCCGCTACCAGGTCCGCGATCTTGAGCACGTTGTTCGCGGAGTCGGTCACGATGAGCGTGTTGGCCGGTGCGTACGCGATGACCTCAGCATCTTCGGAGAGCAGCGGTTTCACGATGGGCAGGAGGTCTGACACCTGACCGTTCGCCACCGGCAGCAGCTGCGTGATGATCCGCTCTCCCCCGAGTTCGGGAGGCCCGGCTCGCACCTCTTCCGACCGGCTGCTGGCCTCGGTGGACGGCACGATCGTCACCAGCTCGCCCACCACCGACGTCGTGAAGCCGTGGGCACGAAGCGCGGACAGGTAGGCCTCCCACGCCGCGTCGAGGGTCATGGTCTCGTGGCCGATGAGCGTGACCTTCTTCGCCTTCAGAGGCGCATCGTCCGAGAGCAGCATGTTCCTGCGCAGGACGTCGGAGAAGAACAGCGTCAGGTCGTAGAGCGTGGTGTCCCCGAACTCGAGCATCAGTCGCTCGGCCTCCGACGCATCCACCGGCACCTGGCGGTCGGGCACGATGCGGATTCCATCGTCGGTGTACTCGGTGTGGACCGCCGGTTGGGGCGGAGACGGCAGATCCTGCCCCCAGGCGACTCCCCCGATGGACATTGTCCACAGGATCACGAGCCAGGTGACGAGTTGAATACGCATGGCGGGGGCCTCCGGTACCTCCCTGCCCCTCTCTGCAATCCCCGGACCAGACCAGCGGGGCCGCAGCACAACCCTCCAATCGCCCCGTGTAGTCCGGCGTATCCGGGCCACTACGCACGGCAGCGCACCTGTCGCTGGCGAGACCCGTTCGACGTTTCGTCACGAGCCTGACGTCCCGCGACATCGCATGACCAACCCGACGACAGGCCGTCAGAGCGCCACGGCCGCCACGAGCAGTGCGAGCCCCCCCGCCAGCACCCCGAACCCGAGCGCCAGCAGCGCACTCGCCAGCACCAGTGGAATCGTCGCGGACGGCCAGCCGACGCGATCTTCCGGCGGCTCCAGGGTCGGGACGCCACGACCGGTGGTGATCAACCGGGCCAGCACGTCTTCGGGGAAGGTCACCGGGCCCGGCGAGGTGGACTCGTCGAACCACATGCTCAGGAACGCATCGGCGCTCTGGGGTCGATCCGCCGGATTCGGACGCAACGCTTCCGTGAGGGCTCGCCGGATGCGGCGGGGGGTCCCGGTCGGAAGCGCAGGTCGCTGCTCCTTGAGCATGTCGCGATAGCACCCGACGGCATCGGGCGCGCCGTACGCTCGTCGCCCGGTCAGCAGCTCGAAGAACACCGCCCCACAGGCGAAGATGTCCGTGGCCGCCGTGACGTCTCCCGCGTCCTCGTACTGCTCGGGCGCCATGTATGCGGGGCTCCCCATGGTGACGCCGGTGAAGGTCCGCGGCCCGTGATGTCCGGCGACGCCCGGAACCTTGGCGAGCCCGAAGTCCGCCAGCTTGGGAACGAGCGTGGACCCCTCCACCGCCAGGAGGATGTTGGCCGGCTTGAGGTCGCGGTGGACGAGCCGGTGCTGATGGACCGCCCGAACACCGCGCAGCACGCCGAGCACCAGGTGATCGACCTGAGGGAGCGTGAGGGGCCCCATCGCGACGAGGTCCTCCAGCGATCCGCCGTCGACGTAGTCCATCACGAGCCCGAAGCCGTCGGGCCCCGACAACACGTCGTGCACGCCCGCGACGTTGGCGTGCGTGAGCCCCGCCAGCACGCGCGCTTCCTGAAGCGACCGCTCGATGAGCCGCGGCTCGTCGTCCTTCAGGACCTTGATCGCGCGAATCGCCCCGTCTGTCAGGCGTCTCGCGCGGTAGACCCGACTCACGGACCCTTCGCCGAGCGACCGCTCGAGGGCGTACGGCCCCAGCTGCATTCCCGTAGAACGCACGTGGACTCCCATCAACAATTGACGGGAGCCTTCGAGTGCCGTGACGTCACTCGACTCCTCCCTCTACAACTCAAAACAAGCAAGTGCGGCAGTGTAGCCCGGCAACCGCAGGCTGTCCGCATGGTACCGTCCACCCATCGCCGCTCCAGGGAGACCCCATGACGCCGCTCGCCGGCTCGTTTCTCGCAGTCCTGCTCCTGGGGCCGGGCTGCAGCACGCCCACGGGCCGGTTCGGCGACCACTGCATCACCTCCCGCACCGCCGACGGTGAGGTCCAGCTGATCGTCGAGCGCGACGTCCGAAACGGTCGCCTGCGGAGCGAGACCCAGTTCTTCGCCGCCGACAACCCGCCCATCGGCAGTGCGGAGCACACGTACCGCGAGGGCCTGTGGGTGGTGGAGGACTTCGACGGCTCCCCCGACCAGAGTGGCGTCACCCGTCGCACGCTCCTCGACTACGACGGATCGGGCAGGCCGGTCGGACGACAGATCGCGACCCAGCCCGACAACGTTCTCGAGAGTCTGCACGACTACGTCTGGGAGGATGACCGGCTGGTGAGCACGCACAACGAGACTCCGTTCGGGATCTGGGACGAGACGTGGGAATGGGAGGGCGACACCGCCCGGGTGACGCAGGTGTTCGACGTGGGGACGGTCGTGCGGGAGATCCGCGGGTTCACGCCCTCGGAGCTCGACTGGCCCGTGCTGGACCGCGAGATCGACCTGCCCGGCCTGGTGTTGGTGCGCAGGGGTCAGGACGAGGACGACAGCGGAAGCCTGGACGACCCCGAGCTGATCTTCGAGCGCGAGGTGGACGCCGCGGGCATCCCGCAGGTCGAGCGCCGCTACAACACGGGCGGGGGCCTGATCTCCGAGCGCACCTGGGACGCCTGCGAGTAGGTAGCCTCAGCCGGGCTCGGGACGAAACCGGAACGGCCAGGTGACGCTGCCCTGCAGGCCTTCTGGGAAGTTCCACCTGCCGACCTTGCCCACCAGGCACTGCACGAGCTGGTCGCTGCCCACTCCATCCCGGACGAGCCGGATGTTCTTCGCGCGGCCGCCCGACAGCGCCCACTGGAGCTCCACGGTGCCCTCGAGGTCGGGATCGGCCCGGAGCTCGGTCTCGTAGCAGTACTTCGCCTGCCCGGCGTACCGCGACACGGTGGTCCGGATGGCCTTGAGATCCTCGGGATTCGGGGGCGGAACCATCGGTGCCACCCGAGCGGGAATTGCAGCTTCTTCGATGATCTCCTCGCTGCGCGGCGCGTACTCGAACTCCGAACCGACCGGGATCTCGGCAGGGGCCGTGGTGACCGGGCTGGGAGCGGGCGGACCCGCGAGATCGCTCGACGAGGCGGGCTCGTTGCAAGCGAAGCACAGCAGGAGGGTGCTGGCGGCGAGGCTGCGGGGGAGGATGCGAGGAGTCATGATGGTTCCTGACGGTGTGACGTACCTGATGTACTTGGTGTGACACGCGTCCGCGGGTTCGGGTTCGAAATGTGAACGGGATTTCACAGAGTAGGCGCGCGTCCGGGCTCATCGGACGCAACACCGCCCGATTCATTCATCCCCACTCATCACTCACGGGCTGGTCCACTCGGCGGACAGGTCCAGCGTGTAGTCGCCGGCCGTGAAGTCCGACCATCCCTCGACGGTCAGGTAGTACACACCCGGCTCGAGCAGGGCTTCTACCTGGAAGTTCAGACCGTTGGTGTCGTCGTTGGTGGCGATGACGTTGCCTGCTGCGTCGGTGAGGGTGCCCACGGTGTCGGTCGACCCGCTGGTACCGGCGGTGAGCTGGATGGGAAGGTCCCAGCCGTCCACGAGGTTCAGCTCGAAGACGTCCACGTCCCCTGCGTCCAACACGCCCGGGACGGTGTCGGTCTGGTTGGAGACGGTCACGTCCATGGTCACGCCCGTGGCATCGGCGGTCGTGTCACCGTGGTCGTCTCCGCCCCCGTTGCCGTTGCCGTTGCCGCCGTCGTCGATGGAGCCGGTCACCTGCACGGTGTAGTCGCCCACCGTGGCGTCGCTGTAGCCGCGGACCTCGACCACGTAGGCGTCCTCGTCGGCGTCGAACGTCACGGAGAAGTTCAGCCCCTCGCCGTCGTCGTCGCTCTCGGCCACGAAGAAGCCGTCGAAGTCTGTGATCGTCCCGTAGGTGTCCGTGGACCCCGTGGTCTCGATGGTGACCTCGTCGAGCCCGAAGGTGTCGACCAGGAAGTAGTCGACGTCTCCGGCAGTCAGCGTTCCAGCGGCGGTGACCACGCCATCCGTAGCGGTCACGACGGTGCCATCACCGGGGGTGTCGCCATGGTCGTCGGTAGGGTCGGGATCGGGGTCGGGGTCGGGATCCGGATCGGGGTCGACGGTGCCATCTGCGGTCGCCAGCACGACGTCCGGCACGAAGGAAGCGACCCAGTCGGTGTAGTTGGACACCCGGGCGTAGACGCCGGGGTGGTCGGGATCCGCGCAGCCGTAGCCCCAGCTCACGACCCCTACGAGCGCGTCGTCGGAGCCGGCGTCGACGATCATCGGGCCCCCACTGTCGCCCTGGCAGCTGTCGAACCCGCCCTGACCGAGGAAGCCCGCACAGATCATCCCGTCCGTGATGTCCTCGAAGGGGTAGGCGTCGTCACAGGTGACGTTGGAGAGCACCGGAACATCGACCTGCTGGAGGGCATCGGGCGAGAATCCCCCGCTGGACAGGGCTCCCCAGCCGGTGACCGTCGCCATCGTGCCCGGCGCGGCGAGCCCGTCGTCGTCCACCAGCGCGATGGGCGTATGGGCTGCGGCCGACCGGGAGAGGCGCAGGAGCGCGATGTCGTTGTCGTTCGTGCTGCCGACGTAGCCCGGATGCACGATGACTTCGGACACGTCGAACAGGTCGCCGCCCGCCGACAGGCTGTTCATGCCCATCTCGACGCGCATCTGACTCGCGGAGTCCCCATCGACACAGTGTGCGGCCGTGAGCACCCACTCCTCTCCGATGAGCGAGCCCCCGCAGTAGTGGAAGCCGCTCCGCGTCTGCAGCGAGATCTGGTGAGGATGGGCGCCGAACGGAGCATCTTCGCCACCCACGATGGACTGTTCGTCGGCATCCGCGAAGCTGGCATCGGAGTTTCTCTGCGGACCACAGCCCACGAGAGCGGCGCCGAGGACGACGAAGGGAAGAACACGGACGGAGATGGACATGGGGAAACGCAAAGGGTCCTCCTGGACGAACGCAAACGGGAACTGGAAACGGACGCGATAGAGCGAGCGGACGACGGCTGTGCAGAAGCCGCGTCGGTGGGCATCCAGAGGGACTCCGCCGTTCCGACATCCAATGCGTAATCTCGGTCTGCGGGCCGCCGACCCCGCTGCAACGCGCTGCAACAAAGGCCAGCACGGCCTCTCTGTGCGCAACCGCCGCACATTCCGATCGCTGCGGTTCAGTCTCGCGAAGACGAAGTTTTCATCGCTAGAACAGAAGTTCTGTTTTTTGTCAGTGCTCGATCCGCCACACGCTGCCGCACGGTCGGCACAACGCGGTCGGCAACCCCGAGTTGCGACGTGTGCGCCCCGCCACGGCCTTGAACACGGGGCCCGACAGGTCCTCGTCGCACTGGATGCACGCGTTGGGGTCGCCATCGTCGTCGTGGTACGGCGCCCCCAACAGCTCGAGGCACACATCCAGGCAGACTTCGCGGGTGTACGCGGTGTTGCGGGCCCAGATGTCGGCACAGGCGGGGCTGAAACCCAGCGCCTCCAGGCAGGCGACGTTGCCCTCGTGGCCGGTCACGAACCCCTCGATGCCGCACTCGCGGACCGGCGTGGTGAGGTCCGGGGTGCCTGCGTACACCGCCAGATCCTGCAGCGACGAGCAGCGGCCACACCCTCCACCATGGGTGATCCGACCCCCGGCATCGCGCGCGACCTCCACGCTGGCGTGCGTCTGCAGTCGGTAGCCGCCCTCCTCACGGTGGATTGCACACACACTCCCTTCCGGCGCGACATCGGCCAGCACGGCATCGGGGGCGAGGTACGGGTCGGTCGGGAGCGCGTCCAGCGGATCGAGATGCGTCGCAGCCCGCCAGTCGTCCAGCATCGCATCGGTGACGGACTGCGCTTCGAACAGCACCTCGCCATCCACCTGGATCACCGGCGCGCACGCTCCGTCGGACAGCCCGGTGTTCTCGGCTGGGAGCCCGAACAGCACGTCGCACACGGCGTCTTCACCGAGGGGCGTGGGATCGGGGTCCACTGCACCGGCCGTGCAGCCCACCCACATCGTGAACAGGCCCAGCCTGACGAGCATCCCCGACATCTTCATGGGCAAAGCGTCCCACACCGGCCGAACCATCGTCTACTGTCTTCGACGGAAGCTCACGGCACGGACGGAGGACCCGACATGACGACCACCCACCCCACCGCGAAGCGCGTCCGTTCCCTGGCCGCCCTCTTTGTCGCGGGCACCGTCGTCCTCACGGTCCCGAACGTGGCGCTGACCGACGTCGCCAACCCGGACGCCGTCTACGCGCGCGCGGACGACGAGCCGTGTCCCGATGCAGCCGACCTCACCCTCCAGGACGTGCAGGTGAACGACTACGGCTGTGACGTGACGGAGCTCGACGCGCTCTACGACGAAGACGCGACGTCCTGCTACTACTCGGTGCTGTTCACCTGCGATCAGAGCGGCGGCGGCTGCAACAACTAGCCCCTGATCAAGCGCATCGGGAGCGGTCAACCGTCAGCTCTCAGCGTTCAGCCTCGGTTATCGACGTCGCCGACAGGCCGAACGCATCCACCTGAACGCTGCGGCTCGACCACGCCACCCATGAGTCCTTTCAGTGATTGTCGAGTTTGAAAGCTGATGACAGATGGCTGACGGCTGAACGCTCCCCGCGGGTGCTGATTCCAGGACTAGCCGGCACGGTTGCACCGACGGAGCGGTCAGCGATCGGCGGTCAGGAACCAGCGCTCACAGGCCGTACGTATCCGGGTCGAAGTCCGCGTCGGTCAGGCCGGCATCGACCTCGAGCTGTTCGTAGTCGTAGGCCTCGACCAGGCGCATCTCGCCGTCCTCCCGGTCCCACACGCGCATCCTCGAGGGCAGGCCAGACGCTTCGTCCAGGCAGATCCGCACCTTGTAGGCGTAGAGTGCGGGGTCCTCGTCCTTGGGCAGCTGGCTCTCGAAGCACTGTGCAGACCGTCCACCGATGGTCTCGGTACCCAGATCCTTCACGTCGGGCTTCCAGGTGGCGTGGTCGCGCACCTTGATGGCGTCGCGGACGATCTTCGCCCCCAAGCGGGGAATCGGCAGGTCGCGGACGGTGTGCCGGTTGCCCCGCTTGGCGAGGCGCCCTTCGGGATGCAGGCTGAGCACCGGCAAAAATCGGCCGGGGTCGACCTTCATCCGGCCGTCGTTCCAGTCTTCGCCGCGGTACAGCAGCTCCCGACCGGCGTTGGGGCCCTCGGTGAACTTCATGTAGACGTCGTCTTCGACGCGGAACTTGACCTGGGCCACGCTCCAGTCGGTGGTCGACCCGCCCACGTACTCCTGACTGCGAAAGGTGAACGTGCAGTCCTTCATGTCGGCGATGACCGAGGCCATACGCTCCATCCGCTTCTCGAACGCGAGGGCTGCGGCGTCGTCGGGTGCGGGGGGCACGGCCAGGGCGCAGACGGGCGCAGACAGCAGCAGGGCGAACGGGATGAGACGGACGGACATCACGGTTCCAGCGTAACTCCCGCGGACTCGTGATGAGACGCCTCTCCCATCTGATCGGAATCCTGTCGGATGATGCCAATCCGACGGTCTTCCGAACATGTGCGGTGAAGCCTACATTGAGGACGTCAGATGAACCAAGGGACTGCATCGCTCGATGCGACAGCCCGAAAGGAGGTTTTCAATGGATGCCAAGACCATCACCTACTGGGCCACGACCGGCCTCGTCTCCCTCGCCATGCTCGGAAGTGGCTTCGGATATCTGTCCGGCGCGATGAACGAAGCGATGGTGGACCACCTCGGATTCCCGGTGCACTTCGTGTGGATCCTCGGTACCTGGAAGCTCCTGGTCGCTCCAGGGCTGCTGATTCCGGGCTTCGCCCGCGTCAAGCAGTGGGCCTACGCGGGGCTGTTCTTCACGCTCACCGGTGCGGCGGCCACGCACATCGCCGTTGGTGACGGGTTCGGAGAGGTGTTCGCACCGCTGCTCCTGCTCGCGTTCACCCTGGTGTCGTACGCCCTGCACGTCGAAGTGCGCTTCGCAGGCCGCGACGTCGTCGCTCATCCCGAGCTGCAGGCCTCCGCCGCGTGACGACAGGCGCGTTCAGTGGGACGCGAACCAGGCCGTGAGGGTCTCGGGCGTGACCTCGAGCCAGGCGTGCCCCACCCCGGCCTCGACCACCTGCTCGGTCTCGAACCCCTGGGCCTCGAGCAGATCGGCGTACGATTCCATCGTCGACAGCGGCACGATGGAGTCGTCTTCGCCGTGCAGGAAGAGGGTGGGCGGATGGTCGGCCGGCAGGGTGTCGGGCAGCACGCACAGCGGGCCGCCACACGTGGCCCAGCTGGCGCTGTGGATGCCGAGCGCGCGGAACCGGCCGGAGTAGGACTTGGCCATCCGGCTGGTCATGTAGCCCCCGCTGGAGATCCCGGCTGCGTAGAGGGTGTCGGGGTCGACCTCGCCGAACGTGCCGTCGTCCAGCCCCGCGAAGATGGCCTGCATCAGCCGGTGGTCGGGGCTGGTGGTCCAGGCGAAGGAGTACGGCCAGACGTTCGTGTTCCAGAACGTCGCGCCATCGAACTGCGCCTCGGGCGTGATCACGGCGAAGCCGGCCGAGAGCAGCGCATCGACGATGGCGGGCTGCTCCCACCCTCCGAACGGCGCGCCTGGACGGGCCTCCCAGAAGCTCTCGCCGCTGAACAACGACCCCTGGAACAGCAGGACGACCGGCCATCCGTCCGGCGGCACGGCCTCGGAGTCGGGCACCGCGAAGTGCACGTCGCGGCGAGCGATGCCGGTGGACAACCGCACCGTCTCGTACGGACAGATGCGGTGGTCGTCGTCCATCGTGCAGCCACTCTCCAGCTCGGGGAGCGGAACCGTCGCGGTGTCGTCGGCCGCAGTGTCGTCGACCGGAACCGTCGCGGGCGACTCGACCTCGGGGGCTCGGCATCCAGGCAGCACAGCGACCAGCATCGCGAGCGCGGGGATCATCGATCGAACACCGCGTGGTCGTGGCACCCCATCGGACGTGGCCGATCGGCGGCATCGGACACCGGAACCCGGGGGGCCAACCGAGCCGTCGCGGGCCCCTCCCGCTCCGCGAGCACCTCGAGGGTGTGCGCACCAGCCTTCGCGAGCTCCTCGTACAGCACGGGGTCGATCTCGGAGAGGCGGTCGCACGCCAGGTGGTAGCAGGGGTCGTACTGGAAGGCTCCGGAGAACAATCCGCCGGTCGGGACGCCCTCGAGCACGAACCAGTAGCTGTCGGTCGGCACGAACATGGGCTCGGGCTGGGTGTTCAGGCCCCGGTCGTCGAACCACTCGGCGTACACGGCCTCGATGGCCCCACTGCCCGCGCTGGACCCGCCGTCGTCGACCGCGCTGCCATCGCCGTCGTACACGAACCGGTCGCCCCGCGACGACGCCATCATGTCGTAGTTGAGGTAGGCGTCGAGGGCATCGAGCCTCGCCGCATCGGGCTGGCCGGTCTGTTCGTCGTAGGCCCACGCATACGACCCCACGAGACCGATCTCCTCGGCGCCCCACCACGCGAACTGAACGGGGTGCGCGGGCTCGAAGCCGGACTCGTGTGCCTGGAGGAGCAGCTCCAGCAGGAACGCCGAGCCGGACCCGTTGTCGTTGATGCCGGGCCCCTCGGGAACCGAGTCGAGATGCGCTCCGAGCAGGATGACGCCGTCTTCGCTGTGACCCGACCCCGGGAGCGTGGCCAGGAGGTTCTCGTCGAGCTCGACGAGGGAGGTGCTGTCGACGCTCACGGTCGCAAACGCAGGATCGGCGTCCGGCGCGGAGAGCAGCGATTCGCCGGTTGCATAGGACACCCCGACCACCGGGATGAGCGGGGCTTCGTCCAGGGTGCCTTCGAGGACGGCGGTGCGACCGGGCTGGCCCTCGTTGAACACGATCACCGCAGACGCCCCCGCGGCTTCGGCGTTCAGCGCCTTGGTGGAGAACGTGCAGCTCCCGCGCTGAACGAGGGCGATGGCGCCGGCCGGGAAGCCTGTGAAGTCGGCGCTCTCACAGCCGCTGGTGGACGCGTTCTCGGCGCCGGGCGGCACGATGACGTCGACCGGCACGACCTCTGCCGTGGCCGACCCCGCTCCGGACCCGTACAGCGGCTCGTGGTCCAGCGGATCTGCGTCGACCGACAGCTCGGAACCGTCGAGCGACCAGCGGCGGATCTCGAACGACTCGCGTTCGACGGGAATCCCCGCTTCCGTCAGCGCGTCTTCGATGTAGTCGATGCTGTCGAAGTAGCCCTGGGTGAGGTTGGCCCGGTTGCCGGCGTTGGCATCGGCGAGGTCTTCGAGGGCCTGGAGGTGTGCGGTGAGCGCGTCGATCGACATCTGGTCGGCGAGGGTCTCGGGCGCGGACTCCGGCGGATCGATCCCCACCTCCTCTTCGGTGCAGCTCGCGGCCACATACGCCAACAGCCCCGTGAACACGAGGCCGATTGCAGGTGAGGACACGATTGGGCGGCGGGGGCGGGACGACATCGAAGCAGACCTCGGATCGAGACAGGACGCAGTTCTGTATGGGACGATTCCCGACCGTGACGGCTGCATCCGTCAATTTCCTCCAAACACGGGACCTCACGCCGCACCCTGGACGTCCTGAGGTCTTCCGTGCGACGCACCTCGCCGGCGCCATCGTGAACACCGTCGAGCTCGCGTGCAAGGACGTCTGGGACTGTGACAGCAGCGGCCGCTCCGACGCGTGCGAGCTCCTCGGTGGAGCACCGGACTGCGACGGGAACGGCCGTCTGGATACCTGCGACGTCGCGTCTGGGACGGACCCCGGAACGTGCGACACAGGCGATACTGGACCCTGAATGTCTTGACGGTCAAGAGAGCGGTGCCCCCGAAATGCGCGGAGGAACGAGCACATTTTCCGGGGGTACCCGAACGCGACAAGACATTCATTGGAAGTGATTCGGTCGGTTCATCCCTCGCTTGCGAGGGTGGGCCGGCGGAATCTACGCGGCGTGGGCCGCCAGGCTGGTCTTCTCGAGCACGGCGCGCGCCTTGCCGGTAGCCGCTTCGATTTCGCCGAACAGCAGCGCCTTCGCGCGTTCGAACAGGCGGCGCTCGGAGAACGACAGGGTCTGCTTCTTCTTGCGCTTCTTGGAGCGGACAGCCGCGAGCTCGCCCACGATGTCGGCCAGCGCTTCGGGGTCGTTGCTGGCGATGGCCTCCTGGTAGCGCTTCTGACGCTGTCGCCAGTTGCGGCGCTTCTTGGGCGCTTCGACCTCGGCGATCCGCTCGATCAGCAGCGAAGCCGTCTTCTCGTCCATGGGGCGACGCAGCCCCTGCCCATCGATCCGGTCTTCGGGAATCCAGAAGATACCGGCCGACTCGCCCATGTCTACGGGGAATGCACGCACGGTGGTGTTGCGCAGCTCCAGCTCCTGCGGCTTCTTGACAGTGCCTACTCCCAGTCCAGGGACGACGACGAGGTCATTCGGCTTCAGCTCCATATTGGCGGTCTCCTTTGTGTCCGTTCAGCGGATTACTCTCTTATTGTACACGCAACGTTATCCACCGTCAAGGGTTTCCGAAGACCCGCCAAGGCGGCGGCCTCGCAAGGAAATCTTCGATGCATGCGCCAACGAGGACGAGCGAGCACGACGCCAGAGAGCGGCCGGGACTTTTCGTTGCATTTTCGTCAATAGGTTTCGGAAAGTATCCCGCCTCAGTGCGCGTCGACTCCATGCGTACAGGAACCCCTGGCGTGGCCTGCGTGTTCCACCCCGATTCCGCCTGCCCACAGTCGTGCCGATGCACCACCGCCCTTCGAGACGACCGTCGATCCGAGCCGTGCAGAACCCGCACGGACACGTGGAAATACGACGATTGCGCGACACGGGGCTCCGCTTCGGGTATCTTCGGGCCACCGTGTGTTTCCGCGAATTTCCCGGCGCACGGCATGCCCTTCAGCAATCCGGCTCCCCGTGAAGCACTCCCTCTACTCCCTGTCGCTGCTCTCCGCCCTCGTCGCGGCCTGCAGCTCCGCGCCTCCTCCTCAGGCCGAAGTCGAAGCCGAGGGCCCCACCCCTTCCATGCGCGTGCGCACGTGGACGTTCGACGGTGCCGGAGGCGCTCAGGCGATCGAGGCCACGATGGAGTCCGAGCTCGAAGCCCTCTCCGCCTGCCAGTCCCATCTGCGACGCGGTCAGGTCATCACGCCGGGCGACGCGCGGCAGAAGATCAAGTTCGAGGTGGTCGACGGTCGGGTCGAGAACCTGCAGGTCCCGCTCCCGGACAAAGACGTCGCGCTGTGCCTCGAGAAGGACCTGCGGCAGTGGCATCTTCCCCAGCATCTCCACGGACGCGTCGAGCTCCTCGTCTTCTACTGAGAGCCTGGGTCAGATCGGCATCCGGCGCCAGCCCGGATCCCAGGCCACCGTCACCTCCACGCGGCCATCGAAGCTCTCTACGAGTGCATCGAGCGCGCGGCGGGCTGGGGCGTTCTCACCCCGCACGTAGTAGTGCTCCACCCGTTCGCCGAGCCCGGTCTGGCGGCACAGGGACAACACGTTCTCGAGCTGCTCGGCCTGCTCGGCGAAGCCACTGACGCGGTCGTACTCGGCTCGGTCGATGGGCATCCCGTCTTCGCGCTCACGGTACGGGATGCGGACGCAGTACAGCGTGTCGAACGCCCAGTGGTCCAGGTACTTCGCCGTGAGGTTGGCGTTGAACAGCACGGGCTGGCCGGTCTCGGGGTCCGTTCCCTGGAGCACGGTGCCCGTCTCCTCGGGCCATCGCTGTCGGGCGTTCGCGACCAGATCCCGCAGTTCCCCCACAGACACGGCGTCTTCGGGAGGTGGACCCGCTCCCCGCTCGACCCCGCCGAGCCAGGTCTCGACCGCGTCCTCTCCCAGGAGGTTGTCGAGCGCCAGCCAGAGGAGTTGGTCGGACGTGGCTTCCGGCAGCGTCGCGAAGGCGGGGTGGTACACCGTGACGTCGAACCGATGCCGGTGCTCGACCGGCACGACCTGCACCTGCAGCTCCGAGAACGCGAAGCGGGCATCCCCCAGATCGACCATCACGTTGGGGTCGGCGACCGGCTGACGGGCCGTGTGGAACTCGAACGTCTCTCCGTCGCCGGGACCCGCCGCACGCCAACGCTCCGCCGCCACCCGAACCCGGGGATCGCCGCGGGACGACAGACACAGATGATGCTGCGCCTGGACGCCCGGCCCGAACTCCCAGTCGAGGTCGGCGTGGATCGCCTTGACGTGCGCGGTGAGCTCCGGGATCCAGGACGCCGATGCGTCGTGGAGGTCGTCCTCCAGCCGCTGTTCGTTCGTTGCCCACCAGGTCCAGAATGCCCGGATGGCGTCGCGCTGGCTCGTCGACACCGTGCCTCCGCGATCTCGCATCTACGGACAACGTATCGGACGGGGCATCCCCCCGTTCATCCGTGGTAGAACCGCGCCTCGTGTATTCCCCGATGGAGTTCGCTGTGTTGGACTGGCTGCGGCCCCCAGAGCTGGACGATCCGGAGCTCGCCCAGCGCGCGCGGATCGCCCACTTCGTGCTGCAGTTCTGCTTCGTCCTCATCGCGGGCATGTGCGTCGTCTACGTGTTCACGCCGGGAATGCTGATCAACGTCGTGGTCGGTCCGCCGGTCTGGGCCCTCGTGCTCATCGCGATGGCCCTGAATCGCCGCGGCTACGTCGATCTCACCGGCTACCTCGTGGTGGCCGCCAACCTCCTGGCCTTCACGATTGCATCGTTCAAAGCGGGCGGTCTCGAAGTCAGCATCCCCGGACTGTTCGCGCTCGGCACGGTGCTGGCGGCGATGTTGATCGGTCCGCGGGCGGGCATCGCGGCAACGGTCTACGGAGCCCTGGTCATCGTCGCCACCTTCGTCTGGGGGTACGACGACGAGTGGACCTACTCGGACCATCCGCTGGAGTCTTCGCGATTCACCACTCAGCTGCTGGTGGTCGTCACGGTCGGGGTCATTGTCACCTGGGCGGTTCAGCAGCTCAACCGGGCCCTCGAACAGTCACGCTCGCGCCAGAACGCTCTCGAGAACGCTCTCACCGCCCTCGATCGCTCCCGTGCCTACAGCGAGCGCATGGTGGCCGCGCTCGGAGAAGCCGTGGTCGTCTCCGACGCCGAAGGCGAAGTGCTGGAAGCCAACCCCAGCGCCGAGCGACTGTGGGGTGCCCAGACGATTTCCACGACGCTCGTGGGCCGGCGGATGTTCGAGCTGTTCGCCGACCTGGAGGAGATGCAGCAACAGGAGAGCACGATGCCGGCGCGTCTCGAAGTCCGCATCTCCCCCGTCGACGAGAGTGAACCCATCCCCGTCCAGCTCACCCGGTCGCTGCTCACGCCCCCCGACACGGGAACATCCGGCGTCCGGTGGATCTACGTGGCGAGCGACATCCGCCATCGCATCGAAGCCGAGCAACGCAGCGCCGAAGCGGCACGCGCCGCCGAAGAAGCCAGCCGGTCGAAGAGTCAGTTCCTGGCCAACATGTCCCACGAGCTGCGAACGCCCCTGAACGCGGTCATCGGGTACGCCGAGATCCTCGAGGACGATGCCGACGATCCCCAGTCCGCCGAGGACGCCGGCCGTATCCTCGAAGCCGGGCAGCACCTGCTGCAGCTGATCAACGACGTGCTCGACATGTCCAAGATCGAAGCTGGCCGGATGGAGCTCGACTGGGAGAAGGCCGAGGTCGACGTGCTGGTCCACCAGGTCGTCGAGACCATTCGTCCCGCTGCGAACAAGAACCAGACCCAGCTCCACATCGCCGTTCCAGAGTCCCTCCCCCGGTTCGGCACCGACCCCCGAAAGCTCAAGCAGATCCTGCTCAATCTGTGCTCGAACGCGGTCAAGTTCACCGAGGAGGGCCAGGTCCACCTGACGGTCGAGCGACGCACCGAAGGCCCTGACCGGGGAGCCCTCGCGTTCGTGATTCGCGACACCGGAATCGGGATCAAGCCCGCGCGCATTCCAAGGCTGTTCGAGCCATTCGTCCAGGGCGATGGCTCCACCAATCGTCGGTTCGGCGGCACGGGTCTCGGGCTGGCGTTGTGCAAGCGGTTCGCACAGATGCTCCGGGGTCGAATCGACGTCGAGAGCGAAGAAGGTGAGGGTTCCACGTTCACCCTCGTGGTCCCCGAGATCCCCCGGCCCCCGGCCACCCGGTCGCTTCCCGGCCTCGGCCCCACCGCGACGGGCAGCTAGCAGACCATGCGCACGCTCGGATTGCTCGGCGGCCTCACCTGGCACAGCACCGCCGTGTACTACGACCGGATGAACCGCTGTGTGGCAGAGCGACTCGGCCCGTTTCGCTCGTGCAGGATGGTGCTCTCGTCCATCGACTACGGAAGCGTCCGCGCTGCGCGGGAGACCGGCAACTGGCGGGTTCTGGGCAACGAGCTGGTCGAAGCGTGCCGCGGACTACGAGCTGCGGGCGCGGACGGTCTCGTGCTGTGCAGCAACACCATCCACCGCTTCGCCCCCCGCATCGCATCGCACGTCGACATCCCGATCCTGCACATCGCCGATGCCGTGGCGCGTCGCGCGCTCGCAGACGGGCACACCTCCATCGGGCTCGTCGGGACGGGCTTCACGATGCGCCGCTCCTTCTACCGCACCCGCCTCGAAGAACGCGGCCTGAACGTGCACGTCCCCGACTCCCAGACCATCGACGCCCTGGACGACATCGTGCTCCAGCACCTGGCGAAGGGCGACATCCGCAGCGACCACCGAGCGGTCTTCGTGAAGGCCCTCGACGCGCTCGCAGACCGGGGCGCCACCGTTCACCTCCTGGGCTGCACCGAGATCGGGCTCCTCGTCCGGCCGGAACACGTCCAGGCTCCGCTGCTCGACAGCACCCTGGTCCATGCCGAACACGCCGTCGACTGGGCGCTGGCAACGGACGAGACACACCGTTAGCGCCCGAACATGGAACCCCCCGCGACGCTGACGGGCCCGGCGATCTACGACGAGCAGGCAGGGCAGCTGGTACCGCTGATCCCCCGTACGGCTGTCGGACGCAGCCGGCACAACGACCTCCGCCTGAGCGACCCCTCGGTGTCCGGTGAACACGCACGCATCGAGTGGCGCGAGACCCACTGGGTGGTCCGCGATCTGGGCAGCCGCAACGGCTCGGTCGTGGATGGGCAGCCCGTTCCGGCCGGTGGAACCGCGCCCATCGGAGTGGGGTCTTGCATCGAGTTCGCCCAGGAGCCCCGCAGCTGGGTGGTCCTCGACGACCGGGATCCCGCCGATGCCGCGGTCCGCGCGGTCGACCGCACGCTCCTCACCGCCACCATCGAAGCGCCCCTGAACCTGTCCGATGCCCAGTTCCGGTTCCAGGTGAGCCAGGACGAGGAGACCGCCAACTGGAGTGTCGTCGTCGGTCACCAGACCTTCGATCTCGGCAGTCGGGCACACGTGTACATGGTGGTGACCCTGGCCCGCATCCGCATGGCCGACCCGTCCGAGACCGAGATGGAGCGCGGCTGGACCTACGCCGACCAGCTCGCGCGCGACCTCGGCATGACCCCCGAGACGCTGAAGGTCCAGGTCTACCGGGCCCGTCGACAGCTCCAGGGCCTGGTCGTGGGGTCGGCCGGGGTGATCGAGCGTCGCGCAGCCACCAACCAGATCCGGTTCGGAAGCGACGCCATCACCTTCGACTGAACCTCGCGAGGGCGGGGGTCAGGGGAGCTGGCCGAGCTCCGTGCGGATGTCGACCGGGAGGTTGTCGAGGGTGCACAGGTTCCCACCCTTCATGTCCATGCGGAACGCCCCCGCGGCTTCGTTCGACCGATCGACTGCCACGAGGAACTCGCCGTAGATGCCTTCGTCGACCACGTTGAGTGCGACGCCTTCGGTCTCGAGGGAGTTGGTGAGCTGCAGGCCCGCGTCGAGATCGCCCATGTGGCCGCTCTCGAGCGCGTGCTGGACGACGTCCGGGTCGCGATCGACGGCGATGAACCCGCCGGGCAGTGCGCCCCCCACGCCCACGGCCCATCCTTCGATCAGCTCGACGTACATCCCCGGATGACGCGGCTCGATCTCGTGGCCGTCCGTCGGCTCGGTGCCGAAGCCCTTGGTGGTGCAGGTCTGGGTCCGCCGGGTGGCGCAGAACTCGGCGTAGGACTCGCCCAGCTCGACCGAGAGCGGCGTTCCACACATCTCGGGGTCCCACTCCCCCCTCGCGAGCAGGTCCAGACACTCCGACTTCACCATCTTGGTGGTCTTGACGTCATCGGCGTGCGCCGGGCTGGATGCGAGAGCGAGAACGACGAGTGCGGACATGAGGACCTCCGGTCGCAGGATTCTGAACACGTGTCACGGAACGTCAACCCGACCCCCCGCTCACTCGCCAGAGTCTAGGCCAGCGCGCGTCTGTTCGGGTGACCGCAGGTGACAGCCACGCGTTCTCACTCACCGTAGCGGGTGCGTGGCCTGTCGGCGAGCTGCCCAGGTTACAGCAGGTGACAGCCGGGTTGACACGCGTGCCAGAACCGACCGAACCGCCATCCGAGGCCGATCCCCTCGAGTCCACCGCCGCCACCCTCGACCTCGGTCCCGGTCCTGCCCTCACCGAACCCGACGTCGCTCGGTCCGGCTCCGAGCCTCGGTATGCCCTGCGCGACCGGCTCGGCCAGGGGAGCATGGGCCAGGTCTTCGCCGCCTGGGACCAGGTGTTGGAGCGGGAGGTCGCGCTGAAGGTCCTGCATCCACGGCTTCGACGCGCCCCGAGGGCTGTACAGCGCCTGCGCGAGGAAGCCCGGATGATCGCGCGACTCGAGCATCCCGGCGTCATCCCCGTCTACGACGTGGGAACGCTCCCGGACGAGCGCCTGTTCTTCGTGATGAAGCGCGTCCAGGGGTCCACGCTCGACCTCGCCTCCGAAGCCCGACCGCTGCGCCGCAAGGTGCTCGTGCTGGTCTCGGTGGCTCAGACCCTCGCCTACGCACACGCTCGCGGAGTCGTCCACCGGGACCTCAAGCCCTCCAACGTGATGGTCGGCGCCTTCGGCGAGGTCCTCGTGCTGGACTGGGGCATCGCGCACGCCACCCTCGACCGATCTGCACACGCCATCGCCGGAACACCCGCCTGGATGGCTCCGGAGCAGGCTCGCGGTGCAGAGGTCGGGCCCCCAGCGGACGCCTGGGCCCTCGGCGCGATGCTCTACCTCGCGCTCACGGGTCGTCGCATCCACGACACCACGCTGCGGGCTGACGCGGAATCCGGTGCACGAACCACCGTCGAGACGCTGCTGGACGCCTTGCGTGACGGGGTCGCCATTCCGCCCCCTGCAGCGGGCACCGTCGACCCCGCACTGTCCGACCTCGCCATGTCGTGTCTCGCGTTCGACCCCGCCACCCGACCCGAAGCCAGCGCGTTCGCCCAGGAGCTCGAGAGCTGGCTCGACGGCACCCGACGGCGGTCCCGAGCAGCCTCCGTGGTCGAAGCGGCTGTCGCACAGCTTCCCAGGGTGCGGTTGCTCCAGGCGGAGGCCGACGCGCTTCTGGCCCACGCCGACGAGGCTCTGAGCGCGCTGCCCCCCGATGCCGCCGACCATCAGCGTGCCCCGGCCTGGGCCGATCAGGATCGCGCCCGACAGCTCGAGCGCCAGGCATCCGTCACGCGTGCCCGCGTCCTGCAGCAGCTCCAGGGAGCCTTGTCGATCGACCCCGAGTGCCCCTCTGCGCACCGCCACCTGGCGCAGCACCACGCCTCCCGACACGCCGAAGCCGAGGCCGCTGGCGACCCCGAGGCCGATGCCGTGCTGCCGTTCCTCGAAGCCCACAACCGCGACCACGCCTGGGACGACTACTTGAGAGGCGTCGGGAGCATCACCTTGCGCACCGAGCCCGTGGCCCAGGCCCATCTGTACCGGTACGTGCTCCACAACCGGCGCTGGTTCCCGGAGTATGCCCGGCCCCTCGGTCCCACACCCCTGGAGGACGTCGAGCTCCCGATCGGGAGCTATCGGCTCGCGCTGCACGCACCCGGGTGTGCGCCCATCGACATCCCCTTCGTCGTCCGACGTCTGCAGTGCCTCGACCTGAACGGCCCGGGCTCGGCCCTCCATCCCGATCCCCTCGTGCTGCCGGGCCTCGACGCCATCGGGCCGCGTGAATGTGCCGTCCCACCCGGCTGGTTTCAGAGCGGCACCGGCGTGGCCAGCGGGCATCCCCTCCCCCGTCGGACCCTGTGGTCGAGCGGCTTCGTCATGCAGCGCTACCCCGTCACCAACCGGGACTGGCTCGACTGGCTGGACTGGCTCGACCAGCGGGGACGCGGCGACGAGGCACGGGACTTCGCGGTGAAAGACGGAGACGGGACGCCCATCCATCACCCGACGCAGAACGGCTGGCAGTGCGGAACCGACATGCACGGTCACACCTGGTCGGACACCCACCCCGTCGTTCGGGTCCCGTGGGCACACGCGCGGGCGTACGCAGCGTGGCGCTCGGGAATCGACGGGGTTCCCTGGCGACTTCCCCGGGAGATGGAGTGGGTGCAGGCCGCCCGGGGTGCGGACTACCGCATCTACCCCTGGGGCGACGCCGTCGAGGTGACCTGGGCACGCATGGTCGGCTCGCCGGGCCCCGAGGGTCCGCACAGCATCTACCGATATCCGGCGGACACCAGTCCCTTCGGCGTCCGACACCTCGGCGGGCAGGCCTCCTGCTGGCTGCTGGACGCCTTCTCCGACGGAACCCGCCGTCTGCTGCGCGGAGGAAGCTGGGCTCAGGGCGCCGGCTCGTGTCGTGCCGATCGACGAAAAGCCGCCCCGGCCGAGTCCCGCTCCGAGACCATCGGTGTGCGTCTGGTGCGCCCCTGGCCCACCTCGTGACCCAGCTGTGACCCGCACTCGCAAGGTCGTCGCCGGCATCGTGGCAGCGGTGCTCGGAACCGTCGCCGTCAACGCCCTGGCCTGGAACCACGTCCACGCCATGACGCACTACGCGCCTGCCGACGCTCGGCGCACGGCCAATCCAGAGGATCTGGGCCTGTTCGACAAGCTGGGCGTGCTCGTGTGGGGCGTGTCCCTGCCCCGACCCACACTGTCCGCCACACCGACCGACGAAGGCTGGGACCACGAGACCCACCGCATCCCGACGTCCGACGGCGACGTCGAGGTGTGGAGCATCGATCCGGTCGGCCCGATTCACGGCGAGACCCTCGTCTTCCACGGCTACGGCGGCTCCAAGAGCCAGCTGCTTCCGTTCGCCGCTGCCTGGCTCGCGCGCGACCATCGCGTGGTGCTCGTCGACTTCCGCGGCTCGGGGGGCTCGGATGGCGATGACGTCACGCTCGGGTGGCGCGAGTCCGAAGACGTTCGGGCCGTGCTGGACTGGTCCGTTGCACGACCCGACGCCATTTCGTCCGGCCCACGCGTCCTGCATGGGTTCTCGATGGGCGGTGCGGCCATCCTGAAGGCCTTCTCCGACGCTGCGGCCGACGGCGGTCCGCTTCCGAATGTGGACGGGGCCGTCGTCGAGAACGTCTTCGACACCCTCCCCCACACGGTCGGCCATCGCTTCGAGCGAATGGGGCTGCCGGCACGTCCAGGCACCGATCTGCTGCTGGTGTGGGGCAGCGTCGATCTGGGGGCGAATGCCTTTTCGGTGGAGCCTGTGGAATGGGCCAGCAGCGTCTCGGTACCGCTCCTGGTGTTCGCGGGCGCCGAAGATCCCCGGGTCCTGCCGGTCGAGGCCCGAAGGGTCGCGGAACACGCTCCCGACGCCACCTTCGAGCTGCTGTCCGGAGTCGGTCACACGCCCGGCCTGCGAGAGGCTCCAGCCGCGTGGGGGTCCGCGCTCGAGCGATGGCTCGTGCAGCTCCGCTGACCGGCGACACCGAACTCCCCAGAAGCGCTCTCTGGCGGGTCGAACCAGGCTTCAGGCTACGGGCTACAGGCTCCAGGGCTGCCGACCACGCCCACGTCGACAACCCCGAGCGCTCTCGACAGGCCGGCCCGTCTCGCTGGGGGTCGCGGCAAAGCAGGGTCTACCGGGGCTTTCGACCCTGGACCAGCTTCGAGACGAACACCGGCCGGCTGCGCACCTGGGTGAAGCCCGCCTCCTCCACCGCATCTTCGAGGGGGTTCGCGAGATAGTGCCGATAGAACGGCTCGTGCAGGTTGTCGGCGAAGGCGTGCAGGATTCGCGATGTGTCCTGCAGGTCGTGCTCCTGGGCGGAGTCCTCCACGACCACCGTCCCCCCCGGCACACACACCCGGCACAGCTCCTCCAGCACGGCCCGTCGCCCGGAGTGTGGCAGCTCGTGGAACAGGTAGGTGCTCGTGACCACGTCGAAGGACGCATCCGGGAACGGCAGCGACCGACCGTCGTGGACCAGCAGCGACAGCGTATCGACATGCCCCAGGTTGCGGCGCGCCTCGCGGATGTAGGCCGGACTCAGGTCGACCCCCGTGTAGGCCGCATCTGGACGGGCTGCTGCGAGCATGTCCAGCGTTCGGCCCGTGCCACACGCGACATCCAGCACCCGCGGTCGCGCGCCGCCGTTCACCCGGTCCATCGCCTGGAGCACGGGGGGCAGCACCCGACGTCGCATCACGTCCGCAGCCCCGAGGAACAGCAGCTCCACCCCGAGGTCGTACCGCCTCGCACTCGCCTCGGTCAGGTAGCCCCCGCCCTGCCAGTGGTACTGCCGGCGGTAGTAGGGCGGGAATCGGCGCAGCGTCTCCTCGTCGACATCCACCTGCCACTCCTTCCCATCCCGACGCCCGCGGACCCGGAACAGATCCGAGAACAGTCCGGGCCACCGGGTGGGCCGCAGCACGTGTCGCCAGTCGAACAGCAACCGCAGCGGAACCACGCCATCGAGCGCGTCCTGCAGGTCTTCTTCGAGCAGCGCGCGATGCATCGCCTGGACCCGGCGAACCAGCTCCATCGGGGGCGGGTCGCCGCGTCGCTCGAACAGGTGGGACACCAGGTGGAGTGGGAGCCCGATGCGCACAGCCGCTCGATGTTGCGCGAAGTACGCCCCGGCGATGGCACGACGCGCCGCACCGCCCACTGCCCCGTCCAGACGGTCTCGCCGCCCTGCCATGCCCGTCCGCACCGACTCCACTGTGGCCTCCTGCACAGAAGTCGTAGCGAGACCCGGCCGCAGAATCACGACCTCGCGATGTCCGAGCAGGGTTCGATGGCCGTTCACGGAGCACGATGCGATGGCATCCGTGGCTCCGTGCGATCTGGATGCAGCGGATCAACGCGGAGACCCGCTATACTGCGGCATCCCACGCCTCCTCCTCGGAGTCCCCATGCGTTCCGCAACCTTTTTCGGCCCCCTCACGCTGCTCGCCCTCATTGGCTGCAGCAACGACATCCAGGTCGCCGACCGCGCCAACGTCGCGCCGGCCGCCAGCATCAACAGCCCCACCAACGGGGTCGCGCTGGTCGCCGGGCAGAACGTCGACTTCGCTGGAACCGTCGCAGACGGCAACGGCCTCGACGACGTCGTCACCGTCACCTGGAACAGCTCCATCGACGGCGAGATCGCCAGCAACGAGCTCGCAACCCCCGATGCATCCGGCATCACCCGCGTGTCGAGCATCCTCTCCCCCGGCCAGCACGCCATCACGCTCCGCGCGGTCGATGCCGCGGGCGAGGTCGGTGAGGACACCATCAACGTGTCGGTGGGCGATGCCGACGTCGAGCCCAGCGTGGCCATCAGCGAGCCCGTCCTCTTCGCGGACTTCTTCCTGGGCGAGATCGTGGATCTGGCGGCCACAGCGAACGATCCTCAGGATCCGGTCGACACCCTCACCTACACCTGGGTCTCCGAGAACACCGACACCGGAACGCTCGACACCATCCTGCAGGGCTCGCCCGACGCCAACGGCCTGATCACGGGCACCTGGGAGCCCGTCGAGGTCGGTGGCTACGTGCTGACGCTCACGGTGGTCGACCCCGACGGCAACACGGCCGAGGAGTCCGTCGCCGTCGAGATCGAAGATCAGGGCGGCGCAGACCTCGACGGGGACGGCTTCAGCGCGAACTCGGGCGACTGCGACGACAACGATGCGTCCATCAACCCGAACGCGAGCGAGATCTGTGCGGACGCCATCGACAACGACTGCTCGGGCGAGGTGGACGACAAGGACGAGGACAACGATCAGCACGTCGACAGCGCTTGTGTGAACTACCAGGGTGCGTTGCCCATCGACGACTGCGACGACGCCGACAGCCAGACCTACCCGGGTGCGGGCGAGCAGCAGGACGGCATCGACAACGACTGTGACGGCTTCCTGGACGAGGACACGCCGGCCTTCGACGACGACGGCGACTGCTACTGCGAAGTGGGTCCGTGCGTCGACTCGGTCGAACCGACGTGTGCCACGCTCGAAGACGGCGACTGCGACGACAGCGACTTCGATACCAATCCGGATGCATTCGACGAGCCCGACATCGACTTCGTGGACGCCAACTGCGATGGGTTGGATGGCGACATCGCGGACATGGTGTTTCTCGACCCTTCGAACGGAAACAACAGCAACTCGGGATTGGATGCTGCGGCGCCGGTCGCGACACTGGCAGAAGCGTACGCTGTCGCTTCTGCTGCTGGGCGATCGACGGTGGCGATCTCCGATGGCGTGCTCGCGTCTACTCCTCTTCAGGAAGGAGTGGACCTGATCGGCGGCTACGACCCGTCCTCCGGCTGGTCCCGCGATCTGGGGCTATTCCCGGTGATGCAGTCCAACTCCGCGGGCGTGAGCATCGAGGATTGGTCGGCGCCCACAACTCTCCAACAGCTGCACTTCGTGTCTGCACCAGCGATGGGTTCTGGCGGCTCCTCCATCGGTATGACCGTCTCCAACACGGTGAACCTTACTTTGGAGGAGGTGATGGTCGATGCCGGTGACGCGACGAACGGCACCGACGGCGCGGACGGCTCTGACGGTGCCGACGTCGCAACGGACGGTTCAGGCGGGGGCAACGCCAGCGCCGGGAGTCAACCCCAAGGCGGGTTCGGCGGGACCGGATGTCTCGGCAACAACGGCGGACGTGGCGGCAGTGGTGGTTTCGGCAACGACGGTCCGGAAGACATCGGCGAGACCGGTGTTGCGGGCATCGGACCCGGAGGCGCAGGCGGCGTCGGTGGGTCCGAGGACCAAGACGGAGGAAACGCCTCTCCCGGAAGCAACGGCGCCACGGGCAGCAATGGACTGGGCGGACTGGTCGGTGGATTCACGTTTGCGGGCTACGCGCCCGTCGATGCCACCTCCGGGCAGCCGGGAAGTGCAGGCGGCGGCGGCGGCGGCGGCGGCGGCGGCGGCGGCGATTGCGTGGTTGTCATCTTCTGCCTTGACAGTCTCTGGGGCGGGCGCGGTGGCGGTGGCGGTGGCGGCGGTTGCGGCGGCACCGCCGGTCAGGCTGGCACGGCAGGTGGTGCTTCGGCCGGACTGGTCTTGCTCGATTCGAGCGTTGCGGTGTTCGGAGGTAGCTTCGGCGCCGGTGACGGCGGAGATGGCGGAGATGGAGGTTCCGGCGGAAGCGGCTCACCAGGCGGCGCTGGTGCCGCAGGAGGCGAGGACAGCAGCGCTTGGCTGGGGCTGGGAGACTCGGGGGCGGGCGGCCTCGGTCGAGACGGCGGCGCAGGTGGCGCCGGCGGATTCGGCGGGGGCGGAGCAGGTGGTCCATCCTACGGAATCGTGTGCGAAGGCTCGTCCAACCTGACCACGGACGGGCTCGAGACCTTCAGCATCGGTGCACCCGGGGCGGGCGGGTCGAGTGGTGGAGACGCGGGCGAAGCAGCGACAGCCACCAACGTCGCCGGCTGCAACTGACTGCCCTACTCTCCGGTCCCTCGGAACACCAGGACGTTCGCGGTGACGCCGTCCGACTCGTACAGCAGGATGTCGTGGAAGCCGTCCTCGTCCCAGTCGAAGGCCCCGAGAATGGGTTCGAACGCCACGGGCTCAAACATGCTGGGGAGTAGCACCGCTTCATCGTCGAGGATCGAGATATCATCCGGTCCGCCGTAGATGATTCGTCCTTCATCCCCTTCGCTGGGACCCGTGAAGAAATCGTGGAACCCGTCAGAATCGATATCTCCAAACGGGAAGACGAATGCGAGTTGATTAGGCAGGTTCTCGACTCTCGTGACGGGCTCCAGCGGCAAGTCCACGGGCACACCGTACACTTCCGAGAAACCTGTCAACCCCCCATTCACGTCGAGCACCACGACAATCCTGATGAGCCCAGGATCACCGAGCCCGACCAATTGAACGGTGTCCAAGCTTGGACGAATCAACGCTGCATCTGCGTCTGCCACGGAGGATGCACCGAAGCCGAGCGCTTCGAAGACGTACGCGTCCGCCGACTCACCCCCGCAGAAGACGATGAGGGCATCGTTCCCAGCCGTCGATGGAGCGAAGTGGACGCCACTGGCGTCCATCCCAACGGGACAATCGATGGTCTGAACCAACTCGGAGGGTCCGACGGTGGTAGTCGTCCCAATGTCGTAGGCTCGAGTGCTCTCACCGACCGGCACCCACAAACGGGGCTCGGGAGCAAGCCGAATCACGGCACCTCGTTGTACATCCTCCCCCGGCAGCTCCACACGGTACATCTCCTGTAGAGTTCCGGATTCGAAAATGACGGCGGTGTGGTCGTCGACAGCACACGACAGCTCCGGACGACCATCCCCCGAAACGTCAGGGCTGGGCGCAAGGTGGCGCACGCACGGAACGTCCAGGCCAACACCAAACAGGTCGGAGTCTGCGCCATCGTGGACACGCCAGACTCCACCGACACGCACGAGCCAGTCCAGTTCCGGACCGCCAATCAGGTCGGAAATGAGTCGGACGTCTGCGTCGAGTGGCGCCGAGATGGTGAAATCCGCATCGGTGCCCGTGAACACCCCACGCCGTCGACAATCCGTGTCGCTGTCGCAGTCGTCGTCGCGGAAGTTGTTGCACACCTCCACCCGGCCCGGATTCGCCAGCGCGTCCGAATCGTCGCAGTCGTCCGACAGGTCCGCGAACCCGCTCGGCTGCACACACGCTGAAGCCGTGCTCGCATCCGTGCCGTAGCCGTCGCCATCCGCGTCCGCGTACCACAGCGGCACCGTCACCAGCGCATCCGTGTCGTCGCAGTCGCCCGATTGCGCGACGTACCCCGAAGGTGCGCCATCACACGTGCTCACCGCGACCGACCCGTCTCCCAGCCCGTCTCCGTCGGCGTCTTCGAACCACACCTCGAACGTCGCCGTCTCGTCCACCGCGCCATCGCAGTCCTGATCGATGCCGTCGCAGGGGTCCAGGGAGCCCGGCCGGATGCTCGCGTCCGTGTCGTCACAGTCCCCGAACACCTGGACGAACCCCGACGGCGCCACACACGCCTCGACCGACACCGCCTCGACGCCCGAGCCGTCTCCGTCCGCGTCCTCGTAGAACAACGTCAGCGGCGCATCCTCGTCCACCACCCCGTTGCAGTTCTGATCGACGCCATCACACCCGTCGACGATGGCCGGCGACACCCCTGCATCGCCGTCGTCGCAGTCCCCGGCCGTCAGCGAGAAGCCCGAGATCGGCGCACACGACCCGACTGCCACGCCGTCGTCTCCGAACCCGTCTCCATCGGCGTCCTCGTACCACGTCTGCTCGATGGCATCGTCGTCCGGCACCCCGTTGCAGTCCCGATCGATGCCGTCGCACGTGTCCAGGGCGGCCGGGTTCGTCGCCTCGTCCGTGTCGTCGCAGTCCCCGCCCACCGGCACGTACCCCGGCGTCTCCTGGCAGGTCTCGATGGTGTCGGTGTCCGTCCCGAACTGGTCACCGTCCGCATCCCGGAACCGCAGCACGTTCAGCGCGTCCTCGTCCACCAGCCCGTTGCAGTTGTCGTCCTCGCCGTTGCACGCATCCTCGACGTTCGGCGCCACCGTGGCATCCGTGTCGTCGCAGTCCCCCGAGCGCTCCACGAAGCCGTCCAGCTCCTCGCAGGCGTACACCAACCCCTCCTCCACGCCGATTCCGTCCCCATCCGCGTCCGGATACCGGGCCACCAGCAGATCGTCGTCGTCCGGCTGGCCGTCGCAGTTCTGATCGATGCCGTCGCACAGGTCTTCGGCGTTCGGGTTGCGCGAGGGGTCGTCGTCCGCGCAGTCACCCTCGAACGCGGCGTAGCCCTCGGGACGTTCGCAGGCCGTCACCGAATCCGCCCCGTCTGCACCGAACCCATCGCCGTCCGCATCCACGTAGAACACGCGGGAGCCGATGCCGTCGTCGTCCGGCACACCGTCGCAGTCGTTGTCGACGCCGTCTCCGCAGATCTCCTCTGCGCCCGGGTTCACACTCGCCCGCGTCTCGTCGCAGTCGTCGCCCCCCGCCTCGATGGGCAGATAGCCGTCTCGATCGCGGTCCAGTGCAGCCTGCAGCTCTGCGTCCGTGACACATCCCGTGAGTGCCGCAGCCAACACCAACCCGATCCGCCACACCTGCGCGTCCATCGCCCCTCCTTTCCGCACGATACACTGCGGCCCATGGAACCCACCGAACAGGCGCGATTCGCCGCTCGAAAACGCCAGGAACAGGCGGAGCGCGTCGCGCCAGAGGGGTTCGTCCACTGCCCTCGCTGCGAGGAACTCACGCAGGTCGAAGATCTCTACCTCACCGACGATGGCGAGGTCTGTCACCAGTGCCACGCCGCCGAAGAGGCCCACGACACCCTGTCCCGCGGCACCCGAAACCAGGCCCTCGCGGTGTTCTTCTCGCCCGGGTACGCCGCGGTCGTCGTGGCGATCCTCCAGCCCCTCGCCACGTTGATGTTCGGCGTGCAGACCGCCGGCGCCGCACTCTCGCTGGTCCCGTTCATCGGGGCGCTCATCACCGCTTTCATCGCGTGGACCGCGGTCCGCCTCGACGGAGAGACCCGCGACCGGTTCGCCCTGGCGGCTTCCGCAGGCTTCGCGACCATCGTGCAGCTGTTGCTGGCGGCATCGCTCGTCCTTCTCTGAGGGGACGCCTGAAGACGTCTTCCCCAGAAGCGGGACGTCCCGGCACGGGGCCCTGCGCGCGCGTCGTGTTCGGCGCTTCTCCACCTCGCCGATCGAAGTATGCGTCAGCGGTCGCGTCGTCGGGGGCGGCGACTCCGGGCCCTCCGCGCGTTCGCGTCCAGGCTGCTCGAAGCCACGGGCCGTTCGGCGCAGCCCTCCAACGACCACCACCGCCCCCCACACCCACGGCGGTCTTCGCATCCACGCGGGACCCCATCGAATCCCCCGTCTTCGCTGAAGCAATCGCGCTCTGCGGCTCTGACGAGGTCGTCTCCGACGCGTCGTGCACCCGATCGGTCCGCTCCGCCTACCGCACGCCCCTCGTCCTCTGCGTCTCTGTGTGTGCGCCCGATACCGCCTCTGCAGCCAAGGCTCGAGAAGACGACGGCGTGGTCGTGGTCGAGGTGGAGGTGGAGGTGGAGGGGTGGAGGTGGAGGTAGAAGAGGAGGCGCCATCCGACATGAACCACACTGACCCGATGTGAGACGCAACCAACACATTCCGACCCACAACTCCAACCCCGCCGCCGCGAATCCCATTCACAACGCGTCGAATCCGCCCTCCCGAACCTGGCATGAGGCCTGCAGTCACAGAGGTCCACCCTCGACCGGAGGCCACCATGCAGATCCTTCCCTTCTTCGACGACGCCACCTGGACCCTGACCTACCTGGTGTACGACCCCGACACCCGCGATGCCGTGGTGATCGACCCCGTCCTGGACTTCGACCCGCGCACGGTCGACACCGACACCTCGTCGGCGGATGCGGTCGTCGCCAAGGTCGAGGAGCTGGGTCTGAACGTGCACTACGTCCTCGACACCCACGCCCACGCCGACCACCTGTCGGCCCAGCACTACCTGCGAGACCGCCTGAACGCGAAGATCGGCATCGGCGCTCAGATCACGGCCGTGCAGCAGGTGTTCGCGGGCCTGTTCGCGATGGAGGACAGCCTCCACGCCGACGGCCGGCAGTGGGACGTGCTGATCGAGGACGGCACCCCCCTCGAAGCCGGCAGCCTCACCGTCGAGCCCATCCACAGCCCAGGCCACACGCCCGCCTGCTACGTGTTCCGGATCCGCGACGCCGTGTTCACGGGCGACGTCCTGTTCATGCCCGACTTCGGAACCGGTCGATGCGACTTCCCCGGTGGCTCGGCCGAGCAGCTGTACGCGTCGATCCAGAAGCTCTACGCGCTCCCTCCCGAGACCCGCGTGTTCGTCGGGCACGACTACCAGCCCGGCGGTCGCGAGCTGGAGTTCGAGACCACCATCGGAGCGAGCCGAACCGACAACGCACACCTGAAGGCCGACACGCCCCTCCAGGAATTCGTGGAATTCCGGACCACACGGGACGCAAGTCTCGCTCCGCCCGCGCTGATCTTCCAGTCGCTCCAGGTGAACGCGAGAGCAGGAGAGCTGCCGGAGCCGGACGAGAAGGGCCGACGGATGCTCCGGATGCCGATGGGCGTGTTCCCCTGATCTCCAGCTGGGCGGGTGGGTGGCGCTGCGGCCAGACCGACCATAAGAGCGGCCTCCGCCACGGCACACGCTGCAGACCTGGACCCCGCGATGAACGCGCTCGAACACAGACTGACCCACCTGGAGGAGCTCGAGACCGAGTCGATCCACATCATCCGCGAAGCCGCCGCGGAGTTCGACAATCCGGTCATGCTCTACTCCATCGGCAAGGACTCCGGGGTGATGGCACACCTCGCGCTCAAGGCCTTCGCACCCGGCAAGCCGCCGTTTCCGTTCCTCCACGTCAACACGACGTGGAAGTTCCGCGAGATGATCGAGTTCCGCGACAGCTATGCACGCGACCAGGGCATCGATCTGCACGAGTGGATCAACCAGGACGGTGTGAAGCAGGACATGAACCCGTTCGACTACGGGTCCAACCACTACACCACGGTCATGAAGACCCACGGGCTCAAGGCCGCGCTCGACCACTACCAGTTCGACTGTGCCTTCGGGGGGGCCCGCCGCGACGAGGAGCGTAGCCGCGCCAAAGAGCGGATCTTCAGCTTCCGCGACGAGTTCCACCAGTGGGACCCCAAGAACCAGCGTCCCGAGCTGTGGAGCAGCTACAACACCCGCATCCGCAAGGGTCAGAGCGTGCGCGTGTTCCCGCTGTCCAACTGGACCGAGCTCGACGTGTGGCTCTACATCGAGCGCGAGAGCATCCCGATCGTGCCGCTGTACCTGGCCAAAGAGCGCCCCGTCGTGTGGCGCGAAGACACCATGATCATGGTGGACGACGAGCGGATGCGCCTGAAGCCCGGCGAGGAACCCGAGATGCGGTCCGTCCGCTTCCGGACCCTGGGCTGCTACCCGCTCACCGGCGCGGTCGACAGCACCGCCAAGACCGTTCCCGAGGTCATCCAGGAGATGCTCTCCACCACCTTCAGCGAGCGCCAGGGGCGCCTCATCGACTTCGACGAAGACGGGTCCATGGAGCGCAAGAAGCGCGAGGGGTACTTCTAGACATGCCGACCAACGAACAACTCGGTGGCGCTCGGAACGAGTCGGACGCCGACCTCATCCGCACCGACATCGACGCCTACCTGTCGAAGTACGAGCACAAGGAGCTGCTCCGCTTCGTGGCCGTGGGGAGCGTCGACGACGGCAAGTCCACCCTCATCGGCCGCCTGCTGCACGACACCGGCATGGTCTACGAGGATCAGCTCGCCGCAGTGAAGGCCGCGAGCAAGCTGGAAGACGACGAGATCGACTTCTCGTTGCTCACCGACGGTCTGCGGGCCGAGCGGGAGCAGGGAATCACGATCGACGTCGCGTATCGGTACTTCAGCACCGACAAGCGCAAGTTCATCATCGCCGACACCCCCGGCCACGTGCAGTACACGCGCAACATGGTCACGGGCGCCAGCACGGCCGACGTCGGCATCATCCTCATCGACGCCCGGCTCGGCGTGCTGCAGCAGTCGAGGCGCCACGCCTACATCGCGTCGCTGCTGGGCATCCCGCACCTCGCGGTGTGCGTCAACAAGATGGACCTCGTCGACTACGGGCAAGAGCCGTTCGAGAAGATCCGCGAGGACTTCCTGGCCTTCGCGGGCGACCTCAACTTCAAGGCCATCACCTTCTTCCCGATCAGTGCGCTCAAGGGCGACAACGTGGTCGAGAAGAGCGAGCGCACGGGCTGGTACGACGGTCCGGACGTCCTCACCTTCCTCGAGTCCGTGCCAGTCACCGACGACACGAACCTCGAGGACTTCCGCCTGCCCATCCAGACCGTGCTGCGGCCCAACCTCGACTACCGCGGGTTCGCCGGGCAGATCGTCAGCGGCTCCATCTCGGTGGGCGACGAGATCATCACGCTCCCGTCGGGCAAGCCCAGCAAGGTCAAGGCCGTCGACTTCGCCGGCGAGGATCTCGGCACGGCATCGGTGCCGCAGTCCGTCGCCATCCGCCTCGAAGACGAGATCGACTCGAGTCGCGGCGACATGATCGTCAAGCGCGACAACCTCCCGCACGTCACCCGCGAGGTCCGTGCGCACCTCGTGTGGATGAGCGAAGACGAGCTCGACACGAACAAGACCTACCTGCTCAAGCACACCACCCAGACCGTGCGCGCCGAGGTCGATGCCCTGTCCTGGAAGAAGGACATGGACACCCTCGAGAACGTCGACGCGTCCACCCTCGCGCTGAACGACATCGGCTACGTCACGCTGCGCTGCACGAGCGCGCTGTTCGTCGACAACTACCAGACCAACCGGGCCACCGGCGCCTTCATCCTGATCGACTCCGCCACGAACAACACCGTGGCCGCGGGCATGATCGACCTTGAGGCCGACCGCCAGGACCTCGAAGCCCTGCTCAAGGAAGCACGCGCGGGCAGCGCCATCCGGCCCCGCACCCAGGTCAGCCCCCGCGAGCGCTACGACCGCACGGGTCAGGCCGGTGCCACGCTGTGGCTCACGGGCCTTCCGGGATCCGGTCGCTGGGCCCTGGCCTACGCGATGGAGCGTCGCCTGTTCGACATCGGCCGTTCCGCCACCGTCATCGACCCCACCGGCGAGGACTTCCGGAGCATCGTCAGCGCGTGCAAAGCCGCCACGGATGCCGGGCTCATCACGATCTGTGCGTTCCCGAGCTACCACGTCGCCGACCGCGCCTACCTTCGCGAGCGCATCGGCGATCAGCGCGTCTACCAGGTGTTCGTGAACACCGACCCCGCGTTGTGCCGCGAGCGCCGTCCAGACGCCGACGTCACGGACTTCGAGCCCCCGCGTCAGGCCGACATCGAGGTCCAGCTCGACCAGATGCGCCTGATGGAGGCCGTCGAGGTGATCCTCGACAACCTCGACGAAGAAGGCCAGTTCGAGCGTCCGCCCGCCTAGACCAGCGGTCCGGCGGTTCGGCCGCTACGCGGTCAGAGGTCGAGCTGTCCCGCCCCTTCGCGGATGACCACGACCGTCCCTTCGGTGAGGTCGAGGACCGTGGTCTCCCGGCCCTCCAGGGGCTCGCCCAGATCGACCACCATGTCGATGGCGTGCCCGAACGTCTCTTCGACCTCGTAGCCCATCGTCCGGAAGGTCCCGTCTTCGGTGCGGGGAACCGTGGAGATCTGCAGCGGACCCCCGAGCCGGTCGACGATGGCGTGTGCCAGGGGGTCTTCGGGGACGCGCACCCCGACCACCTTGCGCTTGCTCGCCAGGCGGCGCGGCAGCTCGGGACCGGTCTTGAGCAGCACCGTGAACGGGCCCGGCCAGATGCGCTTCAGCAGCTTGTAGGCCACCCCGTCGACGCGAGCGATCGAAGTGGTCATCGAGATGTCGGTACACAGCAGCGCGAAGGGCTGGTCGTCGGGACGGTCGGGCTTCAGGCGCTGCATGCGGGTCTGCGCGCGCTTGGAGTCGCAGTCGGCGGCGAACACCCAGTTGGTGCCCGCCGACATCGCGATGACGCCATCGTGCCGGAGCACGTCGACGATACGAGCGAGGTCTTTCTCGTTCGGCGGGTCGACGTAGGTGTAGAGATGCTCGCTCATCGAGGTACCCCGGGGGTAGGCGGACCTAGCCGAACCGGAGGGTGCGTGCCACGATTCGACAGACCCGGATCGCAGGCCTCGATCCGACCCAGCGTGAAGTTGCGGTTGAGGTGAAGGCCGGGCGTCAGCAGCACGAGGGGCTCGGCACCCAATGGTACCGGGGGGATCGAGATGTTGGACTCCAGAAACGGCCACAGACGCGGGACGATCTGCACCTCCGCTCCCGCGACCACGAACCCCGAAGCCGCAGACAGCTCGGGCTCGATGAGCGGCAGCCAGCCGGCATCGACGTAGACCGCGAGGTTCTCGCCCACCGGCCACGTGGAGTGGAGTTCGGGCCCCAGGAACAACCCGGGCTCCGCCACCGTGACCTGCGCATGGGCCACGAGCGCGAGCTCGGGCGTCAGGAACACACGAGGCAGCGCTTCCAGGACGAGATCGGACGGGATGGCGAACCCCACCGTCGTCGCGGCCAGGTTCAGATCGACGCGCTTCGTCACGCCGAACGTCGTGACCAGCTGATGGCCGCCGCCCCCGTCGAACCGCACATTGTGGTTGGGGTTCACCGCGACCACGCCCGGTGGGATGGCCGGGCCCCAGGCGTCGATCGGGTTCGCCAACCCCGGAGTGCTGGCCAGGGAACCGCCGAAGAACAGTGCTCCGGTTCTCCGCATTATGCTTGCATACATCTGGCTCAAGTATATGATCACATCCCTAAAAGCCGGCGCACCGCACCCGGCATCCACCTTCCCGCCGAGAGAGTTGACCGATGTTCGTGGACTCCACCGCTGTCGATACGATCCTCCGCATCGCAATCCTACCGCCCATCGCCGTGATCTGGCTGGTCGTCCTCATCCGCATCGTCGGCCTGCGATCGCTCTCCAAGATGACGAGCTTCGACTTCGTCGTCACCATCGGTGTGGGCTCGCTGCTCGCAAACGCGGCACAAGCCAGCACCTGGTCCGATTACCTGCAGGCCATCGGCGCGCTGTCGGCCGTGTTCGCCACCCAGGTCGCCATCGCAGCACTCCGCGACCGGAGCAGCACGGCCGCCGGCGCCATCGAGAACCAGCCCCTGCTCCTCATGCGCGACGGCCAGATCTTGAAGGGTGCCCTCGACCAGACCCGGATGACCGAGTCCGATCTCCTCGCGAAGCTCCGGGAGGCCAACGTGCTCGACCTGTCCGAGGTGCGTGCCGCGGTGCTGGAGACCACCGGCGACGTCAGCGTGCTGCACGGCTCGCAGACGCCCTCGGAACGCCTGATCGAGAACATCCGCCGGATCGACCCGCCAGACGCGGGGCGACAGACCGCGCGAGCATCCTGAACCCGAGCACCCAGGAGGAAACGAGCGCACCAACATGCTCGGGAAGCTCCGCGACGCGGCGCCAGACACCGGGCAAGAGCCCCGCTACAACGCTATCCTGAGGTCCGACACGGGGGATCGCCATGCTCTGGATGCTTCTCTGCACCTCCGCACTGCTCGCGGCCGCGCCATCCGACGAGTCCGAGGCCAGCGCACCCTCTGCTGCCGTGCCGGTCAGCTTCGTGCTCGACGCCGACCGACCGGACTGGATGATCGTGCCCTTCGACAAGCGGCGCGAGCTTCGGGAGCCCGACCCTCTCTGCACCTTCCCGTGCGAGACCTCGCTGCCGCCGGGCAAGCACAAGATCGCCATCCTCCGGCCGAACGGGCGTCCGGTGACCCAGGGTCGGCTGAACCTGAAGCCCGGCGATGATCCGGTGGTGGTCCAGGGCAAGCGCACCAAGACCTGGGCGCTCATCACCTACGCGTCGCTGCAAGGGGCCGCTGCGCTGTTCTACGCCGCCGCGGGGGGCAACACGGACGCGCACTGCGTGGTCCACGACAGCTTCGGAGACGCATCCGAAGCCACGGCATGTCGTGCCCGTGTCTCCAGTCAGCGAACTCAGGCGATCTCGGCTGGGCTCGGGTTCCAGGCCGCCGCACTCCCCTTCCTCGTCATCTCGATGCCCAGCCTGCTGCCCATCAAGAGCGAGCGACGCAAGCAGAAGGCCCTCGAGAAGGCCGGGCTCACCGGGCCCTGAAGCGCCCCGATCCCCAGCTCACAGTGCCAGCGCAGGCAGGTCGAGCGGGTAGCCGTCTTCACGCGGAAGCAGCACCTCCCCCTCGCCTGCGAGCACCACCACGTGGTTTTCGCCGACGTACAGCGGGTCGGCCTTGTCCTTCACGTACGACAGGGCGTGCTCCCGACCATCGACCTGGACCGTCAGCGCCACCGTGACGGTGCCGTTGTTGTTCGTGACGTTGCCGATGGCGACGGGGACCACGCAGAGCCGGCCGTCTCGAGAGAGCATCGAGGTCTTTCGGATGTCGTTCACGGTCGCGACGAGGACCATCACGCCCGAGCCGCCCATCAATCCGCCGATTCCGATCATCAGGACGATCCAGCCCACCCCGTGCCAGCGGGCGTCGTGCTGCCAGCTGGTGGTGGCCCGTGACGGGTCGTCGGCCATCGCACGCACGACCATCGGCGTGTCGCTGTCCGGTCCGGTGAAGAACGTCATCATCTCGACCTCGAACCGATGCACGCTGCCTTCCGGATGCACCCACTCCACGCTCAGGTCGTAGTCGTTGAAGATCAGGTTCGTGGTCTCCACCTCGCCCGAGAACGCGATGCGGTCGTCGGGCACCTCGATCTCGGCCGCAGCCCACACGGTCTCGGACTCCCACAGGTCGAGCGCCCACACCCCCGAGAAGTACAGGCAGAGCACCCCCATCGCCCCGACGAGCACGCCCAGGGCCGACATTCCCATCGCACCGACCAGGACCCGCCCCCAGCGCACGCTGTACGGACCGGTGGGCAGCTGTTCGGGGTCCACGGCATCCTCCAGATCGACGGGGACCCGCAGGATACCGCTGGAGGACCGATGGAGGTACAGGAACGCTCAGAGATACGAGAACGGCCGCGACGGACCGTCCGCAAACGCCTTCAGGGCCGCACGAAACGCAGGACGAGCGGTGAGGAGCAGCACCCGCAGGCGCTCTTCCAGCAGTCGGCCGCGAGGAGTGGGCTTCACGAACGCCTTGGTGTGGCGAACCACCTCGGGGTCGAGGGCTTCGAGTCGGGCGGCGAGCCGGAGCGCCACCGAGCGTCCCTTGCCGTCGGGCACCACCTGATGCAGGACGCCGAGCTCCTGCAGGCGCTTCGCGGACACCGTTCGACCCGAGAGCAGCAGATCCCGCAGCAGTGCAGCCGAGAGCTCCTTCTCCAGCCGCGGAACGGCCCCGAACGCGGGAAGCGTCGCCAGCCGCAGCTCCGGCAACCCGAAGCGGGCCGACTTCTCGGCGACGATCAGGTCACAGGCGGCCGCGAGCTCCCATCCACCGCCCAGACACACGCCGTGCACGACTGCGACCACCGGACACGGCAGCCGCTCCAACCGGTTCAGTACGGCGTTCACCCGGCCCAGGAACCGCTGGATGGCGAGCGCATCGAGCACGGGATCCAGCGGCGTCTTCGCCCGGCCGAGCACACGGCGGGTGACGCGGTCGACCCATCGATGCGCGCGGCTGTCCCGACCCACCACGCGCTCGTGGGCCTCGATCAGGTCGTCTCCCTGGCAGAATCCACGGGCATGGGCGCTGGAGAGCACCACCACGGCGGGCGGATCGCGCTGCAACTCGTCGACCACCTCCTCCAGCCGTCGAAGAAGCGCCTGGCCGATGGCATTGCAGCGCGGAGCGTTCAGGCGGATCTCGGCGACACCCTGCTGCCGTTCCAGCTGGAGGATGCACGTGGCGGGGACGTCGCACGAGGCGGCGGATTCGTCGACGAGAACGGGACGCGGAAGGCGGGTGGACTGCATGGTTCGGTTGTAGGACGAACCGGTCGTTTCAGGGCCTGAGAGGTCCTGAGACCCGTCAGGGGCGCAGGATGCGGGGAACGACGAGCTCGACCACACAGCCCGACTCGTGGGACGTGCGTTCCAGGGTTCCGCCACAGGCCTCGACGGCGGTGCGCGCGAGCACCAGGGAGTCGTCGTCGTCTGCTGGGAGGGCGTCCGTCACCGTGATCCGCACCTCGTCTCCATCGCAGGCCAGACGTACCGCGATCTCCGGATCGACCCGCTTCCAACCGGCGCGCATCTCGGCCGCTGCGATCAACACGTCGAGGGCATCGGTCAGCGTGGCGACCCAGGTGACCATCTGCACGTGCTCCTCGTCGGTCGAGAACGCCGGGCACGACGGGCGGTTCGCGACCAGACCCTCCAGGAGCCCCACCAGGTCGACCCCGGACGGATGCGGCTCGCTGTTGGCCGTGTAGGTCAGCAACCGATCGATGTGGACCTTCAGCTCCCGAGCACTCCGACGGATGACGTCGATCTCGTCTGCCGAACGGCCGTCGCTCGCTTCTTCGATCAGGTCCACGAAGCCCAGGATGCGCGTGATCGGGCTCTGCAGCTCGTGTGCGCTGGCGTTGGCGACCCGGCCGACCACCTGGGTGACGGTGGCGAGCTCCGCGATGCGCTCGGCGACGCGCTGTTCCAGGGCCCGGTTCAGCTCTCGAAGCTGCGCTTCGGCCCGGCGCTGATGGGTTCGGTTGACGTACTGCCCGAGCACGCAGTCTCCGGGGAGCGGCGACAACCGGACCGCAAAGGCCGCTTCGGGGATGACGCCGTCGCCGTACACGATCTCGGGGAGGTCCATCTGTTTCTGCTCGCGCCAGCACTCCGCGTACCAGTCGAGGAAGGGCGTGTCCCGCAGGGCCGGGAAGACCTCCAGGAACCCCCGACCGCGAAAGGGCCGGACGTCCTGCCCGGAGGCCTCGCTGGCTGCCGCGTTGTTCGCGGCGATGACCCAGGACTCAGGCTGGTCGACGTCGACGATGTGGATCACCGAGACCCCGACCTGGATCTGCTCCAGGATGGCGTCCAGCTGCTGTTGGTCGAGTTGGTTGCCGACGACGTGCGTCACGCGAGCTCCCGTACGAGGTCGACCCATCCGGCCAGACCGAGAGGTTTCAGGTAGTAGCGGGCGTTGGCGAGATCGGCCGCCTGCCGTCGATCCGCCGGGTGTTCCGACGTCGTGAGAAACGCCACCGGCACGTCCGGCTTCGCGGCCCGAACCCTCGCGACCAGCTCGAAGCCGTCGATCGGAACCATGTGAATGTCGACCAACAGCAGGTGTACATGCGATTGGACGATGGACTCGACGGCTTGCAGCGGATCCGTGAACACGCACAGAGGCCGGCCAGAGCCCGTCCTGCGGTGCGCGATCTGAAGCAGGCTCAGGATGTGTGCATCGTCGTCGACAGCGACCAACGGCGCTCCCGCACCATCGTCAGAGCGCATCGTTCTTCCGCCTCCCGGCGAGCCGAGGTTAGCACGGGTCATCGTCCCCGGAGGCCCCGATGTCGCTCGCCCGATTCCTGCGTTCCCTGCTCGGTACGGACGACGCCGACAACGATGGTGACGACGCCGCCGACCCGGACGAGCCCGTGGCGCCTGAACCGTCCGAGACCCTCGTACCCGCGGGCCGTTCGGTGTCCTCCCCTCCTCTGGCTCCGTTGGATCCGGGCATCGCCGAGCGCCTGCGCGGCCTCGACAGCGACGCTGCCCTCCAGGTCTTCGCAGACGAGCTCTCGGAGCGCGACGACCCCCGCGGCGAGCTCATCGCCCTGATGCTCACCGACACCGCGTCGTCCCGCGAGGCCGCCCGGGCACTTCGGAACGAGCATCGGGCCCACTTCTGGGGTCCCTACGCTCGCGCAACGGTGAAGACGGTCGACACCGCCGAGGAGCTGGCGGGTCTGTCGCCCTGGGATGCGCCCACCGTGAAGGGCTGGTGGAGCAAGGGGTTCCTCGCCGGGCTCAATGCACGTCTGTCTGGCGACTCGGCTCCGGAATCCGACCCCGCGGACGTCGAGCGCCTCGTGAGCTTCCTGGTGGGCCACTGGAGCACCGCCCGATTGGAGCACCTCATCCTCCACGGCCCGATGCTGCACGGCGTACACGAGCGCCTGGCCGAGCACGCCCCCTTCCCCACCGTGCGCCACCTGTCGATCGGCGACTTCACGAGCGACGAGTGCGAGCTGTCGTGGGCCGACCAGGAGGCGTGGCCCGACCTCGATCGACTCTTCCCAAACCTCGAGACCCTCAGCACCACCCAGGTGTTCGAGATGGGTCCGCTCCCCGCGCTCACCTCCATCGAGATCGTCGTCGCCGGGGAGGGCATCGAGGGTTCGGGGCGCGTGGACTGGGGTCCTCCCGGCCGCATGTCCGACCTCGAAGACGCCGTCGTGCAGGCCTGTTCTGCAGCCACCCTGCTGGAACGCCCCGACGTGACGAAGCTCACGCGGTTGTGTGTCGCTCACGACGACGCCGGGGCGGTGCTCGCCGCGCTCGAGGCGCGCCCCGATCTGCTCGCCAAGCTGCGCATCCTCGGCCTCTCGGGCTGCGAGCTCGGAGGCGTCGAAGCCCAGCTGGTCGCACTCGAGCCGAAGCTGACGGCCCTCGAGGAACTCGTGCTCCCCGAAGACGGCGATCTCGACTACGAGCCCATCGAGCATGCGTTCGGCGACAGGGTCTCGACCGACTACCGCAGCCCGAACTACTTCGAGGCGATCTGGGAGTAGCTACGGAAGCCCTTCGGCGCAGATGGCCTCGGTCTCGTCGTCCCAGTCCTTCAGTCCGTTCAACACCTGGCGTTGAACCCCCGAGTTCTCGCTGGAGAACCCCGCCACGTCGAGCTCCCGCCACATCGCGTACAGGTGCACGATCTCGCCGGGCGCCCGCTCGTAGAACAGCTCGAGCTGGAAGTCCTGGGTCCAGGTGTTGTTGCCGTCGAACTCGGCGGGCTCGGTGAACCACGCCCGCGACGCGTAGGCGGGCCCCAGCTCGGTCTCGATCTGCCGGATGTCGGCCGAGAGCTCGGAGGTGTACGACGAGAAGACGACTTCGGCGGCGATGGAGGTGTCCCAGGTCAACCACTCGGTGGCGTCGGCATCCCATGCCTCGAAGTCCGAGGTGTAGACCCGCTCGTAGTCGTCGTAGGTGCCCTCGCGGATGCGGTCCTGCTCCAGGTAGACCAGGATGGGCTCCAGCTCTTCGGCCGTGCACGCGAAGGTGTTGAGCATGAAGATGCCCGCAGCGGCCTCGGGATCGGCGTCGACGGCGGGGACCATCGCGGCCTCCTCCTCGGACAGACGGCTCACGTTGCCGTCGATCACGTCTTCGAGCGCGTCGCCCTCGGTCTCGTTCAGGGTCTCGAACGCACCGGCCAGGACGTCGGGATCCTCGGCCTCGGCGTTCTGCCAGAAGAAGTGGATGAGCCCGTCGAGGTCTTCGGGAGCGGGATCTACGCCACGGCACCCGGTGAGACTGGCGATGATCAGGAGCGTCGGACCGAACACGTGAACCTCCGACCGGATGGTAGCGCGAACCGCGCCCACCAGCGATGTCCGGTGGGACTCACGTCACTCTGTGGGCCGGAACGCGAGGCTGTAGGCCAGGACGGCGTCCAGCTCGGCGTCCGTCAGCGTCTCCCCGAACGCGGGCATCGCGGACTTGAGCCCCATGGCCTCACCGCCCTTCACCACGGTCTCGCGCAGACGTTCTTCGGGACGGTCTCTCCAGAACCGCGCCGACGCGAACGACCCTGCGCCCATCATCACGCCGGGGAACGTGGCCCGGCCCTTCTTGCCGTGGCACACCTGACAGTGCTCTTCGTACAGCGCCTCGGCATCGGGCGCCGGCTTCTCGGAATCGGGTTCCGGTTGTTGGGCGAGCACCACACCGCACAGCAGCCACATTCAGACCTCCGAGCCGTCGACACAGAGGGATAACTCCGCACTGCCTCGAGCGACGGACGGCTCCGACGGGGACGCTCCGCGGCCCCTCCGTACAGGCAGAAGCTGGGCTCGCCCACTGCTTCACCGACAGATCATCACTGCCCCGTGATGTAGTTCGGCCTGGATTCCGCCGACGGGTGTCCATCCCGCGGGAATCTTGACGGTCTCCGACCTGCCTTTCTCGAGCCTGGCTGGCGTCTCGACGGTGCCCGCGAAGAGGAACATGCACTCGCCATACTGACGATCCGTGGGCCCAGCCCCCCAGGCGTTCGTCAGTCCGACCCCAACCAAGAAACCCACCAGCACCACACCAGCCGTAGACCTGTTCATCCTGTGCCTCCACTCACGCGGAGCTCGCCTGCCCCACGTCGATTCACCATATTACTGCCAGGTTCGGGGGTGTCAAACGCTACCGTACCCGCCCGCAGTTGGACGAGGACCCGTTCCTGCGAGCGGCGCTCGGGCCCGGTCAACTGAAGTCAGGTCGGCCTGTCTCAGTAGGCGCAGACACCGCTGGGCGTGGTCACGAAATGGGTCTTGCCGGCGGCGAGCCACGAGGAAATCTGCTCCTCCCACTTGCTATTGTTCGACTTGGTGACAGTTATCCATGCACACTCGACCTGGGGGGCGGGCTGTGCCGAAGCGGATGCGACCCATGCACCCGATCCCACCCCACACAACGCTATTCCTGCAGCAAAACCGATTGCGTATTGCTTCATCTCTTCCTCCCAGTGCGAGAGTATCACGCCGCCGCATGCGGCATGCACGAGAAGGTCGTCCTACCCGTCGCGCCGCTCGTCCGGGGACGACTGTAGAGTTCTCCAGTGCCTCGTCGGACTCCTCGCGACCGAAGCCCTCCCTCGCGAACATCCGCTCCGCGGCCTCGGCGATCCCCTCGACCAGGCGCTCCACCTCCTCGGTCGTGGGTGGTAGGTCTCGATAGAAGACGAGGCGACCCTCATGAGCGCGGGCGTCGACCCCTTCCGGCGACAATCACGTGGAAGTGCAACTTCAGGTTCAGGGCAGAACCGAAACGCTGCACGACAGTGACCGACTCCGAGCGCCCAGCGCGAATCCCCTACCCTTCGCCCGCACCGCGAGAAACCGACGGATCCTCAGGATCCGTAGGTCGGCGCGCACGAGCGCGCGGGGCGCACTCGGCCGCGCTTGCGGCGCTTGCTCACGGACACACCCACCAGGTTCGCCATCCGACCTCACTGCGTCAGGATGTTCCCGATGTGTCGAGGAAGAACCACTCAGTCGGCGGTCTTGAAGAACGTCGGGATGTCGTAGTCCTCGTAGATCGGGTCGATGCCGCTGTGCAGCTCCCGACCCCGGCTCCGGCGCGGCCCGCCCACGTGGCGGATGACGCGCTCGTTCACGCGACGCTCCACGCTCTGGGGCTGCAGCATGCGGCTCGACTCCTCGAACCCGGTCGCGATGACCGTGACCCGCGCCTCGTCGCCCAGGGATTCGTCGGTGACCCAGCCCCAGATGACTTCGGCGTCCTCGTGGGCCTCTTCCTGGATGAGCGAGCTGGCTTCGTGCATCTCGTACATCGTCAGTCCACCGTTTCCGGTGATGTTGATCAGCACGCTCGTGGCGCCCACGATGCTGACGTCGTCCAGCAGGGGGCTGGAGATCGCGCGCTGGGCGGCTTCGACGGTCTTGTGCTCGCCCGAGGCGGTTCCGACGCCCATGAGCGCGACGCCCTTGCTGCCCATGATGGTGCGGACATCGGCGAAGTCGACGTTCACGACCCCGTTGAAGTTGATCAGGTCGGACACGCCCTTGACCGCGGACAGCAGGACCTCGTCGGCCATGTTGAACGCGTCCTTCATGGACGTCTTCTCGCTCGCCATCGCGACCAGGCGCTGGTTCGGGATGGTGATGAGGGTGTCGACCGAGCTCTTGAGCGCTTCGATGCCCTCTTCGGCCTGACGACGGCGGCGCTTGCCCTCGAAGAAGAAGGGCCGGGTGCAGACCGCGACCGTCAACGCCCCGCACTCCCGGGCCACCTGCGCGATGACCGGCGCGGCACCCGTTCCCGTTCCGCCACCCATTCCTGCGGTGACGAAGACCATGTCCGCCCCGACGACGAGCTCCGCGATGCGGTCCTTGTCCTCGAGCGCAGCCTCTCGGCCGACCTCGGGGTTGGCACCGGCACCGAGCCCCTTGGTGAGCTGGGTTCCGAGCTGGAAGCGCCGTGAGGCGAGCGACCGGCGCAGATCCTGGGCATCGGTGTTCATGGCGATGAACTCGACCCCGGTGAGACCGGCGGAGATCATGGTGTTGACAGCGTTTCCGCCGCCGCCACCGACGCCGATCACCTTGATGCTGGCGCCAGTGTCCAGCTCCTCTTCTTCGACGATCTCGATCATGGGGGTCCTCCGGGGGTGGGAAATGGGGAGTGGGTCGTTGGGGGGTGGGGTGGACGGAGCCGGGCGGCTCGTCCGGGGGAGAGGGTCAGCCTTCGGTCGGCGACGGGTCGGACAAACCGGCCGGGTCGAGGGGCCGCACGATGGCGACGGTCTTCGGGCCGAGGTCGACGTGCAGGGGCTGGTCGAGATCGACCGTGCCGCTGTCGAGCAGGGCGGCGAGGCGCCTCACCTGCTCGGGGACGTCGGTGAGTGCGAACACGATCCGCGCCTGGCCGACGTGCACGGTGAAGCCTCGCGTCTCGCGGAAGGCGACCTCCGAGATCTGGTCGCGCGACACGACATCGCGGGCATCCAGGGTCTGGAGGAGGTGCAGGGCATCGCGGACCACCAGTCGGGGCAGGCCGGGATGGCGGGCCTCGAGGGAGGGAGAGATGCCGGTCAGGCTGGGGTAGTCGAGGTCCGCGCCCGAAGCGGTCAGGAACACCGAGCCGTCTTCGGCCACGTAGTACAACCGCCCATCGGACCCGTCTGCATCGCGGGATTCGTAGTGCAGCAGGGCAACGGGCACGTGTTCTTCGACCCGAACCACGACGGTGTCGGGAAACTGCCGATGGACGTGGGCGCGACGCACCCAGGGATGCCGCTCGACGCCGCGTGCGACCTGGTCGACGTCGACCTCCCAGATGCGGTCACCACTGCGGATGTCGGACAGGTGGCGCAGCTCCGCCCGGCTGGACTCGGACTGGCCTTCGAACGCGACGTGCTCGACGAGCATCAGGTCGGGTCGGGCCACCCCGAGCGCGCCGACGAGTCCAATCAGCGCGGCGCTGGCGAACAGCGCGCGCACGACGGTGGACGGTGCGGGGAGCAAGCGGGTCATGAGTGGGGACTGGCGGGGGGTGTCTGGGGAGGGAGCGCGTGGAGCGAGTGCAGGACGAGGGACGTCCCGCGGGGGTGGTCTGGTTGTACCGGGTCACCGGGAGTTGTTCAAGGGAATCCGGTGAGAATTCACGCTCGACAGCACGTCGGGATCCGGCCATCGATCGAGATGGGGATCGGAACGCCGGTTTTCGTGATTCCACCCCCCTTCGGCTCGTGCCCCGGCCAGGGGGTGGAAACCCGTCCGACTGCAGAGGTGCTTCGCGCTCGCTGGCGCGCGGGTTCTTTCGGTTCCCCTGGATGTTCACCGCTTCTTCGGATGCACGGGTCGCTTCTTGCGCGACCTGTTCTTCGGCGTGCGTCGGTCGAACCGGCGTCCGTTCTCGTCGACTCGACGGATGTGCACCTTGCCGGGCGCGTTGCCGCCGCTCTTGCACATCCGGTCCAGGGTGGCGCGCACCTCTCGGCAGTTCGTGCAGCGCATCCAGACCCGAACGTCCCCTCCCCGGCCGACCGTGGCATCGGACTGCACGCCGTAGCTCCCCACGTTGAACAGCCGGTCGGTGGACTCGACCACCACGCGCGTCTTCTTCTTCGAGTTCGGCGGCGAACGGGCCTCGATCAACAGCCGGCCGCTCGACAGCTCCCAGACGTCGACGCGCACGATGGGGCCGTTCCCGCTGGAGCCGACGGGCCCGAAGAACACGTCGGGCACCGTGTCGAACTGAATCGGCAGGTCGATCTCCGCGACCACCCCGGAGGCCACGACCTGGGCGGCCAGGCGGTCGCCGTCCGACCCCAGCTGCAGCACCTCGGCGAGCTTCAGCTCCGTGGGGAACGTGATGCGGCCGGTCTCTGCGAGGATGGCGACGGGATGCACCATCTCCAGGCGGTCGGGCGCCACGCACGGCGTGACGTCCAGGCGCTCGCCCGTGCACACCGTGATGGGACGCTCGAGCCCTTCCACCGTGAACCACAACGCACCGACCAGGTCCAGGGACGCATCGGCCGACTGGGTCCCATCCGCACCAGCCGTCACCAGTCGCGTGGTCTTGAACGGGGGGGCCTGCAGGACCCGGAGCATCGCCGTGCCGTCGGCTTCCGGAGCGAAGCGGGCAGATCGGATGGGAAGCGCAGGCGGGATGTCCAACGAGCCCGTCAGCACACGGTCTTTCACGAGGTCGGGGTTGTCGACGACCCAGGCGAACGGGCTCTTCTCGATGCGCTTGTCGAGCAGCCGGTCGGCGGCGTGGGCGCGGAGGGTGGGGTCGGGCAGGCGCTTGGCCCACACCTCGAGGGTCGGCAGGAACGGTTCGGCGTCGATCCGCGCGAGGTCGACGACCTCTGCACCCGCTACGCCCGCCTCGGTCTCCAGCGCTTCGACGAGCTCCTGGTAGACCACCCGTCCCGAGCCGTCCCTGGGGAGCGACGCCATCGTCTCCTCCAGGCGATCGACGAGCTTCCCCGCCCCCTCGACCGGCTCCGGATCCACCCGGTCCACCAGCACGCGGACCAGCGCCCGCCCCCGCTCGACCGCCTCCCGATCCGTGCGACCCAGCTTCGCGAAGCGACCCGACGTCTTCTCCAACCCGTCCCGGAGCTGATCGAGCAGGATGGGGTCCGCACTGGCGAAGAGCGCCAGCGTGCAGTCCGCGTAGCGGTCGGGCGGGATCTCCGACGACTCGAAGCCATCGGCCAGCACCTTGATGAACTTCTTGTCGGCCAGCTGGATGGCGGGCCCGTCGCGACGGTCCAGGTCGCAGATCGCGGGGTCAGCCGAGGTCTGCGAGAAGTACTCCACCAGCAGGCGGTGTGGTCGGTTCGTCTCCATCATCCGCTGAGCGTCGACCTGGCCCGCCTGGGCGCGGAAGAGTGGAGCGAGTGCGAGCAGCCCGACCGCCAGCACGACGAGCGACCACGGGGCCAGTGCGCTCAGTCGAGGGAGCGGTTGTACTTCTGGATCCATCGATCGGCCTCGTCGGCCCGGTAGAAGTTGGTTGGACGCCGCTTCGAGCTGCGCCGCACGGTCTGCACGATGGCGTTCACACCGAAGTTGATGCCGCACGTCGCCATCGTAGCCAGGCCACCGAGGGCCATCGGGGCGCCGATCTCCTCGTTGTTCCCGGCCACCACGAGCCCGCCCGTGAACACGCCCGCTCCGACGACCCCGTAGGCCCCCGTGATCAAATTCGCCCGGACCGCACGGCGGTGATCGGAGCGCAGCCGCGCATAGTAGGCGTCCAACGTGGAGTCATCGCCGACGCGTCGCGACAGCTCCGGCATCCGCACGCGGTATCCCCGCTTGTCGTACACCGCCCAGCGCCCCTCTTCGTCCGGAGCCACGTCGAAGTCGCGGTCGGACCGGCGGTACAGCGAACGCGGGTGTTCGAGGTTCACGCGCAGGAGGTCCTCGCCGTACCGGAGCACCTGCTTCAGCTCCCGCTGCTCGATGGCCGACAGGCGCGACTGCGCCTCCAGCGAGACGTCCATCCCGTCCAGGATCTCGGTCGACAGCGCGTCGATGAGCTGGAAGAACTCCGAGCCGTCGTCGCCGATCTGGCCCACGACGTCTTCGCTCACCACCACCTGGCCGGTCTCGGTGTCGACCACCCGAAGCGCCACCGACAACGTCGGGAGCTGCATCGAGAACAGCTCGCCCACCACCAGGTAGTCGGCCCCGAGCAGACGTCCCGCCCGCGCAGCCGTCCGCGGTTCGGTGAGGCCGTCCACGGTCAGCTGCTGCTCCAGGAGCAACGACTCCAGGGCATCGCGCTCGACGACGTCCACCACACCCGACCCCGCGAACCGCGAGACCAGGATGCCCGCGACGCCCGGCCCAGCAGGGTCGAGCGAAGGGTCTCCCGTGTGGTTCGAGAGGTCTGCAATGGCGACGACCGGCGCAGCCATCACCGGCGTTGCCATCGCGTGAACAGCCATCAGTGCGACGAACGACATCCCGGCCGGGTTAACAGGTCTTCGCGGTCGAGGGTCGCCTCTGCACCCCGTCGCTCTTCGTCTGTTTTCTGGAGAACCTCATGTTGTCGTGGATGGCCCTCGCCACCGCGCTCGCTGCGATGATGCCGCACGAGCACGAAGTCCCCGAGTCCCTCACCCTCTTCGAGCGCGTCCGGTACGTCACCGCCGCCGGAAAATCCAAGGACGGCTGTGATGCCGCGCTCGCCGAAGCGCGCATCGATCTGCGCAATCAGCTCAAGGCGCGGCACGCCGAGCAGGTCGTCGCCGTCTGGCCGTACAAGGGCCGGTCGGGATGGGACACCGTCGACGAGGTCTTCTGCCTGCAGAAGGGCAAGAAGTCCATCGTCGAGGTCGAAGCGCTGATCAACCGCCCGGGCAAGGGTCCGGCCTACCCCGAGCTGTCGCGCGACCGCTGGTTCCGCCTCGTGGAGGTCATCTACGGTCGAGGGTCGATCGGGCTCACCAGCCTCACCCGCGGCAAGCTCATCGACCTCGAGTCGAACATGCTGACCTACCGCCGCCACGTCCGGCCCGTAGAGGCCAAGCAGCTGGGCCGCCGCCCCGAGCAGAAAGCCCTCGAGATCGCGATCAACGAGCGTCTCATCCCCGACCTGCACCGGGCCGCCAAGGTGCTCGGAAAGGCGAAGGAGCTGCAGGGCGTGCGCCTGTACACCAGCGTCTGGACCACCGTGAACGAGCGCAAGCAGTACCACGACGTCGCGGTGGTCATCCCCCGCAATGTGCTCATGGCGTACCACCGCGGAAAGCTCGGCGAGAAGGCCGTCTTCCAGAAGAGCACCGTCTACTACACGGGTCATGGAGAGGAGGAGCGCAAGGCCGCCGCCGTCCCGCTCCACACCATCAAGAATCGGCGGGACACCCGCTGACGCCCTGCGGCGTCACGTCAGGCGTTTCGTGAGCCGCAGCTTGGTTCGACCACCGCGTGCTTCGACGCCCACCACCTCGAACCCGACCGACAGGTTCAGCAGCAGCATCGGGACGAAGTCGTTCATCGTGTTGGTGGTGACCGCCCGCGCGCCCCATCGCCGGGCGGCTCGCCGAACACCGTGGTGTGGATGTGCTCCACCGCAGCGAGGACCTCGGACGGCAGCGGCGGTTCCCATCGCTCGATGGCGACGTCCAGCCGTGGACTTGGTGGAGCCGGCGGCGGCAGCGACCATCCGGGCCGTCGCTCCATGCGCAGCTGCGCAGCCCCGTCCACCACGTCGAGCCCGACGATGCGGGCCCCCTCGCGCGACCAGGCCGTCAGCCGCTCCCGATCGGCGCTCTCGACCGTCGCACGCCAGACCTCGGAGTCGTCCGCGTTCACGGGCTCATCGCAGCCCGAGCCGCCGAGACCAGCGCCGCAGGGGGCTCGCCCGTCACCCGCATCGTGCGGGGCACCTCCGCGACGGCGTTCTTCGGACGCTCGGTCGCAGTCACCCGCCGAACCAGCACCTTGCCGTCGCGATTGGCGGACACCCACCAGTCGCGCTCGGCTGGAGCCGCCACCGACCCCTCGATGCCGAGGCTCTCCAGGTCCGACTGCACGGCCGCGTACATGCACGGCAGCGACAGGCGCAGCGCCGGATCGATCCACACCTCGACCGGACCCTCCGCCTTGCCGGCGGACTGTTCGGGCATCGCGCCCAGGCACTGCCCCACCCCGACGCCGGCCAGGCCGGGGACCATCGGCTCGACCACCACCCAGGCGCGCCCGACCTCCTCACGCGGCCCGTCCAGACCGGGAGGCGGATCGATCCACACGCTGTCCCCGCCGCGATCGCGCGAGGGGGACTCCCAGGCCACCCAGCCACCGTCCTTCTCGAGGTACACGTTCCAGCGCTCTCGATACGCCGTGAATCCCGCCTCCTGGACGGCCTCGAGCAGCGCCAGAGCGTCCGGGGTTCCATCCTGGCCCTCGGACAGCGGCGGCAGCGGCGCGAACAGCATCGCGACCGGTTGGTGCTCGGCCCCCCCGATCGGCAGCTCGTGAAACGCCCGCACGGGCACGTCCTGGGTGGACTCCCCCATGCACGCGATCAGCAGCAGGATCACGCCACCTCCGCGGGCATGCAGGTCGCGGCGAGCAGGATGCGCTCGACCAGCTCCGGAAAGTCGATGCCCGTCGCCCCCGCAGCCATCGGCGACAGCGACGTGGCAGTCATCCCCGGAATCGTGTTGATCTCGAGGAACACGGGGTCTCCGCCGCCAGACTCCTCCGTCGGCACGATGAAGTCCGCCCGACACAGCCCACGGCATCCGAGGGCCGCATACGACGCCACCGCCGCCTTCTGGGCCGCCTTCGCCGCCGCTTCCGAGATCGACGCCGGCACCTCGTAGTCGGTCATCCCGCTCGTGTACTTCGCCTCGAAGTCGAAGAACCCCGACTTCGGCACGATGCGCACCACCGGCAGCGCTTCGCCGTCCAGCACGGCCACCGTGATCTCGTCGCCCGCCACGAATTCCTCGACCAGCACGACCGGATCGAGGTCGAGGGCCACAGCGAGTGCGGTGGCGTACTCCGCTTCGGTGCGCGCGATGCTGATGCCCAGCGTGGACCCGCCGACGGCCGGCTTCACGACACAGGGAAGGAACGGCGCCGGACCCGGCTCGGTGACCGCGACGTCCTTCGCCAGCCGAACCTCTTCGAACGGCGCCACGGCCCGCTTGGTCGCGACCTTGTCCATCGCCACGGCACTCGCTCGGACGCCCGCTCCCGTGTAGGGAATGCCCATCACCTCGAGCAGCCCCTGCACGCAGCCGTCTTCGCCGAATCGTCCGTGCAGCGCGATCCACACTGCGCCGACGCCCTCCTCGACGAGTTGGGCCGGCAAATCCCGGCCGACCTCCACCTCGGCGACCGTCCAGCCGCGCTCCCGCAGCGCTGCGGCCACCGCCCGTCCGGACTTCATGGAGATGTCGCGCTCCGTCGACAGGCCGCCCATCAGCACACCCACCGTCAACGAGCCCTTCTGCGATGCGTCGATCATGTGGTCCTCGCTTTGTTTCCGATCCATTTCATCCGCGACGAGAGCTTGACGCCGCGCACCCGCTGCACCCGCTCGATCGCGGACTTGTGCAGCAACTGCAGGTCCCGTGCCGATCCGCCGCCCAGGTTCACCATCAGCTCGGGAGCCTCCACCGGAATGGCGACCTGACGCAACCGGACCCGCTCCAGCGACGCCCGCCGCAGCACCGAACGCACGGAGCCAGCGCGTCCACCGCTGCTCACCCAGCTGCTCCCGGGAACGGGTTCGGACTGCAGCGCCCGGCGCAAGCGCGCTTCGGCTTCGGGCAGGCCCACCGGCTCCAGGCGGACGGTGGCTTGCAGGACCACCCCCTTGAAGCGGGGCCCGAACGTATCGCCGGCGACCTCCTTGACCTTGCGGGTCCGGGCGACACGGCCCTCGACCACGTCCCAGTCGTCGTACAGCACACTGGCCCCGAACGTCCCCGGCACCGTGTAGAGGGGATAGTCCGCCGCCAGACCGTGCTCGGCTGCGAACGCCAGCACCGCAGCGACCGGCATCGCACCGCCCACGATCAGTAGATCGGGTTCCATGAATCGACACGTGGCGAATGCCGACCCCAGCCGCAGCACCACCCCGTCCACACCGCCGTCCCGCACCACGATGCGACTGCCGGAACCCAGCACGGTGACGCGCCACTTGTGGGCCTTGCAGTCGGAGAGCACCGTCGACACGGCCTCTTCGGAGTGTGCGACCACGAACGCATCGCACGGACCGCCCGCTCGCCAGGCCGTGTGGCGGGCCAGCGGCTCGACGAACCGCACCGACAGGCCGTCCGCCATCTCGGAGTCGGGGCTCACTCGCGAAGGCGATCGGCCAGCCGATCGCAGAGGCTGTTCACGTTCCCCGCACCCAGCGTGATCACCAGGTCATTCTCGCGAACCGTGTCCGAGAGCCACTCCACCGCATCGTCCAGGCTGTCGACCGCCCGGGTGAACCGATGCCCGCGCTCCCGCATCTCGACCGACAGGGCGTGGTGGTCCAGCCCCTCGATGGGCTGCTCGCCCGCCGCGTAGATCGGGCACACCAGCACCAGGTCTGCCCGGGTGAACGCGCTCGTGAAGTCGGCCCGATGGTTCTGCACCCGGCTGTAGCGATGGGGCTGGAACACCGCGATGATGCGTCGGTCGGGGAACGACTCGTCTGCGCCTTCGAGAGTGGCTTCGATCTCGACCGGATGGTGCCCGTAGTCGTCGACGATGAGCACTCCGCCCACATCCGCACGCACCGTGAAGCGTCGCTGCACACCCGTGAAGCCCTCCAGGGCCCCTGCAGCGACCTCGAAGTCGACGTCGAGCTCGAGGGCGGTCGCCAGCGCAGCCACGGCGTTCGACACGTTGTGCCGGCCCGGCATCCGCAGCGTGACCTCGCCCAGCGTCTCGTCCCGCCGGCTCACCGTGAAGCGGGTCTTCATCCCGTCCGTCACCAGCGCACTCGCCCGGTAGTCCGCCTGCCGACCGAAGCCGTACGTCACCACCGGACGACGGACCCGCGGGATCAGCCGTTGCACACGGGGGTGATCGAGGCACAGCACGCTGAATCCGTAGAACGGCACGCGGTTCGCGAACTCCACGAAGGCGGCCTCGAGCGCGTCGATGCTCTTGTGGTGGTCGAGGTGTTCGGGGTCGATGTTGGTGACGATGGCGATGATGGGCGCGAGCATCAGGAAGGTGCCGTCCGACTCGTCGGCCTCCGCCACCAGCAGCTCTCCGGCTCCCTTGCGGGCGTTCGTGCCCCCGAGGCTGTCCAGGCGCCCGCCGATGACGACCGTGGGGTCGACGCCCGCCGCTTCGAGGATGGTCGCGAGCAGCGAGGTGGTCGTGGTCTTGCCGTGGGTCCCGGCCACCGCGATTCCGTTCTTCAACCGCATCAGCTCCGCGAGCATCTCGGCCCGCCGGATCACGGGAACGCCGCGTACGAGGGCCTCTCGGACCTCCGGGTTGCTCTCGGTCACGGCCGTGGACCGCACGACGACGTCCGAGTCGCCGATGTTCTCCGGCGCATGGCCGATGTGGACGACGGCACCGCGCTCCCGGAGCCGCTCGACGGTGGCACTCTCCTTGATGTCGGACCCCGTCACCTCGAAGCCGTCGGTCAGGAGGACCTCGGCGATACCGCTCATCCCGATCCCGCCGATCCCGACGAAGTGGATGCGACGAATCTTGCCGCGGAACATCATGAGGGGCCTCCCGGGTGCGGCCGGATGGCTAACCGATCCGTCCTCCCGGCGTCCCAGGACGGCCACGCAGGGATGACGACCAACCACCCGCCACCACGACCGACCACCACGACGCAATCGGTTCCGGGGCGGACGGACTGGGCGGCCGTTCGATCGACTCAGCAGGAATGAGCTCCCTGTTCTCACCACAGTGCGCTATCGCTCGCAGAGCGCTTCGCTCACGGAGGTCGCGCAGAGCGCGTAGGATTCGAAGAGGCCCGCCCTACCGCCGTGTTCGAGCGTCGACTCGAGGTTCGGCCGATGGGCGCGAGCTCGCCGTTGAGGACTCCGTGCAGACCTTCGTGTTCCTCCGTGACTCCGTGGCGATCTGGTGCTTCAAGAGGTTGAAGATACGTTTTCGACGATCTCGCTCGTAGCCACCTCGAACGCCTGCCTTCGAGCCGCCCCGCGCCGTCAATTGCTCAACGACTCGCACTCGGGCCAGCCACCGACCCAGAGCGCAGCGAACAACGGATGGAAGCGAGGGTACATTGCCGGACGCTACGACGCGGATCGGGTCCGCTGGGGATTCCGCCGGCCCACCCTCACAAGCGAGCGATGAACCGACCGAATCACTTCCACTGAATGTCTTGTCGCGTTCGGGTACCCCCGGAAAATGTGCTCGTCCCTCCGCGCATTTCGGGGGCACCGCTCTCTTGATCGTCAAGACATTCCATGGGTCAGGACGGCATCGGCACCGTGAACTCGGGGGGCTCGCCCGTCGGAGGTGTGAATCCACCCGTGGTCTCGGGCTCTTTGCGGACCTCCTTCGCGGGGGCCTCCATCGAGATCCGCAGCAGGATCCCCACGATGAGCGTGTGCGCGAGCACCGCCGACGCGCCGTAGGACAGAAACGGCAGCACCAGTCCCTTGTTCGGCATCACACCGCCCACCACGCCCAGGTTGATGATCGCCTGAGCGCCCAGCAGCGCCGCCAGGCCCGTCGCCGTCAGCATCCCGAACAGGTTCGGGGCCCGCGACGCGATGACGAGCGCCCGCCACACCACGCCCAGCAGCATCAAGACCATCAGCGACCAGCCCACCGCACCGAGCTCTTCGCCGATCACCGCCGCGATGAAGTCCGTGTGCGCCTCGGGGAGGAAGCCGCGCTGAGCCACGCCCGAGGCCAGGCCCTGACCGAACAACCCGCCCGTCGCCAGCGCGATCCAGCCCTGCACCACCTGGTACCCGGCACCGCTCTGGTCGGCGAAGGGGTCCAGAAAGCTCACCAAGCGCTGCATCCGGTAGGGCTCGACCGCGATCAGCGCGGCCAGGGCGGCGCCGACGGCCCCCACGAACGCGAACACCCAGCGCCACGCCAGTCCCGCCACGAACAGCAGCACACCCGACAGGCCGAACAGGATGACCGTCGTGCCGAAGTCCTTCTGCGGGAGGATGAACAGCACCGGAATCAGGAGCAGACCCGCCGAGCTGAACAGCACCGCAGGGTCCTTCAGCCGGCCCTCGTTCAGGGCGAGGTAGTGCGAGAAGCCCAGCACCAGCGCGATCTTCATGAACTCCGACGGCTGGACGTTCACCGGTCCCAGTCGGAACCACCGCGTCGCTCCGTTGGCGCTGTGAGCCAGGGGCGTCAGGATCATCAGCAGGCCCACGAGCGAGAGCGCGAACGCCGGCCACACCGCCCGTCGCAGCCAGCGCATCGGGCTCATCACGATGACGGCCGTGAGCACACATCCACCGAAGATCCCCGCCATCTGCCGCACGACGTACCGAAGCGCGTCGCCGTACTCGGCATCTGCTTCGAGCGAGCTCGCAGAGAGGATCATCAGGAGTCCGAAGCCCGCGAGCACGACGTAGAAGCCCGCCAGGGGCCAGTCGAAGCTGCGCATCCCGCCGGGGGGAGCGGGCGTCGGAGCGGGGTGGACGGAAGTGGGGGGAAGCGAGGACATGGGGTCCTCCGGAGAGGGGGGTTCAGCGGGCCAGGTCCTGGAAGACCCGGCCGCGGTGGGTGAAGTCGTCGAATGCGTCGAAGCTCGCGCAGCCCGGGGAGAGCAGCACGACATCGCCGGGACGCCCGTGAGCACGGGCCAGTCGCACGGCATCTTCGAGAGAGCCCGCCTCGATGGGCTCGAAGCCGGCATCGGACAGCTCGCGGGCGATGTCCGGGCCGTTGCCACCGAAGGTGATCACGGTGTGGACCCGGTTCAGGTGAGGAACCAGCGCGTCGAAGCCCCCGCCCTTCCACTCGCCGCCCAGGAGCAGGACGGTGGGGGTCGTGGTGCCCTTCACCGCTGCCAGCGTCGAGGCGAGGTTGGTCGACTTGCTGTCGTCGATCCAGGTCATGCCGTCGTCGGTCGGCACCACCTGCATCCGGTGGGGCAGCCCGGTGAGCGTGGGGACCGCCATCTGCAGCACCGCGGGGTCGCGTCCAGAGCGGGTCAGGATGACCCAGGCCGCGAACAGGGCGGCGGCGACGTTGTCCTGGTTGTGGGTGCCCGGCAGCGGCATGGCCGTCAGGTCGAAGCGGTGCGACCGGCCATCCAGCTCGACGTGCACGGCCAGATCGCGACGCACCACCCCAGGCGTCCCGCCCAGCCAGGCCCGGATGCCCTTCGACCCCGCTCTCGCGTCGGTCAGCCAGGGGTCGTCGGCGGGGATCATCGCGACGTCGTTCGCCCGGGCGTTGGCGAACAACCGGCACTTCGCCTCGGCGTAGCTCGCCATGTCGCCGTGGCGCGCGAGGTGGTCCGGTGTCAGGTTCAACAGCATCCCGACATCCGCGCGCAGCTCCCCGGCATTCTCCAGCTGGTAGCTCGACAGCTCCAGCACGTAGGCCCCATGGGTGTGCAGGTCCGCATTGCTCACGGGGTCGCCCAGGTTGCCCCCCACGAACGGCGAGAACCCCGCGGCTTCGAGGAGCTGCCCGGTCACGTGGGTCACGGTCGACTTGCCGTTGGTCCCACTGATCCCGATCACCGGAGCGTCCGGATCCAGAGCGAGCTCCACCGCCAGCGCGACCTCGCCGATCACCGACACGCCGGCTTGCACGGCCGCCACCAGGTCCGGAAGCGTCGGGGGGACGCCCGGAGAGACCACGATGCGCTCGGCCTCGAGGAACGTCTCCCGGCGATGGGGTCCGAGCTGCACATCCACGCCGTCGAACACCGGATTCGACCCGTGTGCACCGAGGGATTCACGGACATCGACGCCCACCAGGCCCGTGAAGCCGCGTCGCTTCAACAAGCCGAGTGCTGCCTGCCCGGAGGCGCCGAGCCCGAGAACCACCGTGCTCATCGGCTCACCGCAACTTCAGAGTGGACAGGCCGATCAGCGCCAGCACGATGGACAGGATCCAGAACCGGACGATGATCTTGGGTTCGCTCCACCCCTTCTTCTCGTAGTGGTGGTGGATGGGGGCCATCGCGAACACGCGCTTGCCCGTGGTCTTGAAGCTCCCCACCTGGATGATGACCGAGAGCGCTTCGAGCACGAAGATGCCCCCCACCACGGCCAGCAGGATCTCGTGCTTGGTGAGCACGGCGATGGTCGCCAGCGTTCCCCCGAGCGAGAGGCTGCCCACGTCGCCCATGAAGATCTGCGCAGGGTAGGCGTTGTACCAGAGGAACCCGAGTCCCGCGCCGACGATGCAGAAGCTGTAGACCGTGAGCTCGCCCACCCCGAACACGAAGTCGATGCCGAGGTAGCTCGCGAAGCGCTCGTTCCCCGCGAGGTAGCTGATGGCGCCGTACGAGGCCGCGCAGGTCATCACCGGCCCGATGGCCAGGCCGTCCAGCCCGTCGGTCAGGTTCACGGCATTCGACGCGCCCACCATCACGAACACCGCGAAGCCGACGTACAGCCAGCCGAGCTCGGCAGGGGCGCCTTCCCAGAGCGCCGCGAAGTCGATCGCCCCGTTCTTCACGAACGGAAGGGGCAGCGAGGCGTCGATCACCCCGCTCCCGTAGGCGTATGCGATGGCTCCACCGCCGATGAGCGTCTGCAGCACGAGCTTCCAGCGACCCGCCAGTCCGTCGGCCGACTGGTACATCACCTTCTTCCAGTCGTCGTAGAACCCGATGCAGCCGTAGCCGAGCATCACCGACAGCGTGATCCAGGTGACCGGCCGATCCCAGCGCATCCACAGCAGCGTGGCGGCTGCGACGCCGAACAGGATGCAGACCCCGCCCATCGTGGGCGTTCCGATCTTGTTCAGCAGGTGACTCTCGGGGCCGTCGTCCCGGATGATCTGGTTCATCTTCTGCCGCTTCATCCAGTTGATGAACGGCGGAAACACCAGGTACGCCATGACGAGTGCGGTGATCAGACCCCAGGCCGTCCGGAAGGTGATGTACCGGAACACGTTCGTCCCCGGGATCACGTCCGCGAGAGGGCCCGGGTTGCCGAAGAAGTCTTCGACGAAGAGGTGGTAGATCATCCGTTCTCCTTGGCGTCCAGCAGTCCGGCGAGGACCTCCTCGGCACGTGCGCCGCGGCTTCCCTTCACCAGCACCTGGTCTCCTTGCGAAGCCCATGCCGACAGGGCTTCGGCGGCCTCGGTCCGATCGACGTGGGCCGACAGCTCGGGGGCGCGTTCGCCCGCATCCGACAGGGCAGACGCGACGACATCGCTCGAAGCGGCCCGCCGCATGCGCTCTCCGACCAGCAGGATGCGAGAGAGCCCCGTCGAGATGGCGTGTGCGACGGTCTCGCCGTGGAACCGGTGCTCGTCCGGACCGAGCTCCAGCATGTCGCCCAGCACCGCACAGCGGCGTCCCGGCACCCGTGAGAACGCATCCAGCGAAGCCCGCATCGACGCGGGGTTGGCGTTGTACGCGTCGTTGAAGATGCGAATCCCCGCATCCGTGGTCTCGGTGCGCATCCGCATCCCGACGGGCTGGTAGTCGGACAGGGCCGCCATGGCGTCTGCGAGGCCGATACCCGCCGCCCATGCCGCCCCGAGGGCCAGACCCGCATCGACGGCGAAGTGGTCGCCGAGCACGGGAAGCACCCCGCCCACGCGGCCTTCCGGCGTGTCGAACACACATCGGGTGGACAGGTTGCTCGCGCTGCCCCGGGCGGAGAGCAGGCGGATGTCCGCATCCTGGGAGCGACCGACGCCGATCCGCCGCACCCCATCGGGGGTCTCCATCGCCCGGACCCTGGGGTCGTCGAGGTTGACGATGGCCGTGTCGCCGGGCTGGGCGGTCCGGAACAGCGCGCCCTTCTCCTGCTGCACGCCGTCCAGTCCGCCGAGCTCCTCGAGGTGCGCGGGCCCGACGTTGATCACGATGCGGATGTCGGGCTCGGCCATGCGTGCGAGGAACTCGATCTCCCCCGGGCTGGACGTGCCCATCTCGACAACCATGGTGGCGGCTTCGGGCTCGACCGCACACAGGGTCATGGGCACGCCGAGGTGGTTGTTCAGGTTGCCCTGCGTCTGGTGGACCACGCCCATGGGCGACAATGCGAGGCTGGTCAGGGCCCGGGTGGTGGTCTTGCCGTTGCTGCCCGTCAGACCCACCACGGGTCCGGCGAACCGCGACCGGACGAACCGGCCGAGGTCCTGGAGCGCGGCGATGGTGTCCGGCACGCGCAGGATGCCGCCCTTCCAGCCGTCGTCGCCGCCCGCACCATCCAGGCCCAGGCCGTCGAGGGAGTCGACGATGGCGCCCACCGCTCCGCTCTCGAGGGCCTTCTGGACGTAGGTGTGGCCGTCGAACCGATCGCCGCGAATCGCCAGGAACCAGGCGCCCTCGGGCAGTGTGCGGGTGTCGGTCCAGATCGGCCCGACTCCATGGGCCTGTCGGGCGATCGACCCTCCAGTGGCCTCGGCCAGCGTGCGCAGATCGAACTTCACTTCGCCTCCCCTGCCCTGCGATGTGCCAGCGCAGCGCGTGCGACCGACCGGTCGTCGAACGGACGCTTCACGCCGCCCTGCTCCTGGGTGGTCTCGTGGCCCTTGCCCGCGATCAGCACGGCGTCGCCGGCCGATGCGCGGGTCAGAGCGTGGTGGATGGCCTCCTCCCGGTCGGGAAGCACGGCCGCCGGCGGACGCTCCATCCCGCCTTCGATGGCCTTCAGGATGTCCATGGGGTCTTCGCTGCGGGGGTTGTCGTTGGTGAGCACCACGTGGTCCGCCAGCTCTGCCGCCACCGCCCCCATCCGCGGACGCTTCCCGGCATCCCGGTCGCCACCAGCGCCGAACACCACCCACACCGCGCCGTCCACCAGCTCCGAGACGACCGGCAGCACGGTCCGCAGCGCATCGTCGGAGTGCGCATAGTCCACCAGCACGAGCAGATCGTCGTCCGGGATGCGCTCGAGCCGTCCTGGTGCGCCCTTCGCGGCTTCGAGTCCCTGTACGGCCGTGCGCAGCGGCAGCCCACAGCAGAGGAGGATTCCCAGGGCCGCGACCAGGTTCAGCGCGTTGTGACGCCCCACGAGCGGGCTCTCGATCATCACCGTGCCGTCGGGCGTCTTCACGGTGAGGTCCATTCCGGAGGAGGTCAGGGCCGAGTCCCGGATCCATAGATCCGCTTCTTCGAATCCATACGTCCAGTGGTCGGACGGCGGGTTCATGGACCGCCAGGCGGGGTCGTCGGAGCACAGCAAGGCTCTGGGCGGCCCGCCAGCCTCTCGCAGACGCTGGAACAAGCCCGCCTTCGCTTCGGTGTAGGCCTCCATCGAGCCGTGGAAGTCCAGGTGGTCCCGGGTCAGGTTGGTGAACACCCCCACGTGGAACGGAACGGCATCGACCCGCTTCTGGACCAGTCCGATGGAGCTGACCTCCAGGAGTGCGACCTGCGTTCCCCCGTCGCGCATCTCGGCCAGGAGTTCTTGGAGAATCGGGGCTTCCGGCGTGGTGAACGCGGTCTTCCGTGCGGTCCCGCCCACCTGGTTGCCGGTCGTCCCGATGCGCCCGGCCGCCCGCCCGAGGTGCGCGAAGGCCTGCTCGGCGAGGGTGGTCACCGTGGTCTTGCCGTTGGTTCCCGTGACGCCGACCACCTGGACGTCGCGCGCGGGATGCCCGTTGAGCACGGCCGCGATGTGCGCGAGTGCGGCCTTGGTGTCGTCCACGCCGATGACCGGAACGCGCGCCGAGGCCGCGATCGACCCGGCCCGTTCGGCATCTACGAACGCCACCCCTGCATCCAGCCCGTCTACGAAGGCGTGTCCGTCGACCCGCGCGCCTTCGATGGCGACGAAGGCCGTGTGGGCGTCCACCTCCCGCGAGTCTCGCGTCACCGTGCGGATCTCCAGGTCTTCCGCCCCCTTCGACCCGGTGTCGTCGACGCGCACCTGTCCCGTCCGTCCACCGAGGGACGTGCGAAGAGCGGCGAGCAGAGCCGTCAACGTCATGAGGGGTTCCGGGGAGAACCGGGTCCGGAAGCGTCGGGGGAACGCGGGAGAGCCGGAGGGAGAGAAGGGAGCGAGGGGGGAAGTGGCAGGGAGCCACGCCGATCATAGCGGGTGGGGATCCCGCGCACAAACCCCAGTCGCATCCAACACGTCCTCCCAGAGGTCCACGAGATGGCGCCAGCGGGTCGCCCATCGCGGTGCTAGGCTGCTCGACGATGCGCCATCTGCCCGCTATCTCCGCTCTGACAGCCGTTGCAGCGCTCGTCGGATGCGGTGCCGAGCCCCTCCTTCCGAACGACGCTCCCCTTCCCGACCGGCTGTCCGGGCTGCCGTTCGAAGACGACCCCGACACGCTGCCGTACACGCCCATCTGGCCCCTCTGGTCCAACGGCCTCGCCAAGCGTCGCTGGGTCCACGTCCCGGCCGGCAAGCGCGTCGACACCGAGGATCGGGTGTGGGACTGGCCCGTCGGCAGCCTGCTGTTCAAGGAGTTCAGCTGGGAGGGCGCGCCCGTCGAGACCCGCGTGCTCCGGCGCGACGACGCGGGGTGGGACTTCGCCACGTACGTCTGGGATGGCGACGACGCCGTCCGGCTCGAACCCGAAGCGCGGGTGGAGCTCGAAGACCCCGAGCACACGGTCCCTTCGCGCTACGAGTGCCGCATCTGCCACGAGCCCGCGGGCGGTCCCATCGGTCTGCGCGCACGGCAGCTCGCCCCGGACGACCTCGAGCAGCTCAACACCCGCTTCCGTCCAGACGTCGAGCACGTCCCGATCGACGGCCACGACGGCCCGACCACCGAGGTCCTCGGCTACTTCGTGGGCAACTGCGTGCACTGTCACGACGGGCGTCGCAGCAAGCAGACCGCCTTCGACCTCCGACCCGACGTCGCGCTGGAGAACATCCTGGGGGTCGAGACCGAGAGCCCCCTGCTCCCCCGGGGAATGCGCGTCGAGCCCGGCTCGGCCGAGAACAGCAGCCTCTGGCTCGCCCTGGCCCGGTCCGACACCCTCGACATCTCCGCCATGCCTCCCGCGGGCGTGCAGCAGGTCGACATCGAAGCCGTCGACCTCGTCGGGGACTGGATCGACGCCATGGACCCGCTTCCCGAGGAGCCGCCCGAATGACCGTCCTCGCCATCTTCAGCCTCTTCGCGCTGACCGGGTGCGACCGCTCCCCTCCCCCCGAGATCCCGGAGTCCGGCTGGCACTTCCGCGAGTCGTTCTCCCTGGCGCCCCTGGCCAACGTCACCGATCTCGCCGCCCACGACGGACTGCTCTACGCGGCCGATCGGGACGGGCGAATTGCGGTGTTCGACTTCGAAACGGGCGACGGGCAGGCACTTGTCGAGCTCGACGTCCACGAGGACCGCTCGTGTGGGCTGCTCTCCCTGGCCTTCCACCCGGACTTCGACGACAACGGGCACCTGTACTTCGGCGCCTGCCGCGAGATGGAGACCAGCGGCATCTACCGGGTCACCGTCGACCGCGAGGCCTGGACCGTGTCCGACCGGGTCACCATCCTGGAGGGCACCCATCCCGATGCGTTCAGCCCGTTCCACAACGTCGGCTGGATGGGCTTCGACGAGGAAGGGGCGCTGCTCGCGCTGTTCGGCGAGAAGAACCGGGGCGCCTACGCGCGCGACCCCGAGAGCATCCTCGGCAAGGTCGTCCGCATCCACCCGTCCACCGAGGCCGGCGAGGGCGGATTCACCGCACCTCCGGACAACCCGTTCGTCGGACAGGACGGCCACGATGCCATCTACGCCCTCGGCCTGCGCTCCCCGTGGACCGGCGCCCTCGACGCTGCCGGCAACCTGTGGGTGGGCGACGTCGGCGCCGGCCGTTTCGAGGAGGTCAACCTCGTGCGTCGCGGCGAGAACTACGGTTGGCCCGACGAAGAAGGGCCCTGCGAGGCCGACTGCGAAGGCACCGCCCCGCCGCTGACCAGCTGGCCCCACGAGGGTGTGCATCCCTACTTCGTCGAAGACCTCGACATCGACGTCACCACCTACCGAACCTCCTGGGTCGCAGCCGCACCCCGCGATCCGTCCGCCTACGACGGGCGATTGGCAGGTCGGGTGCTCTTCGGAGACCTGTGCATGGGCTTCGTTCGGAGCGGCCTCGTCGATTCATCCGGGGCGCTGACGGTGGACGAGCCACTGGGTCACCTGACGCCGGGCGCGTTCGTGGAGGGTCCGAACGGCCATCTGTACGCGTCGACGCTGGATGGGTGTACGGGGGCGACGCTCGGAGACGTGTCGATCCTTCACGAGCTGGTCTGGATCGACTGAGCGTTCGAGGGTTTGGCGGACTCGGTGGATGGGGCCGACGCCAGGGTTCACGCAGAGTCGCTTCGCTCGCAGAGGGATCCGCAGAGGGCCGCAGAGCGCGATCAGTCTCGTGAAGACGGGGGTGTCGACGTGTTTCAGTACCGTGGCGGGAGGATGAGAATCGGCGCCGGAGCGAATCCCCTCCGTGCAGACCTTCGTGTGCTCCGTGACTCCGTGGCGACGTTGAGCTGACCCCGGTTCATGCGCCACTTTCGTGGTGTCGGTGGTGGTCGTGGTCGTGGTCGTTCAGGAGGAGGAGGGGCGCATCGGGCGGGAGCTCACGTCGTTTCGCGGGGCGTTCGGAACCAACGTACTCGCACAGGGCTGTGGGTCGGGCGGACACGGGGCATCGGGGGGACGATGCGTGTCGGCGGGCAGGCCGATCCCCAGCGTGCGTCCACCTCGAGCGAGGTGGGGTTTTCGCGGGAGCTCCCGCCCGGATGGGCAGGAGGAGGGAGAAGAGAAGTGAAAAAGATCAGCGGAGCTCGAGAGACACGGTCTCGCCGGGCGCGAGGCGCGCACCTGCGGGAGGCGTCTGAGCCACGACGCGTCCGGAGCCCTGCAGGTCGAGGCCGAGGCCGGTTCCCTGCATGCCGCGGAGCACGTCGCGTACGGAGCGCCCGGAGAGATCGGGCACGGTCCAGTTCGTCCCGTCCCAGGCGACGCGAACGCCGGGGTCGGCACCGATTCCCCCCGCGGCGTCGGACGCTTCGAGGGGTGCGTCTGCAATGGCATCGGCGTCGTCGGCCAGCAATGCGGGGTCGGGGGCGATGTCGAGGTAGCGCATGGCCTGGGCCACGAGCTCCTTGAAGGCGGGCCCGGCCACCGTTCCGCCGTAGCGGCTGCCCTTGCGGGGCTGGTCGACCGTGACCACGACCGCGATGACGGGGTCGTCAGCGGGGACGAAGCCCATGAACGACCCGATGCGGGCAGTCGGGCTGTACTTGCCGTCCACCACCTTCTCGGCCGTTCCGGTCTTCCCGGCGACCGCGTAGCCGGGGACCCGCGCCCGAGTGGCCGTTCCGCCGGGCTCGGTGACGGTGACCATGGCCCGCGTGACGTCGGCGGCCGTGCTGCTGCTGATGACGCGCGCTTCGGCCGTGGGGGTCTGGATGACCTCGGGAACGCCGTGCACGTCTTCGATGCGGGACACGAGCCGCGGACGCATCCGGACTCCGCCGTTCGCGATGGTGGCCGTGGCCGTGGCGACCTGGAGCGGCGTCGCGGTCATCCCCTGACCGTAGGAGGTGGTCGCGAGCTCGATGGGCTTGATGCGCTCCGGCGACCGGATGATCCCGGCGCGCTCACCGGGCAGCGGAAGCCCGGAGCGACGGGTGAATCCGAAGGCCCTCATGTACTTCGTGAAGGTCTGTGCACCGAGCCGCAGGGCGAGCTTCGCCGACCCGATGTTGCTCGAGTATTTGATGACCTCGCCCACGGACACGACGTCGTGCGGGTGGTCGTCGTGGATGCGCGTACGACCGATGCGGTACACCCCGCCCTCGCAGTCGATGGGGGTATCGATGCCGACCAACCCCTCTTCGACTGCGGCCGCGACGTTGAACGGCTTGAGGACCGACCCCGGCTCGATGGCGTCCTGCACGGCGTGATTGCGGCGCGAGGCCGGATCGTCCCCGACAGCATTGGGGTTGAACGTGGGGGCGTTCGCCATCGCCAGGATGTCGCCGGTCTTCACCTCGATGACGACGATGTTGGCAGCGACCGGATCCGACCGCTCGATGACCCCTTCCAGTGCGCGCTCGGCCATGCGCTGGATGGACCGGTCGAGCGTGGTGTGGACATCCATGCCCATCATGTCGTCCCGGGTGCGCGTGCCGTCGATGCTGTAGCCACGCAGGTCGCGACGGCGCTGCAGCAGCAGGGACCCGCCGCGGAGCTGTTCGTCGAGCTGCTTCTCGAGACCAGCGCGTCCCCGGCCGGCCGCATCGACGAATCCGAGCACCTGAGCGGCCACCATCTCCTCGGGGTAGTACCGGCGGGAGCCCTGCTCGATGTCGAGTGCGCGATGGCCGAGCCGCTCGATCTCGGCAGCCACGGATGGATGCACGCGCGTCGCGAGCCGGGCGTACCGGGAGCTGCGCTGCATGCGCTCGGCGACGTCCTCGGGGTCCATCTCGAGGATGCCAGCGACCTTCACCGAGAGCGCTTCGACTTCGTCGGCGTCCACCAGCTGCGGGTCGACCACGATGTTGGGCGTGGCCACGCTGGCGGCGAGCCGATGGCCGTTGCGGTCGTAGATCGCACCCCGTCGGGCCGCGAGCTTCACGCTTCCCCACCGCTGCGTGCTGGCCGCGGCGAGGGTCTGGTCCTGAGGCAGCAGACACAGCTGGACACCGCGCGCTCCCACCATCGCGAGCAGCCCCAGCAACACGGTGCCCACCCCCCACAGTCGCCGACGCGCGCGGGTCCGCACATGACTGGGGTGCTCGGCTCGGAGCTCGGGCGGGAGCTTGTTCTGCAGTCCACCGCTCACAGTGCGCCCTCACTCGCCGAGGCGGTCCGGGTGACGGACGGGATGGTCTCGACACGGGCGTTCGCGGACAACCCGTGAGCGGTGGCGGTGCGCTCCACCTCCATCACGCGGTGTCGGGCTTCGGTCTCGAGCGTCAGCCGGTCGTTCAGGACGCGGGCATCGAGGATGGCGCCCTGGGTGCGGTCGAGGTCCTTCCGCAGCTGCTGGACTTCGAGGCGGACCATGGCGCCCGCGCCCGCGATGCCGAACAGCGCTGCGAGGAACGCCACGTGCCTCCACAACGGAAGCAGGCGGCGGACCAGTCCCAGCGGGCCGATCACGGGGCGAGGGGCGGCGAGCCCGTGTGCGTCGGTGGCTCCGCGGGGCAGGCTCGCGGAGACCTCGGAGGTCAGTGTTCGTTCCATGGCAGCCTCTCGGCCACCCGCAGCCGGGCAGACCGGGCGCGCGGGTTGTCGTCTTCGGGGGAGGGAGTCTGGGGCGGGAGCACCTTGAGGTGCACGGGACCCACGGGGTTGCCCCATGGGTCGCGGGGGAGGGTCTTGCCGGAACGTTCGGCGAAGAACCGCTTGACCATCCGGTCTTCCAGGGAGTGGAAGGAGAGGATGGCGACGCGTCCGCCGGCGTCGAGGACGTCGACGGACGCGTCGAGGAGGGCCTGAAGCTCGGAGAGCTCCTCGTTCACGGCGATTCGGAGGGCTTGGAAGGTGCGGGTGGCGGGGTGGATTCTTCCGCGGCGAGCGGGGGGTGGGACGGCGAGGGAGATGGCGTCCGCGAGCTGGAGCGTGTCGGACCAGGGGCGGCCCTTCACGATGGCGCGGGCGATGCGACGGGCGAAGCGGTCTTCGCCCCAGCGCTTGATGAGACGAGAGAGCTCGTCGGCATCGAGGGTGTTGACCAGCTCGGAGGCCGGCGTTCCGGACGTGGGGTCCATGCGCATGTCGATGGGACCGGAGAACCGGAAGGAGAAGCCGCGCTCGGCGGTGTCGATCTGGTGGGAGCTGACCCCGAGGTCCGCGAGCACACCGTCGATCCGACCCGCGCCACGTGCGGCGACCACATCTGCGATCTCGGAGAAGCGCGCGTGCACGGGCTCGAAGCGCTCGAAGGCCTCGGCATCGACGCGTTCGCGGATGTTCTCGGTGGCAGCGTTCAGTGCAGCGGGGTCGCGGTCGAGCCCGATCACCGTGCAGCGAGCGGCGGCCAGCAGACGTGCACTGTGCCCTCCGCCGCCGAGCGTGCAGTCGACGTAGACGCCGCCATCGCGAGGCTGGAGCACGGTCACGCACTCCTCGAGCATCACCGTGGTGTGGGCGTAGCCGGTCATGCGCCACCCCGCGGTCGGCCGGGCATTCCGGACCGGTTGGCGGTGCGGTCCAGCGACTTGCGGAACCGCTCGTCCCAGGTGCTCTTGTCCCAGATCTCGATGCGGTGCAGCACGCTGTGGACCACGACGTCCTTGTCGAGGCCGGCCAGCTCCCGCAGCGGCACCGGCACCCGGATCCGTCCGGACCCGTCGATGTCGACGTCCTGTGCGGGGGACAACAGCGCGTGGGAGAAGTCCATCACGTCGTCGTCGAATGGGTCTCGCTCGGTCAGGGGGCGCTCCACGCGTTCTTCGAAGTCACTCGCCGTCCAACCCCACACCGCGCCCTTGTGGAAGGTCAGGACGAGCTGCTCGATGCCGTGCTCGCCGAGCGCCCGCCGGATGGGCGCGGGCAACGCGAGACGACCCTTCGAATCGAGGGTGGCGTTGGCCTGGCAGCGAACTCGGAGCATCGGGTGCCGGGGAGGTGGGTCGGGAGGCGATCAGGGTGTACCACGTGATCCCACTCTGTTCCACTCTCTCCCACTCTGCTCCATCCCTCGCCCACTTATCCCCAGAACGTCCACAGGATTGATAATCAAGATAATACAGTTTTAACTTGCACTATTCCGAACCACGCCTCTTCTTCGTCCACAGGCTTCACCACGCCTACAGAACCCGTTTTCCTCTGGATCGCGATCCGATCCATCCCACTTTCTCCCACAGCCGCGGCGCGCAGGCCGAAACCATCCGGCGAGGAGGCGATAGAGGGCCTGCAGGAGTCGACATGTCCAAGGCCAAAGCCGTCCGCGATCTGGTCACCAACCGCAAAGCCAAGCACGAGTACACGCTCACCGACCGCTTCGAAGCGGGGATCAGCCTGCTCGGAACCGAGGTCAAGAGCCTCCGGTCCGACGGCACCGCCAACCTGCGCGACGCGTTCGTCGAACTCCGACCGAAAGGCGCGTACATCCTCGGCTTCTACATCGCGCCCTACAGCCACGCGAGGGCCGACGCCCACGACCCCCGGCGCCCGCGACAGCTCCTCCTCCACAAGCACGAGCTGTCCAAGCTGTCCAAGCTCATCAAGCAGCGCGGCATGACCATCATCCCCACGCGCGTCTACTTCAGTGGCTCGAAGGTCAAGGTGGAGATCGCCGCCGCCAAGGGCAAGAAGCAGTACGACAAGCGACAAGCCATCAAGAAGCGCGACATCGACAAGCAGCTGAGGAGGATCAAGTGACCCCCCTTCGGCGTACGCTCGATGCCCACCAGACAGAGCACTGCACCGCGGGTTGATCGCGGGGAGGGACGGGATAGGTCCACCGCCGCGCGGTTGTCGCGCCCTGTGCGCACGGGAGTCCCATGGACGTCGCCAAGAACTTCGGATTGCTCGCGGTCGCCGGCTTGCTCGCCGCGGTGGGCGTCTACTTCGGCAGCGCTGGCGGTGAGGCCACCCAGGGCTACGACCTCATGGCGTTCCTGCTCGCAGCCCTGTTCTTCTGCGCGCAGATCATCGTGGTCAACCACCGCTGGGGAACCCTGGCCACCGCCGTGCTCGCGCTCGGGTGCAACGCCTACCTCTTCCAGCGCAAGTTCGAAGCCAGCGGCGACTCCGCCTGCAACATCAGCCAGACCATCAACTGCGACATCGTCAACCAGTCCGCAGCATCCGAGCTGTTCGGGCTGCCCGTCACGCTGTACGGCGTCGCGTTCTACGCGGGTCTGGCGCTGGCGTCCTTCGGGTCCGACGAGAAGAGCCCCAAGTTCAACCAGATCAACGGGCTGTTCGCGATCCTGTCGCTCGTCTTCAGCGCCTACCTCGGCTGGGAAGCCAAGAAGCTCGGCGCCTTCTGCGTGCTGTGCATCACCATCTACCTCTGCAACGTGCTCCTGGCGGTCGCCGCGGCCAAGGGGTTGAACGAACAGGGGGCCAAGCTGTTCGAGGGCGTCGACCGGATCTTCGCGTCCAGCACCATCTGGATCGTCACCGGCACGTTCGCCGTGGTCACCCTGATCGGGGCCAGCTCCTGGAAGGGCGCCCAACCTGATGACCCCACCGCACAGCTCGTCGAGCAGCACGACCAGCACAAGGCCGATCCCCAGCCCGGCGGCGGCCAGGCCAAGCCCCCCGCCTTCAGCGCCGAGCAGCTCGCCACGCTGTACGCCCGTCCGCAGGGTCAGATCGAGCTCGACGGAACCGAGCCCGTCTACGGCGACCCGAACGCGCCCATCACCATCGTCGAGTTCGCCGACTACGCCTGTCCGCACTGCGCGCAGGCCGCTCCCGCCCTCAAGCAGCTCGTCCAGTCCAACTCCAACGTGCAGCTGCGCTTCAAGGCGTTCCCGCTGTCCGGTGTGTGCAACCCGGCACTCGAAGGCGACGAGGGTGCGGGCAAGTGCAAGGCCGCGATGGCCGCCGAGTGCGCTGGCCAGCAGGGCATGTACTACGAGCTGTCCGGTCTGATGTTCAAGAACATCGGCTACAACTCCGACGAAGACCTGGCACTCATGGCCCAGCAGGTGAACCTCGACTTCGACGCCTGGCAGACCTGCATGCAGGACCAGGCCACCATCGAAGCCGTCGTCGCCGATGCCGTCGCCGGGGTTCGCGCCGGCGTGCAGGGAACCCCCACGATGTACGTCAACGGGCTGATCGACGGTGTCGACTGGGTCGAGGTCACCAAGGGCCCCGAAGCACTGCGGGTGCTCGTCGAGTCCAAGCTCGACGGCATGCAGCTCCTCCCACCGCGCTGATCGCCCGTGTCGACAGGCTCTTCCGACGGTTGGACTGCGCTCGAGGTCCAGGGGATCCGGCGCGCCGGCTCCGAACGGGCGTCTGCGATGTTGTTCGCCCTCGGGGCCATCGGCGTCCAGGAATCCTGGCTCGAAGGCACGGCTCCCCCACCCCGTCAACCGTGGGACACCGGCCCCCAGGCCGAGGGCCCCGACCGGCACGTCCTGACCGCCTGGTTCGAGGAGGTCGACCGCGCGACGGTGCTGACCCGCTTGAAGCCCTGGCTCGACAGCACGACCGAGATCGTGTGGCGGCAGGAAGCCCCGAAGGACTGGGAAGCCGAGAGTCGGGCGGCGTTTCGGCCGATCGAAGCGGGGGGGTTCGTCATCGCCCCTCCGTGGGATGCCCCAGACGGCGCCGTGCTCGTCGAACCCGGCGCGGGGTTCGGGACCGGCGACCACCCCACGACCCGCCAGGCCCTCACCCTCCTCGGTCCGCTGCTCGACGGCGCACCCACCGTGCTCGACATCGGCTGTGGGTCCGGGATTCTCGCGCTGGCAGCGGCCTCCCGCGATGCCAGGGTCCACGGGATCGACATCGATGCTGCGGCGGTCGCCAACGCCGAGCACAACGCCGCGTTGAACGGGCTGGGTGAACCGGACGTCCGCTTCACGACCGACCCCATCGATGCCCTCGCACCCGCCGACATCGTGCTCGCCAACCTCCACGCCGAGCTGCTGGTGGGCTTCGCACCCGAGCTTCAGCGCCTCGCCACGCATCACCTCATCCTCGCGGGCATCCTGTCGGACCGGGCAGCTTCCGTACGCGAAGCCTTCTCCTGGTCGGTGCATCGAGAGCTCACCGCACCCGGGGGAGATGGGCCCGACGACCTGTCCTGGGTCGCCCTCCACCTCGTTCCGCCGGCGTGCGGATGAAGCCCCCGAAGCGCGTAGCCGTTCCCGTCCTTCCCGATGAGGACGGCCTGCTACCGGAGTCCGCCTCCCACCACCTCGTGAACGTGATGCGCCTGAAGCCGGGACGTCGGGTGGTGCTGTTCGACGGCCAGGGACGCGAGCAGGACGCCGAGCTGGTCGACATCGCCCCTCCTCGTGCACGGGTGCAGGTGCTCGGAGAGCCGCGTTCGGTGCCGACCGGTCCTCCCCTCACCCTGGTCCTCGCGGTCCTCAAGCACCAGCCGATGGACCTCGCCATCCGAATGGCCACCGAAGCCGGCGCAGCCCGGATCCTGCCCGTCCGTACCGAGCGGACGATCGCAAAGGGAGACCGCACCGAACGGTGGAAGCGGATCCTCGACGCCGCGAGCGCACAGTCCGGCCGAGCACGCCGACCCGAGCTCGCGCCCGTCCAGCCCCTGCGCTCAGCAATCGAAGCGCTGGATGTGCCCGTGTTCGCAGCCCTTCCCGGCGCCCCACCTGCAGTCCGACCCACCGGGCCGTGCGCAGTCTGCATCGGTCCGGCGGGGGGTTTCAGCCCGGCCGAAGCCACCTGGTTGTCGGAGCGCAGCACGCCCGTCGGCCTGGGCCCGCACGTCCTCCGCGCCGAGACCGCAGCAGCCGTCGCCGTCGCGCTCCTCCGTCCGAATCCCCCCAGATGACGACCGACCACCCTCCACCCCGACCCACGACCACGACCCACGACCACGACGCACGTTCGCGTCACCGATCACGTCATGTTCGCAGGGCTGTTCGCGCTCTCAGCCTCTGACGACGCTGTCTCCGGCGGGGCCTCCGCCGATTGGTCCGTCTGGCCTGTTCGGCCGTCCCTGGCGCGGCTGTTCTCGGAGCAGGAATCACTCCGCGCCGTCGTCTCCGCTCGGGAGCACCAGACCGCGCAGCATGTGCCCCGACTTCGCCGCCTTCGTCGCCAGGTAGAACGCATTCTCGGGTCGGGTGGCGACCTGAAGCGGGATGCGGCCCGTCACCTCGATGCCGTACTTCGCCAGGCCCGCGATCTTGTTCGGGTTGTTGGTGAGGAGCTGGACCGAGACGATGCCGAGCTCGGCCAGGATGTCGGCCGCGATGTCGTACCGTCGCTGGTCGTCCTCGAAGCCCAGGGCGAGGTTCGCCTGCACCGTGTCCATCCCACCATCCTGCAGCGCGTACGCCCGGATCTTGTTCGCGAGACCGATCCCGCGACCCTCCTGCCGGAGGTAGACCACAGCTCCCCGCTCGGCATCGCCCAGGTACTCGAGCGCAGCTTCGAGCTGGTCGCGACAGTCGCACTTGACGCTGCCCATCACATCGCCCGTGAAGCACTCGCTGTGCAAGCGGACGGGCACGTCTTCGCCGCCACTGACGTCACCCTTCACGACGGCGCCGTACTCCTGACCATCCGAGGCTTCGAAGGCCGTGACGCGGAACGTGCCATAGCGCGTGGGCAACCGGGCTTCGGCGACCAGCCGCGCCTTGCGGCGTGGGGCGTGCTCGGTGGGGTTGGCGGATGCGGCTGGGGTGTGGGTCGTCATGGGCTGTCCTCGTCCACCGCCTCTTCTATGCACGCGGCGAGGATTCAGACACCCCAAACGACGACCGCGGCACTCCGGAGCGCAACGAGTGCGTCCGAAGGCCGCGGTGGACCAGGATCATTCCGGCCAGGGGGATTGTTCCCCCTGGTGGAACTACTGGTTCAGAGCCGTCTTGAGGCCCTTGCCGGCGCGGAACACGGGGATCCGGCGAGCCGGAACCTGCATGACCTTGCCGTTCTTGGGGTTGTGGCCCGTGAAGGACCGGCGCTTCGAGACCGTGAAGGTGCCGAAATCGGAGATGGTCACCTTCTCGTCGCGCACAAGCGCCTCCTGGATGGCTTCGGTGAGCAGGTTGATGTAGCCAGCGGCCTTGACCTTCGGAATCTTGGCGCGGGACGCGAGGACCTCGGTGAGATCTGCCTTGTTCATGGGAATTCTCCTCTCGTGCGTTTGCGTTCCCGAAATAATCCAAATTGTGCAAGCGGACTATCGGGATGCCATTGCGGCGTGATTGCCGCGAGGCGTTGCCACGTCCGGAATCCAGTGATGGAACCGTCCATGTGACGTGGTCTTTGTACGGTCGTTCGCGAGAGGATGCAAGCCCCGATCTTCGCTTTTTTCCGTGATTGCACTGTGAGAGGGCCGCCAGCACGGGCTGATTTGGACTATTTTTATTTTTGTAAGACTCTGGACTTCCCCCCTCCGTTTTCCGGTTGGACTTCTCGTCAGCCCGCTCCAGAACGTGAATCAGACTCGCAGATCGGGTCGGATCCCACCCCGGGCCGGGGATGTGGAGGAAGCACTACGCTCGGGGCGTTCGTTCATCGCTCGCTTGCGAGGATGGCCAGAATCACCAACGGCCGGCGACAAGGACCGCGGACGGGACCACCTCGATTCGCACTGGCAGACAGCCGGGCTGCTCGCCGTCGACGTCGACCAGCACCTCGGTCGCGGGGGACGACTCCGCTGTGAGCGCGCGGATCCGGGCCGTCCTGACCCGCTCCATGCGGCTCAGAGTTCCGTCGTACAGCCGGGGTGCGTTTCGGGCGCTGGTCCACAGCGGGAGCTCGGGCATGACGGTCATCTCGACCGCTCCGTCGTCCATCCGGCCGTCCGGCCCGACGTGCATCCCCCCACCACAGTAGTGACCGTTGGCCACGAACACCGACGCGAGATCGCCCGTCCACTCTCCCGGACCATCGGGTCCATCCCATCGGATGGCGACATCCGGGCTTTTCCACGACAGCGCGGTGCGCGCGGTGGCCAGGGCGAAGGTGAGCCGCCCCCCCAGGCGCTTGCTCGACCGGTTGGCACGGGCGACGATCTCCCCATTCATCCCGAAGCCCGCCACGTTGATGCAGACCCGCTGGGTCTCCCGTCCGTCGTGGCCGCTGAGCACGACCTCCATCCAGTCCGTGCGCCGCCGCTCCCCCGACCGGAGGACCTCCAGCGCTTCGCCCAGATCCCGCGGCATGCCGATGGACCGGACCAGATCACATCCCGTCCCCGCGGGGAGTACGCCCAGCACGGGCCGTTCCGAGGCTTCGAGCTCTGCGAGGCCGTTCACCACCTCGTTCGCGGTGCCATCCCCGCCGACGGACACCACCATTCCGGCGTCGGCCCCGAGCTCGTAGGCCAGCGACGTCGCGTGTTCCGGCCGCTCGGTGAACACGATCCGGACGTCTGCGAACATCTCCCGAATCCGCCCTTCGATGCCGGTGATGGCCCGAGCCGTCGCGCCCCCTGCGGACTTCGGGTTCACCAGGAAGACGACGGGTTCGTCCCCGGTGCTCATCGGGTCCGCGCCTGCCGGTCGAGCAACGCGTCCAGCGGATCGGTGACGCGAGCCCCTCCGGATGCTGCGGGGTGCCCGTCGAGCTGCGCACACAGATGCCCCCGGCAGCGAGCATCGACGACCCGCCACTCCACGGACCGGTCCAGCCACACGCGCCCCATGCGAGCAGCGTCCTCTGGATGAAACGAGCGGACAGGACCCGCGGCACCGCAGCACGCGAGCGGTCGGCGCCCCTCCATCACGCAGGAGCCGTCTCCACCGGGGAGATCCCGGACCACCTCGTGCAGCCAGTCGAACCCGATGCCCGCGGCCGTGAGGACCTTGGCCACACCGCCACTGATCACGACCACCCGGCGGGTTCCGACCACCGACCGCAAGCGGCCCAGCCACTCGTCCGCGCCGGGGTACGGGAGGGTCTCGACGCCGAGGTCATCGACGGTTCGCCACCGTCGGACGTCGACCTGAAGCGCGGTCGCGAGCGCACGAGCCAGGGGTCGTTCGTCCGACTCGACGGCGATCCATTCCCCCGTGCCCTCGATGGGTCGAAGCGGCTCACGAGCCGGCCGCGGGACCCGGTCCACCCGGGCATTCCGCAGCAGCTCCGGCAACGGACGATGCAGGTGGCAGTGGTCCTGGCACGCTCCGCAGTCGGTGCACAGCGTGAGCGCATCCCGGGCCATCGCATCGGGCAGGGCCTCGCGCTCCACGTCGAACATCACGTCCGCGATGACCGCAGGAACAGCGGCCTCGCGCCCCGAGCCCGTCGCAACCGGACAGGCGGACCGGCACAGCCTGGGACAGAGCGCACAGGTCGACCACTCAGACATCGGGTCTCCTCCATCCGCCCTGCGCCGTGACGGCGATGCATCGCGACCCGTCTCCCGAGCCCGCGGACGTCACATCACACGGGACCAGGGGTCCAGACGGGAGGACCTGAGGCTCGTAGTCCATGGGAGTGAGCCCCCCCGGCACCCAGCGGCTCGCCAGCACGCCCAGCGCCTCCGCTGCCGGCCCCCGGAACCCGACCCGGAGCTCGCCGTTCACCACATCCAGCACGGCGGGCCGCAGATCGCTCCGCAACAGCTCTCGAGCGACGCGCCAGGGGTTGCGGCATCGCGCCGACCCCATCCAGCGAGCGCCCGCGGGCACCGTGGGAATGGTGCAGCGACACTCGGCCTGGTCGGCCAGCCAGCCGCGGAGGTCCGGCCCCGTCGCAGAACGAGGCCCCCGCCCCAGTCGACACTGGCGAGCGCCGACGCGTCCCGAGACCTCGACCCAGCCGAGCTCCCAGTGGGATCGCGTCCAGCGGGGCCGTGCGGGCAGGTGTTCCCACGCGAACATCTGCTCGACGCCCAACCGCTCGCACTCCACGCGTCGCTCGCTGGCGCTCGACCCCACCGCGACGCGCACGAGTCCGTCGTCCTCGTGGAGCCGGGGATCGGGACCCGCATCCCGCGGAGAGCTCTCGACGAACAGCCGGCCCGGATTCAGGATGCCGTTGGGGTCCAGCTGGCCCTTCAACGTACGCCAACCCTCGACCGCGGCACCGACCTCGGCAGCGGCCCAGGGCGCTTTGAGTGCGCCGACCCCGTGGTGATGGGTCACCGTCGCGCCGTTCTCGATCACGGCTTGCATCGCGGCGTTCCAGACGGCCTCGTAGACCGAACGCGTGCCGCGCCCGGCGAACGAGAAGTAGATGCTCCCCCCTTCCGGGTAGACGTGGCTCATGTGCGCCAGCACCACGGCGTGGGGTCGAACGGCTTTCCGGACCGCCGCGTACACCTTCGGCAGATCGGACCAGCGCGCGGCGATCTCCATCGTGTCTGCGAACCCACCGCGCTCGAAGACCGGCATCAGCTTGTAGGACACGGCGTGTCGGCTGTCGTACCAGCGCTGACCGGGTGCCGTGCCCAGATCCTCGCCCTCTTCTTCGAGGATGGCCCGCCCAGCTGCCGTGAGCGCATCCACGACCGCGGGACGCCCCTCCCATCCCACGACCAGCAGGCAGCCGGTCGCGAGCCCATCGAAGATCCGGTTCACCACCCCCGGAAGGGAGAGCGGCAGCGCGAGGCTCCGACGACGGATGGGGTCGAGCTTTCCGACCTCGGACAGGATCTTCCGGTACCACCGCTGGGATCCGCCGGAACCGCGACGCGACGTCTTCGGACGGGTCTTCCCACCGATTCGGGTGTCGACGGGGTCGTACAGTCGAACCACCGACGGCCACAGCTCGCCCTGCATCAGACGACGCATCGCACGGAGCGCCGACTCGACCGAGGCGAAGCGGTACCCCCGCAGCCAGCGGGCCTCGGGGGTCCTCCAGATGCGTAGACGAACACGCGTGATCACCCCCAGCGTGCCCTCCGACCCCAGAAGGAGCGGGAGCAGCGAAGGGTCGGTGGGGTCGCTTTCGGTCGCGTGCTCGCCCAGACGGAGGATGCCGCCCGGCTCACCGTCGAGGCCCCTCGGAACCGCAGCGGTCAGGCCGAGCACCATGTCCTCGAACACCCCGTACTTGCTGCTGAACTGCCCGGCGCTCCGCGCAGCGGCCCACCCGCCGACGCTGGAACACGAGATGGACGACGGGCTGTGTCCGAGGGTGAACCCGTGGGCCTGCAGGTGATCCTCGAGCTGCTGGCCGTTCACGCCGGCCTCGACGTCGATCGTCCAGCGCGTCTCGTCGATCGGCCCGATTCCCACGAGCCGCTTGGTGTCGACCGCCCAGGCGCCCTCGCGTCCACGGGCTCCTCCGCACACCCCGCTGCCGAGGCCGTACGGCACGACGGGAATGGCGCGCTCGCTCGCCTGGGCCAGCACGGCGGCCACTTCTTCGTCGGACTCCGGCCACACCACCCGTGCCGGACGAGGGGCGTGGTCGCCCTGCCACCACTCGAGCGTGCCGCCGGGCCACAGGTCGCGAGCAGCGGCATACCGGTCCAGATCGGAGGTGCTGCTCGCCACGGAACCCACAATGGAGTCGGAGTCGGGCACGGCGTCGTTCGAGGAGTCGACGGGAGCGGAATCTTCAGCGGAGGACGTCATCGTCGGGCAGTATACGGCTGCTCCGATGCAGGCTCCAGACGCAATGAAGCCCGGCGCGTCTGGGACGGCCGGGCTTCAAGCGCGATGGGCACCAGCCGGCGCCCCCGCAAGTTCTTTGCATCTCACCCAGCATGGGATGCACGGCTCGTGCCAACCGCGCCGACCTCGTCATTATCAAGGTTACACCGTCGAGGAGGCGAAGTTCCGGTGATTCTCAGGCTCATCTGAGGCGCAAACCACGACATCCATGTCGCGGTGACCCCTCAGACGGCCCGAAGCGGTGGCGATCGACCGGAGAATCGCGGCATCCAGTCCGGTACCCCACGGAACCAGAATCCTTATTTCATCGCTCCATCTTCTGCTTTCGTGGCCAGTCGGCGGGAGGCCGAAACCACGACATTCATGTCACGGTCCGAAGGGGGGGGCATCGAAGAAACGAGGGCACCGCTTTGCCAGATCGGCGCGAGACGGCTAAAGACCCCGGCATTCATGGATTGATACCCCAATCCGGCATCAGGAGTCAGCGCGTGTACGACCTGATCATCCGAGACGCGACCATCGTCACCAGTGAAGGGCGGCAGGTCGCAGACGTCGCCATCAAGAACGGCAAGTTCGCCTACGTGGGGCCCCGGCCGCCGCGCAAGGCGAAGCGCGAGATCAGCGCCATCGGCAAGTTCCTCATGCCGGGCGTCATCGATACCGCGGTGCAGTTCGCCCCCAACGGCGATCCCACGATCTGGGAGCGCGAGTCCCGAGCCGCAGCAACCGGCGGCGTCACCACGGTCCTGGGCCTGCCCACGGGCGACCACCCGGTGTTCGACGTCGAGAGCGCCCGCCAGCGCGCCAGGAACGCCACCGGTCGCAGCTGGGTCAACTTCGGACTCTGGGGCCAGGCACGCGAGGACAACGCCGAGGAGATGGCCCGCGCCATCGAAGAGAAGCTGCTCGTCGGCACGCTGGCCTGCCTCGGCGCAGACGACGGCTGTATCTCTCACGATCAGCTCGAGCGCTTCTTGCCGGTCGGCGGCGTGCTCGGCGTCCAGGTCCGCACCGACGACCCCCTGTCGCTGCGCCCCAACTCCGACGGCGTCGCCGAGGGCAGCCCCGAAGCGCTCGCGGTCATGCGCGCGGTTCGTGACCACGATCGCCCCGTTCACTGGGTGCATCTGTCCACCGCCGCCGAGCTCGACCTGCTCGACCCCGTTCGCGGCGCCCTGCCGGTCACGGCCAGCGTCACGCCGCACCACCTCTTCCTGTCGTCCGACGAAGACGATGTCCGCACCATGCCACCGGTCCGGCCCGAGCACGACCGCCGCACCCTGTGGACCGCCGTTCGTCGCGGGCGTCTGGACTGCGTGGCGTCCGACCACCACGGCTTCACGCGCGACCGCAACTTCGGCGTGCCGGGCAGCGAGCTGCTGTTCCCGCTCATGCTGTCGGCGGTCAAGTACGGTCGGCTGTCCCTCGAGATGCTCGTCTCGCTGTGCGCCGAAGCACCGGCCCGCATCTTCTCGCTCGAGAACAAGGGCCGCATCGCACGCGGGGCCGACGCCGATCTCATCCTGTTCGCCGAAGGCGAGGTCACCCGCGTCGAAGACCGGTCCCTGCTCTCGGGTGCCGGCTGGTCGCCCTACCTCGACCGCGAAGCCGCCCCCAAGCCCGACCTCGTCATCGTGAACGGCAAGGTGGTCTCGGTCCGCGGCGAGCTCGAGGCCGACGAGCCCTATGGCAAGCTGGTCAACCACCCCGAGGCCTGAATCCTACGGGACAGGAATCCTCGTCCATGCATCCAGCTCGGTGACAGCGGGCTGCTGCTCCGAAAACAGCACTGCCACGACGGTCGATCTCGCCAGAAGATAGGTACGAACTGCTATCAGCGCGACGTCGCCACGGAGTCCCGGAGCACACCGAGGATTGCACGGAGAAGTGAGGAAGATTCCTCCGTCTTCTTCTGCCGTTCTTGGAACAGGAATCGAAATCGTCGGCCATTGCACCCGGCCAGGCTCGTTTCTCCGACGAACCCCTCCGTGAGAACCTCGGTGTGCTCCGGGACTCCGTGGCAGCCTTGCGCTGAAGTCAGTTTGCACGTCTGTTCTGACAGGATCGTTCGAATCTGACCCGGCCTTCGGGGCGTGTCTCTCGCGGCCCGAGACCGGCGTTCGAGGTGACAGCTGTCGGCACGCCACCCCGTGCGCTCCGACACCCGATCCAGCCCGTGTCCGTCGGATGAATCGCGAGACGACCGGAAATCTACGAAGCGAGGACGTCCGTCGCGTTGCGGGTCTCACCGGCCCATGAGTCCCCCTTGAAAACTTGTATATCGCCTCCCTCTTCTCAGGCCGGATCCTGGCACGCCAATCGCTTGAAGGCCGCCCGTACCGACCAGACGTCGGAACGAGGAGGCACTCATGGCGACCACCGTGGCCAGCGCAGCACTACAGGGAATCCAGGCGCTGCCCGTCGAGATCGAGGTCGATCTCCTGCGACGCCTGCCCGCAGTGTGCATCGTGGGCCTGCCCGCGAGTGCCGTGCGGGAGTCCGCCGAGCGGGTGCGGTCGGCCATCGAAGCCAGCGGGCACGACTTCCCCCGCAAGCGCGTCGTCATCAACCTCGCGCCAGCCGACCTCCGAAAAGAAGGCACCGCTCTCGATCTCCCCGTCGCCCTCGGCATCCTGTGTGCAGCCGGCGTGATCGAACAGCAGGCCCTCGACACCGTTCTGTGTGCCGGCGAGCTCGCGCTGGACGGACGCCTGAGGCCCATCCGGGGGTCGCTGTCCCTCGCGATGGAGGCCCGGGATGCCGGCCGGACCCTCCTCGTGCCCGCCGACAACGCTCCCCAGGCCAATCTCGTACCCGGCGTCGACGTCTGGGGAGCGCACACCCTCACCGAAGTCGTCGACTGGCTGACTGCAGCAGCCGAACCACCCGAGACCCCCGCTCCGACGGCCCCCTCCACGCCATGCCCTCTGGATCTCGCGGACGTACGGGGCCAGCACCAGGCCCGTCGTGCGCTGGAGATCGCCGCAGCAGGCGCCCACCACCTCCTGCTGCTCGGACCTCCAGGCTGCGGGAAGTCGATGCTCGCCCAGCGGCTCCCCGGAATCCTGCCCCCTCCGAGCTTCGAAGAAGCCCTCGAGACCACCCAGGTCCACTGCGCAGCCGGGCTCCTCACCGGCGCATCCATGCTTCCCGGCCGACCGTTTCGCGCGCCTCACCACACCGTCACGGTCGCGGGGCTCGTCGGCAACCGCAACCTCCGCCCCGGCGAAGTGGCCCTGGCCCATCACGGGGTCCTGTTCCTCGACGAAGCCGCCGAGTTCCGGCGCTCGGCCCTCGAAGTCCTCAGACAGCCGCTGCAGGACGGGCAGATCCAGGTCACCCGTGCGTCCGGCACCGTCACCTGGCCCGCCCAGCTGACCCTCGTGCTCGCGAGCAATCCCTGCCCCTGCGGACATCTGGGCTCGAACCACGCCTGCATCTGCTCGCCCAACGCCATCCAGGGCTACCGTCGCAAGCTGTCCGGGCCGATCCTCGACCGCATCGACCTGCACGTCGAGATGGAGCCGCTCTCCGCAGACGCACTGCTGGACGGCCCTCCCGGTGAGCCTTCCGCGGCGGTTCGCGAGCGGGTCCTGAACGCACGGGAACACGCGAGATCACGCGGCCAGGACGGGCCCAACGCACGGCTCGACGTCCGAGGCCTCGCCCGACACGCGCCGTTCAGCACCGAGGCCCGTCGGCTGCTCCGCGACAACGCCTCCCGCATGGGCCTGTCCGCACGCTCCACCACCCGGATCCAGAAGGTCGCGCGCACCATCGCCGACCTCGCGGCCAGCCCCGTCATCCAGGTCCCACACGTCGTCGAAGCCCTGGCCTACCGCCCGGTCGACGGCGTCGCATGAGCCACCGATTCCACTTCCCTGTCCGTAGGAGGACTCCCCATGAGCACATCCGAAACCGCCCGTGAAAAGGCACTCGACACCGCACTCGACTCCATCCAGAAGCGCTTCGGCCCCGGGGCCATCATGCGCTTCGGAGACGGTACGCCCACCGACATCTCCGCCATCCCCACCGGGAGCCTGGCCATCGACGAAGCGCTCGGCTGCGGCGGCTATCCCCGCGGTCGCGTCGTCGAGATCTTCGGCCCCGAGTCGAGCGGCAAGACCACCCTCACCCTGCACGCCATTGCCCAGTGCCAGCGACAGGGCGGGATCTGCGCATTCGTCGACGCCGAGCACGCCCTCGACGTCACCTACGCCCGCAACCTGGGCGTCGACCTCGACCAGCTGCTGATCGCCCAGCCCGACAGCGGTGAGCAGGCTCTCGAGATCACCGAGACCCTCGTGCGCTCCGGTGCCGTCGACCTCGTCATCGTAGACAGCGTGGCCGCCCTCGTTCCCCGCGCCGAGCTCGAAGGCGAGATGGGCGACGCACACGTCGGCCTGCAAGCGCGCCTCATGAGCCAGGCGCTGCGCAAGATCACCGGGGTCACCGGGCGGACCGGCACCTGCGTCATCTTCATCAACCAGCTCCGGCAGAAGATCGGGGTGACCTGGGGAAGCGGCGAGACCACCACGGGCGGCAACGCGCTCAAGTTCTACTGCAGCCTCCGCATCGACATCCGACGCATCGGCTCGGTGAAGGCGGGCGCCAAGGACGACAACGCGCACATCGGCAACAAGACGCGGGTTCGCATCGTGAAGAACAAGCTCGCACCGCCCTTCCAGCAGGCCATCGTCGAGATCATGTACGGACGCGGCATCTGCCCGGCCGGCGAGCTGCTCGACCGCGCCGAGAGCGAAGGCATCGTCAAGCGGAAGGGCTCCTGGTACACGATGGGCGACGACAAGCTCGGCCAGGGGAAGGAGAACGCCCGCGACAAGCTCCTCGAAGACACCGAGCTGTTCGAGCGCCTGGCCACCCTCGTCCACGCACCGGCGGTCGCGAAGTAGGTCCTCGGCACACACGCCTGCACGGGTCGATCGCGGTCTCCTCCCCCGATCGGCCCGTGTCTGCGCGGGTCATCGCGTAGGCTTCGCCAGCACCCACCCGGGAGGTCTCCATGCGCATCACGCACAGCGCCATCTCTGTCGACGACCAGGAAAAGGCGTTCCGCTTCTACACCGACGTTCTCGGGTTCCTCCCGTCCGTCGACATCCCCGCCGGGGAGTACCGATGGATTTCGCTGAAGCCCCCTGGCGGCGGACCCACCGAGCTGGTCCTCGAGCCGGACGCCCACCCGGCGACACGGGCGTTCATGAAGGCGCTGTTCGACGACGGCATCCCCATGACCTCGTTCGAGGTGGACGATGTCGACGCCGAGCACCAGCGCCTGGTCGACGCTGGAGTGACGTTCACGAGAGAGCCGACGGAAGCCGGGCCGGTGAAGATCGCCATCTTCAGCGACACCTGCGGCAACCTGATCCAGATTCACTCGCCCCCGGCGGGCTGATCAGGGGTCGAAGGTGTCGAGCGTCCGGCCCTCGAGGTGGGACGGCTCCATCATCGGCGCGGCGTCCAGGTGATGCATCTCGATCACCACCCCGAGCTCGGACGGCCGGTCGTCGAAGGTGATCTCCTGCACGCTGTGAATCGGCACCAGCCCCGGCCCGCGGATGGACTTCGGCAGGTCGATCGGAGTGCCGGGCTGCACGGGTTCTTCGAGGATCTTGCCCGTCAACACGAGCAGATCCCGATGCATGATCCAGTAGGCCTTGTGGCAGTAGAAGCGTCCCATGGCGGCTCCTATCCCGTATGCTGCGAGGGATGGGACGCACGTACTACTGCGCGCGCTGCATGCACTCGTTCACCTCGGACGGGGAGGCCTGCCCGAACCTGGCCTGCACGGCATCGCGCCCGGACCAGGGCTGGGGACGCCTGCTGCAGGAAGGCGACCTGCTCGACCGCCACTACCGGGTGCACAGCCGCATCGCGGTCGGGGGCGCCGGCATCACCTACCGAGCGCGGGAGGTCGACGACGACGACGAAGAGGTCGGCCCCGACCTCGCCATCAAGGTCCTGCTGCAGAGCGACGGCACCTTCCTGCGACGGCTGGGCAACGAAGCCCGGGTGCTCCAGGAGCTCGAGCACGACCACATCGTCGAGAGCCTGGGCTTCGTGCACAGAACCGGAAAGCCGGCGTATCTCGTCACGAACTACGAATTCGGCGGCAACCTCTTCGACCACGTCCGACACGTCGGAGCCCTGCCCGTCGACGTCGCATCGGCGGTCACCGAGCAGATCCTCGACGCGCTGATGATGTCGCACCGCCGCGGCATCGTGCACCGCGACCTGAAACCCCAGAACATCCTGCTGCGGGAGCTCGTCGAGCGAGCCGAGACTCCCCACGTGCTGGTGGCCGACTTCGGCATCGCCAAGCTCGCGGGGTTCCTGGGCGACGGCCTCACCCGGGTCGGCACCTTCGTGGGCACGCCCGAGTTCGCCGCCCCCGAGCAGTTCAAGGGCCTGGCCCCCACCCCGGCGTCCGACATCTACGCGGCCATGTGCGTCTTCTGGTTCTGCCTGACCGGAGAGCCGCCCATCACCTTCTCCGACCGGTCGGACATCGTGGCCTGTCTCACCACCATCCGGGACGCGATTCCCCCCGCCCTGCCCGACGTGATCGCGGTGCCCCCCGACGTCCGGGCCCGTCTGGACGACCTGTTCGCCCACACCCTCGTGATGGAGCCCGAGGAGCGCTGGCCCGCCGGGACCGTCCTCGAAGCGCTGGCCAGCCTGGAGCTCGGCGACCTCGATCTGTCGGACTGGACCCCGTCGGCCTCCACCCCCGTCGACACGCCGACGATGGGCACGATGTCCCCGGAAGCCCTGCTCGAGCCAGAGCCAGAGCCGGCGCCAGACCCAGAGCCGACGGTCGAGCCCCAGCCCGAGCCGGAAACGGAACCCGAACCCGCTCCGAAGCCCAAGCGGATGCGGCTCCGCAAGACCGACGAAACGGCGCCGCCCCCTGCCCCTACTGCCTCTGAGACTCCCGCTGCAGATGGGCTCGACGCACTGTTCGAGTCGGCGAAGTCCGGTGCCGTCGAGGTCGCGAATCGCGCGATGGAAGCAGAGAACGCCGGCTCGCTCGAAGACCTCTTCGCCGCTCCCAAGCCCACTCCACCGCCCCAGCCGGAACCGGACCCCGAACCCCCTCCGAAGACCTCGCCGACCTCCGGTTCGGTGCTCGATGCGTCCTGGGAGACCGTCGCCGAACCGCCTCGGAGCCCCGCGCCAGCCCCAACACCCGCTCCGCCCCCACCCGAGCCCGAGCCTGCTGCGCCCGCAGCCCCCTGGGTTCCCGATGCTCCCGAACCCGTTTCGAGCCCACTGGACGACGACGCGAGCCGCCTGTCCGCACTGGGTTCCTGCGAGCCGTCGGCCCGAGACGCCCTGCTGGAGGGCTTCTCCGACCCCGCGCGTGCTGTGGGTTCGGTGGGGAGCGGCGCTTCGACGGCCACCCTGTGCGGTGCCAACCTGACCGTGGCCGCGCACCAGCTGGCCGGTCGAGCCGCGTGGTGTCGTCGCCTGCTCACCCACGACCACCCGGATGTCCGTGCAACAGCGGCCCTCGCGGTCGGTGCGGTCGGAAAGGCCGGTCAGCTGACCCAGCTCAACCGGTTGTTGTCGGACGACGCCCCGAAGGTCCGGCGAGCGACGGTGTTCGCGCTGAAAGACCTCGGGGAACGGACCGGAAAACAGGGCCTGGTCGAGAACTGGCTCTCGGCCGTCGCGAACGACCCGGATCCCTCGGTGAAGGCCGCTCTACAGTGATCCTGCTCGTCGCGCAGGCTGCACTGGCCCTCGATCCACCCCCGAAGGACCCGATCTCGCTCCATCACTGGACCGCGAGTGCCACCCACGTCGTGGTCGGCGAAGCCACCTGTGGTTCGGAGGGCGGCTCCCGCGTGTGTTCCCTGGATGACCGTTCTTGCAGGGCGAACCTGTGGTCCCGACCTTCGAGCAGCCTGGCGTCCAGGGGTTCCGCGCGACACCTCCTCCCGACACCGTTCCCCTCATCGACGGTGAGACCACGCTGCTCTGGCTCGAGGTCCAGGATGGCTCGGTACGCCTGGTCGACGGTCGGCCCTCCACCCAGAGCCGGCTCGTGGTCGACGCTGTTGGCGGGTCGGTCTGCCGAGACACCGTGCCACCGGGCCTCTCCGCCGGTCCCCACTCCGACGCCACGCCTGCCTCCTGTACATACGGAGCCCCAGCGAAGCGGGCTCCGTCTACGGAGTGACGAAGGAACGGAGTCGACCACAGCGGGGGGTCGTCCAGGGGGGCGCAGCCCACCTTCACAGGTAGACCGAGGCGTCGAAGTCACCGACAGGTCTGGTCTGTCGAGCCTCGACGTCGCCGGCACGCTGGACCTGCCCGATCCCGTTCTCCCGCGAACGCCGTTCCGAGGCGTCTCTGCGACCGCGTCCGACCATGCGATCAAGGCCATATGCCGAACCCCGCTCCTTCCCGCTGCGAAGCAGCGCACCTCAAATCCCACACTCCGACAAGCGCCAGTCGAGCAGGCCCACGCCGTCGTCGGGACAACCGTCGAGAAACAACGCATCGCCACTGCCATCCAGTCTTCGCGGGTGCGGTCCGGACTGCGGTGGCGGGGCAGAATCGGGATGCGGGCGTGGAAGAGCTCCTTTACTCCGGCTTCGCCTCCGCGCTGCGCTTGGCCTGTCCGCTACACCGCGAACGCTACGCGAGAGTCGTAAGCGCTGCGGAGTCGGTGATTTCGACCTCGTCCGACTCTCGCGCTCGCGTTCGGACCCTCCTGCACAGTGGAGACGCCGTATCAGAAGGACCGTGGCCGGAAAGGACGCCCTGACGAACCGAAGGCACCCGCTCCGACGGCACCGTGATCGGGTTCCCGGTTCATGGGACCGGAGCGACCTTCGAACTGAAGGATGGCCACCTTCGTCAGACCGACGTCAGCCGCCGTGTCTTCGACGTGCTGTGGTCATCGGAACTCGGCCCCAACGAGCGCGTCCGCGCCTTCATGGAAGCGGCTCGCCAGGCCGAACAGGCCTTCGTCGACGAGTCCGTTCGCTGGGAAGATCTCATCGAAGCCGTGCGGGCGGCGTCTTCCGAGTCCCCGTCTCCCCCAATTCCGGAGTAGACGGACATCTGCGATGAGCGGCGGTCCCGGCGACGGCGTGCGATACTGTCATGACCATGATGAACGCACCGAACCGAGCTCGTTCGATGCTGGTCTCGACGGCGTTGGCGCTGTCCGGCTGCGCCACACTGACCGGGAACGAGCCCACAGACTGGTTGGAAGTCGGCCCCTGCGGAATTCCACAACGGCTCACGGGAGCCGAGGAGTCGCCGTTCGACGAGTCGGCTGCTGACCTGCTGGAGCGGCACAGCACGTTGAACCTCGACATCGAATACACCGACGGGACGAGTGCGTTGCCGACGGATTGGCAGTTCGAGCCGTCCACCCCGACGGAGTTCCTGCACTACCCCGACGCGACAGACGACTGTGCGTACGTAGCAGAGCTCACTGGCGACGGGCTGTGGTCTGGCGGTGCATCGATGCCCGGTTCTACGGGAGTCTATTGGACGTCGGTGACCGATGAACCCATGGTGGGCACGACGGGGGTAGCCCAGCGCTCGGACTTCCTGGAGCAAGTGGTGAGCCTGATGGACGATCCACCCGCATCTGCGGTTGCCGTTGGCATTCACTACGTCCGGATGCCCATGGGGGATGCTACGTTCGAGGTGCTGGTCGAAGGGGCGGATGGAGAAACCTACGGAGACGACGACCCGAAGCTCTTCGGAGCCCCTTAGAGAACACCCCTCCGTTCCCTGGGAAGACCTCGTCGAAGCGGTGCGGGCGGCGTATTCCAGCTCAGCTCCAACAATACAGCCTCGAACCAGGACGACGATCGAACACGGCGGCTGAGATGGCCTGCTCGAGGCATCCGCGCTCAGCGGATCCTCAGCGCAACCCTCAGCGAAGCGAAGCGCTCAGCGGTGAGAACAGGCGTTGATTCAATCGAATTCGCTCCAGCGAACGCCCAGATCGCCCGCCCCGGAACCTGGACCCGATTTCAACGCCGGGGACACCCAAACGGCCGGTTCGGCCTCCGTGAAATCCTCCGTGTCGCTCCGTGACTCCGTGGCGACCTAGCGCTGGTCCAGTTTCAAAGGCTTCTTTTGCCAGAACAGACCATCGCTGCAGCCCTGTCCTCGGAACAGGCGCAGCGGAGAGGTCAGACCAACAACCGGAACCGATCCTTCAAGAAGTCCCGGGCCACCACCATCTGATGCACCTCGTCCGGACCATCCGCGATCCGCGCCGCCCGCGACCAGCGATACCAGAGGCTGAACGGCACATCTTCGCTGTACCCGAGCCCCCCGTGCATCTGGATGCAGTCGTCGAGAACCTGGTTGAGCAGCTGGGCCACGTGGGTCTTCGCCATCGAGCTGTAGGCCCGCGCCTTGCGCGCATCCCCGCGCTCGAGCATCCAGGCGCAGTGCAGCGTCATGAGGTTGCCCGCATGGATCTTCAGGGCGTTGTCGGCCAGCTTCTTCTGGATGAGCTGGTGCTCGCCGAGCCGCTTGCCGAAGCTCTTCCGCTCCATGAGGTAGGCGCGCGACATCTCCAGCGCGCGACTCGCCAGGCCCAGCCACCGCATGCAGTGCGTCAGCCGCGCCGGGATCAGCCGCTCCTGGGCGAGCAGGAAGCCCTGGCCGATCTTCCCGATGATGGCGTCGTCGGTGACCCGGACCTCGTTGAACTTCAGCTCGGCCTCGCGATGCGCCAGCAGGGGCGGACCCATCACCGGGATGTCCCGCACCAGCTCGACGCCCTCGGCGTGCCGATCGACCACGAACATCGACGCGCCGGTCTTCCGGTCTTCGCCGGTGCGCGCCATGACGATGAAGAACGACGCCGCGTCTCCGCCGGTCGAATACCACTTGTGACCGTCGATCACCCAGTGCTCGCCGTCCTTTCGGGCGGTGGTCCTGAGGTTCGAGGGGTCGGCACCGGCTCCGGGGGCGGGCTCGGTCATGCAGAACGTGCTGGTGATCTCGCCCTTCACCAGGGGGTCGAGGTACTGCTCCTTGATCGCGTCGCTGCCCGCCTTGAGCAGCAGGTCCATGTTGCCCTGGTCCGGTGCGTCGCAGTGGAAGACCCGAGCCCCCACCATGCTCCGACCCATCTCGCGGAACAGCGCACACATGCCCATCACGCCGAGGCCGAGGCCGCCGAACTCCTCCGGCAGGTGAGGCGTCCACAGACCCGCTTCCCGGGCTTCGGCCTGGAGACCCGCCAGCGTCTGGCTGTTCTCGGTGGCCTGGTCTTCGGCGACGACATCCCACTCGACCGGCAGGATCTTGTCGTCCACGAAGGTCCGGACCCGCTGGCGGAGCGCGGACAGCTCCGGTCCGATGAGAAAGTCCTCGGTCATGTCCATGGGTCCTCTCCAAGGTCGAGCGCCAGTGCGAAGCGCGGGTTCGAGATCGTGAGCTGCCGGGCGAGCTGCCGCCCCAGCACGGGATCGACGGCGGACAACGACACGGATTGGTCCCGTATCGCGGCGGCGAGCACAGACTGCCCGTCCTTCACAGCCTGACGCACCGCTGCACCCCGGGGATGGGCGTCGCTCACACCCGGATCCTCGGAGAAGCCCAGCGACACGAGGTCTTCCAGGTCCGACTCCGCGTTCGCGTCGCCCAGCGCGGCCTCTCTGGCCACGACCCCTGCGAGGTGGGCCGCGATCCGCACCCGGAACGCGAGCGCCCGGTCGTCGACGGCGGGCACGACGTTCTTCGCCAGGAACTTCGCCACGCCCGACAGCAACGTGACGTTGTCCGGCGAGTCCGTGCTGTTGGGCGCCCCCGACGGCACGCTCCACGGAATGTCGCTCGGGAGCACCCCCATCACGCGCAGGCTCTCCCACTCCATCTCGGCTGCACGGCGACCGATGGCGAGGAGCTCCAGATCGGCCTCGGCCCCCGATAGCACCCGCTGCGCCTGGGACACGGCACCGGTCGCCCAGCGCATGTTGCCGAGCACCTCGAACCACCGGAGCGTCTCGGCATCGAGGTCGACCCCACCGGCCTCCCGGTACGCCTTCAGGAACCGCTCGCGCGTCCCGAGCCCTCCGACCGCCTTGTCCGGATGCCGGAACCGCCAGTCCCGCACCGTGATCCAGGCCAGATCCTCGGCGGCCGAGCCCCAGTGGCTGAACTCCCAGTCGAGCACGGCCGACAGCCCATCGGGCGTGACCATGAAGTTGCCGACCCGGTAGTCGCCGTGGACCAGCACGAGAGGCCCCGGATCGGGCCGGTTGTCCTCGAGCCACCGCACCGCCCGCTCCATCGCGGGCCGTGGCTCCATCGCGTCCATCATCACGCGCAGAAAGCGCAATGCAGCCGTGACGGCGTCGGAATCCCGGGCGTCCTGGGGGTTGTCGGGTGCGAGATCCGGTGCGTGCTCGGGCCGGATGGCGTGGATCTTCGCGAGCTGGACCGCCAGCTCCTCCACCAATCCCTCCCGGGCGGTCGCCAGCTCCGGCGCCTTCTGGACCTTGGCGCCGATGGCGATTCCGGAGACCCAGTCCATGAGGTAGGCGTGACTGTCCGGACGCAGCAGATCGGCCATGACACGCCGGACAGCGGGGGTCCTCACGCCATGCGCCGTCGCGACCTGGACCACCTCGGCCTCGAGCTTGCGGGACAGGCTGCCCGGCAGGCTCTGGTTGGCGTCGGACCGCAGCGCGAACCGCTGCCCATCGGTGGTGACGACGGCGAAGTTCTCCTGGCACGCGCCCCCGTGCAGGGGCTTCACCCGATCGACCGACAACCCCAGCTCGTCGAGCTCCGCATCGAGCTGCGAACGCCACGCTTCCATCCCGCCTCCGCTCCTCCGGGGCATCACGAACGGCGCCTTGCTCCCAGAGGCGGCGACGATACACCGCGTCGATGCCCGACGACACGCCAGCACCCACCGACCTGCAGGCTCTGCGGGACGAGTTGTCCGGGATCGATGCGCAGATCCTCCAGCTGGCCGCACGCAGACGCCACCTCGCGGAGCAGATCGGGCGGAGCAAGCGGTCGATGGGCCGGCCCACCCGCGACTTCGAGCGGGAGTTCCAGGTGTTCAGCGCTGCGCGCAACCGGGCCGAATCCCTCGGGCTCTCCGCCGATCTGGCCGACCGTCTGCTGGCCGCGCTGATCGACAGCTCGCTCACCGTCCAGGAACAGGATCGGCTGAAGCTGCGGGGCTCGGGCGAAGGACGACGAGCCCTGGTGATCGGCGGGTCGGGCAAGATGGGCGCGTGGTTCGTCCGATTCCTGGCCCACCAGCGGTTCGACGTCACCGTAGCCGACCCCACCGAACCCGTGCACGACGTCGCCTGGGTGCCCGACTGGCGCGAGCTGACCCTCGATCACGACCTGATCGTGGTCGCCGCTCCCCTCCGCACCACGGCCGCGATTCTCGAAGGTCTCGCAGCCCACGCCCGCGACACCCCCATTCCCGCCGTGGTCTTCGACGTCGGGTCGCTCAAGAGCCCTTTGCGCAAGGGCCTCTCCGCGCTTCGGGCTGCGGGCGTCCGCGTCACCAGCGTGCACCCGATGTTCGGTCCGGACGTCCGCCTTCTCTCTGGTCGCCACGTGGTGTTCTGCGACTGCGGCGACCCCGAGGCCACCGAAGAAGCCCGCGCCCTGTTCGCGGTGACGATGGCCGAGCAGGTCACCATGGATCTCGACGAGCACGACCGGTCGATGGCCTGGGTGCTGGGCCTGTCCCACGCCGTGAACATCGCGTTCTTCAGCGCGCTGGCCCGGTCGGGCGAGCACGCGCCGCGCCTGGCCGAGATCTCCAGCACCACCTACGCCGCCCAGGTCGACGTCGCGCGGCGCGTGGCGAGCGAGAGCCCCGAGCTGTACTACGAGATCCAGGCCGACAACGACTTCGGCCAGACCGCACTCGACGCCCTGCACACGGCCGTCGGCGACATCCGCCGCGCAGTCGCCGAGTCCGACCGCGACGCCTTCGTGGCGCTCATGGACACGGGCTCCACCTACTTCTCCCCGAGGACCTCCTGATGCCATCCGACACCGCTTCCTCAGAAGACTGGCTGACCGCATCGGATGGTCGCCAGATCTACTTCCGCAGCATCCGCCCCGAAGAGGAGGACGACGTTCGCGCCGTCCTGCTCGTCATCCACGGCCTGTCCGAGCACTCCGGTCGCTACGAACACGTGATGGCGCACTTCGCCGAGCGCGGCTTCGCCTGCTACGCGCCGGATCATCGGGGCCACGGCCGGTCCGCCCGCACCCTCGGCGACCTCGAGAGCATGGACGACGTCGTCGGCGACGTGGGCGTCCTGCACCGCAAGGCGCTGGCAGCCCATCCCGGCAAGCCGGTCTGCATCTTCGGTCACTCCATGGGCGGCCTGATCAGCACGCTCTACGTGCAGCGCGCCTCCGACGAGGTCCACGCACTGGTCGTCAACGGGGCCGCGATGGACATCCCCGACGACGTCCCACCCCTGCTGATCAAGGTCTCGAGCCTGCTCGGAAAGCTCGTTCCGCGCCTCGGTGTGCAGCCCTTCTACGAACCCCAGAAGCTGTCCCGCGATGCGGCAGTCCTCGCCGAGGTGGAGCGCGATCCGCTGTTCTACAAGGGTCGGCTGCGCGCCCGCACCGGCGCCCAGATCCTGAAGGGCATCGAGACCGCCATCGCCGGACTGCAGAAGATGGAGCTCCCGCTGCTCGTCACCCACGGCAGCGGCGACGAGACCGTTCCCCCCCGGGCCTCCGAGGTGCTCTTCGGCGGGGCCGCCAGCGAAGACAAGACCCTGCACTTCTTCGAGGGGCTGTTCCACGAAGTCCACAACGAGCCCGAGCGCGACGAGGTGCTGACGCTGTGGAGCGACTGGTTGCTGGAGCGGCTCGACCCATGATCGGACCCCTGCTCATCGGCCTCCTGGGCTGTGGACCCGCTGAAGAACCCGCAGCAGAGCGTCCGGAAGGCGTTCCCGTCGCGGCCGCATTTCTCCGCTACTCCGGCAACGAGCTGAAGCTCGACGACGTCGTGGTGGGTCCGTGGAAGGCGCTGACCCGGGATCCCGACATCCCGTACGAACCCCTGATCACGGCCCTCGACGAGAGTCTGACCAAGGAATCCGGCACCTGGATCGCGCTTCCGGACAACGCCACCTGGGGCGAAGCCCGCCGGGCCATCTCGGCTGTGTTCGACGCCGATGCCGACCCCATCTGGCTCGGAGCCCTCGGTGCAGACCGCGCGTTCGGCCCCCTCGACAACACCCCCGCCGGGAACGCCATGCCAGCGTGTCCAGACGGCCCGGTGCCCGTGGTCGGCGTGGGGTCGCGGTTGACGCTGGAGCTGCACGCCGACACCGCTCAGTCCTGGGCGAACGCCACGGTCCGCTTCAAGCCCCTCGTCCGGATGCCTGGCAAGAGCCCCGCCCTCACCGAGCTCCTCCCCCGCGAGTGCTGGCAACCTCCCACGTGTGCCGTGCTCGGGAGCCCCGACGCCGTCGCCGCTTGCGAAGCCGGATTCGGAAGCACCGACCCCGTCCCCGATCGCATCGCCGTCGCTGGAAAGGGCGGCTGCATCGTGCCGTTCGCAGCCGGACACCGTCACGACGCCTGGCCAGACGCCCTCGCCGCGAGCCTCGACCGCCTGGGCATGGCCCCCGACACCGCCGCCATGGTCATCGCCGACGAGACCGTCGAGTACGGCGGGGTGCTCGCGGTCATCGCCGGTCTGAACGACCACGGCATCACCACCCCGCAGGTCGGCCTGCTTCGGATGGGATCCGGAGACCAGGCCCCGCTGTGCGAGGTCGAGGTCAAGGACGAGGACGCCCTCACCGCCGCCGCCGCCCGATGGTTCGGCTACCAGCTCGCCTCCGGAGACCCAGGAGCCCCCCGATGAACATCGCCAGTCTGCAGGAACGCGCCCGCACGTGGATGGCGCAGGACCCCGACCCCATCACCGTCGGTCAGACCGAAGAGATGCTGACCGACCCCGCAGCTCTCCAGCGGTTCTTCGGACAGCGCCTGCAGTTCGGGACCGCCGGGCTGCGAGGGCCCATCGGACCCGGTCCGGGCGGGATGAATCGCGCCAACGTCCGCTGGGTGACCGCGGGGCTCGCCGCCTACGTGAAGCAACACGCGCCAGATGGCGTGGTGGTGGTGGGCTTCGACGGGCGCCACAACTCCGACGTCTTCGCCGAAGACACCGCCCGGGTGCTGGCTGGAGCGGGGCTCACCGTGCTGCTGTTCGACGAGGTGGTCCCGACCCCGGTGCTCGCACATGCCGTCGTGTTCTGCGAAGCCGCTGCGGGTGTGATGGTGACCGCCAGCCACAACCCGCCCCAGGACAACGGCTACAAGGTCTACTGGAGCAACGGCGCTCAGATCATCCCGCCCCACGACAGCGGGATCTCGGACGCCATCGACGCCATCGCGTCCCTGGATGCAGTCGACGTTCCCGCTCTGTCGGACCTCCGCAGCGCCGGGAAGGTGGTCGAGGTCCCCGATCTGCAGGGCGCGAACTACCTGCAGCGCGTGCTCGCTCTGCGGGTCCATCCCGACGTCCCCACCGACCTCACCGTGGTGTACACCGCGATGCACGGCGTCGGAACCGCCACCCTGCAGCGGGTGATGACACGGGCCGGCTACGCACTCGAGCTGGTCGCCGAACAGGCCGAGCCAGACGGCGATTTCCCAACGGTGGCCTTCCCCAACCCCGAAGAACCGGGCGCACTGGACCTCGCCTTCGCCAAAGCCCGTGACGTCGGGGCCGATCTGGTGGTCGCCAACGACCCCGACGCCGACCGACTGGCGGTGGTGATCCCCGACCCCCACGGCGAGAACGGCTGGCGCGCGCTCACGGGCAACCAGGTGGGCTGCCTGCTGGCCGAGGACCTCCTCACCCACGGTGCATCCGACGGAGCCCGGATGGTGGCCACCACCATCGTGTCCAGCACCCTGCTCTCCCGCATCGCCGAGGCTCACGGCGCCGTCTACACCGAGTGTCTGACGGGCTTCAAGTGGATCGCGAACGCCGCCATCCCGTTCGACGCCGAGGGCGGCCGCTTCGTCATCGGGTACGAAGAAGCGCTCGGCTACAGCGCAGGCGACGTCGTCCGCGACAAGGACGGGATCTCCGCCGCACTGCTGTTCTGCGACTTCGCCGCCCAGTGCAAGGCCGACGGCCGGTCCGTGCTGGATGCCCTCGAAGCGCTCTACCAGCGGTACGGCGTGCACGCGTCGAAGCAGGTCTCGGTCAAGCACCCCGGCATCGAAGGGCAGAAGCGCATCGACGCCATCCTCGCCACCCTGCGACAGGAGCGGATCGAGCAGTTCGACGGCGTTCCGGTGTCGGCGCGCACGGACGTCCTGGCGGGTGTCCGCGACGACTACACCAACGGCACGTCCACGCCGGTCGACCTCCCCAGGAGCAACGTGCTGGCCTGGCACCTGGAGGACGGAAGCCGCATCCTGGCCCGCCCGAGCGGTACCGAACCCAAGGTGAAGTTCTACTTCGAAGTCGTCGAGACCATGGTGGATGGCGACACTCTGACCCTGGCCGAAGACCGCGCGAACCAGCGGATGGCGTCGCTCGAGAAGGCATTCCTGGAACAGCTCGGCTGATCGTCCGCGTCCAGAGACAAGCCGGGTCGATGTGCGGGAGTGGCATAGCCAGATTCGCGGGTGGCAATCGGCCGACCCGTTTCGCGTGGGTTCCCCCCTCTCCGTGCAATCCTCGGTGTTCTCCGTGACTCCGTGGCGACCTCGAGCTGACCCCGGTTCAACGTCCTCTTCCGGCACGACCGACCATCGTTGCATCACCGTCTTTCCGAGCAGCGCAACAGCGACAGAACACGTCGATCACGCCGTCTGCACAGAGCCAATCGCGCTCTGAGCCTCTGACGACGTCGTCTACCGGGCCAGGCTCGCCGATCGATCCGCTCCGTCTGACCGAGCCCCTCCTCCGCTGCGCCTCAGCGTGTGCGCCCGGAATCGCCCCGGCACCCAGGATCATCCATCGAAACGGCGTCCGGATATTTCGTTGCATTCAAATGAAGCAGAAATGAAGTCATCCCAAAAACCCTCTTCAATACCGGAGAAAATCAAGTCAACCCCAACCAGAAGCGAACCGGACACTCCCCTTTTCCTTGACATTCATGTTATGCTTGCATACTATACAGACATCAATGGAGGAATACATGCTGACGACTGTTGCACTGACTGGACTCATGGAAGCCATCCCGGTCGTCCTCGTGCCCACCGCACCCGCGGCGCTCGTCGACGACTCCCCCGATGCGTTCGTGTGGCGCGACACCCTGCGGTCCCTGGAGGAAGAGACCGACCTCGTCGTCCAGCCACCTGTCCGCATCGAAGACGGTGAAGCCTGGGTCGCGGGTGTCGTCCCGACGAACGAAGACCGCATCGCCGTGCTCGAAGTCCTGAACGATCAGCCGGGCATCCACACCGTACACGACGACCTGGACATCGGACTCCCGGTCGCGCACGACGCGATGCTGACCGCTATGGTTGCAGATGCCATCGTGCCCTACCGTCCAGCCATGGAAGACGTCGAGATCGAGGTCGACAATGCCGAAGTCCGCATCAGTGGAACCATCCACCAGCAGGCCGCGCTCACCGACCTCACCTACCGCGTGCACCAGCTTCCCGGCACCGCACTCGTCGTGACCGACCTCGACTACGTGCCCACCGAAGCCCTGGCGTGGCGGGACGTCCAGTATGCCGACACGCCCTTCGGCCGCCAGCAGCGTGCCCGGAGTCGCGCATTCTGGTCGGCCGACGCTCCCGACCTCGAAAATGACGCGGACTCGACGCTCACCGACGAAGATCGCCCGGCAGCCCGGCGTGACGTGCGGGTCGCATCGCTCGACCTGCGCTGAGCCCCGTCCTACGTCCCACACCTCGCTCAACCGACGAGCGTCCGCCCCCACTTCGCGGTCGCCGCCAGAGCGAGACTGTCGGCCAGGCCCCCCGGCCCGGTCTCGACCACGCCTTCGACCCGCCAGCGGTACAGCTGGCGGGCGACGCGCGTCCGGAGCCGCCGCACCGGCACCTCGAGCCCATCGAAGGGCTGACCGCTGCGGCCCCGCTCGTGCACCCAGGCGTGGACGTCGCCCCACCACAAAAGCCCGAACGACCCCGGCAGCACGGGTGCATCCCGACCCGTGCGTCGAAGCGGCTGCAGGTGCGCCTGCAGATAGTCCCGACCCGGCTCGCGCTTCACGGGATCTTCCGGATCCTCGTCCAGCCCCCGTGCATCGAGCAAGAGCACCCGCGCTGCGACGTCGACGGGCGCGGGTTCCGGAAGGACTGCATACCACTCGTCGAAGGTCGACTGCAGCTCGCCCCAGGTCGCGCCTGCGTACAACCGCAACCAGACCCAGGCGAAGCGCTCTGTTGCATCGTCCGGAGGCGTCTTCGGCAGATCCACCACCGGCTCCCGCACGCCCATCCGAGCGGCGAACCAGGTCAACCGCACTCCATGGGTCAGACCCGGACGAGACTCGGCGAGAGCGCGCAGGAGGTCTTCGCGACCCGGACCATCCACCCCGCCGAACAGGGCGACCGCCGCGCGAAGCCACAACGCATCGAGGCCGTCCACACCGGCCTCCTGACGACCCGCGGTCGCGAGCGTTCCCGGATGCACGCGCCAACAGCGAGCATCGACTGCTGGAAACCCCATCCGGCCATCCTCGTCGCACGACAGGATCTGCGGCAGCCTGGATCGGGCATGGAGGCGAACCGGCACGTCGACGGTGGGCATCCCCAGGGACGCGAGCTTCTTCCAGACGTTGAAGCCGAGCGTGTCGTCGACGAACACCGACGCGCCATCTCGGGTCCGCACGACGGGTTCGCCGTCCTCGATCGACAGCCGGACCACCGAACCCAGGTCGCGGCGCTCTCCGGTCTCGCGGGCTCGACGCCTCGGCACCGAACGGAACGCGGGCTGGAGCAGAACCGTGTTGCCGCGCCGGGCCATCGGGTGGCGCTCGAAGTCCAGCACGGTGTCGGCGAGGTCCGACAACCACATCTGATCCTGGAACAGGCGCGAGATCACGGGACTTCCGAAGGGATCGTCGTTGTCGAACGCCCCCAGCGGATCGAACGCCACCACCTGCTGTCCGTGGTCGTCGTGACCGATCAACGTCAGCCGCGTCCCCGTCACCGACATCCCATCGAGCACCATCCGGTCGGTGTAGCGAGGCACGTCCTCCCGCTCGGTGGAGCCGACCTGCTCTCCGCGCGCCCGCACCACAGCGGACTGCAGCGCGATGTCGTCCCGAAACACCCGCAGCCACGCGGTCGTTCGCATGGCCTGGCTCCACAGCTCCCGTGCGAGCGCGGTCCGCGACGCGAGGTCCGAGGGCCCGGGTCGGAGCGCCGAGGTCTTCTGCGCGAGGGCCGACAACCCCTCCTGCCCCGAAGTGGAGCCCAGCGCCTCGGCGCGCTCGGCGAGGAGCGAGAACGTCTCGGGCAGCTCGGGATCCGGGTAGGACAGCCCAGCGGTCATCAGCCGGCCGAGCGCATCCATGGCGTCGGTGATCCAGGCCTGGACCAGCCCCGAGGTGAGGGCCGAGTCGGGCGGGGGGTCGACCACACTCATCGCTTCACCCGCTCCAGGTCCTCGACCGTCAGGTGCACCTCGTTCACGGACATCGGAGGCCGTCCCTGCAGCTGCACGGGCACGCCGTACACCGCGGTCATCGGCTCGAACACCAGCACCCCGTCCTCCGTGGACGCCCGGCCGAAGAACGCCGGAGGGCGCCGCTCCGGGCGCCGCACCATGGTCTCGAGGTTGTCGATCAGCAGGTTGTTCTCGGGTCGCATCCGGACGCGGACCTCGAGCCTGGAGTCCCGGGCATCGAGCAGCGCACACCGGGCTTCCTGGCGCTTCTCATCGAGCTGTACCGACGTCATCGAGCGGGGCTCGACCAACACCAGTCGACCACCTCCGCCCCGAACGGGGTGAACGGACGTCCCTCGCAACAGCTCGGCCAGCCCGTCCCAGCGGTCGACCGAGCAATCGGCGTAGACCACCGCACCGCGCCAGGCGCTGGGAACGACCTCCAGCCCGGAGTACACCGAGAGCCGGCCGTCGGCGGAGCGTTTCGCGTCGTGGAACGTGAACGCGCCATGGGACAGGCTCTGGATGGTCACGTCGACGTACTCGGACAGGCCCATCCGCATCAATCGGCGGGGATCGGTGCCGAAGTACGACGCCGGCCGGGCATTGCTCACCTGGAGGATCTCGCCAGGCTCCCCGCCGTCCAGCACCCGCATGTAGACGGTCACCCCCACGAAGTCCGAGTCGGTGAGCCAGCCCCGCGCACCCATGGCCTGCAGCTCCAGGGGCGCGTCGAGCAGCGTGTACTTGCGGCGGGCCTCCCCGAGGACATCGGTGAGCTCCCGGACATCGGTCTGGGCCTGCACCGCCTCTGCGTACGCGACACGAGCCCGATGGTTCATCAGCCAGAGCCGATTGAGCAGCGACAGGTAGCGATCGGCCCGGAACAGCGGGTCGCGATCGAGGTAGCGCTGCACCTGGGTCGCCAGGGCCTCCAGCTCGCGCTCGACCCGCACCATCCGGGCGTTGTGAGCGGTCTGGACGAGGGCTCGCAGCTCGGTGACGGTGGTGCCGGACAGCCGCGACAGGCCCTGCTGACCGAGCCGGAACAGCACACCATCTACTGTTTCGACCGCCTCTCCCAGCCGGTCGAGCTTGTCTGCGGCCGCTTTCGACAATGGGGAGTCGGCGGTCACACCCGGCTCAGGATTCGGGATCGCCGAGGTCGACCTCGCCCACCGAGTCCCGAGCGTCCAGCGCATCGTGGACCCGGGCCATCGGCAGGCCGAGCAGGTTTGCTGCAGCCTCCAGCACGCCGCCCTCGCTGGAGTCGAAGTCGCCATCGGCCATGGCTGTGTCGAAGAACGTCAGCGACAGCGCCAGCTTCTCGTCTTCGGACAGCTCGAGGGGCAGCCGGATCAAGGCGTCCGACAGCAGCCGTCGGTAGGTGTCCGTGAGGCGATGGTCTTCGGTGATCAGCCCGTGCTCGTCGAGGGTCTCGAAGGGGAACCGCTCGCGAACCCAGTCGATCTCGAGCGCATCCACGTGGTCGTCCGCGTGGACGATCTGGTCGACCACGTGAAAGCTGAACACGAGCCGCAGCAGGTCGAGGGACGGGGCGTCGGGATCCATGCATCCTCCGGGGCCGGAACGCATAACCTGCTATCCCCGCAGGATGCGTCCCACGTGCTCGGCGAGACGACGGGGGGTCAACGCACCCACGAACCAGCCGCGATCTGCGAGCTCCCGTGCGAACTGCTCGTCGTACACGGGGGTTCCGCTGCCATCGAGCGCCAACAGCCCCACTCCGCGCACCCCCGCAGCCGACAGCTCCTCGCAGTGCCCGAGGATCGCGTCCTTGTCGCCCCACACGTAGAAGTCCGACAACACGACGTACAGCGTACGTGCGGGCTCGGTGACCAGTGCGGTGCAGTACTTCAGCGCCGGGAGCATGTCGGTGCCGCCCCCGAGCTGAACGCGCATCAGCACCTCGAGGGGGTCGGAAGCGTGCTCGGTCATGTCGACGATGCGGTGGTCCCAGAGCACCAGATGCACCGTGACTGCAGGGAGCCCCGCGAAGATGCCCGCCATCACGGCCGCGTGGATGAGGCTGTCGGTCATCGAGCCCGACTGGTCGACGCTGATCACGATGCGCCAGCGGCTGCGGTCCTGGGCCCGGTTGCGGAAGTCGATCCGGTCGGCCACCAGGCGGCCGCGGGTGGTGTCCCAGTTCTTGAGGTTGCGGTGGATGGTGCGCTTCCAGTCCACGTTGCGAAAGCTGCGGACCGCCGGACCGTCGGCAGGTCGGACGGGACCGGTGAGTGCGGGCCGGGTGTCGGTCTCGAGCTCGGCCCGCAGTCGTTCGACGATCTCGCGCACCCGGCTGCGAGCGACCTCCAGGACGGGTCCGTCCATCAGGTGCTTGAACTGGACGATGGCTTTGAGGAGGTCGGTGGTGGGCTCGGCGCGCGCCAGGATCTCGGGGTCGGTGACGAGCTCGGTCAGCCCGTACCGATGCAGCGCGTCGCGCTCGAGGATCTCGGCGGCTTCCCTGGGAAACAGCTCCCGCACGCCGGACAGCCAGGCCGGAATCGTCAGTCCGGCGCCACTCCCCCGCCCCACCTGCCGATGGGAGCGCTTCGCGAACTCCCGGTCGTAGATGAAGTCCAGCGCTTTCTCGAGCTGATCGGACGCATCGAGCTGCTCGGCGAGATCGGGGGGGAGCCCTCCGCCGTCGGCGTCCGGACGGCCGAGCGAGGCCCGGGGCTCGAGGGCATCCGCGCCGTGACGCCCGAGCAGCAGCCTCCATCGCATCGCGCGGTCGATCTGGGCCGTGCTGACGGGGTTGTCGGGCGCCTCTACCTCTGCAGCCCCCGACTGGACGGGCTCCTCGGCACTCATGGCGCGTCGCCTGCTCCGTCGTTCGCACCGTCTCCGAATTCGGAGTCTGCATCGACCTCGGGCTCGGGCTCCGGCCCCATCACCCGCAGGCGCTTGCGCATGGGGAGGGGCTTGGGCACCCAGGCCTTGAGCACGGCCGGCGAGACGTAGGGATGCTGGGCCGGGCGCTCCGGCGCCGCACCGGTCGTGGAGATCCACATCTGGACGATGAACCAGTTCTTCACGTCTGCTGCGGCGTCGTCGTCGTCCGGGCGCCATCCCCACACGGGCACCCACATGTCGGTCGGCAGCTTGCGGTGGGACTCGAGCAGGACCTCGGCGTGGCCCTCCCAGTCGAACTTCGCGCAGATCTGGTGCGTGAGCTTGCCCCGCTCGCTCATCGAGTGCAGGTAGACCAGGTGCTCGTCGGGACACACCTCGGCGTCGTCGGTGATCCCGACCGACAGCAGGTACGGGTCGAACGCCCGCTTGGTGTCGATGCGGTACACGTGGCCCCAGTCGATCGCAGCGGTGTGCACGCTGTAGAACAGCTTCCCGGGCGGGGCGATGGAGATGGCCCAGGTAGGCCGCTCGTCGTTCGGGGGCGTCTTGCGGACCACGGCCCGGCACGACCGCGGGTCGGCCTTGGGATCGACGCCGTGATCGCACGTGAGCTGCCGGTCGTACACGCGCACGATGCCGTTGTCGGTGGCCTGAGCGGGTCCGACGAGGGAGAGAACGATGGCAGAGGCGTGCAGCATGGTCGAAGCCTACAGCAGGCGAACGCCTCGTGCAGCCCGGCCATTCCCCCGTGCTGTGGGCTACCGACAGTCACACTCGAAGTCGTCGTCGAGGTCGATCACGGTCACCACCCGCGCTTCTCCGGGACAATCCGCGAACACCACCCGCAACGGCCCCCCTTCGCTGTCGGGCCCCTCGAGCGCGTGAGACGGGCACTCCCCGTCGTTCCGCGTGCGTTCGGGAACGTACCGACCCGAGGCCAGGACCGCGTCGACCTCGGCCCGGTCGATGTGCCGACACCCCATGCGACACCGGGCATGCCGCGTGAGCACCACCTTCTTGGACCGCATGGCTGCGATGGGATCGTCGGTCGACGAAGGCGCGAAGCACGCCAGGAACAGCAGGATCACGCGCTCGTCTCCGGCAACCACTCCTCGAGAACCGCCCGGCTGCGCGCGTCCGTTGCAGCGACGAGGGCCCGGAGCCCCTCTGGGACGGGCTGATCGGTGTTCTGCTCGGCGGAGAGCCCGATGCGCGCGGACACCCGCACGCCGATGGTGTCGAGCTCGGATGGGATGAACTGGGTGAAGGCCCGACGCAGATCCGGGAGGATGGCGCGGAACGTGTCCCAGTCGAGCTCGGCCAACACGTCATCGATGGCGGCGAGCAGCCTTCGCCCGCCGAGGAGTACGGACTTTCCGGCGGTGAACACCCCTTCCAGGAACACCCCGGCATCCCGCGCCCCCGACCCGTCCAGGAGGCGTCGGAGCTCGTCGGCCAGCTGGGATTCCCGCCGATGACCCAGGCTGTACAGCACGCCCAGCGCCGCTCCCCGGAACGCGGGTTGCTCGAGAGAGGTGTCGTCGGCCACGACCCGCTCGAGCTGCTCGGTGAGCTGACGCGCATCGAGGGGCCGGTCTTCGAAGGTGAGCGCCATCCGCACCAGATCCTGCAGGGCCAGCACGTGATCGCGCACGTGCTCGTCGTCGGGGGCGGCGGGGATCTGGAGCACGGCCGCGGTGTAGGTGGCCTCGATCGTGTCCAGCAATCGCTCCACCCCGTGTGTCGCGAGCCCCTCCCGCAGGCTGTACAGCAGCTGGAAGTCCATCAGCGCCCCCGCGAGCGAGAGGAACCGCCGATCTTCGGACAGCGCATCCTCGACGCCCTGGAGCACGGGATCGAACAGGTCCAGCAGCATCATCCGGGCGGTCTGGAGCAACAGCGCCGTGCTGGACGCGGCATCGCCCTTCGCCGCCTGCAGGTCGTCGCGGATCCGGCTGGACGCCACCTCGGACAGCGAGCTTCCCCGGTCGGCGAGCTCGAGCAGGCGGTCGTCCACCTCCTCGGTCCAGCGGATCCCCCAGGTCTCGGCGATGAGATGCAGGTTCTCGCCAGAAATGGGGTCGGGACCCTTGAAGTGCGCATCCGAACTCCGCCATCCCCCCTTCTTGTCGGCGCTCGCGAACATCGGCAGCTCGAGGAAGTCACAGCGGTGGAGGAAGGCCGACTTGAGGCGATGCTTCGCGTGCTTCCCCAGATCGCACCGCACCACCTTGTGCTCGCCCGACACGTCGATGCGGTGGGTTCGGGCGGCCTCGTAGAAGCTGCCCAGCAGGGGCGCCCTGCCGGCCGAGTCGGTGACGGTCCCGACGCGCTTGCCGACCCAGATCCGCCGTGCGTACGGCACCAGGGTGGTCCCGGCGGTCCTGGCCTCGCCCTTCACGTAGGCCATCTGCATGGCGTCGAGGATGTCCTGACGCGTGGGGTGCCCGTTGTCCCGCAGCCCGGCCAGGTTGCGCGCGACGGTCCACGCGCCGACGGCATCCGCGGTGCTCACGGCCTGCCCGTCCTCCCGCGCCAGGCGCATGACGTCGACCAACAGCTTCATCCCGGCATCGGCGAACGGTTCGGGCGACCCCTCCAACAGGGCGTCCCACACGGCCGCTCCGTAGGCCGGCTGCCGATTCTGCCCGTACAGACGGGCCAGTGCGGGGTAGCTGTGCGCGCAGAGCAGGGTGGTGGTGTGCCGATCGGCCTTGTTCCGCGCGCGCTTCGGCTTCACGAACGGCAGGGCGACGCTGTGGAACGCGCCGGTGACCACGACGATCCAGCCCTCGTGCTTCTTGCGCATCTGTCGCAGGTGCCAGGCCATGTGGGCTTCGCGCAGAGTGGTGCCGTCGTGCCCGAACGCGGCGTCCGACCGAACATGCCGGGTGCACCATGCGAAGAGCAGGATCGACCGCATGAAGTCCAGTGCATCCGAGTGCAGCCCCCGGACCTCGAACGTGGCTTCCCACAGCTCCTCGAAGTCCCGGCGGTGCCGACGCTTCGCCAGCGCCTCGAAGTACGCGCTCTCGGCCAGGTTCCGGTCGCTCACCACATCGGTCACCTGCCCCATCCGGGCCTGTCGGAACGGGATCGTGGCGCGCAGCGGGGCGTCGATGAACGCGAGCTCGGCCCCACATGCCCGACCGGCCTTCAGGGCTGCGTACTCCGGGCTGTACCGCACGAACGGCCACCAGCCCCGATAGCGCACCGGCACGTCTCCACTCGGCGACAGCACCCCGTTCAGACCGTGGGTGTTCTTCTTGTCGACCCAGGTGGACAGGATGGTGACGGGCGGCTCGGTGGCGGGGTCGACCAGGGCGTCGACGAGGGGCGTGGCGTCGTCGGGACCCTCGACCAACACGGCATCGGGCTGGAGCGTCTCGATGACCTCCCGGACGTGCCACGCACACGCCGGACTGAAGTGTTTCACCGGGAAGAAGCACACCTTGTCCCAGGGCTTCACCCCAGACAGCACGCGCTCTACGCCGTCGAGGGGCGCGAGCTCGGCGGGATCGGGCTTCTTGCGGGCCATGGCTCGAGAACGCCTACTGTGACGGGCTGGAGGGGCTGTCGAGCAGCTTTCGCGCGTTCCAGTAGTCGGCCCAGCGTCCGACCTCGCGGCGGGCGCGGGGCTTCACGGCGACCTCGAAGTAGTTCCGGAGCACGGCGAGGTTGTCGGTGTTGTCCTTCACCGCGGTACCCGCCAGATGCAGGACCACGTGCTCGGGCTGGACGGCTCCATCGCCGAAGAATCCGGCGTGCAGGGCACTGTGCAGCCCCACCGACACGGCTTCGGCGGTGGACATCACCGTGCTGGCCCGGTCGACCTTCACGCCGTCGGTGGTGCGGCCGCCGCGGATCTCGTGGAACGTGGTGACCAGCAGCTCGAGCACGTCGTCGCCCAGGGTGGGCGGCTCGGCGGTGCCCCCGGTGGCGCGCACGGCTTCGTCGACCTGCCCGCGGACGATGCGCATCTCCTCGTTCAGATCGGCGACAGGCGGCACGGTCTCGAAGTTGAAGCGACGCTTGAGGGCGGCACTCATCTCGTTGACCCCGCGGTCGCGGGTGTTGGCGGTGGCGATGATGTTGAAGCCCCGACGCGCACGGACGATCCCGGCTTCGCCCGGCAGCTCGGGCACCACGATGACCTTGTCGGACATCGCCATCAGCAGCGTGTCCTGGACCTCGTGGGGAGCCCGGGTGATCTCCTCGAACCGTACCACCTGACCGTTCTGCATGGCGGTGTAGAGCGGCGCGGGAACGAGGGCTTCGGGACTGGGGCCATGGGCGAGCAGCAGCGCGTAGTTCCAGCTGTACTTGATCTGATCTTCGGTGAGTCCGGCGCTTCCCTGGACGGTGAGCGTGGACGTGTCGCAGATCCCGGCGGCCAGGTGCTCCGACAGCCAGGACTTGGCGGTGCCGGGCTCCCCGATGAGCAGCAGCCCCCGGTCGGATGCGAGGGAGACGATGGCCCGCTGAACGAGCACGTCGTGGCCGTAGAACTTGCGCTCCACCACCACTTCCGACCCGTCTGGATGGGGGATTCCCTGCCCTCCGCTCCCCAACACGAAGGTCTGGACGGCCCGGGGAGAGCGCGCCCAGCCGGGGGGTGCCGGCCGATCGTCGGTGTGGTCGAGGGCCTCGAGCTCCCGCCTGCACCGAAGCTCCGCAGGCAGCCGAAGCACCTCGCCACGCGGCGTGGTCTCGCTCACATCGGCCCCCGCAGATGGCAGAGGCGCGCGACATCGCCCACCCTGTTGTTCTGGGCGAAGGCGACGACCTGGTCGAACTGGTTGGTGGGCGTTCCGGTGGGTTCGCTCGGCACGGTGGCGTCGACCGCCCACAGTCGCCAGCGGTACTTGTGCACGCTGCCGGGACAGCTTCCGAGGTAGCCCTCGTACGAGAAGCCGTTCGTGGCTTCGCCGGCGTTCCCGGGAAGGTCGCTGCTCACGTTCTCGCCCGAGATCCCCGCAGCCAGGCCGGACTCGGAGACCGGAATGTCCCACACGGCCCAGTGGGGGAAGTTGCCGGCATCGGGGTCGTCGAACACGAGCACGAGGTGGGTCGCACCTGCGGGGATGCCCTCCCAGACGAGCTCTGGGTTGCTGCCGCTGCACATGAACTCGTCGGGAAGCCAGAAGTCGCACTCGTCTTCCATGGGCATCCCAGCACTCGACACGAGGTCGGGAGAGCTCAAGGCGAAGGGCACGACGTCGGTGTCGGTGTCCGAATCCGTGTCGGCATCGGTGTCGGTGTCCGATTCGGTGGCGGGTTCCGTTCCGCCGTCACACGCCATCAACAGGGCCATCGCCCCCAACCACGCCGCGTTCCTCGCCGTCATCACCACCTCCGCCGGCCAGCGTATCCCGTCGATCCTCCGCCGGGGGGGACAGGTGATCGGCCAGCGCGCGCCGGAGATCATCGACGGTCAGGGGCTTCTTCAGGTGCGCCACCATGCCGGCCTGGTCGCACTCCTGGCGCTGGGCTGCATCGTCGGACGCCGACAGCGCGAAGATCGTGGGCGGGGGGGCGACGGACTCCTGGATGCGCCGCGCGGCCTCGATTCCCGAGATGCCCGGCATCATCACGTCCATCAGGACGACGTCCCACTTGCCCGGCTCGGCGCACACCGCTTCGACGGCGGCTTCTCCCGACGGCACGACGTCGACGCGATGACCGAGACGTTGGCACATCAGCGCCGCCACCTTCCGATTCACGGGGTTGTCGTCCACCACCAGCACCCCGACGGGCGCCACACGGGGGTGCAGCGGGGTGGGTGTCGGGATCACGGTTCCGGGGTGGGACTGCTCGATGTGGCTCGACAGCCGCAGGATGGCCCGGATGCCGCTGCGTCGGACGGGTTCGAAGACCACGTGGTCGAACCCGAGCTCCTGGGCCCCGGGCGCGATGGTGCGGTCGGCGATCGAGGTCACGAGCAGGACGGGTGCGGTGGGCGCGTGACGCCGGAGCGCTCGGATACGCGCCTGGATGTCGTCGGACGGGAGGTGTTCGATGGCGCGGACCCATACCGCGAGCAGGTCCAGATCCCGCGCCGCTGGGGGTTCGTCTCCGGAGACCTCGGGAATCCCGCGAACCACCTCGACCGCGACCCCGATCCGCTGTGCCATCGCCACGAAGGTGAGCGGAATGTCGACCGCATCGCGCTCTTCGACGAGCAGCATCCGGGCTCGAGGGGCGCGTCCCCGCCAGCTGTTGCTCTTGATCTTCGGGATCTGCCCGGTGAACGTGAACACCGAGCCCTTCCCCACCTCGCTGGTCGCGACCACGTCCCCGTTCATGCGCCGGGCGAGGTTGCGCGACAACGCCAGACCCAGCCCCGATCCGCCAACTCTGGTCGCGCGCTCGACGTCGACCTGCCAGAACGGCACGAACAGCTTCTCCAGCAGATCGGGGGGGATTCCCGGCCCGGTGTCTCGCACCCGGAACTGGAGGCGGGCCGCCAGCGCCGAGGCCCTGGCGCCCTCCCCCTCGATCTCGCCCGTCCCCTCGGGCCAGTTCTGGGCCACCTCCACGATCACGCCGCCCTGCTCGGTGTACTTCATGGCGTTCCCGACGAGGTTCACCAGCACCTGCCGCACCCGTATGGGGTCGCCCAGCGCGCGTTCCGGAACGTCCTCGGCCACCGCCACCCCCAGCCGGATCCCCCGCTCCCAGGCCTGGACCGCGAACAGGTCCAGCACGTCTTCGATGACCCCGAGCACGTCGAACTCCACCTGAACGAGCTCCAGCGCGTCGGCGTCGAGCCGGGCGAGATCCAGCACGCGATCGACCACCTCGACCAGGCCGGTGGCGGAGCGCTTCACGATGGCCGCAGCCTCCTGCTGGGATGCATCGAGCTCGGTCCGCAGCAGCATCTCGCTCATCCCGATCGCGCCGTGGAGCGGCGTACGGATCTCGTGGCTCATCCGGTTCAGGAACCGCATGCGTTGATCGGCGGCCTCGAGTGCTTCGTCCCGGGCGACTGCGAGCTCACGCCGGGACATGTCCCAGCTGTTCCTCTGGGAGACCGCGAAGATGCACAGGAGCCCCGCAGCCGACACCCACGCCAGGGCCTGCATGTACCGGGGCAGATCACCCGACTTCGGGACCGGCGTCAGCTCCCTCGACGCGAACAACACCGCGATGAGGGCGATGCTCACGAGCGTCCAGAGCACGGCACTGCGACCGCCCGACCGGTAGGCGGCCAGTCCCGGCATCGTCAGCAGGAACACCATGAACGGCGAGTCGCTCTGGCCACTGAACAGACAGGCGAAGAAGATCAGCGCGAGACCGCTTCCCAGCGTCGCGGCGATGACGGCCTGCAGGTCGGCCGGACGCCTGTAGACCCAGACGCGACAGGCACCGGCGACCAGTACCCATCCGAACGAGAGGAACGCCATGATGTGGGTGGTGCTGATCCGGAACCAGAACACCGCGAAGGCGAGGGAGGTCAGCATACCGAGCAGCTGCCCCGTGTTGAACTGCCGGATCTCGCGGGCAGAAGCGGGTGCCAGATGTGCTGTGCCTGCCCGGATCCAGGTGTCGAGCGTCCACGACCGCGTCCACACGTCCGCCTCCTCGGTCCTGGAGGGTACAGCACGGGATACAACCGCACTCGATGCTGCTCCTGCCTTCGAATCTCCTGCTCGGGCTGCTGTGGCTGACCGGCTGCCAGGAACCGTTCGACCGCGACCGCCACGATCTGGTGGGACTGCGGATCGCCGCCGTGACCGCCGAGGTCGACGACGATCACGTGGCGCCCCGCATCGCTCTGGTGGTGGACGGACGCCCCTGGAGCCGGACGGCGGCGAACGTGGACTGGTTCTGGATCGAAGAGCCTGGTGAATCGGTCGACCGGGCGTCCGGGAGCCTGGGCGTCGGTTTCGGCCCCGCACCCTCGCTCGCCCTGCCCGATGATGGCGCCGATGACGACGCGTCCGATGCGACCGATGGTGCCAGACTGGCCGTACTCGTCGAGCTCGATGGTCAGGTGCGACGCGCAGAGCTCGTGGTGTCGGGCCTCGAAGCCACCACCCGTCGCTCCCCGGTCGAGCTGCGCACCCAGGTCGTTCCCCTGGACGTCGAGAGCGTCGACGGAGCATCGATGGGCCTCGAAGAACGGCGCGAGCTCCAGGCCCGGTCGGCTCGCACGGTGGACCCCGGCGGATTCGCGCGCTTCGACGTCACCGCGGACGGGGGCGAGGCCGGCCTGCAGACCCGCTTCATGGCCACGCGTCACGCCGCAGCGGGGACCTTCTTCGAGCTGGACGCCACCACGACGGATTGGGTCGCGGGGGAACTGGTGCTGGACGACGACGAGGTGGAGACCCGCGAGGTGGGGCCCACAGGTGCCCTCACCGTGCTCGGCCTCGCGATCGGCGAGGGGCGTTCCGGCCTCGGAGTGGCGGACTTCTTCGTGGGCGACGTGCCCGATGGGGTGTGGACCCACGGGCGGTTCCTGTCGACCGATCAGGCTGCGCCCGACGCCGAGGCTCTCCGGGGGACCCTGGTGGCGGACGACGACGCGCCCACGGGGCTCGGATTGGTCGATCTCAGGCCGGAAGCCCCCTCCGACCCCGTGTTCGATGCGTCACAGCTTCCGTGCACGAACGTGGTGGGCGACGCGTTCGACCCCACGTGGCTGCTCGAGCAGCGTTGCGTCCGCGACGACCTGCTGGGCATCGAGGTCCGCATCCATCCGGACGTCCCATGATCGCGCTCCTCATGAGCCTGGCGTGGGCAGACCCCGTGTCGATCCGCGTCACCGAGCGCGGGACCGGAGACCCCATCGAAGCCGTGCTGACCGTGCGAACTGCCGGCGAACCGGCCACGAGCCCCACCGACGCGTCTTCGCAGCCGGGCTCCGTCACGACAGACCCACGAGGACGCGCTCGGATCGACCTGGATGCGCAGGACGCACCGGCCACGTTGACGGTCGAAGCGCCCGGCTGGGAGACCACCTCCGTCGAGCTGATCCCGCCGTTCGATCGCATCGTTCGTGTGCGACTGCGTCCCGGCGATGCCCCGCTCGTGGTGGTGGTCGAGGCCTTCGACAGCCGCCCGGACGTCAGCCGGCACGTGGTCGATGCCGAGATGGCCTTCGAGACGCCCGGGAACCTCGAGGATGCGGTGCGACTCGTGCAGTCGCTTCCCGGCGTGGCGGTCCAGCGCGAGTACTCCCCCAGCGCGGGAACCCTGACGATCCGAGGCTCCGCCCCCCACGACAGCCGGTACTACCTGGACGGCATCGAAGTCCCCTACCTGTACCACTTCAACCAGTACGCCAGCGTGTTCCCCACGAGCCAGATCGGTCAGCTGGAGCTGTACAGCAGCACCTTCGGAGCCCGGTACGGCGACAGCGTGGGTGCCATCGTCGAAGCCGAGACCAAGCGGGACCGCCCCGAGACCGTACACGGCTCGGCATTCCTGAACTTCGTGGTGGCCGGTGGCGAGGTGAAGACCCCCGTGGGCGAAGACTGGTGGGTCGCCGCCAGCGGTCGTCGCTCGTACCAGGACCTCGCCGGCGAACAGAGCGCCCAGTACACGATCTGGCCCGTGTTCGGGGACTTCTCGCTGCGCGCCGAGCACGGAGACGCCCAGCGGGGCACGGGATTCTTCGCCTGGGGGGCGGGCGATTCCTACGAGCGCGCGGCCGGGGAGCTCGACCTCCTCGATCCCGTGGAAGCCGAACAGGCCGCGAACTTCCGCTACAAGCGCGACTTCCAGGTGTTCGGCGTGCGCCACCACTGGAAGCAGCCCGACGACTGGGGCCGCATCGTCGTCGGAGTGGTGAACGACCGCCTGTCTGGAGCCCTGTCCACGGCAGGGGTTCAGGAACAGGCCTCCCTCACGCTGAACTCCCGCCTGGACGCGTCCCGAAGAGACCGTACGCAGGGGCTGATCGGCTGGGACATGGGCTACGAGCTGCAGGCCGGCCGAACCGCCCTGGCCGTCCGGGATCCCGGGCCGGCGCGGGTGTTGGTGGCCGAAGAAGCGCCCGCGCTGGCGAGAGGTGTGGAGGTGGACGACGCCCTGGTCCGCACCCAGGGGGGCATGTACGCCACCCTCCACACGGGCGTCGACCGGTTCCGGGTCATGCCGTCGATGCGCCTGGGCTTCGACAGCCTGAACGACGAAGCGACCGTCCAGCCGCGGCTCTCAGCACGATGGCGGCTCACCGACTCCACTGCGCTGCGCGCCGGGGGCGGTCGGTACGCACAGCGCCCGCCCACACCGCACCTGTTCGAGGGCACCGGCGATCCGAAGCTGCCCACCACCACCAGCTGGCAGGTCGTCGCCGGCGTCGAGCAGACCGTGGCCGGACGCCTCACGCTCAACGTCGAGGCGTACCGCAAGTGGCTGTCGAACGTCCTCGTCTTCCCCATCGACCGACCCGCCGAGGTCCTCGATCGCGGGGAGGCCTACGGCGTCGAGCTCACCTGGCGCTACCGCATCAAGGAGCTGTTCTTCGTCCACGGGTGGGCCGCGTGGTCCCGTGCGCGCGTCGGAACCGGCGACGAGCGCCGCCCCTCCGACGGTGATCAGCCCGTCAACCTGGGACTGGTCACGAGCTGGGACCCGTCTCCGCACTGGACCCTGGGTGCGCGCTACCGGCTGGGGTCCGGCCTGCCCTACACCCCGATCCCGAGCAGCGTGTACGACGGCACCGACGACAGCTGGATTCCGATTCCCGGCGCCGACAACAGCGCGCGGCTGCCGCTGTACCAGAAGGTCGATCTGCGCATCGCCTACCACATGACCTTCTCGCGGTTCCGACTCACGACCAGCGCGGAGCTGTGGTACGTGCCCCCGAGCTCGGCGCAGCTGTATCCGGCGTGGAACTACGACTACAGCGAGCAGGGGTGGGTACGCGGCCCCACGCTCCTCCCGCTGCTGGGTGCGCGCGCGCGGTTCTGAACCGCTACTTCTTTCGCTTCATCTCGCGCAGGAGATCGGCCGCAGACGGTGCTCCACCGCCAGTTCCGCCGGACGACCCCGAACCCGGGTCGTCGGCGTCGGGCCGATTGGTGGGGACCATCGCGTTCCGTGCGTTCGCAGCGGTCGGACCGGGCAGCCCCTTGCGGGCGGTCTGCTGCCCGCTGTAGTTGCCGCGACGCGGAGAAGCGCCGCCGGGAGGCCGTTGTGGACGCCCTCGTGCGGCTCCCGGACCGGGTCCTGGCGAAGCTTCCGGTGCTCTGCCACCCACGTAGCGTCCATCGTAGAGCTCGCCCCCCACCAGGTCGTCGAGGCTGTGGTCGTTGCCCATGTTGTCGTCGTGCCCGACGAACGCGTCCTTGACCCCGAACAGGTCGGCCAGGTTGAGCGCCTGGTTGCAGTACGGGCAGTGGGGCATCTCGCCGGGCCCGGCCACGAGCTTCTCGGGGTCCATTCGGGCCCCACAGCTGTGGCACTGGACGTGATCGAAGTACGACATGGGCTCTCCGGAGACTGGAACGACAGTCTACCAGCCGCCGTCGGCTTCTTCAGCCGTTGCCGTCGCCGCGATCTTCGATGTCGCCGCTGAAGTTGCCATCGGTGTCGGCGGAGCCCGAGTAGGTCTTGTCGCCGCGATCGACCGAGCCCGAGCCCTTGAAGTCGCCGGTCTTGGTGTTGCCCTCGGCACTGGCCGAGTACCCGTCGCCTTCGGCGCTCGCCGCGACGTTGCCCCCGCTGTCGGCCGAACCGGCGTAGGAGTTCTCGCCATCCGTGTAGCTACCAGAGGCCGCCCAGTCGCCGGACTGCGTGTTGCCCGCCGCCTTGGCGTCGAAGTTCTCGCCCGAGGCCGCCCCCGCGACGTTGCCATCGCTGTCGGCCGAACCGGCGAACTTGTTCTCGCCATCGGTGTAGCTCCCCGAGGCCGCCCAGTCGCCGGACTGTGTGTTGCCCGCCGCCTTGGCGTCGAAGTTCTCGCCCGAGGCCGCCCCCGCGACGTTGCCATCGCTGTCGGCCGAACCGGAGAACTTGTTCTCGCCATCGGTGTAGTTCCCCGAGGCCGCCCAGTCGCCGGTCTTGCTGTTGCCGGCCACGTTGGCGTCGAAGTTGTCGCCGGATGCGGCTGCGTTGTAGTTGCCGTCGCTGTCGAACCCGCCCGCGTACTCGTTGCCGCTGTCGCTCTTGTAGGCGCCGCTCGCCTTGAAGTCGCCGGTCTTGCTGTTGCCGGCGACGTCGGCGTTGAAGTTGTCGCCGGACGCGTTCGCGTTGTAGTTGCCGTCGCTGTCGAACCCGCCCGCGTACTTGTTTCCGCTGCTGCTGGTGTGGTCGCCCGTCACGTTGAACGTGCCGTCCTCGGTGTTGCCCGACGCGTTCATGTTCGTGGAGCCGTTGGTGGCGTTGGCCGTGAAGTTGCCGTCGCTGTCGTAGCTCCCGCCCACCTGGTTGTCGCCGTAGCCGCCCTCGCCGCTCACGTTGAACGTGCCGTCCCGCACGTTGCCGTCGGCCTCGACGTTGAAGTTGTCGTTGGACGCGGACGCGTTGAAGTCGCCATCCTGGTTGATGGAGCCGGACACATCGGCGCCCGCCACGTTGCCGCTCCCGGACACATCGCCCGTGACATCGCCGTCGAAGGAGATGTTGGCGTTGATGTCGACCGGCCCGAGACCCTGGTCGATCGCCAGGCCGTCCGCCGACAGGTTGCCCCCGATGGCGTCGAGACCGAGCTGATCGCCGAGTGCCGCGGGATCGACCCCGAGACTCTCGGCCAGACCCGCGAAGTCGCCGTTCTGGACCTGCTGCGCGAGATCGCCGAGATCGCCCAGCTGATCGGTGAGTCCGCCGAGCTGATCCTGCAGCCCCGACAGCTGGTCCTGCAGACCCCCGAACTGCTCGGTGAGGCCCTGAAGGTCGGACAGCTGCCCCATCTGGTCGCCGAGGTTGCCGACCTGGCCCACCATCTCGGACAGGCCGCCCATGTCCGGCATGCCGTCGAGGCCGGGGAGCCCGCCCCCCGCCAGGTCGCCGAGGCCGCCCCCTGCCAGGTCGCCGAAGCCGCCCATTCCACCGAGACCGCCGCCGCCACCGAGGCCTGCGAGCCCCCCGCCCGCACCCGCACCCAGGCCGGGCATGCCGCCGCCGAGACCGGGAACGCCAGGAGCCGCTCCACCACCGCCGCCGCCGCCGCCACCGCCGGTCTCGCCGATCATGACGGTGGGCAGGCCGGCCACGATGTTGCCGCCGTGCGCCGTGGTGTCTCCCATGCGCGCTGCGGGCTTGCCCCCCACCATCACCCCGGCAGAGCCCTTGGCGATGGTGTCCGGAGGACCGACGCAGATGGCCATGTCTCCGACCCGGGCCTGGGGGAGCATGCCCACGAGGACGGTGAACTCACCGAGGACGATCGGACCGCCGACGTGGGGAACGGGCCCGGTGGATGCCGGACAGACGTGCATGTCGGTGATTCGTGCTGCAGGTGGCATAGAACAAGACCTCCACATGAGACGGAGAACGGGCATCGTGACCGACGAGGAACGGCCGCCACGAACTCACAGCAAGTGTAGCACCGGGCCGACGTCATCGGGGAGTATCGCTGCGATCTCCGCGCCATACGTGTCGAGACCGGCATTGTCGAGGCGGGGCAACAGGTCGCCGAAGGCGTTGACCTCGAACACGGCCGGGGCATCGAACGCCGGAGACAGGCGCACGTCGACCCCCAGATACCAGTGCGGAAGCACGCGACCGACGGCGCGGCAGACCTCGATGACGGCCTCCTTGCCGCTCGGGCCCGTCCGTTCCCACACGGCGTCCAGATCCCCGCGTCGCCCTCCGAGGTGGAGGTTCGTGATGCCGTGGGGCGACTGACGGACCACGGCGAACCGGGGCTCCCCTCGGATGACGAGCACCCGGAGGTCCAGGAATCCCCCGTCCAGACGGGCTTTCGGAAGGTCGACCTCGACCCGGGCCCCTTCGCGCAGGAGCCACTCGAGGGTTTGCTCGAGATCGGCCCCGTGCTGACGGACCAGACGCAGGCTGTTGAAGCGACCGGAAGGGGTGTGACGGAGGGTGGTGACGAGGTGGGGTCGGCGGCCACGCAGCACTGCGAGACCACTGGCGCTCGACCCGCAGGTGAGCTTGACCCACAGCGGGCGGCCGATACGCTCGTGGGCCTCGATCACCTCGGCGGGGGTCTCGCAGGCGACGTGCTCGGGAACGGAGATGCCCGCCTTCGACAACGTCCGGGCGGTCGCGGTCTTGTCGAAGCAGGTCCGGATGGTGTCGAAGGGCTGTAGCACCCGCCAGGACGGGCGCTGCGCGAGGACGGCCTCGATCTCGGCCAGCACGTCCAGGAACCCCAGATGGGCCTGGCGAGGCGCGAGGAGCTCCCCGAATCGGGGCACCCGGGGCTCGACCGCATCGCACCCCCACTCCCGAGCGGGACCGAGTCCGCGGGCGAGCAGGCCACGCGTGACCTCGGAGTCCTCGCCGAGGGACTCGATCCGGACCAGCCGAGGGGTGTCAGGCAGATCGAGCAGCACGGCGGGATCCCGGACGACATCCCGCCAGGCCACCGCCACGGGCGCGGGGAGTCCGAGTCCGATCGCCGCGTCCCGGAACAGCGTGAAGCGCCGGTTGTCGGGGTTGCACAGCACGACGAACGCGGGCTGTCGGCTCACGTCGGCGCGCCACCCGGCTGTGTGAAGCGATCGCCGAACCGCTCCTGCAGGGTGTGCACGGCCTCACCGGTGCGGGGACCCCGGGGGTCGTCGATCACGAGCGATGCGAGGTTCGGGGCGTGCAGGCGCGCCAGGTCGTTCAGCGCGGCATCGTCGATCTGCCCCGTGATGGCGAGGTGTTCGAGCTGCACGAGCGCCATTTCGCCCACCTGCACGGCGTCTCCGCGCATCGTGAGGTGCGTGAGCCCGGGAATGCGCGGCCAGGTGGCCCCCCAGGTGCCGAGCAACCCTCCCCCCGCGACCTCGACGTACAGCTCGCGCAGCGGCAGGACCTCTCCGTCCGCAAGCACGTCGGCGACGTCGGCGATGTCGGGTGCGCGCACCACCAGACGTCGGAGGAGCAGGGCGCTCGGGTGGCCCACCAGCTCGCGGACGATTCTGGATGCGGGCTCGACCAGGGGGTCGGACTCGTCGGGATCGCGCTCGACCGTCACGCTGTCCCAGAACCCACGTCGCCAGGTGACCTCGATGCCATCGGCCAGCCCCACCCCGAACGCGAGCGGGCCCAGGAACATCGCCGGGTGCTCTTCGACCAGCGACCCGATGTCGCGCTCGCCGCGCATCACCGCGCCGCGGGGGTCGTTGTTGGTGGTCAACCAGTCGGCGTAGGCCCGAATCGCCTCGTCGTCGTCGGGCGATTCGCGGACGGCCATCGCGAGATCGTGGTTCCAGGCGCTGTTGGGCGGACGGACCACGGCATCGACCGGCCGGGCCTCGGCGGTATCGGGCTCGGGGTCTGCCAGGCCGAGCCAGCGACGGATGGTCCACGGAATCACGGGATCAGGATAACGACAGCCGGTCGTCCCGACTCCTGGAGCTTCTGTGACCCCTGCCCTGCTCGCTCTCGCCTTCGCCCCCTCCGGTGCTTCCGCTGCTGAAGACGTCACAGCAGACGTCGACATCGGCTACCAGCAGCCCCCCGAAGCCATCGCGACCATCCTGGACGCCCAGTACCCGCCGGGGGTCTCGGTCGGCCCGAACAGCGAGCGCGTCGCCCTGCTCATCCGGCCCGCGCTGCGAACCCTCGAAGACCTCGCCGAGCCCGAGGTCGAGGTGGCCGGACTGACGCTCAACCCCGACACGAACGGACCCGCTCGGGAGTACGCCTACCGGGGCCTGCGCATCGGCCGCATCGGGAAGGGCTCGCGTGGCGTGGTCGATCTGCCGGACGACGTGCGCCTGCGCAACCTGGACTGGAGCTGGGAAGGGGACCGCATCGCGTGGACGAACACCCGGCCCGACGGCATCGAGGTGTGGATCACCGACGCGGACGACCGGAAGAGCTCCCGCAAGATCCTCGACGGTGCGAACGCCGTGCTCGGACGCCCCTGCGAGTGGCTGCCCGGCGACGCGGGGATGCTGTGCAAGCGGGTTCCGACCGATCGGGGCGAGGCACCGGTCGAGGCCCGCATCCCCACCGGCCCGAAGATCGACCAGAGCCTCGGGCGCGCCACGCCGGCCCGCACCTACACCAACCTGCTGGACGACAAGCACGACGAGGCCCTGTTCGAGTACTACCTGGCCAGCGAGCTGGTCCACGTGGCACTCGATGGCACGATCACCCCGCTCGTCGAGCCCGGACTCCTCGGCGACGTCTCTCCGAGCCCGGACGGAGAGTGGGTGATGGTGTCGCAGTACCACCGCCCCTGGAGCTACCACGTCCCCCTGTCGCGGTTCCCCGTGAAGACCGAGGTGTTCCGCCTGTCCGACCCGAAGACCCGCATCGAGATCGCGGATCTGCCCCTGGCCGACGACGTGCCGGTGCCCTTCGGCAGTGTGCGCACCGGTCGACGCAGCATCGGCTGGCGGGACGACGCCCCGGCCACGCTCTACCTCGTGGAGGCGCTGGACGGCGGGGATGCGGGCAAGGAGGCCGAGGTGCGCGACAGGGTCTCGCTGCTCGAGGCTCCGTTCGACGGCGAGCCGACCGAGCTGTGGACCTCCGAGCTGCGCTTCGGCGGGATGCAGTGGGGCACGGACGATCTCGCCCTGGCCCAGGAGTGGTGGTACGACACCCGCCAGCTCCGCACCTGGCGCCTGTTCCCCGACGGGAGCAAAGAGCCCGAGCTGCACTGGGATCGCAGCTACCAGGATGCCTACGCCGATCCGGGCTCTCCCATCTTCAAGCCGAACGACTTCGGGCGCCAGGTGCTCCATCGACACCAGGGTGCCCTGCTGCTGAGCGGCCGGGGAGCCACGCCAGACGGGCTGTATCCCTTCCTGGATCGCTATTCCCTCGACAGCCGCGAGACGGAGCGACTGTGGGTCGCGGAAGACCCCTACTACGAGACGCTGACGGACGTGCTCGACGACGCCGGCAACGAGCTCCTCACGCGTCGGCAGTCCAAGACCGAGCCCCCGAACTACATGATCCGCCGAGGCCGGAAGAAGCCGCGTCCCCTCACCCGCTTCGAGGACTGGGCTCCCCAGTTCGCCGAGGTCGACAAAGAGCTCGTGACGTACGAGCGCGAAGACGGCCTGGAGCTGTCGGCCACCATCTACACCCCGCCTGGCTGGAAGCCCTCGGACGGGCCACTCCCGACCGTGTTCTGGGCCTACCCCACCGAGTTCAAGTCCCGCAGTGACGCTGGGCAGGTCCGGTCGTCCGAGAACACCTTCAGCCGCCCCTACGGATCGTCGCACCTGTTCATGCTGCTGCAGGGCTACGCCGTGGTGGACGACCCGCAGATCCCGGTGCTCGGCGAGGGAGAGACCGAACCCAACGACGACTACGTCGCTCAGCTGGTCTCGGGAGCGGAAGCAGCCGTGAAGATGGCCGTGGACAAGGGCATCGCAGACCCCGACCGGCTGATCATCGGCGGGCACAGCTACGGAGCGTTCACCACGGCCAACCTGCTCGCGCACACCGACCTGTTCGCAGCCGGAATCGCCCGGAGCGGCGCCTACAACCGCAGCCTCACGCCCTTCGGCTTCCAGTCCGAGCAGCGGACGTACTGGGAGGCCACCGACGTGTACATCGAGATGTCGCCGTTCACCCATGCTCCGAAGATCGACGAGCCCCTGCTGCTGCTCCACGGCGCCGACGACCCCAATCCGGGCACCTACCCCGTGCAGTCCGAGCGGATGTTCGAAGCGCTCAAGGGCAACGGCGCGACGGTGCGCTGGGTGGAGCTGCCGCTCGAGGAGCACGGCTACCGCGCCCGCGAGTCGATCGGCCACGCGCTGTGGGAAATGATCCGCTGGGCGGATACCTACGCCGTGGGCTCGGGGGAGGAAGAATGATTCCGACGATGACAATCCGCTTCGGCATGCTGGCCACGGGCGCGCTCACGGTGGGCGCATTGCTGGCCTGCAGCCCCGACCGCTCGCCCGATGTGCCCCCGGGAACCCCCGGTTGCCAGGAGACGTGCGAGACCGCCTGGCCGTGCGGCGGCACCCTCGAGAACGACCTGCAGGCGTGCATCGACAACTGCGACGACGAGACCCACGGAACCTACCGGGTGTGCGTCGCCGAGACCGAGTGCGAAGAGATGTTCGAGTGCAAGGCCAGCGCTCCGGGCGACATCGACCCCGGCGACACCGCCGAGTAGCGTCCGCTCACCGCGGCGTCCTCACCACAGCTTGGAGAGGTAGGCGACGACGTCGTTGCCCTCGAGGCCGAGGACGGTGGCGGCTTCCTTGAGCACGCGCATCTCGCGGGGGTCGAGCCGACCGTCCGAGTGGCACACGCTGAAGAACAGGCCGACCATCGCGAGCTTGTCGTGGTAGCCCAGCAGCGCGGGAAGCTGCTCCATCGCGTCGCGCAGCGCGGTCTGGTAGGCGTCGCGGTCCTGCATGCCCATGCTCTGCATGACGTCCGGGGGGAACACCCGCTGCATGAACTCGCGCTCGTCGGCGTGGAGGACGCCGTCGGCATCGACGATGCGCCGCGCGAAGTGGTGTGCGAACGCCAGGCGCATCCGCTCCATTCGCCAGTCCTCTTCGCGAACCCGCCGCCTGGCCGCCGTCACGTGGCGCACGTAGGGCAGGAACTCCGACGGGGACGTGTCTTCGGGCTTGGCCCCGACGACGACCACCCGGCCGTCGACGCGCTCGTAGGACAGGTACTTGACCACGTCGTCGAACCGCGACCAGAGCTGGTACATCTTGCCGCTCTTCACGGCGAGGGACGGAAACGCGTCGGGTGGCATGGACTCCATCGACCCTTCGGACCACTTGATCCGGGTGGGGTGCCCGTGCACGGCCAGCTCGAGCAACCGCAGATCGTTGGAGCTCGCGGGGCCGTCCATCACGAACATCAGCAGCAACTGCTGGATGGGTTCGTTGCGGCGGCTCAGCCACGCCCGCTTGCCGAAGTACGCCACGGTGTCGATCCCGCACGAGCTGTAGAACTGCTCGAGCCCCGACCAGGCAACCCGCTGGAGCGCACTCCACCCTCCGACCATCGCTTCGTCGACGGTCGTCGCGTACAAGATGCAATTGGGGTTCGTCGGGAGCGCAATCTCGCCCCGAATCGCCACCGTCAACGCAGGTCCTCCAGTGCCGGCAGCCTACACCACGCGGGCCTCGCGACCACGCTGACCTCTGCTCGCAAGCCCTCCGATCGTGTGTATGAATGGGCACGACGTGGGAAGAAACCCACAGGTCACGGGTTGACCCCTGCGACGGGGAGCCGTAGCCTCCCCATCGCGCCACCCGCGCTCTGGAGGAGAGACATGCGCAAGTTCATGATGCTGGCCACCCTGATGGCCTTCACCGGCACCGCCACCCTCGTTCCCATCGAGACGGCCGAAGCCGGCAAGAAGGACAACGACGAGGAAGGCGAGGAGTTCGACCTGACGATGGAGGAGACGGGCAGCTCCAAGCTCGACGCCGTCTTCAAGAAGTCAGAAGGTCCGCTCGAGACCATCGCGATGGTCCGCAAGGACGTCGATGCGGTCAACACCAACCTGATCTCGGCTCTCGAGCTCAAGGACGGCACGCCCTTCGAGGACGCGCTGAAGGATCTGCAGACCAAGGCCGAAGGCAAGATCAACGTGGCGTTCGAGAACAACGCGATGCCCACGTTCAAGGCCGAGGAAGGCGTTCCGGACAACGTCCAGAAGGCCGTCGACTCCCTCAACGCGAGCTTCGGCAAGCTGGGCGATGCGGGCGAGAAGCTCGGCAGCGCCGGTGAGCAGCTGATCGAGACCGCCACCGAAGCCGGTGAGCTGATCAGCACGCCCAAGGAGCTCGGGCTCAAGGCCATGCAGATCCCGAAGGCCGTGAGCAAGGGCAACAAGAACGTGAAGACCCTCAAGGAAGGCGCCGGCATCGCGACCGAGCTCGGCAAGGACGTCGGCAAGCTCGGCGGCGACGTGAAGTCCGTCTTCAGCGAATAGAGCAGCGATTGATTCGCTGCGCGTGACTCAGAGGGCCCGCTCGAGGGCATCCGCCGAGCACGCATCCGAGGCCCGCACGGGATTGCACCGCGCGGGCCTCCGTGCGTCTGCGGGGTCGTCGGGATGGGCCTGCACGGCGTAGCCGGTCTCGGGATGGGGCTCGGGCCAGTCGGTCGAGATGAAGTGCGCGCCGCTCGCGAAGGCCTGTTCGGCGCGCGAGGGGTCGTTCGCCACCGCCTGCTCGCTGTCGACGTCGGAGCGGGTCCGGACCAGATGCCCGGCAGCGACCACCTCGGCGATGTCGGGGTCGTCGGGGCTGTTCATGGAGTGGATGGCGGCCCAGGGCGCTTGCAGATCCCCGTAGCCGTCCAGGAAGTACGCCCCGGGAAGCGGGTCGAGCGTGCGAGCGGTTGCGGACCAGGTTCGGGCGTGCAGCACCATGATGAACCGCCCGCGCTGCCCCTCGAGCACGGGCCAGCCCGCCCCCATCGGCGCGGCGACATCCGCGACCGACCCGCCCAGATCGCCCGGTGTGACGAGCGCATCGGAGCCGAGCACCGCAAGCAGGTCGTCTTCGAGGGCCTGCAGCAGGTCGGGAGCGCGCTCGTCGTGTGGCTCCTTGACCTCGAGCAGCACCACCACCGGGAGGTGGCCGGGGGTCTGTTCGGAGCCGGCCGCGAGGTCTTCCAGGCAGTCGACGAAGCGCTCGCAGGTGGTGCCCGCGTCGAGGAAGGGAACGTGGAGCACGTCCCACTCGGATTGCTCGGGATCCCAGTACAGGTCGAGCTCGAACTGCCGGACCCCGATGCGGGCGATCTGCTCGTCCAGCGGTGCGTGGGTGTACGACCAGGGCACGATGTCGGCCGTGGTCACGTGGTAGCTGTTGTGGGTTCCGACGACCTGGGCGTCGGCCATCGAGAGCACGTCGTCGTCTGGATAGGGCGCGAACGACGTCGCTGGGCCGGTGTCGCACGGATCACAGGGGTCGGTCGGGGTTCCGGCCGTGCATCCCGTCGCTGCCAACACGACGAGCCCGCCGATGCGAGCGCTCAAGAGCCGTCTCGGGGTGGATCCGGGATCACGCGGTTCCGACCGCGACCCTTGGCGAGGTAGAGCATGGCGTCGGCTTCGCCGATGAAGTCCGCAGTGGTGGTCAGCTCGTCGCCGGCCCGCGTCGCGACCCCCACCGAGACCGTGACGCGTTGCCGACCCGCATCTCCGGCCAGGTCGAAGTCGTGCTCGGCCACCGAGACCCGCAGACGCTCCGCCACCCGCCGCGCGGCATCCGAGGGGGTCTGGCGCAGCAGGACCACGAACTCCTCGCCTCCCCACCGCGCGACGCCGTCCTCTTCGCGGCTGACGTCCTGGAGAAGCTCGGCGATGCTCTTGAGCACCTCGTCGCCCCGCACGTGGCCGTAGGTGTCGTTGATGCGCTTGAAGTGGTCGATGTCGACGAACAGCAACGACAGCGGGGCTCCGTGCCGGCGGTGCCACGCCAGCTCGGACTCCAGCCGGTCCGAGAACAACCGCCGGTTGGCGACCCCGGTGAGCGCGTCGCGGGTGGCCGAGCGGTAGAGATGGTCGAGGAACTGCCGCTCGATGGCGTCCTGGGTGCCGAATCGCACGATGACGTCGGTTCCGAGGCGGATGCGATCGCCTTCGCGCAATGCCAGTGGGGTCTTTCCGACGGTGCGCTCGCCGACGAACGTGCCGTTCGTGCTGCCCAGATCCCGCACCATCCAGCGCCCGTCCTCCACCATCAACATGCAGTGGACCCGGCTGATCCCGTCGTCGTCCAGCACGAGGTCGGTGTCCCCCGCCCGGCCGAGCACGGTGCCGCTCGGACGCAGCTTCACCACCCGGCCCACCTTCCGGCCTGTGAGCACCACCACACACGGCGCTTCTTCTCCGGAGTCGGGACGTCCGGTGAACTGGATGTCGGTCGCATCGTCTTCCGCCATCTGGCCGTTATAGCCGCGTGCCACACCGGGGTGCCAACCACCTCGCGAAACCCTGGGAGGGCCCGTGAAGCTGCACCTCGTCGATGGAACCTACGAGCTCTTCCGACAGTTCTACGGTCGACCCGGCGCCGAAGCCCCGGACGGGATGGAGGTGGGCGCGGTCCGCGGTGTTCTGCGCACCCTGCTCCAGCTGCTCGGCAGCGAAGACGTCACCCACGTGGGCGTCGCGTACGACGAGGTGATCGAGTCGTTCCGCAACGACCTGTTCGCGGGCTACAAGACCGGCGCCGGCATCGATCCCGCGCTCTGGAACCAGCAACCCCTGGCCATCGAAGCCACCCGAGCGCTCGGCATCGTGGCCTGGCCCATGGTGCCGGTCGAGACCGACGACGCCCTGGCCGCCGCCGCCCACCAGTTCGGACCCCACACCAACGGCGGAGCGGAGCAGGTGGTGATCTGCAGCCCCGACAAGGACTTCGCGCAGTGCGTGCGTGGGCAGGACGTCGTGCTGCTCGACCGACGCCGCCAGATCACGATCGACGAGCCCGGCGTGGTCGAGAAGTGGGGCGTCCCCCCGTCGGGCATCCCCGACTGGCTCGCGCTGGTGGGCGATTCCGCAGACGGCATCCCCGGGATCCCCCGCTGGGGCGCGAAGAGCGCCGCTACCGTGCTCGCGCACTTCGGGTCGATCGAGAACATCCCCGACGACGTCGCCGACTGGGACGTGAAGGTGCGCGGCTCCAAAGCGCTCGCGAAGAACCTCGCCGAGCAGCGGGCCGATGCGATGCTCTACAAGAAGCTCGCCACCCTCGTCACGGACGTCGATCTGGGCTGCACGCTCGCAGACCTCGAGTGGAAGGGCGCCGATCGGCCCCGTCTCGAAGCCCTCTGCACACGGATCGGGTTCGAGCGCTTCGTGGAGCGCGTCCCGAAGTTCCGCTGAGCGACGGACGCGCCTATTTGTTGCCGAGCATGCCCTTCTTGAGCGCGCCCGTGGGCGGCGACGGACCAAGGTAGACCCCCCAGAGCGCCTTCATGAACTCGGCACCCTCGATGGTGCCCTTCTTGGCGCCCTTGACGGTGACCGTGGTGCCGGTACCGGGCACGTAGTCGAGCTGGATGACGTCGCCCTTCTGGACGGTCTCCATCATGCCGTTGAGCGTCTTCAGCCCGGCCGCCTGGGATTCCCTGGCACCCACAGCGTCGAAGCCATCGTCGAACGCGCCCGTGAGCTTGCCCTTGTCGACCTCGCTGTACACGAAGTGCATGACGATGCGCTTGGGCACGTCTTCGGAGATGAGCTTCTTGGCGTCGTTGGACTGCGCCGGGGCGTACAGCCCGCCGACGTAGACGTCGATGAAGTACTTCTCGCGCAGGCCCATGCCGTTGAGCACGAGCTCCTTGCCGCCGACCGTGGCCTTGTCGGGCATGGTGACGCCCGCGAGCTCGCCAGCGTCGGCAGGGGTGAACAGAAGAGCGGACAGCAGAGTCAGTGTGGTCATCATGGTGCGGAGCCTACCAGGGTTGTGGTTCTGACGAAGGGACGAAAGCCGGTCGACCCGAGAAAACCCCGACGACCACGGCTATTCCCCGCGCCGGCCTCGCTCGGCGTCCGCGCCCGGAGCTTCGGCTGCGGCGTCGGAATCCGGGGTCCAGTAGATCACCGTGGCCATCGCGCCGCACCAGCCCGCCACGAGGAACAGGCCCCCCGCCTCGCGCACGACCTCTTCTGCGAACAGGCCCTGGGACGCGTCGCCCATCGGGTTGCTGCTGCCGTCCCAGGTGAACCAGGTGCGCAACCCGAAGAAGAACGCGAGACCCGCCCAGACAGCCGGTGCAGGCCAGGTGAGCCGGCCCGACGCCCCCAGGAACGCGTACACCGCCGTGATGCCGTACACGAACACCCACGCGATGGGATCGGGGTCGTTGAGCTGCACCAGCCCGAAGAGCGCGAACAGCACGCCCGCACCGATGCAGACGCCTCGCCAGATCCGTGCACCGCGACTCATCTCGCCTCCCCTGCATCCTGGAGCACCGCGTCGGCCGAGAGGATCCCGCTGATCGCACAGAAGCTCACCCACTGCCCCGGATGGGTCGCAGACCCCGCGAGGTACAGCCCCTTCACCCACGGAGACCGGTGCGCCAACCGCCCGCGTCGCATGAACCGCGCCGTCATCACGGGATTCATGGAGTTGCGGTAGAGGAAGTGCCGACGCCCCCACTCCACCGGGATGCGCGTCTGCACGATGGCGACGTCGTCCAGGTGCTCGCGCCACCAGGGTTCGTTCAGCAGCGCCGAGAGGTAGGCCCGCTGACCGTCGGGCCCCACGCGCTCTGCCCAGGCGTGGGACACGGGGCCCAGCAGTCGCGCCCGCCCAGCCTGGCCGTCGTCTACCGCCCCCGGTGTCGCCAGCCCGCGACACCACCCGGTCTGCGCGAGCCGGAAGTCCAGGAAGCCGCCTGGGCGGGCCTCCCGGGCGGTGAGGTAGGCCGCGACCCCGGGAGACTGGAGCGGAAGCCCGTCGAGCATCCATCGAGCCCGCAGCGGAAGGCGCTTCACGAGCTCGAGATACGTGCCGACCCCGGGGGCGTTCGAGAGCACCGCATCGGCGCGCAGGACCTCCCCATCGGCCAGTCGGACCCCCACGGCACGACCGCGGGACAGCTCGATCCGGTCCACGGGACGACCGGTCTCGATGGTCACCCCGGCCTTCACCGCCAGACCGTGCAACGCCTCGGTGACGCGACTCATCCCGCCCCGCACCGTGTACGCGCCCTCGGTGTGCACGATGGTCGGCACGAACGCCAGCGGAGACGGCGCGGCATCCAGCGGCTGACCGGCGATGTGGGTCCAGATCCCCAGCATCTCGATCACCGGCTCGGGCAGGCCGGAGTCCCGCAACACCGCCCCCAGCGAACGCAGCAGGAACGGTGCGCGGCGCAGTGCACCCGCCCGGATGAGCTGGATCACCGACGGGCGCGGACCGCGCTGGAGCGGCACGAGGTCTTCGTAGACCCCGCGGACACGGTCGATCCACGCGCGGTACTTCGATCCGGCCCCGGAGAATCGGTCCTCCAACCGGTCGGCGGTCTCGTCGAGCCCGTCGTACAGGGCGATCGGCGGGGCTCCGTCGTCGCGCGACACCCGGTAGACCTCGTGCAGTCGGATCAGGTCGACGTGGGCCGCGAGCCCCTCGCACCCGAGGGGATCGAGGGCGTCGAACACCCACTCGAGCCCAGGTCGGTCGAGGAGGATGTACGGACCGCCATCGAACCGGCGGCCCTCGACCTCGAAGTGCGAAGCGAGCCCACCGATGCGCGGACTGGCTTCGACGATGCGAACCGACACCCCTCGCTGTGCGAGCCGGGTGGCCGCGGCCAGGCCTCCCACCCCTGCGCCGACGACGAGCACGTGCATCGACCGCTCACATGCCCAGCAGGACCACGAGCTCCCTGGAGCGCGCCTCGGGGGTCTCGAAGGGCACGGTGGCCGATCGACCGTTGGCCCGGACGAGCACCTCGTGCTTCCCGCGGCCCACCCCGATGCGCAGCACGCCCTGGACGTCGGTGCGCATGGCGCGGTCGGGGACGCAGGACGGGGTGTCGGACCGGAACTCGACGACGGCCTGGTTCACGAGCTCGCCCGTGGGGTCGACCACCCGGATCACCAGCTCGCCGTAGGTCTCGCGCTCCAGGTCGACGACGAGGTCGGTGGAGGTGTCTTCGACGGTCAGGACCTTCTCGCCGGACAGGCACGGCCCCCAGGTGGCGGTGCCCTTCCACGTGGACCCCGGATCGACCTCCATCTCGTAGGGGACGGGCTCGGTGGTGACCTTTCGGGTGACCGGCCCCTCGATGGTGAGCTCGGCGCCCACCATCGGCGCGCCGTTCCAGCTGGCCCAGGAGCGCAGCGCCGGCCGTTCGTCGGGGCAGCCATCCATGTCGTCGAGGCCATTCACGACCTCCGGCTCGTCCGGACAGGCGTCCTCCTTGTCGACGAAGCCGTCTCCATCGAGGTCCTTCGGGCCTCCGGTCGCGCCGAACCCGCCCCCGACGAACACCCGGAACGCCGACGCACCGGCCCCCTGGGTGAGCCCCGCGGATACGCCCCCCGTGAAGTGCGCGCCCCCCTCGTCGGCGTAGCGCAGCGACACCAGGGCTTCGGCCGGAAGCCCCGTGGTCCCGGGCGCGTCGCCCTCCACCGGGATGTCGGCGCGGACCTCGGCGTTGAGACCGAGCGTGTCGTCCAGCATCGCACCGACCCCGAACCCGGCCAGCACCGCATCGGAGTTCACGAGGTTGCCGACCTCGACGGGCTGCTCGAGCTGGTAGCCCCCGTTGAGGGTGAGGGTCATGGGACCCGCCTCGAGAGACCCCGCCAGCACGCCGCCCCCCGCGACGGCGTTGCGCCCGAGGTACGGGTCGAACACGCCGCTCGGCAGATCGACGTGGGGAACGAGGGCCAGGGAGAACCCGGTGTCGGTGTCCTCGGCCCGGAGGATCACCCCCATGAGCGACACCCGCGTGTCCCCCACTCCGAAGCCCGTGGTCGCGGCGTCGTCGAGGCCGACCCCCGTGTAGCCGTAGAGCGGCGCGGTGACGTCGAGACGGAATCGCTCGTGGGGCGCGAAGCCCGCCGACAGGTTGAGCACGAACAGGTTGTCGAGCAGCGGCAGCCGATTGCCGTCGGCATCCTCGGCCACCAGCGGGGTGCGGGCGTACTCGAACAGCCCTCCCAGGAACGCGCCTCCCCCTTCGAAATCGCCCGGACGCTGGAGCGTGAGGGGATCCCGGGCGTCGGCGTCGTACGCCGCCAGCGTGAAGCCGTGGGCATCGATGTCCTGCGCGACGGCGGGCGCCAACGCAAGCATCCAGATCGGCACGTGTGTCCTCCCAGGGGGCGCTACCGACGGTTGGGGGGTCGGCAGGAGAAGCGGAACGGGTCGAAGGTTACCGGACGGGAACGCTCGTGCACAGGTTACGGCAGCGCGATGCCACGCTCCCGTCGCCGTCGCTCCGTTCGTACCGGGGTTCACGCCGCACTCGCTGTCGTGCCCGTGATGGCGGCCTGCACGCCCGATCTCACCGCGCTCGAGCAACGGCAGCGGATCCTGGAGCGCCAGCTGGTCGAGCTGGAGGCCGAGATCGACGCGCTCGAGCAGACCCTCGAGGCCGCGGGCGTACAGGTCGAACCCGCCAGCAGTCGGGGCAGGCCCGGTCGACGGGGGAAGAAGGCCCGCGGGAAGCGACGCCGCGCGAAGGCGAGGATGGCCGCCGACGATGGACTTCCGGTGTCCGGCCATCAGCAGCCCACCACCGAACGCACCCGCGATTCCGGGGCCACCGTGGAGCGCACCGGCGATCCCCCCGTGCTGCCGGGGCTCCCCGAGCCCGAGCGCACCGAGACCGCCTGTGGCTTCAAGCTCCAGGTTCCCGAGCTGTCGGCGATCTCCGACTACCCGCTGAACACGCGCGGCCTGGGTCGGTCGGGTCCGATCCGCCTGTCGCTCGGCGGAGACCCCCTCACCCCGCACGCGCTGCCGAAGGACTTCGAGCGGGACTGTGGAGGCGCGTTCCGCCACGCCGGCGGGGTGATCCTGTTCTCGCCCGACGACACGCCCAACCTGGACGGGCGGGCTCTGGAGCTGTCCCTCGATCCTCGCCTCCCGATGCCCCGAGGCGGCGACGAGCGACCGATGTACTGGGTGTACGCCCAGACCACGGTCCGCGGCACCGTGGCGGAGTGGTCGAGCGACTGGGGAGACGCAGACACCGTGCTGGCCGGCCTGGTGGTGGGCGACGGACCGGTGACCGTCACGTTCGGCGACACCGCGCACACCCTGCCGTCGGGACCGTTCCGGCTGACCCATCGATTCGAGGGCAACGGGCCCTTCACCACCACGATCGCCGGATCGGCCCCCCAGGGTGACGGGCTCGGTGGATACGCGCTGATCGACGCGTGGACCCTCGGGAACGCCGACAACGCGGTGGTGTTCACCGGAGACGCCGCGTGGCCCCCGTGATGCGCGGCCCGCTCCTCACCCTCCTCGGCCTCGACGCGCTGATGGTCGCGGGCTGCCCCCTGGCGCGCACCGACCAGCTCGAAGAGGACCTCGACGCCCTGGAGGATCGGCTGGAGTCTCGCCGCGCTCACCTGGAACACCTGCGTGAGGTGGCCGATCGCGCTGCAGGCCCATGGGTGAAGCGCGGGGCTCCGCAGCTGCCACCCGGCTTCGATCCGGATGCGGAGATGCCGGATGGCGCAGCGTCTCCCGATGTGTTGCTGGTCTCGATCGACACCCTGCGCGCCGACCATCTGGGGAGCTACGGTGCCGAGCGCGACACCTCGCCCTTCCTGGACTCCCTGGCCGAACGCGGCGTGCGCTTCACCGACGCCTGGGCCCCGAGCCCGTGGACCCTGCCGAGCCACGCCACGATGCTGTCCGGCTTGTCGCCCGATCGACACGGGGCCATCGAGGACGACCTGGCGATTCCGCCCGACGTGCCGCTGCTCGCCGAGACCTTCGCTCGAGACGGCTACGCCACCATGGGCGTCGTCTCGGCGCTGTTCGTGAGCCGTCGCTACGGATTCGATCGGGGCTTCGACCACTTCGAGGACTTCGGGCTCACGAGCAAGCAGGCATCGGGGCGCGGCGAGATCGACGCCGAGGAGGTGTTCGGCCACGCGCTGCACTGGGCCCACCAGCAGCCCGCCGGCACACCGTTGTTCGCGTTCGTCCACCTGTACGACGTGCACTACACCTACGATGCCCCCGCGCCCTACGACACCCGGTTCGATCGCGCGGCCGAGATCGGAGATGCGGTCTACAGGAACTACCGGCACTACCAGCAACACCCCCTCCCTCCCGACCAGCTGGCGCACCAGATCGCCCAGTACGACGAGGAGATCGCGTACGTCGACGCGCAGCTCGAGTCCCTCGTGGAGCGCTGGACCCGCAGCGGACGCGAGCTGGTGGTGGTCGTCACCGCCGATCACGGCGAGGAGCTCGGCGAGCGGGGCTCCTGGGGGCACGGTCACACGCTCTACCCCGAGCAGCTGCACGTCCCGTGGATCGTCGCAGGTCCGGGGATCGGCAGCGGAGTCGTGGACGAGCGGGTGGGGCTCGAAGACGTCGCCCCGACGATCGCCGGCGTGATCGGGTTGTCGCATCCCGATCCCGCGGATCCGCTGGACGGCGTCGATCGCTCCCGCCAGCTCCGTGATCCCACCGTCCGCCTGGGGGGCGAGGCTGCGTCCTGGGCCGAGACCTCGCGCTTTCAGACGAATCGCGTGCGCGTCCACGTGGATGGGCGGGACCTGTACCTGGACCTCGATCCGGATGCGCCCTCGATCACCAGCTGCGACCTGCGCGACGATCCCCGGTGTGCGCGCCTCCAGCCACCCGATCCCGCACGGCTGCGATCGCTCGACCGCACCCTGGAGCGGCGTCTGGGCAGCCCATGGTCCATCGAAGCCGACCTCGACGTGCGAATCCGCGATGGGGTCGTGATCCGGCCCGGTGTCGCGGGTCGGATCGCATCCGGAACCGCAACACTGCTCCCCGCATCCCTCGACGCCGGATCGTCGCTGGCGATCTGGCCTCCGGACGCCGAGGTCCGCGTCCAGACCGACCGCATTCACGGACCGTTCTCGATCTTGCACGACCGGTTGCCCGACGACGACGCTCCGATGCGCTATTCGGGTCCGACACCCGGCTCCCGCCCATCGGTCCAGCTGACCGACGAAGAACGCGAGATGCTCCGGGAGCTCGGGTACATCCAGGAGTGAGGCCAACCCGGTGGAGAGCGACGCGCAATCCAGCATGAAGCGCCCCCCGCAGTTCGAAGCGGGCATGGGGATCGGCTTGCATCTCAACATCGAGCGCCTGCTCTCGATGGGTCCGGGCCGCACGTACTACCTGGCGAACAACAAGAAGCCGCGGTGGTACACCCACATCTGCTGGAACTGCGGCAACAAGCACAACCCGGCGGGGTCCCCGGTCTGCGACTACTGCCAGACCCCCATCCGCAAGCGGCGGTTCCTGCTGTCGTGTCGATGGCACGAGGCCGGCGCCGAGCACTTCCATCGCTTCGCGGCCGCGCGCATCGACCACATCGCGCTGAACACGCCCATCGTCCTGTACAAGTACCGCGAGCAGCTGCTGGCGTTCCACGAGATCGCCGAAGAAGCCCTGCTGGTCGACGAGCCCGCGCCCCTGCGTCCCCGCACCGTGCTCACCGCCGCATGGACCCTGTCTGCCGGGATCATCGAGCTCATGGAGCGCGGCTTCGTCCTCGACCGACTGGGCCCAGAGCACGTCCTGGTGGGGCGCAACGGCTCCCGCCTGTGGGATCTGGACTTCCGGGAGGTGCGCAACCGGCGCGTGCATCCGCGCGATCCGGTGTGTCACGACGCGGCACGACTCGTCGGCCGTCTGCTCCTGCCCTACGTGGCCCACGATCAAGCCGAGACCGTCGCCTTCTTCCAGGAAGCCGCCGTCGGGGGCGTGGCCGACATCTCCACCTTCCAGCGGGAGCTCCGCCGGTTCGCCCGGGGCCTCGAGGTGCGCCAGAGCGAACGACCCGCCGCAGCCCTGTCCAGCGTGGGCAGAAAGCGCGCCGGGAACGAGGACTCCTGGGGCTGGGCACGCCTCAAGCCGAACGAGGGCGATGGCGTCGATCTGTTCGTGGTGGCCGACGGCATGGGCGGGTACGTCGACGGCGATCGAGCCAGCCGAACCGCTGTCGCGACTGCGCTGCGCTCGGCCGGGGTGAACGTCCCCGCCAGCCCGTCGAAGAAGCCCGCCGTGAAGAAGGCCCTCGAAGAGGTGATCGCCACCGTCGCGCTGGGCGTGCGGGAGCTCGCGAAGGACCGGGAGCAGCCCGTCGGCACCACCATCGTCGTGTTGCTGCGCTGGCCCGATGGCACGGCCTGGCTCGCACACGTCGGCGACAGCCGGGCCTACCGGATCCGCGATGGGAAGCTCACGCCCCTCACCGAGGACCACTCGATGGTCGGCGCCATGGTCGCCACCGGGAAGATCTCCCGCGAAGAAGCCCGAACGCACAAGCGGGCCAACGTGCTGCTGCAGTTCCTCGGCGGCTCCGAAGAGGTCGAGCCGGACGTCGAGAAGGCCGACGTGAAGTCCGGAGACCGCATCCTGGTGTGCTCCGACGGCCTGTGGGGCGAGATGCCCGAGGAGCGGCTGGCCGAGCTCCTGGACGACAGCCTCGAGCCCCGACGGCAGGTGCGCGTGCTGGTGAACGCCGCCAACGACGCCGGCGGGAAAGACAACGTGACGGCCGTGCTGGTGACCGTGTGATTCCGCGCAGCTGGTTGGTCGGGATGGTGTTGGTGGCGGGCCTGTCGTCGGGCTGCAAGGACGACCCTCCAGACACCGACACTACAGAAACCGACACCGACGCCGATGCGGACACGGATGCCGACACCGACGCCGACACCGATGCCGATACGGATGCCGATAGCGACGCGGACACGGACCCGACGGGCGACACCGGAGGCTTCACGGACACCGCACCTCCGACCGACAGTGGTCAGGTCGAGACCGGGCTGTTCGTGCTGGACTGCACCACCGGCGACACCGGCAGCACCGGCAGCACCGGCGCAGCCGCGGTCCTGGACTGCAACGGAGAGTGCTACCCCGCCGACTACATCGGGGACGGCATCCTCTGCGACGACGGAACCCCCCAGCCGTGGGGCTCTCCGGACTTCGCCTGCCCGGCGTTCAACTTCGACGGCGGAGACTGCCCCGCGCCCGACACTGGCGACACCGGAGCGACCGGAGCCACGGGAACGACCGCCGACACGGGCGCTTTCACGGCCACCGGCGCAACGGGCACACCCTGACCGGGTATTTCGGGCGATCGACAACACGGATCGGATGACAGTCGGGTCTGGACCGCGTACTGTTCCCCGTACGGAGACTCCATGCGCACACTCCTGTGGACCGTCGGCCTGCTCCTGGTGCTCGGCCCGTCCTGCAAGAAGGATGGCAAGTCCGACACGGACACCGCCAATCCGCCCACCGACTCGGATGCCGACACGGACGCAGATGCCGACACGGACGCCGACAGCGATGCGGATACCGATGCAGATGCGGATGCGGACGCAGATGCCGACACGGACACCGACATCGGCGACAGCGGTGGAACGGACTCCGGAGGTTCCGACTCGGGCGGCTCGGATTCAGGAGGCTCGGACTCGGGTGGCTCGGACTCGGGTGGCTCGGACTCGGGTGGCTCGGATTCCGGTGGCTCGGATTCCGGAGGTTCAGATTCGGGCGGCTCGGATTCCGGAGGTTCAGATTCGGGCGGCTCGGACTCGGGAAGCACGGACTCCGGCTCCACGGACTCGGGGAGCACGGACTCCGGCTCCGCGGACTCGGGCACACCAGGCGACTCCGGCGTCGACACGGGCGAGGATCCGGTCCTGCCTCCCATCGACACCGGCAACTGCGACACCGCGATCTCGACGATCAACGACTGTGACGACGAGTGCGCGCCGCTGAACCTCCTCGGCGACGGCACCTGTGACGACGGCACCGCTTTCCCCTACGCGAACTTCGACTGCGCCCAGTTCGCGAACGACGCGGGGGACTGCGACGAAGCCGACACGGACACCGACACGGACGCCGACGCCGATGCGGACGCCGACGTCGACACGGACTCGGATGCCGACACCGACGCCGACAGCGATACCGACACGGACACCGATTCGCCGTCCGACACCGGCACGAGCCCCAACCCGACGGGCGACACCGCCGACACGAGCGCCACGGGTCACACCGGAAACTGAGACGCCCCGTCGAGCGACACCCCGGGATCACGCAGAGCGGCAGAGCACGACCGAGCTCGAGAACATGACGAAGAGCGAGTGCTTCGCTCCTCCCCTCTCCGTGAAGTCCTCGGTGTGCTCCGTGACTCCGTGGCAACGATGCGCTGACCCAGGTTCACAGGTCGAGATTCATCTCGCGGAGAGGATCAGGCCGTAGCGGCGAGCCCGGCGGTGGTCCACGCCACCGTCTCGATCCGGGCGTTCATCACCGCCCGTACGACGTCGTTCGCGACCTCGTCCATGCCGATCTCGAACATCACCTTGGCGTACTGGAGAGCCTCGGCAGCAGTGGTGCGGCCCTCGAGCAGGGTGACGAGCTCGGCTTCGCCGGACATCCCCAGCAGGGCCAGCGCCGCGTTCTCGTCGGCCGATCGAAGGACCTCGACCACAGCAATGTAGAACGACCCAAAGCTCTGGGTCGATGTCATGTCGTTCATCCCAAGCCCCCCGGCTCCACAGAACTGACTCATCGTCCGAAATCAGCGTAGCTTGAGTTCTGACCCGTCGTCCAGTTTTCGCGCTCGACGACAAGCTGTGACAGACCCGGGCGAACCCGGAGCTTCGATCAGCGGTCTGGATCCGCGCAGACCCAATCCCCACGCGACCGGGTGCACGAGCGCGTTCGAGCGGCTCCGCCCGATGGAGGCACCGATGATCCAATGGACCACGAAGAAGACGATCGCGATCGCGGGGATCGCGATCCTCCCGCTCGTCGCAGGCGCGGGATTGATCGGCGCGATCGCGTGGAGCATCTGGAATCGGCCCGTGGACCCCGAACCCGTGCGGGTGACGCTGACCGACGCGCAGATCGTGGTGGGAGACGTGCAGACGACCGAGCTGGCGCTGGAGGGCGCACTGGGTCGCCTCGACATCCCCCTGGACGACGTCGGCGAGGTGGTCCCGGTCACCGGCGACCTGGGCACGAGTCGGGACGAGGTGACGGTCTGGCTACGCAACGGGACCGAGCTCCGAGGCCGCTGGGTCGACCCCACCCTCGCCCTCGGGATGACCATCGGCGGCGAGCCCCTCTCGATCGACGTGCCGATGGCGGACGTGGGGCGCATCCAGACCACGGGGGCGAACATCTGGCCGGATCGCCCGGTGTTCCGCGTCGAGACCGAACACGGCGACGATCTGCTGGTCGATCCGGAGATCACCCGGGTCACGATCGTCAACGGGATGGGGACGTTCTCACCCTTCCTCTCGGAGTGTCGGACCCTCGCCCCGCTCCCCGGCGGCGACTGGCGGCTCGAGCTGAAGAACGGCTCGGTGCTGACGGGCCCGTTGCAGCACGACAGCTTCGACTTCGCCATGCCTCTGGGGCCGGATCGGGTCACGATCCCGGTGGGCGACGTCACCCGACTGACCTGGCAGGACTGGCGACGCTCGAAGTACGACGCGCCGTCGAGCGGGTGGTTCGAGTCGGAGCGCTACGGCGACGCCAAGGCGATGTGACCGCGGAAGCGACGGCTCCGCATCAGGGAGTGTCGGGGTCCCGGAGCATCTCGCGCAGGCGGAGCACCAGCGCCGAGTCGTCGAGCTGATCGTCGATCTGGCTGCATGGGACGAACTCGCGCACGGTCACGGCGTCTTCGGGACTGGCGCGGAAGGGCACGCTCTCGCTGGCCAGCTCGATCTCACCGGCCATGGGGATCAGCTCCAGGTCTGTCACACCCGGCTGGCCGAGCAATCCGACGGCCACGCACCCGCCGTCCTGCTGACCCAGCAACAGCCCGAGCCGCACGCCCTTGCACCCCTTGTCGCGGGGACACACCCGCTCCGGTTGGGGTCGGACATCCCGGTGGGCGACCGGCGCCGCTCGCTCGGCGATGGCGACGAGGCGGGTCTGGAGCACCGCCGCCTGTGCCGCGACCTCCCGGTCGAGGGTGTACGGAATGACGCGTGGCCACATGACCACGACGCCCCCTTTCTTGCCGCGTGACTCGGAGACGGCAGCCTCGAGGCGGAGCAGCCGCGCCGCTTCGTCCTCCTCGGAGCCCGGCCGGATCTCCTGCGGCTCCGCCAGCGCGTCGGGCTCTGCACAGACCGCCTGGACCGGGGTCATCGCGAGGAACAAGGCCAGCACGCCCGTCGACAAGGGCCTCATGGAGCGCCTCCGCCCTCGGTGTCCGCCGGCTGGGGATCGAGGAGATCGAACTCGACGCGCCGGTTGTTCTCGCGACCGGTGGGCGTGCGGTTGGTGTCGATGGGCTGGGACTCTCCGAAGCCCCGCGCCACGAGCCGGACGGGGTCGACGCCCTTGCCCATCAGGTAGGTCTTGACGCTGTCTGCGCGCTGCTGGGACAGGCGCTGGTTGAACGACTCGCTGCCCTGGTTGTCGGTGTGCCCGCCGATCTGAACGCGCCCGATCTGCGGGTTGGTGGCGATGGTGGTCGCGACCTCGTCGAGAAGGTTGTAGGACTCGGGCTTGATGACCGCCTTGCCGGTCTCGAAGAACACCTTCTCGAGGATGACGATGCGCTCGGCTTCGACGCGGACGCGGGTGGGCTTGAGCAACACCACCACCTCGCTGGTCTGACCCGCGATGGCTTCGACGGACGTCTCCTCGGCCGAGAATCCGTCGGCCGAGACGTTGAGACGATGGGTGCCGGGCCCGACGTCCACCAATGCGCTTCCGTCGGTGATGGTGGTGAGGCCCTCGGGCAGGCAGTGCTGGACGTCGCTCTGCCAGATCGCCTTGGCAGACGGCACGGGCTCGCCCGCGGGGGTGAGGACGGTCAGGCGAACTGCGGCCTCGAACACGCGCTCCATCTCGACGACGAGGGCGGTCCCTTCCTCGCCCACCGTGGCGCGTCCGACGCCTCGCAGGCAGTCTCCACTGTCGGCGACGGCGCGCCACTCGGTGCCGGGCAGCGCTTTTTCGCGGACGAACCCCTCGACGCCCACCTCGATCACCTCGGTGGTGTCGGGGCCGGTGAGCTCGACGGTCGCGGGCCAGCTGCGTCCGTCGTACCGGGTGTCGATCGACAGCGCTCCGAGCTGATCCGGGCACCCGTCTTCGTCCTTGTACCCGTTCTCGGTCTCGAGCTGCAGCGGACACCCATCCCGAACGACCAGGTAGCCTTCGGTGTCGACGTCGCTGATCGGTCGGGGTTCGTGGTGCCCGAACGACAACCCGAGGAACGCGCGAAACGACGGAACTCCCGCGCCTTCGGTGAGCCCAGCAGCCCCTCCGAACATCCAGCCCACCCCCGAGCGACCGGCCCCGCGAACCGAGAGCACCCCCTCGGCCTGGAGCCCGGTTCCGGACACGGTGGAGGGGGTCACGGGGGTCTTCGCGATCGCTTCCAGCGTGATTCCGGCGGTCTCCCTCGCGAGCACGCCGATCCCGAAGCCCCCCACCGCCCACGCGCCACCGCGCAGATTGTCGAGCTCGAGCGTGGGTGAGGCCTCGACGCCGGCGTCCGCCGTGAGCGTCACCCCGGGAAACTCGTACGTGGCCGCGAACTTCCCGCCTCCGCCGGTGGTTCCGCGACCCAGAAAGCGGCTGGCGTCGCCGCTCGGGACGTCCAGGTGGCCCATCACGCCCAGGCCCAGCCCTCCGGCTCCGCTCTCGACGTCTTCGGGCGGCAGCAGACTGATCATCGTGGACAGCCGGATGTCGCCCAGTGCCGGGCCTTCGCGCGACTCGGCGCCCAGGGAGGTGAAGTACACGGGCGCCAGCAGGTCCATCCGGATCCGCTCGTGGAACGCGCCACCGAGTGAGATCTGAGCCCCGGCGAGGTCGTCGACCACGGGGGTCTCGGCGACCACGCCATCGGCGCCTTCGACCGCCTGGACCAACGGGGCCTCGGCGTATTCGAAGATCACCGCCCCGAAGAAGTCCCCTGGCCGCATGACACCCGGACGCTGAACGTACAGGGGGTCGCGCGGATCGGTGTCGTGCGGGGCGATCTTGGCGCCGTGGGCATCGAAGCTCGGCTCGGCAGCGACCGCAGTGAACAGCAGCGCAGTGAGAATGCGCGCCTCCTCCGGATGGGCACCCCGTTATACCGCGCGGCGATGACATCCCACACGTCGAAGGCGCTGGCGTGGACGGGCATCGCCATCACGTCGGGCGCGGCGGCACTGGCGTACGAGTCCATCTGGTTGCGGAGACTCTCGGTCGTACTGGGCGGAAGCGCGCAGTCGGCCGCCTGGACGCTCGGCACGTTCATGCTCGGCCTGGCCATCGGCGGGTGGGCGGCACACCGTATCGGTCACGGGAGCGGTCAAGGGATCGGTCGCACATCTCCCCTCGATCCCGCGCGCGTTCCCCGGACCTACGCGGCGCTGGAGGTCGGCGCCGCCCTGTGGGCCGTCCTGTTTCCGTGGGTGCTCGCTCTCACGCCGCGCAGTGCGGCGATGTTCCTGCCCCTGCCGGCTGCCATGGCCCTGGGCGCGACCTGGCCCGTGCTCGCGCACATCCTCCCGGCGCGGCACGCACTCACGCTGTACGCCGCGAACACCCTGGGGGCGGTCGTCGGGGTGTTGCTGACCACCTTCGTCACCCTGCCCTCGTTCGGCTTGCGAGGCGCGGAGTGGCTCGCTGCTGGGCTCGGCCTCACCGCCGCTGTGCTCGCCATCCAGGTGGGCCCGTGGACCTCGGATTCGTCCGGAGAGCCCGCGCCCCTCACCCGTCCTGCCTGGCCCCTCCTCGTCGCCACCGCGACCGCGGGATTCGTGGCGCTCGGCCTCGAGGTGGTGTGGATGCGACTGGCTGCGGTGGCTCTGGGCGCCACCGTGCAGACCATGGGGCTCGTGCTCGCGGTGTTCCTGGCGACCATCGCGTTCGGGAGCGCAGCGGGCCGACGCTGGCCGGCCGACCCCCGGCACGCTGCGGCCGGAGGGCTGGTGGGCATGGGGGTGCTCGCGCTGCTCGGTGCGGCGACCTGGCCAATCCTGCCGTACGGGCTCGCGCTGGCGTACCAGGTGTTGGGGCCGGAGTGGCTGTGGTTGGGGAACGCGGCGCTCGCAGCGCTCTGGATGGCGGGGGCGCCGGCCGCGAGCGGGCTCGCGTTCGCGGGACTGACCCGGATGGCCTCCGAGCGCACGACGGGTTCGGCGGGGGCCTGGTTGTACGGGCTGAACACGCTGGGGTCGACCGCCGGGGCCCTCCTGGGCGGGCTGATCCTGCTGCCTGGCCTCGAACCGCGCGCCACCGTGGGGCTGTTGGCGGTGCTCGCCGCGTCGGCCTCGGCGCTGATCAGCGGGTGGCGGGGGCTCGGGGCCGGGGTGTTGGTGGCGGTGGCCGCGTTCGCCGTGCCAGCCTGGGACGCGAAGCTGTACGCGGTGGGCGTGCACCTGCGGGTGTCGGACTTCGCAGACCCCAGCCCGGATGCGATCCGCGCCTACGCCCAGGAGAACTGGACGCTCGAGTACTACGACCACGGACTGACCGCTGCAGTGGCCGTGGGGCACTCCACCACCACCGACAACGTCTGGCTGTCGATCAACGGGAAGTTCGACGCGAGCACCGGGGACGACATGCCGACCCAGATCCTGTCCGGCGAGATCCCCGTGTCCGCCGCTCCCGATCCGCGACGGGTCGCCGTGGTGGGTCTGGCGTCGGGCGTCACTGCGGGTGCGGTGCTGAGCGATCCGCGGGTCCGGTCCCTGACCGTGTTCGAGCTCGAACCCAGCGTGGTGACCGCCAGCCACTTCTTCGACCACGTCAACGGACGCCCCCTCGACGACCCCCGCACCACCCTGGTGGTCGACGACGCCCGAGCAGCCCTGCAGCGCGACCCCGCCCGCTACGACGTGATCATCAGCGAGCCCAGCAATCCCTGGATCAGCGGCATCAGCAGCTTGTTCACCCGGGAGTACTGGGCGCTCGGCAAGGCCCGACTGAACGAGGGTGGCGTGTTCTGCCAGTGGGTGCAGCTGTACGGAATGGGCCCCGAGGAGATGCGCGGGCTGGTCCGCACCTACGTGTCGGTGTTCGGCGACGTCTGGCTGTACGAGACGATTCCAGGTTCGGACGTCCTGTTGGTGGCGGGAGCCCCTCCGGCCGCCGATGCCCCCGTCCGACCCACCCTGGACCCCGACGGTGTGCGGCGCCTGGCCGGTGTGGGATGGCTGAACACGGACGACCATCCCCGGGTGGAGTGGCAGGCTCCGCAGTACCTCCACTACGCCACGGCAGAGGACAACGCTGCGCTGATCGACGCGGCGATCAGCGCTTCTCGACCTTCACTTCGCTGACTTCGCCCGGCGTGACCTCGAAGAACTCGCCGTCGACCATGTAGCGGCCGATGGGGAGCAGGCCTTCGTACTCGAACTTCGCAGACAGCGCCTTCTGACCCCGCTCGATCGCCTCGCGCTCGGTCTTCGAGAACGGCTTGGTGCCGACGCGCACCAACGCGGGAAGCCGCGTGCGGTGGACCGTGATGCCGACGCGCCCGTACCGCGTGCGCAGCTGTTCGTACGCCGCACGCGCCGACTGACCCGACTCGGAATCGGTGTCGACCACCTCGGGGAGGGTCTTCTTGATCGAGAAGTCGGAGTCGGGCTCGACCATGTCGACCACGGCTTCCTCGCGCAGCGCCCGCTCGAGACGGCGCCAGGATTCCCGCATGTCGCCCCGGGCTTCGGCTGCGAGGGCCGCGGTGTAGTGCGTGTGCGTGCTGAGCGGCACCTGCAGCGTGAGCATCTTGCCGTACGCCCGCTCCACGCCCGTCCAGTGGGTCTTCTTGGCGAGCTTGTCCATCTCGAGCTGCAACCGGTATCGCTCGGCTTCCTTCTCTTCGGCCGTGAGCTCGACGTTCTTGCGTCGCCCCGCATCGGCATCGATGGGCGCGACCGTTCCGAGCACCGAACCCACCAGGATGGCTGCGGCGGCTCGACGAACGAAGGCGGGAACGCGTACGAGCGCTCGTCCGACTGCTCTCATGTTCGACCTCCACGACCCAAAACGCCTGACCTCCGTTGCTTCGTCCATCCACGGGGATCGTCCGAACGCCCGTCCCGTTGCAGCGCCTACGCTATCCGATCCACCCACGTTCGCGAAACCACCCGGGGTTCAGCGACGTCGCTTCTTCCGACGGCCACTCCGCCCTTCGGCCCCCGGTTGCTCGGATGCGTCCTGGCGGAACTGGTACGGGATGCTGACATCGGTCACCTGGCCATCCGCCTGGGACCACCGGGGGAAGTCCCAGTCCGTGGTGAGCGCGGTGATGCACCGCAGCAGCTCGGGGTCGTCGACCTCTCCGTACACGCTGTACGACAGGATCCATCCGTCGGCTCGAACCGTCGCGTCGACGAACACGTACCCGTCCGGAGGAGCGCCGGCAGCGACCCGCTCGGCGTGGCAACTGCGCACGCCGGGCTCGATGATCGCGGCACCCTGGCTGGCGAGCGAGACCTCCATCTCGCCGTCCACGCGCGGATCGTAGACGAACATCTCACCGGCCCCGTCTGCACCGGACGATCCGGGGGGTGGAGGCGCTTCGTCCTCGGGCGGGGCGGCTTCGACGACGGGTTCGGGTGCGGATGGCTCCGGCGGGCGCTGGGGAACCGATGGATAGGTGGGCTGCGGCACGGCGGGTTCGGGCTGTGCACCCCCGGATTCGGGCGATCGATCGGGCGGTCGATCCGCTGTCGGTTCGACGCGGGCCACCGTGGTGGCGGGTGATGCGGGCTGGGGCACGAAGGCGACCGAGGCCACGGGATCCGGCTGTGGGTCGGGGGCAGGCGGATCTGGGGAGGGCTCCGGGGAGGGCTCCGGCGAGGGCTCTGGTTGCGGCCTGTCGCGTCGCGCTCCGTCCAGCATCCCGGCCTTCTTCAGCCGCTTCTCGAGACCCGGGACGGCAGCGAGGATGGGCGCATCTTCGAGATCGACGTCCATTCCCCAGTCCACGTCCCGGACCCGCTTCGGGAACAGCCAGGTGGTCTTCCAGTCCCCTCCCACCTCGACCGGGGACCGCCGGAGCTCCACGTTGTTGGGGGGCTCGCCCATCGACTCCTGGGCCTCGACCACCAGGGTGTAGGACCCACGGGTGCCTGTCCCGGTCCACTCGGGGCGGACGAAGGTGTCGATCGCGGCCTTCGACGCCACGGGCGCGGAGTAGGTGACGACCACATCCAGCCCATCTCCGACGCGCTCGAGGCGGATGTCGACGTCTTCTGCCCCCGAATCCATGAGCCGTTGGGCGAGTCGGTCTGCGAGAGACCGGTCGAGACTGGTGCTCTGCAGGGTGGCGGCGCGCTCGATGGCCTCTGCACACCCGGCCGCGTCCGTGCAGCTGAAGAACCCCTTCTTCACCCCGATGATCCGGCGCTCCACGTCGAACCGCTGGGCGTTCACGTCGTAGTGAACCGTGGTCTCGAGGCGCATGAACCCCTCCAGACAGGCGGTCAGGCCCAGCAGGAGCAGCGCCAGAAGCCCGAGGGTCGCGGCCCGGAGGTTCACTGGGTGCCGCACCGGGGGCCGTCACTGGCGAGCTTCTCCATCGACTCGATGGTGTCTTTGATGCCGCCAGCGGCGAACGAGCTCGCGAGCCCCGCGGGGATGTACCCACCGGGATCGGTCCAGGTCCAGTACTCGACCAGGGTGTGGCCCGCGTCGAGGCGTGTGAGGAACCAGGCCCCCTTGGCGAACTCGATGGGCATCCCGCCGTCGGTCACGTAGTCGTCCGCGCGGGATTCCGGTGGAACGGTGGGCTCCTTCGTCTCCCAGGTCATCTCGCGCACCGCGCCCTCGGATTTCTCGAGAAGCGCGGTGTTCTGACGCACGTTCGAGACCCAGTAGCGGTCGGTCATCAGGCTCACGGGCAGGTACATGAACACCACGCGATCCGTCCCGCACAAGCCCCCTTCCAGGACCTCGGTGTAGCCGAGTCGCCCGTACTTCGGCTTGCTCGCGTCGTCGTTCACGGCGGCGTAGAACTTCTCGATCGGGGTGTCGACCACCGCCAGACCCCAGGCTTTCTTGGCCTTGTAGCCCTCGACCGCCTCGAGCCCGGTCTCGATCTTGCCGTCCGCCACCTTGTCGAACGCCGCATCCGGAATGGTGGGTGCCTGGCCCGACATCAGGCTCATCCCCCGGAGCTCTCTGGTCTCGACCACCTTCGCGCGCAGGGTCGCGGCATCGAAGTCGCCCGAGGACGCCAGGGCGGACGAACCGGCGACGAGGCCAGCGGCGAGACCGGACAAGCAGAGCAGAGACGATGAGTGGGCCATGGGTCCTCCGAGGGTGAAGACACGCCTAGCCTACCCCGCCATCCACGCCTCGTTCGCTCGGACGAAGGCTTCGGCGCTGCGCTCGCCGATCGCGACTGCGGAGCGGGTGCCGTGCTCGTCGAAGTCGAAGCCCGACAACGGGAGAGGCTCGATGGGGGCGATCACCCGGACATCGTCTGGACGGCGCAGCGCACGACCGAACGGCCACAGACCGCGCAGAGCACCGTCGGGGTAGGACACGATGGCGAGCCGACGTCCCACGGGAAGCGCGCTCACGGGCGTGCGCTCGAACCAGGCGCCGTCGACGGCGAATCGCCGGTTGACCACCACCGGACGCGAATAGGGGCCGGGGATGAAGCACGACGCGAGCACGGCATCCACCACGGCCACGTCGTCGGCCTCGGTGAGCACGACACGACGGGGCCCGCGGAGCCCCAACCGCGTCACGGCCACGCGCAGACCGGGCAGATCGCGCATCCGCACGTGACGGTAGCCCGCGAGCTGGTCGCCGATGACGTGGGACATCCGTCCCGGCCATCGCCCCTCGAGGGCGCGCTGCAGCTCGAACACGCGCGCGGTACCGGCCAGGGACAACCAGGCCTCGCGCAGCTCGCCGATGCGGCCGTAGCGCCAGATCGCGCCGACGAGCGCTCCACTGCTGGCACCGGCGACCACACGGGGCGTGAACCCGCGAGCAGTCAACCAGTCTGCAACGCCGACGTGGAACGCCGCCCGGCACGCACATCCTTCGAGAGCCACGGGGACCATGGACGGATGATAAGCTTCCCCATCGATCTGTTCACCCGGTCGCGAACGGGTTCTTCGCGTCCGGCTCTGGACGCAGACCCGCACAGCCCGCCGAGAGCGTACGAGAGGAGATGTCCATGATCCTGCCGCTGCTGCTGGCCACCGTCGCGACCCTCCCCGCAGTCGCCGGGGATGCCGACGGCGAGAAGCTGGTGGTCCAGGTGGTCGACGATCGCGCAGACGCCATTCCCACCGCGACGATCCGCATCGACGACGAGGGGCTGCGCCACCGGGTGAACCACACGAACGGCAAGTGGCGCGGCACGGCGGTCTATCCCCAGAACGAGGAGCCCCGGGGCTTCCAGACCGGGCAGGTCCTGACCATCACGGCAGCCGCGCCGGGGCACCTGCCCCGCACGGTGAAGTACCGCGTCCATGCCCGGCGCAACGCCGTCCAGATCCCCCTCCAGCCCCTCGGTCGGGCACCCACAGCAGATGCAGACGGTCCGGCGATCGATGCCGCCACCCTGCTCGCCGTGAGCCGTTCGGATTGTGATTCGCCCGTCTCCACCGGTGCATTCGGGGTCGGTAGCCTCCCGCTCGGGGGCCCGGTCGGCACCGCCGAGCCCATCACCCTCGACCCCGAGACCATCGCGCGTCTGGGCGACCTCGAGACCGCCGACCCCGCCTTGACCACGGGCTTCTCCCAGCTCCTTCTGGCACAGGGCGAGGGGCAGCTCGACGCCGCACTCGAGTGGGCCGAGATCGGCAAGGCCGAAGCCCACACCACCGAAGGCGACGAGTACATCTCGCTGATCGACGACCTGTTCCGCGTCCGCGCCGTCGCCTACCACGTGCGCTGGCAGCAGTGGGAACTCACCTGGCTCGACGAGCCCACCCGCAAGAACCACGACCACCTCGAGCGGTACCGTGGGCTCGCCGCCGGCGTCGCGAGCGACTGGGTGCAGTGGGCCGAAGCCGCCGGACGCAGCACCGAGCTCCCCACCGCCCTGTGCATGGCGGCATCCGACCGTCCGCTGGAGTGCACCCCGTGAGCCCCCTGCGTCCGATGCTGGTCGCCGCCGTCGTTCCCGCGCTCGCGGCCGGGTGCGCACGCAAGCGCGAACCCGCTCCCGCCGAGATGGAGGAGATCGCGTCGTTCATGCTGCGCAACTGGGAGGACGACCGCTCCCTCGAAGACGGCATGGAGAACCTGGCGCCGTGGCTCCTCGAGAACACGCTCACCGAAGACGCTCTGGACGGCTTTCAGCTGACGCCCCTGCGCGAAGAATCGGTCGAACACCTCGAGCGTCCGGACCGCGAGCTCGATGGACTGCTGGGTGCTGCGGTGGCGGGCATCTCGGAGTTCGGGATCGATCCCCACGTCGAGACCATCCTCCTCGACGACCAGGTGTTCCTGAACCCCGGCAACTACGAGCACTACGAACGGTCGGTCACGGGCGACCAGGGTGCGTTCGTCGAGGGCGACGGGTTCGTCGAGACGGTCAACGACATCGCCACGTCGAGCTTCGGCGTCACCATTCCCTACGAGCTCCGCAAGGACTACAAGTGGGTGTACGGCGACGACATCCCGCCCGCCATCGTGGCGCGCAGCTGGATCCCCGAAGAGGGCTGCAACCAGTCGGGCGAGAACTGCCTGGTCCTGTCGTTCTCGGTCGACGTGTGGTGGGTGGTCGACGGGCAGTCCGGCTTCGAAGACGGCACCACCATCCGGTTCACGTCCACCTGGAGCCAGGTGAAGAGCTCCCTCGACGGACTGATCGGCGACGACCTGCAGATCGCCGCACTCGCGAACGGGATGGGCAACGTGTTCGTCGCCACCGACGCGTTCATCGCCAACGACTTCACGGTCGACTGACGGGGACATCCTGCGGCCTCAGCCGAGGGTGAGCGTCCACCGATCGCGGCGGCTGTCCCGCCCGACCACTTCGACCGTCACCTGGTCGCCCATCCGCACGGTGTGGTGAGCGGTGTGGTCGCCGCCACGGAGCTCGGCCCCGTCTTCGGAGCGCTCGAGCTCGACCCCCCAGGCGCGCTCGAGATGGGCCACGTAGACCTTCACGTCGATGGGCGGCGAAGCGAGCTGGACGTGCACGCGCGTCGCGGTCAGACCCAGCACCCGACCCGCCAGCACGGGCCCTTTGCCCTCGAGAGGCCCGAGGAGGTCGTCGAGCACGATGCGGTTGGCCTCGCGGTCGAGACGCCGCTGCAGCTCGCGGGCCCGGTTGGAGGCATCGATGACGCGCTCGCGAAGCGCCTCTCCGTCCCATCCGTCCGGGACGGGCTCCGAAGCGCCCCGAGAGAGCTCCCACACCTCGTCGTGCACGAAGATCCCCACCACCTCGCGCATGGGAGCCGTGAACCGCCCGTAGACGTCGGCGCCGACCCCGAAGTGCATCCCCGGCGCACTGGCGTAGTGCGAGGGCCGGTTGATGATCATGGCCTGACGATGGATGGCCTGGGCCACCGCTCCCTCTGCTTCGGGGTCGTGCGGCAAGCGGTCCAGATACGCGTGCAGCCCCTCTCGCTCGGGGTTCCAGGCCCAGACCTCGGGATCGAGCCCGTGGGCACGGGCGATTCCGAGGGTGGTGACGCGAAGCTCCTCGAACCGCTCGGAGTCCGGGGGCGCGTGCACGCGGTAGATGGGCTGAACGACCTCTGGAATGGCCTCCTGCCCCTCACGAAGCAGGCGAGCCCCCTCGATGTTGGTGAGTAGCGAGATCTGCTCGTTGTAGCGCTCGACGTCGTTTCGGGGCCCATCGAGGGCGACGAAGCGATGCCCGCGGACCTTCACCTCGACCTCGGTTCGTCGGTAGCGCACCACGTTGCGCTCGTCGGCCAGGCGGATGCGTCGTTCCCCCACCTGCTGCAGGCGACGGAGGCTGGCCTGGACGTCGGGTGCCCAGTCGACGGGTGTACCGTCCAAGAAGGCCTGCACGCCGTCGAAGTCGAGCTTCTCGCGGCAGTGGACCCGCGCGCGATGCACGGTGCGCTCGACCAGGGCTCCCGTCGGGTCGAGCCGCAGCTCGAACACCATCGCGCGGCGGTCGACCCGCGGATTGAGGCTGACGACGTCCTCGGAGAGAACGCGCGGCAGCATCGGAACCACCAGCCCCGGCAGGTAGTACGAGCTCCCGCGCTGAAGAGACGCTTCGTACAGCGCGGTGCCCGGCCGCACGAACGCACTGGCGTCGGCCAGGGCGTACCAGACCACGAATCCGTCCCCGTCGGCGTCGACGAACACGGCCTGATCGAGGTCCTTGCTGGTGACCTCGTCGATCGTGACGAACGGCAGGTGGGTGAGGTCGACGAGGGTGGGGTCGGCGATGCGACGGGGAGCGTCGGCCGCGAGGGCGTCGGCTTCGGCCTGCTCGACGTCGGTGTGGACGGGGCTCAGGGCGTGCTTCGCTGCGATGGCGTAGAGCGCGGCCTCCGGTGAGTCCGGAGCCGCCAACACCGCGGTCACCTCACCGTCCTCCACGCGGACCCAGGAGCCCACCGGCACGTCTGGAGCGGGCCCGATGCGTGTGCCCCCCGAGAACGGGTCGGTAGCGACAGGACCCCTCGAGCCCTGCTCCGCGACCAGTCCAATCGCTACGGGCACACGACCGGGCCGTCGAACGCGCAGTTGGTGAACGAGTACGGGTTCTGGAAGTTCCGGGCGAGGAGGGTCTTGTCGTTCACGCCACAGACGTAGAGCGTGTCGAAGAACGTGTCGTCGAGTGCATCCTGGTAGCAGAGGTCGGCGCCGGCGCTGCCGTTGTCGCACACGCCGTTCCCGTCGACGTCTTCGCAGATCATGCCGTCGAGGGTGGGATCCGGCGTGGGGCTGATGATGCCATCGTAGAACGCGAACAGGATGCCGTTCGAGCCACTCTCCCGCACTTCGATGTTGGAGAGCTTCACGGGCTCCAGATCGCCGAGGACGAACTCCCGGAAGACGATCGACAGGGCGCCTTCGTCGGCCAGAGAGCCCCCGTACTCGATGATGGCGTTGTCGATCCGACAGTCTCCGAGCTCGGCATCGCATTCTTCGCCCAGCTCGAGCTTGTCCCAGTCCCCGCGCAACGGCGTCGGTGCATCGGAGGTGAACACGACCGGATCGCCTGCCGACCCCTCGACCCGGATGCCGGCGGGCTGATCGTCACGCCCGACGTAGATCCCGATGTCCTGGTAGGGAACCATCCGGATCTCGACGCCGGCTTCGATGGTCCAGACGGGCCGCGCCGGGCTCCCGATCTCGATGGTGTCGGCGAGCACGTACGGAAGCCCGAAGTCGATCCAGGTCGCGCTCGTGGTCATCGTCCCACCCGCAACCGTGATGCGTGCATCGCGGGTGGCCTGGACGATGTTGTTGTTGAGCGTGATGGTGTTCGACGCTTCGAGACGGCCGGCGTCGGTGACCTGCACAGACGCCGCGTCGAGGCCACTCCCGTCGATCACCGTGTTCTGGAACCCGAACGCACCACCGCCGAGGTCGACGATGGAGCGGTCGGAGATCAGGTACAGCCCGATGTCGTCGTTGTCGAGGATGTTGGAGTCGTGCACGTAGACCTGCGCGCCGTTCTCGGTCACGAGCCCATGCGAACCCGAGAGCTCGAGCGTCACGTTGTCGAGCTCGATGAAGTTCGCGTGCACCCCCTGCGCGTACAGCGCTCCCTGGTCGCCGTTGCGGCCAGCGTAGCGGATCTCGGTGTACTCGAACATCGACTGCCGCTGGAACTCGCCCAGGTGGACGCCATCGTACGAGCCGCGCGCGCTGACGACGCCCTGGTACTCGGTGATGGGGTCCAGCCGGACCGGCATCGAGTCGGTCCCGAGCGCGACCAGCGAGCCCTGGTCGCCAACGCCGGCCAGCAGCTGCCCCTCGGACTCGAAGTACAGCGTTGCACCAGCTTCGAGGGTGAGAATCGGAGCATCGACGTCTTCCACGTACACTTCGCCCGTGAGGTAGTAGTCCTCGGACAGCGGCTCCCAGCTGGCGGAGCGGGTGACGTCGCCACCGATGACCTGCAGCGGGAACGTGTTGCCACTGTAGGTGTTGTTGCGCAGCAGCTCGACGAGGTCGGGCGACACCCGAACACCACTGCCCGCGTTGTTCTGCGACGTGTTCCCGTCGACGTCGGACTCGGCGAACGTCAGGTCGAGAATCGCGAACCCGTCGCCGAGGTTGTCGGAGAACTGGCTGTTGGTGAGCACCAGGCGCACGTCCTCCGCCACCAGGCCGTCTTCGTCGGAGAAGGAGGAGTTCAGGCCATCGATGGTGAACAGGATGCGCTCGTCCGGCGGCAGTGAGCTGTCGCCCTCGATGCGGATGTTGCCGAAGCCATCCCCACCGCCATCGGAGATGGTCAGCCCCACGATGCTCGACGCCGTGGCCTCGTCTGCGTAGTACAGGCCCTCCCAGTGGCCCTCGACGGCTTCGGTGCCGCGGAACACGACCCCCGACGAGTTGCCCGCGATGTCGATGGCTCCTCGTGCGTTCACGCCGGCTGCGATGGACGTTCCGGCGCTGAACTCGGCGAGCACGCCGTCGGCCACGGTGAGGACGGGAGCACCGCCGCCTTCGACCCGGATGGCGCCGTCGACCCGGTAGTCGGCATCGAGCAGAGCCATGGTCTCGTCGGTGGAGATGGTGCCGTCGAGCAACGCGATGAACGGAACGGTGTTGCCGGTGTAGGCGTTGTTGTTGTCGAGCTCTCCCAGCGATGCGGCCGAGATGAACATCGGCTCGCCCGTGTTGCCCGTGATGACGTTGTCGCTGAAGCCGTCGATGGCCAGCCGGGACTGGGGCTCGGAGACGATGCCCGGACCGAGGTTGCCCTGCAGCAGCGAGTCGGTCATCCCGAGCACGGCGTCGTTCTCGAGCGTGATGGCCGGCCCGTCGGTTCCGGTGATCGTGACGTTGTCCAGGTTCACCTCGACGCCGTCGATCAGCAGGGCGGTGCCGCTGGCGTGGTCGATGGTGGAGTTGGTGATGGACGAGACCTCCGCTGCATCTGCGACCGGCCCGATCTCGATGCCGCTCCACGTGCCCGGCGTGACCAGGTTGGAGTGCTCGAAGGTCACGCCGTCGGCGATGACGGTGCCGGCGCCCGCCACGCCCACGCGGAGCTGGTTGGCGTCGTCGAAGCGGACGAACGCGCCAGGCTCGATGGTGAGCACGGGCCCGCCGTTGCCGGACACGACCACGTCACAGGTGATGCGGTGGACGAAGCCGGCCTCCCAGACGGTGTCGTCGGGAATCAGGCCACACCACTCGATCGTGCAGTCCTCGTCGAACTCTCCGTCGCAGTCGTTGTCCTCGCCATCACACAGGTCGAGGGCGTCCGGGTTGAAGGCGGGGTCGGCGTCGTCGCAGTCCCCACCCGCTCCTGCGTACCCAGCGGGCTGGAGGCACTCCATCAGCGTGTCGGAGTCGAGGCCGTAGCCGTCCATGTCCCCGTCGAGGTACCAGACCGTGTCGGGGTTGATGCTGACCTCATCGTCGTCGCAGTCCTGATCGTTGTCGACGTAGCCCGTGAGCGGATCGCAGCTGATCTCCTCCATCATCGGGTCGCCGTAGCCATCGCCGTCGGCGTCGAGGTACTGCGGAGCCGGCGGGCCTTCGGTGGGATCGAGTGGCGCACAATCGAAGTCGTTGTCGGCGTAGCCAGAGGGCTGCTCGCAGCGAACGAGCTCGGTGCCACCGGGCGTTCCGAAGCCATCGCCGTCGGGATCGTCGAACCACAGGGTCGCATCGGCCGCCGTGCTGTCGTCGACCTGGGTGTCGCAGTTGTTGTCGATGCCGTCGAAGCACAGCTCTGCCGACAGAGGCGACACGTCGGGGTCGGTGTCGTCGCAGTCCTCGCCCACGCCGACGGGCGCATAGCCGGACGGCTGCGTGCAGGAGTTGACGCTCATCGTGCTGATGCCCGTGCCGTCTCCGTCGGTGTCGAGCCACCAGGTGACGGTGTCCTGACCGACTTCGTTCTCGTCGGTGGTGGGATCGCAGTCGTTGTCCTGCCCGTCGCAGATCTCGGGGGCGTTCGGGTTCACGGTGTCGTCGCTGTCGTTGCAGTCGTCGTTGTTGTCGACCGTGACGAAGTCGGGCTCGGGATCCATGTCGATGTTGAACGGGATCCCCGCGCCACAGGCCTCCTGCACGACGGTCTCGTGGCCGAAGCCGTCGAAGTCGGCGTCGATCGCGAAGTCCATCCCGTCGGCCAGGGGCTCGTCGCCGTTGGCGAGACCGTTGCAGTTGTCGTCGTAGGACGTGGCGCAGACCTCGACGACGCTGGGGTTCACGTCGGAGTCGGTGTCGTCGCAGTCGAAGCCCTCGTTGTTGACGTCGCTGTTGCCCTCGTCGGGGTTGGCGACGTAGCCGGCGGGGGCTTCGCAGGCGCGCTCCAGCTCGTCGGGGTCGCCGAAGCCGTCGCCGTCGCTGTCGAGGTAGAAGTTGGCGTTGCCCACCGCACCTTCGGTGTTGCTGCCATCGCAGTTGTGGTCGACCGCATCGCACAGCTCGGCCGCGACGGGGTTGACGTCGTTGCGGCTGTCGTCGCAGTCGGTGTTGTCCTGCACGTAGCCAGCAGGCCGGCTGCACTCGTCGACGCTGTCGTTCGGGTCGCCGAACCCGTCGCTGTCGGAGTCGTCGTAGTAGGTGATGCGCTGACCGTCGTCGATGTCGCCGTTGCAGTTCTGGTCGATGCCATCGCAGATCTCGGCGGCCGCCGGATTGATCGTGGGGTCGGAGTCGTCGCAGTCGGCTCCGTCCGCGAACCCGTCGCCATCGAGGTCCACAAGATCGGAATCCCCCGTGTCGTCGGACTTGCACCCGACCACGAGCGCCAGAACCGTCATCAAAGCCGTCAGTCGCATCACACCCTCCGACCGCGCGCCCCCGTCGAATCCGGGCGAACGGCTCGCGCCAAGCTACCATCCATCGGGCTCGTCTGCACGCAGGTGGACGCGGGAGTCGTCCGATGAGCCGGCGGAGTCAGAGAAGTGGCGCCAACCAGCGCTCGGCGTCCTCGAGCGCCATTCCCTTGCGCCTGGCGTAGTCCTCGAGCTGGTCGCGCTCGATGGAGCCGATGCCGAAGTACCGCGACTCGGGATGTGCGAGGTACCACCCGCTGACGGACGCCGCCGGGAGCATCGCCATGCTCTCGGTGAGCGAGATGCCGGTGTTCGCCTCGACATCCAGGAGATCCCACAGCTTGGGCTTCTCGGTGTGGTCGGGGCAGGCGGGGTAGCCCGGAGCGGGACGGATCCCGTCGTAGCGTTCCTTCACCAGCGACTGCAGGTCGAGGTCCTCGTCGGGTGCGTAGCCCCAGATGTCGCGTCGCATCCGGACGTGCAACCACTCGGCGTAGGCCTCGGCCAGACGGTCGGCCAGGGCCTTGGTCATGATGGCCTGGTAGTCGTCGTGATCGGCGCCGAACTTCGCCACCCAGTCGGGTACGCCGTAGCCGGCCGTGACCGCGAATCCCCCGATCCAGTCGGGCGTTCCGCGCGGTGCGACGAAGTCCGACAGGCACAGGTTGGGCCGGCCCGGGGGCCGCTCGATCTGCTGACGGAGGTGGCACAGTCGCGTTCGGACCTCGGTCCGCGACTCGTCGGTATAGACCTCGATGTCGTCGCCCACGCGGTTGGCCGGGAACACGCCCCACACGGCCTTGCCGGACAGCCCCCCTTCGCCGAGGAGCTCGGCCAGCAGCGACTTCCCGTTCTCGAGGAGCTCGCGGGCCTGCTCGCCCACCACGGCGTCGTCCAGGATGCGGGGCCAGGTGCCGCGCAGCTGCCAGGCGTGGAAGAACGGCGTCCAGTCGATGAGCTCGGCCACGGCGGCCAGATCGGCGTCTTCGCTGTGAACGCCCCGGGTCTTCGGCTCGATCGGTGCGTAGGTGAGCTTGGCGGCGTTGGCCCGCGCCCGCTCGATGGGGATGAGGACCTTGCGCTGGGTCTTGCCCTTGCGCTTCTCGCGGACGTCGGCGTACTCCTGGCGCAGGTCGGCGACGTAGGCATCGCGCTGGGTCTCGCTGGAGAGCGCACTGGCCACGCCCACGGCACGGGACGCGTCGAGCACGTGCACGACGGGCGAATCGTAGTGCGGCTCGATCTTCACCGCGGTGTGCACCTTGCTCGTGGTGGCGCCCCCGATGAGCAGCGGCCGGTCGAAGCCCTGGCGCTTCATCTCCTTGGCGACGAACACCATCTCGTCGAGAGACGGCGTGATGAGCCCCGACAGCCCGATCATGTCGACGTCGTGCTCGCGGGCGGCATCGAGGATCTTCTGCGCCGGCACCATCACCCCGAGGTCGATGACCTCGAAGTTGTTGCACTGCAGGACCACGCCCACGATGTTCTTGCCGATGTCGTGCACGTCGCCCTTGACCGTGGCCATCAGGATGCGGCCCTTGGCCTGGGCCCCCTCCTCCTTCTCGGCCTCGATGAACGGGATGAGGTGCGCGACGGCCTTCTTCATGACCCGGGCGCTCTTCACGACCTGGGGAAGGAACATCTTGCCGGCGCCGAACAGGTCGCCCACCACGTTCATGCCGTCCATGAGCGGGCCTTCGATGACCTCGATCGGGCGGTCGAACTGCTGGCGGGCCTCTTCGGCATCCACCTCGGCGTAGTCGGCGATGCCGTTGACCAGGGAGTGGGTGATGCGCTCGGCGACGGGCAGCTCGCGCCACGAAAGGTCGGCCTTGCGCTTCTTCTTGCCGCCCTTGGCCTTGTCGGCGATGTCGAGGAGCCGCTCGGTGGCGTCGGGGCGACGGTTCAGGACGAGGTCTTCGACGCGCTCGCGCAGCTCGGGGTCGAGGGTGGAGTACGGCTCGAGGGCGCCGGCGTTGACGATGCCCATGTCCATGCCGTTGTTCACGGCGTGGTAGAGGAACACGCTGTGGATGGCCTCGCGCACGGGGTTGTTCCCGCGGAACGAGAAGCTGACGTTCGACACGCCCCCGCTGATCATCGCGTGTGGGCAGGCCTCCTTGATGGCCTTCACCGCTTCGATGAAGTCGACGCCGTAGGCGTTGTGCTCCTCGATCCCGGTGCCGATGGCGAAGATGTTGGGGTCGAAGATGATGTCTTCGGGGGGGAAGCCGACTTCGTCGACCAGCAGGTCGTAGCTCCGCTTGCAGATCTCGAGCTTGCGCTCGACGGTGTCGGCCTGGCCGTCGGTGTCGAACGCCATCACGATGACGGCTGCGCCGTAGCGCCGGATCTCGCGGGCCTGCTCGAGGAACGGCTCCTCGCCTTCCTTGAGCGAGATGGAGTTCACCACGCCCTTGCCCTGGAGCACCTTCAGGCCGGCCTCGATGACCGACCACTTCGACGAGTCGATGACCACGGGCACCCGCGCGATGTCGGGTTCGCTGCCGACCAGGTTCAGGAAGCGGACCATGGCCGCCTCGCTGTCCAGCATCCCCTCGTCCATGTTGACGTCGATGAGCTGGGCGCCGTTCTCGACCTGCTGCCGTGCGACCCGCAGTGCCGTGTCGTAGTCGTCGGCCTCGATCAGCTTCCGGAAGCGTGCGGACCCGGTGACGTTCGTGCGCTCGCCGATGTTGACGAAGTTGGCGTCGGGGCCGATCACCAGAGGATCGATGCCCGACAAGCGCGTCCGCACGGGCAGATCGGGAGGGGTACGGGGCGAGAGGCCGTCTACGGCGGCTGCCATCGACCGGATGTGCTCTGGCGTCGTGCCGCAGCAGCCTCCGATGAGGTTCACCGCACCCGAGTCGGCGAGATCCCGCATGATCTCCGCCATCGTGGCCGCGTCGTCGTCGTAGCCGCCGAACTCGTTGGGCAGCCCGGCGTTGGGATGGACGTGCACCCCGGTCTGGGCGACGCGGGCCAGGTCGCGGATGTAGCCCGCCATGTCGTCGGCCCCGAGCGAGCAGTTGATGCCGACGGTGGTGGGGTCGAGATGCCGGACGCTGTTGTAGAACGCCTCGATGGACTGGCCCGACAGGGTGCGCCCGGCGCGGTCGATGATCGACGCCGACATCATCAGCGGCAGGCGGTGCCCGAGCTCGTCGAACAGCTGCAGAACGGCGTAGCCGGCCGCTTTGGCGTTGAGGCTGTCGAAGCTGGTCTCGACCATGAGCAGATCGGCGCCGCCCTCGACGAGTGCCCTGGCCGCTTCGAGGTACACCTCGACCAGCTGATCGAAGGTGACGTTGCGTTTTCCGGGGTCGTTCACGTCGACCGACACCGATGCCGAGCGAGGTGTGGGCCCCAGCGAGCCGGCGACGAACCGGGGCTTTTGGGGGGTGCTGGCCGCGAGCGCGGACTCCTTGGCGATGCGCGCCGCTTCGCGGTTCATCTCGACGACGAGCGAACCGGTGTCGTACTCGCCCTGGGACAGCTGGTTGGCGTTGAAGGTGTTGGTGGTCGCGATATCGGCGCCCGCGTCGAAGTAGGCGTCGTGGATCGCGCGCAGGATGTCCGGCCGCGTGAGCGACAGCATCTCGGCGTTGCCCTGCAGCGGGTTGGCCCAGTCTGCGAAGCGCTCCCCCCGGTAGTCGTCCTCGGTGAGGCCGTAGCTCTGGATGAGGGAGCCCATCGCGCCGTCGAGGACCAGGATGCGCGAGCCGAGCATCCGCTCGAACAGCTGCATCCGCTCCACGGCCGTGTCACGGTCGTAGGCCGTCTCCACCGGTGTTTTCTCATCTGCGGTCACGAGGTACCCCCGGGAACGTGGGCCCGACGACCCGACCCCTCGCAGACAGTGCGGTGATGGGGTCGCCAGCCAGCACGCCTAACGCCACGGCTCCGGTCCAGCGAGCCCCCGCGACCCAGCGGGTTCAGAGGGTGCTGTTCGCGATCAGGTCGTAGTCGTTGCACCCGCCCGCACTGAACATGTAGACCTGCACCTTCACGGCCGCGCTCGCTCCGGTGGTGTTGGTCCAGGTGGCGAACTCGTCGTCGGTCGTGCTCGTGCCGGCGTCCAGCTGGGAGTCGTTCACGTCGAACAGCTCGAGGTCGATGTCCCCCAGCGAGTCCGTGAAGAAGACGTCGACGGTCAGGGTCTCGCCCGCCGGAACCACCACCTCCCACCAGTCCTCGTCCGGATGGATGGCGGCCGCGCTCCGCGTCACCCCGAGGGGCAGCGGTTCGAGCTCGATGGCGCTGTCGTTGTCCTCGTAGACGTCGTCCACGCACGTACCCGCAGGGGTGATGGTCGACGTCAGCGAGTACTCGTCGCAGTCGCCATCCGTGACCCGCGCGTACCAGGTGGTCGAGGCGCCGGTGTGGGTGCTCTCGACGATCGCGCTGCCGAAGAACGCGCTGGAGGTGTCGACGACCACGAGGTCGTCGTCGATCAGGTCGAGCACGACGTTCGAGCCGACCCCGGCGGAGAGGTTCACGGTGACGGTCTCGCCATCGTCGACGCCGATGGGCCACCAATCCGGGTCGGCGAAGGCCGCCACGACGGTGTCTCCCTGGACGATGGGGAAGATGGCGGTCCCCTGGGTGTCGTTGTCCTCCCAGGTGTCGTCGGTGCAGGCGGGCGGGATTCCGGTGTCGATGTCGTCGTCCTCTTCGATCAGGAGCTGGAAGCCGCCGCAGTTGCCGCCGTAGCCCTGGACGACGATCAGGACGGTCTCGCCGGCCCCGAGCGAGGCGGTGAGCCTCGACTGGAACGACCCGTCGAAGTCGTCGACGCAGTCGAGCTCGAAGCCGTCGCAGTCGTCGTACAGCGACAAGGCGGTGTCGTAGGCGCTGCCCGCGGTGTCGAACGCCCAGTCGGCCGCATACGGAGCGGTCCAGAAGAACGCGGCATCTTCGGACTGGATTCCGCCGTTCGTCGCACAGGACTGGTCGTAGTCGTCGAGCTCGACGCACGTGTCGCCGCTCACGACGAGCCCGGTCGCGCTCCCCAGGTCGCCGTTGGCCGTGGAGCACCCGAACACGCCCGTGTCCACGTCGGCATCGGCGTCGGAGTCCGCATCGGCGTCTGCATCGGCGTCGGCGTCTGCATCGGCGTCTGCGTCGGCGTCGGCATCGGCGTCTGCGTCTGCGTCGGCGTCGGCGTCTGCATCGGCGTCGGCGTCGGCGTCAGCATCGGAATCCGTGTCCGCATCGGCGTCGGCGTCCGTATCCGCGTCCGAATCGGAATCGGAATCGGAATCGGTGTCCGCATCGGCGTCGGCGTCGGTGTCTGAATCGGTATCCGTGTCGGTGTCCGACTCCACCCCCGGCTTCTCCTGGTACTGGAGGCATCCGATCAACAAGACTGCGAGCCACACGTCGTCCTCCCCGCATCATCGCGTGTCGACCCCGTGAACCTACTCGATCGTGCAGCTCCTCACCTGCTGCAACGTGATTCGACATGTTGCAGAGTGCGAACATCGTTCGCCGAGCGCACCGCTCCGTCAGCGAATAGACGCCGGGAGATTCCGACCTCCTGGAGATCCAATGCGTCCCCTTCGCCCCGTGCTGGCCGTGCTCTCGGCCCTCGCCCTGTCGTCCGTCCCCGGATGCGGGGGCGACTCCACCGGTCCGTCCGAGAACGACCCCGCCCAGACGGACGCGATGGAGAAGACGGACGCTCCTTCCGCCGAGGCCGCGACCGAGTTCGCCAAGGAGGTCGACGCCGGTCTCCGCGAGCGCTGGACCGCCGCCGAGCAGGCCCAGTGGACCCTGGCGACGGACATCACCGACGCACACGAAGCCGCCGCCGCCGAAGCCGACGAGGCCAGCATGGCCTACATGTCCGAGGTCATTCCCGTCTCGCGTCGCTACACCGACAGCGACGCCCCCGAGGACGTCCGACGCCAGATCGAGCTCCTCCAGCGCGCGGCCGGCCTCCCCGCCCCCTCCGACGCCGAGAAGCGCAGCCGGCTCGCGAAGATCAGCAACGAGCTCGCCGGGATGTACGGCAAGGGCGAGTGGTGCCCGGACGGCACGTCCAAGGGCGACGAGGCGTGCATGGACCTCGGAGAGCTCGAAGAGGTGATCGGCGACGTGTCGCTGCCTCCCGCCGAACGCCAGGCGGCCTGGGAGCACTGGCGCGAGGTGAGCAAGCCCATGAAGCCGCTCTACGAGGAGTTCGTGAGCCTGGGCAACGAAGGCGCCAGCGAGCTCGGCTACAGCGACATGGGCGAGCTGTGGCGCGACGGCTACGACATGGAGCCCGCCGAGTTCGCGAAGGAGGTCGACCGTCTGTACGCCCAGGTCGAGCCCCTCTACGAAGAGCTGCACTGCCACGTACGCGCCGAGCTCAACGAGCAGTACGGCGAAGAGGTCGTCCCCGCGAAGGGCCCCATCCCCGCGCACCTGCTGGGCAACATGTGGGCACAGGACTGGGACGCGCTGTACGGCGGCATGACCCCCTACCCCGGCGAGCCGAGCCTCGACGTCACCGCCCAGCTCGAAGCCCAGGGCTGGGACCACATCAAGATGACCAGGACCGCGGAGTCGTTCTTCGTGAGCATGGGACTCGACCCCCTCCCCGACACGTTCTGGGAGCGCTCGATGCTGGTCGATCCCGGTGACCGCGAGGTGGAGTGCCACGCGAGCGCCTGGGACATCGGCATGCAGGACGATCTGCGCATCAAGATGTGCATCAAGCCCACTCAGGAAGACCTCTACACCCTCCATCACGAGCTCGGTCACAACTACTACTTCCACTACTACCACGAGCTGCCGGTCCTCTTTCAGGCCGGTGCGAACGACGGTTTCCACGAAGCGGTGGGCGATGCCGTCATGCTGTCGGTCACCCCGAGCTACCTGAAGTCCATCGGGCTGCTCGAGGAAGCCAGCACCACCGACGAAGCCGTGGTGAACCAGCAGCTGAACAACGCGCTGGGCGCCGTGGCGTTCCTGCCCTTCGGTCGGATGATCGACCAGTGGCGCTGGGACGTGTTCTCGGGCGAGGTGAAGGCCGACGCGTACAACGACCACTGGTGGACGCTGCGCCAGCAGTTCCAGGGCATCGCCCCACCCGCCGAACGCCCCGACGACGCGTTCGACCCCGGAGCGAAGTACCACATCCCCGGAAACACCCCGTACATGCGGTACTTCCTGGCCCAGGTGCTCCAATACCAGTTCTACGCGGGCATGTGCGAGGCCGCAGGCCACGAGGGTCCGCTGCACACGTGCTCGTTCCACGGGTCCGAAGCGGCCGGCGAGCGGCTCCGGGAGATGCTGGCGCTGGGGGCGAGCAAGCCCTGGCCCGAGGCCCTCGAGGTCATCGCGGGCACCGACCAGATGGATGCGAGCGCCCTGCTCGAGTACTACGCGCCGCTGCGCACGTGGCTGGCCGAGCAGAACAAAGACCGGGAATGCGGCTGGTGAGCGCGCTACCCTGAATCATGAACACGATTCGCGTGCGTAACGACGATGTGGAGCTGGTCGCCGAGGAGTACCCCGGCGACGGCCCGCCCATCCTGCTGATCATGGGCCTCAACGCCCAGATGCTCCTGTGGCCCGACCGGTTCTGCGAGCAGCTCGCCGCGCGCGGGCACCGGGTGATTCGCTACGACAACCGCGATGTCGGCCTGTCCACGCGCCTCGACCACCTGGGCGCACCGAACATCCCTGCAGCGGTGCTGAGAGCCCAGCTGGGGATGCCGATTCGCGCTCCGTACTCGCTCACCGACATGGCGGGCGACGCGATGGCCGTGCTGGACGCGCACGGACTGGACCGGGCCTGCATCGTGGGCGCGAGCATGGGCGGCATGATCGCGCAGCGGGTGGCGATCCACCACCCCGAACGCACCGCGGGCCTGGTGTCGATCATGAGCACGCCGGGGAGCTCGAAGCCCCGCTATCGTGGCTTCAAGGCCCTGATCCGCCCTCCCCGCCCCGGACGCGAGGGCTACATCGAGTCGTTCGCCGAGACGTTCCTGGCCATCGGCAGTCAGACCCATCCCCTGCCTCGCGAAGACCTCGAAGCCCTCGGCGCACGGCTGTGGGAACGCAAGCCGAGCCGGTTCGGATTCGCGCGCCAGTTCGCGGCGATTCTGGCGGAGTCCGGCCGCGAGGCCCTGCTGGCGGGCGTCTCCACACCGTCTCTCGTGATCCACGGGGCCCAGGACCCCTTGATTCCGCTGATGTACGGCATCCGCACCGCCAAGTGCCTGGGCTGTCGTCTGGAGGTCCACCCCGAGATGGGTCACGACCTGCCACCGGTGATCTGGGACACGCTGGTCGACAGCATTTCGAGACACGCAACGGCCGGTGCAGTGGGGTAGGATCGGGATCCGTGGAGGTTTCATGATCCGCAACACCCTGGCACTCGCCCTCGGCGCGCTGACGCTCGTGGGCTGCAACGACGCGCTCCAGCCCGTCGACGTGTCGAACGACGGAGGCAACGCCGTCGCCGCCTGGGAAGACGCACAGGGACGCCGCCTGGAGAGCTTCGAGTGGGGCGACAGCGCGCGGAATCAGGTCGTCGACTACGTGTTCGTGCTCGACAACTCGGTGTCGATGCGCGCCGTCCTCGAGAAGGTCCGCACGGGGTTCGCCGGCCTCACCGAGTCCGACTTCCCAGCCGAGACCCGTATCGCGGTGCTCACCACGCTCCCGGCCGACCCCGAAGACCTCACGAAGCTGCACCCCGCCGTGCCTCCCAAGGTGTTGCGGCACGACGCCGGGTTCGGACGCTTCGTGAGTGCCCCCAGCATCCAGGACGCCCGACGAAACAAGAAGCTCCGTCGCCACTACAAGCTCGAAGGCTGCGGCGAGGACGGCTGGTTCCGTCCCGGAGACACGAACGCCCAGGGCGAGTCCTGCCTGGTGGCCCACACCCAGACCACCCTGATGGCCTCGCAGACCGAAGCGGGTCTGACCGCACTCGACCAGCTCTTGCAGCGCAACGACGGCAAGCCCACCTTCCGTCCCGGCGCCGCGGTCAACATCGTGTTCGTCTCCGACACCCACGACCCCGGCATCGGTGCGCGCGCCGCCATGGGGCTGATCGAGGACCGCCCCACGCCAGAACAGCTCGCCGAGCACATCGAGAAAGACAACATCGTCAGCTCGATCCGCTTCCACGCCATCGCGCCCGCCACCGAGTGCGTCGAACGCTGGATGCACTTCGGCCCGTCCTACTACGACGCGGCCGAGTACACGGGTGGCGCCATCGTCGACATGTGCACCGAGAACGACTTCCAGCCCGTGCTCGACCGGGTGTTCGACGAGGGGGCACGGCCCACCCGGCCGGTGTTCGCTCTCGGCGCGAAGGCCGGCTCCGTCCAGTCGGTGCGCGTCGATGGCCAGGAGACCTCGTACGAGGTGCACGACAACGGACGCGTCGTGACGGTCGACCTCCCCACCTGGAAGGGCAACTGGCGCAACCGGCCGGTCGAGGCCGACCGCACCGTCGAGATCGAATACAGGCGCGACCTGCCGCCCCCCCTGGTCGACACCACCAAGCGCCCCAGCTTCGGAAAGCAGAAGACCCTGTCGCGCTGACGTCTACGCAAGGCCGGTGGCCACGAACAGCCGGCCCCCGAACACCCACGGAGACCCCGGCAGGTCGACGACGCGCACGTCCGAGAACCGCTCTTCGACGGCAGGACCGATGGGTCGGGACAGGTCGGCTTCGGCCATCCACTCCACGATGGGTCGCTGGGGATTCCAGCCCACCGCCCGGACGTCGAGCACCCCGATCCGCCCGCCAGGACGGAGCTGATCCCGAGCCCGGTCCAGAACGGCCCGCCAGTCCGGGATCACGGTGAGGCCCAGCGCGCAGAACACCCCGTCTGCACGCGTCAGATCGACGGTCTCTGCGCTGGCGTTCCGAACGGACACGTTGGACCAGCCCGCGGACTGAATCCGGGATCGAGCGGCGTTCAGCATGCCCTCGGACCGGTCGATGCCCAGCACGGAGCCGTCGGAGCCGACCGCGTCGACGAGCATCGGAAAGCTCGCTCCCGTGCCGCACGCGAGGTCGACGACCGCATTGCCGGGCTCGAACGCACAGGCCGCCACGGCTTGCTCACGGGCGTCGCGGTACAGACCCTCGAGCAAGGAATCGTAGACTGCCGCGAACCTGTCGTAGCCGAGCAGGGTTCAGAAGCCGGAGTCGCCGACGTCTCCGGAGTCACCGCCGGACGGGCTGCCCGAGTCGCCACCCGAGGGGAAGCCGGTGTCGACGTCTGTGTCGGAGTCGCTGTCGGCATCCGAATCGGCATCGGCGTCTGCATCCGCATCCGCGTCGGCATCCGCATCGGCGTCTGCATCCGAATCCGCGTCGGCATCCGCATCCGAATCCGCATCGGCGTCTGCATCCGCATCGGCATCGGCATCCGCGTCGGAATCCGCATCCGTGTCGGCATCGGACTCGTCGGTCGGAATGCCGTTGGGATCCTCGGGGTACTTGGCGATCCCGCCACCGCAGGCCACCAGAGCAGCGATGGACCCCGCGACGAGCCACATGGCGATGGTGCGGATCTGCATGGTCGGACCTCCGGATGGACAGGGCGATGTACCCCCATCAGAGGGCATCCCGCCACCCGAATGTGTCAATTCCGCGTCGAACGACCCGAGCGACGGCGCACGAGACCCAGGATCAGCGCCAATCCAGCCACGCCCAGCCCCGCCGGAGCGCCGGTCTGACAACCGCAGTTCGGGACGATGCCGTTGCGCACGGTGATCTCGACCGGAACCTCGACCGTGATCGGCGGGGAGCCTTCGTACACGGGGTGACCGTCATCCGTGACCGTGACCATCACCGTCTCGGTGCCGCTGGCATCCGGGTAGGCGGTGAAGACGAGCTCGCCACCGTCGACCTCGAGCTCACCGAGCGTGGGTTCGGTGAGCACCTCGACGAAGAAGGTCTCGCCGTCGGGATCGTCGACCACCACATCCCCGAAGCCGATCTCACCGGCCTGGACCTCGATCGGTGTCGCGGAGGCGAACGGCTCCTGATTGCACTGGGGGCGCGCCATCTCCTGACCGGTGTTGTTCTCGATGAACCGGATGAACGCGTCGGGCCGGACCCAGACACCGCCGTCTCTGCACGGGAAGTTGGGATTGACGCCCAGCATCGACCGCGAGGTGACACCCACCAGGTAGCTGCCGCGCCAGGTGCGCAGGTAGAGCGGGCCACCGGAGTCTCCGAAGCACGCGTCCGCCTGGTCGATCTCTCCATCGCCGTCGACGTCGTGCCGCCCACCTGCGATGATCTCGCCGCCGGGCCGCATCTCGTCGTAGCAGCCCGTGGCGATGCCATCGATCACGTTGCGGGAGCAGTCGTGGTCGACCACGAGGGAGTCGGCCCGCATCAGGAAGCTGGTGGAGCCCTCGCCGTTGCGCTGGGTGTTGCCGAAGCCCGCGATGGTGACGAGCGCTCCGTCCTGCAGCTCTTCGTCGATGATGCAGTCCAGCGCGATGGGCCGCGGCTCGTAGGAGCTGTTGTTGCGCAGCTTCAGCACCGCGATGTCGTGGAAGCTGCCGCCGTCGTAGCGGGGGTGCACCGTGGTCTGCGTGACCTCGATGACCTCGCCCTGGTTGCTGAACCAGTCCTTGGAGCCCACGAGCACGTGGCTGATCTGGCCGGCGCAGTGAGCCGCTGTGACGACGACGTCGGGCGAGACCAGCGTTCCGGTGCAGCCGACGTACGAGCCCTGGAACACGATGCCCACGGCGTCGTCCCACTCGCCGTTCACGGCACGAACACCCCCCACCACGTAGGGCTGGGGCTCGGCCTCGTCCGGCGGCCGGAGGAACACCACATCGTCGCTGCCCTTCACGGGCCAGGCAGCGGTGACGGGCGACATCGCGGGGGCGTCGAACCCGCCCGGGCTCGCGGCGAGCGCGGGACCCGAAGACGCGGCGCACAGGGAGGCGAAGACGGAGGCGAAGAGGGTCGGAATCACGGGGGCTCCGGGGCTGGTCGGCAACGTAGCGAACCGGCTCGCCGACCGCGACGCACGGTTGCTCAAGAGAATGTAAGAAAGTCCGTGAAGCGCCTGCCAGACCATTCAGCTTTCTCTAACGATCGAGGTCCTGCTGTGGCTTCGGCATCGCTGAACCAGCGGTGAAGCGGACGACGCCCATCGTTACGGAGATCCTCTGACCCCGGGAGACCCGATGCTCGCCGACATCCAAGCCCGCCTCGACGCCCAGGCGCCGATCGACCGCGAACAGGCAGCCTGGCTCTACGAGAACGCCGACGACGCCACGCTGCGCACCCTCGCGACCGGGGTCCGGGACCGCTACCACCCGCCGGGTCGGGCCACGTGGCTCATCATGGCCATCGTCAACTACACGAACGTCTGCGTCGCCAAGTGCGACTACTGCGCGTTCTACGAGCTCCCCGGCCGGCCGGGCGGCTATCTCCTGTCGCAGCAGCAGGTGTTCGACAAGATCGATGCGCTGGTGCAGCACGGCGGCACGATGGTGGGGTTCAACGGCGGGTTCCACCCGAAGCTGCGGGTCGACGACTACGCCGATCTCTTCGAGGCGTGTCACGAGCGCTACCCCGACCTCACCTTCTACGAGACGACCGTGGCGGAGTTCATGTTCGCCTGCAAGGTGAGCAAGCTCTCCTACGCCGAGGGTGCACGGCGGATGAAGGCCGCGGGCACGCAGTGGATCACCGGTGGAGGCGCCGAGGTGCTCGATCCAGCGTTCCGCAAGCGGCACAGCCCCTACAAGTACACGGTCGAGGACTACTACAACGCCCAGCAGGCCGTGCTGGAGGCCGGGATCGGGAGCACGGCCACGATGGTGATCGGCTTCGACGAGACCCTCGAAGAACGCCTGAACCACCTGGAGCGGTTGCGGCGCTTCCAGGACGAGGTCGGCGGGCTGCCGAGCTTTTTGTGCTGGACCTACAAGCCCTACAACACCGATCTGGGGGGCTCCGAGATCTCCAGCGAGGAATACCTGCGCTGGCTCGCGATCTGCCGGATCTACCTGCACAACATCCGACACATCCGCACGTCGGTGCTCACCCAGAACGAGCGGGCGCTCGAGGGGCTGAAGTACGGCGCCGACGACTTCGACATCCCCACCGAGGACGAGGTCACCGAGAAGGCCGGTGCGACCATCAGCCTGCAGTTCGAGCGCATCTTGAACGCCGCGCGCGAAGCCGGCTACGAGCCCGTGCAGCGCGGCCCGCTTCCGAACCCACGTGTGGAAGGCGCCACCGCCACGCCTCGGATCGTGTCCGCACCCGCGAGTGCGCCGACCGCTCCACCGGGGTAGGTGCGGCGAGCGCTGTGGTGTCCGTCGAAGGGCGGACATGGGAAGCCGGTGAGAATCCGGCGCGGACCCGCCACCGTGAGCGGTCACACGCCCGTTCGGAACCCACTGCGAGTACGTCGCGGGAAGGGGAACGGGCCAGACGACCGTGAGCCGGGAGACCGACCACTGCGCAGTCCACACACATCCCCGGGTCTGGGATGGTGGAAACGAAGTGGTCCGCACGTCCATCGTGGTCCGTCCGCTTCCGCTCCCCTGTCGATCCGGGTTCTCCTTGGAGACCCGACATGTTCACGTTCCGCACTGCCTCAGCACTGCTCGCTCTCGCCATCCTCACCGGATGTCCGTCCGATCCGCCCACCGAGACGGATGTCGACACCGACGACACGGATGCCGACACCGATGACACCGGACTCGCCATCGCTGGCGACTACACCGACGACTTCGGCGGGTCGCACGCCATCACCGAGACCGTCTGGACGATGGATGGGGTGGGCGTCTTCAACATCTCCCAGTACGACAACCCTGGGATGTGGGTCGTCGCCCAGAACGACAGCGACAACGACTTCTCGGCCGACCTGTGGTCGCGTATGGACTGGACCACCGACGGCGACGACCTGTACTTCTGCCAGACCGTGTTCGACGGCGCGACCGAAGACGATGCCCTCAACCCTGCCACGCCCTCCGACGGCTCCGACCTCGCCGAGGGCTGCAACGGGTTCCCCTGGTCGCAGCTGATCGCGAATTGAGCCGGTCGTCCACCGGTGCTGCGCTTCTGCTCGGCGTAGGGCTCTGGGGGGGCTGCTCGGCCACTCCCTGGGCCGACACGGTGATCTCGGCCGTGGCCGACGACGGGTTGTACGGCGACCCCTCGCTGGCTGCGAACGGGGCCCGTGGCGCGGGCTGCTGTGCCGGCGGGACGGATGTGTACAGCATCGACCCCGACCGCGGTCGGCCCGACCTGGTGCTGCGCTTCGACCGACCCGTGATGGACGGCCCTGGCGACGACCTGGCGGTGTTCGAGAACCCCTTCACCATCGAGCCGGACAGCGAGGGGCGGGAGCAGCGGTTCATGGACCCCGTGGTGGTCTCGGTCTCGGCAGACGGCGAGGCCTGGGCGGTGTTCCCGCACCACTACGACGCCCCCGATCCCACGCGCTGGTCCGCCGACCCCACGCACTGGGTGGGGTTCGCGGGCATCACGCCGGTGCTGCTGAACGAAGACGACAACGAAGACGACAACGAAGACGCCCCCGAGCCCATCGCGGCATCGGACCGTGAAGCGGCCGGCGGAGACGGGTTCGACCTGGCTTCTCTTCCCGAATCGCCCGCCACGGCGGGGGTTGTCGAGACCGGCGTACGCTTCGTCCGCCTGGAGCCCGCGACGGCGTACACCGATCCCACGACCGGCCAGCCCTACCCGGCCGACCCCATCAGCGACGGGCCCGACATCGACGCCGTCTACGGGTGGTGACCAACGGCTCGGGAGCCAGTGAGGCGCTCTCACGGACAGTCGCCCTCGCGACCGACCGCAAGCCCGGCTAAGGTGCGACGGTCTGGAGTCCTGCATGCGTAGTCTCGCCCTCGCCCTGTTGTTCCCCTCGCCCGTGCTCGCGGCCACCCTCGCGGTCCCGGCCGACCACGCGACCATCCAGGAGGCCATCGACGCCGGGGCGTCCGGCGACACCATCCTGGTCTCCGCCGGAACGTACGACGAGGACATCCTCGTGCCCTTCGCCAACCTCACCATCCGCGGGGTCCAGGACGAAGAGGTCATCCTCCAGAACACCCTGACCACCTCGGGCTCGGTGATCCGCACCGAGCCGGGCGCCAGCGTGCTCCGGGTCGAGAACGTCACCTTCGCCGCGTCCAACATGAACCGGGCGATGCACGTCGACGCGCAGATCGTGTTCGTCGAGGACGTCGTCGCGAACGGCATGGCCAGCGACGGCCCCGGCGGCTTCCTCTACGCCCAGAACACCACCCTGGTGAACGTCAACGGGCTCACGGGCGTCGGCTCCAGCGCCACCGAAGGCGGCTTCATCGCCGTCGTCCCGCCGGCGGGCGGCAGCGGCACCGTCTCCCTCACCGACCTGATGCTCGAAGGCGGCGAAGCCACGGGCGATGGCGGCTTCATCTGGGCCGTCGACAGCGATGTCTCGATCGACGACTCCACCCTGATCGACGGCACCGCCACCAACGGCGGCATCGTCTACAGCACCAGCACGGATGCCCACGATCTCGAGATCTCCAGCTCGGTGCTCGATGCCGGTGTGGCCTCCGAGCTCGGCGGTGGCGTCTACGGGCTCGGCCACCAGGTCGACTTCGACAACGTCGCCATCACGAACTGCGTCGCCGCAGCGGGCGGTGCGGGTTGGTTCGATCAGGACACCGCCACCGAGCAGTTCCGGATCCGCTCCACGTCCGACATCTCCGGCAACATGGCCATCGGCGGCGGCAGCACGCCCGATGGGATGGAAGGCCTCGGTGGTGCGTTCGTGGCCCGGCACGACACCCTGGTCCTGACCGCCACCACGTTCAGCGACAACGACAGCGTGCGCGCCGGGGTGTTCTTCGAAGGCACCAGCGCCGACATCACCACCACCTCGTTCGACCTGCACGACGCCACCGAAGACGCCGGAGCACTGCACCTCACCACCACGGGCGCCGTCACCCTCGAAGAGGTCGACCTCACCGACAACACGGCCGGCACCGACGCGGCAGGAGCCTGGATCGAGGCGTCCAACACCGTCGTCGACACCGTCACGGCCGTGAACAACACCAGCGGCGGAGCGGGCGGAGCCCTGCACCTCACCGGCGGCGCGCAGATCGGCTTCAGCCTGTTCACCGACAACGCCAGCGCGACCGGTGGTGCGGTCCACAACATCGGCGGGTCGGCCGTCCTCGACGTGCGGGACTCGGCGTTCTTCCGCAACCAGGCCGACGATGGCGGCGGTGTCCACGCAGCCGGGCTCACCGAGCTCTACATGGAGCGCAACGACTGGTGCGGCAACAGCGCCGGAACGCCCGGTCTCGGGGGTGCAATCCGTGCATCCGGAGAATCCGGAGCCGTGGCCACCCTGCTCAACCAGGGTGCGAGCGACAACGCCGGCCAGACCGGTGGCGTCCTGCACCTGTCGGACTTCGACTCCCTCGAGCTCGGCTTCTCCACCTTCGTGAACAACGCGGGCGGTGTCGCGCAGCTCGAAGACATCGGGTTCACCGACGTGTCGTACGTGGCGGCTCTCGAGACCGACGGCACGGTGGTCGACGGGACGGGCACGGGCAACCTGGCGTTCAGCTACGGCGCCTTCGCAAACAACACCCCAGGTGGGCTCGCGGGCATCTACTCCGCGATCACCCCGACGGACACGGTCTCGATCACCATGTTCCCCGTGGTCAACAACCATCCGGGATCCACCTGTGAAGACACCCGGCTCTACCCCGCCATCGGGAGCGAGCTGCTGGATGTCGGCCCCAACAACAACGACGTGAACAGCTCGCTGACCGACATCGGCATCTCGGGCGGACCGGACGCGGACGTCGCGCTGTACCTCGACAACGACGGCGACGGCTTCATCGCGCTGAACGACTGCGATGACGACAACCCGGACAGCAACCCCGACGCCCCGGACGTCTGCAACGGCTTCGACGACGACTGCGATGGCGAGCTCGACGAGAACCCCGCGACCAACTGGTTCGAAGACAACGACGGAGACGGCTTCGGCTCGGTCGACGCCGGCTTCCCCATCCAGTGCGACCAGCCCTCCCCCACCGCAGTCGACAACGACACCGACTGCAACGACATGGACGACACCATCAATCCCGCCGCCACCGAGGTGTGCGACGGGATCGACAACAACTGCGACGGCCTCGAGGACAACGACGCCGACGACGCGGTGGAGTTCTTCCTCGACGCCGACTTCGACGGGTTCGGCATCGACGACGAGGCCACCAACATCCTCGCGTGCACCGCACCCTCCGGGTACACGTCGGTGGACGGCGACTGCGACGACACGTTCGCGGCCGTCAATCCCGACGCCACCGAGACCTGCGACACCCTCGACAACGACTGCGACGGCGAAGTCGACATCAACGCCGACAACGCGCCCGCCTGGTACCCCGATGCCGACCACGACGGCTACGGCGTCGACGGATTGGAGGTCGTCCAGTGTCTGGCGCCCCTCGATCACTCTCCGCTCGGCGGCGACTGCGACGACACGAACCCCGACCTGAGCCCCGGTGCTCCCGAGGTCTGTGACGGCATCGACAACGACTGCGACGGCACCACCGATGTCGATCCCATCGAGCCCGTGTACTTCCCCGACAACGACTCCGACGGGTACGGCGACGCGAACGCCGAGCCCATCGGCAGCTGCACGCCGCTCTCCGGGCTGCTCGAGGACGACTCGGACTGCGACGACGACAACGCGGACATCAACCCCGACGCCGACGAGACCTGTGATGGCGTCGACGAGAACTGCGACGGCGACATCGACGACGATCCGGTCGACGGCCAGACCTACTACCTGGACAGCGACGGCGACGGGTTCGGCGACACCGACTTCGAGATCCAGGCCTGCGCCGAGCCGAACTTCGCGTCCGTGGACGGAGGCGACTGCAACGACAACAACGACAACCAGTTCCCCGGCAACGACGAGTTCTGCGACAACGTCGACAACGACTGCGATGGCGACATCGACGAGCCGGACGCCGCAGATGCCGTGGTCTGGTACGCCGACGTCGACGACGACCTGTACGGCGACGACGACGACACCGAGATCGCCTGCGATCCGCCCATCGGTCACGTGCCGGTCGGGGGCGACTGCGACGACAACAACAACGTCAGCCACCCCGGGCGTGCCGAGATCTGCGACGGCGTCGACAACGACTGCGACGGAACCATCGACGGCCCCGGTGCCGATGGGGTCCAGTTCTACTTCGAGGACGCCGACGGCGACAACTTCGGCAACCCGCTGTCCGAGCTCGGCGCCTGCAGCCAGCCCGACGGCTACGTCAACGACTCCCGGGACTGCGACGACACCGACCCCGACGTGAACCCGGCTGCGGCCGAGGTCGCGGGCAACGGCATCGACGAGGACTGCTCGGGGGCCGACCTTCCCGAAGGCGAGGACACCGACACCGACACCGACCCCAAGGGCGACTGCGGCTGCTCCTCACAGGGCTCGCCCATGGGGCCGCTCGCGATGCTGAGCCTCGTGGCGGGTCTGTTCGTGCGTCGGCGCCGCGTGCGATAGCCTCCCGCCCTGGAGGCGGATTTGCTCGTACGGCCCACGCGCTCGTTCCCCGGAACCATCTTCCTGTTGCGAGGCAGCGCACTGGGGTCGGTCTGGCCCTACCTGCTGTTCCTGCTGATCTACAGCTCGCTCATCACCTGGATGGAGCCCGAGCTCATCGAGGAGGGCCGGTCGTCCATCACGACGGTCCCGTTCAGCCTGATCGGCCTGGCGCTGTCGATCTTCCTCGGGTTCCGCAACAACGCCTGCTACGACCGCTGGTGGGAGGCCCGGAAGCTGTGGGGCGCGCTGATCAACCAGACGCGCAGCTTCACCCGCCAGTGCTGCACGCTGCTCGCGGGCGAGCCCCTGGGCGGCAAACCCGCCAGCCCCGAGCAGGAAGAGCTGGTGGTTCGGACCGTGGCGTTCACCCACGCGCTCCGACTGCACCTCCGCAAGCAGATGGACCGCATCGACGAGCTGGTGCCCTACCTCGGCCAGGAGGAGGTCGACGTCCTCCAACGCCAGGCCAACGTGCCGAACGCCATCCTGCACCGCACGGGGCAGATGCTGCGCGACCACTGGAAGGCCGGTCGTATCGAGACCTACCATCTGGAGATCTTCGAGCGCTCGCTGGAGCGGTTCAGCGACATCCAGGGCGGCTGCGAGCGCATCAAGAACACGCCCGTCCCCATCGCCTACACGATGCTCACCCACCGCATCGTCGGCATCTACTGCCTGGCGCTGCCCTTCGGGGTGATCGACCAGGTAGGCCTGTACACGCCCATCGTCGTGGCCATGGTCAGCTTCGCGTTCCTGGGGCTCGACATGGTGGGGTCCCAGATCGAAGACCCCTTCGAGGAAGACCCCAACGACCTGCCCCTGATGGCGCTGTGCAAGGTGATCGAGATCGACCTCAAGCAGCGCATCGGCCACCCGGACGTGCCCGACCCCGAGCCCGTGCGGGACGGCATCCTCTACTGAACAGCGCCAGGTGGAGGGGACGCTCGGTCACTGCCAGACGGCAGCCGCATCCGCGAGAGGCTCGGGGTGGTCGCCGCCCTGCCCCTGGTAGTCGTTCTCGCCGTTGTTCCGCAGCTGACGACGGAACTGGTCCGGCGTGCCCTCGGGATTCGCGACCAACCAGGCGGCCGCGACCCCGGCGACGGCCGGCGTGGCCATGGACGTCCCCGACAGGTCGCTGTAGCCGTTGCCCGGCCAGGTGGACGTGATGTCGACGCCCGGTGCGGCGATGTCGACCGCGCTGCCGTAGTTGCTGAAGCTGGCGAAGCCCCGATCCTGCCCGCCCGACGCGTTGTAGGCGCTGACCACCACCCCGATGTCGTACCCGGCGGGAACGAATCCGGCAGTGTCGGCGGTGTCGTTGCCCGCTGCGATGACCACGATCACACCGGCGTCTTCGAGGGCCTGCAGCGCGTCACGGAGCTCGTCGTTGGGCAGGTCGGGGTCTCCGGCGCCGCCGAGCGACATGTTCACCACGCGGATCTCGGGGCGTTCGAGCACGTACTCGACCCCGGCCATGATGTCGGTCCACAGACCACTGCCGTTGCCGTCGAGAACCCGCACGGCGTGGATCGGGACCCCCGGGGCCACGCCCACCACGCCCTCGCCGTTCGAGATGGCTCCGATGGTGCCGGCACAGTGGGTTCCGTGGCCGTTGGGGTCGTTGCCTTCGGCGGGAGTGCCGCCGCTCAGCGCCACGGCATCGAACTCGGCCACGACGTTCAGATCGCGATGGAAGCTGTCGACGCCGGTGTCGATCACCGCGACCTCGATGCCGCCGAGCCCCCCATCGACCCACGGCCCCCCGATGCGCTCGATGGACTCCGGGATCTCGTCGGGATCGACCGTGATCGGGTCGTCGACGTCGATGCGGTCCTCGGTCTCGTCGGGCGGCACGTAGCCATCCGACGGCACCTCCTGGACGAACTCCACCCGCTCGCGGACCTCGAGCTCCTTGGCGATGGGGATGGGCACGAACATCGAGAAGCCCTTGTTCGCCCGGTCGTACTGGTGGATCGGCTCGAACTCGAAGCCCTGGACCTGAGAGAGCTCCGAGGTGATGTCGGCCACCGTGGCTCCGGTCGGATCGAGCTTCACGAAGTAGTCCCGGAAGTCGAGCCACTCGGTGACGCTGTACTCGTCGCAGCCCGTGCTGAAGGCCAGCAGCCCGATCAAGCCGAGGCGGGTGAGGGTCGTCGCGTGCTTGGTCATGTGTTCCCCATTCTGAGTCCATGCGTGAGACGCACGGAACGCTCGCACCTTCAGTGTATCGCTGCTACGGGTCGCCGTGGCCACTCCTCGCGAGACTCCGACCGACCCCACGTCTCGGCCGACCCGTCGGCAGGACAACGGCATGCCGTTCATCGTCCACAAGGGGTTCGTGAGCCACCCGTTCAGCGATCTCTACCACTCGGTGATCGGGATGAGCTGGACCCAGTTCATCGGGGCCGTGTCCGTCTCCTACCTGCTGTTCAACGGCGTGTTCGCAGCCCTGTACATGCTCGGGGGCGACTGCTACGGCGCCGAAGACCCCAGCAGCTTCCTGCAGGCCTTCGCGTTCAGCGTGCAGACCATGTCGGGCATCGGCTACGGCGCGATGAGCCCGACCACGCCCTACGCCAACGTCGTCAGCATCCTCGAGGCCTTCCTCGGACTCATCGGCGTCGCCGTCACCACCGGGCTGCTGTTCGCCAAGTTCTCGCGGCCCGTGGCCCGGGTCGGGTTCGCGCAGGTCGCCGTCGTGAACGAGCGGGACGGTCAGCCCGTGCTGCAGATGCGGATGAGCAACGAGCGACGCAATCAGGTGGTCGACGCCCGGGTGCAGATCGTGGTGCTGATCGAGCACACCACCCGCGAGGGCGACCGGATGCGCCGGGTCATCGACCTGAACCTCGAGCGCAACCAGACCCCCGTGTTCACCATGTCGTGGACCGTGCTGCACCCCCTCGACGAGGACAGTCCGCTGCACGGGCTCACGGCCGAGAACGTCCACCGACGCATGGTCGGGCTCATCGTCAACTTCACCGGCCTCGACGACACCTTCTCCCAGACCGTGCACGCGCAGCGGGTCTACACCCCGCACGAGATCCGGTTCGGCTACCACTACCGCGACATGATCGTCACGCGGGACGATGGCAGCCTGCTCGTGCATCACGACCGACTGCACGACATCCACGAACGGCCTTGATAGGGGGCCTGCCTCACGCGCCCCCTACAGCGTCCGGACGACAAGGAGCATCGATGAGCGAGCCAGGAACCGCAGAGCTGCTGAACCAGGTGTTGCAGCGTCTCGACCAGCTCGAAGCCCGTCTCGATCGCATCCAGAGGACGACCGACGGCATCGACGCCATCCAGGAGAAGATCCCCACGTTCGTCGAGCTCGCGGGGTCTTCGGCCACGTTCGCGTTCAACGCCGCAGAGGAGCGGGGCATCGACCCCATCCAGGCGGGCCTGAGAGGGGCCGAGATCGCCGCCGAGGCCGCCAAGCCCGAGTCCATGGCCACCCTCGAGCGCTTGCTCGCCAAGCAGGCGCTGCTCCACCGCACCCTCGACATCGTCGACCAGCTCGAGGAAGACGGAACCCTCGACATCCTGATCGACAAGGGTGCAGCGGTCGCGCCCAAGCTCGCCCAGACCGTCGACGTCGCCGACAAGGCCACCACGGCGCTGGTCGAGACCAGGTCTGCCGGCTTCAAGCCCGCAGGCGTGTTCGCACAGCTCGGCGCGCTGATGGATGCCGACGTGCAGAAGGCCATCGGGTTCACCCTCGCCATCGCCAAGCGGTTCGGCCAGAAGCTCAACTCCTGACCTGACCCCTCGAGGCCCGCCCCATGCCCGAGCTGCCCGACGTCACCATCTACGTGGAGCGGCTCGAAGCGCTGGTCGGGGGGCACGAGATGGTGGGCGTGCGCCTGGCCAGTCCGTTCCTCCTGCGAACGGTCGAGCCGCCGATCGCGCTCGTGAAGGGCGCGGTGGTCGCCGCCATCCACCGGCTCGGCAAGCGCATCATCTTCGAGCTCGAAGAACCCGGGGCATCGAGCAGCCCCGACGCAGAGCCGCTGTTCCTCGTCATCCACCTGATGATCGCCGGCCGCCTCCGCTGGCGTCCCGACGGCGCCAAGCGCACCGCACGCAACGCCGTCGCCCTGCTGGACTTCGACAACGGCACCCTGCTGTTCACCGAAGCCAGCAAGAAGAAGCGCGCCAGCCTGCACCTCATCCGCGGACGCGACGCGCTGCAGGAGTTCGATCGCGGCGGGATGGACGTCTATGCCGCGACCCCCGAAGCGTTCGGAGCCATCCTCCGCGACGAGCGACACACCCTGAAGCGCAGCCTCACCGACCCCCGCTACTTCGATGGGATCGGCAACGCCTACAGCGACGAGATCCTGTGGAAGGCGAAGCTGTCGCCCATCACCATGAGCGACAAGCTCGACGACGACGAAGTGGAGCGCCTGCTCACGGCTTGCCGTGACGTGCTGACCGAGTGGACCGAGCGCACCCGCGAAGAGGTCGGCGACGGGTTTCCCGACAAGGTCACCGCGTTCCGCAAGGAGATGGCGGTCCACGGCAAGTACGGCAAGCCCTGCCCGCGGTGCGGAACCGACGTCCAGCGCATCGTCTACGCCGAGAACGAGACCAACTACTGCCCCACCTGCCAGACCGGCGGCAAGCTGCTGGCCGACCGGGCGCTGTCGACGCTGCTCAAGAAGGACTGGCCGAAGACCGTCGGCGAGCTCGAGGAGATCAAGAAGACCGGGCCGGGAACCCGTCGAAAGAAGCGCACATCCGTGAAGAGGGCGAAGAAAAAACCCTAGGTATGCCGCTGATCCATCGCGAGCGGTCAACGGTGACTCCTGGGAAGAAACCCTCACTGCACGGTCGAACCAGGCTTCAGGCTACGGGCTACAGGCTTCAGGGCTGCTGACCACGGCCATGTCGGCGATCCCGATTGCGCTCGATAGGTAGGGTTGAAGCTTTGCTATCCGGTGGAATGGTGACTCTGTCGACACCCGCTGGGGTCATGTCCTGCAGCCTGCAGCCTGAAGCCTCCTCGGCCCCACCCAGGCGGCTTCTTCCCAGGAATCACGGCTGACGGCTGACGCTCCCCAGGGGTGCTGATTCCAGGCTACTCGGCCTCGTCCTCGGCTGGCGGCTCGTCACCCTGCTCTGCATCGGGCGACTCCGGCAGCACCACGAACTCCACGCGGCGGTTCTTCGTGCGGTTCGTGGTGTTCGTGTTCGGCACCAGCGGATCGCCTTCCCCGAAGCCCTCGGCCGTGAGTCGGTCCTCCGAGACCCCTGCTGTGACGAGGTAGTCGCGCACCGCCTCAGCGCGTCGGGTCGACAGGTCGAGGTTGGCGTCCTCGGCTCCGCGATCGTCGGTGTGGCCCTGGACGGCGACCCTGAGCGACTCGCGCACGATCACGGCGGCGATCTCGTCGAGCAGACCGTGCGAGCGCTCCAGGATCGAGGCCTCGCCGGTCTCGAAGTACACCTTCTCGAGGATCTGGATCCGGTCGGCTTCGACCACCACCTTGGTGGGCTGGAGCGTCACCTTCAGCGTGTTGCGGGTGTCGCGCTCGACCTCGAGGACCTCCTGAACGGTCGACAGCTCGGGTGCGGTGACCACGACCCGATGGGTGCCGACGCCGAGGGGAATCGAGCCGCTGCCGGCTTCGAGCGCGATGGGCTCTTGCGGTGCACACGCGGCCTCGTCGACCCGGATCTGGACCACCGCGCCCTCCACGGGCTCGCCTTCGGGATCGACGACCTCGATCTCGAGAGAGCTGTCGCGCACGGGCTCCAGGGGCACGTCGACCATCACATCCGCTGGCCCCACGGTGACCGAGGTCTCGCCCATCAGGCAGTTCCCCTGCTTGCCGAGCACCTCCCACTCCGAGCCCGGCACCACCTGGTCTCCGTCGATCACGAGCTCGCCGATGGCGTCCTTCACCACGGGCCCGCGGACCGCCACCGCGGCTCCGGCCAGGCGCGCACCATCGGGGCCCACCGCGCGCACGGTCAGCGTCGGGAGTGCGTCGCGACAGCCATCTTCGTCCTGGAACCCGTTGAAGGTCTCGGCGACTTCCGGACACGCATCGTCGTCGTCTTCGATTCCGTCGGCGTCGAGGTCCTGGAACGGACCATCCGGATCGCCGTACCCTCCGCCGACCACCAGGCGCAGGGGAGAGCTCCCGGCCCCGCGGGACAGGGCGGTTCCGAGACCCGTGGTGAGAAAGCCCCCGTCCTCGCGGACCGTCTTGAAGGACAGCAGCGCTTCGGTGCGGGTGCCGAGGGCTGTTCGGACAGCGGGGTCGACCGGGACCTCGCCGTGGACTTCGAGGGTCATCCCCGTGCGTTCGCCGATGAGGTAGCCGAGCCCCGTACCCCAGGCGAAGGCGTCCCCTCCGCGCGTCGGAGCGGGCCGTTCGTCGGGAGGGGTGTTGGGGCGGAGCTCGCTGGATGCGGTCGCCGACAGGGTGAGCCGAGGGGTCTCGACGGTGGCGGCGATGCCCACCCCGCCCGCGACCGTGTACTGGCCGAGGTAGGCCTCGGGTCGGCCGGTCGGGACGTCGGCGTGCAGCACGAACCCCAGCCCCAGCCCCCCATCGTCTTCCGAAGGCGCCACCAGGCCCAGGAGCGCAGACGCACGGATGTCGCCCAGCCCGGCACCGAGCGGCCCCTCCTCGCCCATGGCCGTGAAGAACAGCGGCATCGCGATGTCCAGACGGACCCGTTCGTGCGGGGCGTAGCCGATCGAGGCGTTCAGCCCGACCACGTCGTCGAGCTCGACCACATCGCCATCGGGCGTCGCGAACACCAGGGGTTGGCTCGCGTACTCCAGCACACCGCCCGCGAACCAGCTCTGGGCGTCGAACCGACCAGGCCGCGCGACCACCAGGGGATCCCGGGCGTCGGCATCGTGGGCAGCCAGGACGAACCCGTGTGCGTCGAAGCCGCTGTCTGGTGGGGCCTGTGCAAGAGCGAGTCCGCCCAGGAGCCAGGTCAACGGTCCCATCAGTTCCCCGTCTCGGAGGTGTCGGCGGTGTCGCCCGCCGCGGTGTCCCCGGTCGCAGCCCCCGTCTCGGTGGCGGTATCCGCGGTCTCACCCGTCGAAGCACCCGTGTCTGCGGGGGTTCCCGTGTCCGCCGTCGCCGTCGCACCCGTGTCGTCGGGGGGGGCGTCGGTGTCCGTGTCCGTGTCCGCGGTGTCCCCGGTGTCCGGGACCACCACGGTTCCCAGGGGCGTTCCATCTCCCCGGCGCCCCGGAGACATCGGGTCGTCGTACAGGATGAGGTGCGGAACCAGCGGCTGCAGCGTGAGCTCGGGGTTGCGGACCAGGCTCTGATCGGCGCTCCCGTTCGCCCCGAAGGTCACGCTCTGGAGCACCGAGCCGTCCGACGCCATCAAGGTGACGGTGTCGCCCGTGTTCGTGAGGCCCAACAGCCCGGTCGACGCGGTCTGCAGCTGCACGCCGGCGGGAAGTGGACCGCACCAGTCGGGGTCTCCGGTCCCGTCGAAGGTCGGCGTGCCGCCCCCGAACACCAGGAGCGTACCTCCCGGCGGCAGCACCGTCCCGGCCGGCACCACATGGCGGACGTCCGTGGCATCCGACACCGTCGCGCCCGACAGATCGATCGCCACCGAGTCGATGTTCACCACCTCGATGAACTCGTCCTCCGCCGCGTCGCGGGTCCCATCGCAGTTGGCATCTCCGAGGGAGACGGGCGAGGCGGGATCGGCGAGCAGCTCGTTCAGCCGGAGCATCCCCGAGACCGGCTGGCCCCCGGTGTCCATGTCCGTGTCCGTGTCCGTGTCCGTGTCCGTGTCCGTGTCGACCGCCGTGTCCCCCGTGGGGGCGGTGTCCACATCCGTGTCGGAGTCCGTGTCGGCATCGGTGTCCGCGTCCGCATCCGTGTCCGCATCGCTGTCTGCATCGGCATCGGTGTCGGAATCACTGTCGGAGTCCGTGTCGGTGTCGGTGTCGACATCCGCATCGAGGTCCGCATCGTCCACGCCGGTCCCGGCATCGCAGCCCGCGAGCACACCGATCAGCAACAGGGCTCTCACACGCACCACGGCCTCCTCCAGACCCGGGTTTACAGGACGTCCGGCCGCGAATCAACGACGAACCCCCCTCGCGTCCATCACTGGATGCGCAGGTTCGTCACCTCGTCGACGTTCAACGGAATCGCGCCGAGCGGCGTCTGCACCTTCAGGCCCGCTGCAAAGCCCACGTCCACGGGCTTGTTCTGCTGGATGGCCGTGACCACCTGCGTGCCGAGCTGCAGCAGGTTGAGCTCGATCGGAATCGTGCGCGTCTTCGTCGAGCCGGGGTCGACCGAGAGCTGCGCGAGCGCGCCGGACACGACTTCCTTGTTGCCCAGCTTCACCGCGTAGCCGAAGTCCTTCATCTGGTAGGCATCCGACTTCGCGTTGTTCGTCACCCCGAGGTCGAGCTCCAGGGTGGCGCGGTTCTGCAGCGGCTTGAACTGCGCGACGCGAATCGCCTTCGGCTCGATCTTCGGGACCTTGAGGACCGGGATCTTGCCGGTCTGGTCGAACGGGACGTCGATCTTGCCGATGGGCGTGTTCACCCCGAAGTCCCCCGCGATGCGGAACCCCACGTCGTCGCGGCCCTTCAGGTTGCCCGCCGTGCTCAACATGTCGGCGAAGCGAAGGGTGGCGGGCATCGACACCTTGACCGTGTTCTGCTTCTTCAGGGCCATCCCATCGTCCGAGCGGCCGGTCAGGAAGTCGGAGCCCTCCAGATCCAGGTCCCAGTTGAACGACAGCAGCCGCATGTCGACCGGGTAGGGATTCTGCACGTCGAAGTCGAAGGACGCGTCGACCTTCTGGAAGTTCACGCCGTCGACCCGCATCTTGTCGAACCGCACCTTCGGCAGGTAGTCCTGCACCTTCCCGAGGTTGGGGAACTTCTTGCAGCCGTCCAGCATCAGCGGACCGACCAGCATCCCCAGCACCACGCCGGCCATCGCCGACCCACGCATCCCAACCATCACCGTCACCTCCGGTCGGCCCCCTATCCCGCCCTGGCACGCCGCCCCTCCACGTCGGCGAATCCTCCGGGCTGTAGTAGGCTCCGCGCGCATGCAGCACACCTGCTACCGCTGCGGTGGGTCCTGCCAGGGTCCAGGTGCACCCGTCCAGGCGGGTGAACGCACCGCCCTGCTCTCGAATGCCCGTCTGCTCGGTATCGAATCCCCCCTGAGCGGCGAGCGCACCCGCACCCATGGCGGGCGCTGCGTGTTCCTCGACCAGGACAACCGCTGCAGCCTGCACGTCACGTTCGGCGAAGCCGCAAAACCCCTGTCGTGCAGGACGTTTCCGCGCGTTCACCTGCCAGATGGAGCCGTCGGGATCGACCCCGGCTGCCTCACCGGATTCCTCTCCAGCCGGGGTCAGCCCGTCACCGATCCGCCCCCCGCCGCCACCCCCGACGACCTGCCGATCCACACCTCGATCGAGCACGCGCTGGCGCGACTCACCGGACGCAGTGCCCCGGTCACTCCCCGTCCTCCCGCCCCCATCCGCACCTGGGTGGAGCTGCACCACGCAGACGTCCTCGACGCCCTTCTCCATCCGTCCGCCGCCCCGGGCCTGCGGGCGCGACTTCGCCATCTCACCCGCCTCCGCTCGGCCGATCAGTTCTGGAACCGTCCGTGGGATCTGCCCGAGGACAGCGCGTTCCACGCCCTCGAGGTCGCCAAGCGCATGGTGGCGATGGACCTCGCCCCCCGCCCTCCGGAGCGGATCGCCCTCGACACCTTGAGGGGAGCCGCGCTGTGCGCCTGGGCCGACGGCGCGCTGCACCGGTTCGCACCCGCTCTCGCAGCGTGGACACGCCTCCAGCGTTCGGGTCCTCTGCTCGACGTGCTCGATCGCCCCCTTCCGAGCACCACGCATTCTTCGGACTGACGCGTGATCGGATGGCCGGCGACCGCGGTTGCGATGGGGCTGTCGCTCGGGACCGCCCTGCTGCTGCGCTCCAGCGGTCGCACGGGTCGCCTGGCGTGGGTGGCGGTCCACGGCCTGTCGATGGTCGCCGTTCGCACGGCAGGCGAAGGATGGGGAGTGGTCGGGCTCGCCGCCTTCGGACTGCAGATCCTGCGACTGCCCCCCGACACCCCGATCCCGACCCTGCTCGCCCGGACGTTCTGGCCGACGCGCATCGCAGGCGGGCCCCTGCTCCCGGCCCGGATCCCCATCCGGAGCCCCCGAAGCGCTTCCGGTACCGGTCTCGTCGCGCTCGGCCTGTTCGAGATCCTCGTGGTCGCCGGGGGTTTTGCGACCTGGACCAGCGATGCCTTCGACGGGCACGGGCCGATCGGCATGGTGTCCGTGCTCGCCGCCCTGGTCGGGTTCTGCGTGCGGGTCGTCTTCGAGCTGGCCGGCCTCTGGCACCTCACGCTCGGTACGCTCGCCTGGGCCGGTCGACACCTGGACGAAGCTCCTGCCCCCTTTCTCCCTGGCGTTCCTGAGGGTCCTCTCGAGGCGGTCCGGCGGGTGGCCCCGGGATTCGCCGCCCTGCTCGCCGCCCTTTCCAGCCCCCCCCGCTCTCGACTCGTCGCTGCCGGCCTCTTCTTCGGCGTGCTCGCGATCGACCCGCTGTGGATGGGCGCTGCGGCGGTCCTGTTGCTGGCGGCCGCACTTCACCCGTGGGTCGGTCGGGTGCTGGGCGCTCCCCTGCTCGTCGCCGCAGGTGGACTGGCGGCCCTGCTGGCGGGCAGTCCCACTCCCAGACGCGCTGCGTGGATGTTCGACGGCGCGTGTGGACGGTTCGGAATCGAGGCCGACGCCTCCGGGTTGCTGGCCGTGGGCATGGGTGTGATGGTGTTGACCTTCGGGCCCCGCACCCCAGCACCCGGATCCTGGCTCGACCATCCCGTCACTGCGGGTGTCCTGGCCGGGACCGCTCTCGTGTGTGTGCCCTGGGCCCACCTTCCCCTCGTCTTCCAGCTCTGACCGAGCGCCTGCGCAAAAGGACCCCGACTCCATGTGGTTGCCCGTCATCCTGACCGCACTCGTCACCGCACTCCCCACCGCGTCCGCCAACCCCAAGAAGGACATGAAGGCCGGACTCAAGGCGCGCGACGCCAACGACTACGAGACCGCGCTTCGGCTCCTCGATCAGGCCATCGAGGGCGACCTGAAGGACAAGCACGCCATCCAGGCGCGGTGGGCGCGCATCAACACCATCGCCAACCATCCCGACGACTCCGTGCGCATGCGCAGCCTGGGCGACGCGCACGAGGACTTCGCGGCGCTGGGGATGCTCGACCCCGATGCGCCGTGGGAGTTCCGCCTTCGAGACGCCATCACCGAGATCGTCGAGCTCACCCGCCAAGCCCGCGCGCTCGCCGTTCGGAGCGAGCCCCGCTACTGCGCGACGGTGGTCCCGCATCACGACCGCCACAGCCAGCCCGAGATCCTGTCCGCAGCACTCGGGTGTGCCGCCGAGATCGGAGATGTGTCCGCTGCACGCGCGCTGGAACGGGACCTGTTGGCGGCCTCGAGCGCGAAGAAGGTCACCGACCCCGGGCTTCTCCTCCCCGCCATCGAGACCGCTTCTCTGTCGATCGACGAGGCCACCGACCCCATGATGCAGCGGCTCGACGCCGTTCAGGCCGAGCTCGACGCCATCGCGAAGCGAGTCGAGGCCGATCGCTCCTCGCTGGGATCCGACGCCGACACCCTGTTGTCCCGGCACGAGTCCGCCACCACGGTCGTGCTCCAGGAGCGACTGGCCGTCCTGGATCGGGTCGAAGGCAGCGAGAGCCTCCAGAAGCCCCTGCTGGAGGACTTCGTGAAGCGGGACCCCGCGAACTACAGCGTGCGGGTGAAGCTCGGGCAGGTGCTGCTCGCGCTGGGCGAGTCCGACGAAGGGCTGTCGCACCTGCAGACCGCGATGGGCCTCGATCCGTCCGACCACCTGGCGCCCTACGTCGCCGGGGTGTGGTGGGTGAACCAGACCACCCCGCTGCAGGAGCAGCAGGAGGGGCTGAAGCGCTGGAAGAAGGAGTACAAGGAGCTCGAAGCGCAGATCCGCGAGAAGATGGGGACCGGCCGCGATCTGCTGCTGCAGGCCTTGCAGGCCGAGCCCACCCACCAGCCGACGATCGACGCGCTGAAGATGGTCTGCGACCGCATCGACGACCGGGCGTGCACCAAGAAGCTGGCAGGGAAGTGAGCGGATCACAGGGGCCGCTCTCCGGGCTGAAGGTCCTCGACCTCACCCTGAACCTGCCTGGCCCCTATGCCACCGCCGTGCTCGCCGGCCTCGGCGCCGATGTGGTCAAGCTCGAGCCTCCACGCGGCGACCCCGCACGGCACATGGGTCCGCTGTTCGACCGCCTCAACCGGGGCAAACGCTCGGTCGTCCTCGATCTCCGCGACCCGTCGTCCACCGACGACCTCCACGCGCTGATCGACTGGGCGGACGTGCTCGTCGAGGGGTTCCGGCCCGGCGTCACCGAGCGACTGGGATGTGGTCCCGAGCTGGCGCACGCCCGAAACCCCCGCCTGGTCTACTGCCGGATCAGCGCGTTCGGTCAGACCGGCCCTCGCCGCGCACTCGCAGGGCACGACCTCAACCTGCAGTCGCTGACGGGGCTGTGCGACATGGAGGGCCGTGGAGGTGCGCCGCACGCCACCATCCTGCCCGTCGCCGATCTCTCCACGAGCCTGGCCGCGGTCTCGGCCATCACCACCGCACTGCTCGGCGAACGCGACCAGGTGGTGCTGGACGTCGCCATGTCCGATGCCCTGCTGTCCTGGGCCTGGACCTGGGACGCCGTCGATCCAGCGCTGCAGCTCGACGCCGCGACCCGGAAGTCCCCCGCTCCCTCCGTCCTCCGCAGACTGCTCGCCCCCCTGCGCGCCCACCTGTCGAAGCACCGGCTGTACGCGTTGCCGCAGTACGGGCTGTACCGAGCCAGAGACGGCTGGTTGGCGGTCGGCATCGTCGACGAGCGCCACTTCTGGGACCGGTTCGCCGCCATCGTGGGTCTGCCCCTGGCCCGGCGCATCCCCGTGCCACTGCTCGCCCTCGGAGGGCCCCTGCTGCGCGCGAGGATCGCACGTCGGCTCTCCAGGCGCACCGTCGCAGACTGGCTCGCGCGCTTCGATGCCGAGGATCTTCCCGTCACGGCGGTCCATTCGGTGTCCGATGCACTCGGAGAGGCCCAGTTCGCCCGATCGGTCGAGCGCGGACGCGTCCGGGTCCCCATTCCCGGAGCCGCCGTGCTCCACACCCCCGCTCCCGAGCTCGGAGCCGACACCGACACCGTGCTCGCCGAGGCGAAGAACCCCTCTCGCCCCGCATGAAGCGGCGGGCCCTGCTGGCTGGCATCGCTCCGGGGCTCCTGGGCATCCCGCTGGTGGTGGCCGCGCTGAACCTGGCGCTCGGAACCCCACCCAGCCCGCACCATCGGGTGGTGGTGGACCGGCCGTTGGTCGCCATCGTCGGGGGGCGCGCCGAGCACTGCCTGGCCGATGCCTGGCCCGGCGTCGAGCCCGACCGGGTGGTCAACCTGGCCCGCCGCGACACCGACTGGCGGGCCGTGGTCGGCCAGATCGAGTTCCTACGCACGACCGCTCCCGTGGGGGTGCTCGTGGTGGCCATCGACCCCGAACAACTCCTGTACGACCGGTCGACCCACGCGGGGCATCAGCCCGATCCCGACCGCGCCCGCCGGGCTGGATTCGGGAGCGGGGGTCGAACAGCCAGGCTGTACGGGCTCCTCGACCGGTGGGCGTCGCTTCCGCGCCTGCTGGACGGCCTCTTCTCCACCGGTGCGCCGCGCTTCGACCCGAGGGACTGGGGCGCACGGCAGGGTCAGCACTGGGCCCATCCGGACGGGCTCATCGCGGTACGCCGAGCCGTCGCCCAGGCGCGCCACGACGGTGTGGATGTGGTGCCGCTGCTGCTTCCCCTGCCTCCCGAGGCCCTCGATGCGTGGCGGGGGGCCGAGCGAGGCGGAGAGCTCGAGAAGATCCGGCGAGCGCTGGCCGAGCTCGGCGCCGTCGACCACCTGGACTCCGCTCCGGCACTGGACGCCTACTTTCCCGACGGGATCGGATGTGCACGCCAGACCGGCCGCGCGCTGCTCCGCGATCTGGAGGGACATCCTGCCTCACCGTGAGCTCGTGAGATCTCGGGATCCCATCGGATCCGATCTACCCATCCCACGGGATCCCCCACGGCGACGACGCTCTTCGAGGGACGAACCTCCGACTCCCCCGTCATCACGGATCCCGGAATCGGAACCCGCGATCCCACCAATTTCACCCAGAATCGGGTTTCGACCGTCAACAGCAGTTGGCACGGGAGTCGCATTGTCCCTGTGCGACACCCGGATGCCACAGAAGGCAGCCGGTGACGACCGAGAGGGCGTCGGGGGTCTCGACCCTCGCTTCTCCGGAAGTCGGGCCTCTTCGGAGGTCTGTGCGTTCTTTGACGTCAGGCCCGCTTTGCGGCGGGCACAGAAACCCATGGAAGGAGAGAGCGCCCGAACGGCTGCGGCAACGTGGCATCGGGAGCTCGGACTGACCCGCGAGAGTGGCCTCGAAGGCGAACCCGCGGTCTGTCTCCACAGCACTCCGAACACCAGCTCGCTGGTGGTTCGGGATGTCGGAGAGAGGTCGTGTGGCGAACGTCACGGAGGTCGGCGCACCAGGTGGCCCATCGATTCTTCGGAATCCGGTGACTGACTGGCAGCGGACGCGGATCAGGGAAGCTTCTTCGAGGGGTGAACACGCGCATCGGGAACGTCGGAATCGGCATTCCGGCGTCGTGCACGGAGACCGACCATCGCCTTCTTCGGGAGGCACCGGGGCAACCCGGAGGCCGGAGTCCACACGACGCCACGGAGGCAGAACACGCATCGGGCAACCCAGTCGAGAGGCTGGAGCGCACGGAGCGAGACCCTGTCGCCGGCTGGCAACAGAGGAAGCCGCCCGAACCGAAACGATGCGAATCCCGTCCGGTAGAGGTGCAATACCCTCAGCTGGTCCCGTGGCGCGAACCGTCGAGAGGGTGAGAAACCCTGTGGATGGCGGTCGACGAGAGGTGCTCTTCGGAGCGCGTCGGCCCGCGCGGAACCTGTCATCGGATGCGGGACACCCTCGAGAGCGAATCTGAATCAGGCCGTCCAGGCCGACGCGACTTCAGCCCCACCCGTGAATGCACTCGTGAGAACGGGCGCTGCGGAGGGTGAGAGCCGTGCGCGGACTGGAGCGGTGAGACGTGGCGCGTCGTTGGACGCGAGCACAGGAGGGTGCTGCAGAAGATGGACTCACATCCATCCATGCAGACCGACGACGGTAGAGACCATGAGGTCCACCCGGGTCGGCCAGGCGATTCGTCGCAGGGCAGGCACGGTGAGAGGGCGTGATGGGGCCAGCGGGTGACCGCTGCAGCCGTCGAAGGCAACCGGCCGATTTCACGGAGACGTGGGATCGGGTCCCCATCCTCGACGTGTCGGCGAACCATTCACGCTGTCCAGTGGGAGAGCCAGTCGGAGACGGAGCACAGCGATGTGCAGACCGCGTCGACCAGGAGCCCACACGGAACACGAGTCACCGTCCCTCGAACAGCAACCGGCGCAGCACTGCGGTGCTTCGCATGTTGTGGTCTGAAAACCAGACGCTTCCATCGGTCGCCTGGCGTTCGGGTGTCATTCGCCCTCGCTCTTCGGAGCAAGGCGCGCGGAGCCCCGTCGGCCCGCAGGTTCATTCCTGCAGGCTGGCGGGGCTCTTTGCGTTGGAGGGTCGACCGCAATGCCTCGACGGTCAAGTGAACGGTGCCCCCGAAATGCGCGGAGGAACGAGCACATTTTCCGGGGGCATCTGAACGCGTCGAGACATTCAATGGAAGCGATTCAGTGGGTCCATCCCTCGCTTGCGAGGGTGGGCCGACCGAATCACGCCGCCATCTTCGCCAGGGCTTCCTGACGTCCCACGACCGGCTTCCAGCCGAGCCTGGCGCGCGCCTTCGTGGTCTGGACCGTCATGTCCGAGGACATCAGCAGCGCAGCCATGCGGGTCACCGGCGGCGGCGTGGTGCGGCCCATCACAGCCCAGAGCCCCGCGAGCCCCGCTGCGATGGTGCGTACCAGCCACGAGGGCATCGAACGGCCCGGCAGAGCGAAGCCGTTGGCCGTCGCGAGCGCGGTGAGGAAGGCCCGCAGATCGGTGTCGTCCTCGTCGGTGACGAAGAACGCTTCGCCGCCCACCCGCTCTGGAGCGGCCTCGAGCCCGCGCACGACGGCGTGCACCAGGTTGTCGACGTGCGTGGTGGAGACCTTCGCGCGCCCGCCATCGAGCCAGACGAACGACCCCTCGTCCGCCATGCGCTTCAGGGCCGGCAGCACGCTGTTGTCGCGCGGACCCCACACGAAGCACGGCCGCACGGCCACCGTGGTGAGCGACCCGTCGTTCGCGGCGAGCACCCGCCGCTCCGCCTCGGCCTTCGAGCGACCGTAGGGGAACGGCCCGAGCTCGGTGTACGCCGCCTGCTCGTCGACCTGCAGCTGCCCCTTGCCGTCGAACACCGTGGCGTTGGTGCTCACCAGCACGAACCGCGACACGCCGGCCTCGCGCGCCGCGTCCAGGAGGCGCTGCGTGCCGCCGACGTTCGCGTCGAAGTACGCCGATTCCGGGCCGTACTCCTCGACGTACGCCGCTGCGTGCACGATGGCGTCGACCCCCTTCAGGTGCTCGGGCCCGATGTCTTCGAGGCTGCATCGCACCGCCACGGCGCCGAAGGCCTCGACCTTCTCGGCCGACCGGTCCGACCGCGCCATGGCACGCACCTCGTGCGCCCCCACCAGGTCCTCGATCACATGCCCACCTACGAATCCCGAGCCACCGGTCACGAACACGCGCATCACTCACCTCCGTTCATACGCCCTCTTCTTCACCTCCTGGTTGGAATGCATCCAATCGATTCTGTGCACTGTGCTATGCAGATTATGCATGTTACCCAACGACCTCGACCTCAACCTGCTCCGCACCCTCGACGCCGTCCTGCAGCACCGTTCGGTCTCCGAGGCCGCACGCCAGCTCGGCCGCTCCCAACCCGCCGTGAGCCACGCACTGGCCAGGCTGCGCGAGGCCCTCGACGACCCCCTGCTCGTCCGTCAGGGTCGCTCACTGGTCCCCACCCCCCGTGCCGAAGCCATCGAGCCCGCGCTGCACGCCATCCTGCTCGACCTGTCCAGAGCCCTCGATCGCAGCACGACCTTCGAACCGGCCCGTGCTCATCGGACGTTCCGGCTGTCGTGCCCCGATGTGCTCGCTCCGGTCGTCCCCGAGCTGCTGGCCGCCATCTCGGATGCACCGCACTGCACGATGGAGCTGTCGAACGCCCGGGGAGTGTCCGCAGCCGCGGCGTCCGACGTCGTGCTCGACATCCTGCCCGACGACGCCCCCGGTATCGTCGCCCGACGCCTCGGCAGCGTGCACCAGGCCGTGCTGGCCCGTCGGGACCATCCCGCGCTGGGCGATTCTCCGGCGATGGCGCTGTCGGACTGGCTCGCCTGGCCCCACGTCTTCGTCCGCACGGGCACGACCGGCACCAGCATCGTCGACGTGATGCTCGACCGGATGGACGTCGAGCGGACCATCGGCCTGGTCGTTCCCGAACTGCTGCTCGCGCCCCACGTCGTGGCCCGGACCGATCTGCTCTTCACGGGCCCGCGCGAGGCGCTGCAGTTGCTCACCGGGCCGCTCGACCTCGAGCTCCGCGATCCGCCCGTCGACTTGGCCATCCCCCCGGTGCCCGTCGCGGCGATGTGGCAGGAGCGGGTGTCCGCCGATCCCGGCCATCAGTGGTTCCGACGGCGCGTGATCGAGGTGATCGAAGCGCTGATGGTTCGATAGACGAACGTCGACGGGGCACTGCTCCGAAAACGGTCGCCCAGGCAAGAGGGAGGATGAGAAAGGCTCGGGGCGGACCCCCGGGCGTTCGCTCGAACGGCTTCGATGGATTCAACATCAACTCTCACCGCTGAGCGCTTCGCTTCGCGGAGGGTTGCGCTGAGGATCCGCTGAGCGCGGATGCCTCGACCAGGCCATCTCAGCCGCCGTGTTCGAGCGTCATCCTGGGTTGCGGGTCTGCATTTTCGGAGCAGTCGGACCCGCCCTCCAGGCGCCCCAGGAAGATTTCGATCGGGGGGGCGTCGTGTGATGGACCACGCCGTCGGAGTCGCAGTGCCAGCCTGGTCGGGTGAACGCGTGCTTCGTCGTCTTCGAGTGTCCACGGAACAGGCTTCGAACGCTCGCCGGCCAGTCCTCACCTCTCCGTGAAATCCTCGGTGTGCTCCGTGACTCCGTGGCAACCTTGCGCTGACCCAGGTTCGCAGGTCTCTTCTGGCGGGATCGACCGCAGCTGACGCGGCCATCTCGCTAGCAGACCAGCGGTGTGGCCATTCGCGCTAGCATGCGTCCATGCTCCCCGAGATCATGTACGGCACCGCGTGGAAAGAAGACCGCACCGAAGGCCTCGTCGGCGCGGCGCTCGCGGCTGGATTCAGCGCCATCGACACCGCCAACCAGCGCAAGCACTACCACGAGGCCGGCGTCGGTGCCGCGCTCCGACCCCGCCTGGCACGGGGCCATCGCGACCGGTACTTCCTCCAGACCAAGTACACGTTCGCGATGGGCCAGGATCACCGTCTGCCCTACGACCCCGATGCGCCGGTCTCCACCCAGGTGCAGCAGTCGTTCGCCTCGTCTATCGAGCACCTCGGGGTCGAGTACGTCGACAGCTACCTCCTGCACGGCCCGTCTCAGCGCCCCGGGCTCGGAGAGCGCGACATCCAGGCCTGGCGCGCCATCGAGGCCCTGCGAGTCGACGAGAAGACCCGGCACATCGGGGTGTCGAACGTCACCGCCGACCAGCTCCGGGCCTTCGTCGATCTGGCCGAGCAGCCCCTCACCTTCGTGCAGAATCGCTGCTACGCGACGCTCGGGTGGGACGCCGAGGTGCGCGCGATCTGTGCCGACAACGGCATCACGTACCAGGGATTCTCGCTGCTCACCGCGAATCGGCCCGTCTGGAACGGCGAGATCGTCGCCGGCATCGCAAGAGACCAGGAGATGACGCCCGCCCAGGTGATCTTCGCGTGGGCCCGACACCTCGGAATCCTCGTGCTCACGGGCACCACCGACGCCCGCCACATGACCGCCGACCTCGCCGCCTGCGATCGCACGCTGCCCCCCGATGCGCTGGACCGGCTCGAACGGCTATCCTCCAGCTGACGCCGCGGGGGCACCCCCGCAGAACACGCACAGTGGAGGTCCGATGAGCAGCGGAGGGTCTGAAGACGACGAGGAGATCGACGTCGACGCCATCCTGGCGCGTGCAGCAGCCCTGCGACAACGGGCGGCGGAGCTGGACATCGACATGAGTCCGGCGGAGCCGGCTGCGCCCGAGGACGCCGCGGCAGATGCCGCGTCCCACGAGCCGCCCCGAAGCCGTCGCCAGACCCTCGTCCCCACGCCGACCAGCGCCATCACACCGGCGCCAGCGCCGCAGCGGTCCACGGCCGCCGCGCCTCCCATCGAGCCAGCGCGAATGCCGGAGCCAGAGCCAGAGCCAGAACCCGCGCCGCCTCCGCTCCTCCCCGATCCTCCCGAGCCCGAAGACCCCTTCGCTGCAGCGAACGCCGCACTCGCCAGGGCCCGGGAGGCACGGGGCGTGCGCTCGAGCCCCACGACGACGGTGGGGATCGACGACGACGACCCCTTTGCCGCCGCCCAGAGCGCGCTGCAGGCCGCCGAAGCCGCCAGAGGCGTCGATCTGGCTGCGCCAGACCCCCTGAAGAACCTCGACGACCCCATGGCTGCCGCTGTCGCCGCCCTCGAGAAGGCGCGTCAGGCCCGCTCGGCGTTCGACCGGGTCGACACCAAGCGCGCCCTGCAGCAGGCCCAGCTCCGCGCGTTCAAGAAGCGGTTGCAGGAGGCCGAGGAGCGCCTCGACGATGTGGAGGCCACGCGCTCGACGGACGACGACGACGACTCGTGAGCTCCGCGACGCCCCCCCTCGAATCCCTCGAGCAAGACGGCTTCGCAGTGATCCGACAGGTGATCGGGCCCGCCGACATCGAACGGATCGGAGCCTCGATGGACCGCCTGGTCGAGCGCGCCCGAAGCGGCGACCTGCCTCCCGACGACGTCGCGCAGTTCGTCGTCGAGCACGACCCCTTCCGCCTGCATCGCGTGGTGTGGTGCGGGGGCGTCGACGAGAAGCTCGCATCCCTGGGCACTCATCCCACACTCCTCTCCCTCGCTGGACGCGCGCTGGGGATTCCACCGGGCGGAGAGGTCGTCCAGCTGCTCCAGCAGGCCCACTTCAAGCTCCCCGGAGACGGCGTGGACTTCGCCTGGCATCAGGATGCGTCCAACCGGCGGTACGGCTCCGACCTGTGGACCGACATCGACGGCCGCGGCAGCTTCGTGCAGATGGTGATCGCCGTCGACCCGATGTCCGCCGACAACGGAGGCTTGCGGATGATTCCCGGTACGCATCGCCTCGGCTTCGTCGCCGATCCCGACACCGGTGCGCTTCCCGAAGACCTGCTGACCGAGCACCTTCCCCGGGCCGTGGACGTCGTGCTCGATCCCGGCGACGTCGCGCTCTTCGGGCCCTTCGTGCTCCACGGAAGCCCGCCCAACCGCAGCAGCCGCCCCCGCCGGATCCTCATCCAGGGATTCGCGCTCCCCGGAGCGAACCGACGCGTCTACCCGGGCGCCAACACGGGGGTCTCGCGCACCGTGCCCCGCCTCACTCCGCGCTGAACGGGAAGATCCGGGTCGGATTTGCGATGCGCAGCCAGTCCGCGGTCCGCATCACCACCGACTCCTCGTGGGACGCCAGCGAGAACGCGATGCGCTCCTGGTCGACCGTGCCCTGATCGACGTACAGCGGCAGATCGAACACCGGTCGGCCGAACGGGGGAACGCAACCGGGGGTGAGCCCCGTGTGATGCCGGAGCTCCTCGGGTCGAGCGAACCGGAGGCGCTGCACGCCCAGCCCGTGACGGATGGCCCGGTTCGAGGTGCGTCGTGCGCCGCTGACCACGAGCATCGCGAAGTCCCGCTTGCCCAGCTTGAACACCAGGGACTTGCCGCCGATGGCCAGGGGGGTGCCGCGCACCTCGGACGCCTGCTCGGCCGAGTGGGTGGGCGGATGCACGATCCGCTCGTAGTCCACTCCGTCCAGCAGGGCTTCGATCCGCGACCGGACGAGGGAAGGCGTGAGGTCGGTCATGCGGTCGCATATGCTCCCGCCCATGGCACGCAACCGCTGGTACCACGCGCCGTGTCCGCGCGGGCTCGAAGAGGTCCTGGCCGCCGAGATCACCGATCTGGGCGGGCAGAAGGTCGGGGTGGAGCGCGGAGGGGTCCGGTTCTCCGGCTCGGCGAAGACCGGCTACGCGGTGGCGCTGTGGTCCAGGGTGGCCTCCCGGGTGCTCGAAGAGCTCGCTCGCGGCCACGTGAACGACCTCGACGAGGTCTACGCCCTGGCACGCACCGTCGACTGGCGGCGCACGCTGCGGCCCGGTCAGACCCTCGCCGTGCGCGGCACCGCCAACAGCCGGCTGGTCGACAACACCCACTACCTGGCCCTGCGCGTGAAAGACGCCGTAGTCGACCAGGTGCGCGACGACACGGGGTCGAGGCCCGATGTCGACACCGACGCGCCCGACCTCCCGCTGCACGTGCACGTCAAAGACACCGTGGCCACCGTCTCCCGCGATCTGGCGGGCATCCCCCTGGCCAAGCGCGGCTATCGTGAGGGCGGGCAGCACAAGAGCCCGCTCAACGAAGCCCTGGCCGCCGGGCTGCTGCTGTTGTCCGACTGGGACCGGAACAGCCCTCTCGCCGATCCCCTGTGCGGGTCCGCCACCCTGCTGATCGAGGCCGCGTTCATCGCCGGTGACCGGGCACCCGGGCTGGGCCGGAGCTTTGCGTTCGAGCGCTGGGCCGACCGCGACCGGAACGGCTGGGAGGCCCTGCAGCACGACGCGAACGCACGCTGGGAAGCCGGCAGGCCCGCCATCCCGGCGCTCTACGGCAACGATCGCCACGCCGGCGCGTTGTCGCTGGGCCGCCGCAACCTCGCCCGCGCCGGGCTGGAAGGCCGGATCCGGCTGTTCGAAGGGCCGGTCGGCGCCTGGGAGCCCCCCGAGGTCCCCCGCGTCGTCGTCACCAATCCCCCGTACGGCGAGCGGCTCGACGGCGACCTGCCCGACGATCTACAGAACACCTGGTACACGCTCGGACGCTTCCTGAAAGACCACTGCCCGGGTTCCGACGCCTGGGTCCTCGCGGGCAATCCCGACGTCACGCGGCACCTGCACCTCAAGGCCGAGCGCAAGATCCCAGTCTGGAACGGGTCGATCGAGTGCCGATGGCTGCACTACCGGATCCGCGCCGGACTCCGCCGGCCCACCCTCGCAAGCGAGGGATGAACCGACTGAATCTCTTCCGTTGAATGTCTCGACGCGTTCAGGTACCCCCGGAAATGTGCTCGTTCCTCCGCGCGTTTCGGGGGCACCGTTCTCTTGGCCGTCGAGACATTGCAGACTACCAGGGGCTGTCCGGATCGGGTTTGGGTGCGGGCTCGGGAGACGGTTCTGGAACGGGGCTGGGCCGCGGATCCTCGTCGGGCTCGGGAACCGGGGTCGGCACGGGCTTCGGAGGCTTGGGTTCGCGTCGCTTGCGGCTCACGCGGAACTTCCCGTCGTCCAGCCACCACCCCAGACCGACCGAGAGGCCGATCTCGGGAGGCAGCCCTTCTCCCCACACCCCGACGCGGAACTCCAGGTCGCCTGCAGGGATGACGAACTCGCTCCGCAGGTAGGGGCGGAACTTGTTGGTGCGCGCGAGCGAGATGGTGCCCACCGAGTAGCGCATGCCGGCCTGGATCAGGCCCCGCTTCTGTCGGAACACCAGCCCGAAGCCCTGCCGGAGCGCGGGGTAGCCGGTGCAGGTGTCGCACTGGGCCGGGTAGTAGCCCACCACGCTGTCCAGACCGACTCCGAGCCAGGGAATGGGCTCGATCAGCTCGGTGACCTCGACCGATCCCACGGCTCCGAAGCCCGGCGGCGTGCCGAGCAACCGGGACCCGGGGTTCACGACCCCCGCCCCCATCCCGCCTTTGACGACGGGTTCCCAGGCGAGAGCCGTCGCGATCAACCACAACATCGCACTCTCTTAGCCCGTGAATCGCACGCGCACGGGTGCGACTGCAAGAGTCGTGGTCAAAACTCTTACATCACGCACACATCACAGTCACGCAGACCCCTGGACGGGCTACGCGAAGGGTGTCGGACCGACAGCGGATCCTGGATGTTGGATTCGGTTCCCTCATCGGTCCCGCGCTCCCCCCGGTTGAGAGGTTTTTTCGAGAATGTCGATCGTTTTTGCTGGAATCGCACTCATAGCCGCTTCACAGGCGAGCCCTTGGCCCGCCGGAGCGCTGGGTGCACTCGAGACCAGCACGTCGACGACGACGCCCGCCCTCCTCCAGGACTCCTCCGAGCGCCCACAGACCCAGGTGGTCGGGGGCACTCAGGCCGATCACGCGCTGTGGCCCGCCACGGTCGCCATCGTGGTCGACCAGATGCAGGTGTGCACTGGAACCCTGATCGACACCGACCTCGTGCTCACCGCCGCTCACTGTGTCGACGGAGGGGCTGCGAGCCACGTCATCACCGGCACCGACACCGCAGCGGGCGACTGGACCCGCGTCACCCGCACCACTCTCCACCCCTCGTGGTCCGCCGAGACCGAGACCGGCACCGACCTCGCCGTGCTCGAGCTCGCCAGCTCCGCCAAGGCCCCGTTCGTGCTCCTCGCCAGCGGGTGCGTCGCCGAGGACTACGTGCAGGACGGGGCGCCCGTGACCATCGCCGGCTTCGGGTCCGTCCAGGCCGACGGCACCTCGGGCAACACCGCACTGCACGCCGCCGACAGCGCGATCCGCGACGCCGACTGCAGCGAGGCCGAGCTGGACGGCCAGGCCACGAGCTGTGCCCGCGATCTGCCCGTCGGACACGAGCTCTTCGCGGGGGGCGACGGCGTCGATGCCTGCCTGGGCGACTCGGGCGGCCCGCTGTACATCGAAGACGACTGGGGCCACGTCTACCTCGCGGGTGTGACCGCGCGGGGTGTCCGCGACGACCAGGGCAACCCCTGTGGAGGCGGCGGGGTGTGGGTCCGCCCGGATGCCTACGTCGACTGGATCGCGACCGTCACCGATCGCGACCTCCCCTCGCCCACCTGCGACGGAACCCTGCCCGTCCAGACCTCGGCCGGCACGGGCTGCTCCACCGCACGGCCCGCGGGCGTGCTCGGCGCTCTGGGCTGGATGAGCGCACTGCTGCTGTTCGCGCGCCGACGCTGAGAACCTGGGGCCGCGCTGCACGCGGTCTGCACAACCAGCGGTGATGCTGACGGCATGACTGCACACCGCTTCCTCAGCGCCCTCGAGTCCCTCCACCACTTCTGCCGGTCGCATGCCCTGTACGCCGCCGGGATCCTGTCTGTGGCGGCCGTCTGTTCCTGGTTCGTCCGGGTGGCGTGGACCGACTCCATCCTCTTCCTGATCCTGCCCTACAACCTGGTGCTCGGCTGGATCCCCCTGCCGTTCGCGGTCGTGGGTGCCGGACTGATGCGTCGTCGCTGGGGGCTGCTGTCGCTGGTGTGCTTCGCGGCGTGGCTCGTGTGGGTCCCGAACAGCGCATACCTGGTCACCGACCTCGTCCACCTGCGCAGCCGGACCGGCATTCCGCACGTGTACGACAGCGCGATGTGCGCCGCGTTCGCCGTTGCGGGCGTGCTGGTGGGGCTCGCGTCCACCTCCATCGTCGTCTCGGCCGTCCAGGACGGGCTGTCCGACCTCCTCTCCCGCGTGACCTCCCGGTCGACGACCCTCGCTCGGGTGAGCGTCGACCTCGCGCTGCCAGCGGTGTTCACCGTCATCGGCCTCGGCGTGTGGTGTGGCCGCTACCTCCGCTGGAACACCTGGGACCTGCTCACCCGGCCGCAGCAGGTGGTGGTGTCCATCCTCGAGCCCGCACTGGCCGGCTCCACCCACCTCTGGGGAATCACCCTGACCGTGGGCGCGGGCCTCTGGGTCAGCTGGCTGGCGCTGCAGTCCCTGAACCCGCCGCGAGCATCAGCTGCCCGCATGCCCCGGACACGTCGCGCCCCCGCGGCCAGCGCACGCTCACGGGCACCCCACGCTGGCGCAGTGCACTGAACACGGCGCGCACCTCGGCGTCTTCGGGGGTGCGGAACGGCGACCCCGGGAACGGGTTGAACGGGATCAGGTTGACGATCCCGCGCAGGCCGTCCATCCACGCTGCCAGCCCGTCCAGATCGGCGGCTCCGTCGTTCACCCCGGGAAGCACCACGTACTCCACCATCAGGCGCCCGTTGCGGCGGGATTCGTAGGCCATGGCCGCCTCCCGGAGCGCCCCCAGACTGGTTCCGGTGGCCGTGGGGATGATGCGGCGACGGGTCTCGTCGGTGCCGGCGTGCAGGGAGAGCGCCAGCTGGATGGCGCCGTCGAAGTCCTCGAGCAACGTCGCCATCCGGTCGACCAGACCCACGGTCGACACGCTGACGTGCCGGCGACGGAAGGGCGTGCCGTGTTGGTCGAACAGCACGAACAGGGCGTCCCGCACGGACCGATAGGCATGCAGGGGCTCGCCCATGCCCATGAACACGAGGTGGGAGAGCTGACGCGTCGCTCCCTGGGCTGCCAGACGGTCTCGAGCAGCGTAGACCTGCGCCACGATCTCGCCCGCAGTCAGGTCCCGCGTACGGCCGAGCGTGCCGGTCGCGCAGAAGCGGCACCCCATCGCACAGCCCACCTGCGACGACAGACACAGGGTCACCCGGTCTCCCGAACCCGGCAGCAGCACGCCTTCGACCCGGTTTCCGTCCTGCAGGGTGAACACGAGTCGCTCGACGCCTCCGGGAGCCGGATGCACCGACGTGATCGGCGCCCGAGCGAAGCCGCCGTGCTCGAGAATCGTGTGGGCATGACGTCCCAGATCCGCGACCTCGGTGAGGGGGATGCGGTCGCGATGCAGCCCCCGAAACACCCGTGCTGCATGGGTCGAACCCACCCCAACCCCGTCGAGCCACCGCTCCAGTCGGGCATACGGCAGGCCCAGCAGCTCGGTTCGCGTCGGCGTCGGCACATCCACGGGGTTCGCCTACCGCAGGGGCTGCAGCCCAGCCACCGTCAGATCCGCGTCAGTGTCGCACAGTCCGCGTGGACCCTACGCTCCACCCCATCTACTGGAGGTCGAGATGCGATGGATTCCGATGCTGTTTTGTCTGGCGCTGTTGGGATGTGATGGAGGCGATCCGGACCCCGACACGGAGTCGGACACGGACACGGATTCCGATGCGGACACGGACTCCGACACGGACGCAGACACCGACGCAGACACGGACGCGGACACGGACTCCGACACCGACGCAGACACGGACTCCGACACCGACGCGGACACGGACTCCGACACCGACGCGGACACGGACTCCGACACGGACTCTGACACCGACGCAGACACGGACTCTGACACCGACGCAGACACGGACTCTGACACCGACGCAGACACGGACTCCGACACGGACACCGACACCGACACCGACACCGACCCGGGATGCCCACCCAACCAGGCCTTCGTACAGCTCTCTCCGACCAGCCAACCCACGCTGGTCGACATCAGCAGCAACTACACCCTGGACGCCTCCTCCGGACCCGCGGCGATGCAGGTGTGTCCGGACACCACCCAGGGCACCATCACCGTCCAGGGACCGGGGGTCGCATCCATCAGCGCCGCCCCGTTGCCCGGCGCGAAGCCTCGAATCGGCTCGACCGCCCAGCTGCTCTCCCAGGGGCTCGTGGTCTACGACGGCGCCACTGTGGAGCTCGACGGAGTCGACATCGAAGCCAGCGGGGTCGCCATCCAGGTCACCGGAGCCCTCGATTCTCTGGTAGTGCGGAACTCTGAGGTCGCAGGCGGCGCGCTGTTCAACGTGTACGGCGGCGATCTGACCCTCGAGGACAGCAGCTTCACGCGGTCCGGCACCACCACCACCGTGAGCAACTTCTACGGCGGAGACGGCGCCATCCAGCTCACGAACCTCGACTACACCGACGGGCCGTCCTTCACGAACACGACCGACGCCGCGACGCTGACCGTCGAGGACAGCACCTTCTCCGGGAGTGGCACCCTGTTCGCGAAGTCCGGCCCCTCGGAGCTCACCGTGCTGAACACCGATGCGTCGGGGTGGTCGGGCGACTTCCTCGACGGCCAGCAGCTCGACGCCAACACCGGCGACATCCTGCTGTCGAACGTGCTCGCGAGCGGACTGGTACGCGCTCGGGCGAACGTCGCGAACCTCACCGCGCTGAACTGCACCTTCACCGAAGCCGACCTCACCGGCGCCACCCTCACGATGACGAACACCAGCATGACGGGCGGCTCGATCAACGCCGACGTGCTGGAGATGGAGGGGTCGTCCTTCGATGACGTCGTGGTGACGGGCCTGAACGAGGCACACATCGCGAACAGCTCGATCATGAACGGCCCGGAGCGGGGGTTGTGGGCGAACGACATCATCGACGTCGACAACGTGGCGTTCTCGTTCAACAACAGCGGCACGAACGCGGGCGGAGGCGCGATCCACGTCCTGGGATCGGTCACCGACGCCTGGATCCGGAACAGCAGCTTCGACAACAACGTCGCCAACAACTACGGCGGCGCCATCTGGTTCCAGACCCTGACCGGCACGAACACCCGGACGGAAGTGAACAACTGCACGTTCAACAACAACCTGTCCAACGAGCGGGGCGGCGCCATCAGCGTCTTCGTGACCCGCGACGTGACGATCATCGACAGCACCTTCGAGGACAACACGGCCGCCGGGAGCGCCCCTCAACGAGGTGGGGCCATCGACAACTGGGGCGCCGGCTCGACCATCACGCTCGACAACGTCACCTTCGGAGCGGGTCCGACGGGCAACGCACCCTTCGACTACGCCACGCCGGAGCAGGACATCACGGGGACGGTCACGCTGACCTGTGGGGCGACGGGCTGCAATTAGGCTCGCGGGAGCGTTCAGCGGTCGGCGGTCGGCCGTCGGCCGGCAAGGACATGTCGGCTTGCCACAGCTGGGGAACCTCGGCCGCGGGTGATGGGTTACAGCGACGCTTCCCGGTGGAGGACACCATGATCGTCGCTGTCTCCTTGCTCTCGGTGGGTGCCATGGCTGCTGAAGACCCCGAAGACCCCAGACTCTGGCTCGAAGAGGTCGACTCCGACAAGGCGCTGGACTGGGTCAAGGCCCAGAACGCCGAGACCATCGACACATACGCGTCCGACGACGCATTCGCCGACGCGAAAGAGCGCCTGCTGAAGATCTACGACAGCAACGAGCGCATCCCCCGCGTGTCGAAGCGGGGCGAGTGGTACTACAACTTCTGGCGGGATGCCGACCACGAGCGCGGCATCTGGCGCCGGACCACCTTCGACTCCTACCAGACCGACTCCCCCGAGTGGGACGTGGTGCTCGACCTCGACGCCCTGGCCGAGGAAGAGGACGAGAACTGGGTCTGGGCCGGCGCTCGTTGCCTCTACCCCGACTACGACCGCTGCATGATCGAGCTGTCTCGCGGGGGCGCCGACGCCGGCGTGTTCCGGGAGTTCGACACCGTCGAGAAGGCCTTCGTAGACGGGGGATTCGCGCTCGAAGAAGCCAAGAGCACCGTCAGCTGGGTCGATTCCGACACCCTGTTCGTGGGCACCGACTTCGGCGAGGGGTCGATGACCGACTCCGGCTACCCCCGCATCGGCAAGCAATGGATGCGCGGAACCGAGCTGTCGGCCGCGAAGACCATCATCGAAGGCGAGAAGGCCGACATCTCGGCGGGCGCCTACCACGACCCCACGCCCGGCTGGGAACGCAGCTTCGCCTACCGGGGCCTCACCTTCTACACGAACAAGATGTACGAGGTCACCAAGAAGGGCCTGGTCGAGATCCCCAAGCAGGACAGCGCCGAAGCCACCGTCGACCGCGAGTGGATCTTCTTCGACCTGCGCGACGACTGGGAAGTGGGCGGCAAGACCTTCAAGAAGGGCTCGCTGGTGGTCGCCGACTACAAGAAGCACATGAAGGGTAAGGCCAGCTACGAAGCCCTCTTCGAGCCGACGGACTCCACATCGCTGCGCGGCTGGAGCGGCACGAAGGACCACTACGTCCTGAACATCCTCGACGACGTGCAGAGCCGTCTCGAGGTCCTCACCCCGGGCAAGAAGGGCTGGACCCGCTCCGGTATCGAAGGCCTGCCCGAGAGTGCGACCCTGAGCGCGGGTCCGGTCGACGCCATCGAGAGCAACGACCTGTGGTACAGCGTCGAGGGCTACCTCACGCCGTCCAGCCTGTGGTACGGCACCATCGGCGAGAAGCCCCGTCAGCTCAAGCAGACCCCCGAGTGGTTCGACGCGTCGCGCTTCGAGGTCAGCCAGCACTTCGCCACCAGCAAGGACGGCACGAAAGTCCCGTACTTCCAGGTCTCCCCGAAGGACCTGAAGGACGGCGAGCCCAACCCCACGCTGCTGTACGGCTACGGCGGCTTCGAGGTCTCCCTGCTGCCCGGCTACTCCGGGACCACCGGTGCAGGCTGGCTGGAGCGCGGCGGCACGTACGTCGTCGCGAACATCCGCGGTGGCGGCGAGTACGGCCCCCGCTGGCACCAGGCCGCTCTCAAGGAGAACCGCCATCGGGCCTACGAGGACTTCGCGGCCGTCGGCGAAGACCTCGTGAAGCGCGGCGTCACGACCTCCGATGCCCTCGGGATCATGGGCGGGTCCAACGGCGGCCTGCTCATGGGCAACATGTACACGCTCTACCCCGACCACTGGGGAGCGGTGGTGTGTGCGGTGCCCCTGCTCGACATGAAGCGCTACACCAAGCTGCTGGCGGGCGCGAGCTGGGCGGGCGAGTACGGAGACCCGGACGACCCCGAACAGTGGAAGTTCATCCAGACCTTCAGCCCGTACCACAACATCGACGCCGACGCCGACTACCCGCCCATCCTGTTCACCACGTCCACCCGCGACGACCGCGTGCATCCCGGGCATGCCCGGAAGATGGCCCACGCGCTGGTCGAGGCCGGCAAGGACGTCGCCTACTACGAGAACATCGAAGGCGGACACGGTGGCGCGGCGAACAACGAGCAGTCGGCGTTCATGCGGGCGCTGGCCTACCAGTTCCTCTGGGAGCGGCTCACCAGCGAAGCGATGGCGGACGAGGGCGTGGACACGGGCGATTCCGAGGACTGAGCCTCAGATCACGATCCACGTCGCGCGTCGCGTGAGCTCGAGGTGCAGCCGATGGGCCTCGTCGAGGTCGCGGACGCCGAACGTACGCACGGTTCCGTCCGCCCGGATGTACGCGAGGACGTAGGCGTCGTCCATCGCGAGCACCCCTCCCCCGGCCTTCTCGAAGGTCTGGGGAACGGCGAACGGAGCCTGCACGAAGGACTCCAACACCTGGAACTCGTCGATGGACGTCGCCATCGCGAGAGCGCGCTTGTGAACCCGGCGGGCCAGGACGGGCACCCCTTCGACGGTCTGCTGGGCGAGGACGGCGGGCTCGAGGCCCGTGCGCTCGACGACGAAGGCATCGGGGTCCGAGGAACAGCCGAAGCAGAGCAGACAGGACAGCAGAGCGACGATGCGCATGGACGATTCTCCTTGGGTTTGCAGAGGAGTCGACTGCACGCGACGGGGCGGGTTCCCGGGGATGACAACCCCAGACGGGCGATGACGCTCGGGAGCAATCTCTTCAGAGACTCGGGGCGGACGCACCCGGCGATCGCTCGAACGATTTCGATTGTTTCAACGCACCGTTTCACCGCTGAGCCCGACCCCCGCTCTTCGGGCGTCCCAGGAGGATGAAAACGGCTGGGGCGGACGACCCGGGGGTTCGCTCGAACGACTTCAATGGATTCAACGCCAATTCTCACCGCTGAGGCGCTCCGCTTCGCTGAGGATTGCGCGGAGGATCCGCCGAGCGCGGATGCCTCGACCAGGCCATCCCAGCCGCCGTGTACGAGCGTTCGTCCTGCCTCGTTCATCGCCCACCAGACATCGGCGAAACACGTCGAAAACCCTGTATTTTCGGGAGCGCTGGCGCTCTGATGCTCTGACGACGCTGTCTACCAGCATGCCTTCGCCGATCGACCAGCTCGCTATGCCGAGCATCCGTCGTCCGCTGTGACTCTGTGCGTGTGCCCGAGCCTTTCCAGCAGCCGCTCCCGCTCGTCGAGCCGCCCGTCGTGGAGATCACCTGGACGGCGGAGGCCAGCGATTCCGCCAAGCGGATCGGGCACACGCACAGAGACGCAGCGGACGAGCATGGACGAGCAGGCCGAGCGGACCGATCGGGGGAGGCCCCGCCGCAGACAGCGTCGTCAGAGACTCAGAGCACGAGCAGCCGTGATTTCGACGAGACCCCGCCGAAAGACGACCTACTATCAACATAAGATCCGAAACGGATCGCGTGTTTTCCTCACCTCTCCGTGAATCCTCGGTGTGCTCCGTGACTCCGTGGCGACGTTGCGCTGATCGAGGTTCATAGTCCTCTTCTGACGGAGTCGGCCGTCGTTGCAACTATTTTCGGAGCAGCGCGGATGCCTTGAGCAGGCAGCATCGTCCCCGTCCACAACACCTGCATCTCGCCCGGCTCCACGAGCCAGGAGCGGTCGTTGTGTCGGACCCTCGCCGGTTCGCACTGTCCCTTCCTCCGATTCAACTCTCCGTACGCAGCACGTAGTACAGCGAACGAACTCCACCCCCAAAAAAATCACACCTCCACCTGAACGAAAACGCTCGCACACGTCGGCGTAGACGGCCTGTTCTGCAATGTCCGCGCTCAGCGATTCCTCCGCGCAACCCTCAGCGCAGCGAAGCGGCTCAGCGGTGAAAATGTGGAGCTGAAATCAACAAAATCGCTCGCACGACCATCAGCCCGGCTCGCCCCGGAGTCGCCCTCCAGGTCCCAGCAGCGCGTCAGGCCTCGATCTCCGTCAACCTCCCGTTCACCACACTCGCATCCCCGAAGTGTTGCAGCTCGCTGCCATCCTCGTTCCGCACTCCACATGCGTGCGCGATGGTCGTGAGCAGGTGGTTGTGCGGCCGCTCTCCGCCCAGATCGACGTACTGCCCCGTCTGCAGCGCACCCCCCGCCGAGCCCGCGATGACCCAGGGGATGTTGCGGTAGGTGTGCGACACGCCTGCGCCCAGATCGTTGGTCCACACCGCCACACACTGGTCGAGGATGCCGTAGTCCGACAGCCGGTCGAGCAGGTGACGGAACACGCGCGCGTGGATGCGGTCGACCTCGTGGTGGAGCAGATCCGCATCCGGGATCGGGTCGCCGTCCGAGCCGTCCGAGTAGACCCGGTGGCTGATGTGGTGGAAGCGGGGCAGCCGGCTGCCATCCGGCATCGGGTACTCGGTGCCGTCGTTGCCGTCGCCCATCTGCAGCGTCGCGGCCCGCGCGAAGTCGCACGAGAACGCCAGCGCCACCAGATCGAGGTGCATCTCGGCCACCGCCACCCGGTTGTCGTTGAGGGTTCCGAGACCCAGCATCGACGCCATCGCCTGCTCCTCGTCCTCGGACAGCCGGCACGCCAGCTCCTCGAAGTCGCGCACGGCCTGGAAGTGCTGGTCGAGCCGCTGACGGTCGCGGGTCGACATGTCTTTCGACAGCAGGGCCTGCATCTGCTCGCGCACGAGATCGTTCACCGACAACCGCCGCTCGTTCAGCAGCTGGTCCAGGGTTCCGTCGGCGCCCACCATCCGCTGGTAGGCGTTCCACGGGTCGTCTTCAGCAGAGCGGAGGTCTTCGGAGCCCCGGTACGACAGGACTTCTTCGAGGTAGCCGCTCCGCGGACCCGTGTAGAGCGTGAGCGGTTCGCCACCGTTGTTCTCGAACGACCGCGCGATCAGGTTGTCGACCGACTCCCCCAGCGCGAGCGTGCGGTGTGTGGGGTCGTCGTTGATCGCAGCGCCGGTCAGGCACTGATTGCCGCCCTGGGTGTGGCCGCAGGTGGTCGACGAGAACATGTAGCGGGTGCCCTTCACCATCGTCAGCTGGTCGCCGTACGCAGCCAGCTCGCTCACCGCCCGCCCGGAGTCGCGTCCGGAGAGGGTGGCCTGGTCGATCGGCCCCGTCTGTACGGGCCAGAAGCGGTCGGGCTCGCCGTTGTCGGCCTGCTGTACGCCGTTCGCGTTGCGCATGAAGAAGGAGAAGCGCGGCGGCCCCCCGTCGTTCGCGGCATGGGCCGGATGACGAAGGGACTCGAGCCACGGAAGCGCCAGGGTGACGCCCCCGACCCCGGTGAGGAAGGCACGACGGGAGAACCGGTTCTTCTGGGCACTCATTCGTCACCTCCCAGGTTCGCATCGGCAAGGGGTTGGCGGTACCGGAAGCTCTCGGCCGTGACCAGCTCCAGCACGATGTCGTGGATCGGGGTGTCGTTGGCGGTGGACTGCTCGGCCAACCGCGCGATGACGTTCTCGTCCTGGTCGGACGGCTCGCGACCGTGGGTGAAGCGGAGCCAGTTGCGGATCAGGCAGCTGTGGGCGTCGTAGGAGTCGCCCAGTACCGCTGCGAAGCCCACCGGACCGTCCCAGGACTGCTCTCCGTCCGCGAAGCTGAACGTGCCCGTCGCATCCACCGTCTGTCCGGCATCGGTGTCCCGCCACTGGCCCAGCGCATCGTAGTTCTCGAACGCGAAGCCCACCGGGTTGATCAGCGTGCTGTGACAGCCGGCCCCGCAGGTTCCCGGCCCCGTGTGGGCATCCACGCGCTGACGGTTGGTGAGGCCCGGCTCGGGCGGTGGAAGCGGAGGCACGACCGGGGGAGGCGGCGGCAGATCCGAGCAGATCAGGCGGAGGTTCACGAACACCCCGCGATGGATCGTGTCGAGCTCCCGAGCATGGGCGTTGTACGCCAGGAAGCCCGAGGTCGTGAGGATGCCCGCGCGCTGCTCCGGATCGAGGTCGACGCGCACCAGCTCGTCGCTGTCGGACGTGAGCCCGTAGATCGGCGCGAGGTCGCGGTTCACATAGGTGTGGGGCGAGGTGTAGAACCCGAAGATCGAGTCGCCTTCGTAGACCGCTGCCCGACTGTAGGCCAGCGCCTCGTCCTGCATGGCGCCGTTCAGGGCGGGGCTCCACTGCGGGAACACGTCGGGGTCTTTGAAGATGTTGTCGTACGCGTCCAGGTTCAGCAGCTGGTGGTGGAAGTGGTCGATGGTCGCTCGAGCGCGGTCGTCGTCCAGCATCGAGATCGCCAGGCCCTCCGGATCCGCGAGCACTTCCCCGTTCTCGGCCGCATCCAGCAGCGCGTCGTCCGGAATGGTGTTCCACAGCGACAACGACAGCTTGGTCGCCAGCTCGAAGTCGTCCAACGCGATCCGCCCGTCCTCGTCGAGGGCCTCGGACTGCTCCACCCGGTAGACGAAGTACGGCGACTGGAGGAACCCGAGCAGCGTGGTGTACACGCCGTCCTTGAACGGGGACCCCGTGAACTCCAGCTCTGCGCCGGTCTCGAACAGGTCGGCGTACTGCGTGACCTGAGCATCGGTGAGCGGCCGGCGATGGACCCTGCGCCCGAAGCGGCGGATCCAGGCGTCCCGATCCTCGGGCGTGGCGGGCAGGCCCTCGGCCTGGGGCCGGATCTCGACCCAGTCGACCAGCAGGTTGCGGTCGGCGCCCGTGTTCGGGTCGACGAAGTCGTTCAGGAACGCCACCGACACCGTGTGCGGCCCCGCATCGAGGGTGGTGACCACCTCGATCTCCTGGGCGCTGCCTTCGGTGGTGGCCGTGACCTCGAACGTGTCGAGCGGAACTCCGTTCAGCCGGAGCTCGGCCTGGGTGTCCTCGTTGCCGGCCGCCGTCTGCCAGACCTTCGCCACGAGGGCGTACGACCCCGCGTCGTCGACGTCGAAGTCCGCCGCCAGCTCACCGTTGCTCCACACCATCCAGGCGTCTCCGACCTCGCCACCCGCCGTGGCCGTCGCATCCGGGCCTTCTGCTTCGACGCGCGTGGGATCGCCCGCCACCGTGGACCCGAGTGGGTCTTCGGGCACGATCCGCCCGTACGCTTCGGCGTCGGTGACCACATCGGCTGCGAGCGCCTCGGCCGCCCGCTGGTAGTCGGACCACAGCTCGGGCGAGACCACCAGCGTGTCCGCGTCGTTGTCGAACCCGCCGTCCGAGAGGATGTCGCCGATGAAGCTCTCGGACAGCCCCGGACGGTCGTCCAGACGCAGCAGATCGCGCACGGCGTTCTCCCACTGCGCGTGGGTCAGACGAGCGAATCGCGGCGACGGACCGACCTCCTCGCACGCCGTACACACCGGATCCGCCGGTTGATCGTCGACCTTGGAACACGCCAGCAGTGCGAGCAGTGCAACCACGAAAACCCTCCGTCCACTCGGACCTTCCGAGCATACCGCGTTCCAGGTGTCTTCGCGTTCCGACGGGGGCGGTTCCGCGCACGCACCTCTCACGGTGGGGGTCTAGCTAGAACGCCGAATACCCCATCGGATGCAGGAACCACGTCGCTCCGGCGGCGACCACCGCGAACACCCCCGCACCCAGCGTCGTCCAGCCGTACTTCACCAGCTGGTCCACCTCGAGCTCCGAGTCCGGAAACGCCGACTGGTACGCCGCGATTGCGAGCTGTGCGTACTCCCGGTCGCCCTCGATGGTCTCCGGGTCGTCCGCGTACATCACCAGCATCTCCGCCGAGTGCACGCACTGCCCGATCATGTCGTCCACCGCGTCCCAGGCCTGCGTCGCGCTCCGAATCCAGTTCAGAAGCCGATTGCACGACTGGTAGCCGGCGGGACCCGAGTGCGTACGCGACCGCGTCTTGAAGTGGTAGTGCGAGCGGCTCTGCATCATCGTCCGGAACAGCTCGTCCCACTCCCGGGACAGGGTGTTCGTGTCGCTCTGAAAGCTCCGCAGGTGCGCGTCGATGTTGGTCCCGATCAGCCACTGGTTCGCCCAGTGCTTCAGGTCCGACTCGTCCACCTCCGCATCCGCGTCCTCCAGCACCGTGTGCTTCACCAGCCGCTCCAGGAACGACCGCTGTGCCGGATCGAGCTGCTCGAGGTCGACTTCCTTGTCGTGGATGCCCAGCTCCGACAGCGTCGTCTGCTCGAACACCTCCACCCAGCGACGCAGCTTCGTCCGCGCCTCTTGAGCACGGCCCTTGTCGAACTCGAACCAGTGATCCGTGTCGACGTACACCTGTCGCGAGCGCGTCTCGGTCTTGGTGTTGCCCTCCGAGTCCGTCGTCGTCACCGTGTAGTACTCGGTACGGTAGTTGTGGCGGTTGCTGTACTCCCAGGCCTGGCCCAGATCGACCGCCGGAGCGTCCAACGCGCGGTCCAGATCCGCGTAGTCCGACAGATCCGCCCGCAGATCGTCCGCCGCCGCACACACGTTGTCCGAGTGCTTGCGCAGCGCATCCCGGCGGATCGACTCCTCGACCGTGCCGCCCCCTTTCCGCGCGCGCACGGCATTCCAGGCCTCCGTCACGCTCATCGTCAGCTCGTGAACCGCCGCGAAGAACCGCGTTCCCGCGTCGTCTCCGTCCTTCACCGCCTGGTGATGGCTCGGAAGCGTCGGAAGCACGCGGGCCCGTTGGCGCTGCAGCCACACCGCCCCCGCCCAGGACGTCACGCCGCCCGTCGTTCCCGTCACCCCCGCGATCACCTCGGCGTTCCAGGACAGGTCCCGGATCACCACCCAGCCGTCCAGGATCAGCTGCGGCCACTCCATCAGTTCCCCTCCACGGCCGAACCCTCCGAGAGGGCCTTCAGCACGGCTTCTCCGCGAGGCGACAGCTCGTAGCCCGTGTCCAGGCTGATCGTCAGCCCCAGCTCCTTCAGCTGCCGCACGCGTCGCTTGAACGGCTTCTTCTCCGACCCGCTCGCGTCCGCCAGATCCTGAGCCCTGCGCCCCGGATGTGCGCCGATCGCCGCCAGGATCGCCTGGGTCCAGGGTTCATCGACGCGCGCGTCCTTCTTCCGAAGCTTCGCCACCACCTCGGCAACCCCTTTCTTCGACGTGTCCTGGCGCAGCGCGATGCGCGGATCCGGCCGGTCGTACGCGATGCCGATGCGGTAGACCGTCCCCTGCCGCGTCGACAGGGCCTCCTTCAGGTCCGCCACCGATTCCAGCCCCGCCTGACGGGCATCTTCAGCCGTCAGGTCGTCCATCGACAGCGCCTGCACCGACGTGATCTTCAGCTCTCCCAGCGGCGTGCGCTGACGCCCGCCCACCTTTGCCGCCGGCTTCTTCCAGCGCCGGTACACATGGGTGATCCGCCCGTCACAGATGCCCTGCACCGTGTCCATCTTCAGCAGCATGCGCGCTCCATGGCCGCCATCATACTGGGCCGCTCGGATTCGTCTTCGACAGGAGATCAGGCCCACCCTCCGAGGCGGATCGACAGGCGCTCGCGCGGTCGGAAGCCGGCCGCACATCGGGTCCGATCGAACCGGCTCGCGCTCGACGGGAGGCCACCGCCGCGAGCCCGCCGCGACACCGCTTCAGCCGGCGCTGCGCGCGGAACGCAGATCAGCCGCTGGCGTGGCTGGGAACATCGCGGACCGTGTGGGCGACCGTGTGGGCGACCGTCCGAACGGATGTCGACAGGGAGCGACGCCGACGTCCACCACGGAGCGCTGTCGCTCACAGAGCGCTTCGCTCACAGAGGTCGCACGGAGCGCCGATGCCTCGATCAGGCCGTGCCCAGCGCCGTGTTCGAGCGTCGTCTACAGATCCGCCCATTCAAGACGTGCGCAACCGGTCCCCGCTCGTGCCCACCACGATGCCCACTCCCTCAGGGCGCTTGTACCCGGTGCAGCGGGGGTGTCCGGGGGCCGCAGGCCCCTTCTGCACAAGGAGGAAACGGGCGCGCCAGCGCGCTCGGGAAGCTCCGATACCGGAGCCCGTTGAGCTGACGTCACCGACAGGTCCCGTCTCCCGATCCTTCGCCCATCGACCCCGCTGTCTACTCGACGGATCGCCTCGGTCCGACGCGTCCGAGCCGGGGAGCCCTGGGTGGCGGACGGTGTGGGCGAACGTGCAAGCGGATGTCGACGAGGTGCGACGCCGACGTCCACCACGGAGCGCTGTCGCTCACAGAGCGCTTCGCTCACAGAGGTCGCACGGAGCGCCGATGCCTCGATCAGGCCGTGCCCACCGCCGTGTTCGAGCGTCGTCTACAGATCCGCCCATCCAAGACGTGCTCTTCCGACTCGTCCGACAACAAGGTCTGGAGCCCGAGGGGGATCACCATCTACGACAACGGCGAGTGCAGGCAGGCCGTTATTCCGCCCGGTGTAGCCGAGCCATAGCGACACCGGCGGTTTGAGGGATCGTGCTCCACACCCACGCAAGATCTGTGCATTGTCTACTTATCCCGCAAGCAGCAGACCTTTGCGTCACCTGGGGTCTGTGGCTGTTGTACAGCACTGCGCTGGCAGGTTCGCTCGGCTTGCTGTTCCGAGTTTACTTGGACTCCGGGTCAGACTGGAGAGGTAAACTTCGCGCGCACGCACTCCTCATGATGTGCGCCTGGGTCGTCACGTGGACCATCCGACTACTCCTCTGGCGCGGCTGGGTGTCTCCCTTCACCCTCCTTGCATCCCTCACCGTACCAAGCGACCTGCTCATGCTCGGGTGGGTCGCAGGGTGCGCGTTCCTCTCCTCACCCGTAGCGAATGAGACCAAATATCGTACGTTTGCCCTTGCAGGATCAGTGATGTTGTGTGGCGCTTTCGTCGCAGACGTACTGCCCCGCCCGCGCATCCCTGTCAGAGACGTGATTGCCACCGCCACAGCAGCGATTGGATTGGCCATCCTCATTCCCTGGCCGTCGGAGCGGACCGACGCAGAGACTTGAGCCGGCGCCAGACGCCTACCGCCCTCCGAAGTACGATGCCACCGAGGAGTGTGCATGCCCTGGGTCCCCACCGTTCTCGACGACAGGCGCACCGTCGGAATCGCCCGCTACGAAGGGCCTGTCGGAGAGTCCGAGCCCGCGTAGTTTGGAGCCCACGCGGTATTACAGTATACAGCTCCGACCGGTGCGGCCAGGGGTTCCTGGCCAGTAGCAGGAGGGTCGGATGGCCAGCTCACCTCACCACGCGAGCCTCCGACAATGCACGACACCGTTGGACTCGATTCTCGCGTGTTCCACCTCATTGGGCTGGCTGGTGTACCTCGCCTTCATGGTGGGGGCCGCAACCTCACTCCTAGCTCTCATTGTCGTGAGGCGAGACAGCTGGCGACGTGTGACGCTGCTGGCGCACTGCGCCCTGGTCGTGACGGCCATCGCCGCCGAGGTGATGGTCCGGCTGGTTAGAGAAGTACACCGCACGCCAGTGCCAGAAGCTCTGTGGTCCACGGTAGGGTGGTTGGAGGTTGCCGCATGCGTGTGGGTGACCTTTCTGCTGCTTTCCTTACACCTCGGTTGGAATACCTCACCCTTCGGGAATGCCGTGGCTGGAATCGCTCTGGCGCTCACGTGGACGCCAGCCATCAACGTCCATTTCCATGCACCGACGCTGGACCGCTGGGTCTGGATCGGCCTCTCCGCGTTGGTTCCACCTATTACGCTCGTTCACATCCATCTCGTCCACAAGGTCAGTATGACACCCAGGACCGAGGCCCCTGTATGACTTGGGTCCCCACCGTTCACGACGACAAGCGAACCGTCGGCATCGCCCGCTACGAAGGGCCCGTCGGAGAGTCCGAGCCCGCTGAGGTCCTCTGGGTCGGGGTGATCGACCACGACGTGTCGCCAGAACGCTGGCAGGGACTGCTCGCGATGCTGGTCGACGCGCATCGCGGAACCGGCGACGGCTGGATGGTCCGCTGCGCCCAGGAAGGCGTGAAGGGCCTCGACGGCACCCTGTTCGACGAGCCCCGATCCGGCGATCCGCGACGTTCTACGGCATCCGACGCAGCCAGTACACCCGGCAACCCCGACCTCGAAGCGCTGCGCAGAGAGGACCCCGAGACCGCCCGCATCGTCGAGAAGCTCCGGGAGCTCGAGCAGGACCTGATCACGCGGATCGTCGAGACCCAGGCGACGTTCGCGGACGCCGACGCCCTCGCCGAGCGCATCCTCGCCATCCTCACCCCGTACGACCGCGCGGTGCTGGCGACCGCCGTCGACGACGAGCACCTGCCGCTCTGGTGCCAGCGGGTTGCCGCCAACGCATGGGGAGCACGGGCGTCGCTCCACGCATGACCGGTCAGCGACGCCCAGCTCCGTTGGACACCGCCCGGATCCACACCCGGACCTGGGCCGGCGTGGGCGGACGCACATCCGCTTCGATGGCGTGGGCCTGCAAGCGGGCATGCAGGGCATCGGGGTCGGCTGTACCGAGGTCTTCGAAGCCTCCGGTCGCGGCGAGCACCAGCCGGGCGTGCTCGGCGCCCATTCCCTTGTGGAGCGCCATCTCGGCGTGGGCCCGGGACTCCGGGGGGACCTCGGACGGATCGGCGAAACGCACCAGCTGCTCCGGCGTCCAGATCCCCTGAGCCATCAGCGCCTTCCGCTGGTGGGCGTCCAGCCCGTCGATCTCGACCATCAGCGGGCGCTTCGACATCACCGCGGGGTCGAGGGGGAGCGCGTCCGCGGCGGCACTGAACCCCAGGAGCGCCACCACCTGTGCCAGCACCTGGCGCGTGTGGATCGGGGGCTGTTCGGCGTCTGTACGCTCCCAGTGTCGCCCGTTCCGGACCGCCCAGCACCACAGACTGTAGGCCTCGAACGCCGACAAGGCGAGGAACGGGAACCCGACGAACCCGAGCAGCGGCATCTCGAAGAGCTTGTACTCCTCGAAGCCGGGCACGGTGTAGACCCACTTGGTGCGCGCCCAGTAGTTCAGCCCCTCCCACAGGCCCCCGGCCAGGCTTCCACCCACGAAGAGCCGCACCAGTCGCGCCGGCCGGCCCTGCTCCAGATCCCGCAGCAGGCTGGGCGCGCCGAGCCGGTAGGTGAGCACGGCCGGCACCCCGAGGAGCGCGCCCCACACCATCCAGAAGCACCCCTGTGGCCAGACCAGCGGCAGCACGATGCACAGCGCGCCGAACACCCCCACGAACGCCTCCACCGCCTGCATCGCACGGCCCCGTAGCGGTCGGCCCCGCAGGTCGAGCCAGCCTGCAGCTTCGAAGAACGCGGCGTGGAAGAAGCACGCGGGGAGCACGGTCGCGAACGCCAGGGCCGCAAAGAGCGCCTGGATGACTTCGCTGCGCGGCAGGAACACGTAGGTCCAGTTGTCCAGGACCAGGTTGTAGGCCTCGAAGATGCACCAGAAGGGCACGCTCCAGACCAGCATCGCGCCCAGCTCGGTCAGCCGTCCGTCGCGGAACCGCACGCCACCCACCCATCCGATGGCGGCGTCCACCGTCCACAACCAGCCGATCCAGGCGAACAGGAACCAGGCGGTGTTCACGCTGGGAACGTCGAGAACGAGCACGACGAGCCCCACCGAGAACACCAGCGGGCCGACCAGGTCCAGCAACAATCGCCCCATGCGCGGCATCCGGCGTTAATAGCCCGCCGATGATCGAGGTACGCGAGCTCGTCCGCACGTTCGGCGACACCACTGTGCTCCAGGGCGTGTCCTTCACGGCCCCGGCGGGCGCGATCACGGGGTACCTCGGGCCGAACGGCGCGGGGAAGTCCACCACCCTGAAGATCCTCACGGGGCTGCTCTCGCCGAGCGACGGAACCGTGCAGATCGCCGGCCACGACGTGTCGATCGCACCCCTCGAGGTGAAGAAGCGCATCGGGTACGTGCCCGAGAGCGGGGCACTGTACGAAACCCTCACGCCCGTCGAATACTGGTCGCTGGTCTGCGAGCTGCACGAGGTCGACCCCACAGAGGCCAGGCAGCGCATCGAGCAGTGGGTCGAGCGCTTCGACCTGTCCACGTTCCAGCATCGCCGCATCGCCGATCTGTCCAAGGGAACCCGGCAGAAGGTGTGCCTCACCTCGGCGTTCCTGCACGACCCCGAGGTCCTGCTGCTCGACGAGCCCCTGAACGGCCTCGACGTCAACGCCACCGATGCCTTTCGAGAAGAGCTGAAGCGGCTCGCCGATGCCGGCCGGACCATCTTATACAGCTCGCACATCCTGGATGTGGTCGAGCGCACCTGCGACCGCGTCGTCGTCCTGCACGGCGGCAAGGTCGTGGCCGAGGACACCACCGAAGCCCTGCTCGCAGGAGACGGAGCGCCGCGCCACCTCACCGAGGTGTTCAAGCAGCTCACCACCACGGCAGAGCTCGAGGCCGCCGAAGGCGAAGAGGGCTCCGACGACGACAAGAGCGGGTCTTGACCCCCCTGCTCGAGCGCCTGGGCATCCGGCCGCGACCCTACCTGGCGCTCGTGCGGGCGCTGTGGACGATGGACCTGCGCGGTCAGCACTTCGCGAAGTCCACGGGCGTGCAGCCCAAGATGCTGATGAGCCCGCTGTTCTGGGTGGTCGGACAGTGCCTGACCATGTCGTGCATCGCCACGCTGGTGCTCTTCGCCCGGGTGGATCTGCGGTTCTTCGTGTTCGCGAACCTGTCGCTGTCCGTGCTGCTGCTCGCCACGATGGTCCTGGTCGAGTTCCACGAGGTGGTCTTCGACCCCAACGACCGCGACACCATCCGCCACCGGCCGATTCCCCTGCGCACCTACGCAGCGGCCCGGTTCACCAACCTGCTGGCGTACGTGGGGTTGATGGGCTTCGCGCTCACGGTGTTCCCCGCCGTCGTGGGGATGGGCCAGGCCGAAGCCGGGCTGTTCTACCTGCCGGCCTACCTCGCCGCCGCCTTCGCGTGCTCGATGGTGGCGGTCGCAGCGGTGGTCTGGACCCTGTCGTTCTCCGGCGAGCTCGGTCAGCTCAAGGACATCCTGGCCTGGTCGCAGATCCTGGGCATCCTGGTGCTGGGCTACGGCGGGCAGTTCATCTTCCGCGACGACAGTCACGCGTTCTTCGTCTGGGCGGCGTTCCCCCCGGCCTGGCGGGAACAGATCCCCACCGAGTGGCTCGCGCGCTTCGTCGAGACCGCATCCGTCTCGCCCGGCTCGGACACGGCCCTGACCGGCATCGGGCTCGTGCTGCTGGGCCTGTTGGCGGGTGCCGCTGCGATTCTCCGCCTGCGCATGCTCTACGCCGACAACGCACCCGCTCGGCTGGCGGCTGCCAGAGTGCTGCCCCCACATCGCATCGGGCACGCGAACCCCGGCCTCGGCCCCCTGCTCTCCGGTCCTGCCGAGCGGGCGGGGTTCTGGATGGCGATGCGGCAGCTCAACCGCGACGGAACCTTGAAGGTGCGCGTCCTCCTGCCGCTCAACACGCCCCTGGCCCTGCTCGTGCTCGGCATCATCACCGACCAGTTCGAGCCGCCCGCCCTCGATGGCGCCAGCATCCTGCCCCTGGTGGCGGTCTACGGGGTGGTCGTGGCCCTGGCACCCGTCGTCTACCAGCTCCGGATCACCGACTCGCCCGAGGCCAGCTGGCTGTTCCGCCTGGCGCCACTCCCCCGCCCGACCGAGCTCACCCTGGGTGCGGCCAAGGCCGTCCAGCTGTTCGTCGTGCTCCCGATCAGCGCCGGTCTGGGGCTGGTGCTCGCCTGGCAGTGGGGGCAGCCGCTCTCGGCCGCCCTGCACGCCCTGTACGCCTGGGTCCTCGCCTGGCCGTTCGCGCTGCTGGGGCTGCTCCTGATGCCGCCGGGCCTGCCCTTCAGCCAGTCCGAAGCCCGCGGCGGCAGCATCGGTCCCCTCGCGGTTCCGATGGCGATGATCACCTCGCTGGCGGGCCTGGTGGGCGTCGCACACGCGGCATCCGGCGGTCACCCGGCGTTTGTCGTGGGCGGCATCGTGCTGGCGATTCCCGTCTCGCTCGCGCTGCGGTCCCAGGTCACCCGGAGGCTCGCATGACCCCCGAACAGCGGGCCTGGGTGCGTTCCCCCCGCGGTCAGATGCAGCTGCTCCTGGCGGTGTTCGTGGGGTCGGTGCTGTTCAGCATCGGCTGTGCGTTCGCGCGGACCGCGTTCTTCGAGAAGTACGTCTACGAGGACTTCCCCGAGGTGCCCGGCCGGTTGGTCCAGCTCGACCTCGCGGATCCCGAGGCGGTCGAGACCATCGACGCGCTGCCGAGCGAAGACCGGTACGCGCTGTACGGCCAGAAGATCACGGTCGACGACCCCGATCCCGGTCCCCTGCTCCGCCACCCCGAAGAGCTCCACGGCTTCCTCCGCGGCACCCTGGCCACCGGCCGTCCCGAGCAGCGTCACGCCGCCACCCGCATGCTCCCGATGCTGCGGGATGCCGTCGATTCCGAGCAGCTGCGCCGGTCGGCCCGGTATGCGCTGCGGCGTGCAGAGCAGACCCACGACGAGGAGGGGGTCCGGCGAGCGTCGGCGGTCCTCGAAGCGCTCGGTGGGTCCTGAACGCCCCGTGGAGCGGATTCGCTGGCTCGGCCCGATCGGCCTGACCCGTCGCGACGCCGACCAGCTGCACGCGCGACTGAATCGGCTGGGAGACCGTCTGGGCGGGCCTGTTCGGTGGATCGTCGCCGGGATTCTCGTGGGCACGGGCCCCTTCGCGCTCCTCGCCGCCATCCAGTCGGTCGTGCCCTGGGAGATCCTGCTCCGCGCCGCGTGGACCGTGCCGACCGCCATCGGACTCGCAGCCCTGCTCGTGGTGGGTTCGGGGTCCGGGCGCGTCTGGTCGGCCTGTGCAGCCATCGGAGCCGGGCTGTTCGCGCACTGTGCCCTGGCGATCGGCCTCACGGCGGTCGACCCCGCATGGACGGCAGCCCTCCTCGCGGACGGTCCCGCCTACTGGGACAAGACCCTGGCCTGGGTGAAGACCGGCGAGAGCCCTGAGTACGAGCTGTGGTGGTGGGTTCCCGCGCACCTCCAGCTCGTCGGGGTCACCGTGGTGCTGTCGTACGTCTCGCTGGGCGTCACCACGCTGCACGAGGGCCTGTACGAGATCGGGCTCATGAACCACTACGTGGGCAACCTGGTCCGGAACGCGAACGACCCCGTGACCGCCCTGCTGGTCGGCTGGCATCCCTGGTCGGTGGCACGGGGCCTCGGGTTTCTCGCCATCACGGTCGAGGTGGTCGACGCCAGCCTGTCCCGCCTGCTCGGCCGCGCCCTGTCCACCCCGCGAGAGCGCGCCTTCCGCTGGGGAGTCGGACTCGCATTCGTCGCCCTGGACGGCCTGCTGAAGCTGTTCTTCCTCGAAGCCGTCCGAACCGCGATCCTCGGTTCTCTCGGCTGAAGCCACAACCCCACGGGTCGGTTACGAACCCGAAGCTGCAAGGAGGACCACGTGGGCGACCTGTTCGGGGTGAACGACTACAAGATGTCGGACCTCGTGTTCTACGTGGGTCTGTTCGGGGGGATCATCCTCACCAATCAGCTCCTCGCGGGCTACATCGAGATGGGGCTGGTTCGCCTCATCATCGGGGGCATCGTGGGTATCGGGCTCGGCTGGGGCTTGAGCTTCGTGTATGTTTCCCTCAATCGTCAGGACGCCAATCGCGGCGACTGAACGCACGGCCCGCGCGCCGGAAACGCAGGAGTGACCAGATGGACGAGTACGACGAGGGCGGCGGTGGCGGCGTTCCAGGCTGGCTGATCTTCTTCCTGATCTTCGTGGTCGGGAACGGCATCCTCTACGCCACCACGGGCATCTTCTTCATCCCGATCCCCCGCAGATAGCTCGCGGGCTCGGGCCGAAAGCGGGATGTAGTCCCGAAGGGACGTCACTCGGTGTAGGTTGGCGGCGCTCAGGAGCGCCCATGTCCGCACACCGTTCGTCGCCTGTCCCTTCCCAACTCGTGCTGCTCGCGCTGGCCGGGGTCGCCGTTGCCGTCCCCACCGACGCGCAGGCGGCCACCTTCATCTGGCAGTCCGCCACCGACGGCGACTTCGAAGACCCCGCGAACTGGGTGGTCGGGGGCTCGGACGCCGACGGGATCCCGGACGCCGACGACGTCGTGCTGTTCGACGACACCGGGCTCGGCAACGTCACCGTGAACGGTCCGGCAGTGATCAATCAGCTGCTGATGAACGCGACGTACACGGGCTCGTTCGATCCCAACGGGCAGGTGATCGAGATCGCCTCCAACATCACGATCGAGCCGGGCGTCACCTGGGCCACGGGCACCGAGACCGTACGGCTCATCGGCGGGCAGGACGTCCAGTCGAGCGTCACCTTCGCCACACTCGAGATCGCGACCACGGGCACCATCTCCTACGAAACCGACGTGTCCGTCGGCAATCTGCTGGTCACCGACGCCAGCAACCAGCGCGCCGAGCCCGGTGATCTGTTCGTGTCCGGCGACATCACGCTGAGCGCCCCCTTCGAGGGCGACGCCACCATCCGGATGAACGGCGGCGGCACCCAGACCCTCACCGCCAACGACAACCGGATCGAGAACCTGGCGCTCGAACACAGCGGCGACGTCGTGTTCGCCGACGAAGCGCTGGTGGGCCGCACGTTCACCGGAAGCGGGCTGGTCTCGGGCCCCATCACGTTCGTCGACCAGACCGACATCGACTTCTCCAGCCTGCTCCCCGACGTCACGTTCGACGGCGGCAACGTGAACATCAACCTCCTGCAGGACCTGCAGATCGGCGACCTGACCGTGCTGTCGGTCAACAACTTCATCCCGTTCGCACCCGGGGTCGGCGACCTGCGGGTCTTCGGCGACGTCACCCTCCAGGACAGCGCGAGCGGCGACTCCGTGGTCTACCTCGAAGGCACCACCGAACAGGTGGTCGTCGGCAACGCCTTCCAGGTCCCCGCCCTGGTGGTCGCATCGGGCATCGGCGGCTCGGTCACCGTCGTGAACGAGCTCGGCGTGGGCGCCAGCCTCACGGGGTCCGTGCCCCTCGACGGGGGCCCCATCTCGCTCCGCGGCCCCACGGTGGTCGACTACACCGGGCGCATCGCCTCTCTCGAGCTCGACACCGGCAACGGCCGACCCGAGCTGCTGAACGACCTCGTCGTGGGCGATCTGTCCGTCGTCACGGTGGGCAACTCCTTCAACGGCACCGGCGGGCTGGTGGTCGATGGCGACGTCGAGCTCCTCGAAGACCTCGACGGCGTGCAGGTCGACATCGTCGGCACCACCGAGCAGCAGTTCTCGGGCATCGGCGGCTCGGTGGAGTTCATCGACTTCGATCAAGGGGCCGGTGGTTCGGTCACCCTGCTCGATCCCCTCGCGATCTCCGGCACGATCACGGGGTCTGGCGTGCTCTCGGGCGCCGCCACCACCTTGATCGGCCCGGTCGCCTGGGACTTCGGCGGCTCGGTCGACATCCTGGACCTCGACGTGCCGAGCGGAGACGTCACGCTGCTCCAGGACGCCGTCACAGACGACCTGATCGTCACCTCTGCCCGCGATGTGCTCGACGGGGGCGGCTCGCTTCGCGTGTCCGGGGACGTCACCCTGGCGACGTCCTCGGTGGGCGGAACCCCTGTGGTCCTCGAGGGCTCCGGCACCCAGACCCTGACCGGCAACGGCTTCGAGGTCGGCGGGCTGGTGCTCGCGCAGTCCGGCGGCGATGTCGCGCTCGCGAACGACTTCGGCGTGGCCCTGCTGCTGTCCGGCACCGGCGACCTGCCCGGCCCGAACGCCCTGGTGTTCCGCGACGACACCCAGGTCGACCTGAACGGCACGATCGACGTCCTCCGCATCGACTCGAACAACGGCAACATCGCCCTGCTCCAGGACCTCGACGTCGTCGATCTGGACGTGGTGGACGTGCGCTTCGTCGACAACAGCGGCGGAGACCTCTTCCTGACCGGCGATGTCACGCTCACCGACGACGTCGAGGGCACGGCCCTGTTCGTGGTGGAGGGCAGTGCCACCCAGTCCTTCACGAGCGCGGGCTTCTCCCTGGCCAACCTCTCGTTCCAGAACACGGGCACCATCGATCTCGTCGACGACCTGCGCGTGAGCGCTCAGCTCCTCGGAGACACCGAGCTGGCCGGGCCCAGCACGGTGTTCGCCAGCGACGACACCAGCATCGACTTCGCAGGGCGGATCGACTCGTTCGGCATCGACAACAACGGTTCGCCGGTCCTGGTCAGCGATCTCGACGTCGGAGACGTGGTCGTGCTCTCGGCGGGCAACGGCACCGATGGCCCCGGCGCACTGCTCGCCGATGGCGACGTCACCCTGTCGGACGACCTGGCGGGCGATGTCGTCCTGTCGATCATCGGGTCCGGCACGCAGACCTTCACGGGCAACGGCTTCGCCATCGAGAACCTGAACGTCCAGCAGGCCGGCGGAACGGTCGCGATTGCGGATGCCCTCAACATCGACGGCTCGCTCACGGGCTCCACCGACATCACGGCAGCCAACCCCGTCGTGTTCGTGGGCGGCGTTTCGGCCGCGTACACCGGGCGGATCACGACGCTGCGCTTCAACCAGACCCAGGTGGTGCGCCTCGTCGAGAACCTCTCCGCGGGGGCGGTGTTCGTGGACGTCGCCGGCAACCTGAACAACGACGACAACTCCAACCCGCGCGTGCTGGCCGTGGATGGAGACCTCACGCTGGTCGGAGACGACCTCGGCGGCAACGCATTCGTCCGGCTGGTGGGCGGCACCCAGACCATCGCCAGCAACGGCTTCGCGTTCGACAACCTCGATCTGGCCCAGAACGGCGGAGCGGGCGGCAGTGTGACCCTGGCGGACGATCTGCGACTCGATGGCGCGCTGATCGGAACCGGCGACATCCCGGGTCCCAACACGGTTCGCTTCGTGGGCGGGATGGACGTGAACCTGAACGGTCGCGTGGGTGTGCTCTCGATCGAGTCCGGGTCGGGCACCAGCCTCGATCAGGACCTGGATGTGGGCGATCTGGTCGTGGCGAGTGCCGGCACCTTGAGCGATCCGGGCTCCCTGCGGGTCGACGGCGACGTCACGCTCTCTGGAGACGAGATCCGGGGCGCCTTCGTGCGGCTGGTGGGCTCCGGAACCCAGACCGTCACCAGCAACGGCTTCCTGATCGGCTCGCTGGACGTGGCGCAGGCCGGAGGGTCGGTGGTGCTCGCCGACGAGCTCCGGATCCGCGACGATCTGGCAGGCTCCGGAACGCTCGGCGGTCCGGCCGTGGTGTTCGTCTCGGGCGTGGACTCCTCGTTCACCGGAACCCTCGAGACCCTGCGGCACGACGCTGGCAACGGCAGCACCCGCCTGTTCGCCGACCTGACCGTCGGCACCTGGGACGTCGACGCCATGGGGTCGCTCAACGACAGCGGCGGCCGGCTGCTGCTCACGGGCGACGCCACGATCGACGACACCATCGGAGGCTCCGCGTTCGTCACGCTCACGGGCGCGACCGACCAGACGCTCGGCGGCACCGGCTCGTTCCGGCGCCTCGAGGTCTCCAAGGCCGGCGGAGACGTGCTCTTCGGGGGCATCGACCTCACGGACTTCATCGAGGTCCGCGTGACCTCGGGCGTCTGGGACGTGCTCGGGAACGCCATCGAGTCGAACGACTTCAACGTGCTCGGCGGCACACTCACGGGTGCGGGAACCCTGACCGGCGACCTCACGGCCACCAGCGGCGCCGTCGCGCCGGGCAACCTCCCGAACCCCCTCTTCGTCATCGGGAACACCGAGATCGTCGGCCCGGCAGCGCTGCAGGTCGACCTTCCCGCCGCCACTTCCGGAACCCAGTCCCAGCTCGACGTCACGGGCATCGTGCGCCTGACCGATGCCGTGCTCACCGGAACCAGCGGTGCCGCGCCCTCCGAGTCCCAGGTGCTCATCGCCAACGACGGTGGAGACGCGGTCGACGGGACCTTCCTCGGCATCGTCGAAGGCGCGACCGTCACACTGGGCGGCAACTCCTACGAAGTGCTCTACACGGGCGGAGACGGAAACGACGTGGTGGTCGACACCCCCGCTCCGGACGCCGACGGGGATGGCGTCCCGAACGTCGACGACAACTGCCCCAACACCGCGAATGCCGACCAGGAGGACGACGACAGCGACGGTGCCGGGAACGTGTGCGACCCCTGCCCCGACGACCCCGCAGACGACTCCGACAACGATGGGGTCTGCGACAGCGACGACATCTGCCCGGGCGGGGACGACGACCTGGATGCCGACGGCGACACCGTGCCCGACTTCTGCGACCTCTGCGTCGGTGACGACGGGCAGTCGGACGGCGACGGAGACGGCTTCTGCGCGGATCTGGACTGCGACGATGGCGCCGCGACCATCAACCCGGGCGCACCCGAGGTGTGCGACGGCGTCGACAACGACTGCTCCGGAACCGCCGACGATGCCGTGTCGATCGACGGCACTGCGGTCGATCAGCTCGTGCAGGCGGGCCTCGCGACCTATCCCACCCTCTCTCCGGACGTCCTGGGCGGCCAGCTGGTGTTCGACGACGCGGGCGGCCAGCCCGACGAGCTCCTGGTGCGCGTCCCCCTGTCCGACACCGGCGAGGCGAGCAGCGTGTCGGTCACCCGTGCGGGCCTGAGCGCTACGCACACCCTGATCGTGGCCCTGTCCGACGGCGGGACCACCGTGTACGCCACCGTCGACGAAGCGGGGGCCTGGACCCTGGGCACGGGCAGCGACGACGGCTCGACCATGGCGCGCAACGAACTCTCGTCCGGCACCTTCGCGAGTGCCGGCTCTCCCTTCACTCTGTCGTACGACGGGGCCACCCAGCAGGTCACGTTCTCGTCGGGCGGCGAAGATGTCTCGGCCGATGCCGGGATCCTGCTCGACCCGCAGCGCGAAGCCCTGCTCGGTCGGGTCGACCCCGCAGACTTCTTCACCTTCGGACAGCTCGACCTGGCGTCCATCCCGGACACCGATGGGGACGGCGCGTGTGACGACATCGACCCCTGCCCGGTGGACGACCCGGACGACTCCGATGGCGACTCGGTCTGCGACGCCGACGACATCTGCCCGGACGGAGACGACCTGCAGAACAGCGACAGCGACGGGGTTCCGGACGACTGCGACATCTGCCCGCTCGACGACCCCGACGACTCCGACGGCGACTCGGTCTGCGACTCCGACGACATCTGTCCCGGTGGAGACGATGCGGTGGACGGCGATGGCGACGGGGTTCCGGACTTCTGCGACCCCTGCCCCCTCGACGATCCAGACGACTCCGACAACGACACGGTGTGCGACACCGACGACATCTGCCCCGGCGGAGACGACGCGGACGACGCCGACAACGACGGGGTGCCGGACTTCTGCGACCCCTGCCCGGACGACGCGATGGACATGTGCGGCGGCGGCGATGCGGACACCGACACCGACACCGATTCGGACACCGATACCGACACGGACACGGACTCCGATGCCGACACCGATGCGGATTCCGACACCGATGCCGACACCGATGCGGATTCCGACACCGATGCGGATTCCGACACCGATGCGGACACGGACTCCGACACCGATGCAGACACCGACTCCGACACCGACACCGATGCGGACACCGACTCCGATACCGACACGGATACCGCGGACACCGGACGGGTCGACACCGCAGAGACGGGAGACACGGGCGGCGACGCGGATACCGACGCGGATACCGACACCGATACCGATTCGGACACCGACACCGATTCGGACACCGACACCGACACCGACACCGACACCGACACGGACACGGACACGGACACCGACACCGACACGGACACGGACACCGACACGGACACAGATACGGATTCGGACACGGACACCGACACCGACGCGGATACCGACTCCGACACTGACGCGGACACCGATTCCGACACCGATGCGGATACCGATTCCGACACCGATGCGGACTCCGACACCGACACGGACACGGACACGGACACGGACACGGACACCGACCCGAACCCGGACACGGGAGACGACGACGACAAGGGCTGCAACTGCGCGACGAGCGGTTCGAGTCCCTTCTGGCTGGCTTCCCTCGGACTGCTCGCCCTGGCGCGTCGTCGGGCAGGCGCTCGGCGCGACTGAGCCCCTACGGGTTCACGCCCCGAGCGGCCCCTTCGCGGGCTCGACCACGAAGAGCAGGCAGCCCGCCGTGCGCCACGTGCCGTCCGGCTGCTTCTCGAGCAGGTACAGCGCGCGGTAGGTGCCGCCTCGCGGCCCGGTGACGTCGAGCCACTGAGCGGGCTGGCCGTCGAACATCGCGATCTCGCGGAACGTGACCTTCTTCGGGCGGTAGACGGGCTCGTAGCCCTCGCGGACCAGCTCCAGGAAGCGGTCGGCGGTCCCGAACTTCTGCTTCAGCCCCGGCGCCACGTGCTTCCAGGCGGCTTCGGCATCATCGCGCTCGAAGGCCGAGAGCTGGTCGCGCACCATGCGTTGGATGGCCGGAGCCTCCGCGGGATCGACCGGTGGAGCGACCTGGGCATGAACGGCGGCGGGAGCGAGCAGTGGCACGAGAGCGAGCATGTAGACAGGATAATGCCCCAAACGAGCACAGGTCGAAGGTGGCGACCGCAATGCCAGGCCAATGAGGCTTCAGGCGGTCGCCCTCGGCAGCCCGGGAGCCTGTAGCCTGCAGCCCGATGCCTGGTTCGACCCGGTACCGAGCCGTTCTTCGCAGGTGCCCAGGACTGCGCGGAGGGTGGACCAGGTGAATCCGCGTTACCCAGACCGCGCTCTCGGAGACTCCATGCTGCTGTCCGTCATCCTCGCTTCACTGCTGGCCTGTTCCGGGGGATCGCCCGAGACCTCCGACCCCACGCCCGACCCACCGGACCCCAAGCCCGCGAGCACCGACTTCGTCCCCCTGGCCGATCGGGACGGGATGCACGTCTCTCCGATGTCGATCCGCTGGGACGACGAGTCCGACACCCTGTCGGTCGAAGCCAAGCTGGTCGGGAAAGGCGTCGAGGCCCGCAAAGAACCCGTCCACGTCGGCGTGACCGCGGTCACCGAAGCGGGAGACGAAGTCGATCTGCTGGTCCACACCCTCTTCCCGGCAGCCATGGGCGAGAGCGTGTTGTTCACCACGCCCCTCGACTCGCCCCCCCAGCACGTGCTCATCGGTGCCTGGAACGAGCGCGTCGAGCCCTGCGACTCGGAGCGGCCCGGCTGCAAGGAGTTCGGGTTCGTGCTCGACGGCAGCATCGCGTCGTTCCCGGCCAAGCTCTACACCGAGGGCATGCGGCAGCGGATGATCCCGGCCGACCTCGCGGTCCACGTCAAGGGCGACGCCAGCGGGGTGGAATCCCTCGCGAACGACTACGCTGAGCCCTTCGGCACCACGGTCACCACCCACGACTACACGGGCGACGAGAAGCCCGGTGTGTGGACCCAGCGGGCCGACGATCTGGGCCTCGCGCATCGTCTGGCCCAGGCCTACGACCTGGAGTACGGCATGGTGAAGGGCCTCGACGTGCCGGTCGCGGTCGTCCTCGAGTAGCCGCCTCCCAGGTGCGCAGAGCTGCGCACCACACCCCCGACGCGAAGAGGGTCCACATGGCGATCGACAAGACCGACTACCACGAGGACCCCAGCCACATCCTCCTGATCTGGACCTGGGCCTGCGCGCGAGGCCTCGTCCACGGGGTCGCTGCACACTCGCCGGACGCCTGGACGGACCCCGGCGACGGAATCTTCGAGGACGAGCTCACTGAAGCGGGACGGGAGTTCGCCATCGACCACTACCCCGCGTTCCTCGACTGGTTCGGCACCCATGGGCAGCCCATCGCGCCAGAGGACTTCGAGCCCACGGTGTACGCCGGATCGACCCGATGGCTGGATCGCATGCTCCGTGAACACCGGCAGGCTTCTTCGACCCGCCCCACCATCTCGCACGTCCGAGAGCGGCTGTCTGTGCTGGCAACCTCCGTCGGCCTGACCCCCCACGGAGACCACGGGTGGGCGAGACCTGCACGACACGGAACCGTAGGGTTCGCGCTCGAGGGCCAGCGCGACCCGCAGCTCGGGCTGTCGTTCCAGGTCCGACTCGTCGGCGGTACGAGGACCTACAGCGGCACGAGCACCAGGGCCCATCCAGAGCATCGCCTCGTCTGTTGGGTCGGTGAGGACGGGCGGAGAGCGATGTCTGCCATCAACGCGCGCGCCCTCGACCGCTTGCCGCCCATCTCCGAGTGGCGCACCGTCGACGACATCGTCGCACCGCCGCGTCGGGTGTACCGCCCAGCCGACGACCCGTGGCTCCGAGCTGTCGCACCTGCCGATGTCGACGCGTGGATGGCCTTCCTCGCGGAGCGCCTCCCGGCGGTGCTACAGGACATGGACGAGCACTACGCCATGAAGTCCGGGTCGGTCGCAGACGCCTGAGGTCCCGGCGGAGGTCGTCAGCCGACGGACGCCGTGTTGCGCCGCTCGATCTTGGCCCAGCCACGGGGCGGCGAGAGCACCACGGTCGCGAACACCAGCCACACGAACGTCGGGAACACCATCCGCTGGAGCGGTGCGAACGGCAGATCCAGCCGGTCGGTGCGGTCGGCCAGGTAGAACCACAGCATTCCCGCCACATCCAGCACCAGACCGATGGTTCCGAGCATCGCCAGGATCGGCAGCTCGACCCCATCCCGCCCGATGCTCACCCACATGGAGACCGCGACGGGCAGCAGATAGACGCCGATGTGCGCGAACCACAGGTTGGGCAGGGCCACCAGCCGCACCGCCCAGGGCGCGCCCCGGCCCAGGCCGTGCTTGGTGATGCAGCGCAGGTTGCCGCCCAGCCAGCGCCGACGCTGGCGAAACAACCCCATGAGGGTGGTCGGGGCCTCGGTGAACGCGTCGGCCCGATCGCAGAACACCAGCCGATAGCCTTCGCACAGCAGGGTCACCGACAGGTCCGTGTCCTCGGCCAGGGTGTCGCCCGAGAACCCGCCGACGGCCTGCACCACCTCCTTGCGCCACAGGGCCGTGGCCCCCGGCACCGTCGTGATCAGGCCCAGCCGGTTCAGCGCGCGCCGGTCGAGGTTCAGGCCAGCGATGTACTCCAGGCTCTGGAACCGGGTCAGCAGCGTGCCCCGATTGCCCACCCGCACGTTCGCGCACACCGCATCGGCCCCCGTGTGCCGCTGGGTCGCGACCAACCAGCGCAAGCAGCCCGGATCCACGAGCGTGTCGGCGTCGATGGTCACGATCAGCGCGGTCTGGGCGGCCTCGATGCCGGCATTCAGCGCGGCGGGCTTGCCGGCGTTCTCGGGCTGTCGGAGCAGGCGCACCCGCTCGTCTTCCGAGCCCATCGCCTCCACCCGCTCGGCGGTGTCGTCGGTCGACCCGTCGTCCACCACCAGCACGGTCAGCGTCGTGCGCTCCGCCAGGTCGCTGTCCAGCAGGCGCCGTACGGTCCGCTCGATCACCTTCCCCTCGTTCCAGGCGGGCACGATGACCGTCACGGGTTCGACGTCTTCGGGATCGATGGGCATCTGGCGTTGCTTCACCCAGTCGATGAGCGCCAGGACCAGGAAGACGCCCCATCGCAACACCACCCCCGCGATGACGAGGCTGACGAGCGCATCCACGAGCCCGGTGGTCGCGAAGGCGTTCTCGAAGGAAAGCTGCACTGCGGGACCATAGCCGACCCGGGGTATGATCCGGCCGTGTTCGCTGGCCTCTCCACGGTTGTCCGCCCCAAGATCCCCGCCATCGCGGGCCTGCTGGCCTGTGCGCTCGCGGGGCTCCCCTCTGCATCGGCGTTCGCGGCGTGCCCCGAACCGAGCGTCGCGACCCTGACCTGCGGCGAGTCCATCTCGGAACAGCTCGACCCCGGGCCCTGGGGCGGGGCCACGCCCCCGGCCTCCTGCGACGCTGCGTTCGACGACCTCGACAGCAGCATCGGCGGCTCGGGGTGCATGGGCGACATGTTCGGTGGATTCTGCTTCGGCTGGACCTGCAGCGGCCCGATGTACACCTGCGGCGAGCCCGCGTTCGGAGAGGGTCCCGAGCACGTGTACGACGTGGTCTGCCCCTCGTCGGGCAGCATCGATCTCACGCTGTCGGCCGACTGCGATCTCGACCTGTACGTCCTCCCGGAAGACACCTGTGCGCCCGGCAGCTGTGTGTTCGGCTCGACCAACACCGCCCTGCAGCAGGAGGGCGGCACCGTTGCCTGCACCGAAGGCGAGCCCCTGCGCATCGTCGTCGAGGGCTTCGGGTTCACGCGCGGCGGACGCGCTTCCTACGGGGGCGGCGCCGGCTACTGCCAGACCCACACCGCCACCCCGACCGGCAACTACACCCTGTCCGTCGACTGCGACGCCATCGAGGAGTGCGACGTCGCCGGAGACGAGGACGGGGACGGCGACGAGGACTGCGCCGACAGCGACTGCTTCGACGAGCCGTTCTGCTGCGACGACGACGGGGATGGCTTCGACGACATCCTCTGCGGCGGCGGCGACTGCGACGACAGCGTGTTCGACGCCCCCGGCGCAGACAGCGACGGCGACGGCATCCTGGACGACTGCGACGTGTGCCCTGCGGTGTCCGACCCCACTCAGGCCGACGCAGACGGCGATTCCGTGGGAGACGCCTGCGATGTGTGCCCCGGCGCCGACGATCTGGGGGATGCCGATGGAGACGGCTCGGTCTGCGCGGACGACTGCGACGATGCCGACGCGGGCAACTTCCCGGGGAACACCGAGCAGTGCGATGGCGCGGACAACGACTGCAACGGGATGGTCGACGAGGACGTCGTGTTCACCGACCACTACCTCGATGCCGACGGAGACGGGTTCGGCGACCCCAACACCACACCGATGTCCACCTGCGACGGCCCCCCCACGGGCTACGCCCCCAACGACGGGGACTGCGACGACACCTCGTCCGACGCCTCCAGCACCTACCCCGGTGCCCCCGAGCAGCCCGACGGACAGGACGACGACTGCGACGGTGTGGTGGACGATGGAACCGACCGGTTCGACGACGACTTCGACGGGGTGACCGAGCTCGGAGGCGACTGCGACGACAGCGACCCCAGCATCGTTCCCGGTGCGGTCGACAGCTGTGTGGGCGCGTCGCTCGGGGTGGACGACGACTGCGATGGCGTGCCCGACGACGGGACCACGTGCGGAGACGACGACGGAGACGGGTTCTGCGAGGGTCCGGTGTGCTCCGGAGCCGCGGTGCCGGGCGACTGCAACGACGGCGATGCGGCGGTGAATCCGGACGCCCCCGAGGTGCAGGGCAACGGCCTGGACGACGACTGCGACGGACAGGTCGACGGCAAAGACCCCGATCCCGACGGAGACGGTGTGAGCGAAGCGGGGGGCGACTGTGCGCCGAACAACCCCGATGTCGGGCCCGGCGCCATCGAGGTCCCGAACGGCGTGGACGACGACTGCGACGGCGAGACCGACGAGGACACACCGGTCTCGGATGACGACGGAGACGGCGCGAGCGAGTCGGTCGGAGACTGCGACGACAGCGACCCCACCATCGGGCCCACCGCGACCGAACAGGAGAACGGCCGGGACGACGACTGCGACGGGCAGATCGACGAGGGCACGGCTGCGGGCGACGACGACTTCGACGGGTTCACCGAGAACGGCGGCGACTGCGACGATGCGAACCCGGACATCACCCCGGGCGCACCCGAGCAGGACAACGGGATCGACGACGACTGCGACGGCCAGATCGACGAGGGGCTGGCCGACCGCGACGGCGACGGCTTCACCGAAGGCGACGGGGACTGCGACGACGACGACGGCTTCGTGAACCCGGGGATCGACGAGATCTGCGACCAGATCGACAACGACTGCGATGGCCAGACCGACGAAGGCTGCGACGAGGACCCCACCCCGGTCGAGCCCGACACGGGGGGCTGCCAGAGCGCGAGGGGTCCGATGGGCCCGTCCTGGCTGGTGTTCTGCACGATGGGGCTGCTGCTGGCCCGTCGGAGGCGGACGTGATGCGGACCGGAGCGCTGGTTCTCCTGGCATTGGTCGGGTGCAAGCAGGACATCACCCTGTCCCAGGTCGAAGCCGAGCTGGTGGTGCCCACCCCGCTGGTCGACGTGTCGGCGCGGGTCGACCAGGTCGAGACCTTCGAGGTGCGGCTGCAGCACTTTCGCGGAGAACCCGCCGAGATCCTGTCGGTCGAGGTGGTGAACGTGCAGGGCCAGGCCTTCGCGTACACAGGGTCGGACGTCGGCGCGGTGCTCGAGAGCAACGAAGATCTGTTCCTCCCGTTCGAGTACGCGCCCACCGAGGCCGGGTTCGATGCCGCCGCGTTGTTCGTCACCACCAACGCCCGCGATGGGGTGTTCGAGATCACGGCGCGGGGTCGGGCCAGCGTCCCGGAGCTGTCGGTGTTCCCCGCTGCTGCGGACTTCGGACCCGTTGCGGTGGGCGACACGAGCTCGGTGCAGATCCGGCTCGACAACCCGGGTTCGGAGCCCATCGAGGTGCGCGGAACCACGACCGACAGCCGGTTCCAGGTGGTGGGCGACGCCGTGTCGGTGCTGCCGGACCAGTTCGCGACCCTGCCCGTCACCTACACGCCCATCGACGCGCAATCCACCACGGCCGAGCTCTCCCTGTCGGTTGGCGAGCAGGTCGTGGCCACGGTCGCGCTGCGCGCCAACGCCTGTGCAGACGGCAACCCCGCGCTGTACGACGTCGATCAGGACGGCACCACGAGCTGCTCGGGCGACTGCGACGACGACGACGCGCTCGTGGGTCCAGGGGCTGCAGAGCTCGACAACGGCATCGACGACGACTGTGATGGCGCGATCGACGAAGGCACACCCGCAGCGGACGACGACGGCGACGGCTACTGCGAAGCGGCGACGTGCACCGATGGGTCCCTGCCGGGCGACTGCAACGACGCCGATGCTGCGATGAGCCCGGCTGGCACGGAGCAGAACAGCAACGGGCTCGACGACGACTGCGACGGAACGGTCGATCTCGGGGCCGAGGATGCAGACGGCGACGGAGTGGCGGTTCCCCTGGACTGCGACGACCAGGCGGCGTCGATCTTCCCGGGCGCGAGCGAGTCCGCGAACGGCGAGGACGACGACTGCGACGGAGCCGTGGACGAAGGCACCTCGGCCGTCGACGACGACGGGGACGGGTTCTGCGAAGCGGCGTGCATCGACGGGTCGACCCCGGGCGACTGCGATGACACCTCGCTCGATGTGCACCCCGCAGCCAACGAGCTGCCGAACTTCGTCGACGACGACTGCGACGGCACGATCGACGAGGGCACCGTGAACGAGGACGCCGATGGAGATGGCTTCACGATCGCCGGCGGGGACTGTAATGATGGAGATGCCGGGGTGAACCCCGCTGCTGGAGGATGCCCATGATGATCGCCCTGCTGGCCTTGATGGGCTGTCGCGAGCCGGACTTCGGACCCATCGGCGAGTCGGTCGGGACCGGGGTGAGCATCGGCTGGTCTGCGGCGGTGGCCGCCCGCGCGAACCGTGAAGACTCCCCCGCGTGTGTGGATGCCGACTTCTCCGGCGCGTGCGTCGACGATCCGTGCGTCGGGACCGTGGTGATCGACCTGTCCGACCCCGAGTGTGCCTTCCCGCTGGGCGATTCCACCACCGGCACTGTGGAGGCCGCCGGAACCTGGACCGGCGACGAAGCCCTGCTGGCCCTGCGGTTCATCGACGTCGACATCGACGGGGGCACGCTGTACGCCTCCGGAATCAGCGCGGTCACGGCCATGGTCGACGACGACGACCCCACGTACGTCGAGGTCGGGTTCGTCGATCAGGACATCGAGGGCATCGACATCGGCACCGGCGAGTCCGAAGACATCGGTGTCGGACAGTCCGGCTGGGGGCTCGGTGTCGATCTCGTCGATGGTCCGGCGGAGTATCGGATGGAGCTGAACGGGGGCGGCCAGCGGGTCGACACCTCGAGTGGCGGGCGCAACGACAGCGCCGACGTGGTGCAGCTGGCCGCCGTGCAGACCATCATGGACGCCTCGTGCCGCCAGAACGCCATCTCGGGGGTGGTCACGATGCAGAAGGCCGCCGCAGACGGCGCTGCGGGGGCGGCCGACACGGCGATCACGGGGGTCACCTTCTCGGAGACCTGCGACGGCCAGGCCAAGCTCGAAGCCAGCCTGGGCCTGGACATCGCGAACAGCCAGAAGTCCTTCCCCCTCGACCTCTGGCAGCGGTGACGCTCCGCAGAACCCGGTGATTCCGCTCGACGACCCGTTCTGGTCGGACACCGTCGAAGCGGCCGAGCTCCGGCGGGACCTGGAGCAGCTGCCCGGACGTGGGCTCGCAGCGCTGGCGACCATCCGACGTGCACACAGCCCCGCACACGCCCAGGCGGCCTTCGCGGCAGTGCCACACCTCCTCGTGCTTCTCGAGCCCCAATCCGAACGCCACGCATGGCCAGCAGCGACCACGCAGACCCTGGCCCAGCTCGAGATCGAGCGGATCCGACGCATCCAGCTTCCCGACCCTCGCGTCGAGCCTGCGTATCGGCAGGGCCTGGACGCGGTTCGACGGGCCTTTCCCCGCACCTGGCAGAACACGCCGCACGAGCGGGACCGGCTGTTGGTGGCCGCAGCGCTGTTCGGCGGCCTGACCGACATCGCGCACCGCCTGCACTGGGTGTTCGAGCGCGCCGCCTGTCCGCGCTGCTCCACCGCGTTCCCCGCGCCACGAGGACCCGATCTCGACCTCGCCGGACAGGCCGCGGTGCTGCGCAGGGTTCGCGACGAGACCCTCCGCCTCCCGGACCTCGTGGCCCTCGCCCGACCCGTCGATCGCGACGTCGCCGGGCTGCTGCACGCTCAGCATCACGAGATCCCGTGCGACTTCTGCGATGCGTACCTGCCCGACGTCCCCCTTCCCGACCGCCACTGGACGCCCGAGGACGTCCGGAAGATGGCGCTGGGCTTCGACGCCGACACCGAACCCCTGGAGCTGTGGACCGTGTGGACCGTGCTCGGAGAGGAGCGGGTGCGCGAAGACCCCGTGCTCGCGGACCGGATCCGGGCCATGACCGCTGCACGCTCGGCGGAGACGCGCTCCCGAGCCTTCCAGATCCTCGAAGAATCGGCGGTCTCCGGACTGGCGGAGCTCGCCCGGAATCGGATGACGACCGAGACCGATCCCGCCGTCCAGAAGCAGATCGTGCACGTGGCCGCAGCGCACGACGACTTCGACGGGCTGCAGGTCGCCATGGATCAGGAAGGCCTGCTGGGCGTGTTCGCCATCTTCACCCTGGCCCGCCGTGCGAACGACCTGCCCGAAGACCTCGCGCTGTCGACCCTGCTCCGTGTGGTCGATCTGTGCAGCTCGGACCTGGAGGACCCCACGGCACCCGCCTGGGAGGTCGTGCAGCGTGGCGAGCGGACCGTGCCCATCGCGAGCCCTCACTGGGTGGCCAACCAGGCTGCGAAGGTGCTGCAGACGGTCCCGAGTCGCCTGCTGTCGCGCGCAGCCGCCCGCTGGGACGCCCTGCTCGCTGCGCCGTCGCCTCCGCTCGAAGGCCTGGTGGTGCTGGGCGCCCAGCTCGGTCGACCCCAGTTCGCCGAGGCCGTGCGCGCACTCCGACGCTCCGGACGCCCGCTGGACCGTCCGGGCATCGGTCCGGTCCTCGAGGCCCACGGGATGGCTCCCGATCGCCGCTGAGTCCGACCCCCGCCCCTCGGGCGTCCCTCTCCGTGAAATCCTCGGTGTGCTCCGTGACTCCGTGGCGACGTTGCGATGATCGAGGTTCACAGGCCTCTTCTGGCGGGATCGACTGTCGTTGCAGCACCCATTTTCGGAGCAGCGCTACAGATCGGTTCATCCCTCGCTTGCGCGGGTGGGCTGGCCGAACTCGGGTTCGCCCGTGAGGTAGACCGCCAGTGCTGCCCGGACGCGCGTGCGGGCGCGATGGAGCAGCACCCGCTGGTTCACCGCGGTGATCTCCAGGGTCTCGCAGACCTCTTCGCTGCTCCAGCCCTGCACGTCGCGGTAGGTGATCACCGCTCGCTGCTTGCTGGGCAGGGTCTCGATGGCCCTCCGGATGCGAACCCCGACCTCGACGTCGACGGCCATGGCCTCCGGGGTGATCCGCCAGGGTTCCGGAGGCGAGGCCCAGTGTCCGTCGACCGCGAACTGTTCGAAGTCCTCGATGGGGTCGCGGGTGTCGCTCCGAATGGCGGCTGCGGGCATCACGCGCTTCTCGCGAACCGCCCGGGTCTTCGCACGATTCGAGAGGATCCGGAACATCCAGGAGCGGAGACTGCTCCGCCCTTCGAAGCGCGGCAGCCCCTTGAGGATCGCGACCCAGGTGTCCTGCACGACTTCTTCGACCACACCGGGCCGCTTGCAGTAGCCCCGTGCAACGCGGATCATCTGGGCGTTGTAGCGATCCACCAACGCGCGAAATGCGGCTTCGTCGCCACCGATCAGTCGATCGACCAGATCTCGCTCTTCGGGTTGCAGGGCGCCCTCCCGCGTCGGGTTCACGGGGGGATTCGTTCAGCCGAACGAGATGGTTACCCGCGTTACGAAAATTCCTGCTGAAGGCCCTTCCACCGGCGCACCCGCTCCACCCGGCGCCGGATCGTCTCCAGCGTGTCGGGATCGTCGAAGCAGTACACCCGCACCTCCACCTGTACCGGGGGGCCGTCCGCGAAGGCGCGCTGCAGGGCATCCCGCCGGCCGTTCCCCTCGAAGGTGACGTAGCTTCCGTCCTCGCGCTCGATCACCTGGAATCCGGTGACGCTCCGGAACGGTGCGAGGGCCTCCTCGGCCGCGACGAGCTCTTCGGAGAGCCGCATCCCGTGCGCTTCGAGCAGGTCGAGGGCCTCGCGGGCCGCCTGGGCGCGATGCTCGGACTTGTCCATGGCGGTCTGCCGATCGATGGGATGGATCGCGCGCAGGCTTCCGAGCTCGACGAACCGGTGCTCGACCCGATCGTGCAGCGCGCGGATGTCCGCGATCGCCTTGGCCATCAGTGCGTCCGACACATCCAGCTCCGCCAGCTCGGGCAGCTTCTGGGCCCCCCACTCCAGGAAGCTGGCGGCCTGGGACAGGACGTCCTCCTCGCTCGCCCCCTGGACCTCGGCCCGCAGGTCGGTGGCCAGCCGCAGCGCCTCCTGGTTCACCACCCGACGCGCTTCTCCCAGATCGTCGACACTGGCCAGGCGGCGGAGCACCTGCAGCTGCTTGTTCCGGAGCTCCGGCAGCGCGCTGTTCGCCACCAGCTCCTGCAGCGCGTCCCAGTCCGGAGCCTGGTCGAGCTCCCGTCGTGCCGGGGGAGCGGGCTCGACTTCGACGGCATCCGCATCGGACGGGACGGTGGGCGGCCTGGCGGGAACCCGGGCGCGCGTCCAGGCGACGAATGCGAGCCCGACGGCCAGGGTGCCGATCACCACGTGGTGCCAGTTCTGCTCGAGCGCAGGGAGAAAGCCGAGCTGCCACAGCCGGTCTGCACCCACGATGATGCCCGCACCTCCCAGGTTCCCGATGGCGGCGAGGGCGACGTAGGCGGTGATCAGGCGGCCGTGGAGGTGCTCGCGGTAGTGGGTGAGCACACCCACCGAGACCAGAGCGAACAGCACCGCCAACAAGCCCATGCTGCTGCGCACTCCAGCAGATGCGAACCAGAAGAACGCGCCCCAGCCGGCCCCACAGAAGGTCAGCACGCTCACGAGCAGGCCGGTCCGCCAGGTGGTCATGCCCAACACTCCTCGATGCGCGCCCCATCTTCTGTCAGCGTCATTGTGACGTGGTGCCGCCCCTCGCTCGAGACCCGGGGAACCGCTGCGGCGTTCACGTAGTGGGTCCGGTCGTCCTGGACGTGCCAGGTGCGTCGCCCACCCCCGTTCAGGCGATGGTGCATGTGCCCTCCGAACACCGCGACGACCTCCCGCCCGGACTGCTTGGCGTAGGAGACGGCCTGTCGGAGGTCGGCGTCCCCCCAGTCCCCCTGCGCGGGATGGAAGTCCCGACCCCAGATGGCGTCCCGCGTGCTGCCCAGACCGGTGGGCCCGTTGTGGGCCAGGAACACGATGCGGTCCGTGGAGGCCGCGTCGACCAGCGCACAGATGCGGTCGGCACTGTCCTGCAGCGACGCCACTCCGAAGCGCCTCTCGAGCAGCTCGCGGAACGCCAGCGAAGGCCCGCCCATGCTGAACGGCCGGCCTCCGATGACAGTCAGCCCTCCCAGGTCGACGGCCCTGTACGCCATGCACACGGCGTCTCCCAGCGCGTCGAGGAACGCGTCGTAGCGTCGATCCTGCATCCCGGTGAACGGCCGACCCAGGGCCGGAACGCCCACCACCTCACCGAGGAGCTGGAGCGGGAACGCGGTGTCGTGATTGCCGGGCTGAACCAACACGGTCTGCTGGGCCGCCAGCGCTCCGAGGTCGGATGCGACCCGCAGACACGGGGCGAATCTCAGGCCTGCCAGGTCGCCGACCACCAACACGGCATCGTACGCGCGCAGGGTGGGTGCATCCAGAGCGTGGGCGTAAGCGGTGTGGATGTCGCCGAGGACGGCGAGCTTCATGGCGCTACTTGTCGAGGGGCTTGTCGCGACCGAACTCGGGACGCGGGACTTCGTCCTGCTCGACCTCTTCGTCGAACGACAGCTCTTTGAGGAAGACCTGGATCACGTTCTTCCGCTTGCGGACCTGGTAGGTGACCGACTCGTTGACGTACCCGGGTGCCGAGACCTCGAACCGCAGGATCAGGTCTTTCTCGAACACCAGCTCGGAGCCGTCCTTCATGTAGAGGACCTTCTCGGTCCAGCGGCCGGTCTCGACGTTGACGCGGTGACGCTCCTCCTCCTCAGGATGGCGGACGACCGCGGTCTTCACGGGGTTGCCCGACCCGGAGTCGAGGACCTCGACCGTGACCGGGATTCCCTCTTCCTGAGCGAAGGCCGGTTGCGAGAGCGTCAGGGCCAGCAGTGCTGCGAGCATGAATCCTCCTGCACCACGAGCCTAACCCACGGCGAAGCGGTCCGATACCCGGGCCGCATCGGCTCAGAGCCTGCGACGAATCGCGACCAGTCCGACGGCACCGAGCAGCATCCATCCCGCGGGCGTGCCGCTGGAGCTGCACTGGCATCCCTTCTCGGGCTCGCCGGTATCGGTGTCCGTGTCGGCGTCCGTGTCGGCATCGGTGTCGGCATCGGTGTCGGCATCCGTGTCGGCATCCGTGTCCGAATCGGTGTCAGCATCGGTGTCAGCATCGGTGTCAGCATCGGTGTCCGAATCGGTGTCCGTGTCCGTGTCGGCATCCGTGTCCGAATCTGTGTCAGCATCGGTGTCCGTGTCCGAATCCGTGTCCGTGTCCGTGTCTGAATCCGTGTCCGTGTCGGTATCGGTGTCCGTGTCCGTATCGGTGTCCGTGTCCGTATCGGCGCCTCCACACGTCGAGTTGGCCGCACCGGGCGAACCCATGTTCGGCGTCGGACCGTAGTTGGTCGAGCCCTCACACCAGTTGGCGCCCACGTCGTTGAACACCGCATCGGTCGCCGAGGGCTCGAGAGACATCGAAGCGCCCGTGGGATCGGGGAACGTCGCCCCGTCATCGTACGCCACGGCATCGATCTGGCCCGTCGCGTTGGACAGGATGACCTCGTCGTCTCCGTTCGCCAGGTTGATGCCCGAGTACTCGTAGTCGACCTCGACGCCTCCGTTCGTGGCGGTGTCTGCGTTGGTGCCGAACACCACGTACTCCGAGGCGCCGACCGGGAGCGAGCCCACGACCACGTGTGAGTCGGACCCTTCGTCGGCGATGACCAGACCCTCCAGGTCGATCGAGCGCGCGGTCGCGTTGAAGACCTCGAACCACTCGCCGTCGTTGTCACCCACCGGCGCGTCGGGGTTCTGCATGATCTCGGTGATCACGAGCTCGCCGGGCAGGAGCAGGTCGACGTCCAGACCACCGGTGTCACCGGTCTCGACATCCGTATCCGTGTCCGAATCCGTGTCTGCGTCCGTATCCGAATCGGTATCCGCGTCCGTATCCGAATCGGTATCCGCGTCGGTGTCGGCGTCCGTGTCCGCGTCGGTATCGCTATCGGTGTCAGCGTCGGTATCGCTATCGCTGTCCGCGTCCGTGTCGCTGTCCGCGTCCGTGTCGCTGTCCGCGTCCGTGTCGCTGTCCGTGTCCGTGTCGCTGTCCGTGTCCGCGTCCGCATCCGCGTCCGCGTCCGCGTCGGTATCGCTGTCCGTGTCCGCGTCCGTGTCCGAATCGGTATCGGTGTCGGCATCGCCCCCGATGTCGCAGGCGTCGTTGGCCGCGCCGGGTGTTCCCAGGTCGCCGTCGCCGTAGCTGCTGGTCGCTTCACACCAGTTCGTCCCGACGTCGTTGTCGGTGGCGTTCTGCAGGGTCGGGTCGAGGCTCATGGAAGCCCCGCTGGGATCCGGGAAGGTCGCGCCGTTGTCGTACGCCACGCTGTCGATCGTGCCGCCAGCGTTCATCAGCACCACTTCGTCGGACGCGTTCGCCAGGCTGAAGCCGCTGTACACGTAGTCGACCGCGACGCCGCCGTTCGTGGCGGTGTCGCCGCTGATCCCGAACACCACATAGCCGCCGTCCGCGACCACGAGCGTCCCCGCGACCACGTGGGCATCGGAATCGGCATCGCCGATCATCAGTCCGTCGAGGTCGACCTCCATTCCGGAGTTGTTCCACACCTCGAACCACTCCCCGTTGCCGTCGCCCACCGCGGCCGGGTTCTGCATCACCTCGGTCACCACCAGATCGCCGGGAACCAGGAGGTCCACCTCGAAGCCCGTGTCGGTGTCGGTGTCGGTGTCCGTGTCCGTGTCGGTATCCGCGTCCGTGTCGCTGTCGGTATCCGCGTCCGTGTCGCTGTCCGTGTCCGCGTCTGTATCGCTGTCGGTATCCGCGTCCGTGTCGCTGTCGGTATCCGCGTCCGTGTCGCTGTCGGTATCCGCGTCCGTGTCCGAATCCGTGTCGCTGTCGGTATCGGTGTCGGCATCCCCCCCGATGTCGCAGGCATCGTTGGCCGCACCCGGCGTTCCCAGGTCGCCGTCGCCGTAGCTGCTGGTCGCTTCACACCAGTTCGCCCCGACGTCGTTGTCGGTGGCGTTCTGCAGCGTCGGGTCCAGGCTCATCGAGGCGCCGTTCGGGTCCGGGAACGTCGCGCCGTCGTCGTACGCCACGCTGTCGATCGTGCCGCCAGCGTTCATCAGCACCACTTCGTCGGACGCGTTCGCCAGGCTGAAGCCGCTGTACACGTAGTCGACCGCGACGCCGCCGTTCGTGCCGGTGTCGCTGTCGATCCCGAACACCACGTAGCCGCCGTCCGCGACCACGAGCGTCCCCGCGACCACGTGGGCATCGGAATCGGCATCGCCGATCATCAGTCCGTCGAGGTCGACCTCCATTCCGGAGTTGTTCCACACCTCGAACCACTCCCCGTTGCCGTCGCCCACCGCGGCCGGGTTCTGCATCACCTCGGTCACCACCAGATCGCCGGGAACCAGGAGGTCCACCTCGAAGCCCGTGTCGGTGTCGGTGTCGGTGTCGGTGTCCGTGTCCGAATCCGTGTCGCTGTCCGTGTCCGAATCCGTGTCGCTGTCCGTGTCCGCGTCGGTGTCGCTGTCCGTGTCCGCGTCGGTGTCGCTGTCGGCGTCCGAGTCGGTATCGGTGTCCGTATCGGTGTCGCTGTCCGTGTCCGTGTCCGTGTCGGCGTCGCCGCCCAAGTCGCAGGAATCGTTCACCGCGCCCGGCGTTCCGAGGTCGCCGTCTCCGAACGTCGAGGTCGCTTCGCACCAGTTCCCGCCGACGTCGTTGTCGGACGCATTCGAGAAGGTGGGGTCGAGCGACATGGAGGCCCCGGTCGGATCGGGGAACAGGGGTCCGCCGTCCCAGTCGACCCGGTCGATCTCACCGGACATGTTCTCCAGCACCAGCTCGTCCGCGCTGTTGCCCAGCGAGAAGCCGTTCGGGTAGTCGAAGTCGACGTCCACACCGCCGTTGGCAGCAGAATCCCCGTTGATCCCGAACACCAGGTGTTCGCCAGGAGCGATGATGAGCGGGGCGTCGACCAGGAAGCTGTCCGAACCATCGTCCCGAACCACCAGTCCCAACAGGTTCACGGGTTCGTCGTAGGCGCTGCGGACCTCGAACCACTCCCCTGCGGAATCCCCGACTGCCGCGGGGTTCTGGATGATCTCGGTGATCACGAGGTCACCGGTCTGCAGGTCTTCGACTCCGGCGATGGGCGGAACCAGTGACACGCTGAAGTGCTGCGTGCCCCCGAAGTTCACCATGTCGTGCCCCGACATCGGGCTGCCCAGGTTGGCCTGGGGCGCTGCGTAGCCCCCGAGCGCCTGATTCGACAGGAAGGTGTGCTGCTCGTCGACCACGAACGCCGCGATGTCGACGTCGCCCATCGGCATTCCGAAGGCATCCAGCGGAATCCCCAGCTCCAGCCCGGTCGTCACCGCAGCCGCGTCCACCGGATCGGCCGCCATCGTGCCCCCCGTGACGCCTCCGGTGTTGCTGTTGTCGAACCCGACCGAGAACCCGAAGGTGCCGAGCCCACTGGCCGACCCTTCGCTGGTTCCGCCGAACACGTCGTTGTAGCTCTCGAACAGCGGCAGACCCGTGCCGACACCCGAGAAGTCGAGCACGAAGTTGGACCCGTCGTGACGGGCGATCAGCACGATGTCGGCCTCGAACCCGGGCTCGAACGTGAACCCGGCCCAGTTGTTGGCCCAGCCGTCGTTGGGAGGGTTCTCGCCGCCGTTGAACACGTCGGACGTGAGGGTGTTCTCGCCCCCCGGCGCGACGTCGGCGAAGATCACCAGCTTGTTGAAGTTGTCCTCGAGGTTCCCGGTGATCAGCAGGTTCAGCTGACCGGGTTCCACCGATGCGTACGCCGCGTCGAGCTCGCTCTGGTTGTCGCCGAACTCGGTCTGCACGGTCTGGACCGCGAGCGGCATGCCGTACTCGGCTTCGTACTGGCCATCGATGGTGGCAGCGTGCGAGACACCGATCACACCGTTCGAAACGGCAGAGAACAACAGGAAGGACTGGATCACGGGACCTCCGACCAACCGGCTAACCGACTCCCACCGCCCACAATGTGACGAGTGTGATCCCGACCGCGCCGATCAGGTTCACCACCACACCCTCACGCGCCATCTGCCCCGTGCGGACGTGCCCCGAGCCAATCACGATGGCATTCGGAGCCGTGGCGACGGGCAACATGAAGGCACAGCTCGCTGAGAGCGCCGCGGGCACGAGCCAGGACAGCACCGGGTCTCCGGCGTTCTCGGCAGCGGTCCCGAGGATCGGCATCAGCAGGGCCGCGGTCGCCGTGTTGCTCGTGATCTCGGTCAGGAACGTCACCGACAGACACAGCGACAGGATCGTGCCCGGCAACGGCAGCTGGCCCAGCAAGCCCAGGCCGTTCGCCACCGCCTGATCGAGTCCCGAGGTCCGAAAGGACGTGCCGAGCGCGATCCCACCCGCGAACAGCAGCAGCAGACCCCAGGGGATCTTCACGGCGGTCTCCCAGTCCAGCAGCGACTCGCCCTCGCCATCCGGAACCAGGAACGCCACCACCACCATCGCCAGCGCCACGGTGTGGTCCTTCACCCCACTCATCTCGAGCCCCAGGCCTTCCAGCGCCCCCGACCACCCGCCGAACGGAGCGGTGCGGGTGACCCAGAGGACGATGGTCACCCCGAACAGCAGCAGCGCCCGCACCTCCGGAGGGCGGATCGCGGGCAGATCCGGCACCTCGACCGTCACGCCGTCCAGCGCACGTCCTCGACACAACCACAGCCACACCAGCGGCACGAGGAGCACCACGACGGGCAGCCCCACCTGCATGAACGCGGCGAACCCCCACTGGATGCCCCGCTCGGTCAGCTCCGCCAGCAACAGCGCGTTCGGCGGCGTGCCCACGGGTGTTCCGAGCCCTCCGATGCTCGCCGACCAGGCCAGGCCCAGGAACAGCGGCACCGCGAGCGCACCCGGGTCGGAGCACCGCGCCAGGACCGCAGCCGCGACCGGAAGCAGCATGAGCGTGGTGGCCGTGTTGCTGATCCACATCGACAGCAGGGCACAGGCCACCATGAAGCCCAGCACCACGCGTCGCGCGCTGTTCCCTCCCAACACCCGGATCACCACGAGCGCCACCCGCTGGTGCGCCCCGCTGGACTCCATCACGGTCGACAGCAGGAACCCACCCATCAGCAGCAGGATCAGGGGGTGTCCGAACGCCGACGCGGCGGCATCGCGATCCAGCACGCCCGCGAACGGCAGGACGGCGAACGGGATCAGCGACGTGGCCGGGATCGGGATGGGTTCGAGCGTCCACCACACCGCACACAGACCCGCCACCGCCGCCACCACAGCAGCCGGACCGCCCAGATCGCCGGCCCACACGGCGCCCCCGAGAGCCAACCCGAGAATCGGGCCGACCAGCAGGGCTGGGATTCGCGTAGTCGAGCGGTCCATCTGGAGGTCGGAGCTCCTCGGGTCTGGCGACACCAACGCGTAGACTGCGTCCATGCCGCACTTCGGGCCCCTGCTATCGCTCTTCGCCCGGGGCTTCCTGTGCATCCTGCTGTCGGTCTCCGCGGGTGCACGGGCCGCAGCGGATTCCTTCACCTGTCGCTTCGCGGACGCTCGAGCCCCGGCCACCCTGCACCTCGTGACGGTGGCTCCCGGAGACGACCTGTTCTCGAGCATGGGGCACGACGCCCTGGTGTTCAGCGGAGGCGGTCTCGAATCTCCCATCGCGTTCGACTGGGGCGCATACGACACCCGGCATCCCGACCCCATCACGGCGTTCCTCACGGGAGAGCTGCCGTATTTCCTGAACGTCCAGCCCCTCTCCCGACTCGAACGCACCGTGAGGGCTCAGGATCGGCTGGCGGTGGCCCAGCAGCTCCGGGTGCCGTCCGAGCGCATCGAAGCCCTCTACGCCGAGCTCCGCGCGACTGCGGGTCCCGACCGGGGCGCGTACGCCTACCACTGGGGGACGGCCAACTGCGCCACGCGGGCGCGAGATGCGTTGGACCGACTCACGGATGGCGCCCTGGCTCAACAGCTGTCCGATCCCGTCGCCACCACGGCGCGTCACGAAGCCCTTCGACATCTGTGGCGCTGGCCGCTCCTGGCTTACCCCTGGCGGTTCATCACCAGCCGTCGCCTCGACCAGCCTCTGACGGAGTGGGACCGCACGATGATCCCCGAGCACCTGCATCGGGAAGTCGCCGGCATCGTGCTTCCAGACGGCCCCCTGGTGACGCACTCCTGCACGCTGGTCGACGGTTCCCACGGCTGGGCACCGAAGAACCCACCGGAGACGTGGGTGTTCGCGCTCCCGGGCCTGCTGGGTTCGACGCTGCTGGTCGCCGCGACCATCACCGCACGTCGACGTGTGGCCGGCGGATTGATCCTGTTCTGCAGCGGCGTCCTGCTGGCGCTCGGCATCCCGAGCCTCGTGCTCTGGAGCCTGTCGTCGATGGATGGCATCGGTCCGACCGAGAACTGGTTGCTGGCCGGTCCTCAGAGTGCCGTGTTCACGGGCGTTTCCACATACTTGATCCGCAAGCGGCCCGTTCCGAAGGCCTGGATCGCCGCCCTCCTCGCCACGGGAGCGCTGGCGCTGGGGGTAATCGTCCTCGACCTGCGCCCGAACGGCCAGGTGAACGGAGACATCGTCACATCGCTGCTTCCCGCCGTGCTCACCAGTGTCTGGGCGGGCTGGATGCTGCGCGACCCCTGACCGGTTGCGGATCCCGGCGCCGTCGCCCATGATGGCGCTGGAGTTGTCGATGCGCGCGGTGCCCGGTCTGGTTCGGTTCTTCCCCCTCTTCCTCCCGCTCCTGATCGGCGGGATGGGCTGTGATCCGGAGGTCGTCCTCGAGGAGGGCACGCCGAAGTGGACGTGTCTCGATGGTGTCGACAACGACCGCGATGGGCTGACCGACTGCGAAGAAGCCGCCTGTGCCGACCGGTGTCCCGTTCCGGTCGAAGGCGACGCCGATACGGACGCCGACGCCGACGCGGACACCGACAGCGATGCGGACACGGACTCCGATGCCGACGCGGACACCGATGCCGATTCAGATGCAGACGCGGACTCTGACGCCGATGCAGACGCAGACGCAGACGCAGACGCAGATGCAGACGCGGACACGGACACGGACACGGACACGGACACGGACACCGACTGCCCCGAGGACCCCACCGAACCCGACGAACCGAACCCGGCGATTCCGGGTGTCTACTGGTTGTCCGGCGTCGACGACGTCGACGCGTTCACCGTCGAGCTCGCACCCGGCGAGTCCGTCATCTTCCAGCTCCAGGACGACACCGGCACGGGCGACATCGACGTCCGCCTGCTGGACGAACAGGGCATCATCATCGACGAGGGCGTCAGCGTGGGGCCCGACGAGACCGTCTCGACCACCAACACCGGCAATCAGCCCATCGTCGTGACCTTCGAGGCCTACTACTGGGGCGGGGCCACCGTCACCTGCAGCAGCTACGCGCTCGACGTCTCGATCAGCGGCAGTAGCTGCCCGAACGACTTCTGGGAGCCGAACGACGGGCCTGCGAACGCGCCGTTCATCCCCGCCCAGGGCGCGTTCGAAGGCACGGTGGTCGACTTCGAGCAGGACTGGTTCAGCACGTCCATCGACGCCAACGCCACGGTCGATCTGCAGCTCGACGGCAACGTACAGCTCTGGGTCGTCGACCCCCTCTCCGGCCAGACGATTCCGGTGCCGCCGGACTTCCAGTTCGAAAACCCGCTCCCCTTCCCGGTCGACGGGCAGTTCTTCATCGAGTCCACCGGTGGTGCCTGCGAGCCCTGGTTCCTGCAGGTCGACGGCGGAGGCGGGACCAGCTGTCCGGTCGACGTCGACGAGCCGAACGAGAACCTCAACCAGGCCAGCCCCGGAGTGTCGGGGGCCTACTTCCTCTCGTCCACGTCGGACCGGGATGTCTACGCCGTCGATGTCGCACCCGGCGATCAGCTGGAGGTCGACGTCACCTACGATGAGGATCTGGGCGCCATCGAGCTCCGGCTCCTCGACGAGAACGGTGACGTCCTGGATGTGAGCGCCGCGAGCGGCACGGTCGAGTCCGTCGCACAGACCAACGACACGGGGCAAGCCGTCACCTGGTACGTCCAGGTCGACTTCTTCGGGTCCTCGACGGGCTGCAGCGCCTACGAGATGGTGGTGGTCGCCGACGGCCTCGACTGCCTCACCGATCTCGTCGAGCCGAACGACACCTTCGCCCAGGCAGTTCCTCCGACGACGGGGCTGTACTGGCTGTCGGGCATCGACGACGTCGACGTGTACGAGATCGTGGTGCCCCCGGGCGCTTCCGAGTTCCTGCAGATCGAGGACAACCTGCCGTCCCAGGAGGTCGATGGTCGACTGCTGGACGCCAACGGCGCACTCGTGGACGTCGGCTCGATCTTCGGCACCGGGGAGACGTTCGAAGCCACGAATCCCACGATGCAGGCGCAGACCTTCTATCTCGAGGTGAGCTCCTGGTCGGGAGCCGTGCTCGACTGTGTGCCGTACGAGCTGGAGTCTGGCATCGGCCCCGACTGCCTCGATGATGCGTTCGAGCCCAACGACAGCCAGTTCGCGGCCGTGCCGGTCGGCACCGACACCACGCTCCAGGGCACGGTCGAAGACCAGGACGAGGACTGGTTCACCGTGACGGTCGCTTCTGGCTCGAGCGTATCGATCAGCCTACGCGACGCGTTCGGTGGCGAACTGTTCTGGATCGACCCCGCCACGGGCCAGCTCGAGAATGCCGGTAGCGACGACGCGTTCGTGCTCGAGAACCCCGGACCGGACCCCCTCGACGTGATCTTCCTGGTGGAGAACATCTTCGGGTTCGGCTGCGACGCCTGGATCGTGGACATCGAATCCACCTCCTGCCCCGTCGACGCCGAGGAGCCGAACGACACCCAGGCCGACGCGAGCCCGGCCGTCCCGGGGGACTACACCCTGTCGTTCGACGACGACGACTTCTTCGAGCTGGAGGTCCTGCCCGGGCAGCAGGTCGACATCGACGTCCTCTTCGACCACGACGACGGCAACATCGGGCTCGTCCTGCTGGACGGCAACGGCGTGCAGCTGGACGCCAGCACCAGCGCCACCGACGACGAGTCGGTCAGCGCCGTCAACACCTCCACCCAGCCCCAGACCTGGGCAGTTCAGGTGTTCTACGAGTTCGGGCTCGAGGCCTGCTCGTCCTACGAGCTCGTGGTGAACACATCCGGTGGCGACTGCCTCAACGACGCATTCGAGCCCAACGACTCCGCCAGCACCGCGGCCGTCGTGAGCGTCGACTCGGACTTCACCGGGACCATCGTCGACCTCGAAGCCGACTGGTTCACCACGGTCATCGATGCGAACGCCACCGTCCGCATCGAGGTCGACGGGAACGTGCGGCTCACCATCGTCGACCCCGTCACCGGCCTCACCCTGATCGTGCCGTCCAACACCTTCGAGTTCACGAACCCGCTGAACGTCCCGGTCGAGGGCCAGTTCCTGATCGAGTCCATCGGCGGCGACTGCGAGGACTGGTCGGTCGTGCTCGAGACCACGGGCTCCACCGTCTGCGACAACGACGTCTACGAGCCCAACGACGACGTGGCCGAAGCGGTGTTCATCGGCGAAGGAGACCTGTACGACGGGGTGATCGAGGACTTCGAAGACGACTGGTACGTCGTGCTCGTGCCGGCTGGCGAGTCGGTCACGATCCTGGTCGACACCCCCGAGGTGACGATCACCACGGCGCAACCGGACGGCACCTTCGAGACCGCCATCGAGAGCCTCTCCTGGACCAACGACACCGGCGCTGACGTCGAGCTGCCGTTCCGGCTCGGGTCCATCGGAGGTCCGTGCACCCCCTACCTGCTCGAGGTCGATCTCGGGTCGACCACCTGCCCCACCGACCCCGACGAGCCCAACGAGGACGAGTCTCAAGCCGGCCCCATCGCGAGCGGTGCGTACTGGATGTCGGCGCCGGACGACGAGGACTTCTACGCCATCGACGTCCAACCCGGCGAGACTGTCGAGATCGACGTGTTCTTCGACCACGACCTCGGTGACATCGACGTCCGATTGCTCGACGCGTCCGGAAACACCCTCGACTTCGGCAGTTCGACCTCCGACGATGAGTTCGTGGACGAGACCAACGCGTCCAACCAGGTCGTCACCTGGTACCTGCGGGTCTACTTCTTCGCCGACAACGGGGAATGCAGCCCGTACGAGCTGGACGTGACCCGCTCGTCAGCTTGCGACAACGACGTCTTCGAGCCCAACGACAGCCCGGCCAACGCCGTCGCAGTCGGAGGCAACGACACGTTCGACGGTGTGGTGGTCGACTTCGAAGAGGACTGGTACACCACATCCGTCGCCCCGAACGACACCCTGCTGGTGTTCCTGAACGGACCCGTGCAGGCCTCCTACATCACCCCCGACGGCCAGACCGTGAGCGGCTCCGGCCTCATCGTCTTCGTGAACGGGACCAACACCCTCTACGAGCTGCCGTTCGTGATCGAGTCCACATCGGGAGACTGCGTGGACTACGTCGTCGACCTGCAGACCGATCCCGGCTGTCCCGACGATGCCTTCGAGCCCAACGACACGGGGATGCAGGCGTTCGAGGTCGGGCCCGACGACGTGCTCGACGGCACCCTGTCGGTGGGCGACCTGGACTGGTTCTCGGTCCCCGTTCCGGCCCAGACCGTGCTCGACATCCAGCTCGACGGCCAGGTGGTCGCCAGCCTGTTCCGTCCCGACGGCTCGTCCGTCTCCAGCGACGTTGCACTGCAGTACACCAACTCCACGAACCAGGCGCAGGTCGTTCAGGTGCTCGTGGAGTCCCTGGGCGTCGACTGCATCGACTGGTCGGCGGTGCTCGAGTCGACCCCGATGATGGCTGGGTGCACCGACCCCTACGAGAACAACGACACCCAGGCTCAGGCGTTCGAGGTCGCCGCCATCGAGACCACGCTCCAAGCGACGGTCGAGCCCAGCGACGACGACTGGTACTCCATCACCGTCGAGCCGTTCTCGTCCCTCACCGTCGAAGCGGGCGGCCCCATCGAGCTCTTCCGCGTGGACATCGTCGGGAACCTCGTGCCGGTCGGGGATTTCCTGTTCTTCGCGAACAACAACGCCAACTCCACCCAGGTCGTGCTGTTCGTCGATCCGCAGAACCCGGGCTGTGAACCCTACTCCCTCGACATCGTCCCCAGCGATTCCTGCCCCACGGACGCCTTCGAGCCCAACAACACGCCGGCCGACGCTGCCTCGATCTTCCCGGGCTTCATCACAGCGGTTCAGGACCCGCAGGACTGGTACCGCGCCACGGTCCAGCCCGACCATCGCTTCAGCGTCGGCTTCGTGGTCCCCCCGAGCACGGCGAAGACCGTCCGCCTGGAGGACGTCGACGGCAGCGTCCTCGGTATCGGCTCCGGGTTCGATTCGGCCGGGTACACCAACGAGACCAACCAGCCGCTCGAGGTCTTCGTCTCGGTGCGGGACTCGGGGCTGCCGTCCTGTGAGCTGTACGAGCTCGACATCCGGCGGTGGGAGTGCACGGCCTTCGACGCCTACGAACCCAACGACGTCTCCCCGGCCCCTCTGCCCGCCCCCAGCGACACCATGCGGGTCGACGAGGCCGATCTCGACCGGTTCGACGCGGGCGTCATCCAGCCCGGAGGCTCCGTCACCTTCGAGATCCAGTTCCGCGACAGGGACGGCGACATCGAAGCGCGACTGGAAGCCGATGGCAACCTGGTCGCGATCGAGAGCTCGGACACCGACAACGAGCTCGTGGAGTACACCAACACGTCCAACCAGCCCCAGGACCTCGTCCTCCAGATCGGGCTGCTCACCGCAGCGGGCGGGTGCTCCAACACCTATCGCATCGTCGAGCTGTGACCCCCGGGATACCGGGTCGGATGCGACCCCTCTCCTGTTTCGTCCCGGCCCTCGCGGCTGTTCTCGCGGCCTGCACCACAACCGCCCCGCCCACGTGCGACGGAGGCGGGGATCCCCTGCTCGAGATCGGGGACGGAGGCCGCGACGACTTCATGGCCTTCGCGGACGGCGTGACCCTCGGAACCACGGGGTCTCCCCCCGGCGTGAACCTGCAGCTGCAGACCAGCGGCCTCGACACCACGCAGAACGTCACGGCCGTCGTCCGGATCGCGGCCGATGGGGGCCCCACCGAAGACAACCTCGCGGCGCTGAGCCTCCAGTGCGAATCCGCAGCGGACGGCACCGGATTCGGGTGGGCGAGTGTGATCGCCACGATCCCGAGCAGCGCGGGTGCCGGATCCAGCCTCCAGATCGACGCCACGATCACCGATTGGCGAGGGATCAGCGCCACGACCGGGCTGTCAGCGAACATCGAATAATCCTGAACACGCCTGAAAGGTTCGTCAGGAAATCGTAATCGACGTGAACAGACTGGAACTCGCGCCGATGTTCCTCTAAGCTTTTGGTGCACGGCGGGAGCACGCTCCCCCTTGCACCTCTTGTCCTGCATTTTGTTTGTGATGCGTCTATGCGCCACCCCGTCTCGGGGAATGACGGCGCGACGACACCCGCGTGGTTGACGCGGGACCGCTGGAAGATTCCCCCCACCCTGGGGTGGTTCCTCGACCCGGCGGCATTGAATGCGATTGCAGTTGAGAGGTAACGATGCGTACCCAGTTTGCGGTGTTGTGCACCCTGATCATGGCAGCCTGTGGACCCGCCCGGGATGCCGGCCTGGTCGAAGCCGAGAAGGATCCCAACGCCATCGTGGGGGGCTCCAACGCCACCCCCGGTGAGTACCCCCACCAGATCTCGCTGCAGACGCGCAGTGGCTTCCACTACTGTGGCGGCACGCTCATCTCGGACCGCTGGGTCGTCACCGCCGCTCACTGCGTCGCCGGCGACAGCCCCAGCCAGATGCGCGTCGAGGCCGGCGTGCACCGCCTTTCGCAGGGTGGCGAGTTCTTCAACGTCACCGACGTCATCGTGCACCCCGGCTACGTCGGCAGCACGAACAACAACGACATCGCGCTGCTCCGCCTGTCCCGCGACGCCACGAACCACCTGCCGGCGATGCTCATCGACGACAGCTCCGAGGGCACCTGGGCCGCGGCCAACGACACCGCCACGGTCACCGGCTGGGGCGCACTGTCGAGCGGCGGCGGTTCGCCCGACACCCTCCAGGAAGTCGACGTCCCGATCATCTCGAACGGCACCTGCCAGCAGATGTACCCCTTCGAGAACATCACGGACGGCATGCTCTGCGCCGGCTTCGTCGGCGTCGGTGGTGCGGACGCCTGCCAGGGAGACAGCGGCGGTCCGTTGGTCGTCGAAACGCCGGACGGCTGGGCCCTCGCGGGCGTCGTCAGCTGGGGCTACGGCTGCGCCGACCCCGACCACCCCGGCGTTTACGCACGGGTCAGCAACTACATCGACTGGATCGCGCAGTACGAGCCGAACTTCGACACCGTGGGCGGCGGCGTGAACCCCGACCCGGACCCCGATCCCGATCCCGACCCCGAGCCCACCGAGGATGATCACGGCGACTCCGCCGCGACCGCCACCGTAGTGGACGTGTCGGGCGACACCGAGGTCGCAGGAACCCTCGACGCCGGAGACTTCGACGTCTTCCAGCTGAACCTGAACGGCGCCGAGTCCTTCACCGTCAGCACCGAAGGCAGCACCGATACCTTCGGCACCCTGTTCAACGCATCCGGCCTGCAGGTCGCGAGCAGCGACGACGACGGAGAGGGCCTGAACTTCTCCATCACCCGCACCAACGACGACGACACCTACATCGTCGAGGTCCGCGGCTACAGCACGAGCACCACGGGTGCCTACACGCTGGTCGTCCAGCCCGTCGGCGCCACCACCCCCGACCCGGACCCCGACCCCGTCGGTGACGACCACGGCGACGACGTGACCACCGCCACCCAGCTGTTGGTCGACATCACCCAACAGGACATCACGGGCTCCGTGCCGTCCACCCTGGATGCCGGCGACTACGACTACTTCGAGATCGAGGTCGTGAACGACTTCAACGCCGCTCCGGTCCAGCTCACCCTCGGCACCTCGGGCACCACCGACACCTACGGCACGCTGTTCGACCTGAACGGCAACGTCGTGGCCGAGAACGACGACCTGAACCCGTCGGTCTCCTACAACTTCGGTTTCTCCACTGCGGTACAGCCCGGCACCTACTTCCTCGAGATTCGCGGCTACAGCAGCAGCTCGGCCGGCGCCTACACCCTCGAGATCGAAGGCGCGCTGTAGGCCCGTCACACCGCACCTCCGGGATCGCCCCGTCCTGACGGGCGCGATACCCTCCCGAGCCGCTCGATCCCCAACCGGGACGGGCGGCTTCGTACGTTGGAGTGCTTCGATGATCCCCCACCTGCTCCTCGCCGTGGCGTGCACCTCCCCCACCCCGCCACCCGACCCCATCGCATCGCCCGAGCACCCCGAACCACCCCCGCCTCCGGTCACCTACGCCGATCAGGGCGTGGGGGACGCCGAGGCCCCCCTGCCGCTCGACCGGAACGGCCCCATCGTGGCGGTCGTCCGCCAGGGGTCCCGCACCCGCGCCGTGCTCTTCACCGAGACCGGACCCGAGCCTCTGAAGCGCTCCGGTGTCCGAGACGTCCATCGCACGCCGTCCGGGGCGGTCTGGCTGCTGTCCGACGCACTCGAGCGGGTGGATGGGTCGACGCCGCTGGAGGAGCGCATCCCGCTGGACGACATGGTGGAGCGCCCGGGGCAGGTGGCTTTCGACCACACCGGGCGCGTGTGGTTGGCCAGCCGGGATGCCGTCGGGCGCTGGGATGGCGAGCACTGGGTGCAGACCGGATTCGACGCGCTGGCGAAGGAAGCCGGAGTCGAGGAAGTCGGGTCTCCACGGGATCTGCGGGTGGATGCGAAGGGCGCGCTCTGGATGACCACGCTGGAGGGGGTCTTCCGCTTCGCCGACGGGTCGTGGACCTCGCATCCCCTCCCCGACGACGACCTTCCCGGCCTGCTCACGGACGGCCCCGATGGCGTGTCGGTGGGGAGCATCGCCGGTCGCTACGACTGGTCTGGGACCGGCTGGGTCGCAAAGGGAGAGCTGGATGTGTCCGACGGGCTCGACCAGCAGGGGGATGCCATCCTCGAGGTCGCATCTGCAGGCCCCGTGGTGGTCCGACGAGGCGGCACCGAGTCCCGCACGGCCCGGCCCGAGGGCGCTGCCCGGCTGACCAGCGGTTCGATCGACTCCCAGGGTCGCGCGTGGTTCGCGAGCGAGGTGGGGCTGCACGTCTTCACCCCCAAAGACGCCGACGCACAGGGCGTCATCACCTGGCCGACCGCCAGCGACCCCGTGTGGATGGGCGACATCGAACACGTGCTCGCCATCGGGGCCGGCCCCGCGAGCCTCCCCGAGCCCCGGCCCGTGCAGACCCTCACCCTGAACACCACTCTGACGCGCGGCGGCAAGCCGGTGCCGAACACCCCCATCGAGCTGTGTTCTCAGCCCCAGATGCTGTTCCGGGGCTCCACCCCGTGCGACGGGTCGTTCTATCGGGCGTCGGCCATCTCGGACGGCGACGGAAAGCTCGCCTTCGAAAACGTCCCCAAGGCCGATCTGCGCATCACCTGGAAGGAGGACGGCAAGTGGGCGTCGCGGCTCGGAGGGTCGTTCGACTGCTGCGCGAAGCCCGACGTGGACGAGGTCGACCTCGAGGCCATCGAGCTCCCCTGAACTTCACAGGCGAGTCCTCGACTCCACCAGAACATGCGTACAAACTGACTTCATCGCAACGTCGCCACGGAGTCATGGAGCGGCACCGAGGTCTTCACGGAGACTCTGCGACTCTGACAGCCTGGTCACCAGACGACGCCCGCCGATCGACACCCTCACGTCGTCCTCGAGCTCGGTCGCGCTCTGCGACTCTGCGTGATCCCTCGAGTTTCGAGTCGTCGACCGACACGGGCACGGGCACCGAACGCGTTCGCGGTGGCCGCCGAAAGACAAGCTACTATCGAAATAAAGACCCGAAAAAGGATCGCAAGGCTCCGTGCAATCCTCCGTGCCGCTCCGTGACTCCGTAGCGACCTTGCGCTGATCGAGGTTCATAGGCCTTTCTAGCGGGATCGACCGTCGTCCCCTGTGGCTATGTGCGTGTGCCCGAGCCTCTCCCGCAGCAACCGCACGTCGACCCCGCCTGTCTATCGGAGACCACCTGGGCGGCGGAGGCCGGCGATCTGCCAGTCGGATTCGGGCACACGCACAGAGACGCAGCGGACCAGCATGGACGAACAGGCCAACCGGACCAATCGGGGGAGGCCCCACCAGAGACAGCGTCGTCAGAGACTGAGAGCACGATCAGCCCTGTGAACACGACGGGAACGATGACGCGAGGGTCCGTCGTGGTCGTCGGTCGTGGTGGAGGTGGTGGTTCGTCATCCGGTCCCACGTTCGCTGGGAGCTGCGCTTCCGGCCCCATCGTCCAGCGGAGGCAATGGCGAATCCCCTTGGTTTCGAGTCGTCGACGACACGGGCACGGCTACCGAACGCGTTCGCACCAACCACCGAAAGACAAGCTACTATCTACATAAAGACCGAAACGACCCACGTGGCTCCGTGCAATCCTCCGTGCCGCTCCGTGACTCCGTGGCGACGTTGCGCTGACCTCCGTGGCGACGTTGCGCTGACCTCAGTTCACAGGCCGCTTCTGTCGAGATCTCAGGGAAGCCCAGCGATCACGGCCTCGACCTCGGCGAGGACGTCCGCACCGGTGAGGTTGTCGTTGCCGCTCGGCGTGCCGTGGTTCGTCGTGAACACGATCTCCATCGTCTCGCGGACGACGATGATGTCGAAGCCCCGCGCCACGCTGAACGGCGAGTCGTCGAACGTGCCCGGCACCGGCATGGTCTGAGAATCCCCAACGCACCAGCCCTTGTCGGCGGGAACTCCCGCGAGCACCCCGACGTCGTCCATGAAGTCCATGCAGGACTGCATCGTGCCGTCCACGCCGGACACGTCCTGCTCGAGAACCCAGATGATCTCGGCGCCCGCCGCTACGATGTCGTCTTCGACTTCGACCATGCTCACGGCATGGTCTCGACAAGCGGGTCACCAGGCCGGAATCGACACGAAGACCAGCACGTCGTGCGGGCTCCAGTCGATGTCGGGGTCGTCCGCGCAGGGGATGGGGTCGAGGTCGAGGTCGGTGGACTGGGCCGTTCCACGATGGGTGGCCTCGGGCCAGCTGTACGGCGTGATGACCTCGTTCAGGGCCATCGGCTCGACCGCACCGGCCGGGTAGACGCAGCCCGGATCCGTGTCCGTGTCCGCGTCCGTGTCGGTGTCGGTGTCGGTGTCGGTGTCGGTGTCGGTGTCTGCGTCCGTATCGCTGTCGGTGTCCGCGTCCGTATCGGCATCGCTGTCCGCGTCCGTATCGGCATCGCTGTCCGCGTCCGTATCGGCATCGGTGTCCGCATCCGCATCCGCGTCCGTGTCTGCGTCGGTATCCGCATCCGTGTCCGCATCGGACTCGGTGGGAACGGGCGGTTCGGCCGGTGGGCACGCTGCGGTGCCGGCCAGCACGGTGGCCCAGAGAATGGGATGGAATCGCTTCATGCAGTCACTCTACAGTACACGGAACGGAAGCACGGACGGATCAGCAGCAGCTGGCTTCCGCGCTGGCGGGCGCGCCCGACGTGTACTGCTGAGCGGCCATCGTGGGGCCGCAATCGAACACGCCGTAGTGCACGGACTCGTCGCCGATCACCTCGAAGTGGTCCGCGAACCGGGTGTCGCGCAGCATCGCCGCCGTGTTGCCGCATACGCGCTCCGGCCGGTTCAGCTCGAAGAGGTGGTGGTCGTCGAGGGTGAAGACCGTGCCCACGCCCTCGATCGGCGTGCGGTAGATGGCCAGCTGGCCGTAGTCCTCGCAGCGGGCCTCGAGCTCGGGGAGCTTGAAGAGACGCAGGGTGACCGACGAGAACCGGGCGGCTCCCACCTTCTCTTCGATCTCGGCGTTCTGGATGGTGATGGGCGCCCGCTCGATGGTGCGGGGATCCTTGAAGCCCACGCTCTTCGCCATCTGCTCGAAGTCGAAGTCGTACAGGGCGCCCCCGAGACACTCCGAGTGCAGGACGGGGTCGAACGCGACCTCCTTCGGGAGGCGACGATCGACGAACACGTCCGAGAAGTAGAACTCGCCGCCCGGCTTGAGCACCCGGAAGACCTCCTTCAGCACGATGTCCTTGCGCGGCGACAGGTTCACCACGCAGTTCGACACCACGATGTCGACGCTGTCGTCCTCCAGGAACGACAGGTCCTCGATGTAGCCCTGGTGCAGCTCGACGTTGGAGGCACCGTGCCCGAACCGCTCGGCGTGCCAGCTGCGCGTGCGCTCGGCCACCTCGAGCTGCGATGCGGTCATGTCGACGCCGACCACCTTGCCGGCCGCCCCCGCGAACTGGGACAGCAGGAACACATCGCGACCCGTGCCACAGCCGAGATCGACGATGGTGCGCCCCTCGACCGCCTCGGGAATCGGGAACCCGCAGCCGTAGAAGCGCGAGAGCACGTCGTCGTGGATGTTCCGGAGCGCCGTGGCGATGCGCGCCGACGGAGCGCCGACGGCACAGCAGGCGTTGGTCTTGAGGTCCTCGCTCGCCTTCAGGATCTCGCCGTAGTACTCCTGCACCCACTCGTGGATGTCGTCACCAGTCGCATCGTGGTCCATGGATTCCCTCGCTCTCCGGTTGATACGGTCTGATATCCGGCCGCAGCGAGACAGGGGCGTGCCGCTCTCGAGGAGCGAGGAGAACCGCAATGCGCGCAGCACACATCCTCATCGAGTTCGAAGGCTACTGGCCTCCATCGCGGCGAAAGGTCGAGCGCACCCGCAAAGAGGCCTACCAGATGGCCGTCGAGCTCCGGTTGCGCGCCCGGTCCGGCGAGAGCTTCGCGGATCTCGCGCGCATCCACAGCGACTGCCCGTCGAGCGAGGACGGCGGCGATCTGGGCCACTTCCTGCCCGGCGACATGGAGCCCGAATTCGAAGCCGCCGTGAAGGAGACCGAAGTGGGCGCGATCAGCCAGGTCACCCGCACGAAGTTCGGCTGGCACGTGGTCAAGCGACTCGACTGAGCGCCAGCTCCAGGTGGTCCAGGATGTGGGATCGCCGGTCGGGATCCTGCAGGAGGTCGTTCCGCACCTCGATCTCCAGCGCGCGCAGGCCATGGCGCCGTGCGTGCGTCCAGCAGCTGAACATCATGCCCCCCTGCCCCGACCACGGCTCGTTCGGCCGCAGCACCAGCCCGCTCGGAGCCAGCGCCTCGAGCAGCGCGTGCCCCAGCGCCTCTTCCTCGTCGAACAGCACGCCCAGCTCCACCTCGCGGACATGGCCTTCGTAGACGGGATTGAAGCTGTGCACGGACAGCAGCATGAACGCGTTCCGGGCGGCAGCATCGGCGCACATCGCCCCGAGCGCCGCGTGGTACGGCCCCCACCAGCGAGCGACCCGCGCGCCCCGCCGCTGGTCGTCCAGATCGGCGTTGAGGTGCACCGGGCGACCGTCCGCACGGGTCCGGAACAGGGTCTCGCTGTAGAGCGGCCGGTTCGCGTCCACCACCAGCCGACTCACCCGGGAGAGCACAGCGCGCGTCTCCATCCGCTCGGCGAGCTCGCGCGTGGTCACTGCAGCGCCGGGATCCCACGCCCAGTGATCATCGGAGAGCCAGGCGTCTTCGCCCCAGTCCATCCCGTCCGGCAAGGCGTTCGACGCGTGCTCGCAGCACAGGACCACCGGGCACTCGTCGCCGTGCACCACCACTTCGTAGGCGGGGTGAGTGTGCGACTGCGAGGTGTCGGGAAAGTCGGGGTCGGGGTACGGGGCGTTCAGCGTCGGAAGGCGCGGAAGGTCCGTGCTCACGGGGCTCCTTGGGGGTCGGTGGTGTTCGAGTCCGTGCAGGCCGTGCTCCCGCAGGGCGACACCACGGTGCCCTCTGCGCCGGGCTCCAGAAAGCCCAGGGTCATGGTCTGGGTCTCGACCCACTTCCGGGGCGTGGTGTGTGCGTTGGTGACCGGTGCCGGGGTGTTGGTGTCGGGGGGCAGCGGGCGCTCGGGGTCGAGCTGAACGTAGCCCGAAGAGCCCGGTGGAAGCGGGGCCATCACAGTGTCGAGCCCCCAGACGGGCTCCACGACGGGCCCGATCTGCGACAACCCGATGGATCGGGCGAGGGCGCGGGTGGTCATGTTCGGCACCTGCTCGTCGCCGATGGCCTCCTGGAGCAGGTACGGCGTCTGGACGTTCGCGAGCTCGGAGGTGTAGGAGATGGGGTCTGCGGCGTCCCACCACAGCTGCGACGTGGCGTACAGACGCTGCCGCTGGAGGGGGTCGGGGACGGTCTGCTGCAGGGCGAGCTCGAACAGCGTCCAGTTGGAGCTCCGCTCGAGCATCGTCGACCAGATCCCCCCGGGAACGTGCAGCACCGCCGCGTCGAGTGGGGGTTCGTCGACCAGCATCACCGCGCCTTCGATCCCGCCGAGCGAGATGCCGTAGTACCGGAGCGCGTCGCGATCGACGAGGTTCTGCCCCTGCCGCCCCTCGAACACGGGGTCGTCGAACAGATCGCCTTCGTCCATCAGGCGGATCAAGCCCTTCGTGTTGGCCTGGGCCTGCACCAATCGGTCGGTCACCTCGTGGATCCGGGCGAAGTCGCCTGCCGCCGCGACCGCTCCCGTGAGGTCGGGGGTGGTCAGCCCGCGCCACCGGGTCCCGACCACGATGACGCCGGCTTCCTCGGCCAGCCGGTCGACGCGACTCGGGTCGTCGGACTCGCCCAGGTAGGCCTCGGGCTCGCTGAAGATGCCGTGACCGAACAGCAACACCGGCACCGAACCGGCGGGTGCATCGGCGACCGACTCCGGAACGTGCACGTACAGATGGGCCCCGACGGTGCCCGTGGGTGAAACGGACCCGTCTGCACCGAGCTGCAAGCCGAGGTCGTCCACCAGGAAGTCGGTGGTGGTGTAGGTGCCCTGGGCCGCCCGAAAGGTGAACGGCGCCACCGTGTCGCCCGCGTCCAGCTCGTCGATGTCGTCGAAGGACCAGGTGGTCGGGAGCTCGACCTGCTCCCACATCGAGCGCATCGGGGCCGTGCCGTCGCCCACGGGGTAGTCCCAGGCGATGGCGATGTCGTCTTCGGACACGCCCAGATCGCCCAGCTGATCGACCAGCTCGCGGAAGTGCTCTGCGTGGTCTTCGAGATCGGGCGGAGGAGGGCCGTCGAGCAACGCGTGGAAGCGCTCCACGGGCGCTGCTGCAGCCGTGGTCACCACCACACCGACCCGATGCCCGGGCTCGACCGCCAGCAATGGACGAACCAACAGGGTCGGCTCGGCGTCGGGATGCGCGTCGAGCTCGGCGTAGGTGGGCAGCCACTCGCCATCCGTGAGATCGACCAGCCGCACGCTCCCCTCTCCCGGCGTCGGCATCCGCCAGTCCGGAAACCCGCTGGGGTCGAGGTCGGGAAGCGCCAGGACCGAGGTCTGAGCCACGCTGAACCCCTCCCGCCAGGCCACCCGCTCGACCTTCAACGGCGTCTGGGTCTCCAGCTCGAAGTCCTCGGGGTCCAGAGCCACCGCGCCGTCGACCATGTGCAGGGCCCCGACCGGAAACGGATTCAGGGGATGGTCGCCCACCAGCCCTTCCCCGACGGGCGGAACGACGTCCGAGTCGTCATCCGAGTCGTCGGGTCCGGTGCATCCGGGGCTCGCGGCCATTCCGAGCGCGCATGCCAGAGCCATCGTCCTCGCCGTGTCGCGCATCATCCGTCCTCTGCCTCGAAAGCCGTGATACGCGACTCTAACGCCGCTTCGGACAGCTCGCCGGCCACATACGCATCCACCGCACGCTGCAGCTCCACCAGCCGGGCCCGCAGCCGACGGCGTTCTTCCAGCAGGGTGGACGACAAGGCTTCGATCCGGTCCAGCAGCGCGTCCTTCGGCAGTGGAATCCCGGTTCGCAACACGGTCTCGGCATCGGTACGCGGGCGGGTCTGACCCGTCGTGGGCGGAAGCTGAGACCGCCAGGCTGGCGACTTGAGCGCGTGGAATGCGTAGTGTGGATGGTGCGCCGGCGCGAGGCGGATCCACTCTGGAGAGCCCTGGGCACGCACACCATCGGGGACCAGCGAGACGTTCCCGAGCGCCGGTCGCATGCGCGCCACCAGCACCTGCCCCGGTTCCAACACGGCCCGGCGCCCCTTCCCGTCTGCAATCCTCGGCAGCAGCTCGCCGGTCTCGCGGTCGGTGTCCGCCAGATCGGCCTGCAGCCCCGGCTCCGCGGCTTCGGTGCGCGAATCCACCGTCATCCACGAGCTCAACGGCGGATTGGAGGTCTGCCGTTCGGTCGGCATCCAGCCCGAGACCAGCGACCACCCGTCCCCCGCACACCGTGCCTCCACCTCGGCATCGCTTGTCGCCCGCCAGGCCGTGCTCCGAACGTCGTAGCCAGGGTCCTGCAACGTGCTCCAGGACATCATCCCCGACTGGCCCTGTCCCGGCGTGCGTCGCTCGAGCCACAGCAGGGCAGCGGATCCGGCCGCCCCGCCGAAGGGCCGGAACACCCCCTCGGGGAGCCGAAGCAGTGCGCGTCGGTGGAAGTGCGCGTCGATCCGCTCCCGCTCGGCCGCCATCGACGCATTCGCCACCAGGGTCCACGGAACCACCAGCCCGGCCACGCCACCCGGCTTCACCCATCGCTCGAGGGCCTCGACGAACAGCGAATCCGACATCGCCCGCGACCGTCCCTGCCCCAGCGCGTACCGTTCGAGGACCCCGGGGTCTCGAATCGGCACCGAGAACGGTGGATTCGCGAGCACGACATCCACCGGGGAGTCGGGCTCGGTGGCGAAGAAGTCGGCGCGCTCCACCTCGATGTCGACGTCCGGGCACGCGAGCCTCAGGTTCAGCCGGGCGAGGGAGACCAGGTTCGGATCGACGTCGATTCCCCGCACCCGTACGTTCGCAGCCCGACGTGCCTGCACGAGCATCGCGCCCGACCCACACGTGGGGTCCAACACGGTCATCCCATCCCGCAGGTCGATGCGCGACAGCAGCAGCCGAATCAGCGGCGGCGGCGTGAAGAACTGCCCGACGCGCCCCTTGAACAGGTCCGGGAAGAAGCGCTCGTAGGCCAGTCCCAGCAGGTCGGTGCCGGGCTCGGCGCGCAGGTCCAGGCCGGAAAGCGCCTCGTGCACGGGCCGATCGTCGCCCAACCCCGCGCGCAGCGCGTCGCACACGGCCTCGAATGCCCCTGCTCCCGTGAGCCCGGCGGCGCGCAGTCGCGACTCGCTCTCCGTCAGCGCGCGTGCGAAGTCCTGCACGTCATTCCCTGCCGGTGAACGCCCGGACGGTCGCTTCGACCGCAGTGCCCTCGACGCCCAGCACCGTGCCCGGCTCGCGAAGCTCGTTGCGCACCACCGCCAGCGCGATGCGACCCAGGGAGGGATGCACGGCCGAGCCCCCCAGCCGGCCCACCTTCTTGCCGGCATCCGACCGCAACGTGCTGCCCGGCTCCGCCTCGGCCGACAGCACGAGCCCCGTGAGCTGCTTGCGGACCTGCCCCATCACGTCGACCCGGTGGATGATCTCCTGGCCCCGGTAGCACCCCTTCTCGAAGTGCAGGTGGGTGTCGCGGAGGCCCAGCTCGTGAGGCAGCTGCTTGTCGGAGGCGTCGACCGGGAATCGCGGCCATCCCGCCTCGATGCGGAGCGCTTCCAGGGCGCCCTCGTCGACCGCGGTGAGTGCCTGCATCCAGTCGTCAGGCACGGGCCCGAGGACGTCGCGCCCCCCGAAGGGGCTCCTGGGGGCGGGCCACATCGGGCCTTCGGGCGTGGAGAGGCCTTCCAGCACGCCGGAATCCGCCTTCACGCTCTGTACGGTGTGAACCGGGCCAGACAGCGCCGAGACCTCGATGTCGTCGAGCATCAGCGGAATGCGGAACGCCTCTTCGAAGCCGTCCTGATCGAGGCCTTCGAGGATCAGGACGAGCCGGTCCTCTTCGACGAGCAGCAGGTCGGCGAGGCCCAGCAAGCGGCCGCGATCGGTGGTCAGCGCCGTGTGCTGGTGCGCGCCCACGGGCAGATCCCGGACGTTGTTCGTGAACTGCCCGTTGGCGAAGCGACGCACGTCGGCGCCTCGCAGCTCGAGGGGCGTCACCCCGGTTCGGACCCCGAAGACAGCCGTGGAGCCGGTGCCCGTGGCGCTCAGAAGTCCTCGTCGTCGTCGAACGCGATGATGGTCTGACCGCTGCTACGCGGCGGCGACGGAGGAGGCGTGGGCTTCTTGGGGGTGGGAGGCGCAGCTTCCTTCTTCTCCTCGGCCGGAGGAGGAGGCGGAGCGGCGTCCTTCGGCGGGGGCGGAGGTGCGGCGTCCTTCTTGGGCGGTGGAGGCGGCGCACCGTCCTTGCCACCCGGCGGAGGGGGAGGCGGCGCAGCCGGCACGTTCGTCATCGACGGGGGTGCGACGACCGTGGCCATCTCGTCCTCGTCGAACGGGTCGCTGGTCTCGATCTCGACCTTCTTCAGCTTGTCCGGCGGAGGCAGCTCGGGATCGGCCTTGGGAGTGGCATCCCTGGCACCGTCGGCATCCTTCGCGTCGGGCTTCGCGTCGGGCTTCGAGCTGCTCTTGGCGTCCTTGGACTTCGGTGCGGTTCCCCCGGACGTCGAAGACGCAGGGGCGACCGGCGCATCGTCGCCGCCGCTCCGCGAGCGCACCACGAAGATGATCACGGCGATGACCACCACCCAGAAGATCAGGCAGCAACCGAGGGAGCAGACGAGTGAGATGATTTCGAACATGGGCCAGCGTTCCTCGGCTCTTGGGGTGCGCCATACCCGGCGCGTCGCGTGTGTGCAATGGTCGTGGGGTCTCGCCCACTCCTCGTGTTCACTTCAGCGGTTCATCCTCGAATCGCACCAGCAGGGCATCCTCGCGACCCCATCCCAGCTCGTCGGCCACTCTTCGCTCGATCGACACGGGGTCGGCATCCATCTGCCGCAGCTCGCGCAGGCTGCGCTCGTTGGACCGGTCGAGCTGAGCGAGCTCGCCCTGGGCGTCGGCGAGCTGGGCGCGCAACTGGTGGCGAACCAGCAGGCCGTTGTCGCCCCAGATCACCGATGCGGCGACGGTCAGGAGCAGGAGTGCCGGGAGCACGGACAGGAGAAGGCGGGAATTTCGCATGGATGGAGGCCGATTTTCGGGGAGGGATCTGCGACACTCCACATGGGGGACGGAGCGACGGCAGGAGCGGACGAGACCGTGGGGACGGGCCTCGCGGAGGGTGACGAACTCTAACACGCCGCGTCCATGCCGCGATCAGGCCAGTGGGCGCGCGCGCGGGTCGCATCACTCTTCCTCTTCGCCCACCTCGGTCGCGATGGCGAGCTTCGACAGACCCTGGTTGCGGGCGATGTCCATCACGCCGACCACCCGCCCGTGCGAGACCCCCTGGTCGGCCTTGATGACCACCATGGTGTTGGGGTCGGCGCGGGCGCGGCGCTGGAACAGCTGCAGGAGCTCGGCGGTGGTGACGGGTTCGTCGTCGGCGTAGACCGCCCCTTCGTTCGTCATCCAGATGTTGATGTCCTTCTTGTCCGAGATGACGACCTCGGAGCTGGACCGGGGCAGATCCACCTGGATTCCCGGACTGCTGATGAACGTGGTGGTGACCATGAAGAACAGCAGCAGCTGGAACACGACGTCGATCATCGGGGTGACGTCGATGACGGGATCGGCCCGCCTGGGAACCGAGAATCGCACGTGTCAGGCCCCGGCCTGGCTGTCGAGCAGGGTGTCGATCACGCCGATGCTGACCTCTTCGAGATCGAGCAGCAGGGTGTCGACGCGCGCCAGGAGGAAGCGGTTGGCCATGACCGCGGGAATGCCCACCGACAGCCCCGCGAAGGTGGTGACGAGCGCCTGGCTGATGCCGCCGGCCAGCGCCGAGACGTCGGCCATGCCCCCCTGGTTCTGGATGGCCTGGAACGTGATGATCATGCCGAGCACCGTGCCCAGCAGGCCCAGGAGCGGCGCGATGCTGGCGATGGTGCCGAGCACGGGGATGAACCGCTCGAGCTCGGCGGCCTCGCGTCGTCCGACTTCCTCGAGACGTTCCTTGAGCGCCTGCCGGGAGGCACTGGGACTCGCCAGCGCAGCTTCGAGGATGCGTCCGGCTGCCACGTCGCGCTTGCGACACAGCACCAGCGCCTGGTCGACGTTGCCCTGACGCACGTGCTCGATGAGCTCCATGCAGAACGACGTCGGCACCACCCTCGACCGGCGCAGCGCCCAGAGCCGCTCCAGGAAGACCGCGACCGCTACGAGCGAGCACAGCCCGATGGGAATCATCACCGGGCCACCCGCGACCAGGGTCTCGATCATCGACATGCCTCCACCACACGCTTAACGCTTGAGCATGAGGATGTTGAAGTCGGTCCTCTCGCGAATCCGCGAGAACCCCGTCGCTCGGCGCGTGCTGGCCGGCCTCGCGGCGGCGGCGCTGCTCTTCGGCCTCGTGTTCATGGGCCTGTTCGGCGACCGGGTCTTCTACCTCCTGGGCCAGGCGGGCTTTCAGGCTCAGCTGTTGTGGGGCCGCGTCCCCCTCGACGAGGCCATCGCGTCGGGCACCTTCGACGACGAGCAGGTCGACAAGCTCGAGCTGGTGCCGGAGATCAAGGCGTTCGGCGCCGGGATCGGCCTGTCGGCCACCGACAACTACGACACCATCAACCCCACATGGGACAAGACCATCTGGAACGTCTCGGCGTCCGACCCCGTGAAGTTCGCCAACGTCCGGTGGTGGTTCCCCATCGTGGGCAGCCTTCCCTACCTGGGGTTCTTCGAGCGCGAGCCCGCCGATGCACTCGGCAACGAGCTGGAGGCCGAGGGCTACGACGTCTACATCCGCACCGCCGGCGCGTACAGCACCCTGGGCTGGTTTCGCGATCCGCTGATGCCCAACATGCTGAAGTGGTCCGAATACAGCCTCGCCAACACCATCCTGCACGAGCTCGCCCACGCCACGGTGTGGATCCCGGGGTCGGTGCAGTTCAACGAGAGCTTCGCGAACTTCGTGGGCGACGAGGCCGCGCGCCGCTACATGATCGACCGCTACGGCGAAGGCAGCGAAGAAGTGCAGCAGATGCGCGACCGCATCGCCGACCGCAAGCGCTGGCGGGCCTTCATGCACGGCATCTACAAAGACCTCGATGCCGTCTACGAGGACGACTCGCTGTCGCGCGAAGACAAGCTGGAGCGCAAAGCGTCCATCCTGGCGGGGCTCTCCGACCGGGTGCGCGGTGCGGGGTTCGCCGACACCGAGCGCTACGTGAAGTACGTCGAGAAGGGCGAGTGGAACAACGCCCGGATGATGCAGTTCCGCACCTACAACCGCAGTCGGGACTGGTTCGAAGCGCTGTACGAGCGCGAAGGCGAAGACCTGCTGGCGTTCATGCAGGCCGTGAAGGTCGAGACCGAAGGCGCCGACGACCCCTACCGGGCGCTCGCCCTCGCAGTGGGGGCCGATCCCGACACCCCTTGACGTTTCGTGACACGTGGGCAGCCTCTTGATGTCCCCGACACCTCACCTGTCTCGAGAGGTCCCTCCACCGTGCAGCCCAGCACCGTTCACGCGATCGAACTCTTCCTCCTCCTGGCCCTCGTCTTGGGCCTGCCCCTGCTGGGCGCCATCGCCTACGACGCCGCGCGCGGTCGCTTCTCCCAGAGAGACGTCTGATGCGCTTCGACGACCGTCCGCAGAGCCCCTGGATCGCGGCCATCACGTTCGGGACCGGCGGGTTCATCGTGGTCGGGCACCTGATCACGAACAGCCTGGGCGTGAACCTGGGTCCGCTCGTCGACGGTCCGCAGTACGAATTCGAGGACATCTGGGGATGCGTGGTGCTCCCGCTGGTCACCGTCGGCGGACTGGTGATGTTCTACCTGCTCAACCGCTACGGACGCGGCGACGACGACACGGATCTGTCCGACATCTACTGAGCGACGCCGCAATGTCTCGACGGTCAAGAGAACGGTGCCCCCGAAATGCGCGGAGGAACGAGCACATTTTCCGGGGGCACCTGAACGCGTCGAGACATTCAATGGAAGGGATTCGGTCGGTTCATCCCTCGCTTGCGAGGGTGGGCCGGCGGAATCAGTAGGTCGGCAGCGACGTGTCGATCTCCTGAGCCCAGGCGGTGATGCCGCCGTCCAGGTTGAACAGCCGCGTCAGGCCCTTCTGGGCGAGAGTCGCGGCCGCCTTGGCCGAGCGACCGCCGGACTTGCACTGCACCACGATGTCGCGGTCCTTCGGAAGCTCGTCAGCGATGCTGGCGACGGTCTCGTGGGGCTCCAGCCGATCGGCGAAGTCGAGCTTCACGATCTCGGCCTCGTGGGGCTTGCGGACGTCGAGCACGTAGGGGTTCCAGCCCTCGGCGCGGCGCTTGGCGAACTCGGTGACCGAGATCCGCTCGAAGGGTTCGTCGGACGGGTCGGGGGTGGCGTCGGCGCCGGGGATTCCGCAGAACTGCTGGTAGTCGATGAGCTTCTCGACGGGCTTCGCAGAGGGGTCTTTTCGGAGCTTCAGCTCGCGGAACCGCATGTTCAGCGCGTCGTAGAGCAGCAGCCGTCCCGACAGCGAGGTGCCCTTGCCGAGCAGGATCTTCACGGTCTCGGTGGCCTGGATGACCCCGATCACGCCGGGGAGGATGCCGAGCACTCCCCCTTCCGCGCACGACGGCACGAGTCCGGGGGGCGGCGGCTCGGGGTACAGGTCGCGGTAGTTCGGACCGCCCTCGTGGTTGAACACCGACGCCTGGCCCTCGAACTTGAAGATCGACCCGTAGACGTTGGGCTTTCCGAGCAGGACACAGGCGTCGTTGACCAGGTAGCGGGTCGGGAAGTTGTCGGTGCCGTCGACCACGACGTCGTACGGCTCGAGGATGCCGAGCGCGTTCTCGCTGGTGAGCGGCTCCTCGAAGATGTCGACCTGCACGTTGGGGTTGATGTCGGCGATGCGCTCGGCGGCGGACTGCACCTTGGGCCGCCCGACCGCTTTGGTGCCGTGGATCACCTGCCGCTGCAGGTTGCTGCTGTCGACGACGTCGAAGTCCACGATGCCGATCCGACCCACGCCGGCGGCTGCGAGGTACATCAGCAGCGGCGAGCCGAGGCCTCCGGTCCCGACGCACAACACACTGCCCGCCTTGAGCTTCTTCTGGCCCTCCATCCCCACTTCGTCGAGGATCAGGTGCCGGCTGTACCGCCCGATCTCCTCGGACGACAGATCGGGGAGCGGAGCGGTGTCGGAGCCGTGGTTGCCGCCCGCGATGCTCGGCACGATGGTCAGCTCCGAGTCCGCCGGCAGCGAGGTCTCCTCGCCGTCCAGAAAGCGGATGTCCTCGTCGCCCAGGTAGACGTTCACGAACGAGCGCAGCTTGCCCGCATCGTCGCGGAGGTGCTTCGCCAGCCCGCCGTGAGCGGTGGTGAGTGCGTTCAGGGCGTCTCCGACGGTGTCGCCGGAGGCTTCGACCGTCGCGAGCCCGTCTGTGTAGGGCCGAAGGGGGGTCGGGATGTGGATCTTGGTCATGCGTCAGCTCCCAGCTGTACGGATTCTTCGTCCATCGCAGACCGGTCCTCGACGAGGCGCCAGCTGCGGGTGTCTGTGACGCCATCGGCCGTGACGGCGCAGATGACGTAGGAGAGGTTCGGTAGCGCGTGATCCCGGTCGTAGTCGGAATATCGCGCAGGATGATCGGGGTGCGAGTGGTAGTAGCCCAGGATGGTGTGGCCCTGGGACTCGAGCGCACGCTCGGCCTTCATCACGGTCATGCCGTCCACCCGGTAGCGGTTGTGCGGGCTGTCGGAACGCTCGTTCACCAGCGCCGCGATGGTGGTCACCCTGCCCGCGTCGCCCGACGACTCTCCGGCCAGGATCCCGACCACCTCGTGGGGGTAGCCCTCGCGCACGTGCGCGTGCATCTTCGCTACGGCTTCGGCATCGAAGGCGATCGAGCGGGTCATTCGTCCGCCCACAGATGGGTGTCCGACAGGTACCGCATGCCGCTGTCGCAGGTCATCGCGACCACCAAGCCGTCGGTCAGCTCTCGCGCCACCTGGATGGCGGCCCACACCGCCGCGCCGCTGCTGGGCCCGACCAGGATGCCCTCCTCGCGGGCCAGCTTCCGGAGCCAGGCGTAGCTGGGCTCGGTGGGCGCGCCGATGCGTACGTCGGCCAACCCCGCGTCGTAGATCGGGGGCACGATGGCGGTCTCCATGTGCTTGAGCCCTTCGAGGCCGTGGAAGGGCGAGTCGGGCTGGACCTCGACGAGCACGACGTCTTCGCGCCGCGACTTCAAGAAACGCCCGGTCCCCATGAGGGTTCCCGAGGTTCCGACCGTGGCGACGAAATGGGTGACCCGGCCGTTCGTGTCCCGCCAGATCTCGGGGCCGGTGGAGTGGAAGTGCGCCTTCCAGTTGGCGTCGTTGCCGTACTGGTCGAGGTACAGCCAGTCCGCGTGCTCAGCGGCCAGCTCCCGGGCCCGACGGATGGCACCGTCCGACCCCTCGAGGGGAGACGTCTCGATGATCTCGGCTCCGTAGGCCCGCAGCAGGGCCTTCCGCTCGCCGTTCGCGTTCTTCGGCAGGCACAGCTTCAGGCGGTAGCCGCGGGCGGCACACACCATGGCGTAGGCGATGCCGGTGTTGCCGGACGAGCTGTCGAGCACGATGCCGCCGGGCTTCAGCCGACCCGACCGCTCGGCGTCGAGCAGGATCGACAGCGCCGCGCGGTCCTTCACGCTGCCACCGGGGTTGGCGCCCTCGAGCTTGACCCAGACCTCGACGCCGGGAGGCACGACGTCCCGTACCGAGCGGTCCAGTCGTACGAGCGGGGTGTCGCCTACACCCTTCAGGACTCCGGTCGCACCCTGGAACGGATGCGACGTCTCGTCTGCGATGTCGACCGCATCCCCGGCGTCGAGCTGTGCGTCTTCTGGAGCGATGCTGTCGTCCAGGAGCCCGTCCGAGGGGGTGTTCGACTCGTCCATGCGGACCTCCGTGCAGAACCGTAAAGCCGCGCGGAGGCCGGGCAAGCATCGGAGGGGTCGAACCAGCGGGTGTGGGGAGGCCTGTGCTGCCGCCCCCGAAGCGGAACAACGAGACCCTGCCTCCACACCGATGAATGCAGAGGTGTCCCAGCGTCACATCACGCTGTGACAGCCGGGACGGACATGCTGTTCCGATGAGAGCAACGAACCCGGGTCAGCGACGCTGACGGCGAACGAGCCCCGCCAGCACGAGTCCGAAGAGGGCCCAGCCGGCCGATCCGCCGGTCGGAACGGTGGCGCAGCCCTTCGGCGGCTCCACGGGCGTGTCGTTCTCGCGCTCGACCGCATCGTCGGTCGCGTCCAACGGGTCGGTTCCGGCTTCCAGCTCGGCACCGTCCTCCACACCCCCGTCGTCGGTATCCACATCCAACGCCTCGGTTCCCAGCCGGAGCTCTTCGCCGTCCGGAACCCCATCGTCGTCGGTGTCGGGGTTCAGCGGGTCGGTCTCCCCTGCCCCGCGGGTCCCCGTCCGCCCGATGGACGCCACCCAGCGGCCGTTGGCGTTCAGGTCCTCGTCGCCGTCCAGGAGGCCGTCCCCATCCGTGTCCGGGTCGTTCGGATCGGTGAGGGTGGAGGGGTCGTAGTCGAACATCGGATGACCGACCTCGACGCCGTCCAGCAGGCCGTCGTCGTCGCTGTCGGAGTTCCGCGGATCCGTCTCGTCGCCCGTGTTCGCGACCCCGTCGCGTCCCAGCACCTCCTCGTCGTCCATCAGACCGTCGCCGTCGGAGTCCTCACCCGGTCGGAGGTCGTCGCCGCCGAAGAAGGGGTCGGTGCCGTCGAACAACTCCTGCCCGTCCCACGTTCCGCCGTCGTCGGAGTCCACATCCAGCGGATCGGCTCCCACAGCGTTCTCGGCACCATCGTCCAGGCCGTCCCCGTCGGTGTCGGCAAGGGTGGGATCGGTCTCGCCGGAGCCCGCCCATCCCGAACCCCCCACGGTCGCGGTCCACATCCCATCGTGGTTCGCGTCCTCCAGGCCGTCCGACAGTCCATCGCCGTCCGAGTCCATGTCCATCGGGTCGGTGGTGGACGAGGGGTCGAGATCGACCGCCAGCACGGCCGGATCCGAGCCCGACACCGCTACACCCGCGACATCCGAGGTGCCAAACGGGATCCCCGTCGTGACGCCGCGTTCGACACCATCCGAGAGCCCGTCGAAGTCCGAGTCCCAGACATCGGGCGCGCTGGCATCGCCTCCGCCGGGCTGTCCGTCGGGCCCGAGAAGCTCTTCGCCGTCCGACACCCCGTCGTCGTCCAGGTCCGCATCCGTCGGGTCCAGCTCGTCTCCCGACCGGTCGATGCCATCGGGACCCAGCACCTCGAACGCGTCCGACAGCCCATCGCCGTCGGTGTCCACCATCCAGGGATCCGTGCCGAGCACGACCTCCAGGCCGTTCGACAGGCCATCCCCGTCTTCGTCGCCGAACAGCAGCGGATCGGGGTCGAGGGCATCCACCACCCCGTCGCCATCGTCGTCGGTCAGCAGCTCGTCGCCGTCCAGCAACCCGTCCCCATCGGTGTCGGGCACGGTGGGGTCCGTCTCGTCTGCGAGCAGGCCCGGCTGGTCGCCGTCGAACGCCCCATCCAGGTCGACGTCCTCGAGGCCATCCGAGCGACCGTCGCCATCCGTGTCGGCCAACCCCGGATCCGTCTCCGAGGTGGGGTCGGCATCGGCCACCCAGACCGCGAGGTCGGTGCCTTCGACGGGGATGCCCGCCATCACGCTCATCCCCGCCGGCACGGGAACCACCACGCCGCGCTCGACCCCGTCCGGCAGCCCGTCTGCGTCGGTGTCTGCGCTGGTCGCGGAGCTCCCGACCTCGGCGCCGTCGATCAAGCCGTCGTCGTCCGTATCGCGATCCAGGGGATCCGATCCCAGGGCCAGCTCGAACCCGTCGTCCCAGCCGTCGCCATCGGTGTCGGCCAACCAGGGGTCCAGGCCCAGGAAGAACTCCTCGCCGTCCGGCACGCCGTCTCCGTCCCCGTCGGGATCGAGGTGGGTCGGCAGCCCGTCTCCATCGGGGTCGTAGCGGTCGTCCACCCCATCCAGGCCCACGTCCACGAAGCCGGGGGCATCGCTGTCCTGCCAGTCGGGTACCCCGTCCTGATCGTGGTCGGCCACCGGCGTGAGGCCCGAGTTCGGGGCGTACTCCACCCCGTCGAAGCGCCCGTCTCCGTCGTCGTCGAGGTCCACCGCGTCCCGCACACCGTCGAGATCGGCATCCGTCGCAGCACACGAGGCGATCCCGCCCGTTCCGAGCGCCGCGAACGCGGGGTCCGTGTCCATGACCGAGACCGTGAATCCGGCATCCAGCACCACCGACCAGCGCGTGCCCACACCGCCGGCCGATCCCACCACCACGAGCCGCTCGGCGGGGTCGAAGTACACCCCGGCCACGTCGTCGAGGTCGATGCTGCCGAGGACCGTGACGCCACCGGTCACCAGATCCAGGCGCGCCATCTCTCCGTTCGAGCGAACCCCGTAGGCCACTTCCCCCGAGGGGTGGACCGCCAGATCCGACATGTCGCCCGGGGCTGCGTTCAGCTGCAACCCGTCCACCACCGCGACGTCATCGGGCTCCACGAACGAGACGGTGTCCCCCGACAACAGGACGATCCGGCCATCCGGACCCACGTCTCCGGCCTGGGCAGCCGCCTGACCGAACAGCGTTCCCACCAGCGTCGTGCTGTCGGCGTCCTGGCGATAGACCCGCGGATCGGGCCCCGCCTCGACCGCCAAGAGCGCCCGCCCCACCGGGTCGAATCCGATGATCGATGCCGGAGGCAGCGCCGTGGCGGTGATTCCCGGGGCCGAGGCTGCGGCGAACCCGGTACCGTCGCACGCCAGCGCGGAGGGGTCGCTGAACCCGACGCAGCTGCCCACGGTCGACAACGGCCCGTCGCACACCCCGTCGCCATCGGTGTCGGGATCGAGTGGATCCGACTCCCCGACGCCGACCAGGCCATCCCCATCGGGGTCCTCGGCGCCGACGCATCCTGGCCAGACAGCGATCGCCCCGTCACACAGGCCGTCCCGGTCCGAGTCCACCCGTCCGGGATCGAGGCCCCGTGCGAGCTCTTCGGCGTTCGACAGACCATCTCCATCGGTATCGAGGGGGGTCGAGGCGAACGCCACGGGCCCCAGCAACGCGAGCCCGCACACCAATGGCGGGATCCGGCGGAGCATCGCAGACGGGTCGGCGGAATCGAAGAAGAGGTCGTGGACGCGGAACGGGCGGGACGGCATCGGGTCTCCAGAGCTTTTCCGTCTCTACGGCCCGTCGAGCGCAGAGTTGAGGCTGGTACGATGCCGCTTCCAAGGAGGCAGGGTTGGCCCAGCAGACGGGACCGACACAGCAAGGCGACCCTCGCAGCTCACGGCGGTACCGGATCCGGGGACTGATCGGCAGAGGTGGGTTCGGCGCGGTGTACCGGGCCACGCTGATCGGAGACGACGGCTTCGAGAAGGACGTGGCGGTCAAGCTGCTCCATCCCGACCGCGTCGATCCGCCGACGCTCGCGCGCTTTCGGGATGAAGCCCGGATCCTGGGGCTGGTGCGCGATCGCGCCGTGGTCGGAGTGGATCCGCCCACTCGCCTCGAGGGCCGCTGGGCGCTCGTGATGGAGCTCGCGGATGGCGTGTCGCTGTCTCGCATCCTCAAGCGGATCGATGTGCTCCCGCCCCGACTCGTGGCCGAGATCGTCGAGGAGGTCGCCCGCGCCCTGCACTCCGTCTACCGGCAGCCCGGGCCGGATGGCGAGCCGTTGTCGCTGCTCCATCGCGACCTCAAACCCGGCAACCTCCAGATCACACCCGCGGGCTCGGTCAAGGTGCTGGACTTCGGGATCGCCAAGGCCGACTTCGACGCTCGTGAGGCCGAGACCTCGTCGCACATCGTCGGCACGTACAAGTACATGGCGCCGGAGCGGCTGTTGGGGCAGGAGGTGCCCGCTGGCGACGTGTACTCGCTGGGCGTGGTGCTGCGTCGGGCCGCCTTCGGCGAACGTCCCCTGTCGCCGGGAGTGTTCCAGCCCCCCGAGGAAGCCCCGACCGAGCAGATGGACCTGCCGGAGTCGATGCATCTGCTGAAGGGCCTGGCGCTTCGGATGACCGCCCTCGACCCCAAGGAGCGGCCCACGGCTCGCGAGGTCGAGCGCCAGTGTCGGGCGCTCACCGACTCCCTGCCCGGCCCCCGGTTGCGCGACTGGACCGAGGCGAACATCCCCCGGGATCTGCCCCTTCGCGAGGACGAGCTCGTGGGCACCCTGCTCACCGAGACCCACGCGCTCGAGTCCTTCGATGCGGCCTCCCTGCCGGGCGTCTCCCCATCCGAACCCGTCGACACGACTGCTGGCTGGGCGTCCCGCGTGCCCGCCGGGCTGCTGGCCATGGCTGCGGGCCTCATCACGGCTTCTGGCGCGGTCGGGCTGCTCGCCGCGGGCCTGGTGTACCTCGCCTACCCGTCGGGCGGTGCCGACACGAGCGTGCCCGGAGCGGCGGTCGTGGCTCCTCCCTCGGTTCCCGGACCCCAGCCCCCGCTTCCACCAGAGCCCAAGCCCGAACCGGCTCCGAATACAGCGCCGGAATCCGACCCCGCCCCAGAACCAGACCCTGTCGACACTCCGGATGCCGCCCCCCCGTCCGAGGACCCTGATCACCCTGAAGACGTGAACCGCGAGCGTGCTCCAGCACCCGATCCCGAGCCCACGGCCGGTTCCGGGGGGCCATCGCCGCAGCCGCCCACACCGGTGTCGTCGGAAACACCCGAGCCCGCCGACCCCGAGCCCGCACCCGACGTCCCCCGACATCCCATCACCATTGGCTCGAATCCCGCAGGTGCCACCGTGTTCGTGGACGGCTTCGAGATCGGCGAGACCCCCATCGTCGGTCATCCGCTCGCCGAGGGCAGGCACTCGCTGAAGCTGTCTCTTCCCGATCGCGAGATGATTCAGTCCATCACTGTCGGTCCGAATCGTCCGGTTCGCTACATGTGGGTGGATGGAACCTGGAAATCCTTCCTTTGAGCACGTAGCCTCAGTCTCTTGAAGATTGAATTGTGTTGGAGGAAAGATGCTCGGGACGAGGTGGGCGAAGTGGATGACCCTGGTCGGGGTGCTGTCGATCGCGGCATGCGGCAACCCGTCCATCGACGAGAGCAGCCAGCCAGCCGATGCATCGAGGTGGGTGCCTACCTCGATCTCCCCGCGTGCAGGGGCATCCCTCGGCTTTCGTCCGGTGCAGGGCGTGCTCGCGTCCCGTGGTCAGCTCGCAGCCACGTTCACCCGGGAAGGCGTGCACCTCGATCCCGGCACCGCTTCCGGCATCACCCTGCACACCCGCGCTGTCGGCCGACCAGGCGAGATGTCCGAGGCCCGTCGGGTCGCACCCGACCTGATCGACGGCACGCTGCTCTACCGCCACGGCACCTGGACCGAGTGGTGGATCGACCGCGGCACCGGGCTCGAGCAGGGGTGGACCCTCGAAGAACGGCCGGTGGGCACGGGCCCGTTGCAGGTCGAGGTGGCCATCGAGGGCGCCACGGCGCGCGCAGAGGACGACAGGGTGTGGTTGACCCGTGCAGACGGGGCTCGGATGGGCGTCCACTCGCTGGTGGTCACCGATACCGATGGCCGGTCGGTCCCTGCTGCGTTCGAGGTCAGCGCCGGTCGGCTACGAATCACGGTCGACGATGCCTCCGCCGCCTATCCGCTCACGGTCGACCCCTTCTACGACCCGCCCACCGCTCTGCGCACCCTGGAGCAATCCAGCACCTACGGACGCGACACCTGGACCGGCGACTTCGACGGGGACGGCTACGACGATCTGCTCGTGGGCGACCCCGAGTACATGGGCCTGGGCAACGTCCAGCTGTTGCGCGGAGGCCCCGACGGGCTGTCGGCCGTCGTCACGCAGGAGTGGATCGGCGACGACTCGGGGGGGGACTTCGGCAACAGCGTGGACGTGGGCGATCTGAACTGCGACGGCTGGCTCGATCTGGTGGTGGGGTCGCCGTACCACAGCGGGTCGAACGGCGCGGTGTTCGTGTTCACCGGAGGGCCTTCCGGGATCGACACCACCCCGGACCGCTCCATCTTCGGGTCGTCGTTTTTTCGGCTGGGCGACCAGATCGCGATCGGCGACTTCGACGGCGTGGAGTGGCCGCAGGGCCGGTGCGACGACCTCGCTGTGACGGGCCCGGGCAACGACGGCAGCATCCAGGTCCATCTGTCGCCGGGCGGGATGATCGCCGCAGCACCCGACCGGGTCGTCATCGGCGAGGACCCCGGTGGGCTCCCGGGCGTCGACATCGGTGAGGCGATCGCTGCGGGCGACGTGAACGGCGATGGCGTCGACGACCTCCTCTTCGAGCAACACGCCCCGCGCGGCGCCGGGCTGTTCCTCGGGGTCCAGGGGAGCGGGATCGAGGCGCTCCCGTCCTGGACGGTGGTCGGGCAGACCAACTTCGCCGAGAAGCTCGCCATCGTGCCTTCGCTGGACGGCGACGCGATCGACGACATCGTGATCACCGACGACCGGCAGCACGTCGGCAACGACGACACCGGCGAAGCGTACGTGTGGTTCGGTCGTTCCGGAGTCGCACCTGCGTTTCCGGCCACGGCAGACGTCTCCCTGGCGGGTCGACGTCGCGAGCAGCACCACGTGGGCTACTCCGTGGCGAGCGCGGGGGACGTGGACGGGGACGGCTACAACGACCTGACGCTGGGCTCCTACGCCATCCCCTTCTCCTACGTCTACGTCTACCAGGGCGGCCCCAACGGGCCTCTCGACCAGGAGGACATCGAGCTCGCGCCGCCGGCCACGATGTCCGCGGAGTGCGATGGCGGCACCCTGGTCACCGACGGAGACGGCGGGTCCGCGCTCGGGCAGATCGCGAGCGGCACCACGGTGGGCCAGTCCAACGACGTCGGCCGCCTCAGCGACGTCATCACCTGCTCGGGCAACTCCCCTTCTCCGTCCGGCGCCAGCGCGGATGTCGCGTACACCTGGACCGCTCCGGCCGACGGCCAGTACCGCTTCTCGGCGGACGCGAACTTCCACCACATCCTCACCGTGCACGACGGTGCCTGTGCCGAGACCCAGTACGAATGCACCTACGGCTACTACTACGACACCGACGACATCGGGGCGATGGTCGAGGTCGACCTCGTCGCGGGTCAGCAGGTGGTGGTGAGCCTCGACGGGGAATGGAACGACGAGTCCGGAACGTTTGCGCTCGAGGTCGACCAGATCGGCCCGATCTCGACGGTCCCCCAGGACGGTGCGTCGTACTGGAACGTGAGTTCGGGCGACTTCGACGGGGACGGCATCCCAGATCTGGTCGGGGTGATGGACAGCAGCGGGACCCCTCGCCGGATCGTCGTGTGGGAAGGCAACTCAGACGGCGACGACGACGGCTACCCCGCCGCAGAGGACTGCAACGACGACAACCCGAACATCAACCCCGGAGCCGCGGAGCTGTGCGGCAACGGCATCGACGACGACTGCGATGGCGTGGTCGATCCGTCCAGCGGCCCCACCTGGTACGCCGACGTCGATGGCGACGGGCACGGTGACCCCCTGACCGCCAGCACCTCCTGCCCCACGGGCAACGCGGTATCGCTCGGCGACGACTGCAACGACGGCGATGCCAGCATCGCGCCCGGTGCACCCGAGACCTGCGATGGCGTCGACCAGGACTGCAACGGCACGATCGACGACGACCCCGTCAACGCCCCCACCTTCTACGAGGACAACGACGGAGACGGCTTCGGAGACGGGTCGCTTCCGGTCCAGGCGTGCACCGCGCCCGCGGATGCCGTGGTCTCCGGCGCCGACTGCAACGACGACGACGTGCAGGTCTACCCGGGCGCGCCCGAGCGCTGCAACGGTATCGACGACGACTGCGATCAGATCCTCGACGAGGACGGAATCGACCCCGTCACCTGGACGATCGACGACGACAACGACGGGTATGGCGCGATCGGCGGCGACACCCAGCAGAGCTGCGAGCAACCCAACGGCTACGCCCTCGATGCCACCGACTGCAACGACAGCTCGTGGTCGGTCAACCCCGGCCGCGACGAGGTGTGCAACGGAGTCGACGACGACTGCGACGGAACCGTCGATCAGAACGTCGACAGCGGGCCTCAGCGCTACGCAGACACCGATGGGGACGGCTACGGCGACCCGAACGCGGGCATCCTCCTCTGCGACACGCCACCGGGCTTCGTGTTCAACAACACCGACTGCGACGACACGAACCCGGCGTGAACCCCGGCCAGAACGAGGTCGTGGGCGACGAGATCGACCAGAACTGCAATGGTGTCGAGTCCTGCTACACGGACTTCGACGGGGACGGCTACCGCACGAACGACACCATCCAGAGCGCCGACACCCTGTGCGACGGCCCTCAGGAAGCCGCCGCCAACACGCCCAGCGGCGACTGCAACGACGCCACGGCAGCCATCAACCCCGGCGCTGTCGAGGTGTGCAACGGCCAGGACGACGACTGCAACGGCCAGACCGACGACGGGACCGCGGGAGCCACCGCCTACCAGGACCTCGATGGCGACGGCTTCGGCGACCCCAACGTCACGATGGCCGCCTGCCCACCACCGCCCGGGTACGTCGCCAACGGCACCGACTGCGACGACACGAACGAAGACCGCAACCCCGCGGCCGGCGAGACCTGCAACGGCATCGACGACGACTGCGACGGCATCGTGGACTCCGATGCCACCAACCCACCCACCTGGTACCCCGACAGCGACGGGGACGGCTTCGGGGGCCCGACGCCCCTGCAGTCCTGCAACCCGGGCGCCGGCTTCGTGCAGACCAGCACCGACTGCAACGACCAGTCCGCCACCGTGTTCCCGGGGGCTACCGAGATCGTCGGCAACGAGGTCGACGAGGACTGCAACGGCTCCGAGCTGTGCTTCATCGACTTCGACCTGGACGGCTTCCGCACCGACGACGTCGCGTCGAGCACCGATACCACGTGCGACGGCGACGGCCTGGCACGGGTGGGCGTGCCGGCTGGAGACTGCGTGGACAGCAACCCGAACGTCAATCCGGGCGGCATCGAGATCTGCAACGGCATCGACGACGACTGCAGCGGCGCGATCGACGACGGCACCCTGGCGGACGTCTACCTGGATGCGGACGGAGACGGATTCGGAGACCCTTCGATGCCCCAGCCGAGCTGTGATGGCGGGCCCGACTACGTGGCCGACGACGGGGATTGCAACGATGCCGATCCCAGCGTGAACCCCGCTGCCACCGAGGTCTGCAACGGTCGCGACGACGACTGCGACGGCGCGAACGACACCGATGCGGTCGACCAGCAGCCGTACTTCATCGATGCCGACGGCGACGGGTTCGGGACCGGGAACGGTCTGCCCGCCTGCACCGAACCCCTCGGATTCGTGCCCCTGCAGGGCGACTGCGACGACAGCAGCGGTGCGATCAGCCCCGTCGCCAGCGAGCTCGTGGGCGATGGGCTCGACAGCAACTGCGACGGGCTCGAGCAGTGCTATCTGGACGCGGACGCAGACGGCTATCGGGTCGACGACGTCGTGCTCTCAGCGTCGCTGACATGCAACGAGCCCGGTCTGGCCACCGCTACCGTGCCCCCCGGCGACTGTGACGACGCCCTGCCCGGCGTGAACCCGGCGGGGGTCGAGCTGTGCAACGGGCTCGACGACAACTGCGACGACATGATCGACAACGGCGCCAACACCACCTGGGAAGACGAAGACGGAGACGGCTTCGGCAACCCGATGGTGCCCGTGCAGCAGTGCCCCGTTCAGGAGGGCTACGCGGGCAACGCGAGCGACTGCGACGACGAGGACCCGCTCGTGAACCCCGATGCGGTCGAGCAGTGCGACGGCATCGACAACAACTGCAACGGCGCCGTCGATCTCGACTCGACCGCTGTGCTCCCCTGGTACGCCGACGCCGATGGAGACGGGTTCGGGGGGTCGGTGGTCGTCGAGACCTGCATCGCACCTTCGGGCTTCACCGAAATCACGGGCGACTGCAACGACCAGGAACCGAGCGCCTACCCCGGCGCCACCGAGGTGCTGGCCGACGGCGTCGACAACGACTGCAACGGCACCGAGCGCTGCCTGCTCGACCTCGACGACGACGGCTTCCACACCGGCGTGGCGGTCGAGACCGAAGAGCTCGACTGCGCTGGATCGGGCTTCGCGCTGGCCACCGAGCCCGGCGGCGACTGCGACGACACGAACGCGGACGTCCGACCCGACCAACCCGAGATCGACGGCAACGGCATCGACGACAACTGCAACGGCTTCATCGACGAGACGGACGCTCAGGTCGACGTCGATGGAGACGGGTACTGCGCGGGCGGCTTGTGCATCGACGGCAGCTTCGCCGGAGACTGCGACGAGACCGACCCCACCACGAACCCAGGGTCGTGCGAGGTGATCGACGGCATCGACAACGACTGCAGCGGCGTGGTGGACGACCCCGGAGCGGGGGATGCCGGGTGTCAGGACCTCGACGGGGACGGGTTCACGGTCGAGGACGGCGACTGCAACGACAACGACATCGACGTCAACCCGCTGAGCGAAGAGGCCTGCAACGGGTTCGACGACGACTGCAACGGGTACGTCCCGCCGGATGAGCTCGACGTCGACGGCGATGGGCTGCCGATCTGCGGCGGAGACTGCGACGACACCAACGCCGACGTCCGCGCGGGGTTGTCGGAGATGTGTGGCGATGGTCTCGACAACGACTGCGACGGAACCATCGACATCGATGCCGACAACGACGGCGACGGCGTGACCACCTGCCAGGGCGACTGCGACGACGGCAACCCCGAGATCCTCCCGTCTGCGTCGGAACAGCAGAACGACCTGGACGACGACTGCGACGGCCGGGTCGACGAAGGGTTCGACGCCGACAGCGATGGATACGAGCGCTGTGCCGACGGCGACGCACCCGAGGACTGTGACTGCGACGACTCGCGATCCGACGTCAACCCCGGCGTGCCCGAGAACTGCTCGGACGGCATCGACAACAACTGCGACGGCTCGGTCGACGACATCGAGATCGACCTCGATGGCGACGGCGTGGCCGCGTGCGACGGCGACTGCAACGACTACGACGCGACCATCAACCCCTTCGAGCCCGAGAACTGTGACGGCATCGACAACGACTGCGACGGCTTCGTCGACGAGGTGTTCGACATCGACGCCGACGGCGTGCTGGTCTGTCGGGGCGACTGCGACGACTACGCCAACACGGTCTTTCCCCAGGCCACCGAGGCCTGCGATGGAATCGACAACGACTGCGACGAGCTGATCGACGACGAGTTCACCGACGACGACGGAGATGGGCTGACCGAGTGCCAGGGAGACTGCGACGACGACGACCCCGACCGCTCGCCGGATCTGGTCGAGGAATGCGGGGACGGATTCGACAACAACTGCGATGGCCTGGACGACTGGGACGACCCCACCTGTGATGCTAGCGCCCTCCCACCGCGGTGGTACTGCGCAACGGGCCCGTCTGGGATGGGCGCCCCGGCGATGCTGGCCCTCCTGCTGCATGTCTGGAGGCGTCGGAGAACCCCCTCTCGCGAGCGAACTGGAGGTGTCGCGTGATCCCGCTCCTCCTGTCTCCCTTCGCTCTCCTGGACGCACGCGCCAACGACTGCCCCGATACCGAGGAGTCCGTCGAGCGCGCCATCGAGACCCTGCAGCTGCTCAACCTGGTCGGCGCCCGAGAGCATCTGGCGCGCGCGGACGTGGGCTTGACCTGTGATTCCCCCATCGAACCCGAGGGTCTCGGGCGGCTGTGGTTCGCAAGAGGCGTGCTGGCCGGACTCGAAGGCGATGTCGACACTGCAGCGCGCTCGTTCCGGGCGGCCCGACGTGAGCTCGACCCCGCCGACGCGACGCCGGACCTCTCCCCCTATGGCGCGACGATCCAGCAGATCTGGACCGACAACCCCCCTGTGGAGGACGGCCATGCCAACCTTTCGGTGTCTCCCGCGCTCGAACAGGGCTGGGAGGTCCGTCTGGACGGCGAGCTGGTGTCGCTCCCGGCCGAGGTCACCCCGGGTCTGCACGCGGTCCAGATCCACGATGCGCGCGGCCCGGGCTGGTTCGCTCGCATGGTGGACATCGCACCCGGCGACCAGCTGGTGGTCGAACACGCCCTCCCCGACACCCCTCCAGAACCCCCTCGCGAGCCCGTCGCGGTCGAGGGCTGGTTGATCGCGAGCGCCGGGCTGCAGACCGGCATCGGCAACGAGTACGAGACCGCCATCGACGGAGAACCGCTGATCGAGCCGCTGGTCAAGGTGGTGGTGCCGCTCCAGTTCGGACTGCACACCGACGTCGGGCGCGGCTGGGGACGGGTCACGGCCCACGTCGCTCCCATGCTCAACGGCCGCTTCGTGTACGCGGGCGCCCAGGTGCCCGGCAGCTCCATGTGGGCGTTCGGGGTGGATGTCGGAGGGGGCGCGCAGCTCGGGCCAGTCGACGTCGGACTGCTGATCGGCGCACGTCTGCCGAGCCGATTGCAGGTCCGGGCGCTGGCGGCGATCGAGCTGTCGGACAGCTGGGGGCTCGAACCCACCGTCGGCCTGGCGTTTCCGACCGAACGCACGCCAGAACCGACGATCGGCGTCGACCTGCGGTACCGCTTCGCGTTGTGAGGGCTCTCAAATCCGCCGGGACGCGCCGATGAGCAGGAGGCGTAGGCCGCACACCGGCCTGGAGACTCCCGGATGCACATGGTCAGCTCCGACATCGTCGAGGCGAGCGCGGAGCCGCGCGTGCTGGTCGTCGCTCGTGACGACCGCCGCGAGGCCGTGCTGGCGACCCTTGCGACGCTGCACGTCCGGGCCGAGGTGGTGGGATCCGGCGTCGAGGGCCTCTACGCAGCGCTCACCCACACCCCCTGCCTGTTCGCAGCCGTGGTGCTCGACCACGACCTGCCGGGGATGACCGCCACCGACACGTTGCGGGCGCTACGGCTCGCGCAGAGCACGCGCGGCGTACCCGTGATCCTGATCGACGTCGACGTCCCCGAACCCACCTCGAGCCCGGCCTTCGACGATCGATCGGCGGGGCCCGTGGAATCCGTCCCCGGGCACGCGCAAGCCCGCCTGGCCGCTCGCCTTCGGACCTTCGTCGACCTGCAGGCCCTTCGCATCGAGCGGGACCGCATGGCGAGCGAGCTCCGCCAGTCGTACCGCGATCTGGCCGAATCCACCGCCCGCCTGGAGCAGCTGGTCCAGCGCGACCCGCTCACCGGCCTCGTCAACCCGGCCGGTCTGCAGGATCACCTCCAGTCCGAGCAGGAGCGGTCACGCGCCACCGGAAACTCGTTGTTCGCCGTGTTCGTCGACCTCGATCGGTTCGAGTCCCTGAACCGACGCCTGGGGCAGAGCGGCGGAGACCAGGTGCTCCGCAGTGTCGCCGCCTCCCTTCGAGAGCACACCGTCAGCCCCGACATCGCCGGGAGGGTGGGAAGCGACGAGTTCCTCGTGCTCCTCGCGGATCGGTCCGCCACGGACGGGCTGGATGCCGCACGGGCCATGGCCGCGACGCTGTGCCGCTCCATCACCGGGATCGAAGTCGTCCCGAACGGCACGGGCGAAGCCGAGTCCGTGACCGCCACCCTGGCCGTGGTCCGAATCGACACCCGGACCCGCCTCGACGTGTTGCTGCACGTCGCGCGGGAGGGCATCGCGGTAACGCGTCTGGCCGGGCGCAATCGCTGGGCCGTCGTCGGAGAGGCCCCGGATTCCGGGGTCTTCCGGAGCATGTCCACCGCGCTCGCCAACGGCGCGGTGGGAACGGAGACCCGTGCTGCGGCGCAAGCCATCTTTCGGGTGGCCGACGAAGCCATCGTCGGCTGCGAGCTGTTGATCCGGGGTACGGTGGGCCCGCTCTCGCTCCCGCGGGACTTCGAGCAGCTGTACAGCTCCGCAGACCCCCGGGTCCTGCATTTCGTCGACCGGCACTGCCTGTACACCTGCGCTGACGCGGTCCAGCAGATTCCGCGCAGGCGGGTTCAAGTCAACGTGAACCTCTTCCCGTCCACTCTGCTGGCGATGGGAGCGGACGCGGTCGCAGACCGCCTGTTCGCCGCCTCGCCCACGACCCTGTGGTGTGTCGAGCTCTCCGAGCACCTGTGCGTCGACGACCCCGTCGCATTGGCGGCCGCGGTCGAGCGCCTTCGACTCCGCGGGATCCGAATCGCCGTGGACGATGTGGGGTTCGGAAACAGCTCGCTCGAGGGGATCCTGCGACTCGCACCGGACATCCTGAAGATCGATCGCCGGTTCGTCACCGGGGTCACCGATGACCCCACGACCTCCCGCCGCGATGCGCTGCGAAGGATCGTCGCGTTGGCGGGCGCGCTGGGCGCCGAGCTCATCGCCGAGGGCGTGGAGACGCGGGCCGATCTCGTCCCGCTCGCGGAGCTCGGCGTGCACTACGCACAGGGCTGGTTGTGGGGCCGACCCGGAGATCCGGCCGAGGTCCTCGACGCCCCGACCTCGATCGACTAGAGAACTGCTGGTTCCGATTTTGAACCGCGTTCTCTCTTCTTCTTCTCCATCCCTCTGGATGTTCTATGCGCACCCTGTTCTGTGTTCTCGCTGGGCTGTTGTTCGTCGGCTGTGGAAGCCTCGACGCCAACCAGGACCACTTCGACATCGCAGACGCCGTCCCGATCGACCGCGAGACCGGCAAGCCCCTGCTGGGCGCCCAGGCCCGCCACGTCGGCCTCGAAGCGCAGGGTCCCCGCACCTCCGGACTCCAGGCCTCCACCGAGGTCTGGAACGTCAGCCGTCGCTGGTACCAGACCGATCCCGCCGAGGGCATCGCCTGGCCGGCCGAGTCGGGGATGACCTGGGACGAGAAGTACAGCGCCTGGGTCGACTCCATGGAGCGGATCACGGGTGACGACGGAGAGATGACCGTCGAGCTCGTCACCCCGCTCGGTCAGCGGGTTCCCTCGCCGCGCCTCGAGTGCGCCGAGATGGCGATGTTCCTCCGCACGGTGTTCGCCGCCTGGTACGAGCTGCCCTACTTCCTGACCGCCTACCACCCGTCCTACGGCGACATCCACATGGGCCACTTCGGCGTCGTGCGGGGCGATGGCTCTCCGGTTCCGGGCTACCCGAACTACGCCACCCGCTACCCCGACGAGACCCACCGCGGCGTGGACGCCCTCGATGCCTGGCCGAGCGACTTCGGGCTCGCCGAGCGCAAGCTCACCCAGCTGGCCGACGACTACAACCTGTGGATGGGCGAAGACAAGTACGCCGGCGCCTACTTCGACCACATCCTGCTCAACAAGCGCGTCGGGCACTTCCTGCACGTGCTGCTCACGAGTGCGGGGTCGATGCACCTCGCCTACTCGCAGAACACGTTCGACATCGAGCCCGATGCGCTCCGCGAGGGCGACATCCTGGTGCACCGCTGGCAGGCCCAGGGGATCGGCCACGTGATGGTGGTCAAGGAAGTCGACTGGACCGAGGAGTCCACGATGTCGGCCGAGATCATGTTCGGGTCGATGCCGCGCATCCAGCCCGAGTGGTACGACGCCGACCAGTCCCGCTACTACTTCCTGTCCCAGAACGGGGGTGGGGCCGACGTCAGCGGAGACGGCGTGACCTACTCCTCTCTCGGCGGCGGCTTGAAGCGCTGGCGCACTCCCGTGGTGAAGAACGGCCGCTGGCTGAACATCGTGCCCGTTCGCGACCGGGAAGATCGGATCGACGGCAACGACACCACCGCCATCGAGAAGCGTCTCGAAGACCTCGAGCTGCTGTTCGGCGCCCTGTCCGACGAGGACCGCATCGCCCAGATCACCGGCCAGATCGAGCTGTCCCGCGACAACCTGCGCAACCGCCCCGCGAGCTGCGCCAACCGGATCCGCCGCGAAGAGGCCTTCGACGAGCTGTACCTGTTCCTCGAGAACAAGGGGTGGACCCGGGAGCAGGTGGATGCCGAGTACCGCCTGCCCGAGGACTACGTGTTCGCCGAGCTCGAGTACGACGCCAGCAAGACCTGCTGCTGGAACCAGACCACCCCCGACATGTACGACATCATCATGGACTTCAACGCCGATCGCCTCGCGAGCATCGGAAGCGACGAGTGCATCGAGCCCATGGTGTTCAAGGCCCGCAACGGCGACTACGACGCCTTCCGCAACTTCGCCATCGCCACCGACCGCGGCGATCTGTGGAACGACTGGAGCGCCGACGAGTCCTGCCCGCAGGCCGACACCCTCGACGACGCCGAAGCCAACGCTCCCTACACCGACTTCTGCGACCTGCCCGTCGACGACGCTGCGCCTCCCGCTGTCGAAGACGAAGACCCGTGTGGCGGCATCACCTACGAGGGTCAGTGCGACGGCGACACGCTGTCGTACTGCGACAACGAGACCGTCTACACCCTCGAGTGCGACCCCGGCGCTTGTGGATACGACAACGACATGAGCTACTACAACTGCCTGTGAGCAGCGACGCCCCTCCTTACCGAGCCTTCCTGCCCGCCCCGCTGCTCGCCGAGCAGTGTCGGCGGGCAGTCGCCGTCGAAGGCGTGCCTGGCTTGTCCGTCGATCCCACCCTCGTCGGCGCGTTCCCGGATTTGCAGACAACCGAAGCCCTCGCGTTCATCTGCGAGGTCGCTCGCGAGGTCCGAGGTCCGCTGGCTGCAGTCCTCGCGGCGCGCTCGCACGATCGGGCACAGCTCGACGCCTGGACCGAAGCCGCGGCTGCTCGCAACGCCGGGCGTGACTTCCGGGACCCCGCCTACGAGACCGTGCTGGGCGAGCGTTTCACGGGCCGGGACGGTGAACAGCACGTGCTGGTGGGGCCCTCGGACGCTCCGCCTGCCATCCCGCCCGTCGCCATTCCGGACTTCCTGACCGGGCCTCAGGTCACTCTGTTCGGTCCGCCGGACACCGCCAAGCTCGCCATCAACGCGATGAACGCCTGGCATCGCATCCCCGAAGACGAACCCGAAGTCCTCACCCAGCTGGTCGGGCGGTCCGGTGCCGTTCCGCGCTGGGGCGCAGACGACGAAGACAGCAAGACGCCGATCATGCAGGACTTCCTGCTCGCCGCCGACAACCTGGTGCGGTGCTTCGACGGGTCGCTCTCCTTCACCGACCCGCGATCCGGCCGGCACTACGCCCTCGCCGACCACCACCTCGCCAAGCCCATCAAGCGGGTTCCGGGGCTGGCCCTGCCGGACGGCATGCACCTGCTGGATGGCGAGCCGCTTCCGCTGCACGTGTTCGATTTCGCCCTGCACGCATTCCACAACCGCGAGCGGCCCGAAGCCCTCGTGTACTACGTGCCCAAGCTCGAGACCCCCGATGAAGCCCGGTACGTCCGCGGTCTGGTCGAGGCCGTCGAGCGTCGCCTGTCCGCGCTGCACGAGGACTACGAAGCCGGGAGCATCCGACTGCTCGTGGTCTTCGAGAACCCCCGCGCCATCTTTCGCATCGCCGAGATCGCAAACGCCCTCGGGCCGCACTTCCTGGGTGGCAGCCTGGGTTGGCACGACTTCCTCGCGAGCACCGCACGGCTCTTCAAGAACGACCCGCAGTACCGCATCCCCGTCAAAGCCGACCCCGACATCGTCATCGACCACATCCGCGAATCCCACCGCATCCTGGCCGACACGCTGGGTCCCAGCGGCGCCATGCGAATCGGCGGCATGTACGGCGTCCTGCCCCTGCCCGGCAATCCCGCATCCCTCGCGGCGGCGCACGTGGGCTTCGTTCGCGACGTCGTCACCCAGCTCCGTCGCGAGCTCGACGGCTTCTGGGTCGCACATCCAGACTTCGTTCGGCTGGGGATCGCGTTGGTCCAGGCCTGGGAGGAATCCAAGGTCGCCGTCGCGCGCGGAGACCTCGAAGACACCGTGCTGGCCGAGCTCCTCACGGTCCTGCTCCCCGAATCGTCCGACCGTGACCCCCTCTTCGAGTTCCTGCGTCGCCCCGATGCCGAGGGTCTCGATCGATCCGACCCGCTCTACCCCCGCGCCGTGCTCGCAGCCGACGTGAACGTGTCAGCGGTCATCCCCAACCACGACCCCGACGAGGTTCGCTACAACACCTTCCAGGCGCTGCAATACCTCACAGACTGGCTCGGTGGGAACGGGTGCGTCGCCTTGCCCGCCACGCTCCCCACCCCCGATGGTCCCGTGCCGGTCCGCATCATGGACGACCTCGCCACCACCGAGCGCAGCCGCTGGGAGCTCTGGGCCGAGGTGCACCACGGCCGCGTCGCGCCGACCCTCTTCGAGAGCATCCTCGACGAGGAGCTAAAGGCCATCCAGCAAGGCGAACGCACCGTAGCGGTGCCCTGGACGTCCGAGACCGAGGGCTGGTACCGGATTGGAGCGCGGGTGTTGCGTGCCCTGGTGCTCACCGACCACCCACCCGAATTCGTCACCGAATGGATCCTGCCATTCACGCTTCCGATCATTCGTGAGGCGGACGATCCGTGGGCACAGATGTGCGCATTGTGCCCAGGCCACCTCCCGGACGCCTGAAAGCCCCACCGCCCGCCACTCCGCACGGGGCCCCGATGCGACATTTCGTGCCAGCAGGTCGTCTCCACCTGGGGCACACTCGCTCCGGAGCCACCGAGGCTCTCCGTGGGCAAGGTGCTTCCCGCTCGTGACTCACGGGGAGTCTCGGTCTTCAACTCTATGAACATCCGAGCCGTTGTTCGGATGTTGGAGTCGGATGTTGGTGGCGCTCCGAGCGCGCGGAGCGGGGGCACATTCAGTGGGCGGTGGCGCTCTCGAGGGTGACGTGACACGGACCGAGGCGGGTCCAGCCCTGCTTCTTCTCGATCAGGCCCTCGGGGATCCCGTGTTCCTGGAGCTCCTGGCGCAGCCGGTACATCAGCGCGTTCAGGCGATTCCGCGACGAGGTCAGGCCCTCGCGTCCCCAGATCGCGACGTACACGGCTGCGTCGTCGCGCCAGCCCGTACGCTCGGGCTCGAGGCCGGCGGCTTCGTCCTCCAGCCTCGCCTGGCCGAGAAAGTACAGCAGCGACACGCGATTCTCGGCGGTGACACTGTGCTGGTTGGCCTCGGGAATCGCCACCAGCTGCGCGAGCGGCGGAACGAGCCCGACCAACAGGTGCACGCCGGCGGTGAGGTGCATGCCGGGCTCGGTGGGCGACCACCCCATGGGTTGCTCGACGATCCGCATGGGCCGGCCTGCGATCTCGCCCGACCACGGTAGCGCGAGGCGCTCGCCGTCGAGCCGGATGCCCTTGGGATCGATGTCCAGGACCACCTCGTCTGCGTCGTCGATGTGCAGGTCGCCCTGCGGCCCGATCGTGAACTTCGGTGGACGGAGGGGGTACCGGGTGCCGCTGACGCCGTCCTCGAGCATGCGGATGCGCGCTTCGTCCGAGGCATCGGAGACGAGCTCGAACTCGGCGTCGCCGATGCGGACGGTGTTCTCGCCCACCTCGGTCGGGCGGTCGATCTGCTGGTCGCTGACGAAGGTTCCGTTGCGGCTGCGAAGGTCTTCGATCACCACGCCTTCGGGTGTGGAGCGGAACACCGCGTGCGACCACGAGACATCGGCGCTCGACAACACGAGGTCGTTGTGTGGACCGCGGCCGACACGCAGAGCGTCCGTGAAGACCGCACTCTGCTCGGACCCGCCGCGAACCCGGAAGCGGAGGAGGATTCTCGCCACCGTCTCAGTTGCCTCCTGACATGGACCGGACCCTAGCACGCGTCGCGCGCGATTCCCGCTCCAAAACCACCCACCGCAGCCGATGAGGGAGGTACTGCGGAGGAATCGTGCAGTCGAGCGGTGCACTTCACATCCAGGCCGTACCCGATGTGGGAGGTCGACCCCAGGGTTCGCCGGACCTTGCGACCGACCTGCGGCACGCCGATCTGCGGGGTGCCGCCCTCCGGGGTGCGGATCTGTCGGGCCGAGACCTCACGGCAGCCCGGCTGGACGGTGCGGATCTCACCGGAGCCAAGCTCGCGGGCGCTATTCTGGTCGATGCCGTCCTCGATGGGGCCGTGCTCTTCGAAGCGGACCTGTCGTCTGCCGAGCTGTTCGGAGCATCCCTCGACGGCGCCGACCTCACCGGGAGCAGAGCTCGATGGACGGGATTCGGCAGTGCTCGGCTGGTGAACGCCCGCTGTGAAGGCGCCGACTTCGCGGAGGCCACGTTCTCGCGGGCCCACCTCGACCACGCAAACCTGCAGGCCGCGAACCTGGCGGGCGCTCGCCTCGTCACCGCATCGCTGCAGCACACCGATCTGACCAGTGCCCAGCTCGACAGCGCAGACCTCTCGGGTTCGAACGTCGCCCACGCCTCGTTTCGCGGGGCGAGCCTTCGAAACGCCCGTCTGGCCGGGGTCGTCGGCCATACGACCTGCGACTGGATCGGAGTGGACCTGCGCGGAGCCGACACCAACGGCGCACGACTGCTCAAGCGATTCGTCGACGACGTGAACTTCGTCGAGGAGTTCCGGTCGCAGTCGGGCGCGAACCGCATCCTGTACTGGCTCTGGTGGATCACCAGCGACTGTGGGCGCAGCGTCGCCCGGTGGTCGTCCTGGATCGTCGTGCTGGCGGTGGGGTTCAGCGGTGTCTACACCCAGCTCCCCATCCACTACGGCGACCACGAGACCTGGTTGTCCCCGCTCTACTTCAGCGTCGTGACGCTCACCACCCTGGGGTACGGCGACGTGTTGCCGATGAGCGTATCCGCCCAGGTGGCCGTCATGACCGAGGTGCTCTGCGGGTACGTGATGCTCGGCGCGCTGATCTCCATCTTCGCCGACAAGTTCGCCAGGAGGGCCTGACGTGCTCGCTTCCCTGAAAGCGCTGTTCGACCCCCGTGCCCGCCTGCGGAAGGCCCTCGGAAAGCGTCACCTGCCCACGTTTCCGGCCACCCAGATGGCGGTCCTTCGCTCGTTGCGGTCCCCGCAGACGCCACTGTCCACGATCGGACGGCAGATGGCGGCCGATCCTGGACTCGCAACCGGCGTCCTCCGCGCAGTCAACTCGGCGGCGTTCGGCCTGGGACGCAGGGTCTCAGACCCCGCCCACGCCGCGGCACTTCTCGGCCGAGCCGAGCTCGAGAACCTGGTCCTGGGCATCGCCACGCGCGACGCCCTGCCGAAGCGCGCCCGTCCGGGCTTCGACCCGACGACCTTCTGGCGAACCGCATCGAGGCGAGCTGCGACCGCTCGACGGGTGGCAGACCACATCTCCCCCCGGGTCAGCGGCCTCTGCTTCACGGCGGCACTGCTGCAGGACATGGCGGTTCCCCTGCTCGCCGATGCCCGACCCGAGATCTACGGGCCGCTGTTGCAGCAGTCCGCTGGAGCGCCACGGCTGATGCGGTTGGAGCAGGACGTCCTCGGAATCGACCACACCGAGGTCGCAGGCTGGCTGTGCGAGACCTGGGGGTTCCCCGTCGGACTCGCCGAGGCGATCCGCGCCCACCACACCGATGTGAACGATGCCCCGCTCCCGGTCCGGATCAGCGCGCTGATCGCCCACGAGACCGACACGGACGCCTTCGTCTCGGGTGTGCGGCACTTCGCCGACATCTCGGCCGACATCCTCGTCCAGGCCCTCGACGAGGGCGTCGAAACCGGCGATGCGATGGCCCGCGAGATGTTCCGCTGACGCTCGGCTCCGAAAATTTTCTGACGCGTCCGAGCAGCCGGCTACGATGAGTCCATGTGGTGGGTACTGCTGACGACTGCCGGGGCACAGGTGCCCAACGGCGATTTCGAGGCCGGTCTGTCGGGGTGGACGACCTCGGCAACGGTGGGGTGTGCGAACGCGCTCGCCGAAGTCGACACGACGGCCCCGGGAGCAGACAGCACCCTGACCACCGCGGTGCTACGCGTCCAGAAGAACTGTGCGACCGCCGCTCTGGAGAGCTCCGAGTTCCTGGTCACCCGACCCCAGCTGCGCTTTCAGGCACGCACCGAAGACGGCCAGCCGCTGATCGCAGAGGTCCTGGCTCCCGGTGGCGCGCCCGTCACGCTCACCCCCGGCTCGTCGTTCTCGACCACGACCCTGGACGTCGCCGCGCAGTGTGGAACCCCGATTCAGATCGCGTTCACCGCAGAGGGGTTCTCGAGCGGCGGCAATCCCCTTCGCGAAGTGCAGATCGATCAGGTCGAGCTCGCCGGAATGCCTTGCGCGACCGACACGGCCGATACGGGTCTCGGCGGGGATGCGGACACCGACACCGATGCAGACGCGGACTCCGACACCGATGCAGACGCGGACTCCGACACCGATGCGGACGCCGATTCCGACACCGATGCAGACACGGACTCCGACACCGATGCAGACGCGGATGCGGACGCCGATTCCGACACCGATGCAGACACGGACTCCGACACCGATGCGGACACGGACACGGATGCGGATGCGGACGCCGATTCCGACACCGATGCAGACACGGACTCCGACACCGACGCAGACACGGATGCGGACGCCGATTCCGACGCGGACACGGATGCGGATTCCGACGCAGACGCGGATTCCGACTCGGACACCGACGCGGAGACCGACGTCATCGTGGAGACTGCGGACGAGCCCGTGACGCCCACGACGGGCTGCCGTTGCTCCACCGCTTCCGGAGCCCCGCCGCTCGGGCTCCTCGTGGGCGTCATCCTGCTTCTGGCCCGACGCAGACGAGGCTTCGAGCCGTTCGTCTGAGGGAGTGCGATCAGACGAGTACGACCACCGCCAGCGTGCTCGCCGCCGCTCCGAGCCCCGCAGCCAGCAGAGCCAGGGGCATCTGGGTGGTCACGTGATCCATCAGATCGCACCCCGTGAACATGCTCGACAGGATGGTCGTGTCCGAGATCGGTGAGCACTGGTCGCCGAACACCGCACCCCCGAGCACGGCGCCGAAGCAGATCGAGATGTAGGTGGGGTCCTGGGACAGCGACCACGCCAGGGGCATCGCGACGGGGAACACCACCGCGTAGGTACCCCACGACGTTCCGGTCGAGAAGGCGATGACCATGCACAGCACCATCAGCAGCGCAGGAAGCGCGGCCAGGGGGACGCCCCCGCCGACCAGCTCCACCAGGTAGTCCGCGGTGTGCAGCTCCTTCGCGACGTTCCCGATGGTCACGGCCAGGCCCAGGATGATGGCGCCGATGGTCATCGAGCGACACCCATCCACGAAGCCATCGATGGTCTCGGTGAGCGGAAGACCTCGAATGAGCGCAACGAGCATCGCCGACAAGGTGCACACGACGAATGCCTCGTTGATGTAGCCCCGCGCCAAAATCCCGTTCTTGAACAGCACGTACGACCCGACCGCCACCGTGAGCAAGAGCCCGATCGGAACGCAGAAGTCGAACAGGCTCGGCGTGTACGCCGCGTAGCGGTTGTCTTCGGCATCGTCCGCCGGCGGGAGCAGGGGCTTGGCGCCATCCCGGTCGAGTGCGCCGGACTCCCGGGCGCGACGGCGGGCCGCTCCCATCTTGCCGCCCACCCACGGAAGCACGCCGACTGCGAACAGCAGGGTCATCAGGATGGCGAACACCCCGTAGAAGTTGAACACCACGCTGCCGAAGAAGAACGCCACCCCGTCCTCGGGCGAGGCGAACAGCGGAATCGTGCCGAGCACCAACCCCGCGACGTAGCCAGGCCAGGCGTTGAACGGCAGGATCGTGGCCGCGGGCGAGGCGGTGGAGTCGACCACGTACGACAGCTCTTCGTGGGCGACCCGATGCGCGTCCGCGACCGGCCGGACCGTGGTGCCCGCCAGCACCGTGCTGACCGTGCCACCCTGATGGAAGATGCAGCCGAGCATCCACGCGAACACCAACGAGCTACGCGGCCCCTTGGCGATGCGCTGCCCCACGACGCGCGCGAAGTGCAGCGCTCCCCCGGTCTTCTCCCAGATCCCGATCAATCCGCCCAGGCACCACAGGTAGATGATCAGGATCTTGGCGTACGACTCCGACCCGAGCGCCGGAAGGAAGAACCGGGTCAGGAAGTTGAGGTCGTTCACCTCGCCCGAGTGGATGAACAGCGCGATGCTGCCCGTGACCACGCCGAGGAACAGCGCCACCACCACCTGCCGCGTCGCGAAGGCGAGCACGATGGCGACGAGCGCGGGAAGAACGGAGAGAACGCCGATGTGGGTCGCATCTTCAGGCATTCCCGTGAATACCACGCAATCAGTCCGGGCTGTCCCAGTCCTGGACATCCTTGCCGGCCTCGCGAGCCAGGATGTCGAGCGCGGCCTTCGCGCCGTCTCCCGCGCTGATCACCGCCTGGGAGCGCGCCGGACGCACCATCCGCCCCACGGCGTACACACCGGCGACGCTCGTGAGCCCGTGCTCGTCGACCGCTACGCCCGCGGACCCATCCTCCCGCTCGGCGCAGCCGAGGCCCTTGGCGAGCGGCCATGATTTTCCCTCGGACAGCACGAGCACATCGCCAGCCTCCGTGCGCCCATCGCCGGTCGTAGCCGCGAAGCCGGCGTCGGTCGCGACCACCGAGGTGACCTTGCTCGCATCCAGCTTCGCGCCCTGCGCGGTGACCTGCCCCCGCGCGACTTCCTGGAACGCCGTACCCGTGATCGCCTCGACCCCCAGGTAGTTGTGCAACATCGCCCAGTTCATCGCGGTCTCGTCCTGGCCGAAGACCACCACATCGTGCCCAGCCTTCGCCAGGAACAGCGCTGCAGACAGCCCTCCTGGACCATCCCCCACGATCAACACCCGCATCGGACCTCCTCTCGGTCGTCGACGCGTCACCAGTGGCGCGCCGTGATTGAACTCACGGTACACTCTGGCGGGTCCTGGGGGGGAACGTGCCGACGCGACAAATCAACGGAGGAAGATCCCAGAGGGAATCCGCCGATGCAGGTCCGGCTCACGATGCCGACGACCTGTGGAGCGCCCTCGGCGAGGCTCTGGGGTGTGCGGCATTCGAGTATCGCGAGCAGCACATCACCTGGAGCGACGAGATCACCGTCCTGCTGGACACCCGTCCGGACACGCCGGCCGCTCTGGCCGAACACGCGGCGCCCGCGGATCGGGCTCGCTTGATCCAGGCCTTCGACCGCTGTTGCAGCGACGAGCCCGTCAACGTCCGGTTCCGCTGCACCACCAGCCGCGGAACCCGCACCTTCGAGTTGCTGGTCCGAGAGCAGGAGGACTGCCATCGTGGCCTGTTCCGCGACGTCACCGAAGACCCCCAGCGCATCGCCAACGACCACTTCCAGTACATCGTCTCGCACGACCTGATGGAGCCCATCCGCACCATTCGCAGCTTCATCGGGCTCACGCTCGACGACCACGCACAGTCGCTCGACGACGAGGGGCGGTACTTCCTGGAGCTCGCCTCGGAGGGCGCGGTTCGGATGAAGTCCCTGCTCGACGGCCTGCTCCGCTGGACCCGCCTCGGTGCCAACGCCCCCATCGAGGCCATCGACCCCGCATCCTGTGCCCGCGACGCCACAGTGAGCCTCGCGTCCCTGCTTGAAGAGACCCTGGTCGATCTCACCATCCTCCCGATGCCCCTCGTGCAGGCCAACCCGATCCTGCTGCGCACGGCGTTCGAGAACCTGATGTCCAACGCCGTCCGCTTCCGCAGTCCCGACCGGCCGCTCGCGATTCGGATCGACGGCGAGGCGGTGAACGGGGACGGCCGTCAGATGGTCCGGATCGAGGTGAGCGACAACGGCATCGGCGTCCCCGAACAGCAGCGCGAGTCCGCGTTCGAAGTGTTCCGGCGCCTGATGCCCACCAAGCATCCCCGGGGCGCTGGAATGGGTCTGGCGATCGTCCGGCGCATCGTGGAGCAGTCCGGCGGAACCATCCATCTGCAGGACCCCCCGGACGGGAAGGGCGTGGTGGTGGTCATCCTGCTTCCCGGCGCCTGACCACGGACACCCGACCGCTCACCGACGCCAGCCCACACAACGCCCGCGACTCGGCGAGGAATCGGTCCAGCACAGCTGGTCGCCCTCGAAGCGCGGCGTGGCCCTGGGCGGTGCCACGAAGCCCTCTGGGAGACCTCGACCCGCCGAGAGCCCCACGTTGGTGAGCTGAACGGGGGGCCCTCCGGCAACGGGCACGACGTAGACGGACGCCAGGCCGGTGCGGCCGCTCACGAACGCCACGTGCCGGCCATCCGGAGAGACCGTGGCGCGGTCGGGTCGGTAGTCGGCGTCCACCAGCACCGAACGCGACGTCGCATCACTCCACACCACGAGCTCGGTGTCGACGGGGGCCTTCACGCGATGCACGGCTGCGACGGTTCCACCCCCGAATGCGGGAACGCCCACCACGTCTTCCAGGACCGGCGTGCCGTTCTGGGCCAGGGTGTGATCCCGCAGGGTCCACTTCGCTCCGGCGTGCATCCACGTGCCCGACCACATCGGCCGCCCGTCGTGCTCCGACTGGCCCGAGGTGTCTGCAGCCGGCGAAGAAGCCGACGCCACCACGATGATCGTCATCCAGATCGACATGTACCCCCCGAGGCTGGAGATCTCCGGAAGCCTACCAGTCACGGAAGAAGTGACGCGATCGACGCCGGCCGGTGTCGAATGTCCAGGAGGTCCCCCCATGCTTCTCTGGTCCCTGGCCGCAATGGCCCAACAACCCTGGCAGATCGGCCCCAGTCCCTCGGCAACCGACGCCGAGGGCGGACTCGCTTTCGCAGCCCACACCACCTTCGCGGGTCGTCCCGAGCACAAAGGAGGAAACGGCCGGGTCACGGCGGCGTTCGGGGCGGGGAAGCGATTCTGGTTCTCGGGAGAGGTCGCACGCGGCACCAGCTGGCGGACGTGTCCGTCGTGTGACGCCATCGCGTTCGACGGGACCGCGAGGGTGCTCGCCATCGACTCGGACATCTTCAACGGAGCCGTGTGGGGCGGGGTCTCGGCGACCCCCAACCCTCCGGACGGTCGCGATGGCGCCCCGATGCTCACCGCCGGCATCGCCCTGGAGCTCGACCTGGGACGCTTTGCCGTCGACACCTCGATTCCGGTCTTCGCCTCGTCCGATCCCTGGGATCAGCTCTGGTCGTCGCCCGAGCTGGGAGCCCGGGTCGCGTGGACCAAGCGGAACACCACCCGCATCGCGCTCGTGGGGCTCGACCCGCACGTCGGTCTGACCCATCGGCTCCGGATCGGGGTGTTCGGGTTCGAGGTGACGGCGCGCACCTCCGATGCGGGTCCCCTCGTCGAAGGCGGCTTGCGACTGCAGCTCTGAGCCCGCCCACTTGGGATACGCTGGAGATGGGAGCGGCACCTGGCGCCGAAGCCCCTCGCCCGACCCACCTCCGATGTCCACCGCCGTCAAATACCCCCGCACACCGCACCTGCCATGGTCGCCGGGTGCCTCGAGCGACGACGTCCGCCTGGCCGACCTGTCCGGGCTCGAAGGACGCGAGGTGGTGGTCACCGAGAAGCTCGACGGCGAGAACACCACGCTGTACCGCGACCGGTTGCACGCGCGGTCGCTCGACAGCGCACACCACCCGTCCCGGGCGAGGCTCAAGGCCCTCCACGCGCGGATCGCACCCTCGATTCCAGAAGGGACGCGGATCTGCGGCGAGAACCTGACCGCACGCCACAGCATCGCCTACGACGCGCTGCGCTCGGTGTTCTACGCCTTCAGCGTCTGGGACGGAGACCGGGCGCGGAGCTGGGATGCCACCGTCGCGTTCACCCGGGAGCGGGGACTGCCCACACCCCGGGTCCGGTTTCGGGGGCGGTTCGACGCGCGCACGATCCGGAAGCTCCGCGTCGCGCGCGACCGCGAGGAGGGCTACGTCGTTCGGGTCGCAGACGCCTTCGACCGCTCCGACTTCGGACGTTGCGTGGCCAAGTGGGTCCGGCCGGGCCACGTCTCCACCGACGCCCACTGGATGCACCAGGCGGTGGTCGAGAACGGCCTGGCCCCCGAGGCGGCCCTGTGGTCCATCCGAGCGGGCGGACCCATCGATCGGCCCGTGCTCGCCGAGCTGTTCGCGGGCCACCCCGACATTCCGATCGCGCCAGACGCCCTGCCCGAGCAGCTTCCTGCAGACGCCCCACCGCTCGGCGACCGACGCCTTGCGGCCGTGCTGGCGCTCGCGGCCGCTCGTTCTCCGGGATGTGTCCGGCCGACCCTGCTTCCCGCCCTCGCGCACCACCTCGCGTCCCTCGAACCCGACAGCAGTGCGGGCTCCCGCATCGCCCTCGCGCGGACCATCGCCGACGTCGTGGGCCGACACGCCATCCTGCATCGGCCCCACCCCGACGACGCCCGACGCGCCGGGCTGACCGCGCTCGCACGCGGCGTCGACCTCCCCCTGCTCCACCTCGTCGCGACCGACCGTGCGCCCGATCCCGACGCCAGCGAGCGCGTCGCCTGGTCTCGACTGGTCGCCACCGATGCAGGCCTGTGGTCCGAAGACCCCTTCGCCGCCTACCGGGAGGTGTTCGCGGATCGTCCCTCCACCGAAGCCGCCTTCCGACTCCACGCCGCCCTCGACAGGCTGGTCGACGGCCGGGTCCGATCCCCCGCCGAAGCGCTGCCCGCCACGCACGACGAGATTCCACGCGGAGAGCTGACCGTGCTCGTCGGGCCGTCCGGGACCGGCAAGTCCACCCTGGCCCGTCGCCTGGCGAAGCAGACCCGTCGCGAGGTCGTGTCCCTCGACACCCTGCGAGAACGCGGCGTCTCGAACCCCGTCGAGGCCGCGCGTTCCCGTCTCGATGCGCTGGCAGCCGACGCCGTCTGGGACGCCACGAGCCTCACGCGCACCCAGCGCGACCTGCCGCTCTCCATCGCCCGACGTCACAGAGCGAGCGTGCGTCTCGTGTCCCTCCTCACCCCTCGCTCCGTCGCCACCGAACGCAACCGCGCCCGCAAGCGGGGCCGGGTGCCCGACGACGCGGTCGACAAGCAATGGCGACGCGTCCGCTGGCCGTACGGTGGCGAAGCGCCCGTGCTGAACTGGGTCGACGGGGTCCGCGATGCGAACGAGTGAGCGCGCCTACCATCAGATCCGCTGGGACCCACGACTGGCTCCCGAGCGGTTCGTGATCGGCATCGACGTGCACAAGCTCACGCCCGCTCGCGTGGCCCTGCCCGACTTCGTTCCCGGGGGCGACGTGCCCTGGCATCGGGTGTTGTTCATCGAGCTGGATGGCGACAAGGTGTGGGACCGCGCGACCCGCGTCGATCGCATCGATCAGCTGGCCGTCGCCGGAACCGCCCGTGCGCGTCCCCTGGCCGGGAAGGGCTGGCGGGATCGACAGCCCCTGGCGTTCGATGCCGACTCTCGGGCCTGGGTGCCGATGCGCCCGGGGACTGGAACGCTTCCCGACTCTGTTTCCGACTCGGTTCCCGACCCCCTTCGCGTGCTCACCTGGAACGTGCTCTGGAACCGCTACGAGCCCGATGCGCTGTCCCGGATCAGCGGTCTGACGGCGAGCGAGCGCGCAGGCCGGGCGATTCGCGAGATCGTGTCGCTCGACGCGCACCTGGTGTCCCTTCAGGAGGTCGAGCCCGCATTCGCCCGACAGCTCCTCGACCATCCGGAGATCCAGCAGCGGTACTGGGTCTCCCACCCGGCCGACCACCCCGACATCCAGGCGTACGACCTGCTGATCCTGGGCCGACTCCCGGTCCACCAGGTGGCCGTGCGTCCGCTGGGTCCACACAAGGCGCTGCTGGCCGCTGCCGTCGGTGGACTGGTTCTGGTCGACCTGCATCTCACCAGCGATCACAGCGAACGTGCTGCCCAGACGCGCAGAGGCCAGCTCGCCGCCGTCCGCGAGTCCATCCTGGGGTTCGACGGCCCGGTGGTCGTCGCCGGAGACTTCAATGTCCGTGGGCCCCTCAGCGGTCTGCCCCTCGACGACGCCTGGCTCGCCGTGCATCCGGCCGGACACCCCACGTACGACCCCACCACCGATGCGCTCGCCCGACACAACGCCGCGTCGAGCCGGTCGGACGGCTCTCCCGCTCGCCTCGACCGCGTGCTCGTACGCGGCCTGCACGCCCACGACGCCTCGCTGGGCCAGGTCTCGGGCGTGTCCGACCATCGGAGCATCCTCACCACCCTCTCCCCTCGCCCGCCGGCCAGCCGCTGCATGGCCGACCCCACCGTCCGCTCCGCACTGGCGTGGATTCCAGAAGACACCCCCGACGTGGCCCTCCTCCAACAGACCCGTCGCGACCACGACCCCGCGTTCGAGCGGTGGCCGCCCCATGTGAACGTGCTCTGGGGGTTCGTCGACGAGTCGCGATTCGACCAGGCAACGCCTGCGTTGAGCGCTGCACTGGACGACCTCCTGCCCTTCGAGACGCACCTCGACCACATCCACACGTTCCGCCACAGCCGCACGGCCACCCACGGGCTGGCGCCGACCGACCCCCACGGCTGGACCACGCTCCACGCCCGTCTGCGTCGGGCGTTTCCCAGGTGTGGCCGCGAGCGACTCGTCCCGCACCTCACGTTCGCCCGTACCGATCGCGACGCCCCCGCACCCGACAGCCAGCCGACCCTCCGCCCCCTGGCAGCGGTCGTCGACGAGCTCGCGGTCCTCACCCGGCGCGGCGACGAGCCCTTTCGGGTGCGAGGCCGCATCCGACTCGACACCCGCACCGTAGAGTGGGGTCCCGAACCGGCCTGGATTCCAGGGCCCCCGGTCGATCCCGGCCCGTTCCTGTTCGACGGCGCACAGTTGGTCGGGTCTCACCGACTCGGCGCGGCGATCGACGACTCCGACGTCGACCTGGTCTGCCCCACCCTCGACGCCTCCACGGTTCGACAGCGCCTGCTCGCGGTCCTACATCCCTCCGATCGCGACCTCGTCGTCCCCGTCGTGAAGAACGGGCTCCCGGGCTTTCGGGCGTGGTCGGGGTCCACGGTCGTCGACGTCTCGATCGGCGACCATCCACAGGTGGTGTCCGCACTCGCGGATGCCGATGCGCTGCTGGCCTTCGTCGGCGACCGGGTGGACCCGTTTCGCGAGCTGCTGCGGGTCGTGAAGGGGTTCGCGCGAGCCCACGCCCTCGACGATGCCGCGTGGGGAGGCGTGGAAGGGCTCGCCTGGGCCGTGCTCGCCGCCCGATCCACCTGTGAATCGCCCGACCTGCGCGGGCCCGATCTGGTGCACGCCTTCTTCGCGCGCTGGGCGAGCCACGACTGGAACACCCCGGTGTCCCTCGAGGCCGACGACGTCCGAGAATCCGGGGCAGAGGCGCCCGATGCGCCTGTCTGCATCCGCACGCCCACCGCTCCGGTGCGGACGATCACCACCCGTGCGCGTCGCGGCCCCTTCGAGGATGCCCTGCTCCACGCCTGGGCCCTGCTCGAGGACGGCGGCCACCCACACGACCTCTTCCGTCCCCTCCCCTTCCACCGTCGCCATCCGTTCGCACTCGTGGTGGACTGCACCGATCGAACGGCGGCAGGCCACGCACGCGGACGTGGACGGGCCTTGCTGGACGGGACCGGAGCGATGCCGATGCCCGGTCGACCCCACGTGCTCGGGCTCTCTGGCCCCGACGATGCCGATACCCCCGATGCGCCGGGGTTCGCCGACGCTCTGGCCGTGGCCGTGGACTGGGCGCGCCCCCTGCCCGGCGTCACCGTCCGACTGGTGCCCAGCCGCGAGATCCCGTCGCCGAGCCGGAGTAGGCTGTGAGCATGGAATCCAGCGTTCCGGCCGCCATCGATGCCTCGTTCACCCACCACGGCATGGAGGCGCGGTTCCGCGCTCGAGCCCCCCGCGAAGCCCGGGTGTTGTTCGTCGCGATGGTGGTCGGCATCCTCGTGCCCATGATCCCGCTCGCCGGCCTGATGTTCGTCGGCACCTTCTACCCGGAGCGCACCGACGACGTCTTCGGCTGGGTCATGCTCGGCATCATCGGCGCGCTGGTCGCCCAGTGCACCGCAGGTCCCGTCCTGTTCGCCTGGGCCGGCAAGCCCGCGGAGATCCACCTGCACATCGACGAGTCCACCCTGCGCTGGGACCGCGAGGGCGAACGATTCGCCTTCGATCTGTCCCGCGTGACCGACATCGAAGCTCTGTCCGGCGAGATTCGCGTGGAGGATGCGCAGCAGACGCACCGAATGCCCGTCTCGGGCTTGAAGTCCGAGGCCGTCGAGTGGCTCGAGGCGCGGATGAACGAGGCCTGGAACCGACGCAGGACCCAGATGACCGAAACCGCCCTCGATCGCGAAGAACGGCGCAAGATGGGCCGACTCACCGAGCGAACCTGACCGGGCTGGGTGGTGCGGCGACGACACTCTTTGACGTCCGCCCCCTTCACACGGGCCGGTCGGGGCCTACAATGACGATGGCCCCCGGATGGGTGGCCCCTTCAGGCGTAGCTGCCTGGCTGGCGAGCGTTCTGTTCGCAAAACCTCCGTTGCGGGTTCCGGCGGCCGGACGGGGGAGCAGGTCCGGGACCTGCGAAGTGCAATGGCCGAAAAAGGAGGTGATCCAGATGTATTTCCCTACGGTGCACAGCGAGGTGACGGCTCCTTAGGGCCTTTGCTCCGGCCAGGGTCCTGAGGATCCCGGCCGTCATCGACCTCCGAGTCCCGAGGACATGCACCCTCGGACCTTCTGTCGCCGCTCTCGTAGTGGCTCCGAAGGTGGCCCCACAGGCTGGCTCGGGGGTTTCCCTCGTCTCCAGGCTGCGGTCCGACCGCCTCACGCTGGCGGCGCTTTGTCCGTCATCCCCCGCAACACCCGGGCGAGTGCAGCCGGCGCATCCTCGTCGACAATGGCGCCATGGGCCGGAATCACGCGGTCCGGGGCCCAGCTCACCAGTTGCCGTGCGGCGGCTCCGGCAGCGGCCACATCCCGGGTCATCCACCAGACCACCGGGCTCTGCCTGGGCCTCCCGAACACCCCGTACAGCGTGAAGAACCACCGCGTTCGGGCGTTGGCCACCGCCTGCAGGTTGAAGAACAGGTCGGTGACGATGGCCGACCGGCTCGCCCGGTGGAAGAACACCGTCTCGTTCATCCAGGGAATTCCGGGAATGAACAGCGGCTCGAGGTCAGAAGAAAAAGCGGGGTTCGACTCGGTGAGCAGGGCGTCGAAGCGCAGGTCCGGCCGCTTGTCCGGCAGCCCCGGGGCTCCCCAGGTGACAGCCTCCGGAAACGCCTGCTGACACGGCTCGATGTAGAGGTGGTGCAGCTTGTTCGGCGCCACGATGTGCTCGACCGGACCCAGGACGTCCAGCTCGGCGCGCACGGTGTCGTCGATGGGTACGGGCGAGTGGAGGAGCAGACCGCCGGTCGACAGCCGAACCACCACCATCCGACCGGGAAAATGCAATCCGCCCGGAAGAAACAGGTCGTTGTGCACGGACCAGATCTCCGGCCCGACCGACTCGAGCTCCGACATCGTCAACCTCCTTGACTATCTCTAGCCCGCAGAATCTGATATCGTCAAGCATCTTGACTACCTGGAGAGGTCGACGGTGGATCCGGAACGTTCCCTGGAGAACGAAAAGCGCGCCAGCACGGCACAATTGCTGTTCAAAGCAGCACGGTTGCTCAACGATCGCGCCGTGATGCAGTTGAGGGAGGCCACCGGCCAGGACCTCCGGGTCGCCCACACGCGGCTGCTTCCCCACATCGATCTGGACGGCACCCGGGTCACCGAGATCGCACAGCGCGTGGGCGTCACCAAGCAGGCTGTGAGTCCGCTGGTCGACGAGCTGGTCGAGCTCGGTCTGCTGGAGCGCGTGCCCGACCCCGCCGACGGGCGCGCCAAGCTGGTCCGCTACACCCGGGTTCCCCGCGCGGACGGACCGGGCGAAGAGTACGCGCTCATGGGCGGATTGCGGGTGCTCCGGGCGCTCGAGGCCGACCTGGCGCCGCAGATCGGGGTCGACACCTGGAAACGCCTGCACGACGGGCTCGTCGCGCTGGTCGACGTGCTCGACGACCCTCCTACGGAAGCGTCTCGCACGTCCGAGGCTCCCCCTGCTTGACGGGCTCGAGCGACCCCGGTGCCGCGACCGGCACGAAGCACGACTCCAGGGCCTCTCCGAACGCCAGGCGCAGGTATCCGAAGTCGGGATCGACTGCGTACTGGCTGGCCCCGGCGGTTCCCACCACCACCTCGCGCACGGGCGGGGTCGTGTACTCGATGCGGCGATGGGCGTGTCCGGCCAGCATCAGATCGGCGTCCCGCGCGGCGAGCTCGGCCATCAGCAGGTGGGCCTGGTCTTCGCGGGTCCAGCCGATGGTGGCTCGAGAGGCGTAGGGCGGATGGTGGGTGCCCGAGAGCAGGAATCGCGGCGAGGTGCCATCCGCACGGTCGAGCAGCTCGGGAAATCGCCCCACCACGCTGTTCGCGAGGTCTCCAGCGCCGGTGTCGAGCAGGACGAAGCGGGCATCGCACAGGTCGAAGGCGTGGTTCCCCGGCCCGAATACCTCGTTGTACACCGCATCGTGGGCGTTGTAGATGTCGTGATTGCCCGGCACGGTGGCGGTGGGCACGGGCGCGTTGCGGAGCAGTGCGTCGACGGCCTCCAGCTCTTCGCGGGTGCCCGCCTCGGCGATGTCGCCCAGCAACACGATGCCCAGCAACGGGCGATCGGCGGCTTCGGCGAGGTCGGCTTCGTCGTGCAGCACATCGAGGATGCGCTGGAGCTGCAGCGGGTTGGTCTGCACGTCGCCGAACGCCGCCACGGTCCAGGAACCGTCGCACGCTCCCGCGGGCAGCTCTCCCCGGATCTGCAGCACGCCTTGATCGAGCGGGAGCACCAACCGACGGGCCAGGCCAGACCGCTCGATCTCGAAGTCGAGGCTCGGTGCGGCCGGGTGGACGTTGCGGACCACCAGCTCGAGTGCGACGGGCAGGCCGTCTGGGGGGTCCGGGGGATGCACCGACAGTCGAAACGCACCGAGGCCGGCCACCCGGGCTTCGACCGTTCCATCGGGGTCGACCGAGACCGCACCGGTCGCCGCCCAGGACTGCACCGCGTCGTCGTCCACCGACTGGAATCGCACCTCGACCCCATCGGCCGTGCGCACGCGAGCCACCGTGTTCGCCGCTTGCACCCGGCACTCCGCCAGGGTGTAGTCGGCCGGGGTGCACTCCGGACGCACGCAGGACAGCAGACCGAGCAGCAGGATCATGGACGGCTCCCTCTCGGCGCGATGCCGATGTCGATCGACACGCCCCCGTTGTCGCCCACCACCGCGTCGAGCCCGACCTGAAGCGCCGGTCCACGTGGCGGGGTCCACCGCACGTCCCAGTCGAGCAGCAACGGCCCGAAGAACCCGATGGACGCGCCTCCGTTGAGCCCCTGACCGTCGAAGTTCGAGTGGACGTAGCCCAGCCCCACGCGGCTGCGGACAAGGCCGTTCAGCACATCGGGATGGGCGAGCTGGATGCGGTAGCGGGTCGCGAGGTAGATGGGCCCGGCGAACATCGGCGCAGCTTCGCGGTCGGCGTCCGAACCGTCGCTCGAGACCGTTCGCCAGGACAGGTGATCCCAGCGCGGGCCCGCGATCGACTCGATGTACTGGCGACCCGAGATCCGCCACCGGAACCCGACGGCGAGGGGCACGAACAGGGTCCGGGTCAGGCGTCGCTCCGATCCGTCCGTGTAGGTGTAGGTCTCGGTGCGGGTCTGCAGCAGCGGTGTGCCGATCAGATCGAGGTCGTCGATCACCCGGGTCCGCAGCTCGATGTCCAGGTTCGTGCCGCGAGCCCGGGTGGTGAGGGCCCGGCTGCCCGTGAGCTCGGGCTGGGGCCGCCAGTCGACGTCTTCGGCCCGGGACAGCTGGGTCTGGAGCAGAAGGCCCGGCGTGATCCGCAGGCGGCCCAGCTGAATCCGCGGCCGAGCATCCAACCAGGCCGTGCTGGCGGCCTTCTCGCGCGCCCAGGCTGCGCCACCGTACCCGATGCCGGTTCGGAGCACGGGGGTGGAGGCCTCGCCCGTCAGGTCGCTCTCGTCGGCGTCGATCGTGGTCGTACCCGCCCCCAGGAGCGCGCCCGTGGTGGCGATGAGCCCCGCAGCGCCCAGCATGGCAGCGGGGTCTCCGGCACCCAACGAGTCGCCGGCCGAGAAGAACCACACGGCTCCGGCCCCCATCGCACCGACTCCGGCGAGTCCGAGAACCAGCCTCTGGCGACCGGGCCGCTCGGGGACGGGAGGAGGATCGACCGGCGCCGCGAGGGTCGGTCCAGCCAGGAGCAGGTAGCAGAGCACGGCCCAGACTAACCACACCAGCCAGGGCTTGTGGACGCTCAGATCGCCGCGTGCTCGCGGGGCTGCGTGGCGTCGCTGCTGTTCCGGAAGGTCCACAGGAAGTCGGTGAAGCCCCGGTCGTAGTCCGACAGCCCGTTCTGGCCGGTGAGCTTCATCCGCTTGTCGTACACCGCGCGCATCGCCCGCCCGACGGGCCCGACCCGCTGGGCCTCCCGAGGGCGCAGGCCGTGGAACCACCGGGCGAGTGCGGCCCTCAGCGGCAGAGCGTCGATCTCGGCGTGGAACGCCACGGGGTCTTCGCCGGCGAGCACGGCCAGGTGGCGCTGCAGGCGCTCGATTCGCGAGCTCTGGACGAACTCGGGGTCGTTGGAGGTGCGCAGGGCCAGGAACGCGAGCACCTGGGCGTAGAGCTCCTTGAGATACCCCTTCCGATGCGCGAACTCGTGGGCGATGACGTGGGGCTCCATCGGGCCCATGTCCTGGAAGATCGCGACGTCTCCCGAGATCACGTCGCAGGTGCCGAGCGCGAACGGGAACGCCATCCGCGCCAGGGTGAAGCTGCGGACCTCGCAGCTGGTGACGACCTCCTGCCCGGTGATCGACGCGATGTAGCGCTCGAGCAGCCGGTTGACCTCGCGCGCACACGCCTCTCGCGGCCGGCGCTGGGTGGTGTAGTCCTCGGACAGGGCCACGGCGAGCTCCCGACACTCGGCGCGTCGCATCCCCTCGGGCATGGGGTCGAGCGTGTCGATGTCGACACCGAAGGTGGCCTGGAAGTCGATGGGACGCACGCCGCGCCGGGCATACCAGTCCCGCGCAGCGCTCCCGGCGTAGAAGCCCATCGCACCGGCGGCGATCACCTGGCCGGGTACGGTGGCCCCCAGCAGCAGGCGCGTGGCGAGCGGTGCGCCCATGATGAGGTCGGACAGAGCGACCGGGCTGTAGGTTGCGCGGCCGGGGATGACGATTCGTTCCATGTAGATTCCCTAACCGCAGATTCTCTGGTTCGAGGGTCAGGGGTGCGCGAACGGCAGCAGGTGGTCCGGGTCGCGGTGCCGCAGGCCCGGGGTCACGTCCGCGAGCAGGCGTGCGAACGGCGGCTGTCGTATCCCCACCTCCAGAAACGCCCAGCGATACCCGTCCCGCAGCGCCATCCGCATGCGCTCTCGAACCGGCCGCTCCACGTAGAATCCGCCTCGCGTCTCGTTGTCCAGGAACACGGCGGTGTTCTGAGCGGCCTGCTCGGTGAGGAGCCCGTCCACGACCGACATCAGGCGCTGCAGCGACCGGTACACGCCCGCCCGGGACCGCTCGTCGGCCCCCGCCACCATCCGCCGGATCTCCAGCGCGTACACCGGCCATCCGACGCGCTCCTCGCGTGCGTGCAGCTGCAGCAGCTCGACGAAGTCGGGGTCGAGGGCGTGCTCGGTGCGCAACACCGCAGCGGCGTGGCCATCCGCGGCCCGGCAGAGCAGCGCGACCAACAGCATCGTCGCAATCGGAGGCGCCGAGAGCACGTCTGCAGCGAAGTGATCGAGGCCATCCACCGCGACGAACCCCAGCCTGCAGCGCTCGTCGAGCTGCTCGAGCACGACGTCGAAGATGGCGCGGTGCTTTCGGGCGTCGTCCGCGCTCGACAGCAGCAGATCCAGCGCGGCGACGTTGTCCTCGGTGTGGTCGAGGGCCTGCCACTGCAGTGTCCGGAGAACGACCTCCTCGAGCGCGCCGTACAGCCACAGATACCCGGCGGCCTGGAGGTGGTTGAGTCGACGCTGCTGCGACGGGTCGAGAAAGCGCAGCGTCGGGCACATCGCGGCGGGGACCATGTCCAGCCGGGGATCGATGCTCAACGCGCTCGCCACGTGCTCGAAGTTCCAACGAGCAAGGCGCGCGCGGTCCATGCAGCGCTGGTACGGAACGAAGGCGGACATGGCCCTCTCGTCGGCTCAGTGGGGGCCCCGCTTGAGCCGGAACCGGGGGCTACGGCACTTCGGCTACCGCCTCGAGCTCGGCCCGCTTCGCTTCCAGATCCTCGGGCGACACCACGCGCAGGGTGATCGTCTGTTTCTCGCCGTCGCGGATCATCTTCAGCTTGACGCGCTTGCGGACCAGCTGCGTGGCCGCGATCGTCACGCCGCCCCAGCTGCGCACCTTCAGGCCGTTCACGCTCTGGATGACGTCTCCGGTCTTGAACCCCGCACGTCGGGCGGGCTCTCCGCGTCGCGACCGGGAGACCGACAGCGCGACCCCGATGTGCTTGCCGCGGTCGTTCTTCTTCCACCACGCTCCCCCGAGCCGATCGAACTGCTCGAGGTGGGTGCGGTAGCAGTTCGCGATCTCGCGTCCGAACCACCACTCCTGGTCGTCGATCTTCAGGATCTGGTCGGACAGCTCATCGCACTGCTTGCGCTTGGCCATCCGCTCCCGCTTGCGCTTGCGCTTGGCGATCTTCCGCTTCTGCTTCTTGGTCAGCTCGCGTTTCGGACGCTTTGCTCGAGCCTGCCGCGCACGGGCACGGGCTCTCGCGAGGGCCTGCCGCTTGGCGCTCGGCACCCGACGCTGGACGGTGCTGGGCTCGGATGCGGACGCGTCGGGGGGGGTCGGAGCCTCTGCGTCGGCAACCGCATCGTCGACCGGGCTGATGGGCTCGACGGGTTCCGGGCTGTCGGGCGGTTCTTCGTCGAGGGGTTCTTCATCGAGGGGATCCTCGTCGAGGGCGTCCGGATCCCCTGCCTCGCCGTCGTCCGCGACCTCCAGCAGTTCGTCGTCCGGTGTCCAGTAGACGACCTCGCGCTCGTCGATCTCGCGGGTGCCGATCAGGCCGGACCCGTCGCTCGCTCCCGAGCCGAACACGCCGAGCAGCACGGTGAGGATCACGGGCATGCCGTAGATCGTGCCCACCAGCCCCAGACAGACCCCTGCACCGACGCTCTCCTTGATGCGTCGCGTGAGGCTCGGCTTCGGGGGGTGCGGTGTCGGGATTGCGTGCTCTCCTGAGGTCCTCGTGGGGGTTGGTGACGGAGGTTCGACTGTCTCAGTCTACCCTTCCGCAATACACATCGACTGTTGGACGAATGCGATTCGCAGACATTCGATTCCCCTCTCGAGCTCTCGGAGGCCGGCCATGGCCCGCATGTTCCCCGCTGCACCCATCTCACACGTCCCGGATTGCATCTCCACGCGCTTTCTGCCCGTGCTCGCCGTGCTCTTCGCGGTGGTCGGTTGCAAGACCCCCGAGGAGGGTCCGACGTTCCATCAAGACGTCGCACCGGTGCTCGACCAGTACTGCATGCGCTGCCACAGCGGGTCCGACGGGATCGCACCCATGGCCTTCGACACGTACGACGAGGTGGTGGCCTGGGGCCCGGTGATCGCCGAGGTCACCGCGAATCGCACCATGCCTCCCAAGCAGGTCCGCGGCGACGGCACGTGCGGAGACTGGCAGGATCCGTGGTGGATGGAAGACGCCGAGATCGAGCTGCTCGCCGACTGGGTCGATGCCGAGATGCCCGAGGGCGAGCCCGTCGACCGCACGCCACCGGCTCCCCTGCCCTCGATCGAGCCCACGCACACCATCACCACTCCGGAGTTCTCGCCGGTGCCCGTGGGCGGCGCGACCGCGGAGTTCGACGAGTACCGCTGCTTCCCGATGGAGCTCGACGACGTCGACGAGACGATGTTCCTCACGGGCTTCGACGTGAAGCCCGGCAACGAGCGGATCGTCCACCACGTGATCGGACACATCGTCGATCCGAACGCGCCGTCCTGGGCCGACGACGGAACCACGAACGCCGAGCAGATGGCGCTCCTGCAGGCCGAAGAGGGCGAGCGCGTGGGGTGGCCGTGCTTCTTCGGTGCCGGAGACGACGTCGCGTACGAATCCGACCCCATCGGCTGGGCACCGGGTCAGGGAGCCACCGAGTTCCCGGAAGGCATGGGCGTCGAGGTCCCGGAAGGCTCGATCGTCGTCGCGCAGGTGCACTACAACCTGGTCGACCCCGAGACCGAAGGGATGACCGACTCCACGGATCTCCAGCTGCAGCTCGCGCCGGCCGACGAGATCGACAAGCCGGTCCTGGTCCTCTACCTCGACTTCCTGCTGGCGTACGGCGACCAGATCCCCGCTGGGCGCGCAGCCTACGAGTACCGCGAGGGGCTGTCGCTCAACGACCTCGGGGTGCCGCTGTCGATCGACATCATCGGCATGATGCCGCACATGCACGAGCGCGGAACCGACCTCGACGTGATGCTCACCCGCGAAGACGGCACCGAGGAGTGCCTGATCGACGTCGACGGGTGGGACTTCGACTGGCAGTTCATCTACTTCTACGACGAGCCCGTCACCATCGACCCCAACGACTACTACGAGCTCACCTGCACCTACGACACCAGCATGCTCGAAGACCCCGTCCTGGCCGGGTGGGGAACCCAGAACGAGATGTGTCTGACGGTGCTGTTCATCACGTTGTGAGCGACCCTGGAGCGGGGGCTCAGCTGCCGAGTGCGCTGAACCCACCGTCGACGGGCACGATGATGCCCGTGACCCATGCGGACGCCGGCATCAGCAGCCAGGCGACCGTCCGGGCCACGTCTGCAGGCTCTCCGAGGCGCTGTAGGGGCGTTCGGTCCAGGATGGCCTGGTGTTTCTCGGGGTCCTGCAGCACCTGCTCGGCCAGGGGAGTGCGGACGTACCAGGGAGCCACGCCGTTCACCCGGATGCCGTCGGGGCCCCATGCGCTCGCGAGGTAGCGGGTGAGGCTGTCGAGGCCGCCCTTCGACGCGGCATAGGTGGGCGTGGACTGCCGGATGGCCCGATCGGCGGCGACGCTGGACAGGTTCACCACCGATCCCCGCGCTGCTCTCAGCTCGGGATGCAGCGCCTGGGAGAGCGCGAACACGCTCTGCAGGTTGACGGCGAGGATGGTCGCGAGGTCTTCGGGCTGGGTGTCGGCCACGGACTTGCGGATGTTGATGCCCGCATTGTTCACCAGGCCGTCCAGCTGGTCCCAGCGCTGGCGGACCGCAGCGACGACGGCTTCGGTGTCGCGCACATCTGCCGCGAGAACCTCGCAACCGGTCGCCTCGCGCAGGCGGTCGAGCGCTTCGGAGCCCCGGGCGACGGCGAGCACCCGGGCACCGAGCGCCACGAGCTCGTGGACCACGGCCTCGCCGATCCCCTTGCTCCCCCCGGTGACGAGGACGGTTCGACCGTCCAGCCGCCAGGGTTCACCGCTGGCGATGCTGGAGCGTGACATGGACTGGCTCGAGGACGTTGCGGGGGTGTTCGAGGTGGTACTCGATGTGGGGGTCGGTCGCGATGCCGTGGATCCGCACTTCGCCCACCCGGGTGCCCGCCTTGCCCATCACCTCGAGCTCGGCGATGGTCTCCGGGATGTCTTCGAGATCGGCGACGGTCAGCGTGAACAGCTGGTCTTCGAGTGCCGCCCGCTCCTCGTCGTCCATCGCGATGGGCTGGCGGATCGTGTGCCCCCAGCTGATCGCCACCGAATCGAGCTCGCCGGGACCCACCTCGACCAGCGCGACCACCGTGCGGTCGGCGCTGATGTTGAGGAACTTGAATCGACCCGTGTGGTCGGTGGCTTCGTGGATACGCTCCATCAATCGCTCCAACGCCCCGGGCTCGTTCAGCCAGTCGGGGTCTGGATTGCCCGGCGCGACAGGGGCTTTCGCGGGGACGGGCGCGGACGGAACCGGGGGAGCGACGCGCACGACCGGCATCACGTCGGGGACCTCGGCAGGAACCTCGGTGGGTGGGTGAGCCACGGGGGGCGGAACGACGTCTGGACCCGGTGCAGTGACCCGGCCCACCACGAAGGCGCCGGTGAGCAACACCGACATCGACGCCACCGCCGCGACGGCCTTGAGCCAGTCGAAGGGATGCTCGGGCTGGAGCGCATCTCGCCCACGCGGTTTCAGCATGCCCATCCGACCTCCCGGTTCTCCAGAATCGTAACCCGGGCGGTCAGGGAATCAGCGTGTAGTGCCCGGTGTAGCGTCGGGACGGAACCCCGATCCAGGCCGCGCCCACCTCGTTGTCGTCGTAGGGCTGGGGAACGAACACGGTGTAGGGATCCCACACCCCGATCCCCGACCCCCACTCGAGCCCGTGCCCGTACAGCTCGTTCGGGTAGTCGACCAGCACTGTGGTCTGTCCATCTGGAGAGATCCGGTACAACCGACGATCCCAGAACTCCGCGACGTAGAGGTTTCCGCAGGCGTCGACCCCGAGCGCGTCGTGCCAGGAGGACGCCGTGGTGGCGAGGACGGTGGGCGTGCCGATCACCTCGAGCGTGACGGGATCGATGTCGACCTCGTAGACGTTGCCCTGGCTGTTGGTGCCCACGTAGAACTTGTCGTGGCCCGGGCTCCAGTTGAGGACCTTCGGGCTCTCGATCCCGGTGACGTAGGGCGTGCGGTCGCCGGTCGCGGGATCGATGCGCTCCACCACCGCCTGGTCGGCCGTGTAGATGAAGCCATCGGGGCCCACCATCAAGCCGTACAGGCTCTGGAATCCGGACGCGATGATCTGCTCGTCGCCGTTGGGCAGGATGCGGACCACCCCATCCCAGGTGGCGAACGCCAGATCGCCGTTCGGCAGGTAGTCCATCTGCTGGCCGCTCCCGACGTTCAGCGCAAACGGCGTCACATCGGGCGGCGTGGTGACCTTCACCAGCGAGTTGCCGTTGCTGCCGACGATGGCGCCCTGGTCGTCGAACGCGAGCCCGTGGTACCCGCGTGCTCCCCCGACCTTGCCCTGGGGCACGAGGTCCGGGAGGTTGTTGCAGTCGACCACGAAGGGCGGCGGCCCCGTGTCTGCCGTGGGAATCGTGGCGGTGTCGCCCGTGGGCACCACAGCGGTGTCCTCGGTGGGCGGAGGAGTTGCGGTGCTGGGCGGCTCGTCGGAGTCGCCGTCGGCGGGCGGGCACCCGGCCAACAGCAGGAGGGTGACGAACAGGGCGGAGGACCGTGACGGATGGGTGAACATGCTCTCAAGGTAGCAGCGATTCACACGGGTAGCAGGCCCGCCTTGTAGCGCCAGTGCGCAGCGCGACCGGTCTCGGCGTCGGCGTGCATGGCGTGCGTGCGGATCTGGAACTCCGCAGAGCCCGTGTACCCGGGCCGATCGAGCCGAACCGCTGTGTGCAGGCTGCGATATCCGCTGGGCTTCGGGGTGGCGATGTAGTCGTCGAGCTCGGATTCGATGGGCGTGAACCGCCGATGCAGTGCGTCGAGCACGCGGTAGCAGTCGTCCTCGGATTCGACGCGAACCCGCACGGCCAGGCGGTCGTGGATCTGGTCGATCGGGAGATCCTTTCTCGCCATCTTGGCCAGCAGGCTCTCCGGGGACTTCACCCGGCTCGTCACCACCCCCTCGACCCCGACCTCGTCGAGGCTCGCGAATGCGCTGTCGACCAGCTGGGCGAGTTGCGCCCGGTCCGCCATCGCCGCTGCACCGGCTCCGGACTGCAGCCGACCCAGGAGCTCGACTGCGGCACCGTACTGCCCATCGGCGGACAACCGACCCAGGGATTCCGCACCTGGAACAGCGAGCAGGGTGAACAGCAGCGCATTCGTCAGCATGTCGCCTCCTTGAGCAGTGTCGGCACCAGAGGTAGACGCTGAAGAGCGTAGGCCAATCCCCGCGTGACAGCCTGCGACATCTCGTGGAAGCATGAAGCGATTCCGCAACCGCACGACACGGGCCCGACGACCGCTCGTCACCCGCGGTACTCACATCTCCACGGGCCGATCCGTTGAGACCACCGACGCGAGGAAACGCGTCGGGGAGGGAGAATGAACGTCATCCTGGCGGGTGTGGCTCTGCGCCATCTGGAAGTCATCGAGCGGCTGTTCGCACGTGCGGGACGGCCACTGACCATCACCCGGGTCCGCGACATCGAAGCCTGTGCGTGTGCGTTCGTGGAGACCGACGCCGAGCTCGTCATCGCCGGCACGCGATTCACCCAGTCCATCGACGACCTGCGCCTGCAGCTCGAGGACTTCGGCTACGACGGGCCCATCGGCGCCATCGTTCGGGACGTCAACGAAGAGCGCCCCAACGCGGATTTCCTGCTACCGGACGGGTTCGGAACCCGGGTCTCGCGGAGGGTCCTCTCCCGCGAGGGCATCATCCGTCGACCAGGCCACTCGCATCCGAGCTCCCGAGTCGCGGCGTGAGCGCATCGGCTTCGATGAGCTCGATGGTCTCGACGCGATCAGCGTGGGCATCTCGGAGCTCGGCGACCACCTGACGTGCATCGACGGTGGCTTCCCGAACGGCCCACCTGGACTCGTGGACCACCACGCGCCGCACCGTCGGACCCAGCATCGATACCACCCGACCCACGGTGCGGAGCCCCTCGCCGAACGACCAGACGTCCACCGAGGCGTCGTCGTTGCGCACTACGGTGACGTGAGCCCGCTCCCAGCCGAGCTCCAGGCGTTCGAGCCCCAGGTCGCCGAGGCCGTCGGTGGCGCCCAGCACGCCCTTTGGAGCCGACTTCACCAGCGCCGCTTCGATGCCCAGACGCGTCACCGGAAGCCCCGCACTGCGAAGGGACCGCACGTTGCTCCTCAGAAACCGGTCGGCATCCCGCGTTCCCGGTCCACCCAGCACGACGGTCTGCAGACTGGAGAAGTGCGGGCTGTCGGCCATCTGCAGCAGCACCTTTCGGGCGGGGAGACGGTTCGACCGCACCACCCGGATGTTCCGGGGATGGGGGCAGTCGAGCAGCTGGGTCAGCAGCCTCGAGAACGGGAGCTCGACGTCCGCCAGGGCCGTACAGGCGGATGAGGTCAGAAAATCTCCGTAGTGGCGGCGGTTTCCACGCCCTTTGCTGAGACGGACCAGAGTACGCAGGCGCGGATCGGCCTTCGCGCGCGTCCACCCATCGTCGGATGCCGCGGCGTTGGGTGCGAGAGAAGCCCGGTACAGAAACCCATCCCGGAAGGTCACGTTCACCAGCACCCGCGAGAGCTCGGGGCCGAGCCACTCCGATCCGTGGCTGCGAAACAGCGCCCCGGCCTTCTTCTCGGCCACGGGCGTCTCCTCGAGCTGCAGTGCCACGAAGGTCCCCCGCGGATCGCCGACCTCCTGCAGCACGTCGGCGTACACCGCTCGCAACGCGCGATCGCCCGGCGCCTCGCGGATCTGCTCGAGCAGTTGGACTGCACTCGCATCTTCCTCGGCCGCCCGCGGAAGCAGTGCCGTCCACTCCTTCAGGTCCGGCGGCGCGTGGGTCCTGGCGGCCGTGACCTCGGGCAGGGTCTGGCTCAACCACTCGCGCGCGCCCCGCTTCCTGGCTCGGGGACGCTCGAGCAGCTCCTCGCAGAGCGACACCGTGTGGGCATCCGCACAGCGCCGGACCAGGTCCATGGCGGGCTCGAAGACGCTGGACACCTCGTACCAGTACATCGCCCCCGCACCGCCAGCGCCGGTTCCGAGGGCCAGGACCACCCCGTCCGCCACCCGCGGGTCGTCGAGGTGGGCAGCGAGCCGTGCGATGCGTTCCTGGAACGGCGCCATCCGCCGGATCAGCCCCGCGTCGCTGTAGTCGATCGGACCGTCGGGCTGGGGGAGCTTCTCGGCGACGTTCCGGGCCAGCCACCCCAGCGACTCCACGGGGGGATCCTCCGCGAGCCCCATCCAGGCGAGGTGAAAGCGCTCCCGACTGCGAATCGACGGCCCCTCGAACGCCAGCTGGGCATCGAGCGCGCGCACGACCGCACCCACCGTGGGATGCCGCGTGTCTCTCCACACCGCCAGCGACGCGTGCAGCGCCTTCGGGCCCTCTCCCGCTTCCAGCGCTGCTCGAACCTCTGTTGCCGACATGCACGTGCTCTCGTTCCGTGGTTACAGCCGCCAGCATGGCACACGGTGACGCGGCAACGCCCGACGACGTGCGGACGGTCCAGGTGGCCATCGTCGGTTCGGGCTTCAGCGGGCTCGGAATGGCGATCGAACTGGTTCGGCACGGCCGTGGAGGACCCGACGATCTGCTCGTTCTCGAAGCCGCGGACGCCGTCGGCGGAACCTGGCGCGACAACACCTACCCGGGTGCAGCCTGCGACGTGCCGAGCCATCTGTACTCGTTCAGCTTCGCGCCGAAGCCCGACTGGTCGCGGCGCTACGCCAGCCAGGAAGAGATCCGCACCTACCTCGAGCACTGCGTGGATCGGTACGCGTTGCACGATCGCATCGAGCTCGGTGCTGCCGTGTCGCATGCGCGGTGGGACGCCGAATCGGCCACCTGGCTGCTGCAGATCGCCGATGGTCGCGTGATCCGCGCGCGCTACGCGGTCTTTGCGGTGGGTGCGCTCACCACGCCGCGTTGGCCCGACATCGACGGGCTCGACGACTTCACCGGGCCCGTGCTGCACAGCGCTCGCTGGGACCCCTCGGTCGATCTGGCCGGCAAGCGGGTCGGCATCATCGGCACGGGGGCCTCGGCCATCCAGATCGGCCCCGCCATCGCAGACGAGGTCGAGCACCTGACCGTGTTCCAGCGCACGCCTCCCTGGATCCGGCCCCGCAACGACCGGGCGTTCACCGACGTGGAGAAGCGTCGCTTCGCGAAGGTCCCTGGCCGGATGCTCCTCGAGCGGCTGCGCACCTACGCCTGGATGGAGACCACCTACGTCCTGTTCTTCGGTCCGCTGTACCGCCGAACGGGTCCTCTCCTGCAGCGCTGGGCCGAGGGTCAGCTGTCCGAGGCGCTCGACGACCCCGAGCTCACCCGCGCGGCCACGCCCGACTACCGCATCGGCTGCAAGCGGGTGCTCTCGTCCGACGACTGGTACCCCACGCTGAAGCGCGACGACGTCACGCTACAGCCCCGCGCCATCGAGCGCATCACGGAGTCCGGCGTGCAGATCGACGGCCAGGACGTGCCGCTCGACGTGCTGATCTGCTGCACGGGCTTCGAGGTCGACGCTCCGCTCGGCGAGCTCGACATCGAAGGCGTCGACGGGCGGAGCCTCCAACGGTTCTGGGGAGACCGCCCCCGGGCGCTGCTCGGCACCACCATCCCCGGCTTTCCGAACGCGTTCTCGTTGTTCGGGCCCAACACGGGGCTGGGGCACACCTCGATGATCGTGATGATCGAAGCCCAGATCCGGTACGTCCTGCGCGCGATGGAGCACCTCGAGCAGACGGGGCGCACGTGGCTCGATGTCCGCCAGGATGCGCTGGATGCCTTCGTCGCCGAGATGGATGCCCGCCATCGAGACCGGGTCTGGCTGTCTGGATGCAACAGCTGGTATCTGGGCGAGGACGGCACGAACTTCACGCTGTGGCCCGGATCGACGCTGCGGTTCCTGGCGCGCACCCGGCAGTTCGATCCGGAACCCTACGACTTCGGGTGATCGAGCGGGTGACGGGGCGCTGAGGTAAGACCGCCCCATGTACATGCCCACTGCTCGCTCGTTCGTCGTCCATCTCGTCCTCATCGGAGGGGTCGTCGCGTCGTCTCTCCTCCCCTCGTCTTCCGCATCGGCCGCCGAGGTGAAGAGCCAGGCCTGGTGCCTCGGTTCGGGCCTCCAGGTGATGTTCGAGGAGGACCAGGCCCGGCCCGAGATCCGGGTCACCACCATCGTCGAGGGCGGGAGCAGCGGCGAGGAGCAACACGGACTGGCTCACGTGGCCGAGCACCTGTGGTTCCGGTCGACCCCCCTCGGCGACAGCGACGTCTGGGCCACCGTGGGCGGGACCGGCGGACACCTCAACGGGTTCACCACCCGCGACCGCACCACCTTCGTCACCACCGCTCCCCGCAGCGCCGTGCGAACGGTCCTCCAGCTCGAAGCCGCCCGGATCAGCGACCCCCTGAACGGCGTCGACACCGAGGTGTTCGACACCGAGCGCAACATCGTGCGCCAGGAGCTCCGCCAGAACTACTCGGATGGCGGGCGATCGGCCTTCGAGCCCTTGTACGCCGAGCTCTTTCCGGAGTCGCACCCCTACCACCGCATCCCGATCGGCACCGAGGACTCCCTCGCCGAGCTCACCCTAGAGCAGGCCCGCGCCTACATGGAGAAGTGGTACCAGCCCGCGAACACGACGATTCACGTGCGCGGTGCCATCGAGCCCGACCGGTTCGGCGAGCTCCTCATCCAGAGCCTGCCGAAGGACCTCATCGTGCACCCCGACACGGGCGAGGTGAACGGTCCCTGTGCGAACGAGCGGCGAGAGGAGCTCGCGGTTCCCGACGTGGAGGAGATGAAGCTCGTCGAGCGCCCCCTCACCCAGGTCGAGGGGTCGATCCGTCGGCCGCTGTCCATCCTGGCGTGGACCCTCCCGCCCACCGATCAGAACCTCGTGGCCGTCGACATGGCCCTCGTCGAGTACGGAATGGAGACCGAGCTCGACCGCTGGGTGACGTGCGAGGTGAACGACGCCGCCCTGGCCGGGGTCGCGACCTGTCAGTTCCCCCTGCGCGACAACGAGACCGACGAGGAGACCGTCAAGGAGCTGAGCCGCAAGGCCATCCGCGCAGCCGAGAACTACTGGTCCGAAGACGAGATGCCCGCCGTGAACTCCGTGATCCGTGGCTGGCGGACGTCGAAGAAGGCCGCACTCTACCGCTCGCTGGAGCGCGGCGACAACGTGGTGGCTGCCGGGTATTTCCACGAGACGGGCGAACAGGGCTGGCTGGTCGATCAGCTCGAGGCGATCGATGCGATGGACCCGTCCAAGGCGATGCGTTTCGGTCGCGAGCACCTCACGCGTCGCAGAGCCCGCGTGTTCCTGCTGAAGCCGAGCGACGTCGACCCCGACGCCCTTCCGAGCTTCCACGGCGGCCGCGAGAGCCGCAGCTTCGAGGGGCTCGACCCGTCCTCGGTCGACGAGGCGTTCCTGGAGCGCATCATCGGAGAGCCCGACTTCTCGGGCACGAAGTCCCAGACCCTGCCGACCGGGCTGCAGGTCACGGTGGTGCCCTTCGGCGAGTTCGGCGTGGTGCGGTCCCAGCTGTCCTTCCCCCGAGCCGAAGACACCTGGAACCTGCTGCCGTCCGTGAGCTACGACGAGTACCGGCGGCTCATCACCCAGTCCGGATCCCTCGATCAGGATCGGACCGACGACGCGTGGAAGTTCACGGTGGACGGTTCGCGTCTCGAGGTGCAGCTGAAGGCTCTCGCCGAGCACCTCCGCAACCAGGTGCCGGCGAAGAAGCTGAACAAGCTGCAGAAGTCCTTCGACGAGAAGACCACCGCGCGCGGTCGCACCTTCGATCTCCGCGAAGAGCTGTTCCTGGGCGAAGACGCCTCCACCACCGACAGCACGACCGCCAGCGTGCAGTCGCTGAAGGGCAAGGACATCAAGAACTGGGCGAAGCTGCAGCTGGCCCCCGATCGCGGGCACCTGGTGATCCTGGGTCCGGTGGAGCCGGGCAACACGTTCCACGAAGCCCGGAAGACCCTGGGGCTGATTCGGTCGAAGGCGCAGACCGCGCCGCCCGACCGCTCCCGCACGCCGCTCACCCCCGAGCGCACCCTGCTCGCCGTCGAAGACGACATCAGCCGGACCCAGGTGACCCTCACCCTGCAGTGCCGCCTCGGCGACGACGCGTGGACCAGCAGCCTGGTCTCGAGCATCGTCGAGACTGCCGCAGTCGACCTGCTGCGCCGCGAGAAAGCGCTCACCTACCACGTGGGGGCCAGCATGGTCGACGACGAGGCGGGCCATCGACTCAGCCTGTACTCACCGGTCCAGAAGGAGGGGCTGGACGAGGCGATCTCGACGCTCGACGACCTGCTGAAGCGCCTGTCGGAAGAGGGTCCGAGCGAGGAGGAGCTCGCAGCAGCCCGTCTGAACCGGGCGGTTGCGCGGTCCCAGTGGCTGTCGAGCCCGCGCAACGTGGTCGACGAGCTGTCGCACTACGTGCGCCACGACATCGATCCCACCGAGGTCGGAGGCTACGCCGCGGCGCTCATGGAAGTGGACGCCGAGGCCGTGAAGGCGAACCTGGCCCAGTGCACCGGCAACGAGGTCTACCTGCTGATCGGCAACGACGTCGGCGAGCTGTTGTCGGAGCGCGAGGTCCGCACGGTCGAGTAGACCGTCGAGCCGGCTCAGATGGCGGCTCAGATGGCGTCCAGGATGCGCTTCTTCACGGCGTCGTACTCGTCCTGCTCGATGAGTCCGTCCTCGAGCAACGCCTTGGCCCGCTTGAGCCGCGCGACGGCGTCCTCTTCGGCATCGGGCTCGGCCGGCGCGGGGGCGTCTCCGTCCTTGCCCGCGTTCACGGCCTCCTTCGCCCTGGCCATCGCGTCGGCGTCCTTCATCTTGTCGGGGGAGAAGTCGCTGCGAGCCTGCTTGAGCGTCTGTTTGTAGAGCGACCGCATCTCTTCGGCCGACATGGCGCCATCGTGATCGAACCAGGCCGCTGCCACCGCACCGATCGCGAGGGTGGACGCGAACATGAACGGAGCGGCGACGATTCCCCCCAGCCCGGGGAGCACGAACTTCGCAGCGGTGGTGGCGAGCCGCGACCCCACGAGCGACGCGCCCACCGTGGTGCCGATCTGCATGATGAGCTCGACCGCACTCTCCTTGGTGAGCTCGTGCCCGTAGGCGTTCGCGATGCCCATCACCATCCCGACGTGCAGCGGCATGACGCCGATGATCTCGGACCCGGGAATCGGGAGGATGGTCAGCGCCGCAGTTGCGTAGCCACACCGCTCCACCAGCGTGTTGACCTCGGGGTTGCTGCTGACGGCGAAGATCGATGCCACGGGACCTCCAGGGTGCGCGGTCGGGTTGGACGTCGCGCGTGAATCGACGATAGCCCGTTGGCATGGTGTCCGACGTGCTGCTCGACCGCTTCCGCCCGCTCGCCGGTCGGATCCTCCCTCCCCCACCCCTCGAGGGCATCCCCGGACCGTCGGGCCTGCCCGTGGTCGGGAGCCTGCCGGGCTTCGCGCGCGACCCCCTGGAGTTCCTGCGACGGATCCATCGCGAACACGGCGATCTGGTGCAGTTCAACCTCGTGAACCACCGCCTGCTGATGGTGAGCGACCCCGTTCTGCTCGAGACCGTGCTCGTGGGCGAGTGGCGCAACCTGCACAAGGACATCGCCTACGACGGCGTGCGTCCGCTGCTGGGCAACGGGCTGGTGACCGCGGAAGGCGACGAGTGGAAGCGCAATCGGCGCCTGGCTGCGCCCTCGTTCACCCCGCGGCACATCCAGCACTACCGCGACACGATGGTGGACTGCATCGAGCGGTGGGTCGACGGCCTCCCCCGCGACTGCGAGCTCGACCTGTTCCACGAGATGATGGGGCTCACCCAGGACATCGTGCTCAAGACCCTGTTCGGCGACCTCGACGTGGACGTGAGCCAGGCCGGCCACCACATCGAGACCGTGATGGCCGAGTTCATCGCGGAGTTCCAGGGGCATCGGCGACTCTGGCCGGACGGCCTGCCGAGCCGCGGTCGCCGCCGGGCCGATCACGCCATCGCATCGCTGCACGCCCTGATGACCGAGATCCTCGCGGCCCGTCGCGCGAAAGGGCTCGGGGACGACCTGCTCTCCCAGCTCCTCGCCGCCCGCGACGAAGACGGAACGGGCATGGACGACACGCAGCTGCGCGACGAAGCCATCACGATGTTCGCAGCGGGGCACGAGACCACGGCCACCGCACTCACCTACACCCTGCTCCTGCTCACCCAGAACCGGGAGGAGGAACAGCGGCTCGTCGACGACCCCAGCCGCGCGAAGGCCGTGCTGCAGGAAGGAATGCGGCTCATCCCGCCGGTGTGGGCCATCGGGCGCGAGACCCAGACCTCCATCCAGCTCGGCCCCCACATGATTCCACCGAACATCCAGCTGCTCGTCGCCCAGGCCGTGATCCATCGCGACCCCCGCTGGTACGCCGATCCCGACAGCTTCCGGCCGGACCGTTGGTTGTCGGGCATCGACCGACCCCGGTTCGCCTGGCTTCCATTCGGCGGCGGTCCCCGGGTGTGCATCGGCAACCACTTCGCCCTGATGGAGGGGGTGCTGGCGCTGGAGCGCATCGTGCCCGCGGTTCGCTTCGAGCCCCACGTGTCCGTGCCGCCACCGCAGATCCCCAGCATCACCCTGCGTCCCGACGGCCCGGTATGGGTGCGTGCAACCCGACGTTGATGTCGACGGTGTGGTCAGCGTTATGGGTTCCGTCTCGGAATCCATTGGAGAGCTGACATGACCGAAACGACACCCGGCGCTGCTGTGCTGCTGGCCCCCTGGAACGGGCCGTGTGGCGGGGTTCCTCCGCTGGATCGCGTCCAGATCGACGCGTTCGAGCCGGCCCTGCAGGCGGCGATCGACGAACGCGCCCGTGAGGCCGCTGCGATTCGCGACGACACGAGCGATGCCACGTTCGACAACACCTTCGTCGCCCTCGAGCGGATGGGGGCCACGCTGGAGCGGGTTCTCGCGGTGTACGACCTGTGGTCGTCGAACTTCAGCTCCCCCGAGATGCGGGCCGTCGCGCAGGAGATGGAGCCGCGACTGACCGAAGCCAGCGACGCCATCTTCCAGGACCGGGCGCTGTACGACCGGTTGAGGGCTGCGCCGGTCGAGGGCCTCGACACCGAGCAGCTCCGGCTGAAGAAGGAGTGGATGCGCCGGTTCGAGCGCGCTGGCGCACAGCTCGACGCCCCGCAGCGCGAGCGGATCGCCGCCATCAATCGCCGGTTGTCCACCCTCCACACCACGTTCGGAGACCGGCTGCTCGCCGACGAAGAGGGCTGGGTCACCTGGCTCGACGAGAGCCAGCTGGGCGGGATGTCCGAGGGGTGGTGCGGGGCCGCGAAGTCCGCAGCCGAAGAGCTCGGCAAGCCCGACAAGTGGGCGGTCACCAACACCCGATCCTCGGTCGAGCCCTTCCTGACGAGCTCGACGGAGCGCGGGCTGCGCGAGACCGTGTGGCGACGCTTCTACAGCCGCGGCGACAACGACGACGACAACGCCACGGGCGAGCTGATCACCGAGATCCTCCAGCTCCGGCTCGAGAAGGCACGCCTGCTGGGCTTCGACACCCACGCACACCTGGTGCTCGAGTCCACGATGGCCAAGACCCCCGACGCCGCGATGGATCTGATGCGTCGCGTGTGGAAGGCCGCGGCCAGTGCATTCGAGTCCGAGGTCGAGCAGCTCCAGGCCCTGGCCGACGCCCGGGGAGACGATCTGACCATCGAACCCTGGGACGTGCGGTACTACGCCGAGATCTGCCGCCACGAGACCTATGACTTCGACCCCGATGCGCTCCTGCCCCACTTCCAGCTCGACAGCCTGGTCGACGGGATGTTCTGGGCCGCCGGCGAGCGCTTCGGCTGGACGTTCACCCAGCTCGACGACGTGCCGCTTCCCCACCCCGACTGGCGGGTGTGGCGGGTCGACAACGCCGACGGCTCGCCGCGGGGGCTGTTCTACCTGGACCCCTTCGCACGGAAGGGCAAGCGCAGCGGCGCGTGGATGACCGCCTACCGGTCGCAGCAGGGCCTGGCCGGGCACCTTCCGCTCGTGAGCAACAACTGCAACTTCGCCCGACCCCCGAAGGGACAGCCCTGCCTGCTCACCCTCGATGACGCCCGGACGCTGTTCCACGAGTTCGGACACGCCATGCACGGGCTCGCATCCGACGTCACCTACCCCACCCTGGCCGGGACCAACGTGCCCCGCGACTACGTCGAGTTCCCATCGCAGCTCAACGAACACTGGCTGCGCACTCCCGAGCTCCTCGCCCGGTTCGCGACACACCGCGTGACCGGCGAGCCGCCTCCCGCACCGCTGCTCGAGAAGCTGGAAGCCGCCGCGAACGCCGACCAGGGCTTCCGGACCATGGAGTTCCTGGCGAGCGCGGTGATGGACATGGAGATGCACCTCGCCACGGACCCCATCGTGGCCGCGGACTTCGAGAAGCAGACTCTCGACCGCTGGGGGCTTCCGCCGCAGGTGGTCATGCGCCACCGTACGCCGCAGTTCATGCACGTCTTCGCCGGCGGCTACTACTCGGCCGGCTACTACAGCTATCTGTGGGCCGACGTGCTGGTAGCCGATGCTGCAGAGGCCTTCGCCAAGACCGGCTTCTACGACGTCGACCTGTCGTCCAGCCTGCTCGACACGGTGCTGTCGCGCGGCAACACCATCGATCCGGCCGATGGCTACCGCACGTTCCGCGGTCGGGATCCGGAGGTGGATGCGCTGCTTCGCGACCGGGGACTCGTGCGGGCGTGACGGCACCGGAGCATCGCGAGGTACCGGCGATCGATCCGCACTGGGTGCCGCCGGAGCACCACGACTCCGCGGAGAGGCTGGTCCTGCGCCTCCCGCGGGAGGAGGACTGGCTGACCGCCCTGCTCACGCCGCACGTCAACCACCACTCCCTGACGCTGGATTCATCTGGGGTGGAGATCGACGGGCTCCATGTGCCCCTCGATCAGCTGAAGGGATTCGGGGTCCAGTGGGACACCCTGCGCATCCGCGGGCGCGAGTCCGAGGCACGCCTGCCGGTCCAGATGACCGGACGCGAGCTGTCGGAGCTGTGTCGGGCGCTGGAGCAGGTCGTGGCCCGATTGCGCTCTGGAGACACGCCCGTGTGGCGCCTCGACGAGCCCCTGCAACCACAGGCCCCCTCGAGCGACGCTGCCCAGGAGACCGTCGACCCACGGTGGATCGCCCCCTGGTCCCGGTCAGACCTCATCGACCGCCTGCACATCCGGTTCCCGTCCGAGCACAGCCATGCCTACCTGCGGCTGCGGCAGCACGACATCGCGTTCCCGGTCGGTGGCCGTCTGATGGTGCGTCCGCTCGACGCGGTCCGTCGGATTCGCACGCGCGCGGAGCGCGTCGAGATCCTGTTCGACGACGCACACTGGTCCCGGGTGGCCCGGATGCGAGCCGAAGAACGGCAGGCGCTGGTGCGGGCGATTCGGGCGTTCGTGCACCGAAACGCCAGCGAAGAGACGCCTCCACCCGAGGCCCTGCTCACGATGCTCACGGACGGGGATACGAGAACCGACTCCACCTGAACCGACTCCACCTGAACCGACTCCACCTGAACCGACTCCACCTGAACCGGTGGGCCGGGGTCACGTCAGACCGGCAGCTCTTCGAGGATGGCGATGGCCCGGTCTACTTCGCGCAGGGCAGGCTTCTCGCCCGGCATGCCTTCGCCGGTGCTCTCGACGCGCCGTAGCGCATCCAGGCGCCATTCACGGAGGACGGCCAGCTTGTCGTCACCGGACAGCGTGCGGTCTGCGAGGACTTCTGCAGGGCTCCGGTAGCGGGCGCGATAGTCGATCGTCTGGATGTTGTTGGTTTGCATGCATACACTATAGCACACTTATGCAGACTTTGCACGCTTGAACCGCATCTTACGCACTGCAAACGCGAGGCCCTGGCCGTTGAGATCGATGTCCAGCGCGATCTGCCGCCGAACGACAGGATCCTCCGAGAGCCCCGCCCGTACGAGGCGATCTTCGAACATCGCCCGCACGGCCCCGTCGAACCAGGCATCCAGCGCCTCGTCCTCCAGACCGCTCTCGTCGGCCTGGATCACCAGCCCCGTCGACGCCTCGAGCATGGGTACGAGCTGGTCCCGAATGGCTTCGAGGTCGGTGTGCTCGCCGAAGTGGGTGGGCCACACGCGCTCTGCGCCCGTATCCACGATGCGATCCAGCGAGGCGATGGCCGCCGGCCCATCGAAGTCGGTCGGGGAGGTCGACGGGAACGCGAACACCCCCTTTCGCTGCAGTGCCGGGTAGAGGATGCCGAAGCTGTCGCCCGTGAACACGCCGGAGGCCGTCTCGTCGAACACACACATGTGGTGGTTCGCGTGGCCACGGGTGTGGAGGAACCGGAGTGTGTGGTTGCCGACCGTCACGGTGCTGTCGTCTTCCATGGCCCGGACCCGCTGCTCGGGGATGGGCACGACCTCCCCGTAGAGTTCGGCGAACCGCTCTTCTCCGTACACGGCGGTGGCCCCCTTCACGATGCGCGAGGGGTCGACCGCGTGCGGAGCGGCCTTCGGGTGCGCCAGCAACGTGGCGTTCGGGCACGCGGCCATCAACTGCCCCGCCCCACCGGCGTGATCGAGGTGGATGTGCGTGATGATGACGTACTGGACGTCCTCGACGGTGCGTCCGGCTGCGCGGAGCGCTTCGAGCAGGCGAGGAACGGCATGGGCGGTGTTGGTCTCGACGAACGCGCACTGCCGGCCGTCTTCCGGCACCAGCAGATAGGCCGCGGCGATCCCGGGCTCCATGTAGTCGCAGTCGATGGTGTGGATGCGCACGCAGTCCTCCGGAACGGGCGATGCCATCGCTGTATCGGAAGCGATAGCATGCGCCATGCTCCCCGTTCCTCCGCAGATCGATCCCGAGTTCGACCTCGACGGCGTGCGCATCGAGCTCGAAGCCGCGCCTGGAAGGCTGGGGTGGACGGCCGATGGCCGCGTCTTCTGGCTCTTCGCAGCGCCGGCCCTGCTGCTCCTCGTCGCGGCAGCCTACCTGGAGACCCTTCTGGGCAGCCTCGTGGCCGTTCTGTTGCTGATCGGCGGCGCCCTGGCCACCGATGCCATGCGTCGTGCGTAGTCCCGCCGGATCGTCCTCGACATCGAGCGGGGGCGCATGCACATCGAACAGCGAGGCGAGAAGCGCACCATTCACCTCGGCGACGTCACCGAGGCCCGCTGGGACTGCACCGCTCCGACCACGCGGCTCGTGCTGGTGAGGGCGGACGGTCGGGAAGAACGCGTGCTGCACGTCCGTCGACGGGGCTTCACCACGCCGGGAATCACCCGCAAGCAACGCGACTGGGTGCTGGGCCTCCTGCATCGCCAGCTGGACGACGCCACCTCTGCGGACGTTCCGCGGAGCCTGGTGGCGATGAAGGAGCCGTGATGGACTGGGCAGCGATCGATGTGGGTACGTCTTTCGTGAAGGGCGCGCGATTCAGCGAGGACGGCACGCGACACCTGGAGGTGGTGCAGCCGATGCCCCCACTCGAGCGGGCGTCTGGAGGCGTCGTCGAGCAATCCCTCCCGCGAATACGGGCCATTGCACGCTCCGTGCGCGACCGGCTGGCGGGTCCCGGAGCCCTCGCCGGGATCGCGCTCACCACCCAGCGTGACACGGTGGCGACCGGTGACCGGCTCGTGTCCTGGATGGATGGCCGGGATCCCGCGGGGCCGCTGTGGGATTCACTCCAGCAGTCGGCCCCCCGGGAGCCGGTGAGCGGCCTGCCTGGCGCGCTCCTGCTGGACTGGACCGGACGAGCGGCCGAGACCGACGCAGCGTGGTCGAGTCGGGTTCGGGTCGATGTCCTGAAGGCCCGGGGTCTCGCGGTGTGCGACCGGGTGGAGCTGGGGCAGCCCGCCGGGCGGTGGAACGGGATTCCCTGCTACCCCACGGCGGGCGACAAGAACTGCGCGTTGTTCGCGAACGGCGCGTCGGCCGGGGTTGCCGGATTGTCGCTGGGCTCCGCGGTCTCCCTGGGGATCCGCACGACGCACGACCGCCTCGCCCCCCTTCCCGGCGCCTTCATCAGCACGGGCGCGACCGGCCACCGCGACGTCGAGACCGGGGTGATCGCGGGCATGTCCGCTCGAGGGGCCCTGCAGCGCTGGTTCGGCGAAGATGCGGTCGGGGATCCATCCGATGGAGACGGGTGGGTCGACGATCTGTGGGTGCTTCCGTTGTTCGCCGGTGCGCTCGATCGACCCGCGACCGGGGCCGTGGTCGGGCTCACGCCACGGACGCCGAGCCGCGCGATCGTCCAGGCGTGGAGGCAGGGCGTCGTCGCCGAGCTCGCTCGTCTCCGCGGGGTCGTCGAGGCCGTGGGTCGCGCTCACATCGCGCGGGTGCGATTGAGCGGCGGGGGTGCCGTGGATGGCTGGGCGACGCTGGTGGCGAACGGGCTGTCGGTCCCGGTCGATCGCGTCCACGGTGCCTGGGCCGGGTGTCGAGGCGCGGTCGACGCCGTCCGGGTCGCGAGGGGCCTCGACCCGCTGCCCCCCGTAGAGACGTTCGCGACCGTGGAGCCCGATGCGGCCGGCGTGAAGCGGTTTCGGGCGTGGAACAAGCGCTACACCGCACTCGTCGAGGCGATCTACGGGATGCCTGCCGGCGGACGGTAGCGAACAGCACCGTGCCCGAGGACGGTGAAGTCCGGAGAGCCGAGCACGGCGACGCTGTCCTCGAGCCGCGTGGGGCCGGGCGGCGTTGCGAGGTAGGCCTGCATCCAGCCCGTCAGGACGGCCTTGATCGGGTGGTCCCCGCGCAAGTCCCTCGGCAGACGGTCCCGGAACAGATGCGGTGCTGTGCCCCGTGCACCGTCGGTCCAGAACACCAGGCTGTCGCGCCGCAGCTGGTCCCCGTCCTTCACCATCCAGTGGGCCGCCCCCACCTCGCCGGTCGCACCGGAGCTGCCTTCGACCACCACACCCCCTGGCAACACGTGGTCAGCCAGGGTTCGATGCGCAGCCAGAGCGAAGTCGGGCCCCCCATCCCGCAACACGTTCATCACCCGGACCAACCGGGCGCTGCAGGGGAGCGCGAAGCTGCCGACCTCGAACCGCACCCGCGCAGCCAGCGGGTGTCCCTCGGCGAAGGCACGCGCCGCTTCGACGACATCCGGCGCGACGTCGAGACCCACGACCTCCAGGTCGCGTCCGAGCGCCTCGGCGAGCTCGAGGGTGGTCCAGGGTCGGGCGCCGAGTCCCAGATCGACCACCGGTGCCGTGGAGAACGCCCCGTCACGCCGGTCCAGGAGCGTCTTCGCCTCCTGAACGACCAGACTGTCGAGCCGTTCCAGCCGTCCAGCGCGCGTCTTGCGTCGGAACCCCACGTCTGCCGGCCCTCCTTCAGCTACGCCGGTCTGCACCGGACATCCCCGCGTTGCGACGCGCTGACCCCCCGCATAATCCGCGACCATGCGGACGGTGGCGGTCATCGGGTGTGGACGCTTCGGCCCGCACCTCGCACGGAACCTCGCGAAGCTCGACGTCCGGGTGGTCGTGTCCGACCGGCATCCCGAACGCGCCGATGCCGTCGCCGGTGCGCTGGGTCTCGAGGCCGTCCCCATCGACGGGATCTGGACCGCAGACGCAGTGGCGATCGCGACATCTGCCGACAGTCATGCCCCTCTGGCCCATCGGGCCCTCGACGCGGGGTGCGACGTGCTCGTAGAGAAGCCGTTCACCCTGAATGGCGACGATGCCGACGCCCTCGTGGCGCGCGCCCACCGCCTGAATCGCATCCTGATGGTCGACCACACCCCCCTGTGGGAGCCCGGCTTCTCGACGCTGTCCACCCACGCCCAGAGCGAACGCGTCGATCACGCCGAGACCTGGCGGATCGGGCCCGCCCCCCCAGGCCTCTCCAGTCCGACAGAAGCGTTGTGGGACCTCGCCCCCCACGATCTGGCCGTCCTGGACGCCCTGTTCGGGCCTGCGCGGGTGTTCGATGCGTCCTGGACGGCCTGCGGAGCGGTGATGCAGCTCCAACACCACTCGGGCGTGACCTCCCGGGTGGAGGTCGGCTGGGCCCCCGAGCGGACCCGTCGGGTGCGCCTGGTCGGGCGGACCACCTGTGTCGTGGAGCCCCCCGCGACGCTCCCCGACCCGGAGCCCCTGGCGGGGGTCGCTCGAGCATTCGTCGAGGCGATTCAGACGCGCAGCACTCCCCGCTCCGACGGGGAACTGGGAGCACGCGTGGTCGGGCTCGTCGAGTCCGCAGCGCACAGGTTCGCAGCCCCCTGACCGGGCGCCCGACGGCTCCGCACTACAGATCGCAGTTTGGGATTTCGTCGAACGGCACCGTGTCGCCCGCGTACTCCACCGTCAGATCACTCGTGTCGTCGGGGGTTTCGCAGCTCGCGCTCGCAAACCCGCAGTCGGCCGTGCAGTCCTCGCCCTGGCTCTCGATGCGCGCGTAGCTCTGCACCGACAGCGTGCCGTCCGCCACGTTCGTCGAGCACGTGGCCTCGGCCAGGGTGTCGCAGCTGCTCGACAGGCAGGTCTCGAAATCGACGAACAGGGTGTCGTTCTGCAGGCAGAGCGACCCCTCGTCGGTCAGCTCCAGGACATCGGGTGGCTCGGGGGTGTCGCACCCCGCACTGAACACGCCCCCACACACGATGACGATGCTGGCGATGGCGGTGCGCATGGGTGCCTCGATGTCTGGGGGTTCTGGGACTGACTAGAACCCACAGTCGGGTAGCTCGTCCCACGTCGTGCTGCTGCCAGCGTACTCGACGGTGACCGCAGTGGGGTCGGACGGTGCCTCGACCTCGTCACAGGTGATCATCGCAAAGCCGCAGTCGTCGGTGCACTCCCCGTTCACGACCGAGTCGATCTTCGCGTCGCTCTCGACGGTGAGCGTGGCCCCATCGAGCGTTCCCGAGCACGTGGTGTCGTACAGCGTGTCGCAGCTGCTGGACAGACACGTCTCGAGATCGACGACCAGGGTTCCCTCGGAGTCGATGCAGAGCACGCCTTCGTCGACGAGCTCGGTGGTCTGGATGTCCTCGACGGGTTCGCACGCGAACAGGCCCGTGATGACGAGGCCGGCGACGAGCGGGAGTCGGAAGATGCGCATGATGAGAGTCCTTTCGTGCCCACCGACAATGTCTCCGCCGTCCGGAGGCGTCGCAACCCGGTTCCGTACTCGGCGCGAGGACACGAGGGGTCAATTGGTCGGGACGATGAGCCCGCTGTTGCGGATGCCCACCACGACCTGGCCCGTGGGGCCGATGTCGAGACCGATGGGGCTGCCCGGCAGGGAGACGGTCTCGGCGACGTCGAAGGTGGTGCCGTCGAGGCGCAGGGCCTGGGAGACGTCCCGGTTCGCCACCCACAGATCGCCGTCGGGCTCGAATGCGAGGCCTTCTGGCGAAGAGAACACCGCATCGGTGGCGAGGCTCACCAGGGGGTTCGGAGGGTCGGCGACGTAGATCTGATTGCTGGTGCGGACGCCGAAGTACAACAGGCCACCGCGGAACACGAGGTCTTCGGGACTGCCGAGGAGAGGGTCGGTGGCGTGGGTGCCCACGTAGGTCCCGTCGGCCTCGAAGACCTCGACGGTGCCCGTGTTCCGCGACGTGACGTACAGGCGGCCATCCGGGCCGAACGCGGGCGTGTTGGGGAGCGAGAACCCCGTTGCCTGGGCGAAGACGTCGACGAAGGCGCCGGTGCTGTCGTACCGGACGATGGCGTCCTGGCCACGATACGCCACGTACATCAAGCCATCTGGACCGAAGGTCAACCCCTGGGGATCGGTGTAGGCCACGTCGCTCGCGAATGCGGTCACGATGGTGGGGTCGAGGGGGTCGATCCGGTAGATGGTGTCGGTGCTGTTCCCCGACACGAACAGCGCGCAGTCGGGCCCGAACCGAACGCCTTCCGGCGAGGTGTCCGGAATGGTGATGCCGGCGACGGGCAGCTCGGTGTAGCCGGGTGGAGGCGTGCACTCCGACCACCCGAACGGCACGACGTCCGCCGTGTCCGCCACCCCGGTTTCTCCCGTGCTGGTCGGCGCCGATGTGTCGCCGGTCGTCAACCGCCCCGTGTCGCCGGTGTCTCCGGTGGGCGGCAGTGGGAGGGTCCCGGTGTCGCCGGTCTCTTCGGGCGTACCGGTGTCGGCCGTCGTCGGCGTCCCCCCGGTGTCGCCGGTCGGGACGTCCGTATCGGTGTCGGTGTCGGTGTCGGTGTCGGCGTCAGTGTCCGAGTCCGAGTCCGTGTCCGAGTCCGTGTCCGCGTCGGTGTCCGAGTCCGTGTCCGTGTCCGCGTCCGTGTCCGAGTCCGCGTCGGTGTCCGAGTCCGCGTCCGAGTCCGCGTCCGTGTCGGCATCCGTGTCCGCGTCCGCATCCGCATCGGTGTCCGCATCCCCGTCGGGCTCATCTGTTTCGGACTGCGACTTGCAGCCGGTTCCCGCCGCCGGGATGGCGAACATCAGGGTCATCGCGAGGGGGAGGAGGGACCACGAGCGCATGAGAGCTCCATCGGGTTCTGTGAACCGCGAGTCTACCGACTGTGAACGGTCGGAGTCAGCGGTCGTCGAGCACGCCGTGGGCACCACGCCGGGTCAGGGCGTACGACCCGCTCTCCGCAGCGATCGACAGGCACCGTTCGATTCGGTCGCGATCGGAGCCATCGATGGAGTCGGAGCGCAGCGTCGCCAGCGCGAATGCCAGCCCCGCCGCGAACCGATCTCCGCAGCCGTAGGCATCGGTCGGCCGCCCGGATTCCCGAGCGGGTGCCGCCCTCCATCGCCCCGTGTCGGCGGCCCGGTTGCGCCATGCCCCCCCGTTCGCGCCGTCGGTGCGGGCCACCAGTGCGGGCTCCGTCGTGAGATCCCCGTGTGCGTAGGCCTCGGACGGGTCGTTGGACGAGAGGACCAGGGCATCGAGCCGGACCCCGGACTCCTCGATCACCGGCAGGACCCGGGCGGTCGCGACCAGCACGCGTGCTGCACGGGCGGCCCGGAGCGCCGCTGCATCCCCTTTGCAGAAGTACACCGCATCGAACCCCTCGAAGGCTCCGACGACGTCATCGCCAGACACGGCCTGCGCCTCGCCCGCGACGACGATGGTGCGCTCGCCGTTCGGGTCGAGCAGCGTCCACGCGCGTCGATGGGGGCCAGGACAGCTGGAGCCGCACACCTCGACCCCGAGCGCGGCGAGACCTGCGGGAATCCCCTGCCCCACGGCATCCGTACCGAGTCCGGTGAACAGCGTACATGCCCCCGCGAGGCGAGCGAGCTCGGCGGCAGCAACCCCTCCTCCACCCGCGGGCTCGTCCCAGGTTCGCTCCGCATGGAGGATGGCACCCGGTGTGGGGGGCCGATCCACCTCCATGAACGTGACCCACTCCACGTGACCCACCACGCCGACCCGGACGCCCGCCGACGGCATCCTGGAGCTCACGCCGCGTCGCGGAGCGCGTGAACCCAGCCGACCCGCACGCCCGCAGGGGGGATTCCGAGCGGCCCGGCAATCGGCCCCACGGGACGCGAAGCCAACACCAGCAGCTCTGCAAACGCCTCGTCCAGGACGGCAGAATCGACGACCCCCCGCTCGACGAGCCAGGCGTGGAGGTCCCACGCGAGCTGACCGTGACGGAGCTCGTCTGCAGCGATGGTCTTCAGGACCGCGCGGTCTTCGGGATCCGCCGCCGTTCGGGCCTGCCAGTGGGCCTCGAGCGCCGCGAAGGTCTCGCGTACGCACCCTTCGAGCGCGTTCTCGCGTGCGAGGACCACCAGCGGTGGCGGCACGGTGGGTGTGATCCCGGTGGAGAGGTGTACCGAACGCCCGTGAGCGCCTGCCCGTTCGCACGCCAGGACGGTGTGGCGTCGCTCGTCGTCCGCTGCCTGGCGCGCTCGGTGGACCAGCGATGCCGGAGCGCCATGGGCCTCGAGCGTGCGGGCGAGGTCTTCGAAGGCCTGGATGCTGGCGTGCTCCAGGTGCGCCAGCGCCGCCCACCAGTCGGCGACGGCGTTGCCCGCGTCATGGGTCGACGCCCAGGCTCCGGGCCGGCGACCGCCGATGCATTCGTAGCCGTACAGGCACTCCATCTCGACCTCGTCGACGCTCGCCCCCCGGACCGGCCCACAGTGGATGGAGCTCTCGGAGACCCCGACCGAATCGGCCTCCGCCCAGCTCTCGGAGGACTGACACAGCGCCTGACAATCGCTCGCCTCGACGTGGAGCGGGTAGGGCGAGTACAGCGCCGCATCGTCGTCTTCGGGACCCGTGTCGTCGATCTCGAGGGTGTAGCTGGCCTGCATGCCGGGCGTGGGCTCGTCGGGCTCGCAGACGACCGCAGAGGGTGCGTCGAGCCGACCCTCGAAGGTGCAGGACCAGGAGTCGGTGTAGGCGAGATCCGCCTCGCTGCACGCGAGGTCGCAGCTGGTTCGTTCCCGCACGGCGATGGCTTCGGCGACGATGTCGGCGAAGGCCGGATTGTCCTCGATCCCGACGAAGCCGGGCGCGGAGGTGGGGGGGCAGTTGCACGCGACAGAAACGCCGACCAGCACGGTTCCCGCGAGGATCTGCGGGATGACGTGTTCGAGATTCATCTGGTGTTCTCCACCGTGCCACCTCGACGGTAGCACAGCGACACCCGACCGACGACCGCGGCGCCGGCTTACTCCAGGTCGGCTTCGCGACGCATGCCGAACTGCTCCGACAGGGCGTCGTCGTAGTGGTCGGCCAGCGCGGCGACGTCCATCACCAGCTGGTGGAGCTCGACCTGGTCCAGCCCCTCGCACCGACGGTTGGCCCGGACCTCCAGGAACCCTCCGGCCACCGCGAACGCACCGCCGACGATGGTGGCATTGAGCTCCAGCACGTGTGCGAACAGCTCGTGCGTGTCGCCGGCGAGCTCCAGGATCTGCGACCGGGCTTCGAGGATGTGCTCCCCTTCGTCCGGGCCTTCTTCGATCACGATGAGCACCTCGGCGGAGCCCGCCGAGAACGCCCAGTTGCCGAGGCGAAACGGCTCCAGCCTGGAATCTGCCGGATCGAGGCCGTAGTCCTTCAGCTGTGCTTCGACGAGCGCCTGAATCGCGCTGAGCTCCATGGTGTCCTCCCGGCCCGACCAGGAAGTACCATCGATCCGGGCCGTCTGTCATGCCCCGTGAGGATGGGCCGCGACCCACGTCAGCGGGAAGCCCGTCCCCGTCGACCGATCCACGCTACGCCCATCAGAATCCACCACCCAGACGGAGCGATCGGACCATTGGCGCAACCACAGCCCGTGACATCGGGCCGCGCCGCGGTGTCGCTGTCCGTGTCCGAATCCGTGTCGCTGTCCGTGTCCGAATCCGTGTCCGAATCCGTGTCGCTGTCCGTGTCCGAATCCGTGTCGCTGTCCGTGTCCGAATCCGTGTCGCTGTCCGTGTCCGAATCTGTGTCCGAATCCGTGTCGCTGTCCGTGTCCGAATCCGTGTCGCTGTCCGTGTCGCTGTCCGTGTCCGCGTCCGTGTCCGCGTCCGTGTCCGCGTCCGTGTCCGAATCCGTGTCGCTGTCCGTGTCCGTGTCCGTGTCTCCCTCTTCGGGCTCGGTGCCGCACATCGGAACGTCGACACTCTCGGACAACCCCAGGTTCTGAAAGGGGCTCACGTCCTGGATGAGGAAGATGTCGGTGTCGCTGCCCAGGCTGCTGCACACCCTGAACGAGACGGTGCAGCTCGTGCCGTCGACCGGCACCTGCAGCTGGTCCTGGTAGAGCTGGGTGTTGCCGTTGTCGGAGGGGAACGTCGCCACTGCCTCGCCCCCGGTGTAGGTCGCGAACGGCCCACCCCCATCGGAGAAGAACGTCCACTCCGCGCCGCCCTGGTCGAAGCCGCCGTTCACCAGGAGTTCCGAGCCATCGCACGTCAGCGAGACGTCGTCGAAACGGTAGACCTCCCCCACCTCCGGAAGCGTGTCGAGACGGAACCGGAACCGCCCGTTGCCGTAGCCGCTCGGCGCGTTGCCGATGGTGAAGTCGTAGGTCCGGAGGTTGGACTGCGCGTGGACAGTGCCAGACGCGAGGATCAGAGGAGCGAGGACAGTCGTGAGCACGCCACAGGATACCCGTGCAGACGACTCGATCGCAGGGAGAACGAGATGGGACGACACGTGTTCGTGGCCGGTGGGACCAGTGGCATCAACCTCGGCATCGCACGCCGATTCGCAGCGGGAGGCGACCAGGTCTCGGTCTGCAGCCGCTCGGCCGACAAGGTGAAGGCCGCCGTGGACCTGCTGGGTTCCGGAGCCTGGGGAGACACGGTCGACGTGCGCGACCCCGAGGCCGTTCAGCGCGTCCTGGCCGGTTCCGTAGAGGCGCGAGGCCCCATCGACGTCCTGATCTCGGGGGCGGCGGGCAACTTCCCCGCACCCGCACTCGGCATGAGCGCCAACGCGTTCGGCTCGGTCGTGGACATCGACCTGAAGGGCACCTTCCACGTGCTGCGCTTCGCGTTCGAGCACCTGAACACACCCGGGGCCAGCGTGATCAACATCTCCGCTCCCCAGGCCTGGCTGGCGATGCCCATGCAATCCCACGTGTGTGCCGCCAAGGCGGGGGTCGACATGCTCACCCGCACCCTCGCGCTGGAGTGGGGTCCCGCGGGCGTGCGCGTGAACTCCCTCGTGCCCGGACCGATCGACGAGACCGAGGGTATGAAGCGCCTGCTGGCCGACCCCACCCTGAAGCTCGAGCTCGAGAAGACCGTTCCGCTACAGCGGCTGGGCACCGTGGAGGACTGTGGCGACGTCGCCTGGTTCCTCGCGTCGGATGCAGCCCGCTACGTCACGGGAGCGGTGCTTCCGGTCGACGGTGGCTGGTCGCTGGGGGGAGCCCAGGCGGCGCTGTCGGTCATGATGCAGCAGTAGCGCCCCGCCGGCGGCGAGCGAGCAGGACCAGGCCCGCGAGCACTCCGACCCAGGCCGGGCCGGTCGTGACGGAGCTGCAGCCGTACAGCGGAGCGGGAGGCGTCCCCTGGCCGTCTCCACCCGCGTCGAGGCGGTCGTCCAGCCCATCGTCGTCGCGGTCCTGACCGGCCTCCAGGCCATCGGGCACGCCGTCGCCGTCCGAATCGGGATCCTGGTGGTCTGGAACCCCGTCTCCGTCGGTGTCTTCGGTGCCTTCGTCCGCTGTCGCGACCCCATCGCCGTCGTCATCGTCGTCCACGAAGTCCGGCAGGCCATCGCCGTCGGTGTCCCCGGTTCCCTCCTCGCCGTCCGCGATTCCGTCGCCATCGCTGTCGGGGTCGTTGGGGTCTCCACCGAGGTCCTCCTCGACGTAGTCCGGAAGCCCGTCCCCATCGCTGTCGAGCCCCGAGTCGGCGTCCGCACCGTCGCAGTCCTGGTCGATGCCGTCGTCAGGGGTCTCGGGGGCGCCGGGGTACGTCGTGGCCAGTGCGTCGTTGCAGTCGCCAGCGACCGTGGCGCCAGTCGGGGGCACCTCGCAGTCCAGGTTGGGATCGACCGAGTCCGAGCCGAAGCCGTCGCCGTCGAGGTCGTCCCACCACGAGGTCTGGCTGGCCGGATCGACGAAGGTGTCGTCGTCGTCTGCGTCGCCATCGCAGTCGTTGTCGAGGCCGTCACAGATCTCGACCGACGCGGGGTTGATGTTGCCGTTCACATCGTTGCAGTCGTCGCCGTTCAGCGCCACGCCCACCGGGTTGGTCGCGCAGGTGAGCTGGGCAGACGCGGGATCTCCGAAGCCATCCGAGTCGAGGTCGTCGTAGACCGTGAGCTGATCGACTGCGTTGTCGTTGATGGTTCCGCTGCAGTCGTTGTCGATCGAGTCGCAGATCTCGATGGCGTTCGGGTTGACGTTCGCGTTGCTGTCGTTGCAGTCCCCTCCCACCTGCACGAGGCCGGTGAGCCCCTCGCAGCGCGGCTCCAGGGTTCCCGGATCGCCGAATCCGTCCGCATCCAGGTCGGTGTACCAGTTCGTGCCGTCGACGGGCAGGTCGTCCACCAGCCCGTTGCAGTTGTTGTCGACCTCGTCGCACGTCTCGACCTCGACGGGGCTCACCGCATCGTTGTCGTCGTCGCAGTCTCCGGGGTTCTGCGCGTAGCCCGCGGGCGCGTCGCACTGGGTGATGGCGGCCTGGGTGGAGTCGCCGTAGCCATCGCCATCGTTGTCGGGGAACCAGTCGATGACGTCGGTGTTCTCGTCGACCGTGCCGTCGCAGTCGTTGTCGACCCCATCCCCACACTGGTCGAAGGCTCCGGGGTTGGTGGTCGCGACGGCGTCGTCGCAGTCACCGTCCACATCGGCCAGGCCGGGCCCGAGCTGACACGCGAAGACCTCGGTGTTGGCGAGCCCGTAGCCGTCGAGATCCGCGTCTTCGAAGAACGACAACGCGTCCGAAGCATCGTCGTCCACCGATCCGTCGCAGTCGTTGTCGAGGTTGTCGCACACCTCGACAGCCATGGGGTTCGAGGCCGCGTTCAGGTCGTCGCAGTCGGTGGAGTCCGCGACGAACCCACCGGGCGCGACACAGGCGAGCTGGCTGTTCCCGATGTCGCCGAAGGTGTCGCCGTCGGAGTCGCGGAACCACTCGGTCCGGTCGATGGCATCGTCGTCCACCGTTCCATCGCAGTCGTTGTCGACGCCGTCGCACAGCTCGTCGGCTCCGGTCCACGCCAGGGCCTCGTCGTCGTCGCAGTCGTCGCTGTTCTCGACGAAGTCGGCGGGCGGCATGCACGCGACCACGCTCACGTCGGGGTCGCCGTACAGATCGTCGTCGGCGTCGGCGTAGTAGGTCGTTCCGTCGACGGGGTCTTCGTCCACGGTCCCGTCGCAGTCGTCGTCGACCAGATCGCAGGACTCCTCCGCGTCGGGGTTGATGCCCGCGTCGCTGTCGTCGCAGTCGTCGGGATTCAGCGCGTAGCCCGGGGGCAGATCGCAGTCGATCACCACCGTCCCCAGGTCTCCGAAGCCGTCTCCATCGTCGTCCAGCCAGTACTCGCGGTCCATGGTCCCGTTGTCGGCCACCCCGTCGCAGTCGTCGTCCAGGTTGTTGCACTGCTCGGTCGCATCGGGGTTCGCGTCGACGCGCGTGTCGTCGCAGTCCGTGGCGTCCATCACGAAGCCCGACGGCATCGCGCACGACTGGGCGGTGGTGTTCACGTCGCCGTACCCGTCCCCATCGTCGTCGGCGTACCAGATGGGTGCGCTCGGCGCGTCGTCGTCGACCTGCCCGTTGCAGTCCTGGTCGATTCCGTCGCACAGCTCGTCCTCGCCGGGATTCCGCGTGGGATCGGTGTCGTCGCAGTCGGTGTCGTTGGTCTGGTTGCCCGCAGGCACCGCGCAGGTGTTCACGGAGGCGCCGGCCCCGAAGCCGTCACCGTCGTTGTCGGCCCACGAGAGGATGCCGTCGGTCGGGTTGTCGTCGGACGTTCCGTCACAGTCCTGATCGACGCCGTCACAGACCTCTGCCGCCCCCGGGAAGATGGTGGGGTCGGTGTCGTTGCAGTCGTTCGAGTCGGTGGCCGCACCGTTCGGGATGGCGCAGTCCTGCTGGGCGGTCCCTTCTGCCCCGTCTCCGTCGGAGTCGATGTACCAGGTGAGCTGCGGGAGCCCTTCGTCGGCGGACCCATCGCAGTCGTCGTCGGCGTCGTTGCACACCTCGTCCGCACCCGGAAACACGGAGTCGGAGCCGTCGTCGCAGTCGGTCGCATCCACGACGTACCCCGCTGGCGGCCCGTCGCAGGTGGACTGGGTCGCACCTCCGGTCGCTCCGAAGCCGTCGCCATCGGCGTCGAGGGTGTACTCGGTGAAGGTCAGCCCTTCGTCCGCGGCTCCGGAGCAGTTGTCGTCCGCGCCGTTGCAGACCTCCATCTCGCCTGGGCTCACTGACGCGTTGCTGTCGTCGCAGTCTCCATCGGGCTGCACGAAGCCGGGGGGAGCACCGTCGCAGGTGGACGTGGAGGCGGAAGTGACGCCGTAGCCGTCGCCATCGCCGTCGCTGTAGTAGGTGGTGAAGGTCAGCCCATCGTCGATACCGCCCGCACAGTTGTCGTCGACACCGTTGCAGATCTCCATCTGGCCCGGGTTGACGTTCGAATCCCCATCGTCGCAGTCGTCCGAGGTCGCGCTGTAGCCAGGCGGTTGCTGGCAATCGGACAGCGCGCCGCTCGCCGTGCCGCCGTAGCCATCGCTGTCGCCGTCGAAGTAGTAGGTGTCGAAGATCAGGCCGTCGTCGACGGACCCGTTGCAGTCGTCGTCCACGCCGTTGCAGTCCTCGCTGCGGGCAGGATTGACCCCGGGATCGTCGTCGTTGCAGTCGTCGATGCACGAGAAGAAGCCGTCGCCGTCGAAGTCGTCGCAGAGATCGGGCGACTGGTCGATGACCACGGAACCGAGCTGGCCGGGTTGACCGTCCTCCGCGGGGCCGAACCCCCCTTGACCACCCTGGTCGAGTACCGAGACGTTGAACCCGTCGTCGATCCCGAACACGAGCGTGATGCGGCCCCCCGAGCCTCCGCCCCCACCAGCACCCGCGCCATCCGGGCTGTCGCCCCCGAATCCGCCGCGAACGTCGAGCTCCATGTTGCCCCGAAGGATTCCCGCTTCGACGACGATGCCCCCACCGGAGCCTCCGCCTCCACCCCCCGTGGATGCCGCGGGATGGGGAAGGCCCGTCTCCCCATCGGTGCCGATCATCTGGGCCTGAAAGCTGGCGTCCAGCAGACCGCGCACCTCGAGCGTCAACGAACCGCCGCCGTTCCCGCCACGGCCCCCCTCTTCGGAGTACGGACTCCCAGAACAGAAGTTGGACGGCGTGAACATGGTCCCGCCAGCCCCCCCACCCGAGCCCATCTCGTGCATCTGGGCGTATTGTTGACCGTACGGCTGCCCTGGGTACCCTGCGGCCTGGCCGGGGTTGCCGCCGAACCCGCCATCGAACGCATGACCCGCGCCCCCGCCTCCCACGCTGACGCAGAGGCTGCTCTCCGGGGTTCCGCCGCCACCGAATCCCTGTCCGTCCTCGCCGTTGGTGACCCCGATCGCGACCGGGGCGGGAAGCCCACCCTCGAACCCCCTGCCCTTCCCGTCGAACACGCCGTAGATGTTCGCGTTCTCGGCCTCGAGGTACGCGGAACCCGCCACGCGGACCACCGCACCCGGCTGGACCTCGAGCAGATCGATGCCCGTGAGATTGCCGCTGACGGTGTCGCCATCCACCAGCACCAGGGTGTCGCCACCGAAGTCCTCGTCAGCGTAGGTCGCGGCCCAGGCCGGCATCGCAGCCAGCAGTCCGAACAGTATTGCAGGTGTCATCGCGCGCACGTGTGCTCCCCGCTGCAGGATACCGGACGGATCGGCCGGTGGAGTTGTGACAGGCAGGTGCAGTAGGAGTTGGGTAGGCTCTGTTCGGAGGCTCCGACCCGATGGACCTGAAGATCACCGCCACTCTGCTCCTCGCTGCGCTCCTCGCCGGCTGCCAGGGCAAAGACGCGCTCGGCATCCCGGATGGCGATGCAGACACCGACACAGATGCGGACGCAGACAGCGATGCGGACACGGATGCAGACAGCGATGCAGACACCGACGCCGACAGCGATGCAGACACCGACGCCGACAGCGATGCAGACGCAGACACCGACGCAGACACCGACACCGGGGTTCCCAGCTGCTCGGTGACGTTGGACAGCGTGTGGCCGGCCGATCTCACACCGGATGCCTACTACCGGACGTCCATCGAGTGGGCGTTCACGGGCTACGACGCCACCGCGACCGGTAGCCTGACCACCGCTGCAGGCGACCCCGTGGCCGGGGTGCAGGACTGGGACGCGAACACCCTCATCCTCGAACCCGACATGCCCCTGGAGCCCGCAGCCGACTACGTCGCGACCATCGATTGGTGCGGCGGTAGTCTCAGCACCAGCTTCACGACCGACGACGTCGGAACCCCCACGCCAGCGGTCGATCTCACGGGTCGCACCTACGAACTGGACATCTCACAGGGCCGATTCGTCGAGCCACCTGGGGTCGGTCCGCTGCTGGCGAGCATCGCCGACCTCGTGCTGCTGGTGGGCGTCGACACCGCGACCGCCACGAACCTCGAGCTGATCGGCGCTCGCCCCGATCCGACCGTCACCTTCCCCGCCCAGGACCTGTGCACCGAGTCCTTCGACTTCCCGGTGGCCGACTTCGACGACAACCCGTATTTCGAAGCCGGGCCCCAATCCGCGTCGTTCTCGGCCCAGGGCATCACCCTCGCGCTGGACGACATGGAGCTGTCCGGGGCCTTCGCACCCGATGGCTCCCGCATCGTCGGAGGCGTGCTGTCCGCGGTGGTCGACACCCGGCCCCTGGTCCCGCTCATCGGGCCGCCCGGCTCTCCTCCGGACACCGTGTGCGCCCTCGTCCAGACCTTCGGGATCAGCTGCCAGACCTGCCCAGCGAGCCTGGGCGGCGGTACCTTCTGCCTGGATGTGCTGGTCGACGACCTCGAAGCCCTCGAGGTCCCGAACACCACACTGGTCGAGCGGTCCGCCGCCGACATCGCGAGCGATCCGACCTGCCCTTGAGGCTGCAGGCTGCTGGCTGCTGGCTGCTGGCTGCGGAGTTGCGTCGCTGCCGTGGACGCGTGGAGCTGATCGGCGGTGGGGGCGGTTCTGGCGAGACGGGGCAAAGGGACCGGGTGATCGTTCGAGCGACTTCGATGGGTTCAGCGCCAACTTTCACCGCCGCGCAACCCTCAGCGCAGCGGAGCGGCTGCTCCGACAATGCAAGCTCGCGCGACCAGCGCTGACCACGAGAATCCTGTCTTGAACTGGGGATCGGCGCCCATCCACCACAGAGTCACGGAGTACACCGAGGGGGCACGGAGCCACGCGAAACGGATCGGCCGACTTCTGGTGAAGAACCTAGCCAAATCGGCGATATTCGGTGTCCCTCCGCGTGGCGGGGGCCAGGGCCCACGAGACGGTTCGCAGCCCATGCGAGCGGCAGCCGCCATCCGCCGTCGTCGGGCACAAGTCAGCGGTGTCGGGTTGGCCCGCCTCGTGGTGGCGCGAACACCCGCCGTGGTCGTGTTGGTGGCACCCAGGAGGAAACGACTGAGCGGAGCCAGTCGGGAAGCTCCGATAGCGGGCCGGTGGCGGGTCGTTCGAGAGGCGTACGTGGTTGGCCTGGATGACGACCGACCACCTCCACCACGACCTCGACCACGACGAGTCTTGGCGCATCCACGACGCTGGCCAACCCGGCATCGCCGGCATCCGACCCGTTCCTACGAACATAATCTGGCCCAATACACATCTTCAAAGCTGTGCTATGGGCCGAAACGGATCGCGTGGTCGGAGGAGACTGGACGACGGGTGTCTGCCCCCACGGCGCCGCTCACGCAGTGGTCGGATAGCCAGCCCCGGCGGCCTATCCGCAAGACGACGCTCGGATACGGCGGCAGGGCGGGCCTCTTCGAGGCCTGGGCGCTCTGCGCGACCTCTGTGAGCGAAGCGCTCTGCGAGCGACAGCGCACTGTGGTGGAAATGGGGCGCTGAAATCCTGCCGAATCGCTCGAACCGTCGCTTACTTCGTCCGCCCAGGAGCCGATTTTCATCCTCCTGGGACACCCGAAGGGCGGGGTCGGACTCAGCGGTGAGAATTGGCGTTGAATCCATCGAAGCCGTTCGAGCGAACGCCCGGGTCGTCCGCCCCGAAGCGCAGAGCTGATCGCTGCATCGCCGCTCGTTCAGGCGATCAGAGCCCCGAGACGATCGCCTGGAGCTCCGCGAGGACCTCGGCACCATCGACGTTCTCGTTGCCCGCCGTGGTGCCGTGGTTGGTGGTGTACTCCACCACCATCGACTCCCGCGGCACGATGATGTCGAACCCCCTGGCGACGCTGAAGGGGGAGTTGTCGAAGGTGCCCGAGACCGGCTGGGTCTGCTCGTCGCCCACACACCAGCCCTGCTGGCTGTCGAGCACGTCCATGAAGTCCATGCAGCGCGCGGCCGTTCCAGGCGCACCGAACTGATCCTGCTCGAGCACCCAGATGATCTCGGCACCCGCTGCGATGATGTCGTCTTCGACGTCGACCACGCTCCCGGCGTGATCTCTACACGCGGGTCACCAGGCGGGGATGGAGACGAACAACAGGACGTCGAAGGGGCTCCAGTCGATGTCGGGGTCGGTCGCGCACGGCACGTTCGCCAGGTCGAGTGGACCGGTTCGAACGCCGTCTCGATGCCGCGCATTGGGCCAGGAATACGGGCTCAGGACCTCGTTCAGCGCCATCGGCTCCACCGCGCCTTCCGGGTAGGTGCAGCCGGTGACGGGATCGGTGTCGGTGTCGGTGTCGGTGGGCGCATCGGAGTCGGTGTCCGGATTGCCTTCGCCGTCGGGTCCCGTGCAGGCCGACACTCCGCCGACCATGATCCAGGGCGCGAGCAGGTTCGAGGCGGCGTGGGTGACCGAGCGCAGGAATGGGGTCAGCTGCTTCATGGGCGCAGTATCGCCGGTCGTCCCGGCCCCGTCCACCCAGGAAACCACGCGAACCACGACCGCGATCGGTAGCATGGGTTCATGCTCTGGGCCCTGCTTCCCATCGTCCACGCCGGTACCGTGTCGTACCCGAGCACGGACGCCACCGACCTCGCCGCGCTCCAGGCCGCCATCGATCTGGACTGCGCCACCGACGGCACCCCGGTCGAGCTGGTGCTGGTCGACCCCATCATCAGCTGGGATGCCCTGCTGACCGTGCCCGCCTGCGACCTGGTGGTTCGCGGAGCCTGGGGGTCCGACACACTGGTGATGTGGGACCCCATCGCGGCTCCGACCGCCATCGACGCCCAGGCCGGAACCCTGACCGTGCGCAACCTCGAGATCGTGGCGACCAGCGCGGCCGCATCGGGGGCCCAGTTCATCGAGGCCGACGGCGCGCCCGCCATCGACGTCATCGGGGTCCAGCTGACCGGCGACGTCAACGCGGCCCTGTTCAACGGCGCATTGGGCGTGCTCGGCGTCTACGGAACCGTCGTCACGGGCGTTCAGGGGACCGGGCCCGCAATCGAGGTCTCCGTCGGGGACGCCACCGTGTGCGACGCCATGTTCCTGTCGAACACCGGTGGAGGCGTCGACGTCGCGGGTGCGCTCGCGTCCACCAACACCCTGTACGAGAACAACGGTCAGGCTGCGATCCGGGCCAGCGGCACCCTCGACAGCCAGCGCGACCGGTTCGTCCTGAACCCCTCCGACCCCACGCGCGCCGCCATCGAGCTCGGGGCGACGGCCACGGCATCCTCCATCCACCGGGCACAGTTCGACCGGAACGCGGGCACCATCACCACGGACATCCGCACGGGTGCGAGCAACCTGTCGGTCACGGACAGCGTCTTCATCGGGGCTCCCGCGTCCACCAGCCGGGCCATCACGGTGCTCGACGGCGCGCACCTCGACGTCACGTCCACCCTGTTCGACTGCTACGGAACGGGCACGGTCATCTCCTACGGGCCGAGCTTCCCGGGAGCGACCGGAGCCAACCTCACCCTCGATCAGGTCACGTTCGCCGACCTGCAGAGCCGGGCCTACGACGGAGACGGCAGCGACCCCACGAACGGCGGCCCGCCAGACGCCGTCACGAACACCACCTTCCTCCGGCCCACGGGTACGTTCGAGGTGGTGGCCCCCGTCGACGCGCCGACCGTCAACACCGACAACCACTTCGCCGGCCCGGCCCCGGATGTGGGATGGACCGTGCACACGGGCGACCCGACCTGGCGAGCCCCGGAGTGCGGCATCAAGGATCCTCTGGTCGGAAGCGCCCTCGATCTCGGGACGGGAGACTGGGTGGGCGCAAATCCCCCGGTGCAGCCGGGCCCGATCTCAGTCGTGGCGTCTGGCACCGCCCACCCGCAGGACACCGGCGGCTTCACCTGCGATCGGCTCCCCGACTTCGACATCGGCGATGCGACGGGTGCCACCGTGTTCAGCGACAACGCGTGCGCAGCGTCTCCCACCACCACCTGCGACGGCGACAGCATCCTCGAGTACACCGTGGCCTGGACCGCGCCGTCCACGGGCCTCTTCCTCTTCGACGTCAGCGGGGGTGCTCCGACCAGCTCGGTGCTCGTCGAGCGGCCGTGCCAGGACGACCAGGATGCCTGTCTCCCGCGCGAGCAGACCCAGCAGGTCTACGTCACTGCAGGCGAGTCCATCGTGATCCGGGTGGCGACGCGCGACGTCGGGTGCGGGCCGGTGCTCCTCGACATCACCGCGCTGTCGGCCGACTGCCCCGTGCCCGATGCCACCCTGTCGACAGCGGGCATCCACACCATCGACACCTGCCGGCCCATCCGGGTGCCGATGCCGTGCAACGACGCCATCACCTCGCAGGCCGTCTTCACGTTCTCGGCTCCGGACACCGGCCAGTGGCACGCCGCCATCGAGACCCCCCTGTCGCCCGAGACCGTGATCGCCACCACCACGTCCTCGTGCGACCCCGCGACCGACTGCGCATCCGCCCTGATCGTGCCTCTGGGGGTGGGCGACGAGCAGTCCTTCGTGGTCGGCGACCCCACCACGTGTGGCGAGGTCGACGTGCGCCTGACGCTCGACCCGGCCGCAGACACGGGCGATTCGAGCGACACCGGCCCGATCGGCCCCGGCGACACGGGGCAGACCGGCGACACCGGCCTCGGGAGCACGGCGCTGACGGGCGATACGGGCCCCACCTCCACAGCGGACACCAGCACCTTCGACACGGCCATCACGGGCTGCACCGCACCCGCTCTCGGATCGGCGACGGGCAGTGCGGTCGCCACCGGCAACCTGTGCTCCACACCCAGCAGTCCTGACGGCCCCTGCATGACCCCCGCACACCAGCGGTGGTCGTGGAACGCACCCGAAGCAGGGTCCTACGTGTTCGACGCGGCTCAGAGCAGCGCCGACGTCCGCATCGGGGTCGGCGAGTCCTGCGACGAGTCGATGTTCGAGTGCGCGCCCGCGTCCGCTCAGGATGCCCGACTGCCGCGCGTGGTCGAGACCCTGCAGACCAACGAAGCCAGGCTGATCGCCATCGGGCAGGACCCCGACGACGTCTGTGACGACGTGCAGCTCGACATCCATCCCCTGGAGTGCGCCACACCCACCACGGTTGCCACCACCGGGACCTTCGACACCTGTGGCGGCTGGTACCTTCTCCCGGCGTGCACCAACTCGGTCGGGCAGTCCGAGGTCCTGACCTTCACCGCCGACCAGGCCGGAACCCACACCATCTCGGTGACCCCCGACGCCACCACCTTCCCGGACCTGGGCGCGACCGTGGCCATCCGCGCGCCCGACGACTGCGCGACGACCCACTCGTCCTGTCAGGGCGACCCGGAGACCGCCACCTGGACCGGGAGCCTCGCCGCCGGGGAGACCATCCACGTCCAGATCCTCGTCGAGGCAGGTCGGTGTGGTCCGGTCGACGTGCAGATCACCGAGCCTGTGCCCCCGGTCGACGCCGACACGGACACCGACACCGACACCGACACCGACGCCGACATGGACACCGACACCGACACCGATTCGGACATGGACACCGACACCGACACCGATGCGGACATGGACACCGACACCGACACGGACACGGATACCGACACCGACTCGGACACCGACTCGGACACCGACACCGATTCGGACACGGATGCCGACACGGATGCGGACGCCGACTCAGACACCGATGCCGACACGGATACCGATGCCGACACGGACCTCGACACCGATCCCGGCGTGTCCAACGAGGTGTTCTACCTGCGAGGCCGCAGGGGATGCGCCTGCGACGGGTCGATCGGGCCCAGCCACGGCTTCGGGCTGGGCCTGTCGATGCTGATGCTCGCGGGCATCAGACGTCGGCGAGGATCCCGTTGAGGGTGGGGCTGGGGCGCATCGCCGCTGCTGCCTTCGAGGCGTCCGGCCGGTAGTAGCCCCCGAGATCGACGGCGCTGCCCTGGGCGGCCAACAGCTCGTCTGCGATGGCCTTCTCGTTGTCTTCGAGGGCCTTCGCGACGGGCGCGAACCGCGCGGCGAGCTCGGCGTCGTCCGACTGGTCGGCCAGCGCCTTCGCCCAGTAGCGGGCCAGCCAGTAGTGACTGCCGCGGTTGTCGATCTCGTTCACCTTGCGGGACGGGCTCTTGTTGGTGAGCAGGTACTGCGTGGTGGCGTCGTCGAGGGCGGCTCCGAGCGCACGGGCACGGGGATTGTCGTACTTCTCGCCGAGGTGGTCGAGGCTCACGGCGAGCGCCAGGAACTCGCCTAGGGAGTCCCACCGCAGGTGGCCTTCCTCCTCGAACTGCTGGACGTGCTTCGGAGCTGAACCACCAGCCCCGGTCTCGAACAGACCACCGCCGTTCATGAGCGGCACGATGGACAGCATCTTGGCGCTGGTGCCCACCTCGAGGATCGGGAACAGGTCGGTGTTGTAGTCGCGCAGCACATTGCCCGTGACACTGATGGTGTCCTTGCCCTCGCGAATGCGCTGGACCGACAGCCGGGTGGCTTCGAACGGGCTCATGATGCGCAGATCGAGGCCGGAGGTGTCGTGGTCTTCGAGGTAGCGCTTCACCTTCGAGATGAGCTGTGCGTCGTGGGCGCGGGTCTCGTCGAGCCAGAACACGGCGGGCGCACCCGTCGCGCGGGCACGGGTCACGGCCAGCTTCACCCAGTCGCGGATCGGCGCGTCCTTGACCTGGCAGGCGCGCCAGATGTCGCCCTTCTCGACCGTATGCGAGATCAGGGTGTTTCCATCGGCATCCACCACGCGGACCTCGCCGGCGGCGTCGAGCTCGAACGTCTTGTCGTGAGAGCCGTACTCCTCGGCCTTCTGGGCCATCAGCCCGACGTTCGGAACGCTCCCCATCGTGGTGGGGTCGTAGGCGCCGTTGGCTTTGCAGTCGTCGATCACGGCCTGGTAGATGGGCGCGTAGCTGCTGTCCGGGATGACCGCCTTGGCCTCCTGGGTCTCGCCGTCGCGGTTCCACATGCAGCCGCTGGTGCGGATCATGGCCGGCATCGACGCGTCGATGATCACGTCGCTCGGGACGTGCAGGTTGGTGATGCCCTTGTCGGAGTTCACCATCGCCAGATCGGGCCCGTTGGCGTACGCCTTCTCGATCGAGGCCTCGATGGCCGCACGCTCGTCGTCGGAGAGCTCGTCGAGGCGCGACAGCAGGTCGCCGAACCCGTTGTTCACATCGACCCCGATGCGGTGCAGGGCTTCGCCGTGGTTCTCGAACACTTCAGAGAAGAACGCGCGCACAGCGTGCCCGAAGATGATGGGGTCCGAGACCTTCATCATCGTGGCCTTCATGTGCAGCGAGAACAGCACACCCTGGTCCTTCGCGTCGGCGATCTGCTCGTTGAGGAAGCGGATCAGGGCCTTGCGGCTCATGAACGTGCCATCGAGGACCTCGCCCGCCTGCAGCTCGAGCCCGGACTTGAGCGTGGTCACCGAGCCATCCACGGCGACGTGCTCGATCCGAGCCGTCGTGGCGGCCTCGAGCGTGATCGACTTCTCGTTGGACCGGAAGTCTCCGCCGCTCATCGTGGCCACGTGGGACTTGCTGTCGCTCGACCAGGCGCCCATGCGATGAGGGTTGTTGCGGGCGTACTCCTTGACGGCCTTGGGCGCGCGGCGGTCGGAGTTGCCTTCTCGCAGGACCGGGTTGACCGCACTCCCCTTCACCTTGTCGTAGCGGGCTTTGATCGACCGCTCGTCGTCGTTCGAGGGCTCTTCCGGGTAGTCGGGCAGCCCGAATCCGAGGGCCTGCAGCTCGGCGATGGCGGCCTTCAGCTGCGGAACGGAGGCGCTGATGTTGGGCAGCTTGATGATGTTGGCCTCGGGCCGCTTGGCCAGGGCACCGAGCTCGGCCAGCGCATCGTCCACCCGCTGTTCCTCTGTCAGATGATCCGGGAACACCGCCAGGATCCGACCCGCGAGGGAGATGTCGCGTGTCTGGACGTCGATCCCCGCAGGGCCCGTGAAGGCCTCGATGATGGGCAGGAACGACCAGGTCGCGAGGGCCGGGGCTTCGTCGGTCTGGGTGTAGATGATGGTCGGGCTGTCGCTCATCGGTCTCTCCGTGAAAAAGGCCGCCGACATATCGCCGCGTGGCATCATCGGCGAATGACGCACACCGACGCCCTCCGTGAAGCCCGCCGCATCCTGTCGAACGCTCCCGGTGGCACGTTCACCCCTCGCCAGACACGCGAGATGGCCGCGCTCGAGGCCGAGCATCCGGGAATCGGCATGGAGGCCGCGCACGACGTCGTGCCGAGCCGCGACGAGACCCCCCGGTTCCGCCGCGAGGAACGCACCGTGTGCGAAGAGGTGGACTACTGGGCAGACCTGCGCTGGCAGCGCACCGACGTCGAGCGTCCCACCACCCTCGAAGGCCTGGTGGCCTTGCTGAAGCGCGCCGCAGCGGACGGAACCCGCATCCGGATGGTGGGCGCTGCACGTTCGGACTCCGTGGTGTCGACCCCTGGCGAGGCCACGCTGGTGGCGTCGTGCGGCATGGGAGCCCCTCTGCCGGTGCTTCAGAGCGCGCTGGTCGACGAGGTGGATGCCAGCACCCTCTACCGCTGTGAGTCCGGACGGTCCGCGAAGGAGGTCATCGACGATCTGCAGGATGCCGGGCTGGCACTGGCGAACATGGGCTCGGGGCAGTTCCAGGGCATCGTCGGGGCCATCCAGACCGCGACCCACGGCTCGGGCCTCGAGCTGCCGGACATGTCGGGCCAGACGGTCGCGATGCAGGTCGTCACCTTCGACGACACCGGAGCGGTGGTGGTGCGCCAGCTGGCCCGCAATGGCGTGTTCGACCCCGAGCGCTTCGCGGCCGCGACCGCCGACAGCCCCGTCCCCATCGAGCTCATCGAAGACGAGGATGCGTTTCTGGCCGCTGTGGTCGGGCTGGGATGCATGGGGCTCGTCTACAGCGTCACCCTGGCGGGCGTCTCCCAGTACTGGCTGCACGAGACCCGCGAACCCGAACGGTGGTCCGAGCTCAAGAAGGTCCTGCTGACCGAAGCCGCCGGGTACCGCAACTACGAGGTGCTCGTCAGCCCCCTCCCCCGCGAGATCGAGACCGAAACGGGCACAGTCGTCGACCACGAGTGCCTCGTGACGCGCCGCGCTCTGGTCGATGCCAGCGAACCCTCGGGTCGGCGCCCCCTGTCGATGCACCTCGCCAGCACGCCCATCGGACACTTCGTCGCCGGCGCCACCTTGCTCGAAGCCACCCGTCACCCCCTCACCATCGTCCCCTGGATGCTCCACACGGGGGTCACGGCAACCGAGGTCACGGGCTACACCGATGTCAGCCGGAAGGTCCTCCAGCTCAACCTCGACCTGAACGCCGTCGCCGCCGAGATCGAGGTGCCGGTCGAGCACACGGTGGCAGCCACCGACCGGATCCTCGAGCTCGCGAAGGCCAACTGGGCCGAGATGGAGAAGCGGCTGCAGGGCCACGACGATCCCGTCCTCACCGCCTTCGACACCCTGCTCGAGGCCTGGCGAGAAGTACCCGCGCACACCTCCCCCATCTCGCTGCGCTTCGTGGTCGGTACCGATGCCATGCTCTCGATGGCCCACGGCGGAACGCGCTGCATGATCGAGATGCCCATGCCCGGCAACACCCACCTCGACAAGGCGGTCCAGCGGGGGTCGGACTGGCTGGAGCCGCGAGAGCTGAAGCTCTACGAGGCCTACCTGGACGGACGCGCTGCGCTGTTCCGAACCGTCACCGACACGCTGATGGACGAGCTGTCCGCCCGACCGCACTGGGGGTTGGTCAACGGGATGACCGCCCAGACCGCAGCCGCCGCCTACACGCGATGGCAGGACTGGCTCGACCACTACGACGTCGCCAACCGGTTCGGGGTGTTCAACGGCCCGATGACCGATCAGCTCGGCATCTCGAAGACCGCACCCGACGGGAACATTCGCGCCGCAACCGACGGAACCGCCGCGCTACACGGGCCAGACGGGGGCACGGTGCGCGTCGTGCTCGGTGGAGACCTCGCGTGGGACGTGTTCGACCGCCTCGAGATCCCGCGGGACACCCGGCGGTGCATCCTCGGTCGCAAGCGGCTGGGTGCGTCCCTGCTCGTCTCGACCGCGGGTCCGGGAACCCGGGCGATGCTCGTGTTCGATCAGGACGGGCTGCGGCCGACCGACGCGTGGACGTCCGGATGGAAGGTGGCGTCGCGCACATCGGACGTCGAAGCTCGGGCCCGACTGGCGAACGGGGTGCTCACCCTCGACGACGACGTCGCCACGCATCTGCGCGAGCTGCTCGGTCGCGACGACGAAGAGCCGGTCCGACTGCACGTTCTGTCGATGGAAGAGGGTCGGCTGGCGCTCGTCCCCCCGGCCTGATCCCGCACCCGAACTCACAAAGAGGGGGTCAGACGTCGACCACTCCGTGCTCGGAAGCCACGGGCGAGTAGTCGAGGCTGGCGTCCCGATTGATCTGGTCGACCGCGGTGTTCCCGCGATACGGGAGTTTCTGGCGATTTTCGCTTCCAGACTGCGGTTCGGGGGGTTCTTCGACCACCAGATCCGCAATTCGCTGGGCACCGGCATCCGCGTCCGCACGGTACTTCCAGGCCGCGACCACCAGCACCGCACCCGCTCGAAGTGCCTCTCGGTGCCGACCTCGTGCGACTTCAGCCACTTTCTCACAGGTGTCGGACACATATTCCGACGGACCATCGGGCCTGGCGACGGCGGGATCCGGAACCGCACCCTGAAGCGCACCGGTGGGTTGAATCGCAGACCCCATCGGGGTTGCTGCAGCGTTCTGCCGTTCCCCATCTGCCTCGTCAGCGAGGCCTCCGAAGTCGATCTCGCGGCTCTCGTGCAGGACCGTCTCGATGGCGGCGCGCCGATCTGCGGGCACGTCGACCGACCGCAGTCTCTCGGCGGCTTCTCTCGCGGACTCTACACTGTCGAACATGGCTACGAGCGACTTCATCAGGCCTCCTATTCGTGGCTTCACAAATATCTTATCATATCTAAAGTAGATATTCAAACCACACCCAAGAGTTAACTGCGAGAAGCGTCGTCGGAGCCAGACCGTTCGCCGGGCGTTAGACGACCGCATCCGGAGGTCCACGTGCTGTCCACGCCGTTCGCCCTGTTGCTCGCCATCCTGGCTGGCTGCGAGCCCTACGTGCCCGAAGCGGCGCTCTCGAACTGCTCGTCGCGCTCGGTCACGTCAGCGGGCATCGTCACGTTCACCGACTACGACGCGCAGGGCTGGCCGATCCGCCAGGAGGTCCGGGTCGAGGGGGCCGAGCCCGTCGTCACCACCACCGAGTACAGCCGGGTGGCAGGCCGCGTGGTCGAGTCCCTGTCCATCACCCCCACCCCGGACGGCGACCTGGCCGTCACCAACGACTACGACGGCCACGAACACCTCGAGGTGTCCGAGACCAACATCGCCGGCCGGGATCCCATCACCTGCACCCTGTCCCACGACGGCGATGCCATCGTCGAGAGCAGCTGCAGCGATGGCATCACCATTCGCTACGACGACTGCCAGAACCCCGACGAAGTCGAGTTCGACGGCGGGGTCGAGTCCATCGGCTACACCTACCGCGGCTGCCAGATCCTCTCGGGGCTGCTCCTCGGAGAGGACACCGACGGGCCCTACCAGGAGGCCTTCCAGCACAGCCTGGGTCGCGAGGTCTCCCGCGTGCGCGAGCGCGACGACGTCCTGTTCTCCACCTACACCACCTGGGACTGCCCGGCGGCAGGAGAGTGAAGCCCACCGGGTGATCCGCGCGGTCAGTCTTCGGAGGCGTCCAGCGTGATCACCATCGCGTCCGGATGCGAGACCAGCCCGTGACGCTCGGCAGCATCGTCGACCGCCGAGACCCAGGGCTCGTCGGCCGCTCGGCCGAGCACGGTCCACGTGCCCGCGCGCCCGTCGAACCGCGAACCGACCTGTGCCACCCACGCCGCACGACCCGCGTCGTCGGTCCAACCACTGGAGATCCACATCGTCACGGGATTCGGAACATCGGCATCCGAATCCGCCACGGGGGCGACCCACAGAGTGCCTTGCTGCCCATCGGTCCATCCGACCGTTCCCACGGCAGCCCGGGGCGTGATCGCGAAACGCTCCACCTCGGGATGGTCCACCGCATCCTCGACCGACGCGAGGGGGGCGACGTCCACCTCACAGGCGGCGAAGAGGAACGGAATCAACGGAACGAGCGAGTGCATCGTAGATTCGTAGGTCGCGCGACCGTGGAATGCCGGCCGACTCCCCACCATCGTCATCGCGTTGCCATTATTGAGCGCTGGATGTCGTGGTTCACCGCCAGCGTGTGGTTCGCCGTGGTCGGATGCAGCCCCACGGAGCCCCCTCCGGAGACGCCCGCCAGCACGGGCGATTCGCAGCCCCACCTGTCGACGGCTGCGCTCTCTCGGGCGCTCGCCGAGCCCGATCCGCGATCCCCCCTGTTCGACGGGGCCACCTCCTGGCAGACCTCGAGCACCGATCCACGCAGCACCACCCCCGACGCCGAGCACTGGTTCGCGAACGACGACCGGGGAAATGTCGCGAGCGTCCAGACCACGAACGGTCGGCGGGAGTACGTGCTCGTCGACCGGGAGGGCTCCGGTGCGCTCGTCCGGTTGTGGTCGGCCAACCCCGAGCGCGGCGGCATCCTCCGCATCGTGGTCGATGGAGCCGAGCATCCCGTGGTCCAGGCCCCGATGGCCGAGCTGCTCTCGGGCTCCAGCGCCATCTCGCCTCCCCTCGCCGCCGAGACCGGTGGAGGCTTCACGCTGCGCGCTCCCATCGCGTACGGACGCCACCTGCGCGTCACCATGGACGACAACCGCGGCAAGGGCGTGTACTGGGTGGCACAGGGCATCGAGTGGCGCGATGGTGTGGCGCCTTCTTCGCCGGACGACCTGGCACGGCTCGACCAGACGGGTGCGGCACTTCGCGATCGGATGCAGCGCGCTCCGCGAACGGTTCAGGCCGGCCCCACGTCCGTCGAGCTCGGCAGCACCGTCTCCGCCGTCCACCTCTTCGTCGCGGAACCCGAGCGCGCCGACGCGGTCTGGATCATCGGCACGTTCGACGGTGTCCAGAGCCTGGAGGTTCCCGTGACCGGCCTGTGCGGGAGCGGCCCCGTTCCATCCGATCCCTCCGGACGCTACGCGGATGTGTGGCGCACCGTCACCTGGGCCGACGGCTACCGATGTTCGGTGTTCCTGCCCATGCCCGTCGAGACCTCCGGCACGCTGGCCCTCGAGGTTCGCCAGCCCGAACCCGTCGCCGCTGGACTGCAGGTGGACACGCTGAACGAGCAGCGCCCCGTACGCTTCCGGTTGCACGGCGTCCATCGCGAGCAATCGATCGCCACCCGCCCCCGACGCGACGTCGTCCTGCTGGACCACGAAGGAGCCGGTCGACTGCTCTCCGAGACCGTGACCATCGACAACCCCGTCGCAGACTGGTGGGGAGGCGGCGACGAGAAGATCTGGATCGACGGACGCCTGGAGCGTGGGACGGGCACCGAAGACCACTTCGGGATGGCGTGGTGCTCGGACGCCGTGTTCTCCGGGCCGTTCGGTGGCCAACCCCGCAACGACGCCCATCCCGACGACCCCGATTCCGGATCGAGCTGCGGCCGGAGCACCGGGGTCGCGACCGCCACCCGCGCCCGCGTGCTCGACCTGCTGCCGTGGCGCGAGAGCCTCCGCCTCACCCTGGGCGTCCGGCATCGCGCCGACGTCACGATCCCCTACGCCTCCACCGTCCTGTTCCTCGCGAGCGTCGAGCAGCGGGAGAGCCCGTGAGCCTGCTCCTCTGGCTGGTCGGATGCGCATCGCCTCCCATCGGGATCGACCGACCCGCGCCGCCTCGTCCAGCGGACGCACAGTGGCCCGAGCCCTTCAGCCCGCTCACCCTGCTTCCCCTGCGCGCCCCCAGGAACCTGGAAGACGGCCACGTCTACCTGGTGGCCGGGCACGCGAACGGGCCCGAGCGGGACGGCAACACGGGCGTTCACGGCCAGATCGAGGCCGACGTCGCCCTCGAGACCACCCTGTTCGTCGAGGACTGGTGGACCCACATGGATCCCGGCCCGCCCAGGTTCGACTGGACCATCGGACGACGAGCGGGAGACCGACCGAGCTACGGCGATCGCCTGCGTCGCGCAGAGGAGGTCGGCGCAGACGTCTTCATCGACATCCACACCGACGCCCGGGGCCCCTGGACCGCGTGGGCGACCAACCCCGCGGGCGAGATCGTCTATCGGTGCGACGACGGACCCGGCTTCGCCGTGCTCTACAACGAGGGGGGCGCGCTGGGTCCACAGCGACGCGAGCTCGCGCGGGTGGTCGCCGATCGACTCGCCGCAGCGGGCTTCCCCGCGTACGACGGCTCCGACTACACCGGTCTGTACGACCTCGATCCCACACCGGGTGTCTTCATCGACCGGCGGGGCTTGATGATGCTGCGACGTCCCGCGATGCCCTCGATCATCATCGAGACCCACAACGCCAAGGACTACGAGGAGTCGCTGCGCTGGCGCGAGCCCGCCACCCATGCGGCGTTCGCGGCGGCCCTCACCGACGCCCTCACGCTGTGGTTCACCGAGTCTACCGAATGAGCCTTCCTTCGCCCTATCTCGACTGGTGGACGGCCGTGCTCGGCGAGCCTCCTCCCAAGGAGCCCCTGGCCACCTGCGATGCGTGCCCCATGTGCCGCGAGCGGGCCTTCCTCCCCTCGATCAAGTGCTGCGGCTACGTTCCGGCGCTTCCCAGCTTTCGGGCCGGGGATGCCCTGCGGGCGGGTGGAGATCCGGCGAAGTTCGTCCGTCGCCGCCTGTCCACGGGCCGCCCGACCCACGCCTGGCTGCTGCCCACCGAAGCCGAAGAAGCCGCGTACGATCGAACGCGGATGCGATTCGGCCAGACCACGGGCTCGAAGTGCGCCTACGTCACCGAGCGGGGAACCTGCGGGATCTGGGCCCAGCGCAACGCCACGTGCGCGACCTGGTTCTGCAAGCACGGGCACGGCGAGGTCGGCGCAGCCCTGTGGGATGCCGCCAGCGATCTGTTCCGGTTCGCCGAAGGGGGCCTCGCGGTCTTGTGCACCGACAGCCCCGCAGACGAACCCGATCCCGAGGTTCGCTACCGCCAGGCATCCGAGCGCGCCGAGCGGGTGACGTGGTCGGAGCTTCGAGCCCTCGGTGGCACCGAGCTGATCGCCCTCGAAGACGCGCTCAAGGCCGCCTGGACGGACTGGAAGCAGGTCGCACGATCCCGCCCCACTCCACCAGGGTGAACGCGCCGCGCGGTGGTGGCCGGGCCAGCGACAGATCCTGGAGCCGACCGGACGCGGGAGCCGTCGTCGGACGGGCATCCAGGAGCACGCGGATCACCGCATCGGGCGTGGGGTCGACCCGAAGCGGCGCGAACCGGTCGATCGACTCGGGGGAGTGGAAGGCCAGTCGCACGCGGGGGTGGAGTGCTTGCAGGTCCGGCATCCAGGCCGTCAGGAACGCCTCGGTCTCCCGCTCGTCGAGCCCCTGGAGGTGCAGCGCCCGACGCAGCGTCGACTCCACCTCGTCCGGGTGCCGGACCACCCCTGCGTGCGGCGCGGGGAACCAGCCGTTCCGGCCCTCCCAGAACAGCTCGGGCCACACCCGCCCGTCGATCGCCACGCTCCCGTCGGGCCGTGCGAGCCCCGACCACCCATCGGGCCCATGTGGACGGGTCGAGAACCAGGTCAGTCCGCGACCGGGAGCCAGGGTCACGCGACGGGGTGGGTCGGCGTACAGGTAGACGATGGGCTCGCACATCGCGGGAGGCTGGAAGTCGGCCCGAACCAGGCGAACCACGCGCCCCCACGGGTCCCGGACGAACAACCAGGCATTGGACGCGATCAGCTGCTCCTGGGTGAGCCCGAGCTCCAGATCCCGCGGGCGCGCCCACTCGTCCGCCTTCTCGACCGCCCGGTACTCGTCCATCAAGCGCTGGCTGACTGCATGATCGGCTGCCAACCGGTACGCCTGCAGGCCGTTCACCGGCGTGCCGACGGGCTCGAGCTGCTCGTCGGACACCTCGGGCTCGACGTTGATCATGATCGACGGAGTTCCTGCACACCCCTGGGTCCAGGGCGCGTAGGCGTTGCTGTCCAGCGTGAACCCGGGATCCCACTGGTAGACCGAAACCGTGCCATCGGGGTCGACCATCCCGATCGCGTTGTGCGCCATCGACGGGTCGTTCACGATCGACACCATCTCCCGGTCCTTCAGCCCGTCGAGGGGCTCCAGGTACACGGCGTCGCGTTCGGCGGGAGGCGCCCGGTACAGCCGCTTCAGCACCCCGGCCTTCACCGACACCGTCTCGGGGGCCGACAGCTCGGCGGGAGCGCGGGCTCCGACGTCGATTCGCAGCTTCTTGCCCTGTTCGACGAGCGCGGACTCCGCATCGCCCAGCGGGAAGTTGGAGTCCGAGGCACACGGCAGGTACGTCCAGCTGTTGCTGTCGCGCAGGAACCGCCCCGCCGTCGCGGAGTCGGGCCCCGTCTTGCCCGGCTCCACGGACACACAGCTCACCAGCTCCTTGCCGGTGTGCGGCCCGCCCTTCGCCCTCGCGATTCTGTAGCAGGGGATGGACCCGTCTCCGCCGCGCATGTAGGACGGCGTCTGGAGCGTCGAGACGACCTCGGGCTCCAGCAGCTCGATCCTCGAAGGGCTCGTGTCGGCGGCGCATTCTGTGGTCGCGTCGTCGGCCAGCGCGTACTTCCAGGGGTCTTTGGGGGTGACCTGCGCGAGCGCGCCATCTCCGTCCCAGCGGGCGGTTCCCGAGCTGCACGCTGGCGCCTCGCCTCCGTCCAGTCGACACAGCTGTGCCGTGAACTGGGATTCGAAGTCCCCGAACCCCCCGGCTTCCGCCTCCAGCGACCCCCCTGCGAAGCGATCCGTCACCTCGAGGTCCAGCGTCGCGACCTCTCCATCGAAGCGCTCCACCCGCAGCCGTGGCTTGCCTTCCGGACTGAACGTCACCCCCCAGCGTCGCATCTGTTCGTCGCCCTCGGACAGCCACTCGTGGCCGCCGTACGGGGTGAGGATGCTGCCGAAGATCACACCCTGGACCGGCTGGTCGTCCACCTCGGCGCGGATCCGGTACCACAGGTTCCGTCGACCGATGACCGTCGCGGGCTCCCCCACCGACGCGACGATCTCGACCTCGGACCCCAGCGGGAGCGTCGCCACGAGCTCCTTGGAGCCGGGCTCCGGGCGCAGGTTCGCGTCGTCGACGCCCGCGAACACAGCCTGCCCCACCGAGAATCGGCTGAACCGCGCACCCTCGGCCCCGCCGTCGGGCCCCGGAAGGTACGCGTAGCCGTCCTCGAGCGGCGCATCGGGCTCGACCTCGGGCTCCGGCGCGGGAGCGGGGTCGGGAGCGGGCGTTGTCGACCCGACCTCGGACTCGGTTCCGCCGCTGCAGGCCAGGACGAAGAGCAGCGTCAGACCGCTGGTGAGCAGGGTTCGGGTCATCGGGGCTCCACGCGCCCGGTCGCGACCACGTAGCGGGCGGCGTCTCCGAGCTCCCCGGCGTGTCCGGGATCGGTGAGATGGTACGTCAGGCGCCAGGTTCGCGCCGTGACTCCTTCGAATCGATGGGATGCCGAGCCGGTGGTCCCTTCGCTCGGTGGGGGGATGCGGGTGTCGCTGGCGACCACCCAGTCGCCCTCGTCGTTCCGCTTCAGGCGTCGCTCCATCACCCATCGACCCACGGGCCTCGCACACGCGAGGTCGGCGCACACGGTCAGGGACAACCGTCGGAACGGGTCCCCGGTCGGAAAGGCGTGGCCGAGGTCGAAGGCGGTCACGGTGGCGAGCAGGTCGGTGCCCTCGGAGACCACGTGCACGTCGAGGGTTTCTCGGACCCGGTCGCGATCGGACCCCCCCGCGGGGGCGTGAGGGGCATGGCAGTCGACACAGCCCCGTCCAGCACGGCCTGCCGCACTCGCCGTCCACTCGTCCACGGTGCTCTGTCCCAGGGTTCCAGACGGGACGGGACGGCCGTCGACGAAGGCGCTCGGAAGATCCATCTGGTGGCAGTCCACGCACGTGGCGGGGGTCGGACCGTGGCAGTCGACGCAGGACACCCCCCCGGCCCGGTGACACGACGTGCACCAGGCGGCTTCGTCGGGATGGGTGCGTGCGGTCTCGGCGTGGCTCAGGGCGTAGACCGGATTGTCGTCGGCGACGGCGTGTCGGCTGGACGTCCACACCTGGCTGCTGTCGGGATGGCAGCCCGCACAGTCGGCGGGACGCGCATCCGGCTCGACGTGCGAACAGCCGGCCACCGAGCCGGCCAACCAGACGACCCCGAGTGGCATGGCGATCGAAGAACGCGTAGCAGCCTCCGCGCCGATGATACGACCCCCGCATGCGTCTCACCTGGCTCGATCGTGCGTTTGCAGCCCTGTACGACCCCATCATGGCCGGTTCGGAGGTGCGGGGGCTGTCCCGCTGGCGTTCCGATCTGCTCGGAGATCTCTCGGGCGACGTCCTGGAGATCGGAGCGGGCACGGGACTGAACCTCGAGCACTACCCCGACGACGCGGACCTCGTGCTCTCCGAGCCCAGCCCCGAGATGCGCGACAAGCTCGAGGAGCGTCTGCGGGCGTCGGGTCGCAAGGGCCACGTGATCGACGCCGCCGCCGAGTCCCTGCCCTTCGACGATGCCCGGTTCGATGCGGTCGTCAGCGGGCTGGTGTTGTGCTCGGTGGTCGACCCCGCCCGCTGTCTCGCCGAGATCTTCCGGGTGCTGCGTCCTGGCGGGCGGTTTGCGTTCATCGAACACGTGGGCTCCGATCACGCGGGGGTCTACGGGGTGCAGCGGGTGATCGAGCCCGTCTGGAAGGTCGCTGCGCGGGGATGCCACCTGACGCGTGACACCGGGTCGCTCATCTGTGATGCCGGGTTCGAGGTCTCCACGCTCGACCACACCCCTCTGCCCGGCGGCTTCGTCCTGGTGGCGCCCGCCATCCACGGCATCGCGGTTCGACCGTGAGCGGCCCTCGCTGGGTGGGCGTCGACCTCACGGCCGGGACCCGGGAGTCGCGGTTCGACACCGGGCCGGCTCCGTTCGTCGCGGTCACCATCACCCGCAGGGAACGCCGTGAGGAAGACGAAGCGCTCCACCTCGCGGACGTGCAGCAGTTCACCACCCTCACCGCCTTCGTCGACGCACTGGTCGCCGATCCCCCCACCGGCATCGCCATCGATGGTCCGTGTGGCGCGTGCGGCATCGCACTCGACGAACACCGGCGCGACTTCGTGTTCGACGCCCCCACCACCCGGCCCGCCGAGAAAGCCCTGTCGCGCGAGGGCATCGGCCTGTTCTGGACCACCCGGGCCACGGTCGAGAACTTCGACGGCGCAGCGCGGTGGATCGCGCGGTCGTTCGTGCTGTTCGAGGAGCTGATCGCTCGCGGCTTCGACCCTGTCGAGACCCATCCGCACGGGGTGTTCACGATGCTCCACCGCAACCGGGCCGCGCTGGAGGGGCAGAATCCGACCCGGCTCGCCAGGAAGACCAGCGAGGCGGGCCGGAACGAGCGCCTCGCTCTCCTGGCCGCGATGCTCGGCACCCCATCGGTCGCCCTCGGGTCGAAGCTCGTGGACGACGATGCGCTCGATGCCGCTGCAGCTGCCCTGCTGGCCGCCCTGCGGACCGCCGGCCGGGCCCGCCCGTTCGGCGAACCCGACCAGGGGGGCGAGATCTGGCTGCCCGTCTGAGGCTCAGAGCAGGTCGAACACCAGCGCTTCCACCTCCCCTTCGACGCTCTTCAGCCTCAGCTCCGGGTCGTCGACCACCGCCAGTCCATCGCCCGGCTGCAGCAGCGCCCCGTTCGCGTCGAGGGTCCCGTGGATCACCTGGACCCACGCCCGGCGTCGCTTCAGCGCGTGCACGGCTTCGGTGCCCTCGGCCAGGACCAGCTTGTAGAGGTCCATGTCCTGCTTGACCCGCAGCGTGTCGTTCGAGCCGTCTGGACTCACCACGTGCGTGAGCCCCTGCTCCCGGCCGAAGTGATGCTGCTGGTAGCCGGCCTCGCCGCCGCCCTCGGCCGGCAGGATCCAGATCTGCAGGAACTCCACAGGGTCGGTCTGGCTGTGGTTGAACTCGCTGTGCGCGATGCCGGAACCCGCGCTCATCAGCTGCACGTCTCCCGGCCGGATCACGCTCCCGGTCCCGATCGTGTCCTTGTGCTCGAGCGCTCCCGAGACCACGTAGGAGATGATCTCCATGTTGCGATGGGGATGCGTTCCGAACCCACGGCCCGCGGTCACCCGGTCCTGGTTGATCACCCGCAAGTGGCTGAATCCCATGAAGCGCGGGTCCATGTACCCGGCGAAGCTGAAGGTGTGGCGCGTGTCGAGCCAGCCGTGGTCGGCGCGTCCGCGGTCGTTGCTGCGACGAATCTCCATCATCGGTGTCCTCCCGGGGGGCGACATGTTGCCCCGCTCGACCAGATGTAGGTCCGATTCGGGCTTGCGAGAACAGCGAGTCCTGCACACACCCCTTGCAGTTGCGCAAGCGCCCCGGTTGCCGGCGCTGGCGGCCGAGGGTAGTGGGGATTGAGTCTCGCCTGCGCGTTCGTCGGTTCGCATACGAGAGAAGCGAAACCCCCGTCTCCGACGCGCCCGCGGAACGAGACGGTACCGACGACAGCCCATCTGATGGGCCGTGCAAGATTTCGCGGGACGACAAGGAGACGAGAACATGTCCAAGAAGCTGTTCGTCGGGTCCCTCAGCTGGGACACGGACGACTCTGGCCTGCGCGCCGCATTCGAGCAGTTCGGTGAAGTGACCGAGGCCAAGGTGATCACCGAACGCGACACCGGTCGTAGCCGGGGCTTCGGCTTCGTGACCTTCAGCGATCCCGCTGCAGCCGACGAAGCCATCGAGAACATGAACGGCCAGAGCCTCGACGGTCGGCCCATCCGCGTCAACGAAGCGCACGACAAGCGCGGCGGTGGCGGCGGCGGTGGTCGGCGCGGCGGCGGTGGCTACGGCGGCGGCGGCGGTGGTCGCGGCGGCTACGGCGGCGGAAACCGCTGGTAGGCCCGGCCTCGGGGCGTATACCCGCCGTATACTGTGCAGACTGACCCAAAAGGAAATCCCTGCTCCGCATACAGCGCAGACGCCCCCACATAGGTAGGTTCGAACTACCGAATTCAGCCCGGTTCAGGCAAGCGCCCGAACCGGGCTGTATACTCAGAGCATACTCTTTTTGCCTGCACTGAGATGAGACCGCCGCCGCAGCGCGTCATGAACAGGGTGCGAACAACTTCTGCTCACTTCCCTTGGAGGAATCATGACGCGCACCGCCCTCATCTCTCTGGTCCTGCTCGGCTGCAACGGCGGCGAAGAGCCCCAGGACACCAACGACCCCACGCCCACCCCCGACGTCGGCAACGACATCGTCGACATCGCTTCGGGGGACGAGCAGTTCTCCACCCTCACCTCCGCCATCGTGGACGCGGGGCTCGAGGACACGCTGCGCGGTGACGGCCCGTTCACGGTGTTCGCACCCACCGACCAGGCGTTCGCCGACCTCGGCATCGACCTGACCACGCTGTCCGAGGACGAGCTCGCGACCATCCTGTCGTACCACGTGGTCTCTGGCGACGTGACGTCCGACGCGATTCCGACCCTGGCCGACTCCGCGGCCGACTACACCCTGTTCTTCGACACCTCGGACGGGGTGATGGTGAACAACGCCACGGTCACGACCGCGGACATCGACGCCGACAACGGCACCATCCACGTCGTCGACACCGTGCTCCTGCCGCCCACCATCCTCGATGCGGCCGGCTACGCGGGGCTCTCCGAGCTCGCGACCGCGGTCGGCGCAGCCGATCCCGCCGTGGCAGACCTGCTCGGGTCCGAGGGCGACTACACCGTCTTCGCCCCCACCAACGACGCCTTCGCCGCGGCCGCTCCCGTGACCTCGGAGCTCGACCAGGCCGGCCTCACGGGCGTTCTGCAGTACCACGTCGTCGGGGCCCGCGTCCCGTCGGACGCCATTCCGCCCCTGGCCGACAGCCTGTACACCAACAGCTACGGTCTGCCCGTGACCCAGCTGTTCAGCACCGACGGAGGCGTGTTCGTGAACGATGCCGAGGTCGTCATCGCCGACATCAAGACGACGAACGGCATCGTCCACGTCGTCGACACCGTGCTCGTTCCACCCACCATCGTCGATCACGCCGTGAACGCGGGGCTCACCGGCCTCACCGACACCATCGGCGTCGCATCGGGCGACCTCGGCACCGTGCTGGCCGGCGAAGGGCCCTACACCGTTTTCGCGCCCACCAACGACGCGTTCACCGACATCGCGGACGTCGCCGCCACCCTGTCCGAGGACGAGCTTCGCGACATCCTGCTGTTCCACGTCGTCGGAGGCCCGGCGCCCGTCCCCGCCGGTGATGTCCAGAGTGGCGAAGTGCCCTCGCTCCTCGATGGTCAGTCCTTGACCCTCGAAGCTGGCACGCCGATCCAGGTCGAAGATGCAGAGGTCGTGATCGAGGACATCCACGGGGTGAACGGCACCGTGCACGTCATCGACACCGTGATGCTGCCCCCCAGCAACTGAACCCCGAAGGCCCGAGGAACCCATGTCCGCGTCCGATTCCAACGCCGAGAGCGAGCCCAACGTGTTCCGCTACCTCGATGCACGGGCCTACCTGCGTGCGTACTACACGCACAAGAAGCAGACGACGCGGACCTTCAGCTACCGCGCGTTCAGCCGACGCGCGGGGCTGAAGTCCCCCAACTACCTCAAGCTGGTCATCGACGGCGATCGCAACCTGACCGCCCAGATGGCCCATCGCTTCGGCCAGGCGCTCGGCCTCTCAGGTCAGCGCCTGGCCTACTTTCTGGATCTGGTGGCGTTCACCCAGGCAAAGACCACCGACGAGCGCTCTGACCGCTACCAGCGCCTCATCCGCTTCCGGGAACACCGAGCGATCCACCAGATCGACATCGCGTACGGCCAGTACCACACCCACTGGTACATCCCGGCCATTCGCGAGCTCACGTTCCGACCCGACTGCAAGGACGACCCCGCCTGGATCGCCGAGCGCCTGCTGCCCCCGATTCGCGAAGAACAGGCGCGCGAGGCCGTCGAGCTGCTGATCGATCTGGAGCTCATCGAGCGGGTCGACGGTCGGCTGTGCCCCACCGAATCCCTCGTCACCACCGGGCCCGAGGTGAAGGGCCTGCACTACGTCCAGTTCCACCGCACCATGCTGCAGCGTGCGGAGGCCGCCCTCGAACTCCCCGCAGCGCAGCGCGATATCTCCTCGGTGACCTTGTGTATGGATCGGGATGCCATCCCGCGCCTCAAGGAGATCGTGCGGGGATTCCGACGGCAGCTGCTGCAGCTCTCGGCGAGCGAGTCCGCTCCCGAGCAGGTCATCCAGGTGAACCTGCAGATCTTCCCGCTCACCACCCCCGACGAGGGCTGACGATGTACCCGACCCCCCGAAAATCCCCCGCTCTCGCCGGCCTGATCGCGCTCTCCGCTGCGATCTCTTCGCTGTGTGCGTGCGGAACCGAGACCGGCAACCCCGAGGGGCTGGTGTTCGAGTACAACGCCACCTCGAGCGACGTCGCACGCGTGTCCACCGACCCCGATGCGGCCGTGCAGATCCAATCGGTCTGGCTGCGCCTCGGGGATGTCGTCTTCGAAGACTGCGACGGGGTGGAGCAGGGTCGGTTGAGCGGGATCGGGTTCGCCGACCACAGCGGCGACGAAGCCGCGCTACAGCAGATCGACCTGCCGGACGTCCCGTACTGCACGCTGCGGACCGAGCTGATTCCCGACCCTGGCGCCATCGATGAACCCGAGCGCGTGCGCGGTGCCGCCATCGGTATCACCGGCGTGCTCGAGTCCGGTGCCGACTTCACCATCGTCATCGACGAGCCCATCCGGGTCGACATCCCGATCGGCGCCGCAGACATTCCCGAGGATGCTCCCTGGCTGATGGCCTTCGACGTCGCATCCTGGATCGACACCGCGACCTTCGACGTGCCCCAGACCGATGGGATCCGCATCGATGCCGAGACCAATCCCGGCGTCTACGCCGACCTGCTCGACCGCATCCCTGCGGGTGTGCAGCTCTACGAAGACCTGTCCGAAGACGGCATGGTCGACCCCGACGAGCCGCGCCTCGATCCCTGATCAGCAGGACGTGCCCCGCCCTTGGGGCGTCCCCGGAGGATGAAGACCGCTCGGGGCGGACGACCTTGGCGTTCGCTCGAACGACTTCGATGGATTCAACGCCAACTCTCACCGCTGAGTCCGACCCCGCCCTTCGGGTGTCCCAGGAGGATGAAAATCGGCTCCTGGGCGGACGAAGTAAGCGACGGTTCGAGCGATTCGGCAGGATTTCAGCGCCCCATTTCCACCACAGTGCGCTGTCGCTCGCAGAGCGCTTCGCTCACAGAGGTCGCGCAGAGCGCCGAGGCCTCGAAGAGGCCCGCCCTGCCGCCGTATCCGAGCGTCGTCTTGCGGATAGGCCGCCGGGCCTGGCTATCCGACCACTGCGCGAGCGGCGCCGTAGGGGCAGACACCCGTCGTCCAGTCTCCTCCGACCACGCGATCCGTTTCGGCCCATAGAGCAGCTTTGAAGATGTGTATTGGGCCAGATTATGTTCGTAGGAACGGGTCGGATGCGGGCGATACCGGGTTGGCCAGCGTCGTGGATGCGCCAAGACTCGTCGTGGTCGTGGTCGAGGTCGTGGTGGAGGTGGTCGGTCGTCATCCAGGCCAACCACGTACGCCTCTCGAACGACCCGCCACCGGCCCGCTATCGGAGCTTCCCGACTGGCTCCGCTCAGTCGTTTCCTCCTGGGTGCCACCAACACGACCACGGCGGGTGTTCGCGCCACCACGAGGCGGGCCAACCCGACACCGCTGACTTGCGTGCCCGACGACGGCGGATGGCGGCTGCCGCTCGCATGGGCTGTGAACCGTCTCGTGGGCCCTGGCCAGGCCGTCATGACCCCGTCCCCAGCTCCTGAACCGCCACTGTCGCCGCTGGGTCGGTTCGGCCGGGAGCCCCGCTCCCCGCCACGCGGAGGGACACCAAGTATCGCCGATTTGGCTAGGTTCTTCGACAGAAATCGGCCGATCCGTTTCGCGTGGCTCCGTGCCCCCTCGGTGTACTCCGTGACTCTGTGGTGGATGGGCGCCGATCCCCAGTTCAAGACAGGATTCTCGTGGTCAGCGCTGGTCGCGCGAGCTTGCATTTTCGGAGCAGCCGCTCCGCTTCGCTGAGGATTGCGCGGAGGATCCGCTGAGCGCGGATGCCTCGACCAGGCCATCTCAGCGCCGTGTTCGAGCGTCTTCCTGGGTTGCGGGTCTGTATTTTCGGAGCAGCGCTTCGCTTCGCGGAGGATTGCGCGGAGGATCCGCCGAGCGCGGATACCTCGATGTGGCCGTCCCCACCGACGTGTCCGAGTGTCTTCCCACGGAGGTTCTGTCGGGGCTGACTCCCCGAACACCGCGCGATCGATACCTCGCGCGACCCTGCATTCTCGGAGCAGCGCTGCGCTCCGCAGAGGGGGCGCCCGAAAAACGTGGATGCCCGCAGCAGCCGAACGTTCGTCGGTGACAGCCTTAGACGCGAGCAGTCGTCGGGTGACCGGCGTAGCAGCGTACCGTGGGGCATGGCTTCGCGCTCCCCGCTTGCACTCGCCATTGCTGCATCCAGCATGGTGCTCTGCGTCACCATCTCCGTGCAAGGGCACCCCTCCAGTTGGCCTACGCACTTCTTCGCTACGCTCATCCTGCCTGTGTACGCCATGATGCTCGCCAGTGCGGCACTGCTCGCCAGCCAGCGGCCTCCGCCGTTCCAGAGCCCCAGCCCCTCGTCCATGCACGTAGCCATCGAGGGGTTCCAGATCCGCACGCGGCCACGCTCGCCTTCCGTCGACGCCCGGGCACTGGCGCGCCACTCGGTCGCGGCCGCCATGGCCGTACTCGCGGCCTGCGCGCTTCACCCGTACTCCCTGTTCCCGCATCTGTCGGGCGCCTATGTGCTGATTGTGTTCGCCTTCAGCCTGGTGCACGGCGTCCTGCCGATTCCCGCGCTCACCCTCGCGGACCGGCTGGCGGCGTGGCGCAACCGGCAGGTCGTCTCTCTCTCCGGACCGCTCCTGCGCGTCGACGACCGGTCCATGTTGCTCGATGACACGCTCCAGACCGAGCTCGACGTCCAGCGACAGCGTCTTCGCGTGCGTACCACGTCAGCTGCGCTCGACATCCAGGCCGCCCCTGAAGAGCTCCGCTGGATCGAGGCCCATCTCCATGTCGCCGTTCGGCCGGGCACCGACGCGGACGTTCCCCTGGCCCTGGAGACCCTGCGGAACGCCCGTCGGGAAGCCTCTTGACCCGGGACTTGCTCGGCGCCCGGAACCACGCGCGACCTCGATCAGCGGCCGACGACGCTCTCCGGGACGGACGGCGTCAGCCCATGCGCGACGTCGACCGCGTACTGCAGGTAGGCATCGAGCATCGAGCCCCAGTGATGCTCCACTTCGAGTGACCGGGCCATCGTGTACAGCCCCGCGAGCGTGCGGTGCAGGTAGACCATGTCCGGTGTGCCCATGATCTCGGGGTACTTCCAGATCTCGTTGCTGGCTTCGCGGGTGCGCTGGATCAGGTTCTGACCCTGGCCCAGCACCACGGGACCCTCGCGCCACGGGCCGAGCGCCGACTCGCAGAATGCCCAGATGGCATCGCCCGCCTCGGGGGTGTCCCCGGTCCAGACCCCGAGGTCCTTCGCGGCCGACAACGTCGCTTCGCGGTCGCCTCGCAGGGCTTCCAGGGCCGTTCGGGCGTACGAGCCCAGGAAGAACTCGTCGAATCGCTTCACACAGCCGAAGTCCACAACCCCACCGTTCCGTCCTCCTGGAACAGGTAGTTGCCGGGATGGGGGTCGGCGTGCAGGACCCGGTGTACGAACGTCATCTCGAAGAACAGCTCGGCCAGGACGAGCCCAGCGTGCTGCCTTGCTTCTCGGGACCCCTCCCGGTTGAACTGCTCGATGGGCACGCCCTCGATGCGGTCGAGCACCAGGACCCGCCTGGTGCACAGATCGACGTGAGGCGCGGGCATCACCACCCGGGAATCGCCCTCGTAGAGCGCCGAGAACACCTCGAGGTTCGCGGCCTCCTGGAGGTAGTCGACCTCTTCGCGCAGGCGCTCTTCGACCTCGGCCAGGATGCCCTTCAGCTCCTTGTCCTGCCGACCCACCAGGCGTCCGCCGGCCAGCACCGCCCGTAGCGCGAGCAGATCGGCATCGAGCCCTTCCAGCACGCCCGGATGGAGCACCTTCACCACGACACGCCCGCCATCGTGGAGCGTCGCGGCGTGGGCCTGAGCCAGGCTCGCGGTACCGAGGGGCTCGCGGTCGAGCGTCGCGAACACGTCTTCGGGATGGTCGTCGAGCTCGCGGAGCAGGATGTCCTGGACCGTCCACCAGGGGACCGGCTCGGCATCCTTGTTCAGGGTCTGCAGGGCCACCTGGACGTCTTCGGGCAGGTCCATGGCGCTCGCCATCAGCGAGGCTTGCTGGCCCACCTTCATCGCCGCACCCTTGAGCTTCGACAGCCGTGCGGCGAGCTCTCGGGCCGCTTCGGTCTTCGAAGCCTCCGAGGTGCCGAACAACCGGTCGCGGACCCCGAACCCCGTCATCTTCGTGGTCAGGCCTCCCAGGCGAGCCAGACGTCTCCACCGGCTCTCGGATGCCATACCTAGGCCTCTGCCCGGGCTCGGAGCGCGTCCAGCTCGTCGCCGATCTTCTCGGCCTCGGCGAGCAGCTCGGCGTGCTTCGCGCGGTCGCCGCTGCGCGCGAGCTCTTTCTCGGCCTTCTCGCGCGCGGCCTTGTACTTCTTCTCGAGTCGCGAGACGGGATCACCGAACAGCCAACCGAACACAGCGCCTCCTGGGAGTCATGAATTGTTCAGGAGTTGTTCATATCCGGTTCACACCCGAAGTTCGACCGACCTCCGCCGCATTCCCAGGATCAGCACGCCCATCGCGACCATCCAGGGCGAGAGCCCCGCTCCCACGAGCGTATTGCACTGCCCTCCGCCGCGGAGCGCCACGTCGTCGCACGCATCCCCCTTCCCGTCCAGATCGGCATCGGCCTGATCGAAGTTCGGCGTGTTCAGGCAGTTGTCGCAGATGTTCCCCACCCCGTCGTCGTCGTCGTCGAAGTGGATCGGGCCGAACGGCGGAACCTGAAAGCGGCAGGGGTCGCAGAAGTTGCCGTAGCCGTCCCCATCGGCATCGATCTGGTCGGGGTCGGGCACCTCCGGGCACAGATCGCACAGGTCTCCCAGTCCGTCGTCGTCGATGTCGGACTGCTGGTTCTCGAACAGGTCCGGGCATCGGTCACAGGCGTCTCCGAAGCCATCTGCATCGGTGTCGATCTGGTCGATGTTGGCGACCCTCGGGCAGTTGTCGCAGAAGTCCCCGAGCCCGTCGGCGTCGCGGTCCTCCTGGAGCGGATCGATCACCGTCGGGCACAGGTCGCACAGGTCGCCCACCCCGTCGCCGTCGGTGTCGATCGAGAACTCGTCGAGCAGCGGGCACACATCACAGGCGTCGCCCAGACCGTCCTGGTCGCTGTCCAGCTCCTCCACCTCGGTCGGGAGGTCGGGACAGTTGTCGCAGTCGTCTCCGCGCCCGTCCAGATCGCTGTCCACCTGGCTGTTGCCTGGGAGGAACGGGCACACGTCGCAGTTGTCTGGAATCCCGTCCTCGTCGGAGTCTTGGGGGCCGTTCGGAGTGCACGGGCAGGCATCACACCCGTCCTCGATCCCGTCTTCGTCCCAGTCTGCGAAGATCAGTCCACACTCCGGAGAGCACGGAGCAGGGAACGGGTCGAGAGGACACACGTCACACAGGTCGCCGAACCCGTCGCAGTCGGCATCCCACTGCTCGGGGTTGGGCGTGGCGGGGCAGTTGTCGCACTCGGCGAAGAACGACCCGGCGATGGGCGTGGTCACCAGTCCGTACCCGAACCCGTCCTCGTCGCCGTCGAGCCCGGAGATCTCCAGCTCGCACCCGTACTCGTGGTAGAGGTAGTACCGATCGACCGATTCGGGGTATTCGGAGCCCGGATCGGGGTCGCAGTCCGGCAGCGTGGGGTCGAACGACGACTCCTCGGAGACATCGAGCCCGTTGCAGTTCAGGTCCTGCTCGATGATGCCCACCACCGAACAATGGGAGGCGGGCCGCTCGTGGCGTCCGAGGGCCGTGCGCAACAGGCCCGCTGTGATCGGGCGATTCGGGAGTGCGAAGAACGTGTCCGGGTCGGCGTTCAGAATGGCAGTGCCCGGCCCGTCGGCGGGTTCGCGGAGCACGACCGTGGCGGGGGCCTCGGAGCCGTCGGCACGAATCCAGCTCATCCCGATCTCGGCGTTCTCGCGGGTCTGCAGCCCTCCGAGGTGCCAGATCGTGCCGCCGGAGAGTGCGGTCTCGGCGCCGTAGGCATGCCAGGCATCGGAGTCGACCCGGAGCTCGACGAACTCCGTCGTGGCCGGCGTGGCAGTTGCGAGATCGACCGGCAGCAGGTCGAACACGAGGAGGTTCCCCTGGAGGCCAGCGGGCCCGGAGGGATCCAGAGGAGCGCCAGCCACCACGAGACCGCCGCCCATCAGGACGTAGTCGGCGAGCACGTCGCCGAGGGCCTCCGGATCGGCGAACGCTTCACCGGGCCGGGCGGTGACCCACAGCATGGGGTACGGCAGCAGGTCTTCCAGCACGGGGGTCTGCACGCCCGCCGGAAACACCACGGCGCGGTCGATCTCGCCCGTGCTGATGAGGTCGCTGATCCGCAGCTCGGTGTTGGATGCGATGCCCGTCAGCTCGGCGACCGGGGGCTGGCCTCCGCAGGTGTGGACCACCGGTGACGAGGCGGCATCGACCACCCCGATCACCTGCCCGAACGCAGACCCCGTCAGCAACCACCAGATGTTCACCCCCGCGCTCCACCTGTGGATGCCCGCTCGCGACTGTGAACGTCAACCGGTGAACGGGAGGCTCACCAGAACCGCGTGCCGGGCGGCCCCTTGAACGGCCCCACCACGTGGGACGTGATCCACCCGCCGTAGAAGCCGCCCTCCTGAGGACGCACGACCTCGCCGTCTACGCGGCATGCGTCGAGCTTGTCGGCGTAGAACGCCACGTGGCCCTGCAGCGGACCCGCTCCCGGGTAGTGCCAGGCGGCCTCTTCGACGACCTGATCGCCGATCACGACGTCCCAGTAGGCGGCTCCGCCCTTCCACTCGCAGAGCGTCCGCCTGGACGCGTCTCTCAAGAGATCGGCTCGCACGTCGGCCATGGGCAGGTAGTACGTGGGGGGGTGGCTGGTCTCGAGCACCCGCAGCGCGTTCGTGGTCTTCGCGAGCACCACGCCGGCGTGCTCTACTTCGAGCAGCCTGGACGTGGGCTCGATGCGCGGCGGACGCGGGTAGTCCCACACCGACTCCTGCCCCGGCACCGGAACCTCGGGGGTCACGCCGGCCGGTATCGCCACTAGATGTCCCCGGCGTGAATGACGACTCGGTGATCGTGGTTCCAGGTGGTTCGTCCGCGAAGCGCCGGGGTCGAGGTATATCGGGCATATCCGACGTCCCCGAGCGCAAGTGGACGGACCGCCTGGGACCTCGAGGACCGGGTTGGCATTTGCGCCGGGGACATCTAGAACAGGTCCGGATCGGCGTCCATCATCGGGCCCTTGCCCACCTTCACCTTGTTGGCGAAGAGCTCGGCCTCGGGCAGCTTCATCTCGAAGAAGAAGCGGGCGCTCTGGAGCTTGGCCCGGCGATGCGGGTCGCTCTCGTCGCGGTCGATGACGGCCTTGGCCTGCTTGGCCCAGATGTAGGCCAGGGTGACCAGCGCGAACTGGTTGAGGTAGTTGCTGGCCACGGCCCCGACCACCTCGTGGTCCTGGGACGCCGCGGCCCCCATCTCCATCGTGGTCGTGTTCAGGCGCTTGCTCTCGACCTTGAGGGGGTCGATGAACGGCTTCATCCGCTCGTCGCCGCTGCACTCGCGGATGAGCTCGGTGATCTCGCCCGCGAACGTGCGCATCAGACGGCCGCCGTGCATCGGGAGCTTGCGACCCACCAGATCGAGCGCCTGGATGTGGTTCGTGCCCTCGTAGATCATCGCGATGCGGACGTCGCGCATGTACTGCTCGACCGGCCAGTCCTGCGTGTAGCCGGCGCCGCCCATCACCTGCATCGACTCGCTGACGTTGTTGAAGCCCTGCTCCGACCCGTAGCTCTTGATGATCGGAGTGAGCAGCGCCACCAGGTCCTCGGCCTTCTCGCGCTCCTCTTCCTTTCCGTGATGCATGAGGTCGTAGTTGAGCGAGATCCAGGCCACGAGGCCGCGCAGGCCTTCGTTGGTGGACTTCACGTTCAGCAGCATCCGCCGGACGTCCGGGTGCACCAGGATGTTGTCTGCGGGCTCGTCGCGATCGACCTTCTTGGGGTCGAGGCTGCGGCTCTGGCGACGGTCCTTCGCGAACGCGAGTGCCGCCTGGTACGCGGCTTCGCCGAGCGCGACGCCCTCGATGCCCACGTTGAGACGAGCGGCGTTCATCATCACGAACATCGCGCGCATGCCGCGGTGGGGCTCACCCACCATCCAGCCCTTCGCCTCTTCGAGGTTCATCACGCAGGTGGGCGAGGCGTGGATGCCCATCTTGTGGTCGGTGCTGCCACAGAAGATGGGGTTGCGGGTGCCGTCTTCCAGGAACTTCGGCACGAGGAACGCCGAGATCCCCTTGATGCCCTGCGGCGCGTCGGGAAGCCGCGCGAGCACCAGGTGCACGATGTTGTCGGTCATGTCGTGCTCGCCGAACGTGATCCAGATCTTGGTGCCGGTGAGCGTGAAGGCGCCGTCGTCCGTGGGCGTGGCGGTGGTGGTGATCAGCCCGAGATCGGTGCCGCACTGGGGCTCGGTGAGGCACATGGTGCCCGCCCACTCGCCGCTGATGAACTTGGGCAGGTACGTCTCCTTCTGCTCGTCGGTGCCGTAGGCCTCGAGCGCGTCGATCAGCCCGGCGGTGAGCCCGGTACACATGCTGAACGACTTGTTGGTGGCGATCAGGATCTCGCCGGCCAGGGTGGAGAGGACGAACGGCGCGCCCATCCCGCCGTGCTCGGGTTCCCAGGGCAGTGCCGTGAAGCCGTTCTCGCAGAAGCCCGCGTAGGCCTCCTTGAAGCCGTCGGGCATGGTGACGGACTGGTCGGCGGGGTCGTACTTCACACCCACCTTGTCGCCGGACCCGTTGATCGGCTTGAGCACCTCGACGCAGAACTTGCTGTACTCCTCGAGCATCGCCATCGAAGTGTCGAGGTCGAAGTCCGAGAACTTGTCGAGGGTCTCGATCCGCTCGGGGTAGCCGAACACCTCGAGGTTGAAGCGAATGTCGTCGAGCGGCGGCTGGTACACGTCCACGGCGTACTCCTGAAGTAGAAGGGAACCTATGAATGAAGATTCATTCAGTAGCAGGACGCCGCATCCGGATCCACCACGACGACCCACTTTCCCTACGCCGGACCGATCCCTGCCGCCTGGTCAGTCACGCTCCGCGAGCACGCGGTCGAGCGCCCTCTCCAGCCGCGTGTCGTTCGTCCCGTAGCCCTGATCATCTCGGCCACGGTGCCGTCCGCACGAACGACGAACAGCGCGGGAATCCCGGAGATCGACAGCTGCTGCATGCCACCGGCCCCGATCCACCCGAGCTCGTAGTCGAGCGTACCCCGGGGGATGTGGATGCCGGTCAGGGGCCACTCCATCCGGACATGTCGTTACAGAAGGTTCGAGGAGGACCATGCAGAACGGCGTGATTGGACTGGTGGCGGGAGGCGTGCTCGGATTGGGTGCGGGATGGATGCTTGGCTCGTCGGGGTCCGTCCCCCTTCCCCCGGAGTCCTCGGACCCCAGTGGAACCGCACCCACCCTGCTCGAGCCACCCCCAGTGGCCGAAGCAGAGCCTCCGGCGCCATCGCCCGTGGCCCCCGAGGTCCCCGATGTTCCCCACATCCCGCCCGTGCCACTGCCCCGTGAAGACGAGGCTCCCCAGACCCTGGAGTCCTGCGAGGCCCAGCGGCAGGTGCTCCGCGGCCAGCTGCAGCTCTACGGAGCCGTCCCCATCGAGTGGGATCCCACCCTCGATCGCTGGGCCGACGAGGTCGAGTCCTGGGCCAGCACGGCGGTGGAGGGCCGCGATGGCCTGACGCTCGGGCAGTTCGACTGCTCGGAATACCCCTGCCTGATGCGCATCGACTACACCCAGGGTCAGCGCAGCTCCGAGGCCGTGGTCGGGCTGGTGAACGACTTCGAGTCCGAGTTCGGATCCGAGCTGTCGGTCTCGATGCGGTGCAACAACGCCACCTGTACGTCGATGCTCCCGCTGATCTCCGAAGACGTCGACCCACCCGGGCTCGACCGACGGCTGGAGGTCCGGCAGCAGGCGATGGGCGAAGACGCGATGGCGGCGCAGGACTGAGGCGTCAGCATGCGCGTCGAGAGGCGGGCGACCTCTCGGACCAGACGACGACCCACCACCTCCACCCCGACCGACGACCACCACGGACGTTCGCGTCATCGAGCCTCTCGTGTTCGCAGGACTGTTCGCGCTCTGAGACTCTGACGACGCGGTCTCCGGCGGGGCCTCCCCCGATTGGTCCGTTTGGCCTGTTCGGCCATGCTCGTCCGCTGCGTCTCTGTGCGTGCGCCCGAATCCGCCTGCCGGAATCGCTGGCTCCGCCGCCCAGGTGGTCCACAATGACAGGTGGGGTCGGCCTGCGGGAGTGGCTGCTGGAGAGGTTCGGGCACACGCACAGAGTCACAGCGGACGACGGACGCTCGGTATGGCGAGCGGGTCGATCGGCGAAGGCATGCTGGTAGACAGCGTCGTCAGAGCCTCAGAGCGCCAGCGCCCCCGTGAACACGGGGTGTTCGACGTGTTTCGTCGATGTCTGATGGCCGATGAACGCCGAAAAGAACACCGGAGAACAATCCAGATTCACAGTTCATAATTGGCTGACTAGTCTCGCGTGATTGCTCCGTGAAATCCTCGGTGTGCTCCGTGACTCCGTGGCGACCTTGCGCTGATCCAGGTTTCACAGGTCTCTTCTGGCGGAATCGCCCGTCGTTGCAACACAAATGTTCGGAGCAGCGCTGCGCTTCGCTGACGACCCACCACCTCCACCACGACCGACGACCACGACGGGCGTTCGCGTCATCGTTCCCGTCGTGTTCGCAGGGCTGTTCGCGCTCTGAGGCTCTGACGACGCTGTCTCCGGCGGGGCCTCCCCCGATTGGTCCGCTCGGCCTGTTCGGCCATGTTCGTCCGCTGCGTCTCTGTGCGTGCGCCCGAATCCGCCTGGCGAAATCGCTGGCCCCGCCGCCCAGGTGGTCTACAAAGACAGGTGGGGTCGACGTGCGGGAGTGGCTGCTGGAGAGGCTCGGGCACACGCACAGAGTCACAGCGGACGACGGAGGCTCGGTATTGCGAGCGGGTCGATCGGCGAAGGCATGCTGGTAGACCGCGTCGTCAGAGCCTCAGAGCGCCAGCGCTCCCATGAACACGGGGTGTTCGACGTGTTTCGTCGATGTCTGATGGCCGATGAACGAGGTGCCGAATACCGGAGAACAATCCAGATTCACAGTTCATAATTGGCCGATTTGTCTCGCGTGATTGCTCCGTGAAATCCTCGGTGTGCTCCGTGACTCCGTGGCGACCTTGCGCTGATCCAGGTTTCACAGGTCTCTTCTGGCGGAATCGCCCGTCGTTGCAACACAAATGTTCGGAGCAGCGCTGCGCTTCGCGGACGACCCACCACCTCCACCACGACCGACGACCACGACCGACGACCACGACGGGCGTTCGCGTCATCGTCCCCGTCGTGTTCGCAGGGATCACCGAGACTACGGACACACTCCGTTCGGGCCGCCCGGCGTCCCGAGGTCGCCGTCCCCGTACGCCTGCGTCGCTTCACACCATGCGGCACCCGCGTCGTTGTCCGCAGCCCCCACCCCCGGCGACGTGCCGAAGCTGACCCCCTCGGGGTCCGGGAAGGTGTCGCCGTTGTCGTAGATCACCGTGTCGAACACCCGGGTGCCGAAGCGCAGCGTGACCTCGTCTTCGCTGTTGCGCAGCGAGAACGCGATTCCCCAGGCCGCCACCACCTCGGGCAACCCGCCGTTCAGGCCCGGGTCGTCACTCGCGGCGAACACGGCGTACCCACCGGCCTCCAGGCGGTATGGCTGCTCGATCTGGATGCCCTCCCCTTCTTCGTCGACCAGCTCGAGGCCCAGCAGGTCGACGGCTGACGGCGCGTCGTTCCGGATCTCGACCCACTCCCCGAACGCCCCGTCGACCGCCAGAGGGTCCTTCATGATCTCGGTGATCACGAGCTCGCCTTCCAGCACGTCGATCAGCGGCAGGGCATCGCCCACGTCCGTACACGCGTAGTTCGGAGCACCCGGGGTTCCCCAGCCGCCGATGCCGTACACCGACAGCCCGATGCACCAGTCCGAAGCGAGGTCTCCGGTCGCATCGACGCTGCGCTGCATCGTGCGTCCGTCCACATCCGGAAAGGCGGGGTCCCACGACAGGCCGGCGATCACGGTGTTCCCGCGGCCCAACACCTCGATCGACCCGCTGGCATTGGCGATTCTCAGGTTCGTGCCGTAGGCGTGATCGAGCTCGACCTCGCCGTTCAGGAGCGGATCGGCCACCGCACCCAGCACCACGTACGCACCCGGCTCCACCACCACACTCGCGTCGATCTGCACCGTGTCTGCGTCTTCGTTTCGGAGGATCAGCCCGTTCAGATCCACCGCGACGTCCAGGTCGTTCCGAAGCTCCATCCACTCTCCGGCGGCGGCGTCGACTCCGATGGGGTCTTTCTGGATCTCGGTCAGGACCAGATCGCCGGGCTCCAGCCCCCGGGACGTCAGCGTCTCGGCATCGCCTCCGATGCAGTCCTGATCGAGGCCGTCTCCCGGAACATCGACCCCGTCCGGGTTCACGGCCGGATCGGTGTCGTCGCAGTCCCCGTCCAGGGGCGTCCACCCATCTCCGTCCGTGTCGATGGGACTGTCGGGCGACCCCGGTGGAACGGCGCCACTGCACGCGACCAGCATCAGAGGGAGGAATCGCATCACTTCTCCAGCGGCACGTTCGCGCGCAGGTCGCACGACAGCTGCAGGAACACCTGGTCGGACCCCGTGGGAACGCCTGCGACCGGCCCCGCTGCCGGACCGTTGCGCGTGCCCTCCCAGCCCGCCGTCAGCCAGAACGGCGCATCCCCCTTCAGCGGAAGTCGCGGCCCCCCGCCCAGCCGGACGACCTGTGTCGCCGTCCCGGCGTTGCCCCGGTCTGCGAGAAGGTAGTCGAACCGCGCATACCCCACGAACGGCAGATCCATCGCCGTGCGCGCATAGCCGGCGACCAGCAGCGGTTCGAGAGAGCCATCCGCCTGGTTGCTGCCCCAGCCGGCCATGGCCATCGCGGACACGGCCACGTAGGTGTGATCGAGGCGTGCCGACCCACCGAGCCTGTGGTTGCGGGCCTGTACAGCACCCCGGCTGCCTTCGCGCCCGTAGGCACGGACCGTGACGCGCATCGAGTCGCTGACCCAGGGACGCACCGTGACCATCGCCGCGACGTCCACCCCGTTGTTGCGCTCCCGACGCGTCTCCCCCTCGCCGCTGGTCACCGACACACTCGCCGAGAACCGGTTCTCGGGAGCCGTCCACGACACCCAGCCCCCCATGTCCGCGCGGTCCAGGATGCGGTTCGACAGGGTGGGCGTCCCCGCCATCTCGGGATGCCCCCACTCCGGTTGGTGCGTGCCCACCCAGATGTCGTCGACGATGCCCCCCGCCAGGCTCAACCCCACGCCCGGTGCGTCCCAGCGGGCTTCGGCGAGCTGGATGCGGGGCACGAACGCCTCGCCGTCCACCCCGATGTAGCCATTGGCACCCCCCGTGCGGGACCCCACCGTGACCAGGCGGGCGCTGGCGCCGTACGGCCCGAAGATCTGGGCACCCACGCGCGATCGCGGCAGTGCGAACCCCCTCGAGACGCCGCTCTCCGGGAGGATGGCGAACGCCCGGCCCGCGATCTCGGCGCGCACGAACAACCGCTTCTCTTGCGGATCGGCGCCCATCGCGGGGCCCTCGATGGCGAGTGCAGTGTGCAGCAGCGCGAGGATCATCGAGGGGCTCCCAGGTCAGGCCCCAGGCGGTCCAGCGCTCCCAGGAACAGTCGGTGGTCGCGGTAACTCCCCTCGACCGACGCCACCGCATCTGCGACCCGCTCGGCCACGAATGCCTCCTCGCGACCCACGAGGTCCGCACGGATCGCCACACCCGCCTCGTCTCCTGCTCGGGTGGGTGCCCGGTCGTGCACGGACGCCAGGTGCAGGCCCAGCCACGCCGACCACTCCATCAGCGCATCCCGGTCGAACCGACCATCCACCACCCGACCCAGGATGCGGTCGTGCTCGAACCCCTCGAACCAGCCCGACAGCGACGTGATCTTGAAGGTCATCGTCCCGTCGGAGCGCGCCCCCAGGTCGGGGTCGGCATCGGGCCGCGACCACAGCAGCCGACTGGCCCGCACCACCCGCTCGGCGTTGTTCTCGAAGCCCCCGTCCAACAAGGGCCTCCAGCCAGGAAGCGGCAGCGGATCGACCACCTCGCGCAGCTGAACCAGCCGGTCGTCGGCATCCCCGTCCTGCCCCTGATCGACCAGCAACGCGTAGCGAATCGCGGGCATCGACGCGACGCCGCGCCCGTAGCGACGCACCGAATCCAGCACGCGTACACCGTACCGATCCCGCACGAACCCCTCGAGACGCCCGAGCTGCTGGGCCTCGTCGGGGGTGGGCAGCAGATCGCCCCGGTCCTCCACCAGCGCTCGGTCGATCACGAAGCGGCGCACTCCGTCCGCACCGAGCTCCGTCTCTTCCGAGAACACCGACCGCGCCAGACCATCCTCGGTGGCGTTGTCGAGCAGGTCGCGGGTGATCTGCGGAGCCGCCGTGTCCGGCCCGTAGGCACTCTGGGGCCCACCGCGCTGAATCCCCGCCACGTAGCCTTCCGCGTACTGCGTCAGCCCGTCTTCCAGACACGCATCCACGCACCCCGCCTCGGTCAGCAACACCCCCAGCCCCTGCATCGCCCGGCGAACGTCCCACAGATACGGACCGTAGCCAGCCCCATCCAGGTCGTTCACCTCCATCACCAGGACCGGCCCGGTGGTGGGTCGATGCACACCGATGTTCTCCGGGTGCGGGTCGCCGGCCAGCAGGGTCTCCTCGGTGCCCCGAATCGTCATGAACTGCGTGGGCAGCCGGTCCGAGCCCGCCCGCGTCCAGTCCACCGCGTTCACCGTGGCCGTCGCCCGCATGAAGTCGTACGGGTCCGCTGCCATCCGGCGGTACTTCGCGCGGAGCAGCTCGGGGTTCCGGGTCATCCACCGCTGATTGTCGAGGATGAGCTGGTCCACGAGGAACGACTGACGGTCGTCTTCGAGCGGTGCACACCCGCTGGAGGCCCCGAGCAGCCCCCCGAGAACACCTGCCACAGCGAGTCGACACGTCCTGGTCATGTGTGGAGGACCGGGCCCGCCCTGGGAACGGATCGTCGGGCGCTCGCGCGGTCGTCGGCGTTCGAGGAGAGGAACCGCATCGGAGTGCAACCGCCTGCAGGGCCGCCCGCAACGGGGCGGACCCGCCGCGACACCGCTTCAGCGGGCGCTTCGCGCCGGACCGTCAACCCGCCGCCATGGTCTGCATGTACGCGTTGGAGGCCTTGATCAGGTCCTCGTAGTACACGAATCCCGAGACCCCCGACGACAGCCGCACCAGCAGGAACCCGTCCTTGTCGCCGTGCTCGCCCAGCACCAGGATGTCGCTGTCGGGCCGGGTGTTCGCCACCACCTCGCTGCTCCCGGGCGCGTGGAGGAGCTTGAACGTGCGGTCGACGTGCAGCTTCTGCGGGGTCTTCGCCAGGTAGAGCGGCTGACGCGTCTCCACGAGCCGGTCGCCCTTCAGCTTCCACTTCTCGACCCGCTCGTACAGCCGGTATCGGTAGGTGTCGACCGCCAGCACGATGCCGTTGCCGGACGTCCGGAGGTCCGCGGCGCCGTAGTCCTTCTCCTCGCCGAGATCCCGGTCGTGACGCACGATCTTGCCGGCCTTCACGCTGTACAGGTAGCAGTACGTGTCGTCGCGCGGCCCTGCACTGCACACCTCGAGCTGCCGGGCTTCGTCGGCGCTCGTGATGTCGTGCGCCTCGATCACACAGGGCATTCCGTCGCAGGGGATCGTGAGCTTCTTCCCGATCGTCACCTCGCCCGACGCCTGGTCGTAGCGCACCTCTTCGGGCTTGCCGTCGCCATCCATGTCGATCGACAGCGACCCCGCGAACGCGAGAGAGGGCAGCAACAGGCCCGCCAGTACGGTGGTCTTCAGGGGGGTACGCATGATTCCTCCGTGTCAGTCGGGCCATCGGCGGGGGGGTCAGGGGATGGGCCAGCGACCGGCGGCCAGAGCGTACCCCACTTCATCGGGGGGAAGCCCGGACTCGAAGCGCGCTTCACCATGTCGCCACACCCAACGCCAGTGCGGATGCGCAGGCCCCCGCGTCGCCAGGCTCCGATCCGTCTGCCCGGTGGACTGCTCCGCGTGCAGGACCTCCACCCGGGCAGCACCCCCCGCCGGAATCCGGGTGTCGCGGGCGTCCGCCCAGCTGGTCTCGGTGCGCGACAGGGTGCGCCGCAGCTTCACCAGCACCACGGGGTCTTCGCAGGCCTCCGTCGCGCACGCCCACAGCTCGATGCGTCGGAACGGGTCGCCCGTGGGCACGGCGTGCCCCGCATCCGGGGCCGTCAACACGAAGGTGTCGCGGTCCGGTCCCGCAATCGACGCGATCTGGACGGTCCGCCGGACCCGCTCCGCGTCGTGGGCCCCCGCCAGCACGTGCGTCTCGCCCAGGTGGCAGTCCACACATCCCCGGGGGTCGCCGGTCTCGGTCTGCCAGGCGCGCCACTCGGTGAACGTGGACTGGGCCAGGGTGTCGCCGTACGCGATGCGGCCCCGGACATCGTGTCGCTGGAACCGGAACTCGTGGCAGTCCGCACAGCGGCTCCCATCCGTCAGCGAGGGGTCCTCGACCAGGTCGTGCACCGCCTGGGCCGCCGCACCGGGCGTCCCTGCGACCCGGATCGGACCCGACCGGCCGTGGCACGTCCCGCAGTCCACTCCGTCCACCGCGGGAGGCGCGTCCACCACCTTCTCGAGCACGCCCGGTCGAGCCGGCCGGCCCACCAGCGCGGTCTGTTGTGCGGGGTCGGGAGCGTGGCACGTCAGACACCAGCCGTTCGGCCAGTGCTCCCAGGAGGCCCGGAACGTCGGGTTGGTTGCGGCGACAGCATGTCGAGAGGCCCGCCAGGACGAGACGATCTCGGCATGACACTCCTGACAGTCCGCCACCGTGCGGCCAGACGCGCCCTGTGGCCGACCCGCCCAGCTGGTGGCGGTGGTGGGGGCCCCGAACCACGTGGCGACCCCGGCACACAGCAGCGCGCCCACCCACACGATGCTCGGCGACCCCCTTCCCAGCACGGCACTCCTCTCGACCAATCCGTCCACACGGTACGCCACCTGCGCGCCGTCGGCCGGGGGTGGTGGAAATCGATGCACCCCGTCGCTCGAGCGTCGCCGACCGATACGTTGTGTGCAGGAGGCTCTCATGTCGAGCCAGGAACCCGAACCCACCGCTCCCGAACCCATCCCCCAACGCCCCATCCCCGCCGAACCGCAGCTCGGCGGTGGGTTCACCCTCGCGGTGGCCCTCGCACCCGTGGGCTTCTTCGGCATCTACCTGCTGGCCGTGATGCTGCCCGGTGCACGCACCTGGTTGGGGGCCGCGATGCTCTCCATCCTGGCCGCGGCGAGCTACATCGGCCTGACCATGATCGGCACCCGCTGGTTCGAGAAGAACCGCTACAACTGATCCGCTGATCGCGTCGACGCCTTCGTCCGCATCACCCAGGCGAAGCCGAGCGTCGCTACCAGCCCCACGGCCGCAAACAGCGCCAGCAGCAGGAACAGATCGAGGTGCCCCGCAGCGCCGGGCTTCCGATCGAGCACCCAGCCCATCAGCGGGCCGAAGAACACGTCTGGCGTGTACCCGACCACACTGACGATTCCGACAGCCGTGCCCGTGTAGGCCATCGGAACCGCCGCATCGCGGAACAGCGCGAAGTACACGCCGCGCAGGGCGTACACCCCCACGCACGTGCTGAGGATCGCCACGAACAACGCCGCAGACGACATCGAGACCGCGCCGGCCACCACCAACAGCTCGCTCACCATCAGCAGCGCGAACGACACCGCCACCGTGCGCCAGCCCCCGAACCAGTCCGCACAGAACCCCGCGCACACCGCCGCCACCGGCCGCACCCAGAACGCCAGGGTGCCGACCGAGGCCGCTCGCACGTCGTCGTAGGACAGCACGTCCTTCACCAGCAGCGACAGATCGTCCGTGCCCTTGTAGCCCACGTACGCACACACCACGATCACGGCCTGGAGCCACAGTGCCGGGCGTTTCGCGAGGTCGACCAGCGCATCGGCCGTCCAGCGGGGCCCTTCGGCGGGTCGAGCCTCGGAACGCGGCATCACGGCGAGCAGGATGCCCCCCGTGGCTGCGGTGAACCCCGACGCCACCAGGATCACCATCCGCAGCGCCTCCTGCCGGGCCTGCAAGGTCGCGTTCTCGGCATCCGGCAGGCATACCGCGAACAACGCCGTGGCCCCGGTCGACAGGAGGGCCGCACACAACCCCCGCCCGCCGTCCAGCAGCCCGTACGCCCGGCCTTCCGCCGCATCGCCGCCCCACTCCCGCGTCGCGCGCAGCAGCCCGGCCCAGAACAGCAGGATGGTGGTCGCACCCCACACGCCGTACAGCCCCACCAGGCCGGCCGCACCGGGCAGATTCGCGTAGTACAGCCCGGCAGCGCCCGTCGAGAACAGGGCGAGCGCCATCATCCAGCGGGTCGGGAACCGGTCGGCGAGCGGCCCGCCCAGGAAGTACGACACCATCGCCACCAGGCCGTACAGGCTGAACGCCGCGCCCAGCTGCGTGTTGTCGATGCCCAGCGCGTCCAGCACGGTGGGCCGGAACACGCGGGGAAGCACGAACGGCAGCACGAACACGGCTTCGCCGGCCATCACGAGCGCGGTCATCACCAGCGCACGGCGGCCGGGCGTCATCTCGGAAGAGCGAGGCACGGGCCAGCATACCGGCCCGCTCCTCGTCACCCGTCAGTCCGCGCGATCCAGGACGAAGAAGTCCACCCGCCGGTTGATCGACCAGGCCTCCTCGCCATCCCCCTCGACCAGCGGATGCCACTCGCCGAACCCGACCGACTGCAGGCGCTCTTCGGCTACGCCGCGCTGCACCAGGTAGTCCAGCACCGCGCGTGCTCGATCCGCCGACAGCTGCCGGTTGTACTCGAAGTCTCCCCGGCTGTCGGTGTGGCCCTCGATGCGGATCCGCAGCAGCTCGTCGTGCTCCACCAGCACCTCTGCCACCTCGTCCAGAAGGTCGTACGACTCGGGCTTGATCACCGCCAGCCCCGTCTCGAAGTAGATCGAGTCCTTCACCTCGATGCGCTCCCGGGTCACCAGCGCTCGCGCGGGCGTCAGCACGAACAAGGCCGTGCCCGTGTCGCCCGACGCGACCTCGACCGTCTGCCGGGCCGTCCGGTAGCCCTCGGCGTGGGCCTCGACCTGCAATCGACCCGGCTGGACCGGGACGGGAGCCGTGCTGTCCTGCTGGACCACGTCCTCACCCGACGTCATCGACCACCATGCGCCCTGGATGGGGGTTCCGGTGTCGTCGGTGATCCGGACCGCCAGCTGGGTCGGCAGATCCAGAGGCTCGACGTCGATCGTCACCTCGTGACGCGGGCCCCCCGGGACGACCACCGCGACCGATGCATCCGAGAACCCCGGCGCGAACGCCTCGATCACCCACTCTCCCGCGGCGAGGCCCACCAGCGCGTCCGTCTGACCTCCTTGCTCGGCGTCCGTCCCTCCATCGACGGCGCGCGCAGACCACCGACCCGCGACCGGCTCGCCGTCGGACAACAGGGTCACCCGCACCTCGGTGGCGTCCGGACACCCGTCCAGATCCTGGTAGCCGTCCAGGTCTTCGGGCACGTGCACACAGTCGTCGTCGCGATCTTCGATGCCGTCCGAGTCGGCATCCGGACGTCGCTCGGGCTCCCACGAGAGGCCGCTCACCAGGCGGTAGCGCGGCGCGCCGTAGCCCGTCGTCAGCCCCGACCCGACCCCTCCGCGGAGCACCAGGTTCCCGGCCAGCCGGCCGTAGCCGCCCACGATCGCCTCGGCGGGCGTGCTGGCGCTGATCAGCCCGGCATACGGCACGTTCGCGCCCACATCCAGAGAGACCCCGGCATGGTCGGTGATCCCCCACCCCACGCCGAACCGTCCGACGAAGTGGTCGGCCCACTCGAAGTTGTCCAGCCGGGCTTCCGGAACCCCGCGCGTCCCCGCGTTCACCGCGACCAGCACGGGTCCGAAGCGCTTGTCGAGCACGCCCGTGAGCTCCCAGGTCAGGCCGCGACTGCCCACCGATGCCGCGACCGTCGTGGTCGGGAATGTCGTGCGTCCGATCACCGCGACTCCGAGGGCTTTTCGACCCCCATCGAGCACGGAGACCCGACCCTCCAGCCCCACGTCTCCGAGCCCCGTCTCGCCCCCTTCGATCCCGCCGGACCTCAAGAACACCGGGACGTCGAGCCCCAACCGAACCGGCCCTGCCGAGAAGCTCGCCTGGGTCGACAGCTGCAGCACGTCCTTCACGTACGGCGTCACGTCCCCGTCGGGCTCCACGAACACCACCGGTCGGTTGGCGTAGTGGAGCAGCGCCCGCACGTGCACCTGGCCGAACGGCGACCGATGCGAGTCGTCGGTCCACAGCGTGTGCACGCTGTCGATGCTGGGTCGGAACAGCTGCCCGTTCGCCGCGGGAGACGCCGGGTTGGCGGGCTCCGGAGCGACGGGCGTGGGGTCCTGGGCCAACGCCAGGGAGCTGATGACGCTCAAGGAGATCAGGGCAGAGCCCACAGACAGGCCGAGCATCACGCACCTCCATCACGCCGACGCACCCGCGTCAGCAACAGTCCGATTGCGAACACCCCCGCCCAGACGGGCGCGTGCGGGCTCACGGTCGTGGAACAGCCCACCCAGCCGCCGTGGAACGCCCCCGGCTCGCGCAGCGGGACCTCTCCGTTTCGAGGCAGGTCGTCGGTGGGGTCCAGCGGATCGGTGCCGTCCTCCAGCACCTCCGCTCCGTCGTCGACGCCGCCGCCATCCGTGTCCGGGTCCAGCGGGTCGGTCTCCACCGGGCCCACCACCCCGTCTCCGTCCTCGTCCTCTTCCCCGTCCAGCAGGCCATCGCCGTCGGAGTCGGGGTCGAGCGGGTCGGTGTCGACCTCGTCGAGCGAGCCGTCGAAGCCCACCTCCACGCCGTCCCACACGCCATCCAGGTCCGTGTCCGGCGAGGCGGGATCGGTTCCCAGCGCGCGCTCCTGGTAGTCGAACAGCCCGTCGCCATCGCGGTCGAAGCGGTCGTCGCCCGGGTCCGTGGGGTCCGTCCCGTCGAAGTCCACCTCCAGTCCGTCGAACACCCCGCCGTCGTCGGTGTCCGTGTCGACGGGACTCGACCCCAGAGCCCACTCGAGCCCGTCGTCCAGCCCATCCCCGTCGGTGTCCGCGACGTTCGGGTCGCTCTCACCCGAGCCCGTCGTGCCCATCGCACCCACCACGTACACGCTCGCGCCGTTGCCGTTCGCGTCCTCCTCGCCATCCAGCAGCCCGTCTCCGTCGCTGTCCGCCGCTGCGGGGTCGGTGGTGGTCGACGGATCGGTGTCCAGCGGCGCGTTGCCGTCCGTGCCCCGCGCATAGAACCCACCCAGGCTGAACCGCGGCGTCACCAGCGCAACCACCCCGCGCTCCAGCCCGTCCCACAGGCCGTCTCCGTCGGTGTCCGGCGCATTGGGGTCGGTCTGCACGGGCCCGTTGCGCTCCGCACCGTCCATCAGCCCGTCGTCGTCGGTGTCCGCGTCCAGGGGGTCCGTGTCGTCCGCACTGCCCCGAACCCCGTCCGGGCCCTCCACTTCCTGGAGATCGGTGGAGCCGTCGTCATCGGTGTCCGGGTCCGTCGGGTCCGTGCCCAGCACCTGCTCTTCGCGGTCGGTCAGGCCGTCTCCGTCGGCATCGATGAACGCGCCGTCGTCTGCGGGATCGAGGGGATTCGTGCCGTCCACCCACATCTCGGTGCGGTCGTCCACGCCTCCGTCGTCCGTGTCGGTGTCCCGCGGATCACAGCCTGCGAAGACCTCGGCGCCATCGTCCCAGCCGTCTCCATCGGTGTCTGCGAGGTTCGGGTCGGACTCGCCGTCTCCCGCGCTGCCCGTGCCCCCGATGGCCACCGGCGATGCGCCGTCGTGATCAGCGTCCTCCGTGCCATCCAGCAGCCCGTCGCCGTCGGAGTCCGGATCCAGCGGGTCGGTGGTCGTGGACGGATCGGCATCCGGCTGCACGTCCCGCGACCCCTGGTACACCACACCCCCGACCGAGATCCCGGACGGAACCACCGTGGTCACTCCGACCTCGATGCCGTCCAGCAACCCATCGCCATCGGTGTCGCCTGCCAGCGGATCCAGGCCGTCCTCGAGCTCCGTGCCGTCCATCAGCCCGTCGTCGTCCGTGTCGGCATCCAGCGGATCGGTCTCGTCGCCCGTTCCCGCGTCTCCATCGGGTCCGTTGCGCTCCTCCAGGTCGGTCAGCCCGTCTGCATCGGTGTCTTCGGAGAGCGGGTCCGTGCCGTCCTCGCCTTCCTGCCCGTCGTCGATGCCATCGTCGTCCGTGTCGTCGTCCGTCGGGTCCGTGCCGGCGTCCACCTCTTCGCCGTCCGACACCCCGTCGTCGTCGCTGTCGTCGTCCGTCGGGTCCGTGCCCTGGTCCAGCTCGTCTCCATCGTCGATCCCGTCGTCGTCCGTGTCCGCGTCCGTCGGGTCCGTGCCGCCGTCCACCTCTTCGCCGTCCGACACCCCGTCGTCGTCCGTGTCGTCGTCCGTCGGGTCCGTGCCCTGGTCCAGCTCGTCCCCGTCGTCGATCCCGTCGTCGTCCGTGTCCGCATCCTCGGGGTCCGTTCCCTGGTCCAGTTCGTCCTGGTCGGTGATGCCGTCGCCGTCCGTGTCCGTCGTGTCGTCCGTGTCCAGCGCGTCGATCGTCTGGTCGCCGTCCGTGTCCGGCCCGCCCGCACCGCCTTCCAGGTAGTCGGACAGCCCATCTGCATCGGTGTCGTCGGACGTCGGATCGGTCTCGTCGAACGCCGTGCCCGGGCGGTCGCCGTCGAACCGTCCGTTGCCGTCCAGGTCCTCCGCGCCGTCCAGCAGCCCATCCCGATCCACGTCCGGATCATTGGGGTCCGTCGTCGTCGTCGGATCGACGTCCACCTGCAGCCCGAAGGCCGTTCCCAGCACCGTGTAGCCGTTTGCCGTGGTCGTCCCCGGGATTCCAGCCGTCACCCCGCGCTCGGTCCCGTCCATCAGGCCATCTGCGTCGGAATCGGGGTCCCGCGGCTCAGTCTCGTCGCCCGAAGCGGCCGTCCAGTCGGGCCCGAACACCTCTTCGCCGTCGGAGAGCCCGTCGTCGTCGGTGTCGGCGTCCAGGGGGTTCGTGAGGAGCTCGTCTCCATCGAGCAGTCCATCTGCGTCCGTGTCCGCTTCCCGCGGGTCGGTCAGGGTCTGGCACGTCTCTTCGCGGTCCAGCAGCCCATCCCCGTCGAAGTCGATCGCACCCGCATCCACCACGATGTCGAACGAAGCGCTCACCGCCCGTTCCCGGTACGTCCAGGTGTCCGCCCAGGCCCCGTCCAGCCGCGAGGCCCCCGTGAAGTTGCCCCAGGCGCGCGAGGTGACGTTCGGAACCGGTCCCAGTGCCGGGTCCCCCGAGTCCATCCCCCCGGGTCCGGAGCGCACGAGCCCCAGCTGGCCGTTGGGCATCGTCACGGCACCGCCCGCCACCAGCGTGTCGTCCCAGTGCATCGGGAGCGAGGTCCGCGATCCGTCCGATTCCACCGCGAACATCTGCATGCCCGCGTACGCCGTCTCCACGTCGTCCAGGGGGAAGTGGATCTCCCCCACCGTCAGCTGGACCTCGCAGGTGTACCGACCCGCGCCGACCACCAGCCCATCGGAGTCGAGGCCATCCCAGACCACCGTGTTCGGCCCCACCGTCGCGTCGCCCGTCAGGTGCAGGTCGTCGGGGTCCGACAGGTCCAGCACGCTATCGCCAGACAGGTCGCAGACCACGTGGTACCGCCCCTCTGCACTCGCCGTGAACCGCACCTCTCCGCTGCCCGTCGGGTCGGGGTCGTCACAGGTCGCGTCCGCCACGAATCGCGCGTTGGACACCGCGGGAACCAGGGCCGTGTACGTCGCCCGCTCCGGCGGATGCAGGTAGATCGCGAGCTCGGGGGGCGCGACCGCACCAGCCAGGGGCACCGAGCGCCCGAGGGCTCCGAACACCCCGTCCGTATTGGCCCGAACGCCCCAGTCGTTGCCAGACAGCCCGTCCACACGCCACTCCACGACGGTGTCCACGCTGCTGGGTCCGGTAGACGGCGCGTACGCGTACAGCGAGCCCGAGAACGCCGCGCCCACGCCGAACGACCCGGTCGACAGCGACCACACCTGGGCGTGCAGGCGGCCATCGTGGGGGGTTCCGCCCTGATCCGTGACCGTCACGTCCCAGGGCACCGTGTTGTCGATCACCGCGAGCGCCAGCTGCCACGGGCTCCCATCGGGTCGGGGCTGCAGGGTCAGGCTCTCGCCATCCGCGAGGACCACCGGAGCTCCGAGGGGCCCCGCGCCGTACACCGTGAGCAGTCCGCCACCCGTGAACGTGACGGTCTCGTCGGCCTCGAGCACGTCGAGGTACAGGTCGGTCTCGCCGAGCATCCGCAGGGCATCCAGCCCGGGATCGGCGGGCCCTTCGGCGTACACCGACGTGGACGCCAGGAGCGCGACGACAGCCGGTACAGCGCGCAGGGCAGTGGGAATGGGATGGGTGGGCAGGGTCATGCGACCTCCAGACCGCGACGGGTCTACCCCCTGTTCATCGGATCTCCGGGGCTTCGGATTGAGCCGGGCGGGGTGGTCTTCGGATGCGGATCAGGCCCAGGCTCGGGAGTGTTCGATGTCTCGACGACCGAGAGAACGGTGCCCCCGAAATGCGCGCAGGAACGAGCACATTTTCCGGGGGTACCTGAACGCGTCGAGACAGTCAGTGGAAGCAATTCGGCCGGATCATCCCTCGCTTGCGAGGGTGGCCGGCCGGATGCGGCCTCGCGCGGACTCATTCCTCCTGCGCCCGTTCGTGCTGCTCGATGCTGGCGCCGAGCGGTGGAATCCCGTCGTCCATGCTTGGCGCTCAATCGATCCGATGTTCTGGGGGCCTCGAGTCGAGCTTCACGACGCCTGCGATTCGATTCGAGCTTTCTGGAGCATTTCCTGCCTGACGACAATTGCTTCTCCCCACCAGGTACGAATAATTGTCGTTGCGCAATCTCCCGCGTCCGTGACCCTTTACACTTGGCGGTCGCCTTGCGTGCGCCGGGCTAGCCTAGAGACCAACAACCTGTCCCGCTCGCTCATCCAGCGTGCGTTCGCGGGACAACTCGGACCCGACCCGAGTAGCGGTCTGACAAGCGCGCGTACCAGGAGCCCACCATCGACTACGTCCCGCTCGACCGAACCTTCCTACCCGTCGGCCCTCACAGCGGGTTGGATCAGCTCGATCACGAGGCGCTGGTCCACCATCTTGGCCAGCGAGACTCGGAGGAGGTGGGCTGGGCCGACCTGCTGCACCGACAGTGTGTGCTGGTGCTGGGAGAGGCACAGAGCGGAAAGTCAACCGAGCTTAAGGCGAAGGCGGACGAACTCAGCGCGACTCACGACGCCTGGTTCATCGAAGTTGCCGAGCTCGCGAAAGGACCGCTGCATCTGGAGGGAGCTGACCTCGATCGCTGGAAGCAGGCCACAACTCCCGGATGGTTCTTCCTCGACTCGGTCGACGAAGCGGATCTGCAGAACCTCCGGCTGCGTGACGCGCTGGCCCATCTTCGAAATACCTTGGGGGAGGCATGGCGTCGTGCTCGGGTTGTGGTCTCCTGCCGCGGGACGGACTGGAACCCGAAGGTCCAGACGAAGGTGCTAAAGGAGTTCTTCCCAGACATACAAAGCGACCGGCAAGATCCGCAGCGTGACGAGTCTGCCGAGAACGCAGACGACGTAGCACCAGAGGGTACATCCGCGAGCGTCAGCGCAGACCCACACGCTACGGCGATAACTGTGGTCCATCTAGCGCCGCTTGGCGGGGAGCAGGTCGCTCGGTTGGCGACCGTCAAGCTAGGGGCCGAAGATGCGGCGGAGTTCGTCGATGGACTCTTCGCAACGGACCTACGCCAGTTGGCTACTCGTCCGGGTGATGTTCTCTGGTTCGTCGATTACTGGCGCGACAAGGGGCAGTTCGGTGAGCTGCACCAGATCTTGGAGTCCACGGTCACCGAGCGGCTTCGCGACCACAGCGAACCGCGAGAGAAGCAGGCGCGCACCACGCCGGAGCAGCTCCTCAGAGCCGCAGAGCGGGCAGCAGCAGCCACCTATCTGGGCGCAAACACTGCAATCCGCCTGCTGAGCGCGGCCGAATCCGGCTTGGACGCCGGGGTGCTGTTTTCGGACCTGCAGCCTACACAGGTTCGCGAGCTCTTGGGAAGAGCCGTCTTCGACCAGCCGACCTATGGTCGTGTGCGGTTCCACCACCGGGCTGTTCGCGAGTTCCTCGCCGGTCGGTGGCTGGCCCGCATGCTCGAAGAGGGGCACCCCGTCGATGAAGTCCTGGCGCTCCTCTACGCGGAAATCGGACCGATACAGGTGCCAATGGCGTCTCGGGGTCCCCTCACAGCCTGGCTCGCGGGGTGGAATGACGATGTCCGCGATGTGGCGGTCAAGTCCTCCCCACTGCAGCTCATGCTCTACGGAGATCCAACACTCCTCCCTCTGGAATCGCGACGCGAGGTCCTACGGCAGGCCGTCTTGGTAGAGCGGGACAAGCATTCTTGGCGTCAGGCGCCGGACGAGAACGCGCTCGCACGTTTCGCAGACCCGGATCTGGAGCCAAAAGTGGTGGAATTGCTGTCGAGTCGCCCTCGTGGAGCGGTGCCTCGGGAGCTCATCGACCTCGTGCGGATTGGAGAGTACCGAGCAGGCTTCAAAGTGGTACTTGCGAGAGCGTCGGACCCGCGGGAAGACGTGACCACTCGAGTGTTTTCCGTTCGAGCGCTGGCGGCACTGACGCAGGACGCCGATGAGGCGCGCCAAGTGCTCTCCCAACTTCTCGACGCCCAGGTCATGGAGCCCCACGTGCTCGCCAGCACGATCGAGGAGTTCTTTCCCGCGCACCTTGGACACGAGGCGGTGCTGGCTGCTCTACTCGGGCTTTCTCCGCAGGAACGGCGGGTCGCCGGACCGGCTTGGCAGGTCGCCCGACACCTTAAGACTCACGGGACCCGCAACGGAGTTCGCGGCATCGTCGCGTCGATGGCCGCGGAGTTGAACGGGAACGAAGCCCATGCCTGGCTCTGGTCCTGTCTGGCCGATCTCGCCGCTCACCTGATCGAGTCCGGCCCGGAGGAAAGCGATTGGGAATGGCTGGGGCCTGTGTTCGACCTGTTCCGGAGCCAAGACCACCACTGGGACCGTGATATGGACATTCGATCCTTCCGCGAAGCACTTCGCGGGAGCCGACCCGCTCGAAGGTATCTGTTCTGGCGGCAAATTGACCGACTGCGGTCAAGTCCGGACACGGCGGAGCTGACCCGCCGGTACGAAATCCCATACTCAACTCTGAGGGGAATTGAGCCAGCCTCCGATGATATCGAGTGGCTGCTCGACGACGCCCAGACCCGAGCCGCCATCAAGGACCGCCTGCTTGCACTCGACATCGCCATGCACTCCGGGCTGGTCGCGGATGAGGCGTCAGTGGAGGGGGCCCGCGAGAGTTTGAAGGACCACCCCGAGCTTCTCAAACGCATCGACCGGTGGATGGAAAACCGGACGAACCAGCCTGTGGACGCGCGGACCCGGCGGATGGCGCGGGAGCAGGAGGCCCGAGAGCGACGGAAAAAGGAGATCTCAACCCAGAACAAGGCCCATTTCCTCGAACACCTCGACGAACTCCGGAACGGCAAGTTCTCTATGCTGTGGTGGATGTACGAGAAGGCCGAGGACCCCGAGGGCCGCTCCAGATGGGGCAAGAGCAACCTGGAGCCGATCCGCACCGAGTTTGGCGATGACGTCTTGGCTGCCACAGAGGAGGGCTTCCTCGCCCACTGGCGCACGTACAGCCCGTTGCTTCCTCACGAACGGAAAGATCGAAATCGGCCAGAGTACGGGTTGATTGTCGGGCTGAGTGGCCTCGCCATCCTCCACAATGATGGCTTTGACTGGAGTGAGCTGAGTGCAGAGGAGGCCACCATTGCAGCTCGATACGCCAGCGGCGAGATGAACGGGTTTCCTACGTGGTTCGACGACCTGATCGCGGCTTGGCCGCGCGAGGTCGCTCAGGTCCTCGAGCAAGGTCTACGGGCGGACTACGAGACGCCGCTAGATGAGCCCGTTCCGCACGATGTCCTCGCGAAAGCGAGCTGGGCGAGCGTCGCGGTGCAGAAGGTCGTCGCTTCAATCCTGATCGACCTGGTGGGATGCAGACCGCCACACTCCGAGGTGCTGTCACAGGCGCTCGGCGTGATCACGGATGCCGGCGAGCCTTGGGTGGGGCAGCTCCGAGGGGTTGTTGGAGCGAAGATCACGTCCGCAAGCGCCGATGACCTCAGTGTGTGGTGGCCGATTCTGTTCCGCTTGGACCCCGCGGAGGCGACTCGGTTCCTCGAGCGTCTAGTCGGGCGGAAACGGTGGAGTGCGAAGCTTCAAGCTCTTGTGTCCGGGCTTGTGGTCTCTGCCCTGCCCCATGCCGCCGACGCCGACGCCGCGTCGCTGGCGACCCTGTGTCGGCTTGCGTACAGATCGATCCGGCCAGAGGACGACATCGACCATCCAAGCGGGGTTACTTACTCCTCCGGGCCACGAGACTACGCGCAGCACGCTCGTTCCAGTCTCGTCAGACAGTTGGAGGAGATGCCTGGTAGCAGTGCGTTCCTCGAACGACTCGCAAACGACCCCAGTGCCACGCTTCACCGTGATTGGCTTCGGTCAGCCGCTCTCCGGCGACTGAGCCGGGATGCAGAGCCCGAGCCGCTCACCGAGCGTCAGGTCTTCGAGCTGGAGAACCGCTTCTCCGCAGCACCCACGACACCTCGACAGCTGTACGATGTCGCGCTGGCGCGTCTTGCCAACATCAGGCGCGACATAGAGCGCGGTACGTTCTCGATGCGCGCCTTGTTCTGGCCAACGCGAGTGGCGGACGGAAAACGCCGGAGTGTGCACGAGGCCGAGCTTCAGAAGTGGCTGGCCCACGAGCTGCGCCTTCGGTCGCGTGGCCACTACAGGGTCGCGCGCGAGCCGGAGGAGGACGACATGAATCGACCGGACATCCGGCTCTACGCCCCGCCGGCTGGGCCGGTCTCCATCGAGCTGAAGTGGGCTGACAACTGGACTGCTGGGCAACTCGAGGAGGCCGTGACGGACCAGCTGATCGGGAAGTATATGGGAGATCGAGATGCCCGATACGGCATCCTGGTCCTCGCGCGAACCGAGAAGTCAGGATGGCGGCCTCCCGCCGGTAATAACCTGAACTTGCGACGGCTGGAGGTCCACCTCCAGAAGCTCGCTGACGAGACCGTGCTCACCAACGAGCTCGACGGCGTCAAAGTCGTCGCGATCGACGTGGCACCGCCGCCGGGCTCGACGGCCGAAGAGAGGCGCAACGTATCCAGTCACTGGCCATCTTCGCCGAATCTGGGCGAGCAGGTGACGTTCGCGGCGGAGGTAGAATCCCATGTCGCAAGCCGCCCAACGATGGTCCGCAGTTCTCGCCCGCGCACAGCACTCGGAGCTCTCGCTTCGCGAGTTCGCCAGGCGCGAGGGCTACAACCCGAACACGCTCGCCTGGTGGCGCTGGAATCTTCGCCGCCAGAAGCGCGAGTCCGACCCGGCTCCCCGCCTTGCCGAGGTCGTTCTCGTCGAGGATGAAGAGCCACCGCCCACGAACGACAATGACGGACTCCGCGTCCGGGTCGGACAGGCGGAAATCCTCGTCCACAGCAATGACGACCTCGAGCTGCTCCGTCGCGTCGTCGAGGTGCTCGCATGATCGTTCCCATTCCCGGGCGCATCGTCGTGGCTCTCGACCCCGTCGACTTTCGCAAGCAGATCGATGGGCTCGCCGCTGCCGTCGAGCAGCTCGGTGAAGAACCGCTTGATGGAACCCTGGTGCTCTTCCGAAACAAGCGGAAGAACGCACTTAAAGCGTTGATCTGGACGCACGGCGGGTTCACCTTGGCCTACAAGCGGTTGGAGCGGGGACGGTTCGTCTGGCCCTCTGGGGACGGTGAAACCGTTCGAATGACGCGTGCCGAGCTCGCGGCTCTCCTGGAGGGCCTGGACCTCTCGAATGTGCGCCGACTGAGCCGTTGGAATCCTAAGAATCAGCGTGACACACCCCCTCGAAAGCGTTAGGTGCTGGCATGGCCGGCCTCGCTGAAGTCCTGGATGAAAACACCGCTTTGCGTCAGAAGCTGGCGCAGAGTGAGGCGCGCAATCGCGAGCAGGCAGAACGCTTCAGCGAGCAGCTCGAGGAGCTCGAGGAGCTGAAACGGAAGCTCGAGGCGGTACAGCAGATCAACGACAAGCTGACGCGCGCCCTCGAGCTCATCCAGAAGCAGCGCGAGCTCGCCCAGGCCGAACGATTCATCGCCGACCAGAACCAGCAGCGGCTCTTCGAGGACGAAGACATCGAGGTCCCGCCTCGCGACCCCGAGCTGGAAGCCGCGGACGAAGACAGTGCAGACGACGAGCCCACCGACGGACGCAGGAAGTCTCGGAAGAACGGTGGGCATCCGCGAAGAGGTCGTCGGAAGCTGAAGGACCTCGACCTGCCGAAGAAGAAGGTCACCGTTCCCGTGGCAGAGGCGAGTTGCCTCTCCTGCGGGCAGGGTCTGAAGGTCACCGGAACGACCACGTCGCATCGCACCCGCTGGGTCCCGGGGCACTTCGAGATCCTCGAGGTCGAGCGCGAGCAGTGCGCCTGCCCGAACCACCCCGAGGCCGGGACGTACGCCGCGTCCGAGCCGTTCCTGTTGCCGCGCTCGATGTGCGATGACGGGCTGCTCGCCCGCGTCATCGTCGACAAGCACGAAGACCATCTGCCGCTGAACCGCCAGAGCAAGCGCTTCGCCCGTCAGGGAATGCCGTTCGGCACCAACGTCCTCGCCGGCTGGCTCCTGCGCGGATTCGAGCAGGTCCGACCGGTCGTCGAGGCACTCAGCAAGCAGGTCGTCGAAGACCAGCTCGTGCTGTCGGACGACACGGGGCACCCGGTTCAGGACAAGGGCGACGGGACGCTGCGGAAGGGCCGCCTGTGGGTGTTCACCGATCAGCGCCAGGCCTTCTACGCGTTCTCGCCGAACAAGAAGGGCGTGCACCCGAAGACCATTCTGTCGGAGCTCGGGTTCGAGGGCGGAACCCTCATCGCGGACGGCGGCAGCGAGTACAACCTCGCGGAAGCCGAGCTGGGTCTGGAGCGGGGCGGGTGTTGGAGCCACTTCCGCCGGTACTTCACGACAGCCGCCATCCTCGAGCCGAAAGCGAAGGCGGTCCTGCCGACCATCCAGGACCTGTTCATGATCGAGCGGGAGCTGAAGACGCTCGACCCGGACGACCGCCTCGCGATTCGCAAGGAACGCTCGGCACCCCTGGTGGATGGAGTCTACGGGTTCATCGAGGAGCTGAGCCCGAATCTGCGTCCGACGAGCCTGCTGTCGAAGGCGTGCGGGTACGGGATCAGCCAAAAGAGCAGGATGCACCGTTTCCTCGAGGACGGTCGGGTGCCACTTCAGAACAACATCAGCGAGCTGCTGCTCCGCCAGGCGATCGTGGGCCGGAAGAACTGGATGTTCTCTCGCTCCGAGGGCGGCGCGGTCGCGGCTGCGGGGTGGTACTCGCTGATCGAGAGCGCGAAGCTCCAGGGAGTCGTCCCGCTGCTCTACCTGCACGACCTCTTCCAGCGCTTGCCGAACTGGCCGGCGACCCGGGTCGCGGAGCTGACGCCAATGCGATGGCGTCAGGCGGTGGAGGCGGGCCGGTTCGAGCCGGTTCCACCCGGACAGTTCCTGATGACGTAGGTCAGAGCACTCGACGAAGGTAGCGAACGTCCGGTCAGACGACGAGAATGGTCAGTGACTGGATACAGCTCAACGGGCTACACAGAAGGGGCCTGCGGCCCCCGGACACCCCCGCTGCACCGGGCCGAAACGCCCCGAGGGTATGGGAATCGGGGTGGGCACGATCGGGGACCGGGAAACGCCGTGGTCGTCGGGCGAATCCGAGACGATGCTCGAACACGGCGATGGAGACGGCCTGGTCGAGGCATCCGCGCTCCGTGCGAACCTCTGTGAGCGACAGCGCTCTGTGAGCGACAGCGCTCCGTGGTGAACGTCGACGCCGAACCCGCCGTCACCGCTCGCACGAACACCGACTCCGCTGACCCTGGACGTCGTTCCGGGGCGGTCGGTAGACCAACGAACCACCGGGCCCAACCAAGCAGACCGGACCTGTCGGCGACTTCCACTCAACGGGTCTCCCTGAACGGAGCTTCCCGAGCGCGCTGACGCGCTCGTTTCCTCCTACGGTGCAGAAGGGGCCTGCGGCCCCCGGATACCCCCGCTGCACCGGGCCGAAACGCCCCCAGGGTATGGGAATCGGGGTGGGCACGACCGGGGACCGGGAAACGCCGTGGTCGTCGGGCGAATCCGGAGACGACGTGCGAACACGGCGGTGGAGACGGCCTGTTCGAGGCATTCGCGCTCCGTGCGAACCTCTGTGAGCGACAGCGCTCTGTGAGCGATAGCGCTCCGTGGTGAACGTCGACGCCGACCCCGCCGTCAACCGCTCGCACGAACACCGACTCCGCTGACCCTGGACGTCGTTTCAGGGAGGTTCGGCAGATGAACGGACCGCCGGGCTGCAGAAGGGGCCTGCGGCCCCCGCATACCCCCGCTGCACCGAGCCGAAACCCCCTGGGGTAGACGAAGCAGCGATGCGGGCTTGCCGGCTTGCCCCCGACCTGAGTTTCCGGACGAGCCAGGCGCGACCCCGTCAATGCCGGATCCCGTTCCGGACTCCCGCACGCCGGAAGAACTACCTCGGCTCGAGCAAGGTCTTGTCGCCCGTGTGTCGCGCGATGTCCTCAACGATCCTCATGGAGACGTGCTTCTCCTCGAGGTGGCGATTCGCCCAGGCGTTCAGCGCGTCGTCCAGCCGCGCATCCTGCAGTTCAATCGCCAGCGAGATGAGATCGCCGATGTCCTTGCCCTCGACGCTGCCAATGTAGGCCAAGCGCTCTTTGGTCTCGAGCAGGTGGATGGCGGATGCCACGACCCCTTCGCGAAGCGACGCGTCGGTCTGAGCAGCTTCGAGGACCTGATAGAAGCCAGGGGCCTCGATATCGACGGTGAGCGCCTCCGGAGGGGACGACAGAGGCGCGAGAGGCACGGGTGGAGGACCGCTCAGAGGCCAGTGCGTGCCCGTGATGCTCGGCTCGTCGAGCTGGAATCCACCGAAGGCGTAGAGCGCCGCGAGGTCGATCCAGCCCCCTATCTGCTCGGCCAGGAGGCCGGCCGTCTCACCGGTCACGTCGCCGACGGACGTTTCGTACGCCACGTGCGCAGTCGGACCGAACACATCCCCCGAGCAGCACCAGACCGGGACGCTCCAGGACTGCAGCGCGATGTAGAGACTGTCGTAGAAGGCCGCATCGTCCAGGGGCTCTCCTGCGGGCGAGCTCACGAAGCCGAGGCTGACGTACTCGTCCAGGCCGTCGACGCGGGGCCCGACGACCATGGCCACATCACCGCCGGTGATGATGGCAGCGAGTTCGAACGCCTTTCGGCAGCTCTCGGGTGGCACCGCGAACACCGTCCATCTCTCGAACATCGGACCTCCTGGATCGGAACTAGCTAGCGCACGCGGAGCAGCGAACGCAACTCGCCTTGATAGCCAGCGTTCACTGGGATCCCATCACCCGGTACACGCCTTCGACCAGACGGAACTCCGGGCGGTCCATCCCGGCCGTGCTCACTGGGATCCGTTCGGCACGCCGATCTGGACCTCCACCGTTCGAAGCAGCTCGAAGTCCGCCAATCGATGGACCACCGCTGACCTCGCGACGATGACGGTGCAGGATCCGGGTGCGGCAGCCGCTCGGGTCAGGCCAGGAGGCCCCACAGGGTCCGTCCCGGATAGTCGATGTCGCGCAGGCCGATGGTCCCGTCGTCGCGGCCTTGCGCCGAGGCCACTTCCTTCTGGCCAACAGCACTCGAGCGCCCTGCCACAACGTAGCGTCGAGGAGCGCGATCTCCGCGCCTCTCCCCGTGTCCGGGGGCATCGTCTCGACCATGGCCCGTTGGGCTGCCGCGAGGTCGTCCGGGTGTCGCGCGAGTGCCTTGTCGCGCCACTTCTCGTGGCGGACCAGCCAGGCGGGCACGAGGAAGAAGGTCTTCGCCCAGTTCGTCAGCGCGGTTTCAGCACGGTGCCCACCCTCGCGGGCTCGTATGACACCTCGCATTCCGTCGCCAGAACCAGGGTCCACCCAGAGCCCAACCAAGCAGACCGGACCTGTCGGCGACTTCCGCTCAACGAGCTCCCGTGTCGGAGCTTCCCGAGCGCGCTTACGCGCCCGACTCCTCCTTGGTGCAGAAGCTGCGGCCCCCGGATACCCCCGCTGCACCGGGTCGAAGCGCCCCCAGGGTATGGGAATCGGGGTGGGCACGACCGGGGACCGGGAAACGCCGTGGTCGTCGGGCGAATCCGGAGACGAACGCACGAACACGGCGGTGGAGACGGCCTGTTCGAGGCATTCGCGCTCCGTGCGAACCTCTGTGAGCGACAGCGCTCTGTGAGCGACAGCGCTCCGTGGTGAACGTCGACGCCGAACCCGTCGTCGCCCGCTCGGACGAACACCGACTCCGCTGACCTCGGAGTGGCCTGTGGCCCCGGATACCCCCGCTGCACCGGGTCGAAGCGCCCCCAGGGTGTGGGAATTGGGGTGGGCACGACCGGGAACCGGGAAACGCCGTGGTCGTCGGGCGAATCCGGAGACGACGCTCGAACACGGCGGTGGAGATCGGGGACCGGGAAACGCCGTGGTCGTCGGGCGAATCCAGAGACGCACCGTTCTCTTGACCGTCGAGACATTCATCAATGCTGTGACCCGCCCCGCACAGACCTGCCGCGCTCGACACCTCATCGGTCCGAAGAGCCGCCGAACGGTGGTGTCCGCAACTCCACAGATGCGCGGAAGCCACGGTTCGTCCATACTGCACCTATGTACGACCTCGGAATCGCACTCTTCATCCTGGGCTGGGTGGTCGGACTCGCAGGCTACGCGGGGGTGCTCCTCAACGCGATGAAGCACGGGTTCTTCTGGGTGATCGCCCTGCTGGTGATCCCGTTCTTCGTCTTCTTCCTGCTGTTCGTCGACTTCCAGCGCACGTGGAAGCCCCTGCTGGTCAACTTCGTGGGGGGCCTGATCATGCAGGTGGGCCTGGTGGTCTGGGTGCTCGCTGCCCACAACGACGCAACGGCCGCTTCCAGCGCGTCCGGATCGGTCCAGCCGGTGCGCGACACGGGGATTCCAGCGGTGCCCGGCGCCTGGACACCCCCCGATCCCCAGGATGCCGGCTTCTTCGCGTCGGTCGACCCGATGCTCTTCGCCCTGCTCGGTGGGCTGTTCGTGTTCGGCATCGTCGGGCTGATCGCGGGCGGGATCCTGATCGGCGGCATGGGCGACCCCGACGAGGCCCAGCCTGGCTGACCTGCGGCTTCAGCAGCGACCCGCGAGGTAGATCAGGGCCGCGAGCCGCGCTTCGGTGCGGGCCAGGCGCCACCCCTCGACCAGGACGACGTCGCCACGGGCGTATTCGGAGGCGAAGACCTCTTGCAGCTCGGTGGAGACGGCCTCGTCCACGGGTCCGAACACGGCATCGACGAGCTGCGAGGCGTCGTTCTCGTCGGGGTCCGAGAGCAGGTAGGCCCGACCGAGCTCGGACAGCTGTTCGGGCATGTCGCCGAGCGGTCCGAGGACGTCCGGCACACAGATGTGCTCACGCCCCTCCCGACCCAGACGGAGCGCAGGACGCACGCATCCGAGCAACAGCCCTGCCGCGCTCTGCACCAGAAAGACCCGTCGGTTCACGGAGCCGCTCACAGCACCTCCGACAGGTGGTCGGCGAGCCGAAGCGCGAGCGCCACGATGGTGAGGGTGGGATTCGCGGCCCCACCCGTGGGGAACACGCTGCTGCCGGCGATGTAGAGGTCTTCGACCCCGAACACGCGACTGTTCTCGTCGACCACCCCATCGACCTCCGACACGGCCATCCGGGTGGTGCCCATCGCGTGCATCCCGGTCGACATGCCGGCCCAGGGCTCCGACCGGTCGACCCGCATCCGGCCCCGCCCGAAACCCGATGCAGCGAGGCCATCCGCCGCGAGCTCCAGGCTGCGGACAGCCCGGGTCCAGTCGCTGTCGACCACCCGCCAGTCGAGCCGGCCACGCCGCATCCCGAAGGTGTCGGTGACGTCCATGAGCGTGACCCGACTGTCGGGGTTGGGCGACTGCTCGCAGGTGGCCATCGCCAGCCCCACGGCCGTGGCCTGGCCGGTCTGGTGGCCGAGCCACGCTTCGATGGCCTCGCTGGAGGCGTCGCGCTCCACCTCCCCGACGGACCGCAGCATGATGGCCTGGTTCAGCAGCTCCTCGGAGGCCTGCACGGCGGCGGGCAAGGCCAGCAACCCCATGCTCCGCCGCGAGACCACGTCGTCTCGACCGCGCTCGGTGTACAGCCCCAGCGCATCTCCGCTGACCTGCAGCTCCATCGTCCCGCGCACCCCGGGGTGTTCCTGGAAGAATCGGCCCGTGGCGTCCGAACCGATCCCGAAGGCCAGCAGCAGCCGGGCGTTCTCGATGCCCCCGGTCGCCAGCACGGTCGCGCGCCCACGGGCGAAGAAGCGCTTGCCGGCCAGGGTCCGGAGCTCGAGCTGCTCGACACGCGTGCCCGACCCGCTGGAAGAACGCTCGATTCCGACCAGGTTGGCATCGAGCGCTACGCGGATGTCGTCCGAGGCGTCCAGGTCGTCGCCGTAGCGGGTCGCGAAGCGCGTGGGCGGGCTGAACTGCCACACCCGTGTCTCGAGGAGCGCGGGATCGAGGGCGAGTGGCGGGCGAGGCGTACCGCTCCAGGCTTCGGTCCCGGGGAACGGACTGATCTCGAGGAACGTGGTGGCGTCGTCGTACCAGGGCGCCAGGTCGTCGTACGCGATGGGCCAGCCGCTGTACGGCACCCAGGGACGGACCTCGAAGTCCTCGGGCTGCAGCGGACGACACCAGCCTGCCCACAGGTTGGAGGTGCCACCGAAGTACCGGGCCCGACTGATGGTCAGGTAGGCGTCGATCGAGTCGCTGACGTTGGACAGGGCGATGCCGTCGTACACGTCGAGCCCGTCGGGGTCGAAGCTCTCTCCTCCGGCCTCGAGCAGGAGCACGTCGAGCCCCCGCCCCTCGAGAGCGAGGGCCAGAGACGTGCCGGCGGGCCCGGAGCCGACGATGCACACATCGGCCTCGAGGACAGCATCCTCGGCCAGACCGGGCACATCGACGAACATCGTTCCTCCACCGCGTTCATAGCCGATCCCGCGCCCATTGCGCCCGTGGGGTCAGCCGACGGAGAGCCACACCGTCGCGAGGAAGGTCGTCGTGAGCGACAGGAGCGACGCACCCGCTGCAACGGCGCCGCCCCAGAAGGAGAGCTGGGCCAGCAAGCGGATCCGGACCTCGCGCGCGGGGTCGACCGCTGCGATGCCGTCGTCGTCGAGGCCGTTCAGCGTGCGGATGGCGTCGTAGCCCTGCCGGCTGCCGTAGAACCCGAGCCACAGGCAGAGAATCTGGGCGGCCACCCAGGTGAAGAACGACCAGACCCAGGCCGACGCGAAGAACATCCAGGTCGAGAACACGGCCGCCAGCGCCGCGATGAACAGGCTGACAGCGACGCCGGACAAGCCCAGCTCCATCTCGGTGGACTCGGTGTGCAGGGCGTCTGCGATCCCGCCCTCGCGATGGCAGCGAATGCAGACCGAGCCGACCTCGGAGAGCACCATGTCGTGCTCGGCCACCTCGTCTCCGCACGCCTGGCAGTCGACCATCCTGGACGGTCCGAGCACCACCTCCTCGTCGAAGCGTCGGGGCGCGCGCTCGCGGACCCGGGTTGCGGTTCCCGCCTTCAGCGCACGTCCGTACTGGAGCATCGTCCTCCTCTCAATGGGGTTCTGAGAGGAATGTAGACACGGACTGCGAGCCGTCCATCAGCCCCGGATTACTCGGCTACTCGGCCAGCGCAGCCTCGGTGGCTTCCAGCACGTCCTGGTTGCCCTTCGCGACGAGCGCGAGCTTCTGATCTTCGGTGATGAAGCCATCGGCCTCGGTCTGGACCTCGATCCACACGGCGTACAGGCGCAGCGTCTCGTCTCCGTCGGACACGAAGGCATCGATTCCCCACGACTGCAGCACGCAGTTCCTGCCGTTCTCGGAGCACCCGGGTTCGGTGACCCAGCTGCGTCCGATCACCGCAGATCGCTCCTCGCCGTGCACCCAGCGGTAGTCCTTGCGCAGCGTGTACGGAATCTCGATGCCGAACGCGCCGGACTTCCGGATGTCGTTGTCGGTGAGCACCCAGCCCTCACCCTCGCGGAACCGACCGGCGTCGCCGTCGATCACCTCGCGGTCGTACACCAGGAAGCTGCCGGGCTCGGTGAAGGTCTGGTCGGGCTCGACGAGCAGTTCGGCGTGGGCTTCGATGGGGAACGCGCTGGCCATCGTGGTCGCCATTCCGCCGTGGAGCGCCAGATCGGTATCGCTCGGGTAGTCGACGCCGGAGACCTCGTCCGACGTCAGGTTGCTCAAGCGCAGGCCGTCCCAGCCAGCGTCCGAGCGGGCTTCGTCCACCAGGAACCTCCCCAGGGCCTCGCCGTGGACGTCCATGGCTTCGGGGTCGTCCCAGTCGCGGAACAGCTGTCCGGCGAGGTCGTCGAGCTCGACGGGAGACGGCGCGCGTTCGCGGGCGCACCCGCCCAGGGACGTGGTCGCGAGGAGGGCGATGGGCAGCAGAGGGGTCACCCGCACGAGAGCTCCAGACATTGTGAATGGGATTCACAATAGGGCGTTCAGCGCGAAAGAGCAAGATGACGCTCGACTACCGCACCTCCACCAGGCTCTTGTCCGGCAGCTGGACCTTCACCATCGCCAGCGGACTGACGTGCAGCGCTCCCCTGCCGAACACCGGCATCCCGACCAGCCCGGTCACGCCGACCTCCAGCTGGGGTACGGGCGCAAAACGCACGCCTGGCGTGAGCCAGATGAAGTCCGACGTGCCGACGAGGCCCCCCATCATCAGCCCCACGCGGTCGTCCACCACCCGCCACGTTCCGTTCACGGACAGGGCGCCCGAGAGGATGGTGACGTAGCTGAATCCCACGTCCGCACCGACGTCGAGGTCCAGACTCCCGACCTCTGCGTGCACGCGGTAGCTGGTCCCGAAGCCGAAGGCGGCCTCGTGGCTGAACAGCGCGTAGGTGTTGACGAATCCCGGAACAGGCGTGTGCGCGGTCACGCCGAAGTCGTGGCGAACGGTGTCGCTCGCCTGCCAGCCGAACCACAAGCCCGCGCCGAGGGTGCGGAGATCGGTGTGGCTCGGTCGTCCGGGGGCGGCGATGTGCGCGACGGCGACCCGTCCGGTGAGGCCGAACGAGAAGCGGTCGCGGACCGTGACGACCGGCGTACCCAGGTCGAGGCGGGTGAACGACAGGGTGGTCTTCGACAGCACGAGCTGTTCGCTGAGGGTGGCGCTCGGCGCGACCGGGGCGGACACCACGGTGGCGGGTTCGAACGCGAGGGCGGAGGAAAGCAGGACGCCGATCACGGGTCACACCAGGTGGTACCGAGGTAGCGCTCGATCGGCCCCGGCACGGACCGTGGCTCGGATGGGGTGGAGAAGACCTCGCCGTCGGGCGTCGTGATGCCAGGGTCGATCCGGAGGTCGTTCGGCTCCTCTTCTGGGACATCGACGTACCAGACGGTCGCCCGACTGCTGGCAGCCTCGGGGGTCACTGCGAAGCCTCCGACGAACACCCGGCCGTCGAGGGATTCGGGGTCGACGGCTTCGCTGAACACGAGTGCTGGCCGACCGGACGCTTCGAGCACCCCGAGCAGGCGGGGGGTGCCTCCGACCGTGAAGTGCGACTCGGTGGCTCCGCTCGACGGGCCGTACTCGCCGACGTAGTGCCCGGCCGTGCTGTCCTCCAGCGCGTCGAGGTGATGGACGATCACCGTGTAGTCCCCGTCGTCGAGGAGCTCGCGCGGCCGGACCTCGAAGGCCTCGGCGCCCTGCCCGCTCACGACCACGTCGAACGGGACCGGCCCGTCGGGACCGAGAAGCTCGACGGAACCGGAGATGGCGAGCTTCTCGGCGCTCCATCGCCAGTCCGACCGCACATGGACGACGACGTCGGCATCCGCGGTGCCGCCCTCGAACGGCAGGATCCCGGGGTAGCAGAACCGGTAGGAGCACGCGGCGAGCAGGCCGACTCCGACCAGGAGCGCTGCGCTCGCGCATGCGGTGAGGATGGGGCTTCGTGTCACGCGTGGTCCTCCACACCAAGCTGTAGGAGCAAGCGCCGTGCCACGCCACGTCGCCGGGGGTCGGAGGCCGTCGGGAGTGCCAGACCACGACATCCATGTCGCAGCGGATGTCACAGGGGATGTCGCATCCCGAGCCCCCGCCACGCGCTACAAGGGGGCCATGGACGATCTTCAAACCTGGCTCGTGCAGGGCGGCGACCACCGGCTCACGCCCGACGAACACGGCCTGAACGCGTATCGGACCTCGGCGAGGCCCAGAACCACGGCTCCGTTGGGGTCCTGCACCGCGTCGTCTCCGAGCGACCTGGGCTGGGCGGAGGCCAGCGCCGCGTTCGAGCGGTGGAGGGCGAGCGGCCAGTCGGAGGACCACGTCCGGTCCATGAATCGCCAGACCCGATCGGAGCTGCGCGAGGTGTTCGGCATCGGCGCCGACGTCCGCATCGCGCTCACCCCGTCGGGCACCGATGCGCTCTACCTCATCTCGGCGGCGGCCCTGCGCACGGCCGAGCGCGTGCATCACGTGGTGGTCGGCGCCAGCGAGCTGGGGGGCGGGACCCTCGACGCATCGCGCGGCCTGCCGTTCTCGGCCGACCGGCCCTTCCAGGACGACGAACAGCCCATCGAACCGATTCGGGGCCTGGCCGAGCGCTGCTCCGCCGAGCCCGTCTACCTGCGTGCACCCAGCGGTGAACGCCACGATGTGACCCGGACCGACGCCGAGGTCGCCGAGCGCGTTCAGGAAGCCCTGAAGGCGGACGACGTGCGCGTCAACGTGCACCTGGTCGCCCACAGCAAGACCGGCCTGCGGGCGCCCTCGCTGGCCCTGTGCCAGCAGCTCACCGAGCAGTACGGCGATCGGGTGTGGATCACGGTCGACGCCGCTCAGGGACGCCTCGCGCCCACCGACATCCGAACCGCCCTCGCCCACGGCTTCATCGTCCTGTTCACAGGGTCGAAGTTCTACGCCGGTCCCCCGTTCGCCGGGGCCGTGTTCTTCCCCCCGGGAAAATACGCCGAGACGCTTCCCGAGACCCTCGACGACTGGTTCGACGACAGCGGAGTTCCCTGGGAGAGCGAGCTGTCTCCGCCCGTGAACCCGGGACTGGCGCTGCGCTGGAGGGCCGCGATGGGCGAGATCCTGGCCTACCATCGGGTGCTGCCCCGCCATCGCGCGCGGGTCTACGCCACCTTCGCGGGAGCGGTCCAGGAGGTGCTCGGTGCCCACCCGGCGGTCGATCTGGACTACCCCATGCCGGTCGTCCACCAGCTCGCCACCGGGCTGGCGGCGTTTCCGAGCGTCTTCGGATTTCGGGTGAAGGGCCCGGACGGCTGGCTCGACAAACCCGCTCTGAAGCACCTCCATCGTCTGCTGGACACGTCGCTGCATCCGAGCGATCTGGTGCTGGCCCGCGACTACCACCTGGGGCAGCCAGTGACCCTGGGACCACCGGAGGTCACGGGAGTCGACGGAGTCGACGGAGTCGACGGAGTCGACGGCGCCGACGGGGATCCACCGCGAACCCTGCTCCGCGTGGCTGTCGGCGCACCGCTGGTGACTCGCTTCGCCCGGGCTCCAGATGCCGGAGGAGCGTGGTTCCGCGAGACCATGCACGGCCTGCTGGCCAAGATCGACCGCATCGTCCAGGAGGGTCGTCTTGGCTGAGACCCCTTCCCAACGCGTTCCGATCGAGGCGGTGGCCGCCGGCGTCGCGCGCGCAACCGAGGCCGGACTCTGGCCCCGTCGCGCCGCCCTGTTCCACGACCTCGAGCGCCTGGACGCCCGCGTCGACGAGCTGATCGACGCCTTCCCCGCGGATACGCTCCACGCCGTCGCCATCAAAGCCAACCCCCTGATCCGCATCCTCGAGCGCCTGGTACGTCGCGGCGTCGGCCTCGAAGCCGCATCGTGGGAAGAGGTCCGCTGTGCTCTGGCGGCTGGCTGTCCGCCGGACCGCATCGTGTTCGACTCCCCCGCCAAGACCCCCGACGAGCTCGAGCAGGCCCTGGCGTACGGCGTGCTGATCAACGCCGACAGCGCCGAAGAGCTCGCGCGCATCGAGCAGCTCGGACCCCGGGGCCGCATCGGCCTGCGCGTGAATCCGCAGGTGGGCGAAGGGCGCATCGCGGCCACCAGCACGGTCGGGCGCACGAGCAAGTTCGGGGTCCCTCTCGACCAGGCTCCTGCCCTCGTCGAGCGGTTTCCGTTCGTGACCGGGCTGCACGTCCACACCGGCTCTCAGGGCGTCGGGCTGGACCTGATCGAGAAAGCGGCACGTGCCGTCGCCGAGGTCGCGGGGTCCCTGGGGCTGACCTGGTTGGACGTCGGAGGCGGCATCCCCGTGCGCTACACCGACGCCGATCCCGAGCCCCCCTCCTACGCGGACTGGGGCCGTGCACTGCAGCTGCCGCTCCCCCTCATCACCGAGGCCGGTCGCTCGGTGCTCGCCGGCTCGGGCTTCGCCCTGTCGCGCATCGAAGCCGTCAAGACCGTCGACGGCGTACCCACCCTGGTGGTCCATCTGGGCGCCGACCTGCTCCTGCGCCGTGTCTACCGGGCGGATCAGTGGGATCACACCTTCGTCGTGCTCGACCCCGATGGCGTCCCCCGAACCGGAACGCAGCCCACCCACATCGCGGGTCCGCTGTGCTTCAGCGGCGACATGCTGGCCCGCGAGCGCGCCCTGGCCCCCGCCCAGCCCGGAGACCTGCTCCTGATCCGCGACACCGGTGCGTACACGGTGTCGATGTGGTCGCGGCACTGCAGTCGCGGCCTGCCCCCGTCGATCGGCTACGACCGCGACGGCGCGACCCTCCTCCACGCGGGGGAGACGCCAGAGGACGTGGTCGCGTTCTGGAGCTGATCACGCCCGCGGACGAAGCCGGCGGACGAACCCGGCGAACCCCCCGGCAACGACGAACAGCCACCCGATCGGGCCTGCACCCGATGTGCTGCAGGTCGACGTCCTGACGGGCTCCGCCTCGGGCTCGGTGATGGGTTCGAACTCCTCGGGAGGGGGCTCGGGTGGAGGGGGTGGCGGCTCGTAGGTGCCCCCTTCGACACACCCCTCCCGGATGCGATCGAAGGCCGACCAGTCGAGCCCCTCCAGATGGTCGACGACCCCGACTGCGCCCACGACGGAGCGGGACTGCCCGCAGAACCCCATCGTGTCTCCGGGGGCATCGACCGGAACGACGTTGAGTGCCACCCCGCGCGGACGGACATCGAGGGCCATGGGGTCGACCAGGCAGGATTCGCAGCGCAGGTTGCCCCCAGCCCCCGGCAGGCGGGCCTCGATCGTGAGGTTGTTGCGCGAATCCCCCGCCGAGACGGGCCCGAGCAGGGTGTTGCCGTACAACGCGCCGCCCACCACGGCCTCGCCGCGCACCACGTTCGCGAACGCATCGCCCTCGGACAGGAGGTCGCCGGTGACCAGGTTGCGGTGGAACGGGAGGTTTGAGCTGGCGTCGCCATCGATGGCGTTGTCGGCCACCAGGCCGGTCTCGGCGTCGACGACCAGGGACGGCATCGTGTTGCCGCGCACCACCGTGTCCACCGCCTCGACCAGCAACGGAGCATCGATGCTGCTCCACGCGACGATGAACCGATCGAAGCCGGGCTGCAGGTCGATGGACGACAGATGGTTGTTGTCGACGGTGGTGTTGTTGGCGCGCACCTCGAGCGTCCCTTCGAGCTCGAGCTGCAGCAGCCGCGTGGGCTCTCCCGAGACGTGCAGCGACACACCGGCCTCGTCGGCTTCGATGACCGCGGGGTCCAAGGCGTCGTAGCTGGACACCAGCAGGGCTTCGTTCAGATCGATCTCGCCGCCCAGATCGAGGTCGCAGCCACCGGGATAGCGGCCCGGGAGCAGCTGGATCACGTCGGCTGGCACGGCCTGGACGCGGATCTGGTCGCACCAGTCGTCGCTGGGTTCCAACACGATGATGTTGGGCACGTGGGCCGACGCGGTGAAGGACGCCAGCGCGAACAGGACGAGCGAAGCAGCAGATTGGGCGGTGAGAACAGGGCGGTTCACGGGGTCACCCTATCGAACGGGAGGTGGAGGCGCGGGGTTTCGTGAGGAGTACGGGCGACGAGGCCGCGAGGATGACCCGGTCGGGGATCCGTCGCAGTGCGCGTTCCCGGTCGCACGCGCCCACGACCCGCTACCGCGCGCGGAATCGCTTCCACGCGAACCAGGCCAGCACAGCCCCGACCACCACGCCGATCCCCACCCAGCGATGCTCGAGCAGCCACTCGACCGAGGCCAGGATGGGTTCGCCGAGCGCGTAGCCCAGCAACAACAGCAGGGGCGTGGTGATCGCCAGCCCCAGCAAGTCCCACAGGGCGAAGTCCCGGACCCGCACCCCCATCGCTCCACACACCAGGAACCCCGTGGCACGCGCCCCGACGAGCAGGCGGGAGATGAGCACGGCGCGGCCCCCGTGGTGGTCGACCATCTCGCGGCCCTTCGCGAGCCGCTCCTCGCCGACGAAGCGCTGCACGAACGGCCAGCGGAACACGCTCTCGCCGGCGAAGTGCCCGATCCCGAAGAACACGGAATCCCGCAGCAGCAACCCCGCAGATGCAGCGATGGCCGTGGCGAGGAACCCGAACGGCGTGGTGATCGTGGTGCCCGACCCGACGAGGGTCACGTCCTCCGGGACGGGGATGGCGGTGCCCGAGAACGCGCAGGCGGCGAAGATCAGCAGGTAGTGGCGCATGCCCCTCGGGTTCCTGGGCGCACCGATCCTGTAGCCGAGCGGTCGGCGACATGCCCGTACGGAACGACGCGTATGATGGGAGTGCGAGATGCGTGCCTCCAACCAACCGAGCTCCGTCAGCCGGGTGTTCCACTTCAAGCGATGCTTGGGGACCGGGAGCTTCGGCGAGGTCTACGAAGCCATCATGGTGAGCCCGGGGGGGCTCGAGAAGCGGGTCGCCGTCAAGCTGCTGAAGCACGAGGTGGCGGACGACGAGGATGCGCTGCACCGCCTCCGCGACGAGGGATTGGTGCTGTCGAGCCTCGACCACCCGAGCATCCTGGCCGTCATCGATCTGGTGCAGCTCGGAGATCGACGCGCCCTCGTCACCGAGTTCGTGGACGGCCAGGATCTGCTGGACATGCTGGGCGGCGGCGACGCCATCCCCCTGCGGCCGTTCGTCCAGGCCATCGCCCAGGTCGCGCGCGCTCTGGACGTCGCGTGGTCGACGCGCCTGCCGGGTCGGGACACGCCACTCCGGATGATCCACCGCGACATCAAGCCCGCGAACATCCGGGTGGGTCGCCACGGGCTCGTGAAGCTGCTGGACTTCGGAATCGCGCGCTCCGACGAGCTGGACCGCTCCGCCCGAACCGAGACCGACGCGCTGGTGGGCTCGATTCCGTACATGGCACCCGAGATCTTCGCCCTGGGCGGCACCGACCGCGTCGACATCTTCGCCCTGGGCTGCGTGCTGTACTGGGGGGTGTTCCGTCGCAAGCTCTACCACGGGAAGAAGCGCCCCCAGGTGCTCGGACTGCTGGTCAGCAGGGACCACTTCGTCGAGTTCGCCGACGAGCGCGTGACCGCCGGAATGCGCGTGCACCCCGACACGCCGGCGGTGATCGCCCGCACCATCGCGGACTGCCTGTGCTGGGAACCCGAACATCGTCCGAACGCCGCCGAGCTCGCGTCGCGCCTGGAGCGGGTGGCGAGCGCACTCGAGGGCTCGTCGCTGGCCGAGTGGTGTCGCGACCGACGCTGGCCGGATCCCGATTCCCACGACGGCTCGATGGTCGGAGAGACCGTGACCGAGGGCTCGGTCCACATGAACGGGCTGACGCTCGACTCGGGACTGGACGGCCTCGGAGCCGGCGGGGCCGCCCACACGCTTCACCGACGTACGAGAGACGAGCGCAGGCGCACGCGCGGAGCGACGCCCTACGCCGTGGTCGCCGCCGCGCTGATGGTGCTCGGCTGCCTGGGTCTCGGCGGCACCGGCCTGGTGGTCGCCGGACAATGGGGTGCCGCGGCCGCACCCGAACCCGATGTCGTTTCCGATGTCGTTCCCGATGTCGTTCCCGATGTCGTTCCCGATGTCGTTCCCGATGTCGTTCCCGATCCTGACCCCGTCCCGGATCCCGTGCCCGAACCCAGCCCTTCTGCAGAGCCTGCACCCGACGTATCGGTCGAACCCGCGCCCGCACCAGCCCCAGCACCCCCGCCCGCACCAGCTCCCGTCCCCCCTCCAGCACCGCAACCCACAGTGGCGTCGAACCCCGCTCCGTCCCCCACCCTGGCTCCACCGAACCCCGAGCCTTCTCCACGACCCGCCGCGGAGCCGCTGGTCTCGGTGTGGTTCCAGAATCGGGCAGGCGACCGATTCGGCCCCGAGCAAGCGGTGCCTCCCGGGCAATACCGGATCATCGCGGACTTCGGTGACGGCGCGCAGCGCGTGGGGAGCGCGGACGTCGCGCCCGGACAGGAGATCCACCTCGTGTGCGACGCGAGCGCGCGCACGTGCTCCCTTCAGTGACTTCAGTGACCCCGTCGACGACCCTGACAGCAGTCACCCGACCGGGGTGCCGTCGAGGAACCACACCCGGAGCTGCTCGCGCTTTCGACCACGCAGGGACGACCGGATGGACACCTCGCGTCGCCACTCCACTCCGAGCACGCGGCTGGCATCCGACACCCAGCGAGGCAACGCGTCCACCGCACAGCGGCCGAGGCCGAAGGGGTCCTGCAGCGCACCGTCGCTGTCGAAGCGCGCGTGGACCATGGGCTCGACCCCATCCCCGAGCCGGGTGAGCCAGACACTCAGCCAGAGCGCTTTGCGACTGTCGACGTGGACGTGGCCCTGAAAGCGGGGGACCGTGCCCCGAAGCTGCACCGAGCCGAACGCGATCTGGAACCAGAAGGTCTTGCAGGTCCCGAACCCGATGCGCTCAGCGAACGCGAGTGCGGGAGACGCGGCCTGGCGCGCATCCAGCTGTGCGTTCACCCGATCGAGCAGCGCCGAAACCGGCGAACCGCGGCGCACCACCTTGCCGAGCCGCGCCAACCGGTCGAGGAGCGCGTCGCCCTGCACCCGGGCACGGTCGACATGGGGCAGCAGGGCATCCACCGAAGCCTCCGACGCGTCGATGGCCAGCACTCCCAGGAAGTCGATGCTCGCGGCGCTCGCCCGTGCACAGGCCGCCTGGACGGCGGCGAGGACGTCGGGGTCCTCTGCCACGCCCGTCAGCTTGGCGGCACGCTTCTTCGATCCCCAGCCGTAGCTCGTGTCGAGGTCGGCCAGCGCGCGTACAGCCCGGGTCCAGCGCGCCTCCAACGCCGCGTCGTCCAGCTGGGGATCCACCAGCGCCTTCAGGAACACGGCTGCGGCGTGGTCATCGTGGGACGAGGCCGCGAGAAGCCCACGCACGACGGGCGCAGGTTCGCGCTTGGCCCTGCGGTGGAAGGCCCACGAGCCGATCCCCAGCTCCAGCAGCGCGTCGATCCGGGCCCGCTCATCATCGGTCATCGTCGAATACTCACACAGCATCGCCGTCCACGCCCGCGGAGGTCCCCACAGGATCCGGGCGCGCCGGTGGATTACCCTGCACGACCGCCACGGAGGTCGTCATGTCCCTGGAACGTCTCAACGCAGGTCTCGCCCGCGATGTCGATGCACTCGTCGAATCGGGTCGTGCCAAGCCGCCCGAGCGCGTCATCGTCGACTACGTACCCGCGAAGGGTGATCTCGGGCCGCGCTACAGACTGGAGGGCTCGGACCAGCACTTCCTGCGGATGAACAGCAACAGCTACCTCTCGCTGTCGCACCATCCAGACGTGCTGAGAGCGGCCGACGACGCCAGTCATCGCTTCGGAGCGGGCCCGGGGGCCGTGCGCTTCATCGACGGCACGTTCGCCGCCCACGTCGAGCTCGAGGAGCGCATCGCGGCGTTCTGCGGGCGGCCGGCCGCCAAGATCTTCAACAGCGCCTACACCACCAACCTGGGCCTGGCGCTGGCCATTCAGAACAAGAAGACCTTCTGGATCGGCGACGAGCTCAACCACAACTGCATCATCCGGGCGATGCGCATCGCGCGCGTCCCCCGCGAGCACAAAGCCATCTTCCCGCACAACGACATGGACGCGCTGAGAGCGGCGGTAGAGGGCGTTCCCGACCACATCGAGCGCGTGGTGGTGATCTTCGACGGCGTGTTCTCGATGCGCGGCGACTACGCGCCCATCGATCGCATCAACGCCGTGCTGGAACCCCATCGGGAGCGGTTCGCCGAAGGGCTCGTCACCATCGTCGACGACTCGCACGGCATCGGCGCCTACGGCCGGACGGGTCGCGGCACCGAAGAGGTCACGGGCGCGGGGGTCGACATGGTGGTCGGCACGTTCGGAAAGGCCTTCGGGGTGAACGGCGGCTTCGTCGCAGCGTCCGAGGCCGTGGTCGAAGCGGTTCGCCAGAAGGCCGACACCTACATCTACACGAACCCCCTGTCGGTCGCGGATTGTGCAGCGGCGAGCGCGGCCGTGGGCATCGCCGACAGCGAAGAGGGCATCCGCCGGCTGGCGCACGTTCAGGACCGCATCGCCCAGTTCCGCAAGGGCCTGGCGGATCTCGGCCTGGAGAGCATCCCCGGCGAGCACCCGGTGGTGCCGTTGATGGTGCGCGACACCGAGAAGACGAACCGGATGGTGGAGCAGTTCTTCGAGCGGGGCGTGCTGGTGGTCGGGCTGAACTTCCCGGTGGTCCCGGACGGAGACCAGACCATCCGCTTCCAGATCAACGCCGCACACACCGAAGCCGACATCGCAACCGTGCTGAACGTGCTCGAGGACATTCGCTGACGACGCCCCCCGCGACCCTGGATGTCGACGCGCTGCTGCGATGCGCCGACGACCCCGACGCACTGAAGGTGTTGGCCGACCGGATGATCGAGGCCGGCGAGCCCCGGGGAGATCTGATTGCACTGTCGCTGGCGAACACGGCTTCGAAGACCCGCAGTCAGCTGATCCGGACGCATCGGGAACGCTGGCTCGGCTCCGCGCTCCACGAGGTGCTCTCGACCCGCTCGACCTGGCGAAACGGGCTTCTCCACGCGGTCGATCTGCGAAGAGGCGTCGATGTCGACCGCGTGGACCGGGCCCTCGTCCATCCCGAGCTGAGAACGGTGCGTCAGCTACGGCGTCGGCACGCATCGATCGCCACCTACATCCGCTTCGCTGCATCCCCACAGCTGGTGCGACTGGTCGACGTAGAGCTGCATCGACGACAGCTGTCGGGTCGCGATCGGTGGACGCCCGCCGGCCCGCTACAGCGCCTTCTCCTCGACCATGCTCCGAACGATGCAGCGCTCGATTGGCTCACCCGCCCCGCGTTCGCGACGGTGGAGCATGTCGAGCTCGGCACCGCTGTCCGACACGCCACCATCGGTCCCCAGGTCCGGCTCCTGTCCGACGCGATGCACCTGCGGACCATGCGGGTCACGGGCTATCCCGAGGAACAGCTCCGCACGTTCTTCGACACTCCGCTCGAGGCCCTGTGGGTGTGGGCGTACGGGCTGGTTCGCCGAGATGGTCAGACCGTCCTCGTGCAGCACGGCTGGAGCCCACCCGCAGCCACCGAGCGGGTGCTGGAGTCGGTGCGGACAGCGATCGCTCGCGTGGAGCTCCACCACGGCAACACCCCGGGCCTGGTGGACGGGTTCGAGGAGACCCGACGCCGGCTCAGCCAACGGTTCCCGGACCTGGAGATCCGAATGATCGAGGGCGGCGACGAGACCCAGACCCCCGGTGCTCGCCAGACTCCGTGACGAGTGCCGACCCGAGATCGCTCGGCAGTGGCACCAACCGCGAATCTGGACGGTATGCTCCGCGGAGGAGGTCTCCCTTGTCCCACATGCGCACCGTACTGCTCCTCGCCCTCGGCCTGCCCGTGGTCGCCTGCAAACCCTCACCCACGGACACGTCGACGGAATCGGACACCGACACCGACGCCGACACCGACGCCGACTCGGATGCCGACACCGACGCGGACACGGACGCCGACTCCGACGCAGACACCGACTCCGACGCGGACACGGATGCGGACACGGATGCGGACACCGACGCGGACACGGATGCCGACGCGGACACCGACACGGATGCAGACACCGACACCGACACCGACACCGACACCGACACCGACACCGACACGGACACCGTCTGCGCCAACCCCACCGCCCTCGACGGCGGATTCGTCATGTGCGACGACGGCCGCATCAACCGGCCCACAGCAGGCACGTCTTCTTCGGTGAGCCTGCAGGCCTGCGACGGCACCGAAGGCACCCTGAACTGCACTCAGGACAGCGACTGCAACGGGGGTCCGAACGGCCAGTGCCTGCACCAGGACGCCTCCGGCGGCGCGCTGCCGTCGGACGACAGCTGTGTGTGCACCTACCACTGCAGCTCGGATGCCGACTGCGCCACGGGAGAGGTCTGCCTGCCCGGCTCGCTCGTCCAGCACGTGGACGTGGGGCTGTCGTACCCCCAGTGCGTGCCGGCGCAATGCACCACGGATGCCGACTGTGGCGTGGGTGGCGAGTGCGGCCTGTCCAACTGGACCGACGGGTGCTCGGACAGCCAGCAGCTGTCCTGCCGCACCCCCGCCGACACGTGCGTGGCAGACAGCGACTGCGTGGGAACGGGAGGCTGGTGCGGGAGCAACGGCGGCACCGACTTCACCTGCAGCGAGTTCATCTGCGCCATCGGCCGCCCCCTGCTGGTCGACGGTGCCCTGCGGGTCGCCGACCTGGTGGAGCGGAGCGACTGGGCCACCGCGGTCGACCTGCCGTGCAACGCCGAGCTGGCCGAGCACTGGGCCCGCAACGGTGCTCTCGAGCACGCCTCCGTGGCCAGCTTCGCCGCGGTCACCCTGCAGCTGATGGCCCTCGGCGCCCCTCCGGAGCTGCTCGCCGACACCCAGCAGGCGGCCGCCGACGAGGTCGAGCACGCCCGCCTGTGCTTCGGACTGGCCTCGGCCTACGCCGGACGCGACATCGGGCCCGGCCCCCTGTCCCTGGACGGCGTGGCCCCCAGCAGCGACCCGTCCGTGGTGCTGTCGGAGCTCATCGCCGAAGCGTGCATCGCCGAGACCCTGGCCTCGCTCCAGGCCGCCGCCGAAGCCGAAGCCTGCAACGAGCCCGTGGTGAAGGCCGTGTTGGAGCGCATCGCCGCAGACGAGCAGCGCCACGCGGCCCTGGGCTGGCGCACGCTGCGCTGGATGCTCGATGCCTTCCCCGAGCTTCGCGAAGAAGCGCTCGACCAGCTCCAGGAGCACGCCGACCGCGTCGCACACGTGGCGGACGACGGCACGTCGGGCATCCCGGAGAGCGGCATGCTGGCCGGAGCCACGCGCGCATCCCTGCGTCGTCGGGCGAGCCGCGACGTGCTCCAGCCGGTGATCGAAGCGCTCGCGGCGTGAATCTCAGGCCGCGAGGCGCTCGAGGCGGTCGTCGATGGCGGCCAGCACGGTCTTGCGGTTCTTGGTCTCGGCCTCGCGCAGCCGGGCCGCGAGCAGGGCGTATCGGTCGTCGAGTTCCTTCACGGCCGCGATGGTGTTCCGGGCGTTGAGCTCGGTGAACCCATCGATCTTGGGGTCGGTCCACGCGTCGAGGCGCCACTCGACGAAGCGCTCGGCCGGGCGCCAGAACAGGCCCACGACGGGAATCTGGCGGACGCGATCGATGGCCTTGTCGGCGGTGCCGAGGGTGGCGGTGGACATCTGGAAGTGACGGGTCACGGCGGTGTCACGTAGGGTGCGGACCCGGTTGGTCAAGGTGTCGAACATGGTTGGTCTCCCCACTGAATGAGCGTTCATTCATTATCGGAGAACCCCTAACCGCCCTGAGATCGCGGTCAAGTCCAGTTTTGCTCGTGAGCCCGCGCGCTCAGTGCGTGTCGGGGTCGGTGTGCAGGGCGTGCTCGGCGAGGTCGCCCAGCGGGCCTCCCCGGTCGACCACCCGCTCCAACGGGCCTTCCAGCATGGGCCAGCCCAGGTGAGCCGCCGCGCGCACGGCCCCCTCCAGGAGGTCTCCGGCACCGTCGGATTCGTGCTCCAGCAGGTCGGTCAACAGGTCTACGAGCGAACCGTCGCCATCCAGCGAGACGGCATGGGCCAGGCGCACCACGGCAGCACCGCGACGTCCGGGCGAGCGGGCCCGCGTGCGCAGGTCACCCAGCGACTCGAAGGACAGCTCGGCGCGCTCCAGCTCGTCGATCAACACAGGCGCCCGGTCGTCGTGGGAGACCACGGAGACCCACCAGAAGTCCGCCCAGCTCTCCCGGGTGATCAGCACGAACACGCCCTCGCAGGCCCACTCGTGCAGATCGACGCTGGGGTCGTTGCGCTGGCGCTTCAGCCCGCGCCGCGCCAGGACCGGCTCGGCTCTGGCGAGGATGTCGCGCTCGGGGATCGAGGGGTCGAACACCCGCTGCAGACGAACCACGGAACCTCCGCCGCGATCCTACACCGCGCATCCCGTGAATCACCGGGCCGCAGCGCGACGGCTTCGGATCGGCATCCCGCCACGTCGCGTCCTCGGGCTTCTTCGCCATCGCTCCTGCCGATGCGCGCGGTCGACCGTGTAGCATCCCGGCATGGCGGACTGGCAGGTCGACGAAGGAATGGACGAGATGGTGGTGCAGTTCACCGACCCTCGCCCATCCCGGTGGGTGGCCATCGTCGTCATCGGGGGGTTCTTCTCCACGTTTCTGTTCTTCGGTCTCCAGCTCGCGGGCCTGGGGATGATGGGGTGCCTGGCCATGTCCGTGGGCACGCTCGGACTGCTGGTGCTCGACATGGGGACCTCCCCGCGTGTCACCCTCCGCATCACCGCTACGGCGCTCGACGTCTCCCAGTTCGTCCCGTGGCGACGGACCATCACGGGTCCACTGGACACCGTGGCCATCGCGATCCAGCCACACAACGCGGCGGACTCGACCGCCACCCTGCGGGTCGCTGGCCACACCGTGCGCACGGGGCCCCATCCCCACGCGGTGCTGGAGGCGTTCGCAGCACAGCTGGAACAGCGCAGCCAGGCGGCCCGAGACCGGCTGGGAGACCTGGAGCAGGAGGTTCCACCGGGGCTTCGCTCGATGACGAGACGGTCGGACGAGACGGTCTGACCGGGCCTCACGGGTTCAAGGGTTAGCCTCGGGCATGTGCTCTGACCCCCGAGACGACAGACCGAAGACTTCGGACAGGCTGTGGGCCGCCGCACTCACCGTGGTCGCCTTCTCCCCCAGCGCCCTCGCGCTGCAGCCGGCGACGGACCTGGAGACGCGCGTGCGGACCGCGGACCTCATCGTGCTGGCAGAACCCACCTCTACCGAGTGCCGTCCCACGCTCCCCGCCCTCCAGCTCGACTGGCGCATCGAGACCGAGGTCGACCTGACGCCGCTGGAGACCTGGAAGGGCACCGCTCCTGCCGACCTGAGCCTGGTGCTGCCCGGCGGGCGACTCGGGGAGCTGGAGGTGGTGGTCGAAGACGTACCGACCCTGGTGCCGGGCCAGCCCACGGTGCTACTCCTCGCCGACACCCCGGTGGGCTGGGTGGTGGTGGGCGGAGAAGCCGGCGCGATTCCGGTGCGCGTGGACGCCGGGGACGAGGGCCGTCCAGTGGAGCAGGTCCGCCGCGTGCTGCAGCGCTTCGTCCCCGGTCCAGACGAGGGAATCGCTCCATGACCACGCTGATGCTGCACACCGCCCTGGCGTTCGAGACCGGCGCATCGTGGTCGTGGCAGGAGGCTCCCATCGAAGCCCCGTTCGAGCTGAACGTCGACAGCTTCGCGCCCATCGCACCCCCGGCCGAGGCCGAAGCCGCGTTCACGGACGCCCTCGACACGTGGTCGATCGAGTCGGGCGGAGACCTCTACCTGCGCTACGGCGGGCCGACCTCTGCCGTGCAGCAAGGGGTCTCGAACGGCCGGAACACCGCGGTCTACGGGGGTGGGACCTTCTTCACGTCGCTGGCCGTCGCCACCTCCAGCACGATGGGCGGCGAGCTGGTGGACTGCGACATCCGCTTCTACCGGTCGAACCTGTACGGCGTCATCGACTGGCACGTGGGCGAGGATGCCGCTCCCCCTGGCCAGCTCGATCTGCGGCACACCATGATCCACGAGGTCGGACACTGCATCGGCCTGGGCCACAGTTCCGTGTCCGACGCCATCATGGCGCCCACCAACGGGCCGGGGACCGGCGACGAGCGACGCCACCTGACCACAGACGACGTGGCTGGCGCCCAGGCCCTGTACGGCGAGGTGGTTCCGCAGCTCCAGCTCGACGCCGTTCGCCTGGACGCCGACGACGGGGAGCGGGGTTCCCTGGCCGTGACGATCCGGAACACCGGCACGGGGACCGCCTGGCTGCTCGAAGTCGTCATCGAAGCGGATGCCGGGAATCCGGGGTTCCTCACGCCAGCCTCCGACTCCCCCGAGTCCGTCGCCTACGTCGAAGCCCTGGGGTCCCCTACTCCGGTCGGCACTGCGGTCGCGCCGGACGTCGTCGAGATCCTGTTGCCCGTCGACAAGGGCCCGGAGTGCGTCGACCAGGTTCCCCGACCCGCCGGAGTCCTCGTGGTCGCGACCGATGTGAACGGCACGGAGTCCCGGCTCCCGATCCAGCTCGACACCCTCTGTACCGCCGCCGACACCGGAACACCCGGTAGCCCCAGCGCTCCTGCAGACCCGGCCTCCGAGACGCCCGTGGGGTGCGGCTGTTCGGGAGGTCGGGCGCCGACGGGCCCCGCTGCGCTGGCCTTTGTCGCGGTCGTGCTGCTCCGGCGCCGCGGTGGTAGGCTCCGCCCATGCTGATCCTGCTCGCCACCGCCTGCGCCAACGACACCGAACCCCCCGTGCCCATCGACGCGCAGATCGCCGCTGCGGTCCAGGCCGCCCCCGAAGACCGCCGGGAAGGTGCGACCGTCCTGGGCTACAAGGCCGGCTCGACGCTCGAGGTGCTCCGCGAGGGCGACAACGACCTGGTGTGCGTCACCGACGACCCCGCCAAAGACGGGTTCAGCGCCGCCTGCTACCACTCCTCGCTCGCGCCGTACATGGAGCGGGGTCGCGAGCTGGCCGCCGAAGGCGTGTCCGACCGCAACGCCAAGCGCTGGGCCGAGGCCGAAGCCGGCGAGCTCACCATGCCCACGGGCCCGGCCACGCTGTACGTGCTCACGGGCAAGGGGTTCGACGCCGCGACGAGCACCGTGGCCGAAGCCTACCTCCGGTATGTGGTCTACATCCCGGGCGCGACGCCGGAGACCACCGGCCTGCCTCTCTCGCCACCCGCCGAGGGCGGGCCCTGGATCATGTTCCCCGGAACACCGGGCGCCCACATCATGATCAACCCCGCCCCCTGAAGCATGTTCGAAGCCCCGGTCCACATCGAGTCCGATCTCGACGGGTGGACGGCAGTCATCGCGGGCGCGCCGCTCAACCCCGTGCTGATCTTCATCGGGCTCTGCCACTTCTGCGTGGGCAGCACCTTCGCCGTGGGCGCCTCGCTCTTCATCGGGATGGGCTTGTCCGAGGGACAGGTGCTCTTCGCGCTGTTCGGGGTCCCGTTCTTCGTCGTGGGCTGCGTGTTCGCGAGCTGGCCAGCGGTCGCGGCGTACAAGATGGCCCACCGCACGCGCATCGAGGTCTCCGGCCGATCGCTGCGTCTGGAACGGTCGATCTTCGGGATCTCTCTCGAGAAGCAGACCCTGGACCTCGCGATGTGCAGAGGCTGCTTCCTGCACGACGGGACGCTGGCGATCGCAGACCTCGAGTTCCCGGCGAACGGCGGTGAGGACCTGAAGCAGGTCGTGGCCTGGATCGAGGCCGGTGCCAAGGCCGCAGTCATCGATGCCGAGCGGATGCCCGAGGTTCCCGATGCGCTGCGAGACCTCCGGGAAGGCGCGAGGGAGTCCTGATCCACCTCAGGCGCGAGCCCGCACCACGTCGAGGAAGTGGTCGAGCAACCGGTCGGAGTCGTCGACCGCATCACCGAGGTGGACCGAGAACTCCGGGTGCCACTGCACGCCCAGCAGGTACTGCTCGCCCTGGTCCGAGAACGCTTCGATGACGCCGTCTTCGGGGCTGGTCGCCTCCAGGGTCAGGCCGCGTCCCAGCGCACGCACCCCCTGGTGGTGGATGGAGTTCACCCGCAGCTGGGTCTTGCCGTAGATCTCCGCCAGGACGCCGCCTGGAACGCACTCCACCGCGTGATGGATCTGGTCGTAGGCCTCGCGGTCGCGATGGATGCCCGTGGTGCCGACCTGGCTCGGCAGGTCCTGCCACAGGGTTCCGCCGCGCCACACGTTCAGCACCTGAGCCCCTCGACAGATGCCGTAGACCGGGAGGTTCCGACGTGCGGCGCGGTCGAGCAGGTCGAGCTCGTAGGCGTCGCGCGCGGGGTCGCCGGGCCATCGTCCATCCTGGATGGGCTCCTCGCCGTAGCTGGCGGGCGCCATGTCCGTGCCACCCTGCAGCACGAGGGCGTCGATGCGGTCGAAGTAGGCCTCGAGCGCGTCCCCGACGTCCGGAAGCAGCACGGGGAGCACGTCGTCCCGCGTGAGATACCGCGCCATGTCGTTCTCGATGTACGTGAGCGTCTTCGCCGAGAACACGCCCCGTTCGGGGTCGGGGTAGAGAAAGCAGGCGCTGACGCCGAGCGTGATCACGGAAGCCTCGCAGAGCTGGACGGCGACGATGGTAACCCCGCGTCGGTGGGCGTTCCGTGGACACACGGCGAGGTCGGCTGGTAGAATCGGCGAACAACCTCTTCTCCTCGGAGGCCAGATGTCGAGCCGTACGCGGTCCCCGCACCAGGGTCAGTCCTGCCCGGTGCCCCAGGCGCCCACGCGCGATCCCAGCGTCAACCCCGTCGAACAGGGCGTGCAGGACCTGTTCGGGAACGAGTTCGTCCGCAACTCCCTGCGGGCGATGCCCGGGGGCACGTTCCTCCCCGAGATCTTCAACAACTTCGGGTCGGATCAGCGCTCCACCCTGGGCGACGAAGACGGCGCGCACCTCTACCACCAGCCCGGCCAGGCGAACCATCGCGGGGTCGACCTCGGCGAAGTGGGCGCGCAACACGGCGCCGACTCGCTGGCGCTGGACTTCGGGGGGCTCAACCTGAGTCCGCTGGGCAACGCTACGTCGGACATGGACGGCTTCAACTTCAACGTCAGCAACATCATGGAGATCATGGGCACGGGGGGGCTCAACCCGTCCGCGTTCCTCGACCTGCCGGAGCTCCGGTACGGCTACGACGACAACCGGCTCGGCGACACCGACCACAACCAGTCCCTGAACCTGGGCATCACGCCCCAGCTCAACAGCCCCGACCGCTACTGGCCGAGCCCCGGCGACTTCGGTGCGTCTCGCGAAGACGACGGGGTGATGCAGCTGGATGCGGGCGTCACCATCCCAACCCCCTGGAAGTTCGACGTGAAGGCGAGCACCTCCACCCAGGACCCCCTTCGCACCGCGGCCACGTTCTCGAACCTGCTGGGGCCCGTGCCCATGCTTGCCGGGATGACCGACCGGCTCCTGCCCGATGGCAACCTGACCGAGGATGGCCTCGACATCATGGGCCTCGAGACCCTCTCCGACTTCTGGATGGGCGACAACACGAGCCCGAGTGCCGGCGACGTCGTGTCGGACGTGGCCGACTCCCACCTGATGAACTTCATGCCGGCCGGCGCTGCGCTGCGTCACCTGCCCAGTGTCATCGATGCGGCTCCAGGCGTCATCGACTCCGCACGGGAAACCGGCGGGAACCTGCTGTCGGGCGCACGCGACCTCGCCGCGGACACTCCCATCATCGGCGGTCTGTTCGACTGAGAGCACCCCCCGCTCGAGACAGCGCCTGCCGCCGCACCCGTCGGTACAGACGCAGCTGGGTCCACGGCCCGACCCCGCGACTCGGCGTCCACATCGTGTGCGGAGCGACGGGCACCTCGAATCGTGCCGCCACCGCGGGGTCCGACAGACACCAGGCCAGCAGATCCCACGCCAGGACGGCGTGTTCCGCCTCGTCGGCTGCGATGGCCGCACCCATGGGCTCGCCCGTGCGACGGCTCTCCTCGGACAGCACGGCGGCGGCGAACGCCTCTCCGATGCAGCCGTCCACGAAGCTCTCCCGCGCCAGGTCGAGGCGGGCCGTGATCGATCCAGGGTCGACGTCGGACAGCGGCTCGATCCGCGCCGGAGTCGGGGTCGGGCATCCGGCCAGGCGCGCAGCGAGCACGGCGTGACGGGCTTCGTCGGCAGCGGCGCGTCGGACCCGTTCGATCAACCCGGCGGGCGCATCGTGCGCCTCGAGGACCGGACACAGCGCGTCGAAGGCGTGGACCGACCGCGCTTCGTCTTCGGCGCGTGCGGCCCAGATCCGCTCCGAGGGTGCGAACAGCAGGTGCGCGCCGGTGGCCACGGGTCCGAGCGGGCGTCCCATGGGGCCCATCGCGGGGATCATGGCGACGGCCGCCACCACGAGAACCACAGCGGCGATGAGGGCGAGGATCGTGCCCAGCACCGCGAGAATGGGCGGGGTGACGCCGACCAGGGTGGCTGCGACGGAGCTCGCGAGGGCGAGCAATGCAACCGCGCGTCCCCGGGTCGACTCGCGGCGTGCCTGGGCCACGAACACCGCGAATCCACTGGTGACGAGTCCGAAGCTGGCGAGGAGGGTGCTGCCCAGCCAGCCGAACGTCCCGACGGCGACGCCGATGGCGCGGTACTCCGGGGGGACGAGGCCACCGACGAGGACCGCGAGCACGAAGCCCGGCCACGGGACGAGGGAGAAGAGCAGGGCGACAGCAGACGAACGAGCGGGGCGACGGTTCATGCCCGACATCTCGTGCCGGGGTGCGGATCCGCCGGGGATCGAGGGTGAACAGGAGATGAATCGCCGGCCGCCCCGTGCGCACCTTCAGCGAAGAGAAGCGCTCCTCCTACGACGCCCCCCGATCGACACCGGCTCGATCCCGGTCGCGCTCTGCCCCTCTGCGAGATCCCTTCGTGTCGACTCGACCGACGGGTACGACGCAGTCAGACGAGCAGCCACGCCACGCCGAGGACGCCCAGGGTGGCGACCCCCATGCCGAGCAGCGACCCCACGAGCCAGCTGGACGTGGACCGGCGCGGAGGCCGCGCACGCCGGGGTGTTCGAGGCTCCGGCTGGACCCGCTGGGTGGTCTCCTCGATCTCCTCGGTGTCGGCATCCACATCCATCGGACCCTCGACCGGCGTGCCCTCGAGCCACGCGGTCTGCAGCGAGAGCTCTTCGCTCGGCTCGGGCGGCTCCGGCAGATCCTCCAGATCCGGGAGCGGACCCGTGAGGACCGGGAGCACCGGAGCGCGGACGGGTAGCGGGCGGATGCGGTCCGGCACGGGGTCGACGGTGGCGCGCGCACGATTGCCCGTGCGCCGACCGATGTGGACGGGCCTGGGGAATCCGGGCGTGTTCCGCGAGCGATCCATGGGTCTCCACCCCGCGATCCCCATCGACGTAACCGACAGCGTGGTGGAGGAGTGACAGCGCCGACCCTGTAGACTCTCGAGCATGTACTTCGGATCCTATCGACGTCACTCTGCCGGCTCCGCGCTGGGCAGCGTGATCATCCTGTGCATCGTCGTCCCGCTCGAGCTGTGCACCGACCATGGCTACAACGGACACCACAGCCGCTACGACCGCTACGAACGCCACGACCGCCAGGGCCCCGAACGCACCGCGGCCGCGGACGTACAGCCCCACATGGCAGGCGCGTTCTACCCCGAGGACCACCCCGAGCTGAAGAGCAGTCGACCCCCGGACGGCCATCCGCTGACCTACGTTCCCTACGTGTCCGCGGGCCTGGGGGGGTTGGCGGTGTTCCTGCTGGTGGGCTCGGGAGCGTTCCTGGTGCTCGGCATGGGCTCCGACGACGATGCGATCGATCTGGACGCACCGGGCTGAACCGCCGCCAAAGCGCAGGAACGATGGCGGAGGTCAGTAGCGGGGGCCCGCATCCGCCGGAGGAGCGTCCAGAGCGTCGGTAGAGCCCGTGAACTGGGAGGGATCCGTGGTCGAGATGTCGACGCCGCCGTCCCAGTAGTTTCCGCTCATGTCGGCCGAGATCGAGCCGCCGATGTCGAGCACCAGGCTGCTGCTCCCGCTGAACACGTTGCCGTGGAACTCCGCTCCTTCGACGCGCGCGATCATGACGGGAATCACGGCGTCGTCGAACACGGAGTCGGTGGCGGTGAAGCTGTCGAGACTGTTGATGTGGATGGGACAGTGACAGCTGTGGAACGCCACGTGTTCCAGCAGAACGTCGCCCCCGTTGAAGCTCGTGCAGTCCACGTTCCCCCCGCCGGGCAGCTCCAGATCCCAGGTGGAGTCGCGCATCTCGAGGGAGCCCGCGCTCATCATCAGGGCCGCCCGGTCGCCCCGGACGGTGAGGTAGTCCGCCACCAGGTCGCCGGTGAGCGCGATTCCGCCCCAGGTGCCCTCGGAGGTGAACAGCACGGGGGCGTCGGCGGTGCCCTCGACCACGAGCTCGCCATCGATGGTGAGCCCCGCGTCGGCGGGCATGGTGAGGGTGGTGCCAGCCTGGACGACGAGGCGGTCGCCAGCCGGAACCTGCAGGTCGCCGGTGGCGGTGACGTCGCCACACCAGGTGCCCGAGATGGCCCCCGCCTCCACGGTGGAGCTGGGCGCATCGCAGTCCACCTCGACGGTGGCGGGCTGACACGCGGCGCAGACGAGCGAGAGAACAGAGAGAACCGGGAAGAGCTGTGTGGGTCGCATGCGGAGATGGTACAGCACTGCCGACCTGCTTTGCTCACGGCCCACCGACATCGAGACGGGCGGCACGTGACGCTGCGGGTGGGCGTCGCGCAGCCGTTCCTGATGGGCGACTCCTGCGGGCGCTTGCAGGTCCCGCCGGCTTGCCGCGACAGCGAGTACTGGGCCATCGCGGGTCCGCGGGTGGGCATGCGCTTCTCGATCGAACACCCCTTCACCGTGGAGGTGGGCGGCCTCCTCGGGGGGATGCGCGCCCGCATCGGAGACCAGGGATGGACGTCCCGGCAACAGGTCGAAGTCCGCGCGAACCTGGCGTTCGGCCTCGACGGGCCCGGACTCGAGGTGGGGGGCTCTTCGAGCTTCGCCCTCGGGTCGCTCTCCCCGGTGTCGGCGCAGTTCGGCCTGACCGGGCGCGTGTCCGGCGTCTCCAGACCACCCCTGGCGAGCGCCGGAGGGACGCTCCACACCCGCTACGTGGTGCTCTACTGACCGATCCGCCCTGAAGCGCCGTACATGCGCTCAGCCCCACACCGATCCGCTGCACCGTCCGAACGCTCCAGACCGACCTGCTGACACGCAGGTTCGTCCGAGTGAATTCGGCACCCGAATCCGAACACCCGGGACCGGCGGTCGGCCCGGTACGATGATGGCGGAGGCCCGATGCACGCACACCGGCACGCCCAGCACCCCGAACCCGAGTCCGAATCGAGCTCGACCTCCAACACGTCGACCTCCAACACATCCAGCACCACCAACGCCCAGTGCCCCGCGGTCGGCCCCACCCTGACCGGAAACACCCGCAACTGGCTCACCCAGTGGACCGGACAGCACGCCCAGGACACCGAAGGCTTCTCGGCGGGCGGCTACCTGGCCGACCCCAACCCCCTCGAGCGCAGAGCATCGCTGCAGGGTCGACAGGCCGGCACCCAGAGCCGCACCGCATACGGCGCGAACATCGAAGGGACCGATGTGTCCCCCGACGCCGTGGACGCCACAGAGCGCGTAGCGGCGGCCCTGTTCGGGGGGCGAGAGGACATCGCCGAGCGCATCGCCGAAGCGAACGTCCGACTGCAGGTCATCCCCTCCGACCAGCGGCTCACCGACGTGCGCGGCCTCGATTCCCTGGAGAACACCTGCACGGCCGATGGCACCCGCAACTGGAACGACGTGCGCGGCAGCGGCGGCACCCAGGTGGGCGACGAGTGGGTGGTCTCGGTTCCCGAAGAGGGGCTGATCGACGTGAACGACGGGACCGACTGGGCGCTCCACGAGCAGTTCATGGGCTACGGACCCCGACACTCCGTCGCCGTGCACGAGATCGCGCACATCCTCCACACCCAGGGCCTGACCGACGAAGACCGGGAGCGCATCCAGGAGATGTGGCAGAGCCGGACCGACGCAGGCGACGACTTCACCAGCGACTACGCGAGCAGCAACGCCCTCGAGTACTTCGCGGAGTCCGTGAACGCCTACCTCGACGTGAACTCCCAGATCGACTCGATGCCCGGGGCCGACCTGGCCGCATACGGCGAGGAGTGGCTCGAGCGGCACGACCCCGACATGCACGCCATGCTCGAGGGCATCCTCGGCACGCAGGAGGAGGCGTTCGACCGCGCGCGAGCCGTGGACGCGCCTACGCCTGCGGAAGCGACCGAAGGTACGCCAGCTCCGAGCGCACCAGTCTCCTGACCGCAGCCTGATGGCGGGCCTGACGCGCCGCATCGACATCGCGGTGGACCTCGGTGAGCGCGAGGCCCACGGTCATGTCCGCGACCGCGAGCACGCTGTGCTCGACCTCGTCCCGGTGCGGTTCCAGCGCGGGAATGTCGCGGAGGATGCGCCCCACGAGCACCGGCAGGAAGGCATCGCGCAACCCGACCAGCTGGGACACGCGCCCGCTCTTCAGCAGCCCCCGGATGGACGCCCGCATGAGCGGACCCCGCCCGATGTACCGGTCGAGGGTGGCGACCCCGAAGGCCTCGAGCGCGGCTTCCAGCGGAGCGTCGTCGACGGATTCGAGCACCTCCAGCAGATCCTCGCGCACCTGCACGGCTTCGCGATCGACGATGGCGTCGAGCAGGCCCGCCCGGTTGCGGAAGTGGTCGTAGACCGAGCCGACCCCGACGCCAGCCCGCTCGGCGATCTGGCGGATGCTGGGTGGAGATTCCCGGTCGAACAGCTCGAGTGCGGCGGAGAGGATGGCGCCGCCGAGATCGCTACGTCGCGTCATGCCGCCGATCTATCGCAGCGGAGGGCCCACGGCGTCGACACCGACGTGGGCCTGCGATAGCCGCGCGGCATGTGGATTCTCACGCTGCTCGGTTGTCTGAACCTCCCCACCGCCCACGCCGACCCGGCACCGGCGGGCGACGAGACCCCGGACACCGAGGTCGAGGACACCGAAGCCGCTCCCGACCCTGCTCCAGCCTCCCACGAGCACGCCGTCGATCTCGCCGGAGAGATGCTGCAGATGCAGACCCACACGGGCACCCTCTGGTACGCGGGGAAGGCCGGGAACTGGGCGCTCGCCGACTACTACCTGGGCAAGCTCGACGAGAGCGTCCAGACCATCGAGCGTGCACCGGACTTCGCGCTCGGCGAGGAACTGGCCGCGTTCCAGGCAGCCCAGAAGGCCCTCCGATCGGTCGTGAGCAACGAAGCTGCCGGAGACTTCGGTGCGGCGTACGGCGAGCTCACCACCGCCTGCAATGGCTGCCATCAGGCGTCGGGGCACGGCTTCATCGAGGTTCAGCCGCCCAGGATCAACACCTGGACGAACCTGGATTTCTCGCCGTAGCGGGCTCGGAGCGCCGGAATCCGAGCGCCCACGGGTGCCGGAGGCCCGACTCGATCCTGCGCGCTACACTCCGCCGATGCCCGATTCGCTCGACACCCCCGCCCGCCGCACCGTGCTGCGCAGCGGACTCGCCTCTCTGGCCGCGGTCGTCGCCCTGCCCGGCTGTACGTCGGACGACGCGTCCGTGGACACCGACCCGGACCCGGACACCGACCTCGTGCCGTTTCCCGACCCCGTTCCGCTCCGGTCCCTCATCGAGCAGATCGGAGCCCTGGGGCCCGCAGACGCCGATGGAGTGCGTCTGCCCGACGGGTTCTCGGTCCGGATCGTCGCCCGGTCCGGGCAGCCCGTCGCGAACACCGGATACCCCTGGCACCCGTGGCCCGACGGCGGCGCCACCTTCGCGACCCGGGACGGCGGGTGGATCTACGTCTCCAACTCCGAGCTGCCCCTCGTCGGGGGCGCAGGCGCGCTGCGATTTGCGGCCGACGGCGAGATCGTCGACGCCTACCCGATCCTCGAAGGCACGAACATCAACTGCGCGGGAGGCCCGACCCCGTGGCGCACCTGGCTGTCGTGCGAGGAGCTCGATCGGGGGCGCGTCTTCGAGACCGATCCGTGGGGCGAGGCCGACCCCATCGAGCGGCCGGCGCTGGGGCGGTTCAAGCACGAAGCCGCCACCGTCGACCCCGAGCTGGGCTGCGTCTACCTGTCCGAAGACGAGCCAGACGGCTGCTTCTACCGATTCGTGTCGGGGGGCGTCGACGCCGAAGGCGCGCTGGACCTGACCGACGGTGAGCTGCAGGTCGCGGTGGTGGACGCGTCCGGCAACGTCACCTGGGTCGCGCTGCCCGACCCCCTCGCCGAAGGCGACATCCCCACCCGGCAGCAGGTGCCGGACGCGACGGTGTTCGACGGGGGCGAGGGGATCTGGTGGTTCGAGGGCACGGTGTACCTGTCCACCAAGGGCGACGACCGGGTCTGGGCCTACGACACCGTGAACCAGACCCTGACCACGATCTACGACCGCGCGACCACGCCGGATCCCGAAGCGCTCTTCGGCGTCGACAACCTCACGGTGTCGGCCTGCGGGGATGTGCTGGTGGCCGAAGACGGCGGGCAGATGCGCATCGTGGCGGTGCTCCCGAGCGGAGAGGTCAAGCCGCTCGTGCAGATCGAAGGGCAGGACGACTCCGAGATCACGGGCCCGGCGTTCGACCCGTCCGCAACGCGCCTGTACTTCAGCAGCCAGCGCGCAGAGGGGTTCCTCGACGGCATCACCTACGAGATCACGGGCCCCTTCCACGAGCCGCTGGACGGCGGGGCCTGTTGATTCCCGATCACCATCACGGGCACCCCCAACGTCGAGCGCACCACCCCGAACCGCATCACGCTGACGTTCGACGGAGCCGCGAGCGTGGTCGACGTCAGGTTCTACGCCGACCCCGAGTAGACCCACGCGCCGGGATCAGCGCGGGAGCAGGTGCATCTCGGTCGGGACCAGCGCCGCCCAGTTTCCGTTGCCGAGCGACACCCGTTCCTGGGTGCCGGTCTCGCCGTCGTTCGTGAGCCCCCAGGTCAACACGCGTCCAGCCCCCGTCACGGCGGCCACGTGTCCGCTCGAGACCGACAGGCGCGTGATTCCGTAGCCCTGCGTGCCCGGCACCGGCGTCGCTTCCCGCTGGCACTGCGCGTTGGCACAGCTGACGAGAACAGCCGGATCGACGCCGTGGTTGCCCAGCCCCGCGTTCCCCCAGGCGAGCACCTCGTCACCGTCGGTGAGCGCGAAGCCGGTCTGACCATCGGCTGCGATGGCCACCACGCCCGTCAGCACCCCGTTCGCGTCGAGCACGAAGTCCGGCGCCTCGTCGCTGGTGCTGGCGTTCCCCCGCCCGAGCTGGGCTCGATTGTTGCGCCCGAACGCGACCACCTGGCCCCCCTGGCGCAGCAGCGTGAACTCGTCTCCACACGCCACCTCGTCCACGGCCCCCAGCCACAACATCTGGCTGTCGCACGACGCGAGGTCGGCGTCGATGTCGCAGATCCGACGCGGGGTCAGGTTGCAGGCGTTCGAGCTGCACAGATCGTAGGACGTGGTCCCGCTGCGGTCGCCACCCCGACCCCAGCTCCAGGCGAAGCCGCTCGCGTCGATGGCGACGATGTGGCTGGGCCCGACGTCGATGGCCTGGAAGCCGACCAGCGGGACGCCGCCAGCCCCCAGTGCGCGCCCTGGCTCGAATCGCGGAGCCGTCGACCCATCTGCGAGCTGCCCGAAGTCGTTGTCGCCCCAGGTCCAGATGCTGCCGTCGGAGTCGAGTGCCGCCGACCAGGCGTTGCCGGTCGCGACGTTTACGATGGTCGTACCCGCTGGGAGGCCCGGAAACACGACCTCTTCCGGGACGTCCCGCGCAACGGTGTCGCCCAGACCGAGCTGTCCGCTCCCGTTGTCGCCGAGACTCCACACGGTCCCGTCGGTCTCCAGGATCAGGGTGTGCTCATCGGTGGCGAGAGTCTCGATGTCGAATCCCCCCGCGACCAGTCCTGCAGCGGTTCCGTACCCGACCGACCCCGTGGCGTTCTTGGGCGTTCCGACCGTCCAGAGCTCTCCGGAATCGAGACCGACGAGCGTGTACTCGGCAGAAGCGGCGACCGCGACCACCAGGGCACCCGACGGACCCGCCGTGAGGGCCGGACTGTCGACGTCGTCGTCGCCTCCCTGGCCGAGCTTGCCGCCTGCGCCGTTCCCCCAGGTCCAGAACGGGTCCGTCGCCGAGACCGCGACTCCGAACGCGTCGCCGGCCGACACCTCGAGCACCCCTGCGAGAGCGGGCACCTCGACGGGAGACAGGACGTCCGACCCGACCCCGTTGCCGAGCTCCGCATCGTCGTTGTCCCCCCAGCCGAGCACGGTCCCATCGTCCAGCAGGGCGAAGCTCTGAGCGTGTCCGGCCTCGATGCCCACGACGGCGCTCGACCACGCGCTGGTGTCCACGACCTCGGGCGTCGAGCGATTGGTGGTGTCTCCGAGCCCGAGGCGACCGGACTCTCCAGCCCCCCAGGCCCACAGCGTCCCATCCTGGTCGAGCGCCAGCACGTGCCCGTCTCCGACCGAGATGGCGACCACCCCCGACAGAGACGGAACCAGGGTGGGTGTCGTCGCCGACGCGCCACCCAGGCCGAGCCCATCCAGGTCATCCCCCCAGGACCAGACGGTCCCGTCGGACGCGAGCGCCAGCGACATCGCGTTGCCGGCTCCGACAGCGGCGAAGGTGAGGTCCACCGGCAGTCCGGAGGTGGAGACGGCTCTGGGAATGGCTGCCTGCGCATCCGTGCTCCCGTCGCCGAGCTGCGCCTGGTCGTTGCGCCCCCAGGCCCACAGCGCACCGTCCGCGTCGATGGCGAGGGTGTGGAACGGACCCGCAGCGACCGCAATCGAGCCGGCGAGACCGGTGATCTCGACGGGACTCCTCGCATCGGTGCCCAGCTCGTCGTTGCCCACGGCTCCGTACTCGTTCGAACCCCAGGAGAACACCCGCCCCTGGTCGTCCAGCAGGACCACGTGACCGGTACCCGCATCCACCTGAGTGGCCGTCAGCGCGGCGAGTGCCGGCGACTGGACGGGAACGAGCGAAGTGCCCGTCCACGGGGCTCCGTACGACGGGTAGCCATCCCCGAGCACGCCCCGGTCGTTGAATCCCCAGACCCACGGGGTGTCCGCAGCATCGAGCGCAATCGCGAAGCCGTTGCCGGTCGCCACGCGTGAGGACGGAGCCCAGACCCCGGAGAAGGGCGGGTCCGTGTCGGTATCGGTGTCCGTGTCCGTGTCGGAATCCGTGTCCGCGTCCGTGTCGGAATCCGTGTCGGAATCCGTGTCGGAATCCGTGTCGCTATCGGTATCGGTGTCCGTGTCCGCGTCGGTATCCGCGTCGCCTTCGGCGGGGTCGGTCTTCGGGCCGCTCGAGCAAGCGACCACGAGAAGAAGGGGAAAGAACCTCATTCATTGCCTCCTCACCCAGCGTACTCACGCAAGCTGGAAGCGGCTCCACCCGGGCGGCTGAATTTCGAATCGAAACGCCGTTCCTCTCGCAGTTCGGGTGCCACTGGAGAGCGTCGGACCGCGAACGCGTTCGGTGACCCGGCCGGTTCCGGCAACAGGTTGTGGAGCAGGCCCCCCCATCGATCGGATACGTCCCGTCGATGCGACGATTCACCCTGCTCTCGACCGGCCTCCTGTGGACCCTCGCGGCGTGCACGGGCTCCGAACCCGACCCCCTCGCAGACCCCACTCCCGTTCCTCCCGAGGCCGGCGAGCTGCTCATCGAGGAGCTGTACTACAGCGGGGCCGAGCCCAACGGCGGGGCCGACCACTACTTCTCCGACCAGTTCGTCGAGCTCGCCAGGTCAGCTACGTCACCCAGACCTGGCTCACCACACCGGCCGTGCTCGAAGACGACGAGGGCTGGATCCGCGTCGGAGACCGGGTGGTGCTGGACATCGACGACGCTGCAGAGGTGGTCGGCGCATCCGTGGTGCTCCGCGTGACGATGGAGGTCGACGGGCAGACCTGGTCGGACGAGCGCACGATCACGGTGGTCGACGAACAGTAGGCTGGATGGAGCGCCGGCTACCGAGGCAGAACGCTACGGCACGATGTCGGCATCGTCGCGGGGCGTGATCTGGAACACCCCACCGTCGTAGTGCAGCGGCCCCACGACCCGCGCCAGGTCGTCACCGACCGTGGGAGGCCCACTCGACCAGGCGTGCGTGAAGTCGCTCACCACGACCTCGCCGCCGAGCGGCCCCGCGACCGTGAAGTCCCCGAAGGCAGCGTCCACCGCCGTCACCTCGGTGTCGTTCACCTCGACCAGCACGCCTTCCCAGCGCTCGCCGCTCGGAGGGACGAGGTGGCCGGTGCGCACGGCAACGGGCTGGAGCGCGCTGGTGGGTCCGAGGTCGGTGACGGCCGGGGCTACGCTGGCCACGAGGTCGATCTCGGTCACCCCGAAGTGCTCGTCGTACCGCCCGGTCACCTGCACCGCATCGCCGATGTCGAGGTCCCAGGTGCCCTCCCAGCCCGTGCCGAGGAACACCCACACGCCGCTGTACGGGCCACCGGTGGCTTGCTGGACGAACACGCCGATGGGGGCCGTGCTGGTGACGACGCCGTCGACCTGCACCTCGGTCTGCTCGGCCACGAAGCCGCGCTGCAGGGCCCCGATGGTGGTCACCCGCGGAGACCCCGTGGGATCGCTGGCCAACACCTCGGCCTCGAAGCGCGGGGCGATCCGGAAGCTGCCGTTGGCGTACTCGAGAGGTCCGGCGACCGACTGCACCTCCTGTCCAGCCGTCCGGGTGGCGAGCGCGACCGGGCTGTGGAGCAGATCATCCACCCGCATGGTGGCGCTGCCGTCGGTGACGCTCCACTCGCCGTTGCCCAGGTCCGGGCTGTCGACCAGCACGTCGCGGACTTCGACCAGCACGCCCTCGAACCGCTCCTGTCGCTCGACGAGGGTGTCGAGGTCGCTGATCCAGGGGAGCGGGACCGCCTCGGTTCCCTCGATGGTGACGGTTCCGCCGAGCGTGTTGGCCACATCCACTTCGGTCCGGCCCTCGAACTCCTGAGGTGCGCCGGTCACGGACACCCGATCGCCGGGTGAGACGTCGCCGTAGATGCCTTGCCAGCCGAAGTCGAGGTAGACGAAGACCCCGGAGTACCACCCGCTCCCGCGCTGCATCCAGAACCCGACGTCGCTGGTGGCGGTGACCACGGCAGGCTCGACGTCGAAGACCCCCTGGTCGGTGTGGACGTCCTGCTGGATCTCGAAGATCCGGATGTCGCCCGCGGTGTCGAGGTCGGCGGCGTCGCGGGGCTCGACCCGGAACGCGTCGAAGCTGTAGTTCAGCACACCGGTGATGCTGTCGAACGGCTCGCCGACCAGTCCCGGGAATCCGGCCCAGTGGTGCATCTGGTCGTCGACGAGCAGGTCGGTCGACGCGCCAGCCGAGACGGACATGGCGCCGAATCCCTCGTCGGGCACGACGATGGAGACGTCCTCCACCCGAACGAGCACGCCTTCATAGGGTTCTCCGACCTCCGACAGCGCGATGGTCACGGGAGCCAGCGGGGTTCCAGCCCCGACGCGCGTGAGCGAGAAGCCCGGCAGCGCCCCATCGATCTCGGTGAGGTCGAAGTACTCGGCGACCTCGCCCGTGAAATCGACGACGTCCCCGACCGCGAGCGGCCCATAGACGGTCTCCCAGCCCTCGTCCATGAACACGAACACCCCGCTGTACGCACCTCCGACGGGCTCCTGGACCCAGACGCCCTCCGGCGTGACGCCGGTGACGACCACGCCTTCGATCACAGCGATGCTTCCGGCGGGGACCACACCCTCCTGCACGTCGTAGATGGTGTCCACCACGGGGTCGGTGTCCGTGTCCGTGTCCGAATCCGTGTCGGAATCCGTGTCGGAATCCGTGTCGGAATCCGTGTCGGAGTCCGTGTCGGAGTCCGTGTCGGAGTCCGTGTCGGAGTCCGTGTCGGAGTCCGTGTCGGAGTCCGTGTCGGCGTCCGTGTCCGAATCCGTGTCCGCATCTGTGTCGGAGTCCGTGTCCGCATCTGTGTCGGCGTCTGTGTCGGCGTCTGTGTCGGCGTCTGTGTCGGAATCCGTGTCCGAATCCGTGTCGGCGTCTGTGTCGGCGTCTGTGTCGGAATCCGTGTCCGAATCCGTGTCCGAATCCGTGTCGGCGTCTGTGTCCGCATCTGTGTCGGCGTCCGTGTCCGAATCCGTGTCGGAATCCGTGTCCGTGTCGGAATCCGTGTCCGAATCCGTGTCGGCGTCCGTGTCCGCCTCTTCCGAGGGTTCGTACTTGTTGGGGCAACCGAACAGGGCGAGGGTGGCGAGCAGCCAGGCAGAGCGCATGAGGGTCCTCCGATGCCGAGAGGCTAACCGAGCGACGGTCGTCCCCGTCTGCGCTGAATTCAGCCCTTCGAATGCCGCTTCGCGAGGGGAGACCTAAGCGAGATCATGCCAACCGACCGAGGAACGAGGGAGGGCGGAGGCCGAGAATCGGCCGGAGGCAAAGGAATCGAGCGTTTGGACTCTCACGCCGTTCGACGTGTTGCAGTGTGTTTCAGACCCAGCGGCGGTCAGCGGGTCCCCTCGACGACGGCTGCGATATCGTAGCCTCCTCGCAGGGAGCCACGGTGCGGTTCATCGACTTCGGACAGGAAGCCACGGGCTTCATCGCCGTCGGCCAGTTCGCCGTGGGGGTGTTCGCATTCGGCCAGGTGGCGTCCGGGTTCGTGGCCGTCGGGCAGGTCGCGACGGGCGTGTTCACCTTCGGTCAGGGCGCCGTGGGGCTCGTCTCGATCGGGATGGGCGGCGTGGGGATCTACTGGACGGCCGCCATGCTGGGTGTCGGCGGCCGCGGCTTCGGAGGGGTGCTCCCCCTCGCGCCCTCGCTCGGTCCGCGCCTGAAGCTCCCCTCTCCGACCGACTGGTCCTCGGCGAAGGACGACGACTGGGTCTCCACCCGGGTGACCCCCGAAAGCCCCACTGGGCTGGCGCTTCCAGAGGGTGTACGCGTGCGGGCCCGGCTCCGGACGGCGCTGAGCAGGGAAGCCCCCGGAGAGGTCCTCGTACACGTGGTGGAAGGGGCCTTGGGTCTGGAGGTCGACCGGATCCTGCGGGTCCCGGCCCGGCGGATCACCCAGCCGCGCTGGTGGTGGATCTGGCTCGTGCAGATGACCCTGTTCACCCTGCTGTGTGCGGCCTGGGTGGGCGGGGTGATCGTGCCCTGGTTGCGCATGCTCCTGGAGTCGCTGTGAGCGTGGAGAGGCCTCCGGTCTGCGGGATGTGCGGCACCTCCCTGCCCGCGCATGGAGGGTGCGAGGCGTGCGGTGCGGTTCGGGACGCGCCCCCGACCCCACCCGAGACCGACTGGCTGCTGGTGGGCGTCCGCTGCACCTTCCCCTGCAAGGCCTGCGGGTTCGACTCCCCTCTGGACTCCCTGGATGGCTCGGGGAGTGCCGTGTGCTTGAAGTGCGGGATGCACCAGGTGTTCGACGTGAAGTTCTGGAACGCCGCCCTGCCCCGGCTCCACGCGATTCCCGACCTGGCCGGACCCGACCCCGAGGGCAGCCGTCGCGACCCCGAGTGGTCGATCGTCCCGACCGGATACGCCGATCTGCGCCAGAGCCGCGCGGTCGTCTCGCTCCGCGAGGGTCGGCTGAAGATCGACGCCGGGCCGGGCCATCCCCTGTGCGAGACGTGCCGCGAACCCGTGGCGGTCGTCGTCGAGGATGCGGGCACGGTGAACACGCTGTGTCCGGGCTGCGGCGATGCGGCGACCTATGCCTGCTCTCCCGAGGACTTCGGGTTCCCCGTGGTGGGCGCCATCGGTCCCGAGCACCGCATCGACCGCAAGCAAGCCCGGCAGGAGTCCAACCAGTTCTTCTGCGGGAGCTGTGGCGCGCCGCTGCCGGTCGATGGTCTGGGCAGGCTGGTGAGCTGCGAGTACTGCCAGGCGGTGAGCCGCATTCCGGTCGAGAAGCTCCAGGGGCTGGCATCGCCGCCCCCACCCGATCTGTGGTGGCTGGTGTTCGAGGGGCCCTCCCGCAAGCGACGACAGCTGCTTCGCCTGCTGAGCGGCGAGACCGACGACCTGCAGATCGAGGATGCCGAGCGAGACCGTCCCACCGTCGTCGACCGCATCCTCGGCATCGCGGTGACGGCCGTGGCCTTGTTCCTGGGGGCTTCGCTGGCGATTCCGGTGTGGTTCCTGCTCTGGTGAAGCACGCTCGTCGACTTCGGCTACCTCGTCCACTACAGCGCGTTCATGGCCCTGTTCGCGATTGCTAGGGAACCGAGAACATCGCCACGCAGTTCCTCGGCAGCGAACACTCCTCGACGGCGCGTCCGGTGACGATGATGAACCGATCGTCGTTGTAGACCTTCACGTCGAACGTGCAGTCCGCGGTCTCGACCTGCTCTTCGTCGTGGCAGAACGCGTAGTCGAGCCCCCCGGCCTTCAGGCTGGAGCAGTCCAGCTCCCGGCCCCCGATCGACAGGCGCTTCGGCAGGTCCTGCTCGAGGGAGAGATCCCCGACGATCGGATCGACGATTCCGGGGTCACACAGGGGAGGCGCGCTGGTCTGGAAGACCGAGTCCCCGATCTGCGACGGGAACACGCCCTCCGCCGTCCACCGGTCGACGCCTGGCTGGAACACGGCCGGCTCGCGCTGGAGGTTGGTGCCGCACCCCGCGTTGTTGTCGTTGCTCAGGTTGAGGTCCGCCCCCGAATTCCAGCACCGGGGCATCGTCTCGAAGGTTCCGGATGCTTCGAACGCCGCGAACTCGGTGGTCTCGATCGTGCCCCGAAGCGTGAGTGGCGCGCGCCCATCGAACGCGATGTCGGTCACCTCCATGACGACCTCGTTGTCGGACACCCGGTCCCATGCATCGACGTCGCCCGGACGGGACGCGCCGAGTCGAAGGACCAGGCCCGCTCCGTAGGTGCGAGGAAGCAGGACGTCGACATCGAAGTTCGGACCGCTGGGTTCGTCGTCGGTGTGGCGCAAGCGCGACACCATTCCCACGTCGCCCACGAGGCCCTCCCGGCTCTTCAGCGTCGCGGACTGCGTCTCGCCATCGATGGTCCAGGTGAGGTCGGCGACCGTGGCGTTCCCCCCACCGCATGCCGGCACGACGAGGAGCACCCCAATGGAGAACATCGCCTCGCGCCACCTCGTGTACGTGTGTCCCGCCATGGATCCCCTCCTGATGGGCACCCCTATGCGGTCCCCATGCCATTCCCAGCCCGCGCAAGGCGCACTGAAAGCGGCTGCGGACCGCAGGCGTCGAGCCACGTCATCGGGGGTGTCCGCAGAACCGCAGCCCCGTGGTCGCGAGCGCGTCGAGGACTCCCTGGAAGTCGAGGGTCGGCAGCGGTCTCCTGGACGCCGTGTACGAGCACCAGGCCACCTGCCTGTCCCAGCCCACCGAGACGAATCGTGGACTGGCACCGCAGTCGAGCAGACAGGTCATCGACTGGAAGCGCGACGTGCCCGCGACCCTGGCGAGCTCCGCAGGCGTCGGCGTGTCTGCACCCCGCATCGGCAGGAACATCGTGCGGTCGGGCCCGATCCCGGCTTCGGCCAGCTGGAGTCGCGCCAGCCGTGCGGATTCGAGGCCACTCCGGCGGACGAGCAGGTTCACCCCGGTGTCGATTCCACGTGCCCTGAGCATCAACACCTGGCCGGCCACCCGATCCACCTCGCGCGCGCGGCCCGGTTCGTGGATGGAGAGGTGGATCTTCTCCGGCGCCGCGGCCACGAGCCTGTCGAGGTGCTCGTCGAGCATCAGCCCGTTGCTCGTCAGCGATCGGAACAGCCGACCCCGGGTGCGCTCCAGGACCTCGTACAGCCCGGGATACTGCAGCGGCTCCCCCCCTCCGAAGCTGACGGCGCGAACGCCGTGGTCGGCGCAGTCGAGGACGAACGCCACCACCTCGTCGGGGGTCCACTGCGTCTCGCCGTCGGGGGCGCTGTGGTTGTAGCAGAACGGGCAGGCCTTGCTGCACGCGTTGGTGAGCTCGAGGGAGACCCGCAGAAGCCTGGCCGCTCGCGGCCCCTCCGCGGTGGGAGCGTACAGCGTCATCGACCGAACAGCGCGCGCTGCAGGCGAGCCATCCAGCTTTCTCCGCCATCGGTCGGCTCGGATGTCTGGGACGTGACCGAGTCCGCGTGGGCCAGGATCTCCCGCACCTGCGCGACCAGGTGCCGATCGGGGTCTTCGAAGTCCTCGACCTCCGCCGGACGGACCACCTCCTGCCAGTCCTCGAAGAGCGCCTCGCACTCGGCGCGTTCCTCTGCACGGGCCACGGCGCCCTCGATGGGATGGATCGAGCCGTCCCGGGCGGCCCACAACGTGCTCCACCCCGTGACGGGGCCGTGCTCGCCGGGCTGGATCAGGCTCTCGTCCGCGTAGCGCAGCTTCAACACGGCCCCCTTCAGCCTGGCGCCGAGCGCGTCCCCCAGCGCCTCCACGGTGACCGGCGACGCCGGAAACCCCTCGCGATGGTATGGAACCGCCCAGCCTTCGTCGTTGCCGTAGACCCAGAGCCCCAGCAGCACGGCGAGGTCGTTCACGTCGTCCCAGTCCAGGAACTCCATCAGGCGGTCGAGCGCAGCGGCGTCGGGGAGCAGCGCCGCGAGCTCGGGCAGCTCCCCCACCCTCCGCTCGAGCAGGGCGCGGATCAGGTCGGGGGTCTCGAGCGGGTCGGCGCCCCCGGCCTCGCCACCGAGCGGGAAGCCCTCGGTGGGCGCGCAGCCCCCCTCGCCCGTGTCGAACACGGCCACCTGCCCGTCCAGATCGACGGCGAACCAGGTGGAGTCCATGGAATGCGCGGCGGGGTGGTCTTCGGGATGCATGGAACAGTTCTACCGCACCCGGGTCGGCAGCGACACTCCATCGATGCGAAGCTCCAGCCGTGACCAGCCGAGCGCTCGCGGATCCGCTACGCGAAGCTCAAGCGCAGTCGAGGAGCCGACGCGCAGTCATCGCATCGAGTTCGTCTCGACTCAGCAGCGTGTGGAGGTCGAGCAGCTGCACCGACCGATTCCGGATCCGGAGGGGCTCCGAGGTCTGGATGGCGGACTGCTGGATCCTCAGCAACTGGGTGACCCCGTCGACGATGAACCCCACGCGCACACCTCCGATCCCGGCGACGAGGATGCGGCGCCTGGACGTGCGAGCGGGGCGCTTCCCCAGTCGGGCACACACGTCGACCGCTGGCACCCACGATCCGTGGAGTTCGAAGAGGCCTTCGACGACGTCCGGCCCCCCGGGCATCGGCTCGAGAGCTTCGGGAACCCGGACAACCTCCGCCACCGAGTCCGCGCGTACGGCGAACTCTTCGGTGCCCAGGCGAAACACCACCAGCGGTCGTCGGGTCTCGGGCACTTCGGGCGTCTCAGAAGACATGAACCACTCCATCTCGCGCCAGGAAGCGCGCTCCAGTCGTAGCTGTCATCGTCACGGGGCAGCGGGACTTGAGGTGCGTGTCCGCGCCAGCGCGGGGTAGCCAGCCCACCGTGACCCTGACGTAGCGCCACGGCAGGACCACGCTGTGCCCGACTCTGTCACATTTCAATTCTCTACGTCCGAGCCCCGGTTCCTACATTGGACTCACCGTTCTGGAGGTGTCCGATGAAGCAACGCAGACAAGCCCGGTCCACATACGACCGCACCCTTCCTCGTGGCACGGCACCCGCCCGCAGCATCAAGCCGGCCTACCACCCACGACACGAGCCCGAGATGGATCGAGACACCTACCTCGACCAGCTCGACCGCAAATACCGGTGGAACAACAGCCGTCCCGAGTGGGCCCTCGCGTGCGGCATCGAAGAGACCTGCGAGAGCCCCGACGGAACCCAGCGGATGGACGGACGGATCGGGGTCGAGCCACTGCCCACGGACGAGGTCATCGGCGAGGAGGCACTCGGCCCCGTACGCCCGCGACAGCCCCTCCCCGGTGAGGAGAAAGAACCCCTGCCCACCCACGAGGTCATCGGCGAAGACGAGCTGCTCTCGTCCGACGACAGCCCCGTGCCGGGACGTACGATCGGCGAGGAGGAGTTGAACAGCCCGTGACCACCGACCCGTCGTAGGCCGCGTTACTCCGGGCGCTGTCGTCGGGAGGGCGAACGATGATCGTCGAGCTCGCCGGTGGTCGCATCGACGTCCGCCGACGCCTGGTGGTCTCCGGAGGGGACACCGTCGCGCTACGCGAGAAGGAAGCCGCCGTGCTGGCCGAGCTGCTCATCGTTCCCGGCGAGGTCGTCTCTCGAGAACACCTGGAGCAACAGGTCTTCGGCCAGAGCGCGAAGGTGCAGTCGCGCACCGTGGACTCGACCGTCCGGCGGATGCGCAAGGCGCTCGATGCCATCGATGCCCGCGAGCTCGTCCAGACCGTGTACGGCGAGGGATACCGGTGGTCCGGCCCCCCACCCGGGCGACGATCTCGAGTGGGGATCCGCGGGCGCACAGCGGTGCTCGAGGCTGCAGTCGACTGGCTGGAGGGCACGGGGTCTCTCCTGGTCGTCAGCGGTCCAGGGGGGATGGGGAAGACCCTGCTGGCGCGCGAGCTCGCAGCACGCGCTCCCACCTGCTGGGTCGAGCTGGTGGACGTGGCAGACGCCGAGGCAGCGGTCCTTCGGATCGCAGATGCGCTCGGAGCGCCCCCCGACGCCATCGGCCCTCGTCTGAGCCTCGACGGGACGGTGCTCGTGATGGACGACTGCGATGTCCTCGAGCCCTCGATGGGCGCACATGTCGCCAGGTGGTCGGTTGCGGGAGCCCGCGTGGTCGTCACCCGTCGGCGCCCCCTGCCCTGGCCCGGTGCGCAGACCCTGAAGCTCGACGCGCTGTCCGTCGACGATGCCCGCGCGCTGTGGGTCGCCTACGATGGCGAGCCAGAAGCGGCGGAAGCCATCTGGGACCGCACCTGCGGCCACCCCCTGTCGATCCTCCTCGCGTCCCGACTGGCGAGGGGTCTCGCCCCGGACCGCCTGCTCGCCCTCCCGGAACTCGAGGCGAGACTCACCGACCCCGAGCAGCTCCACCCCAGACACCGCAGCCTGCAGTCGCTGTACACCTCCACCATCGAGCAACTTCCCGAGCGGTCCGTGTGGTTGCTCGGCCTGCTGGCTCTCCCACGGGAGCCTCTCTCTCCCGAATGGCTGGAGTGGCTCGCGGTACACCATCCGGGCGTGCTCGAAGACCTCGCGAACCTGCGGGATGCGGGCTTGCTGACCGAGCACGGGGCGTGTGGGGGCACCCTCCGCCTCCACGGCATCTACCGCGCGTTCGCGAGTGCCGAGGTCGACTCCCCCACCCGCCGCGAGCACCTCGAGGTGTGGGTGGCGTGGGTCACACACCTGGCCACGCGCTGGCTGGCCGATCGACGAACGCCCCCGTCGCCATCGACGCTCCAGAGGGGGTTCGATGCCGCTCTGGAGATCGAGCAGTACGACGCGGCCGGCCTGCTGCTGTTCACCCTCGCGAAGCGGGCCGAGGTCTCCGCCCGACCACAGGCTCCACAGCGTCTCAGCCTCGAGCGACTGGAGCACACGTCGAGCTCGCAGCACTGGGTCGCGTTGACGAGAGCCCTGCTCGCAGCATCCGAGCACCCTCCGGACCCTTCACTCGGGTCGGCTGCGGTCGCCGCAGCAGCGCACACTCCCTGGGTCCCTGAAGCCCATCTCCTCCGGGCTCGTCTCAGGGCGTACGCCGGAGATGCCGCCGGGGTGGGGCAAGACGTGGAGTCCGCCGAGAACGCCGCCGCCGCGCGTGGGGAAGCGGCGGTCGCCCGGACCTGGCTGGATGCCGTGGAAGTGCTGTCGTACGTGGACATCGACGCGGCCCGACGCAGAGTCGAGCGTGCCGAGTCCCTGCTCCACCTCCTCGAGCCCGACGATCGACGACGCTGGCATCGCGCCGCTGCCGTCGTCTACGGGCAGGTGTTCGAGACCCACCGCCATCTCGAGGTCACGCGCTCCGCGATTGCACTGTGCGAAGGGGCTGATCCCGCGGCAACTGCTGCCGCGTGGTCCCAGCTGGGTTCGGCTCGCTGGAATGTGGGGGATGCGACCGGGGCGCTCGAAGCGATCCGCAACGCGATGCCGCTGTCGCTCGCTGCGCGGCCCTGGATCCGGGTGATGTGCTGCAACAACCTGTGTGCGCTCCGCCAGGAGATGCTGGACTGGTCGGGCATGCGGTCCGCCATGGCCACGGGTCTCGCACGGGCAGGTGAAGATGCGCGAGCGCGCGAGCTCGCGAGGCGACTGGAGGCCAGCACGCTCCGCTACCTGGGCGCCGTTCCCGAGGAGCTGGTGCCCGGTGCGCTCGGCTCCCAGCTCGGCACGACGGACACGGGGTGGTTCCTCTGGGAAGCCCAGTGTGGGCGGATCGAACGCGCCATCGATGCCGCGGAGGCCGCGCTGCTCCCGCTGGATCGCGCCCCGCTTCGTGCAACGCGCACCCGGCAACTGCTCGACCTCGGCACGCTCCACCTCGCAGGTCGCCGATTCGAGTCCGCCGCGAGGGTTCTCGATGCGGCTCTCGATGTGCTCCCGGACGTCTCGCCGTTTCGGGTCCCGGCCGAGGCCGCGCGGGCGGTGGCCCGGTCTCTCGCCGGCGATGCAGATGCGGTGCGCTGGGACCGTGGACAACGGGGTTCCAGCCCACTCCAGGAGCTCGAGGCCGGCATCTGGCGGTGCGTTCTCCACCGCGATCGGCGCGCGCTGGAGGCCCTGCGCAGAGATACCCGGCCACCTCGGGGAGGAGAGCTCGACTGGCGCTTCGATGTCGCCGCGGCCCTCCTCGGCTGATCAGACCCACTCGCCTCGGCGAGGCCTACCGGACGCAGGCCCAGGTCGCGATGTCGACGCCCGCAGGCTGGGGTCCGAGGGCGTAGGGCACGCAGGGCGCATCGGCGAACACCGGTTCTGAGATGTCGGCCGGCACGACGGGCTGGACGTCGCGGGTGACCTCGAGTGCGCCCGTGAGGCCGGGCTCTCCGGGCAGCCAGTCGCCCACCTGCAGGTTGTCGTCGGCGAGCACGATCTGGGCCGCCCGCCCTTGGGAGATCGGGATGGGCCTCGCGGAGACCGCGGTGTGATGGGCCTCCAGCACGCCGGGGCCCGTGATGCGGTGCCAGACCGCGCTATCGGCCTCGAACCACGCGAGGCCGGACGCGTCGGCGCGCACTTCGTGGGTGGGGTCGATGCCCGGCACCGTCACCGTCGCCTCGGTCGCCAGATCGATGCCCACCAGGTCGAGCTCGTCGCGGTACCACGCCCATCCGTACGCGTCGGTGGTGTGCCGGCCGACCCCCGCGGGATAGCGCGGGTCGACGTAGCCCTCGAACACGTCGGAGGCCGTGAACGCCCAGTCCAGCGCGCCCGGATCGCCGGTGGGGCGGTGAATCGTCAGTCCTCCGCCGCCGGGACGCGGGGCCAGCACCGCACCGGTCGCCCGGTCGAACGCCCAGCCCGGCGTGCACTCCACGCACAGCTCGCGGGTCTGGAGCGCGAGTGACGCATCGACGCTGTGGGCGGTGTACGTCTGGACGAGCGTGACGGCGAGCTCCCGGCTGACGACCGCCATCGAACCGCTCGCATCGAGGTGGGCTCGACCCACCCCGTACTCGGCGTCCACCAGCGCCACCTCCCCCACTCCCGGACGGCGGAGGCGCACGGTGGTGCCATCGGTCTCGAGCAGGGTCGCACCGTCGTCGCTCACGTCGAGCAGGGTGTGCGAGCGGGGTCCGGCCTCGTCCAGGAGCACGGTGACGGGGACGCTACCCAGGTCCTGTACGACGAGCCGATCGACGGTGTCCTCCACCAGCAGTCCCGGGCCCAGCACACGCGTGTCGGTGGGATCGACGTCGAGCAGCACGGTGTCGAGGACGGCTCCAGTGGTGGGATCGACGACGTCGCCGCCCTCTACGAGCAGGAACCCGTCGGGAAGCACGCGTGGCGCGGCGTTTCCGGACACGGGGGTGCGACGGATCCCCGCGCCGTCGACCGTCAGCGCGGTCCAGCCCGACGTCTCGTGGACCACCAGCAGGCCCGGTCCGGCGACGAGCTCGGGCGGATCGGACGCGGGGTCGAGGGGCCAGCCGCGTCCGAGGGTCGCCCCGATCAGGCCGAAGGCGTCGGTGTTGCCTGCGGGGGCTTCGGCGGTGACGGGCAACAGCGGGGGCCCGCCATCCGGGGGCTGGCAGTCGGCGTAGACCAGGGTGTAGTCGAGGAATGCGTCGACCGCGTAGCCGCCGTCGGGCTCCGGGAGCAGCTCGGCCCCGGTCTCGTCGGTGACCGTGAGGCACTCGGACAGATCGGCGTACTGGCCCGGCCAGCCGGGGGCTTCGACGGCCACGTCGATGGTGACGTCGATGCGGTCGGGGTCGAAGGGCTCCAGCTCGAAGGTGGGGTCGGCGGTCGTGGTCTGCGACGGGTCGTGGACCCGGCGGCTCGCCCAGACGAAGAACCGGGCGTCGTGGATCTCGGCCACGATCTCCCAGTGTTCGAACGGCGTGACGTGGCGTGCCAGATCGGCATCCAGGGTGCGGGGAAGACACCAGCACACGTCGACGGGGTCGTCCTCGTCACACGGACACTCCGCAGCGGGCTGCACCACACCGGCCGGATCGCGGACCCAGTCCCAGGAACCATCGGGCAGCACGAGCTCGCCGTGGGCTCCTCCCGCCATCGTGGGCGGCTGCAGCACGGCGAAGTCGGTCTGCGGGTCGTCCACAGCCATCGGGTACGCGCGGACGAACCCTACGGGATGCCCCAGGACCTCGACCCCGTCGCTGCCCGCCCGCACCAGCATGGTGCTGCCGATCCCCTGCGCCGGCGGCGCGATGGTCAGGAACACCTGGTCGATCGAGCCCGTCACCCCCGAGCGCAGCTCCAGCTCCGGCCCCAGGTCCAGACAGCCATCCTCGGCCGGCACGCCGGTCGCGAGATCGAGGGTTCCCGTGCACGCGTCGCCCTGTGGCAGAGACACGTATCGAACCCGTTCGCCATCGAAGGGCCCCCAGCCGAGGGGGACGAGCAGGCCGGGGTCGGTTCCCGGAAGCGCGGCGAACTCGGTGAGTGCACCGTCCTCCACCACCCACAGCTCACCGAACGGGCCGTCGAACACCGCTCTTTCGGGCCCCACACCGCGACAGGGAGCGCCGATCACCTCGGGTGGGAGCGTCTCGGTCGACCACGCGTCGCCGTCGAACCGGTACAGCTCCCCTTCTGCCACCAGCGCCAGGTGCCCCGGCGTCACGGTCGGCAGGAAGGGCTGTTCGGCCAGGCCATCCGCCATCTCCTCGGCGGTGGTGTAGGGAAGCGGCGGAGGCGGCAGGCGCTCGGCCGTCGCGTTCTCGTCGGTCAGCCCGACGAGCACCACGCCTTCGGCATCGACGGGCAGCAGATCGGCATCGAGCCCCTCGTCGACGAACAGCAGTGCGTACGCCCCCGCCGTGTCGGCCCAGGGCTTCACCGTGAGCGGCACGGTCGCCACGCGCTCGTACAGCAGCCCGGTCCCGCCGTTCGACGCCCAGGTGGGCAGCACCTGCTCGAAGATCTCGGTCTCCCACCCGAAGTCCTCGCTGTAGTAGACCCCCCGACACGCCATCAAGCTCAGCAGCACCATCACAGCGACACCCCCCGTCCGTCGATGCAGTAGATGACGGCGTCGCGGATGCTCCCCCCGACCTCGGTGGATGCTCCGGAGATGCTTTCGGTGACGGTCTGATCGGGGATGCGGAGGTGGTGCAGGTACACCGGCACGGTGGTGGTGCCTCCCGAGTCGCTGCGCGCCGGCACCCGCGGCCCGAAGGCGTAGATCATGGACGACCCGCTGAAGTTGGTGCCGAACAAGCCGCCGGGCGCGAGGGGGTCGCCCTGCAGCCGGTCCACGTCCTCTTCGGTCAACACGCCCATCAGGAGCTGGGGAATGGCGATGCGCTCGTAGTCGTTCTCGGGCAGGATCTGCAGGTTCATTCCCACGCCGTACAGAGGGTCGGGGTCGCGCTGCTTCACGAAGAAGTCGAGGTCGAGCTCGACGAATCCGCTGTCCCGCCTGGCGACCAGGCAGCTGACGTGGCGCAGGTCGGCGAACCGTCCGGTCCGCTCGCCGTACACGATGACGTTGTTGTCCTGGAAGTTCGCGCCACTGCATCCGAGCAGCGACAGCAGTGCGAAGAGCGCCATGGGTCCCCTGAGAGCCGTACCACCTGCGATGGTAGGACAGATCCGACGCGACCCTGCTTTCAGCGCGATTTCACCTGCACCGCGCGATAGTCTCGCTCGCCGAGCCCAAGGAGCGCTGCCGTGCTGATCTCGATCGTCATCGCCTGTGCAAAGCCCCCCGCCACCGAGCCCACGCCCGTCTTCGATGAGGAGCTCAGGGTCGAGGCCTTCGACCGCCTCGAGGCACCGCTCGTGCAGGTGGCCGCCGCACGGTACGAGCTCCCGGCGACGCTTTCGATCGGAGATCACTCGATTGGAGAGATCGACGGGTTTCGCCAGCTGCTCAACCGCGTGCTCACCAAACAGGAGCCGCTCGAGGTGCGGCTCGGGCTCCAGGCTGCTCCGCGCACGACCAGCTTCGGCGATCCCCTCCGGGGCGCTGCGCTCGTGGTCTGGTCCGACACCGAGATCCGCAGCGAACCCACTCTGGTCGACGCGAACGACCGGTGGATCCGCTTCCAGCCCGGTGGACACGAGCCCACTGGCGCCTCTTCCGCTCCCACCAGCCGGGACTGGACGGTCGACGAGCGCCTTCTGCATCCCGATGCGGGCCAGGTCATCGGAGACCCCTGGTTCCTGGGTCAGCACGACGAAGCACCGCCAGAGTCTCTCGCGGTCACCGTGCCCGCCGAGATCGAGGGCGCGGAATGGGCGCGCATCGACGGTACCGATGCGCGCTGGAAGCTCTCGGTCGAAGTGACGGGCCTCACCCTCGACCTGAAGGTCGGTGAACGCAGCCTGTCCATCCCCGGAGCGTCCGAGCCCGGGTCGATGGCCGGCACGGTGCTGCCAGCCGGGCTGCAGCGGGGTGAGAACATCGTCGAGCTGTCCTGGGCCGAGCCCACCCACGACTCCCCGAAGGTCGCCGTCGACCTGGTCTTCGACGACGGAATCGACGGACCGTGGTCCCGCTGGGACGCGGAGCGACGGGTGGAGGTCCTGCGGTCCGACGAGGGCCAGAGCACGCGCAGGGTCCGGATCGTGGTGGAGTGACCGCTACGAGGAGGCGGGGTCGTCGACGCACACGTCAGTACGGCGTCGAGGCCAGCATCATCCACCACCCCTTCTCGTAGTCGGCGCCGACGTAGTAGAGGTTCGCCGTTCGGGAGCTCTCGTCGAAAGCGAGCATCGGCGCGTTCGCCTCGTTCAGCTCGAACGCGTCGCCCGAGCGCTCGAGGACGGGGTCGGGGAGGACGTCGTACGGGCCGAACGGGTGACTGGCCACACCCAGGCTGATCCCCTCGTTGTCGCCGAACGTCCTGGAGGCGGCCGCCCAGTACCGGCCATCGGGACCATGGGTGAGCTGGCCCTCCATCCCCACGGGAACATCGACCACCTCGGGAGCGCTCCAGGTGACGCCATCGTCGTCGGAGGTGCTCCCCAGCGTCCACACCTCGGTGACCTCGCCCGGAGAGTCGTTCCAGCCGAGATAGACGAGGTGGAGGACCCCCTCGTACTCGACCACGCTGGGCGACGTGATGAGGTACACGTCGTGCCCCGCCTGCATCCCTCGCGCGGCCACCGGCGTCGGGCGGACCGTGTAGGGCCCCTCGAGTGCGTCGGCTTCCGCGACGAACACCTCGGACTGGTAGGCGACTTCGTCGTCGTAGCCGATGAAGTAGATCTGATGCGTCCCATCGGCCGCGCGCCGGTAGAACGACGTCTCTTTGTGGGCGCGTCCGATGTCCGGGCCCAGCAACGTCGTGGTGACCGACCATCGGTCCCAGTCGTCGCCCGTCGCGAGCTTGATCGAGGAATGCTCCGCGTGGTCACCGGAGTAGATCATGCGCAGCGTGCCATCGGCATCCCGAAACACGTGTCCGTCGCTCGCGACCTCGTAGGGAATCCCTTCGATGGGGTCTCTCAAGACGGGGTCGCCATGCCGTGTCATGCACGCGAGGGACTCGAGCACGATGGGGTCACCCGCTGCGCCGGCGACGTCCGATCCGCAGGTACCGGAGGGAGCCGGGTCGTCACAGCCGCTGGAGATGCAGAAGAGAGACACGAGGAACACGGGGAGTACGGGAAGTCGCAAGAATGGCTCCATCCAGATGGGGTTCTGCCGTTGGACCCGCGAGCAGGTCGTCCCCGAAAACGCACGGGACCAACAACCTGAAGAAGCTCGACGGCATCGACATCCACATCGTGCACGGCCGCAGCGACCACGTGTGCATCCCCAGAGCGGCCTGGCGCCTGGTGAAGGGGCTCGAAGCCGTGGGCCACCCATGTGCGGTGAACTTCGTCGCGGGTGCCGGCCACTCCGACAGCGAGCCCGGCAACGCGGCGGCTCTGCGCGAGGCCACGGACGCCCTCCGGTCGGCCACCTCCCGGGCGACGCTCCCGTAGGCACCGCCTGCTCGCCCATCTACGACGCGCGCTGCAAGCGGCTCCAACCCGCCTCCTGCTCCGAGACGAGCAGTGGCAGTGCGACCGTGAACGCCGTTCCGACTCCGAGGGTGCTCGCGACGCGGATCTCCCCGTTCATCGAGCGCGTGAGCTCCCGGCAGATCGCCAGCCCGAGGCCGGTTCCCCCGAAGCGACGCGTCGTCGAGTCGTCGGCTTGCTCGAAGCGCTCGAAGATCCGTTCGAGCTGCTCGGGCCCGATACCGATGCCCGTGTCCGCGATCGCGATGGCGATCTGGTCGCCCCGCGCTTCGGCGGTCAGCGACATGACGCCGTCGTGGGTGAACTTCGCGGCGTTGCCCAGCAGGTTCACGAGCACCTGCTGGAGGCGAAATGCGTCGGCGCGCGCCACCAACCCCTCTTCGCAGTGCACCTCGATGGTGTTGCCGTTGTTCGAGGCGAGCGGGCGAATCGTCTGGCACGCTTCGGCGACCGCATCCCCGACGCGAACGGGTTCGTCGCGAATGACCAGAGCTCCGGCGTCGAGCCTCGACAGTGTGAGCACGTCGTCCACGAGTCCGAGCAGGTGACGTCCAGCCCGTTCCACCCGATCGAGATCCCCGAGCACTTCGTCGATCTCGCCGGCTTCGACCTGTTCGCGGACCAGCTCGCTGTAGCCGAGGATGGCGTTCAGCGGCGTGCGGAGCTCGTGGGACATCGTCGCCAGGAACACCTGTGAGGTGGCGTTGGCAGCCTCGGCCTCCGCGACCGCGTCCCGCAGGGCCCGATGGGCGCGGTTGCGCTCGACCACGAAGATCACGCCCATGGCACCGAGGACGACAAGCGTGGTGACGCGATTGAAGAGGCTCTGGGCGGCGTGATTGGCCGCCGGGATGTGGTTGTCGACGGGCAGCCCGATGGCGTCCTCGGCCCAGAACGCGACGGTGATGACGAGGACGACCGCAGTCCACCCGAGCGCCGCGCGAGCGCCGATGAGCAGCGCCGCGGCGATGGGAATCACGTAGAGCCAGGAGAAGTTCGGGTCGAAGAACCCGCCGGTGTGGAGGTTGTCGAGGGTGAGCACGATCGCCCAGATGAGTACACCGAGGTGGGCGGCCCGGTGTACATCGGCGCCGCGGTTCACCCGCCAGGCGAGAACGAGCGAGCCGAGCGCGGCGCTGGCCGAACAAACAGCGAGCAGTGGGGTGCCGAGCTCGTAGTACGTCGGCCCGAACGAACCGGCGACCAGCCCGACGAACGTCAGGATTCCTGTGATGACGCGCCGGCGGAACGTCTTGTCCACCGGGTCTGGGCTGGTCGTGTCCACACTCGTTCATCGGTCGTTCGGAGCGCTCCTTGAGCGGTTGTTCTCCCCGCGTCACCGCCGCCCCTTCACGCGGTCCTCGCCGCTGTACTCGTAGGGCGTGACGTAGTCGGCGCTCCCTCCTTCTCCGCCCTTGAAGTGGTCGCCGACTGACGATGGTACGCTGACAGGAACCCGCGAAACGCCATCCCTGCCGCGTCCCCGGAGCCTCCGTGTCCAACCTCCTCCGTCCCCTCGCCCTCTTCGCTGCCCTTCAGCTCGGACTGCACGGCCTCGCCTGGGCGTGCAGCTGCGGAGAGCCTCCCGCGGTGGCGGATGCAGCAGCCGATGCCGACCTGGTCGTCTTCGGAACCGTCGAGTCGGTGTCGGGACGTGGCCCACGTCTGTGCGGGAGCATGCGCTCGGACGACGCCATCCGAGTGGAGATCGCGGTCGAGGAGGCCTGGAAGGGCGCCAACGCGGGGGAGACCGTCACCGTCGAGACCGCCATCAGCGACGCGTCGTGCGGCGTGGACTTCGCAGAGGGCGAGTCCTGGCTCGTCTACGCGACCCAGGGCGAGGCGCGCCTGTGCAGTCGCACCCGGCTCGCGGATGCGGACGACCCGGAGCTCGAGGAGCTCGACCGCCTCTGAACCGGTGCGCGCTCTCACCACGGAGTCGGCCCCCGCCCTCCGGCGCCCTCGATGGCCACCGCGAGCGCGTTCGGCCAGCAGACCGAGGCCCTTGCGGCGTCGGTGCGAACGTCGACGCCACCCCTGTCGGCTCCTCTCGCTCGTCCCGTCCGGCGCCGCAGGCGACCGCTCCGGCCGGTGTCGCGGTTTCGGGGGGATCGAGCGATCCCGGAGAGGGATCGATGTCAGCGGGCGGCCGGTGCTCGAGGGAGAAGCCCGCGCGAGGCCGTGTCGACCTCCCTCGGAGCCTGGGCCCGATCCTTCGAGAAAGGCCCGGAACTGTTGACGATTGTCGGCGATACGTGGAGCGCTGGGCCTGACCGACCGAGCCACGCGCGCTGACGTCAGCGGCCCTCGAGAAACGCGTCCAGCTCCGCCGGACGGTCGCCATACCACCAGTCCACCGCCCGGAAGCCCGGTGCCAGGCGCTGCAGCATCTCGAACGGCGTGCCGCGCTTCCGCCAGCCGTACCACTCGAGCCGACAGCGGTTCAGACGGCCGCTCCCTCCCCGACGGACGCGCATCCGCCCGGCACCGAGGAGGAGCTCTTCGACCGGCAGCCCATCCACCGCGGCGAGCGTCTGCGCATCGACGGCAGCGGAATGGAGCGTCAGCTCACGGATGTCGGGCGGAGGGCTGTCGAACGCGAGCTGAGCCGCTTCGATGGGGCCGTGCACCTCGAGCGCCGCCAGGGTGGGCACGTCGGCTCGAAGCAACGGAAGGAACTTCAGATCCTCGGCGCAGGTCGTGACGACGTCCTGGGGCCCCTCGACCGTGAGCTCGAACGCCTGCTTCGCGCGGGCCCAGGTGCCGAGGACGAGCTTCGCAGGCGACCCGTGCAGCGGAGGGTCGATGCGGTAGATCGCCCGCGTGAACCGGCCGTCCTCGCGCTCGGTGTGCACCTGCGTGCGGAACGACGGGACCACGGTGACCCGCTGGGTCGCCGGGTGCGCAGCTGCGACGAGACCGTCCAACGCGACCGCCTGCCCCTGAGGCTTCTCGACCGACACCGTGATGGACGCGATGGCGAGCTGGCTCATCAGGGCCGTCAGCAACGGCATCCCCTGCTGCACCATCGACGGGCGGACCTCCAGCGTGAGGGACTCGAGCGCGGTCCACTTCTCGAGCTCCGTCGCGAGCGCTTCGAGGTCCGCCGCGTCGACCGAGCGGGGCAGCTCGAGGGTCAGTTCGACCAGCGTCGCAGCCCGGGCCTTCCGAATCGGCTTCAGGTCGCCCGGGTAGAGCTTCGAGATCGAACGGACATTGCAGAGAACGTCGGACTTCAGGGCCTTTCGCAGCCCTCCCCGCTGATTGCCCGACCACATGTGCGGCAGCACCTCGACGCGCTCCACGGTCCTGAGCGAGGGCTCGTCGGCGAGCTTGCCCGCCCTGGCGCGCTTGCGGTCGAGGGAGACGGCATGCGGAAACCCGTTCTTCCACTGGACCGTGCAGATCGCCGCGACCCAGGGACCCAGCCAGGCGTTGGCGTGCTCGGCGAGCAGCTCGTCCTGGCGCACCTGCGAGTCGTCGCGGTCCCTCGTGGGCGAGTAGGTCCGACCCCGGTACTGGCGGGTGGTGGACGAGCCGTCGAGTGCCAGCTGCAGCGCGATGAGCTCCCCCCGCGGATCGTCGCGGTTCAACAGGGCATCCGCGAGGACCGCGCGGGCATCGAGGTTCGCCGGATCCGCGTAGACGGCGTCGAACAGCGCCTCGATGGTCGGCCCCTCCTCTTCGTCCTCTTCCGAGACCAGAAACCCCCGCTCCAGCAGCTGGTTTCGCTCGTCCCCGGTCAGCGCGCGCGACGCAGCCGCGACCTGCTCGGCCAGGCGCTCCACCCGGCGGGCGTGGGCCATCGCGAAGTTGGTGCCGAACGCGCGGCACGTCGCCGCGATGGCTGAGAAGTCCGCATCCACGGGCCCACGGCGGGACAGCCGTGTGAACACCACGCGCCAGAAGGCCTCGCAGGACGGCTTGGTGCGGAACGACATCTCGGTCAGGTACCGGAGCAGCGCGAGCTCGATGCGGGGGTCGTCGACCTTGTCCAAGCGGGTCAGGCGGGCGGCGGCCTGGTTGGCGGTCCCGGCGGTGGCGGCCTCCAGCAGCGCCGGCAGTGCGGCGGGATCACCGCGGTCGGCGCACGCCATCCACGCGTCGTGTGCACGCGCCGAACGGCCGGTCGGAAGCGTGGTGTCATCCGACGGCGCCTCTGCCGCGAAGGCGCGTGCAGCCCCGATGGAACGGGTCTCGGTCCAGAGGGTGAGCGAGCTCATGCGCGGGAGTATGCGCCATGCCCGTCGTCGGCGAAAGCCGATTCCAGGTGGGGCCGTCTCCGCGAGAACGCGCGAGAACGTGCCTGGGCATGGGCGATAGACTGGCCAGAGGAGAGATCATGCGCACCGTCATCCTGTCGCTCATCGTGCCGATCGCCCTCGCCAGCCCAACGGCACAGGCCTGTTCCTGTCGGGCCATCGAGGGCACGCCGGTCCAGATCCTCGAAGGAGTCGTGGCGCGCGCCGATCTCGCCTTCGTGGGCCGGGTGGCTACACTCGTCGAGGTTCGGACCCCCGCGGAAGCGGCCGCCCCAGAGCTCGTGAACGTCGTGGATCTGGCGGGCCACACGATGCCGGAGTGGAAGGCCACCCTCGACGTCTCCCGGGTGTACCGCGGCGAGGGGCCCGCCAGCATCACCGTGTTCACGGCGTTCTCCGACGAAGCGTGCGGCGCCACTCTGGAGGTCGGGACCGAGATGCTCGTGCTCGCGACCCGACGGGACGACCGCTGGACCACCAGCCGCTGTGCGGGCACCCGTCCCGTCGGCGACGACCCCGCCGTGCAGGCCTGGCTGAAGTCCCACGGCGAGGCTCCGCAGTCGAGCACGCGTCCTCCAGAGTGACGGACCCGCCGGGTCCCGGGGGCCGGCCCCTCATCACTCCACGCGTTCGCCCGTCTCGATGTCCCAGCGGGCGGTGTACGGCCCGAAGCGGTCGTACAGCCCGAGCTCGTAGGTGTCTCCCTGTCGCTCGATCCACCCGTGGCTCACCGCGAACGAGGGCTGCTCGGCGCTCAGGTCTGCGATGGCGTCGGGGAAGTCGAACCGTCCGGCGAGCCACGCCAGCTCGTCGTCTTCGAGCCCCAGCCCGAAGCCGGCCTGGTTGTCTTCTTGGAACGTGACGTCGCCGTACGCCAGGTTCACGAAGACCTCGTAGGTATTGATCCCGTCGTCCCCGACGAACACGTAGACCACGTTCGCGGGGGACGCGTGGTCCTGCCACTCCCGAAGCTCGATGTCGTCGCTCGTGTACGCGAGTCGGGCGAGCCGCACATCGGCGAGATCCAGGTCCCGGACGAGGTGGTCGGCGTGCTGTCGGGCCTCGACGAGATGGTCGAGCGGGCGGAAGTCGGCCGGCACCGTGCACGTGTCGTCGCAGCTGAGCCCGAACCAGGGATGCTCGTCGACGAGGCAGGTGTCGTGGGGTGCGCCGGGACTGGGCGTGGGGAGGGCGCAGTCGAGGGTGAACATCCAGCTCCCGATGTCGTCGTTCGCCAGGTGGTCGTACGCCTCGGGACGCAGGGCCCAGGACGCGCCCGGGGAATCGCCCCTTCCGTCGAGCCAGGCGGTCTGGTCGATCATGCGGCCGTTGCGACCGTCGTAGATGCCGACGCGGTCACCGGTGTTGTTCAGCGTCATGTCGCCGCTCCAGGTGCCCAGGGGGACGGGACCTTCGAAGTCCGCGCTGCGTCCGAGCAATCCGTGCGCACCGGGTGCGAGTTCGCCAGCGACGATGCGGCTGCGGTTGAAGTCGGCGTCCATCAGCAGGAGGCCGTCGAGCTTCAGCCAGCTGTCGGTCAGGTTGGCGACCTCGACCCACTCGTGGACCGTGTCGTCCCCCCACGGGTCCAGGGCCACCTCGGTGAGGACGAGCATGCCCGGCTCGATGTGCTCGATGGCGCGCTCGGGGCTCCGGCCGTCCGGATTGGGGACCAGGTCGGGAGTGCAGGCGGCGGCGAGGAGGAACAATGCGGGAACGAAACGGTTGCACATGACGGGCTCCACAGAAGATCGACAGCCAGAGTGGCCGCGCGTCCCAGGTACGCTGTCGCGAGCTCGATGTGCGTAGGTGTTGCATTGCAACAGTCGCCGTCCAATCACGGCTTCCGCGCAACCCCGTAGGTCGCGTCGAAGAACCCCTCCACCGCGGGCATCAGGGCGTCGATGTCGGCACGCGCGGGCACCGAGATGCGGCAGATCTGCACTCCGCCCCGCTTCTGGGCCTCTTTGACCTCGGCCGACAGCGCCCCCTGCGTCGACTCCTCGGGGTTGATCACGTAGAACGGGTCGCGCGCGCCGCCCGAGGACTGGCCGTAGCTGACGCGGTTCTTCACCAAGCCCTTGGGAGCGTGCTCGAGCAGCCACGCGACGAACGCATCGCACAGATCGGGGAAGTCCGTCGCCGCTGCGGGCAGGTAGAACGAGATCAGCCCGCTGTGCAGGCCCCTCGCGATCTGCTCGCGGGTCATCGTGTAGAGCAGGACATCCGGGTGATCGCGCCGGGCCAGCGCATCGAGGATGCGGTCGGCGAGCGCGCGGGTGTTCTCGGCGATGGTGGGCATCCGGGTTCGCAGATCGGCGACGCCATCGACCAGCGCCCTTCGCTGGAAGCCCTTGGCGAAGCTGTCGGCGTCGCGTCCGTGGGCGACCGTGCCTTCGAGGATCTGCTGCGCCACGGGATGGTCGCCCGCGAGCACCAACCCGAGCGTCGCCTTGCCGCGGGTGATGTACTTCGAGCCGCTCTTCACGATCAGGAACGGCCACCCCTCGACCCAGTCGTTGTCGAAGAGCGGGTACAGCGGGGCCATCGTGGTGTCGACGAGCACGGGGATCTGGTGGCCGGTGCGGGCCTGGTACCGCTTCAACCCGTCGAGCAGGCGCGGGAAGTCGTGCACCTGGAGCTCGGGGTTCGTGGGGGTCTCGACGAAGACCACCGCGGGGCCGTCCAGGGGACCGTCGAGCTGCTCGAGCACCCGGTCGACCAGGGTTCCGCCGTCGACGCCGAGCACCCGCAGCGGGCTGGCCTTCACGACCCCGTCGGCCGAGAGGATGTCGTGGATGAGCTGACCCGTCCCGCCGTAGCCGTTCTCCGCGTAGAACAGCGGCACGGCCTCCCCGTCCGAGACGAGGTCGGCTGCGGCCGTGAAGACGGCGGCCTCGGCGGCGAGCCCCGTGCAGAAGTAGGCCCCGCGGGTCACGCCTGTGAGGTTGGCGGCCATGGCGGCGTCGCATTCTGCGTCGGTCGCTGTCGGGACGGTGGGCGCGTCGAGGCCGACGAGCCGCGTGAGCTCCACCATGGCGGTGATGGCCAGCAAGGCCGCGACGGTGCGCTTGCGGATGAGCTGGATGCCCACGGGGTCGAACCGGTCGGCCCGGCGCACGAGGAGCACGCCTCCGTCGGTGACCGGGCAGACGACTGCATCGGCGGAGAGGTCGTTGAGGACGAGGTCTTCGGGGGGAACGTCCGTCACGAAGAGGGTGAGCAGGTCGGGATCGTCGGGCGGGAGCTCTCCGGTCCAGTCTTCGTGGAAGGAGACATCGCGGCTGGCCCAGCTGGCCCGCAGACGGTCGGACACGGGAAGCCGTCCGCGGCAGATCACGCGTGCAGCGCCGGTGCGCCCGGGGACCTCGAGGGGGGCGAGAAAAGCCTTGGTACGCGAGGCGAAGGCGACGACGCGCGCAGCACCGGTGATCTCCTGGATGAATCGCTCGTAGACCGACGTCCAGGGCGTACCGAGGCGGGCGTAGTCGTACGGGAGGCCCGCGCTGGCCAGGGCCGGGACGGGGTCGGCGCCTGCGAGGATCTCGGTGGCGGCGGCCTCGAAGCGGGCGATGAAGCCGTCGTGTCCGTGGAAGCGCGTGAGGTCGTAGGTGGTGACCTGGGGCGCCCAGTCGTCCGGGACGCGGCCGGGCTCCTCGAGCATGAATCGGATGAGGGAGGTGAGGGACTCGCGATCGAGCGCGGATGAAGACATGCGTGCACCTCGGCGTGGCGGTCGTTCGTATGGCCCCATTCCGCTGTCGTCTACCGCCTCCCCGGGCACGTCGCACGGCACCGTCGCCTGCTCGGCAGCCGGACAGAAGGGCTACGTCGAAGTGAGCCCTGCTGTTCGACAACCGGATGATGATGCTGCGATGAGATCCAGAGCCGACGACCACGGGAGGCTGCGACGGGCCAGAACCGTCGACACAGGCGTCCCGAAGGAGCTGCTTCATCCTTCGCAACGGGAAGAGCGGACCGCAGCGGGCACCCTGCAGACGCGCTAGAGTCCTGCTCTACCACCGTGAGGAGCGAGCATGGGCGTCGGACCCGCCAAACATCGCTGTACAGAGGGGCTGAATGCGGTACTCGACCGCATCGGGTCCGCGTGGAGCCCGAACGCCGTATGACTCTGCTGCTGCTGCTGCTCTGCAACCTCCTCGGCTGCTCCGCGGTCCCAACCCACGACCCCCACCTGATGTCGAACAGCACCTACCGCTCGCTGGTGGTGGTCCGTTCGGGCGGGCGGACCCTGATCAGTGTGCTCACCTCGACCCCCGACGATCACCTGCTCACCTTCGACCCGCGTACGGGCGAGCGCGTCGCACAGACCGAGCTTCAGTGCCAGACCGTCGAGCGCAGTCCAACGCTCCTCAAGCCCGTGGGCGAACGGGCCTGGGTGACGTGTGGTGACCGTGAGGCCTTCGTCCTCGATCTGGCGACGGGGAAGCCGCTCCACACGTTCGACCAACTCGTCGCGTCGAACCCGGACCTCGCGGCGGGGTTTCGCAGTCGGCTGGGATCGACGGACCTGACCGTCGATGCACCCCTGGTCGCGTTGCCGATCGCCCTGCACGACGGACGGAACGCATGGCTGGACCTCGACGGCCGTCTGCGTTTCGAACCGCATCCCGACCAGGCCGCCTGGGTGCCCGGGTACTTCTGCTGGCCCGAGCACAAGTGCTCGCGGAACCGCAAGGAGTGTCTCGGCTTCATGAAGTCCGAGAGCGGCATCGGCTACCAGCTGTCGTCCAACCGAATCCATGGCGAACGAAAGACCGATCCCGTGTTCATCGGCACCTGGCCCGTCGGCTTGCTGAAGCCCGGCCTGGTGGGCGAGCCCGGGAGTCGCTGCGCCTACGAAGACGAGGCGCACCACCTCATCCTGCACGACTCCGCGGCCTTCGAACCGACCACGAGCATGGTGTCCCGGGTGAGCCGAGACGGCACGATCGCGTGGTCGGCGTCCTACGAGTCGGTGGGAGCGGATGCGAAGCACCAGCCCCGTCGCGCGCTCGACCTGGGCGACGACGTGCTGCTGTTGATCGGCAACACCTCGCACAAGCACACCCTCCGCGCGACCGTTCTCGACCGTTCGACAGGGAAGGTTCGCTCGTCGCACCATCTGTTCGGCGCGGACCCCATCGCCCCATGAACCCCGAACGCCTGCACGACCGCTACGACCTCGTTCGGCCTCTGGGTTCGGGTGGGGCCTCGACGACCTGGCTCGCGACCGACACCCAGACGGGCGCGCGCGTCACGGTGAAACGGCTCTCGACCCCGCTGCAACCCGGCTGCACACGACCGGATCGGGAGACGGCCGTGCTCTCCCAGCTCGACCATCCGCAGATCCCGCGGTTCGTCGAAGCCTTCGTCGAGACCTGGCGCATGTCGGACTATCTCTACCTGGTGCTCGAGTACGTCGACGGCGAGCCGCTCGCGGATGTCCTCGAACGCAAGCGATTCGAGCAGTCGGAGGTCGACGCTTTGATCGCCGACCTGCTCGGCATCGTGTCCTGGCTCCATGCACTGGCCCCACCCCTGATCCATCGCGACATCAAACCGTCGAACCTGATCGTCCGGCCCGACGGACGGTTGGTGCTGATCGACTTCGGTCTCGCGACAGACGGGGTCGACCGGACGTTCCTCCACACGATGGCGGTCGGAACGCTCGGCTACCAGGCGCCCGAGCAGATCGGAGGGGAGCCCGTGCCCGCTTCCGATGTCTACAGCATCGGCGCCGTCGCCCTGGCGCTGCTCACGCGCACGGCGCCGAAGGACCTGTTGTCCGGACGAACCCTCGACTGGAAGGGGAAGGCCGCCCACCTCACGCAATCCTGGCGCACCTGGCTGGAGCGCGCGCTGGAGCCCGACCCCACCCGACGATTTCGGGATGCCGCTGATGCGCTCGAGGCACTTCGTACACGTCGACCCGCCACCCCCCGCGCTTCCGAGCGATCCGAGGGTAGAACGGTCGGCCTGCCGGCCTGGATTCCGGGGGTCCTCGTCGTTTGCCTCGTCGTGGTCCTCGTCCCGCTGGCCCTTTCGGTCGGCGCCACGCTGTACGAAGAACCGGTCCAGGAGGAGGCCGCTCCGATCGCCCGAGAGCCAGTAGCTGTGGAGGTCGTCCGACCCACACCACCGCCAGCGCCGACGAGTACATCGGTCCAGGAGAATGCGGCACGGTGTCGCGCTGGGGACACCCCCGCCTGTCTCGCCGCGGCCGAGCAGCTGTCCACGCCGGATGCGACGGGCCGTGTTCCTCGATCGAGCATCCAACTCCGACGAGACCTGCTGGGCCAGGCGTGTCTGGTTCACCATCCGCCGGACCCAAAGGCCTGCGCACTCCTGGATGCGAATGTCTCGACGGTCGAGTGAACAGTGCCCCCGAAATGCGCGGAGGAACGAGCACATTTTCCGGGGGCGCCTGAACGCGTCGAGTCATTCGATGGAAGGGGTTCGGTCGGTTCATCCGAATCCTCATCATCCACGGGCACCCCGGGGAGCCGCCCCCGGCCGCGCCAGGCCAGGGTCCCGGTGAGCTGTTGGCCGGTCTCCAGTGACCGCAGTGACCGCAGCCACCGGCGTCAGCCTGCGCGGTGCCCTCGCACCGAGAAGCTGAGCGGCAGGTCCCTGGTGTCCGGGGGCGACCGCCACAGTCCGTCGTCCCCTCGAACCAGCTCGGGCAGGGCCTGCAGGTGAACCGCGTCGTGCTCGTGCAGGAACTCGAGCTGCAATCCGGCCTGCAGCAACGCGGTCACCACCTGGCCCAGCTCGTAGGTCCAGAAGTGCTCGCGAACATGAGGGGTCTCGATGTCGGGCGCGGCGTAGCTGCCTCCCCCGTCGACACTGTGGGTGCGCCCCCGGCGGAAGTAGTCGAAGCTGCGCCCTCGGGAGTCGGGCTCGCCCTGGGGGTCGAGGGTCCACACGATCGGGTGTACATCCACCAGGTAGAGCACCCCTCCCGGCGCGAGCTGACCGACCAGAGAGCGGGCCCACGCGTCGAGATCGGGAAGCCAGGTCAGCACCCCCCAGCTCGTGAAGACGATGTCGTACGCGGCCTCGCCGAGCGTCGCCTGCAGCGCCGTGACCTCGGCGACCTCGAAGCGCGCCTGCAGGCCCAGGCGAGTCGCGATCCGGCGGGCGGTGTCGATGGCTCTGGGCGAGAAGTCGACCCCGGTGACCCGAGCCCCCCGCCGCGCCCAGCACAACGTGTCCATGCCGAAGTGGCACTGGGTGTGGAGGAGCCGCTTGCCAGCGACGTCGCCCAGTTCCGCCAGCTCGATGGGGGTGAGGCAGTCTCCGCCGAGCAGGAACTCCCGCAGCCCATAGTGGGCCGAGGTCACGTGGTGGGGCACGAGATCGTCCCAGCGAAGCTGGTTGTCCCGCAGCGCCTGCTCGGTCGACACGACGCTCACACGCGCGCCCGCCGGCGTCGCATCTTGTACCTCCGGATGATCGGGGTGTCGTCGCCCGCGGCGAGCTCCTGGATGAAGACCTCGACGTCGTCGACGTTGTCGGTGGACTTGAAGACGGTGTCGGTCCCGCTGGCCTCGATCGTATCGACGACGGCGCCCTTGGCGGTGGTCAGGGTGGTGAGGATCTCCGCCTCGGCCCCCTCGGACAGTGCGCCGTCGCCCCGCTGCACCCACTTGCTCCAGGTCCCATCGACCTCGAGCTCCACGTCCGACGACGAGGGCACGGGTCCCTCGAAGGGCTCCTCGAAGCGCACCGACCAGGTGCCGGGCTTCTTGCCGTCCCCGTAGGCGCCGTCCCAGCGCCCGTGGAGCGTCCAGACGCCCTCCTTCTCGGCGGGGGTCAGCGCGAAGCCGACCGTACCGTCCTCGGTCTCGGCGAAGGGCACGGTCGCGGGGGACCCATCGGCCTCGGCCTCTTCCAGGGAGAAGCCGTTCAGCGTGAGGAACACGGCCGGGCCCACCGCCTCGCCATCTACACCCAACGGCGTGGCCGTGATCGGGTAGGTCGCGCCGGCCGGAGAGCTCGTGAAGGTCAGCTCGGCGGTGGCCTGCACCTCGGTGTAGACCGGTGCGTCGTCGGTGGTGGCGATGCGCTCCTCGCCGGTCTGGCTGTCGGTCAGCGCCATCTCCAGAGCGCCCGGGCTGGCGACGTCGCTGGACGTCCAGACCACGACCCGGACGTCCCCTTTGCGGGTGGACCCGACCCGCACGGTCTCCACGCCCGGATCGGAACCGTCACGGCTCACCACGAAGGTGTCGACCAGGCTGTCCAGAGCGGCGCCTTCGGCATCCAGCAGGGTCACGCTCGCACGGTAGGTCCTGCCGAGGGCCGGATCCCCCTCTCCCCACGCCATCGGGGCCTTCCAGCGCTGGCGGGTCTCGACGAAGCTCAGGGCGGTGGGCTCCTCGCCGACCAGGATGTCGACGCCCTCGAGCAGGGAGGCGTCCCAGTTCCGGTCCTCGTCGAACACGACCACGTCGAGGACGCCGTCCTCGTCGAGGCGCGCCCGCACCTTCAGCCCGGAGGCATCCACGGCGTCGACCCAGCCGCCACCGGGAGCGAGCGCGAAGAAGTCCGTGTCCTTCTCCATCACCACTTTCTCGGGGAGCTGGAACTCGAGGCGGGCCTCGGCGAACGTGTCGAGGTCGACGGTGCCCCGGTAGACCGCGCGGGCGCCCCGAGCCTGCGTGAGCAGCACTGCGGGCACGGTCGGTCCGCCGTCGAGGGGCGTGAAGACCACCTCGGCCTTCATCGCCGTCGGAGCGGCTGCGTAGGGTTCGTCCACATGGGTCCGGAAGCGGTAGCCATCCCGGTCGCCTCGGCTGAAATCGGTGGCTGCGCGCAGCTCGGCATCGAACGCCAGGGCGGTCGGGCCGACCGCGAGCAGGGCGGGCAGGGAGAGGGTGAACATTGCGCGAGAGAACGTCGGTGCAGGCATGAGGAACCTCCGGTGAAGAAGGGCAGCGTAAGCCCAGAGGCTCGGGCTGCCATCCCACGTCGATCCCACGTTGTCGTCGACCCCGGTATGCTGGGGGCATGTCTGTTCTTCCGAATGCCGGTCTGGCCACGCTTCCCGTCCTCATCGCGCTCCTCGGCGCCTGCGATCGGGTGGACATCGGGGCGGCGAACCGGTCCATCGCACCCGCGAGTTCCCCTCCGTCCCAGACCTGCTGGACCCTGTCCCCCGTGTCCGGCGCCAACCTGGAGCTGATCGCCTCCGAAGCGCTCGCCCCGTGAGCTGGCTGGAGACGAGGCGTCGATTCTGCCGGTCCACCCTCGCAAGCGAGGGATGAACCGCCGGAATCCCTTCCACTGAATGTCTTGTCGCGTTCGGGTACCCCCGGAAAATGTGCTCGTTCCTCCGCGCATTTCGGGGGCACCGCTCCCTTGACCGACAAGACATTCAGCGGAATTCGCCCGCGTGGCGGTGGGTCACGGTCGCGTTCCGCCTCCGGTGGGGACCGTGCATCCACACCGGCAGCGGCACGATGGGAATCGGGTCCGCCAGCCACGCACCGACACCGGATGCGACTCCACCTGCGAGCAAGGCCGTGAACAGGGGCCCGTAGGAGACTCCGTCGCGTGCCAGCATCGCTCCAACGATCCCGAGCACGGCGACCACTGGCAAAGCGCCGATCACGCTTGCGATCAGGGGTTGGAGGCCGACCCGGGGCTGCGGTGGGCGCACCCGGTCCGACGCGCCCAGCTGACGGACCGCGTCGAGCGCGGCGTCTTCGATAGCGGGATCGACAGCGGGATCGACGGCGTCGGCACCATCGGCCTCGATGCGACCCTTCAGGTGCTCCTCCAGCCACGCAGCCGTCGCCGGACCCGCCCCCGTGATCTGCAGCCCGTCGCCACCGCCCAGATCGAGGAACAGACCGCGCGCAGTGCGCAGGACCCGCACGTGCATCCCATCGTACGGAACGGTCACCCAGTCGCCCGTTCGCGGCCCGATCTTCAACCGCCAGCGCAACCGACGCCGGTGAAGCTGCAGCTCGAAGCGGGACAGCATCACGGTCAGCGCGCGTCCGACGCGGCGGGACACGACCCAGGGCGTGGCGAGCGCGGCCAGCAGCCATCCGTAGATGCCGAGGGGCTGGATGGAGCCGTAGGACAGGGCGCTCTGGTACCCCAGCATGATCGCGGCCCCCACCAGGGGAATCCCCACCAGGCACGCACCCACCAGCTGCCCGTGCGTCCGGTGGCGCCACCGGAAGCCGCTCGTCGCCACCTCGAACAGCAGGGCGAGGCCCAGCAGCCCGACCCCGAACCACTCCGTCGCGCATACCGCCAGACACCCCACCAGCGTCACCGCGGTCCACAGTCCGGCACTCCCGAGCGACAGGACGGCTTCCCAGCGACTCCAGGGCCGCAGATTCAGCCGCATCACGCCATTGGACTCGATGTTGGCGGGCGCTCTTGGCGACGCCCCGTAGTGCTGCACGTGGCCGACCACGAATCGGACCACCGCCACACACAGTGCCAGGAGCAGGGCGCCACCGAGGCCGAGTGCACGCAGCGACCACGGGGCCTGGCCCCAGGCTTCGAACGGGGACAGCGGCGTCCAGCTGGGCTCGTTGTGGGTGCTCCGTCCCTTCGCGACACGGGAGACCGCGAGCAGGTAGCGACCGTGCTCGACGGGCTCGGCCGATGGACGCACCCACAGCAGGCCATCTTCGGGATGGTAGCGCCGATCGGCCAGCACCCACTGGCCGGACGCACACCTGCACTCCGGGGTGTACTCCGCGCACGGGCAGCGCTCCATCCAGCCGAACACGGCCTGACCCTGCCCCTCTGTCGGGCCGTTCGTGACCTGGGACGGGAGCGGGACCTCGGCGCGAGCGAGACCCAGCACGACGAACACGAAGAACATGACCCTCCTGTGGAGCCACCCACGGTACCGCATCGGAGACCCTGCCATCCTCCCCCGTCGGCAGGGCCGCTTGTGGGTCCCGCCTGAGACTTCCTGAGGGTCCGACGGGCGCTGGGTCTTCGCCCCATCCAGGCCGGTACTCTCACTTCAGCTGGAGTTCATCGTGAGCACACTCGCCCCGCCGGTCGGGGGTCTCGTCCCCGTTCGTCTCGTTCGTTCCGAAGACGCCGATGAAGCCTCGGCCCTGCTGTACTCGGTGTACTTCCAGGAGCTCGGTTGGGATCCCGTCGTCCCCAACCCGTCTCGGCTGGTCGCCGACCACGCCACCCGCCGCTTCCGGGACCGCTTCGACGGGCGGGCGACCTGGCTCGGCTTGAGGACGACATCGGGGGAGCTCGTCGCGACGCTGCGCCTGATTGCTGCGAACGGTGCGGACGGTGCGGCGCTCGAGATCGAGAGCTACCTCGAGCTCCCGGACGCGCTGCTCGACCACGCCGTCGAGGTCAATCGCGTCGCGGTACACCCCGACTACCGGCACGACACCGCCCTCTCGACGCTCTACCAGGCTGCCTGGAGTGAAGCGCGGAACATGGGGGCCCACTCAGCCATCGGAGCCTCCTCCGAAGAGGTCGTCTACGGCGTGGCGTTCTCCCTCGGCTGGCGCCCCGAGGGCATCTCGTTCCGCTACCACCCCACCGATCCCGAAGAGGCCCACGTGATGACCCATGCACTGGCCGCAGGAGAATGACCATGGACGTGTTCATCTGCGGACTCGCCTGTCGGATGCCGGAGTCTCCCTCCGCGTCGGCCCTCTGGACGAACCTCGTGTCAGGTCGGGACATGGTCACGGTCGACTCGCGGAGGTGGCCCGTCGGCTACGGAGGCCTCCCCGCCCGGAGCGGGAAGATCGACGGCCTCGACCGCTTCGACGCTGTGTTCTTCAACGTGCACGGCCGCCAGGCCCGCGTGCTGGAACCCCAGCTTCGCATGTTGTTGGAGGTCGGATGGGAAGCGCTGGTCGACGCGCAGATCGATCCCGCCCGGCTACGGGGGAGCGCCACCGGGGTGTACGTCGGTGCGACCCAGGCCAACGCGAACATCGCGTGGCTCCGCGACGAAGCGAGGATCTCCGGGTACGAGAACACCGGGGCCGCGCAGTCGATGTTCGCCAATCGGCTGTCCTACTTCTTCGACTTCCGCGGGCCCAGCAAGTGCGTCGACACGGCCTGCTCGTCCTCGCTCGTCGCGTTGGACGACGCCGTTCGGGATCTCGTGACTGGCCGCTGCGACACCGCGCTGGTCGGCGGCTGCAACACGACGCTGTGGCCCGCGCTGGGCATGGGATTCGACCGCCTCCAGATGCTGTCCCCCGACGGCCGATGCCGCTCGTTCGACGCGGCGGCGAACGGGTACGTGCGCTCCGAAGGCGTCGGGGTCGTCGTGCTCACGACCGACCCGGAGCGTGCAGCGCACGCATACGCGCGTGTGCTCGCCACGGGGGTGAACTCGGACGGCTACACCCAGCAGGGAATCACCTGGCCCAGCGCGTCCCAGCAGGTGAGCCTCACACGCCGAACATGCGACGAAGCCGGCGTGGACCCGGGGAGTGTGCGCTACGTGGAGGCGCACGGCACGGGCACCGTGGCCGGTGACGCCCAGGAGCTCCGCGCCATCGAGTCGGTGTTCGGGAGGGACCGGAGCGCGGAGTCGCCGCTCCTCATCGGGTCGGTCAAGAGCAACCTGGGCCACTGCGAGGGGGCGTCGGGAATCGCCGGACTCATCAAGGTCCTGCTGTCGATGGAGCACGGGCAGCTTCCCCCGAACCTCCACTTCGACGCACCCAATCCCTCGAGTCCAGGGCTCGTGGCGGGCAGGATGCGGGTCGTGACCGAACCTACGCAGTGGGACGGTGGGCGCGTGGCCATCAGCTCGTTCGGCTTCGGCGGGACCAATGCGGTGGCGATCCTCGAGGGCACGCCCAGCGAAGACGTCTGGCAGGCCCCGGTCCCCGGACTCGTGTGGTCCCGGACGGAGAGCGGAGCACGGGCCCAGGTCGACGCGGGGGATGCGGGGTTCACCACTCCGGGAGCGGACCTCAAGCGATTCCCGTGGCGCGGCGTCGTGTCGAGCGGGGCCGTTCGGCGGGTCGACACGCCCTCGGGACCCCTGGTCTTCGCCTTCGGAGGTCTCGGTGCCGAGCACCCCGGGATGGGTCGGGGACTCCACCAGCACGCCAGCTTTCGGTCCCTCCTCGCCGCGTGCGGAGAAGGTGTGCCGGTCGACCTGGAAGAGCTGTTGTGCTCTCCCACACGGCCCTTCGCGTCGGTCGCGGAGCGCACGGTCGCGAACGTGGTGTTCCAGATGGGCGTGGCCGAGGTGCTACGGGCCTGGGGCGTCGTGCCGCATCGATTCCTGGGGTACTCGGCGGGCGAGCTCGCCTGCGCCTGGCTCGCGGGCACGCTGACCGCGGCGGGCACGGTGCGAGCGGCCTGGGACCGCGGCGAGGCCGCCAGCGCCGTCACCGGAGCGATGATCGGCGTCGACCTCGGCGCCACCGAGGTGGCAGAGCTGTTGCCGGAAGGCGTGGTGATCGCCGGGCGAAACGCTCCGGACCACTGCACGCTCGCCGGCCCGACCGAGCCCATCGGTGCGGCTCTGGAGCTGCTTCGCAGCCGGGGAGTCGGTGTCCGCCGGCTCGAGACCCACGGAATCCCCTACCACAGCCCGGCGATGGCGGACGCGGCCCGTGCATGGGCAGGAGACCTGGCGCGAGAGAGCGAGCGCCATCCCCCCGAGCCCGACCCTCGCTGGATCTGGACCCGGGACCACATCGAGACCGATCTCGCCGCCGCCCTCGCGAAGGGCCTGGCAGAACCCGTGGATTGGACGAGCGCACTCGACGCGCTGCCCCGGGGCTACCGGGTGCTCGAGATCGGTCCCCGACCGCGCATGGCTCCCCTCTCCCGCCGCGCGCGACCAGACCTCGCCCACGACGCCATCGATGTCGACCGCGGTATCGAGGAGACCCTGGGAGCCCTGTGGCTCTCGGGCGTGGACGTCCGTGCGCCGATCGGTCGAGCCCCACGGTCCGTTCGCGAGCGGCAGAGTGCCTGGGACCACGCCGGCTCGTTCCCGGTGCCCTCGTGGCGGGACTTCGGCGGAAGCACGCTCGCGGGCGTGTTCACGACCCGGGTCACCCTGGATCTCGCCGGTGCCGACCGCGACATCCTGGACCACGACATCGACGGCCGCATCCTGGTGCCCGGCGTCGCCTACGTGATGGCCGCCTGGACTGCGCTGGCGCAGAAGCTCGAGGTGCCTCGTGACACCCTCCCGGTCGATCTGGAGGACATCGAGCTGCGGCAGGCCGTGCAGGTTCCCGAGTCCGCCGAGCAGGTGACCCTCGACGTGCTCCTCCTGCCCGACGACCGCTGGCAGGTGCTGCGAGGGCCCGAGTGTATCGCCGAGGGCAGGATCCGCGCGGTCGAGCACCGCGACGAGTCGCCCGACGTCCTGACCGCCTACCACCGCTATCCACACGGCTTCGGCGTGCTTCCCGTGGTCGCGGCACTCGGACCCGCGCTCGACCTGTGGAGCGAGGCTCCGCGAACGGTGACCGACGTGGCGGCCCAGCTCGGCTGGAACGCGGGGACCCTGGCCGCCTGCGCCCGCGCGCTGCTGGCTCTCGGCTGGCTCGAGGAGGGCACGACGGGGCTGGAGCCCACCTCGGATCTACCCGGGATCTCTCCGGACCACCCGGCCCTCGCATGGCTGGACCTCGAGCGCGTGGCCGCGGAGCTCGTGGCCGGCGAAACCGGGCGCTTCGACACCTGGACCGCCACGAAGCTCTCGCCCGACCGACTCGTGCGCGACTTCGAACAGGGCCTCGTGACTGTCGCGCTGCTCACGGCCCTCCGCATGATTCGGGTGCTCGACGACGATGGCCAGGTGCGCTGGGAGGATCTGCCCCCCGCGACACGCACGGCGACGGCGGCCCACCTGGAGCGCCTCGGCTGTGGGATCTCGAAGCGCGACGGCTTCGAGCCCAACACCGCTGGGGAGTTCCTCCTGCGGCAGTCCGCGAGCTATCAGACGATCGCGTCGTACTGGCGGGTGTTCCTGCATCTGGAGGACTGGCTGGCCGGGTCGCCGCGTTCCTGGTTCGAAGGTCGGGAGACCCGCGAGCGCCATGTCGATCGGGCGATGAACGTTCGCGGCAGCGGCTTTCAGCACCGTCGATACTTCCGCGACATGGCAGACCTCCTGGTCCCCCTCTTCGACGACGCCGATGCACCTGTCGCGGTCGTCGACACGGGATGTGGGGACGGAACGCTGCTGTGTACGCTCTCCGAGGCTCTGGGCGCCCGCTCCGAGCGGGTGGTCTTCGTCGGCATCGACGCGAGCCCCGAGGCGCGGGAAGCCACCCGACAGGCGCTCGAGGCCATGGGGGTGGCCCATCATGTCGCTTCCGGCGATGTGACCGAACCCGAGGGCATCGCGGCGACACTGGCGGCCGCTGGCATCGACCCCACGAGGGTGTTGCACATCCGCTCGTTCCTGGACCACGACCGGCGCTGGCGAGAACCACAGCGGGTAGGCCCCGACCACGGAGCAGTCGCCCTCGACCTCGATGGTGGACGTCGGGATCCGCGCGACGTGTCGGGCTCGCTCGTCGACCATCTGACGCGCTGGGCGAAGGTCGTCGGTCCCCGAGGTCTCGCGCTGATCGAGGTCTTCGCCGAGGACGAACCCGGCGCCCAACCCGTCGACGCGAGCCCCTCCCTGCACTTCGACCTGTACCAGAGCCTGTCGGGACAGCTCCTCGTGCCGCCCGCCGTCTTCTGGGAGTGTGCTGCTGCGGCTGGCCTCCACGCGAGGCCCGACCGCCTTCGCCACCGGCCCGAAGGCAGCACCGCGCCGCGCATCGCCCTGGTCCATCTCGTCCCCGATGCGGTCCGAATCCGGCGTGCGACCGCAGAAGACCTCGATGCGTTGGTCACGGTCGAGCGCGCAGCCGTGGCGCCCAGGCTCCAGAGTGATGCGGAGGCGCTGTCCGCTCGCCTGGAGTGCGGCAGGGCCTGGGTGGCGGAGATCGACGGGTCGGTGGTCGGAGCCGTCTACACCCAGCGCGTCGCGAGCCTGGATGTCGTACGCGTGGGTACCCGTGCCAGCGTGGGGCGACACGCCTCCGAGACAGGCGAGATCCTGCAGCTGATCGGACTCGCCGTCGATCCCCGTGCCGCGCGATCCCGGGTCGCCGAGAAGCTCATCGGGCTCGTGCGCGCAGTCGCCGACGGGACGAGTGGAATCCACCTGCTGGCGGGGGTCACGCGATGCCGTCACTGGCCAGAGCGGCGGGGCACGACGACCTATGCCGACCACGTCGCCGACGGCGAGGATCCCGGGCTCGATCTCCACCTGTCGGGTGGCGCCAGGGTGATCGAGGTCGTCGAGGACTGGTGGCCTGAGGACGAGGACAACGACGGCCACGGGGTCCTGATCGCATACGGCGAACAGGGCGAACACGGCGAACACGACGAGCCGTCCGCGGAGACCGTCGCCCCGACCCTCGCGGAGCTGCCCGGGTTCGTCGACCGCGGGCTCCAGTGGATCCTGCCCTCCATCGACCTCGACGGCTCCCATCGCGACCGCCGCTGGGAAGAGCTCGGCCTCGACTCCCTCGGCCTCATCGCGCTGCGTTCGTGGCTGGAGCGGGGACTCGGCGGCGCTCTCCCGCCCGACGTCCTCTTCCGGCATCCGACCCCGAGAGCGCTGTCCGACGGCCTCGCGTCCCGGGCGCGAACCACGGACGACGAGGACGAGCCCGATCAGCTGGGTCGCGCGGCGGTCTACGGGATGATGCGCCGTCGCGGGTACTTCTACGGGCCGTCCTTCCAGACCGTGCGATCGGTGCGCGAGGACGGGACGAGCGCCGTCGTCCGCTGGGACGGCTCGGTGGTCACGTTCCTCGACGGTCTCCTCCAGGCCGGGCTGTTGGTGCCATCGATGCGCGAGCGACTGGTCGTTCCCGTCGCGGTCCGTCGCGCGAGTCTACGTCCCCCATTCCCCTCCACGCACATGGACGTTCCCGCCGAGCTCGACCCCGGGATGGCGCGAGCGGCCTGCCCCTTCGCGACCTTCGAGGGCTATCGGGTCCAGACACTGAGGCGGGCACCCGCGGTGGACCCCGATCCCATCGTGCAGCGTCCGGTGTGGGTCCCCTACGGCGATGTCCACTCCGACGACCACCGGGCCCTCGCGTACGTCTCCCACCTCGAGGCGTACCTGAAGGACGCCCTGGGTCCCCACCTCGAGCAGCACGTGGCGGACCATCCCCACCTCGCCCGCGTGGGCAGGCTCCTCGAAGAGGTCGCTGGCGATGTGACGTCGTTCCCCGAGGCATCCGACACCATCCTCCTGCGTATGGCCCGGGATCTCGTGGGCTCACCCGATCGCCTCGCAGCGACCCTCGAAGCGCCCATGGCGACGATCAACCGGCACCCCGAGCACGGGGTTCTCTACGGTGCCGATCTCCTCGCGCGCGGCTTCGACGACGACGTGCTGGCCCAGATGCTGGCGATCGTCGAGGAGAACCACACGACCGCGCTGCACGTCTGCGAGGTCGGGTCGGGGACCGGTGGGCTCACCCGTCGTGTGCTGGAGCGACCGTCGGTGTCGGGCATCGCCCGGTACGTCGCCACGGACGTGACCCGCGCCTTCCAGTCCGAGCTGGAGCGCCATGTCACACGCCCCGTCACCCATGCGCTCTGGGACGTGCAGAGTCCGGTTCCCGCACGTCTGGGACACTTCGATCTGGTGCTCGCCTCCAACGCGCTGCACGTGGCCGACGACCTGTCGATCGCACTCCACAACGTGTACGAAGCGCTGCGTCCAGGTGGGTTCCTCTGCTTCTTCGAGGCGACGAACCGCGTGACTCCGCTGGTCTGGGGTCTCGACGCGAGCTGCTGGTCCTTCACCGACCAACGCGCCTTCGGACTGTGGACCACCATCGAGCACTGGAAGGACCTGCTGCGGTCCGCGGGCTTCCAGCTCGTGAGCACGCACCGTGCCCTCGGCGATCACGCCGCGATGTTCCTGGCGCGCCGACCCACCCATGCACCCGTCGAACACGTGCGGGTCGCAGCTCCCGGTGACCGCGCCGACGCCCCCGCGATCCACGAGTTCCTCGAAGCGATGTCCGATCGCGTGGCCCCCAGGACCTGGCTGACGGGCCCCGAGTCCGCCCTGCCTCTGTTGCGGTGTGCGCGTCGGGAGCCCGATGGACAGGGCCTCCGCGGGCTCTTCGGCATCGAAGGACCACCCGATGCGACCCGGATCGAAGCAGACCTGGTGCAGAACGTGTTCCGCGACGGCGAGTGGGGTCGGATCCACTCCGAGATGGCCCCGCTCGAGCAGACGGACGGAGACGTGCCACGCTGGGCGAGCGCGCGCCTGTCGGGCGGCGAGGTCCACCTCGACTGGGTGGCCCTCGAAGCGCCGGCCCGGGGCGAGGAGCGCATCGAGGTCACCGCCGTCGCCCTGAACTTCCGTGAGATCGCGAGCCTCGCTGGCCACCTGAAGGCCGAAGACTCCCCGCTCCCGAGCTACGCCTCCCACGGCGTCGCGGGGGTCGGCGTCGAGTTCGTGGGTCGCCGCGCGGACGGAACCCGGGTGGCGGGGATCGCCGACAGCACCTTCGCCACCCACGTCCTGGCCGAGTCCTGCCGGATATCGGCCGACTGGCCAGCGACGTGGACCGATGGGGAGGTCGCGACGATCCCCGTGGCCTACCAGACGGTCTACTACACGCTCGACGTGCGGCTGCGGCTGCGCGGCGACGAGACCGTGTTGGTGCACTCCGGTGCCGGTGGGCTCGGACTCGCTCTGCTCCACGTGCTCACAGCGCGAGGGCACGAGGTCTTCGTGACGTGTGGGACCGACGCCAAGCGTCGCTTTCTCCTCGATCGCTTTCCCTCGCTGGACGCCGAACACCTCGGGGACTCCCGCAAGGGAGGATTCGAGAAGCTCGTGAGAGCGGCCACCCGCAACCGCGGCGTCGATCTCGTGCTCAACACGCTGTCCGGCGATCTCGCAGCAGAGAGCATGCGTTGTGTGGCGCCCGGCGGAACCTTCGTCGAGCTGGGCAAGCGCGACCTGGTCATGAACGTGCCCTACGGGCTGCGCCCCCTTCTGAGCAACGGCCGGTTCGAGGTCGTCGACCTGTCCATGGCGCTCTGTGAGCCCTCGATTGCCTACGACCTCGCCGAGAGGGTCGCCGAAGGGATTCGGACCGGCGAGGTGAAGCCCCTTCCGGTCAACCTCTACCGGGCGTCGGAGCTGTCGGACGCCGTGCGGCAGATGTCGAAGGGTGCCCACATCGGGAAGAACGTCATCGAGATGGACGCCACTCCACCTCCCGTCGAACCCCACATCGCCTGCGCGCCCGGACACACGTGGCTGGTGACGGGCGGGCTCGGTGGCTTCGGACGTGAGATGGCCCTGTGGCTCGGAGAGAGAGGCGCCTCCCGCCTGGTCCTCTCGTCGCGCCGTGGCCTGCGCACAGGGGAGCAGAGCCGCGCGGTCCGCATGCTGCGAGACCGTGGCATCGAGGTGGTCTGCACCACGCTGGACGCCGCGGACCCCGACGAAGCCCGGTCCCTCGTTGAGCTCGCCGACTCTCCCGACGCTCCCCTCGAGGGCGTGCTGCACCTGGCCATGGTGCTCGAAGACCGGCTGATCCGGGACCACGATGCCGACTCGTGGCGCGCCGCCGTCGTCCCGAAGTCCCATGCCGCCCGTCACCTCGACGCACGGACACGTCGACAGAGCGTGCGGTGGTTCGTCTGCTTCTCCTCGGTCGCCGCGGAGTTCGGGAACCCCGGCCAGAGCAACTACGCGTTCGGGAACGCCGCGATGGAAGAGGTCTGCGCCCAACGCCAGGCCGCGGGCCACCACGCCCTGGCGATTCGGTGGGGCCCGATCGCCGAGGTCGGCTGGGTGGCGGAGCAGGGCCCGGACGCCCTGGGCCGGGACCTCGACAAGCTCCAGCGCCAGTCGGTGCGCTCCTGTACCCGGACGCTGGAGGCGCTGATGTCGCGCCACACGGCGGGTGTGCGCACCGTGTTCGTGACGCAGGAGGATTCGCGAGAGCGCCATGCGGAAGAGGCCGTCGAGGTCGGGCTCCTCGAGGGAGTCCTTCGGACGCTCGGGCTCCAGGAATCCCAGGTCCGCCCCGAGACCACGCTCGCCGAAGCGGGAGTGGACTCCCTCCAGATCGTCGAAGTCCAGGCGCTGCTGCAGAAGCACAGCGGAGAGGCGTTGACCTTCTCCCAGATCCAGAGCATGGACTTCGCGACGCTGCGCACGCTGGGCAGCACCAACAGCGGCCCCACCCCCCTGCCCGCCGTGTCGACCCCGAAGGCGGTCGGGTCCGGCCCACTCGTCGAGCGTGGTGCGCTGATTCCGGCGCGACCCGATCGGGTCGTCCTCCTCCTCGCGGGGCTCGCGACCGACCCGACCGAGCTCTCTACGGGACGGCCCGTGATCTGCGTCCGATGGGAGCGGGCCAGCGACCTTCCTGCGCTCGTCCACGCGATCGAGGCCGAGCTCCAGTCGTTGGGCGTAGAGGTGGGCGTCGAGCTGTGGACCCACTCGATCGCCTGGAAGATCGGTACGCGCCTGCTCGAGCGGTCGGATCTGCTCCGCCGTCGATGTGAGCGCTGGCTCGTGCTGTCGCCGCCGAGTGCCGCCTATGCCACGACCTTCCTCGACACCCTGACCCCCGAAGCGTTGCGGACGCTCGATGTCGACGCCGTCACCGACCGCATCGAAGCCCTTCCGTTCTTCGAGACCCGGCACGGCCGTACCCCACTGGGTGCCCATGAGGTCCACCGCCAGATCACGCTCGCGGCGGAGTGTGGGGTGGAGCAGCCGCTCCAGCGCCCGGACCTGGTCGTGCTGCCACGACAGGACACCGTGTGCGTCCAGAGAGCGGAGGCCGCCTCCTGGGGGCAGGTGCGCATCGTGGACGGCGATCACGAGCTGGTCGGCTGGCCCCATGCGAGCTGGGACGCGATCAGCGCCACCGAGACGCGGCCCACGGTGTTGCTGTTCCCCGGCCAGGGAGCGCAGCGCGTCGGCATGGGTGCCCACCTGTTCGACAGGTTCCCCACGGTGGTGGACGAAGCGGAGTCCATCCTCGGACTGGACCTTCGGCGCCTGTGTCTCGAGGACCCCGACCGGGTGCTCGATCAGACCGAGTACGCCCAGCCAGCGCTGTTCGTCGTCAACGAGCTCCACCGGCTCGCCTACGAGGCAGAGGGCGGACCGGGACCCTCCGCCGCGGCGGGGCACTCGCTCGGGGAGTACAACGCGCTCGTCGCCGCCGGTGTGCTTGCGTTCAGGCCCGCTCTCGTGGCCGTTCGGGAGCGCGGACGCGTCATGGCGACCGCACCTGCCGGGGCGATGGCCGCGGTGATCGGGCTCTCAGCCCGAAGCCTGTCCGACCTGCTCTCCACCCATGGAATCGATCTCGACCTCGCCAACTACAACAGCGCCACCCAGACCGTGATCTCCGGTACCACCGAGGAGATCCTGAAGAGCGAGGCGGTCGTCGTCGACGCCGGGGCCCGCTGGGTGAGACTCCGCGTCTCGCGGGCGTTCCACTCCCGCCACATGACCGGTCCATCCGAAGCCTTCCGGCGGGCGCTGGATGGATTGGAGATCCACGCGGGTCGGTTCCCCGTCATCGCCAATGCGACAGCCCGGCCCTACGGGTCCGATGTACACGCGCTGCTCGCGCAACAGCTCCGCGCTCCCGTGCGTTGGGCGGAGACGATGGCGGCCCTGTCTCCGGACGAGCCCCGGTTCTTCGAGCTGGGACCCGGGACGACGCTGTCGCGTCTGATTCCAACGCCATGAGCGCTACGTCAGCTCGTCCCGACGCTCGACCGACACATGGGGGGCGAGCCGGTACCCGTCGCCGGAGGTCTCGAGGAGGTCGTGCAGGCCCAGGCTGCGGAGGTCCCGAATCGCCGTCCACAGCCGAGCCTGCGCCGAAGCGTGCCGGATCGTCTGTCCGGGCCAGCCCCGTGCGAACAGCTCTTCGGTGGTGAGCGACCGTCCGGGCTCGTTCACCCGCGCGTCGACCAGCGCTTCGAGGACCCGGCGGGATCCCTGGCGACGGCCGAGCCCCACGTGCTGGCCGTCGGGCGTGATGAACGCACGTGCGTCGGTCTGGAAGACCCAGTCGACCTGCGCGCTGGCGATGTGTTCCAGCATGGCGTGCCGCAGCCGACCCATGTATCCGGGGAAGGCATCAGCGGTGCCGGGCTCCACCGCGTGGCCCGACACCTCGGCTTCGAGCACCGCGCTCAGGACCTCGATGAGCTTCCGCGCCCCGTGATGGCCGAGCTCCGACGCCCTCGCGTGCGCGCGGATGTAGCTCGACCGGGCCTCGTCGTACGCACCCTCGAGGTGGTGGAAGGCCGCGAGCGCGGCCAGGATCTCGCCCTCGTAGTGCGACACCTGGGCGCTACGCACCTCGTCGAGCAACGCCTGGAGCCGGGCGCGTGCCTCGGGGATGGAGGGGGCGGGAACCTCCGCGAGGGCCCGCCGGCAAACGAGGTTGTCGGCAGCCGTGCGGAGACCACCTCGACGGAAGGTGGCGGCGGCGCTCTCCAGGACGCGATCCGCGCGTTCGAGCTCGCCTTCCCAGAGCATTCGCGTTGCGTACTGCCCCTGGATCAAGGCCAGCAGGACCGGATGACCCGAGAGCTCGGCCGCCGCGATGCTCTGGCGATAGAGTGACTCCAGCGCTTCGATGTCGAAGTGGTCGAGCTGCATGAGCTGCGACAAGGCCGTCACCTCGTTCAGCACGAAGCCTCCCGCACGCGCCAGGGAGACGGCATGGTCGAGCGCTCTCCTCGCCTCCTCGTGACGCCCGATCAAGCGGTAGCTGACTCCCAGCTGTCGATGTGCGAGCACTTCGTCGACCGTGCGATGGCCGTCGAGCAGCGCCACCGCACGGCGAGCTTCGAGGTGGGCTTCGGCCCGGCCACGACCGTACGCGAGCTGGAAGGAGCGCTCCACCCTGAGCCTCCCCTCGGACGCCGGGCTCCAGCCCTTCTCCAGCGCTCCATCGATCACAGCGAGCCCTTCGTCCTGTCGACCGAGTCGGCGGAGCGCCCGGGCATCCGCCACGATCAGCGTCACGCGATCGGCCTCTCGAGTCGGGATCAGGTCGCGATGCGCGGCGATGAGGGCCTGCACGCGATCCTGGTGGCGAGCGCCGAGGTAGCGGGCCGCGATCACGAGGGCTCGAGACCGGAGGTCTGGCTCCAGCGAACCCTCACGAACGACGTTCATGAGGTCGGGGTAGAGCGCGCCCAGCCGGTTCACGCACGCGTACTCCCCGGCGCGCCCGAGCCCTTCCATGCCGCGGGAGCCCTCTTCGACCGCCCACTTCGCCACTGCGGTGCGCTCCTCCAGCGTTGCAGGGTGCTCGACGCGCAGCCATCCGCGCAGGACGGCGGGCAGGAGGAGTCGGATCTCGGCCGTGCCCCGCTCTCGCTTCACCAGGCTCCACCGGCTCAGCGCGTCCACCGTGCGTGCGTCGACCCCGACCCGCCGAGCGACCTCCACGGTCCAGGTCCCCTCGATGTGCCCGAGCGTGCGGAGGCCCGCACGCTCGGCGTCCCCCAGCAGGTTCCAGGTGTGCTCGCCCAGGGCGGACAGGCTGCTGTGGCGCTCTTGTCGCCCGTCGAGTGCCGAGAGATCGCCCCATCGCTCGAGGTGGGCGAGCAGCTGGTGAGGAGTCGCCAGACGCGTGTGGGCGGCGGCGATCTCCAGTGCGAGGGGGTTGCCTCCGAGAAACCTCACCAGGTCGGCGCCATCCAGGCGGTCGTCGGACTCCGGCGTCGCCGGGTCCGCACGGCGCCGGAAGTAGGCCAGCGCCTCTTCGAACGGGAGGGGGTCCAGCGCGACGGGGTACTCGGATCGGCCCCCCAGCGGCACCCGCGAGGTGCAGAGCACGCGGCCGCCTGCGGCTGCCAGCTCTTCGATCACCGGCCGAGACGCGTCGACGATCTGCTCGAGGTTGTCGACCACGAGCAACGAGCAGTGCTCCACGACGGTCTGTGCGAATCCCCCCGGGTCGTCGGAGGTTCCGTGACAGCCGGTCGCGTCGGCCAGCGCCCGGACGAGGTCCTCGCGGGTGTTCGCGGCGACACAATCGACGAACGTCGCGATTTCGGGTTCGATCCGGCGCGCCAACCAGGTCTTCCCCACGCCTCCGGCACCCGTGAGGGTCACGTACCGGCCGGGAGACAGGAGGGCTTCGACGTGCTTCCGGAGGTCGACCCGGGAGCCTGCCTCGAGCTCGGTGTCCATGCCGACGCTTCTAACGGCTCGTGCAGGGCCTGCAGGTGCCCCCTTCGTCGTGCTCGGACCTCTCGAGCGGCGATGATGCGGATGCCGCCACCAACAGGCTCACGCCGGCCATCGCCGACAGGAAGCCAGTCAGGACCGTGGTGATGCCCGACATGTGGTCGAGCATCTCCCGGGTGTCGTGGATGGTGTAGTCGATGGTGTCCTCCATTCGACTCCCGTCCACACATCTCGTGACACGAGCCGGGTGGACGCGCCGAGGTCATTTCGGTATTCGTCGAATTACGAAAGGATGAGACCATGGACGACCCCGAGACCTGCTGTTCGACCGAGCCACTGCCGTTCGAGCCTCACCCCGCCGAGGACGAGCGACTCGCCGCGCTCTGCAAGGCGCTCGCACACCCTCACCGGGTGCACATCCTCCGCTTCCTGATCACCCAACAGACCTGCTACGCCGGCGAGATCGCCGAGCAGCTCCCGGTCGCGGCCTCCACCGTCAGCCAGCATCTCAAGCAGCTGAAGGCCTCGGGGCTCGTCCAGGGCGAAGTCGAAGGCCCCCGGCGCTGCTACTGCGTGGCGCCCGAGGTCCTCGTCGAGCTCCGGCGGCTCGTGGAGGGCCTGTGAGCGAGACACCCGACCCCCTGGGCATCTTCGGTCGCTACCTCTCGGTCTGGGTGGGCACCAGCATCGTCGGTGGCGTCGCGCTCGGGGCCCTGTTCCCCAGCGCCTTCGCGCTCGTGGCCGCTGCCGAGGTCGCCAGCGTGAACCTCGTGGTGGCGGTGCTCATCTGGGTGATGATCTACCCGATGATGGTGCAGGTCGACCCCGGTTGCCTGCGCGACATCGGACGGCGGCCCGGCGGCCTCGCGCTCACCCTCGTGATCAACTGGCTGATCAAGCCCTTCTCGATGGCGCTGCTGGCCTGGCTGTTCTTCGAGCACGTGTTCACCGACCTCGTCTCGGCCGCAGACGCCGAGCAGTACATCGCCGGAATGATCCTCCTCGGTGTGGCACCGTGCACGGCCATGGTGTTCGTGTGGAGCCAGCTGTCCAGGGGCGACCCCAACTACACCCTGGTCCAGGTCTCGGTGAACGACCTCATCATGGTGTTCGCGTTCGCCCCCATCGCCGCGCTGTTGCTCGGCCGGTCGAACGTCTTCGTCCCGTGGAGCACCCTGCTGCTGTCCGTGGTGTTGTTCGTCGTCGTTCCCCTCGTCGCTGGCGTCACCACCCGATGGGTCCTCCAGTCCCGGGGCGAGGGCGCCCTGGATCGGTTCACCGACCGTCTCGCACCCGCGGGCATCGTGGGGCTGCTCGCGACCGTCGTGCTCATCTTCGGCCTGCAGGCTCCAACCATTCTGAGCGAGCCCATCGTCATCGTGCTCATCTCGATTCCCCTGCTGATCCAGTCGTACGGCATCTTCGCCATCGCCTACGGCCTCGCATGGGTCTTCCGCATCCGCCACGACATCGCTGCTCCTGCGGCCATGATCGGCACATCCAACTTCTTCGAGCTCGCTGTAGCCGTGGCGATCAGCCTGTTCGGTCTGCACTCGGGCGCCGCCCTCGCCACCGTGGTGGGCGTGCTCATCGAGGTCCCCGTGATGCTGTCGCTCGTCGCCTTCGCCAACCGGTCCCGCGGCGCCTTCGCGGCGCGCGCCATCCCCTCCTGAGGTCCTCATGCAGTTCGACAGCATCCTGTTCCTCTGTGTCGCCAACTCGGCGCGCAGCCAGATGGCCGAGGGCCTCGCTCGAAAGCGCTTCGGCGATGCCGTTCGCGTGCAGTCCGCCGGAAGCGAGCCCTCGCGCGTCAACCCCTTCGCCGTCCGCGCCCTCGCCGAGGTCGGCATCGACGCGTCGAGCCACTCCAGCAAGCACGTCGAGACGATCGATCCCACGACCGTCGACCTGGTGATCACCCTGTGTGCCGAGGAGTCCTGCCCGGTCTTCCTGGGAGACGCCAAGCGCCTGAGCTGGGCCATGCCCGACCCCGATCGCAAGCACGAAGACCTGACGGACGCGGAGAGACTCGCGCACTTCCGGGCCGCCCGGGACGTGATCGCACAGCGGGTCGACGCCCTCGCAGACAGCCGGGAGGCATGATGGCGAGCTGGCACGACGGAAACCCACCTGTCCTCGAGCAACCGGTGCTGCCGGAGGTTCCTCGCAGCACCCACCCCCCGCGCATCCTCATGCTCTACGGGAGCAACCGCGAGCGTTCGTACTCCCGGCTGCTGGCCGAGGAGGCCGCCCGGATCCTGGAGGGCATCGGGTGCGAGGTTCGATGGTTCCACCCCCGCAACCTGCCGATGAAGGCCCCGGGCCTCGAAGACCATCCCGAGGTGGTGCGGCTCCGGGAGCTGTCGCTCTGGTCGGAGGGGCAGGTGTGGTCGTGCCCCGAGATGCACGGCACGATCACCGGGGTGTTCAAGAACCAGATCGACTGGATCCCGCTGAAGATGGGCGCGGTCCGGCCCACCCAGGGTCGTACCCTGGCGGTGATGCAGGTCAACGGCGGCAGCCAGTCGTTCAACGTCGTCAACACGCTCCGGGTCCTGGGCCGGTGGATGCGGATGATCACGATCCCGAACCAGTCCAGCGTGGCGAAGGCCTACAACGAATTCGACGACGACGGGCGCATGAAGGACAGTGCATTCCGCGACCGGGTGGTTGACGTGATGGAAGAGCTGTACAGATTCACCATCCTCACCCGCGACCTGCGCGCCCCCCTGCTCGATCGCTACAGCGAGAGGCGGGAAGCGACTGCGAAGCGCGCACCGGTCGAGGGCCGCCCGCAGGACCGAATCGGCAGTTCCGGGCTGTAGTCTCGATGGCGCCGAACCACCAGGACCCTCCATGCACGCCACGCTGTTCACCGACCTCGCCATCGTCCTGGTGGTCGCCGCCATCACCGGGCTCGTCAGCCGACGACTCGGGCAGCCGTCCGTGCTCGGCTACCTGCTCGCGGGGCTCATCGTCGGGCCGTACATTCCAATCCCCCTGTTCGCAGACCCCCACCGGATGGAGGAGCTCGCCGAGCTCGGCGTGATCCTGGTCATGTTCGCGGTGGGTCTCGAGTTCCGGATCCGGCGGCTGCTCACGATCCTCCCCACGTCCGGCGTCACGGCGTTCGTGCAGATCGGAACCCTGGCGCTCGCCGGCTACTCCGTCGGTGCCCTGATGGGCTGGTCGACCGCGGCGTGCATCACCCTGGGCTCCACCCTGGCCATCAGCAGCACGATGGTGGTCAGCGCCGTTCTCGACACGCACCCGGTCGACGAGGATGTGCGCTCCAGCGTCTTCGGGGTGCTGGTCGTCCAGGATGTCGTCGCGATCGTGCTGATCGCCCTCGTCACCGCACTGGCCGCCGGACAGGCCCTCGCCGCGACCGACCTCGTCGGGATGATCGCCCAGCTCACGGCGTTCGTGCTGGGTCTGCTGGTCGTGGGGGTGCTCGTCATCCCACGCCTGGTCCACCGCGCTGTGGAGCAGAAGGGGTCCGAGGCAGTCGTCGTCCTCGCGGTCGGCACCGCATTCGGGTTCGCGCTGGCTGCCCACGCCCTCGGCTACTCCGTGGCACTCGGGGCCTTCATCGCGGGCATCGTGGTCGCCGAGTCGGGCCGCGGCACGCAGGTGGAGCACGCCGTCGAACCTCTTCGCGCCCTCTTCGCCGCCCTGTTCTTCGTCTCGATCGGGATGGCGGTCGACCCTCGCGTCGCCCTGACCACGCTGCCTCTGGCGGTCGTGCTGGGCATCGTGGTGATCATCGGGCAGCTCGTGTCCGTCACGGTCGCGAGTCTGCTGTCGGGCAGCTCGTTGCGCCGAAGTGTGTACTCGGGCCTCGCACTCGGGCAGATCGGCGAGCTGTCGTTCATCCTCGCCACCATCGCGGTCGGCGGGGGGGTCGCACCGGCCGAGCTGCTGCCGGCGCTGGTGACGGTCGCCACGGTCACCGCCTTCACCACCCCCACTCTCCTGCAGCGCGCCGACGACATCGTCACCCGGGTCGATCAGTGGTTGCCCCCACCCCTCCACCGCATGCTGGTGGCCTACCAGGCGTTCGTTCGGCGCATCCGCACGCCTGGCGACGGCCCCTCCATCGCCCGGCCCGCCATCGCGGTGGTGCTCGACTGGGTCGGGTTGACCGTGCTGCTCGTCGTCCACCACACCCTCGTCTCCCGCTACGCGCTGCGCATCGTTCTGGACGCCGCCGCTCTCATCCTGGCGGCCCCCCTGCTCTACGGCCTGGTACGCAGCGGCCTGAAGCTGTGGCGCGCCATCCGCACCCTCGCCCGCGAGGACGATCGCACCCCCCGCCCCGTGGCCCTCGCCGTCGAGACCCTGGCCATCTGCGCATCCGTCCTCGCCGTGCTCATCCCCACCGTGGCGGTGCTCCGCCCCGTCATGCTCGGTACCTGGCTGCAGCTCGGTGTCGGCGGGTCCCTCGTGATCGGTGCGGCCTGGGTCGCACACCGCCTCGGGCGACTCGATGCAGACTACACCTCCGGTGTCGCGCAGCTCGCTCTCGGCGTGTCGCGGGTGATCGATTCGGAGGACGCCACCTCCGCGACCGAGGCCGACGCCCTGAGCGGCCTCGACTACGTGGAGGTCCCGATCGGGACCGACGCTGCCGCCGTCGGTCGCTCCCTCGCCGACCTCAACCTGCGGTGCCGCACCGGTGCAACGGTGGTCGCCATTCAGCGCGGCGACTCCCGCATCCTCCTCCCGACGGGGCAGCAGACCCTCGACGAGCACGACATCCTCGCCGTGAGTGGGTCGGACGACGCCATCGACCGCACCCGCGCGCTGTTCGCGTTCGGCGTCTCCGAACCGACCGACCCAGCGCCATCTCCCGCCCCCGCGAACCCGAAGACACGCCCTACGGATCCCGGTCGCTCGAGCCTGCATCCCCCTGGATGAATTGGCAAGTCACGCGTGTCCTCAGAACGTGCCGTCGAACCGGATGGTGTTGGTCCCGACGGTCAGCTTCCCGCGGGGCGATGTCGCGAGCACCACGACCCCGACGCCCGTGGACAGTGCGCCCACCACGAATCCGGTATCTGCCAGGAGCGAGAACTGGCGACTCGCCGCCAGGTCGTCCTTCGCGTCGGACGAGCACACGTTCCCGCCCTCGACGCCAACACAGCTCTCGCTGGCCTGGTTCCGCGCCGACCGCGCCGCCAGCCCGAGGCCGGCACCGGCTCCCAGAGCCGCGACCCCGACCCCGATGAGCGTGACTCCCGCTGCCGTCCGGCCGCCACGCCGCTTCTTCACGGGCTCTGGTGCGGGCATCGGCTCCGATACCGGCGCCGGGAGCGGAGCAGACGCTGGAACCGGCGCGGGCGCCGCAGCGACCGGCTCTGGCCCGGGTTCCGCAGCTCGCGTCCGCTCTTCGAGGTCTGCTTTCAGCTTCTCGAGGTTGCGCAACCGACGCTCGATCGCTTCCCGCTCGTCTGCCGTCGCGAACGCCCGATAGCGGTTCAGCACGTCGATGGCGCCGTCGTAGTCGGCCAGACGCTCGTGCGCGTTCGCGATGTTGAAGAGCAGGGTGTGGCGACCGGTCAGGCGGTAGGCCTCTTCCCACGCGACGATGGCATCGCGGTAGCTGGCCTCGTCGAACAGCAGCCGCCCGTTGTCGTACAGCTCCTTGCCGCGTTCGAGATCGGAAGCGGACGGCTCTGCGGACGCGGGTTCCGACGTCGATTGCTCGGAGCCGGGTCCGTCGCCTTCTTCGGCCGAATCCGCGTCGGAGGGAGATTCCTGGGCCTGTGCCGAACACAGAGCGCCGAGGATGAGCCAGAACATGGTCACCTTTCCTGGAAGCATCACGGAGACAGCGTCGAGACGACATCGAAGTCGTCTCCCGCAGCGTTGACGACCCAGACGTCGATCGGAGCCGACGTCTCGCCGTTCGAAGCGTAGTCGAGCGCACCCGAGGCACCGAACACGTCGATGGAGTTCCCGGACTCGAAGCTCGCCTTCACGAGGTTCCAGTCCACGGGCCGGATGTCGACCTCGTCGCCATCGCTGACCTGTCGAAAGCCGCGCGCGATGGTGGTTCCGGTCACCTGGTCTTCCTGGTACGTCGCCCAGGCGTGGCCGTAGATGACGAGCCAGGCCGCATCGAACGACTGAGCCGTGAACGAGAACACCGATACGTCCGCGCCGCCGTACTCGGACGAGTACCCGACCTGGAACGAGTCGTAGACCGCGCCGGTGGGGTTCGCCGGTGCCGTTCCGCGCACGTGGGGAAACAGATCGCCAGCCGCGTCGCGAGCCTCTTCGAGCACATCCGAGTTCCGCGCGGAGTCCGGCAGGAACAACGGGGTCTCATCGAGGGTGTCGAGTGCCGCCGCCCCCTGGAGGAAGGCGACCACATCGGCCGAGTCCGAGCTCACGAACAGGATCTCGTCGAACCCACCGTTGGCCGCGAGCGCAATGGCGTCCGAGCGCCCCGTCGGGTCGGAGAAGGCGAACGACTCGACCGTCCCTCCGGCGGACTCGAACGCGTCCTGGAAGGCCGCTCGCAACCCCTCTCCGTATGCGCCGGTCTGGTACACGACCCCGACCACCTCGGAGGGTGCTGTGCGAAACGCGGTCTCCTGTGCGGGGTCGAAGACCGTCCGCATGTCCTCGGCGATCGCGAACCCCTGGAGGTCGTCCGGGGGCGCCGTTCGCCAGAGCAGCCCAGGTTGTGCGTTCGACGATTCGATGCCGTCCAGCGGCGTCAATGACGGGCTCGTGGCCGATGGCGACACCACGATGGTGTCGTACTGCTCGGCAACCGCGTTGTAGACCGCTTCGGTGCGACTCGACGCGGCGGGCCCGACGATGGCGTTCACGCCCATCGAATCGGCCAGCCACTCTGCGGTGACCGTCGACGCACTGGTCTTGTCCAGGTCGTCGTAGGCCTCGTTCTCCGCGTTGTCGCAGTGGATGAACGCGAAGTCGTGCCCCTCGAGCCCGTCGTTCGCATTGGCCTGGATGGCGGCCAGCTGTGCGGACTGGAACCGCGCCACGTGGGTCTCGAGCTGGTGGTCGAACACCGTACCCATCAGGTAGGTCGTGGTGGGGTCGACAGGCAGGGTCAGATCGTCTGGGTAGGTCCGGGTGCACCGCGGGTGGAGTTCCACGACCTCGCAGTACCCCTCGTCCCCACACACGGACCCGAGGCCGAAGAGGTCACCACATTCGGGGTTCGACGTACATTCGACACGCGGGTAGGTGGATACGGAGCAGCTTGCGAGCAGCGTCACCGCTACGGCCAGCGAAAAGCGCATGTTCAGGGCCTCCGGATGTCGGCGAAGGGGTCCCGCAGGTCGGAACCGTCTTCGGCATCGAGGGCGGAAGGTTGTGGAGAGGGAGCAGCAGGCGAAGCCGCTGGCGCGACTGCGGGCTCTGCCGCCTGGATCGGCTCGGGACGTGGCGCAGAGCGGGGAGCGGACGCCGCGGGGCGCGAGACCGGTGCCGGTGCAGGTGCAGGTGCAGGTGCAGGGCGGGAGACCGGTGCCGGTGCAGGGCGGGAGACCGGTGCGGGCTCGGGCGCACTCTGCACCCCGGCATCCACGAAAGTGGAGGCGTCGTCGGGCGCGGCGTCGACTTCGGCCGCTTCCCCGGCCGGAGCTTCATCGCGACCCCCATCGGTCGGGCCGGGTTCCAGGTTCGGGTCCGCGGCGGGGACCGATGGCGTCGGTCCGTCCGCTTCGTCCGCTTCGTCCCAGGCATCGGGCAGCGACGGTGCTGTTGCGGGAACGGCCGTGGCCTCGGGAGCCGCGGCATCGGAACCGCTGAGCTGGGTCACGAGCAGCACGCCCGACAGACCGACCACGACCAGAGCCAGAAGGCCCGACACGACCCAGCCCAACGACAGGCCCCCCGCCCGAGCAGGCTCGGAATCCGTGTCTGGGCTCGGGGGCGACGACGCCCGTACCGGCGCGGACGGGCCTGAGGTGTTCGGCATGATGATGGGGGTCTTGGTGTGCGGCCCCACCGGAAGCTCCGGAAGGGCATCTTCGTCCAGCATGGCCGGGGCCGAGATGAATGCCGACGGCACCTGCTCGTTCTGGGGCCCGATGGTGGGGTTCTCGCCGGGCTTCTTGGAACCCTTGCTATTGGTGAGGTCGGACACGTCGGGCTCCTCGGTGTACACCATCGATACACACGCGACAGCGTGGTCCACGACAGCAGGCTGCCGGTGTGGAAATACGCTTGTCATGCTCAAGGCACCACCCTACGCCGCCACATCGCGACACACAAATGACATCGGACTGTCATTCGCGGACGACCTGCATCTCGGGCCCGTGAGCACGTGTCGCCCAGAACCTCGCATGCCATCCCAGATGCCCTCGATGTGCCGTTGCTCCACCCTCTCTTTCAGCGGCGCGGTGAAGGTGACGTAGTAGTCCCGGCCCGGATCCAACGAGAATCCCGTGGCGCCCACGCTGTTGGCGGTGAACGGCATCACCCCGCTTCCGGAGGGCGTGTTGGTGGCCTACCGGCGCCGCCGCACGAGCAGAGGCAGCAGCAGGACTCCACCGAGCCAGGCCGGAGCCGGGGCCCCCGAGCACCCGCACGCTCCACCGAGGAAGGCGCCGCTGCCATCGATCTCCGGTGGATCGACGATCAACGTGTCGGTGTCGGTGTCGGTGTCCGAGTCGGTGTCTGCATCGGCGTCCGTGTCCGCATCGGAATCCGTGTCCGCATCGGTGTCGGTGTCCGAGTCGGTGTCTGCATCGGTGTCCGTGTCGGTGTCGGCGTCGGTGTCGGTGTCGGTGTCGTCGGTGTCGTCCGTGTCGATGTCGGTGTCGGTGTCGGTGTCGTCCGTGTCGGTGTCGTCCGTGTCGAGCCCGGTGTCCGCGGTGTCCGGCTCGCCCGTCTCGCCCGTCTCCACGAGGCCCGTGTCGGCCGTGTCCGTGTCGGTGTCCGCATCCGTGTCGGCATCCGCGTCCGCATCGGCGTCAGTGTCCGCGTCCGCGTCGGCATCGGCGTCCGTGTCCGCGTCCGCGTCGGCATCGGCGTCAGTGTCCGCGTCCGCATCGGCGTCAGTGTCCGCGTCCGCATCCGTGTCGGCGTCCGCATCGGCGTCGGTGTCGGCGTCCGCATCGGCATCGGTGTCCGTGTCCGTGTCCGCGTCGGCATCGGCGTCAGCATCGGCATCGGCGTCGGTGTCGGCGTCCGCGTCTGCGTCCGCATCGGTGTCCGTGTCCGCGTCGGTGTCGGCGTCCGCATCGGTGTCGGCGTCGGCGTCGGCGTCGGCATCGGCGTCCGCATCCGCGTCGGTGTCGGTGTCGGTGTCGGTGTCGGTGTCGGCGTCTGCATCGGCGTCGGCATCGGCATCGGCGTCCGCGTCCGCGTCCGCGTCGGCATCTGCGTCGGCATCCGCATCCGTGTCCGCGTCGGCGTCTGCGTCCGCATCCGAGTCGGCATCCGTATCCGCATCGGTATCGGAGTCCGTGTCCGCGTCGGTGTCCGCGTCTCCCCCGCAGTCGAGCTGGACCGACGGGTCTTCGTCGTCGCAGTCGTTGCCGGGCACCGTTCCGTAGCCGCCGGTCGGCTCACCGCCCGCGCAGGGGCTCGATCCAGCGGGGTCGCATGCCGTCAGGCTGCTGGGCGACGGCTCCAGGTCTCCGTCGCAGTCCGGATACCAGACCTGGCCCGGGAACTGCTGCGCATCGGCGTCGTTGCAGTCTCCGTCGAGCGTCGACTCGCCCACATCACTGCAGTCCAGGTCGTCCGACAGCACCACCCCGTCGCCGAACAGATCGCCATCGTCGTCGGCGTAGCAGAGCTCATCGGTGTCGCAGTCCTGGTCGAAGCCGTCCGCGATGATCTCGGTCGCATCGGGCGAGACCCCCGCCTCGGTGTCGTCGCAGTCGAGGGGGTTGAGCACGAAGCCCGGCCCGGGGTCTGTCAGGGAGGTGATGGGGGTCGCGGGGTCGCCGTACCCGTCTCCGTCGGCGTCCGCGTACCAGGTGCTCGCATCGGGATCGCTGTTCTCGCAGACGTAGCGGAACGCGCTGGAGCAGGGTTCGTCGTTCCAGGTGCCGTCCGTGTACCGGTTGAGCTGCAAGCAGTCTTCGTTGCCGCCGGCGTCGTTCGGCTCGCCCGTCTGCCAGTTCTCGTAGACGAACGGCTCGCCGCTGACCCACTGCCATGTGCCTTCGACCGCCGCGTCGGTCCCGCCGAGCCAGAACTTCTGGGTCGAGATGGCATCCGCTGTGTCGTCCATCCACTCGTCTTCGGCCGCATCGCCGATCGTCGCCAGCGTGAACCCGGCGGCCTCGCAGACCCCCAGTGCGTCGGGCCAGCTCAACAGCTCGTCGCAGAAGTAGTAGACGCTGCCGCCGAACACCTCGGTGTCGCAGACGAGCGAGCACTCCTCGTCGATCAGCCCGTCGCAGTCGTTGTCCTGGCTGTCGCAGGCCTCGACCTCGCCCGGTGCGGATGCCGCCGTCGTGTCGTCACAGTCGAGCCCGTTGTCGACGAACCCCGTCGGAGCGACCGGCTCGTCCACGGTGTCGAACGGGTCGCCGAACCCATCCCCGTCCGTGTCTGCGTAGAACGTCGCCCCGAGCGCACCCATCACGAACAGCTGCCAACCGATCATCCCGTCACTCCCTCCTACGAGTGTACAGGGTCTCACCTGACTTCGCTGTGTCCGCGACGGGCGCCAGCGCATCCACCCTTCGATGACGCGTTCGGTCTCGACCAGCTTGCGCTCGCTGCCGTCCTCGTCCTCGAACCACACCTCGAACCGGGCGCGGTAGGGCTCGCCGAAGTCGCCCTCGTACACGGTCACCCTGCTCTGGTACCGGAACGTCTCTGTCTCTTCGGGCGGGACCGAGTGGCCGCGAAGCATCGTATACTCGGTCGGGGCCGGCATCCTCATCCGTCCCGTCCCGTGAACTGGAGGCTCGTATGGGTCAAGAGCGAAGACTGCCGCCGCCGCAGACCGACATCGTCGAAGTGCGCACCGAAGACCGGACGAGCGGGTACGACGTGTCGCTCCCCCTGGGGCCGTTGAGCCCGGGGCTGCGCGACGAGAACACGACCGGCGACTACGTCGAGTCGGCCGTCAGCCCTCTGGATGCCGGATCTCTGGCAGCGGCCGGGCCCGACCTGCAGGTGCGCGACGCTCAGGAGCGTGCCGTCCGGTTCGACAACAGCGAGCTCGGCGCGAGCCTGGGTCTGGGATTCCGCGGAGCGGGCGTCTCCGTCGGCACCGATCGGGTGGAGGCCCTCACCGGATTCGCGACCCATGGCCGCGAAGCACCCCCGCCAGTCGGGTCGGTCGCAGACGTCCTTCGCCGGGGCGACGAGCACGGACTGGGCATCCAGGAGGGCTTGTCCCATCGCGTGGAGCAGATGGGCGGTGGCGGCGCGTCGTTCGCGGTGGAGGGCGCCACGATCGTCGACGGTCCTGGCCCCGTCGACCTGTCCCTGCCGGACATCGAGCTGGCGACGCTCAGCGAGAACGAAGGGCGCGGGCGCGACATCGCTGTGTACCGGCCGGATGACGGAGCGCGCGCCGAAGATTTCCGCATCACGACGAGCGAATACGGCATCGACCGCCAGGAGGCCGGCTTCCTGGGCTGGGAGCTCGACACCGAGACCCGAGAGGGCACGGCCTACACGTACGACTACGACCCCGAGAGCGAGGAGGCCCAGGCCGCGATGCTCGAGTACATGCAGACCGGTCTGATGCCCGGGGCCCGCGAGCTGACCGAGCGGGGCACCGAAGAGGAACGGCTGGCTGCCCAGCGACAGCTGGCCGAGTTCGACGAGGCGATGCGGTACATCGAGATGCTCCGCAGCTACGGTCCAGCGGGCTTCATGGGAGGCTCGATCCCGTCCATGCACCCCGGTGGGATGGACATCCCGGTCGGGGGGAGCATCACGCGCTCGATGACCGGCTACGCGGCCGCGATGCAGACGGCGATGGAGCGGCTGAACCGGGCCCGTTCCGGTCTCAACGGCCGCTGGCAGGAGGAGTTCGCGCTGTCGGCGGGCGGGGACGGCGAGATCCTGCCGGGTCTGTCCATGGTCCGCGAAGACCAGTTTCGCTCGACCACCCAGGTCGAGGACGGCCTGTTCTCGGCCGAGGAGACCCGCACGGCCACGACGGGTACGACCTGGACGCGCACCGACGGGGAGACGCGCCGACACGGGTACGGCAGCTGACCTCGGAACGCCTCGAACGATTCCGCCCCCCGGAGCCGGACGCCCGGGTCGTGCTCGAGCCCCTTCCGGACGACCTCGGACCCGTCTCGGCGGTGCGACCCGAGCACGCAACCCAACGGATGCAGACGATTCCAGGGCCCCCACACCCCGACGGTCACGTGGCGGACGACGGCGACGTGGCGATCGTGTCGCTGGCCTTCTCCGACGACCGCGGATTCGTGCCGGGCACCGCCATCGCGGGCCTCCCCTCCCCCGTGGGCTGGGTCGCCGGGTGGCGGTTCGGTGGACTGCCCCCGCAGCTGACCGGCAAGCGGGTGGGCGACATCGTGACCTCTCGCGAGCGGATCCCGCCATCGTGGTCCCGGACGCGCGGAGGGGGGGATGCCACGCTGCACGCCCGCGTTGCGTCACTCCACGTGGCAGCCGACGGTCCTCCCGAGACGACGCCGGATCTCGAGAACGCCATTCGTCGCGATGCGATCCGCGCCGTCCTCGCGCGTCGGGTGCAGGCGACCGTGCCGGACCCTCACGTGGATGCCGCGCTCCATCGCTGGTGGGCAAGCACCGAAGGAGCCGTACTGGACGGGCTCGATGCAGAGGATGCTGCGCTCGAGGCCTCCTGGGCGGCCTGGCGAGCGATGCCCTCGCGAAGGGCCAGCGCACGCGCGATGTGCGTCACCGAAGCCGTGGAGCAGCGCGCGACCCCCGAGCACTGGGCACGCTGGGAGTCGGCCGTCACCTGGCGATGACACGCTGGGGGTCGGTCGTCGTATGCTCGGCCATGCTTCCACTCCTGCTGCTCGCCTGCTCGCTCGGTTCCGACTCGCCTCCCGCCCCGCCTTACGTCGCCGAGACCACCAATCCGGTGCCGACACCCGCGGAGGTCCGCGCCGCCCTCGAGCACGCCGCACCCACGGTTCGTCCAGCGGACGTCGGCGATCTGTCCGGCCGCTGGAGCCAGCCCGAACAGGCCATCGGCCAGGACCTGCACGTCGAGGGGCACATCCGCCGCCACCCCGTCCAGCCCGGCGTGATCGGGTTCGGAATGGCCGCGAGCTACCGCGCGGAACAGCCCCTGGTGGTCATGGCCTTCGAGGGCATCGAGGTCTACGGGAGCGACCAGGTCTGCGGCTGGTGGACCGAGTCGCGCGTGGAGTGGTCGAACGGCACCCCCGAGGCCGCCGCCCTGGCCCGCCTCCTCACGACCGACGCGCTGAACCAGGGCTCCTGCGCCGACGTCGTCGAGCTGACGCACGATCGCATCGTCATGGAGCAGGGAGACGTCCGCTGGAGCGAGCTCAAACACGACTGACGCCAGGCCGCGCCGAGGGACGAGACGGTGGCCATACTCCTCGACGTCTAGAGCCCTTCTGGGACGGCCTTGCCCAACATCAGCGCCTCGGCGTGCAGCAGCCCCTTCGGCGTGGCCGACTGCACCCCGATGGCGATCTCGCCGAGGTTGCCTCCGAGAGCGCTCGCCGAGCTGGCATCGGCCGTTGCCGCATCGCTGCCGAAGTCCTTCTCGGACTGGGCCCGTGCGCCCTCGTAGCGGGCCACCTGGCCGCGGCTGATCAGCATGCCGAGCACGCCGTTCGAGTAGTTGTAGTGCAGACCGTTCCGGGCGCTGATCTTCTCCTGGGCGATGCTCCCGTAGGCGCCGTCCGCGATGACGACGTCGGTCAGGTCCACGCAGCGGGCGGAATCCGCGCATGCATGCGGAGCCGCATCGAGCACCTGTCGGACCGCGATGTCGACCTGCGCCACGGAGTCTGCACGCCACCTGGCGGGTGGGAGGGTCGGAAGGGCTTCTCGCAATGGGCCCTGGTCCATCGGTGCGGGAGCGCGATCGAAGTACCCCTCGACGAGGTCGCGTCCGCCGCCTGCACAAGCGGCGATCAGCACGGCTCCAGCGGGGTCGTTGCAGAGAGACTTCAGCGCGTCGGACTCCCAGGTGGCCGGTTCCGGTTCCGGTTGGACGGCGGGCTCCGGGAGTGGCTCTGGAGGGGTGGACGTCCCTCCGCAGGCGAAGAGGATGACAGCGAGCATGGAGCCTCCGTTCGGCCAGATAGTGCTGCCCGTCGCGCGCGGCGTCAATGCCGGAAGACCACCCGCCCACGGCCCGCATCCGGCGTGTCGACCTGCTCTTCGATCCGCGCACCCGGATACGCCTCCCGGACCGCCCGCAGCTCGGCTCTCCCGGCGGACGTCGACTGCGATCGGGCGTAGCTCGCCGGCTTGCAGTGGCGGACCACCACCGCTCGAAGGCGCCTCCGGCCAGCGGCAGCGGGCACCTGGGCACGAACGCGGTCGAGCCAGGCGTCCACGTCGTCGTCGCACCCGGTGGTCTTCCGCCGCGAGCCTTCAGGAGCGAAGTGCGAAGGCGGCGAGTCGTTCCGACCAGGACGTGTCGGATGCGTCGCTTTCGGGGTCCGCGAGCATCTGGGGCCCCACCCAGGTCAGGAATCCCCGGGATTCGGCCGCCCCGACGAGCAGATCGGCCTTCACCGCGCAGTCGCTGCATCCGGCGCTGGCCAACCAGGTGGCCATCTGGCGACGCGCGGCCGCGGCGGGCCCCAGGGCTTCGGATGGGAACATGCGCGCGACCTCCATCGGGCTCATGCGGAGCGCCGCCAGAGCGGGCCCCACGCGACGGAACTCCGCACACATCCGCTGCAGAGCGACAGCCAGGGTCGCTTCGGTCAGCGGGCCGGTCAGTGCGGTCTTCCAGACGGGGGGACGATCCGGCAGCAGGGCCCGGAACAGCAGCTGTTCCTTGGAGCCGAACCGCTTCAGCAGCGCCGGGGGAGACAGGCCGATCGCCCGTGACAGGACCGCCAGGCTCACACCGGGTCCGTGCTCGACGATGCACGGTCTCGCCCGGTCGAGTGCATCGCGGTCGGAGACGGTGCGCGGCCGGGCCATCAGCGCTGCCAGAGCGGGAGGTGGTCGCGGATGGTGTCCTCGATCGTTCGCGGAGGACGGCCCAGGACACGCTCGAGAGTCGGATCGACCCGACGCTCGGCACCGAACCGGATGGCCGTGTGCAGCACGGTGTAGACGAGGGCGGGGGCCCAGGGAACCCCTCGCCGCGTGCGTAGGTGCCACAGATAGCCCGGAATGCTCGCAGCCTGGTAGCGGATCGTCCGACCGAGTTGGCTCGACAGGGCCGCCGCGACCTCGTCGAACGTCTGGGCGACACGTCCGGTGAGCGTCCACGCCTGGTTGCGGGCGGTCTCGTCGAAGAAGGCGCGCGCAGCGGCCTCGCCCAGATCGCGGGTGTCGACCCAGGACACGGGCTGATGCCCTGCGGGCACGTACAGACGGTCGTCGTCGCGGATGTCTTCGCGGTACGCGCCACAGAGGTTCTGCGCGAAGAAGCCGGCGCGCAGGAACGTCCACGGGGTGGGGCCCGCCCGCAGGTGGGCTTCGACCCTGGCGTGGGGGATCACGCGGTTCTTCTCGACTCCCGCGACCGAGAGGAAGACCACATGCTGCAAGGCGTCGCGGCCGCGATCGACGAAGGCGTTCAGGGTGGGGCCGACATCGGAGATCGCCGGGGGCCGGAGCAGGAACAGGGCATCGACGCCATCCAGGGCACGATCCCAGGTTCCCGGCTCGGTGAAGTCCAGCGGGACAGTCGGCACGTCTTCCAAGAGCTCCGTAGAGCCGGGGCGAACGGCGGCGACCGCCTCCGCTCCGAGGTCACGGAGGGCGTGCAGGACGGGCGCACCGACGTTTCCGGTCGAGCCGGTGACCAGGACCCGCATGTCGCTCCTCGACGATTGGTGAATGGTTGTTCTCTAACCCCGTCAGTCGAGAAACGCCTCGGGGTACCAGACGGACAGTTCGCACTCGCCGTTCAGGCCGGACTCGGGAGCCGGGTCGCTGTCGCAGTCGCCTCGCCATGCACGGCGGTGCGGCGCCACACACTGTCGGGCGTTGTTCGACAGGAACACCAGGCCGCGCACCTCGATCTCGTCCGACCAGTTCGCCAGTCGGTCGTCCACGCAGGCCTCGACCCCTCCCGACCGCTCGAACCACACCCCGTCTCCAGCGCAGCGGTCCTCGGCACGGCACTCCACCCGCGCGCGACGCAGCATCCACGCGTCGGGATCGACCTCGCCGTCACACGCCACGAGGATGGGCACGACGAGGATCGACAGGCATCGGGACATGGGGCGCATCGTCGACAGTACCTCCCGGAGCAGCGACGACCTCGGGGACGAACAACAGCGCTCCGTCCTCTGACGTTAGACTGTCCGGGCGGAGGGCGCATGGGTGGACGCATCGCAGCGATGGTCGTGACCCATCCAGCGGATGTGCTGGGCACCCGGCCGATCGACCGGATTCTGGCCAACGAACCCATCCGGGTCGAGCGTGTGGCCCGGCACATCCCGCCATCGGGATTGCGAGGGGTCTACGTTCCGATGGACGACGCGATCCTCCAGTGGGTGGAGCCCGGAATGCACGTCGACGTCATGCGGAGCACGACGAACAGCCAGGGTCGAGTCGTAGGTCAGGTCGTGGCGATGGGCGTCGAGGTGCTCGAGGTCTTCGACCCGCCGAAGGCGTCTCCAGACGCGCCCGAGATGCCTGCTGCAGTGGCACTGGCTGTGTCTCCGCGCGACGCCGAGCGGATCACTACCGCACAACCGAGCGGCTCGTTGAGATTGACCATCCGCAGCGGGGTGGAGCGTCCCGATGAACGGGCGAACGTCGATTACGCCCAACAGGGTTGCCTCTTGTACCCTCGCTGACCCCGAACGTCGCGCGCCTGCGAACGGACGTTCCCCTGACGATGAGAATCCGCGGTGTCAGAGGGATGTCACGAAACGTCTCCGAATCCCCTTGTCGCGTCACCCGATGGTGCGCATTGTCTTGGAGAACCCAGGACGATGAGAGAACGACAGTGGCAATGGGATTGGGCAAACAACTCGTGGTCGGTGCAGCTGCATGCTTTGGCGTGGCGGTGCTGGTCCTGCCTCCCGTCTTCATCCAGTACGTGCGCTACGACGCCACACGAGCGGCTGCCGAACGCATCCACGAGATGAACGAGGCGATGGCCGAGATGGACGACCCCCATGCCGCACGCGACTACTTCGAGGCCGACCACGCCGAAGACGGGGTCGGCACGGTCGAGGTCCGCCGCATGACGGGGGCCTACTACCCCGAAGACACGGTCGAACAGAGCGATTCGGGCGCGTCGATGCTGGCGATCGGGCTGTCCGGCCTCGGGGGCCTGCTGGTGTTCGGAATCGCCGGGGGCGGGGCCTACACCCTCCTGTCGCTCGGTCGCGAAGACGAGGTCCAGCCGGTCGACGCGATCGATGGAGAAGGTCTGGCAGACGCAGACTTCGGAGCGGACTACGACACCTCCGAGGCGCACTTCGCCTGACGCCACGGGTCGCGCGGGAGTCCATCCTGGAACGGTTTCGACGGCCGACGTTCCTAAGTGACGCGGCGCGAACCTAAGCGGTCGACGCCGATTCGCGGCCTACGTTGGGTGAGAACCCCCGACCTGGAGTCCCCGTGAAGCAGTGCACCCCCCAGCAGATGAAGAGCATCCAGGAGCAGGAGGCCGCGCAGCAGCGCAGCCTCGATGCCACCCAGACCCACGGATGCGTCCCGCACAGCAACAGCGCGTTCGCCGAGGACCACGGCCTGTCGTCCGGACCGCAGCAGTCGGGGGGAATCCTGGACTTCATCGCGCCCGGCGACAACACGCGGAGCGGGCTCGACGCGGTGGCCGACTGGATCGAGAACGGCTTCGACGGCGAGAAGGACGGACAGTGGGCGCAGGCCGGTCGCGCCATCCCCGGTGCCCTGGGGATGGGCCTGGCGACCATCTACGGTGGGGCTGCGGACATGGCGGAGACCGCGTGGAGCATGACGCCCTGGGGAGACTGACCCGTCCTCGACGTCCCCGTCATAGCCAGTCGAAGGTCGCAGCGATGCTCCAGAAGCCCGGTAGCACCGCCGTACGAACCCGTCGTCCGAACTCTACGGAACGCGTCCGAACGCTACAACTGCGGAGACGCCCCCTGGCACGAGTTGCAGGTCCGCATCCAAATCTATAAGCCTGGTCCATGCTGTGGCTCGCGCTCATCGCATGTTCGACGCTCCCCGCGCCGTCATCGGTCGTTTCGGACGACACGGCTGCGCAGGACACTGCCGACGCGGACGATACCGGCGAGAACCCTGCGCCCGACCCGGACACCGGCGTTCCACTCTCGGGGTGGGACACCGCCGAGCCGGTGGACTGCGACGCGCTCCCCGTCGACCCCGGCCCATTCCCCTCCGACGCACCGGCGTGGCGGGCAGAAGTCGTCTACCCGCCGTCCATCCCTCTCCCGCCGCAGCGGCTGCTCGAGGCGACCTACACTGCGGATGGGCGCCTGCTCGACGAGACTTGGGCCACTCCCGAGACACCGACCTCCACCCACATCACCTACCGCCCGGGCACCAACCGGATCGCCTCGTTGGAGTCCCTCGGCTTCGGCGGCCCGTACGCCGAGACCTGGTCGTGGTCGGGGAACACCGCCACGATCGACGGGGAGCTCGCCAACACGCCCGTCCCGACCCGCCAGTGGACCGTCCGGGACGATGGGCTTCCCATCGAGGAGCTCCGCTTCGAGGCCTCCGGAATCCAGACGGTCACGACCGACTACCTGACGCCGACCTCGTGGCAGGTGGTGTCGACGACTTCGACCGAGGACTGGAGCAGCGCACCCCCGCTGGTCCACTCCTGGGATTGGGCCTGCCTCACGTCGACCGAGGTGCTCCCGAGCGGGGTGCGCGTCACCCGCTACCATCCCGACGGTCGCGTGCGATTCACAGGGAGCGGCCCGGCCGGGCAGCCGTACACGGCGACCGGGAGCTGGCGGTACGTCGGCGACACCTGGCGGCTGGACTACATCGTTCACGACGGCCCCCAGGGGGTATGGGTGCTGGACTGGGTCTGGACCGAGCTCTAGGCACAATCTATGGTCGGGAGCCGCCGCCGGAACCGATCCATGCGCCAGCGGTCCAACGACCCATGCTCCTCTTCATCCCCCTCGCCTTCGCAGACTGTCCGGACAGCCCACCCCGATTGTCGCCCCCGTGGGTCCATGTCGAGCGCACTCCGGGCGGCGACGTCGTGGCCCGGGGACGCCGGAAGAGAGGCGAGCCCCACGGCACCTGGTGCCACTGGGCCCCGTACGGCCGACTCATCCAGGAGGTCACCTGGGATCGGGGCGTGCGGGACGGGCCCGTTCGATCGTGGAGACCCGACGGCGAGGTGGTGGGCGCCTACCGCGACGGGGAACGCCACGGCTGGTGGACGGAGCGGACGCGAACGGGAACGGTACGGCGCGAAGGGGCCTACGTCGACGGCGAGGAAGAGGGGCCCTGGACCGAGTTCGGCGGCAGCGGCGCGTACCTGCACGGCGAGCGCCACGGGGTCTGGACCTTCGACGACCGAGTGGTGACCTACGACCGCGGCGCGCTGGACGGCGTTCGCAGACGGTTCGACGAAGACGGCGACCTCATCGCCGAGGAGACCTTCGTGGACGGGGCGATCGACGGTCCGGTCCGCACCCTCGAAGACGGGGTCGAGACCCGCGGCGTCCTGGAGGGCGACGTGAAGCAGGGCGAGTGGGTGGTCACGGACTCCGAGGGGGTCCGCGAGCGCGGCCACTACGTCGATGGGGAGAAGACCGGTGTGTGGACGGTCCGGGGCGGCGAGGTGGTGTCGACCACGACCTGGGCGGGCGGTCGACGGCACGGCCCCTACCAGGTGGAGCGAGCTGGACGCGTGGTCTCGGAGGGCAGCTACGTCGACGACGTGAAGTCCGGCCGGTGGGTGGAGGTCGACGCCTCCGGGAAGACCTGGGAGATGACCTTCCGGGACGGCGAGCTGCACGGGCTGTACCGCGTGACCGACGCCTCTGGCGCGGTCGACCAGGAGGGCGCGTTCGTGGATGGGCGCCGAGAGGGCGAGTGGCGCGTCGTCGCGTCGAACGGTGCGGTGACGAGCGGTCGGTACGTCGGGGGCGCGAAGCAGGGGGTCTGGACGGTGGAGGTCGACGGCCAGTGGGAGCCCGCCTACGACGACCTCGCCGAGCTGCAGATGGGGTGGGTCGAGGGTCCGGACGCCGATCGGATCGCGGAGGTCGCCGCGATCACCGCCGACATGGTGTTCACCCAGCCCGTCGTGCACGAGCTCGGCGACCTCGAGGTCCCCACTCTGCTCGTGATCGGCGACCGGGATCGCACCGCGCTCGGCAGAGACCGCGTGTCCGACGAGGTCCGCGCGACCCTGGGCCGCTACGACCAGCTCGGGCCGGCCGCCCACGCCGCGATCCCCGACAGCGAGCTGATGATGCTCGAGGGGATCGGGCACATCCCCCAGTACGAAGCGCCCGACGCCTGGCGTGCAGCCCTGCTGCGCTTCCTGGCGCACCGATGACGCCCTCGACCGCGACGCGTATCGCCCGTTGGATGCTGCGGCTGGGCGCTCTGATCCTCACGGTCTATGCCGTGGCGTTCCTGATCCATCCTCCGCTGCTCGGGCTGCTGGTCGGCTTCACCCACCACTCTCCGAACACCCTCGTGGAGGTGAGCGCATTCTACGGCGGGCTCGAGCTCGGCCTGGCGGTGTGGCTCGGGTGGGCTTCCCGGTCCGACGCGCGCGTGCACCCAGCGCTGGTTCTGATGTTCTTCGTGTTCTTCACCGCGGGCCTCGCCCGCCTCGTGGGCATCGGCCGCTACGGCTTCGAGGACCCCAGTCAGCCCACCGTGACCGCGCTCGAGATCGTCTGGGGCCTCGTCGCCCTGGCGCTCGCCAGCCGCGTCGGCTCTCCTCCTCAGGCCACGCACACCCGCTGAAAGCCATCTCAGCCGCTTTCACGCCGAAGCCGCCTGGAGCTACACCGAATAGGCCCAGGCATGGACCTTCGGCTCATCGTGCTCTTCAGTCTCGTCTCGGGGTGCTTCGATCCCGAGGCCGTGCCTTACGACGCCCACCTCGATGCCCTCCAGACCATCGACACAGGCGACCTGCCGCCCGGGTTCGGTTCCTGCGGGCGTTTCGAGGAGGTGGCGCAGCAAACCACCTTCGTGAACCGCACCGGGCTCGACATCACCTTTCTGCTGGTCGCCGAAGACTGCGTCGTGCACCACGAGGCCACACTCCCCATCGACGGAGAGGACGTAGCGCTCGCCGCTCCTGGCCTCGTGCTGCGCGTGCGTAGCGCGACCGAGCCTCCCGAGTGGCTTCTGGAGACGACCCTCGATGCGATCGAGCCGGTCGATGGCCAGCTCACCGTGGAGATCGAGCTGTGACCGCTCTGCTCTTGCTGATCGGCTGCTTCAGCCAGCACGGGCGGATCCAGGCTGGGCTCGCACTCGAGCAACACGACGCGACCGCAGCCGAGCAGCACTGGCGCGAGAACGTCGAGCAACAGCCCCTCCTGCGAGCCGAGTGGCGGCGGTCGCTCCAGCGCCTGTGCCAGCTGCGGGAGGCTCGAGTCCGCGAGGGCTGGAGCGAGGATGCCGATGTGGCGTCCGTCAGAGCCGCCCGGCTGGAGCTGCGAGGCTGCCCGGGGTTGGAGCTGCAGCAGGAGCTCGATACGCTCGAGGCGGTGCGGGTCGATGCCACCGTGCACGCCATCCTGCCAGACGACGCGGTCCCGACGGTCCAGCAGCTCCGTGCAGTTCGGGAGATCGATCCCTACGTCACAGAGGGGTCCTCGGCCCGGAAGACCATCGACGCTGCGCGCGACCGGTGGCGGGCTGCCGTGCAGCGGCTGGCGGCGGACCACCCCCCGGCGGTCACCGCCCTGCTCGCCGACGTTGCCGGCCTCGTCGACGGCCCCCCGACGAGCCTGCAGCAGCACGTCGCCCATCAGCTCGAGCCTGCGATCACCGCGTCGCTGACCGTCACCGACACCTGCAGCAGCCTTCCCCCGTTCGCACTGGATGGCGCCAACGGTGGCCTGCCGGTCATGGCTCGGCTCGAGGTCGAAGACTGTCGCACATCGACGCGCATGGAGGAAATCGACGTCCCGTACGAGGTCACCCGCTACCGTACCGAGATCCAGCGGGTGAAGAAGGTGCGAACGATCTCGGTCGAGGAACCCGTGTACCAGCACCGCTGCTCCGACTACGCGGTGCCCGGTGGCGTGCGGACCGTCTGCGGAGACTACCTGTCCTACACCCGGACCCGCACCACCCGTCACGAGGTCTGGGTCGACGAGGCGGTGCAGGTTCCGTACACCGAGGTGGAGGTGCGCCGGGAGCGGCGGCACCAGCGGGAAGACAACGCTGTGGTGCTCCTCTGGGCCGAGACTCCCCATGGGGCGTGGGGCCCGGAACGCATGGAGGTCGCCTCCCTCCTCGACGGAGACGCACCGATCGATGCGGCCGCCGGTCGGGATGCACTCGTCGCCGAAGTGGTCGCCCGATCGACCGAGGCGATTCGTGGTGTCGCCGCAGAGCTGCGCAGGTCGGCCTGGCGGGCAGCCGCGTCGCCCGACACCCCAGAGGGCCGAGAGGCGCTCTCAGCCCTGCTCGGAGCGGGAGAGCCCCCTGACGACGTCACTGCCGTGGAGCTCGCTACCCAGCTCGGCATCGATCCCGACGCAGTCGGGCTGGAGGATCTGGGGCCGGTCGCGTATCTGTCGGTGCACGACGCGCCGAGCCCCGGATGGCAGAGCCCGCAGGACGTGTCCACACCCCTCACCTACCCCTTCATGCTGCTCTCGTACGGGCTCCGCCACGGGTCGACCAACGCCTCGTACGCCGCACACGCGTCCCCTGCGGCGCTCGACCTCGACATCCGGACACAGCTCAACGCCTCGTTCACCACCGGGCGGGGGCTGAACGGCCTCGGAACACACCTGACGATGGAGCTCGGGTTCGGTTTCGGGAGGTCGCTGTCGCCGCGCTACGCGTACCCCCGAGGCGAATCGGACGAGGGGCCCGGGTGGGGGTGGCACGGTCGCGGAGCGGTCGGGGCCATGCTCGGCGGGCGTGGTGACGCTGCCGGTCTGTTCGTGGGGCTGCGTCCTCACGCTGGCGGCGGCACGATGGGCGCGACACGCTACGGCATGCACGGGGTGCCGGTGCTCGTTCGTCTCGAGCTCCGCCCCACCCCACGCCAGCCCCTGCTCCTGCACGCCTGGTACGGCGACCTGCTTCGCTCGGACAGCCGCGATCGGGGGGCCGAGCTGCACATCCCCCTGAACCCACCGCAGAGCATGAAGACCTTCGCCACGCTCACCTACTCCGAACAACAGGCTCGCACCGAGCTGCCCGGTGTGGAGCGCTCCGTCCGTGTCGTCGGAGGGCGGCCGACCTATCGCTTCCTGGGCGCTGGCATCAGCATCTCGCTGTTCTGACAGCCGCCGGCTCATCGCTATGGGGATGGTTCGTCGGAAAGCACTCGTCCGAGCGCCCGTAGTACACGTACACGTCTCTCGTCGTAGCCCCCGGTCACCCGCGACCACAGCCCACCGAGTCCATCGAGAGACGCCCGCTCCGCCGAAGCCCGCTCCAACCGGGCAGACCACGTACGCTGTTCCTTCTCGAGCCGCGCGACAGCCTGTTCCAGCTCGATCTCCGTCATTCCTGCACCTCGGCGTCGGGCGTGGCGGACCATGGTACACGCGTCGTGGTTGCGCTCCGCACGTGGCATGGAGTCTCGAGGGACAGGTCCGCTGCGGCCGTATTCCCGGGAGGGCAGATGAGACTCGCGGATCTGAAGGAATGGGAGCACCGGGTGTGGAACGGCGAGCGCATCGAGCGGCCCATCCCGGCTCTGGTCGACTGCGCACCTGAGTCCCAGATCTGCATCGCGCGCATTCTCCACGGCCAGCATCTCCTCGGAGAACACGTGGTTCTTCCTGCTTGGCGCTCGATGAACCTCGATGTACAAGTGCGCCTGGCGTTCACTGCGCTGGAGCTCGCGATGGAGCCACGTGCGGTCGAAGACCCGTCCCCGCTGGTGCTCGAAGCGCTGATGCGGTCCGCTGCCCGGGACCCGGCTTGCCCCGCAGCAGCGACGCCCTCGTGCGGAAGGGAGGCGCACCCCCAGTGCAATTCACGTCCTACTTGACACTTGTGAGAGCTAGTCTGGCCCGACCGCTGACGAAGCGGTGGTGTACGGCGCCTCCCAGGCTCCGCCTTCATCCGTGAAGTCGATGTGCAGCGACCCCTTCCGCGAGACGACGGGTCCGACTCAGTCTCCCCCACCGGGGGGACGGCGCCGGGCAGCGCCCACGGCGCGGGATGCCAGCCTGGTTCCGTTGGTCACCATCCCGCCGACGTCTCCACCACTGGCGCTGTGCGCGAACTCGACCACCTCTTCGGTGATCGGGCCGAGCTCCCCACCCACGGCCGCATCCACCCGACACATCGCTTCCCGCGGTGCCGACATCCGCACTGGATACTCCCCAGGAGCGGCGGTGTCGGCGAATTCGTCCAGCAGCCGGCGTGTCGCTGGACTGGCCATCACGGGTTCCCGGATCGGTGTCTCCGGCGCGCGAACCTGCTCCAGGTCGACCTCCGGAATGCGCCGACCGGTGTCGGCTTCCCGCGTCAGAGCCTCGAAGTCGATTCGATCGGTGCGGGCACTGCTTCCGGCCACATCGTCCGCCTGCGACGCCAGGCCATCGAGATCCGCACTGGACGTCGTGAGCCCGCGAGCCTGCTCGGCGAGAAGCGCAGCGTCCACCAGGGCATCCGTCGCGTCGTGCCCTGCGGAGTAGGCGTCTCCTGCCTCGATTCCCTCGGCGGTCGACTGGATGGAGTCCCGGATTGCGGCGAACGGGTTGAGGGCATCGATCGCGCCGAGGGTCCCGACCACGCCTCCGCCGTGGCTGTCGTACGCCTCGGTGGCGCGGTCGCGGATCGCAGCGAAGGGGTTCAGCGCGTCGATGGCACTCAAGACCCCGACCGTGCCTCCACCCGCGTCCTCGTGTGCCTCGACCGCACGGTCTCGAATCCCGGCCGCGGGGTTGAGCGCGTCGATCGCGCGCAGCGTGCCCTCGACGGAGTCTTCGCTCTGGGACGCCCGGACGGCCTCCTCCAGATCCTCCTGGCCCACACCGACGTGCTCCAGCAGGCTCGAACCCGCGCCCGCGAGGTAGTTCAGGTGCTCATTGTCGCCATACGGACGGTAGATACCCGCTTCGTTTGGTGTTCCGCGATTGGGGTCGCCCTCGATCGTGATCTCGTCCAGCTGGACGACCCGACTCAACTGTTCCTGAGCAGCAGAGTTGCACTCCATCGCATCCGTAGCGGGCGACTCGCACATGGGGGCTCGAGCTGGCGGATGACTGCTTCTTCGCCTGGAACGTGTGCTCACGAACCCCTCCTGGTGTATCGGGACAAGCGTAGCTTCAACAGGCATTCTGGGGCACTCGCATGATAATGTGAGCCTCGGGCCTGCCAACCGGCAGCATAGGGTGCCAGAGGAGGCTCCATGACATCGACGCTCGAGCACGGACGGCACCCGGCCGCCTCCGGACGACCCGACAGCCTGGTGGTGTTCCTGCACGGCTATGGAGCCGATGGAGCCGACCTGCTCGGGCTCGCACAGCCGCTGGCGGAGCACCTGCCGAACACCACCTTCGTGGCCCCGAACGCGCCGGAGCGCTGCACGGTGAACCCCGCGGGGTACCAGTGGGCCCCGATTCCCCGCATGGACGGGAGCTCCGTCGGTGACGCAGAGGCCTCGCTGGACCGCTCGATCGACACCCTGCAGGCGTTCCTGGACCAGGTGCTCGTCGACGAAGGCATCCCGGCGGACCGCTGCGTCCTCTTCGGCTTCAGCCAGGGCACGATGATGGCGCTCCACGTCGCTCCCCGGCGCTCCACGTCCATCGCTGGCGTGGTGGCCTTCTCCGGTCGCCTGATCCGTCCCGAGATGCTCGACGAGGTGCAGGTCCGCCCCCCGGTGGTGCTGATCCACGGTGACCAGGACGACGTGGTCCCCCCGGGCAACCTGCCGAACGCGGCCCAGGCGCTACAAGAGGCCGGTTGGGCCGAGGTCTACGCCCACGTCATGAAGGGAACGGGGCACGGCATCGCCCCCGATGGCCTCAGCGTCGCGCTGGCCTTCATCCGCAAGGTGCTCGGCGCCTGACATCCATCGCGCAGCAGGCGGAATCGAGGAGGCGGAATTGGGAACGCTGTACCGGGTCGCTGTGACCGACCTCCACCCCACGCAGGTCGACCTGCGGGTCGAGCCCACCCAGCCGGACTGCTGTCCGTTCTACCTGACCGAGCGGTTCGCGATGGGCCTGCTGCTCGACGCTCCCCCGGGCCGCCGGCTCACGCGCAATCCGGTGCGCCGCCTGCAGTTCGTCTCCACGTCCTGGGTCGGTGCAGCCCTGCGCAATCGGCGGATCTGGAACCGCGAGGTGTACGAGGCCTTTCGCGTCGACCACCATCCCCTGCGCGATCCGCTGAGCGAGCGTGAGCGCGACCTCGGATCCGCGATGCACGTGGACTGCGGCCGGTACATCGCCTCGGTTCGCATCCTGGAGACCTCGACCACGCGCTGGACGTACGGCGACCCCGCACCGTGGGCGCTCTACCGCATCACCACGACCGCACCGCGCTGGCTGTCGCACCTGACCTCCGACTCCGAGTGGGACTCCGTGGCGTACGACTCCGACGATGCGGCGCCCCGGATCGACCTGCATGCCCCGTGAAAACCGCCCCAACCGGTGTTCAGAGCGTAGACGACGGGCAGGCGAACGCGTTCGGTGACCGTGCCCGCGATGTCGTCGAGTCGACACCAGGGGATCACGCAGAGTGGCCGAGCGCGACCGAGATCGAGCACACGACGGTGTCGATCGGGGGCGTGGTGTGGTGGACCACGCTGTCAGAGTCGCAGAGCCTGGTCGGGTGAACGACTACTTCGTCGTCTTCGAGCGTCCATGGAACATGGCCTCGGATGCTCGTCGGCCATTCCGCACCTCTCCGTACCACGCGAAACGGATCGACCGACTTCTGGCGGAGAACCTGCTCGAATCGGCGGGATTCGGTGTCACTCCGCGTGGCCGGGAGCGGGGCTCCCGGCCGAGTCGACCTAGCGACGGCAGTGGCGAATCAGGCCGGTCAGCATGGCACCGACGCGACCGATGGCCGCGATCCGCCGTCGTCGGGCATGCAGGTCAGCGGTTTCGGGATGGCCCGCCTTGTGGTGGCGCGAACACCCGCCGTGGTCGTGTTGGTGGCACCCAGGAGGAAACGACTGAGCGGAGCCAGTCGGGAAGCTCCGATAGCGGGGCGGTGGCAGGTCGTTCGAGGGGCCTATGTGGTTGGCCTGGATGACGACCGACCACCTCCACCACGACCTCGACCACGACCACGACCACGACGAGTCTTGGCGCATCCACGAACGCTGGCCAACCCGGTCTCGCCCGCATCGGACCCGCTCTGACGACCAAAGCTGGCCCCATACGCGTTTTCGAAGCGACTCTATGAGCCGAAACGGATCGCGTGGTCCGTGCAATGCTCGGTGTACTCGGTGACTCCGTGGCGACGTTGCGCTGATTGAGGTTCATAGGCCTCTTTCTAGCGGGATCGACTGAACGCCGATGGGTCGAACCCGGTACAGCTCACGACCGACGCCGAAGAGGACGAGGAGCCCATCGTCGGCATGTTCGTCTTCCCGGAGGGCAGCTGAGCCTGGGCCGCTACCCGAGCTCGCGTCGCAGGCCCTGCAGGGTGCGCTTGGCCAGCCGACGCTCGCGCGGGGTGCCGTCCAGGCCGTCCAGGGCCTGCTCGAAGGCCTCGATCTGCGCGGGCTCGGTGAGCCGTTCCCGCAGTGCGGCGTGCTCTGGAGCCAGCGTTGCGAGCACGTCCCGCATGGCGGACACGGTCTGCAGCCAGTCGTCGAGGTGCCCGGCCTCGGACCAGGCCGTGTGAAGCGGGCTGCCCGTCGCCATCAGCGCCTCACAGCGACGCCGGGCGGGACGACGCATCGCTGCGAGGGTCGCTTGCTGGCGTCGGTCACACTCCAGCGGCGCCTCCGGCATCGGCCAGCCGGCCGCCCAGGCCACGACCGCGCATGCCGCCAGTGCGACATCGACGTTGCGGTCGTCGAGCGCAGTGCGCACGGCCCCGACGTCGCGCACCGACTGCAGCCAGTTCAGCGCGACATCGTTGTCCATCGGACCGACGCCCCAGCACTCCATTGAACCGTCCTATTGCTGCATCAGGTGTCCCACCACGACCGCCGCGACGAGGCCCAGCATCCCGGTGTTCACGGGCCCCCAGAGCAGGCGCTCCGGACGGGAGGAAGTAGCCCAGTTGGCCAGGCGATGGTGTCGGGGGTGGTGAACCGGGCCCTGAGCGATGCCTACCTCGACACCCTGGTGGCGCGTAACGAGCGCGAAACCCGCCTACGGCAGGCAGCAGAGGCGAACAACGAGGCCAAGACCCGGTTCCTGGCGTCGACGTCCCACGAGCTGCGCACGCCGTTGAACGCGATCATCGGCTACGCCGAGATGGTCCTCGAGACCAGTGTCGAGGGACGTCCCCTCGACACGGAGGCCAAAGAGGACATGCAGAGGGTCGACGTCGAGGGGCGCCATCTACTCGGGCTGATCTCGGAGGTCCTGGAGCTCGCCAAGCGCGAGGCGTCTGCCCCCCGGTAGGTAGGCACGGGGCGCTACCGTTCTGCGCTCCGACGGGTGGTCGTCGTGTCATTGCACCGTCAGGACGACAGTGCCCGCGGTGTCGGGCCAGTTGGGGTAGTACTCGAACGAAATCACGTTGGCGTCCGTGCCGGGCGCATCGGTGAACAGATCGACGCGGTGTCGAGCGTCCGTTGCCAGCGAAGTGTCGTTGTCTGGCCGCTGCAGCATCTCGACGCTGACGCGGTTGCAGCAATCCAGCCGGTCGTAGACCCCTTCTTGATCGGCGACGGGGAAGTCGAGTCCGTCGTCGTAGTCGACGTCGCCTGCATCGGAGACCACGATGGTGCCGCGCTGGTGAGCGCCTTCGGTGGCCACCACCGTGTACGTCCCGGCGAACGCAGCCGTCAGACAGGGCCCGACTGGCGCCTCTCCACCGCCGCTGCCGCATTCTTCTCCCGGCGGTAGGTCGGTGTCGTCGTTCGCCGCGGGAGTGCCGGTACACGCGACGAGGGACAGAAGGGCTACGATGCGCACGGGAACCTCCGTGGACGGGATCTATCGAAGCCTCCCCTCCCCCACTTTCGAAGGGGCTTTCACCGGAGGAGTCGGCCACCTGCAGCCGCATGTGGTGGAAGGCCTCTACCAGGGACGGGCCGTATCGCGTACTCCGGGGCACCATCGTGCGGTTGACCACGCTGTGCTGAGCGAGCGTCGCCGTCTGCGCTCGCTCGATGGCGTGCGCGACGGCCTTGGAGAGCTCGTGCGCCGCCCTGCGGATTCCCGCGAGCGCCTCCCGCTTCGCCGCGAGCTCCGGCCGAATGCGACCGAGCTGGGTGTTCGCAGCCGCGATCTGCTTGTCGGCCAGCTCGACCTGATCGTCGTAGCCCCCGGTCACCCGCGACCACAGCCCGCCCAGTCCATCGAGAGACGCCCGCTCCGCCGAAGCCCGCTCCAACCGGGCGGACCACGTACGCTGTTCCTTCTCGAGTCGCGCGACGGCCTGTTCCAGCTCGATCTCCGTCATTCCTGCACCTCGGCGTCGGGCGTGGCGAACCATGGTACACGGCGTCGTGGTTGCGCCAGGCCTTCGGGAGAGGCCTCCCCGACAGGGCACCTCGCACTGCGGATCGAAGGCGACCAACCCTCTACTGGGCCCACCCACAGATGGACGCGTCCACAGGACGGGTGGCCTGTATGCGCGTCGCCCATGTCGCGGTCCGAGCGCCGGTCAGCGTGCTACCCTCTGGACAGGCCCGTGTGCGCGGGGGTGGTTGGGCCCGGCCTCGTTCTTGCACTCCAGCGGGACGGAGGTCCGTCGATGCCGATCCTGCTCCTGTCCGTCCTTGCCGCGTTCGCCCAGCCTCCGACCACAGAAGACCCCCCGGTCGCAGGAGCTGCTGCGACCGACCGGAGTCGGTTCGCATTCAAGGGACAGCCAGAGTGCGTGACGCTGTCCTGGACCGACGGGGTGACCATGGCGAAGAACGGTTGCGCCGCACCGCTGCTCGTCGACCACTCCGTCCAGACCGGGCCGTCCATCATCGCCCCCGGCGACACGGTGGCGCTGCGCGACCTGAGCGCATTCTCCATCGGCCTCGAGGGCGAGCTGCACTGGGTGGTGGCCGTCTGGGCCGAGCCCGCTCCGCAGCCTCCGACCTCGCCCGCCCGCACTCTGACCGGCAGGCCATCCATCGGGAGGGGTGGGACACGCCAGCCCGCCGCGCCGCCCCCACCGGATTAGCCAAAGGCTCGCAGGGGGCCGTTTGCTGAGTCACGAACAGCTGCTGGCACGCTACGCCGCTGGAGAGCGGGCTTTCAGCGCGCCTCGACTGGAGCTCGAAGGGGCGGCGCTGCGCGGCGCCGACCTGCGTGGGGCCGACCTCAGCGGGGCGGTGCTCCGGGACGCCGATCTGAGAGCAGCGCGGCTGGACGGCTGTCGGCTGCACCGCTGCCTTCTCGGCAACGCCCTGCTCGACGGCGCCCGTCTCGATGCGGGGGATGTCCGCTACGCCAACCTCGAAGACGCGCGTCTCGTGGGTGCGAGTCTGCGCGCGGCCAACCTGCTCGGTGCAAACCTGAGCGGGGCGGACCTGTCGCAGGCCGACCTCGGCGAGGCCCACGTGGTGAGTGCCAGCCTCGGAGGAGCGCGGCTCGTGGGTGCCCGTGCCGTCGGCGCGGTGTTCGAGCGTACCGATCTGATCGGCACCGACCTCAGCGGGGCTGACCTGCGCGGCGCCCGGCTCGACGGCTCCCTCGTGAACACCCGCCTGGTCGCAGCCGACCTATCCGGCGCCGAACTCACCCCAGCCGACCTCACTCACACCGTCCTGAGCGACGCAATGTTCGACGACAACACGCAGTGGCCCCAGGGCTTCGACCCCGTCGCTGCCGGCGCTCGTCGCGCCTGACCGACCGCGGAGAACACCTCCACCTCGCGTTCCTTGACGGCCCCCTGACGCGCGTCCATGTTCGCTGCATGGATCGAAGAGCAGACACCGACCCACCATCGGACGCCGGTCACGCGATGGCGGCGTCGACGTCATGACCGACGCCGCTGCGAAATGGAGCGACGTGACGGCCATCGAGGCCCGGCTGGTGCCGCTGGACGTCCACCTCGAGCGCACGGTCCGCGCTCGTGAGCGAGTGGAGACCGGCGGCCTGTTCAGCCTCTGGGCCCGCCTGATGTGGGGCTCGACGCAGCGGATCGACGAGCGGATCGCCACTCAGCTCGAGGCCATCGCCGCCTGCGAGGACGAGCTCGCTGCCGCCGAGCAGACGTGGATGCACCTCCACGCCGCCGACCTGCAGACCGCGGCTTTCCAGCTGCGCGCCGTCACCCATGCGCTGCGGGTGCTGAAGGCCATCCAGAACGACTCCAGCCCCATCCGCCCCGACGACCTGGCGTGGATCCGCCGCGTCCTGGGTCGCGTACAGCGGGTCTGCGGCGACCTGGACGGGGCCGACGACCTGTCGGCGCTCTCGGCGGGCATCCGCACCGCCATCGACGACGCGCAGCGCACCCGGAACGACCTGCGGCCCTACCTGACCGTCGCGAAGAACAACCAGATGCAGGCGCACCTGCAGGCGGCACGGGCCGAGGACCGCGAGGACGTCGCCCTGCTGCGTGCGGCCGAGCCGCTGCTCCGGATGCGACGGGCCCTGACCGAGCACACGTCGGATTGACGCGCTGGCGTCGGACTTCGTGTTCAGCGGCGCCTACGACGACCCGATCGCCCTGAACGGAGGGCATCATCCCCCGGGGACCGCGACGCGCGTGGCCCGATCCGCGTGGACAGGCTACGTCGTTCGTCTGATTTGTTCTGTTCTTCTCTGTTCTGTGGAGCACTCATGTCCCGTCTGTCGCACGCTCTCGTGCTGACCGCCGCGGTGGCCTCGTCGATCGCCACCTCCAGCACCGAGCCCGCGTTCTCGTCCCGTGTCGATGCCTCGGACGTCGTGGTCTTCGCCGCGCCCGCCGTGCACTCCGTCGACCTCGAGGTCACCCTCCCCGCGGAGAGCTGGGGCAACGAGACCCACGTCACGCTCGACGTGCTCGACACCGACGCCGTCGTCTCCGGCCACCTCTTTGTCGACGGCGTGCTCGTCGCGTCCGACGACACCGGCCTTCCGAGCGGACAGCAGACCTTCCTGTTCGAGACGAGCGACGCGCTCCACACGGCCTGCCTCGACAGCGGGCAGACCCAGGGCGCCTGCACCCTCGACCTGCGCATCGACATCGAAGCCATGGGCACCGGCACCGTGGATGCGCTGTGGTCGATGCGGATCGACGTGCACGACGACCTCGCCGAACCGATGGTCTCGCTCACGTACTGAGTGGCGCCTGGCGCCCCAGCCCCGTCCACCCGCTGAGGTGCGCCGGAGCGGTCAGAGCGCTTCGGCGACACCCGCGACGATGTACGGCTGTCCATCGATGTGCAGGAATGCAGCGCGGACGATTCCGTAGCCGTCCACGTAGGTCAGGTGATCCAGCCCCCATCCCCCTTCCCAGACCGCCGGTCGGTCGGTCACAGACTCGCCCTCCCACGCGAGCTCGCTCGACAGCACGAGGCGGTTGCTGGCGAAGGACTCTGGCAGGCCGTCTCCGTCGATGTCCGGCGATGTGAGACCGAGTCCGGACACCGACACCTGGGACGCACCGAGCGATGGGCCCGACAGCACCGTCGAGGAGAGGAAGCCCCCTGCGCCCGGCACGACGAGCTCAGCCACCCCATCTCCGTCGACATCGGGCCAGGTGGTGAGCGGCCCGGACAGCACCGCCGATGCACTCCCGATCACCCCGTGCGCGGCGGCATCGACATCCCGATCACCCGGCGGCTGCGAACCGCCGTCGAACACACCTACACGGCCCACCCGGGTATCGGCGACGCGATGCCGGTCGTCCAGAACCGCCGCGATGGAGCCCGACAACGGAACGGCGTGCCCGAGCCCGTCGTAGCGGTCGTTGGTCCGGAACGACTGCGTGGGCGACAGCGTGGGCCCGGCTGTGTCGGGGGCGAGCGCGACCACGTCGACCAGACCCCGCCCCTCTCCGTCGATACCGGGGGCCAGCGTGTTGCCCACCGCTACCCGGACCTCGCCGCCGTCCGTCCACGGCGGGCCGAGCACCGGATTCGGCGCCCAGGCGCTCGACGTCGTCGATGCGAGGGACAGCGGGGTGAACGTCTCGACATCGCCCGCCTCCGAGGCGACCACGAGCATCGCTCCAGACAGAATCGACAGCCTGGGCTGCTGGGCAGCGCCGAACAGGACGACGAGCTCACCATGGCCGTCGCCGTCGAGGTCGCCCGTGCCATAGACCCCGTGCACGGCCGACTCGCCCGAGCCCAAGAGCACGGAGTCCCGCCCTCCGTCGCGGAGGTCGTACAGCTCGATGCGGTCCTCCGTCGAGATCTGCGCGTCGAGTCGCCACACCAGCAGCCCGTCGTCTCCTGGGCCGTACAGGTCGGGGACGGGGAGCACCTTGCGACCGAACTGGCCGCCTTCGAGGACCCCGATCCACTCCCGGTCGACCACGTCGAACACCCCCTCGGTGGACGGGGGCCACGACGCCAGCAGAACGCGTCCATTCCCCCCGAGCGGAGGGGGCTCGGGAGAGAGATCACCGAAGGGCCCGGTGTCGATCTCCGGGGTGTCGCTCGGACCGCTGCATCCCGCGAGGCCCAGCGCCAGTGTGAACAGCCAGCGTTCCATGAGTCCTCCTCGCGCCACTATCGCAGATCGGCGGTCGACTCGGGCGGGAACGGGCGCGTTCAGACGCTCCCCCTTCTTCGGTTGGGGGGAGGGAACTCGCGACGGACCGTCGATCTTTCTTCGGTCAGTCTCACGCGAGCACGCACTTGAAGTCGCGCCGGTCGAACGGGTTCGCAATCTGCGGAACAGCCGTTTCGGGACGGTCAAGAGAACGGTGCCCCCGAAATGCGCGGAGGAACGAGCACATTTTCCGGGGGTACCTGAACGCGTCGAGACATTCAAAGGAAGAGATTCGGTCGGTGCATCCCTCCCTTGCGAGGGTGGGCCGGCGGAATCCAGCGCTTTGTTGCGGAGTGTTTCGGATGCCGACACTCCTGCCCCCGCCTGGGTAGAGGAAGACATGAGAAAAAGAATGGTGATTCTGTTCTGGTCATTGACCGGCTGTCTGGCTGAGCTCGAACCCCGGGAAGGTCCTGGCGACACGTCGCCACCGCTCTCCGACGCGGACGCAGACACCGATGCGGACGCCGACACCGATGCAGACGCGGATGCCGATGCCGATGCCGATGCCGATGCCGACGCGGACGCCGACACCGATGCCGATGCAGACGCTGACGCCGATGCCGACACGGACGCGGATGCCGATGCAGACGCTGACGCAGACGCTGACGCTGACGCTGACGCTGACGCTGACGCAGATGCCGACGCAGATGCAGACGCCGACGCAGACGCAGACGCTGACGCAGACGCAGATGCGGACGCAGACGCAGACGCAGACGCAGATGCCGACGCAGACGCAGACGCTGACGCAGACGCCGACACAGACACAGATGCCGACTTCACCGTGCTGTTCCACGAGATCCACGCCGACCCGTCGCCTACGCTGGGCGATGCGAACTGCGACGGCGCGATCGACAGCTCCGACGACGAGTTCATCGAGCTCTACAACCTCGGTCCCGACGCCGCCGACCTGTCCGAAGCCGCGATTGCGGACCTGACGGGAACCCGCCACGTCTTCCCCGCCGGGTCCACTCTCCCCGCTGGCGAGCTCCTCGTGGTCTACGGCGGGGGCATCCCCTCATGCAGCGTGAACGCCGGCCTGACCGTCAGCAGCACCGGGATGCTCGGGCTGAACAACGGGGGCGATACCCTCACCCTCGCCGACCCCTCCGGCTTCGTGTTCGACTCCGTCACCTATGGCCCGGAAGGCGGCGACGACGTCTCGCTGACCGTGGACCCACAGGGCTCGGCCGCTGGAAGCTGGGTGCTTCACACCGACCTCGCTGCAACGCTCTACAGCCCCGGCGAGCTCGCCGACGAATCGGGCACCTGCCCCAGCACGGACGGCGCGGTCACGGGTACGGGCCTGGTCGCGTCTGGAGACCTGTGCGGCGCGTCGGACGACTGGGAGATGAGCTGCGGTGTGGATGGCGTCGAAGTCGAGTACTCCTGGACCGCTCCTGCGGCGGGAACCTGGACGTTCTCGACGGCGGGATCCGACTTCGACACCGTCCTGGAGCTGCGGACCTGCGCCGACACGCCGCTGACCTGCGACGACGATGGAGGGACCGGCACGCTGTCCTACCTGGAATCGGACCTCGCGGCGGGGCAGACCATCGCCATCGTCGTCGGGGGCTACGGTTCGTCGTGCGGCCTCTTCGACCTCACCATCGCCCCACTCTGACCCGCGCGTGCTGCCGAGAGCGCGGGCAGCTGCTGGTCTCGGGCCCCCCACGATCGACGGTGCGCGCGGTGCGCACAGTCCGCACGACCCGGGTGCCACGGGGAAGCGCGTTGAAGAACCGCGACCCGTGGGACCCCACCAAAGAGGGCACGTTCACGATCGTCTTCCGCGACGAGTTCTGAGCCCCGGGGCCATCGTCGGATCGATCGAGACACCCAGGGTGTCGTGACGGCGCGTTGAATGTCTCGAGAGAACGCTGCCCCCGAAAATGCTGGTTCAGCAGCTTGCTCTACGGCCGATGGGTCCCCGATGCGCTTCCACGATCGACTCGAACGGTGGTTGCCGGACCCTCTGCGTCGCAGCGAGAGTCCGGCAGCACGCCAGGCGCGCATGGTCGTGGGGATGACAGCCATCCTCGTGCCCGTGCACGCCGTCGTCGGCCTGGCGCTGCTGACCCTTCAGAACGCGGGCTCGCTGGCCCCGATCCTGCTCGCCGCAGGTGCGGGTCTGGTGTTGACGCTCCCACTCATGCGGCGGAGCGCGCGGTTGGCGGCGATGTGGTTCATGGCCCTGATCGTGGTCGATGGCGGAGTGCTCGCGTGGTCGAGCCACGGCCTGGCCTCTCCGGTCGTGGTCACGTTCGTGTTGGTCCCGGTCGCCGCACTCGTGACCGGCGGGTCCCGGGTCGGGCTCGACGTCTCGTTGGTGTCCGCCCTGCAGGTCCTGGCCCTGTGGGTGGCCCACCACCAAGGCTACGAGTTTCCGCTCGAACCCATGGGACCGGGCTACCACGCGACGGTTGCGGCCATCTCGATCGTGTCGGTGTGGCTGGTCTTCGGGTTCCTGGTCTCGTACGAGAGAGCCTGGCGCGACGCTGCCGAGCGGGCCCGTCACCACGCATCCGAGCTCGTGGAGGTGAGCGAGTACAAGAGCCGGTTCCTCGCCCACATGAGCCACGAACTCCGGACGCCGCTGAACGCGATCATCGGCTACAGCGAGATGCTGCTCGAAGAAGTCGAACGTCCGGATGTCGCAGCCGACCTCGCCCGCGTGCACGGCTCCGGTGTGCACCTCCTGGCGCTGGTGGACGACCTGCTCCGGATCGAGAAGGCGCGAGCGGGCCACCTCGACCTCGAGCGTGAGTCCATCGCTTTGGACGAGCTGGCCGGCATCATCGCGGACGAGGTGCGGCCGTTTGCCGATCAGCACGGAAACAGGGTCACGTTGCGGGTTCCCGTGGGGATGACGGTTCGAGCGGACCGTCGCGCGCTTCGCCAGGTGCTCACGAATCTTCTCTCCAACGCGTGCAAGTTCACCCACCAGGGACGGGTGACGCTGTCCGCGAGCATGGAGGACCAGCGGCTGTTGCACCTGGTCGTCGAGGACACCGGTGTCGGGATGAGCGCGGACGATCTCGCCGTCGTCTTCGAGCCGTTCCAGCAGGGGTACGCGGGGCAACACCAGGGCACCGGGCTGGGGCTGGCCATCTGCAAGCAACTGGTGGAGGCGATGGGCGGGGAGGTCTGCGCCACCAGCCGCGTTGGGCGTGGCACGCGATTCGAGATCGAGCTCCCGCAGCACGAGGAGGATGCCCCGCGCCCCGCTGCTCCGGCGGTGTCGGCTGAACCGCCCTTCACTTCCGGCTCGATGGTCCGATGAAGCCGACGGGGTGGGTTTGCATACACTTCCCGGAGGTCTGTCTTGGAGTCCCTTCACATCAACGAACACCCCGTCGAGCGTGGGGTCCGCGTTGCGCTCGGTTGTGGTCTGCTGGCCCTGATGACCGTCGGGCCGACACCGGGCTGGGGTCTCGCTGGCCTCGTCGGGCTCGGGCCGTTGGTGACCGGTGCGGTGGGTACCTGCCCCATCTATCTGGCTCTGGGGATCTCGACGGCGCCGTGCTCCAAGCGGGAGAGCCGGGAAGTGGCGAGAGGAGCTGAGGGCGCCGACGTCGGGTGAGGTGTCGCGCATGCATGCCTTGTCAAGCGACGAGCACTTGTGCTCCGGGCGGACCACGCGCCGAGCGCTCCAGCCCCGCGAGAATTCGCTCGGTGGACAGGGCCCCGGCGTGAGCACGCAGGCGCATCGGCCCGCCGCACTGCGGACACCGCCAGCCCGCCACGCCGAACAGCCGACCAGGAGGCAACGGCCGAGCCAGCTCGGCCGGGAAACTCCAACACAGGGGCTGTAGGGCCGCCCACGTCTTGTTCGCGCAGTGGCGACCTGGGGCGGGGGGTGGGGGTTAGCTCAGGGCCGTGGTGATTGCGTGGCTGGCGTGTCGTTCATCGCGTCGGAGAGCAGCTCCAGTAGACAGGGGGCTCGGTAGGTGCCCCGCAGTCCCTTGATGTAGGTGCGGTCGATCGCGTCGAACGAGCGGTCACCCCTGGCGTCGGCCACGATGAAGGTGATGCGCGGATCCGGCGGGGATCCGAGGTCGTCCGGCAGGTCGGCGGACGGGTGCTCGACCGTGTCGAGACAGGCGATCCAGGGGGCCAGGGCGGTCTGCTCCACGGGCTGGACCCCACTCCCTTCCGAGTAGATCTGCACTGCCGTGACGCTTCGGAACGGCGGCTCGGGGGGACCGACGATCACGACACTGGCGGGGCCGCGGTACTGGATGTCCGCCGCGTAGCCCGTGCCACCCTCCTTCCCGTCGCTGCCGAGCGAGGTGCCGAGGCCGCTCGGCTGGTAGCGGATCGCGTGGCCCCAGGCGTCGGCGATGGGGTCGGTCGGTACGGCCTGGTCCTGGGACATCGTGATGAATGCCTGGTGCATGGTGTGCAGGGTGACGAGGCGTCGATGCTCGTCGGCCATGCAGGGGTGAACGCGTCGGCTGGCCCCGAGCGTGGCGCCATCAGAGTCGACCGAGACCGGGTGCTCGGGGTGGAGCCCATCGATGACCTGCGCGTCGGGCGGGGACGCGCCGGAGCGCTCCTCGGCCTGCCGGGCGCAGGCCACGAAGGCGCCGACCCATGCCTCCGGCAGCACGGGATCGTGGGCCCATCGGGCTTGCCAGTCGGTATCGGCGCCCTGGTAGCGAAGGCTCGGTCGTGTGGCGTTGGAGCCATCGAGGACCTGCGGCCACCCAGGCTCGGTGGCCCAGGCCATTGCTGGGAGGAGGAACTGGAACATGAGCATCAGAGTGTCCAGGGCCGCATGTCTCCCTGATACCACACCCGACGGGTGCCGACCGGGCTCCTCGACGCCGTCGTCGACCGTCAGTCGCCGCTGACCCTCTCGCCACCCCAACGCGCGGTCCAGCCGATCGAGACGTAGGCCTGCTCGATCATCGAGAGGTGCGACAGCGAGTACACCGGCTGGAACACGACTCCGTGATTCGCCGCGAACCGGTAGCAGATCGTCGGGAGGATCGGCGTGAAGCCGTCCTGCCAGCCCTGGTAGAAGCGCCTGTCGCGCATGGAGTAGGGTGGCTCCTGGCCGCTGTTGCGGTACTCCACATTCTCGCGCACGAGTGGGTGGATAGGGAAACCCATTGGGGTCGACCAGCGACCACCCGCCTCGCTGAGGAGGACGCCGCTGGTTGATGGGCCGCCGGAGGCACTCGGACCCGGCAGGAATCTCATCCAGAACGGCCCATTTATCGATGCCATGGCCTTCGGCGCGCGCACCGGTGCGCACCGACGGACCCCTCACGCACGCGGCTCAAGCGACGAACACTTGCGCTCCTGGCGGACCACGCGCCGAGCGCTCCAGCCCCGAACGGCTCGCGTGGGACGCGATGATCTGCTCCACCACCGCATCCACCGCCTCGTCCGCCTGCCCGAACGCCGCCGTCAGCGAGGCGTCGAGCGCTGTCCACTCCTCGATGCGCACCGCGCCTTCTTCGGGATGTTGCATCACGAACGTGACCGCTCCCGCGTTGCCGAACAGCGCCTGGATGGGGTCGAGCTGGTCCACTGCATCGATCCAGGCCTGGCAGCGATCCGAGACCTCGACGGATGCGAGGATTGCCGCCACCTCTTCTGTCTTCCTCTCCATCCCCAGGGGGAGGCTGAACCTGGTGAGCATGAACGCGACCATGTTCCGACCGACCTCGTCCGCTGTCGGGGGTGCCGGCGGGGGGGGACTCCCCACCATTTGTCAAGCGGCCTCGACTGAACGGGTGAGTGCCCGTTTGTTGGCCTTCTCAGGGTCATAGAGCGTTCCGTCTCGAAGCATGGCCATCAGGATTCGGAGGAGTCGATCTCCCACTCCGCGAATGGCACGACCGTGTGTGTGCCCCTTGGCCCTCAAACGGGCGTAGTGGTCTCGTGTGCTCGGGTCGCGCTGGGAGGCGACGCGGCCCCAGTGGTAGAGCGCATTGCGCAGGCGTCCGTTGCATGCCTGGCGCATCATGACCTTCGGCTTCTTTCGGCCCTTCGGACCATGTTTCCGGCGACCACTCGCCTTCGTCACAGGTGCGATCCCCGCGTGAGCGCGGAGTGCGCGATAGTCTCGACGTTCCAGAGGCCCCTGGGCCTCAGCGAGCATCGTGGCGGCGACGTTCACTCCGACTCCCGGCAAGGACAGGATGATCTCGACGTCACGATGCTCGCGCTGCTCGGGGAGCGGGCCTTCTTCGGCGTAGCGCTGCAGGAGCTGTTCGATGGTCTTGCGCACGGCCTTGCGCTGCTGGATGGCCATGCGAAGCCGCGGAATCAGCAGCTGAACGTGCTTGCTGGCCGCCTCGCGGGTGCCTGCCGCCAACGTCAGGTCGGGCTTGTTCAGCGCTTGCCGAACGTCGACGGCATCAATCCGCCGAATCCGGTGCTTCCTCAGCAGAGCGGTGATGGTCTTCAAGCGCAGCTTCCGCGCGGCCTCCGGTGTCGGAGCCCGCTCCAACAGCTCAAGTACCCAGCGTTCATCTGCGGTGGACGACAGCTCGAGAAGCTGCGGAAAGTAGCGATGGAGCTGTTGCTGCATGCGGTTCGCCAGCCGGTTGTGCTCTTCACGCAGGTCGTCATCGATTCGCACGTGTTCGCGAATCTCCAGCACGATGGGGTGGTCGACTTGGACCTCTCGGAAGCAGTGCCGGTCGGTCCGGAGCGCGTCGGCGATGACGAAGGCGTCCTTTCGGTCGTCTTTCGACCCGGCCGGGAAGTAGCGATCCCGAAATCGGTCCATCTGCTTGGGATTCAGGGCGTAGACGCCGAACCCCCTCTCGACCAGAAGGTCGACGACAGCACCGCGCGGAATCTCGATTCCGACGAGAATGCGGCTCGTGTCGCCCTCGGGTGCCATCATGCGAAGTCGCTCTGCCAACGAGTGCAGCCCGGGCGCCGAGTGCGGGATCTCCCACTCGACCCGAACAGCACCAGCATCGTCGACGACGCACACCTGGTGCTCATCCTTGGCCCAGTCGATTCCCACGACCAGCACCGGATTGTCTGCCATGCTCACCTCCGTGAAACTTGGCCAGACCACGGCGCCATTCACCCCTGTACTGGCGCTCGAAGCGCGACTCCCCACAGGACGGTCCGCCGTGGCCTCCTCCGCGAGGCACAGGTCCCCCCCAGGAACTCGAGGTTCAGGGGGCGATGGGTACTCTCGCGAAGGTGGCCAGAAGCTGGAATGTACTCGACCGCGCTCATCACCCGGTCACGCTTTCAAAGGTACAGGGGTGACGGGTCCTGTCCAGACGACCCGATCCTGCTCGAGCAGGCCGATATCGTCGGGGCGGTGTTCGACGACGCGCCCCAGTGGGTCGACGCCGAACAAGCTGACTCCCATGGACATGCGGGTCTCCAAACGCACGGTGAGCGTCCGTCTACAACGGGTTTCGGCGCCGGACACGCCCCCAGGTCAGACGAATGGCGTTGGTCAGTCCGACACCCACGACCAGAGCCACTCGCTCCAGGACTGCTCCTCCTCGAGCGGCACCGCCACGAGACGGTGCCCTTCGCCGGCGGGTTCCCCACCCGGCACGGCAGCGGCTGGAGGCGGTGCCTGGAGGACCCGCCCATCGACGGCCTTCGTCCCTCGGGCTGGGCCGGCGGTCGGGATTGCGGGTCCACGAGTAGAGGGTGGAGGACGGACCGGATATCGCGCCGCATGCGAATCCTCCTGGCGTCGATCGCCGCCGCTCTCCTCGTGCTCCACCTCCAGGCCGCGTTCAGCACTGGCCTCGAGGCCCTGTGGATCCTGTCGGCGGCCACGGGGGTCATCGAGCCCTTCCCCGTCAGCCTGGATGCCGAATTGGCCGTGATGGCGGCTATCGAGCAGGGGCTGCTCACCGGGCCGCTCGCGCTGTTGGTCGCCGCACTGCGCGGAGGAGCGGCGCTCGGCATGGTCGGGGTGCTCCTGGGCCTCTCGTCGAGGTCCCGTCGGCTCGCAGCCGGGGCAGCCGTGCTCGGGGGACTCGGGTACCTCCTCGCTCTCGTGGGAAGCGTGGGGATGGGGCTTGCGTTCCCGACCGGGAGCGACCCCTTCCTGTACTGGGAGGGGATGCTGGGCGGCGAGCGCGCGCTGTGGGTGGTGCGCCTGATGCCGATGGTCCACGTCGGGTGGGCCGTCTGCATCGCTGTGCTCATGGCGGCGCTCGCCGTGGGGGGCTTCCTGCGCGGAGGCCCGCAAGAGGATTGAGCCCACCGCCGGGCCTCCGGAGCTGGCGGAGCGCGACGGAGTCCGTCAGCCCAGTGTCTCTACAGGTTCAGGAGGCTGGCCTGTCGACAGGTCTCGTCCGGTCGGGCGGGCCTCGGGCCGAGCGCTCCAGCCCCTCGAGAATCCGCTCCGCGGAGCGCTCATGTCCATCGCGCCCTCCGCACCTCCAGCATCGCACGATAGGCTCCCGCCGTGGACTTTCGGTATCGGGTCGAGTGGGCGCGTCGCATCTACTTCGATGCCATCCTGCCGCGGTACATCGACGCCCACTTCCGCGGGGCCGGGTACGCCTTCGTCTACGCGCTGCTGGCCGACCACGACGTCGCCGACCTGCTGAAGATGCTCGACGAGCCCGAGCCGAGTCCCCGGGCCGTGCGCATGAGTCGCGGCGCCGAGCGGATGGTGGCCATCACCGCAGTCGACTGGCTCCCAGAGCCCCCGTGCTACGGGCTGTTCACGCGGACGGACCGCTACGAGTCCATGATGGGCGTGGACTTCCGCGAGCTGGGCTCCGAGTTCTCGATCCTGCTGTTCGAGCCCGCGTTCTTGCCGTTACGAGACGACCCCGACCGGCTGGACGGCGAGCTGCTCTTCACCCTGTTCCACGAGATGGTGCACTACTTCGAGTCGTTCCTGCCGGCCTCGGAGCGGCCACTGGCGCTGCGCGAAGAAGGCGTGACCATCCATCTGACGGCGGAAGAGGCGGTTCGCCGGGACACGTGGGTGATCGTGCGGCGCTACGGGAGCTGGGGACTCATCGTCGGCGGGGTGTTCGCGACGGCGTTCGGATTGGCCTGGTCGATGGCGTAGGGCTCAGCGAGCGCCAATCCCGACCAACAGCGTCGCGCGCTTCGAAGCCGCCTCCAGCGCGACCTGCTTGCCGTTCGCATGGAACACCCAGCACGTTCCCCGTTTGCCGGGCGCCACACCCTCCGGAGCCACGAGACCGCCCGTCGCCACGAAGGCGAACACCCGCTTCTCGGGGGCGGCGTCGAGCACGATGCGTTGGCCAGCTGGGAGCGAGATCTCGACCAGCACAGGGAGTTCCGGCAGCGAGGAGGCGTACCCCTCGAACGTGCCCGCGAGGACCCGGAGCGACGCGCCATCCCGCTCGAACGAAGGAGCCTCCTGCAGTACCGCAGGTGCGGCGTCGGAAGCCGGCATGCCGATCCGTACGGCCGTGGCGCGGCCTCCTGAACCGCCCGACACCACGCCCGTTCCGGCCGGAGACCACGCGACGGACCCCGGCAGCAGGGGTCCGACGACGTCGCCGTCCGCGTAGTCCAGCTGACCGGTGAGCACGGCGACCAGAGTCGGCTCCACGGACGCTGCAGGACTTCCAGACCCCTCCTGGACCTTGCCGAACACCACGTCGATACGAGTGAATGGCCCGACACGCGGCGTCATCCCGGGCACGAGACTGCGCCACGGAATCCCGTTTGCGGGGACGGCACGCCCCCGGAGGTCCATGGATATCGTTCGCATCCCCATGCCGTCCCTCCCCTCGCCCGCCGAGCCTATCGCCTACGACGCCGCCATGCCGACCGACCCCCGCGACGACGTCCAGGTCTCTTCGTCGAAGTCCCGCTTCGTGCACGGGATGATGTCGGCGATGACGCCCCCATCGTGTCCGACCTGCCAGGTCCGCCTGGGGTCCAGCCACGCATCGAGGGCAGGGTCCAGCAGGATGACGAGGATGTCGTAGTCGCTGTCGGGTCGCGCGCGCCCTTCGGCTCGGCTGCCGAACAGCCAGACCTCGAGCGGCTTCATCTCCCAGACGAGATGGTCTACCAGCTTCGCGAGCTGAGGGTCTTCCTCTGGCGCGACAACGACCATGGCGACAGTCCAACCGCCCTCTTCCGGGGCCGACCCTTTCGACCTACGGGTGGGTTGTCTACCCGCTGTCCATTGGAATCTGGATTCGGTTTGTCGCGAAAACCCGCTTTCGAAGAGTACCCCCGAGACGATTCGAACGTCCGACCTACTGATTAGGAAGGTGCGAAAGGGGGCGTTCGAGCCGTGTGGGAGGCCCGTATCCACGGGTGAGTTGGCGTAATGGACACGAAATGGACAACGGTCCAACCATTGCAAATCAGGAGGCCAGTCCTTTCCGAAGCTCCGTCTCGATCACGCGCAAGTCCCGCACGTCCTGCAACACCTTCGACGATGCCGGCGCCGGTGCTGACTTGCCGCCAGGAGACGGGTACCGAAACGATGTCGCGAAAACGGAGTACCCCACCCATGGGTCGAACTGGCCCTGTGCAGCATCGGTGTCTGGCAGCTCCTCCAGAAGGACCTCGATGCGGTGCTCTCGACCTGCGGGAATCCCGCGGCCGACCAAGATGGCCTTGATCATCTTCTCGACGGCCTGCTGTACATGGTACGCGGCGTAGCGGTTGCTGGCACGAGCCAGTAGCTCGGCCGCATCGAGGTCCTGGACCGCGAGGTCCAAGAACGCGGTGACCCGCTTCTCAACGCTCAAAGAGCTTCAGACCTCGTGTGGTGGCTGCACGTGGCAGGGTGTCGACCTCGTGGCGCTCCTCTTCGAAGTCGCTGATGCCGCACGGAATGATGTCGGCAATCACGCGAACATCGCGGCCGACCTGCCATGACTTCATCGGATCCATCCACTCGTCGACGCGATCATCTGGCAGAACGACGAGAATGTCGTAGTCGCTCGACGGGCGCGCACGACCTTCGGCGCGGCTGCCAAACAGCCAGACCTGGAGCGGACGCATGACCTCGACCACGTGGTCTACGAGCTTCGCGAGCTTCGGATCTTCCTCTGGAGCGACAACGACCATGCCGAAAGTCTAACCGACCTCGTCCTGCCCCGGCGCCGCCGAGCTACTGACGGGTTGTCTACTCGCTGTCCATTAGAATCCGGATTCCGGTTGCCGCCGAAAACCGGCGTTCGAAGAGTACCCCCGAGACGATTCGAACGTCCGACCTACTGATTAGGAATCAGCCGGGAACCTCGATAATGGGCGATAAAGGCCCACAACGCGGGCCCCCCGAAGACCCGTAGGAAGACGCGTAGGCATGCGGAAGTAGGTCGGTCGCGTGCGGGTCGGGCTCGAACGCCAGCCGGGCGCGAAGCTCGCGACAGAACAGCAGGGCGGGCAGCGAGGGCGCATCGCGCGCCGGTCGGCGGGTGAGCGGGAAGAACATCGCCCCATGCGCGCGCCACATTCGACGGGCCCATCCGTGCGCGGCGTTGTCTCCGAGCTCGAGTAGCCACACGTCCGCGATGGTCGCGGCGTGCTCGTCCCACGCTTGCCAGACGTCCGCGATCTGGTCGAGCGTCGGGAACGCCGGCATCCACGGAAGGTGCGAATCGTCAGTCAGGCTGATCATGCGTCTACTCGTCGTCGGACTGGATGGCTTCCGCAGCCGCGACCAGCTTGCCGATCATGTCGGTGAGCTCGGCCTCGCGTTCCTTCGTGAGCGTCTTCGGATGCTGGACGAAGTGGAGCCCCATCTGTTTCCCCGCGTGTAGCAACTGCTGGACGTGCCAGTCGGCCGCCTTGTCCGGGTCGTCGGGCGGACCGTCGCCGGCCGCCGACTGCTTGGCGCCGCCGTCCATGCCGGCGAGGTGCGCCATGAGTCCGCGGGTGAGCGCGGGCACAAGCTTCTCGAGGTGCGGGTCGGCGCGGTCCCACATCATCGTCACCCGGCGTTCGTCGGCCTGGGCGAACCCGATGTCGAGCTGTCCCTGTGCGACGAGCAGTCGCGCCTTCGTCTCGACGCTGTCTTCGACGACCGACAGCATGTGCCGCTGGGTCCGCTCGTTGTGGTCCAACAGCATCTGGTTCGTAGCGAGCAGCGCGTGTGCCGCCGCGACGGTCATCGCGCCCGCGTCCTTCAAGTCGACGTCGCCCAGGTCGTAGCTGTTCGACGTGCTGCCGCCGTCCTCGAAGTCCACGGCCAGGAAGTTGTTCGGCTTCTTCGCGCCGACGGGGATCGCAAGCAACCAGATCCGCTGCGCCTGACAGTCGTCACCCTCCCACGCTTGCGCGACGTGGGAAACCACAGCCGCTTGCAGCTCCACGATCGAACCGAAGTGGGAAGCGTACACACCGGAGAGAAACCCCTTTGAACGCGAGACCGTAGGGCCGATCTGCGCACGAAAGTAGATGTTGTTGGCTTCCCCCGTGTCCGCGTTGAATGCGGTTTCCTTCTTCACAAAATCATGGATCTTCCGTACTTCTTCGTTTCCCACCATCGTTTCCCACACTCCTCACGCGCGGAAAGCGCGTTTTGCGAAGGGAATCACGTTTCTTGCGATCGCGCCACACAAAACTTCTCGACTGGTGGTACAAGTCTGGAAACCGCATTCAGGAGCGTGCCGCACATGGCCAAGTCCTACGTCAACAGCCTGACCCCGGCGCTGGCATCAAAACCAAAAGTGGTCAAGATCGCCAAGAAGGCCGACAGCCAGGCGCTCACGATTCGCGAGCTCAAAGAGGAGAACGCGAAGACCGCCAACCGTCCGAGCCGCGTCAAGCGCGCGTTCGCATCCTTCGTCGGTGGCAACGGTGCCGCGTACCTCGAAGGCATGACGAAGGACGGCAAGGTCGCCGGAATGCCCGTGACCGGGCTCGCGTCCGCCGTCGGCATCGTCGGTGGCATCTTCGCCGACTCCGACCTGATGTTCGACGCCGGAGTCGGCGCAGGTGTCGCGTACTCGTCGCAGCGGTCCCGCGCCGCCGGTCAGCGGATGCGCCTCCGCGCCCTGGGTGAGGACGGCGAGTCCGACACCGACACCGACACCGAGACCGACACCGAGTCCGAGACCGAGGCTCGCTGAATCCGGGCGCACCGCACAGCGGTCCGCCCTCCCCTCTTCACTCAGCACAGGAGTGCTACACCATGAGCCTCGCATCCTTCATCGTCGCCAACGGGCTCCGCCCGCCCGTCCAGCCCGCCCAGCACGTCCTGGGCCCCAAGTGGTTCACCCACGACATCGTCATTCCGGACGGCACGACGGCCGACATCAACCTGCGGACGAACACGGTGCTCGCCTCCGAACCCAGCCTCAAGGCGATGTTCGGCGACCTCGACACCAACGCGGATCTCAAGTTCCACATCGAAGCCGTCGAGATCAAGATCTGGGACGAGGCCTGGGCCGCGGCGACGATGGCCGAGAAGCGCAAGCTGCTCGAGGGGATCTACCTGTACGGCAAGAAGGGGTCGGCCGAGATGTCCGAGTCGCTCCGCGACCACATCACGGAGCAGTTCTGCGACCAGTTCGTGACCTTCGACAGCGACGGGACCGACGCCATCGTCCAGCGGGGCCAGGTGAAGGGTGCGCTGCTCATGCTCGACAAGCCCTGGACCCTCGACATCAACGTCGACCAGCTGGCGATCAAGACCGACGTCGCGTACCCCTCGGGTCCGATCGATGCGTCGTTCCGCTGGTTCGGCGTCGCCGCACACAAGGACGTGGCGTGGGGCGAGATCGAGTTCGACGACGGCTCGAAGGTGTCCTGTGAAAAGGGCGGCATGTGCCACGAGGACTACGTGGCGTTCGACCGCCAGTTCGGCGGCCCCGCGGCCCGACTGCTCAACCTCGGGCGCTGACCCGACGGGCGCGCCGACACCGGCGCGCCGCACGTCGCCCCTTCCTTCCGTTCTGCCTTCGACGAGAGCTCGTTCATGTCCCTGTTGCCCAACCTCACCTGCGCCTTTGTGTTCGATGCAGAGGCAAAGCGTGCATGTCTGGAAGCGCAGAGCGAGCGCAAAGCGCTGAACAACGCCAACAAGGCGGACGAGCGCGATCACCAGGAGGCAAACAAGGCGCTGTCGAACCAGAACAAGGCCGACAGGCGCTCGAAAAGAGGAAGGCGTCAGAAGAACCGACAGGACAGCGGAGTCTGGGGAGACTGGATCGACGGCATCAACATCTTCCACACGAGCAGCAACATGTCGGCCAACCGCTTCTTCTCCGACTGGTTCGGGGGCAGCGGAGGCGGCACCGCTCCACCTGCCGGCTCGAGCTCGGACGGCGGCGGGGGAACGCAGACCACGGAAGCCGCGCAGGACAACACGACGACGGCGGTGGTGGCGGTCGTCGGTGGCGTGGTCGTCACCGCCCTGGGCGCGGCTGCGCTGTCGGCCGCTGACGTGCTGTGAGCGACAACCGCGCCTTGCAAGCCCTGCTGATCGTCGCGGGAATCCAGGTCGCCGCGGTCGCCACCGGCCGCACCGTCTCCCGCGCGGCTCTCGACTCCGCAAGGCTCCCGAAGCCCGACACCATCCCGGTTGCACTGACGACCGCTCTCCTCCTGGCCGCGTTCGGCGCGGCCGCATCCAGAATCGACACGCTCGAGGACACCCGATGAGCCGAAAGACACCGACCCGCACAAGCCGCGATCGCCGCGGCGCCCAGGTCTCGCCCGTGAAGGGTTCGACGAGCTCGAAGCGGCCTTCGAAGGCTTCGACGTCGAAGAGACAGCCGTCGAAGCGACAGCCCTCGAAGCGACAGCCGTCGAAGGGCGCGACCTCGATCCGGCGACCCGAGACGAAGCCGAAGCGCCCCGGCGCGCCGCTCATCCTGACGGGCCGGCCGAAGCGGCCGTCGACGAGCAAGCCGTCGAAGCCGCGCCCGACCCCACGCCCGCTGCCGAAGCGCCCCGGTCGCAGCCCTGACCAGGGCCGTCCGTCTGTGCTCGAGACCGCAGGTGTGCCCGACCTGGTACGCGGCGCCGCCGGCGAGGTCGCCGGGTCGCGAGGCATCGGTGGCACCGTCGGCGGAGAGTTCGGAGACATCGAATGGGACGTCGGGTTCGGCGACCGTCCCGGCACCGACACCGACACCGACACCGACACCGACACCGACACCGACACCGACACCGACACCGGAAACGGCGGCGGCAAGGGCAAGGGCGGCAAAGGCAAGGGCAAGGGCAAGAACCAGGACAGCGGACCGTCTGGGCTGGTGCTCGCGGGCGTGGGCCTGGCGGGCGCGATCCTGTTGACCGGCGTGGCCGTCGCGAACGAGTGGGTGTGAGCATGGCGAAGAAGCGAGTAGTGTCCTCCAAGCTCGGGTCCGACTTCCGGTCGGAACGGGTGCAGAACAGCAACGCGCCCACCTTCGAAGAAGTCCGCGAGACCTACCGCGAGAACCAGCGTGCGAACGCCTGGCCGTGGTGGGTCGGCCCCGCCATCGGCGTGGGCACCGCTGTGGTGATCGCGGGCGTCGTCGCCGCCGTCGAGGGCGCGTCGTGAGCGGCAACGTCGAACATGTCGAGAGGGCAGAGCCAACCCTTCCGCAGAAGGTATCGCAAGCGGTCTTGCACCCCGTCGTAGACGCGGTGGACGCCGCGCTGTACCACGCCGGAGTCCACCGGCGCGACAGCTTCAGTCGCGGGCTCGTCGCACTGGGGGTCGTGCTTCTTGGAGGCGCTGGCGCTGCAACAATTGGGGCCACGCTGGGTGTGAAAGCCGCAGTGAGCGCATGGATGGAGGCATCGTGAACCTGTACACGCCACAGTCGTGGGGCGAAGCCCTGTCGTATGGCCCGGTCGGCCTGTACTCCTACGCGACCGCGGACGAGGAAGAGGTCGGGTGGAATGAGGACGCGCTCGACGACCTGGCCAACGCGCCGACCGAGGTGCTCAAGGAAGCGATCCGCGAGCTCGGCGAGACCGCGCGGATGCCGGGTGAGCAGCTCGAGGCTGCGATCGAAGAGGCGGGCGACTCCCGCGACGCCCTGTTGCAGCTCATGGCCGAGATGATCGAAGAGGCCGGCGACGCGCGCGAAGACCTCCACGAAGCGGGGACGAACCTCATGTGGTACCTCGGCGCTGGCCTCGTGACGATCGGCGGCGTGTCCGTCCTGGCGGCGACCGTCGTCGCCACCGGTGCCGCTGGCGCCGGCGCCGTCGCCCTGGGCGGTGGGTCCCTCGTGAGCGACCTCGTCGAAGGGTTCGCGAAGGGGAAGGCCGCGTGAGCTGGGACGTCGACGAGAGCATGGGCGCTGTCCTGGTGGGTCTGGCGGTCGCAGCGGTCGGTGGCCTGGTCGCCGCCGGCCTGGCTGGTGGCCTGGCCGTGAAAGCCGTGGTCAGCAACATTCAGATCTCCGAGCACTTCACCTTGCGCGAGCTCACGCGAAGCTCGAAGGCAGAAGCCCTGCAGCTCGTGAACATCCCGACGACGGCCGAGGTCGCTGCGCTCCGGCGGCTCGCGACCGACCTGTTGGAGCCCATCCGGCAGCACGTCGGGCCCATGAACATCACGTCGGGCTTCCGGACGGCGATGGTCAACGCCGCAGTCGGCGGGTCGTCCACGTCCGACCACACCAGCGGCTACGCCGCGGACTTCGTGCCCATCCACATGTCGAGCGCCGAAGCCTTCGGGGTGTTGCGCGCCGCTGTCGACAACGGGGACTTTCCTGCCCTCGACCAGCTGATCTTCTACCCCGACCGCGGGCACATCCACGTGGGGCATGCCCTCGGCCCCGCGGCTGGGGACATCCCGCGCCGCATGGTCGGGATCTCGCGTGACTCGGAGGACTCGATCGAATGGCTGTGACACCCCAGACCGTGCGAAGCATCGGGCAGCTCATCGCCAAGGGTCTCGCCCTGGTCGACATCGCCGCCGACCTCGAGATCGAGGTCGACAGCGTCCGCGAGTGGTCGATCGTCTTCGACTTCCCTGGCGGATTGCTCGACGTCGAGGTCCGGTCCGACGACGGCGACGTCGATGTGCGCGTCGGCGACGCCGCCACCTTCGACGACCCCGAGCCGACTCCGGACCCCATCGCCGTCGCGCTCGACCGCGCGCGCTGGAAGATCCGTCGGTCCGTGCGACGCGGCGAGCTCGACGACCTCCTCGTCGGGCTGCGCACGGCCGAACAGGCCGGGAAAGCCCGCCGCTCCGTGCTCGGCGCCATCCGAGCCCGCGAAGCGGTCCTGGCGGGCGTCGACACCGCAGGGACGGCCCGGGCATGGGTCCGATACGCGCCAGACACCGACACCGACACCGCGTCGCGCACACCAGGTGACGACGCGTCGCCCAGGACCTCCGACGACTGGCGGTCGCTCCGGACCCGCGAGCTCCGGCCGCGCATCCGCGCCGGCGACTTCGACGACCTGCTCGACGACATCGAAGCGGGCGACCCACGAAAGTCTGTCCGAAACGCCGCGGCGCGCCGGCGACGACAGATGGCGGGGTGATCGATGTGCACCCGACGTGGGGCCACCGCATCGGCCCTGTTCCAGCTGACGACGAGCTACCCGGCCACCGGCGTGGAGTTCCGGCGCAAGCCCACCGACCGCGAAGGCTTCCTGCCGATGCCTCCCCGGGCGCTGCTCGAGACGTTCAACGCGTACGTAGAGGACGGTAGCAACGCGTCCGCGACCATCTCCGAGGTGACCTGGTATTGGGCGTCGGACAGCGTGGGCGAGCGCCCGATCACCGACGAACAGACGACCACCTGGGTAGACGCGCAGTCGGCACCCGCCAACAGCGTGCGCGGGGGGTGGGCCGGTCGGCTCGAGATCCCGTTCGTCACCGACACGGAGACGAATGGCGTGTATCTCTTCGCGAAGCTCGCGAGCGGCGACGACGGGTCCGATCACGACTTCCGGTGCAAGCTGTCCTGGCGCATCGAAGCGGCCGAAGACCTGACGCCCGCACACCGCGCCGCGCTCGGTCTCGACGTCCCAGAGGGAGACTGCAAGCTGTGATCGACGGTGCACTCTGCTGGTGGATGTTCGGGGTCGCCGTCGCGCACGGCCTCCGGTTCGTCGTGCGAGACGACCCGCTGTCGCGACAGGTCGTCGCCGGCGCCGGCGTCGTCGTGTACCTCTTCGCCGCGGTATGCGCTGGATGCGGCCCCCTCCTGTGGGCGCAGGTGATCGCCGTGCTGTTCCCCGTCGTCGGCCTGGTCGCCGTGCTCGCGACCCGCAACGAGCCCGACGATTGGCAGGTCGCGGTAGGCGTGACCCAGGTCGCCGCGGCGGCCTACGTGCTGTCGCGGGTGCTGGGGTGAGTGCCGCCCTGCCACCCACGCAGGGCGCCGATCCGCGAGGTGACATGTGAGCGCAGCCCTGCCACCGACCCGCGGTGCGCTCCGGCGCACGCCCGGCGGCGTCCTGTACCCCGCGCCGGGAATGGTCCTCATGCCCGGCACCGCGACGAGCGCGACGCCGTCCGGCGCGTGGGCCGATGGTCAGTGGGCCCGCTACAGCGCGTATGCCGCCGATGAGTCCGACGGGTCCGACTGGCCCGAGATGACCGATCTGTCCGGCAACGGGCGGACCTTCATCCAGCGCGGCACCAACCCGCCCGGCACCACCGCCTACAACGTGCCGCCGGCGGGCTACCCCTTCCCTCGCACCCAGGAAGTCAGCCGGCATCGCTACCGGCCCCCGAGCGAGTCGGCGCTCTGGGACTACACCTGCATCGTGCATGGGCCCATGAAAGACCTGTTGGACGCGACCGTGACGGTCTCCGAGTTTCAGGTCATCTGGGGCACGACGTCTGGCGAGCTCGTGTCCTTTGGCCACGGCACGACCGGTGGCGGTACCCGACAGATGCAGATGACCGGCGTCGGCTTCTTCGGGCCGCTCATCGAGGACATCCCGAACGCCATCGACGACGACAATGCCTGGATCGTCTACGGGTTCCGGCGGGTCGTCGCCGCCCAGGAGGCCGACACCGAATCCACCTGGCGTCTGTCCGGCGTGATGTCGGCCGATGGCGAGGTCGCGACGAAGGTGTGGGACTACACCTGGACCGAGACCGACAGCGCGGCGACCGGCTCGAACGCCCTCACCCGGCACGGCCGCTGGCGCGGACTCACCAACGAGCACAACGGCGTGTTCGGTGGCGGCGCGTTCTGGGACTCGGGGCTGTCCAACGAGGGCTACCGCGGGTCGATGCTGGCCGCGGCCGAAGAGCTGCCCGACGGCGCCGTCGAGCTCGTCGCGAACGCAATCACCGCAGATGGAGCGGAGCTCTGGACGCCATGAACGACACCCAACCCAGCCCGCGCACGCAAGTGCAGCACCATCCGCATGGCCCGCAGATCGTCGAGGTCCGCACCCTGGTCGGCATCATGGCGACCGTCGTCGCCGCGCTCGTCAGTGCCACCGGCGGCGTCGTCGTCGGGAGGAACACGCTCGCCGAGGACCCGGCCGCCATCGTGACGACCCTAGAATACGTGCGGTCCGACGTCGCCGAGCTCCGCGCCGACCTGAAAGCGCAGGTCTCCGAGCTCGAGGCGGAAACGCAACGCCTGTCGGTGCGGCTGTCGAGCGCGACGGAAGACCGCTGGACGCGCTCCGATCACCAGCAGTGGGAGTCCACCATCCTGCGCCCGCTGTCCGAGCGGGTCGATGCACACGTGCAGCTCGAGGGGCATCCAACCCAGATGCGGGTGATCGACGACCTGGCCGGCCAGGTCTCGGAGCTCGAGGACCGCGTGCGGGCGCTCGAGCGGGAGGGCGACCGATGACCGAGGTCGAGCAACACGTCGACACCCTGCCGCTCCAGACCGAGCACGAGCTCACGGGCGACGACGTCCGCGATCTGTTCGACAGTGGTCGCTACGAGCGGGCCCGCGGGATGTTCCGCGGCACGCACTTCCGCGCCCGCTGTCCCGATGGCGGCTGCTACCACCTGCGGGTGCTCGGCCGCCGGGCCTGGCTGCACCGGGACCGCTGGGACCCGCGCGACCGCCCGTGGATGCATGCGGCCGAGACCCCCGAGATCGTCGCCGGCGCGCCGGTGCTTTCGTTGCTGACCGGCGCCCTGATCGCGGGCCTTCGCAGCCGGTTCGGCTGACCATCAATCCAACAGGAGTTTCACCATGAACCCCAAGCTACTCGCCCTCGCGGCCACAGCGCTCCTCGGCGCGCTCGGCCTCTACTACTACGAGACCGCCGACGATGAAGTCGACGACGACACATCGCCCGAACCCACCGGAGACCCGGTGCCGCCCGGCTGGATGCTCGAAGCCCTGGCGCCGACGTGGCCGGCCCGCGTGCGCATGCTGCGCGAGGGCATCGCCCAGGACGGCGAAGCCACGGCCCGCGAGCAATACGAACAGATGTCCGTTCGGGTCGAGGATCTGACGGCGTCTGCGAACGACGACCGCGACCGAGGGTTCGTCTACAACATGACGCTGCAGATGGATGCGCTCGCACAGCTCCTGGGCCTGCCGCGCCCGGACGCGCCGCCCTTCCAGTTGAGTCCGGACACCCTCGCTCCTGACCTTCGGTAGGCGCGATTGCCAGCTACGGGAGCATGATGGCGTTGACGCCTTCGCGCCGCATCTCGGTCAGTTCTTCGGTCGGCATGTCGTCCTCCTTCAAGGCTCGTCAGGGTCGATGTCGACGCCCAGGTCGAACCCGCGCGAGCGCCGCGCGAGCTGGTCCGGGCTCGGGTTGTCGTAGATCTCGGCCAGCATCCGGTCCGACGTGTGCCGGAGGATCCGGCGCGCCGTGTCCCGGTCCAGCCCCATGTCTCGGGCCAACGTCGCGAACGTGTGCCGCAACAGGTACGGCGTCACCGGCCGGCCCTCGATGCCCGCGCGCTCCGCCGCCTTCGACAGTGCGCCCTTCGCGGCCTGCTTGTACGCCCGGCCCCGCTGGCCCACGAACACCAGGCCCTCGTCCGGCTTGCCCCGGTGCTTCCACAGCACCCGCAGCCACCGGCCCGCGAGCGGCGTCACCGGCACCCGGGCCGCGGCGTCCTCCGTCTTCGTGCCCCGCACGTCGAGCACCGTGGGCGGGCCCCACTCGATGTCCTCCCACCGCATCCGGATCGTCTCCGACGGACGCAGCCCGATCCCGATCTGCACCGCCCACATCGCCCGATGTGTCGGAGTCGTCGCCGCGGAGAGCAGCCGGCGCACCTCGTCCACCGACAGCGGTTGCGGCTTCGACAGTCGCCGGGTCGACCCCTTGAGCCGGATGTCAGCGAGCCGCGGGGCCTGGTCGATGTGCCGGAGCCGGTAGGCGCGCTCCAACAACGCCTGCACCGACGCCCGCAGCAGTCGCTTCGAGTTGCCCGACAGCGGGGCACCCTTCCTCCGGCCGGCGCGCTCGACGAACTGGCGGTCGAGCATGTCCGCGACGAGCAGCGGGTCGACGTCGCGCACCCGCACGTGCCCGATCTCCCGCAGGATGCGGACCCAGTGCGATCGCTCTTGCGTCCACGACCGGACCGCCGTGCGTCGCCAGGGCGCGTAGACCTCGCGGAAGTAGCGGGTGAGCGTCCACCCGCCCGGGTCTCGGGACAGCCGCTCGGTATCGCCCACCGGGTCCGTGCCGCGGAGCGCCGCGATCGCCGCCTTCGGGGCGCGCTCGTGCCAGCGCATCCACGATTCGAGCTCTCCGGCGTGGGTGATCTCCGTGAGCGAGTCCAGGCAGTGCCGGGCGATCTCACGGTCGACGCACCCGAGCGAGATCGAGCGCCGGTCCTCTCCGGACCCGGTGCGCAGGACCCGGTGGGTCCGTCCTCCTCTCCGCGCTCGCTCAATTCGCCACATACGATCCTCGTATGGGGAAGTACGCCACAGCGTCAATCGAAATTCAAGTAGACGCCGAACGACTGCGCCTCGATTGGTCGGATCTCGTTTGCGGTCAGAATCTGGTCGACACGCCGAATGCGGGTCGCCAGATTCGTGCTACCTTGACAGGTGTTCAGTGCGGGGAGGGTGCCCATGGAACGGCAAGCGCGGTTGTCGCTGCGCATGCAGCATCTGTCGTCCAGGCAGTTGGAGGCGGTCGAGGACATGCTCGACAGGTGGGGCGTGCCTGTCAGTCCCGCGGGTAGGACTGCGAAATCACGTCCAGCTGCGCCAGAACCAGGGCCTTCGTCGCCTCGTCCATGTGAGGAAGCGAGCGGATCAGGCTGATGACCGCTGGAACGTCCGGTGGCTCCAAGTCTTGGAGCGCATCCATCAGGTCATGGGTGGCCTCGCCGGGAGGAAGTAGGATCGTCTCCGCCTTCCACCCGAAAACCTCCGCCACCTCCGCCACTTCGTCCGGGCGCCATGGCGTCGTTCCGACTTCTCGACGACTCACCCACGGCTGCGGCCTGTTCAGGCGCTCCGCGAGTTGCGACTGCGACCATCCGCGCGCCACGCGGAGCCGCTTCAATCGTTCTCGAGTGTCCACGTAGAGTCGCATAGTCGGACGAATATACGATCTGCGATTGCCAATATTCGAGCCTCGTTGTATACGTTCTGTGTATGGCGACTCCAGACGACACAGGCGCGGTGGTTCGGCAGCTCCGATTGGACCGGAAGTGGTCTCAATCGGACCTCGGTCGGCGCATGGGCATGCCCCAAGCACGGGTCTCGGAGGTGGAGCGCGGCGTGCGGCGGCTGACGGCCGACGAGCTCGTGCGGCTCGCGAAGGTCCTCAAGCTCTCGGACGCGGAGTGGGTCGAGATTCGCCGGAAGCTGGCGGCGTGAGGTGGTTGTGAGCAGTGAAGCGCTGGACCTGGACGAGGTCCGAACGACAGACGAGACGGAGTTCTACGCCACGTTCGTGTGCGCGAGCTGCCGCGCGGAGAGCGGGTGCCCGATCTTCGTCGACCCCATCGACGGAGAGGTGACCTACTCGACGCCCTGGCATCGAATCCAGGTGGTGCACCTGCACGAGGGCGGCGCGACGCGGACGCCCGACGTGTGGTTCTGCCCGGCCTGCGTGGGCGGGGACGTGCCCGAGGTCGGCGAGCACCTCCAACAGCGCGTGCGCGACATGGCGACCCGGGCGCTCGGGCTGGCGTCGTGAGCGAAGCGACCCGCCAGTGGGCGACCACCTTCGTCCTCTCCATCATCGCTGCGCTCGTCCTCCTGGGCGCGGCGTCGCTCCTCCCCGACGACCCCCTCGACGGCGCCGTCGAACACTGCGCGGCGCTGTGCTCGGATGCCGGCGCGTCGGGCTGGGTGGTCGGCTCCAACGGCGCGGACTGCACGTGCCTCTCCTCTCCCGAGCCCGACGGCGAGGTCTGCGGGGGCATTCGACGTGCCCTAGTGACCGATGACCCCGAGGGGCCGGCGGGTGCCTGTTCGACGGACGCGTCGGACAGCCCCGTCGGTGGAGTGGTCGACATCGCGTGGTCGTTCGCGCTCGGCGGAGCCTTCGGCTCACTCCTGGCGGCTGTGGTGATCGACGTCCGTCGCATCCGGCGGGGCGGCGTGTGACCTGGTCCCTCGCCACCCTCGGGGCCGACACCCCGACGCGCACCGAAGCGGAGGTCATCGCCCACCGCGCCCGCCTGGCGGACCCCGGCGAGCGGGCCGCGGTGTATCGGCGCGTGCTCGATGCGGTGGTCGCGATGTCGCCGGCGATCCCGCGACAGACGCTCGAGGCCTGGTCCGTCGGACAGGCGATCCGAGGTCTGGCGGTCGCCCTGGGCGACGACGTCCCCACCCTGCCGGCGGCGGGTGAGGCGATGCCGGACGACGCCCGCGCGGACTTCTACTTCGAAGAGGCCTACACCCTCTGGGACCTGTGGGGCGAGTTCACGGCGCCCCACTCCGCCGAGCGCGCAGCGGTCTGGAAAGCGGTGCGGGGTCTCCGGACTGCGGAGACGGGCGCCCGGTCGAATCTCCCCGAGCCGGCCGGTGTGACGGCGGCCCGGGACTACGCGCGCCAGCGCATGGGCGTCCGGCCCCGTGGGCGGTCCCTGTGAGTGCGTGGCTGGGATTGCAGATTGGGGTGGCGCTCGTCGTGGCCTTCGGGGCGGGCGCGCTGGTGGGCGTGCACCGCGCGAACCAGTGGTGGGTCCGGCAGTTGGAAGACGTCGCGGAGATTCTGGACGGCCCCGAGGACGACGACACGGACGACGTTGATGGGTGGTCGCTGTGAGCGGGGCGCCGGTGGCGCAACTGGTCGTGGCGTTCGTCTTGGTGTTCGCCGCGGGGTTCTGCGCGGGCATGCGGGCGACCCGCGCCTACTACTGGTTCTGGCGGCTGCGGTTCGAGATCCGCATCCTCGGCGCGATGGTGGCCGCTGGCTTGACCGGGCGGGTCTTCGCCGTCTACGGGCAGGTCGGACAGGGCTGCTGGAATGCCTTCAACGGCACGTCCCTGGCGGGAATCGGCGCCGACGTGCCGTTCTACCGGTACCGCGACGGGACCGCCATGATGACGGAGGACGACGCCGCGGCGGTCCTGGCGATGGCCCAGCAGGTCGCGCCCGGCGTGTACCGCGTGGGCCGCTTCGACCCGCGAGCGGGTGGGCTTCAAGTCGAGAGGCCGGGACTGTGAGGGGCTTGGCACTCATCACAGCCGCGATGCTCTTTGGGGCGGGCGTTCCTCGTCGAGTCCGTCGCTCGCCCGTGATTCCTGCGGGCTGTCCGAAGGATCCCAGCCATGCCGCGGGTGACGGGAAGTACTGCCGGGTGTGTAAGGCCCGCCGCTGGCCGAAGCGGGGGCGTCGATGAAGGTTCGCGGCACCATGACCGTGCGCACCGTCGAGCGCGTCCAGATGCGTCCGCCCTCGAGGCCTTCGACGGGTAGTTCGTCGGAGGTACTCGGCGAGACCTACACCCGGACGCCGCTCCTCCCCGGTCTGCGCGTCCCTCCGCCGCCCGTGCATCGGGCCTGGGACTGCGAGACCTGCGGCAAGGCCGACACCGCCGGCGCCCACGCGCCCGGCCGATGGACCGGCGAAGCCGGCGTGCACCGCTACGACCCTGGGCCCTGGGAGTGCCTCGCGTGCTCGCGGACGTCGTGGGGCGCGTACCTCCAGCGCAAGCGCGACCGCTTGGCGCTGATCACCGTCTCGGAGTGGCTCGGCTACCCGGCCCGCATGGCCGACGTCGAGCGGTTCCGCAACCGCGGCCAACAGGTCGCGATGGAGGCCCTGTGGACCCCTTGACCCTGTCCGGCGTGATCTTCACCGTCGGCGTGGCTGGCTCGCTCGTCGGGCTGCACACCCTGGGGCGCGTGCGCGTGCCTCGCGTCGGCCGCTGGGACTCGCCGCCCGACATCCTCGTGAGCAGGGCGGCCCCCGTCGAGCTCGAGACCGTCGAGCGGGCCGCGGGCTGGTGGCGCGGCCTGGGCTTCGAGCTCGGCCGGGTCCGACGGGTGCACACCCTCCGCGGGCCTGTGCCGGGCGCCATCTTCGTGGGCGGCATCGACCCGAACTGGGACTCGAAGCAAGCGGGCCGCGCGGACTGGGTGGTCGAGCGGCCGCCCCGCGTCGACGACGACTGGTATTCCAATGCCGCGCAGATCCTCGGCAAGCGGACCCCGCGCGGCTTCATCACGGAGGCGCTGATCTCGGTCGAGCCCCCGCCGTTCCACCGCAACATGGATCTGCTCATGCAGCACGAGTTGGGGCACGCCCTGGGGCATCTGCACGTCGAGACGCCCGTGTTCGGCGTCAACAAGCGCGGCCGTGCTCGTGGTGGGGTCATCGCGCGTCCGACCGGCCACATCATGCACCCGCTGTTGTCGAAGACCGGCGCGGACGACACCCGCGGAATCGACCCCGCCGGCGCCCTGGTGGTGCCGCGATGACCCTCGCTCTGCTCTGCATCACAGTGGCCGTCGCGTACGGCCTTGCCTGGCGTCTCGCGGGTCTCGACGCGGAGAACGCAGCGCTACGCGTCGCGGTCGACGTCGAGCGACATCGGGTCGAGGCCGCCCACCGCGCCCTGGTCGCTGGCTGGATGCCGGCGGGCTCCGGGCACCTCTACGACGAGCACGCCGTTTCCCTGGCGCACCGCGCCCTGGTCGCCGCCGAGCGGCCCGACATCCTCGAGATCGAGAGGTCGATCATGCATCCGCAGCCCGACACCCACCCCGACGACTGGGACCCCGACGACACCGGCACGCCGGTCCGGATCCCCACCGTTCCTGCGCGGGTGGCGGCGTGGTGATCGCGTTCTGCGCTCCGGAGCGTCCGGAGGAAGAGGCGGCCCGCATCCGCCTGTGTCTGTCCCTGGGTCTGTCCCGGGAGGTTGGCGACCGGCTGTGGGCGGCGGCGATGGAGCTCGTCGGCCACGACATCGAGCGCGCCGAACAGGCCGTCGAGGTCATGGCCTACCACCTGTTCGACAACGAACCGCAGGCGGCGTGATGGGCTTCTACACGATTCGCGGGAGCGGCGGAACGGGTGCACGGGTCCGTGGAGGGATGTGCACCCGGGCCGGGTCGGTGGACAGAGGTGCCCGCCGACCCGGCCATCCCCGCGGCCTGTATGGGCTCCGTGATGCAGGCCTGATCGGGGCGTCGTTGTGACGTCCGCGTGGAATCAGGGCGCCCTCTGGTCGGGGGGCGCGGGGGCAGACTCGGACCAGGACCGGTGGGCTACCCCTCTGGCTCTGTTCGCCGACGTGTCGGCCCTGCTCGAGGTGGAATCCTGGGGGCTCGACGCGGCGGCCCTGGCGTGCAACCGCAAGGTCGCGGCGTACCTCGGTCCCGACCACCCCGAGCCCCGACGTCGGGACGCGCTCACGGCGTCCTGGTCGGCCCATTCGGGCGGGCGTCCGGTCTGGTGTAATCCCCCCTACTCCCAGGCCGGGCGCTTTGCCCAGGTGGCGCGCTCCGAAGCGGAGCAACACGGCGTCGTGGTCGCCCTGCTCGTGTTCGCCCGCACGGACACCCGGTGGTGGTGGCTGCACGTCCTGGCGCGCGACCCCAAGAATCCGACGCGGCGCCTGGGGATGTGCGCTGCGGACATCCTGTGGAAACCCGGGCGGGTGTCCTTCCTCGACCCGCTGACCGGGGAGCCCCGCAAGGACAAGCACGGCCGTCCGCAGTCCGCGCCGGCGCCCTCGGTCCTGATCGTCTACCGCCCCGGCTACGACGGCGACTGGCCGCGCAACGGGGTGCTGCCGTGACCTGCCTGGCGGCTCCAACCACATGCCCGCGCGGTGTCGTCCGGTGGGTCAGCGCGGGCGCGCTCGACATCGGCCACATCTACCCGGCGGGCGCGCGTCGATGCGAGGCGCAGGGACAGGCTCCGACGAGTGGGGCGGGTCGCCTGTGCGTCGTTGGCGGCACATGCCGCGTCGCGCCGGGGCGTCGCGCGCCCCACGAAGCGTGGCTTCCTGTGCTCCTGGCCCCGTTTGTCGTGAAAATCCCCTTTCAACCGTAGAGACCGCAGGTCTCTACTAGCGTTCTTCACCCGAAACAACCCTGCGAGAGACGAACGAATGCCCGATATCGAGAAGACAACCCCGTTCATGCCGGCGGCCGAGGTCGCCCACGTCGCGAAGGCGGCCCGCGAACGCCACGCGGACACCGTCGAAGGTGCCGCGAACAAGCTCCAGGCCTCCGTGATCGAGAGGATCACCGGCGCTGCCAACCAGGGCGACACGAGGTGCACGTTCGACGTTCGCATGACGCGCGGCGGCCCATATCCGCGAGAAGTGGCGACGCTGCTCGCCAAGCGGCTCCGACTCAAGGGCTACACGGCGACGGTGCGGTCCGCTCCCCAGAATGCGCCGCGGGTGACGCTCGCGATCGTGTGGGGATGTCCGGGCGTTGGCGCGAAGCCGACGGAGGTGGCACGTGGGTGAGCGCCTGTTGCGACACCACGGTCGGTCGTGCGTCGCCCGGCTGGACCTGGCGGCCCGCGAGGTCGCCGACCTGGCCGAGCTCCATCCGGCGGCCTTCGGTCTGACCGAGGCCCGGCGGCTCGACAGCATCCGGCGGCGACTCGAAGAGGTCCACGCCGCCCTGCTCGACGAGCGGGCCCACATGCCCGTGCAGCCGACCGGCGACCCTCCGCCGTCGAGCGTGCCCGCCGACGTGCTCGAGAATGCACGGCGGGATGGTGTTCGCTCGGCGGACATGCGGATCAACGTTGGCGACGAATCGATGTGGGCGCGCCGCATCGACGCGCGGCGTGCGGTCCTGCTGGACTCGCCCGCTACCGGGGCTCACGACTGCAACGGGCTGCCGTACCTGTGCGGGGACCTGGTCGAGGTCGTCCACGATGACCGGTTCCCAGGAAGGAACCGCGCGGCCCGGGTGCTCGCCCGCGCGACGACGACCCCGGGTGGCGCCCTGGTCGTGAGCTCGCCCGGGCGGCGTCGGCCGGTCGCGCGGCTCAAGCCGAAGCGCAACGCGGGCGGGGGTGCGTGATGCAGGTGACGCAGAAGCCGCCGGTATCGGTGCACGCATTCGAACGTGGTGTCGAGAAGGGCCGCGAACTCGCCCAGGGCGAGGTGCTGGCCGTGATTCGCAACGTCGAGCGGCGCAAGCGCGCCGCAGAAGACCAGGCGCGCCGCATCCTGTCGTCGTGCCCGGCATCGGCTCGCCAGTCGAAGGCCGAAGCACGGGCCTACGGCCGCGTGCTCGCGATGCTGCGGGACCTGGCATGAGCAACCGCAAGAACCACCGGCGCCCCGGAAAGGCAGGGCGTCGACGAACCGAGCACGGCCCACGGTGGGAGCACCCCAACCCGGGAAAGGGGTGCAACAGCACCCACGTGGCGCGCGCACGGCGGTGGTGGAAGACCCACGAACGGCGAGTCGAGCGGCGAACGGGCCGATCGTCCGGGTTCGGTCCAGGACGACCGCCGAGGGTGCGGCCGGCGTTCGACGACGCGTCGGCGATCCAGGACGACGACACATGAGGCAGTGCGGCTGGTGTCGTGCAGCCCTCGAGGCGACGTCTCGACGAGACGCCCGGTGGTGTTCGAAGCGGTGCCGACAGGCCGCGCATCGATTCCGCAAGGGGATGCGTCGTCGTGCTCGAGCCGCGCGCCCTCTCCGCTTTCGCTACGGCGACCCGCCGTATCCAGGGCTGGCGCGTCGCTACTACGGCGACGAGCCCGAGTTCGACGGCGAGGTCGATCACGTCGCGTTGCTGGCGCGCCTGCAGGAAGCCGACGCCTGGGCGCTGTCGACATCGGCGGAGGCGCTGCCGTGGTTGCTGTCGCACCTCGAGGTGCGTGGCGGCACGACCCCTCCCCGGCTGTTCGATGCTCGGGGCCGTCGAGTGCGCATCGCCGTGTGGAAGCGCGGCGCCCGTCCTGGCGTCTCGCACCGGCCCCGCCGCGCGTGGGAACCCGTCCTGTACTCAGGTGGACGACAGGAACGGCGAGACGACTGGACGCCGGACGTCCTCGACCATCACGCGAGACCCCGGCGGACCGAACGCCGGCGCCTGGTCGGCGCGAAGCCCGGGGAGTTCTGGTGGTGGTTGTTCGAGCTCGTCGGGCTCCGACCGGGCGACACGTTCGAGGACCTGTTCGGCGGCACCGGTGCGGGGTCGCGGGCCTGGTCGATGCTCGAGTCCGCCCAGCGGTCGGACTCCGACGACACGTCGCGCACACCAGGTGACGACGCGTCGCCGATCCACGCCGACGACACATGCTGACCGTGCGCCCATCAACACGCGATGAAGCGTTCGACTTCATCCGGCGGCACCATCGGCACCACCCGCGTCCGCAGGGGTTCCGGTACATCCTGGCTGTAGAGGATGCCGCTGGATGCGTGGTCGGCGTGTGTGTTGTGGGGCGACCTGTAGCGCGACACCTCGACGACGGGTTGACGGCGGAGGTCACCCGGCTTGCAACCGATGGCACCACGAATGCGTGCTCGGCGCTGCTGGGTGCCGCGGCCCGGACCTGGCGAGCGATGGGGGGTCATCGGATCATCACCTACACGCTGCCCAGCGAGGGCTGGATGGCGGAACATGGGCCCCGCCGGCGGCGGGCTGTGGGACCGAGTCGCTCGCGAGCGCCGCGACGCAGCGCCTTCCTGCGTGAAGTGGCGATGGGAAAGAGCGTTGCGATGAGCCTGCGACCGTTCTTCAGTTTTTACGGCGGTAAGTGGCGGATCGCGAGGCGATATCCGGAACCACGGCACGCCGTCCTGGTCGAGCCGTTCGCCGGCAGTGCGGGCTACGCCCTTCGGCACTGGCGGCGTGACGTGCTGCTGGTGGAGCGCGACCCGGTGATCGCCGCGGTCTGGCGGTTCCTGATGACTGCCACGCCGCTCGAGGTTCTGGCCATGCCAGACCTGCCGCCGTCGGGCGTCGTTGCAGAGCTCGAGCTCGAGAAGCGTGGTTGGCCTCCGGGCGCCGCGCATCTGGTGGGATTCTGGTGTCAACGGGGCGGGACCTCGCCGAACCGCAAGCTCTCCGCCTGGGGCCGCGGCGGCCGCTACGCCCGGCAGTTCTGGGGACCAGCGGCCCGAGAGCGCATCGCGAGTCAGGTGCAAGCGATTCGGCACTGGCGCCTGTTGGAGGGGGACTACAGCTCGGCGCCGGACATCGTCGCCGACTGGTTCGTGGATGCGCCGTACCAGGTTGCAGGCTCACACTATCGATTCGGCTCCGAGCGGCTCGACTTCGAGCACCTCGGCGCGTGGTGTAGGTCTCGACGGGGTCAGGTCATCGTCTGTGAGAACGAAGGCGCGGACTGGTTGCCGTTCGAGCCCTTCGTCGACGCGAAGAGCCGACGTGCAGGTCGCCGGAGTCAGGAGGTCGTGTGCCTGTCTACGTGAACACGGCCCCGAAAGCGGCCCGTCAGACCCTCCGCGATGTGTGCGACCGACCCATGGGCGCGCTCATGGACCGCGACTGGGCACGCGAGGGTGCCCACCTGGCCGCCGTCGCCGACGTCGCCGGCGCGCCGTCGTGGCTCCGGTTCGAGCTCCGACAAGCCGACAGCGCGAAGGGAGCGGCGCTGGCTCGCTGGGGGATCCGCTGGTGGCTGGCGGGCTGGTCGGGCGACGACTGGCGCGAGGCCCGTGGGCAGACGGTCGGGCGCTGCTGGATGTGCCGCGGCGCTGGCAAGGTCGACGGCGGTCGCTGTCGAGCCTGCAAGGGGACCGGCTCCGCATCACCCGACGCGCGGGTCGTCGACGGGCTGACCGTGCCCCTCCTCCAGATCCCCGCGTCCGACTGGGACCTCATTGCGTGGCGACCGCCGAAGCTCCCGCGGAAGCACCCCGGCCCCTGCCGCGTCTGCTGGGACGAGGAACAGGATGAGTCCACGGGCCAGTGTCCGACCTGCGACGGCGAGCGGGTCGACGCCCTGGGCGAGGCTTGTCCGTCGTGCGCCGACGAGCAGGGCCGCCCCACCGGTCGGTGCTGCGCCTGCAACGGTCGGAAGGTCGAACAGAGCACCCGGGACGACGAGCCCCCGCCCGGCTGGTGGCCGTCGCTGCGAGCAGCGCGCGACCGCTGCAAGTGCACGTTCGGGCTGTTTCAGAGGGAAGAGGATGGCGGCATCCTGGTGAAGCCCCTGGGATGCAACACCCGTCCCTGTCAGGCGTGCTCGAGGGGCGCGCAGTGGCGAGCGGTGTCGAGGTACACCCCGGCGCTCGCGGCGCCGCTGCGCAAAGGGTGGGCGCGAGAGTTCTTCACGGTGGGCAGCACCGGGACCGTCCGGACGCCGGAGGACTTCCGCCGCTGGCGCCAGCGCGTGTACACGCTCTGTCGCGGGATGCTCGAGGGACGGAAGGAATGCGGGATCCGTCCGCAGACCTGGGCGGGCGGCATCGTGGTCGTCGAGGCCATCCCACGGGACGACGGTGGGATCTGGTGCCACGCACACATGCTCCTGATCCGCCGGCGCTGGTACCCCTACGGCTGGTCGATCGACCGGCTCAACCGCGCCTTCGACATCATCGGGCTCTCACCGTCCCGTCGCTGGACTCCATCCGGGCGGCCGAAGCTCTCCGCCCTCCGGGCCATCCTCGACGACCTGCCCATCCATGTCGAGCTGGGCACGCCCGGGGCCCTCGATGTCTGGCGCCCGATGGCGCGGCACGGTCGCCGGGTGCGGCCGCCGCGCAGTCCAGAGGAGATCCGCGGGTGTCGGGAGCTGCAACGGCGGATCTCCTACGACACGAAGCACCCCGACGCGCCGGGTCTGTGCGAGCTCGGCGACGACGGGGCACCGTCTGTCGGAGAGGTGGGCGGGCACGATGTCCTCGCTATCGAACGGGACGAGCGCGGCGTCGAGGTGATCGCCCGCTACCTCGCGAAGGTGCACGCCTACGTGAGCAAGGTGGGCAAGGAAGCCGACGCAGCATTCTGGGACGATCCGCAGGTGCAGTGGTTGTTGAAGGGCATGAGGCGGTGCCAGCCCTTTGGCGCCCTGGCCCAGATGCACGCCGGCCCGACCGCGCGCGGGTGGGAGCTCTACCCGGGCGCCGACGACCGGCGGGCCCTGGTCGGGATGCTCGAGCCCGACCCCGAGTCGCCGGGGAACACGGACGGCGTCGCGGACGTGACGCCCGACGACCTGCCCGCGGGCGCATCCTTCGCGGAGGCGGGCAAGCGCTACGAGCTCCACACGCTGAATCGCGAACGGGTGTACGGCGATGCGTGGCGCTGGTGCGATCGCCGGGCCTTCACCCGCTGGCTGCGGCAGAAGGAACGGCCGCGGGTGGTAGAGCCCGACCCCACCCCGCCACAGACGAAGCTCTACGGCCTGGGCCCCTGGTGGCGTCGGCTCGGTCTGCGCGTCGTCGACCTGCCCGGCGGCGGTCTACGCATCGGGCCGCAACCGGCACACCCCGACGAGCTCCCCGGCCGCCCTGCCCCCGAGCCCCCGACGGTTGCCGGCGCACCCGTCCCGCGGCCCTCCGATCAGGTCGACGCCTTCATGCCGCCGGCGGAACAGGACGCGAGCCGGGCCGAGTGGCGCCGCCGCTTCGGACGGCGCCCACGATCGACCCGTCGTTCTCGTGCCTACGCGAACGGTGTTCACACTCACGAGAACGGAAGTACCCCCGGGCCGATTCGAACGGCCGACCTACGGATTAGGAATCAGTTGCTCTATCCACTGAGCTACGGGGGCGTGCTCCCGCACCTATTCCCGGCGTCTCGCCGCGCAAGCGCACTACTGAATCTGCGCATCCAGGTCGTACGGGTTGTTGCACGTGCCGCTGAACAAGTACACCCGCGCCACCACCTCGACGTCGGCACCCGTGTCGTTCGTCCACTCCACCGACTCCTCGTCGCTGACGCTGAACGAGCCGTCCAGCTGGGCGCCCGTCGTCACGTCGAGCAGCGTCAGGTCGATGTCGCCCCAGTCGTCCACGAACGTCATCACCGCCGAGACTGTCTGGCCGTCCGCGATCGTGCCCAGGTTGTAGTAGTCGTCGTTCGACGGGTTGATCACCGTGTCTTCCGGCTCCAGCAAGCCCACCGTGGCCGTCGGGATGTCGTCGTTCGGCTCCAGCGCATCCGCCAGATCGCACTCCACCGCCTGGAACTGCACGTCGTACGGCACGCACGATGCACCCGACTGCGGAGCTTCGATGCCGATCACCATCGTCGTGTCGACCCCCGTCGTGTTCTGCGCCTGCACCCCGTAGGTGGGCCCCGTCATATCGGTGTCGGCCGTGGCACCCGTGTCGTCGTACAGGGTGACCGACAGGTCGCTGAAGGCCTCGTTCGACCCGAGCGAGGCGCGGGCGATGAAGTCGATCGGGACGTCCAGCGTGAAGTAGTCGCCGTCGCCGTCTGCAGCGTTGTACGAACCGGCCACGGCGGGAACCGCCGATGCGATGTCGTCGTTGTCCTCGAGGGCGTCGGGCGTGCAATCCGGCGTGATGTCCTCGATGATCAGCTCGTAGTCCGCGCACGATCCGCTGGTCGGCTCGATGCCCAGGTAGACGGTCTCTTCGTCGACGCTCGGGTTGGCCCAGGCCAGGGGGTTGCCGTCGGCGAGCTCCGTGCCGCTTCCGTCCCGCAACGTGACATCGACGTCGATCAACGCGGGGTCGACCGTGAGCGACATCTGGCTCACACCGCCGGAAGCGACGTCGATCGCAAACCAGTCGGCATCGCCGAGCTTCACGTGCATCGGGTAGACGCCGTAGGGGAGCGCGACCGAGCCCACCAGGTTGTCGTTGTCCTCGAAGCCGTCGTCCGTGCAGTCCAGCTCGGTGAGCGTCGCGGCGTAGTCGTAGCCGATGCACACCCCGCCCCCGTCGTTGAACACGCGCACGAAGACCTCGACGTCCTGATCCGAACCGTTGAACCAGGTGGCTGCGACGGTATCGGTGCCCTGCACACCCGTCTCGAGCACGGCCCCTCCAGCGCTCTGGATCTCGATGTCGATCTCGCCGTCCGCCGAGGCGTAGAACACATCGAGGTCGAGCTGGTTGGACGGCGGAACCGTGACCGAGAACCAGTCGTCATCGGCATCGGCGGCGACCAGATCGGTGGCGCCGACGGTGGCCGAAGCGGTCGCCGACGTGTCGTTGGGCTCCAGGGCGTCGTCGCAGTTCAGCGTGGTGGAGGTCCAGTCGTAGCTGGCCTGCCCGACAGGCGCACCACCCCACAGGAAGGCCTCGAAAGCGACCGTTGCCGAGGCACCCGTGTTGTTGACCCAGCCGACGTTCTCGGTTTCGCTGAGGGAGACGTTGTTCGCCAGCTGTGCGCCAGACGTCGCATCCCAGAGGTTGACGTCGATGTCGCCGTTGCCCGAGTAGTCGGTGAGGGTGATGTTCACGGCTTCGCCGTCCGGGACGTCGAGCGACCAGAAGTCCGGGCTGACCAGGCAGGCCACGAGGTCGACATCGCCGGTGGACGCGATGGCCGTGGTGATGTCGTCGTTCGGCTCCTGCGCGTCGTCGTTGCAGATCAGCAGCCCGGTGTTGCCACCGCCGCCGGAACCGCCGCCACCACCGGACCCGCCGCCGCCACCCGAGTCCGTATCGATGTCGGTGTCTGTGTCCGCATCCGTGTCCGCATCTGCATCTGTGTCGGCATCCGAGTCGGAATCGGTGTCGGCGTCGGTATCGGCGTCCGCATCGGCATCCGTGTCGGTGTCGGACTCCTCCTCGGTGGGAGGTTCCGAACCCTTGGTGCAGGCGGACAGGACGAAGGCGAGTGAGAAGAGTGCGGTCTGGATGCGCATGGGACCTCCCGGCGACGCGGCACCGTAGCATGTCTCACCGCCATCGGCCCCGTCCAGTGGGGTGCGTTCGACGGCATGGCCGCTTCTCTGGCACCTGCAGCGCGCTCATGGCGGCTGCCCCGCCGAGTCCCCGGGCGTTCCCTCGCTCGACTCCAGGAACGCCTCGAACGATTCCCGCCGCGCGGGGTCTCCCCAGTGGCGGAAGTACAGCAGATCCAGGAAGAACAGGTGCTGACGGACCTCTGGCACGGGACGGCCATCGATCCCCTCCAGGTAGGAGTCGATGGCCGGCTGGATCCGCCCCCGCTTGACCTCTGGCACCTTGCGGATGATCTGCATGAGCCGCGGCGTCCAGTTCACCACCGAGTAGGTGCGACGCAGCTCGCGCTTGGACTTCCCGGGGAAGCGCAGGCGGGTCACCGGCCGGAACGGCAGGGGGTCGCGATTGCCCCACCGTGCGATCTCGACGCCACGGCGACGGACCTCGATGGGCGACGCGGACTTGTCGTGCCCGGCGAGACCCACGCGCTTGCGGGGCTTCCGCGCGGTCTCGCGATCGGTCAGACCGTGGATGTCGAGCATCCTCTGCCGCGAGTAGTAGGTGACCATGCCGATGCAGCAGCTGGCCATGTAGACCTCGTGTCCGCGATCGGTGAACACCTCCTTGAAGAACTGCCCTTCCCGCCAGCTGGGATGCTCGATCTCGACCGGGAACAACCCGATGACGGGGTAGACGGTGTTCTCGTCGGCCTGCCCCCAGGTGCGTCGCTGCGGCATGATTCTCAGCCCACCCAGCATGGCCGCCAGCACCGCGAAGGCCACCAGCTGCCGACCAGGACGCACGATGGAGCGCATTCCGGCCTCGGCCCCGAGCATCATCAGGGGGAACGCGGGAAGGCAGAAGCGGGCGTACATGAAGTCGCCCCCGACCTTGAGGATGTAGAGCCACCACGCGCCCGCCGAGAGCAGCACGAACACGCCGAACGCCCGGTTCCGCGGGGCTCCGGAGGGCGGCACGATCGACCGCCAGACCCCGAGTGCCAGCAACGGGAGCGCCATCCACCCATGCGACCCGAACAGGTAGGTGGTGAAGTACACCATCCCCCGCGCGACCGCCCAGTCCTCGGCGGACTTCGCGTAGTAGGTGTTGGGCAGGATGTCACCGTAGTACCAATGCTTCAGGCCCAGGTGAACCAGCACCAGGACCACCGGGACACCGTAGGCCAGTGCCGCCTTCGCGCGTCCGACCCAGCCCTCGTCGGCTGTGGGGATCGAGAGCACCGCGAGCCCCCCGGCCACCCAGAACACGGCATGGTCGAGACGATGAACGACCGCCAGGGACAGGAGGACGCCCGCCAACGCCGCCATCCGGAGAGTGGGCTTCCGTGCGAGACACCAGGCGGCCAGCACGACCAGCAGCGCTCCGAGAAGGGTCTCCATGCCCGTGGTGGCGAACGCAGCCACGGCCCGGTCTGCGGCGACCACCGCGGCTGCGATGGGCAGTGGCCGCGCGGAAGGCCCCGCCAGCTCGAACGAGACGCCGACCGTCGCTGCAACGAGCCCGATGTACACGACTCCGTTGAGCACCAGGGCCGACAGCGGGATCTCGAGGCCCGTGACCCCGTGCATCAGCCCGACCAACCCCACCCACAGCGGATTGCTGTAGCCCTCGACGTACTCGCCGACGTTGAACACCAGCCCGTTCCCGCGGAACCAGTTGTCGATGTAGCGGAACGAGATGTACGCATCATCGAACACCGCTGCCTGGCTGACCAGGGCGTACAGACCCAGCAGCAGCGCCGGAACCACGAACGCCCAGGCCACCCGCCGATCGAGCTGCGGCGAACGACGCCAGGCCCAGAGGGCGCCCGCACCGACCGCTCCGCACAGCACCATCCACAGTGCCGTGCCCCGCGACAGCAGCAGGAGGTAGCGTGCGGGAATCTCGAGCAACTCCGGCATGACCGCGCGTAACGCGCTCTGGGACACCGCTCACGGAGATTTCGAGATGGCCTCCGCAGTGTGCGAGCTCGCCTTCGCGCATGTCGCCTGCAGCGTTCGCCTGGCCGTCAGGACCCTCGTGCCTCGGTGGCCTCGAGCATCTCGCGCGCGGCTGCTCGTGCAGCATCCGGGACGCCCTCTGCCTCGGCCCGCTTCATCGAGTCCCGCGCGAACGCCACGAAGTCGGGGTCCATCAGCTTGTCGTGCTTCTCCAGGAATCCCAGGAAGTCGTCCACCGCATCGGGGAACCGCGCCCACTCTCCAGCCCCCGCCAGTGCCGCCGTCCGCAGGAGCGCCACCCCCACGCGGCCGATCGCCAGCCGTCGCACGCGCGGGTCGAACGCCAGCTCGTCGAGCCGGCGCAGCACCGCTTCGAACGCCCCCCTCCGTACCTGCGTCGCCTCCAGGTTCAGCTCGAGCATCACCCCGTCGAACCCCGGCAGGTCTCGTGCCCGCTCGACCGCGCGCTGATGCATGTACAGCGCCTTGTCCTGCTCTCCCGCCCGGCTGTACCCCTCACCCAGCATCGAGAGCAGATTCACCGAGGTCACCGCCATTCCGGCCCGGTCCGCCGCCGCCAGCCCTTCTGTGTAGCGCGCGAGTGCCGCGTCGTGCCGGCCGTGAAACGCGTCGACCCGACCCAGCGACAGGCAGGCGTACGCCACCTCCGGGTCGTCACTCGCCAGTTCGTACGCGCGCTCCAGCAGAGGGGTCGCCGCCTGGACATCGCCCATCGTGACGAGATGGCTCGCCGCCTCCCTCAACACGGTCGACCGCACCGCGTCCGAGAGTCGGGGCCCCTCCGACCGACGCTCGTCCCGCTCGATGACCGCCCTCGCGCGATCGAACGCCTCGAACGCCGCAGCGTGGCGTCCCCGATACCGCAGGACCGTGCCGCGCCGGATCCAGTAGGTCGCACGCTGGCGAACGGGTGCCAGGTGGAGCTCACTCTCCCAGTCCATCAGGTCTCGGAGCACACCATCCAGCTGCCAGACCTCGATGCGCAGCGCGGCCATCAGGTTGCGGCCGGCCCAGGTCACGCGTCGAGCCTCCGCTTCGTCGGCTACGGTCCGCGAACAGGTCGACAGCGCCTCCCGGACCAGCACCAGGGCGTACCCGTGGTCTCCGTCCCTCCGAGCACGCGCCGCCGAAGCCACCAGAGTTCTCGCCGCCTCCACGGGGTCTCCCAGCGCGCGTTGGAGCAATCCACGTCGCGGATCCGTCGCATCCAGCGCTTCGATCAGGGCACGACAGGCTGGACCGAGCGCCGCGTTCTCGAGTCCGGATGCCGTCCACTCGTCCAGGCGGGTACCAGACGCCAACACCAGGACCCGCTCCCGCCCCACCCGTTCGTATCGCGCGGCACCCGAGGCCATCAGCTCCGACAGCGCCGCACCGTCGATGCGCCCCCCCACCGACTCCACCGCTGCGAGCCACCCGTCCACCGGGACACGCCCGCCTGCCACCGCCGCCAACTCCAGTGCCCGCTCTGTCTCCTCCGGCAGCTCCAGCCTCGGAGCTTCTCGAGGTCGGGACTGCAGCTGAAATCCGCCCTCGGACGGCACGAGGCCCCCGTGTTCGACCCACTCGGTCACGCGAGCCAGGGCCACCCCGGGCAGACCCGCCGCCTCCCGTGTCAGCTTCGCGTTCAGCGCGGGTTCCAGAGACAGCGTCTGCTCCAGGATCGCCGAGACGTGCTCCGAGCGCCGCAGCGCCATCTCCTCCCAGTCCTCTTCGGGGAGTCGCTTCACCAGTGAGGCGGGCACCGAACCGGCCGTGATCAACCACAGGACCGGCCCCCCTGCTGTGACGACCAGGTCGGCGATGGCGCGCGCCGTCGGCGGATCCTCGAGGTCGTCGAGCACCACCACACCCACCCGGTCGCCCGACCAGCTGCGCACGGCCGCGGCGTTCGCTCCATCGAACCCGTGTTCCAGCGGCAACAGCCCTGCGCCTTCGAGTCGGATGTGCGCTGTCGGACCGAATCCGCGCGCGTGTGCTTCCCGCGCAAGCGCACGGGCCACCCGTGTCCGGCCCACCCCTTCGGGCCCGGTCAGCACCACCACGTACGGGGTCCGCCGTTCCCGGACCTCGTTCAGCCGTGCCCACAACGACTCGACCTCCGAATCGCGCCCGAGCAGCGGGGGTTCCCGGTGAGCGACCAGCGAGATCCCCGCATCCCGAAGGCGTCGATCGCGCCCTCGCTGCTGGGGTCGACTCGAGGGTATGCGCGGAACGAACACGGGATCCTGATCCAGGCGGTGGAGGTTCTCGAACAGGAAGCGCGCCTCTGCCGCAGACGCGGGACGGTCGTCCGGATCCTTGGCGAGCAACCGGACCATCCAGCGTTCCAGCCCGGCCGGGACCGGAAACCGCGCTTCGAGGACCGGCAGCGGCGCATGGCGATGTTGGTCGAACAGCTCCCGGGTCGTCCCTTCGAACGGAGCCTGGCCCGCGACCAGTTCCCAGACGGTGCACGCGAGGCTGTACAGGTCCGACGCCGCGCCCTGCACCTCGGGGTCGGGGCGAAACATCTCTGGCGCCATGTACACCGGCGACCCTGCAATCTCGCTGACCGCACGCCGTTCCACTCTCGCGACTCCGAAGTCGGCCAGCCGCCACCCGCCAGCCTCGTCCCGCAGGATGTTTCCGGGCTTCACGTCTCGGTGGACGACATCCCGAGCGTGGGCGTGCGCGAGTGCGTTCAGCACGGCCAGCACTGCACTCTCGAGGGTCGGCCATGCGGTGCGTGCGTGTCGCAGGGCGGTATCGAGGGTTCCTCCGCCGCACCACTCGAGGGCCATCCATCGGGCCTCGGCGTCGAAACTCTCGTCTGCTCCGAACGTCTGCCAGGTGGTGTTGCTGGACTCGTACCCGGTGTCGACGATGCGGACGATCTGGGGATGATCGAGGAGGGCGGTGGCGCGAAGCTCGGCGTCCTGAAGCGCACGCAGCCGATCCCCGTCGACACCACCGGGGTTGGGCAAGCGCTTGATGGCGACGGGCGAACCGGTCTGGACGTGCTCGGCGCGCCAGACTTCACCCATGGCCCCCGCGCCCGCGGGCTCGATCAGACGGAACCCCGCCAACACCTCAGATGAATCGGTCGCCACGGGTGCATGGTCGCTCAGATCAGCGAGCGTTCCACACGGTGCCAGACGTTCCAAGCGGTGCCAGACGTTCCAAGAGGAGCGCTCCACTCAGTGCCGGAGCGTTCCAGGCGGTGCCAGAGGTCCATTCCAAGCGGGGCCAGACGTTCCAAGCGGTGCCAGACGTTCCAAGCGGTGCCAGACGTTCCAAGCGGTGCCAGACGTTCCAAGCGGTGCCAGACGTTCCAAGCGGGGCCAGACGTTCCAAGCGGTGCCAGACGTTCCAAGCGGTGCCAGACGTTCCAAGCGGTGCCAGACGTTCCAAGCGGTGCCAGACGTTCCAAGCGGTGCCAGACGTTCCAAGCGGTGCCAGACGTTCCAAGCGGTGCCAGACGTTCCAAGCGGTGCCAGACGTTCCAAGCGGTGCCAGACGTTCCAAGCGGTGCCAGACGTTCCAAGCGGTGCCAGACGTTCCAAGCGGTGCCAGACGTTCCAAGCGGTGCCAGACGTTCCACGTTCCAAGCGGTGCCAGACGTTCCCCGTTCCAAGCGGTGCCAGAGGTCCCGAGGCAGATGTTGCACACGTTCCACCTGGTGCCAGAGGTCGTGACCCTTCGCGACGAGGACGTCTCCCGAGTACACCCGCGCCCGACTCTTCACATCTGCCAGGTCTTCTCACGAGCCCAGGCTCCGATTGGGCCTCAAGGAGTCGGCAGGCGCTCTCCGTCCGCGTACCGCCACGCATCCGTCCGTACGAACCGAGACCGCTCCGTGAAGCTGGCATCCCGGCCACCCTGCCGGAGCGTGGCGGTGAACGTCACCCAACCCACCCCGTCCTCCACCTCTACGGCATCGATCGACAGTCCGGCGAACGTCGTCTCCGTGCAGAAGCGCTTGATCTCCGACCGCCAGACGTCCCGATCCTGGCGAGGGTCGTGAGTCGTGTCCATGACGAAGCGGGTCTTCCCCAGCGCATAGGCACAGAACCGAGCCCTCATCAGGGTTTCTGGCGACCGGTCAGCCCCTCGATGAACAGGCTGGCAACACCTGCCGTACGCCAGCCCGCTGTGACAGGGACAGGGCTGCTTCCGGTTCATCAGTAGCCCGCGGAAAGATGCGGAACAGGTCGTCGGACCGAGGTCATCTCCGCCCGAAGCTCGCGGCTCTCTCCCGCTTCCCACCGACACAGGGCCGAGCGGATGCCATCCGGCGTCCGCTTCACCACCAGATGTGTGAACGCGTACGAGCGCTCGGAGCCTCCAGCCCAGCTTCCGGTGTTGAAGTACCAGCCACGATGGGGCAGACGATGCGCGAGCGGAATGTGGCTGTGCCCGAAGACCACCACGGGAGCTTTCGAGATCTTGCGAATCCTCCCGGCCACCTTGCGCATGTGATCCGAGGGGTCGACGTTGTCGCGACCCTCCGCAAGCCAGACGTGCAGCCCCAGGACCACGCCCGTAGCGAACATCGCCACCGACGCGCTCCATGGCCATGGAAGGACCAGCATTGCGAGGGGGATCAGCGCGATCAGCATCAAGGTGGTGACCAGACGACCGAGCATCACCGACCGCACGAATCCGATGAAGGAGATGAACGCGGGTGGGCGACGCAGCTTGTGAAGTTTCGCGAGCGTCTCCCCCTTCATCCCGACCTTCGCACCGATCGACGCCATCCGCGCCTTCCGGAGCTTTCGTCGTTCCAGGTACCGGCCCGGATTCCGCACGCGCTTGAGCCACTGCGCACCCATCGTACGCACGACGGCCCAGTACCCACGAACGAACTTGAAGGCGTCGTCGTTGCGAGCGTTCCAGATCAGCGCCAGGTACTCCACGAACGAGAGGTCGGCCGTTGCATCGGGATCGACCGGCAGGTGGTTCCCCAGGTACCGCATCGCGGCCGTCCCCAGGTTCTCTTCCAGCGTCTTCGGGTCGTCCGCGTCCTCCGGTGCCAACGGGTCTTCGAAGCTACAGAACGCATCGTACTGATGGCCGTGCTCGATCCACGCCACTCCCGGCTCGTAGTGAAACCACGCATGGAACACGATGCGGTCGCGGATCGACCCCTCACCCGTAGCCTCCCGCCACAACCGGTCGATCTCCGAGGCGAAGTCCTCCTGGACCTCCTCCCAGTGCAGCTCGGCGTCGTGATTTCCCACGACGAGATGCAGCTCGTTCCCCCTTCCGACGAACCGAGCCAGCGCCTCGAAGAACGACGTGTGGCGCACGAAGACCCGGCGGAGCTTGGCGCGGGCCGCCATGGGGGTCGCGCCGAACCCGTACAGGCGGTCGTCTTCGGTGGCTTCGAGGCCCTCGTCGTCGGGGGAGATGGCGATGCGGAGGAAGTCGATCATGTCGCCATTGCAGACCAACCGCCAGGGACGGCCCTCCATGCGGAACTGCGTGTAGTGAACGACGAAGGCCGTCAACGCGCGCTCGGTCTGCTCGACCGCGGACTCGACGGGAACGGGACTGTCCGGGTTCGCCGGCTCGGGAGCCTCGACCATGGACGCGTCCTCGCCTGGGAGACGGAACAGGTCCTCCCCGAGGTGGAGATCGCTGATCACCAGCAGGTTGTGTGCCAGGTCGGACATGCCACTACCCTATCGTCGGATCCGCACTCCGTTGTCGAACGTAGGAGACGTGTCACGAGAGTGCCTCCCGGCGTGCGCTCTCCCTCGAGGGTCTGTTGCACCATAGGAGACCGGGGGGACGGTCTCGAGCGACGGAGACCTACGGTGAAGGCGACCCACGTCTCGCCTGGATGATGTGGCTCCACAGCGGCGATGCCGTGAGCAGTCTCACGATGACGAAAGAGGCGGCCACCGTTCCTCCTCCGAACCGTGCCCCTCCCCCCTGTCGGAAACCCGACGGCCGTCAGTGTTCCGACGCCTTTCCGACACCTCTGGAGCGCCGAACCACGATTGCGTTCCACTCGGTGCCAGAGGTGCGAACGCTCCCACCGTTCCCCCGCGTGCCAGAGACGAAGCGCGCCCGTCAGACCTCTCCCCTCACCGGCCTTCCGCCCAACTGACCCGGAAACACGAGCGACTTGCGACGTAGACGCTCCGTAGCGGCGTGCCATCCGGTGCCAGAGGTGGCGCCCATCGCCGCACCGGAAGCCATCGAGACCGCCGTTCCACTTGGTGCCAGAGGTCGAAGGTGACGCACCGCCCAATCCCGGCACGACATCTGCAGACGGGGTCCACCAGGAGGTCCCATGCGCCCACATCGCGTCGATTTCGTTGGTGCTCGTCACCACGTCTACAACCGTGCTCGGCACGGCCAGCCCATCTTCGCTTCAGAAGAGGACTGCGCGCTGTTCCTGGAGCTTCTCGCCATGCTTCCGGAGAAGTTCGGGATCCGTGTGCACGGATACGTGATCGTGTCGAACCACTACCACCTGCTCCTCGAGAGCACGTCGGCCAACCTGTCGAAGGCGATGCAGTGGTTCATGAGCGTGTTCGGAAAGAGGTACAACGCCAGATACCCGGGTTGGGACGGCACGTTGTGGCGTGGCAGGTTCCAGAGCCGGGTGGCCGAGAAGGACCGGGACTGGATGCATATGGTGGCATACCTGCACCTCAACCCCGTGCGAAGCGGCTGCGTCCACCTCCCCGAGCTCGCACCCTGGAGCAGCTGCAGCGCCTACATGGGTGACGATGTGCCCGACTGGCTCACCACCGAGGAGTTGCTGAACCTGCACGGAGGCTCCGCCGGTCTCGAGGACTACACCCGCATGGTCGCCGAGCGATACCGGTCCACCCCTCCTCCACGAGCAGCGCGAAGGGCTCGACTACGACGCGTCCAGGCCCAAGGGTGGACCCAGAGTCGCATGGCCCGAGCCCTCGGCCGCTCGAAGAGCACGATCCACCGATGGCTTCACGGTTCTGTCGTCGAGCGGACCGACTCCTGGGGGCGTCGACTGTCGCCCGCCGACGAACCGGCCAGGACACCGACCGTTGGAGCATGACGAGCGTCGCCACCCAGCGTCCTGGCCCCGATACTCCATCTGGGCCTTCAGGCCCGGCGTCGACGACCCATCGCGATCAGACCCACCAACAGCCCCCCGAGTCCGGCCCCCTCGAACCCGTTGGTCGCAGAACACCCGCACCCATGTGGCGGAGCTGGGCACAGGCCGTCATCCTCGGCGTCGATCACGTCCGAGAGACCATCGCAGTCCAGGTCCGTCCCCCGTTCCTCCGAGTCCAGCAGGCCGTCTCCGTCGCTGTCCGTGTCCGCGTAGTTCGGCGTCCCATCGCCATCGAGATCGGCCGTTCCCTCCGCGATCGTGGCGATGCCGTCTCCATCGTCGTCCGGATCGTTCGGGTTCACGTCGACGTCATCGGGCACCCCGTCCCCGTCCGAGTCCAGGTCGTCCGGGGGCGTCGGGGGCTCGGGATCATCACAGTCCTCGAACACCCCGGCATCGGCATCGTCACAATCGAGCGCGTTCTCGACCTGGTCCGGGCGAGGAGTACAGGTCAGCTCGGAGCTGGCTCCCGAATCCCCGTAGCCGTCCCCATCGAGGTCCGGCCACACCTCGACTCCATCGTCCGACACCCCATCGCAGTCGTTGTCGATGCCGTCTCCGCAGACCTCCACAGCAGCACCGTTCACCGCCGCATCGGCATCGTCACAGTCGCTGTTGCTCATCACCGCGTCCGCAGCCGCCCCCACCGGACCACACGCCAGCACGGGGGTTGCACTGGCATCGCCGAACCCATCTCCATCGCTGTCCGGATACCACTCCGACTCCGTCAGGCCGTCGTCCACCAGCAGATCGCAGTCGTTGTCCTCCAGATCGCAGATCTCGGGTGCACTCGGATTGATCAGGATGTTCGAGTCGTCGCAGTCGAACCCGTTGGACGCCGGCACGTAGCCTGGAGGCGCTGCACCCGAACACGCCTCCACCGCCAACCCGTCCGAGCCGATCCCGTCACCGTCCTGATCGAACCAGTGCAGCACAGCGGCGTCCGAGTAGTCGGGGTCGTCTGCATCCACCAGATCGTCGCAGTCGTTGTCCACACCGTCAGGGCAGGCTTCCGCTGCATCGGGATTCACCTGGCCATCCGCGTCGTCGCAGTCGGCACTGTTCGCCACCGTTCCCGACGGCATGATGCAGGCTGCGACTCCGAGGCCCGCGCCGTACCCGTCCCCATCGTCATCGGCATACCAATCCGGGGCGTCCACGGAATCATCCGCGTCGTCCACCAGACCGTCGCAGTCGTCATCCACTCCGCTGCACACCTCTGGTGCATCTGGATTCACGTCGAATGCGGCGTCGTCGCAATCGCCGTCGGCCAACACATACCCAGATGGCATCGTGCAGCTGTCGATTGCGACCGCAGTATCGCCAAACCCGTCCGCATCCGCGTCCTGGTACCAGGTGAGCGGCGTCACACCTTCGTCGACGGCTCCCGAGCAGTCGTCGTCGATGCCGTTGCCGACCTCGTCGGCATCCGGATTCACCAGTGGGTCGGTGTCATCGCAGTCGTCACCCACGGCCACGAATCCCGCCGGCGCGCTACAGCTGTCGACGGTCGAGTTCGAGTCTCCGAATCCGTCTCCATCGACATCCTCGTACCAGGTCAACGGCTGCGCTCCGTCGTCGACCAGTCCGTCGCAGTCGTTGTCCAGCCCGTCGCACACCTCGGACAGGGCGGGAGCCACAGTGGGGTCTGTGTCGTCACAGTCGCCCGCGGAGGCCGCTACACCATTGCCAGCCGAGCACGCGAAGATCGGACGCGACGCATCCCCCGAGCCATCCCCATCCGCATCGACGAACATCCGCTGAGCGTCCGCACCCCCATCCTCGTCGTCGACCAACCCGTCACAGTCGTTGTCGATGCCATCGCACAGCTCCGGGGCACCGATGTAGACGTCCGGATCGGTGTCGTCACAGTCCGACAGCCCCGGCCAGCCGTCCGCATCCACATCTTCGACGGCGGGGGACGACGAACCGTTCCCGAGCGCACCGATTGTCGAGACCGTCCCATCCGTGCCGATCCCGCCAGCGCCGATTGCGGGGCTCGTCGTGGAGACGGACCAGCGCGCGGGGTCGCACGACGCAGACGACAGCAACAATTGTGGGTCTGCGAGAACGTCCGACGGCGCCTGAAGTGAGGTGTTCGAGGGCAGGTTCGACCAGTACAGGTTGTGGGCAGCGGTATCGATGCCCTGCACGACTGGTGTGCTGCCCCCCGCTGCAGAGCCGTTGTACGCGACCAGGGAGCCCTTCAGCTCGACCAGGCCCTGCCCCTGGCTCACCGATACCGCGGCGTCCTGCGGACCGACGTTGTCCACCAGCGTGAGATGGTCGACCAACGCAGAACCCGTCACCTGCTGCACCTCTACCCCGGCGGAGTCCTGGCTCGCGTCGTTGTTGGCGACCACGGAGTAGTCGATCGACGGAGAGGGCCCGACTTCGAACGCCACTGGCGCGAACCCGCCGGAGTTGTCGCACGCCACGATGCGCGAGACCGTCGCCTGATCGAAGTCCCACATCGAGATGGCCGCCCCCGTGAACCCCTCGTTCTCCATGAACCAGGAGTCGGTGACCGTGCACTCCGCGCTCGAAGCGCAGCGGAGGCCTCCCCCTCCCACGTCGAAGGACACGGCAGTCGCGACATTCCCCAGGAACACCGAGTGGCGCAGGTCGAGTGTCGAGCCGTTGTCGGCACCGACGCCGCCTCCGTTCGCCGCATGATTCTGCTCGAAGAACGCGTACTCGATACTCGCCATCGACGCGTCTCCGATGGACACCGCACCGCCGATGTTCGTCGCAGCGTTCCCGGCCACGTTGCCTTGAAAGATCGAGCCTGCGACGAGCAGCGTGCCGTCCTCGACCTCGACCGCTCCCCCGTCATCGGCGTAGCTGTTGGTGAACATCGCGCCACGTAGTTCGACCGAGACCCCTTCTGCGGCGTACACCGCACCGCCGTCGCTCGAGGCTACGCCCGAGTCGAACACCACACCTCCGAGCGTCGTGAGTCCTCCCAGGGGGTCCACCAGCACGAGTCCGCCGTGCGAACTGGTGTCGCCATCGCGCAGAACCACCCGCTTCAACGTCGTGGTGCCGCCCTGCACGCGGATCAGCCGGGCAGATGAGAGGCCATCCAGGACGATGTTCTCGATCGTCACGTCCGCACTGATCCGGAGCATGGCTCCCTGCGCACCCGAGGCCTCCAGATACGTGCCGTCCCCGATCAACGTCAGGGGGGTATCGATGTCCAGATCCTCCACGAACCCGCCCGCCGGCAGGCGCACAGTGTCTCCGGGAGCCGCCGAATCGATTGCGTCCTGAATCGATCCACCCGGTGCAACCGCGATCTCGGCGGCCGTCGCTGCAATCACCCACCACATGGTCCGACTCTACCAGCACAGAGCCCCGCCTGCGCGCACCGGTCATAGCCGACTCAGCTCACGGTTCTACCAGTCGACCTTTCCGCGCGTCTTCTTGAGCTCGCTGCGGCGCTTCTTGGCCTTCATCCGCCGACGCTTCGCGCCCAGACTCGGCCGCGTCTTCTTCCGCTTCTTGGGAGGCTGGAGCTTTCCGCGGATCAGCTTGGCCAGTCGTTCTCGTACTTCCTCGAGATTCCGATGACGGCTGCGGTGGCTGTCGGAGGTCAGCACCAGCTTGCCCTCCTTGCTGATCCGGTTCCCGTATGCCTCGCGAATGCGACGCTTCACAGCCGGGTGTAGCGCACCCGTGCCGCGCAGATCGAAGTGGACGCGCACCCGGGTGTCGGCCGTGTTGGCGTGCTGGCCGCCGGGCCCACCGGACCGTGCGTAGCTGACGTCGAAGTCGGCCGACGGAATGGTGATGCGCTTGGTGATGACGAGGTCGTCCATGCAGTGGGCCTATTGGCGCGCGCCGAGAGCGCAACCACCGAGGCCCTGCGTCGCGCGACGTCACCCGCCATTCGAGATGTCGCCAGCCCAGGTAGAAGGCTCACCGTTCCGACCGTCGACGGCACCTCCCGACGACACCTCTGGCACCAGCTGGAACAGCGGCGGCTCCGACAACACCTCTGGCACCAGCTGGAACGACAGCGGCTTCAACGACCCTCGCCGACAACACCTCTGGCACCAGCTGGAACGACAGCGGCTTCGACGACCTCGCCGACGACACCTCTCGCCGACGACACCTCTGGCACCAGCTGGAACGACAGCGGCTTCAATGACCCTCGCCAACGACACCTCTGGCACCAGCTGGAACGACAGCGGCTTCGACGACCTCGCCGACGACACCTCTCGCCGACGACACCTCTGGCACAGGCCGGAACCGAGACGAGTCGTTTGAACACCACTCCACCCCCTCCTCTGGAAAGCGTCGGCAGAACCTCTGGCACTGCTACGAACACCGGCAAGGCTCCGCAGCCAGCCGGTCGGTACGGGGTCCCTCGACGACACGTCAGGAGCATCGATGGAACGCTGGCACGGTCCAAACCCTCTCCACGGTCAGAACGGCTGGGATGGGACCCCGGGCTGCGATGGGACCTCTGGCACCGGCCGGATCAAAGAGACGAGTCGCTCAACGGCACCGGATCCGTTCCGAACCGCGTCGCTGCGAACACCCGACTTCGAACGGGGCCCGCCGAACCGAAGAACGCCGGCGCGGTGCGCGACGAGCTCGTCCCCACAGGACTCGACACCCAACGTGCGGCCATCAGAGGTGGGACGGCACACGACCAGTGCAGGATTCGACCGGGTCAGATGCCCGGATCGTAGTCGATCGTGTAGTCCACGCAGGCACCCGCGCGAACCAGCACGAACCAGATCTCCGTCTGCGCGGAGGTGTTCGTGATGGACCAATCGATATCGGTGTCGTTGTTGATGGCCCCCGTGATCAAGGCGCTGTACCAATCCTCCACCACAACGCCCGCGGGGTCGACGATCTGCACATTCATCCAGTTCTGCGGATCGAATTGACCGAACGAGTACGGTGTGACGTTGGTGATGGTGAAGCTCTCGGTTCGATCGGGCTCCACCAGGAGCACGTACGCATCCTCCGAGCCGTACCCCACCGTCAACGCATCGTCCGCCGCCATGTCCACGACATTCGTATAGCTGTTGGGCTCCAAGGCATCAGTGCCGCAATCCGGCGGAAGGAACGTGGTCTCCAGGGTGTAATCCTGGCACCCGCCGCCTTGGTTGACGCGCACGATTGCGTCGTTGCTGTAGTAGCTGTCGTTCTCGATCTGTAGCGCGAGTTCTCCACCGGAACCGGTCGCGGACTGGACGACGAACCCGGACGCCATCTCGTCGAATGTGGGCACTCCCTCACCAGGGTCGAAGAGCACGCTTGCTTCGAGGATAGCGCCGGACGGAATATCGATTTGAAACAGGTCGCGGTCGTCCAGAACGAGGTCGGTGCTGGCATCGATGAGCTCGGCAGGGTTGTTGTACCCGTCGTTGGGCTCGAAGCCGTCATCGTTGCAGGAGGGGGTTGGGTCGGTATCCGTGTCGGAGTCCGCATCCGCGTCGGAGTCCGCATCCGCGTCGGAATCCGCATCCGCGTCGGAGTCCGCATCCGCGTCGGAGTCCGCATCCGCATCTGTATCCGCGTCGGAATCTGCATCTACGTCGGCATCCGGCTCGTCCGCGACATCGGGCTTTCGTTCTTTGAGACACGCGACCAGCAGGAGCGACAGCATGGAGACCTCCGCACGCCCGACTAACCTATGAACCTGGGTTCGCACCTTGGACGAGAGCCGACCGGAGGACCAGAGCGACTCCGACTCCAGGACGCCGTACCGAATGGTGCCAGAGACCGGACCGACAGTTCGGGGGCATTTCGGTCCGCACGGTGCCAGGCGTCAGGGCGCCAGAACGTTCCGCACGGTGCCAGACGTCAGGGCCGCCAGAAGACGTCCCGGCAGTACATCATCCGGAAGCGGACCTCGTTCCAAACGGTGCCAGACGTCAGACCCTTGGCTCGAACCTCGTTCCGAACGGTGCCAGAGGTCAGACCCACATCCGGGGTCAGACCGACATTCGACTCCGGACCTCGTTCCGAGCGGTGCCAGAGACCGCAGACGCCCCGAGAGACCGCAGACGCCCCGAAGAAGACGGAAGGCGCCCCGGACGGAAGGCGCCCGCACGTTCCGAGTGGTGCCAGAGACGGAAGGCGCCCCGGACGGAAGGCGCCCGTACGTTCCGAGTGGTGCCAGAGACGGAAGGCGCCCCGAGAGACCGAAGGTGCCCCCAGAGATGCCCGACATCACCAGGCCGCGGGCAGGACACGCAACAGGTCGTGGCGACGCTTCCTGCTCTCAACCCCGACTGACGAGCGGCCGCACCAGCAACGTCATCCCCCGGCCACCCGGGTAGTGCCGGCGCTTCGTCACCAGCGGCGTGAACCCCAGCCGTTCGTACAGCTCCCGTGAACCCGAGCCCGCGACGCAGTGAACGAACACCTTTCGCACCTCGTCGCGCCGCGCCAGTCCCAGTCGCGCGAGCACCAGAGACTCCCCGACCCCCCGCCTGCGATGGCCTGGATGGACTGCGAGCGCCGAAAACACTCGATCACCACGGGCCGGAAGCACGATCCAGTCCTCAGGGGCCTCGATGCGGAACGCCGCGTCGGGGTCGTCCGTCGCGTACATCCCCCGCTGCGCAGGCAGCAACGCCGAGAGCCAGCTACGCATCTGCGCTCCGATGCCCCTCGGTCCGTGCAGGTCCGTCCAGCATCCGAAGCCCACCAGGGCTCCCCCCTGCTCCGCCACCACCGTCTGCTTCGAGCTCAATGCCACCACACCACTGCTCCGGGTACCCCCATGGGCCGCGAAGCAGCGCTCGTAGAGCGCCAGCAGTTCGGGCCCATCCCCTGGACGAGCGCGGCGAATCCGGGCCAGATCAGCCGTCTGCCAGGGTACGAAGCCGATGCGCGATGTCCGACGGGCTCGCGTTGTCCGGCAGGTAGTCCACCGGACCGTGCCGCGACACCAGACCCGTCCAGCGACGTGGCTCACCATCGAAGTCGTACGACAACAGTACCGGAACCGTCAGACCCGCATCGCGAATCGCCGCCAACACGTACAGTCCCTGATGGTCTTCCAGGAAGCGCCGGGCCTGGACCGGATCGCCATTGAACCGATCCGCCGTGCGCTCCACATCCCCGAGCAACGCATCCTCGGCAACCCGGTCGAAGCGCATGTCCAGGAACACCGCATCGAAGCCGTCGACATCGTCGCTGTTCGCCGACTGAAGAGCAGACAGTCCTTCGGGACCCGAGCCCGCCCGCACCCATTCGAAGCCATCCGCCAGAAAGCGCGACAGCGTCTCGGTGTACTCGAAGCCGTCCTCGATGACGAGCACTCTCATCCTTCACTCCCCTGTTCACTCAGCGTCTCACTGGACTCCTCGAGCGGCAGCTTCACCACCACCGCCTTCTCGAAGCCCGGCTCGTCCTCCACGTGGATCGAGCCCCCTGCCCGGCTCGTCAGATCGACCGCCAGACCCAGCCCGCGGTCGATGTAGCGTCCGCGGATCATCGCCGTCGAGATACGTCGTGGCGCGTCGTCGCCCACCCGGATCTCGACCCGCGTGAGTCCCGTGATCCAGTCCTCCTCGAAGTCCAGGCGAACGCCCAGCCGCTCCACACCCGCTTCGTTTGATGCCTGAACGGCATTGCGCAGCAGATTCACCAGGATGTCGTGCAGGTCTCCTCGAAACACCCGGACCTGCGGAGCCGGTTGCGGGACGTCCACCACCCAGTCCTGTCCGCGAATCGGTCGGGCTCTCCCCCGAAACGCGGGCTCCGACAACACGTCCTCGAGCGCCGCATCGAACACCGACTCGTCCAGCGACACCACACACACTCCGTCCAGAACCCGACCCAACGCCCGGTACCCCTCCACGTTCAGCGCGTCCGAGACGGATTCGACCTCCTCTGCGCGGACAGCCCCACTCTCCAGACGGCGTTGCATCCCCTCCAGACGGTCCATCGCCGCAATCAGCGGACCGAACACCGGATCGCGGTGCCGGAGGTTCAGCGGCACCCGATGCAGCCGACCCAGCTCTTCCAGCTCCTCTACATACCGTCGAAAGCGGGCAATCGCGCCCCCTCGACCGAACAGCCGCTCCGCCGCCCACATCGCAGGCTCCACCGACCCCTGTTCCAGCGCATCGACCACCCCCGGAAGCGCGCTGATGTTGTGCTTCAACACCTCGTGTCGGATCGCGCTCACGATGCGGGCTACCTCGCGAAACGTCTTCGGCTGGCGCTCCAGCAGTGTTGAGAGGGGCTGTCCGGAACGGCGCCGCGCGACCGCCGCCAGCGGGAGCCCCACGAACAGCGCCAGGCCTCCTGCGACGCCCGCGACCGACCCCACCCAGATATCCCGGATCCGCCGGTCTACGCGGGCTCTCAGCGCGGTAGCTTCCGAGTAGAGGGCGCCCGAGCTGGCCACTTCGAAGTACCCATCCAGCCGCTCCCGCGCTTCCCACCACCGCCAGTCCGCAGCTGCATCCTGGGCCAACAGGAACCGGGCAACTGGACTGCGTGCCTCCGCCGCCCGAATCCGCATGTCCGAGGCTGCTCGTCGGTCTCCGAGCGAGGCATATCGTTCCGCGAGTGCCGCCATGATGTTGCCCTGCTCCGGATCGACTTCCAGACTGCGTTCGTACGCGTCCACCGCCGCCTGCGCATTGCCCAGCTGGGTGTGCAGCTGGCCCAGGAAGTTCAGCGCCTCCACCAGCTCGGGTTCCCGCTCCAGCGCTGCCTCGATCTCGACCAGAGCGCGATCCGGCTCTCCCACGTCCAGGTAGGCCCGTGCGCGGTGCACTCCCAACCAGGCATCTGCATCCACACCCTCGGGGGCGTCCACCGCCGGGATCATGGGGGAATTCGGGCGAACGCGCTGCAGATCGTCCAACAGCACGGCCGGATCCGTCGGGAGCTTGCAGAGCGACCCGTCCTCTGGGCGCCATCCAGCGTGGTCGTCGCCGAGTGTCGTGAGCGCTGCCCGCATCGTCCCGAACTTCTGGATGCGGCGTGCCACTTCCGCTCTACACCACGAGAGGTCCGGATCGGGTCCGCTCTCCAACGCCCGCTCGAACGCCTGGAGCGCCTCCCGGTCGAATCGCCCTCCGTAGTGCGTCGCCAGGATCTGTCCGTACCGCGCATGGTACGCCGCGCGCTGCGGAGAGAGCATGCGGGCCACCTGAAGGGCGTAGTCCGCCCCCGACACGTCGCCCTGCGCCTCCCGAACGTCCGCCAGCGCCGCCCAGACCTCCGGATTGCGGGTCACTTCGTCGCGCAGCCCGTCCAGCAAGCGCTTTGCGGTCTTCACCTCTCCGTCTCCGAACGCGCGGCGGGCTTCCTGCAGGCGGGAGCGCTGGGCGGCGTTCAGCGACACCGGCGCCGCACCCATGAGCTCCTGTGCGCGCAGATCGATCCGGAACGCAGCCTGGACCTCCGCCAGGTCGTCCTCCAGCTCGGGCTGCGCCGTCACCGTCTTGTCGATCAAGGCCAGTGCGTGTTCTGCGTCATCGGACCACGCCGTCACCAGGTCTTCGACCAGGACGAGCAGCTCGGGCGAGGGTGCTCCTCCTTCCAGCTGCGTCCGCTCCAGGTACACGTCCAGCGCCCGCTCTGCGCGAATCCGGTCTTCCAGACCCAGATGAGCGCGGGCCAACAGCAGATCCGTGAACGGGTCGAACGCCGTCGCCTTCTGGAGCTGGGTGAACGTCCTCAATGCCGCGTCGTACCGACCGATCTCCAGGTACGCCCGGCCCTTCGCTTCCAGACAATCTGCATCGTACGGCGCGTGCTTCCACGCATCCAGTGCTTCGTCGAGGCGGTCCTCCTCCACCAGCATCTCGCCCAATCTGCACCAGGCCGGAGTGTAGGTGGGTTCCAGCTCGGTCACCTTCTCGAATCGCATCCGTGCCGCGCGCCAGTCCCCGTTGGCCTGACGGTCGACCGCGTCGACACAGAAGCTGTGCGCCAGGGGAGAGAGTCCGTCGCACACGGCTGCACGCGAGGTGCTCGGGAGCCCCGACAGCACGGCCCCAACAGCCATCAGAAGTGCGATACGTGCGTGTCGCTCGGCCAGTTCGTCACTCCTCCGGCGAAGTGTATCCACCGCACCCTCCGTGGCGAGTCCACACGTGCCACGGCTCGCCAGCGGATGTCGTTCGGTTCCGGAGATTCCCTCAGGTCCCGGTCGGTCGGAGACCGGCCTCTGCGCGTGTAGGCCGGCCGCCCCTGCTCCCGGCCCGTCCTGGCGACGTGGTCAGAATGCGTCGCTGTCGCCGAGGTCGCGACGACGGCCTCGAGCAGCTCTGGGGTCCCCTGCTCCTCGCAAGGCGACGATTTCCGACGGGTGCCAGAGGTCGAACGACACAGAGATCCGCGAACCTCCTCCCGTTCCGAACGGTGCCAGAGGTCCAGCGGAGAAACGGTGCCAGGGGTCGAGAAACTCCTCGCGTTCCGGACGGTGCCAGAGGTCCAGAGAACCCATCCCGTTCCGAACGGTGCCAGAGGTCCAGCGGAGAAACGATGCCAGAGGTCGAGAAACTCCTCGCGTTCCAAACGGTGCCAGAGGTCCAGAGAACCCATCCCGTTCCGAACGGTGCCAGAGGTCCAGCGGAGAAACGATGCCAGAGGTCGAGAAACTCCTCGCGTTCCAGACGGTGCCAGAGGTCCAGAGAACCCATCCCGTTCCGAACGGTGCCATCCCGTTCCAAACGGTGCCAGAGGTCGAGAAACGTCTCCCATTCCGAACGGTGCCAGAGGTCGACCAACGCCCCGCGTTCCGAACGGTGCCAGAGGTCGAACGACACAGAGATCCGCGAACTTCCTCCCGTTCCGAACGGTGCCAGAGGTCCAGCGGAGTAACGGTGCCAGAGGTCGAGAAACGCCTCGCGTTCCATACGGTGCCAGAGGTCGAGAAACGCCTCGCATTCAACACGGTGCCCGCGTTCCAAACGGTGCCAGAGGTCGAGAAACTCCTCGCGTTCCGAACGGTGCCAGAGGTCCAGAGACACAGCGACCCGCTCTCGTTCCGAACGGTGCCAGAGGTCCAGAGAACCCATCCCGTTCCGAACGGTGCCAGAGGTCCAGCGAACCTCCTCCCGTTCCGAACGGTGCCAGAGGTCCAGCGAACCTCCTCCCGTTCCGAACGGTGCCAGAGGTCCAGCGACCTCCTGAGGTCCAGAGAACCCATCCCGTTCCGAACGGTGCCAGAGGTCCAGAGAACCAGACCCCCTCACCACCGACCCCGATCCACTCGCCACCGCCCCACTCGACCCAATCTGAATCCCCACTCAGTCCAGATCACCCCCCTCCAACCAGACGAGCCACCCCAACGACACACAACCGCCACTTGCCGTGCTGCGTTGCAGCGATAAGCCCAGATGAATGAACCCTCATTCAGATCCCACCCACGCACATCGCCAACGACCCCGGCCCCAGGGCCTCTACCACCCCGACTTCGAGCACGATGCCTGCGGCGTCGCCTTCATCGCCCACCTCGAGGGAATCGCCTCTCACAGCATCGTTCAGCAGGGCCTCCACGCCCTCGAAGCCATGCAGCATCGCGGCGCCACCAACGCCGAGCGCGAGACCGGAGACGGCGCCGGCATCCTCCTGCAGATCCCCGACGCGCTCTACCGCGACCGGATGATCGACCTGCCCGACCCCGGCACCTACGCCACCGGCATCGCCTTCCTTCCCAGCGACCGCGTCGCCGCACACACCGCCCGGCAGCAGATCGAGCGCATCGCCACCGAAGAAGGCCTCGTCGTGCTGGGCTGGCGCGAGGTCCCCGTCGAACCCGGCCCGCTCGGGCGGCAGTCCCGCGACGTCATGCCGTCGTTCTCCCAGCTGTTCGTCCACCACCCCGACCAGCTCGCCGGAATCCACCTCGATCGCGAGGTCTACGTCCTCCGCAAGCGCATCGAACACGAACTGTCCAGCGCCTACTTCCCCAGCCTGTCCGCACGCACCATCGTCTACAAGGGCATGCTCACCACCGATCAGCTCGGGCCGTTCTACACCGACCTGTCCGACCCGCGGTGCACGTCCGCCATCGCCCTCGTCCACAGCCGGTTCTCCACCAACACCTTCCCCTCCTGGGAGCTCGCACACCCCTACCGACTCGTCGCCCACAACGGCGAGATCAACACCGTTCGGGGCAACCGCAACCGCATGCGCGCCCGCGAATCCAGGCTCGCAACGCCCATCTGGGGCGACCGGATCGAGCGGATACTCCCCATCTGCACCCCCCACGCCAGCGACACCGCCACCCTCGACGAAGCCCTCGAGCTCCTCCATCTCGGCGGCTACAGCCTCCCCCACGCCGTGCTCATGTGCATTCCCGAAGCGTGGAAGAAGAACCCCGACATCCCCCCTGCCGTCCGGGACTTCTACGCCTTCCACAGCTGCTTGATGGAACCCTGGGACGGCCCCGCCAGCGTGTCGTTCACCGATGGGACCGTCGTGGGTGCCGTGCTCGACCGCAACGGCCTCCGCCCCGGCCGCTACTGGGTCACCGACGACGACCGCGTCGTGATGGCCTCCGAGGTCGGCGTGCTCGACGTCCCCAGCGCCTCCGTCATCGAGAAGGGCCGCCTCGAGCCCGGGAAGATGTTCCTGGTCGACACCGAGCGCGGGCGGATCGTCGCCGACCGCGAGATCAAGGCCGAGCTCGCATCCGCCCACCCGTACGGCGAGTGGGTCGACGAGCTCACCCAGCTGCGCCACCTGCCGCCACGCAGCGTTCGCTACGCCGTGCACGACGAGCTCGTTCCGCAGCTGGTCGCCAACGGCTACACCGAAGAGGAGATCGAGCTCCTCATCGAACCCATGGCCTGCAACGGCAAAGAAGCCCTCGGGTCCATGGGCACCGACACTCCAATCGGCGTGCTGTCGAGCCGTCCCCGCCTGCTGCCCGACTACTTCGCCCAGCTGTTCGCCCAGGTCACCAATCCGCCGATCGACGCCATCCGCGAGTCCATCGTCACCTCGACCAGCCGGGCCATCGGTCCCGAAGACAACCTGCTCGATCCCGGCCCACACAGCTGTCAGCAGCTCCTGCTCCCCCGGCCTGTGCTCACCCGCGAAGAGCTCGTCCGCATCGTCCACGCCAACGACGAAGGCGCGTTCCCGCAGCTCCGAAGCGCCACCGTGCGCGGGCTGTTTCGACCCTCCGCCGGCGGAGAGGGCCTGCTGGCGCGGCTGAAAGGCATCTGCCGTCGCGTCTCCGCCTGTGTCGCCGAAGGCGCGCGCATCGTCGTGCTCTCCAACCGCGATGCCGGGCCGGAGCTCGCCCCCATCCCGTCGTTGCTCGTCCTCGGCGCCGTCCATCAGCACCTCGTGCGCGAGAAGACCCGCCTGCAGGTCGGGCTCGTCGTCGATGCCGCAGACGCCCGCGAGGTCCACCACTTCGCCACGCTGCTCGGCTTCGGAGCCGCCGCCATCTGCCCGAGTGTCGTGTTCGAGCTGATCGAGGACCGCATCGCGCCCAGCCACCCCGACATCGAGGTCCGCGACCTCATCGACGCCTACGTCCACGCCGCCAGTCAGGGCATCGTGAAGGTCATGTCCAAGATGGGCATCTCCACCGTCGGCTCCTACGCGAGCGCTCAGATCTTCGAGGCCGTCGGCCTGTCCCAGGAGGTGGTCGACCTCTGCTTCACCAACACCCGCAGCAAGCTCGGCGGGATCGGCTTCGACCAGATCGCCCGGGAATGCAGCGAGCGGCATCGTCGCGCGTTCCCCACCCGGCCCGGGTCCATCGCCCATCGACAGCTCGAGCTCGGCGGGGAGTACCGCTGGAGGCGCGAGGGCGAGATCCACCTGTTCGACCCCGAGACCGTCTTCAAGCTCCAGCACGCCACCCGCAGCAAGCAGTTCTCGATCTTCGAGGAGTACACCCGACGCGTCGACGAACAGGCCGAGCGCCTCGCCACCCTGCGCGGACTCTTCCGGTTCCGGTCCAGCCGCCCGTCCATCCCGGTCGATCAGGTCGAGCCCGTGTCCGCCATCCTGAAGCGGTTCTCCACCGGGGCCATGTCCTACGGCTCCATCTCCGCCGAAGCCCACGAGACCCTCGCCGTCGCGATGAACCGGCTGGGTGCGAAGTCCAACACCGGCGAAGGGGGCGAAGACCCCCGACGATACGAGCCCATTGCAGGGGGAGACAGCAAGCGGTCCGCCATCAAGCAGGTCGCCAGCGGTCGGTTCGGGGTCACCGCCCACTACCTGACCAACAGCGACGACATCCAGATCAAGATGGCCCAGGGCGCCAAGCCCGGCGAGGGCGGACAGCTGCCCGGACGCAAGGTGTGGCCCTGGATCGCCGAGGTCCGCCACTCCACGCCCGGCGTCGGCCTCATCTCGCCGCCGCCGCACCACGACATCTACAGCATCGAAGACCTCGCCCAGCTCATCCACGACCTGAAGAACGCCAACCCGGACGCCCGCATCCACGTGAAGCTCGTCGCGGAAGCCGGCGTCGGGACCGTTGCGGCCGGGGTCGCCAAGGCCAAGGCCGACGTGGTCCTCATCTCCGGCCACGACGGCGGGACCGGAGCCACCCCCCTCACCTCGCTCAAACACGCCGGAGTGCCCTGGGAGATCGGCCTCGCCGAGACTCAGCAGACCCTGCTGAAGAACGGCATGCGCGACCGCATCCTCGTCCAGGTCGACGGGCAGCTGAAGACCGGCCGCGACGTCGTCATCGCCGCACTGCTCGGGGCCGAGGAGTACGGCTTCGCCACCGCACCGCTCGTCGTGATGGGCTGCGTCATGATGCGGGTCTGCCACCTCGACACCTGTCCCGTCGGCGTCGCCACCCAGAACCCCGTGCTGCGCGAGCGCTTCCGCGGCCAGCCCGAGATGGTCGAGACCTTCTTCACCTTCCTGGCAGAGCAGGTCCGGCAGATCCTCGCCGAGCTCGGTTTCCGCAGCCTCGACGAGGCCATCGGTCGCGCCGAGTGCCTCGAGGTCGATCCCGACATCGCCCACTGGAAGGCCCGACACCTCGACCTGTCGCCGCTGCTGCACGTGCCCGACGTCCAAGGAGACCGCCGCTGCACCCAGCCTCAGGACCACGGCCTCGACCGCGACTTCGACGTCCAGCTGCTGGAGCACTGCGCCCCCGCCATCGAGCGGAAGGAGCCCGTGACACTGCAGCTCCCCGTGTCGAACGTCCATCGGTCCGTCGGCACCCGACTCGGTCACGAAATCACGAAGAAGCACGGCGCAGAGGGCCTTCCCGACGGCACCATCGAGCTGTTGCTCACCGGGTCCATCGGCAACTCGTTCGGGGCATTCGTGCCGCGCGGCGTCGCGATGACGCTGCACGGCGACGCCAACGACTACGTCGGAAAGGGCTTGTCGGGCGGGCGTCTCGCGCTGCGTCCCCCGCTGGATGCCCCCTTCGCCGCCGAGGAGAACGTCATCGCGGGGAACGTCCTGCTGTACGGAGCCACCAGCGGGGAGGTCTACATCCGGGGCCGCGTGGGCGAGCGATTCTGCGTGCGCAACTCCGGAGCGACCGCTGTGGTCGAGGGGATCGGCGACCACGGCTGCGAGTACATGACCGGTGGTCGCGCCGTCATCCTGGGGTCCACCGGCCGGAACTTCGGGGCGGGCATGTCGGGCGGCATCGCCTGGGTGTTCGACGCCGACGGCCAGCTCGAGACCCGCATCAACCCGCGGATGATCCGCATCCGACCCTTCGATCCCGGAGACGTCCAGGCCCGAACCACCCTGCGGGGCCTGCTCGAGCGCCATCACCAGCTCACCGACTCCGTCGTCGCGGGTGCCTTGCTGTCCAACTGGACCGAGGCCCTCGCGAGGTTCGTGACCGTCATCCCCAAGGACTACGAGCGGGTGCTGAACGCCCGGAGCCGCGCCGAAGCCCAGGGCACCGACCCCGTCGCCGCCGTCATGGAGGCCGCCAATGGGTGATCCCAGAGGATTTCTCGACCATCCCCGCAAGCCGCCCGAGAAGCGCCCGGTCGACGAGCGCCGGTCCGACTGGCGCGAAGTCTACGTCCCCTCCGACGAAGACGAGCTGTCCACCCAGGCGTCCCGATGCATGGGCTGCGGCGTTCCGTTCTGCAACCAGGGATGCCCGCTCGGTAACCTGATCCCCGACTGGAACGGGCTGGTCCACCGCAAGCAGTGGCGCCAGGCCATCGACCGGCTGCACGCCACCAACAACTTCCCCGAGTTCACCGGCCGGCTCTGCCCCGCACCCTGTGAAGGGGCCTGTGTAGAAGGGCTGTACGGCGCTCCGATCACCATCAAGGCCGTCGAGAACGCCATCATCGAGCGGGCCTTCGCAGAGGGCTGGGTGCAGCCCGTGCTCCCCACCCGGTCCACCGGCCACCGCATCGCCGTCATCGGGTCCGGTCCGGCAGGTCTCGCGTGCGCGCAGCAGCTCACCCGGGCCGGCCACGACGTGGTGGTGTTCGAGCGCGACGACCGCATCGGCGGGCTGCTCCGCTACGGGATCCCCGACTTCAAGCTCGAGAAACACACCATCGACCGCCGGCTCGAACAGATGCGGGCCGAGGGGACGTCCTTCCGCACGAACACCTGGGTCGGCGGTCCCGAAGACGACCCCCGCTCCCTCGGAGTCGCGTTCCTCCGTGCCGAGTTCGACGCCCTGGTCCTGGCAGCCGGAGCCCCCGCGTGGCGCGACCTCCCCATCCCCGGTCGCGAGCTCGACGGGGTCCACCAGGCCATGGAGTACCTGCCCCTCGCGAATCGGGTCCAGGCCGAAGACCAGACGACACCCGCCATCGACGCCAACGGAAAGCGGGTCGTCATCATCGGCGGCGGCGACACCGGTGCCGACTGTCTCGGAACCGCCCATCGACAGGGGGCCATCGAGGTCCACCAGCTCGAGATCCTGGAGCGCCCACCCGACGTCCGGGCCGAAGACACGCCCTGGCCGATGTTCCCGCGCGTCTACCGCACCTCTCCCGCACACGAGGAGGGCGGACAGCGCATGTACGCCGCGAACACCACCCGCTTCGTCGGCGAGAACGGCCGCGTGACCGCCCTGCGTGGACATCACGTCCAGATCGAGGAGCGCGACGGCCGGAAGCAGTTCGTCCAGGTGCCCGACACCGACTTCGAGCTGTCCTGCGACCTCGTGCTCCTGGCGCTCGGCTTCGTCGGCCCCGAACCCGGCGGACTCCTCGACCAGCTCGGCGTCGAGGTGGATGCCCGCGGGAACGTCGCGCGCGACCACCGCTGGCGTACCTCGGTCGAAGGCGTGTTCTGCGCAGGCGACATGGGGCGCGGCCAGAGCCTCATCGTCTGGGCCATCGCCGAGGGTCGAGCCACGGCCTCCTACGTCGACCGGTACCTGATGGGCGACACCCTGCTTCCAGCGCCCGTCCGCCCCACAGATCGGCCGCTCGGGGTGTGATCGGGTCTGCACCCGACGCTGTGCGCTCCATGTAAGAACCACGAAACCTGCCGTGAACACGGGCCTCTTCGCGCCTCGACACCGGAACGTCACGTTCTGGATAGGGCCTCGACCACACAACCGCGCGTGGATGCGCTACAACACGGTGACCTGGAGGATTTCATGCGTACCCTCACCACGCTTGCCCTGCTGAGCCTGATGGCCTGCACCAACGGAAAAGACGACACCGACACCGGTGACGAAGTCGACACCGACACGGACACCGACGCCGACACGGATGCCGATACCGACGCCGACACGGATGCCGATACCGACGCCGACACGGATGCCGATACCGACGCCGACACGGATTCGGACACCGATACGGATACGGACACGGACACCGACACGGACACGGACACGGACACGGACACCGATACCGACACGGACACGGATACCGACACGGACACCGATACCGACACGGACACCGATACCGACACGGACACCGACACCGACACGGATACCGACACCGACACCGACCCCGGCCCGACGGGCGACACCGGCGTCCTTGCGCCGCAGAACGACCTCTGCATCGACGCCATCCCCATCGCTGATGGGGAGACGCTCACCGGCACCAATGTCGGTGGCACCGGTCAGGCTGCCGGCACCTGCAGCCTGAGCACCAACGCCCAGGAGGTCTGGTACAGCTTCACGGCCACGGAAGATGGCATCCTGGCGTTGAGTACCTGCAACCAGGCCGACTTCGACACTGAGATCTCGGTGTTCGACGGGGACTGCAGCCTGTCCGGCGACTGCGACAACAACGACGACGGTGAGCTCCCCGACAGCACGGATTGCGGGACCACGAGCTACCTCGAGACCATCGTGACCAGCGGCCAGACCTACCAGATCGCCGTAGCGGGGTTCAGCGACAACACCGGAACCTTCGACCTGACCGCGACGTTCACTGCCGGCATCCCGACCGACGCCGACTGCGAGGCCGCCACGCCCATCAACGTGGGCGACACCGTCTCGGGCAACAACTCCGCTGGCAACAACTCGCCCAACCTCTCCTGCAACAGCACGAGCGACAGCGAGGTCTGGTACACCGTCACCGCGCCCAACGAGGCCGGGACCATCGTGGCCAGCACCTGCAACCAGGCCGACTTCGACACCTCGCTCACGCTGTTCAACGGGGACTGCACCCTGAGCGACACGTGCGTGCGGGCAGAGGACACGGCGGGCTGCTCTGGATTCACCAGCGAAGGCGCCATCGACGTCCAGCCTGGTGAGCAGGTTCAGATCGCGGTCGGAGGCTACCTCGGCGCAACAGGCGACTTCGACCTCACCGTCACGTTCGTTCCCGACGCCCCTCCGCCCGACACCGGCGACACCGGCATCGTCGGACCCACCGGCGACACCGGCATCGTCGGACCCACTGGCGACACCGGCACCGTCATCAACGCCATCAGCGTGTCCGAGGCCGCTGGCGCCGTCCGCCTCAACGAGTTCCTGGCCGACCCCAACACCAGCGGAACCGACGACCCCTGTGAGAGCGACGCCGAGTTCATCGAGCTGTACAACAGCGGCACCGAAGACGTCGACCTGGGCGGTTCCTCGCTGAACGACGACAACGAAGCCAACCCCAACTTCTCGTTCCCCACGGGCACCATCATCGAGGCCGGTGGATACGTCGTGGTTCCGCGCGACACCGTCGACTTCGAAGCGTGCTTCGGGGCCGGCATCGCCAGCGGGTTCACCCTCGACACCGACGGGTTCGACTTCGGGATCAACAACGGCGGCGAGACGCTGTACTTCTACGACGAGCTGGGCGCCGAGGTCGGTTCCGTCAGCTACGACGACGACCTGCTGACCATCGACGACGCCTTCGAGCAGGACGGCTACTCCGTCGAGTACGACGGTGCGCTGTGGTGCGTGTCCGAGACCCAGCAGCCCAGCGGCATCTTCGGTTCGCCCGGCGCGGCCAACTCCGCGAACTGCATCAGCATCTGATCCTCTGAAGACGCCCGGATCAACGGGCCGAACTCCGACCGCCGGTGTGATTGCGCACCGGCGGTCGTCTCGTTTCTGGAGGTTGCGCTCTGGAGTCCCCACGCACCCGCGACGGATTCGCGAACGCCCCGGGAATGCACCACCTGGCAGCGGTCGTCCTGCGCGTAGCGAGCTGGCTCACCCTGCTGGCCGTCATGGTCCTCGTCGCCCTCGACATCGACGGTCCCAGCGGGCGCACGGCCGACTGGCTCTTCGGCATCCCAGCGGGCTTCCGCGTCGTCGCCTGGGTGCTCTACGCCATCCGTGGAACGCACCTCGCCTGGGCCGGTGTGCTCGTCGACCTCGCGATGGCCAGCGTCGCCTTCGACTGGCTCGACTGGAGCGGGAACGACAAGGGGAACCTGCTCCTGCTCTCCCTGTTCTGCACCAGCGCCATCCCGCTGTGGTGGCTGTTGTCGGGCAAGCGCTGGGGAGCGGGCTTCGCGGCCATCGGCGCGGTGTTCAGCGTCGTCGCGACCATCGCGGTGGAGGTCGACAGCGGGAACGATCTGGTCATCGTCGTCCTCATCCTCCTCGCCATCCTCGGCTCCTGGGGGGCAGACGGCGCGGTGCTGCTCTGGGCGCTGCAGACCTGGCGGGACGACAACCTCGACCCCGACGTGCTGCCCGAGACCGGTTCGCGCCACGCTCCTGAACAGCCGGCCGATCCCGACTGACTGCGCCATCACTGTGGGACGCCCGGATCCATCGGGATACACAGCGGAATGCTTCTGCTGTCCTTGCTGGCCTGTGGCCCCACCACACCCGATTCCCCTCAGCTTGACCCCGAGCCCGGACCCACCCGCGAGGTCGCGCCCGCCTTCGAGCCGTCCGCCGACGCAGTCCCGGAGGGGTCTCACACCGTGCTGCTGGCCCGCCATCCGGAGCGACTCGAGGTCGTGCAGCTGGTCGGCCACACCCGTCCCGGCCCCCCTCCCGCAGAGGAGCTCCAGCTCGAGCTGTCCCCGGACAAGACCCCCGGAGGCGAGAAACGCGGCGTTCGAACCTGGCTCGCGCGCATCCAGCTCCGCACCCCCGAGCAGGGGCCCCCGTGGCGACACAGCCCGGTCGGGATGGAGATCTGGCTCGGTGAGCGGCGCCTGAAGTACGTTCGGGGGCACCAGGACGACGGCACCGTGTGGACCTGGACCACCCATCCCAAGGGGCTGCGTGTCCACCTGCCCAAGACCCACGAGGAGCCCGTGGTGCGGGTCCTGCCCGGCTCCATCCGCAAGGACGCGCTGTCCCTCGACCGACGCACCTTCGAGGGGTCCGACACCGCGTTCATCGCGCGCACCCAGCCGCTCTACCAGGCGTGGCGCACGGGTCTGTACCTCCCACCCCCGGCCACGGTCCGCTTCGAGCACACCCTGCCCGAGGGCAACCCCGTCTTCACCACCCGCGTGCACCTCCCGTCCCCGCCGTACGGCAAGACCGAGAGCGACGGCGCGACCCTCGAAGTGTTCGTGTTGGCGGGCGGAGAGCGCCACGAGGTCGCCAGGACCTCGCTGCGCACGGGCAAGTTGCGACCCATCCGCGCAGATCTCTCGCGCTGGGCGGGCCAGACCATCACCCTCGAGCTGAAGACCGACGGCGGCGCCACCGTCACCCACGACCACGTCTTCCTCCAGGAACCCGCCATCTTCACGCCCACCGACCATCCGCGTCGGGTGCTGCTGATCGTCGTCGACACGCTGCGCGCCGACCACATGGGCATGTACGGCTACCGTCGCAACACCTCGGCCGTGCTGGACGAATGGGTGAAGGGCGGGGTCGTGATGGAGGGAGCCCGCAGCGCCGCGCCCTGGACCCTCCCTTCGAGCCGTGCGATCCTCACCGGTCGACAACCCGAAGCCTGGACCGAGGGCCTGCGATTGAACGAGGCCCTCGCGAAGGAGGGCTTCACCAGCGTCTCCCTCGTGTCCAACATCTACCTCGGAAGTGCCTACGGACTGCACGATGGCTGGTCCTTCCACCGACGACAGCCCCAGAACAGCAGGGTGGCCGTGCAGGGCGCGATGGACATCCTGGAGTCGCCGGAGTTCAACGACCGCGACCTGTTCCTGTTCCTGCACATCATGGATCCCCACGCTCCCTACGCCGAGCGTGAGGAGTTCCGCTCGATCTGGGCGAGCCCTCCACCCGACGACCTTCCGGAGCGTCCGCAGTCCAAGCCCATCCGCCAGGCCTTCGAGCGCGCCCGACGCAAGGGCGACGACGCCCTGGCCGACACCATCCGTACCTGGACCGTCGACCGCTACGACCAGAACATCGTGCAGGTCGACAACGACGTCGAGAAGTTGCTGAACGCCATCGGCCCCGAGGCATGGGTCGTCTTCACCTCCGACCACGGAGAGCGCTTCTTCACCGGGCCTGGCGAGACCTACGAGCACGGACAGGGCCTCGAGGACGACCTCGTTCACGTGCCGCTGCTCTTCCGGGGGCCGGGGATCGAACCCGCGCGCTTCGCGGCCACCACGTCGGTTCTCGACATCGCCCCAACGCTCATCGAGCGCTTCGCCCCGAACGACGACACCACCCCGACCGATGGACGGAGCCTGGTGAGCGCCCTCACCACCTCGTCCGAGCTCGAAGACGCGCCCGCCGGATTCGGACGCCTGCTGTACGGCGAGTCCGGGTGGGGAGTCGTCGAAGGAGACCACCGGTACACCAGCCGGGGCGACGACGAGCGCGTCGTGACCCTCGACGACACGTTGCTGGGCACGCCCGATCCCAAGGCCGATCGCGAGGTCTGGCGCCGCAAGCTCTACCAGGCCATCGATCGCATGCCCGTTCCCGCCTGGCGGGTCACCATGCCCGGGGAATCCAGCCGCATCGCGCACCGCGGCATCTACTGGACCGCCACCCGGCCCGGCGGCTTCCCGGATGCCTGGGGCGCCACCGACACCATCTCGCGGTACTCGCCGCTGCTCCACGAAGGCGACACCCTCACCGTTCGACGCCACGCCGGAGGCCCTGCGTCCCGCGAGGTCTACATCCCCATCACCGACACCCACCCCGACCTCGAGGGCACCCACATCACCTTCCATCACAAGGGCAAGGTGTACGAAAAGACGCTCGGACCCGCCCCTTCAACGGGCGAATACCCCCGGCTCGGTCCCAAGAAGATCGCCCTCACCGTCGACCGGGTGTGGATGCCCAGGACCATCGACGAAGGCGACGACATCAGCGACGAGCTCGCCAGCGAGCTCGAGGCACTGGGCTACCTCGAAGGGAACGACGAGTGACCGCGAGATGACCCCCCGCGCGCGTCAGATCGCCGTCACCATCCTGCACGCGCTGGTCCTGGCCACACCGCTCACACGACCTCGGCGCTGAACCCCGCATCCCGATGGCGGGTCGACCCGTGTTCGGCACGCACGGCCTGCATCCGCTCCCGCATGCGGTCGATGGGCTGGTCGGGCCGATACAGATCGAGCAGCAGCAACAGACGGTCGGCATCGGTGTGGTTCCAGGCCCGATGCACCGCCGTCGGATACCAGGCGTACAACCGACCGTCCTCCAGATCGACCGGAGCTCCCTCCACCTCGAACCCCACGTCTCCCCTCGGGATCCGCAGCGGCAGGAACACCCGCAGCGCCCAGTCGTCGAAGTGACGATGGGGGTGCAGCACCGCCCCGGGACGCAGCATCGACAGGCCGGCCGTCGCCAGACGCCCCGTCGCAGCCAGGTTCTCGAGCGCATCGACGGTCTGCGGACACCCGCGTCGAAACCGCCCGGACACCGGCTCGCCATGGCTGAAGAACGGCCCCACCCGCCAGTCGCCGTCGTAGATCTCCGCATTCCCCCAGGGAAAGGTCTGGTCCTGCATAGCGAGACCCTCGTCGCGAATCCCCTCCCACTGCGCTTCCAGCGATGCGAGCGGCGGAATCGCCCGAAGCAGCGGGGCTCGGAGGGACCCCGTCATCGAACCGCACCGAGCTGGCCGTCGCTACGGAGGACGTCGAAGCGGGCCGCCACCAGCGCCCCCTGCCAGTCCGCCTCGGTGAGGGCTGCATCCAAGACCCGCAATGCTGCATCCATCGCCGTCTCCCCGGGGAATGTACCCGCCGCGCGCCTTAAGGACCCGCCATGTCCCTCCGCCGCCAGCTGCACCGGGTCCTCGACCGGTCGATCGTCGCATCCTTCGACCGCACCGGGTTCTGGAGGCATCAGCGCCGCTTCTCGCCCATCCAGCCCCGTTCGATCGACGGACCCGTGCTGATCACCGGCGGGACGGCCGGGATCGGCAGGTCGTGTGCCGAACAGCTCGCCCAGCACGGCATCTCCACGGTGCTGTGGGGGCGCAACGTCGAGCGGGGCGCGTCGGCGAGCCGTGCCATCGCGAACAGCCGATTCCAGTCGGTCGATCTGGCCGATCTCGAGGCCGTGGCCCGGGCCAGCCGAGCGCTCCGGGACGGTCCCCGACTCGCAGCGGTCGTGCTGAACGCTGGCTCCATGCCGCTGCAGCGCACGCTGTCGCCCCAGGGTCACGAGCTCATGTGGGCGTCGCAGGTCCTCGGCCACACGCTGCTGCTGCGCATCCTCCATCAGGCTGACGTGCGCCCCGAGCGGGTGATCTGGGTGAGCAGCGGCGGCATGTACCTTCAGCGCCTCGACCTGCGGGATCTGCGCAGGGAGCAGTCCTACGAGCGACACACCGCATACGCCAACGCCAAGCGCGCCCAGGTGATGTTGAACGCCCACCTCGCCGAGCGCTGGCCCGACACCTTCACCGCCGCCATGCACCCGGGCTGGGTCGACACCGCGGCCGTCCGCCACAGCATGCCGCTGTTCCACCTGCTCACCCGCCCCATCCTCCGCTCCACCGACCAGGGCGCCGACACGCTCACCTGGCTCGTGTACGAGCAGTCGCCCGGAGACACCGGACAGTTCTGGTTCGACCGTCGGCCCCAGCCCCTCCACACCACCAAGCGAACCCGGCCCTCCGACGCACAGCTGCCCGAGCTGGTCGACACGGTCTGGTCGGCGACCGACCCCTTCCTGGAGCCCTGATGCGCCGCCTCACCGAAGCCCGCCTGCTCGATCAGCCCATCGACGCCGTCTTCTCCTACCTCGCCGACTTCTCGAACGGCCCCGACTGGGACCCCGGCGTCCGCACCGCGCGTCGTGCCAGTCCCACAGGTTCGATCGACCGAGGTGCTGTGTTCCTGCTCGACGTGCGATTCGGCGGCCAGACGCTGCCCATGCGCTACACGCTGCTCGAGCACACCCCGCCCACCACGCTGATCTTCGAGGGCACCAGCAAGGCCAGCAGCGTACGCGACACCATCTGGCTCGCCCCGGCGCCCGGCGGCCGCACCCGCATCACCTGGACCCTCGAGCTGTCCCTGACCGGCATCAATCGCCTCGGAGAGCCGTTCGTGGGCCCGGCGCTGCGTCGCCTCGGCCGTACCGCGCTCGATGGTCTGCAGGCCCGCTGCCACCGGCCGCTCAGCACGGCATGAGGCCAAGCACGGCGTCAGCCCGGCCGCTTCCGGGACCCGTGCCGCTGCAGCACCGCGTCCGCCTGCTCCCTGGCCGCTTCCGTCGCGCGCATCCGCTCGATCCGATCCCGCGCTCGTCGGTTCTCGATGGCGAAGTCCACCAGCGGGTCGGGGTAGTCGATCGCCCCACGCGCGGAGGCGTCCAGGGTCCAGGGCTCGTGGACGAAGGGGGTCGGTAGCGCCCGCAGCTCCGGCACCCAGCGCCGGATGAACGCCCCGTCCGGATCGTGGTCGATCCCCTGCTTCACCGGGTTGTAGATCCGCAGGCTGTTGATGCCCGTGCTGCCCGACTGCATCTGGAACTGCGAGAAGTGGATGCCCGGCTCGAAGTCCAGGAACTGCCGCGCCAGATAGACCGCACACGGCCGCCACGGGAGCCACAGCGTGTAGGTCGCGACACTTGCCAGCAGGCAGCGCATGCGGAACGTCGTCCACTTCGTCGCGTGCAGGCTGCGCATCACCGCATCCACCATCGGCCACCCCGTCCGCCCCGCACACCAGGCCTCGAACCGCTCGCGTTCCGGAGAAGCGCCCACGTCATCGGCGCGCAGCCCATCCGCCGCCCGCTGCAGGCTGCGGAACTCCGACATCGGCTCGGTCTCCAGGCGCTGAATGAAGTGGCCCCGCCACCGTAACCGGCTGCCGAACGACTGCAGCGCCTCCACCCAGTCGTCCTCGCCGCGCTGTCGGGCCTGGAGCAGCCGGCGTTCGGTCATCTGGAACACCCAGCGCATCGACACCGTGCCCCACGCCAGGTGCGGCGAGATGCGACTGCAGCCCTCGGCCGCGGTCACGGGACTGCTCATGTTCCGCGGATACCCCGGTGCCCGCTCGCGCAGGAAGGACCGGAACAGCCCCCGCCCGACGGTCTCTCCGCCGCACTGCACCCAGCTCGCCCCGCCCGGACGCATCGACAACGACCGTGGAGTCTCGATCCGCCCGTGCTGCCAGGGGATCTCGGCGCTCACGTCGCGCAGCGCCTCCGGAGCCCGCAGCGCAGGCCCCCGCATGTGCCGCTCCCAGTGCTTCGCCCAGCCGTCCCGACGGTCCAACCGCCGGATCACCCCGTCCTGCCCGGCCTCCAGCCAGTCGACGCCGTGGTCCTCACACCAGCCGATCACCGCCTTGTCCCGCCCGAACGTCCACCCGATCCCCGTCTCCTGGTGCGACAGCAACCGCCCGATCCCACCCAGCGACCGCAGATCGGCGTGCAGCTGATCGAGCACGTCCAGCATCCGCCCGGTGCGGAAGGTGATGCGCCCGCCGATGCCCGCCAGCGAACGCTCCAGGTCCGCCAGCGACTGGTTGCAGAAATCGAGGTGACACGCATCGTGCTCGGGACGCGCCCAGAGTCCGGGCTCGTAGACGTACAGCACCACCACCGGCCCGGCCGACCCCGCCGCGTGCAGCGGAGCGTGGTCGGCGAGCCGCAGATCCCGCTTCAGCCAGACGACGGTGACGCCCATCTGCTCAGTCTAGTTGGTCCTCGAACATGAAACCCTGAAATAGGGCCTGCCTCACCAGAACAGGCGTACGAACTGACTTCAGCGCAACGTTGCCACGGAGTCGCCGAGCGCACAGAGGGATTCACGGAGCCGCTCGATCCGTTTCGGGTCTTCGTGTTGGCAGTAGCTCGCATATTCGGCGGGATTTGGTCGAAATGTCTTGACGGTCAAGAGAGCGGTGCCCCCGAAATACGCGGAGGAACGAGCACATTTTCCGGGGGTACCCGAACGCGACAAGACATTCAGTGGAAGTGATTCGGTCGGTTCATCCCTCGCTTGCGAGGGTGGGCCGGCCGAATCACGGCTGGACGTGGCGAACAGGGATGGGGTGCGCGTTGTGGATGGTCGAACACCCGGCGTATTCGCGGTGGTGGTGGGCGCGGGGCGAACGTCGGACCTGACGACCGACCACCTCCACCACGACCGACGACCACGACAACGACGGGTTCGCCTCGTCGATCACGTCTTGTTCGCAGGGCTGTTCGTGCTCTGAGACTCTGGCGACGCTGTTTCCGGCTCGTCGCTCCCACGATCGGTCCGCTCGGCCTGTTCGTCCATGCTCGTCCGCTGCGTCTCTGTGCGTGTGCCCGAGTGTCTTGACGGCCGAGAGAACGGTGCCCCCGAAATGCGCGGAGGAACGAGCACATTTTCCGGGGGCACCTGAACGCGGCAAGACACTCCACGGAAGAGATTCAGTCGGTTCATCCCTCGCTTGCGAGGGTGGGCCGGCGGAATCCGCCGGCCGAAATCGTTGGTTTCCGCTGCCCAGGTGGTCTCCAGACACGGGCCGAGTCGACCAGCGGGAGTGGCTGCTGGGAGAGGCTCGGGCACACGCACAGAGGCACAGGGGACGCGGAAGATCGGCATGGGAGCGCGTCGATCGGCGAAGGCATGCTGGTAGACAGCGTCGTCAGAGCCTCAGAGCGCCAGCACTCCCGAAGAGACGAGGTGTTCGACGTGTTTCGTCGATGTCTGGTGGACGATGAACGAGGCAGGACGAACGCTCGAACACGGCGGCTGAGATGGCCTGGTCGAGGCATCCGCGCTCAGCGGATCCTCAGCGCAACCCTCCGCGAAGCGAAGCGCTCAGCGGTGAGAGTTGGCGTTGAATCCATCGAAGTCGTTCGATCGAACGCCAAGGTCGTCCGCCCCGAGCCGTTTTCATTCTCCTGGGACGCCCGGAAGGCGGGTTCGGACTCCGTACGGAGCCGCTCGATCCGGGAACGTCGGACCAGGTGACGACCGACCACCCTCCCGTGACCACGGGCGGCGAGACCGGGTGGGCCAGCGTCGTGGACGCGCCAAGACTCGTCGTGGTCAGCGGTCGGCGACGTCCTCCGGGAGAACGGTGATCGACATCAACGGCGAGCCGTTCAGCCGGTCGAGATAGGCCTGTCCGAGCCCCGCAGCCGGGGTGGTCACACCCGGCGGGCCCAGCGGGTCGCGGGCCAGGGTGAGTGCCGCTTCGGTGATCATCGCTGCCGTCGCGCCGTAGCCCGGATCGCGCTCGCCCTTCACGGTCACCCGCACCGGCCCTGCATCGTCCACGTGTCCGTGGAGCTCCGACACGAAGAACCCATTGCGCACGTCGTCGTCGGACGGCCCCTCTCCCGGTGCCGGCAGCACCTTCTGCGCGAGCGAGCGAGCAGGGCCGAACACCAGCGCCGCCTGGCTGGTCGCGAAGCCCGCTGCGAGCCCCGACGCCGTCAGCCGACCCTTCGCTCCGCGGCCCGTCCACATGGACTCCTGGTACGAGAAGCCCGTGCCGTAGCGATGGTCCAGCAGCCAGTTCGACCGCCGCACGATGCGCTCGTTGACCGCCGCCATCAGGAACGGCCCGGTCCAGCCGCCCAACACCTCGTCGTACCGTGCGCGAGACAACTCACCGGTGTCGGGCCCGCCACCTGGCGCCAGGCTGTAGGGGTCGTTCATCACCTGGTTCACGAACGGGTCGCGGATCTCCTCCATGATGTGGATGAGCGACGCGAAGGTGCCCCCCGAAAACCCGCCCTTGCCCACCTTCAGCACCATGTCGACCCGCTCACACGGTGCGCCGTGCCGCTCGATCGCCGCCTGCTGCAGGGCGAAGGTCCCCATGTCGCTCGGGACGGAGTCGAACCCGCAGCAGTGGACGACCCGCACATCGTTCTCGATGGCGTCGGCGTGGTGCGCGTCGATCATCCTCCGCACGAACTGCGGCTCTCCGGTGAGGTCGCAGTAGTGGGTGCGCTGGTCGACACAGGCGGCGACGAGCGGACCGCCGTACTTCGCGTACGGGCCGACCGTGGAGAGCACCACCCGGGTGGACGCCGCCATGGATGCGAGGCTCTCGGGGTCCGAGCTGTCTGCGAGCACGGTGGGGATGGGCCCGCTGGCCTCCATCTGCGCAGGGAACACCTCGGCCAGGTGGGCGTTCAAGGCGTCGAGCTTCGACGGGGTACGGCCGGCGATGGCCCACCGGGTGTCGGCGCGATGCTCCACGATGTACTCGGCGATCCAGCGGCCGACGAAGCCGGTGGCTCCGTAGAGCACGAGGTCGTACTGGCGGTCGTCGGACACGGGCACTCCAGGAGGAGACGGCTCAGCGGAGCGAGCCGGGAAACTCCGTCTCGGGGATTCGAGAGCCGGGGCTCTGGCTCCGTAACGACAACCCTCAGCGAAGCGAAAGCGGCAGCTCCGACAATGGGTTGCAACGACGGTCGACCTCGCCAGAAAGAGACCTGTGAACCTCGATCAGCGCAAGGTCGCCACGGAGTCACGGAGCACACCGGGGATTTCACGGAGAGGGGCACTCGTTCTTCCGACCAGGCTGGCTCTGCGGCTCTGACGGCGTGGTACACCGCGCGACGCCCCCGGGTCGATCCCTGGGCGTCGACTCGACGACATCGCGGGCAGGTCACCGAACGCGTTCGCTGTGGTCGTCGAACGACCGCATTCTCGTCTCCTGGAACGCCTTCAAGCCCAGACGCCGATGGTGACCAACACCGTCCCCACCAGGCCATAGATCCCGACCATCGCCAGGTACAGCCCGGGGCGTTCCTCCCAGAACAGCGGGCCGGACTGCTTGCACTCCGCCACACCGGTCCACAACGACAGGGCCATCACGGCGAACATCGAGACGCCCGTGATCAGCGGAGAGATGCCGCCTTCGGCCATGCCGGCCCACTCGAGCCCGAGCACGGAGAGGAACGCGGTCGCGATGATCGTCAGCGTCCCACCGTGCTGCGTCTGCTCGCGTTGCTTGCGATTCATGGGGCCTCCGGTCGGACAAGCTGCGCACGGGATGCCGAACGACAACCCTCACACGGCTTTGGTCCAGTCGGGGCGCTACCGGACCTCGAGCTCCCCGGTCCAGCTGGCCGAGCCGCCCAACCCGTCGTCCACCATCACCCACACCGTGATCGGCCCCGACTGGGTGGGCGCCGACAGCTCGAGCTGGAACACCCCCTCCTCGTTCAGCGGCACCTGGGCGTCCAGGAACCCTCCCGCCGACGCGAAGCCGAACGCGGCCGGCTCGTCGACCAACGCATCGTCGATCTGGAAGCTCAGCAGCGTCACCTCGCCGGCGGGCACGAACTCGTCCAGGCCGACGGGCAGCAACACCGGGTTGTCGTTCAACCGCAGCGTCTCCGATGGGCTGATCCCGATGGTGCGCCGCGCGAAGCTCACGCCTTCGAAGCCCAGGTCAGCCAGCCAGCTGTCGGGGTCGGAGCGCTCTCCTGGACCGTCGCACCGACCGGGCTCGCACGCGAGTGCTGCGACCGTGGCGGTCTGGATGGTGTCGTCCGAGAGGTTGACCTCGAGCGTGTCGGGAATCGGCCCCTCCCCGCACTGGTCGTCGATGCACCACCACGACCACAGGTCGAAGCCCACCCCCTCGGGGTCGGCGACCAGGGCGTCGATCACGGGGGTCTCGCCCGGGGCCGGGCTGGCCGGCTCGCTCACGACATTGAGCACGCGCAGGCCCTGCACGACGGTCGCATCGGTGTCCATGCCGTCACAGGCCCCGATGCACAGGGCGGTTCCGAGCAGCACGCTGTGGCGCAGGACCGTGTTCACCAGCCCCCCTTGAATCCGAACGCGGGTACGAGCGGCAGCCCGGCGATGGGCGCCTCTTCCGAGAAGTCGTCGGTCCACCCGATGATGTCGACGTTCTGCCGGTTGGTCGCGTTCTGGACGTCCAGGTACGCCGTGAGCGACCAGTTCCGGAACTGGAACTCCTTGTCGATCCGCACGTCCAGGCTGAAGAACGGGGGCAGACGCGCGCTGTCGACCTCGCCGTACACCGGGGTGAAGGCGCGTCGATCCAGGTCGTAGGTGGAGCTCACCACCGGCGTGTAGGGATTGCCGGAACCGAAGCGCACCCGGCCCCCCAACCGCCACCGCTTGGGCAGCTGATGCGACACGAGGCCCGTGAGCACGATCGGCTGGTCGTACTCGAACAGCTCGGTCTTGTCGTCGGGCCGCTTCCGACGGGTCGAGCGCGAGATCGTGGTCGACAGCCACGCCATGGTGCGGTCGCTCCGGAGCTTGACCAGGGACTCGACGCCGACCACCCGTCCCCGTCCGTCGTTCGCGTAGGGGTCGGTGTCGAGAGGCCCGACCGGTGGCGGCCCCGTGAAGAACCGGAAGGCGTCCTCCCGACCCACGATCAGGTTGGACAGCTCGCTGCCGAACATCGTGACCTCGAAGTCGAACGGCCCCAGCCGCTGCTCGAGCCCCACACTCGCCTGGATCGCGCGCTGAGCGCCGAGGTCGGGATTGCCGCCCTGGCTCGCCACCACCTGCCGCGGACCGGGAAACTGCGAGAACTGCCCGATCGCCGCCTCGAACACCGTGTCAGCTGCCGGGCGCACCCGCCCGACGAACCGCGGATCGACGGCCACTGCGGAATACCCGGTGTCCAACAGCCAGGGATCGACCCGTACCCCACCCGTCAGCTCGAAGATGCCGACCCGCACCGTCGGCTCCAGGTACGGCGACGGGCTCGTGAACCAGGCGAAGCCCTCCTCGAGCGTGCGGTCGTCAGAGCCGTCGAACGCCGCCACGTCGTACAACCACCGGAACCCCCCGGTGTACAGGTCGATCCCCATCCGCCACGCGAGTGGAGTGGACTGGAAGCCGCGATTCAGCTCCACGCGGCTGTTCAGAGCGGTGGTCGTCTCGCGGGCCTGCCCATCCGGGGCGATGTCGAAGGTCCGCACCGATGGCCCCACCAGGAAGGTCGCTTCGGCGTCCCAGCCCCCGGCCAGCGCGTGGGTCCAGCGCAGCCGACCCTTCTGGAAGCGGTCGGTCAGCCCGATCTGGACCTCGTCTGCATCCTCTTCGTCCCCCACCACCCGGAACGCGTCGTCCGACAGCAGGAACATCGCGTCGACCACGCCCTGGTCGGTGTGGTGGAGCACCCGCACCTGTGCGTCGTAGTACCGCGGAGCCCGAACAGCCGAGCTGCCCAGGCTGGACAACACCGGCGTCAGCACGGCATCGATGTAGCTCCGACGCCCACTGACCGACAGCGAGGTGTTCTCGCCGATGCGCTGCTCGACGAAGGCCGTGGCCTGGAACAGGTCGACCGACACGTAGCCGCTGCTCCGTTCTGGCAGCGCTTCGTCGACGCGGAGGTCCACCACCCCGCCGAGGGTCCGCCCGTAGCGGGTGCTGTAGTTGCCGGACAGCAGCGCGACCTCGTCGAGGATGTCGCCGTTGAGCACGGTCGACAAGCCCGCGAAGTGGAAGACCGCGGGGACGCGCGCACCGTCCAGGTAGTACGCACTGTCCTCGGGGGCCGTGCCGCGGATCAGCAGCTGCCCGATGCCGAAGGGCGGTCGCGACACGCCGGGCAGGTTCTGCACGGCCTTCACCAGATCGCCGCCGGTTCCCGGCAGGAAGTAGATGTCGTCGGTGGACAGGACGCGCTCGCTCACCTCGACGGCCGCCTCCCGCTGCTCGACAACCACCACTTCGCTCACGCCGCGGTCCTCGACCTCCCACTCCCGGACGACCTTCGGCGTGAAGTCGAGGGTGGCGACCTTGCCGGGGACCACCTCGACCCGGGCTTGCAGTTCTTCGTAGCCGGGCTCCACCAGTGTGATGACCCAGGCGCCGTCGTCGAGACCCGCGAACCGGAATCGCCCGTCGCCGTCGGCCGTGGCGAAGCGCGACCCTGCGATCGGCCCGTCTTCACCGCCATCTCTCGCATCGGCTCCTGTGTCGACAGGAACGGCCCGAACCCGGAACCCCTGGCCGGGTAGACGGTCTGCAGCGGTCTGGATCCGCCCCTCCACCCGGACGACGGGCGCCGCTTCCGGCGTGAAGCCGACCTCCCACAGGATCTCGGCGGAGACCGCGTTCCCCTCGGCATCCAGCGCCGGCGAGAACGTGTAGGCGCGCACGGCATCCCGGGCCGCTGCATCGAACGCCGCTGCGAACGGCCCACCCGCACTCTCGTACACCTCGACCAGTTGGACCCGGCCCTCTGCGTCGACGAACGCACGCACCACCACGGTCGCCTCGAGCCCCTGCTCCAGCGCTTCGGCCGGGTACAGCGGTGCCGGGCCCGAGATTGGATCCGGCAGCTGTTGCGCAGAGGCGACAGGGGTGAACAGGGCCGCAAGGAGAAGGGCGAGCATGAGGAAAGGTAGTCTCCCCTCTCGAATGTCTCCACGGGACCTCGATCTTCACTCAGCGGCGCATTTCACCGCCCAAAGGTGTGCATCGTCTGTTCACACCCTATACAGACGATGCTTCAATCCAGATTTCAGTACGACAGCTCACCGAATCCAGTCCGGACCGACGGGGTCGTCGGGACCCCCGACAAGCTGAACATCGTCGCCGTGGTGTCGAGGCCGGTGACGTTCGACATCGTCACGCCACACTCGATGGGATCGATCTGCTCGGTGGCGCGTACCCAGACGTCGTCCAGGGTGACGCTCCCGCCGCTCGTGTTGTCGATCGTACACTCGCTCGCATCGGCGGGAATGGTGTCCAGATCGCCGTACAACAGCACCCGGTCACCTGTGAACGTCGACCCCGTGCTGAACAGGGTCGCCAGCGGCTGCGCAGCGGGAGCACCCGGCATCCGGATGGTGGTGGTGGACAGATCGACGAAGCCGTCGGTATCCGGGACCCCCACCATCCCGATCTCGAACGCCCGGTCGCCTGGCTGGGTGATGTAGACGTAGCTCCGCCGCATCGACAGGGACCCGTCCTGATCGACCTGCGCGAACGTTCCGTTCGACCGGACATCCGTGAAGCGGGCGAACTGTACGTCGACGTAGGCCGGACCCACGCTGTAGATGCCCGTCCCGTTCACGGTATCGACCTGCAGATTGCTCGCGAACACCGTGGTGGTGGGGCCCGAGACGTGAAACGCGTCGATCACACCATCCACCTCGTCGGCGACGACCCCATCGATGCTCACCTCGGCGGCGTCCGTGACCCGGAACAGCGGATCGATGCTGTTGGAGGCGGACACGTCCGTGACCACGACCCCTTCGACGTTGTTGAACACATCCAGCACGCCCACACCGTGCGCATCGATGTCCGACATCTCGACCGGACCGTCGCCCCACGACACCACGGGACCCGTGCCGCCATCGACCGTGATCCGATCGAGGGTCAGCGAGCCCGCCCCCGAGAACACGGGGAAGAAGCCCGTACCGGGCGCTGAGTAGGTGACGTCGGAGGCCGAGATCGTGACGTCGAAGGTCTGGACATCCACCAGGGTGAGTCCGTCGTTGCCCGTGACGTCGAAGCCGTCGATGTCGACGTTCACATCGCTGATTCCGGACGCTACGCGAACCACCGTGTCTCCCCCGAACAAGCCCGAAGACCCGACGATGTCGAGGATCGCGTCGTCGGATTCCACCGAGAACGACGGGACGAAGGACGTCGGTAGCTCGAAGCGACACCCATCACAGCGGAACGGCCCGGTGCCCTGGAGCTGGAAGATCCCCGGACCCGAAAGCGGGACGCCGTTCTCGAAGACCTCGGCGTCGAGCAGGTTCATCACGCCCGAGCTGTCGGTCTTCACGGCGGTCTCGGTCCCGCTGAACCGCACGTCGTCAGCACCGAGGTTCGACGTCCCGGTCGCGACGATCCCGGTGAGGGTGTCGCGGAACGTCGTGTGGTCGAGGTGGAGGTTGGAGTGGACGAGTTCCACACCGGTCGCGTTGAGCCCCCCGTCGATCTCGCAGTCTTCGATGCGCACGTCGAGGCTACCGTCGAAGCTGAGAACCGGACCCGCCATCGTGGTGTCGAAGCGGGATTGCCAAAGCTCTGTGGGCCAGTTGGACTTCAGGGTGAACTGGGTTCCGGTCACGTTCTCGAACCAGAGGTTCCCGAAACCGGGAGGGGTGGCCAGGGTGTCGATGGACCCGGTCAGCCCGATGTTCCGGAAGGTCAGCGTCAGATTGCGGTCGGCCGAGAAGGTCCCGCCGAGACCGCCCAGACATCCCGAAGTCGCTCCGAACCCGCAATCGTCGGTGGAGACCGCTTCGATCACGAGCTTCGCGCCCACTCGTGGCTCGACATCCCACGTCACGAAGTCGGTGTCGATGAGCAGGGTGGCATCGGAGCAGTTCAGCATGGCTGCATCCATCTGGTCCTGGCTCTGGATGTAGACCGGCTCCTCGGGGGGCGACACGTCCGGATTGCCGGCATCCGCGAAGGCGTCGTTGCAGTCGTCACCGGGCGCCGAATCCACCGCAGCCACGCAGTCGTCGAAGATGCTGTACCCCGCAAAATGCCCGTCTCCGTCGAAGTCTCCGTACTCCCCGACCGCGACCCTCACCGAGCGGCTGCCATCGAAGTCATCGCAGTCGCGCTCCGCCGACGCGACCGAGAAGAAGGGCGGCACGCCGCCGACGCAGTCCAGGAACACGTCGTCCGGACCCTCTGCAGCGGTGACGCCATCCGCGTCCCAGTCGCGAACGAACAGGATGCCCGGGTTCGGGTCTGCAGGCGCCTCGCAGTCGTCGTACGGCGTCAGGTCGGGAACACCCGTGACGTCCTCGATGTTCAGCGGTCCGGACGGACGGTCGAGCGTCGTTGCACCGGGGTGCGGGTTGCACGTGACCACCACGTTCTGCACGGTGAAGTTCATGTCGCCGTCGAGATCCGTGGCGAAGAACACCCCGAGCGTCGTGGGTTCCGCGTCCACGACGACCCCGGCGTACGGGTTCGACACGTCGGGGTCGCTGCCGATCTCCCAGCCGTCGCAGTTGTTGTCGATGCCGTCGCACAGCTCGATCTGCTGGGCCGGATTCACGGTGCCGAGGTCGTCGCGACAGTCTCCGCCGATCAGCGTGTACTGGGAGCCCGGGCTGGTGGCCTGGACCATGGACATACTGGGATCGCCGTACCCGTCGCCGTCGCTGTCCAGGTACCAGGTCAGATCCCCGCCACCGCTGGCGTTCGGCACGTTGGGGTCGCTGTCGTCAGGGTCGTTGCACTCCACCACCCCGTCGACGTCGAAGTCGAGGATCTCGGGGTCGTTCGCGAAGTCCAGCTGGCAGTCGTTGTCCAGCACTCCGTCGCAGGTCTCCGGTCGACCGGGTGTGCGCAGGATCTGGTTGTCGTCGCAGTCGTCCGGCGTGGCCGCGTAGCCGGCAGGTGGCAGGCCCGGGCACGCCCGGATCTCGAAGCGGACGTCTCCCGCCATGTCCCCGTCCGCATCGAGCCAGAAGGGGTCCAGATCGCCAACCGGCACGTCCTCGTCGGTCTGCCCGTCGCAGTCGTTGTCGTCACCGTCGCAGGAGTTGTCCAGCACCCCCGGGTTGAAGCTCGCGAGGCTGTCGTCGCAGTCCCCGCCCACCAGCGCCTCGCCCACCACCAGGGCGCATCCAGGACTCGGAAACGGCCCGGCGTCTCCGTAGCCGTCGAAGTCGCCATCCGTGTAGACCTGCAGCGTGTCTCTGGTGAGGAAGTCGTCGTCGTCGCAGTCTTCGGTGTTCTGGACCCAGTTGAAGCTCGGCTGTGCGCACTGCTCGACCACCACGATCGAGGAGCCGAAGCCATCGCCGTCGGCGTCCAGCCCCCACGAGTACACGGGCTCGCCGCCCATGCAGTCGTTGTCGCGGCCCCCGTCACAGATCTCGGTGTTGCCCGGGAACGCCTGGTTGTCGCTGTCGTCGCAGTCTCCGCTGGTCTCTGCGAAGCCCAGGGTGCCGGGACAGGCCTGACTCGGGAGGGTGTCGTCGCCGAACCCGTCCAGATCCGCATCGACGAAGCCCGGCACCTGTCCGTCCTCGTCGACGAGTCCATCGCAGTCGTTGTCGACGGTGTCGCAGCCGTCGCTCCCGGCCGACGGCGAGATCGCGCCGTCGGCGTCGTCACAGTCGAGCGCGTTGCCCGAGAACCCCGTCGGGACCGTGCACGACGCCACGAACTCGATCGTACCCGCACCGAAGGTGTCGTCATCGGTGTCGGGGTACAGGAACAGCCCGTTCAGCACGTTCCCGTTGCCGTCGTCGCAGTCGGCGTTGTTGGTGACGTAGCCGGGCGCATACGCTCCGCCGGTCATCGCGGAGTCGCCGAACCCGTCTCCATCGACGTCGGGGTACCAGAGCACGCTCGCATCCGCGCTGTCGAACCCGTCGCAGTCCTGATCGACCATGTCATCGTCGATCTCGGTGGCGTCCGGATTGATCGTGGGGTCGTCGTCGTCGCAGTCGCCGCCGCGCACCACCTGACCGTCCGGCGGATTGCCGTCCTCGTCCGGACACGCCAGCTGTGCCGGGATGTCGACGTCGCCCCAGGTGTCGTCGTCGGCATCCACGAAGTAGGCCGCCGCCAGCCCGATGTTCGGCCGGGTGTCGTCGCAGTCCCCGCCGAAGATCGACAGCTGACCATCGCCCGGATCGAACTGACCGTTGCCGTTCACGTCGTCGTACAGCCAGGTCGACAGCTGGTTGCCCATCCCGTCGAACTGGGGGCACGCGAACTGGGTCGAGCTGTCGTTGCCCAGCCCGTCGCCATCGACATCGTCGTACCAGATGCGCCCGAAGGTGATCGAGCCGCCGGTGGCGGGGTCGTCGTCGCAGTCACCGCCCTGGAGCACCCAGTTGCCGGAGGTCGCGCCGCCCGGGAAGAAGCTCGGAGGTGAGCACTCCGGCTCGGCCGTGGCGTCGTCGCCGTAGCCGTCCTGATCCTCGTCGAAGTACCAGGTCAGCAAGGGCTCGGCGGTGCCGTCGCAGTCGTCGTCCACGGCATCACACGCGTCGCGCTCGGGCGCGCCGGGGAACGACAGCGCACTGCCGTCGTCGCAGTCGGTGCTGTTGGTGACGAACGGGCCGCCCATGGGCTCGGTGCACGACTCGATGCCCGTGTCCATCGCGTTCAGCGGGGCCCCGAAGCCGTCGCCGTCGACGTCCATCCACCACACCGGTTGCTCGTCGACCGTGCCGTCGCAGTTGTTGTCGACCCCGTCGCCGCACACCTCGGACACCACCGGGCTGACGCTCGCCAGCGTGTCGTCGCAGTCGCCCGTGGCCTCGGAGTAGCCCGTGGACGGAACCGCGAAGCAGAACTGCTTGGCGACATCGCCCCCGAAGCCATCGCCGTCGTCGTCGACGTACCCCACAGGACCGCCGGGCGTACCGAGTACGTTGGGGTCGGCATCGTCTGCCAGCCCGTCGCAGTCGTCGTCCACGCCGTTGCACACCTCGTCGCGCAGCGGACTCACGGTGGGATCGGTGTCGTCGCAGTCGTTCGGGGTCAGGACGTGGACCACCCCGCCGATGAACGGAGGCACGCACGCTTCGACGCCCGCGCCGGCGCCCACCCCATCGCCATCGGCGTCGGGGTAGTACAGCGTGCCCGCCTGCACGGCGGCGTTCGTGTCGTCGCAGTCCTCGCCGTTGGTCGCGAGCACCCAGGGCTGCCCGTCGGTAGGCGCGCAGAACTGGTCGGCCGTGGTGGGGTCTCCCGCGAAGTCCCCATCGAGGTCGAGCAGCCACAGCGTGTCGGGGCTCAACAGCGGGTCGAAGGCGTTGCAGTCGCCCGCCTGACGCACCCAGGGCCCCGAATCGGGAGGCGCACAGCCCGACAGGCGCGCGGTGGCCAGGGCTCCGTAGCCGTCTCCGTCGACGTCCAGATACCAGGGAGCATCGGGGTTGTCGGCCGCGTCCAGGTCGTCGCAGTCCCCCGGAACGACGGTGAACGACCCCGGCGGCTGATCGCACTGCTGGATGCCGGTCCCGATCCCGAAGCCGTCCTGGTCCTGATCCGCGTACCAGAACGTCTCGGTGGTCGTGTCGACGCTGTCGTCGGCCGAGTCGGTGAGCATGTCGCAGTCGTTGTCGCGACCGTCGCAGATCTCGGTGACGTCCGGCGCCACGTCGTCGCGCTCGTCGTCGCAGTCCTCGCCCGACCCGCTCCCCGAGTACGAGCCCTCGAACCCGTCGGAGTCGCAGTCGAAGGGCGAGAACGCCGAGCAGTCCTGCCGCACGGCGTCGCCGCAGAGCTCGGGAGCCCCCGGGAACACGGCCGGATCGCCGTCGTTGCAGTCGCCTCCGTCCTCTACGATGCCCACCGCACCATCCACGCCGCAGGCGTGCACGGCGAGGGCGCCGATGGTGTCGCCGTCGTCATCGATGTAGTGCAGGCTCGCGCCGTCGAACGGGTCGAACGACCAGTCCTCGCGCCCGTCACAGTCGTTGTCGGCGCCGTCGCAGATCTCGGCGGCACCCACGAACACGGCCTCGGGAGGCAGGCCCTCCAGACCGAGGGGGGGCGGGCCCCCGTCGTAGCAGTCGTCGCTCGCCGTGGCGTGCACGCTGGGGTCGAACTGGGCGGGGCAGATGCGCAGCGGCGTGCCGAACGCCCCGTCTCCATCGGCGTCCGTGAACACCTCCTGGACTTCCAGGTCGGGCTCGATGGCCCCGCTCACCGACAGGTCCTCGGCGTCCACCAGCCCGTCGCAGTCGTTGTCGACGCCGTCGCAGGTCTCCAGATAGGCCGCGTGCACCCGGCTGTCGGTGTCATCGCAGTCTCCAGCACCCAGCAACCACTGTTCGGCGGCCGGGAGCTGCTGGTTGCTGGCCGTGGCCTCGTCCAGGTACTCGTCCGGCACGTAGCCATCGCCGTCCACGTCCCAGTCGTCGCGGTCGCCCGAGCAGTTCGCGTCCACGCCGTCGTAGGGCGTCTCGACCGTGGCGGGCGACACGTCCGGATCGGTGTCGTCGCAGTCGTCACCGTTGCTCGCGAGCCCCGTCGTCTCGGACAGATCGCACGAGCCCGACGCCTGGGTGCCCGCCAGCCCGAAGCCGTCCTCGTCGGCGTCGACGAACCACAGACCCACATCGTCGACGTTGCCGTCGCAGTTGTTGTCGAAGCCGTCGCAAAGCTCGTCCGCGAGCGGGTTCACAGCCGCGTTGCCGTCGTCGCAGTCGTCGCCGTTCCGGGCGTGGATCCCGCTCGTGGAGTCGTTGGGATCCGCGAGCTCCTGGCAGGCCAGCACGGCCGCTGGATTCCCCGCGCCATCGCCGTCGGCATCCACGAAGAAGCTCTGCTCGGACACCACGTCGGCGTCGTCGTTGTCGACCGCGAAGTCGCAGTCGTTGTCGACGCGGTCACAGACCTCGACCGCGTCCGGGTTCACGTTGGCGTTGGTGTCGTCGCAGTCGTCGCCGTTCGCGGCCACCGTCCGGAACCCGTCGCCGTCGGCGTCACAGTCGCCCACGTCGGGGTTGTCGTCAAGGCAGTCCGGGCCGCCGAAGCGCTCGGCGATGAAGCCGTCTCCGTCGACGTCCTGGACTTCGTCCTCGTACTTGCCCGACCCCACCCAGGGGCACCCTGCCAGCAGCACCCCTGCCAACACACCACACGTCAGCCGCACCAAACGCATCGTCCGCTTCCCTTCCCTGTACCGATCGGAGAATACGGCAATCCCATCCCATCGGCACGGTCAGGTCGATCCTCCAGCGAGTGCGAGCCCTTCGCAGACGGACGTGAACGCGTCCCCACTGCGCAGCCGGTCGGCTCCGAACCGTTCTGCGAAGGTCTTCTGGATGAACGGCAGCTGGGACGTTCCGCCGGTGAGGAACACCTCGTCGATGTCCGCGGACTGCAGGCCAGCCTCGTCGAGCGCCCGATCCACCGCTGCCGACCAGCGCCCCTGGAGTTTTTCAGTCCCGTTCGCGAACCGCGGCAGATCCACGTCGGTGGCGAAGTCCAGGCGCTCGTTGAAGAACTCGTCGAACACGAAGCGCGCGTGGTCCTGCTCGGACAGCTTTCGCTTCGTGTGCTCGATCGCCCAGGCCATCGGGTAGCCCAGATCGTCGAACACCAGCCGGGTCAGCCGGTCGATGGCCTCGGTGTCGCTCACCCGATCGCGCACCCGCTCCAGGCGTCTCTCCAGATCGTCGTCGCGCAACAGGTGGATGTAGTAGAGCCGCTGGATGTGCCGATGCAGCGGATGCTTCCAGGGGATCCAGTTGTCGGTGTAGCGCTCCCGCACCGTGGCGCCGCGCCCGAAGAAGTCCAGCAGGAACACGTCCAGGAACCGCCCGTCCAGCGCATCCCCGGCCCCCGCCACGCCGGTCCGCGCCAGGATGTCGTTCGTCCGGTCGGTCCCGATGCGGTCGGGCCCCACCCGCAAGATGGCGAAGTCCGCAGTCCCGCCGCCGAAATCGCCCACCAGCACGACGCGATCGCCCGGCAAGGCGCGCTCGTAGCGGTGTGCGGCGGCCACGGGCTCGAGCACGAACGACACGTCCGGCAGGCCGGCCTCCGACGCCGCCTCGGCCAACCGGTCCAGGGCCAGCTGGTTCTTCTCGGGGTCTTCGCTGAACTCCACCGGACGTCCGAGCACCACCTCGCCGACCTCACAGCCGGTCACGGCCCGCGTTCGGTCGACCAGGAACTTCAGGTAGGACGCGATGAGCTCGGTGAACGCCATCCGTCGGCCCGCGAAGGTGGTGTTGGGCACGTCTTCGGGGAGGAACATCTTCAGCGACCGCAGGAACCGGCCCGTCAGGTCGTTCTCGACGTAGCTGCGGAACGCCGGATTGCCGAAGCTCACCTCGCCGTCGGGGTCGGCGTACAGCACCGTGCGCTGCACCCGTTCCCCCTCGAACAGCTCGATCATCTCGGGCTCTCCGCGGGGTCCGACCACGGCTACCGCCGAGTTCGTGGTCCCGAAGTCGATGCCGACTCTCACAGGCTGCCGATCCGTGTGCACGTGTGCCTCCCGCACACACGTATCCCCCGCAGATTCAGCTCTGCATACGACGCCGCATGAACCGGGCTTCGGCCCGCTGTACCGCCCCTTCGCTCACCCCGATCCGCTCGGCGAGATCGTACAGCTGAGTCCGCGCGGTCGCGTCGTGCTCGCCGAACGCCAGCATCTGCTCCATGAACTGGTCCAGCACGAACATCTGGGCCTGTCGTTGCGCCTCGACCCGCTCCTCGAGCGACAACCCGAGCCGCACCCCGAACTGCTCCAGCACCCGGCCCTCGGCGTCGTCGAAGCGCTCGTCGCACAACGCCATCGACCAGGCCACCTTCAGGATCGTCTCCCGCTTGCTGCCCGTGGTCTGCTTCAGCTCGGCCGAGGTGAGCGCGGGACGCTCCAGCAACCCGTCGAGCGACCCCACGTCGCCGTCGAACGCATCCAGCAGGTGCAGCCGCTCGTCGTCCGAGATCCCCCCGTGCGCCTGGGCCACCGCCACCACCATCCGCGCGGCGACATCCCGATCCCAGCCCGTCAGTGCCGGGCTGTTCGCGACCTCGGCCTGCAATCCGTCCGCCTGCTGGCCGACCTCGGAGGCGTGCACCCACTTCGACCCCGTCCACGCGAACTGGGCGGAGACCGAACGGAACGCCGCCACGATTCCCCGCTCCTCCTCGTCGGTCGACAGCTGGGTGTCGGGGTGGGCCCCCGAGAGCGTGGAATCCGCCAGGAGCCGCGCCGCACGACCCGCATGGCCGTAGCCGAGCAACCCGCGCACCAGCCCGTTGACCTGGCGCCGGACCTTGAACATCGCCGTGCGCTCAGCCGCCGCCGCCACGCCACTGACCCCGATCGACGGGGCCTTCCAGTGAGCGTCGACGCGCTGTCGGGTCACGGGGCACCGAAACCGCACCGACAGCTCGCGACCCTGGACGACCACCTTCTCGATCAGCGGCTGGACGGACTCGAACAGAAACGCACGGGAGGCATCGGGCTGCATGCCCCGAGTCTACCCCCCGTCGGGAAGGTCGCGGTCGAGCAGCGTGTACAGCCGCTCGCAGGCCCCGGAGCTCGCACACTCGCGCGCCGACCTCCGGATCTTCTCGACCACCAGCGACGACAGCACCGTGTGGCGGGTCTCGTCGAGGTGCCATGCGAGCAGGATGGTGAGGATCGCCCGCCGCTCCGGGTCGGTGGCCGACTCCAGGATCGCCCGGAGCGAGTCGACCTCGAGGACGTGGAAGTCGCAGCCCAGCACCCCCGACTCGCGCAGCCAGGTGTCGGACGCCAGCTGGAGCGTCTCGGTCGAGAACCGTCCCCGCACCGCTGGCGCGTCCGCCGGGCGCACCCACAGCGAAGCATCCACGGGACCGTCCGGGTCCGTCCAGGCAGGGCCATACGAGGACTCGGGGAGGATCCGACGCGTGATGCGGGCGTCCTCCAGGCGGCAGCGGTCCGGGAACACGGTGAGGAAGGGTTCTGCCGATGCCGACAGCGCGATGCCCGTGCCCCCGCTGGTCCACTGCACGTCGCGCAGCGCGATGGACACCGTCGATCCGTCGCGCTCGAGGGTGCGGGTCTTCGCGAGCCAGAGCGGGCCGACCGGGTGGTAGTCGGAGAAGGTGGCCACCAGGCTCTCACCGCCCTTCCCCGGGGCGTAGCGAACCCGCGACAGGCGGCCGTCCCCATCCGGTTCGAAGCGGTGCACGTCCCCGTCCGGAAAGGTCATCACGCCGTCTCGAACCGTGACGTCGCTGCCCGCCCAGAGCACGTGGATGGCCGGGTTGAGCCACCACGCGTCGTCGTGGAACGCGTCGCGCAGGGCCCGCGCCTCGGAGCTCCTGGCCCGCGTGAGGAAGGTGGTCGCCTCCCCGTCCAACACCACCTGGCCGGTCTCGGGCACCCACACCCAGCGCCGGACCGGACCGCCGGCCTCCGACCGATCGAGGGTGAACGCGAGCTGACCGTCGGGGAGGTGCTGAAGCCCGTGCGAATCGACGCCCGACTCCTCGAAGGACGCGGCGTGGGCGGGCCAGATGGCCGCCCCGATCGCTCCCAGGATGTGCACCACGAAGATCAGCGGCGCTCTCCCGGGGTTACGCCACCTGGCATGCAACCCGACGATTCCGAAGCGCCCTGGGTCATTCCGCCTCCGGCCATTCCGTCCATCCCCGTCCACTCTACCGGCGGTCCGGCAACCCCTCGCGAGCGTTTCGGCGTCCGACGGATCTTCTGCGTCGGGCGCAACTACGCCGCGCATGCCGTCGAGATGGGGGGCGACCCCGATCGCGAGCCGCCGTTCTTCTTCGCGAAGCCCGCCGACGCCGCGTTCGACGCCTCTCCCGAGGTCGACGCCCACATCCCCTACCCGCCCGGCACCACGTCTCTGCACCACGAGATCGAGCTGTGCATCGCCATCGGCCGCGGTGGGTCGAACGTCCCGGTCGATCGCGCGCTCGAGCACGTGTGGGGCTACGCCGTGTCGATCGATCTCACCCGTCGCGACCTGCAGAAGCAGGCCAAGGATCGCCGGCGGCCGTGGGCGATGAGCAAGGGGTTCGACCACTCCGCCCCCATCACAGCACTCCGCCCCGCCTCCGAGGTCGGCCACCCGGATCGGGGCCGCATCTGGCTCGCGGTCGACGGCGAGGTCCGCCAGGACAGCGACCTGAACGCGATGATCTGGAAGGTGCCCGAGATCGTGTCCACCCTCTCGCGCAGCGTCGCCCTGGCGCCCGGCGACCTGGTGCTCACCGGTACTCCTGCAGGGGTCGGGCCGATCGAGCGCGGCCAGCACGTCACGGGGGGCATCGACGGTCTGGGAACCCTGTCCCTCCGAATCGATTGACCTTCGACCGACCCGCGGACGGATACGTTTGTCCACGAACCCCCGGGACGAACACGGAGACCCGATGCTGCTGCCGATCCTGCTCACCGCCATGGCCTCCACGGGCGACGAGAACAGCTCTACAGCGCCGCTGGTGGTGCCCGACTTCGACTGCTGCACAGCCCGTTCGGAGCCCGCCTGGCGCGGGGTGAAGATCCTGCTGGTCCCCGTCGCCGACACCCGGGCCCTGGTGCGCGCCGAGGCCGAAGATCCCTCGGCGGAAGCGGGTCGAACGCTCGACGACGGCACGAAACTCCCGCGCCCGCTGTCCGAATTCGTGACCGACGCCCTGGCCGACCAGCTGCGCGCTGCCGGTCACGACGTCCGCATCGCGAGCTCCGGCCCGGCTCCGGGCGAGAACGCGGCGGACTGGTACGACCTGAAGCAGCTGGCCGAAGAGCGGAAGGTCCGGCGCGTCGTGCACGGCGTGATCGCACGCTGGACGTCGATCGACGGAGGCGCCACTGTCGATCTCCTCGGGGTCGGCGCCCGGTCCAACGCCCCCTGGGTGGGCAGCGTCAGCACCCAGCCCTCCGACCCCACCGGGCAGCCAGACCAGCGCTTCCGTCGCGGGCTCGAGACCTGGTCCGCCACCATCGCCACCCCCGAGACCGCCAGCCACACCTACTTCATCTCGGGGCGAACCGATGCGCGCGCCGTCGTTCGGAGAGCCCGACCCGTGCCGGTCGCCGGACTCCCCGAGCCCGTGGACGCCCCCGAAGCCCCGCCGGACGTCCCCGTGGTCACCCTCGACGATGTGCCCGTCGTCGGCCTGCCGGAACAGAGCGCTGGGCTGCCTCCCGTGGCGCCTCCCGTCGAGCCCGGCGGCGTTCCCCAGGGCGTCGCACAGCCAGGCCTCCCGCCGCCCCCACCGCCCATCCCGACCGCTGGGATGCCCGAGCCCGCACCGAAGGTGAAGGTCGTGAAGCCCGTCGACGCCGCGCCGCAGACCGACTGAGCACGCGAACATCGGGGTCCAATCCCGCCGGCACGATCCGATGAGCGCTGCATGCCCCGTGCGCTCAGAGCCATCGTCCAGGTCAACACGGCCATCTTCGACGCGCCTGTGGTGTCGTGCGTTCCGGGCCGACTCACGGTGGCGTTCGAGGGTCGCTACCCACCGGTGTTCGCCGTCGGTGCTCTGGTCCGATTGCACCTGAAGGGGGTGCACCTGCTCGCCGACGTGCACTGCGATGCCCAGATCGTCCAGCGCACGGAGCTCGAAGACGGCCGTGCGTACACCCTGAACTTCCCCCGCCACTGCCTGCGCGAAGACCAGATCGACAGCAGCTACGCCGAGCGTCGGGGATGGATGCGGGTGACGCCGGCCTCCATCGAGAAGGTGCCCATCCTGCTCACGCCGATCAGCCCCTCGGGTCGCAACCGTCGGGATCTGGAGCAGTTCGGCCGGCTCGTGGACGTGAGCGCCGGGGGTCTGGGCGTCGAGCTGGATGGCCCCCACCCCGACCATCTCGCCGGACACGAGCGGGTCCAGGTGGAGTTCGAGCCCCCGGGAACCAACGCCTTTCTCGAGCGGAGATGTCGCATCCGGCGCCGCTCGCTGTACGAGACCCTCCGCACCACCCGCCTCCGCATGGGCCTGGCGTTCGACGAACCGACCCCCCGACTGGAGTTCGAACCCCTCTGGGACTGCAGGCGCTGCGGCGAGACCAAGCTCCTCGGCCAGTCCCAGCGTCGCTGCTGCCGCTGTGGAAACCCACGGACCGGAAACACGTACCTGCCCGAGTGGGACGAGCTGATCGCCACCGTGAGCCATCGATACACCGGGCACGGCAACAGCTGCACAGCCTGTGGATCGCACTGGAGCTCGCGCGCCCGCTGTTGTGGACTGTGCGGTGCGCTGTTGACCCGCGAAGCCTGGGTCGAGGCTGCGCCGCGCCATGCCTGACAGCCGCGCGGTAACGGGCCGTAAGGGCCACGACCGCTCGAAGACGCCATGAATGAGGGGCCATCCAGGAGGTCCCGTGTCCATCCCCGTGTCCAGCGCCGCCATTCACCTCGGACTCCTGCGCGACCCCCTGACGGCCATGACCGACGCCACCCGCCGGCACGGAGACGTCGTCCAACACCGCATCGGACGCACGCGACTCGTTCAGGTCACCCACCCCGACGACCTGCACACGGTCCTCCACGCCCGATTCCCGGTGGTGAAGAAGTCGCGGGTGGTACGTGGGCTCACGGACATCGTCGGAGACGGGCTGCTGACCGCGCACGGAGACCGCTACTCCGCTCTGCGCAAACCCGCGGTACGGCTCTTCACGCCGAAGCACATCGATGCCTGGGCCCAGACCATGGCGCGGGTGGCCGAACAGACCGCGCGGGAGTGGGCCTCCGACCCCGGGCGCGTCGACGTCCTGCCCCGGCTGACCCACGCCACGCTGCGCATCCTCGTCCAGACCGTGTTCGGCACGAGCTGTCGGTCCGACGACCCCACCCTCGTCGGGGCACTCGAGGCGCTCGATGGGCTCGTGGAGGACTTCGAGCAGCAGACCTACACCGCCTGGAGACTGGTCCCGGATGCACTACGGCCCGGTCGGCGTCGACGCATCGCAGCGATGAGAGCAGCCCTGACGGCCGGTGTGGACGGGCTCGTTGCACGTCGACGCCAGCAGACGCCCGGCGAGGACGAGCCCGACGACCTGTTGGGGCGCTTGCTGGCCCTGGACCTCGCCCCGGACACGCTGCGTGCACACCTGCTGACCCTCTTCGTGGCTGGCCACGAGACCACGGCCCTCACCCTGGCGTTCGCGCTGCACCACCTGGCCGAGAACCCCGACGCGGCCGAGCGGATCTGCGAAGAAGCCGCTGACGGTGCCCCCACCCGGCTCGCGGACCTGGAGCGGTTCCCGTACACCCGTGCCGTGATCCGCGAGACCCTGCGCCTCACCCCCGCCGTGTTCGGGATGGGCCGCGAGATCGTCCGCCCGCTCCCCCTGCGCGACCACGTCCTGGAGCCCGGCATGCAGGTGGTGACGCCCCAGTGGGTCGTGCACCGCGATCCCCGTTGGTGGGAGAACCCCAACGGCTGGTGGCCAGAGCGGTTCTTCGAGGAGCGCGCGCGTCCGCGGTACGCGTACTTCCCCTTCGGCGGCGGGCCCCGGGTGTGCATCGGCAACCACTTCGCGATGCTCGAGGCCACGATCCTGCTGGCGCACATCGTTCCCGCCATCCAGGTCGCCGACGCCGCACCGCTGAAGCCCCGTCCCACGCTCACCCTGCGCCCCGCGGACGGCGTGAAGATGACCTGCACATCCCGGCCGTCGAGGGTGTTTCGGCGCACGGCATGACCGACGACGCTATCGAGCTCCGGCTCGGCCCTACCGTCTACGGAACCGGCGCCGGAGCGTGCGCAGCCGCTTGAACAGGCCCGGACGCTTCTTGGTCTCCTTGACCGCCGTGGCGACCTCTTCGACCGCGTTGGCGTCGCTGCGCTGCCCGTCGAGCACCTGTTCGACCTTGTCGGCGGTGTCGGCCTCGGCGCTGGAGGTCTGCGTCTGTTCGGCCTGCTGCTCGACCTCGGCGGTAGCGGCTTCCGGGGTGGCGACCTCGGGTTCGGATGCGGTGGACGATCCGCCCCCGCCCCGACGTGCATCCCGCCAGGCCGTGTACCGGTCGATCGCGTTGGCCTTGCGTTCCCACATCAGGCGGCTGCCGTCGCCCCACTCGCGGTCGATGTCGAGGAGGTTGCCGTTCTCGGCGAACTGGGTGGCGGCGTTCACAGCGGTGGCGTCGTCGATCTCGCGCTTGTTGGAGAACACGTTCATGCCCGCCCGGCCGAGCGCGTTGTCGGTCTTGTCTCCGCCGTCGCACACGTTCAGCAAGACGTCCTTCACGCCGGTGTCCTGGAGCAGAGCGCCCACGTCGTCGGCCTTCAGGAGCTTCGCAGTGCCGTCGGTGTCGGTGATCCACAGCCCTTCGGACGTACCGTGACCCGACCAGATCAGGTCTTCGAACTGCCCCGACTCAAGGACGTGCTTCATGGTCTCGGGGGTGGGGTTGTTCAGCGTGAAGACGTCCGCGACCTCCTTCACGGCGTCGTGCTCGGCCTGGAGGTTGATGGCCTCCATGTCCTCTGGGCTGAACGCGAAGCGCAGCACGGTGTCTTCCGGGAGCGCCTCGAGCAGGCCCGCCGGGATGTCTTCCGGGGTGAGGACCTCGGCCTGGTACTCGGCTTCTTCGGCAGCGGCTTCGATGAGCTCGGGAGAGGCCGAGCCGGTCTCCTCGATCTCGACGGCGGCCGCGGACATGAGCGGCAACGAGACGCTGCTGACGGTGTTGGTCGCGATCTGCTCGTCCAGCACGGCCTCTGCGCTCTTCGCAGCCACCACGGGCCCCTCGTCGCCCCGACCGCTGCCCAGGTCCGTTCCAGACAGGCTGGTCGTGGTTCTGCCGATATCGGACGAGATCGTGCGCGTGCCGACCTTGAACTCGTCGCCCCGACCACTGCCCAGATCCGTGCCCGACAGGTTGGTCGTGGTGCGACCGAGATCCGACGACAGCGTGCGATCGCCCACCTTGAACGAATCCCCACGACCGCTGCCCAGATCCGTGCCCGACAGGCTGGTCGTGGTGCGGCCCAGGTTGGAGGACATCGTGCGATCGCCCACCTTGAACGAATCCCCGCGACCGCTGCCCAGATCTGTGCCCGACAGGCTGGTCGTGGTCCGGCCCAGGTTGGAGGACATCGTGCGGCCGCCCACCAGGAAGCTGTCGCCGCGAGAGCCCCCCTCTGTAGCGGAGTCGTACGCCGATCCGAGCAACATCGAGTCCGAGGTGGCGACCTCGGTCTCGGCGAGCTGATCGCGCAGGTATTCCTGGGACTGGAGGGTGGTGGGTTCGGGACCCGGCTTGGTCACCTCGGTGTCGGTCTTCGGAGCAACCGCCACTTCGATGTCGTCGCCAGAGCCGCGTGCAGATTTGGAAGGCATGAGGAAACCTCCTGGTACGGGCCGGACTATAGGGTAGCGGATGTCGGCCATGCTTGGGTCATTCCGCCTGCTCGACGTGCTGGGTTCCGGTGCGATGGGTGTGGTCTACGAGGCGATCCACACGGGAATGGGGGTCTCCGCCGCCGTGAAGGTCGACGCTGGGCTCGCCGACGACAAGTCGCGCGCCGCCTTCCTCCACGAAGTCCAGATCACCGCAGCCCTCGACCATCCGAACGTCGTTCTCCTGCTCGATCACGGCGAAGTCGACGCCCGTGCGAGCGAGGCCACCCAGGGCACGATCCAGCCCGGCGCCCGATGGCTCGCGATGGAGCTGGCCGCCGGGGGAACCGCTGCGCACCACCCTCCGGCGCGCTGGTCCGAGGTCCGGCATCTCCTCGACGGGGTGCTCGCCGGGCTGGCCCACGCCCACGCCCGCGGGGTCGTCCACCGCGACATCAAGCTCCAGAACCTGCTGCTCGCCAACCCCGACGCCACGATGTCCACCGCTCCAGAGGCCTTCTCGGACGCGCGGATCGTGCTCTCGGACTTCGGGATCTCCGACCAGCACGACTCCGATGACCTGCGGTACCGCAATCCGGTCGGCACACCCGAGTTCATGGCCCCCGAGCTCGCCGAGGGTCGCTGGCGGGATCAGGGCCCGTGGACCGACCTGTACGCCGTCGGGATCCTGATCTGGCTGCTCACCACCAACCGGTTCCCGTTCGCGGGCGCGACGCCGCACGAGACGCTGATGATGCATCTCGACGACGACCTGCCCACCTACCAGCCGGACATGGCGGTCCCCAGTGGCACCGCCGAGCTCCTCCAGTGGTTGCTCGCCAAGAACCCCGGAGACCGGCCGGAGTTCGCCGCCAGCGTGACCCGCGCGCTCGAGGGGCTGGGCACCGTCGAAGACCTCGCCGAGCGTCCCACGGTGGTCGACGACGATCAGGCCACCGTCGCCCTGCAGGCCTCCCGGTCGCTCCGCAGCAGCCGTCGGCTCGCGTACGCCGGCCGATCTCAGCGCACCCTGGCGAACGTGCCGCTGATCAACCGGGGCCGGCGCAAGGACAACCGCCTGGAAGGCGCCGGTGTCGGGCTGTTCGGGCTCCGCACGGTGCGCTTCGTGGGGCGCGACGTCGAGTGCGACGAGCTGTGGAACACCCTGGTCGCCGTTCGGGCCGACAACCAGGCCCGCTGCGTGCTCCTCTCGGGTCCGGCGGGCATCGGCAAGACCCGGCTCGCCGAGTGGGTGACCGAGCGCACCCACGAGCTCGGGGTGGCCTCCAGCCTGCGCGCCCGCCACCAGCCGCGAGCCCCACTCGGACAGGGGCTCATCCAGATGCTCCGCCGCGAGCTGAAGACCCACGGTCTGTCCCGCGAAGACGTGCTGACCCGCCTCGTGGGTCGATTCCCCCACGTCCGCTTCGACCGGCGGGCCCTCGCTGCGGCCCTCGAGCCCAGCCTCTTCCGCCGTCCTCCACCCTCCCCCGCCGAGCTGCGGCAGCTGGTCCTGGACGTGATCGACGCCATCGCCGAGACCCGGCCGGTGGTCCTGCTCCTCGACGACGTCCAGCACGATCCCGCTGCGCTCGAGCTCGTACACGCCCTGCTCGACCGGCAGGAGATCGACCCCCGGCCCGTCCTGGTGCTGGCCACCGTTCGCGCCGAAGAGCTCGTGGACTCCATCCGGGTCGAGGATCTGGAGCGGCGACTCGCTGAGCGCCCCGGCGTGACGCGTCTTCCCGTGGGTCCACTCGATCGCTCCGGCAGGCGGCGGCTCGTCCGCAGCCTCATCGGTCTCGAAGGCTCGGTGGCCGGGCGCATCGAAGAACGGACCGCCGGAAACCCGCTGTTCGCCATGCAGCTCATCGGCGCCTGGGTCGAGCAAGGGGTCCTGCAGCCGTCGTCTTCGGGCTTCGAGATGGCACCGGGCGCGGACGCGTCCCTGCCCGAGGACGTCAGTGCGGTGTGGCGCAGCCGGCTCAACGACGCCCTGCAGCGCACGTCGCCCGAAGCCATCGAGGCCCTGGAGCTCGCCGCGGCATGCGGAACCGTCGTCGACGATGCCCGGATGCGCGGGGCCTGCGAGATCCTCGGCATCCACCCCTTCCCCGGCCTGTTCGACCGGCTCCGGAAGCGGCACCTGATCCACCTCGAAGATCCCGGCGGCAACCGCTGGCGATTCGTCCACGGCGCGGTCCGCGAGCTGCTCGAGAACCGCGCCCGCCAGCGCAACCAGTGGAAGACCCACAACCTCGGCATCGCCGTGTGGCTGACCGAGAACGCGCCCGACGTGCCGGCCGTCGTGCGCGCCCGTCACTTCCTCCAGGCCGAGGTGTACGAAGAAGCGGTCGAGCCCCTGAAGGAAGCCATCAACGACCAGATCGACGAGGGCGACCTGCGCGACCCCGAGCTGGTCGACGCCCTCGACGACGCCCTGACCCGCCTCGAGCAGGCCGACGCAACGGCCGACTACACCGCCGACCGGATCGAGCTCGAGCTGCTCGAGTCGATTCGGGTGCGAGCCCGCGGAGAGCTCGACGAGGCCGAGGAGATCGCGTCCTCTGCCGCCCAGCGCGCCCAGGGCAGGCCCCTGCTCGAAGCCAAAGCGCGCCGGGAGCTGGCCCGCATCGACTTCACCCTCGGGATCTACGACGACGCCCTCGAACAGGCCCGCCGAGCCCGCGCACTGTTCGAACAGCAGGGAGACCTCGTCCGGGCTGCAGACTGCGCCACGGTCGAGGGCAACGTGTGCGCCGCCACCGGCAATCTCGACGACGCCGAGGCCGCGTTCGTCCGGGCCGTACAGGTGTTCGACGCCGAAGCTCCCGAGCGCATCCCGTCCCCGATGATCGGGCTCGTGAAGGTCAACCAGCACCGCAAGGACCTCGACCGCACGAAGGCCTGGCTGGCCGAGCTCCGCGACCGTGCCGAGCCCCTGGGCCTGCAGCTGGCCATGGCGATCTGCGCCAACTTCGAAGGCGAGCTGGCCCGCGCCGAAGGCGACACCGAGGCCGCGGCGCGCCACTACCACGAGGCCGTCGACCGCTATCGGGCGCTGGAGAGCCCCGATTTCGCGTTCCCGCTGCTGAATCTCGGCATCCTGGACGCCACCGAGGGCCGCCACACAGAAGCCGTGCAGCGGATGAAGCCCCTGCTCCAGTACCTGTCGCGCAAGCCCAACGCGACGTTCTTCGCCTACGTGCAGATCGTGTTGATGGTGGCCCACGCCGGGTGCGGCGACGAAGCGCGCGCGAAGGCCTCGCTGTCGGTCGTGCGCAGCCATGTCGAGGACACGGGCTTCGTCGACCCCGACGTCGCGCAGATGGCTGAGGAGGCTGCTCGCTTGATGCACTCCCAGGGCTGGTCTGCAGCCGGAGACGCGCTGGCGCTGGCCATCCAGCAGTACGAGGCCGCCGGCCTGACCGACGACGTCGCCCGCCTCACCCGATGAAAATTCCGCCGGCCCACCCTCGCATGCGAGGGATGAACCGACCGAATCCCTTCCACTGAATCTCTCGACGCGTTCAGGTACCCCCGGAAAATGTGCTCGTTCCTCCGCGCATTTCGGGGGCACCGTTCTCTCGACCGCCGAGAGATTCCACCGTCTGAACCAGCCAGTCGCGGACGGCGACGATCTTCGGCACGTCCCTCAAGACCCGGTGGTACACGACGTACAGGGGGCGCGACGGCACGGGAGGCCCCGCGATGCGGACCAGCCCGGCGGGTTCGGCCACCGACGGCGACAACAGCGCGGCTCCGACCCCCTGCAGCGCACACGCGAACAGCACGTTCCAGCTGGTGACCCGGGTGACGTGGGCATCGGGCGCGGTGGACTGCAGCCAGTGGGATTCCGGAAACACCCCGCGCGGATCGGCGAGGGCGACGAAGCGATGGACGCCGTCGGGGCGCGCCGTCAGGTCGGGGTGTGCGAAGAGCGCCAGCTCCATCTCGCCGAGCTTGCGAACCACGAGATCGGGGGCGGTGGGGAACACCATCCGCAGGGCGATGTCCGCCTCTCCCCGCACCAGATCCACGACGGACTGCGCCGCCAACAGGTCCAGCTCGATGTCCGGAAACGCGTCGTAGAACCCTGCGAGTGCGGGCGCGAGCAGCACGGGAGCCATGCCGTCCACCACCGCGAGGCGCACCCGCCCCCGCGGCCGGGCCTCCTGCTCTGCCGCCAGCCGCTGGATGTCGACCATCCGATCGGCGACCAGCTCGGCATGGGGCGCGATGCGGAGCGCGAGATCGGTGGGCTTCAGCCCCTCGGGGGTGCGGTCGAACACCCGCGCCCCGAGCCCCCGCTCGAGTCGTGCCACGCGGCGTGAAGCGGTGGACTGGCTGATCCCGAGCGCCTGGGCGGCCCGGTTGAGCGACCCCGTCCGAATCCCTTCGAGCAGCACGGCCAGATCGGCCCAGGCCACGTCTTCTGGAACCACGCTTCCTCCTTCGCGACGTCGCTGGGGGTATCCGATATCGGATTGAGCCTACCCCGAATCCCTGAATGCCATCCCCTATCGGAGGGGTGACAGTGGACACGAACCCGCCCAACGGAGTGTCCATGTCGACCGAGCCCACCCGTCGTCGCTTTCCCCCGGCCCCCACCAGCGCGAGCGCGTTGATCCTGCGTGCCCACCCCTTCCGAGACAGCTTCAACGACGCGCTGGCAGATGCCTGGGCCGCCGGAGCGGACAGCCTGCCCATCCAGGACATCGACGTCCACGCGCTGGACTTCGACCCCGTCCTCCGAACGGCCCATCGCGCAGATCAAGCGCTCGAGCCCGACCTGCAGCGCGTCGAGCAGGCTCTCGCTGCTGCGGCCCACGTGGTCGTGGCGTTCCCGGTGTGGTGGGGCAGCACCCCAGCCGTCCTGAAAGGGCTGTTCGACCGCGTGCTGCGCACCGGCTGGGCCTATCGCTACGAGGATGGATGGCCGGTCGGTGGGCTCACGGGACGCTCGGCGCGCGTGCTGACGACCATGGATGCGCCCGTCTGGTACGACCGACTCTGGAACGGCAGGCCCGCGATTCAACAGGTTCGCACAGGCACGCTCGCATTCTGCGGGGTGAAGCCCGTGCGGCTGTCGACCTTCGGGGGAATCCGGGACACCACTGCAGAGCAGCGCGAGAAGATGCTGGCTCGGGCCCGGGCCGCCGGACACGCCGACGCCCGAGCGGTCCTGCGCCGCTTCCCGGTCGCGTCGCGTCTGACGGCCTCGGATCCGGCGGCGTAGACCCTGGTCGATGCCCCGTCGTGTCCAGGGTGTGCGTGGAACGCAGCCCCGCCTCCGATACGCTCCGCATCCACGGAGGTGACAGTGGTACGGATGTGCGGATCGGGCCTGATAGCGGTGGTGTTCGTGGCTGGATGCGCGCCCGCGCTGGACGACCACTGCATCACCACGCGCGACCTGGACGACACGGTCCTCACCCACTCCATCCGCGACATGCGCGCGGGGCTCCTGCGCGGGGAGACCCTGTACTTCGAGATCGGGGGCGCTCCGGCGGGCGAAGCCGAGCACGAGTACTCCATCGACCAGTGGATTCGGGAGGAGTTCGACGGCTCGCCGAACGAGGTCGGTGCCACCGGCGAGACCGTGCTGGAGTGGGACGGCGACAACCCTCGCCAGGTCGAGGTCCGCATGCTTCCGGGCGGCGAGTCCGAGACCCAGGCGACCTTCGACTGGTCGGACGACCAGCTGGTGGGCGTGAACTGGCGGCAGGGAGAGCTCGCGTGGACCGAGGTCTGGACCTGGGATGGCCTCACCGCCACCGTCGAGCAGAGCTACAACTCCGGCACGGTCGTGATCGAGCAGCGCACCTACGCCGAGAGCCTCCTTTCGTGGCCGGTGCTGTCCTGGCGGATGGACCTGCCCGGGCTGGTGCTGACCGACCGGCGGGTCGACAGCGACGAAGACGGCAGCTTCACCGACGGCGAACGGGTGTTCGACCGGACGGTGGACGACGACGGCATCCCCGAGACCGCCCGCAACTACCAGCAGGGCGAAGTGTTCAGCGAGACGGTGTGGGGCGACTGCCAGTAGCGTCTGGCGGGGCCGCGACCAGCAGCGGACGCACGGCCACGAACCCCGCGCCCAGCAGGGTGATCAGCGCCGCCACCGCGAAGTGGGCCGCGTAGCCCGTGGCTTCGACGCCCGATGCCGCGATGAGGCCGTCCGCGAGGCGTCCTCCGAGCACGGACCCGCCGAACCCCGCCACCAGCACCGCGCTGGCCTGGACCGTGTAGTCGGTGCCCCCGGACGCGGGGCGAGCGGCGTCCATCATGGCCGTGAACAGGGCGGCGGTGGCCAGGCTGCCGACGAACCCGTCGTACACCTTGACGCCGGCCAGCCCCACCAGCCCGACGTAGCCGAGGGCAGGCAGCATCCAGGCGGCCACCCCCGTGGCCTGGATCACGCCGAACCCCACCAGGGCCCGACGTCGACCGATCACCCCCGTGAGCACCCCGCCGACGAGCGCGCCCACCAGGCTCGCGACCGAGTCGATGGCCCCGAGCCAGCCGATGGCCTCGAGGTCGAGCCCGAGGTCCGACAGCATCGGCTTGGTGACCGACCCCCCGATCTGCTCGCCCAGCTTGTAGATCACGAGCAGGGCGAGCCAGGCCCGCATTCCCGGGCGGGTGACCACCGACCACAACCCGTCGGCGGGCTGGTCGGGCGGCGGCGGGGCTTCGTCGTGCAGCCAGGCCGGAACGGTGGCGAACAACAGCAGGCCCGCCATGCACGCGAAGCTGGCGACCCAACCGAGACGGGCGAAGAGCACCAGCAGCGCCCCTCCGCCGACCACCATCCCCAGCCGATAGCCAGCGACCTGGATGCCGTTGCCCCAGCCGCGCTCGGAGCGGGTGAGCACGGACACCGCCAGACCATCGGTTGCGATGTCCTGGGTGGACGCCAGCAACGCCGTGACGAAGGTGGCGACCAACAGCACGGTGACGATGTCGGACCCCGTCGGGTTGAACAGCGCCACGCCCACCAGCACGAGCGCGGTGAGCAGCTGGAGCGGCAGGATCCAGGAGCGCCGCCGACCGAGCCTCGGCGACCAGACCCGATCGACCACGGGCGCCCAGAGGAACTTGAGGAGCCACGGGGCCAGGAGCAGGCTGGCATCCCCGATCCGGGTGAGCGACACGCCTTCCTGGCGCAGCAGGACCGGCACGGCCTGGGTGAGGAAGCCGAAGGGCAGGCCCTGAGAGAGGTAGAGCGACCCCAGCAGCACGACCTTGGACCGGGTGGTGCGGTCGATCATCGATCGGCTCCGCGCGCCAACAGGGCATCGAACACGGCCAGGACGGTGGATTCGCCGCTCCCGGGAGCGACTCGCCCCACGGAAGCGAGCCGCCCGACCCCTTCGCACGCGCTCAGCACGGCCACAGCGGCGCTCTCGGGGTCTGGCAGCGCGGCGTGGCGGAAGGCACCGACCAGCAGGCCTTCGAAGGCATCGAGCGCAGGCGCCATCGCAGCCGCGACATCGGCACTGCGGGTGGCCTCGGCCCCCAGCGCGACCCAGACCCGAGCCAGCTGGGCGTCGCTTCCCTCCCCGGTTCCGAGAGCGGCTCGAATCGCAGAGCGGGCCGTGTGGACGGGGGCGTCGGACGGGTGATGCAGACCCGCGAGCCGTTCGGTGTAGGCCTGGACCACCCGGTCGACCAGCGCCAGCAGCACGGCTCGCTTGCTGTCGAAGTGGTAGTGCACGAGCCCGGTCGCGAGCCCGGCCTCGCCCGCGAGCTCGGCCACGCTGATGTCGGCGAAGGGCCGTTCGAGAACGAGCCTGGCCAGGGCGTCGACGATCTGCGCACGGCGTTCGGTGGTGGATGCCCGAGGCACGAGGCCGTCTCCATCTTTGTTGGTCATCCAACCAATAACACAGTGGCGAGATGGCGTCGATCGGCTAGATGGCGGCCAGGTCGGACCGCTCTCGGTCGGCCCTCTTTTTCTGTGAGGAACCCCATGGCCCGTCTGTCCCCTGCTCTCGTTCTGTTCGCCTCCCTGCTCGCCGGCTGCCCCTCGGCCGACCCCGACGCCGATATCGATGCGGACACCGATACCGACACCGACACCGACACCGACACCGACACCGATGCCGACACGGACTCCGACACCGATGCGGACACCGACTCCGACACCGATTCCGACACCGACACCGACACCGACACCGATGCGGACACGGACACCGACACGGACACAGACACCGATCCTGGCGTGGTCGTCGGTCCGCCCATCGTCGGCGGGTGCATGGCGGGCATCCAGCCCCGCACGCCGGCCAGTCCCATCGCGCCGCTCACCCTGTCGCAGGAAGGCGAGCTCGGGTTCGATGCCGTGGCCAGCTGTGCGGCAGACACCTGGACGCTGACCTTCGAGGAGTCCAACTTCAGCGACCCGCCGACTGCGGCCGAGATCGACGGGTGGGACCTGTCCGACGGCACCTGGTTCGGACAGTGGGATGGCTCGGTGGTCGCCACCGAGGTCTGGGGCGCGACCGTCTCGGGGGTTCCCGCCACCTGCGCCGACGTGTCCACCACCATGTTCACGGGCGTCGGCTACGACAACGGCGTGCCGAGCGCGCCCACGGGCACCGAGGACCAGACCGGCGTGATGAACGTGTTGTCCGCGGGCTACGACCTGACCAGCGGGCAGCGCGCGATCGGCACGGTCGAGGCCACGACCTCCGACGAAGTCTGGATGTGGGCGGTCTACCCCCACCTCGACGCCGCGTACGGGCCGTTCGAGATCAGCGGGACCGGCGGTGACTTCGACGTGGATGTCGACCTGCTGGCCAACAACCTCGAGTCCACCGGGCTCGCGTTTGGATTCGTCGCATGCAGTGGCGGTGCCATTCAGGCCGTGCACGGGCGCTGATCGCCTCGGATTTCTTTACAAAACAGGTGCGCACACATATCATTGATGTGCGCACACATTCCGGCGACCTGCCGGTTCGCGTGTGCGTATCCCCTGTCGACCCACTCACCGGAGGACCCGCACGCCATGCAGCACGCGCAGCCAGCCGCCCAGCCATCCCCTCACCCGAGCCCGCCCAGCAGCGAGCGGCCGGGTGCACACTCCGCATCGAACCCGCTGGCACCCCTGGAGGACCTCGACATGGAGGACGTCCAGGAGAAGCTGGCCGAGATCGACGCGCAGGCACGTGGGTTCATCAAGCGAAACCCCCTCGTCGCCCTCGCGGGTGCCGTGACCATCGGGTTCCTCGTCGGCAGGTTGGTGTCCCGATGAGCACGACTGCAAAGACGACTGCAAAGACGACTGCGAACACGACTGCGAACACGACTGCGAACCCCACGAACACCACGCACGTCCCCGCACACTCACCGGAGGCCGAACAGCTCGCCGAGGTCGCTGAAGTGGCCCGCGAGCAGGTCGAGTCCACCGTCCGCCGCTACCCGTACGCCGCGGTCGCCGCGGGTCTGGGCGCAGGCGTGGTGCTCGGCGGAGGCATCCCCAACTGGGCCCTCCGCATGATCGCCGGAGGCGCGACCCGACTGGTGGTCGCCGAAGCCGTGCGCCGCCTCACGACACCCGAGACCCCGGGGGCCGCGCGCGCCGCCGGACCCACACCCAGCTCCGCGGAGTCGCCTGCATGAGCCGGTCCCGCACCGACGATTCCGGCGCGGGGAGACCTGCTCTCTCGGATGCGACGGTCGACGTGTTGCTGTGCACCCAGGCGCTGGTCGAAGAACGCCTCGCCTTGAGCGCTGCACGCGCCGCAACGGCCCTGCAGCACGCGGCGATCCCGATCGCATTCGCCATCGTCTCGGCGATTGCGGGCCTCGTCGCGGGCGGCTTCGCTCTGGCCGCGGCCACGCTGGGCCTCGCGGTCTGGCTCCCGTGGTGGGCCTCTACGGCCATCGTGTCGGGCCTGACGGGCCTGTTCTCGCTGTCACTGGGTGCGCTCGCGTACTGGCTGTTCCGCACCGACCGCACGCCCGTGATCCCCGTCGAAGAAGCAACGCTCGCGACCGATTCCTCGCGTGCACCCGACGCATCCGCCTCGCACCCCCGGGAGGCCGCGTGAGCGCAGAAGCCTCGGAAGACCTCGAAAAAGACTCGAATGACGCGCGCACCCGTGCCCGCAACGCGCTCGCGGAGCGTCCCACGGCACCCCTGGAGCGCTTCTCGAACGCGTCCGAGCGCCTCGCCACCCTGCGAGCCCGTGTGGAACGACGTCGAGACCAGCTGTCGAACGCGCTGCAGGCCTGGGAGGAGTCGGTGCAACACCGCATGCCCGCCGAGGTCGTGCGTCGCAAGGCAGAACGGCATCCCTACCGGCTGGTCGCGCTCGGCTTCGCGGCCGGCGTGCTGCTGGGCGGGATCCTCGGCGTGCGATCGCGCTGACGTGAACGCCCGTCAACCCTTCGAGCTCGGATGGCAGGGCTGGTGGCACGCGACCCGCCGGGTGGTGCGCTCCGTCGCGAGCGACAACCTCTCGCTGGTCGCCGCAGGCGTCGCGTTCTACACCCTGCTCGCTCTGTTCCCCGCCGCAGTGGTGGTCGTCGCCGTGTTCGGTCTCGTCGCGGACTCCTCCACGGCCATTGCAGCCGTCTACGAGTTCGACCAGCTGCTGCCCACCGCCGCGACCGAGCTCGCCACCGAACAGCTCGTCCGCATCGCCGACAGCAACGACAGCTGGCTCTCCACGGGTGCACTCACCGGTCTCGCCGTGGCGTTCTGGTCCGCCAACCGCGGTACGAAGTCGCTCATCACCGGACTCAACGTGTCCTACGACGAACAGGAGGAGCGGAGCCTCATCCACCTCAACCTGCTCGCGTTCGCGATGACGATCGGTCTGCTGCTGCTGTTCGCCGCCCTCGCGACCTTCGCGACCACCACGGCGTCCTGGTCCGACCCCACCGGCCTGCTCACCGCTGCTCGCTGGGGCGTCGCGCTCGTCGCGCTGCACGCCAGCCTGGCCACCCTCTACCGGTTCGGCCCCGATCGACGGCAGCCCCGCTGGCCGTGGATCGGCATCGGGACCGTACTCGCGTCGCTGGGCTGCGTGCTCACGTCGTTCGGCTTCTCGATCTACGTCGACTATTTCGACGCATACAACGAGACGTTCGGTACCCTGGCCGGCGTCGCCATCACCCTGACCTGGCTGTGGGCCAACGCCTTCGTCGTGCTCTGCGGTGCCGAGATCAACGCCGAGCTCGAGCACGAGACCCTGTCCGACAGCACCGTCGGACCCGACCGGCCACGCGGGGAACGGGGTGCCTACGTCGCCGACCACGTCCCGAGCGAGGTCCAGGAGACGCTCGATGCCGAAGACCGGGAAGCGATCGTCCACTCCTGATTTTTTGCTTGCATATTATTATGCGTTCATTACAATCAACGAGTCACCAACAAGGAGGACCATGTACACGCCAACCACCGACGACGTCCTGAACAGCCTCGGACTCGCCCGCTACCGCGAGCCTGCGGTGCCCGAATGGGTCACCCCCGTCGCATTCTTCGGACTCGGAGCTCTCACCGGCGCAGCCGCCGCCGTCCTCTTGACCCCCAAGTCGGGTCCGGAGCTCCGCCAGGACATCAGCGACGGTGCGAAGCAGATCGGAGACAGCGTCGCCACCACGGTGAACGAGGCGCTGCCGAACATGCGCAAGTCGGACGTCGACTCGTACACGCCGGCCGTCGAGATCGAAGCAAAATGAGCTCCGGCTCGAACCCCCTGCGAGGAGGCCACATGACCACCACAGAAGAACTTCTGAACGCAGTCGGGCTCACCCGGGTTCGGCAACCGTCCACTCCCAGCTGGGTCGCACCTGCGGCCATGCTCGGCGCGGGGGTCGCCATCGGCGCGGTTGCAGCCGCACTGCTCACCCCGAAGTCCGGCTCGCAGATGCGCCGCGACATCGCGGACACCGCCACCGGCCTGAAGGACTCCGCCACCGACGCGGCGTCCCGTGCCCTGCCCGACCGCTGGATGGGCACCAACCACGCAGGTCTCGTCGACCGGACACTGCCGGCAGGCGAGCCCATCGAGGCCCGTCAGACCCCGCAGTTCAGCGGCGCGATCTTCGACAACCGCTACGAATGCTGACGTCGCCGGGGTAGGGCGTGTCTCCCACCGCCGGAGACCCCCATGCCCCAGATCGCTCTCGTCACCGGTGCCTCTTCGGGCATCGGAGCCGCCATCGCCACCCACCTGGTGCGCGATGGCGTTCGTGTAGCTGGACTCGCTCGCAGGGCAGACCGCCTGGACGCCCTGTCGGACGAGCTCGGCGACGCCTTCCTCGCGGTTCCGTGCGACGTCACCGAGCCCGACGCCATCGAGAGCGCATTCGACACCGTCCGCACGGGCTTCGGAGCGATCGACACCGTGATCGCCAACGCCGGGATCGGAGCGGGAACCGCCCTGCTCAGCGGCGAGCCCGACGCGTGGCGCTCCACCCTCGAGGTGAACGTGTGGGGAGCCATGGCGGTCGCCCGCGAAGGTCTGCGCGACATGCATGACACCGGCAACATCGTGTTCATCAGCTCGATGTCGGGCCATCGCGTGCCCACGGGGGCTGGAATGTACGCCGCCTCCAAGTTCGCGCTGCGGGCCACCGCCCAGGGGCTCCGGCAGGAGCTGCGAGCCGCCGACCGACACGTTCGCGTGGCCTGTGTGAGCCCCGGCGTCGTCGAGACCCGCTTCGGACTCACCGACGAAGACCCGTCGCGCGAAGAGGTGGTCGGGTTCACTCCCCTCACCCCCGACGACACCGCCGACATCGTCACGTGGATCCTCGCCACGCCGCGGCATGTCGACATCACCGACGTCCTGGTTCGGCCCACCGAGCAGAAGACCTGACCCGACTTGCAGCAAGAAGGCCCCCGCACGCCAAAGCGCACGCGAGCCTCCTCCGAGACGTCTGCAGACGAGCGATCAGAGATCGAAGCGGTCGGCCTGCATCACCTTGGTCCACGCAGCCGCGAAGTCCTCCACGAACCGGGCTTCGTCGTAGGCGTACACCTCGGCCACCGCGCGCAGCTCGGCGTTGGAGCCGAACACCAGGTCGGCTTCGGTCGCCGTCCAGGTCTTGCCGTCTGCCGTGGTGCCCTCGAACTCGTAGGGCGTGTTGCTGGGCTTCCACTCGGTCCCCAGGTCCAGCAGGGCGACGAAGTAGTCGTTCGACAGCGTGCCGGGAGCATCCGTGAACACCCCGTGCTCGCGGCCGTTCGCGTTGGCGTCGAGGACCCGCAGTCCACCGACCAGGGCAGTCATCTCGGGCACCGTGAGGCCCAGCGTGGCCGCCTTGTCGATCAGGGCGTCGGACGGGCGCCGGATCGAGTCGTCGGTCCAGTAGTTCCGGAAACCGTCGGCTTCGGGCTCCAGGTAGCTGAACGACTCCACGTCGGTCATCTCGGCCGTCGCATCGACGCGTCCGGGAGCGAAGTCCACGGACACCGACGTGCCGCCCTTCTTCGCTGCGGACTCGACCGCTGCAGCGCCACCGAGGACGATGACGTCCGCGAGCGACACCTGCTTTCCGCCCGTGGCAGACGCGTTGAAATCCTTCTGAACGCCCTCGAGCGCCTTCAGGACCTTCGCCAGCTCAGTCGGGTTGTTCACCTCCCAGTCCTTCTGGGGAGCGAGCCGGATGCGAGCGCCGTTGGCTCCGCCGCGCATGTCGGTGTTGCGGTAGGAGGACGCCGACGCCCAGGCGGTCCGGACGAGCTCGGGAACGGTGAGGTCGGTCGCCAGGATCTGCTGCTTCAGCTTCGCTGCGTCCGCGGCACCGATCGTGGCGTAGTCCGCCTCGGGGAGCGGGTCCTGCCAGAGGAAGTCCTCCTCGGGGACCTCCGGGCCGAGGTAGCGGGCCTTCGGCCCCATGTCCCGGTGCGTGAGCTTGAACCATGCCTTGGCGAACGCGTCCTCGAACGCCTCCCGGTCTTCCATGAACCGCTTCGAGATCTCGGCGTAGGCGGGGTCTTCACGGAGCGACAGGTCGGTCGTGAACATCATCGGGGCGTGGGTCTTGCCGTCGACGTGCGCGTCCGGCACCAGGCTCGCGCCCTTCCCGTCCCTGGGCTGCCACTGCGTCGCGCCGGCGGGGCTCTTCGTCTTCTCCCAGTCGAACCCGTACAGGTTGGTGAGGTACTGGTGCGTCCACTGCACCGGCGCAGCGGTCCAGGCCCCTTCCAGCCCGCTCGTGACGGTGTCTTCGGCGTTCCCCTTGCCGCAGCTGTTGTTCCAGCCGAAGCCCTGGTTCTCGATGCTGGCACCCGCGGGGTCCACGCCCACGCAGTCGTTCGGGTCGTGGGCACCATGAGCTTTGCCGAAGGTGTGTCCACCCGCGATCAGGGCGACGGTCTCCTCGTCGTTCATCGCCATCCGCCCGAAGGTCTCGCGGATGTCGTAGGCGGCCGCCTTCGGGTCCGGGTTGCCGTTGGGGCCCTCGGGGTTGACGTAGATGAGGCCCATCTGGACGGCGGCGAGCGGCTGCTCGAGCTCCCGATCCCCGTGGTAGCGCTGGTCGGCCAGCATCTTCTGCTCGGGACCCCAGTACACGAGGTCGGCCTCCCAGTCGTCCACGCGACCACCGGCGAAGCCGAGCGTCTCGAAGCCCATCGACTCCATCGACACGTTGCCGGCCAGGACCATCAGGTCGGCCCAGCTGATCTTGTGGCCGTACTTCTGCTTGACCGGCCAGAGCAACCGGCGGGCCTTGTCGAGGTTGGCGTTGTCCGGCCAGCTGTTCAGGGGCTCGAAGCGCTGCTGCCCGCCATCGGAGCCGCCGCGACCGTCCATCACGCGGTACGTGCCCGCGCTGTGCCACGCCATGCGGATGAACAGGGGTCCGTAGTTGCCGTAGTCCGCCGGCCACCAGTCCTGGGAGTCGGTCAGGACGTTCTCGATGTCCGCCTTCACGAGGTCGAGGTCGAGCGTCGAGAAGGCCTCGGCGTAGTCGAAGTCCTCGCCGTAGGGGTTCGCAGCGGCGTTCTTGCGCAGTGGGTCGAGGTCGACCTTCTCGGGCCACCAGAACTCGTTGGGCTTGGCCTCCCCCTTGGCGAATCGGGAGTCGGTCTGCGGATCCGTCTGCGGATCGGTCTGCGGATCGGCCGTCTGTTCGGTGCCGTTCGCGTCGTCGGAGCCGGAAGCGGCCGTCGTCGTGGGGCTGTCGGTCTGACACGACGCAACGACGCCCACGGCGGTGACGACACCGGCGAGCACGACTGCGAGAGAGCGACGAGAGAGGGAACGATGGGTCTGCATGGAGTCCTCCAGGGGGGATGGACACACCCTCACAATCTGCAACCCACAGTCCCAATCGATTGTCTGTGTTCCGAGAATAGGCTGAACCTATGCACGGCCGAATCCGATATTCCCCTGGTCTTCGGAGCCGCGATGAACCCTTTCGACAAGTCCTTCTGGAACGAGCGCTACGCGACGGACGCCTACCTGTACGGCACCCACCCATCCGGCTTCCTGACCGAGCACGCCCACCGACTGGCGCCCGGTTCGCAGGTGTTGGTCCCGGCAGACGGCGAGGGGCGCAACTCGGTCTACCTCGCAAGCCTGGGCCACGACGTCACGGCCACCGACATCTCGGAGCGCGCATTGGCCAAGTCGCGACGTCTGGCCGAGCAGGAGGGGGTGGACGTGTCGTTCGTCGAGGTCGATCTGCAGACCTGGGCGTGGCCCTCCAACGCCTACGACGCCGTGGTCGGGGTGTTCATCCAGTTCGCCCCACCCGACTTCAGAGCCGCGATGTTCGCCGGGATGCGCGACGCGATCCGGCCAGGCGGGCTGGTGATGCTGCACGGCTACACGCCGCGTCAGATCGCGTACGGCACGGGCGGGCCACCGGTGGTCGAGCACCTGTACACCGAGGCATTGCTGCGGGAGGCCTTCGACGGCTGGGACATCGAGCGCCTGGCGTCCTACGACCGGGAGCTGTCGGAAGGGGCTGGGCACTCGGGGATGTCGGCCCTGATCGATCTGATCGCGCGACGTCCGGCATGAAGGCGTCGATGGCCCGAACCACGCCCGATGACCCACCCGAGCGATTCGGCGCCCGATGTGGTACGCTCGGCGAATGCTGATTCTCACGATTCTCGACGCCTGGGCAGCGCCCGCCCTGCCCCCTCCCGACTGTGAAGAGCTCTACCCCACGGCACGGTTGCGAGGAGAGGCGTTCCGCAGCCCTTCGAACAGCACCTACACGCTTCCCGAGAACGTGCCACTGCAGTTCGAGGTCTCGCCCGACTACTACGACGAGTGGCGCGCATCGCTTCGGGTCCGCACCACCTGGCAGGGCACCCAGCTGCAGTTCGACGCCGACTACGAGGCGCCCATCGCACGGGTGTGGCTGACCCAGGCGTTCGAGTTCGAGTCCGAAGTCGACGTCCGCCATCGCGCCCATCCCGACGACGACACCAAGCGGAGCCGGGGCGTCATCGCCGCGCCCCCCGTCGACTTCGACGCGACACCTCCCGAGCTCGACTCCTGGTGGTGGAGCACCGTTCCCGAGATGTACGAGGGCCAGCCCACCGGCGAGCTGCTGGACGCCCTCGCGATCGAGACCGACGCTCCGCTCGGGAACGTGTACATCGAGAGCGCCTCTGCACCCAACGCGCTCGTCGCATCGATCGGGGCCGATGGCTTCGCAAACGTCGTCCCCGCCGCACCCGATGCACGCTGCGTCGACTTCGTGCCGATGGTGCACGACCCCATGACGCTCACCATCGTCGACCGGTTCGGCAACCGCAGCGACCCCATCCCGATCGACGGCCTGCCCGACCCCGATGCCGACTCCCAGGCCCTCGAGACCGGGGGATGTGGATGCGCGGTCGCCGACCCCGCTCGCGGGTGGGCACTGGCGCTGCTCGCACTGCCCTTCCTCGCACGCAGACGGCGTCCTTCGCGGTGATCGCGCCGAACGACCTCGCCCGAACGCGATACGCGGGGGCATGAGCGAACCCACCCTCGTCGCCGCCACCGAGCGCTACGTCGCCGTGAACAAGCCCAGCGGCTGGCTCGTGCACCCCGCCGGCACCGATGCCCCCGACCTGCTCGCCTGGCTCGGCTCGATCGTCCACCAGCACGGGTTCGCCACCCTCGCCCCCGTCCACCGCCTGGACCTCGGAACCAGCGGCCTGACCCTGTTCGCACCGCCCGATCACGCACCGCAGCTGGCCCAGCTGTTCGCCGACGGTGCGGTCGACAAGCACTACGACGCCCTGGTCTTCGGGCGGCCCCGCAACAAGGGAATCGTGCGGAGACCCCTTCAAGACGCCCGGCGGGACGGGCCTATCGAGGCCATCACCCGCTACCGCACCCGCGAGCGCTTCCGAAAGTGCGCCTGGCTGCACGTGCGCCCCGAGACCGGTCGCAAGCACCAGATCCGACGGCACCTCCAGGGCATCGGGCACGCCGTGGTGGGCGACACGCGGTACCGCCCCCGGGGACGCCCCACCGTTCCCGCGTTCCCCGGCCGACTGTGGCTGCACGCCTCTCGCCTGGATCTCCCAGACGCCACGCTGGAAGCCCCGCTTCCTCCTGCGCTGAGCGGGCACCTCGAGACGCTCCGCGCTCGCGAAGCCGATTGATGGAGGACGTGATGGAGGATGCCCGCCACCGCATCCTGCGCTTCATGCGCACGGCCACGGACGACGCCGCTGGCATCGCGCACCGGGTGCGCATCGCCATCATCGCCATCATCTTCGTGCGGCTCGTGTTGTTCGCGGGCGACGAGATGCTCGCGGGCGTGTTCAAGCACTGGCTCACCACGGGGTTTCTCGCCCTCGGGGTGCTGGGGTCGTTCGCACTCACCCGCGGTGCCCGGTCCGGCATGAACCCCGAGGTCCGCCTCATCGGGTCGACGGTCCTCGACGCCACCATCGCCACCCTGGTGGTCCTGCCGAGCGTGCTCTGGCCGCGGGAGACCCACCTGGGCGTGCTGCGCGCACCCGACATCCTGATCTTCCCCATGGTGGCGGCCGCGGGCGGGCTCCGGATGACGTATCGCTCCGCGTTCACGGGGGCGTTCACGGCATGCCTCGGGCTCGCGACGCTGGTGGGCGTCGACTGGACCCTCAACCGCGACGTCCTCCGCTATGGGTTCGGCGAGGTGCTGCTGGTGCTCGCGGTCATGCTGGGGGCGGGTCTGCTCGCGATGGGTACGGTCCGGTTCGTCGAGGGGTTGCTCACCCAGACCGCCCTGCGAACCAGCGAAGCCATCCGCGTCCGCCAGCAGTTCGGCGCCTACATGTCCGAGGGGATCGCGCGGATCGTGCTCGACCGGCCCGGCCAGCCCGAGGTCCGTCGCGCCCGGGTGGTCGTGCTGTTCTCGGACCTGCGCGGGTTCACGAACTACAGCGAGACCCTTCCGCCCGACCAGCTGGTCACCGAGCTCAACGCCTACATCGACGCGGTCGTCCGGCCGATCCACGACCTGAACGGCACGGTCGACAAGTACATCGGCGACTCGGTGATGGCCGTGTTCGGGCTGCCCAACGCGTCCGGGCAGGACCATCGCCGCGCCATCCTCGCGGCACAGGGGATGCAGCAGGCCCTGGACCACCACAACACCGAGCGCCAGGCGGCCGGGCTCCCGGTCCTCCGGCAGGGAATCGGCATCCATGCAGGCGAGGTGGTCGCGGGGCCCGTCGGCACGCCGGAGCGCCTGCAGTTCACGGTCCTGGGCGACACCGTCAACGTCGCGTCGCGGCTCGAGGGCCAGACCAAGGAGACCGGCATCGACGTGCTGATCTCGAAGGAGGTCCACGACCGGGCCCGGTCCGAGCCGACAGGCGATCTCCCCCCGCTGCCCTCCCTCGTCGACGGGCCGTCCCTGGCGCTGAGAGGCCGCGACGAGCCCGTCCAGACCGTGCGTTTCGCGGGCTGACCGTCAGAACCAGTCGTCGTCCAACTCGTCCGCTTCGTCGGACGCATCGGCCTGGTCCGCAGCGCTCGGCGCAACCGGTGGTGGATCGGTCAGGTCCTCCAACCGGAACTCCTCCACCCGCGCGAAGTCGCCGTCGAAGTACATCCAGGCGAGCGCCCTCGCGTCCGGGTCGAGATCCGACCATCGCAGACCGCCCTTCTTCGATCGCTCCAGCGGCTGCTCCAATGGGCGGTAGCGCGCGATCGGATCGAAATGGAACGCCCGATCCTCGAAGCCCTTCAACGCCTCGGCGGCCGTGTCGCCCGGCACGTTCAGGATGGCGACCTGCCCCGACCGGTCGTACGCCAGCCGAACTCCCGGTTCCGTCGCCTCCGGCGGGGGGGACGGCAGCGCGGCCCGGAGTTCTTCGACGGACATCGCTGGCACGGCATCGAGCGGCGTTCTGTCCGCAGGCGGTTCGGCCGGGCCGTATCGGGGGACCGGCGGCCAGGCGGGATGGGTGAGGTCGAGTCCGTCCACCTCCCGCAGGTACACCTCGGCCGGACCGAGCGGCAGGACGTTGCGGCCGAAGACCGCTCGCCACGATGGCGTCAGATGGTGCAGCCGGACGGGCAGCTCCTCGACCCGGGTCCGCCGGTAGAAGTCCCGTCTGTCCGGGTCGTTCGGATGGGCGTAGTGGTGCACGAACCGCGTGACGTCGGGCGCTGCCCGGTGCTGCTCCGAGGACATCCCGTCGAGCCACGGCCGGCGCGTGGGCAATGGGTCGAACTCCTCGAGGGTCGTCCCACGTGGGAACGCTCCGTGTTTGTCTCCGTTCATCACGTACAGACGACCTGACGGGTCCGTTGCAAACCAGCGATATCCAACGCCCATCGATGCCTCCGTGCGCCGCTACGGAACCGGCTCGTCGTTGCGACAGGTCCCCGATCCAGTCTGACAGATCCCGTTCACACAGGCCTGCCCGTCCGCGCAGTCCTCGTCTTCGACACACGCGGCCTCGACGCAGCCGTGGGTCCAGAACGGGCCCGCGCCACGGGACGCAGCCGCCACGGGGTCGCACACCAGCGCGTCCGGACAGGTGAACCGGTCGCCCGGCAACCCGTCGCACGGACGGGGGATGCACGCCCCCTGGGAGCACGCGAAGTCGTCCTCGCACGGGGTGATCGGGCAGCCCACATCGCACACGAAGCCCGTCTGCCCCGACGAGCACGGGTCGCGCACGGCGTGGCACATCTCCTGGCCTGCGCAGTCCGACCCGTCGGAACACTCGGCCAGACCGGGCACTCCGCACACCTGTTCGGCATCCGGCCCGATGCAGACGAGCTCCTTGGCACAGCCCTCCGTGACTGCACAGGGCTCGCCGAGCTGGGCTGCACCACACCCTGCGACCCCTGCGACCCCTGCGATCAGGAGAGGAACGGCGACCAGGACCCGGACCTCGAACAGCGCACTCGCGAGGATGGACATCGGACCTCCCTGGGCCGTCGCAGCCCGTTCCGCACTTCGTAGCGCGACGGCCGGTCCGGCGCGAAGCGCCCGCTGAAGCGGTGTCGCGGCGGGTTCGCAGCGGTGGCCTCCCGCCGAGCACGAGGGCTGTGGGGCGGACCCGATGTCCGACCGCCGACGACCGCGCGAGCGCCTGACGGTTCCATTCCCAGTGCGGGCCTGATCTTCCTCGAACGGACCAGCGCCGACTTGCGTGCGAAACGAGCGGGTCCCCCCCTCTCGGTGCTACGATCCGCCCCCTCAAGGAGCGTTCGATGGTCATCTGGCTGGTCGCCACCCTGTTCTCCTCTCAGGCTCTCGCCAACAGCCCCGACACTGACGGGGATGGGCTCTCCGATGCGGCGGAGGGAATCGCCGGAACCAACCCCAACGATCCGGACACCGACGACGACGGTCTGACCGACGGGCAGGAGCTGCAGCAGTACGGCACGGATCCGTTCAATCCCGACAGCGATGCGGGCGGCGTGTTCGACGGCGTGGAGGTGTCCCAGGGCACCAACCCGAACAACCCGGCCGACGACAACGCGGCAGACGACTCGGATGGTGACGGGCTGTCGGACGTCGACGAGGATCTGAACGGCACCGATCCGGACAATCCCGACAGCGACGGCGATCAGCTGTTCGACGGGGCCGAGGTGTTCGACCACCTGACCGACCCCAACAACCCCGACACGGACGGCGGCGGAATGCCCGACGGAACCGAGGTCTTCGAGGGCAACGACCCCAACGACGACACGGACGACGTGGCGGGCGACGACGACATGGATGGGCTCGAGAACCTCCAGGAAGCGCTCCAGGGCACCGATCCCAACAACCCCGACACCGACGGCGATGGGCTGCTGGACGGCGACGAGCTCCTCACGCACAACACCGACCCGCTGCTGGCCGACACCGACGGGGGCGGGATGCCGGACAACACCGAGCTGGATCTCGGCCTGAACCCGAACAACCCGGCCGATGACGCCGATGCCGAGGACGCCGACTTCGACGGTCTGCAGGACTTCGAGGAAGACCTGTTCGGCACGGACCCCAACGTCGCAGACACCGATGGAGACGGGCTGTCGGACTACGAAGAGGAGGTCGTGCTCGGTACGGACGGCACGCTTGCGGACACCGATGGCGGCGGGACCAACGACGGTGACGAGGTCGCGAACGGCACGAGCCCGACGGATCCGGCGGACGACGACATCAGCGACAGCGATGGTGACGGCATCATCGACACCGACGAGGTGGGCCTGTACGGCACCGATCCGAACAACGCCGACACCGATGGCGACACGCTGTCGGACGGCGACGAGATCCTGATCCACGGCACGAACCCGAACGTGGCCGACACCGATGGCGGCGAGGTGCCGGACAACGTCGAGCTGGACCAGGGCACCGACCCCGACGACCCCAGCGACGACCTGTCGGACGACTTCGACGGGGATGGGCTGCTGGACTTCGAGGAGTCGCTGCTCGGCACGGACATGTCCAACCCGGACACCGACGGAGACGGGCTGAGCGACGGCGACGAGTTCAACACCCACGGCACCGAGCCCACGATCGCCGACACCGACGGCGGCGGGACCAACGACGGCGACGAGGTCGACAACGGCACCAACCCCTACATCCCGTCCGACGACATGATCACCGATGTCGACGAAGACGGGCTGGACTCGAACGAGGAGAACTTCTTCGGGACCGATCCCAACAACCCCGACACCGACGGCGATGGCATCCGCGACGGCGACGAGGTCGACATCCACTCCACCGATCCCACCGATCCCGACTCCGACAACGGGGGGATGATCGACGGCGCCGAGCTGGTGAACGGCCTGAACCCGAACAACGGCCAGGACGACGGAGACCTCGAAGACGCCGATGGAGACGGGCTCTCGGACACCGAAGAGACGGGGAGCTTCAACACGGACCCCAACAACGCGGACACCGATGGCGACGGGCTGCTGGACTCCGCCGAGGTGCAGCAGTGGGACACCGACCCCCTCGATCCGGACTCGGACGCGGGCGGCACGAGTGACGGAGACGAAGTGGCTCAGGGCACCGACCCCGGGCTGCCCAGCGACGACATGATCACGGATGCCGACCAGGATGGCCTGTCCAACCTGGACGAGGACTTCTTCGGCACGGACCCCGCCAACCCGGACTCCGATGCGGACGGCGTGAACGACGGCGACGAGGTGCTGGTCCACAGCACGGACCCCCTGGTGGGCGACACGGACGGCGGCGGGATCCTGGATGGCGTGGAGCTGTCCCAGGGCACGAACCCGAACAACTCCGAAGACGACAACGACCTGCTGGACGCCGATGGAGACGGGCTGCTGGACACCGAGGAGCCCAGCTACGGCACGGCTCCGAACAACCCGGACACGGACGGCGACGGGATTCCGGACGGGTTGGAAGTGCTGGAGCACGACACCGATCCGAACAACCCCGACAGCGACGGGGGCGGCACGCCAGACGGCCAGGAAGTGAACGCCGGCACCGACCCCAACGACGACCAGGACGACGCGGTCGACGACATCGACGAGGACGGGCTGACGAACCTCCAGGAGAACTACTACAACACCGACCCCAACGACCCCGACACCGACGGCGACGGCCTGCTGGACGGTGAGGAGATCGAGGTGTACTCGACCGATCCGCTGCTGGTCGACACCGATGGCGGCGGGGCCGAGGACGGCTGGGAGATCCTGTTCGACACCAACCCGAACAACGCCCAGGACGACGGCGACTCGATCGACCTGGACGAGGACCTGCTCCCGAACGTCGTCGAAGCCGTGCTCGGAACGGACCCCAACGACAACGACAGCGACGACGACGGCCTGTGGGACAGCCTGGAAGTGCTGCTGGGCACGAATCCCCTCGCCTTCGACAGCGACGGCGGCGGCGTGGGCGATGGTGAAGAGGTGCTCCGCGGCTCCGACCCCGACGACCCCTCGGACGACGGCATCGTCGACGACACCGATGGAGACGGGCTGAACGACGTCACCGAGAACCTGGTGGGCACCGACCCCACCAACCCCGACAGCGACGGGGATGGCCTGTCGGACGGCGACGAGATGCTGTTCCACGACAGCGACCCCCTCAACCCCGACAGCGACGGCAGCGGGCTGAACGACGGCGACGAGATCGCGGCGGGCCTCGACCCCAACGACGCGGGCGACGATGCCGAGGTGCTCGACAGCGATGGCGACGGGCTGACCGACGCCGAAGAGGTGGACTACGGCGCAGATCCGTTCGATCCGGACAGCGACGGCGACGGCATCAGCGACGGCGACGAGGTGCTGATCCACGGCTCGAACCCCAACCGCATCGACTCCGACATGGACGGGGTTCCGGACGCCGACGAGATCGCGATGGGCATGGATCCGTCCGACAACGACAGCGACGGCGACGGCATCGACGACGGCACCGAGGTCGAGCTGGGGCTGGACAGCACCACCGACGACAGCGACGGCGACGGATTCCCCGACGCAGACGAGCTCGCTGCGGGCACCGACCCCCTGGACCCCGACAGCGACGGCGATGGTCTGTCGGACGGCGACGAGATCGCAGCCGGTGCCGACCCCACCAACAACGACAGTGACGGCGACGGCATCAGCGACGGCGACGAGATCGACATGGGCCTCGACCCCGCTTCCGACGACAGCGATGGCGATGGCGTGTCCGACCAGGACGAGATCGACATGGGGCTGGACCCCACCACCGACGACAGCGACGGCGACGGCGTGTCGGATGGGGACGAGATCGAAGACGGGCTCGACCCCACCAGCGAAGACAGCGACGGCGACGGCATCAACGACGGCGACGAGATCGAGCTCGGGCTCGACCCCCTGAACGACGACAGCGATGGCGACACCGTGCCCGACGGCGACGAGCTGGACGCCGGAACCGACCCCAACAACCACGACAGCGACGGCGATGGGGTGTGGGACAACGACGAGCTGGAGGCCGGCAGCAACCCGAACGACCCCAACGACGTGCCCGCGCCCGTCGTGCGTGGACGCCCGCAGCGTGGCTGTGGCGGCTGTTCGAGCGGTGCAGGCACCTCAGGAGCCCCGTTCGCCGGGCTCCTCGGAGGGATGATCCTGCTGTTCTCCCGGCGTCGCCGTCAGTTCTGAGGGTCGTCGGGGCGGCGGCCGAGGGTGCCGCTGACCGTGACGGGCTCGCCATCCCGCACCACGACGGTGGTGAAGGGCTGGCCCGCTCCGGTGAACGCGACCTGGCTGCGGAACATCTCGAGGTTCGCCGTGTCGTCGCCGTTGAACGACACGATGATGTCGCCCGGCTCGAGCCCGGCAGACGAGGCTGCAGAGCCGTCGCCGATCTGGGTCAGCACCACCCCCGCATCGGACTCGCGGAGTGCGACGCCGAGCCACCCGCGGTCGACCTTGCCGTCGACCCGAATATCCTCGGCGATGGTGCGCGCCATCTTGCTCGGAATCGCGAGCGAGATGCCGGAGAACCCGCCGGTCTTGCTGAAGATCGCGGTGGGGATCCCGATGAGCCGGCCGTTCAGGTCGACCAGGGCTCCCCCGGAGTTCCCGGGGTTGATGGCCGCATCGGTCTGGATGAAGTTCTCGTACTCGGCGATGCCGACGCTCGCGCGACCGGTGGCGCTGACGATGCCCCGGGTGAGGGTGTGGCCGATGCCGTAGGGATTCCCGACCGCCAGCACGGTCTCGCCCAGCCGCACCGCATCGCTGTCTCCCCAGGGAAGCGGATCGAGGGTGGCCGGCGGATCGATCATCTGCAGGACCGCGATGTCGGACCGGGGGTCGGAGCCGACCACGGTGGCGTCGTAGACGTTGCCGTCCGCCATGGCGACCTGGACCTCGGTAGCGCCGGCGATGACGTGGTGATTGGTGACGATCGTGCCCTCGCGGTCGACCACGACACCGCTCCCCATGCCGCGCACCGTGAAGTCTCCAGAGCGCGTGGGGAGGTTGCCGCGCAACGCCTTCTCGGTGTTGACGCTGACCACACCCTCGACGACGCGCTCGGCGATGTCGGGGAGCGACACGACGTCGGCCTGGGTGGTCATGACGGGCAGCGCGCGGACATCTGCGGCCGGAGAAGACGGGGGTGGCGCCGCGTTCGTGTCAGGCAGGGTGATCAGAGAGCATCCGGTGGCGACGGACGCGAGCGCAGCGGTGATCAGGGCAGTGTGGACGGGCTTCATGAGGGGCGGACCTCCGTACGTACACTCAAGGTACGCATCTACGTTGCGGGTCCGTCGACTGCCTGACGCATCGTGACAAGGGCTGTCTTCGGCAGCCGCTACTCGACGCCTGCTTCCTCGAGTCGCGCGTCGAGGGCCTTGCGCGTCGCGCGGGTGACCAGGACGGTGGCGACGATGGTGGCGATCAGCCCACCCCAGTAGATGGCCTGCTCGGCGGAGGTGTTGCCGGACTTGCCCTGCACGACCTCGGTGAGCCGGGTGAACGTCGAGCCCACGTACACGTAGAGGAATGCGGGCAGCGCGGTGCCGACCAGGGTGGCCGCGACGTAGCGCGGGAGGCTCAAGCCGGTGACGCCCATGCTGTAGTTGAGCACCGAGAACGGCATGATCGGCGAGTGTCGGAGCAGCACGAGCAGCGAGAAGCCGCGGTCTTCCATGGCCCGGTCGAGGGCACGCAACAGGGGACGCTCGGCGACCATCTTCGCGACGTAGGGCCGCGCGACGAAGCGCCCCAGCACGAAGCAGGCGAGCGCGGCGATGTTCTCGGAGATCCAGACGACGAAGAAGCCGACGATCGGCCCGAACACGAACCCGCCCCCGACCGTGAGCACGCTGGTGGGCAGGAAGCACAGGGTGACGACGAGGTACAGGGCGCCGTAGCCCACCCAGCCGAGGGGCCCCGCGGTCTGGAACCACTCGAGCGCCGCGAAGGTCCACGCGCGAACCGGGAACACCCAGACCGCACCGAGCAGGACGGCTGCGAGCACGGCGACGACGAGCCCACGCGACACCAGCCCGGTCGAGGATCGACTCGTGGAATCGGGGGCGTCGGTCGGGCCGGGCTCGGACACGCCGTCGTCTAACGCGGTGGCGAGTGAAGGGCGGACTGGAGAGCGGGCAACACGGTGCCTGCACGGCCCTCGAGCTTCAGGTGGGCCAGCGAATCCCCCCGTGTGGCGCCGAGGTTCACGATGGCGACGGCTTTGCCCCACTGGTGGGCCCGCTTCACGAAGCGGTAGCCCGAGAACACCGTCAGAGACGAGCCGATCACCAGGAGCACGTCTGCATCCCGGGTCCACTGCAGGGCGCGTTCCACGCGGGGACGGGGGACGTTCTCGCCGAAGAACACGACGTCGGGCTTGAGCACCCCATCGCAACGACGGCAGCCCGGGTAGCGCGCTCCGGAGACGAGCTCGGCGTCTCCATCCGGTGCGAGCTCGGCGGTGCGTCCGACGAGTTCGGGGTTGTCGCGGAGCAGGACCTCCTGCAGGCCCGCACGAGGGATCCGGTGGTTGCACGACAGACAGACGACGCCATCCAGGCTGCCGTGCAGCTCGATCACGTCTGTGGACCCGGCCTGGGTGTGCAGCCCGTCGACGTTCTGGGTGATGATCGGCCACCCGAGCTCGGCGAGCACACGATGGGCGGGATTGGGCCGTGCTGCACGCATCTTCGGCCACCCGATCGCCGAACGCGCCCAGTAGCGGGCCCTCCAGGCGGCATCGTCGCGAAACTGGCTGAACTGGATGGGGTTGCGGGCACGCCGAGCGGTCTCGGGGCCCCGGTAGTCGGGGATTCCGGACTCGGTGCTGCACCCCGCTCCGGTGAGGACGCACACGCGACGCCGGGCGAGCAGCTCCGCGAGATCGTGGACGGACGCGAGTGGCGAAGGAGGAATGGGCTCGACGGTCATGGGGCCCCATAGCGAGCTGCCCCGGGTGCGTTCACATCGCTCACATGGAGATCGAGCCCTTGCGGAAGTCGGTCGACCCGATGTGGATGTTGACGAGCACCGGGTGACCCTGACGCGAGAGCTTCAGGGCCCGCTTCAGCGTCGCGGTGACCGCACTGGGATCGCGGACCACGAGGCCCTTGGCGCCGCAGCCCTTGGCCACCTCGTGGTAGTCCATCCGGGTGAGCCGACAGGCGACGTCGTCTTCGAGGATGACGATCTGGTCGCGCAGGATCTGCGTCCAGCCAGCGTCGTTGCCCACGACAGCGATCACGGGCAGGCCGTGCCGCACGAAGGTGTCGAACTCCATGATGGAGAAGCCGGCAGCCCCGTCTCCGTAGATGATCCAGACGTCGTGGTTGGGCCGCGCCACCTTGGCGCCCATCGCGAATCCCGCGCCCACCCCGAGCGTGCCGTAGACGCCGGGATCGAGCCAGGTCAGCGGACCCCGCGGCCGGAGCGTGTAGGCGGCGCTCGCGACGAAGTCTCCGCCGTCCCCGATCAGGATCGAGGTGTCGGACAGGTGCTCGTCCATCGTCCGGAAGAACGCGAGCGGGTTGACGGATTCGGTCTCTTCGGCGGCGATGGCGTCGATCTCGCCTTCTCGCACGGACTCCCTGCGCCTCAAGGTGTCGAACCACGCGGTGCGGTCGGGTGCTTCGTCGATTGCCGCTGCGATCCGCACGAGCGAGGTGTGGGGATCGGCCAGGATCCCGAGGTCGGGCTTGCGGTTCTTCTCGAGGTCTTCCTTCGAGAGGTTGAGCCCGATCACCTTCGCGCGGCTGACGTGGCTCCCGTAGTCGAGCCGGAAGTCCGAGGGCACGCCGGCGAGGAGCACGACATCGGCTTCCTTCAGCGCGTTGCGCCGCTTGTGCTTCATCTGGAGCGCGTTGTCGGGACCGAGCAGCCCCCGTGCCATCCCACTCAGGTAGACGGGAACCCCGATGCGCTCGACGGCCTCGACGAGCTCGGTGGTCTGGGCGGTGCGCAACAGGGTCTGCGACCCCAGGACCATCACCGGACGTTCGGCGCGCTCGAGCCACTGTGCGGCCTTGTTCACCTGGCGATCGCGAGGCTCTTCGGGACGGACGATGGCCGGCGGCTTCACGAGGGGGTCGTCGGTGCCGAAGAACAGCTGGGCGAGGTGGCCCTGGATGTACGCGCTGGTGGCGTGCTCGACCAGGGTCTTGTTCGGCTTGTCGGTCTGCTTGGCGTACCACTCGCGCACGGTGGACTCGTCGTAGAGCAGGTCGACCGCGAGCTCGACGAACACCGGGCCCGGCACGCCTTCGACGGCGACCCGGAACGCGGACTCCAGGGCCGAGACGACATCGCGCAGCCGATTGGGTCGGAACACCTGCTTGACGTGGGGCTTCAGCATCGCGACCTGGTCGATGTCCTGCAGCGACCCCCTGCCCCGAAGCATGGTGGCGGTGGCCCCCCCGAGCAGGATCAGCGGGCTCTGGGCCAGCTGGGCGTTCTTGACGGCCGTGATCGTGTTCGAGACGCCGGGGCCTGCGGTGACCGCTGCGACTCCGGGAATGCCGGTGAGGCGCGACATTGCATCGGCGGCGAACACGGCGTTCTTCTCATCGCGAACGTCGACCACCCGGATCCCGAGCCGCTTGGCGTGCACCAGGATCGGCGAGATGTGCCCCCCGATGAGCGTGAAGACGGTGGAGACCCCGTGGGCTCTCAAGACTTCGGCGACGCGGGTTCCGCCGTCCATGGGTGCTCCCGATGCGGGGGATTGTGAGGATCGGGGCTACTCGGCGGGAGCCTCGATCGGGTTGCCGTTCTCGTCGAGCTGGATGTCGGGGCCGGTGAGCGCCGGCAGCACGAACAGGAGCATGACGAGGGCGAAGACCTGGAGCGCGGCGATAGAGAATCCCGCGATGCCCAGCGCCAGAGCGGCCCAGGGATGCCAGCCGGGCACGAGGCGCTTGTGCTCGGGCTGCATGGTGAACACGCGGACGGCCACGTTGACCCCCGCCGCCATCGCGAGCCCGCCGAACACGAAGACCGGCACGGTCATGAAGGCCGGCGACAGGAACTCGAGCGACCGGACGGGAATGCAGCACCCGCCGACCAGCGCCAGCACGAGCGATGTGGCGCCCGACCACCAGGTGCTGCGCATCACGCCCATGGCGATCGCCTGATCCCAGGGGTCGACGACCTCGTTGCCGTAGGGGTCTTTAGCCATTGCACCCACCTCGCGCGCGCGAAATGCGCCGACGAACAGTCCGCCTCTCCTAGTGGATCCACCTCACCCCGGCCACTTCCCTGGAGCCCTGTAGACGTGGATTTTTCATCCCGCCTGCACGCCTTCTCGCGTCGCGCGGGAACCAGATGCTCCGGGTGGGGTCGAAGGGTGTAGTGCAGAGAATTGCACTCCGATGGTTTACACACAAAACCGAACGAGTTACATTGCCAATGTCAGCGGGAAACACACTCCCGCTTCACTCTGGAGCCCATCTTCCATGTCCCTTCGTCTCGCCAACCCCACCACCATTTCGCGATTGCCGGCTGGCTATCGCTCGAATGGCGCGGTGTGTCCGGCCGGCGTGCTCTCGCAGCGCGTCAGTCCGATGCTCGGGAATGGCGGTAGAAGCGGTGCGGAAGCGCATCCAGCAGCATTCACCGATCGGATGAAGCGTCCGGGCCAACTTTCCCTGACGTCGTCCGAAACCACCTTCAGCTGGCCAATCTCGGCCAACACCTTCGCGGGTGAGAAGCCCGCCACCCCCGTGCTGACGGGGACCATGTTCGAAGCAGATACCGACGCCGGGAGGCGACGAATGAGGTAGCGTCCACACGCCATCTCTTCTCGAAGCCCCCGGCTCCCACAGCGGATCCGGGGGCTTTGTCGTTTCCGGACAACCCGCGCTGCGGCGAACTATGTCTGCACATCTTTATGTGCATATCTATTGGTGCGTTTTCAGTTTCCGTCCCACCGTCGGGTGGGGCGCTGTTCCTTGACATCATCGATGTCGTGGTCGAAGTGCGGCCCGAGTCTCCTGTGTTGCGAGCAGGAGAGCGGGTCGCGGGTCCCATCGAGGGGACCCATCTCGAGCCGCGCCGATCCGTTCCCGGAGACGAGGCTGACCGACTGGGTCGAGCCCGCCGGCAGGACGGAGGCAGGCGGCTCAACCACGCCGGAGGCCCAATGGATGGGCGTCGTCTTGCGAAGGCGAAGGCTGCAGGTTCGAGTCCTGCCCGGCGTATTCCCCAGTCCGTCTGGGGATCATGGTGAGTGTGGTCCAAAGGAAGGATGCCCGTCTGTGACGCGGGAGGTACCGGGTTCAATTCCCGTCATTCACCCTGCACGGCGATGGCGGGGGAGCCCTGGATGGGCAAGCATCCAGGGCGCCCCCGAGCCCCATCCCGACCCATTTCATGCGCCTGTAGCTCAACTGGCAGAGCCCCGGATTCTTACTCCGGCGGGTGGGGGTTCGAAGCCCTCCGGGCGTACTCGTCACCTCGAGTAGCGTGCAGCGCAGGCGTTCTCGCGGACCTCCTCGCAGGTCCCCTGCGATATCATTGGTTCGCGAGAACGCCGAGAACACGCGATTCAAGGGTGCGGGGGTTCGAAGCCCTCCGGGCGTACTCGTCACCACTCACCCGGTGACATCGGGGCTTGTAGCTCAATGGTAGAGCGGGTGGCTGTTAACCACCGTCATGTGTGGGTTCGATTCCCACCTGGCCCGTATTCCGCCGGCCCACCCTCGCAAGCGAGGGATGAACCGACCGAATCACTTCCAATGAATGTCTTGTCGCGTTCGGGTACCCCCGGAAAATGTGCTCGTTCCTCCGCGCATTTCGGGGGCACCGCTCTCTTGACCGTCAAGACATTTCCGACGAGAAGCTCAGCTGGTTCGTAGCGCCCGTCTGATACGCGGGAGGGCGTGGGTTCGAATCCCACCTCGTCGACTCGTGAATCGCCCGTCTCCATCGGACGATTCACACCTCCGGATGCGGTAGCTCAACGGTAGAGCGCGAGTCTGAAGAGCTCGGCGTTGCAGGTTCGAATCCTGCCCCATCCATCTGCGCGGGTAGCTCAATGGAAGAGCAGCTGTCTTACAAGCAGCCACGTGGGGGTTCGAGTCCCTCCCTGCGTACTCGTCGTCTGATCAGCGCGCAGCGCAGCCGTGCTCGCGGACCCTCACGCAGGTCCCCTGCGATACGATTGGTTCGCGAGAACGGCGAGAACGGGCGATCGAACGGAGCGGCGGTTCGAATCCGTCCCTGCGTACTCGTCGTCGCGTAGCGCGTCCTTTCGCCTGTAGAGCACGAGCGGCAGTGCACGGTCTTCGTACGACCGGTGGTCGGGGTTCGAGCCCCCGTACAGGCTTCGTCTGCAGAGCACGAGTGGCAGTGCACGGCCCTTGTAAGGCCGGTGGTCCGGGTTCGAGTCCCGGTGCAGGCTTCTTCCCTGTGGAGCGCGAGTGGCAGCGCGCGGGACTTTTAATCCCGGAGGTCCGGGTTCGAGCCCCGGCGCGGGGACTCCACAGACACGCCGTCTGGGCCAGGTGGTGCGGCACCCGCGTGGTAAGCGGGAGACGCCGGGTTCGATTCCCGGAGGCGGCTTCGAGACATCCGAAAGGAACCTCTCTTTCGCGGACTTGGTGTAGTTCTGGCAGCATCGGAGGGTGCCATCCTCCAGGCGTGGGTTCGAGCCCCGCAGTCCGCATCGCAGCACCCGAGACGTTCGCAAGAACCGTCTCATCCGCGGATTTGGTGTAATCCGGCAGCATCGGGGGCTTCCAATCCCTGGGTGCGGGTTCGAGCCCCGCAGTCCGCATCGACGAGCACTGGTCCAACGGCAGGACGTCCGACTCTGACTCGGGAAGTCCGGGTTCGATCCCCGGGTGCTCAAGCATCATCGAGAGCACAAGGCGCGGGGTGTGCCGCCTGCTTTGGAAGCAGGACGTCGCCGGGTTCGACTCCCGGGTGCTCTATGCCCGTGAGCACTGGTCCAATGGCAGGATGGCCGGCTTTGACCCGGTGGGTCCGGGTTCGATTCCCGGGTGCTCGAGCAGCAGGACGCAACGAGCGTTGGTCCAACGGACAGGACGCCGGGCTTCGAACCCGGAGATCGGGGTTCGACTCCCTGACGCTCGATTCACTTCACGGGGTGTGGCGCAGAGGAAGCGCGGGTGTCTCGGATGCACCAGGTCGCAGGTTCGAGTCCTGCCACCCCGATCAGTGACCCGGAGTTTCCCGGCTGGCTTCGCTCAGCCGTTTGCCTCCTGGGTGGTGACCCGGAGTTTCCCGGCTGGCTTCGCTCAGCCGTTTGCCTCCTGGGTGGTGACCCGGAGTTTCCCGGCTGGCTTCGCTCAGCCGTTTGCCTCCTGGGTTCTCGCGGAGCCATGGTCCAGTGGCGAGGATGCCCGACTGTCTCTCGGGTGGCACGGGTTCGATTCCCGTTGGCTCCGCTCTTTTCCCTCTGGGGTCGCATGTACCGAGGCAGGCGACGGTCGCTCGCACCGACCGTGAGGTGAGTTCGACTCTCACCGACTCCACTGCTCGCGTTCATCCCTGGTCCCAGACACCGCTGGACACGTCCCACTCGGCACTCGCGAACAGGAGTTCTGCTCGGCCTCGCGGGACGCGCCCAGCGGCGTCTGGGACACAGGGCCTGAACGCAACGCTGCTCTCTGCGATAGACAAGGAGATCTGCACGATTTCCTGCGGAAGGCGTTCGTTCGGTTCCCAGCACAGGCGCGGCACTCGCGAACAGGAGTTCTGCTCGGCCTCACGGGACGCGCCCAGCGGCGTCTGGGACACAGGGCCTGAACACAACGCTGCGCTCTGCGATAGACCAGGATATCGGCACGATTTCCTGCGGAAAGCGGTTCTGCGCAGTCCTCCTCGCTCCGGTGGGCAAGCGGCGAAGCCATCTGGTTCTCAGCCAGGGGATCCCGGGTTCGAATCCCGGTCGGAGCATCGAACGAGCCGTCGCGCTCTGGTTCTCTGGTACGCCGCAAGGCCAGCAGGTTCGAGTCCTGCCGTCCGGTCTTCGGATCGGTCGTCCAGACGCACCCCTCGCTCGTTCACTCGCTTTCGCGAACCGCTGGATGCCGGTTCTCTTTCCAACAGACCGGGCTGTGGTCCCGGACCGCTTCGGCGGATCCGGCGTCCCCCCCTCGTTCGCGATTCCATGGAGCCATGGTCCAGTGGCACGGATGCCCGATTGTCTCTCGGGCGACGCGGGTTCGATTCCCGCTGGCTCCGCTCGCGTTCATCCCTGGTCCCAGACGCCGCTGGACACGTCGCCCTTCGACACTCGGGTACAGAAGTACTCCTTGGTCTCGGTCGACGCGCCCAGCGGCGCCTGGAACACAGGGCCTGAACGCAACGCTGCACTCTGCGGTAGACCAGGAGATCGGCAGAATTTCCTACGGAAGGCAGCAACAACGCTCTGGTGGGCAAGAGGCCAAGCCGCCTGGTTCTCAGCCACGCTCCAGTCTCGCGGTCGGCCCTTCGGGCCAACCCGGTTGGTCCGCTCCGGACCGACCGCTGGGTTCCCGGGTTCGAATCCCGGTCAGAGTACTTCGCAACTTCACTTCCGGTCAGGTGCAGCCAACGGAAGAGCGGGTCGGTTCAGAACCGGCTGGTTGTGGGTTCGAATCCCACCCTGACCACTCCTTCGCTCCGGTGGGCAAGCGGCGAAGCCATCTGGTTTTCAACCAGGGGATCCCGGGTTCGAATCCCGGTCGGAGCAATTCGGTGCGGCTACCCGACAGCCGGCGACGGGACCTGGTTGCTAGCCAGACGAGCTCGATGAGCCTTGAGGGTTCGACCCCCTCCCGCACCGCTTCTTCGCATTCCTCCAGGCCGCAGCGCAGCGCCGGAGGGCCGCCCTGCACGAGCTCGCCTCGTGCGACAATCGGCGGCCCGAAGGCGCGAGAACGGCCGGTAGAACGGAGCGGTTGCTAGCCAGACGAGCTCGATGAGCCTTGAGGGTTCGACCCCCTCCCGCACCGCTTCTTCGCATTCCTCCAGGCCGCAGCGCAGCGCCGGAGGGCCGCCCTGCACGAGCTCGCCTCGTGCGACAATCGGCGGCCCGAAGGCGCGAGAACGGCCGGTAGAACGGAGCGGTTGCTAGCCAAACGAGCTCGATGAGCCTTGAGGGTTCGACCCCCTCCCGCACCGCTTCTTCGCATTCCTCCAGGCCGCAGCGCAGCGCCGGAGGGCCGCCCTGCACGAGCTCGCCTCGTGCGACAATCGGCGGCCCGAAGGCGCGAGAACGGCCGGTAGAACGGAGCGGTTGCTAGCCAGACGAGCTCGATGAGCCTTGAGGGTTCGACCCCCTCCCGCACCGCTTCTTCGCATTCCTCCAGGCCGCAGCGCAGCCCGGAGGGCCGCCCTGCACGAGCTCGCCTCGTGCGACAATCGGCGGCCCGAAGGCGCGAGAACGGCCGGTCGAACGGAGCGGTTGCTAGCCAGACGAGCTCGATGAGCCTTGAGGATTCGACCCCCTCCCGCACCGCTTCTTCACATTCCTCCAGGCCGCAGCGCAGCGGCGGAGGGCCTCCACGGAACGGCAAGCCAGTCGGTGATGGCATCCGGCTTGAACCCGGGCGAGCTCGCGAGAGCCTCGAGAGTTCGAATCTCTCCCGTTCCATCTGGATCACCTGAAAGATCCTACTTTCTTGGGGTGTAGCTCAGTGGCCGAGCAGCGGTCTCATACGCCGACGGACGATGGTTCGAATCCATCCGCCCCAACTCTCTCCCCATGGTGTGGCAACCCGACAGCCGGCGACGGGACTTCGTTGGAAGCGAAGCGAGCTCCATGAGCCTTGCGGGTTCGACCCCCGCCCACACCGTCCTCCTCCGCACAAGCTGTGCCCCCGCCCACACCGTCCTACTCACGCCTGGAACAGCAAGCCGACAGCCGGCGACGGCACCCGCTTCGAACGCGGACGAGCTCGAAGAGCCTTGTGGGTTCGACCCCCACCTGTTCCGAAATCATCGGCCCTGGCGCGGACGCACTGGCGACCGTGTCCAGCGGCGCCTGGGACCAGGGCTGAACGTGAACGCAGCGCGCTGGGACGCGCCCAGGATTCCAAATCCCAGGATGCTCGGTTCGATTCCGAGGCTGCGTGTACCCCCCCGAGGTGCCAGTGGAGGCACATCCGTCTTCTAAACGGGTCGTAGCGGGTTCGAGTCCCGTCGGGGGTATTCGCCAGAAACAACCGAGAGAGTGGCTGGCTGTTGGTAGGCCGCACCCAGCTGTAAACCGGGGTCATCGCGTACGTCGGGGGTTCGATTCCCTCCTCTCTCATCACACGGGGTCTCATGTACCAAGGAGGCGAGGCGCGCTGGCAGCGCACCTGGGGCGGGTTCGATTCCCGCAGACTCCATCGCACGTCGACGCCCAGCGGGCTGGAAGCCAGGCTGCAACCCTGGCTGAGTCGGTTCGACTCCGACCGTCGACTCCAATTCCCTTTGTTTCGGGGTGTGGCGCAGAGGCAAGCGCGCGCGTCTGGGAGGCGCGAGGCCGCAGGTTCGAGTCCTGCCACCCCGACTCGTGTCGTGTGTTCGCTGCAGTTCGGCAGCGGACACGTGATCCACCCGAACATCCAGTAGGAGGCCCAGAATGGGCATCTTGGACAAGACCCACGTGAACGTGGGCACCATCGGGCACGTCGATCACGGAAAGACGACGCTCACCGCCGCGATCACCCAGGTGCAGGCCATCCGGGTGGGCGGCGACGGGCTGTCGTTCGACCAGATCGACAAGGCCCCCGAAGAGCGCGCGCGCGGCATCACCATCAACACCACGCACGTGCAGTACGAGTCCGCCGACCGCCACTACGCGCACATCGACTGTCCTGGACACGCCGACTACATCAAGAACATGATCACCGGCGCGTCCCAGATGGACGGCGCGATTCTGCTCGTGGACGGCAGCCAGGGACCGCAGAAGCAGACCGTCGAGCACATCCTGCTCGCGCGACAGGTGGGCGTCGGACACCTGGTGGTGTTCGTGAACAAGACCGACATCGCCGACCCCGAGCTGCTCGAGCTCGTCGAGATGGAGGTCACCGAACAGCTCGAGGCGCACGGCTACAGCGATGTGCCGTTCGTCTTCGGGTCTGCGCTGAAGGCCCTCGAAGCCACGCAGACGGGAGAGCTGTCGGACGCCACCCGCTGCATCGAACAGCTCGTCGACCGGCTCGACGACACCCTTCCGGACCCCGAGCGGGATCTGGACGCCCCGTTCCTCATGCCCATCGAAGGCGTCGTGTCCGTGCCCGGCCGCGGCACCGTCGTGACGGGTCGCGTGGAGCGAGGTCGGGTGACCGTCGGCCAGTCCATCGAGCTCGTCGGGCTGCTGGGAACGGACGACACCCCCCGCAAGGTGGTGGTCACCGGGACCCAGGCGTTCCGTCGCGACGTCCCCGAGGCGCACGCCGGCATGAATGTCGGACTGCTGCTGCGGGGGGTCAAGAAGGACGAGGTCCGTCGAGGTCAGATCGTCGCCGCGCCCGGAAGCATCACGCCGCACCAGGCGGGTGAAGCCGAGCTGTTCGTGCTGACGAAGGACGAAGGCGGCCGCCACACGCCCTTCGGGGCGGGCTACACGCCGCAGTTCTTCTTCGGGACGACCGACGTGACCGGGGTGATCGACGTCGATGGGCTCGTGAATCCAGGCGACCGCGCCACCGTGCGGTTCACCCTGCACAAGCCCGTGGGCATCGAGCCCGGCATGCGCTTCGCCATCCGTGAGGGCGGGAAGACCGTCGGCGCGGGGCTGGTCACGCGCATCCCCTGAGAATCGCGCGTCCCCCGGGGTCTCTCCGGGGGACGCCATCGCTTCCCTCGATCGAGTGCGTCCAACTGGAAGAGCGGGTCGGCTCAAACCCGACCGGATGTGGGTTCGACTCCCACCTCGATCATCTGTCTCCGTAGCTCAGCAGGTAGAGCAGCTACGACCCGGTCCATCCCTCGCTCGTCCACGAGCCGTCGGCATCGGGTTCTCGACTGAAACTCGGCGTGTCGCGGGTTCGAGTCCCGCCGGAGACACTCCGTCACCCCTGACCGAAGCTGCCCCAGGGCGCAGCGCAGCCCCTCACTTCCACTTCCGTCTCTGTAGCTCAGCTGGTAGAGCAACGTACAGTCCCCGTTCACCACCTCGTTCTTCGATTCGTTCGAAAGAACCGACTGCTTGGGGTTATCGGTCATCAACCCGTTGGTCGCAGGTTCGAGTCCTGCCAGAGACACTCCCCCACCTCTGATCGAACCTGCCCCCAGGGCGCAGCGCAGACCCGGAGGGCCGCCTGGCACGAGCTTGCTCGTGCGATCATCGCGGCCCCGCAGGGTCGAGAACGCCCGGTCCAAACTGAGCGGTTCGAGTCCTGCCAGAGACACTCCCCCACCTCTGATCGAACCTGCCCCCAGGGCGCAGCGCAGACCCGGAGGGCCGCCTGGCACGAGCTTGCTCGTGCGATCATCGCGGCCCCGCAGGGTCGAGAACGCCCGGTCCAAACTGAGCGGTTCGAGTCCTGCCAGAGACACTCCACATCGCTTTGCGGTCTCCGTAGCTCAACTGGAAAGAGCGATACCTCCACTCCCCCTCGTCCGGCTCGCCGGACCGATTGTGAAGGTTCATCGTCTGCTGAACGAAGGGTTGCGGGTTCGAGTCCCGTCGGAGGCCCCACTTGTTGGCACGCGGCCCCCCGCCCGAACCCGGGCCGGGGGTCGTCGTGCCGTCCCACTTCAACGGACCGAGAGGTCCATCACCCGGGTCGCACAGACCCAAGGAGGAGGCCATGCAGGACGTACTTCTGCTGAATGCCGACTACCGCCCCGTTCAGGTCGTGTCCTGGGAGCGAGCCGTGTGCCTGCTCCTCGACAGGAAGGTCCGAACGGTCGCGGCGTACGCTGACCGGTTCATCCACTCGGAGAACCTCGAGATCGCCTGGCCCGCCGTCGTGTCGCTCGTCGAGTACGTGCGCGTGAAGGCCGGTCCCAAGCTCAACCGACGCAACGTGCTGGCGCGCGACGGATTCGCGTGCGTGTACTGCGGTGTCACCCCCCGACTGCACAGCGGTCGACCCGACACTTCAGCCCTCACGCTGGACCACGTCGTGCCGCGGTCCCGCGCCATCAAGGGCCGGGTCACCGTCGTGGGTCGTGGACCCGCCACGGGCAAGCGCGTGAACGTCACGTCCTGGGAGAACCTGGTGACCGCGTGTGAGCCGTGCAACCACAGCAAGGCCGACCGTACGCCCGCGGAGGCCGGACTCGTGCTGCGCCGCCCGCCGCGTCGCCCCAACGCCACGGACACCCTGCGCATCGCTCTGGCGAGCGCGCCGGTGCCTGCGGAGTGGCGCGACTACCTGGTTCCCTGAGCGCTGTCCCCCGTCGGGCCCGTCCCGGCGGGGGATCCGCGCCGTCGCCTTCGCATCAGCGCCAGCACACCGAGCCCGAGCAGCCCTCCGAGTCCGGATGGCACGCGCTCCACGGCGCATCCACATCCCGTCGCGTTGCTGGGCCGTCGAGCCGGTACGGAATCGGTGTCCGGGTCGCTGTCGGCATCGGTGTCCGTGTCCGTGTCCGTGTCCGTGTCGGCATCTGTGTCCGTGTCGCTGTCGGCGTCCGTGTCCGTGTCGCTGTCGGCATCGGTGTCCGAGTCGGCGTCGGTGTCGGTGTCGGCGTCCGTGTCCGTGTCGCTGTCGGTATCCGTGTCAGCATCACCGAATCCCGTGTCGCCGGTCTCACCCGTGTCGGCAATGCACCCGTCGAGGTCCGGTGTGATCGGATTGCAGTCGTCGTCCAGTCCATTGCAGGGAGTCTCCACAAGCCCCGGACTCTCGAGCGGCTCGCCGTCGTCGCAGTCGCCTGGAGTCGCCGTGGTCCCGCTCGGCGCAACACAGGCCAGCACGCCGGCGCCCACCCCGTAGCCATCGCCATCCGCGTCGATGTACCAGACGGTCTGCCCCATCACCGCGGGGTCGTCGTCGTCCGCCAGCCCGTCGCAGTCGTCGTCCCCCGTCACGCAGGTCTCCATGGCGCTCGGGTTCACCATCGGGTCCTGATCGTCGCAGTCTCCATCGCTCGCGCTGGTATCGGCGGGTTGCACGCAGGCCTCGACCGTCGAGCTGGTCCCGAAGCCATCTCCGTCGTCGTCGGTGTACCAGGTGCTCTGGTTCGTGACCGAGTCGTCCGCATCGTCGGTCAGGCCGTCGCAGTCCTCGTCTCCACCGCCGCACACCTCGGTGCCAGCCGGGTTCACGTCGATGTCTGCATCGTCGCAATCCCCCGCCATCGACGCGGATTGCGGAGGTGCCGCGCAGCCCGATTGCTCCGGCATCACCCCGAAGCCGTCTCCATCGAAGTCGACGTACCAGGTCTCCAGATCGACCGTCGAAGGGTCGTCGGCGTCCACCTGCTGGTCGCAGTCGTCATCGATCCCGTTGCACACCTCGTCCGCCGAGGGATTCACCGCCGCGTTCCCATCGTCGCAGTCCGTGTCGTCTGCGATGTAGTCCGGTCCGGCGCCCACCATCGCGGGGTCGCCGAAGCCATCGCCATCGTCGTCGAGGTAGCCCACGGCCCCCACATCCCCTTCGAGCAGCAGACCGTCGGGTGCGAGGTCACACCAGACGTCGTTGTCGACGGCGTCGAAGAAGTACACCCGGAGCTCCACCGTGCCCGGCCCCACGAGTGGCGTTGCACCCGTGAGCTCGACGAACAGGTCCTCTCCGTTCGCCCCACCATTCACCGCACGCGCACCGATGGGAGCGGTGAAGCCGTCGACGCTCCAGCGCACCTCCATCTCGCGGGCGCTGTCGCTGCTGTAGCTTCGCTTGTCGTAGGTGAGCGCCGTCAGCTGGAGCAGCCCGTCGTAGCCGACCGAGAACCGAACGTATTCAGAGAGATCCGGCGAGTTCGACTCGGTCACGTACCCGTGCGGCAGGACGTCGGTGTTGTTGACGTTCAAGCCGATGGACTCCAGCGGGCCCGCGGTCAGTCCGGTTCCACCCGAGAGGACGGTTCCCGGGACGTCAGAGGCCTGTTGCGAGGTGGGGCCCGACTCGAGGTAGCCCGTCGGAATCCACTCCACGAGGTCGGCGGCCTGGGCGGTCATGAAGACGACGAAGAGCATCGACCCATCGTACCGCGCCGGGCTTCACATCGCGCTCACGTCGCCGCTTCGGCCGTGGCCTTGAGGTCGGCCGCCCACTGGTCGAACGACGGCTGGAGATCCGGGATCATCCGCGTGATCAGCGGGGCCATCAACCCCGTGAACTCCTCCTCCATCGCGAACTCACAGCCCGAACCCGTCGGCTTGACTTCGATCGATCGAGCCCCGCGGAACAACCCGAGCGGCATTCCGTCCGCCCACACCATGCGCTTCGCGTCGTCGCCCTCGTCGAGTTCTTCGACCGTCAGGTTGAACGCCCGCTTCGGCTGGACCTTCGCGGTGAGCGCGATCTTCGAACCCTTCGAGATGTCGCCGTCGATCCCGAGCACCGTCGAGTTCCACTCCGGGTAGGTCGATGCGTCGGTGAGGAGGGCCCAGACCCGGTCTGCAGGCGCTTCGATGGTCGTACGAACACTGAACTTCACGATTCCTCCGCAGATGCCGCAAACGCATCCAACACATGGGTCCACGCACGGTCGAACAACCGCGCCGTCTCGCCGAAGTCGGGCAGCGGCGGAACGCCGTCCACATGCACCACCCGAACCCGCGTCCCCTCGCCTTCCGCGACGAAGGAGATGGTCACCACCGTCGACAGAGGAGCCGGAGCCCCGAGCCGCCAGCCCATCTGGACCGAGTCCGGCGGAGACCAGTCCGCGACGAAGCCGATCTCGAGCGTCTTCTCGCCGTCCGTCTCGAACAGCCGACCCTCGGGGCCGAGGGGTTCCAGCACCACCCGCGAGCCCGTCAGCCGGCGATGGCTCCCGGGCCACCAGGCATCCACCCGCTCGGTGAAGACCCGGAACGCATGGGCGACCGGACAGCGGACGAAGACGTCTTTTCGGACCTCGAACCGACTCATCCCTCGCCCCCGTCCTGCTCCGCGCAGGAAGCCTCGGCCAGGGCCGCGAATCGCGCAAGCCCCTCGCTCCAGAACTGCTCCAGCCAGGCACGCGCCGCTTCGAACCCCCGCGGGTCGAGCCGGAACACGTTGCGGGTGCCATCCGTGTCGTACGCCACGAGCGCGGCCTCCTCGAGAACCCTCAGGTGCTGAGACACGGCCGGCCGGCTGACCGGGAGCTCCTTGGCGATCTGGCCCACCGGACGCGGGCCCGCTGCGAGCACCTTCACGATCGAGCGCCGCGTGGCGTTCCCGAGCGCATCCAACACTGCTTCCGACGCGACCATCCCGGCTCCGTTCACTGGGTAAGTCTCTACTTACCCAACCGGCGTCGGCGCGCAACCTCTATCGATTCTCGCTTTCTCGCTTTCTCGCTTCGCGAGCCGTCCGGGTGTCCATTCTCGAAAGTTCGATTCTCTCCACGTCCACTTCCCTTCCATCCGGGCGTGTGGGCAACAGGGCCCAGGACCCCACTCTTCGCTCGCCCCCTTTTTCTCACTTCGACCACGACGTCGTTGATGTCCCATCTCGCCCCGCTCTGACGCGTCCATTCCGGATGCGCCATCGGGGCCGCACCGCGGGACTCCTCCCGCCCCTCTCGACCAGAGGTGCATCATGATGATCGACAAGCTCCTCGCGCACTTCCGCCGCGGCAAGACGCCCCAGAACCAGCCCATCCCCGGGACCGCCCAGGTGCAGAACAGCGCCGGAGGCTTCTCGTGGAAGGTGGACGACTGGACCCGTCTCGACCGCTTCCTGATCCTCGGGTCGGAGGGCAACACCTACTACGCCACCGAGCAGAAGATGACGCGCGAGAACGCCGAGTGTGTTCTGCGCTGCATCCAGGCCGACGGCGTGCGGACCGTCGAGCGCATCGTCGCCATCTCCAAGGCCGGTCGCGCGCCCAAGAACGACCCCGCCATCTTCGCGCTGGCCATCGCGCTCAAGCTCGGAGACCTGGACACCCGTCGTGCTGCGCGTGCTGCCGTTCCCCAGGTGTGCCGCATCGGAACCCACCTCTTCTCGCTCGCCGAGGGCGTGAAGGCGTTCGGGGGCTGGGGCCGCATCACCCAGGGTGCGTTCGCAGACTGGTACGCGCAGAAGGACCCGAGCCGTCTCGCGTACCAGGCCGTGAAGTACCAGTCCCGCAACGGCTGGTCCGGCCGCGACATCCTCCGAAAGGCGCACGTGACCCCGCCCACCGCGGAGCACGACGCGATCTTCCGCTGGATGACGCAGGGCTGGAAGGGTGAGGTCCCGGACACCGTTCCGGACACCGCACTCGCGACCATCGTCGCCTTCGAGCAGGCCAAGCGCGCCACGGACATCGACACCATCGTGCGACTCATCACCGAGCACGGTCTCGTTCGCGAGGCCATCCCCACGCAGTTCCTCAAGGAGCCGCGCGTGTGGGAGGCGCTGCTCGACAACCAGGGTCGCGGCATGCCCATCACGGCGCTGCTGCGCAACCTGGCCAAGATGACGAGCATCGGACTGTTGGCGCCCATGACGCCCGCCGTTCGTGTGGTCACCGGTCGCCTCGCCAACCGCGAGGTCCTGCGCAAGGGTCGCGTGCATCCGCTCACGATCCTCAACGCGCTGACGACCTATCGTCGCGGTCGGGGCGTGCGTGGCAAGCTCACCTGGCGTCCCGTACCCCAGGTGATCGACGCGCTCGACCAGGCCTTCTACGCAGCGTTCGATGCGATCGAGCCCACACACAAGCGCTGGATGCTCGGTCTGGACGTGTCCGGCTCGATGGGCTGCGGTCAGCTGGCCGGCATGCCCGCACTCACCCCGCGTCTCGGCGCTGCTGCGATGGCCATGGTCACCGCGCGCACCGAGTCCGACTGGGTCGTGCGGGCCTTCACCGGCAAGCTCCAGCCCCTCGACATCACGCCGCGCCAGCGCCTCGATGACGTCCTGAAGACCACCCGTGGCCTTCCGTTCGGCTCGACCGACTGCGCGCTGCCGATGCTCGACGCGACCAAGCACCGCATCCCCATCGACGTCTTCGTCGTCTACACCGACTCCGAGACGTGGTTCGGCAAGGTCCATCCCGCCCAGGCGCTGAAGGACTACCGCCAGACCATGGGCATCGACGCCAAGCTCGTCGTCGTCGGAATGGTGGCGAACAAGTTCACCATCGCCGACCCCACCGACCCCGGTATGCTCGACATCGTCGGGTTCGACACGGCGGCGCCCACCATCCTGCGCGACTTCGCAGCGGGGTAGCGGCCGGCCCCGCATTCCTTCGGGAGTGCGGGGCTTTTTTCTGTCTGAAGATCAGGCACCCACGACATCGGAGCGAATGTCTTGACGGTCAAGAGAGCGGTGCCCCCGAAATGCGCGGAGGAACGAGCACATTTTCCGGGGGTACCCGAACGCGACAAGACATTCAGTAGAAGTGATTCGGTCGGTTCATCCCTCGCTTGCGAGGGTGGGCCGGCGGAATCGACACCCGGGCTCTGCGCAGCGTGTGAGCGTCCACTGGAGCATCCCGCCACCCGTCGCGAAGGGAAGCCCCGACGCGGTCGACGACACTGACGACACCGCCCGGCAGGTGGGGTGCAGGCACCCTGGTCACCGCCCGCCTACAGCGCGTCCCCATCCGGCGCGACGCGCCACAGCCAGGCCGCTGCCCACAGCCCCGCCAGCACCGGCAGGCCGATCGCCATCCGTGGCGAGGTCACGTCCGCCAGCAACCCGTCCAGGCCTGCCGCAATCGGCCGCACGCCCAGGAACGCGATCGACCAGAACGCCATCACGCGTCCCCGCGAGCCCTCCGGCGCCCCCCGCTGGAGCTCGGTGTTGGTGCCCGTGACCGACAGCAGGTAGCCACAGCCCGTCAGCGAAGCAGCCGCACACGCCGGCCCGAACGCAGGCGAACCCGCCATCAGGCCCAGCGACACGACGCAGATCAGCAGTCCCACCGCGATCAGCCGCCCCCGACCGACCGCTGCGCGGAGCCGGTCGACGAACGGTGCCGTCGCCGCCGCTCCGATTCCGAAGCAGCCCACCAGCAGCCCGACGTCCGCCTTGTCGCCCGTCCACCCCGCCACCAGCGCCGGAACGAGCGTGTTGAACGGGTCGGACACCCAGCCCGCGGCCCCCGCCCCCACCAGCAGCGCCCAGGCCCCCCGTCGTGCCCGGAACCACGCCCAGGTCGCCCCCAGCGAGCCCTCCGACGCCTCCGGACCGCGAGGCGCCATCGATTCCCTCGATCGGCGCGGCTTCAGCACGAACAGCACCACCAGCAGCGGCAGGAACGACACCGCGTTCACCGCGAACGCCACCGACAGGCTGAACGCCGCGATCACCCAGCCCGCCAGCATCGGACCGAACCCGCGTGCCAGGTTGAACGACAGGGAGTTCAGGGTGATGGCCCGATCGAGGTCGACCGGCTGGACCAGTGCGGGAACCAGGGCCTGCAGCGCCGGAAGCGTCAGCGCCATCCCGAGCCCGATGACCGCCGTGGCCGCGTACACCGGCCAGACCGTCATCGTCTCGACCGACAGCACGGTCACCGTCAGCCCGGCCGCCCCCAGCAACGCGATGGACTGGCCCAGGATCATCATCCGCTGCTGCCCGAACCGGTCGGACAGCCCACCCGCCCAGAGCGTCAGGGTGAGGATGAAGCCGAACTGAATCGCCGAGACCGCGCCCACCGCCGCATTCGAGCCGGTCAGGTCGTACACCAGGATAGCCGCCGCGATGTTCTGGAACCAGCTGCCCATCATCGAGAGCAGGTTGCCGAACAGGTACGGTCCGAGCGCCCGATCTACGAGGAGTGAAACAATCGGGCGCGGTGTGTCGGGCGTTTCGGGAGTCGAGACCACGAACAGCCCCTAAGGACCGCTCAGCGGCACGTCCCCTCTTTCGCGCACGCGCGCAGGTCCTCCTCGATGTCCGGGTGGTCTTCGCCGATCGTGAACCAGAACGCCCCCACACGGTAGCGACCCATCGGGAGCAGGCCTTCGAACACCCCGTCGTCGGCGAGGAGCTTCGCCGCACGATCGACGACCCGGGCGCGCTCCTGGTCGAAGTGCCGCCGCTCGACCTGCAGCTCGGCGCCGGGATCGGCCTTCAACCGCACCGTCGTGTACTGCCGCGAGAAGGTCGTCAGCCAGGTGAGCACCTCGGGGTCGCGCTCCAGCTCGTACGACTCGAGCAGGCGGGCCCGCGCCTCGGTGGCATCGCCCTCCAGCAGGCTCGCCCGTGCGCCGGCCCGGTGCATCGCGGGCGTCAGGGTCACGCCGGTCTTCAGCGCCTGGCGGTACTTCCGCTCCACGCCCTTCCACACACCCTTCTGAACCAGCCGCTCGATCTCGTCGTCCAACCGACGGACCTCGGCCGCCACCGCAGGATCGACGTCCTCGGCCTTGGTGTCGGAAGACCCCGCCCACGCGGAGCCCCCGAGCAGCAGCGACACCCAGAGAACCATGCCTCCAGTCTACCCCAGGGCCTCTGCCAGCCGTTCCTCGAGGGTCTCCCGAGTGCGGATCGCCACCGGTGCCTTCAGAGCCGCACGAATCCCGTCGACGTCGTGGGGCCGGACGTACCAGAGCCGGTACAGCTCCACGAGCCCGATGTTGGCGGGGTCTGCGCGCACCAGCCGCACGGAATCGCCCGCCGACACGGCGCCCTCCGCGAGCACCCGCGCGTAGAACCCGGGTCGCCCGGCCTGCTTGAACTGCTTCACGAACGACGCCTCGCCCACGGCCGCCGCCAGGGTGGAGCACGGAATCCGGGGAGCGGTGACCTCCAGGGTGACGTTCGGCAGCACCAGCTGGTCGCCGATGCGCAGGTCGTCGGGCAGCCCGTCGAAGAGCAGGTTCTCGCCGAAGGTCCCGGGTCGGACGTCGCGGCCGAGCTCGGCGCTCCACCACGCGTAGTCCTCGCTGCGGTAGCCGTACACGGCCTGGTCCGGCCCGCCGTGGTGCTCGGTGTCCATGACGTCGTCGCCCTCGAGTCCGAGCCGGCCCACGTGCACCGCACGCGTCGCCGCCGACTTGTGGATGCCGGACTGGATGGTCCGGTTGCCGAGATCGACGGGTCGGGCCCTGCCTGTGTTGACCGACACTACGTGCGCCATCTTCGCCTCCGGGCTGGATTCCAGAGCGTATCCCACCAACACCACCACGTTCTGCGCCTGGATGCCGTTCGGGCGTCCCAGGGGGTGAAGGCGATCGTTCGCCGACCAAGGCGAAGGCGTTCGGTGACCGTGCCCGCGATGTCGTCGAACGACCGCAATTCAGTCGCAGCCGAGCTCCGTACACGACGACGCCCAGTCCGACTCGAAGCCCGCGCCACAGACCGCCGCCGGCGCAGCTGCACCCGTCATCTGGGCCGTCTGTACCGTGCCGATCTCGATCCACACCCCGCATCCGGTCGCGTCCACCGAGCCCGCCTGCAGATCGACCTGTGCGTCGCCCGTCACGAACACCGCTCCCCGCGTCGCCACCGCGTCTGTGACCGTCGGTCCCACGCCCACGAACGAGCCCCCGTCCACTGCGGCTGCCGCACCATCGAGCGCCTCGACGTCGGTGAACGCCCCCTCGGAGTCCTCCCAGACCGTGTCGCTCGCGAACACCCCCGCGCCCACGTCCGCGGTCAGGCCGTCCCAGGTCGTGAGCACCGTCTCCAGCCGCCCGCCCGCTACCGACACCCCGGCGCCCGTCGTCGCCAGCGAGTCTGCGAACCCGGTCAGTGACAGGTCGACGGTGGACGGTCGCAGGTCGAGCACCTGGCCCGCGTCGAGCTCGGCTCGGATCCCCGCTCCGTCCAGCGCGTCGAGCCCGACGAAGTCGCATCCCGCCACGGTCCCTTCGGCCCCATCCAGGAACAGCCCCGCCCCCGCGTCCGCCGACAGATCCTCCAGCCGCACATCGACCAGGACCACGGGCCCGTCGCTGAACACCCCGGCCCCGCGCACGGCACTGCCCTGCTCCAGCACGACGTCAGTGAGCTCGCCGCCGTAGAGCCGCAGCAGTCCCCCATCCTGGGTAGCGTCGCAGGTGTGGACCCGACCGCCGCGCATCGTGAAGTCGCCCGACGCCGGACCGTGCACACATCCGCCCGAGACCGCCGCTCCGCCCGTGACCGTCACGTCTTCGAGGGTCAAGGCGCTCGCGTCGACGGCCTCGATTGCACCCCCCGAGCCGGAAACCCCCGTCCGGTCGAGGCCCACTACACTCAGTCCCGCCAGCGTCACCGCACCGCCGGACACCGTCAGCGTCGGCTCGTCGTTCGCGAAGACGCCGGGCACGATGCGCGTCTCGGCCCCGATACCCAGGACGGTCGCGTCGCCGGACAGGGTGATGCCGCCCCCGTAGACCCCGTCGCACAGCGTGATGGTGCCGCCCGGCGGGACGAAGGTGACGGCCTGCTCCAGCGTGTCGAACTGGGCCCCGCCCACGGCGACGTCCCCCGTGGCCGCGACCCCGGCCCGCTCGTCGGCACAGTCGTGCTCGCTGGGCACTCCGTCCCCGTCGCAGTCGTCGACCACGAAGCGCACCTCGACCGACCGGCTGGTGGAGCCGCAGGCATCCTCGACTGTGAGCTCGTACAGGTCGCGGGAGACGTCTGACCTCGCATCGACGTCGGCACACCGGGCCTCTCCGAAGGGTGCGGTCGCAACGGTACCGACGCCGGTGGGCTCGATGGTGACCTCGAGCATGGAACACGGGGCGTCGACCGGGCAGCGCAGCATCTGGACCGCTGCATCGGGCGCAGCCGTCCAGCTCCCGAGCAGCGCCGGCCAGTCGTCGGCGGCGATGGCGTCGACCCAGGGGCTGGCGTCCGAGGCCTCGTCGATGGCGGCTGCATCGAGCACGACGGACGGGACCTCGGGGAAGGTCGCGGGCCCGAAGACCTGGATGGTCGGGGCTTCTCCGGCAACGGTCTCGAACGGCGCGTTCACCGCCACGGACTGCTCCGACCCTCCGTCCGTGACGACCAGATCGCCCTGCACCACGCCGATGGTCACCGGCCAGTCGACCTCGATGGTGAACGTCGCCGCCGCGGTCCCCGTCCACACGGCCTCTCCGTCGACCTCGAAGCGCGCCGGGGATCCAGCGAACGCCTCGGGAACCGCGACCTCGACGGGGATCTGCGCGAGGGTCTGACAGCGGGAGACGGGCGGCCCCGTCGACAGCACCTCGACCGTCAGCTCGACCGGATCTACGGGCGTCGGTGTGGCCTTGCAGCCGACGACTCCTCCGACCGCAACCAGAACCAGGACCTGGACCCGACCGACCGCCGAACACCGCATCAGTCCACCCGCTCGGGCCACTCGACCAGGCTGCTCCCGGTCGCGATGGACACCTCGTCGAAGCGAGGCGTGCCGTCGGGCTCGAACAGCGCATCGAGCACGGTCACCACCCGCTGCACGGTGACGTCCTCCACGGGCTCGACCCACACGTGATCCGGCAGCGCAGACGACCCCTCGTGACCCGCACCCGCAGGCCCGGACCCGTGGAACAGCCCGTCTGCGCCGAACTCCTGGGCCGCCGACAGCCGTTCCCGCGCTTCGGACACGGCCCCATCGATGTCCCGACCTGCTTCGACGACCTCTCCCGCGGCCCCGTACGACAGCGTGAGTGTGGTGGGCGAGACCGTGAGCTGCAGGGCGGCTGGCCGGGGCTTCACGAGCTGAACCCCGTGGATCGGCGCCTCTTCGCCGAGCGTGCCAGACGGGGGAAGGATCGCGAGCCAGCCTGGTCCTTCCGGGATCGCCTCGGTCGAGGATGCATCCTGGTCTGCGAACATCGGGGTCTCTGCCACGGGCAGAGGGGTGCGAATCCGCTCGGCGGTCGGCAGCACCACAGCGTCCGCGGCCCGCGCAAAGCTCCCGTAGCGCCCGTCCAGCCGCCCCCCTTCGATACCCGCCAGCCGATAGCCCACCTGCTTCGCCAGCTCGGGGTCGTGCCCGGCGTCCACCAGCCGCTCGGACACCACGTACCCGAGCAGCAACGCACTCGGCCCGACGGCCTGGGTGACCGGCCAGCCCCGCAGCTTGCACGCCTTGTCGACGCCTTTCATCCGCGCCTCGAAGCCCGGCGACACCGCGCGCTTGAGGTCGCCCTTCGCCCGCGAACAGGCCTTAGAGGCGACGGGAGCGCGGACCCCCTCCACCCGGGCCCGCATCCACGGGGTGATCCGCTGCTCGAACCCCGGACACGCCGCTGCGACGGCCTCCACGAAGGCGTCGAACGGCTCCTCTTCGAGGGCGGCACGCAACCCCTCGGCGGTGCATCCGTCGTCGTCGGGATCACCCGGCAGCCCGGTCCGACGGGCCTCTGCAGCGGAGAACAGGGACGCGACCAGGACGAGCGGGACCATCACCGGACCAGGCGCTGGATCTTCTTGTCGTCCATGAGCGCATCCGCGAGCGCTGGGGTCTCGTCGCCCGCGCACCCGCCCAGCAATGCGGGCTGTGCGCACCAGGCGCCCGTGGGGTCGGACTTCGCGAACACCTTGTCGGACCGCTCCAGGACCGGAGCCGCCAGCGCCGACCGACGCGCACGGGTGCGGGCGTCCACCGCCTTGGCCTTGTCGACCAGGTTCGACAGCTCGTCGGTGCTGGCCCCCTGCTCGATGGCGACCTGGAACTCCAGCCGCTCCTCTTCGTCGCGACGGTCGATGTCGCGCAGGGCATCGCGCATCTCGGCCCGGAAGAACTCCGAGACGTCCAGCCAGGCGGCCCCTTCGCTGCCTTCGGGCACCACGGGCTCCACCTCGGCTGTCGGCAGCTGAAGGCTGGGCCAGTCGCGCCCCAGGATGTCGTTCAGCTCGGCCTTCAGGGCCTCGTCGCGGTCCATGGCCGCTGCGAGCGCGCCGTTCAGGGCCTCTCCGGTGCAGTCCGGGTTGGGCTTGGTGCGCTGGCGCATGCCCGGCAGCTTCGGACCGTCGGGGATCTCGGCCACGCAGCGCTCCGCGGACGCCCCCTCCGGGTGTGCCTCCAGTGCACGCTTGAGCGACTTCTGGAACGCCTCGTCGAACGCGCCCACGATCTCGTCGGCGAACTGCTGGGCCACGGCGAAGTCGCGGTTGTACTGCTTCTCGAGCGCATCCAGCCGGTCGCGCTGCCCAACGGGCTCGCGGTCTCCGAGCAGATCGAGCCCCTCCTCGAAGTGACGCAGCGCCGCAGCCGTGGCCCGGGCCCGGGTCTGGAGCGTGCTGGCCTTCTCGGCCGTGACCTCGCTGGCCTGGCCGAACGCCGTGCTCTGCAGCGCGACGTCGGACGGGTGGTAGTAGCCGCCGAAGGCGACGGTGGAGGCGATGAGCAGGGTGGAGATCACGCGGATTCCTCATCAGAGGGAGGGTCGTAGAGGGAGGAGTCGAGTGACGTCACGGCACTCGAAGGCTCCCGTCAACGGGAGACAAACAGATCGGTCTGCAGGGTGGCGTCCGGGTCGACCGCGTAGTGCGCGAAGTCGGTGACGCCGCGCGCTCGCAGGAGGTCTTCGTCGATGAAGCTCTGGCCGGTCACGCTCGTCGGCGAGGTGAGGATGGCGTGCGCCGCATCCGCCATGATCTCCGGCGTCCGCGAGACCTTCATCAGCGCCTCGCCTCCGAGCATCTCCACCGCTGCGGTCGCGATGGTGGTGCGGGGCCACAGGGTGTTCGACGCGATGTGGTGCGCCTTCAGCTCCTGAGCCAGACCGAGTGCGGTCATCGACATCGCGAACTTGCTCACGGTGTACGCGGTGTGCGCGGCGAACCAGCGCGGGTAGTCGAGGTCGATGGGTGGCGAGAGCGTGACGATGTGCGCGTGCTCGGACGCCTTCAGGTGCGGCAGCGCGGCCTTCGCGAGCATCCAGGTGGCGCGGGTGTTGATCTGCATCATCAGGTCGTAGCGCTTGGGCGCCAGGTGTTCGGTGGGCAGCAGCTGGATTGCGCCCGCGTTGTTCACGACTGCGTCGATCCCCCCGAACGTCTCGACGGCCTGGCTCACGGCACGCTCGATGCTGTCGAGGTCGCGGACGTCCACCTGTACGCCCAGCCCCTTGCCACCGGCCTCGTTCACGGCATCGGCCGCGTCGTGGATGGTGCCGGGTGTTCTGGGGGTGGACACCACGGTCTTCGCGGCGATGACGACGTTCGCGCCCTCTCGGGCACAGCGCAGGGCGATCGCCTTGCCGATGCCGCGCGTGCCGCCGGTGATGAGCAGGGTGCGCCCCTGCAGGGTCTGTCCGCTGGTGGGTTCGGCCAAGAGATGCTCCATCGCTGCCACAACAGGTCTGCGCACGAGGGTATTGCATCCACCGACCCAATGCCCCCGCGTCGTCTGCGTGCTTGGGGGCGGCATCCAGCAGGGGGCCTTGATCTGGGCGCTCACCTGCGAGACGCTCTCGACAGCGCCCGCCCGTCGCCCGGGCCCGACCTCTTCTCTCGTGCGGGGCCCGGCCGACGGGCGGAGCTGTGTCTGCACGCGTCGAACTCACTGGACGCTCCTCTCATTTGGGCTAGCTTCAGACGCCATGGACCCTCTCGATACGCCTCTGGTCGATCTGGACCTCTCAATCCTGCCGCGAGCAGTGCGGCGCAAGCTCGATTCAGCCGTGAAGAAGCGTGGTCCAGGCTACACCTTGCGGGACGCGCTCGGGAGCGGTCGGATGTCCCTCGACCTGGTGCCCCGGCTGCTCGAGCAGATCGACACTACAGCGCCCAGTTCGGGGTCGCAGCGTTCGGGGACGTCGCACCGACGAGCCCCGCCTCCGCCACCGACCGTCGACACCACCGGGGAGCAGCTGCGCGAGTGGGCGGCGGCCCATCGCCTCTCTGCCCTGCTCGACCTGCCGATGTCCGAGTTCCTGTACTTCGGGAGTCGCTGGAACTGGCAGCGCCACCTCTACATCGACGGCACGCTCCAGGACTTCTTCGCAGAAGCGGCCTTCCTCCGCAAGCAACCCAGCTGGCGCAACACCGCCGCAGACGTCCTTCCACAGCTGGTCGACTTACACCGCATCGCGCAGAACACAGACGCAGAGCGGGCACGGTTGATGCAGCGCGTCGACGCGTGGGTGGCGAGGAACCCCGATGCTCCACTTCGTCCCGTGGTTGCGCACCTCCGATCGCTCGTGTCGGACCTCTGGTCGGAGCACACCCAGATCTACGACTGGAAACACCGGTTGTGGGCACAGGTCGACGCGCAGGCGCTGGTGCTGTCGAACACCGGGTGCCGACTGTCCCTCGCGAACGGGATCGAGCTGACCTGGTCGGTTCACGATCCCCACAGCCAGCTGAGCGTAGCCACCGCCCTGATGATGTGGCTCATCCTCGACGATCGGGAGCCCGACGTCGAAGCGTCGCTGGCACGTCTGGGTGCCCGGTTCGCCATGCCGCGCTGGCGCCGGATGCTCGACGAGGTCGAACATGCCCTGATCCTCCCGCCCGACGACAACGACAAACCCCTGTTCGCCTGGCGGGTCTACCTCGACAGCGGGGTCCGGCTACAGCCGATGCGCTGCCGACTCACCAAGCGCGGCGACCGCTTCGTCACCAAGCGCATGCAGGAGTCCGAGTTCCGCCCGGACCTGCAGCTCGAGCCACAGGATCTCCACCTGATGAGCGCGTTGCACACTGCCAAAGGACGCCCGGTGGGCCAGCTCGACCGGCTGGTCGGACATCCCCGGGTGTTCTTCGAAGACGAGAAGCGTCCGCGGCCCGTCCGGCGTGGGCAGCTCCACGTGGGGATCCGTCAGACCCCCGAGGGCCGCGTCCTCCAGCTGGAGCTCGATGGCCAGCCCATCCAGCCACCGCTGGTGCAGCGCGGCCGCTCGGCGTGGTCGGGAGGCTGGCTGGTCGACACCTTCGGCTCCGCGTTCCGGGTCACCCCGGTCGACCTGGACACGCTGCACGTGATCCGGGCCAGTGCCGGCGTGCTCGGCATGGTCATGCCAGCCGAGGCATCGGCAGCCATCGCAGCGCTCCTGCCGACCCTCGGGAGCCGCCTCCCCCTCGCATCCGACCCCGAGGTCCGCGGACGAAGCGTGCAAGGGGACGCCCGACCCGTCGTCCGTCTGGCGTGGCAGACCGATCCCGACGCGCTGACCGTGGCCCTGAGAACACAACCGCTCCCCGACCACGCTGCCCGGGTTCCGGGCCAGGGCTCCGAGACCCTGTTCACCACGACCGAGACCCCCGACGGCCCCGAGATCGTGCACGTTCAGCGCAATCTACCTGCAGAACGGGCCGTGTTCACGGGGCTGGCCGAGGCCCTCGGGCTGATCGGCACCGAGGAGACGGGCCCGTTCGAGTGGCGCGCCGCGGATCTCGACCAGGCGCTTACCATCGTCCATGCCCTGCAGTCCCACCCCGACCCCCTGCGCGTCACCTGGGCGGGAGCGCGCCTGCGCGTGGCCGGCACCGCACATGCGAGCGATCTGTCGATCAAGGTGAGCAGCGGCATCGACTGGCTGGGACTCGAGGGCGGACTGACCGTGAACGGCGAGCCCGTCGCGCTGCAGGAGCTGTTGCGCGCTGCGCTCGACGGCCACGCGCACGTGCAGCTCGCGAGCGGGGACTGGGTGGCCCTCGACGCTCAGGTCCGCGAGGCCTTGACCGCTGCTGCCGCCGTACGACCCACCCAGGGTCGGGACGAGGCCCGAATCTCGCCCCTCCACGCCGGCCTGCTGGAGGATCTCGCGGATGCCGGGGCGCGCATCGAGGGCGAGGACTGGCAGGACTGGCGCAATCGGATCACCCGCGCATCGACCTTCGAAGCGTCCATCCCCGAGGGCCTGAGCGCCACGCTGCGGCCCTATCAGCAGCAGGGCTTCGAGTGGCTCGCCCGCCTCTCCCGCTGGGCGCCCGGCGGCTGCCTCGCCGACGACATGGGGCTCGGAAAGACCGTTCAGGCCCTCGCCTTGCTGCTGCACCTGCACGACCGCCACCAGGGCACTGCGCAGTCCGCCCCGTTCCTGGTGGTCGCCCCCACGTCGGTGTCCTTCAACTGGGTGCGCGAGGCCGGTCGATTCGCACCCGACCTGAACGTCCGGGTCTACCGAGGTTCCGACCGCGGATCGATCCTCACAACCCTCGAGCCTGGCGATCTGGTGATCACCAGCTACGGCATCCTGGTTCGCGACGCCGAGGCGCTGGCCGCTCACCGATTCTCGGCCGTGATCCTGGACGAGGCGCAGGCCATCAAGAACGCCTCCACCGCTCGCGCGAAGGCCGCGTTCGCGCTCGACGCAGGGTTCCGACTCGCGCTGTCGGGCACCCCCATCGAGAACCGCACCTCCGAGCTGTTCAGCCTGTTCCGCTTCATCGCACCCGGCCTGCTCGGGTCTGCTGCCGGCTTCAATGCTCGATTCGCCAACCCCATCGAGCACGGCGACACCGAGCGGCGAGCGGTGCTCGCCCGGATCGTCGGCCCGTTCATCCTGCGGCGCACCAAGCGCGAGGTGGCCCGCGACCTGCCCGACCGCATCGAGCAGGTGTACCGGGTCATTCCCAGCGTCGCCGAGCGTCGCCTGTACGAGCGCCATCGCCTCGAAGCCATCGTGCGGGCCGAGAAGGGCGCACGCTTCGAGATCCTCGCAGAGCTCCAGCGACTCCGACAGCTCGCCTGTCATCCCAAGATGGTCGACCCCGACAGCCCCATCGCATCCAGCAAGCTGAAGGCCGTGGTCCGAACGCTGGCCGATCTCGCCTCGGAGGGCCACCGAGCCCTCGTGTTCAGCAGCTTCACCAAGCACCTCGCCCTCGTGCGTACCGCCCTCGACGACGCCGGTCTGTCCATCCGGTACCTCGACGGCAGCACCCCCCTCGAGGCTCGGCGCAGAGAAGTGGATGCGTTCCAGGACGGCCATGGCGACTGCTTCCTGATCTCGCTGAAGGCCGGGGGCACGGGCCTGAACCTCACCGCGGCCACGTACGTCCTCCACCTCGACCCCTGGTGGAACCCCGCCGCAGAGGACCAGGCGACCGATCGGGCCCATCGCATCGGGCAGAATCAGACGGTCACCGTGTATCGGTTCGTCACCGTGGGCACGGTGGAGGAACAGATCGTGGATCTGCACGCCCACAAGCGGGAGCTGGCCCAGGCGCTGCTGTCCGGGAGCGGTGAATCGAGAGCCGTCTCCGTCGACGAGCTCCGGGACCTGCTCGCGGCCGCCCACGAACCCGAGCTGGCCTCCCACCATCCAGCCGACCCGTCGCCCACCGAGCCGTCGCCCGCCGACCCCACTCCTGCGTCCCCGGTCCACGAGCGCGCTGCCTCCGAATGGGTCGCGGCCTTCGGGGCCTGGCTCGACGCCCAGGAACGGAGCGGTGCCCTCAAGCGCGCCACCGTTCGGGCCTATCGGGGGGCGCTGCAGCGCCTCGTGGCCGAGCGCGGCCCCGAAGCGCCCGTCGACTCCGAGAGCTTCTCGGGGTTCCTGGAGTCCAACCTCGCCGACATGCGGGCCGGACGCATCGGCTCGAAGTCCGACAAGGTGTTCGGGAGCCCGGCGATCGGCCGGATGGTGGCCTGGCTGCGGGAGCCCGCCGCGCAAGCGCCTTGATCACCGAACCCGGATTCGGACCCGGCCGGCATCCGGCACGACCTCGATCCGCTGATCCGCGATACCCTGCTTCACGAACCAGGCCTCGATCGCCTCGCCCGTCGCTGCTTCGGGGGCCTCGATCTCCACACCTCCACGCAGCTCCTGGAGCAACACCAGCACTTCGCCGAGCGCGGGCTGCGAGGCCGCTTCGACCTTCCCGTCCGCCACCCGAACCGGTGTGCGGAACGACACTACCGTCTCGGCATCGTCGCCGTTCCCCGTCGTCGACACCCGGATGCTCGAGCGCCGAAGCGTGACCGTGATCGGCACCATCGCGTCGGACTTCACAGCGATGCGCTGCCAGTGCGCTCCCCACCGATCCGACGACCCGATGGCGATGGGCACCGAGCCCGCGTCGACCTCGACCGTGACCGAGCCGTCGACCAACCGCACCGGCTCGCCCGCGACCCGAACCTCCAGATCGTCCGGCAGCGACGCCCCCGTTGCGGTCTCGACCAGCAACTGGACCTTCCCGGGCGGGTGTTTCGGAAGCACCACCTGCACCAGCTGGCTCTGTGCGTCGGCCAGACCGACCGCCCCTTCCCGCACCCGGAACGCGGTCTCGTTCGCCTGGTGTCCCGGCGCGAAAGCCGTGATCTCGTATTCTCCCGGATGGAGGTCGAGATCCTGGGTGGCCGTCGGCTCGAGGCCCTCTCCCGAGATCTGGAGGATGGCGCCCGGCACCGGCTCCCCGCGCTCGTCCACCACGCGGATCAGCACCGACGTCGTGGGATCCGGACAGCCATCGTCGTCCCGGAAGCCATCGATGTCCTCCGCGTCGTCCGGACAGGCGTCCTCCTGGTCGTCCACACCGTCGCCGTCGTTGTCCCAGTCGGGGCAGCCGTCCTCGTCCTGGAAGCCGTCGAGGTCCTCGACATCCTGCGGACACGCATCCACCCGGTCGCGCACGCCGTCGTCGTCGCGGTCTCCGATCTCGATGTTCGGAGAGAACGTCACGTCGAGCAGCGCGCGGAACCGCGGTGCCCCCAGACCCGAGGTCAGTCCACCGCCCAGGGCCGCCTGAACCCGGAGGGTCTCGTGAGGCTTCGCCCAGGCTCCCACCAGGGCCTCGATGGGCGTGGGTGCCCCCTGCGGATCGCCGATGGGCGCCACGTCGGGCGAGATCATGGCCGGAATCGTGTGGCCCACCGCTTCGAGCGTCACCCCGAGCTGCTCGCTCACGTCGTAGGCCCCAGATGCCCGCAGGAACACCCAGTCGTCCACGATCACGTTGTACAGCCGCACCCGGGGAATGCCGCGATACCCCGCGTTCAGCCCCAGGTGCACCGCACCGAACGACCGCTCGGCCGCCGCTCCCAGCTCGAATCCCACGCGGTCGCTGCCGATCGAGCGCCGGCTGTCGGGGCTCGCGAGGTCGACCCGCGCCAACAGCCCCAGTCCGACGGGTGCTTCGCGGGGATCGAGCGCGGTGAGCCGGCCATCCAGCGCCACGTTCCCGAGCGCGAGGCCGCCGGTGGTCAGATCGCTCGTGGCCACCGGGTAGAACGGCAGCTCGAGCCCCAGCCGGAACCGGTCGAACGCCAGGGCGGGAATGACGCTCACCCCGACCACGTCGCCCAGGACCGCGAACTGTTCCCGGCTGTCTCCCTCGCCCCACGACACCAGGAGCGGCCCGTTGGCGTACCCGGTCGCGAGCTGTGCCGTGAACCGCGCCTGGTCCTCGATGCGGCCGGCATCCTCGGTCACCAGCGTGCGCTGCGTCGCGATGGCCCGGTGCAACAGGTCTCCGTCGATGGGCGGCGCGGTGACGTTCGGGCTCGTCGACTGGGCGTGGGCCAGGCCGGTCAGGAGCGGCAGCAGGGGCGACATGGCGACGGCTCTAACCGGTCGCTGATCAGCGCGGTGTGTGCGAGAGCATGACCATGCGCGTGCCCAGGGCGTCGGTGAGCGTCACCGAGTAGACCTCGCCGCCCTTGTTGGCCGCCATCGCCGTGGTGCGCATCCCCGCCATGTTCTTGGTGTCGCTCTCGATCTCGATGCCTTCCGCCTCGAACCAGTCTTCGTAGAAGGCGATGATCACGTCCACGTCCGTCTCGTCGTCCAGGCGGAACGACACCACGATGCTGTCGGCCGAGCTCCCCTCGCTGCGGACCACGGAGTCGAGCGCACCTTCGGGTGGAGGCGGCAGCGGGAACCCTTCGGGAAGCTGGGTTCCTTCGCCCTGGGTGATCACCTGCGTGCTGCCGTCGGCGTTGGTGACCACCACGTCGTCGCCCTGCTGATCGATGTCGGTTCCGGTGAACAGCTCCACCAGCCCCTCGGCCATGCCCGAGCAGCCCAACAGCCCGAAGAGCCCGACAGCCAGGGCCAGTCGCGGCATCGCTCGAAAAACACCCCGTCCGGACATCGATCCTCCGCGCCTTATGTACCATCGCGACAGCCTGGAGGACCCGCCGATGTGTGGACGCTATTCGCTCACCGCCCCCGCCAACGTCATCGCCGAGATCTTCGAGGTGGACGTGCTGCCGGAGATCCTGCCCCGCTACAACGTGGCCCCGTCTCAAGGCGTGCCCGTGGTCACTGCATCCGACGGCGTGCGATCGCTGTCGATGTACCGCTGGGGCCTGATCCCGTTCTGGGCCAAGGACAAGCGTATCGGGTACAAGACCATCAACGCGCGCGGTGAGACCGTCGCGAAGAAGCCCTCGTTCCGGGCCAGCTTCAAGAAGAAGCGCTGCCTGATCGTCGCCGACGGCTTCTACGAGTGGAAGCGCCTCTCCAAGAAGGACAAGATCCCCCACCACATCCAGGTGAAGGACGGGAAACCCTTCGCGATGGCGGGCCTGTGGGCGCGCTGGACCGATCCGGATGCCGAGGATCCAGACAACGCCGACGTCTACTCCTGCAGCATCGTCACCATCGGCCCGAACGAGCTGATGGAGGACATCCACAACCGCATGCCGGTCATCCTCGACCCCAGCGACTGGGATGCCTGGCTGGCCGAGGACACCCCCAAAGAGCAGCTTCAGGAGCTGATCCGCCCCTTCCCGGCCGACCGGATGAAGGCCCGGCCCGTGTCCACGTACGTCAACAACGCCCGGCACCAGGGCCCCGAGTGCCACGAACCCTACGCGGGTGAGCACGCCGAAGAGGCGGTCGATACGGAGGGTTCCCAGGGAGAATCGTAGGCGAGGCGGTGCTGCCGGGCTATACCACCTCGTGTTCGACGAAGGCCACTCCATGACCCGTGCCACCTCGCTACCAGCCGAGGTTCCGGCACACTGGCGCCCCCACCTCGAGTGGCTGGGCGAGCTGCTGTCCGACTCGCGGGAGGTCGTGGCCACCCTGCTGCTCGAGCCGCTCTTCCCCCTGGACGACCTGCGCACCCAGGTGCTGCACTACCGTCACGCCATCGTCGATGCGCCCACCGCCGATCACCTCCTGGGCGCGCGGCTGGTCGAAGGGGCGCTGGCCCTGCTCGACGCGATGTCCACGTCCGCGAACGACCTGCATCGCCGCCTGGCCCAGGTCGCGGTGCGCTACTTCGTGCTCGACGACGACGGCGACGACGATCTGGTCAGCCCGTTCGGCTTCGACGACGACGTCGAGGTGTTCAACGCGGTCGTCGAGCGCATCGGCCTGATCAACCTGGTCATCGCCGAATAGAGAGCACGGGCCTCTGCGCTCAGTCGCCCATGCAGGCGAGGTCTCCCGATTCGGTGTCGCTGCAGATGGTCGTGGTCGCCGAGACGCCGGGTCCGTAGCGACCATCCACGGCCTGCACATGACACACCGTTCCCTCCGCGACGTCGACCTCGAGCGTGTGACCCGGCGCGACGCGAGACGGTGCGCCAGCGCAGCTGACGTCCAGGTCCACCGAGGTGGCGTTGTGCAGCGTGCGGGTCTCGATCGCGTGCTCGCGCGCCACGGCAGCCCCCATGGTCGGGGGTGGTGGAGGCAGCGGCGCGACCTCCGGCTCCCCGAGCAGCACGCCCGTATCGACCGCAGGCGGGGGCTGATTCAGCGGTGCGGGCTCGCCCATGTACATGTCGCCGAACGGCCCTCCGTTCGCGACCCACTCCACCAACCACTCGCCCCAGCCGGGCTCGTCCGCAGGCTGAGCCTGCATTCCGCCCGCCAGCGCGGGGGTGCTCACCAGCGACGCCGTGAGGACCAGCGCCGCAGCCTGCTTCGCGAGCAGCTGCACCGTGGGCGTGTCCTTGAAGATGACGTCGCCCATCGCATCGGTCCGGAATCGGGTGCAGGGCCCGGGCTTGGCGAGCAGCTCCTCCCCTTCTGCCCGGGTCAGCTCCGACAGGTCGTGCACGTGCTTGCTGCACTGGTCGCAGAACCGACGCAACTCGTCTCCGGACATCCCATCCCAGTTCTCGTGACAGGGCGATTCGATGGTGAGCTTCATGCTGGCCTCCGTCTGTCCAACGGCGCTGCGTCGCCGGGCTTACACCTGCGGCTCACTTCGCGGGGAGATTCCGACACGCGACCCCGCCATCGAGCTGGGCGCACGTGGTGTTCAGACCGTCCAGCACGAACGCCAGCGACGTCGTACGCACCGTGCAGGTCTCGCCGATGGTCGCCTCGATCGCCATCTGCGTGCCGGGCTCGACGGTGAGCGTCGCGCCCTGGCAGTCCACCGTGATCGATTCCGCGAGCTGGTTGTCGAAGGTCCGGGTCTCGGCGTCGGGCTGGACGTAGGCGATGTCGCCCATCAGCTCGGGGTACTCCTCGACAGGCGTGGCGTCGTCCGGAGCCAGTCCGGTGGCTTCCAGGACCAGATCGACGAGCCAGTTTCCGGTCGCCTCGTCGGGACTCGCCGCCTGCCCCCCTGCCATCGCCGGGCTGGAGACGACGGACGCAGTGAGCACGACGGCTGCAGCGGCCTTCGCGAGGCGGGTCAGAGTGGGCCCGGAGTCCGCGAACACGACCCGACCGGAGGCATCCTGCCGAAATCGCCCGCAGATCCCGGGCTGCTTCACCAGTGCGGTTGCTTCGGCCTCGGTGAGCTCGGAGAGGTGGTGGACGTGCTTGCTGCAGGACCCGCAGAACCGGCGCTTGTCGTCGCCGGACATGGCGTTCCAGTTCTCGCGGCAGGGCGTGCGGACGGTGAGCTTCATGATGGCCTCCACCGACCCAACGACGAGAGGAGCTGGGGCTTACACGCCACCTCGAATCGTTCTGAGGTATGCTGTGGACGCGTCCACACCTGGAGTCGTCATGGCATCCGATCCCGGCATCACCGACATCGCCCGCCAGCTCGCCGAGCACCTGCCCACTGGCGCCACCAGCCCCGAACAGACCGTCCAGGACTGGCGGAGCACGATCTACAACGCAAAAGCGACCGCCAGCATGCGGCCGCTCGCGGATCTCATCGACCGCTCCACCCCCGTCGGTGTCGACGAGCCTCGCCAGCTCGCCGACGTGCTCCGTCGGACGAAGTAGTCAGTTCTCCTCGCCGGTGACGGCGTCCCAGCTCTCCCAGTCGTTCCACTCGTCGTCGGTGAGGAACACTTCCGGGGTGCTGTCCCAGCCGAAGCGCCACTGGATTCCGCCACGCGTGACGTGATTCCAGCTGCCGCGCTCGTCCAGCGCGTAGTCGATGCCGTACTGGATGTGGCCGACCCACTCCTCCCAGGGCTTGCTCATCCGCGAGTCCTGCTCGAAGCCGGTGTCGAGCTCGACCGTGCCGCCGGTGACGTGCACCGTGCACTCGATGTTGGTGTAGCCCCACAGGTCGTCGGGGTCCTGGACCAGGAACATGTACTTCCAGTCCGCGTCGCTCGGGCGCCACTCGTCGGCGTAGACGCGCTCGTTCGTGAACCAGATGAGGTTCAGGCGCGGCGCCTCTTCGGTGTCCATCGCGTCGTCGCACAGCGAGAAGGCCTGGCCGAGGTAGTCGACGGGGTCGAACGCGTCGCTCACCACGTAGGTGCCGTCGTCCTGACGGTAGGCGTCGAACCACTGGGCATCGCCGGGCTCGGTCGGGAGGACCCCGTCTTCGTCTTCGGTCTCCTCTTCTTCATCGTCGGAGCTGTCGCCCCACAACCACCACCAGGACTGATCTTCGTACTCGGTGGTGGCGCGCCCCTCGTTGCGGGCGTCGAGGCCGCCTTCGCAAGCGACGAGAGGAAGCAGGGCGACGAGGGAGAGTGGGCGGACAGAAGACATCGAAGACTCCATCAGAAAAGCAGGACAGAACACGCCAGAAACAGCGCTGCGAGGTGGACGACCGCGCAATGAATCCGGATTCATTCCATCTCGCGACGCCCACGGAGTAACGCAGCGCAGCACGCCGTCAAGGCGATCGGGCTTTTGCCGTGCAGCAAACCGTGAAGGCCCCGTGTCTGCCGAGCGATTCTCAGGCGGGATCTCAGAAGTGAATCGGCGCTCACCGCCCTGACGAGACTCCCACACTGCGTCGCAACATGGACTGTGCGCACGGGTGGTGCCACGCCAGGTTGCTGCAGGGGGTGGGCGGAACGGGATACGAGGGCCGGTCGGAGCGCCCATGCACGTCCTCACCGAACCCGAAGCCCGCCTGGTCCGCAAGCTGGGGCAGGTCACCTTCCCCCGCGACACATCCGAGATTCCCGACGGGATCGAGGCGGATGTCGTGGGCTACGTCGACCGCCTGCTGCACCAGAGCCTGCCGTTCGAGCGCGCCCAGATCCGAGCGCTGCTGCAGCTGTTCGACAAGGGGTTCACGGTCTGGTCGGCCTCGCCGCGGGCCCGTCTCGCGACGTCTTCGGTCGACGAGGTCGCCGACTACCTCCGCACCTGGGAGGAGTCGTCGATGTACGCCCGGCGCATGGCGCTCGAAGGCCTGCGGTCGCTGCTCCTGATGGGGTGGTTCGGCAGCGACCGGGTGTCCGAGGTGCTGGGGGTCCTCGAGGCCGACGATCTGGACGCGCCGCTTCGCGAGGAGCCCGTTCCAGAAGCCGTGCGAGCCGAGCTCGACGGTCGGTTCCTCGACAAACCCGACGGTCTGTACGAGTTCGGGGACTACGGTGCGAGCGTCCAGGAACGCTGCGACGTGGTGGTGGTCGGGTCCGGTCCCGGCGGTGCCCTGGCCGCTCTCGAGCTCGCGAAGAACGGTGTCGACGTCATCCTGGTCGAGGCCGGCCCCGTGGCCCGAAAGCAGGATCTGGTGCGGGACGGCGGGCTCACCATGGCTCGCTACTTCTGGGACTCGGGCATGCGCACGACGCGCGGCAACGTCATCCTGCCCACGATGCAGGCGAAGATCCTGGGCGGAGGCTCGGTGGTCAACTCGGCCATCTGCCTGCGCGCCCTCGATGGCGCGCTGGAGTCCTGGGCCGACGACTGGGGCGTCGAAGGCCACGAACCCGACGACCTCGCGCCACACTACGACGCCGTCGAGCAGTTCATGGGCATCAAGGGCGTCGAGGACGAGGTGATGGGCCCGCGAAACGACCTGTTCGCAAAGGCCTGTCGCGAGGTGGGCCTCGAACCGAGCCGTATCCGCCGGAACGAGAACGGGTGCCTCGGCTCGGGAGGCTGTCTGTACGGGTGCGTCAACGGGGCCAAGCTCTCCACCGACCGTCGGGGGGTTCCGGAGCTGCTCGAGGCAGGCGGTCGCGTCCTCACCTCCGTGCACGTCGACCGGGTGCTGGTGCGTCACGGTCGGGCCACGGGGATCAGCGGGCACATCACCGAGCCGTTCACGGCCCGGGATGCGGGGCCGGTCAAGATCTTCGCGAAGGCCGTGGTCCTGGCCGCCGGGGTCATCCACACCCCGGTCATCGCCCAGAAGTCCGGCCTGACCCAGGCCCCCATCGGCTCGAACCTGCTGATGCACCCCAGCACGGTCGTGGCGGGCCAGCTCGAAGACGACGTCCTGCCGTGGTTCGGCGCGACGCAGGGCTACCACACGCTGTCGCTGCTCGAGTACGGCATCAAGCTCGAGAGCCTCTGGGCCGACCCCGCACTGATGGCGTTCCGGATGCAGGGCTTCGGCAAGGGGCTGAAGCGCCAGCTCGCCGGCTACCGACGCACGGCCACCTGGGACGCCTGGGTGTCCGGCGACGACAGCGTGGGGCGCGTTCGCTGGGTGCGCGGGTCTCCGCGGCCGGCCATCTCGTACGACATCGGCAAGGGCGACATGCGCCGCCTGCAGGAAGCCACCGCAGTGCTCGCCGAGATGCTGTTCTCGGTGGGCGCCACGAAGGTGTTCCCGGGAATCCACGGGCTGCCCCCCACCCTCACCGACCCGTCGGACGTCGCGACCATCCGGGCGGCCCACCTGAAGCCCCAGGAGCTCCCGAGTGGGTCGAACCACGTGTTCGGCACGATGCCGATGGGCGACGACCCCACCCGCGCCGCCACCGACTCGAGCTACCAGGTGCACGGGACCGAAGGCCTCTACGTCGCCGACACCAGCCTGTTCCCCACCTCTCCCGGCGTGAACCCCATGCTCACCGCGATGGCCATGGCCCACCGGCTGGGCGGCCTGCTTCCGGAGCGACTCTGATGCCCACCTGGACCCAGGACGACGCGACCTGCGAGATCTTCACCTTCAAGGCGGGCCTGCTCTCGGCCGTCGGTCACGATCTCCTGCTGCGCTGCAACAAGTTCGAGCTCACCTACGACGACGGCGAGGTCTCCGGCACCTTCGACGGCCACGCGATGGAGGTCGTCGGGGCGCTGCGGGACGGAGAGCTCCACGCCGGCGCCCTGTCGGACCAGGACTGCCGCGACATCCTGAACAACATCCGGACGGGCGTGTTCAAGAAGCACGAAGCCACCGCCATCACCTTCCACTGCGACGACCTCGAGGAGGACGACGACTTCATCGAGGGAGAGGGCACGCTCACCATCCCGCCCCACGCGCACGACGTCGACTTCGAGCTGTCGATCGAGGACGACCGGGCGGTGTGTGAGGTCACCCTGCACCAGCCGCACTGGGGGATCGCGCCGTTCAAGGCCCTGATGGGCACGCTCAGGATCCAGCCGGACATCCGGGTGCGGATCACGGTCCCATGGACGAGCTGACCGACACCCAGCTCGCGGAGCTGCACGCCGACCTGCTCGCGCTGCGCGAGACCCTGCAGCGCACCCTGGGGACCATGGGCGATCACGCGGGCACGGTCGAGCTCGACCAGGCGGCGGTGGGCCGGATCTCCCGGGTGGACGCGCTCCAGCAGCAGCAGATGGCCGGCGCTCAGAAGCGCCGCAACGAGCTCCGGTTGAAGCAGGTCCACGTCGCGCTGCAGACCTACGCCGACGACGACTACGGGTTCTGCAAGGTGTGCGGCGAGCCCATCGGCTACAAACGGCTGAAGGCCCGCCCGGAATCGCCGGCCTGCGTCACCTGCATGGCCGAGCTCGAGCGCTCCGGGGGCCATTGAGCCGTACAGTCGCGCGCGCCCCGTTAAGCCTGCATATCCCGACTTGGAGATGCAGTGCTCGACCCCCGACAACAACAGCTGAACGCCCGCAGCCCCGACCACTTCGCGGGGCTGAGCGCGGTGATCGTGAACGGCTCGCTGAAGCGAAACCCCGAAGACAGCCACACCCGCACGCTACTCGACCGGGTGGAAGCGATTCTGCACGCCCAGCGCGTGGCGGTCGAACACCTGCACCTCGCCGCCCTGGAGATCCCCCCCGGCATCTACCCCGACATGACCCAGCACGGCTGGCCCGCCGACCCCTGGCCGCGCATCTGGCCCACCGTGCGCGACGCCGACATCTGCGTGATCGGCACGCCCCTGTGGCTCGGCGAGGAGAGCAGCCTGACCCGGGTCTTCATCGAGCGGCTGTACGCGATGTCCGGCGAGCTGAACGACCGGGGCCAGTCGATCTTCTACGGAAAGGTCGGGGGCGCCGTGATCACCGGCAACGAGGACGGCGTGAAGCACACGGCGATGTCGCTGCTCTACGCGATGTCACACGTGGGCTACACCATTCCGCCCCAGGCCGACTGTGGATGGATCGGCGAGATCGGGCCGGGTCCATCGTACGGAGACCCCCGCGACGACGGGTCGCATGTGGGGTTCGACAACGAGTTCACCATCCAGAACACCACCATCATGACCTGGAATCTCCTCCACCTCGCCCATCTGCTGCGCAACGGCATTCCCCGGCACGGAAACGACCGCGAGGCCTGGGAGGCGCTGGGGTCCGAGAGCGCTCGGGAGACCTCATGAGTACGGTCGTGGTGGACGACGCACGCATTCGGTGGATGCAGGGGACCGAGGACGACCTGGATTCTTCGCAGTCCTCGGAGAAGCGCTTCGTCCTGTACTGGATGGAGCGGGCGCAGCGGACCGAACACAACGAAGCGCTGGAAGAAGCGGTTCGACACGCCAACTCCCTCGGCCTGCCCGTGCTCGTGGCGTGTGCGATTCACGCGGAGCTCGGTGGGATGCGCCGCCACGTACGGTTTCAGATCGAAGGGCTCGAACAGGTCCAGCAGTCCCTCGAGCGCCGGAACATCGGCTTCGTCGCCCCGTGCTGTGCGGTCGAAGACGTCGTCGAGCGCCTCACCGACCTCGCCTCGGACGCGGCAATGGTGGTCGCCGACCGCACCTTCCTGCCCACCCAGCGGGCCCGTCTCGCCGAGCTGATCGAGGCCGTCGACGTCCCCGTGGTACGGGTCGAGACCGATGCAGTCGTGCCGGTCGACGTGGTGTCCGACAAGCAAGAGTACGCCGCGCGCACCATCCGTCCGAAGCTGCACCAACACCTCGACCGGTTCGTCGTGGAGCGTCGCACGAGGGCGGTCGACACCGGTTGGGCAGGGTCGGCGGAGCTCCCCTCTGTCGACTCCTGCATCACCACGCTCGATCTGCCGGAAGACCCCGCCACCGCGGTCGTTTTGCAGGGCGGCACTTCTCAGGCCCGCGCCCACCTGGAGCGATTCCTGTCCGAGTCGCTGTCCGGCTACGCCGAACGGGACCCCACGCCGTCCGACCCCGCCGTCAGTCACCTCTCGCCCTACCTGCGGTTCGGACAGATCAGCCCGGTCTCGGTGGTGCACGCTGTTCGGTCGTCCGATGCCTCTCAGGCCGACATCGACGCGTTCATCGAGGAGCTCGTGGTCCGCCGGGAGCTGGCCCTGAACTACGCCCGTCACAGCGCAAGAACCACCCTGGCGTCTCTCGATTCCCTGCCGGACTGGGCCCGGGAGACCCTGCGCGACCATCGAGACGACCCCCGCGAGCACCGCTACACGCCCGCCGAGCTCGAAGCGGCCGAGACCCACGACGATGCCTGGAATGCCTGCATGCTCCAGATGAAGCACACGGGCTACCTGCACAACCACCTGCGGATGTACTGGGCGAAGCAGGTCCTGAAGTGGTCGGCGAGCCCCGGCCGCGCGCTGTCGGCCCTGATCGCGCTGAACAACCGCTACTTCCTGGACGGCCGCTGCGCGAGCTCGTACGCCAACGTGATGTGGACGTTCGGCCTGCACGACCGGGCGTTTCAGGAGAACGACGTGATCGGGAAGGTGCGGCCGATGACGCGCAGCGGGCTGGACCGAAAGATCGACGTGGAGCGATTCGTGGAGTCGGTGGGCCGTTCCTGAAGACAGCGTCCACGATTCACGTCAGAGCCGCGGACGCTCCTTCGACAACACGACGATGGCATCTCCCTCGCGAACCGTGAGGCCCGGCTCGGGATTCACCGCGCCACCGACGCTGATCAGCAGCGCGTGGTGCCGGTCGTGCAGCGTCGCGATGAGCTCGCTCACCGTGTGCCCGTCCCAGCGCTTCGGGGCCGGAACGCTGTGGAAGCTGTTGCCCCGATGCGCGGTGAGGATCTCGTCGAGCACCGCCACCAGGCCCCGGTTGCGGGTGGCCGAGCCCAGGATCATGCCCGCGAACCAGTCGCCCACCACGATCTCCTCGACGCCCGAGAGCCTCAGGATCTCCGTGTGCTGGGGGCTCGTGAGCTGCGCGACCGTGTAGAGGTCCGGCGCCATGCGCTCGATCGTCAGTGCCGCCGCGACGGTGCGGGCATCCCGGTCGGCCGCCGAGCGCCGGACCAGGTGGTCGGTGAGCAGGATCGCGGTGCGCGCCCGGGCCATCTGCAGCCGCTCCAGCACGTCGATCCGGACGTAGTCGCCCACATGGTGCAGGAAGAGATCCGGCTCGATGTCGTCGAGCGGCACGGTCTCGGGTAGCGGACCCTCCTCGGTCACCAGCACCACCCCGTTGTGCACGTCCGCCCCGCCCGGCGCGAACAGCTCACGCAGCAGGGCCGGCCCCGCATCGTTCCACCCGAAGATCACCAGGTGGTCTTCCAGCTCGTCCAGCTCCATGCGCTCCACTCCCAGTCCGGTCGACAGCCGCGTGACCATCCCGGCGCTCACGGTCCCGATGAACATCCCGAAGATCGACAGCCCGCCGATCATCAATCCCAGCGTGGTCCAACGGCCCAGCGGGGTGTCCGGCGTGGCCCCGATGGGCTCTCCGGCCACCGTCGAGAGCATCGCGAACCACAGCGCGTCCTCGAAGGAGGCGAACTCCGCGTTCACCCCGCCCTCGCTGACGGTCAGGACCATGGCGGCCGCCAGGACCAGCACGACGCACCCGAAGGCCAGCGCGATCACGTCGTTGGCCGTGCTCCCGATGCCGCCGCGAAACGCGCCCATCCGCCGCGACAGCAACACCCCCGCCCGGAACAGCCGCAGCACGCGGAGCACGCGAAACACCCGGAGCGGACGGGCCAGTGGCAGGACCGCCAGGATGTCGATCCAGTACCGCGCGAAGAACCGCCACTTCTTCCTGGCAACCCAGAACCGGAGGCTCAGCTCGACCCAGAACACCACCATGAGGCCGTCGCCCACGAGCTGGATGGGCTCGTGAAGCGGGGTTCCGATGGCGAACAGCTCGGCCACCAGCAGCGCGACGCTGATCGTGATGAGGATCAGCAGCGCGTACTCGACGGCCCGGTGATGCAGGATCCGCTCGACCCGGCGGCGCAGCGTCGGCTGGGTGCGCGTCATTGCGCGGCGGAGAGTTCCCCGATCAGGAGCGTGACGTCGGACTCGGACATCCCGAGCACCACACCGGCTTCGGTGAGCGGCGCCATCTCCTCGGCGGCCAGCTCGTCGACCGCACTCGCTGCGAACAACAACTGCATCAGGTCGCGCTTCTCGGAGTCGCCGAGCGCGCTCGGGAGCACGTTGTGGGCCATCTCCTGGTACTCGCGGAACCGAGCCGTGAGCGTGCCCTCGTCGTCGAGGAATCCGGCCTGGCGGAGCAGCGGGCGCGGGAAGATCTCGCCCAGCATGCGGAACTCCTCGTACGACTCCACGCCATCCGCCGCGACGATGCGGGTGGCGTACTCCAGCGCGAACGCGAGCTCGAGGTGCTGCTTCTTCTCGGCGTCCATGGGTCCTCCGTGGGTCGACGCCTCGTAACCAGGGTCTCCACCCTCTGCGGCGGCCGCCGTCGTGCTATCTGCTGCTCCGGAGGCTCCATGAACAGCCAGATCTTCCGCGACGGCCTGCTGGACGGCCAGGTCGCCATCGTCACCGGGGGCGGGACCGGCATCGGCGCCGCGATCACCCGCGAGCTCATGCGGCTCGGGGCGAACGTCGTCATCGCCAGTCGCAAGCGCGAGAACATCGACCCCGCCGCCAAGGGCCTCACCGCCGAGCTCGGCCGCGAGGTCACGGGCGACATCTGCGACATCCGCGACCGCGACAGCGTGGCCGGCCTGGTCGAGCGCACCCTCGAGCGCTTCGGACGCATCGACCACCTGGTGAACAACGGGGGCGGCCAGTTCTTCAGCCCCGCCGAGATGATCACGCCCAACGGCTTCGATGCCGTCGTGAACACGAACCTCATGGGCACCTGGAACATGACCAAGGCCGTGGCGGACGCCTGGATGCTGAAGCACGGCGGCGCGGTCACCAGCATCACCATGCTCACCAAGCGCGCGTTCCCCGGCATGGCGCACTCGCACGCGTCCCGCGCCGGCGTCGAGGCGATGACCCGCACCCTCGCTGTCGAGTGGGCGCCCCGCGGCATCCGGCTCAACTGCGTCGCACCCGGCTACGTCGCCAGCAGCGGCCTCCGGCGCTACCCGAAGGGCCTCAACCTCTTCGAACAGATGCAGCAGACCGTCCCGATGAAGCGCCTCGCGACGTGCGACGAGGTGGCCTGGCTCGCGACCTACCTCCACACCGTGGCCGGCGCCTACATCACCGGGCAGATCCTGACGATCGACGGGGGCAAGGAGCTGTGGGGCGACTACTGGCCCATCCCCGATCCCGACCCCCTGCCCGACATCGAGATCCCGACGGAGCCCTGGGAGACGGAATGAGGGCATCCGCAGGGCTGGCAGTGATTGCACTCGTGTGGACGGGCCTGTTCGCGGGATCGGGCTGCAAGAAGTCCGCCGATCCCGTGTCCGGCGGCAAGGACCCCAGCAAGGGGCCCATCCGCATCGAGACCCCCGAGCCGTGGAGCCAGGAGGCGCTCGACGCCTACGTCGACGAGATCGTGCCCCTCGTCGAGAAGCACGCGGGCCGGAAGTTCGACGAGCCCCCGCCGCTGGAGGTCTTCGACCCCGAGGCGTTCGCTCAGTACGTCGGCCGCGAGTCCAAGCTGATCATGGACGCCATCTACCAGGACACCCCGGAGCCCATCCGGCAGGCCCAGGCCGACGAAGCCGCGAAGGCCCAGATGGGTGGGTTGTTCGGGAAGTACGGGCTGTTCGACGGCAAGACCTACATCGTCCCCCAGTCCATCGAGATGGCCGGTGCGGCCTTGGATGGGGAGGACGGGAGCGACGGGGCCGACCGGCTCGCGAAGCTGGTCATCGCCCACGAGATCACCCACGCCCTGCAGAACCAGGAGTACGACGGGCGGGATCAGCTCGGCGACATCGTCGATCTCGACCACTTCCACGGCTGGTCGGCGGTGAGCGAGGGTGGCGCGAACTACGTCGCCTACCAGGTCGCGAAGGATCTGGGCCTCGAAGAGGAGTTCTGGATCCTGTCGAGCCACCAGGGCTGGGGGAAGGACGGTCTGGAGCAGCCCTTCGCCTACGAGATCTGGATGCGGTACGGCAAGGGCATGGAGATGCTCACCGAGGTGGTGGCCCAGGGCGGCATGGAGGCGTTCTGGCAGTGGCATGCCGAGCCGCCGGTGAGCTCGTCGATGATCTTCCGTCCACAGACGTACTCCACCGAGCTTCCCGAGCGGCCACTGGAGCTGGATGCCGTGCTGCGGGGCACCGAGCAGAGCCTCACGCGCGGGGATTGGATGGTGAGCAACACCCGACTGGGCGAGTACGCGCTGCGCGGCGAAGCGATCCGGACCGGCAAAGAGGCCGAGCTGGACGAGGTTCTCGCACATCTGGTCGATGCCCAGCACCTCGACCTGACCCTGCCCGACCGCACGGGCGACATCCGCGTGCTGGTGTTCGACGGCGAGCAACCGGCACGGGACTACCTCGCGCTGCTGCGGGCCGAGCAGACGGTGGAGGGTCAGCTGCTCGCGAAGATGATCGGCCGGCCGGTCGAGGTCACCTACGAAGAGCTGTCGGGGCTCGACGTCGAGGTGGACGCCAGCCTGAAGCGCACGCAGCGCATCCAGGGCGGCTCGGGCACCTGGCAGGAGGAGTACACGGCCTGGGTGGTGCGCGGTCCGTACATCGTGGCGGTCACCGCGCAGAACTTCCGGCCGGGGCTGCGGTTGAAGCGGACCCTCGTGGCGGTGCTGGAGTCGCTGGACGAGACCGGCTGAACCCGACCGCTCGACCAGCGGCTGGTGGGCGGTCGGTGTCGGCGTTCGTGCGGACGGCGTCATTCAGGCGAGCGCTGCGATTCTCGCCGTCGAGTCCAACCCTGCTCGTCGCGCGCCCCAGGAGGATGAAGACGGCTGCGGCCGACGACCCCGGCGATCGCGCGAACGGCTTCGATGGATTCAACGCCAATTCTCACCGCTGAGCCGCTTCGCTTCGCTGAGGGTTGCGCAGAGGATCCGCTGAGCGCGGATGCCTCGACCAGGCCATCTCTACCGCCGTGTTCGAGCGTCGTCCTGGGTTCGAGTCTGCAATTCGGATCAGCGCATGCTTCAGCGCTTGCCTGGCAGTAGACCGGTGACCTGAAATCCCCGACAGGTCGGGTCTACCGAGCGCTCGCCCTGCCGACCGATCCGGCCCGGTCGCCGTCGCGGACGCAGGGCGGGGTGGGGTCGGTGGCCATGCGGCCGGCATCGATCGGCGAGCGCTGTGGATTCACCACAGTGCGCTGGCGCTCACAGAGTGCTTCGCTCGCAGAGGTCGCACAGAGCATGGAGCGCCCAGCTGTCTACGAAGTCGGTCGACGGGGCGAACGCTCGACGTTGTCGGGGTCGTGGTGGCGGTGGTGGTCGTCATCACCCCGGCGAGCGTCGGCGGTAGCACGAGGCCGACCGCTTCACCGCGGACAGGACGGACCCGTTCCCGCGAAACAAGCCGTCCGACCTGCGCAGGACTCCCGGTGAGTCCGCCGCACCCACAATCCGTCTCGAAACCCAGCGAAGCGGAAGCCCTCCCGAGTCTCCAGCGTGACATCGAGCGGTGGAGACTTGCCTCGAAACCGAAGTGTGCACGCCAGTCCGTCGTCCAGGCCGCGAAAGTGCAGCCGTCCTTCGGCCGGAAAGCGACGTCGCAGCACGAGCGGCTCTCCGCCATCGGGCGCCTCGCAGGACCAGCGTGACCCGCCTCCACCGGCCCCCATCCACCCCTTCCTCGATGGAGATCCAGCTGTCGCCGTCGAACTCGGCGGGAACAGAGCCAGTTCGCCCGATCGAAGGCGCGAAGAGTGCCGTGGAATCGGAAGGTGCGAAGTACACCGGTACGAACGGCTCGGCGTCGTAGCGAGGCTGGTAGCCGAGTCGAACATCCGGGGTCTGGGCGGAGGCCAGTCCGAGTAGCGCAGCGAGAATCACAGCAGCATTCTACGCCGTGGCCCCCGGGTCGGGCCAACGTCCCTCGCCAACGTGGAAGGGTCCGGCCACGGCGAACGACCACGACCGCCACCACGACCCCGACAACGCCGAACGCTCGCCCATCGACCACCTGCGCCGTCTCCCTCCGCGCTCGACCAGCCCCTCAGCGGATCCTCCGCGCAATCCTCTGCGAAGCGAAGCGGCTCAGCGGTGAATCCACAGCTTTGGCCAATCGAGGCCGCTCGCACGGGCACCGGCAACGACCGCCCCGGTGTCGTCCGACCACGCCGACAAGGCTCCGACGCCCGGGAAGGCGCTCGAACACGGCGGCAACGACAGCCTGTTCGCCACATCCGCGCTCTGCGACTCTGACGACGCCACGCTTCCGACGGCGCCACTCCAGACCGCGACGTCCCCCAACCCGGACTCCGCCGCACCCTCTGCGTTCTCTGCGTGACCCGCCCGGAGGGCACCAACCGAACGCCTCAGCAGGATGGCTCGGACCTGCCAGGGCGTCCCGTGGAGGTGGAGGTGGAAGTCGTGCCGAACCCACCGCCGCCCGGAGTGCAGATGCGCACCCGATCCCCGACCTCCAGCTGCGTCGGCCGGCCGTCCCACGCCGCTTCGACCCCACCCCGGATCACGACGTCCTCCGCCGGCAGACCCGCCGATCCACCCCGTCCCTGCGCACCCGACGCGCGACGCGTGCCCAGCAGGGCCGCCGTACAGGGCTCCAGCACCTCGAGCTCCCGGATCAGCCCGTCTCCGCCGGGATGTTCGCCGGCACCCCCGCTGCCCTCGCGGATCTGGAACCGCCGCACCCGCAGCGGAACGCGATGCTCCAGAACTTCGGGGTCGGTCGCCTTCGTGTTCGTCATGTGCAGCTGGCGACCCGACGCCCCCCGACCGCGGTCCGTGCCCCCCTGCCCGCCGCCGAGCGTCTCGTAGTACGACCAGCCGTCGCCCCCGAGCGTCAGGTTGTTCATGGTGCCGGCACTCGCTGCAGCCCGGCCCATCGCGCGGAGCAACAGATCCGCGATGCGCATGCTGGTCTCCACGTTGCCCCCGGCCACCGCCGCCTCCCGCGACGGCGCGAGCACGCTGGGCGACGGGGTGTGGATCCGGACCCGCCGCAGCACCCCTTCGTTGAGCGGCAGGTCGGTCGCGAGCAACACCCGCACGGCGTACAGCACGGCGGCGCGAACCACCGCAGGCGGGGTGTTCAGGTTGCCCGCATGAGGACCTCCGGTTCCGGCGAAGTCGACGTGCAGGATGCCGTCCTCCACCCGGGTCGTCATCCGCAGCGAAACATCGCCCAGCGGCGAGTCGAGCACGTCCTCGACCGGGCCGGTGCGAGCGGGCATGTCGGCGATGACCCGACCGGCCAGCTCCTCGCTCGCATCCAGCACGTGGCCCATCCAGGCGTGCACGGCAGCCGGCCCCTCAGCGGATGCGAGGTCGGAGAGGCCCGCCAGCATGGTGCGGTTGGCGGCCACCTGCGCTGCGAGGTCGGCGACGACGGTGTCGGGCTGGCGAGAACCCGCGACGTCGGGGCCGCTCCCGTCTTCGAAGACCTGAACGTGCTCGAACACCACGCCCTCGTCGGCCAGGCGCGTGGAGTCGGGCGGCATGGAGCCCGGGGTCGTCCCGCCGACATCCGCATGGTGGGCGCGCGAAGCGACGTAGACCCGCCGGTCGCCCAGCTGCGCGACGGACACCACCGTGAGATCCGGCAGGTGGCTGCCTCCGGCATAGGGCGCGTTGCACAGCCAGTGGGACCCGACCTCCGGAGACCGCTGCCGGACGAGGTCCCGCACGGTGACGCCCATGGCCCCCAGGTGGACCGGGATGTGCGGCGCGTTGGCGACCAGCAGGCCGTCGGCGTCGAACACCGCACACGAGAAGTCGTGGCGCTCGCGGACGTTGACCGAGCGCGCGACCCGCTGGAGCACGGCGCCCCCCTGCTCGGCCACGGCCATGAACCGCGCCGACCACAAGGCCACGCCCGCGGGCGTCCGGACCGTGCTCTCGGACACCTCGGGCTGCTCGACCGACTCCGGGCGACGATCGAGACGGACCACGCCGCGCTCGGTCCGCGCCTCCCAGTCCGCAGGCACCCAGATGGAGGTGGTGGGCAGATGCAGCACGCGTCCCCCATCGTCGAGGTCTGCAGTGTCGACGGTGTCCAGGTCGATGGGCTCGGGCTCGGGCATCGCGTCGGCGGTGGCCAGGGCGTCTCCCGAGACCCGGACGTGCACGGCGGTGATCTGCAGCGGCGCGTCTCGGACGAAGCCGAACCGCGACTGGTGGGCTTCGACGAACTGCTCGCGAACGGACGCTGCATCGCTCCACGGCAGACGGATGACGCCATCGGTCCCCGCGTAGCGGACCACGACCTCGGTGGTCACGTCTCCTTCGGCCTGCAAGCGACCCAGCACCGCATCGCGCGCGTCCGACACGGCCTGTTCGTCTGCCAGGGGCACGTGCAGGTCGACCACAGCGGACGATTCCCGACGTGCCAGCGCCTGGCCCCACGCCGAGAGCACGGACGCCGCTGGGTGGATCAGGACCGTCTCGATCCCCAGGATCCGGGCGACACCCGCCGCGTGTTGTCCGGCCGCACCCCCGAAAGCGACCAGAGCGTGGTCGGCGAGATCCGCTCCATCGGACAGCGCCAGACGACGAACGGCGGCGGCCATCTGCTCCCGCGCCAGCCTCAGGAAGAGCTCGGGCTCGTCGGGGAGCGAGACGGCATCGGGGTCGAGGGGCGGATCGAACCGGGCGGGATCGACGAGCCCTGTCGCGAGCGCGGCGTCGGTGAGGGTGGGCGGACCGCCTCGTCCGTAGCACTGAGGCCCTGGATCCGCCCCGGCCGAGCGGGGCCCGACGCCCAGTCGGGTGCCGTCGAACCAGCAGATGCTGCCCCCTCCGGCTGCGATGGTGTCGACGGACAGGATGGGCCGCTGCAGGTGCACGCCCGCGACCTCCACCCGGCCGGTGCGCCTGGGAAGCCCGTCGGCGCTCGCTCCTCCGACCCCAGACCCCAGCCGGCAGACATCGGTGCTGGTCCCGCCCATGTCGAGGCCCACGGCGTGATCGAACCCCGCGCGCCGGGCGATGGCCTGGACCGCCAGGACGCCCCCGGCCGGGCCGGACAGCACGGCATCCGGCGCCTCGAGCTGTGCCGCGGGACACAGACTGCCGTCGGACCGCATGGCGAGGGCGTCGTCCGGGATGCGGTCGCGATCGAGGGCGGCCCGGAGCACGGGCGTGATGGCGGCGTGCACCAGCGCGGTCTCCAGCCGGGCCAGCACCCCCCGCTCCGGCGACGCAACGTGACCCAGGGCGACGAACACCCCGGGCGCGTGCTGTCGGACCCAGTCGGCCAGCTGCTGCTCGTGGTCGGGGTTGCGATGGCTGTTCACCAGCGCGATGGCGACGGCCGAGACGCCTTCCAGCACGGCGGGATCGGGAAACGACAGCGCCTCGACCTCCCGCCCACCGGCGTCGATCCGACCCGGCACCCCCACCACCCGCTCGCACAGGGGCGGATCCCGGAACACGTCGGGGTCGAACAGGTCGGGCCGCGTCATGTCGGAGATGCGCGGCAGTCCCTCCAGCCCCACGGTCACCAACGCCAGGGTCGGAACCCCGGTCCGCTCGAGCAGCGCATTGGTCGCCACGGTGGTCCCGAACCGCAGGCTGGTGGGCCCGTCTGCCCGAGCCAGCTCCCCGATCACCGCCCGATCCGACGGGATCTTGTCGAGGGTGACGCGTCCAACGGCGTCGATCCGCACGACATCTGTGAAGGTTCCACCGCGATCGACGAGGGTGTGGCCAGCGCTCGACATGGGGAGCGGTGTAACCGTCAGGTGCCGGCGGCATATCCACAACCTGTGTTCCGGCGCCCCCAGGAGTCCGCATGTCCGACCCTCTGAGAACCCTGCTGTCCACCACACTGATCGGGGCACTCGCCGGCTGCACGGCTGGAGACCCGAAAGACAGCGCAGACACTGCAGACACCGATGATGGTCCTCCTCCGGGGGAGATCGAGACGGTGACCCTCACCACGCGGGACGACGTGGCGCTCGTGGCCGATGTGGTGTCGGGCGAAGCGGGTGCGCCGGGCGTCGTCCTCCTGCACATGACCCCCGTGGGCGGCTGGAACCGCACGGACTGGCCGAACGCGTTCCTCACCGAGCTGAACGACCGGGGCTGGTGGGTTTTGGCGCTGGACCGCCGTGGCGCAGGCGACAGCGAGGGGGTTCCCGAGGAGGCGTTCGAGGGGGAGACGGGCCGCTACGACGTCGAAGCCGCGGTGCTGGAGCTCGAGTCCCGCGGCATCGGAGACCTGGCGGTGATCGGCGCCAGCAACGGCACCACCAGCGCGCTGGACTACGCGGACTGGGCACCCGGCGAAGGGCTGAAGACCCCCGCGGCCCTGGGCTTCATGACGGGCGGCGCCTACACCGAGAACCAGACCCAGATGGAAGCGCTCGCGACACTCCAGACGCCCGCAGTCTTCACCTACTCCACTGCAGAACGGGGCTGGTCGGTCGATCAGCAACCTCTCGACCCCGGTGGCTGGTCGTTCTTGGAGTATGAAGACGGGGCGCACGGCACCCAGATGTTCGATGCGGCTCCAGAGGTCACCGCGGACATCGGGTCGTTCCTGGAGGGCGTGCTCTGATAGAACTAGGCATGGCCTCGCCGAAGATCGACCACGACATCCGCCTGCTGGACGGCGACACGTTCAGCCTCGGGGTCTACCGCGGCCTCGGGGTGGTGATCTGCAACATCGCCAGCAGGAGCAGTCGCGCACAGCAGCTGGTCGAGCTCGATCACCTCTACAGCGTCTACGGCCAGATGGGGCTGATGGTGGTGGGCATCCCCAGCAACGACTTCGGGGGTGAGCCCGGCGCCGACTCCGGAGTTCGGGCCCGCTACGAGATCGATCTGCGCGTCTCGTTCGCGGTGACGCAGCGGATGGTGGTCTCGGGAGACCGTCCCCATCGGCTGTTTCGCGACCTGACCGACGGGGGCGCCCCGGTGCGCGCGGACTTCGAGAAGTTCGTCATCGACGGAGACGGCTACCTCGTGGAGCGCTTCGGTCCGGATGTGTCGCCCATGGACGACAAGGTGAAGTCGGCGCTGAAGTTCGTGCTGCCCACGATGGGGTACTGACCCCCTCCTCGCGCGCGTCACTTCCCGTCAACGCCCGTTGACCGAGGCCTCACAGGTGCAGACCTTGCAGGCCTGGAGGCTCGACATCCCATGAATGCCCTGAAGACCACCGCCCTGCTCGGCCTGTTGACGGGGTTCCTGATGCTCATCGGCGGACTGATCGGCGGGCGCGACGGCATCTTCGTGATGCTGGCGGTCTCGGCCGTGATGAACTTCGGAACCTGGTTCTTCGCAGACAGCATCGTCCTGCGCACCACGGGTGCTCGTCCGGTTCCCCGTGGCGAGCTCGACTGGCTGCACCAGGACCTGCAGCAGCTGTCCGAGAACGCCGGAATCCCCACTCCCCGTCTGTACTGGACGCCCGACCCCAGCCCCAACGCCTTCGCGACCGGTCGCAGCCCGAGCAAAGGAGTGGTGGCGGTGACCAAGGGTCTCCTGCAGACCCTCGATCGCCGGGAGATCCGCGGGGTGCTCGCCCACGAGATCGGCCACATCGCCCATCGCGACACCCTCATCAACGCCGTTGCAGCGACGGTGGCGGGTGCCATCACCTGGGCCGCGTACATGGTGCTCTACAGCCGCGACCGCGACGTCCATCCGCTGGTTCGCATCGGCGTGATGCTGCTGGCTCCCATCGCCGCCACCATCATCCGCATGGCGATCAGCCGCACCCGGGAGTACGCCGCCGATCGCCGCGCAGCCGAGATCTCCGGCGACCCCGAGGGGCTCGCGATGGCCCTGGCCGGGCTCTCCCGTGGCGTTCAGCGCCAACCCATGCGGAGAGCGGCGGCCAGCAACGTGCACATGATCGTCAACGGCCTGTCCGGCGACGGCGTGGGCTCGATGCTCTCGCGCTGGATGAGCACGCATCCCCCCACCGAGGAGCGCATCGCCAAGCTGCGCGCCATGGCGGTCGAGCAGTCGATGCGGACGCGACGCTGATCCTGGAATACCCACCAGACATCCAGACGCTGATGGAGGCCCGGTGGACATCGAGGTCGTGCACGACTTCCCCTGCAACCCGGATCGGTTCTTCGACATCCTCGAAGGGGACGCCCTCGAAGCCGAGATCGCGAAGCGCTCCACCTCGAAGCGCGAGCTGATCAAGAGCACGACCGACGCGGGCGTGCTGGTCCGGTCGTGGCGGATCACCCCCAGTCGCGAGCTGCCGAAGCTCATCCAGAAGCTGCTGGGCCAGCCCACCATCCCGTACGTCCAGACCAGCAAGGTCGACCGCGCGAACCGGCGGGTGGACTGGACCATCGTGGTCGACGTCGCCCAGGCCCGGGAACGCGCCGACATCGGAGGCGTGCTGCTGGTGGAGCCTACGGCCATTGGGTGCCGCCGGACGATGAAGAGCACCATCACCGTGCGGGTGCCCGTGGTGGGGCGCAAGGTCGAGCAGGCCATCGCCAAGGACGTCGAGCGCACCTACGTCCGATCGCACCGCCTGATCACGGGCATGCTGCAGGACTGAGGTCGAACGGGCACGTCAGGCCGCGCTCTTCTTCGGGGTCTTGCCGCGATGGGCCCGATGCGCACGGCGCCTCTCGAGGTCTCGCTGCTCGCGTTCCGTCCCCGCGTAGGGCTTGCGGGTGCCGAAGACCTGGTCGGCCCAGGGATGGGTGACGCACCAGTTGGCATCCTGGTCGGGTCCCATGTGGTGATCGTAGTGCCAGGTGAGGTGTTCGCGCGCCCACTCGGGATCGAGGTGGCTCTTGCGATGCGCGTGGTAGTAGTGCGCCGCGCTGAACCACACCGTGGCGGTGAAGAACGGCGCCACGGGGAGCAGCGGCACGTGCAGCGCTGCGAGCCCCACCAGCCCGAGCAGCTCGCGGGTCTGCGGGGAGTCCGAGGCGGTCAGCTTCTCGTAGTCGGCGTCGTAGAAGTCGTGCTTGCGCGCCGTGCGGTGATGGTCGTGGAAGTGGAACGACCAGAAGCTCTCGCGCTTCTTGCCACGGCCGTGCAGCACGTGCTTGTGGATGAGCCACTCGCCCACGTTGGCGTAGGCCAGTCCCAGCGGGATCCCGATCATCGTTGCCCTCCCTGCCGTCTTCATTGTTCTGACGACTCCGTCATTTATGACACGCTCGTCAGAAACAGGCAAGCCCGGAGCAGCGATGGACAGACGCATCCGCGTGGACTAGTCTGGCAATGAAAATGACTTTCACTCTCAATTCGGTTGGCTCACCGCCGCAAGCGACGGATGAACCTACCGAATACTTCCACCGGATGTCTCGACGCGTTCAGGTACCCCCGGAAAATGTGCTCGTCCCTCCGCGCATTTCGGGGGCACCATTCACTCGATCGTCGATTCATCTGGAGTGACGGAGACCCCATGACCCGCCTGACCATTCTGCTCTCGTTCGCCACCCTGTCCGCCTTCACACTGGGCGCCTGCAAGGACGACGGTGAAGAGCCCGATGTCGAGACCGACGCGGACACGGACACCGACAGCGACACCGATGCCGACACGGATGCCGATACCGACAGCGACACGGACACCGACACCGACACCGATACCGACACCGACACCGACACCGACACCGACACCGATACGGACGTCGCCATCGTGCCGTCGCCGGATGTGTACCGGTTCCCCAGCCGCGACGACGCGACGCTGAACAGCGTGAGCTACACGGGCCAGACCTTCCGTCACCTGCTGATCGAAGACCTGAAGACCTACCTCGGCGAGCTCACCGGCCGGCTCGACACGGGCTTCGTGCCCACGCCCGGCGACATCGAGACCGAGATCGAGTTCTACTACTCCTTCGACTCGACCACTTCGGGGCAGATCCCGTTCACGTTCCTGTCCGGCACCACCGTGCAGAGCGTGTACGACGACGTCTCCACCGACAAGGACCTGCGAGGGAAGGTGGCCGGCAACGACCCCGTCGGCCAGCACAAGGACTGGAGCACCGCGCTGGCAGGCTGGAACGACCCCGACCACCCGGACGTCACGTCGCCAGAAGACCTGCTCTACCGCTGGTACGCGGATCTGGACGACGCATCGGGCGCCTGGTCGATCGGCACCTACCCCCAGGACCCCGACGGGAACAACGTCGAAGCGGTGTACATCACGGCCGAGGGGCGGGATCTGCAGCAGCTCATCGAGAAGTTCCTGGTGGGCGCGGTGGCGTTCAGCCAGGGTGCGGACGACTACCTCGACGACGACGAGCCCGGCAAGGGCCTGCTCTCCGACCACACCACGGTCAACGCGAGCGGCTACACCGACCTCGAGCACCAGTGGGACGAGGGCTTCGGCTACTTCGGTGCGGCCGTGGGCTACCCCCAGATGAGCGACGACGACATCGCCGACGTGGGCACGTTCGACATCGACGGCGACACGCAGATCGATCTCGTCACGGAGGTCTGCTGGGGCCACAGCACGAACGCCGCCAAGCGCGACCGGGGCTCGGATCCGACCGCCGCCACCGACTTCACCGCAGATGCGTGGACCGGGTTCTACGAAGGCCGCCTGCTGCTGGCCAACACCACCGGCGAGCTCACCCCGGCCGAGCTCGACACCCTGCGCGGACACCGCGATCAGGCCCTGGAGGCGTGGGAGAAGGCGATTGCGGCGACCGTCGTGCACTACATCAACGACACCCTGCAGGACATGAACACCTTCGACACGGTGGACTACGACTTCACGGCGCACGCCAAGCACTGGTCCGAGATGAAGGGCTTCGCGCTCACGACGCAGTTCAACCCCCACTCCCCCATGACCGACGCGGACTTCGACCAGATGCACGCGTACATGGGCGTGGCGCCGGTCCTGCCCACTGCCGACCAGGCCACGCGGGACGCCTACGAGGCCGACCTGATCGCCGCGCGCACCCTGATCGGCACCGCCTACGGATTCGATGCTGCAAACCTGGGAGACGACAATGGTGAGAACGGCTGGTGAAGCCCTTTCCTGGGCGGTGATCGGAGGCCTGGCGGTGTGGGTCGTGGCCCGTCCCGTGGGCTGCGTTCCCGAGGGTCCAGACCCCGAGGACGAGACCGTGGTGCAGCTCGAGAACGTGCTGCAGTCGGCGGCCGACGACGTCGTGCTGCCCACGCTCGACCGCTTCGCGACCCGCGCAGAGGCCCTCACAGCCGCGCTCGTCACATGGCAGGACGCCATCGATGCCGGTACGGACGGGCTCTCGGAGCAGGAGGCTGCGCAACAGGCCTGGCTGGACGCCATGGACGTGTGGCAGGAGCTCGAGGTGATGCAGATCGGGCCGGCGGCTTCGAGCATCAGCGCGGTGGCCGGCGAAGACCTCCGAACCGAGATCTACAGCTGGCCCGTGGTGAATCCCTGTCGCGTCGATCAGGAGACGATCGAGCAGGTGTGGGACGAGCCCGGGTTCTTCGGCGACAACCAGCCGAACGCCTACGGCCTGGACGCCATCGAGTACCTGCTGTTCGACGACGACCTCGACAACGCCTGTCCGAGCCAGGTGCCGCTCAACAGCGAGGGGACCTGGGACGCAGCGGGGTCCGACGAGATCGCGCTCCTGCGGGCCGAGTACGGCGTGGCGATCTCCGGGGAGATCGAGCGGGTCGTCGCCGACATCCAGGCGAAGTGGGATGGCGAGTTCTCGCTGCAGGACAGCTTCGACGGACAGCAGGAGGCCCTGAACGCCATCTTCGACGCGCTGTTCTACCTGGAGATCGAGACCAAGGACGAGAAGCTCGCTGAACCCCTCGGGATCGGGGTGTGCAGCACGAACTGCCTCGAGCTGGTCGAGGCGAGGCCGTCTGGGACCTCGCACCTGTGGATTGCGGCCAACCTGCGCGGGTTCCGTGCACTCGCGACCGGCGGTGAGGCGCCCGGGCTGGTCGATCTGCTGCGCCAACAGGGCCAGGAGACCCTCGCCGACGACCTGATGGCGAGGCTCGAGGAGGCCGAGGCCGAGGTGGCGACCTGGGACCATCCCCTGGACGTCACGATCGAAGAGGACCTCGCGAAAGCCGAAGCCGTGCACGCGGCGGTGAAGGGCGTCGCAGACCTGCTCAAGGGCGATCTCGCGACCACCCTGGCGCTGCAGATCCCCGGCGAAGCCGCAGGCGACAACGACTGACCTGGAGGCCCGTCCGGTGGAGGCACTGCTCGCGATCCCCGGCCTGACCGCGCTGTCCGATGCGCTGTCGGCCCCGTTCACCGACCCCGGGAGCCGGACCTTCGTGCCGCTGCTCCTCGGGGTCGTGGTGCTCATCAGCGGCCTGGCGCTGCTGGGATCGGCGGGCGCACGGCGCACCGTGGCCGGGCTGCGAGAGCGGTCGAGCCTGCTCGATCTGCAGCTGTTGGTCGGCCGCCAGCTGCTCCGTGCGGCGGGCGGGATTCCCGCACTGCTGTCGTCGGTGTGGCTCGCCCAGCAGGTCGTGTTCACACTCGATCGGCTCGGCAGGCCCGAACTCACGGGCGTTCTCCCGGGATGGGTCGTGGCCGCGGCCTACAGCACGGTGCTGTTCGTGGCCTGGGACGCGAGCCGGTACGTCGTCCATCGGCTGCTCCACACGGTCCCGGTGCTCTGGCAGTTCCACCAGGTCCACCACTCGGCCGAGGTGCTGACCCCCCTCACCTACCATCGCGTGCATCCGGTGGAGTCGGTGCTCTACCAGGTCCGCTTCGCACTCGTCACGGCGGCGGTCACCGGCACGTTCTTCTGGGCGTTCCGGGGTGCGGCCCAGCCGGTCGAGATCCTCGGCGTGCATGCGGTCGGGTTCACGCTGAACGCGATTGCGGGCAACCTGCGGCACAGCCACGTGTGGTGGTCGTTCGGGGCGCTGGAGCGCGTGCTGATCAGCCCGGCCCAGCACCAGATCCATCACGCCGTCGGCCAGGACCACGTCAACCACGGCACCTGGCTGGCCATCTGGGACCAGCTGGGCGGAACCTGGCAGCAGGCGGGCGAACAACCCGAGCAGTACGGGCTGACCGAGCGCAACCACGGCGACCACCTGGTGTCGGCCTGGCTCGACCCCTTCCGGGCGGTGCTGGGGTTGTCGCCGGTCCACCGGCCGTCGAGCGCTACTCCGCCTGCACGTCCAGCGGCGGCACCGGCGTTCCTGGAAGCTCGCGGTAGCGACGGAACAGCGCATCCTGCCGGGAATCCAGCAGCTGCGGCTCTCCGTCGATGAACACGGACAGGATGCGCGTCCCGATCTGAAGGGGGTCGCCCGACCACACCACCAGGTCTGCGACCTGTCCCGGTGCGACGGTTCCGTGGTCGTCCACCCCGAATGCTTCGGCCGGCGCAGACGTGAGCGCGACCAGGGCCCGGTCGTGATCGAGCCCACCCCGAACGGCGTTCCCGGCCGCGAAGCGGAGTGCGGGTGCGTTGGCGTTGTGCGACGAGCGCAGCATCACGGTCACCCCGGCTTCGTCCAGGATCCGAGCGTTGTCGGGACGGGCGTGGATCTGGTCGAAGGACCCCGGGCTGACCACCATCGGGGTGAGGATCACGGCCACCTCGGCGTCCGCCAGGGCCTCGGCGTGCTTCCACCCTTCGGCAGCGCCTTCCAGGACGAGCCGGATGTCCAGGCTCTCCTTCAAGCGGAGCGCGGCTTCGATGTCGGAGGCGCGATCGACGGACAGGACCAGTGGCACATCCCCGGTCACGACGGGTTCGAGGGCCCGCAGATCCGCGTAGCTGGCCCCGTCGACGAAGGTGCGGAACCGGTTGCCGTCCACGGCCGCGCGGTTGCGTCGATAGGCTTCGGCGTCCTCGAGCAGCTCCCGCAGTCGCTGCATCGCTCCCGCGCGCGACGCACCGGACAACGACGCCACCACTCCGATGGATGGCTCGACGAAGGCATCGGCCTGGGTCGGGCCCGTGAGGCGAACCCAGCCGGCCTGTCCGCGAACCCCACCGCCTCCGGGCGCCAGGACGACCGACGTGATCCCGCCCTTGCGGTAGATCGGCACGTACACGCTGGCGGGGTTGAACGCATCGGCGACCCGCAGGCTGGCGCGAACGGGATCGCTGCCATCGCCATCTGCATCGACGGTCTGGGACTCGAGGCCGACCTCGGACAGACCCACGCGCGACCAGGGGTCGACGAAGCCCGGCGTCACGAGAGAATCGGAGGCGAGGGTCTGAGATTCGCAGTCCCGACCGTTCCAGTCGAAGCCCCCGTCTGCTCTCGAACCGGAGAGCCCGTCGATGTCGGTGCCCACGGCTGCGATGCGCCCATCGACCGCGACGACGTCTGCCCGCCGGGTCTCGGTGCCGTCGAACACCTGGCCACCGGACAGCACCAGGCAGTCGGCGAGTGCGGTGGAGATCAGGGTCCAGAGCATCACTTCACCTCCTGCTGCGCGTCGGGCTGACCCGCGGTCTGACCGACCTCGAAGTCCGACCAGAGCTGCGGACGCTCGGCATCCCAGCGGAGCACACCGTCCACGAAGACGAGCTGGGCCGAGGCGTAGACCGAGAACGGGTGCTCGTCCCACACCACCACATCGGCGCGCTTGCCGACCTCGAGCGAGCCGGTCTCCTCTTCGATGCCCAGCGCCCAGGCCGGGTACAGCGTGATCCAGCGCAGCGCCTCCTCCTCGGGCAGGTCGATGCCGGCCTGGAGCCCCGTGTGCCAGGCCTTGGCCGCCTCCTGGTTGAGCCGCTGGATGCCGATGGCGCTGTCGGAGTGGAGGATGGCCCGACCCCCTGCCTGCGCCACCAGGGCTGCGTTGTGCGGGATGCCGTCGTACGACTCCAGCTTGAAGCCCCACCAGTCGGCCCAGGTGGAGACCGACACCTCGTTCTGGGCCAGCACGTCGCGGATCTTGTAGGCCTCGACCGCGTGGTGGAACGAGCGCACCGACCAGCCGAACTCGTCGGCCACCTGCATCATCGAGAGCATGTCGTCGGCGCGGTAGCAGTGGATCTGCGGGAGGATGCGACCCTCCATCACGCCCACGAGGGTCTCGGCGTCCAGGTCGCGGTCGGGCGGGTCCGGGGGTTCGGGGGGCGGGTCCTTCTTGCGGCGCTTCTTGTCGGACGGCGCATCGAGCGCCTCCATCTCCTCGTCGTAGGCGTCCCACTTGCGCTGGTAGGACTCGGCCGCGAGGAACGCCTCCCGAAGCCCGTGCAGGTTGCCCATCCGCGTGGAGGGCCCACCCTTGTCGCCGTACACGCGCTTGGGGTTCTCGCCGCACGCGAGCTTGACGGTCTCGGGGGCGCCGGGGAACCGCATCGCGCGACTGCCCCGCGTGGGGACCATCTGGAGAACGACGCCGCGGCCGCCCACCAGGTTGGCCGAGCCCGGGAGCAGCTGCAGACTCGTGATTCCCCCGGCGATGGCGTGCTGAAAGCCGGGATCCTGCGGCCAGGCGCTGTGTTCGGCCCACACGCCCGGGGTGGTGGGCTTGGTGGCCTCGTTGCCGTCGCTGTGGGCCCGACCGCCGGGCGAGGGGTAGACGCCCAGGTGGGAGTGGGTGTCGATCAGCCCCGGCGACACGAACCGGCCCTCGAGATCCAGCACCACCGCGCCTTCCCGCTCGGGTGCGGCGCCCTCTCCGACGGCCTGGATGCGCCCATCCGCGATGACCACGTAGCCCTTGCCGATTGCAGGCCCGACCGCGGGGAGCACGGTGGCGTTGGCGAGGACGACGGGCGGGGGGTCTTCGACCGGCGCACGCTCGATTGCTTCGAGGGCCCGACTCTCGAGCGTCTCCAGCGCTTGCGCACCCGCTTCGGGAATCCACGCCGCCAACAGCCAAACCATGCCCACCTCCGGCCGCAGTCCGTATCCTCTTCGCACACGCCGTTCGAACAACCCAGCGGTTCGTCTGTCGAAGCAGCCTCGAGCGGGTCCTCTTGCTATGCTGCGCCGTCCCCGCCACGGAGCGCTCGAATGACCCTGTCCCGTTTCTCCCTCCCGCTGCTCGTCGCCCTCGCGGTGGTCGGCTGCAAGAAGGCGCCAGTCGACACGGGGCCGGCCCAGCCGGTGGGGATCCAGCACCCCGAGCTCCCCTGCGCCGAAGGCACCATCGGTCTCGGAGCGCCCCCTCCCGAAGGCAACGAGATCTACTGCGCGCGCGTGTTCCCCGACGGCACCACCACGCGCCAGGGCCCCGCCATCGAGTGGCACTCCGCCACCCGCAAGAAGGCTCAGGGCACCTACATGGCCGACCGCAAGTCGGGCCCCTGGCAGATGTGGCACCCCAACGGCGCAGTCGAGGCCCAGGGCAGCTTCGTCGCGGGCAAGAAGGAGGGCCGCTGGGTCACGTTCCACACGAACGGCGAGCGGGCCAGCGAGGGCGAGTTCATCGCCGATCAGCCCATCGGGATGTGGACCTACTGGTCGGACGACGGGCTCACCCGGACCGAGGGCAAGTACGACAACTACGGCAACCGCGAAGGCAAGTGGATCGACTACGGCGCCGATGACACCCCCCTGCGGGAGCGCAACTACCGCAACGGGCGGCTGACCAACCAGCGCGAGTACGAGTGAGCCGGCCGAATCCTCTCCTCGAGGCGCTCTTCGGGCTGTTCCGCGCATTGTTCCAGGGCATCCTGAACGCCTTCGGCATCGCGGTGAAGCGAGCGGTCACCCCCATCGAGGTCCGGCGTGGCACGGCCGAAGAGGTGGTCGACGTCCGGCATCGCGTGCTGCGCGAGGGGCGTCCGCGCGAGACTGCGGTGTTCGACGGCGACACCTCCCGCGCCACCCGTCACTGGGTCGCCGTGCAGCACGACCGCATCGTGGGCGTGGTGAGCGTGATGCAGGCCCCCCTCCCCGACGGCGTCGAGCACCCCGAACCCCGGCCGTCCTGGCAGCTCAGAGGCATGGCCGTCCTGCCCGCGCTGCAGGGCTCCGGCGTGGGTCGAGCCCTGATCGGAGCCGTGCACGCCGAGGTGGATGCGCCCATGTGGTGCAACGCCCGTGAGAACGTGGTGTCGTTCTACGCCCGCAACGGCTGGCGCAAGGTGGGTGAACCGTTCGACATCGAGCCCATCGGACCGCACGTCCGGATGGTGTGGAGCGGATCTCGCTGACGCTCAGCGGCGTCGGCGCGCCAGGGTGAGTCCGAAGGCGAGCATGCCGAGGGCGATGGGCGCCGGAGCCGTGGAGCAGCCGTCGCCACCGCCGCGGATCGCGAGGTTGTCGCACGGGTCGCCGATGCCGTCACCATCTTCGTCTGCCTGGTCGCTGTTCGCGGTGAACGGGCAGTTGTCGCACTGGTCGCCTACGCCATCCTGGTCGCTGTCGATGTTGATCGGCGGGTTCGGCAGCTCGTTCTCGGCCGGGCAGAAGTCGCACGCGTCGCCGAATCCATCCCGGTCGGCGTCGGCCTGGTCGTTCTCGAGCAGCGGGCAGTTGTCGCACGCATCGCCGAAGCCGTCGCCGTCGGTGTCTTCCTGGCCCGGGTTGTTCAACAGCGGGCACACGTCGCAGACATCGCCCACGAGGTCCATGTCGGTGTCGACCTGGCTGTTGTTCGAGAACGTGGGGCAGTTGTCGCAGGCATCCCCCACGCCATCGAGATCGGTGTCGATCTGGTCGGCGTTCTCCGTGTTCAGGCAGTTGTCGCAGTTGTCGCCCACCAGGTCGCCGTCGCGGTCGTCGGTGTCGAGGGGCGGAACGGGGTCCTGATCGCGGCTGGGCTCGGGCTGGTCGGGACACAGATCGCACGCATCGCCGTACTGATCGCCCGGCCGCGAGAACCCGGTCACGGGGTCGAGCACCTGGTCGGAGTTGGCCTGGGTCGGGTTGGGAGTGTTCGGGCAGTTGTCGCAGACGTCCCCGATTCCGTCGGCATCCGAATCGGTCTGGTCGGGGTTCTCGAGGTCGGACAGTTCCTCGAAGTAGATGACCGGGTTGTCGGCGGAACAGTTGTCGCAGGCCTCGCCCACCTCGTCCATGTCGAGGTCGACCTGGTCGTCGTTGGGGATGAGCGGACAGTTGTCGCAGTCATCGCCCCACATGTCGCCGTCCTCGTTCTCCTGGAGCGGGTTGGCGAGCATCGGGCAGTTGTCGCAGGCGGTACCCCAGCAGTCCATGTCGTCCATGACCATGTCGGGAAGCCAGCCGTTGAACTGGTCGGGGTTCTCCTCGTACAGGCAGTTGTCGCAGAGGTCGCCCACCGTGTCGCAGTCGACGTCCTGCTGCTCGGGGTTGAACTCGCCCGGGCAGTTGTCGCAGAGGTTGAACGTGGCCCAGGAGCAGTCCTGGCTCATGGGATCGCACGGCTCTGGACGCGGGACGTCCACCGTCATGATGAAGCCGCCCATCCCGTCGGGCATGCCCCCACCGACTGCGTCGAAGTCCCCATCGAAGGGCGGCATGAAGAACATGCAGCCGAACGACTCGTAGTCGTAGTAGTAGTCGGCGCTCTCGAAGGGCTGCCCCGTGACGGGGTCGGTGTTCTGCAGGCACATCGGGTCGGACAGGTCGACGAGGATCTCGTCGTCGATGTCGATGGCGTTGCAGTTCAGGTCGGTGATCAGGGGGTCCTGGTAGCAGGTGCTCGCGGGCCGCTCGAGGCGCATGGCGTACAGCAGGCCCTGGCTCATCATCCGGTCGCCATCCCCCGCCCAGAAGTTGGGGTCGAGGTTGGCGTTGGGCGGGTAGAAGTTGAGCGCGACCACCCGGCCGGGCACCGAGGTGGTGGTCGGGGGCTCCAGCACGGTGACCAACGGCTCGCGAGAGTCGTCGGGGTGGACCCACTCGGCGAGGTCTTCCGACCCCACCACGCCGCGCAGACCGTCGATGTGCAGCCCGCCGTTCGGAACGAAGGCGTTGAGCCCGTAGACCGCCCATCGCAGGGGGTCGAGCCGCTCGATGGCCATGTCGGCTTCACCGGTGATGCCCAGACCGTCGGACAGGTCGAGCGGCATGTAGCCGTTGTCGACGAACCCGCCTTCGAGGGCGGTACCGCTGGCCTGATCGAGGGCTCCACCCGCAACGACCACGCCGCCACCGGACTGGACGTACTCCTCGAGCACGTCGCCCATCGCCACGGAGTCGGCGAAACCAGTGCCGGGCTCGGTGAACACGATGACCGCGAAGTACTGCTGGAGCTCGGCGATGTCCGGAGTGGCCGCGCCGGCGTCGTAGATGTCGACCTCGACGAACTCCTGGGTGCAGAACAGGGATTCCTGGACGTTCTGCAGGGCCATGGGATCGGTGGTGGCGCCGTAGATCGCCACGTTCTGGGCGAACGCCGCGGATCCACCGAGGGCGGAACCGGCGTAGAGTGCCGCCGCGCCGACGGTCCAGCGGAGCATCTGCCGCCCGCGGCTCACAGGGGTCGGTTCCACAGTCATCGGATCACTCCTCTCCTGCAACGCGTCGGCGTCGCAGTCCAATCATTCCCAGCACGGCCAGCAGGCCGCCGGGGAGCACGGGGTTGGCGGTCGAGCAGCCGTCGCCCCCGCCACGGATGGCGAGCTTGTCGCACTCGTCGCCCACGCCATCGCCGTCGCTGTCGGCCTGGTCGACGTTGGCCGTGAACGGGCAGTTGTCGCAGTTGTCGCCCAGGGTGTCGCCATCGCTGTCGAGGTTGGCGTTCGGAATGTCCTCGAGGTCGTCGCGAATACAGACGTCGCACTCGTCGCCGTAGCCATCGAAGTCCAGATCGTCCTGGTCGTTGAACACGGTCGGGCAGTTGTCGCAGGGGTCGCCGAAGTCGTCGCCATCCTGGTCGGCCTGGTCGATGTTGCTGATCGCCGGGCACACATCGCAGACGTCGCCCACGGTGTCGCCATCGGCGTCTTCCTGGCCCGCGTTCGAGAACAACGGGCAGTTGTCGCAGGCATCCCCGAGACCGTCCATGTCCTGGTCGGCCTGGTCGGGGTTCACGATGGTCGGGCAGATGTCGCAGCCGTCGCCGAGCCCGTCGCCATCGGTGTCGATCGAGTCGTCGCCGTCGGCCTGGGGCTGGGTCGGGCAGAAGTCGCACGCGTCGCCCAGCAGGTCGCCGTCCTGGTCGCCCTGCAGCGGGTTGGGCACATCCGGGCAGTTGTCGCAGATGTCGCCGATGCCGTCCCCGTCGGTGTCGGTCTGCGCCGGGTTCGGGAAGGGGGTCTGGTCGGTGGGGTTGGGGTGCGTCGACGGCGTGCAGTTGTCGCACTCGTTTCCGACGCCGTCCAGATCCTCGTCGTCCTGACTGTTGGGGATCTCGGGGCAGTTGTCGCAGACGTCGCCCACTCCGTCCATGTCGATGTCGAGCTGGTCGTCGTTGGCGTCCTGCGGGCAGTTGTCGCAGACGTCGCCCCAGCAGTCCTCGTCGCCGTTGCCCTGCATGTCCATCGCCGGGATCCCCGCGAAGATGCACACGTCGCAGAGGTCTCCGACCCCGTCGCAGTCGGCGTCCTGCTGGTCGGGGTTGAACTCGTCCTGGCAGTTGTCGCACAGGTCGAAGCGGGCCCACAGCTCGTCGGGGTCGTCGCTCTGGGGGACCTCGATCTGCCCCTCGGCCAGGCCGTCGCCGTCCTGGTCGAGGTCGCCGGTGAACACCTCGCAGCCGAAGCTGTAGTAGTCGTAGTAGTAGTCGGCGCTGGTGAACGGATTGCCGTCGTCGTCGACGTTCATCGCGCACTCGGGGTCGTCGATGTCGACCACCCCTTCCTCGTCCGACACGTCCACGAGGTTGCAGTTGAAGTCCTGCTCGACGTAGGTGTTGTAGCAGGTCTCCTGGGGCCGGACGACGTTCGTGGACCACAGCAGGCTCTGGGTGACCAGGTGGTCGGCGTCGGTCTCGCTGTCCCAGAACGCGGGGTTCACGTTGCTGCTGGGCGGGTAGAAGTTGAGCGCCACCACGTTGCCCACGCCTTCGCCCACGATGGCGGGGGGACGCTTGAGGACTGCGAGGGGCTCGCGGGTGTCGTCCATCCGCACCCAGTTGGCGGCGATGAGCGCGCCCTGGGTGAGCTGCAGACCATCGGAGTGCAGCCCCTGACCGGGCCCGAACTCGTTGAAGCCGTAGACCTCCCACGCCACCATCATGGTCTCGAGGGTGTTGGGGTCTTCGACGACGTCCGGCACGACCACGCGCTCGAACTCCAGCATGGGCTCGGGCACGAAGCCGGTCGAGGTCTGGATATCGACCGGCAGGAAGGAGCCTCCGGCCTGCTGCCCTGCGATGAGCCCGCCGATACCGGTGTTCGCGGGACCATCGAGTGTGGCACCCGCCAGCACGACGCCGCCACCGTTGGTGAGGAACTCGTGCAGCACGTCACCGAGGGCGTCGGTGTTGGCGAACGGGGCTCCGGGCTCGTTGAACACCAGCACCGCTTCCCGGTCGGCGAGGTCGGCGTTGGTGGGCGTGAGCACCCCCGCGTCGTAGATGGGGATGTCGGCCCCGAACTCCTGGACGCACCACAGGTACTGCCGCACGTTCTCGGCGTGGTTGGGATCGGAGGTGGACGCGATGATGGCGACGGGCACCTGCTGTGCGTACGCCTCCACCGACCCCAGCAGGCCCGCGCCCGCGAGGCCCAGGGTGAGCGCACCCCCGAACACCGGTCGCAACAACGCGGTGATCGAGGGATTCCGGTGGGTCCGGTTGGGGGTCATCACTCTTCTCCGTCTTCCATGGGGCCGCCGTCTTCTGCGGTGTCGGTCTCTTCCATGTCGTCTTCGTTGCCGCCGGACTCGTCACTGGAGTCGCCGGACTCGTCAGTGGAGTCGCCGGTGTCCGTCGCGTCGCCCGTGTTGTTCGGGTCGATCTCGTCGCCGTCGTCACCGATGCCGATGTCGTCGTCGGTGTTGAAGAAGTCCGGCTCTTCCTCGGGCTCCTCGATGACCGGCTTCTCGGGGCTGGTCACGCGGATGGGCTGGCCGTTCCAGGGCGCCTTCACCACGGTCTGCTCGTAGATCTCGGGCGACTCGTCGAGGGTGGGGTTGAGCTGGTGTGTGACGTAGAACTCGATGCGGCGGTTCTCCTGCAGCGGCTCTTCGCCTTCGGCGACCACGCGGGGCTCGACCTCGCCGCGACCGCGGAAGCTCACGCGATCCGGGTGCACGCCGGCCTTCACGAACTCCTCCCAGATGGCCCGGGCACGAGCGGCCGAGAGGTTGTAGTTGTACTCGTACGAGCCTTCGATCGAGGCGTGGCCTTCGACGACGATGTGGGCGATCTCCCACTTGTCGCGCACGAACTCGGCGACCTCGCGGACCCAGGCCCGGCTCTGGGAATCGAGCAGCTGGGTGGTCCCGACCACGAACTGGGGCTGCTGCTTGAAGTCGATCTTGTCGGCCTTGTAGACGAAGGTCTCGGTCTCCTCGACGACTTCCGGCTCGATGATCGGGATCTCGGGGGGCGGCGGCTCGGGCGGCGGCTCGACGACCGGGGGAGGCGGCGGGATGTCCTCGGGGGGCACGAACTCGATGGTGAGCCCACCCAGCACGCGCAGATCGGTGGTTCCGTAGCCCTGGTTGACGCCGCGGCCGGCCTGGACGTCGATGGTGACGTTGGACGCGGGGTAGACCTGCACCCCCGCCAGCCCTTCGAGGCCGTTCTCGGCGGCGCCCTGCAGGAAGTTCTCGAAGCCCGCGCGGGTGAGCACCTGGCCCGTGAACCCGAGGCGCGTGGCCGCCGGGAGCTTCTGGCGGTAGCCGAAGTTGACGTTGAGCTCGCTGCCGGCCGTGAAGTCCTCGTCGGTTCGCAGGACCTCGGGACGCCCCATCACGCTGATGTCGGTCCCGATGAGGGCATCGCCGAAGGCGACGTGGGCCAGGATGCCGCCGTTGGGGCGGAAGCCGGAGTCGCCCAGGAATGCGTTCTGCGCGCCGGACGGGAAGATGAGCCCGGCCCGGACGCCCAGCCCGAAGTTCTTGTGCTTGATGGCGGTGAGGCGCGCCGACAGGCCGATGTCCTGCAGGCCGAACCCGGGGGCTTCGAAGTCCTTGGGGTCGCCGTCTTCGCCGGCGCTGTTGACGGCCGCGGGCAGCAGGGCGTTGATGGTGACGCGGTCCGACAGGTCGAGGCTGGCGCCCACCATGAACGTGGCGCGGTCGGTGACGATGGCGCCGATCTCGGTGCCCTCGATGCGGTCGTACAGCGTGATGGGATCCCGCGTGTACATCATGACCAGACCGGCGCGGAACGCCAGCGGCTTGCGCTGGGTGGCGACGTCGACCGCGGTGAAGCTGTCGTTGCCGAACGCCGGCCGCACGTACTCGCTGTCGACCGAGTAGGCGCTCTGAGCCGAGGCCAGGCCCGGCGTCAGCGCGAGTGCGCACGCCAGGCCGAGACCGACGGCCGAACGGGTGATCAGGTGCCCCGAGGCGGGGGGTCCATCGACAGAATGCTGATGCATGCGAGCGCTCCAATGACGGCCGGGAAGATACCGGAAACAGGCGCTCGTCGCACCTTCGGGACCTTCCAGTCGCGGGCTCGTAACGCTTCGTTCATGCGGGCGCAGGGCAGTCAGTGCAACCTCCGCCCCACCATTCCCGACCCCCGGGACCGTCGTCACTCCGACGTGGAATTTTTTTCCGGCTCCCGCTGCTCGACCGCCACCCGCAGGGCATCGCGCATCTCGGCGGCCGTGACGTACCGGTCTGCGATCTCGGCCCGCGTGGCGCGCTCGATGATGGGCAGGATGGCAACGGGCACGTGTGGGAAGGCCACTTCGTCGACCGGCATCGCGTAGAGGTCGGGGGGCGGCCGGGCGCTGCCGGACAACAGGTTGAACAGCGCAGCCCCCGCCGCGTACAGGTCGGACTGGGGCTGGACCCGCCGCGGATCCGCGCGTTGCTCGGGGGCCATGTAGCCCAGCGTACCGAGGTAGTCGCCGGTGTTGGTCACGCGCGCGACCCCCATCGCGTCGTACCGGGCCACCCCGAAGTCGGCGAGCTTGTAGCGGCCGGGCTGGGTGATGAGGATGTTGGCCGGCTTGACGTCGCGGTGGATGCAGTTGTGCGCGTGGGCGTACTCCAGCGCGTCGAGCACCTGGATGAGGATGTCGACCGCGAGCCACGGGTCGGCGCCGTCGTCGAACTCGTGGCGGACGGTGCCGTGGGGTGCGTACTCCATCACGAAGTACACGCGGTCGGCGTGCTCCCCCAGATCGAAGACGGGCAGCACGTTGGGGTGCTGCAGCTCGGCCATGATGCGGGCTTCGGTGAGGAACCGCTGCCGCAGCGCTGCCGTGCCGAGCATGTCGTCGTAGAGCAGCTTCATCGCGCGGTCGGCCTGGGTGACGCGGTCGGTGATGCGGTACACGTCGCCCGCGCCCCCGAACCCGAGGGTGCCGGTCACCTGGTAGCGGTCGCCCACCACGTCGCCTTGGGTCAGTTCCATGGCAGGGACTCTACGTGACAGACGGATGGGCGTCACCCCTCGCGGTTCTCACCGGGTCCGGGGCATCTCACCGCAGGGCCTTCGAGCGTCCCAGGAGGGTGAACTTCGGCTCGGGGCGGACGACCCGGGAGTTCGTTCGAACGACTTCGTTGGATTCAGCGCCATTTTTCACCGCTGAGCGCTTCGCTTCGCTGAGGGTTGCGCTGAGGACCCGCCGAGCGCGGACCTCCCGATCGCGCCATCTCAACCACCGTGTGCGAGCGTCGGCTCGAGATTTGGCCGATAAGCGCGAACTCTCCGGCAACGCCTCCGCACCACATGATTCATTTCGGACCTTTATGTCGATAGTAGAACGCCTTTCGACGAGGCCTTCACCGACGACCACGACACACGTTCGCGTCACAGATCACGTCATGTTCGCGGGGCTGTTCGCGCTCTGAGACTCTGACGACGCTGTCTCCGGCGGGGCCGCCCCCGATTGGTCCGTTCGGCCTGTTCGGCCATATTTGTCCGCTGTGCCTCTGTGCGTGCGCCCGAATCCGCCTGCCGGAATCGCTGGCCTCCACCGCCCAGGGGGTCTCCAGAGACAAGCCGGGTCGCCGTGCGAGAGTGGCTGCTGGAGACGCTCGGGCACACGCACAGAGCCACAGGGGACGACGGACGATCGGCATAGGAGCGCATCGATCGGCGAAGGCATGCTGGTAGACAGCGTCGTCAGAGCCTCAGAGCGCCAGCACTCCCGCAAACACGGGGTGTTCGACGTGTTTCATCGGTGTCTGCGATCCGGTTCACGCGGCTCCGTGCCCCCTCGGTGTACTCCGTGACTCCGTGGTGGATGGGCGCCGATCCCCAGTTCAAGACAGGATTCTCGTGGTGAGCGCTGGTCGCCCGAGCTTGCATTTTCGGAGCAGCGCTTCGCTTCGCCGAAGATCCGCTGGGCGCGGACTCCCGATCGCGCCATCTCAACCGCCGTGTTCGAGCGTCGTCCTGGGTTCGGGTCTGGATTTTCGGAGCAGCGCCCTCCGGGCGAAGCGCATGCGGGGTCGGCGGCGATCTGGGCCCATGTACGCGGGACGATCGGGGTGTCGAGTCGCTCGGTGGGCGTGGTCAGCGCAGTGCTGAAGGGGCACCCGGATCCCTCGATCGGGAGCTCGCAGGGGATGCACTCCATGGGAGGGCTGTCGGGATGGCAATCCTCCTGCAACCGGAGGTCGACGCCGTAGAGCCGAGTGGGGTCGGGCCCGAATGCACCACTCACCTGGAAGGCCGGAAATGCGTTCGGGTCGTCCGGAGGGGAGTCGTAGTCGTCCAGCACGACCCCCCCTTCGAACCAGGGATTGTCGAACGCCCAGGCCACCCCATCGCCAGTCGCAGCGCACAGATCCTGTTCTGACGAAGCGACCTCGGACCAAGCCATCCGAAGCCGGAGCTGGCCCTCGTCATTCCGGTGTGTCTGAACCAGGATCTCGCGTCCGAGGTTCCCGAACGCGTCGTTCAACGGGTCCCACCCGAAGTCCGCTTCATCCAGCTTCACCGCGTAGGTGGCGTCGAACGCCTCGGCCTGGACGGGCTCGCCGGCCGGTCCCGTTGTGAAGGTGTTTACGAACGCCTCGTCGCAGTACTCGAACCGCGCCTGATACGCCGTCAACGGGGCCAGGCGTTCATCCGGGACGATGCTCCACAGGGGATGATCGAACGGGTGCTCCAGCTCGAGGGTGACCTCGGCGGGCACGAGCTGGTACTCCCCGGACGCGTCCTGCTCCCACAGGGTCGCGTCTCCCAGATCCTCCTCCAGGGAGTAGTACTCGACGCCTGTCTCGGTGGCCGCGCGGGACAGCCGTGCGAAGATCGGGGTTCGGTAGAAGACGTTGGAGACGTCGACGGGAGAGCGCTCGAGCACGATCGGGGGCCGCTCGCACGTCATTGATGAGGCAGTGTCGCCAGTTTCGGTCAGCTCGGGCTTCGGGGAAGAGCACGCCACCGACATTGCCGACAGGCAAAGACCGAAGACACAGGAACCAAAGCACGACTGGAACACCGAAGGTCTCACCCATCCCACCTATCGGATGGCATTGCCCACCAGCGCCGGAACACGGCAACACGCCCGTCCAGACGGCATCATCGGCGCTCTGCACCTCTGGAGACTCCGTCTACGCGCGTCCGTCGGACTCGTCGACGCGCATGATGTCGCAAGGCGGCCGAAACCGCTCGGGCTGTCGCGAGGTCCGTTCGCCCCCGAGCCGTCCTCTCAGACCTCCAGCAGCATCCGCTGCGGATCCTCGATGCACTCCTTCACGCGCACCAGGAAGCTCACGGCCTCGCGCCCGTCGATGATCCGGTGGTCGTACGACAGCGCCAGGTACATCATCGGACGCGCCTCGATCTTCCCGTCGACCACCACCGGCCGCTGCACGATGTTGTGCATGCCCAGGATGCCGACCTGGGGCGGGTTGAGGATGGGCGTGCTCATCATCGAGCCGAAGACGCCCCCGTTGCTGATGGTGAACGTGCCACCCTTGAAGTCGTCGAGACGCAGCTTGTTGTCGCGTGCCCGGATGGCGACCTCGCGGATGGCCTGCTCGACGCCCGCGAACGACATCTGGTCGACGTCGCGGATGACCGGGACCACGAGGCCCTTCGGACCGCTGACCGCCACCCCGATGTTGTAGAAGTTCTTGTACAGGATGTGGTCGTCGTCGATCTCGGCGTTGACCGCGGGGTACTGCTTGAGACCCTCGATCACGGCCTTCACGAAGAAGCTCATGAAGCCGACCTTGATGTCGAACTTCTCGACGAACTGCTCCTGGTAGCGCTTGCGCATGGCCATCACCGCAGTCATGTCGACCTCGTTGAAGGTCGTGAGCATCGCGGCGGTCTGCTGCGCCTCGACCAGTCGGCGCGCGATGGTGCGCCGCAGGGGCGTCATCTTCACGCGCTCGGTGCGGGCGCTGGTGTCCTGGGGACCCGCATCGGCCTGGACGCGGCCTTCGGTGGAGGCCGACGTCACGTCCTTCCGCAGCACGCGGCCTCGCGGACCGCTGCCCTTCACGGAGTCGAGGTCGACCCCCTTCTCGCCCGCAGCCTGACGTGCCGCCGGGCCCGCGCGGGTGGGTCCATCCGAGCTGGCCTTGCGAGACGAGCCCGTGTCGGAGGACGCCTCGGACCCATCGCCTTCGGAATCCCCGCTGTCGTCGGAGTCGTCGGCGTCATCGGAGCTCTCGGACGAGTCGCTCCCGGAGTCCTCGGCGGTCGCGTTCTCGTCGATGCGCGCCACGACGGCACCGATCTCGATCTCGTCGCCTTCTTCGGCCAGGGTCTCGGCCAGCACGCCCGATGCGGGAGCGGGAACCTCCATGCTCGCCTTGTCGCTGTCGAGCTCGAGGATCCCGTCGCCCTCCTTCACCGCCTGCCCGGGCTGCACGATCCAGCGGCTCACGTAGACGTGGGTGATGGACTCGCCGATCTGGGGAATGGGGACATCGATCATGTCGGAAGACCTCTTCGGGGGTTCAGGGCGTCAGGCCGGAGAACTTAGCGCAACTACACGGACAGAGCGCGGTCGATCACCGACGCCTGCTCCTGCTTGTGGACGATGCTCGAGCCCGTGGCCGGGCTGGCCGCGGCATCCCGCCCGACGTACGCGACCTTCCCGGGACCGAACTGATCGGCCAGGAAGTGGGCGATCACGGGCCAGGCACCCATGTTCGCGGGCTCCTCCTGGCACCAGACGATCTCGGCGTCGGCGTACTGCGAACGGATCTCGGCCAGCTCGGGTTCCGGCCAGGGGTAGAGCATCTCGACCCGGACGAGCGCGACGTCGTCGATCTCGCGGTCGCGGCGCTCCTTCAGCAGCTCGTAGTAGATCTTGCCCGAGCAGAGCACCAGACGCTTGACGGCGGAGTCGGACGGCAGCTCGTCGGCTTCGGGGAGCACCGGATGGAAGCGGCCGGTGGCGAACTCCTCGAGGGTGCTGGTGGCGAGCGGGTGCCGCAGGAGGCTCTTGGGCGTCATGATGATCAGCGGCTTGCGTACCGATCGCAGGACCTGGTTGCGCATCATGTGGAAGTACTGGCTCGGCGTCGTGACGTTCGCGACCTGCATGTTGTCTTCGGCACACATCAGCAGGTAGCGCTCGAGACGCGCGCTGGAGTGCTCGGGGCCCTGCCCTTCGTAGCCGTGGGGCAGCATCATCACGAGGCCGGACAGACGGTTCCACTTCTTCTCGGTGGAGCTGATGAACTGGTCGATGATCACCTGGGCGCCGTTGGCGAAGTCGCCGAACTGGGCCTCCCACATGACCAGACCCTCCGGCGTGTCCATGGAGTAGCCGAGCTCGAAGCCCAGCACGCCGGCCTCGGACAGGCTGGAGTCCACCACGAAGAACTGATCGTGGATCTGCCGGAGCGGGTAGTGCTCCTGGCCCGTCGAGATGTCGGTGACCACGGCGTGGCGGTGGCTGAACGTGCCGCGCCCGCTGTCCTGCCCGGACAGACGGACCGGATGCCCCTCGGCCAGCAACGTCGCGAACGCCGCCTGCTCGCCCATCGCCCAGTCCATCCCGCGCTCGCCGGCGATCATCTCCAGCCGCTGCTTGAGCAACCGCTTGACCTTGGTGTGGGGCTTGATGCCCTCGGGCAGCGTGTTCGCCTTCGTCAGCAGGTCGCGGAGCATCTCGGCGTTGTAGGTGGTGTCGGCCACATCGCGGATGTCGCCGTCCTTGTACTGATCCCATCGCTCCTTCACCGGCGAGATCTCCAGCTCACTGCGGTCGATGGACGTGCCGTTGCCCTCGTCGGCGCTGAAGTACAGGTCGACGTCGGGGTCTTCGGTCTTCATCTGAACGCTGCGCTCGCTGGCCGGTGCGCTGGGCTCGTCGCCGTGCTCCTCGGCGTCGTACTGCATCGCCTTGTTGCTGGCGTCGAAGATCGCTTCTGCCTCGTCTGCATCGAGGTCTCCGCGCTTCACCAGGTGCTCCTGGTAGACCTCGCGGGGGGTGGGCCGGGAGCGGATGAGCTTGTACATCAGCGGCTGGGTGTAGGACGGCTCGTCGCCCTCGTTGTGGCCGTGCTTGCGGTAGCAGTACATGTCGATGACGACGTCGCGGTGGTAGCGCTGGCGCCACTCGATGGCCATCTGCACCACGGCGGCGACCGCACGGGGGTCCTCGCCGTTCACGTGGAACAGGGGCACGCCCAGCATCCGGGCGACTCCGGTGGCATACGGCGTGCTGCGCGCTTCGCGGGGGGCCGTGGTGAAGCCGATCTGGTTGTTGACGATGATGTGGAGCGTCCCGCCGGTGCGGTAGCCCGCGAGCTCGGACAGGTTCAGGACCTCCGGGACCAGTCCCTGGCCGGCGAACGCCGCATCCCCGTGGATGAGCAGCGGCATGCACGTCTCGCGCTCGAGGTCCTCGGCGCGGTCCTGCTTGGCGCGGACCCGACCCTCGACGATGGCGTTGACGGCCTCGAGATGGGAGGGGTTGGGCGTGAGGGACAGGTGCAGCTTGTGGCCGGCCTGGGTGAGCGTGTTGGCGCTGTAGCCCAGGTGGTACTTCACGTCGCCGGACTTGGGGTCGTCGCCGTCCACGCCGAGGAACTCCTCGACGACCGCACTGGCGGGCTTCTCCATGATGTTGACCAGCGTGTTGAGCCGGCCACGGTGGGCCATTCCGATGACGATCTCGCGGATGCCCGAGATGGCCGAGGCCTCGTTGATCATGTCGAGCAGCGGGATGAGGGTCTCGGCCCCTTCGAGGGAGAACCGCTTGGTGCCCGGGAACCGCGTGTGCAGCATGCGCTCGAAGTTCTCGGCGTCGCACAGCTTGCGCAGGATGCGGGTCTGGGCGTCGCGGTTGAGCACGTCCCGAACCGGCAGCGTCTCGAGCTGCTCCTGCACCCAGCGCTTCTGCTCGAGGTAGTCGATGTTCATGAACTCGGCGCCGATCGAGTCGGTGTAGGCGGCCTGACAGCGCTCGATCACCGCTCGGAGCGTGGCGCGCGGGGGCATCCCGAACAGCGGCTCGGTGGAGACCTCGGCGTCCAGGTCGGCGTCCGACAGCCCGTAGTACTCGGGCGTGAGCTCGGGGTGTTCGACCTTCTTGCGGCGTCCGAGCGGATCGATGTCGGCCTTGAAGTGGCCGCGCACCCGGTAGGCGTTGATCATCTGGACCGTGGCGGCCTGGCGCATGACGGCCACGGGATCCGAGCCCGCCCCGCCCCCGGCGAAGATGCTGCGCGGTGCGAAGCTCGGACCGATGCGCACGGCTGCCCCGTTCTCGCCGGCGTCGGTGTGCTCCTTCTCGAACAGCGCGCGCAGCTCGGGCTCGACGGACTCGGGGTCGTCGGACCAGCGACGGTAGGCGTCGTCCAGGAAGGATGCGTTGTCACCAGAGAGCAAGCTGTCGGGAATCACGTGGACCTCTCGAAGGGTCGGATGCTATCGCGGTGGGGAGCCGTTTTGCACCGGAGCGCTCGCATGCCGCGTTGGTCCCCTGCCCTGCTGATCCCGCTTCTGTCCGTGGTCTCCCTCACACCCAGCGGTTGCAAGAAACCCACACCGGTGGCCGACCCACCCGCTCCCCAGGTCGCGCCCGCGCCATCTGGCGGCGCAGCGAGCGTGCCGGACGCCATCCGCGGCATCGAGGACCCCCTGCTCGCCGACATCCTGCTGGAGCACTGGGACGGGCTGATGGAGCGGTACCCCACCTGGGCCACCGACGTGGGCGACCACCGCTTCGACAGCCGCGTCACCGACGCCTCGCTGGGGGCCGAAGCGGCCTTCGACGGGCGGATGGGCGACTGGGTGCAGCGGCTCGAAGGCCTGGAGGACCTCTCCGAGTCGGACGCGCTGAACCGCGACCTGCTGGCCGAGCAACTGCGCAACGCACGGGCCACCAACGTGTGTCGGAGCAGCATCTGGGCGTTCTCGCCGCGCGACAACCCACTCCTGGAGGGCAACGGGCTGGCCGACAGCCATCCGCTGAAGACGATCGCAGACGTCCGCAACCTGTTGAGCCGCATCCAGGGCCACGCCGAGCAGGTGGGTGTCCGGATGGACAACCTGCGGGTCGGGATCGAGGAGGGGTACGTCGCGAACAAGGCCAGCACGGCCCTCGTCATCGAGCAGACACGCGGCGACTTGAGCACTCCTCTCGAAGAATCCCCGCTCGTCACCCGGGCCGAAGCCGCGTTCGAGGGCCCGCTCGCCGACACCCCGGCCGAGGAGAAGGCCGAGCTCCTCGAAGACATCCGCACGGCCGTGAAGCGCTGGCGGGAAGCCCTCGGGCAGTGGGCCGACCTGCTCGAGAACGAGGTCCTCCCGGTCGCGCGGACCGAAGACGTCGGGCTGACCGGCATCCCCAACGGGGCCGAGTGCTACGCCGCGAAGATCCAGGACGAGACCAGCCTGCCGCTCGACCCCGACACCGTTCACCAGACCGGTCTCGACGAGATCGCGCGACTGCACCGCGAGGTCGCGGCTCTCGGGAAGAAAGCCCTCGATCAGTCCGACGTGCAGGCCATCTTCGAGTACCTGCGCACCAACGAGGGACTGTACTTCGAGACCGAAGAGCAGGTCGAGTCCAAAGCCCGCGAAGCCCTGGCTCGGGCGAAAGCCGCGATCCCCGACTGGTTCGGCCGGCTCCCCGAGGCCGACTGCGAGGTCGCGCGCATCCCCGACTACCAGGCGCCCTACACCACCATCGCCTACTACATGCCCGTCGTGCCCGGCGAAAAACCCGGCTACTACTACGTCAACACCTACCAGCCCGAGACCCGGCCGCGCCACGAGGCCGAGGTGCTCGCGTTCCACGAGTCCATCCCGGGGCACCACCTGCAGATCGCCATCGCCACCGAGCTGTCCGACCTCCCGATGTTCCGCCGCCACCTCGGTGCCACGGCGTTCGTCGAGGGCTGGGGTCTGTACTCCGAGCAGCTGTCCGACGAGATGGGGCTGTACTCCGGCGACACCGACCGCTTCGGGATGTACAGCTTCGAGCTGTGGCGCGCCGCCCGCCTGGTCGTCGACACGGGCATCCACGCCAAGGGCTGGTCGCGCCAGCAGGCCATCGACTTCATGGTCGAGAACACCCCGCTCGCCAGGAACAACATCGAGAACGAGGTCGACCGCTACATCACCACGCCTGGCCAGGCCCTGGCCTACAAGACCGGTCAGCTCGAGATCTGGCGCCTGCGTCGCGATGCTGAGGCCCGTCTGGGCGAGGACTTCGACATCAAGGGCTTCCACGACGTCGTGCTCGGCGCCGGGGCCGTGTCGCTGCCCGTTCTCGGCGACCGCGTCGAAGCCTGGGTCGTGTCCATCGAATCCTCCGAAAACGAGGACGCTGGGAGCGATCCCGGATGAAGATCCTGGCGGCCGGGGGCACCATCGGGCGGTTCACCGTCGAAGGCGTGCTGGGCGAAGGTGCGCTCGCGGTCGTCTACCGGGTCCGCCACAAGAACCTGGGCACCCAGCACGCGCTGAAGGTGCTCAAGGTCCCCCACGACGTCGTGGTCGAGCGGCTGATGAACGAGGGGCGTGCCCAGGCCACCCTGCAGCACGAGAACGTGGTCTCGGTCTCCGACATCGTCGACATCGACGGCTCCCCCGGCCTGCTCATGGAGTACGTCGAGGGCACCACGCTCAAGGACGTCCTCCGGCACGGCCGGCTGTCGCTCCGCCAGGCCGGAAGCGTCGGAAGAGGCGTGCTGGCCGGCGTTTCCGCAGCGCATCGCGCGGGCCTGATCCACCGCGACCTCAAGCCCGCCAACATCCTGATGGCCATCCGCGGCAAGAAGATGATCCCCAAGATCACCGACTTCGGGCTCGTGAAGGCGCTCGGCGGCGATCCCGGTGGCTCGCTGGAGACCCGCACCGGCATCGTGCTCGGAACCCCGCACTACATGGCACCCGAGCAGTTCGACGACGCGCGGAACGTCGATCAGCGGGCCGACGTCTTCAGCGTGGGCGTCATCCTCTACGAACTGGCGACCGGGCAGCGGCCCTACACCGGCAGCGGCTTGCTCGACATCATGAACGCCGCGATGAAGGGGGAGTACCCGCCGCTCGAAGCGCTCGCACCCGACCTGCCGGACGGCATGCGGATGGCCATCGAGTCCGCCCTGCGCCCCGAGCGGGACGAGCGGGTGGGAAACTGCGAGGTGCTCTACCGGATGTGGACCACCAGCGGATCGGGGTCCGGCACCGACGAGTCCGGGGCGCTGTTCGAGACCGAGGCCATCGCCCAGATCAAGCAGGGCGCAGAGGCGTCGCTCGAGGCGTCGATCGAGCGGCTCGGCAAGTCCGCCGTCAAGTCTCCGGTGGCGTCGATGCGGCCGAAGCACGACCCCGAGCCGCCCACCGAGCACGACGGCCAACCGCCCGTGGGCACGGACGTCCCCACCGAGCGTCCCTCCGAAGTCACCGAGAACACGGACGGTCTGCGCCCCACTCCGCTGGTCACCGGCCAGACCTCGTTCGGCGACAACGGACTCCCGACCGAGGAGATGAACCGCGTGGTCGCCGCCACCCGGGGTCCCGGTCCGGGCGAAGCATCGCTACACGACCCCGCCGAGAGCGAGAACCGGTGGATGCTCCCGATCCTGGCGTTGCTCCTGCTGCTGGCGCTGGGTGGCGGGTCGGTGGCGCTCCTGGGTGCGGGGGCCGTCGCGATGTTCGGCGGCGACCTGACGGGCACGGCCCCTCCGGACCCCGTCCCCACCCTGCCGGATCCCCCACCGGAGCCGGTCCCGGAGCCCACCGACGTCGAGCGGGAGCCCGCCGATCCACAACCGGGAACACAGCCGAGCACCGCTCCCGATCCCGCGCCTGCTCCGCATCCAGCGCCGCAACCCGCAATCCGGCCCGATCCCCTGCCGGCGCCAGACCCCCTCCCCTCGCCCGACCCCGTCCCCGTGGACGTTCCCACTCCTGCACCTCCGTCGGGAACCGGCACGGTCGAGGTAGCCGGCGACCACACCTCGTTCGTGCTCGTGGCCGACGACGGGCGACGAGTGCCGCCGGGCGAGGTGGATCCCGGCGACTACGACATCTACGCCGCGTTCGCCGATGCGCCGGTCGACAAGCGGGGCCGGATCCGGGTGAAGGCCGGCGAGAAGCTGCAGCTGCTGTGCGATGGGCAGGTGCGCTACGACTGCCGGGTGCTGCAGGATCGCTAGCGGTCCATCCCGCCAGAAGAGACGTATGAACCCCGATCAGCGCAACGTCGCCACGGAGTCACGGAGCGACACCGAGGATTTCACGGAGCCACGCGAAACGGATCGGCCCATTACCACCTGCGAATCAGAATGAATCGGCGGTTTTCAGTGGCTCGTTCATCGCCATCCAGACGGTGACGAAACACGTTGAACACCCCGTGTTTGCGGGAGTGCTGGCGCTCTGAGGCTCTGTCGACGCTGTCTACCGGCATGCCTTCGCCGATCGACGCGCTCCTATGCCGGTCGTCCGTCGTCCTCTGTGGCTCTGTGCGTGTGCCCGAGCCTCTCCAGCAACCACTCCCGCACGTCGACCCGGACTGTCTCTGGAGACCACGTGGGCGGCGGAGGCCAGCGATTCCGCCATCGGAATCCGCCGACCCAACACCGCAAGCGAGGGATGAAACGACTGAATCTCTTCCATGGAATGTCTGTCTTGCCGCGTTCACGGGAGGGACGAGCCGGAGACAGCGTCGCCGGAGTCTCAGAGCACGAACAGCCCTGCGAACACGACGGGATCGATGACGCGGACGTCCGTCGTGGTCGTCGGTCGTGGTGGCGGTGGTCGGTCGCCATCTGGTCCGACGTTCGCCCCGCGAAACGGATTGCGTGTACAGAGTCAGCCTCCGCCCTTCGGGGGTGTGGCAACCGGCTGCGGGGCGGTCGGGTTCGGCGATGCCGCGAGCTCTCCGGTGACGCCTCCGTGCAGACCTTCGTGTGGCTCCGTGACTTCGTGGCAACGTTGCGTCGAAGTCCGTTCGTACTTCTGTTTTGGCGGGATCAGAGCTGGCTGCCGCGGCCATTTTCGGAGCAGAGGTGAGGAATGGCCGACGAGCGTTCGGGGCGCATCATCCTGGGACGCCCGACGTGTGGGTCGGACGCGGCGGTCGATCTCGACGTCGAACCCCTGTGCGAGACGCAGACCCGCTCGCATCGATGGCGGATCCCTCCCAGCGGTTCGTGTAGGCTTCCGGCATGGCCCTGTCCGTCCTCCCGCTGGCGCTGCTGCTCTTCGTCCCCTCCGCCGTCGCGAACGGCCCCGATGTCGCCGAGACCTGCGACGGCACCGACGAGAATCAGAACGGACTCGTGGACGAGGGTGCGGTCTGCACCGGCTGTCAGCAGGTCAACTTCGAGGGGCGGAGCTACCTGATCTGCGCCGCCGAGCAACCCGACCGCGGCGCCGCCTCCCAGCTCTGCGAGGGCTTCGGCTACCACCTGGTCGATCTGCAGTCCGAAGCCGAGACCGACTGGCTCGCCCCCCAGCTCGATCTCCTCACCACCTATTGGTCGGGGCTGTCGGACAGCAATCCCAACACCTACCGGTGGTCCGACGGCGAGGAGGCCGACTTCATCCCGTGGAGCCCCGGCCAACCCGACGACCTGACCGGCGACGAGGGATGTGCGTGGCTGTTCGCGGGGTCCGGGGCCCAGCAGCACGGCCTGAACGACGTCTCGTGCACCGCCGATGGTGCAGGCGCGGTCTGCGAGAGCGACGACACCCCGTTCGAGCCCTGCCAGACGGGCGATACGGGCATCGACCAGACGGGCGACACGGCCGAGCCGGGCCCGACGCCTCCCGGTCACGTGATCTGCGCGTGTGACGCGGGCTCGCCGGTCGGGTTCGGTGTGCTGCTGATCGGAGGCGTGGCGGCGCTCGTTCGACGACGGCGCTGACGCGACGGGCAGCTGGTGCGCCATCAGCCGAATCGATGGGACCGTCCGCCGTTTGAAGGTCGAAGCATCTGGGCAGCAAGTGGCGTGGGCAAAAGGGTTTCGGCTCCGTCATTTTCACCGCTGAGCCGCTCCGCTGCGCAGAGGGTTGCGCGGATCCGCTGAGGCGTGGTTGCCCCGGTCGACGTGAAACCGGAAATCCAGCGTGCGTGGGTGGGGGTTCGCGTCGACATCGTACGGGATGCCGGGCAGGAGGATCTCGACCCCTCATCAGGAGTACAAGGTGAAGCGAATCCATGTGGGTAGAGAACAGTTGGACCGAGTCTCGGGGCAGGTGTTGGGCGCGTCTATCGCCGTCCACGCGGGTGCCGCACGAACACGGCAACGGCGACGGCCCGATCGAGGCATCGGCGCTCAGCGGATCCTCCGCGCAATCCTCAGCGCAGCGGAGCGGCTCAGCGGTGAAAACAGGCGCTGAACCTATCGAGATCGCTCGAACGATCATCCGGTCCCTCGCCCCGGTTTCGGCAGAACCCTTCCTGACCGTTCGCCCCGAGACAGCTCGAAGCCCCACATCAGAACCGCGGCCCGACCCCGATCCCGACCGTCCAGCCGCCTGCCCATCCGGCGAACGCGTCCACGTCCACGGCCCCGATGCGCGCTCCGCCCGTGAGCGCACCCCCGGGAGCCACCACCGCACCCGCGTGGGAGGCCGCCATCGCCGCCAGGCCGACCCGGGGCTGAACCGCGGCATCGGATGGTGCGAATCCCCAGCGAACCCCCGCTCGCAGCGACGGCACCAGGACCACGCCCTCCTTCACCACCGACAGGCCACCCGACAGCGCAGCGTCTACCCCCAGCCCGTCCGTGACCGGGACATCCAGCCGAACCGCCGGCCCCACCGTGCCCGTCACCCGACCGTTGCGGACCCACAGCCCGGCCTGACCCAGCACGGACAGACCCGGCCCCGAGCCCGGTTCACGCGGCTCCTTTGCGATGCCGACCGCTTCTGGAGGCGTGTCGCCGGGGTCGATCACCATCGAACGCACCAACCGGTTGTTCTCGTCGACCTGCTGCAGCACCCATACCCCAGAGGTGGGCACCACCACCGACTCGATCCCGTTCACCCGGATGGAGTGTCCCTCGGGCACCTCGTACAGACGGGTGTCGGGCGAGCTGCCCTCCAACGAGTCGTACAGCTGACGCATCGGGTGACGCTCGGCGACCACGGCACTCGACAGCTCGGAGACCGGCTCGAGGTCCTTCGCGACCCGGAAGTACCGCTCGGCCAGGGCGCGCTCCTTGCGGACGAACGCGTCGGTGCCCCAGAGTCGGAAGAGGTCGGCGGCATCGGGGATTCCGAGAGGTTCGACCAGACACGGAATCCGCTCTCGGGCCAGCAAGGCAGCGGTGTGCAGCGCCGGTGCGTCGGCTTCCTGGAACGCGACGTCTCCCTTCGCGACGTCTCCCTGGAGCCCCGCCAGGGTGGGCGGCTGCGGACAGTCCCGGTCCTGGGCGAAGGCCGCGGACATCGGGAGCAGGGCCGTCAGGAGGACGAAGCGGATCATGGAACCTCGAAGCGGTACACCGCCCCGGCGTCGACCCCGGCGAGGTCGCTGCGCGAAGCCCCGACCAGCAGGCCGGACGGGGTGGGAGCGATGGACTGACCGAGTCGAGCGTACGGCCCCTCGGCGCCCACGCGCAACCAACGGGTCCCGAAGCCGGCCGGGGTGACGGTCCAGCCGTCGATGCTGCCCGCCTCTCCGAACGCACCGGGTCGACCCACCAACAGGGTCGGGGTTCCGGAGATCGTGTGGATGGCGAGCGTGGCGCCGAGCACCTCGTCCTCAGCCGAGCCCGCGATCCGACTCGTGGGAGGCGTGCCGATCTCGCCCGCAGCCCCCGAGAGGTCCGTGCTGCCGTGCGTGTTGCCGTACACCATCGCGCCACCCGAGCCCAGATCGGACTCGGTGAGCACCCAGACCGCGCCCACATCGGACGGCCCGTCATCGAAGCTGGACGACCCCACCGCGATGTCGACCGACCCGTCTCCGGTGAGGTCCCCCACCGCCAGCCCGCCGCTGCCCAGGCGCTGGTTGTTCGCCTCGCCGGTCCAGGACTGCCAGACGGCGCCGGTCGCACACCCCTTGAAGATCCGCAGGATGCCCCGGTTTCCGCCGTTCAGGTCGTCTTCCGGAGCCGTGACCGCGAGCTCGTCACAGCTGTCGCCGTCCAGGCTGGGAACCGCCGCCACCTCCCGACCGAAGTTGTCGTTGTTCCCGACCGTCAGGGTGGTCTCGGGGTCGCAGCGCACCACGATGCTGCCGGGCACCGGCGTCCAGGGCCCGTCGTAGACCCGCACCGCCTCGCCGCGCGACGTCCCCACCGCGAAGCCCTGCTGTCCGTCCCCGTCGAAGTCGAAGGCGTCGGTCACCGACTCGAGCCGGTCGTTGTTGTCCTCGCCGAACACCGCGAACTGGGGCTCGACCGAGATCCCCGCCGCAGATCCCAGCCAGACGAACGCGCCACCGGCCCGGCTGACGGTGTTCCCGGTCCCGCAGGCCCCGAGTGCGTACGGCGCATCGGGATTGCTGAAGTTCCGCCCGCCGGCCAGGACCACCAGGTCGTCCATCCCGTCGCCGTTCAGGTCGCCGATGCGCCGCACGACCGTGCCGAGCTCCTCGTCGCCGTCCTGCTCGTCGAGCGCAGGATGCAGGGCCCCCGCTCCCGTCCCGGACGACCAGATCGCGAGTCGACCTGCATTCGAGCCCGTCCCCGCGAGGCCGATGCCGGGTGCACCCGAGACGATGTCCGCCCCGCCACCGTCGACGTCGAACCACGCCATGGCGGTGCCGACGCCCCCGCCCGCAGCGTCGGTGGGCAGGTCGAGCTCGGACAGCGTGGTGCCGTCGAACACGTACACCGCACCGTCCTGCACGCCCTCGGGAACCGCCAGGGGATGGTCGGCACGCGAGGCCTGTACGGCCAGGCGTCCATCCGAGGCCACCGCCAGGCTGTGCCCGAAGTACCCGCCCTGCTCGACCCCATCGACGCTCAGCACACTCGAAGCGTCCACCGTGCCGACCGCGAAGTCGATCCCGACGGCGTACACCACGCCGTGCTCCCCGCCTCCGGCTTCGGGCGTGGCGCGAGGAGCCCCGATCCGCAGCGCACCGCTGGCGTCGGCTTCGATGGCCGTGCCCACGTAGTCGTTGCTGGTCTCGCCCTCGAAGCGCCAGTCGGCAGACGCCGGATCGACGACCTGCCCGCTCGGGAGCCCCGCGAGGGTCTGACTGCGCCAGGCCAGCACCACTCCAGCCCGATCGAGGCCACCGGTGCTGTCCATCAACCGGCTGCCGACCACCAGGGCGTCCTGATCCGACCCGGGAGCCGGGACCAGCAACACGTCGGTGCCGAAGTCGGGCTGGGTCTCGACGGTGTCGCTGGAGCCGAGCACGCGCCAGGCCGGACCCTCCGACATCAGGTCCTCGTCGCGCACCAGCCACACGCCGCCGCGCGAGAAGTCCTCGTCGACCGCATCCCCGAACCGGCCAGAGACCGCGATGTCGCAGAGCCCGTCTCCATCGAGGTCTCCGGTGGCCAGCGCGGTTCCGGCCTCGGCCAGCCGGGCGTCTGGTGCTCCTCCGACGCGATTCGCGAACCAGATCCGGTCTGGATCCGGCACCACGTTGTTGTCGAGCGCGGCCGTGAACCCGCCCGGGCCCCCGAACCACACCTGCACGCCGCCGGTCGCACCCACCGTGTCGGCCCCCCGGTCGTCGTCCAGGCTGGGCGCACCGGCGATGAGGTCGTCGAACCCGTCTCCATCGACGTCACACCCCGCGACGCTGTACCCCAGCTGGTCGAAGGAGCCTTCGCCGTTCAGGATCCACGGATCCGCCGGATCGACGAGCGCTCCGGGAACCCCGCGGTAGACCCGCACCTGGCCGTGGTCTTCGCTGCCCTCTACATCGTAGTCCTCGATGCCCAGCGCGATGTCGGTCTCGCCGTCGCCGTCGAAGTCCCCCACCGCCAGCCCCTGCCCCCCGTGGGCGCCAGGCTGCTCGGGACCCACCACGATGCTCGGCGAGGCACTCACCCCGCCCGGTGCGGATGCATCCCCGGCGAAGACCAGCAGGGCTCCGCCTTCGACCGCCTGGGCCGCCCGCTGCTGAGTGGCGACGATCACCTCGTCCTGGCCGTCTCCGTCGAGATCGGTGGCGATCACGTGACCCCAGTCCAGGTTCTCGCCGTCACGCGGGACGAGGGACGCGTCGAGGGTCAGCCCGGCGGACGCGACCACGGTGAGCGGCTGGGACAATCCGACGACGGCATCTTCGACCGTGACATCCCACGAGCCCGGCTGGGACGCGACGATCGCGTTGTCGACCACCGACAGCCCCGCTGGCGCGGACGGAATCTCGAGGATGCCCGACCCGCCGAGCACCTCGAGCTGCGTGGGGAACCCGACCGGTACGAGCAGGTGCGTCTCCGAGAACAGCTCGACGTCGGGGACGACCTCGATCGAGGCGATGTCGGTCTGCTGGGTCGTGCTGTCGGTCACCACCACGGTGTTCACGCCGAAGTCGCCCGCCGTGAACGTGCAGCCGGACAGAGACGCCGTGCCGAACAGCGTGCCCTCCGAGCAGGTGAAGCTGCCGCTTCCATCGGTCGCGGCCACGTCGAACATCGTTCCCGGCGGCACCACGGCGTAGTCGGGAACCGCCGAGATCGCGGGGTAGATCTCGACATCGGCGGTGAGCGTCACATCGCAGCCGGCGTCGTACACCGCCACGGTGTCGGTGGCCGGGACGGGGCCCGTGAACCACTCCCCGGAGCCGGCGTTCATGGCGCCACCGCTGTTGTTCGTCTCGATCGACCAGGAGAACGGCCCGATCCCCCCGGTGACGCCCAGGAACACGGTGAGCAGCGGCCCGGTCTCGGTGGGCGCGTCGATCGCCAGGGAATCGCAGGGGTCCGGATCGGGGTCGGGATCCGGGAAGGGATCGACGAACGGCCCCGTGTCCTGGGGCTCGGCGTCGGTATCGGTGTCGACGTCGGTATCGGGGGTGGGCACGTCGGAATCGCCGGTGTCCACGGGCTCGTTCGGAGGACACCCCGCGAGCAGGCCGATCAGCACGACTCCGAAGGAGGCGAAGACGGCTCGCGACGCGGCGTCCAGACCCATCCCGTGCGCTTCAGAACGGTGCGACAACGGCGCCTCCCACGTGCACGGTTCCCTGTGCGTGACTGCCCGGAACGCCGATCACCAGCTGATCGCCGGAGATCGTGAGCGACCTCCCGAACGCCGAGTCGTTCCAGATGCTCTCTCCCGAGATCCACCAGGCGGGTTCGGGCTCGATGGCGCCGTTGCTCACGCCGTACACGGCCACCGCCCCACTCCTGGACTGGCTGGCCTGGCTGGCTTCTGGCATGCCCACCGCGACATACCGCCCGCCGCTCGAGGACCGGATGAGCGCGATCGCCGACCCGAACTCCGAGGACGGCTGCACACTCGCGACCGTGGGGTGATCGGGCGGCCCGATGGCGACCACCGGCCCGCTCGGGAACACGTTGCCAGGCGCCGGATTCGCGGAGAGGGTGGCGAGCCAGTCCCCCGGAATCAGCAGCGCATCCCCCACCCGGTCGCTGCCCACGTCCCGGTTCGTGCCGCCCAGGGCGAGGTCCGGCACGCCGTCGTCGGTCACGTCGACACCGCCCATCATCGAGGCCCCCAGGCGACTGCGCAGACTGTCCATCGCGAGGACCGTGACCATGGGCTGGGTCTGGTTGCAGCCCGCGCTCGACCACCCCCACAGCACCCGGACCGCCCCCGAGTCGGACTGGAGCAGGTCTTCGAGCGGGGACCCGACCGCGACCTCGTCACAGCCGTCGCCGTCGAGGTCGCCCAGATCGGCGACCGCCACCCCGAAGTCCCCGCCAGCCGCACTGTAGACCTCTTCCCGGCAGAGCTCCGCGGTCTGACCCGCCGAAGGCGCCGCCTGGCCGTACACCATCACGGCGGTGTCGTTCGACAGGCCCACCCAGACGTCCTCGTAGCCATCGCCGTCCGCATCCAGCCCGCTCACGACGGCTTCGGGACGCGCGCTGTTCTCGGGGGGCCACCAGAACATCGACGGGGAATCCGCTCCGTCGACGTGCACGGCGAGGTGCCCGGTGCTGTTGCGTCCGTTGCTCCCGCACACCGCGTCCAGTCCGGGGTCGTCGGGTCGGGAGTCCGTACGCGCGAGCTCCAGCAGGTCCGGGGTTCCCGAGCCGTCCACGTCCCCCACGGCCATCAGATAGCCCCGCCGGTCGTTGTTGCTCCAGGTGGGCCCGGTGTCGCCCACGGCCACCCATCCACTGCCGGTCCAGGCGCGAACGCGTCCGCCCCGGGCGCCGTCTTCGGGATGGGACGCCTCCTGCCCGCCCAGCACCACGTCGTCCACGCCATCTCCATCGACGTCGAACAGCACGGGTCGGCGGCCGTACTCCATGCCGCTCGGCTCCCCCACGACCCAGGTGGTGGTGGTCCCGTCGGCCTTCACCCCGTGCAGCCCGCGCGCGTCGCTGGCCACCACGGCCCCGTCGACGTCGGTCTCGTCGTACCGGGTGGTCATGAACGCCCCATCGCCGAAGGCGGCCACGGTGAGCCCGGACAGGCGCGCCTCCATCCCGGTGGGTGCGGTGGGCGTGAGGACGAGCCCCGCTGGCGGCGTGTCGACGGAGAAGTCGCCCGCCACGAACCCCGCCCGCCCGGGCACGCGGTGCACCTGGTTCTCGCCGCGAGCGGCCACCAGCAGGTCGCCGTCGCTGGTGATGGCGACGCCTTCGCCCACCAGGTCGTTGTTGCCGGAGCCCTGCATGCTCCAGTCGGCGACGGTCCGCGTCAGCTCCAGCGCGTTGTTGCTCCCGCCGAGGAACAGGAAGGCGCCACCGGCGGTGTTGGTCGTGCCGTCGTCGCCGTCGTAGCCCCGAGCGCCGATCAGCACGTCGTCGGGGAGGCCTGCGGGTCCGGTCACCCCGTCGACGTCGCCGATCGCGAGGTAGCGGCCGAAGCGCACGCCCGTGTCGCCTCCGTCGGGATGGAACACCCGGATCGGGTCGACGGAGACGCCCTCGTTGGCATCTCCACCCCACACGAGCACGAACCCGGGCCCGCTGTCGTCGGTCGCCCAGTCCCGACCGTCGATGGACGCGACCACGTCGCACAGCCCGTCGTGGTCGACGTCGCCGGCCACCAGCCCGGTCTCCCCGAGCCGCCCCTGGTCCACGGGGGTCCAGCTGCCGGACAGCCGGACGCCGGGCCGCACGATGGGCAGGAGCGGAAATCCACCGCCCACCTCCTGCAGCCACACCTTGATGCTGCCGGCGCGGCTCGTGTCCGTGGCGTCGTCGTTGACGTTGTCGCTGGCGATCAGGTCGTCCAGCCCGTCTCCGTCGACGTCACAGGCGGCCACCCCGTTGCCGAGCTCGGAGTTCCCGTCGTCGCCGTGGAAGGTCGCGTAGGGCACCTCGTCGAAGGCCCCGGTCCCATCGCCGAGGTGCACCGTGACGCGCCCGACGACGTTGCGGACCAGGTCGGTTCTCGGCGCCCCGATCACCAGATCCGGGATGCCGTCGCTGTTCAGATCGCCGGTCGCCAGCCCTTGACCGAGCTCCTGGTTGTCCTGGTCGCCGCCCAGCTCCCAGATCGGCCCGCCTGCGATGTCCGGACCGTCGGCCGTCCCTGCGTAGACCCCGACCCAGCCGGACGTATCGGTGGTGATGCTCGCTTCCCGCAGGCCCACCACGAGCTCTTCGAAGCCGTCTCCGTCCAGATCCACCGACAACGAGCGGGGGTCGATGGCGAACTGGCCGTTGCGGATGGTCGGAGGCACGTGGGTCTGGAGCACGCGCAGCTGCCCGGTCCAGGACAGGGCATCCACGTGACGGTCCTGGATCGTGACGGTGGTGGAGCCCGCCGCGAGGCCGTCCAGGAAGGCGCCGTCGGTGTCGGGGTCGATGCCGGGCTGGGCGAGCGCGGCGTTGCCCACCTGCAGGGCGTATCGGCCGCTTCCCCCGGTGATCGCGGGGTCGAAGCGCATCCCCACCGGGAACATCCAGCCCTCGGAGCCGATGGGAACCAGGGCGGCATCGGCGGTGACCGTGAGCACGGACTGCGCCGTCGCCCCGGTCTGCAGGTCTTCGACGAGCACGACGTCGAGCCCTTCGGCCGGACCCGCGGTGTAGGTGCAGCCCGACAACGCAGCCCCGGACTGGTCGGTGGTCAGGCTGCACGCGAAGCTCACCGAACCGCCCGAGACCTCGATCGACACTTCACTCCCCGGCGGCACCCGGGCAGCGAGGGGCTGCACGAGGAGCGGCGGGACGACGTCCATCGTCGCGGACACCGTTCCGGTACAGCCGGCGTCTCCGAGGACGACGACCTCGGATCCGGGCGTGCTGGGCGCCGCGTAGATGCCCGAGGCACTGATCGAGCCCATGCCACCGGGCCCGATCGACCACTCGTACGCTCCGGTGCCGCCCGTGGCGACCAGGACGCGGGTCCCGTTCGCTTCGACCACGGCCTGGTCGGGCGTGACGGCGAGGTCGGTGCACGCATCGAGCCCCGTCTCCCCGGGCGTGGTGCCGGTGTCGACGGGGAGGTCGGTGTCGGTGTCGACGTCCGTGTCCGCATCCGTATCTGCATCGGTATCCGCATCGGTATCCGCATCGGTGTCGGTGTCCGAGTCCACGGGGAGGTCGGTCTCGACGGGGGCTTCGTCTTTGCAGGCCGCCAGGAGCACCATCGAGAGCAGCGACGGGAGGAGCACAGCGTGAGCGACGGCGGGCATCCGGTGGGTCGAGCCTGGGCTAGACTGCGGCGACGAGGGGAACGACATGTGGATCTCGCGACTGATCGGACTCGGGCTGCTGGCGGGATGCCCGGCTCCCGAGCCGGCGCCCCAGGATACCGACACTCCGAGCGATCCTCCGACCCAACCGATCCCCACCCCCGAGATCCCGTGGACGCCACAGGTGGTCGAGGTCACCGGCGGGTCCGCGACCGTGGAGCGGCTCAGCCCCGACCCGACCACGTCGGCAGCACCGCTCTTCCCCGCCGACATCGTGGCGGTGCAGGGCGACGAAGCCCGGATCTTCGACCCATTCGGAGTGGCCGAGCTGTTCGCGTTCGACGTTCCGCCCGTGCTGGCGGCGGCCCGCTGGGGGGCGACCGAGGACGCGCTCCTGCTCGCGACCGACGAAGGGCTCGTCACCTGGGACGGAGGGCTGGTCGACAATGATCTCGACGCACTCGTCTCCGGGGTCACCGACGTCCTGGCGCTCCAGAGCGGGTTGTGGCTCGACACCGCCGACGGGCTGATGGTGGTGCGCGGTGACGATCTGCTCACGGTGACGATCGAGGGCACTGCAGCACAGGGCTTCGCGCGGGGCGCGGCCGGGGTCGCCGGCCAGATCCCGGTCATCTGGACCACCGCGGGCGACCAGGTGGTGGGGGTCAACTTCACGGATGCGGGGCTCGTCCCCTTCGAGTCCAAGACCCTCTTCGACCCCCCGACCGACATCGCGGCCACGGCCGACGGACGCGTGCTCGCCATCGCGGGTGGCTGGCTGGTCGAGCGGCGAGGCGAGAACGACTGGGTGCGCCTCGACATCGGCGAAGCCGCCCGCGACGTGACCGGGAATCACGGTGGCTCCGACATCTGGGTGCGCACCGACACCCGCTGGCTGTACGCCGGGCCCGACGGCTTCGTGGAGACCGACGTCCCCGTCGAGCTGACCACCACCACCGCCAACGCACGTGCGGATGCCCACGGCCGGCTGATCACCTCCGCTTTCGACGGTCCGGACGTGGGGGTCTCGCGCTGGGCGGTCGGGCGTCCGCTGCTCCTGCTCGACGTGCCGACCGACAACGTGCTCACCGCGACCGACCTGCGCGTCGTGCCCACCGCACCGGACCTCGAGCCCACCCTGTCCGTCGAAGCCACCGCTGTGACGGGCGAGACCGCGACTCTGTCCGTGGAGGAGTACGTGGTCACGCTCGATCCCGAGGTGCTCGTCGCGGGGCCGTGGACCCTCGAGGCCACCGCCGACTACGGCAACGGCGAGGTCTCGACCGCCATCGCGACCGTGGTGATGGGCGCCGACTTCACGCCCACCTGGCCCGACCACATCGAGCCCATCTACCAGACCCAGTGCACGCCCTGTCACGCCGGCGATCAGGGGATCATCGGCCTGTCGACCGAGGATGCGTGGGTGCAGTACATCGACGTCGGCAGCGACCCGGATTCGGCCGGAATCCTGGAGCGGGTGGTGAACGACAACATGCCCAGCGACACCCGGGTGCTCACCGACACCGAGAAGTTCCTGATCACGGCCTGGCGCGACACGCTCTGACCCCCACGTAGCGGTGAATGGAGCGGTGAGCGGAGCGTGAGCGGAAATCGTCCGAGGGCGCGCCTCCGCGCTCAGAGCGGTGCTAGACTGGGCGAGAACGGGGTTGTTCCACATGAAGCGCACGGCTCTCACCACCACGCTGACGCTCGCGATCGCCGCGCTGTCCGGATGGGCATCGATGGCAACCGCCGTGGCGTCGGAGCCCGAGACGTGTCCGCCAGCCGACGAGCTGGTCGACGCCGAACGCTGGCTCCGCGCCGCATCGCTCGACATCCGCGGGGTGATCCCCTCGGTCGACGAGTACCAGCAGATCTCCAGTCCGGACCAGCTCCCAGAAGACCTGATCGACGCCTGGCTGCAGACCGACGACTTCGTCGAGACCGCCGTTCGCCAGCACCAGACCCGACTGTGGAATCGGGTCGGCAACGTCACCCTGATCAACAACCGCAACCGTCTGCAGAACACCGGGGGCATCCGCTGGGTCCGGCAGCGAGCGGGCCTGTTCCGCGGCGACGCCAACCTCTACTGCGGCGACTTCCCCGCAACCGATGCCGACAACGACGGCCAGTGGGACCTCAACGCCGAAGGTCAGGAGGGCTGGGTCGAGGTCTGGCCGTACTGGTACGTCGACGGCGACACCGAGCCGATGCGCGTGTGTGCCTTCGACGCGCAGGAGGTCGCCGTGTCGTCGAGCGGCGTGGACTGCGGCACCCGCGAAGCCAGCGACGACCCCGAGTGTGGCTGTGGCCCCAACCTGCAGTGGTGCGCCGACAACACCGCGCAGAACTTCATCCGGGATGCGCTGGGCGAAGCACAGGACGAGCGGATCCGACGCCTGATCGAAGAAGACCGGCCCTACACCGACCTGTTCTTCGAGGACGTGATCTACATCAACGGTCCGCTGTCGCATTTCTACCGCTTCCACACCGAGGTCCCGGCGGGGCTGCGCTTCGACATCCCCCCGTTCGACATCGAGAACACGCCGGAGATCGACTTCGGCGACACCGACACCTGGGTGGGCGTCCCCACCCATCCGGCCCACGCAGGCATGCTCACCGACCCCGCGTTCCTGGTGCGGTTCATGACCAACCGGGCCCGCGTCAACCGCTTCTACGAGGACTTCCTCTGCCAGCCGCTCATCGCACCCGCGAACGGCATCGAGCTCGACGGCGACGTCACCCTCGACCTCGCGAACCGCTCCGGATGCGCCTACTGCCACGCCATCATCGAGCCCAGCGGCGTGTACTGGGGCCGGTTCATGGAAGGGGGTGGCGGCTTCATGGAGCCCGACGAGTACCCCGCCTTCGACGCGCTGTGCGAGGCGTGCTCGACCGACGGCGCCGACTGCCCCGACTACTGCTCCCGCTGGTACATCACCGACCCGGGCAGCGACGAGCTCGACCCCTACATCGGGCTGCTGAGCCCCCTGCAGTTCCGCCCCGAGAGCGAGCACGCGCGCATCGACGAGGGGCCTGGCGGGTTGGTCCAGGCCCAGATCGCGAGCGGCAACATCTCGCAGTGCCTCACCCAGAAGACCGCCGGCTGGCTGCTCGGCCGCGACCTCACCGCAGACGACGAGACCCTCATCGACGAGTGGGACCTGGAGCTGCTCGCGAGCGACTGGGACTACCGCACCCTGGTCAAGCAGATCGTCCTGTCCGAGACCTACCGGAGGGTCCGATGAACCGGTTCCACCCTGGCCTGTCCATCGCCGCGCTGAGCCTGCTGGTCGCGTGCACCGGCACCGCTCCGCAGTCCGGCACCCCACAGCCCGACCCCGCGACACCCCCGGCACCATTGCCGGATCCCGATCCAACGCCGCCAGAGCCCCTGCCAGACGTCGGGACCGACGGTGTCGGGACGATCACCCCACCCGACGAGGCCGATCCCACCCGCGTCCGGCGCAGGATGAGCGTGCATCAACTCGACGCGTCGATCCGCCAAGCCACCGGGTTCGGCTGGGACGTGAACGGCGACAACCAGTTCGTGGAGGTCGCCGCGAGCCTCGGCGTTCCCGACTACGTCGACCGCACCACCGAAGACCTCGAGCCCGGCCTGCTCTTCCAGAAGTTCCTGGACGACGCCGCGAACCACGTCTGCCAGGAGCTGGTCGACGCCGAGTTCTCGGGCCAGTCCGACATCTTCCTGCAGGGCGTCGATCCCCAGTCCACCCGGGCCGACGACCCCGCCGGCATCGACGCCGCGCTGACGGGCGCCGTCCTGCGGTTCCACGGCTACAGCCTGCAGCCCACCGACCCCCAGCTCGACAGCTGGCGATTCCTGTTCGACAGCACCCTGACCGCGACCGGCGGCGACACCATGGCCGCCTGGCGGTCCGTGTGCATCGGTCTCATCGTCCACCCCGACTTCTACCAGTACTGAGCAGGTCTGCCGTGAAACCCAACCGCCGCCAGCTGTTGACCGCCGGATTCGGAGCCCTCGGGGCCGCCGCCCTCGGCCGATCGCTCACTTCCCTCGCCATCGCGGGCCTCCCCCACGACCGCTACTACATCTTCGCGTACTTCCCGGCCGCCTGGGACGTGCTGATGAGCCTCGACCCCAAAGCCGAGGCGTCGCTGTCGGACTCCGAGCTCTACACCGGGGGCATCGAGCGCTCGCTGCTCCGGGAAGCGGACGTGGACGACTCCGACCTGATGGCCGACTACGGGCTGGGCTTCGACGCCGCCCCGTTCGCCGACGGGCTGGTCACGACCTGTATGCACCCCCTGCTCCAGGCGTTCGGCGCTGGTGGCGTCGCGAACGGCCTGTCGGACGTCGGGATGGCCGTGGTGCGCGGCATGTCCATGGACACCCTCACCCACGAGGTCGGGCGCCGGCGCTTCATCACCGGCCAACCTCCCAGCGGCCAGTTCGCGCGGGGCAGCTCGATGGCCACGGTGATGGCTGCGCTGACCGCCACGGCCGAGCCCATCCCCAACATCGCGATCCGCAGCGAGACCTACAACGTCGACCAGCCGAGCTACGCCACCGCGCTGGGTGTGCAGAACGCCGACGACCTGCTGCGCGCGCTCCGGCCGGCCGATCTGGCCATCGCCCCCGAAGAGCGTGAGCGCGTACAGGCTCTGCTCGACGAGTTCAGCGACTGCGTGATGTCCCGCCGCTCCAGCTCCGCCACGGCCGCCCGGGACGCCCGCCTCGCCGCCGCGGGAGTGGTCGAGAACGGCCTCGACGACGCGTTCGACATCTTCGCGAACACCGCCGAGATGACCCAGCTGCGCGACCGCTTCCAGATCACCGGCAACAGCCGCAACACGGTCGAAGCGCGAGCCGCCCTCGCGGCCCAGGCCATCGCGACCCGGACCAGCCGGGTGGTCAGCTACCAGGCGTCGAGCGGTCTCGACACCCACTTCGACAACTGGGCCGACGACCAGTTCGCCAACCAGTACATCGGGTTCCGGGGCCTGGCCGCCATCTGCGAGCACCTCGCCGGCGTCGTCAACCCGTCCAGCGGCCTGTCGATGCTCGAGCACACCACCATCCTGGCGTTCTCGGACTTCGCGCGCACGCCCCTGTTCAACGGCAACGACGGCCGCGACCACTGGTTGATGAACAGCTGCCTGTTGCTCGGCAAGGGCATCCAGACCGGCATCCACGGCGAGTCGTCCAACGAAGGCATGGCGCCCACGCTCCGCGACATCGGCGGCGTGCAGGAGTACGTCAAGCCCGAGCACATCCACCAGGCGCTGCTCCACGACATCGGCATGCCGCCCGACACCGTCGACCTGCGCGTCGGGCCCTATCTGGACATCCTCACCAACCCGTGAGCCAAGCTCAGGGGTAGTGCGTGCAGTCGGGCACCCAGGCTCCCTGGCCCAGCACGAACGTGCACTGGGTCTGCCCGCCGATCCCCACGCTGATCGGGCCGTTGTACAGCTCGAAGCCGCCGGACCGAATGAGCACGGGCTGACTTCCGGGCGGAACCGCAGCACAGCGGAACGCGTCCTTGCCCGCCACCCGCTTCGCTTCGCAGCGTCCGATGGAGACCGTCGCCGAAGCGTCCATCACCAGCAGTCCGGAGATGGTCACCTCGGAGTCGTAGGTGATGGCGGCCGGCATGGTTCCCGCAGCCTTCTCGCCCGCCGCAGCCAGGCGCTTCCCGTCCCAGGTGAGCACGTGCCGCCGCCCGCCGCGCACGTTCACCGTGGTCTGGCCGCGGCGCTTGCCGAGCAGATTGTAGACCGTGACCGTGCGCCGACCCGGCTGGACCTCTGCGAAGAAGCCCTCGGCCGTGCCCACCATCTCGCTCCCATCCACCCGGGGATCGATCAACCGCCCGGTGGTGAGCTGGATCTGCCCCGCTCCAGACGAGGCGGGAGCGGTGAGGGCCTTGGATCCGCCCGTCCGTGCGGGGCTGCTCGGGTTCGAAGGCGCTCTCACCTCGCCGGACCCAGCCTCTGCGTCGTCGCCGCCCACCTCGAGCTTTGCGTCGCCCACCTGGATCTTCACGGGGGTTCCGCCGCAGGCCAGGATCGACAGCACGGTCAGGACCGCGACGACGAACGGAGCGAGGGAGCGAACAGCCATGCCGCGCTCGTACCCGGCCGTCGGACAGCTGTCGACGCCCGTCGGGATTTCCGACGGTGATTCGACGGACAAAGCTACGTTTTCGAGCTGGCACGCCTCCTGCTCATGGGTCCTGGCGACACCAACAAGGAGGCTGTCATATGCGAGGCTTGAACAAGATCGTGCTCATCGGACGTCTGGGCTCCCACCCGGAGCTGCGTACCGCCCAGAGCGGGAACCCCTGGTGCCGGCTGTCCGTCGCGACCGACCGGCGCAAGCGGGACGGCGACGACTGGAAGACCGAGACCGACTGGCACCGCGTGAAGGTGTTCGGAAAGGACGCCGAGCGCTGCGAGCAGATGCTCCGGGCGGGCAGCCTGGTCAGCGTCGAGGGTCGCGTCACCTACGACAAGTGGGAGGACGACGAAGGCAAGAAGCGCTCCATCTCGAGTGTGGTCGCCGAGCGGGTCGGGTTCCTCTCCGACCTGCGGGAGCGCGCCTCGGCCTGACGCTCTGCTCTCTGACACGCTTGCGGCTCGGGCCGCTCGGATCGCGCACCCACCTGCTCCCCCCCAAATCCTCCTCGGAGGTCTGTGGGTGGCGTGTCGCGAGCCGGGCTGTCCGGGCCGCTCTGTCGTGCGGGGTTCAATCCCGAGCCCGTGGTCCGAAGAGAGAGCATCGGAGGTTCCATGTCCCGACTCTCGCGCTCTGTCGTCGTGCTCGCCGCCTGTGGCGCAGTCGCCGCACTTCCCCGTTCCGCATCCGCACTCAACCCCCCGAACGCGGCCCAGGACATCTACCGGTTCTTCGCGACCTTCGACAACAACACGCCGAACGACCCCACGGACGACATGGAGACCGGCTTCTCCAGCATCCCGACGGGTGACCTGGCGAGCCCCAGCAGCTGTGGCGCCTTTGTCCAACCCCCCGGCCAGCCGAAGGCCCCGGACGCCTGTGGGACCTCCACGCTCGAGATCGCCCTGTCGCCCGGGTACTGGCTGTACTACGACGGCGATGCCGCGGATGCACCATCCGGCGGATGGAACGCGAGCAACCAGTGGTGGCGCAACCGCCTGATCCTCCGCTACGAGAACGGCGACCTGCTGTTGCTGGGCCGGTACCGGCCGAATCCCGCGCACCCGGACTGCCCGACCACCGATCCGTGCCCGACCGGTGTGAAGTTCTGCGGACCGCTCGTGGCGTCGTGGGAAGGGGCGGTCTGGTCGGAAGGTTCGTTCGAAGCCTGTATGCAGCCGGAGTGATTGGTTTGTAACCGACGGGACGTTCGGGTCTGCCAGCCCGTACGATACGATGCAGGTGCCCTTCTCGTCCAGGAGCCCCGATGTCCTTTCTCCTCGTCCTGCTCTCAGTCCAGTCCGCAGATGCCCGTGGCTTCTCGGTCGCCGACATCCCCTACACGACCACGTTCTCGTACACCTGGACCGGCGTGTCGAGCGGCTCGACGACGTGGAGCTTCGACACGGCCATCGCCGACAACACCGGGTCGGCGACGCGCCTGTGCAAGGACACCGACGGCTGCCTGGACGGCACGTTCAGCACCGGCAACGGCGGCACCGGAACCTACTCGACCGAGGTCACGGTGAACTTCCCGGACGACTGCACCGCCGTCCCGGGAACCTTCCAGACAGTGGGCCAGCGATACCGCCAGACCTACGACTGCGACCTGTTCCAGTCGCTGTCTGCCACCTACGACACCACCGGCGCCACCTACAACGGCGTGGCGTACTGCGGGGAGACGCGCGCAACCCTCACCCTCAACGACCCGGACGGTGTCACCGACAGCGGCGACGAGACCATCCACTCCGTCCAGGGCAGCCCCACGTACACCTACGCGGCCGACCCCTACTCCGGCGTGACCTCGGCGTTCATCGGCAGCACGAACTACCAGGGCACGTTCAGCGAGCTGTAGGGCGCGTCACTGCCCCAGCACGCCGCCGGTCGCGTCGGGTTCGGGGTCGACCGGCAAGCCGCGTTCGATGGCCACCAGGCGCGCGGCCTCGCGAGCGATGAACGCCGCGGGGTCGAAGCTGTCGTCCGAGCCGTGGTCGCCGTTGATCGCCAGGTGGTCCGCCGACAGGATTCCCTGGAACTCGCCCCAGGTCGCGCTCTCGATGGTCACCAGGCCGTCCGAGTCGTAGTACCCGTGGCCTTCCAGCATCGACAGCGGAACGGCCAGCTCCCAGCCCACCGACTCACCGTCCCAGGCTTCCTGGCAGTCCCAGGCGAACCAGTGGCAGGTCTTGCCCGCCCAGGATCGGTAGATCACGTCGGGTCGGTCGGGGACCTCGGTGTTGAACGCGGCCATCCCGGGCGTCGACAGCTGGGCGAGCAGGGCATCGACGTCCTGGCTGCCGTCGTGACCGGGAACCAGGATGTCGAGCAGCAGCTGCACGGTGCCATCGGCCCAGTCGTACTCCTCCACGAGGTGCAGCACGTCGTCGGCGATGGGCGAGCCCCGATGCGGCGAACCGATCGTGGTCAGGGTCTCGATCTGCGCGTCGGGGTCGAGGTGGGTGGCCAGGTAGCGCGCATCCACCCCACCCATGCTGTGCCCGATGACGTGCACCGTGCGCCAGGTGCCGTCGGTGCGCCAGGCATCCAGGTGCGCCCGCCACTGCACCGCCCGGAGCGCGGTGGGATTGTACGGATCCACCACCGGATCCCACGTGCGGTAGCCGAGATCGCCGAGCACCCCGCTGTAGAACGCGAACCCGCGGTCCGCCGTGTCGCCCATCCCGTGCACCAGCAGGATCGGCGAGCGCGTCCACCGTCCGCAGTGCGCGACACACGTGGCGTCCAGGGCGTAGTCGCCGCCGATGTCGGACCCGACGGGCGCCGCGGTCAGCAACACCTCCCCGGTCCACGGCACCGTCACCTCGGCCGTCCCCGAACCGCCCACCGTCGAGACCTGCTGGGAGTCCACCACCGTGCCGTTCCAGTCGCGCAGCTCCAGCCGGACCATCCCTGAATCGGACGGACCGAATCCATCGATCTGCACGGACAGGATGCTGCCCGCACTGCCTCCCGTCGCGTGTGCAACGGCCTCGCAGGCCTCTCGGGTCGCAACCACTCCGGCTCCGTCGGGCCAGAGGAACTCCCCTTCCGCTCGTTCGGCCACCGACGCGCACTCCCGCACGTGCCGCTCGCCGTCTTCCACACTCAGATCCGGCACGAGACCGGATCCCACGCACCCCAGCAGGGTGATGAGCAACGTCATCTTCTTCTCCAACAATGCAACGCAAGCAATCCCGCCGAACGCATGTGCCGGCAGGAGATGCAGGGTGACACACGACCGGGCCGACCACAAGCCGGCGCCAGCGTCGCGGTGCGCTCAGGGGTGAACGAGCAGGGCGTCCAGATCGTCCAGAAGCACCCGCCTCGATCTCCCCGTCGAGCAGCAATCGGGTGGCCACCTCCCAGGCCGCAGCCGCTCGGTGGCGGCGGGGAACCGCCAGCAGCGCATCGCGATCGCCGTCTGCCATCGCCGCCGAGATCCCCCGCAGCTTCGCGGTGCCGGGCTGCGACCACACGAACCAGTACAGGCCCGCCAGGAGAATGCCTCGACGGGCGAGAGAACGGTGCCCCCGAAATGCGCGGAGGAACGAGCACATTTTCCGGGGGCACCCGACGCGTCGAGACATTCAGTGGAAGGGATTCGGGCGGTTCATGCCTCGCTTGCGAGGGTGGGCTGGCCGAATCGCCGCCCAGATCATCGGGATCGCCAGCGTCGAACGAGCCGCCATCCGACCACCGCGATCATCGCGACGCCGACGTAGGGCGCGACGTGCACGGTCGCTTCCGACCCGATCCAGCCGAGCTCGAAGCGCTCCGTGCTCGCGGGGAAGAACAGATGGTAGCCCTGCCCGTGGTGGTCCTGCAGCACATCGAGCCCGAAGTGCAGCGCCACCCCCAGCAGCAGTCCGAACCACGCCGTGCGTCGGTCTTCGGCGGCGAACGCCAGAGCGACGATCGATGCGCAGAGGACCTGTGGGAGAGGCTGGTGCAGGACATCGAAGGCCCACACCACGGGGTCGGGAATCGGCAGCCCGACGGTTCGACCGAGGATCGCGAACCCCATCTGCGGAACCCGACCCGTCGCGTCCGGCAGCACACACCCGATCGCCACCGGCGCCATCCAGCGCGGCGCGAACAGGGCGGCGGGGACCAACCCGGTCGCGAGATGCGTGATCAGGTCAGCCACGCAACACCACCCCATCGCGGCGCCACCCCAGCGTGAACGGCAGGATCGCGGCGGTCGCCAGCAACCCGAGGATCCCGAGCAGCTTCTTGTTGCCCCGCTCGGGAGCGCGCTCGGTCCACTCCGCGATCACCGACGGCCCCGCATCCCATCGGAAGGTGCCGCCCACGTAGATCTCGTCTCCGACCGCGAATCCCTCGACCGGACCCTCGACCGGGATGTGCTGCTTGCCGGTCCGCACGGTGAACCGGCCTTCTTCGGGGCGGGCCTCGGTGACGGTGACGAGCGACAGGACGACGGATTCCCCGTCCATCTGCTCGGGGTAGAGCAACATCCGGCCGGACTTCAGCGCCCCGGACGAGAAGGCCCACGACCAGCCGGCTCCATCGATCACGAGCACCAGCAGAAGCAGCGCTGCAACTCCCGCCCGGATGCCTGGACGCATCGGACTGCGCATCGCCCCTTGCCCTCCACCGGCCCCACCGATATACCGCCCTCGTCTCACGGGCGATTAACTCAGTGGGAGAGTGCCACCTTCACACGGTGGAAGTCACTGGTTCAAATCCAGTATCGCCCACCATATTGGACGAGCCCCCTCGGAACCCTCCGAGGGGGCTTCTTCGTTGCGGAAGGCCTCTGCCAGAGACTCCTGCTTGCACCAGGGATCTCGCAGCTCGACGTAGAGCCGGCCGTCGCCGAGCTCGCAGTTCGAACACAGCAGATCGAGCAGGAGACGGCGCTCGGCCATGGGTGCCTCGTTGTATAGCTCGAAGGCACGGTTTCCGATTTCGAGCACCTGGACGGCCAGGTCCAGGTTCTCCCGGTCGGCCTTGTTCAGACGCTGCATCGTCTCCATGAGCGCGCCCCGCTCGGCGTCCCACTCGGCCCGCTTGCGCTGGAACAGGTCCTCGTCGATGCGGCCCTCGAGCTTGTCCTCGTAGGCCCTGTCGATGAGGTTCGTCAGCCGGTCGTACCGAGCGCGCGCGGTCACCATCCGAGCCTCGGCGTCCTCCTTCACGCTGCGGCGGGCATCCCGGAGCACGTCCCGGGCCAGGGCCATCCCCTTGTCGCCTAGGTGCAGCGCCTTGAGCACGCGGCCGAACATCTCGGCGAGCTTCTCTTCGCGGACGTACCGCTCCTTCTGGCAGTTCCGGGAGCAGTGGTAGTAGATGTACTTCTTCTTCTGGATCTCGGCGGTCACGGCCCGACCGCAGTGCGCGCAGCGGATGAGGCCCGAGAACGCGAACTGGTGGGTGTTGACCCGGGTGTCGTGGTGACCAGCCAGGCGGTCCTGGACCCGATCCCACAGGGCGGTCGAGATCAGCACCGGGTCGGCGCTGTCGTACAGCACGCCGTCCCACCAGAACTGGCCCGCGTAGATCGGGTTGTTGAGCACCCAGTGCACGGTGCTGGCCTGGATGCGGCCCCCGCGCTTGCCCCGCAGACCGGCATCTCGTGCCCACTTGGTGATGTCCTTGATCGACATGCCCGCGGCGTACCGCTCGAAGATGCCGCGCACGAGGGGGGCCTTCTCCGGGTCCGGCACGATCGTGCTCTTCCCGTTCTCGCGCCGGTTGAGGTACCCGAGGGGCGCCATGTTAGGCCAGTGCCCCTCCTGGGCCTTCTGGCGCATGCCCTTCGACACCTCCTCGGAGAGGTTGTCGATGTAGTTCTTGGCCATCAGCACGCGGATGCCGTGCATGAACTTGTCGGTGGAGCGGCTGTCGTCCGAGAGGACCACCCCCTCCTTGGCGAGGTGGATCTCGAGGTCCATCTCGTCGAGCAGCACCCAGTCCTTCAGGTTGCGGTACAGCCGGTCGGTCTTCTCGACGAGCACGACCTTGCAGGTGCGGCTGCGCTTGAGGAAGCGGACCATCTCGGTGAAGGAGGTCCGGCCCGCGCGCTTGGCGGTCTCGACGTCGACGAACTCGCGCAGGACCTCGAACCCCTGCTCCTCGGCGTAGCGGGTCAGCAGCTCCTTCTGCGCCGGGATGGAGTAGCCCTCGCGCTCCTGGTCCTTGGAGGAGACGCGGGCGTACACGACGGCCTCGCGGCGCGCTGGCTGCGTCGGCTCGGGTGCCTTCTTGCTGCGGCGTCGCCGCTTGGCGGCGGGGCTTCGCGTGGGGCGACGGGGCATCAGGTCTCCGGCGGCTGGGACCCTCACGGGCTCGTGATGGGGCGACTTAACCGACTATGTCATGCAGAGGCTGGCACAGCCCGCTCACGTGCCCGTGAGTGCGGATGTGATACTGTCGCCAGCCGCAATCAACTTCACCCGCGAGGCGCGCGCCATGCCTGCTGAACCCTGGGTCTCTGTTGACGACGTCGTGCGCCACCTCGGCGTGTCGCGAGACACCATCTACCGCTGGATCGAGGCCAGGGGGCTTCCAGCCCACAAGGTGGGCCGGCTCTGGAAGTTCAAGCTGGAGGAGATCGACGAGTGGGTGCGCAACGGCGGTGCGGCGGGTGACGCCGAGGAACCTCCGGGCTCGGGGGAGAAGCCTGCATGACCTCGACCGACACCAACAACGTGCGCGAGCGGCTCGGCTTCCGGGACGGCGACAAGGGCACGCACTCCAGCCGGACCCTGATGCTGCGGGAGCTCGAGAGGCTGCTCTACACCGCACCGGCCGACGCTCGGATGCCGGAGTACCGGCAGTTGGTCGTCGACGACAACGTGCTGGGCAAGCCCACCGCCGTCACCCGCGAGCACACGGTCCGCAAGCTCAAGGCGCTGTACGGCCTCGACCCGGACATCCCGGTGTTCCGGGCCCTGCGGCGACTGTGGGACGTCGACGAGGAGAGCCATCCCCTGCTCGCCATGCTCGCCGCGAACGCCCGCGATCCCCTGGTGCGCCTGACAGCCTCGGCGATCCTCGACGCGAAGCCGGGCGCTTCCGTGAGTCCGGACGACGTGGCCCAGGTGCTCGATGACGCCATCCCCGGGCGGTTCAGCACGAAGACCGCCAAGTCGGTCGCGACGCGCGTGGTGACCAGCTTCTCGCAGTCCGGCCACCTGCGGGGCAGGGCCCACAAGGTGCGCCACCGCGCGAGCCCCACCCCGGTGAGCGCCACCTACGCGTTCTTCCTCGCCTACTGCGAGGGGTACCGGGCGCAGCGGATTCTCCTCTCTCCCTGGGCGCGCCTGTTGGACGTGCCCGAGGAGGACCTGATTGACCTGGCGCGCGCGGCCTCCCGGCGTGGCCTCATGGACTTCAAGCAGATGGGCAACGTGGTGGACCTCCGTTTCCCAGACCTGCTCACCCCCGAGGAAGAGGAGCTGACTCGTGAGCAGGGTTGACGAGCTGGTCCGGAGCTACGCGAAGTTCTGCGCCCTGCCCTGGGAGCGCGGGATGGCGGGCCCGCAGCGCGTGTGGTTCGTGGTCTACGACCCGCGCGACGAGCGCCGTCTGCGCGCGCGCATCCCCGAGTTCTCCCTGGTGACGGAGCAGGCCGGTCACAGCTGGCGACACGTGGACCTGGCAGGGTCCTTCGGGCGGTGGTTCGCCGGGCTGGAGTACCGGGACGCCTATCTCGAGGCCCCCGACGACCTCGAGACCGCGCTGCCCGAGTTCGAGAGGGCCGTCGTCGACCAGATCACGGCCGAGCTCGTCGCCGAGGACGCGGACGCCAACACCGTGGTTGCCGTATCCGGCGTCGGAGCTCTCTTCGGCTTCACGAGGACCGCCACCGTCGTGCAGGCCGTAGAGCCCCACATCCGGGGCCGCCTCGCCGTGTTCTTTCCCGGCACCCACGAAGACAACAACTACCGGCTGCTCGATGCCCGTGACGGCTGGAACTACATGGCCGTCCCCATCACTGCGCACAACGGCTCGGAGTCGCAATGAAGAACCGCGAGATCTACGTCAAGGACCCGCTCCAGAACCGACTCCTCAACAACGGCGTCGCCAGCGTCACCGACGCGCGCTCGCACGACGCCCTGCGCACGCTCCGCTACGAACTCGAGACCTTCGTATGCGAGGGGGAGTACGCCAAGGGGTTGGAGAGGATCCTCCACACGTTCATCGAAAACCTCGATCAGCCCGAGCAGCCCGGTGTGTGGGTGAGCGGCTTCTTCGGGAGCGGCAAGTCTCACCTGGTGAAGATGCTGCGCGCCTTGTGGGTGGACCTGACGTTCCCCGACGACAACGCCACCGCTCGTGGGCTGGTGAAGCTGCCCACGTCGATCTCCGACCTGCTGCGTGAGCTCTCGACCGCCGGCAAGCGGTTGGGCGGCCTGCACGCCGCCTCCGGAACCCTCGGCGCCGGGATCGGCGACAACGTGCGCCTCGCCCTGCTCGGCATCGTGTTCCGCTCGGTCGGCCTCTCGGAGCAGTACCCGCTCGCGCGCTTCGAGATGTGGCTCAAGGAGCACGACTTCTTCGACGCGGTGAAGAGCGCCGTCGAGGCGGAGGGCAAGGAGTGGCACTCCGAGCTGCGCCACCTCTATGTCTCGCCCCTCATTGCCAAGGCCCTGTTGGCGGTCTACCCGGACTTCGCGCCCTCCCCGATGGAGGCGCGCCGCCTGCTGAAGGAGCAGTACCCCAACGTCCAGGACGTCACGAGTCAGCAGATGGAAGACGCTGTCCGCGACGCGCTGACCACCGACGGCAAGATCCCGCTGACCCTGATCGCGCTGGACGAGGTCCAGCAGTACATCGGCGAGGCGGGCAACCGCAGCCTCCTCATCCAGGACGTGACCGAGGCGTGCTGCAAGCGCTTCGGGGGCCGGCTGATGTTCGTGGCCACGGGGCAGAGCGCCCTGGCCGGCACCTCGTACCTCCAGAAGCTCCAGGGGCGGTTCCCCGTCCCCATCGAGCTGTCGGACACCGACGTGGACACCGTGATCCGGCAGGTCATCCTCGCCAAGAAGCCGGGTCACATGGCAAAGATCGAGCACACGATGACGGAGAACCTCGGCGAGATCTCGCGGCACCTCGCAGGGTCTCGCATCGAGCATCGCGACGTGGATCGCGACTTCCTCACGCCCGACTACCCGATCCTGCCCGTACGGCGACGCTTCTGGGAGCGCGCGCTCCGCTCCGTCGACCAGGCCGGCAACGCCGCCCAGCTCCGGAACCAGCTCAAGGTCGTCCACGAGGCGGTGCGCGCCACCGCCGAAGAGGAGCTCGGTACCGTGGTCCCGGGCGACTTCATCTTCGATCAGATTGCCGCGAACCTCCTGCAGACAGCCGTTCTGTCCCGCGAGGTTTACGAGTACATCCAGCTCCTGCACAAGTCCGGTGACGAGACGGATCGCCTTCAGGCCCGTCTCTGCGGGCTCATCTACCTGATCGGCAAGCTGCCCCGCGAAGCGGGCACCGACCTGGGAGTCCGCGCGACGGCGGAGATGCTGGCCGACCTGCTCGTCGAGGCGCTGCCGAACGGCAGCGCGGAGATCCGCAAGGCCATCCCGCACGCGCTCCAGAAGCTCGAGGACGACGGGAAGGTGATGCGGGTCGAGGACGAGTACCGTCTCCAGACCCGCGAGAGCAGCGCCTGGAACGACGAGTACCGCGGCCAGCTCGCCAAGATCCAGGGCAACGCCCAGCGCCAGGCCCAGGAACGGATCGACCTGTTCCGGAAGGAGGCGGGAGAGCGCCTCAAGAAGCTGCGACTCACCCAAGGGAAGTGCAGCGAGGCCCGCTCGACCACCGTCCACTTCGGCGTCGAGCCCCCCGACGACTTCGGCCAGGCCATCCACATCTGGTTCCGCGACGGCTGGGAGGACGACGAGAAGACGATCCTCGCGGATGCCCACGCAGCCGGGAACAACTCCCCCACCATCTACGTGTTCCTCCCGCGCCGCTCGGCCGAGGACCTGAAGAAGACGCTGGCCAGCCTGCGGGCCGCGACGGCGACCCTTGGCGTGCGTGGCGTGCCGACAACGGCGGAGGGCGAGGAGGCCCGCAACGCCATGCAGACGCGTGCCAACGACGCCGAGCGCCGTCTGGCCGTGATCGTCGACGAGATCTTCTCCAACGCCCGGGTGTTCCAGGGCGGCGGCAACGAGATCGTGGCGGGCACACTCTTCGACCAGGTGAAGGAGGCCGCCGAGCGGTCGCTCGTCCGGCTGTACCCGCATTTCGACGTGGCCGACCACCCGAAGTGGTCGAAGGTGATCGACCGCGCCCGCTCCGGCTCCGAAGCCGCGCTGGAGGCCGTCGACTACACAGGTGACGTCGACAAGCACCCGGTGACCTCCGCGATCCTGAAGTACGTGGCCGTAGGCAAGAAGGGCGGAGACGTGCGCAAGCAGTTCTCGGCGCCCGAGTACGGCTGGCCGCGGGACGCCATCGACGGCGGCCTGTACGCGCTCCTGGCCACCGGCCACCTGCGTGCGACCGACAGCGCAGGCAAGGTCGTAGACGCCCGGAGCCTCGACCGCGCCAAGCTGACCCAGACGAACTTCAGGATCGAGTCGACGACCATCTCGGCGCTCCAGCGCATCGAGATCCGCAAGCTGTTCCAGGACGTGGGCGTCGCCTGCAACGCGGGTGCCGAGCTCCACGCCGTGCCTGCGTTCCTCGATGCCATGCGCGCACTGGCCGACAAGGCCGGTGGGGATGCCCCCCGTCCCGCCAGGCCCTCAACGCAGGAGCTCGACGAGCTCGCCCTGCTCGCCGGCAACGAACAGCTCGCCGCCATCCACGCGAAGCGCGAGTCGCTTGCCGAGGATGCGAAGCGGTGGCGCGGGCTCGGCGGGGCAATCGCGACGCGCATCGGGGCGTGGGTGAAGCTGGAGCACCTGCTGGAGCAAGGCACCACCGTTGTCGCTGTGGGGCCGCTCCAGGAGCAGGCCGACGCGATCCTCGACCAGCGGCGCCTCCTGGCCGACCCCGACCCCGTACCGGACCTGGTTTCCGCGGTGGCACAGCACCTGCGCGAGGCGCTGGTGCAGGCGCGCGATGGCTACCAGACCGCCCACGACGAGGGCATGGAGCGGCTGCGAAACGACGAGAACTGGGAACAGCTCACGCCCGAGCAGCGGCACGAGCTACTGGCCGAGCAGCACCTGACCAAGGTGCCCGACATCAACACGGGGACCACGGATGCCGTGCTCAGCTCACTGCGGGCGATGTCGCTCGGCACCTGGTCGGACCGGACGGCCGCGCTTCCCCACCGGTTCCAGCTCGTGCTCCTCAAGGCCGCCGAGCTGATGGAGCCCGACGCGGTGTACGTGAAGCTGGAGTCGAGAACCTTCAAGTCGAAGGACGACATCAAGGCCTGGACCCGCGAGCTCGAGGAGACCCTGCTCGAGCGGTTTGACGACTCGGCCGGCGTAGTCGTGGTGCACTGATGGCGACCCTCCCCCCGGCACTCCGGCGAAAGCTGGAGAACGCAGTTCAGGAGGCCAGGGACGTGGCCGAGGCCGGCGCGCGTGCGGCCCTCCGGGCGCTCGCCGTGGACGGCGCGGAGCCGTTCGGACACCTGTCCGCCGACCAGCGTGCCCTCCGGAACCGCCTGCGGGCGCGCGCTCGACAGCTCGGCGACCGGCGTGACCCCACCAAGGGGACCCACGAGATCGCGCACTTGGTGGTCGAGTGCGGCTACGAGCACTGGCACCGGATGCTGTTCGCGCGCTTCCTGGCGGAGAACGGCCTCCTCATGCACCCAGATCATGGCGTGGCGGTCACGCTCGAGGAGTGCGAGGAGCTCGCGCCCGACGAGGGGGCGGAGACGGCGTGGGAGCTCGCCGGGCGGTTCGCTTCGCGGATGCTGCCGCAGATCTTCCGCCCGGATGCACCGGTGCTCGAGGTGAGGCTCCCTCCGGAGCACGAGCGCAAGCTGGAGCAGCTCCTGTCGGGGCTCGATCCCGAGACTTTCGAGGCGTCCGACGCCCTCGGCTGGGTCTACCAGTTCTGGCAGGCGAAGAGGAAGGACGAGGTGAACGCGAGCGGGGTCAAGATCGGGGCCGAAGAGCTCCCGGCGGTCACCCAGCTCTTCACCGAGCCGTACATGGTGCAGTTCCTGCTGCAGAACACCCTCGGCGCCTGGTGGGTGGGCCGACACGGGCGGGACTCCCTTCCGATGGAGATGCCCTACCTGCGGTTCCTGGACGACGGGACACCGGCGGCCGGGACGTTCGATGGCTGGCCGGACACCGCCGCGGAGATCAAGTTGCTCGACCCGTGCTGCGGGTCCGGTCACTTCCTGGTGGCGGCGTTCGAGATTCTCGTGCGGTTCCGTGTGGTCGAGGAGGAGCTGAGCACGGCGGACGCGTGCGATGCGGTGCTGCGGGACAACCTGCACGGGCTGGAGATCGACGAGCGGTGCACCCAGATTGCAGCCTTTGCCCTTGCTTTCTCGGCCTGGACGCTTCCATCTGCTCGCGGCCACCGCCCGCTCCCGCCACTACGGATCGCCTGCTCCGGGTTGTCCCCCCGTGCAACAAGACAGGAGTGGCTCTCCATTGCCGGGCGGGACGAACGCCTACGCAAGGGGATGGAGTCCCTCTTCGAGATGTTCACTGCCGGGCCGGTGTTGGGAAGCCTGCTTGCCCCCAGGGACGTCGGCTTCGAGAACGGGCAGGGAGCTCTCGGTACGGCGGGCATTGAACAACTCGTGCCACTGCTCGAAAGGCAGCTGGCTCGAGAAGCCGAGCGTGCTCCACGTGCGGTTGAGATGGGCATCGTCGCCAAAGGAATCCTAGGCGCCGCGCGGATTCTGCGGCGACGGTATCACCTGGTCTGCACCAACGTCCCCTACCTTGTGATTCAACGGCAAGGCGAGAGACTCCGGGCTTATGTGGAAGAGCACTATCCAGATGCAAAGCCCGATATCGCGACGGTCTTCATCGCTCGCTTTGGAAAGAGCCTCGAGGAGGGCGGCGCTCAGGCCGTTGTCTCGCCTCTCAACTGGGGCTTCCTCCCGAGCTACAAGAGCTTTCGAAAGCGTCTTTTTGGCGGGAGTCGACTCAATCTGTTTGCTCGCCTAGGCCCGGGCGCATTCGAGACTATTAGTGGCGAGGTTGTCAGCGTCTCCCTCGCCGTTCTGTCCCGGAGCGCACCCGCCTCGTCGTTCGTTGGTATCGACGCCCTCGACGCGTCGGCAGCGTCGGAGAAGGCAAGGGCACTTCGCGAACGACCGCCAGAAGACTTGCCGTTGACCTCTGGTCGCACCAACCCTGATGCCCGCATCATCTTGGATTCGCGCCGAGTCGATCTCCCCCTCCTAGCCCAATTTGCAGATGCCTACTGGGGACAGGGCACCGGCGATTCCCCGAGGTTCTACCGGTACTGGTGGGAACCGCCACGGCTCGATGGATCGCGTTGGTCGCCCGTGCAGTCCACGGTCAAGCAGACCGCGAAGCATGGCGGGCGCCGGTACGCCGTCCTCTGGGAAGCGGGCCACGGCCAACTGAAGGAGCTGGAAGGACGACTGCGGGCCCTTGATGGGCACCAAGGCATCCGGCCGACACGAGGATCGGAAGCGTGGGGCAACGCGGGGGTTGCCGTGACGCTGATGCAGGACCTCCCGGCCACCATCTACACAGGTGAGATCTTCGACAGCAACTGTGCAGCCATTGTGCCGAAGGATGCAGATGACTTGCCGGCCATCTGGAACTTCGTCTCCTCGCCGGAATTCGAAAGGGAAGTCCGGAAGATCGATCAGAAGAAGAACGTGACGAACGCGACCCTATTGAAGGTGCCGTTCGACATCGAACGATGGTCTCAGTCGGCCGACGATCGCGCAGAACTGCTGCTTCCACAATCTCCGGATCCCCGCGAGTGGATCTTCCACGGCCATCCAGCAGAATCAGACCATCCGCTTCAGGTCGCCGTGCTTCGCCTACTCGGATTCCACTGGCCTGCCGAGACCGATGAGGAGCTACGGCTTTCCACTACCGCGCGGGGTCTTGTGCTGCGGGCGCAGTCGCTCAACGAGGTCCAGGACGATGATGGGATCGTCTGCCTTGCCCCGGTTCGGGGTGAGTCGCCCGCACACGTTCGGGTCGAGCAGCTACTCGCTGGAGCTTTCGGGCCCGACTGGTCGCCGTCTCGACTGGCAGCTCTCCTGAAGCAATCCGGCTGCCGCGGGTGGACCCTGGACCGCTGGCTCCGCGACAGATTCTTCCAGCAGCACTGCGAACTCTTCCAGCAGCGCCCCTTCATCTGGCACATCTGGGATGGGCTGCCGAAGGGCGGCTTCGGCGCCCTAGTCAACTACCACAAGCTCGACCGCAAGCTGCTGGAGACGCTCACCTACACCTACCTCGGCGACTGGATCCGCCGGCAGCAGGATGACGTGAGCCGCGACGAAGATGGCGCTGGCGAGCGCCTCACCGCAGCCCTGGCGCTCCAGGACAAGCTCAAGGCCATCCTGAAGGGCGAGCCCCCCTGCGACATCTTCGTCCGCTGGAAGCCCATCGAGAAGCAGCCGATGGGCTGGGACCCGGACCTCGACGACGGCGTGCGCGTCAACATCAGGCCGTTCATGCTCGTGGGCGACGTCAAGTACAAGGGCGCTGGCGTCCTGCGGTACAAGCCCCGCATCCACTGGAAGAAGGACCGGGGAACCGACCCCTCAGACGCGCCCTGGTACCACCTCGGTCCCGACTACGGCGAGAAGAAGGGCGCCCGAATCAACGACCACCACCTCACCCTCGACGACAAGCGCAAGGCACGCGCCGAGAAGGAGGGCAAGTGACCGATGCCCCCCGCGCGGGAGCGCGCTGGCTGCGCTGCGACCTTCATGTCCATACGCCGTTCGACGGCGAGAAGAAATTCGGCGTCGACGTGCGCGGCGCAGTGGCCGCCTTCAAGAAGGAGAAGCCCGAGCGGCTCGCCAAGATCGCGCAGGACTTCGTCGATGCCTGTCGGCGCGCTGCGGACGGTGCGGGCATCGACGTCGTCGCGCTGACGGACCACAACAGCATCGACGGCTACCGCACCCTACGGCCCTTCTTCGATGCCATCGGAACCCAGGCTGCGGACGCCGGCGAGCCGATGCCTGTGATCCTCCCTGGCGTGGAGTTCTCGGTCGGTGGCGAGCGCCCCCTTCACTTCCTCGTGGTGTTCGCCGCGGACACCGACCCCGACCTCGTCGACCGGGCCATCAGCCACGTCTTCGGCACTCGCGACCGCTTCCACGCCGACAACGGCTACCCGTGTGCCACGGGCCACTCCGTCGACGACTTCCTCGCCAAGCTCTACGCGTTCTGCCACCCCACTACGGGCGAACGCCACATGGAGATGGTCGTGCTCCCGGCGCACGCCGACAGCAACAGCGGCGTCATCCGGGAGACCGCGGGCAAGCTCGGGCGCGAGGGCGAGCTCGCGGTCTCGGTCACCCTGTGGGACGAGATGAAGGGCCACCTGCGCGAGCGGGTCATCACCCGGCGGGACTGGCACGGCTTCCAGACCCGGAAGCCCTACGCACAGCTCCCCAAGGCGTATCGGGATCTCCTGGCGCGTTGGGTCGCCGCCCGCCTCGGCCAGGACTGGGAGCAGCTCTCCAAGCGGGAGAAGGACGAGATCCGCGAGCGCGAGCACTGGCCGCTGATCGAGGCATCGGATCCCCACAACCTCGACGCGATCGGCAAGCGCTTCACCTGGCTGAAGATGGAGGTCCCGGATGTCGAGGGCATCCGGCTGTCCCTGCTGGATCCGGAGTCGCGCCTGCGCCGCATGTCGGATGGGCCGCCTGGGCAGGACTACCCGAGGATCATGCGCGTCCGCGTCAAGGACACCGACTTCTTCACCACGATCGACGTGCCGCTGAGCCCGTGCCTCACCACGCTCATCGGCGGCCGCGGCTCGGGGAAGTCCACGGTCATCGAGCTCGTCCGCTACGCCCTCGACCGCTACCGGAGGGACGACTTCGGCGGCGAGGACGAGCAGGCGATCCGGAGGAACGTCTCGGCGCTGCTCAAGACAAAGAAGGATCGGGACTTCGGCGAGACCGAGGGCATGCTCCTTCCCGACCACGAGGTCACCGTCGACCTGTTCCTCGCCGGCCGCTCCTACCGCGTCACGCGGAGCCAGGAGGCCCTGACGGTCACCGTCGATCCGGACGATGATGGAGAAGAACTCGCTGACCTCGACGTGCGCGCCCTGATCCACCCGCGCATCCTCTCCCAGCGCCAGATCTCCCAGATCGCCCGCGACCCCGCCGCGCAACGCCGTGAGCTCGATGCTCACATCGACGCCGACCGGCGACGGCAGTTCGACGCCGAACGCAGCGAGCTGCTCCAGCGGATCCGGGAGCTGCAGTTGGCCCGGGACCGCGTCGAGGACGGGCTGACATCACTGCCCGCCCGAAGGACGGAGCTCCGTACCGTCACCGACCAGATCGCCTACCTCGAGCAGGGGGATCGGCGCGAGGTGTTCGAACGCTTCCAGCGCCTGGACCGCGAGCGCCGGTGGTTGGAGGAGCGACTCAAGGCCCTTCGCGATCTGGCAGCCGACGTCACGAGCCGGGCCGACGAGCTCGACGGGGGCCTGCCGTCGCCGGTCGCGCGGCCTGCGGCCTTGGACGAGGAGGGCTGGCTCGCCTCGGTCGACGAGCGGGTCGGTCGGGTCGTCACGGAGACCGGTGCCGCACTGCGGGTCCAGGCCGACCGGGTGCGGGAGCAGGTCCGGGCACTCGAGGACGAGCAACGCGAGCGGTGGACACCCGGGTACGAAGACGCGCGGGAAGCCTACGAGTCTCTGCGCGACGAGCTGGAGCGTCGGGGGATCGACTTTGGTCAGCACCGCAAGCTGCTCCAGCAGCGGGCCATGATCGAACGGGAGGTCAGCGAGCTGGAGCGGTCTCGCGAACGGCTTCGGAAGCTCCTCGATGACCTGGACGCTGCGCGAACGCGGCTCGCCACCCTCCACGAACACCGCCTCGAATGGCGCCGGAGTCGCGCGGATGCGCTGGAGCAGGCGGACGCCGACGTGCGACTCGAGGTTCGGCCGTTCCAGGACAGAGCCGACCTCGCGGAAGCCATGCAGCAGTGGTTTGCCGGTTCCGGGATGCGGGAGACCGATCGAGAGGCCCTGCTGAGCTACCTGCTGGACAACGGCAACTCTGTCGTCCAGCGCCTTGGGGCCCTGGCACGGGCCATCCGCGCCGACGTGACGACGCACGCGCGCGGCGAGAGTCCCTCGCCCGACGAGACCGAGACCGGCAAGCTCCTGGGCGAAGAGTGTCGCAGCGGGTTCACCGGCTACTTCTGGAACATCTTCTCCAACGGGGACCGCCTCCAGCTCGACGAGATGGAGCGGTTCGTGCCCGAAGATCTCGTCGTGATGCGCGCTCGCGGACCGGACGGGCACTTCAAGCCAATCACGCAGGGGTCACTGGGTCAGCGCAGTACGGCGATCCTGAGCCTGGTCCTGTTCTCCGGCCAGCAACCCCTCATCGTCGACCAGCCCGAGGACGACCTCGACAACAAGTACATCTACGACGTGGTGGTCGACCTGCTGCGGCGCCGGAAGTTCTCGCGCCAGATCGTCGTCGCCACCCACAACGCGAACATCCCGGTGAACGGGGACGCCGAGCTGATCGTCGCGCTGGAGGTCCCGGAAGACCAGCGGACGGGCGCGCTGGCGGCCTGCGGGAGCATAGACAGCGGCATGGTCAAGGACCAGGTCAGCACCATCATGGAAGGCAGCGCCGAGGCCTTCCGGCTCCGCCGCGAGCGGTACGGGTACTGAGATGTTCGACTCGCTGGAAGAGATCCGCAGGCAGCTCGACGTCGGGGAGGACAGCTTCGCCGAGTTCAAGGACGTGCGCGTCGTCGGCCGTTCGGTGCGGGCACCCAACTCCGATCAGTTCGCCGGCGAGCTCGTCGCGTTCGCCAACGCCGAGGGGGGCGTGGTCTTCCTGGGCGTCGATGACGACGGCGTGGTCCAGGGCATCCCCCGGGAGTCGCTGGACCTGGTCGAGCAGTGGGCCGTGAACGTGGCGTCGAACAACTGCGACCCGCCCATCCGGCCGGTGATTCGCAAGCAACGGCTCCCGGTCGGTGACGAGGACGAACGCGACGTGCTCCTCGTCGAGGTGCATCGCGGCCTCTACGTCCACCGCACCACCAGCGGCCGCTGGTTCGTGCGGGTGGGCTCGACGAAGCGCGACCTCACGAGCCAGGAGCTCGCCAGGCTGCTGCAGGAACGTGGCCGCGCGTTCGTCTTCGACGAGCAACCCGTCTTCGACGCCGCGGTCGAAGACCTCGATGGGGAGGCCCTCGACCGCTTCTTCGGCTCCGACACGTCGCTGCCCCGGGTCGACCTCCTGCGGAACACTCGCGTCGTCACCCATGGACCCGAGGGTGATGTCCACCCCACGGTCGCGGGGCTCCTCGCGTTCGGGAGCCGTCCGCAGGTCCACCTCCCGTCGGCGCGTATCGATGCGGCGGTGTACCGAGGCGTGGAACTCCATTCGGATGCGCTGGTTCACGCCTCCGCGATCGAGGGCCCGGTGGACCAGCAGGTCGACGAGGCCATGGGGTTCGTCGACCGCTTCATGCTGCGCCCCGCCAGGAAGGCCGCCGGGCGAACCGACTTCCCGCAGTACGACCTGGACGCGGTCTACGAGGCGGTCGTGAATGCGGTCGCCCATCGGGACTACAGCCTCTCTGGCGCGAAGATCCGGCTGTTCCTGTTCGCCGATCGCCTCGAGCTGTACAGCCCCGGTGCCCTTCCGAACACCATGTCGCTGGAGAGCCTCCCCTACCGGGTCTTCACCCGCAACCAGCTCCTTGTGAGCTTCCTCTCCCGGCTCAAGAGCGATCGGACGGGTCGGGCCTACCTGGAGTCCCGGGGCGAGGGTGTGCGGACCATCCTGGGGGCGAGCGAGCGGCATAGCGGTCGGCGACCCCAGTACGAACTCCTGGGCCAGGAGCTGTGCCTCACGATCTGGGCGCTGCCCTCGCCACACGACGTCGCCGACGAGGAGAAGTAGGCGGATGAGCAACGCGGCTACCATCCTCGACGCCCTCGTCCAGAGCCTCCAGGCGGCGACGACCTACAACACCAGCGTCGCCGTGCCACCGGCCGCCGTCCTGTGGACGGACGAGGCCCGCCAGTGGCAGCCCCTCATCCCGCTGGTCCGAGAGCTCGTGCCGGCCTTCGCGACCCTGGGCGACTACGAGCCCGCCACAATGACGGGCCCAGCAGTGTGGCTTCGTGCCCTGCTCGTCCGGGCGATGGAAGGCGAGCAGTGGCCCGAGGACGCCGTCCCCGTCGTGTACCTCCCGGGCGTGAGCCGCCAGATGCTCCGGGCGATGGAGAGCTGCCCGCGCGAGCTCCAGCCGCTGGCCGAGCTCCAGTACCGCGGCGTGCTGTGGAGCCAGCCGAACGGCAGGGACTGGACCGTGCTGGCGTTCCTCAAGTCGAAGGCGGGTCTGAACCTGGACGTGGCGCAGAGCGCGGGTGCCGTCGAGGCGATGCAGCGCGCGCTCCCCGAGCTGGCCCGCACCCCCGTGGACGCGCTCGAGAACAGGCGCCTGGAGGCGGCTGACTTCAACAAGCTCCTGACCTCGGATCCGGTTCGCGACCTGCTGACGTGGCTCGACGCTCCCGAGAAGACCGCCGCCACCTGGGGCCCGCAGCGATGGGCGGCGTTTCGGTCGATCTGCAAGTCGTCCTTCGACTTCGATCCCAAGACCGACGGCGACCTGGTTGGGGCCGAGCGCCTCGGCGGCCGGCAGGGGGAGTGGCAGAAGGTCTGGGACCGGTTCGCCGACGCCCCGAAGAACTATCCCAACCTCCCCGATCTGCTCGACCGGGCCGAGCCGACCACCCAGACGATGTTCGCGGATCGCTCGTCGTGGCCCCGCGCCAACGCCACCGCCGAGGACGATCTCCGCACGGCGCTGGTCGGGCTCGAAGGCCGGTCGTCGTCGGAGGCGCGCGGTCGGCTCCACGAGCTGGAGGAGCGACACGGACCGCGGCGGGGTTGGGTGTGGGCCGATCTCGACCGCGCTCCACTCGCCAAGGCGCTGGGCCACCTCGCGGTCCTCGCCGAGGTGACCAGCTCCGACCTGGGTGGCACCTCCACCGACGAGATGGGCCGCGCCTACCTGGAGGGAGGCTGGCGCGCCGACGCCGCCGTGCTCGCGGCGCTCGGGTGCGTCCGCAAGACCAAGGACGTCGATGCCGTCCGCACGGCCATCCAGGTCGTCTACCAGCCGTGGCTCGAGAAGGCCGCGGTACGACTCCAGAAGCTGGTCGGGGAGGCGGGCTTCCCCGGCTACGCGCCTGGGGAGAAGGCGGCGGTCAAGGCCGACAAGGGAGAGTGCATCTTCTTCGCGGACGGGCTCCGCCTGGACGTCGGCCACTGGCTCCGAGAGCGCCTGGAAGCCCGAGGGTTGAGGGTCCAGATGCGCACGCGCTGGATGGGCCTCCCGAGCGTCACACCTACCTGCAAGTACGCCGTGTCGCCGATCGCCGACAAGCTGACCGGCAAGGACTTCAACGAGGACTTCACACCCGCCATCGCCGAGACCGACGAGCTGCTCTCGCACTACCGGTTTCAGAAGCTCCTCGCCGACAACGGGTACCAGGTCCTCGGACACGACGACCCGGGCGATCCCAAGGGCCGCGCCTGGGCCGAGCACGGGGACCTCGACAAGGTCGGGCACGAGAAGGGCTTCAAGCTCGCCTGGCGCCTGGACGAGCAGGTCGCCGAGATCGCCGAGCGGATCGAGGCGATGCTCGCCGTTGGCTGGAAGCGCGTCACGGTCGTCACCGACCACGGCTGGCTCCTCGTGCCGGGTGGGATGCCCAAGGTGCAGCTCCCGATGTACCTGGCCAGCACGCGCTGGGGCCGGGCCGCGGTCCTGAAGACGACCGCGACCTCGAAGGGCCACCTCGTCGTCGACTGGCGGTGGGCGCCCTCGGTCCGCGTGGCGCTGCCGCCGGGCATCAGCTCCTACAAGGGGGGCGCGAGGTACGAATACTCGCACGGCGGGCTCTCGCTCCAGGAGTGCCTGACACCGGTGCTGCAAGTGGAACGCAGCGCCGCGGCAGGGGGCGCCCACGTGGTCATCGACGAGGCGACCTGGCGCGGCCTCCGTTGCCGCGTAGACGTCAGTGACGCCCCCGCCGGTTCCGAGGTCGACCTGCGCATCAAGCCCAACGATGCGAGCACCAGCGTCCTGTCCGGAACCAAGCCTGTCGACGATGGCAGGGCCTCGCTGCTGGTCGAGGACGACGACCAACTCGGGAGCTCGGCCTGTGTGGTCGTACTCGACTCCACGGGCAAGCCCATCGCCAAGCGCACCACCGTGGTGGGAGGAGAGTAGCCGTGGAGCTCGACCACCTGGACCAGCTCGCTGCGCGCGCCTTCGACGGGTACCTCGTCCGGAAGGACCTCGTCCGGACCTTCAGCCGCCAGTACCCGGTGCCCACCTACGTCGTGGAGTTCATGCTCGGCCGCTACTGCGCGAGCACGGACCAGCAGGAGATCGACGAGGGACTGGAGATCGTCGAGCGTCAGCTCTCGACCCGGACCGTCCGGGCCGGCGAGGAGGAGCTGTTCAAGGCTCGTGCCCGCGAGCAGGGACGGGTCAAGATCATCGACCTCGTGAGCGCCCGCCTCGACGCGAAGACCGACTCCTACGTCGTGTCGCTGCCGAGCCTGCGCCTCAACGACGTCCGCATCCACGATGCCCTGGTGCGCCAGCACGAGCGGATGCTCACCGGCGGGTTCTACGCAGAGGTCACGCTCGCCTACGACGCCGCCATCGCCCAGGAACGCGGCGGCCGACCCTTCGGAATCGGCGAGATCCGGGAGATCCAGCTCTCGAAGCGCGATGTGCTGGACACCCTCGCCGCCGGCCGCGAGATGTTCACGACCGAGGAGTGGAAGCAATTCCTCCTGCGCAGTGTCGGCCTGGAGCCCGAGCAGCTCGCTCCTCGTGCCCGGGACATGTTCCTGCTTCGGATGGTCCCTTTCGTCGAGCGGAACTACAACATGGTGGAGCTCGGCCCTCGCGGAACGGGCAAGAGCCACCTCTACCAGCAGGTCTCGCCGTACGCGCACCTCATCTCGGGCGGGAAGGCCACCGTCGCCCGCATGTTCGTGAACAACGCCAACGGCCAACGCGGGCTGGTCTGCCAGTACGACGTGGTCTGCTTCGATGAGGTCTCTGGCGTGTCCTTCGACAAGAAGGACGGCGTCAACATCATGAAGGGCTACATGGAGTCCGGCGAGTTCAGCCGTGGCAAGGAGAGCATCCGGGCCGAGGGCGGCATCGTGCTCGTCGGCAACTTCGATGTCGATGTGGAGCACCAGCAGCGCATCGGCCACCTCTTCGGCCCCCTGCCGCCGGAGATGCGGAACGACACAGCGTTCATGGACCGCATCCACGCCTACCTGCCGGGCTGGGACATCCCCAAGGTCCACCGGGCGCTGTTCACCGACCACTTCGGCCTTGTCAGCGACTTCTGGTCGGAGTGCATGAGCCGGCTGCGAAGCCAGTCTCGCCTCGGCGTGGCCCAGGGGCGCCTGCACTACGGCGGCGCCCTGAGCGGGCGTGACACCAACGCCGCCAACAAAACCGTCTCCGGCCTGCTGAAGCTGCTGTACCCCCAGCCCGACCCGGCGGTTCCCGATGAGGAACTCGAGTGGGCCGTGCGCCTGGCCCTCGAGACCCGACGGCGCGTGAAGGAGCAGCAGAAGCGCGTCGGCGCCGCCGAGTTCCGCAACACGCACTTCAGCTACGTCCTGGGCGACGAAGGCGTCGAGCAGTTCGTCGCGACCCCCGAGCTGCACGCCGAGAACGCCATCGGCACCGACCCGATGCCGCCCGGCCAGGTCTGGACGGTCAGCCCTGGCGGGATGGAAGAGCATCCCGGCCTCTACAAGATCGAGATCAACTCGGGCCCGGGCTCGGGCGTGAAGATCCTCAACCGGCCTCCCCCCAAGGCATTCGTGGAGAGCGTCCGGTACGCGGAGCAGAACCTCTACGCCCGCGCCAAGGAGCTCGTCGGCGACCGCGACCCGCGGGGCCACGAGTTCTCGGTCCAGCTCCGCGCCTTCGACGCAAGCCGAAGCGGCACGCAGCTCGGTGTCGCCATGGTGGTCGCCTTGTGCAGCGCGCTCATCGAACGGCACATCCGCGGCGGACTGATCATCGTGGGTGGCGTCAACCTCGGCGGCAGCATCGAGCCCGTCTACAACGCCGTCAGCATCGCCGAGCTGGCGGTGGAGCGGGGCGCCGCGAGCCTGCTGATGCCCGTGTCCAGCCGACGACAGCTCTACGACCTCAGCGACGACATGGCGACCAAGGTGGACATCCAGTTCTACTCTGACGTCCGAGATGCGCTGTTGAAGGCGCTGGTCGAGTAGCTGGAGGAGTAGTTGGGCCACATCCGCCTCGGTCGGCTCCCCCGCACGCAGAAGTGGCGTGAAGTCGTAGACCTGGTCGAGCACGACGGGTCGGCGGCCCAGGTCGCCGACGCGACGGTGGATGCGGCCGAGGGGGAGTTCTTCTCCGCGGCGTCCGACCCGGTGGTGGTCCACACCGTGTGGCTGCTCACGCAGTTGCCAGACGCGGCGCGGAGTGAGGACTTCGCCGGTGCGTTGCGGGAGCTGGGCATCGACGTGTCCGCAGACCCGTCGTCGACCGAGCTGGCCGCCGCGGTCGGACGCGCGGTGGACCACTTCGCCCAGGTCGGAGCCAGTCCCCGAACGGACATCGGGGAGATAGCCAGGCTCGCCGCCGTCGAGGCGCTCGCAGACCTGGCCCGCGACGACAGTCCCTCCCTGTTCGGCCCCGTGGAAGGAGACGTCCAGGCCAAGGTCGGGCGCATCGCCACCCAGAAGCAATTCGGTGAGTTCGCCCGGGACTTCTTCGCTCGGATGACCGAGCGCGTCCTCACCTACTACGTCAGCAAGGAGCTCCCGCGACACGTCGGAGAGGGTCACCGCTTCCAGACGCTGGACGAGCAGCGTGACTTCCAGGACGCGGTCGCCCTGCATGCGCGCCAGGCGGCCAGGATCGTCGAGACCTTTGCAGGCGGCTGGTACTCGAAGGCCCGCTTCGAGAAGGACCTGACCCCGGAGCGTACCGGCCGCTTCGTCGCCTACGCGATGAAGAAGATGCGCCGTGAGCTCCGCCGCGGGGCTGTGTGATGGCGCCCGCATCGGAGCGATGGGTGCTGTGTGGAGGGGCCTCCGACGTCGGTGCGCCCCAGGACGCACTCCGCCTCGGCACGGGCGAGGGGCCGTGGCACCAGGTCCGCGTCAACATCGCCGGTCTCGAGGACTCGCTCACCGGGAAGCTCGACGCCCGTTGGCGCGACCTTATTCGGCTGGCTTCGATGGTTCTCGCGGCGGACTGCGGAACGTCCCGAGGCACCCTGCTGAAGGTCGACAACGGCAAGAGCTGGCGTCGGAGCTTCCGCTTTCGCGTTGCCGTGCAGGACCCGGACTTCTGGAGCCAGCCTCGGGTCCGGCGAGCGCTCCAGCAGACGGTGGGGTTCCTCTCGGACGACCACTACCGGTTCGAGTTCGAGGGCGGAACCAACCTCGAGGACCAGGGCCCCCTGTTCCTCCCCTCCTCGAACGGGCGGACGTTCGTCCCGTGGGACCACGTCGACGAGGTGTCGCTCTTCTCGGGCGGCATGGACAGCTTCGCCGGTGCCGCCGAGGCTACGCTGATCCACAAGCGCAACACGCTCCTCGTCACCCGCCGCTCTTCCACCAAGATGCTGAAGGTCCAGCGGGATCTCGTGCAGGACCTGCGACGCCTCACGGGCAGCAGCAACCCCTGGCACGTCGAGCTCAAGGTCGAGATGAAGGGTGCTGGGCGCGTCTTCGAACAGGACACGCACCAGCGGTCTCGGTCGTTCCTGTTCGCGTCGATCGCCGGCGCGGTCGCGTCCATGGTCGGCCTGGACCGCATCCGGTTCTACGAGAACGGCATCATCGCCGTCAACGCCCCGCTGTCGCGGCAGCTCGTCGGAGCCCAGGCGACTCGAACGGTGCACCCCCGCGTCGTCCAGGGCTTCGCGGAGATCCTGTCCATGATCGCGGACAGGCCCTTCCCCGTGGAGAACCCCTACCAGTCGCTGACCCGCGCCGAGGTCGCACAGCGAATTCGCGACGCTGGCGCGAAGGACCTGCTTCGATTCACGCGGAGCTGCGCCAGCGTCCGCGCAGCCACCACGCAGCACCCATCCTGCGGGGTGTGCTCCCAGTGCGTCGACCGCCAGTTCGCCGTGCGCGCGGCAGGCATGGAGGCCGACGACTCCGAAGATGCCTACGAGGTGAACCTCTTCCGGGACGCCCTAGACGACAAGCACGTCTTGCTGCCGCTGGCCTATGTCGAGACGGGCAGGCGCGTTCAGGCGCTCGACAGCCCGGAAGCCTTCCTGGGCTACTACCCGGACGTCGCCACGGCGCTGCCGGGGCTGAAGGACATGTGGGAGTGCGGGGAGGACGAAGCCCTGCGGCGCCTCTGGGAGCTGCATCGCCGCCAGTCCAGCGCCGTGGTGAGCGTGATGGAGGCCGAGCTCGCTCGCCGCGCGAGGGACGTCCTCGGCGGCGGCGTACACCCGCACTCACTGCTCGGCCGGTGTCTCGAACGGGGTTCGGAGGCGGCTCGGCGCGTCCACGGCGTCGTAGAGGCCAACGAACCGGCCACGCGGGACGTCGAGGGTCCTGACTCCGGGACCGAAGAAGTCCCGGACGCAGTGGAGGCAGAGGCGGTGTTGCAGCGCCCCACCTTCAAGCGTGTTGGCGGCATGTGGCGAATGGGGCTCCCTGGAAGTCCGCCGGTCTACGACACGCACCGTCGCGGCTACTTGCTCATCTCGGAGCTTCTGCGCGCGTCGCCCCGGGCCATCCCATCTGTCGTGCTCGATGGCGTGGGGCGCTCCACCGGCAAGACGAAGGCTCCTGCAGCCAGCGTGGACGCCAACCACGGAGCCGACGCTGCCGGGAGAGAGGCGCAGTCCGTGGACCAGGCCCTCGACAACCAGGCCATCCAGCAGTTCAGGGCCCAACTCCAGGATCTCGAGGAGGAGATCGCGGAGGCCGAGGAGATGGCCGACCTGGCGAGCCTTGAGCGACTGAAGCGCGACCGGGAGTTCATCCTGAATGACCTCGCCGCGAACACCGGGCTTGGTGGTCGGTCACGTGACGTGAACCCGGACCGCGAACGTGCTCGAGACAACGTGAGAAAGAACATCACGAGGGCCCTGGGCAAGCTCAAGGCGCAGGACCCCGACCTCGCGGTCCATCTCCAGCGGTTCATCGATTGCGGCACACACAACCGCTATGAACCGAACGAAAAGCTGGATTGGGACCTGTAGACGGTCGCGGGGAGATGTTGGGACCCGAAATGTCCCGACGGGACCTCAGATGTCCCGCCTGCGGAGTGAAGCCAGGAGGCTCACTCCATGCCCCGTCCCATCCACCCGCCCGGCTCGCACCAGGTGCCCGCCCAGTTCACCGATCACCAGGTGGACCAGTGCATCGCCGTGTACGCCCCAGACTACGCGCCCGGTGAGCTGACCCGCGAGAAGGCCACCGAGATCCTCCACAACGTCACGCGCGTGTACGGGCTCCTCGCCGAGTGGGCCCGCCGCGCGGACGCCAGGAAGCTGGGGTGCGGCGACGCCGTCGAGGGGGGCTGCCGTGAGTAGTGTCCTTCGCATCGGCCGCGCACACCTGCTGGCACCGGTCCCGACCCTGCGCGAACTCGACGCCGCGCTCGCTGATCGACTGGTCGACAATGCCGATCGCTTCCTCGATGCACTCTCCGAGCATAGGCATTCGCCCCACTACCAGGTTCGACTCCGGGACCCCGACGCCGTCCCATTCGACGCGCTGGCCGCCACCCTCACCGAGGCAGCCGATGAGCTTCGCCTCGCCGGTGACCCGGGCGGGCTGGGCTCGTGGGCCATCGCGCTCGCCGCACGCCTCTCGGCCCTCCTCGCCTCCTGCGACCCGACCGAGACCCGCGCTCTCCTGTTCCTCGAAGAGGTCGACGGGAGCCCCGAGCTGCTCATCATCCCCTACACCCCGGAGGATGCGGCGAGCATCTTCGCTGCCGACGCGGAGCGACGATGAGCTCTGTGTCCCACCCCGTCGATGGCGACACCCTCACCGTGGGCATGTCCCGCTACCGGGACGCCCATGACGTGATCCCGCGAAGCGTCGAGCTGACCTACCCCGACCTGGTTCAGCTGCTCGCGCCGTCGCGACCGCCGGTGCGCTCCGATCTGGTGCGTGAGGCGCGGCGCCGAGAAGACATGCTGGACGAGCTCGTGTCGACGGTGCTCTCGGGGACGCCTGCGCCGCGCCGGGCCGCCTCGAGCCGGTGGTTCCGCACGCTCGAGCGCCTCGCGTGGACCGCCGCCTCGCCCGAGGACGCGCGTGAGGCTGTCCTCGCCAAGGCCGATCAGCTTCGCGAGGGCGTGCGCCGGCAGCTCAAGCTGCGTCTGCCGTGCTGGAGCCCGGCCATCTACGCGCCCGGTTCGACGCGCGGGGAGGCTGGCGTGGTCGCGGTGTCGTGTCTCGTGCTCGACTACGACGACGGCACCAGCATTCCCGAGGCGATCGGCCCTTGGTCCGACTGGCCGCTGCTCGTCCACACGAGCTGGTCCCACGCTCCTGACCACCCTCGCTTCCGTGTGGTCCTCGTGCTCGACGAGCCGGTGCCAGCACCCGCGTGGAGGGCTGCGTGGCAGTGGGCGCACGAGCGGTCGGGCGGCCACATCGACCCCGCCTGCAAAGACCCCTCGCGCCTGTACGTGCTGCCCGCCGTGTCCGATGCGACCGCGCCGTTCACCGCGCTGGATCACGACCCAGGCGGCCACCTCCTGCGCATCGACTGGGAACGGCTGCCGAGGGTCGCCCCGGTGCGCCAGCGTGAAGCCCGGAGGTCAGTTCGACCTCCCAGGGACCCGGCACGACGACAGGCTCGTCGGATCCTGCGAGTCGACAGAGCCACGCGGGAACGCGCAGCTCAGTTCCTCGATGCCGAGATCCGTGCCCGTCGCGCCGAGTCGGTGACGTGCCCCGCGTGCGGCCGTCCATCGGTGTGGTTCTGGCTAGAGCCCGGTCCGCAGTCCACGGCGCAGTGCCAGCATCGGAACTCCTGCGGCTGGTGGGGTCACATCGACGAGCTCCTCGACCTGCGAGGAGGCGTCGATGCCTGCTGACTGGCTCCGTGAGGTCTGCCAGCTCGAGCCCGGCCCGTCGCCCGAGGCCCTGGCCGAGGAAGGGTTGACGGCGCTACGCTCCCTCGTGTCGGTGGTTGGTGCCGCCGACGACAACGATGCCGCCACCGCGGCAGTGTCGGCCTACCTTCTCGACACGGACGCGGTGAAGGCAGGAGCTCACGCGGTCCACCTCCGACCCGCGGCCGTCACCGGCCTCATCACCGACCTGGGCCGACGCCGGGGGTTCAAGGGGCAGGCCGACCGCCTCCTCGACGTGCTCAAGCAGGAGGCACGTGCTGCGGAGCGCGCTGCGCGGCGAGCCATGCCCCAGGCCGTGGAGCTCGGGGGTGGCCCGCTCGCAGAGACGGTGGCACGCGACGACCTCCCTGCCGGGCTCGCGTGCCCGCCTGGTTGGGAGGTGGGACTCGACGGTGTCCTGCGTGTGCACGTCGACGACGACAGCGGAGATGCCCGCTACCACCCCGTCAGCTCGCGCCCGGTCCTGGTCACTGGAGTCTGCCGCGACGTCGCCGACGGCCAGACCTCGCTCCACCTGGAGTGGAGCACCCGGAGGGGCTGGCGACGGCACATCGCCGCCCGGTCCCAGGTCATGGATGCCGAAGTCTGGTCGCTCTGTCGGGTCTCGACGCCCCGGTGCACTCCAACAACGCCCGGGATCTCGTGCAGTTCCTGGCCGACTTCGAGGCGACGAACCTCGAGGCGCTGCCCGAGGCCCGGGTGTCCTCCGCGATGGGATGGCAGGGACGGGACGGGCGCGATGGGTTTCTCTGGGGGCGCGCGCACCTCCTGCCTGGCCAGCCCAGTCGCGCCGGCCAGACGCTCGACGAGACCGCGCCGAGCGAGTGGGGCACCCGTCAGGTCCACCTGCTCGTGGACGCCGGCGGCTCGGACCTGGCCGACGGCTTCGTCACCGGAGGCACCTTCGACGGCTGGAGAAGCGTGGTCCAGGAGGCGCTGCCGTTCCCGCCGATCGTGCTCGGTCTGTACGCGTCGCTGGTCCCGCCCCTCATGGTGTGCTTGCCCACGCTGCCGAACTTCATCGTCGACTTCGCGGGCCCCACCAGCGAAGGCAAGACCACCACGCTTCGCATGGCGGCGTCGGCGTGGGGGCTGCCGGACGAGCGGGGCGGCGGCATCCTGCGATCCTGGGACGCGACGCGGGTGTGGATCGAGCGCACTGCAGCGCTTCTGGGCAACCTTCCCCTGCTGCTCGACGACACCAAGCGCGCCCGCCGTCCCGATGAGGTGGGCCGTGTGCTCTACGACGTGGCCAACGGCCTCGGACGGGGCCGGGGCTCCACCACCGGGCTGCGCGGCCTGGGACGCTGGCGGACGGTGCTGCTCTCCACGGGCGAGGCTCCCGCCACCTCGTTCACCAACGACGGCGGTACTCGGGCCCGCACGCTGTGTCTGTGGGGCTCGCCGTTCGGGGGCGCCAGCGTGGACGCCGCCCGGGTCGCGCGCCGCATCACCGAGGGCACGCTGGCGCACCACGGCCACGCCGGCCCGGCGCTCGTGCGGTGGCTGCTCGACACGCCCGACGCGCGAGGCTGGGTCCAGCGGGCGTACGGGGATGCCCTGGACCGGTGGGTGCCGCGCGCGGACGGCAACGCCGTCGCCGGCCGCGCCGCCCAGTACGTGGCCGGCCTCGAGGTCGCACAGCAGGTGCTCCACGACGTGCTGGGCGTGCCCCGGCCTGCCCAGGATCCGCTGGAGCACGCCTGGGCAGCTGTCACCGGCGCGTCCAAGGATGCCGACCGCGCCGCCGACGCGCTTCGTGACCTGCTGTCCTGGGCGACCAGCCAGCAGGCGCGGTTCCATGGACGACAGGAGCTCGAAGGCGGCACCGAGGATGCCCCCTCTGGCGGCTGGCTCGGCGCGTGGCAGCGCTACGACGGCTGGCGCTACCTCGCCGTGCTCCCGACCGAGCTCCGCGGCTTCCTGTCTCGCGAGGGCTACGACGCCGACGCCATCGTTCGGACCTGGCTCGACCGCGGGTGGCTGCTCCGCGACGGTGCCCACCGCACCCGCAAGGTCACCGTTGGGAACCGCAAGGAGCGTTGCTTCGCCATCGACCGCGCCGCCTGCGAGCAGGTCTGGGAGGACGGCGATGCATAGGTCGACGTCGCAGCCCCACCACAGTGGGGGCGCGTTTCCGCCGGTTCGCGCCGGATTCTCCGCACAGGTCCCCAGGATCCCCACGTCCCCAGGAGGGTCGGTCCGCGCCTCTGGCTCTCCTGCCGGAAGGCAAGACCAGCGCGTGGTTGGGGCGGGCCTCGCGCGCGATCGCGACCTGTCGCCGCGACGTGGGGACGGTGGGGACCGGCGCTCACGAGCTCGGTTCCGTGGTGCTTCTCGGGTCCCCACGCTGGGTGGGGACCTCCTGGGGACGGTGGGGATCTCCGTCTCGAACTCTCGCTTCGTCGCCCGGCGGCCGCTCACGCTGTCGCAAGCTCCCAGGCCGTCGGGCGGCCCCTCCTGTGAGCCCTGCTCGCGGGACCTCGGGGGGCGTGGTGCCCCCCGAGGCGTGGGCCGTCGCCATGTCGCTGACGGTGCGAACGGGCGTCAAATCTCGGCACGCATATATACGTGGAACGTAGAAATGGATAGTCTCTGGTCAGGAGCACCGGAGGCTGGCATGGATACCCAGATCATCGCCACCAACCTCGTGCGCGTGCGGAAGAACCGAGGCGTGACCCAGGAGCAGGTCGCCAAGGCCTCGGGTCTCTCTCGCGCCGCGTACAGAGCCATCGAGAAGGGGCGATCGACCCCCAAGGTCGAGAACCTGCGTTCGATCGCGAGCGCCCTGTCCGTCCCGGTGCGCGAGCTGGTCTCGCCCACCCCGCAGCTTGAACACGTTCGCTTCCGCTCGCTGAAGCGCCTCAAGAGCCGTGACCAGATCCTGGTCGAGGTGGCTCGCTGGCTGAACGACTTCAACGAGCTCGAGGACCTGCTCGACGAGCACCGGCCACACAACCTCGACCCGCTCATCGCACAGGCCGACGAGTTGCGTGGCCAGGGCATCGAGGCGGTGGCAGCCGCAGCCCGCGCGCACTTCGGCCTGACTCCCCGCGAGCCCGTCCACGACGTGTGCGGCCTGCTGGAGTCGCAGGGCGTGAAAGTGTTCCAGGTCAAGGTGGCGAGCGACGCCTTCCTCGGTCTGAGCGTGTCGGCCCACGAAGGCGGACCCGCGGTCATCGTGAACACCTGGGAGAGGCTGGCGGTCGAGCACTGGATCTACAGCGCGGTCCACGAGCTCGGACACCTGTTGCTTCACCTGGGCGCCTACGACGTCAGCGTCGAGCAGGAGGACCAGGACCAGGAACGCGAGGCGGAGGTCTTCGCGTCGCACTTCCTCATGCCCGATCAGGTGTTCCGACGGGAGTGGGAGGACACCGCCGGGCTGTCGCTCCTGGACCGCGTCCTCAAGGTCAAGCGCGTCTTCCGCGTGAGCTGGAGGGCCGTCGTCTACCGGGTGTCAGAGAGCTTGCCCGAGAACCAGCGCGGTCGGCTGTGGCAGCGCGTCCATGCCGAGCACAAGCGCCGCACCGGGCAACGCCTCCTCAAGCTCGACGAGCCGCGGAGCGTCCCGAAGTCGGTGTTCCAGGCCCCCGGGTTCATCGCCGAGGCAGGCCGAGAGCCTGCGCGCCTCGACGCTCACGACTTCCAGGGGGACCGGCTCGCTCTGCTGGTCCGTCGTGCCGTCGAGCGTGAGGTGATCACGCTCTCACGCGGCGCGGAGATCCTGGGCCTCACCAACGACGAGATGCGCGACCGCGCAGCCTCGTGGGTCGCGTAGCAAGAGGTCGCCGTGCTGCTCGTCGTCGATGCCAACGTCCTGATCGACTACGCCAAGGCCGACGAGTCGGTGCTGGCGCTGGTGGTTCGGCACATCGGGCCGGTCTTCGTCCCGCGTGACGTGCTCGACGAGGTCGATCAGGTCGATGAGGACACCTGCACACGGCTCGGGCTCCAGATCGCAGAGGGTTCCCTCGAGCAGCTCCTCGAAGCTGGCGCGGGCGGCGGCGGCCTCTCGTTCCAGGACTGGATGTGCCTGATCCTCGCCCGCGACAACGGGTGGGTGTGCGTGACCAACGACGGCCGCCTCCGGCGGGCCTGTGAGGAGGCCGACGTCGAGATCCGGTGGGGTCTCCAGTTGATGCTGGAGGTCGTCGACGCCGGCGGCCTGGACGCCGAGACCGCGATCGAGGTCGCGGAGGCGATCGGACGGACGAACCGATGGATCGGGGCGTCCGTGGTAGAGGCGTTCGTGAAGAAGGTGCGCCGGGTGTAGAGCTCGTGCGACCGTCCCGATCGGAGGCGCGAGGCGTGGCCAACCACCAGTTCTATGTTGATGAGTCCGGGAACGCCGGGATGAACTACCTGGACGCAGGTCAACCGTTCCACGTCGCTGGTGGGTTCCTCGTCAGCCACGACAGGCTCTCCTCCGTGGAGTCGGTCGTGCAGTCGTTCCTGAACGACGGACAGGGCGAGATCAAGGGCACGCGCCTGATGCGATCCGCCGCCGGACAGCGTCGAGCGATCGCGCTGTTGGAGCAACTGGGGGCTGCTGGGGCTGTTCCCTTCTTCATCATCATGGACCGTGCGTTCTCCATCGCGGGCAAGGTGGTCGACGTCTTTCTCGACCCGATGCACCAGCCGAACGTGGACTGGCTCCCGACCTCGGACATCCCGCAACGGCAAGCGATCACGGAGATGCTGAGCGCGCGGGTCAGCAGCCGGACACTCGGCGCCTTCGTCGCAGCCTACAAGCACCCGACGCACGACGGGTTCAAGGCCGTCCTCGAGACACTGGTCGCCGATCTCAACGACCTCGGTGAGGCGAGGCTGGCCCACGGTTTTCAGGGGGCCATCGAGCACCTCGATGTCATCGTCGCAGACGAGACCTACGACGACGAGGACACGAAGCATCGGCAGTGGGCAGCCCTGAACGTGCCGGCGTTCAAGCATCTGATCGGCAAGGTCGACCGGTTCATGGACGCCGTGCCAACCAGGTTCGACATCATCCATGACCAGACCCATGAGTTTGCGGAGCCGTTGGCCCGGACCGTCGAGTTCTTCCGCATCCCGGACGCCCCCCACGTCGATGTCCCCCTGGTAGGCGGCCGAAGTGTGCGCGGGATCTTCCGCAACGTAGACCAGTTCTCGACGGCCGATTCGAAGGAGACGCCCGCCCTCCAGGCTGCGGATGTACTGGCATCATCGGTGGCGCGCGTCGCAAGAACTGGTGTGACAGACCGGAACTGGTCCAAGCACATCCAGCGACTCGCCGAGCTCACGCTTCCGGCGTTGTTCTACGACGAGGACACCGAGAGCGAGCCCCTCAACGCGGGCTTCTATGGACCGGAGAAGGTGTGGATGGACCTCATGGTGAACATGATGAGGCACTTCCGCGGCCCGACCTGAACGAATCCCTCGCCGCCCGGCGGCGAGGGTCGAACCGACCTGTCGCCCGCATCGCTACCCCGCCTCGATCCCTACCTCACCGAGCGCCCCCAACGGGAAGCTCGCCGCCATCCCGGGCCGCAGCCTGACCAGCGCATGCGCCACCCGCGCCGTCCCGTCCAGGCTCAGCCCGGGCTCCGGCCCGCGCACGATCGCATCCCCGAGCCTGCCGCGCATCCAGCCCGACATGCCCCACGGCACCGTGAGCGCGAGCAAGCCATCTCGGTTCGCGAAGCCGATCTCCCCCCACTGGCCGAGCGGCACGCTGGCACCCTCGCCACGGGGCAGGGCCAGCGGGTACACCTCGACCGCCGCCCCGGTCGCCGACGGCCGCCGGTAGGTCGGCCCGGTCATCAGCGACTCGAGGATGTCGGCCAGCGGGCACCCGATCATCTGCTCGATGGGGTCGAAGCTGAACGGACCGAACCCGAGCCGGGTCACCGGCAGGGTCAGGTTCACGCGGATGGCCCCATCATCAGCGGCGGGCGCCGCCACCACGCTACGCGGCGTCATCGGGCACCTCGTCGTCGGTCAGGTCGGCCTCTTCGCCCGACGGCTCGTCGTCCTCGGGCTCCAGCGGCGGCACCTCCACGAGGTACCCGTCGGGGACCTCGTCGTCGGTGGGCTCGTCGTCGAGTTCCTCCACCAGTTCCTCCGCGTCGGGCGAGTTCGCGTCGTCGTCGAGCCCCGGCAGGTCATCGAGGGCATCGTCGACGTTCTCGACCAGCTCCTCGAGGAGCTCGCGGAGGTCGGCCAGCAGCCGCTGCGTCCCAGCCTGCGCCACCAGGTTCAGGTAGTGCAGGTGGGCCATGGCGAAGGACTGCTCGTCGGGGGTGAGCTCCGCCCAGTCGGCCATCGCCTCGGCGAGCTCGGACTTGCGGCGGGGGGAGAAGGCCGGGCCGTAGAAGGCCTTGGCGACGGAGAGGAACGAGGGCGTGGCGTCGGGGCGCGGCTGCGCCTGGGTCAGTCGGGGCATCGCTGCCTCCATGCAGTGCGGCGCCCACGCGGGGCGACCGCGGGTTGTGGGTCGCTCAGCCGGCCGCGGAGGGCTGGGGCTGGGAGTCGTGGGCGGGCGGCGGAGCAGACGCGGCACCCTCGCGGGCGGCGCGTGCCTGGGCTCCTGCGGCCTTGAGCATCTGAGCAAGACCCGTGAGGTTGCTCGGGTCCTGCATGAGCGCCCTGACGTCGGGGTCGTTGAGCGCCCCCATCAGGTCGGGGCTGTTGCCGAGCACGGCGAGCACGTCGGCCATCTCTGGGCTCACGCCGCGTGCGGTGAGGAACACCTTGGCGGCATCGCCGAGCTGGGACAGGGCCTCCCGGGCAAGCGCGTGCCGGGCGTCGTCCTGGCGCTCGGTGGCCTGCTTCTCCTCGTGCATCTGGAGCTCGTTGAAGCGGTTCTCGAGGATGGCACCGACGAGCTGGTCCACCTGGTCGCGGCTCTCGTTGAGCTGGCGGTGGAGGCGGGCGAGCATGTGGTTGTTCACGCCCTGGAGCTGGCCCACTGAGCCGAGCACGATGCGGCCCCACTGGGCGTAGTAGTCGCCGAGCGCCTTGATGCCCTTGGAGGCTCCGGCCGAAGCGGCCTCTTCGAAGCTCGGCTGCGGGATCTTGAGCGAGGGCATCGCGGCGGAGACCGGCACCTGGAGGTCGTGGTCCGGGTTGCGCACGATGAAGGTGCCCGTGTGCAGGGTCTTCATGCCCTTCGGCCCGTAGATGCGGACGCGGTAGCGGGCCCACTCCTCGCCGACAGTGTTGCTCACCGCGAGCTCGCGCAGCCAGCGGATGGCGGCCTCGGCGATCTGGCGCGGGGTGAGGTCCATCGTCGACGACGCACGCCGGGGCGGCTGGTCCTCCTCGAGCTCGTCCAGGTCCTCGCCCATGCCCCACGGGTCGTCGTCGACGTCCTCCTCCTCGTCGAGCTCCGCCGGCTCCAGCGGGTCGTCGAGGTAGGGCAGCGCGTCGCTCGGCGTGAGGTCGAAGCGGCCGAGGTTCTGCTCGTTCTTGCGGTCGGTGCGGTCCCAGACCTGGACGTACGCGGCGTCCTCGTCCAGGCGGCGGATGCGCTCTTCTACGGGCTCGATTCCATCGAAGACGTACTTGTCATGCCCCACGGGCCTCCTTCCGCTGTCGCACTGTCAAGGTAGAGCGGTCCTCCCCGGTGGACAAGTGACATGACAAGCCGAGAGATCCGCCGCGAAGGGTCGTTCTCGAGCTTTCCACGCGGGGAAGCGTGGTTCTCGATCAGCGGGGAGGAGGGCCCGAAAACGTCTCCCCGCGGGCAGCCGACCGGGGAGGCGGAACCTCCCCGTCGAGGGGTCGGCCTCTCCCCGTTCCGTCTCCCCGATTCCACGCCTCGAACGGGGAGACGGTTTCGCTGGAAGCCCAGGATCATCGCGCTTTAGCTTGACCTCGAAGCCGGTCGCCGGACCCTCGGCGGCCATCACTCCTGGCAAGCGAGACCCACCCATGCCGCGTACCAGCAGCTCCCCCCTCCAGAAGGCCGTCAAGGGCGAGAAGGTCACCGACCGACAGGCTCAGGGCGCCCTGTCCCAGGCCGTCAGCAAGATCTCGAGCCTGACCAAGAAGGCCCAGAAGTCCAAGGAGGCCATGGCCGAGACCGGCGCGATGGTCATCCACACCGCCGAGACCCAGGGCAGCCTGTTCCTGGCATCGATGGCCGAGGGCTACTTCGGCTCGGACAAGCTGAAGATCGGCAACGTCGATCTGCGCGCTCCGGTGGGGCTGCTCGCCCAGGGCTACGGCCTGTACGAGACCATGTCCGGCAAGGGCAACGCGGGCGGTCACGCCCTGGCCCTCGGCAACGGGGTCTTCGGCTCCTGGCTCGCGTCCGTCGCGGTCAACGCCGGCAAGACGCTCGCCGAGAAGCGCGGGCAGCCCCAGGCACCGCAGCCCCAGCCGGCCGCCGTCCCGCAGCCCACCACGATGCAGGGCCAGGGCGTGCCGATGCTCCCCGAGCCCTTCATGGCCGGGCCCGTGCGCGAGGTCCTGCTCACCCCGGAGCCGGTGCCCATGCACGCCTCCGTCCAGGGCCACGACGACGACTTCGAGGGCCGCCCGGCCCGTCCGCACCGTCGGCGTCGCCGCCGGCCCAACCGCTTCGTCCGCTCCGGCGACGACGACTGATCTCCACCTCTCCCTGACCCGCTTTCACCGCGAGGAACCACACCATGCCGCGCAACCTCACCCCCCTGGGCCACGCCCGCGTCTACCGCCACCCCGCCACCGGCGAGCTGGTGGTCGACACCGACTCCCTCCGCCGCTCCGGCTTCGCCGGGGAGTTCGGCTACGACGACGGCATCGAGGGCGATGACTACGACGACTTCGAGGGCGACGACTTCGGCGACGAGGACGACGACTTCGAGGGCGACTACGACGACTTCGGCGACGAGGACGACGACGACTTCGAGGGCCTCGACTTCGGCGAGGACGACGAGGACGACGAGTTCGGTCGCCGCCGCCGTCGGCGTCGCCGGCGCCGCCGCTCCCGCCGGGGACGGGGTGCCCGGGGCCGCCGTCGCGGTCGCACCGGGGGCCGCCGTCGCCGTCCCACCACCCCCAAGCCGAAGGAGTCCGGGATGACCTGGGGCATGACCGCCGTGGGCGGCACCGACACCCTCGACGCCGCCGGCTCGGCCAGCGTCAAGATCCGCCTCCAGCACGACTTCCGCGCCCAGGACATCACGTTCACGGGCTCGGCGGCCGGCGCGAAGGTCACCAGCATCTTCTTCGGCGACCGGGTCGTGTGGTCGAACTCCGACGGCATCGACGTCAGCGTGTTCGCGTCCAACAGCTTCCTGCGGGGTCTGCTCAAGGGGCAGAGCCTCAAGGCCGGCCTGGACGTCACCGTCAACGGCTCGCTCGCGGGCGCCGGCGACTTCGCCGCCACCCTCATCGGCCAGAAGCCGGTGAACAAGAGCTGCTGACGGCGGCGTGAGGAGGACGTGTGCGCTGCGGACCCGAGGAGCTGTCGACGCGGTCGGACGGGCGTGAGCTCGCCCCGCGCGACGTCGAGGCCCTCGAGGTCCGCCACGAGCCTCTGCTGAACGCGGAGGCCCGTGCGGGCACCTGGCGCATCGTCGAGGCCTTCAGCCGCAACGGGCTTCCCTTCGAGCTCGAGCTGGTGTGGGCGGCGGGCACCGGCTCCGGTGCTCGCGCCACGGTCACCGTGGCCTCGGCGACCCGGGTGAGCGTGTTCGCCAACGCGCTGACCCTCCGGGCCGCCAACCTCGCGAACGTCCCGAACCGGGTGGGCGTGACCGTCGCCGACGGCTTCGCGCCTGGCCGCAACCAGTGGGAGGTCGCAGGGAACGTGGCCGAGGGCAACCCCGCCAGCTTCGCGGTCCCGCCCTTCGCCGAGCGCCTGCGCATCGAGCTCGCGAACCCGTCCCTCAAGGCCGGCACGCTCGTCAGTCTTCTCGATGGGCTGGGCGTCACCCGGTCCAGCTTCCTCGTCTCCGACCAGCCCGCAGACGGCGTGCCCGTCGGCGGCGTCCGCACCGTCGAGATGCTCACCAACAACGTCTCCGACTTCCGAGCGGTCTTCCTGCTCTCCCTGTGAGTCCTCCATGCTCTACCGCGACTTCACCACCCTCCTCGATGTCACCGACGGCGGCACCGACCCCATCGTCGGCGACACCATCGCGCTCAACCCGCTGCCGGTCGACGGCGTGGCGGACCACGAGCAGGCGGTGCTGGTGCTCGCGACCGGCGCGTGGACGGGGGCGAACGGCACCATCCAGGTCATCCTCGAGACGTCCGCCGACGCCGAGAACTGGTTCCCCGTGTGGACGGGCAGCCCCGGCGAGAACCCGTTCAAGCTCGTCAACTACCCGCAGATCAACGACATGGGCGGGGGCAACCAGACCCCCGCGGTCATGCGCTACGTGCGCGCCCGCAGCGAGCCGCAGGGCATGGAGGCCCCGACCGTGGACCGTCTCAAGGTCCAGCTCGGCTCCACCGCGCCGCTGCGGGGTCGGAAAGCCCGATGAAGATCGCGGTGAAGCTGGCCTTCGATGAGCAGGCGGCCCTTCGGCTCCTGAACTGGCTCGCCCAGGAGAACGCGCGTCTCCTGCGGGCGCGTCCGGAGCTGCCGCTACTCTACGACTCGGGCGTGGTCTACCGCCGCGAGACCGACGAGACCTGGTGCGACTACCTGAACATGCTCGCCCAGGGCCACGAGGACTGCGACGGCCTGGCCTCGGCCCGTGCCGGCGAGCTCATCGCGAAGGGCTGGAAGGCGCTGCGTCCCGGAGACGGGGGCTTCGCCGAGGCCCGCCGCCGCAAGCCGACCTCCATTCCCGCCGAGGTCATGCTCACCACCCGCACCGGGGTCGACAGCCCCGGCCTGTACCACTGCGTCGTCCGCTACCGCGTCGGCACCACCTGGCACCGAGACGACCCCAGCAAGCGGCTCGGCATGAACGGGCCCGTGCAGCCCGACGTGCGCCGTCGCTGGGCCGCCATCGCTACCGAGACCACCACCGCCGAGGCGGTCTGGAGGACCGCATGAAGCTTCAGAGCGCCCTGTCCCTGCACCAGTTCGCCGGACTCGACGAGTTCGGTCGGCGCATCGATCGCGATGGGCGTCGCCGTCGTCGCAAGCGCGGTCGTCGTCGTCGTCCGCCCGCCCAGAAGCGGCGCGGGCTGACCCGCAAGGCCGCTCGAGGCCCGTCGAAGACGCTCGCGCCCGCGAAGCGTGCCCCGTCCGAGGTCATCGAGGCGGAGCTCGTCGAGCCCACCGCGGCACGGCGTCGTCCGTGGAGTCCGGCTGTCTCCATGGGACCGCACCTGCGCATCCAGGCGGCCGAGGGCTACCGGGCGGCGGTCATCGAGCTCAAGCCCGGCCTGTTCATCGTGGCCGAGGTGCCCGAGCACGTCGCCCGCTCCGAGTTCGGCATCGCGCCGCTGCTCGCTCCGCTGGTGGTCCGTGCGGCGACCAAGGCCATCGCCACGCCGCCGGAACAGCGCCTGGTCCCCAAGCTCGTGCAGGCCATGCAGCAGCGGGCAGCGACGACGCCTGCCCAGGCACAGCCCGCCTCCGCTCCAGGCGTCACCCAGCGTCTGCTCACCGTGCAGGCCCAGCCGACCCCGGCCCCGACGCCCGCACCCCAGCGACAGCTCGTGCCGGCCGCCGGCGCGGGCCACGGAAACACCGCACTCCTGCCCGCTCCCGTGCTCGGACGGTGGGTGGACGAGGACGATCTGGCCGGCCTGTTCGGCTGCGAGTCCTGCGACGGCCGGTGTGGGAGGCACCGATGATGAGCTGGTCCCAGATCAAGGCCGCCTGGTCGAGCGGCTGGAGCGCGCTCCAGACCGAGTCCATGCGCCTGTACGAGGCCGCCATCCGGGCCGACCCCACCGGCTACCTCGGACGGGTCCAGGCCTTCGTGCGTGAGCTCGGGCAGGCCCGCGGCAGCCTCAACCGGATCAAGGACAAGCTGCCCAACCCACCACAGACCGCCGAGGACCGCGCGCTGCATGCGAAGTACCGGGCGATGGAGGCGCGCCACCACGACCTCGCCGCCGGTATGTACGCCGACGCGCAGCCCGCCCAGACCGAGGTCGGCGCCGCTCCCATCGTGGTCGGCGTCGTCGTCGGGGGCGTGGTGATCGGCGTGGCGGGCATCGCCTGGTCCATCGCTGCCTACGAGTACGCCGTGAACCTGCGCGAGCAGACCGCCCTGGCCGAGCGCGAGCTCGACGCCCGGGTCGAGGCCAGCCGCGAGGGCCGCACGCTCCAGCCCTCCACCGTGCCGCCCCAGAGCAGCGGTGGCAGCAACCTCGGCTGGCTGCTCATCGGCGGCCTGACCCTCGCCGCCGGGGCCGTCGCCGTGCCGATGTTCCTCAAGAAGAAGGCGGGGTGAGCCCGTGGCCAAGCGCACCAAGCCCAAGCGATTCCGCCTGTCCTTCGTCGGCCCCATCGAGGACCAGCCCCGGCTGATCCGCGCCTACGGCAAGGCCTGCGAGGGGGAGTTCGCCCTGGTGATGCGTCCGAGCGAGGCGCGGTGCGTGCTGGTGCTCGTCACCAAGAAGGACGGCGCGTTCATGTGGCGCTCGAGCGGCGAGGGCTCCGACGCGCCGCAGCGCCCGGAGACGCCGATCACCGAGGCCGACGCGGTCAAGCTCATCAAGGTCGAGCAGAAGGCGGTGCCCAAGGCCGGCCCGACGACCCTGCGCGGCCGATGGACGGGCACGATGACCTGCGACGGCGGCGCCCCCCGCGTCGAGCTCCGTCGGAAGCTCGCGACCTACGGGACGCTCACCGTCACGAGCGACCCGACCAGCGGCTGGTCCTGGTCCTTCGAGCGCGCCGAGAAGTGGTTCGGCGACGAGGGTGTGACCACGGGCGAAGGCCTGGATACCCTGTCCGCCGCCATCGAGGCCGGCGTGCTTGGAGCGATGGCGCTCGTCCGCGAGGCGTGCTCGTTCCGCGACACCCGGCGCCGCGCAGCCCACGACCCGACCTACGCGGCGAAGCACCCCATCAAGCCGCCCAAGCCGATGAAGAACCCGACCGACCGGCTGAGGGTCCGGGACGGGGGCCGCAAGCACGCCAGGAAGGCGCCGCCGCCGAAGCCGCTGGACGAGGGCGACGCCGTCGCCCCGCCGACCACCGCGGCCGACCTGGGCCAGATGGCCGAGTCCGTGGCCCGCGAGGGCGACGCCCTGGCCGAGCTCTCGGGGCGGTCGTGGATCTGGGAGGAGACCACGCCTGTCGCCCAGATCGCCGAGTGGTTCGACGACAACGGGTTCCAGGGGCTCGCAGAGGCGATCGAGGACTACGGCAAGACGGTCAGCTACCCGGTCGGCGAGTTCCTGCTGCTGCTCAAGAAGGACCTGCGTACCTGCGAGACGGTGCACGACGACGAGCCGGACCCCGAGGTCTACGCCGAGGCGCGGCGCCAGATCGAGCTGCTGCGCACCACGCTCACCAGCACGCCCGCCGTCATGGAGCGCGCCCGTCGGCTCATCCGGTACGCGACCGCGATGGCTGACTCCCCGAAGTGCCGGGGCCCGGAGCGTGACGAGGCCCTCGAGGCGGTGCGTCGCGCGGCGGATGCCTACGAGGAGGCCCGCGCCCGCATCGTGCGGGGCCAGAGCTGGGACGCGCTGAAGACCCTTCGCCGCATCGGTGAGCGGGTGTCGCTGTCGGCGGCGAAGGCCGCGAGGAGCTGTGCTGCCGGCCAGACCACGCTCACGTCGCGGCGGAGGGAGGAGCCTGTCGTCGTGGCTACGCGGGACACCGGGCTCGAGCGCATGCCGCGCAAGGCCACCGAGAGCGCGTACACCTACGCGCGGCGGCTGATCACCGAGGCGAGCACGCGCGTCGGCGAGGGGCATCACCACGTCGTGCGTGAGCTCCTGGCCGAAGCCGGGAAGCAGGCGGCGACGCTGTCCGCTTCGAAGGCGACCCGGATCTACGACCGCATCGCCTACGTCGAGGGCAAGCTGACCGAGGCGCTGACGCCGGAGGGCTGGGCGCCGTTCGAAGTCGGCGACCGCGTGGTGTTCAAGGGCACGCACGGGCAGGTGTCCCGCGTGCCGGCGGCGGACCACGGGCCGACGGACAAGGTGACGTTCCTGGCCGATGGGCGGAAGCGCGGGCGACGGGTGGAGGCTCGGCTGCTGGAGCGGGTTGATCGGCCAGGGGAGGTCGTCGAGGTCGAGGCGGATGCCCAGAAGGACAAGGCGCTGATCGATGCGTTCAGCCTAGCAATCTCCGAAGCCATGAGGGAGGTTGCCTAGTAGACGCGGATGCGGGCGCTCCGTGGGAGCCGATTCCACGCGGTATGCTCACCAACCCCATGTCGGAGTCGACCGTGGCTGACCCCTTCGATGACCTACCGAATCGAACCAGCGAGCATGTAGGCGAGGACGAGTCGAAGCAGCGGTTCGGCGACTTCTTCAAGGACCCCTACTTCTTGGTGCGGGGGGAGGCGGAGAATGACTACGGCGTCGACATGGTCGTGGAGGCCCTCAACGAGGGCGGCTCGCCCACGAATTTCCGCGCCCACGCTCAGCTCAAGGCCTCGGGAAAGGACCCGAACAAGGACGGCTCCTACAGCTACGCTGTGGCACGGACCAATCTGAACTACCTGCTCAACCACCCCGCCTCGGTGTACGTCTTCTATGCTCGCGGCGTAGACACTCTGTATTGCCGAACGGCCGAGAGTGTCTTCGAGGAACGGGAGGCGTCCGGAAAGGATTGGCAGACGCAGGATTCCCTGACCATCAGGTTCACGGAGGTGGTCACGGAGTCCGTCGTCCGCCAGATGCGCGATGACGTCATTCGGCTCAACCGCTATCTGCGACGGTTTCGGCTAGGGCTAATCACGCAGGCGATTTCGCTCGAAAGCAAGGTGGTGTTCGATCCCGAAACCGACAGTGTGACCGACCTGGGAGCTGTGATCCAGCAGCTGACAGAGCGCGGGTTGGCCATGGTCGCCGCCGGCCATGGTCCCGCCGTCGACCGCATGCTCCAGCTCGTTTCCGAGGTGGACCGTACTGCGGACATTTGGTTGGTTTCCGCCTACCTCAACTACAGCCGAGGCCTCGTCTACGATGCCGGAAACGACGCGGACCGTGCAAGGTCGTTGGAGGCAAGCACAGACGACAAGCGTGCTCTCGCCGAGTACGTGTCTGCTACCGCGAGATTCGCGCAGGGTCACATCACCGCAGATGTGCTTGACACGCGCATGGCCAAGATCGAGACGGCATACCCCGATTCCGTCACGGCGCTGTATTCGAAGCTCGACCGGCTCCAACGTGCCGGTGTGCGTGGGGACGACGAGGTAGTCAACGAGATTGAGGCTGTGGCGACCGAGATCCGAGGGCGAGGACCGAGTTTCGCCTCCATGAGCATCCAGGCAGACACACTGCTGCTGCAGGCTCGGTACTTCCGGGTGCAGCGAATCTACATGGACCAAGTCGCCAGCTACCGCATCTCGAAAGAACTCGGCATTGACCGGCTTACTGAACGGGCGCGCGCCCAAGCCGCGCATGCGCTCGTAGAGGAACAACGAGAGGTCTACATCGGCTTCGAAGCTCTCTTTCAGAGGGCTCAAGAACATGGAGACCAGAGGCTGCTCGCAGAGGCGATCTACGCCTTTGAACTATGCAGGTTGCAGGATCGAATGGCCTTCGAGAAGACGGCTCCAAAGGACCCATCGCTCGCCAAGGCGGAACAAGAGATGACTGATGCGTCCCTTGAGCGGCTGCATCTCGCGGCATCACTGTTTGAGGACTCGAGCATGCCCGATGGAGCTCTGCGGGCTCGGATGCTTGAGGTCGATTTCCTGTACGTCGCCGGGCGAAAGGCCGACGCTCGCAAACTCGCCGAAAACGTAGCCAAGCTTGCGGCAAAGCTCGGGCTCGGAACAATCGCCGCCAGAGCTATGGACGTCGCTAGCGGGAAGTCGCCCCTCGATCTGTGGGACTCCATCCCTTCGCTTGGCGAATAGGGCAGCCGAGCGGCCCGTTTCTCTTTCGGGCCACGGCCTCAGAAGGAGTTCTCCGGTCAACCGGTCAACTGACAGAGACGGGGAAGCAACGGGGAGACGATTCCGCTGGCCCCGGTGATCCCAGGCGATCACGATGGTCCCGAGGACCTCCGTGAACGCCACTCCCGACCAGCTCCTGGACCGCATCGCCGTCGCCGTGCGGGGCAACCTACCACCGGGCATCTCGCCCGCCTACCTCGACGGCTTCCTGGCCCGGCACCGCCGCACCCTCGTCGGCGTGCTCGAGCGCGAGATCCGTACGCGACGGAACCGCTCCGGGGCCGACAAGCGCCGCGTCACGCTCACCGACGCCCCGCCCGAGCTGTGGACCCCGGCCAAGCGCACCGCGGCCAACCTCGCCGCGATGCGTGTCGCAGCGAGCACGCCGCCGGACCAGCTCACCGCCGCCGACCGCCGCGTCCTCGCCGGCTACTCGGGTTGGGGCGGCCTCTCCATCGACAAGGTCCGCAACCAGTTCCCCACCGGCTTCCCCGCTCCCGAGGCCCGGGGACTCATCCACGAGTACTACACGCCGTCCAAGGTCACCGACGAGGTGGCCCGTGTCGTCCGGCCGCTGCTCCCCGACCTGGTCGGCCCCGACGGCAACGTGCTCACGCTGGAGCCCTCCGCTGGCATCGGCCGCTTCGTGCGCTCGCTGTCGGGCCTCGACTTCGACGCCCTTCGCTGGCTGGTTGTCGAGTGGTCCGAGCTCTCGGCCCGCATGCTCCAAGCCATCCGGCCCGACCTCGCCGTCTACAACGGCCCCTTCGAGCGCTGGGTGCGCGAGCATGGCGAGGAGTACGCCGGCCGCATCCAGCTCGTCGTCGCGAACCCGCCCTACGGCCAACGGGGCGCCTCGATCACCGAAGACCCCGTCCGCGACTACCGAGAGAAGCAGGCCTACGCCTACTTCCTCCGCCGCGCCCTCGACCTCCTCGCCCCGAACGGCCTCGGCGTCTTCCTCATCCCCGGCGGCTTCCTCACCGGACGCGGGGCACGCAACGTCGCCCTGCGCGACAAGGTGCTCAAGCGCCACCACCTGTCGGCCGCCTACCGCCTGCCGTCGGGGCTGTTCCCCGGCGCCCAGCTCGTCACGGACCTCCTGTTCTTCCGGTCGCGTGGTGGCGAGCTCGCCGAGGTCGACGCCGGCGACCGCTTCATCCTCGACGGCGGCTACTTCGAGCAGTTCCCCGCGCACATCCTCGGCCGCGAGGTCGGCAAGGACGGCGGCGACGACGACCAGACCAAGAAGCCGCGCTGGGGCTACCAGGTCGTTGGCGAGTTCAACCGGCTGCCCGACCTGGTCGAGCGCAAGGTGTGCGGCCAGTGCGTCGTCCGCTTCGACACGCCCGCCCCGAAGCCCGCCAAGAAGACCGGCGTGGCCCGCTCGGTGGACGCCGCGACCGACGGCCTCCCGCCCGAGCTCGCGACCGCCGTCGCCCTCGGCCTGCGCGTCGACACCTACCTGGCTGCGCTGGCGGCCGAGGACTCCCGCGAGCCCGAGTACCTGTGGCACGAGCTCCACGAGGCGCTGACCGCGTGGCAAGCGACCCACGGCAACCCCTGGTCGAACCGCAAGCTCCGCGCCCTGGTCAAGAAGGGCGTCACCGGCGCCGAGCGGTTCCTGTCGGCCTACGAGAAGACCGGGCGCCTCATCGCCGGCCTGCGGACCAAGCCCACCTGGCAGCCCCGCTACCGCGGCCGCCCTGACGACGTCGTGGCCCAGGCGGAGATGCTCTACCGGACCTCGCGCATGCTCACCGCCGGCGAGCTGCTCGCCTTCCACCGCAAGCAGGGCGGCGCGCTGCGCACCACCGACGCGGTCATCGAGGCTCTGGTCGACGGCGGCTGGGCGGTCGACGGCGACCACGTCCTGCCCATGGACGACTACCTGTCCGGCCACCTGTGGCCCCGGGTCGACCGGGCGCTCGAGCGCGGGCGCAAGGGCGACGGCGTCGCTGCGGCTCAGGCCCGCAAGCTCCTCGAGGTCATCCAGCCCGCCGTGTTCGACGACATCGAGGGCGTGTCCGCGCGGCAGGGCTGGATCCCCCTCGACCTCGTCCAGGACTGGCTCTCCGAGACGCTCAACGGCCGCTACGGAGCGGTCGAGCTCGTGCGCGAGCGCGGCCTCGTGCAGGTCCAGGGCGTCGACTACGAGGACATCGGCAAGGCCTACGAGCTCGCGCCCGAGGCGCGCTGGTGCATCGGGTGGATCAACCACGACAAGACGGTGTTCCGCCCGAAGAAGCGCCGCGACGAGAACCTCGACGAGATCCGGGTGGCGAAGGCGAAGGGCTGGGACGCGAGCTTCCGCGCCTGGGTGGGCTCGGACGACGAGCGCCGCGCCCGGGTCGAGGAGGCCTACAACCGCCAGTTCAAGGGCTACGTCGCCCCGACCTACCCGTCGGAGCCTCTGGCCATCGCCCGCTGGGTGAAGGACGGGATCCGGCTGCACCCCCACCAGGTCGCTGGCGCCCGTCGGCTGCTCGCCAACCGCGGCGGGCTGCTCGCCTTCGACGTGGGCGTCGGCAAGACCTACACCGGCATTGCGACGCTCGCGCGGGCCCGACAGGAGGGCTGGTGCCGTCGGCCAGTCATCCTCGTGCCCAACTCCATCGTGTGGAAGTGGGAGGCCGACATCCGCCGCGTGCTGCCCGACTACCGGGTCGCGGTCATCGGCTCGAAGCGCAAGGTGATGACCCGCGGCAAGCGCAAGGGCCTCGTCACCAGCACCACCGACACGCCCCAGGACCGGGCGCGCAAGTGGACCCGCTTCCAGGCGGGCGAGTTCGACGTCGTCCTGCTCACCTACACCGCACTCGCCCGGACCCGGATGAACGAGGCCGCCGTGCGCGCCTACGCCGAGAAGACCGAGGCCATCCAGCGCGAGGTCAAGCTCCGCCAGCGCAACGCCGCCAACAGCAAGAAGCTCACCGAGCGGCAGGAGGCCATCCTCAAGGAGGGCGTGGCCGCCTGGGTCGCCGAGATGATGGAGCTGCCGGAGTCGTGGGACTACGACCCGGGCATCGCCTGGGACGACATCGGCGTCGACCTGCTCATCGTTGACGAGGCCCAGAACTTCAAGAACCTGTACCTGCCCGAGGCCCGCGAGGGCGGTGTGCCCCGGTTCATGGGCAACGCGGGCACGGGCTCCAAGCGGGCGTGGCAGCTCGACTTCCGCACCGCCGCCATCCGTCGGCACACCGGCGGATCTGGCGTCGTCCTGCTCTCGGCCACCCCGGCGAAGAACAGCCCGCTCGAGTTCTACAACCTCATCCAGTTCATCGACCACGAGGCCTGGTCGCGCATGGGGATCCGCGACCCCGAGCAGTTCATCGACCGCTACCTGCGCATCGAGCTCAAGCCCGTCGTCGACACGAAGATGGAGGTGGTCGAGCGGAGCGCGGTGACCGGCTTCCAGAACCTGCACGAGCTGCGCGAGGTCATCTTCCGCTACGGCGAGTTCAAGACCGCCGAGGACGTCGGCCTCAAGCTCCCGGAGCCGACGGTCAACGTCGTCGAGGTCGACATGAACGCCGACCAGGACGACAAGTACGAGCGGTACGTGAAGGCCATCGAGGACGCGCTCGAGTCCACCCGGCCCTCGGACAAGGCGCAGATCCTCGGCCTGCTCGCCCGCATGGCGCTGGTCGCCATCCATCCGTCGCTGGACGAGGGCTACTCATGGAAGACGGCGCTGCAGGTCGACGCCCACAGCCCCAAGCTCGACGCCATGGCCGAGCGGGTCGCCGCCAACCGGACCTGCGGCCACATCGTGTTCGTCGACAACGTCGCCGTGCACCAGTGGGCGCGCCAGGTCCTCGTCGAGTCCGGAATCCCGAAGGACCGCATCGCGGTGCTCAACGCGACGACCGCGAAGGCCGCCGCCGACCGCCAGCGCATCGCCAAGGCCTTCAACGGCAGCCCGGAGGACGGCATCGCGCCGAAGTACGACGTCGTGATCGCCAACGCCATCGCCTACGAGGGCATCGACCTCCAGACGCGCACCTGCGCCATCCACCATCTCGACCTTCCGTGGGAGCCGGCGACCCTCCAGCAGCGCAACGGCCGCGGCGTCCGCCAGGGCAACACGCTCGGCGCCATCGAGATCAACTACTACTTCGCGCGCCGCTCCCAGGACGGGCTCCGGTTCAACCTCATCCAGGGCAAGCTCGGCTGGATGACCGAGCTGCTGCGGTCGCAGAAGCGAGACACGAACAACCCCGGCGCCCAGATGGAGATGGGGCCCGAGGACATCCTGCTCCTCATCAGCCGCGACCCGGGCAAGACCGCCGAGCGACTGGCCGCGGTGAAGGCTCGACGCGAGGAGGAGGCCCGCAAGAAGGTCGCCGGCGACGCCGCGCGCCTGCTCCGGTCCGTCAACGCCCGGTTCCGCAAGGCCGAGCGCACGCCCGACCCCACCGAGTCCGCCCGCCTGCGCCTCGAGGCCGAGGAACGGCTGAAGGACCTCGCCCGCATGGACCCCGTCGCCTGGCCGTGGGCGAAGTGGATGTACGTGGTCCGCGAGCAAGACGTGCTCGTGCCCATCGAGGGACAGGCGCCGGTCTGGGAGGGGCTGCGCGTCGGCATCCCGAACGCGTTCAACCCGGAGCAGACCAACCTCGCCGAGTTCGGCCGCATCAAGGGCCTGACCATCGGCGCGCGCCAGGCCGGCTCCGCGCGGTGGGTGCCGCAGGACCTCGACCAGGTCGTCGCCCTCGGGCTGGAGCCCGGACACCTCGACCCGGCGTGGCCGGTCGACGAGGACCTACAGACCGACAAGGCGGTGACCGCCCACATCGCGAGCCAGCTCCGCTACTCGGGCTCGTGGCCGTCGCTCGGATGGACGCTGGCGTCCGATGCGTGGCTGCACGTCGTGTGGATGCGCCATGGCCCGCAGATCGTGGAGGCCATGGCGAAGGCGAGCTCGTGGTACGCGCAGCAGCAGAAGGTGCCCGTGGTCATCGACGGGTCGCTCCGCGTCGCATCCGGTGCCCACCTTCGCGGTGCCGTCGTCCTCGAGCCCACGCTCGCCGGATGGCAGCACTTCCTCGAGCTCGCCCCGGACAGCGGCCTCAAGTTCACCGAGCTCGCCCAGGCCGGCGAGTACTGGTGGGACCGCAAGATCCCGCGTGACCTGCTCGCTGCGGCGCGGAGGGCGGCGTGAAGGACGCGAAGCCGCTGCTGCTACTGCTCGGCGGGGCCGGTGCCCTCGGGGTGCTGGCGCTCGCCGCGTCTTCCCCTGGCCGACAGGCCGCATCCCGCGCCCTGGAGGCCGGCATGGACTGGATGGACCGGGTCATCACCCGCGTGTCGAAGCACGAGGGTCGCCACGACTCGCTGAACCTCAACTACGACGGCGCCGGGCTGTCCTTCGGCATCATCCAGTGGGCCCAGAAGCCCGGGAGCCTGGGCGTGCTGCTCGCGGAGATGCAGCGGACCGACCCTGCGCGCTTCGCCACCACCTTCGGCCCGGACTGGCCGAGCCTGCTCCAGACCACTGCGGCGGGCAGCCTGGCCCCGGTGGGTGGGCAGGTGTTGTGGCGGGAGCCGTGGGTGTCGCGCTTCCAGGCCGCGGGACGGGACCCGGTCTTCATCGCCGTGCAGAACAGGCTCGCCAAGAACGGCGAGCACTTCCAGGGCGCCATCGAGGCGGCCCGCGAGCTCGGGGTCGCGACCGAGCGGTCCCTGGCCCTGCTCTACGACACCAGCGTCCAACAGGGGCCTGCGTTCGCCAAGCGGCTCGCCCGGCGGGTGCGCGCCCGCTTCACCGGTGGCGGGGCCGCCGCCGTGTCCTACGCGGACCTGCTCGCCACCTACGCACGGCTCGCCCCGGCGCACTTCCGCCGCACCACGCCGCCGACCAGCCCGTACCCGGCCAGCCACATCGAGTGGCGCAAGACCGGCGACGCCTGGCACGCCTGGGCCGGCCGCTTCGACCTCTACGCCGGCATCACCCGGCGCCGCATGGGGATCGTCAACGACCCCGACCTCTCCGACGAGCCCGTGAGGCTCCCCGAACCCGCCGCGAGGACCGTATGAAGACGACCTGGACGAAGCAGATCCCCTGGGACGAGGTGCTGGCCACCCTGGACGCCCTGGCCGACGCCGGCTGGGAGAAGGACGCCGCCCTCGACCTAGTCAGCAAGCTGATCGACGACGCACTGCCGATGGACACCCTCGTGCCTGGTCCCGCTGGCGCTGCCCTCGAGGCCATCGACGGTCCCGTGCTCCGGGCCACGCTCGGCCTGCTGTGGTCGTTGGCCGAAGCGAAGAAGGGTCGTGAAACGCGCAAGGCTCGTCGCGCGGCCCGCAAGGCGGCTCGGAGCGCGGTGCCGTGAGCCCGCCGTCCGCCGCGCCCCAACGTCTGGACCGGGTCGATGCCGACCTGGTCGCCGTGCGTGAGCGCCTCGCCCGCCTCGAGGAGCGCATGGACGCCCACGACCGGGCGTCGGCCGAGCGGCACCGCGAGCTCGTGGTCGCCGCTGGCGGTGCTCGGGGCGGGCGGTGGCGCCGGAGGGGCGCAGCTCGTTCAGGCGCTGCTCGGAGGGTGAGCGTGGCGCGGACGAAGCGAGTGGCGCTGTACGCACGGGTGTCGACGCTGCACGGGCAGGACGTCGGCCTCCAGCTCGACGAGCTCCGGCAGGTCGCCGGGCAGCGCGGCTGGGACCTGGTCGAGGAGTACGTCGACGAGGGCGTGTCGGGGGCGAAGGCTTCGCGGCCGGGCCTCGACCGCCTGCTCGCAGATGCCCAGCGCGGGCGGTTCGACGTGGTGCTGGTGTGGAAGCTGGACCGCCTCGGACGGTCGCTCCAGCACCTGCTCGGCGTCCTGGACGATCTCGCCGGCTGTGGCGTCGGGTTCGCGTCCGTGCGGGATGCTGGGATCGACACGACGACGCCGGCGGGTCGGCTCATGCTTCAGATCCTGGGGGCGTTCGCCGAGTTCGAGCGCGAGATGATCCGGGAGAGGGTTGTCGCTGGGGTGCGTAGGGCGCAGGCGTCCGGGAAGCACTGCGGGCGTCCGCGGGTGGAGTTCGATCTGCGGCCGGCGATCGCGATGCTCGACCAGGGCCACGGGTTGAAGACGACCTCGAAGGCGCTCGGGGTCTCGCGCGCGACGCTGCGGCGGCGGCTCGCCGAGGCGGGGGAGTGGCCGCGCCCCCCCGGGGGTCCAGAAGGCCGACGACGAGGCGGCGGCGTAGACGGGTCCAGAACCGGGGTCCGAAGGCGTGGGCAGAAGCAGGTGGTTGTGGTCCGGACTTGGGAACCGAGCAAACGCCCTTGACGCACGCAGTTTTTGCGTGCACCTTAGAGGCACGCGGATTCCGCGTGCATCTCTATCGGAGACTCCACACCATGGCTACTTCTGACACCGTCAACATCCGGATCGACGCCGGCACCGCCGAGCTACTCGCCAAGCGCGCCGAGAAGCTCGGGCTGAAGTCCCGGCAGCAGCTCATCGACATGATCCTCGAGCGCGAGGCGCTGCTCGGCGGCTGGTCGCAGCCCCTGGCGGTCCCGCCAGGGTTCCTTCCTGTAGCGGAGGAACTCGGCAAGGCCGCGGCCACCGACAGCTTCGCGTTCTTCTACCGCGCCCGCGAGTCCGATCCGGTGACGCTGATCCTGGGCACCGTGGGCAAGTTCCTCCCCACCATCATCTACGTGCGCCCGGCCGGCGGCCGCGTGCACCCGATCCTCAGGAAGGACCTGTTGGCCTGGGAGCCGTACCAGCAGGAGTCGGACCTGTTCGACATCATCGGACCCTGGATCGTCGAGGGCGTCTGGCTGCACCCGACGGTGCCGACGCGGTGGCAGCAGGACCTCGCGAACTGGCGCTCTCACCTGGCCTCGCAGATGCCTCGCCAGCGGTAGATCGGAGACGTTTCGGCTGCCTCCTCACCCGAGCGCCTCTACGGTGGCTTCGAGGCGTTTGATCTGCTGAATCTCCTTCTCTGTCCAGCCCGTCGGGTCCACCCAGAAGGTTCGAACTTCATCCAGTATCGCCCACTTCGAACGACCCCCTCCGGAACCCCGGAGGGGGTTGTTTCGTTGCGGGAGTTGGCGAGCGCCCCAGGCAAAAGGTCACGCAGGGAACGCAGGAACTGGGCCCTGCCCGGCGCACTCGTCGGCACCGGGAATCGGAATCGCATCGAACACCGCGACCAGGTAGTCGACGAAGGCACGGACCTTGAGGTCGAGGAACTCTCGCTCCGGGTAGACGGCCGCCACGTCGAGCCGACTACCCACCTCGTGCGGCAGGACGGCCACCAGCTCGCCCGCTCGGATCGCATCGACCACGAAGCTCACCGGCATCATGGCGATGCCGAGCCCACGGCGGACGAGCCCGAGGAGGATGGCGGGGTCGTTGCAGGACGACCACGGCGTGACACGGACGGAGCCCCCGGATCGCAGCGGCCACGAGGACGCCGGGCGATCGCCGCCGGCGAAGCCGGTCATGCACCGATGAGACGCCAGGTCGGCCGGAGACGCCGGAGTGCCGTGAGCTCGCAGGTACTCGGCTGAAGCGACGGCGAGGAAGTCCGAGTGCATCAGGGTGCGGGCGATCAGGTTGGGGTCCGTGATCCGTCCGGCGCGAATGGCCACGTCGATGTCCTGGGCGACCAGGTCGACGTGGGCGTTGGTGGCCAGGATCTCCACCCGAACCTCGGGGTTTGCCAGGAGGAATCCGGCGAACATCTCGCCGTAGGTCTGGCTGTCGGGCCCGGCGGGAATGGACACACGCAGCAGCCCCCGGGGCACGTCGTCCAGACGGCGGAGCGCGCGCTCGGCGGCCTGGGTCTCCTCGACGATTCGTCGGGCGCGACTGTACAGCTCGTCGCCCGCGCGGGTCAGCGCCATCCGCCGGGTGGATCGGTGGAGCAGGCGGACACCGAGGTGCTCCTCGAGCCGGGCGAGCTTTCGGGAGAGCGTCGCCCGGGGCTCGTCCAGGCGACGGGCGGCCTCGGAGATGCTCCCGGCCTCCACGATGGCAACGTAGGTGTCGAGGCCGAGTGGCGCGTGCATCTGTGATCCTTATGAGCAGTAGATGACCAATCATCCTGCTTTGTTGCGCCCATGTCACGGACTAAGTTTCTGGTGCCCGACCGATGGAGGCCCGAATGCCCACGATCTTCGACGCTCACCAGATGGGGCCGTTCACCCTGCGCAACCGCATTGTGATGGCGCCGATGACCCGCGGTCGCGCGACGGTGGACAACGTGCCCACACCCCGAATGGCGACGTACTACGGGCAGCGGGCGACCGCGGGGCTCATCGTGACCGAGGGCACCTTCATCTCGCGCCAGGCGGTGGGCTGGAGCCGCGCGCCGGGCGTGTGGACGGACGGGATGGTCGCTGCGTGGAGGCCGATCACCAAGGCTGTTCACGCCGCAGGCGGGCGGATCTTCATGCAGCTGTGGCACATGGGCCGGGTGACCCATCCCGAATTCCAGGACGGCGAGCAGCCGGTCGGTCCGTCGGCGATCACCGCGGCCGGGGAGAGCCACACGCCGTCGGGGACCAGGCCCTACGTCGAGCCACGCGCCCTGCGGACGGACGAGCTGCCGGGCATCGTGGACGACTACGTGCTGGCGGCCCACAACGCCATCGCCGCCGGCTTCGACGGGATCGAGCTGCACGGCGCCAACGGCTACCTCCTGGACCAGTTCATCCGGTCGGGCAGCAACCAGCGCACCGACGCCTACGGCGGCAGCATCGCCAACCGGTGGCGCTTCCCCCTCGAGGTCGCAGCAGCGGTCGCCGAAGCCGTCGGCCCGGAGCGGACGGCGATCCGAGTCTCCCCGACCGGCACGTACAACGGCATGTCCGATGAGGACCCGGTGGCCACCTACGCCTACGGAGCCCAGGAGCTGTCGAAGCTGGGGTTGGTCTACCTGCACGTGGTTGAGGCAGTCGCCGGGATGATGCACAACCCTCACGGACCGGCCGTGCTCCCGGCGATCCGCGAGGCATTCTCCGGCACGGTCATCGTCAACGGCGGCTTCGGGGCCGACACCGCGAACACCGTCATCGGCGAGGGTCAGGCGGACATGGTCGCGTTCGGCATGCCCTACCTCGCGAACCCGGACCTGGTGGAGCGGTTTCGCGTCGGCGCTGAGCTGAACGCCCCCCGGTTCGACAGGTTCTACGCCGGGGACGACGAGGGGTACATCGACTATCCGGCGCTGGCTGGTTCTGCAGAGCAGGTCGGGGGGGGGCGATGAACAAGCACGACAGCACAAAGCATCACGGAAGCACACCCATCGTTGTTGGAGTCGTCGTCGGCTCAAGTCTCGGCACCACGATCGGAGCGGTGACCGGAGCCTGGTACTTGATGGGTGCCATCATGGGCGTCTGCATCGGTCTGGGGGGACTGGTCTCGTGGAGGCTCTGGCGATCACGAGCGGGTCGACCAGGAGGTCCAGGGCCAGATCGAGTCTCGAGATGAGAGAGGGTCCCCCTTACCCACCCGCCCATGCCAGCGCACAGCCCGAGCGGCGCGCCACCGACGTGACGCGGACGATGAGCTTCGTCAAGCCCGGCGTGGACATGGTTTCGTTCCGTGCCACGCCGCAGCCGGACTCCGAACAGGCCAGGCGTGTGAACCGGAACGTCGAGCTGGCAATGGCGATGGAATCGCATGACATCGAGATTCTCGACGCACGCAACCGCGACACCGCCTACGACCAGCAGGGATTCAAGCTCGTGCCGTTTACCTCCGAGGCTGCCGATCTCACCACTCCTGACGGGCAGGTCATCTTTGAAGCCGAGCTCAAGGCGCTCATCCGAGCCGAGCATCCAGAGGCGAAGAAGGTCTCGTTCACCCCGTTCCTCACGCGAGGCGGCGATGTCGCGAACCCGCCGGCTGTGAACGCGTTGCACCTGGACTGGTTCCAGGACGATGCCGCTCGCAACGCGTTCAACGGTCACGAAACCGCTGAGGAGGACGGGCTGCGGTTGCACAGGATGATCGGCGTCTGGAAGCCGATCAACATGCACACACCGGTGTACGACTACCCGCTCTTCTTCCTGGATGCTTCGACGTTCCGAGCAGAACACGAAGTTCCGATGCAGCAGTGGTTCGAGCACAAGGTCGATGGCAAGATGGAGGCGGTCAAGAACCTGGGTGCCCATCTGCGCTTCGACCCCGGCCATCGCTACTTCTACTTCTCCGAGATGACGCCCCACGAGCTCGTTCTCTTCCACCACTACAGCGCCGACCGCTTCTTCGCGAACGTGCACGGAGCGTTCTTCCAGGAGGGCCTCCCGGCGGGTCACGACACCCGACGCTCGATCGAAGGGCGGGTGCTGATCTGGGTCTGAGGAGGCCACCATCGATCGAGCCTGCTGAAGCACTGCTTTGCCAGCACCACGATGGGCAGGTCATAGAGTTCTCACCGGACACCCTCAGAAGACCCTCACACCAACGATCGCCTCTGAGGAGAACAACCCCATGAACACACGGTCGATGCCGCTCGCCTCCCTGGTCCTGCTCTCGAGCCTGTGGGGCTGTCGCGCGGGGGACGCACCTCTCCCGAAAGACGACCCCAAGGACAGCGGAGTCACCGAGACCGACGAGACCGACGACGCCGATGACACCGACGACACCGATGACGCCGATGACACCGATGACACCGATGACACCAGCATCCTGGTGACCTACCCGGGACCGGAAGGCGTCACCGCGAGCAGCTACTACGCGGTGTCCGTCGAGCAGGACGGCACCGAGCAGGACAGCTTCGTCTACGAGGTCAACCGCCAGCAGGAGACGAACGCGAGCTTGACCACCTCGTGGACGACGTTCTCCTTCTCGGGCACCGTCACGGTGACGGTCACCAAGCTCAGCGAGGGTGCCATCGGGACCTGTGAGGTCCTGCCGAGCAGCTTCGACATCGAGACCGAGGTCTCGGGCAACGACTGCACCTTCACCCTGGAGCGGCCGCGCAAGGTCTCCGTGGAGCTCGACGGGGACACGACGCACCCCATGCTCGTCTTCGGCGACGCGCTGGAGACCGACGTACCCGACCCCGACGACCCCGAGGTCCTGTACTTCGGTCCCGGGCGGCACGAGATCGGCGACACCACGCTGAGCTCGGGCCAGACGGTCTACATCGAGGGCGGCGCGGTCGTGTACGGCCGCCTTCTCGTGGGCAGCCCCGACGCGCTGGCCGACGAGGAGGGCATCACCATCCGTGGGCGCGGTGTGCTCTCGGGCGAGGGCTACCCGCAGGGCTCCACCGACTACGACCACCTCATCAACTTCTGGGGAGCCAAGGAGACCCTCGTCGAGGGCATCACCCTGGTGCAGTCCCCCCTCTACAACATGCTGCTCTACGGGGCCGACAACGTCGTCCGCAACACCAAGCTCATCAGCTGGTGGTACTCCACCGACGGCATCTACGTGGGCACCGGCGGGCTCATCGAGGACTGCTTCGTCAAGGTCAACGACGACGCCTTCAAGCTCTACGAGTCCGACACCACCGTCCGCGACATCGTGATCTGGCAGCTCGAGAACGGGGCCCCCTTCCAGATCAGCTGGAACATGCCCACCGACAACCACGGCTTCGTGGTCCAGGACATCGACATCATCCACATGGAGCACACCGCCGACCAGATCAACCTCTCCGCGGTGAACGCCCTGCACGGCGGAGCCGGCCACATGAGCGGCTACCTCTTCGAGGACATCCGCATCGAGAACGCCGACTGGCGGCTGTTCTACCTCAGCCTCCAGCAGACCGAGTTCTCACCGGACGGCGGCGAGATGGGCCAGCTCTCGGACGTCATCTTCCGAAACATCACGGCCACCGGTGCGGTGAGCCAGCCCAGCGAGATCTTCGGCTGGGATGCCGAACACACCGTCTCCGAGGTGACCTTCCAGAACCTGAAGATCAACGGCAACCTCATCACCTCGGCCGAAGAGGGGAACTTCGAGGTCGACGCCGCCACGACGAGCGACATCACCTTCGAGATCGGCACCTTCATCCACGACACCTTCTACACTGACGCCTTCCTCACCGGTGAGGACTGCGAGGCCCAGCTCGGCGAGGCCTGGGGGGACGCCGACTCGGTCGAGGTCTACGGCGAGCAGCTGCACCTGGTCAACACGCTCCCAGACCCCGAGGCCGAGTGCTTCACCTCTGCCGGCTGGCAGACCGCCGAGCCCGTCACGCCGCCCTTCACCGTCGAGTACACCATCGACGTCGCTGGCTCCGACTTCGGCCACGGCGGCTACGCGCGGGCGAGCCTGCTGTGGGACCAGGCCAATCTCTACGGCCTGGCCACCGACGTGAGCCTGCTGAAGGAGACCGTGGACTGGCACGGGCAGGTCGACGGCTTCGAGGACATCGTCCAGGAGGACCAGTACACGCTCTACGCGCTGGGGCTGGGAGAGCGGGTGGCGAGCATGCCCTCGGACGGGGTGGAGACCATCACGGTCCGGCAGGTCATCGGTGAGAGCGACCAGAAGACCTACTGGGCCGCGGACGACGGGGCCTTCGAGCTGGTCCACACCTACGACAACATCATCGGCTCGACGGTCGAGATCGTCCCTCTCCTGGTCGCCTCCGACTGCGACGTGTGGAACCACAACGACTTCGACCTCGCCATCAACCGGGTCGGTGTGTTCAGCGAGGACCCCGCACTCTGCGACTGAGCTCCGGTCGCGACGAGACCGACCGGAAGTGGTCCAGGTCGCCCTGACTCCAGCCCTCCCGAGCACCTGCCCAGGTTCGAACATCGTCCAATAAGGCCCACTCTATTGAACATCCAAGCCATTGTTTGGATGTTGGGTATTGAACATCCAAGCCGCTGTTTGGATGTTGGCTTTGAACATCCAAGCCGTAGTTTGGATGTTGGAACTGAACATCCAAGGTTCCGCGAGCGCCATCCACTTGGAGGGCGTTCTTGCGTTGGGGTCTGCGTACCGCCGGTAGAGAGCGCCCGAACAGCGAGCACGGTACCTACCGAGCGGCAGCGCTGCTCCGAAGATGGCGAGTTCAGCTGCGGTCGACTTCGCTGAAAACAGGCGGATGAACGGACTTCAGCGCAACGTTGCCACGAAGTCACGGAGCGACACCGAGGACTGCACGGAGAGGTTCACCGGAGAGACGCGCCTCACGGGCGGATCCACCGGACATCGACGAAACACGTCGAACACACCGTGTTCACGGGAGCGCTGGCGCTCTGAGGCTCTGACGACGCTGTCTACCAGCACGCCTTCGCCGATCGACCCGCTCCCCATCCAGATCATCCTCGTCCGCTGTGACTCTGTGCGTGTGCCCGAGCCTCTCCAGCAGCCACTCCCGCACGTCGACCCGGCCCGTCTTGGCCCCCCCGGGCGGCGAAGGCCAGCGATTCCGCCAGGCAGATTCGGGCGCACACACAGAGCCACAGCGGACAAGGTTGGCCGAACAGGCCGAACGGACCAATCGTGGGAGGCCCCGCCAGAGACAGCGTCGTCAGAGACTCAGAGCACGAACAGCCCTGCGAACACGGGCTCCGTGCAGATCTCCGTGTCGCTTCGTGACTCCGTGGCTACCGAGCGTAGGTGTACCCGAAGCCCAGATCGACGTCCTGCCGAAGCACCCCACGGAACGCGACCCGCTGCCCTTCGCGCACCGAGCCGACCGCACAGCCTGAGCGGCGGTCTCGGCGTCGACGACCTGGATGTGCGCGATGTCGACGATGGCCGGGGCCCGCTCGCCGATCTCGGGAATCTCCACGTCTCGCCGCGCTTCTCCCTGCCCCAGCAGCACGTGATCGCCGACCTCTGCTCCTACGACCGGCACCGCGATCCAGGTGCGCAGCGCAGCTCGTGACGAAGAGGACGGCGAAGACTCGGAGGGCGGTACGCATGTGAGTTCCCTGAACCGCGTCACACCCGCGGGCCGGTCCAGGGGGACAGAGCCGCCGTGATCGTCCGGGCGAACCCCTCGACCAGCCGACGACTGACCGCGCGCTGATGAGCCTCCTGGTCGGCTGGAAGCCCCCAGTGCCCCATCCACGCCAGGCCAGCGGCCGCGATGTAGGCCCCCCAGCAGGCCCATCGGAACGGGTCGATTGCAGGCCGACCCGCCGAACAGGCCCGTAGCAGCGCGTCGGATGCCCCCTCTCCCGACCGCCAGGCCAGCTCCACGTACGCCCCCGCCAGGTCGGCCAGCGGGTCTCCGACCGCGGCATCCTCCCAGTCGAGCACCGCCACGAGCCGCCCGTCCTTCCACAGCAGGTTGCCCGACCAGAAGTCGCCGTGCAGGATCCGGAGGGGCTCGTCGAACGGTGCCGACTCCCCATCGAGGAGACTCCGCAGGGAGTCCAGGACCGGGCTGGCCAGCGGTTCGTGCCCTTCGGCGAGCAGGCCGCTCAGCAGGGTGACGGGATCGGTCCGGCGCTCCAGAGAACCCAGGACCCAGCCGGGAAGCACGTCGACAGGCAGGGCGTGAAGACGGCGGAGGAACCCGGCCATGGCGACCCGCTCCTGCTGCGCATCGAACCCCGGCTGCGACGCGAGCTCGGGGGTGTTCACGACGCCCTCCACGAACGGCAACACGAACCACGGCCCCGGCAGGACGGCCTGCGAGACGTCCAGCAGCCCGGGACGCGGAACCTCCAGTCCTGCGTCGGCCAGTGCCCCCATGACGCCGTGCTCGACGCGGGTGGCGTCGACGACCGCCGCAGCGTCCTTCCAGTCCGGGCCGGGCGCGTGGTGGCGGATCACCACCTGTTCGATGCCGTCCGACGTCTCGAGCTCGAGGGCGACGACCTCGGCGGAGACGCCCCCCGTGAGGCGCCGCGACGATCGAGCGACCCCACCGAGCACCCGGGCGACCTCGCGCATCGCGGGGTGGTGCAGCGCCACGGTTCAGTAGGGGTCGGCCGGGGTGAGGACCGAGGCCTCGGCGGACAGGGTCTGGACGGGCACCGAGGTCGCGCCGGAGGGCAGGCTCAGCGTGTCGCCGGCCGACAGGGCCCACAGCTGGGCCTGCATCACGAGAGGAGCGCCCGGAACACACGTGTCTGCGGGGCTGTCGGAGCGGATGACGTACACCGACCCCGTGCCCACGACCTCTCCGGTACCATCCGGAGCGACGACCAGGGCGGTCTGCTCGTCGACCCCGATGCCACGTGCGGGCACGGGGCCACCGTCCTCGATCCACCGGCCGACGAACCCGAGCAGGCGCGCCATGCGGTCCCGCTCGACGAAGTGACTGTCGGTCACCCATCCCTCGAGGGGTGCCAGGCTCAGGAAGTCGTCCTCGAACGCCATGTACGGGTTGTACGGGTCGTCCAGGACCTCGTCGGGGTAGACCGTGCCGAACTCCGCCGAGAACACCCGGTCGCCGAGCACGGCCAGCCCCGCGCTGGTGCCCCCGACCACCGAGCCGCGCGCCCAGGTGTCGTGCAGCGCGTCTTCGAGTGCGGTGCCCTTCCAGCTGTCGATGTACGTCCACTGGTCGCCACCGGCCATGAACACGGCCTCGGCGGTCTGCACGCGCCAGGCGACGTAGGGGTCGTTCGCCAGGGCCCGGGTGTCCACCCGCAGGGTCTCGACGCTGTCGACGCCCCCGATCTCGCTGTAGAGGTAGGCGTTGTAGCCGTCGGACCCGCTGGTTCGGAGCACCACCACATCGCCCCCGTTCACCAGCGGCTGCCACCAGGTGAACGCGGCATCGGGCTCCACGCCGCCCCCCATCAGGATCAGGCCCGGCCCATGGGGAACGACGGGTGCGTCGGCCGGATCGCCGGTCATCCACCGTTCGAGATCGGCGGGCGGAATCGGAGGCACGAACACGCCCGTGTCACCGGTGGACTCCACAGATCCGGTGTCGGAATCGCCCGTGTCCGCAGGGCTGTCGACGGGGTCGCCTGTGTCGGCGGTGTCCGCGTCGGGCGTCGGCGGTTCGCCGGTTGCGGGCGACGGTGCCGGACACGCGAGCAGCTGGAGCAGACAGAACGGGCTCATGCTTGCCCCTATAGAATCTCCCGACAGGAGGCGAGCATGGGCGAGCAGTGGCGATTCCGGGACTTCGGACTGGACCACCTGGAGCGTGTGGAGACCCCGGTCCCCGAGCCCGGTCCGGGAGAGGTTCGCCTCGCGATCCGCGCGATCTCGCTCAATTTTCGCGACCTGTTGATGATCCGCGGACACTACGATCCGCGGGTGCCCCGGCCGCTGGTTCCCTGCTCGGACGGTGTGGGCGTGATCGACGCCGTCGGGGACGGCGTGGACTCCGCGCTGGTCGGCCAACGGCGGATGGCGATCTTCGCGCAGGACTGGCTCGACGGGAGACCACGAGCGGCGCACCTGAAGTCCACCCTGGGCGGACCTCTGCCCGGGATGCTGCAGACCCACCGGGTGGTGCCGCTCGCATCCACCGTCGGAGTGCCCGACCGGTTGTCGGACGCCCAGGCCTCCACCCTGCCCTGCGCCGGAGTGACCGCCTGGCACGCCCTGAAAACGGCCGGCGTGACGGCCGGATCGACGGTCGCCACCCTCGGAACGGGCGGGGTGTCGATCTTCGCACTGCAGCTCGCGAAGGCCATGGGAGCCCGGGTCGCCATCACCTCCTCGTCGGACGACAAGCTGAAGCGCGCGCGCAGCCTGGGGGCCGAACACACCGTGCGGTACGACACGAACGACAGGTGGGGGCGCGATCTCTCCGACTGGGCCGCGTCTGTTCGGGGATCGGGCCGAGACGGAGCCGCCGAGCCCGGAGTGGATGCGGTCGTCGAGGTCGGCGGCGCGGGCACCATGGCCAACAGTCTGCGTGCGGTTCGCGTAGGCGGCACCATCGCCCTCATCGGCGTCCTGGACGGCGCCAAGGGAGACGTCCCGCTGGTCCACGCCTTGATGCGCAGCATCCACATCGCCGGCATCTTCGTGGGGAGCCGTGCGCACACGGAGGCGTTGTCTGCTGCCATCGACGCCTCCACCTTCGAGCCCGTGGTCGACGAGGTCTTCCCGTTCGAACAGGCACCAGCCGCATTCGCCCACCTGGAGTCCGGCGCTCACTTCGGCAAGGTGGTCGTCGAAGTCCGCTGAATCGCGTATCGTGACGCGGTGAGCGACCCCGACGCCGGCGAGACTCCGGACTCCGCAACGCCCTCCGATGTGGAGCCCCACCGCTTCCGACCCGACGAACAGATCGGAGAGGGAGGCATGTCGACCATTCTCAGAGCGTACGACCGGGTGCTGCATCGGTTCACGGCCAACAAGGTGCTCAAGCCGCGATACCACACGAGCACGCGCCACATCGAGCGGTTCACGACCGAAGCCCGGATGACCGGGCAGCTCGAGCACCCCAACATCGTGCCGGTCCACGCGGTGGGCCAGACCGACGAGGGCGACTGGTTCATCAACATGAAGCTCGTCCAGGGCGCCACCCTGGCGAGCCTGGTCGAGGACGCGGGCGACGAGCGGCTCTCTCCCGACCGGATCGGCGAGATGATCGAGATCCTGCTCAAGGTGTGCGACGCGCTCTCGTTCGCCCACAGCCGCGGGGTGCTCCACCGCGACCTGAAGCCGTCCAACATCATGGTGGGCGCGTTCGGCGAGGTCTACCTGATGGACTGGGGGGTCGCCGTGAAGCTCGATCAGACCCAGGGCAGCACGGCCGGCGACGACATGACCGGAACCCCGGCGTTCATGGCTCCAGAGCAGATCTCCGGCGGTGCCCTCGACGCCCGGACAGATGTGTTCGCGCTCGGAGCCACCCTGTACTACTGCGTGACCGGCCAGCCTCCCTACCCCGGCCCGAGCGCCATCCAGGCGTTGTCTCAGGCGTTGGACTGTGCGTGGACCCCACTCCACGAGGTCCTGGGCGATCAGGCCCCTCCCGGCATCGACACCATCCTGTGCCGCGCCATGCAGAAGCACCCGGAAGACCGCTATCCGGACATGGGCGCCCTCAAGCACGATCTGGCCCAGTGGCTGCGCGGGCGCTGGCGCCTGCCCACCCGCTCCTACCCCGCGGGCGCAGAGGTGGTGGTCGAAGGAGACCACGGCGACGAGGCGTTCATCATCGTGTCGGGTCGCTGCCAGGCCGTCACAGCAGTGGCTTCGGGCGGTCGAGCTGCAACGGGCTCGGGAGGGATGGCGTCGGTGGTGCTCGGGGAGATGGGCCCCGGCGACGTGTTCGGCGAGATGGCGATCTTCGGGCAGCGCAGCCGCACCAGCACCGTGGTGGCCACCGAGCCCCTCGAAGTCCAGGTCGTGACCCGCAAGACCCTGTCGGCCGCCACGGGTCTCGACAGCTGGGTCGGGCAGTTCATCACCGCCCTGGCCGACCGCTTCGTGAAGGCGGAGTCCGAGCTCCTGGAGCTCCGCGAGCGGCATCCACGCGAGCCAGACGCACCCGACGAGTGAGCGCGGTCAGGACACGCGGGTGAACACCCAGGTGTTCTTCTTGGACAGGTCTTCTGCGAAGGCGTAGCCCTCGGCGTCGAACGCCTTGAGCCCCTCGCGCTCCTCGATGCGGTTCTCGACCATGAAGCGCGCCATGAGCCCGCGGGCCTTCTTGGCGAAGAACGAGATCACCCGGGGCTTTCCGTCGCGCACTTCCTTGAACTGGATCGTCAACCAGTCGGCCTTCACGGCCTTCTTGGGAACCGCGCGGCTGTACTCCTTGCTGGCGAGGTCGACCACGACGGGGTCGGCGTGGCCGTCGAGCTGCGCCCGGATGTGCTTCGCGAGCCGGTCGCCCCAGAAGTCGTACAGGCTGGTTCCGCGCCGGGTCTTCAGCTTGGTGCCCATCTCGAGCCGGTAGGGATGGGTGCGGTCGAGGGGGCGGAGCAGGCCGTAGAGGCCGGACAGGATGGCGACGTGGTCCTGGGCCCAGTCCAGCGCATCCGCATCGAGCGAGCGCGCATCCAGGCCCTTGTACACGTCGCCGTCGAACAGCGCGGCCGCTGGCAGGGCATCCGAGGCGACCGGCACCTCGAGCTCCTGGAACCGCCCATGGTTCAGCTCCGCGAGCGCATCGCTGATCCCCATCAGGTCCTTCAGGTCGCCGGGCTTCAGGCGCTTGACCACCTTCGAGAGCACCGCGGTGTCCTTCTGGAAGGCGTGGGGGGTGGGCGACAGCGCGGCGAGGTCGGCCGGCAGCGGCGACTCGTCGAGGGACTTGGCAGGCGAGAGAATGGCGAGCATGGGCGGGACCTATTCCTCTGCCGTCGCCTCCTGCAACCCGGGCTACTCGCGCACGGCGTCGAGACGTTCGAGCAGCTCGTCACAGGACGACAGACGGTCGGCCACGCGCGGCTGGAGCAGGGCTTCGATGACCGCGGCGAGGTCGGCGCCCACCGTGGGATTCAGGGCCGACGGGTCGACGTAGTCGGCCTTCATCGCCTTGTACATCGCATCGCTCGGCCTGGACGCCTCGAACGCGACGTGGCCCGTGACCAGCTCGTACAGCACGGCCCCGAGGCTGAACATGTCCGCGCGCGTGTCGACGCGGCCGGGGTCGTGCGCCTGCTCGGGGGCCATGTACTCGGGCGTGCCCATGGTGCTGTACGACAGCGACAGACCCTTGGGCTCCGGGGGTCGCCCGGGATCGAGGAGCTTGGCCATCCCGAAATCGCAGATCTTGGGGACGACCCGCCCCTCCTCGGTGGCCAGAAGGATGTTCTCGGGCTTCAGGTCGCGGTGGACGACATGGCTGACGTGCAGCGCCCGAACCCCGCGAACCACGCCGCGGAACAGCGACAACGCACCGCGGAGCTGCAACCCCCCGACGCGCCCGAACAGGTCGGCCAGAGACTCGGACCGCACGAAGTCCATCACGATGACGATGCAGCGCTGGTGTTCGAAGGCATCGGAGACGTTGAGCACGTTGCGATGCCGGATGGAGGACTGGACCCGGGCTTCGTTGATGAGGGACTCGGGGATCTCCTCGGGCACGTCGGACCGCTGGACCTTCAGGGCGTGTCGGGTCGCGAGCAGCTCGTGCCTGGCCCGGTACACCCGCGTGAACTCGCCCTCGTTCAGGACCTGTTCCAGCCGGTAGCGATCGATCCGGCGCCCTTCTTCCACGACGCGTGTCCCCTGCCCTTCACGGGCTCCCCTGTACTCCGCCAGTGTGCCACTGGAGCCAGCGCGATGCACCGACCATCCGGAACAGCGCGCACCAGGCCCGGTGACTTCCCTCCTCGGCCGCAGATCGACAGGCCTCGATGTCGGGCGCATCGACCCAGGGAGCGAGGAGCTGCGCGTCGACCTCCAGCGCGCTCGCACTCCGCGAACGGTCGGAGAGGGGCTGATCGAAGGCCCGCGACAGGTCCGACTTGTCGGCTCGACGGGCGACGGTGGGAGGGAGCAGATCGGCAAAGGCCTCCCGCACCACGAATCGGGTGCGACCCCGCCGAACCAGACGTCGTGCCGGAATCGCGAGGCACAGCGAGGCGATGCGGGGGTCGAGCAACGGCATCTCGATGGACGTGCCGGTGCTGCGAGCGAGGCGCTGCTGCTCTTCCCGACTCCGGGCCACGAGGGGGTGGGTCGCAGTCTCGAAGCGCCGCTGAAGGGTTCCTCGTGGGCGTCCGGCGACGCGCACCCGCGACCGGTCGGGCAGCATCGCGCGCACCCAGCGCCCCGTCCACATCCGCAGCGCTCGGGTCTGGCTCATCCGGACGTGCCGATACCGCCGCGCCAGCCAGAACGCCTCCCAGGCCGCGCGGAGCGTACGCCCGTCCTCGGCCAGCTCCCGGACCAGATCCAGGCCGTGCCCGAACACCTCGTCGCCGCCGAACCCGGTCCACAGGGGTCCATCGGCGTTTCGGAGCAGGGCCAGGTTGAGGTGGTGGTTGACGATGAGCGGGGGGAACCCCGGAGGCGCCAGGCGCTCGAGCACCTCGAGGGGGTCGAGCTCCCGGGAGTCGACGTGCACCGTGTGCAGCCCGTGTCGCGCGCTCACCGCATCGATCCAGGGCCCCTCGTCGGCCTCCCAGCCCGCGAACCGGTTGCAGACGGCCTTCGGCACGGCCCCATTCGGCAGGAGAGTCGTGACGACGCCCGCCAGCACGGACGAATCCAGCCCACCGCTGAGCGCGGTCACCGGCTCGCGGCTCCGCGCGAGTCGATCGCGGACGACGGCTTCGACGGTGGTGCGCAGCTCGAGGACGGGTCGCTCGGAGGGACGGGGTTCGGGGACCCAGATCCGCGCCAGGCGCACCCGAGAGGCCGAGACGGCGCCCCCGTAGCCCGCCGGTACCCGCCAGATCCCCTGGACGAGCGTGGTGGTGGGATCCTCCACCCAGCCCGAAAGCTGGACCGCCATGCCCGCTTCGTCGACCGGGAGGGTTCGCAGATCCGTGACGTCTTCGGGTGCTTCGGCGACCGTGACGCCATCGGTGTACAGGACCCGGCCGGCGTACGGATCGACCGCGACCTGCAGGCCCTCCCGTGCATCGCGCTTCAGCACGATGGCCCAGTCGCCCGGCCAGCTCGCGATGGCCTCCAGGCCGCGCTCGACCGCCCGATGTGCGAGTGCATCGACCCCCGCTGGGGTCCACCCCGAGACCCAGGCCGTCACGCTGCCCACCCGCACGGTGTGGTCGGCGGTCCCGTGGGCACCGAGCCCTTCGTCGACCACGAACAGGGGGCCAGACGTCACGGGTGACACGGGTGACACGGGTGACGCCCCCGCCAGATCTCGCGGAATCGCCCTGCCTGGGCCCCCCCGGTGACGATGTGCCCCTGGACCTCGACCCAGGCGTGGGCCTCGAACGGACGGGTTCGCGTCCCGATCACCAGCTCGGGCGCGTGCCCGTGGTACCGCAGCAACGCCGCACTGGCGAGGGCTTGCGCGAAGCAGGCGTCGAGATCCCCCCAGCTGGCTGGCCAGTAGCGCCCCATCCGCCCACCAACCCGTTCCACGCGGGCTCCCAGACGGTCTGCCGGCTCTCCTCCCCCCGACACGGGCATGCTGCAGATGGCCTCCCACAGCAGCGGCAGACGGGCGATGTTCGAGCCCACACCCGCCACGACCAGGACGGCGGCCGCCTCGATCCCGCTCGGCTGGGGAACCCCGCGCAGCATCAGACGGTCTCGACGAGCCCGTGACGGGTGAGCTCGGTGAGGAGCTCGGAGACGTCGGAGGTGCACTCCCCCCGAGGGACGTCGTACCGCTCCAACAGCGAATCGCAGAGCTGCTCGACCGTTCGGGGTTCGCTCAGCAGCGCCCAGACCTCGGCGCTCACATCCTCCAGCCCGAAGTACACGCCGGACCGGGGATCGAGGATGGTGACCTCGCCATCGAGGGCGCTGGACGCGACGCCTGGAGCGACCCGGTAGCGAGGTTGTCGGCTGGATTCGGGCACGCGCCGAGCTAACGCGTGTGGCGGGCGATGGCTGCAACGGCGTCTCGAAGCACCTCGTGCGGGCCTGGAAGCACGACCCGGACCATGGGAACGTCCCGCGCGAGCTGGTGAACGGCGGCGAGCCAGCGGGGTTGATCGGCAGGCATCAGGATCTCCGGCAGACGGTGGTTCGCCAGCAGGATGGTCCGGGCTTCGGCGGGGGGCACCGGGGTCAGGGAGAGCTCAGGACCCCGCTGCACGTACACCAGTCGACCGACCGGACACCGACCCGGGGTCTCGGAACCCACCGAACCGACGGTCACCCGGTGCTTGTCGTGGTCGGGATGGACCCTCGGCTGCCCCTCGAGCTGGATCCCGAGCGCGGAGGCCGCATCGGCCCACAGCTTGATCTGCGGAGGCCCGATCCGGACCGACAGGGCGTCGTCGCGACGGTCGAGAACGGCCAGGTCGTCTGCGACGAGTCGCGCCCCCTGCTGGAGCATCGCCGCGGACAGGGTCGACTTGCCCGCGCCACTCGGCCCCAGCACCACCGTGTCCGCATCTTCACCCGGCAATCGGACCGTGGTGCCGTGCAGTACGGGGGCTCGCGCGCTCAACACGCCCGCCAGACCGGGCCCGAGGACCAGGAGCTCGGCGATGCGCTCGGGGGTGTCGGGCTTCAGAGCACAGTGCAGCGCTGCGGGACGGATGGTCAGACGCGCGCTGCCGTATCCGTACTCGGCTTCGGGGGGCCGATAGGTCCACCCGTCGGGCCCCACATCGCTGCTGCGCGTGATCTCGACGTGCACGTCGACGGTTTCGCTCCCGGTCGGCGCGAACGACCCCGGAAGCGTGAGCGGGCTGTGCAGCACCAGCCCGAAGAGGCGATTGAGACGGGGTGCTACGAGACCTGGGTTCCGAGCCCGGAATCCTGCCCACCGGCTTCTTTGGCCCGGGTGAGCGTGGTGAGGTCGCCGTGCACGCGCACGATCGGCTTGCGCCACACGCGCTTTTGCGTGGTGTCGGCCTTCGGCGTGCGGGGGTTCGAGGTCTTGGGGGTCATGGAGACTCTCCAGTCGTTGCGGCTACCGTACCCGGTCGGTCCCGAGGTGACAATGGCTTCGGGGCTCGAATCACACCGCAGCGTGCTCTGAGTCGGTGAGCTGAGCCTGGGTGAAGCCGAACCGAACTCGCAGGGTCATCTCGCTGTCGTCGATCACCAGCTCGAGATCCTCGACGCCCATCTTCATCTTCAGCGGCCCGCCGACCGGCCCGACCAGATCCTCGACCTGATCCCGCTTGAGGATGGGCACCGGGTTCACGCGCGGCAGCTGCTGTTCGAGCGCGTACTCGGCCAGGCGGGAGGCGAGCTGGAGCACGGCGTTGTCGCCCAGGAACACGCCCAGATCACGCACCGACCCGATCACCGCCCGGTGCCCGGGATCGTAGTGGATGTCCTTGAGCGCCACCGATGCCCCGATGCGCTTCTCGATCACGAACGGGAACTCGACGTTCTCCTTGAGGAGGTAGACCGTGCCCTCGGCGACGCCCTTCACGTAGGCGTCAGCACCCACCTCCTGCCGTCCGTACGTGAGATCGGTGCCGAGGTTGTCGAGCTCGACGCGCCAGGTGCCCTCGACGCGGATCACGTCGTTCGCGCGCTGGAAGACCCGCTCCCGCCGCTTGTGCCACATCGCCCGCGCCCGATCCTTGACGCGCACGAGGCTCTGAGGCGGATTGCGATCCTCGAGCAGGCCGGCGACGCGCTCCCGCACGGCCAGCTGCTTCAGTCCGGCACGGACGTTCTCGGCCAGATCGAGCTCCCCTTCCGCCAGGCGGATGGGCAGGGCGGCTCGCAGGAGCTCGCGCCAGAGCTCGCGGCTCAGAGACAGGGACAGGTGCGACACGGGGCCTCCAGAGGGTCTGCTCATCCTATCCCACGCCTTCCCGATCGCAGAGCCGTGGATGCATGGCGCTCATCCGCGTGCAGAGGGCAGCTCCACCGTGAAGGCACTTCCTTCGCCGAGCTGGCTGGAGACCGTGATGCGACCGTCCATCGCCCGCACGAGCTCCCGCGCGATCGCGAGACCGAGCCCAGAGCCCCCGTATCGACGGGTCGAGCTGTCGTCGGCCTGGGCGAACCGCTCGAAGATCACGTCCTGCTGGTCTGCCGGGATCCCGATGCCGGTGTCGGACACGGTGATGTGCGTGGTCTGGCCGTGGGTTCGGGACTCCACGGTGACTTCGCCGTCGGACGTGAACTTGCCCGCATTGCCCAGCAGGTTGACCAACACCTGGACGAGCGCCTGGCGGTCTGCCACGACCGAACCCTCCAACCGCCCCGTGTTCACGGTGTTCCCGTTGGCTTCGATCGCCGGACGGGCCAGCTGGACGGCCGTCTCGACGAGCGGGTCCACTTCGAGGCCGGCAGAATCGATGTCGAGCGGGGCGGCCTCGATGCGGGTCAGGTCCAGCAGCCCGTCGATCAGCCCCAGGAGTTGGTGGCCCGCCGTCTTCGCGCGCTCCAGATCGTCCTCCACCTCGGGTTCCCGGCCCTCGAGCTCCTCCTGAGCCATCTCGACGTGCCCCAGAACGCCGGTCAGCGGCGTTCTCAACTCGTGGGACATGTTGGCCAGAAACCTGGACTTCGCCTCGTTCGAACGGCGAGCTTCCGCCTCGGAACGGGCCAGGCGGGCCGTGCGATCACGAACCCGCTGGTCGAGGGTCCGGTTCACATCGAGCAGCCGTTCGTGCAGCGTGACGCGCGCGATGGACAGGATGCCGACAGGGGCGAGCAACAGGGTGGTCATCACGAAGGTGATCGCCGGCGGCAACACCGGTTCGGGGACGATCGCGTAGGCCCCGGCGAGCCCCCCGTACAGCACCGCGAACGCCGCCCCGAGCTCTGAGGGACGTCGCGTGAAGCCCCCTGCAGCCACGACGATCGGCGTGATGCCCACGATGTCTTCGGGGCGCATCCGATTGCAGGCCGAGACCCACAGGAACCACGCCAACATCCCGAGGATCAACACGAACGTGCTGATGCGGGTCCACGGGCGGACCCGATCGACGAAGCTCCCAGACAGGATGCCCGCGGCGGCGACGGCGATGAGCAGTCGAACCGCGAACACCTCGCCCTGGATGGGCTCGCTCCAGGTCAGCAGACCTGCCACCAACACGCCTGTGCCCCCGAGCGCGAGGACCGCGCGCGTCGCCCAGAGCATGCCGCGCTCGGAGACGCCGACCGACAGCGCCTCCGAGCTGGCATCGGTGGGCCAGGCGCCACCCTCGTGTTGGCGATCGTGTCTCATCCGCCCCCTCATCGGCGCGAACGGACCCAGAACGAAGAACGCCGCCCGACCCCTCTCGGGGTGGGCGGTCGTCGATATCCGCTCCGGGCACATCCGAAGACGTGCGCCGGGTTCAGCTGATCTCGGTGGTCCGGAAGAAGTACGCACACTCGATGGCGGCGTTCTCGGGCGAGTCGCTGCCGTGCACGGAGTTCTCGCCGATGCTCTTCGCGTAGAGCTTGCGGATGGTGCCGTCGGCGGCGTCGGCCGGGTTGGTGGCGCCCATGATCTCGCGGTTCTTCAGCACGGCGTTCTCGCCCTCGAGCACCATCACGACGACGGGGCTGCGGGTCATGAACTCCACGAGCTCCCCGAAGAACGGGCGCTCCTTGTGGACCGCGTAGAAGCCTTCTGCCTGCTTCTGCGAGAGGTGGACCTTGCGCATCGCGGCGATGCTCAGCCCCTCTTCCTCGAAGCGGGAGACGATCTTGCCGATCAGGTTCCGCTCGACGGCGTCGGGCTTGATGATGGACAGGGTGCGTTCGATGGCCACGGTGGCCTCCTGATGGTGTGAAAAACTGCTACTTGCCGAGGACTTCGCGCATCTTCTCGCCCATTCCGCCCGGCGACCGGACGATGTGGACGCCTGCAGCCTGAAGGGCCTCGAACTTGCTCTCGGCCGTGCCCTTGCCACCGCTGATGATGGCGCCGGCGTGGCCCATGCGGCGTCCCGGAGGAGCCGTGGCGCCCGCGATGAAGCTGACGACGGGCTTCGTCATGTTGGCCTTGATCCAGTCGGCGGCCTCTTCCTCGGCGCTTCCGCCGATCTCGCCGATCATGATGACCGCCTCGGTGTCGGGGTCGTCGTTGAAGAGCGTGAGCACGTCGATGAACTTGGTGCCGATGATGGGGTCGCCGCCGATGCCCACGCAGGTGGACTGGCCGAGACCGACACCGGACAGCTGCCCGACGGCTTCGTAGGTCAGCGTTCCCGACCGCGACAGCACGCCGATGGAACCCGGCGTGTGGATGTGGCCCGGCATGATGCCCATCTTGCACTGACCCGGCGTGATGACGCCCGGGCAGTTGGGCCCGACGAGGCGTGTGTTGCTGTCCTGCAGGTAGGCCCAGACCGTGACCATGTCGCGGACCGGGATGCCCTCGGTGATGGCGATGGCGAGCTCGATGCCCGCATCGGCGGCTTCGAGGATGCCGTCGGCCGCGAAGGGCGGCGGGACGAAGATCATCGAGGCGTTGGCGCCGGTCTGCTCGACGGCCTCGGCCACGGTGTCGAAGATCGGCAGGCCGGTGTCTTCGAAGGTCTGGCCGCCCTTACCGGGGACCACACCGCCGACGACGTTGGTGCCGTACTCGATGCACTGCTGGGTGTGGAAGGCGCCGGACTTGCCGGTGATTCCCTGGGTGATGACCCGGGTTTCGCTGTTGACGAGGATGGCCATGATTACGCCCCCACTGCTTTGACGATGGCGTTGGCGGCCTCCTCGAGCGTCGAGGCCGGGATGATGTCGAGATCGGTCTTGGAGAGGATCTCCTTGCCGAGATCCGCGTTGGTGCCGGACAGGCGAACCACCAGCGGAACTTCGAGGCCGACTTCCTTGACGGCCGCGATGACGCCTTCGGCGATGACGTCGCACTTCATGATGCCGCCGAAGATGTTGACGAGGATCCCCTGCACGTTGGGGTCGCTCGTGATGATGCGGAAGGCCGCGCTCACCTGCTCCTTGCCCGCGCCGCCACCGACGTCGAGGAAGTTCGCGGGCTCGGCACCCTTGTGCTGGATGATGTCCATGGTGGACATCGCGAGACCCGCACCGTTGACCATGCAGCCGATGTTCCCGTCGAGCTTGACGTAGGACAGGTTCCACTTGCCCGCGGCGATCTCGGAGGGATCCTCCTCGTGCTCGTCGCGGTACTCGGCGATGTCCTTGTGGCGGAACAGCGCGTTGTCGTCGAAGGTCATCTTCGCGTCGAGAGCGAGGACGTCGCCCTGCTTGCTGATGACCATCGGGTTGATCTCGATCATCGCGCAGTCGGACTCGACGTACGCCCGGTAGATGCCCTGGAGCAGCTTCACGGCGTTGCGCACGGCCTTGCCGGTGATGCCGAGCCCGAACGCGAGCTGACGCGCCTGCCAGCCGCCGAGGCCGGTGACCGGGTTGACCCACACCTTCTTGATGGCGTCGGGGTTGTTCTCGGCGACTTCTTCGATGTCCATCCCGCCCTCGGTGGACGCCATGAACAGGACCTGGTGCGTGCTGCGGTCGAGCAGGACCGACAGGTACATCTCGCGGTCGATGTCGCAGCCGGCCTCGACGAACACGGTGCGGACCTTCTTGCCTTCGGCGCCGGTCTGCTTGGTGACCAGGGTGTTGCCGAGCATGGAGGCCGCGTGCTCGCGGACCTCGTCCAGGCTGCGGGCCAGGCGGACACCGCCCTTCCCGGGGGCGTCCTTGCCTGCGGCGGCGAGGGCGATGGCGTCTGCATCGACCTCTTCGATGAAGCGGCCCTTGCCGCGCCCGCCGGCATGGATCTGGCTCTTGACGACGAAGAGCTCGCCGCCGATCTTGGCAGCGGCTTCGCGGGCGCCATCCGGCGTGGTCGCGGCACCGCCGGCCAGCAACGGCACGCCGAAGCGCCGGAGCACTTCCTTCGCCTGGTACTCGTGGATCTTCATGGGGTCCTCACGGTGTGGGGAAGCCGGGAATCAGGAGCGCTCCTGGTCCTCGGCGATGTACTTGGGACGTACGAGGGGAGCGCCCTTCCCGCCACGGAAGCGGAGGCGCTCGTCGACGATCTGGGCGCAGATCCCGGTGATCCGGGAGAGGCCGAACAAGACCGTGTAGTAGTTGCTGTCGGTCAGGCCGCAGGCGTTGAGCAGCGTGCCCGAGACCGCGTCGACGTTGGGGTACGGGTTGCTCACCTTGTCGATGCCGGACAGCACCTTCACGGCGACCTCGCGCAGGGTCAGTGCGGTCTGGAACAGGGGGTCGTCGCCGCAGATCTCCTCGCCCAGCGCGTACTCGATGGTGGCGCGGGGGTCTTCGGCGCGCAGCACCGCATGGCCGAAGCCGTAGATCTTCTCTTTGTTCGCCAGCGCGTCGCGCACGAACTTCTCGACCTCGGCGGGGTCGGACGTGCCCACCTTGCGCACGAAGTCGAGGCAGTCCTGGTTGGCCTTGCCGTGCAGCGGGCCCGACAGCGCGCCCATCGACGCGACCATGCTCGTGAACAGGTCGGCGTGCCCCGAAGCCACGGCCTTGCCGGTGAACGTCGACAGGTTCCCGCCGCCGTGATCCATGTGCAGGATGTAGAAGATCTTCATCAGGCGGGTGAGCCGCTCGGCTCCGTCGCCCTGGGAAGCACCGGGAACGCCCAGCATGTGGACGAAGTTCTCGATGTGGCCGCGCTCGGGTTCGGGTGCGATCGGCGCGCCCCAGCCGGACCGGATGCGGAAGATGGCCGCGACGAGCTCGGGGGCCCAGGCGATCAGGTTGCGGGCGTCTTCGGCGTAGTCGCCCGTGCGCGCGGTCATGCCGAGGGCGTTCAACCCGGCCATGAGCCACTCCATCGGGTGGCCTTCACGGGGGAGGTTGCCCAGCAGGTCGAGTGCAGCAGCCGGAACCCCGGACCGGGCCTTGAGGTCGGCCTTGAACGCAGCGAGCTCGGCATCGTCGGGGAGGCGACGCTCGAGGAGCAGGTGAATCACCGCTTCGGGCTCGAGCTCGGCGAGCTCGGTGATGGGATGGCCGATGTACGACACGCCGGTCATGGGGTCGACCCGGCTGGTGCGGCAGGTTCCCACCGGGATTCCACGGAGGCCGGTGTTCAGGTGGGCGCGCGTGATGGTGAAGAGCGCCTGCTCGGCATCGGACATGGAATGCGTCTCCGATATCTGGGAGGTCGGGTCTGCGAGGACCGGACGGGAGGCAGGAAAAGGAGGCAGGGATAGCAACGCAGACGGATGGGCGCTACCGCTGTCCGTACATCCGCGTGCCCACGCCAGGATCGCTGGCCCACCGGGGGCCAACTGGATACGTGCCGCGGCTCGACAGAACCCGATCGTCACCCGCCTGTGGGAGTGCAACACGATGCCCCTCGAGAACTACCTCTTCACCTCCGAGTCCGTCACCGAAGGCCACCCCGACAAGGTGTGCGACTGCGTCAGCGATTCGGTCCTCGACGCTCTCCTGACTCAGGATCCCAACGCACGTGTCGCGTGCGAAACGGCCGTGAAGACGGGCTTCGCGTTGCTCGCGGGCGAGATCACCTCCACCGCACAGGTCGACTACCCCACCATCGTGCGCGATGCGATCCGCGAGATCGGCTACACCGACAGCTCGATGGGCTTCGACGGCAACACCTGCGCAATCATGGTCGCCGTCGAGCAGCAGAGCCCCGACATCAGCCAGGGCGTCGACGAAGGCGAAGGGCTCTACAAGGAGCAGGGCGCTGGCGACCAGGGAATGATGTTCGGCTACGCCTGCCGCGAGACCGACGCCCTGATGCCGATGAGCATCTACTACAGCCATCGCCTCACCGAGGCCCTGTCGGCGGCTCGTCGCACCGGCCCGCTCGACTTCCTCCGTCCCGACGGCAAGACCCAGGTCACGGTCGAGTACCGCGGTGGCAAGCCGGTTCGCGTGGATGCGGTCGTCATCTCGTCGCAGCACGCCGAGGCCGCCACCTACGAGCAGATCCGCGAAGGCATCATCAGCGAGGTCATCGAGAAGACCATCCCGGCCGAGCTCCTCGACGACAACACCCGCTACTTCATCAACCCCACGGGCCGCTTCGTCATCGGTGGGCCGATGGGCGATGCCGGCCTCACCGGTCGCAAGATCATCGTCGACACCTACGGCGGCCACGGGTCGCACGGCGGTGGCGCGTTCTCCGGCAAGGATCCCAGCAAGGTCGACCGCAGCGCCGCCTACATGGGCCGCTACGTCGCGAAGAACCTGGTGGCGTCGGGCTTCTGCGAGCGCGCGCTCGTCCAGGTCGCCTACGCGATCGGCGTCGCCGACCCCGTGTCGGTCATGGTCGACAGCTACGGCACCGGAAAGGTCAGCGACGAGAAGCTCACCGAGTGCGTCCGCGAGCTGTTCCCGCTCAAGCCGGCCGCCCTCATCGAGCACCTCGACCTGCTCAAGCCCATCTACCGGCCCACCGCCGCTCACGGGCACTTCGGTCGCGACCAGTTCAGCTGGGAGAAGACCGACATGGCCGACAAGGTGTCCAGCTACCTCGGCTGACACCCGCTCGTTCCGTCGAACGCGCTGAACGAACGAACCCCGCCCGGACGTCTCCAAGACGTTCCAGTGCGGGGTTCGGTGTGTCTGGGCCCGCTTGCACGGGCGATTCTTCAGAGCGAGGCTTCTTCGAGCTCGTCCTCGTCGCCGTCTTCGGCCTCGACGAAGCCATCGGGCCTGTCGCCCGCACGGCGCTTGCGATCGGTCCGGCGTTCCTTGCGACGGCGCAGCTGCATCTCCATCGTGTGGAACAGCTTGTCCAGTGCGGTTCGCAGCTCTTCGTGCTCCTCTTCGGCCTTGTGGGTGTCGCCGTGGGTGACGACCACCAGCTCGAGAATGGCCTGGCCATGCTCGATGTTGACGGTCAGGTGCCCTTTGGCATCGGGATCGAGAAATCGTTCGAGCTTCGTGTAGAGCACCTCGCCGCGCTTCTTGATCTCGTCGCGAGGGCGGATATTTCGAAAGCTCACTTCCAAGGCCATGGATCGCTCCAGGGGTCGGGGGTGGAGGACGGGAGACGGATGGTCCGGCTCCAAGGAGGTTCGTTCGGGAATCAGAACATCTTCTTGCGCTTGGACGAAGAGAGAATTCCGAGCGCTTCGCGGTACTTGGCCACCGTGCGGCGTGCGACGCGGATCCCCTCCTTCTTCAGCGCGTTGGCGAGTGCCTGGTCCGACAGGGGTTTCTTCTCGTTCTCTTCGGCGATGAGCGCCTTGATGCGATCCTTGATCGCCTCGCCGGACATGTCGCCACCGGACTGCTGGCGAACCCCCGCCGTGAAGAAGAACTTGAGCTCGTAGATCCCGCGGGGCGTGTGGACGTACTTGTTGGTGGTGACCCGGCTGACCGTGCTCATGTGCACACCGATGTCGTCCGCGACGTCCTGCAGCACCATCGGCTTCAATCCCGAGACGCCGTGCTCGAAGAAGTCGTGCTGGAACTTGAGGATGCTCTCCATCACCCGCCGGATGGTCTTGCGGCGCTTGTTGATCGACTTGATCAGGAACTCGGCGCCGCGGAGCTTCTCGAGGAGGTACTCCTTGTCGGACTTCGAGGCTTCCTTCATCACTTTGGTGTAGTACTTGCTGATCCGGAGGTCGGGCATGCCGTCCTCGTTCAGCACCACCCGCCACTCGCCGTTGAGGTTCTTCACGTAGATGTCGGGCGTGATGTAGCGCGGCTCGGCGCCCGAGTAGCCCCGCCCCGGGTGGGGTTCGAGGTCCTGGATCATCTTGTGGTACTCGTGGACGTCCTCGAGCTCGAGATCGAGATCCCGCGCGATGGCCTGGTAGTTGCGGCGCTCCAGGTTGCCCAGGTGGTCGGCCAGGATCTTCTCGAAGTTGTCGTCTTCCGGGAACGCCACCCGGGCCTGCACGATCAAGCACTCCGACAGGTCTCGGGCCCCGCAGCCCACGGGGTCGAAGCCCTGCACCATCTCGAGGGCGTCGCGGACCATCTGCGGATCGAGCTCGATCTCGTCGGTGATCTCGTCGAGGGTGACCTCGAGATACCCGCGGTGGTCGAGGTTCCCGATGATCGCAGCCGCTGCGAGCTCCTCGTCGGGGTTGCACTTGGCGAGCTGCAGCTGCCACATCAGGTGGTCGGCCAGGGACTCGCCGTAGGTGAGGTTGGTCTCGATGGGCGGCAGGTCGTCGTGGATGGTGCCGCCGGACATCGAAGCCCCGGTGTTCCGCGGCTGGTTGCTCATGTGCTCGAGGAACTTCTCCCAGTCGATGCCCTCGGACTCGCCGTTCTGCTGCTCGGACAGGTCGGCTTCCTGAGCCTCGGACTTCTCGCGGAGCCGCTTCTCGCCCTCGCTCTCGACGCGGCCGTCGCTGTCGGGAACGGCTTCGAGGGTGGGGTTCTCGAGCATGGCTTCCTGGACGTGCTCGACCATCTCCATGTGGTTGTACTGGAGCAGCTTGATGGCCTGCTGCAGCCTGGGGGTCATCACCAGGCTCTGCGTCATCTTCGCTTCGAGGCGGATGTCGAGGGCCATCGGTTCTACGCCTTGTTCGTCATGAGTTCAGCCACGCACACATCTCCGGCTCCGCACACCGCTTCAAGCGTGTACGGCTTCGGCGAGTGCTCCGCGACTATCGAGGAACACCCTGCGAATTCTGGATGAGCCGGCGGCGCCGACTCCCCAACCTCGTCTTCATCCTACGCAGGATCCATAGCCTGTGTAAAGCCGGATGTGCGAGACGGACAGCAATTCTCGTGCCCGCCTGTGGCACGAAGACCCATTCCCCGTCAACTTCGGTCAGGAGCGCCTCGATGCCGGTCGAACCCGATATCGCGCCCGCGCGGGAAGCCGGATGCTCAGGCCGCTTCAGGCATCGGGAGTGGGATGGACCTCGAGGGTCTCCGGGACCTTGCGGGCCGGAGTCGACGTACCGGCCTTGGCGCCGCGTCCGCGCCTGGACTCGACCACGGCCTTGATGTAGCTCGCGAACAGCGGATGCGGGTCGATCGGCCGGCTCTTGAACTCGGGGTGGAACTGACACCCGATGAACCAGGGGTGGTCTTCGATCTCGACCATCTCGGCCAGCTTCCCGTCCGGAGACAGGCCGCTGATCACGAGCCCCGCCTCGCGCAGGCGCTCGTGGTAGGCCGGGTTGACCTCGTAGCGATGGCGATGCCGTTCGTCGATCTGCTCGCTGCCGTAGATGCGGCGCGCCAGTGTGCCCTCGCCGAGCACGCACGGCCACGACCCCAGCCGCATGGTTCCGCCCTTGTCGGTGACGTTGTGCTGCGCGTCCATCAGCTCGATCACGGGTTCTTTGGGATCGGCGTCGAACTCGCGCGACATCGCTCCGGTGAGGCCGGCGACGTTGCGCGCGTACTCCACCACCGCGAGCTGCAGGCCCCAGCAGATGCCGAAGAACGGCACCTTGTTCTCGCGGGCGTAGCGGATGGCCGCGATCTTGCCCTCGGCCCCACGCTCTCCGAAGCCGCCCGGCACGAGCACCCCGTCGACATCGCCGAGCTGACGGGCCGGATCGTCGAGGTCGAGCTCTTCGGAGTCGAAGAACACGAGCTCTACGCGGGCTGCGCTGTGAAGGCCCCCGTGGTGCAGGGCTTCGTTGAGGCTCTTGTACGTGTCGGCCAGGTGGACGTACTTGCCCACGATGCCGATCCGCACGGTGTGTGCAGGCTTGCGCTGACGCTCGACCACGTCGGTCCAGCGGTCGAGGTTGGCTCGGGTGGCCCAGATGCCGAGCTTGGACAGCACCCGGTCGTCGACGCCCTCTTCGTGGAGCTTGAGCGGCAGCTCGTAGATGTGGTCGACGTCCTGGACCGCGATCACGTCTTCCATCGACACGTTGCAGAACAGCGCGATCTTCTGCTTGAGGTCGCGCGGAACGGCGTGCTCCGACCGGCAGAAGAGCATGTCGGGCTGGATGCCGACCTGCATCATCTCCTTGACGCTGTGCTGGGTGGGCTTGGTCTTCAGCTCGCCGCTGGTCTTGATGTACGGGAGCAGCGTGAGGTGGATGTAGAGGACGTTCTCGGGGCCCGCATCGCTGCGGAACTGCCGGATGGCCTCGAGGAACGGGAGCCCCTCGATGTCGCCCACCGTGCCGCCGACCTCGACGATCGCGAGATCACAGCCCTCGGAGCCCTCGACGATGTGGCGCTTGATCTCGTCGGTGACGTGCGGGATGACCTGGACGGTGCGCCCGAGGTATTCACCCTTGCGCTCGCGCTCGATGACCGACTGGTAGATGCGGCCACACGTGAAGCTGTTGCGCTGGCGCATGCGGACCGACGTGAACCGCTCGTAGTGCCCGAGATCGAGGTCGGTCTCGGCCCCGTCGTCGGTGACGAACACCTCGCCGTGCTGGTACGGCGACATGGTGCCCGGATCGACGTTGATGTAGGGGTCCATCTTGATGTTGGTGATGCGCAGCCCGCGGGACTCGAGCACCGCCCCGAGGGCCGCGGCCGACAGGCCCTTACCGAGCGAGGAGAGCACGCCACCGGTGATGAAGATGTACTTCTGCCGCATCGCGTGAACCTCCTGATCGGGTCGCATTCGCACGCTGGTGGAGCCCCGTGCATGACCGGGCGGATGTAACCGGCACCCTGGCGTCGGGCCGGTCGCGATCACACGAGACGGCACCGGGGCTGACGACACGGGCATTCGTGCGAGCGGTTTCGGTGATTTCAGCTCCATGTTTCACCGCTGAGCCGCTCCGCTGCGCTGAGGATTGCGCTGAGGAAATCGCTGAGCGCGCACGCCACCGACGGGCCTACGTCATGGACGTGTGCGAGCGCCGTTCTTTCGGCGGGACGAGGTTGGACGTTCGGCCGACGGTCCCGGACTGGGCCGACTCCTGGTTTCACACAGAGGGGCAGAGGGCCGACGTGGTGAAGGACGGGAACGTCAGGATCAGGGACCGTGGTCGAGTAGATGTCTTCGACAGAGCCGCAGAGCCCCAGCGCTGTCAGAGAGACCAGCGTGAGCTCGTGGATCCGAACGTGTCCAGAGGGGGTTGCTCGAGAGCTTCTCGCTTCGCGAGGTTCTCCCGGCTGACCGAGTCCCGGCGTAGTCGAGGTTCGAAAAGACGCTCGAAGCCAGACGATGCTGGCCATCCCGACACGGCTGGTGCTCTGCGCCTCTGACACAGACATCTACCGGACAGCGATCCCTGATCGCGGCCTTCGCGAACACCGAACCGTCCGCCCTCTGTGCCTCTGCGTGAAGCCCAGGCGTCGGACATGCCTACATCGCTGGCCCATGCAGACGACGTGCCCGAACAGCCTTCCGCAGGAAATCTCACCCACGCCCTCATCTACCGCAGAGAGCAGCGTTGCGTTCAGGCCGCGAGTTTCATTCGTTGCTGGGCGCGTTTCGCGAGACCGAGCTGAACTTCTGTTCGTGAGTGTCGAGCGAAACGTGTCCAGCGGCGAATGAAACCGCGGATGAACGCCAGCCTAGCGCTTGGAGAACTGGAAGCGGCGACGGGCGCCGGCGCGACCGTACTTCTTGCGCTCGACCTTCCGGGCATCCCGCGTGAGCAGGCCTTCGGGCTTGAGCATGCCGCGGTAGTCGGGGTTGACCTGCAGCAGCGCGCGGGACAGACCCAGGCGGATCGCGCCGGCCTGGCCGCTGGGGCCGCCACCGGACACGGTGATGTAGGCGTCGAACTGGTCGTCGACCTGAGCGGTGACGAGGGGACGACGGAGGTCCATCACGAGCGTCTCGCGAGCGAAGTACTCGTCGAGGGGGCGCTTGTTGACGAACAGGCGGCCGGTTCCGGGGCGCAGGAAGACGCGCGCCGTGGAGGTCTTGCGGCGACCGGTTCCGTAGTACTGGACGGTTTCACGAGCCATGGGTCAGTGTTCCTCTACGCCAGGGGTTCGGGCTGCTGGGCCGTGTGCGGGTGCTCGGTGCCACCGTACACCTTGAGCTTCTTGATGATCTGCTTGGAGAGCAGGTTCTTGGGCAGCATGCCCTTGACGGCCTGCCGGATCATGCGCTCGGGATCGTTCGCGCGGACCGTGCGCGCATCGGTGGAGTGCATGCCGCCGGGGTAGCCGCTGTAGCGGTTGTAGGTCTTGCGGTCGAGCTTGTTGCCCGACAGCTTGACCTGGCTCGCGTTGACCACCACCACGAAGTCGCCGGTGTCGACGTGCGGAGTGAAGGTGGGCTTGTGCTTGCCACGCAGGACGGTGGCGACCTTGGTCGCCAGACGGCCGAGCTCGTAGTCCGTGGCGTCGACCACGTACCAGGAGCGCTCGACCTCACCGGGCTTTGCAACGTACGTCTTCATGGGTTCGATTCCTTTGCTGCCGTGTGTGCACCCGCCCCGCGGCCGCACATCCGGCACCTTGCAACCCCCGCGGACTAATGAGGCCGCCAGGGGGTGTCAACGGCGGGCTACTCGGTGCCCTGGGCCTCGCTCTCGACCACGAGCAGGTCGTCTGCTTCGGTGCCGGCCTCGAAGGTCTGGAAGTACACGTCGGTGGACCCGTTGCGACCATCGGTCCACGCACCGCGGATCGTGCCCTCGGCGTCGATCGCGAAGTTGAGATCGGTCTTGAAGGCCGTGCCCTCTCCGATGGAGTCGAGGCGCAGATCCGGGTTCTCGGTCCAGGTGACGCCAGCGTCTTCGCTGTAGTCGTAGTGGATGTCGTTGAAGCCGAGCTGCTCGGTGTCGGCGATGGAGTCGAGCCACGCGGCCGCGACGTAGTTGCCGGCGCACGACAGCACGACGTCTTCGCTGCCGCCCTGGGCTTCGACCTTGTGGTCGTCGAGCTTGAACTCGGGGCCCACGAACCCGCCGTTCTCGAAGCGGTTGTAGAAGATCCGGAAGAAGCCGTTCTCGCGGCCGTCGTGGAAGGCGACGTGCCCCACTGCGTCGGTCATGCAGACGCTGGGGTAGAGCGACTGGCTGGCGCCCCCGGCCGTGACGCCATCTGCGCGGATGTCGCCGGACCAGTTGAAGCCGCCGTCGTACGAGGCGTTGACGTAGACGTCGTTGTTCTCGCCGTTGCGGTCGTCGTGCCAGGCCACGAAGAGGTTCTGGCCGCTGGCGGCGATCTTCGGGACGAAGCTGTTGTTCGCCGCCGAGGGGTCCGACGAGTCGAGCTTGAGCTCGCCGCCGAAGGTCTGACCGCCGTCTTCGGACCGTGCGAAGTACACGTCGGAGCCGGTGGCGATCGCGCCTGCTTCGGCCCGGAAGTCCTCCCACACCACGTATGCGGTGCTCGGGCCGCCGAGTGCGATCTCGGGGAAGGCCGACCACGCAGCGCCCGGTGTTCCACCATCGACGCGCACGGGCGGGTTCCAGTCGATTCCGCGGTTGTTGGACTTCGCGAGCAGGATGTCGAACGCGCCGTCCTTGTTGTCGGACCACACCACGTAGACGTTCGGATCCGCCGTCACGATCTTGGGGTTGAAGCTGTTGCTGCGCCCGTCGATGTCGGTCTCGAGCAGCCGGTCGCCCATGCCCACCCCTTCGAGGTGGCTCACCGCAGTCCAGCTCTCGCCGCGGTCGTTCGACACCTGGAAGTAGATCTGATGGCTCTCGACTTCGCCGTCGCGGGTGTCTTCCCACACCACGTAGACCAGACCGTCGGCCCCACACGCGATCGCGGGATTGAAGACGTCGCCCCCACCCTGCGTGCGCTGGTTGACCTGCTTGGCGTCGGGGAACCAGCCCTCGGAGCGTCCACCACCCGCGAGCTTGCGGTTCATGAAGACGTCGGACACCCCGCCGTTCTGCTCACTGAACCGGTCGTCGACCCACACCACGTACGTCGTGCCGTCGGGGGCGACGCACATCTGGGTGCTGTGGCTGTCGACCTGGTCGCGATCGCCCGCGAGGTCGACCCGGAAGTCGCTCGACACACCCGTCGCGATCTGCGGCTGACAGGTGCCGGCGACGCTGGCCAGCGCCACAAATGGAATCATACGCTTCATTCGACCCTCCGATCTCGGGCAGCAGGCTGTCTAACGCACTGACCCGAGCTTGCCCGCCAGTTGGCCAACCCGCTCGACATCGCTTGACAGCCGTCTGCGCCGTGGTAATCCTCGCCCCCGAATTCACGCCCTCGCCGAAGGTGGTGGTGATGCCGCTCGACAAGACCAAGCTGGGAACGCGTTTCACGTGCTTCTCGTGTGGAACCCGCTTCTACGATCTCAACCGTCCGGTGGTGACCTGCCCGGAATGCGGGGCCGATCAGACCGAGGCACCGCAGACCGACGTGAAGGCGATGGTCTCCCGGTCCAAGAAGAAGGCCGCCAAGAAGCCGGAACCGAAGCCGAAGAGCAAGGCGCTCGACGACGACGGCGACAGCGACGACGACGACGATCTCGATGACGACGACTCCGACGACGATCTGGACGATCTCGACGGGGACGACGATGATCTGGACGACCTCGACGACCTCGACGACGACGGGGACGACGACGACGAGTGAGTCCAGGCCCGCAGCACGGCAAAGGGCACACACACCTGCTCATGCCCGCTGCGGATCCGGATCTTCACTTCAGTCGCTCGCGTAGCGGACCCACTCCAGGGTGAGTCCACGTGCGGGGGCGGTGCGCCCAGCTGCGTTCCGGTCCCGGGCTTCGATCGCCTCGACCATCCGGTCCGTGGAGGCTCCCCGGCCGACCTCGAGCAGGGTGCCGGCGCAGATCCGCACCATGTGTCGCAGGAATCCGTGGCCGTGCACGCGGAACGACACCACGTCGCCCGACCGCGTCACCTCGGCGTACAGCACCGTGCGCGTGGGGTGAGCGGCCTGACATCCCGCCGCGCGAACGCTCGTGAAGTCGTGCGTACCCACCAGCGCCTGTGCCGCTTCGTGCATCGCATCGCTGTCGAGTCGATCCCGCACGTGCCACACCCGGCCGCCCAGCAACGGGCTGCGCGCACGTCGATCGAGCCAGTCGTATCGGTAGCACTTGGTCCGGACGTCGCGTCGGGGATCGAAGTCGTCGGGCACCCGCATCGCCCGGACCACGGCCACTTCAGCGGGAAGGAACGCATTCAGCCCGTCGCGCACGGCCTTCTCGGACCGCTCCACCTCTACCGTGAAGGCCGCGACCTGTTGTTCGGCGTGCACCCCTGCGTCGGTCCGGCCACTGCCCTCGACGCGGACCCGCTGCCCGAACAGCTGTGCGATCGCGTCCTGCAGAGCCGCCTGGACCGACGGACCGTTGGGCTGCACCTGCCAGCCGACGAACGGCGACCCGTCGTACTCCACGTCGATCCGCCAGCGCATCCGCGAATCCCTCCCAGGGTGCTCCAGGGTGCGTCAGTAGTCGAGCTTCAGCCCGACCGTGAGCAGGCTGCCCGAGAAGTCGAAGCCATCCACCTCGGCCGGGCCCCACGGCACCGTGCGGCTGTCGATGTTCTGCCGACGCCACTCCACCGTGATGTACGTGTCGTTGATGCCGGTCTGCGCTTCGAGCAGGCTGGCGCGACCGGGCGCGAAGATGTCCAGCAGCAGGGATGCGCCGAAGGCGTAGTGGTGCCCCAGCTTGCTGCCTCCGACCCGGGCCTTGCCCCCCGAACCGTCGTCGGTGAGCTCCCACCACGGGACGAGGTCGGCACCCAGCCGGGCGTGCGGAACGACCACCTGCTCGTCGAGGATCTGCAGGCGGAACGTTCCCGAGAGCCCGAGGGGAATCCAGGTGAGCATGGTCTTCACGTCCGAGCTGTCCCCCGAAGCCGACACCGTGGTCGCGAGCTCCTGGTAGAAGCCCAGCTCGAGGTCGACCTCGAAGAACCGGAAGAACTGCGGCCCGAACTCGACCTGCAGCATGTTGTGCCCGCCGTCTCCGTAGACCTGCTTGATGCTGTCGTCGTTGAGCGACAGGAAGTTGCCGTAGCGCAGCTCGAAGTCGCCGCGCTGGGGCCCGAAGTCGCCCTTCTCTTCGGCCGCCATGGCCGAGCCGGATGCGAGCAGCCCGCCGAAGAGGCCTGCCAGCACGGCTCCGTTGACCACACTTCCCGTGATCGAGGCTCTGGACCGGCGGCGTGCGGCGACCAGCAGTGCAGACAGCCCGCCCAGCACTCCGGATACTCCAGCCGCAGAGGTCAGACCCGTGGCACAGGGCCCACCGCCCATCTCGCCAGCCAGCTGGGCTGCGGTGAAGTCCTCCTCGGGAATGCCCTGGACGACGTTGCTCATGCTGCTCTCCTGTCCGCCGGCGTCCGTCGCGCGTGCGGCAATGTAGTAGGTGGTGCCGTTCACCAGCGGCGAGATGCGCGTGGTGACGGTGGCTCCGGGCTCGGCGGTGACCGTGATCGGGACCTCTGGGCCGTCTTCGGGGCCATCCGGCCCACCCGTGGGGAAGTCCGACGGGGTGAACTCGGTGTCGGAGACGTAGATCTCGTAGAACGCCAGGTCGGCGTCGTCGATGCCCGCGAACGACAGGTTCAGGGCCCCGTTGGCGAAGCCCACCCCCCCCGCGGTGAGGGTGGGTGCGTCGGGCGGACCGTCGATCGAGACGCTCACCCGGTCGTGCCCCACCAGCCCCCGGCTGTTGGTCGCGACGACGTAGAGGCGGTTCGGCCCCTCGTCCCAGTTGTCGTTGATGGTGACCTCGGCCGTGACCATCTCGTCCACGTCCGTCGTGGTCCCGGTCGCCACCACCGAGCCGTTGCCGGTGCGGTTGCCCCCCCGCGTGATCACCCAGTCGCTGGGGTCGTCGACCGTGAACGCGATCTCGAAGGTCTCGTCGAGGGTGCCGGTCTCGATGCTGGCCGCGGCCTCGACCCAGGGCTTGGCGGTGATGATCTGCACGTTGCCGCCGACCCCGCCCCCGAAGGTGTACTCCCCGCTGGTGACGGCGTCCTGGATGTTGATCTCGGCTTCGGTGTTCACGAAGCTCGGCGTGTTGAAGTCGACGAACTGGCCGCCCTGGAGCTCGTAGATCCAGATGCCGAGCCCCGACACCATCAGCCACTCGTCGCCGATCTCGAGGTTGGCGACCACCGCGGCAGGCTCGGTGAACCCGGTGTACGGCACGCCGTAGTTGCCCTGCTGGGGGAAGTACTCGAAGAGGAAGCCCTGCTCGGTGTCGACCGCCCACAGCTTGCCGTTGCCCGCCGCCACGTCGTCGATGGAGTAGAGCTGTGCGCCCACCAGCCCGCCCTGGGTCACCGCACCCGTGCTGAGATTCACCAGTGTGGTGCGGCCCGATCCGTGGGCGAGGTACAGCACGTTGCCGTCCACCACCCCTTCCTGGAAGCCGGAACCGGCGGTGAGCGGGTTGTTCGTGTAGGACGAGCTGACCTGGCCGTTGACCTGCCCGCCGTTGTTCGGCGAGTAGACATGGACGTACCCGGCCCCTTCGCTCTGGGCCTGCTCCATCAGGTAGAAGAGCGGCGACGAGGTGTCGAGGTTCCACCAGATGCCCGTGAAGGGGTCGTTGTTGACCGTGACCCCGAGCTCGTACGGGACCTCGTTGCCGTCCGAGTCCTCGTCCAGGACTTCCTGGAGGACCTCGTCCGACCACACCCACCAGCGGATCGAGCCGTCGTCGCAGCTGATGAACACGTCCTGAGCGTCGCTCGACACGCCCTCGAGGGTGCTGGGCTTGAGCGCCACGCCCGTGACCCCGCACTGCTCGATGTTCCCGGTCTGAGGTTCCCAGGAGTCGACCGGCAGCACGAAGAACGTGCCGGTGGCACGGTCTCGGCCGGCCAGCAGCTCGCCGTCGTCGCTGACGACCATCCGCTCGATGGCGCCGTTCCCGACTTCGATGAACCCGGGGTTTCCGTCCGGGATGACCGCGAACGCGATGGTGCTCCACAACAGCATGGGCCCCAGTGTAGCAAGACCCGCGCCAACATCTGGATGACGGAGCACCGCGGTCCGACCCCGCTTTCCGCCCGTCACCATCGACGGTTTGGACAACCTGTCATCGACGCCAGCCCCTCCATCCAGGCACTGACGATCTGTCAGCGGAGCAGGAACCCGGCCAGCCCCACCGCCACCGTGGCGCTCGCCCGGAGGTTGTCCATCGAGGCCCAGATGCGCAGCACCTCGCCCCGTTCGTCGACGCGGATTCGCCCTGCTTGCGCGAATGGACGCCCCTCGACCCGTCGGGGCCTGGGAAGATCGCGGGTGGCCTCGCCGCGCTCCACCTCGACGCCCCCATCGGCCAGGATCTGAGCGACCAGCTCGGCCACCGGGCGCTTCGCCGGCTCAATGCGCAGCTCGACGGACAGGCCCGAGAACACCGGCACGCCTACCCGCATGACGGTCGTGTCCAGCGAGAGGATCGACGCGAGCTCGTCTCCAACCCGCTGCTCGGAGGGGGTCCAGCCGGTGGCCACCGCTTCGCCCATGCTGGGCAGCAGATCGAAGGCCAACCCATCCGGAAACACCCGTCGGGGCGGGGTCTTGGAGTTGAACAGCGCGACCACCTGAGCCGAGAGCTCGGTGATGGCGTCGCGTCCGGACCGCGAGGCGGGCACGAAGAACGTGGCCTCGACATCGCCCCCCAGCCCCGCGCGCTCGAGGGGCCCGAGCACGGAGCCGGCCAGGATGGTCTCGGGAGACGGCACCGCCAGCGCACGACCTGCAGCCTGGCCCAGCGCTTCGGGGTTCACCCAGGGAATGCCCGCGGGAACGGCATCGGAACGCATCGTGCCGGAGCAGTCGACGACGGCGACACCCTGTCGGATGGCTTCGGTCCCCCACTCCATCGCGGCGTCTCCCGGCAGCGCGAGGAACAGCAGGTCGAGGCGCTCCAGGACTTCGTCGGCGATGTCATCGACCGCGATCTCCTTGTTGTCGAAGCGCACGAAGGGGGTCTTCGAGGCCGCTCGCGCCAGGGGAACCACCTCGTCGACGGGGTACGGCACCGACTCGAGTGCGGTGATGATCTCCTGTCCGAGGGCTCCGGTCGCTCCTGCGACGCCGATGACCGCCATGCGTTCCTCCTCTCGACCCCACCAGCGGGTGGGCCGAGCCGCGACCCTTATCGCGCCGGAGAGCGGAGCGTCGTCAGGGCGCGCACAGCGGGTCGAACACGAAGTAGATCGCTCCGAACTCTGGAAAGCGGATCCGGGCGCACGCACAGCGACTGCTCCGAAAATGGGTGCTGCAACGACGGTCGATCTCGCCAGAAGAGGCCGATGAACCTCGATCAGCGCAACGTCGCCACGGAGTCACCGAGCACACCGAGGATTTCACGGAGAGGGAGGAAGGGCCGACGAGAAGCCTGCACCTGTTCCAAAGGACACTCGAAGACGACGAAGCGCTCGTTCACCCGACCAGGCTGGCTCTGCGACTCTGACGCGTGGTCCACCACGCGACGCCCCCCGATCGACACCGTCATGTGCTCGATCTCGGGCGCGCTCTGCCACTCTGCGTGATCCCCTGGGCGTCGACTCGAGGACATCGCGGGCACGATCCCCAAACTCGTTCGCTGTGGTGGTCGATCGATCGCATTTTCATCCTCCTGGGGCGCCCGGAGGGCGGGGTCCGACTCAGCAGACGAACACGGACATCCATCCGCTGTTCCTCCTCCGGCCACGCGAAGCGAATCGACCTATACTGGGCTTTTAAAATGGCATATTCGTCTGATTCCTTGGCGAGAGACGGGCTGCATCGTCGCGTTGGCCCGAGCCATCCGGACCCGACACTCGGCGTGGTCGTGTTGGTGGTGGCGGGTAGTGGGTCGTTCGCGAGAGCAGGCGTCGCACCACTGGTAACGACCACCACCGCCACCACACCCCCGACGACGGCTGGGTTCGCCCGTCAACGGCGTCGACTGCCCCGATCATGCTCGACGCAGCTGTCGGGCATCCGAATCCTGCCACCTACCAAAGATTCAGGCTCGACTATCGGCCGAAACGGAACGCGTGGCTCCGTGCCCCCTCGGTGTTCTCCGTGACTCCGTGGCGAATGAGCGCCGATACCCGGCTTCAGATAGAACTATCGCGATCTACGCTGGTCGCCCGAGCCCGAAATCCGTGACGTCGGGTCCTCCAGCCCGCAGTGCCGCCGAAGTCGCTCAGACCCCGGTTCGCGGCGGCTTCGCATCCGGCGCCCGCACGTACATCGGGTGCACGCCCGCCGGATCTCCGGGCTCGGCACCCACCAGCATCGGACCCGCCAGATCGATCAGCGCTTCGACTGCCGGGTGGTCGGGTCGATCGACCAGAGTTCCCCCCGACGCTTCGACCAGCTCGCGATACGCCAGCGCGCCTTCGCCCACCACCGAGAACCCCGGTTCGACGCCTTCGAACACGGCCTCGGGAGGGATGTCGGACGGCGCGTAACCCTGCGCGCGCCACCCCGCGTAGACCCGCCCCTTGCGCGCATCGAGCAGGGCGAGGTCGGCATTCGCCCAGCGGCCACGGCTCTCCAGGGCCCCGAACCCGTACAGCGGCACGCGCAGCGACTCCGCCAGGCCCTGAGCCGTCGACAGGCCCACGCGCAGCCCGGTGAACGCCCCCGGCCCCACCGCCACCGCGATGGCCTTCACGTCCGGCAGGTGCACGAGCTCGGCCGCCCACGGCACCAGTCGGGTCTCGCCACCCCGGGTGACACGCTCTGTGCGGACCTCGGCCTGTGCAGAGGTGACGCCCGCAGCCACCCCGAGCACGGGCCCACAGGTGTCGAACGCGAGAATCACCCGGACAGCCAGCGGTTGACGTCCATCACGGTGACCGCCAGCATCAGCGCGGCCAGGGCGAGCACGCCGATCATCTGGATGCGCTCGCGGAGCTCGAGCGACAGCGGCCGCCCCCGGATGGCTTCGAGGCTGTAGAACACGATCTGACCGCCATCCAGGACCGGAACGGGCAGCAGGTTCACGATGCCCAGCGAGAAGCTGATCGTGGCGAGCAGCCGGGCGAACCCGTGGAAGCCGGCCTCGGCCCCCTGCCCCGCCGCGCGGAAGATCTCGACCGGCCCACCCAGCGCTTCCTGGGGCTTGAGGTCGAAGGTGATGAGCTTGCCGAGCACCCCGACCGTGAGCCCGAGGATGTTGGTGGCTTCTTCGACCGCCCGCGGCACGGCTTCGGTGAAGCTGTAGTACTTCTGCACCTGGGGCCCGCTGACGTAGGCATCCGGGTGGATCTGCACGCCGATGATGGGCCGGTAGCGGACGTCTCCGCGCACGACCTCGCGGCGGATCTGCGGGGTGAGGGTGAGCGCCAGCTTCTCGCCGTCGCGGATGACCTCGACGTCGACCGGATTGGGCTGCTGCCCCTCGCTGCGTCCGTCCATCGAGGCTGCAACGAGGTCGGTGAGATCGGGCCAGTTGCGGACCGGCTTGCCATCCAGGCGGTACAGACGGTCCAGGGGTTGCAGGCCCGCGCTCATCGCCGCGGTGGGCGTGGTCTCGCCGCTGGTGCACCCCGCGCTCGGAGCCGGCAGATCCTTGATGACGCTGCCGATGTAGAGCATCACCGGCACCATTCCCCAGTCGTTGTCCCAGTACTCGTCGCTGCGAGGCGTCCAGCTGGCGTCGGGGGTGATGGTGGCCCGCTTGTCGACGGGGGTCTTGGTGACGGTGCCGTCTTCGCCCTCGGACTCGACCACCCGCTTGAAGTCGAGGGTGTGGCTGCGGTCGGGCGTGAGGGCGGCCATCAAGCCGGTCCAGGTGGTGACCTCCTCGCCGTCGACGGCCGTGATCATGTCGCCGATCTCCAGGCCCGCGCGGGCGGCCGGAGAGGTGGGGTCGTCGACGCCGATACGGCTGGAGCGGCTGGAGGGGCTGATTCCCACGGAGTCGAGGTCGACGTAGCCGTCGAACTGGAACCCGACGGTGTCGGCCGGGACGGTCACGGTCTTCTCGACGCCCTCCCGCTGCACCACCAGATCGAGGGGCTTGTCGGGCGCGTCCTCCATGATGCGGATGACGTCGACGAACACGTCGATGGACTGGCCGTTGGCCGAGACGATGCGGTCTCCGGACTCCAGGCCGAGGCGCTCTGCGGGCGAGCCCTCCAGCACGACCCCCACGACGGGAGCGGTCTGGGGTTCGCCGGTCATCATCACGCCCGTGAACACGATGAAGGGCAGGATGAGGTTGAACGCCGGACCGGCGAACATCACGATCAGCCGCTGCCACACGGGCTTCTTCATGAAGTCGATCTCGGGATCGACTCGGGACTGGGCGTCTTCCTCGCCGAAGGGGTCGGCACCGGCCATCTGCACGTAGCCGCCGATGGGAAGCGCGCTGATCCGGTAGTCGGTGCCCCGCCAACGCACCCCGAACAGCCGAGGCCCCATGCCCACGCTGAACACCGGCACGCCGATGTTGAACAGCTTGGCGAACAGGAAGTGGCCGAACTCGTGGATGACCACGAGCACACCGATCATCACCAGCCCCGCCACGATGTTGCGCAGCACGGTGGTGGCGGCGATCGCTGGCAGTACGGCGAGAGCGCTCATCATCCCTTCACCAGGGTAGCGTAGCCGTACACGAAGGCGCCGACGAACAACACGCTGTCGATGCGGTCCAGGAGCCCACCGTGACCGGGGAGGATGCTCCCGGCGTCCTTCACCCCGAACGACCGCTTGAGCATGGACTCACCGAGATCGCCGAGCACGCCGATGGTGCAGCCCACGATCCCGAGGATCAGGCAGTCCACCGCGGTGACGGCGTCGGGCATCCCGATGGCGGTGAGCACGAACACGCCGACAGTGGCGGTGACCACCCCGCCGATCGCACCCTCGAGGGACTTCTTGGGGCTGATGCGCTCGTAGAGCTTGCGGTTCCCGAACGCGCGACCGGCGAAGTACGCGCCGGTGTCGCCCAGCCAGCTGATCCCCAGCACGACGAAGCACCAGGCAAGCCCGTGCTCGAGGGCCCGCAAGCGGACCAGGAAGAGCAACAGCCCCATCCAGGCGACTCCGAGTGCGTACCGAGCCGTGATGTCGGCGGCACGGTCGAGGGTCTCGCCGGGTCGGAGCGTGACGAAGATCAGGGTGGCGACGGTGTACAGGCCCAGGATGGTGGCTTCGGTGTTGGATCCCGGCGCGACGACCACGGCCAGGAAGGCAGCCCCGACACCCAGCCCGAGCCAGCCCATCGCCACGTTCCGGTCGTCCGGAAACGCCATCGTGGCGTACTCGGTGACGCAGATGAACAGCACGACGCCGACGATGACCTGGACCGCGACCACACCGCCGAACACGATGGCGGGCAGCAGGACCGCGAGCCCTCCGAGCCCAGCCGCGAGCCGGGTGGCGGTGCCGGGATCCATGCCGAACACCTTGTCGTCATCCGACGAATCGGACGCATCGGACGCATCGGACGCGGGTTGGGGCGGTGCAGGGTCGTCGTGTGATTCGCCCGTCAGGTCGGGCTCTTCGGAAGGGTTGGGCGAATCGTCGGGGGGCGGGGTGGGCGTGCTCACGCGGTCTCCGATTCGAGCTGATCTCCCGTCTTGCCGAACCGACGCTCGCGCGCGCCGTACGCGGCGATGGCCTGATCGAGGTGCTCGACCTGGAAGTCCGGCCAGGGCACGTCGGTGACCCAGAGCTCGGCGTAGGCCAGCTGCCAGAGCAGGAAGTTCGACAGCCGGTATTCGCCGGAGGTGCGGATCATCAGGTCGGGGTCGGGGAGATCGGCCATGTACATCCGCTGCGACAGCGAATCCTCGTCGACGTCTGCAGGCTGTACGCGCCCGGCCTTCACGTCTTCGGCGATCTGCCGCACTGCGCGGACGATCTCGGCGCGGCCGCCGTAGGACAACGCCAGATTGAGCCACATCCCCTCGTTCTTCGCGGTGTAGGCCGTGACCTGCTCGAGCAGCATCTGGACGTGCTGCGGGAGCCGTTCGACCTGCCCGATTCCGCGGAGGCGCACCTTGTTGAGCATCAGCTCCTCGGCCTCCTCTTCGAGGTAGCGGGCGAGCAGCGTCATCAGCGCCTGGACCTCGAACTCGGGACGACGCCAGTTCTCGGTCGAGAAGCTGTACAGGGTGAGGGCTTCGACCCCACGCTCGCCGCACGCCCGGACGATGCGCCGCACGGTGTCGGCACCGGCTTCGTGGCCCTTGACCCGCTCGAGCCCGCGCGACTGCGCCCAACGACCGTTGCCGTCCATGATGATCGCGATGTGACGGGGCGGCATCAGCCTCTCCGCTGTGGTGCGCTGGGGTCGGGTGCGGTGCGGTCGGCGCTCGAGGTCTTCAGACCTCTTCGACCTCGGCTTCCTTCTCGGACACCTTGGCGTCTACCCGATCGGTGTAGGCGTCGGTGAGCTCCTGCACCTTCTTCTGGTAGCGGTGCATGTCGTCTTCGGAGATCTCGCCGTCTTTCTCGGCGGTCTTGAACACGTCGTTGTACTCGCGGCGCACGTGGCGCATGCGGACCTTGCTGTCCTCGCCCGCAGAGCGGGTCATCTTCACGAGTTCCTGCCGCCGCTCCTTGGTGAGCGCCGGCACGGGCAGCCGAACGACCTGGCCGTCGCTGCTGGGGTTGAGACCGAGCCCCGCCTGCACCACACCCTTCTCGATGTCGGCGATCGTCGACTTGTCCCAGGGCGTGATCACGAGCAATCGGGCGTCGGGGGCGTTGACCGTCGCGAGCTGATTGAGCGGCATGGTGGCGCCGTACGACGCGACCTGAATCGGAAGCTCGTCGACCAACTTGGGCGACGCGCGCCCCGTGCGCACCTTGGCGAGCTCGCGGTCGAGCCCCCCGATCGCCGCCTTCAGCTCGTCTTCCATCGCTTCGAGGTACTCGTCCATCCGCTCCTCCAGAGGTTCAGGTGCTAACCGGTGCGGGTGCCAGGGCAACAATCGGTGACATCGGCCCCTTCGACCCGCTATGATGGAACAGCGGGTGCGCACTGCAGAGCCACCCGTCGTTGTCTTGTATGGAGCTCCGATGTCTTCACCTTTGCAGTCGTCGTCCCGTCTGCCGCACCTCTCGTGGATGTCCGGGGTGTCGTGGATGGTCGCTGCCGCAGCCAGTGCTGCACTCATCGGTTGGAGCTGCGTTCCCGAGGAGGAACCCGAAGACACCGGCCCACCGATGGGCGTCCACGCGTTGTTCCCGCTCACGGGGGCCCATGCCGGGCAGAACTGCGATTCCTGCCACGTAGACGGCGCTGTCGAGCAGGGCCTGGCCACGCCGGGGTCCGGCGACTTCGTGACCGCGCTCGCGATCGACTGCTCGTCCTGCCACCTCGACGTGACGCAGGCCTTCTTCCCGTCCGGTCACATGGAGGGGCGTGGATGCGCCGACGGTGGTGGGTGCCACAGCGCCAGCGACTTCTGCTGGAAGCAGGTCCGTACCGACTGCGGCGATCTGCTCGTCGAGGACACCGGCATCGAGCTCAACCACACGGTCGAACCGCTCTCGGACGTCTTCCCACTCGACGGGCCCCACGGGGGTCTGGCCTGCGGCGACTGCCACCCGGGCCAGGAATCCGAGCAGCGCGGTGGCGGCATGTTCTGCGACGACTGCCACACCGAAGACCGGCCGATCGACCACTACCCCCCGCCGCGCGAGGGGGCCGAGAGCAAGGAACGCGGCTGCAAGGCCTGCCACGCCGGCGAGAACGCCGACCGCCAGCTCGTCGTGCCCGCCAGCTGGAGCTCCGACGCCACGGTCCACGACTTCATCTGGCCGCACAGCGTGGTGAACGACTGGGACGAGATCCCTCCGGTCCTCAAGATCGAAGACGACTGGACCACCTCGTGTGATGGGTGTCACGTCACGGCCAACTACGACACCTACATCTGCAGCGAGGCGTGTCACACCCGCGCCGAGATCGATCCCCTCTCGTCGCTGCACGCGAACGTGACCTACGAGCAGTGCGCCGACTGCCACCAGGAAGGCATCCAGTGATGCAGCGCATCCCCACCGTCGGAATCGCAGGGCTGACCACCATCGGGCTCGCCATCGCGGGCTTCACCGCCTGCGGCAAGTACGAAGCGCCCCAGGACACCGACGCGTTCCACGCGAACTTCGACTGGGGTCCCGCCCACGAGCCCGCGGCCTCGGTGGACGACACCGACCAGGAAGTGTTCGAGGCCAACAACTTCTGCGACAAGTGCCACATCGCCTCGGTCCCTCGCCAGATCCAGTGCGATGCCCGCAGCATCCCCGAGAACCAGGGCGACGAGCCGCCCCCCGTCACCATCGACGACCCCGCCACGGGATGGGCCACCATCCTCGCGCCGCGCTGTCAGGACTGCCACCCGCTCATCCCGCTGGGGCAGGACCCCGCCACCTTCCCGTGCGAACCCACACAATACCTCGCGTGCGACCCCAACGACCAGTCCGAGTACTGTCGCTACATCAACTCGGGTGCGCACAACCCCAGCAATGTCGCTGGCGGCTGCGGGGGCGGAGGCGGCTGCCACACCACCACCCCCGCGACCGACTGGTCCGCCGGCGGGGGCGGGCCCGGTGAGCCTGCCGGTCACGACGACCCACCCACCAGCCAGACCTTCCCGCTGGACGGGGGCCACGCCGGGCTCCAGTGCACCGACTGCCACGCCGACCTCGCGAACACCGCCAACGAAGCTGGCCAGGCGGCGTTCTGTGGCAACTGCCACAGTCGCGAGGGCGAGGGCCGCGACCTCGAGCACTACCCTCCGGACCGCCTGGGCTGGACCGACGAGCGCGAGCGCGACTGCAAGGCCTGCCACGCCACCGTGAGCGTCGGTGCCGAACCGGTCACGTTGCAGATGCCGTCCAGCTGGGCCGAGATCGCGAACAACCACTCGTTCCGGGCGCCGCACTACACCGTGCAGGACTGGGACGTCGACCCCGTCGTGGCCACCCAGCCCACCGACTGGCGCAACGACTGCACGTCCTGCCACGATGTCGGGTCGGTGACCACCGGCGTCACCTACATCGATCCCAGCGACGGCCGCTTCAGTTGCGGGTCGTGCCACGACCTGGCCCAGCTCGACGCCGACTACCCGGCGTTCCACAACGACCTGGCCAACAATCCGTCCGGGTGCAACAACGCGGCCTGCCATCCGTCCGGCACGGTCGAAGGCGAGAACGAACCCTCTCCTTGATTCGGCCGGCCCACCCTCGCAAGCCGTCTGGGTCGGCTCCTCAGCAGCGAAGCCGCCGGAATCTCTCGACTCCGACGGCTTCGTTCGAACACGGGCTCGCTAAGGAGCCGCGCGATCAGTTGCTCATGGCGGCGACTTCGGCGGCGAAGTCGTCTTCCTTCTTCTCGAGCCCTTCGCCCAGCACGAACCGCGCGAAGCGACGCACCTGGATGTTCTCGCCGATGCGCGAGATGCGCTCGGTGAGGATGTCCTGCACGGTCTTCTTGTCGTCCATGACGAACTTCTGCTCGAGCAGGCACTTCTGCTCGTAGAACTTGCCCATGCGGCCGGTCACGATCTTGTCGGCGATGTGCTCGGGCTTGCCCTCTTCGATCACGAGCTGCTTCTGCACCTCGCGCTCCTTCTCGATGGCGTCCTCCGGCACGTCGTCCTTGCTGACGTACTCCGGCGCGGCAGCAGCGATGTGCATCGCGATCTCCTTGCAGAGCGACTTGAAGTCGTCGTTCATCGCGACGAAGTCGGTCTCGCAGTTGATCTCGACCAGCACGCCGATCTTGCCACCCGCGTGGATGTAGCTGTGCACCAGGCCCTCGGTCGCGGCGCGGCCGGCCTTCTTGGCGGCCTTCGCGATGCCCTTGCTGCGCAGCCAGTCGACCGCCTTGTCGATGTCACCGTCGCTCTCGGTGAGTGCCTTCTTGCAGTCCAGGATACCGGCGCCGGTGCGCTCGCGGAGCTGCTTGATCTCTGCCATGCCCATGGGGTTCTCCTGTGGGACGGATGGGAATCGTGGGGCGGATGCCCCCGGCATCAGTTGGCCGGGGCTTCCGCGTTCTCGGCCGGCTTGGCGGCTTCGGCGGGCTTGGCGGCTTCGGCGGCCGGAGTCGCGGCGGCCTCTGCGGGAGCTTCGTTGGCCGCGGGGCGCTTGATGACCTCGACGTCGCTGTCGTCCTGACCCTGGAACTCGGCTCCGGCGCGGGTGGTGCCCGCCTGGTTGCCCTCGGTCACGGCATCGGCGATGGCTGCGGTGAACAGTCGGATGGACTTGAGCGCATCGTCGTTGCCCGGGATCACGTGGGTGATGGGGCCGGGATCGCAGTTGGTGTCGCACAGGGCGACGACCGGGATGTTGAGCTTCTGCGCTTCCTTGACGGCCAGGTGCTCCTTCTTGGGGTCGATCACGAACATGGCGTCCGGGATGCCCTTGAGCGACTTGATTCCGCCGAGGTTCTTCTCCATCTTCGCGATCTCGCGGTGGAGCTGCAGGGCCTCCTTCTTGGTGAGGAGGTCGAACCGGCCTTCGTCGCGGGCGTGCTCGAGCTGGTTGAGGCGCTCGAGCGACTTCTTGACCGTGGTCCAGTTGGTGAGCGTGCCACCGAGCCAGCGGTTGTTGACGTAGAACATGCCGCAGCGCGTAGCTTCCTCGGCCACGATCTCCTGCGCGGCCCGCTTGGTGCCGACGAACATCAGGTTGCCGCCGTGCGCGACGGTCTGGGTGATGAAGCGCGTGGCGTCGACGAGCCCCTTGGCCGTGGACTGCAGGTCGATGATGTGGATGCCGTTCTTGGCGCCGTAGATGTACGGGCGCATGCGGGGGTTCCACCGACGGGTCTGGTGGCCGAAGTGCACGCCGGCCTGGAGAAGATCGCGAAGGCTGATGTTCATGGGGTTTCCTCGTTTGGTTGTGCGACCGTCGACTCGCTCGTGACCGACCCCACCCGGAAGGGGCGGGACACCGGGGTCAGGGCGATGGATGCCGACGTGGTGATCTCCCGAGCACGGACGCGCGCGGGGCTACGCACGTAGCCCGGGCCCGTACACGTCGCCAGGGGACGATCGACCCAGCGCGCCGTTGTCGGCAGGTCACGCCAGGAAGTGCGCGACCGCGACCCGCAGGCCCAGCGCGACCAGCACGAGACCCGCGATGCGATCGGCCCAGTCCCCGATCCAGGTGCCCATCCGGCTCCCCAACACGGCGCCGACCGCGCAGAGGCCCGTGGTCACGAGCCCGATCACCCCTACGGCTGTGAATGGCCCGACGCCCAGGTGGGGAATCCCGACCCCGGCAGTGAGGGCGTCGATGCTGGTGGCCACAGCAAGACCAAGCAGAACCCCCCACCCCACGGGCTCCCCACCCGCCGCGTCGAGCGGGATGTCGTCCGAGGTGTCCTCCACATCGCCCCGTCCGACCAACATCCATACGCCGATGCCGACCAGCAGTCCCGCCGCGATCCAGGGGGCCCAGCCGCTCGCCACGGCGGCCAGTGCATGCCCGCCCACAGCCCCCAGTCCTGCCATGCCCCCCTGGAACCCCCCGAACACGAGGCACGCCAGCAACACGGTACGCACGGGACGACGGCTCGCCGACAACCCGGCCGCCACCGCCGTCGCATCGAGGGCCAGGCCGCCCGCGAGTGTGAAGAGCTCGACCACCGACCTGTCGTTCGATCAGGCGTTGGCGTCGGCCGGCGCAGATTCTTCGGCGGCCTGGGCCTTGGCGGCGGCACGCGCGGCATCGCCCTCGGGGTCGTCGACCTTGTAGCAGCACTTCTTGAACTTCGAGCCGCTCCCGCACGGGCACGGATCGTTGCGCCGGATGTCGTGCGCCAGCCCGAACCGCTTGGCCTCCACGCCCTTGGCCGGACGCTTGGGAGGGCCACTCGGCTTGAGGTTGGGCTGCTGCATCGGCAGCTTGTCGAGCAGGTTCTCGCTGACGGTCTCGGGCATCTGGAAGTTCTGCTTGGCGAGACGGCGTGCGGTGGCCTTCTGGTTGCTAGCGGCGGCTGCAGCCTCGGCGACCTCGGCCTGGGCGTTCACCAGATTGGTGAGCACCATCTCGTCGCGCATGGCGTTCATCATCAGGTACATCTGCAGGGCTTCGCGCTTGTACTCCAGCAGCGGGTTGCGCTGGCCGTAGCCCCGCAGCCCCACACCCTGACGCAGCCGGTCCAGCGCCAGCAGGTGGTCCTTCCACAGGTCGTCGGTGAACTGCAGGATGAGCATCCGTGCGAAGTCCAGGAAGACCTCTTCGCTCATCCGCGACTTGGCTTCGTCGATGCGGGCCTTGGCCTCGTCGAACATGCGCTGGCGCAGCTCGACGCGGCTGTGGTCGCGGATCTCGTCGTCGGACTCGTCCCAGGTGACGCCGAACACGCGCTCCAGGTTCTCGCGAACCCCGTCGATCATCCAGTGCTCGGGGTGCACGCCTTCTTCGAGGTAGTCGTCCATCATGTCGTCGATCACGCCGTTGAGCGCGTCGTCGATCATGGCCTCGATGTTCTCGCCGCCGAGCGCCTGGCGCCGGAGGTCGTACACACCCTTGCGCTGGTAGTTCATCACGTCGTCGTACTCGAGCAGGTTCTTGCGCGAGTTGAAGTGATGGCCCTCGACCTTGCGCTGAGCGTTCTCGACCGCCCGCGTGATCCACCGGTGCTCGATGGGCTCGTCGTCCTGAAGCCCCATCCGCTCCATCCAGACCGTGATCTTGTCGGAGCCGAAGATCCGCATCAGGTCGTCTTCGAGGGACAGGTAGAACCGCGAGGCGCCGGGGTCGCCCTGACGGCCCGACCGACCGCGAAGCTGGTTGTCGACCCGGCGGGACTCGTGCCGCTCGGTGCCGATGACGTGCAGGCCCCCCGCTGCGAGGACCTCCTGGCGGCCGGCTTCGCAGATGGGGAGGTACTTGGCCAGGGCCTTCTCGTACTCTTCGGGGTGCGTCTCGGGGTCGAACTCGTCCATCGCCAGGGCTTCGGGGTTTCCGCCCAGCTTGATGTCGGTTCCGCGGCCCGCCATGTTGGTCGAGATCGTGATCGCGCCCTTCCGGCCGGCCTGAGCGACGATCTGAGCTTCGCGCCCGTGGTTCTTGGCGTTGAGCACTTCGTGGGGGATCTGCTTGCGGCGGAGCAGCTGGGAGAGGATCTCGGACTTCTCGACCGAGGTGGTGCCGACCAGAACGGGCTGACCGCGCTTGTGGCACTCGACGATCTCCTCCATCGCCGCCTGGAACTTCTCCATCTGCGTCTTGTAGATCACGTCGTCGTGATCGAGCCGCGCGATGGGCTTGTTGGTGGGGATGACGAGCGTGTCGAGGTCGTAGATCTCGGCGAACTCGGCGGCTTCCGTGGCGGCGGTACCCGTCATGCCGGACAGCTTGTCGTACATCCGGAACAGGTTCTGGAAGGTGATGGTGGCGTAGGTCTGGGATTCCTGCTCGACGTTGAGCTTCTCCTTCGCCTCGACCGCCTGGTGCAGTCCATCCGACCAGCGACGCCCGTGCATCAGGCGCCCGGTGAACTCGTCGACGATGACCACCTTGCCGTCGCGCACGACGTAGTCGCGGTCGCGCTTGAAGAGGTAGTGCGCCTTGAGCGACTGGCTGATGTGGTGCAGGACCTCCATGTTCTGGGGGTCGTACAGGTTGTCGATGCCGAGGCGCTTCTCGACCGACTTGTTGCCTTCGTCGGTGAGCGTGGCCGACCGGCCCTTCTCGTCGACCACGAAGTCGATCTCTTCTTTGAGCAGCGGGATGACGGAGTCGCAGATGCGGTACAGGTCGACCGGGGCGTTCATCGGACCGCTGATGATGAGGGGCGTACGCGCCTCGTCGATCAGGATGGAGTCGACCTCGTCGACGATCGCGAAGTGGTGCCCGCGCTGCACGTAGCGGTCGAGCGAGAACTTCATGTTGTCGCGCAGGTAGTCGAAGCCGAACTCGTTGTTGGTGCCGTAGGTGATGTCGCAGGCGTAGGCGTGCCGCTTCTTCTGATCGTTGCGCTCGCCCGACAGGATCACGCCGACTTCCATCCCGAGGAAGTTGTAGATCGGACTCATCCACTCGGCGTCGCGCTCGGCCAGGTAGTCGTTGACCGTGACGACGTGCGCCCCCTTGCCCTCGAGCGCGTTGAGGTAGACCGGCAGCGTCGCCGTGAGGGTCTTGCCCTCGCCCGTGCGCATCTCGGCGATCTTGCCCTGGTGCAGCACGATGGCGCCGACCAGCTGACAGTCGTAGTGGCGCATGCCCATGGTGCGCACGGCGACTTCGCGCACGACTGCGAAGGCCTCGACCATCAGGTCGTCGACCGTGGCCCCGTTCTCGAGCTTGGCCTTGAACTCTGCGGTCTTGCCCGCCAGCTGCTCGTCGGACAGCTTCTGGATCTGGGGCTCGAGCGCGTTGATCTGGTCGACCTGGCCCTGCAGCTTCTTCAGCTCGCGCTCGTTCGCGTCGCCGAAGATGCGCTTGGCCAGATTGCTGATCGTCTCGAACATGGGGGTCTCCTGCCTTGCCGTACCGTCCCGGCAACCTGCGCACGGGTCGCAACAGGTCAAGCAGGAGGGTCGAACGACTGTCGTTAACGCGTCAGCGCCTGCCGTTCTTCGCCGTGAGTGCGGGGAGGTAGTCCATCGGGTCGACGGCGTTGCCGTCCAGCCGCACCTCGAAGTGCAGGTGGGGCCCCGTCGAACGGCCGGTCGACCCCATCGTGGCGATGCGCTGACCGGGCTTGACCACGTCGCCCTTCTTCACGAGCAGGCGATGGCAGTGCGCGTAGCTGGTGGTGATGCCGTACCCGTGATCGATCTCCACCTGTCGGCCATACCCGGAGTTCCAGCTCGCGCGGACCACGGTGCCGGCCGACACCGCGAACAAGGGCGTTCCGCGACGGTTGGCCACATCGAGCCCGTTGTGGAAGCGATATCCGCGATGCCCGACGGGATTGCGCCGCCAGCCGTAGCCGGAGGTCAGGTCGCCGCGTGCAGGCCAGACGTTGGGCAATGCCGCCTTGAGGGCCCGGATGTCCTCGAGCCGCACCACCAGGTCGGTGAGGTTGGGTTCGGTGCGTTCCATGCTGGCGATGAAGGCATCGGCCCGATCCTCGATCGCCTCGGCCCAGGTCTCGGCAGACCGCAGGCCCGGCTCGGCCGCCTCCATCTGCTCGTCGGCGATCACCACATCGCCCGGCCCCACGTTGGCGAAGTCGATCGCGTCCAGTCCATCGACCGACACACCTTCGCCGTTCTCGGGGGCCTGGACCCCGTCGGCCCCGCCTGCGGGATCGCTGGTGATCGGCTCGCCCCCCGAGATGTCGGGCAGGGTGGTCTCGACCCCTTCGACAGGACCGTGATCGCCGCGAGGGTCCGCCAGGGACTTGAGCTGGGAGTCGTACAGCCGCAGCCGCAGAAGCATCCGGTCGACCTCGGACATCTTCTCGTCGATGTCGTCCAGCCGCTCTTTGAGGACCAGGTTCTCCTCGAGCACCCGATCGTAGGCCAGGCTGCGCGGCACGGTGTAGACGAGCACCGCGATGAGCGCTGCCACCAGCACGCCGTTGGCTGCTGCAGCAAGTCGGAACCACTTCAGTCGGCTCGTGGCGATGACGATGGTGTTGGCGGGCGCGGGGGGTGGGGTGGCGCCCGCGGAGATGGCGGTTCCACGCGGCGTGGAGTGAGGGGCGGGGGTCGGCGTGGGATCCGCCACCCGATCAGACCTCTTCCATCCGGGAGATGACGACCGTGATGTTGTCTTCGCCACCGCGCTCGCACGCGAGCTCGATCAGCTTCCGCGCGGCCTCCTGGGGCCGGTAGTTCAGGAGGTGCTCCTCCATCTCGTCGTCTTCGACGTGCCCCGAGAGGCCGTCGCTGCAGAGCAGGAACTGATCGCCCCGCCGCACGGCACGCACGGTCAGATCGACCTCGACGTCCTCCTGGTAGCCCAGGCTGCGGGTGATCACGTTGCGCATGCGGTGGTTCTTCGCCTCTTCGGGCGTGATGAGACCGTGCCGGATCTTCTCGGCGATGAGGGAGTGATCCTCGGTGACCTGCTCGAGCCGGTTGTCGCGCAGCATGTAGACGCGGCTGTCTCCGACGTGTGCGACGTAGGCGTTGCCGCTGTCGACCAGCAGCACCACCGCCGTGGTGCCCATCCCGTGGTATTCGGGCTGTTCCTTGGCCTTCTCGAAGATGCGCCGACCCGCCAGGCGGATGGCGTGCGTGAGCTTGTGCCGGGTGACCTCGACGGGATCGGTGACGTCTCCGATGGCCGATTCGTCGACCTCCATGGAGGTGACGATCTCTTCGACCGTGTTGACGGCGATGGCGGATGCGTACTCGCCCCCGGCGTGGCCCCCCATCCCATCGGCGACCACGAAGAGGTTCAGCTCCTCGTTGATGAGGTAGTTGTCCTCGTTGTGGCCGCGCTTCAGGCCGACGTCCGTGATGCCGCACGAGGTGATCTGCACGCTGGGCTCTCCGTCTCCACCGGCCAGGGTCGGCCGGACCTCGCGCTGTTGTATCACCGCGAACCCGGTTCTGACTCCCCGGTCCCGGGATCGTCCCCCTCCGCACGCGCACGCAACGCACACGCCAGGGTCTTGAACTGCTCGACAGAGAGGGCCTCGCCGCGGATCTTCGGGTCGATTCCCTCGTGCTGGAGGGCCTCTACGACCGCTTGGCGTGGAAACGCCCCGGACATGCTGTTCGGCAGGGTCTTGCGTCTGCGCGCGAAGGCGGCCCGCACCACCCGGCGGTACCAGGCGTCCGAGACCCCACCCGTTCGCGGGGCATCGTCGAACCGATCGAACCGGATCACGGCCGAGCGCACCTTGGGTGGAGGGTGGAACGCACCGGGCTCGACGGTCATCACGTACACCGGCTGGCCCCACACCGCGGCTTCGGCGGTCAACGCGCCGTAGGACCGATTCCCCGGAGCCGCCATCAGCCGGTCCACCACCTCTTTCTGGAGCATCACGGTGATCCGCGAGAAGTCGGCCGGGCTGCGCAACAGCTGCATCAGCACCGTGGTCCCGACGTTGTACGGGAGGTTCGCCACCACCTTCGTGCCGGGCTCGACCAGCTCGGTCCAGTCGACCTTCGCCGCATCGCCCTCCACCAGGGTGATCTGCGGCAGCTCCTCGCGAAGGAACGCCGCCAGGTCGCGATCGAGCTCCACGGCCGTGACCTCGGCCCCCGCCCGGAGCAGCGCCCGCGTGAGGATGCCGAGGCCCGGACCGATCTCCACCACCCGATCGCCGGGCTCCACCCGCGCTCCGCGCACGATGCGATCCACCGTCTCGTCGCGGGTGAGGAAGTGCTGGCCGAACCGCTTGCGGGCCCGGGTCTCCAGCCGGTTCAGGATCTCGCGTGGAGTGCTCATGGGGGCTCCGTCACTGCCAGAACACGCTGAGCACGCCGCTGATCGGAGTGCACGCGAGACAGCCGCCCAGCGCGATCAGTCCGCCCACCACGAGGATCGCGATGAGCATGCGCTGCTGGGTGGAATCGGTGGAATCCGCGGATTCGCCGTCGGGATGCGGGTCGCTCATGCCGGCTGCCAGCCTGCCCGGGCGCCGAACGACAGATCGTCGCGAGCCCCGGCCTCCAGGTGCAGTCGACCGGCGTTCGCGATCATGGCCGCGTTGTCGGTGCAGCGCTTGCGGGCCGGCAGCACCACCTGCATGCCCGGCAGCTCGGAGGCCCGACGCCGCAGCTCGGAGTTCGCCGCGACCCCGCCCGCGAGCATCAACCGCGAAACGCCCGTCCGCTCGGAGGCCCGCACGACCCGATCGAGCAGGACGTCCACCACCGCGGCCTGAAACGAGGCACACACGTCTTCGACCCGCAGCGAGCCGCCGTCTTCGACCGTTCCCTCGCGCTGCAGCACCTGACGCACGGCGGTCTTCAGCCCCGAGAACGACCAGTCCAGGTCGGTGGCCACGGGCCTCGGGAATGCCACGGCCTCGGGATTGCCGTCGGCTGCGCGTCGGTCGACCACCGGACCGCCGGGGTACCCCAGGTTCATCATCCGCGCGACCTTGTCGTAGGCCTCGCCCGCCGCATCGTCGACCGTGCTCGCCAGCACCTCGTAGTCGCCCAGCCCGCGGGCCAGGTAGAGCGTGGTGTGGCCGCCGCTCACCACCAGGGCCAGGTACGGGAAGTCGACCGCATCCTCTTCGAGCAGCCCCGACAACAGGTGACCCTCGAGGTGGTTCACCCCCACGAACGGCACGTGCCAGCCCGCCGCCAGGCCCTTGGCGTACGACAGGCCCACCAGCACGGCGCCGATCAGCCCCGGCCCCGCTGTGGCCACGACGGCGTCGGGACGCTCGATGCCGGCTTCGTGCAGGGCCGCCCGCACCACCGTCGGCAGCTTCTCGGTGTGCGCGCGCGCCGCATGCTCCGGCACGACGCCCCCGAACGCGATGTGCACGTCCTGGGTGTGCACCACGTCCGACAGGATGCCCTCCGCCGACACCACGGCTGCCGCGGTCTCGTCACAGCTCGTCTCGATCCCCAACACCCGCACGGGCACCTCTCCCAGGCCCCCGGTCCTAACGCCCCGCTGAACCGCAGGGCACGTAACGACGTAGGAAACCGTGCTACCTATGGGATCCGCCCGCCGAGGCACCCACATCGAGGAGAACCCATGCAGCTCGCCGTCATCGGAGCCGGACCCGTCGGACTCGAGATGGCCCTGGCCGCCCGCGAGGCTGGTCACGAGGTCGTCGTGTACGAAGCCGACGAGGTCGCGTCCCATGTGCGCACGTGGGGCCACGTCACGCTGTTCACGCCGTGGAGCATGAACACCACACCCCGCGGACGCGCGGCACTCGGGAATCCAGACACCTTCGAAGACGAAGCGATCTGCCCCACCGGGAATGCCTTCCGCGAGCAGTACCTCCTGCCCATCGCCGAGAAGCTGGACGTCCGAACCCACCATCGGGTCGTGGCCATCAGCCGGCCCTGGAAGCCCAAGGGCGCCGAGCTCGGCCGCATCACCCGCACCGACACTCCCTTCCAGATCCTACTCGACACCCCCGATGGCGAGATCGAGGCCCATGCAGACGTCGTCGTCGACTGCACCGGCGTGTTCGGCGACCCCGCACCCCTCGGAGCTGGCGGTGCTCCCGTTCCCGGCGAGCGCAACAACCCGGCCGTCCGCTACGGCCCCGTCGAGTCCGACGATCTGGCGGGCAAGAAGGTGCTGCTCGTGGGAGCAGGCGCCAGCGCCACCACGGTATTGCAGGAGCTGCTCGATCTGTCGCCCCAGCCCGACGTCCACTGGATCACGCCGGACGAGCAGGTGCCGGGCTTCGTGAGCCCTCCCGACGATCCGCTCCCTCAGCGGGTCGAGCTGGTGAAGGTGGCGAGGAACGCGCTGGAGACGGTCCACCATCACCCCGGCGCCACGATCGCCCGTGTGCGCGGGTCGGATGTCACCCTGGGCTCCGGAGACACCCTGTCGGTGGACGCCATCGTGTGCTGCACGGGCTTCCGTCCCGACCACAGCCTGTCGCGCGAGCTGCAGGTCCACCTGTGCTGGGGCAGCGAGGGACCGATGAAGCTGGCGGGCGCCCTGATCGCCGCTCAGGGAGACGGCCCGGCCGACTGTCTGGCCGGCGGCGCCGAGGGTCCCGAGCTGCTCAAGAGCCCCGAGCCGAACTTCTTCGTGATCGGCAACAAGAGCTACGGCCGGCGGAGCGACTTCCTGCTGGGCGTGGGCTATCGCCAGGCCGACGAGGTCCTGCAGCTCATCGCCGACGAGGAGCCGCGCCTGGCGGGCTGACGTCGTGTGTGGCGCCCGTTCGTCACACTGGAGTGAAGTCGACGCTGCTGTCCGGGCATCGTGGGACGGAGGTGACATGACGCGTACATCACTGGCTGCGGGACTCTTCGCGGGACTGACGGGGTGCAGCCACCCGCTGCCGATGTGGTCGACCGACGTCCCCTGTTCGTGTGCACCCCCCGACCGCACCGACCCCACGCTCGTCTCGGTAGAGCAACGCGTGGACGAGCCCGGCCCACAGGCGCTGTTCGCCTACGAGCCACCGATCGAGCCCGGCCACGTGCACTGGATCGTGCCTTCGGACGCAGGGGAGGTCGTCATCCAGCTCACGCCCGACGACCCGGAGTGGGACTACGAGCCCGTCAGCAATGCGCTCTGGCTGGACGCGGACTTCGAGGTCGGTGACCGGCTGGTGTGGACCTACCGGACCGATCCCGTGTGGCAGCCTTGAGGGCGTTGCACGCACTGCTCCTGGTCGGGTGTGTCGCACAACCCGTGCCACGACAAGACGATGTGGTGCTCCTCTGCGGCTGTCCCGATCCGCACCCCGACCCGTCGCTCGTGACTGAGCACTGGATCGTCCATGAACCCATCCCACAGGCCTTCTACGCACACGAACCCGTCGTCCATCCCGGCTCGGTCGAGGTCGTCCGACAGTGGGACGACGGCCCCATCACCCTCGCGCTGTCGTTCGAAGACGGTGACGTCGCGTACCTCCCGGAGCAGAACGCCATGTCGGTCATCGGAGACTGGCTGGAACCGGGCGACGAGGTGTTCTGGGACTACACGACCCGGGAGTAGACCGCCGCGAGACCGATCAGGGCGCACCCGACAGGATTGCAGCCTCGACCGCGCGACTCGCGTGCTCGCCCAGCTGCAACAGCATCGACGGCTCCACTCCCCGGTCCGACCCCTTCCCGGTCGACAGCGCGAACATCACATCGCCGTCGAAGGGCGTGAACGCCGGCCGGATACACCGCGCGAAGCCCGCGACCGCCATCTGAGCCAGCACGTGGCACTGAGCCCGGGTCAACGGCGCATCGGTGGCGACACACGCCAGGGTGGTCTGGCCTCGCCACTCCCCCACCAGGCCCTGCTGATCGGCCTCTGGAGCGGGAAGCGGACCGCCCACCAGCCAGTCGCCCGTGCACGGATCGACGATGCTCCCAAGCGCATTGAGCGCCACGACCGATCCCACGGTCCAGGCTCCACACCGCACGGCCGCACTCCCGAGCCAGCCGGGCTGGGGATTCCCGCTCGTGCGCGCAACCGTGGCGCCTCGACCGGCTCCGACGCGCCCGACCTCCAGCGGATCGGCACTGGCCGAGGCTGCAGCCGCGTAGCCCTGCTCCGACCCCGGCCGCACCGAGCCCTTGTCCAGGTCGAAGAGGATGGCCGCCGGCACGATGGGCACGGGGCCCCCCGGGATCTCGAAGCCCCTGCCCTGCTCGGCCAGGTACCGCATGACGCCATCGGCCGATGCCAGTCCGAACGCGCTCCCACCCGACAGGCACAGCCCGTGGACCGCCCCCGCGAGATGGGTGGCGGACAGGGTGTGCAGCTCGCGCGTTCCGGGTGCGGATCCGGGCACCACCACGCCGCCCACCGCACCCTCGGGCGTCAACAGAGCCGTCACGCCGGTGCTCTCCCCGGTCCAGTGCCCTGCGAGCACGCCGGGAACGGCCGTGATCGTCGCTCCGGTCACTCGCCTTCGGGAGGATTGGGGTGCACGACCTTCTTCAGGTACTCCTCGAACACGAAGCGCTCCTCGGTCTGCTCAGGCGTGTGGCACGCCACACAGAGCGTCTCGTCCGGGCTCTTCTGCGGCGTGTGCGCCGTGTTGGTGGGGTCGGCTGCGTGGGCGCGCGACGGGCCGTGGCACGCCTCGCACTGCACGTTGTTCCCGCCTCCGATGTCGGCGCTGGTCTCGATGACGACGGGGAATCCAGCAGCCTCGGCGGGTTCTCCACCGGTGACGTGACAGCTGAAGCAGTCCTCGTCGCGGTGCCGACTGACCGCCACCAGCGCTCCGATGGCGCGGGCATGACCGGTCTGTCGCCACTGGTTGTACTGGGTGGCGTGACACGAGATGCAGACCTCGGTCCCGGCGTACGGGCCGCCCGAGAACCGCATCGGACGCGCGAGCACTTCGGCGCCGGACGCGTCTTCGAGGTCGGCGAAGGTCTTCTTCACGGCCTCGACGCGCTCCTGGGTCTCGGCATGGTCGGCGACGTCTTCGGTGAGCGCGATGTTCCGCACGGTGAGCTGGTTCGCGCCCCCGCCCATGAACGACGTCTTCTGCTTCCTCAGATCGGCGATGTTGCTCTCGAAGGTCGCGGCCTTGGCGAGCCACGTGCTCTTCGCGCGCTCGTTGGAGGCCTTGCTCGCGCGGTTCTCGGCGCGGCCCTTGCGATTCTCGAGCTGCTTGATCTGCTTGTCGAGCTCTTCGACGTAGTTCGCCGGCCAGAACCCCTCGCCATCGGCCATCTCGAGGCTCACGACCCCGAGCGACTTGGTCTTGATGCCCCCGCCGAGGAGCCACGACTGGCCCGCGCGCTGGGGAACGACCTGGCTCGACCGACCCGATGCATCGAGCACGAAGTCGTAGGGCAGGCCTTCCCGAGCGGCGACGTTGGCCTCTTCTTCGGCGGTGGGCCAGAGCAGGACGGTGGCGTCCACCTCAGGGAGCAGAGCGTGCGCCTCTTTGGCCGCCTCGACGGGGTCGGTTGCGAGGCACCCGTCGATCTCGCCCGCGGTGACGGCCACGATGCCGATGCTGCGCCCGTTCCGCTCGACCACCCGGCCCGCCGGGAACGGCCGGTCGCCGCCCTCGCACACCAGGTTGGCCGCCACAGCCGGGAACTCCGACCGCTTGACCAGGTCGAAGACGAAGGTCTCCCCCAGCCGCCAGTCGATGGGCCCGATCGCCCCGGCGTCCAGACCCGCCGCCACCCATTCGTCGGCGATCAACCGCGCTTTGGCGCGTCGCTGACCCTGAGCCGAGTCGCGGTTCCTTCCGCGCAGGTCCTTGTTGAGGGAGTTCCCCCCATCGAGTGCGAAGACGGGGATCCCGCCCTCACGCTCCTGTTCGATCGCTGCTCGTCTCCGGGACAGACCGCCCGCGGGATTCTTGGGTCAACCACACGGCTCGATCTCGCCATCGCCTCTGGAGGCGACCACCAGCGACATGGCGGTCGCGGGCTCCCCACCCGGACCGCGGGCCTCGACGATCTCCATGGGATCGGCGGTCTCGAGGTCGATGGTCGCGGGCACCGGTGCGGTGACGGGTGCGCGCGCATCCTCGATTCCGGACAGCCCGGACTTCGGGACCGCTGGACGTCGCGGCTCGGGGGCGACGTCGTCGGCAGCCTGGCCATCGTCGGCGACCGGCTCGGGCGCTTCGGCTCCCGAACATCCCGCCAGGCCCATCCAGAGGGGCAGCAGCGACGCGAGTGGCATGAGTGGAACGGTGAACAGGCGCATGTGTTGACGGTCTCCCGACGCGTAATGCCCGCTCCTCTATCCGGTCTTCACCTTCTCCACTCGCACAGACAATCGCCAGGCTCGATCAGCCTGCCCCGTACGACTGCAGCAGCGCCAGCATCAGGCTGAAGGTGAACACGAACACCAGCGCCATGGCCCCGACCACGAAGCCGACGAGCAGGCCCAGTCGCACGCCGGTCGAGAACCAGCCCGTGCTCGTTGGGGTCTCGGGGTCCGGTGTGGTGAAGACCGCCGCCAAACCGGCCGGATGTGCGGTCTCGGTCGTGGCGCCCGGCGGCACGGTCTCAGCCTGGTGCCGGTTGGCCGGGGGAGGCGTTCGCAGGACGGTCGGGGGGTCGAACCCACGGATGTTCACGGTCATGGGCTGGTCGTTGGCGTCCCACTCGAGCTCCCGACCCACGTTGTCGGCTGCGAGCGGATCGATCGCGTCCTCGACGAACACCCGACCGGACAGCAGTCCCGGCAGCACGCGCAGCTCCGGCCAGTCGTGATCGCGACACCAGTGCAGCAGATCCGGGCCATCCATCTGCGCCACCAGCACCCGGCAGCGATCCCGCACGGCTTCTGCGGTCGGCCGGTCGTCGGGGTCCCAGGCCACCATCTCGCGAACGAGCTCCCGAACCGACGAGGGGGTGCTGTCGGGGAGGAGCGGCAGTCGGGCGTCGAGCTCGCGCCCGAAGCGCACCCGGTTGCGCACCATCGCGTAGATCTCCCGAAGCGGCAGGCGCCACAGGCGATCCCGCGCGATGCCCTCGAACAGGGTCGCCCCCAGCGCGTACACGTCGCCCTCGGCCGCCGAGACCGCGTGCAGGAACCGCTCGGGAGGAATGTACGGAAACGAGCCGAACACCGCATCGGGACTGGTCTTCGCCTCGCGCTCCAGGTGCTCGGCGCGGGCGATGCCGAAGTCGAGCAACTTCGACGTCGCGTTCCGGCCGATCCGGATGTTGGACGGCTTGACGTCGCGGTGGATCAGGCCCAGGGAGCCACGGCCGGGGACCTCGGCGTGATGGGCGGTGTGCAGCGCGTCCGCCATGCGTCCGATGACCTCCACCACCGCCCGGGCGGAGATGGGGGCATCCCCGCGATTGCACTTGTTCAGGTCCTGGCCCTCCACCCACTCGGTGACCAGGCCGATGCGCCCCTCGATCACCACCAGGTCGTGGACCGCCAGGATGGACTCGTGCCGCACGGCCGCCAGCATCCGACGTTCGTCGCGCAGGCGCTGAACGGGCTGGCTCGACGAGTCGATGTCGGTGTGCAGCACCTTGACCGCGACGTCCAGCGGTGCCTGGCCGTCGGCGAACATGGTCGCCCGATACACCTCGCCGTAGCCGCCGCGACCGACGCAGGCGTGGACCTTGAACGTGCGTGCGGAACCCTGGGCCATCGGCGAACGAGCATACCAGCCCGGGGCACGGCACAAGCCGACGGACTAGATCCCTGACGATGCTCCGCATTGTGCTGCTCACCACCCTCTCCTTCGCCTGGTGCGTCCCCACCGCGTCTGCGTCCGTCGTGGACCGGGTCGTGGCCGTGGTCGACACCGAGGTCGTGCTCACGAGCGACATCCAGCTGGGATCGGAGCTGTCGCGGCGCGATCCAGCACCCGTGCCCTTCTGGGTCCGGGGGCCCGCCGCTGCGGGGGCCGAGCAGCGCCAGATCGACGCGGCCATCCTGCGTGCCGCGGCCGGAGATGTCGCTCTGTACGAGCCGCCCGCCGAAGCCATTCGCGCCCGCCTGGAGAGCCTGCGGGGCACCTTCGAGACCCGGGCGGACTGGACCCGGTTCCTGGAGCGATGGGGCCTCGACGAGACGTCCATGGCAGCGGTTCTGAAGCGCCGGATGGTGGTGGAGGCCTACCTCCAGCGCAACCTCCAGTCCGACCCCACTTCCAGGCCCACCTGGAACGCCGAGTGCACGGTCCTCCTGGAGGAGCTCCGCCCCCGTGTGCGGGTCCGCCGCGTCCCCGAGGCTCCTTGATGCTGCGCCGCGCCACCCTCGACGACACCGCTCACATCACACGCCTCGAAGCGCGAGCGGCGTTCCACCCCTGGTCCGAGGCCAGCGTGCACGCGATGCTGGCACTCCCCACCACCCGCGCGTGGCTGTTCGGCTCGGACGGCTACCTCGTCGCCACGGTGGTGTCCGACGTCGGAGAATTGCTCACGGTGGGGGTGAATCCCGAGGCGAGACGGCAGGGCATCGGGCATGCGCTGATGGGCCAACTCGAGGACTGCTGGCGCGAAGAGGCCGTGAACACGGGGTTCTTGGAGGTGCGCGCCGACAACGGTCCGGCCCGCGCGCTGTACGCCCGGCGTGGATGGCGCCAGACCGGCACCCGCGTCGACTACTACGGCCCGGGGCGCGACGCGGTGCAGATGTGCTGGGAGCAGCTGTGATTCCGCTGCTGTTCGCGATCGGCCTGGCACCCCCCGCGTGGGCTGCCTGCTCGATCGACGCTCCGCCCGACACGCCGTTCCGGGTCGAAGCCCCCACGGATGGCGACTCTGTGGCGATCGTGGTGCTGCTGCGGATTCCAGACGACCCCGAAGCTCTGCCCTGGGCTCGATCCATCCTCGACACCCTCGAAGAACGCGACCTGCGCGCCGGTCTCTCGGTCCAGATCGACGAGCCCTCGAAGGCCCTCGTCGACTTCGTCGAGCCAGCCCTCGAGCGGGGGCACGCCCTGGTTCTCCGGCTGCGGAGCAACGACGTCGGACGCGACTTCCAGACCGGTCCACGGCGGACCCGCAAGCGCCTCAGACCCGCAACCCGGGCGTTCGGGAAGGCCCGTGCGGCCGAGATCCCCCTGGGCGCGCCCGAGTCGTCCGGCTCGGCTCTCGGCTCCGCAGAGTCGGTCCTGAACCGCATCGGGATCAAGTCGGTGCTCGAGACCAACGGCGCCGCCACCGGTACGCCGCGCCGGATGCAGCATTTCGACGCCCAACCCGACAACGGCGTGGTGCTCCCTGCGGGTCCGTACACGGGCACCTGTGGCAAGGATCCCGTGGTCTCCGGGTTCACGCCCCCTGCTGCAGATCGGGTGACTCAGGCGATCTACGGCGCACGGTCGGCCGGCGTGGGCATCGTGCGCCTCACGCTCGAGCCGCCCATCCAGGACTCCGAACGCGATGCCGTGGTGCTGGGCCGCTGGCTCGACGAGGTGGTGCTGACGAAGGGCGAGCGGGTGCGGATCACCCCCCCGGACGACGGGCTGCGCGAGCGGGTCCTCTCCGCCCTCCGGTCCGGGCGGACCAAGCCCAGCAAGGCCACCGAAGGGGGTCGCCTCGTTCGCGTCGACGAAGTGGAGCAGGCCGCGAAATCCCTCGACGGAGCCGAGGCCGTTCCACGCCTCCTGCCCGGAGACCTCACCCCGACCGAGGCGTTCCAGGCCTTCGCGAGCGTTCTGGTCGGCGACATCGAAGGGTCCGTGGTGCGGCTGCGCGCCCTGTCCGGCCCCCCCACCCTGGCCAAGAGCACGCTGTCGGGGCCGACCGAGATCGATCGGGACGCGCTGATCGCGTTGCTCACCGCCCTTCGGGCCGATGCCCCCACACAGATTCCCGCGGCGCTCCCGGTCGGCAGCGCGCTGTTGAACGCGCCCGAGCTGCTCACCGCCATGGCGTCGGCCGTTCGCGGGGATACGCCCCCGGTAGCCCGCCCAATCGCCGTGCCCGAGCCCAACGCCGATGGCCTGGGCTGGGGTCGCGCCACCACACCCTGAGCCAACGCCTGAGCCCACGATGCACGATGAGCCCGTCCGCCGCAGCCTGGTGCAGGTCCGCTGGCTGCTGATCCTCCTGGAGTCCTTCGTCGCCCTCGGCTTCCTCTGGGCGAACGACCCCGAGCACCGTCCACTCGGGCTGCTCGCGGTCTGCGCGGCCCTGGGAGCCGTCGATGCGCTGCGCGCCAGCGGGCGGGCCACGGTGTTCGCTCACCCGCTCGCCCACGTGGCCATCGATCTCGGCGCCCTCGCCATGCTGTCGGTGCTCTGGGGTCCCCATCACCCCCTGCAGTCGCTCGCCCTGGTCGAGATGACCATCGTGGCCACCGTGCTGCCGGCCCGCCTGGCCTGGCCCGTCACCGGCCTCGCGATCGGCCTGCAGGTGCTCGATGCCGCCCTGCAGGCCCGGGGCGGAGAGGACGCCCTGCACCTGATCTCCCACGTCGCCATCGGAGCGGTCGCGGCCATCTCCCTCACCTGGTTCTCCCAGCTCGTGGGCCGGGCGCTCGAGGTGCGCGAAGCCGAGCGAATCGCCGCCGAGAGCGAGAAGGAGCGCGCTGCGCGTCTGGCCGTGGTCGGTACCCTTGCGGCTGGCGTCGCCCACGAGCTCGCGACGCCGCTGGGCAGCATCGCGCTCCTCACCGAGGAAGTCGGCGCGGATGTCCCCGATCACCCCGCGCTGTCGGAGATCCAGAACCAGGTGAAGCGCAGCCGGGGGATCCTCGACCGCCTGCTCGACCGCGGCGACGGCCCGCTGGTCTCGTGTCCGGCGTTCGGAGATCGGCTGGAGGACTGGCTCGACGAGTGGCGCGCCGCCAACCCCGAGCTCGAGGCCGCACTCACGATGCCCGACGAGGTGCGACGGTCGGTCGTGCGCGGGGATGGGGATGGCTGGCGAGGGGGGCTGTGGACGCTCCTCGACAACGCCCGGCACGCCTCGGAGGCGACCCCCATCCAGATCGATACCCACCTCGACTCGCGATCCGCCGAAGGGCAGGTGGTGGTCGACGTGCTGGATCGCGGTCCGGGCCCCACGAGCGAAGCCGTGACCCGCGCTGGAGAGCCGTTCTTCAGCGACTGGCCGGGCGGCGGGGGAACCGGTCTCGGACTGTACGCGCTACGGAGCACCATCGAGCGGGTCGGCGGGACCTTCTCGCTCGAACCGCGCGACGGCGGGGGGGCCCGAGCGCGCCTGAGCGTACCGCTGGCAGGACGAGAGACCCATGGCTGACCCCACACCCCAGGCCGCCCCGGCACCCGACCCCGCAGACCCCATCCCCGTGCTGATCGTCGAAGACGACGACGTCTACGGGCCAGCACTGGTGCGGTCGCTCTCGCGGATCGACACCCCGACCTACACCCCCGTGCTCCGGGCCACCGTCGAAGCCGCCATCAACGACACCACTTGTTACGCCGCTGCCATCGTCGATCTGAACCTTCCGGACGGGTCTGGCGTCGACGTCGTCCGGCACCTGACCACGCGCGGCACCTCCGTGGTGGTCCTCACCGGCCACGGAAGCATTCCCGCAGCGGTGCAGTGCATGCAGGAGGGCGCGAGCGACTTCCTCACCAAGCCCGTGAGCACGGCCGAGATCGGCGCTGCGCTCGACAAAGCGCTGATGGACGCGGACGGACTGAGGGGGGTCGCTGTGGAGCCCGCGAGTGAACGGCTCGACGACGTCGAACGGGCTCACATCCTGGCAGTGCTGGAGGACTGCGGCGGCAACATCTCCGAAGCCGCCCGACGACTGGGGCTGTATCGGCGGACCCTGCAGAGGAAGCTGCAGAAGCTGTAGGTTTGTCACAGGATGTCGAGGCCTCGCATACGCACCCCGACGCCATGCGGATCAACGCTCGACAACTGACGTTCTCTCCGTCGTTTCGAAGCTGCGACAGTTCGTCGCACCCGCGCGCGACGACGTGTCACATGTCGATCGCTCGAAGACGCAGGTACATCCTCGTCCGTGCTCGTCATCGTCCCCCTGCTGGAGCTGCTGTCCGTCGCGATGGCCACCGAACCGGAACCCGCGCCGGCTCCGCCCGACACGCCCACGGCTCCTGCGGAAGTGGTTGTGGTCGAGCAGGACCGAGCGCGCGACGGCGCCGCAGACCAGGACCTCGACCGGACCGACGTGATCAGCCTGCCAGGCCGCAGCGCCGACTCCGTGCTGCGGGCCACGCGCGGCCTCCACCAGTCCGAGCACGGCGGGCACGGAAAGGCCTTCCAGTACTTCCTGCGTGGCTTCGATGCCGTGCACGGCGCCGACATCTCGATGTCGCTCGAAGGCGTGCCGCTGAACGAGGTCAGCAACGTGCACGGGCACGGGTACCTCGACCTGCATTTCATCCCGCGCGGGCTGCTGCTCGGCGGCTCGTTGACCCCTGGCGTGGCCCGCGCCGATGTCGGCGACTTCGGGGTGGCGGGGTCGGGTGACCTCGAGCTCGGCCTGGCCAACCCCGGGCTGCAGATGGAGATCGGAGGGGGAACCGACCGTGGTGGCTCGCTGGCCATCGGGTTCCGACCGGAGGGGCGGGGCTCCGGCACCTTCGGATGGGTCGACATCGAAGGGGGTCAGGGCGTCGGCGAGTCCCGCGGCTGGCGACAGGTGCGGTCGGCCGTGGGGATCGATGGCCGTGTGGGTCCACTCGACCTGCGGGCGTTCGCGGTGGCCTACCGCGGCGACTTCGACTCCCCTGGCGTGCTCCGCGAGTCCGACCTGGAGTCGGGGGACGTGCGCTGGTACGGAAGCTATCCCAACAGCGGCGGGGGAATCTCGACGCGGGTGCTGGGGGGCGCCGCGCTGTCGGGCCGTTTCGGGCGATGGTCTGTCGAGAGCACCGTGTGGTCGGGTCTTCGCGACCTGGAGCTGCGTCAGAACTTCACGGGTTGGTACGACAACCCCGAGCAGGGCGACGCCACGCTCCAGACCCACGAAGCCTTCTCCGCGGGCTTGAACGGCCGAGCGGACTGGGCAGCCCACGACCGCGTCGGGCTGTCGTTCGGAGTGGACACCCGGATCGATCGCATCCACCAGACCGAAGCCGGGATCGACCCCGAAGGCGAGGTCTGGGATCCCCGCCTCGACACCCAGATCGATCAGCGGACCGCCGGGGTGTGGGCCAGCATTCCCGCCCGTCCCATCGACGCCATCGCCCTCGAAGCCGGTCTTCGGGCGCAGCACTTCCAGGTGGGCCTCGACCGGTCACTCGACGCCGGGCTGGGTACCGGCAAGGCGAACGCCAACGCTCCGGTGCTCGCGCCGCGGGGCCTCGTACGCTTCTTCCCCGATGCCCCGGTCACGGTGTTCGTCGGCGGGGGACGCGGGTTCCGTTCCCCCGAAGCCCGGGGGGTCGAGAGTGGTCGCGCGCCGGTCCAGGTCTCCGATGGCGGCGAGGTCTCAGCCGTGCTTCGCGTCGGTCCGGTCGAGGTTCGCTCCGGGCTGTTCGGCACCTGGATCTCGAACGAGATCGTGTTCGATCACGCCAGCGCACGGTTCATCACCAGCGGCCGCACGCGGCGCCTCGGTGGGTATGGCGGCTTGACGCTACGTCCGCTGGAATGGCTCGAGGCCGACGTGGACGTGACCGCAGCCGATGGCCGCTACGTCGCGGACGCGAACCCCATTCCCTACGCGCCGCGCGTGCTCGTGGTGGGCCAGCTCCGCACGAGGGGCCTCGTCACCGGCCCACTCGTGTGGACCTCGGGGCTGCGCGCGTGGTGGCTGTCCAAGCGGCCGCTCCCCGGTGGGTTCGCGAGTCACGCGCCCTTCGTGGCCGACCTCACCGCTCGCGCAACCCTCCGCAACGTCTGGTTCGACCTCGACCTCGACAACGTGTTCGCCAACCGGTGGCGCGACGGCGAGTTCTTCTACGCCAGCGACTGGAGTGGGCCCGACACCGATGTCCGCGTCAGCGGCCTGCCTCAGCGCCACATCACTGCCGGAGCCCCCACCGTGGCGAGGCTCTCTGTCGGATGGAGGCTCTGATGCGCTCGGCACTTCTCTCGACTTCGTTTCTTGGCGTCGGCCGCTCCTCGATGGTCTGGACGACTCTCTGCACAGCGACGCTCCTCGCGCTGACGTCCTGCATCGAGGAGCGGCTGCCCGTCACCGTCCCCGTGGTGTTCGAAGGGGCCTCCAGTTCCTCGATTCCCGTCGAGGGCGGAGTCCTGGAGCTCGACACCGCGACGGCCCTGGCGGCCGATCTCCGCTTCGAAAGTGCGCCGGATGTGGCGTGGGTGCCTCGTTTGCTCCCTGTCGCCCACGCCCATCCGGGGCATGACTTCGCAGGCAGCCTGCGTGCCGAGCTGCTCGGCGAGTGGACACTCGACCTGTTGGGCGGCTCCACAGACCTCGGCATCGCGAACGGCTTCGAAGGCGACCTCGCCACCGCGCGCTTCGACGTGGGGCAGCTGCAGGTCACCGGACTCTACACCCCCGACGACGGCACCCCGATTCCGGTCGAGCTGGACCTTCCGCTGGACCGCGCAGTGGTCGGAATCGGCGTCGAGCCGGTCGAACTCTCAGCGGTCGCCCCCCTCGAAGGCCTCGTGTGGACGGTCGATCTGCAGGCCGTCTTCGCGTTCACCCCGTTCGCCGACAGCGATGGCGACGGCCGCATCACGCCTGCCGACCAGGATGTCACCAACACCCTGGTGTTCGGCGCCACCAGCATCGACAGCTGGGCGGTTCAAGTCGCTCGCTGACTCGCTTCGCCCATTCGTCCAGGAGACGCATCATGTCCAATCGTACACGCACCGCAGTTCTCGCCCTGATTCCACTCGTCGGATGCGGAGGAGAAGGTACCTGGGAGGTCTCGACGTACGGCGAGCCCTACATCGAAGAGGAGATCCCTGCCGCGGACTTCGCCGATGGCTGCTCGGCCACCTTCGACACCTTCCAGGTCCTCATCGCCGAGGCCGCGCTGATCGATGGGGACGGCACCGCGGCGACCAGCATGGCCGACGCCCAGGTGTTCGACGTCGCGAAGGCCGGGCCGCACAGCGTCACCACCCTCGATGCCCCGGCGACCTTCTACGACACGGCCCGCTTCCGGATCGCTCCAGCGAGCGCAGCTGTCGGCGGAAACGTCGACGACAGCGAGGCGACGGCGCTCGCCGACAGTGGCGACTCCATCTGGGCGACCGGTTCGCTGACCTGCGGCGCCGAGACCAAGACCTTCGACTGGCGATTCGCCACGGCCACCCAGTACGACTGTGAGCCCGAGGATCTCACGATCCCGAACGGCGGAACGGACTCGACCGAGCTCACGGTGCACGGCGACCACTTCTTCTACGACGGCCTCTCGAACGAGGACGCTGAAGTGCGCGGCCAGGCCGTGTTCGACGCCGATGCCGATGCGGACGGCGAGGTCACCCAGGCCGAGCTGGCCATGGTCGACGTCGCCAGCCTCGGGTACCAGGTCGGTCCGTTCAGCGAAGTGACCGATCTGGGCGCGTTCATCGAGAACCTGACCCAGGGTCTCGGTCACGTCGACGGCGAGGGACACTGCAACGTGACCCGCTGATCGGTTCGTCCGGCGCGCAGCGCCCGCACCGGCCGGTGTCGCGGCCCCACGAGCGGGCCTCCCCCGCTCGATCCCGACCAGGCCGGCCTGCGGCACCCGATGCCCGCTTCAGCCGCGGACCGCGCGAGGCCGTGTCGCTCCACCTCCGAGGGCGGGCCTGATCCGAAGCCGCAGACCCCGACCCCGCCCTTTGGGCGTCCCAAGAGGATGAAAAAGGCTGGGGGGCGGACGACCCGGGCGTTCGCTCGAACGACTTTGATAGACTCAACGCCAACTCTCACCGCTGAGCCGCTCCGCTTCGCTGAGGATTGCGCGGAGGATCCGCTGAGCGCGGATGCCTCGACCAGGCCATCTCAGCCGCCGTGTTCGAGCGTCGTCCTGGGTTGCGCGGTATTCTCGGAGCAGAGCGGCGTTGCGTTCAGGCCGCGAGGCTCACTCGCCCCCTGGCACGGAGCTTCCCGAGTGCGCCCGGCGCACTCGTTTCCTCCTCCAGTGTGGGCGCGTCGACCAGGACCGAACGTCGTTCTTTCTGTAGGCGCACCGGCGCACGACGGCTCGGATGTTCACTACAACATCCGAACTACGGCTCGGATGTTCATTACAACATCCGAACTACGGCTCGGATGTTCATTACAACATCCGAACTACGGCTCGGATGTTCATTAGTTGGGGCGGAAGCGCCAGGACTTCTCGACCGGCTGGGGCCGGGAGATGGGAGAGAAGGTCCAGGTGCCGACGGTGCGGGACAGGCAGGCCTCGAACTCGGCGTTCGAAACCCCCGCGCCCGTGAACGACACGTTCTTGGCGCGTCCGGTCTTCGAGACCGTGAACGCGGCACGCCAGCGCCCCTGCAGGTCCTCGTCGCGCTTGAGCTGCTGGTTGTAGCACTGGGTCAGCGAGCCCTGCTGCTTGGCCATCCGCTTGCGGATCATCTCGAAGATCGCCGCGGGGTCGGACAGGGTGGCACCCTTGCGCTGGGCAGCCGGACCATCGAGTCCACCGAAGTTCAGGCCCCCCGGCTTGGGCTGCGACTTGACCTCGACCTCGGGGAGCTTGCCCGGATCGTCGCTGGCATCGGCGCTGCCGTCGTTGTTGGGCTGCGGCCGCGGACGAACGCCGCCCGGGTTGGGCTTGGGCTCGGGATCCTCGTCGGCCACGGCATCGGGATCGGCCTCGATGATCGGGACCTGAACCACCTCGAAGTCGTCGAACTTCATCACTTCGACTTCGGGGTCCTGGTTCCAGATGATGAACCCGACCGCCACCACCAGCATCAGCCCGACCACGGGGACCGCCAGCACGATGGGAATCAGCGTGCGAACCAGGATCCGACGCTTGTCGGAGCGCTCCTGCCGCTGCTTGACCTCTTCTCCCGGATCGGTGGCGGCCTCTTCGCCCGGAATCTCTCCGAAGCACTTCGGGCACGACCCCCCGTACAGGAGGATGTCCTCATCGATCGAGGACTGACAGAATGGGCACGTTCCCAACGTTCTGCTCCAACGTCGGGACCAACCCTCCCGACCTCTCGACTATAGCGTCCTGACCGACCCGAACCAACCGACAGCGCCAATCGGGGACCGAGGTGCGACTGCCTTTGCGGGGTTTCCCGAAGGGCATCGCCGAACCTCGGCGCCACCTGTTTCGCGCACCTCAGCGGTCACCTCATCGGTCATGGAGGGACGATTCCGTAGGCCGTGTCCAGAAATGCCACCGTGATGTTGCACCACGCGTGGAAGAACGCCCCCGCGATGATGTTGTCCGTGCGCGTGCGCAGCCAGCCGAAGACCAGGCTCGGAAGGATGATGGCGAAGTGCCACCACTGCACCTGCACGATGCTGTGCCCGAACGCGAACAGCACGCAGGTGATGAGCAGCCCCGACCCCAGGACGTCGCGCCCGATCCGCATCCGGAACCGCGACTGTTCCGGTGGATAGGCCTCGTCAAAGCGGCTCTGCATGTAGCCCCGATAGAACATCTCCTCGGGAATCGCGACGAAGAACAGGTGGTATCCGACCAGCATGAACGGCTGGCTCGGCAGGGTGCCTTCGAATTCGTGGCCGAAGACGAGCGTCTGCCAGAAGTGGTACGCGATCACGAACGGAATGGCGATCCCGCCGATCAGCACGGCGTTGATCTTGAGCGCCTCGACCCACGGCCCCGGATTGCCGCGGATCCGGGGGATGCCCAGCGGGTAGATCGCGTCGTCCACCCCTCGGACCCAACACGCCAGCACCGGCATGTACATGAACAGGACCGGCACGAACGCCAGGACCACCTCGTGCATCCCAGCGTCGTTGATCAACACCACGAGCCGGATCAGCAGGAGGGTGGCGAGCCACAACCCGATCTGCTCCACCCACACCCCGCGCGGAGTCTCCCAGAACGAGGGAGGATCGGCCGGAGGCGCGTCGGTCACGGCACGACCTGCCACGGTCCCGCCACGAGCAGATCGGCGCCTGCAGCCCGAGCCGCCGCGAGTGCGTCCGAGCCGGTGGCGACCGGGCATCCATCCCGCTGCAGACGGACGGATCTGAGGGTGCGGATGCCGATGGGCCGGACGGCACGCAGCACCTCGGCGGCCGGGCCATCGCTCACCGGCACCAGGCGAACGAAGCCGTCCGTGGCGATGGCCGGGGCGTTCGACTCCAGGAACTCTGGCGGCATCGTGATGGCAGCCGTGCCGTTCGACAGGGCGAGCCGCAGGCTGCTGGGGATCGCATCGAGCTCGTCGCCATCGGCGTTCCAGAGGATCCGCTGCCCGGAGACGTACGCCCCGCGGTCCGCACGCGACCACAAGCAGCGATCGTCCCATGCCCGCAGGCCGCTCCGGCCCGAGATGTGCGCGACGGTGCCCCCCCGACCGATCACCCGGCCGACGGCCTTCCAGTCCACGGGCTCGGCGCCGACCTCGGACAATGCCGAGAAGTCGTCTGTGCCGCGGCGCTTCTGGGCACGCATCGGATGCCCTGCGACGTGGGCGGCGGCCCCCCAGGCAAGCGAACCGAACCCGGGCTCCGAAGGGCAGTGCACCCGCTCGACGCCTTCGATGTCGGCGAGTGCAGCGACCACCCGGGTGCTCTCGAACACCTCGCCCGCCACGCACAGGGTGGACAGGCCGTGGAGCCGCACGTGATGCGCGACGATGCCCACCACGGCCACGGACAGGTTCTCGAGAACGCTGGCTGCAGCGACCTCGACCGGCACGCGTCGGAGGGCCTCGTACGAGATGGTGCGCTCGGGGAACGGGTAGCTGTTGCGGGACAGGAAGCCATCGAGCGGCCGCAGCGACCGCGACAGTGCGCTCACCAGGTCGGGGTCGCTCTCGGGGCCCGCAGCGCCCCACATGGCTCGGGCATCGGGCAGGCCCAGGGCCGCCGCGCAACGACGCATGTGGACGTGCAGCGAGCTGAATCCCCGCTGCTCGAAGTGCCGGTCGATCTGCCCCGCATGGCCCTCGTGCACGGCCAGCGACACGCCGTCTCCCATGGGGTGCAGGGTCACGATCAGCACGTGATCCTCGGGCTGAGCGCGGTAGGCGGTGTTGGCGAGTGCCGTGTGGATGTCGACCAGCAGCACCCGCCCCCGGTAGCCGGCCTTCACGAACTGCCGCTCCAGCCACTCGGCCGTGCGGTCGGCTTCGAGGGCGCCGAGGCCACTCTGCCGCAGCATCGCCTGGTAGAAGATCGCGAGATCGATCGCGGGCGAGAAGGCCGTGCGCGCAAACCGACGCAGCCCCGGCCGGCGCCGCAGGAAGAACGGGGGCGTGAACCGCCCGGCGATCGCGATCTGGTCGATGTCGCGCGGCTGCAGGCCGTGGCGCCGCAACAGGTCGTCGGCGGCCTCCCAGGGGAACGCACGGCTGCGCGGAACCCCGTCGAACGCCGACTGAGGCTCGACGGCCACCATCCGATCGTCGATCGCGAGTGCCGCGCTGGCGTCGGGTCCATCCCCGATTCCGAGAACGTGCATGCGGTCAGGCTCCCCTGGAGGGCGCGATCAGTCGCGCAGGTACTCCGGCTGGTCCATGTACCGCCCGTGAGCTTCGACGCCAGCCCCCGCCTGCAGCAGCGCTCCGAAGCCCCCCTGGGACTTCATCTCGAGCATGGCGAGCTGGCCGTTGGCGTACGCCAGTTGATCGACGAGGGCCCGGATCATCGCGACCCGCATGGCGCTCCCGACCGCATCGGCGCGATGGATGACCTCGGCGAACTTGATCTTGTCCATCGTGAGGCACACCGACTTGTCGCGGGCGATGCAGCTCGCCATCCGCGTGTGCTCGTTCTGGACCAGTGCACACATCCCGAAGGCCTCGCCGGCTTCGAGGGACGCGAGGGGCTCGACCTTCTCGCGCTTGGCGTCCACCACGACCTCGATCAGTCCGGACGCGACGATGTACATCTCGTTGCCCGGCTCGCCTTCGGTGATCACGAAGTGCCCGCGCCGGAACCCGACCGGGTAGAACTCCTTGGCGACGTCGGCGAGCACCGGATCGGGCGTGCCGGCGAACAACGGGCTGCTGCGCAACACCCCGGGTGCGTCCACCCGGCCGGGCGAGATGAAGCCCCCCGACCCGAACGCACTCGCCACCCGATCGAAGAAGCCCTGGGGCGGCCGGATGTGCTCGGCAGCCGTGCCCTCGGCGAGCTCTCCGATGCGCACCGACACCTTGCGGAGCCGTTCGGACAGCTGGTCGAGCGCGTGCTCCTCGATCGCCAGCACCACGGGGCTGTCGAAGCTCTTGAGGCGCGCGAAGCCCTCGGCGTCCAGCAGCAGGAGCTTGGCAGAGGTGACGCTGCGCACGCAGGCCGTGCGCATGCCGTTGGTGAACAGCGCCATCTCGCCGACCATGTCGCCCGCCCGCACATAGCCGAGGCGCGTGTCGCCGGTCACCACCTCGAGCTCGCCGGACTCCACGATGGCCAGGGTCGGATCGACATCCCCCTCGGCGATGAGCTGCTCGTAGTCGCCCACGCTGATGCGGTTGAAGTGCCTCATGGCCACCTTGACGTCCATCTCCGACATCCCGTCGAAGATCGAGGGCAGCATGCTCATCGGGAGCTCCAGGGTCTCGGGGGCGGAATGGGGCCCCCGACGGCACGTCCAGCCGTAGACCCCGGTATACTAACGCTCTGCACCCGACTCTTCGGTGCCCTTCCCCCCCGTGCTCGCGGCCCCCCTCTCGGCATCCCCCGCCGAAGCCCATGCACTCCCCGCCCGCTCTCCCCGGACCCCCCATGACATCCCCTGCCCTGCGAGCCGTTCTCGCCCTGCTGCTTCCTGTCCTCGTGACCGGCTGCGCCTCGAAGGTGCCCCGCATGCCCGGTCCTCTCGGACCCGTTGCCGACGCGCCGCCTCCACCGGTGCACGTCCGGGACCTCACGCCGTCCGAGATGCTCCGTCCGTCGGACACCCGCGAAGATCCGCCGGCGACATCGGGGGTCTCGGAGCCTACCCCCGAGAATCCCCCGTCCAGACGGGCCTCGGGGTTCGGTGTCGCTGCGGCGGATGCGGCCTCTCACTACCTCCGACATCGCCCTCCCGGGCGCTTCCGCGACGACTGCTCGGGGTTCGTGATGGCGGTGTTCGATCGGGCCGGGAACCCGCTCGTGGGGAACTCCCGCAGCTTCTGGGCCGATGCGAAGGCCTCGGGGGCCGTGCATCACCGCAAGCGTCCCCGCCCGGGCGACGTGGCGTTCTTCGACAACACCTACGACCGCAACGGCAACGGCAAGCGGGACGACGCGCTCACGCACGTGGCGGTGGTCATGGAGGTGCACGACGACGGCACGATCCTCCTCGCACACGGCGGCACGTCGAGGGGTCGGGCCGAGCTGACGATGAACCTGAAGCACCCGCACGACCGCCTGGGGCCGGACGGCAAGGTGTTCAACGACTGGTTGCGGGCGCGTCGGCGCGGGGAGCCGGAGAACGGGGCCTATCTGTCGGGCGAGCTGTTCAAGGGCTTCGCGACGTTCGAGCTCGAGGGGTCGTAGACGGACCGGAGGGGACCTGTCGCACATCCCCCGTTGGATGCACTCTCAGGTGGGGTCGCACATGCCGTACGCTGGGAGATCGCCCCAGAGGGCCCTTCTCGACCCACCATCTCCGTTACAGCACCAACCCATCTCAGGGTAGGCGCGAAGGAGCACGATGTCCCCGTGTTCATCGTAGTACACCCACACGTAGCCCTCGCTGATGGAGACCCGCTCATTGACCGCGAACATCATGGTGAGCGACGTGCCATTGGGGGTCGGAATCTGCCCCATGTAGGTCCATCCCTCCCCGTCCGCCCCCCAGGTCGGGTCGTCGAAGATGGGCGATGATGCGTGCGGACACCCAGACGTGCCCAGCAGCCGCTCGCACCCTGCGTTCAGGGTCTCGGCTACCACACATGTGTGTGAGCGTTGGGTTCGCCGTATCCTGGCCGTGTACCGGCCATGACGGGTAGTCCACATCGACTTCGTGACCAGGTGTTGCGGTCCACGTTCAATGCGGCGACCGCAACCACGCTCAACGCGGCGCGGGAACGGCTCGCAACGGCTGACACCCAGCAACCCTGTCAATACGGGCCTCCCTGGCATCTCGAGCCCGTTCCGTTCCCGTTGAACCCTACGGGTGGGAACGGAACGGCGACGATCGTCAGCTACCACCGGGAGACGCGAGCGTGGTCAGGCAGTCGCCCGTCCGACAGGGCAGACGAGACTGAACGCCCGATTTGCACCTCTGCTCGCTCTGATAGTCCGAAGACCGGCCTCTGCTTGAAAGCGGAGGGGCGACCGATGGTGGGCAGATTCTGGCACCCCCGGTCACATCGCCGCGCCCCACAAGACATGGCCCGCGATGGCCCGCTTTACGAGGCCTGCGATGTCTGTGCCGCCGGCCTCGACGATGAACTGCAGCAGCAGGCCGGCAGGACTCGATTGTGCGCGTGAGGGCCACCAGGCGTGCTTTCGGCGCTGCCATCGACGAGGGCTACGCCAGCGCTCTTCGGGCGACCGGCCACCGCCTTGAGCGGCACACACCTCGCGTTCCGTCTGACCGAGCCCAACCGGCCTGGGCGCGATCAGGAGCCAAGTGCGGAGCATGGCGGCCAAAGAGTAGATGTGGCCCGGAATGATGCCTGGCGGCTGGACGGATGGCGCACCTCCACACTCCAGGCAGCGGTACCGCCGCACCCAGCTCATCACGGTCCGGAACGCACCGCCTTCGGAGGGCACAACGACGGGCCTCCACCGAACCCCGTTCCCTTCCAGCCGAACTCGATCGCCAGAGATGGCAAGGGCTCCGCACTTGGCACAACAGGCTGGCCGCACCTCTTGGGCGCTCGGCAGCGTGAGCTTCTGCTGCTGGCCGTCAACAACGTCGCGTAGCATCACGGACTCGTGCATGTTCTCCTCCCTGAGGTCCGCTAAGTGGAGGAGTCGAGCGCGGCATCAAGCTGTGACAATCCAGTTTGTAGCAATCACGTTCGGTGCGGCGCCATGCTGCCGTTGACCGCGTTGGACGTGGTCGGGCAATGGGGTGTCGGCCGCGTTGCCCATGCTCGCGTACACCACCAGGGACGTACGCGCCCACCACATAGCCGCTCACAGTGGGGCACTCCGGCGAACACGTGAACCCGCTGGGTGGAACCTCCACACACACCCGGCTCGAGCGTAGGGTTCGCATCTTCGAGATCGCACCCAGGCTCGGTCGGTGCCGTAGGTGTCATGGCCGGTTGCCGTGGTTCTGTGACCTCCTCCACAGCACACCCCGCACAGACGAGCCCGATCACCAGCGCTGAGACCCTCACGGGCACGTGTAGGGGAACAGGGGCTCGACGCCATCGGGCTCGGACGAAAGGCAACGCAGCGAGTAGCGGTGGATGCTCATGCGCTCGAGTGCCGGTCAGGCGGGGTCGCACATGCCGTAACCCGGAAGATCGCCCCAGAACGCACGCGGGCCGCCGCCCAATCCGTTGCAGCACCAATCATAGTCGCGATATCCGTTCAACAAGACGACATCGCCGCTATCGTCGTAGTAGACCCACACGTACGACTGTGCGAACTCGTTGAACTCGTACGTGGCGAACATCATGTGAAGAGGATCGCCATTCGGAGCGGGAATCTCGCCGAAATAGGTCCACCCGTTGCCGTCAGCCCCCCAGTCTGGGTCGTCGTACACGTCGGAAGCCGCGTTCGGACACTCGGTCGTGCCGAGCAACCGACGACATCCTTCGTCCACGCTCTCTGCAGCAACACAGAGCCAGGTGAGGTTCGGGTTTGCCGTGTCCTGCCCCTCGACTGGCCAGGACGGCAGGTCAACATCCGCCATGTGACCGGGGATGAAAACCGCACGCACCGTTGACCCGTCCGCCTCCGAGCTCGCGCAACCCCCCTCGCATTCATTCTCCGTGGGCCGTTCGACACACGTGGGAGCCACGTCTGTCGGTGTCCGTTCTTCCGGCGGACAATCTTCATCAGGCGGCTCGCCGGTGTCCGTGTCGACAACCGGGAACAACGTGGCAGACTCGACCGGCTTGGGTGCAGGTTGACTGCACGACAACAGCAGCACGATAGTCATGGGCACCCAAACGGAAACAGGGTGTCGACACCATCAGGCTCGGACGACATGTAGTGCGTGGCGCCGAACTTCGTTGCACAGGCGGCGGGGTCGTCGAAGCATCCGAACCGCTGTGCGAGTGCCCACCCGAACGTCATCGCCAGCATGTTCTGCGGCTGAAAACACTGGCGCACGTCCCACTCGTTGTCGTAGCAGAGGTGCACGAGCTCGTGCAGCACCACACCAGCGATGACTGCCATCGCGGTGGGCGCCGACGGACCGCCTTGCGCAAAAGCCATCGACATCACCGAGTTGATGAACCCATTCTGGTTGTGGAAGGGGAGGATCACACCGGGTCGGAACCCCAATTCCTCGGGCGTGATGCCCGGGACCTCCGAGAAGAACGGGTCGGTCGCTGCACCTGTTGAGGCACCCGCCGATCCCTGTGGTTCGAGGCGGTCCACGAAATAGACGTCGAACCCGTCGGTGAGGTAGGTCTGCACGCAGTCCCACAGCGAGGAGAATCTCTCATCCAGTAGGAAATCAGGGTTGTTGACGTCCTCGAACGGATTGAACGGGACCGGTTCGTCCACCAGGGCAGGGGCCAGGGTGAGGGACTCTTCCACCTTGCAGCACGACCACCGCACGAGGTCGAGGTTGTCGAGCAGCAGCTCGATTGCCGAGAACACGAGATTGTAGAAGTCGAGCGCCGCCGCGTTGTTTGCGATGGTAGAGCGATCGATCGCCATGGGAGCAGATAGACCGGCTGCCGCCGGCACGAACGACCACCCGGGGAGGAAGACGGGCGCCGGGTCGTTCACCCATGCGTCGTGCGGCAGGACCGCCTGGACCAGCGCGTCTGCTTGCGGGGTGTTCGTGCCGTAGAGGGGTGGGCACGAGGACGGACTGACGCCCCCGCTGGGGAGGCACACGGCCGCGCACGTCGAAGCGGGCCAGTCCGTTGCCCCAGCGAGCTCGAAGCAGTCCTGGGAGTATCCCGCCACAGAACTGAAGGAAGGTTCCACGAGCGGGCTCAAGCCGAGGAGGGCGGGACACGAACCAATGGGGAAGAAGGGCGGCTGACGTGAGGGCGGTTCACGAAAGCTCGGTGGAGGAGGAGGTGGCCTGGGCAGACGCCCGCCGTCCCCAGGCAGCTCCAGGATGGGAATCGTGGGCCTCTCGACCCCCTCGAACTCCGGCGGATTCAAGACGACGCCGTCGAGGATGAACGTGGCACTGAAGAACTGGGTGCTCGCCCCACTGCCCTTCGCAGCCGGAGGAGCCGGCGGGGCTGGGGAAAACGGGCGACTCGCGTCCCCGCCCTGGAAGACGTTCGACTGAGATCTCAGCGGCATCGTCACTCGCCCCGGAGGTCGATGCGCATCGTGCAGGTGCACATCTCGACATCGACCGCATCAAAGCGGCGTGAAACCTGAACCCCAAACAGGTCGAACTCGTCGTCGTCCACCATATCCTCCCAGTCAATCACGACGGTAGAGTTGCAGCCTCGCTGGAGCACACCGTCCGCGATTGTGCTCAACTCCGTACAGACCACGGCGCTCCGGGACACTCACGCGCCCTCGGGGACGACGCGAACCACAATCGGCTTTCGGCGGGACCGTGGCACCTCGCAATCGAACGAGAATCTTCCACCGCTTCGCAATGTGAACGTGTTGCGAAAGCTCAGCGATGTCCGAGCGGGGGATCGGAGCGCGAACAGGCACTGTGGGAGATAGGCACAGGTCACAGCTGCTACAGTGCTGTCAGCTACCTTCGTCCCAGTTTCGCGCGTCCGCTTCGATGGTTCGACGCGCAGGTCCTGGGGCGAACACTCCCGCAGATCATCGACGGTGGACGACTCCAGCCGTACCGGGCGCCGGGAGTGCGCCTTGACAACATCGATCGGCTCAAAGCCTGCATCGACGCACGCGGCGCCGATATCTTTGAGAGCAACGGGCTCGAGTTCCTCCGAACCGGCTCCTGCGGGCTCGCCGGTGCACAGCGACAAGCCGAAGCAGGCTAGAAGCGGGTGCAGCAGATTCATTCGCATTCGAACGTGCACGTACCCTCCCATTTGCAAAATCCCACGCTGGTGACGGTCGTAGACACGTTCCCGCAGCGATAGTTGGGATCGAAGAGCTGACCCACAGTTTGCTGCATCGTTGCAGCCGATTCGCACAACTCTGTTGCGAGTCGTTCAGCATAGTTTTGGCCGTAGAAGAAGCAGCCGAAGTACTGCCACCACTTGCACGGCTGGGCAATCGCACCCCCACTACCCCCTCCCGGACCGATGTCAGCTCCACCTTCGAAGCAAATCCCGCCGGGCGGTAGATTTACGAGTGTGTCGAAGCCCGGTTCCTCTTCCGGCCGATCTATGGCTGCCGCAAGCACGTGCTCCGAGATCTTTCCTGCGACCTTCATCGCAACGCGCCAAGTGGGAATGTCAATGGCAGTGCCATCAACGACCACCGCCCCTCTCCTCTCATTCGACGACGAGTGCTCATGCCAGCCCGGGTACTCCACGGAATCCATCTCGAACAGGTCTGCCTGAAATTTGAAGGACATCACTCTCCTCGCAGATCGATGCGCATCGTGCAGGTGCACATCTCGACGGCGAGCGCCCCAGAGCCACGAGACACCTGGACCCCGAACCGCACGTACTCCTCGTTCTCGTCCACCCCCTCCCAGTCGATCACTGCGGGAATGCCCGGAGGCCCGTCGGGGTACTGCATGCCCTCCCCCTCGAGCGGGTCATGTGCGCTCGTTGTGAGACCTGTCCACAGAACACCGTCACGAGAGACCTCGTACGCTGGTAGCGTTCGACACGCTGGCGTCGAGCCATCATTCCTCCACGTGTACCGCACCTTCGCGATGTTCCGGAGCGGCATCGGGTCGGTCATCGGACGGAACTCCGTCGACCCGTCGCCCGTCGCAACCACCATCGGGCCCGCTTTCACCGTCCGAGCCGCCGCGATGGGCTGGGCACGAATCATCAGCCGAACAGAGTGGGACTCGAAGGCTGATCCGGCCGTTGCCCGGCGTGCGCGAACACCAAAGCGGACGAACGGGCGATCCACACCCGTTGGAGGCACCGCATGCCAGGTGGCTTCCGCCACCCGAGCCGAGGTCTCCCACGACGACCAGAGGTCTTCCACGTCTCCCGCACTCCAGCTGACACCATCGTCGCTGTACTGTACCGCGGGCTTGACCTCTCCGCCGACCACTCCAGCCTGCTCCAGCGTGAGCTGCACACTGCCGATCCCCACCGACGACATCGCACCTGTGAGCGCCATGAACAGCCCGTTTCCACTGGTCGACCCGCTCGTCGCGATCTGCTGCCACCCCGTATCGATCTGTTGCATCACTCCCCCCGAACGTCGATGCGGAGCGTGCACTGCCCCATCTGCTGTGTGTTGTTCCCACCCGGACGCGTGGTCCGGATGCAGAAGCGGATGAACCGATCGTCCGCTGCGAGATTGAGGTCGGTCCAGTCTGTGTTGTACTTCCAGCCATCATTGTTCCGACTCGTGCTCGACAGGGACTGCCCCCCGTTCCAGTTCACGCCGTCCTCGGAAGTCTGGTACCAGGCCCGGGTCACGATGAAGCCGGTCTCCCCTTGAAGGTTCCAGGTCGCCCGCGCGAACGCGATGCCATCCGTCGACAGCGCTTCGGTCATGGGTCGAACGACTCCGGCGCCGCCCCCCGCACCTGTCTTCGGGCTCATGCAGAGCACGGTATCGGTGGTGATCGTTCGTGCTCCGCGCACGGGCTCGATGTCGACGACCATCTTGGCCGAGTGGCACTCTGTGACCGAACCGGCGCTGTTGGTGGTCAACAGTCCAAATCGAACGAAGAGTCGATCTGGCTGACCGGAGGGCGGCATGTCCTCCCAGCTGCTCGGGTACTCCCACCCAGAGGTGCTCCAGTTTCCGAGCCCGACGGCGGTGTTCCAGTTGACGCCATCGTTGCTGTACTGCACGGCAGCCCGCGACTGCCCGTTGCCCACTCCGGCGAGCTGGAACGCAAGGCGCGCCCGCTTCACCACCGTGGAGTTCAAGGCCTGCGTCATCGGTGTGAAGACGCCTGATCCGAACTTCGTTTGATCGGACACGACCTGACGCCATGGCGTTTCGATTCTCGACATGACAACTCCTTAGAGGGCGCGCGTCTGAAGCCACATCACGAGCTGCGCGGGCAGTCGGTCCGTGCCCGAGCTGTTGTAGATCCAGAACCCGAACTGGACGTACTGCAACGGCGTGGCTGGCGCGCTGATCGGGCCCCACGTCCCGTAGTCCCACTCGTTCGCGCTCGGCGTGACCGCCGAGCCCACCGTGTTGGCGCTGTTCCAGGAGATGTTGTCATCGGAGTATCGAAACGCGCGCTGGACGCGAAACTGCGAGTCTGCACCCGTCAGCTGCAGGTGCATCCGGGCCTCCGTGATGTCGTTCGTCGGCATCGACGGGCTCGCGGGCACGAAGACCCCGTTGCCGGAGCCCGAGAGCCCGTTGGTGTACGCAGAAACACGATAGCGTGACTGCGAGTTCGCACAGCCCATAATCCCCTCCCTTTCGAGACTTCCAAGACCTACCCCCCCCCTCGACCCGACCCGCAAGTCAAAGAGATGTCAGGCCCCGTTCCGTCCCGTGCTGGACGGGGCCGTCTACAGGACCGCTCCTGGCGCCGATTGATGCGATCGTGCTGATTCAGGACGGAAACGAACGAACTGGTGAACGGAGGAGACCGGACCTGTCGACCGGGCCAGCCCCTACCCAGAAGGGGGTCTGCGCCCTCGGAAACCCCGGCTGCACCGGCATCGTTGCGCCATTGACGAGCCGAGAGTGGCGGACGACCACGGAGACCCGCTGATCGAATAAACGGATGACGCCCGCACACGTCGACGGGCACGACCCGTTCACAACATCGGCGCTCTGCGACCTCGGAAAAAGCGCTCTTCCGACATGCGTACCGCCCTGCCAGCCGTAGCCCTGCTCCGCAGCCAAAGTCAGGGGCCTCTGCTTCCTCTGCGTTACCCGCCCGGAGGGCACTAACCGAACGCCCCGTCGACACCGTCCGCCGAACCTGGTCCAAGCCCGTCCGCCCAACCTGGTCCAAGCGAACCGTAGACCACGTCCAACCCCGGCGAACGGAGGAGACCAGACCTGTCGAAAGGGCCAGCTCCAGGCTACCCAGAAGGGGGCTGCGCCCCCCGGAAACCCCCGCTGCACCGGCGTCGGTGCGCTACTGGCGACCGCGACCGCCCCGCCTGCGGCCGCGCTTGCCGCCCCGCTTCTTCGAGCCCTTGTTCCTGCGGCGTCGTTCGTGGTGCGTCTCGGGCGGGACCAGGCACTCCGGGCCGTGCCCGATCAGGTCTTCGCGACCCGCTTCGGTGAGCGCCTCGCGCGTGAGCGGCCACCAGTCCTTGCTCCAGTAGAGCAACAGCGCCTTCTGCAGCTTCTTCTCGCGCAAGCCCTTCGCGACGTAGACCGGCTCCATGGTCAGCGGGTCGATGCCCGTGTGGTACATCGCGCTCGCGACGCTCATGGGCGTGGGGATGAAGTCCTGGACCTGCCGCGGCCGGTAGCCCTGCTCCTTGAGCCACTGGGCCAGCTCGACCATGTCGTCGAGGGTGCAGCCGGGATGCCCGCTGATGAAGTACGGGATGTCGTACTGCTCTTTGCCGGCGTCCTGGCTGGCGCACTGGAACATCTCGCGGAACCGCTCGAACGACGCGATGCCGGGCTTCTTCATCTTCTTCAGGACGCGGTCGGATGCGTGCTCGGGAGCGACGGAGAGATGCCCGCCCACATGGTGCTTCGCGAGCTCTTCGACGTACTCGGGGCTGCGCTCGGCGAGGTCGTAGCGGACCCCACTCGCGATGAACACGTGCTTGACGCCCTCTTCGGCACGCACCGCCTGCATCACGTCGACCGTGGCGGAGTGATCGGTCTCGAGGTTCTTGCAGATCGTGGGGTGCACACACGACAAGCGCTTGCAGGACGCCTCGATCTCGGGGTCTCTGCACTTCATCTTGTACATGTTGGCGGTGGGGCCGCCCAGATCGGTGATGGTGCCGCGGAAGTCGCCCATCCGTCGCAGCTCCCGGATCTCGCGGAGCACGCTCTCCTTGCTGCGAGACTGGATGATCCGGCCTTCGTGCTCGGTGATCGAGCAGAACGTGCAGCCCCCGAAGCACCCGCGCATCAGCACGACGGAGTGCTTGACGGTCTCGTAGGCGGGGATGCGGTCGGTATAGGACGGGTGCGGAACCCGCGCGAACGGCAGGTCGTACAGCTCGTCCATCGCGATCGTGCCCGAGGCGTCGGTCGAGCGCTCGGGGGACTCGCCCGCGTCGTCGTCGAGCGGGAGCGCCGGCGGGTTGTAGTACACCGCGTTGTCGCCGTGGATCTGCAACAGGGGACGGGCGTTCCCGGGGTTGGTCTCCTTCTGGAAGGCCCGCGCCATCTTCGCGTACGCCAGCGTGTCTTCGGTGACCTCTTCGTAGGACGGCAGCACGACGATGCCGCGGTCCTGGGCCGATGCGCGGGTGGCCTTCTGCTCGAGCAGTCCCGGCAGCTCGGCCTTGCGCGCGATCCAGGCGGTGCCCCGCACGTCCCGGATCTCCGAGATGTCCTCGCCGGCGTCGAGCCGCTTCGCGACCTCCCACACGGGCCGCTCGCCCATCCCGAAGATCAGCATGTCGGCCTTGGCGTCGATGAGGATCGACCGCCGCACGGTCTCGGACCAGTAGTCGAAGTGCGCGATGCGACGCAGGCTGGCTTCGATGCCGCCGAGCACCACGGGCACGCCCTTGTAAGCCTGCCGGCAGCGCTGGGCGTAGACGAGGGACGCGCGGTCGGGCCGACGCCGGGTGTCGCCGCCCGGGCTGTACTGATCCTCGCCCCGGTTCTTCTTCTGGCTGGTGAGCCGGTTGAGCATGCTGTCGAGGTTGCCGGCACTCACCCCGAAGAACAGCCGCGGCTTGCCGAGCGCCTTGAACGGCTCCGCACTCTGCCAGTCGGGCTGGGCGATGAGACCGACCCGAAAGCCGCGCCCCTCCAGAAAACGCGCGATGAGCACGGGCCCGAAGGCGGGGTGGTCGACGTAGGCATCGCCCGTGACGATGACGATGTCGACGCCGTCCCAGCCGCGCTCCTCCAGATCCTCCCGGCACATCGGAAGGAACCGGCTGCGGCTCGAACGCCCCTTTCGATGGTGCTTCGAGCCGCGATGGCGAGGGTCCGGAGCGTCCGTGGACGCGAACCGGGACCCGTGTGTGTCTCCCATGCCCATGCCGCGCACCTAACGCGCAGGGGTCTCGAGGCGTGTTGCGTCGCCGCCACAGGTCCTCAACAATCGCAGACGACGGTCCGTGTACGTCCCCAGTCCCGGAGGTTCCATGCACCGTCATCCCGCCTGTACCGCTCGCCTTGCCGTCCTGTTGGCCGTCATTGGGAGCACCCTCGCCTGTGGCGAACCCGAACCCGAGGCCTCCACCCTGGCGTTCGAGAGCACGTTGGAGAGCGATCTGGAGGAACTCGCGCGAGACAGCAGCGAGCTCGCCGCCGACGCAGCGGACGAAGCCCTCGAGGACGGCTGCTTCCGAGCACTCGGGGGCTGCCAGACCTGCTTCACGACGGATGGAGGCACGCTCGACGGCACCTTCGAGCTCGGAATCGACGAGACCCCCTGCTCGGTGACCATCGGTCGGCGCAGCACCTGGACCTACACGGTCGAATCGAGCGCGTTCTCGGGAAGCTGGGCCACGAGCCTGGAGGGCGTGACCGTCGAGATGACCGGCGAGCGGACGGCTTCGGTGGTCCGGGAGTCCGACACCGACTCCGCGACCTGGAGCAGCGCGATGGACCTGACCGACCTGTCCCTGTCGGCCGAGCTCGATGGAACCGTCACGGGGTTCAGTGCCGCCCTCGCCTACTCGGGCTTCGGAGGAAGCGTGGTCGACGTCACCGTGAGCGGAGACGCCGCCAGCATCTCGGGAGAAGCCGTGATGACGGGACCAGACGGCGCAATCACCTGCGCGATCGCGGGAACACTGGATACGCCGGAGGTCAGCTGCGCCGAGGATGAAGGATGAGTCGACCCCCGCTCCGACCCCATCTGCTGCTGGTCGAGGACGACCCCACCATCGCGACGAGCGCCGTACGCGGGCTGGAACGCGCAGGCTTCCGCGTAGAGCACGTGGCGACGGGCGATCTGGGCCGCGAGCGCGCGCTGTCGGGGGAGCATCGGCTCCTCATCCTGGACTTCATGCTCCCCGGCCAGTCCGGCTACGCGATCCTGGAGGCGTTCCGCGAGATCTCCGCCGCTCCGGTGATCGTGATCACCGCGCGTACCGGTCTCGATCCGCGGATGAAATCGTTCGACCTCGGTGCGGACGATCTGCTTCCCAAGCCGTTCTGGGTGGAGGAGCTGGTGGCGCGCGTTCGACGGCGCCTCGGGGATGCCCGCCCCGTTCGACGCGTCGTGGCCTGGTCGGACGCCGTGCTGGACCTGGATGCCCACACCCTGGCCGTGGCCGATGCCACCGTGGCGCTCACCCCGTCGGAGTACGCGTTGCTCGCCCACCTGGCGACCCGCCCACACCGAGCGGTCTCGCGGGCTCAGCTCCTGGAGGCCGCGCTCCCAGAAGAGTCCGAGGCCCTGGAGCGAACGGTCGACAGCCACATGGCCCGGCTGAGGAGCAAGCTCGGTCCGGCCAGCTCGGCCATCCAGACGGTGTGGCGGGTGGGCTACAGATTCGTACCCGACCCCGCCACTTAGGAGCCCCCCGTGCGCATGCCAGGCCTGTACGTGCGCGCCCTCGGTGCCGGAGCGATCGCGGTGGTCGCGTGCGTCCTGTTGATGCTGGGGTTCGGCGGCACCGTGTTCTGGGGCGGAGTGCGGCGCATGGCCGACCTGATGCAGCCGATCGACGAACAGCAGCTGGCGCGCGACTGCGAGGCCGATCCCCACCACTACCTGTGGGACAACGGCCGCGGGCTTCGCGCATGGCCGGTCGACCCGCAGACCCTGGAGCCCTGGCAGGACGGTGTGATCGACGTTCCCCCCACGCTGGCGCTGCGACTGCAGCTGGGCGAGGAGCGTCCGGTGGCCCTGGGGGATGGGGAGACCTGGGGCGGCGCGATGCTGATCCGCCGTCCCGAGGCTCCCGCGTGCCAGGTGGTGTTGGCGGTCTGGGACCCTCAACCGGATCTGAGGCGCAGCTTTCAGAGTCGCCTGTTGTTGCTGCTTCTCGTCGTGGCCTCGATCGCCCTGCTCGCCACCGGGCTCCTGGTCCTCCGGCCCCTGTTCCGGTCCATCCGGGCGCTCGATGCCGCGAGCCGGGACGTGGGGACGCCCGCCTATACGGGCTCGTTGAAGGTCGACCCCTCACTGGACGCGGTGGTGACGGCGCTCGACGACGCGCACGCGCGAATCCTCGACGAACACACGCGTCTCGAGGCCAACAACCGTGCCCTGGAGCGCCACCTGGCAGACGTCGCGCACGATCTCCGAACGCCGCTGGCCGCCTTGCAGCTCCGGCTCGAGCAGCTGTCCGTGCACGGGCTGTCGGCCGAGGGCGTCGCTTCGGATGCGCTCCGCGGAGCCCTGCAGGACGTCACCACCCTGGGCCTGCTGACCGAGAACCTCGCTCTGGCCAGCCAGCTCGACGCCGGAGCCCTCCCCCGGCCGGCCGCCGGCGAGGTCGTCGACCTGGGTGCGGTGGTCGATCGCATAGGCGACCGCTTTCGCGCACTGGGCCAGCAGGTCGGGATCGACGTCGTGCACGTCCGGCCGGACCCGCCCGTGTGGGTGCGCGCCGCAACCGTGCACCTCGAACAGCTGCTCGCCAACCTGGTGAACAACGCCCTGACCAGCAATGGACCCGGCGGACACGTCGCGATCGTGCTCACCTGCGACGACGACCAGTTCACGCTGGCAGTCGAAGACGACGGACCCGGCATCCCGCCCGATCTGCGGGCGGAGGTCCTGCATCGCGGGGTTCGCAAGCGGTCCGAGCACCCGGAAGGTGCTGCGGCCGGCGAGACGCCCGGCGAGGGACTGGGGCTGTCGATCGTGGTGCAGCTGACCCAGCACCTCGGCTGGTCGTTCACCCTGGAAGACCCCCCGTCCGACTCCGGACTGGTCGCCGCGATCCGTGGCCAGATCGAGCCGGACCCTACCTGAAGACCGCGTTCCAGGCCTTCTTGGCCGCGTCCTTCACCGAAGTGGCGGCCTGACCCGCTCGGTTGCGGGCGTCGATCACCACCCCCTTGCTCACCTGACCGAACAGCTGTCGGAACGGCGAGAACTTCGGATCCCGGAAGTCGCCGCGAACGGCCACCTCGGTGGTGAAGGTGCGGTCCTTGCCCCCGGCCAGCCAGCTCGCGGTGGTCAGGAACGCCTTGTTGAGCCCCGAGAACGCCGATGTCCGGTTGAAGCGCACGTTGTACAGGCTCACCGTGCCCTCGCTGTCGAATCGGCTCCCGCTCAGCGACCAGGCGATGACGCCGCTGAGGGTGCCTTCGCGGATCTCGACCCCGAACGAGCTCAGGTTCCACGCGAGATACGGCGCGAACTGGGCTGCATCCAGATCCCGGCCCACCACCCGACCCGTGATGCGCCCGTCCTTCCGGATGTCTCCCGTCACCGAGACCGACGAACCGGCCGTGTTCGCGCGGATCGACCACGGAAGATGCGTCTGCACCGGGCCGATCGAGCCCTTCAGTCGCGAGAGGGTCCAGGTGGCGGGGCGCGTCGCCATGAACCGGTCGGTCACCACCGCACGGCCCTCGACGGCCCCTTCGACCGGGATCCACACCCAGGTCTCGGGGTGCAGACCCCACCAGTCCCGCGCACTCGCGTCGTCCGATGTCGCCCGACGTCCACCCGCCCAGTCCGGAGCCGCCAGATCGACGATGGGGGGCCAGACCGGCATCCCAGACGACTGCACCTGGAGCGCGAGGTCGAGATCCGCCACCGAGAACCGCCCGTCGGCCCCGAGCGTGAGCGTGGAGAGGGACAGCAGCGACGCGTCCTCGACGGTCGACGTGATGGTCCTCAACTCAGCGGCCTGGACCGCCACCGGACGCGCGGCCCCTGCCTCGAACACCAGATTGCGGGCGCCGAGCTCGGCCAGCGACGCGTGGAGGATTCCCTGCCGGCCGTGCCCCTCGAAGGTCGCATCGACCACCACCAGGGCATCGACGGTGACCCGCGGCACCTCGGACTGGGCGTCGGCATCGCCCCAGATCAGCTCAGCCGTGGTGTCCGGCAGCTCCAGGCCGCCGTCCTCCCCCTCCTGGAGGTGGATGTGGACGCCTTCGAGCACGACCTGCTCCAGGTGCCACTCCGACTGCGCCAGCACGGCCGGATCGCACCGGATCTCCAACAACTGGACGTCCAGCATGGGGATTCCGGAGGTCGTGACCACGGACAGCCCCGTCACCACGGCCCCTTCGTTGGACACGGACACGCTGTCGACCGACACTTCACCGCCGGTCCACGCTGCCAGCGCCGCGCGCACACTGCTCTGCGCGGCCCACTGGGGGGCGACCACCGCGATGACGGCCGCAGTCGCCAGGAACACCGCGAAGCCCCCCCCCAGCAAGGCCATGCAGCCCAGCACCCTGAACGCCGTGCGCTTCCGGACTGCCACGCGAAAACCCCTCCCGACAGGCAGAAGATAGTCGATCGACGGCCTCGCGGGGCTCACGGTCATACACAGCGACATGCGACACCGGCCCGCGACCGCGAAGACCATCACCGCCGCGCTGCTGCTCGCCCTCGCACCGCCCTTCGCGGGGGTCTCGGGGTGTTCGGGATGCTCGGGTCCACCCCCGACCGAGAAGGGCGCGGTCCTGGACGATCAGTCGACCAACGCCTGGAAGGACCCCGATCTCGGCGAGCTGCCCGCGATCCTGCCGGACACGCAGACCCAGGTGCAGGGGCTCGCCGTGTGCGCGGGGGACGCCGACCTGCGGATCACCACCCACACCGCCGTCGTCCCGACCCAGGACGGGCCCGCCCACGTGCTGCCTCGCGTCGTCGTGTCGGTGGAGCGTCAGGTGGCCGACTGGTCGATCACGGCGGACGTCGGTGGTCGGGTGGTCGGCGTGCAGGACGAGGGCGACCCCATCGTCCACGCCGTTCCCCTCTCCGTCACCTGCAGTCGAAGCGGTGGAGCGGAGACCCGGGGCACCCTGGTGACCCTTCGCGCCGATGGGACGATCGAGGAGTAGACCGACGATCACCGAGGGTCGACGCCCGGACGCCCCGCGCGACCCCAGACGATCGCATCGCGTTGTCGAACCCCAGAAAACGCCCGTCTGCAAAGGCTCCCGAGCGACTCGTCTCCAAAATCACGCCGCCTGGGATGTGCAGCGCGGGCGGATCTGTGCACAATGGCCGGCGTCAGGAGGGAACTCGACATGACCAGGCTCATCACCGTCGCAGCAGCAACGGCCACCATCGTCTTCAGTCTCGCGTGCGGCGGTGGCGCCAGCTACGCCAACAAGGACGCGTGCGTCAGCTGGGTAGAGACCCAGAACGCCTTGCCGTGCATGAGCGCGGTCAAGCAGGACGCAAGCCAGATGTGTCCAGACTCGCTGGACCAGACGCCCGTCGACATGGCGTCGTACTACCAGTGCATGGAAGAGAACGCGAAGTGCAACGGCGACATCCCCGACCTCATGGGGCAGACCGACTGCACGCCGCCGGGCATGTAGCACCGCTCGAAAACAAAGAAACCCGCCGTTCCATCGGAGCGGCGGGTTTCGTGCGTCTGCACTCGCCGACGATCAGAGGCGAAGGCCGCCGTCGACCTCGATGGTGCGGCCCGTGAAGTAGCCGCACGACACGATGTAGCGCACGGTCTCCCAGATCTCGTCGGGCTCACCGAGCCGCTTGAGCGGGACGGGCGAGATGACCTTGGCCAGCACGTCCTCGCGCATGGCTTCGACCATCGGCGTGCGGATGAACCCGGGAGCGATGGCGCCCACGCGGATGCCGTACTTCGCGAGTTCCTTGGCCCACACCACCGTGTCGGACGCGATGCCGGCCTTGGTGGCGCTGTAGTTGCCCTGCCCCATGTTCCCGGCCTTGCTGATCGACGACATGTTCACGATGACGGCATCGGTGATCTCGTTGTCGATGCACTGGATCGCGAAGGCGCGCGTGCAGAGGAACGGGCCCGTGAGGTTCACGGCGAGCACCTGGTTCCACTTGGACAGCGACATGGACTTCAGGTCGCCCGTCTTCCGGTCCTTCTTCACCAGCAGGCCGTCGCGCGTGATCCCCGCGTTGTTGACCAGGGTGTTGAGGCCTCCGAGCGCCTCGCTCGCGTCGTTCACCAGCTTCTGCACGCTGTCTTCGTCCGACACGTCGGCGACGAAGCCCGGCACGCCGAGCTCTTCGGACACGGCCTTCACGCCCTCGGCGTTGACGTCGCAGAACGCCACCTTGGCACCCGCCTGGGCGAAGCCCTCGACGAACTTGCGACCCATTCCCTGAGCGCCACCGGTCACGAGGGCGCGTGCAGCTTCGATCTTCATGGATTCCTCCTTGGGGACCCTCTTCTACCTCGTTTGCTGCGGTGCAGCAAGGCGGATGGAGGAAGCGATGTCAGGACAGCTCGAATCGCTTCATGGCGGGCTTGTCGAGCTTGCCCGAGGCCGTCCGCGGGAGCTCGTCCATCACCACGATCTCCTTCGGGAGCTTGAAGCGTGCGAGCTTGCCGTCCAGGAACGACTTCACCGCGTCTGCATCGACCGTCTCGCCAGGGCGCGCCTCGACGAACGCCCGACCGACCTCTCCCCAGCGGGGATGCGGGACCCCGATGACCGCAGCGTGCGCGACGCCGGGGCAGTCGTGGATGACCGCTTCGATCTCCGCAGGGTAGACGTTCTCGCCGCCCGAGATGAACATCTCCTTGATCCGGCCCCGGACACGGTAGAACCCATCGGCATCTCGAGAGAGCATGTCGCCCGTCTTGAACCAGCCGTCGGCGAAGCTCTTCGCGTTCGCCTCGGGGTTGCGGAAGTAGCCTGCGAACACGGCCGGACCCGACAACAGCAGCTCGCCCGGCTCGTCGACGTCGCACTCGGTGCCATCCGGTCGGACGACCCTCGCAGCGACGTGATGGATCGGCAGTCCGACGCTCTCGATCTTGTCGCGCAGCTTGTCGTGGGGCATCGAGAAGCAGTTCGGCCCCACCTCGGTCATCCCGAAGCCCTGCCGAAGCGGGATGTTGCGCTCCAGGTACCGCTCGAGCAGCGGCATCGACAGCGGAGCGCCCCCGCACAGCGCATCCACGACCGAGGACAGGTCGGTGGCGGCGAACGCTTCGTGGTCTGCGAGCATCTGGTAGATCGTCGGCACGCCCATCAGGTTCGTGATCTGCTCGTCGGCGATGAGCTTCAGGGCCTGGGGCACGTCGACGCCCCTGGTGAGCACGATCCGTCCGCCGCGATGCAGCATCGGAGACGAGAGGCAGTTCAAGCCCCCGGTGTGGAACAGTGGCGTGAAGGTGAGCGTCGACGAATCCGGCGTCAGATCGCACGCCAGCGTCGTGTTGATCGCGTTCCAGTGCAGCTGGCGATGCGTGAGCAGGGCGCCCTTCGGCTTCCCACTCGACCCCGAGGTGTACATCAGCACCCAGGGGTCGTCGAGACCCGAACCGTCCACCACCGCAGCCCCGTCGCGGTCGCCACGGAACGGCCGATCGCCAGGCCCTCCCTCCAGATCCATCGTGTCGGTCCGCAGGGTGTCTCGATGGGCGTCGTCCACCAGCACCACCGCGGGCTCGCAGTTGCCCAGCTGCCAGGACAGCTCTTCCGGTGCCAGACGCCAGTTCATCGGGAACAGGATGGCCCCGAGCTCCGCCGCCGCGAACAGGAGCGCGAAGTGCTCGCCCCGGTTGTGGGCCAGCAGCGCGATCCGGTCGCCCTTCGTGACTCCTGCCGCTCTCAGCCGCCCCGCCCAGCACAGGCTGTCGCGGTAGAGCTCGGCATAGGTCCAGCGACGCCCGTGATCGACATCGAACAGCGCTTCGTGGTCCGGTCGGAACCGGGCATGAGCTTCGAGCCAGTTGCTGGTCGCGCGCATCGGCGGCCTCCAGGGTCAGACGTTCATTCGCGCTTCATTTCGCGGGGTTGGGTTCTGCCCGGTAATCCGAGCGGTCGACGGACGCGCTCGCCACGGACGTCTCGGGGGTCGACCCTGCGAACAGCCCCGCCAGAACGGGCGCGAACGCCGCTGGAATCGCAATCGCCATGGCGCCACAGGCCGCGACACCGGGGTTGCTCTGCAGCACGTTGAGCGCGCCGTAGGTCCCGAGCGACAGTGCGGTGCTCGCGATGGCGGCCCAGGCCGGGAGGCGTCCCCGAAGGAACAGCCCGGCGAGCAACGGACCCGCGGAGGCCGCCACGAGTCCGTACACGCCGAGCTGTCCCAGCAGAAGGACGAGTCCGGGAGGGTTGATCGAGATGCCGATGGTGAGCACGGCCAGCACGACCAGCACCCCCCGGTTGAGCCAGACGCTCCCCGCTCCCGGGAACACGTCGTTGCCGACACTCGCGGCGATGGCCACCAGCAGGCCATCCAGCGTGGACATCGCCGCAGCGAGGATGGCGACCGTCACCACCGCGGACAGGATCGGGCTGCCAAACGCCACCTGCAGGTACTGGCCCATCATCGCGTCCTGGGCGATGCCCTCGGGCAGCACCAGGCGACCGTAGGCACCGGCGAACAGCACCAGCGAGAAGATCGAGAACGTCACGACCGCCGTACACAGCGTCTTGGTGAGCTCGCGTGGCCCCTCGACGTAGAGCGCCTTCGACAGCAGGTGCGGCTGGGTGGTGAGCGCGAAGCCCATCACGACCTGCACCAGCCAGACCTCGGCGTGCGTGCTGAACAGGACCGACCCCTCGTGGGTGAACCCGGTCGAGAGCAGGTCCGGCCCCACCTGGCTCCACAGGTGCGCGCCCGAGAAGAAGATCACCAGCGCGATGCCGAGCATGACGACGCCCTGGAGGCTGTTGGTCCAGGCGTGGGCGACGGCGCCACCGAGCCCCGTGTACGCGAACACGAACAGCACGATGCCGAGGACCGCGGCCTCGTACGGGATGCCGAGCGCGTCGCGCATGATGTAGGCGCAGCCCACCGTGATGAGCACCAGGTAGGCGATGTTCAGGATGTTCAGACCGGCGAAGATGCGGCGCAGCACGTCGCTGTCGTACCGGGCTCCGAGCCAGTGCGGCACGGTGAGCGCCCCGACCTCGGCCCCGACCACCTGGAACCGGTAGGCCGTGCTGAACAGGCCGATGGCGATGCCGGCGATGAAGGGAATCGTGAAGCCGAGCAGCGCGGGAAGGCCTTCGGAGTAGACGAAGCCCGGGACGATGGCGAACGTGGAGCTCGAGGCCAGGCAGGCCCCCAGCGTGATCCCGGCCATCCAGGGGTTCATGCGGCCATTGCCGATGGCGAAGCTCTCACCATCGGACGTCGCGAAGGAGCTACGCCACGCGAGAAGCGCGGTCGCAACGGCATAGATGGAGAAGAACAGCCAAGCCCACATAGAACAGCCTCCCGATTCTGCAGTGCAGTATCGAGCGTGCTGCATCGCGTCAAGAAGAGATCCCACCCTCCCTTTCAGCGTGTCGCGGGGTGGGAGACGACCGGGTTAGCTTCCGGGCATGACCTGCGCGTACTGCGGTACTGCTCTACAACCCGTGCACGGTCACCTGGCCTGCGTTCACAGCGGCTGCCCGATGTTCGGGCTCAACCAGGTGGAGTGCTGCTCGGGCGACACGTGCAACATCCCGGACCCGCGGCGCGCTCCGCTGGCGATGCCGGGAACGGACCCGTCTGCGTCGGGGAGATTGCGGGGGGAGTCCGATTCCGAGCCGTCCGGGCGGTGACTCTCGGGGCTCGAGGCTCCGGGGCGCTCGTCGGGCCTTCCTCTCTCTCCGTGCAATCCTCGGTGTGCTCCGTGACTCCGTGGCGACGTTGCGCTGATCGAGGTTCATCGGCCTCTTCTGGCGGGATCGACCGTCGTTGCAGCACCCATTTTCGGAGCAGCCTCTGCGTGAACCCCAAGCGTGCGCCCTGTTCGGGCGGCCCCGAGATCGATCAGCCGACCGCTCGAAACCACCGATCCAGAAGTGGGTAGTACACCTTCGGTCCGAACCCGCCCACGATGCAGCCGATGTGCCCGGCTTCCAGGAGCTCCAGGGTCACGTCGTCGCTGCCCACCTTCTCGGCGAGCGGCACACACGAGGCCGGCGGAGCGATGAAGTCCCGCTTGCAGGGCGTGATCAGGACCGGACACGTGATGTTGCCCAGATCGATCCGCTCGCCCGCGACCTCCCACGATCCGTCGATCAGCCGGTTGTCCTGGTAGGCGTTGCCGATGAACTCCTTCGCGAAACGACCCGGCAGAGGCACGTTCTCCTCCAGCCAGCGCTCGCGGGCCAGGGTGCGCGCCAGGCGACGGGGGTTCTGCGCCGCCGACTCGAGGGCCAGGTACTTCGACCAGTTGCCCATGGGGTCGAGCAGCTTGAACGCACTCGCCATGATGTCGAGATCGACCAGCCCGTCCGGGCCGATGATGCTCTCGATGTCGCCGGCGTTCGCGAAGTCCGCGAACCGGCCGCCCTCGCTGAAGTCGACGGGCGTGGCCAGGCACGACAACCCTGCCACCGAGTCCGGACGCAAGGCCGTGTACATCGCCGCCAGCGTGCCGCCCTGACAGTAGCCGAGGAGCAACGCGCGACTCGAGCGCCCCTGACGGAGCGAATGGTGCTGGATTCGCCGGATGCTGCGATGCAGCAACGACAACAGGACGTACTCGACGCCTTCGTGCGCGTCCTCTGGACCCGGGATTCCCCAGTCGATCAGATAGACCGGGTGCCCCAGCCGTGCGAGGCCGTTCACCAGGGAGCGATCGGGCTCGAGATCGCACACGTAGGCGCGGTTGATCAGCGACGGAACCACGATGACGGGGTTTGTCGTCGCGTTCTCCTCGGTGGGTGCGTAGTACCGGACCACGAGCTTGTCGTGGCGATGGATCTCGACGTTGGGGGTCTGCCCCACGGGTGGACGCGGCAGCGTGGAGTGCAGCCACATCCCCCGACGCACACGGGCCGACTGCTCGGCGCCACCGATCCCGGCGACGGCGAGCTCCAACCCCGCGAGGGGATCGGGGACCGGCCCGCCTGGGCTCATTCGCCCTTGGACCAGGCCGCGATGGCCTTCGGCAGGCGGGACGACAGGCAGATGCCCACGTGGCCGCCCTTGAGCTCGGTGCACTCGACGGGTCCACCCCAGACGTCCTTCACTCCGAACGCCGATGCGGGGGGAGCGATGTGGTCGCGGCTGGCGGCGAAGACGTGCAGGGGAACCTCGACCTTCCGCAGGTCGGCCTTGCGCCCACCGATGGGCCAGCCTTCCGCGAAGAAGCAGTTGTCGAAGTAACAGTTCTTGATGTAGCTGCGATACGCCTCGCCCCAGAAGTCGACGCTGTCGCTGTTCCAGGCTTCGACCGCCTGCCAGGTCTCCTTGAAGCCCTCCTGCTCCCAGCGGTCCCACAACCCCTTCCACTTGGCGGTGTTGGTGGAGGGCTTGAGCCAGACGAAGCTCGTGCCCATCAGCTCGGCCGGGAAGTTGCCCCAGTTGTCGATGATCTGGTCGACCGGGAACGACTCCGGATCGGCCCACACGCCCAGGCGACCGGCGTGCCGGAAGTCCATCGGGGCGGCGAGCAGGGCGACCTTGCGGAACGAGTCGGGGTAGAGCGCGGTGAACGCCGCGAGGACGATGCCGCCGACGCAGTACCCGAGCGCATCGAGCGTCTCGGTCTCCCATCGGGCCCGTGCGTGACGGCGCGAACGGTCGACCGCCCGGCGAAGCACGCTGTTCAGGAGCTCGTCCATGCCCACAGCCGCGTCTTCGGGCTTCGGCTCGCCCCAGTCCAGCAGGTAGACCGGGATGCCGGCCTTCAGCAGTCCGCGGACCACCGAACGCTCGGGGAGCAGGTCGAACACGCCCCACTTGTTGATGAGCGGCATGCAGATGAACAGCGGCTCGGCGAGGCGCTCTTCGGGCTCGAAGTAGCGCACGCAGCTCTTGTTCTGGCGGAAGATGACGTCGTGCGGCGCGGTGCCGATGGCGTACCCGTCGGCCTTGAACTTCGAGACGAACTGGCCGAGCTCCATGATCTTGCCCGCGAGGCCAAGGGACTGACCGGCGTCGACGCCCATCTCGGAGAACGACGGCATTCCGGGCATGGCGGTCTGGGGAAGCATCAGGACTCCTTGTCGTCCGCGGCCTTCTTGGCGCGGCTCTTGCGGCTGCGAGTGGATTTCTGAGTGGACTTCGACGCGGGCTTCGCGGCTTCCAGCGCCTCGAGCCGCTCTTCCAGCGCGTTCAGGCGCTCCCGCAGCTCGATACGGGTCTCGGCGGCGTCGATGCGGGCCGTGATGGCCTCCTTCTCGATGCGGCCGAGGGTGTCCTGCATGGACAGCAGGTGGTCCTCGACGGTGAGGACCTTCTCTTCGAGCAGGGTGGCGATGCGCGCCACGCGGACCAGGTCGCCGCGGGTCGGCAGGTGCATGCGCTTGAGGTTCTCGTCGACGGCCTGGGCGTACTGACCGCGTGCACGGCTCTGGTTGGCGACGGTGTCGCCGAGCGCGGAGAGGAACGCGGGGCTCTCGAGCACCTGGTCCCACCAGGCAGTCATTCCCTGCTCCCACTGGTCGTAGATCTGCTGCGACATCTTGGAGAAGTCGGGGGTGTCGGACATCATGGGGTCCTCCCGTTCGAAGCTCGGGTGAAGTGGAGAAGGTGACCGGCTGGCCATGCGATGCAACATACCGTGTTGCGACGCAAAATCAAGACCGAGCCAGGGACCGATCGAGCGGCCCGACCACGAAAGCCGGCACAGGTTGGGTGGGGGGATGGGTGCCAGCGCCCCGCGGTCGGGCCAGACGAACGGGCTCAGGCCGCGGCCGTCTCTTCGGTCTGGAACGAGTCGACGACCATCTGCTGCATCGCACGCGTGGCCTTGTGGTTGGTGTCGACCATGTTGCGGTAACCGTCGAACAGCGCGTTGAACTGCTTCTGGCTGGCGAGCACCATGGAGGCGTGCCAGTCCATCATCTGGCCCACGGCGTCGCGGTTGAGCTCGATGTTGGTCTGCATGACCTTGCGGACGTTGTCGTTCATGGGGAACATGGGTTCTCCTTCGTTGGGGTGACGCCATCAATCTACCTCTTTGCCGCACTGCGTCAAGGACTGTTTTTGTGCATCGCAACATCATCTCCGAAAAGGCTTGTTGAAAGACGATGATCGTCATCAAGAAATACAGCAATCGACGCCTGTACGACACCAGCAGCAGCGCGTACGTCAACCTGCACCAGATCGCCGACAAGATCCGCGAAGGACACCGGATCAAGGTGGTCGATGCGAAGGAGGGCGACGATCTGACCCAGCAGATCCTGCTCCAGATCCTCCTCGAGATTCAGGGCACCCAGGAGCTCCTGCCCAACGGATTGCTGCATCGCATGATCCGGACGACGAACGAGAACCCGATGCAGCGGTTGGTCCTCAGCCAGCTCGCGACGGGACTCCAGCTCCTCGAACAGCAGCTGGCGGCGTTCGACACCCAGGCTGGCTGGACGCGTCAGGAACCGGCGCCTCCCTTCCCCGACGACCCTCCGGCGGAGGATCCCCCACCGAAGTCGCGGAGCCGCAGCGCCCCGAAGAAGAAGGGCCCTACGTCGAAGACGCCTCCCCCCTCGCCTCCGGACGGCGCCTCGAACGCGTCCGGCAAGGACGACGGGGGTGAGCTGGACGACCTGCGTGCACGGCTCGCGGCGCTGGAGAAGCGGCTCTCGGACTAGATCCCGAGAGCGGCCAGCTCCCGAGTCGACACCAGGGAATCTGCTCAGCCAGGTGAACACGCCCGATGTGCGAGTCTTCGAATTGCTGCGATGCAGCATATCCGATTCGAGAAGGCTTCATAGGGATCGCCGCTCGGGGTCAGACACCTCGGGTGCGGTGCGCCATTTGGGGTCAGACACCTTCGTGGACAAGGCGCCATCTGGGGTCAGACACCTTCTGGATCCGCTGTCGACCCCCTTCCACGGCCCGTCCGACGACGCGCCATTTGGGGTCAGACACCTTCGTGAACGACCCGCCAGTTGGGGTCAGACACCCTTCCATGCGTGCAGGCGACCCGTGGTGGAGGTGGAGCCCCTCACTCCGGACAGGGACGATCCGGGCGTTCCGTGACGTCCATCCGCCACTGCGGCTCGGTCTCGCCGAGCTTCGTGCAGGTCGCCGTGCCCCGACCGTTCGACAGGCCGACATCCCAGCGCAGCTCTCCGAGCTCCTCGAACCGGCATCCACCGTGCGACGCGAACGAGCGCTGCACGCCAGACGACCCCACCGAGTTGCCCAGGCTGGTCGCGATCACCCGCCTGGTCTCGGGTTGCGTCCCCACATCGTGCAGGCCCGCGAGCCCGGCGCAGTGGGTGTAGGTGTTGGACGACGGGTCGAAGCGGTAGACGTCGAAGGCGTGGTTGTACGCACCGCTCGCGTCGTCGTTGCGGATCCGCAGGTCCATCACGCCGTCGAAGTCGATGTCGAGATCGGCCGCCACGGTGTTCGGCGCGTCCCACTCGCCCTCGGGGATGTGTGGAGCGTCGATCTCACCGGCGTACGTGTCGCCCACCACCACCGCCATCCGGTCGTTCATCACCAGCTTGAGCGTGATCTCGGGGTGCCCCGCGCCAGGGTCCACCGTCCAGGTGTGCAGGCTGCCGTCGTCTTCGTCGCTGGCGACACCCCCACACGCGAGCAGGCCGATTGCCACGGCCCCCAGCGCGACGAGGGTGTGAGAACCGGTGGTGGGCTGGGAGATTCGCACGCTCACACCGGGGCGTTGTTGGGGCGCACCTCGACGAGATCCTCGGGGAATGCGCTGATGCGACCCATGTCGAGCACCTCGAAACCCTTGTCGCGAAGCAGGCTGGCGGCGCGAGAGCTACGCATGCCCGACGCGCAGTAGACGATGATCCGACCCGGCTCCCCCAGCTCATCGAGGCGACTGGGCAGCTCGTCGACCGGGATGTTGCGGGCGTTGCGCGCGTGCCGGCGCCGGAACTCCCCGGGCGTGCGTACGTCCAGCACCAGCGCATCGGCCTCGTAGAAGGCGGACAGCGCTTCGGTGTCGGGGCGGCCCCGGAGGGTCCACCACAGGGCGAATCCGACGGCGAACAGAACGGCGAGCAGCACCGGGATGGGCATGGAGAATCCTAACCCGGGGGCTCGCACGCGACGGAGGTCGACTCGGAATCGGGCGTGCTGCGCGCCGCGACACAGGTGGTGGCGGTGTGCATCTCGACGGTGAGGGCACCCGACGTCGCACGCACCAGCGCGAAGCCCGGGTCGGTCGACGCGAAGAGGGAGGGTCGCGTCTCGATGTCGACCGTGCGCGACTTCGCTCCGGATGCCGAGATGGCGAGCAACCGCCCCTCGTGTGCCATCAACTGCAGGTGGTGATCGTGACCGGACACGAGCAGGTCGGGCTTCAGTGCGTCGATCGTGGCCTTCCAGGGCTCGCCCTTGCCGAGGCTGATGGGCGGCGCATCGACGAAGGCGCCCGCGTCCCCGTGATCCCCGTCCGACCGGTAGGGATGGTGCGACGCCACCACGGTCCACCGTGCGTTCGCGGCATCGGGCTGCTCGATCAGGCCCGAGAGCGAGTCCAGCAAGGGTTGCCCGCGACAGTCCAGAGAGGCGTCGCAGCGCCGCACCACGTAGGTGGAGTCGAGACCCACCAGGTGGACGGGCCCCGCGTTCACGGCCCAGAAGTGGGTCTGCCCCCAGACGTCGTCCCGGGTGGCGACCCAGTCGAGCTGGCGTCGGGCACGTCGCTTGTTGGCGCCCCCGAGCGGCCAGATGAACGCGCCCCAGTCGTGGTTCCCGAGGACCAGCAGCAGCGGCGGGTCGAGGCGGTCTGCGAGGGCATCGAGGAAGGCGGTGTCCCCACTGCGCGGCACGCCGTTGGGGTAGAGGTTGTCGCCCGCGAGCACGATGAAGTCACAGTCGGCGCAGACCTGGTCGACCTGGTCGAGGACCGCTGCGGAACGCTGTGGGATCCGCCCCTCTTCGTGCAGCCCGAAGTCTCCGAGCACCGCGAACGTGACCTCGTCCCCGACCGCGATCGGGGGCAGCCGGGCCTGGGCAGCGGGCGACGTGAGGTCGAGCCGACCCATCATGGGCGTACAGCCGACGAGTAGGGCGAGGAGCATGAGTCGACCTACTCCGCCAGTCCGGTGGGATCACGAACCGTGCGGGAACCCACCCTCTCCCCCGCTGCGCAGGGGGATAGCGGACGCTCGCGATTCGTCCAGATCTTCGCGGGCCACGGCACCTGGAGTTCCGGTTTTCGGGCGGATCGCGCTACAGCCACGAGCTACTCGCCCATCTGCCAGCGCTTCACGACCTCGAGCGGGTAGACCAGCATCAGGACGTTCAGCAGCAGGCTGTCCTTGATCCAGAGCAGCAGCACGAGCTCGGTGAGCGCGAAGCCCACCGCACTCACCCAGACCGGCACCGCCGCCGCGAGGAGGTAGCCCACGGCACACGAGACGATGTCCGCCATCGAGTTGCCGACCGAGTCGCCGTAGTAGTCCAGGGAGATCGTCGACTCCCGGTAGTGCTGGATCACCGCTTCGGTGTTCTCGACCACCTCCCAGATCGCCTCGAGGAGCGCAGCGAGCACCAGTCCCAGCGCCGGGTACCGCCCCCGCAGCACCACCCAGATCAGCGGGTAGAACAAGACCCCGTGCAACACGTGGCTGAAGGTGTACGGGTCGAGCAGATGTTGGGAGTTGTGCGCACTCCAGATGTCCCACGACCAGGGAACCGGCGACCCGCAGTCGCACCACGGCACCCGGCCCATCCACAGGAGCACGACCGCGCTCACGACACACACGCCCACCACGCCCGCGAAACCGAGCCGGTAGCGGGCCCACCACCCAGCGAGCCCACCCGGACCGGGGGGTTCTGCCGAGGATGGTGCGGAAGCGGAGGCGTCGGAGGCGTCGGTCATCTGGCGAGCCTACCGCAGAAGCCAGGCCACCATGGCTGCGCGATCCTCGGCGGAGAGCTGGCTGGTGCCCTCGCTCACGATGCGGCCCATGCCCCCACCCGGAAAGTCGCCATCGGGGGTCATGCCGAGGGTGAAGAAGTCGTCGAGATCTTCGGCCGACCAGTCGGACAACGCATCGGCATCGATGGCGGGCGCGTCGTTGAACGGCTCGGTGCCGCCCTGGAGGGCCTCGTCGCGCTGGACCTTACCGAGCTTCGACCGTGGAGAGTGGCACTCGCCGCAGTGTCCGACGACTTCGACGAGGTATTGCCCACGCTGCTCTTCGGGGGTCGCTTCGGGATCGGGCTCGAAGTCCCGGGTGGAGAAGTTCAGCAGGCGCCAGGCCCAGCGCTTCCAGCCCGCGGGGTCGTCGTGCTCGCGGTTGGGGGTCGGCACGGGCTCGATGGACTGCAGGTAGGCCCACAGATCGCGCAGATCGGCGTCGTCCATGGCGGTGAACGAGGTGTACGGAAAGCTCGGCCAGTACGTGCGATCCGGGCCCTTCCCCTTGCGCATCGCTCGGGTGAAGTCCTCGAACGACCAGGCTCCGATGCCGTGCTCGGGGTCTGGGGTGAGGTTGGTTCCGTAGAAGGTGCCGAACGGCGTCTCGACCGCGTGCCCACCGGCGAACGGCTCGCCCCCATCGGCGGTATGGCAGGCCCCGCAGCTCGCGAGGCCCGCCAGCACGGCGCCGCGCTCGGCATCCCCCGCTGCGGAGGCCGGAGAGACGGCTCCGACCAGCAGCAGCACCGCGGCGGCGACGGACCGACTAATCGTCGTCCTTCCGGAAGGTGTCGTGGCAGTTGCCACAGCTCTTGCCCAGCGCCCCGAAGGCCGGCTTGATCTTGTCCATGTCGCCAGACTCGGCGGCCTTCACGAAGTCCTGGCTGGCCTTCTTCCACTGCTCGTTGGCCTTCACGAAGCCATCCCAGTCCGACCAGATGGTGTCGAGCGCGTCGGTCTTCTCGACGTCGCTCGGGCCACTGCCCTTCGGAAACAGGTCGGTCCAGTACGTCGCGACATCGGCGATGGCCTGCGCGTGATGCTTCAGGTCGTCGGTCCGGTGCACCTTGCCCTTCAGGATCATCCCGCTGGCCTTCATGTGCTCCCCGACGCCCTCGATGACGACGTGGCGGTAGCGAGCGGTCATCTCGGCTTCTTCGGGGTGGTCGGCCTCGGCCGTGGTCGAGAGCATCAGGCCGGCGGCGAAGAGCGCGACGGCCACGCCAGACAGGATGAATCGGGTGTTCATGGAATCCTCCTCCAGAGGTGGGCCGACCTATTGCCGGCCTTGCGCAGGAGCAACACGCGCGACATCCCCAGACGTCCCCCCACTCGTGCGTCAGCGGGTCGCGATGCGCACGGGCTTGCCTTTCTGGGTCCGACCCTCGAAGAGCACGGTCGGCGCGGCTCGCTTCAGCGGTGCGAGTGCGTCTTCACCCGCGCTGTCCAGCGTGATGGGCACCGTGGCGTCTCCGGTCTGTACCGTCAGATCCGCGAAGGCTCCATCGAGCGTCGAGCCCGAGAGATCCAGCGACAACGCGAAGCCCCCGGACGTCACCTGGAGGGAACGATCCACCGGAGCCGTGATGGCGCGATGGGTGAACGTGATCTTCCCACCGTCGATCGCCCAGGTCTGGGTGGCTCCTTCCGGACGCGCGGCGAGCGCCGACCGTGCAGCCTCGATGTCCAGATCGCCATCCCGGGTGGGCAGTCTGCCCGATTCAGCCAGCCAGTCCGTCGGGATCTCGAGGCGCACGTCGGGCTGCTCGACGGTCATCCACACGTCGCCCGCCCACGCCGGTGCGCACAGCACCAGTACTGCCCCAGCCCCGATCCAACCGGCTGCTCGTCCGAGAGTTGCGCTTCTCGTCGACATGTCTCCTCCACATCCATTCTCCTCGAATCTCACACCCCCGGTTGGACTCGGTACGGTCAACGGGTGAAAACGGGATGAACGGAGGCCAGGGTGAGCGCGGACGATCTGGAACAGGTGCTGCGGGACGCCCGCGATTGCCTGCTCCGGGGCGACACCCAGGCGACCCGACGCCATCTCGAGCAGTTCGACGAGCTCGTTCAGCAGCACGACCTGTCGAACGCCCCCATCCGGGCGACCTCCTGGGAGGTCCTGCTGCTGTCGGACCGCCTGGACGGGCGACCCGAGGATGCCATCGCGACGGGCAGCCGGTTGATGCGGATGGCCCGGGCACGTGGGTGGACGCGAGCGATGGCCGAGGTGCTGTCGGTGATGGCGAACGCCGCGATGGACCTGTCCGACCTCGACCGGGCGCGGGTGTGGTTCGAGGAATCGCTGGCGCACGCCCAGTCGATCGACGACCTGGCGCTGCAGTCCGCTGCGCTTCGTGGGCTGGGCATGGTCTGGGAGCTTCGCGGAGCGCTCACCCGGTTCCGTGAACACATCGAGCGATCCCTCGATCTGGCGCGCAAGGCCGGAGACGACGTGCAGATCGCGGAGTCCCTCACGGCCCAGGGCCGCTACCGCATCACCAGCGGCGATGCGTCCGGCGAAGACGATCTGATTCAGGCCGCCGAGCTGTTCGAGGCGGCGGGCTGGCGCGTCTCGGCCGTGAAGACCCTGTTCCATCGACTTCCCCTGGCGATGCGGGCCCGCGACGTGAAGCGGGCGCGCGAGCTGATCGACGCCGCACGCGCCAGCCTGGGCGAGATCGCCGACGCCCAGCTCGAGGGCACCGTCTACCTGGACAGCGGCGAGGTCTTCCGGCTCGAAGGCGACATCGAGGCCGCTCGGGAGCAGTACCGAAAAGCCCTCGAGAAGCTGGGTGAGCACCATCCCCTGTCGCGGATCGCCCGGATGAACCTGGTGCTGTCCGACCTGCAGGTGGGCGACGTCGAAGCCGCGGCCGCTGCGATGCCCGCGCTGCTCGAAGAGACCCAGGACCACACGGTGCTGAACGGCATCACCCACCTGCTCGGGCTCGCCATCGGTCCGACCAGCCGCGAAGACACCGAAGACGCCGTGTGGGCACGCCACGGAACGCCCGCCCGCCTGGCCCTGGAGAACCACCCGATCGACCCCGATGTCGTCGATCTGGCCCAGCGTGCCGTCACCCGGATGACCAACCGGGCCGACGCCATCCAGGCCGGCCGGGCAGCGGTCGTGATGGGCCTCGCCACCGATGACGTCGCCCCCGACCTGGTCCGCGGGCTCCGACGTCGCAACGCAGCCCTGCCCATCGGTCCATTCCTGGCCCTGGAGCGCCTGGGAGCCGGGGGAATGGGCGAGGTCTGGCTGGGTCGGCACGTCGACAGCGACATGCCCGCCGCGCTGAAAGTGGTCAGCAAGACCATCGAGCACCGCGAAGCCGCCTGGGAGATCTTCGACAACGAGATGAAGGCGGTCTCGGCGCTGTCTCACCCGAACATCGTGGCGATGCTCGACCACGGGCGCGCCGGCATGGCTGCACAGCGCCTGTCCGGCGGGAAGATTCTCGGCGAGAGCCCGTATCTGGCCCTGCAGTACGTGCGCGGCGGCACGCTCACCCGGTGGATCGGCCGGATGAAGTGGGCGCAGATCCGGGTCGTGTTGACGAGCCTGCTCGATGCTCTCGCCCACGCTCACGCCCGCAGCGTGCTCCACCTCGATCTCAAGCCCGACAACATCCTGCTGGCCGGCCGCAACCCGCTGGACGGCGTGCGGCTGACGGACTTCGGTCTCGCGCTACTGCGCCGCGACACCCGTCAGGCCATCGCGGGCACCCTCGAGTTCATGGCGCCCGAGCAGTACGTCATCGGGTCCACCCACGGCCCCTGGACCGACCTGTACGCGCTGGGATGCCTGGCGTGGGGGTTGCTCACCGAAGCCCCGCCGTTCCACACCAAGGGCAAGCGCGAGATGGCCAACCTGCACCAGAACGCGCCACTACCGGACTTCGAACCCACCATCGCGCACCCCAAGGGCATCGAGGACTGGCTGCGACGCCTGCTCGAGAAAGACCCCGCCAAGCGCTTCACCCGAGCCTCCGACGCACTCGTGGAGCTGATCGAGCTGGACGCCCCCGACCTCGCTCCGACCGCACCGAGGCCCGACAGTCCGAGCATCGTGCCGACCAACAGCTACAGCGAGGTCAGCTTGATCCCCACGCTGGGCGCCCAGGCTCTGGAGATCATCGGACGTCCCGCCGGGTCGGTCGGCCACGTCGGGCTCCCCGAGACCTGGCGCGTGCCCGAGATCCAGTCCATGCAGGTGCCCGATGCCGGACTGGCGCTGGTGCACGAACGCGAGCCGCGCATCACGGGCCGGAAGCGCGAACGCGACCTGCTCTGGGATGCCATCCGGGCGTGCTTCGCGAACGAACGCCCTCGGGCGGTGATGCTCGCGGGCCCGCTGGGTTCGGGGCGCACGGCACTCTGGCGATGGCTCGCGGCACGCACCCACGAGGTGGGGTTCTCGGAGGTGCTCTGGCACGACGCCGAGACCGGTCTGGGAGGCTTCCTTGAAGGCCGGGTTCCCGAGCATCCCGCCGCCCTCGCCGTGCGCGTCATCCAGGCCATCCACCGCCGACGCGGAAACCGCCTCGCGCTCGTGCTCCTGGACGCCGACGACCCCGCCGTGCCCGAGTTCGTCGACATCGCGCTGCGGGAGAGCGAAGGTCCCGTGTTCTTCGGCCTCCGCGCCCCGGCCCGCCACGCGCCCCGCAGCAATCGCCTGATCGACACGGTCGAGGTCGGACGACTGCGCGACGACGACATCCGCACCCTGCTCACCTCCATCCTCCCCCTCGACTCCGAGCTGATGGACAGCCTGGTGGAGTGGTCCGACGGCAACCCCGGCCTCGCGGTGGCCACGCTGCGCGACCTCGCCCGACGCGGCGAGCTCCGCGGCAGCTCGGATGGCTGGCGCCGACCTCACGGAGCCCGGTTCCGCGTGCCCGCCGGGGTGCGCGATCGCATCCGGGACGTGCTGCAGCGGGTCGCCAACACCCCGGATCGCTGGGAGGCCCTGCAGGTGGCCGCCGCCGTGGGCAACCTGGTGCACCGCCGCACCTGGAGCACCCTGTCCGAGGATGTCAGCGAGCTCACCCGCGGCCTGTGCGACGCCTACGTGCTCGAAGAGAAAGGGGGTGCCTTCCAGTGGATTCAGCCCGCGGCCCGGAACCTGCTGCTGGCCGAGCCCGCCACCCGCCTGGCTCACGGACGCATCGCCGATCACCTGGCGTCCACCGGTGCCCCACCCGCGCCGGTCGCCCGCCACTACGTCGCGGCCCATCGCTACGCCGACGCCCACCGCCCCCTGCTCGATGCCGTCCGGTCGGCCCTCGAGCACGACGACGACGAGCTCGCCGGGGAGTTCTACCGCGCGTGGGTGGATGCCCTGGACCGCCTGGCCGTGCGCGACAACGACCCCCGACGCCTCGCGGGCCGCCGCTACCAGTCGCTACTCGGGGGCTGAGTCCGCCGGGGCTCCGCCGCCAGGAACCGGAACGGGGTCGTACCCGCCCGGGAACATGGGCTGACAGCGAAGGATGCGCTTGAACCCCATCCACAGCCCGCGCACGCCCCACAATGCAATCGCCTCGCGGGTGTATTGCGAACAGCTGGGGTGGAACCGGCACGCCGGCGGCAGGATGGGCGACATGAACCGTTGGTAGAAGCGGATCGGCGCGATGAGCACGCGCGTGATCAGCCCGGCATCACGTTCGGCCAGGAAGGCGGGGCTGTCGGGGTCCGGCTTGGTCGAGCACACGGGCGTTCCTAGCAATCATCGCACATGGGCCCGGACATGTACCCGAGCGCACACAGTCGACACGTCTCCGCCGCATCCATCTCGACCTCTTCGACGATGGGCGCGCCCGACGCAGCGGTCTCGAGGTCTTCGGTGAGCTTGCTCTGCATCGCCTCGACCCGCTCCGACGGCGCCTCTCCGCAGATGGGGCTCTTCACGCCCGCCAGGTTGCTCGTCTCGTCGGCGTCGTTCTCCAGATCGTACAGCTCGACCGGCTCCAGCCCCCGCGGGTTGTCCTCATTCGCGGTGATGAGCTTGAATCCGCCGCGCTTCAGGGCCGAGAGCACGTTGCCCTCGAAGTCCTGCTCCGCGTACACGGTTCGATCCCCGATCACCTCGTACTGATCGCACGGATCGGGCTCGGCCTCGCTGGCCGCGATGAGCTCCTCGGCCTCAGTCAGCTCGTCCAGCTGCTCCTGGGCCAGGAATCCGGCGTCCCGCTGCTCGGCCAGCTCGTCGATCAGCCGGCGGGCGTCCTCGAGCTTCTCCTCGACGGTCTCGCGCGCTTCGACGTCCACCTCGACCGCTGCGACGAGATCTTCGCCCATCCACTTCCAGTCTTCTTCGATGGCGACGCCCAGTGCGGTCGCGATGGTGGGCGCGACGTCGACCAGCCGGGCCTGCCACTTCACGCGCTCGCCCTTCAGGTGGTTCTTCGGGAGCTTCACGATGAGGGGGACGTGGATCTGCTCTTCGTACAGCGTGGTGCCGTGCCAGAACCCGCCGTGCTCGCCGAACTCCTCGCCGTGGTCGGACGTGATGACGATCATCAGGTCGTCGTAGATCCCCTCGGACTTCAGCCACTCGACGAACGGCGCCAGCTCGAGATCCATGTGCTTGATCTCGTCGAGGTACACCTTCTTGAGGTAGTCGGCCTGGTCCAGCTCGGGGCTCTCGACCTCGGCCCGGGCGAAGCCGATGCCGTTGAACTTCGCCTCGCCTTCCCCCGACAGGTAGGGGTGCTCGAAGTAGGGGTCGTGGGGCTCCATCAGGTGAACGCCGAGCATCCAGCGGGCGTCGCGGTTGGCCTGGATGAACGACTGCGCGTCGCCCAGCACCACGTCCGCGGGCTGGTAGAACGTGCCGACTTCCTTGCTGCCCCCGAGCTTCTCGCGCAGCTTGTGCACGACCTTGTAGAACGTCAGCGAGAACACCGACTCCGTCGCGCCGAAGTGGTAGTCCGGCGCCTCGTACACGAACGTGTCGTAGCCCTGGTCGAAGTTGAACGTGGCCGTGACGTTGATGTTGTTGGCCAGGTTGCCCGTGGTGACCCCGGCATCGTGCAGGGCCTCCGAGAGCATCACCACCTCGTCGGACAGGCGGCTGGCCTTGGTGTCGGCGTTGTGCGAGCTCGGGATGCGACTGGTCCACAGCGATGCGAACGAGCTGCGGGTCCAGCTGGCGTGGGCGCTGGCGTCTTCGAAGACGATGCCGTCGGCCGCGATGCTGTCGAGCACGGGCGTGGGGTCGCCCTCCATGCCGTACGCACCCAGGTGGTCGGCACGCAGCGTGTCGACCGTGAGGATCAGCACGTTGGGGTTGTCGGCCATACCGCCCGGCACCTTCTTGCCGTGCGCCATGTTGGACCGGGGGTCGCCCGTGGGGATGGCGGACAGCGCGCCGGTGAGCAGCACCAGGCCCACCCAGCCGGCGACGACGTAGAGCGGCTTGAGCTTGGCCTTCCTGCTGACGAAGGCACCCGCCCCGATCTGGACGAGGAAGGTGACCCCGACGATGACGAGGATGGCGAGCTTGCCGGTCATGGGCACGCCCTGCTCGGCGTACACGACCTTGTTGCCCAGGTAGAACAGGATGAACAACAGCAGCGGCGCGACCGCGAATGCCGAGCCCGTGGCCATCGAGAGGTACGGGGCCCACCTGGGCTCGGTGGCATCGGCGGTTTCGGTGCTCTGGTCCGCTTCGCCCTCGGCTGCATCGGCCGCATCGGCGTCGGACCCGCCGGAGCGTCTGGAGAGGAAGCGCGCGCCAGCGGCTGTGGCAATCCCCCCGGCGATGCCGAACGGAATCCCGATCAGCCCGTAGAGGAGGACCGCGTACAGCGGCGACAGCAGATCGGGTGCTCCCGCCGTGACGAGATGGAAGAGAGCCTCGACCAGGCCCAGTACAGAAGCCCCGACGAGGCCTCCGAGCGCTCCGAGCACAACGGTGACGAGCTTGTCCATGCGTTCCTCCGAATCCCGGAGGTCCTATCGGACGCGGGTGTCAGTGCCCAAGGAACGGGGAAACCGTGACACCCGGCCCGGCCTCACGACAGCGGGAACTTCCTCGCGATCAAGGCCTTGCCCACCACCAGCGCGTTCTCGGGGCGCTTCTCGGGGTCTTTCTCGAGCAGCGCGGCAATCAGGTCGTCGAGCCATTGCGGCACGTTCTGCTCGCACAGCTCGCTCGCGCGGTACGGCGCGTCGTTGACCTGCTTCATCATCACGTCGCGCTTGCGGCCCACGAACGGCGGCTGACCACACAACATCTCGAAGAGCAGGATGCCGAGGCCGTACAGGTCGGTGCGCGCGTTCAGCACGAAGTGCTCGATGTACTCGGGCGCCATGTACTCCACCATGCCGAGACGCTGCCCGACCTGGGTGAGCTGCTCTTCGCCGTAGATCTCGTCGAGGTGGGCCAGGCCGAAGTCGAGCACCTTCACATGGTGCTTGTCGCCGTAGGCCTCGCACAGGAAGATGGCATCGGGATTGAGACCGCGATGCACGATTCCCTCGCGGTGGGCGGCGTAGAGCACCGCCGCGATCTGGGCCCCCACGTAGGTGACCTCGTTGATCGTCAGCGACAGATCGCTGACGTCCTCGGACAGCAAGCGCCCCGTGACGTACTCGGTGACCACCCAGGGAACGTCGGTGGGCGTACGTCCGTGAGCGAGCACCCGCAGCAGGTTGGGATGCCGGAAGTCGGAGAGCAGCTGGGCCTCGCGCTCGAAGCGCTTGAAGGCCTCGGGATCGCTGAACATCTCGGGCTTGAGCAGCTTGATGGCGACGGTGGACCCCGATTTCTGTTCGCGGGCCTTCCAGAAGTCGCCGTACTGCCCTTCTTCGATGTGGTCGACGAGCTGGTAGCGGCCGGCGAGGACCCCTCCGATCATCTCGTCTCTGCTACTGGACATGGCTGCTCGACATCGCTCCCCACGCGTCCGTGGTCTGTACGACAATGTCGCATACTCGAACGCGGGAGCGCCATGCCCTTCGACATCCCCAGGCCCCCCCGCACCGACGCACCGGCCGGGAATCGGCTTCGCGCCGGGGCAGCCCGGATCGACCTCACCCCACAGCCCGGCGTCGGCCTCGGTGGGCACGGCCCCACCGCCAATGCCGCACAGGGGTGCTTCGGTCGACTGTTCGCCACCATCTTGCTGATCGAGGACGATCACGGGAACCGCACCGCGCTCGTCGCGGCCGACCTGCACGCCGGCAGCCGCTACCTCCACGAACGCCTCGGACAGCGCCTCGCGGACGTCGGACTGACCACCGAGCGCATCCTGATCGCCGGAACCCACACCCACCGCGGTCCGTCGTCGTTCTACGGCAACCACAGCTACGACCGGATGGCCGGGCCGGCCTGGGTTCGCACCAACTGGACCGACCACTTCGACGAAGCCCTGTCCGACGCGCTGTGCGACCGGCTGGAAGCGGGGATCCGCAGCATCCTCGGCCCCGAGACCCGCACGCCGGACCTCGTCACGCTCCGTCGCGCCAAGCTCGGTCTGGCCGGCCCCACCTGCTGGGGATGGCTGACCAACCGCAGTGGCGCAGCGCTCGACGGCGAGCAGACCACCCTCGACCCCGACGACTTCCGCTACGTCGACCCGCCACCGCTGTCGGACGCCGATCGACGTGCGCTCGGCCTGCGCATGACCGACTCCCCCACCCCGAGCTGGCTCGGGGGCCCGGCCCCGTCCGGAACCCCTCCGTTCCGGCCCGGCTCCCTCGGTCCCAACACCCCCGAGCCCTACACCCCGAAGGCCCCCTCGGGTCCCGTCACTCCGCCGTCCTCCGACATCCTCGAGGATCTGGTCGAGAAGACGTTCGGGTCCGGCAAGCTGGGTCCACTGCTCGACATCGCCAAGGTCAAGGTCCACAGCAAGCGCCGCAAGCTGAAGCCGCACGCGCTGGACACCGCCCTGGTGGACGCCCGGATGCACGTGCTGGTCGCCCGGGAGCGGCGTGGAGACGGCCGGAATGGCCCTCTCATCGGGGCCTTCGCTCTGTTCGGGGCCACGCCGTCCTTGTTCGGTGCCCGGCACCCGCTGTTCAGCAGCGACGCGTACGGCTGGGCCTGTCACCGCGTGCGCGCCGCCCTCCCCACCCCGGTTCCCGTGGGCATCGGAGGGGGGCCGGTGGGCGATGCCAACCTCAAGCCCCGCGGGTTCGATCTGGACGACGTGCGCAAGAACGGGCGCGACTACGACACGGCGGTCGACATGGTGCAGACCGTCGGAGACGCCTTGTCAGACGCGCTGATCGACGTGCTCGATCGCCAGGCCCTCGCCTACGCCGACGATCTGACGCTGTCGTTCGCGTACGACGACTTCGACCCCACGGCTGCAGGCCTGGAACCCCGGGGAATCCTCGGAGGGCCAGCGCTGGGCGGGTCGGAGCTCGCGGACTCCCCCCTGAGCGGGATCTTCGAGGAAGGGATGCGCGAGAAGCCCGAGTACGACGCCCAGCAGTCCCCCAAAGCCCGTCTTCCCCGTCTGGAGTCGCCCCCCGCGCCGCTTCCGATGCGCCTCGTGACCCTCTCCCGCCCGACGGGGCCCTGGTGGAGCATCGCGGGATGTCCGGTCGAGTGCAGCCACATGCTGGCGGCCCACATCCGCGACTCCGTGACGGGCGGAGGGTGGCCGATGTCCATCGCGAGCCCGTCCGGCGAGTTCGGAAGCTACGCGGGCACGCGCTGGGAGTACGTCTCCCAGGCCTACGAGGGCGGAGCCACGCTCTACGGCCGCTACCAGGGGGATGCGATGCTGGCGCGCTTCGGTTCGCTGCCCACCTCCGCGCCGACCGGCACCGCGCACTTCACGAGCACGCCGGGCACGCTCCCGCTGCGGATCGGGGCCAGGGGCGAGAAGAAGAAGGACAAGCCCAACCTCTTCTCGAACGGCCTCGAGCTGAACGGGGCCCGACTGACCAAGCTCAAGCGCAAGGGGAAGCCGGACTTCGACGCGCGGGTGGACGGGAACACCCTCGTGCTGCGCGGGTCGTTCGACGGCGAGTACCCCGACACCCCCTACTGGGACGGCACGTTCCTGGGGGTCGGCCTGAAGAACCCGTCCAGAACGGCGGTTTCGCAGCTCACCTGGCCGGGGAGCGGACTGCCGGTCGACGATCTGCACGCCGCCCTCACCACGTTCTGCGACGTGCGCAAGAAGCGGAACCGCTGGTACGTGGAAGCGCGACTGGAGGGGTTCGCGGGGCACCTCGCCACAGCGGTGTTCATCCTCTGGCCGCCGCTCACCGGTGCGACCGACCCCCGATTCCTGGATGACGATGGGCTGTTCGATGGCGCGCTGACCTGAGATCAGCGGATGCGGGTTCCCCGCACGAACACCGAGGTGCCCTTCAGCTCACAGGACAGCTGCAGCTGCTGGCTCTCCTTCACGAAGACGCCCTCGAACGGCGGGACCTCGGTGGGTCGCAGCGTCCATCCAGCGACCTCGAGTGCGTCGCGGTAGTCCGCCCACTGGGCTCCGGCGTCGAACGCGCTCCGATGCAGGATCTCGAACGTCCGGGTGTCGCTGCCCTGAACCTCGCCCCGACCCACCGGAAACCCGAGCTCCCCAGCGAGTCCCTCGACGACGGGCGCGGGCTGTGAGGGTGCTGCGGGTTGCGCGAACTCGATGGTCTCGGCCGGTGTGGGCTCGGGGGTCGCCGTGCCCCCACAAGCGAGCGCCAGCACCAGCGCCGCCCCCGCTACGAGAGCGGTCGACACGGACGAAGAGAGCGGTCGGTTCGGCATGCGCCGGAGTCTACCCGAACCCCTGCTGGTACAGTCCCCGTCTCGGAGCCGTGGAGGCGCACCGTTTTGGATCTCGACTCGCTCAAGTGCTTCTCGGCTGCGGCCGACACGCTGAACTTTCGCGCGGCCTCGCGACGTGTCGCGCTGTCTCCCGGGGCGTTCAGCGAGCGGATCCGCCGCCTGGAAGAGGAGCTCGGTGCTCGGTTGTTCGACCGCACCACCCGTCGCGCCCAGCTCACGGATGCCGGTCGACGCCTGCTTCCCCACGCCCGCCAGCTCCTCCGCGATGCCGACCGCTGCCGCGAGATCGCCCAGGACACCGATGCGGTCGTGCCCTACGACGTGACCATCGGCACCCGCTTCGAGCTCGGGATCAGCTGGCTGAGCCCCAGCCTGGCCGAGCTGTCCGAGCTCGCGCCCGAGCGCACGATTCACCTCTACATGGGCGACAGTCCAGACCTGATGGCGCGCATGCAGCGCGGCGAGATCGACGCCTGCGTCACGTCCACCCGCCTGACCAGCGGGACCGTGCGCTACGCGACGCTGCACAACGAGGACTACGCGTTCGTCGGCACCGATCAGGAGGTCTCGGGCCCCGAAGACGTCGAAGACCTCACACTGATCGACGTCAGCGCCGACCTGCCGCTGTTCCGCTACCTGCTGGACGCCCTGCCGGACGGGAGCCCCTGGCCGTTCCACAAGCAGCTCTACATGGGGGGAATCGCCGCGATCCGCTACCAGATCCTGGCCGGGATGGGCGTGGGTGTGCTGCCTCGCTACTTCATCCGCGACGACCTGAAAGCGGGCCGGCTCCGCGAGCTGATGCCGGGCCAGGAGCTGCGTGAGGACGCATTCCGGCTGGTGTGGCGCACGCCCCATCCCTTCGAACCCGAGCTCGTGACGCTCGCCGAGCAGCTGCGCGACATTCCCCTGAAGTGAGCTTCAGCTGGGGTCGGGATCCGGCGCCGGACGCCACGGCGGGCGACGGCCGAGCCAGGCGAGCAGGAACAGGGTGAGGAACAACGCGGCGAGCAATGCCCACGGCGGCGACTGCATCCAGCTGAACGCCAACATGGTGGGTTCCCACAGGGCCTCTCCGAGCGTGGGGAGGTCTGTGGCGGGGTCGTGGGTGTTGCTCCAGCCGTCCATGGCGCCATTCTAACCGGGCCTTCCGCAAGCTGCGCGTTTGGGTCAGGCCCCGGATTCGACCCGGCGTCGCGCGATCAACGCGAGGTGGAGCAGCTCCAGGGCCTCCTGGCGCTCGCGAACGAGGTCTGCCGTGCGTTCCCAGTACCGGTCGGGACGGAGCGTGGGCTCGGCGTCCGACACGAGGGCACCCACCCGCTCGATCTCCTCGGACAGGCGCTTCCAGGCAGCGAGACTCGCAGCGAGCTCGGCGCGGCGACGAGCCAGGCGACGCTCGGCCTGGTCGGTGCGGCTCCTCACCTCGGCCTGCTGTTCGGCCACGCGGGCATCGGCGGCTCGGAGCGCGCCACTCTGCAGGCTGAACACCGGGATGTTCGCGGCCAGCTGCAGCCCGTACGCCGCGACCTCCCCGGGCTCCAGAACCACCTGGGCCTCGACGAAGTCCAGGAACGGGCGCTGCTCGGCGGCGGCCGCACGACGCCAGGCTTCCTCTTCGGCGACGCGGGCTTCGGCCTGGCGCACGGCGGGGTCGAACGAGGCGCCATCCACCGGCTGTTCTGCGAGGTCACCGAGGGCCGGGCCCGTCAACACGAGACGATCGGCGGGATCGGTCCCTGTGAGCTCGGCCAGCTCGGCCCGTGCGACCGCCAGCTCCTGCTCGGCGATGGCGCGTCGCCGGACGGCGGTGAGCTGGGCGAGCTCGGCTTCGAGCACGTCGTCGGGGTCTGCGACCTGAGCCTCGGCGCGCTTGGAGACCACGGTGAGCCACTCCGCTGTGGCCTCCTGCTCCTGCTCGGCGAGCTGCACGGCCCGCTCCAGCACCCGAACGCCGTCGAAGAGCAGCGCGGTGTCGACCCGAACCGCCCACTCCATCGCCTGCAGATCGGCCTGCTCGGATGCGATGGCTGCCCGCGCAGCCCGCACCCGGCCTCGAATCGCCCCCAGGGGCTGGACGTCCTGGCGGACCCGGAAGGTGTACTGCGGCACGTCCACGTTCGACCCGATGTTCTCCATCCGAGCCCGGAACTGCGGGTCGTCGAGGTCCCTCTCCAGACGCACGGCGGCCTCGGCCGACGCGATGCGCGCCTGCTGGATGCGTGCGTCCGCCCAGGTCTCCCACGCCCGGTCGACGGCATCATCGAGCTCGAGCTGAACCTCGGCCGCCGCAGCGGAGCCCCACGTAGAGGCCCCGAAGAGCGAAACCCAGAGCAGGATCACCGTCTACTGACTCCAGTCCGGGTACGGGCGGGCCTGCTTGATGTACAGCGTGGGCTCGGCGTCGTACTGCTGGTCGAACTTGAACTCGACGTCCATCCCGTACAGCCCACCCTGGTTGCCGTAGGCCGGTGCGAAGAACTGGTGGAGCGCCGACAGCGCCGACCCGAGCTCGTTGATCTGGGGATTGGACAACACGCTCTCGCCGTCGGGGATGAGGTTGGAGCTGCCCAGGTAGACGATCGGCTGCCCGGGCTGGGTGTAGTAGTAGAGGATCTGGTCGGTAGTGTCACCGGGTTCGGGGCGTACGACCGGGTTGTCGCCCACCTGCACGTTGATGTAGAAGGCCGGCTCCGCCCCGAGGGTGTCGAAGATGTTGCCCGTGATGGCCACGCCGTTCGCGTCCTCGACCGGGAAGGAGCGGTGGCACAGCAGGGCCATGCCGATGTTGCGGTGCTCGATGCTGTAGTAGGAGCGCTCGGCGAACGCGCGGTCCGACCACACGCTGGCCCAGGTCGCTCGAATGGCGTTTCGGACCGGCCGCGTGGGGTCGTTGAGGTCGCCGGTGTGGCTCTCGTACAGGCCCGCACCGTTGAACCCGCTGACGTCCTCGGCGTTGGTGGACGACCGGAAGCGGAACCGGGTGGTCACGAACTCACCCTCGGAAACGCCCGTGGAGATGCGGTCGATCACAGCCTGCTCGAGAACGGGGTCGAGGGGCGCGAACTGGATGGCCGCCCGAAGCTCTGCGAGCCGCTGGGTGCGGACTGCGGGGTCGTCGCGCACCTCGGGGTCGTCCAGGATGTCGTCGACGAGGTCCCACAAGCCGTTGTCGGCCATGTGCTTGTCGTAGTGGTGCACGGGGACCACGAAGCCCGGCGGAACCGGCACGGCGTCTCCGATGGTGGAGAGCGCGCCGTAGTGGCTGCCCTTCCCGCCGAAGGTGGGCACGGCCGCGGTGATGGCCTCGCGCAGATCGGGGTAGGTGTCGCGGTCGAGGATGTCCTGCACGTCGACCAGCGCGGTCTCGGTGGTGTTCATCGGCTCGACGTCGATGGGCTCGGGCCCGTTCTCCTCGAACCACTCGTCGGCTTCTTCGACGGTGACCTCGCGGATCGTCCACTCGAACGGCCCCACCGCGAGCTCGACCCACTTGCCCTCCAGCTCGCGGAGGGTCTCGTTCTCGAACGCTCCACGCAGCCCCATGTTGGGCGTACCGCGGTTCTGCGACAGCACGTTGATGTGCGAGAGGGGGGTCTGGAACTCGGCGGTGATGATGCCGGCCGTGGCCGAGATGTCGTTCGGCACCGACTCCAGCACGACGATCGACCGGAAGTCCGGCGGGACGGCGAGCTGTTCGTCGGTGAGGAACTCGAGCCGGCCCATGGAGGTGGCGACGTTCAGCGGCTGGTAGGTGATGCCGGCGAACAGCTCGTCGGTCGAGATGGTGAGGATGTCGTCCGGGAGGTCCTCGGCGACCGTCTCGATCGCCGCAGAGGTCGGATGGAATCGAAGCTCGGACCCGAAGTACGCGTTGTCGCGGATCTGGGTGTAGGCGAGCTCGATCATCTCGGCCGACGCGGTGTCGTACGGCGACAGCTCGTAGGCCCACACGTCGGGTTCTTCGTAGTAGGTGACGGCCCCCAGCACGAAGCGCCGATCGGGGCTGTAGTACTCGATGGTGTTGAACTCGGCGAGCTGCGGAACGATGGGCAGCCCGTCTCCGGAGAGGTTGTTGAACGCGAACTCCCAGTGGATCGGGTAGCGCGTGGAGTTCTGGAAGTAGAGCGCCCCTTCGTCGGCCCGGTCGATCACCGTCTTGACCGAGGAGGCCCCCGGAATCGACGCGTCGAGAGGGTCGGCCGCGAGCTTGTCGAAGTCCTCTTCACACCCGAGCTGCTGGGCGAAGTCGGGGTCTTCCTCTTCGACCACGCACTCCCACACCATCGACGGCGGGGCATCGGTGTCGGAGTCGGAGTCGGCGGGCTGCTTGCATCCCGCGTGACAGAGGAGCATCAGGCTGGTGACACTGGATAGGAGTACGCGCATGGCTGGACTGTAGCCGGTCGTCGTCGCGACCGTGTAGGTTTGGTGTCACACCCGGAGAGCTTTCATGACCATCCTGCTGTCTGCCCTGTCCCTGGTGGCCTGCACGGGCCCCTCGACACCCACGCCAGACACCGACACGGACGAGACTGAGACCGACACCGACGTCGACACGGACGACACCGACATCCCCGATCCCGAAGGGGATCCGGCCACGGTCGAGCTCGCCGGAACCTGCGATCTCGCCGAGCGTTGGGGCGGATTCCGCATCGATAACGGCGATGCGTTCGGCTACATCGACGGCACCGTGCGGCTGGGTGTGATCCCGTCCACCGTGCCCGCCCCGGTCGACGCCGATGCCGGCTGCCGCCTCGACCAGCGACTCAACCCCTTCTGTGACCCGCCGTGCCCGGGCGACCAGACGTGCAACCTCGACAACGAGTGCGTGCCGTTCCCCGTCGCCCAGGACCTCGGTACGGTCACCGTCGCGGGCGTGCTCCCGGGGTCCGTGGCCATCGAGCCCTTCGAGCTCGGCAACTCCTACCAGAACACCGACGTCGAGAATCCCCCGGTCGCGCCGGACTCGTTGGTGGAGGTCCGCATTCCGGACAGCCCGTGGGGAAGCCTCGACCTGCACGGCGTCGGCGTCGAGCCCCTCACCGCGAGCGACGACCTGCTGCTCGTCGAAGAGGACGTCGACCTCGCGATCGAGTGGACCCCCGCGTCGGGTCTCGGTCGATCGGTGGTGTTCTTCCGTCTCAACATCGACCAGCACGGCAACTCCCCCGTCAACCTCACCTGCGAGTGGCCCGACACCGGGTCCGCATCGGTTCCATCGGGGCTCATCGAGCAGCTGATCAACGCAGGCGTCACCGGGTTCCCGAGCGCCACCGTCACGCGGCGCACGGCCGACAACGTGGCGGTGGGCGACCAGGGCGAGGGCTGCATCGACCTCGAGGTCACCTCCCCTCGCACGCTCGACGTCCGGGTCGACGGGTTCACCCCCTGCAACGGCCCCGGTCAGTGCCCCGAAGGCCAGGAGTGCAACCTGCCGCTCGAGATCTGCGAGTAGCCCTCAGAGCCTGAGGGTCCCGAGTGCCGTCACAGCGGGCTCGATGCGAACTCGACCCGTCTGGACGCCCGATTCCACGGACCGTTCGCCGAGCAGGTTCGCGCCGAGTCGCGCTTCGACGCCGTACCGGCCGGACGTCCAGATGCCCACGGCGCGCACGGGAAGCCGGCTGGGCAGCTGCAGCCCGACCAGGCCTCCGACCGCGAACGGCCCATCGCCCAGGTGCACGCCACCCGACGCGTGGAGGACGGGGGCGACAGGGAGGGCCCGACCCTCGGGGTCGTCGATGTCGCCAACCACGTACACGAACCGGCTCCCGACGGCGATGTCGGCTCCGATGGCCGCTCTGAGCCAGAGGGCATCGGTGGGTTCGTACAACACGCCCGCTTCGACGGACGGCAGGAACTTGGTGCCGGACTCCTCGATCCCGTCGAGGGCGAAGCCCGGCCCCGCCCAGACCCCCAGACCGATCCCGAACACCAGCGCCACGGGCCGGTCGCCCGGCTGGGTCCGGGGAACAGGCTTCGAGATGGGTTCCGGGGTGGGGTCGGTGCCGGAGTCGGGCTCGGAGAGGGGCTCGACCACGAGGGCGTCGGGAGCCCACTGCTCTCGGGGCAGTTCGTCGAGCTCGGGGGCGATCGACACGTCTCCATCGGGCTGAGCGCGCACCACCCGTGCAAACCCGACGTCCTTCGCGAACACCTGGACCACATGAAGCCCGGGATCCACGGCGACCTCGGTGGGGTCGGTCCGGATCGTCCCGTCCACCCGCGTCACGTAGCCTTCGGGAACGTCGAGGAGCCGTAGACTCGCGGGTGCCCCGTCGGATCGGGCCGCCTTCCATGCCTCTTCGAGGTCGTCTCCCCACACGGGGTCCCAGAAGAAGATGCGGGCCGCCTTGGCCGCTACCAGGGCTTCGTCGCGGCTCGCCTCATCTCCTCGGAACCCCTCCATGGCGCCGGTCGCGAGCCAGAATCGGGCCACCTGCTCGGCGTCCGCGGGCGCACAGCCGAACTTCTCCTCGGCCGCTGCGAGACGGGTCTCGGCGAGCTCGAAGTCCAGCTGGAGCACCGCCTCCTGCGCCTGGTCGAGGGCACCGTCGAGATCGCAATCCGCAGCGAAGGCACCCGCGATCAGTAGAAGGATCGCCACTCCTCGCCTCCCTCCCAGATGTACCGGACGGGATCGCGCCGGCCGACGTGGATGGCGCGGACGATCTTGTCTTCCCCCTGCCACATCTGGATCTCGTGATCGCCGTGGGGCAGGTCGTGTCCGACCACGGGTGTGGTGCCGATGTAGCGACCATCGACGAACAGCTTGGCCCCGATCGGAACGGACCCGAACGTCATCGAGACGGTCCGAGCCGACGGGCGGGGACGGGGTCGAGGACGCGGGCGAGGCGTCGGAGCGGGCTCGACGGGAGGCTCCTCCGACGCGTCGGCTTCGCTGTCTTCACCGTGTTCACCGTCCTCTCCAGCTTCCGCATCGCCGTCTGCAGTGCCATCTTCATCGGTCGAGGCGCCGTCGGGGGACGCGTCGTTTGAGGGTTCGGGCTCGGGATCCTCGGCCTGGATGGTGGTGGGCACGGGCTCGACGGCGGTCGAGGGGGTCGCGGAGGTCGACTGGCCGGTCATGCCGGCCAGAAAGCCCAGGGTGACGCTGGTGCCCATCAGGCCGGTGAGCACGAACGCGAAGATCGCGCAGAAGACCACGGATGCACTGACCGCCAGCAGCCAGGGCCGCACGGAGCTCGAGCGGGGCGGATCGACGATGTCGGCTGCCTCGGTGTCGAAGCGGGGCAGGTACGCCATGGTCTCGGTGAGCACGGACCCCACGAGGCGATCGGTGGACCCCTGCTCGACCACGGCCGGCACCGTGCGCTCGGCCCAGCGTCGGAGCGGCCCGCCACGCAACGTCGCGGACATCTCGGCGCAGCGGTCTTCGACTTCGCGGGCCGTCGGGCGATCCGTGGGGTCTGCGGACTGCATCTCCTGGGCGAGGTCCCACACCTTCTGCAGGTCGGGGTCCTTGGCGACCCATTCCTTCATCAGCACGCGGGTCTTCCCCGTGGGGCGCCGACCGCAGATCAGCGCCGCGAGCACCACCCCGAGGGAGTAGACATCCCCCGCCGCGCCCTCCTCGCCCTCCAGGCGCTCGGGAGCGATGTAGCCGAACGTGCCGCCGATGTGCGTGGTGGTCTTGCTCTCGCGGGAGGCGAAGCGGGCACGGGCGATGCCGAAGTCCAGGATCTTGATCGTGCCGGCCGGTGAGATCTGGATGTTGCCGGGCTTGATGTCCCGGTGGATGAGCTGCAGCGCCTCGCCGTTCGGGCCCTTCTGGTTGTAGACGTTGTCGAGCGCCCGGGCGACCTCCTGCACGATCTCGACCGCGGGGCGCGGTGGCACGGGTTCGCTCTGCAGCACCCGCTCGCAGTTCGTGCCGTCGACGAACTCCATCACGACCGCCCAGCGACCATCCAGACGGGTGGGCGGGTCGACGGTGACGATGGCGCGATCGCGGATCAGGCCCAGGATACGGGACTCGTCGCGAAAGCGCTGCAGGACCTCGTCGGGCGCTTCGGAGTCGGTGAGGAGCTTGATCGCGACGTCCTTCGCGAAGCCTTCCGCCCCTTCCAGACGGGCGCGATACACCTTGCCGAAGCCCCCCTCGCCGAGGACGTCGAGGATGCGGTATCGCCGGGATTCGTCGGTTCGCGGTTGCGTCACCGCCCGAGTCTACCTGGCGCGACGGAGCCGAACCATGCGAGAGCGAGCCGCACCCCAGGGAATCGCCGCCAAACCCGGTTGGTGGGCAGATGTCGCCGGTCGACATCTGGAGCCTCCGCGCGCGTACCACGGCATCCGGCACGTCACCGAGGTGCTCGCACACTGGTCCGCTGTCGACCACGACGGGCTGTGGGCTGACGGAGCGCCTGGCGATTCCACGGGCACCGATCGCGTCGCGAGCTGGGTGGCCGTGCTGCTCCACGACGCCGTGTACGAAGCGGGGCAACCCGACAACGAGGCCCGCTCCGCCGAGCTGGTCGCGGGGTGGGTGCACAACTGGCTCGAGCTGCCGTGCACGCTGGTGACCGACATCGTGAACCGCGCCCGCCAGCTGATCCTGAAGACCGCCGAGCACGGACGTCTGCGCGCATCCGAGGTCGACTCCACCACCGCCCTGTTCCTCGACTGCGACATGGCCATCCTGGGCGCCTCCGCGGAGCGCTTCGACCAGTACTGCGACCAGATCGCCCGGGAGTACGCCGACGTCGCGTCCACACCGGTGTTCGAGGCCGGCCGCACCGCGTTCCTGCAGCGCCTGCTCACCCAGCCGATCTACCTGTCGGATCGGTTTCGGGACGCGCTGGAGGAGCGTGCACGGGCCAACATCGAGCGGGTGCTGGCTCGTTGACTGCACGCATATGCTAAAGTCATTTCCAGGCTTTCTCTTGACACCACAAGAGGGCCACCGCAGGGAGCTGCGATGGAACTGACCGACACCGACATCAACGACCTGGCCGCGTTCTTCGGGCGACGGCTGGACCCCCAGCTCACCCCGACCCCCGCGCCCCGAACGGCCGCCGAGGAACGTCAGCGCGCCATGGCCTGGGTGTTGACGCTGGAAGATGCGCGGGATCGCGGGCACCTCTCGGCCCTGCTGCTGAAGATCCACCGACGGTTCCCCGACGACGCCAACCTCCAGGCGGCCACCCAGCTGCTGCTCGAGCCGGGTCGAAACTCCGATCGCGCAGCGGGTCTCGTGTTCGTCGCCGCGGGTGCTGCAGGGGTGCTGGTGTTCGGAACCGCCGTGCTCGGCGGGGCCATTGCAGCGCTGGGTCTCGGACTCGGCGAGCCCCAGGGGCAGTTCTCGGCGGTGGCCGTGGAGCCCGCCATGGAGATCGTGGGTGCGGTCGACGACGAGGACAGCGAGCGCCCCCACCGCTTCGAGATTCCCGCCAGCACGGGTCGCTGCACCGCTCCCGACGCGGGGCGCGTGGGGTGGTGGTACGCCGGCGCGACGCCTCCGGGTGCGGCCGGGAGCCGGATGACCATGCCATTCGACGTGAACGTGCGGGTCGACTTCCCGGGTGAGCACAACGGGTTCGACAAGCGCTCTCACATCGCGTGCGTGCTGCACGAGAACGACGTCATCCGACTCGGAGAGCCCCTGCTGGTTCCCGGCAACCGCTACTGGGTGCCGCTGTACACGGGCGATCTGCTGGAGTCCGCCGATCTCGAGCCGACCGCCGCGAACGACCACGTGTCGAACAACGCCGGCTGATCATCTCTGGGAGCTGCGGAGTACAACGTCGAGGGTGCGCACTCCGGCGTCCTCGAGGGCTGCGCGGTACCACCGGACCAGGGCGGAGGTCCACCCCGCCAGCTCGGTCGTGCCCCACACGAGCGACAGCGTCCGCACGGTCTCGTCACGGGTCTTGGTGCGCTGGCTGTCCTTCACGGCGTTCGCACACGGACCCTCGCCGTCGAACAGCACCAGCAGCCCCGACACGTCGATCACCTGACCGCCCGCGTTGAAGACGTACGAGGACCCTTCTCCCGCGATGCCCACGCGCAGGGAATCGAGGCCCACCAGCCGGTCCACGTCCACCACCGAGATCGGCAGTCCCGACCCGAACGACGCCGCGTTGCAGGCATCCACGGCTGCGTTGATCGGCCCGAGCTTGCCGGCGGGAATCGCACCCTGGACGTATTCGCTGGCGGGCTTGTTGCGCCCCGACGGCGAGAACCCTCCGTGCCGCAACAGGTCGCGCACCGGGGCCTTGGCCTTTGAGACCTCCAGATCGGGCGCCGTGCGGTCCAGCAGTGCTGCGAGCGCCAGGGACGGCCATCCAGCGCCCAGGGGTCGCGGAAACTCCGACACGAACGCCCCCAGATCGAGGGCAGGGTGTGGATCGACCGTCAGCGACAGGCTCTCGGACATCAGGACTCCTCGTTCGGACGGGATGTCGCGCGGATCAGAGCACGAACCGGGCGTAGAGATACAGCACCGCCATCCCCGACAGGAACACGATCCCCGCGACGTGTGCGACCAGGTACAGACCGGCGGGACGCGCATCCTCGGGCACTTCTTCGCCCCGCAGGGCCACCAGGTTCAACACCGCGAACATCGGTGCCGTGAGCCCCGTCAGCGCGGTGGCGAGGTCGACCAGGGCCTTGAGCTGCCCCAGGAAGTACACGCAGATGGCCTGGGCCACGACCGCACACAGGAGCAGCGACGCGTAGTACACCCAGGTGCGCCCCTCCAGCGCGTGACCGCGGATCTCGGCCACCACGCCTTCGAGCGCACGCGGAAAGCCATCGGTCACCGCCACGGTCGTCGACAACATCGTGCTGAACGCCGCCACGAGGATGATCGGGCGTGCCCACTCGCCCAGACACGCGATGTAGGCGCCGACCAGCATCTTCGCGAACGCGACCGACGAGCCCGGAATGTCGTCGACCTGGCCGTAGAGCACGGTGGCGCCCAGCACCACGAACATGCACGCGAGCAGAGCGGTGCCGATGTAGCCCACGTCGAAGTCGAACTTCGCACCGCGACGCGTCAGCTCCACCCCCTGATCGCGCTGCTTCTCGAGCCCCCACATCGAGTGCCACACCGCGGTGTCGAGCGCACTCGGCATCCAGCCCACGAGCGCGGCCAGGAACAGCAGATCCGTCTTGGTCGCCGGGGGAACCGGCGGCCAGACGGGAACCTTCGACAGATCCAGCGACGGCAGCGCGAGCACGACGCTCGTGAGGGTCGAGACCGTGAGCAGCAGCATCATCGCGGTCATGAAGCGCTCGAGCAGCGTGAACCGGCCAGCCGAGAGCATCACGACCGCGAACGTGAGCAGCATCGCCGACCACCCCCAGGTGGGAACGGCATCGCTGATGAGCGCACTCGCCATGCCCGCCGCCACGAACGTCACCGCGGCGATCACCGTGAACATCGTGCTGACCGTGAGCGCGATGAACATCCACAGCGCCCAGCGACCACGGCGTCGGTAGCCTTCGAGCAGGTTGGTGCCCGTGGCTGCGGCGTAGCGCGGACCGGCTTCGTAGGCGGGGTACTTGAACGCGTTGGCGGCGATGACCACCAGCAGCAGCGTCAGGCCGTAGCCCGCCCCAGCCCGCGTGGACTGGACCAGGTGCGACACCCCGATCGCAGTGCCGGCCCACACCAGCCCGGGGCCCAGCGAACGCAGCAATCCGCCCGTGCTGGTCGCCGTGTTGCTCACTCAACCTCCCAAGACCCCGCCGACTACCCCGCAAACCCCGCTCCGGCCAGTGGTCGCCTGCGGATCCTGCGCGTTGGTCGTCGGTTGCTTGCGATGGCGACCCGTGGTGGGTACCCGGGGGTTCGCGACAGGCGTCGAAGGAGGACGGATGGCGGACGAAGACCCAGAGCGCGCTGCAGAGCCCGATAATCCCGAGCTCGAGCGCTGGCTCTCGCGCTTCGCCGCCGTCGCACGCCCGAGCCCCCACGGGTACGCGTGGTCCCACCACCGGCCGGCCACCACGGAAGCCGGGCGCACCCACGTCGTCATCAGCGCCATGGTGCACGGCAACGAGTACGGCACGCTCCCGGGAATCGTGAAGGTGATCGAAGACCTCGAGGCCGATCGCATCGCCTGGTCGGGGCCCGTCACCCTGTTCCTCGGCAACCCCGAAGCCGCCCGGGCCGAGCGACGGTTCCTGGACTTCGATCTCAACCGCGCCTGGGACTTCACGGTCGAGCGCGACGGCCACGAGCCCCGCCGCGCCCGCGAGCTCAGGCCCATCCTGGACGATGCCGGGCTGCACCTCGACATGCACCAGACCATCCTCGACAGCGAGACCGCCTTCTGGATCTTCCCGTGGGACGAGCGGTTCGGACGCTGGGCACGGGTGCTCGGAGCCGCGCCCGTGGGCCTCACCCGCCCTCCCGGCCAGGCCTTCGCTGCCGCGGGTCTGCGCTGCGTCGACGAGTACGTCCGTCTCGATGGTGGGCTCGCCTTCTGTGTCGAGCTCGGGCGCAAGGGATTCGATCCCGACCAGGCCGCGAACGCCCATCGCACCATCACCCGACTCCTCGAGACCCTCGAACGCATCGAGTCCGGAGCGACCACCCTGCCCGAGGAGGCCGACAGGGCGGCCCCGATCCGGTGGTACACCACGGTGCACCGCGAGGCGTGGGGCGATCCGGACCGCCGGCTGCGACCCGGGCTGAAGAACTGGAGCGCAGTCCAGGCCGGATCCGACCTCTCCGCACCGGGCTCTCCCGCCATCCGCCCCACGCACGACGGCGTGGTGTTGTTCCCGAAGTACCTCGACGCCTCCACGAGCGACGGCCCGCGCCCCAGCCACCTCTACCACCTGGCTGTTCCGCTCCCGGGAACCCCCAGCCTCGAAGGCCCATGGGCGCCGGACCCTTCGCAACGGTCCTCCGCAGCGGTACCATCGACGTCCGACTCCCAGGAGGACTGCATGGCGATGGCGGCGCTCGACGACGTCCTGAAAGGCATCGAAGCGGCGATTTCCACAGCGAACGCCGATGAAGACCAGACCCATCGCGTAGCCGGGGTGATCCGCGAAGCCGCCGCGAAGCACGGCGACAGCATCGACGATGCCGAGGTCCAGCGCGGGGTCGACTTCGTGAAGCGGTACGTGGGGAGCGTGCCCCGGATGCTGCGCGAAGCCCTGCAGCGGGCCAGCGGCACCATCGCCCAGGACAAGATGGAGCGCATGGCCCGGGCCGCCGCCGCGTACTGGGACGCCGATGCCGACGTGATCCCCGACGACCAGGGTCTGCTCGGGATCCTGGACGACGCCTACTGTTCGCTGTCCCTCATCAGCACGCTGTCCCAGCGCCTGCAGCGCGACACCGGCACGGCGCTGGTCTCCACCGACCTGGCCGGGCCCACCAACGCGGTGCGCAACCTGCTCGGGGAGCCGATCGCCGACAAGCTCGACGACTACGTCGAAGAAGCGCTGGCCGATGCCTCGGTCGACGAGCTGATGAACAGCCTGCGCGAAGAGCCCCCCGACCCGCCTCCGGCCCACTCCAGCTGGGACGGCGACGACGACGAGCTCATCCTCCGCCTGTTCGGGGTGATGGACGGCTGATCAGTCGTCCAGCAGCTCCCGGCCGGGCTGCTCGTCCCCATCGAGGATGCCGTCGCCATCCGTGTCGGCCACGCTGGGCCAGGTGCCCGCCTCCTGCTCTGTGAGGTCGTCCAGGCCGTCCTGATCGCAGTCCTGCCCCGCTGCGAGATCCGTGCAGAAGAACAGCCCGTCTGCGGGAGACGAGGGGGTCACCTCGTCCACGCGATGCGTGAGGCTCATGCGGCGGTGGAGCATGTCCCAGCCGTCCTGCAGGCCATCGTTGTCGGCATCTGCGAAGAACGCGTCCTGCAACCCCAGCTCCCCACCGTTCAAGCCCACGTCTCCGTCCGTGCCGTCCGCGTCGTCCGAGACCAGGCTCACATCGATGTGGTCGGCGTTGGAGTCGAGGGTGAAGAACGGCAGCCACAGCTCGGGGTCCACATCGTCCGAGTACGTGAGCAGCACCTGCTCGCCGAACACGAAGTCCTGGCACCCGAGGAACAGGCATCCCGCCGGGACCCCCTCCGTGAACATCGAGTTCCACAGGGGTTGCATCTCCGGCGTGTCCACGAACACGTTCAGCTCACCAGTCGTGACGCCGCTCTCGACCGACGTGAGCCAGGCACTGTTGTCCGCCCGCGCCGAGCCCACAGCGACGAGGTCGGTCGGCGCGGCCGAGACCACGCTGTTGGTCAGGACCACGTTGCTCCCGGTCGCCCACGAACCGCCCACGCCTCCGGGTCGGACGATGCGACTGCCCGTCAGGGAGAGCGTGCCGTCGACCTGGATCTCGGACGCCAGATCGACCAGCAACGAGTCCGAGAGGTCCATCGTGGTGAACAAGCCGACCGTCACCGAGGGTTGGTCGGGCGCCCCCACTTCGCGCAGGGTCACCACGCTTCCCGTCACGCTTCCGGCGAAGACCAGGCCAGAGGTGCCCTGAAAGCCCACGTTGCTCAGGGCCAGGTCCGATCCGAACGTGGTCGTGAGGAAGGGCGGCGCTCCTGCGGGAACTGCGGTTGTCCGCACGAACCGGGCATCGTCCATCGCGATCCCACCGCCCAACCGGATTCCGCCCGAGTCGAGGAACGCCGACGAGCCGATCTGCTGGTCGCCCGACGTGCCGAGGAACACCTCGCGGGTGCGGATGGCCGTGCTCCCCGCACCACATCGCGTGCAGAGGATGCCGTCGATCGAGAACGTCGACAGCGCACTCGTCCGGAGCAGGGCCGCCTCCGAGCCATCCGGGAGCGGTTGGGCGAGCAGGTCGGTGAACACGCTGCCGGAGATGCTCGCCGTGACCACCTCGACCCCGATGAGCCCCCGATCCGCGCGCGTGTTCTCGACTGCCGAGTTCGCGATGTCCACGAAGCCCAGCTCGCCCTCGATGAAGGCGGAGTCCACCTGCCGGAACCCGCCGATCCCCACCGTGTTGGCGGTGATCCCCGCCAGCGACCCCAGCTGGATGGCCGCCACGCTGCGGTCGAAGGCTCCGCCCTGGAGCACCAACCCCTGGATCGTCAGATCGGCGAAGGGCGCGACGGAGAACAGGGGCTCGTCGATCGCCGCTGCCGTGACCGTCACCGGGCCCTGGAAGTCCGACGGGGCGATGCCGATGCTCTTGTCGATCACCAGCGCGGCAGGCCAGGTCAGGTCCGGATCGAGGAGCAGCGTGCCGCTCTCGCACAGGCTGTCCACGGCCTCCTGGAGGCTCGGCTCGCCCGGCAGGCCCTCCAGCACGACCGATTCTGCCCACTCGGTCGCATTGGAGTCGTCGCAGTCGGTGGAATCCGCGACGAAGCCGCTCGGTACCGTGCAGGCGGTCTGACTGAACGTCGAGTCGCCGAAGCCATCCCCGTCCCCATCCTGGTAGAACCGGTCGAGCAGCGCTCCGGGGTCGTCCTCGTCCGCGACGCCGTTGCAGTCCTCGTCCACCCCCGGATCCCGCAGACCTCCACCTGGGACGGGTTGCGCGCGGGGTCGTCGTCGGCGCAGTCGCCCGGCAGCTGGGTCCAGTTCGTCCAGGCAGGATCGGGACACGGACTGGCCGCTACATCGGCTCCGAACCCGTCCTGATCGGCATCCTCGTAGAAGATGCCGCCCCCGATCGGGTTGTCGTCCACGACGGTGTCGCAGTCGTCGTCCACGCCGTTGCACAGCTCGAGCCCCGCAGGGCTGACGGTCGGCTGCGTGTCGTCGCAGTCCGAGTCGTTCGTCACGAACCCCGAAGGAGGCGTACACCCGACCACCGACTGGGCCTGCTGCGCGCCGAAGCCGTCTCCGTCCTCGTCCGGAAAGTACTCGACCTCGTCGGTCACCGCGTCGTCGAAGTCGTTGCAGTCTCCCGGTTGCTGGACGTAGCCGTCCGGCTGTGCGCACTGCTGGAGCGTGTCGCCGGCCTGCCCGACCTGATCGCCGTCCTGATCGCGGTACCAGACCGTGGCCACCAGCGAGGTGTCGGCATCGCCCTCGAGGCCGTCGCAGTCCTCGTCTCCGGGCGCGCACACCTCGTCGGCGCCGGGGTTCACCAGGGGATCGGCATCGTCGCAGTCCGTGCCATCCGCAACCGTGTCGGCAGGCGCATCACACGCTTCGGCGACGAACTGATCGGGGTCGCCGAACCCGTCTCCGTCCCCGTCGACGTAGAACAGGGCCACATCCGCGGCACCGGCGTCGGGATCGCCGTCGCAGTCGCGGTCGAGGGCATCGCACAGCTCCACAGCACCGGGGAAGACGGCCTCGTCGGTGTCGTCACAGTCACCCGGGGTCGCGACCCGGCCTGCGGGCGCCGCGCACTGGACGATGGGGGCTCCCGCGCCCACGCCGTCGCCGTCTTCGTCGGTGAACCACTCGTTCCCCAGGCCCGGCTCGATCTCGTCCTCGTCGTCGATCCGCCCGTCGCAGTCGTTGTCGATGCCGTCACACCGCTCCAGGGCATCGGGATTCACGGCCTCGTTCGTGTCGTCGCAGTCGTCGCCCCCGAACGCGGGCGGCAGATGTCCGTCCCGATCCGCATCGCAGTTGCCCACCTCGGGATCGTTGTCGTCACAGTCCGCCCCTCCGAACCGGATCGCGGGAACGTCGTCGCCATCGAGGTCTTCGATGCGCCCCTGCCCGACGTACGGACACCCGGCCAACACGAGCAGTCCGAGGGCCATCCACACCCGTTGCCCGACCGCTGCCACTGTTCCTCCTCGAGAGCCCCGCGGTCAGTCTACTCGCGTGCGCGCAACATCCGCTGCATCCGCGGTTCCTGGTCGAGTTCGACGCGGCGTTCCGGCACGTGCAGCTGCGCTTGACCGTTGATCCGGAACACCAGGTTGCCGCGCTCGAACTCCGACATCCCATGCAGGGGGACCACGCGTTCTTCGCCGGTCCGCAGGTCGATCCGGATGCCCGTGCGGGTGACCCGTGCCCCGAGTACCTCGGACCACGCGACCCGCTCGCTGGCGTCGTCGCTCTCGCGCTCGAACACCACCCCCACCCCGTCGATGCGCACCGCGATCAGGTCGCGCTGCGGAGCCCGGGTCAGGAACGCGCCGAAGGACAGCAAGAGGGTGGCCAGTGTGCCGATCAGGACGGGCGCCCAGCGCGACGCGTCCCACCGGCAGATCGACGCCAGTGACGGCTGCTCCCCGACCCCCGCACACGTGAGCGACGCCAGGTCTGCAGCGTCTGCAGCGTGGACGAACGGCGCCAGCGAGACCGCGCGTGCCGGACCCACCGCGAACCACAGCAGCATCGCCGCCCCGAAGCCCGCCAGGTGGAGCAACCCGGCCCGGATTCGCTGGCGTCGGCCCGAGGACGTGCTCCAGCGCTGGCCCACCTCGGTCACCTCGACCCAGGCGGGCTCGTCGAGCCACAACCAGCCACCGAGCCCCGCGAACAGGCCGATCACGAGGGACACCAGCGCGCCCATGCCGGGATCCGGCGCCAGGAGCAGGGCATCGGTGCTCGGCACGGCCGTGGTGACCTGCAGGCCCACGCCGAACAGCGCGAGCACCACAGCCATCCACACCAACCCCAGCAGATCGCGGCTCACACCCTTCCCCTACCCCGTTTCCACTCCACCACGACGGAGTGATACGTACCCGTTCTTCCGGCTGTCGAGGACCGAATGAACGCCCCCATCCGCTACGAGCTCACCCACCCAATCCGCATCGTCACCGCAGCATCGCTGTTCGACGGGCACGACGCCGCCATCAACATCATGCGGCGCATCCTCCAGGGAACCGGAGCCGAGGTCATCCATCTCGGGCACAACCGCTCGGTGGCCGAGATCGTCGACTGCGCCATCCAGGAAGACGCCCAGGCCATCGCCCTCACCAGCTACCAGGGCGGCCACGTCGAGTACCTGCAGTACATGCACGACATGCTGAAGGAGCGCGGGGCCGACATCCGCATCTTCGCGGGCGGCGGCGGCACCATCCTGCCCACCGAGATCGAACAGCTGCACGAGTACGGCATCGATCGCATCTACAGCCCCGACGACGGGCGCGAGATGGGCCTGCAGGGCATGATCAACCACCTGCTGAAGACCGCCGACTTCGCCACCCGCGATCCGTCCGATGCAGACGCGCTGATCTCAGCCCTGTCCTCGGATCGGCCCGACGTCATCGGGGGCCTCGTCACCCTGGCCGAGAACCACCCCGACCTGCGGCCGCAGCTGCGCGAAGCCCTCGCCGACAAGGCCGGTGCACGCACCGTTCCCGTGCTCGGGATCACGGGCACGGGCGGGGCCGGCAAGTCCAGCCTGGTCGACGAGCTCGTGCGCCGCTTCCTGCGCGACCAGCCCGACAAGAAGCTCGCCATCCTCTCGATCGACCCCAGCAAGCGCAAGAGCGGAGGCGCCCTGCTGGGCGACCGGATCCGGATGAACAGCGTGAACGACGCCCGGATCTACATGCGCTCGCTCGCCACCCGCCAGGCCCACCTCGCGATGTCCGGTGTGGTCCCCGAGGCCATCCAGATCTGCAAGGCCGCCGGCTTCGACGTGATCTTCGTCGAGACCAGCGGCATCGGCCAGTCCGACACCGCCATCACCGAGGTCGCCGACGCCACGCTCTACGTGATGACCTCGGAGTACGGCGCCGCCACCCAGCTCGAGAAGATCGACATGCTCGACTTCGCCGACCTCATCGCGATCAACAAGTTCGACAAGCGCGGGTCGCTCGACGCCCTGCGGGACGTCCGCAAGCAGTACAAGCGCAACCACCAGCGGTTCACCGACGACGACGACAGCCTGCCTGTCTACGGCACCATCGCGAGCCAGTTCAACGACCCCGGCACCAACCGCCTCTACCTGGCTGTGCAGAACCTGCTCGCCGAGCGCTTCCAGCCCGACCTGAAGCCCACCCTGGACCTGGTCACGGGCGACGCCGAGAAGATCTTCGTCATCCCGCCCGACCGCGCCCGGTATCTGGCCGAGATCGCCGAGACCTCCGAGCGCGTCGACGCCGACATCGAGGCCCGCGCAGCCCTGGCCCGCAAGCTCTACACCCTGGCCGGCACCATCGCTCAGCTGCGCGACACCGACCTCGACGCGATGCTGGCCTCCGAAGACCTCGTGCCCGCGGGGCCCATCGAGGCCTCCGACAGCGACGCCGACGTCACCATCGACCTGATCCGGCGCTACAACGCGCTGCGCGACACCCTCCACCACGAGGCGCGCGAGGCCCTGGCCGGCTGGCCGGCTCTGAAGGCGCGCTACACGGCCGACACCTTCGAGTACCAGGTCCGCGGGCGCACCTTCTCCCAGCCCCTGTGGCGCGAGACCCTGTCCCAGAACAAAGTCCCCCGCGTGGCCCTGCCCACCTACCGCGACTGGGGCGACGTGCTCACCTGGCTCTCCCGCGAGAACGTGCCTGGCAGCTGGCCCTACACCGCCGGTGTGTTCCCCCTCAAGCGCAGCGGCGAGGACCCCGCCCGGATGTTCGCCGGCGAAGGGGGCCCCGAGCGCACCAACAAGCGCTTCCACTACGTGAGCAAGGGCCTGCCCGCCAAGCGCCTGTCCACCGCGTTCGACAGCGTCACCCTGTACGGCGAGGACCCCGACTGGCGCCCCGACATCTACGGCAAGATCGGCAACTCCGGCGTGTCGGTGGCCAACGTCGACGACGCCAAGAAGCTGTACTCGGGCTTCGATCTCGCCGACCCCAAGACCAGCGTGAGCATGACCATCAACGGTCCGGCGCCCATGCTGCTCGCCTTCTTCCTCAACGCCGCCATCGACCAGGGCTGCGAGAAGCACATCCGCCGAGAGGGCCGTGTCGACGCCGTCGAAGCGATCCTCAACGAGAAATACGCCCGTCTGGGCCTGCCGCGTCCGGCCTACCAGGGCGATCTGCCCGAGGGCAACGACGGTCTCGGGCTGCTGCTCCTCGGCGCCAGCGGAGACGAAGTCCTCGACGACGAGACCTACGCGCGCATCAAGGCCGACGTCCTGAAGCAGGTCCGCGGCACCGTCCAGGCGGACATCCTCAAGGAGGACCAGGCGCAGAACACCTGCATCTTCAGCACCGAGTTCGCGCTGCGGATGATGGGCGACATCCAGCAGTACTTCGTCGACCAGGACGTCCGGAACTTCTACTCGGTGTCGATCAGCGGCTACCACATCGCAGAAGCCGGGGCGAACCCCATCACTCAGCTCGCGTTCACCCTGGCGAACGGCTTCACCTTCGTGGAGTACTACCTGTCGCGCGGCATGGACATCGACCGCTTCGCGCCCAACCTGTCGTTCTTCTTCAGCAACGGGATGGACCCCGAGTACGCCGTGCTGGGCCGCGTCGCCCGACGCATCTGGGCCAAGGTCCTCCGCGATAAATACGGCGCGAACGCCCGTTCTCAGAAACTCAAGTACCACATCCAGACCTCCGGCCGGTCGCTGCACGCCTCCGAGATCGCCTTCAACGACATCCGGACCACCCTGCAGGCGCTCTACGCGCTCAACGACAACTGCAACAGCCTGCACACCAACGCCTACGACGAGGCCATCACCACGCCCACCGAGGAATCCGTCCGCCGCGCCCTCGCGATTCAGCTGGTGATCAACAAGGAGCTCGGGCTGTCGAAGAACGAGAACCCCATCCAGGGTGCGTTCTTCATCGAGTACCTCACCGACATGGTCGAAGCCGCGGTGCTCGAGGAGTTCCGTCGGATCAGCGACCGGGGCGGCGTGCTGGGCGCGATGGAGCGGATGTACCAGCGGTCGAAGATCCAGGAGGAGAGCCTGTACTACGAGCACAAGAAGCTCTCGGGCGATCTGCCCATCGTGGGCGTGAACACCTTCCTGGACGACAAGGGCAGCCCCACCATCATCCCGGACGAGGTCATTCGCGCGACCAAGACCGAGAAGGAGTACGCCATCGAGAGCCGGGACGCGTTCCAGAAGCGCAACGAAGAGGCTGGAGCGGCCGCGCTGCAGGCCCTCGATGACGCCGCGCTCCGCAACGAGAACGTGTTCGCGGCCCTGATGGAGGCCGGCAAGGTGTGCACGCTGGGCCAGATCAGCGCCCGGCTCTACGAGGTCGGTGGGCAGTACCGCCGCAACATGTAGCGGGATGGAGCCGTGAACCCAGCGGGATAGGCACGCATCGGAGGTGTCCCGGTGTTCGAGAAGTGGCTCAAGCGCATCGGTGCGGCCATTCTGTTGATGGGCCTGTTGATCGTGCTGTTCGTGCTCGCCGGGTTCCTGCTCCCGAGCGAGCTGTCGCTGTCGACCGAGAAGAGCATCGACGTGCCCACCGAGACCGCGTGGCGCTACGTGAGCACCCCCGAAGGCGTCGTGGAGTGGTGGACGCCGATGGCCGAGACCGCGGTGGAGGACGGCTACCCGGAGATGGACGTCGAAGCGGTGGATGCGCAGACCGTCACGTTCGCGGCGGGCGGGATGCAGATGGAGTCCTGGACACTCCAGTCCAGCCGGGCTCCCGCGGGCTCGACCCCCGGTGAGGCCGTGTGGGACGTCGACTTCGGGATGCTGCTCGTGCGCCGGACCCTGCAGGTCGCCCCGGATGGCGACGGGACGACGGTGACCTGGACCGAGTCGGCGACCATGGACAACCCGATGATGCGGTGGATGTCCCAGCTGTCCGACCCCACGCAGAACTTCCGAGACGCGATCGACGGCATGGAGCGCTGACGCGTGGTCACGATCACCCGCCTGGCTCGGCCCCGTGATCGACGAGCATCACGTAGGTCCAGCCGGTGGTCTCGAGGGGTGCCCACGACACCAGCCCCGAATCGACGGACTCCGACCCGATGGGCTTCGACTTCACGGCTCGCCGGAGCTCTTCGGGGAGGAGCTTGGCCGAGTAGTCGGTCATCGAGCCAGGGTCGTCGGTTCCGGACACGATGATCTCGTAGTTCTCGTTGACCAGCCAGACCTCGTTCACCCAGTCCGGCACCACCAGCAGCTCGTCCTGCACCCAGTCGAGCGAGACGTCGATGGTGGCCACGCCGATGAACTCGCCTTCGTTGTCGGACAGCGACCGGTAGCCCGTGACCACGAGCCCCATGCCGTCGGGATCGACGTGGGGGATGGCCCAGCGGATCGAGCGATCGTGCTGTCGACGCCGGAACCACGGGGCTTTCGTGAAGTCGTCCAGCTTCCGGCGATTCTTCAGGCCCTCGCGCCCCGGGAACCGTGCGTGGAACCCCGACGAGGTGAACACATCGGCCCAGACGATCGGCACGCCCGCGATGATGGCGTTGCGCAGTGCCCCTGCCCTCCCGGACTCGTTGATGTCGGCGGAGTCCGCGAACGCGGCGCGAAACCGCCCTCCGAGGGTCATGAGCTGCTTGCCGATGTCGTTCTCGAGCATGCCGTCGAACTCGGTGGCCGTGCCGAGGTCGGGGTAGTCCAGCGAGACGGGAACCGGGTAGCGGTCGTACTTCTTGATGCCCGGCGGGGGGTCGTAGGGATTGGGGACTTTGATGGACCGGTCGAACTTGGCGCCGCCGATCAGCGCCTGCTCGACCACCGACGACAGCCCGGCCAGGTGCCCGTTCCAGCGCAGGAACGCGGACTCGATGTCGAGGGCGTGCTCGGTGGTCTCGTTGAGGATGGCCGTGACCCGGATGGCGTCCTGCTGCGCTTTGTACTGGGCGGCGCCGAGGGCGGTGACCCCGAACATGCCCGTGACCCCGACGGCTGCGACACCGAGCATGAACAGCAGCACGATGAGCAGCACCACCTTGCCGCGGTTGCGCGCCACCACCCGGCCCAGCTTGTCGCCGAAGCTGTCGCGCATGGCCGAGATGGGCTCGTCGCGCAGGTAGCGACGGATGTCGTCGGCCATCTCGGGAACCGATGCGTAGCGGGCGTCGGGATCGACCTTGCACGCTTTCTCGGCGATGGCGACGAGCTGCTTGGGCATGGGCTGGTTGCGATGCAGCACCGAGAACGGCACCCGCTTGCCCGCAATCGCCCACGCCAGACAGGCTTTGAGGTTGAGGTCGGCCTTGATCGCCGGCTGCAGCGTGACGATCTCCTGCAGGATCACGCCCATCGCGTACTGGTCGGAGCGGGCGTCCAGCACGTCGTTCTTGCCCTGGGCCTGCTCGGGCGACATGTAGCGCGGCGTGCCCATCAGCACGCCCACCCGGGTCTTCTTGATGTTGCCGACGGTCTCGGGGGTGCCTTCGGACAGGGTGTCTTTGCCGTCCGGCACACTGACCAGCTTGGCGATCCCCCAGTCCATCACGATGACCTGCCCGAAGGCGCCGACCATGATGTTCTCGGGCTTCAGGTCGCGGTGGACGACCCCGCGCTGATGGGCGTACGCCACGGCCTCGCACACGTGCAGGAAGACGTCCAGCCGGGCGTTCAGGGTGTGGTCGGCGTCGACCTTGCCGTGCTTGGACCACTGCTCGCCCGCGTCGTCGATGAAGTCCTCGAGGGTGCGGCCGCGCACCAGCTTCATGCTGTAGCCGAGGGAGCCGTCCTCGTTCTGCACCAGGTCGTAGATCGGCACGATGCTCGGGTGGTCGAGCTGGGCGGTGACCTGGGCTTCTTTGAAGAACCGGCGCGCGATGGCCTTCTTGCCCATCATGTGCGGCAGGAGCTTCTTGACCGCGACCACCCGTCCGAGCTCGTCCTTGGCCAGCAACACCTCGCCCATCGCACCCGCGCCCAGCGGGCCGAGCACCTTCGGGCCCTTCTGATCGGGGTCCGGAGCGGCCTCGACGCGCTCGATGCGTCGTTCGGCCTCGAGCTGCATCATGGACTTGCGCAGCTGGGAGTCGTCCAGCACACCCCGACGGTGGAGCTCGGCGATGCGCTCCCGGGCATCGGGCTGCGTCGCGCTGATCTCGTCGTACACCTTCTCGACGTCGTCGCGCTTGTCCGGCGGCAGCGTCTGGAGCAGGATTGCCTTGTCGCCCATGCACGGACGGTAGCTCTCCATCGCCAAAATGGAAAGCGAGCCCGGTGCAGATGTCGAGGAGGTCGCCGTGAAGATCAGCGCAGGCCTGCTGATGTACCGGGTTGTTCGGCCTGTTCCGGAGTTCCTCCTCGCTCACCCCGGAGGCCCGTTCTTCGCCCGTCGGGATCGGGGCCACTGGACCCTGCCCAAGGGTCTCGTCGAGCCAGGCGAGGCCCCTCTGCAGGCCGCCATCCGCGAGTTCGCCGAGGAGACAGGCTTCACGAGCACCCCGCCGTACACGCCTCTGGGCTACGTCGATCAGAGCAAGAAACGCGTGTTCGCCTGGGCGTTCGAAGGCGACGCCGACCCCGCTCAGCTCGACAGCAATCCGTTCGAAGTGGAGTGGCCCCCGAAGTCCGGCCGAATCCAGCAGTACCCCGAGGTCGATCGGGTGGCGTGGTTCGACCCCATCAGCGCGACCGCCCACATCCTGAAGGCCCAGCAACCGCTGTTGTTGCGGACGATGGCGGTCCTGACCACGCAACGCTGAACGCTCCGTAGCACCGCGCCTCCACGGCCGATCGATGCTCAGTCGAGCTTCACCGAGACCGACTGCACCGGAATCGGCTCCGGATCGCCGTCGATCAGCGTCGCGATCAGGTCTGCCCCCGGCCCGCCCTTCCCGCGTAGACGCAGCTTCTGACCCACCTCGGTGCCCGGCTTGACCCGCACCTTCACCGCGCCCCCGAGCTGAAGCGGCACCTCCACCACACCCCCGTCGTCCAGAACGTCCCGCGGACACGGCACCTCCACGTGCACACCGTCCGAGAACCGCGCGTACACGGGTGGAACGCGGACCCGGATGTGCAGATCGCCGTGATCGGCGCCTTTGCCCCGGCCCGCTCGCCCACCGCCCGCGACGGCGAGCACCTGCCCATCCCGCATGCCCGGCGGCACCTGGACGCGAACGGGCCCGATTCCCGGAATCACGCCGCCCTCGCACGACGAACAGGCCCGGCCGCCCACGCGCCAGCCCGTGCCCTCGCACTTCGGACACGGCCGGTCCGGAATCACGGTGACCTCGTGCACCCCGCCGTTCTTCGCCTCCGAGAACGACAGCCGCAGCTCGACCTCCAGGTCCGTGCCACGCTCCACGGGTCGGGGCTTCGGGGGAGTCCTGGACGCGCCTTCCGCCCCACGCGCGCCCATCTGGTCCCCGGGGCGCAGCAGCGACTCGTCGAAGAAGGCCGAGGTCGCATCGACCCCGTACTGGTCGTACTGTCTGCGGCGCTCGGGGTCGGAGAGCACGGCGTAGGCGGCGTTCACAGCAGCCAGCCGCTCGGACGACCCCGGATCGTCGGGGTTGCGGTCGGGGTGGAGCGCTCGGGCGAGCTTCAGCCAGGCCTTCTTCAGCGTGCGGGCGTCGACATCGCGGGCCACCCCGAACATCGCGTACAGGTCGTCGTCCCGACTCATCCCTTCTCGACGTTGTAGCGCAGGGTGACCTCCTTGCCGCGACGGCGGACCACGACCTCGAAGTGCCGCTTGGTCTTGACCCGGGTGTACAGCATGAGGACCTGCATCATGTTGTTGGTCTTCTTGCCGTTCACGGTCAGCACGATGTCGCCGCGGCGAAGCCCCCCGTGGTACAGGGGGTCGTTGCACCCGAAACCGTGAATCAACCAGCCCTTTCCGTCTCCACGCTCGTTGGGCTTGGACCACCCGAGCTCGTTGAAGTGCTTCACGCTGCCCGTGTAGTAGTTCACCAGCTTGCGCGAGACCTCGTACGTGCCATCGGGGCGTTTCCGGATGCCGTCGTAGGACTTGGCGCACTTCTGGCGGGACTTCTTCTTCTTGCGGCGCGCCTCTGCGAGCTTCGCTCCTGGCCGCTTCCTGTCGGACCCGCCCCCGCTGCCGACCCGCGTACCCCGCCCGTTGTCGAGTGCGGCGTCGGCCTGGACCTCGCCCCCCACCCGGTCGGCATCGGCGTCCGGATCCTCCTCGCCGGGGCTGTCTTCACCGGACTCGGGCTCGGGCTCGGCATCGTCGGGATCTTCGGGCTCCGGCACCTCGACGGTCTCGTCGGCGTTCCCGTCGAGGTCTCCGTCGATCTCCTCGTCGGACAGCTCGAACGCACCGTCGAAGTACACCGCCGGACGTTCCTGCTGGGCCAGCGTGTCGACCATATCACCCGGGATCAGACTCCAGATGATGCCGAGGATCGGCGCGCCCAGGAACATCCCACCCGTGATCACGGCTGAACAGCCGGCTCCGAAGATGTCCTTGGTCAGACCCATGCGCCTCCTGGGGACGGTCTGGGGAGATCAGACGATCCTGCGCGCGGATCATTCTATTTGGAAGCAGGTCGCCCCGCCGCGCTGGATGCACGACGGGGCGAACTCGAACGAGCGTCTTCGGCGTCGGACGCCGACTCACGCAATCGCGACGCGGTGGGGTCGAGCCTCGGCCGGCTTGGGGATGTCCAGGGTCAACACGCCGCCTTCGAGGGACGCGCTGACGGTGTCGCCCCGCACCTGACCCGGCAGCCGGAACGTGCGCTCGAACACGGTCTCGGGTGCGTCGGCCCGGATCTTCAGGCGCGACTCGTGCACCGTGACCTCCAGCGACTCCTTGTCGGCGTGGGGCAGGTCGGCCACCAGGCGCCAGGCATCGTCGCTCTCGAACACGTCGACGGCGGGGATGGAAGAACGCTTCTCGTGGGATGCGATGGAGCTCATCTCAGACCTCCTGGGCAGGGGTTTCGGGTGCGGCTTCGATGGTGTCCGCGGCGTCGGGGATGTCGGGGGTGGCATCGATGGCGAGTGCCTCCACCGGCCCCGTGTGGATCGGGATCTTCACGGGCTCCGCCTTCGGGACGCGCGGCAGCGACAGGGTGAACACCCCGTTGTCGAGGGATGCCTCGGCCTGGTCGGCCAGGACGTCGAAGGGCAGCTCGAACGTGCGCTCGAGACGCCACGCGCGGCGCTCCTGGCGGAGGGTCCGGAAGCCCTCGGGGGCCTTCGGCTCACGCACCACCGAGACGTCCAGTCGACGCCCCGTGACCGACACGTCGATGTCTTCGGCGCGCACTCCGGGCGCGGTGAGCGACAGGGTGAGCGTGGTTTCGTCGGTCTGTACGGACAGCTGCGGCGTGGCGGTCTGGGCGGGTCGCTCCAGCGCACCGAGCAGCGCGTTCATCTCGTGCCACATGGACGGAACGCGGGATCGCCCGCCAACTCCGGTGTCGAACCAGTCTACGAACATGGGACCTCCTTTTCGGACCCGGCACGGAGCCGGGAACAACTCAGGGTTTTCAGGTGAATGTCTCTTCGGTTGACAGTCTTGCTCTCAGGCCCGCAAACAGCGGCGAGGCCTGTTGGCTTCCTCCAACGCCAGCAAGAAAAACACGGCCCCGGGGACCGTCAACCCCTTCGCGAAGCCCGAAGACCGATTTCGACAGAAATCAAGGCCGAAAGCCGAACAACGCCTCGAAGTTCTCGGACAGCTGGGCGTCGACGGCATCGCGACTGCATCCCCAGCGCTCGGCGGCGAACTCAGCGGTGCCCGACACGTTCGCGGGTTCGTTGTCGACGCCTCGCTCGGGGCCCAGGTACGGACAGTCGGTCTCGAGCAGCACCTTGTCGCGCGGGAGGGTCTCGAGCAGCCGCGTGAAGTTCTGGGCGCGTCGGACGTTGGCGGGGATGGACAGCCAGTGGCCGTGTTCGGCGATGCGGCGGCCGAGCTTCACCTTGCTGCTGTAGCAGTGCCAGTTCACCCGGGTGGCACCGAGCTCCTGGAGGACTTCGAAGGTGCGACGCTCGGCCTTGCGGGTGTGGATGATGATGGGCTTGTCGGCGTCCATGGCGATGCGCACCAACCGCCGGAACCGCTGCTCCTGCAGATCCCACAGCTCCTCGGGCACCCAGTAGTGGTCGAGGCCGATCTCGCCGACGGCCACGCACTCCTCGACGTGGTCGGCGACCCACTCGATGGCTTCGTCGGCGGTGAAGTCGCTGGACCGCGGGTAGTCGACGCCCAACGCCTCCATCTCCTCGAGCACGGCATCGACGGGGTAGAGCCCGATGGCCGGCCGCACGATGTCCGCGCGCTCGGCGAGGTCCAGCACGGCCTGGTTGTCGGCGGGGTTGAGGCCGTTGCTGATGATCGTCGTGACCCCGGCGGCGCGGGCGTTGTCGAGAATCTCGGCTTCGCGCTTCGCGAGTCGGGCGTCGGTGAGATGGGCGTGGACGTCGTGGAGCATGGACTGCGTCCCTATCCTGTACGATGCCCGCCGTGCCCACGCGCCTGCTCACCACTGCTCTCTCCGTCGCCACGCTGGCCGCCACCCTCGGGACGGGCTGCAACCCCGACCCCTACCCCGGCGAGACCGGCGACATCCTGCACGTCGGGCTGCGCACCCTGCCGAAGTCCTTCGACCCGCCGCAGATCGAAGATCAGGCGAGCGGGAAGATCAGCGCGAACGTGTTCGACGGCTTGCTCGCCTACCACCCGTTCGCGCGGCCCTACCAGCTCCAGCCGGCCCTGGCCGCCGCGATGCCCACGGTCTCCGAAGACGGCCTGACCTACACGTTCACGATGCGGGACGACGTCACGTTCCACGACGACGGGTGTTTTCCAGGGGGAGAGGGCCGAGAGGTCGACGCACACGACGTCGTCTGGTCCTTCAAGCGCCTGGCGCATCCCAGCGTCAACTCGCGGGGCTGGTGGTTGTTCGACGACCGGATCGAGGGGCTGAACACCTGGCGGGACGCGCTGCGCGACGAGCTGAAGGGGCAGGTCGTCGATCCCGCTGCACTCCCCGGGATGGACCGTGAGATCCCGGGACTGAAGGCCCTCGACGACCACACCGTGCAGATCCGCCTCACGGGTCCCTACCCCCAGTTCCTGTGGACGCTGGCGATGGGCTACGCCAGCGTCTACCCCCACGAAGCGGTCGAGCACTACGGGGCGGAGTTCCGGAACCACCCGGTCGGCACGGGCCCGTTCATCGTCACCGAGTACAACCCCGTCTACCGTGCGGTCTACCGCCGCAACCCGGACTATCGCGAGGAGTACGTCCCCGATCCCGTCACGAACCCCGACGAGCGGTGGCCCGGCTGGGAAGCGGATCTCGAGGCGGGTCTGCTGGTGAACGCCGGCCAGCGAATCCCGATGCTCGACGGGATGGAGATCCGGTTCATCCTCGAAGACCAGCCGCGCTGGCTGTACTTCAAGAACGGCTACAGCGACTTTCTGAACCCTCCGAAGGACAACGTCGCCGACGCGATCCCCGCCGGTGAGCTGGCGCCGGATCTGAAGGCGCGCGGAGTGACCGTCCAGCGCTGGACCGAGCTCGGCACGGTCTACGCGTGCATGAACACCGAAGACCCCCTGCTGTCGAACGTCGACGTGCGCCGGGCCATCTCGCTGGCGTACGACCACACCTGGACCATCGAGAACCTCTACGGCGGGCAGGCCGTTCTCGCGAAGAGCCTCATTCCGCCCGGTGTGGCCGGCTTCGATCCCACCTACCACCCCTGGCAGACCGACGACGGCACGGCCGATGTCGAGCGCGCTCGCGAGCTGCTCGCGAAAGCCGGCTACCCGGGCGGCATCGACCCCGAGACCGGAGACCCGCTCCACCTCACCTTCGAGAACAGCGGCTCCGGCCTGACCCAGCGGCAGTTCGCCGACCGGTTCACCGACGAGATGCGGCGGATCGGCATCGAAGTCACGGCGGTGACCAACACCTTTCCGCAGCTGACCGACAAGATGCGGAAGAAGAAGTTCCAGATCACGAGCCTGGCGTGGGGCTTCGACTACCCGGATGCCCAGAACATCCTGCAGCTGCTCTACGGGCCGAACGGCGCTCCCGGCGTGAACTCCGCGAACTTCAGCGACCCGGAGTTCGACCGACTCTACGAACAGGCGGCGGCCCTGCCCGACGGCCCCGAGCGCACCGCCCTGTACGAGCAGATGGCGCACATCGTCGCCGACCAGGTCCCCTGGGTCCCGCGCGTGCATCGCATCCGACCGAACCTCCAGCAGCCGTGGCTGCAGGGCTACAAGTACACCGAGGTCAACGACCAGTACTGGCGCTACGTCGCCGTCGACGACACCCTGCGCGACGAGCTCGTCGCCGAGTGGAACCAGCCGACGCGCTGGCCTCTCGCCCTGGGTGGTCTGCTGTTCGTCGGCGTTCTCGGGGTGTCGTTGGGGAGGAGCCGGTGACGCGCTTCCTGATCCGCCGCGTGCTGTACGCCATCCCGGTGCTCCTGGGCGTCGCGCTCATCACCCTGTGGCTGTTCCACGTCGCGGGGGGCGACCCCGTCGCGGTCAAGCTCGGCAAGAACCCCGATCCCGCCGAGGTCGAAGCACTCCGGGAGCAGCTGGGGCTCGGCGGCAGCTTTCTGCAGCAGTACGTCACCTTCCTGGGCCAGCTGCTCACCCTGGACTTCGGGGTGAGCTGGGCCGACAACACCCCGGTGCGCGAGATCTTCATGCGCGGTGTGGGGCCCACGCTGACGGTCTCGTTGCCGGCCTTCACCCTCGGAGCCCTCGTGGCCGTGGGGCTCTCGCTGCTCGTCGCCGTGAAACGCGGCACCCTGCTGGACCGCATCACCACCGCCGCTGCGATCGCGGGCATCAGCGTGTCGTCGCTCATCTACATCCTGGTGGGCCAGTGGCTGCTCGCCGACCAGTGGAAGCTGTTCCCCATCTGGGGCTACGAGTACGGGCCGCGCGCGGTGTTCTTCGTCGCCCTGCCCGTCCTGATCTGGATCACGCTGTCGGTCGGCACCGACGTGCGGTACTTCCGCACGGTCACCCTGGAGGAGATCGGCAAGGACTACGTCCGGACCGCGCGCGCCAAGGGGCTGTCCGAGAGTCGCATCCTGTTCGTGCACGTGCTGCGCAACTCCGCGATCCCCATCATCACGCGGCTGACCATCGCCATCCCCTTCCTGTTCACGGGGAGCTTCCTGCTCGAGATCTTCTTCGGCATCCCCGGCCTCGGGAGCACGCTCTACACGGCCATCACCAACTCCGACCTGCCCGTGGTGAAGGCGTTCACCATGCTCGGGGCGGTGCTGTACGTGTTCTTCAACATCGTGGCCGACCTGCTCTACGCGCTGGTCGACCCCCGCATCGGGCTCGAGTGATGGCCGCTTCGCCTCGACAGGAAGCGTGGCGGCGGTTCCGCAAGGATCGCGTCGCCGTCGTGTTCCTGGCCGTGTTCGTCGGGTTCTTCGTGGCCGCGTGCGTGGCTCAGCTTCTGGAGCTGTGGCAGGGCAGCCCGTTCCTGTACGAGCTCACCCTCGCAGAGCAGGGCTACGACCTCGCCGAGTCCGCCGTACCGCCCTCGTCCGAGACCTGGCAGAGCTGGCTCGGCACCACCAGCGCCGGCAAGAGCGTGCTGCTCCGCGTGTTCCACGGCACCAAGGTGGCGTTCGTGGTGGGCACCTGTGGCGCCGCGCTGTCGGTCCTGATCGGGATGACCCTGGGGCTCGCCGCGGGGTTCGTGGGCGGCTGGGTCGACGAGGCCGTGGTCTACATCTACTCGACCATCGCCAGCATCCCCTACCTGCTGCTGATGCTGGCGCTGGCGTTCATCGTCCGCCAGGGCCCCATCGCCGAGACGTATCGGGGCCTGTTCTTCAGCGAGTACGTGTCGCTGGGGCTGTTCAACATCGTGCTCGTGATCGGCCTGACCAGCTGGGTCACGCTGTGCCGCCTGGTGCGCGCCGAGGTCAAGAAGGTGCGCGAGCTCGACTACGTCCAGGCCGCCCGGGCGCTGGGGTATTCCCGGATGCGGATCATGTTCGTCCACATCCTCCCGAACGTCTTCCACCTGGTGATCATCAACTTCAGCCTGACCTTCGTGACCGCCATCAAGAGCGAGGTCATCCTGACCTTCCTGGGGGTCGGCGTCGACAAGGAGCCCTCCTGGGGGCAGATGATCGCGGGCGCCAAGTCGGAGCTCATGCAGGGCATCTGGTGGCCTCTGCTCGCGAGCGGTACGCTGCTCTTCCTGCTGACGCTCTCGGTCAACTACGTCGGGGACGCGCTGCGCGACGCTCTCGATCCCAGACTCAAGCGCTGATAGACTGTGCCCGACGGGAGCAAGGTGCCGAAGAGACCCGAAAGACCCAAGCGGAATGTCCGCAAGCGTCCCCGCCCGTCCAAAGAATCCGGACAGGAAGCGCGGGGCGACTCGGATGGTGCGTCTGGCCGGGGCTCCGGACGCAAGGGACGCGTGCGCCCCGTCGACCCCGGCGCGTTCGAGTCGGACTTCGATCAGATGCACGACGAGATGCCCCAGGGCGACGAGAAGACCACCTGGGTTCCCTCCAACGAGTCGATGGACCCCGGCGAGCTGACCGCGTGGATCAGCAACAAGAACGACCAGCCGGACTTCGAGCGCACCGAATCGCGCGGGGGTCCCGCGGTCCGGCAGCCCCCCACCCCCGACCCCCGGGACTTCGGGTACGGCAACCAGGAAGCCACGGGCGTCATCCACACGCCCCGCAAGCGCAAGCAGCAGGCCGAGCGGGCGCGCCCCGCCGAGCCCCGTCGCAAGAAACGCTCGGCCAAGGCCATTCCGACCCCCGAGCCCGCGCCACGTCGTCGCCGCGGGCGGCGCAACCCCACGCCCCCACCCAAGGCCCCGCGTCCACCCACGCCCGAGCCCGCTCCACCCCGTCGAGCCCGCCGGGCCGAGGCCAACGCTCCCCGCACCGCGCCTCCCAGCCGCCAGAGACCCCGCGACCAGGGTCGGGGCGAGACCCCACTCCCGCGGCCCACGCCCGCTCCGCGCAAGGGTCGCGGCAACGCCACACCCGAACCCGCACCACCGGCCCGGAGCGCACGGAAGTCCCCGCGCACCCCCACGCCCGAACCCGCTCCCCGTCGCGGTGGGCGCAGCCGTCGTCAGCGCGGGCCCGCCACGCCCGAGCCGTCGCCGCCCCAGCGCGCCATCGCCACTCCCGAGCCCGCGCCACCCCAGCGTCGAACACCCACACCCACGCCGGCCCCACCTCGTCAGGACTCCGTTCCGCGTCCCGCTGCGAATCTCTCGCGCCCGCCGACGCCTCCGCCGCACGAGCCCCCGAACAGCACGGTCCCCACGGCCCCGATTCCGGTCCCGGACAACTGGACCCCCGCCGTGCACGGCCGGGATCGCACTCCCGCTGTGGCCACGCACACCCAGGAGTTCCACGACGGGTTCTACGACGGGGATGGGCCGGCCACCGAGATCGAGCGCGACGAGCACGGGTTCCCCGAGCAGCCGGACGTCCCGTCCACCGTGGTGTCCGAAGACGACGCGCCCAGCGCACACGCCTCCCATGGCCGCGGGGGCAACGCGTTCGCGAACTCCTTCGACGAGGTCCCGCCGAGCCAGGCCATGTCGGCACTGCCCAACGATGCCCCCACCGTCGTGAGGCCCGATCTCGCCGGCATGTCCGAGCTGGCCACCCGCGACAACGGCGACGACACCGTGGGCTCCCACATGGAGTCGGTGCCCAACACCACCGCAGACGCGATGCAGGCCTACGCCGACCAGCCGGCGGGCGAACCCACCGTGGCCCTGCCTCCGCCCAGCAAGCGCAAGCAGACCTCGGTGAAGCAGCCCTCCCCGGAGCCCGCACCCGAGAAGCTCCCGAGCGGCGCTTCCTACAGCCCGCCGCCAGACACGCCGCCGCCCGCCAGAAAGGCCCGATCCGACAAGCGTTCCGACCGTCGAGAGAAGAAGAAGCGCGAGAAGAGCCCGTCCCGGCCGCCGAACACCGCAAAGTCCTCGAAGTCCTCGAAGAAGTCGGTCAAGAAGCCGCCTGCGCCGGGCCGGAAGAAGAGCCGGTCCGACCGGGGCGAAAGGGGCGACGGAAAGAAGAAGCTCCCCAAGAACGCGTCGGTCGTCGGCGAAGAGGCGTCGGGCGGCATCCCGATGCTCTACTACGTCTACGGGGGCGTGGGCGTCGCGGGGGTCGCACTTGTCGCCGGGGCCGTGGTGGTCGCCGTGATCATCCTCGCCGTCACCTCGGCCTGAAGCATCAGCTCGGAGGCGGGAACCGCGACCGCCAGTGCCGGGCGATGTCGAGACGCGTCGCCAGCCACACGTCGGGCTTGTCGAGCACGTAGTCGATGAACCGGCGCAAGGCGGCCGTACGCCCTGGACGCCCCGAGATCCGGCAGTGCAGGCCGATCGACAGCATCTTGGGGCAGCCCTCGCCGCCTTCCGCGTACAGGGTGTCGAACGCGTCCTTCAGGTAGGCGAGGAACTGGGTTCCGCTGTTGAAGCCCTGGGGCGTGGCGAACCGCATGTCGTTGGTGTCGAGGGTGTAGGGCACGATCAGCGCGTGACCGGGCTGGACGTCGCTGTGGACCCGCTTCCAGTACGGCAGATCGTCGGCGTAGCTGTCGGCGATGTACTCGAAGCCCCCGTGTTCGTGGACCAATCGCGTGGTGTTCGCGCTGTCGCGGCCGGTGTACCAGCCGAGGGGTCGCTCGCCGGTGACGCGGGTGTGAATCGCCACCGCCTCCTCGAGATGGCGGCGCTCCTCGGCCTCGTCCATGTGGCCGTAGTCGATCCACCGCCAGCCGTGCGTCGCGATCTCCCAGCCGGCCTGCTGCATCGCCTCGACCGCGGCGGGATTGCGCTCGAGGGCCATCGCGACCCCGAACACGGTGACCGGCACCTCGCGACGGCACAGCAGGCGATGCAGCCGCCAGAAGCCCGCTCTCGAGCCGTACTCGTAGATCGACTCCATCGACATGTGCCGTTTTCCGGGCCAGGCCTCGGCCCCCACGATCTCGGACAGGAACCGCTCGCTGGCGGGGTCGCCGTGCAGGATGCAGTTCTCGCCGCCCTCCTCGTAGTTGAGCACGAACTGCACCGCGATTCGGGCGCCGTTCGGCCACTGGGGGTCGGGGGGATTCGCGCCGTAGCCGATGAGATCCCGGTCGTAGGGAGGCGCGCTGCTGTCGGAGGTGGGGTCGGTGGACATGGCGCACGATACCAACTCCCGGATGCAACAGAACGTCACCGAGGCCGGAACAGGTCTTGCGGATGCGGGCCCGGTGCTTACCCGAGGCGCCGTACCGAAACCGCAGGAGACGCATCCGATGATCCGAATCGAGAGCGCCACCCGCAGATACGGCGACTTCACCGCTGTGCACGGGTTCAGCGCCGAGATCGACCGGGGCGAGGTGGTCGGGCTCCTCGGCCACAACGGCGCCGGGAAGACCACCCTGATGAAGATGCTCACGGGGGCCCTCGAGCCCACGTCCGGGCGCCTGTCGGTCGCAGGCAACGACCTCGTCGACCAGCGAAACGACGCGCAGCGACACATCGGCTACCTGCCCGAGAGTGCGCCGCTGTACCCCGAGATGGAGGTCTACGAGTACCTCCTGCTGATGGCCGAGCTCCGCGGGATCGAGAAGAGCCAGCAGCAGCGCAACGTGCTCGAAGCCGCCGAAGCCACGGGCCTGATGGACCGGCTCGACCAGCCCATCCGCGAGCTGTCCAAGGGGTTCCGGCAGCGCGTGGGCATCGCCCAGGCCATCGTGCACGACCCCGACGTACTGGTGCTCGACGAGCCCACCAACGGCCTCGACCCCGTGCAGATCGAGAGCATCCGCGCCCTCATCAAAGACCTCGCGAAGCGCACCACCATCATCCTGTCCACGCACATCCTCCAGGAGGTCGAAGCCGTCTGCGACCGCGCGATCATCCTGATCGGGGGCCGCACCGTGGCCGACAGCCGCCTGTCCGAGCTGCTCGGCACCGACCGGATCCTGGCCACCCTCCGTACGGACGCAGAGCCAGGTCGCGTGACCGCCGCTCTCGAGGGCCTCGACGGGGTCGCGTCCTGTGAATCGCTCGGTGGACGCGGTGTCCCGGAGGGGTGCCGTCGCTACGCCATCACCCCCGAGAGCGAAGGAGGGTCGGTCGACTCCCTCATCGACTCCCTGATCGATCGCATCATCGACGCCGTGCGGAGCGAAGGCTGGGCCATCGTGTCCATCGGCCCCGAGAACCGCACGCTCGAGACGGTCTTCAAAGAGCTCCAGGCCCGCCATGCCCGTGCTGGGGAGGTGAGCTGATGGGTGCCATCTTCTCCATGGCCAGCAAAGAGGTCCGGGCGCTGTTCCAGTCCCAGATCGCCATCCTGTTCCTGGCGCTGTTCGAGGTCTCGACTCTCTTCAGCTTCTTCGTGCTGTCGGCCTTCTTCGCTCGCAACCTGGCCGACATGCGGCCGTTCTTCGACAGCCTGCCGCTGCAGCTCATCCTGCTCGTGAGCGCCATCTCGATGCGCGCCTGGGCCGAAGAGCGCAAGTCCGGCACCCTCGAGGTCCTGCTCACCCTGCCGGTCACCACGTTCGATCTGGTGCTCGGCAAGTTCGTGGCCGGCATGACGCTGGTGGCGATGGCGCTGCTGTTCACGCTCCCGCTCCCCCTGACGGTCTCGCTGCTGGGGCCGCTCGACTGGGGCCCCGTGATCGGCGGCTACCTGGGCGCGTTGCTCCTCGCCTCCGCCTACCTCGCCATCGGGTTGTGCATCAGCGCCCGCACCGACAACCAGGTGCTCGCACTCATGGCCACCATGGCCGTGGGCGGCGCGCTGTACTTCATCGGCACCGAGGACATCCAGGCGTTGCTGGGCACCCAGGCCGGCGAAATCGCCGCGCTCATCGGCTCTGGAAGCCGGTTCGAGAGCATCGCGCGCGGCGTGGTCGACCTGCGCGACGTCATCTACTACGCGAGCATCACGGGCTTCTTCCTCGTGCTCAACGGGTATTTCCTGGACCGGCAGCGGATCGACGCCGCCGGAGGCGGGCGATCCCGCCTGTTCACCCTCCAGGGCGTCGTGGGGCTGGCCTTGTTCAACGCCATCGCTGCGAACGTCTGGGTGGCCCCGGTCGCCCGGGCGCGCATCGACCTCACGCAGAACGGCGACTACACCATCAGCGCCACCACGCGGAACATCCTGGCCGAGCTCGACGAACCCCTCGTCATCCAGGGCGTGTTCAGCGAGCGCAGCCATCCCCTGCTGCAGCCCCGCGTCCCCCAGGTCCAGGCCCTGCTCGAGGAGTACGCGATCCTGGGCGGAGAGGACGTCCGACTCGAGATGGTCGACCCGTCCACCGACGACGACCTGGCCGACCAGCTGGCCACGCAGTTCGGGATCAATCCCGTCCCCATGCCCATCCGCGACCGCAACGAAGCCCGCGTGGTCAACGCCTGGTTCCACGTGCTGCTGCAGTACGGCGACCAGCACGCGGTGGTGGGCTTCGACGACCTGGTCGAGGTCGACGTGAGCTCCGGCGAGCCCGAGGTCCGCCTGCGCGACCCCGAGTACGACATCACCAAGGCCATCCGGAAGGTCAGCCAGGACTTCGTGTCCACCGCCAGCCTGGTGGCCGACCTGCCCGAGGGCAGCAAGCTCACGCTGTACGCCACGCCCGCGGCCTTCGAGGGCGATGCGGGCACCGAGTACCGCGAGAACCTGAAGGTCATGCGCGATGTGTCGACCGAGCTGGCCGAGCTCGGCGCCCTCACCTTCGAAGAGGTCGACCCCTCCCAGGACCGCGCGCTGGCCGAGCAGATCGCGAGCCAGTACGGCGTCGCGCCCACCCTGTCGCTGCAGCTCGGTCGCCCGTACTACCTGCATCTGGTGTTCACCTCGGGCGACGAAGCCCAGCGGATCTTCCCCCGCGGTGCGCTCTCCCGAGCCGAGCTCGAGTCCACCCTGGACAGCGTGTTCAAGCGGGCGGTGCCGGGCCAGCTGAAGACCATCGCGGTGCTCACCGAGACGCCCCAGGCGCCGCCTCCCCAGCCCGGTCGCCCGCCTCCCCCACCGCCGCAGCCCGACTACCGCCTGCTCCAGCAGCAGCTCTCGGCGCGCTTCGAGGTCCTGCCCGAGCTCGATCTGTCGGACGGGAGCGTCCCGGATGGCGTCGACGTCCTGATCATCGGGAAGGCCGGAACGCTGTCGCCCAAGGAGCAGCTGGCGATCGACACCTTCCTGCTCCGCGGCGGCTCGGTCATCGCGCTCGCATCCCGCAATCGCATCGGTCTGCAGGGCGGATTCACACCCGTGCCCGAGGGCGAGAGCCTGTTCGCGATGCTGGATCACTGGGGCGTCGAGGTGGGCGAGGGCATCGTGGCCGACAAGCGCATGGCCAAGCTGGCGATGCCCGTCGGCCGCCGGATGGTCGAGTTCGACTACCCGTTCTGGGTCGAAGTGCGGCCGGACACCATGAACGCCGACCACCTGGCGCTGGGTCGCATCCCGCACCTGTCTGCGCCGTGGGCCAGCCCGCTCACCCTCAAAGAGTCCGTCCCAGAGGGCCTCACCGCCGAGACCCTCTACGAGACCACGGTCGACGCGTGGGTTCCCGAGTCGCCCGAGCTGATGCCGGACTTCCGCGCGCACGCCTCCACCGTCGTTCCGGGCTTCCCCGACCCCACCAACACGGGTCAGCAGACCCTCGCGGTCACGCTCACGGGGCGCTTCGAGAGCTTCTTCGACGACGAGACGCGTCCGGAGGTGCCCGGCGCCCTGACCACCCCCGTGGCCGACGGAACGCTCGTGGTGGTGGGCTCTTCGGAGATGGTGAGCGACATCATCCTCGACTTCAGCCGCAGCCCCGCGGGTCGCACCCACGCCAACAACCTCATCGTGATGCAGAACCTGGTCGACTGGTCGCTCGAGGACACCGACCTGCTGACCATCCGTGACCCCGGCAACTTCAGCCGCACGCTCTACCCGGTCGATGCCGACCAGCTGTTCCAGTACGAGCTCGCCAACTACGTGCTGGTGCTGCTCCCGCTCCCCCTTCTCTACGTGTGGAGCCGGCGCCGCCGCACGCCCGACCTCGGCAAGACCGCACCCGCCCGGAGGACCGCATGAACCCGAAGTCCGTACAGCGCGGCCTCACTGGCCTGCTCGGCGTTCAGGTGCTGCTGGCCGCCATCACCTGGTGGCCCAGCGGCGGCCGACCCGAAGCCCAGCGCGTGTTCCCCTTCGAAGAAGCGGCCGTGACCCGCATCACCATCGAGTCGTCCACCACCGCAGATGACGACGGCCTGATCCTCGAGCGCGAGGGAGAGGGTTGGGTGATGGCGAGTGCCTACGACTACCCGGCGGTCGAGGAGAAGGTCGACGAGGTGCTCGAGAAGCTGCTGGACGTCAAGATCCGCGAACCCATCGCCCGCAACGCCGAGAACCACGAGTCCCTGAACGTCGCGGTCGACAACGCCACGCGCCGGGTCACGATCGAGGCTGGGGGAGACTCCAAGGCCATCCTGCTCGGGACCGCCGGCAACGCGCGCTCGTACCTCCGCGAGCCCGGTGCGAACGAGGTCTTCCAGGTGAACGGCCTGGGGGCGTGGAGCATCCGCGACACCCCGTCGAACTACCTGGAGCGCAAGGCCCTGGACGTCGCCGCGACGGACATCGAGGCGTTCAGCCTGACCAACCCGAAGGGTTCGTTCGATCTCGTCCGGGGCGAAGGCCAGGTGTGGACCTCACCAGCTCTGGAGGAGGGGCAGACCCTCGACCCCGCCGAGATCGACAAGCTCTTCAAGCGCATCCTCTCGGTCAACCTCACCCGTCCAGCCGACCCCGCGATCGACCCCTTCACCGAGCAGGGAGCCGCCATCGCCCGCTGGTCGGTGGCCGACGAAACGGCCGGCCAGAGCGTGACGAACGCGGCCGCGCTCTTCAAGACCCCCGACGATCTGAACGTCTTCCGGGTCGAAGACGTGGAGAGGCCCGTCATCGTGGGCTCGGTGACCACCCGCAACGCCTACCTCGACACCACGCTCGAGAGCCTGATCCTCGATCAGGACGCCGAACCCTCGGCCCCGACGATGGGAATGCCCGGCGGAATGCCGCCCGGGATGCCTCCAGGAATGCCGCCCGGGATGCGACCGCCTCGATAGTCGGAGTGGCCCACCAACGCGAGACACGTCCGAGCCTCAGAGCGCCAGCGCTCCCGTGATCACGGGGGGTTCGACCTGTTTCGTCGATGTCTGGTGGGCGATCCGTTTCGCGTAGCTCCGTACCACGCGATCCGTTTCGGCTCATAGCGTAGCTTCGAAAACGCGTATTAGTGGCAACGGTGAGCTGACCCGGTCGGTCACGACTTCTTCTCGTCCGACTTCTTCTTCTCGTCCGACTTCTTCTTGTCGGCCTTGGCCTTCGATTCTTTGTCGGCCTTCGCCTTCGATTCCTTCTCCGCTTTGGCCTTCGCTTCCTTCTCCGCCTTGGCCTTCGCTTCCTTCTCCGCCTTGGCCTTCGCTTCCGCCTCGGCCTTCGCCTTCGCCTCCTTCTCCGCCTTGGCCTTCGCCTTCGCCTCCTTCTCCGCCTTGGCCTTCGCTTCCGCCTCGGCCTTCGCCTTCACTTCCGCCTCGGCCTTCGCCTTCGCTTCCGCCTCGGCCTTCGCCTTCGCTTCCTTCTCGGCCTTCGCCTTCGCGTCGGCGCCGCGCGGATCTTCGGTGATCGTGGTCACGCGGGCGAACAGATAGTCCGGGGTGTCGGGGCGCAGGTCCCAGCGAACAGTCCACTCCGACCCCTTCACCCGGCCCTGGTCGAGGGCGAGCGCCACAGCGGCTTCGGGATCGGTGCTCTGCACCTTGGCTCCCAGCGTGTCGGGGTCGGCAGAGACATAGTAGATCATGGCGTCCTCCTGGGCAGAACGTGCGGATGGAAGCACAGATCCGGTCGAGGCTCCAGTCCTGTTCGCTGCGGACGGCGTTGGCAGGGGCCGCGCATCACGGAAGCGTCAGCTGGAGCGTCTCCACCGTGTGTTCCGCGATGTCGGCCTCGGTGAAGCGGATGTCCCGCATCTGTCCATCGCCGTAGAGCACAGACTGGTCGTCGTAGTGCGGCGATGTGGGGTCTTCGGACTGGCTGTACGTCATCACGGCACGCCCGCGCGGCCCGTCCTCCTCGAACTCCATCGCCATGACCCAGGAATTGCCGTTGTTGACGGGGTACTCACCGTCCTCGGTCAGCTCGGTCACGTCGTTGTCGAGCGGGGCGCGCTCGTAGCGCGGGAGCTGAGTGGTGGTGGCGCCCGGGCTGTAGTCCGCGATGCCGATGGTGCCTTCCCAGTACAGACCGCCCCCGACCCCGATGGCGGGATCGGTGAACGAGAGGAACTGCACGTCGCCCAGGGGGGTGTCGTGGTCGAGCCCCACCGCCTGCAGGCGAACGACCGCCTCGGCCAGGGCGTCCAGCACGGGGTCCGGACCGTCTTCGGGAGCGGGCACGACCGTGTTCGGCGTGTCCACCGGTGCGTCGGGGTCGAAGGGCGTCTCGAACAACCCGCCACCCTGGTCGTCCAGGTCGGCCACGTCGAACACCCCACCTCCGAGGAACTCCCGCCAGAGCACGGCGCCCACTGCGTCGCGGGTGTAGCGGCGGTCCCAGGTCGACAGGGTGGTGCACGCCGCGGTCAGGTCGATCTCCTCGGTGCCCGCCATGCCCACGGGCGTGGCCTGACAGCGCTCGACCACCGCTGCGACCGCGTCTTCGGCGAGGATGCTGCGCATGGACAGCGCTGCGGACTCCAGCTCGGCGAGGTCGAACACGCCATCGTCTCCACTCGCGCTCATCGGACCGGTCTCGGACAGGTAGCGCGCGTTCATCCGGGTCCGGGCGCTGCGTGGCGTGCGTTCCTCCCCGTAGAGCACGCTGTACCCGGTGAGCGGCTGGTCGACGTTGTGCAGCCAGTGGCTGTCGTTGGCGTTGAACACGTAGTCGGTCCGCACATCCGTGGGTGCCAGATCGTATGGAACGACGCCGGGAACAGCAGCGTCGGGGTCCTCCACCCAGGTGTACAGGGGGTCTGTGCCATCGACGCCGATCACCCCGAAGTTGCGGAACTGGGACAGGATGAAGTCGGTCTCGTTCTGCCATCCCTCGATGGCGGCCTCGGACAGGTATGGCACGCGGGACGCGTCCCCGAAGTAGACGCGACCATCGTCGAAGGCCGCGATGGTGTAGACCCAGGGCGTGCCAGCGGTCTCGCGGTGCACGGCCTCGAACTCCTCGACGGATTCGGCGGTCTGCATGCCGTACCAGACGTCGAACATCTGCAGGTTCTCGGCGTTGACGTCGCGGAACGTGACCGCGAGGCCGTCGGTCCAGCCGAGCAGGGGCGCGTTGATCATCGGCCCGTAGTGCGACCGGTACAGCGTTCGGGTCCGGGGACTCTCGCCCAGCACCTCCACCTCGTACTCGGTGGACTCCATCGCGCGGACCTCGCCATCGAACCGGTACGACGTGGGATCGCCCGGCTCGAGCTCCAGCAGATAGGCCACGAAGCGCGGGCTGAAGCTGACCGTGTGGGTCCACGCCGTGTGCTCGTTGAAGCCCATGTTGACGATCGGCAGCCCACCAGCGACACGCCGTAGACGTCCAGCTCCCCGGGAATCGTCAGGTGGGACTCGTGCCACTGCTTCTCGCCGAGGTGCGGGAAGTGGGTGTTGGACAGCAGCATCCCGCGCCCGTTCGCGGACCGCTCGCTGCCGATGGCCCAGCCGTTGCTGCCGCGCTTCGGGGAGTACAGCTCCGCTGAGATGTCGGCCAGCCGGTCGATTCCGGGTGCCGGAGCGCGGCTCGTGTTGGACGACGGCACGCTCGGCGGCTGAGCCTGACCGATCTCGCGGACCCACACCTTGGCGCTGCCGTCGACACCGAGGGCCAGCAGGTAGGTGAGCACGTCGATGTGCGTGATGGTGCGCACCCGGTCGTCGTTCCGGCACGCCTCGGGGTACTCGCCTTCGTCCACCCAGCGGCTCACTCCGGCAGCGAAGCCCACCAACGTCTCCTGGAACCGGGGCTGCAGCTCCGGCCACAGCCGCTCGGCCGAGCCCAACGCGTCGATCGCCTTCCATCCGAAGTCGTCGTCGACGTTGCGGTCGTCCGCTCCCGGCCCGAGGTACTTCGCGGACTCGCCCCGCACCTTGGTGATCTGGTCCATCAGCACACAGCCGTGATCGACGGCCTGGACGTAGCCCATGCCGTACCCGATGCTGCCGTGATCGTCGGCCTGGATGTGCGGGATTCCGTGTTCGGTGAACCGGACCTGGGTGTCGTAGGGGCCGACCTCCACGTCGTACACAGAGGGCTCGGTGTCGGTGTCCTCCGGGTCGTCGTTCGAACACCCCCCGACCAGCAACAGCGCAAGTGACAGCATGCGGACCTCCGCTGGATTCCTAACGACACCGAGGCACCCGCGGTTCCGCGACCGGTCGGGATTCCACTCGAAACGCCTCCCGCAGCACAGCGGATTCTTCAGACCCTTTCAGAGGCCTCAGGACGTCGAGGCGGTTGATCGGTTCTCGCACGACCTCGGGAGGGCGAGATGGCGTGGACAACAGAACGGCAGTCGCATACATGGGGGCTGACCAGGCCTCTGCCCGGTCTTGCTCCTTGTCTTGACCCTGGATTTGCCATGTCGCGCTCTGCTCTGTTCGCACTCGTCCTCGCTGGGTGTTCCTCCTCGGGCCTGTCCGCCTACGACAATCCGGACGCCCTGGGCGACATCCCCGAGCCCCCGGCCACCGTCCCGCGCGAAGAGGTCGACTCGTCGCCCTACGAAGAAGCCGAGGATGACGCACAGGAAGAGACCGAAGACACGACCGATCCCCAGTACGACCCCCAGGATCCGCCCGAAGACCCGGAAGACGACCCGTCCACACCGGCCGATCCGCAGGACGACCCCGAAGACGACCCGTCCACGCCGGCCGATCCACCCGAAGACCCCGCAGATCCGGTCGACCCCGCAGACCCGTGTCCTGCCGGCGTGATCTGCGTCGACACCTTCCCGTTCGTCGAGAGCAACACCACCACCGGTGGCGCGTCCACGTTCGACAGCTACGGCTGCGACTGGAACATCGACGAGTCCGGACCCGAGGTCGTCTACCAGGTCGAGCTCGACGAGCCCGGCTTCCTCGCCGTCACCCTGTGGGGAATGAGCGGGAGCACCGACGTCGACGCCCATCTGCTGGGTGCGCTGGACTCCGGCGACTGCATCGACCGCGGCCACTGGGACGCCGCCAGCCTGCTCCAGCCCGGCACCTACTTCGTCGTCGCCGACAGCTGGGTCGACAACAGCGGCATCGCACACGACGGCGACTACAGCATCCGCATGCAGCACACCCGCTTCGACCACCTCGCGGGCGACGGCCTCCGTCCCCACGTGATGGAAGACGCCCTCACCATCTTCGACACCGCCTGGCATGGCTCGGACACCAGCCGCCTGCTCTACACGGTGGCGGACTTCACGCTCCCGTCGAGCGAGCCGCGGCAGTGGACCTTCGACCTCGCCACGGGCGACCTGCTCTACAACGTGCACGTCACGCACGGCTCGGGCGGTCAGGATCCCACCGATCCCGCCATGGTGGCCCAGATGTCGAACACCACCGGCAGCCACATGTCCAGCGTCGGCCTGATGCGCACCGCCGAGACCTACTACGGCTCCTGGGGCTACTCCATGCGCATGGACGGCCTCGAGCCCGGCCACAACGACCTGGTCCGGCCCCGCGCCATCGTGGTCCATCCCGCAGACTACGCAACGCCCGCGTTCGTCGCCCAGAACGGCTACCTGGGCCGCAGCTGGGGCTGCCCCGCGGTCGACCCCGCGATCAGCGCCGATCTCATCGACACGATCAAGAACGGCTCGCTGTTCCTGTCGTACTTCGACGACTCGAGCTGGATGAACACCAGCACGTATCGCTGAGGCGTCGTCCGCACCGGGACCTCGGCCCCTCCGGTGGACGCCGCACCCGTGGGTTACCCTGCCAGGATTCTCGCCGAGTCCGACCCAGGAGGCCCCATGCAGCGCCGAACGATTCCCAGCACCGGCCGCGAACCGGACGCCATCCTCCAGGAGGCCCGCGACTACGGCGAACACGACGCCGACTTCCGCGGAGGTCGAACGTGGTCGATGGTGTACTGGGCCGGCGAAGAGCACCACGAGCTGGTCGAGAAGGCCCACGACCTCTACCTCGCACACAATGCGCTGAATCCCATTGCGTTCCAGGGCCTCAAGCGCATGGAGACCGAGGTCGTGCAGATGGTCGCCGACCTCTTCAACGGCCCCGACACCGTGTGCGGGACGATGACCAGCGGCGGCACCGAGTCGCTGCTGCTCGCCGTGAAGGCCTACCGCGACCGGGCCCGCAGCAAGTGGCCCTGGATCCTGCGCCCCAACCTGGTGGCCCCACGCACCATCCACCCCGCGTTCGCCAAAGCCGCCCATCTGTTCGGGGTCAAGCTGCGCACCGTCCCCGTCGACGAGCACGGCCACGTCCAGCCGAAGGCCCTCCGCAAGGCGATCGACCGCAACACCATCTTCATCGCTGCCAGCGCGCCCCAGTACGTCACCGGCGTGGTCGATCCCATCCCGGAGATCGCCGCCATCGCCCGCAAGAAGAACCTGCCGCTGCACGTCGACGCCTGCTTCGGCGGCTTCATGCAGCCGTGGCTGGAGCGTCTCGGCGTGTCCATGCCGAAGTGGGACTTCCGCGTGCCCGGCGTCACCAGCATCTCGGCCGACCTGCACAAGTACGGCTACGCCGCGAAGGGCGCGTCCACGCTGTTGTTCCTGGACATGTCCTACCTGCGCCACCAGTTCTTCGCGTCGACCGACTGGCCCGGGGGCATCTACATCTCTCCCGGGCTTCCCGGCACCCGTCCGGGCGGGCCCATCGCAGCGGCCTGGGCTGCGCTGCAGGGCATGGGCGAGCAGGGCTACCTCGACAAGGCCGAGCAGGCGTACGAGGCCGCCCAGAAGCTCCGGGCGGGCATCTCCGCCATCGACGGACTGCGCGTCCTCGGGCGCGACCCGATGTCCACCATCGTCACCTGGAGCCACAGCGACTCCGCGGCCAACGGCGCGGTGAACGTGTACGCAGTCGCCGATCAGATGCAGTCCAGCGGCTGGAGCGTCGACCGCCAGCAGCACCCGGCCAGCGTGCACTGCACCTGCAACGCCTCCAACCTGCCCGTCATCGACGCCTACCTCGCCGATCTCGCCGAGGCCGTGGCGCACGTGCGGGCCAATCCAGACCTCGCCCGCGAAGGGGATGCGGCCGTCTACGGGCTGATGGCGCGCGTGCCGCTGCGGGGCTTCGTGAAGAGCGCGGTCCTCGACGTCATGGAGAAGATGTACGCCCCCGACGCCAGCGGCGAAGTCGACCTCGAAGACGATGGCGGACGGGTCCAGGAGCTCGCGACGAAGGTGCTCGACACCGTCGACCGGCTCAAGGCCCGCATCGGGGGGGCGGCATGATCCGTCGACTCCTCCGCGGCCGACGTCGCCGCGCTCCGAACGGTCGCCGCCTGCGCGTCGGGATGCTCCGCATCGCCCAGGAGAGCAACGCGCTGTCTCCCCGGCTCACCGAGATCGACGACTTCGGGATCGACATGCAGGGCGACGCGCTGATGCACGCCACCTCGCGCAGCGGCACCGAAGCGCCCGGCTTCATCAAGAACGCCGAGCTGTCGGGGTTCCGCCGCGCCGTCGACGACCACGACGCCGACGTGGAGGTCGTTCCGCTGTTCAGCCTGTGGGCCGTGCCGGCCGGGCCGCTCTCCCATCGTGCGACCGCCACCATCCGCGACCGTCTGCGCGACGCCCTCGAAGCCGCCGGCCCCCTCGATGGGCTGTTCGTCAGCCTGCATGGCGCGATGGTCGGCGAGGACGGCAGCGCACCCGAGGAGCTGTTCCTGGCCGACATGCGCGAGCTCGTCGGAGACGCCGTGATCGCGGTCAGCATCGATCTGCACGCCTACCTCACCCCGGGGTTCATGGAGCACATCGACGTCCTGGCCGCCTACCGCACCAACCCCCACCGCGACCACGCCACCTGCGGCCGTCGCTGCGGAACCATGCTCCTCGACGCGCTCACCGGAAGCCTGAGCCCCACCATGGCCTGGCGCAGTCTCCCGATGGCCCTCGGCGGCGGCACCACCCTGGACTTCCTGTCCCCCATGCGCGACATCTTCCGCTGGATGAAGCAGGTCGAGCGCGACCCCGCCGTGCGGTACGTGTCGCTGTGCATGGTGCACATGTGGCTCGACGAGCCCCACGCCGGCTGGGCGACCGTGGTGGTCACCGACGACGACCAGCCCCGCGCCGAGGCTCTCGCAGACGAGCTCGCAGACAAGGCCTGGGCCGTGCGCCACCAGCTCCCCCCCGACCTCCCCTCGGCCGAGGACGCGATCACCCAGGCACGCCAGGCGCGATTGCGGCGCCGCATGGGGACGATCTGCATGTCCGATGCGAGCGACATGGTCGGAGCCGGGGCCCCGGGCGACAACACCCAGCTGCTCCACGCCCTGCTGGAGCACGGTCGAGGGCTCCGCGTCTACGCCCCCATCCGCGACGATCAGGTCGTGGCCCAGGTGTGGGACCAGCCCATCGGAACGCGGGTCGACGTCACGCTGGGAGGACGCCACGAGCACTCCCCGCCCCTGCCGGTCACGGCGGTCGTGCGCAGCCGTCACGACACCGAGGCCTTCAGCCGGGTGGTGGTGCTGACCATCGACCACGTCGAGCTCGTGGTGACGAGCGCGCCTCCCCTGGCGATGAAGCCGAGCTTCTACCGGGACGTGGGCCTGCGACCGAGTCGCGCGGACATCTGTGTCGTGAAGAGCCTGTTCCCGTTCCGGCTCTACTTCGCGTTGCACAACCGCAAGACGATCTACGCCAAGACCGAGGGCGCGACCGACTTCGATGCGGCCTGGCGGTGCGAGTTCGCGGTCCCCACCCATCCCAAGGACGACGTGGACGCCTGGCGGCCGACCGACCGGGCTCGGCGCGGACTGGCATCGCTCGCATGATCGCTCGGACGCTCGAGGGCATCGTGCGATCCCGCTCGTCTCGCTGCTCTGCCTCGCCGGGTGTACGTCGCGCATTTCAGCGTCACCGGCCAACTGGCGGAACTACCAGGGCCTCGCGAACCCCGGGAAACGTTCGGCCGACTCCCCGTAGTTGGTGTCGATCCAGATCACAGCGCGCTCGAGACTGGACGTGTAGTACAGGTCCAGGACCTCGCCGTTGCGGAACCCCATCAAGACATAGAGCGCGCGAACCCGCTCATCGACGGGCTTGCACACGATCTGGGCGACTCCATGCTCGATGGCGGTCTCCAGCAAGATGTCGAAGCCACGAACGATGTGGACGCGGTTCCCGTAGAACGCTCCCGACTCACCGAGAGCATCGGCATCCACCTCCACGTCTCCCTTCGCTGCGAGGACGGTTGCTTCGACCTCCAACGCACCGCAATCCCGCACCGAGAGGAACAGGCGCACATGGCCCTCGGGCGCAAAGCCGCGAAGGTCCCACGAGCTGCCTGCCAAGGCGGCCTTCAGCGCGACCAAATCTCGCTGTGCGTCCCCGGTCAGCTTCTTCATCGCGGCATCCAGCCGCGAGAACAAATCCGCCGTGAACGCCGTGAAGTCGAAGGTCCGGCGCTGTAGGCCAGCAAGGACGCCAAGGCGAGCGTCGACGCTCAAGGATGGACCGTGAAGAAGTGCTCGACGAGCCGGAGTACCTCAGCCTCCCAATCCGCGCGAAGCGGCTCCGCCATGTCCATGTGGAAGCCTACGCGGCTCTCCGCCGCAGAGTAGCTACCCGGCATTTCGTCCAGGTCGACGAGGTCCGTCAGCGCCTCGCTCAACTCCTTCGTGGCAAGGCCTTCGGGAGCGGCGATGTCCACGTAGCTCAGCACCCGGTACCCCGCCGTGGAGGCCTGCGGGTCGTGCCAAACCAGGCGGCCCGGGTGTGCGAGTCGCTCGAGTGGCGACCTCACCTCGAGGCTCGGGTCCTGTACCCAACGCCGGCAAGTCACCGACCTGGCGCCGGTCGTCGGGTGAATCACACGCTGTATGCTGATGATCATCAGGCCGCGCGGAGCTGCGACGACACCCGATCTGCAGACCGCTGCTCTACGCCCTTGTCCGTGGCGACGGCTTGCGCGTCCACCGACAAGGGGTCGACGTGATGTTCCTTCTTCTTCTTCTCGACGACAGCACGCGCAGACGCCATCGCGTTGCCGAGATCGCCGAGCGGCGCGGGCTCAACAGCGGCAAGGAGGGTCCGGATCTCCTGTTGGAGATCCTCGTTCACTGCGGCGTCGAGAGCGGTGGTCAGGAAGTCCTTGAAGCTCAAGAGGGCGGAGGGCTCGACACCGAGATCGAGCACTGCCTGCATCGCGTCGACCCACTCTCCGAGTGCCTGCTGCGCGTCGTCTCGCTGGGCCGCGCGCTCGTAGAAGCGCCATCCTGCTCGTAGGGTGGCCAGCTGCAGCTCTCGATCTGCGGCGAGAGCAAAGCGGTCGTGCGTGGGGCTCATCGCCACCTCCTCACTGCACTCTATCGTGAGGGCTCTTGAAAGGCGCGACCCTGACATCTCTGCCGGACAAGCACACCAACCAGCCCGCGTCCGGACCAGGCAAACGCCCCCGACGCCACAGGCGGTCCAGGTCGTCGCTCCCCAGAAGGAGACCTCCATTCCACGTTCTCGACCGACGGCCAGCGCTCATCTCGCTGGGCACGGAAGCCTCGCAGCAAACCCCGGCGCCACTGATCGGAGCCCTCCACGACCAAGGCAGCCAACGGTCCGAGCCAGTCGACGCGATGCCGGTCGAGCAGGGCGCCCGCCTCTTGGGGCGACTCCTCGGTGTCCGCGAGACTCAGGAGGATGAACGAACCGCGAGGATTGCCAGCCTCAACCAAGGCGTCACCGAGCACGCGCAGCGCCCGCTCGTCTGTGCCAACTCGTGCCCAGAGGTTCGTCAGCGAGTCAGGAAAGACGTCCTCCGACACCATCGGCTTCTATGTAGAACGGGCCGTCATGGCCGTGCGCGAAGACAAGGCTCCACATCATGGACCGAGGGGCGATGATCACGTCGTGACCATCGAGATCGATTGGCCAGCGCGCTTCGAAGCCGAAGGTGTACTGGGCCTCTGCGGACAGCACGACAACCGGCTGCGGCGGACGATCGGCTGCGAGCGCGAGGGCGCGAGCCCCCGCGACAGCAGGGGAGAAGCCGAAGGTGAATGCATGCCACTCGAAGGGACCATTTCGCCACTTCCCCGTCGAAGCGTGGACCCCCGCAGCAAACGCCTCCCGCCAACGCTGTTGAAGCGCCCACGTCTCCCGTTGAGCCAGGTCTTCCACCGGACCGAGCTTCATCAGCGCACGTCGTACATGATGCCCCGCCATCACTGGCTCCCTTGCGCCGGATTCTCGCGGTACAGCGTCATCGCGAAGCCAGAGTCTCTTGCGACGGCAAGAGGACTATCCGACTCGGCCTCACGCTTCGGGTCCACAGCCCCGGTCCGCTCCCACGCCCGTAGGAGCCAGCCACGCGACGCGAGTGCGTCCACCACGAGACCGGGCTGCAGCGGCTCGCCATGGGGATGCAGGATGTACACGAGCGCAGGCGACTCACGCCCCCACTGGCTCTCCGGTTTGCTCTGCGTCTAAGGACCAGACACGACACAGAATCAGGCTCACTGTGGGCACCGTCAGTCGGTCGAAGGCCTCCGTCGAGCTCGGGTTCGTTGGCCCACCCGACGCATGCCAGATGGTCTGACGCGGCTTCTGCACATCCGCCGGTGAATCCAGCAATGTCACTTCCGGATCGGACGGCGTCAGAACGAGGACCTCCAGCTCCGAATCGAGAAACCAGGAATCTGCCCGTCGATGAGCGTGGGGTCGTAGGGGAAGCCGGCCTCCTGAACGCCAAGCTCCTATCCGCCGTCGTTCTCGGTGGCGACGCCAACGACCGCCACCTACCCCCAATAGGCGCGTGCCACAGCCTCGAGGCCGTCGACCCCGAGTTCCTCATCGGACTGAGTCAATACGCGGACGCCCTCGGCCGCCATCTCGAGCTCCCCCTCGACGCACACGACGCGGACGGGCGGAACAAAGGACGACACCGACAGGATCTCAGGTTCGAGGCTCACAATTTCGTCGAGGTCATCGTGCCACCCTCCTTCCCACGGGCGGTATGCGAATCGGGTGCATCCCGGGAACACGAGACGGATGGATGTGTGCTGGGGATCAATCCGCTCCGCAAGGTAGAGAACCTCCACATCGACGGTCAGCGTTCCCTGCTCCATCGTCGCAGAGATGATCGAACCATCATGGACGGTGTTCCAGACGCATGCCCACTCCTCTGCGGCCGTCGCGCTGGCAACCAGACGTCCTAGCTGAGCCTCCGTGGGCGTTCCGGTGCCCAGTTGCAACACGCGACCGGCAGGGTCCAGAACCAAAATGGGCCCATTGCCGCCGACCGCGGTCATCACATCCCCCGACTCCACGAACTCACGTGACTGATACGCGAATACCCAGCCCAACTCGAAGCGCGCAGTCGACGTCTCGATGAGGGCGAGCTCGATCCCAGCCTCCTTCGAACGTTGCGCGACCACCGCCCCCGCAATCTCGCGGGCCTTCTCGAGCTCGATCTGCCTCATCCACTGCCCCTCTTGCGACGCATGGGACCTATGCCGGGGCCAACGGTCAGAACCACCTCCTCCACCAGGGGCGTCGCGCCGACTCCTTCGCCTCCAGTTGCTTCGAGAGTTCACGGTTCACCGGGTCGTCGGGTGCGACCGACGCTACTCCGACAGCAGCCAGAGGTCGCTCCCGAACGAGTGGCTCCCAAGCACCAATCCCGAGCTGTCGGGGGCCGGCACCAGCGTGTGGAAGTTCGTGTTCATCGACGCGTGAAGCACCTCGTGACGCCCATCGTCGTGCAACACCCCCATCCGGTACACATCGACGGACTCCAGCGACAGGCCCGACGCGTACAGCGCCGACCCGTCGGGCATCCACGCCAGTGACAGCGGCAGATCCAGCTCCGATTCGACCACGTCGTGTTCCCCCGTCTGAAGGTCGACCTCGATCCGCTGTGCGGGGTCTGCGACCAGGGCGACGATGCGCCGGGCGTCCGGCGACAGGGCCCAGGCGACGCTCCGCGCTCCGATGGACAGGGACGCCACGGGTTCCGAGAGGCCCCCGTCTTCCGGGTCGAGCCAGCGGAACACGACCTCGTCGCCATCCGGTGCGCTGACCAGGCAGCGCCCCGCCGAACACCCGAGGGAGTGCGCCGGGGTCGCCGAACCGATCGACTCGGTCAGCTCCTGGGTGTGAAGCGGAGTCCGCTCGCCGTCCGCCAGTCGGGTCACCTGGAACACCGCCCTGCGGGGTGGCTCCGTCTCGGGGGATCGTGCGAATCCTCCGACCAGCAGGGCCCCATCGACGGCGTAGGCGCGAAGACCGAGGCCATCGGTCGCCGCGATGCGGGTCGGTGGACCCGGCACCTCCGGATCCAGGACGAACAGGCCGCCAGACCCCCGATTCGACGTGAACACCACGCCATCCAGGTCCCAGCCGAGGGGCCGGTCGCTCCACTCCTCCCGGGTGAGCAGTTCGAGGGTGGACGGGTCGGCAGCATCGAGGGACCAGATGTCCTGGACGGCGGTTCCGCGCGAAGCGACGAGCCGCTCGGTTCCGCGCGTCAGACGGATGAGGGCGTAGTCCTCCCAGGTGCGGACGACCGTGCTTCCGTCCGTGGACGAAGCCGTGCTCGCGTCCGCCAGGGCCCGCAGCTCCGCCGGGCCGTCGCGGGATGCGGTGCGCGCGTAGAGCAGGCGGTCGTCCGGCATCCACTCGATGGCGGACATCCCCATGGCGACCAGGCGTGGGTCCTCGGCGAGAACGTCGGCGAGGACGTCGGTGCGGCCGTCACTCACGTCGATGCGCCGAAGGCTGGGGTTCCCGAGCTCCCGCCCTGCACGACCAGCGCCAGGAATCGCCCATCGGGCGACCACGCCATGGCCGAGCTGTACTGGCCGCTGCTGTGCTCCAGGATCCGGTGTTCGTCGCTCCCGTCGATTCCCAGGGTCCACACGCCGTCGTCCCGCACCATCGCCACCGCGTCTCCGGACGGCGCGACCCGGATCAACCCGGGAGTGGCGTCGCTGATGGGGTCGAACGTGCCCGTCTCGATGTCGACCCGGAACGTGCCTCGGGTCCCGTCGAACCAGCCGGACACCAGCGCTTCCGACGAGGGAGACGGCAGCCAGTCGAGCGCGTGGTACGGGCCTCCGGGTGCGACCAGACGGGTGACATCGGTGTCGAGCGCGTGGTGCCAGAGTCCCCGACCATCGCTGTAGAGCAGCTGCGTGTCGTCGTCGGCGAGGGCCATGGCCATGATCTGGACCTCGGCCGGGATGGCGGTCAGCCGGCGATCGGCGCGATCGGTGGCGGGCGGAGGGGCGGCGACGGGCTCCGTGGACAGGCCGCGCATCCCGAACCCGACCGCGACCACCACTGCCGCTGCGCCGAGCGCCGCAACAAGCCAGAGGGCCCGCGATGACGGGGCTTTCACAGGTGGACGCGAGGGCGGTTCGGCGCCCGCGGGCCACATCGGGCGCGGGACCTCCTCGGTGAGGGGGCGCCCGCCTCGCCAGGTCGCCAGCAGCTCCCGACAGTCGTCGAAGCGGGCATCGGGGTCGACCTGCAGAGCGATGTCGATGGCGTCGAGCATGCTCTCGGGCAGGTCGGGCCGGACGTCCTGCGGAGGCGTGTACTCTCCGGCGCGGATGCAGGCCCACAGTCCGAGCAGGTCGGGTGCCGTGAACGCCCGCTCTCCCGTGGCCAGCTCGTAGAGGACCGCCCCCAGGGAGAAGATATCGCTCCGGGCATCAACGGCACTGGCGTCGTGGATCTGCTCGGGTGCCATGTAGCCAGGCGTGCCGAGCGGACCCGTCCGTCCCTCTTCGTCTTCGGAGGACAGCGCCAGCCCGAAGTCGCACACCTTGGCCGCCGGGCCCTCGTCCGTCCTCGCGATGAGGACGTTGCTCGGCTTCAGGTCGCGATGGACGATGCCCGCATCGTGAGCGGCCGCCACGGCCCGGATGATCTGCTCGCCGAGGCGGGTGGCCGTCGCCAGCGTCGGAGGGCCGTGCTCCCGCAACCACACCGACAACGACGGCCCGTCCACGAACTCCATGATCAGCCCGGGTGCTCCATCGATGTCGACCACATCCGTCACCGGGACCACGTTGGCGTGCTGCAGACGGCTCTGGGCGCGTCCTTCGCGGATCAACCGGCCTCGGACAGCATCCGACGTGCGATGCAGGACTTTCAGCGCATGGCGGGACCCGAGCTGGGTGTGCTCCACCCGATACAGCGCGCCCATCGCGCCTGCACCGATGCGGTCGCGGACCACATAGCGCTCCACGACACGTCCGATCTCCAGGTCTGGAGGTGCCTCGAAGGGCTCCCGCAGGGGATCGGTGCCCCAGGTGTGGCCGATCGACATCGACGCCAGCCGCCGGGTGTCGGCGAAGGCACGACGTGCTTCGGTGAGCCCGGGAAGGAGGTCGGGCGGGCACATCTCGAGCATCAACACCCGCGCTCGACACGCCGGACAGGCCTCGAGGTGGGCACGCGTGTCTTCCCGCTCTCCGTGCTCCAGGAGCTCGAGCAGGGTGGGGTGACCGTTCATCGATCCAGACTCTCGCGAAAGAGGGAGCTCCCGTGACCGAGGGCCTCCAGGCGTCGATGGAGCTCTTTCCTGAGCTTGCGTTTGCAGCGCTGCAGGACCCCTCGGGTTCCGCTCGACCCCCTCGACCCATCGGGATCGAGCAGCGCGTCGATCCGACCGAGCGGCAGCCCTTCTCCGTAGCGGAGCCACACGGTCTGTTGCTCTTCGGGGTCCAGCACAGCGCTCGCGGCGTCCAGCAGCAACTGCTCCCGTTCCTGCCGCCGCAGCGAGGCCAGGACCGACGCCGTGGCGTCCGTGGACTCCACGATGCCGTCCTCGGTGAGCTGGTCGCCGTGCTTCCGCAGCGCATTGAGACACTCGTAGCGGGCAATCGCCACGAGCCAGGTCCCGAACTGCGCCTCTCCGCGGAACGACGGGAGCTTGCGATAGGCCTTGAGCAGGGTGTCCTGTGCCAGGTCCCGCGCGCGCTCAGGACTGCCGACGTAGCGCAGGCACGTGGCGTACACGAGGTCTTGATGCGCTGCGAACAGGCGGTCGAGGTCGGCCAGGAGGGTGGCCTGCTCCCCAGGTGGCGTCTCCGGGGTCACCCTCGCCAGTGCGCGAGCCAGCTCGAGGGCATCCGGGAGCGGTCCATCCATACGGTGCGGGGTGTACCACGATCGATGGCTGTAAACGACGGGCGACCTCCGAGGCGAGAAACCCCCCTTCTCTACTCGTAGAGATGGTCCAACAGGTCGTCCCCGACCGGCGCCTGGCCGGACGGACCACACTGGGAGTCCCGCGTCGGCTGAACGGTGTGGGGAGTCTTGCCACGGGCCTGGTCCCTCTGCCCCAGGCCGAGGCCGTTGCTGATGGACCCGGTCCGCATGATGGTCTGGAGTTGCTGCCAGACGATTCGCAGGGAGTCGAGCTGGAACGAGGCGTCTTCCTGCTCGGGGGGGCAGTCGCTGGCGATGGCGGGTGTGGCGGTCAGGATTCCGGCGAGTAGAACGATGCGGCGCATGGCGTTTCTCCGAGTCGTGGAGGTCGGAAATGACCCCCTTCATCGGGTTGGCGTCTCGACCGCGGAGAAGATCACACGCAGCACTGATTTTTTTTGGGCCGCTCGCTCAGAGCGGCGGCGGGACTCCGGGGCGGACCCCGGTAGAACCCTGAATATGCCGATGGAGGCGGCGGGAGTCGAAAGATACACCCGTTCAATCTGATGTTCCAGGTCTTGGCGACGTTCTGCCGGTCGCACGGGGCATCTCGAAGCGAACGTCGTCTCCATTCGATACCCGCTGAGGTAGGGCTGGTCCTGAGAGGTCTGGTGAGTCTGGGCACGATCTGGGCACCCATCTTGTCAACGCACCGAGAGTGCGTATGTTCCCCTTGTCGGGCGAAAGCCCAAGCGTGTCCAGTGGGCCCGCCCTCCTGTCGCTCCTTCACATGTCGTGGACCCAGATCGTCAGCTCGGTTGCCTCGTTTTCCGTCCGTTTCCTGGCCAGTACCGGCCTCGTCTCGCTCTACAAGGAGGTGACCATGGTTCGCACCACGAACTACGATAGCTGTACAAACAAACTGGGCTATGCCCGTCGAACTCTCGACTTCGCCGTGATTCCACTTCTGGCAACCGCGTTGACGGTTGGGTTGTTCTCGGCGGGAGAGGCAGGAGGGGTCGGCCACACCAGCTGATTCTTCCAGCGAAGAGGTCAGCAGTGCCAGCGAAGACGTCAGCAGTGGTGAGGCACTGACAGTAGTGGCATCCGCAGCTGTCTTGCTTCCGCGAGGTCGTGGTTGCTGCAACCGTCTGGAACGGGTGAGGAAGGTCACTTCCCTACCCGTCCCACGGAACCTTCAACACCGGCGCTGCCTCGCCCGTGAGTGCGGGAATCCCGGACCAGTCGACCACGCGACCATCCGACCACCCCTCCACGACCGGCAAGGCCTGCGCCTCAACGAGCGCGCGTTCGTCGTAGCGGTCCGTCAGGAACACCAGTTCCTGATTCGAACTGCCGTGCCACGCCCGCCCGTCTGTTCGAAGACTTTCCACATAGGGGCCCGCGACAAGCATGTCCGTCTCTGCCAACAGTGCGCGGACCTCGGGGAGGTCCGAACCAGCCAGGTAGCCGTGGGTGTAGCCGCTGTAGGTCACAACCGACCCACCCAGCTCCCGCGCGCGCCGCGCAAGGCGCGCGCACGCCGCCGCCTGTTCGAAGGGCTCACCACCCAAGATGGAGATGCCCTCGACGTCGCGATCCATCATCCGCTCAGCGAGCTGCTCGGGCACCCAGAAGCGCCGCGCCTCATGTGCGTGGGTGCTGGGATTGAAGCACCCCGGACAGCCCAATGAACACCCCTGAACCCAGACAGCCGCACGCCAGCCTGGTCCGTTCGTGGCGGTTCGGGGACGCACCGCGCTCACGTTGAGCAGCGCGTCAGCCATCCTGGAGCTCGAACTCGATCAGCTTCCCATCCAGGTGAACGCGGACGGTCCGCCCTCGCCGGAGCTTGATGTGGTGATCGAACAGGAACCGTGCCATCGGATTGACCAGCTCTCGTTCCACCGCGTTGAGCAGACCACGTCCCCCGTGGTCGGCGCGAGCCATCGCAACCAGGCGGTCGACCACTGCATCCTCGATGTCGAGGCGAACTCCCCAACGCTCCTTCAGATGCTCCTCCAGCGGCCCGAACTTCTTTCGAAGAATGCGTCGGCGCAGACTCTCATCCTGGATGGCCTGAAACACGACGATGTTGTCGCCGAGTCGGTTCAGGAGCTCCGGGCGACCGAGCTGCTGCACAAAGTGATTCTCGACAGCGGTCCGAAAGTGTCGCTCGTATTCGGCCGCAGAATCCTTGTCGGGAACCTCCGAGGCACCGATGTTGCTTGTGAAGATGATCACAGTCTCGCTGAACCACGCTGTCTCGCCACGGCCATCTGTGAGGCGACCGTCTTCGAGGATCTGCAGGAACTTGTCCAGCACTCGTCCGTGAGCCTTCTCGATCTCGTCGAACAACAACACGGAGAAGGGACGCGCGCGCACGGCATTGGTGAGCTGCCCCCCCTCTTCGAATCCGACATAGCCAGGCGGAGCTCCGACGAGCCGCTGGTCGCTGTGCTCGTGGTTGAACTCGCTCATGTCGAAGCGGATGCAGGCCGACTCATCCCCGAACAGGAACTCCGCGCATGCCTTGGCCAGCTCTGTCTTGCCCACGCCGGTGGGCCCAACGAAGAACAGTGTGCCCTTCGGCTTGCTTCGCCGGGCCGAGTGCTGAAGTCCGGCCAGTCCGAGCCACGCACGGATGATCATCGTCGACACGTGGTCGACCGCGGTGTCCTGCCCGACCACCCTCTGCTGGAGCGTCTCATCCACCCGTCCGAGCCTCTCCTCCGACAGCTCCTCCCACGGTGAGCGTTGATCACCGAATCGGTAGAGGTTCAGCAGGCGATCGGGCCGAAGTGGCTCCGGGAGAGTGCGGGCCAGCTTCACCACCTGAAGGAGGTCCGCGATCGTGAGCTGGTCGGAGAGCTCCGCGAGGGCTGCCACGCGTGCTCCTCGGTCCGATTCCAACTGCCCGGGCGCCAGCCGCGGCACCTTCACCTCGAAGTCGTCTGCGTGGCGAGCGAAGAACCTGCGACGTTCGGAGCGAGAAGGGACGGGAATGGTCAATAGACGAACACGTGGCTCTCCTTGATACAGCACGGGAGGGACGGCACCCAGACTGGCACTGACGACGACGAGCAGACCGCCTCCCTGTCGAAGTCGATCAGAATCCACGCGCTGTACCGACTCTCCCACCAGTGCTTTGCCGAGCTGCATCAGCCAGCCCCGCTCTCCGGCATCTGGGTGTGCGGGTTGAGTGACGAGTAGATGCGACCAGTCGATGACCAGCAATGGACGGACCGTTCCTTCCGACAAGACCGCACGGTACTGACCCAACAGTTCGGCGAGCTCGATCTGAACCCGAGCGGTGTGGTCATCGTCTTCGACTTCTCCGAGGTCGTAGGCGTTTTGCTCGTCGGCCGCTCCCCCCAGCGTCGCCTTCAACGCATCGTCCCACCGACGTGCGCATGCGTCCGACGCGAAACGCAATCCATCCACCTGATCCCAGGTGGCACGGATGCCAAACCGGGCCTTCATCGTGTCCCGAAGCAGCGAGGGAAGCGTCCGGTAGTCGGCCGACGAGGCTGACCAGTGCAGGTCGCGTGTGTTGCCGTACAGCACCAGCCCCGACCGGACACGTGCTTCGCGTTCAACCGTATCGATCCACTCTGGCGCACCCGATGTAGAAGGCGTCGTCACGCTCACTTCCTCTTCTGGCCGCTCGAGGGCACCCCTCGTGCCCCCTTGCTGATGCGGTCCGGATTCTTCCAGATCACCTGCGGTGGTCCGAGGCGAACCCCGAATCGATCTCGGAGCGAGACCTCCACCTTCTCCATGTCCTCCGCACACTTCCGGCCTTCATAGCCATCGAGGTCGAACTCCATCTCGCCATCGAGATGGACTTCGAAACGGGCGCGTCGTCCACTCGTGAGGCGACCCTCGAGCACGACCCGTCCGTCCTCGAGGGTTGGTCCGACCAGCACAAAACCCATGCCCTTGAGCGTCGTCACCAAACTCTTCACGACTTCGCGTCTCACCCGCTCGTCCAGAACAGCATCGCACGCCGTTCGTGTCGCCGTTCGCGCCTCCGAAGCGAGTTGCGCGGACTGCTCCAGGCTCCCCTGTTCAGCGAGCTCCACGGATCGATCAGCAAGCCGTTGGGCTGCTTGGCCCCGCTTGGTGGACTCGGCGAGTGTGCGGGTACGTCGTGCCTCCGCGATGACTTCGACTTGTGCCTCGCTCCATTGTCGCGCTCCTGCTTCAGCTCGCGTGACTGCCAGCTGAATGTGAGACGCGATCGACTCAAGCTCGGTTCTCGAGACATCGGGCTCTTTCTGGATCGAGGTCTTCACCTCCCTCAATCGTTCGACGCACTGGCGGAGATCGGCGGCCGCCAGCTGCTGTACCGCGACATCTCGAACTTCGGCCAGCAGCCGATCGCAGGCGCTCGCGAGTTTGGTGCACTCGTTGCGCACCTGTTCCAGCCTCAGCGCTTCTCGCCTGGCCCGCTCCAGCTCCAACTGCCGACGTCCAGACATGCTCACTTGCGCCTCCGCTTCTTCTTTTTCTTCTTCTTTCGCTTGGACCCGGATCCGGGCTGCCTCCCGACGATGCTCATGGAGTCCAGCAGCTCGGACAGCTTTGCTTCCCCCTGCCCCAGCTCCGACCAAGCGGCCTTCACCTGATGCCAGAGCTGCGTGTTGTGCTCGCGCGCCAAGCGAAGCTCCTGGGCGAATCGCGAGAGCTGTGTGCTGGCCAGTGCCGAGGGTTCGCGGAGCAGAGGTACCATCGGTACGAGCTCGCCGAGCCACCAGATGAGAGCGTCCGCCCCCTTCGGTGGAGGGAGCGCAGCAATGACCTCCTCCGACCACTCCTGACCCAAGCGGCGAAGTTCCGGACGAGTGGCGCCCTTCTCCTGCAACCAGCTCACGCGGTCGGAGAGATCGCGGGTGGTACCCACGGCATCCGGGTCTGGGAGTACCCTCGCAACGTGGGCAGCCACTGCGCGACCGTCCTGCTCCAGTCCCGCTTCACGGATCCGCATACTGGCCACGAGGATCTCGGTGGGTGACATCGAGGGATGGACCAGCACCTCGAGCAAGCTCGCCGGCCCCAGCACGCGTGCTCCGGCTCGCAGGAACTCTGGATGCTCCTCTGCCGGCGATTGAGCAACCAGGCCCCTGAGGTGCTCGCTCGCCTCCTCACGAATGAGCGTGCCGACCAGATCCGCGAACGGCAGCACCCCATCCGTCCATGCCACGAGTGTTCGACCATCGACTGGAGGGGGTAGTCGCGCCACTTCGCCCTCAGCCCACTGCAGCAACTGTTCTGGATTCATCAGGCGTTCGGCGATGGCGATGCGGGTAGCCGTTTCGACATCATCTGTGGACCGCACCAACGCATCTCGAAGATCCTGGTAGGCCTTAACGCCTTCACACCGTCCACGTCCCCATCTCTGGTCGGCCAATTCGCGCAGGCGCAACACCGCTTCGACCTGCTGCTCCAATCCACGGCAGTCGCGTATGGCCTCGACCACAGCCACGACGAGATCGTCCAGGCCATCATCGGGTGCGAGGTCGATGAGCACGCGGGTGCAGGAACCACTACCGTCGACCTGCTTCAGCAGCGCGTGCCAGGCTGCAAGCGCGGGACGAAGCGCTGCGGACGCGTCCAATCCCTGTACGAAACGCATCCCGACCGCGGCCAGTCGACGCAACAACGCCACGCGCTCTGGTCCAGGGCACTCGTGCGCCGCAACGCGGGTGCACGCCTCGAAGTCATCGCGAGCACCTGACGAGGCGAGACGGGCGACCGCCCTCGCGATGGAGGGCGACCGCAGCCGCTCTTCTGCCGTACGCTCTGCGTCTCCATCGGGCGACAACCGTGGCTCTGGAACGGGTCCATCCAACGCGATGGGCAACGCATCGAGGACACGTTCTCGCAGCCGTTGCCGAAGCGCAGACGCCGCATCGACACGCAGCGTTCCGGCCAACTCGACCGGCACCGACACCCCGCCCCACCGGAGTCGCACCCGGTCGACGGTGATGCCCTGTTTCCCATCCGTCAGGGCCGCTGCGACAGGGCCCTCCACGGCTATGGACGCAAGAATGCCGAGCCGACTCCGGGGTCCCAGAAGTTCCACGCTCGTGGTGTTCCCACCCACGATGAACGCCACACCCCCACGATGCGCGAGCTCTCGTGCGGCGTCGAGGACCTTGGTGTTGCTGCACCACCCTGCGTGGAGGTACGCCACTCCAGTCGTGCCACGAAGTATCCGCAAGACATGGGACTCCACCGCGTGGACTGGCACGGTCCGCCGGACCGCAGCCCACCAACGATCGTAGTCATCCGCCTCGTGGTCAACCGATTCGCTTGGCCATGTCTCGGTCACGTGCGCTGTGGGAAACAGTATCCCCGGTTCCGCATCGACCAATCGAGCGAGCCGGTCGTCCGTAGCGGCCGGGCAGGCGAGTTCGAGCTCCCCCTTCTCCGACAGGTGAAACGCCAGGTCCATCTCGAGCCATTCAACCAATGCGGCGTCAGGTCGGAGTGTGACCTTGGTCACTTCTCCTCCTCGACCAACGAGCTCAGGGTGAAACCGGCGAACGATCTCACGGGTCCGGTCCAGGCCGACCCCCTCACGCTCCGTGAACGAGCCCTTGTCCGGCGGAAACGGATTCGAAGGGTTCGACCGCAGCACAGAGGGTTTCTGCAGATCCCGATCGGTCAACGCATCGAAGAAGAGTGTCACTCCGTGCTCGGCAGGCTCCCCTTCGATCTGCCCTTTGTCGAACAGCTCACGCCCCCTCGATGTGAACGAGAGATCAGCGAGCTCGGCCCAACCCTCGTCGGAGGCCTCCAGGGCGCGGAGGCGAACAACATCGCGCACCGTGTCCGTCAAGAACACGCTGTCCGCGATGCCCAGCTCCAACGCCACCTCCTCCAGCGGCGGAGGTGAGTTCTCGAACGCCTCCATCACCCGGAGGACGGCCCACTCAAGCACAGTCAGCTTTCGTGGATGGACGACTTCCAGAACCACGGGCACCTGCTCGACCGGCCACCAGATCGTGGTGCGAAACCACACGATGCTGGGCTCTTCAGCCAAGGAACTGTCGCGCAAGGCGCCTCCCACCTCGCTGTCGCGCCAGCTCGAGGATGTTCCGGTAGACCGCGACGTCGCGGACCTCACCCCCATCCAGGGGTGGCAACGGAACCCCTGCGCGGCGCCAGGTCTCCTCGGCGCCCACCACGACGAGCAACTGACGAGCTCGGGACAACGCCACGTTGATTCGTTGAAACTCCCGAACGAAGGGGCCAAGCCCCCCCTTCTTCGAGCGCACGAGGCTCACCAGCACGATCGGTTTCTCCATACCCTGAAAGCGGTCGACGGTGTTCGTACGGATCTCCATGGTGTCCAGCTCGTCGTGTTTGTCACGAACTCGATCGATCTCCTTTCGAAGCTCTCCCAGCTGTGCTCCGTAGAACGAGATGACGCCCACCTCCTTCTGGCGCCGCACCTCCACCACCGCCCCGGCGCGAGCGGGCGCGTCTCCCCTCTGGGCACGCCCACCCACTCTGATACGCCGCTCCTGGAACAGCTCGGCCAGGGTCTCTTCGGAAACGTCCGGAAGCAATTCGCTCACGGCCTGACGCCAGGTGGTCCCCGGATTCGCCGGGAGGGTGAGTTCGCAGGTGCGCCCCAAGCCTTGCTGCCGCAGTGCCCGCCCCAGCCGTACCAGCGCCGAACAAATGATCTCCACCTCGAGGGAGTTGACCTTCGAAGTCCCCCGCTGCTCCTCCCAACACCGGTCTCCGTTCGCCCGGCGCGAAGAGTCGATCCACACCAGGTGGTCCTGCGCCCGAATGAGCCCCTCCCCACGGTCTCCCTCGACATACAGGCGATGATCGCGAGCCTGCGCCAGCGCCTCGCGGCTCGGCCCGGCTTCGAGGTGCCCTTCGTAGAACTCGTTCACCGCGTCCATGACCTGTGGATGCATGCGGTACTGCGTCCACAGCATGGCCTTGATCTCATCAGGCGCCTGCTCGAACAGCTCTTCGAAGAGGCTCGACGTGACCATTCTTCGAAAACGCTCGACGTCCTCGCGGTTGAGTGCCCCATCATCAGCGGCATCGCCGAAGGAGACCCGCTCGCGGAACATCGGAGGAAGCTGGCGATGGTCTCCCACTAGGATCGCCTTCTCGCCGAGCAGTAGAGGAAGGATGAGCTCGGGTGGCGTGGCCTTGCTGACCTCATCGACGATGACGATGTCGAATGGCCGAAATCCCGAGTCTTGCCACGTCGATCGCTTGCCCGCCTCGTTGCACGTCATCCCCACCACGTTGGAGTGCCGAACGTACAGAGCCTGGAGATGGTCGCGGTCGGTTTCCGTCGCTCGAGCCTTGAGCGCTCGCCAAAAGTGACCCCCTTCCGCTCGCCAAAAATGACCCCCCACGTTCGCGGGGGCGAACGCCTGTTCGCGGGGGCGAACACGGCGTACGGCTGCCGTGTTCGGGCGACCGGCAGTGTACCACGCGTCAGGCCACAGGGCTGCATGCTCCTCGTGCTGGCCGCCTACCGAGCCCACGGAGACGGAGGCAGGGGAGGGAGCGGGTCCCTGCAGGGCCGAGCTTGCTCGGCGCGAAGGGTGCTCCCGACCTTGCCGGAGGCGGAGAGGGCGGTATGCCAGTAGCTCGAGGGGGATGCCGCCCAGCCGACCGATCTCGGGGGGGCAGTTCTGACGAGCAGGAAGGGGTCAGTTCTGGCGAGCGCTGAAGGCTCGAGCCAGTCGATCCGCCCACTCCTCCTGGACCTGTCGCCATCTCGTCGCGCGCAACACCTGCGGACCACGCTCCTCCTGAAGTTGCTCCAGTCGCTGGGCCGAAGCGTCGTAGCCCTCCAAGGACGGCGGATAGGGTTCGACGGACTCCCAAATCCAGCGAAAGGCTTCGTCCCACCGCCGCTTCGCCGCCTGCACCTCTTCCAACGCTTCCCGATGCCGAGCCGAGGCTGCCTCCCGATCCGCGAGAGCCCGGTCGCGGTTCTCCTCTGCCGAGAGGAGCTCTCTCTCTGCGTCGACCAAGGCTTGCTGCTCCGTGGCGATGAGCGTCCTCCAGTGTGCCGTGCTCTGTGAGATCGCTCGAGCAGCTTCGACGCCCACGGCGAGCTCCTGGTCCGCGAGCTCGCGCGCGCGCAACATTGCAGCACGAACCTCGGCATCAGGCCTCAAAGCGTCAACAACCTGTTGGATGTCCCATGGGAGATCGGCGGGCCATGCCCCTCGGGCAGCCCGGTGAAGCTTCGTTGTGGTCGAATTCCAGCCGTCCCCCGAGAGCTTCTTGAGCCGCTTGTTCACCATCCGAAGCCGCTGCATGTCGGCCAACTCGTCCGAGTCGACAAGCGTGCTCTTCTCCGCGCGGAGCCCCCGGATCTCGGCGGCCGCAGCGGTATCTGTGGCGCCTCCAGTCGCTGCCGGATTCAAAGCCGACACAACTCCTTCCAGAGCGTCTTGGCGTGCGCGCTGGTTCTCTAGGTACGCCAAGGAATGACCGCGAAACGTCCGCAAACGGGCTTCAGAGGGTAGCGGGCCTTCACCGACCGACCATCGGATGACGCCGTCCAGCCTGTTCACCTCGCTTCGCAGCTCGTGGACTCGATTCTGCCGCGCCGCAGCCAGCTCGGAGTACTGCTGTTGGGCTTCTTGGTGCTGCTGGGCGTCGGCCGCCGACTGCACCGTTCGTCGGTTCGCTTCCTCGAATTGTCGTAGCGAGGCCTGCATTTCGCGCAGAGCTTCCTCGAGCCGTGAGAGTTCGTCCTCCGCCTGCCTCCCAGCGCGCAAACGGACGCGACACTGGTCGGCGATGGACCCGAACCAGCGGTCCACCACGTTGTCGGCGAGGAACACCTTGAACTCCTCATCCACTCGATCCGGGCGACCCAATCGAAGTGGACGCACCCATGGGACCTCGGCGAGCCGCGCAAGTGCATTGTCGACCGCGAGGTTCGTCTGGGACGCAACAAGAACTCGCTGACCCTTCTTGGCGGCGCGTAGGCAGATCTCTGCGATGACCGTCGTTTTGCCCGTTCCCGGGGGCCCCTGCACCAAGCACAGATCTGGAGCGGCCAACGCCTTGGCGACTGCTGCACTCTGACCAGGGTTGAGGGTCCCAGCCCCAGGGAGCGCCTCCAGCACTGGAATCTCGCTCGGCACACTGGCGCTCTGCGAGCTGAAGATGAAGTCGGCGAGCCGCGGCGAGAACCCCTGGCTGCGCTTCATCCGCTCGACACCACCCTGCTGGTTCCGGATGGGGCCAAGGTCTCCGGCGATGCTCGAAACCAGTCGACCGCGTTCAGGCAGTCCTCCGCGCCGAAGCTCCTCGATGGTCTCTTCGTCGAGGCGAATGCAGATCTTGCCATGACCGCGGTCGACAACCACATCGCCCCAATTCACATCCCACGGCTTGTGACGATCCAGCAATCCGGCCCACTCGACCTCCCCGAGATCCGTCACCCTCGGCGGACGCTTTCGCCGCCGGCGGGACCCATCATCGCGGTCGTCGTTTTCGTCGTCGTCCTCATCCCCGTCGTCCTCCGTCACACCCAGCGAGAGGCCCTCCACCCTGCCAGCCGGACGGTCCCTCTTGTGGACGAGGAACGCAACGACGCTGTGTTCGCTGTTCTCCCATCGCCATGTTTCGAACGGGATGCTCACCTGCTTTTCGTAGATGATGTCTTCCTTCCACTTCAGATAGCGACGCCACTCCTCCAACCGCGTGTGGGCGTGCGCACGATGAAATGGAAGAACACCGAGCTTGTCGAAGTCGGTTCGCTCCATGAACCGCTCTGGGTTGTCCCAGAGGACCGGTGCCACGATGCGCACCTCGAAGTCTCGGGGCTTCACGTGGGGAGTGAGCTCGACACGACTGACCCTCAGTTGCCCTTGCTTGCGGTACACCGAGAGTCCGAGGGTCATACCGCCGATGCTCCAGTCCATCGCGCGGGGACCTTCAGCGACAGGGCGTAAGAGGAGATTCAAGAAGTGGTCTGGACCGTTGGGGTCGCGGCCAACGTTGCTGGCGTAGAACGTCGAGGCCTGGCCATCGGGCCACACCTCATCCAGGAACCCATCCAGCGTCATGCTGACATCTTGGAGAAACCGACCCACAGGTCCTCGAAGCTCGAGCTTGTCTCGCTCCACAATGAGAACCACGCGAACCAGCTGCAGCTCACGCTCGGCGAACGGCTCCGGAACTCCTTCTTCCATTCCAGGTTGATTCCAGCGACGCCGCCTCACCACTCACCCCGGCTGGGGCCATCGGGCTTCAACGGTTCGATCCCTGGAAACACGCCGTCCATGTCACATCTTCGCTGCGCAGCTCGTTCGTCGAGCGACAGGACCCGCCTAAGCATCAAGGCACAGGGGGAAGGGTCGAGCGCTCTGATGCATCAGAAAGCCGCCGGCCTGGCGGTCGCCCACCATCTCGATGTCGTCGCTGCCGGCCATCCACATGCTGCCGAGCAGCCACGCCACCATGGCGTCTAGCTGATCGTCATCGGTCGGGAGGGGTGCGTCCTCCAGTAGTTTGAACTGCTCGATGAGGTACGCTCCCATGTGCTGCACGGATGCCTCCATCCGCGCTCTGCGAGGCAGCTCGTCACTACTCGTCAGTCCCTTGTACTGGCGCCACTGCTCCTCAGGCAGCAACCACCACAACGCCAGCGTCGGATGTACTTCGACAATCGCGCGCTCGCTTGGCTCCGGCGGCTCGAATACCAGCCGGAACGGCAGGCCCGTCGCGCAGTTGTACGGACCGACCCTGGGCAGCCCCAGCAAGGTCTGACTGATGGTCCAGTGTGACAAGCCGCAGTACGGCAATACCGACACGCCAGGAACGCCACCCACAACGGACGCAAACGCGCTCTCGATCCTTCGCTGTGTCAGACTTGTGGGATTTTCCGAATCCGGATCTTCTGGGCCCGTCAGCGGTGCGTCCCAGCACACCAGAACGGGCCCCTCCTTTTCGAGTACGGCGCGAAGTTTCGGCACCCTGCCCCGCCCGAAGTCGCTGCCGTCAAACCACACTGATGGCTTCCCAGCCGCCGGGTCCACTCCCAGCACACGCATGATTCCTCCATGGCACCGGCGCACATCGTCGCACGGATGAACGCTTCGCGCATCGGAAGCGGGCGCCCAACATCAACGTTTTCAGGGGTTTGTGAACGCCGCGTCGTCCCAGACAGTAGGAGGCCGCGGACCATCACACCTTGTAGCGCGACATCCTGCACTCGACGTCTCGATTCAGACTCAGGTGGGGCACACCATCGATGACGCGGATCTGTACGTCGTACCCCAGGCCATCGTCTCGCTGCCGAACGGCACCATCAGCCGCGAGCTCGGCCAGCGGCAGACGGTAGCGGCCCAGGACGACCCGAGTCCCGTCCAGTCGCGTCCACTCCAGACGTAGGTCCAGGACCTCTTCCGTGCGCTTCGTCGAGAAGTAGCGGTTCGGGGCACCGCCGCCTTCGTTCACCGTCCACTTTGCCACGTCCAACTCCCACACTAGCGTGCCCCATTCTAGGGGATCGGCAAGCGATCTCCTTCCAGGCCACGTCGGAGTTCCGACGGGGACGACGCCAACCAGCTTCGTCTTCTCAGCTCGTACGACCGCACGTCGGTCACCAACTGCGCTCGCCGCTTGTCCCCGGCCTCTCGCAGGCGGTTCAGGAACTGGTCGACTCGTCGTGACTGCGCCGTACGATTCAATGCTCGAAGCTGGTCGACGCGCTTCAGTCGAGTTTCTTTCGTCTTCACACGCCGGTCTCCAGACAGACTGCCCACCAACCCCAGCAGAGCGATCACCAAGTCGTTTCGCAGATGGAGCATGGCGACCTCGTCCTTGAAGTCCGGTACCAGGTGCATCACCAGCCGGATCGCGAGCCGTCTACTCATGGGGTGCCACGCTTCTCCAGCACGTTCTACCAGGCTGGTCGACAGCTTGCGGCGGATCTGGGTCCGCTTCCAGTCCGACACATCCAGCTTGCCGCAGAGTTCTTTCGCCCACGCCTTCAGCCGCTTCTGCTCCGGCTTTCCGAACCTCTCGCCCAGCGACTGCATCGCCTTTCGAGCCCGCTTGTGCTGCGCCGCGATGGCCTCTCTCACGGCTCGAGCCTGATCGGGAGGCACGACGAGCCCGATCGGCGTTCGCAGGGTCAGATAGCGCAGCACCCAGGCGGAGTGCTCCGGATTCACGCGCGTTCGGACCCTCTTCAGGACCTTGGCCGCAGACGGGCTGATGAGATCGAGCAGGTCGAACGACAGGTACGACCGCCGATGCAGGTTCAGCCGACCACCGGACAGCTACTTGCCAGTCGGGATGTCGAAGTCCACGGGATTCAGGATGACCCGCGACAGCGGAAACGTGTCTCTCACGTGCCCAATCTGCAACCGGGGAACGGAATCACCGAGTCCCTCCGGCTGCGGGTCCAATACGAGCCGCTGAATCGATTCGAGCGTCTGCGGGGGGAACGCGCGAGCTTTCGCAAGGAACTCGAGGAACTCGCGTTGCGCCGGGGGGTCATCGACCTCCACCATGGCTTCGACACTGTCTCCCAGCGCTTGATCGCTGAGGTTGCCGGAGCCGAGCAACAGCCGCGTGACCATGCCCGCCCTGAGGCCCGCGTACACCTTCGCGTGCATCAACCCGCTGCCCATACTCCAAAGCCTGAATCGAGCGCGACGGGAGAAGGGTTCCAGGTCGCGGACAATGTCCTTCCATCGGGCAGCCTTCTCGGCCGAAATGCTCCCTCCACTCCAGTGGACCGTGAGATCGAAGGTCGTGTCCGGGCGTTCCAGGAACTTCTTCACCTCTCTCCGCACCTGCTCCCATCCGTTCGCTCGGACCTCGAAAACTACCCACTGAACATGGTTAGATCGCCGCAGGAGTGCCGCGAGCTGCTGGCGGCGGAAGGTAGAGGTGAAATGCAATCGGATCTCTGATCAGGCGACATCATCGTCGACCATGACAGAGTACTCGACGCGGACGAGCGCTGTGCCGCGGCGGCGCGGTGAAAGGCCCGGCCACCATGCACTTCCACAGCATCCAGACCACCGTCGACCAATCACGGGAAGGGGACGGGCGCTTTGGCTCTACCCTGCCACCCGTGCACGCGGGCGACCTCAGCGCGGCAGGCCGCGTATTCGCGCTCCGCGCGCCCGCGCGGGTCGGCGAGGAGCTCCATCCGGTCCGCAACCGACGGGCAGTACGTCGTAGCCGACCGAAGGTAGTCGTACAGCGCCTCCGCACCCACCCGCCAGATCGTCCCGTGTGAAGTGAGCACCCGGTCGCCCTGCGGGCTGAACGATGCGCCCGACATCCAACCATCGCGACCCTTGAGAGTCATCGGCTCCTGCGAACCGTCGAGATGCCAGACAGTGACACCGCCAACGGACACCGCAGCAACGACGCGCTCATCCCGCGGTCCAAACGAAGCCGCCGTCGCCCCTTCCCCCGTCACGAATTCCATGGCCTCGCCACGCTCCCCTGCCGGCCACACCCTCACCCCTCCGTCGAAGGACGTCGTCACAACGTGCGTCCCGTCCGAGTCGAACGACGCATCCGTGAGAGGGCCTTCGTGTCCTTCCAGCACGATTGGCTTGCCGCCACCATCTGCGCGCCAGATCCGAGCTGACCCATCCTGTGAAGCCGTGATGACCCGGGACCCGTCCGGACTGAATGCCGCCACCTGGACCACGTCGGCGTGTCCCGCCAAGATCACCGGGTCCCTGGAGGCATCCAGAGTCCAGACCCGAGCGGTTCCATCCGAAGACGCGGTGAGTACCCGCAACCCCTCAGGATCGAAGGTAGCCGAATTGACGGCGTCGTCGTGCCCGTCGAGCACGAGCGGCTCACTCGAGCCAGGGATTCTCCACACACGCGCTGTCCCGTCCTGGGAGCCCGTGACGATCATCGAGCCATCGCGAGAGAAAGACGCTGTGTTCACCGGTTCCGCGTGCCGCTCCAACACGACCGGGTCCCCGCTTCCGTCTGCAAGCCACACACGCGTCGTGCCATCCACCGACGCCGTCACCACCCGCTCACCATCCGGACTGAATGACGCCGAAGACACTGAGCCGGCATGGCCCTTGAGCACCACAGGCTCCCCCGTTCCGTCGGCCCGCCAGACCAACACGAGACCATTGCGTGAGGCCGTGACTACCCGCGAACCATCCGAGCTGAAGGTAGCCTTCTCTACAGGGCGCTCGCGCCAATCGAGTGTCACAGGCTCCCGTGGGTCACCGGCCCGGAAGACCCGCACGGTCCCGTCCGGGCCAGCAACGGCAAGCTCGCCGCCGTCCATGCTGTACACGACTGACGCCCCCCACCCAGCGCCAATGGCATCGGAGAGGCTCCTCGGAGCCCCGCTACCATCTGCCGGCCAACTCAACAGCGTTCCATCGTACGACACCGTCACGATTCGCGAGCCATCCGGGCTGAAGGCTGCGTCAGAGACCTCGTCCGTGTGGCCATCGAGAATCACCGCCTCTCCGCGTCCATTTGCCCGCCAGACTCGAACCGTGCCATCGCGTCCGCCCGTCAACACACGGTCTCCATCCTGACTGAATCGGGCAACGGTGACGCCACCGGCATGGCCCTCCAAGACAACCGGCCCCCCGGTTCCATCCGCGCGCCACACTCGCCCGGTACCGTCCTCGGACCCCATCAGGACCCATTCCCCATCAAGGCTGTAGGAGGCCGCGTTCAACGCATTCGAGGGTTCCTCACGACCCATCACGATCACAGGCCCTTTCGACTCGTCGACGCGCCAGACTCGAGCAGTGCCATCTCTGCTTGCCGTCAACACTCGAGCACCGTCCGGACTGAACGACACGGTGCGAACCTCGCCCGAATGACCTGAGAGAACGACAGGATCGCCACTGCCATCCGCCTGCCAGATCCGAGCGGTGCCGTCGTCTGACCCCGTTACAACTAGCTTTCCATCAGGACTGAACGCCGCCCCCCAGACCCAGCCCCCGTGCCCGTGAAGCACCACCGGCTCTTCGTTACCATGCACATCCCAGACCCGTGCGGTGCCGTCGGTTGACGTCGTGACCACACGCCGCCCCTCCGGACCAAAGGCGGCAGACCAGACGAAGCCCTCGTGTCCCCGGAGCACCACCGGCTCGGCCGAGCCATCGACGGCCCAGATCCGGGCCGTGCTGTCCCGGCTCGCCGTCACCACACGTCGACCGTCCGGGCTGTACGCAACGGAAAAGATGCGATCATCGTGCCCCTCCCCCACGGCGTACGCGAGCTTCGACGATGCAGTCTTCGCCGAGAGCCCCGCCCACCTGGGATGGGTACGGTCGAGACCACTCATCAGCCAGCCGGCAGCACGTGTGGGATCCTGACTCTCCTCGATGAGGGCGATTATCCTGGATTGCCGGGCAGCCTCGGCCTGTTCGACTGCTCGCGCCGCTTCGGCTTCGGCACGCGCCGCTTGCTCGGTAGCTTCCACACTGCGAGCCCACGCCACCCATCCCAATCCCGAGACCACGACCACCACCGCGCCCATCCCCGCCAGTGTGCCCGACACCAGCCGCCGTCTCCTCGTCCGTTCGCGCTCATCCTGCGCCTCGCTCGCCTCCGCAAACGCCCGCTGCAGCTGCGTCAGCGAAGCCCGACGGCGCCATACGCTCAGCTCCTCCAGCGCCTCGTCCCGCCAGAGCAGCCCCGGCGGCCGCCCTCGACTCTCCCACTCCCGCGACGCCTGCGTCACCGCCTGCCGCAGCCGCTGGCCCTCCCGGTCCTCCGCGAGCCAGCCCGCCAGACGGTCCCAGTGTACGAGAAGCGCCTCGTGCACCAGCTCCACCTGGGGGGTGCCGTCCTCGCCCTCCCTCACCGCAAGCATTCGGGCCTCGATGAGCCGGTCCAGCACCGCCTCCTCGTCGTGCTCGCCAGCCAGCTCGTTGCGCGGGACCACCGCCCGGGTGCGCTCTCCCGTCACCAGCTGCAGCAACACGTTCCGGGCCCGCTCCTGCTGAGCCGGAGTGAGACCGTCAAACACTGCGTCCGCATGGGAGGCCAGCGCCCCCTCGACCCCGCCCAGGGCCCGGTACGCATCCCAGGTCAGCCGCTTCCAGATGCGGTCTCGCGACTCCCAGAGCTGGTCGGCACAGAACTGCAGCAACGCCAGCGCAGCGGGCTGGCCGTGCACCGCCTTCACCATCATCTCGACCAGGCTCGGGTCCTCGAACTGCACCCCGAACACCGAGGCCGGACCCACGAGCGTCCGCGCCAGTGCCTCGGCGTCTGGGGCGTTGACCACCTCCACGTGCCGCGTGTACCTGCCCCCCAGCGCCCACAAGGTGCCCAGACGTGCGAAGAAGTCCTCCCGCACCGATAGCACTCCGGTCACTGGGCCGTCGGGATCCGAGGTCAGGGCCGCAATCGCCTCCGCGAACGTCTCGCGCTCTGCGGCATCCGCACACAGCGTCAGCAGCTCCTCGGCTTGATCGACTACCAGGACCAGCTCCACCCCGTCCTGCCGGCACGCCTCGAGAACCCCCCGGGCGAGCGCCTCGACGCCGTCACCGAACTCGACCTCCATGGCCTCGGAGAGTCGCGCCTTCAGAGCCTGCCAGGGCCGCGAGCCTGGACGCATCCATACGGTCCGCGTCTCCTGCAGTTGAGGCAGAACCCCCGCCGCGAGCAGCGAGCTCTTCCCTGCTCCGCTGGGACCCGTCACCGTCACCAGCGGGTAGGCCCGGATGCGGTTCGCCAAGGCCTCCGCTTGCGCTTCCCGGCCGAAGAACAGCGAGGCGTGCTCGGGGCCGAACGCTGCCAGGCCCCGATACGGGCGACCCGTCGGCCCCGCGTCCTCGGCAGCCTCGTCTTCAGCAAGGGCGTCCGCCAGGAAGTCCAGCGCCTCGGCCTCCCGATGCTCGGACATCGCCGGAAGCGACACGTACCGTGCGCCCCGCCGATGCCCGCCTTCCAGGAAGAACAGCTCCTCGGTGGCTTCCGGCGACGGACGCCGGAACGATAACACCGGGTGCAAGGCCACCTTCGGCTCGCCCGCAGCACCCAGGAGCACCGGCTGGCCCGGCGGAAGACGAATCCCCGCCTCGAGTGCCAGCCGACGCCACCGTCCGCGGATGGGCGTGGTACCCATCAGCCGCCAAGCGCCCTGAGGACCCTCCTCGTTGACGCCCGACAGCGGCACCACCAGCGTGTGCTCCGCCCACAGACCTTCCAATGCCTCCAGCAACTGCGCGAGCTGCGGGAGACGCTGCGCCAGCAGCCCATGGAGCTCCGACACGTCGCCCGTCGCACCGTGCGCCACCGTCTCCGCCTTCCGCATCTTCAGCAACGCATCCAGCGTCTTCTTGAAGCGCTTGTCCCCGTGGAAACACGCCACCAAACCAGGGAGCGCGTACCGCTCCCGCTCCGACGCCCATGAACGGGTCAGCTCCCGTGCCAGCCCGACCCACTGACCATCCGTCAGACCCCGCCGCTGGAGGCTCTTCAGGAGACCGGGTACCTGCTGCGACTCCCCCGAAGGACCCGGGCCGTACTGCAGCCGCGCCGACAACGCCACCGCCGAGAGCAGACGGATACACGCGCGAAACACCTCCACCACCCGGTCGCGGGCCTCGTGCGGCCCCTCCGCGGCGGCCAGCGCTTCCACTGCGTCCGCCACCGGCAACGGGTGACGAGCGACCACACGGTCGACCAAATCCAGGGGAAGGGACGGACGCAATAGCTCTACTCTCCCCATCCGTGCACGTGGGTGACCTCAGCGCGGTAGGCCGCGTAATCGCGCTGGAGGAACTCCTTCACCTCCCTCCGCATCTGCGCCCATCCGTTAGCGCGGACATCGAAAACCACCCAATGAACATGGCCGGAGCGCTGCATAGGTGTCGCGAGCAGCTCGCGGCGGAAGGCAGAGTTGAAACGCATCAGAACTCCGAGCGGGCGACATCGTCATCATCGACCATGCGAGAGTACGTGAACTACACGACCGCTCATAGGGCCTGCAATTGTACCCGCAGTCGTTGCGGATGACCTTCGCTTGGGCAGACCTCCACCAGATCCCAACACCTGGGGAGGTGCCGACGCCTGACGGATCCACGCCGATGACAACTACGTCCCGTGAGGAAAACTAGTTGTCGTTGGTGGTGCGAATTATCTTAGTAGCAGAGGCACCCGGCACAAAGCGAAGATCGACGCAGGGGCGTGCGAAGCCGACCTCTAAGGTCCACGACGCCTCGTAGGCAATGAACCCGGCCTCACGCCTCGAAGGAGCCGCCACTGGGCAACATTCAAGGAATGAAGCCGCGTATTCTACTCTCAGGAAAGAGCACCCCGACTCCCGCTCCATCAGGGCAGGTGGCCGCCAGCATCAGTACCCAGCCCCAGCGAAGGCCACGGCCAGACGGCAATCTTCTCGTGGGCGTGGTCAACGTCGGACGCGAAGGTCGCGGTGATCCTAGCAAGACTGCGAACCGCCAGGACTTGCTTATGGCTCTGATCCGTGACGGTGCACAGCATGAACTCGATCTGCTCGTGCTACCCGGAGGGTACTTCCACGTGCCTCACGAGGAAGACGCGCTCCTTCCCTTAGATAGCTCCATCCAGAAAGCCCTCTCGCAAGCCGACCTCGGCGTTGTGGTTGGCGTCGACTGCTCCGTCTACTCCGGCCCCCTACCTGGAGTCGCAGCAGCCTGGACCCCAACCGACGGGCTTGTCGGACCCTGGCGGCAGCGGAGCGACACGCGTGACAATCAGCATCTCGTTCCTGTAGGTTCGGGTACCCCAGCTTGACGCCGCAGACGATCGCACACCCGGCGAAACGATTGGACCGAAGGAGGCTCTCGCCTCAGTGCGACGCAGCGTAGGCCATCGGCGTCAGCAACGCCAGTGTCCCTCGACCCCGGTTCACGGGCAGATCCGACAGCCGCGGCAGCGCCCACGCCAGATACTCGAACGGGGCAATCGACAACCGTTGGCAGGTCCGGACCACTGTGTGGAGGATGGCGAGCCAGTGGCCACCCGCGTCGCTTCCTGCGAACAGCCAGTTCTTCCGGCCCCGGCCGAACACCCCCAGCTCGCGCTCGGCGATGTTGTTCGTCATCGGGATCGAGCCGTCCGTCATGAACCGCGTCAGCGCACGCCAGTGGTTTCGGCAGTACTGGATGGCCTTCCACAGCTCCTCGTCGGGGGTGTAGCGGTGCTGGGTGGCCTTCATCCAGCGATGGAAGCCTCTGAGCAACGAGATGGACTCGCGTTTTCGGCGGGCGAGGCGTTCGGCGTCGGTGTCGCCAGCCCGTTTGGCTCGCTCCTCGACATCGAACAGCGTGCCCATCCACGCTTTCGCTTCGGCGGCCGCGGACGGTGCTCCGGGTGCTGCGACATCGAACTTGTCCCGGGCGTGGTACCAGCAGCCGCACTCCTGGATGCTCCCATCGCGAAACAGCAGGTCCATGTTGTTGGCCGCGTCCGCCACAAGTTTTCCGCGGTAGCCGCGGGGCTTGCCGACCCGAAGGAAGTCGCGCATGTGCTTGCCCTTCTTGTCCTCCGAGTACGCGTAGACGGTCAGCTCGTGGTTGCAGTACACCGCGATCTGACCCCGGTGGCTGCCCTTCTCACCGGGCGTCAACGCCTTGATGCCGGTGCCGTCCAGGTGGATGAGGTCGCTCGCGAACAAGGCCGCGACGATGCGGTCGTAGACCGGTACCAGGAGGTCGGCGGCGTGCCTCATCACGTTGGACATCGTCGACTTCGCGACCCGCATGCCCTTCTCCAGGAGCACGTCGAGGATGCGCTTCAGCGGCAGATGCAGACCGCACTTGCCGTGGACCACATAGGCGATCAGAGCGGCAGACATGGAGCCGTTGGGCATCGCCAGTGGTGGGGTCGCGGCGGTGTGCATCGCACCGCAGCACATGCACTGGGCGCGATGGAGCTCGACACGCTTCACGGCGACGTGCTCGGGGATGATGGTCTTGCGCTCCAGGACCCGCGGATCGCGCGCCTCCAGCAGAGGGCTCGAGCAGCAGCCGACGTCGACCGAGAGACCGTGTTCCTCGACGTGTCGCTCGAGGTGCTCCGGGATCGCCCCCCTTCGAGGAACGCCCTTGTCTCCGTCATCGTCGGGTTCGTCGCGAGCGGGCGCCTTGGGCGGCTCTTCGTCGTCTGTGCGCCCCTTGGCCCTGGCTTCTCGCTCCTTTCGGCGCTTCCGGCCCCGGCTCGGCTTCTTCTGCTTCTTCTTCTTCAGCTTTGCGACCTCGTCGAGGAGCTTGGCGACCTGGTTCGACAGGTTCTCGATCAGCCGATCTCGCTGCGCGAGCTGGGCTTCGAGGTACTCGTTTCTACGGTCGGCGTCGTCACGCGGCATACCCCTTTGAAGCAGGATTCCTGCTACACGCGCAAGCCGCTTCTCCGTATGGATCGGCGAACCTCAGCTCTCGGGATGCGGGCTTGGCTGATGGATGTGGCGCAAACGGCGCTTCACGCTTCGAAGGTCGATGCCTTCGAGCATCAGGGTGAGCGTCGCGGGGTCGAGCAGGACCTGGGTCTGGCCCTCGTCGATGGGCGGCAGCTGGAAGGTGCCGCGGGAGAGCCGTCGATAGTAGATCGCGTAGCCGGAGCGGACGTGTACGAGCAGCTTGAGCATGGTCCTCCGCCTGTTGACGAAGCAGAAGACATGGCCAGAGAGCGGGTCTGCGCGGAGCTTCTCGCGGACGATGCCGGAGAGCCCCCGGAAGGACTTCCGCATGTCGCAGGGAGCAGCGGCCAGGTGGATGCGCAGGTTCGACGGTATGGTCAGCACGACGCGACCACCTGGAGCAGACGCCGGAGGGTGTCGTCTCGGAACGTGTCGTCGACTTCGAGCACGACGTCACCGAGCTCGATGCGGTACCGGCTTCCGCTCGGCACGTCCGTCCCGACGTCATCGACGACGACCTCGGCGAAGACCATGTCCTGCGCGGGTTCGTCCTCCCAGCGCGTGAACAGCCAGCCTTTGTACGCCGACAGCGAGTACCAGTTCAGGCCGCGCGCAGCGCACCACGTCGACATCCGCTCGCCCGACTGCTCCCAGCGCTCCAGCAACTCGAGCGCTTCTTCCGCGTGTACCTTCCGACCATTCGCCATCTCGACCTCCTCGTGGAAGCCAGGACGCTGCACCACGAGGGCGCGGAATGTCGATCAGGAGCACCCGAACCTACAGACACGAGCTGACCTGTATGCCAGGACAGCACGTGAGCGTGGTCGTCGTCGATGTGTGTGGTAGTGAGGTCGTCGGCGTTCCGTTGGGCTTCGTCGAGAGTCTCCTGCGCTCTTGCTCTGCGATACCCCTCAAAGAGGGACTCACGATGTTCTTCCAGGTCACGGAGTCGATTGAGATCGGCACGCGTCAGACGACCGTCCCGGCGTCGCTTCATATCGAAGTCACGAATGTCGTCGTTCAGATCGCGAAGGTCGGCCATCGCTGCCACCGAAGAAACCGCGTGACCAACGCCCTCGACGACTCTTTGCGCCCCCCCTTCGTTGTACAGAGCCGCGACGTGACCCACTGCCTGAAGAGCAAAGTGGGCAGCGAACGCTACGGCAGCTCCTTTGAGTAAGATGGTCCCAACGTACATCCTCGCCCTGGCCAGGTCGCATGACGGCGTGACGCGTTCTGCAGGCTTCCCATCAGGAGGAAGTCCATGACCATCGAGACGATCAGAGAGTTGATGCGAGCTCACCCGCCGACGCCAGAAGGCTACCCGCAAGGCGTCCGGGACGCCGTCGCCAGGTACGCGCACCGCCGTCGGCAGGAGGGAGCTCTGTGGACCACCCTCGTGGCCGAAGTGGGGGTCTCGTGCACGAGCATGCGCAACTGGATCGCGATGCTCACGCCCGCGGGCTTCCATGAAGTCGTCGTGGTCGACGAGCCTGGGGCCTGCCAGCTCCAGGCTGGACCAGCGAGCGCCGGCCTGGCGCTCACGAGTCCAACAGGCTTCGTGCTGACCGGCTTCGACCTCGAGCAGGCCGTGGCTCTGCTCCGGGAGCTCCGGTGATCGGGAGCACGCGTGCAGTCCGCGTCTTCGCCAGGAACCGGCCGACGGATCTGCGCAAGGGATTCGACGGCCTGTACGCCCTGGTGCTCAACGAGCTCGGCAGGGACCCGCTCGAGGGGGATCTGTTCCTCTTCCTCAACACGCGCCGGACCTCGTCGAAGGTCCTGCTCTGGGACGGAACCGGGCTGTGCATCTATGCCAAGCGTCTCGCGCGGGGCCGGTTCAGCAAGCTGTGGAGCGATGCTGTGGAGGGCAAGACCCTACAGATGACCCATGCCGAGCTGAGGCTGTTCCTGGAGGGCGCAGACCTCGCCGGAAGACTCCCGATCTCCCCGGGAGAAATCAAGTTCTAGCCCGTGCAGGACGGGCGTTTTCGCGTTATGAAGATCCATGATCGAGGGCCTCGAAGACGCCGATATCGACACCCTGCGCAGGCTGGCCGTCACGGCCTGGCAGCGTGCCGAGAAGCTCGAGGTCGAGAAGGCCCGAGCCGTCGAGGAGAAGGCCCGAGCCGTCGAGGAGAAGGCCCGAGCCGTCGAGGAGAAGGCCCGAGCCGTCGAGGAGAAGAAGACCGTCCAGGCCAAGCTCGACGTGATGATCTCCGAGAACGAGGTCCTGCTCGCCCGCATCGCCAAGCTCACCCTCGAGATCGCTCGCTCACAGGACCGTGACGCACAGCTCGCTCTCGAGCTCGAGCTCACCACCCTCCGGAAGCAGCTCGCCAACAGCAACGACCAGATCTTCGGCTCGCGCACCGAGCGGCGCCCTCGAGACAAGCCCAAGAGCGACAAGAGCAAGGGAAAAGCGGCACGCGGCCATGGCCCCACCGCGCAGCCCGACCTGCCTATCGAGCCGGTTCTCTGCGAGCTCGACGACTGCACCTGCGGCGGCTGCGGCGGAGACCTCCGCGTCCTCGCCGAGCAGTTCGAGGAGTCGGAGCTGATCTCGTCCGTCCGCCGCACGTTCGTCCTCAAGCAGGTCAAGCGCCAGAAGTACGCCTGCAGTGGGTGCGGCACGCTGTGCGCCGCTCCCGGACCCATGCGGCTCGTTCCGGGCGGCCGCTACGACGTCGCCTTCGCGGTGCATGTCGCCCTCGACAAGTACCTCGATGCGATGCCGCTCGAGCGTCAGGTCCGGAAGATGGCGCGGGTCGGCCTCGAGGTGACCTCCACCACCCTGTGGGACCAGCTCCACCTGCTCTACCTCCTGTTGCTGCCCTCCTTTCTGGCCGTCCAGCAGCGCGTCCGTGCTGAAGAGGTCCTCCACATCGACGAGACCCGCTGGCGCATGATGGGCAAGGGCAAGTCCAAGACCTGGTGGCTCTGGGTCCTCGCAGGAGCTGCCGGCGTCGTGTGCGATCTGCAGCCCTCTCGCGGCTCGGAGTCGTGCAAGGCCTTGCTGGACGGCTTCTCCGGAATCCTCGTTGCCGATGGATACGGCGTCTACGCCTCTCTCGAAAAGGCCTTCACCCACGACGGCGAACAGCTCTCTCTGGACGGCAACCACCTCCCCCAGCCCGACTTCACGCTCGCCATGTGCTGGATGCACGCCCGTCGTGGATTCATCAAGGCCGAGAAGAAGGGTTCGGTCGACGCAGCCGAACCTCTCGAGCTCATCGGGGAGCTCTACGCCATCGAGGCGCTCGCCAAGGAACGGGCCGACGGCGACGCCGACGCGCTGATCGAACATCGGAGAGGGCTCCGGAAGGAACGCAGCGCCGACCTGGTCACCAAGCTCGAGGTCTGGTGCGCATCCAAGCGCGTCCTCCCGGGGACTCAGCTCGATCAAGCCATCAAGTTCGTGAAGGCCCGGTGGCCGAGTCTCAAGGTGTTCCTGACCGACCCTCGCGTCCCGCTCGACAACGGCGAAGCCGAACGCCAGATCCGCGGTCCCGTGGTCGGTCGGAAGAACTACTACGGCACCCGATCGGAGCGAGGAGCACGCGTCGCCTCCCTGATGTTCAGCCTGATCCAGACCTGCATCGCACTCGATGTCGATCCGCACGACTACCTGACGGAGGCTGCGACGCGGGCGCGGCGTGTGGCCGGGAGCGTGTACCTGCCCCACGAACATCCGACGAGATCTTCACAGAGCCGCTGATCGCCCCGCGCAGACGGGCGTCCTGACGCGTTCCGATCGCCGTGAGTGGTCACGGCGAGGATGTACGTCCCAACGGCAAAAAGGGAAAACGGCTCCACGCTACCTCCGACTCTTTCGTGGTGCTCGAGGCCCCGCGTCGCGGGGAGGTGAGACCCGCAGCGCGCGCTCGATCTTCGTTTTGGGCACAACTTCCATGATCGACGTGGTCGCGTAGCGGTGGCGGACGTAGGTCCAGGTCCAAGACGCGCGAGACCTGTGCTTCGACTTCCGCTCAAGCATGTCAGCGAACTCCTGCGACACGGCCAGGAAGACACGATGCCGTGTACCGCTCCAGCCACTTGCCACCCCAAGGCTACCCAGATCTCGGCTCTCCTTCCGATTTCCGTCCCTCGTCGAGCTGGCTACATCAGAGACTTCAAAAGCTGCAATCAGGAGCCCTTGAGAGCTCACTAGGAGCAGGTCTGCGTCCAGCTCGTTGGTGCGGCCCTTCCTGCTTGAGGTTGTGGGGTGGCAAACCTGCACAACAGCATCGGGAAACTCTGACTTCGACCAAGCCATCGCGTCGAGCAGACGCTCGATCGTAGCGCACTGGTTCAGTACCTCGCCAAGCGGCTGGTCACCCGCTCCTGCTACGGTCACCCTCTTTGCGGCCGCACCGAATGACCCCGATTCCAGGTCAGCGAAGCGGTCCAACGTGCGTCGTGCGGCAGTCACTAGTTCGCCGTGCCGCTCGCCCAGAGCAGCATGGCATTCGTGAAGTGAGCCCGAAAGCGATGAAATCAGGTGCGGCATGCCTACTCTACCGGCGCCGCAACGTAGCTGTTCGTACCACGGTCGACGGTGACAGCTGGGACGGCGCGCATCGTGCGACGGGTTCGGAAAGTGACGTACCAGCTACGCCCGTCCAACTTCGCGACCTGTAGGACCTCGGCCTCGGCCACCACCGCCGGAGGGTCAGTTCCGAAGCCGCACCGATGGACGAACACGCGGCCCTCGGATTCCGCCGCCTTCGCGATGCTGGGGGCAGTCGTGATGCCCTCGATTCGGTCATCAGCGTTCCTCTCCCAGGCGTTTGCCCAAGGCTGGTGTGGATCAGACGGGTGATGTAGGACGATGTACAAGGCCATGGGGTCTCTTTCACTGGCGCGCTGCGCTGAAGAAGGGTCAAAGCAGCTTCTGCTGCAGAAGGGCGTTCTTGATGAGCGTGCTGTCCGCCCCTTCAGGGAAGACCGGCTGGACCACGTCCCGCAGGTGGAAGAGCCTCTGCCCCGCGGTCCTTACGAGCTGATGGAAGGTGCATGCCCGAACAAACCCGCGGTCGACCTCGCCATCCTTGAGGGTACGCGGGCTGGCCCGCCGGCCGTCCACTCGACTGCCCACCACGAACGCATGGATTTTCGGGTGCCCATCGATGTCCTGGGCGTGCATCAGCTCCTCCACCTTGAGCGCTCGCCAAAAGTGACCCCCTTCCGCTCGCCAAAAATGACCCCCCACGTTCGCGGGGGCGAACGCCTGTTCGCGGGGGCGAACACGGCGTACGGCTGCCGTGTTCGGGCGACCGGCAGTGTACCACGCGTCAGGCCACAGGGCTGCATGCTCCTCGTGCTGGCCGCCTACCGAGCCCACGGAGACGGAGGCAGGGGAGGGAGCGGGTCCCTGCAGGGCCGAGCTTGCTCGGCGCGAAGGGTGCTCCCGACCTTGCCGGAGGCGGAGAGGGCGGTATGCCAGTAGCTCGAGGGGGATGCCGCCCAGCCGACCGATCTCGGGGGGGCAGTTCTGACGAGCAGGAAGGGGTCAGTTCTGGCGAGCGCTGAAGTCCTCCACGTACTCCTCGGCCTGACGCATCTCCTCTCGCGCGATCGTGGAGGCGCCACGCTTCAGCTCGAGCAGCAGGATCTGGTCGAGCGTGGCGAGGCCGGTTTCGTCGGAGATGATGTCGACCGCCGTCGCCGACAAGGTGCTGTGTTGGAGGAACAGTAGGTCGGGCCGCTTCCTCGGGTTCTCGAAGCCCGAGGCGGAAACCCTCTGCCCCACGATGCGGGACACTGCCGTGCGCAGCGAAACGTTGGAAATAAAGTGCGGCGAGTCGAATTGCGGCCCGAAGAGCCAGCGGGTCTGCGTGACCAGCGGATGCAACGTATGCAGCTCGTCTACATGCGGATCGACCGAGAGCTTCTCGATCGCCTCGACCACCCGGATCCGCTTTCCCACCTCGTCGAGCACGGACAGGGCGTCACGAACCGTCCAGTCGTCCAATAGCCGGTTCAGGCCCTCGACGTCTTCCTCCTCCAGGTTCGCCAGCTTCCGAATCAGCGCCTGACCCGAGCGGCTGTCTTCGAGATTGACGAGGGCGTCCACCGCCGCTGCGAGGATCTCGTCGGGGACCAGGGGGTACCGCTCGACAACCTCATGGGCGAAGCCTGCCACGTCGAGCTGGGCAAGGGGCCGCAGCTCGCGGACCTGCTCCCGCCTCGCCTCGATCACGGAGCGAACTTTGATGCCGACCCGCTCTGCCATCATCGTTCGCAGACGTGTCTCCACCTGGTCCGCCGTGGTCTCGAACAATGCCTTCGTCTGCGGCGTCGGCTTGAACGCGGACCAGTCAGCGAGCACGTGATCGTTGAGGTCATCCACCTCCACGATGAAGGTCAGGCGCTTGGCCTCTTTAGTGCGGCCGTCCAACAGAGCGCGGTCCCCAATGGTCCAGCTAGGGGACCCAACCAGCCGCTTCGACACCCAGAAGGCCACACCGTGCTGGAACTTCGTTCGCGCCTTCTCTGCTGCGTCTACGACGTAGAGTTTGGCCCGCAGGTCCGCAAAGAACTCGAACTCCTCGATTGCGATCAGCCGACTGTGGTCCTGGAGCTCCACCGTCTCGCCGTTGATGAGGACAGTGAACTCGGGGTCGTAGAGGAATCGAGCAGAGAGAACGTCCCGCATGTCGCCGGCGTCGGGCAGATTCCGCGAGATGGAGCAAGACAGGAGGGTTCCGTGGCTCGAGGCCTTCTTTTCGTCGATCGTGTCGATCAGGAACGGCGCCTCTCCGGCGGCCTCGGTCACCTTGAAGACCGTGCGCACCCCACCCTTGGTAGTGTCGACCAAGTAGGCTGTAGCGAAGCAGAACATCGCGTGGCGTCCGACCCCGTTGCGGCCATAGGCGACCCGGGCCCTGCGATCGACGCCAGGAGGGAATTCGACAGTACTCCCCTGGTGGATTGTGCGGTCGTAGCGGAGCGTGCGCCAGCGCTTGTCGAACTCCTCGGCCGTCATGCCTAGACCATCGTCCTCCACCACGAGTCGCTTCCCGACCTTCTCTGGAATCGTGATGCTCACAGTACTCGCACCGGCATCCCACGCGTTCGCGACCAGCTCGGTCAGCGCCACGTCGGCTTGGGTGACGACCGTGCCCAAGCTGCGACGCAGGTAGCTCTCTTCGAAGAGCGTCGTGGTTCCACTCGCCATCAGTGCCACTCCACGGATGCTTCGCACGCTCGGCATCCGGCTGGATGGTGCCCACTACGCATCGGTTCGGGACCACCAACCATCGCGCTTCTTGGTGTACTTGAACTCGATGCCGGGATCGTGCACGCCCACACCACTTCGTGAAGATCGTCGTCGAGACTGCGAGGGCCGTGGACCCACAGGGCACCGCCAGCGCCCCGCTTGTCCGTGACCTGGAAGCCGTGCTGCTCGAGGTGGGTCACCAAGTTGATCGCGTCGTCGGGTTGCCACACGTTCGGCCCATCGTCCCATTCATCCACAAAGGCCAGCCACGGTGACAGGTCTTCGTGCCGACCCCACAGAGCCACGACCTCCGACCGCCGCTCTGCCAGACGAGCCCGGAACGCGTCATTGCCGGGCAGAAACGCCCTCGCCAACTCGACGATATCGTCGGAAGGCTCGACCACGTCGACATCCGGAACGTCTGGAATGACTCGACTCTTCTCCGCAAACCAGAGGATCTGCATCCAGAGGCTGATCCATGTGCCAATCTTCCGCGCCTCGAGCGTGCCCGAGTGCATCCGAATCTCGATGGTCGTGTACCTGTCCAACGGGAGAACATTGAACCCGACGTATCGGCCCCTCTCCTCTGCCAATTCCAGCAGTTCGTCGACGTCAGAGACGGCGCGCAGTTCGTCGAGCGGGAAGACGGAGCTGATGGGCTGGCTGTACTGATTCGGTTCATCAGGCCAGTACTCGCCATCGTACTGTACGAGCCGAGACGGAGACACAAGCGTGCCCGCTCCGGACTCGAACAGCCGCGCGGCACGAATGGCGCGAACGATGCTGTCGAGGTTCCCCACCGATGGCAACCACCCGAGGTGCACATGCGTTCCCGTCCTGGTACCGGTCTACGACCGCATCGTCGCGGCCTTGTTCGCGAGCGACCTCATCCACCTGGACGGCACCGGCATCAAGGCGTTGACGCCCGGTGAGAAGGGCAGCCACCGGGGTCAGATCGCGGTGTACTGCAACCACGAGCTGACCGTCTACGCGTACTCGGAGGACAAGAAGGGCAAGCACATGCGGGACTTCCTTCGGGTCGGCAAGCCCCGCGGCTACAGTGGGAAGCTGGTCGCGGACGCGGCCAACAACATGGACCTGCTGTTCCGCGACGGGAGCATTCAGGAGTGCGGCTGCTGGTACCACGCCCGGGACAAGTTCGATGCCGCAGCGCCGGGAGCACCGTCCGCGGCCGCCGAAGCGAAAGCGTGGATGGGCACGCTGTTCGATGTCGAGGAGCGAGCCAAACGGGCCGGCGACACCGACGCCGAACGCCTCGCCCGCCGAAAACGCGAGTCCATCTCGCTGCTCCGAGGCTTCCATCGCTGGATGAAGGCCACCCAGCACCGCTACACCCCCGACGAGGAGCTGTGGAAGGCCATCCAGTACTGCCGAAACCACTGGCGTGCGCTGACGCGGTTCATGACGGACGGCTCGATCCCGATGACGAACAACATCGCCGAGCGCGAGCTGGGGGTCTTCGGTCGGGGCCGGAAGAACTGGCTGTTCGCAGGAAGCGACGCGGGTGGCCACTGGCTCGCCATCCTCCACACAGTGGTCCGGACCTGCCAACGGTTGTCGATTGCCCCGTTCGAGTATCTGGCGTGGGCGCTGCCGCGGCTGTCGGATCTGCCCGTGAACCGGGGTCGAGGGACACTGGCGTTGCTGACGCCGATGGCCTACGCTGCATCGCACTGAGGCGAGAGCCTCGTTCGGTCCGATCGTTTCGCCGGGTGTGCGATCGTCTGCGGCGTCAAGCTGGGGTACCCGAACCTACAGGCCGATGACGGTGGAGGACGATGCTTTCGCTCCTCATCATGTATCGGCGCCGTCTAAGGGTCGACCAAAATCTGCAGCCCAAACGACATGACTACGCATTCCTCGAGACTGTAGATTCCAAAGCGCAGGTCAAACGACGGCAACAAATCTTCCATGAGCCCAGCGATTGGCGAATCAGTCGAAGAGAGCGGCAAACGGAACGGGAAGTCAGTGTGCGGATTGGGAGTGTGAACGAAGACGCCGTCACAACCTGCATCACACTCATCCAAGGCAATCCAAGCCTCAAACTGCTATCCCCATGACCTGCCCCCGGAAATTCGGTCCACCTGATGCTTGCAAGAGCTACCTCTCTTCAGACCAGAGAGAAGCACCATGCGCAAGAGCCGATTCACCGAAGAACAGATGGTCGCCATCCTCCGCGAGGCGGACGCGACGAGCGTTGCCGAGGCCGCGAAGGCACACGGCGTGAGCACGCAGGCCATCTACAACTGGCGCAAGCGATTCGGGACGATGACGACCGACGACGTGAAGCGCCTGAAGAAGCTCGAGAAGGAGAACGCTCGGCTCAAGAAGCTGCTGGCCGAGCGGACGCTCGAGCTCGACGTCATGAGCGAGGTCGCCGGAAAAAAATGGTGAGCGTGCAGGCTCGTCGCCAGGCCGTCGCATTCGCAAAGAAGCGCGGTCTATCCGAGCGACGAGCTTGTACGCTTCTCAATGTCGGCCGATCGACGGTTCGCTACGAGTCGAAGCTCGACGTCAAGGACGCGCCCGCGATCGACGCGATGCGCGAACTCTCCAACCAGTACCCACGGTTCGGCTATCGCCGCATCCGCGTGTTCATGGCGCGCAGGGGCTTTCGGATGAGCCCGAGCCGCGCCCACCGGCTGTGGCAGAAGGCCGGCCTGCAGGTGCCGAGGAAGCGCCGACGTCGGCGAGTCGCATCCGGTCGCCCCCGTCCGCAGCCAGCGTTCGGACCGGGCCAGGTCTGGGCCTACGACTTCGTTCACGACCGCTGTGCCAACGGTCAGAAGCTCAAGTGCCTCACCATCGTCGACGAGTTCACACGCGAAGCGCTGGCGATCGATGTCCAGGGAAGCATTCGGTCGAAGCGGGTCATCGAAGTGCTTGCCAAGCTCGTCAGCGTGCACGGCGCTCCCCGGTGTTGCGTTGCACGCCCCGAGGCGTCGCTCGTTGCAGCGTAGATGGCACAGCTCATCGGAAGCGGGCGCTCGGAACATCCACGTCGGTCATGTCCGTGTAGGCGCGGATCTGGTGCGCAAGCACACGGCCAACGCGGGCCATGCTGCGGGCCTGCTCCGCGAGAGCGCTGCGCTCTTCGCCGCCGTGGACGGTCGCGAAGACCACCTCGAGCAGCTCCAGTTGGGCAGCCAGGGAGACCAGCATCGCGAGTTCCGGGTTGTCCCGCAGTCGGGTCCGGGTGAGCGGGCTCACAGCGGCAGCGTCGCGCGGGCGTCGACCACATGGGAGGCCGCTACCGTCTCGGCCCCGGCCCGATGGGCGCATTCGAGGGCACCCCGTGCGAGGACATCGGTGGCGCGGGGGTTCCCGCGGCCCATCTCGTACAGCGCCTCCCGCGCACGACCGTCGAACAGCTCGCGCGTCGCCCCAGCGATCCGGCAGCGGTGATCGATGTACGCGGTCGTCTCGTCCCGCGAAAGCGGCCGCAGCTCGCCGTACCAGACCAAGCGTTGCGCGACGTCCACCAGGTCTGCGCGGCGCAGCAGCTTCGTCAACCGAGGCTGGCCGATGAGCAGGATCGACAGGACCAGCTTGCTGTCCATGTCGAAGTTGGTCAGCGCCTTGAACATCCCCAGCACGTCGGGCCGCATCTCGTGCGCGTCGTCGAGGATCAGGATCGAGCGCTCGCCGCTGGTGAAGGAGCGCGATTCCACCGCCTCCTGGACGAGACGAACGAGCCGTGGGTAGGTCCCCGCGTCGGCGACGCCGATGGCCTTCGCGATCTCGCGGCACATGTCACGCTTGGACAGACCGGTCACCTTGACGTAGTGCACGTGGTAGCGGAGATCCGGCAGGGCATCGCGAAGCGCCCGGATCATCGATGTCTTTCCGAGACCTGCTGGTGCGCAGAGGCCGGCGGACATCCGCTCCTCGACGACGCGCTCGAGCCGTGCGACGACCTCCTCCTGCTGGGGATGGGTGAACATGTCGCTGACGAGGACCTCTCGTGTGAACGGGGTCTTTCGCAGACCGAAGTGGGCGTTGAATTCCATGGGTCAGTCCTCCGGTTCCGAGGCGGAGAAGCCGCCGTCGGGGGTGGTGATGGGGGCGAATGCCTCGTCGGACGCCGTCAGGGCGGCTCCTCGGGAGGTCGATGGCGCGTCCGGCTCGGCTGGAGCGGGGCGGCCGCGATGGCTGTTCGCGTTGGCGACGGCATCGAGTGGCGCGAGGCGCACAGTCCGACCGTCGTGGTCCAACAGCAGATGCAGTGGGTCGAACACGTCGCGCTGGACGGTGATGCGCTGGCGGGCCAGTCCGCGCGGGACCTCCCACGACCGGCCGTCGATGGAGATGACGTGGTCGTTGCTGACCGTGCGCTCGACGTCGACGAAGAAGTGCTGCCGCAGTGCCGCTTCGTCGCTGTAGGGCGTCAACGGTCGCGGATCGGCCAGGAAGCGCGAGCGAGGTGTTTCGTCTTTGGCCAGCCCTTGGTGCCCGCGACCGTTGTAGTCGGTGCGGAGGTAGTGACCGATGCGCAGCTCGAGCGCGCGGTAGTCGGGATCGACGCCGGGTCGGGCGAGATGTCGGAGCAGGTCTTCCTGAACGGTCAGATTGAAGCGTTCGATCTTGCCGCGGGCTTCGGGGTAGCCCTCGAGTCCGAGGATGTGGGCGATGTCGAGGCTGGCGATGACGGCTGCCGAGTCGTTGGCGATGAAGCCGGAGCCATGGTCGACGTAGATCGCGTCGATGGCGCCGACGGAGCGGAGCAGACGGTGGAAGCCGCGGAGGAAGAGTTCGCTGGTCTCGGTGGAGCCGACGACGACTTCGGGGATGTAGCGGGTGGCGTCGTCGATGAAGAAGAGGGCGACGCGCTTGCGACGGGTGGGGCCGGCGCGGAATCGCTTGCCGTCGCAGAGCACGAGCTGCAGGCGATGGGCCTTGTTGAACCGCCGCTGGTCCTTGGCGTGTCGCTTCCTGCGGGTGTCGATCTTCCGGCGCTTGAGGGCCCGCCACGCGGTCGTGCGGTGCACATCGGTGGCCTTGTCGACCAGGCCGACAGTGGCGGCGAGTCGAAGGAGCTGAGGCACGCTGGCCCGCGGGTCCTCGGTCTTCTGGTCGACGAGGAACTGGACGAGCGCGGGTTCGAGAACGCCGTCTGTGGCGGGTCTGGGCGTGTTCTCGAGGCCGTCGAGGCCATGCGCTTCGTAGGCGGCGAGCCAGCGGTAGACGGTGCGAAGCCCGACGGGCCGGCGCGATCCGTCCGGCAGGACGTGGACCTGGCGTGCCGTCTCGCGGATGGCGTGCGCGCGCACCTGTCCCCTGGCGACGCGGACGCGGACCTCCGAGACGACGCTGAAGCGGAACAGAGCGATGTCGGATGGGGCCTTCGGGGGCACGATGTGGCTCCAGGTGATGGGAGCTGCAGTCGAGCCGATGGACGGCCGAGAGTCACGACCCGAAGTCGTTGGAGCCTACGGAGACAGGCCGAGCGGTACGAGCTGGTCGCGGTGTTCGAGCCAGCGATGTGGAGGTCCCCAGCGCCCCGCGAGCGCACCCAGACCGAGCAGCACGTCCGCGTCGAGGCCTTCCCGCAGTCGCTGTAGGGCGCGCGCCCTGGGCTGGACGCCACGCGTTCGGGCAGCGCTGTCGAGGTCCATCAGAGGCAGACCGACGAGTGCGGAGACCTCCTGGCGGCGCTGTTCGCCATCGAGACCGAACAGCGCGGAAACCCGCCCCAGCAGGCGGTTCTGCGTACTCCAGGAGCAGCCGCCGGCGGGTTCTCGGTCGACGGGTCCATCCTCGGCGGCGCGATCGACGGTCTCCATGAGCGACGGGATGCCGTGTTGTGCAGCGCCTTCGATGAGCTGTCGACGGGCATAGGGCACGAATTCAGGCGGATACACCGAGAAGTAGCGGTCGTGTACGGCGCAGTGGAGGACGGCGAGCGGGTGGGTCGGTCCGGTCTTCCGAGCCCGGCGGCCGTGCTTCGAGATCGCGCATGTCTCCTCGAATCGTCCGAAGGGACAGTCGAGGATGGAACTGCGGAGTTGGCCGTCGGTGTAGACCGCGATGACGAACGGTCTGGGACCGCGGCCGTCGAACGGAATAGACGACACACCTGCTTGGGCAGGCACATTCGGCAGGTTGGCAGACCGTGTTCGCCGAAGGTGCGGGCCCGCAGCTTCTACGCTGCGGGCCCACTTCCCGCCCGTGCCAGCGAAGGTGCAACGCCGGAGCCCTCACCCGGTCACTGGGCTTGCAACGCTACACCCGGTACCTGCGCTCGGACAACGGTCCCGAGTTCGTCTCGAAGGCGGTCCTCAAGTGGCTCATGAACGCCGGGATCGAGACCGCGCACATCGACCCCGGGAAGCCCTGGCAGAACGGGAGCAACGAGTCGTTCAACGGGAAGTTCCGGGATGAGTGCCTCTCGCTGGAGTGGTTCCGCAGCCGCCGGGAGGCGAAGGTCATCATCGAGCGCTGGCGAAAGGAGTACAACCACGTCCGGCCGCATTCGAGCCTCGACTACCGAACGCCGCGGGAGTTCCGCCTGCTCTTCGAAGAGCCCCGGACCAAGCCACTCGCGGCGCCCGGAATCCCCGGGGTTACGGCCCTCCACCATCGACAGGTCGAAACGCCTCGTGTGGAGGGCCTTGAGACGCCCCTTCGAACGTCAGTTGGCGCTGTTCGAGCGCCTGTATCCACCGCCCACGCTACACAGGCTTTCGGGAAGGAAGCCACATCCAACACGGAGGGGTAGGCTTGCAAGCAACCCGTGGTCCGAAAAACCCATGCAGGTCACCCACACTTCGTTCGAGCGGAGCAGAATGTTCCGGAACACGGTGCAGAGAACCCGGATGTGTTTCTTCCGATAACTCCAACGCCGATTTCCGACGCCCTTCCAGTCGGCATGATAGTGCCACAAGTTGCACCAACCGTTTAACGCCTCCTCGGTTGCCGCTTTCGCCTCTCGCCTCGTCCGTCGGAAGTGGCGGCGCTTCCCCCTGAAGGCCCCCTTCGGACTGTGCTCAGTCATTCTTGGCAGCATCGCTTCCTCACCCAGTGCAACATCCAGTGGCCGCCTATTGCGGCGCCGACCAACCGAAGCCACACAGCCACGTTACCGTCGTCGACGACAGCTTCACGACACCGTCCTTCCAAGTCCCATCGAGGTTGAGGGCGCCACCGACTTTAGCGTGCTCGTGCCATTGCCCGGATGGAGCATGTGGCTTATCGATTCGCTTCAGTGTCAAGGCTCGGGCAAAGTCCCCAGTGTCAGCTCGGGCAAACTCCCCATCCGCGAACGGGCTGAGAAGCACCCCTGATCTCGCCCTCTACAGGACGTTGTCAGGCGACACCGAAGGACCTCGACGAGACCAGCGACGTCGCGTGGTCAGCTCGGGCAAAGTCCCCATGAAGATGATGGTCGGCGGACCTTACAAACGAGAGGGATGGCTTGCCATTCCCTCACGAAAGCTGAGAGGGCGAAGTGAAGAGCCTGTCCAGTCCCTTGTTGCCGGGCGCGCTAAGCGCCCGGAGGCCCGAAGGGCCGTCCAGAAGGGACTTGACTGGCTCGAAGCGAAGACCACAGGTCCCGCCGCCTCACAGTCCGGGGAGGCACCCCCTACGCGACGCCGGCACCTCCGTCGGAGCGGAACGACCGCCCCGTCAGCCGCAGCACGTGCGCATGGTGGAGCAGACGGTCCATCGCGGCGTTGCCGAGCAGCGCATCTGGGAACATCCCCATCAGCTCGTCCGTGTCGCGATTCGACGTCACCACCATCGACCCCCGCTCGTACCGACCGCGGATGAGGTCGTACAGATCCACCGGGTCGGTCGGCTGCATCGGTCGAAGGCCCAGGTCGTCGACGATCAGCAGATCGAACCCGCAGTACCGCTGAATCTTGCGATGGACCGTCCCGTCGGCGCGGCCGGACCGCAGGTCGCGGAAGAGGTCGTGTGCGGCGACGAACAGCACCGTATGACCAGCGCGACAGGCGCGATGCCCGAGGGCCTGGGCGATGTGGCTCTTGCCGACGCCGGTTTGTCCGAGCAACAGCACGTTCTCGTGGCGGCCGATGAACCCACAGGTCGCGAGGTCGATGACCGTCGCCTTCGGAATGCTGGCGTTGAAGGCGAAGTCGAAGTCCGACAGCGTCTTCGCATGCTCGAAGTTCGCCCGTCGAAGGCGGACACCGAGCTGCTTCGCCTCGCGTCGTTCGACCTCGTCGCGAAGGAGGCGGACGAGGAACTCGTGGTGCGACACCTCATCCCCAAGGGCTTCCTGCACACGCAGGTCGAGGGTCTGAAGAACCCCGGACAGGCGCAGCTTCTTCAGCAGCGGAATCAGTTCCTCACGCGGATGCATGGTCACTCCCGTGGGCCTTCAAGAAGCTGTCGGCCTGTCGCGCAAAGCGACCGCTACTCGCCCACGCCGGGTCGATGTACCCGCCCGTCGTTGGCTTCAGATCGAGCTCCTTGTCGATGATGCGGCGGATCCCATCCGGACGATGGCACCCGAAGCGGGCTGCGTGCTCGACGACCGAGATCGCTCGTTCTGCGGGAAGCTTCTCGAGGCGGCGGATGATCGATTGCACGCGTCGGAGCGGAAAGACCACCTCGTCGCTGGCCATGACCTCCCGGGCGTAGTCCTCGACGACAGCGTCGATGTCGGCCGCGCGGCGGTACCAGGTCTCTGGGTCGCGAAGGGCGAGGTCGCGCCTGCCCTCGGGCAGGTGGGCGGGCACCGTCGACCACGGTGTGTGGCCCGTCAGCCGGTGGTCGGCGACGCGCTCGTCGTCCACGTAGACCGACAGTTGCTCTCCCGTCAGGCGGATCCAGGCCTCCTTCTCCAGATGTCGCCATGGAACCGAGTAGAAGCGGCCGCGGAAGGTGACATGGCTGTTGCGGCCCACCTTCGCCTTTCGCCACAGGACGGGAAGGGTCGGGCCGGCGGGCAGGCCGAGGAGCGCGTCGCGCTCCTCGGCTTCGAACACCTCGACGGGCTTCTTCCGGGTGGTCCCGTGGATGCGTGGATTCGCCTTCGAATCGACCCAGGCGAACAGACGGCGATTGACGTCATCGAGGTCGCCGAGCTCGCCCGCTCGTGGCTCGAAGAAGGCGCCCTTCACGTACTTGACCGCAGACTCCACCTTGCCCTTCTTCTCTGGCGAGTACGCTGGCGTCGGGTCGATCTGGAACCCGAACTGACGGGCGAACGTGCGGTAGGTCCGGTTGACCTCACCCATGTCGGACGCCGAGAACGCGGCCTTGATCACGGCGGCCTTGAGGTTGTCGGGCACGATGACCCGCGGAACGCCGCCGAACGCCTTGAACGCTCGCCGATGCAGTGCCAGCCAGGTTTCGACGTCCTGTGAGAAGACGACTTCTGCGTACATCAGCCGGCTGTGCGAGAGGACCATCACGAAGACCCACGCCTTGCGGCGCTTTCCCGAGACGGGATCGACGATCTTGCCGACGTACCCGAAGTCCACCTGGGCCTGCTGACCGGGTGCGCTGTGCACGGGGATCGCGACGTCCGCCTCGGTGGGCCCCTGCGCGCGCTTCCAGCGGGCGACCAAGCGCTTGACCGCCGAGAGGCTGCCCCCGAAGTCGGTGACCTGCTCCTCGAGGAGGCCGTGGATCGCGGTGGGGCCGAGTCCGCTGGCGGCCTTGCTCTCGATGAAGGCGCGGTGTGCTTCGACCGACGAGACCTCCTGTGGGGGCGCCGGCTTGTCCCGCCGGACCGCGGCCCGAAGAACATCCATCGCGGGCAGGTCGTCCACCGGCCCGTCGAGCAAACCAGCGGCGATGAGGCGTTTTCGGTGTAAGCCCTCCGCCAAGGTCGGGGGTGTGAACCCTCCGGCCGGGCGATCTTCCAGGAGTACCGACTCCTGGGAGGAGCGATGGCTACACGAAGGAAGGTCCGAGACGAGCAGGAGGCGCGTGTACTGCTCGAAGAGCTGCGCAGCTCCGGCCTCGGGATGGTCGAGTTCTGTGCTCGTGCCGGCGTGGACGGACGGTCGCTCAACTGCTGGCGGTTCAACCTCGAGCGAAAGGGCGCGGGGGATGTGGGCGTCACTCCACCGCCTGCAGCCATGCGCTTCTTGGAGGTGGTCGGCGTCCAGCCGCCTGCCAGGCGGGCCGTGTATCGCCTGCGCCTGAGCCGGGTCGTGATCGAGGTGAACGACGACTTCGACGAGGACGCCCTCGGGCGCCTCCTCTCCGTGGTGTCCGCATGATGAACTTCCCTGCGGGCGTGAGGCTCTTCGTCGCGCTCGACCCTGTGGACATGCGAAAGGGCTTCAACAAGCTCGCGGCCATCGTCCAGCACCAGCTTCAGCTCGACCCCCTCAAAGGCGACATCGTGCTCTTCGTCAACAAGCGCGGCAACCTCATGAAGCTCCTGTTCTTCGACCGAACCGGCTGGGCCTATCTGTACAAACGCCTGGAACGCGGCACCTTTCAGCTTCCCGACGCCCAGCAGCCCGGGAAGCTTCAGATCGACCCGGGTCAGCTCGCCATGATCCTCGAGGGGATCGACCTGAAGTCGGCGAAGCGCCGCAAGCGCTACCAGCCCAAGCCGCGCGATGACGAGCATCGTTGAGCTTCGACGATCCTTGTCGAAGCTTCGGATGCCGCGAGACCACGAGTCGTGATCTTCTTCGGGCATGACGGCGCCCACCGATGCCACGAACGCAGCTCTGCTGGAGGTGATCCGCACGCTCGGCGAGGGGATGAAGACCCAACAGGCCGAGTTCGCCCGGGAGCGAGAAGTCCACCGCAAGCAGCTGGCCCGCCTCACCGCCATGGTCGAAGGGCTGACCAAGCAGCTCGATGTGCTCCTCAAGGAGAAGGACGAGGAGCGCCGGGCGGAGCTCGCGCGGATTCGTGAGGAGGCCGCCGCGGCGCTCGCCTCCGTCGAACCCCCGGAGGCGGCCGATCCAGCGGCACCGGCGACGGACGATGACTCCGCTGCTGATGATGATGCTGATGCTGATGAGCCCAAGGCTCCGCCTGACAAGCCGAGGAACCGCGACGAGCACGGACGGGCCCCCAAGCCCGACCACCTTCCGCGCGATGTCACGTCGATGAAGCCCGAGCAGTGCACGACCTGCGGCAGCGAAGACCTGCTGGTCGACGAGGTCCTCGTCAGCGAAGAGTACGACTTCGTCCGCGCCTACCTGCGTATCCGACGCACCGAGCGAACCACCTGCACCTGCAAGGCGTGCAACACCCACATCGTGCCCGAGCAGCCACCGATGCCCTTCGACCGGGTGGCCTGCACCTTCGAGCTCATGGCCTGGCTCTGCTTCGCCAAGTGCGGGCTGTTCATCCCCCTCGACCGCCTGATGCGCGACCTGACCGACCAGAAGTCGCCGATCCCCTCGTCGACGTTGACCCGCTGGTGGCAGCGCGGCGCCGACCTGCTGTTGCCGGTGGCAGAGTGCGTGCGGCTGTCGCTGTTGACCCGCTCTCACATCCGGACCGATGGAACCGGGCTGCTGGTGGTGTTCTCCCGCGTGAAGGGCTCGCCGGTGAAGGGACCGAAGCGCGAGGGCGATACCGACGAGCTCGGGTACCTGCTCACGCCGGGCACCCTGCGCGGTCAGGTGCTGGTGTTCGGAGACGACGAGCACGCGGTCTACGTCTTCACGCAGACGAAGGAGGGCCGTCATGCGATGGACTTCTTCACCCTGGGCGACGACACCGACGGCAACCCCATCCGATGGACCGGCACCATCACCGCCGACGCGCTCAACGCCCACGACTGCCTGTTCGAGGACGGCTCGAGGCTCGAGGCCGGCTGCAATGCCCACGGCCTGCGGAAGTTCCGCGACGAAGCCACCACCGCACCGCTGCTCGCCAGCAAGGCCATGGGCTTCATCGGCGGCTTCTACGACGTCGAGGCCGAGGCCAAGGCGGCCAGGCTCAGAGGGGCTGAGCTGCTGGCCCACCGACAGGCCCACGCCGGTCCCATCGCCGAGCGCTTCAAGGTGTGGCTCGACGCCCACATCGACGACCTGCTGGACACCAACCCCGTCCGAAAGGCCATGCGGTACTACCAGAAGCACTGGGAGGCCCTGACCCGATTCCTGACCGACCCCTTCGTCGAGCTCGACAACAACTGGAGTGAGCGCGCGCTGCGCAAGATCGCGCTGCTGCGGAACAACTCGCTCTACGCCGGCGGACTCGACGGTGCCGAGCGGCTGTGCACGCTCTTCACGCTGATCAACACCTGCCGGCTCATCGGAGTCGACCCGTACGCCTACCTGGTGTGGGCGATGACCCGCGTCGTTCCCCACAGCACCAACCGCGGCATCACCCCGGCGGACCTCACCCCGGCAGCCTACAAGCAGGCTCAGGAAGCAGCCGGATAGCAAGGGTCCTGCGGGGGCCGTGGGCGGTTCGTCCATGGGACTTCGTAGCGCCGCCGCCACCCGTCAGCCCCCGACCTTGGCGGAGGGCTTACTTTTCGGTACTTCCTCTCTGTCTTTCGGTCCCACTCCATACGCCTGGCGATGGTGGTGACCTTCACGTTCTGGCGGTGGTACCGCACGAATTCCTGAAGCTTGTGCATGTCTTGCTGTCCCTGGCGCACGGCATCCTCCGATGCCGTGATGATGACGATGCCCGAGCTGTCCGTGGAGACTTTGCCCGAGCTGCGCCGTCACCCACCCGGTTCTCGGATGGGGACACTGCCCGGGCCAGACCATGGGGACTTTGCCCGAGCTGGCCATGGGGACTTAGGCCGGGCTGCTACACTTCAGGTTGCGTCTCACATGACCAGTACACTTTCCGCATCTCAATGAGCGCTGCGCATCCTTTGCGTAGGCGCCTGCCGTCAAAGGCCATCCGCTCTTGGGGACAGCCAGTCTTGGAACCTATTCGCCACGTCTTTCTGCTCTTCTTCGTTTTTCGAAAATACATCTATCCCACCATCATACGGCGCAAGAACCGTCGAACTAGCCCCGCAATACACGACAATTGAGGGGCACTCCCAACTACCGTAAGCCTCGACAGTCATTGAGAATGCTTCGTAAACGTACGAAAAGCCGACAGCGTCGTACTCAAGTGCTTCGGCATCTACCGAGAGGTCCCAATGCACATCTCCCTCGTCCGCCTCGAACCTAAGGGCTGGCCTGAACTGACGTTCCAAATTCGGCGAAAGGAAGCTGTTCTCCTCCTCCGCGGGCCTGAAGACCACGACAGGACCCGTGGCCAACTCATCCATGATGGTCCGCCACCGGTGCCGCAGCATCGACCAGTCTCGGTTTGAGTTCGGGTAACGCTGCATCTCGGGCAACGAATGTACACGCGTCCATCGCCCCGGGAGACGTTGGCGCAACATGTAGCCGACAGGCGGCACTTGATGCATCGCCCGACACCACACCGCTCCATGCGAACTGACCGCCGTCAATCTTCCCATGTCGTCATCCCCCCTTCTTGAGATCGCAAGCCTTGATCAGCATACCGGTCGGCCCCTTATGCTTTCCCTTGATGTAGTTCCCGAACTCATCGGCATCTCGAACCCATTTAAGATCCCCGTTACTCATTTCCTTGAACACCTTCCACGCCGATCCGCCGTGGCCGGCGGTATCCGGGGACCACCACGTCCCTGGCGCACCTCGGCCTTCATTCGCCGAATTGTTGTAGAACTTCCAGTCTCTTTTCCGTTTGTGTGAGCGACATGGGCAGTTGGTAATTGACCAAGGCTTACGACCGTTATGCACGAGCAGTTCGTTCGAGGCGAAGTAATTCTTGAACTCCTCTACTTCAAAGTTGAAGACCTGAAGGGACGCGCGCAGCCAGCGCGACTCCAACAGCACAACCAAGCCACCCGCTCCCACCTGCACCTCGGCACCAGGCTCAAGGTCGCGAATGTCGATGTACCCACCATGCCCAGGCACATAGAACGGATGCTCTTCTGTCGTCGACACGGCGAACTCCGAGCCGTCAGCTCTCCGGAACACCGCTCTCCAGAAGCCACCAACCGGACGTGATGACACCCCCGTCACTCGGCGCGCCACCTCACCCGTCCAGCGCGCCGACACCTCGCTATCGGCCCGTAGAACTTCGAACACCCGGTCCCCGAACACCACGCGCGACCCGTCGCTCGCAGAGGCCAGCGCCCGCTCATCCCCACCAACAACTCGCACCACATCCGTCAGACGCGGAGACTCCACCCGCAACGTCCGCTCCGAGGCCGAGAGGCCTTCTGATTCGTGGTCGAACGCGATCACCAGGTCGCCCACCGACACTTCGTCGATCCGGACCTGGCCTTCCGGTGTCGCCACTAGAGTATCTCCAGTGAAGCTGTTGCCACCGCAGCCACCAGGACCACGCCTCCGTCCGCCCTTCCTCGGACGACCCTTCCCAGCAATCGCACACGCCGCGTCTTGCGTGACCTCGAACACCTCACCAGCCAGCTGAGACCCTGTGAAGCCGACGACCAGCTGGCCACCCATACCAATCTTGTCGAACTTGCAAGCTACCTTGATTCCCAGCTTTCGAACGCCAGCAGTGATTCCTGTCCCAGTAGACGACCGTGTCGTAGCATCCTGGGAAGCCGCCACCGTACCAAACGGATCCCACACAGACACCGGGTTGTTCGCCGCATACGGGTATGCGTTCCCATCTTCCATCGGATCTTCGGTGATGAACCGACCCGTCCGCGGGTCGTAGTACCGCGCCCGCATGTACACGAGCCCCGTCGGATCGGCTGGATGCCACGTCACCGCATTCAGGTCCATCCCCGAAGCCCCGATCTCGGGCATCGCCACACCGAAGGTGTCCCGAGCCGTGGTGTCCAGTCCCGTAGCCCCGTACCAACCAACCCGAGTCCCAAGATGGTCGATCACAGCGTCTTGGACCGACCCGTCCGCCCACTCTGCGGTCAGATCCCCACCGTTCGACCCCACCCAGCTGCGCAGTGTGCCTGCACCGTCCAGGGCTCCCAGAATCTCGCCGCCATCATGCAGGTAGCGCCGAACCGATCCATCGTGCGCGAGCTCGATGCGACGCCCGATGCCATCGTATGTGAACATCGTGGCGGTTCCGTCCGCATCGGTGACTGAAACCAGGCGATCGAAGCTGTCCCATGTGTAGTCCGTGATCTCGCCGGTGACGCGGTCCTCACGCTCGCTGACCCGGCCCTCCAGGTCGTAGCGGTAGTGGTAACGCTCGTCCTGGGTGAGGCGGTCCGCGTCGTCTACATTGACTTCGGATGCGGGGTTCCCGGTCCACTCGAGCCGGTTGCCCACAGCGTCGTAGGTGTAGGACTCTGGGTCCAGGCCCGACTCCGGCGAGTGAGCTGCTGTCAGCAACCGCCCCCTGTCATCATAGGTGTAGGTGTGGTCGCCCACGGCGTCCGTCTTGGAGGTGATGCGACCTTGCGGGTCTCGCTCGAGCAGCAGATCCTGCACCACCGTGGCGCCGTCTCGCGTCAGCAGCCGAGAGACGCGCTGCCCGTCCGTGTAGGTGGCTTCTGTCACGAGGCCGCCAATCCGTTCCTGCCGGGTCAGTAGGTCGTCGTTGTTCCACTGCCATTCGGTCAAGCCGAGGCGGCTGTCCTCCATCGCAACCGGACGACCTCGAGTGTCGTAGCTCTGCTCGGTCCAACCGTACGTGCTGTCGAGACGCACGGGGCGCCCATCCGGTGTGTAAGTGAAGAACAGACTCTCGTTCACCAACCCGGAGTTCAACTCCTGGACCACCCGACCGTCCAGATCGTAGGCAACCGCAACCGTTTGTTCTGGCGTCTGGACACTCGACAAGCGATCGTACCAGTCGTAGCTGTAGCGAATCCAGGTGTCCGGACCCGCGACTTCTTCGACCCGACCAGCCACGTCGTAGGTGTATTGGATGAGCTCGCCTTCGCGGGTCAGGTGCGTGAGAATCCGGCCATCGTCATCGTAGGTGTACGTCGACGTGCGGGCGGCCTTGTCGGTCTCGGAGATCAGGAAGCCCCGGTCATCGTACTCCCACCGCTCGACATGCCCTCGTGCGTCGCGGAACTCGATCATCTCGCCGCGGGCGTTCAGCGTGGCCGTGCCGAGATCGCCTTCTGGGTCGGTCACTCCGACCACCCGGTCCAGGTCGTCCAGACGGAACTGCGTCTCCCGGCCGTCGACCTCGTAGCCGACGAGCCTGTCCTGATCGTCGAGGATCACACGCCCGAGGTGCCCATCGGCATCCGTCCACGTTTCGAGGCCTCCCCAGTCGGTGTAGGTCCGGGTGATCAACACGGTTCCGTCGCCAGTGCGTTCCTCGAGCAGGTTCCCCTGAGCGTCGTAGATGCCCTCGGCCACGAGATCGCCATCGACAGACGCCGTCAGCACGTCGTCGAAGTCGGTGTACGTCCAGTCGTACCGGACCCCGTCCGCGTCATCCAGAGCCGTCATCCGCCCGTCTTCGTCGTACTCGATTCGGGTGATCGCACCGAGAGGACTGCGAACCGAGGTCAGCCGGTATTCCTCGTCGTACCCGAAGCTCCAGGTCCGCACCTCGAGCGTCGCAGCTGCTGATCGCGCGAGCGGCTGGGCACCGAGGTCCAGTTCCGATTCCGTGAGTTCGACGAGCATTCCATCTTCGTCGAATCGCGACTCCGTCATGCGCCTCGGATCCGGTCCGATGGAGGTCTCCGTCCATCCCACCGGGTCGGAGCTGGTCTCGACGAACACGCCTGAAGAGTCGCTCTGGGAGATCAGGCGTCCATCCGCGTCGTACTGGAGAACGGCGACGGCCGACCGCCCCGTGTCGTTGTAGCTGACGAGGCGATGTTCGTCGTCGTACACGAACTGTGTGACCGTGCCCTCACGGTCGGTCACGGTCACCAGGTCGCCAGCGCTGTCGTACGTGTAGACGATGGCATTGCCGTCGGCGAGCTCGATCCGCTCGATGCGACCGAACGAGTCCCGCACGTACCGCACACCTGTCCCACGGTCCGGGAAGATCCCATCGTCCTTGTACTGAACGCGGTTCCCGGCACGATCGACGGTCTCGACCAGGCCCTCTTCCACATCGAGCAGCATCCGGTTCCCATCCCGCGTGGTGAGCCAGTAGCGACTGGGCGCGTAGATCTGCTGGGAGAAGGACTGAAACAGATTGCCGTTGGCACCGACCTGAAGCGTGGAGAACGCAGGGTCGGCGACCTCGAGCGACGAATATGTACTGGGCCGGGCGGTGAAGACCGGCGCGGCGAACGTCGACTGGAAAGACGACGTCTCCGTCACGCTCATGTCGAACACGTCGACAGACCCATCTGGGAACCGCACCGCGACGACGTGTGGCTTTCGGCTCTCGGTGCAGATGGGCCCGAACACGAACCCACCTGTACCACACCCCTCCTGATACCAGCCCCCCTCTCCCAGCGGCCCGTTCGTCGTGATCTCGATGTCCGAGACGGTGAGTTCCCACCCGTACCCGAAGTCGCCAACGACGTCCCGGTCGAGCGTGGTGTACGACCGCGTCATCATCCAGTCGTGGATGGAGCTGCGCCAGGCCGCGTCTTCGAACGCGACGTCGTAGCTGCCGAGCTTCATCTGGCCGTCGACTTCGAATCCATCCGCATCGAAGCCGAACAAGCCCGCAGAGTCGGTCGCCTCGACCCGGACCATCCACAGATCGTTCGCCAGCAGAGTGGGATCGAGCAAGCCGATGTAGCCGTCGGTGGGTGCGTCGGTGCCGCTTCCAATGACCCGCCCTTCAGAGGGCGACTGAGATGCCCGGTACAGCACCGCTTCCCAGCTGACGAGATCAGCACCAGGGGACGGTTCGATGGTCGCGTACACATCCGTCGGCGCCGCAACGCGAGCGGGTTCGACAGGGCTCGTGATGGTGACCACCGGCAACGCAGGTCCGTCGCACTCGTCGACGGCCACATCCCGGGTGATCGCCGTGCTGTTTCCGCTACGGTCGACCGCGATGGCCTCGAACGATGTCGCCGAACCGGCAGGCAGCGTGAGCGAGACGCAGGTGTCCTGCGTAAACGGAACGAGCTGCCCATCCTGGTACAGCTCGAGTGCCTCGACGGAATTGTCATCTGACGCCTCTACACAGAAGACGGCCTCTTGACCCGCGCAGAACGCCCCTCGAACCACACGCAAGGCCAGTTCCGGGGCCGCGGTGTCGAGTTCGATATCGAGGGCCAGAGGCGCTTCAGTGAACAGCCCATGGACGTCGGTCACCCGGACCAGCACGATGCGGCTGCCCACGTCCGCGGGTGTCGCGGCCCACGAGAGCAGGCCGGTGCGTGCGTCGATCGACATCGTGGCTGGCGCGTCGGTCAACGAGTAGATCACCTCGAAGCCTTCAGGATCGACGCCCTCGACACGATGGCTCCACACCTCATTGGCCACGACGGTGTCCGGAGTGCCCACATCCAACGAAGGAGGTGCACTCGTCGGCACGACCGTGACGATGAAGGTCTGCTGGCCCGACTGGCCTTGAGGATCGCGCGCCGCGACCCCGAAGGTGACAGCGCCACCCACAGGCACCTCGTCCGGCGTCCAGGTGACGACACCGGTGGCCGGATCGATGACCGCACCAGATGGCCCGGTCAGCAGCTCGAAGCTGACCTCGTACCCTTCCGGGTCCTCTGCATCCGCGTCGTAGACGAACGCAGACCCAACGACCGCACTCTTGAACGGGCTCGAGGTGAAGACAGGAGCTGCATTCCCCGGGCCATCGAGCACGAGGACCTCGAACGCTTGGGTTGCAGCGTATGTCCCGTCCGAAACGGCGATCTCCACTGCATACGACCCAGGCTGGTCGCGCTCGGTCAACCATTGAACCCGGCCAGAGGAGGCATCGATTGAAAGGTCATCTGGCCCCGACAATCGTGTCCAACTGAGCACGTCGTTGTCTGCATCCTGCGCGACCGCCTGGTAGACGTACAGATCCCCAGCACCAACCGACAGATTCGGACTCGAGACGATGAGCGGAGCGTTCGGATTGGCGGGAACGTCGCCCACGTTGAGCGTCCAGGTCTGTGTCGCGGCTCCACCCCGACCATCGACGGCTTCGAGACGGAACGGGTACTGACCATCCGCGGGTCCGGGGAGTGTGACGAGACCTGTGTCCGGGTCCACGGACGCCCCAACTGGCGCCTCCAGCAACGCGAACGTGGCGATGTCCCCGTCTGGGTCGATCACGAAAGCCTGGTAGGCGTAGGACTGCCCCGACGGTGACCCAACGACGGGAGCGCTCGTGAAGACGGGTGGCGTGTTCAGTGTGCCGGGCCGTACCTCCAGCGTGAACCGCTGCACTGCACTTCCGCCCAGGCCATCGTCCACCCGCACTTCGATGGTCTGCGCCCCGACATCCGCCGCACTCGGGGTCCAGGAGACCAGGCCGGTCGCCGAGATCGAGGCCCCACTCGGGCCAGTGGTCAGCGAGTAGGTCAGCGGATCGGCATTCGGATCGACCGCAGACGACGCGTACTCCCAGGTCGCGCCATCCCAGGCCACGACGTTCGGCACGGAGACGAAGCGCGGCGGGAGGTTCCCTGCCCCTTGCCATCGAAGGCTGTTGACAATGGGCGCGCGAGCCGGGTTCGCAAGTCGGACACGCAGCTCGGGAGCGCTCTCGCCAGCCGGCAGCTGGGCGCCAGGCGGCAGGGCGATGATGAAAGGACGCCCATCTGACGTTGTCCCATCGGCATCGACCAACGTGACGCCGGACGCAGCGCGTTCGTCGAGCACCAGTCGAAGTGGCCCGCCGAGCAGGTGCGGAGACGCATTCGTGCCCACCAGCGTCGCTGACAGCGTTCGCCCGTCCGTGGCCCAGGCCGTCCGGGTGTAAGACGCGTCGATCATGGACGTGACGTCGACGAAGCCATCGCTAGCAGCTCCGGCATCCACGCCCTCGATCGTCACCGCGCCGACCGTGTAGGCTCCGCAGCGCTCGGAAACGATGACATCGAATTCCGTGCTGCCGGCCGGAACAGTCGTCGATGCGAAGAACCGCCCGTCGGAATCGAGAATGGCGTTCACGGCACCCACAGTGACCGAGCCGATCGCCCGAGTCGGGGAAACGGGAGAAACGCGGCCGGACACCACCACTGTGCTTCCGGTCTCCACGGTCGTACCAGACAGCGGAGTGACATCGACGACGGTGGGCGCTCCGTAGCAGCGGGACGTCAGCTCCGAGACCGGGATGACGTCGTCGAGGGCATGGTCCAGATAGACCGCCTCTACGCTGGATGTCGCGTCTAGCGCTCCCTGTTGGCGATAGTCGAAGTACACCACCCGCCCAGTGTTGTCGGCGAACAGGATCCGGCCATCTCCCAGGGGCTCCCCCTGATCGAAGACGATGTCTCCGAGCGCTCCGTCATCCGGGTTCGGTACTGCAAAGTCCGCCTCCACTGCGAGGGTGGTGGGGTCCACGACCAGCACTCGGTTGTTCCCGAAGCCGATGAGGGCGTCACTGAACACGTCGTAGACAAGGGTGCGCGAAGCCACCTGATCGCTGAAGGCGCGAGCCGTCGTCCCCGTCTGCAGGTCCAGTGTTCCGATCGCCCCATCACCGACCGTTCTCCGCGCGCTGTAGAACGCGTTTCCCTCGGAGTCGAAGGCCAGACTGGTGACGCCGGAGTCATCCCCAGAGAGCTCCAGCTGTTGCGGGCTGCCGAACGGATAGAGCCCCAAGAGGTACACCGGTCCCGGCGGTCCTGCAGGTCGCGTTTCACCGAACACCGGCCGATATCCAGAGGTCACCCACGCGGAGCGCCCGTCGGGAACGAGCCCGATGTGCCAGGCTGTACTGAAGCTCCCGAGCCCACTGTTCGCAGGAGTAGTCGGCAGGTCCACAACCTGGGCAACACCCGTGTTCGGGTCGACCTTGAGGACGTTGTTCGCAAACAACCCGGCACCGATGAGGTCGCCGTCCGTGCTCAGTGCCAGGCCATCCAGGCGCTCCTCTCGATCGCTCACCTCACGGCGAACCCCGAGCTCCAGCCCGTCCGGGCCGATGGCATACCCGACCGCGTAGAACGAGCCACGATCCGAGTCGAACTGGTCGGCGGCCTCGTTGCGGCTGTAGTACGCCTGCAGGTCACCAGGCTCGTCGCGACCGATTCGCAGATCCCCGCGTGACAGACCCTCGAAGTCCGCATCGACCACGAGTCTGAAGGAACCCTCTGGGTATCGCCCGACGATGCCGAGCTGACCGGTGCGGAGACCGTTGGACGAACGGACCAACTGTCCAAACGGATCCTCGATTCGCCAATCGGCCTCCCCTTCTCCCACGACCCCAAAGGTCCATTCGACGAGCTCGCCCTCTGTCAGGACGTGGTCGACAACAACCCGCTCTCCCGGCCCTACGGGTCCGAGGTCCGTCCATCGTCTTCCCGGAATGGCCACCTCACGCGTGGCTGCAGTCGACAGTCTCCCGCTGAACGTGAACGCATCCGGCACCGCATCGAGGTAGTCCACCTCCATCAGGTACGTGCCGGCATCCAGTTCAATGACCGCGACATCGTCTGCGCCGGACACACTGCTGTTGAACAGCGACTCCCCGCTCGCATCGTCGAGTCGCCAGGAAGTCGAGCGCTCAGCCGAGGCAGTTGCCACCACTCGCGTGGCTTCTGCAAGGGTGAACGTGAACCTCGAAATCCCAGCCCCAATCGAGAAAGGCACAGAGAGGTCCGAGTTCAGGACGTAGGTCGCCGGCTCCAGTTGCGCCGGAATCACCGCCGTGCGGTAGTCCGCACCGTCGTTCGTCGCAGAGAGCGTGAGCGTCCAGTCCCCAGCCTCCATCCACACGGGCTCACTGTTCCGGCTGTTGGTGGAGAACTCGCTGCGGAGTCGCCCGGCGGGATCCACCAGGCGCGCTTGCACGCTCGAACCGTCGACGTAGAGGACCGCTTCGGTCGCCACGGCCACAGGCACCGTGTAGGTCACCGAGTCCCCCCGAACTGGGAGAGCGCTCGTGTCATCCGAACCGAGCGCCAATGAAGAAGACACCGCCTCGAGCGTCCGCACCTCGAACGTGAACGCCTGTCCCAGACCGACGAAGCGGACGATGTAATCTCCAGGAAGGAGCGTGTGGACGCCGAAGTCATGACTGTTCGGGTTCGACGCCGGACCCGAGTCCACGATGACCCCGTCAACGCGAACGAGCTCCCAGACCAGATCTGCGTCACCCGCGACGAGATCGAAGTCGAGATCCGTCACGGATGGAACGCTGAACTCCCATGCGGACGACCCCTGAACCGTTCCCCCGACCGGCGTATCGAACACCAGAGGACTGGGGACTTCGGCCGGGAGCTCCAGCGCACGAACGCGGTCGAAGATCGCCGTGCTCCTGCTGTTCTCAAGTCGAACAGCCCACGAACCGGCGGGAAGGTCGACGGGTCCCAGGACTCCATCGCCATTCGTGAGCTCCTGCTCCAGGACAGGGACGCCATACAGGTCGGACACGGACCAGCGCACATTGCTGAACCCGGTCTCCACCTCGAATACGACCCGCGCAGGCGACGCCAGAGAGAGTACGGCGTTCTCGGTATCCCCTGCCATGACGGTCAGGTCCGTGAACACCCCTCCGAGCGGAAGTGTGGCGTCCGTATCGAGTGGAACGGCTGGACCCTCGTTGAGCAGCGTGAACGTGACCGTCGGTGGGTCTTCGTTGTCCGGCGTCAGGAACAGCTCGTAGGGTCCGCCGAGCAGCGCAATTCCAGATGCGTCCCGGAATCGGTCGCCGCCGTCGTAGACCATGCGTCCGTCTGCATCGATGATCTGTGACCGATAGCGCGCGCCGCTCCCGCCTGTGACATCGATACCGAGCACGGTCTCCGCTGGGGCGGTGAACGGGAACACCAGTGTCTCGCCCGGCGTCGTCGAACCCGCCGATACCGAGCCTCCAATCGTTGTCGGGATCAGCACTTCGCGCGTGGGGTGAACCCCAAAATCCAGAGGAGCAACGACATCATCCGCTGGGTCGAAGATGAATACGTAGTCCCCCGCCGGCAGCCGAATCGGGGCGGTGGTGCGGAAGCTGGTCAGCTCCTGAAGCACGACCCCATCAGCCGTCCGGAGGGCGAATTCGTAGTTCGAGGCGGCCCCAGCGGTGTACCGGGCCACAACGATCTCGGACGCTTGTGGGAGGGTCAGCGTGTACTCTGCTCGTTGCCCGGGCGTATCGAAGCCAATGGTGTCCACGAAGTCGAGCTGGACAGGTCGCGAGAGCACCTCCACCTCGCGAAGGTCGAGGCTGTAGGCGCCGGTTCCCGCATTGATGGCCTCTACCTCGAACCGGTACGTACCCCCAACAAGTGGCCCGAAGGTCTGATCGAGGTTGCGCAGGTTGCCATCGAAGACCGTCTCACCGAGTTCCGTGAGGATGCGAAGATCGACCGCCGACCCAACGACACCGAGCGCCGAAACCTCAGCGCCATCGGGAATCACCACGTCCCAGGACTCCAGTTCCTGGTCCACGGTCAACGTGCTTGTGATCGGCGTGCCCAGTGAGGCCGTCCCACTGCGGGTCGGTGCTGGCCCGTTCAGTTGCAGCACCCCGTCGATCGGGTTGCCATCTACCCGCTGCTCGATGCGCACGGTGTAGCTGCCTGCCGCGAGAACCAACCCGTCGCGATCATTCAGGTTCGAGTTTCCGATCCGTCGACCTGACGCCGTGAAGAACTCGAGTGAGCCTTGTCCGGTCCCGTCCCACGCCACGGCGTAGCGGCCTTCAGAGCCCACCGAGAAGACGTAGTCGATCCGCTCGCCGCTGACGCTCAAATCGACGTCGAGCTCAGTCTGGGGAGTAGCAGCAATCTCGATGGCAGGCGACAGCAGCACCTGTCCAGAGAACGTCTCGGTCTGCCCCGTACGCGCGGTCACCTCTACCGTGTGCGTTCCCGCCGCCAGGATCCAGGGTCCAAGCTCGTCGAGGTTGTTGGTGTCCGTCGCCAGCAGCTGCCGACCGTACGGATCGAGCAGGCGGAACGCCACGTCCTGGGTGTTCACGTCGACCAGATCGTCGATCAGCACGCGGGTCCCAGCCATGGGGACATCAAGGCTCCAGGTCAGGACCGGGTCCGCCGCACTCACCTCCCCCGAGAATGTGCCGCCCACCCCGATGGACCCGACCTCACGGGCCTGTACCGCACCGGACATCAGCAGTGCCGCGCACAACGCCACCCACACCGGCGACCGACGCCGGGCCAGTGCCAACATCGCGACCACCCAGGCCACGCCTAGCGAGCCGGCCGGCGTCGTCGAGCACCCGCCCGCGTCCGGCACATCCCGCTCCACGACCGGGTCGGGTGCGTCGTTCTGGGGTCCTGCAGGATTCGCGGTGTCGACCACCCCGTCGTCACGGGGGACTTCGGGCTCGAAGAGGTCGATGTCGTCTCCAGCTCCTGCGGCCAGCCCGAACGAGCTCAGCGGACATGCTGCCGGGTCGATCTCCAGCTCCAGCTGAAGGTTCCACGACGCGAAGTAGGCAGTCTGCGCGGTCATTCCACACTCGAAGCGGTTGGAGGAGCCCGGAAGCTCGAGGTCGCCATCCGGCGCGGCAAGGAAGCCCTCGAACGTGGAGTTGTGCGTGTTGACCTGGATGCCGTCTTCGCCCGTGCCCCCCGCGAGGAACAACAGGCCATCCGGCGTGTACGGGGAGAATGTCAGGTCGTTGCCGTTCACGATGATGTTGCCGGTCGACACGAAGGTGCCGATGCCGTTCAGCGCCCACGCGCCCACCACGATGTCGCAGTCGGCGTAGTGCAGCCCCGGAGGCGGCGCGGACCAGAACGACCACTGGCCATCGACGCAGTTCGCCGTCTGGTCGTAGTAGGCCGCGACGTTCGCCTTCGACCCACCCGGCGCGTAGTCCGCCACCTCGAAATCGAACGGCGACTGCGCCACCGGAACCTGCACAGCAGCAGGATCGATTGTGACGTGTCCCTGGGTCGTCAGCGTTCCGGCGTACTCCAGCCCACCCAGCAGACCGAGCTGCCAGCCGTTCAGGTACACATCACCGTTGGCGTGGACCAACCCGTTGATCGAGCTGCTCGACCCCTGCCAGTGGAAGACGGTTCCCGAGGTGCCGTCGAGCCACAGCGCGACCGGCGCAGAGCCCACGTCACACGAGCCATCTGCGTCCGTGACCGTCACTGGAACCGTTGCGGTCGCGCTCGTTCCCCGGTCGTCCGTCGCGGTCAGCGTCACGTCCACCGTCTCGCCCACCGCGATCAGCGTACCTGCGGCCGGGCTCTGCGTGATCCCCGCCGTGCTGCAGTCGTCGCTCGCTGCAGCCAGCGCGACGAGGTCGGGCACCGTGCCTTCGCACAGCCCTCCTTCGTCCAGATCGACCGGATCCGGCGTGACGTCGAACACCGGCGGGTCGTCGACCACGGTGACCGCGACCTCGTCGGAGTCCTCTCCCCCGCGTCCATCCGAGACCTCGACCGTGAATACCTTGGAGTCCGTCACATCTACGGTCACGGTCGCGCCGGTCCCCACCTCGACGTCGCTCTCATCCAACCAGGAGAACGCCAGCACGTCGTCGTCCACGTCCGTCGACGCCGAGGCGTCCAGATCGACCGGTCCTGCGCAGGTGCGCGTAATGTCGGGCCCCGCATCCGCAACGGGAGCGGTGTTGCAGGACTCGTCGGGATCGATGACCGAGACCAGCGCCACCTCGGTGGCCGTCTGACCCGAGCCATCCGTCGCGGTGAGCGTCACCGAGACCGCCTCGCCCACGTCGAGCACCGTTCCCGCAGCAGGGCTCTGGGTGATCGAGACCGTGCTGCACGTGTCGCTCGCGGTCGCACCCGCCGAGAGGTCCGGCAGCACGGCAGAACACGACCCGGCTTCGTCGATCTCCACGTCCTGGACGGGCGCATCGAAGGTGGGCGGTGCGTCATCCACCACCGTGATCGCCACAGAATCGGAGGCCGACAATCCCCCGGGGTCGGTGACCGTGAGCGTGTAGCCGAACACCCCGTCGTCAAGCTCGACCGAGGCCAGTGCCGTGTTGGCGACAGGAGTGCCCTCGGCGTCCGCCCAGGCGTAGAGCAGCACTGCTCCCTCCGGATCGGACGACCCGGTCCCATCAAGGACCACGGGCGCGTCGCTGCAGGTCACGGTCTGATCCGGACCCGCGTTGGCGATGGGCGGCTCGTTGCAGGATCCATCCGCATCCGTGAGCGTCACGACGACGTCCTGTGCGGCGGACAGCCCCTCTGCATCCGTCGCTGTGACCGTCACCGTGACGGGCACGTCCAGGTCGAGCGCCGCTCCAGCAGCCGGTGATTGGGTGACCGTGACGTCGGAGCAGACATCGGACGCGCCGACCCCCGTGAAGTCCGGCACCGCCCCCGCGCACGTCCCGCCCTCGTCGAGCGTCACGTCGGCCAGCGGGGACGCGAACACCGGAGGCTCGGTGTCGGTCACCGTGACCGTGGTGGAGTCCACCGACACACCACCCCGCCCGTCGTCGACCGTGAGCGTGTAGGTGGTGACCCCCACCTCGGCGTCGAACCGCACCACCGCATCGTCGTCGAGCAGCTCGTCTTCCTCGTCTCGCCAGGCGTACCCCAGAAAATCCCCGTCCGGATCGAACGATTCGCGGCCGTCGAGGTCGACCAGGTCGCCGCACTCGAGGTCCAGGTCGTCGCCCGCCACCGCGACCGGCGGGTCGTTCAGGACCAGGACCTGCACCGCATCCACGGCCACTTCGGCGGTCTGCCCGGCATCGGCCCCCACCATCGTGAACACCAGCCGAACCACCTGGTTCTCCGGCACCAACGAGGTGTCGAGGGTGACCCGGGTGCCGTCGAACACGACCCCGGCCGCGAGCTGCACCGACCCGTCCTGCTGCAGGCTGAAGAACGCCGTGGAGTCGTCCACCCAGGTGGGCACCACCGACGCGCCCTGGCCATCGACCAGCCGCGCCTCGAACGCATCGGGGATCCCCCCTTCGTCGGAATCGAAACCGGCCAGCGCCTCGACCTCGAACGACAGCTCGGCCATGCGCCGCGGGACCAGGATCGACTGCTCGAGGTGGGTCACGAAGGAGCCCTGCTCGGACAACACGGCACGACCGGACACGACGACCACTGTTCCAACCGCCGAAGGCCCCGGAGTCCCATTGGCGCCCGGGGGGCTGGCGTCGACGGTCCACCCTGTGAGACCCGCGTCGAACCCGGGATTCACGACGGCTGCGCCGGCCGTGCCGCAGAACCCGAGCAGTGCGAGCACCACGGAGCCATGACGTGCGGAGAGTGTGTTCATTCCTTCACCTCGCCGACGATGATGGCATGGACTCCGGTCAGCGAGAAGCGGGCGTGCGCCGCGGTTCACGACGCTACAAGGGTCGAAGGATCCGAGATTCACCCCGGCCAGGGCGAGGGTTCTGGCGTCTCCGGCCTCGGACCGCTCGAATCAGGGGTTCCCTGATGATCCGAATCCCGAAAGAGCCGTTTGAAAGGACACAGTACACCGCCGCATTCGGAAAGACCGAGAAAAGTCGGGATCGTGCCGTGGAAATACCCCCGTTTCGTACTGTTGAGGGGCACTCAACAGTGGCCCCAACAGTGTGGGTCGCGGCGTTCCGCGAACCAGAACAATCGTCGTCCGATGCGCTGTACGACTGCGTCCGGTTCTTCAGGGCCAGGGCAGCCACATACCGTAGCGCGGTTGCGACGGACCCCTCTCGTCGCCTGTGACCGTCCAGCACCAGCACGGCCCTTCATCCAAGGTGACCGGGTCAAGCAGCGCCATGGTGCACAGCCATTCATCGCAACTGCCCGACATGGCGAACCCGGATTTCTGGCCAACAGAGTGCTCAGGTCTCTGGCTTCCACCAGTGAAAACATCGGAGATGGGCAACAATATGGCCGCGCGTGGGCAGTCCGTGGACGAGCGAGGCGAAGCGACGTCCGAAGAAGTCACTCCGCCTTTCGCCACTACTCGACCCTATCCGCGATCTTCTTCCAGGTCGCCATCACTCCCTTCATGAAGCCCACCCAGAACACAGTGGCATCGACGTCGGGCTGGTTCACCACGTCCGAGAAGCCCTCGGCGACCTCCGGCAGGTCTCGCCAGACGCTAGCGCCGACCGAATCAGTCAGGGAATGGGTCTTTCGTGTATTGAACTCGTTCACGAACCACTTGACGTCCTCGTAATCAGCTTCTTCCAACAGCCAGCGATGGCCGGTCCGAAAGCCGATTTCTTCAGAAGACTCGAGACCTTCGAGCCGCTGGCAACGCAGGCGGACCGCCGCCTGCACCAGTTCAATATTGTCCTCTTCTGCGAGCTGCATGTACATATCTACCTTCCTCCTCAACGCAGACGCACAGGTCGCTGACACGTTGAAATGGTGTTTCGTTCGGTCCAGATCCGCCTTGAGCTCGTCCGGAATGGTGATGGACAGTGGTTTCGACATCTTCTCCCCTCAACCACGCCCAATACATATCAGACAACGAATCCCGCGCAATATATTTATATGGACGATCAATAATTATTGATACGCGAACGCATCAGGTTGCTGGACCAAAGCGGAAAAAGCGGGGCCCGAGAGCACGTCCCGGCGTCCCGGCGAAGGTCCGGCGCCTCCGGGTCACGTCGAGCACAGTTGCAGCTGCCGCCACGACGAGACCGTCCCCTCTCACACCCTCGTCAATCAGGAGTCAGCCGCCTGCTGCCCTTTCATCTCGTCGATGAGCACAGATGCGCGGCGGCGATCCACCTGCTCGAGCGCATGGACTCCCACCGCGTCACAGATCGCTTGGTCGACGGCGTCACCACGGTAGCCACGTTGTCCGAACAGGCGGCGCAGGTATCGGACCTGTGCGTTCGACACCGGGCTGAATCGCTGCGGTCCTCGTGGCATTCGATGAACATTGTCCTGCTCGACAGATTCTTCGTCGTCTCCGAGTTCCTCGAGCGAAACCGCTGAGATCCCGAGCGCGTCCTTCAGCGCTCTGGCCTTGGCCCGCGTCTCCGCCATCCGGACGATGTGTGGGATCAAGGACTGTTTGACGCTCTGAGGGGACGCGTCTCCGAGCCCGGAGAAGCACCGGCCATCCTTCATCTCGACGGCCGCCGACACGATGGCCACCCATCCATTCCCCTCCAGGGGAGCCTGAACCAGAGCAGTTGCGACCCTCTGCAGTCCAGCGGCGCGAGCCTGCTCGAGCAGGCTTCCGTAGCGAACGATCTTCATCTTGCCTCCTCGCCATGGTTGGCGATCGAGGTGGCAGCGAACGTGCTACCACCAGAGGCTTATGCGACCTTAAAAGCCGAATATTGCGCCTAGACGCTGGGTGAAAATCAGAGTTGAAACCACGGCATAAGCACACGAGGACAGGGAGCGTGACCCCGGTTCTCCGCCCTCGCGCGTGAACCCATCTCGGTGACGGAGGCCGCTCTCCCCATCGCAGGAGCTGCACATGCAGACCAATCATCCCTCGGCCGTCGTGGCCGGCGGGGAAGCCGTACTCGTGCGCGAGGCGGCCGCCCAATTGCACGATCTCGGAGGGAAGACCCTCCTCACCAAAGACGCCCAGAACGCACTCCGTACCGGGGTGCAGGACACCGCTGCCCGCTCGCTCGTTACCGCCTCCGTCCAGTCGACCACGCGAGCCATGGGCTCGGCCGCTATCCACTGCGGCCGAGCGGCAGGACTCGGCGGCTTGCTGGATGGTGGCGTCGCCGCGATCGATGCCGGGCTCGCCTACCGCCAGGGTTCGGTGACCCGCGAAGTCGCCCTCAACCACGTGAAGATCGAGACTGCGACCGGCGCGGCAGCAGCTGGGATCGGCGCCGCCACGGCCACAGCGCTGGTCGTACTCACGGGGGGCATGGCTGCGCCGGCAGCCTTCGTCGTCGGGGCGGGAGTCTCCGCCGCGGCGAAGTCCAGCCTCAACAGCTGGTGGAGGTCGTGATGCTCGAGCTCCAGCACGTTCAGTTCACAGACTCCGGGAAAGAACGCTTCCAAGAGGTCACTTCCTTTCTGGAAGAGCTGAACGACCAGTCCCAGCCCGTGGCAAGGCAGGCCCGCGAGGAGCTCGCCAAGCAACTCGGGTACCTCGATGACTACGGCGGCCCCGTGAGCGACGACGATCCCCGACGACGGTTCAAGGTCGTCCTCGGTCGCGACTGGAGCCCATTGAGCTTCACCATCATCTGGTACCGCCTCGACTTCCAGACGGGCGAGTACGTCTACGCCTTTCAGGGCGGGCTGATCTGGCACGGCGGAGCGAACGACCCGCTCTGCGTGTCCGTCACCCCCTGCCTGTTCGGCATTCACACCTGAGACCCGGCCTGACGGCCGACATCACCACTACGAATCGGAGCGTCACGCTCCAAGGAGGGCTTCGTGCCACTCGCACTGAACATCGACAACACGACCAACTACTTCACCGAGAACCAGGCCAGCGAAGCGATGCACCAGTACTGGAACGCCATGCAGGCCGGAAAGGACGCTCGCCTGGAGCGCGTGGACCACATTCCACGGGGGGGAGATGACGACCCCGAGCCCACCCCGCCCGGGGGGGTCTCCAGCCTGGCGGTGGAGCGGATCCGAAGACACGAGCAGGCTCTGCTCCAGAAAGGGATCGCACTTCCACCTCCCATCTACGCCCCTGGAACGCGTGTCATCCGAACGGGCATCGACAACTTCCGGTGCTCTCGCGCCCGATGGGAAGAGACTCCCCAGACCACCGACGGACTGCGTTCGGTGGTCGCAGCGGTACAGGCAGAAGAGCGAGCGGACTTCACCTTGAACGCTCGAGACCTCCACATGGGCGACGATGGGGCTCTCCACTTCGGAGAAGGGCCGATCTTCCTTGAGGAACAGGGATTGCGCGCGTTGGTATCTCGGAACTCCGAAGTCCTGCCCCGCGCTGGAGAACTCATCGCGGCCGTCGACCCTGACCTTCGAGCAGACATCCTGAACCGCCAACTCCAGCAGGTCGCCGCCGACAAGGTCCTGAAGCTTCGCACCCGCACCGGGTCGAACGGACAGCGCCAGGTCTTCGCCGTGGTCAGCCAGCGATACGCGAGCTTCGACGCCGACCAGGTTGCGGCGACTCTGGCCGATGCACTCGAAGGCTCCGAAATGCGGGGCCAGGTCGTGTACGACGCGCGCACCACGAGTCTGCGGGCCGACGGGATCTACCACGCCGACAAGGTGGTGGACCTCGCGGCTGGCGACGTCTTCAAGGTCGGGGTCCAGTTCCGGTCCAACGACGCCGCCGGCGGCAGCATCGTGGGGCGCGCTCTCGCGTGGCGAAATCTCTGCCTGAACCTCATCGTGATCGGGACCGGCCAGGCTGACCTCCTGAGGCGACGGCACATCGGAGATGTGGCCGAGGTACTCGACGACGTGCAGGTCGCCGCAAACACCGCCGCATCTGTGTTCGACGACTTCGCCCAGGAGTGGGGACTGCTCCGTGAGGCGAACGCGGCGGACGTCATGGGCGTGGGCACGACCGAAGAGGCCATCGCCCAGCTGTCCTCCATGCCCGCACTGGCAGTCGGCGTGAAACGGGATGCCCTGGTCGAGCTGCTGCTCACTGGATGGCGAGAGGAGCCCGGCGAAACTCTCGCCGATGTCGTGAACGCCGTCACCCGGGTGCACGCGCTCCAGGAGATCGACGACTACCGGCGGGAACGGTTCGAGGAGGCTGCAGGGCGCCTGGTCCCGGTGCTGGCCACGAGAGTCGGAGAGGCGTGAGCCTCCAGGGGCATCTGCCCCTTTCTTCGTCGTCGCCTCTACCCCTGCGCGATTTCGCGGATGACCCGGAGCGCCAAGCTCCGTCGGGATCCTGGGGTACTGCGGTAGGCCCTCAACACCGCCAGTTCATCAGGTGTCACCGGGCTGGTGTCGACTGCCACGTCCTCCCCCTCGAACATCTCACTCATGGTCACCTCGAGAGCGTCCGCCAGAGCGAACACCCGCGGCAGCGATGGCGTCACCTTGGCGCGCTCGACTCGCTGAATGGTCTGAGTGTCGACTCCAACTCGCTCTGCCAGAGCTTCCTGGGTGAGCCCCGCGGCCTCTCGTAGGGTGCGAATGCGCGCCCCGAGACGCTGCAGCATGTCCGATGGGTCTTTCATCGGAGGTACCGTGACCGACGCAGCCCTCCAACTGAACGTCATATTGAGACGATAAATCGTCGGAATGTGATACCCTGCGGCGGGAGGCGACTTGGACGAGCAGACGATGACGCAGCTCGAGAAGCTCCACGGACTGCTGGAGAAGGGTGCCCTGACCGAGGAGGAGTTCGCCGAACAGAAGCATGCCCTACTTCAGGTGAAGCAGGATGCTCCGGACACGAGTCGCTCGCCTACCCACCCCCCACCGCGCCCCTCCATCGGTCGACCTGTCGTCGCCACGCTCGGGTTCATCGTGGGCTTCTACATGGCTTTGCAGATCATGATCGGCGGACTGCAGGGTGCCGGCGGAGGAGGTGGGGGTGACGTTCTCGGCCTGGCCTGCGTGGCGAGCCCGATGCTCATCGTCGTTGGCGCCTACCTCGAGTTCATGCGCCGTTGGTGGCGAGCCTACTCGCGACCTGAGCCCACGACATCCCCACCATGAACCGCGGCGAACCGCGTTCACCACGCCCTCACTCCCCTACTCGAGGTTGTCAACATGGTCGCACTGCTCATGCTCGCTTGTTCATCGCCATCGCCGGAAGTGGCTTGCGACAAAGGCGACCTGGAAGCATGTGCCCAGGTCGGGCAACGGAAGTACTTCGGACTCGGCAGTCCACCTGACCTGGAGTCCGCGCGGGCCGACTTCAGGAAGGCATGTATTGGCGGCATCAGCGCAGCGTGCTCGGGATTGCACATCATCGACATCCGTCTCGATGGCGGCGCCCGTCGGACGAACAACCTCGTCGAAGCCATCGAGCAGACGTGCGCGAACAACGAGCCAAACTCGTGCTTCTACGCTGGCTGGCTGAAGGAGCAGGACAACCTTGTCGAACAAGCCCTCGCGTTCTACACCCGAGCATGCGAGGGCGGAGTTCATCGGGGATGCGCCAAGAGAGCGGGCCGCCTTCTCCGAGAAGACATGACGACCACCCAGCATTCGGAGGGGGTGAACCTCGCGAAGGCATCCTGCGAGGCCGGTGATGGGATGTCATGCAGCGTGCTGGCCTTCGCCTACAGCGTGGGAGTAGGCCTCCCGAACGGCAAGGATCTCGAGCAGTCTGCTCGTTTCTACCTCAAAGGGTGCGATCTCGGGGAACCCATCGGGTGCGGGAACGGCGGCGCCGCGCTCCGCCTCGGGCGGGGTGTCGACAAGGACCACGGTCGCGCGCTCGAGCTGCTCACGCGAGCCTGCGAGTGGGGCTATGCGAGGGGGTGCTGGGACCTCGGGAACATGCACAAGATGGCGCAGGGAACCGCGCAGGACCACGCCAAGGCCATCCCCCTGTTCGAGAAGGCCTGCACGAATGGCGTCGGCGAGGCCTGCAACGGACTCGGAGCCGCATACAGATTCGGCCAGGGTGTTGAACCTGACCGAGATGAAGCGAGGAAGTGGTTCGAGCTCGGGTGCTCGGAGCTTGGCCACGACACGTCGTGCATGGGTCTGCGCGCGATGAGGTAGCGGTCCCGCGGGTTCGCTTCGCGCAGTGGCCACGTCTCCTACTTCAGCCCAGCACGCTTCCATCCCTCGCGTACCGCCTCGTAGCGCCGTTTCAGCAAAGCCGGCGTCACCACTTCTTCTCCCTCGACGACACGACCCCACCCCATGGAGTCGAACGCGTCCAGGGCCATCCGGTAGTAGCTACGGCACGCACGCCGGGCGGCATACGTCGGCTGCGGTACCTGGAGTTGCTCCCAGGCGAGCATCACGATCTGGTGTTGGAGCTCACCCCGCCTGAGCTTCGGGGTCGTATCTTTGGGTTTCATCACTGATCCTCCTCACGTTTGAAACTGGGTATTTTGGGTTCGTTCGGTTCCGCGCTCCAGCCCGCTGGCGCGCGTCGAGTTGCTCAAGCGCGTTGGCCACTGACCTCTCGAGTCGCTGTTCGGCTCGGCCGAGTCGTTCGATGGCGGCGCTGTACCGGTCATCGCGAACAAGGGCGAAGGCAACGGCCAGACCTTGCGCCGTGTGCGCATCGAACCGGGCCATCCGGTAGATCAGGGTCTCGAGGTCCGCTGCACGCCGTAGACGCCAGAGCCCTGTCGCGACTCGCTGCGCAAGTGCCTCCTGGAAGGCGTCTTCCGGGCCGAGAGACCGGATCACACCCTCGACGAACTCCTGGTAGGCGGTCTCATCCTCATCGTGGACGACGTGGTGGCGATGGGCGCGCAGCCCATGCGTCAGCGCATTTCGACTCGAGGTCTTCTTGCCCTCCTCGGTTCGAGGGCCCGTGGAGCGCTTGGCGTTCTCACGATTCGCTGCGATCTTGGCGGGCGAGGTCACAGTCTACTCGCAGAGGACGAAGGACCTCCCGACACCGGAGGCCACAAGCCCTGCGAGCGCAGCTGGAGTTCCAGCGCGTGACGTACCAGCTCGCTTCGGTTCCGACCGGTCTGCTCTTGTAGCAGCTCCAGCTGATGCAGTAGGCGACTCGGGAGTCGGATGGACACGGTCGCGGAGTGTAGACGCACTTCGAGCTCCTTCAGAAGGGCTCGAGGCGGGTTCACTGCATGACGACCGGCGCGCCGCTGCTGTGCCTCAAGATGCCGGTACGCGAATTGTAGTACACCTCGCCAGCGGTCGCAAGACCCGCCCTTGCCTCCGTCCACTCGCCATCGCAACTCTTCAGGGAGTGTCCGTTTCTACGCGTCTGCCATTGCTGCACCGTGGACGCGGTGACGCACCGTCAGCACGCGCTGGTCCTGGGGGAGCCCGGGGTCGGGAAGACGACAGTGCTGCGCGCACTGCGTCATCGGCTCACGCCGACCGCGTTCAACGTGGTATCCATCGCCCACGTCACGCTGGGAAAGCGAGACTTCTTCCGCCAGCTGTGCATCCCGCTCGGCGTCGCGCCTAAGGCCACGCATGCGGCGATGTTCGAGGCCATCCAGCACGAGTGCGTGCGCAACGCCGCCGAGCGCCGTGCCCACACCATCGTCGTCCTCGACGAAGTGCAGCTCATGCCCGACAGCACGATGTCTCAGCTGCACGTTCTGGCCAACTTCGAGCGGGACAGCGAACCGCTGCGCTCCCTCGTCTTCGTCGGCCTCCCCGAGCTGCACGGCAAGCTGCGCATGGGGATCCATCGATCTCTGCTCGCATCCACACCAAGGTGGAGCTGTCACCGGGAACACCGGAGCTGACAGCGACCTACGTGCGCCACCGGCTGACCGACGCCGGCGCGAGGACCGAGCCATTCACCGCCGCCGGCCTGGCCGTGCGGCACGAAGAGACCGACGGCCTGTTGCAGTCCGTCGACGTCCTGGCCGAGGCAGCCGGGCTTTGTGACTCTCGGATTCCCCAACCCCGGGAACCCATGCCGATGAAGAAGCCCCCGTCCGACCTGGCCCTGTTGCGGTACCAGGTCATCAGCGCCTACCTCGCCCTCGAACCACCGCGCGGACAGTCGTATTGTCACCCACATTGGCGCTCGGGTTGCTCCTCAGCAGAGCCCTATCTATCCTCCGACTGGGCACCAACTCGCTACCACAGCTACAGCGCTGGGTGGGGCGCCGCGGCTCGGGCAGATCATGGTCTGGTGACCGAACCACCCTCACACGTCTACCCGACCAAGCTGAACGCCGCCGCAGTCAACCACGAGACCCGAAGTCCAGCACAGAATGCTCCAGCTAAGCCTAAATGGGGTGAACTCCTTCACATGCCGCCATTCCACGTCGGCTGAAGAATGACATATGACATATGACATATGATATACCGTATATCATACACTCTGTTCCCTACGGCTGTATACACGGGAGTGGTGGCAAGGGACTACACCCAAGATGGAAGCTTGCATCTCCGGCGGTCTGATGTCAATGGACACGACCTGTATGATATACAATATATCATATATCACATATCATATATGTCCTCTTCTGCGACGTCTGCATCCACACAATCGTCGCGCTCTTTGAGCACACTGGATGGCACCTCCACCCGCCACACCTTCGTTCCACTCTCCGGATCGAACGTTTCCGCAGAGAGAAGTTTAAGGTCCACAAGCTTCTGAAAGCTCCTGGCGACGTTCGGCTGCTGCTTCCCCAGGTCTTCCGCAACCACAGCCTGCCCGTTCACCAGTTCCAAATACTCATCTGCGTGGCAAATGATCGCGAGCATCACCAACTCGTCGACGGTGTAGTTGCCTTTCCTTCGTTTTCTCTGGAGCTTGTGCATCTCGCTGGAGCCAAACAGAACGCCCAGCATAGCGAGTTTCGCTCCAGTGGGCGGAGGGTACCCAAGCTCTTCGAACACCTCAATCGCCTCCATCTCCGTGTCCGACATGAAACGCAATCCTCCTGGGCGCTGCCGAATCGTGAGGACAGGGTGTGGATGTCGTACAGCAACAGTTGCGCCGACCAAGAGAGCGAGCTTCTCCACGGCTTGAGCGGCAACGCCCACAGAGCGTAGTTCACGGGCCTTGAGGTCCGTGGCCAACACGTCCAACGCCTTTTCCAGCTCATCCGGAAGATCAGGCATGCTCACCTCCGGCAGAGGTGTTTCGGTCGGCCGCACCGAACACCAAATGGCGGGAGGAGGGTGCTATGCGACCGGTCCAGCCTAGGCGCTTCCGGATGCGACATATCGAGGCGCGCCAGCTGTCGTCTAGACGCTTCACCAGAGCAACGGGGGACTCGTCGTCATCGGGTGGAGACTCGCCTGGCACGTAGCCATCGCGTTTCAGCGTGTCGATGCCCAACTCCACAGCAGCCAAGCCAACTGCCGCGTGCAGCGTCCGCCTAGGAAGTTCTGGCTGGAAGGCCTCTGCCGCCATCGAAATCGCGAGGCGATACTCACCGATGGCTGCATCGCCACGGCCGGCCCGCGGTCGCAGACCCTCACTTTCACTTGCCGGCGCGTTGCGCGTTGGGCCTGGTATGCAGTCCAAAGCCGCGTTCCTGAACAGCTCGACAGCAGCATCGACCAATTCATCACTCTTGCGGTGGACGATCTGTAGACGGATAAGCGCCTCGCGAAGCCCCTCGGTCTCCGTCCATCCCTCCGAGCATGGCTCCACCAACGGTAGAGCTCCGACCCTGCCAGGCTCGGCGCAGGTGAAGAAGGCTCCCAGAGCGTTTCCCGCACGCGCGACCGCGACAGGGCGTCTGGAGAAGGGAACGAGATCTCGGCTCCAGAAGTAAAATGCCCACGACACGAAGCGCAGAACGTCCCCATTGACAGGTGGACCAGGGGGGCGCGGGAAAGCAGTCTTTGTCGAGTCCATCAGGCTGTAGTGGTGCTGGCGCCAGTATGGCACCAGCTGCTTCGCGTAGCCGAGTTCCTCCCTGGCCTCCCCCACCAAGATGCACCACGGTTCTGGGGCCCCCGCCAGCGTTCCTTGTCGCCATTCCACGGTCTCGTCCATCTTCAGGACGCTGATGACCGTGTTGTCGAGTTCCCTCGAGACGGGCCGCCTCGGAGGACGCCTCCTCTCCCAGCGATTCCTGCTGAAGTGTCTGGTGTGTCGAAGGTGACGACTTCGGCGGCCAGAAAGCTCCTCATCCACTGCGCCGTCAGGAGCCCACAGCACATCACGACCTGCAAGAAGGTCCCCTGCCTCATCCATGGGAGGCAGGAGCGGCAGGAACAGCAGGCGAAGTCGTGGGTGGCTCAAGAGTTGTGACATTCGGGTTGGTCTCGATCGCTGCGCGATGTCGCAACGCAGACCTGGCGTACCCCGGTGAGACTCCCTCCACCACCCCAGACCCAGGAGGCCCGGCATGAATCACCGGCACAGTCAGACCAGCGGCACCGGCACCCGAACACGCGCTTCTACCCACAGGCGGGGCCACCCTCGCTACTCCAAACGAGTCGTTCGCCGAGTTCGCCCCAGTCACCACACCAAGCGCTCCAATGCGTCCCCATCACCGAATCGAGGGACGAGCACGGCGGGTAGGCTCGACCGGGAGTTCGTGGAGACACTGCTTCGCGTCGTGGCCGACCTCACCCGGGTTGTCACCGCGGAGCTTGTCGCCCTGCTCACCCGTGCGTTCTTGCGGCTGCTGTTCGGCGCGAACGACGTGACGAGGCCGTAATGGATTCCCCCTCGCAACCGCTGATGACCGCGGCCGAAATCGAGTGCGTCACGGCCATCCCCGCCAAGACCCTGTACAGCTGGGCGAAAGCCGGCCGCATCCCTCACTACCGCTTCGGCACTCGAGTGCGCTTCGACCTCGACGAGGTGCTAGAGTGGGGGCGCCGGCAGGCGTCCGTCGAGGCTGATTCCACACAGGAAAACGCCCATGAACGTACGCAAGAGGCCCAGCAGCGGGGTCTACATGACCGAGTTCCGGTACACCGACCCGGTGACGGGACGACGAAAGAGATTCCGCCGTTCGACTGGAAGCAAGACTAAGCGCGAAGCCCTCGAAATCGCCTTGCGCTGGAAGGTCGAGCTCGAGACCCCACCCCCCAAATCCGAGGAGCAGAAGAAGACAGCAGCATTCAGCGGGTTCGCCAAGCACTGGTTCGACATCCATCAGGTGAATCTCAAGCCCAACACGGTCTCGTCCTACGAGGTCATCATCCGAAACCACCTGGTTCCCTTCTTCGGGGACCAGGACCTGAGGTCCATCACCGTGGAGCAGGTCGAATCGTTCAAGGCACAGAAGATCCAGGCGGGTCTCTCGCCGAAGAGCGTCAACAACTACATCGGCGTCGGCGGAAGGATGTTCCGATCGGCTGTCGACTGGTGCTACGCAGAGCGCAACCCGTTCTGGAGTGCTGGCCGGCTGAAGGAACCCCCGACTGAGACCCAATTCTGGGACCGCGAACAGAGCGAGGCGTTCCTGTCAGGGATCCGCGAGCGCGAACCCAAGTGGCACCCGTTCTTCCTGACCGCACTCCACACGGGAATGCGCCAGGGGGAGCTCTTCGGGCTCCAGTGGGGCGACCTCGACTTCGTGAAGCGCCAGATCCACATCAAGCGCACGATGCGGAAGCGGGTCGTCGGCACGCCGAAGAACAACCGGCACCGCACCGTCCCGATGACCGACTCGGTCCACGCAGCGCTCGAGGAGCATCGCAACCTGAAGTCCCGGCAGTGGGTGTTCACCCGCGACGATGGTCGCCCGCTCACCCGCAACGCCATCAAGTGGGCCTTCTGGCGCCACACCCGGGCTGCGGGTCTCCCCGAGATCCGGTTCCACGACCTCCGGCACAGCTTCGCCAGCCAGCTCGTCATGGCTGGGGTGCCGCTGGCTGGCGTCAAGGAGCTGCTCGGACACGCCGACATCAAGATGACGATGCGGTACAGCCACCTCGCTCCCGCCGAGACCGCCCGGTACATCCGAGCGCTCGAAGACGAGGAATGGGCACGTTTTGGGCACACTCGGGGTTCTGGACACCCCCTCACTGTCCATGAGGGAGGTCGAACCTAGAATGTGAGAAGTGGAGGCGGCGGGAGTCGAACCCGCGTCCGAAATCACTCAGCGAAAACGTCTACGTGTGTAGCCCTGGTTTGGCTCCCCCGGTCGCCGCCAGGGCACGACGACAATCGGGTTCGACGGTGACTCACTTGGGGAGATTATCGTCCTCTGGTCAGCGCACCGCGCTCAGCCTCGGGACTATCCTGGTCATGACACGCCCAATCGAACCCCCAGGCAGGAAACGACCGGACGGCTGTGCTGACGGTTCAGGTCAGCGCCTCAGATAGCTTAAGCGGCCATCCGAGCAGCGAAGTGATTGTTGTTGTTGGCAACTATCGGTTTTGCACAGGTGTTTTAACGAGGTGACCGAGCATCCTCGACACGCAGTTCCCTACCTACCATGACCCCGTCGAAACCGTTGCGCCCCCGAAGATTCCGGGCTGAATCCCGGGACGTGTCGGCAGAACACCGACACCCTCAACCTACCCGCGTCCACCCCCGCGTCAAGCCACGCACCACACCCCACCTCCTCACAACTCCCGTTCTTCCTCTTCTCTCTCGCCCGCAGACCCCCTTCTCGAATTTCCTTTTGCGATCGACCGTCTGGACGGGTCCAATCAGCGAGAGACAGGAGGAACCCCCATGCAGACCCGCACCGTCATCCAACTCGGCGTCGTCGCCGCCACCCTCGTCGCCGCCGTCGCGTGCCGCAGCGTCACCACCGGCAACGAAGGCAACTTCCGCTTCAGCTACGTCGCCGACGAGCGGCTGTTCGACTTCAACAAGCCCGTCGCAGTCGGCGCCAGCCTCGACATCGAGGTCACCAGCTCCGGAGACGACTCCCCCATCGAGCTCACCTCCGTCGAGTCCAGCGACACCACCGTCATGGACGCCGCGCTCAACGGTGGCAACAGCCTCACCGTCACCGGCGTCGGCGACGGCAACGTCCTCATCTCCGTCAAGGGGGCCGGCCCCGAAGGCGACCAGTCGGACTCCGTCAACCTCAACGTCCGCGTCCCCGAGGTCCACCGGCTGTCGCACACCTGCACCAACTTCAACGGCGTCGACGCCACCGACTACGCCTACCTCGCCGGCCAGCCCGTCTACGTGCCCTTCGAGTTCGAGATGGACAACGGCCAGCCCGTCATCGGCTACGGCTACTACCCCATCTCCATCGACGAAGGCGCCACCCTCGACGAGTCCCACCAGGGCAGCCAGTACATGCGGCTCGACCTCGGCACCGCCGGGCTCACCACCCTCACCTCCGACATCGACGGCACCACCCTCGAGCTCAACATCGTCGACCCCGAAGACATCGACGGCGTCCTGCAGCCCTTCGCTTTCGTCCTCGAAGACATCGACGTCGGCGACGTCAACCCCTTCTACGTCCTGCCCAGCGCCGCTGGAATGCCCGTCTGCCAGGCCGACACCCAGGTCCAGGTCGCAAGCCTCACCCCCGACATCTGCGACGTCCGCCTGAGCAACAACCTCGCCGGCGACGCGTCCGACCAGGGCAAGGAGTTCGGCTGGTTCGAGGTCGAGGGCATCGCGGCCGGCAACTGCGAGTACACCGTCACCTACCCCAACGGAATGGCGGGCGCTGGCGCGTCCGAGACCTTCTCCTACGAGATTCAGCCGTAGGCCCTGGGAGACCGGGCCCGCCCTCCGAGGGGAATCGACAGGCGCTCGCGCGGTCGTAGGTATAGCTGCCATCGGGTCCGCAGCAGGGCAAGACGCGTTCCAGGCCGCCCGCACGGGCCGTTCCCGCCGCGACACCGCTTCAGCGGGCACGCCGGACGGTCGTTAGAGGCGCTTCGTGGACTGGGACCTCCTGCTGCAGCGTGTTCGAGACGACGTGTCGCCCGCCATCGGGCAGGGCCGCGTCGCGGACTACATCCCGGCCCTCGCCGAAGCCGACCCCATGGCGTTCGGGATGTCCGTCGCCACCGTGGATGGTGCCGTCCACGGCATCGGTCGGCACACCGAACCCTTCTCGATCCAGTCCATCTCCAAGGTGTTCACGCTCACCCTCGCCCTGCAGCGCGAAGGCGTCGAGCTCTGGCAGCGGGTCGGCCGCGAACCCTCCGGCACGCCGTTCAACTCCATCGTGCAGCTCGAGCGCGAAGGCGGCATCCCGCGCAACCCCCTGATCAACGCCGGCGCCCTGGTCGTCACCGACAGCCTCGTCCGCAACTGCGACGCTCCCGTCGCCACCCTGCTGAACCTGCTCCAGTCCACCTCCGGCCAGGCCATCCACGTCGACGAACGCGTGGCCGACTCCGAGCGCCGCTGGGGCGACCGCAACCGCAGTCTCGCCTACTTCATGCGGAGCTTCGGCGTCATCGCGTCGCCCGCCGACGCCGTGCTCGACGCCTACTTCCGCCAGTGCGCCATCGCGATGTCCACCGATGCCCTCGCCCAGGCCGGGCTGTTCCTGGCCAACGAAGGCATCCACCCCGCCACAGCCGAGCGAATCGCAGACCACAGCCAGGTCAACCGCATCAACGCGCTGATGCTCACCTGCGGGCACTACGACATGAGCGGCGACTTCGCGTGGCGCGTGGGGCTGCCCGGAAAGTCCGGTGTGGGCGGAGGGATCCTCGCCATCGCACCCGGGGTGTGCAGCATCGCGGTCTGGTCGCCGGCCCTCAACGCATCGGGCAACTCCCTGGTCGGCACCCTCGCCCTCGAGCGCCTCTCCGAGCGAGCCGGACTCAACCTGTTCTGACTGCACCGGCGACCCGCAGCGAAGCGAAGCGCTGCTCCGAAAATGGGTGCTGCAGCGACGGTCGAGACCGTCAGAAGAGGGCTGTGAACCTGGGTCAGCGCCAGGTCGCCACGGAGACACGGAGTACACCGGAACCGGCTCTGCGACTCTGACAGCTTGGTTCACGACACGCCGCCCCCGATCGACACCGTCCTGTGCTCGATCCCGGTCGCGCTCTGCCACTCTGCGTGATCCCGTTGGTGTCGACTCGACGACATCGCGGGCACGGTCACCGAACGCGTTCGCGGGATCAGACTCCGTGAAAGGCTCCCAACCGCTCTGTGACTCCGTGGCCGAACAGCCCCTCCAGAGACACCCGCCAACCGACAGCTCCCCGACACGGTTCGGCAGGAGACCAGCCCCGGGAGCAGGAGATACCCTCCCTGCATGCAGCACCACCGCACCTGCCACCTCTGCGAAGCCATGTGTGGCCTGAAGATCACCGTCGACGACGATCGGGTCCAGGCCATCCGCGGCGACCCCGACGACCCCCTGTCGCGCGGGCACATCTGCCCCAAAGCCGTCGCGCTGAAAGACCTGCACGAAGACCCCGACCGCCTTCGAACGCCCATGCGCCGCACCGCCAGCGGCTGGGAACCCCTGTCCTGGGAAGACGCTCTCGACCAGGCTGCGCACGGCCTCCGAGCCGTTCAGGACGCCCACGGAAACGACGCCGTCGCGGTCTACCTCGGCAATCCCACCATCCACAGCGTCGGCGCCATGCTGTTCGCACCCGACATGATCCGGTCGCTCCGCACCAGGAACCGGTTCAGCGCCACCTCCGTCGACCAGCTGCCCCACCACTTCGCCGCCTACCACATGTTCGGGCATCAGCTGCTGCTGCCCATCCCCGACCTCGACCACACCGATCACCTGCTCGTCATCGGCGCCAATCCCCTCGCGTCGAACGGCTCCATCATGTCCGCCCCCGACGTGCGCAAGCGCCTGCAATCCATCCGCGACCGCGGGGCTGTCGTCGTCATCGACCCCCGTCGCACCGAGACCGCCGAGCTCGCCAGCGCCCACCACTTCATCCGGCCCGGCACAGACGCCCTGTTCCTCGCTGCCCTCGTGCGCACCGTCCTCGAAGACGGCGCCGAGCCCACCCTCCCCGTCACCGGCCTCGATGCGCTCCGCGACGCCGTCCAGCCCTTCACCCCCCAGGCCGTCGCCCCCATCACCGGCATCGATGCCGACGCCATCACCCAGATCGCCCGGAGCTTCGCGTCCGCCGAGGCTGCCGTGTGCTACGCCCGAATGGGCGCGTCCACCCAGCCGTTCGGCAGCATCTGCCAGTGGTTGTCGAACGCCCTGAACATCGTCACCGGCAACCTCGACACCCCGGGCGGAGCCGGATTCACCCAGCCCGCCATCGACGTCGTCGCGGGATTCCTCGGCGTGCACCGTCCTGGAAGCTTCGGGCGCTGGTCCAGTCGCGTCCGCGGGCTTCCCGAGTTCGGAGGCGAGCTCCCCGTCGCCACCCTCGCCGAGGAGATCACCACCCCCGGCGACCGCCAGATCCGCGGCCTGTTCACCCACGCCGGCAATCCCGTGCTCTCCACACCCGATGGAGCCGGTCTCGACGCCGCCTTCGAACAGCTCGACTTCATGGTCTCCGTCGACTTCTACATCAACGAGACCACCCGCCACGCCGACATCATCCTGCCCCCCGCCAGCCCACTCGAGCGCGTCCACTACGACGTCATCTTCCACGTCCTCGCCATCCGCAACACCGCGCGATTCAGCCCGCCCGTGTTCGACAAACCCGACACCGCCCGACACGACTGGCAGATCCTCGTCGAGCTCGAGTCCCGCCTCGCCCGCAAGGACGATCTGCGCGCGAAGGGTCAGCGTGCCGCCCGCAAGAAGCTCGGGCCCACCGGCCTTCTCGACGTCGCCTTGCGCCAGGGTCCGTACGGCTCGGGCTGGAAGATCTGGAAGGACGGCCTCACCCTCGGCGCCCTGAAGGAACACCCCAGCGGCATCGATCTCGGGCCCCTCGAACCCTGCCTGGAAGAGCGCCTCGTCACACCCGACCACACCATCCGCCTCGCTCCAGACATGCTGATCGACGACCTGTCTCGCGTTCACGCCGTGCTGGACGGCTCCTCCGACGAGGTCGCCCGCGACGGATTCGTGCTCATCGGCCGCCGCGAGCTCCGCAGCAACAACTCCTGGATGCACAACAGCCGCCGACTCACAAAGGGTCCCGACCGCTGCGTGCTCCGCATCCACCCCGAAGACGCCGCACAGCTCGGCCTCGAAGACGGCGCATCCGCCACCGTCACCAGTCGCACGGGCCAGATCACCGTCCCCGTCGCGCTGACCGACGAGCTCATACCCGGCGTCGTCAGCCTGCCCCACGGCTATGGCCACGGTCGACCCGGCGTTCAGCTCTCGGTCGCCAGCGAGCGCCCCGGCGTCAGCATCAACGACGTCACCGATCCCCAGCGCATCGACCGGTTGACGGGCAACGCCGCCCTCAACGGGGTTCCTGTCCAGGTCGCCGCCAGTTCTTCCTGAAGATCGGGCCCACCCTCCGAGGTGGAGTCGTCAGGCGCTCGCGCGGTCGAAAGCCGGCCGTCCATCGGGTCCGCGCCGTGCACCTCGTGCTCGTCGGGAGGCCACCGCAGCGAGCCCGCCGCGACACCGCTTCAGCGGGCGCTGCGCGCCGGACGTCCGAGGAACCGGCCCCACGATGTCGCCACTCGCGAACGACCCGCCACCTGCCACCACCCTGACCCAGGCCTCCGAGCCCGTCAGCCTGCTGGCCCGCCACCCGCCGACTGAACACCGTTCGCAGATCGTGAGCATCGCAGCGCCGATCTGCCGTACCCTGCGATCGAACTCCGACCGAGGTCCGCATGCAGCGCCCCCTCAGCCCGATTGCGTCCTGGCTCCTGCTCGCGCTCATCGGGTGTCCGTCCCCCGAGTCGCCGACGCCCGTCGAGGCTGACACGGACACCGACGCAGACGCCGACACCGACACGGACTCCGACACCGATTCCGACACGGACACCGATCCCGTCTCCCAGGCCTGCGCCGAAGCCGAAGCCGTCATGGCCGACAACTGCGCCGCGTGTCACGGCCCCACTGCGCCCATCGGGGGCGTCTCCCTCGACCAGCTCGATCTCGTCGTCGATCTCCCCAGCACCCAGGCTCCCCTCGACCTCGTCGAGCCCGGGTCCGTCGACGACAGCTACCTCGTACACAAGCTGCGCGGCACCCACCTCGACGTGGGCGGTTCGGGCACCGAGATGCCGCCTCCAGGCCTCCCCGGCATCGACCCCGCCGACATCACCGTGGTCGAGGACTGGATCGCCCTCGGCGCCGAGTGCGGCCCCACCGACACGGGCGGCGATGCCGACACCGACGCCGATACCGATGCGGACACCGACGCCGACGCAGACACAGACACAGACAGCGATGCCGACGCAGACACCGACACGGATTCCGACGCAGACACCGACATCGACGTCGAGACCACCTGCGACCCCGTGCAGGACCTCGTCGACGTCCGCTGCGGTGCGTGCCACGTCAGCCAGACGCTGGGCGACCTCGACCTGAGCGCCATCGAAGACATCGTCGGTCAGGCCAGCCTGCAAGCGCCCCTCGATCTGGTCGTGCCGTTCGACAGCGCCGCCAGCTACCTCGTCCACAAGATCGAAGGCACGCACCTCGATGTCGGCGGAGACGGCGAGCGGATGCCGAGCCCGCCCTTCCCCGCGCTGTCGACCTCCGATCAGGCCGTGCTCACCGACTGGATCGCAACGGGAGCCGCCTGCGACCCCGTCCTGGACGACACGGATGACGACACCGATACCGATACGGACAGCGATACGGACAGCGATACCGACGTCGACACCGACACCGACGTCCAGCCCGACCGCTGCGAACCCATCCAGGACGCCATCGACGTCACCTGTGGCGGCTGCCACGTCAGCGAGTCGTTCGGAGGCCTGTCGCTCGCGAGCCTCCAGGATGTCGTCGGCGTCCAGAGCGCCCAGACCGACATGGCCCTGGTCGAGCCCTTCAGCCCGGAGCGCAGCTACCTCTGGCACAAGGTCAACGCCACGCACGGCCTCGTCCACGGCGGCGGAACCGAGATGCCCCCGCCCGGCATCCCCGCGCTGTCACCCGACATCCTCCTGCAGCTCGAGGACTGGATCGACGAAGGCGCCGATTGCGCCCTGCAGCCCGACGGCGTGTCGCCCCTGCCCCCCGAAGCCGAGCCCGGCTACGTCCCGCTGCGCCGCCTCACCGCCGACATGGTCGACCGCACCCTGCGCGACCTGATCCACACCACCGGCACGCCGGCATCCGATCGGTTCCCGGCCGAGGAGGAGGCCTTCGGCTTCGACAACAACGCCGAGGCCGTCAACGTGTCCCTGCTGCACGTCGAGACCGCCGAAGCCGCCATCGACGCCGCGCTCGAAGAGGCCTTCCAGCCCACCGTCTTCAACGAACCCCACCGCTGGGAAGCCGAGACCCCTTCGTTCAGCGGGCAGGGCTGGCCCGGCCTCGTCGGGGTGTGGCCCGACCGCCAGGACGCCATCCTGTTCCACTTCAGCGCCGAGCGGCAGGGCACCATCGAGGTCCCCCACGACGGCACGTATTCGCTGCGGGTCAACGTGTGTGGCCGGCCCGATGGCGACATCCCGCACATGTACTTCGCCATCGACGGCGTGGTCGTGGCCGACTGGGACGTTCCCTTCGACGACTGCGAAACCCCGGGAACCATCGATCTCCCGCTGCCGGAACCCCTGGAGGCCGGCTCCACCGAGATCGCCTTCGGACTCGACAACGACCCCACCAACAGCCTGATCAACGCCACCATCGACTGGTTCGAGCTCATCGGCCCCGAAGAAGCCACCGGCACCCCGCCGCCCGGACGCGCCGAGATCTTCGTGTGCGACCCCGACGTCGCGGGCGAGGAGCCCTGTGCGCGCACCATCCTCGAGACCTTCATGCCCAAGGCCTGGCGCAGGCCCGTCACCACGGCCGAGATCGACGATCACCTCGCGATCTACACCGAGTCCCGCGACTCCGGCGGCGACTTCGAAGAGGGCGTGCGACTCGCCCTCGAGACCGCGCTGCTCTCCCCGCACTTCCTGTTTCTCGTCGAGCTCGACCCCGACCTGAACGACCCCGCGCCCCACGCCCTGTCGCTGCACGCCCTGGCCTCGCGCATGTCGTACTTCTTGTGGAGCTCGATGCCCGACCAGGCCCTGCGCGACAAGGCCGAAGACGGCACCCTGTCCGATCCCGCCGTGCGGGCCGCCGAGATCGACCGCATGCTCGCGGATCCCAAGGCCCAGGCCATCGTCGACAACTTCGCGGGACAGTGGTGGTCCATGCGGCTGCTCGCGTCCGACGAGGTCGCGCCCGATGCCGGGGTCTACCCCGCGTTCAGCCCGGCGCTGAAGGCCTCGATGCACGAGGAGATGCGGTTGTTCGCCGAGCACATCCTGCTCGGTGACCGGCCCATGACCGAGATCCTCACGAGCGACGTGCACTTCGTCGATGCCGAGCTCGCCGCGCACTACGGCGTTCCCGCGCCCTCCACCCCCTTCGAGCAGGTCACCACCGTCGACCACCAGGGAATGGGCCTGACCGGGCTCGCGGGCTGGCTCACCGCCACTTCGTTCCCGGTCCGCACCAGCCCCGTGCGACGCGGCGACTGGGTGGTCTCCAACCTCCTGTGTCAGGAACCGCCACCACCCCCGGACGACGTCATCACCGACCTCGACGAGACCGGCTCCGCCGGGTCGATCCGCGAACAGCTCGAGCAACACCGCGCCGACCCCGTCTGTGCAGGCTGCCACGATGCAATCGACCCGCTCGGACTGGCCTACGAGGGCTTCGACGGCATTGGGGCCGCGCGCACCCTCGATGCCTGGGGCAACCCCGTCGACGCGTCCGGCATGCTGCCCGGCGGCATGGCGTTCACCGACGCCACCGGGATGCTCGCCCAGCTCGATGGCGATGCCCGGGTCGACCGCTGCTTCGTCCAGAAGACCTTCATCTACGCCACCGCTCGCGGCACCCACTACACCGATGTTCCGGCCCTCCTCGCCATCGAAGAGGACTTCCGCACCGACGGCCGCACGTTCTCGGGCCTGGTCAAGGCCATCGTCGAGTCCGAGGCCTTCCGCTTCGAAGGAGGGCAGTGATGTCCAAGCTCCACCGGTCCTTCCGCCGCCTCGCTCCCGCAGTTCCGAGCCGCCGCACCTTCCTGCGGGGAGCCGGCGCCACCCTCGCGCTGCCCTTCCTCGGCTCCCTCGCACCTGGACAAGCCCGCGCCAACACGGGCGGAATCAAGCGTCTGCTCTACTTCTTCCTGCCCAACGGCATCAACATGCCCGAGTGGACCCCCGCCCAGGAAGGCACCAGCTACACGCTGTCCGCCACACTGCAGCCCCTCGCGCCCTTCCAGTCCCAGATGACCGTCGTGAGCGGCCTGTCCAACTACGGCGCCATCGACGGTGGAGAGGGCCACGAGCCCGGAACCGCCGCCTTCCTCACCTGCGCATCGCCCGACCCCGACGTCGTCCACAACGGCATCAGCGTCGACCAGATCGCCGCCAACAGCCTCACCGGGGTCACGCCCTTCGCCTCCCTCGAGATCGGGGTCGAAGCCGGGTCCGGGGTCGGCAGCTGCGGCGGAGACACCTGTGCCTACGGCCGCAACATCTCCTGGGCCGACGCCACCACGCCGCGCCCCAAGGTCAGCTCGCCATCGGCCCTGTTCGAGCGCATGTTCGGGGGCAACAGCGGCAACCTCACGCCCGCCGAGGCCGAGCGCCGCAAGACCCTGCGCCTGTCCGTGCTCGACAAGGTCGCCACCCACGCCGAGACCCTCGATGCGCAGCTCGGGGCCGCAGATCGCCAGAAGCTCGACGCCTATCTCACCGGCGTCCGCGATCTGGAGCTCCAGGTCGAGTCGCTCTCGCTGTCGTCGTGCGATCCGCCCGACGCACCCGGAACCGATCTCGAGTACCCCCAGACCGTCCAGACCTACATCGACCTGATGGTCAAAACCTTCGAGTGCGACCTCACCCGCGTGCAGTCCTTCATGCTCGGCAACGCCGCCACCAACCGCGCCTACCCGCACATCGGCATCCCCGACTCACACCACGCCCTGTCCCACCACGGCAACGACTCGGCCACCCGCGCGCTGCTCACCCAGATCGACATCTGGGAGATGGAGCAGATCGCCTACCTCCTCACGCAGCTCCAGAACACCCCGTCCAGCACGGGCGGAACGCTGCTCGACGAGACCATCGTCTTCGTCTCCAGCGAGCTGTCGTGTGGCCACTACCACGACAACTTCGACCTCCCCGTGGTCATCGCGGGCGGTGGAGCGGCCTTCCAGCACGGCCAGCACCTGCGTGTCCAGGATGGCGCTCTGGCCGACCTGCACCTGGCCCTGCTCGAGGGCTTCGGCGTGGTCGAGAACACCCTCGGCTACGTGGGTGCGGGGCCTCTCCCCGGAATCCTGGCTCCGTAGCAGGTCTCTCACGGCCTCTTCCAGAGGATCGGGCCCACACCCGGAGTGGATCTCCAGGCGCTCGCGCGGTCGGAAGCCGGCCGTCCATCGGGTCCGCGCCGTGCAGCTCGCGCTCGACGGGGGGCCACCGCAGCGAACGCGCCGCGACACCGCTTCAGCGGCCGCTGCGCGCCGGACGGCCGCCAACACTGAACACCCGTCACCCTGTCCCAATCGACTGCGAGTCAAACGGGACACCCGTCACTTCGATCCGCTTCGAGACCACATCTGCGAGCCTGTCCCGATCGACTGCGAGTCCAACGGGACAGGTGAACATACGTTCAAGTGGTCCCGATCGACTGCGAGTCCATCGAGCACCCTTCCCCTGATCCCCTGCCAATCCCGATCGACGACATCCGCCTCGCGGACTCCGGGGTCAGCGGGACCACCCTCGAAACCCCGCGCCCTCACGGGCCAATCGGCGACTCTCCCTGCGAGACCCCCGAAAACACGGGCCTGTCCAGCTGTGCCTCGCCGGTTCCCCCCGACAGCACCCAGGAAGTCAGCCCGACCACAGCTCCAGTCAGCGCTCCCAGCAGATGCACCACCGGCACGTGCAGCACGCCCGCATCGTCCGCGAACAGCACCCCGCCCGACACCAGCTCGAAGAGCGTCTTCGCGACGAAGCCCCCGGCCAGCACCAGCCCCAGCGCCCGCGACCTCCCGCCGTCCCGGACCAGCCCCACAGCCAGCACCAGCACCAGCGCCGAGTCCAGGCCCGAGAGCCCGCCGTACATCGCGTTCGCGCCCGACAGCGTCGTCGCCACCCAACCCGAGGTCACGACGCTCGCGACCGCCAGCGTTCCCACCAGCACCCGTCGCGAACGGCGCTCCACGAGCCCCGCCAGCACCGCGAACACCGACAGGTCCCAGAACAGGTGCGACAGCCCGTGATGAACGAACGGCGCCGTGAACCACCGCCACACCTCCAGCCGGTCCGAGGCCAGGACGAAGGCCGGGCTGGCCCCCGGAATCACGAAGACTCCGAGGGCCACGGCCACGAACAGGCCCGTCAACACGGGTCGGTTCGAACCCAACATCGCGTCAGGCCCGGCCCGCGCGTGCCTTCCACAGGGCTGCGCCGCCCAGCCCGAGTGCCATGCAGCCCGTCACCGGGTCCAGCGCACCTCCCCAGCTGGCCATGGCCGGAGCCGCGTGTGCGACGGAGCCCACCAGCGTTCCGAGAACACCGATGAGCGCGAGAGAGACAACAGTCGAGAATCGCAAGAAGACCTCCAGGTCGTGAGTGGCTCCACCGTGGAGCCGTCCCCTTCGTCATCCCGCCATGTGAACCCCGCGTGACCTCGCGAAGAAGTCCACGAGAACGCTCGGAGTACGGGCGTCACCAGTACGGCTTGTGCAGGCTGCCACCACCACCGCCGGCCTCTTCGGGTGTGTAGGTGCTTCCGCCGCCGCCCCCGCCACCAGCAACCGCGTCCCTCGCCGCCACCGTCAGGTTCACGTCGTCCATGCCCAGAGCATCCGCGGCGAAGATGAGCGGTCCGAGCGCCGAGGTCTGGCCGAAGTCGCGCAAGGGGTCCTCCGACGACTGGCCCACTTCCACGGTCAGGCACGGGATCGGGGTGGGAATCCCGACCTGGTAGCCGTAGGACATCACCCCATCGCCATCGGTATCCCGGCCGTACACCGAAGGAGTCGTCGCCCCACACGCCAGCCCGAGCGACCCGCTCCGGTCGCGATCGCTGTCCGCGTCGTCGCGCCGGGCCTCGTAGCCCACCTCCCCCAGCTGGGCGCCCGAACCCGCCTCGAACGACCCGTCGGAGCCGACCGAGAGCTCGTTCTGGACCCGGGGTCCCGCTGCCGACCAGCCATCCCCGCTGTCGTACTCCATCGTCGCCGCGTCGAACCGCTTCCCGGACCGTTCCTCGCCGTTCTCGCCAACCCAGCTGCCGTCTCGCATCGTCACGCGTCCGACGTCGACCTGCCCGCCATCCGGTGTCGAGAGCTCGTCGAGCTTGCCGTCCAGCACGAACCCCTCGGGCGTGTCCAGATCGACGGTCCCACCCAGGGACGACGATGCGTCCATCGTCCCGCGGAGCGGTGCGCCCGCAGAATCCGAGGATGGGACGGGGGCCGGGTGAGGCGCGTCGTTCGCGCGCCACTCCGCTTCCAGGGAGTCCATCCACGGGGTCTCCGACGACGACGCGCCATCGCGCTCCGCAACCGAGTTCTCGGCGTCCAGAAGACCTCCATCCGGTCGCGCCGAGCACGCCTCCAGGTCCTGAGTCGCCTGCCGCATCCTGCACATCGATCCGCCCATGTCGCCTCCTCGCCCACTGACCATTCAATCCGCGTGCCAGACCAGACCACGAGAGAAACTCCACTCTCAGCGCTCTCGATGCGGGCGCCCAGCATTCGCCACCGGGCGCCCAACCGACACACCAGCCACGCGTGTCGGCCGGACATCGTTTACGTCCCGCAGCGATCGGGTACTCAGAGGACATGCCGTCCTTGTTCGTGTTGTCCGCCCTTGCCGTCGCCGACCCCGGCTCGCACACCTGCGGGTTCCAGGCGCCCACCCAGCCGTTCGCAGCGCCCATCGTCCCGCGCGGCGGAACCCCCGGCGAGCTCCAGATCCGCGATGCGTTCGCCACCGGCGCGCCCTTTCAGACCTTCGAGACCGACCACACCGTGGTGAAGTGGGGTCCCGCCGTCGATCCCACCCCCGAGCAGCTCGAGCTCCTCGGCGAAGACCTCGAGCTCGCCTGGGCCCATCAGGTCGACGAGCTCGGCTGGCTCCCCCCCGCGGGCTCCGAAGCCTTCAAGCTCAACGTCTACATCGGCAACTCCGGCGGTGGCGCTCCCGAGATCGACTTCAGCGGCGGATACGTCTGGGTCGACCCCGAGAACTTCGCCTTCATCACCCTGTCGCCCGACAGTCTCGAGCTGTACGACCTCGGCATCGGGGCCGCGAGCCTCGTCGCCCACGAGTTCAACCACACCCTGCAGATCCGCAACTCCGCCTTCTCGGAGGGTCGCCACGGGCCGTTCTTGTGGGAGGCGACCGCGAGCTGGGCCGCCGAGAAGACCCTGCAAGCCCCACCCAGCCCGTATTGGGGTGGATTCCTGCTGCATCCCCACCTCGCCCTCGACTCCCACGCCATCTTCGGAGACGACGTCGAGCGGGAGGGCCGTCAGTACGACACCGCGCTGTTCGTCTGGTACCTCACCGACCAGTTCGTCGACGACCAGGGGCTCGGCGATGCGTTCATCCGCGATGCGTGGCTCACCGCCAGCCCCGAAGACGAGCCCCTGGCCTGGCTGGACGCCAACCTCGCCCAGGGCCTGCAGCCCGTCTACACCGACTTCGCCCTGCGCTACGCGCTGCAGACCCACGACCTCGCCGAGACCTACGAGGCCGGGATGAACGAGCTCGAGAGCTTCGGCTACCCCGACGACCGGCTCACCGAGCTCGTCGACGCCGAGGGAACCGAGGGTTGGCAGCGTCCACCGCGCGACCTGCGTCCCGAAGCCTGGGCCTGGAATCGCATCCGCTGGAACGCAGCGGGTCCCGGCGAAGTCACCGTCTCGTTCGAGCCCAACGCAACAGGGACGTCCGATACGCCCGCCAGCATGGATGCATTCGTCGTCCATCGCGCAGATGGAGCGGCCCCGACGGCCTGGATGCCCGTCGACCTCGACACCGCGATCCCCATCGAAACCGGGGATTCCGTACAGCTCATCGTGGTCTCCACCGCGATGGACGCCGCGCCCTTCGAGCGGTTCGGCTACGAGTATCGGTTCGACGCCGACGTCGAAGCGCCGCCCCCCCAGACCCAGAGCCTCGACCAGGGCCCGATCCGCGAAGCCGCGTGCGGCTGCCAGACCCCCGCATCTTCTCTGCCCGCGATCGTCGGCTTCGCGACCCTGCTTCCTCTCGTGCGTCGCCGTCGATGACCACGAGCGGCCGTTCAGCCGCTATGATGGATGCATGTCCGATCTGTTTTTTTGCGCTGATTCTGGACGTCTTCCAACCCATCGCGAGCTGACCACCCTCATTCACAGGGTGGGCGACCGCGAGCTGTCCACCTGGGTGGCCGACGAAGACGCCTACCTCGTCCGGCCCGTGCCAGAGGGCCCACCGGGTGCGTTCATCCTCTCCATCCGGCCCGACCTCGCCGTCGTGGTCGTGCGCCTGGACGACGGCCTCGTGCTCCCGTCCAGCGCGTTCGGCGAGGTGGTTCGCCTGCTCGACGCCGCACCCGACGCGTTCCAGGCACCGGAAGGCCCCGCGCTGCTGGCCCGGTTGGCCGCTCCTACCGTGAACGCCTGGACCCTGGTGCACGACCCCTTCGCGCTGTCCGGCGCCGAGTTCAGCGCGCTCACCGCCATCGAAGACAACGCCATCACCCGCACGGATGCGGGGTGGTCCGTCCAGCTGGCCGTGCTCGATCGCAAGCGGCGGCTCTACCAGGTCTCCGCCGATCCAGACACCCCCTCCACCGAACGTCTGCCGGCCACGCTCCTCGCCCGCGACGTCACCCTCACCCCCGAGCCCGAGGCCGACCATGTTCGACCGTAAGCGCACGCCCCCGCCCGTCGACCGGGTCTCCGGTCCGTCCACCACCGGCAGCGGTTCGGATCGCGTCAGCGACCGCAGTGTCGAGCCCAACCCCAACCACCAGACCGTCGTGAGCGGCTGGCGACCCGGCGATCCCGCCAACGAGGTCGCACGCCGTCCCGGCGATCGCGTGCCCAACCACATCCGTGCCGAGCTTCTGGGGCAGGTCCAGCAGTCGCCGTCCATGCTCGAGATCCTGCGGGAGATCGGCACCACCGACATCCCGATGTTCTGGAGCGACCGCGGCAGCTATCACCGCGCCGGCGACATCTTCCTCGACCTCGACGAGGACGATCTGCTCGGCACCCTCATGCACGAGCTCGAGCACCTCCGCACCTACGAGACCGGTGAGGGCGGGAACGTGAGGCGGATGTCCCGCGAGGACTACGTCGCCAGCAAGCTCGCCGAAGAGACCCGCGCCCACGCTCAGACCTACGTCGGCCTGATGGAGCTCGGCATCGAGAGAGACCGCGACACCGCCGGATTCGACGCCTTCCGGAACTACCTGCGTCGAACCGCCCCCGAGCTGCTCCAGCGCGACCAGAACCCCGGGGTCGCCGCCGTGCAGTCCGACCTGATCCTGCAACACGCCACCGCCTGGGTCCATGCGAACTTCCAGAACAACGACGCGTGGAAGACCAGCAACACCGGCGAGAACTACGGCGACTACTACGGGTCGTTCTGGGACCAGGTCCATTCTCGCTAGAAAGCGCGTGTTCTTCTGAAGATCAGGCCCACCCTCCGAGGTGGATCGACACGGCCTCGCGCGGTCCGGTAGTGGAGCGGGCATCGGGCGCCGCATCGGGCCTCAGTGTCAATCGAGCGCTGGAGGCCCGCGCCTGGCCGGCCGCGACACCGGCCGCGGCGGGCGCTACGCGCCGGACGGTTCTGTCACTCCCGCCTCGCATCCAGCACACGTCCGACCCGGACCAGCACGCCGGTCCCGCCGGGATTCTCGACGCGCCCCGACGGGCAGTTCCCGAAACAGTTGATGGTGTAGTCCGTCCCGAGGAAGAGCGGTGCCAGCCTCCCCTCCAGCCCCACGAACGTGCGGTGCGCTTCCCCCAACCAGAACCGGGGCTCCAGGAACACCACCGGGCCCACGGGGACGTCGGCCCACCCGGCCTCGAACGATACGCCCAGCCCGGCGTCGATGCTGAAGTCGTCATCGCCGATTCGATGCAGGAGTCGGGGCTCCACGCGGAACACCTCCTGGGCGCGTAAGGCCCCCGGAACCACCTGAACCGCCGTCAGAACCCCCACCCGAGAGCGTAGGCGGCGCCCGAAGCCCAGGGTGTACGACGCGTGCAGGTTGAACCGCGGCCATCCGTCGTAGCCGTTCACCCGCGGGGGCAGCTGCCACCCCCCCGTTCCGACCGCCACCTCGTGCACGCCCCACAGCGGAGCGGGCCGAAAGCCCGGCAGAGGCGGCGTCTCGGAGCCCGCCCATGCGAAACCGGCCAGCCACACGGCCCACATCAGGCACCGTCCAGCACGCGGCCCACGCGCAGCAACAGGCCCGTTCCGCCCGGGTTCATGATCCGCGTCGCGTTGCACCACTCCGGGCAGTAGATGAGGTTCGTGACCCCCCAGTACATCGGCGCCAGCCGCGCTTCGACGCCCACGAAGGTGCGCCGCCGCTCGCCCAGCCAACCCCGCGGCTCCACGATCAACGCCGGACCCAACGGGAACTGCCCCCCGGCTTCGAGCGACAGCCCCAGCCCGGCGTCCACACTCGCGCGATTCGAGCCGAAGCGATGCGTCAGCCGGGGCTCGAACCGAACCGTGGTCCGCCGCCCGCCCCCTGCGCCCTCGGGACCGTAGGGGATGGACTGAGCGCCGAACTGCACCGCGAACCGCCCGCGCCGACGCTTCCCGAAGCCCACCCCGTACAGGACATACGCGTTGTAGCGCGGCAGTCGTGCGTGGCCCGAGCCCACGGACGGGAGCTGCCAGAGCCCCACCGCCACCGCCAGCTCGTTGCGAAACCAGACCGGCCTGCCGGGCGAGAAGTCCGGCAGCGGAGCGTCGTCGGGCGTGGATGCGGTCACAGAGGCGATGCAGGCGAGAAGGAACATGTGCCAGGGTACCACCCGCTCTCGCGAGCCGCCGGGCAGGCCTACATCTGGTTTCGAGTCCGGGCTCCTACCCGCCGAGTTCTGTGAGACCCGCTCGAATCACGGCCCGCATGCGCGCGACATCGGACTCCAGCACGGCGTCCCGCGTCTCCACGAGGCCCTTCGGTCCGTCGTCCCGTTCCTGGAGCGTGCGCTTCTTCAGGTACAGCGACGTCACCCGGGTCTCTGCGTCTGCCTGGCGGGTGACGAACTTCGCGGGGTCTGCCAGCCAGGACCGTGCAGCCGCGACCACCGTGTCCGAGGCCTTCGGCAGGTTCGGGAGCCCGCCGGCCGTCACCACCGGCACCACCTTGGTGGCGTTCCACTTCTCCCGCTGCGGCGTCCACATCGGCAGCTTCGCGAGCTTCGGCCAGACCGCGTCGATCACGGCATCGACCGTCTCCGCGCCCGTCTCCCAGGCGCTCCTGGCCGCATCCCCTCCGAACGCGTCGTGCCAGCGGGCGATCTGCGCATCGGTGTCGTGGCCCGTCTTCTTCAGGACCGCCCAGCAAAGCGCCATCCGCTGGGCCGGCGACGGATAGTCGTGCCCCGCATCCGGGGACGCATCCAGAGGCTGGACGTCGGCCGAGAGGTAGTCGAAGAGGATCTCGGGGAAGACGGGGCCCAGGAGCCTCGCCCCCACGATGTCGGCGAAGGCCTCGCGACTCCACACCCGCCAGGCATCCGCTTCGACGTCGGGAACCGCCCCTGCCACCGCGCTCTGCAGCTCGTCGAGCGACGCGAACACCTGGGTCTCCACCACGTGGCCCACCTCGTGCGCCAGGGTCACGAACGCGGGCGGATGGTGCAGGTCGTGGAAGGGAAGCCCGATCAACGGGACCGGGAGCGCCCGGAGCGCGCCGGCCGCGACATCTGCCACCATCGACGCGATGCCCGAGGGCATCTCCACCCCGAATCGCTCTCCGCGGCGGAACATCACCGGCCCGGCCAACCCGTCCGCGTACACCAGCGGAGGCGCCTGTTCGTCGTCCACCGTGGGACTCCACAGCTCCCACACCAGATCGTCCGCCAGCGCCAGCGCAGCGCGATCGACGGCATTTCCACGCTGGTCGAGCTTGTCGCGGAAGTGCTCCCAGATCGACCACAGGCAGTGGACCAGCTGATACCGGATGCGCCACAGGTCCTGGTTCGCCGCATTCGCTGCCCCATCGGACGGATCGGCCGGCACGGTCTCGTCGACCGCCGCACGCATCGGTGCCACCAGCCGCTCCAGCTGGCGCGCATGGGTGGCGAACGCGTCCTGGCCCGCACGCTGGGTCCAGTGGTCCAGATCCGCCATCAGTGTCGCCCGCCGAGCCAGAGCCGCCGAGCGCAACCGCCTTCCGGGGTCGGTCGTCACATCCCCTCCACGTTCTGGGCGTCTATACTCCGCGCCGTGCCGAAACTCTTCCTCCATCCTGACAGCTCGGACACCGACGCCCCGATCCGCCTCGAAGCCGACGACGGGTCCGAGCTCGCACGCGCCGACACCTGGACAGCCCCGGTGTTCCCCGACGGGATGGCCGCCGATCCCGCCGCGTTCGCCGACGACGACATGGTCGGCCCCGACGAGCAGGCCGCGCGCGGGGGCGCCCTCGCCGAGACCCTCACCGAACCCGTCGTGGCCGCGCTGGTCGCGAGCGAAGGGCCCGTCGAGCTGTTCGCCACGGGCTCGGCGCGGTCCGAACACTGGAGCCTCCTGCACCACAAGGCGAAGTTCGTGTTCGCCAGGCGGCCGCTGATCCGAAACCGCGTCATGGCCGAGAGCCCCGCCACGCCGATCCGCTGGCCGCTCCGGGTCCTGATCATCGTCGGGTCCGAGGACACCGACGAGGACATCGCCATCCCGCCCGAGCTCGACTGTCTCTCCGACCTCCTCGATCAGGTCCCCGAGCCCACCCGATCCGGCCAGCCGGGCCGGGGCGACATCGCCGTCCGCGTCCTCTCCATGCCCAGCTCCACGGAAGCCGAGTCGGTCATGGCGAAGTTCCGTCCCGACGTCCTGCACATCGTGGGCCACGGCCAGTCCGACCAGATCATGGTGGGCACCCAGCCCTGGACCAGCGTGTTCATCGCCAACACCCTGCTCGACGCCCACGCTCCGCGCATCGTCGTCCTGAACACCTGCCGGGGAGCCGCCGACTCCCCCCAGTTCGGGCTGGTCGACACCTTCCTCGAGTGCGGGGTCGAAGCCGTGGTCGCCCATCGCGGCAAGATGCTGGGCATCGCGGGTCCGCCCTTCATCGAGGCCGTCTGGACCGGGCTCAAAGCGGGGCAATCCCTCGCCGAGGCCGTCGCCGGCGGTCGATACGCCCTGTTCCACTCCCACTCCGACAGGCGGTACTGGGCCCTGCCGTCGCTCACCGTCCGCAACAGCGCCTCGCTGGAGCGCCTGGACTTCCCTCCCCGCACCCTCGCCGAAGACGCGGTGGGGCGCATCCGCTCCTGCACGCTGCTTCAGGAGGCCGATGCGGTGTTCGAGCGCTTCGACGCCCGCTGGCAGGCCTGGGTCGAGAGCCGCAAGCCCCTCCTCCTCCTCGAACCCGAGTCCAGCGGCTGTGGCGCCACCTCCCTGCTCGAGCTGCTGCTGGAGCGGCTCCGCCTGGACGGGCACGCGGTCCGGTACGTCGACGGCGGACGCAACGACACCGACGACTGGCTCCGCTGGGTGCATCGGGTCCGGCGGGTCGGCATCGACATCCCGAAGCGCGGCGAGCTGAACAAGCCGTGGTTCGTGCACCTCGATGCGCTGGATGCCGCGATCGGCGCCGTGAGCCAGCCGGACTTCCAGAAGGGAGCGCTGCCCAGCGACGCCCCCGTTCCGCCGAACGCCGAGTGGCTGCACGCCATGGAGCCCGAGCTGAACGACGACGCCAACGACCCCGAGGTGATCCGTCAGGTGCGAGCGCGCCTGCGGGACGCCATGAAGGCCTGTGCCGAGCGCGAAGCCGACGACGGGAAGTCCCTGTTCGTCGGGCTCGATCACTTCGGAGCGTCGATGGAGGCCCACCACGGCGTGCTGAGCTGGCTCACCACCGGCTTCTCGGACACCCGCGTGCGCTTCGTGGTGGTGGGGCAGCGCGCCTGGTTCGGTCCCCTCGCCTCCCGGATTCCCGTGGTGCCCGTCGGCAGGCTCTCCCCCGACGAGAACCGTCGCATCCTGCGGGTGTTGCTGCGCCGACACGGCGATCCCGCGTTGTGGGCGCGCCCCGAGATCGAAGCCACCCTGGCCACCCCCAAGACCGGGCCCGTCAAGTTCACGCGCTCCCTGTTCGACTACGTCCGCGACACGTCTTCCCCGGAGAACCCGTGATCGAGACGTTGCTGGGGCTGCTGTCCGACGAAGAGCGCGCCGCCCTCGACCGGCTGGCCTCCGTGCCGGTGTTCGACGCCAGCATGCGCGACGTCGCCTTCGCCGATGTGGGCCTGGACGAAAAGCGCGCCCAGCGACTCGCCCCGTTCTTCGAGCACGAGGGGGGCACGATGCGCCTGGCCCGCGAGCTGCGTGGGGTGCTGAATCCCCCGGCCCAGACGGACCGATCGCTCGAACAGCACGTCAAAGCCCCCCAGGTCCGGGCGGTTCTCCAGGCCCAGGCTGCGGACGACCCCGGACAAGCGCTGGCGACCCGGGTGCGCGATGCGTTGAAGAAGTGGCGGCTCGCCCCAGCCCGCCGGATTCTCGACAGCGCTCCCGACGACTTCGCCCAGACCGAGCTCGGCATCGCGCTCGAAGACGAGCTGCAGACCCGCCTGCTGTGGCAGTCCGCGTGGTTCGAGACCACCACCTACCAGTCCAGGGACGATGTCGAGTCCCTCGTCGCCGACTGGCGCAGACCCGACGCACAGCACTGGTTCCTGCAGGTCCACGCCCCCGGCGGCACGGGCAAGTCGTTCTTCCTGCGGCGGGTGGCCGCCCACGAGCTGGTGCAGGACGGCATCCCCGTGGGCCTCGTCGACTGCGACCTGTTGCCCCGGCTGCAGACCGTGGCCCGGCACCCATGGCGCCTGCTCGTGCTCCTGGCCCAGCAGCTCTCGCCCCAGCTCGGACGCGCATTCGAGAGCGGGATCGCCAGCTACCTGCCCTATGCTCCCGAGGTTCACACCGTCGCTCACCGCCCTCCCGTGCAGGAACAGGAACAGGAGCCCCCGGACCTCTCCGACAGCGCGTTCGACTGGTTCACCCGCACCCTCGCCAGCGCCGCGAAGACGACCCCCGTGGTGGTGATCATCGACACCGTCGAGGAGCTGCTCCTGCGCGTGCAGCCCGAGGTCGTCGACGCGCTGTTCGACCTGTTCAGACGGGTGCATTCCGAGGTTCCGCTGCTGCGGGTCGTCGCCGCGGGGCGCTACGACCTCGGGGAGCGCCTGCCGGGTCTCGTCGAGCGGCTGTCGGTGGACGACGGATACGCCAGCCTCGTGCTGCAGCGGTTCCGAGACGACCAGGCCTCGACGTACCTCGTCGAGCAGCGCCGGATCGCCCCCGACCTCGCAGCACTCGTGGTCGACAAGACCCGCAAGCCCGACGGCCACAACCCCATGTTGCTGTCGCTTCTCGCCGATCACCTGGTGGCCCACCCCGACTTCGACCGTTCCGCGCTGGCGGCGTGGCCCTCGGCCGACCTGATGTACGTGTTCGAGCGGGTGCTCGACCGCATCCGACCTCCCCAGCTGCAGTGGATCGTGCGCTGGTTGTCGGTGACGCGCGGGGTCGATCCCGACTTCGTGGCCTACGTGCTCGAGCCCGTGCTGCAGCGCGTGCTGGACGGCGAACCCCTCGACGACCCCCACTACGGCGTCGAGGGCCTGCGCCGCTCGTCCGACAGCCTCGGACTGCAGACCGAGTCCATCGAGGGGACGCTGTTCGACGCCCTCGCCCGGTACGCGAGCGGCAACTCGTGGGTGAGCCACTCCGAAGCTCAGAGCCGCCTTCGACTGCACCCCGAGATCGAAGCGCCCCTGCGCCCCCTGGTCTCGGCACAGCCGGTGGTGCGGGCGATCTGCGAGACCGCCTTCGGATTCTGCCTGTCAGCCGGGCGTTTCGACGAGGCCGTGCACTACGGGCTGCGCGCCGAGCCCAGCGTCGACCGCCTGCAGGTCGTGCTCGCCACCGCTCCGGTCACCCGCCACATCGAGATCGCCGACGAGGTCCAGGAGCTCACGCGTGGGGGCGATGTCGACATCCCCGGCGACGTCGTCGAGCGGGCCTGTCGCGCTGCCGCCGACACCCTGGCCTACGCCCTCGTCCCCGATCCCGACCGGGCGGCGCGTCTGCGGAGCTTCGTCGAGGCCGTCCCCAACGAGCAGCGCACCGACCCGTCCTGGACGTGGATCGAGGCGGCCCTGTCCGCCATCGAAGGCGGCGGGGTGCTGAGCGTTCTGGATGCCGCCGAGCACGCCACCTCGGTCGAGCGCGCCCACCTGGCCACGGCACAGCTGCTCGCCTCGCCCCACGCCCGCGCGATCGGCGCGTCCATCCGCTTCTCCCGGGCCCGTCAGCACGCCCTCGCCGCCCGGAAGCTCTCCAGCGACACCTCCGACCAGACCCACGACCTGGCCTCGCTGCTCCTCCAGCTCGGAGAGGTCCACGCCGCGCTCGATCTGTCCTCCGACGCTGCGCTGCGAGCGGCGTGTGGAGAGCTGCTCGAACCGGACTCGGTGGAGGCGTGCCTCGCCGATGGCCGCCCGGTCCACGGGAGCGCATCCAATCGGGACCGCGCCCGGGACGCCGCGAACCACCTGTGGACCAACGAAGCCCTCGACCTGTTCGAAGACCCCACCGATCCGGCCCGCCTCGAGCACCTGGCCTGGGCCGGCTGGACCGACGAGGTCCGCCAGGTGTGCGCCACGTCCTCCGACCCCGACATCGCCGTGCTGGCGTTCCGGCTGGGCTTCGCCGATGCACCCGAGGCCCTGCACCCCGACATGGCCGCGCGCATCGAGGTGGCGCGGACCTGGCGCGACGGTGCCAGCGAAGAAGCCGTCGTCGCAGCCCTTCAGGCCATCGACCACGAGGGGCGCCGGCTCGTGTTGCTCGATGCCCTGAATCCCGCCGTCGCACGCGGATGGAATCGCCTGCGGGACTGCGTTCGGCCCGCGCCACACGACTCGTTTGCCGTGCAGTGGCGCCTGGAACGGCTCGACGCCATCGTGTCCGGCGAGCCGATGTCCGTGGCGATGTGCCAGACCGTCGGCCAGCTCGGCCGGATGCTCGTTCCGACGCTGATGGACGGCCCCCCGGCCGATCTCGCACCCGTGCTGGACTCCACGGGTCACCTCCAGGATCGGTTCGTCGACGACCCAGCCCGACAGGCCCGCCTGGTGGCGCTCGTGCACCTGGCCCACGCGCTCACACAGCCGGGTTCCGCCGACCTGGATGTCCTGCTGGACGGGCAGCTGGGCGGGAACGAGCAGCCCGCGCTCGAGGTCGTGAAGCGGCGGCTCGACTCGCTGGAGGCCACGCCCCCCGATCCCGACCCATCGCCGTCTCACGAGTGGACCGAGCGCGGCTGGTCGGGCACGCGCGAAGGCGACCACACCCGGATCACGGGCGCCCCTCCCCAGGTCTGCGGCTACACCGGAGGGCTGCCGGGCTCCAGCTGGGCCGAGCAGATGCGCGAGCCAGGCTTCGAGAACGCCTTGCGGGACGCGTTCCCCGCGATCGACACCCCCAGGATCGCCCTGCAGGTCGAGGGTCCGGCCGCCCTGTTGCCCTGGGAGCACGCGCATCCGGGCATCGTTCGGTCCCTCGCCCGCGACGACGTCCACGAACGACCGCACCCCGTGGTCGCCTACATCACGTCGCAGCCCATGCGGAAAGCGAGCCACCAGACGCCGTGGCGCGAGATGAAGGCCGACCGGCTCGGTGGGTTCGATCGACTCTCCTCCCAGCGCTACGCCATCGTGCACGTGGATGCGCGGCTCGCCATCGACTTCAAGGTCCGCGACGTGGGCCTGCAGACCCTCGAGCGCAACACCATCTTCGCGTCCGAGCTGTCCCGGATGGCCATGAACTGCCAGGCCCCCACCTGGATCGTCGAAGTCGCCCGCCCGGCGAAGGACCCCATCGAGGCCATTCTCGAGCAGGTCCGCGCCCTGATGCTCACCGACCGGATCATGGGCATGCGTCACCTGCTGCTGGTGCTCGGCAGGGTCCGCAATCTGGCCGGTCACATCGAGCGATCCGCGGGTCAGCCCGCCCTGTCGGTAGTGAAGCAGCTGCGCGAGGACGCGAACGCACTGGTCGTCCTGTACAGCACCGATCCCGAAGCTCCCCTGCTCGTCCGCCCCTGAATCGAGGTCCCGATGGCCGTCGTCCGCAAGCAGATCCCGCCCAACTTCACCCCCGCATCCGGGGTCGATCCCGACCTGGAGAAGTGGGCGCGCGAGTTCGACGTCGTCGAGACCATCGAGCTCGAGCGCGTCCCCGGAACGTCCCACGCCACCGACCTGCAGCTCGAAGTGGACGTCGACGAAGGCGAAGAGGTGCTGGTTCTCGTCGAGCGGGACGGCGTCCTGGAGTGGAAGCTCCCGATTCGGCCGTCTGGGTCGGGCTTCGCGGACTCGGACGCCACGCGCAGGTTCACCATCGCCGAGGCGAACCCCAGCGGCTCGCTGGCCAGCTGGATCGGCGACCGGATCAAGGCGGTCGTGGTGCGCTTCGTGGTGAAGAGGTTCGCGAACTGGACCGCCCGGCAGATCGTGAAGCGCCTGGAGAGAGACCTGGTCACGGGCCCCGTTCGGCTCGAGGGCGACACCCTGGGCGATCTGGAGCAGTGGGGCCACCACGACCGGTTCCCCACGCTCTCCGGACGCACCCTGCTGCTCGTCCACGGCACGTTCTCCAGCACGGCGGGCAGCTTCGGCGGGCTCACCGCCACCCCCCACGGACAGGCGCTGCTGCAGCACTGGCGCCAGCGGTACGACCACATCGTGGGCTTCGATCACGCCACGCTGTCCGAAGACCCCGTCGAGAACGCCGCGATGCTCTACGACGCCCTCCAGCGAGCCGGTCGTCCCGGAGCGCTCGACATCGTCTGCTTCTCGCGGGGCGGGCTGGTCACGCGCGTGCTCACACAAGAGGTCTTCGACGACGACTGGTACGGCAGCGTCGGCTCCATCGGCTTCGTGGCCACCACCAACGGCGGCACCCTGCTCGCGACGCCCGACAACTGGAAGAACCTCCTCGACATCACCACCAACCTGGTCACGGGATCGATGCGCCTGGCCAGCCTGATCAACCCCGCCTGGGCCGGCATCACCGCCTCGATCGGCGCCCTCGCCTCGGGAGTGGGCGTGTTCGCCAAGGCGCTCACCGTGGGCGCGATGGAGGAGGACGGCAGCGTCCCGGGACTGGCCGCGATGGTGCCCGACGGCCCGCTGGTGGCCCGCCTGAACGGGGCCCGCCCGCTCCCCGGGACGCTCCACGGCTTCACCTCGGCCTTCGACACGGGGCAGATCGACTACAACGCCGACACCGTCGCCCAGACCGGGCTGCCGAAGCCCTGGTTGCTCCGCACCGGCAAGACCGTGGGGCTGATGATGTTCCAGGGGTCCGCGAACGACCTGGTGGTGCACAACGACAGCGTGAAGGTCCTGGGAGACCGCCGCCTCGACAGCCTGCTCGCCCTGCCCCACAACGGCCAGGTGATGCACACCAACCACTTCTTCGATGCGGGCATCGTCGAGGGGCTTCGCTCGATCGGCTGACGCGGTGTTACGCGACGCCCATGACCACCGAACCACTGGGTTTCGCCGGGCGTCTGTGGCTGGGGTTCATCCTGCCGTGGCGCCTGCTGTTCGACGGGGTGCTCGCCGCGCGCACCCAGGGCCTGCTGTCCGACGACGGCGGGGCGTTTGCAGAGGAACCTCCCGAAGAGCCCGTCCAGGCCGAGACCGAATCGATCCCGGCCGCCGAAGCGCTCCAGCTGCTCGGGCTCCTCCAGCGGGAGGGCCGCCTGGTCGACTTCTTGATGGAGCCCGTCACCGACGTGCCCGACGCCGACATCGGTGCCGCCGCGCGGGTGGTGCACGCCGGATGCCGCAAGGTGCTCACCGAGCGCTTCGACATCGTGGCGATCCGCAGCGAATCCGAGGGCGACAGCCTCACCCTGGCGGCCGGATACGACGCGCTGCGCAATCGGGTGACCGGCAACGTGGTCGGAGAGGCGCCGTACACCGGCCGGCTCGCTCACCACGGCTGGGAGGCCCGTGAGGCGAAGCTGCCCCAGCTGGCCGACACCCACGACCCCCGCGTGCTGGCCCCGGCCGAGGTGGAGATCCCATGAGCAGCGACGTTCCTGGCAGCGACACTCCGGCATCGGCCGTCGGCATCGATCTGGGCACCACCAACACCGCGCTCGCCTTCGCGTCGTTCGACGCCGACGAGGCCGACCCCACTGCGTTCCCGATCCCCCAGGTGGTCGCACCCGGTCAGGTCGAGGCCGAGACCCTGCTGCCCAGCTTCCTCTACGTCGCGGCACCCGACGAGCTGCCCGATGGCGCACTGGCGCTGCCCTGGGACCCCGACTCCCGCGCGGCGGTCGGCCGATTCGCCCGCGAGCACGGCTCCAAAGCGCCCACCAAGCTCATCGCGTCCGCCAAGAGCTGGCTGTCGTACGACGGCGTCGATCGACGCTCCCCCATCCTGCCCTGGCAGGCCCCCGAGGGCGTGCTGAAGCTCTCGCCCCTCGGCGCGTCCATCCGCTACCTCGGCCACCTCCTCGAAGCCTGGGACCACGCGCACCCGGACGCTCCCCTGCACGAGCAGGACGTCGTGCTCACCGTTCCGGCCAGCTTCGATGCGGTCGCCCGCGAGATGACCGTCGAAGCCGCCCGTCTGGCCGGGCTCGGCGAGTCGGTTCGCCTGCTCGAGGAGCCCGTGGCGGCCCTGTACGCGTGGGCGGCCGAGCGCGGTTCGGCCTGGCGAGACGAGGTCTCGGTCGGCGACACCATCCTGGTCGTCGATCTGGGGGGCGGCACCACCGACCTGTCGCTCATCGCCGTCCGCGAAGAAGACGGGCGGCTCGCTCTGGATCGGCTGGCCGTCGGCGACCACATCCTGCTCGGCGGCGACAACATGGACCTCGCTCTGGCCTGGACGGTCAAGGCCGCGCTCGAAGCCGAAGGCAAGGAGGTCGACGACTGGCAGATGCGGGCGCTCACGCACCAGTGCCGTCAGGGCAAAGAAGCGCTGCTGTCCGACACCGAGCGCGACGCCTGGCCTCTGTCCCTCGTCAAGCGCGGCAGCAGCATGTTCGGCGGCACCGTGCGCACCGAGCTCACCCGCGCTCAGCTCGACGCCGTGCTGCTCGAGGGCTTCTTCCCGCGCGTGGGACCCGATGCACGCCCCGCAGCCCCCCGGCGCAGCGGCCTCACCACCATCGGCCTGCCGTACGCCCAGGACGCCGCGATCACCAAACACCTCGCGGCCTTCCTCGCCCGCGCCGCTCCAGAGGGTCAACCCCTCGTCCACCCAAGCGCCGTGCTGTTCAACGGGGGCGTCACCCGCTCCGAGGCCCTGCGGCAACGGGTGATCGAGGTGGTCACCCGCTGGGTCGAGGGCGATGGGGGCAGCGCTCCCCGGGTGCTCGAAGGTCGCTCGCCCGACGATGCCGTCGCTCGCGGTGCGGCGTACTACGCCTGGGCCCGACGCCGCGGTGGTGTGCGGATCCGCGGCGGCACCTCGCGTGCGCACTACGTCGGCATCGAGCAGGCCGGCCTGGCGATTCCCGGGGTCCCGCCGCGCGTCGACGCCGTGTGCATCGCGCCCCAGGGGATGGAGGAAGGCAGCGAGACCTCCCTCGAGCAGACCTTCGGTCTGGTGGTCGGAGAACCCGTGTCCTTCCGCTTCTTCGCCGGCGAACGTCCCGACGATGCGCTGGGATCGGTCGTTCCCCAGGCCCAGATGTCCGGCCTCACCGAGCTCGCGCCCATCGAGGCCCAGCTCGACGGTCCCGCCGGTCAGGTCCGCGCGGTCACGCTGCAGGCCCGCATCACCGAGGTCGGCACGCTGGAGCTGTCGGCGGTCGAAGAGAGCGGCAAGCGCTGGAAGCTGTCGTTCGACGTGAGCGTGCGGTGAGCTGGGCTGTCGGCATCGATCTGGGCACCACGCACTGTGCCGTGGCCTACACCCGCATCGAGGGCAGCGACCGGATCCTGCGCACGCTGCCCATCGATCAGCCCGTCTCCACCGGAGAGAACGCAGCCCGGGAGCTGCTGCCGTCCTTCCTGTTCCTGCCCCTCGGCGCCGAGTCCTGGGATTCGCCCATCGTAGGGGCCTGGGCCCGGGATCAGGGCGCGCAGACCCCCAACCGGCTCATCGCGTCGTCCAAGAGCTGGATCTGCCACGGAGGCGTCAACCGCCGCGCCCGCATCCTGCCCTGGTCGGCGCCGGACTCCGTCCCGAAGCTCTCGCCCTTCGAGGCCAGCGCCAAGCTCCTCGCCCACCTGCGAGCCTGCTGGGATGCCCGGATGGACGCCCCGCTCGCCGAGCAGGAGGTGGTGGTCACGGTGCCCGCGTCGTTCGGGGACGATGCGCGGGCGCTCACCCTGGAAGCCGCCCAGCTCGCGGGTCTCGGCGAGGTCCGCCTGCTCGAAGAGCCCCAGGCCGCGCTCTACGACTTCCTGGGCGCGCAGGACGACCTGTCTGCGGTGCTGGGCGATGCCCGGCTCGGCCTGGTCGTGGACGTCGGAGGCGGCACCACCGACCTCACCCTGCTGAAGCTGAACCCCGACGCCCCCGAGGACATCGAGCGCATCGCGGTGGGCGGCCACCTGGTGCTCGGCGGCGACAACATGGACGCCACGGTCGCGCACCGGGTCGCGGCCGCGGTGGGTCTGGACGGCAAGCTCGACCCCACCGAGTGGGCAGCGCTCGTGAGCGCGTCGCGGGACGCCAAGGAGGCCCTGCTCGCAGCAGACCCTCCCGAACAGCACGTGGTGACGATCCAGCGGCGGGGCTCGCGGCTCATCGGGGGCACGAAGTCGGTCCCGGTCAGCGCCGAGCAGCTCACAGACTGGCTGGTCGACGGCTTCTTTCCCCGCACCGCACGGGATGCCGTTCCCGAGTCCCAGGGTCGCGCCGGGCTCACGCAGCTGGGGCTGCCGTTCGAGACCGATCCCGCGATTCCCCGGCACGTCTGCGGGTTCCTGCGCCGCCACGCCCACGGCGCCACCGAAGCCGGGGCCACCGTGGTGGACGGCCTTCCCCGCCCCGATGTCGTGCTGCTCAACGGCGGCGTGTTCGCGGCCACTGCCATTGCAGAGCGCTTCGATTCCGTGCTGGGCAGCTGGTTCGACGCCCCCGTCCGCCGCTTGCCACACACCTCCCTCGACACCGCGGTCGCTCGAGGGGCCGCGCGCTACGCCCTGGCGGCACACGGGCACGGGCTGCTGATCCGGGGGGGAACCGCACGCGCGACCTATCTGGGGGTCGAAGAAGACGGCCGGCGACGCGCCATGTGCATCGTGCCCCGCGGCGCCGAGTCGGTCGAGCCCCCCGAGCGCACCCTGCAGCTCACCCTCGGTCGACGCGTGTCGTTCCCGGTCTACACCGCAGACGACCGCAGCGACGCACCCGGCGAGATCATCGACCCAGACGGGCTCGTTGCACTGCCGCCCCTGGTCAGCACCCTGGCCCGACCCGACCAGGCACGGGAGTCCTCGGTGCCCGTCACCCTCGACCCCACGCTCACCGACGACGGCACGCTCGAGATGTCGCTGGTCACGGTCACCCTGCCCCCGCGCCGGTGGAAGCTCGCGTTCGACCTCGCACCTCAGACCGACGACACCCCCGATCCGTCCAGCGCACCCGAAGACCGACCCGCCGTCGATCTGCCCAAGAACTTCGGCACCGTGCGCCACCTGCTGGAGCGCGTCTTCGATTCACGCCAGGGCGACGATCCCAAGCTCGCGAAGAAGCTCCGGAAGAACCTCGAGAAGGAGCTCGGTCCGCGCGCGAAGTGGTCCAGCACCGTGTGCCGTGCGCTGGCCGACAGCCTGCTCGACCTCACCGAAGGCCGTGCCCGCTCCGTCCAGCACGAGCTCGCCTGGCTGCGTGTCCTGGGCTGGGGCTTGCGGCCCGGAGTGGGGTCCCCCGGGGACGTGGGGCGTATCGACCGGGTGTGGTCGCTGTTCGAAGCCGGTCCCGCCCATCCGGACGACAAAGCCGTGTGGACCGACTGGTGGATCCTCTGGCGACGCGCCGCGATGGGCCTCGAGACCCCCCGCCAGGCTGCGCTGTTCGAGACCGTCGAACCCTGGCTCGACCCGCACCAGCACCCGCCGTCCAACGTGCGGATGGGGGGCCAGCGCGAGATGGTGCGGATGGTCGCCGTGCTCGAGCGAATCGCGCCCGAAGACAAGGTCCGGACCGGCTCGTGGATGCTCCAGCGTCAGAAGAAGCTCGGGAGCTGGTGGGCGCTCGGGCGCCTGGGAGCGCGTCGCCCGGCGGCAGGCGAGCCAATCGACCCGGAATCCGCAGCCCGTTGGCTGGATGTGCTGCTCGATCTCGACTGGGCGCAGGCCGACGGCGCAGCCTTCGCAGCTGCCCTCATCGCTCAGCGCCGAGACGACGATCGGGATGTGGACGAGACCCGGCGGCAGGCCGTGTTGAAGCGGCTCGCTCGCGAGAACGCGAGCCCGCACTGGGTCGTCATCGTGCAACAGGTGGCCGAGCTCGGCAGCACCTCCGACCGTCAGTTGTACGGCGAGGCACTGCCCATCGGCCTGTCGATCAACCGGGACGCACCGCACGGTCGTTGAGGTTGTTCGCCGACCACTTGCGTGCGTAGTTGGCCTGATCGGGCTTGAACGCCTGGACGTCGACGTCGGGCGAGAGCACGTCTTCGAGGCGCGCTCCGCGGCGCAACCACTTGGTGTGCGCGACGATCGCGACCCGGTCGAACTTGTCGATCTCGTCGCTGTGGTTCAGTTGCTCGGCCACCTTCTCCAGGAAGTCCTGAGGCGTCATGCTCTCGAGGCCGCGGCAGTCCAGGTACACCGACACCGTGTCGTTGCGCTCCAGAGCCATATCCAGCGAAGCGACCGCACGACGGATGTCCGTGCCGGTCAGCTGATCCTCCACACGGAGGCCGATGGTGCTTTGGTCGCGGGTGTTGATGGTGTGAATCAAGAATCCTCCGATTACTAGTGTGTGCGAAGAAAGCATAACAGATCCACAGAATCGATCATCCCGGCGCCTGCCGGGCCGGCCGTGAGCAAGCTGCAGCATCGGTGCCCACCCGCTCGTTTCACGACCATCGGGGGGCGGCGCCTGGTGAACCAGACTGTCAGAGTCGCAGAGCAAACCTGGCTGAACGAGTTCTTCTTCGTATTCGAGCGGCCAGGGAACAGAAATCGCTTGTTCGTCGCCCATCCCCACCGCTCCGTGAAATACTCAGTGTTGCTCTGTGACTCCGCGGCGACAGTGCGCTGATCCTGGTTCATAGGTCTCTTTGACGGAATCGCCCATCGTGGAGCATATGCCTCCGCCGGTCGGTCGGCCTCTGTACCTCTGCGTGAATCCAGGCCTCCGACCTGCCCGAACCGCCGGACCCGACCGTGAAGCGTCCGCCAGACGACGAGGCCGATCGTGCGAGGTTGTAGCCGTGCGGTTCGGCGATAGGAGAACCCATGCCCATCGACCCCGACCGCACCTTCGAAGCCCTCGGAATCGCCATCCTCACGGTGTCCGACACCCGCACGCCCGACACCGACAAGTCCGGCGACACCCTGGCCGATCGCGCCGTCTCCGCCGGGCATTCCGTACAGCACCGCGCCATCGTGCCCGACGACATCGAGCGCATCCGTGCCCAGATCCGCGAATGGGTCGACGCCAGCGGGGTGGATGTCGTGCTCACCACCGGCGGCACGGGCATCACCCGGCGCGACGTCACCCCCGAAGCCGTCGAAGGCCTGTTCGACAAAGCCATCCCGGGCTTCGGCGAGATCTTCCGCATGCTGTCCTACCAGACCATCGGCACCAGCACCGTCCAGTCCCGCGCGACGGCCGGGTTGGTGGGCACCACGCTCGTGTTCGCGCTCCCCGGCTCGACCGGTGCGTGCAGAGACGCCTGGGACGGCATCCTGAAAGACCAGCTCGACAGCCGTCACCGCCCGTGCAACTTCGCGGAGCTCCGTCACCGCTTCTAGCTCGCGTTCATCCGTGGTCCCAGACACCGCTGGACACACGGCCTGAACGCAACGCTGCGCTGCTCCGAAAAAATATAGACCCGCAACCCAGGAAGACGCTCGAACACGGCGGCTGAGATGGCCTGTCGAGGCATCCGCGCTCGGCGGATCCTCCGCGCAATCCTCAGCGAAGCGAAGCGGCTCAGCGGTGAGAGTTGGCGTTGAATCCATCGAAGTCGTTCGAGCGAACGCCCGGGTCGTCCGCCCGCAGCCGTTTTCATCCTCCTGGGACGCCCGAAGGGCGGGGTCGGGCTCTGCGGTAGAGAACACGATCGGCCCGATTTCCTGCGCAGTTCGGGTCGAGTCTACTCGCGACAGTCTCCTGACTGGACACCCTGATCCCCATCGTCTGCCTGTCCCTCGGCGCTGGACGCGGCCAACAGTGTCAAGCGCCAGCGCGTTCGGCACCGCTTCTGCGTGTGCAACCGCCCACTTTCACGGGGCTTTCTACCCCCAGCCCCGTCGCAGACGCGCCGATACGGACGGGGACAGGAGGTTGTTGTGCGCTTCGTGTCTCTCGCCCTGCTGCTCTTCGGATGCCCGTCGGCATCGAATCCCACCGACCCGATGGACTCCGACACCGACGTGTACTCCGACACCGACACCGAGACCGACACCCAACCGGTCACGCTGGATGGTCGCTGCCTGGTCGACGGATGTGATCTGCCTGCCGTGGGAGAAGCCGGACGCGCTGCATGCGAAGCGGCACTGACCGACGCAGGTGCTTCGGCGTCCGACCTGCAATCCAGCTACAGCGAATCGGGTGGGTTCACCCTCGGCACCAGCGGCGGCGTGTCGTACAACTGCTCCGCCGCCGAGATGGACGAGCCGATCTGCACCAGTCTGTGCGCCACACTGGGCTTCGGCAACAGCCAGTACACCGACATCCTCTCCGATTGCGCGTGTCTGTCTGCGGTGGACCACTCGAGTGCACCCGTCATGGACATCCTGCGCCCCATCGTGTGCGACCCCGCCGATGCCGATGTCACCGTCGGGATCAATCGTGGCGCTACGAACGACAGCATCGGGGGAGCGATCACCTGCCGCAACGGCGCCACGTTCACCGCGAGTTGTCAGGCCGCGCTCGATGCCGCGAATCCGGAGTTCGGAACTTCGCTCACGCAGTTCGTCGACTTCGGCGGCGGATGTGGTCTCGCGGACTGATCATCCCGACTGGTCGCCGACGGCGATCTCGTATCGATCAACCACCCGACCGAACCTCCCCACGCAGCCGCCGCATCGCCTCCGGTTGCTCCACCGACTCCGCAGGAACCGCGCGCTCCGCCATCACCCGCAGGGCGTCCACCAGCTCCGTCCGCTCCGGACTCGACGCCAGCCGACCCGTCCAGCGGGCCTCCCCGGACGACAGCCGCACCTCCCCGTCCGGGCCATCCTCCACCTGCAGGCCCACCATGGGCAGCGTGGTGGTCTGGCCTCCCTGGCGGACCGTCACCGCATCGAAGTCCGCCTCCAGATCGACCTGCTCGCGCGCCTCGAAGTGCGTCCCCACCGCCTGGGCCCAGCGCACCCCCGTGAACGACCACACCGCCAGCAGCACCATCCCGAGCCCCACCGACCAGAACGTGGGGTCGAGAAAGCCCAGCACCGGCACGCTCATCAAGCCCAGGTGTGCCAGGGCTCCCAGCACCGACGCCGCGACCGCGAGCGCCAGACTGCCCGTCCCCATGGGCCAGGACGCGGTCAGACCCGCGTGATCCCGCGTCAGCACGGGCGGAACCGTGGCCATCTTCGCTGCCGCCCGGATGCGACGGGCCAGCACGGACAGCACCACCACTTCGGCGCCGCCGTGCGTCAACAGGAAGAGAGCGGTGGGCGAGAACGGCCCGCCCGACAGGGTGAGGCTCTGGATCAGCGCCACACCCAGGGTCCAGCCCATCAGCCAGATGCTGAAGAAGGCCAGCTCCCCCAGCGAGAGCCCCCGAGGACGCGTCGCCACGGGGTCAGCTGACCGCGTACACCAGGTTGGTCACGACCGAGGCGGTCTTGTGGGCCGGGCGCCAGAACGCGCTGCGCCACCGCCGGCTCTTCCGCACCCGCTTCTTGAACTCGTCGAGGGACAGGCCCCGCTCCTCGAGTGCGCTGTCGAACTCGGCCTGGGCCTTCTGACGCGCCTTGAACAGCATCATCTGCACGCGGCTGTGGGCGTTGACCTGCTGGTCGCCCGTGGTCTCGATGGGGATGAACAGGGCTTCGGGCCACTTCGACATCACCAGGGTCTGCACGCCGTCCGACACGCCCGAGCTGGGCATGCAGCCGAAGGGCTTCACGCTGACGGTCATGTGGTTGACCTTGTCTTCCACGAAGTGGATGAGCTTGCCGACCTCCATGTGCCCTTCGCCGCCGCGGACGTCGTTGCTGTAGTGGGCGTTGGCGAGCTCGGCGATGTGGTTCATGTCCGGCAGGTGGTAGCCGTGCAGCCCGATGATCTTGGCGTACGCCTGGAAGATGCCGCGAACCGCCCAGTAGCCGCCGCGCAGGCTCCACAGCTTCTTGGTGGCGTTCTTGCCCTTCAGGCCCTTGCGGGCGTCGTCGTCGTAGCGGAGCACCTGGCGCCGCTCGGTGTCGTAGCCGGCCTCCCAGATGAGGAACAGCAGCCAGTTCGTGATGCCCTGGATGTCGACCTCGGCGCCCTCCTGCTCGAGGAACTGCTGCATGTGGTAGTTGCCGTCGCCCTCGGTGGTCATCGCCCAGAACTCGCCGATCAGGCTGACGACAGGCTTGGGCGTGGTGCGGTCGACTTCGACGCGGCCCAGGATGCGGCGGCACTTGAACAGCGCGATGGACGCGGACCGCTTGTGGCGGAAGGCGTCGGCCAGCACGGCCTTGCACTCCTCGAGGGCGGCGTTGGTGCTGCCCTCGACCACCTCGTAGGGGCGGATGCGGTAGCCGATCAGGTTGAGCACGTCGCCCGCGATGAGGGAACGCACCACGTGCCAGGCGAAGTTGGGGTCGATCTTGAGCCCCAGCTCCTTGCCCGTGGCCTGCTGGATGCCACCGGCCATCTGGAAGGTGAGCACGCGGAACCCGTCGAACCCGGCGTCCCGAAGCGCCTTTCGGTACTCGGTCACGTACATCCCAAACCGGCACGGACCGCAGCCCCCGGCGGTGAGGAAGATGTGGCCGTCGACGATCTCCTTCGTGGACATGCCCTGCTCGTCGCGCATCTTGACGAGGTGCTTCACCAGGTTGCCGACGGTGAAGTAGGTGGGGCTGCACTGGCCGCGGTTGCCGAACTCCTTGCCGTACTGGAGCGACTCGACATCCGGGACGTCGAGGGTGGCGACCTTGTACCCGATGCCTGCGAGCGCGGCGGTGACCAGGTGGTCGTGGGCCATGGACAGGCCGCTGACCAGGATGGTGGTGTGCGGGACGTCGTCTGCCCAGAACTCCTGCTGGACGTTCTCGGTGTACTGCTGCCGCTCTTCGAGCCCGAGTGCTTCGGCCTGTTCGGAGGTGAACCCCGCGAGTTCCTCGTCGAGACGGGCCTGCTCCTCGGGGGTGAGTCCGAGATCCTCGTGGGACAGGGGCTCTTCGAGGTCGGTGTAGTCCGTCGTCTCTTCGCTCATGCGGGTCTCCTTGCGGGGTCGCGGTTCGAACTGCCGTAACCCTTCGACGGGCATCGTACAGAACATGAGCCCGACCGGAGCAGGACTCTCTGCAGAGTCCACTCCCGGCTTCCATGCGTCACAGGAGGATGAACAGGCGGATGGGGCGAACCGACTGGGTGACCGTTCGAACGATTCGGACGGATTCAGCTCTCATTTTCACCACAGAGCCCTATCGGTCGCAGAGCGCTTCGCTCACGGAGGTCGCACAGAGCGCGGATGCCTCGACCAGGCCATCTCAACCGCCGTGTTCGAGCGTCGTCCTGTATTCGCACACGGGTCAGGGCCAGCATGTTCGCGGTGGTCCCATTCGACTCGCAGTCCATCGGGACCACTGGAGAGCGAACCCGGGCCTCCATCCGAGGCGAAAATGTACGAACATCCCCGCAAACACGAAGGGATCGACCAGGCTGGACTCTAGCGAGAGGCCAGCGTGGTCGTGGTCGCGGTGGTGGTGGAGGTCGTCATCCGGGCCAGCGCTCGCGCCGCAAACGACCACCACCCGCCACCACCAACACCACCACGCCGTCTTCGCAACAGCGACGTGCCCCGCCGAAACACCCGTCTACGCAGCCACATCCGCGCTCTGCGCCTCTGACGACGCCGTCTACACAGCCCCGTCACCCCGACCGGTCCGGTCCGCCCACGGATCTCCCCTCGTCCGCTGCGTCTCTGCGTGCTCCCCCGAATCGCCCCGCCAGCGCTCGACCGCCCGTGGAGGTGGAAGCGCCCTCACTCCCGACGGTTCTTGGAAGACAACGCCTCGTACGTCACCGCCTGCAGCACCAGGATCCCCGCCATACACGGCGCCGCCCCCAACCCGCACGTGAGCACGGTCGCCACCCCCGTCACGCTCCACGCCAGCGCCGCCTGCCACAGCAGCGTCCGCACGTGTGTCCCCGCCAGCAGGAAGCTCCGCGACAACGCCGGGACCGCCGACGCGTCCTGGTCGAGGGTCACCAGCCAGGCGAACTGCCAGCGGACCGCCACGTAGATCGCCGGGTACGCCAGCGCCAGCGACGCCACGCAAGCCACTGCCAGTGCGATGAATCCCCCCGTGGTGTCGTAGACCGCCGCCTCCACGAACACCATCGGGAACGCCCACGCCGACGGGAACAGCATCAGCACCACCGCGATCACGCCGAACGCCGAAGACAACCCCATCGAGACCAGCTGAAGCCCGGTCTGGAGCGGGGTCGCGCGGGGACGGTCGCCGCGCAGGCACCCGAGCGCGACGCGGTACAGGTGCAGCATCGGCAGCATCGAGGCCGTGCAGACCGCCCCCAGGAGCGCCAGGCCCGGCCATCCGAGCCAGTCGACACCCAACAGACCCAGGAGCGCGGGCAGCCAGCTGACCCCCACCACCAGCGCGACCGGACCCGCGAAGGCGCCCGGATTCGCGGCCAGGACGCGAGCTGTCCGCGCGAACAGCCCCATCACCGTGAGCCGTTCGCCGGTCCAGTCGTCTCTCAGCCCGGCCAGACCGAGCGGATCCGTGGGCTCGGCGCTCGGCAGGACGGCGAACGGGTTGTCGTCCGCCGGTTCCTCGTCAGAGCCCAGCGTTGGCCTTCATCGCGTTGTACGTGACGGTCAGCACCGAAGCGCTGATCACGGTGCCGATGGGGGCCGCCAGACCGCAGGTGAACAGCGACAGGCAGATCTGGATGACCGCCAGCAGGAGGAACTGGAAGAACAGCAGCAGCAGGTGTTCGTTGGTGACCTCCCAGGCCCGGCCGATGGCGTCGATCGGGTTGGCGTCCATGTCGACGACCGCCACCGTGGCGAACTGCAGCTTCGCGAACAGCAGCATCGCGGGGATGGAGAGCAGCATCGCGCCCAGCATGCCGCCGCCGACGAGCCCGAGCATCTGGGTGAAGTCCCCGCTCTCGATGGCCGCCATGGTGCCGCCGAAGACGCCCATGAAGAACACGCCCAGCGACGGAAGGAGCAGCAGGCCCACCGCGAGCCCGACCAGCAGGTTGGCGCCGAACGCCGACAGGAAGTTGCCGCCCTCACCCCACATCGCGTCCTGCTCGACCTGTTGGCCTCGATCGAGCCGCAGGAGCATCCGGTACAGCCCGAGGATCAGGTAGAGGTTGATCAACCCGAAGACGATCTGGATGACGTTGCCGGTGAGCTGGCCCCCGAGCTGCATCGTGGGGTCGCCCGACATCTCGGCGCCGAACGACACCGCGAAGTTCAGCCCGAACGACGCGAGCCCGACCGCGAGCAGCACGACGATCGGCACCAGAAGCGTGTCGAGGTTCTCGGTGATCAGCGTGAAGCCCCGGGTCAGGACCTCGACGAAGTCGACCTCGGCGGCCTTCTTGGTCTGCGCACCACCCCCGCCGTCGCGGCCGCCATCGGAGAGTGCGGCGAACGGATTGTCGTCGGACATCGAGAACTCCTGCAAAGCGACCGCCTCTGGCCGCTCCCCCCGGTAACCCGGCTTCGAACCGTGAGCTGCTCACGGAGATCAGCCTCGCGTCAAGGAGCTCTTGCGCTGCGCCACTCGACTGTGCCACAACCCGTCAACCTCCACAGACACGGAGCCAGCGCGCATGTGGGCCCTACTCTACCCGACCATTGCCATAGCCACCACACCCGGCGTCAACGGCGAGCCTCCGTGCAGCTGCGAAGTGACTATCTTTCCCCAGGGCAAGGACGTCAACGCCCCACAGCGAGCAGGATTCGGTGCCTGTCGCATGCGGGACGTCTCTGTCCCTCCAATGGGGGGAAACACGCTGCTACGTACCAATCCGATTGGTGGGAGATCTACGAGCGACACACACTTTCATGGACGGTCGACGCAGCGAACGACATTGTCATCATTCAGCGCGGCACCAGTGTCCGTGTAAAGGTCATCAATTGATGTTGCTAGTCTCCCTATTGTTGGGTTCGCCTGCGGAAGCGTCAAGCATCGTAGCAGATGACCCAGTACCCGTCTTGGCCAGAGTGATGTCGGCCAGAACCGGCGTGCCCATTGCGATCGAAGAAGCCCCTCGCGCCCACCTCCCCAAAGATACCGTCCAGACACCGAGCGGCGCTACGCGGGTCCGGCTGGCACGCCACGCCTTCCCCGTCGACCTTCCAGATACGGATTCGAGTGTCGATGCCGTCGTGGCAACGCTGTCCGCTCACCTTCAAGTCGTGGAGGCCAGTGCTCACTGGGACGGGTGTACTCGCTACAGTGTCGAGCAGCGTTCGTTCGGGCTTGCCGTGCGTCCCACACATGCAATGGTGGATGGGCAGTGCCAGCCCTTCACCTCGGAACTCGACAGCGTAGTTCTTCCAAACGATGGAGAAACCGCGGCGACCTGGACGGCTCAGCGATTGTCAAGCCATCTGCTGCAGAACTACGGACTCCGCGTGCAGTCGGGAGATGTCCAAGTGCCCGCCGGCGGCCAGTCCCTCCTCGACCTGCTCGACAACCAGGCGAGCCAGGGGCAAGGCGTCGTCTGGTACGTCCGGCGGAACCCGAACGGGCTCGGGCCGCACGTTCGGTTCATGTCCGCCGGCTCGGTGCCCACAGACAGTGGCGTCGACCTCGACGAATTGCCCTTCGTGCCACAAGCCCACCCGCCCACGCCCACCGAAGCAGACCGGGCACGGGCCGAGCATGGCAACGCGCTGCTCCGCCGAACCGCGGATGAGTGCCTGGCTACCGTTCGAGCGGCCATCGCCGCCAACCCGGACAAAAACCCTGAGACCCTCGAGATCCACTGCTCGGACTACGTCCAGGAGCAGCAGTACGAAGACGAGCCGAGCCCGGCGCCTTCAACCTCAACGACGCCCGCGCCCAACTGACCCGAGGTCCTACTTCGCCGGCGCCCGCTCCGCTCGGATCTTCGCCACCAGCTCCTGCCGACGCTCGGCCACCCGCCGCGCCAGCTCGGCCTTCGCCTTCTGCTGGTCTTCGAGGGCTTCCTGCACCAGCTTCAGCTTGTGGATCATCGTCTTCACGCGGATGAGGATCGACCCCCCGGGCTTGTTCGCGTCCAGGTCGTGCAGCGCCGAGTACGGCACCTTCGCCGTGCCGATGATCTTGTCGATGATGCCGTACGTCGGAGCGTCGTGGCCGCACTTGAAGCTCGACAGGTCGAGCACTGCCAGGTTCGGATGCCGGGCCGCGAAGCGCGCTGCCCACACCTTCTGGGCCGAGTTCGCCGAGTAGTTCTCGGGCCACACGTCGCGGATGTCGAAGCCGTTGCCGTCCGGGAAGTACTTCGCCATCGCTGCGGGGTCGCGCGGAAGGCTGCGCACCGAGAGAATCGGGTAGCCGCGGACCTGGAACTCCTCCGGGATGCCGTGGTTCAGCCCCGGGTCGTTGTGGTACGGGCGACCCAGCACCACGATGGCCACGCCGTTCTCGCGCTGAACGCGGGCCAACACCTCGCGACCCCGCTGCTGCATGCGCTCGTCGAAGGCATCCAGCGCTGCGAAGGCCTGCTCGCAGGCGTGATCGGACTCGTCTTCGGTGACGCCCAGCCGCGGACCCCACACCTCGAACATCGTCCGCTGCAGCAGGTGACGCTCGGTGAAGGTGACCGCCGGATCGACGTACTCGATGCCCGCCCGCTCGAAGAAGTCGATCTCCTTGGTGAACGCGGCCTTCACCACGTTGGGAGAGCCCGCTACGATGGGACAGCTCGCGGTGTCCATCGTGTTCTCGAGCCAGCTCGGGATGTGCGTGATGCAGGGGTAGAAGATGTAGTCCAGCGGGCCGCGACGCTTCCGCTCGTCTTGGTGGGCGTGGAAGATCAGCTCGTGGACGTGGGCCTGGATGACCTTGCTCGGGAAGCACGGGTCGATCGAGCCGTAGCGACCGCCCTCCTGCCACATCTCCTCGGTGGTGGGCTCGCTGAACACCACGTTCTGCCGCGGCATGCCGAGCGCTTCGAAGTAGGTCCGGAAGAACGGTGCCGTGGTGTAGAGGTTCAGCACCCGCGGGATGCCCACCTTCACCTTGGACAGATCGACGTGACTCCGCTTGAAGCCGCGCTTCAGGGCGCGCCGGGCGACGCGCTTGAACGACAGGCGACGGACCTCGACGTCGGACTTGCTCGACCCCGCCGGAGGGAGTGGCTTCGGGTCGTAGAAGTGCTTGAACGCGAGCTTCGCCTCTTCCTCGACCAGGTTGGGGTACTGCTTGCGGATGGCGTTTCGCTCGCGCTTGAGCGCCTTGAGCGCGTCCTTGCTCTCGACCGTGCCGTTCTCACAGGAGAACCCGCTGATGTAGCGGCTGGTACGGCCGTCTGGCGTCTCGGTGTCGATGAACGTGCGGCTGCACTCGTTCGGACAGAAGTGGCAGACCGTGCTCTCGTCGTTGCGCGTGGTGTAGTCCAGGTCGATCGCGGCTTCGAGCCCGATGAACGTGCTGTGCCCGCGACGCTTCACCACCCGCAGGGTCTCCATCGCGGCCCCGATGGCGCCGGCTTCGCCGGTGTGGGGATGCACGACGATCTTCGCGTTCGGAACGCGGCTCGCGATGTAGTCGACCTGGGCCTTGACCGCGGCCAGGTTGCGCTGGGTTCCGCCCTGGAGCACGAACACCCGCCCGAACTCGGCCAGGCGCGGCACCTGCACGACGTACTGCCAGACGTTCTTGGGCAGCACCTGAGCCAGGCCCGCCAGCATCTCGGTGCTGGTGAACCCCTCCTTCTGGAAGTTGACCCGGTCGGCGTCGAGGAAGACGGCACAGCCGTAGCTGAACTTGGGAGCCAGGGATGCTTCGAAGGCGGTGTCGGCGTACTTCTCGAGGGGCACGCCGAACTGGTCGGCCATGGCCTGGAGCAGCATCCCGTTGCCCGCCGAGCACTGGTTGGACAGGCGGAAGTCCTTCACGTCGCGGCCGGTCTTGCCCTCGCGCAGGAACAGCACCTTGATGTCCTGGCCGCCGATGTCGCACACCACGTCCGCGTCGGGCACGTAGCGGGTGGCGCTCTGCATGTGGGCGATGGTCTCGACGATGTTGACGTCGGCGTTGACCGACTCCTCGAGCACCTGGGCGGCGTAGCCGGTCGCCCCGAACCCGGTGACCTCGAGGGTGGCGCCGAAGCCTTCGACGTAGCCCTTGATGTCGGCCAGGATGTCCTTGGTGTCCTGGATGGGGTTGCCTTCGCTCAACCGGTAGGACTTGTAGAGGACCTCACCGGTCTCGTGGTCGACCAGCACGGCCTTGGAGCTGGTGGACCCCCCATCGAGCCCGACCACACCGCGTACCTTCTCGCCCTTCTCGAAACAGGCGGGGTCGTACGGGGGAATCGTGTACTGCTCCAGGAACGCGTCGAGCTCTTCGCGGGTCTCGACCAGCGGGCCTGCAGCGGAGTCGCCCAGCCGGGCCCCCCGACCGTGGCGGATGTACTCCTTGAGCGGCTCGATGCCGAGGTACTCGCCCAGCCCCTCGGATGCGCGGTCGGTCACCCCGAACAGCACCGCTCCGTAGGCGGCGTAGTAGAGCGCGTTGTCCGGCGTGAACACGAGCTCTTCGATGGGCAGATCGGGAACCTGGTAGCCGCGGCTCTCCCAGGTCTCCGGGATCCGCATCCGCCAGCACTCCACCAGGAACGGCAGGTAGCAGTTGGGACCGCCGAGCAGCAGCACCTTGTGCTTGAGGGTGTTGCCGCGCGTGAGCACCGACAGGTTCTGGTGGACGATGGCGTCCGCGAGGCTGTTCATGATCTCGTCGGCGGGGATGCCGGACTTGACCAGGTTCACGATGTCGGTCTCGGCGAAGACGCCGCACTTCGCGGCCACGTGATGCAGCTTGGTGGGGTCGAACTTCAGGTCGGCGACCTGGGATTCCTTCATCCCCACCTTGATCATGCACTTGTCGATGGTGGCGCCGGTGCCGCTCGCGCACTTGTCGTTCATGCTGGTGATCGCGGACTTCTCGGGCCGGCCGTCCTCGCCCATCTGCTCGCGGAAGATGATGATCTTGGCGTCCTGGCCGCCCAGCTCGACCACGCTGCCCACGTCCGGGTGCATCCGCTCGACCGCCAGGGTGACCGCGTTGACCTCCTGCACGAACCGACCACCGGTGTACTCGCAGAGGTTGCTGCTGCCCGAACCGGTCATGAACACGCGCATGTCGGAGGCATCGGGGAACTGCTTGCCGATGCGGACCAGGAACTCGAGCACCTTCTCGGCCTGCTGGGTCTCGTGGCGCTGGTAGTCCGACCACAGGATCTCGAGGGATTCGGGGTCGCACACCACGGCCTTCACCGTGGTCGATCCGACGTCGATTCCAACTGCGATTCCAGCCAAGCGTCCTCCTGTGCGTCCCAACATGCAGACGCCCCACCCTTGTAGCGTCCTGACCGACGATCTGTGCCACAGACCGCCGATCGGGACGCGAAGCGAGGCGCGCAGATCAGAAGCCGGGGTCGCCTGCCGCGTACGGGTCGCAGTCCTCGAGGGCCCACCAGAACTGGTGCGCCCGGTGGTTGCCGGGGTCTTCGGAGTACGGCCGCGCCCCCATCACCTCCACCTTCAGGATGGTCCCACAGCCGTCGTTCGCGGTCCCTGCGTTGGCGGTGTCGATCGACGCCGCGACCCCCGTGGCCCAGGTGAAGCTCGCCTCCGCGTCCGCGTCGAGCTGCCCATTCGGGTCGAACAACACCAGCTTGTCGTCACTCGCGCCGTCGATCAGCGCGATGGTGTAGTCCTCGTGGACGGTGAAGTCCTGCATGGTGTAGCCGCCCGGCATCTGCAGCGTGGACGAGCCCGTGACCGCCAGCGTCGTGGGGTCGAGATGCAGGCGCTCCTCGTTGCCGACGATCAGATCGCCAGCGGGATCGATCGAGATCTGCACGCCATCGATGGCCGGTGTCGACCACCCGGCCAGCGCACCCACGGTCACCTCGTCCCATTGCCCGACGATGATGTTGTCGTGGCGAGCGACCCGCCAGGCGAGCCCGCCTCCGTAGAGCTGATCGTAGAACAGGGCGTAGTGCGTCCCGTCTGGCCCGACGTCGTAGCCCGCGATGACGCGATTCACGGTGTCGAGCGGCGGGTAGGCAAGCTGAATCTCCCGCTCGAAGCTGCACCACTCGTCGAACGCCATCGCCCAGGCGAGCCCGTAGCCCGTCGTGCCGACCGCCCACTGGACCGTCGACGAACCCGAAGTGGACGGGTCGTCGGCGATCTCTTCGATGAACACGTCACTCGGAAGCGTGTGGTGGCCCCGATGTGCGTCCCACTTGGGATCGAAGCAGGACAGCACCTCGTCGCCTCCGCCGTACGGCGTGGTGTTGTAGAGGATGACCTTGGGGTCGGACCACGAGACCGAGAAGCTGCCGTTCAGGTAGCCGTTCACGTCCGAGGCCGGCAGATCCGTGGCCGTGGGCACGAACACACAGGCGACGAAGGCCGAGATGGCGCCGCCGAGAAGAAGAAGACGTCGAGTCGAGCGTTGCATGGATTCCTCCAGGGTTCGACAGCGGATTAGGCCTCTGTGCGCGTCCAGGGGTTACCGCCGGTGACGAACGGCAACGATCCGTCGGTCGCAGGCCACGTCCCTTCGGCCGAATCGCACGACGAACGACTTGCGGGAGACCGTGACGATCGGTCAACATTCGCGCAACGCATCCCCCCTGGAGCCCCCATGTCGCGGCAACCCTCCCTCGTCCTCCTCACCGCCATCGCGCTGTCCGCCAGCATCGCCGGGTGCAAGAGCAGCAACCTCAACCCGCCTCCGATCGAGGCCGACGCCGATACGGACACCGATGCCGACACGGATGCCGACACCGACGCCGATGCGGATGCGGACACCGATGCCGATGCAGACGCCGACACGGACGCCGACGCGGATGCCGACGCCGACACCGATGCGGACGCCGACACCGACGCCGACACGGACTCGGACACCGACACCGACACCAACAGCTGCCCCACGCCGGACGACACGCTCGGCTCCACCACCGGCATCGCGGTCGTGAGCGGGAACACCTGTGGCGCCTTCGACGACTACTTGCCGAGCTGCGGGTCGGGCACCACCGAAGACCTCGCCTACGAGTGGACCGCGCCCGTCGAGGCCACCTGGCGCTTCGACCTCGTCAACAGCGGCTACGACACCGTGATGTCGGTCAACACCGAGTGCCCGGACAACACCGAGGAAGGCTGCAACGACGACTTCCCCGGGTCCACCGTGGTCGGCACCACCTCCGAGGTCGACATCGACCTGCTGCAGGGCGAAACCGTCGTCATCGTCATCGACGGCTGGAGCGGGGCCTGCGGCGACTTCCAGCTCGACATCAGCGAAGCCGACTTCGGGGACGCCGACACCGACACCGACACCGACTCGGACACCGATACCGACACCGACAGCGACTCGGATGCCGACTCCGACACCGACAGTGACACCGATTCGGACGCGGACTCCGACACGGACGCCGATGCCGACTCCGACACCGATTCGGACACGGACGCCGACACCGATGCAGACACCGACACCGACACCGACCCGCCCTGCATCGACGACAACCTCGAGGACAACGACGACCAGGCCAACGCGGTTCCCTACCCCGGGCCGCTGCAGAGCATGATCGTGCTGCAGGACGACGACGACTGGTACTCCGTGCAGGTCGACGGCGGCGGAAGCATCACGGCCGACGCCATCTTCAGCCACTCGCTGGGCGACATCGACATCCGCCTGCGCGACGAGAACGGCGACCAGCTCGCGGCCGGAACCAGCTTCGACGACGACGAGAGCGTGGCCTGGACCAACCCCGAAGTCACCGACGCCCTGGTGTACGTCCAGGTCGAGCTGTTCGGCACGTCCGAGTGCAACATCTACGACCTCGACGTCGTGACCACAGCACCGGACTGCTTCATCGACGATTGGGAGCCGAACGATTCTCAGGCCGAGGCCGCGGACACGGCCGGCGACGGGAGCCATCCGGCGCTCTCCCTCGATTCCAGCTCGGATCCGGAGGACTGGTTCGCCGTCGACCTCGCAGCGAACGACGAGATCTTCGTCGATGCGTTCTTCAACGACGCCGATGGCGATCTGGACCTGCGCCTGTTCGACGATGGCGGCAACCAGCTCGAGATCTCCAACTCCGGGACCGACGATGAGAGCCTCTCGTGGCTGAACGACACCGGCGGTGCAGTCACGGTCTACATCCAGATGGACACGTTCGGCACGGTCGACTGCAACCAGTACGCGCTCAACTGGAGCATCCAGAACGTCGTCACCTGCACCGACGACGTCTACGAGCCCAACGACAACATCGACGACGCGCCGCTCGACCCGCCTTCGCCGTTCAACGCGGTGCTGGACTTCGACAACAGCTCGGAGGACTTCTACAACCTGTTCGTGGGTCCGGGCGACATCATCACGGTCGACGTCGCTCTCGACACGGCGGATGGCGACATCGACGTGGAGCTGCTCGCAGACGACGGCACCACGGTGCTCGACGACAGCCAGTTCGGCGGTGCGCTCGAGTCGGTGACCTGGGAGAACACCACGGGCCAGTTCCAGGTGGTGTACGCGCGGGTCTTCCACTGGTCCGGCAACTCGCCGGGCACGTGCACCCCGTACGAGATGTCGTACGACATCACCGAAGCGCCGACCACCTGCGCCGACGACGGCAACGAGGACGACGACACGCTTTCCACCGCAACGCCCATCGACGTGGTCTTCTTTTTCTCCGACACCTTCGAGGGGGTGTCCGACGACGCAGACTGGTACTTCCTGGATTCCAACGGGACGTTCGGTGAGATCTACGACATCACGCTCACCGATGGTGCGGGAGACCTCGACCTGTACATGTACGACGAGGAGGGCAATTTCATGGACGCGGCCGCCACTTTCAACGATGTCGAAGGGCCGTTGACAACCGAACCCGGTGAGCCCGTCTTCCTGCAGGTCGTGCCGTTCGGAACGACGACCTGCGAGCCCTACGAACTCTTCATCGACTCGTACTGAAAGAGCGTAGCGGATCTGGGAGCTTGGTCATTGGCCACTCCCGAAGAAGACTCGAACCGTCTCCGGGCCATACTGGGGAATTTGAGAAAACTGCACCGGCTCTGCGTCGGACAGGACGAAATCCTCGAACCCGTCTCCATCGACATCAGTCGTAGCGCCGCTCATCTGGGTCAGCTCAGAGCCAGCCTGAGCGAGAAAGATCAACTCGACAGATGTGAAGTCGATCGCGGGGTCGTCTGGGTACACGACCTCCGCCTGGAACAGGGTCGGCGTGTCCCCTGGAAGCGTGATCCAGTCCTGCACTCCATTTCCATCGAGATCGCCGATGGGTACAGAAATCGGAGCGCTGTTCGGAGGAGGATCGAAATAGCTGGTCGGCGCCAACGGGAGCATCAAGGGGGGCTCGTACGACGCAAAGTAGAGGTCGAGTGCGCCTGACGAAGAGTCGATGTCGACCTCTACCAACACCCCCTCCCCATTCTGGAGCGGCTCCGTCCTTCGTCCCACCCCTTCGAGTGAAAACGCAGCATCTGCGGGCCCCGCCGAACCGAACCCCGAGTCTGGGTAGAAAAAGGCCTCTTCTCCACTCGAGCCACCCGAAGAACAGAGAGCGACGAGATGCACCCCCTCGCCGGCCACTTCCATCTTGGTAGCCCCAGCTGCGGTATCCGGACAGGAGATGGAGTGGGCCACGGTGGACGCCACCTGCCCTGGCGGAACCTGTTGGAAGAATTGCAGTTCGGACCCGACGGCCAGCCAGACTCCGGCCCCGAATGGCCCATCTGACAGCACCGCCGCTTCAATCTCCGGTGCACCAGCCTGGGGCTGCACGGTCCAGCTGGCCAGTCCTCCTGATTCGAGGACGAGAAGTGTGTCTCCAACGATGCACCCGAGCTCGAAGCGTCCATCCCCCGTGAGATCACCGAGCGACAAGGGTTGGGGGGTCGGGTCACACGGGAGGTCGAACCCTGACGAGAAATCCGGGACCGGACCTGCAAACACCGTCCAGACCCCATCGACGCGGAAAACCCAGTCTCCGCTGTCGCTACCGAACAGATCCGGTATCGGCTGGGTCGAACCCACGCCGTCTGGAAGAACGAACGACAGGTCCGCGTCACTCGTCAGCACCGTTCCCGTCCGCCGGCAGTCGGTGACCGCACTGCAGTCGTCGTCGCGGACGTTGTTGCAGACCTCCACCTCGCCGGGATTCGCATCCGGGTCGCTGTCGTCGCAGTCGTCGCGCTGTGCTGCGAACCCCGCCGGCTGCACGCAGGCGAGCTCCGTCGACACCTCCGTCCCGAACCCGTCGCCATCGTCGTCGACGTACCAGATGGGGATCGTCACCCCCGCATCCGCGTCGTCACAGTCGCCGGGTTGCGCCACGAAGCCCGCAGGGGCCCCGTCACACGTCGATGTCGGCACACCGATCGCTCCCAGTCCGTCTCCGTCGGCGTCTTCGTAGAACGTGCTGAACGACGCCCCCTCGTCTACAGCGCCATCGCAGTCCTGATCGAGTCCATCACACAGGTCCACGGCTCCAGGCCGCACGCCGGGGTCGCCATCGTCGCAGTCCCCGCTCACCTGCACGAACCCCGACGGCGCAGCGCAGGCCTCCACCTGAACCGCCGCATCCCCCGACCCGTCCCCATCGCCGTCCTCGAACCAGATGGAGAAGGTGGCGTCGTCGTCCACCACCCCGTTGCAGTTCGTGTCCACCCCGTCGCACACGTCCACGATGGCCGGAGACACCCCCGCGTCCTGGTCGTCGCAATCCCCCGCGTTCAGCGAGAACCCCGGGATGCTCGCGCAGGACCCCACCGCAACCCCGTCGTCGCCGAACCCGTCACCGTCCGAGTCCTCGTACCAGGTCTGCTCGATGGCATCGTCGTCGGGAATGCCGTTGCAGTCGCGATCGACCCCATCGCAGGTGTCGAGCGCAGCCGGGTTCGTCGCCGCATCCGAATCGTCGCAGTCCCCCGCCACCAGCACGTAGCCGGCCACTCCTGGCAGGCCTGGACCGTGTCGGCGTCCGTGCCGAACTGGTCGCCGTCCGCGTCCCGGAACCGCAACAGATTCACGGCGTCCTCGTCCACGATGCCGTTGCAGTTGTCGTCCTCGCCGTTGCACGCGTCTTCGGCGACCGGACTCACAGTGGGGTCGGTGTCGTCGCAGTCGCCCGATTCCTCTACGAACCCCGGCAGATCCTCACAGGCGTACACCCCGCCGTCTTCCACGCCGAATCCATCTCCGTCGCCATCGGGAAACCGCAGGATCAGCAGGGCGTCGTCGTCCACGATGTCGTCACAGTCGTCGTCTTCGCCATCGCACTGGTCGTCCGCAGCCGGGTTGCGCGAAGGGTCGTCGTCCGCACAGTCTCCCGCGAACTGCGCATACCCCTCGGGCTGAACGCAGGCCGACACCGTCTCGGCCCCGTCTGCACCGAAGCCATCGCCGTCTACATCTGCAAAGAACACGCGGGCGCCGAGCCCATCGTCGTCCGGCACGCCATCGCAGTCGTTGTCGAGCCCGTCCCCGCACACCTCGTCAGCTGCGGGATTCACGCTGGCGCGGGTCTCGTCACAGTCCTCTCCGCCCGCTTCGATCGGAAGGAACCCATCTCGGTCCCGGTCGAGTGCAGCCTGGAGCTCGGCATCCGTGACACACCCCGCGACCAACACGAGCAGACTCCAGCTCCAGCTGCCATTCATACAGGACCTCCAACCGCTCGCCATCGTACGCTACCGGCCGTCGAACGCGAACAACGCCCAGCCATCGCCCCTCCGTGAAGACCTTCGTGCCCTCCGTGACTCCGTGGCGTCTTGACGTCGGGCCGCTCGTACATCGACCGCCCCCACCGACCGAGCCGCGCAGCCGCCGTTCGCGTAGACGATCCCCGGAGCGTGGTTACGGTCTTCGTATGGACGCTCTCGACGATCTGCCCCTCGACATCCTCCTCGCTCTGCGCGACGCCGTCGCCGACCCCACCGAACAAGGTCGCCAACGCGCCGCGCAGCGCGCCGCCGATGCCGGGTTCTACCTCGAGTGCCTGAATCCGCCCGAGCCGTCCGGGTCCGTCGACAGCCCGGCCACGGTCGTCACCGAGCCCATCGCCATGGAGCCCGCACCTGCGGACGCTCAGGCCATCACCCTCGACTTCCAGACCGGCACCACGGTCGTTCCCGCTGCCACGAGCCCGGAAGCGTAGCGGCCAGAGCGCGGAACGCTAGTCTTCGTCGTCTTCGTCGCCGAGGGCTTCGAGGCCGCCCTGGCCGCGCACGAACACCTGGGACACGGTCTCGGCACCGGCGCTCACGGCTTCCTTCATCGAGACGTCCTTCTTGCCGCGACGACGCAGGATCACCATCCCAACGATGAGCAGGAAGATGAACAGCGCGATGCCACAGCAGAACACCGTGGTGAGAAGGCTGACGAGCAGTCCGATGATCGTGGTGACAGACACGTACCGACCCCTGGGGTGAGCGAGCCAAAGCGTAACGCATCTGACCCGGGCTGCCTCCCCTCACCCCTTCGTGACGCCTGCATCGGCTGTGTTCACTCCCCCGGGCTGGATGCCGGAGGCGCGCGCCGGGTCTGCCACAGCAGCGCGATCCCCGCGCCGGACGCCCCGAGCTGAAGAACGAACACCCCGATCATCCCGGCGTCCACGAGGGTTTCGCGGGCTTGCACGCCCAACAGGCCCGAGAACACGGCCAACGGGATGAGCGGCATCGCGGCCGCCACACCCGCACCGATGCGGATCCGCGATCGTCCCGCGCCAGCAACCATCGCGGCGATCGTGCCGTAGATCATCGCTCCGGCAATGGCGCCCATCCCCTTTCCGAGGAGGGCGACCTGGGCCAGATCCGCGAACACGATGCCGAGCGCGAGGCCCACGAGCAACGCACGCATCAGAGGGTCCGCACGACTGACAGCCCCACGTCGTCCGGCCGGGCCAGGGGTTCGAGCGCGCGCCTGCGAGTTCCGGGACCCCGAACCACCCGACGATTGCCGGCGTCCACCCGTCGATCGTCCTCCAGGTCGACCAGCGGGCTCGCCACATCCGACCAGCGCGGCCCCTCGTCGCCGTCCCAGGTCCACAGGCCCACCTTCGGCGCCCCAGCTCCCAACGCCGCGATCAGCCGCGCAGCCTCGGCTTCGGTGGGCAGTCTCCAGCCGGGCGCCTCGCCGTCCCAGGTCACGTCGCGGGTCCACGCCAGGGTCCGGTCCCACTCCGCCCCCACGCGCGCAGCGGTCTTGGGCCCGATGCCGTCCACCTCCTCGAGTCGCTCCGGCTCGAACTGCAGCACCCGCAGCGTGTCGGTACCGAAGGCCGCGAGCACCCCCGCAATCCGGTCGAAGTGCATGCGGTCGTAGAGCATCCGACCGATCTCGTCCAGGTGGTAGTCCCGCCGCAACCGCCACTCTCCCAGGGTGTAGGCCGGCGCCAGACCCGCCACCTCCGACAGCGCGTTGCACAGCGCAATCGCCCCATCCCACGAGCGATTCACGAGGGGGGCGGCCAGATCCTCCGCATCGCCGGGCTCTTCCAGGCCAGCCGCCGTCAACACCTGCATGGACACGGGCTCGATGGCCGCCCGGAACGCTCGCGTGACCTGGACTGTTCGCTCGGTTCCCCCGGCTCCTTCCGACTCGAGAACCGCGGGGCCGGCCGCTACGGTCCGGACCTCCAGCGCAGCGTCGCCGATGGCCTCGATTCCCCGATCGGCGTCGTCCTGGCGCGTGGTGAGCAGGAAGGTGCCGTCTTCGCTGTTCGCCTCGCGCTCCATCCGGACAGCGGATTCGTTGGATTCACTCTGGCTGATCGCTTCCACCTGGAACAGGGTCTGCTGATCCCAGATCCCCCGCGCACTCGACCAGGTGTCCTTGCCCGACCCCGTCCACAGCTTCGTGAGCGTGGCGCAGTCCGCGACCCGCTCGGCCAACGGCACCGTCAGGGCGGCCTCGATCGCGGCCACCATCCGCTGAGGCACCGACGGGACGCGGTCCTTCACGGGCACGAACTCCGCCGCACACACGGCCTGGAACAGCTCGAGCGTGTCGTCGCCGCGAAACGCCCGCTCTCCCGTGGCCAGCTCGTAGAGGATGGCTCCCATCGACCACAGATCGGCGCGATGGTCGACCGTGCTGGAGTCGCGGATCTGCTCGGGCGCCATGTAGGCCGGCGTGCCCATCGCCACTCCGGTGCGCGTCCGCGCGTGACTTCCGGTCGCCAGGGCGTGCGCCTCGGCATCGTCCAGCACCTTGGCCAGCCCGAAGTCCGTGATCTTGGGCACCGGCGTGCCACCATCGGTCGACAGGAGCACGTTGCCCGGCTTCAGATCCCGATGCACGAGCCCCTGGGCGTGGGCGGCCTGGACCCCGGCGAGGATGCCGACCGCCAGCGCATCGGCCTGCTCCCGCGTGGGTCGACAGGCCCCCAGGAAGTCCGCCAGCGACGGCCCGCGCACGTACTCCATCACCAGCGCTGGAATCCCGTCCAGATCGACCACATCGGTGACCGCCACCACGTTCGGGTGACGCAGTGCGCTCTGCACCCTGCCCTCGCGCATCAACCGCTTGCGCACGCTGGCCGTGGGCATCGACAGCACCTTCATGGCGTGGGTCGACCCCAGCTGGTTGTGGACCACCCGGTAGACCACCGCCATGCCGCCGTGGCCGAGCACCCCCTCCACGGTGTAGCGCTCGACGACCGTTCCGCGCGTCAGCTCCAGCGGTCCGTCCTCCCGCATCCATGGTAGAGCACAGGCATGATCAAGCGCATCCGTATCCTGGGCCTCGGCCCTCACGTCGACTTCCGCGCCGAGCTCGATCCGCGCGGCGAGAACACCGTCACCGGTCCGTCCGAGTGCGGGAAGAGCTTCCTGGTCGAGGCCGTGTTGTTCGCGCTGTACGGGCGCAGCACGACCGGCAGGTTCCGGGAGGAGGCCATCCACGACGAGGCGAAGAAGGCGCTGGTCGAGATCACCCTCGACTCGGGGATGGGCATCCGTCGCACGATGACCGGCAGCCGCAGCCAGACCCGTACCCTCATCGTGGGCCCCGACGAGACCTCCCACAGCAGCGAGGCGAAGTTCGCCGAGGCCCTCGGCCCCCTGGGGCGCGACCCCGAAGCCGTCGAGACCGTGATCACCCCGATGGGCTGGCAGGAGCTGGCGTCGGGCAACGCGCGGAAGTTCCGCGATCTGCTGGCCCGGGTGCTTCCGAGCGTCGGGCAGGACGCCATCGTGCAGTCCCTCGTCGAAGAGGCGGGGTTCACCATCGAGCCCGAGGAGACGGGGATCTCGGACAAGGAGGCCGGAAAGCGCCGACGGGAGGCCCGCAAGCGGCGCGACAGCTGTGAAGGGCGTCTGGAGCTGGCTCGAGAGCGGCTGGCTGCACTTCAGGACGCCACGGTGGCCGATACCGGTCCCGCTGCCGCGGTCGACCCCGAGCTGACGGCCCGGGTGGAGGCCTGGGCCGAGTACGACAAGGCGCTCCGGGCGGCCGAGCAGCACGCCGACAAGCTCCGCGCGGTCTCGGAGTGGGACGCCCGCCGTAAGGCGCTCGGCGACCCGCCGGATGCTCCCGGTCCCGACGAGGCCAAGGAGCTGCAGGCCTGCCAGGCGGCCGTCCAGCAGGCGATGGTGGCGCTGCAGCAGGTGAACGGCCAGCAGCAGATGCTCACGATGCAGCGGCAGATGCTCCCACATCCTGGCTCGGAGCTTCCCGAGCGCGCTGGCGCGCCCGTTTCCTCCTCGGAAGCGCAGGACATCGATCCGGAGAAGGGCATCACCTGCCCGACGTGTCAGCGGCCGGGGTGGACCCAGGGTGCGCAGATGGCCGTGGCCCTCGACCAGCAGCTGCAGGCCCTGATGCCGCGGGTGACCCACGCCCAGACCCGGCTGACTGCCGCCCAGTCCGAGCTCCAGCAGACCCAGCAGCGCCACCAGGCCAACCAGGTCAAGCGCGCCGAGAAGCAGGCCTGGGAACGCAGCCTGAAGTCCCTCGGCACCCGTCCAGAACCCCCCGGAGACGTCGAGGTCCCCGAAGCCCCCGGCTCCGAACGGCCCACCGACGCCGAGGTCGAGCAGGTGCAGCAGGCTGGCGCCCGAGCGAAGGCCCTCGAGAACATGGCCGCCCAGCAAGCCGCCGAGCAGCAAGCCGCCGAAGCGAGTGTGCAGCGCGAGAAGGCCCAGCACGACGAGGCTGCCCAGGAGGCGGAGCGCTGGGACGCCATCCTGGACGCCGTACGCCGCGCCCCGAGTGTGGTGGCCGCCCGTCAGGCCCGCGCGCTCGGAGACCTGGGTCCCGTGAGCCTGGAGTTCGGCGAGAACCCCGCCGTGACCGTGCAGATCGACGGTCGACCGTGGTGGCTCGCGAGTCGCGGACGCCAGGTGGTGGCCGATGCCATCCTCCGCGATGCCCTGCGTCGGGCCATGGAGATGCCGCACCTGCCGGTGTTCGTCGACAACGTCCAGGACGTCGGGGGCCAGCCGCTGCCGGCCATCCCGGGGCCCGTGATCTGGCTGCAGACCACCGATGGCAAGGGCCTGTTCGTGCGCAGGAAGACGGTTCGACAAGACACGGCGTCCAACTGACCTTCTCGGGCTCCCGGATGGACGGAGACCCCACTGCGCAAGGGCTCTGAGCAATCATGGCCGCACTTCGGGACGGAGTAGACGGATGAGCTGGACTGCACGAGCAATGGCGTTGTTGACGGCGACGGGATGTGGTCAGGAGGTGCTGCTGGCCGCCGAGCTCGAGGGGCAGCTCCTGCGCGGGGAGGTGCCCGCTGCGGATGTGACGGTCGAGCGTACGATCCATCTCGCCTGGTCCGGCGACGTCTGGACGCAGAACGCCCGCAGCGACACCGAGGGGCGATTCCGCTTCGAAGCTCTGTCCACGACCCTGTGGTTGGGCGCGATCCTTCCCCATGAGCCGGGCATCCGGCAGACCCTGACCGCCGATGGAGAGGAGTTCTTCGACGGAACGAAGCGGAGCTACGACACGGACGGCCTGCTCGGGAGCCGCCTGGTGATGCGTTGTCGTCTCGACCGAGAGCCGGACGCCACATCCTCCGGGCTGTTCTGGAGCAACTGCGAAGCGGTGGGCGAGCAGACTCCGCAGGACAAGTGACGGACGGTAGACGTACGTCCACCACCTCCGGCAGGGTCTCCGCCGCGGCGATCTGTCCGCTGCGCTGATGCGGAGCCTCAGCCCACGACGTCCTTGAGGTAGAGCGCGATCCGGTTCGCCACCGCCGTCGGATTGTCCAGATACGGCGAGTGGCCCATGCCCTCAGGCTCTTCCACGACCGCACCCTTCGGCAGGTTCGCCTTCCAGAACGCCAGGTGTTCCTGGGGCAGAACGCGGTCGCCCTTGCCCCAGATCACCAGGGTGTCGTCGGGGAGAGCAGCGACGTCCTCCGCCGTGAGCATGTGGGCGTCGCTCGCTTCTTCGAGCACGGCGCGGGTTCCCGGTCGGGACATGCGATGCCGCACGCCCCAGCCCTGGATCTGGCGCACCCAGTACGGCGAGGGACGCGCCATCACCCGGTCGATGAACCGCACCCCTTCGGACTGCTGAGACAGATCGAACGTGCCCAGCAGGTCTTCGAGCTGCCCCGTGGGCGCGCCACCGGGGCTCATCAGCACCAGGCCCTTCACCCGGCCCGGACACGCCAGCGCCCAGCGGGTCATCACCAGCCCGCCCAGGCTGTTCCCCACCCCCACCGCCGAGCCGTCGTACACGGAATCCAGGGCTTCGAGAAGCGCATCCTGCAGCGGCACGCCCTTCGGAATCGCGTCGCTCCAGCCGTGACCCGGGAGGTCGACCGCGACCACGCGTTCGGTGTGACGACGCAAGCGGATCAGCAGAGGGCCCAGATCCGAGGCAGACGACCCCAGACCGTGAACCACGAACAACGGCGGAGCCAGACCGGTTCCGTGGGCCTCGATCACGTGGATACGACCGGTGGCGGTCTGGGCGAAGCGACGTCGGAACCCCCGGGCCACCAGCGCTCGCAGACCGAGGGTCTCGAGCGCGTGGAGGACGCGGGCACCACGTGTGGGCGGGGCAGGTTGCATGATCCTCCCCTATCGCGCCCCTGTACGACAGTGGACGACAGTGGCTTTGGAAGGCCGTCTCGCGAATCCGGCGATAGGAACGACCCATGAAGGACCGCCGCTCGCTCCTCGCCCGCCTCGGCGACCGCCTGCGTGACACCGGCCCCCGGCTCGGGCGGGATCCGACCATGTACGACCCCGTGGCCGTGATGGACACCTTCCACCACCTGCGTCGGTGGATCGGCCCCGACCGCTACCTGGATGCCCGCGCGTTCGGGTGGGACAACCTGCCCGACGACCCCGTGATGCTCGTCGGCAACCACTCGGGCGGCACGAGCGTGGTCGACATGTGGTCGCTGCTGGCGGCCTGGACCCTGCGCTTCGGCACCGACCGACCCCTGTACGTCCTGGGCCACGAGCTGCTCTTCGCCACCGACCGCACCGCCCGGTACTTCGCCGAGCGCGGCATCCTGCGAGCGGGTCGCCACAGCGCCGAGAACGTCATCGAGCACGGCGCAGACGTCCTCATCGCGCCCGGCGGAGAGCGGGACGTGTGGCGGCCGTGGAGCAAACGCTGGAAGGTCCAGATGGCGGGCCGAACAGGCTACGCGCGCCTGGCCCTGCGCACCAACCGCACCATCGTGCCGGTCGCGGGGGCGGGGGCCCACCACACCCTGCTGGTCCTCACCGACGGGCGACGATTCGCGAAGGCCGTGGGGCTGCCCAACGTCGCGCGCGCCGAGGTGTGGCCGATCCACGTGTCTGCGCCCTGGGGCCTGGCGATGGGTCCGGTGCCCCACATCCCCGTCCCGCGCCGGGTCCACTTCCGGTTCGGGGCTCCCATCCCCCCAGACGAACAGGCCGACTGCGACGACCCCGAAGCGGTGTCGACCCTCGATCGCGCCGTGCGCACGGCGCTGCAGCAGGAGCTGAGCGCGTTGGAGGCGAGCTGGAAGGACAATCGGCGAGGCATCCGCAAGACGGTGCGGGACGTGCTCCGGCCCCGGTGAACCCCGCGCGCGATGAACTACCGGGAACAGTCGTCGGTCCGCTGTGCCCGATCTCTCCGCAGGGCCTGCAGGGAGCCGGGAATCGAACCCGCATCCCCTGCCACAGCCCCGCTCTCTCGAATCTGACGCGCGATCGACTCGGCCTGGTCTCTCCAGATGTCGACACGCAGGGCATCCTCACCGGACTCGACGACCAACGCGTTTCCCGAAACGGACACGTCGAAGCCCTCGTGCAGCACCAACGTCCTGTCGCCGCTGCGGAGGACCGCCCCCTTCAGCTCGAGTGTGGATTCACGGCAGGCGAAGCGGTTGGCGAACCGGTAGAACGACGCCGCCATCGCCAGCACCAATCCGAACGTGAAGGCGCTGACGCCCAGCGAGGCGAAACCCGTGAGCGACGGAAAGAACAATCCGGCCGTGAGTGCGATCCAGCACCAGACCGTAGCGGCGCCGAACGCAGCGCCGCGGACCAGCGGACGCCAGCTGTCATTGGGTGCGTACCGCGCGACGAACCCGTCGGGCTCCACAGTCAGCTTCGTCTGAACCGCCGTCCGATCCGTGGTTGCGATGGTCACCCCCGACACCGCGACGACGATCAGAGGGTAGAGACTCATGAACAGCGCGTACGTGAGGAGGCCCGGCCCGAAGTACGCTTCTCCCAGATACACGGCGAATCCCGGCACGACGAACGAAGCGACGACCGACAGGATCAGCGCCGCCGCTTCAGCGAGGCCAGATGTCTCGGGCGCTGCCATACGGCGAGTCTACTTCCGTCGCGCTCCTCGTCGAGGGATAGAGCACGCGGCGAACCCCACCGCACCCAGGACCCCCACCACCGCACTCGGCAGCAACACCCGGCGCATCGCCTCCAGCGTGAAGTCGTCGCCGACGCCCCAGGCCAGCACCACCAGCGTGCCCGAGAACATCAGCCTCCCCGCCAGGCTCTGGATCGACAGCCACGTCGCGCGGACTCCGCTGCTCACCCGCGGGTGCACGACCGACTCCGCCAGCGGGCCCAGCAGGCCAGACGGGATCGAGCGCATCACCAGCACGGGAACCCACCAGGCCCGGGGCTCCAGCGCCATCACGCCCATCACGCCCGCCAGCACGAGCATCGTCAGCGTCGACCCGCGAAAGAACACCGTCAGCGCGGCCGTCTCCGGAGGTTGGTCTGCGGGGGACGACCACCGCGCAAAGGGCTCCGCCAACCGACTCCCGAGCGACGCCATCGCGAAGCTCCCGGCCACCACCAGCCCCGAGACCCAGGCCGCCTCTCCGCCGATCCACAGCTTCAACCAGGGCTGCTGCAGCTCGTACGGGATGTGGACCAGCACCGTGAACAGCACGGTTCCCACGAACACCCAGCGCAGCGCGGGGTCTGCGGACGCCTCCCGGATCCGGGCCCACTGGGTCGCCAGGCCAGGCTCCTCGGGCTCCTCCATCGGCGGCTCGACGCAGCTGAACGCCGCAGCGGCCGCCACCAGCCCCGCGACGGCACTCAGCAGGTACGGGAGCCGGAGATCGATCGCCCCCAACCCTCCACCGACGAGCGACGCCACCGCCAGGGTCCCGAAGCCGATGCCGGCCGCCCGGGCCAGCCGCGCCCGGAGTTCGTCGCCCCGGTCGAGGGCCGCCAGGGTCTCGTAGAGCAGCGAGCTGTCGGTGCCCGACGCGAACGCACGCCCCCCGGCCAACAAGCCCTGCCCCACCGCGAACATCGCGAGCCCACCGTCCAACAGCCCCGCCAGGGCGAGGGTTGCGGCCCCCATCCCCCATCCGAGCCCGGACAGCACGAGCGTCCGACGCCTTCCGACGCGGTCCGAGAACCAGCCGCTCGGCACCTCGAGGCCCACCACGGCCGCGTAGTAGACCGACTCCAGCAGGAGGACCTCGCCGGCCGAGAGCGTCTCCGAGAAGTACAGCACGAACACCGGCAGCCAGAAGAGGGCGTTCTGGGCCGCATACAGCAGGTCGATGCGGGAGAGGTTGCCCTCCAGCGCCGCGTGGTTCACGGTCGACTCACCCACCGGACACCCGACCGTCACCCGCGGCACGACCCGGGCACCTCGCGATCGGTCCCGTCACCGGCGCCACACCGTCGACGTGCCGCTGCTCCCGCGCTGTCACAAGAACGGGCATTCTACTGGAGGACCTCCGTTTTCGAGCAGATCCGCGACTGTTGCAGGGTGTTTTCCGGGCGCGGCCCGAGCTGTTTCATCCACGCTCATAGCAGGGCGGCGACTGGAGGAAATCATGTTCCGCATTCCCACGATCTCTGTACTCCCCCTGCTCGCCCTTCCCCTGTTCTCCGCCTGCGACGGCGAAGACCCGATCGACACCGATCCGGTCGTGAACGAGTGCGGCGACGACTTCTGCGTGCTGTCCGGCACCATCACCGAGAGCATGACGCTCACGGCCGACACCAACTGGCTCCTGCGCGGCGGCGTCTTCATCGGTGACGACGTCAACGAGACCGTGCTCACCATCGAGCCCGGCACGAAGATCTTCGGCGAGACCGCCACCAACGGCATGCTCGTCATCCGCCGCAACTCGAAGATCCTGGCCGAAGGCACCGCCGATGCCCCCATCGTCATGACCTCCAGCCAGCCCGAGGGCTCCCGCAACCGCGGCGACTGGGGCGGGCTGATCATCAACGGCAACGCGCCCGTGAACGTCTGCAACGACGGCGCGTCCGACTGCGAATCCTTCGGCGAAGGCGGCACGGGCTTCTACGGCGGCCCCGACGAGGACGACGACAGCGGCGTGCTGAACTACGTCCGCGTGGAGTTCGCCGGCACCCTCGTGAGCCCCGACAACGAGCTCAACGGCATCGCCTTCCAGGGCGTCGGCCGCAGCACCGAGATCGACTACGTCCAGGTGCACATGAACGCCGACGACGGCGTGGAGTTCTTCGGCGGCACCGCCGAGGCCAAGCACATCCTGGTGACCGGCGTGGGCGACGACGCACTCGACTGGACCGACGGCTGGCGCGGCAAGGCCCAGTTCGTGGTGCTTCAGCAGTACGACGACGCGAGCGGCGACAACGGCATCGAGGCCGACAACAACGGCGACAACAACGACGCCGAGCCCCGCTCCTTCCCCACCCTGTCGAACCTGACCATCATCGGCAGCCCGAACAGCGACGCCAGCGACTACGGCATGCTGCTCCGCGAAGGCACCGCTGCGAACATCAGCAACGCCATCGTCACGGGCTGGAACGACGCCTGCCTCGACATCGACCACCAGGCCACGTTCGACCTCGCGGGAAGCGACCTGACCCTGTCGAACATCCTGATGGACTGCGACACGCTGTTCGAGAAGGACGACCAGGACTTCGACGGCGACGAAGTCGAAGACCCCGATCCCATCGACATCGACGCGGACCTCTTCGCAGTGGGTGCCGGCAACGTCACCGGAGACGACGGCGGCGTGCTCGACCCCTTCAACCTGACCGCTCCGGACTTCACCTCCACCGCGACGGGCGCCTCGGTTCCCAGCGACGCCTTCTTCGAGCAGGTCGACCACATCGGCGGTGTCGGCGCGGACGACTGGACCGCCGGCTGGACCACCTCGGCCGCCAACTGAGGCACGCATGCTCACCCTCCTCGCCCTCCTCTCGCTGACGAGCCCCGTTCTGCCGCTCTCCCCTGCTGCCCACGCTGCAGAGGAGTCGGAGGACCGGGCCACCCGTCTCGCCGAGCTGCGCGCCCGGGTCGAGACCCTGCGTGCCGACGTCGCCCGGGAACGCACCGACCTCGACAACCGTTTGGCCGACCTCGACGTCCGCAAGCGGGAGATCGAGCTCGAGGCGGACCGGGAACGGCTGGCGCTCGAGCGACTGCAGCTCACCGTGCAGGGCGCGCGGGAGGAGGCCGGGGATGCCGATGGTCGCTTCGATGGACTGAAGCCCGTGGTGCTCGAGGGGATCTCGACGCTGCGGGCCCGCATCGAAGCGGGTCTGCCCTATCGACTGACCGAGCGGCTCGCGTCCCTCGACCAGCTGGAGACCCAGGTGGCGTCGGACGAGCTGTCGCCGGATCGGGGCGCGTCGCGGCTGTGGCAGCTCATCGAAGACGAGCTGGCGCTGTCGAAGGAGAACGCCCTCGACCGCCAGGTCATCCCCCTGGATGGCGACGAGCGACTCGTGGACGTGGCCCGGCTGGGCATGGTCGCGATGTACTGGCGGGCGGACGGCGAGAACGGCTGGGCGGAGCGCACAGATGGCGGGTTCGTCTGGAAGCGCTCGACCGACCGGACCCAGCGAGCGCAGATCGCCGCCCTGTTCGAAGCCCTCGAGCGCCGGATCCGGACCGGGTTCTTCGAGCTCCCTGCATTCCCGGAGGCGAAGTGATGTTCGCGTCGATCCACTCGATCCCGTCGATCTGTCGTGCCGTCTGCCGGACCCTCCCCTGGGCGACCGGCTGCTGTGCTGTGGCGATGCTCGCGAGCCCCGTCTACGCGGCCCCGGCGGAGCCTGGACCTCTCGAAGCGGCCTACCAGCGGGAGTACGCCTACCTCCAGGCTGAGATCGAGGCGCTCGAGACGCAGCAACGCGCCCTGCGCAACGAGCGGCAGAGCCTCGTCGCGAAGGGCGAGCAGGAGCTGGCGAACACCCAGGCCGAGGTCCTGGCGCTGACCTCCCGCCGCACCGCTCTCGAAGACTCGCTCGCGAGCCTCGAGCGAGGCCTCGCCTCGTCGCGCGAAGGGGTCGACCGGGTGGAGAACACCCTGGTCCAGGCCGCGGCCAGTGTGCCCGACGTCACGCTTCCGGAAGGCACCGACCCCGCGACCCAGGCACGGGCCTTCACGATGGCCATCGAGGCCGCCGACGATCGGCTGCACGCCGCTCAGGGGATCACCACCGCACCCGGTACCTGGTTCGCGCTCGACGGCACGAAGAAGTCCGGCGACATCCGACGGATCGGACGCATCGCCGCCATCGGAGTCGGAGACGGTCCTCTGGCACCCGCCGGAGAGGGTCGGCTGGTTCGCGTGGCGGGTGAAGGCACCTTCCTCTTCGAAGGGCTCACAAAGCGCGCCACCCCCGAGAAGCCCAAGACGTGGACCGACCAGCTCCGGGCCGGCGGCGTGGTGGGTGCGGTCATCCTGGCCCTCGGCGCCATCGGACTGCTCCTCGCGCTCGGACGCATCCTGTCGCTGGTGAACGCCTCCCGCGGTCGACGGGATGCGAAGAAGCTCCTGGACCGCCTGGCCCAGCACGGCCCCGAGGCGGCGCTGCAGCACGCGAAGAAGGCTCCCGGCGCAGCCCCGAGGGTGATCGAAGCCGTGCTGGACGGGCCCGTCACGGCTCAGGCCCTCGAAGACCGCGCCAGCGAGGCCATCCTCAAAGAGACCCCCGCCATCGAGCGCTTCGGCGTGGCGATCATCGTCATCGCCGCTGTGGCTCCCCTGCTCGGCCTGCTCGGCACGGTGACCGGGATGATCGGCACCTTCGAGATCCTCACCGAGTTCGGCACGGGCGACCCCCGGATGCTGTCCGGCGGCATCTCGGAAGCCCTCGTCACGACCCAGCTCGGCCTCATCGTCGCGATTCCGATGCTGCTCATCGGCAACCTGCTCGACCGGGCCGGCGAGAACCTGCTCGGAACGCTCGAGTCCACGGCCCTGGGCGTCATCAACCGGATGCCCGTCCAGGACTCGGGACCCGGCGACCACCGGCTGGCGGCGAAGTGATGCTGGCGGCGTTCACCGATCTCCTGCGCGCGGGCGGCTTCGTCATGCCCTGGCTGGTGGCCGGGAACGCGCTGATGTGGTTCGCCCTCGGCGAGCGGATGTGGGTGCTCCGCGGCCAGTCCCTGCTGACCCGAGCTCAGAAGCGCATCGAGGGCCTCCCCACCGCGGGACACCGCCGAGAAGCGCTCGACGAGAGCTACGCGGTCCTGAAGCGACACGCCGTCCTGATCACCACACTCACCGCCCTGGCACCCCTCGCCGGGCTGCTCGGCACCGTCACCGGGATGATCGAGACCTTCGACAGCCTCGCCAGCATGAGCCTGTTCCGCGGATCGGGCGGGGTGGCGGGCGGGATCTCCGAAGCCCTCGTCTCGACCCAGATGGGCCTCGCGGTCGCGATCCCCGGCCTCATCGCGGGCCGCCTGCTCGACCGGAAAGCCACCCGGTTCCGGGAAGAGCTCGACGGTCTGGTCGACCAGGGCCCCCACGGAGGTGCCGCGTGAAGCTCCGTCGCAAGAAGTCCGAGAAGAAGGACATCGACATCAGCCCGCTGATCGACGTGGTCTTCATCCTGCTGATCTTCTTCATGGTGAGCACCACGTTCATCAAGGACACCCAGCTCGACCTGGAGCGACCCAGCGCCGCCAGCGGCCAGAAGGCCAGCACCGCTGCCCTGCGGGTGGTCCTCGATCAGCGCGGCCAGATCTTCGTGGACGACACGCCGGTCAAGCCGTGGATGGTGCAGACCCGGGTGCGCCAGCACCTCCGTGAATCGTCCGATGGCGCCGTACTCGTGGTGGCCGACCGCCGCGTCGTCGCCGAGAAGCTCATCGAAGTCGTCGACCAGTGCCGCCTCGCGGGTGCCGCGGATGTCGGGGTCGTGACGGACGCCGAGGCCGGCTGATGACGGCTGTTCGAGCGATGTTCGGACTACTGGGCAGTGTGCTCGGGACCATCGGTGTGCTGGCGCTGCTGCTGGCGATGAACGGCGTCGATCGCAGCCCGCCGAAGCCACCGGCGAAGAAGGCCCTCGACATCCGGGTCGCCCCCCAACCCCGCCCGAAGAGCACGCCGCGACCGAAGCCCCGCCCTCGAAAGACCCCGCGACGCAAGGCCCCTCCGAAGGTTCCGACGCTGGCAGCCGGTGTGGGCGGGCTGGATCTGGGGTTGCTGGGCGGCAGCGGGCTCGACATGGGCGACGCCGCGAACAGCCTGCTCGGCGACAGCCAGCCCGACGTGATGACGGCCGACTCCGTCGATTCGCTGCCCGTGCCCACCAAGCAGGTCGCAGCCAGCTACCCCGCCCGGGCGAGGACCAAGGGCATCACGGGCGAGGTCGTCCTGCTGCTGTCGGTCGATCAGCGGGGCCGTCTCATCGACGTCGAGGTCGCGAGTGCCAAGCCCCCCGGAGTCTTCGAGGACGCAGCGCTGCAGAGCGTGCGTCAGTGGCAGTTCGCGCCCGGCACCTACCAGGGTCGCGCGGTGACCGTCACCGAAGTTCCCCTCCCCATCGTCTTCGATCTGGAGCGGTGATGCTGCTGTTCCTGCTCGTGATGAACGTGCTCTGCGCCCCGTCGTCGGCCGCCGAAGACCCGCGCTCCGATCGCGCAGACCGGGTCGACATCGCCGCGCGACTGGTCGCGGACGGCCTCTACGACCGGGCGGCCATCGTGCTCTCGGAGATCGACGAGCCCCGCAAGGCCGACCGCGGTCGCTTCTACACGCTGCAGGGCCTGGTGGCGCTCGAGACCGGGAACCCCCAGGCTGCCGTGGATGCGCTCTCGACCGCCATCGAGCTCGACCCGGACACCGTCGAACCCGTCACCTGGGTGACCCTCGGGGCCGCCTACGAACAGCTCGACCGGCCCCAGGACGCCCTCGACACCGTCCAGCGCGGAGAGCCCGCCGTGCTGGACCTCCCAGCGGCCTGGCACCTGAAGTCCCGCGCCCTGTCGGCCCTCGAACGACCCGAGGACGCGTACGCCACGGCGCTGCAGGGCTGTCAGCGGTTTCCGTCGCATCAGGGCCTCGTCGAAGAGCGGTTCACGCAGCTCATCGCGCTGGGCCTGACCCACGAGGTGGCCCTGACCGCTCCCGATGCGCTGTGGGCCGCCCATGCCGAGGAGAACACCTGGCTGAAGCTGACCCGTGGGCTCCTCGATGCGGGGGCTCCCATCGACGCTCAGATCCTCGGCGAAGCCGTGCGGTTGACCTTCCTCGACTCCCCCCGACCGCGCGTGGCGCTCGCCACGGCGTGCATGGCGACCGAGAGCTGGCGTTGTGCGGGCACGATGCTCGACGAAGCGGCGGCGTTCGACGCCCAGTACGCGGTCCAGGCCGCCGAGTCGTTCCGTCGCGCGGGAGATCTCGCGCGGGCGCTCTACCTGAACGGTCGCGTGAACGACCCCGCCGAGAAGGCCCGCCAGCGGCTCGGACTGCTCCTGGAGCTGCGGGCATTCGCCGAAGCCTCGGCTCTCGATGCGCGCCTGACCCGACTCGGACTCGTCGACGAGGACCAGGTGGCGTACGCGCTGGCCTACGCCCACGCGACGGTCGGAAACCACGCCCGCGCGGAGACCCTCATCACCCGGCTCACCGACCCGTCGTTCGTGCGCCTGGGCACCACGCTGCTCGAGTCCCTGGAAGCGCCATGATCGCCCTGCTCGCTCTGGTCGGCAGCGCCTTCGCGGGCGGACACGTCGAAGGGCACGTCTTCACGGCGGGCACGGGCGCTCCGCTGTCCGGCGTCGAGATCTCCGTCGATGGCACCCGCCTCCAGACGGATGCGCACGGCAGCTTCTCGATCCCCGTCGAGGCCGGCGAGCGCACGGTCACGGTCCGCGGCCCGGACGCTGGAGAGGCCCTGCAGGGCGGGTCGATCACCGTACGGGTCAGCGACGAAGGCGTCACCGAGGTGCTCGTCACGCTCTCGGCTGTGGATGCGCCCGGATTCCTGGTCGAGCAGCCCGAGGTGGTCACGGTCAAGGCGGAAGCCGACGAGACGGTCCGCCTGGCAGGGGTCGTGCGGGGAACCGACGGCCAGCCGATCCCCGACGTCCGGGTGTTCGCACGCGGGGTCGAAGGACTGGCCCGCACCGACGAGGACGGACGCTTCGAGCTCATGGTCCCGCCGGGCGAACACGTCCTGACCGGCGTGGGGTCGGGCTACACCAGCCTCGAGCAGATCGTCGAGGTGGACGCGGACGGGGCCACGGTCGCTCTGACGATGCGAGAAGCGCCCAAGGCCCTCGCCGCCTTCACCATCTCGGCGCCCTACATCGAGGGCTCGGTCGCGGGTCTGCTCGACGACCGCAAAGAGGGCTCCACGGTCGCCGACGTGCTCGGTGCCGACGAGATGTCCCGCGCCGGCGACTCGGATGCCGCATCCGCCCTGTCCCGCGTGACGGGTCTCACGGTCGTGGGCGGAAAGTACGTGTACGTGCGGGGTCTCGGCGATCGCTACAGCTCCAGCCTGCTCGACGGCGGCATGCTCCCCAGCCCCGAGCCCGAGCGACGCGTCGTCCCCCTCGACCTGTTCCCCACCAGCGTGCTCTCCGGCGTGGTCGTCCAGAAGACCTGGACCCCCGACATGCCGGGCGCCTTCGGCGGTGGCGTCGTACAGCTCGAGACCATCGAGCCCCCGAACCAGTGGGTCACGAGCATCGGGATCTCCGGCCAGTACCGGCAGGGCACGACGTTCACGCGCGGACTCGCGACCCCCGGCGGCTCGGCCACCGACTTCTTCGGCGTGGATGGCGGAACCCGGTCCATTCCCGACGCGCTCGCGGATGCCAGCGCCACCCAGTCGGTCAAGCCGGGCGACCTGTTCAGCGACCGCGGCTACAGCAGCGAGGAGCTCGAGGCGTTCGGCGAGTCCCTCGATGGGCAGTGGAGCCCCGTCCAGCGTACGCTCCCCCCGGGATTCGGACTGTCTGCGGCCATCGGCAACGGATTCGACCAGGACGCCGTGAAGGGCGGGGTCCTCGGGGCCTTCACCTTCGGAAACGACTGGCAGCGCGTGTCCTTCGACCGGACGTACTACACCCCGACCGACGAGGGCTTGCGTCCTCAGCACCGGTATCGCTTCGACCAGGCCACCAACGAGGTGTCCTTCGGCGGCTTCTTGACCGGCGGTCTGGACTTCGGGAAGACGAAGATCCGCTACACCGGCATGCTCTCGCGGTCGACGGACGACACCGCCCGGATCTACGAGGGCTACAACGACGACGTGGGCCAGGACATCCGCATCACGCGGACCCGCTGGGTGGAGCGCCAGCTCTTCTGGAACCAGGTGAAGGGCGAGCACGACCTCGGCAAGGTCGAGCTCGAGTGGCACGGCATCTACGCGGGGGCCTCCCGGCTCGAGCCCGACCGGAAGGAGACGCGGTTCGACAACGAGCCCGGCACCGACATCTGGCTGCTGTCGGACCGTCCCGAGGGCAACCAGCGCTTCTTCAGCGATGCCGGCGAGATGTCCGGCGAGGGTGCGGTCGATCTGTCCTGGCGCCCCTGGCAGACCGAAGATCGGGATGGCCCGATGCTGAAGACCGGGGCCCGGGTGACCGTGCGCGACCGCAGTGTCGACACCCGGCGCTACAAGTACTTCCACCGCGGCCCTGCGAGCGGCGATCCCGACGTGCTGGCCGGCACGCCCGAGACCATCTTCACGCCCGAGAACATCGGCCCCGAGGGCTTCGTGTTCGAGGAGTTCACCCGGCCCACCGACAACTACACCGCCAGCCACACCATCCTGGCGGCCTACGCCATGGCGGACGTCCCCCTCACCCCCTGGCTCACGGTGCTGGGCGGTGTGCGGGTCGAGCGGTCGCAGCAGGACGTCTCCACATTCGAGTTGTTCAACCCCGACAACGCGCCGGTCACCGCCGATCTGACCACTACGGACGTGCTCCCCGCAGCCACCCTCACCTTCGCGCCCGTCGAGACCGTGCGGATCCGGCTCGGAGGTGCGAGAACCGTGTCCCGACCGGACTTCCGCGAGCTGTCCCCCGCGACGTTCAACGACGTGACGGGTGGGCGCCAGACCTTCGGCAACCCCGAGCTGGAGCGCGCCCTCATCGATCACGCCGACCTGCGCTTCGAGTGGTACTTCGCGTCGGGCGAGGTCGTGAGCCTGGGCGGCTTCGCCAAGCGCTTCCAGCTGCCGGTCGAGACTGTCGTCGTGCCGTCCGCGCAGCAGTCCGTCACCTGGGAGAACGCCGGCGGCGCGCTGAACACCGGCATCGAGCTGGAGATCCGCAAGTCCCTGCCCCAGAACTTCTGGACCGCGGGCAACCTGTCGCTCATCCGCAGTCGCGTCGATCTGGGCGAGAACTCGGGCATCCAGACCAGCCAACAGCGCGCGCTGCAGGGCCAGAGTCCGTGGGTCCTCAACCTGCAGGGCGGCTGGGAGCATCCCGATCGCGGCGACCGGGTGACCGTGCTCTTCAACGCCGTCGGACGCCGGATCACGGAAGTCGGCGCCCTGGGAGCCCCCGACATCTACGAGGAATCGGTGCCGGGCCTGCGGGTCGTCGGTCGGAAGGATCTCGGCAAGGGCTTCGCGGCGTCCGTCAAGCTCGGAAACCTGCTGAACCCGGCGGCGGTGACGTCGCAGGGGGACGAGGTGGTGGACGCCATCCAGAAGGGCTGGACGGCGGGCCTCAGCCTGAAGTGGTCGGCGGAGTAGCGCGGCCCCCACCTCGACCTCGACCTCCACCTCCACGAGAGGCGTACGGAGCCGCAGAGCGCGAACGTCTCGAGCAGCCCGGGAGCACAGCCGTGTCTGGACGTCTCTCTGTGGCCGGCCCACCGGGGCGGGCTCTTCCGGTCCCCGCTCGTGCCCACCACGACCAGCCGTGCCGAGGGCCCAGAAGGCGGTGCAGCGGGGGTGTCCGGGGGTCGCAGACCCCTTCTGGGTAGCCTGGAGCTGGCCTCATCGACAGGTCGCGTCTCCTCCGTTGGGCCTGGTTTGACCTCGTCTATGGGACGGGCGGGATCGGCGGGGCGTTCGGGGCCCTCCGGGCGGGTCACGCAGAGGACGCAGCGGCGAAAGCGGGGTCGAGCTGCGCGGTGGTTCGAAACAGGGCCCGAGGACTCGCGGAGACGATGTCGTCGGAGCCGCAGAGCGCGAACGTCGCGAGGAGGCCGTGGGGACAGCCGTGTTCGAGCGTCACTCTGTGGCTGGCCCAGCGAGGCGGTGCTGTCCCGGTCCCCGCTCGTGCCCATCCAGACCCCTCCTTCGGGATGGTGTGGACCCGGCTCCGATATCGGAGCTTCCCGAGCGCGCTGGCGCGCTCGTTTCCTCCTCGGTGAGCGGGGGTGTCCGGGGGTCGCAGCCCCCCTTCGGGTAGCCGGGAGTCGGCCTCTTCGACCGGTCTCGTCTCCTCCGTTCGACCCGGTTCGGCCTGGTCTATGGGACGGAGAACTCGGGAGCCGATGAACGGGCCGAGCCGCGCTCGCCCGTGTTAGCTCCACGCAGGGGAGCCAATGCACGTCCGCTCACTGCGCCTGGAGAACTTCGGCGGATTCGTCGATACCGAGTTCCGGCTAAACCGACGCGCCACCCTGTTCGTTGGCGAAAACGGATCGGGGAAATCGACTATCGCATCGGGTCTTCGGTGGGTTGTCGCCTGGATGACTGGAAACGACGACCTCGTCGAGCAGGCATGTGCGCCCGCTCACGACCTGTGCCGACATGGCGCAAGCGGACCATCACTCGTGTCGTTCCACTACGATGAGAAACGCTACCGATGGTCGTTCACTTCGTCCAATGCGTCGTTCCCGTCGCCAACCGAAGATCCTGTGGCTGCCGTTCACATGGGGCCACGCCGAGATCCTTTCCGCATACCGCTGATGGCGCAAATCGAAGACTGTCGACTCCATCACGCCATGGCCATTCGAAGTGAGCTGGTGTTCCAAGTCGATATCGAATGGTTCCGGCGGGAGGAGAACCTCGAGAACGAAACCCGCCTCAACGGCGACCCCGACCACCGGCGCCCCGAGCTCCAGGCCGTGCGGGAGGCGCTCACCCGGTTCCTCAACGCCCTCGGCACCGGATCGTTCCGCAATCCGCGCATCTCCCGTGCAGACGCCTCCGGAGAGCCCTGGCCTGGCGAGCCCGATGGCATCCTCGTCGTCGACAAGGATGGCCAGCAGCTGACCATTCGGCAGCTGTCCGACGGGGAGCGGCTCATGCTCCTCACCGTCATGGACATCGCCCGCCGCCTCGTTCTGCTGAACGACTCTGACCCTCTTGAAGGCCCGGGCCTCGTCGTCATCGACGAGATCGAGCTCCATCTGCACCCCGGATGGCAACGCCGCGTTCTGCCTGCGCTGATGGACACCTTTCCGGGCATCCAGTTCGTCGCGACGACGCACTCTCCGCAGGTCGTTGGGAGCGTGCCCGGCGAGTGCATCCGGATCCTCGAGGACTTCCAGGTCTACGAAGCGCCTCCCACCCTCGGACGCGACAGCAACTCACTGCTGGAAGACGTCTTTGGAGTGCCCGAGCGCGCACCCGACACCCTGCAGGCGCTCGATGAAGTCGCAAGCCTGATCGATGCAGACGATCTGGACGCCGCGAAGTCCAGGCTCGCAGCGCTGCGGGAACAACTCACGTCCAGCGACCCCGAGGTCGCCCGGCTCGAGGGACTTCTCACCTTCCTGGCGAGCTGATGCGTCGTCTGGTCAAAGGGCCCGAGCCCACCGCCCTCGTCGAAGCGCGAGCGGCGACCACTACGGCTGCATGGGACGATCTGCCGTCGGGCACCAAACAGGCCATTCGAGATGGGCTCGTTCGGGACCAGGGTGCGCTGTGCTGCTACTGCCAACGCCGGATTCGACCGACCTCCAGCGCAATGAAGATCGAGCACTTCGTGGCGCGTAGTGCCGCACCAGACCGGGTGTTCGAGTGGACGAACCTCCACGGAGCGTGCCCGGGAGGCGAAGGGCTTCCTCCGCGATTGCAGACGTGCGACACCCGGAAGGGAGACCGCGCCTGCACTCTCGATCCGCTGTCCATCCGGGAGGAGGACTTCACCTACGACGGCGCTGGGCGGATTCACCACATCGATGCGCAAGAGGACCTCGAAGAGGCACTCAACCTCAACACCCGAAGCCTGGTCCGAGCTCGAAAGGGCCGATGGGTTGGGTACTCCCAGGGATTCGAACGCCGCCACAAGCGCTGGACGCAGCGCTCCCTGGAGCACGAGCTGCAGCGACTCGACCCAGCGCACGGTTCTCTCGACGAGTTCGCCGGGATGTACGCCTTCTGGCTGAGAAGAAAGCTGCGCAGGGCTGAACGAGTCCGTCATCGTCCGGATGTCGCGCCTCCGGCCGATCAGCGCTTCAGAGGCCGAACACCCGCTTCGCGATCTCGGCCACCGCGCCGCCTTCGCCCCGCTTCGACTCGAGCACGTCGTCCGCCGCGTCCAGCACGGCCTCGATGGACTCCCCCATCGCGAACGACAGCGCATCGCTCTGCAGCATCGGCAGGTCGTTGTTCCAGTCGCCGACCACCACCGTCTGCTCCACAGACAGCCCGCGCTCCGCCGCCAGGGCCGCCACCGCCGTGCCCTTGTCGGCTCGCTTGTCGCGGATCTTCATGAAGCGCTCGCCCGTGAACGTGTCGAAGCGGCGCAGCCCGATGGTGTCGATGCCCGCAGACGCCAACGCAGCCTCGAGCACGCCGTGCGCGGTCTCGACCGACTCGTGGGCGCCGAGCGCTCCGATCGCCAGAGTGTCGTCCGCCTCCCACAGGGGGGTCTGGAACAGCCCGGCATGCGCATTCAGGTCGGGGGTCCAGATGCCCAGGTAGGGCGTGTGCTGCGCATCCGACTCGTCGTGCTCGATGCCGTCGCTGCGGAACAGGAACGCCGACAACCCGTGGTCGACGAGCACGGCCTTCACCATGCCCATCGCCTGGCTCGGCAACGCCGCCCGATGGACGCGCCGGTGGTCGTCGATGGAGATGCGTTCCGACCCGTTCATCACCGCCACGCTGCCGCGCACGCCCAGGGCTTCGGCCACCCACCGCGTGCCACCGTAGAGACGACCGGTGGCAATCGTCACGTGTACACCGGCCTCCTGCAGCGCTCGTGCTGCTTCGACATCGGTGGGGTCGAGCTGATTGCCCCACTTGAGCGCGGTGCCATCGAGGTCGAGGACGAGCATCTTGTACGGGGATTCAGCCATGCTGCCCCCTATCGCGCCGACGGATTCCGTAGGGGTCTGCGCGCCAAACCCGCTAATCTGGTGCGCATGTCGGACACGATGCCGCCCCCGACCACCATTCGCACGCTCCACACGGGCCTGTGGTCGGCACTCGAGAGCGGGGTCACCGACCTCGAGATCCTGCTGGCGCGCGCCGATCAGGGCATCTCGGCCACCTGTCTGCTCATCGCCATCTGGTTCAGCACGGTGCAGCCCGCCATCGGCCTGCCGCTGGGGCTGCTCTGCGCGGGGGTGTTCGTCTTCGCCACCATCGCGCACTGGGCCCTGATGCGCGGCATGGCCATCCGGCAACTGCGCTACGCGATGCCCGCTCTCGAGATCGCGATTCCCGGGATCTCGTTCTGGGTCCTGACCCAGGCCGAAGGGCCCGCGTATGCCCTGGGCAGCTGGGTTCCCCCACAGCTGTTCTGCCTGTTCATCGCCGGCTCGATCCTGCGCCTGCAGCCCCTCATCCCGCTGCTCATGGGCTGCATCGCGGCCGCGGAGTTCTGGACCGTCTACTGGTTCTTCATCCGGCCGGCGGTGGAAGGCGACGGCGTGCTCCTGCACCGCATGGACGTGCAGCTGGTGCGCACGGGCTCGCTGATCATCACCGGTTGCGCGGGTTCGATGGCGGTCTACGGGCTCAAGCGCATCATCGGGCGCGCGAATGCCGACCTGCGAGCGCAGGAGCTGTTCGGGAAGTATCGGTTGGTCCGCGAGATCGCGTCGGGGGGCATGGGCGTGGTGCACGAGGCGCTGTACTGCCCCGAGGGCGGATTCGAGCGGAAGGTCGCCATCAAGGTCATCCATCCCCACCTGGCTGCAGACGATGGGTTCGTACGGCGGTTCCGCGAAGAGGCCGAGCTGTGCGCCCGGCTCGCGCACCCCAACCTGGTCGGAGCGCTGGACTTCGGGACGGTCGACCGCACCTACTTCTTCGCGATGGAGTTCGTGGACGGGCCCACGCTGCGCACCATCCTCGACCGACACCGACGCTCGGGAACGCCGCTCGATCCCGGTGTGGTCGCGCTGATCGGCGCCGAGGTCGCCGAAGGCCTGCACTTCGCGCACCGCGTGGCTCGGGGCGCGGACGGCAAGCCGCTGCGGGTGATCCACCGGGATCTCTCCCCCGCCAACATCCTGGTCGACCGGAGTGGGCTGGTGAAGATCCTGGACTTCGGGGTCGCGCGGGCGATCCGCGACGCGCGGATGGTCCACACCCGCAACCTGGTGGGCAAGCCGAGCTACCTGGCGCCCGAGCAGCTCGAAGACCACGTGGTGGACGAGCGCAGCGACCTGTGGAGTCTGGCGGTCGTGCTCTGGGAGCTGCTGTGCAACACGCGCCTGTTCCGCCGCCGCGAAGAAGCCGCGACGATGATGGCGGTGATGAAGGACGACGTGCCGCTGCCCAGCTCCGTCCGGTCCGGGATCGAGCCCACCTGGGATGCGTTCGTCATGCGGGCCCTCAACCGCGACCCCGAGATGCGCTACCAGAGTGCCCTGGCCTTCCGCGATGCCCTGCGGCAGATCGTCGAGGACCACGGCGCGCCCGACTCCACGGCCCTCTCCGAGCTGGCCTGGACCGACGAGGACGACGTGGAGCTGCTGGAGCTCGACGACGACACGGGCTCGCTCATCGCGTGATGGCTTGATACACGCCGCCTCTCGGAGGCACACACAAATCGTGCGTTCGTGGGTGCTTTTGTAGATTGCGCGAGGGGTGACGGAGCGATGCAGCTGGTCGAGGTCGTACGCACCTGGGCCGAGGTCCGGTCCACCCGCATGCGTCGGGTCAAGAGCCGAACCCTCGGCCGCTGCCTGGCGGCGTCCGGCGACGATCTGCCGATCGTGTCCAGCTGGTTGTCCGGGGTGATGCGACAGGGTCGGATCGGGGTCGGGTACTCCTTGCTCCGGGATGTGCGCGACGCTGCGAGTCCGGCGCCCGAGGAGCCGCGCTGGTCGGTGTCCGAGATCGACGACGCCTTCACCCGCATCGAGAAGGAATCGGGCAAGGGGAGCAAGAAGCGCCGGTTCGACGCAGTGCTGGAGCTGTTTCAGCACGCCACCGTCGCAGAACGCGTGTTCCTGCTGGAGTTGTTGAGCGGCGAGCTCCGCCAGGGCGCCCAGGAGGGCGTTCTGCTCGATGCCATCGCGACCGCCGCCGACCTCCCGGCCACCGCCGTGCGCCGCGCCTTCATGCTCACGGGCGAGATCCCCCTCGTGGCCGTCACCGCCCTGCGCGAAGGCGAAGCGGGTCTGGCGCGGTTCCGGGTCGAGGTCTTCCGCGCGCTGCGCCCGATGCTGGCGAGCCCCGCTGAGACCGCCGCAGCGGCGATGGTGCTGATGGACGGCGATGCGTTCGTAGACTGCAAGCTCGACGGCGTGCGGGTCCAGCTGCACCGCGACGGCGAGCAGGTGCGTGTCTACACCCGCCAGCTGCACGACGTGACGGGGATGGTGCCCGAGGTCGCTCAAGTGGCGCGCACGCTGCCATGGAGCCGATTCGTCCTCGATGCCGAGGCCATCGGCCTGAACGAAGACGGCACGCCGCTGCCCTTCCAGGTCACGATGCGGCGGTTCGGGCGCAAGGTGGACGTGGGGCGCATGCGGTTCGCGCTGCCGCTGACCACGGTGGTGTTCGACGCTCTGCTGCTCGACGACGAGGAGACCATCGACTGGCCCGCCCATCGTCGGTTCGCGGCACTGGAGCAGATCCCGGCCGCCCATCGCGTGCATCGGGAACGGGTGTCCAACCTCGAGCAGGCCGAAGCGTTCTACGAGCGCGTGGTGGACGCCGGGCACGAGGGAATCATGGTCAAAGACCCCGAAGCGCCCTACCAGGCGGGCGCCCGGGGCCGCAGCTGGCTCAAGGTCAAGCCCACCCACACCCTCGATCTGGTGGTGCTCGCGGCGGAATGGGGCTCGGGACGACGCACCGGATGGCTGTCCAACCTCCACCTCGGCGCCCGCGATCCCGACGGCGGGGGCTTCGTGATGCTCGGCAAGACCTTCAAGGGGCTCACCGACGAGCTGCTGGCCTGGCAGACCGAAGCGCTGCAGAAGATGGAGGTCGACCGCAACGAATGGCAGGTGTTCGTCCGCCCCGAGCTGGTGGTCGAGATCGCGTTCAACGACGTCCAGGCCAGCTCCCAGTACCCTGGTGGCGTCGCGCTGCGGTTCGCGCGAGTGAAGCGGTACCGCAAGGACAAGAAGCCCGAGGAGGCCGACACCATCGAGGCTGTTCGCGCCCTGCTCCCCGAGTCCCTGTCGGGGTCGAACTGATGTCGGTGGGCGGCCCGGCTCCCGGTGACCGCATCGGCGACTGGGTGGTCGAAGCCCGACTGGGTTCGGGGGGGATGGGCACGGTCTTCCGCTGCCACAACGCGCTCACCACCCGGATCCGTGCAGCGGTGGTGTACTGGTACGATGCGAACGCCGAGCTCGCGACGCACATCCAGACCCTCATCGGAAAGCGCGGGTACGCCGAGCCCACGTCCGCCATCGGAGAGTCGGTCACCGACATCGACTTCGCCATCTGGCTGTTGGGGCCGGAGTGAAGTTCTGGACCGGCGGCGCGCCGCTCACCCTGATCCTCGTCGCGACCCTCCTGGCCCTGTCGGCGTTGATCCGCGCTCGCGTCCCCGGCGTGAAGCGGCTGTCCGTGCCGGACTCGATGGTGGCCGGGTTCGTCGGACTGATCCTCGGCCCGAGCGTGCTCGCCGTGCTGCCCATCGACCAGGACGTGCTCGAACGGGTCGTCTACCACGGGCTCGCGCTGCTCTTCATCAGTGTCAGCCTGCGCACCCCCCAGCCCGGAAGCGGCCCGTCTTCGGGGGTTCGGGGGTTCGCCTTCGCCCTGCCGATGCTGGTGGCGATGCAGGCCCTGCTCGGTCTCGGTCTGGCGCTGGCCTGGCCGCTGTTCGGCACCGACCTGCACCCCGGCGTGGGCTTGATGGTCCCGCTCGGCTTCAGCCAGGGGCCCGGCCAGGCCCTGGCACTCGGTGCCGCCTGGGAGTCCAACGGCATGGAGGACGGCGCGCAGCTCGGCCTGATCATGGCGGCCCTCGGGTTCGTGTTCTGCGTGGGGTTCGGCGCACCGCTGCTCGCGTTGGCCCGCAGGAACGGCTGGCTGGACGACTCGGGAGACGATTCCGCCGTCCAGGACGGCTCCGATGCGACCCCACCCGCAGTTCCGGGCGGTCTGGAGCCCCTCACCGCCCAGATCGCTGCGATCGGCACGGTCTACCTGGCCGCCTGGGGGGTGATCCAGCTCGTCGTGTTCGCCCTCGGAGACCGTCCGCAGGCCATCGCCACGGTGTACGGCTTCCACTTCCTGATCGGCGCGCTGCTGGCCATCGCGACCCGCAAGCTGCTCGGCGGAATCGGCGCATCTGGGGCGGCCGGACCCCTCGACAACACCCTGCTGTCCCGCATCGCGGCGTTGGTGGTCGACGTCGTCACCGTGTCGGCCATCGCCGCCGTGAAGATCGGGGTCATCCAGAAGTGGTGGGTCATCGTCCTGGTGTTCGGCACGGTCGGTGGCGTGGCGACCGGTCTCCTCTCCCTGTGGCTGGCCCGGCGCACCTTTCCCGTCGCGCCCTTCGAGTACGCCCTCGTGCTCTTCGGCGCCGCCACCGGCACGCTGGCCACGGGTCTCGCGCTCCTCCGTCTGGTCGATCCCGAGCTTCGGGGCCCCGTCCCCACCGGTGCCGTGCTCGGGGCCGCGGCGTCGATGCCCCTGTCCATCCCGCTGCTCGGACTCCTCCAGGTTCCCGCCACCGGCTGGCCCGACACCCATCCGACGTACTCGTTCGTCGCGCTCGGCATCCTCGTGCTCTACGTGGGCATCACGCTCGTGGCGTGGCGCACCTGGGGCGGGTTCCGGCTGCTGCGTCCGGTGACGTCGTTCTGGCCCGAGGAGGGGAGATGAACGGCTTCGACCTGGTGTTGTTCGACATCGGCGGCGTCCTGGTGACACGTCGCGCGAGCTCGGAGTCGACCCCGCAGGGGTGCTGTTCGCGGACGATCGACCGGAGAACTGCGAGGCTGCACGGGCCTTCGGAATGACCTCCGTGCTCGTGGGCGAAGACGAAGCAGCGGCGGTGCGCGCCATCGAAGCCGCGCTCGATGCATAGTCGGTGGCGAGCCCGGATCCGGATCGCTTTCCGACGACGGCCGTCGCGACTCCGACGACACTCGTCGTGGGAGTCGACGTGCGAAAGCAGGTTTTCATCTGGCACAGGTCCTGCTCGTGTGAGTACCCATGCGAGACCCTCGAACACACGACATCGTCGACTGTGCCGTACAGATCCACAAACGTCTGGGACCAGGACTGCTCGAACGCGCCTATCGGGACATTCTCAGCCACGAGGTCCGTCGGCGTGGACATCGGGTCGATCGAGAGGTGGTCCTCGACTTGCGGTGGGACCACCAGCTCATTTCGAGGGGTGTGTACCGTTGCGATCTGGTCGTCGACCAGCAGGTCATCGTCGAGGTGAAGGCCACGGTCGATCACCACCCGATCTACGTTCGACAAGTCTTGACCTACCTTGAATGCACAGGCCTCGGTGTAGGGTTGCTCCTGAACTTCGGTGGCCTCCACATGCGCGACGGAATCCACAGGGTGGTTCGCTGACGCTCTTCGGCACGCAGACGTGGCCTGGTCCGCCTGGGCTGTGACTCGCCCTCGTCATCGTGCCGCCAGACCACGACGGAACACGTCGACCACCCCGTGTTTACGGGAGCATTGGCGCTCTGAGGCTCTGACGAGGCTGTCTACCAGCATACCTTCGCCGATCGACCAGCTCGCGATGCCGATCGTCCGTCGTCCGCTGTGGCTCTGTGCGTGTGCCCGAGCCTCTCCAGCGGCCACTCCCGCACTTCGACCCGGCCCGTCTTGGAGACCACCTTGGCGGGGGAGGCCAGCGATTCCGGCAGGCGCATTCGGGCGCACGCACAGAGCCACAGCGGACAAGCATGGCCGGACAGGCCAATCGGACCAATCGGGGCAGGCCCCGCCGGAGACAGCGTCGTCAGAGCCTCAGAGCGCGACCAGCCCTGCGAATACGACGTGTTCGAGTTCGCGAGCGTCATCCGTGGTGGAGGTGGAGGTGGAGGTGGTCGGTTCTATGCGTGGCCCCCATCCTCGCTGGGTTCTTAGACGGCTTTTAGTCTCCATAGCGACCGTCCACCCATAGGTGTCGCTCGAAGCAGAATCTGAGTTCTGGAGGCGGCAGTGAAGGGATTGATCTACGGCGTCGTTGGCGCGGTCGTGGGAAGCATCGTGGTCGGGTCGCTCGGCCTGGCCGCCATCTGCGTGGTCGCGCTCGGCGGCACCCTGGCCTACGTCGGAATGCAGAGCCAGCCCGAGGTCGTCGCCGCTGTCGACACCACTCCGGCCCGCTCTCGCTCTCGCGCACGCACACCGGCCTCGGGTCAGCTGCGCGTGCAGACCATGGCCGCCATCCAGATGCAGATCGACGGCGTGCCCATGGAGTACGACCGGTCCAGCGGCTCGTTCGTGGCGACCATCCCGTCCGGACGCCACCACATCCAGGTCTACAACGCGTGGATGAAGGAGGTCGCTCGTCACGATGTCGACATCCGCGGGGGACGCCGGTTGATCCTGAAGTACCACAACCCCGACCGGGCGTTCCTGAAGGTCAGCGAGACCCGGTACGACGCACCGACGCCCCAGCCTCAGCGCGTCGTGCAGGTGGCCCAGCCGGCTCCACAGCCCGCCGCCCCGCAGATCCAGCAGGTCACCCAGGTCCAGCAGGTCGTCGCGCCCGCACCCGAGCCCAAGCGCGGCCTGGGCGGGTTCCTCGCGGGCCTGTCGGTCTCGGGCGAGAACAGCTCCACCCAGCGCAACTCCAGCTCCTCCACGCAGTACGGCGAGGTCCGCACCAACGCCCCCGGACGGCAGGAGGTGCACGGCTACGAGAACAACCAGAGCAACGAGTCGGAGCAGAAGCGCAAGCGGTTCTTCCGTCTGTGAGCGCGTCCGCAGCGGTCACGGGTCAAGCCGGAATCGCCTCGGCCCGACGCTGCTGCTCGCTCGTGACCCACGCCAGCCCGATCAGGACTGCGAAGCCCACCAGCAACAGCGCGTTGTCGGCGGCCCAGCTCACCAGCGCCCACATCGGTTCGCCGAACCACACTCCGAGCGCGAGCACGGCCGGTACGCAGATCAGCACGCCCAGCGCGTTCCAGAGCAGGTAGGCACCCGGACGAATCCCCATGGCGCCGGCGACGACGAAGGCCATGGCCCGCATCCCCACCGCGAACCGGGCGAGCAGCACGGCCCGTCCACCGTGGCGGCTCACCAGGCTGCGCAAGCGGTCCAGGCCGGTCCAGGACACGACCGTGCGCACGCCGCGCCACTCGAGCACCTGTGCGCCGAAGACGTGTCCCAGCCCGAACGCCAGGGTGTCCCGGGTCAACACGCCCACGACGCCCACCAGACAGAGCAGACCGAACTGCATCGGGGTGGGGTCCGTGGCACCCGCCGCGACGAGCGCGAGGTCCTCGGGAATCGGAATCGCGAGGCCCGCGAGGGCACAGGCGACGAAGAGCATCGACAGGGTTCGCATGCAGACACCTTGACCGGACGCGGCCGGGGCATCGATTACGACCGCTCACCGGGATAGACCCGCGCGGTGGCCGACCCCGAAACCGAATCCCCCGACTCCACCGGGCCCCCCGACGCTCCACCCGCCGAATCCCCCGAGACCACGGGGCGCTCGCGGCTCCATCCCGCGATCTGGCTCACGCTGCTGGGGCTGATCGCCTGGGGGATCGCGCCGTTCCGCATCATCTGGACCCACTACCCGTGGAAGGTCGACGCGGTGAAGTGGGTCAGCAAGGGGTCGCTCGAAAACCCCAACTGGACCGAGTGGGTGTTCCGCAGCCACCACTTCGTGGGCTATCGGCCGGTCAGCGCCATCAGCTTCGTGTTCGACCACGCCATCGCGGGCAACGCGCCCTGGATGCACCGCCTGACCGACTTCGTGCTCCACGGCCTCACCGCAGTCGCCGTCACGTTGCTCGCCTCGCGACTGCTGCGACGCACCTCGGCCTGGGTCCTGCTCCCCGCGCTGCTCTACCTCGGTCATCCGGCCGTCGAGGAAGCCCTGCCCTACCTCGCCCGGCGGTCCTACCTGTTGTCGACGCTGTTCGGCACCCTGGCCCTGGTCGCGTGGATGGACAGCCTGCGCGACGACCGGGTGCTGAATCCCCGCACGGCCCTCACCACCCTGCTGCTCAGCCTGGCCCTGCTGTCCAACGAAGCCGCCTACGTGCTCCTGCCGATGCTGCCGTTGCTCGCGTGGTCGACCCGCTCGGATGGTCTCGTCGACGCGCTGAAGCGGTCGGTGCTTCCCTGGGCGCCGGCCATCCCCGCGGTCGCTGCCCGCTTCGCGGTGCTGGGCTGGGCCGGGGGCTACGAGAAGCACTACTTCGCGTTCACGCGGGCGGGGAAGAAGACGCTGCGCGAAGTGTCGGGCTTCAACCTGCACGAGATCATCGGCGCGGCCTACGACTACCTGTGGTTTCCGGCCAGCTTCGAGGGCGCAGACACCATCAGCGAGTGGGCGCCGGTGGTCTTCGTCATCGCGGCGTTCTACGCCTTCGCGCTCGTGGTGGAGCCACTCTCCAGGCTTCGGGGTCCCAGGAGCCCCGCCCAGACGAGCGATCCGCGCATGCCGCTGCTGCTGTCCGTCTGGTTCTTCGGCTACGCACTGCTGTTCGCGCTGTCCCGCACCTGGTTCTGGCGACAGGGCTTTCCGATGACCGTGCCCCTGGCCCTGCTGGTCACCTGGGTGGCGCACGACTCGACCGTCCGGTTTCGGGACCGCAAGCTCCTGCTCGCCCTCCGGCTCCTCCCGCAGCTCGCCCTGATCGCCGGCGTGCTCTGGCACTCGCCGATGGTGCGGGGGATGGACCCCTACCCCATCATCGGGCGATTCCACGGCAACGCGCTGGTGTACTGCATCAGCGACGCCGTCGAAGAAGCCGGAGTGGAGGGCCCGGCCCAGGTCCTCACCGTGCTGCCGCTCAACAAGGGCGCCAACCGCAACACCCACACCTGGCTCGGCCGGCTCCTGGGCGATCGCAACATCCGGTTCACCACGCTGGCCTACAGCCCGACCGCCAAGAACCTCGCCACCATCGAGGGCGACACCCTGAAGCTCGGTCCCCAGGCGAAGATCCCCCCCGCCGCGATGCGCGCCCACGGCATCCAGGCCAAGACCGTTCCGCTGTCCCGGCTCAAGTCGCGCCGGCGGGACACCTGGCTGGTTCTCCCCGATCCCGCCACCGCCGCAGAGGTCGGGCCAGAGTCCGGGTGCACCATCCACCACATCGAATGAGCGCTGCCAGCTGCTAGGCTAGAATCACAGGGATTGCACGGGGGGCCCGCGGGGTCTTGGGTTCGTTGCGACATCACCACGCCATCGCTGCACCGCTCGTCCGTGCCGTCGGCCTGGTGTGCGTTCTGCTCGTTCCGCTCACGGGGCTCATCGGCTGCGAAGACCCCACCGCCGACCGCGCCCGCGAGGTGATCAACTTCGCCGAGCCCGTGCGCTACACGGTGGTCAAGGGCGACAGCCTGTCGGCCATCGGCGAGAAGCACGGCTGCACGGCCGAAGACCTCATGTCCTGGAACGACCTCGAGTCCGATGTGATCGAGCCCGGCCAGGAGCTGCTGGTGTGGACCATCCCCCAGGACACCCTGCCCGACCCCACGGTGTTCGCGTCTGCAGAACCCAGCGACGACGGCACCCGACGACGCCGTCTGGGCGGGCCCCGTCCCAGCCCCCGGGTGGCTGCAGCCCCGTCCCCACGGGGGTCTTCGGGGCCGGCTTCGCGGAGGAGCCCGGAACCCCGGGCCGCCGGCTCGGATGGATCGCTGCCGGATCGACCACGAAGCGTACAGGGGAGCGGGATCTTCGGGTCGGGGCTGGATCTCGGCGACGACGACGGGCTGGCCGACGCCGTCAACGACCTGGAGCGCGGATCGGGGCCTGCACTGGGCGGCCGCCGGTCCTCGGGCGACATGCGGAACATGGGCGCCGAGAAGTCCGGCGACCTCGATCACCGGCCCACCCGCGTGCAGAACGGCCCGGGATTCGGAGACGGCAAGGTCCGCACGCCCAAGCTGCGCATGCCGTCCCCCAAGCGCTGCAAAGCCCAGGGCACGCGAGCGCTCGGCGACGACGACATGGATGCCGGCAACGGCCTGTCGAACAGCGCGATCAAGTCGTCGATCGGGCGCGTGCTCGGCACCACGCGCCGCTGCATGCCGAGCGGCACCAAGGGCCGCTTCCAGGTCATCGTCGAGCTCAAGGTGGGGTGCGACGGGCGGGTGAAGAACACCTACACGATCAACGGTGGAGGCGCGCCCACAGCGGTCACGGACTGCATCGAGAGCGTGCTGTCCCACGCCAGCTTCCCCGCGCACGATCTGCCGGACGGCCAGTCGTTCCAATACCCGATCAACTACAACTTCTGATCCCGTGATAGACCCGCATCCATGCTCGAACCGGGCCAGACTGTCGGCAACTACCTCGTCGAGGAGGAGCTCGGCATGGGCGGCATGGCGCTCGTCTACAAGGTGCGCCACTCGGCCCTGGAGTCCCATCACGCCCTGAAGGTGCTGCTACCGCACCTGCTGCGCGACGAGCGCTTTCTCGGTCGCTTCCTCGAAGAGGCCAAGCTCCAGGCCCGGTTCCGCCATCCCTGCCTGGTGCGCGTCACCGACATCGTCAGCGAGCCCGGTGTCGCGGGGCTGGTCATGGACCACCTCGAAGGCGAGACCCTGGAGCGGCGGCTGATGCGCTCCACCATCGATCTGCCCGATGCCGTGCGCTGGGCACACCAGGCCACGGGGGCGCTGTCCTACATCCACACCCGCGGCGTGGTCCATCGCGACGTGAAGCCCGGCAACCTCTTCGTCGAGGAGGTCACGGGTCAGGGTACGCAGATCCGGCTGATGGACTTCGGCATCGCGAAGGTGCACACCAACCAGCGCACCCGCACGGCCGTCGCCATGGGAACACCGGCGTACATGAGCCCGGAGCAGGTCAAGGCCGCCAAGCACGTCGACGCCCGGAGCGACCTGTTCAGCCTGGGAGCGGTGCTCTACGAGATGCTGACCGGCCGCCTCGCCTTCGACGCCGAGAGCGAGTACGCCATCCAGCAGCGCATCCTGGCGGGCGAATACACGCCGATTCGCGAGATCAACCCCGATGTGTCGGAGCATCTGCAGGCCATCGTCGACAAGGCGCTGCAGCCGAAGGCCGCAGAGCGGTTCAGCCACGCGCGCTCGATGGCCAAGCAGCTCTCGGCCGTGCCGGAAGCCAAGGACATCGGCGCACTCTGGGAGTAGCGCTACGCGCGTTCAGTTCTCGACGAAGATGTACTCTTCGTTGAAGTCCAGACCGCCACCCGAGCCGGTGAGGGTCCACACTTCGATGGTGGAGGGCAGCTCGCCGTTGCTCTTGTAGTCGAGGGCACCACTCGCGCCTTCGACGTCGATGCTGTTGCCGGACGACAGCGCGGTGATGCCGGGCGTGTAGAGGGTGAGGTTCGCGTCCGGACCGTCGCTGAACTCCCGGAACGCCTTGGCGAGTTCGGTCCCAGTGTACGGGTTGCCGGTCTGGGACACCCATGCATGTGCGTAGATCGCGAGCATCGCAGCGTCGTACGCGTGGGGTACGAAGCTGTGATCGTTGCTGTCGGTGTCGAAGAATCGCCTGAAATCAGCCTCAAAAGCCTGAAAAACCACACCCGTCGGAAGAGAGGGCACCGACCCGCGGATGTGTGGACCGAGGGCTCCGACCTCTCCGAAGATGTCGGTGGTTCGACCTCCATCCGAGAAGAACAGCGGGATGTCGCTGTAGGCACCGTTGGTGTTCGCCACCACCAGGAATGCGCTGTAGTCCTGAGCGTCCGAGCTGATCACCAGCACTTCGTCGAAGGGGCCATCGCTGCTCGTCGCGAGCTGAGCCATCTGCTGGCCCAGCGTCTCCGTATTGAACGGGAAGAGGAAAGAAGCACCTCCGAGCTGATCGAGTTCCTCGAACACGACGTCTTTCAGCCCCTCGCCATACGCGCCCTCCTGGTAGAGGATCGCCAGCTTCTCGACAGGGGCCGTCCGGTAGACGGATTCACCCAGCGGGTCGAACTCGTTCCGCATGTCTTCGGCGATGGCGATCCCCTGCCCGCCGTCGGGAGGAGCCGTCCGCCAGAACAGGTCATCGTTGTCGCCGTGAACCGTTGTGAGCGACGGCGCGGTGGCACTTGGCGAGACCACCAGGGTGTCGAGCTCGGCGGGGCCATTCAGGTTGTTGTACACAGCCTGGGTGAGGGACGATGCCGCCGGACCGACGACGACCGGCACCCCGACATCGTCGGCGAGCCACGTGGTGATGGACTCGACCGCACCGGTCTGATCGAGCTCGTCGATGTCAGGATCCTCGTCGTAGTTGCAGTGGATGATCCCGAAGTCCCGTCCGTCGACCCCTTGGTTGTCGTTGGCCTGGAGCACGGCGAGTTCGGTAGCGTCCCGCCGCGCCTTGTGGGCATCCGACCGCCCGAACAGGCTCGAGATCAGGAACATCTCGTCCTGCTTGATCGGGAACACCAGATCGTCCGGGAACGTGCCGTCGCAGCGGGGATGCATCTCGGTCGTCGCGCACAGGCCGGTCTCGATCTCGCACGTCGACCCGTAGCCCATGACCTCCTGACACTCCGTGTTGGCCGTGCACTCGGTGTACGGCAGCACCGACGGCGTACAGCCAGCCAGCGCCGTGGCCGCCACCATCAGCGCGCCCTTCAGGGCGGCGGGAAGCGCGAATTCGTACGAGCGGGATGCCACGAGACCTCCGGTTGTCCCCGCGCGACAGAGTTGCCAGGGGTTCGCTGGGGACATTCAGATGCTAGCATGGGATTCGACCCCTTCCCATCAGGACTCCCACACGGATGGCTCAACAGTCGGCCAGCCCGTCCAGCACGGATGATTCGCTCATCGGGCGAGTGCTGGATGGTCGGTACCGGATCGTCGAGAAGGTCGCCGCTGGCGGCATGGGAAAGGTGTATCGCGCCGTTCAGCAGCCCCTCGGCCGCACGGTCGCGATCAAGATCCTCACCCTGGATCCGACCGACGCCGCCGCCGACACGTTCCGGCAGCGCTTCTTCCGCGAAGCCTCGATCTGCGCCCGGCTGAAGCACCCCAACACGGTGCGCATCCACGACTACGGTCAGACCAAGGACGACATCTACTACATCGCGATGGAGTTCCTGGACGGCGGCACGCTCCGCAACGCGATGACCCCGGGCGTTCCGATGGATCCGCTGCGGGTGATCGACCTGATGACGCAGATCTGCGCGTCGTTGTCCGAAGCCCACTCCCTGGGGCTCATCCACCGCGATCTCAAGCCCAGCAACATCATCCTGTCGTCCCACGCAGACGGCAAGGAGTACGTGAACGTCGTCGACTTCGGGCTCGTGAAGGACGTCGACAGCACCATCGACGGCCCGACCGCCACCGAGACCGGGATGATCGTCGGCAGTCCGTCCTACATGAGCCCCGAGCAGATCCTCCAGCAGGACCTCACGCCGCGCTCCGACATCTACAGCCTCGGCGTGATGCTCTACGTGATGCTCACCGGTCGCAAGCCGTTCCGGCAGGAGAGCCTGGCCGCGGTCATCCACCGGCACCTCAACGCGCCGCCGCCCAGCTTCGCCAAGATCAACGAAGACGCCCGCATCCCGCCCAACCTCGAGTGGGTCACCATGACCTGCTTGTCCAAAGACCCCCAGGGGCGCTTCGAGAGTGCGGGCGAGCTGTCGCGGGCGCTTCAGGCCTGTGCACTCGAGCTGTCCGGGCGCTTCGATCTCAAGTTCGACATGCAGTTGTCGAACGGGCAGCTGGTCCTGCCCAACACCGTGGCCGACGCCGTCGGGAGCGTGCCCCGCAGCCGCTCGTTCGCCGGCAACGCTCCCGCACACACCCAGCCCACGCTGGCGCGCCAGTCCGAGCCCACCACCACCCGCGCCCGGCTTCCGTGGCTGGCGCTGCTCATGGGACTGCCGACCATGGGCATCCTGGCGCTGGTCGTTCTCGGTGTTCTGACCGGCATCATCCTCACGATGGCCGTCTTCGGGTTCAACACCACCACCACCCGCCCCGGCGACATCGCGCCCGCCACCCAGCTCGAGCCCAACCCGAGGCCGCTGCCAGATCCCGCGCCCAGCACCCCGGCGCCCGAGCCCGGCACGACGGCGCCCGAGCCCGGCAACACCGCTCCGAGCCCATCTCCAGCGGTCGATCCCGAGCCTCAGCCCGCTCCCGAGCCAGCGCCCACACCGCGCCCCACCACCCGCCCCGATCCCGCCCCGGCACCCAGGCCCACCCCAAGACCATCCCCCCGACCGGCCCCCGAGCCCAGTGCTCCGGCCCCTGCCCCAACCCCCAAGCCCACGGTCCAACCCGAGCCCACATCCGGCACCGAGACGACGCCGGACCCCACTCCCCAGCCTGAGCCCGAGACCTGGGACGAGCTGCTGGGCTCGGACATCGAGGATCCGTGGGAGGAGTGAGAACACCCTTGAGGCTCCGAACTGCCGTCAAGTCCGGCATCTTCTACGGCACCCTCGTCTTCGGCCTCGGCGTCGGCTCTGCGGTCGTCCACCCCTCGCACGCCCACGCGCAGAGCAACGACGACCGCGCCAAACAGCTGTTCATGAACGGGGTCGATCTGTACGACGAGGGCCGGTACGAAGAGGCCTTGATCGCCTGGACCGAGGCCTACCGCCTGTCCGACCGCCACAAGATCCTGCTGAACATGGCCAACGCCTACGAGCGGATGGGCGAGCTGAACCGAGCCATGGACGAGCTGTACCGGTTCAAGATCTACGCCGACAGCGAGCAGCGGGAACAGGTCGAGCGGCGCATCCGGATGCTCGAGGGCAAGATCGCGGATCAGGCCGTCGAGCCCGATCCCGAGCCTGCACCCACCCCCGACCCCGTCGGCCCCAAGCCCGTACCCGACCCCGTCCCCAAGCCCCCGCGCGAAGGCGGTGGCGTGCGGGTGGCCCCGATCCTGCTGATCGGCACCGGCGTCGCAGCACTCGGCACCGGCGCCGGGTTCGGCATCGCGTCGCGCAACGCGGGCAACACGGCCAAGGAGAGCTGCACCGACACCGAAAACGGCCTGTTCTGCCCGGCCGAAGCCGAAGACGCCATCCAAAACAACCGCACCAACGCCCTCATCGCAGACATCGGGTTCGCGGTCGGCGCCGTCGCGACCGCCACCGGCGTGATCGTGCTGGCCACGGGCGGCAAGAAGAAGGGCGCCACCCAGGTGTCGATCGCGCCCAACTCGGTGCGCTGGACCGGGTCGTTCTGAGGCCGACGCCAGCTCGACCAGAGCCGCTCAGAGCGTGATGACGTCGCCTTCGCGGGCCACCACCGTGCCTGGCCGCATGGTGGCCGCACGGCTGGCGACCTTGTCCATGAACCCGTCGTCGTGCGCGGGGTCGTGGTGGAAGATCACCATCTTGCCCACGTTCGCGGCTTCGGCCACGCGACAGCCCTGCTGCCAGGTGCTGTGCCCCCACCCCTCGTGCGCGGGGTACTCCGCATCGGTGTAGGTGGAGTCGTAGATCATCACGTCTGCGTCGCGCACCAGCTCCAGCACGTTGTCGTCGAGCTCTCCGGGCACGTGCTCGGTGTCGGTGACGTAGCAGACCGCCTTGCCCTCGGCCTCGAGCCGGTAGCCGGTGGCGCCATTGGGGTGGTTGAGCGGAGCCGTGCGCACGACCACGCCCTCCCGCGGGTGCAGCGTGGCTCCGGCATGGAAGTCGTTCCACTCGAGCGTGGCGCTGAACACTTCTGGCGGGACCGGGAACAGCGGCGCGGCCATGAAGCTGCGGAGCACGTTGTGCAGGTTGCTGTCCTGCAGGTGACCGCTCCACAGACGGAAGTGATGTCGCTCGTCGAAGAAGGGGGCGAAGAACGGCACGCCCGCGATGTGATCCATGTGGGTGTGGGTGAGGAACAGATCGGCGTCGATCGGCGCATCGGTCGGGAGTGACAGACCCAGATCGCGCAGCCCCGTGCCGGCGTCGAAGACGAACAGGTGCTCGCCCACGCGGATCTCGACGCACGACGTGTTGCCGCCGTATCGCGCACATCGTTCGCCCGGGCACGCAACCGACCCGCGAACGCCCCAGAACCGGACCTCGACCGCCATCTCCGCCACTCTACTCCAACTCCGCGGCAAACCGTCAGCGTTCTTGACACGCGACGCCGGCCCGGTGGACATCCAGGGTCGGATGGGGGATGCTGCTAGCGACCGCACGTCCCGGCGAGCCCGCTCTCCATGGCCGATTCACAGCACCATCCCAAGAGCGACAGCCTGCTCGGAAAGACCCTCGGTGGGCGCTACCGCATCCAGGCGCTGATCGACCGCGGCGGCATGGGCAAGGTCTACAAGGCCGAGCAGCAGCCTCTCGGGCGGATGGTCGCGCTCAAGACGCTCGACCTCATGGACCCCAGCGGAGAGTTCCAGCAGCGGTTCTTCAACGAGGCGTCGATCGCGAGCCGGCTCACGCATCCCAACACGGTGCGGATCTTCGACTACGGCCGGTCCGACGAGGGCGTGTACTACCTGACGATGGAGCTGCTGGACGGGCAGTCGCTGCATCGGGTGCTCAAGGCGGACGCTCCCCTCGATCCGCTGCGGCTCATCGCGATCATGCGTCAGGTGTGCGGGGCGCTGCAGGAGGCCCACGAGCTCGGCATCGTCCACCGCGACCTCAAGCCCGGCAACGTGTTCCTGACCCAGCACGGCGACGACCTGGAGTTCGCGAAGGTGCTGGACTTCGGGCTCGTCAAGAACCTCGACAGCGACGTGAGTCTGTCCCAGACCGGCCAGACCCTCGGTTCACCGCTGTACATGTCCCCCGAGCAGGTCGAGGGCGAGACCGTCGATCGGCGCGCCGACATCTACAGCCTCGGCCTGGTGATGTACGTGGCGCTCACCGGCAAGGTGCCGTTCAAGAAGGGCTCGGTGGCCACGATCATGATGCAGCAGGTCACCGCCCGCATCCCCACGTTCAACGAGATCGTGCCCGGCGTCGAGATCCCCGAGTCGATGGAATGGATCGTCCGGCGCTGCATCGAGAAGGACCGCAACGCCCGGTTCGCCACCATGCGCGAGGTCTCCATCGCCCTCAAGCTGTGTGCGCGCGAGCTGCGGGGCGAGCTCTCCGCGGTCCCCTGGAAGCTCGCCGCCGACGGCACTCTCGACCTGCCCGACGATCTGCTCGGCAAGGTCGAGGAGACCGCCTCCGGGAAGAGCCTCGACGTCCCGTTCGATGCCCCGACCGCGAACAGCGCCGACGCGCCCACCGTCGCCCAGAGGCCAGACCCCACCACCTCCCGCGCGAACGACATCCCGAGCTCTCCCACCCTCAACCGATCCACCGCAGGTGTAGCCGCCGGAGCGGTCGTCGGAGGCGGCCTGCTCATGGGGATGGTCGTCGTCGGGCTCGTGCTCGTGGGGCTGGTGCTGGGTGCGCTCGTGTACTGGGCGGGCCAGCCGACCGTCCGACAACCCCTCTCGGATCCGGTTCAGCTCGAACCCCAGCCACAGCAAGACCCCGAGCCCGAACCCGCACCCACGCCACCGGAGCCCGAACCCGCCTCCTTCGAGGTGCGAATCGACTCCTTCCCGTCCGGAGCCGAGGTGGTGCGAGACGGCACGGTCCTTGGCACCACCCCCCTGGAGCTCCCGATCGCCGAGGACGAGATCGACGCTTCGAGCGAAGACGAGGAGCCGGGCATCGAGGTCGTCGTCCGCAAGCGCGGCTACAGTGAGCGCTCCGTCCGAATCGACGGCTCGAAGGACTCGCTCATCGTTCCCCTCACCGAGCGAGCCGGTGGCAGCCCTTCAGCGCCCGCTCCTGCGTCCGATCCCGCGTCCGATCGGGTCACGGACGACGGGTGATGCGCAGGGCTGTCGAGGCATCGCCGCCGCCACACGATACAGAGCGCTCCCATGGACTCTGAATCTCTCGTCGACCAGTACTGCCCGGACGCTCACTCGTCGCCCATCACCGCTGCGGCGCACGATCCTCAGAGTGGAGCGTCCATCACCGCCGACGAGTGGGGCACCGTCGCCATCACCCGTCCGGGCGACCGCTACCCCACCATCGTGTTCGACATGGGCGCCGCCGTGCGCGGTGCCGTCGCCGTCGTAGCCGGAGGCTCGTTGGTCGCGGTCGGTGACGATGCCGGCTCGGTGGCCGTCTACAACACCTGGGACGGCTCCTGCGTCTTCGAGGACGTCCGCGAGGGCGAAGCGGGCGAAGCCCGGGCCATGCGTGCGCTCGCGTTCAACCCGCGCGGCACCGTGCTCGCCAGCCTGTCGGTCGACGGCATCATCCGCATCTTCGACATCCAGCGCTGGGAACGCGTCGCGAACTACCAGGGCTTCGCCGGCGAGAGCCTCGAGTTCGACGACCAGGGCGAGCGCCTCCTCGCGATGGACACCCTGGGTCAGCCCAAGCTCCTCGATCTCCTGAGTCATGAGCAGATCGACCTCGAGATGGTGCCCGGCGGCGTACGGATCGCCACGTTCACGCCCGACTTCCGCAAGGTCATCACCATGGGCCAGGGCGGCATCACCATCATCGAGCTCCCCAGCGGCCGCATCGAGAACAGCTTCACGGCGCGGGGCTCGTCGGGGATGCACGCCATCATCATCCATCCCGACGGCGTCGAGCTCGGCGCGGTCACCGGGCGCAGCGTCCACCGCTTCCGTCTGCCCGACCTGTCGCCGGCCGGGTCCGACAAGCACGGCGCACCAAACCCCACGGGCGCGGCGTTCTGGGACCATCAGGGCGTGGTGGTCGGCGGCACCGACGGGCTGCTCCATCGGCCCGGCGCGCGGAAGTCTCTCGAGCCCGTCATCTGTGTCGGCGGCTTCGGCGAGCATCGGGTGGCGTGTCACGGTCCGCGGCTGGCCGTCTGGCACAAGGACCGTCAGAAACGCCCGTTCAAGAGCCCCAAGCGCTTCCTCGAGGTCCGGATCGACCGTGATGGCCGGCTCGTTGCGGGGTTGCCCGACGACAACACCGGTGTGCACCTGTTCGAAGCCCGCACCGGTCGCTTCCTGTTCGATGCCGGCCCGGACACCGCCAACACGCCCAAGATGGAGATCGGCGGGGCCATCTTCGCCACCCTGCTCACGGGCGGCACCGGCATCCGGTGGTACGACCTGCGGGCCAACAACACCTTCGAGCTGCCCTGGGTCACGAACTTCGCGTTGTCCGGCTCGGGAACCTGGCTCTCGGTCGTCACCCCGAGCGGCACCGTCCGCATCCTCGACCCCACCACGGGCAAGGATGCGCTTCCGGCCCCCGAGCCGCTCGCCGACGTCCCCGTCACCCTGATGAGCTTCGTCAACCGGGCCCCCAACCTGCTCGTCATGGACGAAGAAGGTGTGCTCGGCGTCTACGACCTCACCGATTCCGTGAAGCAGGAGGTCCCCGCAGTCGGCGAAGACGTGCTGGACTTCAACGTGCCGGTCGATCGCCTGTGGGGAATCACGGGCGGTCGCTTCGCCGCCGTGCGCTTCCAGGAGGAGTCCAACAACACCGCCACGGTCATCTACGTCGACCTGTCGCGCGGCGAGGTCATCTCCGAGATCCCCGACCTCCTTCCCTACGCCTGGGTCGACCCCGAGACCGGCCACGTCGTGCAGCCCGCGCGCGGCGGTGCCATCCTCGATCTCGACATGCAGGGCAACGAGAACCGCATCCTGCGGGCACTCCCCGAGGGCGAGTGGATCGCCTTCGACAAGGACGGCATCCGCGACCGCAGTGACGGCGTCGATCTCTAGGTGGATGGTCGCTTCGTGACGGGCGGTGCATCGACCGGCGATTCGGGCGGTTTGGGCGTTCGTTCGAGCGCTTGTCGTCAGGGCCCGCGCCAGGGTTCACCGCAGAGCGCTGTCGCTCGCAGAGCGCTTCGCTCGCAGAGGTCGCACAGAGCGCCGATGCCTCGAAGAGGCCGTCTCCACAGCCCTGTTCGAGCCTCGTCTTCGAATCCGTCCATCCAGGGCGCGCTCAGCGAGGCCGTTTCTCTCCAGTGCAGCGGGGGGTCGTCCAAGGGGGGGCGCAGCACCCCCTTCACAGGTAGACCGGGGAGCTGAAGTCGCCGGCAGGTCCGGTCTCCTCCGTGCGAGCGCTTGTCGTCAGGGCGCGCGCCAGGGTTCACCGCAGAGCGCTGTCGCTCGCAGAGCGCTTCGCTCGCAGAGGTCGCACAGAGCGCCGATGCCTCGAAGAGGCCGTCTCCACAGCCCTGTTCGAGCCTCGTCTTCGAATCCGTCCATCCAGGGCGCGCTCAGCGAGGCCGTTTCTCTCCAGTGCAGCGGGGGGTCGTCCAGGGGGGGCGCAGCACCCCCTTCACAGGTAGACCAGGGAGCTGAAGTCTCCGACAGGTCCGGTCTGCCGAGCGTTCTCGCCAGCTGCCAGGTCGAGCCTTCCCAGCGTGGGTCGGATGACAGAGGTAGGATCCGCCCATGACGACGCGCATCAGCAGGATCTACTTCGGGGACTTTCAGCAGTTCAAGGAGTTGGAGCTCGACTTCCGGGATCTCGACGGCAACGCGTCCAACCGAATCTGCTTCATCGGAAGGAATGGAACCGGCAAGTCAACGCTGCTGGACCTCCTGTCGAGGGTGCTGCGTGGGCGTTGGTCGAAGCGCATGGGAAAGGACGTGGTTGGGCTTCTCCAACTCGACAATCGATTCGAGGCGGTCCGCCGAAACGATGGCAGACGGATCGTCACCTGGGGGGTGCCCGACACGGTCCGGTTGCCTGACGTCTCCCCTACCGCGCACTCGGAGTACGCGGACCCAGCCGACCTTCACGTGTGGTGGCCGGCAGAGTTCGACAGGAACCAGTCGAAGCACCTCGAGTTTGCACCAGAGACCACGCTTGCCGATGCGCTGCAAAAGGCCCAGCGACCTCCGGCATCCCGCCACTACATCTCCCCAGACTCCGCGAAGGAAGTGTGGGACGTGCTCATCCAGCGAATCCACAAGCGGCGCGAACAGCGGGAAGCCTTCGAGCGTCGGGAGGAAAACCTGGAGAAGACGAAGCGCCAGCTGATCGAAGAGTTCGACCGAGCCCATCCTGATGTGCTCGAGGGCCTGGTCCACCTGTGGAACCGGCTCCTCTCCCCAGCACGACTGAAGGTCGACCGGGCCTCGGTCAACGTCCCGACCTCGATGCAAGACAATCTCGACATGCGGATCAAACTGAGTTCCACGGGTGAACACCTTCCATATGGCGCGCTCTCGACCGGCATCCGCAACTTCCTCTTCCAGGTCGGCCACCTCTGGCTGCTGTACTTCGACCGCGACATCCAGAATGGCTTCGTCTTCATCGACGAGCCCGAGAACAGCCTCTTCCCCGACTTCTTGTTCGAGCTCATGACCCTGCTCGACGAGATCCTCGGGGAGAACACCCAGCTCTTCGTCGCTACACACAGTCCGCTCGTCGCCGCCCAGTTCGAACCCTGGCAGCGCATCCTGCTCGACTGGAACGACGACGGCACCGTCTCCGCTCGCAAGGGAACCGCCCCCAAGGGCGACGATCCCAACGACGTCCTCACTCAGGACTTCGAGCTCACCGAAGTGATGGGACCCGCAGGACGAGCGGCGTATCGCAAGTACCTGTCGCTGCGAAAGCAGCTTCGCCGGGCCAACGAGCCCGAGAAGACGGCCCTGTTGGAGGAAGCTGCTGAGATCGGCCGGGCCTACGGGTTCGAGTAGATGCGCTTTCTCGCGAAGAACGACCACAGCTCGCTTCGGGACGCCCAGTACGAGCCCCGTGGGGACAACAAGCCACTGCGCCTGGCGCTGCTCGACGAACAGCAGGGGTTCTGCGCCTACACGGAGCGACGGGTGGACCCCTACGACGATTCCCTGGCCGTCGAGTACTTCGATCCCCGACTCAAGGGCACGCCGGCCGACGGCTACACCAACCTCTACGCCGTCCTCCAGACCCAGAACCAGCGCAAGCGGCGCAACGAAGCCCGGTTCGAGGCCGTCAGCTTCTTCAAGACCCGCTTGTTTCAGGATCCCGAGCAGCTCGATGCGCGAATCGCCTACGTGCCCGGCGAGTTCGTCTACGAAGAACAGGATCTGGACGACACCGAGTCTGCCGATCTGCTCGATTACCTCGACATCAACGTCGAGGAGCGCGTGAAACGCCGCCGAAAGCACGCCCGGGAGCTCGCCGGCCTCTTTCGGGACGCGGGCTACACGCCAGAACAACAGCGAGCCTGGCTCGCGACACATCCCGAAGAGTGGCACTACCCGACGGTGCTGCAGGCCGAGCTCGACATCGACGTCCTCCAGCTCGAGGACCGATGATTTTCTTCGCCCTCACCCTCCAGTTGTCACACGCCGCTGAGCCCGACTGGGCCGCCCTCGATGCCGCCTTCGCCGAAGAGGCCAAGCGCTACCACGCCGCCTGGACCGACTCCTGCGACGTCGCTGACCTCGAAGCCCGGCTCTACCGACTCGGCGCCGATGGCGAAGCGCTCAAGCCCCGCCACACCGAGCTCGCGCGCGACCACGCCCGGCTCCGGGAGCTCCTCGTCGTCCAGACCACCGCCTACGCGTCCGCGACCGCTGCACAGGACGCCGACGCGATTCGGGCCGGGATCGAGGCCTTCCGCGATGGGGCCACCGCACTCCAGCAGTCCGACCACCCCGTGAGAACGGCCTGTTCCGAGCTTCGCGCCGCGATCGAGTCCGCTGCAGCACTCCCGGACACCCACACCCTCGCCGAGCTCGCCGCCTACGACGGGCCCAAGCTGATGCGCGTGTTCGCCGCCGAAGGCTGGGAGCTGCCCGGTGGGATGAACAGCATGACGCTGGGCCCCCACGAACAGCTGACGTTCGGCCTCGAGTGCGACGGGGTCCCCCTGACCGTCCACCTCACCCGACCCGCGAAGGGCACGGGCCCGGGCGCCGCATCGCCGGCCGAGATCGCCGAGAAGGCCAGCAAGAAGAAGCTCGTCCATCGCTACGACGCTCGGGCCGACACCATCGTGGTCGTGGAGCTGGGAAAGGGGGCGCGGAGCGAAGATGCCGAGCGGTTCCTGGACGATCTGATCCGCCGCTGATCGACGTTCGTCGAGCGTCGGGAATTGCTGACACCCGATGTCAGCATCTCCCGACGGCCGCGCGCACCAATGAGCATCTCCGTTCTCTTGACATGCAAAGAGACAGGCTCCGGTGATCTATGGGATAATGAGGCCCCCACCCCCCTCCCCTCCGGCCCGCCATGACCCCACCCCGCAAGCCCGCCAAGAAGTCCCGCTCGAAGTCCTCTTCCAGCAAGACGAAGAAGACCTCGAAGAAGAAGTCCACCCCCCGGAAGTCCACACGCAAGGCCACCGCGAGCGCCGCGCGCAAGAAGGCCAGCCGCAAGAGCTCCGCGAAGAAGAGCCGCAGCAGCCGGTCCAGACGCAAGCCCGTCACGTCGAAAGCCCCGCCTGCAAAGGACTCCTGGCGGGCCTTCCTGATCAAGGAGGGCATCACCTGGGGGCTCGGCATCGCCGCGGGCGCGCTGATCACCGGCGGCCTGTTGTGGATGCGGGCCAAGAGTGACGTCGCGGCCTACATCGCCGACCCGCCACGCACCGTTCCCGGCGTCATCTGGTCTGCCCCCGTCACCATCGAAGCCGGACAGCAGGCCAGCCTGTCGTCCATCGCCGGCGATCTGCTGGCGGCGGGCTACGAACGCGTCGACCGCATCACCGAGTCCCACAGCACCCGCGCGGGGGAGTTCGCGGTGAAGCCCGACGGGCTCGACATCTGGACGAACCCGATGGAAGGCGTGCCCGGCGGGCGCACGCGACTGGTCATCGAAGACGAGCGGATCATCGGCGGAGCTCCAGCCGTGCTCCGCCCGACGGTCCTCGCCACCATCGGCGAGTGGGACGGCCGGCGCAACACCGTGGATCTCGACGCGGTCACGCCCCACCTCGAGCCCGCCCTGCTCTCGATGGAAGACCAGCGGTTCCGCGAGCACGCCGGCATCGACCCGTGGGGAATCGCCCGGGCCGTGCTGCACAACATGATGGGCGGCGGCGGACAGGGCGGCAGCACGCTCACCCAGCAGCTCGCGAAGAACCTGTTCCTCTCCAGCGAACGAACGCTCCGGCGCAAGGTCCGCGAGGCCTTCTTCGCGGCCGCACTCGAGTCCGAGCTGTCGAAGGACGAACTGCTGGAGCTGTACCTGCAGGAGGTCTACCTCGGCCAGATGGGCGGCGTGCCCCTGTACGGCGTCGAAGCCGCGGGGCTGGCGTGGTTCGGCAAGTCCCCGGCCAGGCTGGAGCTGCACGAGGTGGCGACGATCATCGGCGTCATCCCGGCCCCCAACCGCTACAACCCGCGCCGGCACCCAAAGATCGCAGAAGAGCGACGCAACCTGGTGATCGACCAGATGGCCCGCAACGGCGCCATCACCACCGACGAAGCGGCGACCGCCAAGACCCAGCCTCTCGTGCTGTCCGGAGCGCTTCCCGGCGCCATCCGTCGCGCTCCCTGGGCCGTCGACCTGGCCGTGGACCGCGCCGAGCGACACGTCGGCGAAGGAGCCCTCGCCAGCCGGGGGATCCACGTGCACACCGCGATTCAGCCCCTGCTGCAGCGGGCGGCAGAAGGTGCCGTCGCAGAGGGCATGGCCGAGCTGGACGCCGAGTACCCCAAGTCCGCGGGCGCTCAGGTCGCGCTGGCCGCCGTGCGGGTGTCGGATGGAGCCATCGTCGCCCTGGTGGGCAGCCGCAACTACGCGGAGTCCCCGTTCAACCGCGCTGCACACGCCTGGCGCCAGGCCGGCTCCACGGTGAAGCCCCTCACCCTGCTTGCCGCATTCGACCGCGACCGCGACCTCACGCCGCTCTCTCCGGTTCTGGACGAGCCCATCACGCGCCACGTCGATGGCAAGACCTGGACGCCCGAGAACTACGACCACGCGTTCCTGGGCGAGATCACGGTACGCCGCGCGATCGAGACCAGCCGCAACATCCCGGCCATCCGGATGGCGGAGGACGTGGGGCCCGAGCGCCTGCAGCGCTTCTTCCGCGACGCCGGACTGTCTCGCGCCACCAACCTGCCCAGCGCCGCACTCGGAGGGTTCGAAGCCACCCCTCTCGAGCTCGCGACGGCCTACACCGCGTTCCCGGGCGGGGGCACAGTGCACCACTCCTGGCTCGTCGACCGCATCGCGGAGCCCAACGGCGCCACCCTGATCGACCTGCACCCCGACGACACCGACCTCGCCACCGCTCGCGCCGCGACCCTCGCAACCACCGTGCTGCACGGGGTGATCGAGCGAGGCACCGGCGCTCGGGCCAAGCAGTACGGCATCTCCGGACGCGTCGGCGGGAAGACCGGCACCACGAGCGGCTATCGGGACGCCTGGTTCGTGGGCTTCACCGACGAGCTCGCCGTGGCCGTCTGGGTCGGACGCGACCGCGGGGAGGTCGGCCTGGCTGGCAGCCGCGCCGCACTCCCCACCTGGGCCCGGTTCGTCAGCGCCACCGGCACCATCGAACGCCAGGCGGCCCTGCCCGAAGGCCTGGTCCACGCCGAGGTGTGCGCGGAGTCCAGCCGACTCGCCCGTCCGGAGTGCACGAGCACGTACTCCGAGACCTTCCCCGAAGACGCCGTGCCCAAGAAGAAGTGCGACCTGCACGGGGGCCCGATCGTCGACGTGGGTCGGGCGATCGGCCGGTTGTTCAAGCGCAACGACGCAGAACCGGACGTGGAATAGGCGTCAGAGCAGGGCCTGGGCACGGTCGGCGACCGATGCGCCGGTGAACCCGAGCTTCTCGGCGATGACCCCCGCAGGCGCGGAGTGGCCGAAGGTGTCGATCCCGACGCTCGCACCGTTCGCGCCCACCCAGCGCTCCCAGCCCAGCGTGACGGCCGCTTCGACGCTCACGCGCGGGATTCCGTCCGGCAGGACCGAGGCTTTGTAGGCGTCGTCCTGCTTCCAGAACAGCTCCCGGCACGGCAGGCTGACGACCCGAGCTGCGATTCCCCGTTCCTTCAGCACGGCCTGGGCATCGATGCACGTCGCGACCTCGGAACCCGTGCCCATCAGCACCACCGCGGGCGTTCCGTCACAGTCGGACAGCACGTACCCACCGCGCTCGGCACCCGCGGTGTCGGCGGCCTCGAACACCGGGAGCCCCTGGCGGGTGAGGATGAGCGACGTGGGCCCGTCGGTGCGCGTGAGTGCGGCCTTCCAGGCGGTCACGGTCTCGTTCGCGTCGCCAGGACGCCACACCTGCACGTTGGGGATGGCCCGGAGCGCCAGCAGCGTGGCGATGGGCTGATGCGTGGGGCCGTCTTCGCCCAGGAACACCGAGTCGTGGGTGTAGATCCACAGCGAGGGCGTGCCCATCAGCGCGCCCAGCCGGAGCGCCGGACGCTGGTAGTCGTGGAACATCAGGAACGTCGCGCCGTACGGGATGGCGCCGCCATGCAGGGCGATGCCGTTGCAGATGGCCCCCATCGCGTGCTCCCGCACCCCGAAGTCGATGGTCTGCGCGTCCGCGAAGGAGTCGGGCGTGAAGTGCTTGGTGCCCAGCTGGGTGCCGTTCGATCCCGCGAGGTCTGCACTGCCGCCGATCACCCAGGGGGCCTCTTTCACGATGGCCTTCAGCGCGGCCTGGCTGGACTTGCGCGTAGCGAGCTTGGTGCCGGCTTCGAAGGTGGGCCAGTCGATCCGCTCGACCGCTGCCGCACCGTCGCGTGCGAGGTAGGACCGGAACCGCTCGCCCTCTGGATGCGCGTCGAGCCGAGCCTCCCAGGCCTCCCGGTCCTTCGTCGCTGGCGTGAACGCCTCCTTCGCGCCGTCGAGCACCGTGAAGAACGCGTCAGGGTCGAGGCCGATCTCGCGCTTGGTCGCTCTCACCTCGTCCTCACCGAGCGCTTTGCCGTGCACCGTGCTGGTGCCGGCGTAGGACGGCGAGCCCTGGCCGATGACCGTGCGGCAGCAGATCAGGCTGGGCAGCTCGACCTGACGCGCGTTCGTGATCGCGGTCGCGATGGCCTCGGGGTCGTGCCCGTCGACGTGCTGGATGTGCCACCCCATGGCCGCCAGTCGCGCGCCCGCATCCTCGGTGAACGCGATGTCCGTGGAGCCGTCGATGGTGATGCGGTTGTCGTCGTACAGGTAGACGATCCGGCCGAGCTTCAGGTGACCGGCGATGCTCGCGGACTCGCTGGAGATGCCCTCCATGAGGTCGCCGTCGCTGACGATCCCGTAGGTCCAGTGGTCGCACAGATCCGCCCCGAAGGTCTCGCGCAGGAACCGCTCGGCGAGGGCCATCCCGATCCCGGTGGCGAACCCCTGCCCCAGCGGGCCCGTGGTGGTCTCGACGCCCTGGGTGTGACCGAACTCGGGATGCCCCGGCGTCTTGCTGCCCCACTTGCGGAAGTCCTTGATGTCGTCCAGCGAGACGTCGAACCCGGCCAGGTGCAGCAGGCTGTAGATCAACATCGAGCCGTGGCCCGCCGAGAGCACGAACCGATCGCGATCCGCCCAGTCCGGCGCGGCGGGGTCGAAGCGCAGGAAGCGGGTCCACAGCACGGTGGCCATGTCGGCGGCGCCCATCGGCATGCCCGGGTGCCCGGAGTTGGCGGCCTGCACGGCGTCCATGGCCAGGCCTTTGATGGTCTTCACGACGGTCTGATGGGTCTGTAGCGACATCGGTTCTCCTATGATCAGTACGCGCGGGCGAAGATCGCCCACTCCCGAGCCGGCTTTCCGGTGAGCGGGCACGTCAGGCCCTCGACGGAGTCCTGCTCCATCGGGAAGCAGCGCAGCGTGGCGCGGGTGCGCTCGCGAACCGTGGTCTCGTCGTCGTCGTCTCCACCCCACGGCACCCGGTAGAAGCCGGGCTGACTCTGGAGCTTCTCGGCGAGGTCTTCCATCGAGTCGACGCTGTACGTGCGCTCGTCGCGCCAGGTGGTCGCACGCTCGAGCAGGTGGGCCTGGATGCCCGCGAGCTCGTCCTGAACGGCACCGACGATGCCCTCGAAGGGAATCCCGAACTTGCCGTGGCCCTCGTCGTCTTCGTAGCGGACGCGTCGCTTGGCGAACGCCTGGCCCTTCTTCAGGTCGCGCGGGCCGATCTCGAGGCGCAGGGGAACCCCCTTCTGCTCCCACTCGAAGAACTTGGCGCCACTGCGCACCTTCTCGCGGTCGTCCACCTTCACGCGGACGCCGGCCCCCTTCAGATCCTGCTCGATCTCGCGGATCTTCGGGAGCACGTCGTCCCACTTCTTGGGCGGACCCGCGGGGATGATCACCACCTGGACGGGGGCGATCTCGGGAGGCAGCACCAGGCCATCGTCGTCGCTGTGCACCATGATGATGGCGCCGATGAGCCGCGTGGACACGCCCCAGCTGGTGGCCCAGACGAAGTCGCGGGTCTCCTCGGGGGTCTGGAAGGTCACGTCGAAGGCCTTCGCGAAGTTCTGCCCCAGGAAGTGCGACGTGCCGGACTGCAGCGCCCAGCCGTTCTGCATCATGGCCTCGATCGTGTAGGTCTCGACGGCCCCTGCGAACCGCTCGTTGGCGCTCTTGCGGCCCTTGATCACGGGCACAGCGAGCTTGGTCTCGCAGACCTCGGCGTAGACGTCGAGCATCTTCAGCGTCTCGTCGACGGCCTCCTGCTCGGTGGCGTGGGCCGTGTGGCCTTCCTGCCAGAGGAACTCGGCCGTGCGGAGGAACGGACGGGTGCGCATCTCCCAGCGCACGACGTTGGCCCACTGGTTGATCAGCAGGGGCAGGTCGCGCCAGCTGTCGATCCATCGGCCGTACATGTGCCAGATGATGGTCTCGCTGGTGGGCCGCACCACCAGGGGCTCTTCGAGCTTGCTGGCCGGATCGGGCTCGACGGCACCGCGCCCTTCGCTGTCGGTGACCGCGCGCAGCCGATGGTGCGTGACGAGGGCGCACTCCTTCGCGAATCCCTCGACGTGCTCGGCCTCTTTGGAGAGGAAGCTCATGGGGATGAACAGCGGGAAGTAGGCGTTGACGTGGCCCGTCTCCTTGAACCGCGCGTCGAAGAAGCTCTTCACGTTCTCCCAGATGCCGAACCCATGCGGCTTGAACACCATCGAGCCGCGAACCGGCGAGTCGTCGGTCAGGTCGCCAGCTCGGATGACGTCGAGGTACCAGGCGGCGTAGTCGTCCGCACGAGGGGTGATGGTCTGTTCCTGGGCCATGGAGGCCTCCTCCGGGTTCGAGCCAGACGCGTAACCTCTGCGCCAGTTGAGCGTGAGCCGGATAGGTGACCCCCGTGGAAGCCACCCTGCCGCAAGACAAGTCCCTGCAGCTCGTCGACCTGCCCCGCGTCAACGAGATCGCCGCTGTGCTCGCGCGCAACGGCTTCGGTCACATCCTCGGGCTGGTCGGCATCACGGCCGAGCTCGAGAGCGGGGTCGAAGCCAAGACCTCGTCCTACGCGCGTCGCCTGCGCCAGGCGCTGGTCGAGCTCGGGCCCACCTTCGTGAAGTTCGGCCAGGTCCTGTCGGTGCGTCCCGACATCCTCCCGGAAGACGTGCTGCAGGAGTTCGAGACCCTGCAGGATCGCGTCCCGCCCATGCCCTTCTCCGAGGTCGAGAAGATCCTCGAGAACGAGCTCACCCGCCCGATGGACGAGGTCTTCGAGTCGTTCGACGAGGTCCCGCTGGGCTCGGCCTCCATCGCCCAGGTGCACCGCGCCGTGCTGGTCGGCGGGCAGGAAGTCGCGGTCAAGCTGCAGCGCAAGGACATCGAGCGCCGCATCCGCAGCGACATCCACATCCTCTACACGCTCGCCAACCTGCTCGAAGGCAACTTCAGCCTGCCGGGCCTGCACACGCCCACAGACATCGTGCGGGAGTTCGATCAGGCCATCATGGTCGAGCTCGACTTCCTGCAGGAGCTCAAGGCCGCCGAGCGGATGCTCCGCAACACCGGCGACGACGAGCGCGCGGTGAAGATCCCCAAGGTGTTCCCGCGGTGGTCCACCCGGCGCGTGCTGATCATGGAGATGATCTCCGGCAAGCCCCTGTCCAAGGCGCTCTCGGAGCTCGAAGGCCCCAAACGCCGCGTGCTGGCGCACCAGATCATGGAAGCCACCTACCGGCAGGTGTTCGACTACGGGTACTTCCACGGCGATCCCCACCCCGGCAACCTGTTCGTGACCGACGAAGGCCGCCTGGCCTACCTGGACTTCGGGGTGGTGGGCACGCTCACGGGCAACATGCAGGACACCATCATCAGCGCGTTCACCTCGATGGTGTTCCGCGATGCCGACACGCTGGCGATGGCGGTCTACCGGGCCGGTGCGGTCAAAGACGCCCGGGTCGACATGCGGGCGTTCCGCGACGAGCTCGAGAAGAAGATGATGGAGTACTACGGCGCGTCGCTGGAGGATCTCGCGAATCCCAGCACGTTCGTCGACATCATCCAGATGTGCACGCGTTTCAAGATCAGCCTCCCGGCCGAGTTCGCCGTGCTGGCCCGCGCGATCGCGCTCGTCGAGGGCGAGATCCGGGCCCTGCTCCCCGGGGTCGACATCGTCGAAGAGGTCCGGCCGTACGCCCAGCGCCTGATGACGCGCCGCTTCGCCCCCGATCGCGTGGCCCACGACCTCGCCAAGGTCCTGATGCAGGCCCAGGGCCACTTCCGCGACCTGCCCACGCAGTTCAACCAGATGGTCATGGACCTCGAGAACGGCAACGTCACGGTGATCACGGTCGATCCGGACGCCTCGGCGCTGCGATCCGAGATCCGCTCGGCGGTCCTGCGGCTGTCGCTCGGCTTCTTCGCGACCACCATCACCATGGGGTCGTTCCTGTTCCTGGCCGCGTGGAGCCCCACGATCTTCGGGCTGCCGATCTTCGGGCCGCTCGCGGGGCTGATGCTCGCGTTCGGTCTGGTGATGTTCGGCTTCCTGGGCTTCCACGTTCTGTTCGCGCGCTGGCTCGACCCCGCCATGTGGCGCCGTCGCTTCTGGGGCGTCGTCCGCTTCTTCTCGTTCAGGAGAAGGAAGTAGGTCCGGACGATCACGCACGACACGCTCACGGGCGTTCTGCGGGGGAATCGGCTAAACGCCCTGCCGCGGCGGGGCCTTTCAGGTGTCTGAGCGCGGGCCGACCCCGGCGAGATTGGGTGCTTGCGCATCGCTTCGCTGTGGTACTGTCCGGCGGGCCCCTCGTTGTAGGAAGTGAGGCGAAGCACACGTGTCCAACAAGCTGGAATTCTCCCGCGGCGACGAGATCGCGAGCAAATACGAGGTCGTCGACCTGCTCGACGAGAGCCCACTCGGTCTGACCTACAGGGTCAAGCACCTCAAGTCCGGCAAGTACGTCCGCCTGCTGATGCTTCGCCCCAAGGTCGCCAACCGCGACGCCAAGGAGCAGCTGATCCGCTGCTTCAAGGAGTCCAAGGCCACCAAGCACGACAACCTGATCAAGCTCGGTGAGCTCGGCGAGAACAACGGTCTCGCCTACGTCACCATGGAGGACTTCGAGGGCACCACCCTTCGCGAGCTCATCCAGGAGTACAAGATCCAGGGCAAGCCCTTCGACGTGAAGGAGGCCGCCCAGATCACGATCCAGATCCTCGAGGGCGTCGAAGCGTCGAACGCTGCGGGCTTCGTGTTCAAGGCCCTGCGGCCCGAGTACGTCCTGGTCAAGACCCGGCGGACCGGCCCGCGCAAGCAGAACTTCGTGGCCAACGTCAAGCTGATCGGCATGGGCTTCTGGGACCTCGTGCCCAGCGCCATCCTCGCCGAAGACGAGTTCAGCCGCGGCGAAGCGCAGTACATCGCTCCCGAGCTGAAGAGCTTCGAGCCACGCCCCACCGAGCGCTGCGACGTCTACAGCACGGGCGTCATGTTCTACGAGATGGTCGTCGGCATGGCGCCCGTCGGCACCTTCCAGCTCCCGCGCACGCGTCGTCCGGACCTCCCCGATCACGTCAACAACGTGGCCGAGCTCGCCCTCGCGCACGCTCCAGAGGACCGCTACCAGACCGCGCGCGACTTCATCATGGACATCCAGCGGATCTTCGACGGATCTGCCGACGAGTCCGGGTCGCGCGCCAACCTCGCGCTGCTCACGCCCATCGTCGCGATCGTCATGTTCATGGCCCTGCTCGCCATCGTCGCGGTCGCCCTGATCCTGTTCAACCTGCAGCCCGACCCCATCAAGGTCGCCGAAGCGAACGATGCCGCTGCCCGCGGAGACGTGGTCACGCAGGTGCGCAACGACATGCCCGACCCCGCCACCTTCGAGAAGGTGCTGGGCAACCATCCGCCCAACATGGCCTACATCCCGGGCGGCCCGTACCTGTCCGGTGCGCTCGAGGTCGAGAAGCTCGACCGCGAAGCCTCCCTCGCCCAGGCCGGCGAGCCGGTCAACGAGGTGGTCGAGGTCGACCCGTACGTCATCGACCTCTTCGAGTTCCCCAACCTCAAGAACTCCCCGCCCCTGCTCGACGTCACGCAGGAGCAGGCCGCCGAGAAGTGCGAGTCGGTCGGCAAGCGCCTCTGCACCACCCACGAGTGGGAGAAGGCCTGCAAGGGTCCGCAGATGTACGCCTACAGCTACGGCGACACGTTCGACCAGGACTTCTGCGGCAACGGCCTCGACGACACCTACCGCGCGGGCACCAAAGACACCTGCCGCAGCGGATGGGGCGTGTACGACATGAGCGGCAACTTCCGCGAGTGGACCAGCACGCTGCAGGCCGGCTCCGACAACCGTGTCGAGGTCAAGGGCGGCGTCCGCGCAGCCCCCGAGAAGGGCACCCGCTGCGCCTTCAGCAAGGACGAACGCAAGTCCTACGCCGACAAGTCCATCGGGTTCCGCTGCTGCCGCGATGCCGACGCACCGCCGTTCGTTCCGCCCGAAGACGAAGACGGCGACGGCGAGTGAGCGCGCCCCTCACTCTTCCGGGGTGAGGATCTCGACGAACACCGGTGGGTCGGATGCATTGCCGTCCGCATCCTCGAGGACCACCCCGAGCTCGATGTAGCGGCCGGGGGCGGGCTCGCCGTTCACCGCGATGTGCATGAACAACTCGGCGGAGGTGACCGAGCAGTCGTGCGGACCGAAGCTTCCCGTTGCGGCGAGGGAGCCGTTCCCCGCCTGGCCATCGGCCGTGAAGTCCACGATCTGGTCGATGTCGTCGTCGTAGGCCGCGCGGATCGTCCAGGAGGTCAGCGCACCGTCGGGGTCGCTCGCGTTCAGGTCGATGCGCAGGCTGGGCCAGGTGGTGCCGTCGAAGTCCATCGGCCCGGCATCGATCACCGTCACGTCGGCGATCGTCGGTGGCGAATCGCCACAGGGTGTGGGCGGAGGGGGGTCGGTCTCGGTGGGCGGACCGCCGGAGCACCCCATGCAGAGGCCCGCCAGCACGAGGGTTTTGGGGATCGACGCGCGAAGACGTCGCGAGGGACGGAACGGAGACAAGGTCATGGCGCCAGGATACGGGACCGGGTGGCCGACTTCTCCCGATTCTTCGTGCCCTGGGGAACCTACGGTGCGCTGCGCGACCAGCTTGGCAGCATCCGCAAGATCTACGTCGGCCAGGACCGGGTGCTGCGGCGCGACGACTTCGGGGCGGCCAGCGAGCGCGTCCTGCTGCTCCACGGCTTCTTCCAGACCCGCAACCTGTGGGACGTCATGGAAGACCGGCTGAGGTTCGACGGCTACTCGGTGATGTCGTTCAACCTCGGCGGGCTGTTCTGGCGCTACAACACCCATCCCGTCGAGAAGACCGCGAAGCTCATCGCCGAGAAGATCGAGCGCCTGGCCGACAAGCACGACTTCGAGCACCTGCACATCATCGGGCACAGCAAGGGCGGCCTGATCGCGCGCCGGTACGTCCAGGAGTACGGCGGCGATGCCCGGGTTCGCTCCGTCACCACGCTCGGAACCCCGCACCACGGCACCCCCACCGCCGCCATCGCCGTGGGCTTGATGGGGTTCGGGATGCTGAGCTCGTCGGCGTTCGACCTGCTTCCCCGCAGCCGCATGGTGCGCGACCTCGGCCGCGACCGCTTCCCGTCCGACATCCACCTCACCTCCATCTACTCCAAGCACGACCTGGTGTGTCCGCACTGGTGCAGCGTGCTCCGGCCACGCGGAGAGTCCGAGGACAACCTCCACAACATCGAGGTCTCGGGCATCGGCCACAGCCAGCTCGCGTGGGATGCGGGGGTCTACCGACACGTGCGCAGCGCACTCGAGCGAGCCAGTCATGCCTGAAGAGAAGTCCGCCTACGCACGTGCCGGGGTCGACATCGACGCCGCCGACCGCCTGGTCGACCGCATCAAGCCCCTCGCCGCCGCGACCACCCGTCCCGGGGTCCTCGGTGGCATCGGGGGATTCGGGGGCCTGTTCGCGATTCCACCCGGCTACGACGAGCCCGTCCTGGTGTCGGGCACCGATGGCGTCGGCACCAAGCTGCTCCTGGCCCAGCAGCTCTCCCAGCACGGCAGCATCGGCGTCGATCTCGTCGCCATGTGTGTCAACGACATCGCCGTGCTCGGCGCCGAGCCGCTGTTCTTCCTGGACTACTTCGCCACTGGCAAGCTCGAGCCCGAGGCCGCCGCAGAGGTCGTCCGCGGGATCGCCGAGGGGTGTCGTCAGGCCGGCTGTGCCCTGCTCGGGGGCGAGACCGCCGAGATGCCCGGGATGTACGCGCCCGGCCACTACGATCTGGCGGGCTTCACGGTCGGCATCGTCGAGCGCAGTCGGCTGCCCGACCCCAGCCAGATCGTCCCGGGCGACGTCCTGATCGCGCTGCCCAGCACCGGGGTCCACAGCAACGGCTACAGCCTGGTCCGCACCCTGGTCGAGGGCCTCGATCTCTCCGGAGAGCACAGCCTGACAGCGCCGCTGGGCGATCTCCTGCTGGCGCCCACCCGCATCTACGTGTCCGACCTCCTGCCCCTCTTCCGCGACGGACTGGCCAAGGGCGCCGCCCACATCACGGGCGGGGGGCTCCCTGGGAACGTCCCGCGGATGTTCCCGGACGGCGTGGGCGCCGCGCTGACCGGATGGGAGATCCCGCCTCTCTTCTCGTTCCTGGCCGAGCGCGGCGACCTGTCCGAAGCCGACCAGCTCGAGACCTTCAACTGCGGCATCGGGATGGTGATCTGCTGTGCGCCCGACGATGCCGTCACCGTCCTGGAGCGCACCGATGGCTGGCGACTCGGCGAGGTCACGGGCACACCGGGCATGACGCTCGACGGCCGCCAGGTGGCGTCGTGAAGCCGCTGAAGGTCCCGGTCGGTGTGCTGATCAGCGGGTCGGGCACCAACCTGCAGGCGCTCATCGATGCCTGCGCAGAGCCCACGTTCCCGGCCCGCATCTCAGTGGTGATCAGCAACAAGGCCCACGCATACGGGCTCGAACGCGCCCGCGCCGCGAACATCCCCGTCGTGGCGGAGTCCCATCGGGGCTGGCCCTCTCGCGAAGCCTACGACGCGAAGCTGGTCGAGCACCTGAAGGCCCATCACGTCGAGTGGGTGTGCCTGGCGGGCTTCATGCGCATCGTCACGCCCACCCTGATCGACGGCATGGGCGGCAAGGTGCTGAACATCCACCCCAGCCTGCTGCCGAGCTTCCCCGGGATGCACGCCCAGCGTCAGGCCCTCGAGCACGGGGTGAAGATCACCGGTGCCACGGTGCATCTGGTCGACGCGGGGATGGACACGGGCCCCATCGTCGAGCAGGCGGCAGTTCCGGTGCTGGACGACGACGACCTGGACGCGCTGAAGGCCCGCATCCTGGCGGTCGAACACGAGATCTACCCGGCGGCTCTTCGAAGGGTCATGATGGGTACCAAGCTGTCTCATTAACGCTACTTCGCGCGTTCCGACGCGAGTCTCGCCCCCAAGTATTTGCCAACCTCTTCCCATCGGCGACTTCCCTGAGCCTTCCAGCGGTGCTTCAACCGGTCCGCCAGAGTTTCGTCGGCGACAGCGTGTAGCGGGAGCATCGTCACCCCTCCCTCGTGATTCGGGTTTGTCAAAATCGTCGCCGTGCCGATGATGTCGTCCATACACAACGCGCGCTCAACAGCGATGCCCTGCTCATCGAGTGCCTGTGCGTCGAAGCCGAGCACGCAGGGGACTCGACTACAGTCCAGGAACCAATCGGACTCCTCGAACGTGCCACATCGAGCCGCAAGGTCCTCGATGTACTGCTGAGCACGCTCGATATGGTCTTCCCGCTGGAGTTGGGACACGGCCAGGTCAGGCATCTCCTGACAGCCAGCGAGTCGTGCAACCACATCGCAATCGCCTGAACCTTCCTGGATTCCGGCGGCGTCGTCGCAACCGGGCCAAAGAGCGGTGGAGAGGAGCCCGTGTGCCGAGGGGCGATAGGATGCCGCCCGGACGGCACGGATCCGAGAACGCGCTTCAATGGCGTCCTCCAGATTGGTCACGGATCGAGTTGGGACCATAGTGATGCCGACGAGGTCCGTCTGCACAGACGGATCGAGTTCTGTGGGGTCCGGAGCCGGAACCCCGACACACTCGCGAACTCCCTCCATCGAATCGCCTCTGGCGAAGAGCACGCAGGGAAACTCGGTACAATCCACGAGGTATTTCGACGAGTCAATGCCGCACTCCTCCATCCTTCCAGACACCTTCTCGAAGACTTGGACCGGAGTTGCGACGTCCGCGTCGCTGAACGCCAACGGCGGCTCGCATCCCAAGTTGTCGAGCGATTCACGACACTCGTCAAGCATCTTCCCAGTTGTGCGACGGAACTGGTCCCGTGATTCGGGACAGGCTTCATCGGCCCCATCCTCCACAACCGGCTCATCGGCAGACGGGCGTGCAACAGGCATCACAGTCCGCTGCGGTTCCCTCACCCCCATCGGATCGTTCCCATCGCCATGGGGCGGATTCGGGGCGTTGGGACCGAGAAGAGCCCAGAGCACCAACAGCCCCATGAGTAGGAGCAAGCCCAGCCCAGCCACCCACCTTGGCAACGAGAACTTCATCGAGAGCGCCTAGACCTCGACCTAGAACGGCCCGTAGAGGGATTCGTCCTGATTGTCGGACTCGAAGTCCTCTTGATCGCCACAGTAGCAAGTGTCGATTGTGTAGCAGAGCGGAAAGCCCTCGGCTTCGCACTTGTCGACTGGGACCTTCCCAGCACCACAGCTGATGTTGCAAGGCTCACAGTCAGGTTGCTCACAGGTCCCCCCATCATCATGACCGGGGAACAACACCCACCAGTTTGGGAATTTGGGTGACAGCGACCAGTAGGCGCTGTTGTTCGCTCCGGTTGCTTGAGCGCTCGCCAGAACTGACCCCCTCCTGCTCGCCAGAACTGACCCCCTCCCGCAGGCGCTTCCGCACGTCGGGCGCACAGATCCGGGTGCACACAACGAAGCCCCGACAGCGGGAGGGCTGCCGGGGCTCCGGTGGGCGGTGGCCGGGTCTACTCGGGGCCGCGCAGGCTCGGGCCGTTGATCTCGATCGTCGTGCACCGGTGCCGGAGACGGTCCAGCAGCGCACCCACCATCTCCTTCTGGCCCAGGAAGTCGTACCAGGCGTCGTAGCGGAGGTTCGTCGTGATGATCGTCGCCTTCCGGCCGTAGCGCTCCTCCATCAGCTTGAAGAAGATGTTGCTCTGCTCGGGCCGCAGGTTCAGGTACCCCATCTCGTCGATCACCAGGAGGTCCAGGTTGGCCAGGCGGCGCAGCAGCTTACGCGACGATCGGTCGGCGAGGCTCGCGTACATCTCGTCGAACAGGTCCTGGGCCTTCATGAACAGCCCGCGCTTGCCGCCCTCCAGCGCCTTCCGCAGCAGCCCGATCGACAGGCCCGTTTTCCCCGTCCCCGTGTCGCCGATGAACACGATGTTGCTCGCCCGATCGACGAAGGCCAGCAGCGCCAGCTCCTCGATCACCGCGCGCTGCACGCCCGGTTGCCGGTCCCACGGGAAGCTCTCCAGCGTCCAGGGTTCCGGAAGCCGGGCGCGGCGGATGCGGTGGCCCAGGTACCGCATCTCGCGGTCCTGGTACTCCTCGCGGAACAGCCGCGACAGAAGCTCGGTGTAGCTCGACCCCTCGGCCTCAGCCCTCTCCAGGACCGCCGGAAGGATCTCCAGGATCTTCTTCAGCTTCAGGTTGATCAGCAGCTGCTGCAGGTCGTCGTTCATGACGTTCCTCCTCGTCGTTGGGGAGGCGGAAGAAGTCACCGCGGGTCCGCTGCAGGACGATGCTCTCGAGCCGCTTGAGGTCGAGGAGACCGAACTCCAGGGCGGTCTCGACGGCGCCGACCAACACCTCCGTGGGGTAGTCCAGGTAGAGCGTGTGCAACCGGCGCATGGCCTTGAGGGCCTGGCCGCCGTGGCGCTTTCGCAGGGCGTCGGCCATGGCGCCCAGCACGGGGGAGGCTGCGCGCAGGATGGCCTCCTGGGGACTCGGCGGAGGCGGGCCCTTCTTCCGGCGACGGTACCGATGCTGGGGAAGCGTGACACGCGCTCGGGCCCCGGACGGCCGTTTGGCGTGCTCGACGACCAGCTGGTGCCCATCGAAGACACGCAGGTGCCGGCGATGCTCGTGCACGACGACATGACGCCCGATGGTCGCCTCCGGCATCGAGTACCGGTTCGTGTGGAGGTTGACGTAGCCCTCCGTGTCCACCCGCCGGTCGTGGGGCTCGTAGACCTCGGGGATATGCAGGGGCAACGTGCGAAGATGTGGAGTCTCGGCCGCCCACAGCTCCCGTGGGCGGAACCCCAATCCCCTCCGGAAGCTGTCGTTCTTCGTGTCGCACCAGGTGCGGAACTGCGCGTTCAGGTCGTCGAGATCCGAAAAGGTCCGGCCGGGGTAGAAGTTCCGCTCGATGAAGTCGAACGGCCGCTCCACCCGGGCAGAGCGGTTCACGTCCCCCTTCTCGTGCGCGATGAACGTGAACCCGAAGCGGTCGCTGAAGGCTTCCATCTCGGGCGCGATCACCGCACCCGACCCCGTCCCCGCGATCACCACGACGCTGTGGTTGTCGAGCATCGTGTGCTTCGCGGCCCCGCCGAGGTACTGCAGGGCTTCGGTGAGGAACAGCTTCACCTCGAACCGCCGCCAGCGCTCGAAGCACTGCGCGTACATCAGACGCGAGTAGCAAAGGATCAAGCTCGCGCATTCGAGCTTCTGCTCCTTGCCTCCCACGACGACGCGGTGGGGCGAGGTGTCGTGCTGCATCTCCTCGCCGGGCTCGAACGTGTACCGCCCGGTCCGCCGCTTCTCGGCGACGCCGATCCCCATCCGGCGCGCGAAGGCCGTCAGCGTCGAGTACCCGACGTCCACTCCCAGTTCCTCGTGAACCCGCACCCAGTTGCCGCGGCAGAGTTGGTGCAACGTGCGGATCCGCTCGACGTGCTGGTCGAGCACGGAGTCCCGCTCCAGCGGCGGTACCGCCACCTGCCCGGAGGCGATGACCTTCTTCACGCTGTTGCGAGAGATGCGGAGCTCCCTGGCGATCCGCTTGGTCCCGCGTCCCTTGGCGTGAAGCTCGAGGATCGCGCTCCGGGTGGCGTGGTCAAGCATCGGCGACCTCCCCGGCGATGGCTTCGACGAGCCCCTCGAAGGCAAGAGCCGTCTCCCGCCAGCTCCGAGCGACGGTCCTCCGCTCCCCATCGTTCGCCCCCGCGAACACTCCCTCTCGCAGACGCTTGCGCACCCGACGGCAACCGCCGCTGATGCTCTCCAGCGCCGTCGCCAGCTCCTCGAGCGGCGTGGGCTCGCGCTTCTGCTTCGGGGCGGCTTCGACCTTCAGGTACAGCAGCGGGTGATCGACGATGCGGTCCCGCAGCGCTGCATCCGCATCCAACCAGGCCTTGTAGAGGCGCTCGATGTCGTCGACCGAGAGCCTCTCGCCGTTCAGGCCGGCGACCAGCCGCACGCAGTGGTCCTTCGACCGGCGCGCCATCGGGACGAGGAAGCGCATCGCGCCCCGGGCGGCGATCTGTCCGGTCCTGACGGCCTCCTGGACCTCCTCGGGCAGCACGTTCACGAGGGCGAGCCGCTCGCTGATCCAGCCCTTCGAGCGCTGCAGTCGCCGCGCGACCTCGACCTGCGACAGTCCGTGGCCCTCGACGAGCTCGCGCACGAGCCAGCCGTCTTCGATGGCGGACCGACGACGTGAGCGCTGGAGCCGCCAGGTGAGAACGAGCGCGTCGACCTCCTCGACGTCGATGACCACGGCCTGAACAGTGTCCTCGGCCAGCTTGCCGAGCGCGGCCACCCGCACGTAGCCGTCGATCAGCACGTACTGGTCGCCCTCCTGCACGACGAGCACGGGCTCTCGCTGGCCTTCGGCCGCGAGGCTGGCAGCGAGCCGGGCGCGTCGTCCGCGGTCGACGACCCGGAGGTCGGCATGCCTGAGCACGAGCTGATCGAGTTCGAGGGTGATGGCCATGAGCGCCTCCCTGTGGAGCGTCAGGGATCGGGGCCATCCCTTGCAGGCTGCGTCTCGCGTCGTGGAGGGGGAACTTCCGGCGATTCGTCCATGCTGGCAGGCGTTTCCGAAGGCACTGCGTCTCGCGAACGCCTGTTCAGTTGTTTGCCCGATTCATCCATGCTGGAAGGCGTTTCCGGACGCACTGCGTCTCGCGCGGAGCCGGCGAGAAGTCGCGCGATCGCCTCGATGACCGTCCGGTGCGCAGGGCCGATCGCGCGCTCGACGACGGGCCAGATCACGGCGTCAATGGGGTCGTCCGCATCCTGTCTCGTACCGGCTTCCTGGCCCGCTGAAATCCCAGCCTCGTCCACCGGTGGTGCACGTGGGATCCGCGATTGCGGTGTGTCCCACTGGGCAGCGCCAGACAGCCGTGGGACACGGGCATTCAGCGTGTCCCATGCGGACGAAGAGCGCCGTCTCCACCGCGTGAAACACGCTGCTCGTCCGTGTCCCATGCGGACGAAGAGCGCCGTCTCCACCGCGTGAAACACGCTGCTCGTCCGTGTCCCGGGTTGGACTACCCGCCGCGCGTCGCCGCGTAGAGCGGGTGCGCCTTCATCACGCGTTTCATCAGCCGTCCGTCGACCGCATCGTGGCCCTGCACCACGGCCTCGATCAGCGCCTGCAGCGCGAGCTGGTTCAGCTGGCGGGGCACGCCCTGCGAGCCGTTGAAGAGCGCGGTCACCGCTGAATCCGAGAACAGCGCGTCCATCCCGCCCGACGCCGTGACGTGATGCCGCACGTAGTTCTGGGCGTCCTCCCTGCCGAAGGCGCGCAGCTGGTGGGCGTAGCCGAAGCGGTTGCGCAGCGGGTTCAGCACCGGGTCGCGAAGCGTGTCCAGCAGCCGCTCCGTACCGACCAGCAGGATGCTCACCGGCTCACGGCCGTCCAGTTCGTGCGCGGTGAGCCGCCGAACCAGATCCAGCGTCGCCGACCGCATCCCTTCCGCGTCGTCCAGCACCAGCACCGGATGCGTGCCGTGCTCGTCCTCGTGACGCGCCAGGGCTTCGCGGATGTCCTCGAACAGGTCCGCCAGATGGAGCCGGGACCGAAGCTCCAGGTGACGCGCCAACGCCCGCAGGAAGCCCATCGGCGTCGTCGGGATCTGACCGAAGTGATGCACCGCGTATCGATCGCTCGGGAGCTCGCCGACGAAGCGCCGCAACGAGATCGACTTGCCGACTCCGCTGGGGCCCGTGACCAGGCCGAGGCCGCGAACCTCCAGCCACAGGTGCAGGCCGTGGCGCAGCTCGCGCTGGGACTGCGAGTCGAACATGTTGTGCGCCTTGACGTTCTTCCGGAACGGAAGGCCCGTGAAGCCGAAGTGCGCTTGCAGCCTGCGCTTCTGCGCGGGCGGGACGGTGGGCGTGTTCATGCCACACCTCCCAGCGCCTTGCGAAGACCCGACAGCACCGTGTGGATGTGCTGGTCCGAACCGCCGATCTCGATGGCGAAGCGCACGTGCTCTTCGATGGTCTCGGGCTCGAAGGGACCGTACCGACCGATGAACTCGTGGACCTCGCCCTCGTCGTAGACCTCGGGATCGAGCAGGCGCTCGAAGACGTCCGCGACCGCGGCGTCCTGCTGGCGGCGCTCGGCCAGGGCGGCCTCGATGGTGTCGTGCTCGGGGATCGGCTCGTGCTGGTCGGCCAGATGGCCGAGCCAGTCCACGACCGGGCCGTCTGGCGCGGGCTCGATGGGGTCCTGCTCCGCTCGCGGTCTGCGGTTGGGCGTGACCTCGAGCGGTCGGACCCGCTCCTGGAACGTGTCCCCGTGCCAGACCTCGATGGTCTCCATCCGCTCGGGGTCGTAGCGCACCTCGACGCGCCGCCGGGCCAGCTCCGGGCCCACCTGGAACTGGGTGCCGAACAGCTTCAGTACGCCGGACTTGTCGGTCGTGCGCTTCGTCCGGAACAGGAAGGCTTCGGTGATCAGCCGCTCCGAGACGGTCTCGATGCGGCCGGGCTCCGCGCGCCATCGGTCCCACGGAGTCTGTCCGACCTCGCTGTGCGGACGCCGGTTGTACTTGAGGTCCTTCCAGGCGTTGAACGCGGTGTTCAGCTCATCGAGAGTGGTGATCGAAGACGCCTTCACCTCGTCGACGAACGCGGCGCGACACAAGCGATTGAAGGCCTCGATCTTGCCGTGACCCTCCGGGCGGTTGGCGGTGGTGTAGATCGGCCGTTGATTACTCAGGACGCCGACGATCTGCTTCATGTGGTGGCTGATGTAGGGTCCGCCGTTGTCGTAGTAGACGCGCTTGGGAAGTCCGCATCGGCGAAGGGCTTCACGGAACGACAGCTCGAGAACGTGCAGGTCGGACTTGAACGCCCAGCGGCCGGCGATGAGCAGGCGGGAGTGGTCGTCGAGCCAGGCGTGCAGCCAGGCCTTCTTGCGCTTCCCGGGGTTGTCGGGGTCGGGCAGCCAGGGGCCGGACAGCATGTCGGACTGCCAGAGGTCGTTGGGGAAGGCGGCTTCGAAGCGATCGAGGTCATCGGTCGAGGTCTCAGCGCGCTTTCGCCTGGACAGCCCGTGTGCCCGGAGCACGCGGTGCACGGTCGAGCGGGACAGGACACCCGGTTCGATGAGGTTGGTGTCTTCGGCGATCTCGATGATGCGGTCGAGGGAGCGGGACGGGACATCGCGCTTGAGGCGGCAGATCAGGGTCTTCTGGTTGTCGTCGAGGACCTGGACGCCGGGCCGCTTGCGAGACGCGTTCTCCAGGGCCTCGAGACCGCCATTGCGGAACCGACGGACCCAGCCGCGCAGGGTCTCTGCGGCGAACTGGACGGTTCGTCCATCGGGCAGGGTCCAGGTCTTGTCGGCGAGTTGCTGCAGGACGGCGGTTCGCTGTCCGCGCGGCGGGTCGAGGCTGAGGTAGGCGCTGATGACCTGGAACCGCAACAGGGCCAGTTCGGACGGGGGCTTCTTCATCGGCATGGATTCCTCCGGGGTTGGGGAATCCGAGGGTCGCGAAGCTCGGAATTCGGATCGACGACACCGTCTGTGGGATGGGCTCCGGGCCATCGTGGCCGGAAGGAGCGACCGCAGTGCGCCATCTCCACCGCTGGGGGTGGATCAGGCTGGTCGGTGAATGTGGAGCTTCATGGCCACCTCCAGCGCGCCACGCCCAGGAGATCGAGAAGCGGGATAGGAAGGGATTGCGCTACGTTTTTGAGTAGCCAGACGACGTCACGAAGCTTGCCGGCGGTGTGGACGTTGCCCTGGCTGAACGCGCACACTCTTCTCGGTGGGGGGATTCCCCCCGCCGGGAGGAGTTCTTCCATGGGTCGTGGCGCGACGAAGTCGAGGATGCGTGCCCGGGCCTGCTGAAGCCACGCGTCGGCGTGGGGCGCGAGGTGGCTGGCCCATCGCTGGACCGTCCTGCGTGCGGGCCTGGCCTTGGTCCAGGGCCAGTCGGTGTTGTGCAGTCCCGCGCCAGCGACCAGCCAGGCGGCGAGGGTGAGCACGACGACATCCATCGCGAAGGCGTGGCGAGGGATGTCCCAGAACGGCCGGTCGTGGCGGGTCGTTCCGGATGCAACGTGCAGCCAGCGCTGCTTCCGAAGGAGCACGAGGCGCAGCTGGCCCTCGTCGAAGATGAAGAGGGCCTTCGACGTGGTCCCATGGCGATGCCAGCCATGTCCCGGACGCGGTCCTTCGTGGTGGAGCACGAGCACAGCTGGTTGTACCGCGCCCCTGTGGGCTGAGCGGGGGAACGGCGGCCGTGACGGTGCGTCCGCTGCGCTTCCGCCCCGTCACTGCCGTTCCCCCGGACCCCCGCGGTTGGTGTGGCCTCCGGCCACGCGGCTACGCCGCTGTCCCAGTGGCAGGACCGGTGTCGGTCATCGGGATGCGGTCATCCAGCGAGAGACAGATCCCGGCCCCAGCGTTGTTGGTGGCGGGGATGAGACAGCATCCGCCGCGCGGTCGAGCCCGGCGGCATCCCGTAGGCGACGCTTCTTGTCGTAGTCAGGGTTTCTGGCGTGCCAGTCCGCACAGGAGCGCCGATGGCGCTCCCGCTGGCAACCCGAACAGACTCGCTGGCGCGCTCCCGCTCGCGGGTGTGGCTCGAACCAGCGGCGGCAGATCCGGCATGGCTTCTTCCTGGGCATCGGCTCGCGCCTCCGCCCCAGGAGTCACCGCCCGCCCGCCCGACGGCGAGGGGGGTCAGTTCTCACGAGCACGAGGGGGTCAATTCTCCCGAGCGTTGAAGCCCGGCGGCTCTTCGAAGGGTCATGATGGGTACCAAGCTGTCTCATTAACGCTACTTCGCGCGTTCCGACGCGAGTCTCGCCCCCAAGTATTTGCCAACCTCTTCCCATCGGCGACTTCCCTGAGCCTTCCAGCGGTGCTTCAACCGGTCCGCCAGAGTTTCGTCGGCGACAGCGTGTAGCGGGAGCATCGTCACCCCTCCCTCGTGATTCGGGTTTGTCAAAATCGTCGCCGTGCCGATGATGTCGTCCATACACAACGCGCGCTCAACAGCGATGCCCTGCTCATCGAGTGCCTGTGCGTCGAAGCCGAGCACGCAGGGGACTCGACTACAGTCCAGGAACCAATCGGACTCCTCGAACGTGCCACATCGAGCCGCAAGGTCCTCGATGTACTGCTGAGCACGCTCGATATGGTCTTCCCGCTGGAGTTGGGACACGGCCAGGTCAGGCATCTCCTGACAGCCAGCGAGTCGTGCAACCACATCGCAATCGCCTGAACCTTCCTGGATTCCGGCGGCGTCGTCGCAACCGGGCCAAAGAGCGGTGGAGAGGAGCCCGTGTGCCGAGGGGCGATAGGATGCCGCCCGGACGGCACGGATCCGAGAACGCGCTTCAATGGCGTCCTCCAGATTGGTCACGGATCGAGTTGGGACCATAGTGATGCCGACGAGGTCCGTCTGCACAGACGGATCGAGTTCTGTGGGGTCCGGAGCCGGAACCCCGACACACTCGCGAACTCCCTCCATCGAATCGCCTCTGGCGAAGAGCACGCAGGGAAACTCGGTACAATCCACGAGGTATTTCGACGAGTCAATGCCGCACTCCTCCATCCTTCCAGACACCTTCTCGAAGACTTGGACCGGAGTTGCGACGTCCGCGTCGCTGAACGCCAACGGCGGCTCGCATCCCAAGTTGTCGAGCGATTCACGACACTCGTCAAGCATCTTCCCAGTTGTGCGACGGAACTGGTCCCGTGATTCGGGACAGGCTTCATCGGCCCCATCCTCCACAACCGGCTCATCGGCAGACGGGCGTATCCAGTCACTGGCCATCTTCGCCGAATCTGGGCGAGCAGGTGACGTTCGCGGCGGAGGTAGAATCCCATGTCGCAAGCCGCCCAACGATGGTCCGCAGTTCTCGCCCGCGCACAGCACTCGGAGCTCTCGCTTCGCGAGTTCGCCAGGCGCGAGGGCTACAACCCGAACACGCTCGCCTGGTGGCGCTGGAATCTTCGCCGCCAGAAGCGCGAGTCCGACCCGGCTCCCCGCCTTGCCGAGGTCGTCCTCGTCGAGGATGAACAGCCACTGCCCACTGGCGACAAGGACGGACTCCGTGTCCGAGTCGGGCAGGCGGACATCTTCGTCCATGACCATGACGACCTCGAGCTGCTCCGTCGCGTCGTCGAGGTGCTCGCATGATCGTTCCCATTCCCGGGCGCATCGTCGTGGCTCTCGACCCTGTCGACTTCCGCAAGCAGATCGATGGGCTCGCCGCAGCCGTCGAGCAGCTCGGTGAAGAGCCGCTCGATGGAACCCTGGTGCTCTTCCGAAACAAGCGGAAGAACGCACTTAAAGCGTTGATCTGGACGCACGGCGGGTTCACCTTGGCCTACAAGCGGTTGGAGCGGGGACGGTTCGTCTGGCCCTCTGGGGACGGTGAAACCGTTCGAATGACGCGTGCCGAGCTCGCGGCTCTCCTGGAGGGCCTGGACCTCTCGAATGTGCGCCGACTGAGCCGTTGGAATCCTAAGAATCAGCGTGACACACCCCCTCGAAAGCGTTAGGTGCTGGCATGGCCGGCCTCGCTGAAGTCCTGGATGAAAACACCGCTTTGCGTCAGAAGCTGGCGCAGAGTGAGGCGCGCAATCGCGAGCAGGCAGAACGCTTCAGCGAGCAGCTCGAGGAGCTCGAGGAGCTGAAACGGAAGCTCGAGGCGGTACAGCAGATCAACGACAAGCTGACGCGCGCCCTCGAGCTCATCCAGAAGCAGCGCGAGCTCGCCCAGGCCGAACGATTCATCGCCGACCAGAACCAGCAGCGGCTCTTCGAGGACGACGACATCGAGGTCCCGCCTCGCGACCCCGAGCTGGAAGCCGCGGACGAAGACAGTGCAGACGACGAGCCCACCGACGGACGCAGGAAGTCTCGGAAGAACGGTGGGCATCCGCGAAGAGGTCGTCGGAAGCTGAAGGACCTCGACCTGCCGAAGAAGAAGGTCACCGTTCCCGTGGCAGAGGCGAGTTGCCTCTCCTGCGGGCAGGGTCTGAAGGTCACCGGAACGACCACGTCGCATCGCACCCGCTGGGTCCCGGGGCACTTCGAGATCCTCGAGGTCGAGCGCGAGCAGTGCGCCTGCCCGAACCACCCCGAGGCCGGGACGTACGCCGCGTCCGAGCCGTTCCTGTTGCCGCGCTCGATGTGCGATGACGGGCTGCTCGCCCGCGTCATCGTCGACAAGCACGAAGACCATCTGCCGCTGAACCGCCAGAGCAAGCGCTTCGCCCGTCAGGGAATGCCGTTCGGCACCAACGTCCTCGCCGGCTGGCTCCTGCGCGGATTCGAGCAGGTCCGACCGGTCGTCGAGGCACTCAGCAAGCAGGTCGTCGAAGACCAGCTCGTGCTGTCGGACGACACGGGGCACCCGGTTCAGGACAAGGGCGACGGGACGCTGCGGAAGGGCCGCCTGTGGGTGTTCACCGATCAGCGCCAGGCCTTCTACGCGTTCTCGCCGAACAAGAAGGGCGTGCACCCGAAGACCATTCTGTCGGAGCTCGGGTTCGAGGGCGGAACCCTCATCGCGGACGGCGGCAGCGAGTACAACCTCGCGGAAGCCGAGCTGGGTCTGGAGCGGGGCGGGTGTTGGAGCCACTTCCGCCGGTACTTCACGACAGCCGCCATCCTCGAGCCGAAAGCGAAGGCGGTCCTGCCGACCATCCAGGACCTGTTCATGATCGAGCGGGAGCTGAAGACGCTCGACCCGGACGACCGCCTCGCGATTCGCAAGGAACGCTCGGCACCCCTGGTGGATGGAGTCTACGGGTTCATCGAGGAGCTGAGCCCGAATCTGCGTCCGACGAGCCTGCTGTCGAAGGCGTGCGGGTACGGGATCAGCCAAAAGAGCAGGATGCACCGTTTCCTCGAGGACGGTCGGGTGCCACTTCAGAACAACATCAGCGAGCTGCTGCTCCGCCAGGCGGTCGTGGGCCGGAAGAACTGGATGTTCTCTCGCTCGGAGGGCGGCGCGGTCGCGGCTGCGGGGTGGTACTCGCTGATCGAGAGCGCGAAGCTGCAGGGAGTCGTCCCGCTGCTGTACCTGCACGACCTCTTCCAGCGCTTGCCGAACTGGCCGGCGACCCGGGTCGCGGAGCTGACGCCAATGCGATGGCGTCAGGCGGTGGAGGCGGGCCGGTTCGAGCCGGTTCCACCCGGACAGTTCCTGATGACGTAGGTCAGAGCACTCGACGAAGGTAGCGAACGTCCGGTCAGACGACGAGAATGGTCAGTGACTGGATACAGACGGGCGTGCAACAGGCATCACAGTCCGCTGCGGTTCCCTCACCCCCATCGGATCGTTCCCATCGCCATGGGGCGGATTCGGGGCGTTGGGACCGAGAAGAGCCCAGAGCACCAACAGCCCCATGAGTAGGAGCAAGCCCAGCCCAGCCACCCACCTTGGCAACGAGAACTTCATCGAGAGCGCCTAGACCTCGACCTAGAACGGCCCGTAGAGGGATTCGTCCTGATTGTCGGACTCGAAGTCCTCTTGATCGCCACAGTAGCAAGTGTCGATTGTGTAGCAGAGCGGAAAGCCCTCGGCTTCGCACTTGTCGACTGGGACCTTCCCAGCACCACAGCTGATGTTGCAAGGCTCACAGTCAGGTTGCTCACAGGTCCCCCCATCATCATGACCGGGGAACAACACCCACCAGTTTGGGAATTTGGGTGACAGCGACCAGTAGGTGCTGTTGTTCGCTCCGGTTGCAATGTCGACAGTAGCTGCCTGGGCCGGCGCGACCTCCGACATCGAGATCGTGTGTTCGTTGGTGATCGTGAACGAGGCGATCTTGGTGCTGATGAGCGAACCGTTCGCGCGCCGGAACTTCATCTGAATGCTGACTTCGGCCTTACCGCCATTGGCGGCGACAGCAACCACCTCCGCGCCGGCCTCGATGTGCTTGCCAGGGGTCACCGAGAACCGTCGCGTGATTCCGTTTGCGTTGACCGATCCCGAGTGCGGCGTGATGGAGAGAACGACATCCCCGCCAGGGCCAGTTTCGAGCGCTACCGAGTCGGTATCGCCAAAGGCGATCCATCCGTTTTCGCACTTGCCGTCCCATTGGCTCGCGCACCCATGGCTCGAGTAGCCGGTCCCGAAGTGCTCGGTGAAGGGAATAGAGGTGGGCGCCGCAAAGGCGCTAGCGCTAGCGGAAGTCAGCGCGAAGAGAGAGAGAGAGCACGAATCATGTGGCAGTCCTTAGGTATTTCCATACCGATTGGTTGACGCCGCCGAACGACGGCTCCGCGAACCGTACACGACCCCTCTCGATGCCCACCAGCAGCGCAACCACAAGACAACACCATAAACAGCCTCGAACCTAATCAATCACCCAGACCGCGAAGCGATCCACTATAGATCCTCACGTGGTGCGCATCCACGAACGCCTCCCCGAATCGCCCAGCGAGTCGACCGTCCAAGACGGCGGCACGACCTCGCCGCCCTCACAACACAGCGCTCGCACACGGCGGTCCCACCGACCTCCCAGCCACACTGGCGCTCTGCGACTCCGACGACGCCGTCTCTTCCGAGCAGTCGCGCGCTTCCGTCCCGCGTCCGCAACCCGAACTCCCGTCCGCCCTCGGCGTCCTCTGCGGCAACCCGCCCGGAGGGCACCCCCCGAAGCCCCGGCGACCAAAGCTCCAACCGGAGACCTACCCGGTCACCCGGTGGACGGCCTCGACCCCCTGGATCTTCTCGATGTTCCGGATCAACCGCGTCAGCTCGCTCACGTCGCGCACCGACAGCTCAAGGCTCACGTTCGCGCCGTCGTTCGGCAGGTTGCGCGCCTCGGCCCGGTTGATGTTCACCTGCTGCTGCTCGCAGAGCTTGGTGATGTTCGCCAGCATGCCCGGACGGTCGGTGCAGTAGATCTCGATCGTGCCGCTGTGCCGGGAGTCGTTGCTCTGCTCCCACTCCACCGGGATGCGCCGGTCGGCGTCCATGGTCTCGAGCTGCGCACACCCCATCTTGTGCACCGTGATGCCCCGACCCCTCGTGATGAAGCCCACCACCGGCTCGCCGGGCAGCGGTGAACAGCAGCGCGCGAAGGTCACGAGCAGCCCGTCCTCGCCCGAGATCAAGACCGGACTGCGTGCGCTGCTCCGCCCCGACAACCGGCCGAGGAGGTTGGCTGCGAAGCCCTGCTGCTGGGGCTCGTTGCTGGTGTACTCGCCTTCTGGGAGCAGGTCGCGCGCCACCTGGGTGAGCGTCAGACCGCCCTTGGCGACCTCGACGAACAGCTGGTCGAGATCACCGAGCCCCCGACGCTTCATGATGGCCGCGAGGTTGCCCTCCTTCTCGACGCGCTGCAGGCTCCAGCCGTTGCGACGCAGCTCGCCTTCGAGCATCTCGCGCCCGATGCGGGCCCCCTGCTCGGCCTCGCGCTGACGCAGGTGACGGCGGATCTTACTGATCGCACGGGAGGTCTTGGCGATCTCGAGCCAGTCGCGGTTGGGCTCCTGGTTCTGGGAGGTGAGGATCTCGACGGTGTCGCCGGACTGCAGCTCGTAGCGCAGCGGCACCATCCGGCCGTTCACCTTGGCTCCGGTGCAGTGATGCCCGACCTTGCTGTGTACGGCGTACGCGAAGTCGAGGGCCGTGGCCCCCTGGGGGAACCGCTTCACGTCGCCCTGGGGCGTGAAGATGAAGACCTCGTCGGCGTAGAACTGCGCCTTGATGGTCTCCATGAACTCGGTGGCGTCCTCGACCTCCTGCGCACCCTCGAACACGTTGCGGATCTTCGCGATGGTGGCGAGATCCTCGGGCTTGAGCGCGAGGTGCCCCTCTTTGTAGCGCCAGTGCGCCGCGATGCCCTCTTCGGCGATGCGGTGCATGTCGGCCGTGCGGAACTGCACCTCGACCCGCCGTTCTTCGGGCCCGATCACGGTGGTGTGCAGCGACTGGTAGCCGTTGGCCTTGGGCCGCGCGATGTAGTCCTTGATCCGGTCCGGCACGGGCGGCCAGGTGGCGTGGATCATCCCGAGAGCCGCGTAGCAGGCGCCCAGATCGGGGACGATGACGCGGAACGCCAGCAGGTCGGCGACCTCGGACAGCTCGATGCCGGACCGCTGGATCTTCTTGTAGATGCTGAACCGATGCTTGGCCCGACCGCTGACGTCGCCCTCGATCTGGTTGGCGTCCATCAGGTCCTGCAGCTCGGACACGACGCGCTTGGTGTACGTCTCGCGGTCGGCGGCGGTCTTGTCGAGGAACGCGTCGACCTGAGCGTAGCCGTCGGGGTGCAGGTAGCGGAAGCAGAGGTCTTCGAGCTCGATCTTGAGCCGCGTGATGCCCAGCCGGTTGGCGATGGGCACGAAGATCTCCATGGTCTCGCGGCTGATCTGCTTCTGCTTCTCGGGGCGGTGGTGCTCCAGCGTCTGCATGTTGTGGGTGCGGTCGGCGAGCTTGACCAGGATCACCCGGAGATCCTTGCTCATCGCGAGCATCATCTTGCGGAAGTTCTCGGCCGCGAGCTCTTCTTTGCTGCGGAACTTCAGCTTGCCCATCTTGGTGACGCCATCGACCAGCTCGGTGATGGTGTGCCCGATCTCGGCCGCCATCTCCTCTTTGGTGATGGGGTTGTCTTCCAGCGCGTCGTGCAACAGGGCGGTGGCGATCGTGTCGACGTCCATGCGCAGGTCGGCGAGGATCATCGCGACCGCCAGCGGATGCGACAGATAGGGCTCTCCGCTCTTCCGCTTCTGGCCGGCGTGAGCCTGCGCGGAGAGCAGATAGGCATTCATGACCCTCCCGACGTCGGCGTCGGGGGAGTAGGTCTGGATGCGCTCCAGGATGTCGGAGATCGTGGCCAAGTCGGCGCCTCCCAGACACAAGTCTAGCTGCAGAACACGCGACGCAAACCCCCTCCTTCCCTCCCCATCTGGACAGGATCGAGGACTGCAACAGCGCGTTGCGGCTCAGCCGGAGAGCGGGCTGAAGCGCTCCACCCACGACAACCGGCGTCCCGCGCGGCACATCTCGGCCAGCAGCACGCCCTGGAAGCTCGCGTGCGCGGCCTCGAGGTCGTCGTTCACGATGACGTAGTCGAACTCGCCCACCGCTCCGAGCTGCCCCGACAGCTGAGCCATGCGGCGCGCGATGACTTCGTCGGAGTCGGTGCCCCGCGACCGCAACCGCTCCTCGAGCGTGGCGATGTCCGGCGGGACGACCATGATGTGCACGGCCTCTGGGAGCCGGGACCGGACCTGCCTCGCACCCTGCACGTCGATGTCGAGGATCCGGGAGTCTCCGCGCTTCATCGCCAGCAGTGTGGGCCGCCGAAGCGTGCCGTAGAACCGGTCGTAGACCCGCGCGTGCTCCAGGAACGCGTCCTCCTCCACGAGCCGCTCGAAGTCCTCGGTCGACAGGAACTGGTAGTCGACGCCTTCGACCTCGCCCTCCCGGGGCTCCCGGGTGGTGGCGCTGACCGAGAACGACAGCCCGGGAATCCGAGCGAGCGCGGCCTTGAGCAGCGTGGACTTGCCCACACCCGAAGGCCCGGAGACCACGAACAGCACGCCCCGATCGGGAGGCGAGAGGCGAAGCGGCTCGATGGACACGGTCACTCCACGTTGGCGGACTGCTCTCGCATCCGTTCGAGCACGCTCTTCATCACCACCACGCGCTGGCTGACCGGGTGTTCCGCCGCCTTCGAGCCGATGGTGTTGATCTCGCGGTTCATCTCCTGCAGCAGGAAGTCGAGGCGGCGGCCGATGGGCTCGTCGACGTCCAGGGTCTGCCGGAACTGATCGATGTGGCTGCGCAGCCGGCTGACCTCTTCGGCCACGTCGGCCTTGTCGGCCAGGTGCGCGGCTTCCTGCGCGATGCGGTACGGGTCGGCCTGGTCGCCCAGCAGCCGGTTGATGCGGCGGGTGAGCTTCTTCTGCAGCCGCTCGTTGATGCCCTTGGACGCGGCTTCGATCTCGCCCACGGTCTGGCCGCACTGATCGAGCATCTCCTCGAAGTCCGTGCGGATCGTGCTGCCTTCTTCCTCGCGCATGTGCAGCAGGTCGGCGATGGCGGACTGCACCGCGATCTCGACGACGTCCCACTCCAGCGTGACGTCGACCGGGGCTTCGTCGATGGTCATGACGCCCGGCTGGGACAGGATGAACGTGAACGGCACCTCGCGCTCGACGAACCCGACCATCTGCTGCACGACGTCGTTGATGACGAGGGCGTACTCGTTGGCGAGGCCGGCATCCGCCACGACCCGCTGCCGGGTGGCGCCGACCGTCCGACGTACGTAGGCATCGATCCGACCGCGCGCGAACGAGTCCTTGAGCAGCGCGTTGATCCGCGGCTCGAGGGCGAGGTACTCCCGCGGAGACCGCAGGTTGATGTCGCGGAAGCGGTTGTTGACGCTCTTCAGCTCGACGACCACAGTGAGGTCGTTCGCGCTGGCTTCTCCGCGCCCGTAGCCGGTCATCGATCGCAGCATGCGATTCGTTAACGGCCTCGCGGGTCGAGGGCTCGGTACTGGGATTGACGAACCCGCGCCCGCGGCCACGTTCTTCGAGGAGGTCCACCTGTCCACCGAGACTTCACCCCTCACCGATTCGAGATGGCGATGGCTCCGTGCCGCCACCGTCTGGCCTCCGCTGTACGTCCTGTTCTTCTTCGTCCTGTGGCTCGCCACCGCCGTCGGAATGATGGCGATGGCGGGTGTGGGCGCTCTCGGCCAGCAGGCCCCCGAGCTCGCGAGCGTCATCCTGGCCGGATTCATGCTGGTCTACACCGTGGGCTTCGCGATCGTCGGGCTCCTGCACCTGTTCACGATGGTGCTGATGATCGCGCTGATGGGTGTGTACGTGTGGCTCGTCCTGCAGGCGGATCTGGACAGCAACGAGCGGCTGCTCTGGGGGCTGCTCGTGGTGTTCACCGGATTCATCGGACAGCTGCTCTTCCTCTACCGGGTCCTTCGCCCGCCTTCCGTAGAACCCGATGAGCAGGCAAGATCCGCGGGGTGAGCGTCGTACGGTTCGCCGATGGTCGTCCTCCTCCGCACCTGGCTCCCCGACACCGCCGCGCGCACCATGCCCGGCCTCGTCGCGCTGGCCTTCGCGATCAGCCAGCTGGACGCCGTCGTCGACTGGCCCGCGACCCTGGAGCGCGCCCAGACCGCTTCGTTGGCCGTGCGGTCGGGGGCGGTAGCAGGCCTCACCACCATCGGAGCCGTGTCCGCCGGGCCGATCCTGCGACCGGTCCTCTACGGACCCGGTAGCGCCTACGTCTGGCGGCTCCCCCTCTCCGACGCCCGACTCGCCGGCGTGGCCCTCGTCCCCGCGTGGATCGCCGTCCTCCCCGTCACCATCGTCGGCGCACTCCTGGGCCCGATCCCCGCACTCTCGATCGGCCTCTGCACAGCACTCATCGCCCTCGGAGTCCTGGCCCGCACGCCCTGGGCGCTCGTTCCACTCGGTCTCGCAGCGCTCTGCACGGGGCCCTGGGCCGTCCTCCCAGCCATCGGAAGCCTCGCCGTCCTTCCCGGAATCCTTCCCGGAATCGGCCGGGCGCTACGTCGCGCGCGACCCCTCCGGCCCGCTCGCGCGTCCTTCGCGTGGGGACTGCCCGACCTCGTCCGCCGCCATGCTCGGCCCTTCGTTCCCGTCCTGGCCCTCGTCCAGAACGATGTTCGAGGTCTGCTGCGCACCCACGGAGTCCGACCGATGGCGATGGCTGGCGCGCTGTTCCTGGTCAGCGGGTTCATCCAGCACGCGCTCCATCGCAGCTTCGACGCCCCCAGCATCGAGACCGGCGGCCGGTTGCTGCTGGCGGCATCCGGCATGGGCTGCGGCATCCTGCTCGGCGAGCTGGCCCGGATCCACGGCGTGCGCCAGCTGGACCGTCGCCATCCCGTGTCCTCTGCCGAGCGGGTCGCAGCGCTGCTGATCACGGCCTTCCTGCCCCTCGCCCCCGTCCTGGCGGGGGTCCTCGCAGGGGGAATCGCCACGGGTCCAGCCGGCACGGGACGCCTGCTGCTCCTGGCCGCCGTGCTCGCCTCCGCTGCAGTCCACGCATCGATCCGCCAACCCGACCAGGCCAGACGCGAAGCCCTCGCCTCCCACGGCATCACCGCCGCCGTCGCGTCGACCGTGGTGTTCGGGATCGGGCCGATCCCCGCAGCCCTGGGGACCTTCCAACACCTGCTGGCCGTGCTGCTCGTGCTCGTCTTCCTCTTCGACACCCACCGACGCCTGGAGCGCCGATGACCCTCCTCCACTGTGCCGGGCTCACCGTCCGCTACGGCTCCGGACCCGTCCTGGGGCCCCTCGACCTGTCGCTCGACGCGGGGATCGTGCACCTGCGGGGCGCGAACGGGTCGGGCAAGACCTCGCTGCTGCGCGCCCTGTGCGCCGCCATCCCCCGACACGCCGGCGAGGTGCGCGTTCTGGGCGGCGACCCCGAGATCGACCCGGTGGCGCGGGGCCGGATCGGGTTCGTGCCCGCTCGTCTGGAGCTCCCGGGATTCCTGACCGTCGACGAGGCGTGGCGATGGTGGGCCGACCTGCGTCGCGCCGACTGTGAGGCCTGGAACGGCACGCCACTGCGGGAGGCCTTCGACCTGCCCGGCGACCTTCCCCTGGCCCAGGCCAGCACCGGCATGCGCCGAAAAGCCGAAGTGCTCGCAGCCCTGGCAGGCGATCCCCCGGTGGTGCTGTTCGACGAGACGCTGGCGAACCTCGATGCCCCCGGCGTCGACGCGCTCTGCCGCTGGCTGGACCACCACCGGACCGACCGGGTGTGCATCCTCACCCACCACGGGGCGCTCCCTCTCGCCTCCCTCGTTCCGGATCAGGTCGTCGATCTGTAGGGTCAGCGGTTAGCACACCGCCCGGAGGGTCCATGTCCACCACGACGGGTATCGAGAACGTTGCCCTCTCCGACTACGTCGCCGCGATGGGGTGCCGCGAGACCCCCGTCCGCGCCGCTCTTCGTGAGCAGACCGCTCAGATGGCCCAGTCCAACATGCAGATCGCACCCCTCGAAGGGGCGTTCCTTCAGACCCTGGCGCTGATCAGCGGGGCCACGCGCTACCTCGAGGTGGGCGTGTTCACGGGGTACTCCAGCCTGGCCGTCGCCGAAGTCCTGCCCGACGACGGCCGGGTCGTGGGGTGCGACGTGTCGAAGGAGTGGACCGACATCGCGCGCCGGTACTGGAAGCAGGCCGGGGTCGACCACAAGATCGATCTGCGGCTCGGGGATGCCCGCGACACGCTCCAGGCCCTCGTCGAAGAGGGGCAGCAGTTCGACTTCGCGTTCATCGACGCCGACAAGGAGAACTACGAGCACTACTACGAGCTCGCCCTGAAGCTGGTCCGGCCCGGTGGATTCATCGCGGTCGACAACGTGCTCTGGAACGGGGCGGTGGTCGAAGACGATCCCGAGAGCGAGAGCACCCGCGCAATCCAGGCCTTCAACGCCGCTCGCCGGGACGACGACCGCGTCCACCTCACCCTGGTGCCCATCGCAGACGGAGTCACGCTCCTCACCCTGCCGGCGGAGCGCTCATGAACGTCAGAGCCCTCGTGCTGACGGGCCTGCTGGCGACCCTCCCCTCGATCGCGGCCGCCCAGACGCCCTGTCCGAGCGGTCCCTCGTCCACCGTCACCATCCAGCGGTACGTCGAGCAGGCCGAGTTCGCGCTGGTCGACCTCGACGACGCCGGGCTCGACGCCAACCGCAACCTGGCCGTCGAGACCGTGGTGTGCCTCGGCGAGCTCGTCCACCCTCCGCACGCGGCGGCATTCCTGCGCCTCGAAGGGGTGTATGCCTTCGTGAAGGGCAACCGGGCCTTCGCCGTCGACGCGTTCCGCAGCGCACTGACCATCCAGCCCGACTTCCAGCTGCGCGCGGCCCTCGCTCCTGCAGGCGGGCCCTTGAGCCAGCTCTACACCCAGGCCCGCAACGAAGCCCCGACGATGTGGGCCCTGCCCCAGCCCGGCAAAGCCGTGTACGTCAACGGGGTCTCCACCACGCACGCGCCGCGCGGTCTGGCCATCCTCCAGGTGGTCGAAGCCACGGGCCAGGTCAGCTGGACCGGCATCGTCACCGGCCCCCAGGACCTGCCGGCCTGGTTCGTCAACCAGCCCCAGCCCCAGCCGGTCGCTCCTCAGCCGCTGCCCGCACCCGCGCCCCAGCCGGTGGCCCCCCAGCCTCCGATGCCCGCACCACAGCCGATCGAGCCCGCGATGCCCGCCCCGCTGACCGATCTCGACGGCGAAGAGTCGAGCGGCAAGACCGCCAAAGTGCCCGTGCTGGTCGCGGCCGGCGGGATGCTGGTGGCCGCAGGAGGCCTGTACGGCGGGTCGGTCATCATGCGCGGTCGCTACAACGCCGCGCCCACCGCACCCCGCCGACAGCTGACCAACGGCTTGTTCTTCGGGTCGGTCGGGGCCGGGGTACTCTCTGTAGGACTCGGGGTGGTCGGAATCGCGCTTCCTGCGAAGAAGCGCTCCAGCGAGCCGGACCCTCCCGGGGTCTATTGATGTTGTCTTGGAGTCTCGTATGCGCCGTCTGATCCCCATCCTCCTCCTGTCCGGGTGCCCCTACATCACCGTTCCGGACCCCGACGAAGGCCAGACGCCGGACGCGGATGCCGACACCGACGCAGACTCGGATACCGACGCGGACGCCGACTCCGACACCGATGCGGACGCCGACGCAGATGCCGATTCGGACGCCGATGCGGATGCAGACACGGACGCCGACGCCGACGCCGACGCAGACGCGGATGCAGATGCAGATGCAGATGCGGACGCCGACGCAGATGCAGATGCCGACGCAGATGCGGATTCGGACACCGATGCAGACGCGGACAGCGACGCGGATGCCGATGCCTGTCCGACGCCCGACATCGTCGCCAACTCCGACGTCGGAATCGGCGTCGCCACCGGAGACACCTGTGGCGCGGGCGACGACTACGATCGCTCGTGCAGCAGCAGCGGCGCGTCCGAAGACGTGGCCGTGCTCTGGACGGCACCGGCCACCGGCACCTACACCTTCGACACGCTGAGCAGCGGCTACGACACCGTCCTGGCCGCCCAGGAACCCTGTCCGAGCGCCTTCGAGCTCGAGTGCAACGACGACGTCGTCAGCGGCACGCTCCAGAGCGAGCTCTCGCTCTTCCTCACCGCCGGCGAGAGCGTAGTGCTGATCGTCGACGGCTACGGGGGAGACTGCGGCGCCTACACGCTGAACATCGAAGAAGCCGACGCGGACACCGATGCCGATGCGGACGCCGATGCCGACGCGGATGCCGACACCGACAGCGACGTGGACTCCGACCTGTACTTCAGCGAGGTCGTCGACCACCCCGATGTGAGCTCGCTCAAGTACGTGGAGATCTACAACCCGAACACGGGATCCGTCGATCTCACCGGGTGGTCGGTGCGCCGGTACAGCAACGGCGGCACCAGCCCCGTCTCCGTCGACCTCGACAGCGTCACGCTCCCCGGCGGAACCGTGTACGTGGTGGCGAGCGACTCCACCGCGTTCGGCACAGCCTTCGGGAGCGGCAACGCCGACCAGTACAACAACGCGATCAACGGCAACGGCGACGACGTCTACGAGCTGTTCGACGGCACCAGCGTGGTGGACGTCTACGGCGAGGTGGGCGTCGACGGCGACACCGAGCCCTGGAACTACCTCGACTCGGTCTGCCAGCGCGTGAGCGGCCCGGCCAGCACGACCTGGACCGCAGGACAGTGGGTGATCACGGGCGAGGCCGCGGACGCGACGCCCGGAACCCCGTAGATCCGCAGCGTCGGCTGTGTGGCTACCGCACCCGGCAGAGCCCGAGGGACTTCCGACAGGTGACGGTGTGCGGCGTGCCGTCGAGGATGCCCAGCGTGCCCACCGAGAACGGCTCGCTGCCCACGAAGGTCACGAACAGGTCGTAGGTACCGCGGGGAAGCGTGGCGGGCAGCGGAAACGCCGTGCCGTCCGACCCCACGGCGACCACCTGCTCGGCATCGCCCGCCACAGTCACCGACGCCACGATGCGTTCCTCGTCTTCGACCGCGACCACCGTGGGATCCGCAGGATCGGTCGAGGAATCGCCCGCGCCATCGGGTGTCGGAGTCGGCACGGGTGTGGGACGAGGCCGTCGGGGTCGACGCGGCCGGGGGGTGGGCTCGGGCTCGGGATCCGGAGGGGGCGCTGGATCGGTGCCCGAGACGGGACGCGGCGGGCTGACCTCCACCACCCGCGGCATGCGCTTGTAGATCGAGGACCCGAAGCCTCCACACAGGATCACCGCCGACAACGCGAGAAACCCACCCAGGAGCACACACCCCACCCCCGCGATTCCGAAGCCCATCCCGGAACCGGACGAGCGACGCGGACGGCGTTGGGAGCGCTTGCGGCTCACGGATCGAGCTCCAGGCGATGGGTCTCGACGGCGATGGGGTAGCCCTCGAGACCGTGGTATTCGCGGTTCTCTTCGCTCATCCGCTCGGACTCGGCAACCACCTCGATCGCTTCGATCGTGTCGGGGAATTCGGGGAGCGGCACGCGAAACGTCCGGGATTCACGGGGCGCGAGCCGGGTGTCGCCGTGCTTGGTGGGGGGATTCCAGGTCCAGGACTGGCCGTAGGTCTCGGTGTGCACCACCGACCCGTCGACCACGACCCGCACGTGGACCTTCCGCTCGGGGTCGCCCGACGGCAGCATGTGGCCGGCGTTCGCATTCGTCGCGGTGACCACCACCTCCCGGCCGTCGAGCTCGGCGGTGAGCCCCAGACCGGGCGGGTTGGCTTCGGCGGGCGGGTAGCGACCGGGGATCTTGGGGATCCCGGACCCGCGCCACCAGTGGCGACCCACCTTCCGGACCGGCCCGCCGACCGCTGCGGGCCGCTCGACCGAGGGCATGTGGCAGTCGATGCACCCCTTCCCCTCGTCGTCGTACGGGCCTTCGCGCCACTCGTCGCCGGTGTCGAACACGCAGATGAACGACTTGCCCGGGAAGGTCGCCACGGCCTGATGGCAGCGCTCGCACACCTGGGTCGTGCGGAACGCCGGATCGGCCTTCACGGGGTGGGGGGCGATGCTCTCACCCTCGGCCAGGCCGGGGCCGTGCACCACGCCATCGCGGACGTGACACGCGGCACAGGTGATGCCCTCGTCCCGCAAACCGGCGTCGTAGGTGGGGTTGCGCACCAGGATCGGCCGCTCGACGTCGTCTTCCTGCAGCCCCACCGCGAGGGTCTCCTGCTGGCTGCGCAGGGGCGTGTGGCAGTTCAGGCACAACCACTTGTTGCCCGACTTGGCGATCTCGGCCTGGTACTGAGGGTCGACCCAGGCCTGGCTGTGGACGGACGTCCGCCACTCCTTCGCGATCTCGACGTGGCACGTCGCACACGTCTCGGCCGACAGATCGGGCAGACCCTCGACCGGGGTGCCGTCTCCGAGGGGGCGTTCCAGCATCGGTCGGGACTCCGCGAACGCCGTCGCCGCCTTCACGGGAGCGGCCAGATGCTCGGGATCGTCCGTCATCACGGGGCCTTCAGCCGGTTCGTGCGCAGCTGGCCCGTCGTCGCTGGCCGGATCCGCGTCGTCCTCGGGGCCCGAACAGGCGACGAGCACCAGCAGCATCGCCCACCGGGTGCGAGCCAGGTTCGCGCGCGCTTCGTGCCATGGTCTGATGCGGTTCACGGTCCCTCTCTATCCCCCCGGAGCCCGATGCCCGCGTCGCTGACCGACCTGTTCGCCACCTCCCTCGATCCGATGGCGGTGGTCAACGCAGACGGCACCATCGCCCTCGCGAACGCAGGCTTCACCCGAACCCTCGGACTGCCGCCCGACGAGCTGCTGGGGCGGGAGCTGCCGGACCTGTTCCATCGCGCCGACCGCGACCGGGCCCGACAGACCGTGGCGCGTGCCCGACAGCTGGATCCCGAGCGACCCGACCGCGGGCTCGAGCTCCAGGGCCGCTGCCTGCACGCCGACGGCGGGGTGCGCTGGATGGTGTGGACCCTGCGGCGGAGCCCGGGCGGAACGGTCTACCTGCAGGGGCGCGACGAGTCGATCCGCCGCCAGATCGAAGCGGCCATGCGTCGCCGGGAGCGCCGGAACCGCGCCCTGATCGACGCCACCTCCGACGTGCTGGTGATCGTCGACGACGCGCTTCGGATCACGGACACCAACCGCGCTGCAGCCGAGCTGCTGGGCGGCACCCGACACACCCTGCAGGGCGTCCACCTCGGCGAGATCGCGAGCACGCTCGTCCGGCCTGCCCTCCCCGAGCTCGCAGACGGCGACGGCCTGACCTTCGAGACGATCCTCACCACCCAGGACGGGACGCGCATCGACGTAGAGGTGCGGGCCGAGGGCTTCGCGTTCGAAGGCGAAGCCATGATCGCCCTGCTGGCACGGGACATTCGCGGGCACGTCGCTCAAGAGCGCCGTCTGCGCGAGCTCGCTGACGCCCTGCCCCGTGCCCGGACCGATGCCCAGTCCGCCAACGATGCCAAGACCGGCTTCGTCATCCAGCTCTCCCATGCCCTGCGGACGCCGCTGTCCACCATCCTGGGCTACACCGAGATGCTCACCGAGCAGGTACCAACGGCCGATCCCTCCACAGTGGTGGCCGATCTGGGTCACGTGCACGACGCCGCGTCCCAGCTGCTCGACCGGGTGGACGACGTGCTGGACCTGGCGCGCATCGAAGCCGGCAAGCTGTCGTTGTCGAGCGACTACGTCGAGCTCGACGCCTTCGCCGACGACCTTCGGGAGCAGTTCAGACCCCTGCTCGGGCGCACGACGCTGCAGATCGCCATCGAGGCCGATCCTCCCCGGCTGGTGGCCGATCGGGATCGACTCCTGCAGCTGATCAGCAACCTGTTGAGCCACGGAATCGACCGGGCGGTGGGCGCGCTGCAGCTGACGATTCGCGACCACGACGACGATCACCAGGTGTGGACGGTGGCGGACGACGGTCCCCCTCTCGAAGACGCCCTCCTGGACGTGCTGTTCGAGCCCTTCGGCACCAGCGGAGCAGATGGCGCCGGCTCGGGACTGGCCCTGCCGATCGCCCGCCAGCTGGCCCTCGCGATGGGCGGGAGCCTCGACTTCGAGACCACCCCGAACGGGAGCCGGTTCACGGTGGTGCTTCCCTCCCTGGCGGCTCTCTGACGAGTCCGGCCTACCTCGACTCGTTCGCCCGCTGCGCCTCTGCGTGAAGTCCGGATCCGCTTGGTCGTTCCCCAGGTGGATGTCGCACCGGATGACGACCCACCACCTCCACCACGACCTGCCACCGCCTCGCTGTCGGAGCCTTTCCGACTGGAGCTCGGAAGGACCGAATCAGCCGATCCGTTTCGCGTGGCTCCGTGCCACGCGAAACGGATCGGCCGACTTCTCGCGGAGAACCTGCTCGAATCGGCGGGGTTTGGTGCCACTCGGCGTGGCCGGGAGCGGCGCTCCCGGCCGAGTCGACCTAGCGGCGGCAGTGGCGAATCAGACCGGTCAGCATGGCGCCGACGCGACCGATGGCCGCCAGGACGCCCGCAGCGAGGGCCGGATCGCCCATCTCGATGTCCAGCAGCGAGGCGATGGCTGCCGCCACCTCGCCGGCCTCGCCTTGTGCGATCTCGAACTTCTGGATCTTCTCCCGCAGCTTGTAGCGATTGGCGCCCTCTGCGAGGTTGCGCACGACGGATGCCGCCGCTCGGTTGATCTGCGATGCTTCGTCGCCGAAGCCTCGTGGCAGCGTCCGGGTGTAGCGCCAGGCGAGCTTGCGGGCGTGCCGCGCATGGTGGAAGGCGTCGAGTCGTTCGTGTGGGAAGGGAAAGCGAGTCATCGTGTGTGTCCTCGGCCGGGTCGTCGTGACCCCGTCGCCTGCTGCGAATCGGGACCGCACGGCCGTCGCTGTCAATGCGACCGGGAACCTCTGCAGAAAGGAGCGACAGCGACTTTTGAAGAGGTCGGCCGCGTTGACTGCGGCGGTCGGGTGGGCCAGGTTCAGCAGCTGGGGACGGGGTCATGACGGCCTGGCCAGGGCCCACGAGACGGTTCGCGGCACATGCGAGCGGCAGCCGCCATTCGCCGTCGTCGGGCATGCAGGACAGCGGTGTCGAGATGGCCCGCCTTGTGGCGGCGCAAACACCCGCCGTGGTCGTGTTGGTGGTGGGGGGTGGCAGGTCGTTCGAGAGGCCTACGTGGTTGGCCTGGATGACGACCGACCACCTCCACCACGACCTCGACCACGACGAGTCTTGGCGCATTCACGACACTGGCCAACCCGGTCTCGCCCGCATCGGACCCGTTCTGACGACCAAAGCTGGCCCCATACGCGTTTTCGAAGCTGCCCTATGAGCCGAAACGGATCGCGTGGTCCGTCCGTGCAATCCTCCGTGCTCCTCCGTGACTTCGTGGCCACGGAGCGCTGACATCGGTTCACACGCCAGTTCTGGCGGAACCGACCGTAGCCGCAGCGCCCAGTTTCGGAGCAATCCTCCACGAAATCCGGACGCTGGCTACTCGTCGTCTTCGAGGTAGCCCAGCAGCTCCAGCTGACTCGCCTGCTCGTCGTCGATGTCGGCTTCGGTCACCTCGAACCGCTTCCCCCGCTTGATCTGCCGCGAGCGCCAGTCGCCGAGGTCCTTGCGCAGGGCTTCGAGCTTCGGTGTCGACGGCAGCGGGTTCGCGAAGTGGGGGTCGGCCTGCCGATCGAAGCAGCCGTCGACCTGCTGGTCGCGGTCGTTGTCGAACCACCGCTGACACTGGTGTTCGCGGGTCCAGATCGAGGCCACGTTCGCCACGTGGAACATCGATGCCGCGTGCGCGCGCTTGCGTGGAAGCACCCCGTCTTTCGCTCCGGTGACCCACGGAGCGAGGTTCTCCCCTGCCCCGCCCGGACCGTCCTTCATCCCGAGCAGACCCAGCACCGTGGGGAGCACATCGGCACCGCTCGACAGGCCTTCGACGACCTTGCCCTCGGGCACGTCCCGACCCCGGAGGATCCAGGGGATCTGCACCGTAGTGGGGTACATCTTCTTGCCGTGACCGGGCCCGTGATGCGGGGGACTGTCCAGGCCTTCGCCGTGATCCGCCACGAAGACGAACAGGGTGTCGTCTGCGTCGTAGCCCCTCGATCGGAGCCCACGATCGAGCTGATCGAGGGCGCCGTCCAGCTGGTGGAGCGTCGCGCGGTAGGTGGCCATGTCGGCCGTGATTCCGGGCGTTTCGAAGCGCTGGGTCTCGGAACGCGAGGCGCGACGGGGCGTGTGGGCGTCGATCAACATGAGCTGCAGGTAGAACGGCCGCTCCCGCTCCCCCTCGGAGCGCTCGTCCAGCATGTCGAGCGCCTGGTTCACGACGTCCATCCCGGACATCCGCTCCCGCCTGAACCCCTTCTCGCTCGAGTCGACGTAGCGGTCCATCCCCTGAGCCATGCCGTAGTTCGTGTTCAGGTTGGGGTTGGCCGTGATCCCGAAGGTGAGCCAGCCCGCCGCAGCGAGGTGCTCGGCGAGCGTGTCGGCGGCGTCGGGCAGCACGCGCTCGGAGTTCCTGGGGCCCGGCTCGGGCATCCCGAGGGCCAGGGGATGGCGGCCGGTCAGCACGCCCACGGCACTGGCGCGCGTCCACGAGGAGACGGACAGCGCATCGTCGAACCGCGTGCCTTCGGCGGCCAGGCTGTCGATCCAGGGCGTGACCCCGTCCACGCCCCCGTAGACTCCGACCTGATCGCGCCGCACCGTGCATCCGAAGACGAGCACCACGTTCTGGGCGTTCTCGGGGGGCTCGGGACGCGGCCCGTTGGGCTCGATGGCCCGCACGACACCGCTCGATCGGGAGGACGGCTCCGGATCGGGCCGGTCTGGACGAGCCCGATTGGCGTTCCGGTTGCGATTGCGCCGGTTGCGACGGTTCTGGCGCCGCTTCGCCTTGCCGCGCGGTCGCGCTTGGTCGTCGGGCTCGATGGAGAACACCTCGGCGATGGCCCGGCGATCGCGCGGAGACTGCTTGGCGACGGTGACGCCCACGCCCACCAGCACCGAGAAGATCACGCCGATGATGAAGGTGCGCCGCTGCACGACCGCCTCTCCCTGTCAACCGCTGCCTGCCGCTGTCCGAGCAAGGTACCCCGTCGGCCGGCGGTGTGCCCTCGGGCTATGCTTCGCCCCCCTTTTGGAGGACGCATGGACGCGAAGACGGTCGACGAGGTACTGCACTTCTGGTTCGACGAACTCTCCAGCGACGACTGGTGGGGTGGGAACGACGCGCTGGATGCCCGCATCGCCGAGCGCTTCGGGACGCTGCACGAACGTCTGGCGTCGACGGACACCGAGACGCTTCTGGCGGCGTGTGGGGCGGATGCACGGGTCTCGCTGGCCCACATCCTGGTCCTGGACCAGATGTCGCGGAACATCCACCGTGGCACGGGGCAGGCGTTCGCCCAGGACGACACCGCGCTGGCGATCTCCGAGCAGGCCGTCGGCAACGGGCTGGACGCGGGGATGGACACCACCCGTCGCGGCTTCCTCTACATGCCGTTCATGCACGCCGAGGACCTGGACGCGCAGAACCGGGGGGTCGAGCTGTTCGCCACCGTGTCCGACTACCAACGCGACTTCGCCGTGCAGCACCGCGACATCGTCGAGCGCTTCGGACGCTTCCCACATCGCAACGACGCGCTGGGACGCACGACCACGCCCGAGGAGGAGGCGTTCCTGGTAGACGGGCCGCGATTCGGTCAGTGACGGTCAGCGAGGCCCCGCAGGTGTTACGTCCCGCCCATGTCGACCCTGCTGATCCTCCCTGTTCTCGGGCTCACAGCGGTGATCGGGTGCTCCGGTCCCAGCGAGCCTGTCGCTTCCTCCGAAGACGCCGACGATGGCGATGATGGCGACGGGGACTCCGACGGAGACGCTGACGACGCTGAAGACGAGGGCGACCCCCAGGCGGCGAACCATCGACGCGGCAAGGGCGATCCCGAGCCCGACGAAGGCCTGTGGAACCGCGCCCGACGCGCTCCCACGGTCGACGAGCAGATCGCCCAGCTCGAGGCCATCGGGTACACGGGCGGCGACGAGCTCGCGACCGAGGCCAACGGCATCACCATCTACGACCCCGAACAGGCCTGGGACGGGCTGAACTTCTGGGTCTCCGGGCACGGTCCCGAAGCCACGCTGATGGACATGGACGGCACCGTGCTCCACCAGTGGGCGATGTCGTACGACGACGCGTTCCCGAACGGCGAGCGGTACTTCAACCACCACGGGGCCGAGTTCTGGCGCCGGGCGTACCTGTACCCGAACGGCGACATCCTCGCGATCTTCGAGGGCCACGGCCTGGTGAAGATCGACAAGGACAACGAGGTCGTGTGGCGATGGGACGGCCGCGCACACCACGACCTCGAGGTCCTTCCAGACGGGCGGATCTGGGTGCTGTCCCGCAAAGGCTCCGTGATCGAGCGGGTGAACCCGAAACGTCCCGTGCTCGAGGACTTTGCCGTGCTGCTCTCCCCCGAGGGCGAGGTGCTCGAGGAGATCAGCCTGCTCGAAGCGCTCGAGAAGAGCGACGGCAAGGACGTGCTCTACAAGCGCAAGCGCCGGCGAGGCGACATCTTCCACACCAACAGCCTCGAGGTGCTCGACGGCCGCGCCGCCAGCGAGAACCCGGCGTTCGAAGCCGGCAACCTCCTCATCTCGATGCGCACGCTGTCGATGATCATGGTGGTCGACCCCGCGAGCGGCGCGACGGTCTGGTGGGACACCGGTCCCTACAAGCGCCAGCACGACCCCAAGATCCTCGCGAACGGCCACCTGCTGCTCTACGACAACCTCGGCTACCGCGGCAGGTCCGCCGTCCGCGAGTTCACCGTGGGCGACATGCAGCAGGTCTGGGTCTACGGCAACTCGTCCGAAGAGCCGTTCTACAGCCGGTTCACCGGCGCCGCCTACCGGTTCCCGAACGGCAACACCCTCATCGCGGAGTCCGGGTTCGGCCGGGTGTTCGAGAAGAACGCCGAAGGCGAGACCGTGTGGGAGTACCACAACCCCAACCGGGCCGGCGACGAGGGGCAGTTCGTGGCCATCATCCCCGACCTGGTGCGGCTGCCGCGCGACTACGCGACCTTCCTCGACCCCCAGCCCGAGAAACCCGCGGTTCCCGAGCCCTCCGACGAATCCGACGAATCCGAGGCTTCCGGCACGCCCGACGAGGGCTGATCAGCGGAGCTCGACGTCGTCGCGCACCCAGAGCACGAGTCGCGCACCGCTCGGCAGACGCACGCGTTCGACGCGGTAGCGCTCCCGAAACCCCGGCTGGCGGAACAGCTCGCGGTCGCTGCGGAACACCGGCTTGGCCCGACCCCGCGCGCTGCCCATGTGCACGATGTCGGGCAGGCGCGAGAACACGTAGGCGCCGTCGGCCTTCTCGTGACCCGCGCGCCCCTTCCCCATCCCGGGCATCTGTCGGTGCGCGATGTGGGCGTCGTTCAGGCCAAGCATGTCGAGGGTCCGCAGCCCCGAGAAGTACGCCACGCTCCCCGCGGTGTTCGTCGCCAGCAGCGCGTCCGGATCGACGTGCTCGCGCAGCCACAGCCCCACCTCCTCGCCGCGCAGCCCCACCACGCCGCGCTCGATGCGCCGGTGCAGATCGGGGTCGTTCTCGAACGACCACAGGTTGAAGCCCAGCCCCGCGATCAACACGAGCCAGGCGACGGCCCGAGGCCACACCGCCACCGCCAGCCCCGCGCACAGGGCGAGCATCGGCAACACGCCGCTGAAGAACCGGAAGGCCGGCATCACGTCGCCCCCGACCGAGACCACGTACAGGCCGTGCAGCACCAGGCCCACGACCCAGATCCCGAGCCCGGCATCCCGCTGGTAGCGCTGCCACACCGTCCACGCGAAGGGCAGGGCCAGGAACACCGGCAACCAGAGTGCGCCGGACGGCCAGAAGAGGAAGTCGGACACGTACTCCAGCCCGCGCTCGACCTGGGCCTCCGACCGACCGACCTTGGCGTAGAAGGTGTTGGGGAGCAGCCAGCCGTAGTAGGCGAACCGCCACGCGAAGTAGGGCCCGTAGAGGCCCGCCACCACGAGCGGAGCGCGCAGGTGTCGCCAATCGCGCCGTGCCAGCGCCCGCATCGCAGCCCCGGCGCACAGAACCCCCACCCACACGATGCTGTCCGGCCGGGCCATCATCGCGAGCGCACCCGCCCCTCCAGCGAGCATCCAGGCGTCCTGCAGCCGGGCATCCCGGACCATCGCCAAGCCCGTGAGCGTGAGCAGGAACGCGACGAGCGGCACCTCCATCCCCGGCATCGCCCACGCGGTGAAGACCCCGCAGCTGCCGAGCAGACCCGCGGCCAGCCCCGATGCCCGGGTGCTGATCGACGGGTGGAACCGCCACGCCTGGCTGACCAGCACCACCGTGGAGACCGACAACCCGAGCCCGAGGGCCTTGGCCAGCCAGCGGGTCGACAGCCCCAGCGCGTTGCCGATGCCCAGCAGGAACACCCAGAGGAACGTGGTGTAGCCCTCGACGCGCTCGCCGGGGTTGTAGACGAGGCCGTGGCCGTTCGCGAAGTTCTCGGCGTACCGCATCGAGATGTACGCGTCGTCGAGGGTCCACGGCTGGAGCACCCGGTTGTGCCACAGAAGCACGAGCAGACCCGCGATCGGCCCCAGCCAGACGAGCCAGGAGCGGGTGGTCGAGTGCGGACGGGCTCCGGACATCGGGCCCCGTTAACCCGCTGCGATGTCGGATCCCGCGCCAACCGCGCCGCTTCCCGGCCCCCCCTCCCGAGCCCCGGCCTGGCTCTTCCTCGCGGTCGGGCTGGTCGTGCTCGGAGCTCTGGCCGTGCTCCTGGTCCGGAACGGGTGGGTCAGCGACGACGCGTTCATCACGCTGCGGACCGTGAAGAACGCCCTGGCCGGCGGGGGGCTGCGCTGGAACATCGCCGAGCGGGTGCAGTCGTACACCCATCCGCTGTGGATGCTGGGGCTGCTGGTCACCCACGCCATCACGGGCGAGCCCTACTACGGCACCCTGGTGCTGGGCGGGGTCACCACCCTGCTCGCCGTCGGGGTCCTCTGGTTCGGCGTCGCGCGCGACCTGCCCGCAGCCCTGGTCGCCACCGTGCCCCTGCTGTTCTCGAAGGCCTTCATCGACTACGGCACGTCCGGGCTCGAGAACCCGCTCACCCACCTGCTGCTGGCCCTGCTGGCGGTCCTGTGGCTGAAGACCTCCCCAGCGCGCGACGCCAGATTGCTCGGTACGGCGGGGCTGACCGCACTCGCACTGCTCACCCGGCCCGACCTGGCGGTGCTGTTCGGGCCTGCCCTCGCGATGGCGACCATCGACGCGTGGCGCGCCCACCGTGCGGTCGCGGAGCCCGACGCCTCGCCCGTCCACGCCCTCCGTCACGTCGGTCTGCGCCTGTTGGCCGGGATGGCGCCCCTGTTCGCGTGGGAGGCGTTCTCGTTCGTGTACTACGGCTCGCTCGTGCCCAACACCGCCTACGCGAAGCTGTCCACGGGCATCGCGCGCACCGAGCTGGTGGGTCAGGGCCTGCTCTACCTGCAGCACGCGCTCCTGTACGACCGGCCCACGGTGCTGATCCTGGCGTGTGGCGTCCTGCCCCTGCTCCTGGTGCGCGCGCGCCCGGTGGTCGTGCTCTGCGTGGGGGCCTTCGCCTACCTCTTCACGGTGGTGTGGATCGGCGGGGACTTCATGGCGGGCCGCTTCCTCACCGCGCCCGCGTTCGCCCTCTCGCTGGGCATGGCCCGGCTGCGGATCGCCTGGCCGGCCGCAGGCGCCGTGCTCGCCGTGCACCTGGCCCTCGGGCTGCTGTCCTCCCACGCACCCATCTGGTCGGGGCGCGACTACGAGCGGATCCGCGGCTGGAACGGCATCGTGGACGAACGCGGCTTCTACCACGACGGCGCCGGATTCCTCACGATCCGCAGCAACCGCAACACCGTCACCCACGACTACGCCCGGGCCGGACGCCAGATGCGCAAGCGCGCCCGCGAAAAGGGCCGCCAGAACGTGGTGCGCGCAGCGGTCGGGTACTACGGCTACTACGCCGGGTGGAAGGTCCACATCGTCGACCCACTCGGGCTGAACGACCCCCTGCTCGCCCGCCTGCCCATGCGCTACGACCCCAACTGGCGCGTGGGGCACTACCGCCGAACGGTCCCGCGAGGCTACACCCCCGGGCACGACCGAGGTCCCGACGACCCCGAGCTCGCGGCGCTGTACGACCGGATCCGCTTCGTCACCCGAGGGCCCCTGTTCTCTCCGTCCCGCCTGGTCGAAGCCGCGAAGCTGCAGCTGTTCGGCCCCGGCATCGACCCCTTCGCCTGGCGGTTTCCCGACGCCGAAGCCCACGTCGAGGGCGAGTCCGGCATCCGAGGCCCCGTGCGGCGGGCGGGGCTGGCGCTGCACATCGACCCACCCCGGGTGGTGCGTCCCACGGTCCGTGCCGCAGCCGGAGAGGCGATCCACCTCGTGTACGCGGGCGATTCCACGATCCTGTCCACCCACGATGCCGAGTCCGACGGGTCGGATCTGGTGTTCCCCCGCTCTTCGGGCGTGGTGGACGTGATCTTCGTGTTCCCGGGCCAGCGGGGCCGGGCCGTGCACCTCGAGGCGCTGGAGCTCGATCGCGGCGTCCGACCCGACCCGGACTGAGAGCGACTGAGGGGATACACCCCCGCATGCTCGCCGCGCTCGATCAGCTGAGCTCTCTGCAGTCCGTGGCCATCGGCACCGCGTCGGTCGTCTCGGTGCTGTGGAGTCTGGTGGTCGTGGGTCTGCTCCTCGCCAATCGGCGCGTGCCGCCCATCCTCGCACTCCTGCCCACCGCGCTCATCGTCGCTGTCGCGTGCGGTATCGCCCTGTGGACGGCCGGAAACGTGCCCTGGGACGTCATGACCGTCGGCGCGGTCCGCCGGATCGACCTGTCGACCCCCGACTTCCTCGTCCGCGTCGCGTTGTTCCCCGCGATCTACCCCGGCCTGGTCGTGCTCGTCGCAGGGTGCGCCCTCGCCGCGCCCATCCGGGGGCCGCGCACCACCTGGCCCGCGGCCGTAGGGGCCCTGCTGCTGGTCCTGGGCTTCGTCTCGCTCACCACGGGCGCCATCCTCGACCTGGCCGTGGCCGAGACCGGCGTCCTGCTGTTCCTCATCGGTCCGCTGGCACTCGCCACGCTGATCGGGATGGTCCGCGGAAATCCGGACGGAGCCGGGCACGAGGCCAGCGCCATCGGCACCATCGCGTTCGGTCACGCCGTCGCAGGGGGCGTCACCGCGGTGCTCGCCATGGCCCGCTACCAGCTCGTGCTCACGCAGGAGTTCGCGGGCGACCCCGCCATGTGGCGTGCGGCGGCGTCGGTGTTCGCCGTCCTGGCCGCCATCGGGATGGCCGCTGCAGCGACCACCGGGGTCACCCAGACCCGCCCGCGCACCTACGCGGGTCTCGCCGGGTTCGGAACCCTGCTGCTCTGGGTTCCGCTCGCCATGGTCGGTGCACTCACGCAGCTCGTGTAGGGCGCATCACCCCGAACCGCTCCAGGCCCGGCCACACGACCTGATCCATCGCCTCGTGGAACAGTCCGACCCGGTCGGCGTAGCAGAGCCCGCCCACCTGCTCGAAGGCCGCGCTGACCGGACCCGTGTCGTCTCCGACACCCGCCAGAGCAGCGTCCACCAGCATCGGAATGCGCTCCGAGAGGCCGTCGACCGAGCCGCGCCGCGCCTCGAACGCCAGGTGGCTCCACCCCAGGCGGGCGTGCACCACCTCGTCGCGGAGGATCGTGGTGACCGTGCCGTGCACCTGGCCCTTCGTCCCGCGGGTGTTGCGCTGCATGGCCGAGAGAATGGCGGCGGAGACGGTCTCGTTGATGCAGCACATCCCCACCACCTCGGCCAGCACGGTCTCGCGGGTGCGTCGTCGCGCTCGGGGTCCTCGCACGTCGTCCACCTCCACGGTCGCACCGAACCCTCTCGCGAGATCGGCACACAGCACAGCGTGCCGCTCCTCGTCCGCCACGGAGCGACGGGCCAGGTCGAGGGTCACGGGGTGTGCGTCCACCGCCTCCAACCCCTCGCCGAGCCAGCGGAACATCGCAGCCGCCCGCTTCTCCTCCCGAGCGCGAAACGCCCAGAGCGTCGCCGCGTCCGACATCACCAGTTCTCGCAGCAGATCGTGCAGCAGGGGTCGCTCGACCAGCAGCACAGCGTCGTGGCGATGGGCGACTCGGGGTCGCCCTGCGCGCAGTACTGCCAGTCCGCTTCGGGCTCGGGTCCGAGGGTGAACTGCTGGGCGTCGCACTCGGCCGGGCACGACTGGACGTCCGTGTCGGACTCGCTGTCGGTGTCCGTGTCTGCATCCGTATCGGTGTCGGAATCCGTGTCCGTGTCGGAATCCGTGTCAGAATCCGTGTCGGTGTCCGCTTCTGGCCCGTCTCCATCGGGCTCTTCATCGAGCTCCTGGGGTGGAGCCTCGCATCCCATGGCGGTCAGGAGCGCGCCCTCGATCACCAGGGCCCGGAACAGCTGTCGTGTGCGCATGTGCACCTCCTTGCTCCAAACGTCTCTCCTCCTGATTCGTTCCGCCATGCTAAATAGACTTTTGCTTCTATTCTGACTTGCCAAATAATCGGAGCCCGAGCCAGCACGGACAATGTCTTGACGGTCGAGAGAGCGGTGCCCCCGAAGTGGCGGATACAGTGCGTCCATGACGACGCGCCCCTTCCGTACTCTCGTCCGCTCCAGCTTCATCGGCATCTGCGGCCTCCTCGGCTTCTGCGGCCTGGTCGGCACCTCCGGTTGTGCGGGGGTCAACCCGATCGAGCCCTGCAACCCGGAACACGAGCTGGTCGAGCCGGAGTTCGCGACCATCGGCAACTTCGATCTGCTCGTGGCCAGCCTCCGCTACGAAGGCTGCGAGGAGTTCAACTTCCAGCTGTGCGGCGTCGGGGTGAACTGGCTGCGGCAGGACGTCGCCGAGCTCGCCATCTCGCACGAGGGCGACACCTCCTGCGACCAGGAGTTCATCGAAGACCAGACCCTCAACCTGCAGCCCCTGCGTCGCGAGTACGAGAAGCAGTTCAAGGTGAAGGAAGCCGATCTCGTGCTCGACTTCGGCGGCGACCTGCAGCTCGACTACAGCTTCGCGCCCGAGTGAACGACGAGCCCGTCCCCGCGGGAGGCACCCGAACCAGCGGAGCACCTCATGGTCATCCAATTCCTCGTCCAGACGAGCGCCGCTGCCGGGCCAACGGTCGAGTTCACCACCCAGGAAGCGCCCCGCGAGGCGACAGAGCTGGCTTCGGCCTACCACGGTCGGCCCATCCATGTGGAGTTCCCACCGCCGGAGATGTCGCACGAGCATTCCGCGATAGAACTCCTGCCGCCCCTTCGATTCGAGTTCCGCCTGGGGGACGCTGGACGCGCTACCGGCCCGTCTGCCAACACCATCGCGGATGCCCTCAATCTCCTCTCCGACGACACCATCTTCAGAGATTCCAAGACGCGCTTCGTCGCGGACGAAGCCGCACCCTCCCACTGGCAGGTCCGCCCCGACAGGGTCGACGGATCGACCTACGTGAGCCCGTTGGACACCGTGGTCGTCGAGGTGCCTCCAGGCACCCGCGTCAGCTGGAAGATGGTGGTTGCTGGCATCGCTGCGAACCTGCCCGACACCAGGATTCGAGTAAGCCACACCCCGCTCGAGGCCACCGCCCACTCCGGAACACTCACGCTTCGGGAGTGGCTCACGGAAGTCTCGGGAGACGACTATGTGTGGTCGTTCACTCCCAGATACGACGGAGGCGAACCGAAGGGAGTCGGCCCCGCCGGCATGTACTACTTTCCTTTCAGAGCTACCGTCACGTGGTACGCCATGATGACCCCAATGGGTACCGTCGTCCATCGCGCACAGACTGACGCTGCAGAGAGCGAAGCAAACACCTCTCAACCCATTCCCTTCGCGCCCCTGTAGCGTTCGGGACGCCCTTGGAGTGCACCGTCGTCCCCGTGAAGCTGCCCGACAGCCGGTCCGTCGACCCCATCGCCCACCTGAAGCGCCTGCAGCACGGGCCGTTTCGCGGTGTGGAGCTGCGAGCGCCCGCCGAGGACCCGGGCTGGGTGGAGGCTGCGAAGCACACCCGCTGGGTCGACCGCGGGGTGCGCGAACGCTGGCGGGGCCCGTTGACAGAGCGGCCGCTGGACCCCGACGTCGTCCCGCTGAAGGACCTCGGTTCCGACGCGTTTCGAGACGCGCTGGAGGCCTGTCTCGTCTCAGTGGCTGACCGATTCTCGGCCGGCGCAGCCGCGCTGTTGGAGGACTGGGCTCCCATCCGGCCCGTCGACGAAGCCCTGTTCGGGGTCCTGCCGGGCATCGGAGTCGTCGTGCCGCGGCTTCCCGAGCCCGAGCTCGGCGCGCTGCTGTTCATCGGCGTTCAGCCCGCGGCCCGGGGAACGGGCGCGGGTCGGCGACTGCACGATGCGGCCCTCGCGCTGCTGTATCGGGCGGGGGCGCGCACCTACGAAGACGAGACCGAAGCGAGCAACGCCCCCATGCTCGCGCTGTTCCGCCACGCCGGCCTGTCCTGTGCCGAGCGGTGGCGCGCCCTGGAGATCCCCACGTGAGTGACAAACCGGCCATCGTCGCGTGGTTTCGGCAGGCGCTCGAGACCCAGCTCGCCGACCTGAAGCGCAGCCAGCAAGACGCCGCAGCGTCCATGCGCGTCGACGGCAGCCACCGCCCGGCCAACCGCGGAGAGCGCGGCGCGGTCACCTCGGCGGGCTACCTGACCCAGGGCATCGAAGCGCGGATCACCGAGGTCGGCGCGGCCCTCGAGCTCCTCGAGCGCGCGGGGGACGGCCCGCGAGACAAGGCCGTGACCGGTGCCATCGTGACCGTCGAGCGCGCATCTGGAGCGGAGTCCCGATTCTGGATCTTCCCCGGCGTGTCCGGGCTGGTGTGCGCCGATCCTCCCGACGGAGACGGGCCCATCACGGGTGTGTCGCCAGAATCCCCCGTCGGACAGGGGCTGTGGGGCTGCGAACAGGACGACGAAGCGGAGCTGCCGGACGGGACCGGGGTGGTACTCGCCGTCCACTGACGGGTTTCTCAGACCGACTTCCACCCCTCCACGAGCGCCCGGACCGCCACGCCCAGCACCGGCTTGCTGTGCAGCTCGGGGTCGGGGATGCGGGAGTCGCGCTTGCGGAAGTGCAGACACCCGAAGACCACGCCCCACAACGCCATCGTGCGCTGCATGGGGTTGCCCGGGACGAAGTCGCCGTCGTCGATCGCCTGCTGGATGCACGCCGCGACGCCGAGCAGGATAGGCAGGATGGCTTCCTGGACCTGGAGCGCCTGCTCGTCGGTGAGGATGCGGCGGGGGTCGGACACCGCGAGCTCGAGCAGCGCGAAGCTGGTGTTGTGGGCGTCACTGAAGGACTCTACAGCGGCCGAAGTCTCCAACACGCCCTGCAGGCCGGACGATTCGCGATGTTCGGTGATCCACTCGCCCAGCTGGTTGACCGAGCGGACCTGCAGTGCCGCGATGAGATCCTGCTTGCCCGCGAAGTAGCGGTACAGCCCGCCCACGGCGACGTCGGCACGCTCGGCCAGGCCGGGCATCGTGAGCCCCTCGAACCCGCCCTCGACGATCATGTCCATCGCGTTCTTCAGCAGGTGCTGAGTCTTTTCTTCGCGCTTGCGCTGGCGGCGTCCAGTGGGTGCGTTACTCAAAGTGCGAACCTCATTCACTTTTTGAATATCATTCTCGATACGGCCACGCCGTACAGCACTGTATAGGAGCAGCCATGCATGATCTCGTGATTCGCCGCGGTTTGATCGTCGACGGGACCGGCGCGGAGCGTTTCGAAGGCGACGTCGCCATCGATGGATGCCGCATCACGGCGGTCGGGCAGGTCTCCGGCAGCGGCAAGCGCGAGGTCGATGCGAAGGGTCAGCTGGTCACCCCCGGCTGGGTCGACATGCACACCCACTACGACGGTCAGGTCACCTGGGACCCCTACTTCACGCCGAGCGGCTGGCACGGCTGCACCACCGTCGTGATGGGCAACTGCGGCGTGGGCTTCGCACCCTGCCGTCCCGAAGAGCGCGAGTGGCTGATCAACGTCATGGAAGGGGTGGAGGACATCCCCGGCGCCGCGCTGTCCGAGGGCATCCGCTGGGACTGGGAGACGTTCCCCGAGTACCTCGATGCGATCGAGAAGATCCCCCACGCCCTCGACTACGGCACCCAGATCCCCCACTCCGCCCTGCGCGCCTACGTGATGGGGATGCGGGCCAGCGAGACCGACGATGCGAGCCCGGAGCAGATCGCCCGGATGGCCCAGCTGGTCGAGGAAGCGCTGCGAGCGGGTGCGATGGGCTTCTCCACCAGCCGTACCAGCCTCCACAAGTCCGCCGAGGGCGTGCTTGTCGCGGGCACCCACGCTCAACACGCCGAGCTCATCGGCATCGCAGAGGGCATGCGTCGCGCCGGGCCCGACTGCACGCGGGTCTTCGAGCTCGCCCCCGAGCACCTGATGGTGCCGAGCGACATGCCCTGGATGCGCAGGATCGCCGAGACCACGGGTCAGCCGGTGGTGTTCAACCTGTCTCAGACCGACTTCGGGCCCACCACCTGGCGCGACAGCCTGAAGGCGCTCGAAGACGCGGCGGCGGACGGGCTGCCGATGTACGCCCAGGTCGCCGGCCGGGCCATCGGACTGCTGATGAACTGGCGCCTCACCGCACACCCGTTCGTCCCCTTCCCGAGCTTCCAGGCGATGGCGCATCTTCCCTGGGACGAGCAGCGCAAGCGCCTCGCCGTCCCCGCCTTCAAGCGCAAGCTGCTCTCCGAGACCCCCATCGAGCTGGGCGTGTTCGAGCGCTACGTCACCGAGAGCTTCGACAAGATGTACCCGCTGACCGACACCCGCTACGAGCCCGACCCCAGCGAGTCGGTCGCGGCCATCGCCGAGCGCACGGGCCGGTCGCCGCTCGAGGTCGCGTACGACCACCTGATGACCGAAGACGGCGAAGGGATGCTGTACTTCCCGCTGTTCAACTACAGCGACCGCAACTACGACCTGCTGCACGAGCTGCACCGCCACCCGCGCACCCGCATGGGCCTGTCGGACGGCGGCGCGCACTGTGGCGCGGTCTGCGACGGAGGCATGCCGACGTACATGCTCACGTTCTGGACCCGCGACCGCACCCGCGGCGAGAAGCTGGGGCTCGAGCACATCGTCCGCCGCCAGACCTCCGAGACCGCCGCGTTCTACGGGATGCACGACCGCGGGATCCTGAAGCCCGGCTACAAGGCCGACGTCAACGTCATCGACTACGACCGGCTCTCGCTCACGCGCCCCACCATCGCAAACGACCTGCCTGCAGGGGGCCGTCGACTGGTCCAGCGCGCAAAGGGCTACACCATGACGGTGTGTTCGGGCACCGTCATCGCCGAGAACGACGAGCCCACGGGCGCCATGCCCGGCAAGCTCGTGCGGGGTCCCCAGGCGGCGCCGCCTCGCTTGAGTGCGGTCAGAAGTGGGTCGACACCCCGAGCCCACCGGTGAGCCCGATCGGGTTGACCTGAGCCCAGCCGTCCATCAGCACGGGGGTCATCGCCACGACCTCCGTGTGCAGCGAGAAGGTCTCGCCCAGGCGGAACGACATGCCGACCGGGAGCAGGCCCATCGGCACCAGCGCTCCCCGGGCCCCCGGACGCACCCAGAACCACACCTTCCGGCCGACCCGGAACGCGGCGGGAATCGACAGCTCGGCGTAGGCCCAGCCCCCTTCGACCTGCACGCCCACGTAGCTGTTCGACCGACGATGCAGCGCGATCCGCACCCAGGCCCCGGCCGCGAGGTACTGCGTGGGCCCCAGATCGATGCGGGTTCCGATGCCGACCCCGTCCTCGAACTCCGCGCGGGCGTACAGCGTGCCCCCGAGTGTGGGGTAGGCCTGCCGGACGTCCAGCCCATCGCGGACGTGCACCGGAACGTGCCCACCGTGCCCCGTCACGCCCACTTCGCCTTGCTGGCCTGCTGGAAGCGGCGTCGGGACCGCTCCCGTGATGAGGGGCGCACAGCCGGCGAGGAGCAGGATCACGCGCGTTCCAGGATGGTGATGCCGCACAACGCTTCGTCGAAGCCGATCATCCCGCCCGCGTTCTGCTGCAGCGCCATCGTGGGCGCCGAGCCATCGCGCAGCACCTGCCGATCGGGCCCGGCCTCACCGCGCATCTGGCGCACCAGCTCGTCGATCATGCCGATCCCGGTGGCCCCGAGCGGGTGCCCCTTTGCGATCAGCCCGCCACTCGTGTTCACCGGACGGGTTCCGAATCCGGACTCCGCCGTGCCGCCGAAGCCCGTCGCGCCGCTCTCGACGTAGGCGCCGCCCTCGCCCTTCGGGCAGAACCCGAGCTCTTCCATCGCCGACAGCTCACACCAGGCGTTCGCGTCGTGGACCTCGGCCAGCTGGATGTCGCCCGGCGTCACGCCCGCCTTCGCGTAGGCCCGCGTCGCCGTGTGCTCGACCACGCCGGGTGCATCGAGCTCCCGCCAGGTGCCGCCCCCCATCACGCAGGCCCGGACCTTCACCGCACGCTCGCGAACGGCGGCAGGAAGGGACTTCAGGACCGCGTCCGACACCAGCACCGCGGCAGCGGCGCCATCGCTGATGGGTGCGCACATCGCCCGCGTGAACGGGTCGATCACGGGCTTGTCCTCCAGAACGGACTGCACCGTCGCACCGAATCGGTACTGGGCGCGCTCGTTGCGCTTGCCGAACTCGTGGTTCTTCGCGGCCACAGCTGCGATCTGCTCCGGGGTGGTGCCGTACGTCTTCATGTGGTGCCGCGCCCCCATGGCGTGAACATCCAGGAACACGATTCTCCGCGGATCGGGCTCGAAGGCCTCTCCAGCGCGCTGCCCGGCCTCGGCGTAGAACGACATCCACTCCTTGCGGTGCATCATGTCGATGCCGCCCAGGAACAGCCCGTAGGTCTTCTTGGGGTCGTCGGGAACCCAGGTCTTCTCGACCCCCACCGCGATGGCGACGTCGGCCTGGCCGCTGGCGACCCCCGCAACCGCGCCCTGCAGCGCGGCCGTTCCGGTGGCACAGCCCCCTTCGACGTTCACGATGGGAACGTGCCCGTCGAGACGGCCTGCGCGCACGAGAGGCTGCAGCGCGACCTGGCCGCGGATGTTGTCCTGGCCGAACACGTTCATCGCGCAGTTGCCGAACCACACGGCTTCGGCTGGCGCCCCCTCGGCGTAGCCGGCGTCCGACAGCGCGGAGAGCACGGCTTCCTCGGACAGATCGCGATGGGTGCGGTCGGGGTGCTTGGCGAACGCAGTGCTCGCGGTTCCGATGATCCAGACGTCCGCCATTTCGAGCCTCCACAGTGGGGGCTCGGAATAACGTCGTTCGGTCGGCCTGCGCTGGGTGGAGGAGGGGCGTGGAATCGGAATTCGACGCTCGGCAGCCACGGAGTCACGGGGCAACACGGAGGATTGCACGGAGGTTTTTGGTTGCTGGGGGCGCTTCGCCGGCGTTCGCCCATACACGACGCGTGCCTACTCCGGCCTCGTTCGCCACGCCCCACCCTTCACCTCATACGCACTCCACCGGATAGGCGTGCTTCTATCGATACAATGACCCGAAATGGATCACTTCGCTTCCTCTCCGTGAAATCCTCGGTGTTCTCCGTGACTCCGTGGCGTCCTCGAGCCAGAATCACCCGCAAACGTACACCATCGACGGAATCGACGGAACCTGTCCGAAGACCCGGGAAGCCCCTCCAAAACTACTTCGCCGCGCTCGCCGCCTCGACCGTCGGCCGGTACGGCCCCAGCTGACACCGCTTCAGCTCGGCATCCATGCGCGGGATCAGCAGGAAGTCCGCGAACACCGCAGCATACGCGTTCGCCAGGTAGCCCCACGGGAGCTTCGGCGTCTCGTCGAAATGCCGCAGGTGCTGGTAGGGACGCGCCGCGTGGGCGTGGTGGTCGCCGTGCCGCGCCAGACCGATCAGCATGTAGTACGTCAGCCCGCTCTCGCTGTCCCAGCTGTCGATCACCGCCACGCGCTTGTTCGCACGCATCAAGCCCCAGTGCTCGAAGTAGTTGACGCCCTCCAGCATCACCACCGCGAACAACGCCTGCCCGACGTGCGCCAGCAGCCCGATGGGACCGAACGCCAACAGGGCCAGTCCCGCAGCGCCCCAGCCCGCGATCAGCCCGTGCAGCACGCGGTTCTTGCGCTGGTTGGGATGAGACAGCCCGTCGGCCTTGATGCGCTTGCACTCGAGCGCCCAGGCGCTCCGGAGCTGACCCGGGACCGTCCGGAGGAAGAAGGGCCAGAATCGCTCGCCGTACCGGGCCGTCGCCGGATCCTCGGGCGTACCGACCCGACGGTGATGGCCGCGCATGTGCTCGGTGAAGAAGTGCTCGTACAGCACGCCCGCCATGATCACGCGACCCGCCAGCTGGTAGCGCTTGTTCGCGCGATGGATCAGCTCGTGCGCCAGGACGATTCCCTGCGCGCTGCTGTTCCCCACCAGGTACACGGCCACGAGGCTGTCGAAGGTCCAGCCCGACCGCGCGACGTAGGCCGGCAGGAGCACGATGGCAGCGAGGTGCAGGACGGTGAGCGCCCAGAGGATGCCGTCCCACACGCCGTCGGGGACGGTTCCCTCGGGATCGCGACGCTCGGCGGGGCTCACCACGTCGAACGCGATGACGCTCCACACCACCAGCAGGCTCGCGACCGAGAACGCCACGCCGTGCGGGCCCGTGGCCATGTAGATCAGCACGGTGAGCGGGATGAAGAAGGCCAGGCCATGGAGAACGACACGCATCGGGCACCTCACATACGACGTCGTATGTGAGTCTATCGTATTGACATACGAGGTCGTATGTCAACTCGGACCTACACCGAGCCCACGCCCAGCAGCGCGGTCATCGGCACCTGGACGGGGCCCTCGCCGAACTCCGTGTAGAGCGCCGACTCCACAGCGCCCCACACCTCCGAGAATCGCGCCTCACCGAGCGAATCGCGCATCAGGCACAGGGGAGCGAAGCTGTGCAGGACCCCTTCGAGGTAGGCGGCCATCGACGGCGCCGTGATCGGGTGCGTGACGCTGTGCACCTCGGCCGAGAACCCCGCAGGGCGCCACCAGGTTCCACGCGAGGGGGTCGGACAACATGCACGCCTCCGGTGAGCAGGACGTATCCCCCGGAAGAGCCCGCAGGAACAGCAGGAATCATAGCCCCAGCAGCGAACGGACCGCCCGGAACAGGCCGATCGGAATCCGCACGATGGCGTACACGCGCGAGATGGCGTGCATCAGGTCGCTCTGGCAGGACGTCGTGATGTCCTGATTGCGTCGGTCCTTCGCCAGGCAGTGTGCATCCCACGCGAGCACCACGTTGCACAGCCCCATGCCGAAGCAGAGCAGCGCAGAACAGATGAACAGCAGAACCCCGCGCCAGAACTGCCCGAGCACGATCTGTCCGAGGCCCGGAACCAGGAGGCTGAGCCCCGCCGGCACGAGGGTGTTCTGATTGGGGTCCTGCCGAATCCAGCTGCTGTTCATGGGGAGATCATCGTGACGCCTGCGGTGCAGGGCAAGAAGGACCTGGCGCATTCCACACAGGATTCACGCCGCAGCCGACCCGCAGTGCCACCGCCCGGACCCAGATCGATCTATGGTGCCTGCGGAGGTTCCATGTCCCTGTCGCCCGAGCTGAACGCCGAACTCGAACGCCTCGTCGCTGCCGGCCCGCACGACGCGGACGCCCTGAAGGCCGCGGTTCCCGCCCATGTCACCGCGGCCGAGAAGGCCTTCGAGGGCAAGGTGTTCTTCGATGCCTCGATCGCCCAGAACCTGGGAAAGAGCTGTCTGGCTCTGCTCGACGCCGACCTGAACGACGAGCAGCGCGCCCTCGCCCATGCCGCGGTGGCGTTCTTCGTGGAGGACGCAGACGAAGACGACGGGGACTTCACCTCGGTGACGGGCCTCGATGCGGACGTCGCCGTCTTCAACCACGTCGCGACCGAGGTCGGCCGACCCGACCTGTGCGTCGAGGACTCCTGATCCCGCGAGCGCGATAGGCGGCCGCATGGCGACCCGCGCCGAGATCAAGGAACGCACCCGCGAAGCCCTGCTGCACGCGGCATTGCTGGAGTTCGCCGAACACGGGCTGGACGGCCCGAGCCTCGACCAGATCTGCGCCCGCGCCGGCAAGACCCGCGGGGCGTTCTACGTGCACTTCAGCGACCGGGAATCGCTGATCCTCGCCGTCATCGAGCGCATCCTGGCCGAGTACCTCGAGGCCCTGACCGCTGCGTCGTCCGAAGCCGACGGCCTCGAAGCCGCCATCCGCGTGTTCGCCGACCTGCTGGTGCGCGCGACCCGCGGAGACGCCGACGATCTCGGGCGATTCGCGGTGCTCGGCACCCAGCACTTCCGATTCGTGCTCGAGGCCGGTGCCCGCTACGAAGCGGCGTCCGAGGTGTTCGGACGCGTCATCCACGCCGGTGTGGCGATGCTGGCCGAGAACGCCCGCGCGGGACAGGGCCGAGAGCGGGTACGCCCCGACATCGACCCCGCGGACACGGGCCATCTGATGATCGCCGTGCTGATGGGCATCCTGGTGTTCCAACAGGGGGGCATCGAAGCCCGGGTGGAGCCGACCGCCGACCTGCTGGTGACGCTGCTCACGACCGCCTGATTCCGCCGGCCCATCTACCAGGTGCCGGTGTTGCCCATCGAAGCCCAGGGCTCCCTGGCCGGGAGCGCGTCGCCCTTCTGCAGCAGCTCGATGCTGATGTCGTCCGGGGACCGCACGAACGCCATCCGCCCATCCCGCGGCGGACGGTTGATGGTGACGCCGGCTTCGGCGAGCTTGTCGCACAGCGCGTAGATGTCGTCGACGGCGAACGCGAGGTGCCCGAAGTTCCGCCCACCTGTGTAGGGCTCGTCCTGATCCCAGTTGTGGGTGAGCTCGATCTGAGCGGGGTCGCTGTCGTCGGGGGTCTCGAGGAACACCAGGGTGAAGCGGCCCTTCTCGACGTCCTTACGCCGGACCTCCTTCAGGCCCAACAGGTCGAAGAAGCGCAGCGCGGCATCCAGGTCGCGCACGCGGATCATGGAGTGCAGGAATCGCATGGGGTGCTCACAGTTCGCAGGTTTCGCAGGGGATCGCCGAGAACGCGATGGTCTCGAGCGTGACGTCGGACTCGGGCTTGTCGGACGTGTCCGTGGACACCCGGGCGATGGAGCGCACCACGTCGAGGTCGTCGCACTGGCCGAAGATGGTGTGCCGCCCGTCCAGGTGCGGAACCGGAGCCTCGGTGATGAAGAACTGCGAGCCGTTGGTGTCCGGACCGGAGTTCGCCATCGCCAGGCGTCCGGGCCGGTCGAAGTGCAGGTCGGGGTGGAGCTCGTCGCGGAACCGGTAGCCCGGGAAGCCCTCGCCCGTGCCGAGCGGATCGCCCCCCTGGATCATGAACTCCGGGATGACGCGGTGGAACGTGGTGCCGTCGTACAGCGCCCGCGTGGTGTCCTCGCCTTCCGCGGGGTCGCGCCACGACTGCTGGCCGCGTGCGAGGGCGACGAAGTTGATGACCGTGACCGGGGCCTCGCGGTGGAACAACCGGCAGTGCACCTCGCCTTCGCTGGTCTGCAGCGTCGCCTCGAGCTGCTGGTCGGTGCCGATGCCCAGCCAGGCGTCCAGCGTGGCGACTGCTTTGGAGGGATCGGTCGAGAAATCGACGGCGGAGACGGGCTCTCCGTCGGTCTGGGCCTGAACCAGGTAGTCGCCCAGATCGCCGGTCATCCGACGCAGGTGGAACAGCATCTCGCCCACGTCGGTGAGCCCGGAATCGTAGGCCCGCTCGAAGGCGTCGCGCGCGAACTCCAGCTCCCCGAGCTTGAGTGCGGCCTGTGCGGCAACGACCTGGGAGGGCGCGTGGTCCTGAAAACGCGTCGCGTGGTCCATCAGCGCGCGAATCGCCGCCTGACCCTCTTCGGAGTCCGGAGAGTTGCCCGACGACTGCAGCACGACGTGCACCAGCGCCGCATCGGCGTTGTCCGGCATCAGCGCCACGGCGCGCTCGGCCGCCTCGAGGGAACGCTCGGGGTCGAGACCCATCATGGTGGTGGCGGCGAACTGCGCGAGGCAGCCGTCTTCGGGGTAGGTCTGCGCCAGGGCGAACACGGCGTCGCGATGGGGTTCCGGGCCGTCGTCGAGGATCTTCTGCACGAGCAGGACGGATTCCCGGGCCGGGTGGTTCGACAGCGGACGCACCGCACTCGCGGCATCGGACAACTGGTTGTCGGCCAGGGCCATCCGCACCCGCGACCAGGCCTCCTTCTCGCGCCCCGGGAACCGGCCGGCGTCGGGCACGAACGAGGTACACAGCCCCGGCAGCCCCTCGACGGGCGCGTACATCACGGGGGTCTGCAGGGACTTCGGCGCCCCACATCCAGAGCCCGCAGCGAATCCCACCAGACCGAGCAGACCGACGGCCCACCCCTTGAAGGAGCCCGCCGTCACGAGTGATTCCTGGTCCGCGTCTCCTGAAGCTCGATCAACACGCGTGCATCCTCCGCTCGGTCGTCGAAGCCCGCCTGGGTGGCGCGCTCGTCCGCGAGCCTGGCATAGCGCGCGATGGTGGGGTCGGACCAACCCCGGTCGAGATAGCGCCCGATGGGATCGATGTGCGCCGCCCACACCGTGTCGTCTGGATCGTCGGCCGAGCACACCAGCATCCCCAGGTGGCTCCACAGCTGGGCCTGCCGGACATTGCCGCGCAGACAGGCCCGGAACTCCGCTCGCGCCCGGGACAGCCGACCGCGCTCGACGAGGAGCAGACCCTTGCTGGCCTTGACCACCATGCGGTTGGGGTCGGCGATGGCCTGAGACAGCTGCCAGGCGTCTTCGAGGGCGTCCTCGGCCGCTCCCAGGTTCCCCCGGACGCGCTGGACGTGGGCCCGCAGGAACGCGGCCTGGGCCAGGTCGTAGCGGGAGCCCGCGGACCGTGCCTGACGCTCGGCTTCGACCACGAGCCCCAGGGCCTTGCGGTGGTTGGACCGCTCGATCTCCACGCGGATCAGGGCCCGCAGGCAGTCCTGCTCGAAATCGCCCCCGTCCGCACGAGCGTATCCGAGGGCGCGTCGTGCCCAGGCCGCGGCCTGATCGAGCTGCCCCGACTCGCGCGACAGGTCGGCCGAGAGCAGGCTCACGGTGGTTCGGGCCCTGGGGGAGACGCCCTTGGACACGAGCTTCCGGGCCCGCGCCAGGTACTCCGACGCGGTGGTCGAGTCGTTGAACCGCATGTTGCCGGCCATCAGCGCCAGCGCTTCGATCTCCAGGTCGCGCCAGCCCCAGTCCCGCGCCTGCTCGATGGTCTTCTGGTTCCACTCGGCGGCGTCCTTCCACTCCCCTTCCCGGTGGTGCAGCCGAGCGCGCAGCAGCCAGCCGCGGCCCCAGCGGGTGTCGGACGGACGCACGCCGTACTCCACCATCGTGCGCTCCCGGGCTTCGAGCAGACGCGTGGCCTCCTCGTGGTCGCCATCGGCCATGCACGCCTCTGCACCCTTCAGCAGCGGATCGATCGCATCGAGGGTCTCTCCGGCACCGAGGAGATGCCAGGCCAGTCGGGCGACGTTCCGGCCGCCGTGGTTGTTCTTCAGGACCTCGACGCACGCGGCGTGATGCCCCTCGAGGCGCCCGTCTTCGGCGGCCTGCTGGAGGACGGCCTCGCGAAACATGCTGTGGGCGAACGACCAGCTGCGACCCCGGCTGGCTTCGTCCATCACGATGTACTTGTTCTGGAGCATCGCGGTGAGCAGGCGTCGGCTGAACGGCACGTCGGCCACCTTGCACACCTTGGTCCACTCGCCCGTGTGGACGCGAAGGCCCAGGGTGGCGGCGATCTCGAGGGCCCGCAGCCACTCCTCGTGGCCGCGCAGCAGGCGTCGGATGCGGATGTGCCAGGGGTCGTGCAGGTCGTCCGGCATCGGCAGCTCGGTGACGCCGTCCTTGAGCCGGAAGCCCGTCGGAGACGGCTCCAACAGGCCCCGCTCCACCCAGTCGCCCAGCAACTGGGCCGCGAACATGGGGTTCCCGCCGGTCTTGTCCGCGATCTGCCGGGCCAACGTGGGTTCCAGGCCGAGCAGTCGCTGCACGAACTCGGCCCGGTGCTCCCGGGACAGGGCTCCGACGTAGACGCTGGCACACGCGGAGCGGGCCTCGACCTTCTTGAGCCGCTCGAGGTCGGCCTTGCGCCGCGCCAGCACGTCGTCCCGGACCGTGAGGAGCAGGAGCACGGCACTGGGCCCCCGCCGGAGGAGGTGCCGGGCGAACCGCACGCCGTCGCGCCCGTAGTGGACGTCGTCGAGCATCAGGATGACCGGGCGTTCGCGCGTGAGGCGGTCGAGCACCCGACACATCAGCTCGTGGCGCTCGGTGCGGTTGCGGAACTGCACGCGGGGTGCTGCCTCTCCGCCTTCCTCTTCGTCTTCCTGGGGGTGGAGCAGCGCGACGAGGTGGGCGGCCTCGTCTTCGTCGCCATCGCCGAACCGGTCCAGCATGGCGTCCACGCGTTGCTCGACCTCGGCCCGGGTGGCGCCCGCACAGTGCAGGTAGCGGGCGAGCGCTTCTTCGACGCCCTGGAGCAGCCCGCCGTCGATGGCGTAGGCGCCCTTGAGCGAGATCCCGCCGCCGACCTCCTCGGCTTTGCGGCACATCCAGTCCGCGAGGTGGGTCTTGCCCGACCCGACCGGACCGCGGAGCACCACCACCCGAGGCGTTCGGGAGCGGTGCACGCTCTGGAATCCCGCCCACAGCGCATCGCGCTCAGCTTCGCGACCGATCACCGGCACCTGGCGCAGCCCGAACAGCCCCAGCCCGGCCCCGATGAGCGATGCGGGCAGGGTGGCGTCGGTCTCGACCTCGCGCCAGTCGCGCGGGAGGGGCGCGGGAACGACCGGGGTGGCGACCGTCTCAGGAGCCTTGCTGTCGAAGAACTCGTCCAGCATGGACAGATCGCCCATCATGGTCGTGGAGTCGGCGTCCCACAGGTTCTCGGGGACGCGTCGTTCTCCGAGGGGTGCGGGACCCAGCTGCCGCAAGGCGTACGCGGCGTCTGCGGCACAGCGGAACCGCTCGTCGGGCCAGCGCTTCATCAATCGCATCAGCCAGGCTTCGACGCCCTTCGGGACCGGGACCACCGGCTTGAAGGGCACCCACTCCTCGGCGTTCTTGGCCAGCATCAGCTCGCGGACGTCGCCCTCGGCCGGACACCCCCAGGTGATGAGCTTCCACGCCATCACGCCGAACTGGTACAGGTCGGTCCACGGACCCTGGGCGTCTCCCCAGCCGAGCAGCTGCTCCGGCGCCATGTAGGCGGGCGTCCCGGCGTTGACGGGTGCGGCGCCCTCCCGGCTCTCGACCGCGTACATGATCCCGAAGTCCGTGAGCTTGATGCCCGGCCGCGCGCCCCCCACCAGCACGTTGGCGAGCTTGATGTCGCGGTGGATGACGCCGTGGGCATGGGCGTGTCCCAGCGCTGCGAGCAGATCCAGCAGCACGCCCTTGATCCCGTCCCAGTCGAGCCGCGGGGCCAGCTCGCGGAGCGTCTTGCCCTCGCAGAACTCCAGCGCCAGCCAGGGCCCCCCCTCGACCAGCGTGCCGTTGCTCGCCTCGGCGGCTTCGGCGGTGACCTCGCCGTGGTCGTGGATCCAGATCACGTGGGGGTGGTTCAGACCCGCGACCGCCCGGATCTCCTCCTTGAGCGCGTAGATGAAGTCCTCGCGATCGGCGGCGTGGGGCGTGAGCACCTTGACCGCGACGGTCGTGCCATCTGGCCGGTGCAAGGCGCGCCACACCACACCCATGCCGCCTGCGGCGATGGGCTCGACGAGATCGAATCGGCCGAGGGAGACGGTGTTCATCGGCCCAGGAGGCTAGCATGCTCGACCAATCGCCGTTCGACCCTCGGTTCGATCGGTGCGCCCGGTTCGCCGAGCCCGTCGTCCCAGCCCCCGGAGACCAGATGCAACTCGATCGAAATTCCCTCGCCGTCGTCACCGGTGCCGGCTCCGGGATCGGGGCAGCCATCGCCCGACGCCTCGATCGGCAGGGGGTCCGGCTCGCGCTGTGCGACATCCAACGAGAGCGTCTGGACAGGGTCGCAGCGGGGCTGACCGGCGATCCGCTCGTCGAGACGGTGGATGTGGGCGACAAGGCTGCGATCGACGCCTTCGCAGCGAGGGTTCTCGACGAGTCGGGTGTGCCCGATCTGGTCGTCGCCAACGCGGGCGTGTCGCTGCTCGGGGACTTCGAGAGCGCCGAGATGTCGGATTGGAATTGGCTTTTCGACATCAACTTCTGGGGCGTCGTGCACACCAATCGGGCGTTTCTGCCCGCCATGCGCGAGCGCGACCGCGGAACCATCGTGAACATCAGCTCGATCTTCGGGATCATCGGCGTTCCGAACTGCGCCGCCTACTGCGCGTCGAAGTCCGCCGTGAAGGGCTTCACCGAGTCCATCCAGCAGGAGCTGTTCGACACCCGCATCCGCGTGGCGTGCGTGCATCCGGGCGGGGTGTCCACCAACATCACCAAGGACGGCCGGGTCGGGAGCAGGCTGTTCGGCGGGATGACCCGGGGGCGCAGCGTCAAGGCCATCGAGCGCGGCATCTCCCCCGACGAGGCCGCTGGGATCATCGTGCGCGGCGTGGAGCGCGACAAGCTCCGCATCCTGGTCGGCAAGGACGCCTGGCTCATCGACAAGATCCAGCGCCTGGCGCCGGTCGGCTATCGCGCCCTCGTCCGCCGCTTCGGAGGACGCTGATGCCGCTTCCCGACGACTTCGAGCAGCAGTGCATGTACACGCCCGATGCGTGGTTCCTGTCCGACTGCGACTTCTTCCCCGACGAGCAACGCATCGTCGGCACCTGCGACACCACCCGCATCGGCGCCCTGGTGGATGCACAGCGCGAGTGGCCGAACCACCCCAAGCACCTGCCGGGTGCGGTCGCCATCCAGATCACGGGCACCCTGGGGCAGCTCTACGCGTCCTACGTGCTCGACATGCCCGCCACCGAGGGCTGGGTGGGCTTCGGAACCCACATCCACCACGCGCGCTTCAAGCGGCTCGGCGAGATCGGCCCGCCCGTGCGCTGCGAAGCGACGCTCCTGTCGAAACGCGCCGTGTGGGGCACGGTCTTCACGAAGTTCCGCTTCCTGTTCACCCAGGACGACGAGGAGTGCTACCTCTCCGAGCAGACCGCCGCCTGGGTCCAGTCCGAGCATCGCGGGCCGCTGTCCTCGTGACGCAGCGGAACCCCCTCCTCCGGGTCGTGGCCGGTGCCGTTCTCCGCGACGGAGAACACGGTGCCGAGGTCCTCGCAGCCCTGCGCAGCCCCACCATGTCCACCCCCGACGTCTGGGAGCTCCCGGGCGGGAAGGTCGAGCCCGGCGAGTCCGATGCAGCGGCTCTGCAGCGCGAGCTCGCCGAGGAGCTGGGGATCACCGTCGACGTCCACGAGTCGCTGGGCACCTCGCGCACCGACCACATCGTCCTGGCCGCCTACACCGCCACACTCGCGCGCACATCCGCGACGACGCCCGTCCCCACCGAGCACGCCGCGCTGCGCTGGGTCGATGCAGCCGGTCTCGACGCCCTCGATTGGGCCCCGGCCGACCGGCCCCTGCTCGCTTCTGTGCGTCGCGCGTTGCGCCAACGGGGTACCGTCTCTTCGGAGGATCTCTCGTGATCACGTTTGCACTGCTCGCCCTCACCGGCTGTCAGCACGGCCTCACCCTGCCCCCGGACGACGGCGGTGGCTACTCCGGCCCCCTCAAGCCCGGGGTGAAGCTCAAGGTGCGGCCCCGTCGCCACATCCTGCCGGGCTTCGACAGCTCCCCGGCCCCGCCCGAGCCCGCCATCACGGGTCAGAACTGCCTCGACGTCGAGGACGGCGGCAACGTGAACGGCCCCGACTGCGCCACGGCCACCATCAGCTGCGGCGACGTGATCATCGGGCACACCGAGGGCGGAGTCGACCGCTACAACACCCGGTTCTACGAGAAGAACTTCTGCACGCCCGCGCTGACCGACCACGACGGCGGTCAGGAACGCGTCTACAAGCTGGTGATGCCGCCGGGCGACATGAAGGCGTTCGTCTACCTCGACAGCCCGTGTGCGGATCTCGACCTGGCCGCGATCAAGCTCAAGGGCCGCCAGTGCCCGACGTTCGACTCGATGATCCCGCAGTGCGAGATGAGCACGCAGGACAGCACCTACCGCGAGAAGGTCGAGCTGGTGAGCCAGCGGGGGTCCACGTGGTGGATCGTCGTCGAGGGCAAAGACCAGGAAGAAGGCCCGTTCGCGCTGCACGTGATGTGTCGTGAAGGCCTGATCTAAGAGCCGTTCTCTCTGAAGACCGGGCCCGCCCGTCGAACGGATCGACAGGCGCTCGCGCGGTCGTCGGTGCAGCGCACATCGGGTCCCGCACGTCCGGGCTCGTGCTCGGCGGGAGGCCACCGCCGTCGAACCCGCCGCGACACCGCTTCAGCGGGCGCTCTCGCGCCGGACTCCACACGCGCGTGGATCACGCAGACGCAACCCGCACCACGCAGACGCAAACCGCATCACGCATCACGCAGACGCAAACCGCATTCCGCAGACGCAAACGCACCACGCAGACGCCTCCCGCATGCTGGCATGGGGCTTGAAGTTGGTGGGGCTGGAGGCCCGATGTTCGACACCGCCCTGGTCCTGCTCGCCGCTGCTGCGCTGTTCGCTGCTGGATGGCGCATCTCCCGCGCACCCCGCACCCGCTGGAAGCCCGTCGTCACCGGGCTGTTCGCAGGTGCACTGGCCATTTCAGCCGTGCTGGTGGCCCTCGCCTGCACCTGGAAGCTCGCGAGCGCCCGTGCGGCCGTGCTCGGACCCACCGTGCTCCGCGTCGACACCGAGGCCCCGATGGTCGCGCTGACGTTCGACGACGGGCCCACCTCCGCGCATACGAATCGTGTACTCGAGCTACTCGATGCAGCGGATGCGAAGGCCACCTTCTTCGTGAACGGCGAGCCCCTGTCGAAGCACCCCGAGCTCGGGCGGGCCATCCTCGACCGCGGGCATCAGCTGGCGAACCACAGCTGGTCGCACCCTCGGCTGATCTTCCGGACCGACGCCACGCTGCGCGCGGAGGTCGAACGAACGGATGCCGTGTTGCGCGACCTGGGCGTGACCGGCGACATCCCCTTCCGACCGCCCTACGGAAAGCGGCTGCTCGACCTGCATCGTGTGCTCGGCACCCGTCCGGCCGTGCTCTGGGACATCGAGCCCGAGTCGTACGCCGACGTGCGCGACGACCCCGAGCGCCTCGCAGCCCACGTGCTGGACCGCGTGCAGCCCGGATCCATCGTCCTGATGCACGTGATGTTCGACAGCCGGGAACCGAGCCGCCAGGCGCTGCCGGCAATCCTGGCGGGGCTGCGACAGCGCGCGCTTCAGCCGGTCACCCTGGAGACGCTGACTACTTCTCGTGGAACACGGTGACCGCGTGGAACCGCTTCACGCCGTTGTTCTCGGCGTAGTGGAACACGGCCTTGAGCTCGCGATTCGACAGGGCATCCCGGAGGATCTCGATCTGCCGCAGCACCACGGTGTAGCCCTCGTCGAGGTAGTTGAAGTACGTCGCCAGCGAGCCGTCGATGTGCTTGACGTGCACCCACACCTGGTCGCGATGGCCGATGCCCTCGATGGCGATGCGCTCCACGGTTGCGGGCTTGCTGACCGTCAGATCGGCCTTGCTGGGGTTGTCGCTCATTCCCACCTCCGGCGCCGACCGTAGCACCACCCGGCCCGCCTCGATAGTCCGCCGCCAGCTTCCGCGACGAACGGCGTGATTCCGCCCGTTCCTCCGGGGCTGGAGGAGATCCGGATGTCCGTCGTCAACCCACTCCCGCCCGTGCCCGGCACCCCGTTCCGCGCGCTCGACTTCACCGCGAACCAGGGCACCTGGGAAGGCGGGCTGCACGAGGTCCGCTGGGGCTACGAGAAGGGTTGGCTGCGATCGCAGGTGCGGCGCGCGCTCATCCGGCGGCGGTGGTTCCAGGTCGCCATCGCCACGCCCACCCACCACGTCGTGCTCTGGATCCGCGACGAGGGCACCACGGGCACGGCTCGGGTGTTCGTGACCGACACGCACAAGAAGAAGGGCGGGGTGATCGGGCACCGCTCGGCGCGGGGCGTTCCGCTGCAGACCCTGTCGGTCGGGCCCTTCGCGTGCGACGGCACGGATGCCTGGCTGCGCACGGACGACGCGACCGTCTCCCTCACCCGTCCGTCCCCGGGGGGCTGGTCGCTCGAGGCCGCCTGGCCCGGGCTCGAGCTGCAGGCCGTGCTGGCCGACAACGACGCGAACGCCCCGTCTCCGCCGGCCTCTACGGTGATCGGCGAGCACGAGACACGGCGCCCGGGACTCACCACCAAGTGGGTGAACCTGCAGACGATGGGGCGGCTTCGGATCGGGGAGCTCGACCTCGATCTGTCCGAGGCCATCGGAGCCATCTCGTACACGAACGGCTTCTTCCCCGCTGGCGCTCGCTGGCTCGAGATCACGGGCTTCGGCACGGCCACCGACGGCGACCGCACCCATCGGATCGGGTTCGGGTTCACCGATGGGAACCGCCACGGCGATGTCCACGAGCACGTGCTGTGGGTCGACGATCAGGTCTACAGCGCGCCACGCGTCCGGCTGCTGGTGGGCGGCAAGGTGTCGCGCGATGCCTGGCGGGTCCGCAGCCAGCACGGCGATCTGGAGCTCAAGTTCCACCCCCGCGGTGGAGACGTCGACACGGCCAAGCGCCTCTACGGATCGTCGCGCACCGAGCGCGTCTCGGGCGTGATCACGGGCCGCATCCCGCTGCCCGACGGGACCGAGCTGAAGGTGACCGAGCTGGCGGGTGTGGCCGAGGATCATCGGCCGATCTAGTCCCTGATCAGGCGCATCGGGAGCGGCGATCGTTGGACCACTACAGCGAACGAGTTCGGGGATCGTGCCCGCGATGTCCTCCTGTCGACGCCCCGGGGATCACGCAGAGTGGAAGAGCGCGACCGAGATCGAGCACATGACGGCGTCGATCGGGAGGCATCGTGTGGTAGACCACGCCGTCAGAGTCGCAGAGCCAGCCTGGTCGGGTGAACGAGTGCTTCGTCGCCTTCGAGCGTCCATGGAACAGGCTTCGGATGCTCGTCGGCCATTCCTCCCTCTCCGTGAAATCCTCGGTGTACTCCGTGACTCCGTGGCGGCGTTGCGCTGATCGAGGTTCATCGGCCTCTTCTGGCAGGATCGATCGTCGTTGCAGCACCCATTTTCGGAGCAGCGCTGACCACGAGAATCCCGTCTTGAACTTGGTTTCTGCGCCCATCCACCACGGAGTCAAAGAGTACACCGAGGGGGCACGGAGGAGACTGGACGACGGGTTTCTGCCCCTACGGCGCCGCTCGCGTGCGGTGGTCGGAGAGCCAGCCCGGCGGGCTATTCGCAACACGACGTCGGATACGGCGGCAGGACGGGCCTCTTCGAAGCCTCGGCGCTCTGCGCGACCTCCGTGGGCGAAGCGCTCTGCGAGCGACAGCGCACTGTGGTGGAAATGGGGCGCTGAATCCTACCGAATCGCTCGAGCCGTCGCTCACTTCGTCCGCCCAGGAGCCGACTCTGATCCTCCTGGAACGCCCGAAGGGCGGGGTCGGACTCAGCGGTGATAGTTGGCGTTGAATCCACCGAAGTCGTTCGAGCGAACGCCCAGGTCGTCCGCCCCGGAGCGGATTCTTCATCATCCTGGCCGCGTCTACTCCCCGACGTAGCCCAGCATCTCCAACAACTCGGTCTCGGCATCGACCGGTGCGTCGTCCGGCGAGTCCCGGACGGGCACCTCCACCTCGGCCGAATAGCGACGCAGGGTGCCGATCAGCTCGTCCAGGACGGCTCGTTCTTCGGGCGCGTCCGCAATTCCCCCGTCTTCACGGCCCGCTCGAACGACCGCGTCGTCCCGCATCTCGACCCGCAGACCGTCCTGCACGGCCACCCGGTGCACGGCCCGATGGGGAGTGGCGTCGAAGCGCGAGGTGACGGCTTCGAGTCCTCCCAGGTACGCGTCCGACCAGTAGTACTCGGAGATCACCGGGCCCTCGTCGTCCAGCCGGGGCCCCCGCACGCCGTCCACCCCCGCAGCGTCCAGGATGCTGGCGTACACCGAGCGGGTCGACACCGGCCGTTCGACGCGCTCCCCGGCCCTCTCGCCACCGGGCAACTTCACCACGAGCGGCACGTGCAGCAGTGCATCGGCCATCGACAGCTGGTGCGACCATCGACCGTCCTCGCCCAGGTGCTCCCCGTGATCGGCCGTGACGATGAGCAGGGTCTGGTCGTACACCCCCTCGTCCTTCAGCCACTGCACGAGCACGCCGAGCTGCTGGTCCACCACGTGCATCTCGGCGTCGTACAGCCCATCGAGATGCCCCGGCTCCAGGGTCAGGGTGCCCGCCAGCAGCTGCTTCTCGATGCTCTTCCCGGTGGGCGACAACCGATCCCACTCGGCCGGATCGCCGCCGAACGGCTCGGGATTCGGCGCGGAGTAGGGCTGGTGTGGATCGATGAAGTTGAAGAACGCGAAGAAGGGCGTGTTCACGATGCCGCCCGGCAGACGCGCTGCGAGGACCCCGAACCGCTCCCAGGTGCGCTCCGCACGCCCGCCCGCCCGCAGACCCGCACGGACCGCCCAGCGAGCAGGGGCGTCCTGCCACAGGGCCCCGAACTCGTCGAACCCGGCGTCGAACGCGGTCTTGTTGCTGATCCAGGGGTTCGAGCTCACGCCCAGCGTGGTGTAGCCGGCCGCGGACAGCTTCGGTGCGAGCCAGTCTTCGTGACCCCGCTCGGAATCGAGGGGAACCGGCACCGGCCGGACCGACGCGTCGAACGTACATCCTCGCCGTGACCACTCACGGCGATCGGAACGCGTCAGGACGCCCGTCTGCGCGGGGCGATCAGCGGCTCTGTGAAGATCTCGTCGGATGTTCGTGGGGCAGGTACACGCTCCCGGCCACACGCCGCGCCCGCGTCGCAGCCTCCGTCAGGTAGTCGTGCGGATCGACATCGAGTGCGATGCAGGTCTGGATCAGGCTGAACATCAGGGAGGCGACGCGTGCTCCTCGCTCCGATCGGGTGCCGTAGTAGTTCTTCCGACCGACCACGGGACCGCGGATCTGGCGTTCGGCTTCGCCGTTGTCGAGCGGGACGCGAGGGTCGGTCAGGAACACCTTGAGACTCGGCCACCGGGCCTTCACGAACTTGATGGCTTGATCGAGCTGAGTCCCCGGGAGGACGCGCTTGGATGCGCACCAGACCTCGAGCTTGGTGACCAGGTCGGCGCTGCGTTCCTTCCGGAGCCCTCTCCGATGTTCGATCAGCGCGTCGGCGTCGCCGTCGGCCCGTTCCTTGGCGAGCGCCTCGATGGCGTAGAGCTCCCCGATGAGCTCGAGAGGTTCGGCTGCGTCGACCGAACCCTTCTTCTCGGCCTTGATGAATCCACGACGGGCGTGCATCCAGCACATGGCGAGCGTGAAGTCGGGCTGGGGGAGGTGGTTGCCGTCCAGAGAGAGCTGTTCGCCGTCGTGGGTGAAGGCCTTTTCGAGAGAGGCGTAGACGCCGTATCCATCGGCAACGAGGATTCCGGAGAAGCCGTCCAGCAAGGCCTTGCACGACTCCGAGCCGCGAGAGGGCTGCAGATCGCACACGACGCCGGCAGCTCCTGCGAGGACCCAGAGCCACCAGGTCTTGGACTTGCCCTTGCCCATCATGCGCCAGCGGGTCTCGTCGATGTGGAGGACCTCTTCAGCACGGACGCGCTGCTGGACGGCCAGAAAGGAGGGCAGCAACAGGAGGTAGAGCAGGTGGAGCTGGTCCCACAGGGTGGTGGAGGTCACCTCGAGGCCGACCCGCGCCATCTTCCGGACCTGACGCTCGAGCGGCATCGCATCGAGGTACTTGTCGAGGGCGACATGCACCGCGAAGGCGACGTCGTAGCGGCCGCCCGGAACGAGCCGCATGGGTCCGGGAGCGGCGCACAGCGTGCCGCACCCACTGCAGGCGTACTTCTGGCGCTTGACCTGCTTGAGGACGAACGTGCGGCGGACGGACGAGATCAGCTCCGACTCCTCGAACTGCTCGGCGAGGACGCGGAGGTCTCCGCCGCAGCCGCCGCAGGTGCAGTCGTCGAGCTCGCAGAGAACCGGCTCGATAGGCAGGTCGGGCTGCGCGGTGGGGCCATGGCCGCGTGCCGCTTTTCCCTTGCTCTTGTCGCTCTTGGGCTTGTCTCGAGGGCGCCGCTCGGTGCGCGAGCCGAAGATCTGGTCGTTGCTGTTGGCGAGCTGCTTCCGGAGGGTGGTGAGCTCGAGCTCGAGAGCGAGCTGTGCGTCACGGTCCTGTGAGCGAGCGATCTCGAGGGTGAGCTTGGCGATGCGGGCGAGCAGGACCTCGTTCTCGGAGATCATCACGTCGAGCTTGGCCTGGACGGTCTTCTTCTCCTCGACGGCTCGGGCCTTCTCCTCGACGGCTCGGGCCTTCTCCTCGACGGCTCGGGCCTTCTCCTCGACGGCTCGGGCCTTCTCGACCTCGAGCTTCTCGGCACGCTGCCAGGCCGTGACGGCCAGCCTGCGCAGGGTGTCGATATCGGCGTCTTCGAGGCCCTCGATCATGGATCTTCATAACGCGAAAACGCCCGTCCTGCACGGGCTAGAACTTGATTTCTCCCGGGGAGATCGGGAGTCTTCCGGCGAGGTCTGCGCCCTCCAGGAACAGCCTCAGCTCGGCATGGGTCATCTGTAGGGTCTTGCCCTCCACAGCATCGCTCCACAGCTTGCTGAACCGGCCCCGCGCGAGACGCTTGGCATAGATGCACAGCCCGGTTCCGTCCCAGAGCAGGACCTTCGACGAGGTCCGGCGCGTGTTGAGGAAGAGGAACAGATCCCCCTCGAGCGGGTCCCTGCCGAGCTCGTTGAGCACCAGGGCGTACAGGCCGTCGAATCCCTTGCGCAGATCCGTCGGCCGGTTCCTGGCGAAGACGCGGACTGCACGCGTGCTCCCGATCACCGGAGCTCCCGGAGCAGAGCCACGGCCTGCTCGAGGTCGAAGCCGGTCAGCACGAAGCCTGTTGGACTCGTGAGCGCCAGGCCGGCGCTCGCTGGTCCAGCCTGGAGCTGGCAGGCCCCAGGCTCGTCGACCACGACGACTTCATGGAAGCCCGCGGGCGTGAGCATCGCGATCCAGTTGCGCATGCTCGTGCACGAGACCCCCACTTCGGCCACGAGGGTGGTCCACAGAGCTCCCTCCTGCCGACGGCGGTGCGCGTACCTGGCGACGGCGTCCCGGACGCCTTGCGGGTAGCCTTCTGGCGTCGGCGGGTGAGCTCGCATCAACTCTCTGATCGTCTCGATGGTCATGGACTTCCTCCTGATGGGAAGCCTGCAGAACGCGTCACGCCGTCATGCGACCTGGCCAGGGCGAGGATGTACCGTCGAACCACCGCCAGGTGCCGCCGTGCTGCCCGGGGAGCTGGCCGGTGAACAGGGACTGGTGGGCAGGCAGGGTCCAGGGGCTCGGAGACCGCGCCCGGGTGTACACGACACTGTCCCGTGCCAGGCGCGCCAGGTGGGGCGTGGTCTCGCCGTAGCCCCCAGGTGCGGTGCGGTCCCAGCGAGCGGTGTCCCACACCACCAGCACCACGTTGGGCCGCGGGTCGCTCGACACCCGCACAGCCGGCGGGCCGGGCCGGGACTCCTTCCAGATCGCCCCTGCGACGAGCAGCACGAGGAGCCCGCTCAAGGCGAGGGCGGCGACCCGGGTACGGGGGCCAATCACGGACAGCGCTCCAGCATGGCGGGCATTGTGGCACGGCCGGGCTACATCACCCCATGGCTGCCCGGCGTACTGCAATCCTGGCTCTGGCCGTCGGCGTCTCCACGGTCGCGACCGCCACGCTGTACGCGTGGGCGCCCGAGCTCCGGATCTGGTGGAGCAAGCCCTCGGATACGACGCAGGTCCGCGAGGCGATTGCAACTGCGGACCTCGAAGAGCCCGGTCCAGACGGCCCAGATGTGGTGCTCATCGTCCTGGACACCCTGCGGCGCGACGCGGTCGGGGCCTACACGGGCGACGGCATGCCCCGCCTCACCGCGTGGTCGGAAGACAGCCGGGTGTTCGACGAAGCCCGCAGTGTGTCGTCCTGGACGCTCCCCGCGCACGCCTCGCTGTTCACCGGGCAGTACCCCATCACCCACGGCGCGCATCGCCGAACCGGCGAGAACCTGGCACACGGCCTGGGCGAGGTGCCCACGCTGGCCACGAGCCTGGGCGACGCGGGCTGGGCCACGGTGGGTATCGCCGCCAACACCGCCTACCTGCACACGGGCACGGGCCTGTCGCGGGGCTTCGACGCCTGGCTGTGCGAGAGCCTGCGCGCATCGTCCCGCACCGTGTACTACGCCACCGCCGACCGCGTGACCGACATGGCGCTGGACGTGCTCTCCGCGCCGCGCGAGCGCCCCGTGTTCCTGTTCCTCAACTACGCCGACCCCCACGGCCCCACCGCTCCGCCGGCGGCCTTCCTGGACGCGCCGATCGACCCGTCCCAGGTGCCGTACTCCTCGGAGTGGAAGCACCACGAGGTCGCCTTCCTCGCTGGCGAGGAGCCCCTCGATCCCGACATCATCTCCGCCTGGAAGCAGGCCTACGACGGCGAGGTGGCGTTCCTGGACCACGAGCTCGGACGGCTGCTCGAGGCCTTTCCGTCGGTGGGGATCGACGAGGACGACCTGGTGGTGATCCTGTCGGACCACGGGGAGTACTTCGGCGAGCACGACCTGCTCCAGCACGACCGCGGGCTGTACGCCGAGGGGATCGACATCCCGCTCATCGCGCGGGGGCCGGGGTTTCCCGCGGGTCGCGACGACCGCCCCGTCCAGACCCAGGACATCGCGCGCTGGGTGCTCGAGGTCACCGGTCGCCCTCCCCTGCCCGACATGGAGCCCACGGCCGGCATGCAGGTCGCCGAGCTGTACTCCGCAGCACCGACGGACTTCGAACACCCCGTGCTGCGCGAGCGCTTCGACCGGCTGATGCGCGCGTTCATCGACGACAGCGGGGCCGTTCACGTGGTCGGTCGCGGCGCGGATGCGGCGGTCGAGGTGGAGCGGGGCGAGCGGGGCGACCTGGTCGAACGCGGCGCGGCCTGGGTCGCCGGGCACACCGAGACCGAAGGCACCCCGATCGACGTGGGCGAAGAGGAGCGCCGCGCCCTCGAAGCCCTCGGCTACATGGACTGAACCACCGCCACCACCACGCCGTATTCGTGTCAGCGCCCAGACCCGTCGAATCCCCCGTCTCCACAGGCACGCTCGTGCTCTGCGTCTCTGACCCGGCCGTCTACGACGCATCGACACCCGGACCGGCCCGCTTTCGCCTCCCAGAACCCCGCTCGCACTCTGCGCCTCTGTGTGTGCGCCCGAAATCGCCCCGTCAGCCAACGCCCCAGCAGAGACGACGTCGTCGGTCGGAGGTGGAGGTGGAGGTGGAGGCGATCCGGGCTACTCCGGGAGCCTTAGCGGCACCACGTGCACGTTGGCCCCGACCCCCTCCGAGATCAGCGCCAGCCCGCCCTCGACGAACGCGATGGCCTCCCCCTGCGGTTCGCGGGGAACCGTCCAGCGACACGGGGGCTGTGCGAGGGCGTCCGCGATGGACCCCTCGATCGGGAACGCCCACACCGTCGAATACGTCCGCACCGCCAACCACCGCCGGTCCGGCGAGATGTCGGCCGCCGTGGCCTTGGGGTTGTCGTCGTCGTCGGACAGCCGGACCTCGGCCACTTCCCGCGCCTCGACCTCGCCCGTCTTCCACGGCCCCACCTGCAACAGCCGGGAGCGCCCCTTCTTGGACTTGGTGAGGATGTACAGCTCGAGCGACTGCGGATCGACGAACAGCGACTCCGCGTTGCGCGCCTTCCCCTCCGGATAGCGGACCGTCATCCGCTCGGCCTGCACCGAGCTCGCCGCGCCGGGCATGGGCTCCCGGAACCGGTAGAGCTGCACGGAGTCCCGTTCCTTGTCGTTGTCGCCGATGTCGCCCACCACCAGGTAGTCGCCGCCCTCCTCCATCGGCACGAGCGTCATGTCCTCCCAGTCCACCGCGTCCGCGCCCTCGACCTCGACCGTGCCCCGATCGGACCCATCTGGGCCCACGGCGTACACGCGAGGCTCGTCGCCCGAGTCGTTGTGCACCCAGAACACCTCGTGTCGGCGGGACTTCACGAGGCCCGACACCTCATCGAGGGCGTCGTCAGCGAGCGTTCCGCGCACCTCTCCCGCTCCGGGCACCGGGCAGCCGGCATCCTCGGCCTCCTCCGCCGCTCGTCGAGCCGCTTCGGCCGCCGCCTTCTCGGCCCGTTGCTGCCTTCGCTCGACGACCTTGTCGGGGGGCACGCTGGAGGGCGTCGAAGCCCCACACCCGAGGACGACCAGAGAGAACAAGAGGTTCACAGGCTGCTCTCGAAGACACGACGGATCCGCGGAGACAGGCGCGCGAGCAGCTCGTAGGGGATGGTCTGGGCGCGCTCGGCGAGGTCGAGCAGCGACGGATCGCCCGGCCGTGGGCCGAACACCACCACCGGATCGCCCGGAGCGACGTCGGGCACCGCGGTGACATCGAGCATCGTGACGTCCATGCAGACCCTCCCCACGACCGGCACCAACTGCCTGCCGACCCGCATCTGCCCGCGATTCGACAGCGACCAGGGGTACCCGTCCCCATATCCCAGCGCCACGACGGCGATGCGGCGGGGCTGTTCTCCCACCTCGAAGGTGCGTCCGTAGCCGATGGTCTCGCCGGGGTTCACCGTCTTCACCGACACCACTCGCGTGGTCAACGTCAGCGCCGCCTCCTGGCCCAGGGGCCGCCGCTCGTCGACCCGGCTGTAGCCGAACAGCGCCAGGCCGGTCCGCACCAGATCGTACGTGGCTTCGGGAAAGCGGGCGATGGCCGCACTGTTGCTCGCGTGGGTCCACCGGGGAGAGATGCCGGCGTCCGACAGGGCCGCGCGAACCGTCTCGAACCGCCCGATCTGCTGGCGGGTGAAGGCATCCGAGCCGGGGTCGTCGGACGCGCTGAAGTGCGTCATCAGCCCGTCCAGCACGAGCCAATCGCTGGCCTGCACCGCGCGACACACCTCCACGGCGCGCTCGGGACGACACCCCGCGCGACCCATGCCGGTGTCGACCTTCACGTGCACCCGCACCGAGCGCCGCTGACGTTGGGCTTCCCGCTCCAGCACCTCCAGCTGGGCCCGGTCGCTCACCTGGGCCGACAGACCGTGCGCCACCAGCTTCTCGGCCTCGTCGGGCACCGTGTTCTGGACCAGGATCGGCCGGACGACCCCCCGAGACCGCAGCATCACGCCCTCGTCGGGGTACGCCACCGTGAAGTGCGCCGCTCCAGCATGCTGCAACGCCAGGGCCACGCGCACGCCGTCGATCCCGTAGCCGAACGACTTCACCACCGGCATCACGTCCGCTGGCGCCACCGCAGCACAGATCCGCCGGAAGTTCCCCACGATGGCATCCAGATCCACCGTGAGCACGGCGGGAGCCAGCGCGTCGAAGAACACCGCCACCAGCCGCTCCAGGCGGTCGGGACGGCTCCCCTTCAGCAGCACCCGGTCTCCGCTGCGGACATCGGCCTGCAACAGCGAGGCTGCTTCGGTGACGTCGTCCACCTCGACCACGTCGGCCAGGCCCGCTTCCCGCGCCGCCCGGGCGATTCCCCCGGCCCCCACCGCGATGAGCCGATCGACGCCGTGAGCCACCAGCGCCCGACCCACGCGCTCCACCCCTGCCGCTTCGGCCGAGCCCAGCTGAGCCATCCGACCCAACACCGCGATGGCCTTGCCCGACGACCGCTCGCGCATCAGCACTGCCAGCGCACCCTCCACGCTCTCGGGATCCGAGGTGTAGGCGTCGTTCACCAGCACGACCCCCGACGGCGTGGTGCTGGTCTCCAGACGCATGGGCGCGGGCCGCCAGCTCTGCAGACCCCGGGCGGCCTCCTCGGGCGACACCCCGAAGTGCCCCGCCACCGCCGAAGCGAGCGCAGCATCGACCGCCAGGAAGTCCGTGGACACGGGCGTGTCGACCTCCTGCACCCTCGGGCCGCCCGACGACGCGTGCACATCCAACGCCCTCACCGCGGCGATCGCCAGCTCCTGATCGGCGGGAATCCACACCTGCTCGGCCGACGCGAACAGCATCGCTTTCTCGCGCGCCGTGGTCTGCCGGGTCTTCAGGCCCGCCAAGTGGGCATCGCCCACGTTCACGAACACCCCCAGATCCGGCCGGACCAGCGCCGCGTGCCTCGCCATCTCGCCGATCTCGGAGATCCCGCACTCCACCAGCACCACCTGGGCCGTGGGATCGGCGTGCAGCAGGGCCAGGGGCACGCCCACCTGGGAGTTCCACGACATGGGCGACGCACTCGCCGCAGACCCCAGCATCGCGGCCAGCATGTCCTTCACGACCGTCTTGCCGTTCGACCCCGTGATGCCCACCACCACGCCCGACAGCGCGTCCCGAGCCGCAGCCGCGAGCGTGCGGAGCGCCTCCAGACCGTCGGAAACGCGGACGACCGCCTGACCCGACCCCGGTGTCACGGGGGTCTCGAAGCCCACCACCGCAATCGTCGCGCCTTCGTCGAGGGCGATCGACGCGAAGTCCCGCCCGTCGAAGTGCGGCCCCGTCAGCCCCCAGAACAGGTCGCCCGGACGCACCCCCGCCCGCGAGTCGGTCACCAACCGACCCGCGAGCGCGGACGAATCGCCCTCGACCACCGCCCCCAGCGACGCCAGGTGCGCCCCGAGGGTGCGGGCATCGAGGGGCAGCACGAGGCTACTCTTCGCTGCCGGATTCCATGGAATCCGCGTCCATCTTGGCCTGGTTGTAGTCGGCCTCGGCCTTCGCGAGGTCTTCCTCGGCCTTGGTCTTGGCCGCCACGAAGGAGCCGGTGTCGATCTCGCCGCCGTTGTTCGCGACCAGGAGCGCCTTCTTGTGCTCCATCTCGGCCATCATGAAGTCCTGCTTGGCCTTCAGGAACGCGATCTCGGCCTTGGCGAGCGCCATCTGGTCCTTGGTGCCGCTGACGTCGTCCTTCTCGGCCGAGATGTCGTCCTTGGCCATCGCCAGCTCGTCCTTGGCCTCGTCCTCTTCGTCGGCGACCTCGGTCTTGACGGCCTTCATGTCGGCCTTGGCCTGCTTGACACCCGCCTTCGCGGCCTTGATCTCGTCCTTCTTGATGCGCAGCTTGTCCTTGTACTCGGACTTCAGCGCCTTCTGCTCGTCCTTGCGCTGGGCCAGGATGGCCTTCGCACCATCCACGTCGCCCTTCGCAGCCGTGACCTTCTCCTTGCCTTCGGCCTTGGTCTCCTTCACGTCGGCCTTGGCGGCGGCCTTCGCATCCTTGGCCTCGGCGATGTCCTCCTTCTCTTCGGACTTGGCCTCCTTGGCGGCCTCGAACGAGGCTTCGGCGGTCTCGATCTTCATCCCCAGCGCATCGATCTCGGCCTTCTCCTGATCGAGAGCGGTGAGATCACTCGAGGGGACGACCTCGAGCTGCTTCTTGGAGACGGTGGGGCCCGCGATTGCCAGTGCGGGAAGCAGCGACAGGCAGGCCAGCATGAGGGGGGTCTTCAGGTGCTCGTACAGCGTCATGGGTTTCCTCCGGGCGCATACATACCTCGACACCGAGCCGAGAGCCTCACAACCCAGCTACACGCCGAGGCCATCCCAGCCCACCACTGCGATGAACGCGCCGTTGGCGAGGAACGCGATGGCCGCCCCCGCGAACACGCCCACCACCGCCTGACGCGGCGCTCCCCGCCAGATGAGGACGAGGACGAGCGGGACCAGGAACGTGAGCTGGAAGATGCCGAACGCGGCAGGCCAGTTCAGCGGAAACGCATCCCCCATGGCCAACACCGCCGCCGCCACGAGGGCATGGGCCACTCCCACCGCGAACAGGCCCGCCCAGCTGGACGCATCGAACCACTCGTCCGCGTCGGAGGGTGCAGGCTGCGGCGGATCGGACCGGAGGGTCGGGGAGTCGGTGGAGACCGGCGCACGCCAGGGATCGTCGTCGGGAGGCACCGCGCCAGCATGCCTCATGATACGCCGCTGTGCCGAGGAGGCCGCGTGTCCGAGTCCGCTCAGCAACCGTCCAACACCGGGGGAACCCCACCGTTCTTCCCGGTCGCCCCCCACACCCTCGAAGACGCCCAGGTGCCCGTAGGCCTCGTCGAGCAGCTGCTCATCAAGGCGATCTACACCCTCAACGGCGCCACCAGCACCACCCTCGCAAAACGCCTGTGCCTGCCCGCCAAGCCCCTCCGCGAGATCCTGGCCGACCTCAAGAAGCGCAACCTCGTGGTGCACCGATCGGCGGCGCTCATCGCCGGAGACTTCCGCTACGACCTGTCCGAAGCGGGGCGACGCGAGGCCGAGGCGTTCGGACGACGATCGGCGTGGAGTGGCAGTGCACCGGTTCCCCTCGACCAGTGGCTCGCGTCCGTCGAGGCTCAGTCCGTGCGTGGCCAGCCCATCAGCGTCGAGCGGCTGAAGGCCGCACTGGCGGGCATCCGTCTCCCCGAGAGCGTGTTCCAACGACTCGGCATGGCGCTGTCGACCGGCCACGCGCTGTTCCTCCACGGCAAACCCGGCAACGGCAAGACCACCGTGGCCGAGCGGGTCACCAGGACCTTCGACACGCCCGTGTTCCTGCCGCGCGTGATCCGGGCGGGGGGCCATCTCATCCGGCTCTTCGACCCCATGGTGCACATCCCCCTCCCGCCCGACCGGGTCCCCAGCGGGGATCAGCGGCTCGATCCGCGCTGGGTGTGCTGTGAGCGGCCCACCGTCGTGGCGGGCGGAGAGCTGCGGTTCGAGATGCTGGAGCTGAACCACAACGCCCAGCTCGGGATGTCCGAGGCGCCGCTTCAGCTCAAGGCTGCAGGTGGAACCCTGGTGATCGACGACTTCGGACGTCAGCGCGTGGCCCCCGAGGACCTGCTGAACCGGTGGATCGTGCCCCTGGAGCGCCGGGTCGACTTCCTCGCCCTGCCCGACGGCGCCAAGTGGGAGGTGCCGTTCGACCCCTTCGTGGTGTTCAGCACCAACCTCGACCCCGCCAGCCTGGTCGACGAGGCGTTCCTGCGCCGCATTCCCTACAAGGTCGCCCTGCCCGACCCCGACGAAGCCACCTTCATCGAGCTGCTCGAGCAACAGGCCCGACAGCTCGGGCTCACCGCCGGGTCCGACGTCTTCGACCACCTGCTGTCCAGCCTCTACCGGCGGCCCGGGCGCGCGATGCGAGCGTGTCATCCACGGGATCTGCTGCGTCAGGTGCGGGACCGGCAGCGGTTCCTGAACGAGCCCGCCGTGGTCACCCAGGAGGCCATCGACGAGGTGGCGAGCAACTACTTCGTCGACCACGACGACGGCTCCATGGGCGTCGTTTCCGGGGAGGCGCGGTGAGCCAGACCGGCATCCAGGTGCTCCGCATCCAGGACCTCGCCGTGGTCGAAGAGCTCGAGGTCGAGCTGGGCCCGGGCCTGAACGTCCTGACCGGCGAGACCGGCGCGGGGAAGTCGATCCTCGTCAAGGCGCTCGAGCTGGTGCTCGGAGGCCGTGCCGCACCCGAGCTCGTGCGGACAGGCGCGAAGAAGGCCGTGGTGGAGGCCCTGTTCGAGCTGGCGGACGGCGAAGAGCACGTGGTGAAGCGCACGGTCAGCGCCTCTGGTCGCTCTCGGGCCTATGTGGACGGCGATCTCACCACCATCGCCGTGCTCAAGGACCAGGTGCGCGGCTGGGTCGACATCAGCAGCCAGCACGAGCACCACACCCTGGTCGACCCCAAGACCCACCTGTCCTGGCTCGACCGCTTCGCGCGTCACCCCGAGCTGATCGACGAGCTCGGCCAGGCCGTCAGCGAGGTCCGCGCCGCCGAAGAAGCCCTGCAGGCGTTCCGGGAGCAGATCCGCGACCGCGCCGAGCGCCTCGATCTGCTGCGCTTCCAGCTGTCCGAGATCGAGCGCGTCGACCCCCAGCCCGGCGAACTGGACGAGCTGCGTGAGGAGCTGTCCCGCCTGGAGCATCTGGAGACCCTGCGGGAAGCCGCGGATGGCGCGTCGCACCACGTCCACGGCGAGCGGGCCGCGGTCGATCGACTCGTGCGTGCCGAGCAGGCGCTGGACGAAGCCGCCTCCATCGACGCCACCCTGGTTCCGCTCCTGGAGCGCTTGCAGACCGCCCGGGTCGAGCTGGAGGACATCGCGAGCGAGCTGTCGGACTACGGCGCCCAGCTGTCGTCCGACCCCGAGCAGCTGTCGGAGCTCCAGGAACGCGAGCGGCTCCTGGCCCGGTTGGAGCGACGTCATGGCTCCCTCGAAGCCGCGCTGGAGCACAAGGCCGAGGTCACCACCGCGCTCGCGCAGCTCGAAGACGCCGACCACACGGAGTCCGAGCTGCACGACGCCGCAAGACGCGCGCTGAAGCGGGCCGAATCCCTGGCCGCGTCGCTGTCCGACCGTCGCAGAGCCCACGCCGACGCCCTCGCCGACGCCGTCAGCACCGAGCTCGCCGCCCTGGGCATGGGCTCAGCGCGCATCGAAGTCCAGGTCGACCACACCAACCTCTCGCCCCGCGGCATCGACCAGGTCGAGTTCCTCATCGCGCCCAACCCCGGCGAAGCCCCCCGGCCCCTCGTCAAGGTCGCCAGCGGGGGCGAGCTGTCCCGGGCGCTGCTCGCACTCAAGCAGGTGCTCTCCGGCCTCGGTCCGGTCCAGGCCTACGTCTTCGACGAGGTCGACACCGGGGTCGGGGGTGCGGTCGCCGAAGCCATCGGTCGCAAGCTGCACGAGGTCGCCCGGCATCACCAGGTGATCTGCATCACCCACCAGGCCGTCATCGCCGCCTGGGCCGACCGGCACCTCAAGGTCGCCAAAGCCGTGTCCGACGGGCGCACCCGCAGCGCCATCACCACGCTGGACGCCGACGGCCGCCGCGAGGAGCTCGCCCGCATGCTGGGCGGCGCCGAGATCACCGCCGGTGTGCGTCAGGCCGCCGACGACCTGCTGAAGCTCCAGGGAGCCGCGCGATGACGCCGTCCGAGCACACCGTTCCGCCCGTCACCCGCGTGTTCACGGTGCGCGGCTACGAGGTCGATTCCACGCGAACCACGCCGCTGCCCGTGGTGCTGAGCTTTCTCGAGCAGCTGCGCTGGGAATGGATCATCGACCCCAGCTGGGGCCTCGCCGAGGGCGTGCACACCGGGCACTTCTTCGTGGTGCGTCGCCAGATCCTCGAGCTCGTGGAGCGGCCGCGGTTCGGCGACCGGCTGACCATCACGGGCCAGGTCGAGAAGATCGGCCGCAGCCTGGTGGTGGTGCGCCACATCCTCACGCTGGACGACGGCACCGGTCCCCGGCGTGCGGGAACGGCCCGCGTCACCGGAGTCTGGCTGGGTCCGAACCGCCGACTCGCCCGTATGCCCGACGCTGCGCGGGCCCTGGGTCGTGAACAGGCCGCCCAGCTGGGCCCGTTGGCGCATCGCGGCGCAGACGAAGACCAGGTGCTCGTGGGCGAGGAAGCCGAGTCGTTCATGGACGCGCCGCGCTGGCTGCATCGGTCGGTCGGCCTGGACGTCGCACTGCCGGACGACGAGGCGGCGCTGGACCTGCCCGTCGCCCGGAGCCTGGTGGTGCGTCCGTCGGACTGCGACGTGTTCGCCCACGTGAACGCGAGTCAGTACCTGCGCTATTTCGACGACACACGCATCGCGCTCGGCCATCCCGGGGTGCTGCAGCGGGTGGCGCTGGAGTATCGGTCGGAGGCCCTGGCAGGCGATGCGATCGACGTGCGAGCGCGTGAAACATCCGACGGAGACGGGCTGGTGATGACCCTCGACCGGGATGGGACGGCGTTGTGTGTGGGGGTTCTGCGGGTCGTGGACGTCGAGGCTCCCTGCTGATCGGCTCGGGGCGGTTCGGGCTTTCGTTCTTGGCGGGGTTGCTGGGTCGGAAGGTCGGAGGGGACGGGCGTCCCGGCGTTCGTTCGAGCGGGTGTCGCCGATGCCGGCTCAACGTCCACCACGGAGCGCTGTCGCTCACGGAGCGCTTCGCTCACGGAGGATTGCACGGAGCGCCGGTGCCTCGGTCCGGCCGTCTCACCGCCGTGTTCGAGCGCCGTCTACGGATCCGCCCATCCCCCGGCCCGGCAGCCCGTTCGTCTACCCACCCGGCCCCGCGCTGGAGGTCGAGGGGACGAGCGTCCCGGCGTTCGTGCGGGCGGTGTCGCCGATGCCGGCTCAACGTCCACCACGGAGCGCTGTCGCTCACAGAGCGCTTCGCTCACGGAGGATTGCACGGAGCGCCGGTGCCTCGATGCGGCCGTCTCACCGCTGTGTTCGAGCGCCGTCTACGGATCCGCCCATCCAGGGCGTGCTCTCCCGGTCCCCGATCGTGCCCATCACGCGGGCCTACCCTAAGGGCGCTTCGCGCCTGTGCAGCGGGGTGTCCGGGGGCCGCAGGCCCCTTCTGCACGATGGAGGAAACGGGCGCGCCAGCGCGCTCGTGAAGCTCCAAAACAGGAGCCCGGGGAGCTGAAGTCGCCGACAGGTCCCGTCTGCTTCGTTCGGCCTGGCAGTCCGCCCTTCTACCGACCCGCCCTGCGCTGGAACTGGCTTGGACGAGGGGCCGCAGTCGGTCCATGCCATGGATTCGGAAGATCAGGCCCGCACTCGGAGGCCACCAGGAGGAAACGGGCGCGCCAGCGCGCTCGGGAAGCTCCGACAACGGAGTCGCCACGGCCTCGCGCGGTCCGGGTCGTTTGCGAGGTGAGGGTGCCGCATCGAGACCCAGTGGCGAACGAGCCGTGCAGGCCCGCGCATGGCCGGCCGCGACACCGGCCGAGTGCGGGCGCTGCGCGCCGGGCCGGTTGGACCCCGGTGGATGCGCGAACCGCGGTCATTGGACGTTCCGAGGCCCTTCCAGGGGGACCTCCCGTCCGTCCACAGTGCAATCACGTCCGGAGCATCCCCGCGCCCGGGCTACGCACCCAGTCGTCGATCACACGCACGAGCTTGGCTCCGCCCACGGCAGACGGCTCGATGGGATTGGCGTAGTCGGCATCCGAGTCGAAGATCAGCCGCAGGTCGATCACATCCGTCCCCGTCCGCGCGGCCGCCCGCGTGATCACGTCGTTGAACGCACACAGCCCGAACGCCGCAGCCACCTGCATCGCAGCCCCAGGTGCGTCCGGGCCCAGGCGGGTCGTGTCGCCCGCCGCGAACCGCGGATCGTAGATCGTGCACACCGCAACCGGCAGTCCGTGCGCGAGCACCTTCTCCAACAGCCCGTCGTAGGCGACCCGAAAGCGCTCCACGTCCGCCGCGACCATCGCGAACGCCTCCCCGACGGTCGAGACCTGCGCCTTCATCAGGTGAAGACTCCCGAGGGCGTCGTTCCCCCCGACCGACAGCACCAGGTGTGTGGACTTCGCCGGCAGGGAGTCGAGCTGGGCGGCCACGTGCTCGACACAGTCTCCATCGACGGCGAGCATCGTCACGCGCTCTCCGAGTCGGTCGCGCAGCTGCTTCGACACCGCGGGATCGCCGGGTACATAGGCGCCGTTGTCGAAGACGGAGTCGCCGAGCAGGACGACGTGTCGGTTCATGCGAGCCATCGGGACTCCGCGAATCCAGCGTCGATCACACGGTGGCGCACGGACCCCGCAGGCAGAGGTCCGGCTCGCTCGGGAGCGGACGCATGACCTCTGGCCCGGGGGCGCCACCTTCCGTCGGTGCTGCGGTGCTGTCGGAAGGGGCTCGGCGCTGGCTGCGCAGGCTGGAGTCCGTCGCGTCGACCGCTTCCGTGGAGGGTGCAGGCGTGCGATCAGCCGTGGGAGTGGGGACGACGGGGTCGGCGTGCGCCGAGGTCACCGTCAGGATGAGGAGGGAGAGGACGAGGAAGGATGCGAGGACGCGCATGACGGGGTCTCCGGTGCCCCGAGGGTCGGAGCGCCAGGCGAATGTCTTGACGGCCGAGAGAATGGTGCCCCCGAAATGCGCGGAGGAACGAGCACATTTTCAGGGGGTACCTGAACGCGTCAAGACATTCAGTGGAAGGGATTCGGTCGGTTCATCCCTCGCTTGCGAGGGTGGGCCGACGGAATAGTGCGCGGGGATCGGGGTGTCAACGTGCGAATCAGACGGGGCGTGACGGCATCGCGAGCTCGGGAACGAGCTGGCGGGTGACCGAGACGGGGTGCGCGCCCACCGCGGCGAAGTAGCGGTCGGCGGCAGCGATGGCGTTCCCGCCCCGGTTCCCGCCGAGGAACAGCCCCCACAGCCGGCGGAGCACGGCCGCGACCATCGAGCGACCCGCCCCTTCGCTGCGACCCTCGGCCTCCTTGAGCGCGGCGAGCACTGCGGGGACGTCCCCTTCGCGGCGAGCGGCCAGTGCCTCGCCGATCGCCAACCAGGCGGGAACGAGCGGGTGTGCACCGGAGGAGGGCCGTGGAATCGGGCCTCCTGCGACGGCTTCGAGGCGCTCGACCCACATCCGCGCCTCGGTCCGCACGGCCCCGAGCTCGCCCATCACCCTCCCGCAGTCCGCGCCCAGCTGCTCGAATCCCGCGCGGGCCAGACGGGCGATCTCGATGAAGGACGCGCCATCCGGCGGAACAGCGGTGTCGCCCAGCCGCCTCGCGATGTCGGCCCGGACCCGCCACCACGCCAGCAGACCGTGCAGCTCGAGGTCGGCCACGGCATGGGTCCACACATCGTGCACGTCCAACCCCAGCTGCACGCCCAGGCAGAGCGCTCCGACGTCCAGCAGCACGTTCCCGGTCCGCCGGGCGTCGACCCGACAGCGACGCACCATCCGCACGGCCTCGAGCCAGGCACCGGTGTCCATCCGGGCTTCGGCCAGCAACAGCGAGGCCATGGCGGTCTCGGACGCATGGGCTCCGGGCAACGGAAGCTGATCGTCGAGTAATCCGACCACCCGGGGCGCCCTCCCCCGAACCCGCGCGACGACGGCCTGGGTGAGGGTCCACCCGGCCCGCGTGGTCTCGTCGCCGCCCTCCAGGCGGAGCTCCGGGAGCTCTCCGGTGTGCATCGCGACCGCTGCCGCAGCGAAGGCGGCCGTGGTCCGGTCGCCGCTGGTGTGGGCTTGCCTCCAACACCACCGACCGAGCAAGGCGGCCCGCTCGGGCTCGACCCAGGCGAGGTGCGACGCCCCCTTCCGCGCGGCGCGAGCCCGGGTCGCATCCGACGCGGTGGCGGCCATCTCGACCTGCGACAGCTCCGAGGCCCTCGCGACCGTTCGGCCCCACCAGCCCGCGCGGACGGGCACATCGAGGACTCCGAGCGCATCGAGCAGCGGCTGCACGGGGCCTCCGGACCGCACCGTTGCACACGCGAGGTCCAGCCCTTCGCCTCCGGCACTCTGCAGCGGAATCGACAGCACCTGCTCCTCGGGCGAGCCCGGATCGTCGGCGACCCGCTCCCCCGCCGCGACGAGACCGATCGACAGCGCCGGGGACAACGGCTCGGACACGACCACCGCCGGGGTCGGTCGGGTGCGGACGAGGCCCTCGAGCACGTCTTCGGCGGCGCGGGCCAGCTCGCCCTCGACGAGCAGCACCCGGACACCGGCGATGTGGAGTGCCTGACCGAGAAGGGCGCCGGCCCGGGACCGCGCCGAGCCCGCCAGCACGTCGGCCCGCTTCAGGGCGGTGCCCGCGAGTCCACGCTGGGTGCGGGTGAGGGCTCTGGCGCCCATGACCCGCTCCACCAGGGCGTCCGACCCCACGAAGGACCCGTCTACACGGGCGATCTCGTCGCCCAGCTCGCTTCGGAGCGTGGCGGGATCGACGGCGCGGTGCAGCACCCCACCCGACGCCTCGAGCTCGGCCAACCACGCCATCGACGGCGGCGCGAGGGCTTCGCCGGCGGTGAGCCGCTCGCGGATCTCGTCGATCGGCGGACGCTCATCGGGCTCGACGAGCAACAGGTCGAGGACGATGGCGGCGAGATCGGGCGGCGACGATGCGCGGATGTCGCGGGGATCGGAGCCGTTCTGCTCATGTCGATCGCTGGGAACCGCGAAGGCGTGGGTCCCGGTGAGCGCCCAGAAGACGAGCAATCCGAAGGCGTACAGGTCGGCCTCGGGCTCCCCGGCGCCCTCGGGTGCAGACCAGCGGGCGTCGTCGGCTACCATCGGGAGGAAGCGCCCGGTCCGGACGCTGTCGGGATCGAGCCCGCGCAGGGTCGCGCCAGCCCCGTGCAGACGGGCGATCTGGTCGAGCAATGCCACGCAGGCCCCGCGCAGCGCCTCGGACTCGCTCCCCGGCGCGATCGCATCGAGGGACACGGGCTGTTCGGCGGGTTGCCCCGCGTCGAAGAGCACCACGGTCCGGAGGTCCTCCCGCTCGACCCGGACGACGGCGTCGGGCCAGGCCTCGGCGAGCGCATCGGCCCAGCTGGCGTTGGTGGCTGGACCCGTGCGGATCCACACGGGCCCGTCGTCGGTCCGGGCACGCGCCAGGGTTCCCGACAGGACCTCCTCCACCACTGCACCGGCGAACACCTCGCCGAGCTCCATCCCGCCTCCGCAGCCGACGTTCCCGAGATCTCCCGGAATCGCTGGCGATGCTACGATCCCACGTGCGAAGCGATCCGTCGATTCGACGCCTGCTCGCAAAGGAGCCCCCATGACGTCCCTGCTGCTCGCGCTGATGCTGGATGCACCGGTGCACGCCAAGGGGGTCGCCGACGGCGCTCGTCAGCCGATCGAGGCCCAGTGGGACCTCTCCGAGGGCGCTCACCATCGCTGGGCGCTGGAGACCGAGGTGGTGCTGCCCTGGTTCGTCCGCCTCTTCGCCGATCGGAACATCGATGTGCGCGCGCGCAACGTCGGGTTGAAGATGGTGCTGGACTGCACGGCCGAGCGCCCCGGAAAGCGCGCGGGCTACCTGGTGTGCACGGTGGAGGACGCCGCGTTGACGGGCGCCACCTTCCCCAACGAGCGGGGTCGGCTGCAGCCGGTGCTCGAGGAGATGGACGCGAAGCTCACCGGCGCCAGGGCCGATCTGGTGCTGCGCCCCGACGGTCACATCCGCACGATCAAGCTCGAGACGAAGAGCATCAGCCGGTTCCGCAACCTCCGCACCCGCTACATGGAGGAGGCCATCCGGACCTTCTTCGTGCGGGCTGTCGCGGCGTTCGACGTCAAGATGCCCCGTCAGGGCGTCACGGACGAGAGCTGGCCTCAGTTCGAGTCCACGTTGATGGGCCTCCCCACGCAGAAGGGAACCGCGGGGTCCGGAAAGCTGGTGCACCAGGCCGACCTGTCGGGGAGCCGCACCGAAGGCGAGCTGTACGTGGCGAGTGTCGGGCGGGCCACGCTGGTGGACGGCGCGCGACTCGACAACGGCTCGCCGTACTACCTGGACACGGACCTGTCGGGCTACACGGTGTTCGATGTCGACGGGGGCCGGGTCGACGAAGCCGTCTGGACGATGTGGGGGGAGCCAACGGCCTCCGCTGGAGCGTTCGCGAGACCGTATGCGAGTCGGGTGGCGGTCCGCGCACTCGACCCGGGTCAGTCCATCGATCTGGGCCCGACCGAGGAGTGGCGCCCGAGCTGGCGCGGAGCGATGGGCTTCCAGGAGGACACCGCAGCACCCGACGATCAGCGCAACGAGGCGAGCACCGGCGGCTGACACGGCCCGTTCGCGCCGTTCGTGCAGCCCTGACGCGAGCACGTGCCGGCCTCGAAGAACAGGCCGCAGCTGTCGGCCTCTGCGGCCCCGAAGAGCACCTGGCCCCCGCCGTCACCACGCGCATCGAGGGTGAACACCCAGCGCTCGATGCGCTGCCCCGGCGCGTCGCGGCGATAGTCGTACGAAACGCCATCGGGGCCGGTCTCCCAGAACCCTTCGAGCTCGTCCGACCCCACGACATCGTCGAAGCTGCGTCGGATCACGCCGTTGCCATCGTCGGTCTCGACGTACGACAGGTCGAACGGACCGTCGGTGTAGTCGACCGAGACCTCGATGGAGCCGTCCTTCTCGCCCCGCCCGGTCGCGGTGACGAACGCGCCCCGGTAGGTCTCCTGCCGCTCGATGTCGAAGCCGTCCGCGTCGTAGATCCGGGTCTCGTAGGACAGCGCTCCGGAGTCGACGTTCTCGTAGCGGGTGTCCTCTTCACAGCCGAGCCGGATCGACCGGACGTCGTAGGTCCGCAGATCCTCGCCACCCCGGTCGGACTCGAGGGTCCACACCAGGTCGTGGTCGCCGTCGCGCCACAGGGTGCCCCGGCCATCGCGGACCTCGTCGGTGAGCTTCCAGGAGTCGGTGTACACGACGTCGTACGCGAACTCGCCCGTCTTCAGCCGGTAGAAGCCGTTCGTGCGCTCGATGTGCCCGGCGACAGGGTCGTAGTCGAAGGTGCCGTCGCCATTGCCCTGGCTCACGTGGAACGCCAGGCCCCCGGTGTACTCCAGGAAGTCGGACTGGGGGCAGGTGCGCCGGGCGTCCCGCTTGAGGTTGAACACGGGGCCGACGGTGCAGCCAGCGAGGAGGCTCGCGCCGATCAGGGTCGTCAGGGTCGACAGGGCGGTGCGCGTCATGCCCCGACTGTAGCTGGATCGAGTCCGCATCGCTTCCATCCGACGACCCACCACCTCCACCACGACCGACCACCACGACACCCGTTCCCATCACAGATCTCGTCGTATTGGCAGGGCTGTTCGTGCTCTGAGGCTCTGACGAGCTCGTCTGCGCAGCACCGGTTCCCCGATCGATGCGCTTCGCCCGTCCGTTCGTCCGTCGTCCGCTGCGTCTCTGCGTGAATGACTGAAGCGCCCCGGCAGCCACTCTCCAGGAGGACATCCACCCGGGTGAGGGCGAGGGCCAGCGATCCTGTGCGGGCGGGTTCGGGCAACACGCAGAGGCGCAGTGGACGAGCGTGGTGGAGCAGGCCGAATGCACGGGTCCGGGGGCCGGCGGGCAGGAGACGGGGGCGTCAGAGGCGCAGAGCTGGAAGGAACGTGCGACCGCGAACGTCGTCTTGTCGGGGTCGTGGTGGTGGCGGTCGCGGTCGTAGCGAGAACGTCGGACCAGATGACGACACCACCCTCCACCACGACCGACAACCACGACGAACGTTCGCGTCATCGATCCCGTCGTGTTGGCAGGGCTGTTCGCGCTCTGAGGCTCTGACGACGCTGTCTCCGGCGGGGCCTCGCCCGATGGGTCCGCTCGGCCTGTTCGTCCCTCCTCGTCCGCTGTGGCTCTGTGCGTGCGCCCGAATCCGACTGGCGGAATCGCTGGCCTCTGCCGCCCTGGTGGTCTGCAAAGACAGGCTGGGTCGACGTGCGGAAGTGGCTGATGGAGAGGCTCGGGCACACGCACAGAGTCACAGCGGACGACGGACGCTCGGTATTGCGAGCGGGTCGATCGGCGAAGGCACGCTGGTAGACAGCGTCGTCAGAGCCTCAGAGCGCCAGCGCTCCCGTGAATACGGGGTGTTCGACGTGTTTCGTCGATGTCTGATGGCCGATGAACGAGATACCGAATACCGGATAACAATCCAGATTTAAAGTTCATAATTGACCGTTTGGCCTCGCGTGGTTGCTTGCTCCGTGAAATCCTCGGTGTGCTCCGTGCCTCCGTGGCGACGTTGCGTTGATCCAGGTTTCACAGGTCTCTTCTGGCGGGATCGCCCGTCGTTGCAACACCCATGTTCGGAGCAGCGCTGCGCTTCGATGACGACCAACCACCTCCACCACGACCGACGACCACGACGCCCAATCCCATCACAGATCCCGTCGTGTTCGCAGGGCTGTTCGTGCTCTGAGACTCTGACGACGCTGGCTGCAGCGGGGCCCCCCCGATGGGTCCGCTCGGCCTGTTCGTCCCTCCTCGTCCGCGTTCATCCGCGGGCAACGGCCTCCAGGCGCCGCATCTCGCGTCTGGACAGGCCGAAGGCCTCTTCGAGGGGGAGGTCGGGCTCGTCGAACCACCGCTTCGGAACGGGGAACCGCCGCACATCGCGTGGGTACAGGTCGAGGCGCTGACCGTTCTCGATGCGGGTGATGGCATCGACGATGGGGCTCTCGAAGAGGTGCAGCAGCCGCTCGAGCGGGATGACCCCGCTCTGGGAGGTGGCGCTCGGGACCACCACCGTGCAGGTGTGGCCGACGTACACGCCGTCGCGATCGATGGCTGCCCGCACCTTGCCCCTGCCCCGGATGCGCTGGACGACGATCTTGTCGGCCTCGAACAGCTCGGGCGACTTGGCCCGATGCATCTCGTCGGGGGTGTAGGCCAGCCAGGAGCGCTCTCCTGCGAAGAACTCCCGCGCATCGGCGTAGGGCACGCGACCGGTGCCGGGCTCGTCGAAGATCAGGCGGTCCTTGCCGCCGAGGGGGCCGTGCGCGACCACACCGGTGTCGATGGTCGCCAGCTCGCCGAGCTCCACACTGGACCGACGGATCCGCTCGACCAGATCGACGTCTCCGGGCATGAGGGCGGGATTGAGCGGCACGTTGTCGAGGCGGAGCAGCTCCTCGGGGGTGATGCCGTAGACTGGCAGCGGCCCGCGCTCCTGATGCACGCCCAGGACGACCAACATGACGTCGACGCTGGCGCCGGGGAACGGCGTGGGGCCCGACAGCTCGGCGATGTGGTGCCGCTCGACCCACCGTCGCCTCAACGTGGCACCGTAGTTCTGGACCATCATCGCAGCGGGAAGCACGAGCCCCGCCGCACCGCCCTTGCGCACCCGCTGAACCGCGGCAGCGGCGAACGGGACCGAGAGATCGAAGCGCCCCTTCAGCCAGGGATAGCGACGCCGCAGATCGCGCCGTAGATCGCGATCCTGCCGCTCGGGCGGAACGAATGGGGGGTTCCCGATCACCAGATCGACCTCGGGCCCGTGCTTGAGCGCGTCCTCGAGGAGCAGACGGGCCTCGGGCACGGCGATCTGCGCCACGGCCAGGGCGGTGGGGTCGATGTCGGTGCCGTAGATCTCGGGGATGCCGGCTTCTTTCGCGGCGAGGAGGAAGGCCCCGGTCCCACAGGCGGTGTCGAGGCAGGTGGTGACGTCTCCGTCCACGGCGGTCATGGCGGTGAGGACCACGCGACGGGCCATGTCGACCGGGGTGTCGAACGCACCGCGCGACCGCCGCCCCACGTGATCGAGCTGGGGATACAGCTGCCCCTTGTCGACCGAGACCACCGCGCGCTTGCCGGCAGGGTGCGTGACCTTCAGGCTCCGGGTGAGCCCCAGGTGCTTGCTGGCCCGTGCGGGCTTGCAGCGGGCGAGCAACCCGGCGACGCGAACCACCTCCCAGGGCCGATCCGAGACGGACTCCGCCGCCACCACGACGCTGGCGGCGTGGTCCTGGGTGCGGTCCAGGTGGAACAGGTAGGCGGAGAGAGCCTCGATCACGGCCGAACCCTACACCAGGCCGAAAGCAGCGCGCTCGCCTGGTGGTCGATGGTCCAGGCGCCTTCGATGCGCGCACGAGCGGCAGCTCCGCGAATCGCGCGCTCCTCGGGGTCGGACAGCGCATGGGCGAGGACGCGCTCGAAGTTCCGGTCGATCCAGCCCACCGACGCGTCGACCAGCTCGCCGATGCCCGCCACGGGCCGGGTGACGACCGGCAGCCCGACGGACATGGCCTCCATCATGGAAACGGGGATGCCATCGCGATCGCCGTTCGTCGCGACCTGGCACGGCAGGGCGAAGAGCTGAGCCGACGCGAGCCGGGGCGCGATCTGAGTCGGCGGGACGGGCCTCTCTGCGCCTACGAGGTCCAACCGACCCCTCGGGACCGCACGGATCAGCCGGTCGAGGCCCTTCTTCTCCACGGGACGCGCGACGCTCACCACCCTCGCGGGCTCTCTGCGTGGGTCGGCGAACACCGACGACGGGGCGACGCCGCACCGGACGAGGGACGCCTGGACGCCGTACCGGGTGGCGATCCAGTCCGCGTGGTGGGCACAGACCGTGATGCACGGGTGCGCATCGGCCAGGAGCACCGGTAGACCGGGGCGCGGGCGGAACAGATCGACGGCGTGGACGGTCACCGAGTACGGCACCTGCCAGCGTCGGGCGAGGGTGCGGGCGACCTCGGCCGCCTCTCCGGCGAAGTGGGCGTGCACCCGGTCGAACCGTCCTCGTCCGCGGTGCGTGACCCAATCGAGTCGGACGTCGTGCTTGTAAAGACGGGGATGGCGCAGCGTGGCGCGGATCCGGCTGGCGCCGCGGGGCCAGCTCCAGGTCTCCACCGTGGGGAGGCCCGTGGCGAAGGGGCTGTCGGCGCGCTCGCCCATGGAGAGCACGACCACCTCGACCCCGCGAGCCTGCAGCGCTGCGATCTCACGGGCGACGAAGGTCTCGCTGACGGTGGGCCAGTAGCGCAGCACGTACAGGACGCGGAGATCAGCCATGGTGATGCATCCAGGCCTGGTCCAGCACGTCGTGGACCTCGGCCGCACGGTCGTCCCAGGTGCGGGGCTGCATGGCGGCCTTGCGCGCAGCCCGGATCCCGGGGACGTCCAGGCGCCGGATCGCCATCACCAGGCTCTGCACGTCTCCTGGCTGGTAGGGCTCGAAGGCACCCGGAGCCGCGCGGTGCAGGGCGGGGGTGTCGGCCCCCACGAACGGCACACCGGACATCGCGTACGCGAACGCCTTGAGCGGCGAGGTCAGCTCGGTGCCGAACCAGCCGTTGCCGAGCGGCAACACGAGCGTGCGGTGGGTGCGCAGTCGGGCAACGAGATGGCGCGGCTGCACGGGTCCACCGTCGATCAGCCCGTGTGGCAGGGGCTCGTCGAAGGTGCCATACGCGGTGATGCCGCCGAGCTGGCGTCCAGCGGCCGCGAGGGTGTGGGGATCCTTGGTGGGGAGCAGGCTTCCTGCGAACGCGATGCCCGACCCCTCGCTCTTCGCCGGAGGTGCCGGAGCTGCGGGAGGTGCCGGGCTCCAGGCGTTGTGGATGACACGGGTGACGGCGGGCAGGTCGTGCATCCAGGCCAGCCCGTTCCGCACCCCTTCGCAGTTGGTGATCAGACCCGCACACGACCCGAGCACCTGGCGCTCCAGGCCCGCGAAACGTCGACCGTCTGCGTGCTGCAGCGAGTCCACTTCGTGGGCTTCCAGGACCACCGGTACTCCGAGCCGGGACGCCCAGCGTGCGTAGCGCTTCGACCGCGCGAGGAACACGCCGTGAGCCCCGTGCTGGCGGGCGAATCGCCACGCAGCCGCTCGAAACCCCAGGCTGGCGGGGGTGCGTTGCCGGGGGAGTGCGCGCAGGACGAGCTTCGGGTGGGGTTCGAGGCCGTAGATGCCGAGCGGGGACGGATCGGGGGCTTGCCCGGGATGGTAGGCGAGGTGGACTTCGACCCCGCGTCGGGCGAGGGCATGGGCGGCGTTCACGACCTGGATCGACTGGGCGCGCAACGAGGGCAGCGCGACCCCGAAGAGCACGAACACCGCTCGCACACGTCCTTCCATGCGGTCGCTGCTATTCGGCGAATAGCCAGGGGGCATGCTAGAGTCGCGGCGGGCACGGGTGGAGCGCACATGCACTCTCCCCGGTACATCCTCGGTTTCGTCGGCCTCCTGGCCTGTAGTGCGTGCAGCACGGCATCCGCAGCGCCCGGGCAGGCGGGCTGGCTGTTCCCCTCCCCCGTTCCGGACGGCCGCATCGGCGACCGCACGGGCGAGACCTGGCACGCGCGGGCTGCAGTCGGCGGCGGCTTCGCGTGGTTCCTCGACGAGGAGAGCCACGGACTGACCTTCCTCGAAGCGGGCGCTCAGCCGGTTCCCGGGCTCCAGATCGCTGGCGGCATGTCGCTGCAGGTGGACGGATCTCCTCGCCTGGATCCCGCCTACCTGATGGTCTCCGCGACGATCCCCTCAGAAGTGCCCACCAAGGTGGCGGTACAAGCGGGGGCTGGGGGCTTCGGGCCCTATGCAGGCGGGGGAATCGGGCTGGCGGTGGGCAACCAGCACGGCCGGGTGGGCTGGGATCTGGGCTGGGTTCCCCTGGCGGTGTCGGTGAACCCGAAGTGGGGCTGGGAGGAGCTGTCGGGGGGCGACCGGACCCCGGCGTGGGACTTCGAGCTGACGTGGATGACCCTCCACGGCGGGTTGACGGCCGGACTATCGGAGCACTGGACCCTGAGGGTGGGCGTGCCGGACGGGCTGGTGTTCTCGTACCAGCGCGGTCACTTCACCCTGGACGTGGGCGGCGGAGCGCTGTTCTATCTGTTCGGGGCGGTCGGGTTGAAGGCGGGCGGGCGGTTCTGACCTACGACCGGGCGCACAGGGCGTGCTGGAACGCCTCGACACCGTGCTGCGCTTCGAGCCACGCCTGGGCCTCGGCGCCACGCCGGGGCGTGAGCCAGTCGTGGATGCACCCGACGCTGTGAGCCGGATCGTCTGGACGGGGCAGCACGAGCCCTGCCGCCTCGGGAATGCCACCGGTTCCGCTCCCCACGGTGGGGATGCCGCGTGCGCTCGCTTCGAGCAGCGTGAGGCCGAGCCCTTCCCCCGCACCATCCGGCTGGGCTCTGGAGAGCAGGAACACCAGGCCGGCCCGGTGCCAGAGGGGCTCGAGCGCGGATCGGTCCAGCGCACCGTGAACGGCGACCGGTGCATCCAGCCGATCGACCAGGGACCGCCAGCGACCGAGCTCCGGGCCGTCGCCGACCAGGTCTGCGGGATGCCCCGCGTGGGCCGCGATCCGGATGAACCGCTCTCCACCCTTGCTCGGAATCGCGCGGGCCACGCACATCCAGCGGGTTCCCTCACAAGGCGCATCGTCGCGGCTGACAATGGGCACGGGCAGCACCTCGACGTCCAGCCCCAGGCGGCGAGCCCGGGCGGCGAGATCGTGACTGACGGCCCAGAACGTCGCGCGACGCGCCAGCAGACCCAGCGCCCCACGCCGGCGTCGACGACGGGCCGAGAGCAGGTCGGAGCCGTGGAACACCACGTGCAGCGGGGTGCTTCGGGGGAGGACCGCCATCGCGCCCATGGCCACGGGCCAGGTGGTGGCCAGGACTGCGTCGGCTGCCCGCAGATCCCACCACGCCTTGCGGGCGAGATGCAGCCCTCCCCAGCGCCCGAAGTGCCGTCCGGACACCGGCCGGAACCGCGGGTCGAGTCCGGGTCGATCCCGGGCGTACGCGACGGCCCCCAGCGCATCGACCGCCCAACGGGTCCAGGTGGCGACCCCTCCGAGCTGCGGCGGAGCATCGTCGGTCAGCACGACCCAGCGCACAGGTCCTCCACTGCCCGCACGACCTGCGCTGGCGAGACGTCCAGGCACCCGTGATGGCCGGTGTGACAGCGCTGGACCCGATGCAGGGCGCAGGGGCGACACGGGACGTCGTTGCCCAGGGCTACACCGGGGTAGACCCAGAAGCCGTCGTCGGGATGCGTGGGCCCGAACATCCCCACACAGCGGGCGCCCGTGGCCCCGGCGAGGTGGAGCAGCCCGGTGTCGCCGGCGACCATGACCCGAACGGAGGCGAGGGCATCGAGGGTGCGGGTGAAGCCCCGCTCGACGACGATCCGCGCACCGGGAACGCCGGCGGCGACCTCCGAGACGAGGGCGTGCTCCGAAGGGCCGCCGAACACCACCACCGGACCGCTCCACGCCCGCCCCACGGCAGCGAACCGATCCGTCGGCCAGCGCTTGGGACCGTGTGCTGCACCGGGGGCGAGACCCAGCGCGTTCCTGGGGCGTTCGGGAACCGCGATCCAGGGGAGCGGTGCCTCCCGCACGCCCACCGCCTCGGCGTACAGCTCGGGCACGGTCGGACGACGGAGCCCCTGTAGACCGGTCCGCCTCCACAGGCGTCTGCGCAGGGTTTGCTTGCGGATCCGCCCACCACAGCGGCCTCTCAGCGCCCATCGTGTGCGCAGCGACCCCTGGAGATCGATGCAGCCCTGGGGCGCGGCGCGCCAATGCAGCACGGTCTCCACCCCCGTCAGGTGCCGAACCAGGGAGTACCAGCGCGGTTCGGTGGCCACGGCGCAGCGACCGAGCGCCTTGGTGACCGCCCCGAGGAGCACGAGATCGCCCAGCTGCCCGGTGCGAACGAGCACGGGTGGAGGCTTCACGCGACGTCCCGTACGTCACGGAGGACCGCACGCACGGTGCGCTCCACGGCCCACGCGGGGGTCTCCAGACAGGGGTAGTCGCCGGACGCGAGGGTGCAGCGGGGCTTCTCGCACGGGTGGCAGGGCAGCCCGACCGGCTCGACGGCGACGGACCCCGCGGCCCCGGTTCGCGCAGCGGCGGTGGAGGTGTGCACGACGACGGTGGGCCGCCCGACGGCACGGGCGAAGTGCGCGGGCCCCGAGTCGGTGGTGACGAATACCGCGCAGTGCTCCAGGGTGGCCGCGAAGTCCGGAAGCGAGGTGCCGACGACCCGGGGCGCTCCCCCGGCCACTCCGGCCAGGCGCTCCCCTTCTCCCGGACCCGCGTAGAACACCACCTGCAGCCCCGCCGCGACCAGCCGTTCGGCGAGCCGGAACCAGCCGGTCCACTCCCGGGACCTTCCGCCGCGCGACAGGGGATTGAGCCCGACGTGGCCGGACGGAACGCAGGCCGACCGGCCGCGCAGCCCGTAGCTGGGGGGCCCGTGGACGGTGCCACCCGCTCTCGCAGCGAGTGCGGCGTACGTCTTCGCCCGATGGGTGTGGCGCGCGACACGGTCGGTGAGCAACCGGGGAACCCAGGTCCGATGGTCGGTGGGTGTGCCGATCACCCGTGTACACCGCCAGGCCTCGAGCGCCGCGCGCAAGGACGTCGGGAACAACACCGCGGTGTCGGCCCGCATCGCCCCGCGCGGCACGACGGTGGCCTCGACCTCGGCGTACAGCTCGGCGCCCCATCGGGGAGCGTGGATCACCAGGGTGTCGAGCTGCGACAGGGCGTGCATCGCGGGCAGCGCCATCACACCGTCACCGAGGTGGTTCGGCGCCCGGGCCGCGATCACTACTTCTTGCCCTTCCGGTTCCGCCGACGGGCCTTGCGCTTCTCGCGCTGCTTCTTGCGCCGGGCCTTCTTCTCGGCAGCCGACAGCTCTTCTTTGGGCTTGCCGCCGCCGCCTCCACCCAGACCGGGGAAGCCGGGGAACGCACCGCCACCACCGGCCCCCATCCCCGGCATGCCGGGCGGCATCCCCGGAAAGCCCCCGCCAGCCGCCTGCATCTGCTGCATCTGCTTCTGCATGGCGGCCATCTGCTGGGGGTTGCCGAGCATCTGACCGAGCCCGCCCATCATCTGGCGCGCCTGCATGAACCGCTGGTGGAGCTCTTCGACGTCCTGCAGCTCGCGCCCACACCCGCGCGCGATGCGCTTCATGCGTGATTCGCTCATGACATCGGGGTTGTTGCGCTCCTGGCGCGTCATCGAGCCGATGATGGCCATGGTGCGGTCGAGCTCGCGGTCGTCCAGCGCCTCGTCGGGGATCTGGTCCATCATCCCGGAGATCCCGGGCATCCTGGAGAGGATGTCCTTGAGCGGACCCATGCGCCGGATGGTCTGCATCTGCTTGACGAAGTCGCCGTAGGTGAAGTCGCCCTTGAGCATCTTCTCGGCGTCTTTCTGCGCGTCCTCCTTGTCGACGTGCCGCTCGAAGTCGTTCATGAGCCCGACGATGTCGCCGAAGCCCAGGATGCGCTGTGCGAGCCCCTCGGGACGGAACTCCTCGAGGGCGTCGAGCTCCTCGCCCTGGCCCAGGAACTTGATGGGCTTGCCGGTGACGGCCTTGATCGACAGGGCGGAACCGCCGCGGGCGTCGCCGTCGAGCTTGGTGAGGATGAACCCCGTGAAGTCGAGGCGCTCGTCGAAGGTCTTGGCGGTCTTGACGGCGTCCTGGCCGATCATCGCGTCGACCGTGAACAGCACGTTGTCGGCGTCGACGGCATCGTGGATGTCCTCGACCTCCTGCATCATCGACTCGTCGATGGCGAGCCGACCCGCGGTGTCGATGATCACGACGTCGCGGTCGGTGTTCCGGGCGTGGGAGACCCCCATCTTCGCGAGGTCGACGGCCCCGCGCCCCTCTTCGTGGAAGACCGGCACCCCGATGCGCCGACCGAGTACCTGGAGCTGATCGACGGCGGCGGGACGGTAGATGTCGGCGGCGATGAGCAGCGGCTTCTTGCCCTCGGCCGCGAGCTTCTTGGCGATCTTGCCCGCCGTGGTGGTCTTGCCTGCACCCTGCAGCCCGACCATCATGATGACCGCCGGCGAGGCGTCCAGATCGAGCGACGTGTCGACAGGGCCCATGAGCTCGACGAGCTCGTCGTAGCAGGACTTGATGAAGTGGTCCTGCGGGGTGACGCGCATGCCCCCCTTGGCCTTGAGCTTCACGGTGTCGCCGAGGGAGCGGGCCTTCACGCGCTCGAGGAACGCCTTGGCGACGGACAGCTGGACGTCGGCCTGGATGAGGCTCGCGCGGACTTCGCGCAGCGCGGGAGCGAGGTTCTCCTCGGTGAGCTCGGTCTTCCCCTGGAGCAGGTTCCTCGCACTCTTGAATCCTCGCGACAGTACATCGAACATCGGTGGCTACCTCTCCTTCGCTCTCTTCGGCCGGGTGTTGGTCGTATCCGCCCGCCCAGACATGAGCTATCCGGGCTATGGTCGGGGACGGAGGAGCCCATGCACACGACCCCCTGGCGAAATCCACGCACGCTCGCTCTCGCGGCCGCCCTGCTGATTCCAGCGATGCTGGCGGGCTGCAAGGGCGACGACGGCGACAGCGACACCGACGCGCTCGACTGCGATGCCGTCACCACCGTCCCGCTCGGAACCGTGTCGGTCGAAGACTGGCCCACCGGAATGGCCGAAGCGCAGGAAGCCTACACCGACCTCGACGGCAGCTGGACCGCCGACGCCTGCGGAACCCGGATTGGCGTGCAGTTCACGACGATTCCCGATGTCGCGAACATCCAGCTCGTCGAAGACGGTCTGCCTCCGGGGCACAGCTGCGGGTGCACGTCCGACCCCGACAACCCCGACGACGGCGTGCTGACCGTGATCGGCTACACCACCATCAACATCTCGGTCTCGGACTACCCCGAGGAGGAATTCCGGGAGGAGAACGCGGGCAACGTCCCGAGTGTGCCCGTCGCGCTGTTCGACGGCACCGACGGCATCCGGGTGCGCGCGTGCACCAACCACCTGGTTCCGCCGATCCTGATGTCGGACTGGACCGACACCCTGATCGCCATCACCAACGGCGACTCGGGCCCTGCTGGCACGGTCCAGATCGTGGGCGACGAAGTGCAGCCGAAGGTGTGCGACCTGACCGACTGGCAGCAGGTCGGCAGCGGGAACTGATTCCGCTCAGCGCTTGCCGGTCGACCCGAACCCGCGCTCTCCGCGATCCGTCGCGTCCAGCGTGTCCACGACATCCCACTGGATGTGGAACACCGGTGCGAGCACCATCTGGGCGATGCGCTCACCGCGTTCGATGGTGAACGGCTCCTGGCCGTGGTTGATGATCGGGACCTTCACCTCGCCGCGGTAGTCGCAGTCGATGGTGCCGGGCGGGTTGACCATCGTGACCCCGTGCCGAGCCGCGAGCCCCGACCGCGGACGCACCTGGACCTCCCATCCCTCGGGAATCGCCATCGCGAAGCCGCACGGAACGAGGGATCGCTCCCCCGGCTGCAGGACCACCGGATCGGCAAGGGCCGCACGGAGATCAGCTCCGGCGGCCCCAGCGGTCTGGTAGTCCGGCAGCGGAAGCCCCTCGCCGTGTGCGAGGACCGTCACGCGTACCGGAACTCTCATCGGATCCTCAGTTCGTCATCGAGTCGAGGGCTTCCTTGCGCGACAGGCGGATCTTGCCCGACCGATCGACGTCGATCACGCGGACCAGGACCTCGTCGCCCTCCATGAGGACGTCGGTGACCTTGTCGACCCGCTCGTGGGCGAGGTGGCTGATGTGGATCAGGCCGTCCGTGCCGGGGAAGATCTCGACGAAGGCGCCGAAGTCCACGACCCGCTTGACCACGCCCACGTACAGCGCGCCGATCTCGGCTTCCTGGGTGATCTCGCGGATCATCTGGATGGCCTTGTCGGTGCTGTCCTGGTTGGACGATGCGACGTCCACGCGGCCGCTGTCGTCGACCTTGATCCGCACGTCACAGGCGTCCTGGATGCCGCGGATGACCTTGCCACCGGGTCCGATGATGTCGCGGATCTTGTCCTGCTTGATGTGGATGGTGGTGATGCGCGGGGCGTGCGGCGACATCTCGTCGCGCGGGGCCTCGAGGGATTTCGCCATCTCGTCGAGGATGTGAATGCGGCCGGCCTTCGCCTGCTCCATCGCGGTCTTCATGATCTCGCGGCTGACACCCTCGATCTTGCAGTCCATCTGGAACGCCGTGATGCCGTCGCGGGTACCCGTGACCTTGAAGTCCATGTCGCCGAGGTGGTCCTCGTCGCCCAGGATGTCGGAGAGCACGGCGTAGTCCTTGCCTTCCTTGATCAGACCCATCGCGATGCCCGCAACGGGGGTCTTGATCGGCACACCGGCGTCCATCAGAGCCAGCGTGGTGCCGCAGACGGTCGCCATCGAGCTCGAGCCGTTGGACTCGAGGATCTCGGAGGTGGACCGCATGACGTACGGGAAGTCCTCGAAGGAGGGGATGACGGGCAGCATCGCGCGACGCGCGAGCGCACCGTGACCGACCTCACGACGCTTCGGGCCGCGCATGGGACGCGCTTCGCCCGTGGAGAACGGCGGGAAGTTGTAGGTCAGCATGAACATGCGCTTGGCGTCCCGGTCGTACGGGAGCTCCATGCGCTGGCGGTCGGGCTCGGTGCCGAGCGCGATGTTGACGTAGCCCTGGGTCTCGCCACGGGTGAAGATCGCGGAGCCGTGTGCGCGGGGGCTGATGCCGACCTCGCACCAGATGTCCCGGATCTCGTCGGGATCGCGGCCGTCGATGCGCTTCTTGGTCTTGATGACCGCCGTCCGCATCGTCTTCTTGACGAGCTTCTCCCAAGCGCCCTTGGCATCCTTCTCGAGCTGCTTCGCCTCGTCTTCGTCCTTGCCGTCGACGAGCTTCTCGATGACCGCGTTGCGCGCTTCCTTGATGGCGGAGCTGCGGGCGAACTTGCCGGGGACCGCGAGGGCCTTGACGAGCGGCTTCTTGCCGTTCTTCTCGACGAACTTGACGACATCGGCGTCGAGCTCCGGTGCGGGACCGGGATCGAGCTTGTCCTTGCCGGCTTCCTTCTGCAGCTCGTCCATCACGCCGATGATGGCGGTGATGGCTTCCTGGCAGAGGTCGAAGGCGTCGAGCATGACGTCTTCGTCGGCCTCTTCGGCACCGCCCTCGACCATCGTGATGGCCGTGCGGGTACCTGCGACGATGAGGTTGATGTCGGAGCGCTCCATCTCGTCGAACGTCGGGTTGAGCTTGAGCTCACCGTCGACGCGCACGACCCGGACACCGGCGATGGGCTGGGTCATCGGGGCGTTGGAGACGTGGAACGCCGCCGAGATGCCGCACAGCGCGAGGACGTCGGTCTCGGCGTCCTTGTCGTACGACATGCTGGTGGCGATGCCCTGCAGCTCGTCGCGGAAGTGCTTGGGGAACATCGGACGGATCGAGCGGTCGATGACGCGGCTCATGAGCGTCTCGCGCTCGGTCGCACGCCCCTCGCGCTTGAGGTAGCCGCCGGGGATGGTGCCGTTGGCGCCGTTCCGGTCCTGGTAGTCGATGGTGAGCGGCAGGAAGTCCATGGCCCGCCACGCCTTCGTGCAGACGGCGGTGCAGAGGATCATGCTCTCGCCCTGCTCGACGATGACCGCGCCGGACGCCTGCTTGGCGTACTTTCCGGTGCGGAAGGTCATGGGACGGCCGCCCACGTCGATGGTTTTCACGATTTCTTTCACGGATGACTCCTCTCCCCCGCGCTCTGGCGGAGGTGGATTGCGCACCCCTACGCGCACGAATGCACGTGGACTTCTCCGACGGCGCAACCTGCGCCGATGACGCATCCTGCGCCAATCGAGAGGGTCGACCCACCGAACGCAGGGCAAGTGCGCGGGTCGGGACGACGATCCAGTCGTCCAAACAACGGCTTGGACGATCCAGTCGCCCAAACAACGGCTTGGACGATCCAGTCGTCCAAACAACGGCTTGGACGACCACTGGTAGGGGTAGAGGTGCTCACCCGGACATCGTTTCCAGACAAGCCTACTGGAGAGCACGAGGTGGCCTCGTGCTGTCTAGAAGACCTGTGAACCGCTGTCCGAGTGGGGTTGAGCGAGAGAACCTGGCCAATCCAGGACCCTCGCGGGAAGTCGACTGAACACCTGTTGAACAGATGATGCCGACTCTTTGAAAAGAACGGTGAACCGGACGCTTCCGGCTCGGGAGGGATGTAGCGCGGTGGGGGTGTGGGGTCCAGGGGACGCGTGCGACAGCCCGATGTAGCATCGCGCTTTCAGGAGGACCCGATGGGCTGGACCGAGGACGTCGCGTGCGTCCGGAGGGGGATGGAGGCCGCACCTGCTGCGCCCTGGGCGGAAGCCTGGCGAATCGCACTGACGGCGCGCGGAGACCTGGCCATGGACCACCAGGCGGGCGGCGTGCTGCACGCGCTGGAGAACGACGACTGGACGCCCCGGTTTCGCGACCTGCCCGAGATCCGCGAACGAATCCTGGTGCTCGCCCACCTCTCGTCCGCGGTGGATGGCCTCTCGAACGGCGACTCGCGCCAGTTCAGCGACGGGGTCGAACGATTCTTCCGCCTGAGCCTGCATCCGCAGCGTCTGGAGCATCCCGAGCTCGCGGTGGTGGCGGCGATCGCGAACCGCGAAGCTCCACCGGAGGGCGCGCGGACCCAGATCGGCTGGAGGAGCGTCGCGGCGGGTGCCCTGGGCTGGGCCATGGGGCTGTTCGAGGACTTCGAGGAGTCGGTCGACGCCGCAGGGGAGATGACACACGGGCTGGGGGACGCGACTCCCGATCAGCCCTTCCACATCGAGCAGTCGCGGGGATTGCGGCCTCTGGAGGACGTCCGGGGAGCGCTCGACGCCATGATGGAGCACCTGCCGTACGCGCGAGGCATGGAGCACGACGTGCTGGTCGAGCAGATCAAGGCGCTTCGCTGGCTGACCGAGCCCTGGTGGCCGGAGCTCGCGGTGGTTCCCTGGCGTCCGGACGACCGCCTGAACCCCACGACCGAGGGTGCGTTCTCGATGGACGCGATGCTCGCCCGCACCCGAACCCTGGCGCAACGCGGCGTCGATTCGGACGTCCGACCCGCGCGAGCCGTGGCCGACAAAGCGATGTCGGTGCTTCTCGCAGGCCGCATCGCGCGGTCGGTGCGCGCAGGCGAGGATCCCGCGTTCACCCTGCACCTGGCGCGCCTCGCCGGGGTGTCGGCCGACGAACCCGGGGTTCGACAGGTGATGCAGGCTCTGCACGACGGCAGCCTCGACCCCACCTCCGAACAGGTTCGGCACGTCGCGTGGCTCCCCGCGGCCGCGGACGCGTTGTTCTGGACCCTCGGGGTCCTGCAGGACCTGACCGATGGCGCCCCACCCGAAGGCACGTACGCGTCGCTGGTGGGGATCGTCGAACGAGGCGCGTGGCACGGCCTGTGCGAGGAGGCGGGGCTGCGTCCACGTGAGGTGATGTTCGACGAGTGGCGCCGCTGGAACACCCATCGCGAGCTCGCATCCCGGGGCTCGCGCGCCCGGTCTTTCGCCATCGAGCGGTGTCGCGCGCTCCGCTGGGTTCTGCAGGCCTGGCCCACCCTCGCCGAGACCCCCTGGGATCAGAGCGAGACCGTTCGCCCCTTCGTACACGTCGAGTAGAATGGCCCATGGCCCATCAACTGCACCGCGTTCCCCGCCCCCAGCCCAATCCCCGTCGTGTCGCGGAGTCCAGCGCGTCCGAACAGAGCGTGTCGAACGCCGACCAGCTCGCGGCCCTGCACGCCCAGGGGGTCACGGGCGAGACCAGCCTGCTCGACGCGGTCGATCGCACGCCTACGTTCGCGGGCTTCGAAGACGACCGGTTCCAGATGCACGACGCGCGCATCGAAGCCCTGGTCGACGAGCTGAACGCCGATCCCGCTGCGTTCCTGGGCGCGAACCCGGAGCAGGTCGAGGCCATGGGTGCGCTCGATCCGGCGCTGGTGAAGTCCTGGCTGCTCCAGGAGACCGGCGGCAGTCCGGATGCCTGGGCGGTGGATCCCGCACAGGTCAACAACCCCGGCGACTGGGGCGACTTCAAGACCAGCCTGGGCCTCGAGAAGCCGAGCCAGCGCAACACCGGAGACGCCGACACCAACCTGCGGGCCGCCATCGCGCTGCTGGGCCGGAAGGGCTTCTCGCGGTCGGGCAAGGCTCCTTCAGAGCTCCAGGGTGGGCAGGAGTGGAGCAGCTGGCACGACGCGCTCACGGACTACAACGGCAACAACTCCCGCGTTCGTGGGCAGCGCCACAAGGACGCCTACGCCGAGCGGATCGAGTCCCGGGCCGCCAATCCGGACGTCCAGCACCGCATCCCCCTGGGTCGGGCCCCCTGACCAGGGGCGGGATGACCATCGGCTCCGAGGCGGCCGACCCGCGCGTTCGCTCGAACGGCTTCGACAGATTCAACGCCAATTCTCACCGCTGAGCCGCTTCGCTTCGCCGAGGGTTGCGCTGAGTGATCCGCATCAAACGACGTCGATGCTCGTCAGGGACCTCGCTCGGGTGGAGGCTCATGCCGACACGCGGGCGGGAATCAGCCGATCCGTCGCGTGACTCCGTACCGCGCGATCCGTTTCAGCTCATAGCGTAGTTTTCTAAACGCGTATGGGGGCAGCTTTAGTCGTCAGAACGGGCCCGATGTGGGTGAGACCGGTTGGGCCAGCGTCGTGGCCAGGCTGGTCGGTTGAACGAGTGCTTCGTCGTCTTCGAGCGTCCACGAAACAGGCTTCGGATGCTCGTCACCATCCCCTCCGTGCAATGCTCGGTGTGCTCCGTGACTCCGTGGCGACGTTGCGCTGATCGAGGTTCATAAGCCTCTTCTGGCGGGATCGACGTCGTTGCAGCACCCATTTCGGAGCAGCCGTTTCCTGCTGATGGGGGCGCGTGCCACTGGGCACATCCCGCGAGCCCAGAACACCCCAATACAGCCTTCCGCAGGAAATCCTGGCGCTACTCCTCGCCTACCGCAGAGCCCGACCCCGCCCCTCGGGCGTCCCAGGAGGATGAAAACGGCTGCGGGCGGACGACCCGGGCGTTCGCTCGAACGACTTCGATGGATTCAACGCCAACTCTCACCGCTGCGCCGCTCCGCTTCGCTGAGGATTGCGCGGAGGATCCGCTGAGCGCGGATGCCTCGACCAGGCCATCTCAGCCGCCGTGTTCGAGCGTCTTCCTGGGTTGCGGGTCTGATTTGCAGCCCACAGCCTTCCGCAGGAAATCCTGCCGCCACTCTTCGTCTACCGCAGAGAGCAGCGTTGCGTTCAGGCCGCGTGGCTCATTCGTCGCTGGGCGCTTCGACCGAGACCGACGTGTACTTCTGTACACGAGTGTCGAAGGGCGACGTGTCCAGCGGCGAATGAGCCCGCGGATGAACGCGAGCTAACGGCGGAGGCCGAGACTCTTGATGAGCTTCTGGTAGCGCGCCACATCCTTGTTCTTGATGTACTTCAGCAGCTTGCGGCGCTGGCCGACGAGCTTGAGCAGACCGCGACGGCTCGCGTGGTCCTGCTTGTGCGAGCGGAAGTGCTCGGTGAGGTACGTGATGCGGGCGGTGAGGATCGCGACCTGGACGTCGGCGGAGCCGGTGTCGTTGGGGTTCTCGCCGTACTTCTCGACGAGCTCGCGCTTGTCCTGAACAGTCAGGGCCATGGGAATCTCCTTGGATGTCGCCGACCGCAGCGGGGTGGACCATGGCCGGAGGACCGAATGCCCTCCATTCCGCCCAGCCGCAGAAAGCGTCCCGACATGTATGCGCGGGGCTCGGCCGGAGCAAACGACAGCACGCACTCTGAGCGGATCACAAGCGCGCGAGGCGGAGATCGACACCGGGCAACGCCGCACGGAGCTGGGCCCGGGTGCTGGCCCCCCAGTCCGGCGGGAGCACCAACACGGAGAGATTGGGGAACCGGCACTCGGGAATCGACAGCACGCCACCCCCGCCGCCGGTCCACGGAGCGATCACCTCGATCGTCCGCACGGACGGCAGCTGCGCGCCCTCGGACAGCAATCGGGCCAGCCCCGCTGGACTGACCGTGGCGCGGATCGTTCGGAGGCCCGTCTGCGCGGGGGTGATGAGACCCAGGACCGCTTCGGTGTGACCCGCTGGCGGCGTCAGGTGCAGCGACCGGACGGAGGCCCACTCCACACAGTCCTGTACGGACTCGATGTCCGCCGGCTTTCGGCTGCTCGCGACGACCGCGGTGGGGAGCCCGCGCTCGAACGTGAGGCCGCGCTTGTAGACCACGGGAGCCAGCGGACCCAGCAACGCCCGCCAGGAGCCCCGCTGAAGCGCCCGTGCCGCCGAGCGCCCCGCGCGATCGTCGCGGGCAGACAGCTGGATGAACTCCCCCCGGATGTCGTCCACGGCCAGCAACCGATCGGCCAGCACGAGCAGCGCGGCGTCGTCGCCTTCGGCAGCCCGACGGTACAGGGCGGCGGTCTGAGCGGCCTCGTCCTGGTGGGTCGACCGAGCGGCCGACAACGAGCGGACGATGGCCTCGAGCTGAGCCAGGTGTTCGTCGGTGAGCGGTGTGGCCCCCGCACGACGCCGGGCGAGCGCTCCCTCGGGATGCCGCACCAACCAGTCCCGGACCCAGTGAGCCCCCATAGCGCCCATCGGGAGCGGTGCGGTGTAGCGAAGCCGGTCCAGGGCCTCTTCCAACCGGGAGTCGACCGTGCGGTTGGCGATGGCCAGGACCCCCAGCCACACGCCACCGGCGTCGCGCCACGGAGGGGTCTCGAACCAGGGCAGGACCAGGTCGACCCAGCGCGGGTCGAGGGGCCACAGCACGCCCCGACCGAGCAGCTGCGGCATCGCCCGCTTCTTCGCCCGTCCGGATGCCCGGATCAGCAGACCCCGCTGGACCGGATCGGTCGGATCGAGGCCGTCCGTGAAGGCCTCCAGCCGGGGACCGGTCGGAATGCCCCCGACCTCGCGGACCGCATCGTCGGTGAGTGCGCTGGCGAGCCGTGCCAGTCGGACGTCCCGAGATGCGCGCCACGCCTGGAGAACGCCGGCCAGCACCGTGGGCCAGTCGCGGCGCTCGGCGGCCTGCACCACGGACTCCAGCTCGACCGGCCCACCCGGAGCTTCGTCACGGCGGCGCGCGAGGGCGGCCTCGATGTCGTCTCGTCCCCGGTCTGCGGACCAGCGGGCGATGGGCCGCTCGACCTCGACGGGGTAGCAGATCGCCGCACACTCGAGGTGGAACCAGCCCGGCCCCTCTCCGTCGGCGAACGCGAATCGCATCCGCCCCTTGCCGATGGTTTCCCCACACGCCCGGCAGCGGCTGTGCCCCGAGCGAGCGGGCTCGATCCAGGGCTCAGACGACACGCAGGACGCGCCCCCCGACGGGCTGGCGTTCGGCGATGGCAATGAGCTGCGCCCCTTCGACCACCAGGTAGCGACCGCCCATCTCGACGCCCGCAGGCACGGTGGGTGGCAGGCCTCCGGAGCGGACGCGTTTTGCGCCCTTCTCGTCGACATCGGCCAGGGGCAGGTGCGCGAGGCAATCGAGCGGCTTGCGGAACCACGGCTTCAGCGAGTCGACGACGGTGTCGCGACGCTTCCACTTCACGCGGTCTTCGCGACGCCCGCGCGACAACAGCACGTCGTGCCAGTCGTGCCCCTCCTCTTCGGCCACCAGCGCGCCGAGCTCCTGGAAGCTCAGGCTGCCTTCGAGCTCGAACGGACCGGACCGCTCGCGAGCGAGGGCGCTCAAGTGCCCCACGGTGCCGAGGGCTTCGGCGATCTCGTTCGCGAGGACCCGCGCGTAGGTGCCTCGGCTGCAGTGGATGCGCACGCGCACGACTGCGGGCGCCAGCTCGACCAGATCGAGGCCGTGGATGGTGATGGGCCGCGCATCCACGGTGACCTTCTGCCCCTTGCGGGCGTAGGCGTACAGGGGCTTGCCGTCCTTCTTGACCGCGCTGTAGGCGGGCGGAACCTGCATCCGGTCGCCCAGGAAGGTGTCGAGCACCTCCAGCACGTGGTCTTCGGAGAGCTCTGGTACGGGCAGCTCGGTCTCGACCTCACCGGTCGGATCGCCCGTGTCGGTGCGGGTTCCGAGCGCGATGGTCGCATCGTAGATCTTCAGCGACTCGTCCAGGAACTGAATCAACCGCGTGGCGCCCCCGAGTGCCAGGGGCAGCACGCCGGTGGCGAACGGATCGAGGGTGCCGGTGTGCCCGACCTTCTTGACGCCCGTGACGGCACGCACGGCGGCGACGACGTCGTGAGACGTGATGCCGGCTGGCTTGTCGATCACGAGGAAGGTGGGCGCGATGGGCGTCCCGCGCTTCTTGCTCACGATCCCTCCTCGGCCGGGGGCTCTGGTGTTTCGCGTTCTTCGCGCTCGGCGGCCATGCGATCCAGCAGGCTGGTCATCCGCACGGCTTCTTCGGTGTGCTCGTCGACCTCGAAGACGAGCTCGGGGGCGTGCCGCAGGCGTAGCGCGCGACCGATGGGCCCACGCAGTCGTCGAGCGGCCTCGTCGAGCCCCTCGCGCAGCTCGACGGGGACCTCTCCCCCACCGAGCGGCAGGTACTGGACGTGGGCTTTTCGCAGATCCCCGGTCACGCTGACGTGGGTGATCGAGATCGGCGTCACCCGAGGGTCCTTGACCTCGAGGCGCAGCCGCTGTGCGAGTTCCTTGTGGATCATCTCGGCGATGCGGGCCGGACGGTGGCCGGGCATGTCTCCTCCAACCCGGCCCCCGTAACGCCGACCGCGGCACGGGTCAGGGAGCAGGTGTGAGCACGGCGCCGGAGCAGCTGGCCAGCGGCCACGGGCCCAGCGTCACGACGAGCGATCCATCCGACATCGCTCCAGACCCCAACCCATCGAAGGACAGCGCGTCGTTCGTGCCGCGGATCCGCCCACTGGTGCGGTAGATCGCGAGGGCGCCCTCCTGTTCGCCCGCCATGCGCACGCTCATCCGGTACCCGTCTCCGGCGACGTCGAGCTTGGCTTCGATGTCCTGCTGCCCGCACGCGCCGGTGTAGCGATGGCGCGCATCGGGGAGGTCGGCGGGGGGCTTGGAGGGCAGCTGGCTGACGGCGATGGCGGGGGTGCCGTAGTCCGACGTCGAATCCGAGGTGGAGTCGGAGGTGGAATCCGAGGTGGAGTCGGACGTGGAGTCCGCGTCGCCGTCAGGCTCTGGGTCGGAGGGCGGTGAGGGTGCTGCGGTTCGCGTCGTCGAACCGGGGGTGGAGGTGGGTTCTGGAGTGGTGGAGGTGGAGGTCGAGGTGGAGGTCGAGGTGGAGGTCGAGGTGACCGGTTCCCCCATCACATGGGTCGCGACGATGCGGACCTCGCGGCCGCCCCCCGCTCCCGGAGCCCACTGCCAGCTCACGGCGAAGCCGGCCTCGCCGACCTGAACCGTCACCTCCTCCTGAATCCCGCGCGCATCGGCGTAGGTTCGCTGGTTGCGCTTCTTGTCGAGGGGCTTGCCGAACGCCGTGTCGAGATCATCCAGGTTCATCCAGGTGTCGGGCACCCCGGCGATCAGCTGCAGGGCCTGCTGGCGCTCGAGTCCGTCGAAGCTCGACTTCTTCAGGCGGTCCGACACGGCGTCGAGCCGCGCACACGGGATGGGCTCGGACAGGGTGTACATCCGCACGAGCTCGCCATCACAGCTGTCGAAGGCCACGGGCGGACTGCGCTCACCGAACAAGAGGGCCTGACACGCGCGGTCGTCGAGCGGCCACACGTAGTCGGGCTCCCCCCAGGCCAGCTTGAGTGCGACCTCGTCCAGGCCGACCACATCGAGGGGGAGCTCCCCTTCCAACAGCAGCTCTTGAATCGAGGCAGGGTATCGCTTGAACGCCGATTTCTCGAGCTCTGCCTGTGCGACCCGATGATCGGGGAAGTCGGCGAGACGCCGCTTGTTCCAGCCTCCAGGATCGATCCACGTGTGGCTGGACGCATCGGGTCGGAAGTCGGCCCAGGTGTCGAGTCGGGTCTGGCACTGGCCGGTCTGAGCGTGGGCATCGAGGCCCGGGCCGTGCGACACGGCGGCGATGAGGATGGCGAGAGCGGTGTTCACGTCGGCTCAACCCGTGCAGACAGCCCGGTGTTCCAGGGGCTCAGTTGCCGCGCAGGGGCTCGAGGGTCTGCACGTCGTAGTCGCCCTTCCAGAAGGCTTCGGAGTCGAAGAGCGCCTTGAGCAGGGCCTGGTTGGTGTCGATGCCCTCGATCACCAACTCGTCCAGGGCTTTCCGGGCTTTGACCAGCGCAGCCTGTCGGGTGGGTGCGACCGCGGTGAGCTTGGCCAGGAGGGGCTCGCTGTCTTCGTTGCACGGCAGGCCCTCCTCCACCCCCAGATCGATCTTGACGTCGCCATCGGGCACGACGAGCTTCGTGATCACCCCGTCTGGACGGGACAGATCGCTGGTCTTGACGTGGAAGATCCGCAGCTGGATGCCGTGCTGCGTGAGCTCGGCGTCTTCCTGGTTCCACGGCACGTGCTCGCCCTCGAGGGCCATCTTCTGGGTGGAGATGAGATCGACGCCGTGCACGGCTTCGGTGAGCGAGTAGCCGGTGGCGATGCGCGCCGAGAAGCCCAGCAGGTACCACCCGCCGTGAGGCGTCACCGCCCAGCGGGCCTTGCCGACCCCCACCCAGCCCAGGGCCTTCGCGAGCTCGACGCTCGCCGCGGTGACCTTGCTGGCGACGTCGGGGACGATCTGGGGACCGAGTTCTTCGACCCAGGTGCGGTAGCGAACCTCGAGCGACCCGTCCATCGGCCCCAGGTGCACGACGTTGCCGTCGCGATCGGCCACCACGGTGACCCCGATGTGCCGCTGGTCGTCGACCGCCCGCTCGAGGAACACCGTGGGATCGCCCGACACGGCCCGGGCGAGACGGCGGGTGTCCTTGACGGCCTCGGCCACTTCGTCGGTGTCGTCGACGCGCGCGAGCGCACCCCCTGCGACGCCCTTCACGAACAAGGGGAATCCGAGCTGGGCGGCAGCGGCGACGCCGTCGTCTTCGGGAGCCAGGGGTTCGGTGCCCGGGATCAGGGGAATCCCCAGGGTCTTGGCCATCCGGCGCACCCCTGCCCGGTCGACCACCTTGGAGATCACCATCGGATCGCAGCCGTAGACCGCGATGTTCGCGTTGGTGGCGATGCTGTAGAAGCCGACGTGCTCGGCCAGAAAGCAGTAGCCGGGGTGGATGGCGTCGCATCCGGCGTCGAGGGCGGCCGACACCACGCGCTGTGGGTCGAGGTAGGTCTCGCCCACCTTGCGGCCGTTCAGGTAGACCGCGTAGTCGGCGTCATCGAGGTAGGACTGCTCGGCGTCCGCCTCGGAGAACGCCACCACGCTCTCGACGCCCTGCGAGCGGTAGAAAGCGATGAGGCGCTTGGCGACCTCGCCGCGATTGGCGATCAGTACGCGCTTGATGTTCACGAGCCCCCCATCAGCGGCCCTTCCACTCGGGCTCGCGCTTTTGCAGGAAGGCGGAGATGCCCTCCATCGCGTCTTCGGTCAGCAGATTCAACGACAGCTGCCCATGCATGAAGGCCAGGGCGTCTGGATAGGCTTGATCGGCGATCTGGTGGAACGCGCGCTTGCCCATCTTCAGGATGGCGGGGCTGCGCGAGGCCATGACCGACGCGATGGACACGGCCTTCTCGAGGGCCTGCCCTGTAGAGACCACGTGGTTCACGAGCCCGATGCGCTCCGCTGTCGCGGCATCCCAGTGGCCCCCCGTGTAGACGAGCTCGGCGAGCTTCTTGCGGGGCACGTCGCGCTGGAGGACCGCCAGGATGATCCACGGAAACAGGCCCAGCTTGATCTCGGGGGTTCCGAGCCGGACCCCCTCTTCGGCCACGATGACGTCGCATGCGGCAGCGAGCCCGAGCCCCCCGCCCATGGCATCGCCGTGGAGCGCAGCGAGGACGGGCACGGATGCGCGGGGGATGTGCGACAGGAACTCCGCGTAGCGCCCCCGACCCTCGTGTGCGGCGACGAACCCGCCCTGCGCGCCCATCGACCCCTTGAGGTCGCCCCCGGCGCAGAACACCTTGCCCCGCCCGGCGAGAACCACGGCCCCCGTGCCCGGATCGGCTTCGGCGTCTTCGATCCCCTGCATCAGACCGTCGACGAGCGCAGCGGAGAGTGCGTTTCGCTGACGTGGGCGATTGAGCCACAGGATGCGCACGCGTCCCTGCTGCTCGACTTCGACCACTGGCGCGTCGGCGTTGTCGGCCACTGCCGTTCCCCTTCCCTGGCCACGCCCCTGGACGTGGACCCGCGCGACCCTATCATGGGGGTGGAGGAAGCTGGATGTTCGTGTCGATCATCGGGACCGGGCGGCTGGGACGCTCGCTGGACGTGCTTCTGCGCCGGTCCGACCGGGCGGATTGCGAGGTGGAGCTGCTCGGACGGGACGGAGCACCTGGGGCACCGGTGGTGTTGCTGGCGGTCCCGGACCACGCGATCGTCGAGGCTGCAGCGCGGGTACCGGAGGGCTCGGTCGTGCTGCACTGCTCGGGGACCACACCCGTGGACGTGCTCCGACCCCACCGTCCGGCTGGCAGCTTCCATCCCCTGATGACCTTCCCGGGGCCCGAGGTGGGTCTGCCCGACCTCCGCGAGGTTCCTGCGGCCATCGACGGCGACCCCGAAGCGGTGGACGCGGCCCGCCAGATCGCCTCGGCACTGGCCATGCGCGCCATCTCGGTGCCCGGAGACCGTCGGCTCTACCATGCGGCGGCGGTGATCGCGGGGAACTTCGCGACCGTCCTCCTGGGCGAAGCGTCCCGCGTCCTCGCACACGCCGGGGTGGAGGCCGAAGACGCGCCGTCCCTCCTCGCACCCCTCGCCATCCAGTCCCTGAAGAACGCCGGTGAGAAGGGGCCAGCAGCGGCATTGACGGGCCCGGTCGCCCGCGGAGACGTCGCCACGTTGGACGGCCATCGCGAAGCACTCGTGGCTGCGGGGCTCTCCGACCTGTTGCCTCTCTACGACGCCCTCACTCAACGCGCGCGAGGGCTGGTCGATGAGAAAGGTGTTGTCGTTGGCGGGACCGGTGCTAAGGTTTGAGTAGAACCCCGTCGAAGACGGAGAGCCCATGCTCGACGCCTACATCATCGACCGGATCCGCCAGGAGAGGGAGCGCGAGAAGGAAAGCCGAGACGGCGCCTTCGTGCCTCTCCACATCGAGACGCCGCGCCCGCGCCCGGGCGGAGAACCGCATCCGGAGCGCAACGAAGACCGCGATTCCGACCGCGGATCCGTCATCATCGACTTCCAGGTCTAGCTCGCGCGCTCGCGTTCATCCGCGGGCTCATCAGCAGGAAACGGCTCAGCGGAGCGAGCCGGGAAACTGCGGCTCAGGGACGGCAACGCTGCTCTCTGCGGGAGACGGGTCTGCTGGCACGATTTCCTGCGGAAGGCGGTGGCGTGCAACGCCTTGGTCCTGCCGGCCTGCGACGCTCAGGTACGGGAGCACGGTTCGATCTCGGTCGACGCGCCCACACCGGAGGAGGTGTCGCTCACACCCGGTGCCAGAGTTCCGCCGCGTGCCAGAGGTGTACCAGGGGGTGCTGTGCCGAGGTGGCGCGGTTGCTCGTCGTCGCGCTCAGTGCAGAGGTCGTCCGCCGAGTGCCAGAGGCCGCAGAGATCGTCCGCTCGGTGCCAGGGGAGTTGTATCCACCCGGGGTGGTCGCGCTGGGTGCCAGAGATCGTCCGCTCGGTCCCAGAGGTGTTCCATGAGGTGCCAGAGATCGTCCGCCGAGTGCCAGAGGTCGTCCGCCAGGTGCCAGAGGTGTTCCGCCCCGTGACAGAGGCTCCACCCCGTGCCAGAGGTGTTCGACCCCGTGCCAGAGGTGTTCGACCTCGTGCCAGAGGTGTTCGCCCCTGCGCCAGACGTGTGCCGGAAGGTGCCAGAGGTGGCGCGGTTGATCGTCGTGCTCAGTGCAGAGGTCGTCCGCTCAGTCGTCCGCTCGGTCCCAGAGGTGTCCGGGAGGTGCGAGAGGTGGCGGAAACGAGTGCGCCGGGCGCACTCGGGAAGCTCCGCTCCAGGGGCCGAATGCGCCACGCGGCCCCGCGGGAGACGGGTCTGCTGCACGACTTCCAGCGGAAGGCGGTGGGCTGCAACGCCCTGGTCCTGGCTGCAACGGTTCGGTCCTGCCGGCCTGCGACACTCAGGTGCGGGAGTACTGGTCGGTCTCGGAGGACGCTCGAAGCCGACGAAGCACTCGTTCACCCGACCGGGCTGGCTCTGCGACGCTGACAGCCTGGTCCACCGGACGACGGTCCCCGACCGACACCCTCGCTTGCTCGAACCCGGTCGCGCTCTGCCACTCTGCGTGATCCCCTGAGCGTCGAGTGGACGACAGCGCCGGCACTGGACGCTGCGGAGGGCGGGTCGCCGATATCACGGGTACGCCCAGATCCAGACGCACGAAACCGGTCGCGAGACTCCACGTGGAGAATCGCTGACCGGTCTGGTAGGATCCGCGGGGAAGAATCCCCTGCCGGATCAGAACTCCGACTCAGAACTGAGAGAGGTCGACGCCCGCCTGGTCGGCGAAGGTCTGCAGGCCCTTCTTGTCGATCGTCCGCATGGCGGAGGTCGAGACCTTGAGGGTGACGAACCGGTTGCCTTCCGGCCACCAGAAGCGCTTCTTCTGCAGGTTGGGCAGCTGACGCTTCTTGGACTTCCGGTTGGAGTGGGAGACCTTGTTGGCGACGTTCGGGCGCTTGCCCGTGAGCGTGCACACGCGAGCCATGATGGCACCTCGTGAAAGTGGAACCTACGGCGTGTAACGAGGGCCTCACGGGGGGTCAAACCGCCGCTGGAGTGTCGTGCCTGGTCCGTCCGGTGGCATCCGGCGGCGTCCAGTGGAGGTCGGGATCCGTGTTACACGGCCCGCCTCGCCGACGCCAGGGCAGCTGGGTCGGTGTGCAGGGTCATGGAGGTGCACGATGGGTGGCGATTTCAACCTCGAGAACTACGGGATCACGGTCGAGAACGTGCTGCGGAACGCGGCCCCGGCTCGTCTGTACGAGTACGGGCTCCGCAACGAAGCCGGCTCGGCGATCCTGTCGACGGGCGCGTTCGTGGCGATGTCCGGCGAGAAGACCGGCCGCAGCCCCAGCGACAAGCGGATCGTGAGCGAGCCCGGAAGCAAGGACGACGTGTGGTGGGGCCCCGTCAACATGGAGCTCGACGAGCACACGTTCATGATCAACCGCGAGCGGGCGCTCGACTACCTGAACACCCGCGAGCAGCTGTACGTGATCGACGGGTTCGGTGGCTGGGACCCCAAGTACCGCATCAAGGTGCGCGTGATCACCACCCGCGCCTACCACGCGTTGTTCATGAACAACATGCTGATCCGGCCCACTCCCGAGCAGCTCGAGGACTTCGGCGAGCCCGACTACGTCATCTTCAACGCCGGGGAGTTCTCGGCCAACCGCTACACCGAGGGCATGTCGAGCAAGACGAGCGTCGCCCTGCACTTCGGTCGGAAGGAGTTCGTCATCCTCGGCACCGAGTACGCCGGTGAGATGAAGAAGGGCGTGTTCACGATCATGCACTACCTGATGCCCAAGAAGGACGTGCTGTCGATGCACTGCAGCGCCAACGAGGGCGACGACGGCCAGGTCAGCATCTTCTTCGGCCTGTCGGGCACCGGCAAGACCACGCTGTCGGCCGAAGCGTCGCGCAAGCTCATCGGAGACGACGAGCACTGCTGGAGCGCAGATGGCGTGTTCAACATCGAAGGCGGCTGCTACGCCAAGGCGATCGATCTGTCCGAAGAGCAGGAGCCCGAGATCTGGAACGCGATCCGGTTCGGGAGCGTGCTCGAGAACGTCGTGTACGACGAGGAGACCCGCGAGGTCGACTTCCACGACACCTCGCTCACCCAGAACACCCGCTGCAGCTACCCCATCGAGTACATCGACAACGCGAAGATCCCCTGCATGGGCGGGCATCCGAGCAATGTGGTGTTCCTGACCTGCGACGCGTTCGGCGTGCTTCCGCCGGTGAGCAAGCTCACGCCGGAGCAGGCGATGTACCACTTCATCAGCGGCTACACGGCCAAGGTCGCAGGCACCGAGATGGGCGTCACCGAGCCCCAGGCCACGTTCAGCGCGTGCTTCGGTGCACCGTTCCTGGTCCACCACCCCGCGCGCTACGCCGAGCTCCTCGCCGACAAGGTCGCCAAGCACGGCGCCAGCACCTGGCTGGTCAACACCGGCTGGACCGGCGGGCCTCACGGGACGGGCCACCGCATGTCGCTGTCGCACACCCGCGCGATCATCGACGCCATCAACAACGGCTCGCTCGACAGCGCCCCCACCCGCACCGACGAGCTGTTCGGCTTCGAGGTTCCCACGGAGTGCCCTGGCGTGCCGTCCGACATTCTCGACCCCAAGCAGACCTGGGCCGACAAGAACGCGTACGACGCCACCGCCAAGAAGCTCGCAGGCCTGTTCATCGAGAACTTCAAGACGTTCGAGGACGGCGCCAGCGAAGCCATCCTGGGTGCAGCTCCCAAGCTCTGAATCCGCTCCGCGCAGCGCCCTGCGCTCAGCGCTCGAGCAGCCCGCGCACCAGCCGGTCGCGCGTGAGAGGGCCCGTCAGACAGCGGATGTCGGACGGGATGCTCTGGACGCGCTCGGGTGTGACGACCAGCGGACGCAGCCTGAGATCCGGGCAGAGCCGCTGTGCGGTTCGCACCAGCCAGATGCCGGACTGCTCGGGGAGCAGCAGACGGGTGACCAGTCCGGCCGGCCCGACCTCCCTGGATCTCCCCTTGCACGCCTCCAGGATCGGAACGGCGGCCTCGGCGGTGGGGATCCCCCGCACGGGAAGCTCGTCGTGCGACAGCAGCTGGCGAACCCGGTCTGCGAGGTGGGCCGACCCCACGACGAGCAGCTCCCCATCGCCGTCTACGCGAAGCACGGGCTCCTCCCGCCGACCGTCGGCGGCCGGGAGCTGCAGAACCACTCCCGCACCCGAGAACGACAGCGACCCGCCCAGTGCATCGACGAGCGCCGTGACGATCCCCAGCTGAAGCGCATCCAGCTCGGTACGACGGCGGTTCTGACCGGTGATCTCGATCCGGACGAGCTCGGACTCCCTGCGCGCCCGTACGTTCATGGGGTCGCGTCCGGCTCCGAGGGCACGAAACGTGGAGGCGAGCACGCGAACGAGGGGGGCGTGCTGGCCGAGCGTCGCGAGATCGACGGGGTGGATGTCGAGCTGCACGAGCTGGGCGAGCCGCTCCGAGACCCGGGGGTCCCGATGCCCATCGCCGTCTGTCGACAGGCAGGCCACGGCGGCTTCGGCGACCGGCAGCAGCGGAATCGGCTCGATGTCGCTCGGCGTCACCGCCCCGACCAGTCGAAGATCGTGCAGCGTCTCGGAGGCGCGCTGTGCGTGCTCCATCGCGATCGCGGTGTGTCGCTCGGCCGACTCGGGGTCTGACAGCGCGAATGCCCGCAGCAGGTCCAGCCGCCCCTGGACGATGGTCATGGCGTCGTTCATCTCCCGCGCCGTGGCTCCAGCGAGCTCTGCCTGGGCGGTCCGACGCGCCGCGAGCATCTGCACCTCGCTCACGGCCGCTTGCGCCGACCGATCCAGCACGAGGTACAGCGACAGGTCCGCGCTCGAGCCGATCTCCTCCAGCTGGAGCCAGCGGCCGTCGACCGCCTTGCGCGGCATCCCCGCCGCCATGGCCGACCACCCCGGGATCCACCGGTTGACGTCCTCGCCGGGTGGACGCACACCGTCGACGATGCGACCTCCGCTGTCGACCAACACCCAATCCGTGTTCGCCACGCGGAGCGCTTCAGCGAGCTCGCGCAGTCCCACTTCCGTCACCAATGCTCCCGGTGCAGCTCCAGTCTACCGCACACCGAGAACGTGACACGTTCACCGTCCGCCCGAAAGCTCCACTTCGACCCGTCCGGCCCGAACGCGCACGGGGTAGACCGGCAACGTCAGCTCGGGATCGACATCGCATCGGCCTTCGTGCACGTCGAAGCCCCAGCCGTGCAGGGGGCAGCGAACGACGGATCCATCGACGTCTCCATCCCCGATCGGCCCGCCGGCGTGGGGGCAGATGTTGGACAGGGCGTGGAACTGCCCGTCCACACGGGCGAGTGCGAGCGCGACACGGCGGGACGGAGCATCGGCGGACTCGCTCTCGACGATGACCTCCATCACCTCGCCGTCGGACAGCTCGGCCACGCGCGCCACTTCGACCCAGCCGTCATCGGACGCCTCGGAGGGCTCGGGATCGGCTTGCGAGACGTCCGCTTCCGGCGGTGATGCGACGTCGCTCTCGGGGTCTCCGACCAGGATGCGACGCAGTACGCGACGTACACGCGTGCGCCACCGCGACCGGAATCCCGACTCCCGGCCCAGCACCATCCACTTCAGTACGCGTCGGACGCGACCCATCGCTGACTGCAACCCCTCGCGTGGCGCGGTATAACGTGCAGGACGAGCGAGGAGCCCGCATGCGCCCGACCCCGATGGCGTTCCTGACGCTGGCCGCTACCGCTGCCGCGCTGGGATGCGCGCCTCCCGATGCGCCGGAGGCCACCAACACCGCAGAACCTGCCATCTCGATCGCCCACCCCGCTCGGGATGTCGGCACCGTGATGCTGCAGGAGGACGGGAGTCTCGAGATGCTGGTGGTGGTCGACACCGACAACATCGAGCTCGCCGACCCCTACGTCGAGGGCATCGATGCCGTCGAGGGTCAGGGGCACTGGCATGCACAACTCGGGAACATCGAGGGCTACCAGGCGTCGTTCGAGCCCAGCCTGATGTTCAGCCTGCCCGACGAGCAGGTGAACCCCGGCATCGTGCGCCTCACAGTGACCCTGCAGGACAATCTGCACAGCGATCTCGACGACTTCGAGGACTGGGAATCGTCCATCGAGTTCGAGCTGATCCCCTTCTCGGAGCCCGAGGACACCGGGTCCCAAGACACCGGCGGCATCTGAATGGAGCACGCCGCGCCGTTCACCGGTCGCCGGTTCCACCTGCTGCAGATCATCGGCGAGGGCGCGTTCGGCGAGGTCTACCTGGCGGAGCAGGACAGCGGAGCCGGGTTCCGGCGCAAAGTCGCGATCAAGCTCCTGCACAAGAACGTGTCGCGTAGCCCCGAAGCCGGGGCGCGAATGCGGGACGAAGCCCGCATCCTGGGCCTGTTGTCCCACCGCAACATCGTCACGGTGCTGGATCTGGTGAAGCTCGGCGAGCGCTGGGCGGTCATCATGGAGTTCGTGCCGGGCTCCGACCTCGAACAGACCCTCGACGCGCTCGGAGCCACCAACGAAGCCTTCCCGATCGCGGCCGCGCTGGAGGTCGGTGCGGCGATCTGCGCGGCGCTTCACACCGCCTACGCAGCCGAGGGGCCCGACGGCAATCCACTGCGAGTGGTCCACCGGGACATCAAGCCGAGCAACGTCCGCCTCACCCTCGACGGGGATGTGAAGGTGCTGGACTTCGGCGTGGCCAGCGTACAGCTCGAAGCCCGGGAATCGAGCACCCGAAGCAGCGCATGGCTCGGGACCGAGCGCTACATGGCTCCGGAGCGGATTCTGTGCGAGTCCGACGACGCTCCGGGGGATGTCTACGCGACTGCAGCCACGATCGTGGAGCTGTTGCTCGCCCGCCCTCTCGGTCGAACCCCCGTGCTCGACGATCGCCACGCGCCGTTCGTCGCCGAGTCGATGGACTCCGTCCGCGCGCGGGTTCCCGACACGATGGCCGACGAGCTGACGACCCTTCTCACCCAGGCCCTCGCCGCAGACCCCGAGAAGCGCCCGACGGCTGCCGAGTTCGGCGACGGCCTCCGAGCCCTGTCGCGCCGGGTCGAAGACGCGAACCTGGTGGAGTTCTGCCGCGATGTCGTGTCGACGGTGCCCGACCGCCTCGGACACAAGCCGCGGCCGGCATCTGGAGTGCTGTCCGAGGTGGTGAGCAACGTCCAGGGGCAAAGCGACTCCGCCACCTACGACCTGCAGGACATCCGCCGTGGCGTCCACGATCCGGAGGGCCAGTCGGCTCCCACTCTGATGCCCGGCGATCCTCCGACGACATCGGGCGAGACCAGCGGAATCCGCCGCGCGTCGAGCATCGGTCTGCTCGCGATCCTCGGCGGTCTGGGGCTCGCGGTGGGTGCGCTCATCGCCGCGATCCTGCTGCTGATCATGGTCGGGCTGGTCCCGCTGGGCACACCCGATACTCCGGACTCCCCCGTTCCCACGGGCCCCGTCGAGCCCGCCCCCGTCGACCCGACCCTGCCAGCGGTCGACGTGGAGCCGGAGCCCGCTGTCGAGCCCGCCCCTGCTGTCGAACCGGAACCCGAACCTGCTCCAGCCCCCGAGCCTGCTCCAGCCCCCGAGCCTGCGCCCGCACCGGAGCCGACGCCAGCACCCGAACCTGTCGAAGCCGATGTCGAAGCCGCTGTCGAAGCCGATGTCGAAGCCGATGTCGACGCCCCCCGCATCCGCAGCGCTCTGGTGACTCTGCCGGATGCCCAGAGCCTGTCCGTGACCTGCGGTGGCGAGACCTTCCGCGGCACGGCATCCGCGCGACTCCGCAACTTCCCCGCAGGCCTTTGTACGGTTCGAGCTACGTTTCTCGGTACTCAGCACGAGACCACGGTTCGCGTCGAGCGCAGGCGAGAGGTACGGTGCAGCGTCTCTGGAGGCCAGCTCGTATGCCAGTGAATGCGGGAACCCGACGCGTCGCGTCCCTGCTGTCCACGGCCGTTCTGCTCGCTTCGACTCCCGCCTTCGCTGCAGATGTGGTTCTGCTGGGCACGTTCCCCCCCGAAGCGCGGAGTCGGGTCGAAGCGGTGGCCGGGACCGACGACGTGATCTCAGCGCTCGCGTTCCGCGCGACGGGGACCGACCGGACCGCTGCGGACGACGATGCCATCGCGCAGCTCCCCGAGACCCTGGCTGCGGTGCGGCCGTTCGAGCTGAAGCTCGATGGCGAGCTGGTGATCATGGACGACCTGCAGGTGGCGATCGACGGGGTGTCGTTGCTGCCCGATGCCGAGGCGCGCGGCAAGCTCTTCGAGGCGCTCGTCTACCAGGGGTTCGCGGTCGATCGGTACTTCGGCGGCGCGCTCGACGATGCGGAAGCGGAGCCCTGGCGCGCTTCGATCGACGGTGTGTACCTGCCTTCTCCGTGGCGAGATGCGGCGGCGCTGGAGCCGGAGCGGGAAGTGACTCCGTACGAGATCGCCGAAGCACCGCAACGGGTCGCCTACGGAGGGATCCGCGACACGGTGCGAAGCGCACTTCCGGGCGGTGTGCGCATCGAGGGGGTGTCGAACCGGGCCATCGTGTACCTGGATGGAGCCCCGGTGGACGCCAGCCGTGGGACGCTTCGGGTTCCGCCGGGCCGGCACTACGTCCACGTTCAGGAGCTCGATGGGCGTCGGGCGCACGTGCTGGCCCGCTGGGTCGTGGAGCTGGAGCCGGCCAGCTCGGAGGTGCTCGCGGTGGACCTGCCGGACGACCTGTGGCAGGGCTTCGTTCGCGGTCTCGACGAGACGACCGAAGTGCCGACTCCAATTGCAGAACGCGTCCGACAACGCGGTGGCGCGGTGCGATTCGCGCGGATGGCGGGCGATTCACCGGTGCTGTACGAGGTGACGGCCGATGGCGTCGCGATGGTGGAGGTCGGCAAGCCCGCCCGTGCGCCACGAACGCCGGATGGTGACGGGTTGTCGGTGGCGGTTGCCGTGGGCGGTGGCTGGCTGTCGAGTGGAGACTTCTATCTGCAGGCGTCGAACACAGCGCCTCGAACCCGGGCGACGGTGAACAGCGCGGCAATCGTGGCGGGTGTCGGCGTGGACTACGATCTGGGCTTGTTTCGCGCAGGCCTGGGCATCGACACGGCGGTGACGCCGGGCGCGTTCCACGTGGCGCGGTACGGCGACCAGTCGACGCGCCTGCGTCCGTATCCGCACGCCGCGGTGGGCATCCGCTACGCCCAGCTGACGGCGGGGTTCGTGTTCCCACACCATCCGGTGGCGGGTCTGCGTGCGACGGTTCCGTTGGTCGAAGGGCTGGAGCTGCGCGGCGACGGGCGCGTGGGTCTGGGCGGCACCCGCGAGCGCGAGAACGGGACGACGTACACGATCCAGCCGCTGTACACGGTGTTCGGCAGCGTCGGATGGCGATTCCGCTAGCGTTGAGGGTTCGGTCGGCACGCTGTGCTGCTGGATGAACGACGTCCGAGCGGTGCCAGAGGTCCGAGCGGTGCCAGAGGTCCGAGCGGTGCCAGAGGTCCGAGCGGTGCCAGAGGTCCGAGCGGTGCCAGAGGTCCGAGCGGTGCCAGAGGTCCAAGCGGTGCCAGACGTCCAAGCGGTGCCAGAGGTCCAAGCGGTGCCAGACGTCCAAGCGGTGCCAGAGGTCGGACACGCCCAACCGGTGCCAGAGGTCCGACACGCCCAACCGGTGCCAGAGGTCCGAGCGCCCGCGAGTTCACTGACACGTCAAGAGCTTAGACTCGACTCTCGTTGAAGTTGCTAGGCAATCTGCCGGAACCATGGCACGATTCGGGTGTCATTCTCCTTGGACGATCGCTAAGGGATCCCACCCACGCACCGCATGTTCGAATCCCGCCCCCCCGATCCACGATCTTCAGAGCCGCTCGATTCGCGCCAGTCCGCGAATGAGCAGTACAGGTGGCGTGCGCATCGACCACCGACACGCCTCGCTGTGGTCGGGTGCACCCTGGCAGCCATCGCGCTCGCCGCGATCACCGGTACCGCCAGCGCCATTCCCGGCGATCCCATCGACGGACGACCCGATTCGCATCCGCCCAGTGTGGGAGCATCCGCGCGTCCCCTCCTCGTGGCGCCCGAACAACGCGATGCCGTAGACCCCGTCGCCACGATTCGCGCCGTCGGGCAGCGGTTCGCCGCACCCCCTGACCATCTGCGCACCCTGCTCGAGACTCCCGGAGAACCCTCGCTCGACGCCATCCAGTCTCACCTCGAGTCGCACGACCTCGTCGCGGCCGGCTGGGAAGCAGAGCGGTACACCGACACCCACCGATGGGGACGCTCCCGGGACGCAGCGTGGATGGTGCAAGGCATGCTCCATCGCGAAAGAGGCGAGTACAACCTCGCCAGTGCCGCCTTCACCAAAGTCCGGACGGGGAAGGGTCCGCTGGAGACCTGGGGCGCGTACTACGAAGCCGAACAGGACCTCAAGCGCGGGAAGTATTGGGTCGCTGCCCGAGAATGCAAGACCTACCGAGAGAAATGGCCGACGGGTCGTCATTCGGAGGACTGTCACCGTCTGATGGCGGTGGCCTACGCGAAGGCCGGGGCCTGGTCGAAGTCCCGGGAGATCGCGGAAGAGTACGACGACAACCATCGCCGCGGCCCCATCAGCGAACAGATCGAGCTCACGCTCACCCTGGGAGCCCTGGCGGACACCGACGATCCCGCCTCTCTCATCCCCCGCCTGCAGCGCCACGCGGTCGAGTTCACCGCGCCGCTCACGGGCCGCATCGCAGCCGAGAAGCTCGCCGAGCTCCAAGCAGATGGGTTCGACGAGGCCGTCGTTCCGCAGGACCTGTGGTCGCGCAAAGCACTGGCGTATTCGCTCCGCGACACCAAGCAGACCGACGCCGCCTGGGAGGTGTTCTCGGGCCTGATCCTGGATTCCGACGACGACCGCGGACTCCAGCGATGGATCGTCGACGAGGCCGAGCGCTTCGGCTGGCGCGCCCGAAAATGGTCGTTCCTCGCAGAATACTACGACGCCGAGTATCAGAAGTCGCCCAGAGCCGAGACGGCATGGCGGCAGTATCGCGTCCTGACGCGTGGAGGTCGGTACGACGATGCCATCGACGTCTACGAGACGCTGGGCGTGAAGCACGGTTCGAGCGTGCACTGGCGGCGGAAACAGGAGGACATCGGCCGCACCTACATGCTCGCCGGCGACTACGTCGGCGCGCGCGAACAGTTCGACAAGATGGCCCGACGCGGCGGCTGGACCGGTCGCCGCGGGCGCTTCTACGCCGCATTCGCGGGCGTGATGGCAGCCGACGACGACGAGGACACGCTCGAACGCCTCACGACCATCATCGATGCCGAGCGAACCTACGCGTTCGAGGCCACGTACTGGCGCGCACGGCTGTACGACCGGATGGAGAAGCCAGACCTCGCGCTGCTCGACCGACAGGTGGTCATCGCGACCGATCCGCACAGCTGGTACGGCATTCTCGCCGCCCAGCAGATCCGGGGCCAGCTCGACGACGAGGCCCGCTCCGCCTTCCACGAACGGGATGGTCGATGGGTCGGGCCCCCCGAGCTCGCGCCGCCACAGTTCGTGGGCGACGTTCCGCGAGCGACCCGGGCTCCATCGTCCATCGTGCAGCCGTTCAGCCCTCGACCCACGGCTGCGAACGCAGGGTTCTCGATGGTCCAGTGGGATCCCCAGCCACCTGACCCGACACCCCAGCCGCGGACGTTCGTGATCTCGCGGGACCCCGACCTGCCCCCGCCCAGCTACGCTTCCGGTGAGCTCTTCCCCAAAGACGACATCAAAGCCGACTTCCGCCGGTGGGCGGACCGCAACTCCAAGGCCTGGCCCGAGCTCCAGGCGGCCTACGACCTGTCGCGTGTCGGCCTGTACGACCTCTCGGGTCCGCTGTTCAGCGCGATCTACGAAGAGTGGCGCAAAGCGTATCGCTACAGCGGAAACCGACGCCATGCCGCTGCACGGTCGATGAAGCTCGACGCGAACGGATGGCGCGGCGTGTTCAACTACGTCCGCGACCACCACCACACGGCACGGTTCAACCACAGCGCCTGGGAGAGCATCGAGGATCCAGAGCTCGCAAGGGCGTCACGAACCCTGGGGTATCCCCTGGCACACGACCGGATGGTGTGGACGCATGCCCGAGATTCCGGGATCGATCCGTACCTCGTGCTGGGGCTCATGCGTCAGGAATCCACGTACAACAGCATCGCTCGCAGCCCGGTCGGAGCGAGCGGCGCGATGCAGATCATGCCGACGACGGGCCACCTCCTCGCGAACCTCCAGCACGACGTGCTGTTCAACGCCGGAGACCTCGAAGACCCGCTGCTGTCCATCAGCTACGGCATCACCTACCTCGGACTGCTCATGGAGCGGTTCGACGGCGCCTACCCCCTCGCCATCGCGAGCTACAACGGCGGGCCGTTCAACGTCTCCACCTGGCGCTCCGCCACCGGCGACGACATGCCGATGGATGCCTTCGTCGAGCACATCCCGTTCCGGGAGACACGCGACTACGTGAAGAAGGTCAGTGCCGGTTACGCGACCTACCTCACCCTCTACGCCGACGAGGACACCGTCCTTGCCCCACCGCCCTTCCCCCGCAGCGATGACCCTTCCGTGGTGGACTTCTAAGGCCTCGATCGCCGTACTCGCCTCGACCGCCCTCGTTCTCGCATTCTTCGCGGACCCTGCTGGAGCAGGTCGGAAGAAGAACAAGAACAAGCGCGGTCGGGACGAGCCGGTCACCGAGCCCGCTCCGAAGCCGAAGCCCGTCACTCCCCCGATCTCCCTGTTCGACGCACCGCTGCCGATCGGCATTGGTCCCGTTCCAGACGGACTGGCGAATCGGACGGCCCAGGCGTGCGCGGGATGTCACGTCAAAGCGCACGACACCTGGAGTGGCAGCGCCCACGCCACCGGATGGGCCCGCGAAGACGTGCTCGAAGCGGTCGCTGCCGCTGGAACACCCGCCTGCACGGTCTGCCACCTCCCCCTCATCGCACAGCGTCCCGAGCTGCTGACCTTCGACGGTGGTCGGGTCGACAAGCCCATACTCGGCGAAAATCCATCGTTCGACGCGAGCCTCCGAATGGAGGGCGTGACCTGCGCAGCGTGCCACATTCGCGACGGCGTGGTCGTGGGCCCGCGTCCACCCGAAGAAGTCGACGCTCCGCACCCCATGGCCTGGTCCAAGCAGCTGACGTCCAGCGAGGGGTGTGCCACGTGTCATCAGCTCTCGTGGCCCGACGCGAACATGCCGTTCTACGACACGTTCGGCGAGTGGGAGGCAAGCCCGTACGCCGAGGCGGGCGTCGGATGTACCGACTGCCACGGCGGTCCCGCGGCAGGGCCATCCTCCGCGTTCGACCACTCGATGCCTCGACGCGCCGCCAATGCGGTCTCCATCCTGCTCGAACTCCCCGACCTCACGGTGGTCCGAGGGGGGGATCCGGTCGCACTGGGCATCGTCCTGCAGAACACGGGGGCGGGCCACGCGTTCCCGACAGGGTCCCCGTTCAAGGGCATCCAGCTGCAAGCCTGGCTGGAGGGTCCTCCAGCCGAAGAGGGCGAGCCGCGTTCACGTACAGAGCCGTTCACCGCCGACCTCGCGCGCACGCTCTCGGACGGGCCTCCGTGGAACGTCGAAGCGGACACACGGCTCGCGGTGGGGGCCGAGAAGCGCTTCGACACGGATCTCTCGCTCGAGTTCGGCGTGCCGGAGGGCGCCTGGTCTCTGCATGTGCAGCTGGTCGAGACCGTCCGGGGCGCGCCGACCGACCGGGTGGTCCAACAGAGGATCCTGCCGCTCTCGGTCGAGTGAGAACGGGAGCAGCCGGGTACATTGGTGACACGGGCCCGATGCGGGGTATGGTCTGCCGAAACGTATGGGGGCAGCCAGTCCAATGCTCAGGTTCCACGCGCGCACCGATGTCGGACTCAAGCGCAAGCACAACGAGGATTCGCTGCTCGCCGCCGAGGAATACGGCGTCTTCGTGGTTGCGGACGGGGTGGGCGGTCGCAAGGCCGGCGAGCTCGCGAGCGCGATCACGGTCAACACCTTTCAGTCCTACGCCCCACAGCTGAAAGCCGCACTGGACGCCTACGCGGGCGATCAACGACGCGAGACGCGAAACGCCGTGCTCCAGCTGCTCGACCAGGCGGCGAACGCGGCGAGTCGTCGGGTCTACGAAGCGGCCACCGCCACGGGTCGGCAGGGCATGACCACGACGTTGGTGGCGGGATGCGTGGGTGGCGGCGGGGCCTTCCTGGTGCACGTCGGCGACAGTCGGGCGTACCTGGTGCGCAACGGTCAGCTTCGCCAGCTCACCGAAGACCACAGCATGGTGAACGAGTTGATCCGTCAGGGCTCGATGACCCCCGAGGAAGCGGCCACGAGTCGCTATCGCAACGTGATCACGCGGGCTGTGGGGCTGTACCCGAACGTCCGAACCGACACCCTGCATGTCGAGCTTCTCGACGGTGACCGCTTGTTGCTCTGTTCCGACGGGCTGTCCGACCTGGTGCATCCAGCGCGCATCGAGGAGCTGATGCTGCAGGCGAACCTCACGACGGCGGTCGATGGGCTGATCCAGTCCGCCCTGGACGAGGGGGGACGCGACAACGTGACGGTGATCCTCGTCGAGCCCGAGGCGGTGCTCGAGGCAGAGCAGGTCGCCGCGCGCGCCAAAGCGATGGAGAACCTGTTCCTGTTCGAGGACCTGCCCTTCCAGGCGCGCCTTCGTGTCGGTCGAATCGTCAACGAGCTGTTCGTCAGCCCAGGGGAGAAGGTGGTTTCCCAGGGAGACATCGGGAACACGTTGTTCGTCGTGGTCCAGGGCGCGGTGTCGGTGATCGTCGATGGTCGCGAGGTGACCACAATCGAAGAGGGCGCGCACTTCGGGGAGTTGGCGCTGGTGGACAGCGAGCCCCGCAGCGCAGACATCATCGCGAAGGGGTTCGGTCACCTGCTGTGCGTCGAGCGTGACGCGTTGCGGGAGTTCTGCATGCTCGAACCCGCCCTCGGCAACCTGCTGCTCTGGAAGTTGGTGGCGACCCTCGGACAGCGGCTTCGGAATACGAACCAGCAGCTGACCCGCGGGTCCTGACGGCGAGTCCGGGGTTGGGTTCGTAGTCTCGGCGCGAACCCGGACGACCCATCGCGGTCGCCGCGGCCACCGTACCGCGCCCGAAACGCAGGTGTGACCCGCAGATTCTCGCAGGTGCCGTCGGGCTCGGTGAATCGGGAGTCCCACGTGGTGCCAGAGGCGTACGTGGTGCCAGAGGAGCGCCAGCTGCAATGCGTCGCGGGGGGTGCCAGAGGAGCACCAGACGGAACGCGTCGCAGGGCGTGCCAGAGGAGAGCCAGACGAATCGCGTCGCAGGGCGTGCCAGAGGAGCACCAGACGGAACGCGTCGCAGGGCGTGCCAGAGGAGAACCCGTCGGAACCCGTCGCAGGGCGTGCCAGAGGAGAACCCGTCGCAGGGCGTGCCAGAGGAGAACCCGTCGGAACGCGTCGCAGGGCGTGCCAGAGGAGAACCCGTCGGAACCCGTCGCAGGGCGTGCCAGAGGAGAACCGGTCGGAACCCGTCGCAGGGGGTGCCAGAGGTGCATCGGGGGGAGGTGCCTCGGACCTGGAAGAGCACGACCGAAGCTCTCGGTGCCAGACGTCGGCGGACAGCGCTGCACCGCCGGGTACCAACCCGTTACGTCGTCAGGCCGGAGGACCCGTGCGCATTCGAGTGAGCTGCAGCCCCGACGCAGACGATCTGTTCATGATGCGGGCGCTGCTCGAGGGGCATATCGACCCCGGCCCGTACACGTTCGACATCGATACCGCCCCCACCGACGCACTCAACCGCATCGCCGACGGCAAGGATGCGCCCGAGGTCGTCGCAATCAGCATCGCACACCTGCCCATCGTGAACGACCGGTATCAGCTGCTGCCTCACGGGGGTTCGATGGGCGAGGGCTACGGCCCCATCGTCGTCTCGAAGCAGCCCATGAGCGTCGAGGAATTGCGGGGCACGCGCGTCGCCATCCCGGGGTTGACCACCACCGCCTGGGCCACGCTCCAGCTCATGGTCCCAGACCTCACACCCGTCGTCACACCCATCGTCCCCTACACGGGGATCTTCGATGCACTGAACGAAGGACGCGTCGACGCCGGCCTGATCATCCACGAAGGACGACTGAAGTTCGAACAGCTCGGGTTCCATGCTGTCGTTGACCTCGGCGAATGGTGGGCCCGACACACCGGCGGACTGCCGCTACCGCTTGGTGGGAACACCATCGCGCGCCGACTTGGTCCCGAGCACGGCCGTGCCGTCAGCGATCTTCTCCGACGGTCCATCGCCCATGCACTCGAGCACAGGGACGACGCCATTGCCTGGTTGCTCGATGGGAAGACCGAGCTCGACACGACCCAGGAAGTCGATCGGTACCTGGGTATGTACGCGAACGAGCGCACCCTCGACTACGGCGACGCCGGGAGGGCGGCGATCCAACGCTTCTTCGCCGAGACCGCCGCTGCCGGTATCCTCTCCCCCATTCACGTGGACTTTGCACCATGATCGAGACACCGCTGTCGAAACGCCTCGGCCTGCGCTATCCCCTCGTTTGCGCACCGATGTTCATCATCAGCAACCGCGAGATGTTGGTCGCATGCGCGGATGTCGGCATCCTGGGCGCCATGCCGAGCCTCAACGCTCGCACGCACGAAGCATTTCGCGAAGACCTCGAGTGGATTCGGGCACGTACCGACAAGCCCTTCGGCATCAACGTCACCATCGGCCTCACCGACCCCGAGCGGCTGCAACAGGACGTCGCCGCGTGCTTCGAATTCGAAGTACCCGTGATGATCACGAGCTACGGCGACCCCACACGCATCGCCAGAGAAGCGCACGCCCGTGGCGTCACCGTGTTCCACGACGTGATCCACCTGAAGCATGCGCTCAAAGCACAATCTGCCGGAGTCGACGCTATCATCGCGGTGTCCCAGGGCGCCGGCGGGCACGCCGGAACGGTCAACCCCTACGTGTTGGTCCCGTACCTGAAGACGCAGCTCGATGTCCCCATCATCGCGGCAGGGTGCATCAGCGGAGGCGCCCAGGTCGCAGCAGCGATCAGCCTCGGTGCCGAGCTCTGCTACATGGGGACGCGCTTCATCGCGAGCACGGAGTGCGGTGCAGCAAGCCGCTACAAGGAGCTGGTCGTCTCGTCCACACACGACGACGTGGTCTACACCGACCAGGTGAGTGGCATCCACGCCAACTTCCTGAAGTCGACCATCCCAGATGCCACCGCGCCCGAGCGCGGTCCTGACGCCGCCAAGCGCTGGAAGGACATCTGGAGCGCAGGTCAGGGTGTGTCGCTGATCGACACGGTCGCGCCGATCGAACAGATCGTGGACGACATCGTGCGCGAGTTCCACGACGCGACGGCGTGCTTTCGCTGAATCTCTTCGCCTGGCGACAGAGCCTTACGACCTCCGCTGTCCGGAGCCCGTAGCTCGCGCGATCTCAGCGCGGCGCCAGTGTCCAGACGACGACAGATGTCAGCGAATCGACGGATGTCCGACACCGCGAAGTCCGTCCAAACGGTGCCAGAGGTCTCGCGTTCGCCAACCGAATGGACCGCGACAGGCCGGGGCACGAGTTGGACGGACATCCGCCCCAACGGGTGCCAGAGACGCAGCCGCCCCCTGGAGGCATGCCCCATTATGGCGTTTAAAGCATGCTTATTTGCCCCACCAGATTGCCGGCGGGGTACGGGAACCCCAGCTACTCCGCTGGCTGTCTGAACACCGCAGCCCCCCGTTCGCGCGTGGCCACGCCGTGCCAGAGGAGAGATGCCTTCGCGCCACCCATTCAGGCATGCGAACTGCATGGACCACGAGCAGGAGGAATCATGCGTCCACATCGCGTCGACTTTCACGGTGCTCGGCACCACGTGTACAACCGTGCCAGACACGGAATGCCCCTGTTCGAAACCAGAGAAGACTGCAACTTGTTCCTCGGTCTTCTGGCTCAACTGCCCGAGAAGTTCGGGATACGCGTGCACGGGTACGCCATCATGTCCAACCACTACCACCTCCTCCTCGAGAGCAACGGCAACCTCTCGAAGGCCATGCAGTGGCTGTTCAGCGTGTTCGGGCGGCGCTACAACGCCCGCAATCCCGCCTGGGACGGATCGGTCTGGCGGGGTCGATTCCAGAGCCGTGTGGCGGACGACGACGGCGATTGGATGTACCTTCTCGCGTACACGCACCTCAACCCTGTGCGGAGTCGATGTGTCGAACGCCCTGAGGATGCGAAGTGGACGAGCTGCAAGGCGTACATGACGAGCGCTCCCGACTGGCTCACTACGGCCGAGCTGCTCGATGCGTACGGCGGACCCCAGGGTCTTGCTGAACGCACCCGCGAGGCTCACGAGCGTCACCTGGCACTCGAGCCTCCGAAAGTCGAGCGCAAACGCAAGATCCAGCGCTTCCTGGACGAGGGGTGGTCGATAGCCGCGATCGCGCGAGCCCTGAAGAAGTCGAGGAGCACCATCTACCGCTGGTTGCACGGCTCCACTGTGGAGCTGTTCGATTCGTGGGGACGCCGGCTCGCACCGGGAGAGGCTGCCGCGACGGTACCGGAGAGCGTCGCTCTCTCCGGATAGCGACCCCCACAGGTGACGGGAAGCGGGCGATGCGCCAGAATGGGGCATGTCGAGATTGCCATGGCTTCTGTTCCTCGTGGCCGCCAGTGGGTGTGAGCGAACCTTCTTGCCGCTGGACAACCCCTGTCCCGGGGTAGAGCTCGACGATCAGCGCGGGCGGTACACCTGCGAGTTCGAGTGGGCGTGGGCACCCCAGTCGGGCATCTCCGACTCCGAAGTGTTGTCCTTCGAGATGCCCTCGGACCTCCTGTCCATGGCCATCTTCGTCCAGACGGACGGCGAGAGCACCGGTCTGTCATGGCTCGAAGTCGAGGACGAGATCTGGATCGACGGGAGCTCGTTCGAGTCCGACCCTCCAGCCTGGTTCACTCCCCCGTTCTTCCACTACGCCGCGCTCGGCAACGGTTTTGCAGCTCCGATGGACCCCTCCCTGGACCCTCTGGGCGCGACCCACATCGACGTTGCGCCAGCCGCGCTCGACGACCTCTCCAGTCAGAGTGGGACGTTGGAGGTCCTGCTTCGGGTCGGAGACCCCGAGGACGCCACGGTGCTGGACCTGAACGTCGTGGTCGTTGGCCAGACCGAGTTGTTCGAGGACGAGCTGGAGGAAGCCCTGGAGGTCGTCGACCGGATCTGGGGCCAGAATGGCGGTCCTCGCGTTGGAGATGTCGCCGTGTTCGAGGTCGAAGGCGACGCGATTCTTCGGTACCGCGACAGCAACACGCTCCGTCGGACGTCGCTCCCCGAGACCTCCACCCCAGCCATGACGGTGTTCTTCATCGACGACTACGCGGCCGCGGACGGAACACTGGGCGAAGCTGGCGGAATCCCAGGACCCATCGGGCTGAGCGGCGTGGACGGCGCCGGTGTCATCGTTGCGGTGACACCGCACCTACGCGGTGATGGCTCTCTCGACCTCGACGTCCTGGGCGGAACACTGGCCCACGAGGTCGGACACCAGCTCGGATTGTTCCACTCCACGGAGTCAGACGGCAGCCGGACGGAGAGCCTGGACACCCCTGAATGTCCTCCCAGCGCAGATTCGAATGGAGATGGATTCTTCAGCGCTGCGGAGTGCGAGGCGTTCGACGCGCAGAACTTCATGTTCTGGAGCGCCGGTCCATTCGTTCAGGAGGACTGCTCGCCGGATCAGGCTCTTGTGCTGGCTCGCAGTCCAGTTGGCCGAGCCGAATAGAGCCAGAACGCAGTCCAACGTGGGCTACGCAACGGGCGCCAGACGGCGGGCTACTCGACCTCTGGCACCGATTCGACCTCCGGCACTGATTCGACCTCTGGCACCGATTCGACCTCTGGCACCGATTCGACCTCTGGCACCGAGCGCTCCAGGCACCGATTCGACCTCTGGCACCGAGCGCTCCAGGCACCGATTCGACCTCTGGCACCGAGCGCTCCAGGCACCGATTCGACCTCTGGCACCGAGCGCTCCACGGTGCCGCGGTCAACCTGGGAGAATGGGAGCCGTCGGCAGTCCGTGCTCCGACAACACCGCGTTCGCTGCCAACCGGCCCGTCGTCATCGCGCGCTCCATCCGCTGGCAGTCCCGGTCCAGCACGATGTGATCCCCCGCCGCGTACAGCCCCGGAACACGTGTGTCGACCTGGACCGCAGCCTGGTACCAACCCGGCACGAAGTGAGTGAACGTCCGACCATCCGCCAACGCACGCTTCACACGGTTCGCCGTTCGAAGTTCCGGCCAGATTGTCCGGCAGTCTGCCTCCAGCGCATCCAACAACGCTTCGCGAGCATCCTCTGGCACGCGCCCGAACGGCCCCGCCGCCTGAAGCTCCACCACCGCACCCCCGCTTTCCGCCGCCCACTCCTCCGCGCCCTGCTGTAGTCGGTGTAGGAGGAACCCCGCGCTCGCCGTCGGAGCCCGCTCCGTCCGAAGAACAGGCGCCCGACCCGGATCCACGTCGCGATCGAACCAGAACCGTCCGACCACGTGACGAGTCGTCGACAGCTTTCGGGTTCGCGGGACCAGGTCCGCGCACAGCGCACCCAGGGTCTTCGCATCGACCGCCAGAATCACCGCATCCGCACGAAGATCCTCGAGGGTCCCGCCCAGCTTCACGACCACTTCCTCGCTACCCTCGATGGCCTCCACCCGCCCGCGTTCGAGGGGTCGAGGAGGTGGACCCGCCACCGGACTCCCTGTCGCGTCGTATCGACCACCGTGGCACGGACACGCGAACCCGCCGTCGTCCGCGAGTCCGACCCCACATCCAGCGTGGGTGCACCGACCATCGATCGCCGCCAGCGACCCGTCCGCCAGCCGCCCCAGAAATACGGACTCGTGAGGGTCGTCGATCCTCGACCAGCCCGTCTCGATCGGGGGTACCAACCGCCAGGCGCGCTCCTCCTCGCCGACCCGGACGCCCACGACCCGCTGATTCTCCACGATCAGACTGTCGACCCGCGTAGCGAGACGCAGCTTACCGCGCTGGGCGCGGAACGCCGCCGCGAGTGGCTCCCAGAACAGGGTCTGGGGATTGCCGCCCGCCACGTAGGTCGTGCTGTCGAGAGGCTCACCGAGCGCGAACGTGAGCGCATCGAGCGTCTCTGGGCGCGAGAAGTACTCCGCGGGCGCGAGCACATCGGACACCAGATCGCGGGGCAACATGTGAGCTCCCGCTTCCGCCGCCTTCCGAAGGAAGGTGTGCCACTCCGCCAACCCGTGCGTGCCGATGGCTTCTCTGGCACCGTCTGGGTCGATCTGGAGCCGCGCCCGCCACGCCCGCGCGACCGAACGGGCCTTGCCGTAGCCCGCCCCACCCAGTGCGCGGGCGCGCTTGCTCAACACCCGACGGAGGGCTCGTCCCCGAAGATCGACGCCGGCGTGCCCATCGATTCGCATCGCGACGTCGCGGCCGGGCACCCGCCGAACGTGTTCGTCGAGTCCATAGCGGGCGAGGAGGTCGTTCAGGTGGACGTACCGCTCGGTCCAGCGGTGAACCCCGGCTTCCACGTCGACGGGCGTGCCGTCCAGATCCTCCGTCCACCCCTTGGCCTTGCCCCCCACCTGCCCTGCAGCCTCGACCAGGGTCACGAGCACCCCTCGCTCGACCAGCTCGATTGCCGCCGCGAGCCCCGCCGGCCCGGCACCCACCACAACGACGTGGACCGGGCGATCCCGCTCGGCAGCCCCCGCGGTGGCAGCCCAGACTCCCGACAGCACCGTCGTCACAGCACCGCTCAACCGCTTCAGGAAGCGACGGCGATTCACTCCGAGGGCTCACGGCTCGGGCGCTGCGGCCGACGCTCTGGAGGAAAGTCGCGGAGTCCATGTACGACGCGTGTGTACTCGGGCGTCCACCGACCATCCGGACCGCGCACTTGAAGGTGTCGGTCTACACGCTCCACGCCGGATTCCTCGGCATGCCCACACACCACCACCGCGATGAACCGACCCTGATCGTCGCGAAAGGTGACGTCGGTACGCTCCACGATCTGCAGTCCCGCCTCCACGGGGAATCGCTCGGTGCGCTCATCCGCGGCGAGCATCACGTACACGAACCGCCCCCCCGGAGCCAGCCAGCGCTTGGCAGCCTCGCAGTACACCTCGAGGCCCCCACGCATCTCGATGCGGCAATGCGCCTTCTGAGGATGTGGGCTGACCGTACCGTGCCCCACGGGGATGTATGGCGGACTCCCTGTGATGAGCTCGTACTGGCAGCCCTCTTCGAGAATCGACGAATCCCGGATGTCACCCAACACGGCCCGGACGCGACCAGCCAGGCCATTGTGCGCGATGGTCCGGACGAACAGGTCGTGCGAGATCTCCTGAGCCTCGATCGCCGTCAGGTGCGCGTCCGGCAGGTGCCAGAGTGCGGTCAGTCCGACGGTCCCGACGCCCGCGCCGAGATCGAGGTAGGACCGGGCATCCGGACGGGCCGCGACTGCTCGCCAGGCCGTCAGGCGATCATCGGTGGAGCCACGATGCCCCCGCGCCAGCTGCAACACATCCCACGTGCCCACCAGCGGGTCCAGGGTCTCGTCTCGCGGGATCGATGTCATCGCGGGCCGTTCTAACGCGCGCGGTTATCGGAGGCCCTCAGGGAGGCAACGCATGTGGATCTGGCTGCTGCTCGCGGGCTGCATCGACACGGTTCAGCAGGTCGGAGGAACGGGCTCCACGTACACCACGCGCTGTACCGCCGAGATGGAGGTCGATGGGGTCGAGTTCACCGCGGCCTGCACCCCACCCACGTGCATGAAGGGCTACACGAGTGCCGCGGTGTCACACGCGGCGGTCGCGCTGGAACCGGGTCGCAAGCTGATCGGCGTCGCTGAACGGGCCTGTGTCCAGGACCTCTCCACCGCCGCTGCCCTGTTCGAGCCACCCGACGTCGAGCAGATGTCGGAGCCCGGAAACGACGATCCGCCCTCGGAGTAGCCCCGTGCGCAGCTGGACCCGCACGCTGAATCTCGACGATGCGCACACGCTCCTGGCCCTCGCGGTCCCCGGACGCGCCATCGAGGACTGGACCACGGCCTGCCACGCCAATCTGCCCCGCCTGTCGGTGGCCCGACGCCGAGAGCTCATCCGCATGGTTCGGGATGCGTTTCTGTCCTGGGAGGACGGGCGGGTCGAGCCAGGCCTGTTCCTGACGCACTACACCGGCGCTCCGGCCTCGGCACAGGTCGAGCTCGTCGCGGTGCAGTGGGCCCTCACTCACCCCCTCCCCCTGCTGGCGGTCGAACGCCTGGTCCATCCAGCCCTGGAGTCCGACGCACCCGAGATCGCGCTGGAGGCCTTCACCACACTCGTCGCAAGGACCCTCACGACTGCATCGGATGCGAGCCTGGCGAAGAGTCGCACCGTGCTGCTGGGTGCGCTGGAGGGTGTTGGTGCGTTGACGACCTCTGGCACGGGGCGGCACCGCCGGCTGTTCGCACGAAGAGGCCGTCCACTGGGCGAGACCCGCGCCTACCTCGTCGCGCGCGGAGGGCCCACGCTGCCGGCTCGGCTGACGGCTTGCGAACCGCTGCGTCGTCCGGAGCTCCCCGTCGGCTGACGTGTGGGATGCACCCCTCGCGACCGGCCTCGGACACGCCGTCGACCTTCGCGAAGGAGGGTCGATCCCCCACGTCGCGGCTCGCATCGAAACTGCCTTGAAGCTCTGGCACGGGTCGGAACATCGGCGCGGGAGCACCTCCGGCACCAACCGGAACATCGGCGCGGGAGCACCTCCGGCACCGACCGGAGCATCGACGCCCGGGCACCTCTGGCACCGAACGCAACATCCACGCGCCGAGCACCTCTGGCACCGAACGCAACATCCACGCGCCGAGCACCTCTGGCACCGAACGCAACATCCACGCGCCGAGCACCTCTGGCACCGAACGCAACATCCACACACCGAGCACCTCTGGCACCGAACACAACACCGACCAGAGCATCGACGCCCGGGCACCTCTGGCACTGACCGCAACACCGACCGGAGCATCGACGCCCGGGCACCTCTGGCACCGACTGGGACACAGATGCGCAGAGCACCTCTGGCACCGACCGGACCACCTCTGGCACCGACCGGACCACCTCTGGCACCGACCGGAGCACCGACGGAACACCTCTGGCACCGACCGGAGCATCGACGTGCGGAGCCAGAACGTCAGTCAAAGCCTACGAGCGCGAAGGATGCGGTGCCCCTACGCGGGTGAGGTGGGTCTCCATGCACCGACGGCGAGCCGCCTCCGACACACCGTAGGCCTGGGCCACCCGACGATCGAGCGCGTCCCACACCGCCAGGTCGAACGTCGCCTGCAGCTGGACCACCAGCGGGTCGAGTGTCTCGGGATCCACCTCGACCGGCACCGGCACCGTGCGCAGGAAGGCCGGCAGATAGTGATACGTCTCGCCACCCACGACGATGCCCTGAAACACCGTGTTGTAGAGCGCCGTGAACACCGTCGAGTTCAGCACGGCCACCAGCGTGTGCAGCGTCCAGTCGGAGTGGGTCGGCCAGGCGATCGGGTACACGTCCTTGGTGACAAACCGCCCCTGGACGTCCGCCCAGGCACTCATCCGGCGGTCGTGTTGGTTGAAGATCACCTTCGGTCGCAGAAATCGCTCGAGCGGTGGAAGGGGGTTGCGATGCAGGGTCTTCAGCTCCTGTTGGGCATACCGGATCCACCAGCCCGACCAGCGCTCCGCAAACGGCTGGATCTCCGTCTGCCGCGAGCGAGACGGCCCACCGAGGTAGGGATGAACGGCGTCGAACAGCCCCGGAGAAGCGGGAGGTTCGGAGGTCACGTACTGCTCCCTCAGACCGCGCTTGTGGAAGCTGCACGTGCTCGCGAGCCCCGCGACGTCTCCCAGTCGCGGCCCGTCGAACAACGGAGCCAGGTCACTCCAGGTGTCGAACGGGACGAACCAGGGGGTCTCGCCCCCGATGGCGAGAGACGCACGTGGGACCGTCGTGATCGCCGGGTCGCGGACCTCGTCCGCCGTCGTACAGCGCGCGAGCTGCGGGCGCTCGGAGGCCTCGAGGTGGAGCAGCACCGGGTAGACGCTGGTGCCCGGGAACGGCCGCGGACGCACCCGGGCGAGATCCAGCAGCCCCGCCAGCCGACCACTCTCGCTCACCCGCTTCCGGAACCGCCGCGCGTACCGGCCCTGACACACCTTGTTGGGCAAAATCAGCCCCGCGACATCGGCGTGCTCGAGGGCCAACAGCGCGAACGCCAGGTACAGGTCGAACGCCCCCACCAGATCCTCGAACCGCGCCTTCAATCGCTCCCGCAACCCCGGCTGCGCCCGCCCCATCCGCTTGGCCTCCAGGTAGGGCGGATTCGAGATCCACATCGACGGAACCGGCCCCTCACCGGGCTCGAATGGATCGAGCGCATCTCGCACCTGAACGCGTAGCGGACCAGGCACATCCCCTTCGGCATGGGCGAGCCCCCAGTCCACCAACGCCACCCGACACAGATCGACCGCACCCGGATCGAGGTCCCAGCCATGGAGCGCGTCGAGGATGCTCGCAGCCCCGTGTCCATGGGCCTCTCGATGCGCCCACCGCCGATCCGCCACCGCACGCAGGAGGCTTCCATCTCCCGCAGCCGGATCCAGTACGTCTCCCGGCCGCTCCACGCGCATGAGTCGCGCCAGCGCGTCCGCCAGATCGGGCGGGGTGAACACCTGTCCCAGCGCCTCGCGCACCGCGGCTGGACGAGCCTGATCGTAGGCCGCGTCTTCTGCAGCGATCGCATCCAGACCTTCGGGAACCGTCGGAAGCTCCCGCTCCGCCCACGCAGCCCATTCGGGAGGGACGGCGTCGAGCCGGACCTGCAGCGCCTGCAGACGGGCCGCGAGAATGCGGTCAGTCGAGCTCGACGCCGAGCTCCTCGGCCAGTGCCTGCACCTGATCCCGGAAGTGCGTGACCCCCGAGAAGATCGCCAGGAACTCGCGCTTCACGGCCTTGGTGACCGTCGTGAGGTCTTCGTCGTCGGCGCCGACGGCCTTCGCGAGGTCGGCGATGACCTCGTTCTCGGTCTCGCTGATCCGGCCATCGGCCAGGGCGACCATCACCAACGACTTCAGGTACACGTTGCGGACCGAGGCATCGCGGATGGTCGCGATCGGCTTGGTGCCCTCGGGGATGTCCTTCTCGAACTGCTCGATCAGCGAGAGTTCGTTCGGGTGCATCACATCACCGTCGGCGAGGGCGACCCTGCGCATTCCAGCTGCAATCACGGCGGCCGTGTTGGCGTCGAGGTCGGGAGCGGGGTTCAGTTCCACAGAGGGCCTCCAGCGAGATGTTCACGACTAACGGTTCGAAAGCGCCTGGCCCAACGTACGCGCGAGTGTCTCGGCGGCTTCGACGTCAGCGTCCAGGAATGCCCGGCCCTTCGGGTTGAGGAGCTCGATGACACCGTACACCAGGCTGGTCTCGTCGATCACGGGGACCACCAGTGCCGACCCCACCGGGAACCCATCGACGCCGTCCAGGCGCTTCTCGTACGGGATGGACCGGGTGATGTCGTCCTCGCGGACGCTCTCGCGCATGTCGAAGCACATCCCGACGATGCCTTCGCCGAACGGCACGGTGCGACCGACGATCTCGCCAGATGTGTCTCCGCGCGCGTCGACGGCGGTGAGGTGTTCGTCGTTCATGGAGCCCCGGAACGCCACCGACAGCTCGGCGGGCACGAACTCGGTGAGCAGATCGAGGGCCATGCCCATGGCTTCGTCCGGCTCCGCCACGATGAGGTCCATCGACAGGTCGAACAGCCGCTCGGCAAGCGTCTCGACGGGCTCGCGCGCCAGGCTGGTCGTGGGCATCGACAGCGCGGGAGGAGGCGTGTCGAACACCTCTTGCGGCTCTTCTTCGCGCCGGGGAGGCTCGGGCTCGGGTTCTGGACGCGCGACCGCGGATCGTGCACTGACGACCACCCGCACATCCGGCGCCTTCTGCTTCTCCTTGACGGTGAAGACCATGCCGGAGAGCTGATCCTTGATGACGACGGCCCCATCGGCGCGGGGTTGGCAGACCACGGTCCCCATCGCGTTGATGTCGACGTCCATCTGGACGAGCGCATCGGCGGCCGCAGACATCCAGTCTTCGGCCTCGAGCTTGACGTTCCGCCCGTCGCTGTCCGTGACGGTGTATTCCACGTGTGCCTCCCGGGGCGGCAGATTACCGCTTGCGACGCTGTCTGGCACTGTCGTTGTCACCGACGACCGGCCACGCGTGTGCGTCCGTCCACAGTTTCCGAGCGGCGGACTCGGACGTCGTGTCCGCTCTCATCTCTGCAGCGAGTGCGCGCGCGAGGGCATGGTCGGCGATCCCGAGCTGTCGGGCGACCCAGTCCACACGGGCCTCTTCGCTGTCCGGCGCTTCGATGAAGCCCTCGCTCCCGAGCGCCCGGACCTGCTCGACCCAGCGCTGCAGATGGCGACAGAACATGGCTTCGATCGCGCCTCGCTCCGGTGCGCCACGTTCGCCGAGGGCACGCCAACCCACCTGCTTCAACAGCCCCTCGCAGTGCGCGCGCCCGAAGTGCAGCAGTTCCTGGTTGATGTCGCCGCGCTCCCCCATCCGCTCGGTGAACAGCGCCAGCTTGTAGTCGCGAGCCCGCTGGTGCTCCAGATCGCTCACGATCGCCGCACAGCACTCGATGCTCCACCCCTCCAGAGACCACGGGTCGACCGTGCCCTCGCGCACGCAGACCATCACCACGTTCACCGTCGCGCCGTGCTCGGCCTCGAACAACAGGGCCACCGGTTCGCCCCCGTCCGGGCGGGTGTCCAGCGTCTCGATGACGTGTTTCATCCACGCCAGATGGGTTCCCTGGGCGTGTTGGATGCGCAGGTACCGCACGTTCGGGTCCGTGAGGACCTCGCGGTGCTTCTGCAACAGCCCCGCCCGGAGCTCCTGGGCTTCCCGGTTGGGGTTCAGACCGTCTCCGGCCATCACCACCATCACCTGACCCGGTCGTCGGGCTGCCAGGGCCTGTGCGCGCTCGAGCCAGTTGGCGATCCGGTCGCGGATTCCGCGCTCCGAGAAGACCAGATCCAGGTCCTTGCCGCGCTCGGCGTTGACCACGTCGAACCCACGGAGGTAGCGCTTCCAGCCGATCCACCGCTCCAGGTTGTCGCCATCGACATCCAGGGCCACCAGGGGCTGTCGTGGTGAGGGGCGCGGGGGCGGCGCGAGCAGCAGATCGTCCAGATCGCGCGACGTCGCGTTCGCCGCCAGGCGCTCCAGACGCTCCATGTCGACCACCCAGCCGTTGCCGCGCGGCCGGATCAGCAGGCGCCGGAGGCTGTCGACATCCAGGATTCCCGAGCGGGTCATGGTGCTCGCGAGCCATCGCCCGAGCGCGCGGGAGTTCGGCAGGTCGAGCGGACCGTCGATCTCTCCGCGCAGGCTGTCGCACCACAGCCGAAGCTGCAGCTGCAGCACGCCCGTGCGAAGGCCCTCGATCAGCTCTGGATCGGGCTGGGACTCGATCACCCCGTCGGCCCCGATCAGCCGGTGGATGGCATCGTCCTGGAACAGCGCCGACTCGTCCATCAGGTGGCGGTGCTCCTGACGCAGGGCCCGGATCACGTTGCGAGCCGCCCGCAGCAACTCGATCCGTGCGCCGAACACGCCCGTCCGCACGACGCGAACGCGCGCAGTCTCCTCGTCCGGCTCGACCGTAGCGGCCTCGATGACGATCGCCACGCGGCAGCTCCGCCGATCGCCGGTCTGGATGGCGCGCTTCAGATCTCCCACCACGAGGACCGACACGGTGTGGGCCTGCTGGACGGAGAGCAGCAGCTTCACCCCGGTGCCATGGGGCGAATCGCCATCTTCGGGACGCTGGCTCTGTCGCTGCTGGATGAGCTCCTGCATGTTGGTGCTGGTCAGCGCATCCAACCACCCCAGCGTCGCGCCGCGAAGCACCTGCATCCGCTCGATGGGGACGCCTGCCCGGATCGCGCGCCGCATCGCCTGGCGATACCGCAGCCCGTTGCGTCGCTCGGTGGCATCGCCACCCCAGTCTCCGCGTCCGACCACCGTGATGCGTCGATGGGGGTCATCGGCGTCCATCCTCAGGGTCCGGCCGATCAGATCGGCGCACAGGTCGAGACAGCGCCGGTTGTCGAAGCTGACCCAGGTCTCGCCTTCTTCCATCTCGTCGTCGGACAGCAGGTCGAGCATGCGTTCGATGGCGCGGGCTTCGCGACGGGCTTCGCTGTTGGTCCGGTACTCGCCGCTCGACAGCCCTCCGAAGCGCCGCTGGGCGTAGTAGAACAGGTCGGCGCCCGGCCGCGCGTCGGGGGCGGGCATCAACATCGTGAACGGCGCATGGGCGCGCACGACGGTGTTTCCCCGCCGCACGATCATCTCGTCTGCGACCACTTCTTCGAACGACTCGAGCACCCGGGGGGCCTTGCGCTGCGCGGACGCCTCTTCGGGGGGCACGAACGTCCATGGGCGGGAGCCCGCCGGAGCCTGTGCGAAGCGGTCGAGGATCTCGTACACCTCTGGCACCACATCGGGCGGGGTGACCTCGCCCCGCCACAATCCCAGCTGGGCCAGCAGCCGGAGCGTGACCTGCCAGGCGCGCTCCAGGTTGCCGGGATCGTCGTGTTGGCCCGCCTCGAAGGTGAACCCCAGCCGGCGGACCAGCTCTCCTGGATCGAGCCCGGCATTCGAGCCGAGACCGCCCTCGACGACGCTCGACTCGTGCATCCCCGTGACCATCTTCTCGACGCCGAGGTTGCGGGCCATCGATGCGTGTCGCTGGTCGTCGCGGAACAACAGGAACGCCGCACTGGGCCGCGACGTGCTGTGCAGATCGAGCATGGCGTCACAGCGGGTCAGCAGCGGCGAGAGCGCGAGCGCCCGCCGTTCTTCGTAGCAGAGCGACTCGAAGGGCATGGCCGCCAGACTCTGCTGGGTCTGTCGATCCCACAGACGGTTCAGATCGACGCCGTCTTCGGTGTGCCGAACCCCGGCCTGCCACGCGGCGAGGTTGGCGTGCACCGCCAGCACCCGCCCGGCCTTCAGGTTGGTGGGCAGCTCGGCCTGGAGACGCTCCAGGACCTTCGCTCCGACGGGCTCGTTGCCGTGCATCACCCCGACGATGGCCACCAGCGCGCCCGGAACCGGAACGCCCTCGCTCCAGGCCTCGTACAGGCGGGTCCCGGCGACCCCGTCCACCGAATCGGTGACCCGCACGTCCACACGCACGGGTGCCTCGCTCACGGCGACGCCTCACCGCCTTCGGACTTCTTCGCGGACGACTTCTTCGCCGTGCTCTTCTTCGCGGTCGACTTCTTCGCCGTGCTCTTCTTCGCCGTCGACTTCTTCGCCGTGCTCTTCTTCGCGGTCGACTTCTTCGCCGTGCTCTTCTTCGCCGTCGACTTCTTCGCCGTGCTCTTCTTCGCGGTCGACTTCTTCTTCGTCGTGCTCTTCTTCTTGGACTTGCCGGCCTTCTTCTCGCGCGGCGGGAACTCGAAGCCGTGCTTGCCGGTCGCCTTGCGGAACAGCGCGCCCTTGAAGGGGCGGCCACGACGGCTGATGAAGCCCTCGAGCTGCTGGGTCTTGCCTTCTTCCGAGAAGAACGCGCGCGCCTCGTCGTCGCTCATCTCGCGCTGACAGACGGAACGCGGCAGGACCTTGCCCTTGCGCTTCTCGCCCGAGAAGAAGCTGCGCGCGACGTAGCGCTTGTTGGTGATGACGATCTCCTCGTCGGGATCGTCGTGCTTGATGAGCACGCCCTCCTCGACCTCGGGCTCGTCGTCGTCCGTGGGGTTGTTGCCGTAGTCGAGGGCCACGACCCAGCGCATGACCTCGATCTCCTCGGCTTTCTTGCCGCGGCCCTTCTTGATGGTCTTGGGCTGCTTGACGAGCTCCATGGTGGCCACCTGGGGCTGGCCGGAGAGGCTCACGAACCCTTCGATGTCCTCGAGCTTGCGCTCCTGCAGCAGGCGCCGGACGATCTTGCGATCCATGTAGCGTCCGCCGCGGTCCTTCCAGATGATGAACGAGCACTCGGACTCGCGGCTGGTGTTGTTCTCGCAGGGATAGCCCCACGCGGACTCGACGACCTTGCCGCTGCACTCGGGACACGTGCCGAGGGGCTCGGAGTCCTCGTAGAGCGTCTCGTGCTCGAAGCCCACCAGGTGGTCGACCACGGTCTTCGTGAAGTCGACCAGATCATCGTACATCGACGTGCGATCCATCGCGCCGTTCGCGACCTCGGACAGCTGGTGCTCCCACTCGCCCGTGAGCTTGGGACTGGCCAGGCGCGGGATGTCGAGACGGTCCAGGACGTCCATCAGACGCATCGCCTTGCTGGTCGGCGCGAGGCGCTTCTGGACGCGTCGGGCGTAGGCCTTGCGGACCAGCTCTTCGATGATGTTGGCGCGCGTGGCAGGGGTTCCGATGCCGCGACCCCGCAGGGCTTCGGACAGCTCTTCGTCCTCGATCTCGTCGCCGGCGGTCTCCATCATCCGGAGCAGCTGCGCTTCGGAGTAGCGCGGGGCGGGACGGGTCTGCTTGGCTTCCTCCTCGACGTTCGACACGCCGACGGACACGCCGCTGGCCTCGTCCTCGCCGGGGATGAGAGCCGGAAGGTGGGTACCGGAACCGACTTCCGAACCCAGAGCCTCCATGTAGCCCGCGATCTCGAGGCTCTTGGCGTTGGTGCGGAAGGGCTCGTCGCCGTTCTTGCCGGGCACGTCGACGTAGCGCTCGACGATGGCGTAGGTGGCGGGACCCATCAGCGCCGCGAGGAACTGACGGACGACCAGCTCGAACACGCGGGCGTCGTCTCCGGACAGCTCCTGCTCGGGGGCCGTGCCGGTCGGGACGATCGCGAAGTGGTCGCTGACCCCCTTGGAGTCCAGCACCCGCTGGAGGTTCTGTGGCCCGTCCTTCACGATTCGCTGGGCCAGGGGCGGGATGTCCTCGAGATCGAGGGTCATGCCGCCGAGCGCATCGAGGACGTTGTTGACGGTGGGACCGTAGTCGTCGGGCAGCGTGCGGGCATCGGTACGCGGATAGGTGAGCACCTTGTGGCCCTCGTACAGCCGCTGGGCGGCATCGAGCGTGCGCTTGGCGCTGATCCCGTAGCGCTTGTTCGCCTCGCGCTGCAGCGACGTGAGGTCGAACAGCATCGGAGGCTTGGAGATGCTCTTGCGGCGCTTCTCGCGAGCGGGGGCGTTCTGCGCCTTGTTGACGGCCTCGACGATGTCGAGCGCCCGCTGCCGATCGAACACCCGGGTGGGCTTGATGTCGCGGTCGTCGGACTTCTTGTAGTCGGGATCGACCCACCGACCGACCCAGGTGTTGTCGCCGTAGGCGAAGGTGGCGCTGATCTCCCAGTAGTCCCGCGGCTCGTGCGCGAGGATCTCGCGTTCGCGGTCGACCAGGAGCTTGAGCGAGGGGGTCTGCACGCGACCCGCCGACCAGGCCCGACGCTCGCCACCGCTCTTCAGGCGCTGGGTGAGCGCGCGGGTGGCGTTCATCCCGATGAGCCAGTCTCCGACGCTGCGCAGCCAGGCCGCATCCGCGAGGTTGTCGAACTGCTGGCCCGGCTTGAGCGCGTCGAACGCCTTCTGGATGGCGGACGTGGTCATGGACTGCATCCACAGGCGCTGCTGCGGCATCTTGTCGAGCTGGGTGAACTCGGCGATCCGCCGGTAGATCATCTCGCCCTCGCGCCCCGCATCGCAAGCGTTGATGACGCCGTCGACATCCTTGCGCTTGCCCAGCTTCTTCATCAGATCGAGGCGCTTCTTGTAGCCGTCGCGCGGCGCGATCTGGAAGTCGCCCTGGGGAATGATCGGGAGGTTCTTGATCGACCAGGACTTCCACTGCTTGTCGTACACCTCCGGCTCGGCCAGCTGGAGGAGGTGGCCGAGCGCCCAGGTCATGACGTAGTCGTCACTCTCCAGGTACTCGCCCTCGTCGGAGAACCCACCCAGTGCAGCAGCGATGTCGCGCGCGACGCTGGGTTTCTCGGTGATGACGAGTTTCTTGGCCACGGGGACTCCGGGGTCGTTGGGGGTGGGAGGCTGTGCGCCCTAACGAAGCGAGGGCCCCGGGCGCCAGAGCAACCTCTGGTCGACGCCGCCGCACGGCACGCCGGAACCCTGCCCGACAGGCATCCTTCGTGCAGGAGAATCGCTCCTCGAACACCCGTGCGGTATACAGTGCGGGTCTTGAATCTCTACCAGGTGGCATACCACCACGCGACCCCACACGGCGTGGTGTCCGCCGTCCACATCCCCGACAGCCGAGAGCCCGTACCCGACGACATCCTCGCGACCCTGCCACCCGAAGAAGCCGCGCACGCCTCCACGCTGCGTGGCTACCGGCAGGTGCAGTACGTCGGTGGGCGGATCGCGCTTCGTCAGGCCTGTGGACAGGTCGGCGTCCGTCCCGGAATCCTCCGGGCGACCGAGCGCGGTGCGCCCATCCTCCCCGAGGGCTTCGTCGGCTCCATCTCCCACAAGCGCGACCTCGCGGTGGGCATGGTCGCACGCGATGGCCTCGGCACGCTCGGGGTCGATCTCGAGGACTACGCGCCGTCGCGTCTGCGCATCATCGACCACGTCCTGACCGAGGCCGAGTGCGCGGAGCTCGCACCGCTGCCCGAGGACCGCCGGTGGATCGCGCTGCTGATGCGCTTCTCCATCAAAGAGTCGATCTACAAGGCCCTCGACCCGTATGTGGGGCGCTACGTCGGGTTTCACGAAGCCGAGGTCCGCCCGGATCTCCACGGCGACGCAGAAGTCACCTTGAACCTCAAGAACGACGAAGGCCCCTTCGAGGTCCGCGCCCGCTACGAGTGGCTGTGGGGCCGCCTGCTGACCTCGGTGCGGATCCGCTCTGCGTGCCGACACAGTGCTCGCACTGCCCCGTTGAAGGACGGGTCGGAACCCCCGGTGTCGGACCCCACCCCGCAGCCCGAGGCCCCCCCCTCCACGACCGACAGTTGACCCACTCCGTCGCCGTACGTACCATCGGCCGGAACCAGCGACCCCCGAAGCCCCCGAAGCTCACGCCCCGTCGTGACGCCCACCGGGCACTTCAGCTGGCGGCACATCCACCGCTCGCCGGGTCCAGCAGGAGCGCATCACCATGGCAGAGACCGACACGCGGTCGATCAAGGTCCTCTTCCGCGAATGGCGTCAGGGAGACGCCGAAGCCGGCCAGATCATGGCTCAACGGTTCGCCGACTGGTACTACGCCATCGCCACGTCCCGGTTGGGCGAGGATGCTGGCCGCGAACCGTGCGAAGTCGCTTGCCGCAAGTTCGGCGAGGGCGTCGCGAACGTCTCCGAGTCCCGCGCCCTCGTCTCCTGGGCCCACAAGATCATCCAGGAAGAGCTCGCGGATCAGGGCGAACGCGTCACAGATGGCGACGACGCCAACGCCTACACGGGCAATCAGCGTCCCAAGACCCTGCTCGCCCGCGCGCGCCAGGCCCAGCCCGACGAGGTCGCGATGCTGGAGCGCTGCTACCGGCACGGCAGCGACGAGCAGCTCGAGCCCCTGCCCGTGCTCAAGGCCCGCTACAAGGTCAAGCAGTGGCTGCGCGACAACTGCAACGTCCCCTTCGACGTCGCCCCCGACGAGCCCGTTCTCGATCGCGCTCCCATGCCGCTGTACGAGTCCGGTCGGATGGCCACTCCCGCCGAAGAGGTCAACTTCGAGCAGTGGATGATCTCGGACCTCGACCTGTGCAAGGACATCGCCGAGTTCGCCCACTTCGCCATCGCACTGCGCGGCGGTCTGCCCGAATCCGCGCCCGAGCCCGAGCCCGTTCAGACCAACAACACGCCCGACCCCGTCGACGACGACAGCGATGTCCAGATCTCCGGCGGAGGCGGTACGGCCGTGGCCGCGGGGATGGGTGCCGGGGCACTGGTGCTCGTTGGCATCGTGGTTCTGGGCCTGATCATCGCGCTCGCCGTCGGCGGCTACTTCATGTTCGTCGCCGGGTGATGGACGACGAGGTCGTCAGCGGGGTGTGGGAGATCGATCCCGACACCCGCGCCGAGCTTCGACTCCGCCGCATTCGATCCGCGGTGCACCAGGCCGACTGGCCTGCTGCGGTCATCGAAGCCGAGGAGCTCCTCGACGAAGAGCCCACCCAGCCCGAGGCGCTGAGGCTCCTGGCCAACGCCCTGCTCGAGCTCGGAGACGCCGAGACCGCCAGCGAGGCATTCGAAGATCACCTGAAGGTCACACCCGAACCCGCTCCGATCACCCTGTCCGGACTGGCGATCGCCCGGTTCGAGTCCTGCGACATCGTCGGTGCGATGGAGGCCGCGCGGGAGGCCCTGCGGCTGGACTCCGGGCTCGCCGAGGCCCACTACACGCTCGGTCTGGCTCTCGAGCGCATGGGGGAACCCGCGCAGGCCGCGCAATCCCTCGCTGTCGCCCGGTCGCTCGATCCGCTCGGCTACCCGCTCCCCATCGAGCTGCCGGACTCCGACCTCCAGGCCGCGCTCGACGCTGCCATCGCGGCGCTCCCGGCCTCCCTGCAGCAGTTCTGGAACGGCGTCGCGGTTCACGTCGAAGAAGAGCCCGATCTCGCCGAGCTCACCGCGCGTCCCCCTGCCCTTCCGCCCACGGTGGCGGGGCTGTACGCGGGTCGCCCCCCCGATGACGACACCGCGCTGACCGCTCGCCCGACGGCGCTGCGATTGTTCCGGAGCAACCTGGCGCGGTGCGGTTCGCTCGACCAGGTTGCGGCGCAGCTGGTGCAGGTCCTGGAACACGAGGCGCTGGACTGGCTGGGGGTTCCGCTCGAGGAGTTCGAAGCCTTGCTGGACGCTTCCGAGGGGCGCTGATCCATGCGATTCACCGTGCTGGGGTCGGGCACGACGATGCCGGACGCGGATCGGGGGCCGGCCGGGTTCCTGGTCCAGACGTCGGAGGGAGCCTGGCTGGTGGACGGAGGCAGCGGAACCCTTCAGCGCTGCATGCGGGCGGGTGTGGATCCGCGCACGCTGGATGGGGGCTTCTACTCGCACTGGCACCCCGATCACATGGCCGATCTGGTCCCGCTGTTGTTCACGTTCCGGGTGAGCGAGCGGACGGCGCCCTACCCGATCCACGCGGCCGCGGGGTTTCTGGACGTGTTCGACCTGCTCCAGGAGACGTTCGGCAAGTGGCTGAGCTTCGGGGCCCGTGGCGCGCGCGTGCACGAGCTGTCGATTCGCGGTCCGGACGTGGTGCAGCTGGGCGGCTTGACGGTACGTTCCCGACCGGCGAACCACGGAGCGGGTGCGCTCCACTACCGCTTCGAAGCGGACGGCGTGGCGGTGGTGTACTCGGGCGACACGGGTCCGAGCGAGAACCTGGTGGAGCTGTCCCGCGGTGCGGATCTGCTGATCTGTGAATGCGCGGGCTCGGACGAGGAGCCGATTCCGGGTCACATGACGCCGACGGACGTGATGCGCGTGTCGAAGGCGGCTCGGCCAGCGGAGGTGTGGCTGACGCATCTCTACCCGCACGTCGACCCCCAGCAGGCGGTGAATCGGGTGTCGATGGCGGGCCCGATGTGCAAGCACGCGAGCGACCTGGACGTCTGGGACAGCGGTCGCGTTCGTCGATTCTGATCGGCCCTCGGGGCGACTTGGCGGAGGGCCGGCGACCTGGGCGACCTCTGGCACCAAGTGGAACACCACCTCTGGCACCCAGCGCGACGACCTCGGGTGGAACACCTCTGGCACCGAGCGGACGATCTCCGCGGCCTCTGGCACCGAGCGGACGACCTCTGGCACCGAGCGGACGATCTCCGCGGCCTCTGGCACCGAGCGGACGACCTCTGGCACCGAGCGGACGACCTCTGGCACCGAGCGGACGACGACGAGCAACCGCACCACCTCTGGCACCTCCCGGTACACCTCTGGCACGGGGGGACCTCTGACACCCGGCGGACCTCTGGCACCAAGTGGAACACCACCTCTGGCACCCAGCGCGACGACCTCGGGTGGAACACCTCTGGCACCGAGCAAACGATCTCCGCGGCCTCCGGCATCCAGCGCGACGACCTCTGGCACTCGGCGGACGACCTCTGGCACCCCGCGCCCGCGACCTCTGGCACGGGGTGGAACACCTCTGGGGCCGAGCGGACGACCTCTGGCACCGAGCGCGAAACCCTGAGCGCGACGACGAGCGACCGCACCACCTCTGGCACCTCCCGGTACACCTCCGACACCCGGCGGACCTCTGGCACGCAGTGGAACACCTCTGGCATCCAGCGCGACGACCTCGGGCGGCACTTCTGTGGCACCGAGCAAACGATCTCCGCGGCCTCTGGCACCGAGCAGACCCACTCGGGCATCCCGGCGCGCCGGATTCAGCTGTCCGCGGGGTCCTGCTGGTAGTAGCGCTCCAGAACTGCGTACAACTCCGGCTCCTGGGCCTTCAGCGCCAGCGGACGCTCGAAGAACGTCTCCGTCGCCACCGCAAAGAACTCGGCCGGATTCGTCGCGCCGTAGGCATCCATCACGTTGTGCCGACGCCGAGCGACGTCCTGCTGTAGCTCGGCGTACGCATCTCCGAGAATCCGCGCCCATGGGCCGTACAATCCGCGCTCGAGCGGAGGAGCGCCATCCGCCGAGCCGTCCTGGGTGTCCAGTTGATGGGCGAATTCGTGAAGGACGACGTTGTGCCCGTCCCGTCGCTGAGCACCCTGCCGAACCGCGTCCCAAGCCAGCACCACATAGCCCCGCATGCTGGACTCCCCCAATCGGTGGGACTGCCCTCCGAGGACCGCATGGCCGGCCACCGTGTCGAACCCCGCAGCACGGTAGGTCGACGGATAGACGCGGATGACGTCCAACCCCGGGTATGGCTCGGAGACGTCCAGCCCCAACAGCAGATGACAAGCATGGGCGGCGATGGTCACTTCGACGGTCTCGTCGACCGTCAATCCCCCGAGGCCCTCGAAGGTCTTGTCGTACAGAAACAGCTGAATGAGCCCATGAAGACGGGCCTTTTCGTCACTATCGAGGGAATGGACGAACGGGGCATGGGTATCCAGCACCGCCTCCTGAGACGGCGTCAGTGGGGTGTCGCGAATCGCTGCCCGACGGCGCCGGACCCAGGGAAGCCAGGTGAACATGAGAGCTCGTATCGCGTTGCCTACCAGCGAAAGTCCGGGTCCTCTGCGAGCGGGACCCGGGCGGCGAGGACCCTTCCCCGACCCACCGACGCGACGACATCCAGCCAGTCGTCCGTGGGACGGATGTGCAGCACATCGACGTCGTACTCCCAGAACACCGTGCTCCGCTCCGGCCCGGTACAGGCGTACAACCAGTGCTCGGACGGCGCGACCACCGTCCAGTCGTCCGTCGGAAGCGTGCTGGGATCGAGCTCGATCTCCCCGTTCAGCATCACCCAGTCGTCGAGTTCGCCGTCCACACGGACCCCGAACACCTCTTCGTCCGCCGTGACCACGGTGTCCGCACTTCGATCGAAGACGCCGACGACCGGGAGCTCTCCCAGAACCACAGCCTGTTCCGATCGCTGAAGGCGCAGCCCGGCCTCGTCCATGGCCTCGACATCGGCGGGGGACAGACATCCCACGAGCAGGAGTGGAAGCGCGAACATCACAGAGGGGCGAATCATCGGAGAGCTCCATGTCGGTGTGGAATGTCTCGACGGTCAAGAGAACGGTGCCCCCGAAATGCGCGGAAGAACGAGCACATTTTCCGGGGGTACCTGAACGCGTCGAGACATTCAGTGGAAGGGATTCGGGCGGTTCATCCCTCGCTTGCGAGGGTGGGCCGGAGGAATCTGGCGACACCTCCACGTCACCGATCCGGGCACATCGGTCGCTTGCGCGGGATTACACGGAACCTGCCACGGTCGGCCGTGTCATCCTGAGCGAAGCACCGGAGGACCGATGATCCTGTTGTTGGCGACCGCATTCGCAGACTCTCCCCTCACCTCGACCGACCTGTCGGTGGGGTTTCAGGATGCCGAGGTGGTCCAGCGTGCACGCTCTGCCGGAAGCTCCCTTCCGCCTTCGGCGATCGACGCGTTGCTCGGCGATCACCCGCTCGGCGTGCGACTGGCTGTCGTGGATGCCCTCGGCTGGGAGGGCAAGGGGCGTGCGATTCAGCTCGCCGAAGCCATCGCAGAACGACGCGGGAAGGGGCCTCGCGCACTCCAGCTGAAAGACGTGCTGCCCGCCGAGCGCGTGGTGTTGGCCTACCTCCTGGCACACGACGACTACTTCGAGATGGGTCCGATGGTGACGGGGGCTTCGGATGATCTGTACGGCGCGAGCGCGCTGGCGCTGGCTTCGAGCGGGGCGAACTCCCAGCCCGACGACTTCGCTGCACAGGCCGTGGTCGCGCTGATCGATGCGCAGGGAAGGATGGACGGTTCCTGGTGCGCCGTGTGGACGACCTGGCGCAGCCTCCTGGAGCGCTTTCCGACGTCGAAGCGGAACCTGCCCCCGAAGAGCGTCGACAATGTGACTGCCTACCTGAAGCTGTACGAGGACGACTGCGGAACGACGGCGGATGCCGCGCTGTCGGAAGAACTCGATCAGGTGTACGACCTGGTTCGGTACCGCGACTCGGTGGTCGCGGCGACACAAGGCGGGATGACGGTCTGGAGGAACGGCCGGCTGGCGGCGCACTACGACGAGAAGATCTGCAGCTCGGTCGTGGTGGTCGACGACGTCGCCTACGCGGGCTGCTATCACCGCTTGCTTCGGTTCGATGGCGAGTCCTGGTCGTCGATGGCGTTCGACGGGGAGGTTCGCGAGGGCGGAAGCTGGTCGGTCTACGCCGCGCCGGATGGACTCCGCGCCGTCCATGGCAAGCGCGAGCTGGCCCTGCGAGATGGGAAGCTGGTCGCCACCGGCTCTTCCCGGGATGCGTTCGACGTGCTCTACGCCGCGGATGGCACGGTGTGGTCGGTGGACTTCCTGTCTGCGGTGACGAGGGGGGAGGACCGATTCCCCATTCGCTCGTCGACCTACCCCGGGTCCAACCCGCGTGGCCTGCTCCAAGCACCAGACGGCACGGTGTGGGCGGTGGACTTCGACTCGGGGTTTCTGCAGTTCGACCAGGACGGGCGACGCTTCACGCAGGACTCGGCGGGGCCGCGCACGAAGGGCTCCGATCTGGCGTTCGCCCCGGACGGCACGCGCTGGATGCTGCACTACACAGCGGGTCCGACGGTGGTTCGTGATGGCGCGGTGCATCGTCTGGACCTGTCGCACCAGGAGTACATGCGCGCGATCCTGGTGGACGAGGACGGCACAACGTACGTCGCGGGCTGGCACGGCATCACGAGAGTAGAGCGAACGTCGTCGGGTGGATTCCAGACAGCGACCTGGGCGGTCCGGCCACGCTGACCACCTCTGGCACCGAGTGCGACGTCACCTCTGGCACCGAGTGCGACGCCACCTCTGGCACCGAGTGCGACGCCACCTCTGGCACCGAGTGCGACGCCACCTCTGGCACCGAGTGCGACGCCACCTCTGGCACCGAGTGCGACGCCACCTCTGGCACCGTACGCGACGCCACCTCTGGCACCGTACGCGACGTCACCTCTGGCACCGAACGCGACGTCACCTCTGGCACCGAACGCGACGTCACCTCTGGCACCGAGTGCGACGCCACCTCTGGCACCGAGTGCGACGTCGCCGGTCGCCGCCCCGCACCTCGACCGGCGCGCAGCGCGTCAGCGATCCGCAGGGGTGGTGCAGCCAGTCCGGAGCGAGGGACGAAGCGGAGGACCGAGCGAACGCGAGCCCCGGAGGTCCCGCGACGGGCCTGCCCCGAGGAACGAGGGACAGGCGCGGGACGCCCAGACAGCCCAGACGTCAGCCTCGAACCCGTGCAGTCACTCCCACTCGATGGTTCCGGGCGGCTTCGACGAGACGTCGTAGACCACCCGATTGATGCCCGCGACCTCGTTGATCACCCGGCTGCTCATCCGGCCCAGGAGATCGTACGGCAGCTCCACCACGCTCGCCGTCATCCCATCGTGGCTGTGCACCGCTCGGATGGCGCACGCCTCGTCGTAGGTGCGCTCGTCCCCCATCACACCGACGGTGTTCACGGGCAGGAGCACGCAGAAGCTCTGCCAGATCCGCCGCTCCCACCCCGCTTCGCGGATCTCCTGCCGCACGATGGCGTCGGCTTTTCGCAAGGTGGCCAGGCGCTCCGGGGTGCACTCGCCCAGGCAGCGTACCGCCAGACCGGGCCCTGGGAACGGCTGACGCCACACACGCCCGTCCGACAGGCCCAGGGCAGAACCCACTGCGCGGACCTCGTCCTTGAACAGCTCGCGAAGCGGCTCGACCAGCTTCAGGTGCATGTCCTCGGGGAGGCCGCCCACGTTGTGATGGGACTTGATGGTCGCCGAAGGACCGCGGACGCTGACCGACTCGATCACGTCCGGGTACAGCGTTCCCTGCGCCAGGAAGTCGGCGCCGTCGATCTTCGCCGCCTCCTCCTCGAACACCCGGATGAAGACCTCGCCGATGATCTTCCGCTTGCGCTCCGGATCCGTGATGCCGGCCAGCGCGGTGAGGAACCGCTCGGACGCATCGCACACGGTCAGCTGGTACTCCGCGAACTCCGCTGCGACGCCATCCCGCTCGCCTTCCCGGAGCAGTCCGTTGTCGACGAAGATGCAGTGCAGCCGGTCGCCGATGGCTTCGTGGAGCAACGCGGCCGTGACCGAGCTGTCGACCCCACCCGACAGACCGCAGATCACCTGCCCGTCGCCCACGACCGCCCGCAGACGCTCCACCTCTTCTTCGATGAACGCCTCGGGCCGCCAGTCGCCCGTGGCCCCGCAGACATCCCGGGCAAAGCGGGCGATCAGCTTGTCGCCGCGCTCGGTGTGGGTCACCTCGGGGTGGAACTGCAGGCCGAACACGCGGCGGTCGTCCGACGCCATGGCCGCCACGACGTCCTCGTGGGTCTGTGCGATCACGTGAAACCCGTCTGGCACCCGCCCCACATGGTCGCCGTGGGACATCCACACCACCTGAGTGTCGTCGAAGTCCCGCAGCAGCACGCTCTCTCCGACGCGCACGAGCTCGGCACGCCCGTATTCACGACGCATTCCACGCTCGACCGTGCCTCCGTGGTGTCGTGCGAGGAGCTGCATGCCGTAGCACACGCCCAGGATGGGGACGCCGACGTCGAGCCAGCGCGTGTCGAATGGCGGGGCATCGTCGGCGAGCACGCTGGCGGGCCCGCCCGAGAGCACGAGACCCACCAGATGGTCGTCGATCGTGTCCGGTGCCGGATCGGTACAGGGTCGAATGACGCAGTACACACCGAGTTCCCGCAGACGACGGGCGATGAGCTGGGTGTACTGCGAACCGAAGTCGAGGATCTGGATGGTCTGGTGCTGCATCAGGGGGTTCCCGGCACGGTCGACCGCGCGATCGACGCCGAGAAGCGCCCGCCGGTCATGGCATCGAGGTTGGCGGTGAGTTCCATGACCCGCAGCTCGTCCTTGACCTGGCCGAGCACGTCGCCCTTGGGCGCGAGCAGCATCTCGGCCTGGACCCGCCGCCGCTCGAAGTACACCCGATTGACCTCGGTGAGCATCTTGTCCCGCAGCTTCACGATGTCCTGTGCTTCGTTGATGATCCGGATGCGCTCGGACGACATCACGATGTCCTGAAGATCCCAGCGCGCCTGGATGAAGTACTGGTTCTCCTGCTGACGACCGGCATCGTCGAGCACGTTGAACAGCTGCTCGCCGTCCTGGTCGATGTTCCCGTCGGTGGCGTAGTACTGGAAGTCCTGGTCGATGTCGTCGGTCAGGCGGTAGCGCAGCCACACAGTGGGCAGCGCCGCGAATGCCTTGCTGGCCGAGAGCCACTTGTCGACCGAGCGCGGACTGGTCTTGGCGTAGTCGTTCGCCCAGGCCTGGACCTGCTGCACGGTGGGCTCGTTGCTGAACTCCGCGAGGACCTGCTGAGGACTGTCGTAGCGGCGGGCGGGACCCATCGGGAGCTCGACCTGGACCGTGGTTCCGGTGCGGAGCGCATCGAGAGTACTGTCGGCGATTCCCGGCAGGATGCGGAGCTCTTCGACACTCCCCAGGCGACCGCGTGCAGCGCGAAGCGCGACGATCTCGGTGGCGGTTGCCTCATCCACCCCCTCGAGTGCAGCGAGCTCGGCCACATCGGCCTCGTTCAGGGACAGGGCTCTGGACGATGCCGCAGAATCGGGGGTGGGCTGGCTGGCCCGAGCGACGCCCGGGGCGACGATGACGGCGACTCCCGGAGCCACGACGGCTGCGAGCACCGTGGCGAGTGCGATGGACTTCAGGAACTTCATGGCGTTGCCCCGGATTGGACGGTGGTCGGTGTGTCGAAGGAGGAGACGGCGCCGTCGGTGAGAGCGTCGAGCTCCCCCTCGATCTCGGCGATGTAGAGCTCCAGCTGAACCTGCTGGAGAAGGGGTGCGCGGGCGACCTCGACGCGCCGCTGGAGCGCATCTGCCCGGGCGTTGTAGAGTTCGTTCACCCGACGGGCGAGGTCGGTGCGGTAGGCGGTGGCTTCGCGTCCGGCCGGCCCCCCGGTGCCCTGATCGATCCCGCCTCCGAACGCGACGCCAGCCTGAGCCTCGTACGCGTCGAGGACTGCATTGCTGCCGAACAGCGTGCGGGCCTTGCTCGGAGGAGCCCACCGGAGCGAGACGGAGAACCGCCAGAACCGGTCGTACTCTCGCAGGGTCTCGCCGCCGCGGGTGATGTCGAAGTCTTCGAGATCGTCCTGACCGAGACCACTCGAGAAGTCGAGACCGTCGATGTTCCGATGTTCGAAGATCGTGGTGACCTGGGGAATCATGTAGGCCAGGATGCGCGGCCCACCCGCTCTCAGGTTCAGTTGCTCGCGGCCGAGGGCGCTCCCCACGAGGTCGCCCCGCGGGATCCAGGCGTCGAGCTCCTCTTTGACGAGCTGAGCCTGAGCCTCGGGATCGTAGACGAGGTCCGGAGCGCGCTCCATCCGCAGGATCCCCTCGATGCTCGCGAGCACGAGGGTGCCGTCGACGGCTTCGAGACCGGTGGTGTCGGGCTCGAGCAGCCCCCGGGTGATGGGTACCCACGACAGCCCGCCGTTCATGGTCTCCCACGGACCATCGGCGCTGACCGCGACCCAGTGGAGCGGCCCCAGACGCAGCATCTCGGTGACGGCCGGCATCGGTGCCGTGAGCGGCTCGTCGAATGTGATCCCCCCATCGTCCGACGACAGGATCGTGCTCGGCAGGCTGACCCAGATCCGGCCTTCGACGTCCGGATCGGGTGCGACGTGCAGGACGGGCTCGTCGAACACGTTGCGCTGGGTCCAGAACGCACCGTCGTCGGTGGCCCACAACCCCTGCCGCGTGGCCGCCCAGATGCCGATGGCGTCCGCGCGGGCGGTCAGATCGAGCACGTCGACGCCTTCGCTGCCATCGTCCTGGTCGAACCACACGACCCCATCGCCGGAGTACCGCATCCCATCGTCCGTACCCACCACGAGGCCCCTGCGAGTGCGGACGAACGCCCCCACAGGCCTGGAGAGGACGCGCTCCCACACCGCTCCGAGGTCTTCCGTGCGATACAGCCCGTCCAGGCGGGCCGCGAAGAGGGTCGTGCCGTCGAACCACACGCGGGGACGACCGGCCTCCCGATCCCCGGACTCGATGGCCCGCTGGAGCGCTTCGACGTCGTCCTGCTCCTCGTTGAAGTTGTCGACCGCCTGCTGGATCAGGGCGTCGTTGTCCTCGAGCACGCCTCCATCGTCGTAGGCCTCGAAGTCCCCCACCGCCTCCACATCCACGTTCGAGAGCAGATCGTCCTGAGCGGACCCGAGTCGGCCCCCGAGTGCGGGCCGTGTGGCGTCACCGCCGGCGTCCAGCACACCGATGAGCACGAGTTCCCAGGCACGCGCGCCGTCGGCGGACACCCAGACCTCTCCGGCACGCGTGATGGCTGCGTAGATGTCGGTTCCTGGCAGCCGCGCGACGTCCGACATCGGCCCGGCGATCGGACCGACGGGTACCCACCACCACTCGCCCTGGTAGCTCAGCGCGTACTTCTGCATGGGCTCCGGGTCGGGTGGACGCGCCGGGATGAAGTCGATTGGCGGGAGATCCTCGGGTGTCGCACCGGGTGCCAGAGGTACGGGGCTGGGAGCCGGACCGGGAGCTGGCGGAGGGCCGGATGGACTCGGAGCGACAGGGACCGGTAGGGGCATCGGCTCCGGGCTGGCGGGCTGAGGCATGGGCAGCGGCTCACCCGGCTCCGGACCGGACTCGGGTTCATCCTCCGGGCGCGGCACCGGAAGCGGCATGGGGAGCGGCATCGGGAGGGGATCAGGGGGTTGTTGGGCCACCGCTGGAGCGCCCCACAACAACCCCAGCGCTGCGATGGCGGGTCCCATGGACGGCCCCTGTATCGTCGGCGTTATGAGGCCGCATGGATGTCCTTGCCGCAGCCGTCGAGGCGGTCGCCAACGGGCGACGCGCTGCACTCGTGATCGTGATCACGAGCCGCGGCTCGACCCCGCGTGAGCCGGGCTCGCGCATGGTCGTGTTCGCCGACGGGTCGTCCCTCGGGACGATTGGCGGAGGATCGTTCGAGCATGCGGTCACCCAGTCGGCACTCGATGCGATTCGGTCCGGACGTCCCCAGCACTACGCCGCACACCTCACCCGAGATCTCGGGATGTGCTGCGGAGGGGAGATGGCCGTGCATATCGAGCCTTTGATTCCGAAAGACCCCCTGGTGATGTACGGAGCGGGGCACGTGGCGCATGCGCTTCTCCCTGTCCTGGAGGCGCTGGACTTCGCGGTGACCGTGGTGGACGATCGCGACGAGCTCAACACCTCCGAGCGATTTCCGACAGCGGATCGGGTGCTGTCCGACCCCCGAGCCCACGCCGCATCCTTGTCCTCGGACCCCCGCCGCTACGTGCTGATCGTCACCCACGATCACGCCCTCGACCAGGACCTGTGCGAGACCCTCCTCCCGCTCCAGCACCAATGGATTGGGATGATCGGCAGTCGAGCCAAGGTGGCGAAGTTCTTCGTGCGGCTACGCGCGGCAGGCGTCGACGAGGCGCTGTTCCAGAAGCTCTGCGCACCGGTCGGATTGGCGATCGGCGCCGAGACCCCGTCCGAGATCGCCGTGTCGATCGCCGGCGAGCTGGTTCGCGTCCGACGAGGGGTGGACGGCCCGAGCGAACCGCTGTCCCGCAATCCGATTCCAGCGCGCGGCGGTGACGGTCGCGCCAGCTAGCTCGCATACTTCCGCGGTCCTATCCGCTGCTGGACACCTCGCCGTTCGCCGCTGCGCGTACAGAAGTACGCTTGGGCTCCGTCGAGGCGCCCAGCAGCGGATATGACACGCGGAAGCACGCATCGCTGCTCTCTGCGGTAGACGGGGGGTGTGACCACGATTTCCTGCGGAAGGCTGTTTCGGACCGATCAACGCGCAACGGGCTCCTACCAGCCAGCGTTCGCGTTCACCCGTGGTCTCATTCGCCGCTGGACACATTCCAATCCTGGAGCGGAGGTTCCCGGCTCGTTCGCCGAGCCGTTTCCTCCTACGGTCGGCACTCGCGAACAGGAGTTCCGCTCGGCCTCGTAGAATGCGCCCAGCGCCGAACGTAACACACGGTCGACCGAGGCAGGTAACGGCAGCGGAGCGAGCCGGGAAACTGCGGCTCAGGAACGGCGACGCTGCGCCCGGCGGTCGAGAACCGGAACGGCCCATTCCCGGAAGGCGTTCGGGCAGGCTCCTGGCAGTGTTCGCGATGCCGGCTTCACGTCGTTCGGTGTCAGAGGTCGTCCACAACCGTCGACCGAGCTCGTCCCGGTGCCAGAGGTCGTGCGCCGTGAAAGAGGTGTCGCGCTCGGTGCCAGAGGTGTCGCACTCGGTGCCAGAGGTCGTCGCGCCTGCAGTCGTCCCGAGCGGTGCCAGAGGTCGTCCCGAGTGGTGCCAGAGACCTCCCCGCCGTCGGAGACCGTCCCACCATCGTCCCGAGCGGTGCCAGAGGTCGTCGCAAAGCGGTGCCAGAGGTGTCGCACTCGGTGCCAGAGGTCGTCGCGCCCGCAGTCGTCCCGAGCGGTGCCAGAGGTCGTCCCGAGTGGTGCCAGAGACCTCCCCGCCGTCGGAGACCGTCCCACCATCGTCCCGAGCGGTGCCAGAGGTCGTCGCAAGCGGTGCCAGAGGTCGTCGCAAGCGGTGCCGCAATCTCCCCGCCGTCGTCCCGAGCGGTGCCAGAGGTCGTCGGACTCGGAGGTTGTCGCAAGCGGTGCCAGAGATCTCCCCACCGTCGAAGATCGCCTCCGCCGTCCCGAGCGGTGCCAGAGGTCGTTGGACTCGGGGGTCGTCGCAAGCGGTGCCAGACGTCGTTCGAATCCGTGAACGACGGACGAGTCCTGTCGGTGTTCAACCGTCCCGACCGCTACCCGAAGGGACGCGGATGCGCGCCACCCCTGCCATCCGACTAGGACGCGGCAACGTCCTGATCGTCCGCATCCTCGCGGGTCTCGAGCGCCAGCGCACCCTTCACCGTCTCGAGCAGCTGGTCGAGCTTCAGCGGCTTCTCGATGAAGCCATCGAAGGTCTGCTTGCGGATCCGGGCCTCGATCTCCGGGTCGCGGTAGGCCGTGCACGCGATGACCGGTATGTGCCGGGTCGCCGCGTCGCCCTTCAGGAGTTCATGGACCTGGAACCCGTCCATGTCGGGCATCATGATGTCCATCAAGATCAGGTCGGGCTGAAACCGCGCAACCGCAAAGCCGGCATCGAACCCCGAGCTCGCCACCTCGACCTGGTAGCCGCCCTTCAGCTGGAGGTATTCGCGCACCAGCTCCGCGAAGTCGACCTCGTCGTCGACCACCAGCACCTTGTCCAGCGCCACCTCTGCCGCGAGCTCGGCCGCGATCGGGTACCGGTGCAGACGCGCGAACGCGACCAGGTCTCGCTGACCGATGCGACGATGGCCACCGGGGGTCTTGTGAGCGTCCAGCCGGCCCGCTTCGATCCAGTTCACGATCGTGGGCAGCGACACCCCCAGGAACTTGGCCACCTGGAAGGTCGTGTAGTAGACCGGCGCGTCCGAATCCGCGCGGGTGCTCTTGCCGTTGCCCTTCCTCGCCATGTTCCGAGCATAGCGGATCCGGCAATCCCGGATCCCCGCCGGTTCGAACGCCTCGCGGATAGTCCCGGACGCTCGTACCACAGGGTCAGTCTTCGGGGAGCGCGTCTCCAACAGCATCCAGCATGTCGAGGGCGCGCCGGGCCTGGCGGTCGATACGCTCGATGGCCTCGACCTGGGCCGGAGTCAGCGGACCTGCCGCTTCGAGGAGCAACAGCTCGCACTGCCCGACCACCACCGCGAGCGGCGATCGGACATCGTGACGGATCACCTGCCGGATGCTCCGACCGTCCGTACTCAACCCCGTCTCAATCGAGGATGCGGAAGCGGAAGAAAGTCTCGCCGATGATGACTTCTTCACCGCCGAACAAGCGGCGCTCGGTGATCAGTTCGCCGTTCACCAGGGTGCCGTTCGCGGACTTGTTGTCCTCGATGTAGAAGTTCGGCCCACGGCGGTACAGCTTGCAGTGGTAGCGCGAGACCTTGCTGTCGTTCTTGACCTGGACGTCGTTGTCGCGCCCGCGGCCCAGCGACATGACCTCCCCGTTGAAGGGGTAGATCTGCTCTTCGGCCGTGCCTTCCTGGTACAGCAGCACGGCGCGGCGGCTCTCGTTGGCGCCGTCGTCCCCGCCTGCATCCAGGTCGAGGTCGTCGTCGTCGCCCATGATGTCGAGGTCGCCCAGCTCGAAGCCGTCGCCATCGTCCTCTTCGAAGATCGCGACAGGATCCTCGCTGTCGCCGAGCTCGAATGCGCCGTCGTCGACGGCCACCACGTTCGGGTCGTCTCCGTCGGGCGCTTCTTCGACGGGCTCTGCCACGATGGGCTCGGCCTCGATCTCGGGAACAGGCTCGGGTTCGGGTTCGGGTTCTGGCTCGGGTTCGGGCTCCGGCTCCGGATTGTCTTCGAAGACGCCGGCGTTCCCGCCGATCTCCTGCCAGCGGGACAGGACCTCTTCGAACTCCTGGTACTCCTGCTCGATCTCGGAGACCTTCATGTCCGTCGAGTCGACCACGGCCTTGAACTCGGAGGCTTCCTTGTCGAACTCCTCGTCCGACAGGTCGCCGATGTCGCGCCGGAGCTCGAGCTCCTGCAGCTTGAACTCGGAGTCCGCGCGGCCTTCGATGATGCTCTGCTTCTCTTCGCGGAGCCCGTTGATCACGGTCTCCATCTCGGACATGAGCGGCATGAGCTCGGCCACCAGCTCGAGAGACTTGCCCTCGTTGTCGGCGATGACCTTCTCGACCACTGCAGCGGCGAACTTGCCGCCAGAGTTGCGCGCTTTGTCGATGAAGCCGCGATAGCGCTCGAACTGGTCGACATGACTCTTGAATGTGGACAGCAGCTCTGCTTTGTCCATGGAATGCAGCCCCTCGGTGGCGTCGGCATGCGGTTGTAGCGCACGCCTCGACGCGAACGCAACCACGCGGTCCGGACGTCTGACTACCGAGCCCGTGCAGCGCGGTCAAGAGGGGGTTCGCACCGAGGTGCTCGGCCTCGTGAACACGGCACCGCCCGGCGCCCTGAAGGATCCTCTCTGGTGCGCGGCGGGGCGGGCGTTCGGTGCGCATCACCGCGGCTCCCGAACCGGATCGCCTGGGGTGGATCAGAAGATCAGGGCGTCCTGATCCGCGAAGTTGTCGAACCGGGTGTACTCGCCCTGGAACACCAGCTTGACCGTTCCGGTGGGGCCGGCGCGCTGCTTGGCGATGATCACCTCGGCCAGCCCCTTGTCCGCCGAGTCTTCGTTGTAGTACTCGTCGCGGTAGATGAAGAGGATCACATCGGCGTCCTGCTCGATGGCGCCGGACTCCCGAAGATCGCTGACGAGCGGCCGCTTCTCCTTGCGGGACTCGACGCCCCGGTTGAGCTGCGAAAGCGCCACCACAGGGACGTCACAGTCTTTGGCCAACGCCTTCAGGCCACGCGAGATGGAGGAGATCTGCTGCTCGCGGGGCGCACGGGAGTCGTCTCCCTGCATCAGCTGCAGGTAGTCGATGACGATCAGGCCCAGATCGTCGTGCTCGGCCTTGAGGCGCTTGGCGCGACTGCGGACATCGGTGAGGGACAGGCCGGGGGTGTCGTCGATGAAGATCCGGGCGGTCCGAAGCTCCTCGGTGGCCTGGATGAGCTTCTCCCAGTCGTCGGTGTCCAGATCGCCGGTTCGCACCCTTCCTGCGTGCACGAGCCCCTGACAGCACGCCATCCGCATCACGAGCTGCGATCGGCTCATCTCCATGCTGAAGATCCCGACGGCCCGCTTCTCGAGCAGCGCGAGGTTCTGGGCGATGTTGAGCGCGAGAGCGGTCTTGCCCATCGCGGGACGGGCGGCGAGGATCAACAGGTCGGACGGGTGCAGCCCGGCCAGCTTCTTGTCGAGATCCTCGAATCCCGTGCTGTAGCCCGCGACCGGGCCATCGGACTCCGAGAGCTCCTCGAGGTCGAGGATCGCCTGGTCGAGGGTCTCGCTGATCTGCTGCCACGAACCCACCGACAGCCCCTGCCCCAGCGACAGGATCTGGCGCGCCGCGCGATCGAGGAGGTTGTGGACGTCGTCCGGTTGGGTGAACGCCTCGTCCGTGACCTCCTGGGTGGTGTCGATGAGGTTGCGGAGCAGCGCCTTGTCGAGGATGACCCTGGCGTAGTGCGTGACGTTGGTGGTGGACGGGATGTGGTCGGGCAACCCCACGACGTAGGCGATGCCGCCGTACTTGTCCTGCTCGCCATCGCGGGAGATGCGCTCGGGCACCGTGACCAGATCGACGGGTTCGGCGCGCCCGTACATCTCGGCCAGCACCCGAAACAGGTTGCCGTGCTCCGGGCGATGGAAGTGATCGCCGCGCAGTCCCATCCCGGTGACCTCGGGAATGCGGTCTGGGCTCATCATCATGCCGCCCAGCAACGCGCGCTCGGCCTCGACGGCCTGTGGGTAGATCTTCATCACCCTCTTCTACCCTCCCTCCCGGTCAGCTTCTGACCGCCGCAAAAAAAGAACGCCAGCACTCGGTACGAGCACGGGCGTTCGTGGCATCGGGTGCGTCGAGCGCGGATTACGCCCGGATGACGTACACCCGGACACTCGCGGTCACGTCGCGGTGCAGACGGATCGGCACCGTGAACAGGCCGATGTTCTTGATCGGTTCCTCGAGCTTGATGCTCCGACGGTCGATCTCGACGCCTTCGGCGGCCAGGGCCTCCGCGATGTCGCGGTTGGTGACCGAGCCGAACAGCTTGTCGTCCTCTCCGGCCTCGCGGCGGATGGACACGGCGCTGTTCTCCAGGCGTGCAGCGGCTTCCTTGGCACCCGCGAGCTGCTTGCGGCGGATGGCCTCGGCGATGCGCTTCTGGTGCTCCAGCTCCTTGAGGCTGCCCTCGGAAGCGGGGATCGCGAGCCCACGGGGCAACAGGTAGTTGCGACCGTAGCCCGGCGCGACCTTCACGATGTCGCCGGCGTCGCCCAGGTTGGGCACTTCGGACTTCAGGATGACGCGCATCAGTTGCCTCCGCTCTTGTCGTCATCATCCGACGACGCCTTCTCGGCTTCGGCAGCGGCCTTGGCAGCAGCCTCTTCCTCGCGCTTGGCGCGCTCTTCGGCGGCCGTGGCGACGCGAGCCGGGATGTCGACGTTGTCGTCGAGCTTCACGGTCATGAAGCGGATGATGTTGTCGTTGATTCGGATCCGGCGCTCGATCTCGGCGACCGAGCTGGCAGGACCCAGGAAGTTGTACAGGACGTAGTGGCCCTTGAGGTGGTTCGCGATGGGGTACGCGAGCTTGCGCTTGCCCCATTCGTCCTTGAGCAGCATGGTTCCGCTGTTCTCGGTGATGAACGACTCGAGCCTCTCGACGTGCTCCTTGGTGACGGCATCGTCGAGGTCGGGTCGGAAGATGACGACGGTCTCGTACTCGTGGGTGAGCATGGCGGATTCCAGATTCACAGGTTCAGGAGGTTGGCCAGCAGGCCCGATCCGAGAAGCGGCGCAATGACGAGCGCCACGACGGAGATGAGCTTGACCAGGATGTTGAGGGAGGGACCCGCGGTGTCCTTGAAGGGGTCACCCACGGTGTCGCCGACGACGGCAGCATCGTGTGCTTCGGAGCCCTTGACGAGCAGGGTGCCGTCGGAGGTCTTGAAGCCTTCGCCCTCGAAGGACTTCTTGGCGTTGTCCCAGGCGCCGCCTGCGTTCGACATGAAGATGGCGAGCAGGACGCCGGAGATGGTGACGCCAGCGAGCAGGCCGCCGAGTGCTTCCGCACCCATGCCGAAGCCCACCACGACGGGCGTGATGACCGCGAGCAGACCGGGCAGGACCATCTGACGGATGGCGGCGGTGGTCGAGATGTCGACGCAGCGCGCGGTGTCCGGCTTGGCATTGCCTTCGAGCAGGCCCGGGATCTCGCGGAACTGACGGCGGACCTCTTCGATCATGTCCATCGCGGCGTTTCCGACCGCGCTCATGGCCATGGAGGAGAAGAGGTAGGGCAGCATGCCGCCCAGGAACAGGCCGGCCATGACCATCGGGTTCGACAGGTCGATGGACTTGATGCCCGCGGATTCCTGGAACGCGGCGAAGAGCGCCAGGGCGGTCATCGCGGCGGAGGCGATGGCGAAGCCCTTGCCGATGGCGGCGGTGGTGTTGCCCACGGCGTCGAGCTCGTCGGTGCGCTCGCGGACCTTGGGCTCCTGGTGGGTCATCTCGGCGATGCCACCCGCGTTGTCAGCGATGGGACCGAACGCGTCGACCGCCAGCTGGATGCCCGTGGTGGAGAGCATGCCGAGTGCGGCGATGGCGATGCCGTACAGGCCGGCGGTGGCGTAGGAGACGATGACGCCGACGACGATGAACAGGATCGGCCAGGCGGTGGACTCCATGCCGACACCGAGACCGGCGATGATGTTCGTGGCGGCGCCGGTCTTGCATTGCTCGGCGATGCTGTTGACGGGCTTCTTGCCCATCGAGCAGTAGTACGACGTGATCATGCCGACTGCGACACCACACGCCAGACCGGCGACCGTCGCGACGCCCACGTGCCACCACAGCACCGGAACCTCGTTGCCGGCCATGCTGGTGTAAGTGGTGCCCTCGGGCCACATCAGGAACGACAGCCCGAAGGTGACGATGGCCATGAGGCCCGCCGAGCCGAACGCACCGATGTCGAGCGCGGTGTGAGCGTTGCCGCCCTCGCCGACGCGCACTGCGAAGGTTCCGATGACGGAGCAGATGATGCCCGCACCGGCGATGACCATCGGCAGGATGATGGGGTTCATACCCTTACCGAACGCCAGGCCCAGCGCCATGGTCGCGATGATCGCGCCGACGTAGGACTCGAAGAGGTCGGCGCCCATGCCGGCGACGTCGCCCACGTTGTCGCCGACGTTGTCTGCGATGACGGCGGGGTTGCGGGGGTCGTCCTCGGGGAGACCCGACTCGACCTTGCCGACCAGGTCGGCGCCGACGTCAGCGGCCTTGGTGTAGATGCCGCCGCCCACGCGAGCGAACAAGGCGATGCTCGAAGCGCCCATCGAGAACCCGGTGAGCGAGTTCAGGGCGACCTTCATCACCGTGTCTTCGGTGCCCGCGGTGGGGAAGACGACCAGCGTGTAGAGGAGGTAGAGCGCGGAGAGGCCGAACAGCGCGAGGCCCGTGACGGCCATGCCCATGACGGTGCCGCCCCCGAAGGCCACGTCGAGCGCGGGTGCCAGACCCGTCTTGGCGGCCTGGGTGGTCCGGACGTTCGCCAGCGTGGCGACCCGCATCCCCGCCCAACCGGCCACACCGGATGCAGCCGCACCGACCACGAAGGACAGCGCGATGATGGGGTGCTGCGCGTCGGACAGGAACCCGGACGCGAGCAGCAGGAGGGCGACCACCAGGACGAATCCTGCGAGCACGGTGTACTCGCGCCGGAGGAACGCCATGGCCCCTTCCTGGATGCGGCCGGCGATGTCCTGCATGTTCTCGTCGCCCGGATCGGCCGCGGCCGTTCGCTGCGCCTTGTACAGGCCGAACGCGAGGCCGAAAACGGCTGCGCCGGGCGCGACGTAGACCAGTTGTTCCACAATCAGCTCCTTGATGGACCGGCAGCTGCGCCGGACATGCTTCCGGAGCGCGAGCTCCGGTCGTTGACGTGCTGCATCGCCTTGGAGACGCCCTCGGAGAGCGCGGCTTCGACGGCATCGGCGGCACGGTCGATGGACGCATCGAGGTCGGAGGCCTCGGCGTCGGTGAACTTCCCGAGAACGTAGTCGGCGGTGTCCCAGCCCTCGGGCGGACGCGAGACACCGAAGCGGACCCGGGCGTAGCCGTTCGTCCCCAGTTTCTTGTGCAGGTCGCGGAGGCCGTTGTGCCCCCCGTGACCGCCACCCTTCTTCAGGCGAACATCCCCGAGCGGAAGATCGACATCGTCATGCACGACCACGATGTCCTCCACCTCGACCTTGTAGTACCCGCGAAGCGATGCCACGGCGTCGCCCGAGAGGTTCATGAAGGTCTGGGGCTTGCAGAGCACGACCGGCGTGGAGCCGATGCGCGCGGAGTCGACGAGGGCCTTGAACTGCTTGCGTTCGACGGAGGCACGCCACCGCTCGGCCAACCGGTCGACGACCAGGAAGCCAGCGTTGTGACGCGTCCGGGCATAGCGCCTGCCCGGATTGCCGAGGCCCACGACGAGGTGCATCCGATCAGCCCTCGGACTCGTCCGAAGCACCCTCGGATGCCTCGCCGCCCTCGGCCGGCTCCAGACCCTCGCCTTCGCCACCGTCTTCGTCGGGGAGCAGCGCTTCGTTGGCCGCGGCGCGTGCCTTCTTCCCGTAGACCGTCATAACGTTGAAGTCGTGGTCGAAGACCATCTCGACCCCGTCCGGCGTGGGGATCTCGGACGCCTGGACCATGTCTCCGACCTCCATGCTGGAGACGTCGACGACGAACTTCTCGGGAATCTTGTCGTACGTGCAGCGCACGCGGATGGTGCGGCGGATGATGCGCAGGCGCCCACCCATGATGGCCCCGGCGGGACGACCGACCGACTCGACCGGCACCATGACCTCGACCTCGCGCTCCTTGCTGACGCGGTAGAAGTCGACGTGCAGGATGTCGCGCGAGACGGGGTGACGCTGCACCTCGCGGACGAGAGCCGGCTGCTCGGCGCCGTCGATGTCGAGGTTCACGATGGTGTTGCGGTTGCGCGTGGTCCGGAACAGGTCGACGAGCGCCTTCGGGTCGACACTGATGGGCGTCGGGTCCTTCTCGGGGCCGTAGACGATGCACGGCAGCTTGCCCGCTCGCCGGATCTTGCGCGCGGCGCCCTTCGAGCCCGCTTCCCGCGTGGTTGCGCTGATGGTGGTGTCCATGTCGCTCTCCGCGAATGCCGGGGGGTCCATGTGTCCGTCGGACCCCCGGAGCACACGCAGATGCGCCGGATGTTCGGTCCCACGGACGAGGGCCGGCTTGAGGCCGACCGGGACACCACCGGTTGGTGAGGGCCCATCGGGCCCGTTCGGTTTGGCGGCGGCACGTAATGCATGTGCCGATGTGGGTCAACCGCCGGCGTCCGGCACACCGTTGCGCGCCGGCCGTCTTCAGCGGTCGTCAGCCATCTTCGGGCAGGAAGAGCCGGGAGATGCTGTCGTTGAAGTGGATGGCCCGGATCGCATCGGCGAAGATCGGCGCCACGGTCAGCACCTTGAGCTTCTCGCAGGCCTGGCCACGCTCGTCGAGAGGGATGGTGTCGGTGACGTACACCGAGCTGAAGGGGCTCTCCTGGATCCGGGACACCGCCGGCCCCGACAGCACGGGGTGGGTGGCGATCGCGATCAGATCGTTGGCGCCATCCCGAGCCACGGCTTCGGCACCCTGGGTCAGCGTCCCGGCCGTGTCGATCATGTCGTCGAGCAGAATCGCCAGCTTGTCCTTGGCATCACCGATGATCCGCATCACCTCGGCCTGATTTGGACCGGACCGGCGCTTGTCGAGAATGGCGAGGTGGGTGTGGAGTCGTTTCGCGTAGGACCGCACGCGCTCGACGCCTCCGGCATCCGGGGAGATCAGGACGGTCTCCGCTGGGTTCTTCGTGACGAGCTCGTCCTTGAGCTGGCGGTAGAACATCGGCTGGGCGTACAGGTTGTCGACCGGGATGTCGAAGAACCCCTGGATCTGCCCCGCGTGCAGGTCCATCGTGAGCACCCGGTCGACACCGGCCGCCTGGATCAGGTTCGCCACCAACCGGGCCGTGATCGGAGCCCGCGGCTGCACCTTGCGATCCTGCCTCGCGTACCCGAAGTACGGGATGACCGCCGTGATCCGCCCCGCACTGGAGCGCTTGCAGGCCTCGGCCATGATCAAGAGCTCCATCAGGTTGTCGTTGGCCGGTGCACACGTGCTCTGGATCAGGAAGACGTCGCGTCCCCGGACGTTGTGCTCGACTTCGACCCGGATCTCGCCATCGCTGAACCGACCCACCCGGCACGGCGCGAGCTGTTGGCCGATCCGCTGGCAGATGCGCTGCGCGAGCTCCGGGTTGGCGTTGCCGGTGAAGATCGTGATCTCGCCATGCATCGCATGCTCCTGCGTCGTCGGTTCCCGAGGAGACCCGCTAGCCCGACAATCGCGATGAGCAAGTACGCCCCGCTCACGCCACGTCGTACAGGGTCGACGGATCGGCCGGGCGTTCCCACGCATCGCGACGTCCCGCCGCGCGATCGCGCCGATCACCCCGCGCCCTCGACCGCCAGCCCCTGCCACAGACGCCACAGACCCATCTCGACGGCGCGCGAGAGCGACCCCTCCCCGGTGAGTGCCCACTGAATCACCAAGCCGTGCCAGTGCGCTTCGATCGTCGCCGCGAGGTCCTCGACGCGGTCCGATGGCACGGCGGCCCCGCGCAACGACCGGCGGATCCGCTCTCGGATCAAGGCCTGGTGGCGACGGGCCTGGTGGCGACGTTCCGGATCCGACACGTCCCGTGCGAGCACTCCCAGGTTGCCCGCCAGGAGCTCGCGATCGGCGATGGGATCGGTGCGTTCCGCGAGCCAGGCGAACAACCACGCTGGCTGGGGCTGCTGGTCGGCACCGTGATGCCGTACGGTCGCCAGCTCGACCTCCAGGTGCACCGTCGACCGGTCGAGCACGGCATCCAGCAGGCGCTGCCGGGTGCCGAAGCGCTGGATCAACGTAGCAGCCGACAGCCCGACGACTGCGCCGAGCTCCGCCAGGGTGACGCGATGCACGCCGCAACGCAGCACAACCGGCAGCAGCGCATCCAGGAGCTCGGGGTCGGAGATCGTCTTGCGTCGGGGCATCCCACATATATAAATGATTGTTCATTCATAAACAAAGGCGGGCTCATGGGACGGATTCGGGTGTACATCGCGATGTCGATGGACGGGTTCATCGCGGGCGAAGACGACGACCTGGACTGGTTGGATGCGGCGAGCCCGGAGACGTCGGAGACCGATGCCGTGACGTTCACCGGGTTCATGGCGGACGTGGGTGCGCTGCTGATGGGGCGCCGCACCTACGACGTGGTCCGCGGATTCGAAGGTCCGTGGCCCTACGGCGACACTCCGGTGCTGGTCGCCACCCATCGCGCGCTCGACGATGCGCCCGACACGGTCGAGGGGGTGTCGGGTTCGATCGACTCCGTGCTGGATCGCGCGCTCGCCGCGGCGGCGGGCCGGGACGTGTACGTGGACGGGGGTCGGATGATCCAGCAGGCCGTCGATTCGGGTCGTGTGGACGAGCTCATCGTGACGGTGGTTCCCACGTTGCTGGGCGCTGGGGTTCCGTTGTTCGGAGCGCTGAGTACGGGCCCGCTGCAGTTCGAGTTCGCCGAACCGCGGAGGTATGGGTCGATGGTCCAGCTCCGACTGACGCCGCGGCGGTGAACGACCTCTGGCACCGGCCGCGACTGAACGACCTGAACGACCTCTGGCACCGACTGCGACACACCTCTGGCACCGATGGCGACAGGTCCCGAGCGCAATCTCTGGCACCGACCGCGACACCGACCGCCACACCTCACCGACCGCCACACCTCTGGCACCGACCGCCACACCTCTGAACGCGACGCCACCTCTGGCACGGACTGCGACAGTTCCCGAGCACGGCCTCTGACACCGACACCTCTGGCACCGACCGCGACACCTCTGGCACCGACCGCCACACCGACCGCGACACCTCTGACGACGCGACACGCCTCTGGCACCGACCGCGGCACCTCTGGCACGGACTGCGACAGTTCCCGAGCACGACCTCTGGCACCGCGACACCTCTGGCACCGATGGCGACAGGTCCCGAGCGCAACCTCTGGCACCGACCGCGACACCTCTGGCACCGACCGCCACACCTCTGACGACGCGCCACGCCTCTGGCACCGACCGCGGCACCTCTGGCACCGATCGCCACACCTCACCGACCGCGACACCTCTGGCACCAATGGCGACAGGTCCCGAGCGCAACCTCTGGCACCGACCGCGACACCTCTGGCACCGACCGCCGCACCGACCGCGACACCTCTGACGACGCGACACGCCTCTGGCACCGACCGCGGCACCTCTGGCACGGACTGCGACAGTTCCCGAGCACGACCTCTGGCACCGACTGCAACAGGTCCGAGCGCGACACCTCTGGCACCGACCGCGACGCCTCCGTCGGCCACACGCGATGGGTCCCGCACGCCACCGCCCGTACCCGACAACACGATCGCCAAACGGGATGGGTCCCGCGCCACCGCCGGCAACACGAACGCCACACGGGATGGCTCCCGCGCTACCACGCCACCGCCCGTACCCGGCAACACCATCGCCACACGGGATGGCTCCCGCGCTACCACGCCACCGCCCGTACCCGGCAACACCATCGCCACACGGGATGGGTCCCGCCCTACCACGCTACCGCCCGTACCCGGCAACACAATCGCCACACGTGATTCAGCCCGTGCCACCGCCAATACCTGGCAACACCGTCGGCCACACGTGATTGCTTCCGCGCTACCGCCCATACCCGGCAACACCGTCGGCCACACGTGATTCATCCCGCGCTACCGCCCATACCCGGCAACACCGTCGGCCACACGTGATTGCTTCCGCGCTATCGCCCATACCCGGCAACACCGTCGGCCACACGTGATTGCTTCCGCGCTATCGCCCATACCCGGCAACACCGTCGGCCACACGTGATTGCTTCCGCGCTATCGCCCATACCCGGCAACACCGTCGGCCACACGTGATTGCTTCCGCGCTACCGCACGGAAGCAACAATAGTTGGGGCGGCAGGATTCGAACCTGCGAATGCCGGACCCAAAAACCGGTGACTTACCACTTGTCGACGCCCCAGCACCCTCAGGAGTACCCCCGCCCAGGCGATCCGGCAAGGGGCGGCCAGCCCAGCTACACCGGAGCCCGCAGCTTCTTGATCGCATCGCGCAGACCGTCCAGCGTCAGCGGAAACATCGGGAACGTCTCGCCGATCGCGCGAACCGTCGGATGGTCCCAGTAGCGCTCGGGATCCGGGTTCAGCCAGATGCTCGCCCGGCACCGCGAGCGGAACCGCTGCAGCCAGTCCAGCCCCGCCGTGTGCCCCTCGTTCGGCCAGCCGAACGGACTGAACAGCTCGTACGGCGCCATGCTCGCGTCGCCCACGAAGATCAGCCGGTGACGCGACGTCAGCCCTTCCAGCACGCGACTCGTCGGCACGCGCTCCATCTGCTCGTAGTCCTCGTACAGCCAGTTGTAGACGCAGTTGTGGAAGCTGTACGACGTGAAGCTCTTGAAGCAGTTCACCTGCTCGGCTGCGCTGAACAGCTGGCTCACACGCTCGTAGTGCGGCGCCATCGAGCCCCCCGCGTCCATCAACAGCACCACGTGCACCTGGTTCTCGCGCTCGCGACGCTCGATGATCTCGATGTCTCCCGCGTTCTGGCACGTCTGGTCGATCGTCCCGTCCAGATCGAGCTCCCAGGCCCCTTCGCGCACCAGGTTGCGCAGCGCCCGCAGCGCCACCTTCATGTCGCGGATGTCCAGCGTGCGATCGCTGCGGTAGTTCTCCCAGCGACGATCCATCGCCACCTGGACCGCCTGACGGCCGCCACCCGGGCCCCCCTGACGGATCCCCTCCTTCGCCTTGCCCGAGTGACCGAACGGCGAACGCCCTTCGGTGCCGATCCACCGATTGCCGCCGTTGTGCTCCTCGTCCTGCTCGCGAAGCGTGTCCTGGTATTGGTTCCAGAGCGACTCGAGGTCGTCGAACTCGTGGTCGACCCACTCCCCCTCTGGCCGCGAAGCCATGCGATTCAGCCACTGCTCCAGCTTGTCGCGCAGCTCGTCGGGAATCGCCGCCCCCGAGAACGTCGCCGCGAAGCCCAGGTCGTAGCTGTCGAACTCGGACTCGCCCCGGCACAACAAGGCGCGCCCGAGCACGTACAGCGCGTCCAGATCCGTCGCGAGGCCCTGCTTCAGAGCCCCCAGGAACGTCATCCACTCCCCGGTCCCGACCACCAGACCCTGCGCGCGCAGGTTGTACAGGAATGGCGTGAACATCAGCCCCCCTCGCCGTCGGTCGAAGCGTCGCGCACCCAGCGGACGTCGGCCGGGAATCCCGCACGCAGGATGCCCAGCGCTGGCTCGGGAATGCGTCGGTACCGTGCCGCGGCGTAGCGCGTGACGAGGCGCCAGGTGCGCTTGTCCTCACCGGTCTCCGCAGCGTAGGTCTCGAAATCGTTCGCCACCGCCGTCTCCGACCACTCCTGGACCTGCGAAGAGGCCAGCACCGCCGACCATCCGCCCGCTCGGGGTGTGGGATGCAACCAGTAGATCGAGCGCACGGGCTGGGCTCCATCGTCGTCGCGGTACTCCAGATGGACCTCGGCCCCGCCGTCGACACGGGAGAACGTCAGTCCTCGGCTCTCGACACCCGCCACCTCAGTAGGCCCGCCGCCGCGGGTTCTTCAGGGTCGACAGATCGGTCTCCTGCTTGAACAGCACCCCCAGGAAGGGGTCCCCTTCGGTGATCTGCTCTGGAGACAGCCCCGCGTGGATCAGGACCGTCAGCCAGTCCACCAGCTCGCTCGTCGACGGCGGCTTGCGCAGCCCCTTCGTCTTCCGGAAGGCGAAGAAGCGGTCCATGGCGGCGTTCAGCACGTTGTCCTCGAGCTGGGGATGGTGGACCTTCACGATCGCTTCCATCCGGTCGCGGTCGGGGAATTCCAGGAAGTGGAACACGCACCGTCGCAGGAACGCGTCCGGCAGCTCCTTCTCGGCGTTGCTGGTGATGATGACGATCGGCCGGTGCTTCGCGGCGATGGTCTCGTCGAGCTCGCGGATGTGGAACGCCATCTCGTCGAGCTCCCGCAGCAGGTCGTTCGGGAACTCCAGGTCCGCCTTGTCGACCTCGTCGATCAGCACCACCACGGGCTCCTCGCTCGAGAATGCCTGTCCGAGCACGCCGAGATCGATGTAGTTGCGGATCTCGCTCACGTCCTTGGCATCGCCGAACCGCGAGTCGTTCAGGCGCTGCACGACGTCGTAGTGGTACAGCCCATCGGTCGCTTTGGTGGTGGACTTCACGTGCCAGGTGAGCAACGGCATCCCCAGCGCGTCGGCCACGGCGTGGGCCAGCAGGGTCTTGCCGGTACCGGGCTCGCCCTTCACCAGCAGCGGCCGACGGAGCGCGATGGCCGCGTTCACGACGCTGGAGAGACCGGGATCCGAGATGTACCCGGCCGTACCATCGAACTTCGCGAAACTGCTCACCGCGCCTCCTGCAGACGGGCGCACGAGATGTGTTCGCTGCCCGACTCTCCTTGTAATGAGCTGGCTGCCGGTGTACGTGTGTCGCGTCGCGACGTGAAATCGGTTCCGTCTCGACGACCCTCCCTGGATCCGGGATTCACCTCCACATGCAGCCACAGGCGACCGCAGGACGACGAATGCGTCCGAACGCCCCCATGAACGGGGCGATGCGCGTCGATCGCTGCTCGAGACCTCGGTTCATCAGGGTGCAACACACGCGCTCGCGCCTCTCTCATTCGACGAGGCCTGGCGCCACAGCGGCCGAACATCTGGCCGCGGAGACCATCCAACCGTGGACATCAACCTCGCAGTACTGATCGATTTCGAGAACATCGCCGCCGGCACCGACAAAGAAGGGCTCGGCCGCTTCGACATCACCGCCATCATGGGGCGGCTCGTCGACAAAGGGCGCGTGCTGATCGCGCGCAGCTACGCAGACTGGGGCCGCTTCAGCCGCTTCAAGCAGGCGCTGCTCACCGCCAACGTCACCATGTACGAGCTCACGAGCCACGGCATGCAGGACAAGAACCGCGCCGACATCGCCATGGTGGTCGACGCCCTCGAGCTCGCCTTCACCAAGGACTACATCGACACCTTCGTCATCGTGTCCGGCGACTCCGACTTCACGCCGCTCGTGCTCAAGATGCGCGAGCTCAACAAGCGCGTCATCGGCATCGGCACCCGCAGCTCCACCTCGCGCCTGCTCGTTCAGGCGTGCGACGAGTTCATCTTCTACGACTCCATCGTCAAGTCGAAGCGCAAGTCCCGCGCCGGTGGTCGGCGCAGCAGCGGCAAGGGCGGATCCCGGCAGGCCGCGTACGACCTGCTCTCCGACGCCGTCGCCGGTCTCCAGCGCGAGAACCCCCAGGCCCCGCTCGCCTCGGTGGTCAAGAGCGCCATGCGCCGAAAGAGCCCCGACTTCAGCGAGTCCGAGCTCGGGTTCACCAGCTTCGCCCGGTTCCTCGAGGCCGCGCGCGACTCCGGCTACGTCAAGATCGAGCGTGACTCCAAGGCGGGCGGCTACCGCGTCGACTCCGTCGATGGCGACGACGACGAGGATCACGACGAAGGCGACAACAACAGCAACAGCAAGGGCAGCTGGGAAGACCCCTACCTGACCGACGCCATGAGCGTCTGGCTCGATGCGCTCAAGGAACAGAAGATCGATCTGCTCTCCCACCCCGTCCGCATGCAGGTCCTGCAGCTGATCGAGCAGGTGGCCACCGAGCGCAAGAAGAAGCGGCGCAAGGTCAATGCCCAGTACGTTCGCGAGGATGTCCGCAAGCGGCTCCGCAAGACCTTCCCCGACCTCCCCATGCGGTCGATCCGGTCCATGTTCTCGGGCCTGATGGACACCGGCCAGCTGATCCACAAGGACGGCACCGCGATTCGCTCGGCCTCCGCCCCGTTCCACCTCGAGAAGGACGCCGAAGGGCTGAACAAGGCGCTGGTCAGCCACTACCTGGCCCACCTCGAGGAAGCCGACGCCGACCTGCACAACGTCGATCTGCTCGCCGAGCTGTTCCTGGGCGACAAGAAGCGCAAGCGCGAGATCGAGGAAGCCCTGGCCTGGCTCGCCCAGTCCCAGATGGGTGCGGGCGACGAAGCCGCGCTCAACGACATCGACCTCGACGACCTGCTGGTGACCGACGACAAGGACAAGGACGGGAAGAAGGCCGACGCCAAGTCCAAGTCCACGTCCAAGAGCACGAGCAAGGACAGCGACGACAACGACGACAGCGACGACAAGGACGACGCACCCAAGACCAAGAAGTCGACGCGCTCCTCCCGCAGCCGCAAGTCCTCCACCACCAAGAAGACCACGAGCAAGACGACCAAGAAGTCCAGCTCGAAGGCATCCGACAGCGGTGACGACGGTGACGACGGTGACGACGACTCCGGCGACAGCGACGAGTCCTCGGACGACGCGAAGGCCGAGGCGAAGCCCAAGACCAAGCGCAAGCGGACCCGCAAGAAGTCCACGAAGACCACCAAGAAGTCCGACGACGACTCCTCTGACTCCGACGAGTCCTCGGACGACACGAAGGCCGAGGACAGCGACGACGCGCCGAAGAAGAAGACCACCCGCCGTCGCACGCGTCGCAAGACCCTTCCGGACACGCCGGAGGAGGGCAAGAACGACGGCGACGACCTGGACCTGGACTCGCTCCTCGAGAGCTGATCCGACCCCTGGCCACCGCTTCTCAGACGGCCGAGCGTCCATCCGGACGTTCGGCTGTCGCCGTCCGAGCCCTCAGACGAGCAGTTGGCGCACAGCCCGGATCGCGCCCGGACCGCCGAGCTCGTTGGCCCGCGCCACCAGGGCTTCCAGGCCGGCGTCGGACAGCGGACGGTCGAGCACCGACAGATCGTAGGCCACGCCGATGTCGAAGTCGCGGTGGGTGGAGCCCAGGTTGCTGGCTTCGGCCGCGTAGATCGCGTCGTCCACGGCCTTCTTCGTGCCCCGCGCCGTGCTGTGGACCACCGCCAGGATGGCGTTGCCGGGCGCGGCGTCGAGCGACAGCTTCACCCGCGGCGCGAACACGCAGTCGCGCAGGCCGCCATAGCGAGAGAAGTTGCCCGTGGTGAGCGCCACCCGCTTGGCGATGCGCGGCTGGGCCTCCTGCGTGGCGGCACCGATGTGCGGCGTGCAGGTGACCCGCGGTTCGTCGGCGTAGGGGTTGGACCAGGCCGGCTGACCGGGCGCTGGCTCCTCGGGGTAGACGTCCACCGCTGCACGACGGATGGCCCCGGCGTCGACCGCTGCCCGCAGCGCATCGGTGCTGTGGACGTTGCCGCGCGCCAGGTTGAGGAAGATGCGCGGCGAGGTGTCTCCCCGGTTCTCGGCCAGGCGCCCCAGCACGTCGTCCAGAAGGCCCTGATTGCTGTTGCCGTGCGTGTCGAAGGCCGATGTGTGGACCGTGACGATGTCGCTGTTCGCGAACAGCTCGCCCAGGTCCTCGTAGCGCTGCCAACCCATCTCCTCGCCCACTTCCTGAGCGACCAGCCGGTTGTCGTAGAACGCGATCTCGACCCCGAATGCCTGAGCGGCCCGTGCCACCTGACGACCGATGTTGCCGAGCCCGACCACGCCGAGCTTCTTGCCCAGCACCTCGAAGCGCCCACTGGCGGTCTTGCGCCACTTGTTCTCGTGGGTCTCGACGTCGGTCTCGTACAGCCGGCGGGAGAGCGCGATCATGTGCCCCAGCGCCAGCTCGACCACGGATCGGGCGTTCGACACGGGGTCGTTGAACACCAGCACCCCGTGTTGCGCAGCCGCCACCTTGTCGACGCTGTCGGTGCCGATCGAGCACAGTTGCACCGCGTGGAGACTCGGACACTGTGCCAGGACGTTCGCCGAGACCGGCACGCGGCTCCGCTTGAACAGCACCTCGGCCCCCAACCCGTTGATGGCCTCGATGAGGGTGGCTTCGTCGGGCACGTCATCGAGACGCGTCGCTTCGATCCCGACCTTCGCCAGGTGGGCATCGAGGCTGGCATGTGGTCCCTCGACCACGAGTGCGCGCGAGAAGGGTCGGGTGAGGATGCGAGCGTCCATGGAGCCTCCAACCCCCCAGCGCTAACCCCCGATCACGCCGTGTCGCGTGACCGCAACGGACCGAGGCACATCGCGAGCAGACCCAGCATCAGGCCCATTCCGACCGGGCTCGTCGCAGGCCCGACCGCACAGCGGATCCGCTCGCGCCGATACTCCAGGGGGTCGTCTTCGGTCTCGAAGTCGCAGTCCAGATCGCGCAGCGGGTTGTCGTCGGTCACCCCCTTGCGCACGGTGCGATCCGTGTCGTCGCAGTCCGAGCCCTCCGGCACGCGGTCTTCGCCGTCGTCGTCCTGATCGAAGTCGCTGCCGCCGTTGCAGTCCTGATCGATCCCGTCGTACCAGATCTCGTCGACACCCGGGTTCACCGAAGCGTCTCGGTCGTTGCAGTCGTACAAGGCCGGGAAGAAGTCGCCATCGAAGTCGGCCCAGGCCTGGTTCGTGAACCCACACACCCCGCCGTAGGCCCCCCAGTCCGGCACCTCGTCCACCAGGATGCCCTCCCGGTTGAACGTGGCGGGGTCCGAGCAGGTGGGCTCCACCTCCGACGGGGGCTCGACGTCCGATTCGTCGATGGCGAGAGGGCTCTCCTCGCTGTGGAAGTCGTTCGACAACCCGCAGGACTGGCCCGGTTGATAGCCGCGCAGCTGGGGATCTTCGCGTCGGAGGCCGGTCGCCTCCACCTCGAGACCGAGATCGCCGAGCCCGTTCTCGAACAGCACCGCGTTGTCCACGTTCAGCACGCCTTCTTCCGAGACCGTGGCCGCGAGCGCCCCGGCCTGGTGGGCCATCAGCACGCTCTGCAGCGAGACGTCGGCGTCTCCGGTCACCCAGACCGCCGAGCCGTCCGCCGTCGCGACGTTGCCCAGGAAGCTCGCGTAGGCGACAGTCGTCCCGGGCGCGCGGATCGCCAGTGCCCCTCCGCGCACCGCCCCGTTGTCCAGGAAGCGGTTGTTGGTGAGCAGGGCCTCGACCAATGCGCCCGTGTCGAGCGCGCCGCCCGTCGCATCCGCGGCGTTCTTGCAGAAGCTGGAGACCCGAAGGGCCACCTCGCCGTTGCGGACGCTGATGGCCCCCCCGTTGTCGGCCGAGTTGTCGCGGAAGTCGCCGTTCTCGATGTCCAGGCTCCCGCCGATCAGCTGCACCGCTCCGCCGTCGATGTCGGCCCGGTTGCGCTCGAACTGCGTCCCGCGCACGTGGACGACCGCTTCTCCCGCCGAGATCGCCCCGCCCTGATCGGACCGATTGTCGGCGAAGCGGCAGTCGATGACGTCCAGCGTCGTGTCCGCCCCCACCGCGACCGAGCCGCCCGAGTTGATGGAGACCCCGCTCACCAGCTCGCTGCCCTCGAGCCGGACCGTGGAGCCGTTCGCCAGCAGGTGGGCCCCGTCGTACGCGAGCCCCCCGACGAACAAGGCGTCCCGGACCACCAGATCGCCCGACTCGACCCACAAGCCCCATCCCGACCCGCTCGGCGCGACGGACACCCCTTCGACCAGCCCCGTCATCCCCTCGTCGATGTACACCGACCCCAGGTTCACGGGCGACAGCGTGAGGCCGTCGATCGTGATCGCGCCGTCCAGGACCTCGATCTGGGCGACGAACCCATCCATCCGCGGATCGCTCGCACTCGCCGCGAACGTGACGTCTCCGACCGCCTGCAGCACGATGTCCCGCCCGTCGAGCACCCGGACCGGCCCGCGGTAGACGCCAGGGCGCAGCTCCAACACCGTCTGCTCGGTGCGGGATGCGTCCTCGACCGCCTGCTGCAGCCCCACACACGACGGGCTGAGCTGCTCGGCCGGACAGACGTCGACCGTCGCCGCGGACGCGACCCCCCACCCCAGCAGTGACACGCCGACGATCATCGGTAGGACTTCCCGAAGCGAAGGGTCACGTGGGTCGTGGCGCGAAAGCTCGTGGACAGGATCCGCAGGCGTTCCTGCTCGTCGATCAACCGGCCCATCGCGAAGCCCACCTGCCCTCCGATCTGGGGATGCCCCCCGAGCACGCTGACGTTCTCGAAGGTCATCGAGAGGTCTGCCAACGCATTGTAGGCGATGAGGCTGTGGACTCCGACCAGCACCATGCCCTCGACGCGCAGCGGACCATCCGATCGCACCGAGCCCATCAGGTGGTAGTAGCGCTCGAGATACGACGCAGACTGGGCCACCGGCCGGGCGTCCGGCTCGAGCGAGCGGGTCTGCAGCAGCACATCGGTCAACGAGAGCCCCACACCCGCCGACCAGCGCGGGGTGTCGTAGATCCCGCTGATTCGGGCGTCGCGGATCCCGGGCGCGAAGTTCCACTGCGTGCTGCCGCCCAGCTCGACGCCCAGACGACCGTACGTGACCTTGCCCTCGAGGTGCAGACCCCAGACCGGGCGGGAGTAGCGGGGGTCGTCCCACGGCATGCCGATGCTGTGGAAGCGCGAGTCGAAGGGCTGATCCTTCTCCGAGCAGTCCTCCTCGGGATCCTCGGTGACGGCCACATTGCACCGAACGCCCTGGTAGACGTGCCCCATGCCGAACTGCAGCCCACCCGCCGCCTGCCAGAAGATGGTCGGGGGCCGCTCGACCGGCAGCGTGACCCACTCCTCGTCCGGTGGCTCCTCCTGCTGCCAGTGGGTCTCCCAGTACTCGCCGTCGGTCTTCTGGACCAGGAACCACCCGTCCGCGGGAGGCAGGACGTCGGTCTGCTTGCCGTCCACGAACAACGTCGCGTCGCCGGACCAGGGCGTGCCGTCCTCCTCGGGGGGCGGAAGCCAGTCGTACATCGGATGGGCCCGGCCCACACTGCGATCGATCCCGGGCCGGATGCGGAGGGCCGCTGCCAGCGGGCGTTTCCAGTCCGCGTTCTGAGCAAACGCCGCCACGGCCTCGACCACCATCAGGTCGGCCCACAGCCGCGGTGCCGGAGCGAACTCCAGGCAGGGGATGTCGCGCTCGATCTCGTCGAGCACGGTCAGCAGCAGATCGAGGTCTCCCCGGTCCAGGGCGGACTGGCTGTCGACCACCCGCGATCGAAACGCTTCGCGGTCGAGGGCCTCGCAGGTCTCCTCGGGCACTTCCTGAGCGCCAGCCCACACCGGGAGCAACACGCCGATCAGGGCGATGAGCCTCGCGCTACTGCGGAGCACAGGACAGCTGAAGCGCGTTGCAGGACACCAGGCTCTCCTGCCCTTCCGAGATGACGACCCTGCCCTCGTTCTCGCCGTTGACCTCGAGCTGGTAGCGGCCCACGGGGAGCTGGGTGGTGGTCTGCAGATCGTAGCTGCCCGAGCTGTTGGTGAGGAACACCCGCATCGATCCGCTCACACTGCCGCGGATCGACACCGACCCGAACGCCGGCTCGGGTTCAGGTTCAGGTTCAGGTTCAGGCTCGGGCTCGGGCTCGGGTTCGGGGTCTGGCGCGGGTTCCGGGTCTGGCGCGGGCGCGGGTACCGGCGGTGGATCTGGAATCGTCACGGGCGCGGGTTCGGGGTCTGGTTCCGGGTCTGGCTCCGGCTCCGGGGCGACATCGGGCTCGGGTTCGGGCTCGGGTGCAGGTTCCGGGTCTGGAGACGGTTCGGGCTTCGTGTCGACCGGTGCGGGCTGGACCGGCGGCGTGGGTTCGGTGGGATCGGCGCGCGGCCCGGAGAGCCCGAACACCCCAGCGCCTCCCAGCAGGAGCAACAGCACCACCCCTGCCGCAATCGCCAACCAGGGCGGGCCTCCCCGGCGGTCGTCCTCCGTTCGGCTCGCGGGGACCAGGGTCTCGGTGACCGGGGTTTGCGTGGAGCGCGCCCCCTTCAGCGCATCGGCTGTGCGGGTGTTGCGAGGTGCACGAGGGCCCTCTCCAGGGGGGAGATCCAGCGTCGCCAGGGCACGACGTTTCTTGGCCTCGGAGGGGTCGGATTCCTGAGTGGGGACGTCGAAGGCGAAGGTCTCCTGATCGTAGCTGGCGCCCGAGTCCGAGCCATCGTCGAGCTCGTCGGCCAGCTCGGGGGGAACGGGCTGCTGCCCCGACAGGGTGCCCTCGGTGATCACCCGACCGTCGAAGGGCCCGTGCGCATCCGAGCCCGTGGGCCAGGTGCGCTTCCTGGCCCAGCGCTTCAAGGACACACCGGCCTCGGACGGGAGGTCCTCCAGGGCGTTCTCGATGGTGCGCGCCACCTCTTCGGCCACCGGACGCGCTGCGGGGTCGTGGGCCAGCATGCGCGCGAGCAGGGGCCGGATGGCCTGCATCCACTCGGCATCGCAGCGCTCCATGGCCTGCTCGACGTGGCGAGCGTGCGCATCGGCGGTCGCCGCCAGCCGGAACATCTCGACCGGAACGGGATCGGGGTGCAGCCGGTGCCCCGTGAGCGCTTCGTACATCGTGCAGCCCAGCGCGTAGACGTCGGCCGCAGGACCCGGAGGCTGGCGGGAGAACCGCTCCGGCGCCATGTACGACAGGCTTCCCACCGTGGAGCCCGTGCCCGTGTGGGCTTCGCGATCGACCTCGTCCGACCGGGCGATCCCGAAGTCCAGGAGCTTCACCTCGCCGTGCAGACCCAGCCGGATGTTGCTGGGCTTGATGTCGCGGTGGATGAGCCGGAGGGGTTGATCGCTGTCTTCCACCCGCGCGTTCCAGGCCGCGTGGAGCGCCTCGGCCACCGCCCCGATCACCTCGAGAGAGGCCCGCTTCGTGAGCGGCAGGTCGGGGTCGTTGATGCAGCCCTGCAGGTCCTGACCCTGCACGTACTCGGTGACGAGCCCGATCCGCCCGTCCAGCAAGGCCAGATCGTAGGCCCGCAGGATGGCCGGATGACGCAGGGACGCCAGGAGCTTGCCCTCGTCGCGCAGGCGTCGCATCGCATCACCACCGGGGTCGACGTCCATCCGCAGCAGCTTCAGCGCCACGGGGGTCTTCAATCCGCCCGGGCTCACCATCGTCGCGCGGTAGACCTCTCCGAACCCACCCCTGCCGAGGCAGTCGTGGATCTTGAACTGGCGGTTGCGGGCCCCTTCCACGGCGTCGAGTCTACCTGCCAGGGCGTCCATCCGGGAGCCCAGGTGGCAACGAAGTGTCGCTATTCTGGTCGGATGAGCCAGTCGGGGAGGCCCGGCGCATCGAAGCCATCGCCGTCGCGGTCGACCCAGATCGGGTTGGTCACCGCGAACGGCAGCGCCGGAAACACCCGTGGAATCGGGGCCGCCGGCTCGATCAGGTTGCTGACGGCCTGGACCCCCGACAGGGCTTCGGTGACCACCACCTGCAGCTCGACGTAGGGCAGCTCCACCGGCGTCATCACGGGCGCCATGTCGTCGTCGCTCGCGACCACCGCCACGTACCAGCTGTCCTCGTCGGGCGTGACGGTGTGGGAGGCCTGGAAGCGCTCGACCACGCGGACGTCTTCGACGTCCCACTCGCGGATCAGCGTGCCGTTCTCGTACAGCTCGACGCGGTCGACGCCCATCCAGGTGGGCGCCTGCACGTCGATGTCGATGGTCACTTCCTGGTCGCTCACCACCTCGGAGCCCACCGGTGCGCCATCCACCCACATCCGCAGGAACGGACCGTAGCTGGCCACCACCCGGTGCTCCTTCACGGCGTCGGCGATCTTCTGGTCGTCGAGGAACGCCGGGTCGTCGGTGTCGGCCATCACGAAGTTGCGCGGACAGCCCGACTCCACCCCGGTCCAGCCGTGGGTGTCGGAGTTGCCGAGCACCGTGAACCGGTACCCCAGGTTGAGCAGGGTGAACCAATCGTCGAGGTGCCCCTCGAGCTCGGGCGTGAGCGTATAGACCCCGTCCTGCAGGGCCTCCTGCTCCTCCATCGTGCGGGTCATCATGTCGTAGACGTCGACCCCCGAGCCCAGCGCGAAGCCCTCCATCTCGGGGTCGGTGGGCGTGCGGAGGAGCTCGAACCGCTTGCCGTTCAGCAGCTCGAGACCGTCGAAGTCCCAGCTGATGTTGCTGGCGTTGAGGAGAGGGTTGGTGAGCGAGAGCGTGGGCGTCGCCACCTCGGCGCTGCCCGGCATGCCGCCCACCCCGGGCTCGCCGTCGTACGGGTCGAAGCCGTACTGGTCGAAGTAGCCGAGGATCCCGTCGCGCGGGTGGCCGATGAAGATCGCGGGTTCGAACCCGGCCATCGCGCCCCGCTCGTCCAGCGCGTCGATGATCTCGTCGGGCGTGCGACCCGTCCAGTCCATCGCGCCGCCCGCTTCTGCAAGATGATCGATCTCCAGGGGGAACGCCAGGAAGTGCCCGATCTCGATCGTGGTGGTCTCGACGCCTACCGCGGTCTGGACCCACTCGGTCAGCCCGAGCTCTTCGACCGTGGGCGCGTAGTCCACGATGAAGTCGTGGTCGGTGCTCGCGAAGAACTCGACCCCTTCGGCCACCATGGTGCGGACCCGGTCGACCGGCGCCACGCCGGAGTCGTGGGACGCGATGCCGTGCACGTGCAGATCCGCGCTCACCCAGCCATCGGTGATGACCGACCGCTCCACCTGCAGCTCGAGCTGCGCCCCCTGCCGTTCGCCGATCGAGAACACCCGGCTGACGTCGATCTCGTACTCCACCCCGCGGCTCGCCACCGCGCGGTAGTCGCCGGGGGGAAGCTCGACGATGCCGTCTCCGTACAGCGAGAACACCACCGCCTGGGGTTGTCCGCCGATGAAGCCGTCGCCCAGGGCCGGATCCCGCTCGGCGGGGCCGTCCTCCTTGAAGATCGACAGCTTGGCGGGCACGGCCCGACCGGTCTCGTCGCGGATCACGAACGTCAATGCGCCCGTCTGGCCGGCCTCCAGGCCCACCCGCGTCGCTTCGCCCTCGACGATGTCGACCGTCAGCCGCTCGCCGATGGGGCGCCCCTCTTCGTGGACCACGAGCTCCCAGGTTCCCGGTGGCAGGCGTCCGGAGAACGAGCCGTCTGGCGTGTCGTCCAGGGGGTGGATGTCGGTCTCGAACTGGTTGATGGGGTACTCGGCGCCCGGTTCGTAGACGAACACGTTCACGCCGCTCACCGCCTGGCCCGTGTTCGCTTCGTAGACGTTGCCCGTGATCTCGCCGTACGGCAGCTCGCGCGCCTCCAGGTACTGGTCGTAGATGCTCGCGATGTCGCCGTGCCCGATGAAGAAGAACCGCTCGTACTGAAGGGCCGTTCCGTCGGCGAAGCGCCCCGAAGCCACCTCGCCGTCGCGCCCCGCTCCCACCACGACGGTCTGAGAGGCCGTGAACAACGGCACGAATGCGTTGCCCTCGCGCGGCGCGATGCCGTAGCTGATGCCGTCGGCCACCCCCGCGACGAACGGGAACACGAAGGGGTCCTGGAAGGTGTTGAGCCCGGCCTCGTTGGCGCGGAACACCGCCCCGTCCTCGTCGAAGCCGATGCCGGGCGCGAACACGTCGACCGAGCCGCCGGACAGGTAGAAGTCGCCGCCCACCACGCCGGACTCGATGGCCCAGTCGAGCAGCGGCAGCCCGTCGTCGAAGTAGCCCATGTCCTCGGGCGTTCTGCCGTCCGAGGGCGCATCGGGCCCGTATTCGTAGACCGATCGCAGGGTCACCCAGGACTTGCCCGGCTCCAGGATGTAGTCGGTGGTCATGTGGAAGTCGGGTGCACCGGTGAGCGCCCACAACCCCTGCAGCAGCGACAGGAACGGCTCGCTCTCGCCCTCGGCCCGGATGACGGCCGGCCCGCCGTCCGATCCGTCGGACAGGATGCGCACGGCATCGGGGTTGTCGCCCGTGAACATCACGTTCATGTTCGCCGTGGGCATGAGCTCGGCGAACTGGTCGCTGCCCCGCCCGCCCTGGCGATCGGGGGTCGGGAGGTTGAGGTCGGCGTCCACCAGCCCACCCCCGTACGTCCCCGGCCCCGGGCTGTGCCGATCGGTGCCGTCGGGATTGTCGGATGCGAGGATCGCGACGCGGATGCGGTCGTTCTCGAGCACGAAGTCGCCGATGTTGGCGAGGGCTTTGTCGCCCCCCACCACCTCGTCCAGCTGCGTGATTCGCCGCGCCCGCGCGAAGCCTTCGCGCTCTGGCGTGCAGCTGGGCCCGGTGAGCGTCAGCAGACCGCACAATGCGGCCGCGTGGACAGGATGCTTCATGCCGCTATTGTAGCGCCGCGCTCACCGGAGGGCTCCCCCATGTCCGCTCTGATGCTCTGGCTCTGTCTCCCCGCTCTCGCGGCCGCTCCCGACGATGCCGATCCCTCGGAAGAGGTACCGGAAGACGCAGCGGAAGAGGCACCCGAGGAGGCTCCTGAGGAGGCTCCTGTAGACGCGCCGGAAGAGGACTCCTCAGAAGAGCTGGACGAGGAGATGCCCACGGACCCCGAGCCCGACGACGAGCCCGAAGACGAGCCCGAAGACGAGCCCGACGAAGACGAGCCCGAAGACGAACCCAAAGACGAGCGCCCCACCATGAACACCCGCCTGGCGCCGCCGATGGGGGGAGCGGGGCCTCTGCAGCGCATCCGGCGTCACAAGCGAGCACGAGCCAAGCGCAATGGTCGACGCACCACGATGCGGCCGTACGGCCAGCTGCAGGTCTTCACCACCGTCTTCGACCAGGACGAGGACGTGCAGGCCGACCCCGCCAGCTACGGCGACCCCGAGTCCGATCCCGGCTTTCAGCTCGCCCGGGCGCGCTTCGGCCTTCGCGGACGCCTGGCCAGCCGGCCCGATCAGGTGAGCCGTCTCGACTACGCCCTGATGATCGGGGTGGGCACGCCCTTCGACGCGCTGCGGTTGAGCACGCGCAACGTCGGGATGGTCGACGCCTTCCTGCGCTACAGCGTGCGGGCCACCGAAGGTCCCGGACTCGGCCCCACTTCGCTGTCCCTGGGCCTCGCCAAGGTCCCCTTCTCGCGCGAGGCCCTCATGTCGAGTGCCGACCTGGTGTTCATGGAGCGCGCCGTCGGTCCCGAGAACGTCACCAGCGTGCGCGACGTCGGACTCACCGGCAGCCAGGGGTTCGTGTTCACCGACAACGACGACGGGCCCCAGGTCATCCTGCGGGGCGGGGTCTACAACGGGAACGCCGACCTGCTCGGCGACACCGACCCCGGCCTGATGTACGCCGGGCGCCTGGAGCTCGCGAAGGGCGACACCTACAAGACCTGGAACCCCGAGCGCGACCTCGCCTACGGCGTCGGGGGTGCCGTGCTCTACGACGATGGCCTGGCCACGCAGCGCTTCGCCTGGAACGTCGATGGACTCGTCCGACTCGGCCCCTGGTCCCTCATGGGCGAGTTCGGCCGGGCCACCCTCACCCCCTCCGACGCGACCGTGGGTGCGCCCGTCGTGGTCAGCCAGACCGTCCGCACGAGCTGGGTCGCGCACACGTCCGTGTGGATCGGCCTCAAAGAGGAGGCGGGCGTCGAAGTGGCCGTCCGGGCGAGTGGGTTCGACGACAACGCGCGATTGGACGACAACGGCGACGTCCTGATCCTGCATGCCGGCGCGACCGCCCGCGATGTCCTGCCCTTCCTGGACTTCGGCGTGGGCTACATCCACCGCGAAGAGCTCCAGGGCACGGCCATCGCCAACGACACCATCCGGATCATCACCCAGATCCGTCCGGCCCGCTGACCGGCCGCGATCAGGCGTTCGCGAGCGCGGTCTCCAGCCGCTGGCGCACGTCCTTCGCCACCGCTTCGATCCCGTCGGCGTCCACCACCTGGAACATCGCATCGGGGTCGATGGCTGCCACCACCACCTTGCCGTCGCCGGCTTCGGAGACCGCGACGTTGCACGGCAACAGCAGCCCGATGGCGGGGTCGGCCTGGACCGCCTGCCAGGCGCTTGGCGGGTGACAGGCACCGAGGATCGTGTAGCGGGGCATCGACTTGTCGAGCTTCTTCTTCATCGTGCCGGACAGGTCGATCTCGGTGAGCACCCCGAAGCCCTGGTCCGCGAGGGCGGACCGGACCCGCTTCTCGGCGTCGTCGAAGCTGCAGTCCAGGGTTCGGGTCAGGGCGTACGCGCTGGTCGAGTCGATCATCATCACCTCCGTCAGGCCCGTAACGGCTGGCTGACCGACGGAAGAAGAGAAGGTCAGGGCGCGACGATCTTCGGCGAGCCCGACGACCCGTACGACCCGCCCCAGCCGTCGATGTAGTACTCGACGCCCCGCTCCTGCTGGTCGGGGTTGGGCTTGAACGACGTCAGCCAGGCACCGCTCAGCACGCCCATGTCGACGTTCCGGTAGTTGCCGCCCCCCGCGACGCGATGGTGCAGGACCACCCGCACCGAGCGGTCCATCGGGCCATCGCCGCACCACTTGGCCTTGAACAGCAGCTTGCCGCTCGAGGTCTTCTTGGCGGGCTGCGGCTCCACACACGGGCCGCTGGCGACCGGCGCGGGATCGGGCGCAGGCACGGGATCGGGGGTGACCGGATCCGGGGTCGGTGTGGGGTTCGGAGTCGGAACCGGCGTGGGATTCGGCCGGGGATTGGGCGTGGGGTTCGGAGTCGGATCCGGCGTGGGATCCGGTTGGTCGGGCTGCGGATCGGGATCCGGCGTGGGATCCGGTTGGTCGGGCTGTGGATCGGGATCCGGCGTGGGATCCGGTGCGGTGGGCACGGGGTCGGGCTGGGGGTCGCCGCTCGGACCACTGGACATGTTCACGAGCACCACGATGCCCGCGACGAGCGCGATGAGCCCGCCCACAGCCGCGATTGCGGCCGCAGCTCCGTAGAAGGCCGTCATGATGCCGCCTCCACCGCCTCCACCCGTGGGCGGGGCCGCCACCGCGGGCGCGATTGCAGCCCCGGTCGCGTCGGACTCCTCCTGATCCTCGTCGAGGATCTGCGTCGGCGCGAGGGACGACGGATCGAAGACCGGCCGGCTCTGACGGGTGATCGCACCCGGTTGGGTGACCGCGACCTCTTCGGGAGGCATGGTCATGGCGTGGCCGCCTTCCACCCGGCGCTCGGCCGGCGCGGGGGTCGCGGCATCGGCACCTTCGCCGGGAAGGATGGTGGGTGCGGGATCCGTCGAGGCCTTGTCCAGGTCGCTCGGCAGGAGCGTGGCCGCGGTCTGCCCCGACATCTTCTGGCCGCTGGTCGGGCCTCCGGAGTCTCCGTGCCGGGTGGCGTTCTCGTACTGCGTGGGGTCTGGCGGAGCGGGATTCTCCGGAGCATCGACCGCCAAGGGAGGCGTGTCGGCGGGCACCGCAGGAAGCTCGTCGTAGACGGCCTTCAGGGCATCTCGGAGCTCGAGCACGGACTCGTAGCGATCCTCGCGGCTGTACTCGGTGCTCTTGACCAGGATGTTCAGCAGGTGCTCGTCGACGCCCTCCAGGATGGAGGAGTCGCGATCCGCTGCGAACAGGTCCATCGGCATGCGATCGGTCAGCAGGCTGTAGAGGGTGGCCCCCACCGCGTAGACGTCCGCCCGCGCGTCCACGCCCTTGGCGTTGGTGCGCTGTTCCGGCGCCATGTAGCCCCAGGTGCCCATGACGCTGCCGGTCTTGGTCATCGAGCTCTCTGAGTCCCCCACGCGCGCGATGCCGAAGTCGGTCACGCGGCACACGCCTTCGGCCGTGACCAGGACGTTGTGCGGCTTGATGTCGCGGTGGATGACGCCCTTCGCGTGCGCGGCCGCGAGCCCTTCGCACGTCTCGACGATCGCGTCGACGGCCATCCGGGGCGGCATCGGGCCGTGGTGCTCGAGCCAGTCGACCAGACATCCCCCGAGCAGGAGCTCCATCACGATGTACGCGACGTCTCCCTCGCGCCCGACGTCGTAGACCCGCACGATGTGGCGGTGCTCGAGCAGGGCCATGGTCTGGGCCTCGGCCTCGAACCGCCGACGGATCTTCTTCTTCCCGGCGAAGTCGGGAGAGAGGATCTTGACCGCGCGCCAGACCTGCAGACGTTGGTCGAACGCGCGGTAGACCGTGGCCATACCACCCTCGCCGAGCTGCTCGACCAGGAGATAGCGTCCTTCGGCCAGGGAGGTGGGTTGGTTCGTCGCCAAGAGAGCCGGTGTGCCTGGTTGAGGGAGGAGTAGACCGGCCGAACCGTATCACGGTTCGCGCGGAGGGCGCTCCTCTGCGGCGCGGACGCTGCCGCGGGTGTTGACCGAGCGGATGACCTTGGCGAGCAGCGGCTCCACCGGGAATTCGCTGTACCAGTCGGGCGGATCGGGGTGATGGATCCCGCTCGTGCCCGCGACCCGGACCGTGGTTCCCCGGGCGCTCGCGGCGTCCTGGAGCTTCTCGAGCCGGTCCCAGCCAGGCCCCGACAGCAACATGTGCGCTGCGGACACCACGATGTCGGTGGCGCCGTTGTCCCAGAGCGCTTCGACCGCCGACACCACGCTTCCGGCGGTGTCCACGATGTCGTCGACGATCATCACGCTCTTGCCGGACACGCGCCCGATGAGGGTGGTCTTTGCGACGGTGTTGGGGCGGCTGTAGTCGCGCTCCTTCGACAGGGCCACCAGATCGCACTGCAGGCAGGCCGCGAACTCGCGGGCCATCTCGAGGCCCCCCACGTCGGTCGAGGCCACGACGTCGCACCGAAGGCCGGACGCCCGGAGGAATCGCGAGAACGAACGCGTGACGTCGATGCCCTCGAACACGGCGTCCCGCGGACGGAAGCACCCGATGATCGCCTCGTTGTGGGGCTCGACCGTGATCAGCATCGACACCCCGGCGGCCTCGAACAGCCGCGCGAACAAGCCGGTCGACACCCCTTCGCGGACCCAGTTCTTCCGCTTGTCCTGACGGCTGCCGGGCAGGTACGGCAGGATCAGCGTGACCCGGTCTGCGTCGGCACATCGCGCGGCGTCCACCGCGTGCAGGGCCATCACCAGCCGGTCGTACACCGATCGGTCCGAGCCCGGCACCACGGCATTGGCGAACACGTACACATCGGTGCCCCGCACGTTCGCGTCGATCACGTGCTTGCCTTCGCCACACGCGAACCAGGTGTCGTGGCTGTGGGTGACGTGCACGCCCAGCTCGTCGGCGACCCGGGAAGCCAGCCCTTCGGCTCCGCCGGTCGCTACGAGGCATAGAGGCGCGCGAGGCCGTCCCATCAGGCGTCTCCGGGCACCGTGCTGTGAAACGCCCGCATCAACGGACGCCGGGGCTCGCCGCGGCCGCGCCCGGGGTGAGCGTCCACTCGGACACGTCGAAACCGGGGTTGCCGAGCACGATGCCGGCGTTGCGGCGGGCGACGGTGTCCTCGTACTCCCAGGCCTCTCCAGTGCCGTCCACGCCCACCACGCCGTACACGTCGATCGTCTGTACACCCGAGTACAGCTCGTACACGTCGTCGCCGTTGCCCGAGATCACGCCAGCGCTGTACTGCTGGGCGCCGAATCCGTAGGCATTCGAGAAGTCGGTCTCGTTGTTGCCCACCAGGTGCGTCCCCCCCGCGGGAACCACGCCCACCAGCTCGACGTCCTGGCTCGTGGCGTTGCCGTTGGCGTAGCGGCGGATCGACCAGCCCGTGAGATCGACCGGGGCAGACGAGGCGTTGTAGAGCTCGACGTACTTGGCGTTGGCGAGGTCGGCGTTGTCGACCACCTCGCTGATGAGCATCGTGCCCGGGCCCACATCGGTGTCGGTGTCGGCGTCCGTGTCGGCATCGGTGTCCGAGTCCGTGTCCGTGTCCGTGTCCGTGTCCGTGTCCGTGTCCGTGTCCGTGTCGGCGTCCCCCCCGATCGGAGTCGGCGGATTCTCGGCGATCCGCGTCCCACATGCCATCAACACAGCGCACGTCGGGAGCGCCCACCACTGCTTCATCGAGTTCCACGGGTTCGCCATCGCGACCTCCATCAAGCGCGGTATAGCTGGCCGAGCGGTCACCCGCCCTCCCGACCCCGCCCCAGACAGGAGTTGTCATGCACGCGTCGCGTCCACTCGCTCTTCCCGCACTCGACGATGCCCTGTTCGCACACTGGTTCGACGAGAGTCACGATGCCTTCCGCACGGCTGCCCGCCGGTTCGCCGAGACCGAGATCGCCCCACACGCCACCGCATGGGAAGAAGCCGGCAGCTTCCCGCGCGAGCTGTACGACAAGGCCGCCGAGGCCGGACTGCTCGCGCCCGTGTACCCCGAAGCCCTCGGGGGAGGCGGTGGAGACGTGTTCCACGGCATCGTGCTCGGCGAAGAGCTCCTGCGCGGCGGGTCCACCGGGGTGGTCGTGGGCCTCGGCTCCCTGTCGATCGCGCTGCCCCCGATCCTCGAGCTCGGCACACCCGAGCAGCAACAGCGAATCGTTCCTCCGATCCTGAGGGGCGAGCACATCGCAGCACTCGGGATCACCGAGCCCGGGACCGGCTCAGATGTGGCGGGCATCACCACGCGAGCGGTGCGGGATGGCGATTCGTACGTGATCAACGGCAGCAAGACCTACATCACGAGCGGCATGCGCGCCGACGTCGTGACCCTGCTCGCCCGCACCAGCGACGATCCCCACGGGGGGCTGACCTTCTTCGCGGTCCGGACCGATTCGCCCGGGTTCTCGGCCTCGGGCGGGCTGAAGAAGCACGGCTGGTGGGCCAGCGACACCGCCGAGCTGCACCTCGAGGACGTCCGCGTTCCCGTCGAGGATCGCATCGGGCCCGAGGGGTCGGGGTTCCTCGCGCTGATGAAGAACTTCGAGACCGAGCGCCTGATGCTCGCGGTCAACGGCTACCAGCTGGCGCGTCTGGCGTTCGAGGACGCCTACGAATGGGCCCAGCAGCGCGTCGCCTTCGGACGTCCGATCGCGAAGTTCCAGGTGACGAAGCACAAGCTCGCCGACATGGCGACGAAGATCGCGAGTGCGCGCGCCCTCACCTACGCGGCCGCCGGGCGACTGAAGCAGGGCGGAGGCGCACCGGTGGAGGTCGCCATGGCCAAGAACCACGCGGGCGACGTCGCGCGCGAGGTCTGCTGGGAAGCCGTCCAGATCCTCGGAGGCATGGGGTACATGCGTGAGGCGCGGGTCGAGAGGTTCCTCCGGGACGCCCGCCTGCTGCCCATCGGCGGCGGCACCCGCGAAGTGATGAACGAGATCATCGGGCGCATGGGCCTCGCGCTGTGAGCAGACCGTGAGAACACCGCTGAACACCGGGTCTTGCGTATCGCCGAGCAGCCTGTATACTCAGCGTGAAGGCAGCCATTTGCTGTCGGCGCGATTTCTCTGTGACTCACCCTGTTCGCCCACCGTCCGTGGGCCAACGCTCGACGATCAGCCGCGCGCCGAACGAGAAGGCCGCCGCCCGATCTTTGAGCAATTTCCAGTTCGATGCGACCCAGAGGTCTTTTTTCTTTCCCACCTCCTCTGGGTCGCCTCCTTTACGTCGTCCGGAGCATCGCTTCGCAGCAACCCCCCACCTGCTGAACGGGGTGGATTCTCCGGGCGCTTTCTTCGACGTCGGCCCGTGCACAGAGGATGAATCCCCACCTGCTCTGTGTACGGGCCGCGTCACTCAGGGGATACTTACTTCACCGCAAGTAAGCCGCCGTAAGTGAAGCATGCGGGCCCAACGCGACATCTTCCCGTCGAGACCTCCAGGCGATTCGCGGTTGGCGGTCGCCGAAACGCGCGCTATCCTCACGTTGGCGCGGACCTGACGGGTGAAAAACATGAACAACACGCTTCTTTCGGGCGTCGCACTGGCGGCCCTCACTACGATGGTCGGCTGCACGAGCACGTCGCCCGTCCTCGACGACGCGCGCTTCCAGACCGGCAGCCGCACGATGGTCGCCGATGCGGACTACGACGCGCTCTACCAGGTCAATGTCGACGAAGGCTCGGTCAGCATCGTCCCCACCGACGGCGGCGAGATGCAGATCCTCGATCTGGGAGAGGGCTCCGAGCCCACCCGCATCGCCCGGGTCGACGACAAGGCGTTCGTCACGCTGCGCGGCACCGGCGAGGTCGCCGTTCTCCAGGCCGGAGCCGCCGGCTTCGAAGAAATCGGTCGGATCGCGGTCGGAACCGAGCCCCACGGCATCGTGTCCAGCGAAGACGGTCGGCACCTCTACGTCACGCTCTCGGTCGAGAACAAGGTCGTCCGCATCGACCCCTCCAGCCACGAGGTCACGGGCAGCGTCGACGTCCCGGGCGATCCCCGCTGGCTCGCCCTGCACCCCAACGGCTCGCACCTCTACGTCGCGGGCGCACGGAGCCGCGTCGTCTACGACGTGCACACCGACGAAGAGTCCGGTGATCCGGACGGCACGGTCGACGTCGTCGAGCTCCCCGTCACCACCCGCGAGGTCGACGGCGTGATCTTCGAGCCCACCGTGCGCTTGATGGGCGACATCGCGATCGACCCCTACGGCGAGACACTCGTGGTCCCGGCCATCTACGTCGACAACCACAGCGAGCAGCCCGGCCTGGCGCCCACTCAGGACCCCACCACCGGCTACTACATCAACCCGCTGCCCGGTCTGGGCCGGTTCAACAGCGCCGTGGTCGCCGTTCCGCTCGAGCCCAACGGCAAGGCCATCGACGCCGACGCCGAAGCGATCTTCCTGGCCAGCTTCATCGAGCAGGACTTCGTCAGCGAGACCATCCGCAGCTACCCGAACAGCGTCTCCATCTCGCCGGACGGCTTCTTCTACGCCGTCTCCATGGAGTCCAGCGACGCCGTCGTGATGGTGGGTGCCCTCGACTACGACCGCGGCGCCACGCACGACTTCTGGATCGCGCCCGCCGCCCAGGACATCCCGACCAGCCACAACTACACCGAGCACCCCCACTCCACCATCGCCCTGCTCCGCGGCTCCGGTCCGCGCGGCGTGGCCTGGCTCGACGACGAGCAGGCCTGGGTCCACAACTGGATGGACGTCTCGGCCACCAACCTCGACCCCTCCAACGCCATGCGTCGGGTCGAAGAGCGCGGTGCGCACGGGCTCGACGACGCCACGTCCGACTCCGCCCGCGCACAGGTCCAGATCGAGATGGATCGCGACCTCACGGTGTTCCACAACGGCAGCCAGGAGGCCAACCGCCTCCGCGCCGGCCGCGATCTCTTCTACGGCGCCCGCAACACCGACATGCAGGCCATCGGGTCCGGCGTGTCGTGCAGCACCTGCCACTTCGAGGGCCGCGACGACGGCCTCACCTGGCAGCTCGGTCCCGAGCGTCGCCAGACCCCCTCGCTCGCGGGTCGGGTCAGCGAGACCCATCCCGTCACCTGGACCGGCGACGTCGCGTCCGTCGCAGCCGAAGCCGAGCTCACCAGCACCATCCGCATGGGTGGCTTCGACATGAGCCAGCAGGACTACGACGACATCCAGAACTTCGTCGACTGGACGCGCCCCGTGCGCAAGCCCGTCTTCGCGCTCGAAGATCCGCTGGTCGCCCAGGGCGAAGAGGTCTTCAACCGCGCCGAGGTCGGATGCGCCGAGTGCCACATGCCCGGTTCCGCCTTCACCGACGGCGAACACCACAGCATGTACGGCCTGGCGGCGGTCAACACCCCGTCCCTGCGAGGCATCTCCGCCACCGCCCCCTACCTGCACGACGGCAGCGCGCCCACGCTTCGCGCCGTCCTCGAGACCGCCCGCAACGGCGAGATGGGCGACACGTCCTCCCTCACCGACGGCGAGATGGACGCTCTCGAGGCCTACCTGATGAGCCTCTGATCGGCTGACGCCGGATGGATCTCCACCGCCAGCTGGCGTTGCTCGCGGAACCGACGCGAGCGCGCCTCCTCTACGTCCTCGAAGACGAGGAGCTCGCGGTGGGAGAGCTCGTCCAGGCGCTGCAGCTGCCTCAGTCCACGGTCAGCCGGCACCTCAAGACCCTCAAGGACGCCGGCTGGATCCGCCGCCGCGCCGAGGGCAGTGCGGGCTGGTTCCGGATGGTCGACGACCTTCCCGATGCCGCCACCGAGCTGTGGAACGTCGTCCGACCCCGCCACGCCGAGACCTCTCAGGCCAACGAGGATCGCGAGCGACGGGCAGCGGTCCTCAAAGCCCGGCGCGTCGACAGCACCACGTTCTTCGGCCGCATGCACTCCGAGTGGGATGCCCTGCGCACCGAGCTGTTCGGCGAGTCGTTCATCCTGCCCGCCCTGCTGGGCCTCCTCTCCGACCCCGGCACCATCGTCGAGCTGGGCTGCGGCACCGGCCCCAACCTCACGGCCCTCGCACCCGTCGCTCGTCGCATCATCGGCATCGACCGCGAGGCCCGGATGCTCGACGCCGCACGCCAGCGCACCGCCGAGTTCGACAACATCGTGCTCCGCGAAGGCTGGCTCGAGGATCTCCCGCTGGAGACGGGCGAAGCGAACATGGCGTTGTGCATCCTGGTCCTGCACCACGTACCGGATCTGGGGGCGGCCTTCGCCGAGATGGCACGGGTGGTGGCCCCCGGCGGTCGCATCGCGATCACCGACATGCGCACCCACGAACGCACGGCCTACCGCGACACCATGGGGCATGCGCACCTGGGCTTCGACGCCGACCTGCTCGAGCGCGCGCTCCCGTCCGAGCTGACCCTGCTCCGGTGGACCGACCTGCCAGCCGACCCCGAGTCCCAGGGCCCCGGGCTGTTCACCGCGGTATTGGAGCGTTCATGAGATTCCGACCCGTGCTGTGCGCCCTCTCCGTGATTCTCGTCGGCTGCGAGGCGGAGCCCGAACCCGAGCCGCCTCCCCCCACCGACCCCGCGCTGCTGCTCACCGGCGATCCCGCTGCCGGCGAGCCTCTGTACGCCTCCGACTGCGCGCTCTGTCACAGCCTGGATGGCAGCGGCACGTCTCGGGGTCCGTCGCTCATCGACCTGTTCGACCGGCGATCCGACATGGAGGTCGTGCTGGTGATCCGCGACGGGGTCGGGACCATGCCCGGATTCGACGGGTTCTACGACGATCAGGAGCTCGCGGATCTGCTGGCCTGGATGCAGGAGTCGCTGTGAAGCACCCGCTGCTGCTGGTCCTGCTGATGGGGTGTTCGTCGGGATCGGACACCGACACGCCCGTCGAGACGGACGCAGATGCGGACACGGACGCAGACACCGATGCAGACTCGGACACAGACACCGATGCCGACGCGGACGCAGACACCGATGCGGACTCGGACGCAGACACCGATGCCGACTCCGACGCAGACACCGATGCCGACTCCGACGCAGACACAGACGCGGACACCGATGCAGACACAGACGCGGACAGTGACGCGGACACCGACGCCGATACGGACACCGATCCCATCGACCCCGTCTTCGTGCTCGTCGGCGAAGGAGAGCTGCTGTACGAGCCCATCGGCGCCGAGATCGAGATCGAGGCCGGCGTTCAGGGGGGTTGGCACGTCTGGCACGCGATTCAGGCCTGCCAGATGGACGGACCGTACGACCTGACGTTCACGGTCACCGATGTCGCTTCGGGCGAGGTGGTCGTGCTGGCTCAGCGGTTCGGCGCACCCATGAACCCCGCCGGCAACTGCGAGGTGCGGTTCGGGATGATCGGGTTCGTCGACACCTCGGCGCTCGGAATCCTGCCTCCAGACCTCGCGGGCAACACGCTGCAGGTCGACGCCGTGGCCACCGATTCCAACGGCGTCGTGCGATCGGACTCGGCGACCGTCACTGCGGTGTACGCGCCCTGATCTTCTTGGTAGAACGTCTTTATCCTCGACGATCGCCAGGACGCCACGGAGTCACGGAGAGCACGGGGGACTGTAGGGACCACGCGAAACGGATCGGCCTATTCAGACCATCCGAGCTTGTGTATCCGGCGGCTTTCGGACCAGTGAAGGGCCGGGAGCGGGGCTCCCGGCCGAGCCGACCTAGCGGCGGCAGTGGCGAATCAGGCCGGTCAGCATGGCGCCAACGCGACCGATGGCCGCCAGGACGCCCGCGGCGAGGGCCGAATCGCCTATCTCGATGTCCAGCAGCGAGGCAATGGCTGCCGCCACCTCGCCGGCCTCGCCCTGGGCAATCTCGAACTTCTGGATCTTCTCCCGCGGCTTGTAGCGATTGGCGCCCTCCGCGAGGTTGCGCACGACGGATGCCGCCGCTCGGTTGATCTGCGATGCTTCGTCGCCGAAGCCCCTTGGCAGCGTTCGGGTGTAGCGCCAGGCGAGCTTGCGGGCGTGCCGCGCCTGGTGGAAGGCGTCGAGCCGTTCGTGTGGGAAGGGAAAGCGAGTCATCGGTTGCGTCCTCGGCCGGGTCGTCGTGACCCCATCGCCTGCTGCGAATCGGGACCGCACGGCCGTCGCTGTCAATGCGGCCGGGAACCTCTGCAGAAAGGAGCGACAGCGACTTTTGAAGAGGTCGGCCGCGTTGACAGCGGCGGTCGGGTGGGCCAGGTTCAGCAGCTGGGGACGGGGTCATGACGGCCTGGCCAGGGCCCAAGAAGACGTTTCGCGGCCCATGCGAGCGGTAGCCGCCATCCGCCGTCGTCGGGCATGCAGGTCAGCGGTTTCGGGATGGCCCGCCTTGTGGTGGCGCGAACACCCGCCGTGGTCGTGTTGGTGGCACCCAGGAGGAAACGACTGAGCGGAGCCAGTCGGGAAGCTCCGATAGCGGGGCGGTGGCAGGTCGTTCGAGGGGCCTACGTGGTTGGCCTGGATGACGACCGACCCCCTCCACCACGACCTCGACCACGACGAGTCTTGGCGCATCCACGACGCTGGCCAACCCGGTCTCGCCCGCATCGGACCCGTTCTGACGACCAAAGCTGGCCCCATACGCGCTTTCGAAGCTGCGCTATGAGCCGAAACGGATCGCGTGGTACGGAGGGGTCGATGGGGTCATGCCAGACGGAACGGCCGATTGCCTTGCCGATCGACCCGCTCCTGCCGATCGTTCGTCGTCCCATGTAGCTCTGTGCGTGTGCCCGAGCCTCTTCAGCAGCCACTCCCGCCCGTCGACCCGGTCTGTCTTTCGGAGACCACCCGGACGGCGGCGGCCAGCGATTCCGCCAGTCGGATTCGGGCTCACGCACAGAGACGCAGCGGACGAGCATGCCGAACAGGTCCATCGGACCAATCGGGGGAGGCCCCGCAGAGACAGCGTCGTCAGAGACTCAGAGCACGAACAGCCCTGTGAACACGACGTGCTCTGTGACGCGAACGTGCGTCGTGGTCGTCGGTCGTGGTGGAGGTGGTCGGTCGTCATCTGGGGGCGACGTTCGCCCCGCGACCACCACCACGACCTCTGACCTCGACCTCTACGAACCTTGGCGCATCCACGACGCCGGCCATCCCGGTCTCGCGCGCATCGGACCCTTCTGACGACCACAACTGGCTCCGTGCAATCCTTCGTGTCCTCCGTGACTCCGTGGCATCCTCCCGCATAAACCGTCTTTAAAAGCAAATTTTCGGAGACATCCACCCACTGCACCCCCGCGTGACAAGTCGACTCGGACGCTCCAGCAATCGTCCCTGATGAATCCGGGAGCTATCCTGCGGCATCCCCGTGGTGATCCATGCTCCCCTCCACCCTCGCGCTGGTCGTCGCCGCCTGCACTGGCGCGACGCCCACCGAGACCGCCGACACCGACCCGCCCACTCCCTTCGACACTGCCGACACCGGCCGGGACTGCTCCGTCGCCGACGATGCCGAGTGGTCCCTGCTGGCGGATGGCTTCTCGGACGGGGTGCTGCTCTCCGCCTGGGATGCCGGGGGCATCGTCCGGATGGTCGGCGGCGCTCCGGGGAGCGGTCCTGGCCAGATCGTGCGGTACGACGGTGCATCGCTGTGCACGGAACCCGCCGTCACCGAGTCCACCCTGTGGTGGATCCACGGGAGCCGCCGGTCCGAGTGGTACGCCGTCGGCGAGAACGGCACCGTCCTCCACGACGTCGATGGTGTGCGCACCCGCGAAGACGTGCCGTCCGACATCACCCTGTACGGCGTGTACGACGATGGCGCGCGCGTCTGGGCCGTCGGCGGCGACCCCTTCGCGCTCGACTCCGGCGAGGTCTGGGTGCGCGACAGTGCGCCCAGCGGCACCTGGTCCCTCGCGCTGGGGGGCATCTCCGGCGTGCCGTTCAAGGTGTGGGGCCGCACCATCGTTGGAGACGGGGTGGGGCTCCGGATCGACCCCACCGCTCCCGCCGACCAGGCGCTCACGCCCTTCGATCAGACCGAACGCCTCCTCACCGTGCGCGGTCGCGACGACACCGACCAGTGGGCCGTCGGCGGCACGGCCTTTCCGATCGTCCAGCGCATCCAGCCCGGTACAGACGGGTCGGTTGCAGTGTCGGACGTCGATCCGACCGGCCTGAACGGGCCGCTCAACGGGGTGTGGACCGCACCGGAGCAGGACGTCTTCGTCGCCGGGTTCTCGGGCACCATCGGCCGGTTCGACGGCAACACATGGGACGTCCCCGGCACCCCCGTCTCGTTCGAGACCTTCCATGCCGCCTGGGGAACATGCGGCGAGGTCCTGTTCGTGGGCGGCAACCTGCTCGCCAGCCAGGACTTCCACGCGACGATCGCCCGCTATGGCTCGGGCACGTTCACCGTCGCCGACGTTCCCACCTGTCAGTGACCCAGGGCCTGTGCCGAAGTGCGCGTCTCAGTCCGTCTCAGCGGCCGATGTTCAGGTTCATCGCTACACTCGCAGCACAGGAAGACGACGATGACACCCCACCACTACCTGGAGCTGGGCTGATGGACTCCACCGACACACCCCTGCCCCTGGACTGGTCGGCCTACGCCTTCGATCTGTCCAGCCTCCCCTTCCTCTACGACCGGCCCGACATCGGCACCCTGCAGGCTGCCGTGGAGCTGGAACCGCCCACCGTGCAGGAGCTCTTCGAGCTGGCCCCGCCCCGCACCCACTCCGAGATGCTCGCGATGGGCAAGGTTCTGCAGGCACTCGGCGTCCAACGGCCCCCCGCGCGCTTCTCCGAGCTGGAAACTCCAGATGTGCTCCACTTCGGAGAGGTGCGGGTGCTGCTCGGCGACACCACCCTGGACGGCGACCTCGAGGTCGACCGCACCCTGCTGGTCGTCGGCGACCTGACCCTCGAGGGGACGCTCGTGGTGCACGAGACGAGCGACGTACTCGCCGTCTGCGGGTCGATCACGGCGCGCCACCTGTGGACCGCGGGGAGCATCGCCGTGGGCGGCGATCTGAACACCGCCGGCTACGTGTACGGCGACTACAACGATGGGATGCTGGAGGTCCGCGGGGTGCTTCGCGCACGCTGTGTGATCAGCGACGACCACGCGATCGTCTACGACCCCGCTACCGCGGAGCTCGTCCATCGATCGCCGCGCTACGATTCCGGGTACTTCCAGGTCTACGAGTTCGACGAGGCCGAGTTCGAGCTGCTCCGCTCCGTCCTGCCCGAGGGCACCACCCATCGTCGCGACGAAGGCGTGTACTCCGTCGACACCGACGCCCTCTTCGCGCATCCCCTCGACTGATGCATCACGACGTTCAGACGGCCGACCAGCCGTCGTCGACCGCGATCACCACGCGATCGCCGTAGCCGACCTCCACGACCCAGACCGCCGCCACCTCCCCGTCTTCGAGTCCGGGAACGTGGTCGGCCAGCACGCGATGCCCCCCGACGGTCACCACCAGCATCGGAGCCTTCGGAGTACCCCGCCACTGCTTGTCGATCCGGCCGTCGAGCCGCTGAGCCGTCGTGGGGTCGGACTCTTCGGGCGCATTGCGTGCGGCCGGCCACAGCACGGCCAGCAGTCCCACGATGGCGGTGGCCACCAGCAGGACGCGGGACTTGGAGCGCTGATGCGCGTTCACCCACGACTTCTCGGCGTCGGTCAGCGGACGGGTCTCCATGCCCGACCCTACCGCACGATCCGTCGACAGCCACAGATCCATTCGTTACGTTGTGTGCGAAGCCACCCGCCAGTCATCCGGTCATCCGGATAGGCGGATGAAGCAAGTCCCGATCACTCCAGCGAGGTACCCATGTCCGAGCGCCCCAACACCGATTCCAAGCCGTTCCTCGATACCGGCCTGGCCCTGTTCTCCGGCCTGCCCCACCGCGTGGCCGATCTGTCCGACGACGCCGTGCGCTACGGCCGCAAGGAGCTCGACCTCGCGCTCTACGAGATGCCCGGTCTCAAGGCGCTGCAGGAGGAGTACGGCGACGACAAGCCCCTGAAGGGCGCCCGCATCATGGGCTCGCTGCACATGACCATCCAGACCGGCGTGCTCATCGAGACGCTCATCGCCCTCGGCGCCGAGGTCCGCTGGGTCAGCTGCAACATCTTCTCCACCCAGGATCACGCGGCCGCCGCGGTCGTAGCCGGTCCGAACGGCACCGCTGCGAACCCGAAGGGGCCCGCCGTCTACGCCTGGAAGGGTGAGACGCTCGCCGAGTACTGGTGGTGCACGCTCCAGGCGCTGGTCTGGCCCGAGCACGGCGGTCCGAACCTCATCCTCGACGACGGTGGCGACGCCACGCTGCTCGTCCACCTCGGCGCCGAGCTGGAAGAGAAGGGCGAGATGCCCGACGCCAGCATGGGCGACTCCGAGGAGTCCCGCATCGTCTACAGCATCCTGAAGCACGTGCGCGAAGAGAAGGGCGACAACTTCTGGCGCCCGATGGCGGCCCAGATCCGCGGCGTCTCCGAGGAGACCACCACGGGCGTGATGCGCCTGTACGAGCGGCTCCGGGGCGGTTCGCTGCGCTTCGCCGCGATCAACGTGAACGACAGCGTCACCAAGTCCAAGTTCGACAACCTGTACGGCTGCCGTCACAGCCTCGTCGACGCCGTCATGCGCAGCACCGACGTGCTCCTGTCCGGCAAGCGCTGCCTGGTTCTCGGCTACGGCGACGTCGGCAAGGGCTCGGTCCAGTCGCTCCAGGGTCAGAACGCCAAGGTCTCCATCACCGAGATCGACCCCATCTGCGCGCTGCAGGCCTGCATGATGGGCATCGACGTGGTCCAGCTCGACGACGTGGTCGGCAAGATGGACCTGTTCTGCACGGCCACCGGCAACTTCAACATCATCACGGCCGACCACATGAAGCAGATGAAGCACAACGCCATCGTCTGCAACATCGGTCACTTCGACAACGAGATCGACATCGCCGGTCTCGAGGAGATGGCGAAGAAGGGCGAAGTCGAGAAGATCGAGATCAAGCCCCAGGTCCACGAGTGGCACTTCAAGAACACCACGCACGGCCCGAACGGCGGTGGGCACAGCATCATCGTGCTCGCCGAAGGCCGCCTGGTGAACCTCGGCTGCGCCACCGGCCACCCCAGCCTGGTGATGAGCGCCAGCTTCACCAACCAGGTCATCGCCCAGATGGAGCTGCACAAGAACGCCGAGACCTACGGCATCAGCGTCACCACGCTGCCGAAGCACCTCGACGAGAAGGTCGCCCGTCTGCACCTCGACAAGTTCGGCGCCAAGCTCACCGAGCTCTCGCCCGAGCAGAGCCGCTACATCGGTGTGCCGACCGAAGGCCCCTACAAGCCCGAGCACTACCGCTACTGATTCGCTGCGCGAGCCGAGGGAGGAGTCGAGTGACGTCACGGCACTCGAAGGCTCCCGACAACAGAACGGCAGCGGCGGGTGTCCTCTGGACGCCCGCCGCTCGTGCGTTCAGGGGTACGACCGACGGAGTCACTCCCCGCTGGCGAAGGTCGCGGTGCCGTCGGATCGCTTCGGGGACGTCTTCTTCGTTGCCCGACTCGTACCGAGCCAGGAACGCCAGCTTCTCGGCCAGCGCACGGCGCCTCGTCGTGGCTCACCACCCAGGGCCAGCGCTCCCCGCGCGCCATCAACCCCGACCGGTCCGCGCGCACCGTCTGCGCCGCGACGGCGCGCCAGAGCGTCGGCAGCAGCACCGCGAGCGCAGCCACCCCCCCTCCAGCGAGAATCGACACGCCGCCGTCGGTCCCGAACCCCACACCCACACCGAGCGTCAGCAGGACGGCCGCGAGCAGATAGGCCTGGGACCACACGCCGCGACCGGCCGGGATCTCGACCGGCGTGAGGTCTCCCCGCACCCCCGACACCTCGACGGGGCCACGCGCGCGAAAGCGGATGGGCGTCGCATCGAGCCGCGGATCCACATGGCCTCCCCGGGCAGCCTACATCGAGTGCAACACGCGACGGCGACGCAGCGCCAGCATCCCCACCCCTCCGAGGAGGACGAGCCCTACCGGTCGGACGGGACTGGCACAGCCACACCCCGTCGACACCGGTCGCGCCGCGGGCCCACCGTCCGTGTCGCTGTCCGCGTCCGAGTCGGCATCCGTGTCTGAGTCCGCGTCCGCATCGGCATCCGTGTCCGCGTCCGAGTCGGCATCCGCGTCCGAGTCGGCATCCGCGTCCGAGTCGGCATCGGTGTCGGTGTCGGTGTCGGTGTCGACATCCGGTTCGTCGGAGTCGGACCCCGTGTCGGTCGGGTTCCCCGTGTCTGCGGTCTCGCCCGCGTCCCCGGTGTCCCCGGTGTGGAGCACCCGGTCGAAGCCATCGCAGTCGTCGTCGATTCCGTTGTTCGGGATCTCGGGCTGGTCGGGCGAGACCACTGACGACGTGTCGTCGCAGTCCAGATCGTTCGCCACCCCCGGCGTGCAGTCCGCGATCGGGGCCCCCGGATCGCCAAAGCCATCCCCGTCGGAATCGACCCACATCGGCGGCACCATCAGGTCGCCATCCGCGTCGTCCGTCGCACCATCGCAGTCGTTGTCGATGCCGTCGCACACCTCCACTGCAGCCGGGTTGACCAGCACGTCGTCGTCGTCGCAATCGCCTGCGTTCGCAACCGTTCCGCTGGGTTGCGTGCAGGCGACCACCGACACGTTCGGGTCGCCCACGCCGTCCCCGTCGGAATCGACGTACCACACGGCCCCATCGCTGGGGTCCTCGTCGATCGACCCGTCACAGTCGTCGTCTTCGCCGTCGCAGGTCTCCACCATCCCGGGCGCCACGGCCGGATTCCCGTCGTCGCAGTCGTCGTCGCCCGCCCACCCATCGCCGTCGTCGTCGACGTACCAGGCGTGGATCGAGGCCACCTCGGGGTCGGTGAGCGGCCGACTCCAGTAGGACACCTCGTCGACCCGACCATCGTGGAAGTAGTCGCGGTTGACGGTCCAGCCGATCCGCAGCGGGGTGCCAGGCTGGGCCACGGTGTCGAACCCCACAGAGGCTGTCGCGACCGAAGACCCATCGTAGAACGTGGTCAGGTCGCGGCCATCCACCCGCGTCACCACCCACACCCAGCGACCCGTCTCCACAGACATCCCCGTGTTCAATCCTCCTTCCTGGCCCTGTCCGTCGTGCAGCTGGGTCCAGAATCCGCCGCCCGCAGTGTGAAAGATGAATCCGACACCGTTCGCATCGGTGTGGCCGTGCTGAGCGAGCGTGCACTTCTGACCGCTGGGCCCACAGTCGCCGTGGTCGTCGACCCACATCCAGGCGGCGAGCGTGAAGGAATCGCCGTGATCGAGCACGGGATCCCAGGCAGCCTGCAGCGTCGACGCCCCCTGGCAGTCCGCGTACGCGTCCGTCGCGAGGTTCCCGCCGTTGTCGACCGGTGGGCAGCCGCCTCCGGTGAGCGCAGGCCCGCCCGTCGCCTCCGCGAGCGGATCTGCAGGATCGAAGGGGTACCACAGGTCCGGAGCCACCGGGTGTGCTGCCGCGAGGCTGATCAGGGCGTGCCACATGCGCACATTCTAGACGCGAAAGCCGTTCACCTGCGCATCCCTTGCGAACGTCACAGCTCCGCTGCAGATCGGAGCCCGGTCGACCTCACCGACCTGGCGGGATCTTCGTAGCCACCCGTCCGGAGGAGGGCCCGGGCCGAGCTTCGACCGGATCTCCGCACCCCAGCTCCTTAGGGAACAGGTGTGGACCCGCAGACCCACGCAGACGCCGTCGTGATCGGCACCGGTTTTGGCGGCCTCGGAGCGGCCCTGACCCTCGCGGAGGCCGGCCTGGACGTGCTCGTCTGCGAGGCCCTCAACTATCCGGGCGGCTGCGCCAGCACGTTCGAGAAGCACGGCGCGCACTTCGACGCCGGCGCCACCCTGCTCACCGGCATGCAGTCCCACCAGTGGATGCGGCGGTCCCTGTCCCGCGCCGGGGTCTCGATCGAGCCCGACCTGCTCCCCTCGCCCATCGAGCTGCGCAGTCCCGGCCTGACCCTGCCCATCACCGACCACCGCCAGTCCCTCGTCGACGCGCTGTGTGCCCAGCCCGATGCCCCGGTCGCGAAGCTGAACCGGTTCTTCGCATTCCAGCAACGGGTGGCCGATGCGCTGTGGCACGTCCTCGACACGCCAGAAGCCCTGCCCCCCGTCACGGCGGACATGGTCGCGCATCACCTCCAGCACGCCAGGGTGTGGGCGGAGCTGTCCCGCTTCGCCGGCCATCCGTTGTCGGCGGTCGTCCAGCACTTCGGTCTGACCCGATTCCAGCCGCTGCAGACCTGGCTCGACGCGATGTGCCAGATCACGGTGCAGGTGGCGTCCGACCAGGCCGAAGCCCCCGTCGCACTCGGTGCGATCGACTTCTTCTTCCGCGGTTGTGCCGTGATGCCGGGGGGGATGAGCGACCTGGCTCGCGCGTTCGTGGCCGCCATCGAGTCGCACGGGAGCACGGTTCGCTACGCCAATCGCGTCAAGCGCATCGAGGCCCTGCCCGGCCATCGGTGGCACGTGCACACCCGTCACGGCCCGGTCGACACGGGCATCGTGGTGGGCAACCTGCTGCCGGACGACCTGGCGCGCCTGGCGGGCCGCCCGGTCGAGGTGAAGGGTCGACGCGCCCAGTCCGGCTGGGGGGCAGCGATGATCTACCTGCGCACCCGTGCCGAAGCGCTCGGACCTGGGTCGGCCCACCTGGAGCTGGTCGCGGATCCCGGAGCCCCCCTGCCCGGCGGGAACCACGTCCTGGTCTCGGCCACGGCCCCGGGTGCACCTCGAGCTCCGGAGGGCGAGCGGGCGGTGTCGTGCTCCACCCATCTCCCCGTCGATTCCACCCCCGAGCAGGTCGAAGCCGTGCAGCAGCGCATCGTGAAGACCGTCGAGCAGCTGGCCCCAGAGGTGTTCGAGGGCGAGCAGGTGCGCTTCAGCGCGAGCCCCCGCACGTTCACCCGATTCACGCGACGCTCCGGCGGGCGGGTCGGTGGAATCCCCCGTGTGGCCGGGCTCCTTCCCTACCTCGAGCTGCTCCCGACCCCGCTGGACCGGGGCCTGTGGGCGGTCGGAGACGCGACGGGACTGGGCCAGTCCACCCTGGCGACGGCGCTGTCCGGCAACCGAACGGCCACGGCCATCCTCTCGGAGTGACCATCGAGACATGTTACCCGCCCCCACGTCCGACGGACCCGAGCAGAGAACGACCCGATGCAGTCCCCCGCCTCGTTGCCCCCCGGAACACGTGTCGAGCGGTACCGTATCGAACACGTGCTCGGCCGCGGAGCGATGGCCACGGTCTACGCGGTGCGGCACACCGTGCTCGGCACGCGACACGCGCTCAAGGTGCTCCATCGGTCGTCTCCCCACGTCCGACCCACGATCCGGGATCGGCTGGTCCGCGAGGGGCGACTCCAGGCGCAGCTCGACCCCCGCTTCGTCCTGCCGGTGATGGACGTGCTCTCGGTGGACGGCGCGCCCGGGCTGCTGATGCCCCTGGTCGTGGGCTGCGCGCTGGATGAACTCCTGCCGGATCCGGGCTTCTCGGAGGGCGAGGTTCTTGCCGTGTTCGGGTCCATGCTCCGTGCGGTGGGATGCGCCCACGCTCGGGGCGTGATCCATCGCGACCTCAAGCCGGCGAACGTGCTGCTCGACGAGAATCGGGGACGGGTGCGGGTGCGCGTCGCAGACTTCGGGCTCGCGCGAGCGACCCTGGAAGCCGAGGGCACCGACGTCACGACCGCGAGCGGCGCGATGATGGGCACCCCGGCCTACGCAGCGCCAGAACAGCTCACCGACGCCGCGACCGTGGACCATCGGGCCGATCTGTGGTCGCTCGGCGTGATGCTGTTCGAGCTGCTCACCGGGCGACGTCCGTTTCGGGCCCTGTCGCTACGAGCGCTCCTGGCCGCCGTACAGCAGGGCGACTTCGAGCGTGAGGCAGTCCCCGTCGACTGGCGCTCCCTGATCGAAGCCCTGCTCCAGGTCGATCCCGAACGCCGACCCGGGTCCACCGACGCCATCGCCGAGCACCTGAGAATACTCGGCGAACCCAGCCCCCTGGAGGTCGGCTCGCCCATCGCCGAAGCCATCCGCCAACGCGTCGCCGCACGACCCCGTCCTTCGGAGCCCACCCCCTCCGTGGGAGAGGTCTCCGGCCTCACCTACGCGCCGCCAGAACCACCGCAGAACCTTCCCGCAGAGCGCGACCGCTTCGTGGGGCGAGCGTCCGATCTGGCAGCTCTGAAGGAGCGGTTCGAAGACGGAGCCCAGGTGGTGTCGCTGCTGGGGATCGGCGGCACCGGCAAGACCCGTCTCGCAGTCCGCTTCGCGTGGGAGCAGCTGCCGTCGTACCCCGGCGGAGCCTGGTTCTGCGACCTGTCCGAGACGCGTGGCATCGACGGCATCGTGTCGACCGTCGCACAGACCCTCGGCGTCCCCCTCGGTGGAGCCGATCCGGTGCAGCAGCTCGGACATGCGATCGCAGGCCGTGGACGCTGTCTCGTCGTGCTGGACAACTTCGAACAGGTCGCGCGCTTCGCGCCCCAGACCCTGGCGTGCTGGCTCGACCGGGCCACCTCGGCCCACTTCGTCGTGACCACCCGCGAGGTGCTCGGGATTCCGGGCGAGCACCTCATGCATCTGGACCCCCTCGTTCCGTCCGAGGCGCTGGAGCTGTTCGTTGCACGTGCCCGACAGACCCACCCCTCCTTCCGCACCTCCGGCGACAGTCAGGGCACGATGGAGGCCCTCGTCGAGCTGTTGGACGGCCTGCCCCTCGCCATCGAGCTCGCAGCGGCCCGAGCGCGGGTCATGGGCCCGGCGAAGATGATCGACCACATGCAGGAACGCTTCCGGTTGTTGTCGTCGACTGCTGGCGCATCCCGACACGTCGACCGACACCGGACGCTGCGCGCTGCGTTGGACTGGAGCTGGGACCTGTTGTCCGGCGACGAGCAGACCGCGCTCGCACAACTGTCCGTCTTCGAGGCGAGCTTCACCCTGGAAGCCGCCGAGGATGTGCTGGAGCTGGACGTCTGGGCCATCGACGCCATCCAGTCGCTGGTGGACCGCTCCCTCGTGCGACCCGTCGCAGACGATCGCTTCGAGCTGTTGATGAGCGTGCAGGCGTACGCGTCCGAACAGCTCGGGGACACCGGGGACGCCGGGGACGCCGGGGACGCGCAACGGGTCGCGGCGGAGACCCGACACGGCATGCACTACGCACTCTGGGGCTCGGACGACGCCCTCGATTCGCTCCGCACACACGGGGCGCTCGGACGGCGCCAGGCTCTGAGGCGCGACTTCCCCAACCTGCTCACGGCATGCCGACGCGCCACCACTGCGAGCAATGGCCCGATTGCCGTCGCGGCTTTGCGCGCCGCATGGGAGGTGCTCGAGATACAGGGCCCCTACGCACTCGCCGTCGAGCTGGCCGAGGCCGTGGTCGACCTGCGGACGCTGTCGGACGCCGAGAGGACCCGCGCGTCCAACGTGCTGGCGCAGGCGCTGCGCAGGGCGGGCCGACCAGGCGAAGCCAGAGCACACTACGAAGCCGCCCTCGCGCTGGCCCAGAAGCTGTCGGATCGCCGACAGGAAGCGGACGCGCGGGGCTTTCTCGGCAATCTCCTCCGCCATCAGGGCCGGCCGGACGAAGCGAAGGCCCACCACCTGCAAGCACTCTCGCTCGCAAGAGAACTCGGCGACGAGCGACGCGAGAGCTTCTGGCTCGGGGCGCTCGGCGGGCTCCACCGCGAAAAGGGACGCTACGACGAGGCGCGACGGTGTCTTCGCGCTGCCATCGACCTCGCTCGGAAGGTGGGCGACCCGCTGCGCGAGGGAATGTGGCTCGGGAACCTCGGCAACACGTACATGGCACAGGGGCGAGTCGACGACGCGCAGACGCAGTACGAAGCCGCCCGTCGCATCGCGAGTGCTACCGGAGACCGCCGGAACGAGGGGATCTGGATCGGAAACCTCGGAATCCTGGCCGAGGCCCGCGGCCACGAGGACGACGCGCACGCGCACTTCCACCGGGCGCTCGTGATCGCGCGGGAGCTCGGAGACCGCCGCAGCGAAGGCAGCTGGCTCGGACACCTGGGACTGCTGCTCCAGCGCCGCAAGCATCTCGACGAGGCACGGACGCACTACGAGACGGCCCAGCACATCGCGAGGGAGCTGGGCGACCGCCGCAGCGAAGGGCTCTGGATCGGAAACCTGGGCACCGCTCACCTCGACCAGGGGACCCCGGACCTCGCGCACGATGCTCTCCAGGCCGCGATCGCCATCGCCCGGGAGCTCGGCGACCGCAGGGCAGAAGGGGTTTGGCTGGGCAACCTGGGCCGCTGTCTTGCCGCCCTCGGATCGCTCGAGGATGCACGGACGCGATTCACCGAAGGGGCGCGGCTGTTGCGGGCGGTCGGCGACGAAGCGGAGCTGGCGAAGCTGCTCGCCTCCCAGGCCCGCGCCGCCTCCGAGCCGCCCTCGTGACGAAGGGGCGTGAGAGCATCACCACGGGCCACCAGGTCGCCCAGCGGGGGCACCGGTGCCCGCGAGCATCCTCGGTTAGCATGGGCACCCGAAACGACCGGACGATGAACCGAGAGGAGGACGCGCCGTGGGGCGGATGTTCGAGAAGCGCAAGCACAAGATGTTCGCCCGCTGGGACAAGATGGCGAAGGCGTTCACCCGCGTGGGCAAAGAGATCTCCATCGCGGTGAAAGAAGGGGGCCCCAACCCCGACCACAACCCGGCGCTGCGCCGCGCCATGCAGAACGCCCGATCGGTCAACATGCCCAAGGACCGGGTCGAAGCCGCCATCGAGAAGGCGAGCGACTCGGGGTCCGAGAACTACGAGGTCCTCATCTACGAGGGCTACGCGCCCCACGGCATCGCGCTGCTCGTCGAGACCGCCACCGACAACCCGACGCGGACCATCGCCAACATCCGGCTCATCTTCAAGAAGGGCAACGGCAACATCGGGACGTCCGGCAGCGTGGCCTACATGTTCGAGCGGCAGGGCGTGTTCAAGCTGAAGCCCGACGACATCGACGACCGCGAGGAGTTCGAGCTCGAGATGATCGACCACGGCCTCATCGAGCTCGAAGACGACGAGGTCGAAGACGACAAGGGCGAGGTCACCCCGGTGGTGGTCGTGCGCTGCGCCTTCAACGACTTCGGGAACCTGCAGTCCGCCATCGAGGAGCGGGACATCGAGCCCATCTCCAGCGAGTCCGAGTACGTCCCCAACGATCTGGTCGACCTCGACGGCGAGCCACTCGAAGAAGTCCTGGCCCTGGTCGACAAGCTCGAGCAGGACGACGACGTCCAGAACGTCTACCACACCCTCGCCTGACCCCGATGTACACCCTTCCCCGGCTCCTGGTCCTCCCCCTCGCGGTTCTCCTCGGCTGTGGCGAGGCCGGTCCCAAGTCCGAAGCCCAGGCCAAGGCCGCCATCGAGGCGCGCCTGTCCGAGCGCTACGGCGCGGCGTTCAGCGTGGCCAGCGTGCGGCATCAGGCCCGCGGACTCGACGGCTACGAGGCCGACAGACACAGCTTCGAGGCCTACCCCGACGACGCCCCCGCGAACAGCTTCGAGGGGCTCGTGGACTTCGACGAGGGGCACGAGAGCTGGACCGACACCTGGCCGTGCATTCGCGACGCCGAAGCGATGCAGGCGGCGCTGGACGAGGCCCTCGCGGGGCTGAAGGTCCAGCGGTCCGAGTCCCGCTGCGCGGACGACCTGCTGGCCGAGGCCGACCCCACCACACCCGGCGCCGCCTTCGTGTGGACCGCCCAGGTCACCGTGTTCGGCGCACCCGAGCAATCGGCCGACCAGGACGCACAGGCAGCGCTCCTGGCCGCCAACACGCCCATCCACACGAAGCTGACCCAGGCAGCGACCACAAACGGCCCGACGCGCTGGGCCTGGCAGGTCGATCGGTACACCCGGGGCAAGGCCTTCGTCGACGCCAACGGCGATGCCCCGCTGTCTCCCGCCATGCAGATGTGGTTCGAGGGGTCCACCGTCTCCAGCCACGAGGTCGAGACCGAGGTCAGTCGCTTCGACTACCGCGCAACCGGAGTCGAGGCCGATCTGCGCGCCCTGGCCGAGCAGCACCTCCCGCCCACCGGCGAGCTGTCGGTGGTCGTGCGGTCCAACGAGCGGTCCCGCGCCATGGTGAAGCAGTCGCCCGACATGTCCCTCGCGGACGTCCCTCCCGGTCAGCTCGGCAACCTCGTGGGCATCCTCGCCCTCACCGTCCAGGGCTCGCCCGAGGTCCGCGGTCCCGCCGTGCGCGACTGGATGACGCACCTGCACCAGTCGCTGCCGAAAGACCGGTTCTCGCCCTCCACCTACATCGCGTTCTACGACGACGACACCGATCCCGACCGCTCCCGCGGCCTCCAGCCCGACAAGCAGGGCACCGTGTGGCTCGTGAACAGCGGGGTGGGCATCCGCGTCCGCTCGCAGACCATGGACGACATCCAGCCCATCACGGCCATCCGCTACGTCGTCCCCGGCGACGCCCCGTGACCACGGCCAGCGGGCCGGTCACGCTGTGCATCGACATCGGCGGCACCCACCTCAAGGCTCAGGCCCTCGACGCCCGCGGCCAGGACGCCACCGAGGCCACGCGCATCGAGACCCCGCGGCCCGCCACTCCCCGGGCCGTCATCGACGGCATCGCTCGACTCGCCCGCCAACACGGGGCGTTCGACCGGGTCAGCTGCGGTTTCCCCGGCGTGGTCACGGACGCACACACCCGCACCGCGCCCAACCTCGACGGCGACTGGCGCCACGTCCCGCTGGCCGCACAGCTCGCCGAGCAGCTCGGAGTGCCCGTTCGCATCGCCAACGACGCCGATGTGCAGGGCTACGGTGCCATCCTGGGTTCGGGGGTCGAGCTGGTCGTCACCCTCGGCACCGGCGTCGGGGGTGGGCTGTTCGTGGACGGGCGCCTGGTCCCGAACCTCGAGATCGGCCACGCACCGTTCCGCGAGGGCCAGACCTTCGAGCAGGTCCTCGGCATGGCCGGCTTCACCGCGCTCGGCCAGTCGGCCTGGCAGGACGCCCTGTTCGACGCCCTCGGCATCTGGCACGCCCTGTTCAACCCCACGATGCTGCACCTCGGCGGCGGCCACGCACAGCGGATCGACCGGCCGCTCCCCGACCGCACCCGGGTGGTCGACAACCGCGCCGGGCTCACGGGTGGCGTGGCGCTCTGGATGCGATGACCTGGCCGGCGCTCGGCCCCCAGTGGTTTGCGTGGCACCCCGACTGGACCCACCTCCTCGGACAGCCGGCAGCTGGACGTCCGGTCGCGGCACAGGGTCGCCAGACCTTCATCTGGGGCGGACCCAGCGAGCCCTCCCCGCTTCCGGCGCCGCTTCCCGAGGGCTTTCGGGCGGCGTGGGTGCATCGGATGCTGCCCGGCGACCTGTTCGACGCCCTCGAGAACTTCCTCGATCCCACCCACACCCCGTTCGTGCATGCGGGGCTGGTGCGTTCAGAGGGTCCTCGAACCGTACACCAGGTGCGCATCGAGCCCGATGACGACGGCGTCCGCGCGATCTACACCCGCTCGCGACCGAGTGGCGTGCTGCGGCGGATGTTGACCCTGCCAGGTCTGTCGATCGACGAGACCCAGGGCCGATTTCGTCCGCCCAGCACGGTCTGGCTGGACTATCGCGCCCAGAACGTCCTGAAGGCGCGCATCCTGTTGAGCTTCACCCCGCTCGAACCGGGCCGGCTGGGGCTCGTCGCGGGTCTGGCTGCGCCAACGTCCGTGCTCGCGCTCCTGGCCGGCCTGCCTCTCACTCCCCTGCTCGACCTCGCGCTTCGTCAGGACCTGGAGGTGTTGACCCAGAAGGCCGACAACGACCGCCGCTTCGGCCTCGATCCCGTCACGGCACGGCGCGTCCACACGCCCAACGACCTCCTGGGCCCACACATCCTGAGGTGGCTGAACACCGGACGACTGCAGGTGCGGCCGAAGGTGGTTCAGCTGGAGCTGTGAGAGCGCCACTCGACGGAACCTGGCACACTGGCAGCGGAGTGTGACTGTGGCACGCGGCATCCTCGGAGATCCGAACCTCTACATGATCCCTGCGGCCTGCCTGCCCCAGCTGGACCACGGTCTGCCGCGTGGTCAGGTGTCGAGACCCGCTCTGGAGTACCGGGTCGCCTCCGAAACGCACCCGCTGGTCGGCCACTACGACCGCGTAGAGGACGCCGCACGGGCCGAAGCACTGCTCGCCGCCCTGGAGCACGCGTGGACCGTGCAGATCGACAGCCTGGGCTACCGGGAGCCCCTGCCAGACGGCGTGGATGGCCCCGAGCTCGACTTCTACCTCGTCGATCAGCACCCCCTGGACGCCTGGACCGCTGCCGATGCCTGGGTGGACACCTCGCTCGGAGACGGTGCGAGCTCGACCCCCGCCTACATCGTGTTCTCGCGCGATCTGCCTTCAGAGCACATCGAGACCTATGCCGCCCACGAGTTCAACCACATCACCCAGTGGGCCACGGACTTCAGCGAGCCGTCGATCCACGTGTGGGAGGCCACCGCCACGGCGAGTCAGCACTGGACCCTCGGAGATGCGGGGGCGTGGGCCGCGGACGTCGATGCGTTCCAGGCCGTCCCGGGTGCCCCGGTGCTGTTCGGCGAAGGGGCGCGGATCGAGGCCGAGACCGGCACTTCGGGTCTGTACGAGTACGGAGCCGCGCTGTGGGTCCTGTCGCTGGCCGCGAGCGGCGCAGGCGCGTCCGAGGGTCCGGCGCTGTGGGAAGCCCTGGCGAGCGAGGGCGACTGGTCGTCGGACGTCTTGAACGCCCTCCAAGCCCGCACGGGCGACGTCGACGGGTTTCTGGACCAGGTCGCCATCGACCGCCTGAACGTGGGCCCGGACGCCATCGCACCTGCCCTGCCCGGCGCTACCAGCTGGGGTCCCGACCGACAGGTTCCGATCGAGCAGCTCGAGACGGACGCCACGCTCGAAGCCGTGTGGGAACCCGACGGCGTTCGCGTCACCGGGCAGGCCTTCGCTCGCGTGGACGTCGCCGGTGAGCGTCTCGACCTGACCCTGGAATCGTCCGACCCACATGGGCTGGTTGCGATCCTCCTGCCCGAGTGGACCGCGATCACCAACACCTCCGCCGCCTCCATCGACGTGAGCCAGGCGGAGTCGGTGCTGCTGGCGCTGACCCATCGTCCAGGCGATGCTCCAGTGGAGCGGCCCTGGCCGATCAGCGATGCGCGCGTCACCGTACGATTCGACGTTGGCCGGACCTGCGGCTGCGGACCTCCGACCAACACCGGCCCGTGGTGGGGTGTGTGCCTGCTGTTCCCGTGTCTGCTTCGCCGGAGGGAGAGATGACCGAGCTGCTGCACGCCGATCCCGGAATGGCTGCGGCCCTCGACTCGCGGTGGCGCGTCCAGGCCGCTCTGTGCTCCCTGCCGGTCTCGGAGACGACGACGTGGCAGAGCTGTTCGTCTGGGCGGGGGACGACGTGCGACACCTGGTACCCGACCGCACGAGCTGACGGAGCCTGCGGGTCGGTTTCGAGACCTACGAGCCCGCCACCCCGTGACCCCCTGACCCCGGCGCGCACGAGCAGTAGCGCACCTCGACATCGTCAGGGGGCATCGCTCGGGAGGCCCGTCGGGACGGGCGGAAGGGTGCCGGAGACCGGTGACGACTCGTCGGTTCGGAGTGTGAGCCAGGCCACGACGACCGCTACGCACAGCGTCGCGAGGCCCAGCCCCGCGGACCCCGCTGCGAGGACCGCCAGGCCCATCTCGCTACGCGCAGGCGCGGAGTGGCGCTGCGCCGGAACCTGAGTCGCGGCTTTGGGATTCCAGTCCCCAGAAGGAAGCGAGGGGGCGGGGTGCTGGCGTCGCTTGGGCGCGGGCGTCGCGGACACCTCACCCCGGATCTGCACGGGCTGTGGAGGGAGCGTCAGTCCACCCGCGAGCACCTGTTCGCCGGTGTCGTCGGTCGGGTCGTCGGCCGGGAACACGACGAACGCGTGTGCACAGTGGGGACAGGTGATCTCGGCGCCCACTTCCGTGATGTCCTCGAGCCGCACCGCATAGCGCTTTTCACACGCGGGACAGCGGACACGACGGTGTCCTTCGGGGAGGGGCATGGCGACTCCGGTCGTCGAGTGCCTTCATTCTGTCACAGAACTGCCATCTCGCGAACGACGCGGTCACCGCTGTGGCGCTGGGAGCGAGAACACCCCGCGGAACCCCCGGAACGAGTGCGTTCGTTCGGTCTCGACGCGATGCCGGTAGGTGCTGCGGGCGGCGCTGGCTGCCACCGTCCAGGACCCTCCCCGGGCGATGCGCAGACGCGTCGCGTCGCCGGGATGCTCCTGATCGTCGGGTACTCGCACCCGGTCGCCATCCGTCGGCAGGTCGGGACTGTAGATTTCCTGGCACCAGTCGGCGCAGTTCCCCGCCATCCCCCGAACCCCGTACACGCTGCAATCGGTGGGGTAATCGCGGACGGAAGCCGGCCCGTAATCCCCGGCAGCCCTCCCCTTCGCGGAGTGATAGATGCGTGCCCAGGACGGGTCGAAGGCGTTGCCCCACGGGTAGATCCGGCCGTCGACACCCCGCGCGCTCTTCTCCCACTCGAGCTCACCGGGCAGGCGCCACGGCCGGCCGGTCCGCTCGGCCAGCCAGGCCAGATAGGCGCGCGCCCCGAACCAGTTCACGTACGTCACGGGCTCGTCGGGCAGCCACACGTCGCCGTCGGCATCCACCACTGTCGCGAAGTGCTGGCCGTCGAACGCGTACAATGGCGGTTGGTCGGGGTCCCCACCGCGTCCCTCCCGTGGAACGAGCTCCATGGCGCGATCCCGCTGACCGCGCGCCACCAGGTCGTCGAGAAAGGCGATGTAGTCGGTGTTCGTGACCGGAAACCGCTGGACCACGAAGGCGTCGCACCACACGCGGACCGGGGGCGGATGCGCTGGATGGGGGTCGCCGCCAGCTCGGTACCAGCCCGCCGGTACGTAGCGTTCGTCCGGGGTGAACCGGCCCCGGGGAGGCAGCCAGATCGCATGGGGCTCCGTCGCGTCCGGGGGTACACCGTCCCAGTGTCCACAGCGCTCGATCTCGAAGGGATAGCGTACGTCCATGCAGTCCGGATGCCGGATCACGGCAACGTAGCTCCCCATCGGCAGGGCGACTTCGACCAACGGCGATCGCTCGACGAGCCGCACTGGCACTTCGACCAACCGGCGGTTCTCCTTCACGAATCGAAACAGCTCGACCTCGGCACCCGGGGGATCGGTCACCAGCGACAGGGCTCCGTCCCCTCGAAGGTAGGCCGCGACCTCCTTTCGCAGCGGATGCGACCGGGGAAGCCCGCTGGCACTGCTCCTCAGCAGGGCTTCCTGCTTCTCGCGCGGCTGCCTCGAGGCTTCAGCGGCCATGTGCGCGGCGAGTCGTCGGCGGGTGCGGGCCTCGTGAGCCTCCGGGATGTGGGGCAGGATCTGCAGTGCCCGACCCAGGGTCTCGTCGACTTCGAGGTTCTTCAGCTCGGCCTCGACCGCCAGCTGCTCGGCCCGATCGGCCAGGCGCCACGCTTCGGCCTTGTCGGTCTCGGGTGCCCAGGTGGGGATGTCGGAGAGCAGGTCGGCAGAGCGCCTTCGAAGGGCCTCGGCCTGTCGATCGAGCTCGCTGGCCTCGGCTTCGAGCGCGTTGGCGTGCGCGACGACCTCGAGGGCCTCCTGCCGCAGTCGACTGCCATCCAACCAGCTGCGAACCGCCTCGGCGAGGGCCTGGGCAGACGGGAACCGGTCGGCCGGATCCCGCGCCATCGCCCGTTCACAGATCTCCACCAGTGCAGCGGGTCGATGGGGATGCGCCCCGGACCAGGCATCGTCGAATCCCAGGGTGTCGCCGGATGGGTGGAGGGGTACGGGCGGACCGCGACGCACCATCTCGAGCACGACGTCGGCATCCCCCTGATACGGCGGCCGGCCCGCCAGGATCTCGTACAGCACGGCACCGAGTGCATACACGTCCGTTCGGGCGTCGATGGCGTCGAGCTGCCCACGCGCCTGCTCGGGAGGCATGTAGGCCGGCGTTCCCGCCACCTGCCCCATCCGCGTCTGGTGCGGGCGGTCGACTGCAATCGGAGGGTCGCCATCCGCATCGACGCCGGTGAGCTTCGCGAGCCCCCAGTCCACGACGTACAGCTCGCCGAGGCGACCCAACATGATGTTCTCGGGCTTCAGGTCGCGGTGCAGGACGCCGCGCTCGTGGGCGTACGCCATCGTCTCGCAGGCCGCCAGATACGCGCCCATCAGGGATCGTAGGGCGGACGTGCGCGCGGACTCCGGAGTGGCGTGCAGCGCGTCGATGGCTTCGTAGAGCGTGCGACCCTCGACCTCCTTCATCGTGAACCACACCCGCCCGTCCGCCAGCGTGCCCATGTCGTGGACGGGCACCACCCCCGGATGCTGGAGCTGTGCCGTGGCCTTCGCTTCTTCGACGAACCGCGCACAGACGCTGGGTCGGTGGGCCAGAGGCACCCGCAGGACCTTCATCGCCAGCTTCCGATCCAGGACGCGATCCCGCACCCGTCGGACCTCGCCCATCCCCCCGGTACCGATCACGCCCAGATCCTCGTACCGGTGGGGACCGTTCCCGGTCGACAGCGGGGGTCGGTCGATCTCTTCGGTCGCGGCCTCGGGCGAGTCGTCCACGTGGTCGAAGCGCACCGTGGACATGGGCGGTTCGACGCCCCCGCGGGTCAGGTGCTCGGCCAGCACGCGCGGATCGATGCCATACCGCTCTGCCAACGCTTTCACATCGGGGTCCACGACGGTTCATTACCGCGCCACCCCTGCACCGTCCCGGACCGTGTGCTGGATGGAGGACGCTGCCAGGCTATTACAGCCGCATGATGCTGTTCCTCGCCGCCTGGATGACCACCGCCGACGCCCGCCCGCCGTCTGGGCAGACCCAGGTCGTGGTCGTCATGAAGTCCGCATCGTGCGCCGTCTGCGCCCGCCAGATGCGCCAGCTGAAGCAGGCCGAGCTCGGCGTGTCCCTCATGGGCATCACCCACGATCCGTCCGAAGCCGCGGTGCGCGTGAGCAACGCCACCGGTGTCCCCACCTACAGTCACGCAGCAGGCATCCGGGCGATGGGGCTCTACAGAGCCGACCTGGGCATGGCGACGCCCGCCGTGGTGGTGTACGACCGCTGCGGCGACGAGGTCGGACGCCTGGTCGGGCGCGGCCCCGGAATCGATGCCACCACCGAGGTCCGTGGCCTCGTCGTCCGAGCGGAGTCGGTGGCCACCTGCGAGCAGAACCCCCAGTCGTAGCAGCCCACAAGGAGCCCCTCCATGTCCCGTCCATTCGGCTACGCGCTCAACCCCAAGGGCCTCGAGATCCAGTTCCCCGGTGGCGATGATGCCGAGTGGAACGAAGACCACGCCAGTGCCATCGAGACCTTCGTGACCGAGCACGGCGACGAGCTGTTCGAGATCGTGCGTGCGGCACTGGAGCAGTGGGTGTCCGAGATGGAGGACGACGCGAAGGCCGCAGCCGACAAGCGGGTCGAGCGCGACAAGGAGAAGAACGCCGAGGCGATGCGGGTGTACTACGGCGAGGAAGAGGAGGAGGTCGCGGTCGACGAAGAGGTCGTCGGCCTGTTCGACGACCCCGAGGACGTGTTCGAGGACGACCTCGTCGAAGAGGAGCTCGAAGACGAAGAGCCCTTCTACACCCGCTACACGCTGCAGACCGTCTACGTCCACGGCCCTGACCAGTTCGGGCTCGCCGGAACGTGCGACTGGGATCCGGAGCACGGCGTGGGCGTCCGGATGAAGGGCCTCGAAGTCATCGAGCTCGGTCACGTCAGCGACGCGTTCTCCTGAGCCGCCGGAGTCCAGGCGGCCCTACGTCGTCCGGAATCGAGCGAAGAACGAATCGTCCTGCACGGTGGTCATGAGCTTCGGGTCCTGCTTGAGGCTCGCCACGAGCGTGCCGGTGGCCTGGTCTGTGGTGAGCACCGCGCGTCCGAGGTGCATGCCGTCCCTCTGCCCCTCCGAGAACTTCACCCCGACGCAGTCGGGACGATCGGCGATCTCGCGGAGGACCGAGACCAGATGCTCCAGGTCGGTGGCCACCAGACAGATCTTGTGATCCGACCGGAGATCTGTGCCTTTTGCGGGCCCGTTCCGCTGCCAGAACGGGAGGTCGGCGAAGCACCCCCAGGACTCGAACCCGTCGAACGCCATCGAACGCCTCGTCAGTATCGGGGAATGTCGGGATCGACGTCCAGGCTCCACGCCTCGATGCCCCCGACCACATTGTGCAGATCGCGAAACCCGATCTGCCGGAACGCCTCGGCGGCCGCCTGACTGCGGACCCCGTGGTGACAGAGGAACGCGATGCGGGTGTCGTGCGGGAGCTGCTCGAGCTCGGGAAAGTCGGCCTGACGCAGGGGTCGGGCTCCGGCCACGGACGCGATCGAGCGCTCGGCATCCGTGCGGACGTCGAGCAGCAGCACGTCCTCGCCGGCCAACCACTCGGCGACCTGCGCGGGCGAGGTCTGCTGAACGGGTGGGGCGGTCTGGACCCCCAGCAGCTCGGCCAGCGACCCGTCGGCCTCCATCTCGGCCACGATGTCGGACCCGCCCACCAGCTGTCCGTCGACGAAGAGCTGAGGAATCGTGGGCCAGTCGCTGTAGGCCTTCACTCCGCTGCGCATCGCGGGTTCGGCCAGCACGTCGACCGCCCGGAACGGCACCCCCAACCGGGAGAGCGTGGCGGACGCCGCTGCGCTGAACCCGCACTGGGGATGCGTCGGCACGCCCTTCATGAACAGCACCACCCGCTCGGCCTTCACCAGCGCATCGATCTGCGCGCGAACCTCCTCCGGGCCCGGTGTGGACGGCGTTTCCGCAGGTCGGGTCGCAGGGGCGGCCGGAGTCGGGGAATCGGGTGCAGCCGAACGAGAGCGGCGTAGACGGCGGAGAACGGCACGGGCGACATCGCGGAGCATGCAGAGCCCTAACGACCTCGAACCCGCATCACTGCGCCGGCGTCACGCCTTCGTGGGGCCAGGACACCAGCCGTTCATCCGAACCAGTCGACCGCCGCGTCCACGAAGGCCCGGATCCGAGCCGGCTGGAGCGTGCGGCGGGCGTACACCGCGTGCAGGTCCAGGCGGGTGCCGACCACCTCCGGCAACACGCACTCCAGGCGCCCTTCCGAGACCGGCGAGCCGTACGTGACGTCGGTGAGCAGCGCGATACCGCCGTCGGCCAGTGCAGCCGTGAGCAGGGCCGCCTGATCCGCGGTGTGGAACCGACCCGAGACCTCGACCCACCCTCCATCGAGCAGCGGCCACGCGTGGCGAGGCGTGCCGTCGGGATGCAGGCCCATGAGCACGTCGTGGGACGCCAGCTCGCCCACGGTCGAGGGACGCCCGAACTCCGCCAGGTACGCCGGAGACGCAACGGCACGCACGTCCCGGCCACACAGGCGGCGCTGAATCAGATCCGGATCGTCGAGACGCCCGGCACGCAGGGCGACTTCGACGGTGTCCGTGCGGAGATCGGCGACCCGCACCTCGGTCAGCAGGTGCACCTCGAGGCCGGGATGCCGGTCCTGCAGAGCCACCAACAGGCCCGTCACGTCGGTGGCGATGGCGGGCGGAACCGAGACCACCAGCCGACCCACGATGCCATCCCGCTCGGACCGGAGCTGCTCCCCCACGGCCTCGAGCTCGGCCAGCATCGGCTGCAGGCGGTCGTACAGACGGCGACCCGCGGGAGTGGGACCGACCGCGCGGGTGGTCCGGTGGAGCAGGGCCAGCCCCACGCTCTCCTCCAGCGCTGCCAGGCGACGGCTCAACGTGGGACGCGACACCCCGAGCTGTTCGGCCGCCGCGGTGATGGTGCCGCAGTTCACAGCACACACGAACGCCCTGCAGGCCGCCAGATCCACGTATCCTCCCGGTTCCTCCGACTCGTAACGCTGATGAACGAGTGACGTAGAGATGTTTCGCTGGTGATACGAGTTGGACCAGGTGAGTACAGGGCATCCAGGAGGCCTCATGCTTCTCGCGCTGCTCACCACCCTCGCCGCCGCCGCTCCGACCGACTCCGAAGCCCAGGATGTCCAGGATGCCCAGGATGTCCAGGATGTCCAGGATGTTCAGGATGGGCCCGAAGCCACGGACAGCACCACGACCACGGATGCGCCGGACATGGATGCACCCGACTGGACCGTCACGGTCGACCCGCTCACGTTCGCCCTCGGCTACGCCCACGTACAGGTCGAGCGCCGGGTGGGTCGGCACGTCAGCGTGTACGCCGGACCCCATGCACGGCTGTTCGACGGCATCCTCACCGACGGACGCGAGCCGTACCTGGGCTTCGGCGGCGAAGTCGGCGTGCGTGCGTTCCCCTTCGGAAAGGCCCCCGAAGGCCCCTGGGTGATGGGCCGCCAGGTACTCGCCCGTCTGAACACCACCGATGGCTCGGCCGACCCGAAGCTCGGCGGCTATTCGAGCGCCCTGGTCGGCTATACGGGGATCCTCGGCAAGCACTTCGTGCTGTCGGGCGGAGCCGGCTTCAACATGCTGTACTACGACATCGGCGACTACGGGACGTCCGGCCCGTTCATCGCGCTGCACACCAACCTCGGCGTGGCGTTCTGAGCGGGGGCGACGCGAGCTGATGGATCCCCGGCAGGTGTTCATCGAAGTCGTGGAGCGCGGGTCGTTCACCGCCGCCGCCGAGCGGCTCGGCATCTCGCTGTCGTACGCCAGCCGCCGCATCCGCACCCTCGAGGAGGAGCTCGGCGTGACGCTGTTGGCCCGCAGCACGCGTCAGGTCAGCCCCACCCCGGAAGGGCTGCGCTACTACGAAGCGCTCGCTCCGCTGTGGCGGGGTCTTGCAGAGCTCGACGCGCAGACCAGCAGCCGTCCGATGGCCCCGAGTGGTCCCCTGCGGGTGGCCCTGCCCCTCGCCTTCGGCCTCGCCCGCCTGCAGCCGCTGATCGAGTCGTTCATGCAGCGGTGGCCAGAGGTCACGGTCGAAGCGTCGTTCAGCGACCGGAGAGGCGATCTGCTCGACGCAGACGTGACGATCCGGGGCGGACACCTGGAGGACCGCGCCCTGGTGGCTCGAAAGCTGCTCGACTTCGAGACGGTCCTGGCCGCCAGCCCGGCCTACCTGCAAGCCCACCCTCCGATCCGGACTCCGGAAGACCTCGCAGAACACGACGCCTGCGTCTACACCATCCGCGACTCCTTCGGCCAGCGGTGGACCGTGGGCGGCACCCCCGTCGAGCCCCGGGTGCGCTACTGCGCCGACAACGGAGACGCGCTCGTGGCAGCCGCCATCGCGGGTCTGGGAGTGGTCCTGCAGCCCGACTTCCTCCTGGAGCACGCCCTCGAGACCGGCCAGCTCGTTCAGCTCCTCCCCGAGGCCGAGACGATCTCCGCCGCCTTCTGGGCCATTCGCAGCCGACCGGTCGCCACCGTCACCGTCGACGCCTTCATCGACCACCTCGTGGAGGGGCTCCGTTCCTGAGGCATTGTGACGACATCGGTCACAATGTCTTGCATTCGCGTCGCATTGTCGTCGCTCTGGTCAGACATAGACTGAGAGCACTGCCCGGCGTCGCCGACACCGTGCGCATCGACCACATCAAGCGCGGCTACTACAGCGTCCGCGCCCTCAACCCCAGTGGAGTCGTGCCAGACGGGCCCGTTCTGCCCTTCCTGCGCTGACTCCCACCCCAACACCACCCATGACTCCGGCTGTCTTCACAGCCGATGGAGGGATCCGTGACGGTTCTCGCACCCCTGTTCGCCCTGTTCGCATTCACCCCCGCCGCCGACGCGGCCACCTGGACGCTCGACTCGAGCCACTCCAAGGTCGGCTTCGGCGTCACCCACCTGATGGTCAGCACCGTGGAGGGCGACTTCCGCGAAGTCGAGTCCACCCTCGACTTCGAGCCCGGACAGGTGAAGGACCTCACGGTGGAGGTCACCGTGCAGGTGGCCAGCGTCGACTCCGGCAACGACAAGCGCGACGAGCACCTGCGCACATCGGACTTCCTGGACGTCGAGTCCCACCCCACCATGACCTTCGTCTCGAAGAAGGTGAAGGCCGACCGGGATGGAGGCCTGGTGGTCACCGGCGACCTCACCCTGCGCGGCGTCACGAAGTCGGTCACCCTCGAAGGCACCGGCCTGCAGCAGGTCGTGAAAGACCCCTGGGGCAACGAGCGCGTCGGCGTCCGGGTGACCGGGTCGATCGACCGCACGGAGTTCGGCGTCGAGTGGAACCAGGCCCTGGAAGCCGGCGGCATGCTGGTGGGCGACGAGGTGACGCTCGAGATCCAGGCGGAGTACATCAAGCAGTGATGCCTCCGTCTCGCCGCGACTTCCTGTGCAGTGCCGGAGCGCTCTCGTGGAGCGCCTGCCTGCCCACCCCGTGGAGTTCCTCCATGTCCGCTCGTCTGCCCGTGCTGTTCGTCGGCCACGGCTCTCCCATGAACGCCATCGAGACCAACCGCTGGAGCGAGGGATTCACGGCACTCGCCGCCAGCCTCCCCCGCCCGCGGGCCATCCTGGCGATCTCCGCCCACTGGATGCTCGACGGACACTGGCTCACGGGGGACGCCGCCCCCAAGACCCTCCACGACTTCGGCGGGTTCCCGCGAGCGCTGTACGAGGTGCAGTACCCCGCGCCGGGCGCCCCCGACCTGGCCCGACGCATCGCTGCGATGCTGGAGCGCCCAGATGCCCTGAGCACCGACTGGGGCCTGGATCACGGCACCTGGTCGGTGCTGCGCTGGATGTTCCCCGACGCCGACATCCCGGTGATCCAGCTGAGCCTGGACCGCCGCGGCAGCCCCCAGAGCCACCTGGAGCTGGGCCGTCAGCTCGCCGACCTGCGCGAGCAGGGGGTGCTGATCGTCGGCAGCGGGAACATCGTGCACAACCTGCGCGACGCCATCGGACGCATGCGCAGCGGCACCACCGAGACCCCCGACTGGGCGAGTCGATTCGACGCAGACGTGCAGAAGAGCCTGCAACAGCGGGACGTTCAGCGCCTCACCGCGCTGGCGGCAACCGACGACGGGCGCCTGGCCCACCCCACCGTGGAGCACTGGCTGCCCCTGCTGGTCGCTGCCGGTGCTGCCCGGGAGGCTACCGGGGTGCGGTTCGCGAACGACGCCTTCGACTGGGGCTCGATCGGGATGCGTAGTGCCGTCTTCGGCTGACTCCGCGCACGCTTCTGCGGACTACGACGCCACCCGCGCGTTCCGTGCCTGCCAGGCCTCCATGAACAGGCGGTAGCTGCGCAGGCGGGCCTCGGTGTTGCCGCTGTTCGTCACCACCATCACCTCGTCGGCGGCCGTGCGGTCGGCCATGTCGCCCACCTCGGCCACCACCTGCTCCGGCGTGCCGAGGTGCATCATCTGACGGATCACCCGGGCGATCTGTGCTTCGTACGGGGTGAACTGCACGGCCTCGGCCTCGGCTTCGGACAGGGGGACGATGGGCTTGCCCGTGCGGAGCCGAACGAAGGTCACCAGCCACGGACGCGCGAGGCGCTCGGCCTCCTGGAGCGTGTCGGCCACGAAGGCGGCCACCGCCAGGATCGACCGAGGCTGGTCGGATCGGTCCTCATGGGGCTGAAACCCCTGTCGATACAGCGCCATCACGGGGTCTGGCGGCGTCGGACTGAAGTGCGACGCGAAGGCGTACGGGAAGCCGTTCGAGGCGGCCAACCGGGCGCTGAACTCACTCGACCCCAGGAGCCAGATGGGCGGCAGGCGGACGTCGGTGGGCGCTGCCGAGATCCCCTCGATCCGGTCGAGCCCCCAGGCCTCGAGCTCGGCCAGCTGCTGGGGGAAGTCGTCGTGGGTGCGTCCGCGGCGCAGGGCCTGGGCAGTCGCAGCATTGGTGCCCGGCGCACGACCGATCCCCAGATCGATCCGCCCCGGATGCAGCGCTTCGAGCATCCGATACGCCTCGGCGATCCGAAGCGGTGCGTGGTTGGGCAGCATCACGCCCCCCGAACCCAGCCGGATGTGGCGGGTGTGCGCAGCGACGTGCGCGATCATCAGGTCGGGCGCGGTCGACACGATGCCTGGCAGGCCGTGGTGCTCGGCGTACCAGACCCGGGTGTAGCCCAGGGCTTCGGCGTGCTGCGCCAACGCGACGCTGGCGGCGAGGGATTCCGTGCTCGTGGAACCCGGCACGAGGGGGGTCAGGTCGAGGATCGACAATGGCTGTGGCATGCCGTGTACATAATGACCGCATCTCGAGTCCCACCATGCTGCAGACCCTTCCCCCTGGCTTCCTCGGCGCCATCGGCGTCGTGTGCCTCGTAGCTGCGAGCCTGGCATGCGGCGGCACGGCGTTGCAGCCGAACGCGTCGCTCCTGCTGCCTGGCGACGTCCTGCTCTTCGACTACCAACGCTGGCAGCTGCTGACCGCCGACACCGTCCGCACGGGTGGTTTCCCGCTCGTTCCCTCGAATGGCCGCTTCGCGCGGGTCTCGACGCCCCTCGAGCTGCGTGCGACCCGACGCGACGGCCTCCGCGTCATCGGCCCCACCCGGAGCACCGGCAGTCCCGAGGACTGGGTCGACGGCACTCCTCGCATCTTCCACCTGGGCGCACGGTGCGGTCGACGGGATCTGGGTCCATGGCCGCCAGCGGTCGCGGGGCTGCGCTTCGAAGAACCGTTCCTCGCGGCAGACCTGAGCCTGATCGCCTGGAGGGATGACGCAGTGGTGTCGTTCGACCCCGCAACCGGCGTCGAGCGTGTGCTGCACGTGCCGGCGGGGCTCGACCTCGCGAACACCTCGCACCACGCGCACTGGCTGGACGTGACCACCGCAGACGAGGACAACGAAGCCGGCTTCGTCGCTCAGATCGGGTCCGAAGCCGTGCACGTCGCGGGCGGAGTCGAGGTGGGCCGGTACCCGCTCACGTCGGACGAACACCAGATGCTCGCGTCCCACACCCGTGTCGCGTGGGCCGCGCTGGCGACGAACGGCTCGGGCCTGGTCGTCGACCACTGGGGTGGGAAGGTCCGGACACAGGATCTCGCTTCGGGCAAGACCCCTCCGAAGAACGCCCGCCTGATGTTCTACGAAGGCGCCTGGAACCCGTTCGGCGAGCAGTTCGTCTACTGGAGCAGCGAGCGGTCGGGCTGCGCGTCCAACGGCTACGCGTGCAACGAGGTGTTCGACCTGGTGAGCTTCAGCACGGTCACGCGGAACACCGAGGTGCTGCTGCCCTTCGGCCGGCCACGAAGCGACGGTGCGTGGGCATTCACGACCACCGACGTGTTCGACTGTCTGGAGCCGACGCCGCTGTAGAGCACCGTTGCCTCGATCGTCCACAGCGCATGGCCGCCACGTATACTCGGCTCCTGTGTGGAGGTCGGAGCCGTGGCATCGCGTTGGAGTCGTGTGCGTTGGGGAATCCTGGCCGGGGTGACCCTCGGAATGTCGCTGGCCTGCGGCGGCATCACCGACCCCGACCGGCGCGTGTGCACCTGGCGAAGCGACCAGATGTGCGCCGAGCACTTCGCCGAGCGCTTCGGTGAGCAGGGCCTCGAACCCGAGCGACGCGAGCTCGGACGCAGCCTGGTGAGCGCGGCGTGTGGTCGCGGGAACGCCACGGCCTGCCTGGTCTACGGGCAGGAGATCGGCTTCGAGCGACCGGGGTTCTCCGCCCGACGTGCGGATGCCGCCGAGGCGCTGAGCACGGCGTGCGATAAGGGCGAGCCCGAGGGGTGCTTTCAGCTGGCGAGGGTCTGGACCGCACCGGGCGAAGGCCGCGATCCCGCGCGGGCCGTCCCGGTCTACCAGGCCCAGTGCGAGTCGCCAGGTGGGTCGATGGCCTGCAACAACCTCGGTCTGCTCTACGAGAACGGAGACGGGGTGGAGCGCAATCCGGCCACCGCCGTCGAGCTCTACGCCCGGTCGTGCGCTTCGGACAACGAGATCGGCTGCTTCAACCAGGCCCGCGCCGTCGAGCGGGGAATCGGAGGGCCTCCCGATCCCGCCCGCGCCAGAGAGCTGTTCGAGCCCCTCTGCAAGGACGACCCCCTCGAGAGCTGCCACTGGCTGTCGCGTCTGCTGCGCAACCCCGCTGCCGGCACGCCCGATCCCGAGCGCGCCGCGGCGCTCGCGAAGTCCAGCTGCCAGAAGGGCTACCCGCCAGCCTGTGTGACCGTCGGCTACGATCTGTTCGAAGGACGCGGGGTCCCCGCCGATCCACCTGCTGCACTGAAGGTCTGGAACGACGCCTGTGACCGCGGCAATGGTCAGGCCTGCAACGCGTCGGGAATCGCCCTCGGGAACGCCGACGACGAGGCCGGTGCCAGGGCGCGCTTCGACCGCGGGTGCCAGCTCGAGGATGCCTCGGCGTGCTTCAACCTCTCCGGGATGCAGGACGGCGACCCCGGTCTGCTCGAGCGCTCGTGCCGCCTGGGCAGCGCGATGGGGTGCAACGACCTCGGCGTGCACTTCGCCAACCAGGGCAACCACGCCAGCGCGCGGGAGGTCTACGGCATCGCCTGTCGCAACGGCGACGATCTGGGGTGCAAGAACCTCGGAGGAAGCCTGGAGCGGGTGGAACCCAAGGACTTCGAGGCCGCGTTCAACGCCTACATGGTGGGGTGCGAACGCGGCAATGCCGAGCTGTGCCGCTTCGCGGGCTCCATGCTGAAAGACCGCGGCAAGGCGCGGGAGCTGTTCGGCAGGGCCTGTCAGCTGGGCGATGCGCGCGGCTGCCGCCTGGCACGATGAGGGCTCGCGTGATCGTCGGATCCATCGCCCTGCTCTCCCTCGTCGCGGAGGCCACCGAGCCGGACCCACCGCACTCCCGGTCCAGTGCGCTGGTGCTGGGCGGGTTCGAGGTCCAGTGGGAGAAGCGACCGCATCGGGTCCGCACCCTGGGGTTCGGGGCACGCGTCGATGGGGAGGACGACGCTCCGACCGGCGAGCTGTGGACCGTGATTCGAGGGGGCACCTGGGCCGACGGCACCACCGCGACCGACACCCCCTGGGCCACCCTGCACTACCGCGGCGTGCAGGTCGATCGGCCCCTGTGGGTGGGCTCTTCCGCGATGCAGGCCTCGGGGAGCCGCGCCGAGGCGGCCTCAGCGACGACCGAGGTGCAGATCCCCTGTCCCGAGACCCCCGCCGCCGTCTGGTTGCGCGGGTTCCGCCTGGCCGCCGGAGACAGTCACCCCAACGGGTTCACCGTGCATGGCTTCGGCGTCGAGCTGGGGGAGCCCACCTGCGCGGACGGTGTGCTTCGCTTCGACGTCCAGGCGCACCTGCACGCCGCGGGCGTTCCGGACCGGGTGCAGTCCCTCAAGCGATACGACGCCACCTTCGAGGTCGACTGGGTGGTGATCGGCGCCGAGAAGGGCGGTCACGAGCGCCACTCGGTCTCGTCGCGCCATCGTCGCCGACAGATCGGGCTCGCCGCGTCACAGGAGAAGATGCCCGTGGTCCGGGAGCCCCTGACCTGGGACGTGCAGGCGTCCGACGTCGTGAGCGGGTTGTCCGGATTCCAGGTGGCGGTCGTGCGCGAAGGGCCGGTGGACGGGCGTTACGTGCGCGCGCTGCAGGTCCAGGTGGCCGACGAGGGCTACGACCCCGAGCTCGGCCGGTGGACCGGCGAGACCCAGCTCCGGTTCGCGAACGCGGGCCCCGTCACGCGGTCGCTGTCGGTCGAGGTCTCGGCCCAGGTCACCACCGTGGCGCTGACCGAAGATGAGCGCAGCTGGTCGGGCCGCTGGTCGCCGGACGAAGGCGGCGCGCAGAGCACACTCTCCTATCCCTGAGCCCCGAGCAGTCCCCGGCCTGCGAGGTCTGCCACCACGTCGCCCAGGATGGCGTCCAGGCCGCGCAGTGGGACGCCGAGCGAGTCTCGCCGCGTGGAGTCGTACTGCGTAGGCGTCGAGGGGTGCTGGTCCTGCGGCCACGCCGGCGGTGCGTAGGGCGCATGCGCCCGGCCCAACGCGGCCAGGATGTCCTTCCAGTGCCAGCTCTGCTTCAGGCCGAGGTACCGCCCGCTGGCATCGTCATCGGCGTACGCGGCCAGGTGCAGGGCCGCCAGATCACGCACGTCGATGATCGACATCGAACCGTCTGGAACCGTGTCGGCCATCCGCTCCCCATTCAGGATGGACGCCAGGAACCGAGCACTCGGACCTGGCGTTGGACCCAGATCCGGACCCGCGATGAGCGACGTGTTGAAGATGCACACCCGCAGGGCTCCGTCCGACTCCTCCATCCGACGCAGCGCCAGCGCTTCCATGAGCGTCTTCGCCGCCGGGGAGTACTTGCCCACCCCGATCTGCTGCAGGGGGTCCGACCAGTGAGCCTCGCTCTTCACCGAGGGCTCCCCTCCCCGATCGGCCGGAGGGTTCATCGAGCCCGTGCTGGATTGAATCATCACGGGTCGGATGCCCAACTGCTCCGCCACGTCGAGCGTCGTGCGCACTCCGCCCATCATCGCCTCGATGGTGGCGGGCTCCTGGCGCTCCGTTCCCGCGCAGAAGAACACGCCGTCGCATCCCCGCATCGCGGCGTTCAGTGCGGTGGAGTCCCGCATCCGAGCCGAGAACAGCATCAGCTCGGCAGACCCCTGGGCCTTCGGGGCGAGGTCGCGCGTGAGCCAGGCTGCCCCGGGACGGGTCGCATCCCGCAGCGTGCCGTGCACGGAGTGCCCTGCTTCGAGCAGAGCGGCGGTGACGTGGCTTCCGACGAAGCCGCTACAGCCGATGACAGCGACGGTGGACATGTTCACTCCTTGGTCTTCGACTTCGCCTTCGCGAGCCAGGTGTCGACGTCGGGATGGTCGGGGTCGTGTTCCTGCACGGCGCTCCAGGATGCCGCGGCGGCCGCCCAGTCCTCCGCCACCCAGTGCACCCAGCCCAGCTCCCAGTGACACCCCACGTGCTCGGGCTCGTGCTCCAGACACGTCGACAGCTGGGTCTTCGCCTCGTCGTACCGCTTCTTGCGCAGGGCCTGATAGCCCAGCCGATACGCGGCTTCGGCAGGGTCGGCCGCGTCTCCGTCCACGAACCCGGCCGGGTCGACGAAGGCCTTCTTCTCGGCGTCGAACACCCGAAAGCTGCGCCCGTCGCGAACCAGGAGCCAGCGCGCCTCCACCGTTCCCGTCAGCTGCGAGGCCACCGTGGGGTCCGACAGCTCGCGGGACAGCACCGCAAAGGCCTTCATGTAGTCGGCCACCCGCTGCGCAGACACCACGTTCGAGCAGGACGACAGCCCGCGGATCCGGCGGCGGAGGCCTGGATCCAGCGCGACACGCCCCTTGGCGGTGCAGACCTGGGTGGCCTCGGGTGCAGCCGGAAGCTCGGGGCCGGCGACGGCGCGGGGGGAGACGGAGGACAACAGCAGCAAGAACACCATGGCTGCGGAGTATTTGGCCGGATCGGTCGAAGCCACCCGCACCACCCCTTCGACGTCCGACCCGACGAGCCCTGGGCGGACATCGTCGTCCGACTGCGGGAGGCGGGTCCGACCACCTGGTGGCGCTCGACGCCCGAGTGAACGCCCAGCGCCTACAGATATCCATAGTCGACGATGAAGACGTAATCGAACGCGCCCGTGACGGGGTCGTAGCTCACGTTGGTGCTCGTACCCGCTCCCCACGCGGATGCCGTGTTGGAGTAGTACATCACCACCGGAATCGCCGAGCCCTGGTAGAGGTAGCTCGGGTCGTAGCCGTAGCCGTAGGTGATGCCCTCGGCGATCGAGGCGTCCACCCCGAACGGCGCACATCCACCCGAGGGCCCGACCTCCGTACCGCCCGTCATCGTGACGTTCGCGGTCCACTCGCAGTTCGGACAGTCCGGGGGGGCCGGTGTCGGGTTGGACGCCGACCACTGGAACTCGCACAGCGGGGTCACATCCTCGATCTGCGGGTTGGCCTGGTCGTCGAACTCGTAGATCCCGAAGGTCTCGGTGCCCGAGTACGTGTCGGTCGCGAGGTTGTAGTTGCCGCCACCGGTGACGCCCGTCCACACCAGCGTGAGGTTCGGCGACCCCGTGTGGCCCGAGTCGTTGCCGTTGACGTTGGACTGTGCGGTGTAGCTGTACGGAACGCACGGACTCGAAGAACCCGGGGCGATCTGCAGCCGGCTGAACACCACAGCGGGGGTGCTGCTGGTGTTGGTCCACGAGGCCTGCTCGTCGTCGGTGGTGGTCGCGCTCGTCGCCAGTACCGTGCCGGACGCGTCGTACAGCGCCAGGTCGATGTTGCCGTCGAACTGGGAGAACCCGACGAGCACGTCGAGCGTCGCACCCGCGGGCACCTCGACCTGGAAGAAGTCCGGGCTGCTCTGGGTCAGCGTCAACCCGGAGGCGAAGTCGATATAGGGAGCCTGGGCAGGCCCGTCGTTCGGCTCCAGGCTGTCGGGTGCACAGTTGTCGGTGTCTGCATCCGTGTCGGCATCGGTGTCTGCATCCGTGTCCGCGTCGACATCGGTGTCCGCCTCCAACCCCGTGTCGACGAACGTCCCCGTGTCGAAGACCAGATCGATCATCGGGCCGCTCGACGACGTCTTGGTGGTGGGCAGACACGCGGTGAGCACGACGTAGCCGAGACCCAGCGCGCAGACAGCTGTGAGGTGAGTGAGACGCATGACAACTCCAGTCGGCCACTGTACCGCATCCACAGACGACTGGCTGACCGTCCACATCACAGGTTGTTGCGCAACACCATCGGAACCACCCAGCGCTCGAGAAGGGTCCGCACCACCGCCCAGGGAAGGCGCCGCCACGCGGAGAGGTGCGAAACGAACACCAGGTTGTGCTCCAACACAGACCGGGCGCCGCGGAGCTGCTTGAACCGGGCCGCTCCAGCGCTCCGGTTCGCAATCACCCCGTGCTGCAGGGCGCGATCGAGGATTCCCCGGCACGCCAGGCGATACAGGCCCTCCTCGGGTGGCCGCTCGGTGTCGTAGCCCAGCAGCGGCGTCGTGAGCACGCCCGACAGCGTCCAGGTACCGATCACCGCCGATGCCGGCTCACCCGGCTTCGACCACGCCGTGATCTCCAGGATGCCGTCGCGACTCGCCCGCTCGATCAGATCGGGTGTGAAGCGCGGGTTGTAGCTGGAGTACTTGTCGATGTAGAGCTGCGCGTACAGGGCTGCTGCACGCTCGGCGTCGACCGTGTCCGACGGGCGATACGGCGACTGCTTGGCGAGCGCGCGGTCCTTCTTGTTGTTCGACCGCTTCTTCGCTCGCTGGTTGTCCTCCACCACGTGGATTCGCCGTGCGAACAACGGCGTTCCTCCGAGCCCTTCGAGCCACCCGCGCAGATCCGACCGCAGCGCGTCGTCCACCGAGCGCCAGACCACCGCGTGCGACGGCCAGCGTTCGTGAATCGTTCGATGAATCGCGCGAACCTGCGCTTCGGTCATCGAAGGGTAGAGGTTGGTGCTCAGCAGCCAGTTGTTCACCAGCACCACCCGGTCCATCCGACACGCCGAGAACAGCGCGATCAGCGGCAGACTCGCCAGCCACGCGGCCCCCGTCGCCAGGGCTCCGAACGGCCGGCACTCGTCGACCGCGTAGCGGATGTAGTGGGAGATGGGCGACACCACATACGCATCGCCAGGCTGGCTTCCGACCGACAGCGGAAGGGCCACGCCGTCACAGATCGCGACCCACACCTCGGTGTGCACGTTCGACATCGACGCCGCGGTTCCCTCGGCCCACAGCGGCTCGACCCAGGCGCGGAGCACCTCGGAGCCTTCGGGCCAGAGCACGGGTCCAGACCCGTCGTGCAGCGTCGCTTCCACCGTCCTCCGACCCCCGGGCGTGTCTTCTCGACCAGGTTCCGCTATCGTCGGGGCCACTGCGAGGCCCCAGATGCGCACACCCGCTCTCTTCTCTGCCGTACTCGGCTCTGTCCTGTTCGTCGGATGCGACAACACCGGCGAGACCAACTGCACGGACATCGCGTTGTCCTCGGTGATCGTCACCGTCGAGAGTGACGTGGGCGCTCCCCTCGAGGGTCTCGTGGTCACCTACACCGTCGACGGCAGCGCTCCCGGGTCGTGCCTCGAGACCGGCAACCCCGGCGAGTACAGCTGTGGCGTCGAAGAGGCCGGGCTGTTCGAGATCTCCGCATCCGCCGACGACCACGGCTCGGACTCCGTCGAAGTGGAGGTCGGCGAGGACGCGTGCCACGTCGTTCCGGAGACCACCACGCTCACCCTGGCGGCCCTCGGCTGATTCCGCCGGCCCTCGGCTGATTCCGCCGGCCCACGTTCAGGCAGGCTCCCAGGAGAACGTCCGCTCGACGCGCTTTCGTTTGGTCATGCCGCCCTGCGGCCAGTCGGAGACCTCGGTGAACGCGGGCACATCACAGCCCAGCCGCTCGAACAGCCCCGTCAGCGCGTGCTCGATCGCCCCTCGAATCGCAACGGCGTCGTCAGCAGCGGCCCGATCCCGCTCGAACCACACGCCGATCTCGCCCGGCGAGACCTGTCGCAAGCCGTAGTCCGCGATGCCGTCGTGGGCCGTGAGCACCGCCCGCCGCAGGAAGTCCGCGAACACCGGCACCTCCCGACCCCCGCGCATCCCCACGAACACGTCGTCGTCCCGCCCGTCGATGCTCGCCAGCGGCTGGAGCACGCTCCCGCACGAACACGGGACCGGACGCAGTCGGAGCACGTCGTTCAGCCGATACCGGACGATGGGCTGGGCCGACCGTCGGAAGTCCGTCAGGATCGGCCGGAAGTGCCTGTCGTCGAGCATCTCGCGCTCCACCGCCACCACGTCCTCGGCCAGGTGCAGCGTGCCGTACGCACACGTGCTGCCCAGAAACCCCTCGGTGGCCTGGTAGACCTGATGGATCGTCTGCCCGAAGGTCCGCCGCAGGAACCGCTCGTCCAGCGGATCGAGCACCTCTGCGACCGAGATCACCTTGATGGGCGACAACCGGATCCGCCCATCCAGCACGCGCAGCGCGAGTCGCCGCAACGTCGATGGCGGTGCCACCAGAATCGTCGGTGCCAGCTCCTGGAGCCGCGGAACCTGTTCGTCCAGATCCTCGAACAGGTCGAAGTACTCGAACCGCACGCGCGCACTCGCCGTCGATTCGTACAGTGCACTGTTGGCCCGCAGGAAGAACGCCACCCGGTCGCGCCTCGGCCACACCAGGGGATGGGGAAGCATGCGCGCCAGCATGTGACCCGCCCACGCCGCGCGTTCTTCGGGGGGGACCACGAACAGCCCGCGATGGCCGGACGTCCCGGACGACAACCCCACTGTCACGCCGCCGATGTCGGGCGAGAAGTCGCGGGTGGTCTCGGCCTTCAGCGCCACGTCCATCGCTTCGTCGAGGGTCAGCCCCACCGTGTTCAGATCGGTGAACGTCGCCATCATCGTCGACTTGTCGATGGGCTCGAGCTGCCGCCAGTCCGCCACCGGACGCCCCGCGAACCGGTCCTGGAGCGCGGTCGACCGGGGAACCACCTCCATCAGATGGGCGCGGACCTGCGCCTCCTGCCAGTCCAGCAGCGCCGCCCGCGTGCGGAAGTGCCGCCACATCGTGTGCATGTAGGTCTGCAGCAGCAGGTTCTGGAGCTCGGGGGTCATTCGCCGTCCCACTGGATGTCGTGGGTGCTGGCTTCCATCGGCGACACCCCGAGCCACAGCGCCCACCACAGAAACGTCAGGTAGGCCGGCCAGTTGAGCAGTGCAGGCAACGGATCGGTCCACGCCCACAGCACATCCCGGCTGCCGAGCAGCTCCGAGCCCGCCTGTGCCGGGCCGCGCTCGCGCACCTCCTGCAGACCGTAGATCAGCATCGCGCCCCACAACCCGCTCGTGTGGCCATCCGGACGCAGGACGTGTCCGCCCTCGCCGAACCACGCATCGCAGAACGCCTCGCCGGGTGTCCGACCGAACAGGTGCACGCCGCTCGTGAGCCGCGGATTGCACTCGATGGGCATCGGCCCCCGCTCCGTGAGGATCCAGTCGAACGCCAGCTGCCCCGTGAGCCCCGTCTGGGCCGCGAACCGGCGAACCCACTCCTCGATCGCCGGCAGCTCCTCCGGCGTCCAGCGCAGTGCCGCCCCCGTCCCCGAGTCCCAGTCCATCCCGTAGGCTCCATGGATCCGGAGCTGTCCGTCCTTCACCACACTCCAGCTGCACACCTGACGACCCTGCAGCCGCTCCTGCACCACCCAGGGCTGTTGGTCCGACACCGCCACCTGGTCGACCCAGTCACAGGTCGTGGGCCCGATCCGCACGTGCGTGGCGAACCGGGAGAAGGCCGGCTTGCAGACCAGCCCGTCTCCATCGGACCGAATGGCGTCCCTCAGCGCTTCGTGGTCGGTGAGCGTGCGGGTCTCGGGCACCGCCAGCCCCAAAGACGCGGCCCAGGCGTTGAACCGCCCCTTGTGGTGCAGCCGGCCCATCTCGTCGAGCGACGGCGCGAAGACCTCGACGTGGGGCGCGAGCACAGGGCGGGCGCGCACCAGGTGGAAGACCTCTTCACAGGTGCCGATCACCCCATCGATGGCATCTGCGCGCACGGCATCCAGCACGCCCCAGGCGAAGCCATCCAGATCCTGCCGTGGCCCCGGCACCCGATGCGTGCGCACCCCGAGCGAGAACGCGGTCAGCGTGCCCCGGACACTCTCCGCGAGCGAGACGACACAGCCCCCTTCTCGGAGCTTCCGGGCGAGCTCCAGGGTGGCCGGAGCGCGACCTCCCGTGAGGAGCACACGACGTGGACGCTGGTCTCGCGAAGCCATCCGCGCAGGTATCCGTCGAGACCGTCTGCGTCGCGACGCGTCCACGTGCCGCACGCTGCAGCCGCCGGATCGTCAGCCCGCCTGTGCCGTCGCACGCCGCTCGGTCTCCCCGAACACCGCAAAGCGCACCAGGTCCCGCCGCGTGAGCACCGCCACCGCCCGGCGCGCGTCGTCCAACAGCGGCACACAGCCCACGTGGTGCTCCAGCATCCGCAGCGCCACCTCGCAGATCGAGGCATCCTTCGGAACCGCGATCAGCGGCCGCTCCCGCCACACCTCGCCGACGGTCAGCTGACGCCCACGCGCGATGCCCTCCGCCGACAGGTCCCGCTCGCTGATCACGCCCAGCAGCTCCCCGTCGTCCATCACCAGCAGATGCCGGGTGTGGTGCCAGTTCATGGTCCGAACCGCGCACTCGCCCGGCGCGTCGAAGCCGATGGTCCGCGGAGGCGCCGTGGCGATGGGCAGCGCAGCCGTGGCCAGGGTCGACCGCTCCAGCGCGATGCGCACTCCGTCGTGCTCCGTGAAGATCGCGAACACCTCGTCCGAGATGCGGATCAGCACGCACGCATGCTCCAGCAGCGCCGTCAGCGCCCGCTCCATCGCCCCCGTCTCCAGCGCGTCGATCACGGGTACCGGTCGAACCAGCTCGCGTACCGTGCGCGCTCGACCCCATGCCATCCAGATCGAGCCGCGCAGCACGCCCTGATCGTCGATGTCCTCGCGCCGGACGACCCCACACGGCGCCCCTTCACACAGCACCGGAAGCTGGCGTCCCTCGGTTCGGGTGAACGCACGCGCGGCGGTCTCCAGGCTGTCCTGGATGTCGACGCAGACGGGACTCACGGTCAGTTCGGACAGCTGCATGTCGACGCTCTCAGTCCTGGAGGAACGGGTAGCCCACGGCCTTGACGACCACGACGCTGGCGGACGCCCTGGCCACCACGCGCTCGGTCACGCTGCCGGTGAACATCTCGGCCAGGTTCTTCCGGCCGTGGGTGCCCATCACGATGCAGTCCGACTCCAGCTCCGTCGCCGCGTCCAACACCACCGTGCCGACGGGTCCGGATCGCACCTCGGCGCGCCACTGCGCTCCGAATGCGGCTTCCTGGGCAGCCTTCGCGAGGCGGGCCTCGACCGATGCCGTCTCGTGGTCGACCACGTCGAGGTCGGTCTTCACCGCCGCGTTGTCCTCCACGTCCGTCGCTTCGGGCTGGATGCGCAGGGCCACCAGCTGGCCATCGGGATCGGTCAGCTTGAATGCCGCCTGCAGCACCCGGTCGGACAGCGGGGTGGTGTCGAGAGGAACGAGTACACGCTGGAACATGGGGAGATCTCCTTTCGGGCGGGTCGCCCGCACACCTGGACACAAAGCAAGCCCTGGGCCAATCCCCACACCACCGAAGAACCTCTGTTTTCGTGACTTCCCCTCCAGGATCCGGGGCGGGTCGCACAGGTGAGGTGTGTCAGATCGCACATCTGGGTCTTCTTCTCGGAGACCGGGCCCACACCGGGAATGGATCGAACGGGCGCTCGCGCGGTCGTAGGCACGCGTTCATCGGGCACCGCTCGGAATCCCCCGTGTTCACCGGGAGAAACCCGCTACGACCCCGCCGCGACACCGCGCCCAGCGGGCGCTTCGCGCCGGGCCAAGCGTCTGGCGTGAGCGGGGGCGAGAGCGAGAGCGGGTGCGGGAGCGGGTGCGGGTGCGGGTGCGGGTGCGGGTGCGGGTGCGGGTGCGGGTGCGGGTGCGGGTGCGGGTGCGGGTGCGGGTGCGGGTGCGGGTGCGGGTGCGGGTGCGGGAGCTCTGGCGAGGTGCGAGTGCGCATCCGGGCTTCTCCCGAATCGACGGCATCCCGCCTCCGGTCAGGCTGGGGACCGCCGGAGTGCGGCCCCGCGGCAAGCGCGTGTGAGGGGCCGCACTCCGGCAGTCCCCAGCCTGAAGGAGGCAAGATGCCTTACGAATTCGACTTCGAGAAGCTGGACGTCTACAAGCTCGCGATCGCCGTGGCTCGCTGGATGCGCCGGGTCGCCTGGCCGCCCAACACCAAGCACCTGCAAGACCAGGCCACTCGCGCCGCGGACTCGGTGGTCCTCAATCTCTGCGAGGGCCTGTCCCGGCAGGGCCGGGCGGGTCGCAACCACCTGCGAATCGCTCGCGCCAGCGCGGCAGAAGCGTTCGCGGCGCTGCACATCCTCGACTTCGAGGAGGCCGAGGAACGCCGCCAGGATCTGCGACGCATCAGCGCCATGATCTACCGCCTTCGCAGCTGATCCCCCCGGCCAAGCGCGGCCCGGTCGCGGGTCGCGCACCGCTCTCGCAAAACGCACTCGCTCTCGCAAAACGGGGTGCCCGTCGATCCGGCCGACAGCCCCGAGGCGATGCAGGCCTTCGACAGCTATCGGGCCTTGCTGGACGGGTGTTTCGGCGATCCCGCTGCGGACGTCGTGGCGGAGTGAGCCACCAGCCCCGCGAGCTTGTCGGGGTTGCGGATGGCGTACATCGCGGTGAGCTCGCCCTCGGCGAAGGTCACCAGGTTGGCCGAGACCAGCGCGCCACCTGCGTCGTAGACCAGCAGGCCGAGCTGGTGGTTCAGCACCGCGGGCACGTACTGCTGGCCCTCGCCGAACTTGCGGACCAGGCCCACCAGCAGCTTCGCCACCGCCGACCGGCCGTGCACGGGCTTGACTGCGGCCAGGGCCTTTCCGCCCCCATCGCTCACGAAGCGCACGTCCTCGGCCAGCAACGCCTCGAGCTGGGCCAGATCGCCGGACTGTGTGGCCTCGGCGATCGCCGCAAGGAGCGCGAGGTGCTCGTCCCGACGGGGCTCGAAGCGGGGTCGGTTCGCGGCCAGGTGCTTGCGGGACCGCGACACCAGCTGGCGCACCGCGGCGGGCTGGCGATCCAGGAGCTCGGCGATGGCCGCGTAGTCCTGGTCGAACACGTCCCGCAGCAGGAAGGCCGCCCGCTCGACCGGGGACAGCTGCTCGAGCACGGAGAGGGTCGCGAGGGACAGAGCCTCGGCCAGAACCACGGGGTCTTCGGGGGGCGTGGCGACGGGCTCGGGCAGCCAGGGGCCCACGTACGTCTCCCGTCGCACCCGGGCGGACTTGAGCGCGTCGAGGGCCAGGCGCGTGACCACCTTGCGCAGCCACGCCGAGGGGTGGCGGATGTCGTCACTCCCCTCGAAGCGCAGCCAGGCCTCCTGCACGAGGTCCTCGGCGCTCGCCATCGAGCCCACCATCCCGTAGGCCAGCTGCACCAGCCGCGGTCGCTCGGTCTCGAACAGATCGGCCTGGGTCATGCGGGTTCCTCCAGCAGGGCTTCGGCCGGCTGGGGCCAGCTGTAGAGCGGGCGACCGAGCCAGCGTTCGCCGGCCAGCATCGCACGGACGTACGCGAGGATGCCCGCCTTGGTCAGACCGCCGGCCACACCTCCGATCGCACGGCGCACCGACCCATCTTCGGCGTACTGCTCCACCAGACCGTGCATCCCCCCCAGATCGACACAGGTGAGCACATCGGTGAACCGGAACGGGAGCAGCGGGCGATCCGTCAGCCAGCGGGCCAGGTTGTCGGCGGCGTGCGCTCCGGTGGGAAGCGCGGTCACGCAGCCCATGCGGTGCGCGATGGGCGGGCACGCGAGGTCTCCGGCTGCGAACACCCCGTCCTCGTCGCTCCCCTGGGGCCGAAGGCAGGCATCCACCGAGATCCGCCCGTCTGGACGGGGCTCCGGGAGCCCTGGCACGCGGACCGGCACGAACCCCGCGCACCACACGGCCACGTCGTGCGGCTCACGATGCGTCGCAGAGCGCGCTTCGGCGTCGGTCAGCGTCGACACCCGGCCTCCGTCCACCACCCGCACCCCCAGCTGTGCCAGCCGCCGGTCGATCGCCGACCACCCCTCGGGCGCCAGCCCCCAGCCCCGCTGCGCACGCCAGATCGTCACCTGCCCACCTCGAGCGTGCAGCACCCGAGCGAGCGCGGTGGCCAGCTCCAGGGCCGTGGTGCCGGCGCCGATCACGGTCACCCGCGCATCCGGACGATCCTGCACGGCTCGCCACAGCGGCTCTGGCGCATCCAGGGTGTACGCGGGTCCTGGAGCCGGTCGCGTCCGACTCCCCAGACACAGCAGCACCCCGTCGGGCTCGAGTTGCTGGTCTTCCAGGGTCAGCCTGCGGCCCTCGATGTGCGTCAGTCGCTGCTGGAGGTGCTCGGCGCCCCAGCGCTCGACCAGCTGCGGGTAGGGAATGTCGGGCGCGCGTCCCCCGCTCGCCACCCGATGCGCGTGGATGCGGGCCCGAAAGTGCGTCCCGGGATCGACCAGGGTGAGCCGGGCCTCGGGCAGCGCCATCCGCAGCCGCCCCAGCGCCAGGATTCCCGCGTATCCACCGCCCACGATGGCGATGTGCTGTCTGTGCCTTCCGTCGTGCATTCGACCTCCTCGCCCTGAAGACGAGATGGGTCAGCGCCGTGTGACATCTCTGATACGGTGCCGGATACTCCACGTCAGACGCACACCTCGAAGAAGGGCCGCACTCGTGTCGAGATCGCGAGGTCAGTCACTGCTCCCAGCTCGCCTCGGAATCGGAGCGGCGGTCTTCGCCCTCTTCGCCGTGCCGATGTTGTTCGGGCTGTGGTCCTACGAGCTCGCCCAGGCCGACTTCGAGCGACAGGCGTTCCTCCGCTCGGCGACGGTCCGGCGAGACAACATGTCCCTGTCCCTACAGGCCTACCAGCGCGATATGGAGCTGGTCGGCATGCTCTTCGCGTCCTCCGAGGAGGTGACGCCAGAGGACTTCCAGACCTTCGGCCAGGCGCTGATGACCGCTGGGGTCCACGGGGTCTGCTTCATCCCCGACCATGGGGAGAACCTCGAAGTCCGACAGGCGGATGTCCTCGATCCGTGCGCGCACGTGCACGTCGACGAGCCCGTTCGCGTCGCACCGGACGACCGGCCCGTGGTGGAGATGTCGAGCCCCGCGCGCAGCCAGACCCAGAACGGACATGTGGCGCTGATCTTCACGCTCGACAGCATTTTCCCGGGCCACGATGGGAACCGCCCCCTCCGAAGATACCTGGAGCTCCCTCCCCTGTCGGGCCGTTCTCGGATCTACGAGCAAGGCATGGGCGTCCGCCTGCGCGATGCCACGACAGTCGACCACGACGGCCTTCACACCGTCCTCCCGCTGTCCGGGCTCCACCCCCACGTGTCCTACGTCGCGGTCGCCGACCCCGAGGGGGGCAGTCCGCTCCAGTGGCTGCTTCGCGTGATGGTCCTCGCCTTCGGCCTGATGATTGCGCTGTACGTCGACCGGTTGCTCTCCACGCGAGCTGTCATCCGGCGGGAAGTCGCCCGCCGCACCGAGGAGCTCGAGCACTTCGCATACCGCAGCTCTCACGACCTCCGGGGCCCTCTGGTCAGCATCGCGGGACTGTGCCGGGCGACCCTCGAAGATCTCGAGGAGGGGCACACGGACGACCTGAAGGACAACCTCCTTCGTGTGCAGCACCAGACCACCCGTCTGGCATCCATGGTCGAGGACATTCTCGAGATCGCCCGAGCGGACCTGGTGGACCTGCCGTCCGATGACGTCGAGGTCCGAGCGCTGGCTCGCCAGGTCGTCGACGAAGTCGTAGAAGACCTGCCGTCCGACGTCACGAGCCCGGTCACGATCGACGTCGAGTCCGGTCCCCCCGTTCGGATCCACGCTTCCCGCGTCCGGCTGGCGCAGATCCTCCGCAACCTGATCTCCAACGGCGTGCGATACCGAACCCGTTCGGTCGAGTCGTGGGTCCGCGTCTCCGTTCGTGTCGAGCGTGGAGCGATGGAGATCAGCGTCGAGGACAACGGGCTCGGGCTCGACGAGGCGCAACAGGCCGTGGTCTTCGAGCGCTTCACCCGTATGCACCCCACCCATACGTTCGGGAGCGGGCTCGGCCTCGCGATCGTCCAGCGACACGTGGAGCGAATGGGTGGTGGCATCTCGGTGGAGAGTGCCGTAGGTTCCGGGTCCAGGTTCACCGTTCGACTGCCAGCCAACTGACCTGGAGGAGCGATGAGCACGGATCTGCGCGACTGGCCAGTACTCATCATCGACGACAGCGAGTCGGATCGGTACCTGCTCCGGCGCCAGCTCAAGCGCGCCGCTATCGGCAACCTCTACATCGAGGCCTCTGACGGTCGAGCCGCAATCGACCTCCTGCAGGAGCCAGAGGCGCTGCGGCGCCGATACCCCGCCCAGTTCCCTCCCCTGCTCGCGTTCCTCGACATCAACATGCCCCGGCTCGACGGCTTCGGGTTCCTGGACGAGTTCAGCGCATTCCGCACCGAGCTCGGGTACGATCGTATGGTCGTGCTCATGTTCTCGTCGTCTCAGCTCGACAGCGACATCGAACGCTCGAAGCACTACGCCTTCGTCCGCGGGTACATCCCGAAGATGCCCGACAGCGCGGAACACATGCGCTCCCAGGTGGAGGCCGCGCTCGCTCAGAACTGGAAGTAGATGAACGGCCGGGCGTCGTTCGAGCAGAGCAGCAGCACCGGGAACACCGCCGCCAACAGCAGGATCCGGACGGGAATCGGCAGCTGGTTCAGCACGTTCTCGTCGCGGTAGAAGCGCTTGCTGGCCACGTGCACCCCGAGCAGCACGAGCAGAATCGCCCCCCACCACGCTTCTGGCCCGTTGCCATCGAGCCGGATCGTGAACACCCGCGTGTAGATCCCCACCAGCCCGTCGAAGCCCGGCGCCCGGAACGTCAGCGACGACAGCGACGTCAGCGAAGTGGTCAGGAACACGCCCAGCACGGTCGGAACCGTCCACCCCACCCGGCGACTCCACGCCGCCTCGACCGGTCGGTAGATCACCTGGACCAGGCCGTTCAGCACCCCCCAGGCCAGGAACGGCCAGCCCGCACCGTGCCACAGACCGAACAGCGCCCAGACCAGCATCAGGTTGAGCGAGGTCCGAACCCGGCCACCACGACTGCCCCCGAGCGGGAAGTACACGTAGTCCCGAAACCACGTGCCCATCGTGATGTGCCAGCTGCGCCGGTACTCGAGCGGGGTGCGGGCCAGCATCGGGAAGTCGAAGTTGCGCGGCAGATCGATGCCGAACAGCTTCGCCAGACCCCGCGCCATGGTGCTGTAGCCCGAGAAGTCGGCGTAGATCTGGGTCGTGAACAGGATCCCCGTGAGGTAGAGCGCCGGCGCGTTCCAGGTCAGGGGCGCATCCATCACCTGATCGACCAGCAGACCCAGGTTGTCGGCCACCACCAGCTTCTTGAACAGGCCCACCACGAAGAGCTCGATGGCCTGCCAGGTGCGCGCGGCCCGCTGGGAGTCGGTCCCCGGCGGTCGGTCGAGCTGGGGGAAGAACTCGCTGGCGCGCACGATGGGGCCCGCCACCAGCTGCGGAAAGAACGCGACGAACAGCGCGAAGTCGAGAGGACTGTCGATGGCGTGCTGCTTTCGCCGGTAGACGTCGATGGTGTAGGACAGCGTCTGGAACGTGTAGAACGACAGGCCGATGGGGATGTCGCCGTAGACGTGGAACGACGCGGGGGGCGGCGCGTCGGCGAGGCCCAGGAGGTGGAGCAGCCACGGCGCGTACTTGAACCAGCCCAGCACGCCGAGGTTCCCGAGCAGCGACAGCGCGAGCAGCCCACGACGGCGGGCCTGTCGAGCATCCGGGGTGCGATGCAGCGCCTGACCCACGACGTAGTCGAGCCCAGTGCTGAACAGCAGCAGCAGCACGTGCCACGGCGTTCCCCAGGCGTAGAACACCCAGCTGAACAGCAGCAGCACGACGCGTCGCGGACGGCCGCGCGACAGGGGCAGGACCAGGAGCAGCCCCGCGAAGATCAGGGCGAAGGACAGGCTCGTGAACGACACGTCAGCGCGCCATCACGCCGGCCACCCCGTCCGTGAACGGCCGCTGTCCCCGCGGCGCCAGATGCACGGGGTCGCGGAAGTGCTCCCGCGTCCACACGGGCCACTCGGTGGGCAACACCAGCGTGTAGTCGAGCGCGGAGGCCTGCTGTGCAAGGCCGGAGATCACGGGGTGGTGGAACGGGCGTCCGATGATGTCGGGGTCCTGGGGAGCGGGCACCACGAACAGCTGGCGTCCCGACGCCGCGACCCGCCGCGCGAGGTGGTCGAGTGCGCGTCGGTTCTCGTTGTCGTCCGAGAACGACATGTTCCGATGGTTCTTGCGGATGGAGACCAACCGATGGGGTCGCGACCGCCGGGACTCGATGTCGCGCGGATGTTCGTACGGCGGTGGGTTTCGATGGTGGTGCAGCAACGTCCGCGGGACGAACCGCTGGCTCCAGGCGCGGCTGACCGACCCCAACAGCGCATCCAGGTGGTCTGCGCGGTCCCGCCACAGGTCGGCGGGCTCGAAGAACCGCAAGGCCAGGCCGGCGTCGTAGGCCCGCACGCGATGGATGGGAATGCGGTCGGCCAGGTCGGCGGCGGTCACCACCAGCACCACCCGTCCATCGGGGTCGGGCGAGTCCCACAGCGGATCGGTGAACATGGCCGTCACCGCGAGCGGCGCCCCGTTGATCCCGGCGTCCACCACGGTCGGACGCTCCCCCTCTCGCGCCTCGAGCTGATCCGCGAGCCGGTCGGGCCGGATGTCCAGCAGCGCGACGCTCGAGCCGATCACCATCACATCCGCGTTCGGCTCCGCACGTAGCAGCGCGGCCGCGTGATGGGGCGTTCCCGTCGGGCCCGCGAGCAGCTGAGCGTCCCACCAGGCCGTGTGGGTAGCGGCTTCCAGGGCTCCCCACGCGAGGAGCGGCCCCAGGAGGCCGGCCAGCAGGCTCCGGACGTGCACGGGGCGGTCAGATGTTCCGGAGTTTCCGACGACGGATGGCGAAGGCGAGGAGTCCGAACACCACCAATCCACCGGCCGGGTTCGCGGTCGTGTTGCACGCACAGCCACCGCAGCCCGCCTCGTCGTCGGGGTCGGGCGGGTCCGTGTCCGCATCCGCATCGGCGTCGGCATCCGTGTCGACATCGACGTCCACATCGCTGTCGGCGTCGGTATCCGCGTCGGTGTCGGCGTCGGTGTCCGCATCGGCGTCGGCATCGGCGTCGGCATCGGTGTCCGCATCGGCGTCGGCATCGGTGTCGGAGTCCGTGTCCGCATCCGCGTCGGCATCGGTGTCGGAGTCCGTGTCGGCATCGCTGTCCGTGTCGGAGTCCGCGTCTGCATCCGTGTCGGCGTCTCCGGTGTCGGCGGTCGGGACCCCGGGGGCGGTGTCGGCGGTCGGCACCACGACGACGGCGGTGTCGGCGGTCCCGTTCACGGCGGTGTCCAGGAACGGCGGGTTGATTCCCGAGTCGCCGATGCCCATGTTGTCGTAGACCAGGAAGTCGTACAGGACGCAGTTGCCGAAGCCGCCCCCCGTGACCTCGGCCCAGTAGAACTGCGTGCTGCCGGTGCCGTTCTGGATGTCGACGAACCCGAAGCTCGATGCCAGCTCGTCGCCGTCGGCGTCGTACACGGTCACCACCGGGTCGTCGTCGCCCTCGACGTAGAAGGCGTGCACCCGCCGGAACTCCCCCGCAGGGATGGAGAACCGGAACCAGTCCACGTCACCCGGGCCCGAAGCGGTGTCGACCGGCGAAGAGGCCGTCTGCTCGGGGGCGGCGAAGGCGTTGGTCGCGGTCGCCATGGTGTCGTTGGGCTCGTTGCCATCCGCGGCGCACACGAAGTCGCCCGTGTCGGCAGCGGTGTCGAAGCAGGTGTTGCCCGTGTCGTCGATCGGACAGGGTGCGGTGATGTTCAGCTGGTAGTTGCCGCAGGCGGTGTTCCAGCCTCCGACGACGATCAGCAGCTCCTGGCCAGCCGTCACGGTGAGCTCGATGGCACTGCGCAGGTCGAAGAAGTCGTCGTTGCACGCGATGTCGTCGATGCTCCGACAGGGCTCTCGGATGGTGAGCGTGGTGTCGAAGGACGAGCCGCGGGTGTCGAAGCGATACGTGCCGTCCGCGGGCGCCACCCAGCGGAACGCGACGTCTTCGGAGCCCGAGCTCGCGCACGGTGCCTGGAAGTCGTCTCCGCGACCGCAGGTGAAGCCGATGCCGTCCACCAGCGAACCGACGTCCTCGCCCACCGCACCGCCCAGATCGAACTCCGGCTCACAGGTGCAGCTGGGGTTCTGGTCGTTCGGCGAGCCGAGGTCGCCGCTGGAGTACGAGCCCACAGCGTCGCACCAGTTGGCGGAGTCGTCGTTCAGCGTCGCATCCGGGAACCCGGGGTCGAGGGTGAGCGAGGAGCCCTGCACGTGGGGCCACGAGGCGTCGTAGGAGACCGTGTCGTAGACGATCTCGGCGCCGTAGCCCAGCGTGACCGAGTCGCTCACGGGGTCGAGGGCCAGGCTGGTCCAGCCCGCTCCACCCGGCGCGAAGATGCCCCCGTTGCTCTGGGTGTCCTCGTCGCCGATGAACAGCACCCGATGTTCACCCGGGAAGATCAGGCGATGCTCGGGGAACTCGTAGAACGACCCGTCGCCGAGCCTCAGCCCGAGCCCCTGCACGTCGTACACCTCGCTGCCGGTGTTCAGCACTTCGACGTACTGGCCGGCCGGAATCGCAACCCCCAGGGGGTCGACCATGAGCTCGGTCACGATCAGCGCGTCGACTGCGGCCCGCACCGGCATGAACCCCGTGACACCGTCGCAGTTGTCGTCCACGACGTCGAAGCTGCTGCTCTCCACAGCCCCGGGGAAAGCCGTGGCGTCGTTCGGCGCGCAGTCGACGAAGTCGCAGCTGAAGTCGCCATCGGTGTCGGTGCACATCGGGACATCGGACACCGCGGGGTCGGTCCGGTTGGTGGCTTCGATGTAGTCGTCGTAGCCGTCGCCATCACAGTCGTTGCTCGGCCCGGCGCAGGCGGAGTCGGTGCCGAGGCGGGTCTCGTCGGCGTCGTAGAGGCGGTCGCCGTCGGAGTCCGAGCCGCACAGGAAGTCGTCGGTGCCATCGAGGGGGTCGGACAACCCGCAGTCCACCTCGGTGGCGTCTCCGGCGCCGCCGCCATCGGTGTCGAAGCGGCCTGCGTGCGTGGAGCCGTTCACCTCGTCGATGTCCGGGATCCCGTCGTTGTCGCCGTCCCCATCGGCGTCGATCACGAAGCCGGAGAACGCCTCGGATGGGTCGTCGAGCCCATCTCCATCGAGGTCGACGTTCACACAGCCGACGCAGCTGAAGTCGTCACCGCCCACCGAGGGGTCGGTGCCCCGGTCGACCTCCAGACCGTCGGAAGCCCCGCCGTCGTCCGAGTCCCAGTCGAAGGGATCGGTGCCGAGCTGCAGCTCCTGCAGGTCGGGCAGGCCGTCGAAGTCGCTGTCGACCGGCACGGCGTGAGCTGGCGTGGCGAGGGCGAGAAGAGCCAGGAACACGGAAGCCTCCGTAGATGGGCGGACTCAGGCGTCGGTCAACGATACTTCGTCGGTGAGCTCGAACCAGGTGTCCCAGTCGGACTCCGACCCGTCGAACCAGGGCGTGTCGTCGTCGGGCCGCTCGGAACCCCCCGGATTCAGGGGCATTCCCACCTCCAGCGGTGCGGGCGGCACGAACTTTCGCGGATCGAATCCCGGAGCCTCGTCGGGCGTTGCGGCGGTCGCGGCGCGGTGCGGTGGTGTGAGCTCCGGCGCCCCTTCCTCGAACGGCGCGGGCGGCACCGGAGCGACCTCTGGCTCTGGCGGAACGTGCACGGCCGGAGCCGGCTCGTCGAATTCGGGGTGGGGATTGGGGTCGGGAGGCAGCGCGGCGCGGCCCCGGGTGCGCGGCAGGGCGCGAGGAACCGGCGCAGGCGTGTCGCTGTCCACCTCGAGCCGGGTGAGCTTGGCCAGGGAGAACGTGGCGTTGGCCTGGTTCACCCGGTCGGCCAGGCTGCGGATCATCGCGATGCGCAGCGCGCTGGCTTCCGGGCCCCGACGCTCCATCAGCTCGCGTGCACGGGCCTTCTCGATGGCCAGGGTCGTGCAGGGCCCCCCCGCCACGAACGTGTACGGACGCGGCTGACCATCGACGAACGGAAGCACGTTGAACAGCTCGCCACCCGACAGCGTGGCCGCCCGGATCTGGTCGACCTCGAGGGTGACGCGGCAGTCCACGCGCCCGGAGACCAACAGCTGGAGAGGCCCGTCTCGACGGCCCACCTGCGCGATCGTGTCGCCTTCCGAGAACACGCGGTGCGACGCGATGGTGGCCAGGGTCTGGAGCGCGACTCTCTCCTCGCCCGCGAACGCCGCCATGTCCTCGAGCGACGCCACGACCGCCGCCTCGGGAAGCGGCGCGAGCACCCCCTCCTTCTGCCGGGTCTGCACCGGATCGAGCAGCAGACCCCGCGCGTTCGCCGCGGTGAGGCGGATGTCCGAGATCAGCTTGCGGAGCCGAGCACCCAGCTGGCCGATCGCGCGACGCTCGATGTGGACGGCCACCGGGTTCTGCGCCGCTTTCAGGTCCAGGAAGGCCTTGCGGGACAGCAGGTGGAACGTGACGTCGGTGGCCGCCTTGACCGTGGCCGTGCGCACGGACGTCGTGAACAGACCGATCTCGCCCACACAGGCACCCGGACCCAGCTCGGCGACCTCGAAGCCGCCCACGGACACCGAGACCTTGCCCGACTCCAGGATGAACATCGAGTCGTGGGTCTCACCCTCTTCGACGACCACGTCGCCCGGCTCGCGGTCCATCTTGAAGAACCGTGCCCGGGCCTCGGCCAGGTGGGCGTCCGACACGCCGTCGAACAGGGTCTGTAGGTCCGGCACACGCGCCTCCGCGTGTGACTATCCGACGTCTGCTCAGCCCGCAGCAGCGAGGAAGGGCTCGAGGTCGGTGCGACGGTTGACGTGGCGGAGCTTGCGCAGCGCCTTGATCTCGATCTGGCGGATGCGCTCGCGGGTCAGTGCGAACCGGCTGCCGATCTCCTCGAGGCTGTAGTGCGTGGCCTCTCCGATGCCGTAGCGCATGCGGATCACCTTCTCCTCGCGGGGCGTCAGCGATGCCAGCGCCTCTTCGATCTGCTCGCGGAGCGCGGCGCACTCGATGTCGTCGCTCGGGCAGTCGGCGTCGGGGTTCTCGATGAAGTCGATGACCGAGGAGTCGCTGTCCTCGGTGACCTTGGCGTCGAGGCTCATCGGCTCCTTCGCGATGGCGAGCAGCTCCTCGACCTCTTCGACCTTCATCTCGAGCTCGGCGGCCACTTCGGCGTTCGTCGGCTCGCGGCCCATGGTCTGGAACAGGCGCTTCTGGGTCTGGCTGACGCGGTTGACCACCTCGAGCTTGTAGATCGGGATGCGGATGGTCCGGATCTGGGACTCGATGGCGCGGATGATGGCCTGCCGGATCCACCAGGACGCGTACGTCGAGAACTTGAAGCCCCGGGTGTGGTCGAACTTCTCGACCGCCTTCATCAGTCCGAGGTTGCCTTCCTGGATGAGGTCGGCCATCGGCATGCCGCGGTAGGCGTACTGACGAGCGATCGACACGACCAGGCGCAGGTTCGCCTTGATGAGCTCGGCCTTCGCCAGCTCGGCGTCGGCGCCCCCGTCTTCGATGCGGCGAGCGACCTCGACCTCGTCCTCACCGGTGAGGAGCGGGATCGCGCCCATGTTGCTCATGTACGTGTTCAGCAGCGCGCCGCGGTCCTTGTCGGACTTCTTCGTCTTCCGCGCCCCCTTGCGGTTCTTGCGGGGTGGCGAGACCTTCGTGGCAGTGGCTGCAGTCATGGGCGTCTCCTTCGGCAGTACGTCCGTGCCCGGACGACATGTAGAGACATGAGCAAGGGCCGTGCCAGGATTCGCCGGAGGACGTCACAGACGCCGGATCGCCGTCACAGCCCGTCACAGCGGGGGTGGGATCGTGACATCTGCGTCAACGCCGCACCCGCTGACCCGACAGATGTCCGATTCCTGAACACCCGACCCCGAAGAATTCGAACGACGTACAAAAATATTGTACACCCCCAGAGGTCCCGTCACGTCGGGATGACACGACGGCTTTCGCGTGTCGACGACGCGCCCCCCTCTCGGATATCGGCCCGCCCATGTTCGCGTTCCAGCTCGTCCTCGCTCTCACCTCGCCCGCTTCGGCGGCAGACCTCCACACGTGCGCGGCCACGGTGTCCACCGACACCCTCTCGGTCCCCGTGTCGGGATTCGGCAGCAGCGAGGCCGAGGCTCGTCGCAACGCCCGCCAGGCTGCGCGATTGCTCGCCGATCAGCGCCTCGTGCTCGAGTCCGGTCTCGCATGGCTCGGGGGGTCGGCGCCCCATGCCGAGCGGCTCGCGAGCTGGGTGAAGACCACCGGCACCCGATCCTTCGCCTCGCCCGGCTGGACCTTCGAGATGGGCGAGTGCTCCACCGAGAACCTGCCCGACGCCCCCGCCTTCGAAGCCACCTGGAGCAGCGGAAGCGAGTCCCTCGTGCGCGTGCACCCTGCCGATGCCCTCGAGGCGTCCCGGCGTCGCGCCTGTTTCCCGCTCTACCAGGTCGCCTTCACCCAGACCCTCGAGAAGGCCACCCAGAGCGAGTCCGGGGTCAGCGCCGACAGCCTCACTCCCTGGGAGGGCGCCTGGAATCAGCTCGCGCAGTGCTACGGCCAGGAGCCCCCGAAACCCGCCGCATCCACACCCATGGGCCCCGATTCGCCCGGCCCCGCGCGGTGTTCGGCCATCGGTCCCGACGGAACCGCCGTCGCACAGGGCTTCGGAGCCACTGCCGAGCGCGCAGCCGAGGATGCTCTGCAGCAGTCCGTCGTCGGTCGCGCCCGCACCCTCGCTGGCGAGGTCAATCGCGTCCGGGCCGTCGTCGACCGCGCCGACCGTGCCGCCGAGCTCACCACCCTGCTCAAGCGCATCACCACCTTCACCGGTGCCTCCGACGTCATCGACCGCGCGCGCCTCGCCTGCTCCACCGTCACCCCCGGTCCCGTCGAGTGGCGCCCGAAGGGTCGGATGGAGAAGGACTGCAACTCCGCCAGCTGGACCGAACGTCCCAGGGACCCCGTCCCGACCGACCAGGCCGGGGCCTTCCTCGACACCACCTGTGCGCTGCAGGTCGACCCCACCATGCAGATCGTGCGGTTCAGCCTGCGCGGCTCCACGGGAGACAAGCGGGACGACTACGTCGCGAGTGCGTTCCGGGTCGCCTCCACCTGCGAAGCCGCGTGCCAGGCCACCGCCACCTGGGGCACCGACGCCAAGCCCTTCACCCTGGCCGGCGTCGCCGACCGCACCGACAAGCGCAAGGTCGTCGCGAGCCTGAAGCTGGCCGCCGAGGGATCCGGCCCGCCGCTGAAGGGTTTGGAGCTGCTCCCCACCGCGCAGACCCCCGCGGCGCTGGGCGCGTTGTTCTCCGGGGAGACCTGGGAGAGACTGAAGGCCGAGCTGCCGAGCCTGGCGAGCAAACCGGAGCGGTGGACCCAGCTCGAAGGGCACTGGATCGTGCTCCCTGCCGAGTAGGCACCCGCTCGACTCATGGCCTGACGAACAACGCAGCCGGAGCCATCTCCGTCACTGGGTTCGCACCCACTCCGCTGCGCGCTCCAGGACCGTGTCGGTGCCAGCAGCCAGGTCCTCGGGATCCAGGTCGACCCACTCGTGGGGCTCGACCGAGCGGGTCTCCAGCGCCTCACCGTCGTCGTCGTCGCAACGGTAGGGGTCGTACCCGAGCCGGATCTCGTCGTCGGACTCGAGCACGGTTGCTGCGCCGCCTCCACCCCAGGTCCCAGCGGTGGGCCGGCCGAACAAGCGGGCGTCGGTCCCGATGTCTACCGCACGAGCAAAGTGGTCGGCCGCGCTGATGGACATACTGTCGATCAGCACGGCTGCCGGCAGGTCGATGGCGAGGCGGTCGTCGTCCGGGAGCACGTAGGAGCCCACCGATTCGTACACGATGGGACCATCGCCTGGACGCCGGTAGCTGCAGTGCGCGATGGGCAGGCCAGGCTGAGCGCCGGGCATCCCACTCGCGATCACCAGGCCCACGAGAGACACCCCACCGAAGTTGCCGCGAACGTCCCAGATGATGCCAGTCGCGTCCGGCAACACCGGCTCGAGGGCGTCGGCAATCTGCGTGACCATGGCGTCCTGCAGCTGCACGGCACCGGCGGTCGTCGTGGGATCGACGAAGCCGGGCTCTCCGGGGTACAGGATGAACCGGGGCACCTGGGCGACCACGACGCCGTCGGACCGCTGGGTGACGGTGATCAGGGGTGCAGCGCTCGGACCCGCAGGGAATCGACAAGCAGCGGGGTAGTACCCACCCCGGTCCGGCACGACGACCTCCCGCTCTGTGCCGTCCAGGGCGCGGACGGTGAGTACGTCGTCGCGGCGCAGGCTCGCGAACAGCGCAGCGGCGGCGTGGGCGTGGTCGACCGTGGCGTTGCCTGCCCCATTGCCGCAGAGCGGACCATCGAGCAGGCTCTGGATGAGCGCATGTCCCGAGAGCCCGTCCACCGCCACGATCGCTTCGCCCGGCTGCAGGCCGAGTGGGTTGTCGGTTCCGGGCTGGTGCGACACCACGAACCCGTCATCGCCCACCGGGGCTGCGCAGACCCCGTAGGGAGTGGTGTCCAGGTCGGCCCCGGCACGAGACCGGCAGTCCGAGTCTGTGAGGTACACCCCGCTGTGGCCATTCCGAAACGCGCGCATGGCGCGGTTGAGCGCGGACAGGCGCGCTCGCCGGGCATTGGGATCGTCCTCGAAAGCGCTGGCCGCATGGGATCGGATCTCCTGCCGGTCGAGCGGGAGCAGCTCCTGCATGTACGAGCGATCCCAGAGCACGTCGATGAGCTCGTCCACTGGGGCCATGAGCTCCTCGAGTTCCTCGCCCTCCACACACGGGCCACAGTGCACGGATGTTCCATCGACGTTCACGACCCCACACGTGTCAGAGCACTCCGCGGGCGTCGGGTCGGTCGAAGAGGCAGTGGGTACCTCGGGCTCCACGCAAGCGGTGAGCAGTATCCCCAGCGAAAGCAATCCAGTACGAGTCATCGAAACCTCCAGGCAATGACTGTGTGCCCCGGCTCGTCCGTGCAAACGCCCGTCGCTCAGATTCCGCCTGCCCACCCTCGCCGCCGACTGCCTCGGTGTCTAGGGCTTCGGCGGGGTTCGAGGCTCACTCCCGAGCGTGAACAACGCCCAGATCAATGGTCGGGCCAGGCATCACAGGTGCAGATGAGGTTCCGGTCGCCCGCCGCGTTGTCGATGCGCCGCACGGTCGGCCAGTACTTGTGGTGCCGCAACCAGTCCGCCGGGTACGCGGCCTTCTCGCGACCATAGCTGTGGGTCCAGTCGTCGGAGATCACCGCGTTCGCCGTGTGGGGCGCCTGCTTCAGCACGTTGTCCTCGGGGTCGGCCGTGCCCGCTTCGATCTCGGCGATCTCGGCCCGGATGGACAGCATCGCCTCGATGAACCGGTCGAGCTCGTCCTTGTCCTCGGACTCGGTGGGCTCGACCATCAGGGTGCCCGCCACCGGGAACGACATGGTGGGCGCGTGGAAACCGTAGTCCATGAGGCGCTTGGCGATGTCGTCCACCGCCACGTTGGCGGCCGACTTGAAGGGCCGGGTGTCCAGGATGCACTCGTGGGCGACGCGGTTGTTGATGCCCTTGTAGAGCACGTCGAACTGCCCGGCGAGCCGCTTCGCGACGTAGTTGGCGTTCAGGATGGCCACCTTGCTCGCGTTGGTGAGGCCGTCGGGGCCCAGCATCGCGATGTAGGCCCAGGTGATGACCAGGATCGACGGGCTTCCCCAGGGTGCGGCGGACACCGGAGCGCCCGTGCCACCCGTGTCGATCACGGGATGACCGGGCAGATGCTCGGCCAGGTGGGCCGCAACGCCGATCGGACCCATGCCGGGCCCGCCTCCACCGTGCGGAATCGCGAACGTCTTGTGGAGGTTCAGGTGGCAGACATCGGCGCCGATCTCGCCCGGCTTGCTGATCCCGACCATGGCGTTCATGTTCGCGCCGTCCAGGTAGACCTGCCCCCCGACGCTGTGGACGAGCTCGCAGATCTCCTTGATCGCCACCTCGAACACGCCGTGGGTGCTCGGGTAGGTCACCATCAGCGCGCTGACGTCCTGCCCGTGCTTTTCGACCTTGGCCTTCAGGTCGTCGACATCGATGTTCCCGTCGTCGTCGCACTTGACCGGCACGACCTTCAGCCCGGCCAGCACGGCACTCGCGGGGTTGGTGCCGTGGGCGGACGTGGGGATGAGGCAGACCTTCCGATCCTCGCCGTTGGCCAGGTGGTAGGCGCGGATCGTCATCAGGCCGCTGTACTCCCCCTGACTGCCGGCGTTGGGCTGCAGCGAGACCGCCGCGAAGCCCGTGATCTCGGCCAGCCAGTCCTGCAGCTCGGTGAACAGCTGGGTGTAGCCCTCGGCCTGGTCGCGCGGCACGAACGGGTGCAGCCCCGAGAACCCGGCGTAGCTCACGGGCATCATCTCGGCGGCGGCGTTCAGCTTCATCGTGCAGGAGCCCAGCGGGATCATCGACGTGTTCAACGCCAGATCCTTGCTCTCCAGGCGATGCAGCCAGCGCATCATCTTCGTCTCGCTCCGGTGGGCCCGGAAGACCTCCTGCTGGAGGAAGGACGTGGACCGGACCAGATCCTCGGGAATCGCCGGCTCACCGTCGACGTGCTCGCCGTCCAGACCCAGCGCAGCGTACAGACCCGCCAGGTCGTCCTCCGACACGGTCTCGTCGAGCGCGATCACCACCGCATCTTCGGTGGACCCGAGGTTGAACCCGGCCTTGCGCGCGGCCTCGACCACTGCCTGAGGATCGTCGGAGGCGAACCGCACCGTGTCGAAGAAGTCGCCGCCCACCTCGTGCCCAGCGGACCGCAAGGCGTTCGCCAGCCCCGAAGCCCGCGCCGCCACGCGCTCTGCGATGGCCGTCAGCCCTTCCGGCCCGTGCCACACGGCGTAGAACGCGGCCATGTTCGCGAGCAGGACCTGAGCCGTGCAGATGTTCGACGTGGCCTTGTCGCGACGGATGTGCTGCTCGCGTGTCTGCAGGGCCATCCGGAGCGCGGGGTTGCCATCGGCGTCCACCGACTGACCGATGATCCGGCCGGGCATCTTGCGCTGGTGCTTCTCGAGCGTGGCGAAGAACCCGGCGTGCGGCCCGCCGTAGCCCAACGGAACACCGAACCGCTGGCTGTTGCCCACCGCGACGTCCGCGCCCCACTCCCCCGGCGGGTCGAGCAGCGTGAGCGCCAGCAGATCGGTGGCGGCGATCACCAGGCCCTTGTGCGCGTGCACCTTGCTGACCATCGCGCTGAAGTGCCGGACCTGCCCGGTGGTGCTGGGGTACTGCACCAGGGCCCCGAACACCGGCGCTTCGAAGTCGTACGTGAGCGGGTCGCCCTCGACGACCTCGATGCCGAGCGGTTCGGCGCGGGTGCGGACCACCGCTTTGGTCTGCGGGTGGCAGCCCTCGTCGACGAAGAACCGGTCGACCTTCCCCCGGGTGACGCGATGGGCCATGGTCATCGCTTCGGCGGCGGCCGTGGCCTCGTCGAGCATGCTCGCGTTGGCGATCTCCAGCCCCGTGAGTTCCTGGACCACGGTCTGGAAGATCAGCAGCGCTTCGAGCCGACCCTGGGAGATCTCGGCCTGGTAGGGCGTGTAGGCGGTATACCAGCCGGGGTTCTCGAGCACGTTGCGCTGGATGACCGGTGGCGTGTTCGTGCCGTGGTAGCCGAGCCCGATGAAGGATCGGAGCACCTGGTTGCGCCCCGCACGCTCGGCCAGTGCAGCCAGGGCTTCGTGCTCGGACATCGCCGGCGGGAGATCGAGCGCATCCGCCGTCCGAATCGGCGCCGGCACGGCCTCGTCGATGAGCTGGTCGAGGCTCTCGACCCCCACCGTGGCGAGCATCGCGTAGAGCTGCTCTTCGTCGGGGCCGATGTGGCGGCGCTCGAAGGACATGTCAGTCTCCGGTCTCGATCTTCTGCTGGTAGGCAGCGGCGTCGAGCAGGCCGGTCAGGTCGTCGGGGTCGGTGAGCTTCAGCTTGTAGATCCACGCGCCGTAGGGGTCTTCGTTGATCTGCTCGGGCTCGTCGTCCAGCGCGTCGTTCACGGCCACGATCTCGCCGGCGGCCGGCGCGTAGATCTCGGCCACGGCCTTCACGGACTCCACTTCGCACACCGGGGCTTCGGCCTCGACCTCGTCGCCCACCTCGGGCACCTCGACGTGCACGATCTCGCCGAGCGCGTCCTGGGCGTGGTCGGTGATGCCGACCGCGATGACGTCGCCGTCCTCGAGCCGGACCCACTCGTCGTGGGAGGTGAACTGCAGGTCGTCGGGGATCTTGCTGGCCATGGGGTCCTCCGAGAGAACGGGGAAGAGCGAAGAGCAGTGGGCCGGGGCCCGGAATCAGGAGAGGTCGAGGAACGAGCCGTCGTAGACCAGGGCTTCGGCGCGCTTGCCGCGGACGTCGATCTCGACCGACGTGCCGGGCTCGGCCAGGGCTGGAGGGACGAACGCGAGCGCGATGGAGCGCCCGGTGCTGGGCGACTTGCTGCCCGAGGTGACGTGCCCGATCACAGCGTCGTCCTTCAACACGTCCATGCCGTCGCGCGCGATGCGCTTGCCCTGCACGACCAGGCCCACCAGCACGGGCTCGCCGGCGTCCTTGCGCGCGGCGATGGCGTCGCTGCCCAGGAACCCTCCCGGCTTGCGGAGCTTGACCGCGAAGGACAGGCCGGCCTGGAGCGGGCTGATGTCGTCGGTGAGCTCGTGGCCGTACAGGCTCATCCGGGCTTCGAGCCGCAGCGTGTTGCGGGCGCCGAGGCCGACGGGGACGATGCCGTGGGTGGCCCCGGTGTCGAGGATGGCGTCCCAGATGGCCGGACCGTGCTCGGCCGGGGCGAACACCTCGAAGCCGTCTTCGCCGGTGTAGCCCGTGCGCGCGATCACACAGCCCTCGACCCCTGCGAACGGGCCCTGCAGGAACCGGTAGCGCTTGAGGGGAAGGATGTCGGGCTCGGCCAGGTAGGCCGCGACGTTGGGCCCGAGCGGCCCCTGGATGGCGAACTGCACCCAGGCGTCGCTCTCGTCTTCGATCGCGACGTCCGAATGGGGGTTGTGCTCGGTGATCCAGGCGAAGTCCTTCTCGCGATTCGCGGCGTTCACACAGACGATGAAGTCGTCGTCGGCCAGCTTGTAGATCACCGTGTCGTCGACCACGCCCCCGCGCTCGTTGCACAGGATGTTGTACTGCGCCTGGCCCGGCTTCACGCGGAGAACGGCGTTGGACAGCAGCCACTGCAGGGTCTGCTCGGCTCTGGCGCCCCGCACCCGCACCTCGCCCATGTGCGAGACGTCGAACAGGCCCACGGCGCTCCGGACCGCGAGGTGCTCGGGCTTCAGTCCGGTGTACTGGACCGGCATCTCGAACCCGGCGAACGGCACCATTCGCGCACCGGCGGCTACATGACGGTCGTACAGAGGGGTGCGTCGAAGGGTCATCCAGACTCCAGATGCGACGGAAGGGACGCCCCATAACGGGGTGCCTGCGGCGCGCATCCACTCGGGGACACGATCTGCTGCGGGGCCGTCTGGACCGGGGGTTTTTCGGGTTGGAGGACCGGGCCCACCTCCGGAGGTGGATCGCACGGCGCTCGCGCGGTCGTCGGTGTTCGGGCATCGGGTCCGCTCGACGTGCGGGGTGCTCGCTGTCCGGGGAACGCTGCGGGCCCGCCGCGACACCGCTTCAGCGGGCGCTTCGCGCCGGGCGACACGTCCCATCCAGGGCCGGAAGTCGGGGTCACGGCACGAACGGGCCGACCTTCCCGAAACCCGCCAGCTACTGCTTGGCGGACCAGGCCTCGTAGGTGTTGGCCATCAACATCGCGATGGTCATCGGCCCGACACCGCCCGGAACGGGGGTGATGGCGCTCGCACGCTCGACCGCGGGCTCGAACTCCACGTCTCCGACCAGCGATCCGTCGTCGAGCCGGTTGACGCCCACGTCGATCACCACGGCCCCGTCGCGGATCCACTCGGCCTTCACGTGCTCCGGACGGCCGATCGCGGCGATCACGATGTCGGAACGCCCGACCACACGGGGCAGATCGCGGGTGCGACTGTGGCACACGGTCACCGTGCAGTTGGCCTGCTCGAGCAGCATCGCCAGCGGACGTCCCACCAGGTTGGACCGGCCGATCACCACGGCTTCGCGGCCCTCGGTCTCGATCCCGGCCTCCTCGATCAGTCGCATCACGCCCTTGGGGGTGCACGGAACGAGGGTGCGGTTGCCCTGGGCCAGATGCCCGATGCTGCCGATGGTGAGCCCGTCGACGTCTTTGTCGGGCGCGATGCACTCGGTGGCCGACAGCGCGTCGAGGCCCTTCGGAAGGGGCAGCTGCAGCAGGATGCCGTCCACCCGGTCGTCGGCGTTGAGCTCTGCGATCTTCGCCTCGAGCTCGGCCTGGGTGGTGTCGGCGGGCAGGTCGATCTGCCAGTGGCCCATGCCGATGCGCCCCGCGACCTTGCCCTTCATCCGCACGTACACCTGGCTCGCGGGGTCGGCCCCCACCAGGATCACGGCCAGACCAGGCGGCCGCTCGGCCCCCTCTTCGCGATCGGCGTCGATGCGCAGCTTCAGCGCCTTGTTTAGCCGCTTCGACAGCGCTTTTCCGTCCAGGATCGTGGCGCTCACGCGTCCCCCGACGACGACTTCGAAGACTTCGAAGACGAGGAGCCGCTCGAAGACGCCGAGCTGGCGGCCTTGTTGAGGGCCTTGGCCTTGGACGAGGCGTCCGAACCGGTGCTCTTCGACGACGACCCTGCATCGGACCCGCCGCTACCGGCGTCCTTCGACGTCTTGTCGCCCCCGCTCTTCAGTCCGTAGTGGTCTTTGTACCAGCCCCCGCCCTTCAGGATGAAGCCAGCGGCGCTGACTTTCTTGCGGACCTCGGATCCGCACTCGGGGCAAGGGGGCGGCTCGGCGCTCATCCGAACCAGCTTCTCGAACTCGTGCCCACACTCCGTGCAGGCGTACTCGTAGATCGGCATCGCTATCCTCCACGGCTGCGCGAGCCGCCCTGTCGGTATAGGTACGCAGTCGGCGCTGCACAACCCCCGGAGGATCGACATCCCGGTCGTGAACTGGCTGCTGGTGCTCCCGATCGGTTTGTTCGTCACGATGGCGGCCGCGACCGTCGCGAGCTTCGTCGTCCTCGCTGTCGAGCGCGGAGAGCCCGTGGTGCTCGATCGGCGGGTGGTGTCGCTCATGGTCCGCGAAGCCGCTGCGCGCTCGCTGTTCTTCGTTCTGCGCCCCCTCGGATGGACCGATACGGGTCCCGTGATCGACGTCCGCAGCGATTCCCCACGCAACACGCCCGTGCTGATGGTGCCGAGCGCCGCCAACAACCGCAGCGCGATGGGGTTCCTGCGCAGCTTTCTGGTGCACCGGGGCTTTCCGTGGGTGTGGGCCGTCCAGCCTCCCCAGGCCAGCCAGGAGACCCTCTCCGACGCCGCCGCAGAGCTGGGTGCGGCCATCGAGCGGCTGTGTGCCGACAGCCAGGCCAGCCAGGTCGACCTCGTGGGCCACGGCTCGGGTGGGCTCGTCGCAGCCTGGTACGCTCGCCACCTCGACACCAACGGGCGCGTTCGACGCCTCGTCACGCTGGGCACGCCCTGGCGCGGGAGCAAGATGAGCGTGTTCCGCAGGGGACGACTGGGCGAGGAGACGCTGTTCGGCGCACACGTGCTCGACGACCTCGTCCCCAGCGCCCGAACGGTCAGCATCTGGAGCCCGGACGACCCCACGGTGATCCCGTCCAGCAGCGCCGTTCCCGAACACGGCGCCGAGACCGTCCGCGTCGACAGTGCCGGTCACCACGAGATGCTGCTCTCGGCCCGCGTCTTCCGGGCGGTTCAGGCGGCGCTGTCGTGAGCGATCCACGTCACGGTCCACGCTTGCAGGTGGTCGTCGGAAAGGGCGGCGTCGGGCGCACCACCACGGCCATCGGCCTGGGACTGGCGGCCGGTCGCGCCGATCAGCGCACCCTCGTCGTCGAGCTGAACGGGCTGTGGGACGTCGGGCGTCGCTTCGGCATGCAGCGCTCGTTCACCCGCAAACAGATCGCGCCCAACGTCTGGTGGCGGTCGCTCACCTCGGCCGAGTGCCTCGAGGACTTCGGTCGCCGCAAGCTCAAGCTCGGGTTCGTGGGCGCCTCGGTGATGGGCAGCCGCCCGATGGCCGCGTTCATCGACGCCGTGCCGGGCCTGTCGGACCTCATGCAGCTCGGCAAGATCGACAACCTGCTCAACGAGCCGCTGAAGGGCGACCCCGAGTACGACCGGGTGATCGTCGACGCGCCGGCCACCGGGCACGGGGTCACCCTGCTGTCCGCACCGCGCTCGATGACCGACATCAGCGGTGCCGGGCCGTTCCACGAGCTCGCCCGCGTCATCGCCGAGCAGCTGTCGAGCGAGGACACGGGGGTGGTCGTCACCACGCTTCCCGAGGTCCTGCCGCTGTCCGAGACGCTGACCCTGCTCGACGATCTCGACGACCTCGAAGCCCGCACCCACCGCATCGTCGTCAACCGCGTCACGCCCTCTCCGGTCCCCGACACCGCGCGCTGGCCCGACGTCCGCGCAGCGCTCGAGAGCGATGGCGATGCCGATCTGGCCCGTCTGGCCGGGCTCGCAGAGCAGCTCCTGGCGATCCACGCCGACGAGAGCGAGGTCCTCTCCACCCTGTCCGACCGCGCCACCGCCCTGGACGTGCCCATCCACAAGGTGCCCCGCCTGGCGCAGCTGCGGTCCCGGCGCGATCACGAAGCCGTCGCGATGGCCCTGGAGGTCGGATGAGCACGCGGGTCATCGTCTGCTGCGGCGTCGGAGGAACCGGCAAGACCACCACCGCTGCCGCCCTCGGGGTCGCCCATGCCCGCGCGGGGCTTCGCACCGTGGTCCTGACCATCGATCCCGCGCGTCGCCTGGCCGATGCACTCGGGGTCGAGCTCGGCAACGAACCCGTCCCGATCCCGGGGATCGACGGCACGCTCGCGGCCATGATGCTCGATCGAAAGGGCACCTGGGACGCCGTGATCCGTCGCTTCGCCGACAGCCCAGAGCACGCCGAGGAGCTGTTGGCCAACCGCTACTACAGGGCCGTCGCGACCCGCCTGACCGGCAGCCACGAGTACATGGCGGTCGAGAAGCTCTACGAGCTGGTGAGCTCTGGCGACTGGGACCTGGTGGTGCTCGACACCCCTCCCGCCCAGCACGTGCTCGACTTCTTCCGCGCCCCGGACCGGGTGCGCACCCTGCTCGAGCGCGGCGTGGTGGCGGCCCTGCTCAAGCCCCGCAGCGGCTTCGTGGGTGCGGCGGCACGGCGGGCCCTGTCGGTGGTCGACCGCCTGGCGGGCGCCGAGGTGATGGCGGGCATCCGGGAGTTCTTCGAGCTCGCGAGCGGCCTGTCGGACAGCCTGCGCGACCGATCCGCCTCGGTGGCCGAGCTGCTGGCCTCCGACCGCACGCAGTACCTCCTGGTCACCGACGCGAACGCCCCCGAGCGCTCCGACGTGCTCGGATTCCTCGACGAGCTGAAGGAGCGGGGCATGCAGTTCGCGGGGTTCCTGGTCAACCGCACGGCCGCAGACCCCCGCTTCGATGCGCCCATCACGGCGGAGCGATTGCCGCGTCCCGATGGATTCGAGCCGTCCCAGTGGGCGATCTGGGAGGCATCCCTGCTCTCCATCCCCACCAGCGCGCGCGACCGCGCCGCCCAGCATCGCGACAACATCGAGCGGCTGGTCAAGAGCACCGGTGGGGCTCCGGTGTGGCGGGTTCCCGAGGTGCCAGGCGGCATCCGAACCATCGACGGCCTGCGGGGTCTGGGTCCCCACCTGCCCCCGAATCCCCCCTCCTGACGATACAGGTGCGGCATGCGCAGTCGCACCCTCGTCGCCCTCCTGAAGCCGGCGAGGAGATCACGCGCGAAGACCTCGATGAGCTGCTTCCACGGTAGGTGCGCCTCGGTCGGTTCATCCCTCGCTTGCGAGGGTGGGCCGGCGGAATCACGCAGAGGCGCAGCGGACGACGGAGCCGCGCAGACAGCCGGACGGGTCGGGAAACAGCACGACGTAGACGACCTCGTCCGAGGCGCAGAGCGCGAACACCGCCAGAATGCGAGCAGTCGTCGACGTGCTCCGACGCTACGGCATGGCCCGATCACGAGAGGACGCCCGGACACGGCTGTCCCCACGGGCTCTTTGGGAGGTCAGCGCTCTGCGGCTCGGACGAGGTGCGGTCCCGCAGCGCCAGCGTCGTGCGCACATCGCCAGCGATCCCAACCTCGTCGGCCCTCTGCCTCTCTGCGTGACCCGCCCGGAGGGCACCTCCCGAACGCCCGGCCGCGGTCGACGCCTCTCACCATTGACCCTCCGCCCGGATCCAGCTCTCCGTACCACGCGAAACGGATCGGCCGACTTCTGTCGGAGAACCTGCTCGAATCGGCGGGATTTGGTGTCACTCCGCGTGGCCGGGAGCGGGGCTCCCGGCCGAGTCGACCTAGCGGCGGCAGTGGCGAATCAGGCCGGTCAGCATGGCACCGACGCGACCGATGGCCGCCAGGACGCCCGCAGCGAGGGCCGGATCGCCCATCTCGATGTCCAGCAGCGAGGCGATCGCTGCCGCCATCTCGCCGGCCTCGCCCTGGGCGATCTCGAACTTCTGGATCTTCTCCCGCGGCTTGTAGCGATTGGCGCCCTCCGCGAGGTTGCGCACGACGGATGCCGCCGCTCGGTTGATCTGTGATGCTTCGTCGCCGAAGCCTCGTGGCAGCGTCCGGGTGTAGCGCCAGGCGAGCTTGCGGGCGTGCCGCGCCTGGTGGAAGGCGTCCAGTCGTTCGTGCGGGAAGGGAAAGCGAGTCATCGTGTGTGTCCTCGGCCGGGTCGTCGTGACCCCGTCGCCTGCTGCGAATCGGGACCGCACGGCCGTCGCTGTCAATGCGGCCGGGAACCTCTGCAGAAAGGAGCCACAGCGACTTTTGAAGAGGTCGGACGCGTTGACTGCGGCGGTCGGGTGGGCCAGGTTCGGCAGCTGGGGACGGGGTCATGACGGCCTGGCCAGGGCCCACGAGCCGGTTCGCGGCCCATGCGAGCGGCAGCCGCCATCCGCCGTCGTCGGGCATGCAGGACAGCGGTCTGGAGATGGCCCGCCTTTGTGGTGGCGCGAACACCCGCCGTGGTCGTGTTGGTGGTGGGGGTGGCAGGTCGTTCGAGAGGCCTACGTGGTTGGCCTGGATGACGACCGACCACCTCCACCACGACCTCGACCACGACGAGTCTCTGCGCATCCATGACGCTGGCCAATTGGTCTCGCCCGCATCGGACCCGTTCTGACGGCCAAACCTGGTCCCATACGCGTTCTCAAACTTCGCTATGAGCCGAAACGGATCGCGTGGTCCGTGAAATCCTCGGTGTCGCTGCGTGACTCCGTGGCAAAGTTGCGCTGATCTCGGTTCACAGGCCTCTTTTGACGGGATCGACCGTAGCCCTGTGGTTCAGTCGGCAGACCGCGACCGCACCTCGTCCATCTGCAGGAACTCCGACACCTACTCGGCCGGCTCTTCTTCCTCGGGCGCGTCGGCACCTGGGGGCGACGGCTGACCCGGCTGCACGGTGTAGGTGGCCGTGATGGTGCTTCCACGCGGCGGAACCGCGCTCTCGGCGAAGGTGATGAACCACGTGCTGGTGTCGTAGGTCCAGCCGTTGCGCTGGCTCTCGGGCACGATCACGCCGTCGACCATGACCTCGAGGGTTTCGGGTTGCGCCGCACGCGAGGTCTGGAACTGCCGCAGCACGCCGGTGGCGTTCAGGCCGAGATCGGTGAGCATCGCCGACCAGTCGCCCTCGCAGATGTTGTTGGTGCGCCCGCCGGTCAGACGCGCGACCTCGGCGTAGCGCACGCTCGGGTAGACGTTCTGGCACGCTTCGCCCTGCACGCCCACGATGGCCGTGACCTGCACGTCCTCGGCGGAGTCCTTCAGGTCGCGGAACTCCTCGACGAAGTCGGCGGTGGGGGTGAGCAGCTCGGACTGGGTGTAGCAGTCCTCGCCTTCGAGCCCGGCCAGCGCGCCCTCGTCCGAACAATCCTCCTCGTCGGACACGAAGACCATCAGCAGTCGGGCATCGCGCCGGATGAAGCCGTCGTTCAGGTCGAGGTTGGCGATGGGGCTGATGGCATAGGCCGCCGCCTCCAGCCCCTTCTCCTGATCGAGCCCATCGACGCCCACCTCGGCCCGCTCCGCGAACGAGGCCACGTAGTCGGCGTCGTCGTTGGTGAGGTAGAGCGGGTCGCCCACGAGCTTGCCGCGATCGGGATCGGTGTAGTCGAACGAGGTGCTGATCACGCCCAGGTGGAACTGGGTGGCCGAAGCCTCGAGCTCTTCGGCGAAGCTGGTGAACCCATCGGCGAGGGTGGCCTGCTCCTCGGCCATCGAGCAGCTGTCGTCCACCACGAACAGGATGTCGACCATGTCGTTGTCGGCCTGCAGCCACTCGTCGGAACCCTGCTGCTCGCTGAAGTTCAGCTCGCGCTTGCAGCCGGACCCACCCGTGAGCGCGGGCACGATCACGAGCGGGAAGCCGAGGAGTCCCGTGAGCACGGGCCGGACGAACCGAGGGGTCGAGAAGCGCACGTCGTTCACGGGGTCTCCAGGGGGTGGGACGACTTCACTGGGAGAAGTATGCCTCCGACAGGCACAGGTCGTCGAACTCCTTGCCCTTGGTGATGCCGCCCATCTTCATCTTCACCTTGTCGGTGGTGACCGGCGTGAAGCTGACCTTCTGGGGCAGCATGCTGTTCTTGATCTTCACCTGCTGGGTGCTGCCGTCGCCGAACTCGAGGGTGGCGTCGGCCAGGCGGTTGCCCTTCATGAAGTACTTCAGCGAGGTGCCGATGCCGTTGTTGAGGTGCAGCGTGCCGATCTGCTGCTTGCTCTTGAACGTCCACTCGACCCACTCGCCGGCACCGTCGCTGCTGTCGTTGCCCTCGCACCACATGGTGTCGGAGTTGCCGTCCACGAGGTTCATGGGCTGGTAGTTGCCGTCGGCATCGGCTGCGGCCGTGCTGGACGCGTCCATCCCGCTGACCATCGCCATGTCGGCGGGCGTGGTGTCGTAGACGTGCACCTCGGAGATCGTGGTGTCGGCGTAGGCCGCACCATCGGTGTGCACGGAGCGCACGGTGAGCTTGATCTTGCTCGCCTTGCGGGGCTTCGGCAGCGTGTAGGTGAACGCCTTCATCTCGTCGGGCACCGTGAACTTCTCGCTCTCGCCGTCGTCGAAGGTGACCTCGACCTCGTTGGGCCGCATGGTCTGGCTGTAGAGGCTGGTGGAGAACCAGTTGCCGTTCCACAGCACGAGCTTCGCGACCTCCTTCTCGCCGCCGAGGTCGAGCTCGATCCACTCGCCGGGGCCGTTGGACTTGTCGCCTTCGGCCCAGCCGGTCGACACCTTGCCGTCGTGCGCCTTCTTGGACGCGTACTCGGCCTTGTCGGAGGCGTACTCCGACGAGGCGCTCGACGACGCGATCTTCACGCGACCCGCATCGGCCGTACCGAACGACGCGAGGCCAGCGAGGGCGAGCGCCATCGCGGCGGTTGAAATAGAGCTTTCGAGAGTCGCTTTCATCGTTTCACCATGGAATTGGTCGTCGGAGGAGCAGCCCACCGGGGGCCGGGATCTTGTGGGGAACCGTTGCGGGTGTCAATGTGAGCCCCCCGCAGAGATGTGGCTGTCCCTCTCACCCGGTCCACCGACACCTGCACACCCGGACATCTTCCGTGCTGTTCTTCGTCGCCACTCCCACCCCCTTCGACTCCCGCGGCAAGGTCGATCTCGGCCAGCTTCGCGCGCACGTTCTCTGGCTCTCGGCCAAGGGAGTGGACGGGTTCGTGCCCACCGGCACCACGGGAGAGTTCCTGTACCTGACGGATGCCGAGCGCGAGGCGATCCATCGCACCGTGCTCGACGCCGCGCGCGGGCGCCCGGTCTACCCGTGCACCTGGGATCCCAATCCCGCCACCACCCGCTACCTCACCGAAGCCGCCGAAGCGCACGGAGCCAGCGGGGTGATCGTTCCGCCGCCGCTGTACTACCGCCTCGACGACGACGCCGTGGAGCACTGGTACCGCACGGTGTCCGAGGCCAGCCGCCTGCCCGTTCTGGCGTACCACAACCCGCGCTACATCCCCTCCCAGGTCAACCCCCGCCTCTACAAGCGACTCCGCGACGAAGGCGTGCTGGCCGGCCTGAAAGACAGCTCGGCCGACCCCTGGCGCCTGCAACGCCTGTGCGACGCCGACCCCGGGGCCGTCTACGCGGGGGGGGATCGGATCCTCGCCCAGGCCAGTCAGATCCGGTTCCTGGGCGGGTTCATCAGCGGCATCGGCAACCTGTGGCCGGAGTTCTGCCTGCGCGTGTTCAAGCAGCGCGAGGAACAACTCACCGATGCCCTGCTCGAGCGCGTGAACGCCATCCGGGCCGCCGGCGGGCTCCGAGGCCTGAAAGCCGCACTGAGCTGGGGCTTCCGTGCCCCCCTCGTCCCTCCGGATCCCAAGACGGTCGAGGCGATTCCCCCGCTCGAGATGGGCTGAACCCGTGGCGGTCCCCCTCGGGCGGTTCGCCTTGCTCTCGCCCCTGGCGAAGGGCGGGATGGGGGTGGTCTGGCGCGGCGTCGAGACCCAGTCCGGGACCCCGGTGGCGATCAAGCTGATCCAGGCCGACAAGGCCGCAGACCCCGAGTACATCGCCTCGTTCCGCCGAGAGACCCGGGCGGTGGCCCGCCTCGACCATCCCGGCATCATCCAGGTCCACGACTTCGGGGTCGTGGACGCGCGCGCTGTCGAAGCCAGCGGTCGCCGCCTGACCGAGGGCACCCCCTGGCTGGCGATGGAGTACGTGAGCAGCACGCTGCGCGCCCAGTGCCGGGATCTGGACTGGCCCCGTCTGCAGGGGATCATCGAGGCGCTGCTGGACGCCCTGGCCCACGCCCACGCACGCGGGGTGATCCACCGCGACCTGAAGCCCCAGAACCTGCTGTACGCCACCGAACGCGACGAGCGACCGGGCCTCAAGCTGTCGGACTTCGGCATCGCCCACGCCTTCGGCGATCAAGCGGGCGAGCGCGCGGGAACACCCGCCTACATGGCTCCCGAGCAGATCGCGGGCAGCTGGCGCGACCTCGGACCCTGGACCGACCTGTACGCCGTGGGCTGTGTGGTGTGGAAGCTGGCCACCGGGCGCACTCCCTTCACGGGTCTGCGCGGACGCCCGCTGTTCGAAGCCCACCTGCGCAAGGAGCCTCCGGAGTTCGTTCCCCGGATGGCCCTGCCCCCGGACGTGGAGATCTGGATCCGCCGATTGCTGGCCAAGCGCCCCGAGAAGCGCTTCGCCCGCGCACACCAGGCCCGAGAGGTCCTCGCCCTCATGGCGCCCCCGAAACCGGTCGGCCCCCCCACCACCAACACCATCATTCCCCCCGACGAGGCAGCGCCCTTCACCGACTCGAGCACCGTGCGCGCCGTGTCGATGGGACAGCGGCAGAAGATCCCGCCCGACTGGCGGGGCGATTCCGACCACGAAGGTGCGACGAGCCGCGCTGGCAAGGCGCTTCCGGGCCTCGGGTTGTTCGGGCTGCGGGTGGCCCCCATGGTCGGCCGCTACCGCCCTCGCGACCGGATCTGGCTGGCGCTACACACCTCCCGGAAGTCCCGGCAGCTCACGGTGGTGGGCTTCACGGGCGAGCGGGGCACGGGCAAGACCCGCCTGCTGGACTGGACCGCCGAGCGCGCTCACGAGCTGGGGGGCTTCGACACCCTGCGCGTCCGCTGCCGGGAGGAGGGCGACCCGCTGATCGCGGCATTCGACGAGCTCCTGCACCTGTCGGGGCTCGACCGTGCCGCCCGTGCGAAGCGCCTGAAGAAGCTGCTGCAGCGGGTCGACGAACGGGCACGCGACGGCGTGCTCGACGTCTTGAGCCACATCCCGGTTCCCGAGGAATCCCTGGCCACGTTCCAGGCGCTCGCGGTCGAGGCGTTGGCTCAGGAGAAGCGGTTGATCCTGGCCATCGACGATCTCGAGGCCAGCGCCGAGCTCCAGGGCTTCCTGCGCTTCTTCATCGATCGGCAGAGCGTCCGTCCGTCACCGGTCCTGGCCGTGCTCACGGGCCTTCCCGAGATCGCACGCGCGTTCGAGGGCGGACTGGACGGCACGCTCGACTGGGCAGCGCTCGGACCCCTCGAAGACGACGCGCGACACGAGCTGCTCACGGGTGTCCTGGGGCTGGCCGACAGCCTCGCCCAACACGTGGCCCACCAGACCGATCCCCAGCCCGGACCCCTGCTCCAGACCGTCGGGCAGTGGGTGCGGCGCGGCAAGCTCACCGCCGGCCCGGACGGCTACACGATGCCCGTCGGGGCCGACACGGGCGCGATCTCGATCCAGGCCGCCTGGAAGGACCGGATGGAGCGTGCGCTGCAGGGTCTGCCGGCGGGAGCGGTCGTGCTGCTGGAGCTGGCGGCCGTGCTCGGGATGAAGGTGGACGCCGACCGCTGGAAGCGCGCGATCGCGGCGAGCGAGATCCCCGGTGTGGACGCGGCCGTCCGCGCAAAGCTGTACGCACGGCTGCTGGACGACGATCTGGTCCGCGAGGTCGACGGCGGCTGGGCCTTCCGACACGCCGGGTTCCGCGACGCCGTGATGAACCGCGCCAAGCGCCAGAAGCGCCTGCCCCGCCACCACCGGGTCTGTGCATCGGTGCTCGAGCAGGGCTTCGAAGACGACCACACGGGTCCCGAGATCGGGCGACACCTGCTGGGTGCCGGGCAAGCCCACGAAGCGATCGATCGCCTCCTCCGCTCGGTCGAGCCCACCCTGCGTCGCAACGGGCCCAGCAACGCGCTCGGCCTGGTGGCGAAGTGCGAAGAAGCCGTGGCCGAAGCCGGCCTGCCCCCCGAAGACGTGCGTGGACTGCAGATCCGCGTCCATCGCGCCACGCTGCACCAGCTGGCGGGCGAGCTGCAGGCCGCAGCCGAAGTGGCGCGCGTCGCCCGACTGGACGCCGGACGCCATCCTGCGCTGGCGGCACGCTGCTCGTTGGTCCTGGCTCGCTGCCACCTGATCCAGATGCAGTGGCTGCTCGCCGAGACCGAAGCCACGGACGGTCTCGCCCGGCTGCCCAGCCCCCCGCCCCCGGACCTCGCGACCGCCCTGTGTGGCGTGCTCTCCGAAGCCCGTGAGCAACTGCCGGGCCGGGATGCCGTCGCCCCCCTGCTGCAGGCCCGCACGCTGATGCGGAATCGCTTCACCACCACCGACACCCGGCTTCGCGTCGAGCTCGACGGCCGTCTGGCACTGCTCGAAGGGGATGTGCAGAGCGCAGCGAAGCACGCGGAATCCGGCCTGGCCCTGGCGCGCGACAGCAACGATCTCCTGGCCCAGCAACGCGCGCTGGGGCTGCTCGGCGTCGCGCGGCTCCGCGGCGGGGACTTCGATGGCGCCGAGTCCGCATTCAAGGACGCCCTCGAGATCGCCCGTCTGCTCGGGGACGCTTCGTGGCCCAGGTCGCTCGCCCGGCTGCTGATGGGGGTCTACCGGCATCGAGGCGCGGGCGCGGCCAGCACGCTGCTCCGGCGGGAGTCCCGCACCCTGAAGCGGATGTCGGACGGCCCGCTGATGGTGCCGCTCTACCTGTCGATCGTCGCCATCGCTGCCTGGGAGGCCGACTGGGCGCGGGTCGAAGACCTGTTGGAGAAGCTCGAGGGGTACGGCGCATCGCTCGAAGCCTCCGAGGACAACTGGGTGGCGCTGTCCGACACCGGGCGTCGGCTGATGGAAGCCCAGCGCCCGACCGCATCCACCGCCTGGCGTCTGGCCCAGAACATCGCCGAGTTCGCACGCCACCGAAGCTGGCTCAAGGAAGCCCGGGAAGCGCTCGGGCAGCTGGTGAAGCGCCGGCGGTGAGGGGCCCGTAGCCCGAGGCCTGGTTCGACCCCGCGAGCCGCTTCGTCGTTGACAGTCGCCGCCCGGCATTCGATACTGCCGAACGGAGTTGTTCTATGTCTCAGTATGCTCTTCGCCCCCCATTCTGGGGCGGATCCACAGCCGTGGTGTCGGTGTTCGCAGCCCTGTGGCTCGGTGCCTGCACGCCTCCCGAGTCCCGGGTCACCGTCGACGGCGCCCCCGTCGCAGACCTCGTCGAAGCCGCGCAGGTGGCCCGAACCGGCTCCGAGATCGTCCTCGAGCCGGGGGTGCATCCCGCCGGTGTGACGCTCCCGGCCGACGTGCACCTGCGGGGTCCAGGAGCCATCCTCACCGCGCCGACGGGCGCGACCGACCGGGTGATCGAGGCCCTCGGAGACCTGCGCGTCACGGGGGTGGCCTTCGAAGGGGGCGGTCACGCCGAAGGTTCTGCCCTGTACGTCGGCGGAGACCTCGTGCTGGACGGCGCTTCGGTCACCGACAGCACGGGAGACGTCGCCGTTCGGGTGCTGGGCGAGCTCGATCTTCTCGGGTCGACCATCGAGCACGAGTCCACCGCCATCCGCGTGCTGATCCCCACCGGTCGCCCGCCTCGCCTCGCGATCACCGACAGCGTGGTGTCGGGCCTGCTCGACATCCCCGCCGACGACGTGGTGATCGACGGCCTGACGGGCGGCGGCCTCGGTGATCCGCGCATCCAGACGTTCGGCCACACCTTCCGCGTCGACCGCAGCCAGCTCGGTGTGCTCGAGATCACGGGTCCGGCCACCTTCCTCACCGACACGAGCGTGAGCGCGACGGCGACACTGGACTCCTCCGAGCTGCTGGCCCTGAACGTGTCGGGGGGCGCGTGGAACCTGGAGGTCGAAGAGCTCACGGCGACCGGCTGGCTGGCCGAGACCGTCCGCGGCCGCGCCGACCACGCCGAGATCACCACCAGCGCTGCGGAGCGCTTCGATCTGGAAGGCCAGTCCATCACCGTGGGGCACATCACGGCAGACACCGTGTCGCTGGATGCCACCGTGATCGCGGCCGACAACATCCGTGCACGCCAGCTGGAGCTCGACGGCAGCGGCACGGCATCGCGGCTGAGCCTCGAGGGCGCGTCGCCATCGGTCTACTTCGGGCCCATGGACGTCGTAGGTGTGATGATCCGCTCCACCTCGGGGCCCGTTCGCGCGAGGATGGACGGCACGCTCGTGCGGGGAATGGCCGTCGTCGAGCCGCCCGGAATCGCCAAAGAGCCCAGCCTGGACACCAACAGCTTCGCGAACGTGTTCAACCTCACGTGGCACGGCCAGGGTGCGTCCACGTTCACCGACGACCCCGACCAACCCAGCCAGCTGCACCTGCAGAGCAGCATCCTGTCGCGTGCATCCGCGGCTCCGTGGGTGTCGCCCGTGTTCGCGAACTCCGTGGTCTGGCACCCGGACCAGATCGAGGGAGACATCGCAGGCGCGATCGTGGCGGATCCGCTGTTCGTCTCGCCCACTGATCCCCATCTGGCGGCGGACTCACCGTTCGTCGCCCTCGGCGCCTTCGCGGGGGACACGGGACCTATCGTCGAGGCCTTGTGGGACGGGCTCTGAGACTGACCGGTCAGAAACTCCCCGTCATGCTCACCCTCGCGCCCTCGAAGCCCGGCAGCAGCCGACACTGCCCGCCCGAGCACCGGATGCCGCTCTTGTACGCGCCGTAGAAGGCCCGCAGCGTGAGCGAGCTCTGGGGGCGCCACTGCAGCTCGCCCGCGGTGTAGACCGTCTCGCTGATGTTCCCCACGCTGTCGATCAGGGGGTTGCTCGAGTAGTCGACGAACCAGGTCAAAGCGACCTTGCTCCCCCGACTCACCGTGAACGCGGCCTCCATCTCGGAGTAGTCCTCCTGCTGGAGCGGGTTCACACCCCAGATGTAGTGCTCGGCGCCCAGGCTCAGGTTCCCCGTGAGTCCGAGGGGAACGGGGAAATTGAGGGTCACGTCCCCGTGGATCTGCCGGTCGACCCCCGCTTCGGTGCCGTCCCGGTCGTCGTGACGGTAGCCCGCGTTGATCAGCGCCGCGCCGTCGCCCGGGAACCACTCCACCCCCACCATCGGGTGCACGATGGTCTCGGGGACCTCGTTGAAGTGCAGGGTCTCGGTGTCGAGGTCGCGAAACACGCCCACGGCCGCGTACGGCACGAACTTGCCCGGCATCAGCGACCAGTCGACGCGCGCGCGGCCCCCCCAGATGTCCTCGGAGCCCACGGCCGCCGCGCTGTCCTCGGTGATGGCGCGCTCGTACTCCAGCGTGGGTGGAATGGCGACCTGGTACAGCTCGGGCGAGAGCACGGCATTCACCTGGTTGGTGTTGACGTACCGCTTGAACTCGAGGAGCCAGACGGTCTTGCCCGGGTAGAACGACGCGCTCGCGTAGGCGGCCCCCCCCAGATCGACGTCCTCGCCGGCCAGCTTGTCGCCCACGTACTCGAACAGGTCGGCCTCGACGTACCAATCGATGCCCCCCACCCCGATCAGCTCGGCGGTGGCGCCCCCGATGACGACATCGGGCCCCGACGCCTGCTCGAAGCCCGCTTGCAGCCCCGGCTCGTCGACGAAGCCGTAGGTGACGCCGTGAAACCCGATGTTCGCCGGACCCAGCCCGTACCGCTCGGCTCGAACGGCCGCGACCGTGTGGCGCAGATCACCCTGGAGGTTGATGTTCGGGTTGTCCTGGAAGACCTGCTGGCGATTGAGCTGGCCGAACACCGCCGTGAGGTCCCACGCACCGGGTGCCGCGACGATCTTCACGCCCTGGATCGTGGTGTCGACGTCGATGTCGACGTTGCGGTTGAGGTTCAGGGCCACTCCTCGACCGAACGCCGCATAGACGTCGCCCACCTGGACGTTCAGGTCGCCCGAGTCGTAGCTGACGCTCATCTTCTCGAGGTTGGCGTACAGGTCGATGTCGTCGCCGAACACGTTGTAGATGCGGTTCGGGTCGAACAGGTTGCGCTCGAGGAACAGCTGGTCGTCGAGGTAGTACCGGTTGGCCAGCAACCCGACCTGATCGAGCTGGAAGTTCATCTTCCACTTCTTCCTGGACAAGCCGAGGTTGAACCGGTTGACCTGCTCGACGTAGTTGAACACCGGCCGATCGGCGTGCTCGGGAACCCCGACCAGTCGCTGATCGCGGATCCAGTACCGGATCTCGAGGTCGTCCGAGGCCGTGACCGACCAGCGCTCCTTCTTCTTCTTCTTCTTCGCAGGCTCCGCGGCCGCCGGCCCCACCTTGGGATCCTGAGCGGGCCCGGAGGCCTCACCCGGCGCAGCGTTCACGACGGGGGCGCCGAACAGGCCCGTGCACACAGCCGTCACGGCCAGTGCCGTTGTGAATCGCGCGACCTGCACGGCCCCTCCCGGATCCGATGTGTCGGGTGCGTCGGGTGTGGTCCACCCGGTACCCCGCTACTCGCCGGCGGTCTTGTCGTCGACGCCTTCGCCAGCCAGCAGCTTGCTCACGAGCTCGGCCAGCTCCTCTTCGTCGCCCGGGTTGAAGCCCTGGTGCGACTTGATGATCTCGCCCTTGCTGATCACCACGGTGAACGGCAGCGTCTTGTTGGGGTTGTACTGCGTGATCACCTTGCTCTCCTTGTCCAGGAGAACCGGGAAGGTGTACTGGTTCTTCTTGATGAAGGGCTTGACCCGACTGGCCGAGCGCGCGTCGTCGGTCGAGATCGACAGCACCGTGAAGCCCTCGGAGGCCTTCTCCTTGTACATCTTCTCGAGGTGCGGCATCTCCTCTTTGCAGGGGCCGCACCAGGTGGCCCAGAAGCTCATGACCACGACCTGGTCCTGGAAGTCGGACAGGCTGACCTTCTTGCCGTTGATGTCGGGCAGCGTGAAGTCCGTGGCTTCGGCGCCGAAGGCCGAGGAGACCGACAGGCCCACGACGATGAGCGCCGACGACAGGAGCTTGAGGAGCGAGCGCATGAGACCTCCAGGGGTACCGCTTGGACGCGCGTGCGACCCCGCGTATTCCACCAGGACTACACAGATCGTCAGCGTCTGCGACGGAGTGTATCCGCTACCATCCGCTACGTTTCTTCCGTGAGTCCGATGTGAGCCCCCAGTCCCCCACCGACCCCTCCGACCCGAACCGTGTTGGCCAGGATGCTGTCCCGGATCCCTCCGACGGATCCGGAGACAAGCGCATCCTGATCGTCGACGACGAGCCGTCGATCCGGAAGGTGCTCTCGGCCCACCTCAAGCGCTTCGGTCACGAGGTGCACGCGGTGGCCGACGGCGCTGCTGCGATCGCGGTACTCGGCGAAGAACCGTTCCAGCTCGTGGTCTCCGACCTGAAGATGCCGAACATCGACGGGATGCAGCTGCTGCAGTGGTGCGTCGCCAACCAGCCCGGGCTGCCGGTGATCCTGATCACCGCGCACGGCACGGTCGACAGCGCGGTCACCGCACTCAAGCAGGGGGCGTTCGACTACGTCACCAAGCCCTTCGATCGGGACGAGCTGCACGGCATCATCACGAAGGCGCTCGCCACCGAGGCCGCCAACGCGAAGCGATTCGCCCCCGAACCCGGCGCCGAGCTCGGGATGGTGGGCCGGGCGCCGGCCATGCAAGAGGTCTATTCGCGGATCGACAAGGTCGCGCCATCGCCCACCACCGTGCTGATCACGGGGGAGTCGGGCACCGGCAAGGAGCTCGTCGCGCGCGCCCTGCATGAGCGTTCCGATCGCTCCGAAGGCGCCTTCATCCAGGTCAACTGCGGAGCGATCCCCGAGAACCTGTTCGAAGCCGAGCTGTTCGGGTTCGAGCGCGGGGCCTTCACGGGCGCGGTGTCCAGCAAGCCGGGTCGATTCGAGCTGGCCGATGGCGGCACGCTGTTCCTCGACGAGGTCGGCGAGCTGCCGGTCGACATGCAGGTCAAGCTGCTTCGCGCCCTGCAGGAAGGCACGATCGACCGGGTCGGCGGTATCCGGCCCATCACCGTGGACGTTCGTGTGGTCGCAGCCACCAACGTCGATCTGTCCGATGCCGTAGATGCCGGAACCTTCCGAAAAGACCTGTTCTACCGCCTCAATGTCATCCCCATCCCGCTTCCTCCCCTGCGTGAGCGCCGCGAGGACATCCCCCTGCTCGCTCAGCACTTCCTGGAGCGGTTCAACGAGCGCCTGGGTCGCGAGACCGCCCTGGACGACGCCGCGATGGACGCCCTGACCCGCTACGACTGGCCGGGGAACATCCGCGAGCTCGAGAACGTGATGGAGCGCACCGTGCTGTTGGTCGACGGCGACCGGATCGAGCGCGACGACCTGCCCGACCTCGACCTGCCCGATGCCCCCGACGACGACGAGCCCGCCACCGAGGAGCTCGAGGCGATGGGCCTCAAGGAATACGTCCGTGTGCACACGGTCAAGCTCGAGCGAGCCCGCATCCAGCGCGTGCTCGAAGCCCTGAACGGCAACGTCACCCGCGCCGCTCAGCAGCTCGGGATCTCCCGGAAGTCCCTGCAGACCAAGATGAAGGACTACGGACTGCGCGAAGATTGAGGTACCGTGCGGCCGTGATCGCGTTCCTGCTCGCTGTCGCCTCCCCTGCCGAGGCCGCCGACGTCACCTGGACCCCCGAGCGCCTCCATGGCGCTGCTGGCGTGCGGTACGACGGTAGCTACACCTGGGGTTGGCTCACCGAAGACGATGGCCTGGAAGGCGACGCCGATCCCGACCCCAGCGACATCGTCTCGGGTCGGCGCATCACCGAGCACAACGTCGATCTCGGCATCCAGTTCACCCCGATCGCCGGGATCACGGCCGTCATCGATCTCTCGCTGTCGCCCAGCTGGCTCTGGCGCTACCCCGAAGCCCGCCAGATGCTGATCGAGCCGGTGGAAGGCGGCGGCAGCTACGTCTTCGCCGACCAGCCCGATCCCGACGCAGACCCCGTCGACGTGAAGGGCGGTGGGATCGACGGCGTGTGGCTGGGCCTCGCGTTCAGCCCGTTCAACGAGCGGTTCCAGCAGAACCACAAGGTCACGTGGCGTCTCGACGTCGCGTTCCGACCCGGTCAGCCCAACAACAACCGCTGGGTCGTCGACGAGGGCTCACGCGGCGGTTCGCCGGGCGGCACCGCACTTCGCCTGGCGGGTGCGTTCTCGCGCAGAGGCGGCTCCGCAGAGCCCTATGTCCGCGGGCGTTTCCAGCAGGAGGGCCGCGTAGAGGTCGAGCTGTCCGACCCGGACGGGGGCGCGACCACCATCGAGGTCAAGCCGGCCAGCCACGTCGAGATCCTGGGCGGCACCGAGGTCCTCGCCTCCCAGCGCACCGAGGTCGAGAGCGCCGTCGACTTCCACCTGGGCTTTCGGTACTACACCTGGGAGGACGTCCCGTCGGGCCTGTTGCTCCCGAACGTGATCGACGCGGGCAAGACCATCGCGGTCACGCGCAGCGAGCGCATCCAGGGCCTGGCCGGGATGGGCCTGAACCTCCGCTTCTCGGACGTGGTGCGCACCAGCACGGGCGCGCGGTTCCAGTACACGGTGCCGCATCGCCTCGAGCACATCTACGACGTGCGGACGAGCCCGGACACGTTCGGAGTGGCCTGGTACTTCTCGCTGGTCGGGACCCTGGGGCCGGACGACCTCGGCGCGAACTAGAAGGCGTCGTCGAGGATCTCGAGTCCCCAGATCCCGTCCTGCAGCGTGACCAGCGCCACCGCGAACGCGATCTCCACCTGGGCCGGGTGGTTCTGGAGCCAGGCCTCGCCACCCCTGCGCAGACGGGCCTGTTTGCTGGGCGTCACCGCTTCGAGGGCGTCTTCATCGGCCTCGCGGGCCTTCACCTCGACGATGCGCACCACGCCGTCGCGCTGCACCACGAGGTCCAGCTCGGCGCCACCACCACGCCAGTTCCGAGCGAGGATCTGCCACCCTTCGTCGCGGTACCACGCCTCGACGAAGGCTTCGGCCTCCAGCCCGTCTTCGTACGCGCCCCGTCGATCGCGAGGCCCGCCGATCTACTTCTTGCCTTGGGCCTTGGCTTTGGCCTTGAGCTTCTGCTTGCGCTGGAAGTCGCGCACGGGCTTGAGGCGCGCGGCCTTGCCCCGGCGGTTGCGCAGGAAGTGAAGCTTGGCCCGACGGACCTGGTGGCGTGCCGTGACCTCGATGCGGGTGAGGTTGGGCGAGCAGGCGGGGAACACGCGCTCGACGCCGACACCGGACGAGATCTTCCGAACGGTGAAGGTGGTGCGGGGACCGCCGCGCTTGATGCGGATCACGGTGCCCTCGAACACCTGAATACGGCTCTTGCCGCCCTCGGAGATGCGCACGTGAACGCGCACGGTGTCGCCCGGGCGGACGTCCACGTTCTCGCGGTCGCGGGCGGCGAGGGTCTCGGCCTCGATGGTCTGAAGGAGGTTCATCGGTCTGTCTCCAGGGGGACGTACGGCCAGGGATCACTCCCGGGAGCGCCGTCCGGTCAGTGCTCGAACGGTCTCAACTAGTCCTGTGAGCCGTGCTCGTCAATCCAGCGAGCCCATAGATCCGGACGTCGTGCCCGGGTACGCGCTTCGGCCTGTTCGCGGCGCCATTCGGCGATCCGCCCATGATGGCCCGACAACAGGACTTCTGGAACGTCGGCGCCCCGAAAGCTCCGCGGACGCGTGTAGTGCGGGTACTCGAGCAGGCCATCGGTGAACGACTCGTCCTGAGTGGAGGCCGCGTTGCCCAGCACGCCCGGAACCAGGCGCCCCACGGCATCGACGATCGCCAGCGCCGCGATCTCGCCTCCGGTCATCACGAAGTCGCCGAGGCTCACCTCTTCGTCGACGAGATCTTCGATGCGGGCATCGATCCCCTCGTAGTGCCCGGTGACGATCACCAGCTGCTCGTAGCCACACCACCGCTGGCAGTCGGCCTGGGTGATGGGACGGCCCGCCGGACTGGTGAGCAACACCCGCGATGCACCCGTCTGCACCGGGTGATTCTCGCGCACGGCATCGATCGCGGCCGCCACCACGTCGACCTTCATCACCATGCCTGCGCCCCCGCCGTACGGGGTGTCGTCGACCGTGCGCCACTTGTCGCTGGCGTGATCCCGGATGTCGTGGGCCGCGATCGTGAGCGTGCCGGACTGCTGGGCACGCCCCAGGATCGACTCCGCGGCCGGTGCCCGCACCATCTCGGGGTGCAGGGTGAGCACGTCAAACCGCATGGATCGCCCCTTCTGCCACCTCGATCACCCGCTCGACGCGGTCGATCCCCAGGATGTGATCGCCCGTGCTCGGCAGGTACGCACCCGTGTCGAGCTCGAAGACCTCGATCGGACCCGTGAGGTGGACGTCGACCACGCGGCCGTGGACCCGGTCGCCGGTGCACACCCGCATCCCGACGATCTCCTCGATGTAGTACTCGTCGGGATCGGGCTCGGGCAGCACATCGCGGGACAGCTCGATCGTGTAGTCGATCAGCTCGAAGGCGCGCTCGCGATCCGAGATCCCCTCGATCGCGCCCAGTACCCGCTTCCCGGCACCAGGCCGCGTGGTGAGGAACGCGCGGAAGCGCTTCCCGTCGGGGTCGATCAGCACCACATCGCGACCGCCATCCAACAGATCGGTCTCGCGGTTGTGCAGGTGCAGACGCACTTCACCCCGGACGCCGAAGACGCCCGAGATGTGTCCGAGCTCGAGCGTTCCACCCGCGTCCAATGCCGCAGCGGCATCGGGCGGGAGGGGCCCGAAGCTACTCTTCGTCGTCTCCGAGCTCATCTTCGTCGACCAGATCGAGCGAGCACTTCTTGGAGCCCGCAGCGGCCGAGAGGATGTTCCGGATGCTGCGCAGCGTGCGGCCGCGCTCGCCTTCGACGACCTCGCGATCGTCGTCGTGCACGGCGAGCTCGACCACCACGACGGCTTCGCCATCGACCGTGTTCAGCTCGACGTCATCGGGGTGATCGACGATGGGCTCGACCAGGTGTCGGACCAACGCTTCCATCATTCACCGTCCTTGTCGTCGCTCTTCTCGTCGCCATCGCTCGAGTCGTCCGAGTCGCCGGACTCCTCGGCCTTGGCGGCTTCGGCAGCCTTCGCCTCGGCCTCGGCCTTCGCCTTGGCTTCTGCCTCGGCCTTGGCCTTCGCTTCGGCTTCTGCCTTGGCCTTCGCCTCGGCTTCTGCTTCGGCCTCGGCCTTCGCCTTGGCTTCTGCCTCGGCCTTGGCCTTCGCCTCGAGCTCTTCGGGGGTGGGGACGCCGGTGTAGCCATCGCGCGCCTTCGTGATGAGGCGGGCGACGGTCTCGGAGGGCTGTGCGCCCTTGCCGATCCAGTAGTCGATGCGATCGAGGTCGAGCTTGAGCACGAAGGGATTCTTCATGGGGTCGTAGTAGCCCAGCTGCTCGATGAACCGACCATCGCGCTTCTTGCGCTGATCGGTCGCGACGACACGGTAGAACGGCTTCTTCTTGGCGCCTCTGCGGGCGAGTCGGATGCGAACCATGGATGCTTCCTGAAAGGGACTTGTCAACCCACCCCGATTAGTCGTGCAGGGGTCCCCGGTCAAGGTGGGCGGGACTTCCGCGGGGAGGATCGTGTCGGTCTCCCTGTATGCTGGCCGGCGGTATGGCACTCCCGCTGGGCCCCTTCGATCTCCTGACCCCATTCGCCGAAGGCGGAATGGGCGAGATCTGGCGTGGGCGCCACCGGTCGAGCGGCACGTTCGTCGCCGCCAAGGTCCTCACGGCGCGCGGACTGGACGAAGAACGCCTGGTCTCAGCGATCCATGCCGAGATCCGCGCCGCCGCCGCTCTGGCGCACCCCAGCATCGTCTGGGTGTACGACGCGGGCACCGCCGACGCCGCGATGGAGGCCGCGAGCGAGGGGCGGATCCGCCAGGGCTGCCCGTGGTTCGTGATGGAGATGGCGCGGGGCGGAACCCTTCGGGAACGGGCATTCGACCTGGACTGGATCGGCGTCCGACGCGTGCTCCTCGACCTGCTCGACGCTCTGGGGCACGCCCACGCACGCGGGGTGATCCACCGCGACATCAAGCCCTCGAACGTCCTGTTCATGAACAGCGGAACCCGGATCAAGCTCGCCGACTTCGGCATGGTCTACGCGCTGGAGTCCACCGATTCGCCCCTGTCCGGCGGGACGCCTGCGTTCATGGCCCCCGAACAGTTCGAAGGAGACGGGCGGATCCAGGGGCCGTGGACCGATCTGTACAGCGTAGGCTGCCTGGCCTGGACCCTGGCCTGCGGACACCGGCCCTACCACTCCCAGGGGGGCGCGGCGGCGTTGTACCGCCAGCACGCGGTCAAGCCGGTCCCCGCCCTGAAGCCGCGATTCCCCGTTCCCGACGGCCTGCAGGAGTGGATCGGACGCATGATGGCCAAGGCGCCGGGCAATCGGTTCCAGCGGGCCGCGGATGCCGCACGGGCGCTGGTCGCGCTGCCGATGCCCACCGAGGTCGAGACCGTGGCGTCGTCCAGCCCCATGCTCCAGGCCGACAGCGAGACCCAGCGCACCACGATCGCGGTAGAGCCCCAGGCCCGACGCACCCGACGCCTGGCTCCCGATTCGGCATCCCAGCTGTCGATTCCGGCCGACTGGCGCGCTGCGAGGGCCGAGCGGGTGGAGCCGGTCGACCGTCGCGCCCCGATGACCCACCTGCACGGCGCCGGCCTGGGGTTGTTCGGGCTGCGGGAGCTGCCGTTCGTCGGGCGGGATGCCGAGCGCGATGCCCTGTGGACCGCGCTGCACGACGCCCATGCCCGCCAGGTGGCCCGCGTGGTCGTGCTCAGGGGGCCGTCGGGCTACGGAAAGTCCCGCCTGGCCGAGTGGATCGGGCGACGCGCGCACGAGGTCGGCGCAGCCGAGGTGTTCACGGGCACCCATCAGGCGGTTGTCGGCCCGCGGGATGGTCTGGCGGGACTGATGGGCCGCGCACTGCGGGCGCACGGGCTCGATCAACACGAGCTGCGGGATCACATCGAGCAGCTCCTCCCCGATGCGCCTTCGTGGACGGGTCAGGGGGCCGAGGCGCTGTGCGTCCCGTTTCTGCGGACCCCCCCGAAGCGCGAGGTCCTCCGGCTGGAGACCGCATCCGAACGCAACGCCGTCGTGTCCCGCATCGTCAGGGAGCTGGCGCGGGGCCGGGTGAGCGTCGTGCTGCTCGACGACGTCCAGTGGGGTCGGGAGTCGCTGGAGTGGGCGAGCTGGGTGTTGGAGCGCCAGGACGCCGGCCCCGCGGTGATCGTGCTGACCGCTCAGGAGGAGGCCCTGGTCGAGCAGGTGGACGAGGACGATCGACTCGATCAGCTCGAAGACGCAGGAGCGCAGATCCTCCACATCGGGCCCCTCGATCCGGAAACCCGTCGCGACCTGTCGCGCAGCCTGCTGGTGCTCGAGCCCGCCCTGGCGGACCGGTTGGCGGATCGGACCGCAGGGAACCCGTTGTTCGCGGTGCAGATGGTGGGCGACTGGGTGGCGCGCGGCCTGCTGGAGAACGGCGAGCAGGGCTTCGGGCTGAAGGTCGGGTCCACGGGCGACACGCTGCCCCTTCCCGAGGCGGTCGAAGCGGTGTGGGACGCCCGGACCCGGTCCGTGCTCGCCGACGATCCCCACTGGGAACGACCGCTGTGGATCGCCGCCCTGCTGGGGATGGACGTCCAGCACGTGGAGTGGACCACCGCATGTCGCCTCGCGGGAACGCAGTCCAGCCCTCAGCTCGTGCTGCGCCTGCTCGCCGAGCGCCTGGCGGTGCTGGATCCCGCGAATCCCGGGGGCGCCGGAACCGTGTGGCGGTTCGCGCACGGGATGCTCCGCGAGACCCTGGTGGACGCCGCGGAGCGCTCGGAACACGCCGCAAACCTGCATCGCGCGTGTGCCGACACCCTGATGGAGCGCTCGACGATCTCGAACGAGGACCTGGCGGATCGCCTGGCGCGACACCTGCTGGGCGCCGGCGATCGGGAGGCCGCGATCGATGCCTTGTTCGACGCGTCGGTCGCCGTCCAGCGAAGCGCGCTTCCCCGGGCGGTGGCGCGCATGGAGCTACGCGAGGAGCTCCTGGAAGCGGTGGAGACGGGGCCTCCGAGCACGCGGCGGGTCGACGGCTGGTACCAGATGGCGCGCATGGAGCGGCTGCAGGGCAACCTGGCGGGGGCGCGAACCTGGTCGGGGCGGGTCCTGGACCACGCCACCGAGCGGCGTCAGGTCGCGCACGCGCACCTGGAGCTCGCGATCGTGGAGCGGATGGACGCCAACCAGCTCGAAGCCATGGAGCACATCCAGATCGCGGGCACGATGGCGCGCGAGCTGGGGGATCGGAAGCTGCTCGGTCACGTGCTGGTCGAGCAGTCCGCCGCGCTCCAGCAGACCGGGGATGCCGAGGGTGCCGAGCGGGTGATCCGCGATCTGCTCCGTCTGGACGGGGCCGCCGAGAACACGCTCAACAACGCGCGGCTGCACCTGGCCTGGATCCTGGGCGTGCACGGGCGCGCCGAAGAGGGCCTGGAGGTGCTGGAGGAGGCGCGAGCGGCCGTCATGGCGTCCGGTCGCCGGCACACCATGGCGAACTTCCACAACACCGAAGGCGAGCTGGCGCGGATGACGGGCGATCTGGACCGCGCCGAGACCGCCTACCGCGACGCGATGTCTCTGGCCGAGCGCCTGGGCTATCCGTTCCACAGCTTCACCCTGAACCTCGGACTGGTCGAGCTGGAGCGCAACCACGTGGCCGAGGCCGAGCGGTGGTTCAAGGCGGTGCTCGAACGGGAGCACGTCAGCCCGGTGTTCCAGCTGTACGCGGGGCTGGGGCTCATCGCGACGGCAGCCCTGCGCGGAGACTGGCGTGCCGTGCGGCACCTGAAGCCCGCGATGGACGATGGGCCTCCGGTCTACCAGCCCGATCTGTGCGATCTGCTGGTGCGCACTGCTCGATCGGCCCTGGATGGCGATCAGGTGGCGATCGCCCGCTGGGCCGTGCGCCACGCCCAGGAGCAGGCGTCCCAGCTGGCCGACCCCGAACGCCAGGCGACCGTGGACGACCTGGAGCGCCAGATCCCCCTGAGCTGACCGCCGCTTCGTGTTTCGAACCGTTGCAGAGTCACACTCCGGGCTGCCCACCAGACGACACGGGGATACCGAATCACGACCGATCCGGGGGAGCGCGATGGACACGCGGCGTCTCAATCGCAACAACTTCGAGCTGCGGCCGCGGGTGAAGCACCGCCTCGATGAGGCACGCCAGGCCCTCGAAGCCCTGCACGCCGACCAGGAGGCCTACCTCAATCCGCCCGAGGAGGAGCAGGACCCCCTGTTCTTCGGGACCCCGCGCAAACAGACGCGCCCGGACCGGACGATCTACGATCTGAACGGGATCCGCGAGGCCTTCGCGGCCTTCGAGAGCGAGGTCCGCGCGCACCTCGACGAGGAGGAAGCCACGGTCTACCCGGCGCTTCGGACCTATCTGAAGGTCGGCGGCAGCGTCACCCCGCTGCTCGAGTCCCAGCGCAGCGCCCACGTCGACCTGCTCCAGCACGCCAAGGTGGTCCGCCGCGAGCTGCAGTTCGTCCCTCCGCTGCGCCAGCCGATGAGTGCGCTGCTGCAACACCTCGACAAGCAGATCCGCTACGAAGAGACGCGGATCTTCCCGGCGCTGATGGGCGAAGAAGTGGCCGACGAGACGCCGATCCCGAACCGCTACCGCACGAGCACCGACGTCGCGAAGACGCTGCGTCGTGCCCGTCCCAAGCCCGAACCCGAGCCCGAACCCCAGGGACTGTTCTCGGGGCTGTTCAAGCGCTGGCTCGGCAACGACTAGGCGATCAGTCCAGCAGGTCGATCCGGTAGAGCGCACCGTCCGGCGTCCAGGCCGGAAACGGCGGCACGTTCGTTCGACCGGGCGCACCGACGTAGATCTCGTCCGCCCCGTCTCCATCTGTGTCGGCGAGCGCGAGCGAGAACCCGAACAGCTCTTTCGACTTGGTGCCCACGAACACGTGCGCATCGGCCCTCGAGAGCACAGACCCCTCGAACGGGCCCTCGAACACGTACACCTTGCCTGATGGACCCGCGATGGGGTCCGTCGCATCGGGGTTGAAGGGCGCGCCCACCACCACGTCCGGGATGCCGTCCCCGTTCACGTCTCCGACGCCTGCAGAGAGCCCGAAGCGCTCGTCGGCGAACTCCCCCTGGAATCGGTACGACGCGTCGTCGACGGTGTACTCGCCGGGCGGCACGGGGGGCAACAGGTACAGCGCACCCGTGTCGTGCAAGAAGCTCGACCCCGCGAGCAGCCCACGGTCTCCCGGCCCCGGCAGGTCCGGTGCAGGAAAGTGATCGACCCCGAAGAACCCTCCGATCGCGTAGTAGTCGCCGTTCCAGACCTCCCGTGCGTTCTCCAGACCCGGACCGTCCATGACCAGCAGTCGGCCCCCCTCGGCCTCCAAGGGCGCGAACCAGGCGGTGTTCAGCACGGCCTCGTCGAGACCGTCGCCGTCCCGGTCGTAGCCCGTCATGGTGAAGCCGATGTGCTCCTGGTTGGTGAACGCCCACCACGTCTCGGCCGGCTGCTGGATGTCGGTGATCGGCTCGATGGGCAGCTCGAACACCCGGCCCTCTCCGCTGGTGGAGGTTCGGATCTCGGAGAGCAGCAGGAGGTCGGCCTCCCGATGGAGCACGGCGGCCTCGTACACCTCGTAGGCCATGGGGCCCGTGCCAGGAACCCCCTCCGCGTAGCCCACCATCTCGGGTGGGCCGGCAGCGAAGTCGATGATCTCGACAGCTCCGCGCGAGCCATTCCCGTATGTCGTGCTGGCCACCACCAGATCCCCGGAAGGATGCATCTGGACATCCAGTCGTTGGCCAATTCCCCTCGAAGGCTGTGTAGTGTCCTCGAAGGTACGAATCTCGCGAGGTTGGGTGCACCCCATCCAGACGTGCAACCACCCCGGATACGCTCCCCCGCTGCCCTGGAAGTTCGCCGAGGTGAAGCCGGACTCCGTCACGACGACATCCAGGCACCCGTCTCCATCGACGTCCGCCGACACCAGATGGCTTCCGTAGCCGAGCTGCGGGATGGTGTCGGACACCGTCAGCAGCTCGGCGGTCTCGGCGACCCCGTCGGTGCCATCGCAGTTGGTGTCGACGCCATCGATGGGATCGTCGGCAGCGGGATGGAGCGATGGGTCCAGGTCGTCACAGTCGCCATCGCAGTGCCCGATGCCATCGCCGTCCACGTCCTCGTTGCCGTCCGGCAATCCGTCGCAGTTGCGATCCTGGCCCGTGCACGCGGTGATCGAGGTGTCGTAGGACGGGTAGACCAGCGGATCGTGGTCATCGCAGTCGATGTCCGCGGGGACCCCGTCTCCATCGGCGTCGATCACCGGCGGAGGTGCGGTGTCCTCGGGCGTCGGCGACGGAGGTAAGGGAGTCGCCGCCTGTCGACAGCCGAGCAACACGATGGTGAGGCTAGCGATCGACACCGTTGTCCCGAATCTGGTTGTACAGGCCACCGTGGCCCAGGGTGTTCATGGCGTCCAGCAGACGAGCGGAAGGGTAGGAGAATGGGTCTCCACACCCGCTGTCGTCCGGGCACCAGGTATCCCCGTCCATCGCAGAGAGAACCTGAGCCGCCTTCTTGAAGCCCCTGTTGGGAGCCAGGTTGAAGTCCCACCAGAACCGCATCCAGTCCATCTCTGTGCCGCGGTTCGCCGCACCATCCGCGAGACAGAACTGTCCGTAGAGATCGCGCCCCTGGACGCGGGTGGGAGGGTCGGTCCACTCCGCCCCACCGTAGTCTCCGCCGAGCTCTGCACCCTGAACACTGAACGGGTCGTCCGACTCGCCATTGGCGCCTCCAGTCAGATAGTTCCACTGAACGGGTGAGTTCGGCTTGAACCGCGCGACGTTGGCAGGGTTGTTGAACGCGAACGCAGCCACGTAGTGGGCCCAACCCTCTGACGCGGCTGCGGCTTGGTACTCGGTGGAGTTGTAGAAGTGGTCGGCGTTGCCCGCCCCACTCGGGGAGAGGCACGCTGTGGATGGAGTGTCGCCAGGCTGCCACTCAAACCGCGTCTTGATTGTGTACGCCGTAAGCGATGGCGTACACGTGCCGCCACCGTCGCGATGGCACATCTTCTTGATCTGCAGCAGGTGCCCCATCTCGTGCGCGATGGTGAACTTCCGACGGGCGGCGTTCCCCGACAGCGCTGTATCGTAGGTCGCCCCCGCCGTCTCGAGGTACTCCTGATCGGGATTGGTGGTGCAATCTGGATGGATGATCGCACTGTACGGATCTGCGTCCTCGGCCATCGGAGTGCGGTAGTCCACCTGACCGTCGCCGTTCTCCCGGTTGTCTTCGAGGTGCATGATGTAGTCGTTCGAGTCTGCGGGCCAGGCTGCCTTCTTGCGAAGGATCGTATGTGTGGCCACCAACATCAGGTTGACCCAGGAGTTCTGAAAGCCCGTAGCGTCCGCCACGACCTGGACGTCGAACTTGCCGAACGAGGTGATCGTCACCTGCCTCGCAAACAGGGTCTCGTCGCAGCGATTCCTCTGCACGCGGACTTTGCGGCTCCCCGGAAGGGTAGCGCTGCTGTACAGGGTGGCCGTGTACTGATGGGTCGACTCCACCGTGAGCACGGGCGTGCACCCATTTGCGTCCAAGTGGTTGTTCTGGATCGGAAACCCACCAGTGTCGTTCCAGATGTTGACCAACGCGTGCTTGGCGGCGAACAGGCCGTCAGCGGTGATGAAGTCGTCCCCGTTGGAGGGCGAGGCGTCGACCAGATCGGACTGGTACGAGAAGCAGAAGCGCCGGGAGATCGGAACGGCGTGGGCGGTGCCCCCACCGAGTGAAGCGAGGAGTAGACTACTGGCCAGCAACGTCCACCTCCACGCCTGCATCGAGGTTGACCAATTGCTCATCGGAGGTCACGAAGCCCGGCTTGACAAGCACACGGACACCACCGATTTCAGTGCGCGAGAGCGCTGGCTCTTCCCCGACGACCACCTGAACGGCACGGGCAATCCGCCGCCGGCCGTCCACGCTGACCTCAGTCTCGACCTCGAGGTAGGTCGGCAGGGCGCCATTCTCCGGCGCCAGGTGACGTGGTGCTTCCACGACGAGCGCGGACCCGTGCTCGATTCCACCGGGTCCAGTTGCTGGCGTCTCGCTCCACACGACATCGGGAACACCCGTCCGATGGAGTGTGAACGTCACGGATCGAACCTCGAAGGCGCCATCCGAGTCCGTGGGGTGGATGCTGTAGTCGATCACCCCATTGTCGAACGAGACGTCGACGGTCGCTACCTCGGGTGGGCGGTATTCAGGGATGGACTGGGGGGGGGGGGACGCCATGGCGGCGCACAGAACGAAGATCATCTTGCCTCCTTCACCTACAGTACCGGACGCTCTCGAAACCCGCGCCAGTGCGCGTTCACAAATAGTGAAAACAGCTCGTCCACCCCTCCGCAAGCGGCAGCGGTTACCCAGGCCCTCCCGTGGAGGTGCAGGAATGGAACGGCAGGAGCTGTTGGACCGGCTGGAGAAGCTCGAGGGACAAGCCCGGGTGGGCGGCGGCGAGGCGCGGATCGCCCGGCAACACGAGCGCGGCAAGCTCACCGCCCGCGAGCGGATCGAGGGCCTCCTGGACGCCGGCACGTTCATCGAGCTCGATCGCTTCGTGACCCACGACTGCGCGGACTTCGGCATGGAGGCGCAGAAGATCCTCGGGGACGGCGTGGTCACCGGCTACGGCCGCATCGATGGACGCCTGGTCTACGTGTTCGGCCAGGACTTCACCGTGTTCGGTGGCTCGCTGTCCGCCGCGCACGCCCGCAAGATCTGCAAGGTGATGGATCTCGCGATGAACAACGGCGCGCCGATCATCGGCCTGAACGACAGCGGCGGTGCGCGCATCCAGGAAGGGGTGGCGTCGCTGGGCGGCTACGCCGACATCTTCCTGCGCAACACGCTCGCGAGCGGCGTGATCCCCCAGATCTCCGCCATCCTGGGGCCCTGCGCGGGTGGCGCCGTCTACAGCCCCGCGATCACGGACTTCATCGCGATGGTCGAAGGAACGTCGTACATGTTCGTCACGGGTCCAGACGTGCTGAAGACCGTGACCCACGAAGAGGTCAGCAAAGAAGAGCTCGGCGGCGCCGACACCCACAACCGCAAGTCGGGCGTGGCCCACTTCAAGGTGCCCGACGAGCACGCGATGCTGGCCCTGCTGCGTGCGCTGATCAGCTTCCTTCCCCAGAACAACATGGAAGAAGCGCCGCGCAAGCCCACCGACGACCCCCGCGACCGGGTGTGCGACGCGCTGGTGGACCTGGTGCCCACCAACCCGAACAAGCCCTACGACATGAAGGAGGTCATCACCGAGCTCGCAGACGACGGGCAGTTCCTCGAAGTCCACGGCGACTTCGCGATGAACATGGTGATCGGCTTCGTGCGTCTGGGCGGACGCAGCGTGGGCGTGGTGGCGAACCAGCCGGCGGTCCTGGCGGGCTGCCTCGACGTCGACAGCTCGGTGAAGGCCGCGCGCTTCGTGCGGTTCTGCGACGCGTTCAACATCCCGCTGCTCACCCTGGTCGACGTCCCCGGGTTCCTGCCCGGCACGGCCCAGGAGTACGGCGGCATCATCCGGCACGGCGCCAAGCTGCTCTACGCATTCGCCGAAGCCACGGTCCCCAAGGTGACGGTGATCACCCGCAAGGCCTACGGCGGCGCCTACGACGTGATGAGCAGCAAGCACATCCGCGCCGACCTGAACTTCGCCTGGCCGACGGCCGAGATCGCGGTGATGGGGCCCGATGGGGCCGTGAACATCATCCACCGGCGCACCCTGAAGGAGGCGGACGATCCGGTCGCGAAGAAGACCGAGCTGGTGGACGAGTACCGCGAGCACTTCGCCAACCCCTACCGGGCGGCGTCGCTGGGCTTCATCGACGACGTGATCCGGCCGGAGACCACCCGGCACCGGCTGATCGAGGCGTTCGACTCGCTCGAGAACAAGCGCGTCGAGAACCCGCCCAAGAAGCACGGGTGCCTCCCGCTGTAGCGCCTACGGCCCCTCGACCAGCACCTCGGTTCCCCGGCGGATCGTGACCTGTGGGCGGTCGCCGCTGAACCGGTGGCGCTCGAGGGTCCAAACGGCCTTGCTGCGCTCGAGCAACGTGTAGGTGACCGGCGCGCCGCGAGCCGGCGACACCTGTGCGCGCGCGCCGTTGGGGACAAGCACGTCGACCACCCCGTCGTCGTAGCGGAGCCCCGGGGCCTCGAGCGACCCGACGAGCTCGGTCGGAGTCTGCAGTCGAAGCGCTGGCAGCCCGTCTGGCACGGACTTTCCGGGAGGTGCGTTCGTGGGGAACCGCGCAGCACGAACGGTGGTGGTGAAGCCTGCCGACTCCACCTCGAACGGCCCCAGCACGACTTCGCCGGCCCCACGTACCTTGAACGTCCAGGTGAGGTCGCGCACCAGACCCTCGGTGGACTCCACCACGTCCTCGGTCACCTCGACGAGCTCCAGCGGACCTGACAGCTCTGCGGGCTCCACGGTGGCCGGCGCCCCCTCGGCTCCGATGACCCGGAGGCGGAGAGCGGCTTCGCTCCCCCAGAACAGCGCGTCGGACGGCGCATCCAGGGCGACGATGAGCATCTCGTCCGGCAGGAACGCAAAGGCGGGATGGTCGAGGTGCGGCGCGAAGTCGGGATCGACCATGGCCTGGCGAGACCGGGCCGCTCCGCCATCGATGGCCCGCGCGAGCTCGATCCCGGCTTCGTCCAGCTCACCGGTCCGGGCCAGGTAAGCGGCGCGGTTGTAGCGGGCCTCGACGAACCGCGGAACCCGGTCGACCACGGGACGCAGCAGCTCGGCCGCCTCCTCGGGACGTCCGTCTGCCGCGATAGCCCGGGCCTTCCACGCGATCAGCAGCGGATCGTCGGGTTGGTGCTGCAGCGCCTCGTCGAACCGGGCGAGCGCGATGCTGTGATCGCCGTCCTCGAGAGCGTGCTGCCCCGCCTCCCAGGCATCGAGGGCCTGGCGCTGCGCGACGAGCTCGGGATCGGCGCTGGAGCACCCCATCAGCTGGATCAGCACCGGCATCAGGACGGGGATCACGAAGGGGCTCCCGGAAGCCCGATCACAGCGGCCTGCCGACCGGTCGCGGCCCCGTCCCGACGATGGGAGTACAGCCCGGCATCGAGGAAGGTGCAGCGGCGGATGTGCGCGATGGTCGAGACCCCTGCCTCGGCCAGCTGCCAGGCCACAGCGGCCCGAAGATCGACGTGCGCGCGAGGCCGCGACCGGTCGACGAACCAACCCTCGGGAACGCCCGCGGCAGCGATGCCCTGCACGACCTCCTCGCCCACCTCGTACGCGTTGACGGAGATGTGAGGCCCGATCACGGCAACGAGGCCGTCCAGACGGGCCCCCTGGGCGATCATCGCGCGAACGGTGGCGGGGACGACCCCGGCGGCGACCCCCCTCCACCCGGCGTGTGCGGCACCGATGACGCCCGAACCGGCGAACAGCACCGGCACGCAGTCGGCGGTGCGGATGGCCAGCCAGAGCCCCGGCGTGGAGGTGATCACGGCATCGGCCGCAGCTGCAGTCGCCAGGGGCCCCGTGGGCGAGGTGGCCCGATGGACGTCGCCACCGTGGACCTGGTCGAGCAGCACGAGCTGGTCGGGCGAGCCGCCGAGGGGCTCGAGGGTCCTGCGCCAGTTCTCGACCAACGCGTTCTCGGTCTCGGATCCGCGCAGGGCGAGGTTGCGGGATGCGAGTGCGCCGGTGGACACGCCCCCCCTCCGGTCGGTGAAGGCGTGGGGAACTTCCAGCTCGGCGGCATGCGGGTCCATGCGCGGGAGACTACCGTGCTGCCCGGCTTGCGGGAGGATCGACGGCCGCGTAGGGTTCTCCATGCGTCGGTTTCGCGCCATTTCCGCACCACTTGCTCCTCCCCTGTCGAAGGGCGGGTTGCTCGCCGTGGTCCTGCAATGTGCCGCCTGTGCGCCAGACTCCGACTACGCCCTCACTCTCGACCCCATCGCACCGCTGAACCTCACCATGAGCGTGGGCGATCCAGACCTCACCCTGGTGCATCGCGCGGGAGCGACGGCGTCCGAGCCCGGCACCTCCACGACGCTGTACCCCCTCGGGCCCCTGTCGGAAGGCGATTTCTCGGACCTGCCTCCGCTCGAGGACGGCCGCGTGGGGCTGTTGCTCACCCAGCCGGGCACGGCGTCCGCGTCGTACGACCCCTCGGCGCTGCGCGGCTACGGCGAGACCGACCTCGGGGGCGGGCTGGACCGCGGCAACGAAGCCCGGACCCTGAAGATGCTGGTCACCGAGTTCGGGGGCGTCGGAGACCTGGGCACGATCCAGCGTCGTCGTGCACCGCTGCTGGGCGACGCCGCGCTGCTTCCCAACGGCGAAGCCTGGTTCATCGGGGGCATGCGACCCAACCTGGATGCCCACGACCGGATGGTTCGCGTGGCCGACATCCGGTCCGGCGAGTGGCAACCCGAAGACGTCCGCGCGATGCCCGAGGTCAACGGGAATCCCGGCACCACCGTGCTCCACACGGTCACAGCCCTGGATGATGGCCGCATCCTCGTGACCGGCGGACGCCCCGACTACCTGTCGATCTCGAACAACCGCGCGAACGCGTTCGTGTACGACCCCGCGACCGACACCGTGGACTGGCAGGTCGCGAACGGCATGGCCCCCGGCCGCTCCCGTCACCAGGCGGTGAAGCTGCTGAACGGCAACGTGGTGCTCTTCGGCGGATGGCAGGGCGGCGGGGTGGATGCCGAGGAAGGCACCTTCGAGATCTACGATGCCGCAGACGAGCGCCTCCGCGATGCCGGAACCACCGCAGTGGGTCCGCTGGGCACGAACCTCACCGCGATCGGCGGCGAAGGGCTGCTGGCGTGCGGTGGGGTGTCGTTCGACTTCGACGTCGAGATGCTCCTGGGGCACACCACCTGCGAGCGCATCTCGCTGACGGGCGACGTCCTCCCCTTCCCCGCCGATCTCCCGGAGCCCGTCTCGATGGGCGCGATGGCCGCTCTTCCCGACGGACGCGTTCTGCTGGCGGGGGGCGTCATCGGCGACATCCCGATCCCCTTCGAAGACGGATTCCTGGTGGGGTCCAACATCGGCCCCGCCACCGACCGGGTCTGGCTGTACGAACCCGAACAGGAAGCCTGGCGGGAGATCGAGTCGCTCGGCGAGCCTCGGGCCGCCGCTCGGGCCGTGCCCACGGGCGATGGGCGGTTCCTGATCGTGGGCGGGGCCGCCGAGGCGGGCGTGATGATCCCCGAAGACGGCGAGCCTGCGTTCTGCGCCGTGCTGGTCGATCCAGACGACGGAGACGGGACGAATCGCGTGGTGGGGTCGTGCAGCACCCCTGGCAGCGGGGCCTTTCCACCGGTGTCCGTGCAAACGGGCCTGGGCGCGCTGGTGGTTCAGGGACACACGGCGATCGACGCGGTCGAGACGGGCGGCGAGGCGTTCGGCATCCTGGGGCTCGCACCGCCGCTGTGACGGCTGGGCGGGCTCACTGCTCCGCGATGTGCTGCAGCGCCGCCTGCACGACCGGATCCCCGCTGGTCCGCTCCTCGAGCGGCAGACTCCAGGGAATCCGAGGCACGGCGGGATCGCGCTCCTGGAGGTCTTCGAGGAGGTCCTGCAGCGCCGCCCGCTCGTCGGGGTCGACGTCGAGCTGACCCAGGCGCTCCTGCAGCAGCGCGCGCGGACCCTGTGCCCGATCGGGCTCCACGTGCAGATCGGGGACCAACCCCTTTCGGGCCTCGATGGGGGCGCCGGACGGACGGTGGTAGCGAGCGACCGTGAGCTTGAGCGCAGACCCATCGGGGTTGCGGTAGAGCTGCTGCACACTGCCCTTCCCATAGGACGGCGTGCCCACCAGCGTGGCGCGTCCGGTGTCCTGCAGCGCGCCCGCGACGATCTCGGAGGCCGAGGCGCTCATCCCGTTGATCAGCACGGCGATGGGCAGCTCCTGTGGGACGCCGCCGACCGTCGCGGTGTGGGTGGTGACGCCATCGCGCCGCCCGCGAACACTGACGATCACCCCCTCGTCGATGAACAGGTCGGTGACGCCCACGGCCTCGCCGAGCAGCCCTCCGGTGTTGTCGCGCAGGTCGAGGATCAGCCCGGCCCACGGTGTGGACGCCAGCCCCTGCAACCGCTGCAGATCGGCTTCGAGCTCGGTGGCGGCCTCCTGCTGGAAGTCGATCAGCCGGACGTACATCACATCGCCAGCGAGCAGGCCGCTCTCGGTCGCGGGGAGGTGGACCTGCTCCCGCTTGGGACGCACGCGCTGTGGCGCTTCCCAGCCGTCGCGGAGGACCTGCATCTCGGAAGCCTGGCCATCGTCGCCCGCGAACAGCTCCTTGACGTGATCGAAGCTCGCAGCTTCCAGCGGTTCACCATCGATGGTGAGGATCTTGTCTCCCCGCTGGAGCCCCTCCCGAGCCGCCGGACTGCCGGGGAGGACCTTGAGGACGACCACCCCCTGCTGTGTGCGGCCGACCTCCAGCCCGAACCCCGTGGTGTGACCAGCGGCATCGGCTTCGAGTGCCTGGACGGCCGTGGCCGACATCCACCGACTGTGGGGGTCGAGCTCGTCGACCATCCCCGCGACGGCGGCATCCAACAGCGCTTCGCCCTCCATCGGCTCGACGTAGTCGGTCTCGATGGCGGTGAGCATGCGCGCGAATCGGTCGAGGCCGGCGTAGGGATCGGTCGCCCGGGCGACTGCAGCGGTGCCCACGTACGACCCCGCGAGCAGGCCGAACAGGAACAACCCGCCGACGGTGAACGTGGCGCGATGGGGAGAGTACCGTCGCATGCCGACAGAATAGCCGCTCAGCGCGTGATCTGGCCGACCGGGGCGCTCCCGGGCCTTCCGCGCACGAGTCTCGAGTCGACGATGCCCACCCAGTCGACCGGACCGAGCGGTGCGCCCAGAAACCGCTCGCCTGCCCGGGCGAACCGAGCGGGATCCCCGCTGCACAACACGCGGAGCATCCCCGCACCCGGACCGGGATCGAAGCGGGGGTGGCGCTTCAGCCAGTCGGCGAGGCGCTCGGCGACATAGGGAGCGGGATCGAGGACCACCTGGTCGGTCACCCGACGGATCGCCGGCAACAGCCATGGATAGTGCGTGCACCCGAGCAGGATGGTGTCGCACGCCGCGAGTGGAGCGAGGTAGCGCTCGAGTGCGCGCTCGGCGATGTCGGTGTCCTCCCAGCCTTCTTCGACGATCGCAGCGAGGAGCGCCGCGGCGACCTGGGTGACCCGATGGGAACCGAGCTTGTGGACTTCGGTGGCCCAGGTGTTGCTTCGGACCGTGCGTTCGGTGGCCAGCAGCCCGATGTGTCCGGCGGACTCCCGAACGGCGAGCTCGGCAGCGGGGATGGTGACGCCGAGGACCCGATGGTCGCTGTCGATGCCGGCGTAGCGTCGCTGCAGGTGGCGCAGGGCGACGCAGGACACGGTGTGGCACGCGACGACGACGGTGCTGCATCCCTCTTCGAACAGCAGCTCGACGGACTGCTCGGCGAAGTCGAGGATGGTGTAGACGTCGCGCCCGCCGTAGGGGGCGCGGCCCGAGTCCCCGAAGTAGACGAGATCGTGGGTGGGCAGCGCGGCCCGGATGTGCCGGAGGACCGACAGGCCGCCGTAGCCCGAGTCGTACACGCCGATGGATGCGGTCATGGGGTCAGGTATCCTCGCAGCTCCATCACAGGGAGGCCGGGGTGCGCGTCGCGATCTACGGGGGCAGCTTCAATCCACCACACGTGGGCCATGCGATGGTGGCGGCCTGGCTGCGGTGGACGGATCTGGCGGACGAGGTGTGCCTGGTGCCGACGTTCGCGCACGCGTTCGGAAAGAGGCTGTTGCCGTTCGAGCTGCGGATGGCGCTGTGCGATGCGCTGGCGGATTCGGTCGGGCCCGGGGTGCGAACCGAGCCGATCGAGCGGGACCTGCCACCGCCCTCGTACACGATCGACACCCTGGAGGCGCTGGCGGATCGCCATCCGGATCACACCTTCCGGCTGGTGGTGGGCGCAGACGTTCTTCCGGATACGCCACGCTGGAAGGCCTGGGCGGCGATCGAGTCGCGATTCGACCCGATCATCGTGGGCCGGGGCGGGTATCCCCCGATCGCGGGGGTTCCGACGTTCCCGACGGTGAGTTCGACGGAGATCCGCGATGCGCTGCGGGCGGGAGCGCCGGTGGATCTGCTGGTCCCGAAGGCGGTGCGACAGCTGCTGGACGACCACGATGCCGCGGCGTTGTTCGCCGGTTGACACCGCTGATCGCGGCTGCTCACGGCCACTGGACTGCTCACGGCCATTGATGACGGCGGCTTGCGGAACTGCTCGCGAGGACGTCCCACCCTGCCCCCCGATGCCCGGGGGATAACAGGGCTTCTCGAGAAGCGTCGAGCCAATGGGGCACCCACGCCCCATAGATTTCCGGTGATCGCGCGCTACGGATCTCGGGGGAGCTCGAAGGGCACCGGCGGATCGGCCCGACCCGCCCGGTCGTCGAGCAGCTTGAGCTCACCGTACAGGGTCGCGAGCTCCCGAAACGCCCGTGCGATGACCCGTGGATTGGCGCCAGAGCTGCGCCCATGGGTCCGCGGAAAGTGCGAGACGGGCACCTCGCACATCGAGAACCCGGCAGCGCGGGCCCGCACGAGGATCTCGGTGTTCACGAAGGCCCCGATCGAGTGAATCGCGATCCGGTCGAAGATGCGGCGGTCGAACACCTTGAACGCGCAGTCGACGTCGCGAACGTTCAGGTCGAACAGCCCTCCGACCAGGCGACTCCACGCCCACCCGTTGAACACGCGCAGTGGAGGGTCCCGGCGGGGTGCACGGTAGCCGCACACGATGTCGTAGTGCTCGGCCATGTGGAGCAGCCGATCGATCTCGCCCACCTCGAACTGCAGATCGGCATCGGTGAAGAACACCCGGTCGAGACGGGCGGCCAGCAGACCGGTCTTGAGGGCTGCGCCATACCCTCGGTTGTCGGGGTGGTGCAGGCTGCGGACCCGACCATCGAGCCCATCGCGCTCCACCCGTTCGGCCAGGCCTTCGACGCGTTCCCGCGTGCCGTCGTAGGAGCCATCGTCGACGGCGATGACCTCCCAGGTGAGCCGGCGTTGCTGCGCGACCTCGATGCACCGCGTGATGGCGCGCTCGATGTTCTCGGCTTCGTTGAACGCCGGCAGCACGAACGAGAGCGCGTTCACTTCAGCAGCTCACCGACGAGGTCGTACTCCCCGGCCTTGGTGATGCGCAGCGGCCGGATCTGGCCGATGGCGACTTCCGAAAAAGACGGGAGGGTGTCACGACTTGTCGTTGGACGCCCTCCAGGCTTTGGAGGTCTGGGAGTCGGCGGTGGGCTGACGATGTAGACCTGGCCATCGACGTCTGGGGCCTGCCAGGCGGTGCGGCCTCTCAAGAGCAGGTCGGATTCCTCGGACGGCCCCTCGACCAGCACGTCGACCACCGAACCGACCCGCTTGGACAGGCGTTTTTTCGAGATGCCTGCCTGAAGCGCCATCAGCTCGGCCTGACGCTCCATCTTCACGGCGTCGGGCACCTGATTCGGGAGCTCGGCGGCCGGGGTGCCGTCTTCCTGGAAGTACGTGAACACCCCGACGTGATCGAACTCCTGGCACTTCACGAAGTCGCACAGCTCGTCGAAGTCGGCGTCGGTCTCGCCCGGGAACCCGACGATGAACGTGGTGCGCACCGCCAGATCCGGCACGTGCTCGCGGACCCGGTCGAGGATGCGCTCCTGACCGGCCCGCGTGACGCCCCGACGCATGGCCTTGAGCATGGGCCCGCTCGCGTGCTGCAAGGGAATGTCGAGGTAGGGCACGACTTTTTCGTTGTTGGCGAGCTGGTCCAGCAACCCATCGGGCAGGCCGTGCGGGTAGGCGTAGTGCAGCCTCACCCAGCGGATGGCCTCGATGTCGGACAGGGCCTGCAGCAGCTCGCCGAGGCCTCCGTTGCCGATGTCGCGGCCGTAGGCGGTGGAGTCCTGCGAGATGAGGTTGAGCTCGACCACACCCTGCTCGGCCAGACGACGCGCTTCGGCGACGAGAGACGGAACGGTGCGACTGCGCAGGTTGCCCCGCAGTGTGGGGATGATGCAGAACGCGCACCGGTGATTGCAGCCTTCGCTGATCTTCAGGTACGCACTGGCCTGGCTCCAGCTGTTGACGCGCGGCGCCATCTCGTCGTGGATGTACAGCGGCACGTCGACGTAGGACTTGACCGCATCGGCCTGGCGCGCCTTCAGGACGTCGGTGATCCGGTGGTACTCGCCGGTGCCCAGGAAGTAGTCGACCTCGGGGAGCTCCCCCTCGAGCGCGCGGCCGTATCGCTGGACCATGCAGCCGGTGACGACGAGCTTCTCGACGTGGCCCTGCTCCTTGAGCTGCGCCATCTCCAGCACGGTCTGGATGGATTCCTCGGTCGCCGGCTGGATGAACGAGCAGGTGTTGACCACGATGACGTCGGCGCTCTCGGGATCGTCGACCAGCTCGTAGTCGTCTGCCTGGAGCTTTCCGACCATGACCTCGCTGTCGACCCGGTTCTTCGGGCATCCCAGCGAGATGAGGTGGACGCGCTTGGTCCCGCTGCCGTCACTGGCCGGGAGAGCCGGCCGGGAGGAGGTGGTCGTCTGGGTGCGGTCTTCCATCGGCGCCACCTAACGCGCGAACCTGCAGCGTGCTGACGCTGGACATCTGGCTCGCGGCCATCGCGCAATGCTGGTGTTGCGCATTGGTCAGCCCCCGACAGACCTTCCGCAGGAAATCGCGCCGACACCCTCGTCTGCCGCAGGGCGCAGCGTTGCGCGAAGGCCGCGAGTCACAGACGCCGCTGGGCGCGTCCTGCGAGCCGAGGAGAACTCCTGTTCGCGAGTGCCGAAGCAGGGCGTGTCCAGCGGCGAATGAGCCCGCGGATGAACGCGAGCCAGGAGCCTGTCGCGAGTAGACTGGAACATACCAAATGGCCTTCCGCAGGAAATCGCGCCGACACCCTCGTCTGCCGCAGGGCGCAGCGTTGCGCGAAGGCCGCGAGTCACAGACGCCGCTGGGCGCATCGACCGAGACCGACGTGTACTTCTGTACACGAGTGTCGACGGGCGATGTGTCCAGCGGTGTCTGGGACCGCGGATTCGCGCGAGCTAGTTTGCGGAGATGACTTCGGTGCCCTTGGGGACCTCGAAGGTGAACGTTCCTTCGGGCACCTTGGGGTCGAGCTGAACCTTCTCGAAGCTGAGTGCGGTGCTGGTGTCGAACGCATCGATGATGGTGACGTTCTGAACGATGTACTTGCCGTCGAGCGTGAGCGTGATGGCCTTGACCTGCGCCTCGTCGCCCTTGGGCATCAGCTTGAGCTGCTTGGTGGTCTCGGATTCCTCGAGCAGCTCGATGTCGAACACCTCGGAGATCCGGTCGAGAGACTGCAGCAGCGAGTCGGCCGCTCCCGCGGACTGCGAGACATCCGAGTACTTGAGCACCTGGTTGTCGGACGGGTTGTAGATCCACATCGTGGAGCCGTCTGTGACGAACTCCTTCCCGTCGCCCTCGAACGTCCACCGCATCTTGGCGGGGCGCATCAGCGTCATCGTGCCGGACTGGGCCTCGGAGCCGTAGAGCTCGGACTTGGTGGTCTGGGTGAACTGCGCTGACAGGGTGTCGACATCCGCGTATTTGGCCTCGACGGCATCGATGACCTCGGCGGTTCCAGCGAATGCCGGGCCACCGAACACCGCGCCCGTGCACAGGGCGGCGCCGAACAGGCTGCGGATGGTGGTGCGATTCACGCGCTTCATGGTCTCTCCGGGGCTGTCATCTTCTTAAACACCGGACACCTCCGGAAGAGCGCCCAGTGCTTTCAACCGGTGACACGACAGACGCATCCAGCGGCCCGTCCATTCGAAGAGAACGACGATCGGAGCAATCTCGTGCTTCATCCGAAGACGTTCTCGCTCACTAGCACTTCGCGCGGCCGGGCGCCATCGGCGGGCCCGATGACACCGCACGCTTCCATCTGGTCGACGATTCGCGCAGCGCGGTTGTAGCCGATCTTCAGGTGACGCTGGATCATGGACGTGCTGGCCTTGTCCTGCGCGATGCACAGCTCGACCGCATCGTTGAACAGCTCGTCGCGATCGTCGTCCGACACGCCTTCGCCGTCCGAGGAGTCCGCCGTGACGGCATCGATGTAGTCGGGCTTCGCCTGCTCGCGGCAGTAGTCACAGACCCGCTCCACTTCGTCGTCGCTGACGAACGCACCGTGCACACGCTGGAGCAGGCCGCCGTTTGGCGAATACAGCATGTCGCCACGACCCAGCAGCCGCTCTGCCCCGTTCTCGTCCAGGATGACGCGGGAGTCGAGGGCCGACTTCAACTTGAAGCCGATGCGGGTGGGCATGTTGGACTTGATGAGTCCGGTGACGACGTCGGCGCTGGGACGCTGGGTGGCGAGGATCAGGTGGATGCCGCAGGCGCGGGCCTTCTGTGCCAGGCGAGCGACAGACTGCTCGATCTCCTTCTTGGCGACCATCATCAGGTCGGCGAGCTCGTCGATGACGATCACGATGAAGGGCATCTTCTCGGGACCGGGCAGGGGCTGGCTCTCGTCCCATCCCTTGGGCGCGTACTTGCGAGCCTTCTCGGGGGTCCAGTTCTTCGCCTCCTTCTCGACCTTTTCGTTGAAGGAGACGATGTTCCGGGTGTTCCAGGCGGCGAGCATGCTGTACCGGTCCTCCATCTCTCGCACCGCCCAGTCGAGCGCAGCCTGAGCCTTCTTGGGGTCGGTGACCACGGGATGGAGCAGGTGCGGGATGTCGTCGTACATCTTGAACTCGAGCTGCTTCGGATCGATGAGCAGCAGCCGGAGCTCGTCGGGCGGGCAGGTGTAGAGCATGCTCATGAGCATCCCGTTGACCCCGACCGACTTCCCTGCCCCGGTCGTACCGGCGACGAGGAGGTGCGGCATCTTCACGAGGTTCGCGATGACGGCCTTGCCTTCGACGTCCTTTCCGAGCGCGACGGGCAGCTCGTACTTGGTGTTGCGGAACGCGGGCGTGTTGAGGATCTCGCGGAAGTAGATGTTGAGGCGGGTCGGACTGGGAATCTCGATACCGACCACGCCCTTGCCGGGGATGGGGGCCACGATCCGGACGGACAGCGCACACAGGCTCATGGCGAGATCGTCGGACAGCCCGGAGATCTTGCTGACCTTGATGCCGGGATCGGGGCTGTACTCGAAGATCGTGACGACGGGACCGACCCGGACGTTGGTGACCTCGCCCGTGACCTTGAACGACTCCAGGGTCTCTTCGACCTTCTGTGCGAGTCGCCGCAGGTCGTCGCTGTCGAACACGGCTTCCTGGTCGGGAACGATGTCGAGCAGCGACAGCTTGGGCAGCTTGAAATTACTCCACCCCTTCCGCTTGCTGACTTCTCCCCCGTCGTCGTCCGACCGCTGCTCGAGGGCCTGTGCGATCTCGACGCCGAGCTGGCGCTGACGCGGCGGACGAGGAGTCTCGGGCTCGGGGCGGGAGTTGCGCTCGGGGACCGGCTCGGCGGGCTCGAAGTCCAGCAGCGCATCGGGCTCGGACGAGCGCTCGTCGGGCGGGGATGGTGTGAGGGTGATCCCATGCGACGACGCCGGCGATCCACCCGTCTGCACGGCCTCGCCAGGGACGGTGTGTTCGATCTGGCCCGGCTGGGTGCGCTCGAATCCATCGATCGGTGCGGGACGGGCCTGCGAGTCGATCTGCGAGCCCGCGAAGCTGCCTCCGGTGCTGCGATCCTGCACGTTGCGCGGCGCGACGTCCGTGAACATCTCGCGGATCTCGGACGAGTCCCCGGCGACCGTGGGCTCCCACTGCACCTCGGCCACCACCGGCATGCTGTGCGCCGTGGCGATGGACTCGGAGGGAACCAGCAGATCGGGATCGGCTTCGAGGTCGTCGATGACCGACGGCGCGCTGTCGGGGTCTCCCGTGCCGGAGAACGACCGGACCATGCGCACGCCGAGGCCCGTGGTGGCCCGGAAGCTGTTGGTGACGGCATCGCGCAGCATTCCGACGCTGGCGAAGACACCGCGCTTGGCGACCCCGGTGCCCGCCGCTCCGAAGCGCTGCAGCAGCGACCGTACGGCTGGCCAGCGCGCCTCGGCGGCCTCGACGATCCGTCGCGCGACCGAGCCCCACCGGATGTTGCCGAGGATCGTGACGGTGACGAGCACCACGCCCATCAGCCCGAGCGCGGCCCCGACGGTTCCGACCCCGGCCTCGAGGCCCTCTGCGGCGGTCTGCCCCACCCAACCGCCGGGTGGGAAGGCCTCACCGGGACGCAGGGCGAGATGGACCAGCCCCAGCCCGGCGATGAAGCACGCGCTGCCGTTGAGGGTGCGTACAGGGGCGAACACCGGGCGACCCGCGAGGGCGAGCACGCACACGACCATCGCTCCGAACGCGCCCCACGCGCCGTACCCGAACACCTGGAACAGGGCGTCTGCGAGTAGCGCGCCGATCGGGCCGCAGGGGTTGCTCACCCGCCCGGTGTTGGGGTGCAGCCAGGTGGGATCTTCTGGGGCGTACCCCAGCAATGCGAGCATCGCGAAGAGGTTCGCCAACAGCGCGCCGATCAGGATGATCTCCCGCCAGCGTTCTCCCAGGAGCGCGCCGACGCCCCCCAGGATCTCCTTCGGTTGGTGGGACACGTCGCCCTCCTCGGCATGAACCGTAGCAGTCTTGACGCGTCATGTAAATACCTGAGGTGAGACTTCAGGTGAGCCCGATCGTCCCCGCCGTTCCCGGCCCGAAAACGCAAAGAAGCGCCTGCCCGGAATGGGGAGGCGCCTCGATGAAGCCAGCTGAGCGGTGGGCTCGCACCGCGGAGATGTCAGTACTGGAACGTGGCCCCGAGGAGCGCGCGGACATCGTTGTACTCGACCTCGTCGGCGGTGGACGTCCGACCGAGCCAGCCCCCGTTGAGGTTGATGGCGACCCACTCCTGGGCCTTGACGCTGATGCCGAGGTTGAGCTGGTTCACGATGTCGTTCCGCTCGACGGCACCGGTGTAGTTCTCGAAGCGCAGCGCGTACTCGAGCCGGCTGGTGACCCGCTTGCCGTAGGCACCCTGCCAGCGGGCGTAGATGGTGTTGTGCCCGGCGGAGTTGGTGAAAAAGCTGTCGACGAAGTTCTTCCGGTAGCCGAGGGAGACCTTGTGCTGCTCGGTGACGTCGTAATCGCCCTGGAGCGCGAGGAGCAGCCCGTCGAGTGCGGGCAGGTTCGCCCCAGCGTCGTACCAGGCGTAGCCATAGCCTGCCCGCGTGATGATCCGCAGACGCTCGGTGATGCGCCCCTGAATGCCGACCTGCAGTCGCAGCTGGCGGGAGTTGGGCGTCGGGAACGACAGCGACCCGATCGTGGGGTTGTTGTCGACCCAGGAGTTCCACACGAACTGACCCTGGAACACGAATGCGGTGCGCGGCAGGAAGTTGTACGCGACGTCGAGCTGGGGCCCGTAGGAGTTGCGCGTGTTGAACGCCTCCCGCTGGTCGAGCGAAGACGGCACGAAGAAGGTGGCGTAGTTCCAGAACCCGCTGGGCTCGATAGTCAGCGCCGGCCCCGGACGGATCGGCACCGTGCCGCGCAGCGAGTTGCGCAGCTGCGTGGCGTACGGGTCGTCTGCGTCCGGTACGGAGTCGTTCGGGTTGTTCCGCAACAGGATGTTGTCGGACAGCTTGAAGCTGACCTGACGGTCCCGGAGTGCATGGATGTTCGCGCCGACGTCGAACTCGTTGAACCGATCGAGTCGCGTAATCTGCCGGCTGATCTCGTCACTGCTCAACGCGCCGTCGGGATTGGTGAGGAACAGGAACTTACGCAGGCCGTACTCGGCGTTCAGGCCGAACACCACCTGAGGCGTCTCAGCCGTGATCGAGAGGCCGGGCGCGACGCGAAACGCGCCGGTGCTCTGCGGATTCGTGTCCGCGCGGAAGGCGTTGGACCGATACTCGAAACCGAGATCGAGGTCCGGCGTGATGACGAAGTCACCCGCTCGGATGTGGTCGCCCGGAGCCGCACCTGCCGTCGTTGTCAGCAGGAGACCCAGGAGGGCGAGACCGTATTGTCGCAGTCCATTGGACTGTGCAGACCGCATGCTTCACCAGATGAGAGGCGGGAGTGTAACGGGAGAGGGGCGAAAGGTCGCCTAGATGGTGGAGGGGCTCACGTCAGGCGGATCGAAACCGATGTCTTCATCATCGATCTCGTCGTTGTCGACCGTGTCGTTCTCGTCGCCAGTGCCACCCGTGAAAGTGGTGCGGGTGGTGCCCGAAGCGCTGTCGCCACTCGCGCATTCCTGTGCCTCGGCGGTGAGCTTCTCGGACTTGTTGCGGGCGACACCGATCTTCCGGGTTTCGTGACCCGCGCGATCGTTGTCGCCTGCATCGAGACTCTCGTTCATCTTGGCCTGGGCACCCACCGCCACCTGCACGAGCGCGGTCGCCGAGACGTTTCGCGGCGTGAGGCAGTCGAGTGCTGCGGCATCCGAAGCCTTGCGCGCCTTCTCCGTGAGATCCTTCACGGTTTCGGCGTTCTCGGTGATGATCCCCACGGATTCCTCGGCGAACTCCCTCATTTCTTCGGGGCTGCCGGTGGCGATCCGCTCGAGGTCGATGGCCACGGAATCCTGAGCGAATGCCGCTCCTGCGATTCCGAGAAGCAACGCGACCTGTGCGATGCGGGACATGGGTTCTCCAGTTGTGATTCCAATCATCGCTACCTTAGGCGTCCACGACCGGACCGTCAATGCCCGGGATGAGCACAGTCACCCCGACACGTCGCGAGCCCGGGTGGGCAAGCGTTGCCGGCAGGTCCGCCCGAACCTCGCCTTCGTCCGTCCACCTCCACCACTCATCGGACATCGGTGCGCCCCCGTGAGCGTCACCCGGACGAATCACGGATCTTGCACAGTCGTGGCGCAGCGGCTCCGGAACCGTGCGTGCCTCGACCGTCATGTACGCCCAGACACGACGATGCCCGACCGCCATTCGAGTGAGCGTGTCGGGCATCGGTGTGCGGGACCGGCTGCGGCTACTGCTTGGGACGGAACACGAAGGGCCAGCTCATGTCGCCCTCGATGTCCGCGTCGAACTTCCAGCGCTTGAGCTTGTTCTGCATGCACTTCGACAGCGCGTCGTCGCCGGTGCCGTTGGACACCACCCACACGCCCTCGACGACCCCATCGAACACGGACCAGCCGATCTCGACACGACCCTGCAGGTCGGGGTTCTTCTTGAGCTGCTGCTCGTAGCAGTACTTCATCTGGCCCGAGTAGCGACGGACGGTGTTCTTCACCTTGCCCTTGTCGCCCGTGACCTCTTCCATGGAGCCATCGCCGAGTCCGACGGATGCCTCGACCTTGATGTCAGGGCCTCCGCCCACGCCCGCGTTGCCGGACCCGAGGTTGCCGAGATCGCCGATGTCCGCCGCTTCGCCCGTGCCGCCCTTGCCGCCCCGCAACCCGGGGTCGTCGGCGTCGGTGGTCATGCCGCCGCGGTTGTCCTTGAGCGCCTCGTCGATGTTGCCGAGGCCCTTGTCTTCGTCCGACCACATGTCGGCCACGACGTCGCCCGAGGTCTCGCCCGTGGTTCCGATGAGCTTGGCCAGGAGCTTGGAGCTCTGCTCGAGCTCGGCCTTCTTCTCTTCGGACGACTTCGCCTGCTCGCCGGGGGTCTGATCGGACTTGGCCTTGGCGGGCTCGGGCTCGGCGTTCTCGGTCTCCTTCTCGACCTTGGCGTTCGGATCCTCTTCGTCGGTCTCGATCTCGAGATCATCGGGAGGCGGCGGATCCTCCTGCACCACGAGCTTCGCGAAGCGATCCGGGATCTCTTCGAGCGTGTACGTGGGCTTCTCGGAGTTCCACACCCAGATGGCGAGGACGAGCGCCAACGCGGACCAGATGGCCAGGAAGCCGAGGAACACGGGATCGTCGTCTTCCAGCAGGCGCGGGCGGAAGTCCATCGCCTTGATGGGCTTGACCGCCTTGACCGGCGGCGGCGCCACGAACTGGAACAGGACGAAGACGTTGTCGAGCTCGAGCTTGCCGCGATCCTGCGGGGTGAGCTGGAGCAGACAGGCATCGCCCTTCTTCTCGACACTGGAGTCGTCGATCAACGAATGCAGCTTGGCGGCGAGACCGCCGGTGCTGACCTTCGACTTGGCGCCGAACCGCTCGTTGAAGTTGAGCTTGTAGCCCTGACCACTCGGCGTGAACAACGTGTACGAGGCCCCGGTGACGTCGTTCTTCGGGACCACGAACGTGTTCTTGGGCGACTCGCCGATCGTCACGGCTTCGCCCGCCTTGATCAGGCGCTCCTGCTTGATCTTGCGATCTTGGATGATCGCGATGCGCAGGACCTTGGACTTTCGCGCTTGTGCAGCCATCGATCAGGTCTCCGGGGCTCCGTGGGGCGTGCAGGGGTTGCTCAGGTGCGCTGCACCTGGAGTGCAACGTCCTGCTCTCCCTTTGACCATGGCGATCACCAGCGGTTCAGATTTCGTCAACGTGTGCCCTTCATCGACCCTCGAACGGGCCTTTTGGCTGGCCCGATCGTGGGCCGTGTCGCGAGATCCCGACGCGTTTGGAGAGGCACGATGCCTAGCTGCGGCGGCGGTGTTGCTGATCGACGTCTCCACAAGCGGACACGGGACCGGCGTGCAGTACGATAGTCCGAAGCGACTCCGCATGACAACCGTTCTCCACAGCCTGTCAGACGAGCGCCAGAGCAGGTGTGTGGAAGGCGGCAAACAGAAGAGCCGACTCCGGGCTGGAGTCGGCTCTCTCATCGGCACGATGGCCGCCGATTGTCGCGAAATCCTCAGCCCCCGCCACCCTTGATGACGACGAAGCGGAAGTTGCCGAACTGGGCCTGACCCGCGGTGTACATGACTTCGCGGATCACGCTGAACGGCAGGCGCTTGTCGCACTGCAGGAGGATCTCGCCCTTGAACTCGAAGTCCTCGCTGCCCGTGCGCATGGCCAGGTCCTTGGCGGTCTCGGCCTTCTCGAGCAGACGCTCGTAGAGTGCAGAGATCAGCTGACCCCGCTTCTCGTCGGACGGCACCGAGGTGACTTCCTTGCCGAGCTCGTTCTGGACGCGCTCGAGGGTGAGTACCTCTTCGCCGTCGACGACGATCTCGCGCTGCGAGACCACCACGTTGACCGCCAGCTTGGGAGCCTTCTCGGCGCTCGAGATCGGCACCTGGAGGTCTTTGGACGGCGCCACCGAAATGTCGTCGGTGGAGTACGACTTGAGCAGGAACACCAGGATGATGGTCATCATGTCCATCATCGATGTGATGTTCAGGCCGCCGTCTTCGGCTTGCCGGCGCAGCTTACGCTTGCCCATTCAGGGCCTCCTAATTCTTCACGCCGCCGGCGATGACGACATAAGGGAACAGGGATCGGGGCTTGTCGTTCACCTTGGTCTCGGGATCTTCACGAGACGCATCCATGGTGGCGATCAGCACTTCGTACGGGACGTTGGAGTCGGGCACGAGGATGACGTTCTCCTCGTCCTCGTACTGATCCTTGATCTGGTTCAGCATCTTGGTGAGCTCGGCCACATCGTAGGCCTCGACACCGGGGCAGCCATCCCGCGTGCAGGGAATGGTCGCGCCTTCGCCGTCGGGGTTTCCGAGGACGCCGGAGGCTCCGAGGATCGTGTAGCCGCTGCCCGTGATGGCGACGGACAGGTTGAGCTTCTCCTCTTCCTCTTCGCTCGGCTCGGCCGGCTTCCCGATCGCGGGAAGCGTCGAGTCGATGACCGCCAGGCTGACGAACTGGACCGACAGCAGGAGGAAGGGAATGAGGATCGTCACCATGTTCATGATGGGGACGAGGTCGAGCTCGGTATCGCCCTGGTCAGCGCGCTTTTTTCTGGCCATGCCTGGCTCCGGAACCGTTTGGGGTGGACCGTTGGTGGGGACCTTCGGGACCAACTCGGGGTGCCCGCAACACTGCTGCTGCGGACGACGGACGACGCGAGAACCGCGGCGCCCGGGGTGCATCCGGACCGGAGTCCGGATGACGAAGAACTCGTGACCGGCGCCCGGGCGAGGTGCCCGAGCACCCGAACATCACGCGTCGGCGGCGTCTTCCTTGAGGTGGCCGCGACGACGAGCCGTCAGCAGGTTGACCGTCTTGAGGCCGAACTGGTCGACGTCGTCGAGGATCTTGTTGCTGCGGTTGCTGATGATGGAGTGCAGCACCAGCGTGGGGATGGCTGCGATGAGACCGCCCGCCGTGGTGTACATGGCGACGGAGATACCGTTCGCGAGCAGCTTCTGCTTCATCTCGGCGGACGCGTTGGCCACAGCCTGGAACGCGAGCACGAGGCCCATGATGGTTCCGAGGAGACCGGTGAGCGTCGCGACGTTGGCGAGCATGGCCAGGTAGGCGGTGCGCTTGTTGATGAGCGGACCGACCTCGAGCGTGGCCTCTTCGACCGCGTTCTCGATCTCCTTCTCGGTGCGGTTGGCGCGGGTGAGCCCGGCCTTGACCACGCGAGGAAGAGCGGCGTGCGGCTCGGCGTTGCAGAGCTTGATGGCACGGTCGATGTTGTTCGCCATGATCAGCTTCTGGATCTGCGCCATGAACGCCGTGGAATTGATGTTGGCGCGGAACACGATGTAGAAGAGCCGCTCGAACGCGATCGCCATGGCGAAGACGCCAACGACGAGGATGACGTACATGAACGGGCCACCCTCTTTGAACATGGTGACGGGACTGACCATTTGCTGTTCCTCCTGAGCCCGGATGTCACGGGTCTGGGAATTCGAGACTCGACGAATCTACTCAACCAAGGGGTTCGGGGCACCGTCGTCCTTGTGAGGACCCTGTCAGAGGTTCCTGACGACTCGGTGCTGACTGGGTCAATGGACCGCGGATCCCCGCATCGGTTCGTCAAGATGGCGTGAGCGATGGTCGCTCGGGTGGGGCGCCAGACATTCGGGATCGGCCCGAAGGACTCCCCCGAAACGACGACTCCGCGCGGTGCACAGGGTGGTCTGTGCGGCGCGCGGAGGGCAGATCGGCGTGGGTGGCCCTGTTCGGAGAGCCCGCGGACGGGCGGGGACCGGCCTAGAACGGATCGGACTCGACGGAGTCGATGATCTTCCGGAGGAAGCTCTCGTCGAGGTCGAGCTCGTAGGACTTGTTCAGGTTCTCGCGCGTGATGAGCACGGTGACCTCGGGCTTCTGCACGCTCCCGATGATCTCCTCGACCTCGTCGTCCGAGAACTTGAAGCGGGCGGCGTCGGCGGATGGGGCGAAGGATGCGAGCACGCCCAGAGCGCCGAGGGTGATGGCGGCCGCGGTGAACTTCGTGAAACCGATGAATCGTTCGGATCGGAGCTGTCGGCTCATTGCTCACCCCACGGGTTGGCTTCGGGTTCTGGTTGTGCGGGCTCGGGCTCTGCGGGCGGAAGATCGTCCGGCGTCGCGGCCTCTTCTTCGACGACCGGAACCGGATCCTCTTCGACCACCGGAACCGGATCTTCTTCGACCACGGGCACCGGCTCCTCCTCGACCACCGGAACGGGATCCTCTTCGACCACCGGAACCGGGGTTCCTGCGGGCTCGGGGGTTCCGGCCGGCTCGGGAGTCTCGACGGGTTCGGGCTCGACCGGCGTGCCGGCGGGTTCGGGAGCGGGCTGTTCGGCGGGGGCCGGCGCTGCTGGTGCAGGGCCGGGCTCTGGAGCAGGCGGGGTGGTCTCGGTGGGCTGGGCGGCTTCGCGGGCAGCTTCCTCTGCGGCGGCTTGCTCTGCAGCAGCGGCTTCCCGGGCTGCGGCGGCTTCGGCAGCCTTGGCGGCCTCTTCTTCGAGGCGCTTCTGCTCCTCTTCCTTCTTGCGCTGCTCTTCGGCCAGCCGTTCGCGCTCCTTGCGCTCCTTCTCGCGTTTCGCGCGGTCTGCCTCGCGCTTCTTCCGGCGTTCGACGCGCTTCTTCTCGCGCTCGACCTCTTCGACGTACTCCGCAGCCAACGCCGCGTTGGAGCCGCCGGTGTCCATGTACGTCTGGAAGGACGCGATCGCGGCGTCGTAGTCCTTGAGGTAGTCGCCGTAGAGAATGCCCAGGTTGAAGTGCGGATCGGGGTTGGTGGGGTCGATCACCAGCGCCTTCTGGTAGGCCTTCTTGGCATCTTCGAACCGGTCGACACCGCGGTAGGCGACGCCGAGGTTCATCTGCACACCGTGGTTCTCGGGTGCGTTCTTGGCGGCGCGCTCCAGCAGGTCGACGGTGTCGGCGTAGTTGTGATCCTCCATGTACACGCGCGCGAGGTACACGAGGCCTGGCACGTACTCGGGGTCGAGCTCGACCGCCTTCTTCAGGCGGAACGTCGCCTGGGGGATCTTGCCCTGCTGGTAGTAGGTCCAGCCGAGGTTGGCGTGCAGGAAGGCCTGCTGGTCGCCTTCGGGGAGTGCGAGGGCCTTCTGGTACATGAACTTGGCGAGGATGAAGTCCCCTTTGTCCATGTAGGCCAGGCCGACGTCGTTGTAGATCTCGGCGGTGTTGGAGTTGACCTTCAGCGCCTTCTGGGCCTCGGCGATCGCTTGATCGAGCTTGCCCTGCTTGCGCAACAGCGACACCAGGCCGACCCGCACGTCGACGTTGTCCGGATCGGCGTTGATGCCCGTGCGATAGTGGCTCTCGGCGCTGGCCATGTCGCCGTTCTGCTCTTTGATCATGCCCAGGTAGAGATGTGCGTGCCCGAGGGTAGGATCCTTGGCCAGGGCGTTCTGGTAGGCGGTGGTCGCCGCACGCAGGTTGCCGAGCTTCTGCTGCGCGACCCCGATGTTCAGATCGAGGTAGGCGGACCCCTTGTTGGACGCCGCGAGCATCTCGAGCTTGTCGAGCGCCTGTCGGTTCTTGGCGACATCGCTGGACTCGAGCATCGGCAGGACCTTGTCGACCTGCTTCTGCAGCGATTCCTCGACGACGGGCTCGGGAGCGGGGGCCGGCTCGGGAGCCGGAGAATCGGTGCCGTCCGCGCCATCGGATGTGCCGTCGGAATCGTCTGTGCCGTCCGCAGACCCGTCGTCCGAACCATCCATGGTGTCGGGGGCATCGGACGATCCATCGGTGGTGGGATCGTCTCCACCGGCCTCGGGGGGCTTCTTCTTGCAGCCGGTCGCGAGCAGCGCCAGGGCCATCAGGGGAATCAGCGAACGCATCACTCTTCCTCCTCGCCTTCATCCGGTTCGGGGGGATCGGGGATTGCGACACCCGAGACGGGCGGCGGTGCCGAAGAATCAGTCTCGCCTTCGAGCTCGCGCTTCACGGCCGGGTAGTCGACCGGGTTGATCCGGTTGAGCTCCTTCTGAGCTTCGTCGACGGCATCGGAGTGGCGCTTGAGCTCTTCGGCCTTGTCGATCAACCCCGTGAGTCGGGGGATGACGATCTCGCTCTGGATCTTGCGGAACTGCGGGTAGATCTTCTCTTCGAGCACGTCGTAGTACAGGAAGCAGTCGTCTTCCGAGAAGCCCTTGGGGCACTCGATCGACAACCCGAGATCGGCCAGGAAGCTGGGCGCGAGACCCAGGTAGAGCAGTGCCTTGGAGGAGTACTCGAAGTTGCTGAACTTGGCGGAGTAGGCCTTCGCCTTGTCTTCGAACTCCTTGAGCGACGCTTTCTTCTCGTCGATCAGCGCGAGGTCCTTGTCCTCGTTCTGAACGATCTCGCCCGTGGTGTACTCCTGGAACGCCTCGTCGAGTTCGCGGAATGCCGCCATCGCCGCGTATCTCTCGCCTCGCGGCCCGACGTCCTTGCCCTCGGCCTTGAGCTGATCGAAGGCCTCGAGGATCTCGTCGAGCTGGCGGTCGTACGACCGGGTGTTGCCCTGCGCTTCGTAGATGTCGGCCTTGCGGGCCATCGCGGTGAGCGCGTTCTCGGGGTTCTGGTACCCGTACCGCTGGAGGTACCGGTCGTAGAATCGCAGCCCATCGCGATCGGACACGGCTTCCCACTGCTCGCCGGCTTCGAAGTACACCTCTTCGGCGTCGTCCTGATCCTCGAACTGGGTGCCGTAGGCTTCGAGGCCCTCGGCTGCCGCCCTGGGACGACCGAGACCGATCTGCAGGAACGCCGCGTTGTAGAGCGCGTTCGGGGTGTCTTCGTTCTCGGGGAACTGCTTGGCCAACGACTGGTAGTAGTCGACCGCGCGCTCGAGCTGGAGCGTGGACTCGTACAGGCTCGCGACGCGGAAGTAGAGCTTCTCGGCGTACTCGTGGTCGGGGTACTTCGCGAGGAACTCCTCGTAGAGCTCGTTCGCGCGCTCGGCACGCCCCCCCTGCTGGTAGTAGAACGCCGCGTTGTACAGCGAGAACTCCTTGTGCTCGCTGTCCGGGAAGTCCTCGAGGAACTGCATGAACGCCTCGGCGGTGGCGATGCTGTCTTCGGTCTCGGAGACCTGCATCGCCTGCTTGAACGCCGTGCTCTCGAGCGCGCTGCGGAACTTGCCATCGGGGTCGGGAACGTCGGCGGTTCCGAGGACCATGGTCGAGAAGCGCTTGGTGTACTTGCGGACCTGGGCGAGATCGCCTTCGTCCTTGTAGGAGTTGACCAGCAACGAGGCTGCGTACGAGGCTTCGTCCTTGCGCGGGTACTGGTCGATCACGGCCTCGAGGCGGGGCCGCGATTCGTCGAACCGGTTGTGGAAGTGCAGGATCTGGGCCGGGATGTACATCAGCCCGTGGCGGTTCTCGTTGATGAAGTCGCGGAAGTCGGGCACCTCGGCGACCTTGGGCTCGCCGAAGTCGTGGGCCAGGACCGCATCGGCGGCCTCGATGAACTCCTGCTGCAGCTCGCCGAGCTCGTAGACCTGAATCTCCTTGCCGGCCTCGGTCGTGTAGGTCTTCTCGACGACAGCGCCCTCGGGCAGCTGGTCGGGCGGTGTGGACTCGGCCAGCTGTTCGTTGCGGGCCTGCAGCCGGAAGACGAGCGCACCATCGAGGTAGGGATGGTAGGCCGCCGATCGGATCAGCTTGTCGAACTCCTCGACGGCGCGTTCACGGGCGCCGCCCTGGCGGAGGCTGTCTGCCAGGAGCCACTGGATGTCGTAGTAGTCGTCGGAGATCGGGAACTTGTCCAGGTACTCCTGGTATTTCTCGGCCGCGACCATGAAGTCGGCGGGGTCCTTGGACGTCTGAGCGCGGACCCGGAGCTCGGTGGCGACCTGTCCGAGCGAGGACTCGATGAAGCCGCGCGCCGTGGCCAGCGCATCCGGGTTGTTCCGGTTGGCCTCCCACCACTCGCCGCCCTCGTTGTAGCGGGCGGTGAGCTGCAGCCGTTCTTCTCCCGAGGCCTCCAGATCGCCGATCTTGTCTTCGCGGCCGAACAGCCGGACGATCGCCATCTGGTACTTGGGGTTGTCGGGATGATGGACCCAGCGGGGGTCGTCCTGGAGGTTGCGGTAGACGTCGATCGCCTCGCTCCAGCGGACGTAGCGATCGAGCACGTCGGCGAGCTCGACGTAGATGTCGTGCTCGTACTCGCGTTCGCCGATGGTGGTGAAGTACTGCTGGGCGACTTCCAGCGCGTTGCCACCCGCGCTGCCCTGATCGGCGAACGAGAAGGCCATGTAGCGGATGGAGTCCTGACGGAAGGGAGAGACCTTGCCGGTCTCCTCTTCCTGCTGGACCGATCGATCCAGGACCTCGGTGAAGCGCGGGACGGCTTCGTCGTAGTCGTCCAGCTTGTAGTGGGTCCAGGCCAGCTGGTAGACGGCGTCGTCGAAGTACGGCCCATCCTCGCCCTTGGCGTAGACGAACTCGTACTCGGCGATCGCCTCGGCGAACCGGCCCTCGTCGAACAGGAAGTTGCCCAGGAACAGGTGCGCGCGGTCTGCCAGATCGGAGTCGGGCATCTCGGCGATGAGCTCGCGGAAGGTCGCGTTCGCCAGCTCGTTCTTCCGGAGGCGGACCTGCTCGAAGTCGTTCGGATCGAACGGGTCGGCTTCGGCATCGTAGTCGGGGTCTTCGGGATCCGGCTCCGGCGGGTAGTCGCGCTCGGGCAGCGCGGCGTTCTCCTCGCTGTAGATGAACCCGAGCATCAGGTAGACGCCGTCGAGCCGCTCGTAGCGCTCGTCTTCGGGGCGTCCGCGGTTGTCGGAGATGATGCGCTTGTACAGGGCCACCGGGCGCGCCAGATCGAGCTTCGGTTGCCCTTCGGACTCGAGCTGCTCGGCCTCTTCGAGGGACAGGTCGTCGCGGTTGAGCTTCTCGAAGTAGACGCGCGAGCGCTCGAGCCACGCCTCGTTCTCGAGCTCGAAGTACAGGTCGGCCAGGCGGAACCGGACGTGCGACGCGTACTCGCTGTTCGGGTACTTCGAGAGGAACTCGTTGAACCGGGCGATGGTGATGTCGCGCTGGTTGTTCTCCTTCTCGGCCAGATCGTCCAGCAGACGATCGTAGCTGGAGGTGAGCTTCTCCTTCTCCTCGGCCTCGCGCATGTCGACGTACGCGAGCGTGTCGTCGCGCATCTCGGTCGCGCGTGCGGTGAACCGGGCGGCGGCCTTCTTGTAGGCCTCGATCTCTTCGGGCACCGGGCCTTCGATGCGGTCCGCGGCCTGGGCGAACGCCGACGAAGAGGTCGCCAGCGACATCCCCAGGGCGAGGGTGCAGAGGAGGGTACGGATGGGGGGGCGGGGCATCAGCCTACTGCTCCATCTTCTGGCGGATCAGCTCGAAACGCCGGTTGAGCTCTGCAACGAGGTCGTTGCGCTCCTGCTGGACACGCTCGCGTTCGTCGGCGAGCTCGAGCTTGCGCGCCCAATACACGTCGACGATTCCCGTATCGGCTTTGAGGACCGATTCGGCGAAGAAGGACTCCATGCGCTCGAAGCCCTCGCGGGTGAGGGCGACCGCGACGCGATCGGCGTCGATGGTGAGGGTCTCGAGGGACTGCCGTTCGGCGGCGACCTCCGCCACCTCGGTTCGGAACCGCTCCTTGACCCGGCCGAACTCGGTGGTCGCGAGGCTCCCGAGTCGCCCCTGGATGTCGGCGAAGCGCTTCTGAGCGTACTCGAGCTGTGCGTGCAGCTCGTCGAAGCGGCGTGGGATCACGGAATCGCCGGCGGGGCGCAGGGCTTCGAGCCCTTCTCGGACTTCGGCGATCTTGGCGGAGAGCTGCTCACCGGGGCCGTCGTCCGGGCGCTCTTCGCTGTCGGGGGCCTGCATGTTGGACAGCTCGACCCGGAGCTCTCCGAGCCGTACGCGGTCCTGACCGAGCTGGGCCTCCACGTCGGCCGACTCGGCGGCGATGCCCGCGCGCTCGCTCTCGGACAGGTCGCCTTGTTCGGACAGGGTGCGCTGCAGGGTCTCGAGCTGCGATTCGGCGCTGTCGACCTCGGCTTCGACGTCGGCGATCTCCTGACGGAGGCCGCTCACCTTGGCTTCGAAGGCCTCTTTGGCGGCCCCGGCGGCTTCGATCCGCTGACCTGCACCCGCGGACATCTCGCCGAGCTCGGCCACATCGCTGCTGAAGCGGCTCGTGTTGGCGCCCTGATCGTTGAGCCACTCGACCTCGAGACCGATGAGCGCCACCTGCTCCTGGACCGCGCGGGTCTGGCTGACCCGGGCGGCGTAGCGGGCGGCTTCGTAGCCTCCGAGCGCGTTGGAGCCCGCAAGCACGAGCTCCAGCTCGTTGATGAGCGTCTCGCACTCTTCGATCTCGGACCGCTGGCGCTCGAGGTTGGCGTAGGCGTCGAGCGCGTTCGCGAGCTGGACGTCGTCCCGCATCATCGCGAGTGCGAAGGTGGGGATCCCCTCGGCAGAGTCGTCGTTCTCGAGGGCGAGCACCTCTTCGAAGTAGAGCTTGGGCTCGTCGTCGGAGTTGGCGAGGTCGCTGAACCGGTCGCGAATGGGCGTGTACTCGAGGACGATGTCCTCGTAGGAGGCCAGTGCCCGGTCGTACGAGTCGCCCTGCCCGGGATCCTCGAAGGTGAGGCCCTTGCACCGTTCCGGCGTCTGACCACAGCCCATGTGCAGATGGCCCTGCACCACGCGCAGCTCGCCCGAGTACTGATGCTCGGGGAAGGCGAGCAGGAACAGCTCGACCGCTTGAAGCGACTCGGCGTACTTGTCCTGCTTCACCAGGGTCCACACGGTCTCGTACAGCACATCCGCCAGGTAGATGCTGTCGCCCGAGACCTGCTGGTAGTAGTCGGTGGCCGTGGGGTAGTCGCCGCGTTCGTAGGCCAGCCGCGCCAGCGCGAGCAGCGACAGGTCGAGGGTCTTCCGCTGGGCTTCACCGTCGACCGAGGCCTGGGATGCCTCACCGAAGAACCGCTCGGCGTCGGCCATGCGGTCTTCGCGCAGCGCCATCACCCCGAGGAAGTAGCGAGCACGGCTGTAGTGCGTGGTGTCGATCGCGACGTCTTCGAAGTACTGGCGGGCCTTCGGGAAGTCGTCCTGCTTGTAGAACGACCGCGCCACCGTGTAGGTGATGAGCGGCGTGGGCTTCACGCGGCCCTGGACGATCTCGCTCTCGTAGACCTCGTAGAACCGCTTGGCGTTGTTGGTCTCTGCGTAGAGCTCGAGCATGCGGCGGACGGCATCGTCGCGGAACGGGTGGTTGTCGTCTTCGGCGATCACGCGGAACCGCGCTTCGGCCGTGACCACGTTGCCCATCGCATACAGGGCTTCGGCGAGGTGCCACTCGGCGTCGCGATGCAGGACCGGATCCTGCAACGCGCCCGTGGTGACGAGCCCGAAGAAGCCCTCGGCTGCGGCCCGGTTCTTGCCGAGCATCAGCAGGTAGAGGTTGTCCTCGAACTCCTGAACGGCATCCGACCGGGACAGGTGAGCCCGGCCGGGTGCAATCTGGTGATCGAGCGAATCGGCTTTGTCGACGAGCTGAGCCGTGCTCCGACCGATCCCCTCGAGATCTTCCTCGATGGAGGCTGCCCGGGCATCGAGGCCGAAGGCTCCCAGCACGAGAAGCCCTACGAGACCACACGTAGGGAGGGCGCCGAACCCGCGATTCACTTGGTGTGTGCGCGCCATTCGGGTCATTCCTCCCGGATCGTGGCAGACCGTTCTTCGTACGTGATGGCCGGGCGGTCGGTGAAGTTGCGCAACCCGCCACGCGATCCCGCCACGACGGAGAGGCGCGTGACCCGGCCGTCCTCGACGTTGAACGAGTAGCTGGACTGCACGTTGAACTGGTAGGTGCGGAGGTACGAGAAGACCCCTGCCCCGTTGCCGCGCATGACCATCTTGACCTGCAGGGTGTGGGTGCCCGGAGGCAGACCCTGCTCGTGCACCTTCATCTCCTTGACGTCGGAGAGCTGACCACCGGGGTCGACCTTGGTGTACACGTTCTTGCCGTCCAGGAAGTACTGGATGGACTCGATCGAGTAGTTGTTCGGAAGCTCGTTCACGTGGCGCAGGACCACGCGAGACCCCCCGCTGGCCCCCTCGACCACGAGCTCCTTGAGGAGCTGCAGCGTGGCCTTGCTGCGAAACACGCGCTCTTTGAGGTTGTTGACCTCTTCCTCGACCGTGCGCAGCTCGCGATTGAGTCCGGGGCTCTCGGACTCGCCGGAATCCTCGGAATCCTCCGAGTCCATGGGCGCTTCGTCGGACGCACCCGCCGGCTCCTCCTGCGCTTGCGCGCCGGGCGCGATCAGGAGGATGCATGCCACGAAGGCTGCCAGGACCCACCGTACTGTCATCGAAACCACTCCCCGCACCGCTGTGCCAGGTCAAGAACGGTCGGCAGCATATCCGAGAAGACCTGCCGTGCATACCGCGCGCCCGCTACACCCGGTCCGATGTGCTCGGCCGGTGCACTCGCGGAGCCCCTCAATCCCGATGGCGTGAGCGGGCCCTTCGGCAGCTTCGGACCGCGCGTGGCGCAGCCGGTTCCGAGACGGGTGGCGCGGTTCATGGTCGCGGGGCCTCGGACGGGGCCTCTTCGCCGTCGGAGCCTTCGGAAGCCGCCGTGGCATCGGACGTGACCGCGAACATCATCCGCGCGAACCGGTCGTGCACCCGCTTGACCCTGTAGGAACCGCCGCGGAAGTCGTTGGCGAGGAACGCGAAGGCGTAGCGCCCACCGTCGCCGGACTCGACGTAGCCGGCCAGGCAGTGGACCCCGTCGAGCGTGCCGGTCTTGCCGCGCAGACGCCCCGCCTCGTCTTCCAGTCGGCGCCGGAGCGTGCCATCGCGCCCCGCGATCGACAGCGACGTGGTGAACTCGTGCCCCACCTGCTCGTCGTGGGCCATGTCGACCAGCACGGCGGTCAGCACGCTGGGCGGAATCTCGGCTTCGCGGGTGAGTCCCGACCCGTTCACCAGGCTGAACGAGTCTCCCTCCAGGCCGAGGCCCTCGAGGTATTCGCGCATCACCTCGATCCCGGCGGCGGTGGTCCCCGCCCCCTTCACTTCGGCCCCGACCGTGCGCAGCACCTGCTCGGCCATGAAGTTGGAGCTGTACTTGTTCATGTCCATCAGGATGCTCGACAGGGGCGGAGAGGACAGCGACACGAGTGGCTCGGCGCTGTTGGGTACGACACCGGTCCGGGTCCGACCCGTCACCTCGATGCCCCGGTCTTCGCAGATCGCCCGGAACGCAGCCCCGAAGTAGGCCGTGGGATCGTGGACGGTCCGGTAGTAGCGGCGCACCCGGTCACCGACCGGCACCGAGCCCTCCATCAGGAACGACATGGTGCCGTCCTTCGCGACCTCCCGATCCATCTTCACGCGCGGACGCGTGCCGGCGCGGGTGGTGGTCATCTCGTTCTCGATCTCGATGTAGCCGTCGGACTCGGTCTCGAGCGCCACCACCGCCGGCTTGCCGCTCTCGGGCCCGGGGCGCACCACCACCGCGATGGTGTTGAAGTTGAGCGACAGGGCCGACAGCGCTGGGAAGTACGACGGGCCCCGCTCGATGTCGCGTCGCTTGTTCCAGCCGATCAGCGCGTGATCCTCCCCGAAGAACGACTCGTCCAGGATCAGGTCGCCGTCCACCTTGGTGACGCCCGCGAGCTCCAGATCCCGCACCAGCTTCCACAGCTTCTCGACCACCAGCGTGGGGTCGCCACCGCCCTTCACGTACAACGGGCCGTCGATCACCCCGGCACCGTCGGGCTCGGTCGCGCCGTACACGATGGTGGTGAAGCTGTACGCCGGCCCGAGGTTCTTCAACGCCGTGGCGGCCGTGAGGATCTTGGTGGTGCTGGCGGGGTTCAGCCCCGTGTCGGCATCCCGCGCCCACACCTGCTCTCCCGTCTTCAGGTCGACCACCTGCACCGCGACGTCGGCATCGCGAAACAACCGATCGCTGGTCAGGGGCTCGAGCACGGAGGTCAACGCTCCGGAGTCCGGATCGTCGGCCGCGAGCGCAGCTCCACAGGGAGCCCACGTGACCATCGAGAAGAGCAGGAGAGCGGAGATCCAGCGCATGCGAGCACCTCGGGACCGCGGGAAACGCCAGGGTCCCGGGGAGGGACGCGCGGGGACGGTTCCGCACGGGGAGTGAAGGGGGTGAGACGACGAGAGCGGGCGGACCGGAGGGGGCCGACGGCCTCGTACAGGAACAGAGCGGGGGTGGACTGGGGAATGGTGCGGCGTGTGGCTCGCGGACGAGACACGGGGGGCGGCGCAGATCGTAACATCCGCGGGTGCCCCCTCGTGGGACTGGAGGATGCCTGAACCCCGGCTCGTCGCTGTCATCGCGCTCCATCGCATCGTCGCTTCGTTCGCTCCATCGTGGCGGCCCCGCGCTCGCGACCCTGGCGGTGGGGCTCACCATGGGGTTCGTTCGTGAACCCGCGGCGGCTCAGAATCGGTCCACACCCCCCACCGTGCTACCGGTGGCTCCATGAGTACCTCTCCACCCCGCGGCAGGGTCCTGGTGGTCGACGACGACCGCGCCGTGCGCACCGCTCTGTCGGTCAACCTCACCAAGCACGGGCTCGACGTCACCCTGGCCAACGCCCCCGACGACGCCGTCGCCCTGTTGCGCGACCGCAGCTTCGATCTGGTGCTGACCGACGTGAAGATGCCCGGGGGCACGGGCATCGAGCTGCTGGAGCGCGTCAAGTCCGGCTGGCCCGACACCGAGGTGGTGGTGATGACCGGCTACGGCTCCGTCGAAGACGCGGTCAACGCGATGAAGGCGGGGGCGATCGACTACGTCATCAAGCCCATCGAGAAGCAGGAGCTGCTGCTCATCGTCGACAAGGCGCTCGACAACCGGGCGCTCAAAGCCGAGCTCCGGCAGCTGCGCCAGGAAGTCGTCGATCGATACGGCTTCGACAACCTGATCGGCACCACTCCGGTGATGCAGAGCCTGTACGAGGACATCGCAGCGGTGGCCGACACCGACGCCACCGTGTTGCTCGAGGGGCCCACCGGAACCGGCAAGGAGCTGCTCTCCCACGCCCTGCACCACCGATCGCGCCGTGCTGGCGGGCCGTTCGTGCGGGTCAACTGCGCGGCGATCCCCGATCAGCTGCTGGAGAGCGAGCTGTTCGGACACGAGCGGGGCGCGTTCACCGGGGCCGTCCGCCAACACATCGGCAAGTTCGAGCAGGCCGACGGCGGAACCCTGCTGCTCGACGAGATCGGCGAGATCGACCTGCACATGCAGGTGAAGCTGCTCCGGGTGCTCGAGAACGGCGAGCTCGCACGGGTGGGCGGCACCGGCACGCTCCGCGTCGACGTCCGGCTCGTGGCCGCCACCAATCGCGACCTGGCCCAGGAGGTCCGGGAGAACCGCTTCCGGGAGGACCTGTACTACCGCCTGCACGTCTTCCACCTGAAGGTGCCGTCGCTCAAGCAGCGCAAGGCCGACATCCCCCTGCTCATCGAGCACTTCCTGCAGAAGTACGCCGAGAAGACCGGCAAGCAGGTGGTCGGTGTCGCGCGGCCCGCGATGGAAGCGCTGATGGCCCACGACTGGCCCGGCAACGTCCGCGAGCTCGAGCACGCCATCGAGCGCGCCGTCATCCTCTGTTCGGGCGACCGCATCGAGTCCGTCCAGCTGATGGATGCCGCCGGCATCGCCCTGCAGGACGACGCCAGCGATGCGCCGTCCGTTCCCCTGCTCCCGCCCGTCGGCGCGACCCTCAAGGACGCCCTGCTCGACTACGAACGGCGCGTCGTCATCGAGGCGCTCAAACAGGCCGAGGGCGTACAGGCCCGCGCGGCGCGACGACTCGGCATCTCGCGCAGCAACCTGAACTACCGCATCAACAAGCTCGACATCCAGCTCGCCTCGATCGACTTCGAATAGTCACCTGAGGCGTCGCGCGGCCACAATCACGGGGCGTAGATCGCGCGCACCTCTTCGCAGCTGAGCGCCGCCAGCTCGTCGCTCCCGATCCGACAGATGTCCAGCGCCTCCGCCAGATCGCTGCTCGTCAGGTCGCCGCTCGTCTGATCCCAGTCCAGCCGGCACTGATCCACGAAGTCCGCCCGGTTGCGAGCGCCCAGATCCGCCCACGACAGCGAGCTCCCGCGACACGCATCCAGCTTCACGCTCGCCTCGCGGCAGAGCCGCTCACACCGGTCGCCACACCCCGCCACCGCCAGACAGACGACCACTCCGAGCGCCCCGATGGCCCTGATCGCCCTGAGCAGAAAACCCCCCACTTGCAGCAAGGGGGGGGATTTGGGGGGGAAACTCCCCCCCTTCTGTGGACCAGCGGGGGGTCGTCCAGTGGGGGCTGCGCCCCCCCTTCCCCCGATGACCCTGATCGCCCTGAGCAGAAACCCCCCCACTTGCAGCAAGGGGGGGGACTTGGGGGGGAAACTCCCCCCCTTCTGTGGTGTGGCCAAGGACGGAATCGAACCGCCGACACGGGGATTTTCAATCCCCTGCTCTACCGACTGAGCTACTTGGCCGTAGTGTCGAAGCCGACGGGAATTAACGATTGAGCAGGAGGGCGTCAACCGCCGCCGTGACCCCATCCGCTACATCCCCGGTGCCAATCGGAGCACAACCGGCCCCGAAACCCGAACCTGGCATCCCAGGCGTTGATCCGGTGCGTCCAGAAACGGCTGCTCCTCTTCGAGAGTGGGGCCGCAGTGCCGCTGGCCCGAGAGAACCTGGACCCGACACGCATTGCACGCCGCGAAGCCGCCACACGCCGAGTCCATCGGCACGCCGGCCTCTTCGCAGCCCTCGAGCAGCGTCATCTCGTCGTCGACCTCGAACGCTGCGTAGCCCTCGACCTCGACACGGAACACGGGATTCGTGGAGTGCATCCGCGCCTACGCACCGACGTCGAAGGACTCGCCACACCCACAGACGCGCTGGGCGTTGGGGTTGTCGATCTGAAACCCGGTCTGGAAGTCGCCTTCGAGGTACTTGATCACCGATCCGTCGATGAACGGCAGGTGCATCGGGTGGACGAACACCTTCGCGCCGTCGCGCTCGAACACCAGATCGTCCTCGTCTGGGGTGTTCTCGAAGTCCAGGAGGTAGGTGTAGCCGGAGCACCCACCGTCGGTCAGGCCGAAGCGCAGGCCCTTTCCCCTGCCTTCGGCGACGACCGTGTTGATGCGGGCGGCGGCTTGTTCGGTCAGCTCGATCACGGTTGCTCCAGGTTGTCGAGGACGTCGGCGGGTTGCGGAAGACGGATGCGTCGCTCCAGCAGCTCGCGGACGATGACATAGGTCCGGTATGGCGGTTGGGTCGCGAATCCCAGAAACAGGAACGGCCCCAGCCAGTTCATCCGGAAGGCGCTCGCGAAGTCGAAGTGCGCCATGAAGGCGAAGCTCCGGGTCAATCCACAGCCCGGACAGCCGATTCCCGTGACCCGCCGGAAGCCGCACACGACGGGCACGTCCATCCCGAACACCGTGAGCGTCTCGGACGAGGGGGTCATCAGGGCCGCTACAGCGATGATGGCGCCGAAGAACACCGCGAGGATGAGCTCGCCGGTGAGGTAGCGGTTGCTGAGGCCGGTGGACATGGCCCCAACGTAACCGCGCCTACTTCCGGCGGCGCTTCTTGTCGAGCCGCCCGAGCTGGCGCCCCATCCGGTCGACGATCCCGTTCACGAACGCGCGGGAATCCGCGGTGCCGAACTGCTTGGCGAGCTCGATGGCCTCGTTGACCGAGACGTTGGCCGGGATGTCGGTGCAGTGCTTGAGCTCGTAGGCGGCCATCCGCAGGATGTTGCGGTCGACGAGTGGCATGCGTGCCAGGCGCCAGTTGGTCGACGCGGACTCGATCAGACCGTCGAGCGATTCCTGATCCGAGATCGTGCCCTCGACCAGCCGCTGGGCGAACTCGACCTCTTCGGAGTCGGGCGGCGTGGTGTCGTCGAGCCCCTCGCCATCGAGGTGCCCGCTCCACAGATGGTTGAGCGACGCCATGGCGGAGATCCCCATGAGATCGGCCTGGTAGAGCGCCTGCAGCGCGAACTGGCGTGCTCGACGACGAGAGCCCATCAGCCCTCGCCCCGGGCCGCGAGGTGCTGGAACAGCGAGACCATCTCGAGTGCCGACATGCCGGCCTTGAAGCCCGCGTTGCCCGCCTTGGTGCCCGCGCGTTCGATGGCCTGCTCGATGGTGTCTGTGGTGAGCACGCCGAACACGATCGGCACGCCGGTCTGCATGCTGGCGTTCGCCACCCCCTTGCTGACCTCGGCCGACACGTAGTCGAAGTGCGGCGTGGAGCCCCGGATGACCGCACCGAGCGCGATCACGGCGTCGTAGCGACCGCTCTGGGCGAGCTTCTGGCACACCAGCGGGATCTCGTAGGCGCCCGGAACCCAGGCGAGCTCGAGGCGCTCTTCGGTGTCGACGCCGTGGCGCCGCAGGGCATCCTCGGTACCGTCGATGAGGCGGCTGGTGATGAACTCGTTGAACCGACCGGCGACGATGGCGTAGCGACCGCCAGCATCGGTGAGCGTGCCTTCCAGGATGCGCACGGGACCTCCAGAGACCCGTGGCCCTAACCGGCTTCGGGGTCTGCCGCTGCGCCGACCGGGAGGCGCTCGACGATCTCGAGCCCGTAGGCCTCTACACCGACGATCGGGCGCCGCGACGACGTGAGCAGCCGGAGCTTGGACAAGCCCAGATCGACGAGGATCTGACACCCCATGCCCAGATCGCGGAGGGCATCCGCGCGCGGAGCCGCGGGGCTGCGACCGTCCTCGATCCCGAAGTCCTTGCGGAACGCGTAGCTGAGCACATCGGGGTTGGCCGCGCAGTGCATGAACACCACCGCCCCCTCCCCGGCTTCGTGGATCGCGTGCAGCGCTTCGGTGGCCGGCGAGGTGACGCCAGAGGTGGCGGCATTGAGAAACGCCCATGGCGGCGGGGCGGATTGCACGCGCACCAGCGTCGGCCCCCGCTGGATCGGGCCCTTCCACACGGCCATGTGCACGCCCTCGTCCGTGATGCCGCGGTACATCCGGATGTTCCACTCGCCCAGCTCCGGAAGCTGGATCGTGGAGTCCGCATGACGCGCGACCACGCGCTCGGTGCGCATCCGGTACTTGATGAGGTCGGCCACCGCGACGATGCGGATCTGGTGCTGCTTCCCGAACTCCATCAGGTCGGGCATGCGCGACATCGTGCCGTCTTCGTTCATGATCTCGCAGATCACACCGGCCGGCAGGAGCCCCGCCAGCCTGGCCAGATCGACCGATCCCTCGGTCTGCCCGACCCGCTCGAGAACCCCGGCATCCCGGGCCCGCAGCGGGAACATGTGGCCCGGTGTGACCACACTGCGCGGCGTGGCGCTGGGATCGCTCGCCACGCGGATGGTGTGCGCACGATCGGAGGCCGAGATGCCCGTGGTCACGCCTTCCCGCGCTTCGATGCTGACCGTGAACGCCGTCTGGTAGAGCGACTGGTTGTTGGTGGCCATCATCGGCAGGCCCAGCCGCTCGATCTGAGCGGTGGTGAGCGACAGGCAGATGAGCCCCCGCGCGTGGGTGGCCATGAAGTTGATGGCCTCGGGGGTGACCTTCTCGGCGGCCAGCACCAGGTCGCCTTCGTTCTCGCGATCCTCGTCGTCCACGAGAATCACCATCTTGCCGTCACGAAGATCGTCGATCGCCAGCTCGACGCGGCGGATGGGGTCGTCTTCGAGGGGCGCAAAGCCTGCGGTCATGTCTCCTCCGGCTGCGCTCCCTAATCAGCTCCAGCCGTTGTCGCGCAGGCTCTCGACCGACAGGCCCCCCGACGCCGCCCGGTCGCCCAGCAGCCGCTCGACGTACTTCGCCAGCACGTCGACCTCGAGATTCACGGGGGTCCCCGTACGCAACGCGCCGAGCAGGGTGACGTCGGTGGTGTGCGGGACGAGGTTCACGCGGAACGCATCGCCCGTGACCTCGTTCACGGTCAGGCTCACACCGTCGATCGTGATCGACCCCTTCGGGGCGATGTATTTCAGCAGGCCGGGCTCTGGACGCACCCAGAGCACGAAGCTCTCGCGAGCCGATCCCGCGGAGACGACGGAACCCAATCCGTCGACGTGGCCCTGCACCAGATGACCGTCGAGCCGATCGCCCAGCTGCAGTGCGCGCTCGAGATGGACCTGATGCCCCTTGCGCAGGTGGCCGAGGGTGGTCTTCGCCAGCGTCTCGGTGGCCGCGACACACTCGAATCCCGCATCGTGAAAGCCATCGGCGGTGAGGCACGCCCCGTTGACCGCGATGCTGTCGCCCAGACCGACCTCGGACATGGGGATGGTGGTGCGGATCGACAACGCTTTCCCGGCGCCTCGGGGCCGAACGGCGAGAATGGTACCGATGTCTTCTACGAGCCCGGTGAACACGGGACCTCCGGAGGGCTGCAGTGCTGGGCCCGCCAGGTGAGCCAGGCGTCGGGACCGACCCGCGCCGAGTGGACCAGGGTGAGATCGACCGCATCCGAGAGCGCATCGAGGGGTGGCCCCCCGACCCAGGGACGCCCGCCGGGAAGCAGCTTGCCCGCGACGAACATCTCGACCGTATCGACGAGCCCGGCATCGAGCACGGACCGGATCACCTGCCCTCCGCCCTCGACGAGCACCCGGTGCAGCCCGCGACCCGCGATGTCGGCGAGTGCGGTGCGCACGTCGATGTGCCCCTCGGTCAGGGACTCGACGACGATGGCCTGGGCGTGCTGTGCCTGGAGGTGGGCATCCGGGCCCACGAACACGAGCGTCTCTGGGCGATCGAGACGACAGCCGGACGGAAACCGACCACGGGTGTCGAGCACCACGGGGACCGGAGACACCGCGCCTTCCAGGCGACACGTGAGGCGCGGATCGTCGGCGAGCACGGTGCCGATGCCCACCAGGATCGCGTCGTGCTCTGCCCGTAGGCGCTGGCCCTGCATCCGAGCGGGTTCGGACGTGATCCACTGGCTCTCGCCGGACTGGGTCGCGATGTTCCCATCGGCCGAGATGGCGGTCTTGACGGTGACTTCGGGGAGCCCGCGCGTGAGGGATCGAGCAAAGCCCAGAATAGAGCGGGCCGCAGCATCGCCCAGCACCCCGAGCTCCACATCGACCCCGTGCTGGCGGAGCAGATCGAGGGATCGCCCCTGCATGGGCTCGTACGGATCGAGGGTTCCGACCACCACGCGTGCGATCCCGGCGTCCAGGATGGCCTGGGTGCACGGCGGCGTGCGGCCGTGATGACAGCACGGCTCGAGGGTGACGTACATGGTGGCGCCCCGGGGATCGTGGCCGTTGGATCGACAATCGACCAGGGCGCGGACCTCGGCGTGCGGCCCCCCCACGGGCTGGGTGGCGCCAGCGCCCAACAGCGTGTCGTCGCGCACGAGCACCGCGCCCACGGCGGGATTCGGCGCGGTCGTTCCCAGGGCCGAACGGGCGTGATCCAGCGCCCGCTGCATCCACCGCTCTGGTGCGTCGCTCACTGGCGGCTCTCGGCGTCGCGCAGGGGCTGGATGGCCTCGATGAACTGCTCGACGCTCTCGAACTGCTGGTAGACGCTCGCGAAGCGCACATAGGCGACGGCATCGACCTCGCGGAGCACGGCCATCACGGCCTCGCCGACCGCGGAAGCCGGGACCTCGGCGGGCCCCTCGAGTCGGGCCTCCACCCGATTGACGGCGGCGTCGATCGCGCCGGGCTCGAGGTTGCGCTTGCGCACCGCCAACGAGATGCCGTGCAGCACCTTCTCCCGCGTGTAGGGCTCGCGGCGGCCGTCGCGCTTGCGGATCCAGGGCAGCTTGCGCTCGGGACGCTCGTGGGTGGTGAAACGCGCACCGCACTGCCCGCACTGGCGCCGACGTCGGATGGAATCCGCGCTGGTCCGCGAGTCGACGACCCGCGATTCCTCGTGCGAGCAATCCGGACAACGCATCAGGAGAGCAACGCCTCCGGGTAGACCGGGTGACGGCCGCACAGCTCGTGCACCGCGCCCCGGATCTCGGCCAGCGCCTCGGCGTCGTCCCGCTTCTCGATGGCGTCGGCGATGAAGTCGGCGATCTGGCGCGACTCGTCTGCCCCGATGCCGCGGGTGGTCATGGCGGGTGTGCCGATGCGGATGCCCGAGGTGACGAACGGCGAGCGCTTCTCGCCGGGCACGGTGTTCTTGTTGACCGTGATCGCGGCCTTCCCGAGGGCGTTCTCGGCGTCCTTGCCGCTGCAGGTCTCGCCGAGATCGACGAGCATCAGGTGGTTGTCGGTGCCCCCGGAGACCAGGGTGAGGCCCCGCTCCATGAGCCGGTCGGCCATGGCCGAGGCGTTGTCGATGACCTGCTGGCTGTAGGTCTTGAACGAGGGCTTGAGCGCCTCGCCGAACGCGACGGCCTTCGCGGCGATGATGTGCATCAGCGGCCCGCCCTGGGTCCCCGGGAACACGGCCTTGTTCATCGCTTTGGCGTTGGGGACCGTGTTGGCGAGGATGAGCCCGCCCCGTGGCCCGCGCAGGGTCTTGTGGGTGGTGGTGGTCACGAAGTCGCAGTGCGGCACGGGGTCGGGATGCAGCCCGGTCGCGACGAGCCCGGCGATGTGGGCGATGTCCGCCATCAGCAGCGCTCCGACCTCGTCGGCGATGGACCGGAATGCCGCGAAGTCGATCTGACGGGGGTAGGCGCTGGCGCCCGTGATGATCAGCTTGGGCCGGCGAGCCCTGGCCAGATCGCGCACCTGATCCATGTCGATGCGACCGGTCTCTTCGGACAGCCCGTAGTGGACGGCGTCGTAGAGCAGCCCCGAGCTGTTGACCGGAGCCCCGTGGGTGAGGTGGCCGCCGTGGGAGAGGTCGAGGCCGAGGATGGTGTCTCCGGGCTCGAGGGTGGCCAGGAACACCGCGGCGTTCGCCTGGGCACCGGAGTGGGGCTGCACGTTGGCCCCGAGCGCGCCGAACAGCTCCTTGGCGCGGTTGCGGGCGAGCAGCTCCACCTCGTCGACGTGCTCGCATCCGCCGTAGTAGCGCCGGTTGGGCAGCCCCTCGGCGTACTTGTTGGTGAGCCAGGTGCCGGCGGCCTCCAGCACGGGGATGGAGACGTAGTTCTCGGAGGCGATGAGCTCGAGCTCGTCCTGCTGGCGACGAAACTCGGCGGCGACGGCGGCGTGGACGGCGGGATCGGCTTCGGCGAGCGCTTTCATCGGGGCACCTCCGGGGGAGTCGTGACCGATATCACCGGGATCGGGTCGCCGCGAAAGGCTATCCACTGGCGATGGAACGGGTCCGCCCCTACAGCGCCGAGGACGAGTCGGTGGTGACCGAGGTCCTCGTGCGCGCGTTTCACGACGACCCCGGCTACGAATACACGTTTCCGACGGGCCGCGAGCGCGCGTTGCGCACCATCCTGCCTGCGCTCCTTCGACTACGCCTGGGTTCCGGGACGGTTCGGGTCCTGGAGCGCGACGGGTTCGTCGTGGGCGTGCTGGTCTCGGGGTCGTCCAGCGTGCGGTTCGGCCTGGTCGACTACCTGCGTCACGGGCTCGCCACGATGCCGTTCACCCTGGGCTTCTCCACGGTGCGGCGCATGCTCTCGGCAGACGGGGAGATCGGACAGCTGCGCAACCGCGTGGTGCCGACCGTCGAACACCAGTACGTGGCCACCCTCGCCTGCCATCCCGACCACCAGGGCACCGGCGTCGGAGGCCGTCTGATGCGGACGTTTCTCGACGAGGACGTCGATCCGGCCGGCCAGCACGCGGCGCTCGTGACCACCAAGAGCGACAACGTGCGCTGGTACCGGCGTCACGGCTTCCGGGTCGCGGGCCAGTGCGGGATCCACAAATCGTTCACGGCGTTCTGCATGGTGCGGCAACCCTGCGCGGAATGAGCGGCTACTCGCGCAGGTCGGCTTCGCGGCGGTCGCGTTCGGTCAGGCCGAGCTCCTGGCCGAGCTGCCGGTTGTGTTCGTCGACGGCTTCGTCGGCTTCGTCGAGCTCCCAGTAGTTGCCCGCGTACTTCTGGCGCCCGGCGATCATGGCACCGGGGTAGGCGCCCGCCAGACCCACTGCCGGGCCGAGCAGGCAGCCCCAGAGCGCCGAGAAGCGCCGGGTGTCTGCGCGCTCGTAGGCGCTGCTGCCGAACACGAACCGGTCGGGGTCGGGCCCCGTCGCCGCGTAGATCCCCGTGCCAGCACACGCCGCGAGGCCGACTCCGAGCGAGGTCCACACGATGGTCCGCCCGATGCGCTTGTGCTTGTTCAGCTTGGCGAGGCGCTCGGTGTCGTTCAGGCGCTCCATGACGGTCTGCGGCGCGATCAGCGTGCCCCCTCCGTCGTAGAACGCCCACGTCTTGACCGTGGAGACCGCAGCATCTCCCCCGCCGGTCTGGAACGTCAGGTCGTCCCGCTTCAGCCGGCGCCGCTTGTAGGTGTTGAGGTTGCCCAGCCGGTCGACGTAGGCGTTCTCCATCTCGTCGAGGCGCTGACTGGCCTGGAGCGCCTGATCGAGGGACAGCTGCCGCTGCTCGATCTGCACGGTGCTGCCGAGCTTGCCGAGCAGCTGGTTGGCGATGTCGGCCTCGAGGGCGAAGAAGTCGTCCGGAGCCCCGGCGGCGCTGACGGCGTCGATCACCTCGCCCGAGGCGACGTCCACCAACCGCGCGTCGATCCGCATGCCCTCGATCGCCGCCGTGATCCCGCCCGTCACGATCCGCTGCGCGCCCACGCCCTGACCGACCTGCAGCGCAGTCTCGGGGTCGACGAAGCCACTGGCCTGGAGCTCGAGCTCGCGAAGCACCTGGGAGAGCTGCCGTCGCTCGACCACCACCACGCCATCTGCACGCTGCAGGTCGGTGATCAGCATGTCGGCGATGCCGCGCCCGAGGGGCTGGAGATCCTCGTCCACACCGTTGGCATCGAAGGGAAGCACCGCGAGCTTCTCGGCGGCCGAGGCCGGAACGCACACGAGCCAGACGGCGATGGCGAGCAGGACGCGCACGTCAGCCCTCGATCTTGCCGACGCGCCGTGCGTGACGCCCGCCCTCGAAGGTCGCGGCGAGGAAGGCATCCACGCACTCGAGCGCGACGCTCACCCCGATGATCCGCTCGCCCATGCAGAGGATCTGGGCATCGTTGTGCTGCACGATCATCCGCGCGCTGAACGAGTCGGCGACGATGCCGGCCCGGATGCCGGGGACCTTGTTGGCCGTGATCCCCACGCCCTGCCCCGACCCGCAGATCAGGATGCCCCGGTCGAACTCACCGGCGGCGACCGCCTCGGCCAGGGGTCGGGCGAAGTCCGGGTAGTCCACCGATTCGTCGGAGCCCGGCCCCAGATCGGAGACCTCGACACCGTCGGTGTTCTTCAGGTGGTCGACGATGGCTGCGCGGAGTCGGTTCCCCGCGTGGTCCGAGCTGATCGCGAGACGCATGGGGGCTCCTGTCGGGAGGTCAGACTCTTCGGAAGACGAGGCAGGCGTTCGTGCCGCCGAACCCGAAGCCATTGGAGAGCGCCACCTGTGGGTCGCTCTGCCGGGCCTCGCGCGGGACGTAGTCCAGATCGCAGTCGGGATCGGGGGTGTCGAGATGGGCGGTGGGCGGAAGGATGCCGGTCTCGAGGGCCTTGCACACCGCCACGGCCTCGAGCCCTCCGGCGGCGCCCAGCAGGTGGCCAGACACACCCTTGGTGCTGGAGACGGCCAGCTGGCGGGCGTGATCGCCGAACGCGGTCTTGATCGCCGCGGTCTCGGCGGGGTCGTTCGCCGGTGTGCTCGTGCCGTGGGCGTTGATGTAGTCGACCTGTTCGGGTTCGATCCGGGCGTCGGCCAGCGCGACCTGCATGCAGCGCGCAGCACCGGCCCCTCCCGGAGCGGGCGCGGTGACGTGGTAGGCGTCGGTGGTGGCGCCGTAGCCCACGATCTCGCAATAGATGCGAGCATCCCGGGCCCTGGCCGACTCGAGGGACTCGAGCACGATGACGCCGCTGCCTTCGCTCATCACGAAGCCGTCGCGGTCCCGGTCGAAGGGACGCGACGCATGCTGGGGGTCGTCGTTGTTCTTGGACAACGCCCGCATGGTCATGAACCCGCCGTACCCCAGGGGCGTGAGCGCAGCTTCGGTGCCCCCGGCCAGCACGAGATCGGCGCGACCGTAGCGGATGGCGTGGAAGGCCTCGCCGATGGAGTGGTTGCCGACCGCACAGGCTGTGGCGATGCACAGGCTGGGCCCGTGGGCGCCGTAGCGGATGGCGAGCTGCCCCGAGGCGAGGTTGTTCAACGCGCGCGGGATGAACAGCGGGCTGATGCGCGAGGTGCCTTCGTCGAGGCGGCGCTCGGCTTCTTCGGCGATCTCGGGGAAGCCCCCGATCCCGGTGCCCACGTAGACCCCGAACCGGGACGCGTCGAAGGCCATCCCGGGTGCGGAGATGCTGCCCGAATCCGACTTTCCGGTGCCCACGTCGATCGCGAAGCCCGCGTCTTCGAGGGCCTCGTCTGCTGCGGCGATCGCGTACTGCATGAACAGGCCGAGACGACGCGCACGGCGGCGACCGAATCGGGCCTCGCCGTCGAAGTTCTTCACTTCGCCGGCGATCCGGCTCTTCAGGTCGCTCGCGTCGAAGCGCGTCAACAGACCCGTGCCCGACCGGCCCTCGACCATCGACTGCCACGTCGATGCGACGTCCAGCCCACACGGATTGACCGTGCCGAGGCCAGTGACCACGACACGCCGGGGAGCGTTCACCACGTCATCGGACCCCGGGTCCGAAACGGACCCAACCACTCCAACCACTCAGCTCACGTGCGCGACGATGTAGTCGACAGCGTCCTGAACCGTGCGGATCTTCTCGGCTTCGTCGTCCGGGATCTCGATGTCGAAATCCTTCTCGATCCCCATCACCAGCTCCACGATGTCCAGCGAGTCGGCGTTCAGGTCGTCGATGAACGACGCGGTCGGCACCACCTCACTGCGCTTCACATCGAGCCGCTCGGCGATGATGTCACGGACCTTCTCCATCACCTCGTCTGCCGTCATCCGGGAACTCCTTTCGTCGCAGGGGGAAATGTCCCGCGGCGGCGCAATATAGCGCACGGGCGAATCCGGGCAACAGCCGGCGATCAAGCCTCTTTCTCAGCCGGTTCTCGCGAAGCCGACCCCGAAGCCGGGCTCTCGCCCGATGCCAGGCGCCGTGCCATGCGGGCAACGAGCCCTGCATCCGCGCTGCGAGCCGCCATGGCGATCGCCGCCGCCACGGCGTCTGGCGTGGCGCGACCGTGCCCGACGACCACCACACCCCGGGTTCCGAGCAGCAACGCCCCGCCGTGCGCATCCCAGGCGACGCGATTCCGAAAGCGCCGCATCGCCCCCCGCAACAGGAACGCCCCCAACATGCCGGATGGACGCCTGCGGATCTCGGACTTGAGCAGCGTCACCACCGTTCCGACTGCACTCTCGGCCGCTTTCAGCAGGATGTTGCCCACGAACCCATCGCAGACGAGCACGTCGCACTCGCCCTCCATCGCGCCCGTCGGCTCGACGTTGCCCACCACGTCCAGGTCGAGCGACCGGAGCAGCGGCAGCGTGGCGCGCACCTGCATGTTGCCCTTGCCCTCTTCGGTGCCGTTCGAGAGGAGCCCGATCCGAGGCCGCTTCACCCCCGTCACCTCGGCGTAGGCCGCCCCCAGCTGCGCGAAGCACGCCAGCAGCTCGGGACGACAGTCCACGTTGGCGCCCGCATCCAGGAGCACCAACCGCCCTCCGTCAGCGCGGGGCAACACGGTGGCGATCGCGGGTCGCTCGGCTCCGGGCAGCGTGCCGAGATCCAGCACCGCCGAGACCAGCGTGGCGCCCGTGCTCCCACAGCTGACGGCCGCCCGGGCCCGCCCCTGCGCGACGCACTGCATCGCCCGCCGCACCGACGCATCGGGGTGCCGGCGGATGGATGCGGGGCTCTCCCCCATCCCGAACGCGACCTCGGTGTGTTCGAGCACCAGACGGGCGCGATCCTTCGAACGCAGGCGCGCCCGCTCCAGCCGGGGTTCGATGCGCGACCGGTCACCGACCAGCAACACCTCGTGCCCCGCACGCACGGCGAGTGCAGCGCCATCGACGACGACATCCGGGGCTTCGTCCCCGCCCATCGCATCGACCGCTATCATCCGCCTCTTTCCCTCGAGACGCCGAAGGGTTGTGGACCCTCTCGGCGTCCGGGCATCAGTCCTCGATCTCGATGACCTGGCGACCCCGATAGGTGCCGCAGTCTTCGCAGATCCGGTGACGCAGCTTGAGTGCCCCACACTCCGGGCACGACTCGACGGCTGCGGTGAACTCGAGGTGATCGTGGGCGCGCCGCATGTCGCGACGACGACGGCTCATACGCTTCTTGGGGACTGCCATGGGTCTACTCGCTGTTGTTCGTCAGGTTCTTCAGAGCGGCGAACGCGGGATGGCCGCCGGCCTCTTCGGAATTCGCTTCGAGCATCGCTCGGGTGCGGGCCTCGCACGCCGCGGTGTCTGAACAGACGATGCGACTGGGAAGTGCGAGCGCCACGGCCTCCCTCAGGACGTCCGGTAGCGACAGGTGCCCGTCCCTATACCAACCCACGTCGAGATCGTCCTCTCCGAGCTCGACCTCCTCGTCGGGTCGGGCGGCGGAAGCCTCCGTCTCCTCGGGCCTGTAGCGAAGATCGGATTCGAACGCGATGCGCTGTTGCAGATCCTCGCCGCACCGGTCGCACAGGCCGGGTGCGACGAACGCGACGCGAAGATGGACGTCCGCTTCGCCTTCCTGGGGGCCCGTTTCGACGGCGAACGCCGCTTCGAGCTCGCTGGGCTGGGCCTCGAGGGCCTCGGCGACCGCGGTGCGGGCCCAGGTCTCGGAGAGCCCGGCTGTCACCTGTCGGCCAGACGCGGGGATGTCTTCGACGCGGATGCGCACGGGGTCCTCTCCTGGTTGGATTCGTACGACCCGGCAGCCGTATCGACCGGCATCTGCCCCGGCAAGACCGCGCGAGACCGAGCAGCACCGTGCCCCGGGCGGTGCTGACGCGCTATGCTGCCGCCGATGACTGTCATCACGCCTCTGCTGCTCGCCTTCACCGGCCTCACCGGCTGTGCCGCGCTCGACCCCGACACCGCGGCTGCCACCTCGTACGTCAACGCCGCGCAGCCGTTGATGCTCGAGAACAGCCTGCTCGCGGAACGTCTGCTGACCCTCTCCGCACAGGTCTACAACGACGACGTCCCGAAAGAGGGCTTCGTCGAGCCGTGGAACGACGAGATCGTGCCCCTCGCGCAACACGTGCACATCCAGGCCGACGAGACCGAGGTCCCCTCGGAGTGGCGCGACCTGCACGATCAGCTCGTGGTCATCTGGAGCGATCGCGCCAGCGCCTACCAGTCCATGGGCGAGGCCATCCTGCTCGCCGACCGCAGCCGGTGGAACAAGGCGCGCGAGCTCGAGGGCCAGGTGGTCAAGCGCGAAGAGGCGTGGTTCCAGACCGCCAACACTCAGCTCGCCCCGTTCCAACTGGAGATCGAGCAATACCCCTGAGCCGATCCGGGCACCGCGACCGATCGGTGTGGCGTCCGACTCTTGCCACCCCTTCTGGAGCGGTTAAGACGCATCGGTCGCTGACCCGTGGTCGAATTGGCAAGACGCTGGATTCTGGCTCCAGAGGTTCCAGGTTCGAGCCCTGGCGGGTCAATACTCCTCATCCGGGCCCTGTTCGGATGAATCACGCTCCCATCGTCTAGCGGTCAGGACATCGCCCTCTCACGGCGAAGGCAGGGGTTCGATTCCCCTTGGGAGTACTCACCCCGGCGAACACACTGGTTCGCCGGGGTTTTTCGTTGTGGCGTCCCCATTCGGTGGTAGGGTCCGCTCGGGAGGACCCATGGCCACCATCAAGGAACGCCGCAAAGCCCTCGGCCTCGGCCGCAAGCAGCTGTCGGCCTACGCATACGTCGATCCCCGCACGGCGCAGCTCATCGAGATGGGGATGAACAGCGACGCCGACTGCATCGACCGGCTCGAGAAGACCCTCGATGCGCTGGAGAAGGGCCAGGAGCCTCCAGACTGGAAGGACGAGGTCGACGCGAAGATCGCCGCTGAGGGCCATCATCGCATCTCGGCCGATCAGTCGGGTGGAGGCGGAACTTCCGGATCCGGTGGATCGAATCCCGTCGGAGAGGCTTGACACCGACTTCACCAGTGCTACCTTTGCAACAGATGTAGAACCCGGCCCGCCTTTGCGGTGCCGGGTTTTTTACTGCGATCTCTGCTGAACGAAGGCCCCCGAGGAGCCCCATGCAATACCGCGGGCTCACGCTCGACCGGTTCCAGACCGAATCCATCGATGCGCTCGACAACGGGCACTCGGTGCTCGTCGCCGCTCCGACCGGCACGGGCAAGACCATCATCGCCGACTGGATCGTCGAGCAATCGCTGAACGCCGGGCGCGAGGTGATCTACACCGCGCCCATCAAGGCCCTGTCGAACCAGAAGTTCCGCGACTACGTGCGGCTGTACGGCGAAGACAAGGTGGGCCTGGTGACCGGAGACCTGGTGATCCGCCGCGACGCGCCGTGCCGGGTCATGACCACCGAGGTTCTGCGCAACATGCTGCTGTCGGGCGAGAAGCTGCCCCATCTGCAGGCGGTGATCCTCGACGAGATCCACTTCCTGGACGACCGCGATCGCGGGACGGTCTGGGAAGAAGTGCTGATCTACCTCCCGAAGGCGGTCCAGATCGTCGGGCTGTCGGCCACGCTGTCCAACCTCGAGGACTTCCGGCAGTGGCTCGAAGAGGTCCGGGACCGCAAGGTCGTCACGGTCACCGAGACCACCCGGGCCGTCCCGCTCACGATTCACTACGCCAGCGTCGACACCGGGATGTGCACGCCCAAGGAATACCTCCGCATCTGGAAGCGCAAGGGGCGCGGCAAGTCGAAGCGCGACAACCGCCGGGGTCGCAACCGCCGCGGCCGCGGGGGGCGCAACAAGGGTCGCCGGGGCCGGCCCGCTCGCCGAACGAGCCACATCGATCTGTTCCACCAGGTCGAGGAGAACGACCTCTTCCCCTACCTGTACTTCGTGTTCAGCCGCCGCGAGACCGAGATCAACGCGCGCCGGCTGGGCGAGAAGGTGGGGGGGCTGCTGGATGCCGACGAGGCCGAGCGGATGGAGGAGGTGCTGCGCGACAAGGCCTCCGAGCTGGGCCAGGCGCTCGACCCATCGCTGCGCGAGCTGTACGGCAAGGGGATCGCGTTCCACCATGCGGGCCTGCACGTCGGGCTCAAGGCGCTGGTCGAAGAGCTCTACGAGGCCCGGCTGCTCAAGGTCCTTTACTGCACGTCCACGTTCGCGCTCGGCATCAACATGCCCGCGCGCTCGGTGGTCTTCGATGGGCTGCGCAAGTACGACGGGCGCGGCTTCAACCCGCTCACCACCCGGGAGTTCATGCAGATGGCCGGGCGAGCCGGTCGGCGCGGGCTGGACGACGTCGGGCACGTTCTCGTGCGCCTCGATCTGGCCGAATACGAAGAATACAAGGGCGATCTCGACCGCTACCACAAGAACCGGGTCGAACCCGTCCGCAGCTCCTTCAACCTGTCGTGGAACAGCGTCGTCAACCTGATGGCCCGGCATCCCCCGGAGCGCTGCCGCGAGATCGTCGAGAAGAGCTTCCTGAACTGGTGGCGCGACAAGCAGGCCGATCGGCTCGACAAGCGGCACGACGACGGGTCGAGCAAACGGGAGCGACGCCTGCAGCGCCGAGCCGCCCGCAATCGCGATCGATGCTGGAACGAGTTCCAGGGCAAGGTCACCTACCTGCAGAACATCGGCTACCTCGATGAAGACGGCGGGTTCAACGCCGGCGCACGCCTTCTCCAGCACGTCCAGATGTGCGAGCTCCTCATCTGCGAGCTCATGCTCGAAGGCATCTTCGAAGGCATGGAGCCCCGCCTGTTGTTCGGGGTGCTGTGCGCGCTCACCAACAACCTGCCCCGGCGCGCCAAGGTCAACCATCGCCCCCGCGGCGACGAGAAAGCCATCGCCAAGCGCATCGCGAAGATCCGGTTCAGCCCGCTGGTGGCGAATGCCGAGGAGATGGGCGGCGAGCAGTACACCTGGGATCCCGCACTGATCCACCTCGGCCGGTGCTGGGCCGACGGCGAGAGCCTCGACGAGATCCTGATGATGGTGAACTGCCAGACCGACATCTCGGGCGACCTCATCACCGGGTTCCGGCGGGCGAAGGACCTCGCCGGGCAGCTGCGCGAGGCGTACCGCGAAGACGAGCCCAAAGCCGCGATGCTCACGCGCCTGATCCGCCAGGTGAGCCGCGACGAGGTCGAAGTCGTCGGATGAGCGTCGAAGGGCACGGGTTCGACGGGCTCGAAGGGCTGAGAGACCTCCTGGAGGCCGCTGTGCTCGACGTGTTCGACGGCAGCCCCGCAACGCCGCTGTTCGCGAGCCGGGTCGAGCGCCAGGTGCGGGACGTCCTCCGACGGGAAGGGTTGTCGGGCACCGTCGAGGTCGTCGAGGTCATCGATCACGGCCGACTGGTCCGGATCCGGCTCACCTCCAGGCGTCGGGTGAGCACCTTGCACCTGACCGTGGACGTGCCGGGCTGACCGTGCGTCGGATCAAGCCTGGGGCGGCGGGCGGGACGGCGGCCGCTGCGCGACATCCGACCAGAACGCGAGGACCCGCGTGAGCGTGTTCTGGAGCTCCGCGAACTCCAGGGGCTTGGTGATGCAGAACGCAGCCCCGTTGCGGTAGGCCTCGGACACGAAATGGTCCTGGTCGGAGCTGGACATCATGCACACGGGAATCGCCCGGCCGTACGGATGGGTCTTGAGCGTCGCCAGCGCCTGTGTGCCGTCTACGCGTGGCATGCGCTGGTCGAGGAGGATCAGCTGTGGCCAGGGAGCATCGCCGCGCACAGCGGCTTCGATGTGTGCGGGCAGCTCGTCTCCGTCCTTCAATCGATGCAGCGCCACGTCCTGCTCGAGCCGCCGTAGCACCACGCGCACCAGCGACAGGTAGCCATCGTCGTCGTCGACCAGGAGAATCTGGAACGGAGTGCTCATCAACCGGCTCCTCGCACACTCCGTCACTCTGGCACAGGCGTCGGTGAAAGGCACGCTTTCGGTCGGCCCGCCGGTTCTCGGACTACGCCGCACACATCCGGGCGCAGTCCTTTCCGTTGTTCTTGGCTTCGGCGAACGCCACGTGCAGTCGACGCAGCACCTGGGCCAGGTCCAACGGATGATCGATTCGCGCGGGAGTGAGCGAGAGCCCCGCCATGGTGCTGCGGATCACGGGGGTGCCTTCGGGGAACTCCGCCTCGCGGATGGCCTGCAGGAGGCGAGAGGCCACGCACATGGTTCCGTCGTGTCCGGCGTCGGGCAACAACACGAAGAACTCGTCTCCGCCGAGCCGCGCGACCAGATCGACGTCGCGAACGTGGTCCTCGAGCACCCGGGCCACCTCGACCAACACCCGGTCTCCGCCGGCGTGGCCGCACACCGTGTTGACGTGCTTGAAGTCGTCGACGTCCACCAGGAGCATCGACAGCGACGTGTCGTGGCGCTTGGCCCGTGCCAGCTCGCGCTCCAGCATCTCGGTGAGAGCACGCCGATTGAACAGGCCCGTCAGCGGATCTCGTCGCGACACCTCCTGCAGTGCCGCGTTCGCCCGACGAAGCTGTCGCTGGGCCCGGTAGAGCTCGGCGAACACATGGGTCTTCGCACGCAGAACGTCGGGATCGAGCGGCTTGAACAGGAAGTCCGCAGCTCCCACCTCGTACCCCCGTCCGACGACGCCCTGAAACCGACCGTGAGCCGTGACGAACAGGATCGGGATGTCGCGCATACGGGGATGAGAGCGGATCAGGCTGGCGGTCTCGAACCCGTCCATTCCCGGCATGTCGACGTCCAGCAGCACGCACGCACAGTCCTGCTTCATCAGCAACTTGAGCGCCTCGCCGCCGGAGCGTGCGTCCATCAGCTCCTCGCCCAGGGGCTCGAGGGCAGCCCGAAGCGCCATCAGGTTCTCCTGGCGATCGTCTACCAGCAGCAGCGGAACGGGATCGGTGTTCGTGGTCATTCCAGCGCCTCCAGAAAGGTCCCCTGCCCCGTCCGCACGTTGTGGGAACGCGCGACGGACAGGGCGTGCTCGTCATCGATGTCGGTGGCGATCACCTCGCACCCCACGGCACGGACCATGCGGGCGAGCTGCTCGAAGTGATCGGGATCGGCGGTCGAGAGCTGTACGACCGTGGGCGCGAACCAGGCGACCGCATCGAGGCCGCCGCGCTGAGTCGAGTCGTCGCGCAGCACCACGGAGTGCCCGGCGTCGATCAGGCGCTGTATCGGGCGTTGGAACCGCTCTGGATGGGCCGAGAGCTGGTACGCCGGAATCCGGATCGACCACTGGGTGTCGGACGCGACGGCGAGCGTCTGCAGAACGTCGTCGACGCCCGCGATCAGCAAGCGCGGGGAGACGTCGAGCCAGGTCTGCGGACCGGTGAGCGCCCGACGGACGAGCGCGCGGAGCACGGCCACCTCGAGCTCCAGCGCCGGTCGCGCCAGGGGTGCCCCGTTCATCCGTCCGCCGAGCGCGAACCCGAGTCGTTCTCCCGAATCGAGGTCGAACACGATGCGACTCTCGATCTCCAGGCCCGAGACGTCCGCCCGAGACCCCTCGCCCCCCACGCGACCGATACCCACGGTCGATCCGCTCTCGCGGGCGTGGCACACGAGGTCGTCCAGATCGTCGACGAGGTCGGCGAGGGAGGCATCCAGGTGGCAGAGCTCGACCACGCCACCCGTGCAGTGGAGTCGCTGGTCCGACGGCAACACGACGGATTGTTCGATCTGCTCGACCACCCGCTCAGCGGCACCGATGGCACCGACGAGGTCGGTCTCGGGCAGCAGGGCCACGAACTGATCGGCGCCGATCCGCGCCACGATGTCCATCTCGCGGAAGCACTGCATCAACGCCCGGGCCGTACCCTGCAGCACCCGATCTCCTGCGGCGTGCCCGAAGTCCGCGTTCACCCTCCGAAAGTCTTCCAGGTCGAACAGCGCGGCACACAGCGGCATGCTCGTGCGCCAGGCCCGGGCCTGCTCACGGCGCAGGGCCTGCTCCATCCCAGCCCGACTCATCGCACCCGTGAGCAGATCGTGCGATGCCCGGCTGGCGAGCTCGCGGTTGGCGTCCATCACGGCGCGCTGCTGGCGGTGGAGCGCGGCGAACTTGCGCACCTTGGCGCGGATCGCGGTCGGCTCGAGTGGCTTCACCAGGTAGTCGACGCCCCCGGCCTGGTAGCCACGCGAAGCGAAGTCCCGCAGGTGCCCGTGCGCCGTGAGGAACAGGATCGGGATCTTCTGCAGCCGCGGGTGCTCCTGGATCATCTGCGCCGTCTCGAACCCATCCATCCCGGGCATCTCGACGTCCAGCAGGATCGCCGCGTAGTCGTTCTCCAGCAGCATGCGCAGCGCAGCCAGGCCCGAACCCGCACGGTCGAGCTCCTCACCCAGCGGCCACAGAATCGCCTCCAGTGCGGTGAGGTTCTCGGGACGATCGTCGACGAGCAGCAGTCGAACGGGCGCATCCGTGCGACCTCCGTCGAAACCGTCCTCTCGATCGTGGGGTGCGTACGCGTGCATGGACCCTCCGGGGAGCACTCCCATCGGATCGGCCGATCGCCATTGAAGCGAGGATTCGTCTCAAGGCCCGCCATCGGTCGGTCGATGAGGCGCCCATGAGCGACACCGTCTCCATCGCCCTCCTCCAGGGCTCGGGCTGTCGGGATCTCCGCGCCGCATGCGCGAGCGCGGGCGTTCCAGCTGAGCAGCAGGGCTGGAACCCCACCATGGGAACCGGGTTCCTCGCCGAGCGCTACGCAGCATGAAGACGCTACGCACCCGCCTGCTCACCTTCCTCGTCCTCCCCACCGCCCTCGTGATCCTGGCGACGCTGGCGTTGGTGTTCGAGCCCATCGATCTGCTCCAGCACGCCGAGACCTCGTCCAGGGCGCTGGAAGAAGCGCGGGCACTCGACCAGTTCGTCACCAGCGTGCAGCGGGAACGCGGCCTCACCGCGGCGCACCTGGCCAGCGACCAGACCGCGTTTCTGCCCCAGCTCGAACACGAGCGCCGCATCGTCGACCAACGCGCGAACGAGCTGCGGAGCCTGCACGAGACCGACCCGAACCCGAGCCCCGCAATCGCCACGCTGTTGACCAAGCTCCAGTCGCTGGGCGGCGTGCGGAGTCGGGTGGATGCCGGCACCAGCATGGAGGCGTTCGCGTACTACTCGGAGCTCGCGGCGGACGCGCTGCACCTGATGCGAACGCTCGCGGATCCGCGTGTGGACGAGAGCGGCCGGTTCTGGGTGACGCTGCTCCAGGTGCAGGAGGCCGCGGGCAAGGAGCGGGCGATGATCGCGCGCGCCCTCGCAGGCGGAGACGGAGCCGACCGCTCGCTGTTGGATGCCGTTGGCCAGCGACGAATCCAGCAGGCGCTGCTGGCCGAGATCGACGCCATCGCGCCGCCCGATCTCCGCCATCGCCTGCGCACCGTGCACCAGGGGGACGCGTTCACGCGGGTGAATGCCGTGCGCGAGGCGGTGGACGTCCACCTCGACGATCGGATCGTCGGGATCGACCGGGGCGGCCGGGGCGGCCCCGCTGCGCCGTCCCCACTCGATGCCTTCTCCGCCGACGGGTGGTGGAAGGCGTCCACCGATCGGATCGAGGCCTATCGAACGCTCGGAGTACACGCGGTCGAGCAGATCGAGAACGGTGCCGACGAGAGCCGGGTCGCTGCAGAGCGCACGGTGATGATCGCGCTCGGGGCAGGGCTATTGTTCATCGCCCTGCCGTTCCTGTTCGCCCGGCGGATGTGGCAACGCCTCGAGGCACTCGACCACGTGGCCCACAACCTCGCGCGACTGGCCCAGAACGGAGACGTCGGTGCACCACACCCGGTGGGGAACCACGACGACGAGATCGCCCTGCTCGAGCTCGCCCTCGACCAGTTCCGGAGCCGCGAGCTGATGCTCACCCGGGACCTCGAGGCACTCTCGGACGGCGACCTGCGCGTGGAATGCAAGGTGCGATCGGAGTCGGACGGGCTCTCGCGCGCCGTCCTCCAGCTGACCCACGACCTGCGCGACGCCACCCTGCAGGCCGAGGCCATCGCAAACGGTGTGCAGTCCGAGCGCCTCGACGCCGCAGGGCCGTTCGCGGCCGTGCTCGTCGACGTGACCGACGAGCTCCGTTCCACACGGGAGGACGCGCTGGACGGTGTTCGCCGCGCCAAGCTCCTCGAAGAGCTGTCCGAGTCCATCCGCGGCGAGCTGCCGTCGACCGAGATCGCGGCGCGCACCATCGACTGGTTGTGTCAGGCGCTGGGCTTCCCGGTCGGCGCGGTCTTCAAGCAGGAAGGCTCTGCACTGCGGCGCATCGCGGCGTACGGCCTGAACGGACATCGCAGCGCCCTCCGCGTTCTCCGCGGCGAGGGTCTGGTCGGGCAGTGCGCGGCGTCTGGGACGCCCATCGAGGTCTCCTGCCATCGCGAAGAGCACCTGCAGATCAAGAGCTCGCTGCTCAACGACTCACCAAGCCACGTGATGGTCCATCCCATCCGGATCCAGGACGAGCCCCAGATCTACGGCGTGGTGGAGCTCGGCGCCCTGCAGGAGCCCGACGCGCTCACCCGAAACCTGCTCCCCCGCGCGATGGAGATCATCGCCATCGCGATGCGATCGGCCATGGCCCGTGAAGCGATCGAGTCCCAGCGTGCCGCACTGGTGCTGTCCGAAGCGCGGATCCGCGCGATCCTCGACGCCGCATCCGACGCGATCCTCTCGGTCGACGAGCGTGGGATCGTGCGCTCGGCGAACCGGGCGACCATCGAGATGTTCGGCTCCGCCCGAATCTCCGGCCAGCCCATCTCCCGCCTGATTCCGGACCTGCAGCGGGAGGATCTCGGGAGTGCTCCCCGCACCTGGACCGGACGGCGACAGGACGACGGCACCGAGTTCCCCGTTCACGTGGCGATGTCGCGCATCCAGGTCGAGGGCCGAGTGGCGTACGCCGGCATCATCCGCGACGTGAGTGCGGTGGAGGAATGGGAACGCCGCCTGACCGAACAGGCCCAGGAGCTGAAGCGCCGCAACACCGAGCTGCAGTCCGCAAAGATGCGCGCCGAACAGCAGGCGGTCGAGATGGAGCAGCAGTCGCGGTTCAAGTCCGAGTTCCTCGCGAACATGTCCCACGAGCTCCGCACGCCCCTCAACAGCCTGCTGATCCTGGCGGGGGTCCTGGCCGAGAACCGTCGGGGGAACCTCTCGGACACCGAAGTCGACTACGCGCAGACCATCTCGAGCAGCGGGAACGACCTGCTGCAGCTGATCAACGACATCCTGGACATGGCCAAGGTGGAGTCCGGCAACCTCGAGATCGACATCCAGCCCACGCCGGTGGTGGAGATCACCGAACGCGTCACCCGGATGTTCACCCCCGTCGCTCGAAAGGCCGGACTCCCGCTGGACGTCCACGTCGACCCCGAGCTGCCCGACGTCCTTCGCCTGGACCCCACCCGACTCGCGCAGATCCTCAACAACCTGCTGTCGAACGCCTTCAAGTTCACGTCCGATGGTGCAGTCACGCTGAGCCTGCTCCGCAGCGAAGAGCGCTTCGTCGTCACGGTCCGCGACACCGGCATCGGCATTCCCGAAGACCGTCGGGACGCCATCTTCGACGCGTTCAAGCAGGTCGATGCGGGCACCACCCGCAAGTTCGGTGGCACCGGGCTCGGTCTGGCGATCAGTCGACAGCTCGCCGAGCTGATGGGCGGTTCGCTGACGGTCGCGAGCGAAGAGCAGGTGGGCAGCACCTTCACGCTCGACCTGCCGCTCGACCCTCATGGAGCGTCGCAGCCCGCGCAGCCCCCCGTCGCTCGACCCCGTCCCGTGGCTCCCTCGGCACCCGACACCCACAACGGCCCCACTCCAGACGCGTCGATTGCGGCGCCCCCCTCGCAGGCGCCGCTCCCGCCGGTCGAGCGACCGGTCCTGGCCGCAGAGCCCGCCATCCTGGCCGATGTGCCCGACGCCACTCCCTCCGAGGATCCACAGTGGACGGAACGGCTGGACGGTCGCCGCGTGCTCGTGGTGGACGACGACATCCGCAACATCTTCGCGCTCTCCTGCGCCCTCGAAGCGCAGGGCATCCGCGTGGTCGCGAGCGAGAGCGCCACCGAGGCCTACGGCATCCTCGAGGTCGATGCCTTCGATGCCGTGCTGATGGACATCATGATGCCCGACGTCAACGGATACGACGCCATCCGCCACATCCGGACGATGGAGCGGGGGCGCCACATCCCGATCCTCGCCCTGACCGCGCGGGCGATGAGCGGCGACCAGGAGCGATGCCTGGACGCCGGCGCCGACGGCTACATCGCCAAGCCGGTCGACCTCGTCGAGCTGCTCCATTCCCTCACCGAGGTGTTGCCAGCCGGCCCTGTAGCCGCGCTCGCGACCTGATCGGCTCCTCCCTCGCTTGCGAGGGTGGGCCGAGGGAATCGGACTCAACTCCCGCCTGGGAGATCCGTCGAGGCAACGGGGCGGGAGGTTGGAGGTCGAGATGATTGAAGACGGACACTGGGAGCGGTTCGCCGAATACGCGGCGGACATGCTCTGTGTCGCCGACACCGATGGCTACTTCGTCTGGCTCAATCCCGCCTGGGAGATGCTGGGCTGGACCCTCGAAGAGCTGATGTCCCGCCCCTATCTGGAGTTCGTGCACCCCGACGACCAACCGAACACCGACGCCGAAGCGTCCTCCCTCGCCACGAATCGCCCCCTCACGCTGCAGTTCGTCAACCGATACCGCCGTGCCGACGACACCTATTGCTGGCTCGAGTGGAGCTCGTTCCGCGCCGAGGACGGGTACATCTACGCCGTCGCGCGCGACGTGAGCGCCCGCATCGAGCAGCAGCTGCGCCAGGAACGCCTGGTGCGACAGCTCAGGCAGGCGGAGAAGCTCACCCGTACCGGCAACTGGTACGTGGACCTGGCCAGCGAACACGTGGAGTGGTCGCCGGAGGTCTACCGGATCCACGGACGTCCGCAGTCGTACACGCCGACACTCGCCGACGGCATCGAGGCGTACCACCCCGACGATCGCGCGCGGGTCCAGGAATGCGTCGAGCGCGGCATCATCGAGGGGAGCCCGTGGACCTTCGAGCTGAGAATCGTCCGCCCGAACGGGGCGATCCGCCAGGTTCGGAGCATCGGGGAGCCCGAATACGACCCGGATGGCAACGTCATCGGTCTGTTCGGCGTGTTCTGCGACATCACCGACGACCAGCGAGCACCAGCCCCCCTGGAGCCCCCGCTCGACGAGCGACCCACCGAGGCCCACGCCATCGCGTCTTGAGAGCGGCTGGTCTCGGCTACCGCTTCTTGCGGGTGTGGCGGACGTCCCGTCCATCGACCAGGAACACCACCATCTCGGCCAGGTTGCACGCGTGGTCGCCCGCCCGCTCGAGGTACTTGCTGATCGACGTCATGCCCAGCACCCGATCGACCTGATCGGAGTGCACGGCCATCTCGACGATCGCACGCTCGAAGACCTCCCGGTTGATCTGGTCGATCTGCCGGTCGCGGCTCAACACCGCCTGGGCGAGCTCGGTGTCCTGAGCCACGAAGGCATCGGCCGCCAGTCGCACCATGTCGGCGGTGCCCTCGCCCATCATCGTGAGCTCGAAGCCCGGCTCGTAGCCGCTGCCGGCCGAGAGCTCGAGACCCCGCTTGGCGATGTTGGTCGCCAGGTCTCCGATCCGTTCGAGGTCGGTGACCATCTTCATCATCGTGGTCACCATCCGCAGCTGCTCGCCTTCGGGACGACGATGCTCGAGCACGTGCAGGCACAGCTCGTCGATGCGCAGCTCGAGCTGGTCCAGATCCCGATCTGCCGCGACCACTCCGCGCCCCAGGTACGCATCGCGCTCCATCACCGACCGGATGGACAGACGCACCATGGACTCGGCCCGAACGCACATCTGCAGAAACAGGGTGCGCAACCGGTCGAGGTCGGCTTCGAGAGGGCTGCGAAACGTCATGGTCTGGCGGACGTAACCTCGTCAGACGCGCCAACAACCGTGTGAATCGTCACGCCGGCCCGCAGATCTCCGGGAGCTTCCACACGTTCCACCGACACCGGAACGCCCAGGTCTCGCCGGATGCGGTACGCGAGCCGCTCTGCGAGCATGGCGTAGGAGCGTTCGGGCCCACGAGGCGACGCGCGCGGAACCCGCACCGAGTCCGTGTAGCGCAGCCGAATCGCGGTTTTCACAGAGCTGTCACCCGCAGCGGGCTCCGATTCGCGCGCCAGGTACACCACCGCATCGCCGGGAAAGGGGACGTCCTCGAGCGGCTGATTCGCGAGCGCCACCAGACGAGCCACCCGGGAATCCGACCGCGCGGCCTGCACATCGTCGACCACCACCGCCACGGTCGGGCCCGGCGCCAGCCCCCCGCACCACAACAGGTCGGAGGCGCCACAGGTCACCAGCTGCGGAATCCCCTTGCCCACACCCGCCACCGAGGGGCAGGTGCGACTCCACGGTGGCCCCATGCGCAGCGTGTCGCCGTCCAGGGTCCAGCTCCCGTTGTCCGTGCTGCGTCCGGACGACCACTGGTATCGCCCGGCACGCATCTCCACGTCGGCCCGGCCTTTCCCGTCCTCGCCGTCCTGTCCGAGGGACTGGCACCCCAGCAGCCCCGCCAGCTGGGGGGCGCCCTCGAGCTCGACCGGAAGCCCCGACATCGCCACATCCGACGCCGCGGACACCGGACGGGGCTCCGGCGGCGCCTCCAGGCGCAGCAGGCGCACGCCATCGTCGGTCTGACGCAGGTCGGCCCAGGTTCCGTCCCGCTCCAGCCGGAGGATGTGGCTGTCGACCAGGAACTCGTCCGTCACGCCGGGCCAGGCTTGCCATCCACCCGCGATCAGCGCGTCCTGGACGGCCTCTGCGGGCTGCGTGCTGTGCACCTCGCCGGGCTCGGGAACCGTGGATTCCCGGAGCGAGACCTCCCCCACCCATCCCGGAAGCGAGGGTCCACACCCGAGCAGCACCATCGTCCACGCGGCGGACAGGACCGTCATGCACCCTCGGGCGAAGGCGGAGCCTCTGGCGGGTCGTCGACCGCCGGACGCAGGTGGATGCGAAAGCGCGACCCCTCGCCGAGCGCACTCTCGACGCTGATCCGCGCCCGACTGGCCAGCGCCAGGTGCTTCACCAGAGCCAGCCCCAGACCCGTTCCACCGAGGGCGCGACTGCGGGCGTCGTCCACCCGATAGAACCGCTCGAAGATGCGCTGCTGGTGGACCCGGTCGATGCCGATGCCGTCGTCGGCCACCTGCACCACCACCTCTCCGTCGCCCGCGGCCCCCGACACCGTGATGGTTCCGCCCTTCGGCGTGTAGTTCACCGCATTGGACGAGAGGTTGTTCACCATGGTCCGCATGGTCTCGGGGTTGCAGTACGCCACCAGGTCGGCCGGGCAGTGCAGGCGGAAGGTCTGGTTGTTCTGTGCGGCGTTGTCGGCGGCACCGATCACCGCTTCTTCGAGGATCGGCCGCAACGCGTGGTTGGCCAGGGGGATCTCGCGGCGGCGGGACTCGATGCGGTGCAGCTGGAGCAAGTCTTCGAACAGATCGCGCACCCGGCGGGCGTTGCGGTCGATCTTGTCGAGCATCACGGCCAGGTCTTCCGGCATCCGGTGGCGGTCGGCCAGGGCGGTCTCGGTGTAGCCCATGATGGCCGTGATGGGCGTGCGCAGCTCGTGGGAGACGTTCGCCACGAAGTCCGTGCGGGCGCGCTGGGCCTCTCGATCGCTCGTGACGTCACGCAGCGTGGCCATCGCACCGCCCCCCGCCAGGAACGTGGCCGTGATGATCAGATCCAGCCGGCCCAGGTTGCACTCCACGGGATCGGGCTCGACCCCCGACACCGCCTGGGTGACGGCCTCCTGCAGCTCGGCGATCGGAAACGCCTCGATGGGCTTGCGTCCGAGCGGCTCCACCCGGGGCTGCAGCATGCGACGGACCGTGGGGTTCACGTACGAGGTGTTGCCCTCGGCGTCGACCAGCACCACGCCCACCGTGCTGGCTTCGAGCATCCGGCGCCCCACGCTCGCTTCGCGACGCAGCACCTGGCGCTCGTGGGCGTACCGGTCCACGAACAGGTTCACCGCCACCACCAGCGGCGCGAGCTCCGTGTCCGGAACCTCGAGACGGCGGCGTTCGGCGGGCTCGTCGTGAGCGAGGTCCAGCAGGCGTCGTGCGAGCTCGTCAGTCTCCACGACCACTGTGTAACCTAGCCTTTCAGGTCGGCGGCGAAACGATAGCCCACACCCCGAACCGTCTGCAGGTGATCGCTGGCGTCCCCCAGCTTCTCGCGGAGCCGCTTCACGTGGGTGTCGACCGTGCGCGTGTTCAGGTCCGGCGGCAGATCCCAGACCTCCTGCAGCAGGAATCCGCGCGTCTGCACGCGACCCGGACGGCGGGCGAGAGCAGTGAGGAGCTTGAACTCGGTGGCGGTCAGCTCGATGGACTCTCCACCGACGTACACCCGGTGCCCGGACTCGTCGATCTCCAGATCGCCGTGCACCAGCCGCTCCGGTGCCGGGGGCTCGCTCGCCGTGGACTTCTGACGACGCAGCACCGCCCGCACCCGCAGCACGAACTCGCGCATCGAGAAGTGCGACTTCACCACGTAGTCGTCCGCACCGACCTCGAACCCCACCACCCGGTCGATCTCCTCGCCCTTCGCGGTGAGCATGATGATCGGCACCGATGCGGTCTCGGCATCGGCCCGCAGGCGTCGACACACCTCGGTGCCCGACAGATCCGGGAGCATCAGGTCGAGCACCACCAGCGACGGACGCTCCTTCTTCGCCTGCTCGAGCGCCTCGTTCGCGTTGGCGGCGAGCAGGGTCCGAAACCCCTCTCGTCGCAGGTTGATGTCGAGGAGATCGCGCAGATCGTCCTCGTCGTCCACGATCAGAATCGGCCCGTCACTCATGGCGCCTCCGCGCTGGCGCAAGCCGTATCGCCAATGCCGGATGGTTCAAGTGACGGTTGTGCGACGGCTATCGAGGCCCAGGTCGGGGCCGGCACGACGTCGCGCTGCCAGGCCATCCAGGATCCAGTCCGCCGCCGTGCCTCCCTTCAGCAGTGCATGGCGGGTCGCGAGGGTGCGCGCCTCCTCGAACATCCGGTCCACGGTCGGTGCGTCGGACCCCAGGGCCTCGTGCACCAGCCCCAGCGTGTACCAGCCAGACGCCTGGATCACCCGACGATGCGGTCGCGCATCGGACCGCGTGGGATGCGACCAGGGCTCGGCGGCCTCGTCCATCACCTCCACGGCTCGCTGCAGGACGTCGCGCGCCTGGGCCGTCTGTCCGAGCGCGAACAGGGCTCGCCCCACCACCACGTGGGTCGCCTCGATCGCCGCGGACCGCTCGCTGTGCGTCGCCCGTTCGATCGCGACCCGCCCGAGCTCCACGCTCTCCACGAGCCGCCCGCGATCCAGCAGGTGCTGCGCGACCTCGAACGGAGCGAGCCAGCCGAACGGATCCAGAGGACGAGCCCGAGCGGCCGCCGTGCCGAGCTCGACCGCCTGCATCGCGGTCTCTACCGACCCGTTTGCGAGCAGTGCGCTCGACAGCCCGTACCACACGCCCGGATCCTCGATCTCCGCGCGTTGGGCTCGGCCTGCCGGGCCGCTCAGGGCCTCCACCCGAGTTCGCAGCAGCGCCAGGATTCGGGGTTCGCCATCGAAGACCGCCGCGATGCGCCCCACATCATCGAGGGACCATCCCGTCCCGTGAACATCGTGGAGGTCCAGGAGATCGAGGATCTCGGCACGCCAGGCATCGGCAGCCTCGCTCCGCCCCTGCCGGCGATGCGCGTCGACCGCCACCGCCATCAACGCCACCGACCCGCCCGCATCCTGTTCGACGGTGCTCGACTTGCGTGCTCGCACCACCAGGGCCGGAAGGCCGACCGGACCCTGGACCTCCGACACCGCGGCGAGCACCCGAAGCCACGCATCGACCGGTCGCTCGACGTACGCCATCGCCCACGCCAGCGCCGAATCCACGTCGCCGGTCTCCACCATCGCCCGGATCCCCATGCGCAGGGCGGCGTCCATCTGCCAGCCGAGCCCCGAAGCCCGGCCCCCGGCCCGCTCGGCGTGATGCACGGTCCACCGCGCCCACTGCACTGCATCCAGGGGGCGGTCGCTCGTCGCGGCGTGCGTCACCAGTGCCGGACCCACCAATGCCCGAACGGCCGACAGCCACGTCCAGGGCGCGCGGGGCCAGCCGCGATCGAACATCGCCGCGACCAGCACCCCCATCCCGACGGAGATCATCGACCCGATGAACAGCAGCAATCTCACAGCCCCTCCCTACCTCGTCCCGGGCCTCGCTGCGGAATCCGGGCTCGCCGGTCCACGGGTGGCTGGTTCCTGAGCTACCGTTCCGCCGATGCCCATCCTCCGCCGACGCCCCCCGGGACGCCTCGAACGCGCCGCAGACGCACTCACCGCGCTCGGTGTCGCCGCCATCACCACGTCCGCACTCACGGCCGGCGTGTACGGACTCGTTGCGATGTCGCCCCTCACCCAGCCCGCGCACGCCGCGTCCTTCGACCCCCAGATGACCTGGCGGACCATCCAGACCGAGCACTTCAACATCACCTTCCACCAGGGCATCGAGGAGGTCGCTGACGAGTTCGCGACCGAGGTGGAGGACATCTACGCCACGATGACCACCGAGCTGCGCTGGGAACCCCGTCGGCGCACCGAGGTCGTGCTCGTCGATCGCACCGACTCCGCGAACGGCTACGCCAGCGTCGTTCCGTACAACAGCATCGTGATCTTCGTGACCGCCCCCCAGGAGGACAGCACGCTGTCGCTCTACGAGGACTGGTCCACCGCGATCATGACCCACGAGCTCACCCACGTCCTCCATATGGACACCAACCACGGCATCGTGCGCGTGGCGCGGGCCGTCGTCGGGCGTGTCGCCACCACCAACGACGTCAGCCCCTGGTGGATGGTCGAAGGCCTCGCAACCTTCCAGGAGACCCGCCACACCGACGGTGGACGCGGCCGCACGCCCATGGTCGACATGATCAAGCGCACCGCCGTCGTCGAAGACGCCTTCCCGCCCCTCGGCAACCTCGACGGGCTCCAGCCCAAGCCCCCCGCCGGGAACCTGCGCTACCTCTTCGGCCAGGACTTCATCCAGTACGTCTCCGATCAGCGCGGAGCCGACGTCTGGACGAAGTGGACCCACACCTACGGCAGCTGGGTCCCCTTCTGGCTGCCCACCAAGCGCGTGTTCGGCAAGCAGCTCGTGCCGCTGTACCGCGACTGGCACGCGCACATGCAGGAGCGCTACGACGCCCAGCTGCAGCCCGTTCGCGACCTCGGCGTCACCCGCACCCGCTTGCTCTCCGACGGAGACGAGGTGAGCTGTGGCGCCCCGGCCTTCAGCCCCGATGGCGACTGGCTCGTCTGGAGCTGCTACGACCTGCGGACCGGCTCGGCCATCTGGCGCGCCGACGGTCAGGGCTACGCCCCCGAGAAGCTGGTGCAGGACCGCGGTGCCAAGAACTTCACCTGGCGGTCCGACAGCAAAGCCTTCGTCTACGCCGCCTCCCACACCGTCAACCGCTTCAACGTGTGGTCGGACATCTACCTGTACGACCTCGATTCCGAGCGCACCACGGCACTGACCAACGGGGCCCGGGCCCGCGATCCCGACTTCAGCCCGGACGGCAGCCGCCTGGTGGTCGTCACCAACCAGGCCGAGCTCAACCAGCTCGAGGTCAGCACGGTCGATCGCCGCCGCGAGGTGCTCACCGACGCCACCGACCACACCCAGCTGTCCACCCCGCGCCACAGCCCCGACGGTCGCTCCCTCGCGCTGTCCAAGTGGCAGGACGGTCGCCGCGACATCTGGATCCACTCCGCGGATGGCGAGCCGAAGCGCAGGGTCACCCTCGACCAGACCATCGACCGCGACCCCATCTGGTCGGCAGACGGCAAGTGGCTGTACTTCAGCTCGGATCGCACCGGCATCCCCAACATCTTCGCCATCGAGGTCGCCACCGAGCGGCTCTACCAGGTCACCAACGTGCTGACGGGCGCCACCAAGCCCAACCCGAGCCCGCGCGGAGACCTGCTCGCCTTCCAGCTCTACAGCAACGACGGCTGGGAAGTGCATGCCATGGACCTCGATCCCGAGCAGTTCATCGATCGGGGGCTGCTCCAGCGGCCGATCCGCTACGGAACCCCGCTGTCCGAGCTGTCCACACCGGTCGAGCCGAAGCTCTCCGACCCCACCGACCGCACCTCCGACGACTCCGAGACCCTGGGCGAACCCGTCCCCGAAGGCGGCGTCGTTCCCCCCGTCGAGCGCCCGCCCGCTCCCGAGCCCGTCCCCAATCCCGCCCGCTCCAAAAGGCGTTTGCGGCTGTTCGGTCGCAAAGGCTCCGCGTTCCCCGCCGCCGATCTGGCCTGCTCGCGCTGGCGCAGCTTCGATCTGCTCACCCCCGGCGTGCGCGCGCCCATCGGCTTCCGCGAAGACTGCATGACCCAGGCGCGCCTGGCCGCTCAGAGCCCGAGCGAGCGGGTCGACAACTTCGACATGACCGACGTCGACGACCCCTTCGGAGGCGGCGAACAGGAGATCGACTGGACCATCCCGCCGAAGCGCTACAACCCCGTTCCCACGCTGCTTCCGCGCTTCGTCCTCCCGTACGTCCAGACCACGCCCTTCCAGAACAGCGACACCTTCGACTTCCTGCCCCTGCCCTTCGCGCTCCAGGGCACCCTCGCCAGCAGCGGCGCCGACACCCTGCGCCACTTCGCCTGGTCCGGCGCCGTGAACTACCGAACCGACGTCGACTACCTCGGGGCCGGGGCCGCCATCACCATCAATCGCTGGCTGCCCGTCTACTCCTTCGGCGCCACCACCTCCGCCAGCCCCACCGCCAGGCTGTTCACCATCGATCCCACCCAGGCCTCCGGAGACGACCCCGGGCTGGTCCCCACGGGCGAGGTCTACTGGGAGAAGCGCCAGCGCATCTTCGCGAGTGTGGGCTACCCCTATCGTCCGCGAACCTCCATCTTCGCGCAGTACAGCCTCACCTGGCGCAACGAGCTCTTCGAGCTCCCCGAGGGGACCTACCTCCCGCTCGTGCCCATCCGCGGCCGGGTCGGCACCATCTCGGGCGGCTGGCGCTACGCCTGGTCCCAGCCCACGCCGTACTCCATCAGCACCGAAGACGGCCGGATCTTCAGCCTCATCGGGTCCATCACGCACCCGTGGCTCGGCACCCAGGTCAAGGGCGACGGCATCACCGGCAGCCCCGAGGACTTCGTCGACCTCACCGTCGCCCAGGTCACCGCCGAGCTCCGCGAGTACACCGTCAACCCACTCATCCCCAACCACGTGCTCGCGACCAAGCTGGGCGGGGGCTACACCGTGGGCGCGAATCAGTTCCTGGGCAACTACCAGCTCGGCGGCTCGTTCGGCGACAGCGCCTTCGTCACCACCCCCGACACCTCCCGCATGCTGCGCGGCTACGAGTTCGGAAGCGACGTGGGCGACCGCTACTGGCTCGCCAGCGCCGAGTACCGGTTCCCCATCTGGCAGGTCCAGCGGGGGGTCGGGACCATTCCCGCCTACTTCCGCAACATCAGCGGAGCCGTGTTCGCAGATGCGGGCAACGCCTTCACCGACGTCGACGAGTGGGAGGACGCCTTCGACGGCTCGCTCGTGGGCGTGGGCGCCGAGATCAGCACCCGCTGGGCCCTGGGCTGGGGCGCGTTCATCACCGGACGCATCGGTTACGGCGTGGGGCTCACCCCCGTTCCACTGGCGCCCGACGCCCGGCACGGCTGGACCGATCCCCGCTCGTTCTACTTCCAGCTCGGCGGCAGCTTCTGAGCGTCGGGTCGCGGGCCGAGCTGGCGGCGAGCCGCGCCGTGACGCACCTCGAGCGCGGGGAGCTCGCGTCCGCCCTGTCCCAGTGGCTCCGCGTGTGGGGAATCGTGCGATCGCCCCGTCTGGCTGGGCCGATCCTGAAGCTCGGGCAGCTCACCCATCGCGTCCTGCCCATCGCCGAGGTCTCCGACCCCACCCGCTGGTTGGCCATGGCATCCGCTCGAAACCCCGCGGACGTCGATCGACTGCTGGTGTACGCCGCCACCCGCACACCGGACGACGCCACCCATCGCGACGCCAAGAAGCGGTTCGACCGGCTCCGTGAGCGCCCACCAGACCCCCGCACCACCCGCCTGATCGAGCGCTGGGCCGTGCCCCTGCCGTCTGCGGCTGCGTCTGGTCGCATCGCCTGGACCGCGTTCTTCCGGCTGGTGGAGTACACCGGCGACGTCCGTGCGCTCCGACGCCTGGATGCGCTCCAGGACGCCGCGCAGGCCTCGCTCGATGCCCACGCCGACCCCCGCTACGCCGAGTTCGAGCGCTACATCCTCGATCGGCTGCCCAAGACCCGGGAACGCATCGAAGCCCACCGGCCCGAGGTCGAGGTCCCCGATGGCCTGCAGGAGCCCCTCGAGCGCGTCGAAGCCCTGCTGCGCCCCCTGCTCGACGGCGGTGCCCCTCCCCGATCCACCTTCCTGCTCCAGCGGGACCGCGACCTCGAGGCGCTGCACCGAGCGGTCCTCGAAGCCCCCGAAGACCCCGGCCCTCTGCAGGTCTGGGCCGACGCTCTGCAGGAGGCCGACGACCCGCGCGGCCGCTTCGTCGCACTTCAACTCGCCCGTGAACACGGGCCTCTCGATCCCGACACCCGCCAGGAAGCCCGCGAGCTACGGGATGCGCACGTCAATCGCTGGCTCGGCCCCCTCGACGCCGTGGTCCACAGCCCATCGGCCCGCTTCCGACGCGGCCTGCTCTACGCCGCCCGGGTGCGCTTCCGCCAGCACACCCGGTTGATCGGCCATCGGGGCTGGCGGACCGTCGAGCGGCTCCAGTCCTCCATCGAGCACCTCCTCCATCCCAACCTCGTCTGCCTGCGCCACGTCGGGATGCGGCTCGTCGAAGACCTCGACCACGCCAGTCGGACCGCAGACGGAGCCGGCGACCATCGGCTCGAAGCGTTCACCTGGCATCCCGGCGCCCCCGTGCTCGCCTGGAACGGCATGTGCGCCCTCGCCAACCGATCCCCCCGGCCGCTCGAGAGCCTCACCTTCGCCCTCCCCCGCACCGAACCCCGCGCTGCCCAGCTCGACGCCGTTCGAGATGCCGAAGCCCTCCCCACCCTGAACACCGTCCATCTCGTCGACACCTGGTCCGACGAGCGGCGGTACGCATTCGGCCGCGGGGGTGGACGTCTGGGGCCCCTCCACGGGTTGTGCCTGCTGGAGCGTGCCCGCCTGGTGATCTACGACAACCTGCTGCTACCCGACGCCGACCATCCCGACTCCGTCACCGGTCACTCCGGCCTCGATGCGCTGCGCGCGCTGCACAAGCCCGGTCAGGACGGGTTCTGGTACCTCCACGACACCCTGAACGCCGAAGCCCGTGTGGACGGGAACCTCTGGCACCTCGTGCTGCGGTGGAGCAGTGCGGATGCGCTCATTCCCGCCTGGTTCCGTCGGCAGGATGCTGCACGAGCACGGGCGATGCTGGCCACTCGACTGCACCGCCTCTTGCCCGATCCAGCCCGCTGGGCGACCATTCGCGTGGCAGTCCCCGCGCTTCCCTCCGACGCACACACCGTGCTCGCCGCCCACCTCGCTCCCTGTTCCGACGTCCTCCTGCCCCCCGCCAGCCCCGAGCCCTCCGGATGACCCTCCTCCCCCTCCTGTCTGCCCTCGCTGTGGCGAGCCCCCTCACCACGTCCCAGGCCGTCGCCGCCGGGGACTGCGCCACCGTCATCGCCCAGACCGACCCCTACCCCGACCAGGACGAGAAGTGGCGGGTGCCACGCGCCTGGTGCACCCTCCGCCTCGGCGACCCCGAAGGCGCGCTGGCCCTGCTGTCCGAGCCCATCGATGGCGTACTCGGAGAATACGGTCGGCTGGTCCGGGCCCAGGCCCATCTGAACACCGACTCCGAGACCGCAGCCGATTCCGCCGCAGCCGCACTCGACGGCCTCTCCCTCCCGGGGATCGCCGGCACCGAGATCACCCTCGCCCGCGCCCGTATCGCCATCGCGCGCGCAGACCTTCCCGGCTTTCGCACCGTCATGAAGGGGCTCCCCGCAGGTTCGGAGCGCGACTTCCTCTACGCAGAGGCCCTGTTCGCGGCCGGAGAGCGCGAGAAGGCCTGGGGCACGTGGCGTTCGGTGTGGACCGCCGCCGAGGTCGGAGGCTGGGACGACCTGGCCCTGGCCCGACTCGACGAGACCGGAGCGGGGCCCGTCCCCGATGCCGACCGCATCACCCGCCTCGCCAGCCTGCGGAAGAACGGCCGGATCGACGCCGCCTCCGAGCTCGCCGAGCAGCTCGGTCAGACCGACGACCCCGACCTGCCCTCCGACCCCCTCGAGCTCGCCCGGGTCCAGCTCCAGGCGCGCCAGTACGCCGACTCCCTCACCCACTGGCAGACCGCCCTCGGAGCCCCCGCCGAGGCCACGGGCTCCGCACGCAACCTGTTCGACTACGCGCTCACCCATGCGCGCACCGGCGACTACGACACCGCCGCCGTCGTCTACCAACGCGTCATCGCCCAGCACCCCAGCTCCGACAACGCCGACTTCGCCAGCTACAAGCTCGGCTACATGTCGTACGACGAGAACGACTGTGCGTCCGCCATCTCCCGCTTCGACGCCCACCTCGAGCGCTACCCCGCATCCGGGCACCTCACCGAAGCCCTGTGGTTCACCGCCCGCTGCCACTGGCGCACCGGCGATCTCGACCAGGCCGTCCGCGCCTTCGACCGCCTGGTGAACGAGCGCCCGAAGTCCAGCCTGGTTCCCGGCGCCCTGTACTGGAAGGCCCGTGCTGCCGGGCTCTCTGGCGACTCAGAGGCCGAACGGGCCGGTCTGGAGCGCGTCCTGCGCAGCTGGCCCACCCACGGCTACGCCTGGTTCGCAGCCGAGCGGCTCGGCAAGCGCTTCGAGCCCCAGCCCGCGGTCGACCGTCCCCCCTGGCCGGAACGCCTGGCCGGTCGGTCCGACGTCCAGCGCTTCGAAGCCCTCCTCGACGTCGGATTCAAGACCTGGGCCCGCGACGAACTCGCGCCCGTCGGCGCCGCACTGTCCACGCGGGACGACAAGCTCGCCGCCGCCCACGCCTGGATCGCCGCCGGCGACTACCGCACCGGTCGCTCCCTCGCGAAGCCGTTCTGCGTGGCGCCGTGGAAGGGCGGAGACCCCGTCGCCCAGCAAGCCTGCACCCCCCGCCCCGAGGCCGGCATCGTGGCCACCGTCGCCGCGAAGTACGACCTGCACCCGCTGCTCCCCTTCGGCATCATGACCGCCGAATCCGCCCTCAAACCCCAGGTCACCAGCGTCGCCGGCGCCCGCGGCCTCATGCAGATCATGCCGCTGGAGGGTCCCCGCATCCACGAGGAGCTCTACACCGGTCCCTACGACGCCGACGACCTCTACAAAGCCCCCTACAACGCCTCCATGGGCACCGCCGAGCTCGGCATGAAGCGCCAGTCCCTGAAGGGCGTTCTCGACGGAACGGACCTGCCCGCCGTCATCGCCAGCTACAACGGAGGAGAAGCCGCCGTTCGCCGCTGGCTGACCGCCTACGACGAGCCTCCGCCCTTCGACACCTTCGCCGAAGACGTCGGCTACACCGAGACCCGCCGCTACGTGAAGCGCGTGCTGGGCTTCGTCATGGCCTACCGCTGGGTCTATGGAGATCCACCCTGAAGACCGGGCCCACCCTCGGAACAGACCGACAGGCGCTCGCGCGGTCGTAGGTGACCCGCGCACGGGAAGCCGGCCTATGCCGCCGCGACACCGCTTCAGCGGGCGCTTCGCGCCGGACGACCGCTCTGGCGTCAGCGAGAGCGAGTGCGTCAGCGTCAGCGTCAGCGTCAGCGAAGGCGGAAGCGTTCGCGTCAGCGGAAGCGAAGGCGTCAGCGTCAGCGTCAGCGGAAGCGTCAGCGTCAGCGTCAGCGGAAGCGTCAGCGAGAGCGTCAGCGTCAGCGAGAGCGTCAGCGTCAGCGTCAGCGTCAGCGTCAGCGTCAGCGAGAGCGTCAGCGTCAGCGGAAGCGTCAGCGGAAGCGTCAGCGAGAGCGTTCGCGTCAGCGAGAGCGTCAGCGAGAGCGAGAGCGTTCGCGTCAGCGGTGGCGTGAGCGGTGGCGGCGGTGGCGGTGGCGGTGGCGTGAGCGGTGGCGGTGGCGTCAGCGGAAGCGGCTCGGTGTGTAGCGACTGGCTGCTCGCGAATCCGGCACGCTGCCTCCGGTCAGGCTCGGGGACCACCGGAGCGCGGCCCCGCGCAAGCGCTGGGTGAGGGGCCGCACTCCGGTGGTCCCCGAGCCTGAAGGAGGCAACATGCCTTACGAATTCGACTTCGAGAAGCTGGACGTCTACAAGCTGGCCGTCACGGTCGCTCGCTGGATGCGACGCGTCAGCTGGCCCCCCAACACCAAGCACCTGCAGGACCAGGCCACCCGCGCCGCGGACTCCGTGGTCCTCAACCTCTGCGAAGGCCTCTCGCGAAACGGCCGCGCGGGCGTCAACCACCTGCGAATCGCCAGGGCAAGCGCGGCAGAAGCCTTCGCCGCCCTCGACATCCTCGCCTTCGAAGACTCCGAACAGCGCCGCCAGGATCTCCGCCGCATCAGCGCGATGATCTACCGCCTGCTCGGCTGATGCCATTCGCGGCCCGCCCAAAGCGGGCCGCGACAGCGGAAGCGGAGTGCGTCAGCGGAAGCGTTCGCGCCAGCGGAAGCGTTCGCGTCAGCGGAAGCGTCAGCGGAAGCGGAAGTGTTCGCGTCAGCGGAAGCGTTCGCGTCAGCGGAAGCGTTCGCGTCCGCTCTCGCAGGCGCTACCGCTCTCGCAGGCGCTCTCGCTCTCGCAGGCGCTCTCGCTCTCGCAGGCGCTACCGCTCTCGCAGGCGCTACCGCTCTCGCTATCGCAGGCGCTACCGCTCTCGCTCTCGCAGGCGCTACCGCTCTCGCTCTCGCAAGCGCTACCGCTCTCGCTCTCGCAGGCGCTACCGCTCTCGCTCTCGCAGGCGCTACCGCTCTCGCTATCGCAGACGCTCGCGCTCTCGCAGGCGCTACCGCTCTCGCCCTCAGTACGAGTCGAACTCGATGTTGTAGGGCTCGCAGCTGGCGCCGTTGGGAATGACGCGCACCAGCACTTCCTGGCCGGGCTGGGTGGTGACCGTCTCGGACCCGTCGCCGCTGTACGACCCCGTGATGTAGTCGAACGTGTTCACGTTGTAGAGCTCGATCGCCACGTCCGAGAGCGGGTCGTACGTGATGGTGATGTCGTGCTCTTCGTTGAACGTCTGGTTCGCATCCAGGTAGAACCAGTCGGCGTCGTTCGCGATCAGGTCGTAGTCCTCGCTGAACAGGAAGGTGACGTCGATCTGCGTGGCGTTCGGGCTGTTGTCGTTCTCCTCGAACGTGTCGTCGGTGCAGCCCACCGGCGTGTCGATGTCGTACTCCAGCGTGTAGGTCGCACACTCGCCCGCGTTGCCGCCCAGGAACAGGTAGGCGTACGCGTAGACCACCTCGAAGTCCGGTCCGTTGTTCACCCACTGCACGGTCTCGACGTCGACCCCGCCGTTCGCCGACGAAACCAGGTTGTTCCCGGCGTCGTCCAGCAGCTCGAGATCGATGTCGCCATCGTCGTCGTCGAAGCTCACCGAGACGGTCACCGTGGCGCCCGGAGGCGCGAACAGGTTGTAGTAGTCCTCGCTGCTGTCGTCGGCCTCGAGCACCGCAGAGGTGGGCGAGGGCGGGTCGAGCGGCGCGTCGGCCAGGGTGTCGTTCGGCTCGTACTGGTCGTCGGTGCAGAAGTCCGTGTTGAACACGTCCCACAGCAGCGAGTAGCTCGTGCAACCCGCGGTCCACATCTCGGTGTTCAGGTAGACCGTCTGCGTGGCACCGGTGGTGTTCGTGTACTCGAGCGACTCGTCGCCGGGCCCGATCGTGACGCTGCTCTCGAGAGTGGCGCCGGTCGAATCCACCAGGAACAGATCGATGTCCGCATCGTCGACGAACACGTCTGCGAAGATCTGATCGTTGTCGGCGAGCACCACTTCGAACCAGTCCTGGTCGTCCACCCCGTCCTCGAGCGTCAGCCCGAACAGGTAGGTGGACGGCGTGTTGGTCGTGGCCGTCGCCAGGGTGTCGTTGGGCTCGTAGTTGTCCAGGACGCAGGTGGGGTCGGTGTCCGTGTCGGTATCCGTGTCGGTATCGGTGTCCGTGTCGGCGTCGGTATCGCTGTCCGTGTCGGCGTCCGTATCCGTGTCCGTGTCCGTGTCGGCGTCCGCATCCGTGTCCGTGTCGGCATCCGCGTCGGAGTCGGCGTCGGCATCCGCATCCGCATCCGCATCCGTGTCCGCGTCGGCATCGGCGTCCGCATCGGCATCCGCGTCGGCATCGGCGTCCGCGTCGGCATCGGTGTCCGTGTCGGTGTCGGTGTCGGACTCGGGCGGAACGAGAGGATCCGGGCCCGAGCAGGCGGCGAGGAAGGACAGGACGAACAGGAAACGGCGCATGGGGGCTCCGGCGTGCAGGGTTGCCGGACGTGACGATTGGGTGACGACCGGACGATACCGCCACAGATACACGACGAACGCCCGTGTCTCAACCTTCTTTCGCAAGCGAAGCCCCGAACCAGGTGCTGCGCACGGGGGATCTGGACGGGCCGAGCGCTCCGGACCCGCTCCGGCGGGATGCCGCTTCGCCGCCCACGACCGGCTATTCTCCCCGGGGAGGTTCTCCATGGCCATCACACGCGCACTCGGCGTCACCGCCGTCGCACTCGGACTCACAGCGTGCTCCGACCCCGGCCCGACCTACCACGCAGATGCCGCGCCCGTGATCCAGCAGCGCTGCGTCGCCTGTCACGCCGATGGCGAGATCGCGCCCTTCCCGCTCACCACCTTCGAAGAAGTCGATGCCGTCAAGGAGCTCGTCGCCGACAGCGTGCGCACCGGCCGCATGCCCCCGTGGCAGGCGTCCGACGAGTGCAACGAGTACAGCAACAGCACCGATCTCACCCCCGTCGAGAAGGAGACCCTGCTGGCCTGGCTCGATGCGGGCGCCCCCGAAGGCAAGGCCGTGCAGACGGACCGTACCAGCGCCAGGCCTGCGGTCCAGTTCGAGCCCGACCACACCTTTGCGCTGCCCGAGCCCTACACCCCCCAGGGCCTCGACGACTACCGCTGCCAGATCATCGATCCCGGTCTGGATGCGGCGGGCTACGTCACGGGCTTCGAGGCTCAGCCCGACCGGTCCGACGTCGTCCACCACGTCATCGCGTTCAAGATCGGCGGCGATCAGCGCGACCGGTTCGACGAGATGGACGCCAGCGAGCCCGGCGTCGGCTGGCCCTGCTACGGCGGCCCCACCGCTCCCGGGTTCCAGATCTCCGACGTCGATCTGTCCGAGGTCCCCCTCGACGAGCTGCTCGAGATGTTCACCAACGGCGAGGCCATCGAAGCGCTCGGGGGCTTCGGGTGGCTCGGCAGCTGGGCGCCAGGCGGCACCGGCGGCTTCTTCCCGGCCGGCACCGGCATCCCCATCGAGCCCGACGACTTCATCGTGGTGCAGATGCACTACAACACCGCGTCCAGCGGGCCCGTCGCCGACCAGTCCAGCATCGGCATCACGGTCTCCGACACCGTCGACAAGCCCGCCATCGTGGTTCCGTACGCCGATCCGGCCTGGGTGGCCGACCTGCCGTTCCTGGGCGACCCCATGACCATCCCCGCCGGCGAAGCCAGTGTGTCGCACGACACCACCATGGACGGCGACGGCCCCCTGTTCCAGTACGTCCGCAACCAGCTCGCGCTCCCCGACGAGAGCCCGGTCGCCATCCGCTCGGTGGCCCACCACATGCACACCCTCGGCACCATCGGCCGCCAGTCCGTGCTGCACGAGGACGACACCGAGACCTGTCTGGTCGAGATCCCCGACTGGGACTTCGACTGGCAGAGCCGCTACGAGTTCGTCGAGCCCGTGCTGATCACGCCCACAGACGAGCTCGAGCTGTCGTGCACCTGGGACAACTCCCCCGAGAATCAGCCCGTCGTGGACGGCTCGATTGCAGAGCCCCTCGACGTGGAGTGGGGCGAGGGAACCCGCGACGAGATGTGCCTCGGGATCCTCTACATGACCGCCCCCTGACCGCTTCATAGGGCGCCAGACCCCTCGAAATCAGCGCACGTCCACGCTGAACGGCAACACGGCCATCGCCTGGCCCTCGTGCTCGACGAGGTGCTCGAGCTGGGTCGCCGCCTCGAGGCCCACCACCCGGTCGAACAGCGACTGCGCCACGCGCATCTGCGCCACCTGGGGAACCGCCCCCTGGAACGCCTCGCGAATCAGCTGCTGGAGCGGGTTGCGCTTGGGCTGGCCCGACACGTCGCGACGCTGGAAGCGCTTGAGGCCCGCCAGCTCGCGTGCGTGCTCGATGGCATCGGTGAGCGTGCCGGTCTGGTCGACCAGGTTGCGCTCCTTCGCGAGATCGCCGGTCCACACGCGCCCCCTGCAGTGCGGCTCGATCACCTCTTCGCTGGTGTTCCGCCCCTTGGCCACGCGGTCGACGAACCCGTCGTAGAAGCGCTGGAGCATCTGGCGGAACCGCACCCGCTGGGCATCGGTGAACCGCTTGGACGCGCTGAACAGGTTGGCGTTCGGAGCCGCAGTGACGGGCTGGGTGTTGACCCCGACCTTCCGCAGGGCCTCGGCCGCCACCAGCTTGCCGCCGAACACCCCGATGGATCCGGTGAGGGTGCCCGGCCGCGCGAAGATCGCCCTGGCCGGAGCCGACAGGTAGTACCCGCCGCTGGCTGCGACGTCCTCGAAGCACGCCACCACGGGTTTCTCGCGCCCCAGCTGGTCGACCTCGCGCCAGATGATGTCGGATGCCAGCGCGCTGCCGCCGGGCGAGTTCACGTGCAGCACCACGGCCTTCACGTCGTCGTCCTCGCGCAGCTCCTTCAGGATCGGCGCCACCGTGCGCGCCCGAATGAGGGTGCGCGGCCCCTTGTCGTCCATCACGATGTTGCCGTCGAGGTGCAGCACCGCAATCGCCCGGCTGGGCTGGCCGAGCCGATCGAGCCGGCGCTGCACCGTGTCGCGCATCTGCCACTTGCTGAACTCGATGCGGTTGGCCGAGCTGCCGTGCTGCTCTTCGAGCCAGGCAGACAGCTGGTCTGCGTAGAGCAACTGGTCGACCAGCCCGTCTACGACGGCTTCTTCTGCTGCCAGGGGCGCTTTTTCGAGCAGGGCCTGGACGGTCTGTGGGGTGAGGTCGCGGGCCGCGGCGATGTCGGCCACCAGCTGACGGTGCAGATCGCCCACCAACAGCTCCATCGCCTCGAGGTTGTGGGGCGATGCGAACGAGCGGGTGAACGGCTCGCCGAAGGACTTGTAGGCGCCCGCGGCTTCGAAGTCCGGACGCACCCCGAGCTGCTCGAGTGCGGCCCCGAAGAACGTCATCTCGACGCCCACACCCAGCAGGTTCAGCTCGCCGGTCGGCACGCAGAACACGCGGTCGCACGCGCTCGCGATCCAGTACCCCGCGTTGCCCGGCGCCTCGATGCACGCCACGGTGGACTTGCCGGCGTCCTTCAACTTCTGGATGGCCGCCCGCAGGTCCTGGCACGCGGCGTAGCCCCCCGGTGGTGCTTCGATCGTGAAGACCACCGCCTCCACGAAGTCGTCCTCGGCCAGGTTGCGGACGCCGCGCAGCCACGCCTCGCGGGCCTGGCTGTCGTCGTGCTTGGTGACCTCGACGTCCACGATCGCGTGCTTGGTCGTGAGCAGCCGGTGCCAGGCGCCCCAGACCGTTCCCAGAGGAAACGCGAGACCCAGAGCGGCGATTCGGAGGACTTCGGAGATCATCGGTGGCAGCTCCATCCACGAGCAGACATGTGTTCGTCGTATCCTGGACAATCTGTTCACGTCGCGAGCATCACCAACAGGTGACGTTTCGGAACCCGGAGCGCACACGTCTGTCGGAACCGGGTGCAGGAGAAAGGGAGAGTCTGGATGACGGTGCTGACCGACGAAGAGTTCGAACCCCTCAAAGGCCTGCCGGTCGAGAGCATCGTCGATCTCGCTGCCGAGCTCGACATCGTGGCTGGCGAGCAGATCGACCGTCGCAGCCTGCTCGAACGCTGTGTCGTCGCCTTCGTCGCCCACGCCGAGCGCGAAGGCCTGCCCTTCTCCAAGTACGACGCCGACGACCTGAAGCAGCTCGATCCCGTCGATCTCGCCGCCATCGGGCGCCTGCAGGGCCTGTCCGGGCGCGTCACCGTGCGCGCCGTGCTCAAGCAGGGGCAGCGCGTCTACAAGACCTTCCAGAACCGCCGGGGCGACCATCCCATCCCCCTCATGCTGCCCATGTTGCTCACCGCCGTGGCCCGGGCTGCGCGGGCGAACGGCGGCTGACGCGGGCGAACTCGGTCCGAGCCGGGTACATGCCCCCTCGGAATCCCTCGGAGAGAGAGGATCATGGCTGTTGCAATGAAGGATTGCCCCTCGTGCGGGACAGAGGTTCCAGCCTCTGCCAAGCGCTGCAAGGAGTGCTTCCACGACTTCGATGAACCCGCGCGTGGCGGCGGCTGGGCGGGTCCGATCGCGCTGCTGATGTCGCTCGCAGCGATGGTCGCGGTGGCGTTGATGGTCCTCCTGTGGATCGTCATGCAGCCCCAGGAGCAGCGCATCCTCGTCGATCAGGAGAGCGAGTCCATCGTGTGGACGCGTACCTACGTCACGGGCACCACCACCGACCGCCTCAAGTTCACCGACGTCCGCCAGCTCGAGTACGTCCAGCACGCCAGCGGCGGCTACGAGGTCGTGGCGATCACGGGCGACGGCACGCGCAAGACCATCGAGGAATCCGCCAACCCCCTCACCGGCGAGGCCAAGAAGTACGCCGAGCTGATGGACAAAGAGCTCACCGTCGTCGACAACACGCGCGGGTTCGGCGGGAACTAGGCTGGATGCTTCGCTCGTCCACGGCGGATCTCGCGATCGATCTGGGCACCTCCAACACCCGCATCGTCGCGCGGGGCATGGGGGTCGTCCACGAAGCCCCTACGGCGGTCGCCATCAAGCCCGGTCTGCGCGGCAGCGAGGTCGTCGCGGTCGGCAAGCCCGCACGGCGCATGCTGGGCCGCACGCCAGAGGCCATCAAGGTCATCCGGCCCGTCCGGGGCGGGGTGATCGCGGACTTCGACGCCACCGAGCTCCTGCTGCGGCACCTCTTCAAGCAGGTGGGTGCTCGTAGCCTGCGCAAGCCGCGCGTCCTGGTCTGTGTGCCCACCGGCACCACCGAGGTCGAGCGCCGGGCCGTTCAGGAATGCGTTCGAGCGGCCGGGGCCCGAGAAGTCGTGCTCGCCGCGACGGGCATGGCCGCGGCCATCGGCGCCGACATCCCCGTGATGGAGCCGTCCGGCAGCCTGATCGTCGACATCGGCGGGGGGCGCACCGACATCGCCATCGTCAGTCTCGGGGGTCTGGTGGTGCGGCGAAGCATCCAGGTGGCGGGGCGCACCTTCGACGATGCGCTCACCCGCTGGGTTCGGCAGCACCACGCGCTGTTGATCGGCGATGCCACCGCCGAAGCCATGAAGCTCCGCATCGGGAGCGCTGCCCAGGTCGAGCCCGAGCGTACGATGCGGGTGCGGGGCCGCGACCTGCCCACCGGGGCCCCCCGCGAGTGCGACCTCACCTCGTGGGACACCGCAGAGGCCCTGCACGACGACATCGATCGCATCCGCCAGACGGTCGTCGACGCCCTGCGCGAAGCTCCTCCCGAGGTCGCAGCCGACATCCACGACCGCGGGCTGGTGCTGTGTGGCGGCGGGGGTGCGCTGGCGACGCTCGACCGCGTGTTGTCCGATGCCACAGGTCTGCCCGTGCTCCAGCCCGACCTTCCGGAGCGCTGTGTGGTCCGGGGCGGTGCGGTGCTGCTCGAGGATGCGGCCCTGTTCGAGCGCGTGGCCCAGGCTCAATAGGCGCCGTCCGCGCGATCCGGCACGATCCGGCACGAAACCGGAAGTCCAGGCGCCGTGGCCCGCGAAGATCTGGACGGTTCGCGAGACCGCGCTATCCCCCTGCGCAGCGGGGGAGAGGGTGGGTCCCGGCCCAGCTCGCGATCCTCTGCCCGACCGAACCCTCGGCTCGACCGAACCCTCGGCTCGACCGAACCGTCAGCCCGCGTCCGCCCACGGCCAGCGCTGCGGCGGCCCTTCCGGCATCGGCGTCTCCTCGCCCGTCCAGCGAAACAGCCGGATCGCACCATCGCTCACCCGCGCGTACGACTTGTGGTGCAGCCAGTCGCCGAGGTTCACCAGCATCCCCCCACGCCGGGGCAACATGCCGGGACAGTGGCTGTGCCCCACGAACACCACGTCGTTCCCCTCGCTGTGGAGCCGGTCCGCCAGGGCGTTCTGCCGCTCGAGCACCGCAAACCGCTTCTGTCCGTGACCCTTTCGACTGTGCGACGACAGCGCGTGCCCCACCCGACGAACCCGCGACGTCCCCAGCACCCGGCCCACCACCTTCGTGAGCGGGCTCTTCAGCGCGCGCTGGGCCACCCGGTTCCGCAAGCGCGGATCCGCGCCCTCATCCCCGTGGACCGCGATCAGCCGCCGCCCCGACACCGTCGTCGTCCAGGCGTCCGCGACCTCCACCCCCAGCGCATCCACCCGAGGCGCCCAGTCGTGGTTCCCGGCCACCCAGGTCACCGTTCGCCCGGCGTCCACAAACCCCTTGAGGGCGGAGAGCACCGGCACGGCATCCAGCGGCACCGAACCGGCCGAAGCCCACCACACGTCGTAGATATCCCCCACCAACACGAGGCGCTCGAAGGGGACCGCCTCCAAGAAGCCCAGCAGGGCGTGCTGATTGGGGTCGTCGAGCCCGCGGAGGTGTGCGTCCGAGAGCAGCAGGATTCCGTGGTCCGCCATGGGCTGCGGCCTAACCCGATGAACCCACCACGGAGCGGATGAAGCGCGATACCAGGCTGGTCCGGAGGCCTTCGTGAGCGGACCCGAGCTCTTCCCCAGCACCACGCCCCCCGTGTCCGACCCCAGCGCAGCTGCGCGGCCCCTCGCCGACCGCATGCGCCCGTCCGACTGGCGCGACATCGTGGGTCAGGAGCGATGGCTCGGAGAAGATGGGCTGATCCGCGCAGCGCTCGATCGCAACGAGCTCCTGTCGATGGTGCTCTGGGGGCCTCCGGGCTGCGGCAAGACCACCCTCGCCATCGCCCTCGCAGAAGCCACGGATGCGCGCTTCGTGCAGATCTCCGCTGTGCTCGATGGCGTCAAGCGCCTGCGTCAGGTCGTCGAGACCGCCAAGCACAGCCAGGCCGACGGCCGCCAGACCCTGCTGTTCGTCGACGAGATCCACCGCTGGAACAAGGCCCAGCAGGACGCCCTGCTCCCCCACGTCGAGTCCGGAACCCTCGTGCTGATCGGCGCCACCACCGAAAACCCCTCCTTCGAGCTCAACGCGGCCCTCCGATCCCGCCTGCAGCTCGTACGCATGGAGCCCCTCAGCCCCGCCCAGGTCCGCACCCTGCTCGACCGGGCACTCGACGAGGAGCTCACCGCCACGCGCACCACGCTCACCGAAGACGCCCTCGATCTCCTCGCCACCGCATCCGGAGGCGACGCCCGACGTGCCCTCGGTGATCTGGAGCGGGTCGTCGCAGCCGCTCCGGGTGCCACCCTCGATGCCGAGCGGGTCGAATCCCTGCTCCAGCGCTCCGATGTCCGGCACGATCGCGGCGGCGAAGACCACTACAACGTCCTGTCGGCCCTCATCAAGAGCATGCGGGGCTCCGACCCCCAGGCCGCGATCTACTGGTTGGCGCGCCTGCTCGCCGGGGGCGAATCCCCCAAAGCCATCGCCCGACGCCTGGTGATCTTCGCCTCCGAAGACGTCGGGAACGCCGACCCCCGTGCGCTCTCCGTCGCCACCGATGCTGCCGTGGCCGTCGAGCGCACCGGCATGCCCGAGGCCCGCATTCCCCTCGCCCAGGCCGTCACCTGGCTCGCCACCAGCCCCAAGAGCAACCGGGCCTACCTCGCCATCGATGCCGCTCTCGAAGAAGTCCGTCGCAGCGGTGCACTCGAGGTCCCGTTGCACCTGCGCAACGCCCGAACCCGCGAGATGCGCGCCGAAGGCTACGGCGTCGGCTACCGCTATCCCCACGACTTCCCACACGGCATCGTCGAGCAGGCCTACCTCCCAGAACGCCTGTCGGGCCGGCAGTTCTACGAGCCCAGTCGAATGGGGGCCGAGAAGCTGATCGCCGAGCGCATGGAGTGGTGGGCGCGACGCCTGTCCGAGCGCGACGAGTAGCTTCGGAAGATCAGGCCCGCCCTCGGAGGTCGACCGAGCGGCGCTCGCGCGGTCGAAAGCCCCCGTCCACCGGGGCCGCAGCGAGGCCGATCGCGCTCGGAGCCCGTCGGCACGGGACGTCCCCGCCGCGACACCGCTTCAGCCGGCGCTTCGCGCGGAACGAACGCGCGCTACTCGCCAGACCCACCCACCGAGTCGACGGCGTCGGCCGAGAAGTTCTCGAGGATGTTGTAGGTGGCGATGATCTCGGTGCTGGGCTCGGGCACGAACTCCAGGAACACGATGCTGTTGCGCGTCGGGGTGTACGCCACTTCGCAGTCGGGCTGCTCGGCCTCTTCGCCGGCCATGCAGACCTCGAACTCGAGCACGACGGGGTCGCCGCCCTGGGGGTCGGGCTCGATGACCTGAACCTGCAGGGTCTCGAGCACGGGGATCTTCGACAGGAAGTACTCGCGCAACAGCCCGGACGCCTCGAGACCCAGGGTGTCGAGCATGGGCTGCCAGTCGGCCTGGCAGATCGAGAACTCCGAACCGCCTGTGTAGTCGGCGTAGGCCTGGTACGTCGCGCCCACCTCACCGGCCTCGTCGCACTCCCCGAAGATGGTCGGCGCGATGATGCTGTGTGCGGTGACCACGTCGGGTGACCACTTCAGGTTGGTGAACCACTCGCGGAACTCGAGAGCCGACAGCAGCTCGCTCTGGTCGTCCTCGTCGCTTACGAAGATCACGTCGAGTGCGGCCTCGTCTCGGTAGAAGCCCAGGTTGCTCTGGTTCTCGGCGCGAAGCTCGATCGCGGTGTAGACGGCATCGCGTCCCCGCTCCTCGAACCAGCCACCGTTGCCCAGCTGCACCATCTGCGCGAACACGGAGTCCGGGTTGTCGGTGTTCTCGTCGATGTAGCGGTACCCGCCCCGGGCGATCAGCTTGCCGGACTGGGTGGGATCCTCCATGTCCGTGGAGACCACACCGATGTGGTAGTCGAGCCCGGACGTCTGGAAGTACTCCAGGAACGTGGGGAAGTTGTTCGCCAACAGCACCTGCTCCTGCACCATCGAGCAGCTGTTGTCGATCACGAACAGGATGTCGACGCTGGGCCGACTGACCTGGACGATCCGGTCGACCTGAACGGGGTTCTCGGCTGGGGGAGGCTCGCCGATACCGACGTTGTCCTCGGCGGGGATGATCTCAGTCTCGATCTTGCAGCCCGTGATCGCGGTCGCCACCAGTGTGAGCATTGCCAGGGTTCGCATGGGCTCCTCTTCGTTCAGTCCGCGTACGATCAGTGTAGCCGACCACCCGTCCGTCAACGTCACGATTCGTATTCATCGGGCGGACGCACACTTCGAGGTACGTCGACGCCGTCCGTTTGGTTACGCGACGCCGCGATCGGTGCTCTCAGGGCTCGGCCAGGAACACACGCTCAGGTTCGGGTGGTTCCAGCGCCGCGAGGACGGCGTGACGGAAGCGAAGGCTGTGTCGGGCATCCGCCGAGCTCCGACGCGTCGTCCTCGTGGATGCTGGGGCCTCCCGGGCCGAGTGGTGGTCTCTCGACGAGCCCTGAGCACGAACGCCAGAGCCCGAAGGCCCTGGCGTTCTGTGAATCAGACCGCGAAGCTCAGCCGCCAGCAGGCAGCTCTTCTTCGACGGTGGTGCCACCAGCCGCGAAGTTCTCGCGGATGTTGTAGGTGACGAGCACCTGGGCGAACGGATCCGGAACGTAGTCCAGGAACACGATGCTGTTGCGGCCCGGGTTGTAGGTGACTTCGCAGGACTCCTGCTCCGACTCCTCTCCGGCCAGGCAGCTCTCGAAGCCCAGCGTGAGCTCCTGATCGTCTTCGTTGGTGACGATCACCTTCACGTCGATCGACCACGGGTCGAGCACCGGGAGCTTGGACAAGAAAAACTCGCGCTTCAGACCCGACGTCTGCAGACCGAGCTCGTCCATGAACGGGCCCCAGTCCGGGCTGCACAGGTTGAACAGCACGCCACCGGTCCAGTTGACGTAGTTCCGGTAGAACACGCCATCCGTGTCTCCGGCCGGGCACGGCTCGCCGGGCGGGTCGATGATCGCGTGCGCGGTCACCAGATCGGGCGACACCTTCTTGGTCTCCATCCACTGACGGAACTCCTGCCGGGTGACGGGGTTCGCCTGGCTCTGATCCTCCTCGTCGGAGATGAAGATCATCTGCAGCGAAGCGTCCTCGCGGTAGAAGCCCTCGTTGCGCGGGATATCCGGCTTGAGCTCGACCATGGTGTAGGCCGCAGCGCGACCCTTCTCTTCGAAGTCGCCACCCGTGCCCATGATCGCCATCTGGCCGAACACGGTGTTGGCCTGCTGGAAGGGCATGGAGTCGTCGATGTACGACACGCCGCCGGCCTGCTGGAGCTTGCCCGCGTGCTGGGCGGTGTTCTGCATGTCCGTCGAGATGACGCCGATGTGGTAGTCGAGACCGGAGCCCGTGAAGAACTCCATGAACGGCCCGAAGTTGTTCGCGAGCGCGTTCTGCTCCTCGAACATCGAGCAGCTGTTGTCGATGACGAAGAGGATGTCGACCTCGGGCTGCGGGACCTGAACGATCCGGTCCTGCTGGGTCGGGTTCTCCGCCTCCGGCGGGTTGGCGACCAACGCGGGCGGCGGCTCGCCGATCAGGCTGTTCTCGCTCTGACACCCTGCCATCGCGCCCACGGCGACCAGCGCAAGAACACCGTGCCGCGCGGGCCCCATGGACCTCGACAGCTGGCTGAACCGATCGTTGAACGTCATTCGGGCCTCCAATGTATCCGCCCCCGGAACTGGTCCTATCTACCAGCCCAATCGGGGACTCGCAACAGTACCGTAGCCTGCTCGACCCGTTACCGACGCTCGCACATCGCTGGCACGCGGGATTGCGAGCCCCGAACGCACGAAACCCCGCCTGGCGAACCAGACGGGGTCGGGCGGGATCACGAAGGATCCCGGAAGGGATGGTTGGCAAGACCTACTCTCCCACAGGGTGACCCCTGCAGTACCATCGGCGCCCTGGAGCTTAACTTCCGAGTTCGGAATGGGATCGGGTGGAACCTCCGAGCTATCATCACCAACCAAAGTGATGTCGAGTCGAGTGCACCGCTCGACGCCGAAGCGGAGCGACACACCCTCTCGAGAAGGGATGCGTATAGGGATAGAGTCGACGCGGAATCGATCCTGCGTGCATCGAGCACGCCAGGCGACGAAGCCGAACGAACAATTAGTACGGGTTAGCTGAACACATTGCTGTGCTTACACCTCCCGCCTATCAACCTCGTAGTCTTCGAGGGTTCTTCAGGGAAATCTCATCTCGAGGGGGGCTTCCCGCTTAGATGCTTTCAGCGGTTATCCCGTCCGCACGTGGCTACCCAGCAGTGCCACTGGCGTGACAACTGGAACACCAGAGGTGCGTCCATCCCGGTCCTCTCGTACTAAGGACAGCTCCTCTCAAATTTCCTACGCCCACGGAAGATAGGGACCGAACTGTCTCACGACGTTCTAAACCCAGCTCGCGTACCGCTTTAAATGGCGAACAGCCATACCCTTGGGACCTGCTCCAGCCCCAGGATGCGATGAGCCGACATCGAGGTGCCAAACCGCGCCGTCGATGTGAACTCTTGGGCGCGATAAGCCTGTTATCCCCGGAGTACCTTTTATCCGTTGAGCGATGGCCCTTCCATATGGAACCACCGGATCACTATAGCCTGGTTTCCCACCTGCTCGGCATGTCTGCCTTACAGTCAAGCCCTCTTATGCTATTGCACTCTTCGCCTGGTTTCCGATCAGGCTGAGAGGACCTTTGCGCGCCTCCGTTACTATTTGGGAGGCGACCGCCCCAGTCAAACTCCCCACCAGCCAGTGTCCCCCCGCAGGGGTTAGGCATCCAGCACAAACAGGGTGGTATTTCAAGGTTGTCTCCACCGACACTAGCGCGCCGGTTTCATAGACTCCCACCTATCCTACACAGCCTGAACCGAATGCCACTGGCAAGCTAGAGTAAAGGTTCACAGGGTCTTTCCGTCTTTCCGCGGGTAGAGGGCATCTTCACCCCCATGTCGATTTCGCCGAGTCCCAGGTCGAGACAGCGCGGAAGTCGTTACGCCATTCGTGCAGGTCGGAACTTACCCGACAAGGAATTTCGCTACCTTAGGACCGTTATAGTTACGGCCGCCGTTTACCGGGGCTTCGGTTCGCTGCTTCGCCGAAGCTTACAACTCCCCTTAACCTTCCGGCACCGGGCAGGCGTCAGACCCTATACGTCAGCTTACGCTTTCGCAGAGTCCTGTGTTTTTAGTAAACAGTCGCTACCGCCGCTTTGTTGCAACCACCGTCAGCTCCAGCCGCAGGGCTTTCACCTAATGATGGCACACCTTATCCCTAAGTTACGGTGTCAATTTGCCTAATTCCTTAACCTGGGTTCTCTCGAGCGCCTTGGTGTTCTCCACCTGCCCACCTGAGTCGGTTTGCGGTACGGTCACCTATCCTTCAACACAGCCCGCGGCTTTTCTCGGAAGCGTGGAATCAATCACTTCGGCCCGGAGGCCTTCGACATCAGCTCTCGGCATTGTCCGTGCGTTTTATTCCTACACAGACTGCCTACGGCCTTGAACCAGAATCCAATGACTGGCTGACCTATCCTTCTTCGTCCCCGCACTGCTCCAGATCGGCGGTTCAGGAATATTAACCTGATTTCCATCGGCTACG